>CAWFHD010000003.1:0-4800000 GCA_963815475.1 uncultured Solibacteraceae bacterium | reverse complement strand
GGTATTGCGCCCACAACTGAGCCCAATCGCGCGGCGGCTCGGATTGGCTGGCCATCATCCGCAGCATTTCGCGATCGTCAATTCCAATACAAAAATCCCGGTAGAATTCCCAGGTGAGTGTAACTCCAAGCGGCGCGAGCACTTCCGCCCAGCATCGGCAATGCTCCGGCTCGGTGTCGAGCAGCACTCCGTCAAAGTCAAAGAGGATAGAATCGAACGCCTGCATGGAAGGGGAACTTTCAGCGTAACACGGAGATGTGTGGTATCACTGTTACTGAATACCATGCCAACCGATGAAGAACTACAAGCTGAAATTGCCCGGCTAAAAGCGGAGAATGAGGCGCTGAAAAAGCCCGCCGCGAGGGGGCAAATGTTTCTCAAGGTCAGTGAGAAAGGCGCCCTTTCGGTTTACGGTTTAGGACGCTTTCCCGTGACCTTGTACCGGGAGCAATGGGAGAAACTGCTGGGGATGAGCGACCAGATCCGTCAGTTCATCCAGGACAATGACCAGCAGCTCAAGAAGAAGGAATAACCGTCTCTTCTGACCCTCCCCACATGGAAGAGGCGTTCCAGCGCGATGGTGTCCGCGGCGTCCTGCATCAGCCGCCGCTGCCCAATGGCGATGCGATTGTCCTGACGCACGGCGCCGGGTCCAACTGCAATGCGTCCTTGCTGGTGCGGTTGGCTGGCGCGTTTTCCGAAGCCGGCTTCGTGGTGCTGCGTTACGATCTCCCCTTTCGCCAACAGCGCACGTCAGGCCCCCCGTTTCCCGCGGCGGCCGAGCGCGACCGCGCCGGCGTGGTCCAGGCGATCGAAACAATCCGTGTCTTCTCCACTGGCCGGATCTTCGCCGGGGGCCACTCCTACGGCAGCCGTCAGACCGCCATGGCGGCTTCCGAGCATCCCAATCTGGCCGCAGCCCTGCTGCTTCTCTCCTATCCGCTGCACCCCCCGAATAAGCCTCAGCAGAAACGCACATCGTACTTTCCCAATTTGCAAACGCGCGCCTTGTTCGTCCACGGCACAGCCGACTCCTTCGGTTCGCTGGAAGAACTGCGCGAAGCTCTGGCGTTGATTCCGGCGCGCACCGACCTGTTGCCTGTGGAAGGCGCTGGCCACGACCTCAAGCGCGCCGCCGGCCTCTCCGCGGAGATCCTGGAACGGCTTCACGCGCTGGTCTGCTATCCTGAAGTCTAATCCCCACGGGAACATCCTATGCGTGAATACCGCTATACCACCCCCCATGGGATCCAGGTCATCCGCACACTTTCCAAAGCGAATTTCCGCAAAGGACTGGTGCATCTTTTGCGAGACCTGGACCGCCATCGTGGAATCTACCTCTCCTCGGGATATGAATATCCCGGGAGGTACTCACGCTGGGATTTCGCCTCCACCTGTCCGCCGCTCGAGATCGTGGCCTACGATCGCCGCATGGAGTTCCGCCCGCTCAACGAGCGCGGCAAGAAACTGACCGAACTACTGCAGCCCGTGCTGGCGGCGCATCCGCATTGGGACGATTTTGGCTTCGAATCGGAAATGCTGTCAGGCCGCCTGAAGCCGCTGCCGGCTCTTTTTCCGGAAGAGGAGCGCAGCAAGCAGCCTTCTGCCTTTTCCATTCTGCGCGCGCTCATTCAGGAGTTTCGTGGCGAAGAGGAATGCCATCTCGGTTTGGTAGGCGCGTTCGGCTACGACCTGTTATTCCAGTTCGAGCCCATCGAAAAGAAGCTTCCGCGGGACGGCCACAAGGACCTGCATCTCTTCCTGTGCGATGACATCTAGCTGATGGATCGTAAGAAGGAGCAGATCGAGCGCTATCAGTACGATTTCCCTCGCGATGCCGTCACCACCGCCGGTCTGCCGCGCACCGCCGAGAAGCTTGCGCCGCCGCCGAAACGCAAGCCCGAGCCCATCGGCAGCGATCACACGCCGGAAGAGTACATGGCGAAGGTGGAGACCGTGCGCGAGGGCATGCGCCGCGGCGATTACTACGAAGTGGTGCTGCGCCAGACGTTCAGCACGACTTACTCCGGCAAGGCGTCCGACCTGTTTCGCAAAGTGCAGCTCGCCAGCCCCAGCCCCTACGAGTTTCTTCTGCAGTTCGGCGACGAGCAACTAGTGGGCGCGTCGCCGGAGATGTTCGTGCGCGTGGAAGGCCAGCGCGTGGAAACCTGTCCCATCGCGGGCACCGCGCAGCGCACCGGCGACCCATTACGCGATGCCGACAACATCCGCGAACTGCTGAATTCCACCAAAGAAGAATCCGAACTCACGATGTGCACCGACGTGGACCGCAACGATAAGTCGCGCGTGTGCGAGCCGGGAACGGTGAAAGTGATTGGCCGTCGCCTCATCGAATCTTACGCCGGCGTATTTCATACGGTGGATCACGTGGAAGGCTTTCTGCAGGAGGGGTTCGACTCACTCGACGCCTTCCTCAGTCACATGTGGGCCGTCACCGTGATCGGCGCCCCGAAGAAGGCCGCGGCGCAAACCATTGAAAGCATCGAGAACAGTGCGCGCGGCTGGTACGGCGGCGCAGTCGGCATGATCTCGCTCAATGGCGATATCAATACCGGCATCCTGATTCGCACAGCTTACCTGCGCGATGGCATGGCTCGTTATCCGGTGGGCGCCACGCTGCTTTACGATTCCGTGCCTGCCATGGAGGAGCGCGAGACGCGCCTCAAGGCCACGGGATTCTTCCGCGCGCTCGGCGAGGCTCAGGCAAAGCCAACCGTCACCGTGGAGCGCGAAGCTGCGTCTGCCGGCATCAAACTGCTGCTGGTGGATAACGACGATTGCTTCATCCATACGCTTGCCAACTATGCCCGCCAGACCGGCGCGGAAGTGGTGACGTATCGCCACGGATTTCCGCCCGAGTTGATCGAGCGGATCGCGCCCAGCCTCATTCTCATTTCGCCTGGTCCCGGCCGTCCGGCCGATTTCGGCGTGCCCGACTTGGTCAAGAACGCCGTGCGCCTCGGCGTGCCGGTTTTCGGCGTTTGCCTTGGACTGCAGGGAATCGTGGAGGCATTCGGCGGCGAATTGGGCGTGCTCGACTACCCGATGCATGGCAAGCCATCGCCCGTGCGGCATCGCGGTGTCGGCGTGTTTGAAGGTCTGCCGGAGGAATTTCTGGTGGGCCGCTATCATTCGCTGTTCGCGCGCCGTGAGACCTTCCCTGCCTGTCTGGAAATAACGGCGGAGACCGAAGACGGCGTCATCATGGGTGTGCGCCATCGCGAATTGCCCATCGAAGCCGTGCAGTTCCATCCCGAGTCCATCCTGACTGCTACCGACGATCACGGCCTCAAGCTGATGTCGAACGCAGTCAAACTCGGCAAGACGGCTTTCAGCCCGCGCTAGTGTAGTGCGTCATGCATTGTGGGGTAGGCTTCAGCCTGCGGCGGACTTCAGTCCGCCAGCGCGGCGTTCATATGCCGGAGCCGTCATTTCCTTACGGTTGTTATTCTGAAACGAGTGGCATTTAATCCATCTTCCATGTCGCGAGTGTGCGTGCGCGCCACCAACTGGCTGGGCGATGCCGTGATGTCCCTACCCGCCATCCGCGCCATCCGCGGTGTGTTCCCGCACGCCCATCTGGCCGTCATCGCCCGCCCCTGGGTAGCCGATCTCTACTCCCGCGAATCCTCCATCGACCGCGTCATCCCCTACACTGCGCAAAAAGGCCTCCGCGCCAAACGCGAATTCGCCGACCGCCTCCGCTCCGAGCATTTCGACGGCGCCATCCTCCTGCAAAACGCCTTCGACGCCGCGTTCATCACCTGGCTGGCCGGAATTCCCGAACGCATCGGCTACAATCGCGACTCTCGCCGCCTCCTGCTCACACAGGCCATCCCTGTGCCTGAGCCCGGCGACATCCCGCGCCATGAGCGCTTCTACTACCTCGAACTGCTCCGCCGCGCCGGCATGATCGAGCGCCTCCCCGCCGATGACGCCATCCGCCTGGAAGGAGCCGACGCCGCTCGCGAAGCCGGGGAAGCGCACCTCAGCGCGCTGGGCATCGCCGGCCCCGTAGTCGGCATCAGCCCCGGCGCGGCTTATGGCAACGCCAAGCGCTGGCTCCCCGAACGTTTCGCCGAAGCCGCGCTCGCGTTTCCCGACCACACCATCCTGCTCTTCGGCTCCTCCGGCGAACGCGAACTCTGCCAGTCGCTCGCCGCCCAAATCCCCAATGCACGCAGCCTGGCCGGCGCCACCACCCTCCGCGAATTCATCGATCTCGCCGCTGCCTGCCGCCTCTTCCTCACCAACGATTCGGGCGCCATGCACGTCGCCTCCGCGCTCGGCGTCCCCACCGTCGCCATCTTCGGCGCTACGGACGACACCACCACCGGCCCCACCGGCCCCCTGGCCCGCGTCATCCGCGAGCACGCCGAATGCAGCCCGTGCCTCCTGCGCGAGTGCCCCATCGATCATCGCTGCATGACCGCGGTCAGTTCCCAAACCGTCGTCGCCGCCGCCCACGAACTTCTCCATCACGACGTACTCCCCGAATGGACACTCGAACCAAAATCCTGAGCGTCACCGATGCTTGTGCGCGACTCGCCGGCCAGGCAGTTACCATAGTCAGTGGCTACTTCGATGTCATGCGCGCCGCGCACGTCCGCGACCTCCAAAAGATTCACGCGCAAACGCTCCTTGCCGTGGTCCGGTGCCATGCCGACGCCATCCTTCCGGAACGCGCGTGCGCCGAGTTAGTCGCTGCATTACGCATGGTAGACTACGTGGTAATTGGTGATGATAGGGAACTGGATATTCTTGTCTCTTCGATTCAACCCGCGCAAATTGTCCATCTGGAAGACGCCGATCTGGAACGCGCAGGCCAACTGAAACAGCATGTCCAACGCAGGCAATCCGGCTAAGACGCGCATTCTCGTGGTCCGGCTCGGGGCCATGGGGGACGTGATTCACACCCTGCCGGCGGTGGCGTCGCTCAAACACAGCTATCCCGGCAGCCGTCTCACCTGGGCCGTGGAACCGCGCTGGGCGCCTCTGCTCGAAAACAACCCGTTCGTCGACCGCGTGGTGCTCATCCGCCGCGATTCGCCCCGCCGGATTCTGGACTCCCTCAGCGATCTCCGGGCCGAGCATTACGATTTTGCCGTCGATTTCCAGGGCTTGATTAAGTCCGCCCTGGTGGCCTCTCTGGCTCGCCCCGAGTGCATCTTCGGCTTCGATAATTCCCAACTCCGCGAACGCGCCGCCGGCGTGGTCTACTCCAACAAGGTCACCGCCACGTCCGCCCATATCGTCGATATCAATCTGGATCTCGCGGGCGCCGCCGGCGCCTCCAACCCGCTGCGTAGCTTTCCCATTCCGCCCGGCCAGCCGCAAGGCGTGCTGCCGCAGTCCGATTTCGTGCTGGCAGCGCCGCTCGCCAGCTGGCGCTCCAAGCAGTGGCCTAGCGCACATTACCGCGCGCTGGCCGTCCGCCTCCGCCGTGAGCTCGCCATCCCACTTGTGCTCAACGGCCCGCCCGGCGCGGCGTTCACCGATATTCCCGAAGCGCTCACTCACACCACCGGCCTGCCCGGACTCATCCACGCTACGCGCCGCGCATCTGCGGTCATCGGCGTCGATAGCGGACCGCTCCACCTCGCCGCCGCGCTCGGCAAACCCGGAGTCGCCATCTTCGGCCCCACCGATCCCGCGCGCAACGGCCCCTACGGCGAATCCATCCACGTCCTGCGCAGCCCTTCGGCCGTCACCACTTACAAGCGCGGAAAAACCATCGATGAGAGTATGCTCCAGGTGACACCGGACGAAGTCTTCGAAACCCTCCGCGCCATGCTCGGGTGCTGCGTCCGATGATCCAATTCCCCAAGAAATATGCCGATCTGGTGGCCCGTCTGCGCGTCCCCAGCGGCTTCGCCATCGTGGTGGTCTTCGCCTGGCTTTCGCATCCCACTCCCGTATCGCTGGGCCAGGGAATCCCCATCGCGATCATCGGGCTCCTCCTCCGCGCCTGGGCTGCCGGCTGTCTCGCCAAAAACCAGCAGCTCGCGCGCAGCGGTCCCTATGCCCACACGCGTAACCCTCTTTATATCGGAACGCTCCTGGTCGCCTTCGGCCTGGTGGTGGCGTCGCGCAATATCTGGCTGGGCATTCTCTTCGCTGCCGTCTTCACATTTGTCTATCTGCCGGTGATCCAGTTGGAAGAGCAGCATCTTCGCTCGCTCTTCCCCGACTATGCGGAGTACGCCGACGAGGTTCCGGCGCTGCTGCCCCGCCTCACTCCGGCGCCGCAAAATAATCCGCAACCTTTCCGGGGTTCCCTATATCTAAAGAACAAGGAATACCAAGCCGGAGCTGGATTTGCTGCCGGGATGCTGTTTCTTCTTTGGAAATTGCGGTAACGCCGGTGGAGGGCCCACCGGCGTTACATTTTTGGGCCCTACTCCGCTCGCAAGGCCTCGATTGGATCGATCTGGGTAGCCCGATGCGCCGGTAGCCACGCCGCCGCCAACGCAATCGCCGTCAAAATCCCCGCCGCCACCGTCAACACCACTGGATCGGTCGCACTCACCTCATACAGCAGGCTCTTCAAATAGCGCGTCAATAGCATCGCTGCCCCCAACCCCGCAATCGAACCCACTCCCGCCAGCACCGCAGCCTCGCCCAAAACTCCTCGCAGCACATCGCGCGGCCGTGCGCCCAGCGCCATCCGAATCCCGATCTCATTGCGCCGCTGGCTCACACCATAGGAAATCACCCCATAGATGCCCACGGCCGCCAACAGTAGTGCCAGTGCCGCAAAGCCCGAGAGGATCGTCGTGGAGAATCGCGGCTGCCACACAGCCCGGTCCACCACCTGCTGCATGCTGAGCACATCGGGAATCGGAATGTCGCGGTCCATCGACCAGATCTGTTGCTGGATGGCGCCCGACACGGCCAAGGGATCGCCGGCCGTGCGCATCACTAGCGTTAGGTACTTTTGGAAATCCTCGGGATTCTGTCCGTACGGGAAATAGAATTCGTTATCGGCCGCAGCGCCCCATTGGCTTTGTTCCGCGTCCTTCACCACTGCCGAGACGGTCAGCCATGGCGACTTCGAATTGGCGCCTCCCAATCGTATGCGCCTTCCGAGCGCATCCTCCCCAGGCCAGAAGCGGCGAGCCATCGATTGATTGATCGCTACTACGCCCGGCGCACTCGCATCGTCGTGATGCGTGAAATCGCGGCCGCGCAGCGTCGGAATCCGCATCGTCTGGAAGTAGCCGGGAAACACCACGCGGAAGGCCGCCCCCGGAGGGTCCGATTGCGGCGGCGCGGGCCGTCCTTCTACCGTGAAGGAGAACGTCCACAGATCGCCCGCCAGAGGCAGGTGATTGATGCCGCTTGCCGATCGAACGCCGGGGACCGCCGCCACCCGATCCAGAACCTGCCGGTAAAATGCGTTGCGGCGTTCGGGGGTGGCGTAAGTCCCGCCGCCCAGCACCACACGCATCGTCAGCACGTTGTGTGGATCGAATCCGGCATCCACGGCGCCCAGCCGCGACAGGCTCCGCACCATCAGCCCCGCGCCGGCCAGCAGCATCAGCGACACCGCCACTTCGCAGGCCACCAGCATCCGCCCCATCGCCGTACGCGAATGGCGCGAGTTTCCGCGCCCGCCCTCCTTGAGCGTGCCATGCAGATCGGGCCGTGAGAACTGCAGCGCCGGAGCCAGTCCGAAGAGCACACTGGTCAGCGCCGAGATCGCCAGCGTGAACAGCAGCACCACGCCGCCAATCCCGATCTCCTGATACCGCGGCAGCGTGAAGTGGCTCGCCTCCGGTATGCTCACCGCCAGCGCATGAACGGCCCACCACGAGAGCAGCAATCCCACCGCGCCGGCCGCCGTGGATAGCAGCAGGCTCTCGGCCAGCAGTTGGCGCACCAGCCGCCATCGCGAGGCGCCCAGCGCCAGCCGCAGCGCAATCTCCTTCTGCCGTCCGCTGGCTCGCGCCAGCAGCAGGTTCGCCACGTTCGCGCACGCGATCAATAAGAGGAAGGTCACCGCGCCCAGCAGCACCAGCAGCGCCGTGCGAGTCTTTCCCACCACCTCCTCGGTCAGCGGAATCACGCTCGCGCCGCGATCCCGGTAGTCCTGCGGATAAGCCGCTTCCAGTCGATGCGCGATCGCGTTCATTTCGGCGGAGGCCCGCTCCAGGCTGACTCCGTTTTCGAGGCGGCCGAAGACGCGCAGCGAGCGGCTGCCGCGATCGGCCATACGGTCCGGCGGGAATACCAGCGGAACCCACATCTCCGCTTTCTCCTGCCAGAACGGGGGAAAGTGAAACCCGGCCGGCATCACCCCCACCACAAGGTAGCCCGCTCCGCCCAACGTCAGCGACCGCCCTACAATCGAAGGATCCCCGCCGAAGCGCCGCTGCCACAAGCCATAGCTGAGCAGCACCACTTGTTGATCGTCTTCGGGGACAATGCCGCGGCCCATCAATGGAGACGTTTGCAGCACCGAAAGGAGCGAAGGAGAAATGCGCAGGCCCGCAACGTCTTCAGGTTGTCCGCTGCCGGTAAGCGGCGCGTGCCACGCTTCGGCCGCGGCAATCGCAGTAAAGGAGTGCTGCTGATCGCGCCAGTCGAAGAACGTGGCAGGAGACGTGGGGCTCGTGCCGCCATTGCGCAGGCTCGATTCCTGAATGAAAACCAGGCGGTCGGAGTGCGGATAAGGCAGCGGCAGGAGCAGGACGTTATACACCACGCTGAACATGGCCGTATTCGCGCCAATCCCGATAGCCAGAGCCGCAATCGCGATAATGGAAAACCGCGGCGACTTGATAAGAGTGCGAACGCCGTAGCGAAGGTCGGAGAGCACAGAGAAATCCCCCGGCCGTTAGACTTCGGTGCCGGGCGGACGGTTAGGAACGGCTTGTGGGCGCGCCTGTTGAGCCATCCGTCTCTTGGCCGGCCCTACTCTCGTCGATCGCACGGGCCAAAAGGCGCGACACTCCGATTTCAGCGGCCCACCTCTGAGCATACGCAAAGTCCAGTTCCGGATTGTTTGCAAGGATTCCGCGAATGTCCGCCCACTGCCGCTCGGAGACTTCGCCGCCGGACTGATACCACTGAAGCTTGGCGAGCAGAATGTCTTCCGCGGTTGCCACTGGGCACTCTACGGAATCTCCGTACATCTCTACGGGAGTCTTTACCGCTCGCGCCAATTGGCTCGCCTGAAATTCCGCGGTGGCCGGAAAGATATCGAACTTGTCGCCGGACTTCATGTGGATGATGTTGAAGGCGCGCCCGGATGGTATTCCGATACGAGCGGTTTCGGTATCCACGTACCACTCCTTGCCAAGCGCGGCGGCAAGCGCGTCCGCTTGTCGTGGCGTTATGCGCGCCACAATATCCACATCGAAGGTGGTCCTCCCGATACCGTGTACACCGGAGGCAATCGAGCCTCCGATCAAGTAAGGAATCTTCAGTGCGTCCAGCGCCGACGCAATCAAGCTAAGAGTGTTCATGGGCGCCCTGCTTGTCCGGCAATGCATCGCCGTAGACTCGCCGAAACAGATCGGCGCCTAGCTCCAGCCGCACCCGCCGCAACACGATCTCCCGATCGTCCGCCTGCGGATACTTGCGGCGCAGGCCGTTCTCCGTCATTCGGCGCATCATCTGCGAGCGCTCGAAAACCTGGCGGATCTTCTCTCCCGGCGACATCTGCCGCTGCAAATCGAGAAAGATCTTCCACGCTTCCGGACTGGTATCGCGCGGCCTCATACTTACATGATAGCCGCCGGCGGCGCTGGCTCGTTCGGATCGCCGGCATTCGACAGCGGAATCTTGATCAACACATACGCGATTGCCACAATCACCACCGCGCCAATCGCATACGTCGGATCTTTGAAGATCTCGGGCAGCGGCCAGTCGCGCCAATTGAACACCGCCGTCACCAGCCCCGCCAGCGCCTCGCCCGCGATCAGCCCCGACGCGATCAGGATGCCGACGTTCTCCACCCGCGCCCGCTGCGCCTCGTTGTGTCCCGACCGCTTGCTCATCGAATCGGTCAGCCACCGGATCACGCCGCCTACAAAAATCGCCGACGTCGTATTGAACGGCAGGTACATCCCGATCGCCACCAGCATCGGGCTCTTCACCTTGAACATGATCATCGCGATGCCGAAGAGTATGCCCGCGATCACCAGCGGCCACGCCATGTCACCGCCCACAATCCCCTGCGCCAGCGACGCCATCAATCCCGCCTGCGGAGCCGAGAGCGCCTTGTCGCCGAACCCGGTGCCGCCCTTATTCAGATTGCCCTGATAAAGGATCATGATCGGGAAGTACGTCACCAGGCAGGCCACCACCACCGCAATCAATTCCACAATCTGGATGGACCGCGGAGTTCCGCCCAGAATATATCCGACCTTGAAATCCTGCAGCAGTTCGCCCGCCACCGCCGAGGAAACGCAAACCACGGCCGCCACACCCAGCACCGCGATCACGCCGCTGGTCCCCGAAACTCCCAGCGTCACCATCAGCAGTGCTGCAATCACCAGCGTGGAGAGCGTCAGCCCCGAGATGGGATTGTTGGACGAACCGATCACGCCCACCAGGTATCCCGACACCGTCGCGAAGAAGAACCCGACAATCAGCATGACGACCGCCGCCGAAATCCCTGCCAGCGCGCCCGAGAGGTACGCGTACAGCACGCACATCGCAACGAACGTAAAGCCGATCAGCGCGAAGACCGTCTTCGAGCTCATGTAGCGCTCCGTACGGCCCACCGTCTCCTGCTGCACCGATGCGCCGCGCAATTCAGAGAATGCCTTCGCCAGCCCCGCGCCCAGATTCTTGCGCATGCGGAAGAGCGTGTAGCACGTGCCCACCATCATGCCGCCCACCGCTACCGGCCGCACAATGAAGCGCCACACCGCGTTGGCAAGTCCCAGCCAACTGGCATCGGTCACCGTCCCCGGCGGCAGGTACGACTGCAGTTGCGGCCCCAGGAAGAAGATCAGCAGCGGAATCAGCAGGCCCCATGCCAGAATGCTGCCCGAGAAATTGAGCGCGGCCAACTCCGGTCCGATGATGTAGCCCACACCGATATACGCCGGGCTGACGCTCGGCGCGGAACACGTGGAAACGCCTCCGGCTTTGAGGACGTTGGTGCTGCCCAGCGGCCCCAGGCGTAGCGTGCTCTTCCCCAGTTGGCCCACGTGGAAGAAGAAGTCGCGATCGGGCGCGAAGAGATTGAACGCGCCGAACAGGTATACCAGCGCGCCGAACCCGATGTTGTAGAAGAGATACTTGGCCGCCTGCGCGCCCTTCTGACCTGCCTTGTGGATTTCCGAAGCCGCCACCGATTCCGGGAACGGCAGTTCCGGATCTTCCACCATCACTCGCCGGATCAGCGACACGAACAGCACGCCCAGCACCGAGCCGACGATCATCAGCGCCGTCGATTTCAGATAGGTGGGATCCGTCGCCAGCATCCACATGCTCTGCCAAATCCCCAGCCCTTTGGGAATCATCGGCGGCGTCCAGACGTGCGCAATGAAGAACGCCGGGATGGTGAACACCGCGCCCGCCGCCACCGATTCGCCGATGGAGCCCGCGGTTCGCGCGATGTTCTCTTCCAGGATCGAGCCCTTGAACGCGCGCAGCACCGCCATCCCGATTACAGCGGCGGGATACGTGGCGGCAATGGTCTGGCCGGCCTTCAATCCCAGGTACGCGTTGGCAGCGCCCAGGATCACCGTCATCACCAACCCGATCGCAAGCGCGCGGCCGGTGAATTCCTTCATGTGCAGCGTTTCCGGCACGAACGGCTGGTGGCGGCGCACGTTTTTGGCAGGAGGCGTCATTGGAGTTTGGATCTTACTTTATCACTTAGCGCCTTTCCATCCACGGTCTTACCCTTCAGTTTGGCCTGCACCGCCTTCATCACCAGCCCCATCTGCTTTTGGGCGGTAACGCCGGTCTCGGTCATGGCCTCGGAAATGGCGGCGTCAATCTCGGCGTCGCTCGCCCCGGCGGGCAGGTAGCTCTCAATGAGGGCTTTTTCCGTCTCTTCCTTTTGCGCCTGCTCGGCCCGGCCGGCATTGCGGAACGCCTCCGCGGCATCGACCCGCTGTTTTACCAGCGACTTGAGCAGTGCCATCTCGGCCGCTTCGTCGATCGGCTTGGGCGAATCGACTTTCAACTTCATGAGCGCGGCTTTGATCATGCGAAGCGCGCTGAGGCGGGCCTCTTGCCGGCTCTTCATGGCCACAACCATGTCCTGCTGTATCTGATCGATGAGGGGCATGATGCTTGATATTATACGGCGTCGATTTCGCCAGCCCTCGTCGTGATTTGCCGCACCGATCAGGTTTTTCTATCAGGCACATTCAGCGGATCGTTTTGACTCCCAGAGCCGATATCGGCATAATCGACACAATCCACTCCCTGCCGAGTGCCACTGGCGAGCCTGTCCTCGCAATCCACAAAATACCGCTGTCTGGGGAGAGTATCTTGACTACCAACCGTCTGTCTCGCACGCTGAGGCTTAGCCTGCCTTTCAGCCTGCTGCTCGTGACGCCATCCTTATTTGCGCAATCCACCACGTCGATGCGCGGCATTGTCGCCGATCCCAGCGGCGGCGTGATTCCGGAAGCGATCGTCTCCTTGACCAACGAGGGGAACGGCGCGCGGCGCAATACCATCACCAACGGCAGCGGTGAATATCAATTCCTGCAAGTAACTCCCGGAGCGTATACGCTCACGCTGGAAAAACCCGGCTTTGCCACGCTAAAGCGCACGGGCATCCAGCTTCTGGTAAACACGCCCACCACACTCGACCTGAACATGACCGTCAGCTCCACCGGAGACTCGGTGAACGTCGCGTCCGAAGTATCTCAGGTCAATACCACCGACGCCACGGTGGGCAACCCCTTCGGCGAAAAACAGGTCCGCCAGCTTCCACTCCAGACACGTAACGTGGTGGAACTGCTCAGCCTCCAGCCCGGCGTCACCGCATCGGGGGAAGTCCTCGGCTCACGCCGCGATCAAAACAACATCACGCTCGATGGCGCCGACGTCAACAATAATCAGAATTCGGGCCTGGTGGCGCAGAGCACCGGCACCTCTACCGGTGGCTATCAGGGATCGAACGCCAACGGAGCGAATGTAAACTCCGGCTTCAATGCGGTCCTGCCGATTCCGCTCGATAGCGTGCAGGAATTCCGCGTGACCGTGGCCGGCGAGGGCGCCAATCAGGGCCGTTCCTCCGGCGGACAGGTGGTGCTGGTGACCAAGAGCGGCGCCAACCAGATCCACGGCTCCCTTTACGAATTCAATCGCAATACCGCCACGGCGGCCAATACGTGGTTCAACAATCAGGCCGGCGTCCCGCGCCAGCCGCTGGTGCGCAACCAGTTCGGCGGCTCGGTAGGCGGCCCCATCAAGCGCGACCGCCTGTTCTATTTCTTCAATTACGAAGAACGCCGCGACGCCAGCGGCGTATCGCAGGTCCGCGCCGTGCCCTCCGATTCGCTCCGCGCCGGCAGTCTCTCCTTTGCCATGGCCGATGGCTCCATCCAGACCCTCACGCCTGCCGACCTTCGCGCCGTGGACCCGCTTCACGTGGGCGCGAACGCCAATGTTCTGAAACTCCTGAATCAGTACCCGTCGGGCAACGATCCAGGGTATGGCCAGGACGGCGGTTTGAACTTCAGCGGCTTCCGCTTCAACGCGCCCAGCAGCCGCCGCGACAAAGCCCTGGTCGGCAAACTCGATTTCCATATCGACCCGGCCGGTAAGCACGTCCTCAGCATCCGCGGCACACTGGCGCACAATACAGACGATCAGGTGTTGGCGCAGTTTCCCGGCCAGGCGCCCGCCTCCACGCTGCGCGACCAGAGCAAAGGCATCTCCGCCCAGTACACCGCCATCCTAAAGCCTAGCCTGATCAACTCCTTCACTTTCGGCTACACTCGCTTCAGCCCCGATCTTTCGGGTGTCGCGGGCCCGGTTCTATTCCAGACTGGACTCGATCCTCTACAAAACCCCAACGCCCGCCCCATCGGTCAGCGGCTTCCCACCTTCAATCCAACCGACGACGTCACCTGGTCCAAGGGCAAACACACCGTCATCTTCGGCTTCAATGGCCGCTTCATGCACAACGACACAGCGTCGTACGCCAACTCCTTCGCTCATTATGGATACGGCGCTACCGAGCTGATTGGGCTGGGCGCCGATATCGACAACTCCATCACGGGCTACATGCAGCAGCGCCTCGGGCCCAATGCGCAGCTTGCCGATCCCACTTCAGTGGCCAACGGCATGGGTGTGCTGCTCGGCCTGGTGAACGACGATTTCCATACCGACCAGTTCAACCGCAGCGGCACTCCCTTGCCGCAGGGCACGCCGCAGGTGCGCTCTTTCATTGAGCGCGACTATGCCCTGTACGTCGGCGACACCTGGCGCGCTACCCGCGACCTGACCCTGAGCTTCGGGCTGCGCTGGGAAAACTACCGCCCGCCCTACGAAGCCAACGGATACCAGGTGGACCCCACCGTTCCGCTGACGCAATATTTCGCCGAACGCAACGCGCTGCAATCGCAAGGCGTGCCGCAGAACGCAATGCCCAACGCCTTGCTGCAGTGGAATCTCAACGGTCCGGCCAACGGCAAAGCCACATGGTGGGAGCCGGCCAACAAGAACTTCGCCCCGCGCGTGGGCTTGGCATTCGCGCCCAGCGACCATTCCGGCTTGCTCGGCAAACTGTTCGGCAAGACCGGCGCCTTCCGTGCTGGAGCCGGCATCGCCTACGATCGGTTCGGCAGCGACCTCATCACGCAATACGATCAGTTCGGCTCCATCGGTCTTGCCACCGCCGCCAACTTCGAGGACTCCTACAGCTTCAGCACCAGTCCTCGTTATACCGGCGCCGCGCCCGCGCTCCCCGCGCCGCAGAGCGAGACCTTCCCATACACGCCGCCCAATATCGCCGCCATCGCCGGCGAGTTCATGGGGATCGCGCCCAATCTCAAACCACCCTACTCCTACGTTCTCAATGCCAGCTTCGCTCGCGAGATTCCCGGCAAGATGACCATCGAAGTAGGTTACATGGGACGCCTGTCGCATCGCCTGTTGATGGAAGGCGACGTCTACACACCACTCGAGTACTTCAAAGATCCCAAGTCCGGCATCACCTGGGAGCAGAACAACCTCGCCGTGCGGCAGCTCTACGATTCGGGTGTGACGCCCTCTGCCGTCGCGGCCAATCCCAACCTGGTTCCCAAGCTGCCCTTCGTCGAGGACATGTTCCCGGCTCTCAAGAACGTCAATTTCCAAGGCAGCGCTTCGGCGAACTATTTCAGTTGCGTATATGGCGATTACAACGGCAGCTACCTCGATTGCCTGCACGCGCTGGATCGCAACACCACCAGTTCCTACAACCCCGGCCAGTGCCTGACGGTTTCCGGCTGCTACACGTTCTTTCCGCTGCAGGGCAGCTCCATGCCCACCTGGATGAACGCCGGCCGCGCTCAGTATCACGGGCTCACGCTATCGCTGCGCCGCGCCTTCGCCAACGGCCTTGCGTTCGACTTCAATTACACCTTGTCGCATTCCATCGACCTCGGCTCCGCAGCCGAATCCGGAGCGGGCCAGCAAGGCGCCGCCATCCAGAACATATACAATCTCACCGAGTTTCGAGGCTCGTCGGATTTCGATATCCGCCACAACATCAGCGCCAACTTTCTCTACGAACTCCCCTTCGCCCGCCACAACGCGCCTCGTTGGCTGAACGCGGTGGTGGGCGGCTGGCAGCTCTCGAGCGTAATCCGCTATCGCAGCGGCCTGCCCACGGCGGTCGGCGGTGACCTCGCCTACAACGCCAACTATTGGTTGAGCTCTCTCGCGATTGTGACTAGCCCTTTGCACACCGGAGTCGGCATCGACAACAACGGCAACCCCAGCATCTTCGGCAACACCAGCGCCTCCAACTCGTTTGCAGACGAACTGCCCGGGCACACCGGCACGCGAGCGGCGGTACGCCTGGCCCCGATGTTCAATACCGATGCCACCCTCGCCAAGTCGGTGCGCCTCAAAGAAGGCTGGCGCCTGCAATTTCGCGCAGAGGCATTCAACGTCTTCAACAATGTGAATTTCACCAACCCGAGCCTCTCGCTCCAGTCGCCCCTGACGTTCGGAGAATTCCAGGGAGTGGGGGACCCACGAGTGATGCAGTTCGCCCTCCGCCTGGAATTTTAGAGTGGTGATGACAAGTGGTGCCGGTGGCAGAAACCACCGGCAGTCTTTTACCGCGCGAACGCCCCGTCGCTCAACCCTCGAGTTACCTCTGGCGGCCGCAGCCGTGCTAGCGTGCTTTCTTCAAATCCAAGCTGTTCGACAAGCAAATCCCGGGCGGTAAACCCGGTTTTCGCGATCCCCGCGCGCGAGTGTTCGCCGGACATCAGCAGTACGTGGCACAACTCGTGCGCCAGCAGGCGTGCCAGAGCGCGCCCGTAGAGAAACTCGCGGCGTTCCCCGGATTCGGCCGCCAGCGGGCCAGCCAGCAGATGATTGACGCTGGCGCAATCCACGAAACTGAAAGGAATGATCTGCCCGCCCGAAGTGGAAGTGGTAGCGAGCACCTTACCGGCGTGGCCGACCGCCGTATTGCCCTCGGGCGCCGCACAGTTGCCGCGCAATTGGACCACTACCAGCGGCCACTCTGTAGAAGGCGCCGGGCCGCCCGCATCCTGCCACTCCGTCCGATAGCCGGCAGCGCTCAAGAGGCTGCCCAGTTCCAGCTTCATGTAATTGAGAGTGCGTTGCGGAGGAGTGACGTCGGCCTTCAGATACACTACCACCCCGTTATCGGACTGGTCCGTTGGCAAGGCCCAGCCAGTGACCACGACGAGGTGCAACAGGCAATACGCTGCCGTCAATCGCGCAAACATGGCGCTAGTGGCATTATACGCTGATCCGTCCGGCAGCCTCTGATATCCTAAAAGACTAATCCCATCTATGTATATAAAGAAGCAACGTCTGTTAACACCGGGCCCGACCCCTCTTTATCCGCCAGCGCTGCACGCGATGATGGCGTCGGACGTCCACCACCGTACCGAAGACTTCCGCAAATCCTACCGTTCCTGTCTGGCCGATCTCAAGGATGTGATGGGAACGTCCAACGACGTGCTGATGTTCTGCGCCTCGGGCACCGGCGCCATGGATGCCGCCGTGGCTAACCTGTTTTCGAAGGGCGACAAGGTCATCGTGCTGGTCGCCGGTAAGTTCGGCGAACGCTGGGCCGAGATCGCCAAAGCCTACGGTCTCGACGCCAAGGTGATTACCGTCCCCTATGGCCAGGTGGTCACGCCGAAACAAGTGGAAGAAGCGCTCGCCAAAGAGCCCGCCGTCAAAGGTGTCTTCCTGCAGGCTTCGGAAACCTCCACCGGCGCTGCTCACGACGTGCGCGCCATCGCCGCCGCCGTCACCAAAACCAGCGCCATCCTCGTGGTCGACGCCATCACTGGCCTCGGCACCATGCCGCTCGATATCGACGGCTGGGGCCTCGACGTGGTGATCGGCGGATCGCAAAAGGCGTTCATGATCCCGCCCGGGTTAGCATTCCTCTCGATCAGCCCCAAAGCCTGGAAGCTCGGCGAAACCGCCACGCTGCCGCATTACTACTTCAACTTCAAGAAGGAGAAGAAGAGCGGCGATGCCGGCGAATCGAGTTGGACGCCGTCCACTGCGCTGATTCTGGCGCTCGCCGAAGCGTTGAAATACGTGAAGTCGGTCGGCATGGATCACCTTGTGAAGAACGCGGAACTGCTGGCGGAAGCTACGCGCGCCGCCATGCAGAAATTGGGACTCGAATTGTTCTCGGCCGCATCGCCGGGTTCCAGTGTCACCGCCGTCAAGGCGCCGGCCGGCGTGGATTCGGGCGTGATCGTGAAGGAATTCCGCAGCCGCTTCGGCGCCATCATCGCCAACGGTCAGGGCTCCATGAAGGGGCAGATCTTCCGCATTGCGCACCTCGGATACTTCGATTTCGCCGACCTGTTCGCCGTCATCGCGGGCCTGGAAATCATCCTCAACGCCAACGGCTATCGCGTGGCGTACGGAACCGGCGTCGCCGCCGTGCAGCAGGTGTACGAACGCGTAGCGGTTCAGCCGCAAGCGGTAAACGCGTAGTTCAGTCTGAAGTGGGGCTGGTGGTCGAAAGCCACCGGCCGCTTTGACCTTATGAATATCCTCATTGCCGAGCCTCTCGCTCCGGCGGGCATCGAGTTGTTTCGATCCCAAGCCGGCTGGAACACTATCGTTTCGAATCCCAAGGAGTATGCGCAGCACCTGGCGGAAGCCGATGCTCTGTTAGTGCGCAGCGTGGTGCAGGTGAACAAGGCGGTGCTCGAAAAAGCGCCCAGGCTCCGCGTGATCGGTCGCGCCGGCGTGGGCGTGGACAATGTCGACCTCGACGCCGCTACCGAGGCCGGTGTGCTGGTGATGAATACTCCCGGTGGCAACGCCATCTCGGTGGCCGAGCACACCCTCGCGCTGATGCTGGCCATGGCGCGCCACATTCCGCAAGCCAACGCCTCCACCCGCGCCGGCAAATGGGAAAAGAAGAAGTTCATGGGTAACGAACTGCGCGGCAAGACGCTGGGCGTCGTCGGACTCGGCAGCATCGGCCGCGAAGTGGTGAAGCGCGCGCGCGCCTTCGAAATGCGGATTGTGGCGCACGATCCGTATGTCACCTCCAAGATCGCGCACGACATGGGGGTCGACCTCGTGGATCTACCGGCGCTCTACGCCGCCAGCGATTACATCACATTGCACGTAGCCGCCACTCCCGAGACACAGGGAATGCTCTCGCGCCAGGCCTTCGCGCAGATGAAGGATGGAGTCCGCGTGGTGAACTGCGCGCGCGGCGAACTGATCGACGAAGCGGCGCTCTCTGAAGCCATAGCCTCTGGCAAAGTCGCCGATGCCGCGGTCGACGTTTTCGCTACCGAGCCCGTCCCGCCGTCCTACCCGCTCTTCGCCTCGGAGAACGTTCTGGCCACACCGCACATCGGCGGGTCCACTGAAGAAGCGCAGGAGATCGTCGGCGTCCGCATCGCCGAACAGGTGGTGGAGTATCTGAAGAACGGTGTGGCCATCAACGCGGTGAATATGCCGCCGATGTCGCCCGAGCAGTACAAAGCGCTGGGACCGTACGCGGTGCTGGCGGAACGCCTGGGCGCATTCGCATCGCACGTGGCTTCGGGAAATCCGCGCACCGTGAGGCTCACCTATTTCGGCCGGATCGCTCACGACAGCACCAGCCTGCTGCGCAATGCCGGGCTGGCCGGTGTGCTCAGCCGGTCCACCGAGAATCGCGCCAACTTCGTGAATGCCATGCAACTCGCGGAGCAGCGCGGCTGGACCGTGGCCGAGATTCACGAGGAGCGTCCGGGCCGCACCGACTCCATTCGGCTCGAACTGGAAACCGATACCGGCGTCACTAAGGTGGAAGGCGCGGTCTTCCTGGATAAGCCGCGCCTCACGCGCGTGGACGGCATCTACTGCGAAGCGCCTCTGGCAGGCTCGCTCATCTTCATGAAGAATCAGGACGTGCCCGGCGTCATCGGCCACGTCGGCACGGTGCTAGGCCGCAACAGCATCAACATCGCGAACTTCTCCCTGGGACGGCGCGAAGCCCCCACGTCACCGGATGAGCCGCTCGAGGCAGTTGCAGTGGTTTCCACCGACGAATTGGTGCCGGAATCGGTTCTCAGTCAACTGCGGGCAAACCCCGCGGTAAAGCTGGCGCGCGCGGTGGAAGTGAAGCAGTAGACCGAAATTTCACTGTTTGATATCGTCGTGATTCGGCGAACAGCAGGGCGTCTGCACAGGCTTGCGGATCATCATCTCGGTGCGGGTGTAGTTCTTGTCGTAGAGTTGCAGCAGCCACCGGCCGTCACGCGCGATGGCCGGCGCGGCCGGCGGCTTGTAGCCCCGATCCTGCACCGTCTGGTAGACTTTCTGCACGTCGAGCGTGCTCAGGCAATAATGGTGCAGCACGCCGAGTTGTTTGGGTGTGGGCTTGTTCGCGCTCACCATGTACTCTACCCAGTCGTATCCATCGGGAACCATCATCGAGATCCACGCGAAGCGGTCGTCAGTCGGGCCGCCCTTCCATTGCAGCCGGAAGCCGAGAATGTCTTTATAAAAGGCATCCGCCTTGGCCGGATCGGCCACCAACACGCCCACGTGCATCATGTGATCGGAGATCCGAGTGGCGGCGAGATGCTTGCCGGTATCGCGGCTTTGCGCCGAGCCCGGCATGTACTGCACGAACTGAACCGCGTGTCCGTCAGGGTCCTGAACCACAAAGCTGCGATTGCCGTCTGCGTCTTTATCCACCTTGGCAGGAACCGCGACGCCCTTGGCCGCCAGATAGTCGCGCAGCTTGCGCGCATCGCTGGTCTCGAAGGCAATGTGGATGAGCCGGTCCTGATCCTCGGCCTTGAGACTGGGCGAGATCTCGACGAACTGGCGATCGTTCACCTTGAAGGAAACCAGATCGCCGGTGGTGAATGCTTCCGCCAATCCGACGACGCCCGAGTAGAACTGGCGGGCGTCCGCAAGGTTGTCGACACGGACCGCGATGTTGGCAATCCCCGTAATCCGAGGCCGTTCCGCCGCGGCCGCGGACAAAACGCACCAGGCGCCAAGCACCGCCGCGAGATATTGTTGCTGCATCGAATTAACTGTAGCTCAGTTGGGCGACGCCGGGAAACGCAGCGGTTTCGATGTGCAGACCAACGCTACGGAACATGGACGGCGATGGTGATCTGAGACGTGGTTGTGATGTTGCCGATTTGGATCTGAATCGACGCCGAGTCGCTCGAGGTGATCCCGGCGGGAACGATCACGTTCAGCAGGTTCAAGCCGGGAATCTTCGGAGAAAGACCGGAGAACGTCACTTTGGCAGCTTGGCCTTGGATCAAGACTGTTGGGTTGGCCAATGTAATGCGTGTCGTGTCCTGCGAATTGGCGCCAGTAGCGGGCGCTGGAGTAACCGCCCCGAGGCCATTGGCGTATACCAGGATGCTGTCGCCGACGTTGGCAGGATGGGATTGCATGCCCTCGATTGTGCCCGTGGCGGCAGCCAGGGTTCCGTCTGCATTGAGCGCCATCGCCTGGGGAGTCCACGGGTGGATGCGATAGATGGCGGGCGCGACCGGGACGATCGGGACGGTCACAGCTTGCGACTGGATGCCCGGTCCGCTGACCACCACGTTGGCGGTTCCGGCGACAGTTGGGTCGGGAAGAGTTTCCCATGGCGCCTGCGCCATGATCATATTCTCGGAAACGGATTGCAAAGGCGCCGGGACGCCATTAAAGGTCACCGAGACGTTGGCAATGCTGACGGAGAGGGGCACCGTGTCAGTACGTGCCAGACCGGACGCCAGGCCAGTCCCGAAAATAGCGACCATCGAGCCCGGCGCTACGCCGGAACCGCGCTCGAAGCTCGCTGCGTTGGCCACTCCACCATCCGAAACCACTGGAGACTGGGCTTGCGCGCCGACTATGCAGCATAGGACAAAGATGCAGAGGCTGAACAGTTTCACGAGGACTCTCCATAGGGATGGTAACGGACAGTCTGTGTAGATATGTACAAATAATGTCAATAGCATGTAAAAAGTGGACCATCGCCATTGAGGAGCGCGTTGCGCGCACATGATCGCCGGGGTCAGTTGGACGCCACCGGAAACAGCAGCGTGAATTCCGAGCCCTTGCCGATCTGGCTTTCCACCCTCACCGTGCCCGACATACGCTCGGCGATATGTTTCACGATCGAGAGCCCGAGACCTGTGCCGCCCGTGGCTCGCGAGCGGGCTTTGTCCACGCAGTAGAAGCGCTCGAAGATGCGCGGCAGTTCCTCGGACGAGATACCGATTCCCGTGTCCTTCACCGTGATCCGCACCAGGTCTCCGGCTAACGCCGCCTGCACGCGGACCTCTCCGCCCGGCTTGTTGTACTTGATCGCATTGGCGAGCAGGTTCACCAGGGCGTGCTCCAGGCGATATTTCTGTCCCATGATGGCGACGTCTTCAATGTCGTCCGCCCACATCTTGACCACACGGTTGCGCGCTTCCATTTCCACCGTCCGCATGGCCGCTTCGATGGCTTGGCGCACCGAAAGTCGCTCGGCCGGAATGGGCGTGCGCTCCGATTCCAACTCAGACAGTGCCAGCAAATCCGACGCCATGTCGGCCAGCCGGACGGTATGCGCGGAAATGATCTCGAGG
This sequence comes from uncultured Solibacteraceae bacterium, assembly GCA_963815475.1. Lineage (GTDB taxonomy): Bacteria > Acidobacteriota > Terriglobia > Bryobacterales > Bryobacteraceae > Sulfopaludibacter. The sequence continues at coordinate 4,777,735 of CAWFHD010000003.1, read as the reverse complement.
AACTTGCGATTGTTCTCCTTGTCCTCGAGCCCGCCGTCCAGCAGCGTATCGGCGTACCCGCGGATGGCGGCAAGGGGAGTGCGCAATTCGTGCGACAGGTTGGCGACGAAATCCTTGCGGACACGCTCCAGGTGCTCCAGTTCCGTGATGTCGTGGAGGATGGCGATGGCTCCGCTGCGCGCATTGGAATCGAGCGGCGCAGCCTGTGCCTCAAAGACGCGTCCGCCCGCGCCCGAAAGGGTCAGCCGCATGCGAGCCGGTTTGGCCGTAGTGAGCACGCGAGTCAGCAGTTCGATTAATGGCGGGTCGCGCATCAATTGCAGCAGAGGAAGCCGCTCCGGTATGGGATCGCGCAGGCGCAGCGCGCGCGCCAGGGCGTCGTTGTGAAACGTTACGTGCATCTGGCGATCCACTGCCAGCACACCTTCCACCATGCTGTCGAGGATCGCCTGCCGCTGCGCCCCTTCGCCCGAAAGCCGGTCGAGCATGGCGCGGAACTGTTCCGCCATCTCGCGCAGGGAGTGCGCCACCGAGCCCAACTCGTCGTCGGCCTCGGCTGCCAGGGTGCCGGAAAGGTCTCCCTTCACCAGTTCGTTGGCGAAGCTCTGGATGCGCCGAATGCGTCGGCTGAAGGCCCGTGCTACGAAGTAAGCGACCATCAGCGACAGCAGACCAGCCAGCGCCGAGACGCGCAGAATCAACCAGCGCACTTCGGCGATGGAGTCTCCCACGGTTTCGAGAGGCACCGCGAAGCGCAGCAATTGCGCCGCGTCGCGCCCTCTGACCGCCGCAGGCACGGCCAGGTAATAGAGGTCCGTATGCATGGTGGCGCTGTGGCGCACCGCCGTGCCGATGCGGCCCTTGAGCGCCTCCACCACTTCGGGACGCGTGCCGTGGTTCTCCATGGTTTCCGGATCGTGCTGCGAATCGGCCAGCACCACGCCGTCGCGGGCAATCACGGTGACACGCGCTCCCGCCCGGACGTCGGCCTGCCGCGCCCACTCCTGCAGGGTGACCGGATCTGCCGCCGCCAACTCAGGCTTCAGAATACGCGCGGCCTGCTCCATCAACTGCTCGGCATGCGACCGCTCGCGCGCGCCGGTGTAGCGCGTCACCAGAAAATCGGCGCTCACCAGCGAGATCAGGATCAGCAGCAGCGACGCCAATAGCAGCTTGCGGAAGATGGGGCTGTGCACGGTGGAACTACCCATAACGGCCCTCGATGTAGTCGGCCGTCCGCGGATCTTTGGGCGTAAGAAAAAGCTTGTCGGTGCGCGAGTGCTCCACCAGTTCACCCATCAGCATGAAGGCGCACTCCTGGCTGACGCGGCGGGCCTGCGCCATGTTGTGCGTGACGATCAGGATTGTGTAGCGCCCGGTGAGCGCCAGCATCAATTCCTCGACGGCGAGGGTGGCTTCGCTATCGAGCGCGGAGCAAGGCTCGTCCATCAGGATGATATCGGGCTTGAGCGGCAGCAGGCGCGCGATGCAGAGCTTCTGCTGCTCGGCAAGCTGCAGTTCCGTGGCGCGGACGTGCAGTCGGTCCTTGAGGTCATCCCACAGGAAGACGTCGCGCAGCGCCTTCTCCACCGCGTGGTCCACTTCGGACTTCTTCAATTTGCCGCGCGGCGTAGTGGACGCGCAGGCCGAAAACCACGTTCTCATACACCGAGATAGGCAGCGGATTGGGGCGCTGGAAAACCATCCCCACCGACTTGCGCAGTTCGATCAACGACACGTCGGGATCATAGATGTTCTGGCCGAAGATCTTGATTTCGCCCGTGGTCTTCACATACCCGTAGCGCTCGTTGATGCGGTTGAAGCAGCGCAGCAGCGTGGTTTTGCCGCAGCCCGAAGGGCCGATCAGACGCGGTGATCTGGCCTTGGCGCACAGTGAGATTGATGTTCTTCAGAGCCTGGAAATCTACCGTACCAGAGATTGAGATCGCGGGTTTGGATGCTGTCGATCGAGGCGGCTGTCATCCGAATTTTCCGTTCACGTATTCGTAGGTCTCGCGGTCGGCCGGGTGGTCGGAGAAGATCACCTCGGTGCGGTCCACCTCCACCAGTTCGCCATTGAGGAAGAAGGCCGTGCGGTCGGCCAGGCGGCGCGCCTGCTGCACCAGGTTGGTCACCAGGATGATCGTCATGCTGGAACGGAGTTGTTTCAACACGTCCTCGATCCGCATGGTAGTAACGGGATCGATGGCGATGGAGAACTCGTCCAGGCAGAGAACTTCGGGGTCGTGGGAAAGCGCGCGGGCGATGGTGAGGCGCTGCTGCTGCCCGCCCGAAAGGCGAGTGCCGAGGCTGTCCAGGCGATCCTTCACTTCGTCCCACAGGGCGGCCTGGCGCAGGCATCGCTCCACGCGCTCTTCCAGGTCCGTACGATTGCGGATGCCGGCCATGCGCGGCGCGAACGCAACGTTGTCGAAGATGGAGAGCGGCAGGCCCACGGGCAGCGGAGCCACCATGCCGATCTTGCGGCGCAGCGCGGGCAGATTCTTGACCTGCATGACGTCTTCGCCATCCACTTTAATGGAGCCGGTGACCACCGCTTCGGGCACGTTCTCGATGGTCCGATTGATGGCCTTGAGAAGCGTGGTCTTGCCGGATTGCGCCGGCCCGATCAGGCCGATGACTTCGTTGCGATGGACGTCGAAGCGTGACGTTCTTGCAGGACCTCCTTGCGGCCGTAGCGGACTCGCAGGTTGGCGATCTCCACCATGTTGGGGTTCATGCGTAACCGCTCACCACTTCCTCCGGGAGCGCAGGCGGATGCGGACGCAGATGGCGACGGCGTTGACGGCCAGCACGGTTCCCAGCAGCACGACGGCAGTGCCGTAGGGCAGGGCCTTGGGCACGTCCGGCACCTGCGTGGAGATGGTGAAGAGGTGCATGGAGAGCGCCATGCACTGATCGAAGAGGCCGTAGGCGAAAATGTCGCCTTCCTTGATGGCTTTATAGAAGACCGCGCCGGTGAACATGATGGGCGCGGTTTCTCCAGCGGCGCGCGAAACCTGCAGAATCACGCCGGTAAGAATGCCCCCGATGGAGTTGGGCAGCACTACGTGGCGAATGGTCTGCCAGCGCGTCGCGCCCACATTCCAGCATGCCTCGCGGAACGGCATGGGCACGGACGCGAGCGCCTCCTTGGTGCTGGCGATGATCACGGGCATGGTCATGATCGCAAGCGTGAGCGACGCCGCCAGGATGCACTTTCCCAACCCGGCGAAGAGCACAAAGGCTCCCAAACCGAAGAGCGCATGCACGATGCTGGGCACACCTGCCAGGTTCACCACCGCCAGGTTGATGACGCGGGTGAACCAGTTTTCGCGCGCATATTCGTTCAGGAAAACGGCCGCCAGCACGCCGATGGGCGCGGCGATGAACAGCGAGATCACCACCAGATAGATGGTTCCCAGAAGCGGCGACCAGATGCCTCCGGCGCGCATGCCGTTGCGCGGATTGGTGAAGATGAAGTCGATGGAGAGAATCGGCCACGCCTCGTAGACCAGGTAACCGACGATGAGCAGCAGCGGCAACACCATCAGCATCGTCATCGCCAGGAAGATGAACTTGGCCGCGACTTCGGCGCGCTGTTTGTTGCGAGTGAAGGAAGTGGCCTGGAACACGCTACTTGCCTTTCACTCCCCGCACGACCAGGTCGGCCGCCAGGTTGACTATAAACGTGATGGTGAACAGCAGAATGCCGATGATGAAGAGCACCTGGTAATGATCCGAGTGAACCGACGCTTCGCCCAACTCCGCCGCAATGGTAGCCGTGAGGGTGCGCACCGAATCCATCGGGCTGGTGGGAATTTTGACCGCGTGCCCCGTCGCCATTAGCACCGCCATGGTTTCCCCCACCGCGCGGCCCACGCCTAACAGCACTGCCGCCAGCAGGCCGTTCTTCGCGCCGGGGAGCAGGACGCGGTAGACCATCTGCCAGCGTGTGACGCCCAGGGCAAGCGCCGCTTCGCGGTACGAATCGGGCACGGCCTTCAAGGCATCCTCACCGATCGACACAATAATCGGGACGCTCATCAGCGCCAGGATCAGACCGCCATTCAGCACGTTGAGTCCAATGGGAGCGTGGAACACCAGCATGATCAGGCGATTCATCAACGTGAGCCCGATGAAGCCCCACACCACCGAGGGAATCGCGGCCAGCAGTTCGATAGTGACCTTCAGCCATTCCTTCATGCGCGCGCCGCAGAATTCGGAAACGAACATGGCCGCGCCGATTCCGAAGGGAACGGCCATCGCCATGGCAGTCACCGTGACGCTGGCAGTGCCGGCAATCAGGGCCAGCACTCCATAGCGAACGTGGCTTTGCGAAGTGGGATACCACTCCTGGCTGAAGAAGAACTCACGAAATTTAAACCCGTGAAAAAGAAACTGCGAGCCTTCCCGAAACACGAAGAAGAAGATGCCGAAGACAAACAAAATAGCGCTGATGCCGCAAAGCCGGATGATGGCTTCAATCACGGTCTCGCCAATTGTTTCCCACCGGCGGACGTTACTTGCCTGCATCGTTCGAACCGCTCGCCTGGGGCAACGGGACGTACCCGCTCGAAACCACGATCTTCTGCCCGGCCGGAGAAAGGACCCAATCGATGTACTGTTTGGTAGCGCCGGCGGGTTCGCCCAGTGTGTACATGAACAGCGGGCGTGCTATGGGGTAGGTGTGATTCAAGGTACTCTCCACCGTGGGTGGATATGCGGTCTCGCCGGCCTTCTTGGAAACGCGAAGCGCCTTGACCGCCGGCGTGTTGTAGCCCATGCCGCTATAGCCAATGGCCTGCGGTGTGTTGGCCACCAACTCCACTACATCTTTGGAGCCCTGCATATCGCGCGAGCCGAGGCGGAAATCGCGGCCCTTACCGAGGATGGCTTCGCGGAAGTAGAAGTAGGTGCCGGAATTCGACTGGCGGCTAACGCGGATGATCTCATCGGCGCCGGCCGGCATGGTGACCCCAAGCTGCGACCACTTGGTGATCTTGCCGCCTTCGGCATAGATCTCAGCCAACTGATCGATGGTGATTTCGTTCATCGGATTGTTCTTGTGAACGTAGACGGCGAGGGCGTCGAAGCCCACCATGATCTCGTGCGGGTCTTTGCCGGTATTCTTCTTGGCCTGGGCGATTTCCGCAGGCTCGAAGCGTCGGCTGCAATTCGCGATATCCACGGTGCCGCTGCTCAGGGCAGCGATGCCGGTGCCCGATCCGCCGCCGGAAACTTCCACCGAAACGCCGGGCGCTACCCTGGCGTACTCCTCGGCCCAAGCCTGGGCGAGGTTCACCATGGTGTCCGATCCCGTGTCCTGAATGATCGTTTTACCGGGCCCTTTCGACCTGGAACAGCCGATCGGGAGAGCGAGTAGGGCAGTGGCAAGGACCGCCCCCGCGGCTCGCCGGTAAAAGCGAGAGTCAGCGAAATAGCTCATAGTTGTGTTGGCGTTGAAGAACTGGAATCGGGAGGCCCGGGCTGTGCGTCGCCCAGAATGGCCTGCACCAGATCGCGCGCGTGGTTGGTAAGCGATTGATAGGCGCGCTCGTATTCGGCCTGCACTTCCTCAGGTGTCCCGCGAGCGGTGCTTGGGTCTGGCACCAGCCAGCGTAGGGCGAGGCCTTTGCCGGGCTTTGGCGGAAACGCCTGCTCCGCCTCCTTGCAGAGCGCGACCACTACCTGGACACGCTCCAACTGCGGAACATCCTGAATGGCTTTCGGAGGGCGGTGCGTCACATCCACGCCTTTTTGGGCGAGGAAGCGGATGGTCTGGGGCGCGGGCGCTCCCGCGGTCATGCCCGCGCTATCGAAACTGAAGCGGCGGGCACCCAGGCTGGTGGCCACGGCCTGGGCGATGCGGCTCAGACAAGCGTTTTCCTGATCGACGAACAGCACGCGATAATCTTCGCGAACCAGGTGGCGCATGTATTCGCCGGTGGCGAAGTAGAGGGCCTGTTCGCAGATGTTGGTGGCCTGGTCGGAGGCGCGTTCAAAGCGGCGTGCGATGGTGAGCATCGGGTTGAGCGCCTCGAGCGGAATACGGCCCTGCTCGCGCCATTCCAGCAGGTCGGACGTGAGGCTGTCGCGAATCTGGTTGACGCGCGGTTCGGCGGCCATAGTGCTGCGGGCGAGATCGGTATTACGATCCACGAAGGCGTGGACGGCATTGTGCAGCATGGGGATGGCGAGGTTGGCCATCTCGTTGAACTTGTCGGTGGGGACGTCGTAATTGAGCGAGCTGAGCAGGACCACCTGGCGCGCCACGCTCTCCGCATAGTCGCCCACGCGCTCCAGCAAGTTCACGATTTTGCTGGCGGAGTAGACGAAGCGAAGATGGCCGGCGGCGGGTTGGTGGCGGACGATGAAGGCTAGGCAAAGCTGATCTAGCGCGGCGTCGAGGGCGTCGACGTCCTGGTCGCGGAGGATCACGGAATAGGCCAACTGGCGGTCGCGCCGGACGAAGGCGGTGAAGGCGCGGGACATGGCCAATTCATCGAGCGCCAGCATCTCCAGCAGCTTGGCGCGGATGAGGTCGATATCCTGTTGTAAGACCGCTTGGATGTGGGACGGGGGCGATGCCAAAGTCGATTTGTCCTAAGAGGGCATGGTAACCGCATTACGACTTGATTACAAGCTGGAGGAGTCGGTTGGGACGCAGCGGGTGACGCACTCCAAAAAAATGGGTGGATAGCTTTTGCGCTTACAACCCATTCTGTTACAGTAAGTTGCGGACAATCGGAAAATTTGGGTGACGCACTTTTAACGGCGCAGGCGGGCCAGTTTGCCGTACTTCGCCCGCTATGGAGGGATTCGGTTGTCAAGGATCGGGTAGGGGCTCGGGCGGCCCTTACACCGGTTAGGATAACAGACGGTTTTCGAGCTACGGAGCGGTTTGGGGGGAAGGGGTTTGTTTTGAGCGCAGGCGGCTGAAAGGCCAAAAGTGAATTGGCCACAGATGGACACGGATGGACACAGATAAAACGTCTCGCATTATCTGTATCTGTGTGAATCCGTGTCTATGCGTGGCTAAACCTATTTTTCGGCGAGGGGTGGCCGGACTCAGAAAGAGGGCCGCAGGTTCAGACTTCGGTTGCCGCCTTTCACTGACTCGCGACCGACTCCGGCAGTTCCGGGAGCGGGCCATGAATATCGATGCGATATTTGGCGGCAAGTTCCATCATCTTTCCTATGTCCGGAGGAGTTGGCTTCGCGTCGATTGCGGTGGCTTGCTCCAGGACGAAATGCTCAAAGCCGGCCGGCGCGCACAGCAGCAACATTCTTGCGGGGACGCTGCCCACCACCTGGAAGCCGTGCGGAAGTTCGCGCGGCCCGAAAACATACGTTCCGGGTCCGGCCAGCAGCCACTTTCCAGCGCAGACGAAGGCGATCTCACCTTCCAGTACGTAGAAGGCTTCATCTTCGCGGTGATGGGTGTGGTACGGCGACGCAAAACCGGGCGGAATCATCGCGTGTTCGATCAGCCCGAATGCGCCATTGGTGGTCTCCCCAGTGGACCGCATGACGGTGGGCACACCCAGGAAGCGGAACGCGGAATCTTCTCTGTGGTTCAGGTACGGCTCGTGCTGTTGTACGGTCATTTGCTCTCTCCTCGCGGGATGTGTAACGACCCGGCTTCCCGTTACACATAAAATATGTGGTGATGGAAATTGAGTTGACCGATGGCGAGTTGGCGCAGCAAATCGGCCGCGGAGACAATCGCGTGGCCGAAGCCGAGTTGTTCCAGAGGATGGCTCCGCGGATCCGTCTATACGGATTGCGTCATCTCCGGGAGGCCCACGCCGCGGACGATCTGGTGCAGCAGGTTCTGGTGATCACGCTGGAGGCCTTGCGGGCAGGGCGATTGCGGGAGGGAGAGAAACTAGCATCCTTCGTACTGGGCACGTGTCGGATGACCGTGCTCGACCTGCGGCGCAACGCGCAGAGAAAAGAACGGCTACTGGAGCTGTACGGAACGGATATGTTAGCGCCGGGCGCGACAGCGATTCCCATGCTGGACCATGAGCAACTCACACGCTGTGTCCAGGGCTTGAAAGAACGCGAACGCGCAGTGGTGGTGATGACGTTCTATGACGAGAAGACCGCCGCCGATGCCGCCCGGTTTCTGGGCGTGTCCGATGCCAACTTGCGAGTGATTCGCCATCGTGCGATTCGCCAGCTACGCGATTGCATGGGGGCGGCGGCATGAACTGCGCAGCTCCAATTGACGCGGCGGTGCTGGCGGATTACTGGCTGGCCTCGTTGACGAGCGAGGAAGAAGCGGCCGTGGAAGAGCATCTCTTTAGTTGCGATGAATGCGGCGCGCGGTTTCGCGAGACGATCGCGCTGGCTGGCGGTCTGCGGACCGTGGCGCGTCAGGGCAATCTACTGATGGTGGTCAGTGACGCATTTCTGAAGCGGGTGGCGGAAGAAGGATTGCGCGTGCGGGAATACGCGCCTCCCCGTGGGGGCAGCGTGCGATGCACGGTATCGGCCGACGACGATTTTCTGATCGGGCGGCTGCAGGCCGATTTAAGCGCGACACAGCGGTTGGATCTCTCCATCTGCAACCGGGATGGCGCGGAGCAGTTCCGACTGGCAGACATCCCGTTTCATCCGGAAGCGGGCGGCGTAGCGTTCCAACAGCCCATCGAGTATGCGAAGGCGGCTCCGTCAGAGACCATGATTGCGCGACTGATCGCTCTCGACGATGCGGGCATGGAAGCCACGGTGGGAGAGTACACCTTCATTCACACGCGCACCATTCCCGGTCCCGCCGCATGGTAACTGGGACTGTATCTTTCGATTGAGTACTGCTTTCCGTAGGTAGGATCGCGATGTTATGCGATAATTCACCGAGTTCCGACCCACCTAGTCTGAGAGTCGTACGGAGTGTACTATGAGTTCTATTAAAGCTTCTGCCCTCACGGGCCTGTGCCTGCTTCCTGGGCTGTTTTCACAAACCCCTGCGAAAATCGACTTCGGCCGCGACGTGCAGCCGATCCTGCGGCAGAACTGCGTGGGCTGTCATGGACCGGCGCAACAACAGGCCGGGATGCGGCTGGACCGGAAGAGTTCGGCGATGAAGGGCTTCAGCCGGCGCATTGTGCCTGGCAGCAGCGAGAACAGCTTCGTATATCACCGGCTGGTGGGCAGCGAGTTCGGACCGCAGATGCCGCCGACAGGAGCACTCCGTCCCGAGCAGATCGCGATCATCAAGGCCTGGATCGACCAGGGCGCGGAGTGGCCGGATGCGCTTTCCAACGAAGCCGACGCATCGCCGGCGAACCCCAAAACGGTGTCGCTGGTGGAAATGCTGCGCAATGACGACCAGGCTGCGTTCCTGAAGGCTGTGACCGCCGAACCCTCACTGCTGAATGCGCGTGGACCGGAGGGCTCCACTCCGTTTATGTACGCGGTGCTGTACTCGAACGCGGCGACGATCGCACGACTGCTCAAGATGGGCGCCGACCCCAACAAGCGCAACGACGCCAACGCGACAGCGCTGATGTGGGCGGCGCGGGATCTGGAAAAGACGCGCGTGCTGGTGGAGCATGGCGCGGACGTCAATGCCAAGTCGGACGATCTGCGCACGCCATTGATGATTGCGGCGCGGCGCGCGGGCGACTCGCCGATTGTGAAGCTGCTGCTGGATAAGGGGGCGAATCCCAATCCGAACGCCAAGGCCGAAACCGAAGGGTCGCCGCTGCTGGAAGCCCTGCTGTCCGGCGACGCGGCGATGGCCGAATTGTTGGTGGAGCGCGGGGCGGATGCCAAAGCCACGGGCGAGATGGGGCTCACGATGTCGGTCACCTCGAAATGCCAGAAGTGCCTCGAATTGGTGGCGGCGAAGATTACAGACAAGGGCCCATTCACTGCCTCACTGCAAGACACGGCGGTCTTTGGCGATATCAAAGCCGTGCGGCTAATGCTGGATCATGGCGCCGATGTGAATGCATTCGACCCGCTAGGCAGAACCCCGCTGATGTACGCGGCAGTCTCCGATCTTCTCCCGCTGGATGTAGTCAAGCTACTGATTGAGCGTGGCGCGGATGTAAACGCCAAGGACAAGCATACGAAGTCCGGGGACGCGGGCGTGACAGTGCTGGATATCGCGAAGCTCAACGGCGATACGCCGATTGTGGACCTGCTGGTGAAATCGGGGGCAAAGGCCAGCACGATTACGCCGGTGAGTTTTAAGCCGCGGCACGAGAACACCATTCGCAATGCGGTGCAGAGCAGCCTGCCGCTCATACAACGCTCGGATGCTAAGTTCGCGAAGGACTCAGGCTGCATTTCCTGCCACAACGACAGCATGGCCGCCATGACGGTAGGCCTGGCGCGCACGCGCAAATTCCAGATTGACGAAGCGAGTTCCGCGGCACAGGTGAAGGTGAATGTGCAGGCGATCGAGAAGCTGCGCGACCGCATGCGCCAGGGTTTTCTGTTGCCGGTGGGGGACTTTTTCACCGAGGGCATTGTGGCTTACCAGTTACTGGGCTTGAACGCCGAGGGCTACAAGGCCGATCTCAATACCGACGCTGTGGCGATGTACCTTCTGGGACGCCAGAGCCCGAATGGTGAGTGGCCTTACGCGGAGGCCGACGGCCGTCCGCCGATTTGCCTGATGAAAATCGGGCAGACGGCGATCTCCATGCGCGCGCTTCAGCTCTACGCGCCCAAGGCGGGGAAATCCGCTTCCCAGAAGGCGATTCAGCTTGCCGCATCCTGGCTGGCGAAGGCGAATTCCGCGAATAATGACGACCGGGCGTGGCGGCTGACCGGACTGGCCTGGGCGGGCGGGGACAAGGCCGCCACACAGAAAGCGATGCAGGAAGTGCTGGCAACGCAGCGGCCCGACGGCGGCTGGAGCGACCTGCCTTCCATGGCGAGCTCGGCATACGCTACCGGAAGAAGTCTGGTGGCGCTCAATGCGGCAGGGCTGGCGACCACGGATCCGGCTTACCAGCGCGGGGTGCAGTTCCTGCTGGGCACGCAGCAGGAAGACGGCTCGTGGTATGTGAAGACGCGGGCGCTCGCGATCCAGCCATACTTCGACGCGGAGTTCCCGCACGGCCACGATCAGTGGATCTCGGCTGCGGGGACCAGTTGGGCGTCGATGGCGCTCACGCTAGCATTGCCGCCCGCGGCGACTGTGCGGGCTTCACGGGTACCGTAGATACCAAGGCGCGCCGTTTCCGAGGTACAGGCCCGCATTCCGAGGCAACCGACTCCCTTACGGTCGCGGCTCGGATCGGAGCAGCGCGAGTCAGCAAACGGTTTCATGTCACCGATTTAAAACTTGAAGATTACGTCGGCGGCTAGTTGGAATTGATTGCTGTGGGTTGCCCGGTCGTAAGCCGGGAGCTTGAAGGAGTGGTCGTAGCGGAGTTCGGGGCGGAACAGGATAGTGCTTCCCACCCAGTGTCCCCACATCAGCGTTCCTTCTGAGTATGACGTCTTGTAGCCGGTTCGCTGGCCTTTCAGGTCGTCGAGGAAATCGGTTCGGATGGACAGATAGTTCCTGGCGGACAACTGCTTCTCCACGTAGTTGACCATGGCCCATTCGGGAGCGAAACAGCGCGCCTGCCCCGGAGCACAGAATGCTCCATTCGATCCCAGTTCCAAAGGCAGTGGGCCAGCGACATTGGGGACGTCCCGCTGGTACATAAACCAGGCTTCTGTGGCCATGTGCCAGGTTGGGCCGAACTTGTGATACCAGGTGGTGTCGTACATCTGCAGATTGTTGTAGGCGTACTTTCCGCGATTGATGCCGTTGATGCACCCGTAAACATTGTCGTTGCCGTGCTGGAAGGTGTAGCTGACGCATGCCGTTACCGCCGGCTTCGCATCGCTGGTCCAGGGCGCGACATCATGGCTTGCACTGACTCCTAATTGCACCAGCCAGCGGTCGTTCAGCTTCAGCGAGGCGATGACTCCGGTGTCGGTGAACGGGTCGATGCTGTAGAGCAACGAGTGCGTGTAGATGTAGTTATTCGGCGCCAACTGCGCTTCGATACCAGGCACCGAAAGGTAGCGGCCGATGCGAATATTGAGCCCGTCGGCTACCTGCGGGATGTAGAGGTCGACGTATTCCAGCACCGGGTCGAAGCCGTACTGGCGATTGTGCTGCAGCAGTTGTTGGCTGAAGTAGCCTTTGTTGCTGGTGAAACGGTAGCTGGTGCCATAGAGGGCGCTGAGGTGGAAGCCCCAATCGATGTGATCGGTCTGCACGGTGTTGGGCAGGCGTTCGATATAGAGCAGGGCCTGATCGAGTTCGAAGTGGTTGGGGAAAATATCGTACGCCGTGGGGAGGTTGGAGTTCGACGAAGTGCTGAGATTCATGCTGCCTTCCAACCAGCCATACACCTTGACCCGGCTGTTCTCCCAAGCCTTGCCATTCGAGCCGCCGTAGATGGCCTGCATGAGCGGGGGAACGTTGGTATCGGGCTCACCGATCACGGGAGCGCCACCGTAGGACCAGTCGGAATTCGGAAAAGGCGGGGAGTTGAGCGGCGAGGCGGGAATGCGGCGGGGCGGCTCGGGTCCACTGGAGGCGGCGCCCTTCCAATCGTCGGCGTAAGCGCGGGCAAAGCGCTTGAGGAAGCCGGCCGGCGGCGCAGCGGGGCCGAGAGTCAGCGTGACGGGAGGCTGCGCGCCGGTCCACTCCATAGCGGCCGGGGAGGAATTGGCGAAGCCCGGCTTGCTGGCCGTTAACTGATAATGGCCCGCTGGCAGATTGGGAACGACGAAGGTCCCCTCGGCTGTGGCGGTGATGGTGCGGTTGGAGGGATCGAGCAGGATGGAGGCGCCGGAGGCAGGTTGGCCGTCGGCGGTTTTCACGATTCCGTGCAGCGCGGCGGGTGTGGATTGGGCGTGGGTGGAGGCGAGCGCCAGGAGAATCCACCAGGAACGAGGAGGCACAGTTTCATCGTACATGGGTTGCTTAAGACGGCCGGTGGCTTCGACCACCGGGCCCATTATTATTGCTGGGACCAGGCTACGGCCAGGTCGGCGGCGAGGCGGGCGTTGGACTGCACCAGCGCTATGTTGGTTCGCAGGCTGCGGCCTCCCGTGATCTCCACCAGGCGCGCCAGAATGTAGGGCGTCACGGCTTTGCCGGCGATTCCGTGCGTAACGGCTTCGGTGACGGCGGTCTCGATATAGCCCGACATTTCGGCGGACGGAATTTCCTGGGCCGCATCAACGGCGTTTGCGACGACAGCGCCGCCCTGTAGGCCAAGCGACCACTTGAGGTCGAGCAGGCGCGCGATTTCGGTGGGCGAATCGAGCCGCATGGGCACGGGGAGGCCGCTGGAGCGGCTCCAGAACGCCGGGAATTCGCTGGTCCGGTAGCCGATGACGGGGACGCCGCGGGTTTCCAGATACTCCATTGTTTTCGGAAGATCGAGGAGCGCTTTGGCGCCGGCGCACACTACGGCGACAGAGGTGCGGGCGAGTTCCTCCAAATCTGCCGAGATGTCGAAGGAGGCTTCCGCGCCGCGATGGACGCCGCCGATGCCTCCGGTGGCGAAGACGCGGATGCCGGCGAGTTGCGCGCAAATCATGGTGGCGGCGACGGTGGTGGCGCCGGCCTGGCTGGTAGCGATGGCGTAGGCGAGATCGTTGCGGCTGAGCTTCAGGACTCCCTTGGTGGCGGCGAGCGACTCAAGTTCGGACTCCGACAGTCCGATGCGGACGGCGCCATCTATCACCGCGATGGTGGCGGGCACGGCGCCGCGCGCGCGAATTTCGGCTTCGAGCGAGCGGGCGGTAGCGACGTTGTCGGGATACGGCATGCCGTGAGTGACGATGGTGGTTTCGAGCGCGACGACGGGTCGCCGTTCAGCGATGGCATCTTGCACTTCCGCCGCGATTCTAAGCGCGTGCATATAGAGCCTCCAGGGTAAGGTGAGGCGCGGCGGAACTGTCGGATTCGATGGAGATGGCAGCAGCGGCAAGTCCGAGGCGGGCGGCGGCTGGCAGGTCGAGTTTTTGCGAGAGCCCGTAGATGGCGCCGGAAACGAGGCCATCGCCGGCGCCCGTCACGTCGCGCGGCATGGCGGGAATGGCAGGGATGGCGGTGACGCCCGCGGTATCGTAGACCGCGATGCCTTTGGGACCAGCGGAGACAATTGCTGCAACCGCTCCGAGGCGGCGCAGCGATTGCGCGGCGTTTACAGGATCGGCGAAGGCGGCTCCGGCGAGCGCGCCAGCCTGCGCGAGATTGCAGAAAAAGTAGGGGATGCGCGGAAGAAGCGGCAGCAGGCGCCGCGATTTCGCAACGGAGATGGCATCGATGGCGACGGGGATGGCGACGGCCGAGGTGAGGAGCCAGTCGACGGTATCGCCGGGGAAGTTGGCGTCGATGAACCACAGTTGGGCTTCGCGGAGTCGCGGGAGGGCCGGGGCGAGGATGGCGGGAGTGGCTTCGTCGTAGACATCCATGTCGGCGAGGCCGATCACGAGTTCGCCGTTAGTCTCGAGGATGGCGGTGTAGGAGGCGGTGGGCCGGGTGGAGGACACAGTGACGAGCGAGGTATCGATGGGCTGGGCGAGGACGCGGCGGCCGGCATCATCGTTACCCACGCGCGAACAGAGCAGGACGCGGCAGCCGAGGTGGGCCAGGTTCTGGGCGATATTGCGGGCGACGCCGCCGAAATCGGTGTAGAAGGTCCCGGGGTTGGAGGTGCCCAGGACGAGGGAGCCGCGCAGCATGGCGCGGTGATCGATATGGGTGCCGCCGATGCAGGCGATGGTGGGAGTGGACACCTAATTATTGTTGCGCGGAACAAAAGCTGGAGTATACTCGTATCGACGGTCGATGGTATCGATAGTCGATGGTATAGACAAACAATGGGACTGCCAAAGAGTAATCCGGGGGCGGACTTTCTGCCCGGCACGCTGGAGATGCTGGTTCTCAAGACGTTGAGCCGCGGGACGAATCACGGTTTCGGGATCGCGCAGCACATCCAGCAGTTGTCGAACGACGCGTTGAAGATCGGCGAAGGGTCGTTGTACCCGGCGCTACAGCGGCTTTTGCTGAACGAGTTTGTAGAGGCGGAATGGGGCGTTACGGAAAACAACCGGCGGGCCCGATATTACAAGATCACGGCGGCGGGGAAAAAGCACCTGGCGGAGGAGCGTCGCAGCTTTGAGTTCGTGCTGGCTGCGATTGCGCGGGTGATGGAGGCGTAGAGTGCGGATCGGGAAAAAGCTTCGCCAGCTTGGGCGACGGCGGCGGTTTGAGGCGGACCTGGCCGAGGAGGTGAGGATCCACCAAGAGATGGCGGCGGAGGTGGGCGCGCAGTTCGGCAGCGAGGCGTATTTCCTGGAAGAGAGCCGCGCCGTGTGGGGATTCGGCTGGCTGGACTCTCTGGGGCAGGACATCCGCTACGCGGTGCGCGGATTCCGCAAGGCTCCGCTTTTCGCACTGACGGTGGCGGGGACGATCGGGCTCGCGCTGGGGCTGAACACAACGATATTCACGGTGTTCGATGCGTACATGCTGCGACCGTCCGCCGTGCGCGACCCGCGGAGTTTGTACGAAGTGTGGTGGACGTCGAAGAGCTTCCATCCCCGCGTCAGTTGGCGCGCGTACCAGAATCTGGCGCGCCTGGATCGCGTGTTCGCAGACGTAGCGGCAACCGACTTTGTGCTCGCGCCCGTGGATGGCCGCTTTGGCCTGGGCCAACTGGTGACCGGGAACTACTTCCAGATGCTGCGGCCGGGAGCGTTCTCCGGCAGGCTGATTGAGCCCGAGGATGCGGCGGCGCCGGGGGCCCGACCGGTGATGGTGCTGAGCTACCAGGCATGGCGGAACTGGTATGGCGCGAGCGGAGACGTGCTAGGCCGCAAGGTGCTGCTGCGAGGCCAACCATTCGAGATTATCGGAGTTGCCAACCCGATGTTTTCGGGAGTCGGCGAGGTCGCCTGGGATTTCTGGATCCCGATCAGCATGGACGAGCGTGTGACAGCAGGAGCCGATCTCTTCGGACCGGAGGAACCCGAGAAGTTGAGGCCGCTAGTCCGATTGCGGCACGAAGTAAGCGAAGCTTCCGCCAAGTCCGCTCTCTGGGCATGGGCCGGCGCGGAGACGGCGGGCCTGCCTCCCCAAAAGCGAGTTACTGGAGTGGAGATGCTGTCCCGCGCGACCGCGATCGCTATGACGCCTCAATTGCTCGCCGCGGTCGCCCCGATTTTTGTGGCGTTCGGGCTGGTGCTCGCGGCAGCCTGTGCCAACGTGTCGAACATGATGCTGGCGCGGGCACTGGCGCGCCAGCGTGAGATCGGTATTCGCGTGTCGCTGGGCGCCGGCAGGGCAAGGCTGGTTCGGCAGTTGTTAACCGAAAGCGTCTTGCTAGCGGTACCCGCGGCGCTGGCTGGGGCTCTGATTTCGCAGGCCTCCATCCGTTCCACGCAGTGGCTGATGTTCACCACCTTGCCGGCCGCGTTCGCCAAACTGGTGCGGGTTCCGCGGCTCGATCCGGACATGCGGGTATTTGCTTTCATCCTGGCCGCGTCGTTTGGGGCAACTCTGCTTTTCGGACTCATCCCGGCGATCCAAACCACGCGCTCGAACCTGGTACAGGCGAATCGCGGCGATTTCGGCAACGAATACCGGCCCACCCGGCTGCGCAACGCGCTGGTGGCCGTCCAGGCGACGATTTGCTGCCTTCTGCTGACCTACGCGGTAATCATGATGCGGAGCGTCCAGCGCACGGCCTCGGTGGATATCGGCATGCGGATTCAGGGCGTGTTCAATGTGCAGACGGCGGCGAGATACAAGGCGGCGGCGGAGCGCCTGGCTTCGCAGCCCGGCATCGAAGAAGTAGCCGCCGCCTGGCGTTCACCGATCATCGATTCGCTGCGGCCGATCGCGGTGGCGCCCGCGGGCGGACGCAACGAATTTGTGGCCGGATACAACTTTGTTTCTCCGGAATACTTTTCGTTGATGAGAATTCCTCTGCTGCAGGGGCGCGCCTACACGCCGGAAGAAGCCCGGTCGGACGCGGCGGTGGTGGTGATCAGCCAAGCTACGGCGAAGCGGTTCTGGCCGGGCCGGCCGGCCTTGGGCGAAACACTTCTGATTCCTCCCAGAGGCCCGAACGATTCGAGTACAGACCGGCGGCCGTCATTCCATTCGGCTCAAGTGATCGGAATCACGCGTGACGTGGCCAGCGGCTTTGTCGGCAACGGAGTCGATACGACCTGTCTGTACTTCCCCACCACCCGGTCGGCCCAAGGGAATGACGCGCTCATGGTGGCGGCGCGCGGCAACAAGGATTCAGGCAAACGGCTGATCGAAACGGCCTTGAATAGCCTGGGACCAGATGCGGCAGACCAGATCAACCCCATGGACGAGGTGCTGGCCACCATGATCTATCCGTTCCGCGTGGCGTTCTGGGTAAGCGGGTTTCTGGCTGGTCTGGCGTTGCTGTTGACCCTCTCGGGAATCTACGGCGTCATGTCATTCCTGGTGAGCCAGCGGTCCAAAGAAATTGGGATCCGCATGGCGCTGGGAGCAAACAGCGGGGCCGTAGTGCGGATGGTGATGACGCAATCGATGCGAATGGCGGGCATCGGCGCGGCGTTGGGAGCGGCGCTGGCGCTGATGGCCGCGCCCATATTTGCCAATGAGCTGGAAACTCTTCAGCCCTACGACCCGATGGCTTTCGGGTTGGGCGCGGCGGTAGTGATCGGCGCGAGTTTGGGCGCGGCGCTAGCCCCCAGCAGGCGTGCCGCACGGATCGATCCCGTGGTGGCACTGCGCTGCGATTGAGCGTTAGCCCTTGTAGACTTTCCAGAAGACGTCGCGGAACTTGGCCATTTCGGCATCCGTGCCGATGGTCACGCGCAGCATGTTGTCGAGCGGCGGGAATGGACGGCCGGGCGCGACACCGAGAGGCGGCATGGCGCTGATGAACTGGCGGGCATTGCGGCCGCAATCGATCATCATGAAATTGGCACTGGGGTCGATATACTTCACGCCGCGTTCCTTCAGCCAGGCGCAGGTTTCGGCGCGCGTTTTGGAAAGCGCCGCTTTGCGCTCGGGCAGGAACTTCTGGCGCTCGGCGAGGGCGGCGACTACGGCACGCGCGCTGACAATCGAAATCACGTTCATGCGCAGCGGCTGGAGTTTTTCGATGTACTCGGGCTTGGCGGCGGCGAAACCGACGCGCAATCCGGCCATACCGTAAATCTTGGAGAAGGTCCGGGCGACGATCACGTTCTTGCCTTGGCGGACGTAGGGCAGCGCGCTTTCGACATCGGGGCGGTCGACGAAATGAATGTAGGCTTCGTCTACCAGGAGGATGGTGTTGACGGGCAGGTTATTCACTAGCCAGTCGATATCTTTGGCGCTGGTGACCGCGGAGGTCGGGTTATTGGGATTGCAGAGGTAGATGACGCCGCCGTGGGCTTTGTCGGCTTCCTGCGCGAGGGCGTGGACATCGGCGGTGTAATCTTCGCGAAGCTTGGTGAGCACCACCGGGCGGCCGAGGGCGCGGGCGGTATCGATGGGACCTTCGTAGGCGGGCGCTACGCTGATGAGCGGCAGGCCGGCGCCGGTGAAGGCATCGACGCAGGTGTGCAGCACTTCACTCGATCCGCAGCCGGTGATCATCTGATTGGGCTGCAATTCTTCGGAGGCGGCGATGGCTCTATAGATGTCGCCGAATTCGTTGTAGTGGTAGCGGTTCGAAGTGGGAAGAACCTTCTGCATGGCTTCAAGAGCGCACTGCGGAGGTCCGGAAGGGTTCTCGTTGGCGTTCAGCCACACCATGTCTTTGGGCAGGTTGCCGCTCACGGCGGCGCGCTGTGCGTAGGCCATCTCGGGCATCATCCGCGCGGCGGCGGCGGCGGCTCCCATTTGGGCGAAGAAACCTCGTCTGGTGGGCATGCAAACAGTATATAGCCACGGCTGGACACGGATTCACATGGATAAGACTGAAAAACTTATAGAGTGAACCCCGTTTGTGAAAACAACCCGATTTCACAGGGGCTTGGCGGCGCCCGGATCTCTCCGTCCGCCAGAATCTCCCGGACGCGCGCCGCAAGCGCGGCGGAACTGAAGGGCTTGGCTAGATACGACTTGTCGCCTTCGAATGGGCTGCTGCGGCCAATTTTCTCCTCCGAATATCCGGAAACGTACAGCACCTTGGTATCCGGGCGGACGGCCCTCAGTCTGTCCGCCAACACTCGTCCATCCATGAGGGGGAGGACGATATCGGTGAGCAGCAGGTGGATGGGCTCTGAATACCTCTCGGCCATGGCTAGAGCTTCGGGGCCGTTGGGAGCTTGCAACACGGAATAACCGTAGTTCTCCAGGATGGCCACCGTCATTTGGCGGACCGCATCCTGGTCCTCCACCACCAGTATGGTTTCCCAGCCCCGCAGCGACGTGACCGGCGCGGGCGAATCGGAAGGCTCAGGCGTCGCGGATTCTACGCGCGCCAGATAGACCAGGAAGGTGGTGCCATGGCCTACTTTGCTTTTGACGTCAATCCTCCCTCCAGATTGATGGACGATGCCGTACACCGTGGCAAGCCCCAAGCCGGTTCCCTTGCCTGGTTCCTTGGTGGTGAAGAACGGCTCGAACAGGTGCGCCAACACCTCTTCGCGCATGCCGGTCCCCGTATCCGTGACACCCAGGCAGACCTCGTGCTCGGTGTTCTTCGTCTCGACGATGAGCTGGCCTCCGGTGGGCATGGCGTCTCGTGCGTTCACCACGAGGTTCATCACAACCTGGTGCATCTGTCCGGGGTCGGCGACCACCAGCGCGAGATCGGGACTCAGGCGCGTCACCAGGTCGATATCCTCACCGATGACGCGATCCAACATTTTCTCCGCTTCCGTCACCACCAGGTTCAGACTTAACTGCTTGGGCTTTACCAATTGCTTCCGGCTGAAGGCCAGGAGTTTCTGAGTCAGTTCGGCGGCATGCTCTCCCGCCCTCAGGATCTGCTCCACATTGCGGCGGGAGCGGTCTCCCGAAGGCAACTCGTCCAGCAGCATACCGCTGTAGCCGTTGATCACGGTCAAAAGATTGTTGAAGTCATGCGCCACTCCGCCGGCCAGCCTGCCGATGCTTTCCATCTTCTGTGCCTGCTGATATTCGGCTTCCATGCGCTTGCGTTCGGTGACGTCGCGCAACGCCGCCTGTGTGCCGACAATGCGGCCGTCCTCTTCGACCGTGGTGACCAGGGCCTCAATGCAGATGCGGGTTCCATCGGAGCGGATGCCTACGAACTCGAAGTGGTCCGGCACGGCTTCCCCGCGCACCCGGCGATCGTGGCGATCGCGCACTTCCTCCAGGCATTCCGGGGCGACGAAATCGTCCAAATGCACGTCGCGGATATCGCGGTCCACCAGCCCGAACCATTCGCGAAATCTTCGGTTGGCAAATAACAGGCGGCCCTGGCCGTCATCCACTGCAATGGCGTCATTGATGTTTTCCACCAGCCTTCGATAACGGGATTCGCTCTCCCTCTGCATCTCGCTCGCGGCCACCAGTTGCCGCCTGGTGCGATCCACGGTGCTCTTCTGCCGCCGATAGTTGACCAGAGCGAGGACGGGCAACGTGACGGCAACCGCCGCCGAGGCGGGCAGCGGAGAAAGAATCACACCGCCGAGCTTTACCGCCAGCGCGCAGACCGCGCAGACACCGGCAATCAGACCCAGGCTGACCAGGACGCCCCCCAGGAAATGAATCCGACCCAACAGAAAGATGGCAGTCAGGCCGGCAAGCAGCCCCAGCATCAATTCCCCGAGGAGCGTGCCGCCCGAGCGCCACAGAGAGTCACCTTGCAGCAGGTTGTCCATAACGGTGGCCTGGACCTCGACGTCGGGGAACAGCGGATCGATGGGTGTCACGATCGGACTCTCGATCCCCGCCGCCGTGCCGCCAAGAATGGCGATCTTGCCGCGCAGCACCTCCAGCTGCCCGGCATCGGCAAGGATGTCGGCGGCGGAAACATAAGGAAAGGCGCCCCGCGCGCCGCGGAAACGCAAACGCAGAGTGCTGGGCCCTTCCAGAGGAATGGTGCGGTTATCCAGGCGCAACCGCTCGGCGCCTAGACTGCTTACGAAGAGTTGGCGGTGGGAGACGTGCCGATACAGATCGAGCGCCGCCAGCGCCAGGCTCGGATCGTACAGGTTGCCGTATTCGATCAACATAGGGACACGGCGCAGAATCCCATCGGAGTCGGGCGCCGCGTTGAGAAAGCCTCCGCCTGCTGCCGCCCGCGAGATCGCCGTGGTGCTACAGACGGCGCCGGTCGCGTGGAAGAAGGGGCCGCCGCGGGATCCGGCCTCGCCGATAACCGCAAGCGGCAAGGAAGGTAGAGGACAGGACGAATCGGCCCCGCCGCGGTCGAACCTCAGGGTATGTCCGATCACAACAGGCTTGCCGGCAATGGCGTCCGCGAGCACCGAGTCGTGCCCCGGGTCCGCCTGGGGAAACATCATGTCCACGGCGAGAACGGCAGCGCCGCGATTCAAGATGTTGTGAGCTAGATGGCCGATGAGATCGCGCGGCCAAGGCCAGCGCCCGAACTGAACCAGGCTCTTTTCGTCGATTTCGACAATCACCACATTGCCGGATGGCTTACCGGGTCCAGCCCATCCGGCCACAACGTCAGATACCTTGGCGTTGAAGTCGGCAATGGGCACGGGTTGGATCAGGAAGATACCGAGGGTGATCAATACCACCAACGATCCTACTGCGAAGACCCGCATCTCTCCGTCCTCAGCGGACAATGACTTCTACCCGGCGGTTCTGCTCATTGGAAACATTGCGGTCAGTTTTCTGTAACAGATCGGCGTCTCCATGAGACGAAGCAAATACGTCGTCGGCATTCACACCTTGCGCCTCCAGAAGGCTTTTTACGTTCTGTGCACGCCTGAGTCCGAGTTCGTAATTGTACTGGGGAGTCGCCGTGGTGTCGGTGTGGCCGGTTATCGTAATCGCTGTGGAATGGCGGTCGCGGATGGCCTTCAGAATCGCAGGGATCTGGGCCTGGGAGGCGGCATTCAACGCGGCCCGGTCTTCATCGAAGTGAAGAACGAAAACCAGCTCCGGCTCGGGCAAGACATCGATCGCCGACCCAAACAGGCGGCGGACCTCCGCCTGATCGAGCACAACGGGAGTGCTCGGCGCGACGGTGACGGCCTGAACGCGCACCGCCTGGTAAGGTTGAGTCAAATCCTGGGCGCCGCCCTGGTTCCGGACCACGATGCCGCTCGATTCGCCGTTGGGCTCCGGTAAGAGGGCGAAGACGTTCTGTTTCGCGGCAGGGGCAGCGGGTGGAGAAGCCACACGTTTGGGCGCACAGGCGGCGCTCAGAAGGATCAGGGTCACTGCAAACCATTTCGTTCTCATCGCCGTATCTATGTCCCCTCAACGGTAACGGCCAGGTGAGTGCCTCGCAGACCGATGACACCGACCGGTGTTTCCACAGTTACTGACCCGGGCGCAAACTTGGCGATTCTTCCGGAAAAATAAGCTATGACTCCACGGGCGAGTCGGAGTAGCAAACCGAATTTGCCTTGGACCGGCTCGAACAGAAAGGTATCGATTTTGAGCTCGGTGCTCGGCCCGAGACCGATTCCAGTGCCATCCTGCAGAATGGCGCCTAAGCGGCCGTCGGCCGCAGTCTGCAGGATATCGTTGACCATCAGGTGCATTCCGACAGTGGCAGGAAGGGTTCGTGTTCCGCGGCGGACAGTGGCGCCGCCTTGCACCGTCTTGACACTTCCCGCTATGGGATCCGCGGACCAAATGGGGAGAGCTGAAGCGCCGAACAAGAGACAGATTGCGAGAGCCTGCAACTTCCCGATCCTCCCGAATCGTAGCGTGAGTCTATCATGCTCAGAATCAGTGCTCAATCAGGTACTGACCGAGGATAAACCGGCAAGCATGCCCGTGCTGGATCTTACTAGAGTTGCAGTTGCTTGTTCGATGGGATGAAACAAATGAAACAGTTTGTGGGAAGAATGCGTGAACTTCTTTACCCGTGGATCAGGTACATGACCCAGCTTCCGCCTACTACGGTAACCACACAGCAGAGGAACGAATAAGTCGCAAGGCACAAGCGCTCCGCCATGGATCGACGCCCCAATAGCGCCTGGGCCGCCGAAAGCAGAACCGCCAGCAGAAATGTGAAGGGGAGGTGGGACATTAGCGCGTCTCCGCCTTTCGCAGATCGAAGGCATTCGATATCGCCAGCAGATTGAAGATACCGGCCATGGAGAGTAACACTGTTCCGTACTCGTGCAGGCGGCCGTCCAGGAATGTGCCGGTGCCACCGAACAGCGCGGCCAGCAAGTATGGCGCGCCGGCCAGCAGTTTGGCGAAGGACCCAGCTTTGAAGAGCAGCGCTGTCATGCTATCGAGCCCGTGGAGTTCAGCCGCTGTCGGCCACTGGTACGCGCCGTGGAGAGCCAGACCAATCGCGAACGTCACCGAAACTAGAAGTGCGAAGGCCGCGAAATGGAAGTAACGCCGTGTCAGCAGATAGGCTCCTCCGGGAACCAGCCAGCCGAATGCGGCCAACAGGATGTCGTTCATCGTGCGCCTCCCGCTTCCCGCGCCGGTTGGGAACGGGGCACTGACAGCGTGCGATCCCAACGTGTTCGGCTGAAAAAGTGGAGCATCACATCGACCACGTGAGACACACTCCACTCCGTGAGGTCCTCCGTGGGCGCATCGTACGACCAGTAAACAAAGAGCGGTTTGCCGACGATATAACTGCGCGGCACGAATCCCCAGAAGCGACTGTCGAGCGAGTTGTCACGATTATCGCCGAGCACAAAGAGCGTATTCGGCGGCACTGTCACTTCACCGTTCGAGACGTGATGCTCCAACATGTCGCGCCCACGCGGAGTGGTGTCCCACTCGGGCTCGAGCGGAAAGTTGTCGCGATAGGGAACCGGAAATGTTCCGATGTGTTGGGTGTAGGGTTCGATGAGCACGTGGCCGTTGCGGATCACGGTCTTGTGGTCCAGGCGAATGCGATCGCCCGGCAAGCCGATCACGCGCTTGACATAGACTTCGCGGACGTCTTCCGGGTAGAGGAAGCAGACCACGTCGCCGCGCGCAACGTCGTGGTAGGGCAGGATGGCGCGTCCCAGGCGTCCCGGGTCCGAGTACGCCACGCGGTCCACCAGCATATGGTCACCGACCCGTATGGTGTTTTCCATGGAACCGGTGGGAACCACGTATGCCTGCAGCACGGTGGTAGTGGCGCACAGGAACAGGGCGATGGTGACAGCCCATTCGGTAACGAAGTTGCGCGGCGTTTCTTTGCGGACGGCAGACCAGACGGCGGCGCCTCTCTCGCGCACCGTGGTGGTCAACCAATCGGCGGCCAGTTGGGTGGCGAAGTGGAACTGTTGGAACCGGCCGGAAGTGCGCAGCATGTCGCGGCAGCGGTCGCGAAAGAGCTGCAACATGGAATTGCCGAATTGCAGTCGAAAGTCGCTCGGATACGCGTAGAGCAAAATGGCGTAAATGCGGCAAAGGCCGCCGACCATTCGGGTCTCAAGCGTCATGGGCGTCTCAGGCGTCATGCATTACCTCCGGCCAGTTTGGCCCTGGCTGTTGTCACTGCTCCGGCCATGCGCTCGGCCTCAGCGCGAACCACTCGTTTGCCGAGGGACGTCATGCGATAGTAACGGCGGCGCTCATCGTCGAGGGTCGGGTCGGGCCGCTCGTCCGATTCTTCTACCAATCCCGCCGCCAGCATTCGCTTCAGGCACCCATATAGCGTGCCCGGACCGAGTTGGAGGGTATTGCCGGTTTGGGCTGCGACGTCCTGCATGATGCCGTACCCGTGACGCTCCTCATCGGCCAGAGCCAGCAGGATATGGAAGACCGGCGCGGTCAGCGGAATGAGTTCGTGCGGCGATTGCGCCTTTGCCATAAATACATCCGTTACGGATATACTAGCCGCCTCTGGCTCCGCTGTCAAGGGCAATGCGCGCAGGAGGCCGTGATCTAGATAACGAGGTGCGATAGACTGTTTCGCAGTACGGAGACCATATGAAATCGAAAAGATCGACCAAGTGGACAGCGGCGAGCGCCATGGTTGCGGTCGCGATCACGATGAGCGCGTTGAACGCTCAACCGCCTGCTGGAGGCCAGGGAGGTCGCGGCGGCGGTGGACGAGGCGGTGTCGCTCCGGCTCTGTTCACGGCGCTGGATACCGATAAGGATGGGTCGCTGACGCGAAGCGAAATGAAGTCGGGGTTCGACTCGTGGTTCGGCAGTTGGGATGGCGCACATGGCGGATCTTTGACGCTGGATCAATTGACGACCGGCCTGAGCGTACTTTTTCCTGCTCCTCCGCCACCGGCGGGTGGAGTGGGCGGCGTCTTCAACCCCGCGGGCAATACGCAGCCGATGATCGCGAAACAAGCGGACGTCGACGGCATGATGGCGGCATTGCCAAGTGCGCCGGGCGTGAAACCATCGCGGGCGCGAAAAGTTCTTGTGATGGCGCACACGGGTCCCGGCGGATTCGTGCATGCGTCGATTCCCCTGGCGGCGAAAACGGTGGAAGCGCTGGGCAATAAGGGCGACCTGTGGTCCACCACGATCAGTTATGACGCGGCGGATATCAATACGGCCAATTTGAAACAGTACGATGCGATTTTCCTGGACAGCACGACTGCGTGCTTCCTGGACGATGCGGACCAGGCTGTGACCGCCGCACGTCGCGCGGCCCTGTTGGATTTCGTGCGAAGCGGCAAGGGCATTGCGGGAATCCATGCGGCTACCGATTCTTATCACAGCGATTGTGTGGCGGCATCGGCGGCTGCCGGTCGTGCGGCCGGGGGCGGTGGCCGCGGCGGAACGGCGAACATGCTGGCCGCTCAGTTCCTGACACAGGCGGACAAAAACAACGACCAGAAAGTAAGTCGGGAGGAATTCGCGGCGCTGGCCGATAGCTGGTTCGATAAGCTTGACACGGACAAGACTGGAAAGATCAGCCAAGCCGATTTCGCGGCCCGTTTCAATAGCGCCGTGATGCCAGGGCGCGGGCCGGCAGGCGGTCGTGCAGGCAGAGCGGGTGGAGAAGCAGCGCCGGTGCTGCAATGGCCCGAGTTCAACAAACTGATCGGCGGCTATTTCAAGTTCCACTGGTCCGATCCGCAACTCATCACGGTGAAGATCGACGATCCGAAGAGTCCACTCACCGCTATGTTTCACGGTCAGGAATTCGAGATTCACGATGAGACATACACATTCGCTCAGGACTCTTTCTCACGCGCAAACGTTCACGTGCTGACGAGTATCGACTATGACAAGATGAGCGCCGCCGATCAGGCGAAGGAGCAGAACCCGCGCACCGATCGCGACTACGCGCTGAGCTACATTCGACGGGAAGGGCGGGGACGCGTGTTCTATGAAGGCCACGGCCATAGCGAAAGAGTCTACGCGATGACACCGATGCTGGAACACATTCGCGCGGGTATTCAATACGCGATTGGCGATCTGAAGGCTGACGACAGCCCGTCCAAGCAATAACGGTACCCCGGGCGGGGCAATGCCTGAACTCGCTCTTTCCGTGTGCGGGTTATAATACGTGGGACCTGCTGAGGCAAACGAGATTCCGTCGAACCGAACGCTGGCATTGCTCAAGTTCGCCTACGCCAAGAGCGGGTCATTCGTAATCAGCCCTAACTTAGAAGATCGCGGAGGTTGTGCGTGGCGCGTTACCACAGATCACTGCTATTGACTCTCAGTTTTGGCGCGACTGCTTTTTGCGGCCTGGCTCAGACCGCAGCGCCTTATGTAATCAACACGATCGCGGGCCGTTACCCGGCGATTGGAAACGGTGGCCAGGCGACTGCCGCATATCTTCGGTCGCCGCAATTCGTGCGAACCGATACGGCCGGGAACCTCTACTTTTCGGAGGCGTACGGATATTCGGTTCGCAAGGTAACGCCGGGCGGAATCATCACCACCGTGGTCGGCACGGGAATGACGGGCGTTCCGCAATACGGGCAGCCGGCGGCGTCGAGCCCCATTCCGTGGGCGGAAGGATTGGCATTCGACTCTGGCGGCGCACTGTACTTTGCCAGCAATGCCGCGGTTCTCAAAATCCCGGCTACGAACGCGCTGACGCTGGTAGCTGGCGCCAGTGCTGGTTCGTCAGGAGACAGCGGACCTGCCTTGCAGGCCGGCATCAGCACGAGTGTCCTCGGCATCACATTCGATCAGGCAGGCAATCTCTACCTGACGGATACGGGCAACAACAAGGTTCGCAAAGTGGACACGAACGGCGTAATCACCACGGTGGCGGGCAACGGCTTTGCCGGCCTATCCGGCGACGGAGGCCCCGGGGCTTCGGCCGAACTGAATACTCCCACCGACGTAGCTGTGGATACGAGCGGAAACCTTTACATTGCGGACCGCGGCAATCGCCGCATTCGCATGGTGGCGACTAACGGAACCATCAGCACCTTCGCGGGCACCGGCGCCAGCGGCTTCGGCGGCGATGGAGGCAGCGCATTGAGCGCACAGTTTAGCAACCTCTCCGGACTGGCGTTCGACGCTACGGGTCGTCTGTACCTGACCGATAGCAACCGCGTGCGCCGTATCACTACGTCGTCAACGGGCACAGTGATCGAAACGATCGCGGGCGGCGGCCCCGGCTTCAGTGGAGATGGAGGGGCCGCCTCTGTGGCGCTCTTCAACGCGCCCACTGGCTTGACGGTGGACAACACGGGCAACCTGTATATCGCCGACACCGGGAACCACCGGATTCGCAAAATCACGCCGGCAGGCGCCATCAGCACCGTTGCCGGAACCACCCATTTTGGCGGGGACGGCGGACCTGCAACGTTCGCGGTGCTGGGCTCTCCCAGTTCGGTGGCCGTAGGCACTGCGGGAGTATATATTGCCGACACGGACAACAATCGCGTCCGCCTGCTGGCTCCGGACGGCACCGTCACCACCGTCGCCGGCACTGGCACGCTCGGGTTTTCGGGCGACGGAGGAGCAGCCACGGCCGCGCAACTGGCGAATCCCCAGGGGGTGGCACTGGACGCGATCGGAACCGTGTATATTTCCGATACGGGCAATAATCGCATTCGCATGGTTGGGCATTCCGGCCTCATCAGCACGCTGGCCGGAGGCGGTCCCGGCGTGCTCGGCGACGGCGGCCCGGCGACTGCAGCTACGTTGAACGGACCGGTGGGACTGACGGTCGGGCCAACCGGAGACATCTTCATCGCGGACCGGGGTAATGGCAGGATCCGGCTGGTGGACTTTCTGGGAAACATCAGCACGGTCGCCGGGAACGGCTCCGTTGGATTTGCAGGGGACGGCGGTAAGGCGACAAGCGCGACTCTCGACAATCCGCTAGCGGTTGCCGAGGACACATCCGGAAACATCTATATCGCAGACCACAGCGCCCAGCGAATCAGAAAGGTGGATACGGGCGGTGTAATCTCGACCATCGTTGGGACAGGGACCGCCGGAATCGGTGGGGATGGCGGGCAGGGCGACTCCGCAAACCTGGGTCAGCCGTCGGCGATCGTGGTGGATTCGAATAGCAATCTGTTGATTGGCGATCCGCAATTCGGGGCCATCCGCAAAGTGACGCCCGCGGGAATCATCTCCATCATCGCGGGAAGCGGCAGCGGGTACGCAGGCGATGGCGTGTTCGCACTGACGGCGCGCATGGGTGCGCCGCCCGCGCCACCGCTGACGCTGATGGGCCTGGCGACGGGACCGAACGGCACGATCTACGTGGGCGATTGGGCGAACGAGGTTGTCCGCGCGTTGACTCCGAATGTGTCGGCCGCCCTGACGATCGTTTCCGGCAACAACCAGGTGGGCACGGTCGGCAGCACCCTTCCCAATGCTCTGACCGTGAGCGTGGTCGGACCGACCGGGACCCCGGTTCCGAACGTCACCATCACATTCCTCCGAACCTCGGGAGATGCCACCTTCAGCGCCATCACCTGCCTTACCGCCGCGAACGGTCAGTGCGGCGTGAACGTTACGCTGGGCACGACGGTCGGGCCGGTCACGATCAGCGCGACGGGCCCCAATCTGGCTCCGATTGTGTTCACGGTCACTGCGACGCCCCTTCTGGCTCCGGGCCCTTCCATCACGCAAGCGGGCGTGGTCAACGGCGCCAGTTTCCAGCCGGGTATATCGCCGAATGCGTGGATCACGATTCAAGGAACTAACCTGTTTGGCGGACAGCCCGACACGTGGACGAACTCCATTGTGAACGGCAGTCTGCCGACCACTTTAGACGGCGTCAGCGTGAGCATTGGCGGCCAACCGGCGTACATCAGTTACGTGAGCGCCTTCCAGATTAATGCCGTGGCGCCGAACGTCGCGCCTGGGAATGTCACGGTCTCGGTGACGAATAGCCTGGGGACGAGCGGCACCGTGACGGTTGCGGCTCAGGCCGCTCAACCCGCGTTCTTCGCGTGGCCGGGCGGGTCATACGTGGTGGCCACCCGGCAAGACTTCAGTGACGCCGCTAAGAATGGAGTAATCACCGGTGTTACCACCATTCCGGCAAAGCCGGGCGACGTGATTATTCTCTGGGGCACGGGTTTCGGACCCACTTCACCGGCAGCACCGGTGGGCGTGGTGACGCCCTCCTCGTCAACGTACTTGACCGCTAACACGGTGAGCGTGTCGGTTGGGGGAGTTTCGGCGACTGTCTACGGCGCCGCTCTCGCACCCGGCTTCGCGGCACTCTATCAGGTGGCCATCCAGATTCCGCCGTCGCTCACCAGCGGTGACTACCAGGTGACCGCGGCTGTTAATGGAGTACAATCGCCCAGCGGCGCGTTGATTACCGTGCAGCAGCAGTGACATTGGAGTAAGTCGCGACCCGTGAGACAGCGAATTCGGCTGATGCTGGAGGCCTTTGCGTCGCTCTTCCAAGGAAAGCCATCCGCGCCGCGGTTGAGCCTGGAACAGAAACTGGAGATCCTGGCGAGCTGCGGGCTCCGCCTCGAGCCGCCGTTCACAGTTGAGGACCTGCTGCAATCGTGGAGCCGGGACCTCTTTGAAAAGGAGGGTTTCGATTCACTGCTTGTTGGGTTGGGAATGACAGAAGAACGGGCGCCGTGGAGGAATCACTGCGTCAACGCGTGGCACCTGGATACGGAGTGCATCGAGGGTGACGGCTCCTACCGCAGGATTGCGGAACGGATGAAAGAAATGGCCCAAGGGTCTTTGCCAATTGAAAACATCCGCGATCATGTGGATGTGGACGGGTGCGCTGCCTGGCTAGCGTTCGATTACCAGGGTCGCAATGTTCGCATCGACTGCAAGGTCAATGACGATTGGGTGGACACCGATGTGTTCCGGAGCTTCGTCGACTTACTCGCCAAGTCAGACACCTCGAAAATATATCTCTACTACGATCTCCACGGCCAAGACTGCATCATCGCGTGCGTTAGCGCGGCACAGTTTGGGCAGCTAAAGCGGTCCGGAATCCCCTTCCAGCCTTTGCGCTGATATAGCAGTCTTCTCCGGCTGACTCTTCCGCGGTCGGTAGTATAGTAATCGTCATGGCACTCCCAAGTCGGCTGGCAGCGGCTGCGCCCCTGGTCGCGGTCGCACTCATTCATGCGCAGGTGCTACCGCCAGCGCCTCAGTACACCTACGAAGTGGTTTCGGTGCGCCGGACCGAGCCCAATGAACGGAATTCCGGTTTTAGCCCGGGAGCGCAGGGCGGCCTGCGGGCTCGCAACGACACGGCGATGCAACTGCTGACCTTCGCCTATGACGCGCGGGATTATCAATTCGTGGGCGTTCCAGGTTGGGCGCAGTCGGAGCGATACAACGTGAATCTCACGCCTGATCGCACTGAGGTGGTCCTGGATGAGACCACCGACCTGCCCAAGTTAGAGGGATGGCTCACGCGCAATCGACAGCGCATACAGGCGGTTTTGCGCGATCGCTTCGGCTTGGTGCTGCGCGCGGAGACCAGAGAACTTCCCATGAGCGTCCTGACGGTGGCGAAACGCGGGTCCAAACTCGAGGCGCCGGCGGACCCAAAGCGGGGCCCGAGCTTTAGTATGAATAACGGGCGGCAGATCGTAGCCAAGTCGTCGACGATGAAGATGCTCGCCGACTCACTTTCCCAGTTGCTGGGCCGCTACGTGCGCGACGAGACGGGCCTCGACGGTCAATACGACTTCAAGATGGAGTGGGCGCCGGATTCGACCGTGCCGATAGCGGGCGCCGGTCCCAGACCGGGTGAACCGGCATCGACAGCGGAGACCGGTGGCGTCTCGATCTTTACTGCGCTCACTGAACAGCTCGGGCTGCGGCTGGACGCCAAGAAGGGACCAGTGCCGGTATTCGTGATCGAGAAGATCGATCGGCCGACTGAGAACTGAGCGCCACTCGCAACCCGTGGCATGATGAGTCATGGCTAAACGGAAAGAGCCGGACGCATTGGAAGCGCTGCGCGCCATCGCCTCGCGCCTCCCCGATGTGGAAGCAGGAATCGCGTGCAAAGGCACAGCCGCCGAGTGCGTCACCTGCAAGGTGAATAAGCGGGCATTCCTGTTCCTGCGGCCCGCGGCGGTAATGCTGAAGCTCAAGGAATCGGTGGGCGACGTCGCACGCCTCGCGGCCAAGGAGCCGGACCGCTACAACGCTGGCGCGGGTGGATGGGTCACCGTCAAACGTCCCACCGAAAGTCCGTTGCCGATGGACGTGATGGAGCGGTTTATCGGCGAAAGCTACCGGCTGATGACGGCGACTCCGGCAGTTAAGAAGAAGGCACCCGCTAAGAAGAAGGCGGCGAAGAAGGGAATCACGTAAACTGAGATCAGAGTATGAGCGCACTGCGCCAAGTCGAGGAACTGCTTCCATCGCTGAGTCGCGGCGAGAAGGCGCAACTGCTGCGCCTCGTCGTGCAAGATTTGGATGACGCTTATCCCGGAGTCGATTCTACGCCGGGAGTTTGTGGCGGCGAACCCTGCATTGTCCGTACTCGAATTCTAGTTTGGGCGCTTGAACAGTCACGTAGGCTGGGAATGAGTGAAGAGGAACTACTGCGGTCCTACCCGAGCTTGCGCGCGGAAGACCTGGTTAACGCATGGGCGTACGTGCGCTCGCATCGAGCGGAAGTTGAAGAGCAAATTCGTGAGAACGAAGACGCCTGAGTTTCATGGCCCGTTTCTACTCCAACGAAAACTTTCCTTTGCTGTCAGTGAAGAGATTGCGAGATCTGGGGCACGACCTAGTCACGGCGCTGGAATCCGGGAATGCCAATCAACGGATCGAAGATGAGGCGGTCCTTGCCTTTGCGGTATCGGAAGAACGTGCCATCCTGACGATCAACCGGCGGCACTTCATCGTGCTTCACCGCAAAATGCCGGCTCACTTTGGAATCGTAGTCTGCTCGGTCGACGCAGATTTCGCGGGACAAGCCAACCGTATCCACGACGCGGTCTCGCAATATGCGGAGCTGACGGGCAGGTTGAATCGAGTGAACCGACCCGACCGTTGACTGGCCCAGGCGCGTTTGCCGCTGTCTTTCAATCGCCATATGATAAGAGTTCTTGTTCATCGGGAGGTGACCCTTGCGAAGACGCGATCTGTTTTCTTTGATGGCTTTGGCGCCGGCATTGACGCCGCGGCAGGCTGCGGCGCAGGAAAAAGTGGACCGGGCGGCGCGCGGTACGCCATCGCCCAAAATCAAAGACATCAGCGTGATCGCTACGCAACCCGGCGGCGTCCGACTGGTGGTGGTCAAGATCACGACCGATCAGGACGGGCTCTACGGTTATGGCTGTGCCACTTTCACGCAGCGCGCCGATCTGGTGATTCCCGCCGTGGAGAAATATCTCAAGCCGTTCCTGGTGGGCAAACCCGCCGACCGCATCGACGATACCTGGCAGGCCTGTTACAACAGCTCGTACTGGCGCAACGGTCCGGTCCTCAACAATGCCATCAGCGGCGTGGACGAGGCGTTGTGGGACATCAAGGGACGGCAAGCCGGGATGCCCGTGTATCAGCTGCTGGGCGGCAAGATGCGGGAAGCGTGCGCCACTTACACTAGCGTGAGCGGCAACGAGACGGCGCAGGTGATCGACAACGCCCGCAAGGCGATGGCGAACGGTTACCATCACGTGCGGCTGCAGATCGGTGTGCCCGGAATGGCGGCATACGGAGCCGGAGGCGGCACGGGGGAACGGCCGCAGGCGCTGCACGATCGGCCGGTGTTCGAGCCGCGCCCGTACATCCGCCGCGCGGTGGCGATGCTGCACGATGCGCGCAAAGCCCTGGGTGACGACGTGGAACTGCTGCACGACATGCACGAACGCGTGACGCCGCGGCAGGCAGTACAGTTCGCCAAGGATGTGGAGGACGTGAAGCTGTTCTACCTGGAGGACTCGCTCTCGCCCGAGGACATCGAGTACTTCCGCCAGATTCGCGCGCAATGCAACACGCCGCTGGCAATGGGCGAACTGTTCAACAGCCCGCACGAGTGGACGCCGCTGCTGACAGAGCGGCTGATCGACTACATCCGCGTGCACGTCTCGCAGGCCGGCGGAGTGACGCCTTGCCGCAAGATCGCGATCCTCGGCGAGACATTCGGCGTGAAGACGGCGTGGCACGGTCCGGGCGATGTTTCGCCGGTGGGACACATGGCCAATCTGCATCTGGATCTGGCCAGCTACAACTTCGGGGTGCAGGAAGGCGGCGTGATTCGCGGCGTGGAGGCGGAGATATTTAAGGGCTGCGCCACGTTCAAGGACGGCTACCTGTGGGCCACTAACGCGCCTGGCTGGGGCATCGAAGTGGATGAGACGCTGGCGAAGAAATATCCCTTCCGCGACAACAACGGCCTCAACGGAGGCTGGAACGACATCCGGCGATTAGATGGCACGGTGATCAAACAGTAGGTTAAAAAAAGAACCGACTCCCTTACGGTCGCGGCTCGGCAGCGCTACAAATAGAGCTGCATGAATTTCAGGAACTGGTCCCAATCGGAAGGGATGGTGCCGTGTCCGCCGTCGTGCATGAAGTAGCCGAGGGGATTGAGGATGGGGGTGCCCGCGGCCGGCCACTGGTCGGTCTCCATCCCCTTCTTGCCGAACAAATGGTAGACTGGCCCGGCGGCGACGGCGGCGAGGAATTCGCCTTTGGGATCGGACCATCCGTCCTGATCGCCCGTCTGCAGCAGCACGGGACGCGGCGCCATCAGCGAAACCAGCATATTGGCATCCACGGGAAATTCCTTCACCTGGTTCGCGTACTTCGCGTAGTTGGCGCAGAACTGATAGGGATAGCGCGAGGGCGCGGTGAGATGCGCGATGGTTTCGCCGTAATTGCGCCGGCTGAGCGCGGCGCCTCCCTCGCCGGAACAACTCGCGATCACCATGGCGATGCGCGAATCGTGCGCGCCGGCCCACATCACGGTCTTGCCCAGCCGCGACACACCCATGATGGCGACACGCTTCGCGTCCACCGCGTTATCGGTCTCCAGATAGTCGACGGCGCGGCTCAAGCCCCAGGCCCATGCCGAGATGGCGCCCCACTCGTTGGCCGCGGGCTCGGTCTGCCCGGCTTTCAGGTAGAGGGCGCGCACGCCAAGCGGAACGCCGCCGAGGAAGTCGGGATCGATGTCGCCGTAGTACACGGTGGCGAAGCCGAAACCCGCGTCGAGCAACCGCGGCACGTTGATCTTGCCGAAACCCGGGCCTTGCGACGCCGGAACCTTTTTCTTATCGCGCCCCCAAATCTCGCCCACCTTGACGCCAGGATCGGTCACTGTGTTGGAGTTCGCCGAGAAGCCGATGTTCAGCAGCAGGGGAACGGGCTTGGTCGCCGCGGCGGGCACATAAACGAGCAGATCCATCTTCGGCCCGTTCTTGTCGGCCGAAAAGTAGATGGTCACCTGGCGGCGAAGGGCCTTGCCGTCGAAAGCGGGCGTGTCCTTATCGAAGACGTCGAAACTCATCGCCGCGGGCCGTCCAGGCGCACGGCCGTACTCGTTCTCCTCGAAAAGGTGGACGATCTCGGGGCGGCGCTTCTCGGTCCACGTCTTCGCGTCCTTGACCGGCTTCCCGTTGGCCAGCACGAGCGGATCGGGCAGGGTGTAGGTTCCTACCAGGGCCTCATCGTAGTTGACGTGAATGCCGGCAACTTCGGTGGCAGGCGGTTTGGCAGGGGGCCGGACGGGTGTGGGCGGCGCGGTAGTTTGGGCCAACGCGGCCCAGCAGAGCATCATCGCAACGAAGCAACTTCGGAGCAGCATGGGGACATCTTATCCCGATCCGCGCGGGAATTCATCCCGTCTCACATGCCGTTCCACTCCGTCATACCGATTAGATAGCCTGAAAGCATGCTCTGCAGTGCGATAGCACCGGTATCGTCGAGCGAGATGCGATAGAGGGGCAAGTCGCGCTGCTTCACCGCATACCCGCCGACCTGCATGCGGGACGAGTCCATATCTGTGGGCGCAACGATCGACGTGGGGCCCGTGACGCGAATGCGAAACGCGCCGCTCGATGGCTCGTAGTTGGCGTAACTGTAGCACCGGCCAATGCAGATGCGGTCGATCATGTGGTCGATGGGATTGGTTCTCAGTTGCGGCGCCTGAATGGCCGTCACGACGCGCTGCCCAGGGGGCAACTGGTAGGCCGCGTCGGCGATCCGATCCTCCAGGCCGTTCAGCGTCCGCTCATCCGAATAGAGAAACAGGAAGAACACGATCGCCACACCAATTGCGGTATAACGCTGCCAGGCGGAAACTCGTGGAGCGGCCACGGCGGCGCACAGGCAGACTCCGAGAGCCAGCGACATTCGTTCCGCGATGAAGACCAGCGCGTGATCGTAGCGCGGCAGCCAAACCCATGTGGGCAGAATAGAGATACCTGCCGCGGTCAACGCGCAAAACTGGAAGGGAATGCCGGCGAGCAGTTTTCGGGACGTCCAGAGCGTCGCCGCCAAAATTACGAGCAGACCGGCGCAAATCAACTTGTACTTGGCATCGTAGACGTAGGCCTGGTCGACGCCGGTGATGAGGTAGATCTGGGAGAAGGACCACGACGTGCGGATGGTCGCGGCCATGGCCACGCGTAGCGCCACAATTGCGAGGAGCGCGCCGCCTGCGAGGTATTGGAGTTGGCGCGGCGTGACCCGCTGAGCGAGCCAGCGCCAGACTAGCAGGGCGACCGCCCAAACCGGCGGCATGCCGTGAGCGGTGTAGGCAAGCGCAAGCAGCGCGGCGACCGCCCCCAGGCGCGGCGCCGTGGGTTCCCAGGCAACCGCGAGGGCCCAGAAAGAAAGGCCCAGGCTTAAATAAAAATTGAACAGCCCCATGTGAAACACCCAGCCATACGCCAGCACGGAGAGGATCGGGAGAAGATGCCAGGCGCGTCTTCCGGCAACCGTGGAGACGAACGCGAAGGCCCCCCAGGCGAAGATGAGGACGGCAGCCATTACCGCGATGCGCTGCGCCGCCTCTGCTCCAATAATTGCAAACAATCCGCTGAGTATGACGTCAAAAAGAACATTGGTGTATTGCGGCACAATGGACAATCCGGGAGCGCGGCCCTGGTGGATCAACTGGGCGAGCCAGGCGTTGTACACGTGGCTGGAAAGATCGCCGGCCTGCAAGCGCGCGTGCCAAAGGCAGGGAATCACCAGCACCAGCGAGGCGATGGCGAAGGCGGCGCGGCCTCGACCCAGAGTCCCCAGGCGGCTTTCGGGCTCGGGCGTGGAGGGTGTGGATTTCGAACCGCGACGTTGTGCGCGGGCGCGCATCAGCGACGGGGTCCAGCGGCCGGCTTGGCGGACATTACGGGATTTTACCATCTATGCCAGGCGGACTTGACATTGACAGCCAAGAATACTAAATATTTAGTAACCATTTCATAGGGGGAAGGAAATCGAAATGCTTGCAGCAATCCTAAGGACCGGCCTGGCACTGCTCATCGGCGGATTGGCGTTTGGCCAAGCCGCCGACAAGTCGCTCACCTTCGATGCAGCTTCCGTTAAGCCATCCACGCCGCCGACGCCGAACGGGCGGGGCATGATTCGGTTTGAAGGTCCGAGCGGAGGTCCCGGCAGCAAGGATCCCGGCCGAATCCGCTATCCGTTCATGAGCTTGAAAGACCTGATCACGCGAGCCTACGATGTGAAACCTTTCCAGGTCACCGGCCCGGTGTGGCTGGACACCGAAAGGTTCGACATCACGGCCACCATGCCGGCTGAAACCACCAAGGAGCAGTTTCGCGTGATGCTGCAGAACCTGTTGGCGGAACGTTTCAAGCTGACCGTCCACCATGAGACTAAAGAGCTGCCGATGTACTCACTGGTGGTGCTGAAAGGCGGCCCAAAGATGACGGAATCGGCGCCAGTAGCGCCGCCGAAGGAGACCGATGGCGATCCGACGCCACCCCCAGCCCTCCCGCCCGGAGGCCCCAAAATGGGACCGGATGGTTTTCCGATTCTGCCCGCGGGCCTAATGGGAGGGGGCCGGGGAGGCATGTTCATCATGATGATGCCCGGCCGCATGCGGCTCACTGCCAGTCAGCAAACCATGAAGGATGTGGCCGACAATCTGACCAGCCGTTTGAGCCGCCCCGTTACCGATGCCACCGAACTCAAAGGGAAATACGACTTCGTCCTGACCTTCTCGCCAGAGGGATTGAGCAACGGGATGGGCCCAATGGGACTGATGCCACCACCTCCCGGAGGAGGTGGAGGAGCAGTGGGAGACGGAGGCGGCAGAGGGCCAATGGCCGCTCAGCCGGATGCAGAACCGCTCCCGGATATTTTCCGCGCGATCCAATCGCAGCTTGGGCTCAAGCTGGAACCGAAGAAGGGCCCAGTGGATATGGTGATTGTCGACCACATGGAAAAGACGGCCACGGAGAACTAAAGCAGCAAAAGACACCGACTCCCTAATGGTCGCGGCTCGGTATGCGGCCGCATACAGCGTTCAGCGAGTTCAGAACGGCCAAACTTGCTCGATTGTCTTACTCAGCATCCAGCTCAGATCGTCCGCGTGCAGGAACTTCATTTCGTCCCGCACTACCGTCAAGGCCTGCGAGTACGTCGCGTGGCTTTGTTCGATGATGGGCCAGTCCGTCGCCCACATCAGTCGCTGCGGACCAAATGCCTGGTGCAGCCTCTTGACGTGCTCCTGCGCATCCTTCCATGGATACGGCTGCTTCGACAGCGACCACGTGTGCGAGATCTTGACGAACAGCTTGGGGAAGCGTTTCAGCGCGATCAGCTTCTCCAATTCCGCCGGCTGGTCCACTGGACAATCGGCCATGTGATCGATGACCACCGTCAGGTCGGGCAGTTTCTCCAGGAGCGCGCCAACCTCCGGCATGCGCGCGATTGGCGCCAGCACGGTCATGGGCACCTTCAGATCGTGGCACCGCTTCCAAAGCGGCGGCATCAGCGGACCGCGGAACCAATCGCCCGTCGCGTTGCCGGCCGGGCTCAGGCGCACTCCGCGGAATCCCTGCTCGGTAAGCTTCGACAAATGGTCCGGCGCGGCGGGATCAAGCGGATCCACTCGGCAGACTCCCTGGAACGTACCGGCGTAGCGCTTCAGCACATCGGCCAGGAACCGATTGTCATAGCGATAGTGGATCACCTGAATGATCACAGTCTTGCTCACGCCGTTGGCCTTCATCAAGTCGAGCAGCGTTTCGGGCGCGGCGTCCCGGTCGGGCACATGCGCGCCTTCGGCGAACGGGTACTGCGGATCGTGCTTCCACACGTGGACGTGCGGATCGAGGACGGGGTAATCGGCCATAAAAGGACTCATGGCGGCCATGCCCAGCAGGGTGCGCCGCGAAATTTCTCCCGGGGGCTCAGACATAAATCGACTCGAGTTGATTCACCACGTAGGCGCCGCAGCGCTCGTAGCTGGCGCGCGGACCGTTGCGGGCGATGTCGAGATCGACGATCAGCCAGCTCTTGAAATCCGCCGACTTCAATACACGATGGCAAGCCTTGAAATCGATCTCGCCGTCGCCCAGGTCGAAAATCGTATTGCGGTCGAAGGTGTCGGGCTTGGCGTCGGGAGCGCGTTTCGCGTCCTTATAATCGGCGAGCATCAGACGACTCTTGTGTTTGTCGAGAGCCTTGGGCACGTCGTAGCCGGCCAAGTGAAGATGCGCGGTGTCGGGCGAAAAGTGGAAGAGCTTGGGATCGGTCATGGCCATGCAGCGATCCACCTCTTCCGGCGTCTGCACAATCTGGCCCATGTGATTGTGCAGGCCGGCGCGAAAGCCCATCTCATTCGCCGCGCGCCCGATTTCGTTGAAGCTCTCACACATGGCCTTGAACGTGGCCTCGCCGGTTCCCACGTTGCGATTGGGCGAGAAGACCACCAGGTGGCTCGCGCCGAACTCCTTCAGGAACGTCATGGCAGTGCGCGCGTTCGCTACCACCTCGGCGCGGCGCGCCGGGTCGTGGGTAGCGCCGTTGAAGGAAATGGTAACGATGCGGCAGCCGCGCTTCTCGGCCTCCTTCTGCATCTGCGCTGTGGTGATGTCGTAGGTCTTGAGGATTAGCGGAAACTGAGTGACGCGCAGCCCGATGAAGCCGGTGTCCTTCATCACGTCGAGAATGTCGATGAAGGGCACGCGCGGGAAGTAGTTCCACAGGTTCGATCCTAATCCCCACTTGACGTTGCGATTGGCGGGAAGGCGGCCGGCGGCGCGGGCAAGCGTGGCAGCCAAGAGGGCAAGCGATTCGCGGCGGGTCATGGCATCGACTCCTTATTGCTCTATTGAGTTATACTACGCCAACTCCGGAGGCAGGCCGGCATCCTGCTAACATAGGAATGTTCCCCCTAAAATAAGATGCCTGAGAAGCCCTACGACCACAGCCACATCGAATTGAAGTGGCACGACCGCTGGCAGAACGCCGATTTCTACAAGGCGGAAGAGAACTCCACCAAGCCGAAGTTCTACGTGCTGGAGATGCTGCCGTACCCCAGCGGGACGCTGCATATCGGGCACATCCGCAACTACTCCATCGGCGATGCGCTGGCGCGCTACAAGTGGATGCGCGGCTTCAACGTGCTGCACCCCATGGGCTGGGACGCCTTCGGCCTGCCCGCCGAGAACGCCGCCATTGCCAACAAGCGTCCGCCCCGGGAATGGACGCTGCAGAACATCGCGGCCATGAAGAAGACGCACCGCCGCTTCGCCTTCAGCTACGATTGGGACCGCGAAGTCTCCACCTGCGAGCCGGAATACTATCGCTGGAACCAGTGGTTCTTCCTCAAGATGCTGGAGCGCGGCCTTGCCTATCGCAAGGAGGCGCTGGTCAACTGGTGCTCCAAGTGCGCCACCGTGCTGGCCAATGAGCAGGTGGTGGAAGGCTGCTGCTGGCGGCATGAAGACACGCCCGTGGAGCAGCGCGCGCTGGAGCAATGGTTCCTCAAGATCACGGCCTATGCCGACCAGTTGCTCGACGATATGGCGCAGCTCGAAGGCGGCTGGCCCGAGCGCGTCCTCACTATGCAGCGCAATTGGATCGGCCGCTCGGAAGGCGCCGAGATCGAATTCAAGCTGGCGGAGAGCGGCGCACCCGTTCGCGTCTTCACTACGCGCGTGGACACCATATACGGCGCCACCTGCGTGGTTCTTGCGCCGGAGCACCCGCTCGCAGCGGATCTACTCGATGACGCCGGAAAGGCGCAGGCGAAGGTCATGGTGGACGCGCGCGCCAATCAGGGGCCCGGCGACGTTCTCAAAGAAGGCTTCTTTACCGGGCACTACGCCATCAACCCCTACAGCGGCGAGCAGGTTCCCATATGGGTGGGCAACTTCGTCCTGATGGGCTACGGCACCGGCGCCATCATGGCCGTGCCCGCGCACGATGAACGCGATTTCGAATTCTGCCGCAAGTACGGCATCACCGTGCGTCCCGTGATCCGTCCGGTGGACGGCGCGCTCGCCGTGGAACCCGGCATGACGGAACCGTTCGAGGATTACGGTATCCTGGAAAACTCCGGGGCGTGGTCCGGCCTTGCCAGCGAAGAGGCGCGCAAACGCATGGCCGCCTTCGCCGAGGAGATGGGGTTCGGTAAAGCGTCCATCACGTTCCGCATTAAGGACTGGGGCATCTCGCGTCAGCGCTACTGGGGCACCCCGATCCCTGTAATCCACTGCCCGGTTTGCGGCCTGGTCCCGGTTCCCGGGAATCAACTTCCAGTGGTGCTGCCAGACCGCATCGAGATCACGGGAACCGGCCGTTCACCGCTGGAGAACGTGCCCGAGTTCGTGAATGTGAAGTGTCCCAAGTGCGGCGAAGCGGCCAAACGGGAAACCGACACCATGGACACGTTCATCGATTCGTCCTGGTATTTCTATCGCTATTGCGACGCGCACAATAGCGAGATGCCGTTCGACTCGAAGAAGATCGCTTACTGGTTCGAGATCGATCAGTACATCGGCGGCGTGGAGCACGCCATCTTGCACCTCATCTACTCTCGCTTCTTCACCAAGGTGATGCGCGATATCGGCCTGGTCTCGAATAACGAACCGGCGCGGCGGCTTTTCACGCAGGGCATGGTGATCGCCGAAGGCGCCAAGATGTCGAAGTCCAAGGGCAATGTAGTCGGCGCCGACATGCTCGCCGAGAAGTACGGCGCGGATACGGCCCGCATGTTCGTGCTTTTCGCCGCGCCGCCCGAGCGCGAAGTGGACTGGCGCTGGGAAGGCGCTGACGGCATCTACCGTTTCCTGGGCCGAGTCTACCGCTTCGTGACGCGCAACGTGGAGCGCATCGGAACCTCCACAGGCCCTTCGGACAGGAAGGTGATCCGCAAGCTGCACCAGACGCTACAGAAGATTACCGAAGACTTCGAGACGCGCTGGCACTTCAACACCTGCATCGCAGGGGTGATGGAGTTGATGAATGTGCTGATCGAGGAAGAGGCGAACATCGGCGGCGCCGCCATGGGCGACATCATCGAGAAGCTGGCGTTGCTGCTGGCGCCGTTCGCGCCCTATCTTTCGCAGGAGATCTGGGAAGAGCTGGGACGCGAAGGACCAGTGTTCCGCCAAAGCTGGCCGGCGTTCGACCCTGAACTGGCGAAGGAAGAGGGAGCGGAGGTGGTGGTGCAGGTGAACGGAAAACTGCGCACCCGCATCTTCGCGGCCTTCGGAACGTCGAAAGAAGAGCTGGAAGCGCGGGCGATGTCGGACGAAAAGGTGCGGCCATTCGTCGAAGGCAAACAAATCGTGAAGGTGGTCGTGGTTCCCGACAAGCTGATCAATATCGTGGTGAAGTAGCGCGAACTGCGCTACTTCACTTCGAGATAATCCAGGCCTGCCACTTC
This sequence comes from uncultured Solibacteraceae bacterium, assembly GCA_963815475.1. Classification (GTDB taxonomy): domain Bacteria; phylum Acidobacteriota; class Terriglobia; order Bryobacterales; family Bryobacteraceae; genus Sulfopaludibacter. The sequence continues at coordinate 4,735,400 of CAWFHD010000003.1, read as the reverse complement.
CCCACCCTGCGGCGTGCCTTCGATTCGGATCTCGTCGCCCGGACGCAGCGCCACATTCGCAATCAGCCGCCTTGTGGACGTGGAAGAATCGAGCCGCACACTCGGGATCCGCAAATCGGCGGTCCACTCATCCACCAGTTGCTTTCCAATCCACAAGCGATAGTGCGACGCCCCGTTCGCCTGATCGAAGTATTCGACGTGCAAGGTGTACCAGCCAGCCTTCCCCGTGAACTTAGTGCTGGCCGAGCAGGCCGCGACCGCGCATGCCACTCCCTTGCCGCCAGACGCATCTTCGGTTGGAGTGATATCCCGTAACGTGTAGCCATCGAGCGTCATCGCTTCCGCTTCCACGCGCCCGGGGTAATGGCCCACGCGACCCTTCGCGTCGGCGATCTTCGACATCCGCTGGAAGTATTCAGTCACCGCGTCGCGCCACACTTCGGCCTGGCCCGCCTGGTATTGCAACTGCGCCAGCACCTGGTTGTATCGCTGTTCGTCCATCAGTCCGCGCAGCGATTTCCATTGCCGCACGTAGCCCTCCACGGCGTCCGCACCCTCGTAATGCGAATCGTAGATGTACTGGATCACCGTCTTGCCCGAATGCAGTTTGTGCGTGTAGGGCACGTGATGCAGGAACAGCAGCAGATCGTCCGGACAGGTTTCCACCGATTCGTACGTACGCGCCACGGCCAGCTTGTATTGCCCGATGTAACCCGTGCCCGTGGCCACCGTGCGGTCCATGCCGACTCCATTCTCATCGGCGCGGTGCCACTGGCCCCAGCCGTTCCTCTCCGACGCTTCGATGTTCACACCGTAATGATTGCCGGTAATATCGGTGAGCGTCTGCAGGCCCAGCGGCCCCGTATAGTTCTCGTAGGTGCGCCACGAACTGAGCAGCATCGACGCCACGGTCTCGAGCACTTTCGGATCGCTGCCGAACGTGAGCCGCGTCCATTCGTCCACGATGCGCCTCGAAGTCAAGTCGGGATTCCACGCCAGACGGCCGAAGGCGTAGAGATTGGCCTGCGAAAGCTGGTTCCCCGACCAGTTATCGTCGAGCCCGACATTCGACACGCCCACGAAGCCGCGCACCACAGACTTCACCGCTGGGGGCATCGCGAAATCGAGCGTCTCTTTCCACATCGGCGCCAGAAACACCATGTGTTTCGATTGCCCGAAGTACTCCTGCGTGATCTGCAGTTCGATAGCTTCGCTGGTATGTTCGAGAGCGCCGAACAGCGGCGATGCCGGCTCGCGCACTTGAAAATCGATGGGGCCGTTCTTCACCTGCACGATTACATTGGCGTCGAACTTGCCGTCCAAATCGTGAAAATTATCGTACGCCGCACGACCGCGATCGTTCTTCGGATTGTTCCAATCCATGTGGTGGTCGTACACGAAGCCGCGATAAAGAAGCAGTCCGCCGTGCGGTTGCAGGGCGCGGGCCACCACATTGGCTGCGTCGGCGTGGCTCCGGTTGTATGTGGACGGTCCCACGCGGCCTTCCGAGTCGGCCTTCAACACGAAGCCGCCGAAATCCGGGATGGCCTTATAGATCTCGTCGGCTTTGCCCTTCCACCAGTCGGCGACGCGCGGCTCCACGGGGTCGAAGGTGTCGAGCCCGCCGATACTCTTGGGACTACCAAAGTCGATGGCCAGCACGACGCGCACACCCCAGGGACGGAACGCCGCCGCGATGCGCACGATCTCCGGGAGAAAATCCGTCGCGAGCGCTCGTGGATTGGCGTTCACATTATTGATGGAGCACGCGTGAATGCCAAGCGAGGCCAGCATGCGGCCGTAATCGCTCACGCGGCTCAAGTCCTCACGGGCATGGAGTCCGTCCCAGAAGATGGAGCGGCCGCCATAGCCGCGCTCGATAGTGCCGTCCAGATTGTTCCATTCGTTGACCCACCGCACTGGCACGGCGGGAGTTTCGCGATCGTCCAGGTTCACCAACGGCTCGCCGGCGGCGGCCTTGCGGAGCAGCGCGAAGGCGCCATAGAGCGCGCCCCGTTCATCGGCGCCGGCGATCACGGTGTAATGGACCGCGCCCGCGGCGACGGTCTTCAGCCAGAATCCTTCGGGCCCCACCTTGGCATCGAGCTTCCACTGCGGCGCAGCCTTCCGAATCTCTTCGAGGGTTCCGACCACAATCGCGCTCTCCGTGGGAACTCCATGTTCGGCTCGCAAGATCTTCCCGGTCATGCCGCGAAATCCGCGGATCAACTCGGCCTGAGCGCTGCCGGCCAGCATCGAATCGTCGAGCACGGATACCACCGCAGGCACGTCCAGATGATCCACGGGCGCGTATCGAAGCCAGGCATTGTATCCGGTCTCGGCATGCAGCGCGGCGCCGAGCGACAGCACGGCGATCCAAGAGAGACAGGCGCGCCGGCTCACGCGTTCACCCCGCTTGCCATAAATCCACCATCCACCGTGATGCATTGGCCTGTCATAAAACTGACCGCATCGGAAGCCAGCATGGCAGCCACTCCGATCAACTCCTCCGGTTTTCCGAAACGCTTCATGGGCGTTCGCATCAGCAGTTCCTTTCCGCGCTCTGTTCCGCTTACCAGGTGCTCGTTGAGTTCCGTGGGAAACACGCCGGGCGCGATGGCGTTGACGCTTATGCCCCGCTCGGCCCATTCGCAGGCAAGGCTGCGAGTCAGCGAGAGCAGCGCGGTCTTCGAAGCGCAATACGCCGCCACTTCGTGAAACGCCACAAACGATCCCAGCGACGCCACATTAATGATGCGCCCACGGCCGTTGGCGGCGAGCGCCGGGTAGAACGACTGGCACGCGCGCAATACTCCAGTGAGATTCGTGTCCACTAACGCCGACCATTTCTCTTCGCCCACGCTCACCGTTGGCTCGCGAAACGTCGGCGCCCGCCGCATTCACCAGAATGTCCACGCTGCCAAATTCGGCCAGCACCGCGTCCCGCAGATCGTCGAGCGACGGTCGACTACGCACGTCGACCGGATGGCGTAGCGTTCGCCTGCCCTCGGCTTCAATGGCGGCGGCGGTCAGGTCCAACTCGCGGCGACGCCGCCCCGCGGTGACCACATCGGCCCCGCGCCGCGCGAATCCCAGCGCCAGAGCGCGTCCAATACCGGAAGTTCCGCCGATGACAACGGCCACGCGACCGGCAATGCTGAGGCAATCGCCGTTCAGGCATTCGCAGGTGCTCATACGGGGATCACCGGCACGCGCGCGTCGTTCGGATCGGCCCAGCGATCGTTGGGGATGATCGGAGTCCAGCCTGGCCGCCCCGGGTCCTGATCGTATGGATACCCGCCCAGGCGGCGGTACAACTCGGCATACTCGCGAAGCTTGTCGCGATTCAGCCGCACGCCCAGCCCCGGACCCTCGGGAACAGCGATCGAGCCGTTGCAGTACGGCATCAGGCCGCCCTCAATAATGTCGTCGGTCAGGTGATGATAGTGCGCGTCGGCGGCAAAGGAGAGATTCGGAATCACCGCGCCCAAGTGCAGCATGGTGGCAAGCTGAATCCCCAGTTCGCCCGACGAATGCACTGCCACGCCGAGTTGAAACGTCTCGCATACCGCCGCCGCCTTGACGCACGCGCGGATGCCGCCCCAGAAGGTGGTGTCGAGCAGGATCACATCCACCGCCGTATCCAGAACGTTGGCGGCGAGTTGCTCGAAGTTCACCACCACTGTGTTGGTGGCCAGCGGCACGCGCACCATTTGCCGGGTGCGGCGCATGCCGTTGAGGCCGAAGACCGGGTCTTCCAGATAGTCATTGCGCAATCCCTCGATCCCCTGACCGAAGCGGATGGCCTGTTCGGTGGACCACACGCCGTTAGGATCGAAGCGCAGCGTATCCTGCGGGAAGGCGGCCGCCGCGGCGCGATAAACTTCCAGTTCGTAATCGGGATGGAAGACACCGGCCTTCACTTTGTGAGTGGTGAAACCGAAACGCTTCTTCAGCGCGGCGATGTTGGCCACCACCTGATCGATCGTGCGGACCTCGCCCTCGCCGGTCTCGCCGTTCGGATAGCGGAAGAAGGAGTACGTGGCGAACGGCACGCGATCGCGCAACCGGCCGCCCAGGATGTCGCAAACGGGCACGCCCCACGCCTGCCCCAGAATGTCGAGGCACGCGAATTCCAGCGCCGCCAGCACCTGCGTTCGATTGTTGTAGAGCGATGCGGTGGGGTTCGCAATCAGGAAGCGCATCTCTTCCAGACGCGCCGGGTCGTGTCCCACCAGGTAACTCTTCATGGCGCGGAAGACGGCCTCGGCCGATTCGCCTCCGCCGCCCATCTCGCCCAGGCCGACGATGCCGTTATCCGTCTCCACTTCGACGATGGTACGCACAAAGCGCCCCCAGTGGCATCCATTGGCATGCCGCAGCGGAGCTTCCAGCGGCACCGTGACGGTGGTGGCGCGGATATCGCTTATCTTCATTTTGTTTGATTATAAAACAAATCAGCTAAATTGCTTCCGGAGAACCCATGTAGTCATGGATCGCTGGCCCTGCACTACGGTGGTTTTCAGCGGATCTTCGAACCGGCCGCCTAGGTTTTCCGAGAGTTCCATGAGCATCGGCGCATCCACCAGATAGCGCTCGGAGCCGTCAGGCAAGCGATGGCGGCGACCCTCTATGCTCTGCACCTGAGTCTCGATGCCGATGGAAGATGCCAGGCGGCAAAAAAACAGTCCACCCGGTTTGAGAATTCGCCACGTGCCGCGCAGCATGGCGTCGAAGTGCTGGTCATCGCGCGCAAAGTGAAGCACCGCGCTGCTGATGGCCACATCCGCAATCGCATCGGGAAATGACATCGACTCGATGGCTTCGTTCCGAAAATCGCCATTCGGAGCCATGCTCCGCACATACTCCACCGCCGACGGGTCGCGGTCCACGCCCGACACCGCATAGCCTTCGCGGATCAGGTAGACGAGGTTGCGACCGTAACCACACCCGGCATCGAGCACGCGCATACCTGGCGCGATTCGGCCGCGCAAGAGCTGATCGAACAGGTAAATATCGATCTGCCCGAACTGCGTCTCGAGATCGGAAGACATCTTTCGATGATACGGGAACATCTTCACCCATTCCGGCACCAACCCAACCGACTCCCTAACGGTCGCGGCTCGGAAAGAGATCGCGCGGCACGGCCGGAATTCGCTCCAAATATAGTTTTGTGCTACAACTATATTCGCTATGCAGCCTGTTCCCGTGAAGCAACAGCAGTCCCTCGTCGCCCGGCTGATGCAAGCCTGCGGTGGCTCCTACTCGCCCGAGACCCGCCGGAAATACTATATTTCCGGGCCGCAATGGGCAGCGGCATATCAGGGGCAGGCGTTATTCCACGCCCCTACGCGACCCGCCATTGGGTTCGAAGAGATCATCCGCAAGTACGGCGAGATTGGCATCGGCTACTGGACTACCCACGATACCGACGTGATCGCCACCGAAGACCTGGGCACCGATCGTCAGGCTGCCACCGTCGCGCGGCTGCAGAGAGCGCTGAACGAAAACGGCGTGAAATGTTCCATGGTCACCACTGAGACCTTCCATCACGCGGTGTGGGCTGCCAGTCCCGCGGCCGAGGCGCCCGCTGTGCGCGATTACGCCAAGTTCCGGGTGTGTAACACGGTGGAGATGGGCCACCAGCTCGGCGCCGGCTTCGCCGTCTACTGGCCCGGATCGCTAGGCTATTATGTGCAGGGCGCCATCGACGAGATGGACACGCTGCGCTGGTACGCCGAAGCGCTCAACGCCGCCTGCGACCGCGATATCGAAGTGGCGCGGCAACACGGCCGCCCCACGCTAAAGCACTGCCTGGAAGCCAAACCGTTCGAGCCGCAAGCCGAGATCCTGCTGCCCACCAGCGATGCCATGCTGGCGTTCATCGCGTCCGGCCTGCTCACTCATCCCGAGATGGTGGGGCTGAACCCCGAGTACCTTCACGAGTTGATGTGGGGAGCGGCGCCGCGCGCGGCCCTGGCGCGAGCCATGCTGGCGGGCAAGCTTTTCCACTTCGACATCAACGACGGCTACCGCCTGAAGCACGACGTCGATATAGGTGTTGGCTTGGTGAATCCGCTCGACTGGTTAAACGTGCTGGTGCTGCTGCGCAGCCACGGCTACAACGGCCCGTTCAATCTCGACTTCAAGCCGCCGCGCACCACCAGCCAGTTCGGAGTCTTCGAAGTCAGCTTCCCCACGGCGGTGGATCGCTTCATCACGCTTTGGGAGATGGCCGGCGAAGTCATGGAAGACGCGATCATCAAAGAGGCGACCGATGCCCTGCGAGCCGGCGGCGACGCTACCGGTATCAATCCCCGCGACGCCAACGCCATCGCACAGGCGAATGCCGAACTCCTGACGCTGCACGAACTGATCGCCCATCGCCTGGTGCAGATCCTGATCGGCCAACACCGGGGTCGAACCTTCTCGATTTGATTGAGTTTTAGTGCCCCTGCAGATACTTCTGTATGTTGGCGATGTTCTGCCGGGCGTTCTTGGCCTCATCCATATCGGGATTGATCGCGATCATTTCCTGAAAATGCTTCAACGCCGGATCTAACTCCGCGACGCTCCCGGTGTTCACGGCCTTCGTCATGAACGTGAGCCCCAACGCATAATGCGCATAAGGATCGTGCGCATCGTAACTCAACGAACGCTGGCAGTACGCGATCGCCGAATCGAAACGATTCAGCTTCCGCTCGCAATCGCAGATGCCGAAATATGCCAGGCTTCGGAGATCCTTCCAGATGTCCGCAGTCCCGGCGCGCTTCTTTCGGCCCATTCCGATAAGGGAACCGATCACATAGTAATTCAACTTACCCGCCAGCTTACTGTCGAAATCAGACAGCTTCAGGTAATCCTGATAAGCGCCTTCGGCATCGGCGTACTTACCGCTCAACCGCAGGCAGTCTCCCAGCCAAAGATGCGGCTCGGCCCGTTTCGGCGCAAGCAGAATCGCCTGATTGGCGGCGTCGATGGCTCGCGGATAAAGCTCCTTGAAGCGGTACGCCTGCGCCTGCATGGTCAGCGCGTCCACGTGCTTCGGATTGCGCTGCAGCACCAGATCGAATTGCCGGATCGCTTCGTCCACGTCGCCCGTATCCAGCAGCATGCCGCCGTAATCGGCGTGCGCTTCCAGATAGTCGGGGTCGATCGCGATGGCCTTCTTGTAATTCTCCTCGGCCTTCTTTTCGTCGAACAGCGCATTGTAAGTCAGGCCCAGATAGAAGGCGGCTTGGCTATAAGTGGGGTCGAGGCTCAACGCCTGCTCGAACAGTCCGGCTGCCTGCCGGTAATTCTGCTCATAGCCTTTCTGGTAGATCTGAATCCCCTTGTCCAGAAGATCGAGCGCCGCCTGGTTGCGCCGCCGTACGATCATGATTTTGAAACTGACCGTGGAATCCTGGCCCGGGTAAACCGTCTCCGGACGCGGGCCGTCCGGTTCGTAGCCCATCTTGACGCCCTTGACCATGTGCTCGCCCGGCTGCAAGCCAGGAAGCGTCAGCGGCTTGCCGGGCGAAACCACGCCGACCGATTTGCCGTCAAGGAACACCTCGACATCTTCTTTATTCGCCTCGAACACCAGCGTGCCGAACTTCGGCGCGGGCGCGGTGGCAGGAGTGGCGTGCGAGGGAACGTACGAGAGCAGCATCTTGGGATCGAAGGTGCCGCGGTCGAACGTGGGATTCTGTTTGGTGGCGGTGGCCTCGCGCACTTGCGTGTGGACGTACTCCGCCAGCTCGTCGGCGGTCACAATGCCGTCACCGTCCGTATCGGCCGCGCCATTCAAACCCTGCGCTACATAATACGTGAAGACGCCGTGCCCGCCTTCCAGTTCGGGACTCTCAAATGAGCTCTCCCGATCGCGGCTGGCCGTGAGCGAGAACAGCGAACTGTTCAAACTCGCCAGCGTCTTGTTCATTGCCTGCGTCTCGTCCGGCGTGATGGCGCCCGAGTGGCAAGCATCTGTGAGCAAGATCTTGTAGCGCGCATTAATCTTCGACCCGATCACCTGCCCCAATTCATCCATCGGATAACCGGTAGCCTCGATGTTGTCCGGGTTGATGTCGTATGGCGCCAAGTACGCTTTGCCCTTCCACAAAAAGCCGTGGCCGGCGAAGTAAATCAGCACGCGGTCGTCGGTCTTCGCCACCGAAGGCAGCCACTTATCGATTTGTGCTCGCATTCCGGCCAGGGTCGCCTTCGCGCCCGTCAGCATCACGACGTTCTCGGCCTTGAAACGTCCGCCTTCCGGGCTGATGAGCGCCGAATAGATGGATTGCGCGTCGCGTTCTGGGAAATTCAACTGCAGCTTCGCGGGCACGTTGGCGTAGTGAGAGATGCCCACGATCACCGCATAGCTGCGTGGAATGGTCGGCCCTTTGGGAGGCGCGGTGGTGGCATCCGGCTCGATCTTCTCGATCTTGAGATCGCGTTTCTGCTGATCCGCTTTGGTCTGTGGAAATGCGGCCGTCACGCTCGCAACCAGGCCCGCAATGAGTAGGACGAATCGAAGCATATCGCTCACCGATGCGCGATGTGAAATTCGTACAGTACCGGACCGGTCAAGGGAACCGGAGAAGCAATCACGGCGGTGTTCTGGCTGCGCATCACCAGAAGGTCGCCCTGGCCGTCTTCGCCGCGCGACGTCAGCTTAGGACCGGCCGAGTTATCCACGCAGTCGCCGCGGGCGCGGAGCACCGAATCGTCGCAGCGCGGAATCAGCGTGAGCGGAGTCTTGTGCGCCGAAGGCGGGGGTCCATCGCTGAGGCGCGCCGGGCTCACCAGCCAGTAAACCACTTCATGTCCCGCCGGACCGGCAATGCGAAACGCCGCCGATGTGGCGGGCACCTGATAATCCTTGTCCGCCGTCACACGGTTATCCTGCCCCGTGTCCTCGCGCGGAAACAACTGCTCGTATTTGCCGGACGTGCTCTGATTCGTGACGTACAGGTAGCCGTCGAAATTGGTGCGGAAGCGGAAGCGCACCCGCTCGCCCTGTTGCAGCACCAATGCCGGATCGATGGCCTTCCATGCCGATCCGTCCATCCGCTCCAGAACCAGTTCCATGCGATACGCTCCCTGGTTCATGGTGTGCGATTGCGGAGCCGCCAACATCAGCACTGGCAGGAAGACCTGCGCGGCATGCCGGATCATTGATGCACCAGGCGAAGATCGGCCACCACGCGCGAATCCTGGCTACCGGTCGGATTCACCACGTACACAGCCTTCTCCTTCTTCTCTCCCGGCGAACTCGCGTCCACGCGCTCAACGATCAGGTCCCGCGAATAGGTATTGCGCAGGCGACCTACGGTGTTGTCGTCCACGCTCGCCACCAGCAATTGCTTGGGTTGCGCGGCGCCGGGCGCAGGCGCGTTGGCCGGTTTGGCTTTCGGCGCCTGCAGGGAATAAATGGTGTTCTCCAGGTTGGGCTCGGGCTGGCGTGAGAAGACGATGAAAATCTTCTCCATCCCCACTACCTCGTCAAATACGAAGCGCGATTTCGGGGGCATCATGTAGCTGTGGAAACCATCCACGTGGTTGTTGCCGTCCTCTACTTCGGCCGAGGGGAACATCGGCTTCCAGGCGCCGCTCGAACCCTGGGTCACTATGTATAAATATCCCGGGCCGTTGGTTTCCACATTGAACTGAATGCGGTCGCCCGCATGGAATACGGTGTCGGGCGAGACTTCCGCCATCTCACCGCCCGTGAGTTTCAGGATAGTGTAGCGCAGGCCCAGCGCGGGTCCGGCGGTAGGAACGGGCGCGGTGAGCGCAACGGCCTTGACGATGTGCGCGTCACCGGGAAGCGCCGCCGTGGAAACACTCGCATCGGCCACCTGGGTTGTGGAAGCGGCCGGCTGCCCTGATTTTGCGGAAGATGCCGACTGGGTCGAGGTGGTCTTCTTCTTCCCCGTCGACTTGGATGCCGCCGATTTGGGGGTGGGCGCCGCCGGCGTATCTGCCGCCGAGTAAAACAACTCGCGCGCCGTGAACTCCACCTTCTTGGTTTGCTGGGCCACTGCGCAGCAGGAAATCATCAGCACAAACAGGTACGACTTCATACGATTCCGCTTCACAAAAGCAGTCACTCCTATTGGATCTACGATATCACCCGCCGATTGGCGCAGATAGATATGGAGCTAAGATACTAGTACTAACGTGCCCTCTAAGTTCTGATTTTGCTTCACCAAGCGTAGTACTGCGCCTATCAGGTTGGGATTTACCCCGCCGGGTTCTCCGCGCTAAGCACGCGCGCGACCGCCGACACAATGCGCTCCCATTGCCGCGTCTCCGAAGTAAGCTGCTTCTTCCCCGCCGCGGTCAGCCGGTAAAACCGAGCCTTCCGATTGTTATCGCTGGTCCCCCATTCGGCCTCAATCCAACCCTTCGTCTCCAACCGCTGCAAGGCCGGGTAGAGCGATCCGTGATCCACCAGCAGTTCATCACCGCTCATCGCTTGAATGGCCCGGGCGATCCCCTGTCCGTGCTCGCTGCCGAACAGCAGCGTGCGCAAAATCAGCAGATCGAGCGTGCCCTGCAGCAGGGCAATGCGCTCCTCTTCTGGCTTTCGTATCGACATTTCCACCCAAGATTAGATTGGCTTGGGTCGAATGTCAACAGGAGAAAAAGGGCTGTCGGCGCCACATTTTGCAAACCCGGAGCTCGCGGCCGCGTATCTTGAGAAGGTGGCACCGATGAAAGCTCCCATTCTGGCCCTCTTTCTCACTGGCTCTGCCCTCGCGCAGACTCCCGCCTCGCCGCTCACTTTCGAAGTGGCCGACGTGAAGATCAGCAAGCCCGGCACCCCGCAAAATGCCGACTTCCTGCCCGGCGGGAAACTGGTTCTGCAGTACCTCACCATGAGAGAGATGATCGTGGCCGCCTGGAATTACGACCGCTGGCCGGAACGCATCTCCGGCGGTCCCGACTGGCTGGACAGCGAGCACTACGACATCGTCGCCAAGGCGCTGCAGACCACTCCCGAGGCAGACCTCCGCCTGATGCTGCGTAATCTCCTGATCGAGCGCTTCAAGCTGGAGACCCACGTGGAACAGAGGCCCGTGTCCGTGTACGCGCTGGTGGTGGGCAGGAAAGGCAAGCTGAAGGAATTCGCAGGCGAAGGTGACAAGAACTCATGCAAGGTTCAAACGCCCGCAGAGCGAAAGGACGGGCAAATCATCCGGTCCTTCCTGTGCACCCAAACCAGCATGGATTTTCTGGCGGAGAGGCTGCCCAATGTCGCGCCCGGCTACATCGAGTTCCCCGTGGTGAACATGACCGACCTGAAAGGCCGTTACGATTTCACGATTGGCTGGACCCCGCGCCGCCGCACCACCGCAATCGGAGGAGGTGATACCTCCAAGGCCCCTGAAATTCCCACTACCGGCGAATCCGATGGCTTCACGATCTTCGATTCCCTGCAAAGCCAGATGGGCCTCAAACTCGAACAGCGCAAGCACCCCATGGAAGTAGTGGTCATCGACAAAGTCCAGCGACAGCCGGTGGAGTAGCGCAGGACGTCAGCACCTGTTAGTCACGTTAACCCCCGACGAGAAATCGGCGGTCGGCGAGAATCCAACGCCCCGCGCTCATCCCCGCCGTTCCAACCACACCACTTAGCGGCAATTTTTTTTGGCACCGAAACTGCCTTTCCTGGCACGTGCGCATGAAGTCCTATTTCGCTGACTCGGTCCAGGTGGCCATGGACCGGGCCCGTACAGAGCTGGGAACCGAAGCCGTCCTCGTCGCCACCCGCGCCACCGGGGTGGAAGCCCGCGCCCTAGGCCAGTACGAGGTCGTCTTCGCCACGGAACTGCCCGAACAATCGACAGCCGCCGTCTCGGCGGCCGCGACTGCTTACTTGCCCGATCCGCCGGCGCAACCCGAGTCCGCAAGATCATCACGTCCCCTCGACGACATCGCGGCCGAGATCCGCGACCTGCGCCGTCAATTTCAATCCTGGCGTCAGCATACTTTGCAATCGTCCGACCAGCCCCGCTGGGTGGCGGCCAGTCCGCAACTGGAAGCGCTCTTCGGCGAGATGCTCGTTGCCGAAGTGGACCGCGAACTCGCGCTGCACCTGCTGGCGGCCGCCGAAACCTTCCTGCGTCCCCGCGTCGATCCGGCCGCCAACGACATCAACATGCGCTTTGGCATGGAGGTGAAGTCCGTCCGTCGCGAAGCCCCGCTCGACCCGGCCCGTCTGCGCGCAGCAGTGGTCGCGGGCTTCTGTTCCGAATTCCGCGCCGACCCCGCCATCGGGCGCGTTACCGCCCTGGTTGGCCCTCCCGGCGTAGGCAAGACTGCCACCATCGCCAAGCTGGCAGTGCGCTACGGCCTCTCCTGCAGCAAGCCGGCCATGTTGATTTCCTTCGACACCATTCGTGTAGCGGCCTGCGAACAGTTGCGCAGCTACGCCTCCATTCTCGGCATCGGCTTTCAAGCCGTGGATACCAATCGCGCCCTGGCGCAGGCGCTGGAGGAGCACCGCTCCAAAGATCTGATCCTGATCGATACCCCCGGGTTCGCCTTCCGCGATCTGGATGGCGCCGGCGATACCGCCGAGTTTCTGGCGCGCCGCACCGACATCCAGAAGCAGTTGGTGCTCCCGGCAACCATGCGTTCGAGCGACCTGGCCCGTTACGCTCAGGCGTATGCGCCGTTCGCGCCCTCGCATCTGATCTTCACGCGCCTGGATGAGGCGCAATTCCTCGGCCCCCTGCTCAGCGAAACCGTGCGTAGCGGGATGTTGTTATCGTTTCTAGGCACCGGCCAAAAGGTGCCGGAAGATCTGGATTTGGCAGATGCCGGCACCCTGGTCAACCGGTTGCTGCCGGCTCAACAAGCGGAGAGCGGCGCACTTTCGGCGGCATAGCGATGCATCCTTACCAACTCGACCAAATCGAAACCGGCGAAGCTCGGCGCGAACGGCTCATTCTGGAGCAACTCCCACAGGTCCACCTGATCGCCCATCGATTGAAGGAACGGCTGCCGGAAAGCGTGGCGCTGGACGACCTGGTCTCCACCGGCATCGTCGGCCTCATCTCCGCCATCGATAACTTCGACGAAAATGCCGGCGTCAAACTCAAGACTTACGCCGAGTACAAAATTCGCGGCGCCATCCTCGACAGCCTCCGCGGTCTCGACTGGGCCTCACGGCATCGCCGCAAGAAGGCCAAGGATATCGAAGCCGCCATCTCCAGCGCCGAACAGAAACTGCATCGCGCGCCCACCGAAGACGAAGTCGCGGCCGAAATGAAGATGACCCTCACCGAATACCAGGCTCGCCTGGTAGAAGTGCAAGGTCTGAATCTGGAGAGCCTGGAAGTGCCGGTTGGGCCGTCCAGCAACCAGACGCTGCTGTCGCTGGTGCCGGATGACCAGGAGAATCTGCCTTCCGAATTGCTGGAGCGCTCCGAACTGGAGCGTCTACTGGCGGAGGCGATCGAAGCCATGCCGGAGATGGAACGGACCGTGCTGGCGCTGTACTACAAGGAAGAGCTCACACTACGCGAGATTGCGCAGATCATGGGGATGCACATCTCGCGGATTTCGGAACTGAAGTCGCAATCCATTCTGCGGCTGCGCGCCACCATGAACAAGAAATGGCCAAGGACGCGGGGCAGATAAGAGACACGGGGCAGATAAAACATGAGCCAACGAGTGGAGCAGCGGGCCTATGGGCTTGTGGAACGCTGGCGTGAAGAATTCGGCAATGTCATGGAGGCCATGGCCGACATGCGTCCCGCTATGGAACTCGACGCGGAAGCGCCCGAAGACAGCGCCGGCATGTTGTGGTGGAAGCAGCCGTTCGATATCGCGGCGGGCGCGGCATTCTGGATCGGCGCCAAACCCGAAGCATGGCAGGCACTCGGCAAGCAAACGTTGTCCGCCGCCGGCATCGATTCGACCGATACCGAAGAGATTAAGGGCACGTACCTGGAAGTGCTCCGGCAATCGCTGGGATCGCTCGCGCAAGCACTCACTGCGCTAGCCGGCAAAGAGGTGCTATGCACCGAAGGCGCGGAAACCAACCCCGACGGTCAACAGGGCCTGGGCTGCCGCATGTCCATTCAGGCGCGGGAAAATAAGCTGCCGCACCTGGCCATCTATCTCAGCCAGGAACTGCTGGCCGCCACGCACAAAGAGGCTCCGCAAGCCGCTGCGGCCGCGCCATCTGAAGAGCACCCTGCGCTCTCCCCGCGCGCTCGCGACACCCTCGACCTTCTGCTGGATGTCGAGATGCCGGTGAGCGTCTCGTTCGGCCGCACCCAGGTGCGTGTGCAGGACGTGCTGAAGCTGATCACGGGGTCGATCATCGAAATGGACCGTTCCATTTCGGAGCCGGTGGAAGTGATCGTGAACAACTGCGTAATCGCGCGCGGCGAAGTGGTGGTGGCCGATGGCAATTACGGAGTCCGCATCAGCGAAGTCATGAGCCGCAAAGAAAGACTCCAGGAAAGCCGCAAGTACCTCCTGCCAGTAAGCACCAGCCGTCACTAGGTTTTCGGTGGGGACCGGTGTTCTTGCCGCCGGCCTGGTGCTGAATCTCACAAAATCTGCGAACCGTTTCCACCTGATCTACACTCAAAGTAGAGAGACAATTTCTGGAGGTGGAAACGATGAAGGCGACAGTAGCCCTGCATAATCTGGGCCAAAGCATCTGGTTGGATAACATCACGCGTGACCTGCTCAATAGCGGCACGCTCCAACGTTACATCGATGAGTTTTCGGTGACGGGCCTTACGTCCAACCCCACCATCTTCGACCAAGCCATTAAGGGCAGTCCCGCGTATGACGACAGCATCCGCCAAAAGATGACCAAGGGCAAACGGTCCGAGGCCCTCTTCTTTGAGGTTGCATTGGAAGACCTCACTCGCGCCGCCCGAATGTTCCGGCCGGTCTATGACCGCACGGATGGCGTGGACGGCTTCGTCTCGCTGGAAGTCTCGCCGCTGCTGGCTTACGATACCGCCAGCACGCTCGCGGCCGCGAAGGACCTGCACGACCGCGCCGGCCAGCCCAACCTATTTATCAAGATCCCCGGCACTAAAGAAGGATTGCCCGCGATTGAGGAGTCGATCTTTGCGGGTGTCCCCATCAACGTCACGTTGCTGTTTTCCCGTGAGCAGTACGTCGCCGCGGCAGAGGCATTCTTGCGCGGCGTGGAGCGGCGCATCGAGGCCGGCTTGAACCCCATGGTCCCTTCAGTCGCCTCGGTCTTCATCAGCCGCTGGGATGGCGCGGTGAAGGGTAAGGTCCCCCCGGCGCTGGAGAACAAACTCGGCATCGCCATCGCCAAACGCACTTATAAGGCGTACCGGGAGTTGCTCGGTTCCGCCCGGTGGCAGCGTGCGTACAACTTTGGCGCGCGCCCGCAAAGGCTTCTGTGGGCCAGCACCGGCACGAAGGACCCCAAGGCATCGGACGTTCTCTACATCAAGGCCTTGGCCTCGCCGTTCACGGTTGACACCACACCGGAAAACACGTTGAAGGCGATGGCGGATCACGGCGAGGTGGGTGAAGTGCTTTCGCCGGATGGCGGCGATGGTGAGGCAACGCTCGCGGAGTTCGCCAAGGCCGGAGTGGATGTCGACGCCGTGGCAGCCCAACTTCAGGAGGACGGCGCTAAGTCCTTCGTGAAGTCGTGGGAGAACCTGATGGAGGTGATTGCCGCCAAGACGGCCCAACTCCAGACCAGCGCCGCCGATTAAGGCTCGGACAATATGAATTCCACATCACCGGTGGAGACTGCGCGTCCAGGCGTCGCTCCGCTGACCAGTCGCCCAGCCTGGAATGCGCTCGCCACCCACTATCGGCAGGTTCGCGAGCTCCACCTGCGGGATCTGTTCCACGGCGATCCCGGTCGCGGTGAGCGGATGACGCTCGAGGCCGCGGGAATCTTCCTCGATTATTCGAAGAATCGCGTCACCGACGAGACCCTGAAACTCCTCCTTCAGCTAGCCGATGAATCGGGTCTCCGATCGCGCATCGACGCCATGTTCCGCGGCGACAAGATCAACGTCACGGAGAATCGCGCGGTGCTGCACGTCGCCCTGCGTGCGCCCAAAGGAACTTCCATCGTGGTGGACGGCGAGGACGTGGTGCCGCAAGTCCACGCAGTGCTTGACCGGATGAGCGACTTCTCTCAGCGCGTTCGCAGCGGCGCGTGGAAAGGCTATACCGGTAAGCGCATCCGCAACGTGATCAACGTTGGCATCGGCGGCTCCGACCTGGGACCCGTCATGGCCTACGAGGCGCTCAAGGATTATAGTGATCGAGCCATGACGTTCCGCTTCGTATCGAACGTGGACGGCACGGATTTCGCCGAGGCGGTCCATGGTCTCGACCCTTCCGAGACGCTCTTCATTATTTCTTCCAAGACCTTCACCACCCTGGAAACCATGACGAACGCCCTCACAGCCCGCGAGTGGCTGCTCAAGGGCTTGGGCGGCGACGAAAAATCGATTGCCAGCCACTTCGTCGCGGTATCCACCAACGCGTCTGAGGTGAAGAGGTTCGGCATCGACACCGCCAATATGTTCGGCTTTTGGGATTGGGTGGGCGGCCGCTACTCCATGGATTCCGCCATCGGCCTGTCCACAATGGTTGCCGTGGGTCCCGACAATTTCCGCGCGATGCTCGACGGCTTCCATCAGATGGACGAGCACTTCCGCACCGCGCCCTTCGCACAAAACCTGCCGGTGCTGATGGGGCTGCTCGGGGTGTGGTACACCGACTTCTTCCACGCGGAGACCGTCGCGGTGCTGCCCTACGAGCAGTATCTCAAGCGCTTCCCCGCTTATCTGCAGCAATTGACCATGGAAAGCAACGGGAAGAGCGTCACGCTCGACGGCTCCAGGGTCACGTACCCGACCGGTCCGATCTGTTGGGGAGAGCCAGGGACCAACGGCCAGCACTCCTTTTATCAATTGATCCACCAGGGCACGCGCCTCATCCCGTGCGATTTCCTGGCGTTCATGCAGCCCTTAAATGCTTTGGGCCCTCACCACGACATCCTCATCGCCAACGTCTTCGCGCAAGCCGAAGCGCTGGCGTTCGGCAAGACGCCGGAGGAAGTGAAGGCCGAAAAGACCGCGCCCGCGTTGGTTCCGCACCGCGTTTTCGAGGGCAACCGGCCCTCCAACATGATCCTGGCCGACCGGCTCACGCCTCAGGTTCTGGGCAAGCTGGTGGCACTCTATGAGCATCTGGTGTTCACTGAGGGCGCCATCTGGCAAATTAATTCGTTCGACCAATGGGGCGTGGAACTGGGCAAGGTGCTGGCGCAGCGAATCATTCCCGAGTTGGATACCCAGACGGAACCGAAGCTCAACCATGACAGCTCGACGAATCACTTGATCGAACGATATCGCGCGCGGAAATCTTAAGAAAATTTCATCAGGCGTATAAGTGGATCGGGCAGTTATTCATAGCCATGTCTATGTTATAATTGGCGTGAATGTATAAATCACAATATACGCCCGACGAGGCGCAAGAGCAGTTCAAGTTAATAGACGAAAGCTCGCATCACCAGCACCGCAAGGATCGCGTGAAGCGTTATATCCAAGCCAGGATCATCGAGACCCAGGAAACCGTTGAGAACTAGCAGTTATCAGGGTTGTAATTAACCTTTTAACCCCACCTTACAATTAGTTCTAAACTCAGCCAGTCTGTGAGAAGATCTCTGTAGCCGGGGGCGAGCTTCGCCCGACTTCCCATTTTGAAGAAGAAGGCGAGGCGCTATGCCTCGCCCGCCACGTCGCCGGACTATGCCGAGCGTCGCAGTTGCCGCATGCTCATCAGGCCGACGCCGAGCAATCCAGCCGTCGCCAGTAGCAGGGCAGTCGGAGAAATCGGAACCGGCGCCGCGGATGGCGCTCCTCCCGATACAGTAATGCTGAACGCACCCGTCGCAATGACGGCCTTGGCGCCCGGTTTGGCAATGCGCGTCTCCACTCCGCCCGCAACCGTCGGCTGTTGTCCCGACGAATCCACTACCTGGCCGGTGAAATTGAAGGTCCCCGGTGTCTGGGGAGTTCCCGTGATGGCGCCGGTTGACGTGTTCAAGTTCAATCCCGGTGGCAGGCTGCCGACAGGGATGGAATACGTATAGGGCGTAAGTCCGCCGGAAGCGGCCATACCGGAGCTATAGAATACTCCCACCTGAGCGGCGCCAGTGGGGCCTTGCAGCGTGAGAGAAGGGACGGCGAACGCCATCAAAGTGGAAGATACTAGCAGAACGGCTGCGTATCGGGCTGAGCGCGAAAACATGAACCAAAAGCCTCCGAATAATCTGGAAATTGCCGTACTGTAGTTTGGGCCGAAACCCAGTATACCGGACCTCGAACAATTTCAACGAATTACGGCGGAAATGTTTTTTGGTGGCGCGCCAGGGCCGCCGCACAATTCAGTGCTTTGTCCAAGCAGCCGGTGCTTTGGGGTTTAACTGTGCGAACGTCTATTCGTACCGCAGCGCCGCGATCGGATCGAGTTTCGCCGCTTTAAGCGCCGGCCAGAGTCCGAAGAAGAGTCCGACGCTCACCGCCACGCTGAAGCCGGCGACCACCGCCCAGAGTGGCACCGTCGAGGGCAGGCTTGGCACCAGTGTTCGAATCGTCAGACTCAGCAGCCAGCCGAAAGCGATCCCGATCATTCCTCCTGCAGCCGTCAGCGTCATCGCCTCCAACAAGAACTGCCACACGATGTCGCTACGGCGCGCTCCAATTGCCTTGCGAACGCCGATCTCGCGCGTGCGCTCCGTGACCGACACCAGCATGATGTTCATCACGCCGATACCGCCCACCAGCAGGCCGATCGACGAGATCACCACCATCACCAACCCCACCGAGCTGATCACCTGGCGGAACTGCGCGATCACTGACTCCGCGCTGGAGATGCCGAAGTTATCCTGGTCCGATGCCTTCAGATGCCTGCGCCGGCGCAGCAGGCCGGAGACTTCGTCCTTCGCCTCCTCCATCCTGCCTTCCTGCGCCAGCACACAAATGAAATGGTCTTTGGCTTCGGGGTAATACTTTCGATATGAGTTGTAGGGAACCAGAATGGCCTTGTCGTTCTGATCGTCGCCCAGGAACGATTTGAACTTCGTCAACGTCCCCACCACTTCCGTGCTGTGACCGTCCACCAGAATGGTCTTGCCGATCGGGTCGACATGTTCGAAGAAGCGCTCGCGGACTCCGTTGCCGATCACGGCGATGTCGCGGCGGTGCACGTCCTCGGTCTCGGTGAAGAAGCGCCCGACGCCGACCGTAGCATTGATGAGCTGAAGGTGCTCGGCGGTGACGCCGACAAAGACGGCATCCGGCATGTCGCGGCCTTTGTAGCGGGCGGTCACAGGGGGCACGCCGAAATCTCCCAGTTCGCGAAAGAGTTCCACGGAGACGGTCTCGGCCGAGCCTACCTGCTCTTTGATAGCCATGGCGTCTTCGTAGCTCAGAGGCTTGCGCAGGCGCTCCTCGCGCGTCAGGGCGTGGGGCGCGCCCAACTGCAGCTTGTAAACCCACAGCGTGCGAGTGCCGAACTGCTGCGCCACGTCGACCAGTTGATGGTCGAGCCCGGCGATGATCGAGGTGACGGAGATCACGGTCGCGGTCCCGATCAGCACGCCCAACACGGTGAGGAATGACCGGAACTTGTGCGTGCGCAGAGTATCGAGCGCCAGCAGCAGGTTCTCGCGGACGTGTTGGCGGCGGCTTTCCAGCATCTCAATTCTCCATGCGCAGGGCCTCGATGGGCTCCAGGCGGGCGGCTTTGCTGGCCGGATAAATTCCGAAGAAGAGTCCGACTCCGGTGGAAAGCGTCATCCCCACCACCACGGCGCTGGCCGGCACCGCTGCGGTGAAGAACATATTCACCAGCTTGGCGATCCCCACCGCGATCAGGATACCGGCGATTCCGCCCATGGCCGACATCACACCGGACTCGATGATGAATTGCCAGAGGATGTCGCGGCGGCGCGCGCCCAGCGATTTGCGAATGCCGATTTCATGGGTGCGCTCCGTCACGCTCGCCAGCATAATGTTCATGATCACGATCCCGCCCACCACCATGAACACCGCCACCAGCCCAATGGTGACGGCGAAAATGGTGCCGGTTAGGTCCTTCCAGGCGCTCATCAGCGTATCGGAAGCGTTGACGCCGAACGTGTCGTGCTCCCGGTAAGGAACGTGGCGCCGGGCGCGCATCAGCGAGCGAACTTCGTCCTCCAGCTCGATTATATGAGGACCGTCCGGCGCCTTGATGAAGACGAGCAACTCGGGCCGGCCCATCCAGACGGCACGAAACGTGGAGAGAGGAACGAAGGCGTAATTGTCTTCGCTCTGGCCGAAGGTGCTGCCAACCCGTTCCGCAGTGCCGATCACGCGGAAGGGCAGGCCGGCTAGCGACACCTCTTTGCCGATGGGATCCAGGCCCGGGAAAAGCTTCTCGACAAGGTCGGCGCCGATCACGCAGACACGGGCATTGTGCTGGTAATCGGTGTCATTGATATAGCGGCCGAATTCGATCTTTTCACGGCCCACGTCGGCGAACCCCGGAGTTACGGCTTTGAGTTCGATCTCGTCAATGGTGTGGCCTTTATAGCGCGCGGGCGGATTCGGCTCCAGAGTGCTGAGCGCGCCGATGCTTTGGTAGCCTTGGAGATTGTCGCGGAGGTACTCATACTCGTCCAGCCGGATGGCCTTGTTGCGGCGGCGCGCTTCCAGAAAGGAATCGAAGCCCTGAGCCCACTGAAACTGGTGCAGCACGAAAGTGTTGGTGCCGAGGTTGGCGATGTGATCGGCGATGTAGACGTTCATGCCGTTCACCACCGACATCACCACAATGAGCGTGGCGGTGGCGATGACCACGCCGAGCAGCGTGAGGAACGATCGAAGTTTGTGGCTCCGCAAAGCTTCGAGCGCGAGCCAAAAGGCCTCGCGGGCAGTCACCCAGACGGTGATGCCTTGCGGTCTGTTGCCCCGAATTGCCATCTACCGAACCTCGACAGTAGCACCGCGAAGATGCGCACGCAAACGCCTTGGGCCGGTGGTCATGCCACCCGCCGGGACATGCTACCGCCCGAGGTCTTTTCGATACCAGTCCAGCGTGAGGCGCATGCCTTCTTCGAAGGAGAAGCGCGGCGCGTGTCCCAAGTCGCGGACCGCCAGGGTGATGTCGGCCTGCGAATCGCGGACGTCGCCCGCGCGCTCGGGCGCGTAGTGCACCGGAATGCGAACGCCTTCCAATTTCTGCACCAGATCCCATGCTTCGTTGAGCGTCACCCGGCCGCCGTTGCCGCCGTTGTACATTTTGCCGGAAACACCTTTCGCGCGCGCCGCCTTCAGGTTCAACTCAGCCACGTCCTCCACATAGGTGAAGTCGCGCGACGTGAGGCCATCGCCGAAAATGGTAGGCGGCGTGCGTTCCAGAATCGCCTTCATGAAGATCGACAGCACTCCCGAATATGCGCTCGTTGGATCCTGCCGCGGACCGTACACGTTGAAGTAACGTATCGCCACTGTCTCCAGTTGAAAAGCCCCGGAGAAGATGCTGGCGTAATACTCGCCCACCAGCTTCTGTAGCGCGTAGGGCGACTTGGGGCGCGGCATCATGGCCTCGCGCTTCGGCAGCTCATCGGTATCTCCGTATGCCGAGGACGATGCGGCATACACCACTCGTCCCACTCCACCTTCCTTCGCCGCCCGCAGCACATTGAACGTGCCATCGATATTGACTTCGTGCGAGGGAACCGGATCGTCGATAGATCGTGGCACCGACGGGATGGCCGCCTCGTGGAACACCACCGCAGCGCCGCGGATCAGCGGGGCGATCTCTTCATAGTGGCGGATGTCGGCGCGCTCATACTCGATAGACTTGCGGACCTCCTCCAGATTCGCTTCACGGCCCGTCAGCAGGTTGTCGATTACGACAACGCGGCTGGCGCCTTCGCGCAGAAGTCTGCGCACGATTGCGGAGCCGATGAACCCGGCTCCTCCGGTGACAACGTAGTGGCTCATGAGGGTAGTTGGGCGATTTCGCGTTCCAGATAGCGCAGCGATTCGTCGGCGATGCGGTCGGCGCCGGGAGTAAAGTCGAAAGCCTCCAACGAGATCCACCCAGCGTAGCCGCGCTGGCGCAGGGTGGCGAAGACCGGCTTGAAGTCGTAGGTTCCGGTGCCGCAGTGGCGGCCGTCCATCTCGTTCACGTGGACGTGGCGGATCAGGTCGAAGTGGCGTTCCACCAGTTTGGCGTGAGGCTCCTTTTCGTCCACCGCATTGTGCACGTCGAACATGGTGCGGACGGCGGGGCTGTCGATTTCGTGGACGATGGCGGCGGCTTCGTCGAGAGTCTGGATTACGTCGGCCTGGTTCGCCGGCAGCGCCTCAATCAGAATGGTGACGCCGCGGCTGGCGGCATGCGACGCCACGCCGGCCAGTCCGTCGATGTAGTTGCGGGTGGCCTGCCTGACAGTCAGGCCGCCGGCGGTGGAGCGCTGCTTGGGTGAGCCGAACACCATGACACCATCCGGACCCAGGTCGCCGCATAGGTCGATGAGGTGGCGGATGTGGGTCCAACTTCGCGAGCGAAGGACCGCGTCCGGCGTAGTCACATGCAGCCCCTTCGGACTCACCATCAACCAGTGCAGGCCGGCAAACGTGAGCCCTTCCGACTGCATGATGTCGCGATACTGGCGGCGCGCGGCGGGACCGACGTCGGTGGGGTGCTCGGCCAGCGTGAACGGAGCGATCTCGATGCCGGTGTAGCCCGATTTATGCATCGTCCGGCACGCGTCCGCGAAGGGTCGCTTGTCGAACGCCTCGTTGCACATGGAATGGCGGAAGCCGTTGGGCATGAAACTTTCAGTATAGCTATGAGTGGTCCGCTTAGAACGTACTGATCTGGGATGTGGAGCCGATAGCCGAAGCCGCCGACGATCTCTTACATATAAACGCTTACGGCTTTGGGCTGCACGTCCAGCTTGCGGATATTGTGGCCAAGTTCGAAAGGACGTCCGACGGCCGCGTTGGGATAGAGCGCCAGCAGGAAATTCTGGATCAGGAAATCCAATGTTCCCCCGTCGATCGTGACACCCGAAATCTCCACGCGTTGGACCTCCACGGTGGCTCGTCCGACGTCCGATCGGATGCGCGCGGTGACGCTCACCGGCCGTTCGCCATCCAGCAGCTTCGACATCAGCCAGCCTGGTTTGTAGCCTTGGGCTCGGCGCAACTTGCCGAAATCCACCATGGCGCGCCCGGTTGCCACCTCTGGAGCGATCACCTGAAGCTGCGGATCGCGCACTCCGGGAGGCGCGCTGGCGGTCACAAACGCGTTCAATTCCCGCGAACTCAGCTCCACGCGCGAGCCCGCTCGCAGACGGCCGCTTTCGATCAGGTCGAACTTCTGCTTGCAGGTGGCGTAGTCGGTATAAGCCGCGCTAACCACGGTGCCGAGAAGAAGCGCTACAGGGCCGCAGACACGAAATCCCACGCTCCTTTAGACGGGTGAAATGCCCCACTCGTTGCCAGGGGGCGGAAAATAACGCAAAAAGAGGATACGGAACCACACAGTACTTTTCCGTACTTTGTTTGCTTTCAATGCTGGCGGAAGTGGCGCAAACCGTGCATCGGTAATTTCAGAGCTTTTTATGCCTGTTAATCCGCTCGTCTTCGCGGGACTGGCAATCCTGCTGGTAGTCCTCGGCCGCGTGGTCTACCGTTTCATGGTTTTTCACGCCCAGCGCCTCATTACCTGCCCCGAAAACCGACGTGCGGCGGGCGTCCGCTTGCAGGCATGGCGGGCGGCGGGTGGCGGCTTTGGCAAACCGGACTTTCATCTATCTTCTTGTACCCGCTGGCCGGAACGGGCCGGCTGCGGACAGGAGTGCCTGAGCCAAATCCAGGAATCCCCCCAAGACTGCGAAGTGCGCCGGATTCTGGCCCGTTGGTACGAGGGCAAGAAGTGCTGCTCCTGCGGCCAGCCTTTTGAGAATATTCTCTGGGATTACCAAAAGCCGGCGCTGCTCAGTGCCGATAAGAAAAGTGTTGAGTGGAAGCGGGTCCCGGTGGACCAGCTTCCAGAGGTATTGGAGCAGGCCAAACCGGTCTGCTTCGCCTGCCACATGGCCGGCTCGCTGCTACGCGAGCATCCGGACTTAGTGGTGGAACGCCCCCAGGCGCGCGGCCGGGGCGAGCAAAGGTTGAAATGACGAAAGCGCTGTGGATCTGTGCGATGCTGGCCGTGTTGCCGGCGCTGGCACAACAGCCGGGGGCTCCGATTGCCCCGATTGCGTTGTACACGAGTTTCCAGCAGCCACCCTCGGGAGAGGTGCTGCAGGCGCTCCGTGACGAAGTAGAGTCGATCATGTCTTCCGCGGGATTCCGGTTCGAATGGAGGGCGCTGGAGGGCGTCCACGGCAATGAAGTCTCGGTTGAGTTGGCGGTAGTGACCTTCCAGGGCCACTGCGGAGTGGACGGCGTGGCGCCTCGCGGCGTCCACACAAGAGCCTTGGGCTGGACGCACGTGAGTGACGGCAACATCCTTCCGTTCAGCGGAGTGGATTGCGATGGTATCCGCCAGTTCGTACAGAATGGGCTGATGGGCTATAAAGCGGTCGAGCGGGAGGCTGCATTTGGCCGTGCCGTAGGGCGTGTGTTGGCCCATGAACTGTATCACATCTTCGCCGACACCAAGCATCACGGTTCCTGCGGTGTGGGTAAAGAGGCTTACTCTGTGCAGGATCTTCTATCCGCCGATTTCCACTTTCAGGAGCGTGAGTCGAATGCTCTGCGCACAGGCAAGGCTCACACAAACCTGGAAAATGCCCTGGCTGAAGACTCCAGCCGGTAATCGCGGCATTGAGTTACGTCACCCACCTTGCGAGATTCACGCAAGAGAGTGAGAATGTGTGATCAAGTGACTTGGCGATCGATCATTCTTGCGTGTGGCCTGCTAGCAGCCATCCACGCCGATACTCTGCGATTTCGCAACGGTTCCAGTGTTACTGGAACCTGGCTGGGAGGCCCGGAAGGTCACATCAAATCTCTGGTGAATGGCCAGATACATACTTACGCACAGTCGGACGTCCTGGACGTGATCTTTGCCTCCGCGGCGCCATCGGGCGCGCAGTCTTCGCCGCCGCTGGTGGAACCTGACCCGCCCGGCGTGATTTATCTACAGGACCCCGCGGGCGGGCTCGAGGCTCTCGAACGGGCGCAAGGCTACGAAGTCCGGGTGAATAGCCTCTACGGAACCGTCCCCACATGGCGGGTTCCCGGCGCGCATTCACCGGTGCGAGTCAGAAGCGCAGATCGTCCGGTCTTCCTGGTCAGTCTCCCCAACGGAGCCGATCCCCACAAATACGAGTTGATCACCTTCGAAGTGAAGGGAGGCGAGCGGCGCACACGGCCCAACATGCGGACGCGCAGCCGCCCCGAGGCCATCCAAATCTACATCGCGAAAGCCGGCGAATCGTCCTACGCGCTGACGCTGCCGCCCAATCTGCAGCCGGGAGAGTATTCCTTCTCGCCGCGAGATTCCAACGACGTCTTCTGCTTTGGAATCGACCCTAGTCGCTGATTTCGATCTTCGGCCCCTCCTCTTTAGACGTTTCCTCCGCCCGCGCCACAACGCTCTTCGCCAGATCGACAAAGGCCGCCCCTTCGGGCCGCAGCACGATCGGCTTGCCGGTGTCGCCTCCGATGCGGACTTGCGGGTCGAGCGGCAGTTCCGCCAGGAAATGCACCTGCATCTCCTTCGCCGTCCGCCGTCCTCCGCCGTGGCTGAAGACGTCGATGCGTTCATTGCAGTGCGGACAACTCAGGTAGCTCATGTTCTCCACGATCCCCAGAATCGGCACCTTCACCTGGTGGAACATGTGGATCGCCTTGCGCGCGTCCTCCAGCGAAACGTCGGACGGCGTCGTCACCACGATCGAGCCCGATATGGGCGCGGTCTGAATGAGCGAGAGTTGCACATCGCCGGTGCCGGGCGGCAGGTCGATCACCAGGTAATCCAATTCGCCCCAATCCACGCCGCGCAGGAACTGCTGGATCACGCTGTGCAGCATGGGACCCCGCCACACTAGCGGCTTGTCGCCGGGATTCAGAAAGCCCATCGACATCAGGCGCACTCCGAACTGTTCGAGAGGCTGGATCCGGTCCCCGGCTGCCATCGGTGTGCGGTTCACGCCCATCATCAAGGGCACATTCGGGCCGTAGACGTCCGCATCCATCAGTCCAGCCTTGTAGCCGAGCGAAGCCAATCCGACTGCGAGATTCACCGAAACTGTGGTCTTTCCAACACCGCCCTTTCCGGAACCTACAGCAATCAGGTTCTTCACGCCGGGAATGGGCATTTTCGGCATCTGGCCGGGCTGGTTAGGAGTCATCAGAACTATCGTAACAGGCAGGGCGGAATCGATTCGTACCATTGCCTCCGTTTTGCGGAAAACCTCTCCTTTACTTTGGCCCTGTTGGAATGGTAGGCTAAGTGTCTCATAATGCGTACAGTTGACTTGATCCAGCGTAAGCGCGACGGGGAAGAACTCGCTCCTGAAGAGATCGAGTTCCTGGTGGAAGGCTACACCAATGGCGACATTCCCGACTACCAGATGTCGTCTTTCTTGATGGCCGTGTTCTTCGCCGGGATGTCCGACCGGGAGGTTAGCCGCCTTACCGAATGCATGCTGCGTTCGGGCGACACGGTGGATCTTTCCGCGATCCCCGGCGTCAAGGTGGACAAGCACTCCACCGGCGGCGTCGGCGACAAGACCAGCTTCATCGTGGCGCCGCTCGCCGCGGCGGCGGGCGTGATTGTGCCGATGATGTCGGGACGCGCGCTCGGCCACACCGGCGGCACGCTCGACAAGCTGGAGTCCATTCCCGGATTCCGCACCGATCTCACCACCGAAGAGTTTCAAAAGCAGCTCGCCGAGCTGGGCCTTGCCTTCATCGGGCAGACCGATCAACTGGCGCCCGCCGACCGCAAGCTTTACGCCTTGCGCGACGTCACCGCCACGGTGGAATCCATCCCGCTGATCTCGTCGTCCATCATGTCGAAGAAGCTGGCCGAGGGCGTCGACTGCGCTGGTGCTCGACGTCAAAGTGGGCAACGGCGCGTTCATGAAGAAGCAGGTGGATGCCCGCCGTCTGGCGCAGAGCCATGGTGGGCATCGGCCGGCGCATGGATAAGAAGGTGCAGGCGCTGATCACCGACATGAATCAGCCGCTGGGCTACGCCGTGGGCAATGCGCTCGAAGTCATGGAAGCGTCGCAGACGCTGCAGAACGCCGGTCCCTCCGACCTCACCAAGCTTTCGCTCGAACTGGCCGCGCGCATGATCTTCCTCGGCAAGAAGGCGGCCACGCTCGACGAAGCGCGCCGCATCGCCGAGAAGCACTTGGTGGATGGCTCCGGCTACAAGAAATTCAAGGAAGTGGTGGCGGCGCAGGGCGGCAATCCGCAGGCGCTCGATAAGTTCGAGCTGCTGCCGAACGCCACCGGCATGCGCGAGATCACTTCGCCGCGCGGCGGGTACGTCAGCGTCATCGACGCCGAGGATATCGGCGTGGCCTCCAATATGATCGGCGCCGGCCGCGACAAAAAGGAAGACGCCATCGATCCGGCTGTCGGCATCATTCTCGAAGTGAAGGTCGGCGAGAAGGTGGACGCCGGCTCGGTGCTCTGCCGCCTCTATTACACCAAGGAAGACCATGTGGAAGAAGCGGCTGACATGGTGGAGGACGCGTTCCGCATCTCCGCGCAAAAGCCCGATGAACGCGAGCTCATCCTGGAAGTTGTCGGGTAATGGGCCGATTCACCGGCCTGCTCGGGATCGTCGTCATCCTGGCGATTCGCCTGGTTGTGTTCCAACCATAAGCGCGATATCAAGCTGAGGATCATCGCCTGGGGCGTGGGTCTGCAGTTTGCCTTCGCGCTCCTGGTGCTGAAGACCGATTTCGGCAAAGTCTTTCAAGCCATCGGCACGGGCGTCAACGCCATGCTTGCCTATACCGAACAGGGCAGCGAGTTTCGTGTTCGGCCCGCTGGGCAAGGGCCCGGACCGTTCGGCGTAGTCTTCGCTTTTCAAGTTCTTCCCATCATCATCTTCATCGCCTCCTTCTTCGCCATCCTGTATTACCTGGGCGTCATGCAGTTCGTGGTGAAGCGCATGGCGATCGGGATGCAGAAGGTCATGGGCGCGAGCGGCGCCGAATCGCTGAACGTCGCGGCCAGCATCTTCATGGGACAGACGGAAGCGCCGCTGACCATCCGGCCGTTCCTCGCCGGCCTGACGGAATCCGAACTGTTCACCATCATGGCCAGCGGCATGGCGCATGTTTCGGGATCGGTGATGGCGGCCTATGTGAAGATCGCGGACGTCTCCATCACGCACCTGCTCACGGCAGTGATCATGACCGCGCCGGCCACCATCATGCTCGCCAAGATCTTCGTGCCGGAAACGGAAAAGCCGGTCACCGCGGGCAGTGTGGACATCAAGGTGGAAAAGACCGCCGTCAACGTGATCGATGCCGCGGCGCAGGGCGCGGGCGATGGCTTGCACCTGGCGCTGAACATCGCCGGCATGCTGATCGCGTTCCTGGCGCTGATCGCCATGTGCAACGGCATTCTCGGCTGGGTCCACACGCTGCCGCTGATGGGCTGGCTGCCGGCCTCGATGCAGAAGATCTTCGGCGTGGTGTTCGCGCCGGTGGCGTGGGTGATGGGCGTGCCGTGGAAAGATTGCGCCGACCATCGGCAACCTGCTGGGCACGCGCCTGGTGCTCAACGAATTCGTGGCGTTCCTCGAACTGGGCCCGATGAAAGGCACGCTCGATCCGCGCTCCTTCGTCATCGCCACGTACGCGCTGTGCGGGTTCGCCAATTTCAGCTCGATCGCCATTCAGATCGGCGGCATCGGAGCGCTGGCGCCCAGCCGCAAGTCGGACCTGGCGCGATTTGGGCTGCGGGCCGTGGCGGCCGGATCGATGGCGAACTTCATGTCGGCGTGCATTGCCGGGATGTTGCTGTGATCGAGGAAGCCACTAGGATACCTCGAAGGACATATCACCGCCAAGCCGGCCATCGGCGTGGTGTTGGGCAGCGGACTGGGCGCGTTCGCCGATGAACTGACCGACCGCGTCGAGATCCCCTACGCCGATATTCCGGGCTGGCCGGGGTCGACCGCCGTGGGCCACGCCGGCAAGCTGGTCTTCGGCAAGCTCGGCGGTCGTGAATGTGGCGGTGATGGCGGGCCGCGCGCACCTGTATGAAGGCTACACGCCGGCGCAAGTCACGTTCGGCGTGCGCGTGCTCGGCTCGCTGGGCGTGCACTCCATGGTCTTCACCAACGCCGCCGGCGGCATCAACCTGGCGCTGGAGCGCGGCGGCCTGGTGCTGATCTCCGACCACATCAACCTGCAGGGCTCGAATCCGCTGGTGGGACCGAATGACGATTCGCTGGGCCCGCGCTTCCCGGATATGTCGGAAGCCTACGCGCGCGCAGTATCGCGACATCGCCAAGCAGTGGCGGCCCGGAACTGGGCATTCGCTTTCGGCGAAGGCGTGTACGCGGCCATGCTGGGCCCGAGCTACGAGACGCCGGCCGAGATCCGCTATCTGCGCGCCATCGGCGCGGACGTGGTGGGGATGTCCACCGCGCCCGAAGTCATCGCCGCCAATCACATGGGGATGAAGGTGCTGGGCATCTCCTGCGTCACCAACATGGCGGCCGGGATCCTGCCGCAGAAGATCAATCACGAAGAAGTGCTGGAAACCGGCGCCATGGTGCGCGACACGCTGGTGACGTTTCCTGAAGGCCCTGCTGCCGCGGCTGGAGATGCATAGCGCAGGCATGCCTTTGGTGTTTCGCATGAGCGGATGCCGTCTCACTGCCGCGCTGGCCGTGCGCGAGAATGCGTTCGCGCCTTTCTCGAAATTCAAAGTCGGCGCGGCGCTGGAGGACATCGACGGGCGCATCCACACCGGCTGCAACGTGGAAAACGCCACCTACGGTCTGACCGTCTGCGCCGAGCGCGTGGCCGTGTTCAAAGCGATCTCCGAAGGCGCGCGCAAATTCCGGCGCGTCGCCGTCGCCGCCGACACCGACATGCTCACGCCGCCCTGCGGCGCCTGCCGGCAGATCCTCTGGGAATTCTGCGGCGATATCGAGATCATGCTGGTGAATCCTGCGCGGCAAAACCGAAACGTTCCAACTGAAAGACTCTTCCCGAGGCCCTTCGATGCGTCGTATCTGTAGCTTTCTCCTTCTCGCCTCGTCGCTCTGGCCGCCGAGCCCGCCGACTGGATCTGGAGCGCGCGCTATGTCATCACCGAGGACCCGCAGCACCGCGTGATCGAAAACGGCGCCGTCGCCGTGCGCGGCGAGCGCATCGTCGCCGTCGGCACCAAG
This sequence comes from uncultured Solibacteraceae bacterium, assembly GCA_963815475.1. Classification (GTDB taxonomy): domain Bacteria; phylum Acidobacteriota; class Terriglobia; order Bryobacterales; family Bryobacteraceae; genus Sulfopaludibacter. The sequence goes on along the minus strand of CAWFHD010000003.1, from coordinate 4,704,983 downwards.
GCCGATATCGACCGACGCTTCCAGCCGAAGCAGCGGCTCGACCGGCCCGACGCCATCCTCGCGCCCGGCCTGATCAACACCCACACGCACGCCGCCATGTCGCTGTTCCGCGGCATCGCCGACGACCTGCGCCTGCAGGACTGGCTGGAAAAATTCATCTTCCCCGCCGAAGCCAAAAATGTCTCGGCCGATTTCGTCCGCTGGGGCACGCGCCTCGGCTGCCTCGAAATGCTGCTGGGCGGCACCACCACCTTCACCGACATGTACTACTTCGAGGACGTGGTGGCGGAGGCGGCCAAGGAAGCCGGCATGCGCGGCGTGCTGGGCGAGACCATCATCGGCTTTCCCGTGCGCCGACAACAAGACGCCCGCCGATGCGCTGCAGTTCACCGAGCGCTTCATCCACGCGCTTCGCAGACGATCCGCTGATTGTGCCGGCGGTGGCGCCGCACGCGCTCTACACCAATTCCGACGAGACCCTGAAGGCCTCGCGCGCGCTGGCCAACAAGTACAACGCGCCGCTGGTGATTCATCTCTCCGAGACCAAGAAGGAAGAACGACGATACGCTGGCGCAAGCGCCACATGACCCCCACGCAAGGTGCTCGACTCGCTGGGCGTCCTCAACGGCCGCACCGTCGCCGCGCATTGCGTCTGGGTCGACCGATGCCGACATGCGCGATCCTGAAGGCGCGCGGCGTGGGCGTGGCGCACTGCCCTTCGAGCAATATGAAACTGGCGAGCGGCGTGGCGCCGGTGACCCAGATGCTGGCGCTGGATATGCGCGGTGGGGCTTGGCCCCGACGGTCCCGCGGGCAGCAACAACGACTTCAACATGTTCGAGGAAATGGACCTGGCCGCGAAACTGCAAAAAGTCACCACGCTCGATCCGCAAGCGCTGCCCGCCTACCGCGGCGCTCGAAATGGCGACCATCCGCGGAGCGCGCGCGCTCGGCATGGAGAAGGAGATCGGCTCGCTCGAAGCCGGCAAGCGCGCCGACATGATCATGGTGCGCCTCGATCGGCCGAATGCGTTGCCTCTCTACGACCCCATTTCGCAGATGGTCTACGCGCTGAAGGCCAGCGACGTCCGCGACGTGATGGTGAACGGCAAGCCGGTGGTGCGCGATGCCAAGATCCTGACGCTGGACGAAAAGGCGATCCTGCAAAAGGCCGCTGAATATCGAATCAAAGTCTCGGGGTCGCTGAAGTAGCGGTATTATAGGTGCAGGAATGGCTGATAATCAGCAATTCGCTACAAAGCAGGACCTCACCGAGGTGAAGGCCGAGCTTAAGCAGGACCTCGTGCAAATGGAAGGTCGCCTCAGAAACGATCTCACGGAAGTGATGCGCGAGATGCAAACAGAGATTCTGCGCGGCCTGGAACGCTTTGCTAAGGGCAACTTCTCGCGTATGCATCGCCTGGAAGTGTCCGACATCGACACGAACGAGCGGATCAATGCGCTGGAAGAGCGCGTCCTGGCTCTGGAAGTGCGCCAACCGCCTAGCGTTCCGCCATCGCGATCCTGAACCCGTAGTCCGCGTAGCGGAATTCCGGTGGAATGCTGCTTCTGGCGGCGCAGCGCGCGATCTTGATCTGATGCCGCCACGCGCCTCCCTTCGACGCCCTTCTGGTCCCGCTCGCCGGACCTGACGGATTCCCCGCGGGCGATCCCTCGTAATATCGAGCGTCGAACCAATCGCTGCACCACTCGTGCACGTTCTCGCACATATCGAAGAGCCCATATCCGTTGGGTTCCAGTTGCGCCACCGGCTCGGGTCCGTTCTTCCATCTGTCGGCGTACACCCGCACCTCATCGCCCCACGGAAAGAGCTTCTGCTCCAGCCCGCCGCGCGCGGCGAACTCCCATTCAGCCTCGGTCGGCAGTCGCACTTCCCTGCCCCATTTCTCCGATAGCCACGCGCAGAATTCCACCGCGTCGAACCAGCTCACCGAGGTGACGGGCAGCGTGGCGCAATCGAATGCGAACGGCCGGAAGTGCGCGTAGTGCGCATTCGTCACCTGGTAGCGGCACAGCCGGAATTCCGCCACCGTGACACAATGCGCGGGTCGCTCCTCATCGCGGCCGTCGTTTTGGCCCATGAGAAACGCGCCGCCGGGAATGGGAATCAGATCGTCGGGGTCGAGTTGGGTGAGGCTCATCTTCCAGGATTGAAAACTGCAGCTTGCGTTCATTGGCGTCCACGCGATCGAGCAGCACTCGCACCTGGTCGCCGATGGAGAATTCGCGGCGCGTGCGCTTGCCCACAATCTTGCGGACGTTCTCCTGATAAGTGTACTCGTCGCCAGGCAGTGTGTCGATGGGAACCAGCCCTTCGATGAACAGGTCGGCCAGTTCCACAAAAGCCCCGTAACTCGCGGTGCTGATGATCAGCGCGTCGAAATCCTCGCCCACGCGCTCCGCCATGAACTTCACCTTCTTCCACTCCACCAGTTCGCGCTCGGCGTCGGCGGCGTGCCGCTCCGATTGCGAACAATCGTCGGCAATGGAGCGCAGCTCGCCTTCCGTCCACCGCGTGCTGACAGGCCGGGAGTTCGGCGCCGCCAGCACCTCACGCAACAGCCGGTGCACCATCAAATCGGGATAGCGGCGAATGGGCGACGTGAAGTGCGTGTACGTGTCGGCGGCCAGGGCGAAGTGGCCCACGTTATCCACGCTGTACCGGGCCTGCTTGAGGGACCGCAGCATCAGATAGCTGAGAATCCGCTCCTCCGGCTTGCCTTCGATTTTGGCCACCAGCTTTTGGTAATGCTTAGACGAAATCTTCGTGGACTCGGGCAGCACAATCTCATTGCGCTTCTTGCCGCCATCGCGGCGCTTGTCTTGGTAGACGAACTTCTTCACCGGAATCGCGCCCACGCCCAGCGAATAGCCGAAATGCGCCGCCACCTCTTCGAACTCCAGCACGCGGCGCGGATCGGGCTGCTCGTGGATGCGGTAGATGGACGCGATGCCCGCATGCTCCAGATGCGCCGCCACAGCCTCATTCGCCGCCAGCATGAACTCTTCGATCAGGCGGTGCGCGATGTTGCGCGGCGCGCGCGTCACGCCCGTCATCGCGCCCCACTCGTCGAATTCGATGAGCGGCTCGGGCAGGTCGAAATCGATGGAGCCGCGGCGCACGCGCTTGCGATTCAGAATCAGCGCCAGTTCCTGCATCAGCTCGAACCGCGCCACCAGCGGCTGGTAGCGCTCGCGCAGCGCCGCGTCGCCCTCCAGCAGCTTGTGGACGTTGGTGTACGTCATGCGCTCGGCGCTGCGGATCACGCCGGGCGTGAACTCCTGCGCCACCACCGCGCCCTGATGATCGATCTCGAGCAGCGCCGAAAGCACCAGACGATCCTGCTGCGGCACCAGCGAGCAGATGTTAGTCGAAAGCTCGTACGGCAGCATCGGCACGGCGCGATCGGGGAAATAGACGCTGGTGCCGCGCAAGCGGGCTTCGCGATCGATGGGCGTACCCGGCCGCACGTAGTGGCTCACATCGGCGATGTGCACCTGGAGCGCGTAGTTTCCGTTGGGCAGCCGGTCCACCCACACGGCATCGTCGAAATCGCGCGCGGTCTCGCCGTCGATCGTCACGATGTCCATGTCGCGGAAATCGCGCCGGCCCTCCAGTTCATGCGGCTGAATCGCGGCCGGCACCGACTGCGCCTGCTCCACCACCTCGGGCGGAAACTGGTGCGGCAGGTGATGCTTGCGGATCACGATCTCCACGTCCACGCCGAAATCGTCGGGGTGCCCCAGAATCTCGATCACGCGGCCCACCGGGCTCTCGCCCTTCTCGGGATACTCCAGCAGTTCGACGTTCACCACCATGCCGTCGAGCTCTTCCACGGTGGTCACGTTCGGCGCCTTGACACCGATGCGGTCGATGGCGGGCCCGGCGGGCGGAAACTCCATGCCGTCGGGAATGTCGATCCATTGGTGGATCCGCTCGTCGTGCGGCATGACGTACTGGCCGCGCCGGCCGATGTGGAACTCGCCCACCACGGTGGGGTGCGCGCGCTTCAAAATTTTGACGATTTCGCCGTCGGCGCGCCCGTCGCTTTCGATGCGCGCGATCCGGACCACCACGCGGTCGCCATGCATGGCGCGCGCGGCGGAATCCGGCGGAATGAAGATATCGCCCGTCAGACCTTCGATCGGCTGCTCGGAAATCAGGAAGCCGTAGCCGTCGCGGTGCATGTTGAGTCGGCCGACGGCGAATTCGCGGCTGCGGGCAGTCACCACGTAGTGGCCCGACCGGAGCTCGATCAGGTCGCCGCGGGCGGTCAGGCGGAGCAGCGCCGCTTCCAGTTCGGCGCGGGCATCGCCCCGGGAACCGGTCTCGCGCACCAGTTGCTTAAAGTTGGCGCGGGCGTGCGGGAGCTTGGAGATATGGTCGAGAATTGCCGCGTCCGTCACCTCTTGATTTTACGTGCAACGCTTGGGGGTATAGTATCGTCAGACTCTGCGGATAGAAGCGTATGAAGACCCGTGCTCTATTGCTTGTGCCCGCCGCGCTGTTGCTTGTGCCTGCCGCGCTGTTTGCCGGGCAGGTTCGATACGCCCGCCTGGGCGAGTTTGAAGGCCAGGTGGAGGTGCAACTGGGGGCGGCCGATTCCTGGATGCCCGCCGAGCGGAACCTGCCTCTGACCGAGGCGGCCTGGGTGCGAACCGGCCCCGCGTCGCGCGTCGAAATCGAGTTGGAGGATGGCAGCGTCCTCCGGCTGGCCGCCGATTCGCAAGGTGAGCTTTCCGACTACACGCAGCTTTCCACCGGACAGCGTGTCACCACCGTGTCGCTGGATCATGGCCTGGCGTACTTCACCGGCCAGCCGCGCGAAAGAGACGCGCTCACGTTGGGGGTTCCCGGCGCGCAGGTGATCTATTTCCGCAAGGCGCGAGTGCGCCTGGAAGCAGCCGATACCTGGAGCCGGATCTCCGTGCTGGAGGGTGTGGCGAAGTTTTCCTGCCCCGCGGCCGAGATCGATATCACGCAGGGCACCACCACGCGCGTGGAGCCCGCCAACCCCGCGCGCTTCTTCTTGGATCGTGAGATTCTCGCAATGGAATCGGATCACTGGAGCGGCGACCGCGATAAGGCCATCGCCACCAATACTTCGCGATCGCACGTTGTGGAGCGCTATGGCCTCACCGATCTCGATGGCGCCGGCGAGTGGATCTCCACCGACGAATACGGCACGGTCTGGAAGCCCAAAATCGCCGACGACTGGGCGCCGTTTCAGAAAGGCCGCTGGCGTTGGTATGACACGCTGGGCTATACCTGGGTGAGCGACGACGCGTGGGGCTGGCTGCCTTATCACTACGGCCGCTGGGCGCGCACCAGCGGTCTCGGCTGGATCTGGGTGCCCACGGTGAGCCAGGTTTTCAAGCCCGGCGAAGTCTTCTGGATGCGCGGCTCCAAGCTGGTGGGCTGGGGACCGCTCGCTCCTGGCGAACAATGGACGGCCACTGTGCAGCCAGACCAGTTCATCAACGCCAACACCACCTACGCATCGTTTGCCGCGGACGCGCGCGTCATCGACCCAGCCGGCTTCACCGCGCGGCCCAAGGAGCCACTGACAGCCACGACGTTTGCCGTAGCGCTGCCATCGCCCCCGTTCCCGCCTTCACGCCTCGATGCCACGCGGCCCGTGTTGCGCGCCGGTAGCACGCGCGTGCTGCCCGTGATGCGCGGCGTCACGTACCAGGACCCCACCGACGAGTTGCCATCGCCGCCGCAGCAGCAGCCACGAACTGTCGTGATTCCCGCGCCGCCACAACCGGTGCTGGTGATTACGCAGCCCGCGCCCGATCCCGAGCAGGTAGCAGTGCCCGTACCCGTGCCCTACCCAGTGATCGCCGGCTTGATCACGCCGCCGCCACGCCAGTCGAACCAGAAGGGCGCGCTGCCGAAGACAACCGCCACCGCGAAGGCTGCTACTCCAGCAACGCCTCCGCCGTCCACTCCGGCCGTGCCCCACCAACTGCACAAGAAACTGCGCGATCGCGGTGAGGGCGAGATTTACAACCGGGTATTGGATGAGCCGAACGATCCTGCCAAGCAACTGGTGGACCTGGACACATGGCTGCGCCACTATCGTTCTTCCGATTTCGACGACGAACGGTCCGTACTATTCATGAAAGCCTACGCAGCCACGGGTCATCCTGACAAAGTAGTGGAGATCGGGGGCCGCCTGATGGAGCGAAACCTCTCGCTGCTTTTCACCGAGCCTGCGCAGATTATGAGCGTGTTGTATCTCACAACAGCCAGCGCCCAACAACTGCAGCACCCCACTCACGAGCAGCGGACTGCCTTTATGAACGCCTCCATGGGTTTGATAAACTATCTCCCGACGTTTTTCGAATCGGGCCACAGGCCGCCGAACGTCAGCGAAGACGACTGGAGAAACGTGCGCCAATACATGGAAAGTACCGCGCGGAAGGTGATCGCCACCAATCGGCACTGAGTAGCGTGGCCGTCCAGACGGTCAACATTCCTGGTTCGGTTAAGGTGCTTTTTCCCGTTTGCATTTTGCGGCGAACGGGGTATCATTTGTTTTACTCCCCCGATTGATAATCGAAGGCACCGTGAATTTCACGCACAACTCAGTCATTCTGCAAACCAACCTTGCCGGAGTCGAGCGACACGCTCAGGGCAAAGTGCGCGACGTATATAGCGCCGGCGACCGCCTGGTGTTTGTTGCCACAGACCGCATCTCGGCGTTCGACTACATTCTGGCCACCGGCATTCCCGACAAGGGGCGTGTCCTCACCCAACTCTCCATCTTCTGGTTCGATTTTCTGCGCGATGTGACGCCCACTCACTTCCTCACCTCCGACGTGTCGCAGTATCCGGCGCCATTTCCGGAATTCCGCGATCAGTTGGAAGGCCGCTCCATGCTGGTGAAGCGTGCCAACATGATCGAGATCGAATGCGTGGCGCGCGGCTACATTTCCGGTTCGGGCTGGAAGGAATATCAGCAGAACGGGACGGTATGCGGCATCAAGCTCCCTGCCGGGCTTCGCGAGAGCGACAAACTGCCGGAGCCCATCTTCACGCCGGCCACGAAGGCGCAGACCGGCCACGATGAGAACGTCTCATTCGAGCACGTGGTTGGGCTCATCGGCGAAGATCTTGCGAAGCGCCTGCGCGATCTCACGCTCGAGATCTACAGCCGCGCCGCGCGCTACGCCGAGACCAAGGGCATCATCATCGCCGATACCAAGTTCGAATTCGGCTTCGTGGGCGATCAATTGGTGCTGGGCGACGAAGTTCTGACGCCCGATTCTTCACGATTCTGGCCAGCCGACACGTATAAGGCTGGAGGCGCGCAGTTTTCGTTCGATAAGCAATATGTGCGCGATTATCTGGAGTCCATCCGCTGGAACAAGCAGCCTCCCGCGCCGGCGCTGCCCGAAGAAGTGGCCGCTAAGACCGGCGAAAAGTATCGTCAGGCATATCGCGTCATTACTGGCCGCGATCTATGAACTGGCTGGACGTAGTCCTGCTGCTCATCCTGGTCTGTTCCGTAGTGACCAGCTTTCGCAAAGGCGTCACGCGCGAAGTCATCGGACTGGTATCGGTAGTCCTGGGACTGCTACTCGGGTCGTGGTTTTACGGTCTGGCGGGTGCATTTTTGCTGCCTTACGTGAACTCCAATAAGGCGGCAAACTTCGCCGGATTTTTTTTGGTATTTTGCCTCGTTCTTTTGCTGGGAAGTCTGTTAAGCTTTGTACTCGGAAAATTTCTCAAAGTCACCGGGCTTTCCATCTTCGACCATGCGCTGGGAGCAGGATTCGGGCTGGTTCGAGGAGCGTTGATCGCGGTGGCGCTCATCATGGGAGTTATGGCGTTTTCACAAAGCGGCAAGCCACCGGATGCGGTGGTGAATTCCCGTATGGCTCCATACCTGGTGCAAGGCGCACGGGTGTTCGCCAATATGGCGCCGCATGAATTGAAGGAAGGTTTTCACAAAACCTATGCTGAAGCGAAGTCGGCATGGGAAAACACCCTGAACAAGGGAATTCGCAAATTGCCCAAGACCGAACCGGAGGCTCATGAAAAACGAATTTGACGGGCTCATCGAATACCTGCTCAGCAATCATATTCTTCTGCCGGAGGCGATCGCGCTTCTGGAACAACGCATGATCGAAGGCGCGTTGTCGCGGAGTGAGCACAACCAATCGAAGGCCAGTGAGCAGCTTGGTATTCACCGCAACACGATGCAGAGGAAAATGGTGGAGTTCGGTATCGGCAACGGGCGCACCCGCCCGCGCCGCAAGCAGGCGGTCAGCGCAGGACGAGCCCGCAAACGGAGAACCTCCGCCGCCTAATGGATCTCCTGATTTTCGATCTCGACGGTACCCTGATCGATTCCCGGCTGGACCTTGCGAATGCAGTGAATGCCACCCGCGCCCACATGGGTATGGAAGCGATCACTAATGAGCGCGTCTACTCCTACGTAGGCAACGGCGCGCCGGTCCTGATCCGCCGCGCCATGGGTGACCAGGCCACGGAAGCCGAACTCCAGGAGGCGCTCGAATTCTTCCTGGAGTATTATCGCGACCACGATCTGGACTTCACCACGCTGTACCCCGGGGTGAAGGAATCGCTCGATCGTCTGCTGGCGGCGGGCAAGAAGATGGCCGTGCTCACCAACAAGCCTGTGCGCATGAGCCGCCACATCGTGGAAGGGCTGGGAGTGGGCAACTGCTTTTTCCAGGTCTACGGCGGCAACAGCTTCGAATTCAAAAAGCCCAATCCCATCGGCATTGAAGCGCTCATGAAGGAGGCCGGCGTGGATCGCGACGCCACTCTGATGGTGGGTGACAGCTACGTGGACGTGCAGACCGCGCGCAATGCCCAGGTGAAATGCTGCGGAGTCACCTACGGCTTCGCGCCGGAATCGCTCAACGATCCCGCACCCGATAAGCTGGTGGACCGTATGGAACAGATGGTGGACTGGCTGCTGCCCTAGTCTTTCTTGTGCATCAGCCAGTCGACATTGTCGGCGGTTCCGATGACCGGATCGTCGGTCGCCATCATTGCCCCCACGCCTGCCTGCTGCTCCTGGAGCAAAATCTGCTCCTGCAACTCTCTCATTGCGGGGTGCGTGGGCTTATACTGCTTGGACATCTCAGCAAATTGAAACCGTAGCTTGGCCAGGTTTTGGTTGATCTGCGCGAGCTTCTCGGCGTTCTCCCCGCTGCCTTCGAACGTGAAGGCCGGATCGTGCCGCACCCACACCATCCGGTTCTCCGATTTCGCCAGCAACCGGCCCTTGGACTGAATCTCGACGCGATCCTTGTCCAACTCGAACCATAGCTTGCGACCCTCCACATGAGCTACCTGCTCGAAATGCGGCCTCGGTTCCAGCGAGAGAAAGTACGCGCCGTGTCCTGGCAGGTAAAAGATGGCAGCCGCGCCGGTCAAATTAGAATTCTCCACGCCGGTCAACTTTACCGGCTGGCCGTTCAGAGTGATGGACGCTACCTGCAGCGTAAACTCCTCTCCGCTGGACTTTGGCGGCTCGGCCGGGTTCGATGGTTGCAGCACGTCGAAAATCTTTTCGCCGGTCTTGGGATTTGAAAGAAGGTCGATCGCGATGCCTTCTCCGGCCTTGATGGAGTTGAATTCGCGGACGGCCGCAACAGTCGGGACCCCGCCCGATTGCTGCTGCCGCGCAAATGCCTCATCCACAGGCTTGATGCGGAGGAAGAACGTACCGGCTGCCGAGGCGCGCCCCGCTTCCAGATCGTAGGCGAAAGCCACTTTCTTGCCCTGCTTGTCGTTGAGGACGCGATGCCACACGCCCCGCGCTGTTTGTACCACAACGCCACTGCTGTAGATCGCCTGCTCGGCCGTCGAATTGCTGGAAAAGGTCTGAATCGTCACCCGCGTGCCATCCGCATAGCCCACGGTCAAAGATCCGGCGCAACCCACCGTCGCGATCAGGAACAGCGGTAACATTCGTGTCATTGCTTGATCTCCTTAGCGTTCACGACGCGCACGTCGCCATTGGGTAGGGGCTGAAAGCCGGTGGCGTTCAACCGGGTTACGCATCCGCCGCCTTCCCGCAGAGACACCAGTTGCGATTCCATCCGCATCACCGGACGTGCGGGCGTCGGCTGCGCACGGAACTCCAGAAACACCGCAGCCGCGATCAATAGCAGCGCCGCCAGCAGCGGAACCGGCACGCTGATGCGAGCGGTCCACAAACTGCGCCACGCCGACGGACGCTGCCGTTCGCGATACGCCGCAAGCACGCGCGCATCGAGCGATGGCGGCGCATCGGGCGCGTGCCACTCGCGCAAAATCCCGCCGAGAGGATCGGTTTCCATTCAACAATTCCTTTCCACGCACGGCGCCAGTTTGCGCCGCAGCGATTCGCGAGCGCGCGACAGCCGTGCCTTCACCGCACCCACATCGGCGCCCACCACCTGGGCAACCTCATCCAGCGAAAACTCTTCGTATTCGAACAGGATCAGCGCTTCCTTCTGCAGGGCGGGGAGCGCCGCCACCGCGCGGCCCACCAGTTCGCTGCGCTCCGCCGAGAGCAATTCGTGGAACGGATCGGGCGCCCGGGGCTGTTTTCCACCTCATCTGACTCGCGGGTTGAAAGACGCACGTGCTTCATCGCCAGGTTGCGTGCGATGCCGAAGAGGTAGGTGCGCAGAGGCCCGCGGCGCTCATCGAACGCCGCGCCTTCGAGCAGCGCCAGGAAACATTCCTGCGTGACATCTTCCGCCGCCTCCACCGACGCGGTGAGCCGCCACGCAAAGCGGAAAACGGGCGTACGGTAGCGTTCATACAGATTGAGGAAGGCTCCCTCGTTCCCCCGCCGCGCGTCCTTCAGGATCAGCCCATCGTCCACACACTATATTGTTTACGAATTGCGAAAAGATACGGCCATTTTTTCGGGGTACGCTAATTTTCATGGACCTCTCGTACCCCATCGGCAAATTCACCTGGCCTGCGTCCGTCAGCACGGAGGAGCGAGCCCCACTGCTGGACCTGCTCGTCAGCGGCCCGGATCGCTACCGGCAGGCAGTCGCCGGCCTCGACAACTCCCAACTCGACACGCCCTACAGGCCCGGCGGCTGGACCGTCCGCCAAGTCATCCACCACATGCCCGACAGTCACATGAACGTCTACTGCCGGTGCCGATTGGCACTGACCGAAGACAATCCACCAATCAAGGGCTACAACGAGGCAAAATGGGCGGAATTACACGATGCGCGCACCGGTCCCGTCGAGCCGTCGCTGATGATCCTGGAGGGCGTACACTCGCGCTGGGTGTCGCTTTTCCGCAGCCTGTCCGATGCCGAGTGGGCAAGGACGTTCGACCATTCCGAGTACGGAGCCGTCCGCCTGGATTCCATCCTGGCACTCTACGGCTGGCATACCCGCCACCATGCAGCCCACATTACCGGCCTGCGCGAGCGGATGGGTTGGAAATAGCCCCAAAACGATTACAACCAAACGCCTGACGCCCGCGTCCAAAGTGGTAGGTCCTGGAAAGCCGTATAATGGGGACAGGCATTCGGAGTTTCAATTACCTATGAACAGCCGCATTAAGTTCTTTGTCGTGAGTTCGTCCACGTGTCTCACGGTCCTTTTGCTGACTGGTTGGGCGCTCGGTAAAGGCCCTGCGGCCGGCACCGACGATACCCTGAAGCACATTGGGGTCTTCACCGATGTGGTAGCCCACATCAAGACCGAGTACGTCGAAGAGCCCGACATGAAAAGCGTCACCGTGGGCGCACTCAACGGCATGCTGGAGGCCATCGATCCCTTCGCCAGCTACCTGAATGTCGATCAGTATAAGGATTATCTCAAGAATAAGGACGTGAAGCGGGCCGACGTGGGCCTGATTCTGTCGAAGAAGTTCGGCTGGTTTGGCGTGGTTGGGACGATTCCGAATTCGCCTGCAGCCAAGGCCGGTTTCACCACCGGCGACATGATCGAAAGCATCAAGGGCATCGCGACTCGCGATATGCCTCTGGCCTATGCGGATATGCTGCTGGCGGGCGAGTCCAACACCACTGTGGACATCAGCGTGGTGCGAGTAAGGCATCCGGAACCGCAGACCGTGAAGCTGACGCGCGCCAACTTGGCGATGCCGCCGGTGGATAGCAAGCTATTGGCAGGCGACGTGGGATACATCAACATCGACGCTCTGTATCCCGCCGCCGTCAAAGAAACGGCCGACGCCGTCCGCAAGTTGCAGAAGGAAGGCGCGAAAAAGCTGGTGCTTGACGTTCGCAATTGCGCCACAGGCTCGCCTGAGGATGGCATTGCACTGGCCAACCTGTTCCTGAAGCAGGGGCACATTACTTATCTCAAGGGCCAACGCGTGCCGCAGCAGAACTTCGATGCCGACCCGGCCAAGTTTGTTACCGACCTTCCTCTGGTGGTCCTGACCAACACGGGCACCGCCGATGGCACCGAGATCGCAGCAGCAGCGCTCTCCGACAATAAGCGCGCGCAACTGGTGGGACAGCGCACCTTCGGCGACGCAGCCATGCGCAAGCCCATCACCATGGATGACGGCGGCGCCATCATCCTCTCCGTGGCCAAGTATTACGCCAGCAACGGCAAGGCGATCCAGGACACGGGCGTTACGCCCCCCAGCGCCAACATCGTGGCCGAAACCGAACCGCAGGTGGAGTACGACGAAAACGGCGAACCCATCGCAGCGGCGGAAACACAGCAGCCCGAGCAGAAGAAACTGGAAGACGATCCGGTGCTGAAGAAGGCGCTGGAAATCCTCGGGACGAAGGCCTAGGAATTTTTCAGCCACGGATGGACACGGATTTACACAGATAAGGAATTCTTATCCGTGTTTATCTGTGTGCATCCGTGGCTATTTAACTCTTATAACGTTTTCAAATACGCGATCAGGTCGTCCTTCTCCTGATCGCTCAGCATGTCTTTATACTGGGGCATGCCGTTGCCACCCTCGTCGATCTTGGCGCGGATGTTGGCTTCCGTGGGCTTCTTGTCGTTGACCAGCTTGTCCTTCTTGAACAAGCCCTTCAGGCCCGGTCCCATCTTTTCGTTCTTCCCGCTCACGTCGGGACTATGGCAAACGCCGCACTGCTCGAATACTTCTTTACCTTTCTTGGCGTCGCCTGCCGCAATCAGGGCCGTCGACCCGGCCAGTAAGGTCCCACAGATCGCCCAAACACGCAATTGGTTCATTCGTCGTATTCTCCCCACAATTCGCTATCTTACCAAGCCCGCCGCGCTGCTCCGGCGGATTTTACATTAAACATTCCTTCACTTCGATAATTCTGCAAGCAATTCCTTTACCGCTGCATCCAACTGCGAATCGTGCCCTGTATAACTTTCACCAATGGGCCGCGAAACCGGGATGTCCACCGGCCTCGGATGCATCTCCATATCCTCGCCCGCCGCGCCCTGAATCCGGGAATGCGGCAGCCGCAGCGAAGTGCCGTCCATCAGCCCCGCGCCCCAGGTGTAGATGATCCAGCCGGCGGTGGGCTCGCCCACCACCTTGCCCAATTTCAGCGCGCGATATCCCTCGGCGAAATCCTCTGCATCGGAGAGCGAGTGTTGGTTGGTTAACAAAATGGTGGGAGCTTCCAGCGCCCTCTGGCCCAACACCGCCCGCGCCGGAGCTTCGGGCTTGCCGCGCTCCGTCATTTTCAGGTAGGGCCGGCGCGTAAAAATATCCAGCGCATAAGCGTTCACGAAGCCGCCGCTGTTATTGCGAATGTCGATCACCACGCCCTGCCGAGATTGGTTCTCCGCATCCAGGTCGAGATGGAGCCTGTCCAGCGACTGCTCCGACATATCCTGCATGTGCACGTAACCCAGCTTGCCGCCGCTGACCTTCGCCACGTAGGCGCGATTCTCCTCCACCCACTGGCGGTACAACAGCGCCTTTTCCGTTCCCAGATTCACCGGCAGCACCTGCACGTCCTTGCCGGAGATCGTGAGCCGCACGCGCTTGCCCACCTTGTAATTGAGCAGCTCGTCCAGGTTGGCGTGAGCATCCAGGCGGACGCCGTCGACGGCTTCGATAGTGCCGCCCACCGCAATCCCGGCCACCTGCGCCGGTCCCAGCGGGATGACCGCCGATATTTTCAACTTGCCCGAAGCCTCGAACTCCGCGCGATCGAAGCGCACACCCAGCCGTCCCGTATAGCCGCCGCCCCCGCCGCCTCCGCCCACGCCGGAATGGGAAGCATTCAACTCGCCCAGCATCAGGTTCAGCAGCCGCCGCATCTCATCGGCCGTGGTGGCGCCGGCGATCAGCGGCTCGTACTCGGTCCGCATCGCGTTCCAATCTACGCCGTTGAATTTCGGGTCGAAGAAGAGGTCGCGAATGTAGGTCCAGGCCTGCTGAAACACTTCCATCTTCTCGCGCCCGAAATCCACGTCCATCTCGGCGTTGGCGGAAATTCCGCGCGAATCGTGCGATGCCAGGTTGACCGCGGTGATGCCACCGTTGCTCATGAAAAAGATCTCTTTGTTATCCGGACTAAAATGCACCGCGCCCTTGCCGCCGGGCGTGGTCGTAAGCTGCCTGGCAATTCGCGGAGCGCGCGACAACTCATCGAGTGAGTACGCGTATAGATTCTGCTGGCCGGCCGCGGAAGCCACCATCACTGCCGTTTTGCCATCGGGGCTGATGGTTACTGAATCGACGTCCACACCCACAGGCAGCAACGACAAGCGGTTGCGAATGCCCTCGAAGACGATCTTCACCGGCTCCTTTTCCGGCTTGGCGGCGGCAGCTTTCCCATCGGCGGGCTTGGCATCCGCGGGTTTAGTATCGGCCGGCTTCGCGTCGGAGGGCTGGCCCTCGGCAGGCTTCGCATCCGCGGTCTTGGTGGTGGTGGCTGGAGTAGTCGGAGGAGCGGCCGGCACGGGCTTCACGGGGGCTTCGTCCTTGAACAGGTCCTGGAATTGATCCTCGCGGAACTGCGGCGTGCGCAGCACCAGGTCAACGCGCGCCAGCCGGCCCGGCTCGGTCCGTTGATTGGTGGTGAACAGCAGATACTTGCCGTCAGGGCTCCAAACCACGCCATTGCTGAAGGTGTTCGCCAGGAAGGTGACGGGCTCGCTCTTACCGCCGGCAGCAGGTGCCACGAAGACATTGGCGAACGACTTGGAGCTCACATTCATATACGCCAGCCACAGGCTGTCGGGCGACCATGCGAATGCGTTTCGCTCCAGCAGCGGCGGCAGGTCGAAGTAGCCGCTGGCGATCAGACGCTCCTGCTTCGCGGCCATGTCCAACACGCGAAGCTCATGGCCGTCGCGGATGAAAGCCAGCAGTCTTCCGTCGGGAGAAAAGCGCGGCGCGCCGTCCGGACCCGTGGTGGTCAATTGCCGTTCCTGCGACGTGCGGAAATCGTAGAGAAAGAGCTGATCGGCGCCGTTGCGCGAGGAAACGTAGGCCAGGCGCATGCTGTCGGGCGCCCAGGCGAGTTGCGTCTCAGGAGCCGGAGTGTTGGTCACGCGCGCCGCATCGCCGCCATCTTTGGACGAGGCCGCGAACACCTCGCCGTGGCTGGTGAATGCCACTTTCTTGCCGTCGGGCGACAGCGTGAAATCCTGGAACCCTGATGAAATCGACAGGTGCTGCACGCCCGGACCGGCCGGCGCCCCGCGCCGCGCGATCTCCACCGGAGCGGCCTTACCCGACGCAGTGTCCATCTTCCAAATGCGGAAGTCGCGCTCAAACACCAGCGTGCGCCCATCGGCCGAAATGGAGGGCCAGAGCACGCGGCCGTCGGTGAAATGCGTCACCTGCTTCGCGGCGCCGTTCAAAGGGCGCTGCCAGATGTTCTGCGCCCCACTGCGGTCCGACATATAGAATAGGCTGCGGCCGTCCTTCGACCACATGGGCCACACCTCTTTGGCGCCGCCCGCGGTGATGCGCTCGTACTTCGCCGAGGCGCCTTCATGCAGCAGCCAGATTTCGGATTCGTCCAGATGGCTGTGCCCTTTGCGCCACCACTGACTGCCGGCCGACCCACGCGCGGTGAATGCCAGCGTCTGCCCATCGGGAGATGGCGCGGCGAAATATTCCGCGGTGTAGCGGTCGGCGCTCACCTGCATCGGAGTGCCGCCGTCGCGGCTCACACGGTAGATGTCCGACATCCCGGCGATGTCGCGCGCCGAAGATGAGAAGTAGACATAGCGCGAATCGGGCGACCAGCCCTCCACCACCTCGGAGGAATCGTCGTAGGTGAGGCGCTTCAGTTCGCCCGTAGCGATGGTGAGAAGGTAGGCATCGCCATTGCCGGTCCGGGTGGAGGTGAATGCCAGATACTTGCCGTCGGGGGAGTAGTGCGGCCACAATTCGGTGGCAGGGTGAGACACCAGCAATCGCGCCTCTCCGCCCTTGGCAGGCACCGTCCAGATGTCGCCGCCCGAGATGAAGGCGATCTCCGAACCATCGGGCGAGATCCCCGGCTCGTTAAAGGAAATCCGCGCATCGGCAGCAAAGAGCGCAGCGCTGGAAACACACAGAAGGAGAAGGTGGCGCATGATGTTTTACATCATAACGCTCGAACGGCTACCGAGCCACGACTCTGCCCTTCCGAGATGGTATGAGAAGGCCGGTCTCCTTGGCGGGAGCGTTAAACTCCCAATAAGCGCACTCGATGAGGTGCAAAAAGGAGACCGGATATGAAAGAGAATACCACTGCGAAGAGCTGCCAAGAGACACTGGCGAAAGGGCAACAGAAACGAGTCCGTCAACTGGCGGTAAAAGGGAAGCTGACTGTCGGTTTAGACCTCGGAGATCGAACCATTCGTGATTGCATCTTGGACGAAGCGGCCGAGGTGGTGAGCGAGGAGCAAGTGCCCACCAGCAAAATAGGACTGGATTCGTTATTCGCCAAGATGCCGGCCAGCCGTATCGCGCTGGAAGTGGGGACGCATTCGCCGTGGGTGAGCCGGCATTTGGCGTCGATGGGGCACGAAGTGATCGTGGCGAACTCGCGTAACGTGAAGCTGATTACGCAGAGTGTGCGTAAGAACGATCGGATCGACGCCCGGCAACTGGCGCGGTTGGCGCGGGCAGATCCGAAGCTGTTATCGCCGATCCGACACCGCGGTGAGGCAGCGCAGATGGACCTGGCGGTGATCCGGGCGAGAGCGGAGTTGATAGCAGCCCGAACCAAGCTGATCAGCAGCGCACGGGGTCTGGTGAAACCGATGGGGGCGCGGCTGAAGAAGTGTGATGCCGATCAAGTGACGGCAAGGTTGGGAGCCAGTCTGAGTGAGGGGGCGCAGGCAGTGATCGGGCCGATGCTGAAAACGGTGGAAGGGATCAGCGAACAAATCGGCAAGTACGACAAGCAGATCGAGGAGATCGCGAAGCGTTACCCGGAGGTGAAGTTGCTGCAGCAAGTGTACGGGGTGGGACCGTTGATTGCAGTGACCTACGTATTGACGCTGGAAGATGCGGAGCGATTCGCGCATAGCCGTGATGTGGGAGCGTACTTAGGGCTGACGCGGAAACAGCGGGATAGCGGAGAGAGCCAACCGGAGTTGGGGATCAGTAAGGCGGGAGACAGGCTGCTACGGAGTCTGTTAGTGCAGGGGGCACATTGCATTCTACGCAAGGGAGGGCCGGAAAGCGATCTGCGGGTGTGGGGGTTGGGGAAGATGGGCAAAGGCGGGAAGCGAGCGAAGAAGCGGGCGATCGTGGCGGTGGCGCGAAAACTGGCGGTGCTGCTGCATCACCTGTGGGCGACGGGAGAAGTGTACGATCCGCAATACAACCGCAAGGCGGCGGAGGCGAAAGCCAAGGGCAAAGGGGAGGTAGCGGCATAGGCATTTGGGATTCAGTTTGGGAAGGAACGGGGATCTGCGAGATATGCAAAAGCGCCGGGTTGGGGTGACTGCGGAGTCGCGGCTGATTGTCGAGAACCAGGCAACTGGGACTCCACAGATCGCTTCCGAGATAGCAGCACCCCTAGTATCCAGAACACCAATGGGCACCGTGGCCACGGCCACAATCGAGTGCGGATGGAAGCGTGGCGATACTACGGGCGGGCAAGGCAATCGGGCAGAGAGCAGTTCCGACGAAACGGATGGGTATCCGCGAGAGCGTGGGAAATGGCGAGTCGGACAGCGCGCTGAAGCGCGCATGAGGCGCTGCCTCAAACTCCGCCAGGGGGCCAAGCCCCCTGAGACCCCGGCCCCCTTTCCCTCAGGCCACAGTTTCCAGAACGGAAGGAATCTGTCAAGGGTTCGCAAGCCGCGCACAAAACGCGCGCCCTTGACAGATTCCTTCCGTTCCGAAGATTCTCCAGGGATGAGGGAAAGGGGGCCATTGGCAAAGCGGGCGGTAAACGGCGTAGGTTCGGAGGGCAGCGCGCTACGCGCGCATGAGGCGCTGCCTCATCCTCCGCCAGGGGGCAAGCCCCCTGAGACCCCCAAGTTCTCCCTTGACAGGGAGTGGCCTTCTCATGGAAGCCGCGACCGTAAGAAGCTGTGAAAAAATGGGGACTGAAGCATAAAGTGCTTCTCATTATGAAGGTATTTCTTCATAATGAATTCATGGAGACACCCACCCAGGCAATATTGCTGGACCTTCCCGAGGAACCAGCCCGGCCGAGGCCCAAAGGGTCCCCCAAACTGCGCACGGTGAACCGCGAACAAACCACCATGGTCACGATCTACGTGGAAGAGTTGGTCGCTGCCGATCATAAAGCGCGTGCTATCTGGCAGGTTGGTGGAAAAACTGGACCTGAGCCGCTTTCTGGAACCTGTGCGCACCAGTCGAGGCTGCGCAGGGAGGCCGGCGTGGGACCCGCAGTTGTTGGTGAGTGTGTGGGTGTATGCCTATAGCGAAGGAATCAGTTCGGCCAGAGAGATCGAAGGGATGATGCAGTGGGAACCCGGCCTGCAGTGGTTGGGCGGGTTGACGGCAGTCAATCATCATACGTTGTCAGATTTTCGGGTGGAGCATCGGCAAGCCCTGGATGAGTTGTTTGCCGAGTTGCTGGCAATGTTGGAGGAGGCCGGAGTGTTGAGCCTGGAGCAGGTGATGCACGATGGCAGCAAGATCCGAGCGCTGGCAGGAGCGGATAGTTTTCGGCGGGAGAAGACGCTGCGGGAGCGTCTGAAACAGGCGCAGGAAATGATCGCGCAGATGGGCGACCCGCGGACAGAAGAATCGGGGAATCGACGGCGACAGGCGGCGCGAGCACGAGCGGCACGGGAGCAGGTCGAACGCTTGGAAGAGGCGCTGAAAGAAATGGCGGCATTGCAGGCAGAGAAGGCGAGCGCGGAAGAGAAAGCTAAGGTGCGTGTGAGCCGGCAGGAGGCCGAAGCGCGATTGATGAAGCATGGAGACAACGCGATCGCACCCAGCTACAACGCGCAGATCAGCACGGAGGGAAAGAACAAGATCATCGTGGGAGCGCACCTGAGCCAGAGCAGCAGCGACGCGCAGAGTCTGATGGCATCACTGGAAGAAGTCGCCGAAAATCTGGGCAGGAAACCGGCGCAGGTGGTGGTGGATGGGGGATTCACGAATCGGGACAACATAGTAGAGTGTGCGGCACAGAAGATCGATCTGGTGGGATCGCTGCCGGACTCGAAAGAACGCAGCGCGGCAGCGATGAAGTCGTTGGGGATCGCTGAAGAGTTTGCGCCCTATCATTTCCGGATAGTGGACAACGGAAAGTGGCTGGAGTGCCCGGCGGGTTGTCAGTTGAAGGCATTACGGAAGAATCGGAAACGGGGGGACCTTTACCAGCAGTATCAAGCCAGGGGGGAGGATTGCGCGGTGTGCCAATACGGTGCCAAGTGCTGCCCCAAGAATTCGGAGCGAGGTCGAATCGTATCGATACGGTTGGAAGAGCACGCAGATGTGGCGGCATTTCGCCAGAAGATGGAAGAGGAAAAGTATCGGGTGATTTATCGGCAACGAGGAGCCGTGGCGGAGTTTCCGAACGCGTGGATCAAAGACAAATTGAGAGTACGAAAGTTCCGAGTGCGGGGCATAGTGAAAGCGGGGAGTGAATTACTGTGGGCATGCCTGACATACAACATCATGCAATGGGTGCGGCTGATCTGGCGAAACCCGGCGATGGCATAGGCGAGACGGGGCGGAAACTCGCGTGCGGAAGATGCAGGGCGAAATCAAGAATTAGGTGCTTAGAATCAATCGCTTAGCGTCGCGCGGCGCAGACTCCGCTGCGCAGTCAATTCGCCGAGGTTGAGGAAGAGTCCAAGATATAAGTAGAGTTGCAGCTCTTTATCTCTTTACTTATGTTTGGTGCGACTCCGGCAACGGACCGGTCGCGGCCTCAACCAATCCGACGCCGGAACAATATTTCACGGCTTCTAAGGGAGTCGGTGCTTTTAAGCTAGAGCTTTGCGCTGCGGTGGCCGGGGGACCTCGGCGATGCTCACCACGCCCTTGTCGAACACCGTCATGTCCTGCACCATGCGTCCGACGTCGGCGCCTTCGTCGAGTTGGATCTCGTGCTCGATCCAGTCCGAAAGCGGGATGTTGCGGAAGTACATGCGCTCTTGCAGCACCAGGCTCTTCCGGCTATTCAGCAGCATGCGATTTTCACGCGTGTAGTGCCGCTGATCGACGCGCAGTTCGCCCAGGAAATTGTCCAGCGCCTCCCGCTTCGCAATCTCTTCGGCGGCTCGCATATTGGACTGCATCGAAGCCTGTACGGCTGCCCTCTCCGCTTCCAACGTCCCGCGAATCTCGGCAAGCTCGGTCCGCTGGTCGGCCAGCGCCACTTCCATCTTCGACTGCATGACGAACCATGCCAGCAGTCCGGCGGCGACGGCAACAAAGCCGGGAAGCAGAATCCAAAGCAACCCTTCCATCATGGGTTAATACTAAGGGATAACAGAGCCTGAATACGAGATATCAAAGGTAAGCAACCAACCGTAGACCGATAGCAAACAGCCTATTGGGTTCCGTCGATCTTCTGGCCCGAAATCGTCCGGCTTAATTCGCCGAAACGGAATCCGAAAAGCGGCCCGAAAATGGCGCCCAGGCGTGCCTGCAGGCTGGCCCCGAACCCACTGTATTTGCCGATAAATGCCGCGCGCGCCAGCAGAAAATCGGCCCGTTCCGCGGTGTTGTAGCCCGCGCTGCCGTGGTGCAGCACCCGGACGTCCGGCAGCAGCAGGATCTTCTTCGATGCCCGACTGATTTGCGCCGCCAGGTCGGCATCGGCGCCGAACTGCCCGTAGCGTTCGTCGATCTGCCGAACCGCCGTGATCAGTCGCACACGCATCATGAGCGCGGCGCCTCGAGGATATTCCACAGCCACGGGGTCGTTTCCCGAGACCTGTGCGGGCGCCCATTTCCCATCGGGCGGCAGCGAACCGAGTTGCGGAACGGGCCGGCCCTCCGAATCTACCAGCAGGGGACAGACCGCGGCGGCTTCCTCGTGAGCGTCCAGCGCATCCGCCAGCCGCATCACCGCCGTGGTCTCCACTTCGGTGTCGTCATGCAGGAAGAACACGTAAGGCCCGTCGGCGGCGCGCCATCCCAGATTCATCGCTTTGGTCAGGCCGAAGTTCTTCGGCACGCGGACGAACTGGACGTTGGGGAATTCGCTGTCGAGTTGCGCCGCGCCATCGGTGGACCCGTTGTCCACCACCACCACCTGAATGTTCTCGCGGCCCTCGGATTTTTCCAGCGATCGAAGACACGCGCGCAGCAACTCACAGCGGTTGCGGGAAACTACCGCCACGGATACGCGAGGCGGCTGCTTCGGTTGTTCCTGATTCTGTTGAGGCGTCAACTCAATAGCATAGCGCGCGGCGCGTCGGCCGGAGCGCACTAAATCCAGACCGCGCGCCCATCCGTGCCGCGCGACCGCGTGGAATACCTGATATCAATCCACAATAGGGATGCAGATTACCACTAAGTCAACCGCTTGAAATACTCGTCAACCTGTGTAACATCGAAAAACACAAGTTAAAGGGTGAGTGAGTGCTCGTGAAACGGCCGTTTTCATGAGGCGTCCTTGTCGATCCACATGCTCGCCCGCAGAGAACGGGCCCATGAGAACTTCTCCATGCCCGTTGGGACCACAAAGAGTTCGGCCCCCGCGGTGGGCGAGGGCCGGCTCTCGGAAGCCAAGTGAATGGCGCCCTAGACAACCCCATTCTACCTTGGTTCTTCGAGATTCGGGAAGATACCCCACCACTCACTAACGATTGTCCTTGCGCCCGCGCGCAATGGCCAGACAGCAGGAGTGTGTCTAATGAACTTAGTCGATCAGTTACGCGCGAATCGAGGGTGGAAATTCTGGGTGGGGATTACCCTGGCGGCAGGATGCTGCCTGGGCCAGACCGATCCCGGCCCCCGCACCGGCCCAGCCGGGGCTGGAGTCGTATTCACCGGCCTCAACGCCAACGAGAAAGCATTTTTCAGCGCGGCGCAAGCCGTCTTTGCCGAAATCGATTCGGTCAAGGGAACCCTTTCGGGGGAACCCGGAGTCGGACTCGGGCCCACCTTCAACGGGAATAGCTGCGCTCAGTGCCACGCCCAGCCTGCCATGGGAGGCACCAGTCCAGCGCCTTTCAGCCCGCAGGTTCCAGTGCCGAATCCGCAAGTCGCACTGGCCACATTGCACGGGGCCAACAACACGGTTCCTTCGTTTATCACCGCCAACGGTCCGGTCCGCGAGGCGCGCTTCATCGCGCAGGATCCGAACAACATTTTCTCCCCATTGGATGGCGGAGTTCACGGCATCTACACAATCCAAGGCCGCAGCGATGCCGCGGGATGCGCGCTGGCGCAGCCGAATTTCAATCAGCAACTGGCCAGCTCCAACGTCTCGTTCCGTATTCCCACTCCAACCTTCGGCCTCGGCCTGGTGGAGAACACACCCGATTCGGTGCTGCAAAGCAACCTGGCTGCCAACGCCTCGCAGAAGGCCAATCTCGGCATCGCAGGTCGATTGAACACCACCGGTAACGATGGCTCCGTGACGCGGTTCGGATGGAAGGCCCAAAACAAATCGCTCACCGTCTTCGCGGGCGAGGCGTACAACGTAGAGCAGGGAGTTTCCAACGAGGTCTTCCAGAATGAGCGCTCGGCGGTGAGCGGGTGCGTCTTCAACCCCACGCCCGAGGACCATACAACCATTGGCGCCGGTGGCGTCGCCACACTGTCGGACGTGGCGAGTTTCGCGGCCTTCATGCGACTCACCGCACCGCCCACGCCCACCACGCATACCAGTTCGGAGTTGAACGGCCAGGCGTTGTTTGCCAGCATCGGCTGCGCCTTATGCCACTCCGCTACCCTGACCACGGCCGCCTCGTCCTTCACCGGTATGGGCAACTTCGCCTATCACCCGTACTCCGATTTCGCCCTCCACAACATGGGAGCGAACCTGGCCGACGGCATCATGCAGGGCACAGCCGGTCCCGACGAGTTTCGCACCGCGCCTCTGTGGGGTGTGGGCCAGCGGCTCTTCTTCCTCCACGACGGACGCACGTCAAACCTGAACACCGCGATTCTGGACCATGCCGATGATGGCGGCCAGTGCGCCACGGTGCAGACCCAAGCTACCTTCACCGACGACACCAATAAGAGCTTCTACCTCGCCTCCACCAACAGCCACTCCTGTGGCTCGGAGGCCAACGCCGTAATCAACAACTACAAATCCCTCAGCAGTTCGCAAAAGCAGGACATCCTGAACTTCTTGCGATCGCTCTGAGTTTACGCGCCCCCTGGCGGACTGCCATTGCGGGCCGCCAGGGACTCCGCAGTCCATGGGCTCTCGTGTTACCGTGAAAGCGAATGACCGCAAAAGAGATTCTTGGCTCGATTACCGAAATCGGAATCGTTCCTGTGGTGCGCACCAACAGCGCCGAATCCGCCGTCCTGGCTGTGGAGGCAATTTATAACGGGGGCATTCGAGCTGCCGAAATCACTATGACCGTTCCAGGCGCGGTAAAGGCCTTGGAGAAGGTGGCCGACCGCTTTGGCGGCAAGATCATACTGGGCGCGGGCACGGTGCTCGACCCGGAGACCGCGCGCATCTGCATGCTGGCGGGCGCCGAGTTTTTCGTGTGCCCCAGCCTGCGCCTTTCCGTAATCGAGATGGCGAAGCGATATTCCAAAGTGGTGTGCCCGGGCGCTCTCACGCCTACAGAAGTCATCACCGCCTGGGAAGCCGGCGCCGACGTCGTGAAGATCTTCCCGTGCGGCAATGTCGGCGGCGCCAAGTACATCAAAGCGCTCAAAGGACCGTTCCCGCAAGTGGAGATGATCCCCACCGGCGGCGTCAATCTGGAAACGGCCGGCGAATTTCTCAAGGCCGGCGCTTGTGCCCTGGGAGTGGGCGGCGAATTAGTGGACGGCAAAACCATTAAAGAGGGTCGCTTCGATATCATTGAAGAGCGGGCGCGCCAGTTCCTGGCCGCAGTCGCGAAAGCGCGCTCGGAGATGAAAGCCGCAACTGCCTGAACATGTCCGCCTGTTACCAGTGGTTCGACAGCCCGATCGGACGCCTCCTGCTAACGGCGGATGAGCGCGGACTCAACGAAGTCTGGTTCGAAAAGGGTCGCACCGAACCCGTCGTCAATCCATCGTGGAAGCAAGGCGGAGCCGCGTTGAAGGAGCCCGCGCGTCAATTGCGTGCCTATTTCGCTGGCGACCTGCAGCATTTTGAGTTACCGCTTAGTCCGAAGGGCACGCCATTCCAGTTGGGTGTTTGGGAACTGCTCCAGCAGATTCCGTTCGGTGAGACCACCACTTACGGTGAGTTGGCGCGCCGGCTGGGAAACCCCGCGGCATCGCGCGCCGTGGGGCTGGCGAACGGATCGAACCCCATACCGATCGTAATTCCGTGCCACCGCGTGATCGGCAGCACCGGCAAGCTGGTCGGCTTCGGAGGAGGATTGCCAACCAAGCGCTGGCTGCTGGATTTCGAAGGCAGCCACGCGGGCCTGTTTGCATCGCAGAGCCGTTGAGAACGCTGAGGAAGTCGCAGAGGGCGCCAATACCAAGCTGGTAGCTCTTTGCGCTTTCTCTGCGTTCTCACAGGCTCTGCGATGTAACAGGTTGGACTGTGCAGCGGTTCGACAGTGAAAACCGGCCTCTCACACTGCTAAACTGGTCGTTCGCTATGCCTATCAGCAAAGACCTGCTGGAAATTCTCGTTTGCCCCGTCTGTAAAGCGACGGTACGAACTCAAGCCCGACGGCAGCGGCTTGAAGTGCGTTCAATGCCGCCGCGTCTATCCCGTTCGCGACGACATTCCCGTGATGCTGGTGGACGAGGCGAAGGTCGAAGAATAGATCGAAGTGGGTAGCGTTCTGGATCGACTGCCGCGGAACAGCGCGGTCGCGATCCTCCGGCTACGTTCGCTGGGGGATTGCGTCCTCACCACACCCGCGCTCGATATCCTCCAGCACGCACGTCCTGACCTGCGCATCGCGGTGATGGTGGAAGACCGTTTCCGCGAGATCTTCGAAGGGCTGGTCCCCACCTTGCCACCCCGCCTGGCGGCGCTGCGAAAGTGGAAGCCGCGGTTGTGTCTCAATCTGCACGGCGGCACACGCAGCGCGTGGATGACGGCACTCTCCGGCGCGGGCCTGCGAGCCGGGTTCGGACACTTTCGTCATCAATCGGTTTACAACGTGCGAATTCCGCGCGCTCAGGAAATCCTTCAGGTGGAACGTAAAGTCCACACGGCGGAGCATATCGCCAGCTCCATGTTCGCCCTGGGTGTGCCCACCACGGAGATCCCGCGAGCCAGGCTGGTAGTCGGCGCCGGTCCTTCGCGAGCATGGGCGCGGGCGATCTTGCACCCTGTGGCCGCGACTCCGGCCAAAACCTGGCGGCCGGATGGCTTTCTCGAAGTCGCCGCCCACTTGAAGCGAACCGGCATCGAGCCGGTCTTTATCGGAGCACAATCCGACGACCTGAGCGCGTTTCAAAGTTATCGCGTGGTGCAGGGTTCGCCGCTCTCCGAGGTCAAAGCGTTGCTCGCCACCGCGGTGCTCTTCGTGGGCAACGACTCTGGCCCTGCCCACATCGCCGCCGCCTTCGGCGTTCCCGTGATTGCCATCTTCGGAGCCTCCGACCCTGACATCTGGGGGCCGTGGCGCACACCATCGGAAGTGGTCACGTCGCCCGGCGGTATCGCGCGCGTCGAGACATCGCAAGTGCTGGAAGCGCTCACGCGACTGCGGGTGCACGCATGAAAGAACTGCTGCGCCTGCTCTCTTACGCCCGGCGGTACGTCGGGCATTTAGCCGGCGCGGTGGTCCTGATGACGTTGGCGGGCGCGGCCACCGGCCTGATGGCTACGCTGATCGGGCCCATCTTCTCGCGTGTGCTCAACCCGAGCGCTGACGACAAGCCGGTGGTGCTCTACACCGACAAAGTCTTTCATCATGAGATCCTGCTGAGCGATTTCTTCCCCGCAGGCCACCACAACGTCTGGTCCATGATGGCCTTCGCCATCCTGGGTGTCTTCCTCCTCAAAGGCCTGTGCGATTACTTCGGAAATTATCTGGTCAACTACGCCGGATTTTCAGCGGTCACCAATCTGCGCAACACGGTCTTTGACAAGGTGCTCAAACAGGGCGCAGAGTTCTTCGAATCGCAATCCACCGGCAAGCTGATGTCGTCCATCATGAACGACATCGACAAGGTCCAACTGGCAACCTCGCACATCCTGGCCGACTTCCTGCGCCAGTTGTTCTCGGCGATCTTCCTGACAGCCGTGGTGGTTGGCACCGACCCCAAGCTGGCACTCTTCAGCCTGGTCGGTCTGCCGCTCATTATCTTGCCCGTCATTCAAATCGGCAGGCGCATCCGCCGAACCACGCGCCGCACGCAAGACAAGCAGGGCGAGCTCAACCAGATTCTGCAAGAGACGCTCAGCGGGCACATGGTGGTCAAGGCGTTCACCGCCGAGCAATACGAATCCGGGCGCTTTCGGGATGCCGCCCGCAAGCTCCTCAAGACCAACGTGCAGTACGTGCGGCAGCAGGCGCTCT
Organism: uncultured Solibacteraceae bacterium; assembly: GCA_963815475.1. GTDB lineage: Bacteria > Acidobacteriota > Terriglobia > Bryobacterales > Bryobacteraceae > Sulfopaludibacter. The sequence goes on along the minus strand of CAWFHD010000003.1, from coordinate 4,677,976 downwards.
CCTCGCCGCTCATCGAAATGGTCGGGGCCTTCGCAGTGGTCGGGCTGCTCTTTTACGCGCGCGAGCAGATCAAGGTCCATGCCATTACCGCTGACGCCTTCACGGCCTTCGTCTTCGCGCTGGTGATGCTGCTCGAGCCCGTCAAACGGCTGGTGGGCATCCACAATATCTTCGAGCAGGCGATGGGCGCTTCCCACAAGGTCTTCGAATATCTCGATCATATCGAAGAGGTCGCCGAGAAGCCTGGCGCGATCCATATCGATCGATTCCAGCGCGCGGTCACGTTTGAAAAAATTTCTTTCCACTATCCCAGCGCGCCCATCGGCTTCCATATGGAGGGGCTCGACCTCACGGTGAATGCCGGCGAAGTGGTGGCTCTGGTAGGTCCTTCGGGCGGCGGTAAGACCACCATCGCCAACCTCGTGCCGCGCTTCTACGATGTCACCGCCGGCGCCGTCCGCATCGATGGCCGCGATGTGCGCGACCTGAATTTAAACTCGCTGCGCTCCTTGATCGGCATCGTGGCGCAGGACACCTTCCTGTTCAACGACACGGTGGAGGCGAACATCGCCTACGGCCGCCCCGATGTTTCAGCCGACGCCATCCGCTCAGCCGCGGGAACGGCGCTGGCGCACGAATTCATCGAACGTCTGCCGCAAGGCTACGCCACCATCATCGGCGACCGCGGCACGCGCCTCAGCGGCGGTCAGCGGCAGCGCATCGCCATTGCGCGCGCACTGCTCAAGAACGCGCCCATCCTGATTCTGGATGAAGCGACCTCGCACCTCGACACCGAGTCCGAAATGCTGGTGCAGAAGGCGCTGGCCAACCTGATGGAGCATCGCACCGTCATCGTGATCGCGCATCGCCTATCCACCATCCGGCGCGCCGACAAGATTGTAGTTATCGAGAAGGGAACCATTCGCGAAGTGGGGACACACGAAGAGCTGGTGAACCAGAGCGGCATCTATCGCAGGCTGCATGAACTGCAATTCGAAGAATGCCGGGATGGTGGATTTATGAGCGTCCGCAGCATGACGGGCTTTGCCCGGGTTCGCAAGTCCACACCCGAAGGCGAAATCGTCTTTAGCCTAAAGAGTGTCAACCACCGCGGGCTCGATCTGCATTTTCATCTGCCGCCGGAGTTGGACGCGCTCGAAAACGACGTGCGCGCCGTGATCAAAACCGGCCTGGTGCGTGGCCACGTGCAGATCCATGTCGCCATTACGCGTGCCGAAGTGGCGGGCAAAGCGCCGGTGAATTGGGCGCTGCTGGACGCCTATGTCGCCGCCTTCCGCGAAGCCTGCGACCGTTACCAAATCACGGGCACACCCGACCTCAATGCCGCCCTGCGCGTTCAGGGCGTGCTGAGCGCCAACGGCGAGGACCGCGAAATTGGCGAGGAAGTCTCCAAGGCGGTGTTGGAGGCGGCGGTGGAAGCGGTGGCGTCGCTCAACCATTTCCGCGAGCGCGAGGGCATCGCCACGGCTCAGGAGATGCGCCAGCGCTGCGACAACATCGGCGTGCTGGTCACTCGGATGGAGGGCATCCGCGCCGGAGCCGTCCCGGCGTTCCACAAGCGCCTGCGCGACAAACTGGCCGATCTGCTGCACGGAGCCGGAATCGACCCCCAAAGGCTGGCCCAGGAAGCCGCCTTGCTGGCCGACCGCAGCGACATCGCCGAGGAGCTGGTTCGTCTCCGAACCCATGCCGCACAGCTCGACGCCATCCTCGCCGGTGAAGGGGAAGTAGGCAAACGCCTTGATTTTCTGTTACAAGAGATGAACCGCGAGTCGAATACCGTGCTGTCCAAGACCGGCGGCCTGGGCGATCTCGGCCTGACCATCACGGAACTGGCACTGGCGGCAAAGTCCGAGATCGATAAGATCCGCGAGCAGTCGTTGAACCTGGAGTAAATTGATTCACCGCAGAGACGCAAAGACACCGATGAACCGCGACAACATCATGAATCCAGGAGCTTTGTGGGGCAAGACTCAGTTCGTCCGACGGTTCCAATGACCACAGTCTTCATCATCTCCGCGCCGTCGGGGTCGGGCAAGTCCACGCTGGTTTCGCGACTCCTCAAGCACGATCCAAACCTCATGTTTTCTGTGTCTTACACGACACGAATGCCGCGTGACGGCGAATCTGACGGGCGCAGCTATAACTTCGTCTCCGAGAGCGAGTTCGAACGGATGATCGCTGCCGGCGACTTCATCGAACATGCCAAGGTCTTTGGCAAGGATTATTACGGCACGCACCGCCGGTACATGGAGGCGGCCCGGAAGGCGGGGCGCGACCTGGTACTCGACATCGACGTACAAGGTGCGAGACAATTGAAAAAGCAGATTCCCGAAGCGGTTACCGTTTTCATTTTGGCTCCCTCGCGGCAGATTCTCGAAAAGAGGCTTCGCGACCGCGGTGATATCACCGATGAGGAGAAGATTAAACGGCGGCTGCGGGAGGCGGCTGAGGAGATCCGGAATTACGACGCGTACGATTATGTATTGATCAATCGCGACCTGGTGGAATCCGACACCGTTCTGAGCGCAATCGTAAGCGCCGAACGGGTGCGGAGAACCAGAATCGAAGATCAGATCCGGCCCATTCTGGAAACGTTTCAAGTTTAGGTTTGACGAGGCATCGACAACATGGCTGACAAAGCTCCCAAGAATAACGCTCACTGCACCATTCCGGACGATCCGGACCAGAGCACCTACCGCTTCATCATCGTGGCGGCCAAGCGGGCTCGTCAGTTGCAGGGCGGAGCGCGCCCCGTGCTGCCGACGTCTTCCAAAAAGCCGACCGTCATCGCGGTGGAAGAAGTCCGCCGCGGCCTGGTGAAGTACACCCTCACCGGTCCCCTGCTGCGCGACGAACCACCCTCGGAGCCGTCTGCCTAAACTGCGGGCATGAAAATCCTTCTCGGCGTCGGCGGCGGCATCGCGGCCTATAAGGCAGCGGAACTAGCCCGTCTGCTGATGCAGGGCGGTCATGAGGTGCAAGCCATAATGACCGCGGCCGCGGAGGAGTTCGTACGGCCGCTGACCTTTGCGGCGCTGACCGGCCGCAAAGTCCTCACCGATCTCTTCGCCATCGAAAGCGCCATCGAGCACATCTCCGTTGCTCAAGAGCACGAGTTGCTGGTGATCGCCCCCGCCACGGCCGATCTCATGGGCAAGCTGGCGCATGGCCTGGCGGGCGATTTCCTCAGCACCCTCTACCTCGCGTTCACCGGACCCGTGGTGCTGGCCCCTGCCATGAACGTCAACATGTGGCAGCATCCCGCCACTCAAGCCAATTTCGAAATCCTGCGCAAGCGCGGCCACCGCATCGTTGAGCCTGCAAGCGGCTATCTGGCCTGCGGCATGACTGGACCGGGCCGGCTAGCCGACCCCGAAACCATCGCCCAAGCCATCGACATCGAAACCCGTAAGCGCCGCGACCTGGATTCCGAAGTTGTGTTGATTACCGCCGGTCCCACTCAGGAACCGCTCGACCCGGTGCGCTACATCTCGAACCGCTCCAGCGGCAAGATGGGCTATGCGCTGGCCGAAGCGGCGGCGGCCCGCGGCGCACGCGTGGTGCTGGTCTCCGGCCCCGTCCATCTTCCTCCCCCTCGCGGAATCGTGGAAGTGGTGCCGGTGCGAACCGCCGTGGAGATGCGCGACAAGGTATTCGAAAACCTTGACACCGCCACCATCGTGATCAAGGCGGCCGCGGTAGCCGATTTTCACTTGAGCCGCGTCCCCGACCAGAAGGTCAAGAAGACCGCCGCGCGCATCTCGCTCGAGCTCGACCCCACGCCCGATATCCTGGCCGAGATCGGCCGGAAGAAAGGCGACCGCCTGCTGATCGGCTTCGCCGCCGAAACCCAAAACCTGCAGCAGGAGTCCCGGCGCAAACTGGAGTCGAAGAACTGCGACATGGTGGTGGGCAACCTGGTGGGCGGCAGCGACCTGGGCTTTGAATCCGACGAGAATGAAGTAACTCTGGCGTTGTCCACCGGCGAATCCATTCCGCTGGCGCGCGCGCCCAAACGGGAGATCGCCGACCGCATCTTCGATGAAGTGCTGAAGCTGCGTCTGGCGCTGCATGCCGCCCATGGACGCTGACGCCCTCCGCCGCTATCTGGAGTTCTACCAGGACCTGGGAATCAAGGATCTCTACCGGCAGGCTGCGGTCGCCGTGCCGGCCCCGGAGCCATTGGTGTTGCAAGCGCCAGTGCCGGTCGAGATTCCCCGCCCCGAAGCCGTCGCCAAACCTATGACACTCCCCCCGATGGCACCTCCCAGCGAGACTCTGCTGCAGATCATTCAGGACATGGGAGACTGCCGCCGCTGCGTGCTGCATGAGAAGCGCACCAAGATCGTGTTCGGCGTGGGCAATGAGCGATCTCCGCTGGTCTTCGTTGGCGAAGGGCCAGGCGCGGATGAAGATGCGCAGGGCATCCCCTTCGTCGGCAAGGCCGGCCAACTTCTCACGCAAATGATTGAGAACACCGCGAAGAAGGAAGGCATGCCGATCCTTCGCAAGGACATTTACATTTGCAATGTGGTGAAGTGCCGTCCGCCCGAGAACCGCAAGCCAGAACCGGATGAAATGGCCATCTGCGGCGAGTTCCTCTTCCGCCAGCTCATGACCATCAAGCCGAAGGCCATCTGCGCGCTTGGCGGCACGGCAGCCCAGGCCCTCACCGGTCACAAGGAAGGCGTCACCAAGATGCGCGGCAAGTGGTTCAAATGGCGCGATATTCCAGTGATGGTGACCTACCATCCGTCGTACCTGCTGCGCCAATACAATCAGGAAGCCAAGCGCGAAGCCTGGGAAGACCTGAAAAAGGTCCTGCACTTCGTGTACGACTAGCCGGGGTGGCTCTTCGGTCCGCCAGGCTAAGTCGCACGTCGGCGCCGGTTGAGCCTCCCCGGCCGACACTGCGCAACCGCATGTTGCTGAAGACAGGAGCGAGCGGCGAAAAACAGCCCTACTGAGAGCCGCTTCTCATGTCCGGCTCAAGTTCATTTCCGGTTCAATCTGGCGAGTTGGAAGAAGGCGTCCGGCGCTCTCTTCCCCAACAAGACGCCGGCTGCGCGTTCGCCGATTGCGGCCCCGTGCTTGTAGCCATGACCCGAGCCTCCGCCCAGCAGCAGGACGTTCGAAAGCGACGGATGAAAATCCAGGATGAAATGGTGGTCTGGGCTGTTTTCATACTGGCATACTCTCGATTCCACCAGCGGTGCGTGTTCCATCCCGGGGAACCGCATCGCCATGTAAGACCTGGCCTCCTTTACCGCTTCCGGCGTTATGACGCGCTCGCCATCGGTCGGATCGAAATCCTCCCCGCGGCTATCGTCGGCGATCTTGAAGCCGCGCCACTCGTTTCCGGGAATGCCGTAGAAGGGTGGCGTCCCGCGATTGATCCAGCAAGGAATCTTCGTTTCATCGAAGGTGGCGTCGCCAGGTTTCGTCCCGAAGAAGAAGACCTGCTGCCGCGAAGGCCGGATACGCTCGCCGATCGCGTCCGGGAAAACCTTGCCCAGCCATGGCCCCAGAGCGAACACAAAATACTCGGCGGCGAGTTCCGAGTTGTCGGAAAGCTCAACGGCGGCGAGAGCACTTCCGTTTGTGCGCCCGGGTCTGGCTTCCAGTTGCCGATATGCGCCACCTTCCTGGAGAAACCCTTCCATCACCCAGGCGCAATTGCGTCGCGCGGTCAGATAGCCTGCATCTTTTTCATGGACCATCCACCGGATACCTTTGAAATCAATCTGCGGCCAGCGCTTCGCCGCTTGCGCGCATGAGAGTTCCTCCACTGGCAGGCCCACTTCCCTGAACAAAGGCAGGGACGACTTTACGTATGCGTCGTCCGCGCCTGCAAACACCAAACAGCCGATGTTGTGGTAGAGGCGGCGATTCCAGCGGCGCTCGCTCTCGCGAAGAATCTCGAGCGCCCGCTTTACCATCTCGAAGTAAATCTTGTCGGTTCCGTAGGTGGCGCGGATGATGCGCGTTTCCCCGCCGGAGCTCGCGCGGGAATTGCCCGGGCCCCAGGCGTCCACAAGTGTCACCTGCGCGCCCATCCGCAAGAGATGGAGAGCGGTCCAACCACCGAAAGCGCCCGCGCCGACCACAACTACCTTCGGCTTCATTCGAGGAGCGACCATCAGATTCATGGCGGGCAGGGCGGCGGATTGGAGAATAGACCTTCGTGAAGTTGTGCTTTTCATCAGGTTCCCATTGGCGCGTCCGAAAATCAAGCCGCCGTGCAGCCGTTTGCGGCCTTCGATCGGAATGACCACCGCTGGACAAAGCTCTCGCTCTTCCGGCAACTCGATTTCTTCTTCGCACGTTACGACATTGCTGATTCGTGGCGAATTCAGGAGGAGCGACAGTGTGACCTGAAGGTGATCCGCCGAGGCTACGGGCGCAGGTTACCCGCCCCGATACTCCATGAACAAGCGTGAGCGCGCCCACCCTGCCGCGAACAGGTCCCACTTCCAGTGGCAGTGCGTAGCCGGCCGTGATCACCGGGGCGCGATTGAGTTTCACTGTTCAACCGGTTTGTTGTCCTTCAAGAAAAGATGCAATCCCGCCCACACAGCGGTCAGATCCTTGATCTTGTGGCCTTGGCTCCGCTACGATCGTGTGCGAGGGGCTGGAGCCTGAAGTGTCCGTCCCGATCCAACGCGAGGACAACACATTGCCCCCAGCCTTGTCAATCAACGGATGCATGTCGTGGACGAAGGCCCCGTCCGTCGTACGCACTCCGCATTGACCTTCGAGAGGAGCAAGGCAAATCAGGCCGACCAGATGGACCGCCCGCGCAAACATCATTCGAACTACCTTTTCAGCGATGCTCGCGTTCACGTACATCAGGACGCCACAGCACAACACGACATCGTAGGTCTTGCTGCCGATAGTACTCTCTGCCGTCTCCATGTCCGCCGCAAATAATTTCACCCTGGACCCCACGGAATCGAGGTGCGCCGAGCCCGTCCTTATTGCATAAGCGTCAAGATCCAGCCCATGCAAGATCGTCGCCGAGCGGAATATGGTCGTCTCGAGATATCGCAGCAGGTATCCCTGGGAGCAACCGATTTCCAGAACAGACCGGACGTCCGTGCCCTCATCGAGTCCTCGCGAGCGCAGTTGCGCGGAAATGCTGTTAAAGAGAGCGTGGCGGGTTGGATTGATCTTGGAGGCCCCAAACGTGTGCGGAACCTCGTACCTTGCCGCGTACGCCAAATGATTCGACCAGAGAAACCGGTGGAGCGCGACGGGATCGCGGCGGCGCAGATCGGCGAGCATTCCCATTGCGAACTCGAACCGGAATGGCGCCGGCAACTTTCGGCGCCCGATGAAAGCCACCAACGTCTGCCGGATGGTCAACGGGAGCGTACGGCCAAAAACCCAGGCTGCCCGCCGGCTCACCCACCGTAGCGAATCAGCCGCGAAGTGAAGGGGCCGACCAAGTCCACGACGCGCGTTCCTCTTTCTCATGTTTTCGCAACAGTTTAATGACTGCTCCCGATATAGGAGACGTTTCTCTCCTGGTGAAGTCTGATGCCGGTTGGAGTGGACCTGTCGCAGTTTCTTGGTTATCGGCCGTTGCTGAGGATCCAAGTCCCGTCTACCGGTGGCCGCAGCGATCTCTGTTCGACTCGACCCTGCCAGACTACTGCCCTCTGCCCCCGTCAAATGTGTGTATGCTCACCGGCGACAGAGGCGAAGACATCGTAGTTTTATGCGGTTGATCCGGCAAGATAGGGGGCGTGAGTTAGTACGGACCTGACTGGGTGCGCAATTCTGGAATTGCCGGCGTTCGGCACAAAGCTGGAACCGTCTCCATCCGTGAGTGCTAAGGGGGGATGTCAACCCCCACAACTTTCGATTCGCTATCTCAAGGTAATCGAAAGGCTTGCAGGCGGAAGCCCCTGCCTCACCCGCCTCACCCCAGATTGGGACTCAGTCACCCCTCCATACGTGATAAACTACGGCTTCACCCTTACAGAATGCTGCTTGCCAGAGAATTCGTCGCTTACCTCTCCAAACAACTGGTATCGAGACTAAGCCCCGCAGTCATCGAAACGTCCATGCCCGATGCCGTGGCGGAAAAGATCACTGGCGTCATCTCCGAAGAGCTGGAAGTGGAAGACCGGCTCAACGACGAAGTGCGCGACTTGCTGGACCAGTACAGCGAGTATATGCGCCGCGAAAACGTCAGCTATCCGGAGATGTTCCGCCGCATCAAGAACACGCTGATTTCGCAGCGCAAGGTCATCCGCGCCTCCGGACGCGATACGCACGACGCTATGAAGCTGTCGCGCGATAAGGTCACTGACATCTCACACAAGATCGTCGAGATGCTCCGCAAAAGCCGCGAACTCCGCCTGAAGAACAAGGACACCAACGCGGTGCGCCTGGAGATTCTGCGGGTCATGACGGACCTGTTGATGGCGGAAGACAAGGTGGACCGTGCCGCGCGCCAGAAGATCCGCACGCAAAAGCGCGAAATCCCCGAAGGCTCCGAAGAGTGGGACCTGCTGTTCCGCCGCTACTACGGCGAAGAACTCAAAAAGCTGGGAATCGATCTCGGCAGCAGTAGCAGCGGACGCGGTTAACCGTCTACCGCTTATACCCGATCATCCGCAAAAACGCCCTCCGCTTTTCCGCATCTTCGCTGGTTTCCACGCCCTTAGGCGGAACGCCGTCGATCACTCCCAGCACGCCTCTCCCCTGTTCGCTCTCCGCAATCACCGCCTGCACCGGGTTCGCCGTAGCGCAGAAGATCGAGCAGACCTCGGGCACATCCTTAATCCGCCCCAGCACGTTGACTGGATAGCCGTCGCGCATCACCACCACGAAGACATGCCCCGCCGCCAGGGCTGTGGCATTGCGCGCCGCCAGCGCCTTGAGCGCCTCGTCATTGCCGTCCACGCGAGTAAGGCAAGGTCCCGACGCTTCGTTGAACGCCACGCCGAACTTCATTTGGGGAACTGTGTTCACGATGGCCTCGTAGACGTCCTCCACGGTCTTAATGAAGTGCGATTGTCCCAGGATGAGATTGCCGTTCTCGGGGATTTCGAGCGGCACGAGTTTGAGTTCCATACAGACCTATTCTAGGCCCTGCAGCCTGATTGCCAGGGCGAGCAGGAGTTCGTCATGGTATGGCCGGCTCAACAACTGAACGGTGCTGCCTCCAAATGGAACGGTGACCGCGGGCAGTCCGAGCACGTTCGCCAGCACCAGCGGCATCATAGTCTGGAAGATTCCGATCTGGCTGCCGTCCACCTCAAACTTCTTCTGGCCATGGCGGTAAGCCGTGATATTGCAGACCGGCATCACGATCGCCGCGACGTTCTCCATCTGCCGCAGCAGCGAAGCGCGCAAGCGGTCGCGTGTGGCCAACTGCAGAGCCATCTCCTCGGCTGGACCGGTCCAGGGATTGAACAGGGCAGCCCACACATTAGGCGCGCGCTCCAGCCCGGTAGGCGCGAACTCGTCGACGGCCAGTCCCGAATTGGCGAGGGCTTTGCAGCCTGGCTGACCGCCGCGCGAATCGCGGGATCCACGGGCATCGTGTAGAACTGCTCCCACACTCCGATGCCGACGCTTTCCACCGGCGGCGCTTCGAAACTCACCGGCGCCGAAAACGGATCTTGCGGATCATAGCCGATAAGCGCCTGAAATAGCAGCCTGACGTCGGCTGCCGTGCGCGCCATAGGACCGGCCACCGTCACCAGGCCGACGGGGTAGCCCAGAGACGGTGTGTGCCCGCCGCCGGGAACGCGTCCCGGAGTGGGTTTAAGCCCTGCGATGCCACAGAGATGGGCGGGCAGGCGCAGCGATCCGCCGCCATCCGACGCCAGTCCGCCCGGTGAACAAAACGAGGCAATTGCCGCTGCCTCTCCGCCGCTCGATCCGCCAGGGCTCAGTTCCGCGTCGTCGCGGATGATTGGTGCGGCCGGTGAGTTCGTTGTCGGTCTCATAGCTCAGCAGCATCTCGGGAGTATTGGTCTTGCCCAATATGATGGCCCCGTGCCGCCGCAGCAACTCCACCGCCGCCGCATCGCGTGCCGCGCGATGGCCCAAACGCCCGCGGCTTCCCACCAGCGAAGGCAGCCCCGGCCAGATCGAAGCTGTCCTTGACCGTGACTGGCACGCCCCGCAATAGGCCCGGAGCGTCGATATCGACCCGCCGCGCCTCTTCGCGCGCGCTCTCCCCCAGCACCATGGTGAAGGCATTGATCGCCGGATTGCGCTCTTCAATCTGCCGCAGATGCGCCTCTACCAGCTCCAGCGGCGAGACCTCGCGCTTTCGCACCATCGCGGCCATGTTGGTCAGAGAAAGGCGGCAGAGCATCTGCCCACAGTACAATAAAACTTCATGCCAGCCGAGCTTGTTTGTTTTCGGGAAGGGTGTCGTGCGCGCTTTCCCATCACCGAAGTCATCTACAACTGCCCGCAAGTGTGGCGGCCTGCTCGAAGCTCTATTATCCTGCGCCCACCCAGACAGCCGCTGCGCTGAAGACGCTCTGGCGCGAATCGCCGCATTTCCAACGCGCCTCTCGACCAGAGCGGCGTCTGGCGCTACCGCGAATTCTTCCCCTTCCTCCCCGATTATTCGCGCGTCGTCACGCTGCGGGAAGGCAATACGCCGCTGCTCGAAGGCCGCGGCCCTGCCGAATATGGCGGGCTCGACCGGCTCGTGTTCAAACACCAGGGCTTCAATCCCACCGGCTCGTTCAAAGACAACGGCATGACCGCCGGCGTCGCCCAGGCGTTGCGACTGGGCATGTAGCGCGTGGCGTGCGTCTCCACCGGCAACACTTCGGCATCCATGGCGGCCTACGCCAGCGCCGCCGGCTTGCAGCCCATCATCTTCATCCCGCACGGCAACATCGCCTACGGCAAGCTGGCGCAGGCCCTCGAATACGGCGCGCGCACCCTCCAGGTGGAAGCGAATTTCGACCAGATCCTGGCGCTGGTCCGCGTCCTGGCCGAGCGGCTGGGAATCTACCTGCTCAACTCCATCAACCCGTTCCGCATCGAAGGCCAGAAATCCATCATGGTCGAAATCATGGACCAGCGCGATTGGCGCGTGCCCGATTGGGTGGTCCTTCCCGGCGGAAACCTCGGCAACACCTCGGCCTTCGGCAAGGCCTTGCGCGAGATGCGCGAATGGGGATTGATCGACCGTATGCCGCGCCTGGCCGTGGTACAGGCCGAAGGCTCCGCGCCGTTCTACGACCTTATGCATTCGGCGGAACGAACCCAATTTGTCCCGGTGGAGCATCCGGAAACGCTCGCCACCGCCATCAAGATCGGCGACCCGGTATCGTGGCCCAAGGCGCTGCACGAAGTGACCACCACCGGTGGGCTCGTGGAGAAGGTGACAGAGCAGGAAATCGCCGACGCCAAAGCCGTCATCGGCCGAGCGGGATCGGCTGCGAACCGGCCTCGGCAGCCACCCTCGCCGGCATCCGAAAGCTGACTGCGGGAGGGGTGATTTCCCGAGCTGCGGATGTCGTGGCAGTTCTTACCGGAAATGTCCTAAAGGACCCCGACTACATCCATCAGTACCACACTGGAGTGCTGCAAGCCCCTGATGGCAAAAGCATTATATCCAGATTTGGGAATGCACCCGAGGTTGTGGCGAACGACGAGGCATTAATAGAGGGTATTCTCTCGAGATGACAGCTACTGCCCCCATATGGGGGTAATATTATCCCTCAAAATAGTCTACGCTCTTTGGGGTGTTCTCTATTGTGTAATTCCTAGACGTTCTGGTACAACAGTACCATGTTCGCGAAGAAAGACGCTCATACCTCTTCTCACGGCGACACCCGTGGACCGGAAAGTGAACTCCAGGTCCTGTACGCGCGCCGGTCGGCTATCGACTCCCTGATTGCGTCATTGCAAAACTATCAAGCGCAATGCCAGGCAGGATTCTAAGCAAAAGCTCGCTTGAAGCAGCTGCTATTTCCGGAAGTAAATCGTCGATGTGTGCCGCCAGTTCTGCCTCGGGTAACGCGCCCGGATGGTAGAAGCGCACGACACCCTTACCGTCGATGAGCACAATCGTAGGCGTCGTACTCGATCCGTAGGTGAGAAAATTGGCCGCACTGACTGGCACTGTCATACCCGGCAGCGCGCCGTAATACTGCTGATGAATCTTCTCGATATAGAGCTTCTCCACGGCGGGAGTGGCATCTTCCCCGCCGGCCGCGTATCCGTATCTCCTGGTAGGCCCAATCAGCACAAGGCCGCGCGGCCCATACTTCTTCAACAAATCGGCCAGGATAGGGATTTCGCCTTTGCAGTCGCCACACCAGTGCGCCCAAAAAAACAGCATGACCGGATGGCCGCCTAGCGACGCTAACGTTGGCGGTTTCGCGCCCAGCCATTCCGTTTCCTCCAGTGCCGGCGCAGGCTTACCCTCCATATTCAGGAGGTTCAGGTTCTTGCGGATCCGCTCGCCGATGGAAGTGTTGGCGAACGATTGCAACTGCCCGCGCAAGTATTCCACCGCCTCCGGACGCTCCCCGCGGGCCGCCAGAACCTGCGCATGGACTTCGATGGAAGCGCCCAGCGCCATCGGCAGCCAAGGCTCCGCATCCAACCGGCGAGCGCCCAACAACCCGTCGGAGAGTTTGCGCGTCTCCGCGGCGTACTTGTCCGCCTGATCCAGATTGCGAGCTTCCAACTCCCCGCGAGCGATCCAGGAGACCGCCGCCGCCAGCTCGGGCGTAGTCCCGGAGCGCTGCTGGTACATGCGAATCTGGCGGTCCGCCGCAACCAGGTCGTGCCGGGCCATGAGATCCCGAACATCGTTGACAAGGGAAGCGAACAGGAATAGCGCAGGGAACATCCTTCCATTTTAGTGGACGATGCTACCCTACCCCAGCACAATCTCCGCCAGCTCTTCGATCTTCACACTCCCCACCGTGCAACTGAAGCGTCCCGCCGTCTCGCGCGCCAGCGTCTCGAGATCTTCTTTGCTGTGCTCGGAGGCATTCACGCTCAGCACGCAATTGAACTCCCGAGCCACCGCCGCAAGCTCTCCTATGTTCGCGCCACTCAACCTCAACGCAGCAATCTGCGCCGGGTGCCCCGCCTCTCTAAGCGCCGCCAAAGCTGCGGGCAGTTCCGTCGCCGTCGTAGCGATCCCCAATTCGAACGACGCCCCGGCCTTCGCCGCCGATCGAGCCTGGCGAATCAGCACACTCACCTTCTGCACATCCGCCGCAGCCCCAGCGATCACGAATCTCGAATAGCGCGGCCATTGCGAGACAGCTTCACGAGCAGCTATGAAGTCTGCCTCGTCCGACACCCGCAGTTCCGTCACCGCGCTATAGCCTTCGCGCCACCCGGTGCGGATGGCCGACCAAACGGCTCGATGATACGCCCCACTCACCGATGCGACATTCTTCCGTCGAGCGTTTCCAGATCGCGCGGAACGCCTCGAACGCTTCGGTCGACGCCTCAGCCACCAGCGCCGGACGCGGACCGTGCGGGCGCGGCAGGAAGGCCGGGTCGAGCGCCGTGAACTTGTCGATGTTCGCCGTCTCGTCCGGCCCGAACGGCACGGCATTGATGATGATCTCGGGGCCGCGGACGCGGCGCATGCGTCCGATAAGCAGGGTCTTGTAGAAGATGCTGCTGGTGGGGGCGGTGGCCAACGCCATGTGCAGCAGGTGCGGCGGCCCTTCGCGCACATCCACCATCACGTAATACGTGAAATGATGCAGCGGGTCGCGCTCCAGCGAACCGAACCAAGGCGTCACGCTTTGCAGCTTGAGCGGCACGGCGCGTGCCGCGATGCGGTTGCGGATTTCGTCGGTGAGCGATTTGCCTTCCGCCAGGTCGAAAATCAGGTTCGCCAACTCCGCGGCCTCGGGCGGCCGCAGCGGAAGGTCAAGCGGAATGGGGGTCATAGCTTACAGCAGCGAATTGATGTACGCCACCGTTTGCGGGTCGCTCCAATCGGCGGCCTCGGCAATCTTTTTCAGCACTTTGCCCTTGGCATCGATGATGTAGGTCTCGGGATACATGTAAGTCCCGTAGTCTTCGTGCAGCTTGTTTTCGCGCACAGTCAGGAACGCCGGATGGAACCTCTGGACAAACGCGTTATACGCGCGCTGGTCCTTGTCCACGCTGACGCCCAGCACCACCAGGCCCTTGTCCGCGAACTGCGCCGCCAACTGACTGAGCGACGGCGTTTCCTGAACACACGGCTGGCACCAACTGGCCCAGAAGTTCAGGATCAGCACCTTGCCCTTGAAGTCCGGCAGCGATACGGTCTGGCCATTGTCGGCCGTGAGGGTGAACTCGGGGGCCGAATCGCCCGCCACCACCACGCGCTCATGCATAGAGGTATAGATCACGCCTACCAGGATTACCGCCAGCAGTGCGATGCCTGCCGTCAACAGGCGGTCTACTAATTTAGAGCTTTGCATAACGAACTATAATTGAATTGTATCGAAGCTTCGGCTTCCGTCATCCCATAAAACAGCGCGCGATGGTCATTACCCGCAAAATAGAATTCTCGGCCTCCCATTTGTGCCGCCTGCCCGGTCTTTCCGAGGAAGAAAATCAGAAGCTTTACGGGATGGCCGCTCACCAGCACGGTCACGGACACAACTATGTGGTAGAAGTGAGCCTGTCCGGCGAGCCCGACCCCGTAACCGGTATGGTTTTCGATCTCAAGGAGTTGAAGGAAATTCTCAACCGCGAAATCGTGGCCCCCTACGACCATCGTTTCCTCAACTACGAGGTGCCGCCGTTCGACCGTGTCGTGCCCACCACCGAGAACATCGCGCGCGACATCTGGCAGCGCCTGGAGGGGCAACTGAACGTCGAAGGCCGGCGCTTGCACTCCGTGCGCGTGTATGAAACGCCCGACCTGTTTGTGGATTACCACGGGGGCCAGCCGTGTTCCGCGTGACCCGCCGCTACGCCTTCCCTGCCTCCCATCGTTTGCATTCCCCGCGGTTGAGCGAAGAAGAGAACCGGCAGCTTTACGGCAAGTGCAATAATCCCTACGGCCACGGCCACAATTACGAAGTGGAAGTGAGCGCCTGCGGCCCCGCCGACGAGCGCACCGGCTTGGCGGTGGACACGGCCCGTCTCGATGGCCTGGTGGCGCGCCAGGTCCTGGACCCGTTCAGCCATCGCAATCTGAACCTGGATGTAAAATCTTTTTCAGCCATCGTGCCCACCTCGGAGAACCTCGCGGTGGAGATCTGCCGCCGATTGAAGCAGAACTGGAGCACGGCATTCCCCGGCGAATGGCCCAGGCTGGAGAAGGTTCGCATCGCGGAGACCCCGCGCAACATCTTTGAAATTAAGGCCGATGAAATCGAATAAAGCAATCGCGAAAGTCGTATCCATGAAGATAGACGAGCCCTCGATCGCGCCGCTCGTGAAGGAAATGCTGACCAGGCTGGGCGAAGATCCCGCGCGCGCAGGGACTCGAGCGCACGCCCGAGCGCGTCGACCAGGCGATGAGGTTCCTCACCAGCGGATATCGCGCCGATATCGGCAAAATCGTCAACGGCGCCATCTACGAAGTGAAATACGACGAGATGGTGCTGGTAAGCGACATCGAATTCTTCAGCATGTGCGAGCACCATATGCTGCCGTTTTTCGGCAAGATGCACGTCGCCTATCTGCCCAAAGACCGCGTCATCGGACTCAGCAAAATCCCCCGCATCGTAGACGCCTTCGCGCGCCGCCTGCAGATTCAGGAGCGCCTGACGCAGGAAGTGGCGCAGACCATTCAGGAGATCATCGAGCCCGTCGGGGTCGGAGTGATCTGCGAAGCCAGGCACTTCTGCATGATGATGCGAGGCGTGGAGAAGCAGCACTCCGGAGCCATGACCAGCGCGATGCTGGGAGCCTTCCGGGATCGCAAGAAAACGCGAGACGAATTCCTGGCGCTAGTGAATCACCGCACCAACGGTTCGTAGAAGCAAGTTGTCTTATCTGTGTGAATCCGTGTGAATCCGTGGCTCACAAAGATACCGCGCGCTGAACCCTTGCTAAACTGGCGGAAGCCCGTCTGAGACAAAGGCATGGGGATGAACATCGGCGAGATCGCCGAGCACCGCGGAGTACGCGATTGCCTGCAATGGTTCACGCGCGAGAAGCAGTGGATCAACGAGATCCACCTGCAGCTCTGCCGCGTCCCCGCGCCCACCTTTCTGGAACAGCAGCGAGCCGACTGGATCCAGGAACAGTTCCGCACGCTCGGCTGGAAGCCGCGATCGACCGCGCCGGCAACGTCGCTCGCCACCCTCGGCGAAGGCCCTTACGTCGCGCTCACCGCGCATCTCGACACCGTGCTCGCGCCGCGCACCAAGACGATATCGGCGTCGAGCCGGACGGCCGCTTTCGCGGGCCCGGCGTCTCCGACAACGGCGCCGGGCTGGCCTGCGCTGCTGGCCGTGGCGCGCGCGCTGAAAGTCGGCCCGCGTGCTTCCCCGACAGAGTCCGTCGGTCTGGTGCTGGTCGCCAATGTCGGCGAAGAAGGCGAAGGCAATCTGCTGCGGCATGCGTTATCTGTGCAAGCAATCGCCGCTGGCGCACGAAATCGAAGCGTTCCTCGTCCTGGACGGCGCCAACTACCGACCACATCACCACGCGCGGCCTGGGCAGCCGCCGCTTCGAGGTGACCTTCACCGGACCGGGCGGGCATAGTTGGAGCGATTACGGCGTCGGCAATCCGGTGCATGCGCTTGTGCCGCGCGGTGGCGCTGTTTGCCGAAGCGCGGCTGAACGGCGGGCCGAAATCCTCCATCAATGTCGGCATGATCGAGGGCGGCACCAGCATCAACGCCATCCCGCCGCTGGCCCGCGCCAAGGTGGATATCCGCTCGGAAAGCAACGAGAAAATGGACGAGCTGGTGGACACTGCTCAACGGCGCCGTGGAGCGCGCCGCGCGAAGTGGAAAACCAGCGCGCCACCGGCGGCAAGGTGACCGGCAAGATGAGGGAGATCGGCGCGCGCCCGGCCGCCGCCCTCCCCGAAGACGCCCCATCCTGCACTGCATCTGCGCGCGGTGGATGCGCACCTGGGCATTCGCTCGCACCTGGACTGCTCGTCCACCGACGCCAATATTCCCCTGTCGCTCGGCATTCCTGCGATTTCCATCGGCGCCGGCGGACGGGCGGCGGCGCGCATACCACGCAGGAATGGTTCAAGCCCGAAGGCCGCGACCTCGGCCTGAAGCGCATTCTCCTGACCCTGCTGCCTGCTGCTGCGCGATCCGGCGCCGAGCACGTGCGCCGGTGAATCGCCGCCTGCGCGGCCGATGCTGCGCTGGTCGTCAATACCCTCGTCTGGGGCGCCACCTTCGTGGTGGTCAAGACGAGCCTGGCGCGATGTCTCGCCCGCTGCTGTTTCTGGCGCTGCGCTTCTCGTTCGCCACGGCTGGCCTCCTGCTCGCGCTCTTTCATCGCAAGCTCCGCCGCGAGTCGGCGCCGGCATCCAGCGCCGGCGCTCTGGCCGGTGTCTTTCTCTTCTCCGGCTATGCGTTTCAGACCATCGGCCTGCGGCTCACCACGGCGGCGAAATCGGCTTTCATCACCGGACTTGCGTCCGTTTGGTACCTTTGGTGGGCGCGCTCGTCTATCGAATCAGACCGCAGGTGTTGGAGGTGGTGGGGGTTCTGGTGGCCACCGTCGGACTGGCCCTGATGACGCTGCGAGGGCGACATCGGGACCATCAGCCGCGGCGATTTGCTGACGCTTTGCTGCGCGGTGGCGTTCGCCGCCCATATTGTGATCGTGGGCCATTATGCCGCCGAGGCTGACTTCGAGACTCTGGCCGTTGTGCAAGTCGCCACCGCAGCCCTGCTCTCGCTCGGCCTCTTCTGGTGGTTCGAACAGTCCGTATCGTCCACTGGCGTCCGGGGCTGGTCTGCGGCATGCTGTTCACAGGCGTTGTTGGCGACGGCCCTGGCGTTTACCGTTCAGGCGTGGGCGCAGCAGTACACTACATCCACGCGCACCGCGCTGATCTATCATGCTGGAGCCGGTGTTCGCCTGGATCACGTCGTTTTTGGTGATGGGCGAAAGGCTTTCCGCGCGAGCGCTCGCGGGCGCGGTGCTGATTCTGGCAGGAATCCTGCTGGTGGAATTGAAACCGTTATGCCGGAAGCTACATCCATAACAGGATAAGCTCGATTTCCGCCGGACGTTATAATTTGGCTGAAGGCTTGCGCACGTTTTAGGGAGTTAACGAGAAAGATTCATGAGTTTGTTTGATCAAGTTGCGCAGCCAAAAGCTGCTTTCGTTCACGTTGATCTTGTTTACGCTGTCGATCGGTGTCGTGATTGGCACCTTGATCACCACGGGGTCAAAGCGGCCAAAGTATAACGCTGGCGCCCGGCGCGACGCCCCTCGTCATTCCCAACCCGGTGCAACTGTCGCATCAGCTTCACGCAGATTGCCAAGCAGGTCGAGCCGTCGGTGGTAAATATCTCCACCACCTACCTGCCGAAGCTCGCGCGCAGGCCCGGACGCGCGCTCGCCGTCGGCGCCGGCAGGCAGCGACAGCCGGACGAGGAAGAAGGCAACGGCGGCCAGGGCAGGCATGGATGATTTCTTCTATCCGCTTCTTCGGCAATCCCGTTCGGCGGCGGCAGCGGCGGATCCCGAACTGCCGCAGCGCAAGAGGTCGGCGCTGGGCTCGGGCGTAGTGGTCGACAAGGCCGGCTACATTCTGACCAATAACCACGTGGTCGATAAGGCCGACCGCATCCAGGTGAAGTTCACCGGCGATCCCACCGAATACGACGCCAAAGTCAGTCGGCGTCGATTCCGCCACGGATCTCGCGGTGATTCGCGTCGAAGGCAAGCATGAGTTGCACCCCGCCAAGATCGGCAATTCCGACGCCGTGCAGGTGGGCGATTGGGCCATGGCCATCGGTTCTCCGTTCGGCTTCCAGGCCACCGTCACCGCCGGCATCATCAGCGCCAAAGAGCGCGACATCGATCCCACCATGCAGTTCCAGCATTTCCTGCAGACCGATGCCGCCATCAATCCCGGCAATAGCGGCGGACCGCTGCTCAATATGAATGGCGAAGTTATCGGCATCAACACCGCCATCGCATCGCGGTCGGGCGGCTATCAGGGCATCGGCTTCGCGCTGCCGATCAACATGGCGGCCAAGGTTTACAACGCAGATCATCAAGAACGGCAAAGTGACGCGCGGCGGCATCGGCATCAAATTCGCTTCCGTCAATACCGAAAGGGCGCGCTCTCTGCTGAAGGCCTACGGCGCATCAACGACGGCGTCTTCGTGCAGTCCGTGGCGCCGGGCGGTCCCGCCGACAAGGCCGGCATGAAGGAGCGGCGACATCATCATCGCCATCAACGGCAAGCCCGTGAACGACGGCAATGAACTGGTCAACACCGTGACTGCCACGCCATCGGCAATACCGTCGACCTAACCATCGTGCGCGACGGCAAACAGCGAAAACTATAAGGTGGTGGTCGGCGACCTGTCGCAAATCTTCCCGGATAGTTTCGGTGGCACGCCCGAATCGGCAAAGACCAATCCCCAAGGCACCACCGTCAGCTTCGGTATGTCAATCCTGGAGTTGACCGCCCAGCAGCGCACCAATCTCGGCCTCAAGGAGAGTGGCGGACTGCAGGTGGTGGAAGTCGAGCCCGACTCTTTCGCCGAAGACGTTGGTCTGCAGCAAGGCGACATCCTGATGTCGATCAACAGCAAATCCATCAACACCACTGAGGATGTGAAGAAGATCCAGGCCACTTTGAAACCCGGCCAGGCCGTCGCATTCCGGGTGCTGCGCAAAGCGGGCCGTGGCGAATGGCAGACAGCCTACGTCGCCGGAACGCTCCCACAGAAGTAGCCGAACGCTTCCCTTACGGTCGAGCGCCTTTCCGGGCTCGACTGTAAGGGCGCCGTTTCCCCTGTTACAATAACGTTTAATGCGCCAACTTCTCTGCTATGTGGTAGCAGCATCCATGGTGATGCTCGCATGGGGCGCCGACGCCACCACGCCGGCCAAGAAGAAAACCGCTCCAAAGAAAAGCGTCACCCACTCCACCACAACGCACAAGACCACTACCGCCTCGTCCTCGAAAAAGGGAACGTCCAAGAAAGCGCCGGTCCGGAAAGCGACTACGTGGCGCAATCGCCAAATGGCCCCCACCCCCGAACGCTACCAGGAGATTCAAAGCGCCCTGGTGTCGAAAGGCTATCTGAAGCCGGAAGAGGCCGGCACGGGCTGGAATCAAAACTCGGTGGATGCCCTGAAGAAATTCCAAGCCGAACAAAATCTCGACGCCAGCGGGAAGATCAACTCCCTCTCCCTGATCGCTCTGGGCCTCGGCCCCAAACACGACACCGCCCCCGCCAAGCCCGCCGAGAATCAATAGCTCTTATTCGTGTCTCAGCGATCGAATCGGGTCCACCGAGATCGCCCGCCGCGCTGGAATCCAAGCCGAAATCAGCGCCACCGCCGTCATCGTAACCCCCACCCCGCCGAGCACCCAAGGATCGTGCGGTGTCGCCTGGTACACAATGCTCGCCAGCAACCGCGCCGACCCCAGCCCCAGCGCCAGCCCGGCCGCCGACCCCACCGTCAGCATCACCCCCAGGCGTCCCAGCACCGACCGCAGCACCTGCCAGCCGCGAGCCCCCACCGCCACGCGAATCCCGATCTCGCGCACCCGCCGGCTCACCGTATATGCCGCCAGCCCGTAGATCCCCGTAATCGCGAGCATCAGCGCCAACGCCCCGAACGCCCCTAGCGCCACCGTGGCCGCGCGCGCCGGCAAGTACGCCAAGTCCACCATCTGCCGCACGCTGCCGAGCGCGTATAGCGGAAGCTGCGCGTCGAGCGATGCCATGGTCTGCCGCAGCACCCGCGCCATCTCCGCCTCCGGCAGCGCCGACCGCACTACCAGCACCGTAGCCTCGTCATAACTCTGCACGGCCGCGCGAAACACCACCGGCTTGGGCGATTCCGTCAGCGTCTGATACTTGCCGTCCTCCACCACGCCGATCACTTCCACGGTCGTGCGATTCCATTCCCGAAAGTGTTTCCCCACCGGGTCGGCCGTCTTCAAAATCTGGCGCGCGAAGGTCTGGTTCACAATCGCCACCGCGGGCGACTGCGCATCGTCGTGCCACGTGAAATCGCGCCCCGCCAGCAGTCGCGTGCCGATGGCGCCCAGATAGGCGGGCGACACGGTGTACCAATTGACGTGGAAACCTTGTGATGCGCGGAAGTCCACCGCCTGTTCGGCAAACACCGTGGTGCCGTTCTGATTGATGTCGAGTGGCAGCGAGTTCCCGTACCCCGCCGCGCTCACACCCGGCAGACGCGACACAGCATCGAGCGCGCGCTTCTGGAATGCCGAGCCTTGCGCCTGCGAGTATTGCGCCAGCCCCAGTTGGAAGGCCGCCACGTTCAACCCGCGCGGTTCAATGCCGATGGGAGTTTCGAGCGCACGCCCCAGGCCGCGCACCGAAACGAAACTCGCCGTCACCAGGAAGCAGCACAGCGCCACCTGCCCGGCCAATAGAAAATCGCGTCCTGCCCAGCGATGCTGCCGGCTCTTGCCCGGCGCACTGCCGCGCAGTGAGCGGTTCGGGTCGGATTGCACGGCGCGGCGCGCCGGCGCGATTCCGAAGATGAGGCCCGTCACCAGCGAAGCCGCCAGCGCGAACAGCATCACGCGTTGGTCCGGAACGAATTCGAGTTGGAACGGGAGCCCCACTGGAGTCTGCGCACGCGCGATCAGCCGCAGTACTCCGAAGGCCAGTGCGTATCCCGCCGCGCCCCCCAACATCGAGATGGTTAGCGCCTCCGTGAGCAGTTGCCGCAGCACGCGCCCGCGGCTCGCTCCGATAGAGAGCCGGATGGCGAGTTCGAAATGGCGGTCGGTGGCGCGCGCCGCCAGCAGGCTCGCCAAATTTGCGCAAGCCGCCAGCAATACCAGCCCCGCCAGCAGCATGATGCCGCCCAGAAAGGCTTCGGCGGCGGGCCGCAGCGCATCGCCGAACAGGCCAGGTTTGACCAGGCGCAGGTGCATGCCCGCGTCTTCGGCCGGATACTCCACCGCCAGCACCGACGCGACCGTATTCAGGTTCCCCGCGGCCTGCGCCAGACTCATTCCGTGCTTCAGCCTTCCCACCAGGTTGACATCTTCCACCCCGCGATTGTCCAGCCACGAAGCCCGGCCTTCTATCTGCGGCTGCATCGTCATTGGAACCCAGATTTCGGGCAGGTAGAAAACCTCTGTGCCCGTGAAGCCGCGCGGCGCCACGCCCACCACCGTGTAGGGCAGCTTGTTGATGCGCACGGTGCGTCCCACAATGGCGGGATCGCCACCATACCGTCTCTGCCACGCCGCATAGCTCAGCACGGCCAGCGGACTCGCGCCCACCACACGGTCCTCTTCCGCGTGGAAAAAGCGGCCCGCCGCGGGATGCACGCCCAGCACATCGAAGTAGTCCCCGGTCACCAGATATCCCCACACGCGCCGCGGACCCGTTTCTGTATCAAGCCCCATAGGCACGGTGCGATATCCCACCAGCCCGGCCAGCGACGTGTTGCGGTCGCGCAACTCGCGATAGTCGGGATACGAGCAGCCCATGCTGCCACGATCCATGATGGTGACCAGTTCACTCGGCCGCTCTACCGGCAGCGGCCGCAGGATCAGGGTGTTGAGGAACGTGAACACCACCGTGTTGGCGCCGATGCCGAGCGCCAGTGAGAGCACCGCCACCGCAGTGAACGCGGGACTGCGGCGTAGCGTGCGCGCCGCATAGCGCAGATCCTGCCGGAATTCGTCGAGCCATTGGAAGCCGTACGAGCGGCGGCACTCCTCGCGATATTGTTCGCGCGATCCCAGTTCCATGCGCGCCTGCCGTTCCGCCGCCAGGGGAGCCACGCCGCGCCGCACCAGGTCGGCCGCACGATGCTCCACGTGGACGCGCAGTTCCTCTTCCAGCTCGTTCTCCCACGAATTGCGCCGCCAGATGGCCCGTAATGTCCTGCGAATTGCTTGCAGCATACCCGCTCAGACCTCCTCGGGGCGCGCCGCCAGCGCATTCGACATCGCCGCCACCAATCGTTCCCAGCCAGCCGTCTCTTCGCGCAAGCGCTTCCGCCCCGCCGTGGTCAGTTGATAGAACTTGGCGCGGCGATTGTTTTCGGAAACGCCCCAATCGGCGTCCAGCAGTCCCTGGCGCTCCAGCCGGTATAACGCCGGATAGAGCGCGCCCTGCTCGATTTGCAGCGTGTCGCCTGAGATCTGCCCGATACGCAGCAGAACTCCGTACCCATGCAAGGGCCCCAACGACACAGCTTTGAGGATTAACAAATCCAACGTTCCGGGAAGAATTTCGGCGGATGGCGGCATGCACTCTCCTGATCTACTTAGGAGAATACGCCCACTCTCCTAACCTGTCAAGGAGGCCCGCAAAAAAAACAAAACCGGCTCCCCCGTAAGGAAGCCGGTGCCTTTCCTGCGTTCTGCCGCGTCCTGTGTTCTGCCGCGCTTTCCGAGCCGCGACCGTAAGGGAATCGGTGCTTTTCGGCTTTGCTAAAAGCCGGCCGGAATGCCGATGCGGTCTCAGTTGTAGGTTGGGCTGTTGCTGAGCGTGGTTCCGGCGAAGGCGTAGCCGATGTCCAGCCCCGACGCAGTAAATGTTTGTGGGTTAGTCGAATTCCCTACCGACAGACTGCCATTCCCGGCCGGCAGCGCTAGCAGAACCGGCGGGGGCACGGTGAAGGTCCCGGCGCTCACCGGCGCGCTGCAGGTGAAGCCTACCAAGGTGAATTGACCATTGATGGTGGCGCTGGATGAGCCGGTGATCGAGACATATGTCCCAGTGCCACCGCCAGTCCAATTCACCGTCACGCCTTGCGACCTGTTAACGGAGGTGATGGAGCTCATGTTGGTCCAGACCAGCGGAGCCGGAAAATTCAGGGTGGTGGTGAACGCTCCTACGGTCTTGCCGCCGGTTCCAGTGAATGTGAAAGCGCCGCCGGAAGATGGGATCGCGCCGGTGGACAGTTGCCCAAAATATAATCCCAATTGAGTCGGCAGCACTGAGAGGGCCACCGATCCTGTCGGCCCGTTCACGCTCAGGCTCCCGGCATCCAGGCCGGTGATCGTAGGAATCGTCGCGGTCCCAACGGTGGGAGCGTTCACCACACAACTTCCGATGGAGGCCCCGGTACCTGCATTCGTGGCGAATTGAGATCCCGAAACATTCTGAAAAATGGCGCCTGCGGCGTTGGTTGTCGATGTTGGAGCCGTGGACGTGGCTCCTGCAGTAACAATCTGGGTCACATCTACGACTCCGAGGTTGACGGAGCTTTTCCCGCCCAAGTTGCCCGCCTGGGTGCCGCCGATGCCAAAAATAGCATCGCTGCAGGCGCCACCGTTGGGAGCCACAGGAATGGTGACCGAGTTGCTTACAACGAGCGGAGTTCCCCCCGCAGCAACCACGGAAACGCTGCATCCCGGCGTGACGCCAGTTGGAACAGTAACATCGACTTGGTCGACGCCCGGATATTGCGATCGTCCCGCATATGCGATGTTTGCTTGAATGCCGCCTATGTAGACCTTGAGCCCGACTTTAGCCGTGAGATCGTTCTGGCTCTCCGGATAGGTCGTGTCAGCATTGGAAGTATCGGCGCCGATGCCCGAGCCCCACAGAATAATTGTCTGGCCGGGCGACGCGGAACTACTGGCCGTAAGCACGTTGCCACTGGCATCGGTAGCTACTCCGCCCCCCGTGCCCGAACCGAAGAGGGTGTCCAGGCCTAATGCGCTCTGGACGACCTGGATCGGTGCCGGAGTGCCCGCCGTGCTGCCGTTGGTCACGGTTATCGTGCCGGTTCCCACGGGCGCGTTGGAAGGCAGGACAACGCCGAGTTGCGTAGGAGACGTATAGTAGATGGCTGGTGTAACCGTGGTGCCGTTTACCGTGACCGAGACACTGGTTCCGTTCAATGTTTTGGGCAGCCCAGGAGCAGCACTCGACTGAAGCGCCGACAGCGGCTGGTTGCTGAAGTTCGACCCCTTGATGATGAATAACGTGCCGGGTGAGATACCGTAATTTGGCAGGCCTGGGAGGATATAGCTGTAGTTATTCTGTACTGCCGTGATCGTCGGCGTCGAGGTGCCCGTGCCGCCTCCACCGGTCGACCCACCGGTGTTGATCGTGCCGTTACCTGTGACGTTCGTCAAAGTGAACGAAGTTACGTTAAGGTTGCCGCTCCCGCTGAGAGTCGGGAAGTTCCCGGTATAGCCCGCAAAACTCCCGGTGCCCGACGTGATCGTGGCCGACGCGGTCGTGCCCGCGGGGGGATTATTCGACAGCAGCGCAAATGGAAATGACAGCTTGCCGATGAGAGTCCCTCCCGAAAGTGTGGCAGTGAAATCGGCTGTAATAGTTTGACTTGTTAGACTGAGCGGGGCAGTCGCGGTAAACGTTCCACTCCCGACACCACTCAGGGTGATCGGGCCGCTGGCCGTAATCCCCGTAGCACCGATACTGCCCGTCGCATTCACTGTCAACGTCGAGTTGATCGTGGCGGCCTCCGATGCCGCCACCGCCATCAAAATCAAGGACAAAGTAGTGCATGCCTTTTTCATGAGTTGTAAATCCTCCGTTTTACAAAGCTCTACTGTTATACAACGCCCCAATTCCGGCGGCCTTGGCTCAAAATTCCGCAATAGTACGAAATCGCACAGATAGCGACTACTTAAGGTTCAGCCCGCCATCCACTGCGAGAATCTGACCGGTGACGAAGTCCGAGGCCTTCAGGAAGAATACCACCGCATCCGCCACCTCACCAGGAGTTCCTCCCCGCTGTGCCGGCGTCGCCGCAATCATCTTCTTGCCGCGCTCGTCGATACCGTCGAAAGGAATCACCCCCGGCGCCACCGAGTTGACCGTAATCTCCGGCGCCCATGCCTTGGCCAGCGCGCGCGTCAGCATGATCACCCCGGCCTTCGACGCGCAGTAATGGGCGTGCTCCGCCCACGGCCGTATGCCGCCCAGCGAGCTGATGTTCACGATGCGGCCGCCGCCGCCCTTCTTCATGAGCCGCGCCCCACCCTGGCAGCAGAAAAACGTGGCTTTAAGATTCACCGAGTGGATGAAGTCCCAATCCTTTTCGGTGATGTCGAGCGGATCGAAGCGCGTGAATCGAGCCGCATTGTTCACCAGACCGTCCAACCGTCCGAAGCGCTGCTCCACTTCGGCAAACATGCGGGAGATTTCGGCCACCGAAGTCAAATCGGCGCGAAACAAAGCGGCATTGCCCGCCTCTTCCGCCGTCTGCCGAGCCTCCGCCTCCGACCGCTGGTAGTGAATGGCCACCCGAGCCCCCTCCGCCGCCAGTCGCAAAGCGATCCCCCGCCCGATCCGTTTACCAGCCCCGGTGACCAAAACGACTTTGTTCTCAAGATTCATAACTTCGAAATTTCAGAAAAGACTCGCTGCGCTTAGGTGGGGCAGGCGCTCCGCCTGCCAATCCGAGCGAAGCTCGGACGCGTCGTCTCCTCTAAGGTCGAGGCTCCGAATGCACCTCAATCTCCAACGGATCCACACCCTCCCGCTTAGGCTCCGGCAGCCGACCCTTCCAATTCGTCCAGCCCCAGAATATCGCGGTAGTCGAACTCAACGCCCCCGCAATCGCCCCGATGGTCCGCGGATTCCAATGCTCCGACGCCACACCCGCCAACAGCATCGACACCAGCATCACCGACCATTGTATGGAGTCCATCGTCGCAAAGACGCGCCCGCGGAATCCATCGGGCACAATGCGCAGCAACTGATTCATGTTGAGCACCGAGCTCACCCCTACCCCGGCGCGCGAAAGCGCGATGAACACCAGCGCCCAACCGAAATACTTCATCTGGCTGAACAAAATATACGACCCGCCGTGGATCACGTAGCAAATCGCGATCGTGCGCTTGTAATTCGCAAAGCTCAGCTTTCGCCCGACCACGTAGGCAAACGCGCCGCCGCACAGCAGCCCCAGCCCGGCGCACCCCCACACCATCCCGAGCCCGGCCGGTCCCTTATTAAACACCTGCTCGCCGAACAGCGTGAAAAGAATCTGCGCCGCCCCGCCGCCTGAGGCCCATCCGATATTGATCATCAGCAGCCCCATGATTAGCGGCACGGTGCGCATATAGCGCAGCCCCTCCACGTACTCGTGCCACGGACGCACCACTTCCGACTCGGTGAATGAGCGACGCTTCGGACGGAATCCAATCCCCGGCAGCGACAGCCGGGAAATGCACGCCGCCGAGATCAGAAACGAGACGGCGTTAGCCGCGAAGGCCCACTGATAGCCGAACCCCATCACGCTGGTGCCGCCAAGAAAAGTGCCGATTGAAAGCGTGGTCCACTGCGTGGTCTGTGTGAGCGAGTTGGCCGCATGCAGCTCTTCCGGAGTCGCAATGGAAGGCAGAATGGCGGCGCGTCCGCTGGTGAAGAACGGCGAAGCCAGCATCAGCAGTGCGCTCAGCACGTAGAGCATCCACGCGCTGGGATGGGCCACCGTGAAAATGAAGCCCGCCGCCACCACGGCGCGGATGAGGTCGCTCGCGATCATCACCCGCTTACGGTCGAAGCGGTCCAGCAGCACCCCGGCCAGCGGTCCCGCCAGCATCGCGGGAACCGCCCGCGACAGCATCACGCCGCTCACCACCATGCCGGCGCCAGGCCCCGAATGCGCCACCCTCACTGCCAGGCTGAAGACAGCGATGTTGTTGAAGTGGTCACCGATCTCGCTGACCACCTGGCCCACCCACGTGTTGCGGTAGTTGCGATTCTCTCGCAACAGCGTGAGGAAAGCCTTCAACCGATCGACTCCTCGCGCACCATGATGCTGCGGATGTAGTCATGGTCAATGGCGTAGCCGAACCCCGGCTCGTCGCGAATCGCGATAGTGCCCTGCGCGCGTGGTCTCCACCGCCGGCTGAATGATGTCCTGCTTCCAGTAGCGCTTGCTGGCCGAAACGTCGCCCGGCAAAACGAAATTGGGCAGCGTAGCGAGTGCGATGTTGTGGGCGCGTCCGATGCCCGCTTCCAGCATGCCGCCGCACCACACCGGAATGCCCGCGGCCTGCGCCACGTCATGCACCTTCTTCGCCTCGGCGAATCCGCCCACGCGGCCCAGCTTGATATTAATGATGCCGCAGGCGCGCAGCTTCACCGCCTGCTCGGCGTGGCGCGCCGTGCGGATGCACTCATCCAGGCAGATGGGCGTTTTCAGGCGGGCTTGCAGCTCCGCGTGGTCGATGATGTCGTCGTGGCTCAGCGGCTGCTCGATCATCATCAGGTAAAACTCGTCCAGCCGCGCCAGGTGGTCGGCGTCCTTCAGCGTGTACGCCGAATTCGCATCCGCCATCAGCTTGATCGCGGGAAAAGCGCTCGCGCACTTTGCGGATCACGTCCACGTCCCAGCCCGGCTTGATCTTCATCTTGATGCGCTGGTAGCCATCGGCCAGTTCGTGCGCGATCTTCTCAATCAACTGCTCCACCGAATCCTGTATGCCGATCGAGACGCCGCACGGAATCTCGCGCCGCGCGCCGCCGCCGATCTGCTTCCACAGCGGCACGCCGCCCAGGCGCGCTTCCAGGTCCCAGATGGCCGTTTCCAGGCCACCGCGCGCCATCTTGTGGCCGCGAATGTGGCGCGTCAGCGGGTCCACGTCCCCGGCGCTTTTGAGATCCTGGCCCAGCACGCGCGGCACGGCGTAGTCGCGCAGAATCGGCCACGCCGAATCGGTCCACTCCTCGTTATAAAAAGGATTCTCTCCGGCCGTCACCTCTCCCCAGCCGGACGTGCCTTCGCCCTGCGCCTCCACCAGGATGATGTCGCGCGCGTAGGTGCGGCTAAAACTGGTCTCGAAGAAATGCACCAGCGGCATGCGGATCTGGCGCAGCGTTACGCGATCGATTTTCATTTCCAGGGCTCCAGGAGATACGTGCCTTCCGTTTCGGACCGCTCAAACCCAGTCACCGCCAGGCCCTGCGCGAACGCCGTTTGAAACTTCAGCGCATTGGCCTGCTGAATCGCGCGGGCGCGCTCATTGTCCTCGGCGCGAATGCGCGCGATGTCGAAGGGATAGGCGATGCGCTCCACGATGTTCGTGCCCTTCGCCCGATCCTCGTTGAGCCACCACTCGGCATAGCAGCGGTCCGTGGGCAGGCCGCCGTGCAGCGGACTGGCCGTTACGCCGTATTGATTCTCGGAATAGCGGCGCACAATCGCGCCCAGCTTCACGATGTTGAGATAGGCGTTCTTCAACTCCAGGGGGTCGAAGGTCCACTCGATGAGGTTGAGGCCGCGCGCCAGCGCTTCCTCGCGCTGCCGCAACTTCAGTTTGCGCCCGATACCCGTGTCGCGATACCCCGGCTGCACGCCCAGCATGTGGCTGTGCAGATAGGGCAGGTTGCCGGGTTTGAATCCGGGAATCGCGAAGCAGAACGCGATCATCTCCGCGCCATCGTACGCGCCGAAAACGTGGCCCCCAATGCGGCTCACCACCACCAGGAAGCGCAGCGGCAGCAGTTCGATATCGGCGAAGCTCCAGATCTCCTGCTGCAGCCGGAGCACGTCGCGGAATTCGTCGAGCTGGAAAAGCTGGCGGATCTCGATCACTTTTTGCTTTCCGGCGAGACTTTCGCTTCCTGCCATAATGCCTCCATTTCCGCGATATTCGAATCCTGCAGCTTCTTGCCGCGCTCGGCCAGCGTGCGCTCAATATGTCCGAAGCGCGCGCGGAACTTGGCGTTGCTGCGCCGCAGCGCCTGCTCCGGATCCACCTTGACGAAGCGCGCCAGGTTCACCAGCACGAACAGCATATCGCCCATCTCGTCTTCCAGGTTCGATTGGTTCTGCTCCGTGCGCGCCTCGGCGAACTCTGCCAGCTCTTCGTGCAGCTTCTCGATCACCTGCTCGGCGTTCTCCCAATCGAAGCCCACGCCGGCGGCGCGCGATGCAATCTGCTGCGCCTCCACCAGCGCCGGCAGCGCCCGCGGCACGCCGCCCAGCAGCGTCTCATCGCCCTGCCCCTTCTCTTTTTTCTCGGCCGCCTTCACTTCGCCCCAGATCCGTTTCACATCGCCCGAGGTCTCGGCCGCTTGCTCCCCGAAGACGTGCGGATGCCGCCGCACCAGCTTCTGGTTGATCGCATCCAACGCGTCGTCAATTTGGAAGAGGTGCTGCTCCCCAGCCATCTGCGCATAGAAGACGGCCTGTAGCATAAAGTCGCCCAACTCCTCGGCAAGGCCCGGCCAATCGCGGCGATCGATGGCGTCCAGCACCTCGTAAGTCTCCTCCAGCGTGTAGGGTTTGATGCTCTCGAACGTCTGCTCGCGGTCCCAGGGACACCCGCCCTCACCGCGAAGGCGCGCCATGATCGAAACCAATTGTTGAAACTTCTCGCCGGAAGAACTCATTGTGTGGGGGGTTGAATTCCAGGTTATCACGCGTTCGGTAGGACAATGAGTTGCGTTGGGCGCTTCCGCCCAAGAGCAGTAGGGCTACGCGCGTTTCCGTTGCGGACTTTGGAGCCGTGTCCCGTTAGGAATTATCCTTCGGCCCGCACTCTTCTGGCTCTGCCGCGCCGCAACTGGCACCAAAGGTCGTGCCCATAGAAGGCGGCCATCACCGCACTCCAGGTGAAATAGGGAATCGCAAACAAGTTGTCGTAGAGGGAGATCGGGTACCCGAACTGCTCGCGCACGATCACACCGAACCAACCAAGTAAGGCGCTAACAACGAGCATGACTACGTCGACAACTGATGGCATTCTCGTTCTCGACGCCAGCACGCTTCGTCCTCCTCCACCGAGCTCAAGCGCGACTGCGTACCAGAGCAGCCCCACGAGAATTGCCCAAATCGAACAACTGATGGAGATTTGCAGTTGTGGCGATCCGGTAGTCCATGACGAGATGGGTCTGATAAGTCGACTCATCATGAGAGCTGCCGGGGCGTTGAGACCATAGCCGAACTGGAGGTCCGGGTCGACCCATGTGGGCCTCTCCGGGCTATTTGGCTTCAGATGGTTGTTCGTCATGAGTGCGACAGCCACGGCAACCTGGACTCCGGGGAGCAGGAAACGAGTTCTAAATTGCATTCTCCTCCTCACTTAGTGATTAAATGTCGGACAGGTATTCAGCACATTGTCCCTGATGTATTTGCTGATATTCACAGATGGCTGGTCTCCCTTGCCCAAGAGAACAAATTCGAGGGTGCTGTTACCATCTAACCTGTCATCATATAAGCCCGTCATACCGTGCAGCGCCTCGTGGACGAGATTGCTCTCATTAATAACATTGATTCCATTGTTGTCCGGACTAATGCCAACGCCAAAACCTCCATCCGACGCACTAGGTGCGACATATACGGGCAGCCAAAAACTCTTAAACGGATAGCTCGGAGTAACCGCTTGAGCCGTTGTGCCCACGGGTGTGCCGTCCTTTTTTACGAATTCCTGATACTCGTACAGACCGTCGCCGCTGCAGTTATAACGAGGAAAACCTCCATCGCCGCAATAGGCATATATCGACTCAGCTTTCGCCTTAGATCCGTCGTAGAACGTCACAAGAGGGTTGGAGAGATAGCTGATGAGCATGGCTGCAGTAAGTTGCCTTTTGTAGATGTCCTTGAACTTGCTCAGCACCTTGCTCTCCGCGGTACTTGCGCAGGGCTGTGTAGATAGCTGACTAATCAAGTCCCTTTTCGCATTTCAGAGCAGGTCCCGCGGCGCCAAAGGCGAGGACGCGCAGTTGCCGCCTTTATCCGTACAACTCCTGAGCCACGGAAATTGCGGGCTACTTCTCCCGACATTAGTGCCTTTTCGCCCCTGAGCAGCCCAGGAACTCACAGCAAGGTAGATAACATCCGTAATCATACTCTCGACCGAGCCAATCTTGTACTGATACCCGAGCCACGAATACGTCGGCAGATTCATCATCCCCGTCGCATTCCCGTTCGCGTCATACGTAATCCCCGACGCCCCGATCACGCCGTCGTCCGCTGTCGCGATCTGGGGCTGATCGTTGGGCACAGTCCAACGAACACTTCCGGTTGCATCGAAGGCGGCTATGGTTGGGGTCCCATAGTTCCAGGCCGTGCCCACGAGCGAACCGTCCTGAGCCTGCAGAACTGGCGAAACAGCCGCAGAATACCCTACCTCTGGGATCTGTGGCGCGCTCACGATACTCACGGCGGTCCCTGAGGTCACCGCCATTTGCGGTCCGTCCCATGACCCAAACACGAGTACGATGCCAGTATCTGCGTTGGTGATCATCCCATAAAAGAATATCGCGGGATTGCCTCCATAATAACCATAAGGCCCAGTGTAGTCCCCAATCGTCATCACGCTTGAGCCACCGCCGCTATCCACCCGAAGCAGTCTGATGTGGTCGGCCTCCGCCTCAATCAGACCTTCCCTCCACCCATACGGTATATACGCGTACCCATCACCCCCGATAATAATGCGCGGGGCGTCCCAACTCTCATATCGAATAGGGATTGGCGGAAACTTCTGCGCACCTGTAGCGGGGTCGATACCTATGACCAAATCCGTTCCAGTCTCTGGACCGGCCACAACGGCAAAGATCGTCCCATCTGTATGCACAGCCATCGTGATCAGATCGACAGGCGCAGACGCGGATATGGGTGTCCCGGTAACCCCATCCAACTTTACAATCGACTTTGACCCAGTCTGGTCCCAAACCACCAAGCCACCTTGGAAATCCGGGAGAGCTTGGATTTGAGATGCCTTCGCAGTCCAGGCCGTGGTCCCGTCGCTCGTAATCGCCTGCACCGTGCCGTCATACTGAAACGCGAACACATCCGCTACACCGGTCGGGCTCGGCACCGCCGGCACAATGCTTGCCACCCCCGACCCGTTACCCGGATTACTCCAAAGCACCGTCCCCAACGGCATTCCGCTCTGTCCCGATGACGGATCCACGGCCCACACCGTCACCTCCGCCGTCGCCGTCCCCGCCTTGATCGTCACGTGCCCCGGCGCCACCGCGGTCAACATCGGCGGATCGTCGGTAGATAAACTCACCACCGTCGTGTCGCTCGACGTCCACGCCAGTCCTGTCACCGCCGGCCCCGTCGTCGAGAGCGCCTGAATCGTGTGCGTGTCTCCCACCACCATGTTGAGCACAGCCGGGTTGAGGTTCATACCACTCCCACCAGCCGTTGTCACCGTGAACGACTTCCCGTTGCTCGAAACTCCATTCCTTTGCACGCGCACTAGCCCGCTCACCGCCGTCGCCGGCACGGTAACCAGTACGCTCGTGTCGTACCAACTGCCCGCCGCCACCTGGCACGGCACGCTGCCCAGCAGTACCGTCCCCGGTGTGTCTCCGAACCCCGTCCCAAAGATCTGGAAAGGCATCCCAACCGGCCCGGACGATGCATCCATCGACGTGATATTGGGCGTATCCAATGCGAATGGTACCGCGTTGCTCATCACACCGTTTTGCAATACCTGTACGTTGCCCGACGCGGCACCAGTCGCGACCACAGCCACGATCTGGCTATCGTTCCAGGTTTGCACCACGCCATTGGCGGTGCCCAACCACACTTGCCCGCTACCCTGAGGCGAGCCAAAGCCCGAGCCCGAGATGGTGACTGAGGTTCCGACCACGCCATGCGCCGGCGAAACGCCTGAAATCAGCGCCGTGATCATGCTCAGCGCCGGTGAGTTTGACCATACCCCGCCCTGCTGCACCCGAACCGTTCCCGACTGGGCATTGGAAGCCACCGTGGCAACGATCTGATTGTCCGTCCAACTGACCACCGCTCCCGGAGCGCTACCCAGCCAAACCGTGCCCTTACCTTGTGTAGCTCCGAAACCCGTTCCCCCGATCGTCACTTGCGAACCAGGCGCGACATGGCCCGTCGGCGACGTGACGATGTTGGGTGGCGGCACCGCCGTAAAGCTCACAGATGCCGTCTGCGTTACTGTCACCGAATCCGTGGTATCGGTAGCCGTGTACGTCACCGGCTCCGTGGTGCGATCCTTAACCGTAAACGACACCACGCCGCTGGCCGACGATGCTCCGCTGGCTGTCGAGATGGTCGAAGATCCGCCCCCCGGCGCCAGGGTCACAGTCTTGCCGCTCACCGGATTGCCGGCGGCATCCTTCAGCGTCACGGTGATGGTCGACGCCGTCCGCCGGTACGGTCGCCGGAGCCGCAGTCACCGTCGAATTGGCCGCGGTGGGAATCCCCGCCGTAAAGCTGACCTGCACCGTCTGTGTAACCATCACCGAATCGGTTGTATCGGTAGCGTTGTACGTAACCGTTTCCACCGTTGCATCCGTCACCACGAAAATCGCCTGCCCGCTAGCATTACTAACGCCATTCACCGCCGTGATGATGGAATGGCAGGGGTGATCGTTGGCGCGGGGCGCAGGCTGTGCGCCAAGTTGAAGAAACACTTTCGGTGGCATGCTAAACCTTGCCATTGCTCAGCAGCGTCACCGTCGCTCCGTATTACGCCAAATTGCCACCATGACCCCAGTAACTACTGCTTGGAGCGAGAGTGTACTAACAGATCATGGCCATAGAAGAGCACAACGACCAACGCCCACATAATATATGGAATCGCTACTGCGGCCGAATAAGCCGTTGGGAATCCAAACTCATGCCAGTAAATATTGAGGCCCATTATTAACAGGCCGCCTCCGAAAAGCATCGCCGATACATCCGCCAAGCTCCGAAACCTGACCTTAGATGTAAGGACACTTTGACCTCTTCCGCTCACCTCGACAGCTACGAGGTACCAAAGCAGTCCTACCAATGCAATAAAAAGGGAGCTTTCGGCGATAATCCCGCTCAGGGGATGTTCCCAGTACCATTCTCCCCTGAATTTCATCGCAACGCTCCAGACCAATGAGGCAGGTGCACTGAGCGCGCAGCAGAACTGCCAATCAGGTTTCAAGAATGTAGGGTCAAAAGTGAGGACCTGCGGTCTTAATCGATTGACTACCGTTAGAGCAGTAGCAATTACTACCTGAACAGTTGGCAGAGCGAACCGTATTCGATTTTGCATTCATTTCCCCGGTCTTATCCCAATCGGGCACGCATTGAGGACATGATCTTTAATATAGATGCTTATCGCGAAGGAGCCGCTGACGTTAAGGACCTTTGCAATCTGGTCGTCATACAGTCCAGTCATTCCATGCAGAGCTTCATGGAATAAGTTGCTCTCGTTGTAGATGTTTACGCCGTTAAGGCTAGGGTCGACGCCGTCTCCGAAACCCTCGTACTTTAAGCTGCCATCTTGGTACTTTTCGGGCAGCGTGTACTTAGGTTGCCAAAAGCTCTTGAACGGGTGGCTTGGCGAAACTGTCACAGCCGTTGTTTGGCTGTCGTCTAATATTTTGTCCTGAACGGTTTGAGTGCTTCCAGGACAAGAAAACCATCGATTGTTGCCATCTGGGCAGAATGCCCAATACATCGGAGCCTTAGCCTTGGATCCGTCGTAAAAGGTGGCGCGATCCTTAATATAGGCTACGAAGCTCGCGGTAGTGATGGGCTTGCCATCGATGTCACCATCGGAAAAGTTGCTGAACACATTGAGTATGGCGGCAGTAGCGCAGCTCGAAAACGGTGTGAGTTCTGCCGCTAGATCGTTTCTGGCGTTCCAGAGCAGGTCACCGGACCTTAAAGCAACCTGGCAGTTACCACCCTTATCCGTGCAACTGGGTAGCGGCGGGAACCACTGTCCCAGAAGTGCTGTGTTATTGGAGGATTGACTACCTCCTCCAAATGGCCACCAGTTCGATGCGAAATAAAGCGCACCTGTCAGGACCTGCTCCACCGATCCGTATTGATAGCCGTACCCGAACCACGAATACGTCGGCAGATTCATCATCCCCGTTGCCATTCCATTCGCATCGTACGTGATTCCCGACTCTCCGATCACTCCGCCGTCCGCCGTCGCGATCTGGGGCTGATCGTTGGCCACAGTCCAACGCACATTCCCGGACACATCGAAAGACACCATAGTTGGGGGCCCATCAGCGATTGCAGTGCCCAGGAACGAACCGTCCTGCGCCTGCAGCACCGGCGAGACAGCCGCAGAATACCCTTCTTCTGGTATCTGTGGCCCGCTTACGATACTCACAGCGGTCCCTGAGGTCACAGCCATTTGCGGTCCGTCCCATGACTCAAACCCTAGCACGATGCCGGCATCTGAGTTAGTGATCATCCCTCGAAAGAATATCTCAGGATTATCTCCAAAATAACCATCAGGCCCCGTGTAGTCACCAATTGGCATAACGTTCGAGGCTCCGCTGCTGTCTACCCGAAGCAGTCTGATATGGTCCACCTCGTCGCCACCAGCCGTTGACTCCCTCCAGCCGTAGGGTACATACGCATACCCATCACCCGCGATGATAATACTGAGGCCGCCCCAACTCTCATATTGGATAGGGATGCTGAACTTTTGCCCACCCGAAGTGGGGTCGATACCTATGACCAGATACTTTCCAGTCTCTGAACCGTCGACAACGGCAAAGATGGTCCCGTCCGTATGCACAGCCATCGCCATGACATCGCCGAAAGGCGCAGACGCGGATATGGGCTGCCCGGTAATCCCATCCAACTTTACAATCGACCCTGTCTCGTCCCAAACCACCAAGCCACCTTGGAAATCGGGGAGAGAATCGCTTTGATATGCCTTCGCCGTCCACGCCGTGGTCCCATCGCTCGTAATCGCCTGCACCGTCCCATCACCCTGAAACGCAAACACATCCGCTACGCCCGTCGGACTCGGCACCGCCGGCACAATTCCGTCACACCCGACCCGTTCCCCGGATTGCTACCAAAGCACCGTTCCCAACGGCAGCCCGCTCTGCCCGGTGACGTCCGGCCCACACCGTTACCTCCGCCGATCGCCGTCCCCGCCGTGATCGTCACGTGCCCCGGCGCCACCGCAGTCAACATCGGCGGATCGTCGCTCGATAAACTCACCACCGTCGTGTCGCTCGATGTCCACGCCAGTCCCGTCACCGCCGGCCCAGTGGTCGATAGCGCCTGAATCGTATGCGTATCGCCCACCACCATGTTGAGCACGGCGGGGTTGAGGTTCATACCACTCCCGCCGGCCGACGTCACCGTGAACGACTTCCCGTTGCTCGAGACTCCATTTCTTTGCACGCGCACCAGTCCGCTCACCGCCGTCGCCGGCACGGTAACCACAACGCTCGTGTCATACCAACTGCCCACCACCACCTGGCACGGCACGCTGCCCAGCAGCACCGTCCCCGGTGAATCGCCGAACCCCGTCCCATAGATCCGGAAAGGCATCCCCACGAACCCGGACGACGTCTCCATATACGTGATATTCGGCGTATCCAACGCGAATGGTACCGCGTTGCTCATCACGCCGTTTTGCAATACCTGCACATTGCCCGACGCGGCCCCAGTCGCAACCACCGCCACGATCAGCCCATCGCTCCAGCTTTGCACCACGCCATTGGCGGTCCCCAACCACACTTGCCCGCTGCCCTGTGACGCGCCGAAGCCAGAGCCTGTGATGGTGACTGGTGTTCCGGGCACGCCCTTCGTCGTCGAAACGCTAGAAATCAGCGCCGTGTTCACGCTCAGAACCGGCGCATTTGACCATGCCCCGCCCTGCTGCACCATCGCCGTTCCCGTCCTGGCATTGGAAGCCACCGTGGCAACGATCTGCGTGTCCGTCCAACTGACCACCGCTCCCGG
Organism: uncultured Solibacteraceae bacterium; assembly: GCA_963815475.1. Lineage (GTDB taxonomy): Bacteria > Acidobacteriota > Terriglobia > Bryobacterales > Bryobacteraceae > Sulfopaludibacter. The sequence continues at coordinate 4,640,193 of CAWFHD010000003.1, read as the reverse complement.
AGCGGTACCCAGCCAAACCGTGCCCTTACCTTGTGTAGCTCCGAAACCCGTTCCCCCGATCGTCACTTGCGAACCCGGTGCGACGGCAGTCGTCGGGGACGTGATGATGTTGGGCGGCGGCACCGCCGTAAAGTTTACGGCCGCTGTCTGGGTCACGCCCACCGTATCCGTGGTATCGGTAGCCGTGTAGGTCACCGTCTCTGCGGTACGGTCTGTGACCGTAAACAAAACTACGCCGCTCGCCGACGATACTCCGCTGGCTGTCGAGATTGTCGAATGACCGGTCCCCGGCGCTAGAGTCACAGTCTTGCCGCTCACCGGATTGCCGGCGGCATCTTTCAACGTCACCGTGATGGTCGACGCCGTTGTGCCATCCGCTGGTACGGTCGCTGGAGCCGCAGTCACCGTCGAATTGGCCGCGGTGGGAATCCTCGCCGTAAAGCTGACCTGCGCCGTCTGGGTCACCGTCACCGAATCGGCTGTAGCGGTGTAGGTAACCGTTTCCACCGTTGCATCCGTTACCACGAAAATCGCCTGCCCACTCGCATTGGTAACGCCATTCACAACAGTGATGGTGGAATGACCGCTCCCTGGCGTCAGCGTTACCGTCCTCCCGCTGACCGGGTTGCCGTTAGCCGCCTTGAGCGTGATCGTGATTGTCGAAGGTGTGGTCCCATCGGCTGCCACCGATGCCGTGCTCGTGCTGGCAGTGGACAGGCCGGGGCTGATCGGCACTGTCGTGAAGCTCACGCTAGCCGTCTGCGTCAGCGCCACCGTATCGGTGCCGTCCGTTGCCGTGTAGGTCGCCGCTTCCACCGTGGTGTCCGTCACGCTGAAGCTGGCTTGGCCGCTGGCATTGCTAGTGCCATTCACCACCGTAATCGTGGAGCTGCCGGTCCCTTGCCCCACCGTGACTGTCTTGCCACTGACCGGGTTTCCGCCCGCCGTCATCAGTGTCACCGTGAGGGTGGAACTGGTCGTGCCGTCCGCTGCCACCGAGGTCGGGCTGGCAGTGATGGTCGAAGTGATCCCGCTCACCGGTACCACCGTAAAGTTGACCGTCGCCGTTTGCGTCACCACCACCGAATCCGTGGAGTCCGTTGCAGTATAGGTGACAACCTCCACGGTTACATCCGTCACGGTGAAACTCGCCTGTCCGTTAGCACTGGTTGTGCCGTTCACTGTCGTGATCGTGGAGTGCCCGGTGCCTTGCGCGAGCGTCACCGTCTTGCCGCTCACCGCGTTGCCGCCCGCGTCCTTCAACGTGACCGTGATCGTCGATTTGGTCGCTCCGTCCGCCACTACCGAAGTCGGACTCGCGGCGATAGTCGAATTAGCTGCCGTAGGCGTTCCGGCCACGAACGTCACCGCGGCCGTCTGCGTCACCGCTACCGTATCGGTCGCGTCCGTGGCCGTGTAGTTCACCGTCTCCGCCGTTGTGTTCTTCACCGTGAACGTCACCACTCCGCTTGAGTTGGAGACCCCGCTGGCCGCCGAGATCGTCGAACGGCCGCCGCCTTGTGCCAGACTCACCGTCTTGCCGCTCACAGGACTCCCACCGGCTGTCTTCAGCGTCACTGTGATGGTCGAGGTGGTGGTGCCGTCCGCCGCCACCGAGGCCGGACTGGCGCCAACGGTGGACACACTGGCGCTCACGGGCGGAGCCGTGAAACTCACGGACGCCGTCTGAGTTAGCGCTAGTGAATCGGTAGTGTCGGTGGCCGTGTAGGTCACCGTTTCCGCCGTCGTGTCCTTCGCGGTAAAGCTCGCTTGGCCGCTGGCATTGGTTATGCCACTAACCGTCGCGATAGTGGAGTGCCCGGCGCCTTGGACCAAGGTCACCGTCTTGCCGCTCACCGGACTCCCACTGCCAGTCTTGAGTGTCACTGTGATGGTCGAACTGGTGGCGCCGTCTGCTGCCACGGAGGCAGGACTGGCACTCACCGTGGAAACACTGGCGCTCACCGGCACGGCCGTGAAGGTCACACCTGATGTCTGCGTGATGCCGATCGCATCGGTGATGTCCGTCGCCAGATACGTTACCGTCTCGGCAATCGTGTCCGACACTGTGAAGGTGACTACGCCTCCCCCATTAGATATCCCGCTGGCCGTTGAGATGCTGGAATGGCCACCGCCTTGTGCCAGGCTCACCGTCCTGCCACTCACCGGGTTGCCGGCCGCCGTCTTCAGCGTCACCGTGATTGTGGAGGTACTAGCACCGTCGGCCGGCACCGAAACCGGACTGGCGCTGACTGTCGACAGGCTGGCGCTCATCGGGTCTGGAGATACCGTAAAGCTCACACCGTTACTGGCCACACCGCCAACTGTTACCATCACGTTGCCGGTGACCACCCCGCCGGGTGCATTTGCCGTGATACTGACCGGGCTCCAATTTGTCACGGTCCCGGCGTTGACCGGAGAACCCATCGGAACTTCAGATCCCCAGATCAGAAACCCTGGAGATCCGATGTTTCCGGGGGAGTTCTGATTGTTGTATTCCGTTGTAACCCAATCGGCAGAGCGTGCAGCGGCTGAAATGTGTATCTCATCCAACGCGCCTTGTAAAGACGCCGCATATGCAGTTGTTCCGAGAGTGGTGTTTCCACCAAGCGAATAGTCGATAGCCCAGGAACTGCCCGCCGAGCCAACTAGGTTGCCGTCATAGTAAAGTGCTTGAAAACTGTTGACAGGGCTCGCGATATAGGCAATGTGGTGCCAGTTCGAATCATTGATATTCGGTCCGTATATATCGTTACCCTGAACTGCACCGTAGTAACCTGCGCGAATGCCATTACCACTGTCGTTGTTGAGACGAATATATACGACGCCGGCCGCACCGCCGCTGCCTTGCACTGTGCCTATCGCCATCATTCCATTTTCCGTGGTGTTCAAAGAAGTCTTCTTCACCCACCCGGAGAGAGTTATGGCGGCAGGCGATCCCATCAGGCCGCTTATTCCGATCTTGTCGGTTGCGCCACTGAATACCGCGCCACCGCCGATCTTACCGACACCCGGGACCGGCGAGCTGATTGTGCCATTGTTGCCATTGGTGGTGGAGTCCTTGGCGGATAACGTTGTGGCGTTCGATAGATGCCACACACCCTTATAGTTGCTGTCCCACGGATTCGTGATCCGCAAGGGCGGAGCGGCCGTCCCATAAAACATATAAAACGTGGTATTAGCTGTGTGGGATAGCGTGGGTATCTGTACCCACGCCACGACAGTACCATTGACGTTGTCGTATGACTCAATCTCACTCGCCATCTGCGCCAGAGCGCCAGCGTCGGAGTAGAATAGAATGTCTGAGCCATCCGGCTTCTGCACGCGCCCACCGTGACTTGAATCTTTCAATGTGGTATCGGAGGCTGATACCAGAACAGGAAAGTTCGATGAATCGGAGTTGCCACACTTGGTGTGATCAACCGTTAGCAGTCTGGAATATCCAAAGCCAGTAGAGCCGAACGTCACGGCGCTGCTACCCTGACTCGATCCGAAATTGACACCCGAAATCGTCACGGACGTGCCTGCAGGCCCATAGGTTGGGCTTAAACTACTAATAAAAGGTCCGTTCGTAACAAACATCACGCCTGCCGTCTGCGTGACGACGAGCCCGTAGTTGACGTCCGTCGCTGTGTAAGTCACCGCCTCGGCCGTGGCGTCCGTCACTGTGAAGGTGACAATCCCGTTTGCACTAGAGGCGCCACTGGCAGTCGAAATAGTGGAGTGGCCGGCTCCTTGGGCCAAGGTCACCCGGTGGCCGCTCACGGGAACACCGCTCGCCGACATCAAGGTCACGGTAATTGTCGAACTGCTCACCCCATCCGCCGTTACCGAAGCCCTGCTGGCACTCACGGTGGACTGGCTGGCACTCGCCTGGAGGCTCGAGAAAGCTACCACTACACCTTGCTTTATTACTACCGAGTCGGTGATATCCGTTGCAGTATAGACGACCCACCCACTGTTCATCGACGTAACCGCGAAGGTCACCACCCCGTTGCTATCGGAAGGACCGCTTGCCGCCGAGATTGTGGTGTTGCCGGTCTGTTGCAATGTGACGGTCTTGCCGCTAACCGGACTGCCGCTCGCTGTCTTGAGTGTGACCGTTATCGTCGCCGAAGTGACGCCGTCGGCTGGCACCCCGGCTGGGCTGGCGGTGACAGTGGACTGGCTTGCGCTGGGTTGACCGAACAAGGCCGGAAGCGCCGTGGAAAATAGCGCTAATTGCAGAATTCGAATTGAGAGCTTCACGATCCGCCTTTCATCCTGAATAGAAATTCTTGCTCCAATCCGCCAGCGCCACCCACTTTGCCCCGCGTTGCTGTGCTCGTAGAGCGATGCTGGTGCACTCCGGTTCGTGGCCTTTGCCATGCTCCACCAGCTTCAGAAGCGCCTCCTTTTGCCCGATTCGAACACCAGCGCATAGGGAGAACGCCGCGGGAAAGCTGGGCTGATGTTAGCTGCTTGGAATCATAGCTTTTCAACTATTCAGTGAGAGCAGATAGCACCGACGTAGTTGTCATTCCGCTTACCTTAACGCTCGACAAAGGAACTGCGGTACGACGCATGTTGTCATCGGCCGCCTGAAAGTCAGTCTGGTCCACGGCAATGCGCCGAGCGAACCGTTGAATTCCTGACCGGCACAACCGGTTCAGTACTAACGGATCAGTTAGATCGTACCCCACCAATAATAGGATGTCAATGTATGAAATTCTGACAAATTCGTCGAGGATCGGCCAAGGCAGGGCTAACCCTCTGACCTGCCGCCGACTACGCCACTACCCCACCTCGGCGATCCGTTGCTCCAGGAACTCCCGTTCCACCGCATTCGTCGCCAGCTTCAGCGCCTGCCGATAGGCTTCCAGCGCATCCTCGGCGCGATTCATCCGGCGCAGGATGTCGGCCCGCGCCGCGTGAAACAGGTAGTAACGCGTGAGCCCGTCCAGCGCATCGATGCGCCGCAGTCCCTCCTCCAGTCCGCTACTCATCGCGACCGCCACCGCATGGTTCAACGCCACCACAGGCGTCGAGTGCATCGCCTCCAGGCGCTCATACAACGCCGCGATCTGCGCCCAATCGGTATCGCCCGCAGTCGCCGACTGGGCATGCAGCGCCGCAATCGCGCCCTGCAACTGGTAAGGGCCGAGCGGCCGCCGGCGCAGCGCCTGCTCCACTAGCGCCACGCCCTCCGCAATTTCTTGGCGATGCCACAGACTGCGATCCTGATCCTCCAGCGTCACCAGCCGGCCATCCCGCATACGAGCATCGCGCCGCGAGTGGTGCAGCATCATCAGTGCCAGCAGGCCCATGGTTTCGGCATTGTTGGGCAGCAGACCGTGCAGCACGCGCGCCAGCCGGATCGCCTCCGCGCACAGATCGGTGCGCACCAGCAGATCGCCCGAAGCCGCGCTGTAGCCCTCATTGAAGATGAGGTAGATCACCGCTCGCACCGATTCCAGCCGCACCGGCAAGTCGCTCGCGGGAGGCACTTCATAGGGGATTCGGGCCTCCTGGATTTTGCGTTTCGCGCGCACCAGCCGCTGTGCCATCGTAGGCTCTGGCGTGAGAAAGGCCTTCGCGATTTCCGTAGTTGTAAGACCGCCCAGCGTGCGCAACGTCAGGGCAATCTGCGCGTCGGCCCCGATTGCCGGGTGGCAACACGTGAAGATCAGCCGCAGTCGATCGTCGGGCAAATGCATCGGGTCCTCCGCCAGCAGCGCTTCATCCGGCAGGGTAAGACTCGGCGATTCGTAAACCAGCGAGTCCTGCTTTTCGCGTCGCGTACGCTCGCGGCGGCTGCGGTCGATCAGCTTGCGGTGCGCCGCCGCCGTGATCCACGCCGGCGGATTCTGCGGAGTCCCGCTCTCGGGCCACGAGAGCAGCGCCGCCGCGAACGCCTCCTGCATCGCTTCCTCGGCCCAGTCGAACGACCCGGAGATGCGGATCAGGCTCGCGAGGATCCGGCCGGACTCCTCGCGAAATACCGATTCCACCAAACCCCGGGCGTCCATTGTTGTCCCCACTTAAATCGGCTTGGGGATATCTACGATAGGACGGATTTCGATGCATCCCGAGTCCCCCTTACAGGTCGTCGGAATCTTCTGAGCCCAGCCGATGGCCTCATCCAGATTCGCGCACTCCATGATGTAATAGCCGGCCAGTTGCTCTTTGGTCTCGGCAAATGGCCCGTCCGTGATCAACGCTTTGCCGTCGCTCATCCGGACAGTGGTCGCGGTGCTGGTCGCCTTCAGCGGATCAAGGCCGCGCAGCACGCCCTTCGATGCCGATTCGGCAATCACGGCGCGATGTCCCGCCATCAGTTCCGCGACCGAGTCTGGGGAGGGCCCTTCGGGCGATTCCTGTGAGTAAATCAGAAATATGTAGCGCATTGAATATCCTTTTGACAGCCTACCGCGGAAAGTGCGGGTCCGCCTTCACTTCGAGAATCTGCTCGGTGTGCCGCGCGCTGTGGGCGGCGGTCGCCAGAATCCACTCGTAACCGTCGAGCGGCCCGAATGCCGGATGCGCCACCACATGCTTCCGCAGGTCCGGATTGGAAGCGAGCGAGTCCGCGTTTTGTTTCCGCGCCGCCAGGAAACGTTCCAGGGATTCCGCGTGGTTCCAGCGCGCCGTCGGCTGGATGGATTCCGGAGCCTTGTACTTCGTGGAGCGGTCGGGCATCTTGGCCATAATCAACGCATCCACCTCGGCGGCTTTGAAGTTGGCCGCCGGCGCGGGAGCCTGCGGCAATTGCGCGACGATGCCGTTCACCGCCGTTTCGACAACCGTGATGTGTTCCACAATCTCTGCGATCGACCACCGGTCAAGCGCAGGCTTGAAGTTCCATTGGGCTTCGGTCAAGCCCTTCAGCGCGGACACCACGCCGTCGCGGGTTTCAGCCAAGTAATTCAATGATTTCTGGTCCTGGGCGAAAGCCACGCTAGCGGCCAGCAAACCCAACGCGGCAAAAGAAGTACGTTTCGTCATGGGATCTCTCCTTCGTTGAAACGACGGGTGAGAACCACGAAATCGACAGCGGATGAAAAAAATTGGCCGGCCTTAGTGAGCGTGAGATAATCTTACTGGAGTCTTACCGATGGAAATCACAAGGCTTTCCACTAAGGGCCAGATTGTATTGCCGAAAAGTATAAGGAATTCAAGGGCTTGGGGGCCGGGCACGGAATTCACGGTCGAAGAAACCAAAGACGGCGTCCTGCTACGTCCGGCGCGCCGATTGCCAAGAACCACGCTTGACCAGGTAGAGGGCATTCTGAAATACAAGGGCAAGGCAAAAACTCTTGCGGAACTGGACGAGGGAATCGCACGCGAAGTGAAACGACGTCATGACCTCGGTCGATACTAACGTCCTGGTCCGGATCCTGGTAGGGGACGAACCGAAGCAGGCCGCCGCGGCGCGTGCAGTACTCACCAGCGGGCCAATCTGGATTGCTAAAACCGTTTTGCTCGAAACGGGCTGGGTTCTCCGCGGCACGTACGGGTTCGGGAATGAAGCCGTACACGACGTACTGGCGGCGCTCCTAGGCCTGGAGAATGTGCACTCGGAGGACGAAAACTGCGTGATATCGGCCCTGGAACTAATGGAGCAAGGAATCGAATTCGCCGATGCCATGCACCTGTGCAGCACTCCACCCGGCGTAAGGTTCATCTCTTTTGACAGGAAGTTTGTCCGCCGCGTCCACCAGACGGGTCACGGCGCTCACGTGGAATTGTGCGGCGATTAGTTAGTTTTCGGTGGGCAGTTTGTCCACTGAGTCCACTACCATTACATCGAAGGGCAGTTTCTTCGCGACTAACTGCAGGCCGAGTTGCTGCTGCAGCGCGATCGACAAGCTGGGTGCGACGGGCGGATCGGCCGGACCGCTTCCAGTGGCACTCGGAATTTCCTTGGTGAATTCCAGCGTGAAATCGTACTTCGCGGTCAAGCCGGTTTTGTCCACAATGGGCGGCTCGTCCGGCGTGCGCACCATGCGCGCCAGGCTGGAGACGGTCTGTTGCCGCGCCTTCACTTTGACCAGTACGTATCCCCCACTGTTCGAAAAGTTGGCCGACATGCTGGGTCGATCGGCGCCGGCGGAATTAGTTGACTTTGTCAACTGATTAGTTGACTCTGTCAACTTTCCTCCCGTTTTTGCGACTCCGAGCTCATATGCGGAGAATTCCCGGGACTCGGCATGCAGCTTGAGATGGAACCGATCCGCGAGCAAATTCTGGAGCATGACCCGGAACTGTTCTTTAGTTGTGCCGGCCGGAATCTTCGCCACCAGGTCGACGCGCTGCCGATCGAGCGGCGTTTTGCTTGTGACCTGGAAATACTCGACTTCGTATGCCACACAGATCAGATCGAGAAGGGTCGCGACGTCGAACCGGTATTGCCCGGGATCTCTGCTGCCCGGACCGCCGCTCGAGCCGCGCACGCTCTTCGGACCGGATACCTTGATGGACGCAACTTCGAATTGGGTCTGCGCCATACCCACGGCAGCAGCCGCCACGATCGCTAAACTAACGCTCCGGAGACGCATCGGAAGCCACTTTCTTTTTGCGGCCGATGAACAGGATCAGGGCAATCAACACAGCGTTCACTGCATAACCCGCGAGTTTCGTGGGATGCAGCGCATTCACCACGAACGGATCGCGCATAATCATATCACCGCCCACGTTGCCCAAAATGGCCGCGCCTATATAGATGACTATAGGGTAGCGGTCCATGAGTTTCGCCAGCAGATTGCTGGAGAACACGACGAAGGGAATGCTGAGGGCCAACCCGAAAATGATCAGCTCGTCGCTGCCGTGCGACGCGCCGGCGATGGCCAGGATGTTGTCGGTGGACATGGTGATGTCGGCGAACACCACGTACCAGATGGCCTGCAGCAGACGGTGCGAAGCAGGCGCGGCATCGGGCGGATCGTTGGCGTCGCGCAAGACTTTCAAGGCAATCCACAAAATGAACAACCCGCCCACCAGTTGCAGATATGGGACTTTTAACAGGCGCGCCGCGGCGATGGTCAACACCGCGCGCAGCAGCACCGCGGCTCCCGCGCCGCAAATGGTGCCGATGCGGCGTTCGCGCTGCGGCAGAGACCGCACTGCCATCGCGATCACCAGTGCGTTATCGCCGGCCAGCAACAGATCGATGATCACGATCTGGAGCGCGCCGGCCAGGAGTTGGGCGGTCGTCATTGGCTTATCCACTTGGCGGCGCGGCGGAAATAACGCTGCGCGACGCCCACATCTTTGAGGATTTGCGCCTTCAGCGCGTCCGGCGATTCGAACTTGCGTTCATTGCGGACGCGCCACAAGAATTCCAATCCGATGCGCCGCGGCGTGTCGCCTACCAGCGGCTGGAGCAGGAAAGTTTCGATGGAGAGCTCATCGCTTTGTCCGAACGTGGGGCGGTACCCGATGTTCGTGATGGAGTTCCAGCGGCGCGTGCCATCCAGATCGCGGGTGCGCGTAACATAGACGCCCCGCTCCGGAATGAGCTCCGCCGTTGTGGCCAGATTCAGCGTGGGCACGGTCTGCTTCGAGCCGACGCCACGGCCGCTCACCACATCGCCTTCGATGCTATAGGGCCGATCGAGAAAGCGCGCGGCGAGCGAGACCTGTCCATGAAGGATCATGCCGCGGATGGCGCTGCTGCTGACCACGCGGCCGCGCCAGGCGATGGCGGGCACGATCTCCGTCTCAAAACCAAAGCGCGTCCCCAACTTGGCCAGCACTTCGATATTGCCCGCCTGTCGATGCCCGAAGCGGAAATTATCTCCCACCAGAACAGCCTTCACGCCCAACCTCTGCACCAGCAGTTGACAGACAAAATCTTCGGGCGAGAGCAGCGACAGTTCCCTGGTGAACGGCAGAATCAGAACCTGCTCGATGCCTTCTTCGCCCATCAGCTCGCCGCGCCGTTCGGGCGAGGTGATCAGGCGCGGCGCCCGCTCCGGCGCCACGATGTGAGTGGGATGGGGATGGAAGGTAAGCACCGAAGGCTTCCACCCGCGCTCCCGTGCTATCGCTACCAGGCGGCGCAGAATGCGCCGATGGCCGCAATGCACGCCATCGAAGTTGCCGATGGTGAGAGCGCTCGGCCCGAAATCGGCGGGCACGCTGTCGAAGCTGCGATAGACGGTCATGCCACTTCAATCTCAAGGCCGTCATAGGCCAGGCGGATGTTGGGCGGCAGCATGGATTCAGCCCGCTCGTGACCCAGATCGTGGCAGATATGGGTGAAGAAGGCGCGGCGCGGTTTCAGTAGCTCCACGGTCTGTTTGGAGCGATCGACCGTGGAATGCGTCGGATGCGGCTTGTAGCGCAACGCATCCAGAAACAGCACATCCAGGTCATGCAGTTTTTCGAGAGACGCTTCCGGAATCTCGCTATGGTCGGTGAGATAGGCGGCGTCGCCGAAGCGGAAGCCGTAGATGGTCTGGCTACCGTGCAGGATCGGGATGGGCTGGAACGGCAGTCCGCAGATCTCAAACGGCGTGCCATCGAGCAGGCGCGGATCAAGCTGCGGAATGTTGGTGACGCGCTTGCCCTCATCCCAGATATAGCGGAAGCAGCGTCTAATGGCGTCCATAGTCTCGGGCGCGGCGAAGATAGGGATCTCACCCTTCTGACGGAAGTTGAAGGGACGCACGTCGTCCAGGCCCATGATGTGGTCGGCATGCGAGTGAGTGAATAACACTGCGTCGAGCCGCGCGATACCGGCGCGCAGCGCCTGCGTGCGAAAATCGGGCGTAGTGTCGATCAGGACGTTGCAGCCCCGATAGCTCACCAGAATGGAGGGGCGCAGGCGATTGTCACGCGGGTCGGTGGATGTGCAGACGTCGCAATGGCATCCGATGGTGGGGACGCCCACGCTGGTTCCCGAGCCGAGGACCGTGATCTTCAATGGAAAAGCCATCCCGGTTACTGGGAGCCGGCCTTGGAAAGTTGCGATGTGGAGTCTCGGTCGCTCATTACCCTTATTTTAGCTGAGTTTAATAGCGATTCAGCGAAGTCACCTTGAGCGTGATAGAGCTGGACTCGCCTGCTCGCACGGTCACACGCACCGCCTGATTCGCCACGGCCGGGTTGGCCAGCCGCGAGTATTCCAACATGCCGGGAGCACGGTCGAAGGCGTAAGCGTAATACTCGCCGGGCCGGATGTTGCCGATCTGGAACCGGCCGGCGGCATCGCAGGCGGCTCTCTGGATGAATTCCCCGATGAGGAGTTTTGTTTCCTGCGGCGCCAGCGTGACGGTTGCGCCGGCGCAATCTTCCACCGTGCCTCGGACCGTGCCGCCATCCGATTTATAGATGACGGTGATCGGCAGCGAGCCGGGCGAGAACTCCACGTTCTCACCCAACACCTCGCGGTCCCCTACTTGGATGGACGCGAGGTAGTAGGGATCGCCCGGCCGGATCGGCGTGATCCTATAGGTGTCCGGCGTGACGTCTTCGATCAGCAGCGTGCCATCGGCGTTCGACCTGCCATTCGGAACATGGTCGCCTCCGCCCGATGGACCGAGAATCACCGTAACGCGTTTCGGCGATGGGCCGCCAGCCGGTGTTTCCATCACCACCTTTCCGGCAACGGTGAACGGAGGCTGGAGCCGCAGGTCGAGACGATCGAGGTCGCGGCCGGTCATCTCCTGGTATGCGATGGCCGTCAGCGAAACGCCGCCGGACTCAACGATGGCCTTCAGGCGCCAATGGCCATCGTACAAAGCCGGGAACTCGAAGCCGCCATCCTGGGCGGTGATCGCTTCGTTCTCTCCCGCGTCGGTAATGAGTTCCTCGGGCGGATAGATCTTCACCGCCACATGGGGCGCCGGTTCGCCGCGGGCATCCAGCAAACGGCCGCGCAGACGATGCACGGGCACGGCCCGCAACTCGATATCCTGGCCGGTCAATTCCGCGCCGGGCGCAACGGTGATTTTCGCGCCGCTAAAGCGATCGGCCACCGAGGGATACCAGGTGCGCACCCATCCGAGCCGCTGATCGCCTGAGGGCGGCGGCGCTGGAGCGTCTTTGGGAGCGCGCGCACTCAAGGTATAAATACCGGCGTCGATGTTGGTAAAGGAGAAGTTGCCGTTGTCGTCGGCTTTGCTCAATTCGCCGGTGAAGTCGCCGGACACCAGCAATTGCACGGCGGCGTGGGGCATGGGCCGGCGACTGGCATCCAACACACGGCCGGAGAGCTTGCCCAACGGAGTCATGCGGGCATCCAAATGGATGGCAGCGGATCCTGCCGCGACGTGGAAGGGGCGGCGCGCCGACGCGGTTCGTTCGGGCTGGCGGAATCCGGATTTGCTGAAGCTGGCGGTGTAGTCGCCGGGCTCGATGCCTTCGACGCGGAAGGCCCCCTGGCCGTCGCTGAGCGTCTCGGCGGCTGGCTTCCCGGCCCGGTCGATCTGGACCTTCACGCCGGAGATCGGCTGGGAATCGGAGGCACTCGTGACGATGCCTTCCACGCTCTGCGCCAGCAATGCGCCGGTGACGAGGAGCACGGCGCACAGGAGCTTCATGGTTTATATGATATCTGCCGCGCCCAGAGCGCGGTATGGGATGATCGAGGAACATGGAAGGTCGCATCTTCGGCACTGATTGGACGATCGCGAATGTGGCGAAACTGCTTCGCTTCAATGCCGGCCAGGATGTGCTTCGGCCCGGCCCGCTCACTAGCAGCATGCGGGAGATCCACGAGAACTATTTGCGGCGAACGTCGGCGCGCCATCTGCCGAGCGGGGTCACGGTCACGCTCCGGCGGGATCAGGCGAACAACTGGTATGCGGGTCTGTGCTTCGAGAATCTGGAGGACGATCTGCCTTGGGACGATGCGGTGGCCGAGGAGTGGCTGTGCGCGCTGTTTCTGGCCGAGCGGCCTCGCGTGATGGAGATTACTGAAGGCGGAGCGACGGTGCGGCAATTCCGGTTGGCGGGTACGCGGTAGGCGGAATGGACACACAGCGCTAGTTGCCGCTCGGCGTCTTCTCGATGCGGTCCACTGCGATGGTCTCCAGTGGCGCCCGTCGCGACTCCAGTTTCAGGCCGGCCTTTTCGATGGCCGTCAGTAGTCCTTCGCCGAAAAGATCGGGAGGGCGGCCAGACTCGGGCGCGGTCGACGGCTCAAGACCCTTTCGGCCCGTTGCATCGGTTGGCGGGCGATTGGTTGACGTCAGGGAATACGCGCCTTTCAAGTTGGTCATGTCGAGCACGGGGCGATCCACATGGGGTGTCAGAAGTTCCGCCAGCGCCGGCATGGTCAACTTCCGGAACTCCCACTTCATGCCGCCGGTTGCTCCTCGCCCGCCTCGAATGGGGCCGTAGGCTCCGCCGCTAAGCATTAACGTGCCGTCTTCGAAAGACCGGCCCTCGCCGTTCGGGGAATACAGCGGGCGGCTGCCCGGCGTTTCGGGCACCCGAGCATCGGGGTCCGCTGTGGAATCTCGCAGCTTCAATCCGCTCTTGCTCACGACGAGCGCGTAGACGGGGAGTTCCTTGCTTTCGCGATGTATCGAGAGCTTGAACCGCTCGGCCAGTAGTGCCTGCAGCATTTCGGGCGCCTGGGCTTTGGACGCGCGCTCCGGCATTTTGGCCGCGATATCGAATCGCTGCGAGCGGAGCCAATCCGGCCCGGACAATTGATACGGTTTGATGCGGTACGCGGTCGCGATCAACTGGTGGAGCGACATGTATCGAATGTCGACGCGAGAGCCGGCCACCGTCATGCGCTCGCCGAAGGTGCATGGTCCGATGCAGAACATGGGAGACCGATCCGGCTCGACGGCGATCTTCACGGATGCGACTTCAAACGCGATGGCCGGCGAGTCCTGAAAGGCGTTGATGGGTTCGACTGCGAGGAGCGGGAGGAGAGCGATCAGGAACCACGCGATTGGCATCATTTCAGTAGCGTCCCCTTCTGATCAGACACCTCTTGGCGGCCAATTGTGCCCACCAAGTGTTCGACCCTCCGGCTTGCGGCTCTTCCAGGCGGGGCCATGCCGGGAGTGCAGACGCTCGATTAAACGCCAGCATGCTTCCAGGGCCGAATTCCTACACAGCTGTTCACAGCGTGAGATCTCGAGAATCCTTTCGGGCGAGTTTGTGTTGCAGTGCAGGTCGGTCTCTGGGAACCTGATGACTGTGTCCACCAGACTTGAAGTCCTGGCGGGATTGCCGCTATACGGGCCAGTACCAGCGCAGTTCAGCGCTGGTGGCCACGGAACGCACCACGAAGGGTTTGTGGTTCAGTTTGGTGACGGCACCGGAGTTTGGGTCGGAAACTTCCAGCGTGGAGTAACCGGCTACGATGTTGCTCTGGCTCATCCAGATGGAAGTTCCGTCATCGTCGTCGCCGGAGGGCAGGGATATATAATCGACCCTTTCTCTCGCCGACTCACGGTAACCTTCGGCGTTGACATTACTGGCGTCATCCAAAATGGCGCGGAACAGTTGGTCTTTTGCACATTCACAGGTCTGGAGGCCTTTGGGCGGGATGGGGCGCTGTGGCGGACGCGCCAGTTATCGTGGGACGGACTGCGCTCACTGCGGGTAGAAGACGGCGATTTAGTTGGTGAGGGTGGGACCTTCGCGGGCGATCGATGGATCGGTTTCAGGGTTGATCTGGCCTCGGGAACGGCGGTTGGCGGCGCGTACCCATAAACCTTGCAGACTCAACGCCTTCTTCGCGGCTTGGGGTGGTCATCGTTTTAGGCAACTACGACATGTCCGTCTGTCCCGCGAACAATCCCCCCACTACCAGCGCCGGTGTCGTGATCAATGGAACTGCAACCACCACAGGGAATGGAGGACCAGCGCACTTTGAAGCCAAGGGCGCATCCACGCTCCAGATTTGGATCACCGGAGGGGCACAGGTCCAGGTTTCGAATGTAACTTCGAATGTAACCATGGTGTACACCGGACCGGCCACCACTCACTTCGGTCCGCAGCCGATCCACGGCGTGGTTAACCTGGTATCCACCAAGAAGACTGGCCGGCGATGGCGCTTTCGAAGGGCCCTGCGAAGGGATACAGTTCCGGTCAGCCTCGCCGCGCTGCCTCGATGGCGGCGACGTCGATCTTTTTCATCGTCATCATCGCATCGAAGGCACGCTTTGCCTCACCGCCACCTACGGCAAGCGCATCGGTTAGCACGCGCGGGGTGATCTGCCAGGAGAGGCCCCAGCGGTCCTTGCACCAACCGCATGCGCTTTCCGTGCCGCCATTGCCGACGATCGCGTTCCAGTAACGGTCCGTCTCTTCCTGATTCTCCGTCGCGATCTGGAAGGAAAAGGCCTCGCTGTGCTTGAACGTCGAGCCGCCGTTGAGACCGAGACAGGGAATGCCCAGTACGGTGAACTCCACCGTCAACTCCTCGCCCTTCTTGCCGCCCGGGTAGTCACCGGGAGCGTGGTGAACGGCGGTTACCTTACTATCCGGAAAGGTGGCGGCGTAGAAGCGCGCCGCATCATGCGCGTCTTTGTCGAACCAGAGGCAGATCGTATTCTTTGGCTTCACGTTTTCGTGTGCTCCTTTGCTCGATGCGGCAGACGTCTCAAATTGGTCGCTACCCGTCCCGCCTTTTCTTGAATATATCGCCGGCTCGACATCGAGATCCGGAGCGATGACGGGCCAATGTACGACCCGATCCATACGGAAGTTGGCCGCCACGATTCGTGGACTGCGATGTCCACAGACTTCAGGTGAGACAGGGTCGAAAACGGTCCGGAGCTTCGCTCGGATTGACAGGCGGAAGCGCCTAATGCCGCATAGTTTTTCAATCACGCCTGCAATGCAAACATTTCTCGCCAGTTGCGTTCAGCGCGACGGAGCACGAAACCGGCGAGGGCTCGGAAGGCCAAGCGCCCCGATGAGTCGGGCGCGGCAGACAAAGTGTCTGCGCCACACCCGCTCCCGCAGAATCAGCGGTTTGCAGGACCGCACCATTAGGCGAGGCTACTTCGGCAGCCTTGGATCTACGAAGCCGGTGACTTGGGTGGCTGCCGGCGGATCCAGGTTCGACAGGGCCGCAACTACGTAGCCCGACTGGGGATAGATTTTCAGGTCGCCGCTCATGCCGGGGGCCCCTCCGCTGTGGCCTACCGCTCCGGCTCCATCTTTGCGCTCGTCTTCGAAACCGTAGGCGTACATACGGCCGCCGCCCGAATCCACCTTGCCCTTGATGAGCAGTTCGGTGTTGTCGGCGTTCAGCAGCTTGTGCGCCAGCAGGGCATCGGCGAACTTCATGAGGTCGCCGACCGTGGAGTAGCCGCCGCCGGCCGATGTCCCTCGATAGGGCAGCGTATCGGTGTTGAGCGTCCAGCCGCCGCCTCCCTGCGCCCGCATATAACCGTTCGCTCGGCCGGGCACGGTTACGTTCTCGGGCTCGGAAGCCGTGAGCGTCATTCCCGCTGGTTTATAGACGTGCTCCGCCACATAGTCGTAGTAACTCTGGCCGGTCACGCGCTCAATCACAACGCCTAGCAGCAGCATGCCGTAGTTACTGTAGACCCAGCGGCTGCCCGGTTCGAACGCGAGAGGGCGCTTGCCGAAGAGCGCCACATAGTCGTTGAGCGATTTGAGCTCCAGGCGGTGGGCGTTGAATTCCGGCCCGAAGAAATCGCCGGTGCCTCCGGTGTGGGTCAGCAGTTCATGGATGGTGACCTTGGCGGCCGCATCCTGATTCGGATAGTCCGAAATGTACTTGCCCATCGAGTCGGTGAGCTTGATCTTTCCCGCCTGCATCAATTGCAGAACGGACGTCGCGGTGAACATCTTGTTCATCGATCCGATGCGGAAGCGCGTATCGAGCTGGTTCGGCACTTTCTTCTCGCGATCGGCCATTCCGTATGCGCCACTGAAGAGCACCTTGCCGTTCCTGGCCAGAATCACCGTGCCCGCAAAGCGGTCGCCGGCGACATCCTTGTCGATGCGGGCGCGCAAAGCCGCGATCAAATCGGCCTCGGTCATGCGCGCTATGGGGAATTCGGCCGGACGCGGGATGCCGTTGATGGGGAAGCGCACAATCTTGTACGGCTCTTCGGGCTCCACCACCAGGGTGAAGCGCGCGAATTGATCCGAGCCGCGCTCTTGCAGGATGCCGGTGATGCTGGCGGCGGACGCCTGTTCCAACTCGCGCAATTCAAAACCGCCGGTGCGCTCGCGGAAGTTCATCTGCTGATCGAGTTTCATGGATGGGAGATTGGCCTCCAGGAATTTGCCGAGGCGGTCCCGACCCCCTGAATTGAACGCGTCGAGCCATGCCGCAAACTGGCGGTAGGGAGCGCCCTTGTGCGCGGCCTCGATATCGGCAGCCGTCATTTTCGGCGGCGCCAGATCGGCCGACGGCTGGGCCGGCTGGATCCGAATGCCGGCGATGGTGTGCGGATCGGCCGCCTCCACGCTGAAGGTGATCCGGAAGAATTGCTTTGCCTGACCGCGTTCCTGCGCCAGCAGCAGCAGGCGGGTGTCGCTGGACTCCTCCACCTTCTTTACATCGAAGCCACCGTACTGGTTGTGAATCGACAGTTCCTGCTCCACGCGGCCCCGCGGCATGTTCTGATCGAGATATTTCTGAATGGTGTCCCGGTCTCCGCTGTCCTGAGCAGCGCACCAGGCTTTGAACTGACGTCCGGCTGGAGTGTCGGGGATCTGCGCGCAGGCGGTAGCCGCGAACAGAACCGTAAAAGTCGCTAGCGTCCTTAGATTTTTCATACAGCACCGATCCACGTGGTATGTCATTCCCTCTTGCCACGAGCGGGGGCAGAAGTTCCTCAGAGATTAACGCTTCGTCGAAGGGCGGGCAAGGGCGTCAGGCGGTAGGTTCGATCAGCAGTTCCATGTAAACGTCGGCGCGCGCGTAGGGGGAGGGGATGATCCTCTCCGGGGGCAGATGGCGAAAGCCCAGCGATTCGTACAGACGGATGGCGGGGCTGAGAATGTGATTGGTTTCCAGGTAAAGACGCGTGGCGCCGGATGCGCACGCTTCGGCAACGACGTGCGCCAGCAAGCGCCGCCCGATGCCGATGCCCTGAGCGGATTCGGTGACCGCCATCTTGGCTACTTCGAATTCGCCCGGGCCCATGGCGAGCAAGGCGCAGCAACCCACGGCATCTCCATTGCGGACTGCCATGAAGACTCGGCCGCCGCGATCGAGAATGGCGCCCCGCGGGTCAGTGATCGTCTTCCGGTCCTTTGGCTCGAGGGTAAAGTAGCGGACGATCCACTCTTCGTTGAGGCGCTGGAATGCCTCCTCATCCCCTGGAGCGAAGTCGCGGACGATTACGGTGGAATCGGGCCCCTCAGTTGCCCCGGCGCACGACATAGAGTTCCCTCCCGCTTCCCAAATTAAGCCAGGGGCTTCCAGATGTCCAATAGCTAGAAGATGCTTATTTATATCATAGGAGTATGAATGACGAGATTGAACTGCGGCATCTTCGCTACTTTCTGGCGGTGGCCGAGACGCTGCATTTCAGCAAGGCGGCGGAGCGGTTAGGGATGGCGCAGCCGCCGCTGAGCCAGCAGATCAAACGGCTGGAGCAATTGGTGGGTCACCGGCTGTTCGACCGGAGCACCCGTGGAGTGAAGCTGACGCTGGCCGGCCAACTGCTCGCGAAGCGCGCCCGCGGCACGATCGACAAGATGCATGACGACCTGGCGCAGGTGCGGCGCCTGGGCCGCGGCGAAGAGGGGACGTTGACGGTGGGCTTCAGCGGATCGGTGATGTTCACCAATCTGCCGGCCGCGATTGAGAGTTACCGGCGGCGCTATCCGAAGGTGGAGCTTCGGCTGCACGAACTCGACACCTCGGCGCAGATCGCGGGACTGCTGGAAGGCAGACTCGACCTGGCTTTTCTACGCGACGGAGATCCGACCGAAGGGATTCTGATGAGCACGCTGCGGAAGGAACCCTACGTCGCGGTGCTGCCGGAGGCTCATCCGCTGGCGCGCAAGCCCGCTCTCAAAGTGAGTGATTTGCGCCATCAACCCTTCATTCTGTTTGCACGCCGCATGGGGCCGTTGGCGTTCGACCGGACCATGGCCTGCTGCGAGAAGAGCGGCTTCCGGCCGAACATTGTGCAGGATGCGCCGCAATGGCCCACGCTGGTGCGGCTGGTGGCGGCGGGGCTCGGCGTATCGCTCGCGCCGGCGTGCGTGGCTAACGTGACTCTGCCGGGCGCGGTTTATCGCCAGGTTCATCCCACCGGCAAGACGACTATCGATCTCGCGATCCACGCGGGCGCCGACAATGTCCTGGTGAAGAACTTCGCGGAAGCGGCTCGGGAGAATCTGGTGAAGTAAAGGGGGAGCCGTTAGTTGGCAGACGGCCGCTCCACGCGATCGATGACGATTACATCGACCGGGCCTTTGGACGCCTCCAGCCGCAGGCCGAGCTGCTCCGGAAGCGCGCTGAGTATCGGCGGACTCGCCCCGTCGGAAGACGCGCCCGGAGGGGGTGGTGGCAGGTGGGGCGTGCTGTCGTCGGGCAGGAAATCCAGCCGGACGTCGAAGGGACCCGTAAGTCCGGTCCTGTCCACCACCGTGCGGTCGACCAGCATCGAGAGCATGCGCACGAACTCAGGCATGGGAACCTTCCCGCCAGACATCCGCGCGCCTCCAATTTGCAGCATCACGTCGAGGCCACCGCACCGCGTCGGTGGCGTCGGACCGCTCCCGGGCGGCGCCATTCGACCTCCTGTCAGTTCGGGAGGCGGATCGTCAGAGTTCGTGCATCCACCTTCTTTGGGAGACGGCAGCTTCGGGCCACCCTTCGCAATCACGAGATTGAACACGGGAAGTTCGCGCGTCTCCCGATGGATCTTCAACTGCAACCGCTCTTCAAGCAGCGATTGCAGCATGAGGGAGACTTGATCATGGCTGGCATTGCCAGCGGCTTTCGCGTCGATGGTGTATCGCTCTGAATTGATCCACTCCGGACCGCCGGCGATCTGAAACGGCTGCACCGCGTACGCACGCTGCAGCATCTGCTTGAAAGAGACAGTGCCCGTGAGGCCGTTGGGCAGAGGGCGCATCATCCTGGGACCCTGGTCCCCGGCTCGCTTGATGGAGGCGACTTCGAACTTGGGCCGCGGAGCGGGTTGGGCAAATACGGCGAGCGCCGCGAGGATAGGCAACACGGCGGCCGCCACGATTCCCGTGCCGGACAGAGCACGCGGCGCGGAGCGCGGCTGACCCAGCAGACGTCCGATTCGGTGCGACAGAGAGCCGCCGTTGGCGGCCATCACAACCCGCGGGTGGAGCGACCCTATCTGAGCCAACGCCCGAGCGTATGTCACAACGTCGCCGGTCACGGACACGGCAGCGTCGTCGCAACAAAGCTCGCGCTCGGCGCGCATATGACTGGAGACCCACCACACCGCGGGGTGATAGAACAGCAGGGCTTCGACTGCGCTCTGCAGCATGTTGACCAGATAATCGTAGCGGCGGATGTGCGCCAACTCGTGAAGCAGCATCGCTTCCATCTGTTCGGCGGGCAGACCCGCGAGCGCGCCGATTGGCGCGAGCACCACGGGACGAAGCCAGCCGACGACCGCCGGGGCCTGCACCAGCGACGACAGGAGGAGCCGGACCGGTCGAGCGACGCCGATGCGCGCCTTCAGCCGGTCCAAGGTCTGCTGCCATGCCACCGGCGCCGGGCGCACCAGACGGGATCGGAGTTCCACAGCCAGAATCCAGCCGCCGACCAATCGTACCCAGAGGACGGTGGCGCCCGCGAACCATACAGCAACTACCCAGGACAGGAATGGCGCGGCCCCGGCCACGGAGATGCCGCCGGGAAGAGCGTAAGGCACATCGCGGACCGTGCCGGATGCGGTTGCGGTTGCGGCAAGAGGCGGTGCAAGGGAGGCAGCAGGGACACCGACGGATGACGGGCCCAGAGCGAGCCAGGTGACTAAGGGCACCGCGGCCATGGCAGCCAGCGCCGCGCAGCCGAGCAGGTAACGAACGTTCGGTGCTGCCGTTGCAGCCCGTTTGCGCACGAGGGCGTACACCGCGGCGATCGCCACTCCCTGCCACAAAAAGTGGAGCAGGGTGGAGCCCAACCTGGCCACGCCGGGCTGGGCCGCGAGAATCGATAGGGGGTTCATTTCGACCTCCGTTTCCGATCGTCCATTTGGTCGATCATTTTGCGGATATCCGCCAGTTCGTCGGCGGATGCAGACTGTGCGCCGAGGGCTCCCATGATCAGGCCCTTGGCCGAGCCTGCGAACACGCGCCGCATCAAGTCTCCCGCGATGCGCTGCTGCATCTGCTCCTGGGGCGCCGCGGGTTCGTAAACATGCGAGCGGAAGCGCTCGCTGCGCCGCAGTAGTCCCTTCTCCGTCATTAGCAGCATCTGCTTGAGCGTGGTGTTGTAGCCGGAGTCCTTACCCAGATCGTCGTGGACTTCTCGGACGGTGGACGGCCCCAGGCGCCAGAGGGCGGCGAGGATGTCGACTTCCGCGGGGGTAGGCATCGGAGGATCGGGGGGCCGTTGGTCACGCGGTTGGGAAGGCATCTGCAAGGAGAGTACAACGACAAAAATCTTATGTCAACGATAAAAATCTTTGCAGAATGATAAATATCTTTCTAGCGGGTTACTGTAGCTGCTGCTGGGTTTTTCGGGGCAACTTGGCGAAGACCAGATCGTATGACTTGCGCAGGAGCCTTTTGACTTCGGCGGCCGGGAGGGCATCTTCCGATTCCAGGGCGATCCACTGGGCTCGCGCCAAGTAGGGCGCGGGGATGATGCCGGGGCGCTCGGTGAGGTCGGCGAAGTCGTCGGGCGCGGCCTTGAAGGAGAGCACGGCGTTCGATGGTTCGAGGGGCGCGATGGCTATGATCTTGCCGCCTACTTTGAAGACCAGGGCTTCCCACTGCACCTGCTCGGTGACGTGCGGGAACGACAGGCAGCATTTGCGGATCCAATCGAGGTTCACGTTTCTTTGTTGTAGCACGGCCTCCTATACTTGAGAAATGCTCGCCGTCCACCTGGAGAATGGCGCCGTTTCGGTGCGGGATGTGGCAATGCCGGAGCGCGCTCCGGGGTTCGCACTGCTGAAGCTGCTGGTGGCGGGCATCTGCAACACCGACCTGGAACTGCAGCGCGGCTATTACGGTTTCAGCGGAACACCGGGGCATGAGTTCGTGGCCGAGGTGGTGGAGGCCGGCGATGCCAGTCTGGTGGGAAAGCGCGTAGTGGGCGAGATCAACCTGGCTTGCACGTGCTGCGAGTGGTGCCGCAGAGGGCTGGGACGTCACTGTCCTACTCGAACGGTCTTGGGCATTGTGCGGCATCCCGGCGCGTTTGCCGAGTTCCTCACGCTGCCGGAGCGCAATCTGCATGTGGTGCCGGATGAGATTCCCAATGATTGCGCGGTCTTCACGGAGCCTCTGGCCGCGGCGTGCGAGATTCTCGACCAGGCGTCGATTCCCTGCGGCGAGACGGTCGCGGTTTTGGGCGATGGCAAGCTTGGACTGCTGATCGCGCTGGTGCTCAACGCGCATGGATACAGGGTGCACCAGTTCGGGCGGCACGCGGAGAAACTGCGTATCGCGGCGGATGCGGGGGTCGAGACGCTGGATGCCGCGGGGACGCTCCCAGTTGCGAAATATTCGTGGGTGGTGGATGCGACGGGCAATGCGGAAGGTCTGCGCACGGCGGCGGCGATGGTGCGGCCGCGTGGGTCGCTGATTCTCAAGTCGACGGTGCATGGGACGGTGGGGGTGGATACGGCTCCGATCATTGTGAATGAGATTACTTTGATCGGGTCGCGGTGTGGGCGGTTTGAAGCGTCGCTGCCTCTGCTGGGTTTGATTCCGGTGACGCGGATGATTTCGGCGCGATTTGCGCTGAAAGATGCGGTGGAGGCATTCGGTAGGGCGGCCGCGCGGGGAACGTTGAAGGTTTTGTTGGGGGCGACTGGTTAGTCGCTACGCTGGCTGTTGCTGGGTCATGCAGTGGAGGGCTCCGAGGCCCCAGATGAGTTCGGTGCAGTTGATTCCTACTACTTCGCGCCTGGGGAAGAGACGGGCCAGGGTGGAGAGCGCCACGCGATCGTTGGGATCGTTGAAGGTGGGTACCAGCACGAGTGAGTTCGCGATGTAGAAGTTCGCGTAGCTGGCCGGCAGGCGGCGTCCGTCGAAGATCAGCGGCTTCGGCATGGGGAGCTTTACGATCTTGAGTCCCGTGCTCTTCAGGAGGCCGTAGTTTGCTTTCAGCGCTTCGTAGTTGGCATCGGACCGATCATCCTCCGATGCGACCACTACCGTCCTTGCGTCGGTGAATCGCGCCAGATCGTCCACGTGGCCGTGGGTATCGTCGCCCGCGATCCCGTTCTTCAACCACAGGATCTCCTGGACGCCGAGAAAGTCGCGCAGGCGTTTTTCGATCTCCTCGCGAGTGAAGCCTGGATTGCGCTGCTGCACAGGGCTCAGCAGGCATTCCTCGGTGGTGAGCAACATGCCCGCTCCGTTCACGTCGATGCTGCCGCCTTCGAGCACCATGTCGGGAATGCGCAGCGGCAGCTTGAGCCGCTTTCCGAGGTAGGCCGGGACTTTGGAATCGAGCTGCCAGTCGTCGTATTTCGCCCAGGCGTTGAAGCGCCACGCGGTGAGCGCGATTTCTCCGCTGGCATTCTTTACGAACAGCGGACAGTAGTCGCGAGTCCAGACTCGATTGGTAGGGCAGGTGAAAAACTCCACCGCTTCCAGATTCGCTCCCACCTTGCGCAGAATGCGGCGCGCCTGTTCCGCGCGCGCGCGGCCATCCACCAGGATTCGCACCTTCTCCACTCGGCTGAGCTTGCGGACGATCTCGCCATACACCCACGGAATGGGTGTAAAGCGGCCGGGCCAGTCTTCGCGATTGTGCGGCCACGCGATCCAGGTGGCCTCGTGCGGCTCCCACTCGGCGGGCATGCGATAGCCGCCGGCCCTGCGGACGGCCATCAGTCGATCACCCGATTCAAGATGGGCGAGTAGGCATCGATGCGGCGGTCGCGCAGGAAGGGCCAGTTGCGCCGCACTTCTTCGATGCGCCGCGGGTCGCACTCCACCAGCAGGATCTCTTCGTTGCCGTGGCTGCCTTCGGCGAGGAGTTGCCCGAAGGGATCGGCGACGAACGATCCGCCCCAAAACTCCAGGCCGTGCTCGGGCGGACCTTCGTAGCCCACGCGGTTAACGGCCGCCACATATACGCCGTTGGCGATGGCATGGGCGCGCTGGATGGTGCGCCAGGCGTCGTGCTGCGCGGTTCCGTATTGCGCCTTCTCGGAGGGATGCCAGCCGATGGCGGTGGGGTAGAAGATCACCTGCGCTCCGCCTAGGGCGGCGAGGCGCGCGGCTTCGGGATACCACTGGTCCCAACACACGAGCGGCGCGATGCGCGCGTATTTGGTATCGAAGCAGCGGAAGCCCAGGTCGCCCGGCGTGAAGTAATACTTTTCGAAGTACAACGGATCGTCGGGGATGTGCATCTTGCGATAGAGACCGAGCAGCGCGCCATCGGCATCGATCACCATCGCGGTGTTGTGATAGACACCGGCGGTGCGGCGCTCAAAGACCGAGCCGACGATGACGATGGACAGTTCGCGCGCGAGTCGCGTGAAGCTCTCGCTGGTGGGGCCGGGGATGGGCTCCGCGAGGTCGAACAGGTCGGCGTTTTCTTCCCGGCAGAAGTACTGCGAACGGAATAATTCCTGCACGCAAACGATCTGCGCGCCTTTGCCGGCGGCCTCGCGAATGCGCCATTCGGCTTTGGCGAGGTTCTCGGCGGGGTCCTTCGAGCAGGCCATCTGGACCAGCCCAATGTTGAATTTCGATTGCCGCACTACATAATAGTAGCTTGCCTTCCAACCATCGCGCCTTAGTTCTCTTCGATATCGACGGCACACTGGTGCGCCGGGCGGGCCCGCATCATCGCGAAGCGCTAGTGCAGGGTATTCGCCGCGTGACGGGCCTCGACACGACCACAGACGGGATCCCCGTGCAGGGGATGCTCGACCCCGACATTATGACGGTGATGTTACGGAACGTGGGGGTTTCGCGGCAGCGCGCGCTCCGAGAAATGCCCGCGATGCAGGCGGCGGCCGAGCGCTACTATTTGCGAGTGTGCCCGGCGCTGCACGAGAAGCATTGCCCGGGAGTGGAACCGTTGCTAGAGCGACTGACGCGGCGCGGCGTTTTGCTGGCGCTGGTGACGGGCAACCTGACTCGAATCGGATGGCGCAAACTGCAGCGGGCGGGGCTGCGTGACTACTTCCCATACGGGGCATTCGGTGAGATGGCGTCGACGCGCGCGGGACTGGCGCGTTTGGCGATCAGAGAGGCTCGGCGCAGCGGGCGAATTGAGCGGGGCACTCCGATTTCGCTTGTGGGAGATGCGCCTTCGGATATCGTGGCGGCTCGCGCCAATCGGATTCGTTCGATTTCGGTGAAGACGGGGATCACACCTCCGGAGGAGTTGGAGGCTTTGGCTCCCGACTATTTGTTGAGGGATCTTCGCGAACTTCGGCTGCGGATGGTGGAGTAGAACAGGAAACGACAAAAATGATTCGTCCTGGCCGACACGATTCTTGACGCTGCACGTGTGGAGGCCCGCGCTAAGGGCGTGGTATAAATTAACCTTAGTCAGTACAAGGGAACGCATGATCAGGGCTCAGCTGTCAGTGTTTTTTGGCGTTGCAAGTGTTGCATGGTCTCAGCAGTTCGTAATCTCAACGATTGCGGGAGGTTCGGCGCCTCCTACACCCACCTCCGCCGCCCGTGCTTCCATCGGAGATCCGCCACGTGTGGCCACGGATTCTTCCGGTAATTTTTATTTCGGCAGTCTGCATTCCGTTTTCCGCGTGGACGCCTCCGGGACTTTGACACGCGTTGCCGGCACCGGCCGTGCGGGTGTGTCGGGCGACAACGGACCTGCGATCGCTGCTCAATTGCAATTCCCCGATGGGATTGTGGTGGACAGCGCGGGCAACCTGTTCGTGTCGGATAAAACCGCCAACCTGATTCGCAAAATCTCGGGTGGCAATATCACTACCTATGCGGGAACCGGACTCGCGGGATACTCGGGCGATGGCGGGCCCGCGACGGCCGCCCAGTTCAACGGGCCTTCCGGACTGGCGCTGGATGCGGCCGGCAATTTGTACGTGGCCGACACCACCAACAGCGCGATTCGCAAGATCGCCGCTAACGGCACGATCACCACGGTGGCAGGAAACGGCCCGGCGGGTTATAACGGCGACGGCATTGCCGCCACTGCCGCGGCGCTCAACGACCCGCAGGGAGTCGCCGTGGATGCGGCGGGCAACCTCTACATCGCCGATACGGATAATCACCGCATTCGGCAGGTAGCGCCCAACGGGACGATCAGCACGTTCGCCGGCACGGGGATCGCGACATACTCGGGAGTCAATCTGGGCGGCACGGGCATCACGTCGTCATCGGGCGATGGCGGGCCGGCCACACAATCGAGCGTGGTGCTGCCCACCGATGTGGCCGTGGACAATTCGGGCAATGTGTATATCGCCGATTACGGCAACAGCAAGATCCGGATGGTTTCGAAAGGCGTCATCACGAGCCTGACGGGCAATTCGCAAGGCGAACAACCGCTGGACGGGTTGACGGCGGTTTCGGTTCGGCTCAACGGCCCCACCGGCGTGGCGGTGGATGCGGCGGGGAATGTATATCTGGCGGAAGGCTCCATCGGTTCGGGCTCCGGACTGGCAAACGGCGATTACCGCATCTGGAAAGTCTCGGCGCAGGGCATCTTCACGGCCGCGGCTGGCAACGGCCTGGCTAGCTTTTCGGGAGACGGGGGCGCGGCCGCCATCGCGCAAATCGATCAACCGGGCGGTGTGGCGGTAGACCCGGCGGGCAACACTTATATCGCGGACACGCTGAACCATCGTATTCGCAAAGTCTCGACTACCGGCGTGGTGACGACGGTCGCGGGCACGGGCGTGGCGGGCTATTCGGGAGACGGCCAACTCGCCGTCAACGCGCAGATCAGCGGGCCGATGGGCGTGGCGGCGGATGCGTTCGGGGATATATTCATCGCCGATACGGGCAACAATCGAATCCGCAAGGTGACGAATACCGGGATCATCTACACCATCGCAGGCAATGGCAATGCGGGGTTCCTGGGAGACGGCGGGCTCGCACCGATGGCCGCTATTCATGCGCCGCAAGGCGTGGCGGTGGATGCGGCGGGGAACATCTACATCGCCGATACGCAGAACCATCGCGTGCGCATGGCGACTCCGACGCTGATCATTCAGACTATCGCCGGGTCGGGCAAACCAGGCTATTCGGGTGATGGCGAGCCGGGGACGAATGCGCAACTGAACTCTCCCGCGGCGGTGGCGGTGAGCGCGTCGGGCAATGTGTATATTGCCGACCGCGACAATGGCCGCGTCCGCATGGTCGACACTTCGGGCAGCATCACGACGGTTGCCGGCACGGCGAACGCGAACGGAATCGGCGATGGCGGCGCGGCAGTCGCTGCGGGACTTGTCGCGCCACAGGGCGTCGCGATGGACGCCGCGGGCGACCTCTTCATTTCCGATACGGGGCACAATCGCATTCGCGAGGTGTTTCCCAATGGCACGATTGTGACGGTGGCAGGTAATGGCACCTGTTGTTACGCGGGGGACGGCGGGCCTGCCGCTAGTGGGCTACTGAATGCGCCGACGAACCTGGCGGTCGGCAGCAGCGGCATCGTGTACGTGGCGGATACGGCGAACTACGCCATCCGCACGATTCAACTCACGAATGTGACGCCCACCATTACTGGGGTGGTCAACGCGGCGAGTGCGGCCCCGGGTCCGGTGTCGCCGGGCGAAGTGGTGGTCATTTACGGCGCGGGGCTCGGGGCGCCGCAACTGGTTCCGGCGCAATTGAACGCCGCTGGGTTGGTGGACACGCAACTGGCGGGCACAACGGTGACGTTCAACGGAATTCCCGCGCCGCTGGTGTATGCGTCAAGCTCGCAGGTCTCGGCGGTGGTGCCGTACGGCGTGTCCGGAAACAGCGTGCCGGTGGTAGTGCAGTATCAGGGGCAAACGGCGGCGACATCGACAGTTTCGGTTGCGGCGGCGGCTCCCGCGTTGTTCACGGTGGATTCGAGCGGGCGCGGACAGGTGCTGGCGATAAACCAGGACGGGTTTGCGAATACAGCAACGCACGGCGCGCAGACGGCTACGCTGATTACGCTGTTTGCGACGGGAGTGGGTCAAACGTCGCCTGCCGGCGTGGATGGTCAGTTGGCGGGGAGCACCTTGCCGACGCCGTTGCTACCAGTGAAGGTGACGATTGGAGGACAGGCGGGAACGGTGCTGTTCGCCGCTGGGTCGCCCGGGTCGGTGGCGGGGATCATGCAGATCGTGTTGCAGGTGCCGACAGGGATTCAGCCTGGGGTCGGAGTGCCGGTGAGTTTGCAGGTGGGTAACTTTGTCAGTCCGGCGGGCGTGACGATTTCGATTGCGGGGAATTGAGTTTCCATAGGTTCCACTCTCAGGTAATCTAAGGTTTCATGCCTGAATTCCGATTGATTACCCTGGACCCCGGCCATTTTCATGCCGCTCTCATTCAGAAGGAAATGTACCCCGAAGTTTCGCAGCGCGTGGCTGTGTACGCGCCTTTGGGGTCCGATCTCGCCGAGCATTTGAATCGCGTCGCCCGGTTCAATCTTCGCTCTCAGAATCCCACCGCTTGGGAACTCGACATTCATACGTCCGCGGATTTCCTGGGACGCATGCTGGCGGAGCGGCCGGGAAACATCGTGGTGCTCTCGGGGCGCAATCGCGGGAAGATCGATTCAATCCGCGCATCGATCGATGCCGGGCTGCACGTGCTGGCGGACAAACCGTGGATCATCCGGCCGGAAGACATGCCTGCGTTCGAAGGCGCGCTGGACGCGGCCGCGAGCAAGGGCGTGATCGCTTACGACATCATGACCGAGCGCTACGAGATCACGTCGATGGTGCAGCGCGAACTGGTGAATGCGGCCGAGGTATTCGGCCAGATCCTGCCGGGCACTGAAGAAGAGCCCGCGGTTTACATGGAGAGCGTCCACCACATTCTGAAGTTGGTGGCGGGCGTGCCCAATTTGCGGCCGGCGTGGTTCTTCGACGTGGAACAGCAGGGCGAGGCTCTGGCCGACGTGGGCACGCACCTGGTGGACCTGGCGCAGTGGACACTTTTTCCCGAGCAGGCAATCGATTATCGCAGCGACATACGGATGCTGAGCGCGAGCCGGTGGCCAACGACGATGGACGCGGCGCAATTCCGGCAGGTGACCGGGCAGGCCGGGCCAGAGCTCGACTACTACTGCAACACCCGGGTCTCGTATGCGCTGCGTGGGATCCACACGAAGCTCGACGTGCTGTGGAATTGGGAAGCTCCGGCAGGAGCGGGCGATACGCATTACGCGGTGTATCGCGGGTCAAAGGCGCGGGTAGAGGTGCGGCAGGGGCATCCCGAGAACTACCGGCCTGAGTTGTATGTAGTGACGGACGATTCAGGCTCGGTGAAGAAGAAAGTTGCGGAGCTGAGTGAGAGGTACCCTGGCATTGCGACGGAAGATCGCGGCAAGGAGATTCGCGTCACGATTCCCGACGAGTATCGCAACGGGCACGAGGCGCATTTCGCGCAGGTGACGAATCAGTTTTTCGAGTATTTGAAAAAGCCCGAGACTTTCCCGGCTTGGGAAAACCCGAACATGCTGGCCAAGTATTACGTGAGCACGAAGGGCACGGAGCTTAGCAATCGGCGCTAGGCTTTCGGGGCGGCGGGTGGTTCCGGCACGGCGGCGGCCAGAGCCTTGCGCAAGAGCCGACTCCTGTCCCTGAGTGCGGCCTTCCGCTTGTGAATGCGGTTATACCGCGACTTATCTCCATTGATAGCTGACATGGTGCCTCAAGGGTAGCACGTTCGCAACGCGCGCTAGACTGTCGGGAGTTCCGGTGAACTGTCCGGCTGCAGCTCGACCTTCTCGTATAGATCGGCGAGGGACAGGCGGCAACCGATGGATTGCAGGTCGAGCGAGGCTTCCGGCGTATTGGCAACAGTGAGAAGCCACCGGTCGTCAGGTTGTCGCGTGTAAAGTTCCGCACGCACACTTTCCGAGGACACCAGCAGATATTCCTTCAGAGAGTCGATGGCCTGATAGTGCTCGAACTTCCGGCCACGATCATACCTTTCGGTCGATGGCGAAAGCACTTCGACGAGCAGCGTGGGATTGAGGAGCGTGTCCTGGTGTCCGTCGAGCAAGACTGGTTTGCCGCAGAAGCCAACCACGTCGGGATAGGTGTAAAGGCCGGTCTTTCCCACACGCACTCGCATATCATTGGAAAGAACCTCGCATCGGGTGGACCGCAGTTGGGGACCGAGAGCAAACATAATGTTGGCAACGAGGCGGACGTGCGCCAGGCTCGCTCCGGACATGGCGAACATTTCTCCTAGGAAATACTCGCTCTTGAGTTCGGCTTTGCGCTCGATTTCGAGGTATTGCTCTTCGGTGAGGAACGTCTTGGATAGGGTGGACATGCGGCCCTCATGACTACCTTATCATGAGGGCCACATC
Source organism: uncultured Solibacteraceae bacterium (assembly GCA_963815475.1). GTDB lineage: Bacteria > Acidobacteriota > Terriglobia > Bryobacterales > Bryobacteraceae > Sulfopaludibacter. The sequence continues at coordinate 4,609,610 of CAWFHD010000003.1, read as the reverse complement.
CGTTAGTCTCCGCTGACGGTTTCGTACTCCGCGGGGGCGGGACGACTCGCCTGCAGGCTGCCCAGGCTTACGTGGATTTGCGGCATCGATCCGGCGGCGAAGGATTCCGCCACCAGGGCTCCGTCGAGTTTCTCGCGCAGCATCTGCCTTCTGAGTCTGGCTTCGAACTCGGCCAACTGTTTTTCGATCTGCGTGGCCTTGTTCTTATTCTTCACCATGTCTTCGCGATAGCGTTTCAGGAAGTAGCCGATGGTCTCGACACGAATCCTGATCGAGCCGGTCGGCTTGTTCTCGTCGATATCTTTGAAGCAGAAGTAAGGCGTGCCGGAGTGCTCCACGATCTCTTCCACCACCGTATAAATGGGGGCGTCATGACCGCACTTGAAGCTCGACAGCTCTAGCGCCACCAGGTTGGGATGCCGCGCGATGTACTTCGCGGCCCATACCTTGCGGCTGGTGTTTTCGCTGTACGAGTTCTTCCACACATCGGAAATCGATAGCGGATGGTCGATCTCGCCGGCGGCCACGTCGTCGCCGAAGAGCTTCCAGAGGATATCGTCGTCGATGGGCAGACAATCTTCCGTGAACACCGGGTATCCCAGCTTCTGGAATTCTTCCAGGATCTCGTGGTTCACGCCGGGGTCGTTGTGGTAGGGCCGGCCCAGCAGCACCACACCGAGCCGGTCTTCCCGTTCGAGTTGCTCCAGAACTTCGCGTGCGGCCGCCCGCATGGTGTGGTTGTTGAAGTAATCGAGCGCACGGAATCCTTCTTCAACCGCTCGTTTGTTCTCCTCAGCCGTCAGCCCAAAGATGTCTTTGAACTGTTCAAAGATCTGCCGTTCGAGGAGGTCGGGCTTCGAGATGTTGACGAAGGTGTCCAGGAACAAAACGCCTTTTTCTTTGAAGAGGTCGCCCTCTTTGATGAAGGCCGCCTTCACCGCCTCGGGCGTGGTCGCAACGGTGGGGCAGGAGCGGCTGGCTTGCGTGCCCTGCAGCTCACTGGTGAGGCAATCGATCATCGGGAAGAAAATGATGTCCAGCGGCTTCTTGGCGTGCACCTTGTAGAGCAGGTTATGCACGTGCGGAATGCCGAGCTTGGAGGGGAAGCACGGATCGATGGCGCCGCGTTTTGCGCCCTCTTTGTACAACTCCTCGCTGGTGAAGTCGGAGTAAACGATATTCTCGGCCTTGATGCCCAGGGACGCGAAGTAGCCCGTGAACACCGGCGTCATCGAATACATGTTGAGCACGCGCGGCATGCCGATGCGCATGGAGGCACGCTTTTTGACCAGCTCGGCCCGCTTCTTCTGTGCGGCCGTAATCTGGAATTTCGGCGCCGGGTCAGACACCAGCGGCGCGTCGGGCACACGGAACACACCCTTGGCCGCCAGTTCCACGAAGTTGGGATTCGCCTTCTTGACCTTATCGAGTTCGCCCTTAATACCGCGCATCTCCTCGATATTTTCGACGGTGCCCTTTTCGCAGGTGGCGATGATGAGGCGCTGCGCCCCGGCTTCCAGAGGAACTTTGGTTCTCACCGGAGGCTTATAGTCGGGATTGGACACGTTGGTCTTCACGTCGATGAACGTGCGCAGACACTTGTTCTTGCAGAAGTAGCAGCGAGTGGCTTCTTCGCGCGTGGTTTTGTACTTGATGTTTTCGCAGGCGTCCAGACCGATGAACGTGGTCTTGCGTCCGTTGTCCCAAAGACGCCCTGCCTCGAGGGCCGCGCCGATGGCGCCAGCTTCGCCGCAATGCTCGTGGACGATCACTTCGGCAGGATGTTCCTTGCCCTTGAAGCGCGATTCGATGAAATCGACCTGCGCTTTCACGGCCGCCAGGTTGTACTGCGTGCCACCCTGCAGCAGGAAGCGCGTGCCGATGGCCGAGAGGTTCGGAATCTGCGAGACGTACAGCCAGATGTTCTTGGGCAGCACGTTGCACAGTCCGGCCATGATCTCTTCCGGCTTCCATCCCTGGCGCTGGAAGTCCACGATGTCGCTCTGCATGAACACCGCGCAGCCGTAGCCGAACGAGGGAAAGCTGTTGGCGCCGAACGCCGTGTCGGCATACTGCTCCACCGGGACGTTGAAGCCCTGTGCGGTGGATTGCAGGAAGTAGCCATTACCCGCCGAACACTGCGTGTTGAGTTTGAAATCCTTCACGCGGCCGTTCTTCAGGATGATGATTTTGATGTCCTGGCCGCCGACGTCGCAGATCACGTCCACGTTGTCGTAGAAGTGCATGCCGGCTTCGGTGTGAGCCACGGTTTCGACGAGCGCCGCGTCCGCGCCGACTACATCCTTCAGGATGTCCTTGGCGTAGCCGGTGGTGCCGACGCCGAGAATCTTCAGCGTAGCGCCTTGATCGCGAATCTGCCGGTCGAGTTTTTGCAGCACCTCGATGGTGTCTTCGATCGGGTTGCCCTTGGAGAGCTGGTAGGTCTTGGCGAGAATGCGCCGTTTGTGATCCTTGGAAAGCAGCACCGTCTTGGTGGAGGTGGAACCGCCATCGATTCCGACAAAACCTTCCACGACATCGCCCGGCTGGAATTGCGACGGGGTGAATTTCTTGGTGCGGTATTTGGTCTTGAACGCTTCGAGTTCGTCAGCGTCCTTGGCAAGCCCCGCGCCCGCGCCGCGCTTCTGTTTCTCTTCCTCGCGGCCGATGGTGACGTACCACTCCAGCTTGTCGTAACCGATATACTGGCCGATGCCTTCATCTTCGGTCTTGCCGTACTCCACCGAGCCGATCGCCGCGAAGTACTGCGCGTTATCGGGGGTCTTGATCAGATCTTCCGGCGGAACGCCCTCAGGCAGAGGAGTGTTGCGCTCTTCCCAAATCTTCGGGATATTGCTCTTCCAGCAATCGCGCATGCCCTTGATGTAGCAGTTGGGGCCGCCCAGCAGCAGCACCACAGGCTGCAGCGTGTTGCCGCGCGTAAGCACCGAGAGGTTCTGCATCACGATAGCTTCGAACAGCGACGCCATCAGCTCGTCGGGCGGAACGCCCATTTTCTGCAGGCCGTTGATATCGGTTTCGGCGAAGACACCGCACTTGCCGGCCACGGGATGCAGTTTGACGCCGCGATAGCCCATCTCGCAGAGCTGATCGGCGGGAATGCGCAGTTTGGCGTTGATCTTGTCGATCACCGCGCCGGTGCCACCGGCGCACTTATCGTTCATGGACGGGATCTTCTTCTTGCGCCCCGTCTCCGGATCCTTCTTGAAGATGATGATCTTGGCGTCCTGGCCGCCCAATTCGATCACCGACCCGGCCTCCGGGTACATGCGCTCCACGGCCAGCGATACGGCGTTGACTTCCTGCACGAACTTGGCGCCCAGGTACTTGCCCATGCCGTTGCCGCCGGAACCGGTGATGAACATGCGCGACTTTTTGGCCGAGAAGCCTTCGATCTCGGTGTCAAACCGCTTGCAGAATTCCAGCACCTTCTCCGGCTGCTTGGTGTCGTGCCGCTGGTAGTCCGACCAGAGAATCTGGTCGGTGGCCTCGTCGATCACCACCGCCTTTACGGTGGTGGAACCGACGTCCATTCCAATGAAGAACTTTTTATCGCTCACGGTTAGTTGGCCCTCGCGCCTTCCGCCTTCATGCGGTCCGCGATGTGCATTACGAAGTTCGCCGCTCCGCCCACATACCCCTTGGCGTGGGGAACCTGGTACAGCGGCTTGCGGGTTTCGGGATGCGCTTCCACCCAAGCCCTGCACTGGTCGAGCGTGAGGCCGGTATGTTCGAGCGCGGCAGCGAATTCCTTCTTCGCCTTGTTCTTGGCTTCGCCCAACGCCATCTGCACGCGCGAGTGAGCGTTGATCTCGCCTTCGCCCGAGGTTTCGACGGGCAGGTAGATCATGTCCTTGTAGGCCGAAACCACCGCCGATTGCGCGCCATCCGATTGTGTGGAGGGCATGCAGCCGAACGGCTTGACCGAGAGCACCATGTGCGCCAGATCCTTGTTCGAGTAGTAGATGTTCTTGGCGACTTCCAGGTGGCCTTCGCCGCCGCCGGCGCGCGAATTGTAGAAGGGGTGGCCGAGGCGCTGCAGCTCGTACTGATCGGTCAGGTGATGCGCGATGCCGCCCAGCGCGTTGACGATCTTGTGATACTCGCCCTTGAAGATGGCTTCGGCGAGTTTGAGCTTGGCGACCTTCTGGCGGTAGCCGAACTCGATCTTGGCGCGAGTTCCGATCTTCCACATGGAAGGCATCACAGCGCCTTCTTCCAGGCCCTTGAAGTCTTTGTACTTCTGCACCACCTGGTGAATCATGTACATGATCCAGGTGCCGATGGGCTCCACCAGAACCTGCGCCCCTTCCTTCTGCAGGAAGTTGAACATGTTGAAGTTGCCGTCGCCTTCGGTGGTCTGCGCCCAGAATTCGCCGGTGATTTTCACGATCGGCTTGACGCGCAGGCGGTCGATTTCGATCTCGTTGAAACGGTCGCGGCAGCGCTCCAGCGCCGGCACGTACTCGTCGCCCTTGAGCTGCTTCACGAACTTGCCGATGTACTCGGCGGTGTCGGAGAAACCGCCCAGGTACTTGGCCATACCCTCGTCGAGCTTCCACGGACGCTTCTTGCGGAAGACTTCGTGCATGTAGTCCATGGTCTCGTCGAGAATGCGGTCGGTCTGGCCGGCCTCAACCTCGTAGGGACGGACGGCATACGCCACTTCGTTCATCACGTCGCCGCAGTTGAGCGCGTTGAGAATCCCCAGGAAGAAGTCGAGGTTCATCTCCATGCCGGCCTCGGCATCGGACTGGCTCAGGCCGCCCGACTGCTGGAACAGCAGCACGCGGAAGCCGTCGAAACCGGAGTTGCGCAGGGCCAGGCGGTATTCGGCTTCGTACATGCCGAAGCGGCAGGGTCCGCAAGCGCCGGCGGTGAAGAACACGTAGCGGTCGATGATTTCCTGTTTGGATAAGCCCTGTTCTTCCAGGCTTTGCAGATACTGAACCAGGTTTCCGACGGTAAAATAGGTCGGGTTGCACTGGCCGTTGTTGCCGTACTCTTTGCCAGTCTGGAAGGCTTTCACGTTGGGAGTGGGCACGGCTTCGGCGCGGTATCCCAGTCCTTCGAGCGCACCATGAACCAGCTTTTCATGTTTCCAGGTCAGGCCGCCAAAGAGCAGCGTGGTGCTGCCGCGCTGTTCCCGTGTGAAGGGCTTTTCCACCGGCTTCTTAAAATGATGTGCCTCTTGCTTAACAAGGCCAGCCTCCTTCTCCAGGCGCTCGCGCTCTTCACGCAGGCGCTGCTGGATCACGTCCTCGATCGTGTTACCGATCTGGACCAGGTTGGCTGCGGATGTAGCTTTGGGTTCGACAGTCTGAGTGCTCATAGTTGTGCTCTTTTCCCAGTTTGTACAAATTTTGCAGCCTCAACCGATTGAAAGATATGGGATTTCATTGAATGGCGAGTTTCTCGACGCAAGGGGGGAAATAGCGGGGTGAGTGGGGGACGATTTTGGTCCAAATCGGTCGGGAAGATGCGTGCGATTGGGTCCCAAATCCCTTTATTTGTAACGCTAAGAACATTCTGGCGGCTGCTCGGAGCGGTGTATTTCATCGCCTTTTGTTCGCTCGGAATTCAAGCTTCGGGATTGATAGGATCGCACGGAATCCTGCCCTACGGTTCTTATTTGGAGGCGGCGCGGAAGGCACTCGGCGCGGGTGCGTACTGGAGGGTCCCGACGGTACTGTGGCTCGGGCCGTCGGATGGCGCGCTGGCGGCGTGCTGGATAGGCGGGGCGGCGTTCGCTTTGGCTGCCATCTGCGGCATCCGGCAGAGGACCTCTCTGGCAGCGTGCCTGGTGCTGTGGATCTCGCTCTGCTCCGTGGGGCAGGAGTTTCTGTCGTTTCAATGGGACATTCTGCTCTCAGAGGCGGGCTTCCTGGCGATGTTCGCCGATCTTTCGGGAATGCGGATCTGGCTGTTCCGGTGGCTGCTGTTCCGTCTGATGTTCTTCAGCGGCGTGGTGAAGATCGCGAGCGGCGATGCGGCCTGGCGCAACCTGACGGCGCTGCACTATCACTACGAAACGCAGCCTCTGCCGACGCCGCTAGCATGGCTGCTGTATCAGTTGCCGATGAGCTTTCAAAAAGCGTCGACGCTGTTCACGTTTTTCGTGGAACTGCTGGTGCCGTTCTGGTTCTTCATGCCCCGGCGGGTCCGGCACATCGCGGGTTGGATTACGATTGCACTGCAGATTCTGATTCTGGCTTCGGGCAATTACACGTTCTTCAACTTCCTCACGATTTTTCTGACGATGTTTTTGTTTATCGAACCGACAGCTCTGCCTCTTTCCAAGGGTCAACGCATTGGGAGCATCGCGCTCGCGACTTTCATTGGCTTCACCAGCGGGATTCTCTGCCTGGAGTTGTTCAACCTTCCTTTAGCGCGGGACGGTTCGGAGATTGTGCAGGCCATTGCGCCCTTGCGGATTGTGAATTCGTACGGATTGTTCGCGGTGATGACTACCGAGCGCGACGAGATTATCGTAGAGGGCTCGGCGGATGGGGTGGACTGGAAAGCTTACGAATTCCCTTATAAACCGGGCGATGTGATGCGCGCTCCTCCGATTGTGGCTCCGCATCAGCCTCGGCTTGACTGGCAGATGTGGTTTGCGGCGCTGAGCGATTATCGGCAGAATCGGTGGTTTGTGAATTTCGCGATCCGGCTGTTGGAGGGGGAGCCATCGGTGCTTCGACTGCTGCGCTACAATCCGTTCCCGGGCGCGCCTCCGAAGTTTGTGCGCGCCCGGTTGTTTCGATACCAGTTCACTCACTTTGGACAGCGGGGATGGTGGAGTCGGGTGGAACTCGGCGAGTATCTTCCTTCGGTCAGCTTGCAGTAAGGCGAATGAATGCAACTCCCGCAGTCTGTCCCCGGCGCCCGATACTGTTCCGCCTAGAACTCAATATTCTTTCGCTGTTCGTCCAGAAGCTTGGCGTCGATCCCAGGCACCTTCAGCAGATCGCCGTACGCCTTGAACGGGCCTTTGGCCGACCGGTAGCGCACCAGCGCGTCGGACTGCGCGCCGCTGAACGAAAGGCCGTCCTCGATCTCTTTCGCGGTCGCGGTATTGATATTGACGGGCTTTCCGAAATTCAGTGCCAGGTATTTGACGATCGCCGCCATGTCCTCATCCGAGCCCTCGGCGCCGCGGGTGACCATGTTGTCCACCACTTCGCTCCAGCCCTTTTTCGTATATTTTGCGCTCGTGACCTGCTCCAGTCCATGGCAGTTCCCACATACCCTGAGAACCACGCCCTTTCCGGCTCCCTCCGGCAAACCGTCATCCTGGGCGGCAAGCACGACAACCACAGTCAAAAAGAGGAAGGATACCCAGCGCATATTCCTCAGTTTGCCACAGCCGATTACTGGAAACGAAAAGCGTAAAGGTTTTCGCCGCCGGCCACCAGAACGTATTGATGCCCGTCGAGCATGTAAGTGATCGGGGCATTGCTGGGATTCGATCTAAGACCGGCGTGCCAGAGAGGTTCACCGTTGCGCGCGTCGAAGGCGATGAAGTTGCCGGAGCCATCGCTGCCGAACACCAGGTTCCCGCCCGTCGTCAGCAGGGGTTGCGCTCCCGTGTTCGTGGCGTGTTTCCAGGCGATTTTGCCCGTCTTGACGTCGATGGCGCGGAGTTCCGTTTTCACTACACCGCCTCCGCGCTCCGTGCCTGAGTAACCTTCCGGCTGATCGTCCGTGTCCGTCTTGTAGAAGATGGTGTACGACTGCGAAGTCCCGACGTAGAACAGACCCGTATCCGGGTTGTAGGCCGGGTTCGGCCATCCAGTGGATCCATTCGAATTCGGTGACGTGAGCGCGCCGGCGACCTGCGGTTCCTTCATGGGATCGCGAATGGGCTGCCCATTTGGCGCGATGCCTTTGTACCAGTTGAGCCCTTCCACAAAGGGAGCCGTCAGGACGCTCTTTCCATTAGTGCGGTCGAGAACGAAAAACAGCCCCGAACGATGTGCTTGCGCCAGAAGTTTCCGGGGCTTGCCATCGATCGTCGCGTCTAAGAGAATCGGCGTCTGCGCCGCGTCCCAATCATGTGTGTCGTGAGGCGAATATTGGAAATGCCAGACCATCTTTCCTGTATCCGGATTCAGCGCCACTACCGAGGCGGTGTACAGGTTGTCGCCTTCCCTGCTCTGCCCTGCCATGACCGGATTTGCGTTCCCGGTGGGAATGTAGAGGAGATTCAACTCGGGATCGTACGTGGATGGATACCAGACACCGCCCCCTCCATGCTCGACGGCATTTTTGTTGGGCCACGTTTTGAATCCCGGATCGCCTTCGTGCGCGGTGGTCCAGAAATGCCATTGCACCGCGCCGGTTTCCGGATCGCGCGCTTCGGCAAAGTTCGGAACATCCAGAAAATCGCCGCCCACGCCGACGATCACATGGTTCTTGATCACCAGCGGAGAGACAGATGAAAAGTAGTCGCGCTTCACATCCGCCAGTTCTTTGTTCCAGCGCTCCTTGCCGGTTTTGATGTCGAGCGACACCAGGTGATTGTCGTACGTCTCGAAAAACAGCCAGTCGCCGTAGATTCCCACGCCGCGATTGCCGAGCGCGAATGCCGGCAAGCCTTTCCACGTGTACTTCCAGATTTCGCGGCCGGTGCGGGCATCGATGGCGAGCACGGTGTTCGGTTCGGTGATATAGAGAACGCCGTCCACCAGCAGCGGCGCGCATCGCGTGTTGGCGAAGCCAGGCGCGGATGGCGCTGGCCCGGGACCGCCGATATTGTCGCCCGGCGTCATACTGATCTGATTCACCCACGCGAGGGTCAGATTGTGGACGTTCTCCGCGTTGATTTCCTTGAGCGGGCTGTAATGGCGTCCGGAATAATCTCCGTGGAACGTCGGCCAGCTGTCGGGCTTTGGGTGCACAATCGCCTCGGGCGGCAGTTGCTGGCTCCACGCCGCCATTGCCAATCCCGCCAAGGCAGTCAACAGATTTCGATTTCATTCGGGTCCTCATTTCAGGGTGGCCAGATAGGAGGTCAGATTGTGCATGTCGGAATCGGAAAGCCTCGTCATGATGTCGACGTGCGCCTGCAGCGGGTCGGCGACGTCTACCTTGGGTACGCCGTGATTTCTGGCCCATGTTTTGGTAGACCCATCGGCTAGCCGTAAGGTGACATAGAAGTCGGTGAGTAGCAGCGTTGTGCCTTTGACGGTTTCGCCCGAGGCCAGCGTGACAGTCGCAGACCCACGCCCGCCTCCACCGCGGCCACCTCGCGGCATGACCAGTCTTTCCTGAAGGGTCGGGGGATCGTATTTATCGCCGACGCCTTTGAGGTCTCCGCTGGGCGAATGGCACTTGTTACACCCACCGGCTCCGTTGAAGTACATCTCACCGGCCTTGGCATCGCCTACCAGGACTTCCGAGACGTGCACGTTGCCGCGCCCTGACGCGTAAATCACGCGCGAATGCAGGTAGGCAGCGATATCGCCGATCTGAGCGTCGGAAGCATCGAGTTTGACGACCTTGGAATGCTCCGGACCTCTCACGAAGCGCCCAATTTCGACGCCGTCTTCGTCATGCAGCGTGACAAGCGAAGCGATCAGGTCAGGACCGGCCTTCCCGCCTTTGCCCCGCTCGCCGTGGCAATACCCGCAGGTGGAATTGTAAGCAGGGAGTCCGCGGGTGATCGCATCCTGTGAATAGATTTTGAATCGCGAGCCCCTTGCGCCACCGCCCCCACCGCCGCGTCCACCTCGGCCCGCTGCTGCGCCTGCCGGCGGCTGCGCTGCTGGAGGCTGAGCCTCGACTGTGGCGATCGCCATGAAGAGAGCGAGTCCCCCTGCAAGAAGGAATAATTTGTTCGAATGCACTTGAGATAGCATATCGCTTGTTTCGTGGCCTGGAGACGCGCGCCTTGATCTCGACGTGCTCTCAATGACCTTTCCGGTAGTATTGATTGGGCGCGCCGGGCGTGGGACCGCCGCTGGCGACCTGGGCGCCGGCGGCGTGTGCCTTGGTCACTGCGCCGGTGAGCGTGATGCCCGTGCCGGTGACCTCGGCCCCGGCCGCGTGTGCATGAGTGAGCGGCGCGACGATGATGGTGGCGCCGCCCCTGCCTCCGGTCGTGGCGACCACAGCCGCAGTCTCCCGGTTCGCGCCAGTGTCGATGGCAATGGCTTGGCCGGCGCTAAAGCCAAATGCGCCGGCGACAGGAATGGTAGTCGCACCCACGTTAACAGCGGAAGCCACTGTGGTGGCGCCCGCCGTGCCGACCGTCGCGATGACGGCGGATTCGAGGTTCGCGCCCGCATCAATCGTAATCGTCCGGCCGGGGGCAAAGTCTGCCACGCTGGCGACTTTAATATTCGTCGCGCCGGCGGACGCACCGGCCGGCAAAGTGGTGGCGGGCTGCAACTGGAAATCGGTGCAGTTGCTGTCGGTGTCAAGGCCGTCCGGGAAGCGGCCCGCGCTCCGATTGATCGCGCTTGCAGTCACGGCGCCCGGACCGAAGCCGCCGGCCAAGCCGGGCGAAGTTACGCGGCAGCCACCCTGTCCTGTTCCGGAAGTGGATTGGTAGCCTTCGGAGGCCCATGGATCGACCAGGAGACCGTAGTTGAGACTGTCGACGACCAGGCCCACGGCGTCACGCAGCACCATGTTTCCGGCGGCGGGAGAGAGGGCGGGCCCACCGAACCACTGGTTGGGCGCCGGAGTCCCTTGGTAGCCCGCCGTGGTGACCGCGGCGTCACGCACCACCGCGTCAATCGCGTGCTCTTTCGCAAGGGGGCGGTCGAGCTTGATACCCGAGCCGAGCGGCTGGACAGGTTCGTTGCTCGAGTGAGCGAAGGCGGTCTCCGGCGCGAAGCTGATCCCCGTTCCCTTCACGCTGAAGGGGAGGTTGGCCGCATGGCTAAAGCGAAGTGGGGCGGCCAGGTCAAGGCCCGTGCCCGGATCGACAACCGGCTCGCCGTTGGGATGCGCATGCGCGAGGGCCGGAGTAAAGTCGATGCCGGCGCCGGTGGGACCGGATGCGCCGACGCCAGTGACGGTCACTGTTTCCCGGCTCGCGGGCGTGCCAACGGTCAGCTTGTCGCCGACAGCGAAAGGCACAGAGCCCTGGGCGCCGCCACCCCGACCGGCGCGAACTCTGATCGTGGTGGCGCCCGCGCTGGCATCCGCCGAAAGCGCCGCGCGGTTCGACTGCGTTCCCACGCGCGTGACCGCGACGGTCTCGATCCCATGGCCGACGCTGTCGATATCCAACCGGATCTTGTCACCGGCTGAGATGTTGGCTACGGACGTCACTTTGAGGTTAGTCGAGCCGGCGGGCGCGTCCGCGCCGAGGAGAGCTTGCGTGCCCGGCTTGCCGATCTCTTTGACGGTGGCTACCTCGTAGCTCTCCCGGTCCCTGGCAACCGCGGGGAACGTGGCGCCGTGGCCAACGGCGATCTTTTCGCCGATCACGAAGCCGGCCACGCTCGTCACAGGCAGATTGGTGGAGCCGGCGGGGGTCGTCATCACAGGACCTTCAGGGAGGGGCTGCCAGAGCGTCGTACTGTTGCCGGCCGGCGTCCCGATGCTGGCGATTTTGCGGGTTTCGGCGCTCGAGCCGGTGTCGATGGTGATTGTATCGCCCACTGACAGGCCAGTCGTGCTCCTGACATGAATGGTGGCATCGCCTACACGCGCGGGAATCGACAGCCCGGAATTGGAGAGGCCGAGCAGGTAGAAGCCCCGAGCCGCGAGCTTCGTCGCGGCCGGGATTTTGACCGCCGAGAAGATGGCCTGCAGGTTGGAGTGCTCGGTCAGAGTCCAGTTGGAGATATCGACGTCACGGGCGCCTGCATTGTAGAGCTCGATGAACGAGTTCGTGGAGTTGTCGGCGGAGCTGATGCGGAACTCGTTGATCTTGATCGGACTGACGTTCCGCACCTTCTCGGCCGTGGTCGCGGATTGCTTCGCGCCGCTTGTCTGGTTTGTCCATGAGGCAGTGCCCACGATGTCGCCATTGAAGGCTGCCGGACCCGAGGTGACCTTAAAGGTCGCGCTCACACTGGCGCCCGGTGCGACAGGGCCAGCGATGGTCTCTGACGTTTTGGTCGTGCCCGTAACGACGGAGGTCCACTGCTTGGTTGGCACGGAAATGCTCAATTGGACGCCCACGGCCGGCGCACCCGTGGTATTCGTGAATGTCACGGTGGTGTCCTGCGAGGTCCCCTGGGAGAATGTCTGAAGTCCCGCGGGCGTGGCAGTTGCCGATGCCGGAGCAACGCTCAGCCGCGGCACGTCGTACCGGGCAGCTACCACGTTGGCCTGCACCAGTTGGTCGGTTGCGTCGCTGGGGAACGTGCCTGCCTCCGTCATAGCGCCTTCGTAGAAGGTGCCCTGGGAGCCGACGCTATTGTCACCGCCATTGCCCAGGAGGATCGCGCCCTGCTTGCGCATCGGGTCATACGTGGAGTTGACGCGTGGTCCGTCGAACATGACCGACAGGGCGCCACGTTGCGCGTCGCCGCCCAGGGAAGTCCAGTGGTGCGGTTCGCCTTTGGCCATCGCGGTCACGAATCGCCAGTTGATGTTTGGCAAGGTGGCGCAGAGTTTGGATGCATCCTGGTTGACGCAGCCCACCAGGTTGTTCTCCTGGTCGGTCATGATCCAGGGGCCGGGAGCGTTCCCGTGATACCAGTTGGTGGCGTTGCCGTAGTAAGTGGTTTCCATGGTGCCGTTGTCGTCGTCGCGACTGTCGATCTCGGCGTTGCCATAGTCGAAGCAGCATCCGGAGTTGTAGTGGTGGCCGTTGATGACCCAATACTGGCCCTCCGCCTGGTCGTCGACTGCCGTGCCCTTCACGTCGTTCTGGCGGAGGCCCATGCCCGGCGCGATGAACACACCGTAGGCCTTGTGGCCCATGATCGTAATCGGCGCCATATCGGCCACCGGCAGGTTGTTAAATCCACCCATGGCCGGGCCGCTGAATCCACCGCGAGGCGCTTGGGTGAGGTGGTTGTGCTTGGGGGATTGGTCGTAGATGGTCGCGATCCAGCAGTAGGTGTTGGCGCAGAACGCGTCTTGCGCGGCGGCGTTGGCATATCCGCCCGCATCTGGGATCGGCGACGCGGTAGGCTGGACGACACCGATGTCGAGAGTCTTGCCGTCCGACTGGCGCAGGACTTGGTATAGCGGGCCACTATAGGAGGCGTACAGCGTTCGTGTGGTGCTGTGCGCGGCCACGCAGGGATCGCTGGCGGCGGCGTAGATGTCACACGGGCCCTGTGGTCGGGGCGGAGCCTCGCCGGCCGGTGTCGCCATGATCAACGCAGCGCCAAGCAGCGTGATCACCGCTGCGAGAATTACAAAGTTGATTTTCGTTTGCATGCTAGTCGAGTTTTGCCTGTTGAGCGCGGCGCCACATAGACTCACGGGGCCGGCTCGATCTGAGGATCGTCACAATTGTGATGCAGCCGGCTGATTTGCGGCAGCCGGCTGCACCAACGGTTAGAATTGAGCTCGCAGTTCGAGAGCGACAACGCGGGGACCTCGTTCACCGGTCAGCGCACCGATGTTGGCATTCGTATTGACACCTTGAGCGTTGAAAATGAAACCGGAGTTGACGCCAGTGAACTGCGTATGGTTGAAGACGTTAAAGGCCTCCACCTTGATCTGCAGCGAGCGGGTTTCACGGCCCAGAGGAATTCTGCGGCCGAGGGTCATATCCCAATTGATGTATCCCGGACCGTACATCACGTTGGTGCCCGCGTTGCCGATGGTTCCGATCGCCGGCTCCGCGAACGCGGCCGGATTGAAATAAACCCTGCCATGAGGAAGCCCCGGAGTGCCTTGTGGCACGCTCGCGAAAGGATTCCCGACAACATCAATGCGGGCCCCCTCACTGGCCGAGCCCGTTATATCGAGGCCATTCGTGGTGGAGAAACTCGGTGTGAATGGGCGCGCCGCTCGAGAAGCCCGTGATGCCTGACAGGTTCCAGTTGTCCGTGATGACTCCGAGCGGTTTGAAATGCAGCAATTGCCCGGGTTTAGGCAGGTCATAGGAGTAGTTGATCGCCCCCACCTGTCGACGGTCGGCGCCCTGCGGCCCATAGTAGCGCGAGCGGTTGGCCTGTAGCGATAGCAGTTCGTCGAGCGTAAATATGCCCATCATTCGAGACCAGGTGTAGGACGCGCCGAAAGTCAGGCCATGCTGCAATCGATGCCGGAGGGCAACCTGGAGACCGTTGTAGTCCGACCTTCCGAAGAATGACTGCACATTGATATTACCGAATCCCGGATAGTTGGGCCTCTGGAAGACGGAGGTGAGATGCTGCGGCTGCGAGGGAACCGTGGTCGCCACAGTAGGATCGGCATACGCCGTGTTGAAGTCGGCAAAGAGCGGTACGGGATTGACGTTCACCAGGATATTCCTGTTGATACCCCAGGTTCCCTGATAGGAGACGTCGAGTACCGAGCCGAATCCAATATTCTGCTGTACGCCGAGACTGGCACTTCGACTCTGCGGGGTGGGTGTCTTGCCGGAATACTGTGTAGTGTTGGGCGGTCCGATCAAGCCACCCGCGCTGGCCAGATTGCTGAGATTGCCGTAGTATGCCGTCGGCTGATAGCCCACGGGCGGCTGGCCGGACATCGAGTAGACCTGGTTACCGTCGAGGCGGTCGTAGTACATTCCCCAGCCGCCACGCAGCGCCGTCTTTCCATTGCCGAATACGTCGAGGGCAAACCCGATTCGCGGCGCGGGGATAATCGTCCGGGTCGTGTAGGTGTCCAGGGGAGCGCCGTTCACGCCGTCCACTACCATTCCGTTCGCCGGGTCGCCACTGCCCGGAACGAACAGGCCGATATACGAAGCCGGAGCCTGGGCCCGGTGGCGGGATTAATGGCAACCCGATTCGCTCCCGTACACGGATTCGCGCCGTTCTTGCAGAACGGAGAATAAATCAGAGGGGATGCCCCGAGTTTATACTTCGAGGGATTGAAGTACGAGAACTCATGCAGCGTATCGACCTGGGGAGACATGTTGTAGAACCGGATGCCGTAGTTCAGAGTCAGGCGCTTGCCGACGCGCCAGTCGTCCTGAACGTAGAACTCGCGGTTCCAGTAATACACGTCGTAGACGAAGTGGCCGCTGTTTTCGGTGTAAGTGTCGTAGTTACCCAACAGGGCGTTAGCGAATCCATTTCCCGAATCCAGCGGATTATTCACATCTTTGCCGAAGTTGTAGCTGCCCGTATAGGTGGGGCCACCTGGCTGGAGCTTTCGGTTGCGCTCAATGTAGACGCCAGCTTTGATTGTGTGGTTTTCCCAGATCTTCGTCAGGTTGTCTGAAAACTGATAGATGCGGTTCGTATTGATATAGTCGACGTTGGATTCCGCAAAGCTGGCAGCGTTCACCGGCGTGCTCCCGAAACTGAAGCCCGGAAGATAGGGACAATAGCCGTTGGAGCAACCGGCTGGTCCCTCCAGGAGATCGCCTCCAGGGCCGGGTCCGAGGGGATGGAGCGGGAACAAGCTCGGAAGTGGCTGTCCGGCTTGAGGCGTTCCCTGGGTTCCGTTTCCCAGCGAACGGGCGACTTGCGCGGGAACCTCTTCGTAGTAAGAGAAGTAGTTGTAACTCCAGTTGTAAGTCGCCTGGTTGACCAGAGTAGGACTGAATGTATAGCTTACACTTCCAACCAAGCCGGTTCCCGGATTGGGGTGACCCTGAATAGCTGAATTAAACTGAATGCCGGCGTAGAGGGCGTCCGAAAAGTCGTAATCGTGACCGTAGCGGATGTATCCATTCAGCTTTGACGTCAGATTGACATCGCCCCGAATAATGTCGTCACGCCTCGCGTGGGAGCCTGAAGCCTCTGATTGAAAATTGTCCTGCTGATACTGAGCGGAGCCCGCAGGGAATACGGTGTTGGGCTGCGGGAAGAAACCGAGCATCGCTTGTCCCCAGCCATTGATCCGGTTCTGCGGGATGACGTTGCCGGGGAAGGGAGCGCCAGTGCTGGGATCGGTGATGACGATCAGCGACTGACCGGGATTGAAACTCTGCGAGAAGTCACCCCCGCGTTCCTGCGCCGTCGGCATGGTGCGGTATTGGTTGGCGGCGTTCAGCAGCGATCTGGTGTATTCCTGCGAAGCAAAGAAGAAGAACTTGGTCTTCGCGGTGTTGAGATGCTTCGGAATATAGATTGGCCCACCCAAGCTCCATCCGGCGATGTTGTACCGGTAACGAGGTATGAGCGCGCCCGTCTGATTGTTGAAGAACTGGTTGGCGTTCAGGTCTTCGTGACGGTGCGTCCACCAACCGGAGCCGTGGAAGCTCTGTGTACCGCTCTTGGTGGTGACGCTAATGGTGGCTCCGGAATTCCGGCCGTATTCGGCGGCGAAATTCGACATCAACACTTTCACTTCGCCGATTGCATCGATATTCGGCTCGAAGTGCGCAAAGCAGGTAGCGCAGCCCGTGTCCATGTCGGTTGCGCCGTCCACGGAGAAGCCGGTGATTCCCGTATTCCCGCTGAAGGTCAAACCGCCGAGGATCGATCCGCCGCTGATATCCCGCCCCGTGCTGGTGTCGACGACGCCGGGTAGGATTTTCATGTAACTCATTAAGTCGCGGCCTTTGATGGCGTCCACGTTAAGCTGACTCGAATCCAAAAGCGGCGCCTTCTCGCTGCTCGCCGTTTGCACCGCTGCCACCTCGGCAGTAACGCTGACGCTCTCGGTGACTTCCCCTAGTGCGAGTTGAAGGCGGCCCAGATCGTGCGCTTCGCTGGCATCCACAACGATGTTGTTGACGGTGAGGTTCTTGAAACCCTTGACCTGAATATGAACCGAATAGGTGCCGGCAAGAACATTCACGATGCGGAACAACCCGGCGTTGTCAGTAAGCGCGTGATTTGAGCTTCCGGTGCTCTGATTGGAGATTTGAACGTCCGCACTGACCACCGCGGCGCCGGCAGGGTCGACCACTGTTCCGAGAATTGAACTTGTGACGTTTTGGCCAAAGAGGCTAGCGTTGACCAGTAGAAAAACCGCAAGAACGAACGTTGTTCTACCCAATCTCATGTGCATCCCTCGCACCGCCCCTCTGTTTGAGACCCATGGCTCGTAGCACTCCCCGGGGGCAAGTTGTGTGGATACTATCCCAAGATGGCAGGGAATGCAAGGGCTTTCATGAAAACTTTAGAGGCGGCAAAATTCCCGTGGTATGCGGTATTACTTGGCCGGCGGCCTGACAAAATGATGTTTGGCGACAATTCCCGAGCCTTCCCGGATAACCACCAACTGGTCCGCGTCTATGCGGTCAATCAGTTCCTGTTTACCGCTGGGCCAGCGAATCTCGAGCTTCGCGCTGGTTTCTGAACCCAGCCCGAAATGCAGGCGCCTGTCGTTGACAGAGAGAAACGAAGATTGACCGAGGACCGCTTGCGCCTGCCGAAATCCGCCATACGCGGCAACCACTTGCGCGCCGATCGCGGCTCGATTCGACTCTACGCCGACCAACAGCACCTTGAGCCAATGATGGGGACCGCTTGCATCGTTGCGCAGCAGCGATGGGGGTTCGTTCATGTTCATAACGACAATATCCATATCGCCGTCATTATCGAAGTCCCCGAATGCCGCGCCCCGGCTGGAATGCAGTTCCTTCATTGCCGGCCCGGCAAGTTCGAACAGTTCCTCAAACTTTCCCGCGGCCAGATTCCGAAACAGCACGTTCGGCGTCTTGTACGGCGCATCGGCCAGATCGCGCTCCAATTCCGGCGAGACCATACCGGTTGTGTAGAACAGGTCGGGGAGGCCGTCGTTATCGAAGTCCTGGATCGCCGCGCCCCACCCCACGAACCGGGTCTCGACAGCCAATCCGGAGACCGTGGTTACATCGCGAAATGTGCCCTTGCCGTTATTGCGGTAGAGCACGTTGGTATCGGCGGCAAAGTGCGTCTTGAAGATATCCAGATGGCCATCGTTGTCGAAATCGCCGATGCCAAGTCCCATGCCCGCCTGGTCCTTCCCGTCTTCGTTGATGGCAATGCCGCTCTCCAGGGCGCGCTCCGTGAAGGTTCCGTCATGGTTGTTGCGGAAAAGGAGACTCGGCGAACTGTCGCATGCCACGTAGATGTCGGGCCATCCGTCGCCGTCGAAATCGGCGGCAACGGTGGTCAATCCATATCCGGCCGAATCCAGGATGCCGGCTGGTTCGCTGACGTCGGTGAATGTTCCATCGCCGTTGTTGCGGTATAGACGGCAGGGCTCGTGCGGCAACCCCATCGGCCCGCAATATACCGGCTGTCCGCGCCAGTTACAAGCGGGGTTCTTTCCGCGAGGCTGGATTTTGTCGGTATCGAAGACCACGTAGTGAGCCACGAAAAGATCCAGTTTGCCGTCGCGATCGTAATCCACCCAGGTGCAGCCGCTGCCGAAGTGGACGCCCTCGCGATGCAGCCCGGCCTTCTCCGTCACATCGGAGAATGTGCCGTCGCCATTGTTATGAAACAGAATATTGCTGCCATAGCAAGTAATGAAGATATCGTCGAAGCCATCGTTATCGTAATCGCCCACAGTGACGCCGAAAGCCCAGACGCTTCGCCCAAGGCCCGCATGTGCGGTCACATCGGTGAATGTTCGGTCGCGGTTATTCTTATACAGCCGGATGGACGCGGAGGTCGGCGTCGGCCCCGTGCGCCTGCGGCCCGTAAGCATGAGAATATCGAGCCATCCGTCGTTGTCGTAATCCAGGAAAGCCACGCCGCACCCGATGGATTCCAGGATGTAGTCGGCCTTCCCTTCATCGCCGAAGATCACCGGCGCGTTCAGGCCCGCTTTGGCCGCCACGTTCACAAAGCTGGCGTGAAACGGCAGGCCCGAGGGCTTTCCACGCGGCGCCGGAGTCACATTGCGCGACGTCATGCCGCCGAATCGCTGGGCGGAAGCGGAGCGCAACGCCGCAAGCGCGAGGCCAGGCATCGATAGTAGTTGGCGGCGCGTCATCGCGTGTGAAGAGAATACCAATAGCGGCAGGTGGGGTACAATCGGCGTGAACGGGATGACCCGCACCTGCTGCGTTCTTGCGGCCGTAACGATCTCGATCCTTCTGCCCGCCGCACGCGGAGACGATACTGCCTTGCGCGATGCCGCGGCGGCATTGCAGCGCGGCGATTACACGCTGGCCGAAGCCAAGGTGCGCGCGGAACTGAACATTCACCCGGCCGACGCGGAAGCGCTCAGCCTGCTGGGAATGATTCTCGACGCTCGCAGGGAGTTCACGGAAGCTGACGCGCAGTACCGAAAAGCCATCGCGGCAGCGCCCCGCTCAGCGTCTGTGCTGGGCAGATTCGCGAATCATCTGCTCGCCGCCGGCAATGAAAAGGGCGCGCACGACGCCTTCATCCAGGTGCTCGCCCTCGACCCGGCCGAACCCTACGCCAACCTCGCGCTCGCGCGAATGGCCTTGAAGAACAAAGACGCGGCGCATGCCCGGGAAGCCCTGGGCTATCTCAATCGTCTGCCCGCGGGCCTTCGTGACGCGCCCGAGTCGGCGGTTCCCAGACTGATCGCGCTCGATCGTGCTGGCGACAAAGATGCTGCGGATGCCTTGTGTGCCCAACTGTCCAACGCCACGCAGAACGATTCGAAGCTCAGTTCCTCCATTGGATGGACCCTTGCACGTGCAGAGCAGTACGCTCAAGCTGAAATGTTCCTGACGCACGCCCTGGCCGGCAATGCATCCGATTTTCAGGTGCTTTACGATCTTGGCGTGGTCGCGCTATATGCGCATGACTACGTTCGCGCGCGCGAAGTTCTGGACACCGCCGTTCGACAGCAGCCGAACAATGCCGACGCCCTCTACAGCCTGGCCTTTGTGCACCATTCGCTGAAACAGCCGGAACAGGCTCTGCGGCTCCTGGCAGAGGCTGCGAAGGCGGCCCCGCGGCGCGCCGATGTGCAGCGGCTGATCGCCGTGATCACGGGCGAACTGCAGGCTAACGAGGACTCTGCCGCCGCGTGGGATCGTTATGCCGAACTCGCGCCGAACGACGACACGGCCCGGCGCGAGCGTGGTTTTGCCCGCATCCACATGCGGCAGTTCGATGCGGGTATCGCGGATCTCCAGTGGTACATCGCGCGGCATCCGGACGACCCGGTGGGCTACTACGAACTGGGGCTCGCGCAGAGCACCAACGATCCCACAAAAGGTCTTTCGAGCCTCGATAAAGCGCTCCAACTGAAGCCGGACTTTGTGGAGGCGCGCTCAGCACGCGGCGCTCTTTACTACCTGCAAGGCAAGCCCGATGCTGCCGTGCCCGACCTTGAAGTGGCAACCGCCGCTCAGCCGGATAACGGCCTGATCCTGGACCGTCTGGGCCAGGCATATCGCGCGCTCGACCGTCTCGACGATTCGATCCGGGCGCTGCGGAAGGCGGCTCAACTCGCTCCCGACGAGCCCACACTGGTTCTTCATCTCGCCAACGCGCTGGCCGAGGCTGGTCAGAACGCGGAGTCGGAAGCACTCATGGGGCGCTATCGCCAGATGCGTCCGACACAGGCCCCGCGAGACCTGATGCGCTATCTCAGTCTCTCGCCGGAACAGCAGCGCGCCGATTATCGAGCTCGCGTGGAAAAAGCAGTCCGCGACACGCCCGGCGATGCAAATGCCCAATTGCACTACCTGAAGCTCTCGCTGGAAGAAGGGCAGACGGATCCGGCGCTCAAAGCGGCCCGCGCCATCGCTTCTATGAAGGCCAGTCCCGCCCTTCTTGCCGATGCCGGTCGCGCGATGCTCGAAGCTCGGCAATTCGCAAGTGCGCGGGAGCTACTGGAAAAGGCATCGGCGGCCGACCATTCGGCCGGGTTGGAGCTGTCACTCGCGATTGCGACTTTTCATTCCGCTGGCGCACAGGAGGGCTTGAAGCACCTGGAGCGAATCGCCGAGCCTGCACGAGATGCCGGCTATTACCTGGCACGGGCACAAATGCTCGATGCCGCGGGCAACAGCGCGGAAGCCTTGGCCTCCTTAGACCGGGCACTCCGTGCTGCGCCGGATCGCGCCGACCTTTACTGGCAGGAAGTGGTTCTCCTCAAAAAGGATGGCCGCACCAATGACGCCCTGAAGTTGCTCGATCGAGCCGGAAAGTCCGCGCCCCAGCAGCCTTGGTTTCCGGTTCTTCGCGCCGCATTGCTCGAAAGCGGCGGTCAGACGGAGTTGGCCCAGGCTTTGCTCGAGAATACGCGGCGGCGTTGGCCGGAAGTCGCTGCCGTCTGGGTCGCGGAAGGGCTGATTGTTGCCGTGCACGGACCAGCTGAACAAGCGCGGCGGCTGCTCGAAACGGCGGTTTCGCTGGGCGCACACAGCCCTGAAGTTTGGGCGTCTCTCGCCGACGTGACATCGCGGTCGGCGCCCGACCGGATCGACGACGTGAAACATGCGATCACCGAGGCGTTGAAGGGAGCGCCTGACGATCCGGCAATTCAAGCCGCACAACGCCGCATCGATGGGAAAGATCGGAATCCCGAGAATCGACCGATCGATCCTGCAAGGCTCTTCTTCACGCGGCTACCGCAGGACTGGTGATTCGAGCCCGGCCAGCTTTCGGCGCGCATAGGGCTGGGCATAGGCGGCAGGCACGCTGTGTGCCGTTGCCGCAGCGGCTTTCCGGTAGAACTCGATTGCCCGGACGCGGTCGCCCATGGCTTCGTGCGTTCGGGCGATCAGGCATTGAATGAACGGATCGCTGTGGGAGGCGCGATTCAAATCGCTCAGGGCCTCCCCATAGTCGTTCGCATAAAAAGCGACGTAGCCCTGGAGGTAGGGAAAGAACTCCTCCTGTTCGGGAATGCGGCCGCGATCCAGAATCGCGCGAGCCCTTTGAGCTTGCTTGCGGGCCTCGGCGAGTTTGCCGCTCTGCGCCGCGATGCGCGCCTTGGCGTGCGCCAATCGGAAATCCCAAAGATCGGTTCGCGCTTGAGAGATGTTCTGTTCCCTCAAACCCTGATCGTGCCCTCTTTGGTACCACTGCGAGGCTCGCTCGAAGTCGCCTGCGTCGAGGCACAATCGGGCGAGCTCGTCAGCCACGTCGCCGGCATTCGGAGAATCTGCCGTCTCCACGTAAAACTCGAATGCGCGCTTCTCCAGCTTTTCGGCATTGATGCAATCGCCCGCGAATCCGTATCCTATCGCCAAGGCGCGCTCGGCTAGCGCTCTCTCCAACGGAGTGCGGCTGGCTTTGATTGCCGCGGTGAAATAGGCCTGTGCTTCGCGGTAACGTCCCATCAGATCCAGCGCAACTCCCGCGCCGTTGTTCGCGGCTACCGACTTCGGCTCCGTATGCAG
The DNA here is from genome assembly GCA_963815475.1 of uncultured Solibacteraceae bacterium. Lineage (GTDB taxonomy): Bacteria > Acidobacteriota > Terriglobia > Bryobacterales > Bryobacteraceae > Sulfopaludibacter. Next base: position 4,587,277 of record CAWFHD010000003.1, on the reverse strand, counting down.
AGTGGCCTCGAAGGCTGCCAGGGCTTCCTGAAAGCGACCTGAATTGATCAACTGCGCGCCGGTTGGCTGCCATGCGGAAGCGGCCATTGTCGCGGTGGCAAGAACCGCGGCCAGACGCGCAAACCTTCCCGTCTCGGAGTATCCCATTTCGGTTGAGATTCTATCCGATTCCGAGTTTGATATTCTCAACAGAATCGCAATGACACGCCGGAAGGTTCTATCCGCCGCTGCTCTCGGGCTTCTCCATTCCAGTGTCACAGTGGCGCAACAGTACAGCGGCATGGCCTCCCGAGGCATCGCTCCGGCGCCGCGCGGGAAACCGTCCGGCCTGCCGTTCCATGCCAAATTCGTCAATGTCGCGGCGCGGGCCGGATTGCGCGCTCCTGTGATTTACGGCAATGAAGGCCATGTGGATTACATTCTCGACGCGATGGGATGCGGAGTCGCGTTTATCGATTACGACAACGATGGCTGGCTGGACGTCATCACCCTTACGGGCCGCCGCCGCACGGGACCGACGCCGGAAGACGCGACGATTCGACTGTATCGGAACAATCGAGATGGCACTTTTCGCGATGTGACTGCGCAGTCCGGGTTGGGCCGCAGCGTCTGGGCCGCGGGAATCACGATCGGCGACTACGATAACGACGGCTTCGATGACGTTTTTGTCACCTGCTGGGGACAGAACATCCTGTTTCACAACAACAGCGATGGCACGTTTACGGACGTCACCGCGAAGGCCGGCTTGATTCATCCCGGCACACGCTACGGCACAGGTTGCACCTGGATCGACTACGACCGCGACGGCAGGCTCGACCTCTTTGTTAATCACTACGTGGTTTTCGATCCTGACAAAGTTCCGGTTCGAGGGACGAATCCCACATGCAATCGCGGTGGCGTGCCCGTGTTCTGCGGTCCTGGCGGCCTTCCGCAGGAGCCGTGCCGTCTGTATCACAATAACGGCGACGGCACCTTCACGGATGTCAGCGAGCGCGCGGGAATCCTGGCTGTTACTCCGAACTACCCATTGACGGCGGTGGCGGCCGATTTCGACGGCGATGGATGGCCGGATATTTATGTCGCTTGCGACACGACACCAAGCCTGTTGTTCCGCAACAATCGCGACGGCACGTTTACCGAGCGCGGCCTCGAAAGTGGCGTCGCTTTGAACGAGGACGGCCGTGAGCAGGGCGGCATGGGAATCGGCGTGGGCGACTTCGACACCGACGGATATCTCGACCTCTTCAAGACCCACTTCAGTTCCGACACGCATGTGCTTTACAAGAACAATGGAAACGGCTCCTTCCGCGATGCCACTAACCGCGCTGGCCTGAGGGTGGAAACGCGCTTCGTCGGCTGGGGCGCTGCCATACAGGACTTCGACAATGACGGCCTGCCGGAGATCTTCTTCACCTCCGGTATGGTCTATCCGGAGGTGGAAGCGGCCGATCCCAATGCTCCATACAAGACGCCCAGCGTGATCTTTCGTAACCTGGGCGGTGGCAAATTCGAAGAGATCCTCGACCTTGCCGGTCCCGCCATGAACGAGTTGCACTCCAGCCGCGGCGCCGCCTTCGGAGACTTCGACAACGACGGGGACATGGATATTCTGATTATGAATATGAATGAGCCTCCGTCGCTGTTTCGCAACGATGTCAGCGGAACCAATCGCTGGCTGAAGGTGCTGCTTGTGGGAGTGGAGTCGAACCGCAGCGCGATCGGAGCGCAAGTAGTTGCCACGTACGGAGGGCGGAAGCAAGTCCAGGCCGTGATGGCGCAGTCATCTTACCTTTCCGCAAACGATCGGCGGATGCACTTTGGCCTCGGAGCGGAACAGTCGGCAAACCTGGAAATCCGGTGGCCGAACGGGAAACAAGAGAAGATTGCAGATGTAGCCGCAAACCAATTGGTTGTAATTCGTGAAGGTTCGGGGATTGTGCGGCACGAGACTTTCCCTCGGGCGGGGTCTGGCTGATGCGAATTTCAGTTGCCGGTTTCTTGATCGGCATTGGCGTACTCGTGCCGGACGCTCGGGCCGAGGTGGCCAACCGTTACGTGGACCCGGCTGTCTGTGGCCAGTGCCATGCCAACAAGGCCCGGACTTTCCGGCAAACCGGGATGGGGCGATCCTTTTATCGGCTTACCCGGGAAACGGCGGTGGAGGACTTCACGTCCGGCCTCCCGTTCCATCACTTGGCTTCTGACACCTATTTCAACGTGCTCCTGCATGATGGGAAATATTTCCAGCGGCGATGGCAGATCGGCTTCGATGGACGCGAGACCAACGTCGAGGAAAAACAGATCGATTTCGTTCTCGGCTCCGGCAATCACGGGCGCACGTATCTGCACCTCACTCCCCAAGGCACGCTGCAGCAGTTGCCTCTTGGCTGGTACGCGGAAAAAGGCGGCTATTGGGGAATGAACCCGGGTTACGATACGGCCGACTATCAGGGCTCCACCCGCGCGATTCACTACGAGTGCATGTTCTGCCATAACGCCTATCCGCGCACCCCGCAAGGGCACGAGGAACCGGCAGCGGAGGCGCAATATCTCGAGCCCCTCCCGCAGGGAATCGACTGCCAGAGATGTCACGGGCCTGGGCAGCAGCATGTAGAAACCGCGGGAAGAAAGGAGGCCACACCGCAGCAGATTCGCGCCGCAATCGTGAATCCAGCGCGCTTGAGTTCTGACCGCGAGATAGAAGTCTGCCTACAGTGTCATCTCGAGACCACTAGCCGCCTCCTGCCGCACTCCCTGCAGCGCTTCAATCGCGGGCCGTTCTCGTACATACCGGGGCAGCCCCTCGCCGGCTTCCGACTCTCATTCGACATGACGCCGGGCAGGAACGCGGAGTTTCAGGTGAACCAAGCAGGGTATCGTTTGCGCGAATCGGCTTGTTTTTTGAAAAGCGCGGGAAAGCTTCGCTGCACCACCTGCCACGATCCGCATGACATTCCACGCGGCGAGAGTGCAGCAGCGCATTACAACGGCGTCTGCCAAAGCTGCCACAAAGTCTCGCCGCAAGCGCGGGTTGAGCATGCCTCGGGCGCGAACTGCGTCGCCTGTCACATGCCAAAACGCCGGACAGACGATGCCGTTCACATCGTGATGACGGACCACAGAATCGTTCGGGCGAAACCGGCGGAGGATCTGTTGGCAGAGAAGACGGAAATCCATGAATCTCCGGCCACCTCATATCGCGGCGACGTTGTTTTCTACTTGCCGCGGGCGCCGGCGCCGAACTCCGAGGATCTTTTGTACGGCGCCCTGGCCCAGATCACGGATCGAAGCAATCTGGATGCCGGTCTGAAGCGATTGGCTACTTTGATCGGCACCCTTCACCCTACTCAGTCCGGTTTTTATGCGGGCCTCGGCGAAGGGCACCGGTCCGCCGGCGACATGCCGAAAGCGATCGTATCGTTCGAAGAAGCTGCGCGCCGCGCGCCGAATTCCGAGATCGTCCAACTCGAGTTGGGAAATGCACTCATGGAAGCGAAACAATGGGCCAGAGCCGAGGCGGCCTTTCGCATGGCAGTGAAACTTCGGCCGGACGATGCAGCCGCCTGGGGACTGCTCGGCTGGGTCCTCTGGCAGCAGGACAAGACAGTGGAAGCGAAGGGCGATCTGGAAAAAGCCATCGAGCTCAATCCAGATGCGGCCGAGACGCACAACTACCTCGCCTCACTCCTGATGGGATTAGGAGATGCGCCGGGCGCGGAGCGGCAATTCCGAGCTGCGTTAACGATTGATCCCGGAGTCGCTGAGTGGCAGACCAACCTCGCCATGCTGCTGGCCGCGCGCGGCGAATGGCCGGAAGGCCGCGAACATTTCGAGCGAAGCATCCGGTTGACCCCCGCGTACCTTCCCGCGCGCCTGAACTACGCCCGAATGCTGGCCAACATGAATGATCTCGACGGCGCGGAACAGCAGGTCAAGGCCGCTTTGGCGTTGGACCCGAAGCTGGTTCCGGCGCACGAGTTGTTGGGATCGGTGCTTTCAGCTAAAGGCGATTCCGCCGGCGCTAAACGCGAACTCAGTATCGCCTTGGACCTCAACCCGAACTCCGGCCGAGCCCATTACGAATTGGGCGTATTGTTGAGCCAGTCGGGCGATGCCACTGGCGCCATCCCTCACTTCCAGATGGCCGCGCGTGATCCCGATCCGAATATCAGAGCCAGTGCAAACGAAATGCTCCGCCGCATGCGGCAGCCATAACACAAGTGCACCGCTTCGTAGCTCGGCATCGTTCGGCAGGCTCCCAGAGATCACCGCCGCATTGGAAAGGCCGCGCCTGATACAGTTGGCGCTGAAGCTGACTTTCTAACATCGATGAGGGACTTACAACAACTCTCCCAGGTGGCCGGTTGCCTGAGCTGCCCCACGGCCGCGTGGGGCCAACCCGCGCAAAACCGATGGCGTCATCGCTACCTGAACCCGGGAGGCGTTAACCGCAGCAAGGAGTGTGTAGACTATCGTCATGCAGCAGCATCGCAGTAATGACGCTCCCGGTTCCGCTTTTCATGCCAGACCGGCTCCAAAGCACGCATTTCCGAACCTGGGGATCGATCGTTCCGCGGCTTATCAACTGGTGCATGACGAGTTGTTGCTCGATGGGAACTCGCGTCAGAATCTCGCCACGTTTTGTCAGACCTGGGTTGAGTCGGAAGTGAAGCAACTGATGGACGAGTGTCTGGACAAGAATATCATCGACAAGGACGAATATCCGCAAATGGCGGAATTGGAAGCGCGGTGCGTCCGCATGCTGGCGGACTTATGGAATTCACCGGATACGGCCAATACCGTAGGCTGTTCCACCACCGGGTCGAGCGAGGCGGCCATGCTTGGAGGCTTGGCGTTGAAATCGAATTGGCGCCGGCGCCGCAAAGCCGCGGGTGGACCGCGCGGCCGTCCCAACCTGATCTGCGGACCGGTGCATGTGTGTTGGCCCAAGTTTGCGCGTTACTTTGACGTAGAACTTCGCCAGATCCCTTGCGCAGGCAACCGTTTGATCATGTCACCCGAGGAAGTGATCAAGCGCTGCGACGAAAACACGATCGGGGTGATTCCCACTCTCGGTGTGACTTACACTCTGCAGTACGAACCGGTACAAGAGGTGGCCATCGCACTAGACGACCTGGAGGAAGAAACCGGCCTGGACATTCCGATTCATGTCGATGCGGCAAGCGGCGGCTTCGTTGCGCCTTTCATCCATCCCTCCGTAGTGTGGGACTTTCGAATTCCCCGCGTTCAATCGATTAACACGTCCGGACACAAATTCGGCTTAGCGCCACTTGGCTGTGGGTGGATCGTCTGGCGCGATCCGAAGCGCTTGCCGAAGCAGTTGATGTTCCGAGTGAAATATCTCGGCGGCACCCTGCCTACCTTCGCGTTGAACTTCTCGCGCCCGGGCGGCCAGATTGCGTCACAGTATTACAATTTCATTCGACTGGGCAAAGAGGGTTATACGCGGATCGCAACTGACTGCGCCGAGATCGGAAAATGGGTTGGAGAACAGGTAGAGAAGATTGGGCCATTTGACCTGGTTTACGACGGTCAGGGTGGAATCCCCGGGTGTTGTTGGAAACTGAAGGATGAACAACAATCCAATCTCACGTTATACGATCTGGCTGACCGCCTTCGCGCCCGCGGATGGCAAGTGCCCGCATATCCGATGCCCGAGGGTCGGGAAGATCTTGTCGTACAGAGAGTGATAAGCCGACTCGGCGTGAGCCGTGATCTCGCCGAACTGCTGGTGGCCGACATTCACCGGGCGGTGCGGCACTTCGAGGAGTATCCGTCACCCAAGTCGCTGACTCGCAAGCTGGCCGGTGGCTATCACCACGGCTGAACGGGTCTTGTTGTCGCGGTTCGGAGCGGCCGAGACGTGGGCAACCATGGCCGCGCGCGATCCTACGCCCATCTTGGCGAAGATCCGGCGCAGATGCGTGCACACGGTCCACGAACTGATGCCTAACACATCGGCAATGATCTTGTTTGAGTGGCCCTGGGCGACCAGCCGCACGATTTCGCGCTCGCGCGGGCTAAGCTGAACCGCAACCTGGCCTGATTTCGGAAGACGGATCAACAGGTAGCGCGCTCCATCCAGGTCGAGATCCAGAATGATTTCTTCCGCGGCTCCATCTTCGCTCCGTTCAGCAGGCGGCTCTTGAGCCGGGGCGTTTTTGATGAGAGTGCGAACCAGGTCTTCAATGCAGGCTGTCTGGACAATCCCCATGTAATGCAATCTCCTATGTGGGTCGTTGACGTGCCGGTTCGGATGGGCGCAATCGGAAAGCCGTCACAATCCGCCGCGGCGCTCGCTCCATAGCCACCGCGACAATCGCGGAAAACAAGGAGCAAGATATCATCTGGGTGAATGTATTTCTAGTCCCACGTTTTGGTGACGGCTACAGCGCCTTCGTTTCACTCGCTAGTCAATTTTATCGAGCACTTTTGTGCGACCCGAAAACAGTTAGCCATAACGTGCGACTATTCCTCGCGGCCAACCGGCAGTAATCTTCATTCTGCTGGACCATTTTAAGGAGGTAATTACAAATGGCTGACCACGAAGGCGAACTCGAGTTAGAGCTGGAACAGGAATTTCACGAGGGTGAGCTTGAGGACGAAACCGAAGGCGAATTCGGCGCCATCGGTAACATGCTCGGCGGCCTCCTCGGCGAAGGAGAGGACGAGTTCGAGACCGAGAGCGAATACGAAGGCGAGATGGAGGACGAAGGCGAGTATGAAGACGAAGGCGAAGGCGAGTTCGGCGCCATCGGCAACGTGCTCGGCGGCCTCCTCGGCGAAGGAGAAGACGAGTTCGAAAGCGAGGACGAGACCGAACAGTTCTTCGGCAAAATCGGGCGGTTTCTGAAAAAAGCGGCTCCGATCCTGAAGAAAGTAGCCAAAGTGGCGGCGCCAATTGTAGGTGGGGCGATCCTGGGGCCGGCCGGCGCGACTTTGGGCAAAGCTGTCAGCTCCTCCTTAGAAGGCGAACTCGAAGACGAGTACGAGGGCGAGGACGAGATGGAGGGTGAGCAGGAAATCGCGCACGAAATCGCCAGCCACGAGTTGACTCACAACGAGGCGGTTGCCGAAATGCTGGCGGAATCCGCTTCTCACGAGTCGCATGAAGGCGAGGCGGAAGCCATGGTCGGCGCGGCCACCGTCACAGTCATCTCGCCGCGCGACCGCCGGGTTCTGCGCCGCATGCTTCCTCACCTGGTCCGCGGCACTGCGATCCTGACCCGCATTCTGCGGCGCCGCCGCGCGACGCGTCCCCTGCTTCGCGCCGTGCCCACGATTGTTCGAAGGACGGTGAAAGACCTGAAGCGCCAGGCTGCCAAAGGCAAACCGATCACCCGGCGCGCCACGGCGAAGGCTGCAGCCAAGCAAGTGAGGAAGGTACTTGGCAGTACCAAAGCTTCAGCAGCGGCAGTGAAGCGTAACTTCAAAGTCACCAAGGCATACAAGCGGCCCAGGCGCATGCGCACGCGCACCGGAGCGCGTCGCCGGCGGATGATGCTCGGCTAAACTTTTGCGGCAGAATCTCGATTATCGAAGGAGAAACCACAATGGCAAATGTTCTGTGCGATTCTTGTGCGGCCCGTGAAGAAGAGCTCCTGCCCGAGTTCGAAAGCGAATACGAGGGCGAGGAGGAACTCGAAGCCGAGTATGAAGGCGAGGACGAACTCGAAGGAGAGGACGAACTGGAAGACGAAAGCGAGTTCGGTTCCATCGGCAATATCGTGAGCGGCCTTCTCGGCGAACAGGAATTCGAAGACGAACTCGAGGGAGAGGACGAATTCGAAGGTGAAGACGAGTTCGAAGAAGAGCTCAGCCCCATCCGCAAGATCTATCCCGATGCCATGATGGAGCATTTGGGAGAGCTTGCGGCGGAGGCTGAAACCGAAGAAGAAGCCGCGGAGCATTTCCTGCCATTGATCGGGATGGCGGCGTCCAAACTGCTTCCCGTGGCGGCCAAAGCCCTGGCTCCCATGGCCAAGCGCGCCCTGCCGCGAATCGCCAAGGCGGTTACGCGAGTCACTCCGCAACTCACGCGGGGCGTGGGCAAGATCGCGCGCGGCCTTCATCGGCAGCCCGCCGCGCGCGGCCTGTTGCGCACGGTGCCTTCCATTGCGCGGCGGACCGTTCACAGCATCGCCCGCCAGGTGGCGCACGGCAAAAAGATTACGCCACGCACGGCAATCCGGACCTTGGCGCGCCAGACACAGCGCGTGCTCGGCAGTCCGGGGCGCAGGCGCCACGCGCTGCGTCGCCACAATCGCATGGAACGCCAACTTCACCGGCGTGTCGGACACGGGATGATGCGGCCCCACCCCCGATGGCGGTGGCGCTGGATCAATGGGCGCAGGGTTCGCGTGCCTCACACCGCGGCTCCCACTCGTACGGGTGCGCCGGCTACAACCACGGCGCGCGGCACTGCGACTGCGCGCGGAGCGGCGGCTCCCGGGCGCGCAGCCGGGGCGCCCGCCACTGCTGGGCGCGCAGCCGGCGGCGCCACCAGGCAAGGCCAGGTAGTGGGCGGCCAGTGCGTCTGTCCCAGTGGCGGCGCAGGGTCCTCTACCGCGGCGCCGAACTATTGCCGGTGTTGTGGACAACTGCTGAGGTAAGCCGACATGGCGACGCTGCCGGACACAGTAACGCTGACAGAAGCGCGCGTGGGTCTTTCGACGCCCCGGAAGCCAAGGTCTGCCAAGGCGGCTCCACGCGTGCTGCCGGCCTGGCTCCGCGCGCAATCGATCAATGTGAACCGACACGCGGCCGCGCTCCGACCGTTTCGGCGGGAGGAATTCGGCGTCGGTCCGGCTTCCCCTACAGAGGGTCACATCCTGGTTGTCAACAACCTGATCAGCAGACTGCGGGGAGGCCTGCTGAAGATGACAAAGAACGTCACTACATCCATCGAACGGGCCCAGCAGGACTTGGGTCCGGCTCGCTTACAGAATGTGCTGGTGCACAAAGACCGGGCGCACAAGTGGGTGCAAGGTATTGAGAAAATCTGGGATTTCTATTTCGAGCTGTTCGGGCAGCGCCAGTCAATGCCGTATGGGGAGTGGCTGCTGAGTTGCGACCGCATCGCGATGGATTGTTACCAGGTGGCATACACGGGAATCGGAGTGGCGAAATCGATACCGGCTCCTCCGCCGTTTTGCTTCATGCGCACAGGCTTTGCTCCGGCAACGATCCGCCGCGGCATTCCGGTGAGTAAGATCGGAAAGCAGCTCAATCCGTTTCCTTTGGTGCAGTTGCCTTATCATCGCCTGATCAATCCCTGGACGCTGGGCGCGGTAATGCATGAAGTCAGTCACAATCTGCAGACGGAACTAGGATTGAGCAAGGCGATACCCAAGGCCGTCGCCCTGCGGCTGATGAATGGCGGGTTCGGCCGCCCGGTAGCAAGGGTGTGGACACGCTGGAATCGGGAAATGTTTGCTGACATGAGCGCACTCCTTCTCGGCGGTCCAGAAGTGCTCGGATCGTTGATGGACGTGGTGGGGCGAGCTCCTGCCACGGTGTTTCACTTCAATCCCGTGGGCGTGCATCCCACGCCTTATTTGCGGACGCTGATCAGCGTCGAGTTGCTGAAGCGTATGGGATTTGACGACCATGCAGAGCAGTATCGAAAAGCGTGGACCCGCATCTACTCCAATCCGCGCGATGGCAACATTCCGGAGAAAGTCCTCAAGTCCTTTCCCGAGGCGTGCCGTGAAGCGGTGGACGTGATGTGCTACAAGCCCTACAAGGCTCTCGGCAACAAAAGCCTTAGCCAGGTGATTCGGTTTGCCAAAAAGGATCAGCAGATGATCGAAGAAGCAGCGGGGCGGCTGGCAGCAGGGGTGGATCCCGGCATTGTTCCGGAGCGCTTCCTGATCGGGGCTTGCCGGATCGCGCTCGATCGCCGCCTGGCCCGGCCGGGCGTAGTTATGCGGAACTTTTATAAGGAACTGGTGAGGAGATAATCGACGTGCCGCTCGAAATCACCTTTCAGGGTCTGCTCACTGAGCTTCGCAAGCTGCACGATATGCTCCTTGCGGTGCGCTTGACCGTAGTGGAAGACAAACCAGTGCGGAGCGAGGCGGCGCTGGTAGACCATCTCGAGGACGTCATTCTCGACATGATGGGCCTGCTGGACGAAGCGACCAAAGCCGGCCGCGGCGCGCAGAGAGCGGTTCGCAATGTAGCGGATCTAAATGCCGCGCGGCGAGCGCTAACGATATGCCAGGAGCGCTTTCACCGGATCGAGCGCCAGTTCGCCGAGAGCCTGGTCAGCTACGAGAACTTGAAAGATCTGACCGGCTTGGGAACGGAGCGGCGTGGAGAGTGGCTGCCATGGTCGAACAGCGTCAAACAGGGCATCGAGCAATGCCGGGAGCCGCTCGATGGAGTGAGCAAGGCACTCGCCAACTGCTGGCAGGAGATCGCCGAGCGCGTTGGGATGACCTCCATCACAGTGCAGGCGACGAACATCGGACAAAAAATCGTCTCGACGACGGAAGAGGCCCGGGAGCTGGTGAGAAAGGAGATCACTTGAATGGCTAAGCGGACGTATCGTCAACCATCGAAGCGGCCAACGGACACAACGAGCCAGCCGCCGGATTTACCCGATACACCAAATGAGTCTGGACAGGAGGATGACGTGAGCAGTGCTACAGGACCCGAATATCCCACGAAAGAGGCTTTGCGCCGACCCAAAATCGTGATCCGCGCGGAAGACGCATCCCGCGCCTATGGCGAAAGCAACCCGGAATTCGAGCACTCCCTGTTGCCGGATGGCTTCGCACTACCGCCGGAAATCGAGATCGAACTGAGTTGCAGCGCGGATCCGGACAGCCCGGTGATCCCGGGCGGTTATCCGATCGTGCCCAAACTGAGTGGTCCGCAGGACGCGCTGGACGGGTTCGAGAAGCAGCACAATATCACCTACAAGAACGGCAGGCTTCAGGTGAAGCGCGCTCCGATCACCATTACGGTGGCCGATAACAGCCGGGTGTACGGGAGTTCCAATCCGGAGTTTGCCGTGACCGTATCCGCAAATCACGACAACCTTACGGCAACGGCATCGTGCAGCGCCACGGCGAACTCTCCAATCGGAGCGTATGACATTACGGCTCAACTGAATGACCCGCTTGGCAAACATAGCAATTACACCGTCTCATCGACGAAAGCGAAACTCACGATCACTCCCGCGACATTAACCGTCATTGTCCGGGATGTCAGCCGGCCGTACGGGTCTTCCAATCCGCCGTTCCAAGTTGCGATTTCCGACAACATCGATGGCATCAAGGCGGTTGGCACTTGCGACGCCAAGCCGGACAGCCGGATCGGCCCGTATCCGGTCGTCGCTCAACTGATCGACCCGTTGAACCAGCGCCATAACTACGCCATTGCGTTGATGTCCGGAACCTTGCAAGTTACTCCGCTGACTCCGACATATTACGAGACGGCGGCGAATCTACAAACCGACTTGTTTCAGGAAGTCGGCAAGGAAGTTGCCCTGGCGCAACAATCCTTCACCACAAAGAAGTTCCCGGTCATTTACGCGGAGTTGGAGATCATCTCCAACATCGTCTCCAATGCGCCGAATCTCGGCCCGGACGACGTTCTGGAGAACATCCGAGCCATCGCGGTCGCTTTCATGAAGGCCAATGCCAGCCTGAGCTGTGCCGCGGACAGTGACCAAAGCGGCCTCCGCGAAGTCGGCGGAGCCATCTGCCAATTACACCTCGCCTATGCCGCACAGCCCGGCGGCGCAGCTTACCGTAAATTGAACGGGGCTTTGATGTGCGCCCAACAGATTCTCAGCGGGATCCTCACTGAATTAGCGGACCCCAATCAGGCATTCCCCACGGCGTCCATGCAGATCTTGAATACGGCGGAGGCGCTTCAGACATCACTGGGAAAAATAACCGCCGCAATCCCAGCAATGGATGCCTTGGGGTGCTCAACCTCCGAACAGGAAACTATCGCCAGTCTGCAAAAGCTACAAAACGCGGCCCAGCAGGCCTGCTGTGCACTGCTTTGTGAGTTCGATGTCTGGCACGGCCTGTTGCAACCGGGCAACGTGCTGAATCTTCGGCCAGCGATGAACCTGGTGGTATACCAGATCTCGCACATCGGATTCGCTATCGGTGAACTGAAAGCGGAATCGCGAGACTGGCGCGAGGAGATCGCAGCCACGGCGATCGCCATGAAGCGGGAGATTCGTAAGCTCACGCAGACGGTTGAATCGTCCCAATCCAAGGCCTGCGGCGGATCCACAAAGCACATTCAGGAGCGGATCATCAAATTAGATGGCCTCGCGGACGAGGCGATTGAATGGACGGCCGAACACTTTCGGGTCGACCGCGTTCCGCACTGGTCGGACCAGGCGATGGCCGTATTGGACCAGTTGCTGCGTTGCGACACGGAGCTTCCGGCTGGTCTGAGTGAAGGGCTCTTCCGGATCTCCAGCCTCGTCTTCCAGGTGGGGTGCCATGCGCGCAAGGCTTCAGCCGGAGCGGCTCAGGCCAAGCCGTTGCCGCGCGACCAAGTGGAGGAATTTGTTTTGCGCTTCCCGGATCATTTTACGGGCGGCAACCGCGCTGTGAGAGTCATTACGACGAAAGGGCACGAAGTTGGCCGCTTTGAGCCCGACGCCCAGGGCAACGTCAGAATCCCAGCCAAGCCGGGAGACGAGTTCGATTTTATCGGACTATTCGATGGAATCCCGTTCGAAACCGTCCGTATGAAGGCTTGACAGTAGAGTAACGCCATTTTTGAAAGGTAAGAGCGATGCCGGAACATACATTTAAATCCAGACCGAACGGCGGCACGGTTTCCGACCTCCAGTCGTTCCCGGTGTTGACCCAGGATTTTTCTCCCGGAGCCCTGCCCTCCGCAAGCAGTCCTGCTTCGCCGGGCCAGATCGGCGGCAGTTCCCCTCTCGGAATGGCTGCCGACAAGGCGATCCGCGAAGTCTTGAGTTGGCGGACGAAGGGTGACGACCCTAAAGGATTCCTCGGCGCCCTCAACCAGGCGTTCGATCTGAAGGACGTCGAGGGGCACACGGAATTCACCTGGACGCCGCGCAGCTACACGGTGCAAACAGACATGGGCGCGGTGACTGGCGCCCAAGCCAGTATCTACACGCGCGCCAAGGTTGCGCTCGATCAGTCACTGCCGCTGCTCGACGGGCTATATCCCTTGATTCCAGCCGTGGAGGCCGAAGACCTGGCCACGGTCCAGGCGGTAGTTCGCACTCAGTTTTCCGCGCTTGTGAATGAGTTCGGGATTGTAGGTGGTCCGCGGGTTCCCCGTGTTGACCAGCTATTCGAACTGCTACTGGGCCACGGCGATCCGACCAATCCGGAGCACATCGCCCGGTCGGGCAGCCTGGGGCTCGTGAGACAACGCTTTGGTCTGGAACGCCAGTACGTGACTACGGTGGACGACGAGCAAAACCTGACGAATTACCTGATTCTGGTGGATTATGTGATCGGCCTGAAGAAGAGCTGGGAACACTACAAGTCATTCTTCGTTCGGACGATCGAGGGCGAGAGCCAGCGGGAGCCGTTCTTCGGAACCCAACTGGTTCTCATGTCGCGGGCGCTCGAAGTGGTCGCGCAGGGAGTTCAGGACGCCTACTTCACAATGGATTCGGTTTTTATGGGCGATCCCGAGCGGCAGACCTCGCAACTGATCTTCGCCGGCGTCCCAGTTGAGGTACTGGAAGCCAGGAGAGGTGTGAAGGTCCTGTATCATTTCCCGGCCGACACATCAGGTTTGTTCGTGGCCGAGTTACTGGACTGGGTATATCGGTCTGCGTCGGAGGAGTTGCCGGGCCTGCTGCAGGATGCCGGCAAAGACGGGTTGGAATCGTTCAAGCGGGCTACCGACCGGCTGCGAAGATTTGTGCGCGCGGCAATCGGCCAGCACGCGCCTGGCATACCCCCCGGCTATCACACGCCCCGTGTAATTCGGGCAATGCAACTGCTTGCGGATGGTCTCGACGAAGCCTACTTACTCGCTTCGGAGATCCCGTCGCCGAATTTCCCGGCGGAGCTGACACCGCATCAGTTGACACAGATCCTGGAAATTCTCAGAAACTCGCCCGTCCTGAAAACGGCGGCAGGCGGTTTATCGAAGTAAGGTGAGGAGACGCATCCATGGCGACGGAGAAGGATTATCAAACCCTATATGACCGCATAGCAGCCTTGCGAGAGACGGTGACCAACCGTCTCTCGGCTGACCTGATAACGAACCCCCAGCTCGCCGACGCGCTCAACAAGCAGATTGACGACATGCTGCAGTCGGTGGTTGACTCCGACAGTAAGCTGCCGCCACCTGCGGATAAGGGTCTGGCTCAATTGGCCGGCATCGGCTCCGATGCAGCCTCCCAACTGGGCCAGACCCGCATGCCGCCGGGCGTGGAGCCTTACGATGAGACCATCACTTCCGAGCGCATCATCGCGGTGGGCGACATGTACTATCTCTGGCAGCACGAAAAGATCGGCGTCTTCCGCGCCGTGCAGAAGCTGCAGGAGCTGTTCCGCGCGGGCACTGTCCGCCTTTCGGGCGGGCCTGGCGCTTATGCCCTATACCAGTTCGACCGGCGCGAAGTGCTGCGCTATACCATGCGCGAACGCATGGCGGCCTACAAGCGAGTGTTTAATTACGGCGGCGGGCCGGTTCCCAACGGGTCGCGTGCGAATACGGACTTCCACAAGCTGTTCGCCCATTTCGTGCATCAGGTGACGTTGTTCTGGCGCGACAAGCGGATTTCCGACGTGATTCGCGAACGCGCTTACGACCCCAGCTTCGGATCGATCGCCATAGTGCGGCGCGCCGGCCTGGACCTCCGCAATAACCTGAAGTGGCTCTCGTTCGGCCACCTCAACGTCCTGCGCGTCGAGGTGATGCAACTGCTCGAGGAATCGTTCAAGATTCTGAACTCGCCCGATGTCAAGCGGCTGTTCGGCGCCGACAACGCCTGGGACGTGGTAGAAGAAGTGCTCATCCGCTACTTCAAAGAACGCCTGGTCACTTCACCGCGGCAGCGGATGGGAGTTACAGGACGCGAGGTCTTGCGCTGGCTGGCGCAGCCTCACATTCTTCAGACCACACGCTCGCAGTTTGAAACGCTGCTGCTCGAAATCGCGGAGCAATCGGAAGAATGGCTCACCAGCGCCCAGGCGATGGGACTGGCCGGGCGGCCGGCCTCGCATCGCGTGTTGCCTTGGGAACAATCTTCGCCCACGCCGGCGCGCACCAACGGCAAACAGAAGCCCATGGGGAAAAATCCGGCGGAACGTGAGATGGAGATGGAATTCGAGCATTGACCGCGACGCTTGATCCGAAAGCCGCGCTGACTGTATGGCACCCTTACGCGCCCTCACTTACGCTCGGCGACACCATCCGCGCTTTCTCGCCGAGCTGAAGGAGTTCGTAAGGTTTCCAACCGTGGGCTCCGACCCGCGGCGGGCGGGCGATCTGAAAAAGTGCGCGGCCTGGCTCGCCGGCCAGTTGCACCGCGCCGGCCTTCAGCGGGTACGGGTGGTTCCATCGGGCGGCCCGCCAGTAGTCTACGGCGCGTGGATGCGAGCTCCCGGCCGTCCCACGGTGTTGGTGTACGGCCATTACGATGTGCAGCCGGCCGACCCGCTCGACGAGTGGCATACGCCACCGTTCCACCCATCCGTGCGGGGCGCCTACCTTCACGGCAGAGGCGCCTGTGACGACAAGGGGCAACTGTTTGCGCACATCAAAGCGCTCGAATCGTACCTGATGACCGGAAGCGGTCTGCCTGTGAACGTGAAATGCGTTTTCGAAGGCGAGGAAGAAGTCGGCAGCCCCCACTTCGCCTCTTTCGTGGAGAAAAACAAAAGCGCCCTCGCCGCCGACACCGCAGTGATTTCGGACACGCGGATACTCGGTCCCGATCGTCCGGCGATCACCTACGCGGAGCGGGGCATGTTGCAACTGGAATTGGAAATTCACGGACCTCACCAGGATTTGCACTCGGGTAACTTCGGCGGCGCGGTTCACAATCCGCTGCAAGCCCTATGCGAGATCGTCGCCGGGCATGCACGATACCAACGGCCGCGTAACCATCCCCGGCTTCTATGATTCCGTGCGCGCGGTGAGTGAAACCGAGCGCGGTGATATGGCAAACCACGGTCCCGGCGACGCCCGCATTCTGGCGGACGCCCAGGTGGAGAAGGGCTGGGGTGAAAGCGGGTACAGCCTATACGAGCGAACGACGCTGCGCCCCGCTTTGACCGTGAATGGACTCGTCGGCGGTTATCGCGGCCCTGGAGTCAAATCGGTGATCCCGGCGCGTGCGCTGGCTAAACTCAGTTTCCGGTTGGTTCCAGACCAGGATCCCGCGGAGGTTGGCCGTCTGCTGCGCGATTACGTGGCACGCGTCACGCCCGCGGCGGTCAAATCCACGGTCCGGATCTTCTCGGGCGCCCGGCCCGCGATCGTTCAGCGTGACCACCCCGCGCTCTTGGCCGCGGCGATCGCCTACCGCAAGGGCTTCGGAGTGCCGCCGGTCTTTCTGCGATCCGGTGGCACGATCCCCGTGGTCGATCACTTCCGGAGAATCCTGGGAATCCCCACCGTCCTGATGGGTTTCGCGCTGCCTGGCGACCGAATCCACGCGCCGAACGAACAGTTCCATCTGCCGACGTTCTATAACGGCATCGCCACATGTATCTGGTTCCTGGCGGCGGCCGCGACGAAGCTGGGGCAGCCCCGTCTTCCACGGGGACGCGCGGAATGGAGCGCGGCTTATGGTGATTGACTGCCATTGTCATGCCGGCAAGGGTGACTATATGACCGCGCCCTGGACTACCGATGCGCCCATCGAGCCGTATCTGCGGCGCGCGCGCGCCGCGGGAATCGATAAGACCGTTGTCTTCGCCCCGTTTCACAGCGACTATTCGCAGGCCAACCAGGAGGTCGCGAAGATTGTTGCGGCGAATGCGGACCGCCTCATCGGCTTTGCCTTCGTGCATGCCAGTCGCGATGCCGGGCGCATTTTTCGGATGGTCGCACACGCCGTAACTAAGTGGGCTTTTCGAGGGATCAAACTGCACGGCTTCGAAGCTATGCCCACGCGGGAAGTGTGCGAAGCGGCGCGCGCGTTCCGCTTGCCTTTGCTAGCAGATGTGATAGGCCGCGCCGAAGTCGTCGATATGCTGGCGCCGCAATACCCGGACGTGGTGTTCATCATTCCCCATCTCGGCAGCTTCGCCGATGATTGGAAGGCGCACCAACGCGTTATCGATCAACTGGTGCGCTTTCCCAACGTATACGCCGACACCTCGGCGGTGCGGCGATTCGACTACATCGTGGAGGCGGTCAAGCGCGCAGGCGCGCACAAAGTGATTTTCGGCTCCGATGGGCCGTGGCTGCATCCGGGCGTCGAACTCCACAAGATCCGGCTTTTGCGACTTCCGCCTGAGAAGGAGGCCCTGATTCTGGGCGGCAACGCGTCGCGCATCTTGCGGCGCGTGCGGTTGGGACGCGCCGCCTCAGCCGCAGCCAGGTCCGGAACGCTTGCGGAAGCGGCCGCCCGTAGCGTGAATGGCGCCCGGTGTTTTGCAGCGCCGCGCGAAACCCATTTCCCTGCCCACGACCCGCCAGAGCACGAACTCTGAGGACAATTTCGAACGTAGGAGGCACGATGTATCAATCCGGATGGCTTCAAAAGACCGCGATCCACACCCTTCGGCACCGCATGGATGGCGGCGTTTTTATCAACGGGCCCTGCACCTATTGCGGGTTGGACACGATCGACTTTTGCGGAGAATGCGGCATCTTCGTCTGCCGGCGGTGCGACACGCGAGCGCATTGGCCGGCTGTGGGCATCGTCCCGGAGTTCGGCTTCGTGCCACCGCTCCTGGGGCTTCGGACCTTTCGGAGGCGGTAGACTCGCAGTAGTCGAACTCCCTTGCGCTTCGACAACGGCTCGCCGTCCTAAAACGGGTACGGCCACAGCCAAAATTGAACTCCTAGGCCGAGCCAGCGATTTAGCTTAAACGAGAGTCCGACGTGATCCGCCCGAGAACGGCTAGGCCGTGGCAACGCTGGTTTGGGCTTCGACAGTGTAGAGTGGGTCGAAGTCGGGGAGCCCTTCTCGCTTGGTGGTCATCCAGCGCATGGCGTAGACCACACGCGGATCGGTCAGCCCCTTGGTGATCCAGTTGGGAACCACCTCCAGCAGGCCGTGGGCAGCAACATCCTTGTAGTAGTCGATGTCGGGCTCGATCTTCACGCAGGAGACGTGGCTGCCATTGGTGTCCAGGAAGCTTGCGGTGTCGCGGCCGTGGAAAGTGAGCTGCACATTGGCCATATCGAACTGCGTCTGCTTGTAGCTTTCAGTAGCGCCGGCGTGGCCCCAGGCCTGGGGATCCGCCTCCTGGGAAAAGCCGCGGCCGACCGCGGAGCGGACGTCGGGCAGGATAGCCTGATCCACATAACAGAAGAAGCGGTCCTGCTTGAAGGTGGTGTCCAGGTTGACGACCCAGTTCGGGTCTTTGAAATCGCCGGCGGGCCAGGCGATGTTCCAGTAATAGTCGAGCGGGCACTTGCCGGAGGGCAGGCGCATATCCGCGAGCGCGGTCACAATGTTGAGGAAGCAGGCGAGGGAGTCCGGGCGCTTCTCGATAACTTCTGCGTACTTATCGGCCGCGTCCGCGGGGCTCCCGCAGCCGCGCGTGACGATATCGGCTATGCCGTGCCTGGACTGTTGCAGCTTGGTCCAGGTGGCCCCGGCGAACTGCGGCGTGGCATCCTTGGCCAGGAACATGAGGTCCAGGTCGACGGGCGCTTCGTCGTTGACGTGGACTGGATACCAGGCGGAGTCGTCATACCCTTTAGCGTTTCCAATGACCGTGTACTGGTCGAAGAGGTTGTCGAAGTAGGGGACGCTGAGGGCCACACTCGAGCCCGTGATGTCGAAAAAGAGTGGCTGCTGCCCGCCTCCCGGCGACCGGCCGTCGCGGGTCTGGGCCGTCCACTTCATGTTGGCGGGGAATAACTGGCGCGCGCCAGTATAGGCGTGAACAACGATTGTGGCTGTATCAGGCATTCGTAATCTCCCGGTCTTGATCTATTGGGAACCTACGCTTCGCCGCGCCGGCCAGCGCTGGCATGTGTCCGCGTTCGACAAGCAATTGCTGGGTGGGCAGCCTGGCATACGACGTAGCCGGCGATCCGCCGGCCCAGAATAAGCAGACCATTCCCCTGGGCTCGTCGGATCGCATTTTCGTGTTGCCGATCATCCCGGCGATAGCATTCTGCAGGGCGCCGTTCTTCTTATTGAATTCGTTAATCTGCGCGACCATTTTCGAGTCGGTGTTGTCTACGAAATTGCGCATATCGAGCACGAGTTTGCCGGCTTTGGTCATGCCATCGGCCCACTCCATAATAACCAAGACGTCGCCTGTCAGGCAGACGACCCGCGGGTCGGCGATATCGAGGCCGACGAGGCGGTGAAAGCTAATTCGGGCGGCCTATGGATTCCTTGCGAGAACACCCTCCCACCAAACACCCGCCCGAATTCAAGAGGCCCTGGAGTTACACTCCAAAGCCGAGCGGGTCGTACTCGCGCTGCACGAACTGCGCAGTGAACCCGATAAATCGCAATCTGGCTTGTAACTGAGTAACCGGGTCATCGGTTCCGGTGACGACATAAGAAGCTAGAAAACCCACAAGATTTGCCGTCGCGGCGAAGTCTTCGAACGTCCGGAACCTCATATAGGCGATTCCGAGTTCGCGTTTGCTTCCATCCGGAAGCAACTCATGGACGTGGCAATATAGCGTGGTGTAGTCCTGCAGAATCTCACCGATATTGCGCACACCGCCGCTGGTGGCGCGCTGCATGTATTTCAGACCGTCCAGCGCGAACCTCTGTCCGGCGGTGTTCAGGAATTCGAGGTGATACACCATTTGAGCTTCGCCGGTTGCCGGATTGATTCGCAGGTAATGGAACTGGCCGCGAGAGCCGTCGATAGTGAAGGTAGCGGGTCCGCTGCCTTCGAACTGGCCAAAGGTGATGGTACCGCTAAGCCCCGCTTCGTGCTCGTAGCCGTCGACGAACTCGTTCACATCGTCCACCGTCATGTGCGCTTGAAAGCTGCAGTTCACGGCGCCCTGGGGAGTGCCTGTGGCGGGGATCAGTTTTGCCATGGTGAGGTCGCCATCGCGGCCGGGAGATGGCGTGCTCTTGCCGGGGAAATACCAGCCGACCATTTGCTCATCGAAGGTCAGGCCGACGCCGTCCGGCAATTGCGCGTCGAGCAGCGGCTGCCACAGCGAATTGGTGGGCAGCACGCTGCTTCCCATCCGAGTGAGCACATAATAAAATCCGAAACTCCCACCCGGCTCGCTGTGGAACAAGCCCAACGAGGAGCTCCCCAACATCGCAGATAGTGCCGGCGGCGCCGTGGTCAAATACTTACCGACCAGCAAGTCAGCGGAGACCTGGCGGATTTCATCGTGAAAGGGCGTGAAATCGTTCAACTGGAAATGGTCTTTGAAAAAGCTCGGGGCTACCAGACCCTCCATCAGACCCATCAGTTCGTAGCTTGCCGTAAAGGTTCCGTCGGGCTTGTTGGCAAACTGCAGATAAGCGATGCCGCCGGCCTGGTTGGCGTTGGAGATCACGTCCATGCGCCAGATGCCATTGAGCGAGGCTGGAGTGGGTACGGCGCCGGCGCCGAATAGTTGTTCGTGGTCGTCCACAGTCATGGCCGCGAAGCTGTAGCGGCGGGTCATGGGGAACGTGAAGAGGCGCACGCCGTGCGGATATTCGCCGAGGTAGGCGCGGCCGATCAGCAGATCTTCGTTGATCACCTTAAACACGTCATAGAAGCCTTGCCACGGAGGATCCAGGTAGCGCAGCAGGATGTACCTGCCGGCTTCCAGTGTGCCGCCATGGCCGACGTCGATTGTTTCCAGGCTGTTGCGCGCCTGAATGCGGCCGTCTGTGTCGCTGGTTATGCCGGTGTACTTGCCGCCCTGCGTGTGAAACTCCTTCCGAAAGCCGGTGAACAGCGCCGATGACATGGCGTTGAGAACGTGGCCCTCGGGGAAGAACCCCTTCCAATAACGGTCATTTCGAATGGTCCGGGTGGCAATATCGATGACCGGTGTGCCGCCCTGGTTCACCAGAACGCTGATGTCCATTGAAGGGCAGCGCCGGAACAGCGCCTCCAGTTGGCCTTCGTTGTAATCGGCGGCATCCAGGGCATCGATGGCGTTCATGCTGACGGCAACCTTGGGAGCAGGATAGTCCGTGCCGCTGAGTTGCTGGATTTTCCTTTCCACAAACCGCTCGGACAATGCGGAAATCGTGAGAAGTGGATTCACACCCAGGGCAGTGGGGATCACGGAACCGTCGGTCACAAACAAACCTTTGTGTACCGTGCCGTCGCCCGCGAAGACGCGGTTGAACGGGTCCACGGCGCCTTGCAGGTAGTCGTCCCCCATGGGACAGCCACCCAATGGATGCGCGGTGATCAGGTGCCCTAGCTTGAGCATGCTCCATGTGGGATTGGAGATGAAGTTGGCGCTTAGCGACCGGGCATGGCGGCGCAACTCTTCATTCATGCGTGTGAAGATCTGCTGCTGTCCCGCTTTGTCCCAGGAAACGCGAATGCGGCCGTCGGGTTCTGTAAATGGAGCTTCGAAGAGGATTACGCCACGGGCGTTGTCCTGGCCCATCACCAGGTAGAGCATGGAGTGGTCCATCGCTCCGTTGGGATCGTGCAATCGAGCTGTGGGGTCCAGATCCTTTGCCAGGCGAGCGGCTTGCGCCTTTTCATTGCCGCCTACGGTGCTCTGGCCCCGGATGAGTCCGAAAGCCAATTTCGAGGCCTGCACGAAGGCGCTGGGGAATGAAAAGTCCTCCACGGCGATCCGCTGAGATTCGGCCAAACCGGCGGTGTAGTGAATCAGGCCGACAATATTCGGCCCCGGCTCCGCGGAATCTCCGGCGGCGGGAAACTGGGTGTGCGGATAGCCCAGTACGTCAGTTTCGTACTCGCCGTTATAGGCCAAGCCGAAGAAATCGCCGTTGCCGCTGAATTTGGTTCCGAGGGCTGGGGCGACAGAAAGCCCGTGCATTTCCGAGCGCAGCAGAATTTCGGTGGAGTTCAAGGAACCCGCGGACAGAATGATTTCGCCGGCGTCGAGGGTGGATTCCTTCCCGCTGCCATCGTCATTCACGTGCTTCAAGTGGATGCGCCAGCCTCCCGCGGCGAGCTTTTCCAGCCATTCCACCTTGGTTTGAGAATGGACTGTGACTCCCGCGGCGACGGCCATCGGAAGGTAGTTCATGTACAGTGTGTTCTTTGCTCCGATGTTGCAGCCGGTCACGCAATTGCCGCAATCGATGCATGGTTTCTGCTGCACGCCGTAAGGATTTGCGCCATCGATCGTGAAATTGACGTTGATGTCGAGAGCTTCCACCTCAACACCGAGTTCCGCGGCGCGACGGGAAAGCGCCTTGATTTTCGCCAGTTGCATCGCTCGCGGATGGGGAGTGGATGCAAGCACCTGGCGGGCGCGCTGGTAGTAAGGCTGCAGATCGTCGTAGTGGATAGTGCTCGGCCAGTTGTATTCGGCGAAAACGTCGGGGTCCGGCACAATCGCCACGTTGGCATTGATCAGCGACGTGCCGCCCAAGCCCGAACCCTTAATCACGGAGATATCGGTATAGTTGAGAAGTTCGTAAAGACCAAGTGGGTTGGGGTCGCCCCGAGTCGCAGACAGAACACCGGGAAGATCTTCGGGGTAGTCCCCCGGCTTCCATTCCTTGCCGCGTTCCAGAATGCAGATGGCGCGTTTGGGGTTCAGACTTGCGCCGGCGAGGCGCGCAGCCGCAATGGCGCCGCCGTATCCCGACCCGATAATCACGATATCGTACGAACTCTTCCGTTTTTCCCACGGAGTCGATAGCATATACATCCTCCGATGCGGTGAATTGGTTACAGTCCCAGTAGATCGCGGAAAAATACGTTCAGGAGCCGCCCTTGGGGATCGTAGGTTTGGCGCGCCTTCGCGAAAGTCTGCCACCGCGCGCCCAGCGCCTTCTCCACCTGAGCCCGCGTGATGCCTTTGGATTGGTTGAGCAGCGGGGTTCCTCCCCGATCGCTGGAGAACTGGTTGTACGCGATGAGGAAGTTCTCCCACCCGGGATTCGCGGTGGAGACTGGATCGATGGTCATGGCGTTGCCGTCGTACGAATAAGACAGCAGGGAATTCTGGTCCTGCGCCACGCGATAACCCACGAACAGCATGTCAACGCGGTAAGAGTTGTCCTTATAATACTGGCGGCAGAAATCGAAACAGTCCGAGATCACTTGTGGATAGTTGTCCTCGGGAAATGCCCACAGGCTGAAGGTATACTTGCTGCCGCCGGCCACTGCAGGATAGCGGATAATCTGGTCGGCCGCCACGGTATTGTCGCTCTTCATGATGACCGTGAGCTTAAGACGCCACAATTCATTGAAGGCATCGATCACCTGGTAGCGGATGGTCAGGTCCGATATGTCTCTTCCCGCCTGGGCACAGACCGCGGGACCAGCGGTCGCCCACAAGTAATTCCTTAGCGGCCACAGGGAGCGATTTGGATCGCCCTTGGCGCCCGGGTTGTAGTGTCGAAACTCCACTATGATCCGGTCGTCGAAGGGAAAAATGTAGAACATCAGGGATTCGCCGCTCGCCTTGAGGGCCGGCAGTTTGGCGATAAAATCCTGCAGCGAATAGTCTTCATGGCGCACGGCGAGCGGCACAATGGGACGCACCCGGAAGGTCACCTGATAAACGATCCCGAAAGTGCCATAGCACGAGCGGACTGTGCGCATCAGGTCGGTTTGATCTTCCGTGATTTCCAATAAGTCGCCTGACGCCAGAACCATTTTGATGCCGATGACGTAAGAGCCCACTTGCCCAAACTCACCTGGCATGGAACCATCTTTTGTGCCGGCACATGCCGCGCTGCCAGCCGACAGGCTCCCGATTTCGGTGTTTACGTGAAACTGGAGATTCTTCTCCTCCAGGGCTTTGGCGATGTCGATGTAGATGGCGCCGGCTTCCGCCGTAACGGTGTCCGCGGTGATCTCCAGGATCTTGCTCATCTTCGCCATCTTGATAATGGTGCCGCCATCGGCGGACCCGCAAGGCGACGTGGAATGATAGGAACCAACCGCGCAAACCGGCGAAGGGTACCGGCCGGGGTCCTTCAGCACGGCGACGATATCGTCCACCGACGTGGCTTCCACCACGACTACCGGGTGCGATACGATATCGCCGAACCAATTGGTAACAGTCGCGTCGGGCATGGAGTTCCTCCCCTCCAGGGACGGCTAGCCTAGTGCGAAGTATTGTATCCCATGTCCGCAAAGGAATGGAGCAGTATCGTGTCGGCTCGGCAAGCCTGCGTGGCGGAAGTATAATTCGAATGCACTGCAACCCAGTTTGCGCGCCCGATATTGGGAGACGGGCGTGCGAGGCGTTCTCGATGCGCTCGGCAAGGCACGGAGCAAAGTAGCCAATTCCACCAGGAACGACAATCATGAACGGACAACTCTCCTACGGTCTTCCCGTTCTGGCCACCTCGGGGAACCGAATCGTCAATGCCGCCACGGGCGCACCCGTGCTGTTGCGCGGCTTGAACCGCTCGGGCCTGGAGTATTCCGACCCGGATGAGCAGGGCTTTCTTTCCGGCGCTGGAATTTGCCGGGCCGAAGTCCAGACCATCGTGAAGGACTGGCGCTGCAACATCGTACGTCTGCCCTTCAACCAGGACTTCGTCCTGCGCGGCCGCAATGGCCTGTCCTCGGAACAATACCAACAGGCTCTCGACCAGGTGATCTCATGGAATGCGATGTTCGGCGCCTACACGCTGCTCGACTTGCAGTGGCTGGATGCCCAGCGCATTTACGGCGGCGACCGCAACTTCGTGGCGCCCCTTCCGAACATGGAGTCGGTTGCCCTTTGGACGGCCTTGGCCGCCCGGTATAAGGATGAACCCGCGGTGCTCTACGACGTCTTCACCGAGCCGCACGACCGATTGTGGGACGATCCGTATCCGTTGAACAAAGAGGACGGCACCACCTACCCCTCCGGGCAGTTCGCCGTCCCAATGGCCATGTGGCAGCCGTGGGCGCGGCAGCTTGCGGGCGCGATCCGCATGCAGAATCCGCGGTCGCTGATCTTTATTCCAGGTGTGAACTGGGCCTACCACTTGGGCGGCATGCCGATGGACTTATCCAATGTCGTGTACTCTTCGCATGTCTATCCCAACAAGGGCACGGATTGGGAGGATGCTTTCGGCAACCTTGCCAAAACAGCGCCGGTGTTTGTGGGAGAGTTTGGCGGAGAGGATAGCCCCGATGACCTGGACTTCGTGAGCAAGCTGACCGCCTACCTGCAACAGCGCGGAATCGGATGGGCCGCCTGGAGCTGGTTCAACCAGCCCTTCCTGGTGAACCGGTACGCGCCCACGAAATTCGGCGCGCTGGTGCGGCAGCAGCTCTCTGCGCCGTAGGCAGGAGACGTCTGGAGGGTAAGAGTCAAGACCTGAGGAAGCGACCGAGGCCGTCGAGCCCAGCTCTCGCCGGAGATCCGCCAAGGCATGCCGGTGCCGCACCTTGACGGCGACAGTGCCGCATGGGACACTCGGCACAAACACGATCATGAAAAGCTTCCGATTCTTGCTGCCCTTGCTTGCGCTGGCCTTGACGGCGGCCGCACAAGAGCCCGTCAAGACCGAGTGGCCTCTGCCGCTGACTCAATCTGCCAGCCGTGGGATTACAACTCGCGACCCTTCTTCCATCGTCAAATGCAAGGACGAGTATTGGATGTTCTACACCGGTCGAGGCGTGCCTTCCTATCACTCGAAGGATCTGGAGACATGGCTACCCGGTCCTCCCGTTTTCACCACGGCGCCCGAGTGGGTTGCGGGCGCTGTGCCGGAGAATCGCGGGATGGGGTATTGGGCGCCGGACGTGAGGCGGGTGGGAGACCGATATTTTCTTTACTACTCGGTTTCCACGATGGGCAAAATGACCTCCGCCATCGCGCTGGCAACCAACCCTACGCTGGATCCGAACGATCCCGCATTTCACTGGTCGGACCAGGGAATCGTAGTACAGTCCCGTGAGGGCGGTGATTTCAACACAATTGACCCAGCAGTGTTCCAGGATGGCGACGGCAGTCTTTGGCTGGTCTTTGGCTCCTACTGGAGCGGCATCAAACTCGTCCAGTTGGATCCCCGTACCGGAAAGCGCTTGTCATCGGATTCTCCGCTGTTCTCCCTGGCTTACAACCGTCAAATTGAAGCCTCCTTCCTGTATAAAGAAGGCGAGTTTTACTATTTGTTCGTCAATTGGGGATCCTGCTGCCAGGGACCGCGGAGCACGTACAACATTCGGATGGGACGAAGCAGGAAGATCACCGGGCCATATCTCGACAAGGACGGAGCGGATATGCTCAAGGCTGGTGGCAGCCTCTTCCTGGATTCCACCGGCCCGCTGAAAGGCCCGGGACACTCCGGGATTCTGGTAGATAAAGGCAAGCACTGGTTCACCTGCGACTTTGAGGGCGACTTGCGCATGGGCGGCAAAGCCACATTGGCCATTCTGCCGTTCCACTGGAACCCCGACGGTTGGCCGCAAGCGGATCTTCAAGATAAGTAGCCGATCGTTCCCTCGATCACCGCTTGGCGGCAATTGCCAGCGGTTTCAAGTCGGCGGATGCAAACGGAAATCCTAAATAAGCGGCCACCGTGGGAGCAATGCTGCGCGCGTCGAGTTCGCCCAGGTTGAGACCACGCGCCACGCCGGGGCCCGCCATGAAGAACGATGCAAGCATTTCCGGATGCGACGGCGCATAACCGTGCGTGCCGCCTTTGACCGACACTACAAGTGGTCCGCTCGAATTGACAACGGAGAAGTTGGCCCACATGTCCACCCAAAAGGCGGCTTCCGGATTCCCACCCATGGCCGCGATGGCCTTGCGATCCAGCACGCCCTCGATGCCATTCGCCGGATCGGCAGCCAGACGGCGCAGCAGTTGCTCTACTTTGGCGCTGATCGTTTCGTCTTTGGGATTTTTAAGCATAATGGCCGCTGAACCGCCATCCACTTTCGCGAATGCCTTCCAATCCGCAACCAGCGGAGCGCCTCGGAAACCGACACCGGGCGCGAGCGTCACCAACCCTTCGTCGGCGAAGGCCTTCATCAGATTAAGACTGTGATCTATGCGCGAGAAGCCGTGATCGGAAACGATGCACACAGCGACGTCGGGATGCGCGGAGCGCGCCGCATCTTCCAATTGCCCCAGCATCCGGTCAATCTGCTCCAGCGTCTGATTGGATTCGGGGCTGAACGGTCCGGTAGCGTGCTGCAGATGATCGAGCCCTGCCAGATGGACCGTCATGAATTGCGGCTTCCCATGCCAAAGAATCCACACCGCGTAACGTGTGCGAGCGAGATCGCCGGGAATCGCGTCGTCCAGGTCCACATCGTATGGCCCCGCATCCTTTGCAATTTCCGCTAGTAATCCCGGCGTGGCGATGGCGCGCAGCAGCTTGAGATCGTCTGGCGATTTCTGCGACCGCCAGTATTCGGGGACGTTGTAGCGAATCCCTTTTGCACTCACGGTAACCGGCCAGGAAACACTGCCGGTGGTCAGGCCTGCCTTGGCCGCCGCTTCCCACAATGTCGGCACGGCGATGTCTTCGCTGTACCAATACCAGCCTTCGAAGTTTTTGCCCAATGGGTCGAAGGTCTGGTTGGAGAAGATTCCGTGCTTCAGAGGCCAGACGCCCGTTACCAGGGTGGTGTGGCTGGGATAAGTCACGGTGGGCAATACACCGCGGACTCCTGACGCGTGGACACCATCCTGCAAAATGCGGCGCAAATGGGGAATCTTCAAGCCATGCGCATCGGCTTCGAGAACCGCATCGGGACGGAGTCCGTCAATCGAAATCATCAGCAGCGCGCTCGCTGACGCTCCCAAAGGCGCCAACACGAGCGCCAGGAGCAAAGAAAAATAGCGGCGCATTGCTTGATCTTAGCGCCAGAAGAATCTGCCAAATAGCAGCCCGTACCCTTACGGGATGCGTCCGACCACCCTCAGTGACACCGACAAATCATCCAATTGGAAATAAGGACGCAGAAAGGCCACCACCCGGTATGCGCCCGGCTTGCCCGGATCCTCGGACACGTCGACACGCGCTTCGCGTAACGGTCGCTTTGCGCTGATCGCCTGCGATGTTTGATCATCGGCGTTCACATAAGCGCCAACCCATCGATTCAACGACGTCTCCAGCTCGCCGCGACTGTGATACGAACGGGCTTGGTCGCGCGCCATCACCTTGAAATAGTGCATGAAGCGCGATGCGGTGAGAACATAGCCAAACTGGCACATCAACCGGCTGGCCGTATTTGCGGCATCGGTGTCATAGCGCCGCGGGAAGCAGCAGGAATAGGCGGAATAGAAGACGGCGTAATCCTGCTGCTTGATCTGGATGAGTGGTAGGAAACCGAGATCGGAAAGTTCCTTCTCCCGACTATCGGTGACCATGACCTCCACGCCCGACCTGGATTCGCCGTCCGGATCTGCCTCCACAACCCAGGTCGGCAAACCCTCAATTAATCCACCGCCCTCGACACCCTTTATCGCGCCGCACCATCCGTAGCGGGAGAATGAGTTCGCAATGCACGCCGCGAACGCGAAGGCCGCACTCCCCCATAAGAGATTCTCGGGGCTCCGGATATCTTCCACATGCTGGTATTCGCCCGGTTCCCCTGGCCGCACTCCGTGGGGTGAGCGCAGCAGCATGCGGGGCAAAGCTAGACCCACGTACCGGGCCTCCTCCGATCTACGGAACGATTTCCATTTAGCATACGAAGTGGTATCGAACATTTTTGAAAGATCGCGAGGAATCGCAAGATGTTGGAAGGTCTCGATTCCGAACATATCCGGTGCAACTGCAGCGATAAAGGGTGCAAAGGACTGCGCCGCAATTTGGCTGATCTTCTCCAGTAGTTCCACATCTTCCGGCGACTGTCCGAAACCGAAATTACCGATCAGGAGACCAAACGGCGCCGCCCCAAATTCTCCGTACGGCTGTTCGTAGACTAGCTTGAACAGACCGGATTGGTCGAACTCCGGCGCTCGCTGCAGATCTTTGAGGAGTTCGCGTTTGGTGACATCGAGTAACTTGATGATTAACTGTGAGCTGCTCTCGGTATGCGACACAAGATACCAGAGCGCGCGCCAGGCGGCCTCGAGAGCTTGAAATTTGGGAGCATGCAGAATGCGATCCAGTTGGCGGCTGAGGGCCCGCGCCGCGCTTGGCTCTTCCGATTCTCTCAGGGCATCGAGCGCCGGAATTCGGGAAATCACCTTCTCCGGTTCGAAATCGTCTATGCTCCCGAACGTGAGATCGATGTCGGCCTCCACGCCGGCAGCGGAGGTAACCTTGAAAGCAGCTCGCGGTTTCAGCTCCGCCATCACCCCGTCAAAACTGTCGAAATCGACCTTTCGAAAGGTTCGATCCTTGAACGGCGGCCGGTCGACCGCGCCGGAATAGTCTCCCATGACACCGATCGTGAACGGCACTTCCCGACTCTCAATGGCTCCGCCGACCTCAAGGTCATAAGCAATCTGAACCCGGGGAGGGCGAACCCTATCCAGTTTGTGCTGTGTCGATTCTCTGGCCATAGTCGTAATCCGATCTTATGCTTGACCAACGCCCTCGGCCGAAGCCGCACGCGGGCCGTCGAGATCCAGCGCAGCGCCGGCGCCCGCTTCGAGGGAAATAAAGTGCACCAGCCCGGATCGGTCGCCGGCCACAATTTCGGCGCCAGACGGGCTCGCAGCACAGGTCAGAACGGGGCTCTCCACCGTATGGGTAGCCAGCAGAACACCGCTCGTGAGGTCCCAAACGTTGATGTCGCAATCGTCGGAAGCGGACACAGCTGCTTTCCCTCCCGACAGGCACGCGACACTATTGACGCGCCCGTCATGGCGGTTGCAGATATGCAGCAGCGAACCTGCATCCAGATCCCAGACGCGAACCGAGTGATCGTCCGACCCGGAGATCAGCACTCCGCCGTCAGTGATGGCAACGGAGTTGGCCCGCGCCGTATGGCCTCGAAAGGTGCGGACTTCGGCTCCCGATTCAAGACTCCACAGTTTTAAAACAGCGCTTTCAGCAGCAGTCACGGCAAAGCGGCCGTCGTGTGTGATGGCAATTGCCCTGGGCCACTGCCTGGTAAGCGGTATTCTCAGAATCTCCCGCGCGGACTGCACATCCCAAACTCGGACGGTGCGGTCGTCACCACCGGAGACTATCCGTGTGCCACACCGTGTCACAGCCAAGCAACGCACCCGATCGTCGTGGCCGGCGAAGCTCTGGACTTCGCGCATGGTGGCAATCTCCCACAGCGAAAACGCGCCCGCGCTCCCGGCCGATACCAGCCCCTTGCCATCCGGAGTACAAGCAAACACCCAGTGGTGCTGATTGCGAATCGGGGTAAGCACACGGTGGGTGGTCCGGTCCCAAATACACAGCTTGTGGTCGTCCGAACTGGAAATAGCAGTCGCCCCGTCGGCTAAGATTGCGACGGCTCGCACGCGTTCGGTGTGATCCCTGGCAGGAGCGGCTGCGGGAACGCGGCCAAGGTCCCATAATTTCAGAGTGCCGTCGTCTGAGGCCGAAACGGCGAAACGGCTTTCGGGGGCCGACGCGACGCAGTTTACCCAGTCGGAGTGGCCCTCCAGTACTCGCTCGGTGTTCGTATTGAGATCCCAGATGTGAACGTTTCCGTCGTCCGCGCCGGCTATCACGTGAGTGCCATCGGGGCTGAAGGTCGCGGCCCTGACGCCCAGCGGTTTCCAGGACAAGACCTCTGCCTGCCATCCGCTCGATTCCTTCCAGAGGCATGCCCGACCGTCTTCGGAAATCGAGATGATGCTTCGGGACTCGGACACTGCCACTGCCGCGATGCGGGCCGCATGACCCTTGAGAATGGATGTGCACGCGCCGTCGAGTGTCCAGATCCGCAGGGTGCGGTCGTCTGCCCCAGTGACTAGGGAATCTCCGCCGGGCATCAGTGCCGCGCAATTCACTTCGGCCGCATGTCCTCGCAAAACCCGCACAACCCGCCCCAAAGCCAGGTCCCAGATGCGAATGGCCCGATCGTCGGAGACGGAAGCTACGCAGCCGATTTGTGGCAGCTCGATCAAACCTCGAATCCAATCCAGTTGGATGTCGATGGAACCGAGTTGGCTTCCAGTGGAAATATCCCAGATGCGCAAGGTATG
Organism: uncultured Solibacteraceae bacterium; assembly: GCA_963815475.1. Lineage (GTDB taxonomy): Bacteria > Acidobacteriota > Terriglobia > Bryobacterales > Bryobacteraceae > Sulfopaludibacter. Next base: position 4,555,924 of record CAWFHD010000003.1, on the reverse strand, counting down.
GTCATCGGACGCGGAAATCGCGCGTTCTCCGCCCGCGAGCACGGCGACAGCCCGGATCGCATCTGAGTGCCCAATGATCGTGCGCTCCAGTTTCCCGCGTCGGAGGTCCCAGATTTTGAGAGTGTGATCGTCAGATCCCGATATGGCCTTGCTCCCATCCGGAGTCAATGCCAGACTACGCACTCGCCCAGTGTGGCTCGCCAATGTGAAAATCAACGCTCCGCCAGGGGGAGTGAGAAGACATCTGGCAGGGCGCAACCAGGAACCGCGGCTGTATTGCAGAGCTTGTTGGCGCACCGTATCGATGGCCGGCGAAGTGTTCTCCGCCAGACGGCCGAGTAGTTGGCCGGGGAGTTGGCGGGGATCGTATGCCAATACATACGCCGATAATCTCAAGGCTTCGTGAAGCAACCTGGCATTCTCGTCGCGCGCGGCAAACCAATCATAGTCGGCCAGCAGCGGCGTGACGCCGCAAGCATCCAGCTTCGCGTCCATCCATGCAAAGTGAGTGAGCAGCCCCAAGGCCTCATCGGACCGGCCGGCGCTCCGCAGATGCCAGATGAGATTCTCGAAAAAGTATCCATCGTTAGGTCCCTGCGGCCAATTGCCGGAGCATCGTTGAGCATAGCGGTCGAGCAACTGGCGATGCTTGCGAATCAGGCTGTCGGCTCCCAGGCGGCGCCGAAGATAATCCAGCATCAGGTCGTGCAAACGCAAGCGACGGCCGCTGTCCCGCGTGAGAAGCGACAGATCGACGAGTTGATCGATGGCGTCGGCCGTTTCGTATTCATCCAGTCCCCAGAGGGTCGCCGCTGCCGATTCCGGGATGGCACAGTCTTCGGGAAACACGCCGAAATCCAGGTAGCGCCCGCGTAGTTCCTCCGGCAGCGCTTCCATGCTGACATCGATGGCGCGAAGCAGGTCGGGATGGGGGTACTCAGGAAAACTCTGGCGGATGCGATCCAGATCGGCGTTTTGCAGTTTGTGCAGCATCAGCGGCCAGCGGTCCGGTTTGCCGCGGAGTTGCGCGCCAACCATGGCCACGGCCAGCGGCAGGCAGCCGCACTCGCGCACAATATCGGCGGCCTCCCGAGGCAGTTTCGCGCGCTGGCAGTTGGCCCAGAGCGCGATCAGATCCAGCGACTGTTCCCAGGTAAGGACGGCGAGTTCCTGTTGCTCGGCGCCCAGCGCCGTTGCCGTGCGGCCATCCCGTGTCGTGATCATCAGCCGGCTGGTTGGAGAATCGAACAAGAACGGCGCCACGTCACGCGGATCCCAAACGTCATCCAGAACAAGCAGCGCGGCCTTGTTCCTGAGGCAGCTACGGAGCCGATTGCTGGCCGACTGGGGGCTGTCATACCCATCCAAAGAATCGCCGATGGCCTTGGCCGCTTCGCGCAGCAGCGGCACGGGGTCTTTCGGATCCTTTCCGAGGGGCAGCCAAACGATTCCGTCCGGGAAGGCCGCTTGTGTGACCTCGTCCAGGCAGAGGGCCTGCGCCAGAACCGTTTTTCCGATTCCCGCCATTCCTTTGAGTGCCGTGAGGGCGACAGTCCTGCCGCCCCCGTCTCGCAAGACAAGAGCGCGCAACGAGCGCAGTTCCGCAGTCCTCTCTATATAGTTCGGCGGAAGTGGCGGGACGGTGACGTACGTCTGGTGAAAACGGCTGGGCAGGGAGGCGCCACTCCTCGCCTGAAGGCATTCGCGCAGCCGCGCAAGCGCCTCATCGTAAGCGGCAGCCGTCGCGAAGTCGATGTACTGCTTCGATTCGAGGTGGATGGGACGTTCCGCATCCGCCTGTGCAAGGATCGGGATCAGGCATTTACCTTTTCGCAGGGAGCGAAGTTGCTCCGCCCGGCAGGTGTCCGATCGATAGGAACCTCGCGAGAGGATGGCCAGGACAAAATCGCTGCGGTCGAGAGCTTGCTCAATCTCAATTGTCCAACTCGCTCCTCCCACCAGTCGCGCGGTATCCAGCCAGGCATCCCAACCCAGCCTGGCAAGGTCTCGCTGAAGTTGCGCCGCGAGTACGGCGCCGTCCTGGTGGGCATACGAGATAAAGACCGCGGCTTCGCTTCCCCCACCCATCAGCAGAACATACCATACCGGCAAGCCGTACGGGTCTCCGCTAAGCGTGCCTGAGTGGCGTGTCGTCCTTCCTTCGGCGCCGGTACGCTCTTGTCTTTTCCCGGTTCCCGCAAAGTATGGGCGAACACCAACGGCGTGATGCCGGTTTCGAGCGGTCAAAGAAGATCCATCGGCATTCTTCCGACGCGCACATTTTGAAGCGTCCCAACCGTCCTGTAGCGGCCGCCAGTTCCAGTTGCGCGACCACTTCGCCAACCCCATGGGAAGGGCTGCGCTCAAAGGGTCGAAGTGCGACCGCCCCCGACCTTGAAACGTTCAGCACCAGAGGAAATCCGGATGCCGCTTCCGTAACGCGCTCCGCGGCTTCCGCGGCTTTAGATCGATCGCCGGGCGCGATTTGCAGCCAGGCGCGGATGGAGTCACGGAGATGCAAAATTTTCCGGTGATCCGCCGCAGTCGGTTGTCCGTCGCGATCGAGCAACTTCCGGTCGCGCAGCCAGGCGGTGAGCGTTTCGAGCGTCGCTATTTCATCTCCCGTCTGGTGCGCGGTGCCCTGCTCCTGAAAACGGCGCAAATCCAGCGAATTCAAGAACTCGTATAGGAGCGCGAACTCACGGGGCACGGGATACCTCTTCGAAAGGCGCATTTCAACACCATCATAACGTGTTTACTAGTAGACACCACGGAACACCGGTATTACTATTATAGAGGTGTTGATTACTCTTAAGGAGTCATCGAAATGAACCAGCCCGTTATATCGACAGAAGACATCTCTTACCGAAAGCGTGTTTCCGTGCTGGACACCAACATGGCCTATGTCGACGCAGGGTGTGGCGACCCCATCGTCTTCCTGCACGGAAATCCAACGCCTTCGTACCTTTGGCGCAACATCATCCCTCACCTGCTGACCTATGGACGTTGTCTGGCGCCCGACTATGTCGGCATGGGTAATTCAGGACCCGCTCTTGACGCGTCCTACCGTTTCGCCGATCACCAGCGCTACCTTGACGCCTGGTTCGAGGTGATGGGTCTCAATAAGAACGTCATTCTGGTAGTGCACGATTGGGGGTCGGCGCTTGGCTTTTCCTGGGCCCAGCGCCACCCGGAGCGCGTCAGGGCGATCGTCTACATGGAAGCGATTGTGCGGCCTTTTCTCTCCTGGGACGAATGGCCGGACACGACGCGCGAATTCTTCAAAGCACAACGAACCCCGGACGGCGAGGATTTGATCCTGGAAAAGAACCTCTTCATCGAGTACTTGCTGCCGCTTCGGAACATTTCTGCTGAGGCAATAGAGGTTTATCGCCGCTATTACCGCAACCCCGGTCCGTCGCGCCAGCCCATCCTGGCGTGGACGCGGGAGTTGCCAATCGAAGGACAACCCCAGGACGTAGTTCAGATTGTAGAGAGCTACGCGCGCTGGCTGTCCACAAGCCGCATACCGAAGTTGTTCATCGATGCCGAGCCGGCTGGTTTCCTGATTGGCGCTCAACGCGAATTCTGCCGCGCGTGGCCGAATCAGGAAACCGTAACCGTCAAAGGAGCGCACTTCCTGCAGGAAGAGTCCCCGGCCGAAGTCGGCGAAGCCATCGCACGCTTTGTCTCGAAGGTGTTGGCCCGGCAAATCACGTGAGAAGCGTATGACCACAGACCTGCACTTCATGAGCATCACCGAGCTTGCAGGCCACCTGCGATCGCGGAAAGTGTCTTCTCGCGAAGTAACCCAGGCGCAGCTCGAACGGATCGCACGCCTCGATGGGACGCTCTGCAGCTATGCCTGGGTGATGGCTGAACAGGCAATGTCAGCCGCCGGCGCCGCAGATTCGGAAATCGCCGCCGGCCGGTATCGAGGTCTGCTGCACGGGGTTCCGCTCGGCATCAAGGACCTCTGCTATACCAAGGGCATCCCCACCGGCGCCGGGATGGCGATCCACAAAGACTTCCGTCCACACGAGGATGCCACCGTGGTAGCTCGACTGAAGCGTGCCGGAGCAGTGCTGCTAGGCAAACTGCAGATGACCGAGGGCGCTTATTCGGATCACCATCCATCGATTACGCCCCCGAGGAATCCGTGGAATGTCGAGTATTGGCCAGGCATTTCCTCAAGCGGACCTGCCGTGGCCACCGCCGCCGGTCTTTGCTACGGCGCGGTGGCTTCCGACAGCGGTGGGTCGATTCGGTGGCCATGCGGCGCGAACGGACTCACCGGGCTGAAGCCGACCTGGGGACGAGTCAGTCGCTTTGGAGTATTCGAACTCGCCGCCAGCCTGGATCACATAGGACCGATCGTTCGCAGCTCCACCGATGCCGCCGCGCTTCTGTCCGTCCTCGCGGGCCACGACGTCAACGATCCGACTACCGCCGCGGCGCCTGTTCCGGATTACGTAGCAGTGAGTGCAGAGGGAATGAGAGGGTTGCGCATAGGAGTCGATTGGCGGTGGATCGGCCGCGACGTTGACACATCCGTGCAGACGGTACTTATGAATGCGGTCGAGGTATTCCGTGAACTTGAAGCCGGGATTGTGGATGTTCGCGTTCCCGATGTGACCCAAGCAGTAGTGGATTGGCCGTCAGCGTGTGCCGTGGAAGCCGCGGTCGCTCATGAAACGACCTATCCAGCCCGCCGAAATGAATATGGCCCGGTGCTCGCATCGGTTCTCGAGGCCGGACACGCACTGTCCGGCGCTGACTACCAGAAGATCCTCCTTCGCCGTATGGAGTTTCGCGGAAACATCGAGTGGCTCTTCCAAACCATCGACCTGTTGCTAGCGCCCGTGCATCCATTCGCACCACTGAGCCTGTCCGACATCCGGACGCTCGGCAACCAGCCGGAGCTCATCTTGAAACTGCAACGCTATACTGCGCCCTTCAACATGACAGGTAGCCCAACCCTGAGCCTCCCAGGCGGATTCAGTGATACCGGCCTGCCGATCGGCTTCCAACTCGTAGCTCCGCATCTGGGCGAGACGGCACTAATCCGTGCGGGAGTTGGTTACCAATCCATGACCGACTTCCACAAGCGCCACCCACACTTCATCGATGGCAACCCTTCGGCGTAGGCGGCGAGTATTTCAAATCGCTCTCAACGCGCGCATCAGGTCGTCCGAAGTGACAGTCGGGGCCCAGTATTTCTCGATGTGCTCAATCACCAACTGCGTGCCTTGCTCGTGGCTGACAAAGGGACGCATGGCGGGGTTATACATGGCGTCGGTCAGATCGCGAATCAGGATGCACCGCACTCCCCATTTGGTCATCTGCCGGATCGCGAACGTGCGATTCAGGATACACATATTGGTGTGAACGCCGGCCACCAGGAGAGTCTTAATTCCTCGCGATCGGAGCGCGTTGTAGACTTCACGTCCGTCGTCGGAGATGAGATCGGACGGTGCGATACGGATCGCGGCGTGCTCCTTATTCCAGACCCGCGAGTTGACGGGAAGTGGATTGTTCGGCGTATCGCAACCGCCATCGGAATCGTCGATGGGCAAAGGAGGGTCCGTGAGCGCCAGGGGAACAGGTGGCTGTGCGGTGGGAATAGCGAGAATCGCGAGGCGTTGTGGCGCTTCCGTGTAGTACTTCATGGTGTCCGAAGGTGCGTGGATGATGAGGACTCCTTTGGACCGCGCCAGATCGACCACGGGAGCCATCCTGTGAGCCAAGACCTCCACCCGGCCGGTGGCGCCCTGGCACCAGTGTCTGTCCCACATGTCGCAGATGATCAACGCGCTGGAGGAGGCGGAGAAATCTTCTTGCACGGCGACCGCGCGCCAATCGCCGCTTCCCTTGTAGAGTTCCACGCGGGTACGGAGTTGGAGTTGCAACTCGGGGCTGATTGCAGCGGAAGAAAGCAGGATGACGAGTGCGAGGCCAAGCAGGGCGAGGCGCGCGCCTCGCAGGCGGATCGGAAGGCGCATCCGTCCATCATATTCCCAAAAAAAGATCTGATGGCGTGTGCGACCGCGCGCATCGATGGTGTAAGCGTTCGGTCTGGGAAGTACGATGGTAGACATCCAATCGAGAGGTGGTTTCCGATGAACAATGTTGTCCAGCACCAAAAGGCGGCCCGATTCCGGGCTCTTCACGATGGCCCTGGCGCCTTCGTCATTCCGAATCCCTGGGATATCGGCTCCGCCCGTATTCTTGCCGGCCTTGGCTTTCAGGCGCTGGCCACATCGAGCGCCGCCTCCGCCGCTGCGCTTGGCAAGCGAGACGGCGGCCTTACGCGGGATGAGGCGCTCGCACACGCACGCTTGCTTGTCGATGCGACGGACTTGCCCGTTTCCGCGGATCTGGAAAAAGGGTTCGGCGATTCGCCCGAAGTCGTGGCGGAAACCATCCGGCTTGCCGGCGAAGCTGGACTCGTGGGATGCACGATTGAGGATACGACCGGCAACCAGGGGAGCCCGCTTTACGATTTCTCCTTGGCTGTCGAACGGATCGCTGCAGCCGCGCAGGCGGCTCGCACACTTCCGTTCCACTTTGCCTTGACCGCGCGCACGCACAACCTCCTCTTTGCCAACCCGAGCCTGGACGAAACCATCAGGCGCCTGCAAGCGTTCGAGAAAGCCGGAGCCGATGTGCTATTCGCCCCGGGTCTGCCTGACCTTGCCGCGGTGAGTACAGTCTGTGGGGCGGTGACGAAGCCGGTCAATTTCATGGTGGGAATCAAAGGGAAGTCATTTTCCGTGGCCGAACTCGCGGCTTCCGGCGTCCGGCGCATCAGCCTTGCCACCTCACTCTACCGCGCCGCGATGACCGCCTTAGTCGAAGCGGCGCGCGAAGTAAGAGACGGGGGCCGGTTCGGTTTTCTCGATGGGTGCATGACCACGCCGGAACTCAACAAATTCATGGGAACTTGAAAAACGCCGCGGATGTAAACTTCCAACGGCCCGCATCGAAAAAAATAATAAATCCAGTCCAGGATGTAGCCATCTTAACGATGCCGGGAAAACGCGCGAGGAAAGACTCAAACGCTGAACTCCTCTCGCGGGGAGACTTTCTTGCCATCAGATCATAGTGAACAAGAATTGGAAACGCGTGAATACGAGCACAATTGCTGGCTCGCGATGCAATCTGCATATACGGAATACAAGCGTACTTCCGAACTGTTAGAACATTCACATCAGGGTGCAGATCCCTCGGGCCCTAAAGACGATTCGCAATTGCTTGTATCGGAAGGCTTCCAGCGTGTTGCCTTCGAACGGTATCTCGAAGCCAGAATGCAGTTCTTGGAATGCCGCTTCGACCGAAGCTGCCCGCCAGACGCTCCTCTGGCGGATCGGCGGCAGCCGCTTGTGGAGGATCGCGGCGAAGGCCATTGGGTGGTTTTGCGCTATTCGAAGCCGATCCTACAAATCTTGGCATTAGTGCTGTTGTGCACAACGGCCACTTCGATGGTTCAGGAACAGAAGAGGGTGCGTGAACTGGAGACTGCCCGCGACGAACTCCGCGAAACGTTGAAGCAAACCAAGGGGGAACTCCAACTGCTCGATCGACGCTTCGACTTTCGGGATTCACTCCAGCACGCAGCCGGTCCGCAGCTTGAGCAAACGCAGCGCGCGCCGGCCGGTTCGCAGACGCCGCGGCGCATTGGATCGAAAGGCCGGCCGATCTCTCGCGTTCAGAAATCGCAGCACACAGCGTCGCCGAACCGAGGTCAGGAGATCGCAGGAGCAGACGCCACGCCGCGCACGTATCGCTTTTCGCTATCGCCCTCGAGCCAATTTAGAAGTGTGGGGCCACTCAAAGTGCTTCTTCGAGCAATTAACAGGAGCCGAAGTTCTGTGAGCCTGTCCGCTACGTCAAACAAGACAGCAATTAGTGTGCAAAGCCTTCAGTTGAATCAGCCCGTAGAGATGGAAGTTGGTAATCGTCAACCGGGAGTCCAACTGGTGATTGACCAGATCCGTGGGAACCTTGTTAGCGGTCATGTAACTGAATTGCGGCGCAAGGTTCAGCCACAATTGAGAGCGGAGCTAGCCGCACGGCCCTGACGTGTTGTCGCCGTGTCAATAAAGGGCTTCGGCGTGTGTTTAGCCGCTCATCGAGCCCAGGAATTCACCGTTGCTTCGGGTCTTCCCGAGCTTGTCCAGCAGCAGTTCCATGGTCTCTACGGGTGATAGCGGATTCAGCACCTTGCGGAGAATCCACACTCGATTGAGTTCGTCCTTAGGCAGCAGCAGTTCTTCTTTGCGCGTGCCGCTCTTGTTGATGTCAATGGCGGGGAAGACGCGCTTGTCCACCAGCTTGCGCTCCAGGTGGATTTCCATGTTGCCGGTGCCCTTGAACTCTTCGAAGATCACATCGTCCATGCGGCTTCCGGTATCGATCAGCGCGGTCGCGATGATGGTGAGCGAGCCACCCTCTTCGATGTTGCGGGCGGCTCCGAAGAACCGCTTGGGACGCTGTAGCGCGTTTGAATCGACGCCGCCCGAGAGCACTTTGCCGGAGGGCGGAACGATGGTGTTATAAGCGCGCGCCAGGCGCGTGATGGAATCGAGCAGGATCACCACGTCGCGCTTGTGCTCGACGAGGCGCTTGGCCTTCTCGATCACCATTTCGGCCACCTGTACGTGGCGCGTGGCGGGTTCGTCGAAGGTGGAACTGATCACTTCGCCGCGCACGCTGCGCTGCATGTCGGTGACTTCTTCCGGGCGCTCGTCGATCAGCAACACAATGAGCGAAACTTCCGGATGGTTGGTGGTGATGGAGTTGGCGATGCTCTGCAGCAGCATCGTTTTACCGGTGCGCGGCGGGGAGACGATCAGTCCGCGCTGGCCTTTGCCGATGGGCGTCAGCAGGTCCATCACACGGCCCGAGTAATTGTCGCGCGCGGTTTCGAGCTTGAGCCGCTCATTGGGATACAGCGGCGTCAGGTTGTCGAAGAAGATCTTGTTGCGCGCTTCCTCCGGCGGCTCGAAGTTGATCGCGTCCACCTTGATGAGCGCGAAGTAGCGCTCACCTTCTTTAGGAGGGCGGATCTGACCGGAGATGGTGTCGCCGGTGCGGAGGTCGAAGCGGCGGATCTGCGATGGGGAAACGTAGACGTCGTCCGGTCCCGGCAGGTAGTTATATTCGGGAGCGCGCAGGAAGCCGAAGCCATCGGGCAGGCACTCCAGCACGCCTTCGGAGAAGATCAGGCCGCTTTTCTCCGCCTGCGTCTGCAGGATTTTAAAGATCAGCTCCTGTTTGCGCAGGCCGGCGAACCCGGCGATATTCATGTCCTTTGCCACCTGGTTGAGTTTCTGGATGCTCATGTCTTTGAGCTCCACCAGGTCGAGCGTGGGCGTGCCGTTCTTGGCGCTCTGCGCGGCTTGCTGTTTCCGGCGGTGCTGGCCGGGATGCATCTGCTCCATGGGGATGGAGGAGGTGGCATCGGCGGCAGGGGCGGGAGGCACGGCAGCGGCGGGCGGGACGGCAGAGGCGGGGGGCGGGACGGCGGCAGCGGGCGGCGCGGCAGGTGGCGGCGCGGCGGCGGGCGGCGGAAGCGCAGCGGCAGGTTTGGGCTCGGCAGAGGCCTCAACAGGAGGCTTGGGCTCGGCAGCCTTGGGCTCACCAGACGGTTTGGCTTCGGCAGCGACCTTGGCGGACGGCGCTTTCGCAGACGCGGCCTTCGGGGGCTTTTCGGCCTTCTCCGGCTTTTCCGCGTGAGGCTTCTCCGCCTTCTCTACGGCTTCTTGGGGTTTGGTGGTTTCGGCCGGTCCGTTGGGCGTTGCGCCTTCCCGGGTGGTCGTGTTTTCGGTGGGTTTTTCTGATTTTTCCTGCGGCGGGACGCTGCCTACCGTGGTTGAAGTGTCTTCGATATTGCTTGCCAAATTTCCCTCACTCCCCGGCCGGTCGCGGCCGAGAACGGCAACGGTTCCACGCCTTCCTGGCGGATGGCGCGCAATCCGTGCTCTTGCTCAGATTGATTCAACTTGTCTGTCTTTGTGGCGATTACCAGGTACGGTCTGCCTTGATACTCGAGCCACCGCTTCAGCTCCAGATCTTTGTCCATCCATCCGCGGCGGGCATCCAGGATCAGGCAGGAAAGCTTTAGAGACTCCCGATTTTCCAAATACTGCTCGATCAGCTTCTTCCATTCCAACACAAACTGCTGTGGCACGCGGGCGTATCCATACCCGGGGAGGTCGACGAAGTAAAACGTGCCGTCGATTCGATAAAAATTAATCGTTTGCGTGCGCCCCGGAGTATTGCTAGTGAAGGCCAGCCCTTTCTGCCCAGTGAGGGCGTTAATCAGGCTGGATTTCCCGACGTTACTTCTCCCCAAAAACGCGACTTCCGGCAGCCGGTCTGCGGGAAAAGCATCCGGCTTCGCCGAACTGGTAACAAATTCCGCTCTCAACGACTCCGCCTGCGTCCGCTGCTAGTGAGCAACGGTTTCGCCAACGGTCTCCTTGGGGGGGTGGGCGTCCATTGCCGGGTTACCCGGCGGCATGGGAATCGCCACCAATTCCCTCTCGAGTGCAATCTTCAATACTTCGTCCATCGAATCCACGAAATTGAGTTTCATGGTCTGCTTGATGGCGTCCGGAATGTCCGGCATGTCCTTCTCATTTTCGCGCGGCATGATGGCTTCCAGGATGCCGTGACGGTGCGCCGCCATCAGCTTTTCCTTCAGCCCACCAATGGGAAGCACTTTCCCGCGCAGTGTGATCTCGCCAGTCATGGCCACATCGCCGCGCACGGGAATCCGCGTCAGCGCGCTGCAGATGGCGGTCACCAGGGTGATGCCGGCCGAAGGACCGTCCTTGGGGATGGCCCCTTCGGGAATGTGGACGTGCACGTCCAGGTTGCGGTAAAAATCTCTCGGTAGTCCGAAGGTGTGCGCCCGCGACCGAATGTAGCTCATGGCCGCCTGCGCCGACTCCTGCATCACTTCGCCGAGTTTGCCCGTAATGGTCAGCTTACCCTTGCCTTCCATCAGCGTGCATTCCACGCTCAGAATCTGGCCGCCCACTTCGGTCCATGCCAGACCGGTGGCGGAACCGACTTCGTTCTTTCTCTCTGTCTCTAGGTCGCGGTATTTCCACGGACCCAACAGCTCCGGAACCTTCTCGCCGTTAATGTCCACCTTGGGAAGCTTGGTCTTCTCCTTGGCAGTTTCCGCGTTCACCACCTGGCGAGCAATCTTGCGGCATACATTGCCGATCTCGCGTTCCAGGTTTCGCACGCCGGCTTCACGGGTGTAATACTGAATCAAACTATCGATGCCGGAGTCGGCAAATTCGATCTGATCCTTACCCAGGCCCGTAGCTTCCATCTGCTTGCGCACCAGGAAGCGCTTGGCGATCTCCATCTTCTCCAGCTCGGTATAGCCCGAGAGGCGGATCACTTCCATGCGATCCTGCAGGGCCGCCGGAATGGTGTGCATCACGTTGGCCGTTGCGATGAAAAACACCTGGCTGAGATCGTACTCCACGTCGAGGTAGTGATCCACGAACATGAAATTCTGTTCGGGGTCGAGAACTTCGAGGAGTGCCGCTGAGGGATCGCCGCGGAAATCCATCGACATCTTGTCCACTTCGTCCAGCATGAAGACCGGGTTCTTGGTGCCCGCCTTCTTCATCATCTGGATCACCTGGCCGGGCAGCGCGCCGATGTAGGTGCGGCGATGGCCCCGGATCTCGGCTTCATCGCGCACGCCGCCGAGCGACATGCGGATGAACTTGCGTCCAGTGGCCTTGGCAATGGACATGCCGAGCGACGTCTTGCCCACTCCGGGAGGTCCGACGAAGCACAGGATGGAGCCCTTGGGATTCTTCACAAGACGGCGAACCGCCAGAAACTCGAGGATACGCTCCTTGATTTTTTCCAGGCCGTAGTGGTCGGCTTCCAGCACTTCTTCGGCGAAGGTGAGCTCGCGGATTTCCTTCGACTTCTTCTTCCACGGCACCGCCAGCAACCAGTCGAGATAGTTACGCGAAACGGTGGATTCAGCCGACATGGGCGGCATGTTTTCCAGCCGCTTCAGTTCCGCCATGGCCTTTTCCAGAGCGTCAGGCGTCATGCCAGAGGTTTCGATGCGCTTCTTCAGCTCATCGATCTCGCTCTTTTCGCCGCGTCCCAATTCCTTCTGGATGGCCTTGATCTTCTCGTTGAGGTAATACTCTTTTTGCGCCTTTTCCATCTGGCGCTTGACGCGGCCTTGAATGGTGCGGTCGACATTGAGCTTCTCGATTTCGATGTCGAGCATCTCAGCCACCCGCGTGAGGCGGTCGATGGGGTCGAAGATTTCGAGCAGTTCCTGCTTCTCTTCAATGGTGAGTTGCAGGTTCGCGCCTACAGTATCGGCCAACTTGCCGGGATCGTCCACACGGATGGCGGCGATCATCGTTTCGTAGTTCAGGTTCTGGCTGAGCTTGACGTACTGTTCGAAGAGACCGGTAACGCGGCTGATGAGGGCGTCTAACTGCGGCCCCGTTTCTACTTTGTATGTGGAGGTGCGAACCGAGGCGCGGAAGAAGCCCTCGTCGTCGGAAACCGAAACTACTTTGGCCCGCTCGACACCTTCCACCAGCACCTTGATGTTGCCGTCAGGAAGCTTGAGGCTCTGCACAATGTTGACGATGGTGCCTACACTGTAAATCTCATTGGGTTTGGGTTCGTCGATGGAGGCATCGTGCTGGGTGGCGAGAAAGATTTTCTTATCGCCGGCCATCGCCTCTTCCAAGGCGCGGACACTAGACTCACGGCCCACCACGAACGGAGTCATCATGTACGGAAAGATGACCACGTCCCGGATCGGCATCATCGGCAAACGTTTTGTATCGGATTTTTCCTTTGAAGTAAGCATTGTTCCCCAAGCAGCTTTCAGCTATCGGCTGTCAGCTTTCAGCTCTCGGCCTGTGAAGGGTTGGCGTTCAGCTTTTGGCGTGCAGGCTCTCAACAAACTGAGCCAGAGTTGACTGATAGCAAATGGCTAATAGCTCTACCCAGCCTTTTCTAATATTGTAAGACTGATTTTCTGCGACAGCACCATCTCTTTAGTGACCTGGAACTCCCTAACCTTCTTATAGGACGGGAGGTAGTACATGAGATCGAGCATCAGGTCTTCAAGGATCATGCGCAGGCCGCGAGCCCCTACCTTGCGTTCCATTGCAAGCTCCGCGATGGCTTCCAGTCCGTCGTCGGTGAATCTCAGCCGTACGTTTTCAAACTCAAACAGCTTTTGATATTGCTTGATGATGGCGTTTTTCGGCCGCGTCAGAATCTGGATCAAGGCTGAGCGGTCCAGATCTTCCAACACTGCCGACACCGGCAGGCGTCCGATGAATTCGGGGATGAAACCGAACTTGATCAGGTCCACCGGCTGGGCCTGGGATAGAAGATCGATATCGCGCCGCCCGCTAACGCTGCGGGGAACGCCCTTCTCCTCTTCCTGCAGGAAGCCCATGGACTTCTTGCCGGTGCGCCGCGCGATCACTTTTTCGAGGCCGACGAACGCGCCACCGCAAATGAACAGAATGTTGGTGGTGTCCACCGGCGTGAATTCCTGGTGGGGGTGCTTTCGGCCGCCCTGCGGCGGCACATTGGCCACCGTGCCTTCCAAAATCTTGAGGAGGGCCTGCTGCACACCTTCGCCCGATACATCGCGCGTAATCGACGGATTTTCGTCCTTGCGGCAAATCTTATCGATTTCGTCGATATAAATAATTCCCTGCTGGCACTTCTGCACATCCCCATCGGCCGCCTGCAGCAGCTTCAGGATAATGTTCTCCACGTCCTCACCCACGTACCCGGCTTCAGTCAGGGTAGTGGCGTCCACAATCGCGAACGGCACATCCAGGATCTTGGCCAAAGTCTGGGCCATCAGGGTTTTCCCGGTGCCCGTGGGACCAATCAGGAGAATGTTGGATTTCTGAAGTTCCACCTCGGTATTGCGCATGCGGTTCATATGAATCCGCTTGCAGTGGTTATAGACCGCCACCGCCAATTTCTTTTTGGTGGCCTCCTGCCCGATCACATATTGATCGAGAAACTCCTTCACTTCCAACGGTTTGGGAATTTTGTTCGGAGTCCCGGAGGGCGGCTCAACCTTATCGTCTTCGAGGATAGAATTACAGACAGCGATGCACTCGTCGCATATATATGCGCGCGGGTAGTCGCTGGGGGAAGAGATGAGCTTTCCAACTACGTCCTGACTCTTGTGACAAAACGAGCACCGCAAAGCATCATCGGATCCGGTACGCTTCACGCAATTTTCTCCTATTCCGCCTTTGGCCTCGGGGGAGTAACTCCGTACAGCGGAGTGAGCGTCAAGTCCCCGTTGCCTTCGGGGTAGAGAACACCAATCGATTTCGTCTCCATTATCACCTGAATGGCGTTGCTTAGCAATCTAGTCGAAAGTAGAGGGGGGTGATGATAGTACTGCACAAATTAGTCAACGCTTACCCTTCGGCGGTCTTCCGGGCGTGCTCGAAGAGGAAACCGAGGGTCTTTTCCGTCTGGATGTGATTGGCAATACGGCCCAAAGTGCCATCCTTCTCATATTTCATTTGAAGCGCGGCCACCGGCTCCCGGCTCTGCTGGGCGTGCCGAGCCACTTCTTTATCCACTTCGTCCCTGGTAGCGTGGATGGATTCGCGCTCCGAAATCTTCGCTATCAGCATGGAAGCCTTCACTTCATGAACGGCTTTATCCCGCTGCGACTCCTTCACTTTTTCCCAATCCAGCTTCAGAGCCCGCGGATCCAGCCCTTCCGCCGCCATGGCACGAAGGCTCTGTTCCACGCGGTTCTTGATCTGCCGCTCGACAAACGTTTCGGGAACAGGGAAATCATGCGCGTCCACCAGCTTGTCGAGAAGCAGGTTCTTGGCGGCCTGCTGGGCTTCATACTGGCGCTGCGAGAAGATGTTCTTGCGGATCTGTTCGCGCAGTTCGTCGAGAGTGCGGAAATCGCCCAAATCCTGGGCGAATTCGTCGTTGACCTCAGGCAGTTCCTTCTTGCGAATGCCCTTCAGCGTCGCGTGGAAACCCACCGTCTTGCCAGCCAGACGGGGAGCACCGTAATCGGCGGGGTAGACGACTTCGAATTCCTTTTCGTCGCCCGGAGTCAGACCGCGCAGGTTGGTGGTAAAGGCTTCGAAAGTGTCGGCGCCACCGATTTCGAGGACCATTTCGTCCTGCTTTACCGGGTCCCCTTCCACGCCCGAAATGCTTTCTAGCGCGACCACGGCGTGATCGCCATCTTCCAAAGGCCGGGGATCCACGTTGATGTACTGCGCCTTCTGGTCGCGAATCTCTTCGATGCGCTTGGTGACGTCCTCGTCCGTGACCTCCGGGTCGTGGTACGGGACTTCAACATCTTTATAGTCGCCGAGCTCGATGGTGGGGATGACTTCGAACTCTGCTTTGAAGCGAAGCGGCTCCCCATCGTGGAAGTGGACATCGCTGATGTCGGGAGTTCCCACTACGCTGAGGTTTTCGGCTTCGAATTCCTTCTGCAGCACTTTGGGGATGAGGGATTCCATCACCCGCTGGCGGATGTCGCCAGCGAACTGCTTGCGAATCAAGGACGGCGGCACTTTCCCCGGCCGAAAACCGGGCAGCTTGGCCCGCTTGCGAACGTCTTCAATGGCGCGCTCGGTTTCGCTCTCCACATCCACGACGGGGACGGAGAGCTCCAACGAGTGCTTGCAACCTTCCACTAAAGCCAACTGGGTTTTTACCTCAGGAAAGAAGTGTGATGAAAATCTAATGATACCACGCGCAATGGGGGCCGCGACCGGCTATGCCTCCTGCAACGGATACCGCACCCTGGCCTGTGGCCGAATCCGGCCCCACGCTACAATGGGCACATCGGTTGGATGACAGCGGTTTCGATTTTCGCGGTCGTGGCACTTTTAGGCCTTTGGGCGGCAGTGGTCCGACGCAAATAATTCATGCACATTCAGGAAGCGATTCTCAACGTACTGCTGCTGTGGATTCTCACTGCGCCCCACGAGTTCTCCCACGCCTGGGTTGCCACTCGTCTGGGCGATGAGACACCTCGCCGGGAAGGCCGGGTCACGCTAAATCCCCTGGCTCACGTGGACTGGCTGGGCACCGCGATCCTACCCTTTGTAACATCGCTGATGGGCGCGGGATTTCTCGGCTGGGGCAAGCCGGTGCGCACCAGACCAGTAATCTCCGCGGTGGCTTGAACGGCCTGGCACTGGTGGCGCTGGCTGGTCCGGCGAGCAACGTGGTGATGGCGATCATTCTGGCAGTGCTGGCAGTAGCGACCGCGAACGCGTCGCCGGGCTTTTCGCATTTTGCCGAGAGCGGTGTGCGGCTCAGCCTGTACCTCGCGATCTTCAATATGCTGCCGGTGCCGCCGCTCGATGGCTCGAAACTTTTGCTGGCGGCGCGGATCCCCACCATCATTTATATGGAAGTAGCGCGCGCCGGTTTCATGATTCTGATTGTGCTGATGTCGTTCACCAACGTCGGGCTTTATATGAGCGTTTGGGCGTACGATGGCGCGGCGGCGATTTTTCGGGTCCTGCGGTAGCGGGCCTACTTCCCCGATGGCTTCGGCTTCGTCAATGATCGATACGCGCGGTAACCCGCGAACCCCAGCAGTGCACCGGCGACCGCTCCGACTCCAATCACCAGCCCGGCTGAAAGTCCGGTGACGGCTCCTTGAGCTGCCAGTTCCAACACCCCCACGGTGGCGCCGCCCGCGCCTCCGACACCCGCGCCGACACCGGCGGCCGTGACTGCTGGTCCACTCGCTAACTCTTTTTCAGTTTCCGGCATGGCGTTCGTCTGTGCTCTCTCTATTATAGGTGCGGACGGACTGTCCTAGCGCATCTTGTCCGCTTCGGCTTTCATGACTAACGCGTTGTGTCTGGCCTGGTCAGTGAAGGCGCTTTGGATGGCAGCCGATTGCTGGCTGAACTTGGCGGCCTCGAGAATTCGGGCTTTACTGAGCGTCATCTTGCCGAGTTGGTAATTCGCCATCCCGAGATAAAACAGGGTCGCGGCCATCATCGGTTCATTGCCCTGAATGAGCGGGAGTGCGGCACGCAGGTTCTTGTCCGCCGGAACATACTGATTGCGATCGCTGTAGATGGCGCCGGCAATGAAGTAGCCGCGGCACAAACTCGTATTCCGTTTATGCTCCCATTGGGCCGCGGGCATACCTTCCGGCTTGGCGTGCTTATTCAAGGACGCCACCAGACGATTGGCGTAGGTCAAGGCGCGGTCGGGTTGCTTGCGATTGACCGACGAATCCGCCAGCACCAGCAGCAGATCCTCGTTCTCCGGGAAATTGACCAGCGCCTTCTCGGCGATGGCGGGCACCTTGGCGGAGGCTCCGGTTTGGCTGAGCGCCACCATATAGGGGCCCCAGGCATCGTCCAGGTACTTGCTCTTGGGATTTTGCTGCTCCAGCGTGGACACCAGATCCACCAAAGTCGCTGTTGGGGAAGCGACGGCGGTGGCGAACAGCGCGTACTCCCCGTATAGGCCGATTCCCTTGGCATGCTCGACGCGGCTGGCCCAAGCTGGCTTTTCGTCCGCATTTTCCGGAGCGGATTCGCAAATTGCCGCGTCCACCAGGGAAATAGTTCCGCGGTTAACTTCTTAACCTGCGCTACATCCTTACTGGTAACGGCATCTTTGAGGCTCTGGTACTTGTCTTCCAAAGCGTCCGCCATGGCCACAACGGGACCGGCGAGGAGAACTACCGCCAACAATCCTGGCAGTTTCACACTACCTCCTCACTCCCGATGGAAACCGGGAGTTCATTGTCCGAATCTCACCGAGTCAATTGTGCGCCTAAGCGCCGCCGTTCGCAAGCAGTAAAGATGAGGCTACTTTATTACCAGCGTCTTCTTCAGCCAGGCCACCATCTCGGGCTTCCAGTGCTGCATGTCGTCGGCCTTCCAGCCGCTCATGCCGTGGCCTCCGCCTTCTATGGTCACGATGTCGCACACGGCTCCCACCTTGTGCATGGCTTCGCACATGGCGGGCGTCTGCGAGTACGACACCTGATCGTCCTTGGTGCCGTGGATGGCCAGGAAGGGCGGCATGCCTTTGTGCACCGCGAAGATCGGCGAGATGGCGTGGAGTTTCGCCAGACCCTCCGCGTCCAACTGCTCGGCGCCGAAGAAGCGGATGCCACCGCCTCGGGACGCGTGGCGGTTGATGCTGGTCATGTTGAAGCGTTCCGGATGATCGCGGCGCTCTTCGGCCAGTTTGCCGTAATCCACAGGGCCGTACATATCGACCACCGCGGCCACCGTGGTCTCCGGCGTCTCGTGCGTACCCGCGTAGTTCACCAGGAAGCCGCCGGCCGATTCGCCGATCAGCGCGATCTTCCGGACATTCACGTGATACTCGGCGGCATGAGCCCTCAACCACTGGATGGCCGTGGCCACGTCGGCGCTGGCCTCCGGAAAACGGAATTCCGGCGCCATGCGATAGTCGATGCTGAACCAGGCGAAGCCGGCGTTGGCCAGGACGTCGAAGAGCGGCTTCACGTTGGTGCTTTTGCTGCCCTCGTCGAAACCTCCGCCGTGAATCAGGATGGCCGCGGGGAAGGGTCCCGAGCCATCGGGAACGTGCAGGTCGAGCAGCAGGGCCTTGCCGCCGGGCCGTCCGTACTCCACATCCTTCTGGTCGATCGCCGCGGCAGACAATGCCGCAACGCACGACAGCATGGCTATGAGGGATCTCCGCATGGTCGCCATTCTACCAATATGGTAGAGTCCGTCCATGCGCCGTGTTTTTTCCTGCCTTTTGCTTTTGGCCGCTGCTGCCGCCGCACAGATTCCGGACATCCCGTTTCAGAAGTTTGTGCTGCCCAATGGTCTGACCCTGATTGTTCACGAGGATCACAAAGCGCCGATCGTCGCCGTTAACATCTGGTATCACGTGGGGTCCAAGAACGAGCACGTCGGCAAGACCGGCTTCGCTCACCTGTTCGAACATTTGATGTTCGGCGGCAGCGAACACTTCAAAGGCCGCTACCTCGACGCCATGGAACGGATTGGCGCCACAGACCTCAACGGCACCACCAGCGAGGATCGCACCAACTACTTCGAGAGCGTCCCCGTCTCCGCCCTGGACTACACCCTCTGGATGGAGTCCGACCGCATGGGCTACATGGTGAACGCCATCGACCAGAAGACCCTCGACCTGCAGCGCGGCGTGGTGCAGAACGAAAAACGGCAGGGCGAGAATCAGCCATACAACCTGGCCGAGGAGTTGATGCAGGAGGACACGTATCCGAGCGGCCATCCCTACTCGTGGAGCGTGATCGGCTCCATGGAGGATCTGAATGCCGCATCGCTCGACGACGTCAAAACCTGGTTCAAGACTTGGTATGGGCCGTCCAACGCGGTGTTGGTGGTGGCCGGCGATATCGACCCGCAGACCGTCCGCCAGAAAGTGGAGAAATACTTCGGCGAGATTCCGTCCGGGCCGCCAGTGAAGCATCAACAGGCATGGGTGGCCAAAATGACCGGCACGCATCGCGCCCAGATGCCGGACCGCGTCACACAGTCGCGAGTCTACAAGGTGTGGAACATTCCCGAATATGGCAGCCCGGACGGCGACTACCTCGACATGGCCAGCGACATCTTTTCGAACGGCCGGACCTCACGTCTGTACAAGCGCCTGGTTTACGACGATCAGATTGCGACCGACGCGGCGGCCTACATGAATCCGCGTGAGATTGGTGGGCAGTTCATCATGCAGGCCACGGCTCGGCCCGGCGTGGATCTGGCACGCGTGGAGAAAGCCCTTGACGAGGAGTTGGCGCGCTTCCTGGCGGAAGGTCCCACGGCGCAGGAAGTGGCGCGGGTGCGCACACAGTACTTGGCCAACTTCACACGCGGAGTGGACCGCATTGGCGGCTTCGGCGGCAAATCGGATGTGCTGGCGAACGCGCAGGCGTTCCTCGGCGATCCGGCCGGATACAAGATCAAGCTGGCTCGTGAACAATCTGCCACTGCCGCGCAAATTCAGACGGCAGCGAAACGCTGGCTGTCGGATGGCGAGTACATTCTGGAGGTCCACCCGTTCGGCGACCCAAAAGTGTCGGACACTCCCGCCGATCGCAATGCGCCGCCCGCCACCCAGCAGCCGCCTGAGTTGAAACTGCCCAAACTGGAGCGCACCACGCTGGCGAATGGCATGAAGCTGGTATTGGCCGAGCGGCATGAGATTCCGCTGGTGAATTTCCGCCTGATGATCGATTCCGGCTACGCCGCCGATCAGTTCGCCTCGCCCGGCGCCGCGGCGCTGGTGGCGACGCTGCTCGATCAGGGCACGCGCACACGCAACGCGCTCGAGATCTCGGAGCAACTGGCGCAGTTGGGCGCCAATGTGGGCACCAGCGCATCGCTCGACTCGATTCGCGCGGGGCTCTCGACCCTGAAATCGAACCTGGATCCGGCGCTCGAAATCTATGCTGACGTGGTGCTCAATCCGTCCTTCCCGCAGGCCGATTTCGCGCGCGAACAGAAGCAGCAACTGGCAGCCATCGAACGCGAAAAGACCGAGCCGAACGCCATGGCGATGCGCGTGCTGCCCACGCTGCTCTATGGCAAGGATCACGCTTATGCCGAGCCCTGGACGGGATCGGGGACGCCTGCCACGGTGGCGAAACTAACGCGCGACGACATGGTGAAGTTTCATGCGACGTGGTTCAAGCCAGGCAACGCTACGCTGGTGGTGGTGGGCGACACGACGATGGCAGAGATCCGGCCCAAGATCGAGCGGCTCTTCGCCGGGTGGAAGGCCGGCGACACGCCGAAGAAAAATGTAGCTCAGGTAACGCTCCCGGAAAAGACAGTGGTTTACCTGGTGGACAAGCCTGGCGCCGAGCAATCGGTGATCATGGCGGGCAACCTGGCGCCTCCCAAGAACAATCCGGCCGAGATCGCCATCCAATCGATGAATGACATTCTGGGCGGCGATTTCGGGGCGCGCATCAATATGAATCTGCGCGAGGACAAACATTGGTCGTACGGGTCATGGTCGTTTCTGCCGGGCGCTAAGGGGCAGCGGCCGTTTATGGTGTACGCGCCGGTGGAGGCGGGCAAGACCAAGGAGTCGCTGGTGGAAGTGAATAAGGAATTGCGCGCACTATTGGCAGATCACCCAGCCAAGGCCGAGGAGCTTTCGCGCGTGCAGACCAGCCAGACACTGCGCCTGCCAGGCTCGCGCGAGACCATCGATCAGGTGATGAGTTCGATCGAAGATCTGGTGGAATATTCGCTGCCCGAGGATTACTACCAGACGTTCGCAGCGAAGGTGCGGGCGTTGACGCTGGCAGATATCGCGAAATCGGCGGCGAATGTGGTGCATCCCGACAAGCTGGTGTGGGTGGTGGTGGGCGATCGGGCCAGGATCGAAGCGGGAATTCGGGAACTGGGATTAGGGCGAAGTGCGGATCTTGAATCCGGAGTAAGTGGAGCGGACGGCGACTGAAGTGCGTCGCGGTTCTTGGTGGGGCAGGCCCACCAACGCCGTCAGCCATGCGAGCGTCTGTCCTACTACGCCTCCAGCCCCATCTGCGTCAGCCGGTAGCGCAGCGCATTGCGCGTCAGGCCCAGCAGTCGCGCCGCCTGGCTCTTGTTTCCATCGGCGCGCCGCAGCGCCTCGCGGATGATCTCCTGCTCGTATTGATCGAGCGTCAGTCCCTCCGGCAGGAAGTGCGATCGCCCGTGCTCGCGGCGCCGCGGCGCATTCTCCAGCTTGATGTCGCGCGGCGTCCAGTTGCGTGTCCCGTGGCCATCACCAGGCTGCGCTCGATCACGTTCTCCAACTCGCGCACGTTGCCGGGCCAATGGTACGCCATCAGCTTCTCCATCGCCGCCTCCGTGATCGATTCCACCTCGGCAGCCGGTATCCGGCGCCAGTTTCTGCACGAAAGTGATGCGCCAGAAACGGAATGTCCTGCTTGCGCTCGCGCAGCGGCGGGATATTGAGCGGCACCACGTTCAGCCGGTAATAAAGGTCCTCGCGAAATGTCCCCTGCTCCAGCGCCGCGCGCAAATCCTGATTGGTGGCCGCGATCACGCGCACATCGATGTGCCGCGTGACGTTGCTGCCCAGCCGCTCGAACTCGCGCTCCTGCAGCACCCGCAGCAGCTTCACCTGAATCGGCCGCGGGCACGTCGCCGATCTCGTCCAGAAACACCGTGCCGGTATCGGCCTGCTCGAACTTGCCGGGCTTGCTGAGTCTGCGCGCCGGTGAACGCGCCCTTCTCGTAGCCGAACAGTTCGCTCTCCATCAGGTTCTCGGGGATGCGCCGTGCAATTGATCTTCACCAGCGGCCGGTCGCGGCGCGGCGAGTGGAAGTGGATGGCGCGCGCGATCAGGTCCTTGCCCACGCCGCTTTCGCCCGCCAGCAGCACCGTGGCGCGCGTGGGCGCGACCCGCTCGATGGTGGCGAAAATCTCCTGCATGGGCTCGCTGCGGCCGATGATGTTGTCGAACTCGTAGCGCCGGCCGAGTTCCTGCTTGAGCTGCGCGATTCTCGTCGCGCAGCGCCCGCATCTCCAGCGCTTTGTTCGACCACCTGCATCAGGTGATCGAGCGAGAACGGCTTCAGCAGGAAGTCGGTGGCGCCGGCCTTCATCGCCTCCACCGCGGTCTCGATGGTGCCGAAGGCCGTCATCATGACCACCGGCACCTGCGAATTCTGCCGGCGGATCAGGCCCAGCAATTGCAGGCCGTCCATGTTGGGCAGCCTCAGATCGGTCAGCACCAGGTCGGCGCGATCCACGATCTTGAGCCCCTCCTCGGCGGTGGCGGCCTTGTCCACTTCGAAGCCGGCCGATCAAGCTGCAGTTCGATCACGCGGCGCAGCTTCTCTTCGTCTTCCACCACCAGAATGCGTTTTTTCATGCGGAGTCTTTGAGTTCACCGCCATTTTACTGCACGGGAGCGTGAGCCTATCTCAGGCGATGGAGAAAGCGGTCAGCGGCGCCAAGCTACGCTGCAGGCAGAAGCACACGAAAACGCTGCCCTTCCCGGGCTCGCTCTCCACTGTTATCTTACCGCCGTGTTCATCCACGATCTTGGAAACGATCGCCAGCCCCAGTCCGACGCCTTCCGGCTTGGTGGTGAAGAACGGATTGAAGATGCTGTTCATCTGCTTCCGGTCGATTCCCACGCCGCGATCGATCACCGCGATCTCGACCATGCCGCCCGCGGCGCCGCGTCTTCACGGTCACGGCTCCGCCAGCCGTGGTAGCCTGCGCGGCGTTGAGCATCAGATTGTAGAAGACGCGCTCCATCAGTTCCGCGTCGAAGGGGAACGGCGGGATCTCGGGCTGCGTAGTTTTTGTAGATCGCGATCCCGGTCGGCCTCGCGCTCCACCAGTTCCATGGCGCGGTCCAGGGTCTGGGTCAGATCGGCTTTCGCGGGCTTGCATCTGCAGCGGGCGGGCGAATTGCAGGAAGCGGGTGATCAGCGAATTGGCGCGGTCCACTTCAGTGGCGATGAAGCCGCCATCTCGCGCGCCACTTCGTTTTCGGCGCTCGACGTTGCGCGCCAGCATTTCGGCAGACGCCTGGATGGTGCCCAGCGGATTGCGCAGTTCGTGCGCCAGGCCGGCGGAAAGCTGCCCCAGCGCGGCCAGGCGGTCGGAGCGGCGCACCGCCTCCTCTGCCTTCTGGAGCTGGGCATTGGTGTGCGCCAGTTCCAGTTCGCCGTCTGCTGGTGTTTGCTCTGATTGCACGCGCAAGTTCTTCCGCCAGCAGGTTCGCCAGATTGCCGACCATCGCGATAAACAGACATCCGCGGTACCAGGTCGACGGTGATCTGGAGCTCGGTTCACCACAAATACCAGGAAGGTGACATAAGCCCCGATGCCAACAGCCGTGAACGCCAGGGTTCCACCCAGGCCGAACGTGCTGGCCGCCGAGACCACCGGCAGCAGCAGCACCAGCCAGTAGGGGCTGTTCATGCCATGGTGAAGCCGATCAGGACATAGCCCAGCACCAGCTTCAAAACGATCCAGAAGATGCGATTAAGCCTGGTGGCGACCGCCGGAAACTTCGGTTCGAGCACCTGGGCGACGCCCAGCATCACGAGCGGCACAATCTCATATGCATCGCCGCGCCGGGCAGTCGCGACCAGTCCGGAAAACAGCAGCAGCCAGACAAAATCGTGGGGGCGAAATCGCTGAATCCAGCGGAGCGGAGGGGTATCCGGCACGTGTGAATATCCCAGTCGGGATTATGCCACAATGGAAGGATACGTCTCATGCCCAACCCAAGTATGCTGGATCAGGACCGGGCTACCGCTCCGGGTTCCCAAACCAACAACGAGCCTGGCGAATCCTTCGGCGACATCCTCTCGCAATACGAACAGTCCCATTCCCACAAAGCCGAAAAAGGCGGGAAAGGTCTCGAAGGCACGGTAGTATCGGTGACCGCCGAGTCCGTTTTCCTCGACATCGGATACAAGACCGAAGGCATCATTCCCTTGGCCGAATTCCAGAAGGTCGGCGTGACCGTGAAGCCCGGCGACAAGATCCGGTGTCCATCAAGGGCCGCGATCCGGAAGGCTACTACGAGCTCTCACGCATCAAGGTGGAGAGGCCGAAGGACTGGTCCTCGCTGGAGAAGGCATTCGCCGACAAGGCTGCCATCGCGGGCGTGGTCACCGCGGTGATCAAGGGCGGCGTGAGCGTGGATGTGGGCGTGCGCGCCTTCATGCCGGCTTCCCGCAGCGGCGCCAAAGACGCGGCCGAAATGGAAAAGCTGATCGGCCAGGAGATCCGCTGCCGCATCATCAAGCTCGATGTAGCCGACGAAGACGTGGTGGTGGACCGCCGCGCCGTACTCGAAGAAGAGGAGCGTGCCGTTAAGGAACGCCGCTACTCCGAAGTCAAAGAGGGCGAGAACATTACCGGCACGGTTCGCAGCCTCACCGATTACGGCGCATTCGTGGATATCGGCGGCGTGGATGCGCTGCTGCACGTGGCCGACATTTCGTGGGGCCGCGTCAACAAGCCCGCCGACGTGCTCACGGTGGGCCAGCAGTCGAAGCCAAAGTGCTCAAGGTGGATCCGGCCAAGCGCCGCATTTCGCTCGGCATGAAGCAACTGCAGCCGCATCCGTGGGACTTGGCCGGCGAGAAATATAAGGTTGGCGACCGCGTGCGCGGAACGGTGACGCGCGTGACGGATTTCGGCGCGTTCGTGGAACTGGAAAGCGGCGTCGAAGGCTTGATTCATCTGTCCGAGATGTCCTGGTCGAAGAAGGCGCGCAAGCCTTCCGATGTGGTCAAGGCCGGGCGAGCAGGTGGAAGTGGTGATCCTGGGCGTCAACCTGGCCGGACCGGCGCATTTCCCTTGGCCTGAAGCAGGCGCTGGGCGATCCGTGGGCCGATGTCACACAGAAGTTCCACGCCGGCACGATAGTGGAAGGGCCGGTAGTCAGCCTCACCAAGTTCGGCGCATTCGTGCAGATCGCCGAAGGTGTGGAAGGCATGATCCACGTCGGCGACATCAGCGCGGAGAAGCGCATCAATCATCCGCAGGACGTGCTGAAGGTGGGGCAGATCGTCAAGGCGCAGATGCTGGAAGTGGATCTGGAGAAGCGCCGTCTGCGCCTCGGCATGAAGCAACTGATTCCCACCAGCCTGGACGAGTACATCGCGGAGCACAAGGAAGGCGACGTGGTCACGGGCCGCATGACAGATGTTTCCGGCGGTCGCGCGCGTGTGGAATTGGGAGAAGGCATTCAGGCGACGTGCAAGCTTCCCGCGGAACAAGCGGCACAGGACGATAAGCCGGCCGATTCGAAGGCGGACCTTTCTTCCTTGTCCTCTATGCTGGCGGCCAAATGGAAGGGCGGCCAGGGCGGCGGAGTGCCTAAGAACGAACCGCCGCGTGCCGGCCAGATTCGCAGCTTCCGGATTGTGAAGCTGGATAGCGCAGCCAAGAAAATTGAATTGGAACTGGCCTAGGCCGGTGTCGGGGGCCCCCCAACTATTCCGGCTTCGCTTCGACCGGAGCCTCGGCTTGAGGTTCCGGCACGGGCGCGGGTGGCGCGGGCCGCTTCAGATAGCTGGGGTAACGACCCATCAGCGTCCCATAGAGCAGGTGCCCGATGATTGTGGGGCGTTCGACGTGCAGCAGCCAAACCAGTGGCAGGAAGCCTTTCCAGAGCCAGTGAAAGGAACCGTAATACCAGACCAGGCCGAACACGACGCCGAAAAGCAGGATGCGCGATTCCGAGGCTCGCTCGCGAATCACGGCGGCAAACATCCCACCCAGCAGGCTATACAACAAAAGGTACAGCGCCAGACCGGAGAGCGTGCTAAAGGCAAATCCATCGTGGATTGCCGCATCTCCGTAGAAAGCGCTGGCCAGCAGATTTTCAGCGGTCCAGAAGCTTCGCCGCTGCCAGGTGGCGCTGACGCCCAACCATGCCAGCATCCACAAAACCCCAACCATGCCACTTTGGAGACCGGCCAAAAATATCGGGAGAGTACCCGTTACCCGAGTCTCCGTGGTAGCATCCATAAGATTCAGCCTATACCGGCGAGAATGCCAAAGGCAAAATAAAAACAATGCGTCGCGCGGTGATCACAGGAATGGGAGCGGTAAGCCCCAACGGAATTGGACGGGAGAGCTTCTGGGA
This sequence comes from uncultured Solibacteraceae bacterium, assembly GCA_963815475.1. GTDB lineage: Bacteria > Acidobacteriota > Terriglobia > Bryobacterales > Bryobacteraceae > Sulfopaludibacter. The sequence goes on along the minus strand of CAWFHD010000003.1, from coordinate 4,529,238 downwards.
AGCCACCCGCAACGGAGTGAGTGGAGTGCGCCGCATCCGGCGCTTCGATCCGTCCCCGTTCCAAGTGCAGGTAGCGGGAGAAATCCCCGAGGAGTTTGACGAACATAAATATGTGGAGGTGAAGGACCGCCCTCACGTCTCGCGCGCAGTGCCACTGGCCGCGACAGCGGTGGCGGAGGCGGTGAGCGATGCCGGCCTGGATCCTCACTCCATGACGCGCGACCAACTCCGCGAGATTGGAGTGATCGTCGGTTCGGGCGGCGGCAGCCAGGACTTCACCGAAGAACAGTATCGGCTCTTCTATTCGGGTCACCTGAAGCAGTGCAGCGTCTACACGATTCCCACCAGCACCATCGGAACCCTGGCCAGCGAAGTGTCGATGCGCTTTGGCTTCCGCGGCCTCAGCCACATTATTTCGACCGGGTGCACCTCTTCCACCGACGCGCTGGGCTACGCATTGCATCACATTCAACGCGGGTCGCTCAAGACCGTGGTGGCGGGTGGCGTGGATTCGCCCATCGCTCCGCTGATCCTGCGCGGATTTCAGTTGATGCGCATTATGTCGACGCGCTGGAATCTGGAGCCGGAGCGCGCTTCCAGGCCGTTCTCCAAGGACCGCGACGGCTTCGTGATCGCCGAGGGCGCGTGGTTCTTCGTGATCGAGGAAATGGAGCAGGCACAGGAGCGTGGCGCGCACATTTATGGCGAGATCGCGGGCTACGGCTCCACGTGCGAGGCGTTCCACAGAGTGCGCCTCGAAGAGTGCGGCGAAGAGCCGGCGCGCGCCATCGGGATGGCACTGGCCGACGCCAGCATTCCGCCTTCGGAAGTGCAGTACATCCACTATCACGGCACGTCGACGGAATTGAATGACCGCATCGAGACGCGAGCGGTGAAGCTGGCGTTCAACGGTAACGCCTACAAACTGCCGGGATCGTCGCTGAAGAGCATGATCGGCCATCCACAGGGCGCCTGTGGCGCGGCGGGCGTCATGGCCACCTTGCTGGCCATGCGCGACGGCGTGGCGCCTCCCACCATTAACGTGGAGGAGCCGGATCCGGAATGCGACCTGGACTACATCCCGGAATCGGGGCGGAAACTCCAGATCGAGCACGCGGTGGCCAACTGCATCGCCTTCGGCAGCAAGAACTCGGCGCTCGTGCTGCGGCGGGTGTAGTCGGCTCGGGCGGTCGAAGCGCCTCACCATGGTACCGTTAGCAAAGCTATGGATGCTTCTCCTCTGCTGGCCGTCATCGCCAAATCGCTGGCTAGCCATCGATTAGAGGCGGTACTGATCGGCAACGCAGCGGCGGCTTTGCAGGGGCGCCCGTAACCACAGTCGATTTCGACTTTCTCTTTCGCAAGACGCCGGCGAATCTCAAGAAACTCAAGGCGATCGCCGCAGACCTGCAGGCCATGCTGCTGCGGCCTTATTACCCCGTCAGCGGTCTCTACCGCATCGTTCGCGACGATGACGGACTACAAATCGATTTCATGTCCGTCGTTCATGGCGTATCGTCCTTCCAGGGCCTGCGGAAACGCGCCAAGCCAATTATGTTCGGCGCATTCCCGCTGCACGTGGCGACACTGGCTGATATCATCAAAAGCAAGAAGGCAGCAGGGCGGCTGCGAGATCGAGCCGTGTTGGAGTTGTTGGAGCACACCCTTGAAGAAACCTCGCGTCAGCAGGAAGACCAAACTGGAAGCTCTCCAAAAGGAAAGTGAATTGGCGGTGCGAGATCAGATCCGACGCCTTCTGGCTCTTCCCATGGAAAAGCGCACGCATTTCCTGCGTAAGCGCGTCGGCATTCGTATGTCCTGCCTTTAAGGCACGCGCCTTGCAGCCGTAACCGGAGTCCTTGATAGCGAACGGTGGGAGCGGAAGCGCACAGGTAGAGCTTGGCACGAGGCGCCGTACGATTGGCCGGAGGCAATCTGCCTGATACCCTAAGCCAATGCGAAAACTGGCAATCCTCGCCGCCTTATTAGCTCTCATCGCCGCGGGCATCTTCTATCCGCCCTTCCGATTCTTCGCTCTTAAGGCGGTTGGCCGCGCGCCCGATTGTCCCTGGGCCAACACCATCGCGGTGGCCGACAATCAGCGTGACCAGATTCGATATCACAACGAATTCGTGCGCGCCAGCAAAGTGGTGGAGACCGATCCGGCCGGCTATGAACTGTTGGAGACGCCCCGCGGACGCTGGTGGATTCCGACCGGCAACGAGTTCGTCCTGCCCTTCAATCTCGCCGAGCAGGAGCGCGAAGTCTACGGCGCCGGAGACCGCGCCGTTCACTCTGGCGACACGGTCCTGGACTGCGGCGGTAATGTCGGAACGTTCACCCGCACGGCGCTACGTCACGGGGCCAAACTGGTGGTGGCCTTCGAACCCGCCCCCGAGAATATCGAGGTCTACCGGCGCAATTTCAAGGAAGAGATCGCGGCCGGAAAAGTGATTCTGGTGCCCAAGGGAGTCTGGGATAAAGAAGACACTTTGATGCTCAAGCGCGACCCGCACAACAACGCCGCCGACAGTTTCATCATGTTGAGTGACGGTTCCCATTCCGTGGCGGCGCCGCTCACTACCATCGACCTTGCCGTAGCGGAACTGAAGTTAGAGCACGTCGATTTCATGAAGCTCGATATCGAAGGCGCCGAGGTTCGGGCTCTTCGAGGCGCGCGCCAAACGCTGACGCGGTTCCACCCCAGAATGTCGATTGCGGCTGAACATTATGCAACGGATGCGGTGGAAATTCCGAAGGCAGTGAAGAGTTTGGTGGCGGACTATGAAGTAACTTGTGGGCCTTGCCTGGAAACCAAGGACGGGCACGTGCGGCCTGACGTTTTGTTTTTCAAATGAAAAACCGGCGGACGCTCGGAGGAAAACATCCGCCGGCAGGTTCGCGGGAAACCGAGTGCCCGCGACACCACTCGCAAATACCCTACACACTAAAAGACGCTATTCAAGCGCAAAACGTTGCACGTTGATTAAAAAGGTTTAATGCTGCCAGGTAGGTATTTCGATGGGCTTCGACCGTTCGGGATATTGGGTCGGCATAACCTCCGCCCAACGTAAGAACCAGCGGGATCCGCTGTAAATCACTCATCTCAAAGACCATGCTATCGCGCCGGCGGAGCCCTTCGAAGGATAGCCCCAGGCGACCCAGCCGGTCTCCGGACAAGCCGTCGACGCCAGATTGATAGAAGAGAATTTCGGGGCGAAACATCACTATGTGGGGCAGCGCATCCGCCAGTACTAGTAAATACTTCCTATCGTTTGTGCCATCGGGCAGGCCGATGTCGAGTTTGCTGCGCTGCTTTCGAAAGGGAAAGTTTTTCTCTCCATGAATGGAGAGTGTGAACACGGCGGGGTCGTCTTCGAAGATGGCCGCCGTGCCATCGCCTTGATGTACGTCCAGATCGACGACGGCCGCGCGGCGGCCGAGTTTTCGGATGGCGATGGCGATATCGTTGAAGACACAAAAGCCCGAGCCCTCCGCACGAAAAGCGTGATGGGTTCCGCCCGCCAGATTGCCGCCGAATCCGTAAGCCAACGCGTCGGAGGCTGCGGCAAGAGTGCCGCCTGCCGAGGCCAACGTGCGGCGAACCAACGCCTCCGACCACGGAAATCCGATGCGGCGTATGGCCGCCGGATCGAGCGAGCCCGACAAAAATGCGCGAACATAGGAGGCATCGTGGGCCAGCTCAATATCGGCGGGGTCGGCCAGTGGAGCAGGCACAAGATCGCAGGCGCCCTCCGCCGTCAAAGCTTCCCGAAGCATGGCGTACTTGGCGATGGGAAACTTGTGCCCGGCCGGCAGAGGGATGGGGCAATGGTCGGTGTAGTAAAGACGAGATCTCCGCATGGAGCGTGGACCGGCCCAGCTACACTCCCATCTCCCTTTGGATGGCCGCTGCGATCTGTGCGCTGAAGCGGTCCACCTGTTCGGCATCGGGCCCTTCCACCATCACGCGAGCTAACGGCTCGGTGCCGGAGAAGCGCACCAGGACGCGACCGGCGCCGGCAAACGCCTCTTCCACCTGGCGAATTTCGTGAGCCACCGCCGGAACGTCGGTGAGGGCCTTCTTCTCGCGGACGCGCACATTGACCAGTTTCTGCGGGTACACTTCCAAATCGGCGGTCAACTCGTCGAGGCCGACGCCGGACTTGCGCGCGATCTCAAAGACCCGCAGCGCCGTCAACATACCATCTCCGGTGGTAGCGTACTCGCGAAAAATCACGTGGCCTGATTGCTCGCCGCCTAGAGGCGCGCTCAACCGCTCCATTTCCTCCAGCACATACTTGTCGCCGACCGCCGTGCGCAGCATTTGAATCCCGTTGCGGCCGAGCGCCTTTTCGAGCCCGAGATTCGCCATCACGGTGGAAACTACGGCCCCGTTGGGCAGATGCCCGTCGGCCTTGAGCGCGCGAGCGGCGGCCAGCAGCACACCATCGCCATTCACCACCTTGCCGCTGCGCGCCACGAACATGGCGCGGTCCGCATCGCCGTCGAAAGCTACACCGAAATCGGCATGGTGAGCGGCCACCTCCTTCTGAAGATTCTCCAGATGCAGCGCGCCGCAACCCTGATTGATGTTCTGGCCGTTGGGCTCGGTACATACCGCCACCACCTCGCCACCAAGACGTCTGAAAAGCTCGGGCGCCAGCCGATAGGCCGCGCCATTCCCGCAGTCCACCGCCAGCTTGAAGCCATCGAAGCGCACGGCAACTGTGGAGATCAGGAATTCGAGGTATTGCCGATCGAGTGTCTCATCCACGGTCAATTTGGCCGGCTGCGGCGTCACCTGCTCGCGCAGGCGCAGAATCTCCTGCTCAATGGTGTGCTCTTCGGCATCGGGCAGCTTGAAACCGGAGTGGCCGAAGACCTTGAGGCCGTTGTCGTGATACGGATTGTGCGAAGCCGAAATCATCACACCGGCGGCGAAAGTGCCCATTCGCGTCAAATACGCCACCCCGGGCGTGGTGATCACGCCGGCATAGCGCACGCGCACGCCGCGGCTGGCGAGGCCGCCGGCCACCATCGCGGCAATCCACGGACACGATTCGCGCGTGTCGGCGCCAATGAGAATCTCGGGGTCGGCATGATGAGCTTTGGCGTCATCGCCCAGAGCAATGCCGAACGCATAAATGGTGGCCGGCTCGAGCGGGTACTCCCCGGCAACTCCGCGAATTCCATCCGTGCCGAATAATTGCTTTCCCAAAATAACTCCTGTTCCGAGATTCTGCCGAACGGCGACCGACGGCAGCTACCGCACTTTCTTCATTGTGACAGTCACCGCGACGGTTGGCGACGATCGAAGGCGAACGTACGGGTCGCCGATAAATGCATTCACGTGAAATTCCTTGACCGCGACCACGTTCGAAACATCCACGGGATCGGTGATGGCCACCTCCACTCCGGCTACGTGGGTAGACGGCCCCACAATCGTGAGTTCGGCTGGCTGCGTTTCGATTTTGGCTACGATGTAACCGTTATGCCCTTCACCCGAGACGCGCGCGCGCACCGGCACGTTGCGCACCATGCGCCGTTCAAATTCGAAGCGCACTTCGGAAGGAATGGCACGCATCAGGTGCACGCGCCGGTTGAGTTGCACGTTGGCGTTGCCGATAGGGAACGTGTGCTCGCCGGGGGTGATGCCCGCCATGTCGAGGATCACCAGCGGGCGGGCGCCATCGCCGATGCTGCGTAAAACGCCGGAGGGACCTCGGAGTTCGAGCGACACTTCGCTGGCGGACTGAGCGGCGATCTCGTACTCGTCCGGCAGATTGCGGAACTCCAGGCGCGCGGGCGTGGAAGCGCCCAGTTCGGGCTCGCTGGCAACCAGCACCCATATGGCAACCGCGATGATGACTGAGAGCAACTTCCAGGCGAAGTTATCCAACAGCAGGCCGCGTAACCACTTCAGAAGTTTCATGGACGGTTCACCCGCTCCTGCCGCGGTTCCGCGGACGCCGCGTTGGTTGGCTGCGATAGCGGAATGTCGGCGGGGAACTCATCGTGGGTTATATCCCCCGGGCGGTCCACCCCAAAGTGGCGATTGATGCGCTCCACCACCTCCGCGATCGAGAGGCCCTGCACCAGTTCGCCGAATGCCGCGATCGAGATGCGGCCGGTCTCTTCGGAAACCACCAGCGACAGGCAATCCGTCTCCTCGGTAATCCCGATGGCGGCGCGATGGCGCGTGCCCAGTTGGCGCGACAGCGTGGGATTCAGGGTGAGCGGTAGGAAGCAGGCGGCGGCGGCGATCCGGTCCTTCTGCACGATCACCGCGCCATCGTGCAGCGGCGGGCCGGGAGTAAAGATCGAAAGCAGGAGATCGCGCGAGAGCTGGGCGTCCAGGCGGACGCCGCTTTCGATGAAGGTGCGCAGCCCGATGTCCCGTTCCAGCACGATCAGGGCGCCGGTCTGTGTCTGGGCGAACTGTTCGATCGCGAGTATGATCTCGCTGGAATCGGGCGCATGATATCCGCTGGCCAGACCCAGCCAGCGCTTGCGGCCGAGGCGCGCCAGGGTACGGCGAATCTCGGATTGAAATAGCACGATGACTGCTAACCCGATGAAGGGAACAATGAAGCTGAGGAGGGTTCGCGTGGCTTCGAGGCCCGCCCAGAGGGAGACCGCGTACAGCGAGACCATGATGAGAATACCAAGGAGAATGGGGCCGGCGCGCGTTCCGCGCACCACCATCAGGCACTGATAAACGAGGAACGCCACCACCAGGATGTCGATAATCCCGGCGGCGTCCAAGCTCGGCGTGGATGGCAGGAAGCGAAAGTTGTACATGCCGGAGGTCTCAAAACGGGAAGTCCTGCCTAGCCTTTTAGTTTAACCAGAAATCATTCGTCAGCGCTGAGAATGCGGCGTGGCAGGGGTTGGAGGGTAGGACTAAGCCTCGGGTCGCTCCCCAATTCCCCCGCTCGGCAGTGCGGTGTGATATACCTTCGTCCTATGACACGCACTTGCTTCGTTGCTTTGCTTTTGTCGGCGGCCTCGTTTGCCCAGCCTCCCGCGCCGGGACGTGGTGGTCGTGGACCGCAAGGTCCGCAGGTAGTCTCACCCGAGGTGCAGGCCGACTGCCATGTCGTCTTCCGCATTCTGGCTCCGCAGGCGCAGACGGTTACTCTGCGCGCCGGCGATATCCAGGGTCTGCAGCAGGGACAGCCGCAATTCGCCAAGGGCGAAAACGGCGTGTGGGAAGCCACCGTCGGACCGATCGATCCCGGCGCTTACCGCTACGTCTTCGTCGTGGATGGCGTTGGCGTAGTGGACCCGCGCAACCCCGCATATAGCCAGTCGAACAACACCCTGTGGAGCATGGTCTACGTTCCGGGCGCCGATTTCATGGACAGCAAAAAGGCGCCGCACGGGGCCGTCGCGGCAGTGGATTACTACTCCACCGCGCTCGGCAAGGACCGGCGCATGCACATCTACACACCGCCAGGCTATGAGTCGGGCCAACAGAAGTACCCCGTGTTCTACCTGCTGCACGGCGCGGGCGACAGCGATGAATCGTGGACGTCGGAAGGACGCGCCGGCTTCATCCTGGATAACCTCATCGCGGCGGGAAAGGCTAAACCGATGGTGGTGGTGATGCCGGCGGGCCATACCAGTCTCACCCAGGGCGGAGGTCGCGCCGCTGCGCCGGCGACCGGAGCCGCCGACGCCGCTCCAGCCGCACGGCCTCCCGATGAGTTCCTGGAGGACTTCGTCACCGACATCATGCCCTACGTGGACAAGCACTATCGCGTGCTCTCGGGAAGACAGCACCGCGCTATCGCGGGCCTCTCGATGGGTGGCAGCCAAACCCTCAATATCGCGTTCTCGCACCTGGATCAATTCGCTTATATCGGCGTCTACAGCTCCGGCATTCTGGGACGCGGCGGGGCGGGCGACTGGGAGAAAGAACACACTGCCACGCTGGACAACGCGGGCCTCAAGAAGGGATTGAAGCTAGTGTGGTTCAGCACCGGCGAAAAAGATTCGCTGATCACGAATAGCAAATCGACCGTCGAGATGCTCAAGAAACACGGCTTCGAAGCGAGCTTCCATGAAAGCCCGGGCGCCCATACCTGGGTCAATTGGCGGAATTATCTGAACGAATTCGCGCCGCAATTGTTCCAGTAGGAATGCTAGCGGGATAAAACTGCTAGCGCATGGGCAGCCGTTTTTCGTCGCCGAAGATGGTCAGCAGCGGGTGCTTCACCCAGACCCGATATTCGTAGACGCCATCGGGATTCAGATTCGCCAGCGTGAGCGCGAACGGGCCCGGCGCGGTGAGCGTGGTGGAGGGGCCGACCTGCCAGGGGATGGAGCGGTCGCTGGCATCCAGCCCCACAATGCTGCGGTACTGAAAGCCGACTTCGAGGCTGGCGGTCTTGCCCATGTCGAGCAGCGCGCCCCGTAGCGTCGCCGTCCTCGCGGCCACGTCGAACGTCGCGCCGCCGGTTTCCAGCTTGGGAGGCGTAAACTTCGGCCTGACATCGGTGATCTTCAGGACGATGGGATTGGGCCATTTGCTGTTGTCCTGCAGGCGGGCGGTGAACATGGCGCGGATGTGCAGGCCGTCGGACTCCTGGTGGAATGTGGGCGCCGGATTCACTTGCGGACTGTACTCCAGCACGCGGCCGTTCTGGCCCAGCACACTGACCTTGGTCTGGCTGCCGGCCGCCACGCTCTTTAGTACCAGGTCGCGCCACTGGCCGCGAACCCACCGCGGCTGCTGCTTCACGATGGCGTAAACGGTGTTTTCGCTTTTGGCCTTGGTGAACCAGATGTCTTGCTCATTGGTGATGACCCACGGGCGCACACCATAGATCGACTCCTGATTCACCTGCATCCAGAGTGCGATTTCGCGCAGGCGTTCTTCCTGTTCGATCGGCAGTTCGCCGTCGGGCTTGGGGCCGACATTCAGCAGGAGGTTGCCGCCCTTGGCGCGCGTCTCGATCAAAAGATCGATCAACTGGCCGCCAGTTTTGTATGTCGCGTTCTGCGGCTGGTATTGCCACGAGGTGCCCATGGTGAAACAGGCCTCCCACGCGCCTTCAAGGCCCACTCCCGGAACGAATAGTTCCGGAGTCTGAATGGCGCCGCGCGTGACCACGGTGTCTGGCTGCAGCTTCCACGCGAGGTCGCGCAACTGGTGCGGCTCTCCATCGAAGAAGACCACGTCGATGGGGCCGTAGTTGCTCATCAGCTCGCGGACCTGATCGAGGTCCAGTTGCATGAGGCCCGGATTGTTGCGCGGCTGGACGGCGGGGATGTTGCGCTGCACGTCGATATGGTTCTGCCACAACCAGTGAAAGTCGTCCGGTGAGAAATAGAGGCCTGGTCGGATACCTTGCGACTTGAAGGCTTCCAAAGTTTCGCGCACGATGTCGCGGTGGAACGGCGTGTGCATGATTCCGAAATCGGTGGTGCGAGTGTCCCACATGGTGAAGCCGGAATGGTGCTTGGCGGTGAAGACTACGTAGCGGATGCCAGCGAGCCTGGCTAGCGCGGCCCAATCCTGCGGATAGAATTTGCGCGGATTGAAGGTCTTAGGCAGGAGGTTGAAGAAGCGGTCGGTGTAGGCCTCGTCCGCGCCTGCAAGCGAGTGCGAGATCACTACGCCGAGCTGCGAATCCACCGACCAGTGGATGAAGAGGCCGAAGCCCATATCGCGGAACGATTCCAGGCGTTCCGGTTTGTTGAGCGAACCGGGAGGAATGTCGCGTTGGGCAAAAGCGGCGGCGGCCAGAAGACAGATGGCGATAGCAACTCGGAACATGGGTACATCATACGGGTGGCACCGGTGATCTCGCCACCGGCGGTCATTCACCGGGGTCCGCCGGTGGCAAGACCACCAGCGCCACCGTTCGCCTTTTCGCGGTAGAACTCCTGCATGACGTAGAACGCCTTCTTCTTGTCGCCTCGCAGATCCACCAGCCCCTTGCGATTGAAGAAGTCCTGGATGTTCGTCAGGGCGCGACGGGGGCTGCGAAAATCCATCAGAACCCAGGGGGTGGTCCCACGCAGAAACGGGATCTTGTTCAGCATGGCCACCTGGCGCTGGAAGACGTTCTCCTGATACTCCTCCGACCAGCGGGTCATATCGTCGCCATGCATTCCGAACAGCGCGTCGGCGCCGAATTCGCTCATGATCAACGGTTTGTTGTAGGCCGACTTCCACTCGCTGCGATCGATCTTCTCGGGCAAGCCGTCGTACCAGCCGATGTACTCGTTGCAGCCGAGCACGTCCACGTCGGCGCCGAACGGATCATCAATCACGGCGACGCGGTTTTGGCCGGCGCCGGCGACCTCATGATGCATCATGGCCGCCGTTACCAGACGTGTTGGATCGAGAGTGCGCACCTCATGGGCCAGCTTGCGTAGGAACTCGTTGCGGGCATCGGTGATCGGCGTCTCATTCGCCACGGACCAGAGAATCACCGCCGCGCGATTCTTATCGCGAGTAATGCTCTCGGCCACCTGGGCGCTGGCGTTGGCCCAGGTTTGCGGATTCTGCCACTGGATCATCCAATAGATGGGACTCTCCGACCAGACCAGCAGCCCCATGCGGTCGGCCTCGCGCAGCATGTATTCGTTGTGAGGATAATGCGCCAGCCGCACGAAGTTGCAGCCCATTTCCTTGGCCCAGCCGAGCAGGGTGCGGGCGTCTTCTTCGCTATACGCTCGACCGCCGCGGAACGGAGCCTCTTCGTGAATCGACACGCCGCGCAGGAAGACCGGTTTGCCATTGAGCAGGATCTCCGTGCCCTTCACCTCGATGGAGCGGAACCCGATGCGGTCCTTCACGGTATCGGTTTCGGCCGCGATAGTGACGTCGTACAGCTTGGGACTTTCCGGCGACCACAGAGCGGGATGCGCGGGGACGTTGAACTCGGCGTAGCCCTTGTCGTCGGTAGTCACAGTGGTGGTGACGCCGGCTTCAGGAATGCGCAGGGCAACCTGCTGGCGGGGCCTGGAGCCATCCAGCTTCACCCAGCCTGCGATGGTGTCGGTGGACCCCTTTTTCAATTGCACGAAGTAATCGTCCACGAAGGTGGCGGGGACTTCCACCAGCGAGACGTCGCGCGTCAGGCCGCCATAATTCCACCAGTCGGTATTGAGCGTGGGCACGGCTTCCAGGTGGCGCTTATTGTCCACCTTGACCACCACCGAGTTTCCCTGCGGCTTGACCTTGCCGGTGACTTCGAACGAGAACGGCGTAAATCCGCCGGTGTGCGTGCCAAGCTTCTCGCCGTTCAGATAGACGATGGCTTCGTAATTGGCAGCGCCGAAGTAGAGGTAGACGCGACTCGCGGGCTTTACCGCATAGTCGAAGGTCTTGCGGTACCAAACGGTGCCCTCGTAGAAAAACAGGTCTTCGCGCTGCGAGTTCCAGTCGCCGGGCACGTCGAGCTGGGTGGAAGTGTCGAAATCGTATTCCACCTTGTCGCTTTTGTCCTTCGGCTTGGCATCGCGGAAGTAGCCGTTCTTGTCCTCCTGCATGCGGAAATCGTAGTAGCCGTTTTCATAAGGATCTACGATGGTCTTCCACTTACCGTTCAGACTGGTGGTCTTGCGGCCTGCAACGTTCACCAACGCTGCGGCACGCATCTGCGGGAGGGCAGCCGCGGCCAATGCCAGGATTACGAGGTACTTTCGCATTTCAGTGCTCCTCCTCTTTTTATCGCGTTTGCAGCCCGAGCGCCAGTGCTCCGGTCTAGACTCCGGCTGGCGCCACGTTGATCACCGTGCGTCCGGGAGCCGGCTTTCGCGCCAACTCCTCCCGAAATTGCAGGTGGCGGCGACGTGTCAACTCCACCAGCGGACTCCAGACCGAATGCACCAGATGATAGCGGATGAGCAGATGCCACAGCGCATTGGAGCGTTTGTATAGATACGACATCGCAAGATACGGCGCCACGGCCCGCCAATCTTCGGGGCGACGGCGCCAGATAGAGGCATGCGAAAACAGCCGGTGGTAAATCCATTCGTACCCGGCCTCCAATTCTTCGGGCGACATGTGCCTGGGGCGGAAGACCGCGTGCGCCGTGTCGTAGAGGCTCCAGTCGTGATGCAGCAGGCGCCCTTCCGCTTCCATCTGCCGGAATAGGGGAGTCGCGGGGTAAGGCGTCAGGATGTGGAAGGTGGCACATTCCAGGCGGTTTTCTTCAATCCAGTCCGCTGTGCGGGCGAAGACGTCCTTACGGTCCTGATCGAAGCCGAGCACGAAGGAACCGTTCACTTGGATGCCGTGGTCGTGGAACAGGCGGACGCGGCGGGCGTAGTCGGCAGTCTTGGCGGTCTTCTTGTTGGACGCGACCAGGTTCTCATCGCTCAACGATTCCAGGCCGACGAAGACGCCTGTGCAGCCGCCGAGAGCCATGTCGCGCACCAAGGCTGGATCATCGGTGACGTCGATGGTGACGGCCGCGCTCCAGATCTTGCCGAGAGGACGCAGGGCCTGGCACAAGGCCCGCAGGTAACCCGGGTTCGAACCCAGATTGTTGTCGACGAAGACGGCGTACGGTTGGCCATCGGCCTTGAATTCGTCGACCACCTGGGAGGGGTCGCGCATCCGGTAGGGCATGCGAAGGCCGTCCGTGGCGAGGTAGCAGAAGCCGCACCGATTGTGACAGCCGCGCGTCGCAATCAAGCTGGTAGTGGTGAGAAAGCTGCGTCGCGGCAGGATAGAGCGCACGGGCGCAGGGTCCAGGCGATAGTCGCTCTCATATCTGGCAACGTAGCGCGGCAGCAGGCTGTCCCGTTCCGCATCCGCCACGATATGCGGCCAGAGTTGCACGCCATCGCCCAGCGCGAGAGCGTCGGCGTGCGGCGAGCACTCGTCGGGGCATGAGAGTACGTGCAGGCCGCCGAGCACTACTTTGCTGCCGCGCTGCCGGTACCAGCGGGCCAATTCGAAAGCACGCTGCGCGAATGTCAGGTGCACCGTGATGCCCACCAGCTGCGGCAATGGGTCGTAGGGCGGCGGACCGTCGAGCAGGTTTTCGTCCCAGTAGCGAACCTCCCAATGGGGCGGCGTAGTGGCCGCGAAACTGGTCAGCGCCAAGGTAGGGGTGAGGACGTGCTTGCCGAAGCTGGCGTTGGGATCTTTGGGATAGAAGGGATTGATGAGAAGAGCATACCGCTCGCGCGGCGCAGCGGCGGGAACGGTGGCATCCAGAACTGGAGGTCGCGCCATCGCGCGTGGAAGAAACTTCATAAAAGTACTTTATGTTATAAAGTATCACTTGTCAAGGAGGGCACTGCCGGGCGGAAAGAATTCATTTAGAGAGCGACGGCGGCAATCCGGAGTGGATCCGCGCTCCGGCGGGCTGTTCGGCTATGATTTGAGCCTCGCAGGCGAGCATGTGCTGCCAGCGCTCCTGCACCGCAGAGCCGTCGGCGATATCGCCCACGAGCTTTAAAAACACTTTGTAGTGGCCCAATTCGGAAGAGCAGAGCCCGTGGTAAAAATCGGCCAGCTCGGCATCCGCGGCCGTAGCGGACAGGACCGCGAAGCGCTCGCAGGAGCGGAGTTCGATCAGCGCCGCGACCAACAGCCGGTCCATGGTGTCGGTGGGCTCGCCCTTGCGCACCAGTTGCCTCAGCGCATTGGCGTAGGGATTCTTGTGAAAGCGGTCGAGACGCCCGCCGCGGCGAATCAGCAGGCGCATCACCTGCGCCAGGTGAACAGCTTCATCGCGGGCGATGGACGTCATGATCTCCACCCAGCCGTCCACCCAGTCGTTGGGCCAGCGAGTGAGCAGTTCCATGGCATTGGTGGCCGCCTTCTTTTCCAGAAACGCGTGGTCAATCAGCAGGCCGATGGGGTCGGAAAGAACGGCGCGGCCCCACTCGAGGGGAGTTCGCGAATGAAGTGGCAGTGCGTCGATCTGGGCCAGTTCGGCGGGACTCACAGTTCAGTCTTGCCGCTTCAAGGTGGGCTGATCTTCTTCGGTGCGTTCGGCTCGTGTGCGCACTTTCAGCACGGGCATGTTCCACGCCGGATCGGGAGCGCGTCGATTCTGGATGACGGCCAGGCGCGCCTTGACATCGTGGAACTCGGAAGTATCGAGCACATACTCGGGACGCGGTTTCAGGTCCTTCTGGATTTGTTTTTGGGCGTTGCGGATGCGCACGGGCGTCATCGGATGCGACGAGAATGCGCGCGCGATGGCCCCGGGCTTGCGCTTCTCCAGGGTTTCGATCTTCTCGAAGAAATCGACAAACGCCACCGGATCGTAGCCGGAGCGGTCCATATACTGCAGGCCAAGATAATCGGCCTGGGCTTCGAAGCCGCGGGAGAATTGCAAAAAGCCCATGGGAACGGCCAGCATGGCGGCTTGGCGAAGGGCGTACCCCGCGGCGCCACCGATGAAGATCAAGGGAATGCTGGCGTAGTTGAAGATCTCGGCGCGCGATGCCTGGCGCGTGCCGTGGCGGGCAGCCACGTGGGCGACTTCATGCGCCAGCACGCCCACCAATTCGGCTTCGTTATCGGCCTTCAACACCAGGCCCGTATTGACGAACATGAAGCCGCCGGGCAGGGCGAAGGCGTTGACCTCATCGGAATCGATCACTTTAATGGTGAAGGGCAGCTTGGCGTCGGAATTGCGCACCAGGTTTTGTCCCAGCCGATTGACGTATTCCGTCACGGCCGGATCCTCAAGCAAGCGCGATTGGTGCTCCACCTCCGCGGCCATAGCGCGGCCCAGGGCCAATTCGCGGTCGAGGGAAAAGAGATTGACGCCTTTGCCAGGATCGTCAGGCTCAGGAGGCTTTTTATCCTTGGCGGGCGCGACTGGAACCAGAAGAGTCATGGCCAGCAGCGCGACGGCAAGGCGTGTCATAGGATCAGCAGGAACCTGTGCCCGATTACCTCTTATTCTACTCGAACATTTCGAGGAGCACACGCCCTACCGATCCCGAAGGTGTTTCCACGTCCAAAATGGTGGCCAGTGTGGGGGCGATATCGTTTTCGATCACCGAGCCGTTGTAGCGTCCGGGCTTAATTCCCTGCCCCATGAAGATGAGCGGAACGTGAGTATCGTAACTGAACGGCGTGCTGTGGCTGGCGCGCGTATTGCCCAGAAGCCAGTATGGCTCCAGAATCACTTCGATATCGGCGCCGCGCTCGGCATTGTAACCATGCATCACGCGCCGCGATACGGGATCTTCGAGCACCGCGCCATGCATCAACTGATCGCGGGTGTAGACCCGGAAAACGTGCGGCAGTTCCTGAATCGCCTGGGCGGCGGTGCGGCTCACTTCGGCGACATCGAGACTCTTCTGCCGGATGAGTTCCCAGTTCAGGTAGATTTCACCTTCTCCACCGCTACGTGTGACCCATTTAGCATCGCCATACTTGGCGCGCAGAGCCTTTTCGGCGGCATCCAGAACGGTGGCCGCTGGAATTCGTCCACCCGGCATGCGCCGCGCCGCATTCACTTCAGGCACCGGCGCTACGCCGTGATCCGCAGTGACCACTACTACGACATTGTCGAGCCCCACTTGCTTGTCGATCGCCTGCAGCAGCTTCTCCAGTAGCAGGTCGGAGCGGACGGAGATCTCATGCACCTCCGGCGAATCGGGCCCGGAAGCGTGGCCGATGTAATCGTTGGAGGAAAAGCTCACGGTGAGGACGTCGGGCGCTTCGTGTTTGCCGAGTTGCTCGGCGGCAAGCGCGCGCTCGGCGAAGGCTTCCACCAATTCGTTGCCGAACGGGCTCGCCGGAATGCCGGTGTAAAGCTTGGCGGAGTCCTGCGGCATGGTGTGATCCAGCCATGTTGCGCCTGCGAAACGGTCTGCCGGGTGCGCATCGTTAAATGCTTTCACCCACGCTGGCACGTCGTCGAAGTAATAGGTGCTGCTCACGAAATTGCCGCTGACTCCGTCAAACCAGTACGCGCCGTCGGCCATATGGCCGGAAGGCAGAATGGCGGCGCGGTCCTTGAGCGAAACTCCGATGACGTGCGACTTACCGCCATCGGACATCTTCAATTCGTCGCCTACCGTGCTTACCAGCAGGCGTTTGGGCGAGGATCCGGCTCCGCCGCGGCCACCCACCAGTTTGGTTCCGGCATCGGTAACACTTGTCACCGTCAACTGCTCCTGGCGATCGTACCAGTCGTTGCCGATGATGCCGCTGATGGATGGCAGGGCGCCCGACAGGAAGGTGCTGTGGCCAATCGCCGTGACGGTGGGGAAATGGTCGTAATTCGCATTCGTGAAGACCGCGCCTTTGGTGAGCAGGCGCTCGAAGGCGGCGTGGTATTCACCGCGATATCGGGTGAGGTAGTCGTATCGGAACTGGTCGAATACAACGGCCAGCACTAGTTTGGGTTTCCGGGGGGCGGCAGCAAGTAGAGCGGCGGCCGCAAGGACACAAATCAGGAGTTTCCGCATTGGATTTACCTCAGCGTAACATGTGGAAAACGCCAAATACGGAACGACCGCATCCGAAAGCAGCGGTGACTACGTACTTTCCATAAGTGTCTACGACGTGGACACGCTGACATGTAAACGGGATAGACACTATAGCACCTAAGCTACTGATTCTGAAGAACAATTATTTAGGGCAGCAGAATGCATTATTCAGGGCAGGATCTGTCGGAGGATCTGGCAAATGCACAACGAAACAAAGCCAATTGAACGCAGAATAAAAGTTCGGTTCCCGTTGCATCGCGAGCTACGCTACAAACTTCTGGAAGACGACACGATCGTGGCGTCTGGCTGCGGTGAAACGTTGGACGTCAGCAGCGGAGGTGTAAGCATGTCTTTGGACCAGCCATTGACCGAGGGAGCTTTCGTTGAGCTCTCCATCAGTTGGCCGGTGCTGCTGGACCAGACCTGTCCCATGCGCCTGATTGCATTCGGCCGCGTGGTGCGAATCGAGGGCAAGCGGGCCGCCTGCACCATTGACAAATACGAGTTCCGCACGCAAGCGCGTAAACCGCAGGTCGTAACACCCATTCGAAGCGATACCATGCTGCAACGCTGGGCCGACGGTTATCGCAAAGAGACCATCAAGGCCCGAGCTGCGATCGGCGCATGACAGTGCTCCACCCGGTGGCGCAGCCAATCCTACGACAGACCTGAGCGGCGGAGTGCTCGCGCCACGGCATCTCCGTCCGCCTATTCCCATTCCCGAACACCCCCAGGCCCCACAGTCCTTTTCGTTTGTATAACTTGCTATCGGCTCCCCAACTGCTTCATCCCCGTCGATGAATCTCCGCTACGCGGTTCGCACACTGCTCCGTACGCCGGGCTTTGCGGCCATTGCCATTCTCACTCTGGCGCTGGGCATCGGCATCAATACGGTGGTCTTCTCCATTTACGAGTCGGTGGTGATGAAACCGATAGCGGCACGCGCTCCCGGAGAACTGGTTCGCATCACGGGCCACCAGGACATTCAGCAGTTGGAGACCTTCTCGAACCAGCAGTTCGAGCAGATAAGAACACAGACGAGCTCGCTCGCGGCGGTGCTGGCCACATCCAGTCCGCAGACCCTGGTGGGAACGCTCGATGCCCATCCCGAGGTGCTGCGCGCCCGGTTGGTTTCCGATAACTACTTCGAAGCGCTCGGCGTGGTTCCACGGTGGGGACGGGAATTTGCGCCCGGCGATGTTCGCGTGGCTGTGGTGAGCTATTCTTTCTGGCAGCGAAAGCTGCATGGCGACCCGGCGGTGCTGGGCCAGTCCATTCGCGTGCAGAACGCCGTGCTCGACATTGTTGGAGTGGCGCCGGAGAATTTCGCCGGGACCGGCGTTCCGCCGCAGATGCCTGACCTCTGGATTCCCATGGAGGCGCAGCCCGAAGTGCTGCCGGGGGCCGATTGGCTGCATGACAATACCAGCCATGAATGGCAGCTAGTGGGGCGGCGTCGCGCTGGAACCAGCGCGTCCCAAGCCACAGCCGAGTTGGAAGTGCTGGCGCGCGGATGGCCGCTAGTGAACGGCAAGCCGGCTCACCTGAACGCTCGCCAAGCGACGTTCTTCCAGACCGATTCGGGCGAGATGGAGACATTTGCCTGGGTGTGCGGCATCCTGATGGTGGCGGTTGGGCTGATTCTGCTGATCGGTTCCATCAACCTGGTGAATCTGCTGTTCGCCCGGCACGCGGCGCGCGATCATGAGTTCGCTGTGCGGCTGGCGCTGGGCGCGCGGCGGCTGCACCTCATCCGGCAGCTCTGCACCGAGAGTCTGCTTCTGGGAGTTTGTGGCGGCGCGGCAGGCCTGGTGCTTTCCTTGTGGGCCTGCGAGTGGCTGCGCGCCGGCGTGGATGGCGTTCTCGAGCGGCTCTCCAACGGGGGCCTGAGCGTCTATCTCGACCTCCAGCCAGATTGGCGCGTCTTCGCCTTTACGGCCGTGGTTTCCATTGTGGCGGGCCTGGCGATTGGTTTATGGCCGGCCGCGTGGGCCAGCAAGCGCAATATTAGCTCCGACTTGAAGTCGGCATCCGAAGGCCATCGCAAACTCTGGAGTAAACGCGGATTGCTGATTGCCGCGCAAGTGGCCGCTTGCCTGGTGCTGCTGGCTGCATCCGGGATGCTCTTCCGTGGCGTCTGGCGTTCGAGCGACGTAAACCCAGGCTTCGAAACACGTCATCTGATGATGATGGCGATCGACTCGCGGGCTCTCGGCGGCACTCCAGCCGGGAAGATCGAGTTGCTGCAGCATGCCGTGAATCGCATTGAAGACCTGCCGCAGGTGGTATCGGTAGCCGTGACCGACCGGCCGCCGTTCCTGGGGCATGCCAATGGCGGCTTCGAGACGGAAAACAAGAAGGACGTTGCCAGCCTGTTCGCCAAGGTTTCGGATCGCTATTTTGAGACGATGGGGCTGCAACTGGTGGCCGGCCGCACATTCACGCGCGAAGAGGTGGACCGCGATGCGCCCGTGGCGGTGATCAGCGACGTGGCGGCGCGCAAGGCGTGGCCCGGGCAGGATCCGATCGGCCACAAGATCGCGAATTTCGATCCGCGCCTGGGCGGGCACGGGTCGGCTACGGTGATCGGGGTGGTGAAAGGCGTCCGCAGCACATATCTTTCGAAGCCGGACCACGGATTTGTCTACCTGCCCCAGCAACTCACGGGTGGGCCCTCGTTTCTCATCCGCACGCGCGAGCTGCCGGAAACTGCATCACGCGCCATCATGAAAGCGCTGGGCGGCGTGGACGCCAATTTGCCATCGAGAACCATCCTGCTCGAAATCGAGAAGGGGCCGATGGAGATTCAAAGGCTGATGGCGGAGGCGCCGGCGTTGGCCGCCACCATTCTAGGAACGATTGCACTGCTGCTGGCGGCGATGGGAGTATTCTCGCTGGTGGCACAACTGGTGGCGCAGCGCACGCGCGAAATCGCGATCAGGGTATCGTTGGGCGCGTCGTCAGGCGACGTGGTTCGGCTGGTGCTGGCGCAGACGCTACGGCCGGTGATGCTGGGCGCCGTGCTCGGCTTGGCGGGCGCGAGCGGCGTATCGGCGCTGTTGCGGTCGATGATCGTGGTTCCGGAAATGCCCGACCTGACCTATGGCGCAGGGGCGTTTGCCCCCACCATCTTCGCAGGGGCGCTGGGGACGCTGTTGCTGGTGATCCTGCTGGCAAGTGTAGTTCCAGTGCGGCGCGCTACAAGGATCGAGCCGGCGGAAGCGCTGCGGAGCGAGTAAGGCGAGGCACGCGGGCAACACGCCCCGCATCATGAGCGGTCAGCGCTGCTATTTGTCGGAGACGGTGGCGGCGGGCTTGCTCTCGGTCTTGGACTCGGACTTCGTTTCCGTCTTCGTCTCTGACTTGGTTTCCGTTTTGCTCTCGGTCTTGGCTTCGGAGGACGATTCCGATTTTCCGTTAGGCGCGGGAGACTTGCCACCCTTGCCGTAATCGGTGACATACCAGCCCGTGCCCTTGAACTGCAGAGCCGGAGCGGAGATCATGCGGTGGACTTCACCGCCGCATTCGTCGTGGACTTTGAGGGGTTCGTCAGCAAACTTCTGACGGACCTCAAAGACCTTTCCACATTTATGACATTTGTAATCGTAGAGGGGCATGCTGCGTAGGAACCCAGAGGTTCTGTTGTTATTGTATCAAACCGCGCAACCTAACCATTTCAGCAGGCCGCACGTCATAAGAACAGAATGATGCGACGCACCTACATCATCGGAACCATCACGCTGGGGTTGACTCTCACCGCGGCGCGAACATCGGCGTATTGCCGGGTGTTGATGTCGGCGCATAGTTTCCAGCACTACTTTCACGATTTAAAGCAAGCGGATGATTCGCTCAATCCGCTGCAGCGCATCGTGTTCAGCCTGGTGCTGGCCAACGGCCATCCGTCTGAGGAAATTCAACATCATAGCTGAGAACCCGCTCCCTTTCCTAAGGGAGCGGGCCTGGATCTTACCTACTTCTTCTTGGTGGCTCCGCCCTTTTTCGCTCCCGCCGGAGCGGCAGCGCAGGGGGACGTCTTCAGACCTTCCAGCTTCGCCTTCTCCACTTCCATGGTGAGCATGAAAGGATCTTTGGTGAAGGCCTTGGGCACTCCGCCATCCCATTGGAACTCGCTGCCAACTTCGGGCTTACCGGTGAGCGGCGCGTCGAGCTTCAAGGTGATTTCCGCCTTCTGAGCTCCCTGCGCATCGGGCAGCGGAATCGCCACCAGGAGTTCCTTCGCGCGGCACTTGCCTTCCACCACTGTGCCCTTCAACTTCGGCACCGCGGAATCTTTCAACTGCCCGTCGAAATACTGTTCGCCGTTGGCGTCAGCGAGCGCGCCTTTGATTTTCAGCCACAGAGCGAGTTGAGGGTTGCTCTTCTCGAATTCCTTTTCCTTCTCTTCCGAGATCTCGGTGGCGGTCTTGATCTTGAAATCGGCCGGAGGAAGAGGGTTCGCCTTCGCCAACGTCTTCACCGCATCCAGGCCTTCGTTGGAGCCGTGGATGGTGGTGTAGTATTGGTCCGCGTAGTCGGTCATCTTCTTACCGTCCTGGCCTCCACCGAGCGTCGGATCGGTAACAACAGCGCGCTGGAATTCGAACACCGCCTGTGAGCGCTTGGAAGGATCGGTCTTCGCCTCATTGCGCATGGTGAGCCCCAACTGCCAGGCGAGCGCGGAGTTGTTGGGATACTGCTGGATGGCCTTGGCGTAAGCGGCATCGGCGCCGGGCCAATCCTGTTTCGCAAATGCCTGGTTGCCGGGCAGCATGGCGATGTGCTGAATGGCGGCTTTCGCCGGAGGCTGTAATTGCTTGGTGCGCGCCTCTTCCCACGCGGCATCGGGCACACCCTGAGGCTTGCGGTTGTAGTCGAGTAACTGGTGCGCGGCCTTATCGCCGATAGCTAACTGCTCCGGAGTGGGATCGGTCACTTGCGTGATGGCGACCACGGTGGCAAACAGCGCCTTGATCGCATACCCAGGACCGGTAGCAGGATCCGGGAATGCGGTGTCCACTCCCTTATTGATCAACTCGCCGGCGGTGTCGATGGCCTTGCCCGGCTGTTTGGCTCCGCCGTATGCCTGGATGTAGAGGACAGTGCCTTCGTCCTTGAAATCGGAAGTTGGATATTTTTGCTTCCAGGTATCGAGCCCGGTTATCGCCTTGGCGAAATTGTTGGCGGCAATGTCTTTGCCCGCCGCATCGAACAGATCGTATTCGCCCTGGTCCTTCCAGTTCTTTTTGCTCGCGTCTTGCGCGTGAGCCTGTTGGACCGTTCCAGCGGCTAACACCGCTCCGCAAAAGGCGGCTACCGTTATGGTGCTCCACTTCCTGAAATTATTGCGCACTTGCGCCTCCTGGCTTTGTGTGAACAGCATGAAATACTTGGCCATATTCGCTACTCGACGTTTCAAGAGGATACTTGCGGAGTATACCGGAACAACAATAGTCGTGCAACCCAACCGGCATCGTTTACACCTTTGCCAAGTGCTGCCAACATATTCCGCATCCCTCTCGCTTACTTCTTCTTCGCCGGCGCGCTCTTTTTAGCAGGCGCGGCGCAGGGCGTGGTCTTTACTTCCGTCTTCGCCTTCTCGGCATCCATGGTCAGCATGAAGGGCGATTTGGTGAACGCCGTGGGCACACCTTCCCACAGGATCTCGCTACCCGGCTCCACTTTGCCGGCAAGGGCCTCATCCAGCTTGATGGTAATTTCGGCCGGTTTGACTTCCGCCGGATCTGCGCCGGGCACATAGACCATGAGTTCCTTCGAGCGGCACGCCGGCTTGCCCTCCAACACCACACCACGCAACTGAGGCACGGCGGAGTCCTTTAACTGGCTGCTGAAATACGTCTCGCCATCGGGCGCGTCGAGCGCGGTCTTGATTCCGTTCCACAGCGCCAGTTTGGGATTGTTCTTGGCGAATTCCGCATCCTTCTCCGCGGCCATCTGCGCTTTAGTCTTGATCACGAAGCCATCGGGAGGCAGCGGGCTCTGCTTCACCATGTCCTTGAGTTGCGCCAAGCCCTCATCGCTGCCATGCACGGTGGTGTAAAGCGAGTCGGCGTAGTCGGTAAGCTTCTTGGGATCGTTCTTCGGATCGCCGAGGGTGGGATCGATCACGGCCGCGCGCTCAAACTCGTAGATCGCTTTCGGCACCATGCTGGGATCGGTCTTCTGCAAGCAGACCATGGCGTTCGCCAACTCGTAAGAGATGAGGGAGCGTTGCGGCCGATCCTGCAGGGCCTTAACGTATAGCGGGACGGCAGCGGCGCAATCCTTACGCGCCATCGCCTGGCTGGCGGGCATCAGTTCCAGGGCAAGCACCGAGTTGTCCGCCGCGCTTAACAGGTCGGTCTTGGCCTTCGCCCAGGCGGCATCGTCGGTCTTTTCCGGCTTGTTTTCCGGGACGAAATACGCGTTAGCCTGATCCTTCAATTGCTGCGCGGCCTTGCGCGCCAGATCCATTTGATCCTGCGTGGCATTGGCGAGCGCTGGAACATTGGTCGCCACCTTATAGAGGATGTCGAGGATCTTCAACGGCCCGGCCTTATCGTCGAACACCGATTTGAGATCCTGGCTCATCAGTTGCTGGCCGTACTCGACAATTTTCTGCGGCTGCGGCGGGGTCAACCTGCTGTAGTCCTGCATGTACATGTACAGCCGGTCCCATTTGTAATCGGAGTCGGGATACTTCTGCGTCCAGGTATCCAGGTCCTGGATCTGTTTCTGCGGATTGTTCTGATCCTTTAGTGCTTCATTGAAGATGTCGTACTCCGCCTGGTCCTTGACGGCCTTCTTCTTGGCCGTCGACGCAGCGGGTTGGGCCGGCGCCGCGGCTGGTTGCTGGGCGAAGCTTCCGGCGGCGACGGCGCTCATGATGGCGGCCGCGGCGGCGGCTCGCATGATTCGTGTGAGTCTGTGCACATGCACCTCCTGCATAGTTTTTTCCAATGAGCGCAATGAATTTTCGCTACGAACTCGCAACCATGGCGTGTCGAAGATTTCTGACCATGCCGGCGAAGCCAAGCCTAGCTCATTTGGACTCCACTCCCACACGCCAAGTTCCGAATTCCAAATCATATCAGATCAACGCTATCCTGGAAGTCATTTCCCTCATGCGCTATATCGATCTGGGTGTGATCCTGATCTACCTGGCGGGCA
The DNA here is from genome assembly GCA_963815475.1 of uncultured Solibacteraceae bacterium. Lineage (GTDB taxonomy): Bacteria > Acidobacteriota > Terriglobia > Bryobacterales > Bryobacteraceae > Sulfopaludibacter. The sequence continues at coordinate 4,505,637 of CAWFHD010000003.1, read as the reverse complement.
TTACGTGGTTTGGCGCGCGTTTCCGCAGCGGCCAAAAGAGCCTGCGCGACTACTTTTTGGGCGGCCGTACGGCGCCCTGGTGGGCTATCGCGCTCTCCATTGTATCGGCCGAGACCAGCACATTGACCATCGTGGGCACGCCCGCGCTGGCGTTCAAAGGCAATCTGGGCTTTCTGCAGATCGTAGTGGGATACCTGCTGGCGCGGATCGTGATTTCGTTTCTGTTCCTGCCGCATTACTTCAAAGGAGAGATGTTTACAGCCTATGAGCTGATGCGGAGGAGGTTCGGTGAACGAATTCGCAAACTCACTGCCTCTATATTTTTAGTGACGCGTGCCATGGCGGAAGGGGTACGGGTCTTCGCCATCTCGCTGGTGATCTCGATCGTGCTGGGGACTGGCGAGATCGCGTCCATCGTGCTGATTGTTTTGCTCACGCTCTTCTACACTTTCGAAGGCGGGATGACGGCGGTTATCTGGACGGACGTGGTGCAGATGACACTCTACGTCTGCGGGGCGATCGTGAGCTTTGTGGTGATCCTGGGCAAAATTCCGGGCGGCTGGGAGCACGTGACAGCGGTGGCCGCCGCCACCCACAAGTTCGCCATCTTCGATTTTCGTTTTTCGCCCGACATCGAATTCTTCTCGCGCAGCTACACGTTCTGGGCGGGCATTCTGGGAGGCTGCTTTCTCACCACGCAGAGCCACGGCACCGATCAGTTAATGGTGCAGCGGCTACTCAGCGCACGCAGCGAAGGGCAAAGCCGCGCGGCGCTGTTCGCAAGCTGGGCGGTGATCCTCTTCAATTTCACCCTATTCCTGCTGATCGGGACGCTGCTTTACGTCTACTACGGCGATATCTATCCGTTTCCAGCGGAGCGCCTGGCCGAGTTCCACCCCGAACTGGCGGGGGACAAACTTTATCCTGCATTCATCTGGCATAACCTGCCAACAGGAGTGGCGGGCCTGTTGATTGCGGCCATCCTGGCAGCAGCGATGGCGAATGTGAGCGCAGCGCTGAACTCGCTGGCCTCCACCACGGTGGTGGACTTTTTCCGCGCTCGCAAGAAAGAGACCACGGAAAAAGAATCGCTGCGCGTGGCGCGAATGGCGACCATCGTTTGGGGTGGAGTGCTGCTGACCATCGCGATTGTGGCGCGCCATTCGAAATCGGTGCTGGAAGCGGGGCTCAGCATCGGGTCGATTCCAGCAGGAGCGCTGCTGGGAATCTTCCTGCTGGGAGTTTTGACGAAGAAGCCGGGAGAGCGCTCGGCAATGGCCGGCGTGGTGGCAGGCCTCGGCGTGATTCTGTACGTAGTGCTGAAAACCAAGATCGCGTTCACCTGGTATGTGCTGATCGGAACGACGGTGACGTTCGCGGTAGCATTGTTGGCGTCGATGCTCGAGCCAAAAGAGGGGCGGAGCCTTTGATGCGTGTTTTAAGGAATGCCGATGAATGATACGACAGAGCTAAAGCGCGATTTAGGGGCCTGGCCCGCAATGTCGATTGTGGTGGGGACGGTGATCGGCAGCGGGATTTTCCTGGTGCCACGGACCATGATTTCGCGCGTCGGCAGCGTGGAGGCGGTCTTCGCGGTTTGGGTGGTGGGCGGCTTGCTTTCGCTGGCAGGCGCCCTCAGTTACGCGGAACTGGCGGCGGCGATTCCGGAAGCCGGCGGCGAGTACGCTTATCTGCGCGAGGCGTATGGTCCCATGTGGGGATTCGTCTATAGCTGGACGCAGCTTCTGGTGGCGAAAAGTGGTTCGATTGCCACTCTGGCGACGGGATTCTTTTTATATTTAACGAATTTCTTTCCCTCTTTTGATACGGTATTTTATTCGCTTCCTTTACCCATCGGACCCCGGGGAGGTCCACTAGAATTTCGCTATGGACAAATCTTCGCCATCGTTTTGATTCTGTTGCTGGCCTGGCTGAACTATTATGGGGTGAAACTGGGCGGGAACGTTCAGGTGGCGGTCACCGCGATTAAGGTAGCACTGATCGGCTTCATCATATTGGCAGGATTAGGGTTCGGACACGCCCATGCTCCTACGACCGGTGCCCCCCTGACCCCGCTGACCTTTACCGGATTCATAGCCGCCCTGGTGGCGGCGCTGTGGGCTTATGACGGATGGAACAACGTCAGCATGGTTTCTTCTGAGATAAAAGACCCTCAAAAAAACCTGCCGCTGGCGCTAATCGGAGGCACATTAGCGGTAATTGCCATTTATTTGTTGGCAAATATTGCCTATTTTCGGGTGATGCAACCTGCCGAAGTTGCCGCTGCGCCGCGCGTGGCTGCCGATATGATGCACAAAATCTTCGGAACCCCGGGGGCAAATGCCGTTTCGGTGGCGGCCATGATCAGCATCTTTGCGGCGCTCAACGGCTCGATTCTCTCCGGAGCCCGAGTGCCCTATGCCGCGGCCCGCCAGGGATACCTGTTCCACGGTCTCGCCTATGTTCACCCCAAGTATCACACCCCCTCAACTTCGATCGTTGTACTGTCCGTCCTGGCATCAGTTCTGGTGCTTTCGGGCCGGTACGACGATCTCTTCAATCTAGTGATCTTCGCTAGCTGGATACTGTATGGCATGACGGCAGCGGCAGTGCTGGTGCTGCGCCGGAAGCAGCCGAATCTGACGCGGCCGTATCGGACACTAGGCTACCCTGTGGTACCAATGCTTTTTATTGCCGGGGCGATTATTTTATTAGTTTCTACATTAATCGATCCACAACACAGGCGAGAATCCCTGATGGGAATAGGCTTGATTGTGGCCGGCTTACCCTTGTATTTCTACTGGAAAGCCCATCGCCCAGAAGCGTGATTCCAAGCACTTCCAGGACTTTAGTAGCCCCCGTACCGCAACGTACCAAGAGGACTTTCCGCTACATCTTGGGGGTTAAATTGCTTGAAAATAAAATAGCAATCGTAGGAAAATCGGGGTGTATACTGGGATCACAGGGAAAGATTCCTCAATTATCGTTCCGGCCAGCAAATATTGGTTGGACGCCGGGAGGGACTAAGAAATGGATGTAACAAAAATTCTCGCCGAATTAAAAGCGGAGCGGGAGCAAATCGAAGAAGCGATCATCAGCCTGGAGCGTCTTGCACGCGGCAGGGGGAAACGTCGTGGGCGCCCACCATCATGGCTGTCGCCCTCTGACGAAGAGGTGGCCGCGGCGCCGAAACGCCGCGGAAGACCGCCCGGGAGCAAAAACAAAGTACAGGCAGTCGTCGCTCCTGCTAATGCCGCGGTGGCATAAAGTCACGCTGGTGGCGATTGCCACCAGCAACTCAGAACCAGGCGCCGGTGGCGCGACCACCGGCGCTATAACTGTTGGGGGGCTTCTCCCAGCTTTATTTTGATTTCCACGTTCTTGCCATCGCGATAAACCGTGAGAGTGAGCGGATCGCCTCCGCGTTTCCGGTTCATCACCCGTTGCAGCGTATCCTTCGCGTCCACTGGTTGTCCTTCCACCGCGACAATCAAGTCCCCGCCGATGCTTAACTGGTAAGCTCCGCCGACGATCACATTGCGGTTCGGGCCGCGCAGGCCAGCCACTTCCGCGGGAGAACCGCGCCGCACTTCTTGGATAAGAAGTCCACCTTTCGTGGGGAGATTGAGCATTTCCGCCAGATCGCCCGATATCCAGACTTCCGTGATACCCAGGACCGGCCGGGAAATGTGGCCGCGCGCCTGGAACTCCTCGAGCATCGACTTCGCCTTGTTGATCGGCATGGCAAAGCCGATTCCTACGCTACCCTGCGAACCGTAGATGGCGGTGTTGATGCCGATGACGTTGCCGTGCGAATCGAGCAGCGGACCGCCGCTATTGCCGGGATTGATGGCGGCGTCCGTCTGAATCATGCCTTCCAGCCGCTCCTGCTCGGTCTGAATGTTGCGATTGATGGAGCTCACGATGCCGGTGGTAAGTGTGCCTTCGAAGTTGAAGGGATTGCCGATGGCCAACACCTTCTGTCCCACTACCAAGTTGTCGGAATCGCCCAGATGCAGCGTAGGAAGCTTGTGGCCCGCCTCGATTTTGATGAGAGCTAAATCGTTATGCGGATCGGTGCCCAGCACCTTAGCCTGATAGACTTTCTTGTCCGCCAAGGTCACGGTCAACTGCGCGGCGCCTGACACAACGTGATTGTTGGTAAGGATTTCGCCTGCTGGGTTGAGGATGAAGCCCGAACCGGTCCCTTCCGACGGATAGATCTGGAAGAACCAATCCTGCCGGTAGACCTTGGAGGTGACGTTGACTGTGGCTTCACGCGCCGATTTATAGATGTCGATATTGTTCTGCTCGTCCGGCGAAAAACCCGACGCGGCCGAGGCCGGTTCTTCCCACGCGTGTGCGCCGGACCGCACCGGCTGCAGCAAGCGGGACACGTTCCAGTGCCCTACCGAGGTGACGTAGAGGAAAGCGGCCACCAGGACGGCGGCCCAAACAAATGGTCGCAGGACTCTCATATTTCAATGCTCCGTAACGATTCGTAGACGGCCCGGGTCTGCCGTATTGTATCTTCCTTATTCCCGGATGTATCTATGACGAAATGGGCGAACTTTCGTTTCTCTTCGAGCGGCATCTGGCGGCTTAAGCGCGCCCGCACATCGGCTTCCAGGGCGCCTTCGCGGCGCAGGGCGCGCTCCACCTGCTGTTCTTCGGAACAGGTCACCAGCACCATGCGGTCGAACCGTTTATAGCTGCCGGTCTCGATCAGAATCGCGGCTTCCAAAATGGCAATGCCGTGCGGCTGGCGAGAGGCGAATTCGGCCATCAGTTGATCCTCGCGCCGGAAAACCGCTGGGTGCACCAATGCGTTCAACCGAGCCAGACGTTCGGGCGCATCGAAAACCCGCGCGGCCAGCAGGCGCCGGTCGATGTGGCCTTCGGGCGTCAGAATCTCCCGGCCGAACTCCTGGATGGCGGGAGCGTAGGCATCGCCGCCGGGAGAGAGCACCTCATGGCCGATCTCGTCGGCCTGGACAAGGAAGCATCCCAGGCGCACGAACTCCTCCGCCACAAAACTCTTGCCGCAGGCCAGGCCTCCGGTCAACCCCACTTTCAGCATGAGGCTCCGCCGGCTTCGCGGCGGCGCTCGGCGGAGGCCACCGTATTCGCCATCAACATGGCAATGGTGAGCGGTCCCACGCCGCCCGGGACGGGAGTGTAGGCGCCGGCCTTCTCCGCCATATCCAGCGGATTAACGTCGCCCACCAGAACGCCGCCGCGCTTATCGAAGGCCGCCAGCTTTTCCGGTGAATTGCGGAAGATGCGCGCCACTGCTTCACGGCTCTCGACGCGCGTAGTGCCGACATCGATCACGGTAGCGCCCGGCTTGATGAAATCGGCGGTGACGAAGGCGGGGCGGCCGATGGCGGCCACCAGCAGATCGGCCTCACGGCAGACGGCGGGAAGGTCGGGCGTTTTCGAATGGCAGATGGTGACGGTGGCATTCTCGTGGAGCAGGAGCAGCGCGACGGGCTTACCCACGATGTCGCTGCGCCCCACCACTACGGCGCGCTTGCCGGCGATGGGAATACGGTAGCGCTTCAAGATCTCGATAATGCCCGCGGGTGTGCAGGCGCGCGGTCCCGGCAGCCCGGCCACCAGCGCGCCGACATTGCGGGGATGGAAACCGTCGACGTCCTTTTCGGGAGCGATGGCCAGCAGGATACACTTGGCATCCACCTGCGGCGGCAAGGGGAGTTGCACCAGGATGCCATCGATATCGTGGCGCGCGTTGAGTTGCTCCACGATGGCAAGGAGTTCCGCGGTAGATATGGAATCGGGCGGCTTGACGCTCTCCGAATGAATGCCGAGGTCTTCGCAGGCTTTGATCTTGTTGCGCACATAGATCTCGGACGCGGGATTGTGGCCAACCAGCACCACCGCAAGGCCGGGAGGGCGGCCAGCCGCGGCCAAAGCCGCTACGCGGGGCTTCAGTTCGTTCTTGATGTCGTCGCGCACGGCGTTGCCGTCAAGGATCAGGGGCATTCATTTTAATCGTAGCGCAAGCAAAGTTGCTTGCCGGGGCGGGAATGGATTATGCCGGCGGCTTGATGGGAATAGACTCAACTGCTGCTGCGCAAGAAGACGCCTGCCTTGTGACCCCTAAATCCTAAATCTCGGCTTGAGAGTTGTTCGGTCGGGCGCTGGTTCTCCCGTGGGAGCTTCTGCATTTCCTTTCTCGGCGGCTTCCGTTTGGCGACCGCCCCTGGGTCTGCACGCGGTGTGTTAGGCGCCAGGGGCGCGCGGGAAGCGGAATGCTACAATGCTCGATTCTTCCAATTGAATTGCCGCGCCACCTCGAACGGTTCCACGAAAATGCCAAAAGCGCTGATTACGGGCATTACGGGACAGGATGGATCCTGCCTGGCGCAGTTGCTCCACTCCAAGGGGCACGAAATCCATGGCCTGATCGCGGCCGCTATTATCAGGCGTCATCCAGTGAGATGTTCCTCAGCATTCCCCCTCCGCAGAACGAGACCACACCATTCCACCCTCGCATTCCCTACGCCTGTTCCACGGTGTTTGCTCACCAGATCACAGTCAACTATCGGGAGAGTTACGGGCTGCATGGCTGCTGCGGAATTTTGTTCAACCATGAGTCTCCCCGCAGGGGCGAGACCTTCGTGACTCGCAAGATTACACGGGCCGTGGCACATATTAAACTCGGCCTTCAGGAGCAACTTTACGGTAACCTCGAAACCAGGCGTGATTGGGGCTTCGCCGGCGACTACGTGGAGGCTATGTGGGCGATGCTGCAACAGGACCAGACCGATGACTACGTGATTGGCACGGGAGAGTCCCATTCCGTTCAGGAGTTTGTAGAGGCCACCTTCGCGCATGCCGACCTGGATTGGCGGGAGAATGTCTGGATCGATTCGCGATACTTCCGTCCCGCTAAAGTGGATGATCTGCGCGCCGACGCCGGTAAGGCTCACAAATTGTTGTCGTGGGAGCCACCGGTGGGGTTCGGTGAATTAGTGCGCATGATGGTGGATGCCGATCTGATCGATCTCCAGCGACAACTAAAGGGCGGCGCTGCGGCGCTGCGTCCCAGCATAGACTTTCCATCAGGCAGCAATCGATGATCCGCGATCTCAAACCTCAGCGTTTTCTCGTTACAGGAGGGGCCGGGTTTCTGGGCTCTCATATCGTAGACCGGCTGCGCGCTCTCGGCTGCAACCAAATCGTAGTGCCGAGGAGGCGAGACTATGATCTGACCAGGACGGCGGACATCGAACGCCTCATGAACGACGCTCAACCGCAGATTGTGATTCACGCCGCGGGGGCCGTGGGAGGGATCGGAACGAATCGCGACAATCCTGGCCGTTTTTTCTTTGAAAACGCCATCATGGGCATTCAACTCATTGAGGCTTGCCGCACTCACGGAGTAGACAAGACTGTGGTGCTCGGAACTATCTGCGCGTATCCCAAATTCACCCCAGTGCCCTTTCGTGAAGAGAATTTGTGGGACGGGTATCCGGAAGAGACCAACGCTCCATACGGCGTCGCCAAGAAGGCGTTACTGGTGCAGTGCCAGGCATACCGGCAACAGTATGGGATGAATTCCATTTTTCTGCTGCCGGTCAATTTGTACGGGCCGCGTGATAATTTCGACCCGACTTCTTCCCACGTGATTCCAGCCTTGGTGCGCAAGTGCGTTGACGCCCGCGAAAGCGGGTGCGACGCCATCGTTCTTTGGGGCGATGGCTCCCCTACGCGGGAATTCCTCTATGTAGACGATGCCGCTGAGGCGGTCGTCATGGCGACCCAGGCGTATGACGGCGCCGAGCCTGTCAACATAGGCATCGGCCAAGAAGTATCGGTTCGCGAGCTCGCAACGAAAGTCGCGGCTCTGACCGGATTCGCGGGAAGAATCGAGTGGGATGCCTCCAAGCCGAATGGACAGCCGAGGCGTTGTTTGGATGTGAGCCGCGCTCAGTGGGAGTTTGGGTTCAGGGCTAACACATCTCTGGACGACGGACTCAAAAAGACCATCGATTGGTACCTCGGGCAGAAGAACCGGTCCGCCGGATCATTTAACGTCCAACTGGCAAATTATCCGAAGACGTAATCATCCGCTCGGAGCGGCTACGCAGGAACTCGGCCAACTCGTTCGGAGAGGTTCGGCAGTCGCCGGTCGCTGCATCCGAGAGTTGTTGGTTCACTAGGTTGATTTCTGATGCTAACGAAAGACCAGCGTCGGCAACTTCTGGACGAACTTGCCGACCGTGAGGCTCGTTCCAGCGTGGATCCGTAGTGCCGAATTCAGCCACACGCGGTGCGCAATTTCTGGAAACGGAATTGCAGTGAACTTCTGGACACTCCCCGGCATCGACATTCGGCGGGCTGCACGCAGCAAGGTCGTCACGACTCCAACCGAATCGGCGAGAAGCAGCGCGCGGCGCGTGTCCAGCACTTTGAGACGGTCAGCCTGTTGATGGCGGGATAAACGGCGACATTTCCGGCGACTTCGACGCCAAGAAGCTTGGAACGACAACAACATAGTTTTTGAGCACGTCGCACCACGCCCAGACCAGGTTTGGATTCGGTGATGATAAAGATCTTCCCGACAACTTCATTTCGACGTTCGCGGTTGTCGACCTCGACGCCGTGGAGAAATGGGCGAGAACTGATCGACGCCGCTACCGAATCGGCCGTGCGCTCTTTCGGAAAGATTCGCGAAATCGCTCGCCGCGCGATATGGCTTCGTCCGGTTATGTCGGCTTAACCGGAAGTTACTAAGGATGGCCTGTAAAGAACAGGTGAAATACAGGTCAAGCGTCAGGCTCGGCTTCTTTCTCCTGGGCGCGGCGCCAGTCCGCCAAACGGTGTTGCGCCTCCTGCTCCCTTTCGGCAATCTGTTTGTGAATTGCGTCCCAGCGGCGCTGTGTCTGTGCGCGGCGCTCCAGTCGCTCGATGCGCGGCTTCAAGTTGATCATTTCGTCCTCTCGCCGGTTGAACCTTCTCGCGCTGTCATCGCTTGCCTGTTGTTAGGCGGCATACTTGCGTTCACAAGAAAAAGGCGCGGATAGCCTCTTGTGCATAAATTTGTCCACATAGATCCTCGATACTCCTCTCTTGCGGCATCAGCATTGCGCTCTTTGAACCGCGGCCCGAACCGGTTGGTCGAGTTTGCTACCGGTAAACCTTTTGGATGGGAACTGTTCCTTCATCCGGTTCTTGTGGGTGCTCAAGCTTTTCGACACGCTGCTGCAGGTCCTGGTTCACCATCACGGCGGCGTAGCTGTCCAGAATCCGGGAGATCACCTCCCCTTCCTGCGGCGTGATATTTCCTTCGCTGATGGCGGCGAGTATGCTCATCTTCCCCGCTGCGACGTCGTCCAGGTTTTGGATGGGCGGCAAATCGAATGTCACCGGCCGGTCCTTTCGCGGAGGCAACATGCGATCCATGCAGAGCTGCAGAGCGCGGACGTCTCCCGCCTTCGCCAGTTCTATGGCTTTTCGGAACAATTCGTAGCCTTCGCCTGCAAGCAAGGATTCCAGTAGGAGTGTCGACTGATTGCGGTTTCCTAGAGGGCGGCCGGAAGGATTGCCGCTGGATCCCTTGGCAAACTGACCGTTATTCTTCTTTTTGTTCGTAGGCATTGATGGTTGGTCCTTATCTGAAAGTGGATTCGAATTCTTCTTCTGCGCTTTTCCGGACATTGGCCCGCGGGAGCGCCAGCTTGCAAAACCTGGACAAGATGGTGGCGCGCGGGACGGCGTGAGGCCTCGTCCGGGGTTGACAGCAGCTACTTGCCGGCTGACGGGTTCATCGGCCCATTCATGTGAGACCGGTGAATCTGTGCAAGGGCGCCAAGAACAATCGGCGCGGAGTCTGCTACTCTTCGGAGCACCCGTATACCAATGGGGGAGCAGCGGAATAGCGCGCCGGCATAAACATCGAACAGGCCGCTGTCGGTTTTAAGTGTTGAGTTCTGCAGGAACCTACCACTAACCTGAGACAGCGTTCGGCCCCTGACTTACTGTTTTTGATGAAACAGGAGGCCATCCGAGCTGGGGCGGGAAGAAGTAAACCTCCCTTGACTGCTCCATTGTACATCGACAACGCAGCCCCGCAATACGTGCCTTTGGTTAGCTATACGAGGAGGGCTATAAGGTCTACAATCTGTCTGGAGTGCTTTTATGATTTCGCACAGCGACTCAATAGAAAACTTGGACTCACGGAGCGATTTGGCAGCGGTGGAAGACCTCTACTACCGCTGCTGGCGCGTGATCGAGGAGCGGAGCATAGCGTACGGCGATGACCCCATGGGCAAGACGGGTTTATACAGTCGCACCCTTAAGATCCGTGGAACTCGTGATCGCCCGGTCGTCTTTGAGGAGTACGAGTTGGATCATCAGCTAGTATCTGGGCTGCGTAAAATCATGAGGCATATAGCCATCCAGACGGGCCAGTGGAAGCGGTCTAAAAACATTAACACGGACAAGATGGTATGGATATAGTGACCCCCTACTTGGAGGCGGGGCGCCAACGGGTGGCGCAAGCGAAGGTCGCAAGGGACGCCGCAGAGGCCGCGAAGAAAGCAGAAGTGGCGAAGAAAGCAGAAGCGGCGAAGGAAGAAACACAACCCGAAGAGCGACTAGGTGAGTAAAAGACAGGACCGCGCATTTGTTTTTGTTGGGACTGTCGCGTCAGCTTTCTTCGAAGTCCAGGAAATCACTCAACAAGCCGCCGTCTTTGGGAGTCGCTTTGCTTGCGTCTATAGAAAGCATATTCGGGATTGAGGGAGAACCGCGTCTCGAGCTTCCTGGGCGGCGCTAATTGGCAGCTTTCCGGCAAGGCTTCGGTCACATGACGGCACTGGCCGAAGATGGCAACTAGATCGATCGGTCGGTTGAGGCCGTGATGTTGATGCGTGGGCGTGTGATCCTACCCGACGGCGCGCGGCTTTCACGGCGCGCTCGTTTTCGTTCAGCTTGGTCTGCCGGGGACGCGCAGTTCGCACACTACGTCGTCAGGGAGGACTGTTCCCCTGGCGGCCAAGTATCATCGATCGGCGTTTTCCGTCAAGTGACGGATCAGTGTTGCGAGGCCGACTCTTGGTTACCCGCCGATTCAGATTGCCGAGAAGCTGCCGTCGACAGACAACTCCACCCCATTCACGAAGCTCGCTTCGTCTGAAGCAAGAAACAGCGCGACCGTCGCAAATTTCCTCAGGACGCCCCATCTTTCCCCGCGGGATCAGGGATTTCGAACACCCTCGTCTCCTTGTCGAGTCGCTGGGAATCCAGTGTGTCGACCTGCCCCGGGCTGAGCACGTTCACCCGGATATTCCTGCCCTTCAGTTCGTTGAGCCACGTTCGTGCGAATAAGCGCTAGGATCTGAGAGCGCTTGGGAAGGGCGGTTTTGAGATCCCCGTCACTGACTCGTCGGGCGAAGTAGGTCATGCGTTGATTTCGGTGGGGTCTTCGACCGCCAAATGAAGATCGCGGTGCGCCTGCTGGATGCGGTCTACTTCCGATGCCTGAACGCGCGCGGCACGCTGTTTACGGTTCAGAAGGCGTTGCCGCTGTTCAACGTATTCGTAGACATTACGAATCGTCTCGTAAGGTATCGGTGTCGATGGGTCAGGACCTGGGGCCCGCGGCCATCTCGGAGGCCCGCGCCAGTGCTTGCGTGTCGACATACTCCCGGACGTTCGCCAATTTGCCATTTCGAACGGTAATGGCGAAGACCCAATAGTCCTCGAACGTCTTATTCGTTGCTTTGATTCTCCCCGTAGCGAAGCCGACGACCAAAACCCGGTCTCCCTGCGCTATGAACTCGGGGGGCTCTGGGTACGAAGTTTCCACCGTCTCGTTAGCCTTCTGAAGCAAATCCGCCAATCCCGCGTGCCCGCGGTGCGTGCCGGCCAGCGGCCAGTCCTCGCCCGGAATGATCCACTCAATATCTTCGGCAGACAACGCCAGCAAACCTTGCTTATCGCGGCGGCCGAGTGCCGCAAGAAAATTCTTTACAACCTCGACATTCTTTTCGATGCTCATCGAAATCTCTCCTTTTCCCTTACATCAAGCGTGTCCGATCTAATCAGACGTCTCAGAACCATCCTTCTCCGGCCAAATCACACGGTCGACGATCGATTACTGCTCTTTCGAGAAGCGACCGCGCCGGGGTCAGACCTGCGCCATGCCTCCATCGACGGCGAGATCCACACCGGTGATGTAAGAACTTTCATCGGAAGCAAGGAACACGACTGCTGCCGCGATTTCCTCGGGCATGCCTCTGCGACCCATTGGGATCTGCGTGGTGAACTGTGCGGCCGCTTGCTCGGCCTGTTCAGCGGTAAGGCCCGTCGTCGTCGCTAAGGCCGGGGTATCGATTGCTCCGGGGCTCATGCAATTCACGCGGATCTTGCGATCTTTCAATTCCAGAGTCCAGCCGCGCGCGAAGTTGCGCACAGCCGCCTTACTCGCGGCGTAGGCGCTAAACCCTGGGAGCCCCAACACGTTCGAGACTGAAGAGGTCAGGATGATCGAGCCGCCATCTTTGAAGAGGGGAAGGGCCTTCTGCACCGTAAAGAACAGCCCCTTCACGTTCACCTCGAAGGTTTGGTCAAAATGGGCCTCAGTAGCTGCCGCGAGCGGTGCGATTGTCCCCGCGCCCGCGTTCGCGAAGAGAACGTCGATGTGACCATGTTTCTCTTTCACCGCGACATAGAGCCGGTCCAGATCTTCCAAGCGCGATACGTCGCCCGCGACCGTCGTTACATTTCTCCCGATAAAGGCTGCGGCCTCCTTGAGCTCTTTCTCTCGTCGGCCAGTGATTACGACGTGCGCGCCTTCTTCAACGAAGCGCTTGGCCGTGGCCAAGCCAATCCCGCTGCTTCCGCCTGTGATAACCGCAATTTTCCCCGCCAATTTCTGTCCATGGTTATTGCTCATATGTTTCTCCTTTTCGTTTTTTGTTGTTTTTGCCTATGTTGAATTTACGCCCAGAGCCACATCACCATCGATTACTGCTCCTTCTTGAACAGATCCTGGAAGATGAGCTGACCCCACGTGCGGCCGCGTGCGTGCACTAGCGTGCCACCCTCGTTGAGCTTTCCCAGATTGACGGGTGCGAACCCAAGTTCTTTGGCCAAATCCGCCACCGGAGCGATCGCGCCCTCATCGTCGCTCGACAGAAAGACAACTCGATGGCCCCCCTCGACGATCGGATCGGTAGCCAGGGTGGCCGCAATCAGGTGATTGAAGCCTTTCACGACCTTAGCGCCGGTGAAGGACTTCGCAACGAAGGCGGAGGACGGGAGACCGTCCAGCGCTTCCGGGGGAACTCCGAACGCGTTCGTCGTGTCGATGATTGTCTTGCCTTCCCAGCTCGACAGAGCCTTCGCAACCTCGCGATGTTCCCCAAACGGGACCGCCAGGATGATTGTGTCGGCCTTGAGCGCATCCGGCAGCGACTTGGCGACGACCGTGGGTCCAATCGCCCGAGCCTCAGGCGCCAAGGCCTCGGGCGGCCGGCGACTCGCGATGGTGACTTCGATGTTCTTACGGGCAAAGGCGTGGGCGAGTGCCTGGCCTATCTTGCCGAATCCTACAATTGCGTAGCTCATATATTCTCCTTTAGTTCACCGAATCCTACGGCGCTCCGAATAATCAGATGGAGCGCCGTTGGGCGAGTGGGTCAGATTTGCGCTAGGCCGCCGTCGACGGCGAGCTCGCTGGCGGTCATGAAGCTGCTGTCGTCCGACGCGAGAAAGGCGGCAGCCGCCCCGATCTCCGCCGGATCGGCCATGCGCTGGAGCGGAGTCATCGAGGCGTAGACTTTCTGGCCCTCCTCGCCTAGCGCTGCCTTCGCGAGTTCGGTCGCAGTCGCCCCAGGCGACAGCACGTTTACCCGGATGCCGGTGCCCTTCAGGTCCTCCGCCCAGGTCCGCGCGAGGTTGCGCACTGCCGCCTTGCTCGCGCTGTAGACGCTCATTGCCGGGGCGCCCGTGGTGCCGGCGCTCGAGCCCGTCAGGATGATCGAACCGCCCTTGCCCATCAGCGGCAGCGCTTTCTGGACCGTGAAGATCGTACCCTTCACATTGGTGTCGAAGGTCTCGTCAATGTGCTCGGCGGTGATCTTGCCGAGCGGAAGCGGGCTTCCCGCCCCGGCATTGGCGAAGACGATGTCGAGGGTTCCGCGCTCGGACTTCACCGCCGCGTAGAGTCGGTCGAGGTCGGCCAGATCGGAGACCGAGCCCTTCACTGCGCGGGCGTTGGGCCCGAGGTCGGCCACAGCGGCGTCGAGCTCTGCCTGCCGGCGGCCGAAGATGAAGACGATGGCGCCCTCCTCGATGAAACGCTTTGCTGCGGCGCGGCCGATGCCGGTAGCCCCACCCGTGATGACTGCAACTTTTCCTCCAAGCTTTCCCATAATTACTCCCTTCGGTAGATCTATTGCATTCGGTACACTAGAGTAGAGTTCTTTGGCGGTGGACGAGAACTGCTCAAGAGTCCAAGATTTTTGTCTATTCGTCCAGACAGAAGGCTGAAGCGAGCTGTTTTGAACCTTTTGGATGGAGCTGGGACGGGCTCCTCGAGGAAAAGCACTGTAGGAGTTGTGACGCTGGCAGGAAGGAGAATGTCCGTCATGGTTGAGGCCTCTTCTACCTGAAGCAGTTTCGGACAGTCCTCACAGAACACTATGGCTTTCGAGAGCAGGAGGAGGCTCAGTTGGACCCGATAACAGACATCTTCAGAACGATGCACGTAACCGCTTTCGGTCAGCACAGGCTCGAAGCCACGGCCCCGTGGGGCTTGATACAGGAGAAGCGGCCCGAAGAGAAAGTCACGCCTTCCGGCAAAAGAGATTCACCCACAGATCTGGCGCACTTCGCCATGCTGTCGCGCGGTAACTGCTGGCTCAGTATCGGAGGCATTCCGGACCCGATTCCCCTCACCGGTGGCGACTGCTTCTTGCTGGGCCGCGACACCTCGATCGTCATGCGCGATAGCCCGCGAACGCGTCCAAAGTCAACCTTCCGCGAGATCGCCGCCAAAGCCAACGGTAATGTCGCTCATCATGGAGGGGGCGGCGCGCCGACGACAATCGTCTGTGGGTCCATGAGTTTCGATCGCGCCAGCCTGAGGCCCATCACTCAGTTATTGCCGAGCTTCATTCTGATTAAGGCCGAGCAGGCACGCACGCTTGCTCTTCACGACACAATGCGAGCGCTGGCATCAGAAATGGCAGAAGAGGTGCCGGGATCTGAAATAGTCGCGAATCGGCTAGCCGAGGTTCTGTTTATCCAAATACTTCGGGCGCATATCGCGTCGGGACCGGAACGTAACAAAGGATGGCTTCGTGCGATCTTCGATCCTCAAATGGGCACGGCCCTGAGTGCCATTCACGACAGTGTGAATACACCTTGGACGGTCGAATCTCTGGCCGAAGCGGCGGGCATGTCTCGCTCCGCATTCGCAGCGCGTTTTAAAGAGCTACTCGGACAAACACCGCTGGAATACGTAACCGAGTGGAGGATGCAGAAGGCGATGCAGTTACTACAACAGCGTGGCAAGAATCTCGTAGACGTTGCTCGGTCGGTCGGTTACGAGTCCGGCGCTGCCTTCAGTAAGGCGTTTAAGCGAGTTGTCGGAATCAACCCTGGTGAGTACCTCAAAGGTGGTTTTGAAGGCAAACGGTAATGCCGGAATGGCGGAGGATTCCTGAAGGGGAGGATTCTGACTTTCGCGGTGCGCCTAGGTGCCATGGAAGTGTGTTCTTCCACTGAAATGGGTGCGCCATGTGCCTCGCATTTGAAAACGGGATCGGGGCTTCCGCTCATGTAAGATTGCCTGCGGTTGCTGCAGATCCTGGAAGTGTCAGCCCAGGGCCCGACACTCCCGGCCCGCGGATTTGGAATAAAACAGTTCGAAGATAGGGTGCTTGATTGCTGCTATTTGCAACAGATCCCGAAATAGCGATTCATTGCCCCATGCTATCGGGCGGGTCCACCTCGCGGGCTGTCTCGGCCGACTCGCATTGGAAGTGCACCCCGAGCTGGTGCGTCATGCAGTCGAAGATCTCGGCCGGCTGGTACGGCTTGCGAACGAAGTCATCCATCCCGCTTGCCAGCGCCTGCGCGCGTTCGGATTCGTAGGCGGAGGCTGTAGTGGCAGCGATCCTAACGTCCCGGCCGCGCGGCATCTCGCGAATCGCCCGCGCCACCTCGAGCCCGCTCATATCCGGCAGTTGCACGTCGAGCCAGAGGAAATCCGGGTTCCAGCTCGTGAAGAGCTCCAGGCCCGCGGCTCCAGTACCCGCGACTCGCAAGGGGAACCCGGCGCGCGACAGAAGCTGTTCGAGAATCATCGCATTCTCCGGGTCGTCTTCCACAATCAGCACGCGCCGCTCGGGTTCGCCGGGTTGCAGCACGAACCAGCTTGTTCCGAACGGAGGGGGACTTTTCACATCGGACCGCCTGGCCAACTCGGCCGGAACCTCCACAACGAACCGTGAGCCTACCCCCGGTGTGCTCTCGACGGCAATGGAGCCGCCCATCATTTCTACGAATCGCTTGGTGATGGTCAAGCCCAAGCCGGTCCCCTTTTGTCCGATCTGTTTGCCCACTTGGACGAACGGATCGAAGATGCGCGCCCGGTCTTGAGGGGGAATCCCGATTCCGGTATCTTCCACTTCGAACCGAAGCATCAACCGATTCGCTCCATCATCCACGATGGTCCCAACTCGCAGAGTCACGCGCCCTTTCGCCGTGAACTTAATGGCGTTGCCCACCAGGTTGGTCAATACCTGGCGCAGTTTGGAGCCGTCGGCCAGGACGTACGGATGAACATCCGCCGGGTGTGAACAGGTCAAGTCCACTCGCTTCGCGGCGGCTTTGACCCGCATGATGTCCGCCACCTCCCGGGCCAGCGCGATCGCGTCAACTGGAGCGAGTCGAAGCTCCTGTTTGCCTGCCTCGATCTTGGCCACGTCCAGCACATCATTGATGAGGTCCAACAGGTGCTCGCCGCTGCGATCGATCATGTCCAGGTATTGCCGCTGTTGCTCGGTCGCATCGTCTTCACGGAGCAGGTTCGAGACGCCCAGAATCGAACTGAGCGGGTTCCGCAGTTCGTGGCTCATGTGGGCGAGAAAGGCGCTCTTTGCCTGGTTTGCCGCTTCTGCCTGTAAGCGGGCCTGTTGCGCTTCATCGCTGGCCCCCTGGGCCCGGTTGCTAGCTTCCGCCAACTCCGCCGTGCGCTGGTCGACGAGGGCGCTCAGTCGCAGTGCGCGCATGTGATGAACCCTAACCCGAATCTTGTGCGTTGAGAACAAAAGGCCAGCGAGGGCGAGCCCTTCCAACAATTCGGCCCACCATGCACGCCACCACGGCGGCACGATGGCGATTCGCAGGGACGCCGTGCTCGTGCCCCACGACTTGCCGTCTAAGGCTGCCGCCACACCGAATAAGTAATTGCCCGGCCGCAAGTCGGTGTATCGGGCCTCGCGATGGGCGCTGTCCACCTCGGTCCAATCCTTTTCCAGCCCGGCAAGCTGGAAACGGTAATGAACCCTTGCCGGATTGACCGGATTGAGCGCCGCGAATCGAATCGCCACGGTGCTGCGGCCGTACGGCAATTTCATGGCTCCGCCCGCCGGGACGGGCGCATCCATCCCGTTGATTTCCATACCCGTCAGAGTGACGGGCCGCTCCGGTCCCCGCGCGAGCACGTCATTCGGATAGAAGGCGTTGAATCCCATCATGCCGCCAAAGTACAGTCGGCCATCCGCCGCGCGATAACAGGCGCGCCTTGTGAAATCGTGGCTCTGCAGCCCGTCTCGTTCGTCGAAGTTCTGAAACCGTCCGTCGCGCGGATCGAAGCGCGAGATCCCGACCGCCGTGCTCATCCAGAGACTGCCGTCCTCGTCGGGAACCAGGCACCGCACCTCTTCATTCGCCATGCCCTGAGCGACTCCGAATTGCGTGGCGCTCTCCGAGCGCGGATCGAACCGGTACAGCCCGATGGTGCTCCCCACCCACAGCATTCCGCTCGCGTCTCCCTGGATCGACCGGATTTCGAGCGCCCAGGGCGGATGTCCTGCGTCCGCGACGGGCAGCGGTATCGTGCGAAGCTTTCCGGCGCGGTCGAGCTTATTGAGTCCCGGCGGGAAGCCCATCCAGATGTTTCCTTCGCGATCTTCGTGGATGGCATGGCCGCGTGCTATTTCCGGTGACGCTCTCCCCGTCCGGCGATCGAGAAGACGGATTGAGCCAGCCCAATCTCCAATCCAAAATCTCCCCGAAGTATCCTCGATCATCGAGTAGATGGAATACCCGGTACTGATCACATCTCCGAACGACGTGAATCGCCCAGACTTTGAATCCAGACGCCCGAGCCCAAACTTCCCGGCGACCCAAACGGCCTTCGAACGGTCTTCGTAAACCGAGGTGATCTGATCACCGGAAAGCCCTTGCGACCGCCGGGGATCGTGACGAAAGTGAGTGAACGTGCCCGCGCGGGGGGCGAACCGGTCCAAGCCCGCTAATGCGGTGGCGATCCAGATCGAGCCGTCGGAGTCTTCGGCAAAGCCCCGGACCATAACTCCGCCGAGCGAATCCGCCCGCTCGGGCTGTGCAATGTGGGCACCGAAGCGGCTTGCAGCAGGGGAATACCGGTACATCGTGGAGAGCGGATACAGGTAGGCCCACACGTTTCCGTGGTGGTCCGTGCCCAGGGTCATGACCGTCATGCCGTCGGCCGCCGCGGTCGCGGAGGGGGCCCAGGAGACGGACCGTAGCGCCGTCTCCGGCGGACTCGCCGGATCGAATAAATGCAGTCCAGGGTAGCCGCCCCACAGCCAGATCTTACCCGTCAGGTCCTTGGTCGCATACCAGAAGAGAGCCTGTATGAAGTGATCGAATACGCCAGTTTCCGGATCGAGACGCTCCAGGCCGGTCGGCGTGTGGACCCACAGGTGCCCGGTCCCATCCCATATCAGCGAGTTAAACGTCTTCCGGGGGTCGTTATGGGACGAAGGTGGGTGCGGGTAATGCCGAAAACTACCGTCTGCCGTGTCGAACCGGATTAGTCCGATGGAAGTTCCGAGCCAGAGCCGCCCCTGCGGATCCTGTTCGATCGCCCGAATGCTGACTGGCCGGCCTTGCGTAACGTTCGGGCTGATGGGGTGGGCCTCAGAGGTCCGCTTATCCGGGTCGACCAGGTATAGGACCGGCTCGGACAGGTCCTGCCACTTCCCGCCATGCTGCTCGCCGCTCCCGTAGATCGAGACGGCCACCCAAAGCGAATTCCCCGGGCCGTCGTGAATGGCCGTGATCTCCTCGGAACCGGACGGGCCCACTCCCGGCCGCGGCTTCAGGACTGGGTTGAAACTGCCTGTCGTCTCATCGAAACGGGATAAAACATCCGAAGCCACCCACAGCCGTCCGCGACGATCCTCGAACAACAGGCCGGGATAGGCCGATCCCAAAGTCGGCCTCGGATCCTCGACAGTCCGCACCATCGGCAGGCCGCGATAGTAGCGATGCTCGTAGCCGTCAAAGCGTACCAATCCGTCGAAAGTGGAAAACCAAAGAAATCCCCTGCGGTCTTCCAGGACTTGGCAGATTCTGTCCCCGGGGATGCCATCCGCCCTGCTCAGCGGTTGGAACCATACATCCGAGGCAATACCGGAGACCTCGGCCCAACTGCTGGCGGACTCAGACGTTTTCCCGGAGGCCGGCACTGCCGCAAAGGGCAGCACCAGGACTGCTGCTGCAACGACAGCCGTCAAGACTCGGTTTGTTTCGCTCACGTTTCTGAGTCAAACGGTTCGTGACTGCCAAATACGCGACCAGCCCCTCATCGGTGAGTATTTGTCGATGCCGCCAGAGGCTCGGGTGATGTAAGAATCGATCATACCGCGAATCGGTTGGCGCTCGTCTGGGGGATCGAATGATCCACAACTCCAGCGGGAATTGTCAAACGGGCGTTAGTCAACGCAGATAACCAACCGCCGCGGGTCTTCGCGCAGGACGGGCTGTGCAGTTATCCGACTGCAATGAAGTCACTATCGGTGTGCAGTGAACTCGGAGACAGATCCTGGGGACGAAACTGATTCACCTCCGCTGTTGCGAAGAGGTTCTGCGACCCGGCCGCAGTTTGCGTTAGGCAGCCGTTGTGATGGCAACGCTCGGAACGGGCTTCGAGCCGGCTCGCGCCGGAACTAACTAGTGGACCGCGGAAGTGTGGCGCCGCCTGCGGGTGGATCGTCGGCAAACGGGAAGTTGAGATCTCTCTCTGCTGACGAACCTTGCCCGCCAACTTCCCGTTTGTGCCGTGATCCGGGCCGATGAGGTTGCTTTCCGAGTTTAACTGTCCGGATTATCGATGTCCTCCACGACTTTCCATTTTCCGTCCGTCTGTTTTTTCCAGACGCACACGTACTTGCCGTTTGTCGTGGTGAGCTGGCCACTCTTGCCAACAGTGCTGAGGAGAAATGTGCCGGTCTCGTATGCGAGGTCCCCGGAACTGGAAACCTCCACTTTATTCGTGCTCCACTGGAACGTCCCTGGGGAGGACAGATACTTTTGCCATTCGGCCCGCAACGCTTCCCTCCCACGAATGACGGGCGATCCGGTAGCGAATCTCTCAGCATCCGCGACATAGAACGATACACATTTTTCCAGGTCTTTGGCCGCTTCGGCAGCGTTCCATTCCCGAGTCGCCGTGCGAATGGCGGCTTCATCGTCGGCCCGGCTGTTACGCCGACAGGAGGGCGCCGAAGCGGAAAGCGCCGCAAGCATGAGTAGATGTAGCGGATTCCAACCGCGCATCGAGCCCTCCTTCAGGCACACGGCGCGGAATCACGTGAAAAAATGCGCCGGCCCGATGGTCTCAATGCTATCACGCGCTCTCAACTCCGACCGGTTGGTCGCCATCTCGGACTTTGGCCGTCGGCGTTCCGAATCGATATTCGGGCGATAGATCCTCACTGGTCGTTAAAGTGTTTACAGGCCTTTGGACCTGGCGCAAACGCGTTTGGTCAGGAAACGGCGGTGGCGGAAACTGAACTGGTGTGATCCACAACCAGTTGAGTACGACGCCGCGATACATGGCTACACGGCGTGCCGCGAAAGAAAGCTGGTTGAACGGCCGGTCAAGGGTAGCCTCGACGTTGGTAACGGACGATTTTCCCATTTCCCTGGCGCGAACGGTTCTTCCCGATTCAGACCGATATCGGCCGCTTCTCTCAAACCTACTCAAACACCAAAGTGGCCTCAAGCACTGAGGCCTTGTGGGGAGATTAAACCGACAGGCGGGCGCGGGACCACGCGTGGAGATCAGGCTCACCATCGGCTTTCGTGCACGTTATCGTTCGCGCATTCCTACGGCGGCGGCGGCGAAGGCCCACTTATCGGCGCTCTCGGCAATTAATTTGGCGGTGGGACGGTAGCCGTGCGAGCCCTCTGTTTCCACGCGAATCAGCACGGGACGATCACAGGACTGCGCCGCTTGCATGGCTGCTGTGAACTTAAAGGAATGGCTCGGCACCACGCGATCGTCGTGGTCGGCGCTGGTCACGAGAGTGGCGGGGTAACAGACACCTGGTTTGGCGTTTTGAACAGGCGAGTATTTGATCAGATAAGCGAAGTCGGCGGGGTTTGATGACGAGCCATACTCAGTAACCCAGGCATGGCCTCCTGTGAAACGATCGTAACGCAGCATGTCCATCACCCCGACAGCAGGAAGCGCGACAGCGAACAGATCGGGGCGTTGTAGTTCGACGGCGCCGACCAGCAAGCCGCCGTTTGAGGCGCCGATGATCCCCAATTTCGCCGGTGAGGTGTACTTCTCTTTGATCAGAAACTCGGCGACACCGATGAAATCGTCGAAAACGTTCTGCTTCTTGCCGAGATTTCCCGCCTTGTGCCAGGACTCGCCGTACTCCCCTCCGCCGCGCATGCTGGCGGTAACCCAAATACCGCCTTGTTCGAGCCAAGCGGGTACGTCGGCCCAATAATTCGGTAGGTTACTGACCGAAAATCCGCCGTAGCCGTAAAGCATCGCCGGATGGCTGGAATCGAGCGCCATTCCCTTACGCCAGGTGAGGAAGAACGGCACGCGCGTGCCGTCCTTGGAAGTGGCAAACAGCGCTTTGGTCTCGTACTGCGCCACATCGACCGGCGGCTTGGCAGCCTCGAATGGAGTACTCCGCCGGGATTGCGGATCGAAGGCAAAGACGGTATTCGGAAACAGCGGCGAGCTGAATGCGTACCAAATCTCCGCCGCGTCCTGCCGGCCGTCCATTCCGGTCAAGGTCCCTGTACCGGGTAGGGGCAAGTCGCCCTGCGCTGCCCCGTCGAGGTTGAACAGAGACACGCGACTTTGGGCGTCAACGAGGTATTGCGCCACGATGCGGCCACCGATCAGCCTGATGCTTTCGATCGCCTGCTTTCCCTCGGGAACGATCGTCTTCCACTGTTCTGGGGCCGGGTGGGCCAGGTCGACGGCGATCACTCTGCGATTGGGAGACGCGAAATCAGTTCGCAAGTAAAGGACAGGACCAGAATTGCCGAACGGGGCGAATTCGGCGTCGTCCTGCTCGATCACCGGGTGGACCGGAGCGCCTATCGCCGGGTGGAAGGGATCCCGCAGATCGGCATAATACAAACGGTTGTTGTTGTCGGAACCCTTACTCATGACGATCAGGAGATAGCGTCCGTCTTCGGTCACCACGCCACCGACAAACCACGTGGGTAGATCCGTGCGCCGGTAAATCATCCGGTCCTCGGACTGAGGAGTACCTACGCGATGGTAGTAAAGGGTCTGGCCGGAGAGGGCCGCCTCCAGCTCTTTACCCTTGGGCGGCTTCGGGTAGCCGGCGTAGAAGAAACCCTTGCTGTCGTTGCTCCAGGAAATGTCGGAGAATCGCATCCACTGAATTTCGTCGGGCAGATCTTTGCCAGAGTCCACATCTCGAACGCGGACCGTCCGCCAGTCGGCGCCGCCTTGGGAAAGGCCGTACGCTAACAGGCGGCCATCGCGCGACGGAGTCCATTGGGCGAGTGAAAGTCGACCCCTCGGGGGACAACACGTTGGGATCGAGCACTAGAGTGGCCGGTTCGGCAAGGGAGGAGCGCAGGTAGACGGGCGACTGTGCTTGCAAACCGCTGTTACTCGAATAGAAGTATCGCCCACCCCGACTGGTTGGAATCGACGTCTTCGGGTAGTCCCAAAGCTGCGTAATACGCTGCCGGAAGTGTTCGCGCAGAGGTAGCTTGGCGAGATAGTCGAAGGTGACGCGGTTTTGCGCGGCAACCCAATCCGCCACCTCTTTCGAGTCGAGATCCTCCATCCAACGGTAGGGAGCGGGAACTTTGGCGCCGAAATAGTCGTCGACGATGCCATCTTTCCGAGTAGTTGGGTAAGTCATTTGTGGATGAGAAACCTGTTGGCACGCGCATGTGACGATTAGCGACGCCGTAACGGCGAGAGTGGAGGTCCAGTTGAAGTAAGTTATGGCTGTTTCGCCTCCGCTCAGTTAAGATACCAGACTCCGCTGCGGACGGCGAATCGATTTTCTGATTGGACTCAAGATAGCTCGATTGAGTCTGGGTGCTGCCGTTTGACCCGTGGAGCGTAAGGGCGCCGGACCAGCGCCCCGGATGCGTCCTCCGCCGAGAGCACGGCACAGCAAGCAATCAAGAGGAACAACAATTTCGCTCGCATATTTCATACTGAATACGGATTCGGCACGAAGATTGTTAATGAATTGTCGTGGGATGGATACTTTTTGGCGCATGCGGTTACCCGCGACACCGGATTAGGCCGTACTCACGGCCCGACTCCCACGTGGCCATCCAGACCGATTGCGGAATCTGCTCTCGTCCCCCCTCGCTTCTGTCGCCGCTGCAGCCCCGGTACGCATAATTGCTACCGCCACAACTTGGCCGCCTCTTTGTCCCGAAAGCCGCGAATCATGCATAACGGGCAAACGTTAACAACAGATTGTCTAGGCCGCCCGTTCCTTCCATTCGCGCCGCAACCGATCGCAAATATCTGCAAAGCGCTGGCCGATCCTCCGCTCCATCCGCCGCTTTCCACCAGCAGAGTGGTAGCAGTCTGGTGCTTGGGTGTGGCAGTTCGCGCATAAAGGAACTGTCGAGTAATCGCTGGCCTTCATGCTCATCGATCCATCGGTTCCCGTGTGGGCGGCTTCGGAGCGATGCTCGATGCCGCAGCAGAGACAGGGCAGCGTACGTATCCAGGCCTTGTAGGCTTCGTTGCGGGGCGGGCCTTTGCGGGGTTGTGCTTTTCCTCTTCGGGGGATCTGTGATTGTTGTGGGGGCTTCTTTCGGGTGCCTAACACTTGATAGGCGAGGTAATCCCGCAGTCCCTTTCCGTAGAGCATAAGCGGGTATAGGGGAGGCCGTTTGGATTGGCCTCCCTGTGTACCTGCAGGTTGTGTGAAGTAGCGTTGCGAGGAACTGGACAGCGGCGGTGATTATGCGGCGCTCTTGCCACGTTGAATGTAGCTGGTGACGAAAAGCGATTTTACCTCGTCAGGTTTGATCCGGCCTTCGTATGTGTTGAGGGCGTACCCCAGCACTTCCGCGTATGCGTCCACCAAGGCTTTGCCTTCCTCCACTAGCGGAGCGACGTGCCGGCGTTCAGCAGCGGTAGCCGACGCAGGTGGTTTCGGCGCTGGTGCACTGCCGTCTGGCGCGGCGGCGCCAATCGGAACGACCAGCGTTCCGTTGGGCTGTTCCCCGGGAATTCGCGTGACCGCCCAAGTCATTGGAGCGTCGCCGTTGGATAACCTTGTGATTTGAAAGCGTTCGTTCACGTTGATGCCCGCGGCTTCGATCTTGCCCGCCGTCTGAGGATGGAGAAACATCACGCGGCCATCGGTTAAAGAAAACATCATGCGCTCGCCGTATTGGGTGGAGAGCAGTCGACCCTGGGCGTACTTGAGTGAAACTTCCACCGGTACGTTGGGCGGGAATTCGATGATCTGTCGTTGGGGACGATTTGCGGCTGTTGCCATTGTGGATTACCTCCGACCGGCCCGGCACCGGTTTCGACGCGAGGATCACTCGCGCACTCATCAGGGAGGAACGATCACGCGGCCGTTGCAATTGCAGGCAGAGTGGCGGATTGTGCGGGGAGAGGGTCAGGCAACTTGGGGGCACAGTGCGGACATCCGGCAATCCGGTGTGCCTTGATCAGCTTGATCATTTCACCGACATTGGCGGCATTCATCATCAGCTCGTAGCATTCCATGCAGGTTGGTGCGGGGTCCGAGGGCTGTGCGGCGTCGATTTCGGCTTCATCCATTCGGGCATGACAGCAGGCGCACTCGTACCACCTCTCGGTCGAGTTCTCCATAGGCCGCATGTCAGCGTGCTTGGCGCAGGCTGGGCACAGGGGCTTCGATTCTGCATCGCACTCCGTGCACAGGTGGAGCGGTCGGTCGGTCCCATCCGGTACCGAGACGAGGTGCTCCAGGCAGAACGTTTCGCCGCAGGCGTCGCAGTGGAACTGATCGCACGCGCCGCACAGCAGCTTGCCGCAGGTTTGGTTTGCGCAAGGCCTGAGTTCGAGGACCGCGTACCCTCGGCGCGCATCGTACTCGACCGGAGCATTTTGGTGGATCGTTTCGCAGGTGAGACAGGCGACGGAAGCGGTGTGTTTCATATAAAAATAATAGCTTACCCCCTAAGCTATTGTCAAGTGAAATCGGTGGAGCAAGTTGACTTAAAAAAGCAAAGGGGGCTAAGCTATCTGCGAATGGCTAGCAAGAAAATTCCGGCCGAAGTTAAGGACATCTTTCGAGCGTTCGGGAAGCAGGGCGGGAAGAAGCGCTCAAAGAACCTGACGCCGGAAGAGCGCAGCGAGATTGCGCGGAAGGCTGGCAAAGCCGGCGGCAGGGGTCGGAAAAAGGAACCGGAAAAATAATGGGCTCCCAATGAAGAATCTGTAAGACACCCCGTTCTTATTGGGTTTTCCACGTTTGGGCAGTCGGGCTGACCTGGTTCAACTTCTTTGGAAGTGAGTCGTCACCAATCTCCCTGGGCTTTTCGGTGTGCTTTCCCATTCAACATCGCCGCCGGCCGCCATCGCCCACCGGCAATAGACCAGGAAGACCGGATAACCCAGAAGCTGATGAACTCAAACCGCCGCCGTGTTCGAGACTGGTCGTAGCCGGACGCGGGTTGGTGACAGCCCGAGCAAATGGCAGCGAATCTTTCCGCACCGGATCGGAATGAGGACGGCCTGCCCTTCCCCCGCGAAGCTCGCTTGCCCGTAGACAAATCCCGGAATTGGGTGGCACTGGTTCCGAATGCTGGGAAGGCGCAGACTGTCTGCAGATCGATAGGAAGATGAAGACCAGTCCCGATTCTCTCCCATTGACGCCGGCTGCGCTAGTGCCCTACTGTCACGATTGCCGCGACCTTTCGGAGTGGGCGGAGCGCTGGATGGGCGAAGAGAAAGACCTCCCGCCAGGGCGAAGACTCGTTGCATACTTCATGCCCTCTCTGCTTCACCTGGCCACCTCCGGCTCCACGAAAAGAACCATCCAAATCCACGTCGACAACATGTGGAGGATCAGATTGTGACGGGCGAGAGCTGATCGCCACCGCTACCAAATCAGCTCCGTGGTCATTCAGGGTGGCAAGGTAGGCATCAAACATCGATGGCGCTCGTGACAGGTGATCCAGTCAAATAGAGGCTGGTTGTCACTTCGAACAGCCGTTGGACAGAAGCCCCCGGAAGAATCGATCTGGCCACGAATCGTCGTGGCCTTCCATGGGAGTACGGTCTCTCGCGATGTGATGGAATAGACTCGATTGGTGCTGAACAAGAAGGACGCCTCCCTTGTGACCCCTAATGTTCGAGGACATTAGCCCCGCAAGGTTGTGTGCGAAGAGTTGATGGGCTGCCACTACGCACCGGCGAGCGCGTTAGCATTAGCGGCGGAAACGACTACTGAGTCCACCGCCGGGAAGATTCTCGAAATCGCTGGCCGCGCGAATGTCGTCATGGAGAAAGAAAACCCCAGTCTCCGCAGCAGAGCCCAGAGGCATTCTGAACCCAGCGCTGCGGGTTTCGATGCCGTACACGGAGAGACCCTCAATACGCCGCAAAAGCAATTCCGCGACCGCGCTCCTCTACAAAACCACACGCACCGGTGATGAGGATGCGCGTCAAATGACCTTGTGGACCAATCTGTCCTTCCAACTTGTCGCGATTTCCTCGAAAATCGAATCGAGTGGCTTAGTGATATCCCAACCCGGATAGTGCGCCTTCATTTTGCGCAAATCACTGTAGTAGCAGATGTGATCGCCAATGCGGTTTTCGTCCGAATACCGCCACTTCATGAGATTGCCGGTCACCGCTTCGGCCATATGGAACGCCTCCAGGATCGAGCAGGCATTTTGCTTGCCTCCACCGAGGTTGTAAACCTCTGCCGGACGCGGCGCTTTCCAGTATTCAAGCATGAAGCGCGCAACGTCTTCGGAGTGAATGTTGTCGCGCACCTGCTTGCCTTGGTAACCGTAGACCTTGTATTCGCGCCCCTCGATATTGCATTTGATCAGATAGCTGAGAAATCCGTGCAATTCAACCCCAGAGTGATTGGGCCCGGTCAGACAGCCGCCACGCAGACAGCAGGTTGGCATATTGAAATACCGGCCGTATTCCTGCACCATCACATCTCCAGCTACTTTCGATGCGCCGAATATCGAGTGCTTGCTCTGGTCAATCGGGAAATCTTCTGGGATGCCATTTTCGTAGGACGGATCGGAGTAATCCCAGCGGGTCGCAAGTTCCTTCAACGCGATGCCGTTGGGGCGGTCGCCGTACACCTTGTTGGTAGACATGTGAATGAACGGCGATTCCGGACAATAGCGTCGCGCCGCCTCGAGCATGTGCAACGTGCCCAAAGCGTTCACCTCGAAGTCGAGGAATGGAATCGCCGCGGCGCGGTCGTGGGACGGTTGAGCAGCAGTGTGAATGATCAACTCGGGGCGGAGTTGATCCACCAAGCCCAGGATGTTCTCCCGGTCTCGGATATCAAGCGCGGAGTGCTGGTAATCCGGAATCTCCCGGCGCAACCTTTCGAGCACCCAACTGGTATCGCCTTCCGGGCCGAAAAACACGGCTCGATGATTGCTATCGACCCCGGCAACGCGAAAGCCATGGCGTGCGAAAAACATGCAGACTTCTGAGCCGATCAATCCACAGGCACCGGTAACCAAAAGAGTAGGCATGGTCAGAGAACTCCGATTATAACTGCGGGTGCCGCGCGAGGCAAAGCTTAGTCCTCGCCGTCGAGGATTCGCTACGCCGTGGCAAAAGCGGGCGCGTACTTCCGGCTCCGGCGGTCTGGAGCGCGTCCTGGAAAGGGGAGGGTGGAAGCTGCTGGCGCCACCGGGGCCGCTAACGTTGGGTAATCCTCGCCGTTCGATTTCCGCACGGATCTCGCACTTGGGCGATTTCCGCCCCGGCTCAATTACCGCGACGCAAGGACGGTGCGGAAACCCCAACTGCCATTGCCATAAGCCAGGCGAAGCCGGCCATGGCCCCAACCTCCGGCTCACCTACAAGGTCGGAGGCAAGACTTTCACCGAGAGCTTCGCTACACCGGCGGCTCAACGCAAGGCCCAGCGGGAAGTACCCGAGTTTCGCCACTACCGAGAGTTGAGCCGTACCTTGATCGAGGTGAATGCGCAAATCTGTCAGGCACGCCCAGTGGAGGACACGCTCTCCCCTGAGAAAAAAAACGGCCGAAGCGATCCACCAAGAAATCACGCGCGAAGTAGCGCAACTGGTGCGTGCGATCTTCGCCGGCCGCCGCAAAACCGGACGACTCGATTTGGAAGCGGTCGAACTGGCGGTACGCTCGGCCATGCACCGGGCTGGAGCCGCCGCCCTGACTGCACTGCTGCAGTTTCGCGTTCCAGCGGCCGACCTGCGCACGGTGGATTGCGGATGCGGTAGGCGAGCCCGCTACCAGGAGTTGCGCTCCAAGCCGATCCTTACCGCCGTAGGTTTGGCACACATCTCACGGCCATACTATTGGTGTGATCGCTGCCACACCGGCCAGCTTCCGGCAGATGTGGAACTGGACATTGAGGATACAGAGTCTTCTCCCGGAGTGCGGCGCATGCAGGCCTTGGTAGGCCAAGAAGTCCCGTTCGATCACGGGCGTCAGCAGATGAAACTGCTGGCCGATCTGGAATTCACCGCCAAAGCGGTTGAGCGCGCCGCTGAGGCGGTCGGCAGCGATATCGCCCGCGGCGAACAACAGCAAATCCAACAAGCTATCCAGTTGGATTTACCGATAGTCATCGCCAAGCCAGTCCCCATCCTCTATGTCCAAATGGACGGGACGGGTATACCGGTAGTAAAAAAAGAAACCGTCGGACGGCGCGGCAAGATCGCCGGCCAACCGGCCCACACACGGGAAGCCAAGTTGGGATGTGTCTTTACTCAAACCACATGGGACGAGGAAGGATATCCGATCCGCGATCCGGATTCCACCACCTACACCGGCGCCATTGAAACCGCCGAAGAATTTGGCAAGCGTCTCTATCTGGAATCCTGGACCCGCGGATGGAATCGCGCGGCCAAAAAGGTTGTCATCGGCGACGGAGCCGAATGGATCTGGAATCTTGCCGATCCCTATTTCCCCGGTGCGGTGCTGATTGTCGACCTCTACCATGCGCGCCAGCACCTGTGGGAGTTGGTTCGCAAACTATGTCCCAACGACGAAGCCGGACAGAAAGCTTGGATCAAGGTCCATCAAAAGCGCCTCCTCGACAAAGGGAAAATCGAAAAGCTGGTGACTGCGCTTCGTTCCATCCATTCCACCAATCCCGAAGTGGCCGACAAGATACGTACCGAGGCAGACTACTTCGAAAGGAATGCGGAACGAATGCGCTATCCGAAGTTTCGGAGACAGCACCTGTTCGTCGGCTCCGGTGTCATCGAGGCGGGCTGCAAAGCGGTAATCGGCTCACGGCTGAAACGCTCTGGCATGTTCTGGACTGGTCGAGGCGCCAACGCCATCCTCGCTCTCCGCTGTTGCCAACTCAACGGCAGATTCGAGAACTACTGGGAGGCCCGCCGTGCCGCTTAACTTCCACTTCTACGTCGCGCACCCGCGGGGGTGCTGCCATCCCATTAGCCATGAAGAAGTTCTTCGCCGCCGTTGCACTTGTGGCCCCGCTCGTCGCCGCCTCAGCCGGGGCCAGCAGATCCAGCGCAAGCTCCCGCAACGACAAGGACCCAGCACGAAGTATCCTACCATCGTAAAGGCCTTTGCGCTGATGCCGGATGACACAGTGGTTCTTTCAAGCTCCTCCAGAACTGCGGCGCTTCTACTGAGACGCTGTTCCTTTCTGCGGGTTCCCACGGCGATCAAGGGCGCACTCCTTCGAGTCGAGACCGTCTTTGTGAAGTGACATACGGCGCACCCTGCCGCATAGCCATATATGCCATGTAAAACAGCAGGAAAGCCAGGGCCACAATGCCCCAGCCCGACAGCGCAGGCACCGATTGGGGAGACGGAGCAACTACGTTGACAAGGAAATGTACATTGTCCACTCCTACGACCCCAGAGACGATAAACCTGCCTGTGTGAATGATCGCAAACCGCACCGTAGTGCCAGCCCGCGATGCAAGGGTGAAGGTCCCCGAGCGGTGCGTGCCCAGGGTAGCGTCTGGTCCGGTGGCCACATAATTCACGAAACCGTTCACGCCCACCACCCCCTGATCGCCTAAACTCGGCACCTGGTAGGTGGGGTAGATGCCGATGAAAACTCCAGCTGAGTCCGTCTGCGTCACGCCTTTGACGCCGAGGTCCAAAGAATATGAACCAGTAGTTGCCCCCAATGGGATCGGCACGTCCTGGTAAAGCACGCAATTGACAATTAGTGCAGTGTTGCTGCTGGAAGTGACCCTGCCGAGCACGATCTGCGTACCATCAGTCGCTGCGAAACCTGGCAGGCCACTGCTCGATTCCACTCCGGGGGCCATGGCCGGGTTATAGTTGCAGCTACCGACACCGCCGCCATGCGAAGATTGCTCCCAATTCCAGCCGGTCAAACCGGCTTCAAATGAGCCGTTGGTAACGAGATCGGTTTGGGCGAGCGCCGATGACGCTAGAAGGGTCAAGGTAAACGTAATTCCAACGATGCGTTGATTCATTGGGAACTCCCCTGTAGCAAAAGGTGCACATATAGGAGCTTACACCGTGGCATCTCAGATAACAATAGTTTGTGAGCTCAAACTATTATTACGCGAATAGCTCTCTGTGTGGCCCGCGTCTGCAATGGGTTTACACCGGCATCCAGGGAGGCATCGGCATAATTGATCTGACACTACTAGGGACGAGATTTGCCTTACACGTCATTGCCGGGGCCCCTCGACAAGGCGCGCGAGTTCCAGCAGATCTGCGGCGCGGAAGCAGCTCTTACTGGCTGCCAACGTTGCGAACTCGTCTTCCGGCCGAGGTCGTTCAGCTCACTGGAATCTCGGATTGCGGCCCTTCTTGTCGAGGAAAGACAACCTGTGTTCACTTCCATGTTCTTTACGACAAAGAGCTTCAAACTCCCGACCGGTGAGCGGGTGAAAGGGATGAGTGATCCGAAACTCTTGTAGTTCTATTCAACGAACGCGTGTAGTGCGACGCCGCTTCCGATCACCTGCGGCACTCCCGCTTTATCGGGCTGCGGGAAGACATGAAGGCGCGGGACCGCGGGGCAAAAGTTAATGCCGCGTGCGACGTAGCACCCTACAAGAATAACCTGCCGTAAGCTTTATTCGTCGCGATAGTGTCGTCAGGCCAGCGTGTATGCCACGCCCTCTGGGTATCCATTTGACTCCGGTAACCACAATCTGTAGTATTTGAGGCTTGGAAGACTATCCGCGCGATTTGCCTGAATTTGAATCTCGGTTTTCCACAGACGAGGACTGCCGCAGGTACCTGCTTGACCTGCGTTGGCCGAATGGCTTCCGCTGTACCAAATGTGGCCGTGACAAAGCCTGGAGCCATCCGCGCGGATTGTTTGAGTGCGGGCAATGTGGCCACCAGACATCGCTGATGGCGGGCACTGTTTTCCAGGATACTCACAAACCGTTGGTGCTGTGGTTCCGCGCCATGTGGTATGTGACCAGCCAGAAGAACGGAGCCAGCGCTTTGGGCTTGCAGAGGGCACTGGGTCTGCGCAGCTATCAGACTGCCTGGGTATGGCTGCATAAGCTGCGGCGCGCCATGGTGCGGCCAGACCGCGACCAACTCAGAGGAAGGATTGAGGTGGACGAGGCTTATGTGGGCGGCGAAGAAGAGAAGGTCCTCGGCCGACATTTGCAGAACAAGGCGCTAGTTGTGGTAGCTGCCCAAGCTGATGGCAAGAGAATCGGGCGGCTTCGCCTGCGACACATTCCGGATAACACCTTCGGTTCGTTGCGTCCGTTTATTCGGGAGACGATTACGCCCGGCAGCACGGTGATCACTGACGGCCACAACGGATATGACGGCTTGGAGCAGTTCGATTTTCACCACGAGATCTACGTCATCGGTAGCCGGCGTAAGAACGCCAGCGACGCGCTGCCCCGGGTACACCTGGTCATTTCGCTGCTCAAACGATGGTTACTGGGAACCCACCAAGGGGCGGTTTCCATGATCCATCTGCCCTGCTATCTGGACGAGTTCACTTTTCGATTTAATCGGCGAACCTCCAAGAGCCGCGGAAAGCTGTTCTATCGACTCATGCAACAGGCCGTGGCCACGCCTCCGACCACGTATCCGCAGATGGCGGCTCAGACCACGTTTCGTAAGGTATTGACCGGACGCAACCGGTAGTGGTTACCGGAGTCAAATGGATACCCAGACCACGCCCACTGCCCGCGTTTGGGCTCTCCGCCTGTGAACCGAATCGTCCGTAGCAATCACGCTTGCAGCGCCACGAACAGCATTGATTGGCAATTTCAAATATGTTTGGCTAGTCTTCATTGCTTGGATACACTGAGAAGGCGCATAAAACCCAGCTTCCACCCACCGGCGTAGCGGTGGTCACCGCCCCGCTAAAGTGGTCAACGGCTCGGGCAGCCCGCTACGGGTGATCGCGGTCACGCCGTAAACGGCGTTGCGGGTCGAAATTCATCCACGTGCAACTCGGGACCGGTGCGTTCAATCACGGGGAATTCTTCCCAAGAGCTCTTCCAGGCGCCGATTATGCGCTTCAAAGTGTTCTACCAGCCAAGCCAAAGTCCGAACGTCGACGTGCTCCCACGCGCCGCGAGGTGACTCGTTCTGGGGGACGTACCGGGTCTGTGCGGCATGACTTGGTGCCACACCGAGAAAGCGAAAAATGCCCTCCATGACGATCTGTGGTCGAATAATTAACTCCTCAAAGAAAACCACGTGAAGGCTGTCCGTTTCGAAGAGTCGGAGGTACCGTTCGATCTGTTCGGCATAATAACCAGAGTCCAGGGAGAGCGGCTCCATCTTGCACGATCGCCAGTGCCACCAGGTACGTTTGGTGGGGAGAGCGGAAATCTTGATAAATGAGCTTGGCGTCGGTGGCCGCGTCCTCGTCAGTGGTGAATTTGTGGCCGGCTTCGATCCGTTCCATGTCTGCCCGCAGAGCTTCGGCGAGGCAGTGGGAAATGGCACGCTCCACTGGATCACGGAGGACCACGAGAAGTTTTGCGTCCCTGTTGAATCGATGAATTCTGCTTGGCACAAACGGCAGGTACAGGTTGCGGTGCCGGGATTCCCCGACGATCCGCTGTCCGCTCCAGGTGCTGAAATATTTGCGGGAATAGAACTGCACACCCTGTTCATGCTCTGCTTCAAAGAAGAACGGCTCTTTGGGCCGCGACATAAAAATATCCGGGTGCGCATCGAGCCAGAAGGCAGGGGCGTAGTTCCCGATTTGGCCGCACCGAGGAGAAAAAGCGAGGGATGCGGATGTGCTCCCATGCGTTCATGCCACTCATCTGGCAGCGGCGGCCCGGAGAAGCCCCATTCAAGCACCTGGCGGCGCTGTCCACACCGGCTCAGGATAACGACTTCGACCTTCTCGTTGGGCGCCAGATACCGACCGAGGTTGAACTCGAACCGCTTCTGCGGGGGGCACTGCAGCAATTGTTCTTCCGTCTACCTGAAGAAAAATACTGGGCGACTTCCTCGATTTCCGCCGAGAGTTCCCCGCATAAGCCGGTGTGACCGATAGCTGTAATGTGGCCCAAGGTGTGTTTACCACTTTACCAATTTCGAACAGTTCGCCTGCCGAAGCCAGGATTTCCATTTTGGATCCCGGGTTTGGTCCTAGCAAATCACACCCCGAGGCTTGATTCTCCAAAGAAAGACAAACCGGAAAGTTGCTCCTTTTCAGGCATTTCCACAAACATCTCTCCGACCCCGATCCCTAGACTGCCCAGTTTTCTGTTTCATCGCCTTCGTGCTACCCAGTCGCCAGCGCTGCGATCCGCCGGATAATGATCCCAGAACAACCGCCAAGTGAGACGGCTTTCGGCTCTAGCATCAGAGAGTGTTAGCGCGCGTGCTTGACGAGCCTGCCGCCCCGTCTTCGCCAGCCTTTGCGGTAAGCGGATCAGCGACCAGTTTTCGGTCCTTCTTAGCCGGCATCAGTTGGCGCAAAGAGGTTCCCAAGTTTGTAGGCGATGCCCCCAATGCTCGATTCGTCGGATCAAGACCTCCTCGGGCGTCGGATGCCTCGCGCCACGGCACTCCACTTAGACCAGGAATATCCCGGTGTAACCCTTTTGGTTACGCCAACTGGGGGATTGTACCGGAGAGGGCTTGCGACAAAGATCAATGAGGGCCCCGTGCGAACTTACGCTTTGTTCCGCATCGCCGTTAACTCAGGACTCACCTTTACGGATTATCGCCTTTCGGATATGGCGGCCGACGCGGGACTCACGCCCACCGAAGGCGAGGCGAGGCTCGGAGCGTCACCCTCACTCGACCGCAACAACGTCGCCGTGATTCGGTTCCGAGATTGCCTGGATAAAGAGGGTGGAGACCCTTGGCTACCTGGGCACAGCCATCATAAATCTGAGCGGGGCTCGACTTCAGAGAACTTTGACGACATTTTGGGAAATTTTCCCGCAGTTAGTCCATCCCTTGGTGGGGCAAAATCATGCATATTCAAAAGCGAATTCCGTCATTCTTCGTTGGTATATGTCTCGTAGCAGCATGGGCACCGGCGCTGTCGGCACAGTTGACCATCGGTTTTGGCCCCGACCTGGGAACATCGTCCGTAGGCCCGTATAACTTCCCGCTCACCGCCACCGGCGGCACGCCACCATATACCTGGTCCCTCACAAGTGGTTCTCTGCCCGCCGGTCTACACATTCGGAGCGACGTGCCCACTCCTCTTCCCGACTGGTGGCCGGCCAACGCATCCGCCGGCATCGTGGGGGTCGCAACTATCCCGCAATTCACTCCAGGTGCGAGCTTTATGCTGAAGGTCACGGACGCAGCCGGGCAGAGTTATGCGCTAGCCTGTACCCTCAAAATCCTGCCCTTGACGATACTGGACACCTCCCAGTTGCCGGACGGCTTCGTCAACGCCGCATATCGCTACGGACTAACGCCGGGAAATGCAAACGGGAGCGTCACTTGGGCGGTGCCTGCGGGCAGCGACCCACTACCAAGTGGTCTAGAGTTGGACGCCACTACCGGAGAAATCCGCGGCACGCCGGCCACGGCGGGGTTTTACAACTTCCAAATCGCGGCCACGGATTCCAATGGCACCAGCAATGGTAAACACTTCACGTTGAACGTTCCCGCAGTGGGCTTCGCGACTAGCGGGGCGCTCGGCAACGTCAATCGGGGCTCCTTCTTCGGTGTGAGTTTGAGCCCGACCGGGGGCACCGCGCCGTACAGTTTTTCCGGAGACGGTCTACCGCCTGGCCTGACGCTGACTTCCGACGGGTTCCTCTCCGGTACGGTGAGCGGA
This sequence comes from uncultured Solibacteraceae bacterium, assembly GCA_963815475.1. Lineage (GTDB taxonomy): Bacteria > Acidobacteriota > Terriglobia > Bryobacterales > Bryobacteraceae > Sulfopaludibacter. The sequence goes on along the minus strand of CAWFHD010000003.1, from coordinate 4,469,661 downwards.
GGCAACGGCACCCACCACTTTAACCTAACGGTTTCGGACCATTCGGGCGGCACCTACTCCAAGCAGTTCGCATTGAACATCATGGGATCCTCGCGCCAACCGGTGAACTTGAACCACGCGGAAAAGACCCTTGACATGGCTCTCGGCGAACCGAACTCGCACGCCTTCAGCGCCACTGGTGGATTGCAACCTTATGACTGGTCCATCAACGGATCCCTGCCACCAGGACTGAGACTGCGAACGGTTAACACCAGCCCAAGGGTAGGACCGCTTAACGCAGAGATTGTGGGTACACCTACTCAGGTGGGAAGCTACACCTTTAACGTGGTTTTGACGGATGGCGGGGGGGCCACCGTGTCGCAACCGTTGACCATCCACATCAGGACGTTAACTGTGGATTCTCCGCCAAGCGGTACCCGGGGTCAGCCGTACACCTTTTACATTCGTCCAGTCGGCGACCATCCGGCGTACCATTGGTCGACTTCAGACGGCACTGGCAGGCTGCCCTCTGGCCTGGTATTGGACTCGAGCACTGGCGTAATTAGCGGCACGCCGCTAGAGAATGGCAACTTTGACGTAACGGTTGAGATCGACACGCCGCTGGACGCGGGTGGACAAACCACCCTTCGATCACTGAATATCACTATCAACTCGCCCAGCAACCCGCGGATTTCCTCTAGTGTACCCGGAAGACTTGCGGATGCCTCCACCGACGTTCCGGTCACCTATAACACAAACTTCTGCTGTGGTTCGGGATCCCTCGCATATTCGTGGACCGGCACCACGCCAGCAGGCTTGAATTTGAATTTGGCTACCGGTGAGATTCTGGGGACGCCCACCACCCCTGGGCAATATCGATTCACGGTGACGGCAACCGACAGCGCCGATTCTTCGAATATGGGTGTGCGCGAGTTTTTCTTAATCGTTTCGCCAAGACGGCCGGACCAGACCGTCAACCTTGTGAGCAATAAAGGGAATGCCCCCGTCCATAGCGTGTCGGAGCCCGTCAGTGTCCGTAACAGCGCAACCACTTCGAGTCGAGGACCGGTTAATTCTGCCATCAAAACTCCCGTCTCAAATGCCCTTGGAGTCGCGCTCAATTTCGTCCCCATCACGCCGTGCCGCGTGGCAGACACGCGGAACCCTACCGGTCCGTTCGGCGGGCCAGCTATCGCGGGCAACTCCAGCCGCGACTTTAACATTCCCAGTAGCGCCTGTGGAGTGCCCTCCACAGCACAGGCTTATTCACTCAATGTGGCGGTCGTGCCGTCGGGGCCGCTCGGCTTCCTGACGCTGTGGCCCACAGGGCAGCCCCAACCTTTTGTTTCCACCCTCAACTCCGTTGACGGACGCATCAAATCCAATGCCGCCATCGTTGCAGCGGGAACCAGCGGAAGTATCAGTGTGTTTGCCGCTACCAGCGCCACCGATTTGATTTTGGACATTAACGGCTATTTTGTTCCCGCCACTGACCCCAGCGGTTTGGCCTTCTACCCCGTTACTCCGTGCCGGATTGCGGACACTCGCAACGCTGTGGGGCCGTTGGGAGGCCCATCAATGGGAGCCGGGCAGAGTCGAACGTTCCCGATACTGTCCAGTACCTGTAATCTGCCCGCGACAGCGCAAGCCTATTCGCTGAACTTCGCCGCGGTGCCCCCGGGGCCGTTAGGGTTCCTGACGGCTTGGCCGACGGGGCAAGCGAAACCCCTTGTAGCAACCTTGAACGCTCCCACAGGGACGGTAGTGGGAAATGCGGCCATCGTGCCAGCGGGAACGAACGGCTCTATCGACGTGTTCGCCAGCGGCGCGACAGACATGGTGATCGACATCAACGGGTACTTCGCGCCCGCGGGGGCGGGAGGATTGTCGCTGTACGGGGTGACACCCTGTCGGGTGGTGGACACACGGGTACCTGCAGGATCACCGCCCGTCACATCTCTCGATGTGGGGGTCAGTTCGAGTGGATGCGGGATACCTGCCGGCGCGCAGGCATATGTGATGAGCGCGACGGTAGTACCGCCCGGGATTCTTGGATTCCTGACATTGTGGCCGCAGGGGCAAACGCGGCCACTGGTAGCTACGCTAAACGCGCAGGACGGGTCGGTGACGTCGAACATGGCGATCGTGCCAACCGTCAACGGGTCGATCAGCGCATTCGCGAGTAATCCTACGCATCTCATCCTGGACATCTCAGGGTATTTCGCGCCAGTAACTGTGGGCACGGGAACCATCACAGTGAGCAGTGCGACTGTGGGTGTCAATTTGGAAGATGCCATCACCATAACGTTCAATCCTGCCCTGCCGGTCGATACAACGCTGACGATCACTTCAGGGAATCCGGCTGCCGTATTGGTCGGAAATTCCGGAAGCGTGGGGAAAGCCCAGTTGCAAACGTTAATCTCGGCGGGCACGACTACACTAACGACCACTGCCCAGGCGCTCACGAACACTGGGGCCGTAATCATTACGGCCAGCGCGGCAGGCTATACTTCCGGAACTGGCACGATTACCTTGGGAAACTCCGGCTTTGTGATTTCTGGGCCAAACGGTATTGGCGCTTCTTTCACGACCTTCGAAGGGGTAACGACCGCTCTAACCGTGAACGCGGCTCTGCTCGATAGCAATCGCTTTTTTGTCAAATCCCAGAGCGTGGCCGGAGGTCAATCTTTCAACGTCTCTATTGCCGCCAGCCCGGTGAACCTGGGCACTCTGGCGACAAACCCCGTACCATTCCCCGGTGGCACGAGTAGCGTGTCTGTGAACTTCGTGGCCAGTCCTTCCGTTACCCAGACAGGCTCGGTGAGTCTCACACAACCGGCCACGTTCACGAATCCCGTGATTGGTGGGTCAGTAAGTGTAAACGTCCAGACGAGCGGTCTCATCGCACCCACGTTGACCGTGGGCAATAACCTTCAGGCGCCCGCGACCGTGACGCTCAACGGGCCCACTCCCACCGACACAACGGTAACCATTACGAGTTCTGATTCAACTAAACTAGCTTTTTCGAAGCTCGCGGGCGACCAGACTCGGGTGGGCGCCATAACCATTACAATCCCCGCGGGCCAAACCAGCTCCGTTCAGTTCTTCGTGAGGGCATACGCCAGCTCGGGCTCCATACCGTATACCATCTCCTCGCCAAGCTACGGGACCGTCAATGCGTCGATGCCGCTCGGTCCATCCGGCCTGGCCATTTCCCTTGGGTCTCAGGGCGGCTTGGGTTCTCCTTTCAACATAAGCGTCAGTGGCTCTGACGGGACACTTTTCGTTTGGACCGCACTGGTCGATAATACCGGAGCCCCTATCGCGCTCCAATCGGTTGCGGCTGACCAATCGATCAGTGCTGCTGTGACAAGCGGGACTCCAAGCGTGGGAACAATTACCACCTCACCCGTGGTGATCAGCGGTAATTCTGCCAACGGGACCACCACATTTCATCCACTCACTACGGGCACGTCAACCATCACCGCTAGTGCCACTGGATATAGCTCAGGAACGATTCAGGCGACTGTCAAAAGTTGTAACGTGACGATCAATAACGGCTTGACCGTTGGCCAGTTCTTAGAAGCCCAAGGCGGCGTCAACCTCTCTTGCGCGGCTGGGGCCGGAGGAGTGCCGGTTCAGTTAACCAGCAACTCCCCCAACGTTAAATTGGCGCTGAGCCCAACTGATCCAGGTTCGAATTCCATCACCGTGACCGTAGGAAGCGGCTTCACCACGGCGACCTACTATGTGTATGCCCTAGCTAGCTCCGGTTCGGGGACATATTCAGCTTCCGCGTCAAATTATACTTCCGGCCCGAACGATACAGTGTTTTTCGCTCCGTCAGGCGTGGTTATTGTGGAATCGATCGGTACGAATCCCCCGAATACAATCTGCAGTGGAACATGCAACGTACCTCTAGCGGGAGGAGCCGTTTCTTTGACGGCTTTTAGCTACCAACTTTCTACGGATGGGCAGAACACCCTGGTAGGTACCCAACCAGTCATGGGTAGCGCAAGCGTCACTGTGCCGCTCGGCAACACCAACTCTTCGGCCGGGACATTGTCACCGGGATCAGCCATTTTCACCGCTGGGTCGTACTTCGCCACGGTCACATTCACGCCCAAAGCTACAGGCAGCACGACCGTTTCGGTGACTCAGCCGCCAGGGTGGACGACACCGGCTCTGGTCGGCGGGACCAATGTGACTCAAATTGGCCTAAATGTCCAGTAGCACTGAAATGACTGCCGGGGCGGCCCGGACGGTGGCGATGATCCACTACGAAGCACGCGAATTGGACAAACGCGCCGGATTACCGGGCCGAGAGATTGAGCGAAGCCGTCGAGTGAGTTTTTCAAGAGCGTCAAACCTGCGAAGCACAGTAGTACTTTAAAAATCGAGGGGCCTCGGCGGAATTCATGGGTAGCTCGAGGCTGATTGAACCGGTCGCGGGACGGAAACACCAAGAAAAACCTGGCCAGTCCATTCAACGCGGGCATGCCGCAGTTGAAGCCAGCGCGGTCGTGATGGCGCGTCAGCGACTCCTCACGCCATACCAGGGCCTTGCTCACACGCGGTGACGCCGCCCCTTGGCGGCCGGCCGCAACCCGGCAGTCGGCTTGGGAGGGTGCTCAAGTAGTTCCGGAATTCGGGCGCTGTCACGAGCAGTCAGGAAGGTGCGCTCATTCCGTGTAACGATCTCTCCCGCGGCAGGCAACGCGCTTCTGTTCACGAGAAGTGCGCAGTTCGATACGATCCAGTCTCGTTGCGGAAGCCCTGGGCATGATGAAGCTCCCGCTTGGGCACAATCGAGCATTCCACGGTGAATACGTACAAGCGTCCCTGGGCCAGTTCCGCGTCCAGACGCCGACGGGCAATTCTCGGGTCGGCACCGAGTTTACCGCCCTGTTGCGCCGTGGCATTCAACTTGCGATAAACATGGTCACGTTCCGGCTCTGTCCGTGCAGGCACGAAGCATACCGCTTAAGTAGCGGCTGCTTGCGCCGGCACACCTGAAGATTCGGCATACGCCTGAATCACCTGCCGAATCGGTCCGGTCCGCGTCACGCGGCCATGGTCTAGCCACAACGCGCGATCACACAGCATTTCAAGCGACTCCAGTCCGTGGGAGACACAAATCAGCGTCTTTCCGGCGCGCCGGAACTCCATAATTCGCTCAAAGCATTTGCCGAAAAACTCCTGGTCTCCAACTCCGAGAACCTCGTCGATGATCAAGATATCGGGATCCACGTTGACGGCGACGGCGAAAGCAAGCCGCATTCTCATGCCCGAGGAATACGTCCGCATCGGCTCATCGATGAAGTCGCCAATACCCGAGAACTCTACAATACTCTCGAACCGCCGGTTCACCTGTTGCCGTGTAAGCCCGAGAAGTGCGGCGTTGATCCGCACATTTTCGGTGCCCGTCAGGTCTTGATGAAACCCCGCGCCCAATTCGAGCAGCGCGGCCACGCGGCCGTTGATCCGAACTGTGCCTTCGCTTGGCAAACAGAGTTGAGTCGCAAGATTCAACAGGGTGCTCTTGCCTGCGCCGTTTTGGCCGATAATCGCCATGCTCTCGCCACACCCGACCGTGAACGAGACGTCCCGCAAAGCGAAAAAGGGCTCGCGAGGCTCGGGCCGGAACAGGTGCCGGAGACGGTCACGGATCAGCATCTGGCCACCGTGCCGATAGAAATGTTTCGATACACTCTGAAACGCGACTACTGACATGTTCTAAATGTGCTCGTAAAACGCATGTTTGCTTTTGCGAAAAACAAAAGTCCCAAATGCAAACGTGCCGAATGCGACCGCGCTTAATTTCAGGAGCGTGGCAGTGGGCGGCGGCGTGGCTTGGAGAAGAATGTTCCGGAGGCATAGGACCAACGCCGCGATCGGGTTCAGTTGGTAAAACTCGACATATCGCCGAGGGATTATATCGAAGCCGTAAAAGATCGGTACCAGCCAGAACAACACAGTATTAATCGATTCAACTATATAGCGCGTATCGCGGACATACACGTTGACTGCGGAAGTCGCCAGTGCGAGGCCACACACAAAAATAATTTCAAGCAACCAGACCAGAGGCAGCCAGAGCCATTGAATGTTCGCCGAGCCGCCGAATGCCCAAACGCAGGTCAGCAACAGAAGAATCTGAATCAGGAGGTGGATGCAATTTGAGAGAACGGCTGCGATGGGCACGACCTCGCGCGGCAAAGGAATCCGCTTTACGAGACTCGCGCTCTCGACAATCGAAACGGTGCCGCTGATCCACGCAATCGTAAAAAAGTTATAGGGCACAAGCCCACAGAGTAAAAAGACCGGAAAGTGCTTATTCGGATTCGGAAAGACCATGGTAAAAACGAATGTTAGCACCCCCATCATGATGAGCGGGTTCAAGAGCGACCAAAGAACCCCGAGGGACATGTTCCGGTACCGAATCCGGAAGTCCTTCAGAATCAGGCCTTGCAAGAGAAAAAACAGGTCACCCTGCCATCTTGGAGCCGTGCCTGGTTGCTGAATCGTCACCTGGAAGTCCTGCTGCCTCACGTGAATTTTAAGAGTCATTGTAGCAGACGACTCGATGCCCGACAAAAATCGGGTTCGCGTCGTCCTAGATTTCAGGCTTGCTAGGATAGATTTGTGTTGCCTTCTATAACACCGTCGCTGACATTCAAGCCGGAGCGCCATTCCTATGGAGGCCCCGGGCCATGGGCAGGACATTTGGCATTTGCATACGACCTTGTCGCCGCGGAGCGCCCCGGGCTTCTTGTTGAACTCGGAACGTTCTTTGGCGAATCCTATTTTGGCTTTTGTCAAGCAATCAAAGAGAAGTCGATCGCGTGCAACTGCTACGCAGTGGATACGTGGAAGGGCGATGCCCATGGGGGCTTCTATAGTGAAGAAATCTATGCTGATGTCGAGGCTTACAATCGGACGCACTACAGTTCGTTTTCGCACCTGATGCAGATGACATTCGACGAAGCCTTGTCCTATTTTTCCGCTGGTAGTATCGACGTTCTCCACATTGATGGCCATCACTCATACGAAAGCGTTCGCAACAATTTCGAGTCCTGGATCGAGAAGGTGCGGCCTGGCGGCATCATATTGCTGCATGATGTCTGTGTGAGAACTGCCGGATTTGGGGTATGGCGCTTCTGGGAAGAACTCTGCGCAGCGTTTCCACATTTCGCTTTTGCCCACAGCGCCGGTCTTGGTGTAGTAATGAAACCGGGCGCGCAACGCGCCGGCGACTTCCTGAGCGAGTTGCTTGCAGCGGATTCAGAGGAACAAGCACGCATCGGGCATTATTATGCCGCCCTTGCCGAGCGCCTTCAATGGGCATTCGACAGCGCTGAACTCCGGAAAAAGACGTCGACGCCGGAATGCTATTCCGCCCAGGTGTTTTACTCACTGGGACAAGGCTATAGCGAAGAGAACAGCGTGGTTCGCATTGTTCCGGTCGGTGAACGACATCGCGTGACGTTCGAGTTGCCCGCTGGGATTCCCGCCGAGCCCCTTCGAATCGACCCCGCGGACAGGACATGCATTATCGAGCTCTACGAGATTTGTGTGTCGGCCGACAACCGATCGGTCGTTCTGTGGAAATGGGATGGCACCGGATCTCCTCCGCCCTTCCAGGTTGGTGGTACAGCCCGTCTTCTCGCTGGAGACGGTGAGATCACCATTATGAGCAAAGGAAACGACCCACAACTTCTCCTGGACATCGGTGGGGAAGAGTTCCAGCGGCCACTTGAGTTGGATCTCGTCCTGCGCATTTCAGCCTGCGTGGATTTCAAGGGCCGAATAGTACCGATCGGCGATGCCGATGGAGTAGGCACCACTTCCGAACTGAGCCCAACGTCGGTTCAACCCTGCGGCGCGAATGAGGTCAGTTCCAGAATAAATGAGGCTGGCTCTAAAATAAATGAGCTCAGCTCCAAAATAGACGGCGTGGTGGCTGAAGTTCGTCGGACAGGCGATCGGTTGGCGGATCTTCTGACGGAGGAAGCGGCACGCACATTTGGCCAATTGGAACTGGTCCGTGCGGGTGCTCTTGCGGCGAATACGGAAATGATGAACCGCGTCACGGACGAGGCGGCGTGGGTACACGGCGAATTGGAGCTGCTGCGTGCGGCCGCGATTGCGTCAAATGGCACGATTTCGTCAAATGCGGAGATCATGAACCGCCTTACGGAAGAGGCGGCGCGCGTATCTAGCGAGTTGGAAATGCTTCGGAGGAGCGCGCAGGTCGTAAACACCGAAATTGGAGAACTTCGGAACAAGCTGGAGACCGAAAGAATACGCTCTAAAGAGTTTGAGCAATCCTGGTCATGGCGGGTAACCGCTCCGGCGCGTTATATTCTGGCGAGGCTCCGACGCACCCGAACCGACTAAATTCTTGGGTTGGCAAACTAGCGGTCAGTGAATTCCTGAGATATCATTTAAATTCTAAAAGGACAGATCTTCTCTCTTTACCGAATGGTGCACGCTAACAGTGAACCGCAACAGTAGAATTCGTTTGGCCGGAATCGTCCCACGTCAGCTTTTGGTGCTGGGCGCAGAAATCTGCGGTATTTGTCCCGTGCAGGACGGGGATTTGCAAGCCCGTGGCAAGGAGGGGCGCTTATCCGTCGGGAAGTGGGGGTCCCGGCTCCGGTTCCTGCTAAATAGAAATAACTTTACGTCACCGCATCCTCTATTCGACCCCAAGTACTATTTGGGAAATAACTCTGATGTCACGAATAGCCGATGGTCGCCACTACTGCATTTCCTTCTCTGGGGAGGCTTCGAGGGCCGACAACCGCATCCGCTCTTTGACCCCGAATGGTACATGTCGCAATACCCGGATGTCGCCTCTTGTGGGCTCAACCCGTTGCAGCACTACATTCAATTTGGTTGGCGTGAAGGGCGAAATCCTCATCCCCTCTTCGATACAGCCTGGTATCTGAACACGTATCCGGACGTGAAAGCCGCGGGATGCGACCCGTTAGTCCATTTTCTGAAGTGGGGCGGTTCGGAGGGCCGGCAGCCTCACGCACTGTTCGATAACCGGTGGTACGTTCGCCGTTATCCGGAAGCGAAAGGGTCGGGGCTGAACTCTCTGGTCCATTATGTCCTCGATGGCGGCACACGGGGCTTAAACCCGAATCGGAGCTTCAATGCTGCGTATTATACGCAGCAGTATCCCTCCAGTGTCTCGAACGGTTTGAATCCCCTGATCCACTATGTGACAGGGCTGGAACGGGGCGCCTACGATCCACACCCCGGATATCCCCGTCCGGGCCGCGGTCGACTCCAACCGCGAGTCGGCGCAGAACATGGGCTGCGGCTCGCTCCCACGGCGCCGGCGCGTAAGCCCCAGGAGGTATGTCAAAACTCATTTGCCGGACCGGACCTCTCCGTATTCGTCGTCTATGGAAGCTCCAACGTACCGTTCATAGAGTCCGAATTAATTCCTGCATTGGCCGCGCAGTGTTGCCGTACCAGAATCCACCTTCATACTGTCAATTACCGGCATTCCCGACCGTTGCTGTCACCCTCAGCTCAGGCGTTTTCTGAAAGGGCACTATCGGCAGTCACGGATTGGTCGGCCCAACGAGAGGACCGGCATATCGGCTTCGGAGAGGCCGTGAACTATCTATTCCGACGAGTCTCGCCGAAAAGCTGTTTTCTGCTGATCAATCCGGATGCCACGCCAATGCCTGGATGCATCGATCAGCTCCTCGAGACTTTTTGCGAGCGGAACGCCGCTCTGGTGGAAGCGCGGCAGTGGCCATCCGAGCATCCCAAGGAATATGACCCCGCTACCGGCTGGACTCCGTGGGCAAGCGGCGCATTCGTCCTAATCGCCAGCCGGGCGTTCGAGCAATTGAACGGATTTGATCCGCATTACTTCCTCTATAACGAGGACGTTGACCTCAGTTGGCGCTGCTGGCTTCATGACATGCCGGTTGTTTATGAGCCAAGGGCGATCTGCGCGCATTTCACAGGGCTGTTGTCATACCGCTCGACGCGATTCTATTACGAGCATTTTTTCAGTATTCGGAACTTTCTATTGATTGCCTACAAGTTCTTCGGCGAGGCCGGAGAGGACGCGGCTTGGCGGTGGATTGAGGAATCCCGATTGCCATCGAGCTTGCGTGCACGAGTCGAAGAGAGCTACTTGCAATTGCGTGGCGACGTCCAACGAGTGGAAGTTCGGGATGCATTTTACGCCGATAAAGTTAAGATCCTGGGCTTGAACTTATATCATCAGCTCCGGCGGACTTGAATGGTGGACGGGAAATTCCATTTACACGTATTATGCACCTCGGCTACGTCAGTCAGGAGGTGGGAAGCGGTTGCGGACTTATATCGTGATCTGGACGTAAATCCGCTAGTCACAGCCTCAGCGATTGAGACTATCCGGCAACTGGCTTTATCGGCCAGGCGGCCGTTCCTCGTGTGCAGCGAGACGAACTGGCTAGGGCGTGGCATGTCAGCCCACCTGGATCTCCTGATTGAAGAGCTGAACTCACGGTTTCCAAACTGGGCACTATGCGGGAATCGGGGAATGCGGTGGGACGGGCAGCGTCTCTATGACTATTCATATGATATGAGTTCGGGGGGGCTGCAAACTGCGGTCTGCGCGCATCCGGTGATTTCCTTGGACGACAGCGTGTTACTGGTGAATCCTTCGGTGCTGAAAGGCCACAAAGCCCTTGCTCCTCTACTCAAACACCGCCGGCCAGGGGTTCTGTTATCCCTAGAGTGTCTGCAAAACGGGTCCCTAATGGCAGTCAGCCCTCACTTAGTGGCTATGCGGACCGGTACGGAAGTTGAAGATGAGGAGTCTCTGGATGCGGATCCCGGATTCCAGAAATATTACCGTGCCTCGTTCCTGAATCACCATATTGCCACCCCTGATGGCATCCTCGACCTGAGCGAAATCGTCGATTACCGGTACGTGTCGGAACCGTGGGCAAACACAGCGCAGCAGGATATCCTGGATCTTTATGACAAGTGTCTGGAACCGTCGCTCGCCATACGGCGGCCTTCGCTAACCATCTGCTGCCGCACGCAGTTTGGGAGGCTGGAGATGCTCGAACGGACCGTGTTGTCCTTTGGGGCTTTCCGGCAGCATGCTTGCCCGTTCGCTCGTGTCGAGGTCAGGCTGATCACGGATGCGGTCGGGGATGCTGTCACTCCTGAGGTGCAGAGGCTTCAGCAGACACATCCCGGAGCCGCCTTGGAATGCTGGTACCACGAAATCCGCCCGAATCGATATAGTCGAACCGACCTGCTGCTGGCCGCCCTTGAGCGCGCCGAGACGGATTACATTTGGTTTGTCGATGACGATGATTTTGTGAATGCCGCTGCTGGGCCGGCCCTGGGGCGCTCACTCGTGGCGGGAGCGCCCTTGGTGATTGTAGGAGCTTCAGCCGTGATCCAGGAAACATGGCGCGCGGGCGCCCGAGCCTTGGAATTAACGCGCGCGCAACACTCGTCCACTCATCAGCCCGGAGACGTTTTTAGAGTTCTCAAAGGCCTCAACCTTGTCCCGATCTGTAGCATGGTTCTTCCCGTCGTCCTTATGCAGGAGCGGATTTCCAAAGTTCAGGCGCTCGGGGATTATAATGAGGACTACTTTCTCCTTTTGCTGGCGCTAACGGCCGCACGGGTTGAAGTGGGTGTCCTGGATAGCGAGATTTCGTCGGTCTCCATTCGAGGCGACGAGAATACGGTCACACAGAAAGACAGGAGCGGATGGCACTTGTCCTTGGCGACGTTCCTGCAGGAAGTCATGAATAATACAGAAGGGAACAGCCCCTTTTTGTGGCAGCTAGCTAATACGCCGCGATGGTAAAACACGTGTGGGCAGTCTGGAATCGACGAGATAACTAATGGAGCCCAAGATACCCCTGCTATTTCCTATCGGCCACTTCTATTCGCCAATCTGCGACCCTGTTGAACTCCGAGAGCGTGAGGCAGAACTCTGGCCTGGGCCCACGTCGACGGAGATGCCCGGGGTTGCAATGGATGCCACGGCGCAACTGTCGCTCATGAACGTCGCCCTGGCTCCGTTTGTGCAGGAGATATCGTTTCCAAAAGAAGACTCCGGCGAGAACCCGCCCCGCTATTTCTACGGCAACGATCAGTTCCCCTGCCTCGATGCAGAAGTATTATTCTGTATGCTTCGACACTTCCGGCCTGGTTGCGTAGTGGAGGTAGGTTCAGGCTTTTCTTCCCTGATAACGGCGGAAGTCAATCGCCGTTTTCGGTCGGGGGGCATGGAGTTCACGTGCATCGAGCCTTATCCCAGGCAATTCCTGATCGACGGCGTGCCCGGAATAACTAAGTTGATCCGAAGCAAGATTCAGCAGGCGCCCACATCTTCTTTCGATCAACTGGGTCCGAATGATGTCCTCTTTATCGATACTTCTCATGTAGCCAAGACAGGAAGCGACGTAAATCACCTTTTCTTTGAGATATTGCCCAGACTACGACCCGGCGTGTTGGTTCACGTCCACGACATATTTTTGCCGGATGACTATCCCCAGCGGTGGGCCATAGAAGAGGGACGTAATTGGAACGAGCAATACTTCGTCCGAGCTTTCCTGCAGTTCAACGATGTCTTCGAGATAATCTGGGCTTCATATTTCATGTCCACCCGCCATAGCGCTGAGACCGCCGCAATATTTCCTCGCTTCCCAAAATACGGCGGCGGTGGAAGCCTCTGGCTACGCCGGACGCGTCAGTAGGGACGGCGTGGATAACTCTTGGGTGGACGTCGGCAGTATCAGTTATTTCCATCCCCTTTAGCTGGTCCGATCTTGCGCTGTCTAGGCTTCAGTCGAAGGAAGGGGTTTTCGATCAGATGCCAGGATAAATATGAGCAGATCAAGGTGAGAATCGTGTTTAGCGCAATCATTTGCATGATTGAAAGCTTCGCCCGACAGTATAGGTAGACCGTCTGCTGAATCGGAAAGGCATAGATATAGATGCCGTAAGACAGATCGCCGAGCCAACCAGGTAATCTAAATCGGTGGTCACTCTGCGTGCAGAACGCCAACACGATATAGGGGATTGCGAACCACGAGCATACCCACATCCAGTTTCCGGGCGGCAGGAGTGCCAAGAGCATAAACATCGCGACGGTCATGTTCATGGTCAGTTTAAGGTGTTCCCGATAAAGCCAGAAGAGACACCCTGCCCAGAAATACGGTGCCACCAGCATCACCTGATGCAATTCCATTCCGTAGAAAAGAACAGGGGCCGGATAAGGCGGGATGGTCCAGCGGACCAATGGGACGATTAAGGCAGTTGTACGGAGTAAATACAGCTGCGCGAAGCCAACAATACCGCCAAAGACCAGCATGTATCCACGCCGTACGACTAATGCCGCGGCGCCGAGCGCGGCGAGGGCAACGTACATTAAGACCTCAGGGGACAAACTCCAAAGAGAGCCGTTCATGATGCCAGAAAGGGGCGCGTGTTCAAAACATCCCGGAAGGTAATAATTGATATACAGCGCAATAGTTTCAAGATAGCGATACGTGGCCGGGTGCCGGAAATAAGCGCCGATCGGCGCCGTAGTCACCATAGGCCCCAGCACAAATGCGGATAACAGGATCACCGCAGCCAAAGCGGGAAAGATTCTCAGGGCACGCCGAGCGGCAAATCGAACCACATTCGCGTCCGAGAGCCAACTCATCGTGACGAGGTATCCGCTTATAGAGAAGAAGATGAAGACCCCCAAGCTACCGTAAGAGCAGAATCCTCCGATGACAGGTTCTGGTAAGCCGGCGACCGCGAAGGAATGGCTATACAAGACCATCAGCGACCCCACCAGCCGCACGAAGTCGAAGGAATTCGCGTGCTTGACCTTGTTCACCTCATTCTCTCCTAGTACTCCGCTCGGAGATTAGGTCTGAGACGACCGTCCTTCGGCCTGTGGCAGAGTAAAAGAACTTTTTCACTATCGAAGCGGCAAGGGCACAACAAACGTTCCGTTTCACGATTAGATCCTCAATCTGCGACGACGCCTAGAGCGGCGGGGCGGATCTGGTATGACTGTCGGAAGAGCGTGGCTTGACGGGGAGACATCACACACCGGGAGAGGCTCAATTGGTGGCGCAAGAGTTCTTGCTCGCAACGATGTTTGCCAGAAGTAGAGACCAGTTACTAATCCGATGAATGTGATGAAACTAATAATCTGCCCTGCGACCCGTGAGGGAGGGTAGTACGTAAACTCTACTTCATGCTTCCCCGCGGCAACAGCGATGCCTCGAAATGCTACATCAACCTTACCAATATACGCCGGTTTCTTATCGATTGTAGCGCTCCAACGAGGATTCCAGCTGTCCGTGAATACGAGCAGCTCGGCGTTTTTTAGGTTACAGCGAACCTGAATTCGATCATGATGGTAAGATGCTAGTTGAACCCAATCTGCCGAATCGACATCGCTGGCGGAATGTCTCACTGCCTCATCGAGAGAAACGCCCAATCGTTTTAATTGTGCGAGGAGAGTCTGATCCGTCGTCGCCGCGGAACGCATCGCATTTGCGCCTATATCTGATGGCAGCCCATTGAGTGTATACACGTCACGTACAGCGAAGACACGCGGCATGGCATGTGGGTTCTCGTAAATAAGGCGAAGGCCATCCTGCCTTACAATCTGGTATCCCAGTCCGGAAAGCCGCATGAGCGCACGTTGATTTCCGGCATCTACAACTACATACCGCACACCTACTACTGAAAGGGATGTGTCGCTAAATAGATACGTAGCGGTGGCAGGTGACGCACCCACCGACAAGAAGAGATCGGAGCCAATGTATCGGTGGAAGAAATTCTCGTACCAGGAGATACCAAACGAAAGCAGTTCCAATTGAGGAATCTGTAAAGCACTGCCCCAGTTTGGAAACACGCCAAAGCGTCCGATGTTCAAGATTCGACTACCCGGATGCCGATCAATCTCAGTCTTGAGCCACACGATTGAATCTGGAAGGCGTTCATCTCTTTCGGAACGATCAGGACGAAGTCCGTTCATATAGAAAACGCCTTCAACAATGAGGCAGATCAACAGCAGGCGCTTCATCCAAGTAGTGACACGAGACCATCGAATGAGCGCGAATATGATCGAGGTCGCCGCCAAGATCACCCAGAAGATCACGATATATCGCTCAGTCCAAAGATTGGTCGCGGTCACGAGCCGACCATATACACCCAGGTAACCGTAGAGAAAGAAAAAGGAGCTTACGATAGCGCCAATGAGCAAGACGCAAGGGTAGCTGAGAGAATGAGTATTGGATAGTCCGTCATAACCATAGGCCACGAGGATCATGAGGGACAAACAAGCCATACAGAACCAATAATCATTCTGCACAAAACTAAAAAACGGAAGGGAGTCGATCAGTGTAAAAGGGAATATGCCGAAAATCTGCCCTAGAGAGGCTGAAAGACACGCAGTGCTGGCGATCACAACTGGCGCAGTCCGTAATTTCAATCGCGTCAGAGAATGAACAGCAATCAGCGGCCCGACGATTCCCAAGTGAAATGTATATTTGTTGTACGGCCCCAGCGGCGCAGTCGCGGGTAGCTTCATTGCAACATAGGATTCCCAAAAGTGCTTTGGAGTGAATAAAGAAAGCAGATTGATTAAGCTAATCCCTGGAGTGCGACGAGCACTGTAATCCTGGATTGTAAGCAAGTAAGTCCCGAAAGCGTCGATTATGGGAAGGTACATGAAGCCAAGTAACAGAAGAGAAATCGCCGGAATAGCCAGATGCAGAACGGCTAATTTCCGGGCGCGGAGACCGAATTGTACGAGCCCGGCGCTAAACGTGACGCAGTAGACAACAATCAAAGCGAGAACGGCGGTAGGTGTGAATGTTGTACTGAAGAGAGCGAGATGCGCAGCAATGGCTAGCGACGCATTTAAAGGAGTCTGCTGATTTGCGAATCTCAGCATTGCATAGAGAAGAATCGGGGCAATGAAGTACGGTTGGCCGATTGCGAGATTCAAATTGGCAAGTGCAAAACCGTTCAGAAAGAAAACTGCACACGCTGCTAGTGCCGCTTCTAAAGACGAGCCCAAATAAAGCGTGAACGTTCGCAGAATACTGTAAGCTGCAATCAGAAACAGGCCAACAAGAACGAACGATAGCGCAGTTGAGCTCCCGCCGAAGAGGGCAGTAACTAACGTTACTGGCGCGAATTTTAGATCCGCCAACGCTTCCGGGCCCAAATTGCCTGTGGCGGAATACGGATCCCAATAGGGCGACTCCCGCTGACGCAGGCAAAATGCCATAAAGCGCTGCGCAGGCTGGAATTGTGCTGAACCGCTCCAGAGGTCTCCCTGCGAGTCCATAATGCTACGCCCCAGTCTTTCAGGGAGCATAGATTTGGGCGGCGGTTGAGCCTTGGACGAGGCTAGTATACCTTGATCGTAATCTAGAGGTGCGAGAGACGTGTGCAGGAAGATGACGTCGCCGAATAGCAGGATAATCACTGCGACAGCGAGGGCAAGGCAAATTAGCGGGGAATTCGACGATCGAAGCGAGAAGACAGATAACAAATTGAGGCGCATCCGTAGGTAGTTTTCGAAGGATCTCGGCCTGCCAGGAGGCCGCAACTCCTCCCAAAATACTCAATTCCTAACTAGCATCATATACATATCAATACGCGGCCAGAAAGGAGAGAAACGAGGCTTCCCGGTATGGCGGAGCCGAATTCAGGCCGCAGCCGAAGCACGACAAAAAAGCAAAATTTGCAAATTCGGATTAGAAGCGCGAGCATACCGCAGGAAGTCTGGAGAAGTCAAGGCCTAGAATTGGCCTTTACGGGCAGGCGGGTTAGGTGCCGGGTGTCTTAAATCTTTGTCTCATCCGATGATCGGCCCACCGCGCTTTGTTGGCAGGATTGGACGGCAAGTTGCGCTGCAGGACGGATTTGCCGTATGCGCGGCATGCCTGTTACTATTGTCAGCGGGAAACGTTACGTCCGTGAAACTGTCGCTAGTCATGCCGGCACGCAATGAAGAAGGTTGCATTGCCGCCACTTTACAACGATTCATCGACGTGCTGTCAAGAGATGTCGACGACTTCGAAATCGTCGTCGTCGACGATGGCAGCACGGATGCGACCGCAAGCCGCGTTCACGTGTTCGCTGATCGTCATCCACAAATCGTAGCGGTTACAAATGCGGGACGTCATGGCTTCGGTATGGCGATCCGCTATGGATTAGCACACACTAGCGGTGACGCGGTGGCAATCGTGATGGCAGATGGTTCGGATAGCCCCGAAGACTTGACCAAGTATTACAGGAAGTTGCTTGAAGGATACGATTGTGTCTTCGGATCGCGCTTTATCACGGGCAGCTACATCACGGGATATCCACGACACAAGTTGCTGCTGAATCGGATGGCTAACTGGTTCGTCCGCATCCTCTTCGGCTTGAAGTTCAATGACATCACCAATGCGTTCAAATGCTACCGGCGCGAAGTAATTGCGGGTATTCAGCCATTGATTTCACCGCACTTTAACCTGACTGTGGAAATGCCACTAAAGGCGCTGATACGCGGCTATTCATATGCGGTAGTACCTATTGGTTGGACCAATCGCGCCGCCGGTGTTTCCAAGCTGAAACTCCAGGAGATGGGTAGTCGCTACCTATTCATAGTGTTATATCTTTGGCTGGAGAAGCATCTAGCGCGTGGGGATTACCACCGCAACACTGTGGTCACCCCTGACGACCGGATTGCTAGGAGAAACAGTTGAAGCGTTGGCAATGAGTGATCAACTTCCGATGTCTATGCCGCCCCACGATTCGAAAGAACTCGAGAAGATTTATAGCAATCGTTTCGACGAGCACATTCTTTATCGCAATCAGGTATGGAAAGTGTTGACTTCGGAGTTTTTTTCGAAGTTGATTCCACCTGACTCGACTGTTCTGGATTTGGGCTGTGGATATGGCGAATTCATCAACAATATTGATTGCGCGAAAAAGCTTGCCATGGATATGAACCCTCGTTCCGTCCAGATGCTCTCGGCTGGTGTCACTGTTCTCCAGCAGGATTGTTCCGCAGTTTGGCCTTTGCCTGACGAATCTCTGGATGTCGTTTTTACCAGTAATTTTTTTGAGCACCTTCCGTCTAAGAGCTCACTTGCCGAAACGCTGAGTCAGGCACGGCGCTGCCTAAAGAAGGATGGTGTCATCATTGCAGTGGGTCCTGACGTTCGCTTTGTTGGAGGGGCGTATTGGGACTTCTGGGATCATCACCTGCCCCTGACAGCTGGGGCTATGGCCGAGGCCTTCTGTGTACAGGGTTTTCGGATTGAGTCTTCTGTATCCCGATTTCTTCCGTATACGATGCACAACCGACGGCGGGTACCGATGTGGGTCGTATCGTTATATCTCAAGGTGCGTTTGTTCTGGCGCGTGTGGGGAAAACAGTTTTTGGTGATCGGACGGAAATGAGCTTTCTCAAGCGGTCCACGTGGGCTTGGCATGCCTATTAGACCGCTCGCCAGTGTACCTATCAGACAGTTTAGGGGCCATGACGTTAAAAAAGGGCGCCATCGAACCACAGCCTGTTGTCGCTCAATGAGGAGCTCCGCTCTTCGGAAGCAAATGGCTCGAGTCCGACGGAAACCTCCATCCCGCCGGGGCAAGGTCTTGGGGGGCCTCGACACATTTATATCAAGTTCACCTGACAAACTGTATCGCTGGTCAAGGGAAGCAGCCTCGCGGCAAGTTCCCAGGTCAGCGAGCGAAATACATTCTCCAAATGAGCTATGGGTTCCACCTGCCGCAGATCGCCCACCATCTTACAAATTGCGATGGTGAGAGGAGCAGTCGTCCAGAACACCGTTCGATAGGAGGGCGTGTGGCCCTGACGAACCAGCGCTATGCGGAACTCTGTGGGAGAGGAACTGGCATCCCTATGGACGGCGCTGCCCGGATAACCAATCGGATCGAAGCACCGCTTTACTCGAATGATCGGCCAATCGATGCAGAAACGGACGATCAAGACCAAGCGCTCGACGCGGCCCCGCTTCGTAAGACCTCCCTCCCTGTAATTGGTCCGAATTCAGTCAGACTGTTAATATCTTACTTGTATGAGCGAAATTTCTGCTGGAGTCCGCTGCCCCAGGGAATTGTATCTCGATTTACTAAAGAAATGCCTGACGCGAGTCCTATTCCCCGATCATAACCTCCACTACGATCTCGTTACCACTGCGCCTGTGGCGCTCGCCGACCGCATTCAAGGAAAAGACTGGCCGACCGATGCGGAGACCATGGTAGGTCTTCTCAGGCTCAATAGCCTCCAAGGATGTGTCGTCAATGTCCTGGAAAACGACATCCAAGGCGACTTGGTGGAAACAGGCGTTTGGCGCGGAGGAGCTTCCATTCTCATGCGCGCGGTATTAAAAGCCTACGGCGATGGCGTCCGGCGTGTCTGGCTGGCCGACTCCTTCGAAGGACTCCCTCATCCCAACGCTGTCTTGTACCCGCCGGATGCCGAGGACAGACATCATCAGCTCAGTGGGTATTTGGCTGTCCCACTCGAAGAAGTCAAAAACAACTTCCAACGTTACGGTTTGCTGGACGAGCAGGTGTGTTTCCTCCCGGGATGGTTCAGGGACACCCTACCCATCGCACCAGTTGAGCGCATCGCCGTTCTTCGGCTCGATGGGGACATGTATGAGTCCACAATGCAAGCCCTGGAAGCGCTGTATCAAAGAGTTTCCGATGGCGGCTACGTGATCGTCGACGACTTTGGGGCTTTGCCCAACTGCCGGCGAGCAGTCGAAGATTTCCGAAGTGCCCACGAGATCACCGAGCCGGTCTTTCGTATCGACTGGACTGGAGCGTTCTGGCAAAAGGGCCGCTTCGCCGCCACTCCTCCCCAAGGCACTTTCGGGAGGACAATCGGCGCGCCCGAGGAACCCGAAATAGCCGTTGGCGAATTCAACGAGGAGCTCTACCTTTCACTTCACCCGGACGTTGCGCAAGCTGTTCGACAGGGGTATTTCGTCTCAGGAAAAGAGCACTACTTGAAATACGGGAGAGGCGAGGGCAGGCGTTTTTGGTGAGGTGTCAAAGAATGTGGCTATTGCCCAAAATACCCGGAGATGTCAACTATCAAATGGCTTGGGCCGGTCAAGAACGAGCTGATCCATCCATTCGTGGCCGGTACAATCGCCATATTTGACGTTATCGCGCCATCCGGTGCGTTCAAGCTTGCTACACGCGGCTGCGCTTGTCCCTGTGGCCACAGCGTCAGGTAGGACAGAATGCCTGCTGGGACGACCGCAACACTCAGTACATATGCTGGTGCTGTTTCCGGAATTCCACAACCACTTGCGGAAACGTTTATGTCGTGCACGCCATTCATTGGCGGCGCTCCCGTTGGTTGGCGCGAATCCAGCACCCGGCATGGCGCGACGTTGTATAGGGACAACCCTCCATACGTAGGCGCGGCGAAATATCCGTCTATGTCGATCACCAAGTCCGTTGCGCCGCTTGCAAAGACGTCTATCGAGCCGTCGGCTCCGGCGGGCACGATAGCCGCGTTGGCTGTGACGATACCCGTTCCGGCATTCAAGCTGGCAGCCAGCGGTTTCGGTTGACCGGACGGCCAAACTGTCAGATACCCAAGAGGGCCCTTGGGAACCACGGCCAGGTTTAGCGAGTAAGCCTGAGCGTACACCGGAATATTGCACGCAAGCGCAGCCTGAATGGGGAACGAGCGTGTCAGACCCGCTGTCAGCGATGGTCCACCTAAGGGCCCGGCGATGTTGCGGGTATCGGCAATCCGGCAGGGTGTGACCGGATAAAACGCGAGCGAGGCGGGGAGATCTGCAGGAACGAAATAGCCATTGATATCCAGCACGAGGTCCGTCGTACTGCTGGCGAAGGTGCTGACAGCGCCGTTGATTCCCGCGGGCACAATTGCAGCATTCGATTTGACCCGACCATCCGAGTTCAGCGTAGAGACGAGGGGCTTCGCCTGCCCGGTCGGCCAGATTGTCAGGTAACCCAGCGGACCAGCAGGCACAACTGCCACGTTCAACGAATACGCCTGCGCCGTAACCGGCACGCCACAAGCGCTCGCCGGAATGTCGAAGTCCCGACTGCTCCCCCCCGCAATCGCCGGCCCGCCGAAGGGGCCCGTCGGATTGCGTGTATCGGCGAGGCGGCAGGGCGTGATGGGAACGAATCGCAGCGGTTGGGGATAGGAAACAGCCGCAAAGAACCCGTCCTGATTCCCCGATACCGCCGACGAGAATTGCCGCTGCATATACGGCAGGGTGCCAGCCAAAACCTGACCGGCAACCACGAACTGCGAACTTCCCAAGGGCGCGACGCCATACGCCCGATCATCACCGCCGCCTCCCAGGTATGTCGCGAAATCGAGTGTCTTCCCGCCTCCGCCCAATACCGCCACGAAGCCATCGAACGATCCGCCAAAGACGCTCTGAAGAGGTTGCACGACAGGAAAATCCTGCGACGCCGTGTATCCTGCAACGACGATGCGGCCGTCCTGACCGATGAAGAGGTCGTTTATCGAATCCGCGCCGCCACCGCCCAAATAAGTCGCAAACAGAATCTGGCTGCCGTCATTCGCTACGCCGCAGACAAATCCGTCATATCCTCCGTTGTACTTCCCCTGCAGCGCTCCGGGGGTGACGGGGAATGCTGTAGACATGGTGTCCCCACCAATATAGACGACGCCCGCCGAATCGACTCGTACCACGTTGCCGTCGTCGGCGCCCTCCCCGCCCAGGTATGTGGAAAACAAGAAAAGATCCCCGGAGGGACTGAGTTTGGTCAGGAACGCATCGGATGCGCCGCTCAGAGTTTGCTGCAACGCGGCCGCCACAGGAAAGCTGTTGGACGTCGTAGTGCCGGTGACGAAAGCGGCTCCGCTAGCATCCACAGCGATCCCTTTGCATACATCGATGTTTGCTCCGCCGAGGTATGTAGAATAGGACAACGTTGCGCCAGCCGCATCCAGTTTGGCCACAAAGCAATCTGACGATCCTCCTAAACTT
Organism: uncultured Solibacteraceae bacterium; assembly: GCA_963815475.1. Lineage (GTDB taxonomy): Bacteria > Acidobacteriota > Terriglobia > Bryobacterales > Bryobacteraceae > Sulfopaludibacter. The sequence continues at coordinate 4,447,642 of CAWFHD010000003.1, read as the reverse complement.
CTTCGTGGAGCGCTACTGGTCACGGGAAAATTCATCGAATTGGTGCTGCCAGCGACGTATGCCGCTCCGCCTTGGTCGACTGCAATCGCGTACCCCAGATCGCTGGAACTGCCCCCAAGATAGGTCGCATAGATCAGCGTTCCCGTGGGGTTCAGCTTGGCTACGAACGCATCCTCCAACCCCGGACTGTTCAGAATACGTTGGAATGCCCCGGCTGTGACCGGAAAATCTGCCGAAGTCGTGACGCCTGTTACGTAGGCATTGCCGCTGGAATCTACTGTGACCCCACGAGCGGAATCGTAACCCCCGCCGCTCAGAACCACGCTGTAAAGGATCTGGGTGCCCGAAGCGTTCAACTTCACGACAAACGCATCGCCTGAGTGTCGCGCTGAGTTCGAGGTGCTGGGACCCGGGAAATCGGTTGAATAAGTCTCTCCTACTACGTAGATGTTCTTCGCGGCATCCGTTGCGATCGCGCGGACAGTGTCTGATTGGCTCCCACCTAAAGTCGAGGCAAACAGCAGCGAGGGCGCACTCAGCGCGGCCCGCTGGGAGATCAGTTGTAGGATGATTGAAAACAGGATTGCACCCGTCCGCCTTTGGCTGCACCAACAAATTCCGGTCATAGTCCAAATATCGGCGGTTTCCGTGCTGGAGTTTAGTAGCTCCGACTCAGCCCTAAAAGAGACCGATACCAGCGATCGGCGCTCAGATTCAATGCGATCTTTTCGGTAGGAGCCAGCGCCGGTGAGTAATAGGGATCCGGCTTGCCAAGCAAATCCGCCCAGCGCTCGTAAAACCTGTATCGCTCTTCAAACCGGACGATACCCGGGCGGGTCTGGCATTCGGCGTGAATCAGACCGGGAACGGCAGCACAAATCACCCGGTATCCCAGAGAGCGAACGCGGAAGCACAGATCCACGTCGTTGTAATTGTTCGGAAACAGGCTGTCGAATCCGCCCACACGGCTGAAAACGTCCTTCCGTATGGCCAGACAGGCGCCAGTCACTGCCGATACATTCCGGGTTGCGAGCAACCAAGGCCAAAGCTGGCTCGAATGCAGGTAACGTCCGGCATGTCCAACTCCGTCACCAATTCCCGCCACAATGCCGGCATGTTGCAGTATGCCCGAGGGATACCACAAGACGGCCCCGGCCACTCCGACCTCTTCACGCGATACCTGTTCGGCCAATATTTCGGCCCACTCGCGTTCAGTGGCGCGAACGTCGTCGTTCAAGAACAGCAGATTGGGCGTGTTTGCCGTGTCGGCCCCAAGATTGTTCATAGCGGCAAAGTCGAAGGCGCCACCGAACCCCAGGGCGATTGCTCCCGCCCGTTTGATCACTGAGCGCAAGGAGTGATTCAGTCCAGACTCTTCGTGGGCGACAACCACGATTTGCTTGACGACCCGGGCCGCCGTCTCGCGCAACGATGTCAGGCAGGTCTCCAACAACTCCGGGGATCTCGAGCAGATGACCGCGGTCATCTCGCCCGGCGAATGCTTTCGCCGGACTATAAACGTACCGCTATCGGCGCCAGACACGCAGGTGGACGCGATTTTCTCTCTCCTTGTTACCGCCTCGGTAATCGCTCGCGCCGTGGCATCTGGCGTGGGCGGAACGGGCGCGACCGTAGGCCTGTGATACAACACTCTAGGAATGTGACAAACCAGCAGAGGTCGGTCGGCAAGACGCAATATCAGGTCGAGCAGGTGTGCACCGGCACAGCCGCTAGCGAAACCCCCGGTTTGCGAGAAACGCTCCCGCTGGATCGCCAGCAGATTACCGATGTACATGCACGACGTAAGCAAGTCTGGAGACCAATCCGGCTTGAATGCGGGTCGTATACGGCGCCCCTCTGCGTCGAGAGAATCTTCGTCGGAGTACAGCATGTCGAACGTGTTCTGCTGGAGGGACTCTGCCACGTAGTAAAGCGCGAGCGGGGCGAGAGCACCGGTTTCTTGCATAACGCACAGATACTCTCCCGTTGCGAGACTTGCCGCTGAATTCAGCGCCTCGGCTTCATCGAGATGATCGCCCGCAATATAGCGAACCGGGCCACACAAACTGGAAATCTTGGACACGTACAGCTGATTGACGGCAACGCAGAGTTCCCAGTTGTCGTATGCCTGATTCGTCAGCGATTCCAAACCGTGCCGCGCGGTTTCCCCATTTCGGACCACCATGACAATGCTGATCTTGGGCCTTCGCGACCAGGAATTCGACGTCGCGCGCGCCTGTTCGACTGTAGGCAATCCAGCATGCTCATGGGCGACCCACTTAGCGTATGCGGTTGAGTCCTGATCTTCCGCTGTAAGCCTGACAGGCAAGCGGCTTTTGGCGCGCTGGAATAGATTCGCGCCGGCTACGACCAGCCGGTTGAACGCCGTGAACGCTCTATTATGTTCCACCCGCAGGAGACGGTCGTCCAGAAGGGCCTGCTGGATTGTCAGATTGCGTTCGGCTTCGGCAAGCCTGCCCAGGCCGGCTCCGATCTGCCCTAGGGCCTCAGCCAACAAGGGCGCGATGGCTTCGGGCAACGGTTCTCCCTTTGCTTGGGCCTGTTCCAGTGCCTGCCGCGCCCGCGCGATCGGATCCTCTGCCATACGATTCGTCATTGTCTCATGGAGCGTCTCGCCGTCGAGACGGGTGCTTCGTTGCTCGTTTATTGCTCCTTCCTGCTCTCTGAGTCTTTTCACAGTTTGAGCAGTTCATTAGGATCGAATTTAATCTCGATTCGTCTTCCGTTGTTGGTGGCTGGCATTTGTTGGTGGACTGCTTCGGTGGAGGGTACTCGCAGCCGATAACCCCATTCTGGTAACGGCCAGCAAACCGGCTGGTAAAATGCTGACAGATGCCGAATCCTGATCAAAGGGCCGCCCCCCCACCATCGGCAGATGCTGCGCAGGATATCGGGCAACGCGTGGAAGAACTGGTCCGGGAACTGGCCTGTGAACGGGAAGCCCGCCAGGCGCTGGAGGTGCGCGTGACTCGCCAGCAGGCCCAGATTGTTGACTTGGCGCGGGGGCTGAGATCAATTCTATCCAGCCGGATTTGGCGCACCCTCAGTTCGGTGGGGGGAAGGGCGCTGTCCGTGCAGTTCACGATGGCCAGATGGTTTTCCCGGCGTACGGCGCCACCGCCTCTGCCGATTCCCGATCTCGGCGGCCCACTGCTTTCGGTGCTCCTGCCGGTGTACAACACTCCCAAGAGCCTACTATGTAAGAGCATTGATTCCGTACTTCGGCAAACCTATTCCCACTGGGAGCTGTGTATTGCCGATGATGGCTCAACCGAGTCCCACGTGCGGAACGTGCTGTCGGAGTTCAGTGACCTGGATCCGCGCATCCGCTTGGTGTGGCGCCCAGCCAGGGGCGGCATCGCGGCGGCATCTAACTCCTGCCTGGAGATCGCGCGAGGAGAGTTTTGCGCGCTGCTCGATCACGATGATGAATTGGCCCCCGAAGCGCTGTCCGAGATTGCCCAAGTGCTGCGTCGGTATCCGGAAACCGACATGATATACAGCGACGAGGACAAAATCGACGGGGAGGGCTCACACTTCGATCAGTTTTTTAAGCCCGACTGGTCGCCGGAATACCTGCTTGGCTGTATGTACACCGGCCATCTCGGCGCCTACCGAACCCGACTGCTGCGCGAAGTTGGCGGATTCCGGTCGGAAGTGGACGGGGCACAGGATTACGACCTGGCGTTGCGAGTGACCGCCCACACTCCGCGCGTGCATCACATACCCAAGGTGCTGTACCACTGGCGGGTGCTCGAAGATTCCATGTCTTCGGGAATCGGCGCTAAGGATTATGCCTATGCCGCTGCAGAGTCATCGCTGCAACATTATCTTGAAATCAACCAATCTCCAGGTTGCGTGCTGCAGGGGGCGGGCTACGGCGCTTACCGAGTGCAATTTGAGATTCGCGGCGAGCCCTCAGTCCGAGTCCTCGTTCCTAATACTGGGGCCGCACCTTCCGAGGAGGCTGTCAGGCAATGCATCCTCGGCCGCACAAGTTGGAAGCGGGTTGTTATCGAACTGATCGACCTGGATAGGTTGGTTGCTCACTCGGGGGTCCAGGAAGAGTATGTTGTGATTTTAGACGAGCGGGTGCGCGTGATTTCGCCGGATTGGATAGAACGCCTCTTGGAATACTGCCAGCTCTCCGGGGTGGGTGCAGTCGGCCCCAGACTCGTCGATGGGAGCGGACGAATCCAGAGCGTTGGCGTCGTCTTTGTCGGCGGGCGTCTGTGCCATCCTTACCGCGGAGCTCCCAAAGATCATCCGGGCCACTTTTTGTCTGCCCAACTCGCGCGCAACTATCTTGCCGTGTATGGCGCGTGCCTAATGACGCCCACTCCGGTCTGGGTTTCCGCTGGGGGGTTTCAGCCCAATCTGCCCTCCCATCTGATGGCGATTGATTACTGCCTCCGCTTGCGGGAACAGCAGGGTTTGCGTACTGTGTTTACCCCTTACGCGGATATGCAGTACGACACTCCGGATCTCAACGCGGTGCCGGCCGATGCTGGCTTTGAGGCGCGCTGGACGAAGTACCGCGAGCATGATCCCTACTACAATGCGAACCTGCCTCGCCAGTATCCTTACTATCCTCCTTCCCAGATCTGATCTTGCTCCGCGTCAAGATCGGGCGGCGATTTGGCAGCAATTCCATCGTTTGCGACTGGCTCGGCGCGCGGCCAGAGCCGCATCCAAGAACTACACTTGCAAATAAGCGACTGCCGCGGCCAAATCGAGTGCGTGGATTACTTCTTTTGTCGTCAGGACACAGCCTCGACGCCGATGGAATCATGCGCGATCTCGCCGGCGTGCCAGGTTGACTCGGCGCGTCCGGGAACATCTTAAGGCTGGCCATAGCGCGATGTGTTATGGTGAGTGGCGGAGAACACGTTGGAATGTTCAGCGGTCGGTCTCTTGCTGTGTGTCTTCTGTTCGGATCCGTTGCGATCGCTCAGATATACACGCCCCTGCCGGACGCACCGGTAGGGACTCCTTATTCGAGTTTCGCGATTCCCCCTGGCTGTGTGTCCGGGTGCGGGTCGTATTCGGTGAACATCAACAGTCTGCCCCCTGGTCTCACGATTGATAACCAAACCGGGAATATTAGCGGCACGCCGACGACAACAGGGGTCTACTCGTTTGCTGTAACTGGGCTGCTCAATTTTCCGTGTGGCCCCCATAATCCGGGCTGTGGTGCAATCTGGTTTTACCAGATCACGGTGACGGTGGCAGCGCCGGTTCCAAAGGCGTTGCCGGTCGCGGGCGCGCCGATATCCGCTACAGCTCTGCTGGCGACGGTCGCAGGTCTCGCAATCATCGGTCTCCTCGGAATGGGGCGACTCAGGCATCGGGCTTGACCGGCGCGCTACGTCAATAGGGGCGGAGGCGCGCGGTCTCTTAGCCCGCGCCGGTCTTCCGCTCGACAAAATGGTCCTCGTCGTTGGTGAGTCGAGCAGGTCGGCATCGGAGAGTTCAATAATTTTTTATCCAAGTCCCCAAATCAATCTCCCTACCGGCCCTGCAGTGGAGTTTTTGCCGCAGCAAATGCGTTTCGCGTTTACCTTCCACCCCTCGCGTCGCACCAGTACCGTCAGCCGACGATATCCAGTAGCGCACCCCGGCTCCCGGCCAGGTCGCGTAAGCGAATCCGCAGCTCTTGCTGCGGGTCCCGCCCGATTCTGGTACCGGTTGATCCAGCGCGTTATCCCGAACAACCCGCACGCTCGTTTCTCGCTGAGTTGGTAGGACTCCCGTAGGGCCGTCAGAACCCCCAGCACCACGGTTGCGGCTAGAATGCACTAGCGCAGTTTCCGGCGCCGCGGAACAATCCTATGGCCAACGAATAGCCGCTCCCGGACGGAGCCCGCTGGAGAGTAGCGCTCCTCAAGAACCGTGGGCTTCAAAAATAGCGTCTCTTCGCCCGACGGCAAGATGTCCGACTCGCGGGACACACCATTCACGCGGGCCGGAAGTCCGGTTCTGTTCCGTTGGCCAGTATCCAGGCCTCATCTCCTCGAACCCCGTTTCCGGCCAATTACGAAGTCTTCGGGGCGGCGGGATCGATCTGAGCTTTGTACGAGTGGCCGACGACACAGACGGGTGCATGCAGACCGTCGCGCCACCGCCGGCGTCCGTGCTACACGCCGCAATCGCCAAGGCACCCGCAACAGCAATGGAAAGCGTGGGACCCGGTATCGGCGAGTAGGCTCGAAAGTTTATCGCCGACGCTTTGTGTCCACGCGCTTGGCGGCCACCTTGCTCGCCGACGGGGCGCCCTGCTTCGCCTTCTGCGCCTGCCCCGCCTTGGTCATCAAGCGCGATTGTTCGTACATCTCGATCCACTTCTCGCTCGAAATCGTCGAAATCAACTTGCCAATCGCTTCGAGCGGCAAATCGTCCGGCGACTCGAAATGAACGCAACACTTCCCCATGTCGAGTTTCTTCCCCGCCGCCTTGAACGCCTCCTTCAGTTGCTCGAGCTGACTCGCACTCCAAAACGCGCCCATCAGGTAGAGCGAGCAGTAGTTCTTCTGCGACGAGAGCGCGACGTAGCAGATCGGCTGCTTGTTGTAAGTGTCTGGATATCGGGACAGGGGGATCGTCCAGCCGATCGTGCCCCAGACGAGGCACTCATCGTAGCCGCCCGGAATGTGCTTGTTCACGAGTGTGCGCACCGTCGCGATCGTCTTCGCACGATCGGCGGGAAGTGAGGCGATGTATTGAGCTGGCGTCGTGACGTTCGATGGTGGTTTCATGGATTCGTCGTCTTCCGGAAGAAGTGTACCACCGAACGTTTGAAAACGCGCCGCGGCGGATGATGTCCAGCGGGCAGATTCCGAAGCGTGCTCAAGGTGCGAGACTGGGGTGTCGTGGCTGCTCCGCGCGAATCACGCGCTACTCGGAGAAAACCGCCTGAACAGCTACCGATAAGGGTTAACGCCGTCATAAAGCGGCGACGAACTGTAGCTCTGCGGTCTCCATAACCAGCGTCGTCGATACTCTCCGCCCGACGCTACTGCCCAAAATACCCCGCAGTATCCAAGATCAGCTGGGTAGGAGCGCTCGCAAATGCGCTGATCGACCCATTGGTGGTTGGAACAATCGCCATGTTTGAGGTAATTGCGCCGTCTTGCGCGTTCAGCGTCGATACCAACGGCTGCGTCTCGCCCTCTGGCCACAACGTTAGAAATCCCAGCACGCCCTGTGGCAGCACCGTCGCGCTGAATACATGTGCTTGAGCAGAGACTGGGATTCCGCAGGCGCTTGAACTGACAGCCACAGTGATCGATGTGATGGGTTGTGACCCTATAAGATTACGCGTGTCCATTACACGGCAGGGCGCAACGCCATACAGCGACAACCCACCCGCTCCCATCGGCGCGAAGTATCCATTGATGTCGATCACTACGTCGGTGGGCGCAGTGGCGTACACGTCAATGGAACCATTCGTTCCGGCCGGCACGATGGCGGCGTTGCCCGTTACTGTTCCTGTAGGCGCATTCAAGGTCGCAACCAAAGGCCTCGGCTGCCCAGTCGGCCACGCCGTCAGATACCCCAGGGGGCCGTTCGGCACGGCCGCGAAGTTTATTGAATAAGCTTGGGCCGTCGAAGGGAGATTACAGCTACTGGACAAAATAGGGAATGTCCGGCTTGTCACTGCACTGAACGTTGGTCCTCCCAGCGATCCTGTAGCGTTGCGCGTATCGGCAATCCGGCACGGCGCGATGGGATAGAAGGCCAAAGCGCTGGTATTGGTAGCGGGAACGAAATAACCGTTGATGTCCAGAATTAAATCAGTGGCACTGTAATCGGCATAGGCGCTGATGCTTCCGTTAGTTCCCGCCCAAACGATGGCGGCATTCGATTTGATGCGGCCGTCGAGCGAGTTAAGGGTAGAGACCAAGGGTTGTGCCTGTCCCGTGGGCCACACCGTCAGGTATCCGAGTTCCCCCTGGGGCACTACCGCCACGTTCAGCGAATACGCCTGTGCGGTGGACGGTATTCCGCAGGCACTACTGGGAATGTTAAAGTCGCGGCTGGAGTTGCCCGCGATAGCCGGTCCGCCGAACGGACCGGTCGGGTTGCGCGTGTCTGCCACGCGGCACGGAGTGATGGGAATGAACCGAAGAGCGACGGGGGGTGGATTGACGGTTGTTACATCACTGGCGCTGCTGCCGGACGACCCACCGCCGGTTACACTTACCTGATTAGTGACCGATGTGGGAGCGTTTGAGGCTACGTTTACAATCACGGTAAGTGGCGGATAGGTCGCGCCACCGTTCAACACATCACTACGGGAGCAGTTGTTTGCTGCGCTTCCAGGACACGCCCACCCCGTCCCTGCCATCGAAACTAGTGTTAGCCCGCTCGGCACGGTCTCAGTCACCGTCACCGTCCCGTTGGTCGCACCTGCTCCCGATACGTTGCTCACAGCGACCGTATAGTTGGCGCTGTTCTGACCCTGTGTGAAATTTCCGGTGTGATGCTTCGTGATGTTGAGTGACGGCGCAATGGTGGACGCCTGACTGACAGTGAAGCTCAGGCCGGCCACCGTAATGGTTCCCTGTCGTGCCGCGCCGGGGTTGGCACTGACCGCGTAGCCGATCTGCACCGCACTAGGGCTGGGGTTGGAATACGTGATCGTGATCCATCCTGCGCTGACGGAGGTCGAGAAACTGCACGGGTACACGTTGTTCACTGTGAACTCTCCGGAGCCGCCCGCCGCTGCAACATTCGCCTGATTGACTGATAGCGAATACGAACAGGCGGCGCCTTGAACATTCACGGTGACTTTGTGTCCCGCCACCTGGATGTGGGCTGTCTTGGAGAGAGCATCCGTGGGGTCCACCTCGATCGGGACCGTTCCACTCCCCACGCCTTGATAGACATTGGAGTTGCCGCAGTCAGGACAAATCAAGGCTCCTTCGACGTAGGGCCCCGATGCATTCCACAAGCACCCCGCTGGTGCGGTGACAGACACGGACCCATATTGTGGCGTGGCTTTGATAGGTATGGTGACGGCATTCGTATTAAGCTGAAACGAGCACGCGCTGGCGGGTTGAATTTCACTCAGTAAGGCTCCCGAGGTCGCGCTCGCGGTCCCCGGAAGGGGATTCGTGAGTGGATAACCGGAGTTGGGGCCTGTGATCTCCCCCACTACATAAAGGTTGCCGCTCGAATCCGAGACAATGCCGTTCAAATCGGTTTGATAGATGCTGATGCCGCCGAGATACGACGAAAAATCGATCGCGCTTCCATCGCCTTCGAGTACCATGACAAACCCGATTTGATTGGTGCCGTATGTGGTCTGCACCGCGTCGACTAGCGGCAGATACATGAGTTGCGTAGTGCCGGACACTGCAATGGTTCCATTCGGCCGCAACGTCAGGCCGGTACATGCTCCTTCGGTGCCGAACTGCGAGAAAAATGTCGCGGCACCCGAAGGCGTAAACTTCCCTACGAAACAACGCCCGGAGTCGTTAAACTGGCCCACCAGCGGAAACGAGCCAGAGAGACCGGCGTCCCCTGCGATGTATGCATTTCCCGACCTGTCGGTAGAGATCGCCTTGCCGGCGGATGGATTGGGGCCGATGCCACCGGTTCCTAGATATGTGGAATACAGAAGCTGTGATCCAGCGCTGTCGAGTTTGGCCACGAAAGCGGACAGCGTGGAGGTGGCCATCGCGGGGGGTCCTTGCAGGGCATTGACCATCGGAAAATCCCGGGAAGCTGTGCCGCCGGTCACCCAGACGTTGCCGGATAGATCGACTGCGAGAGCGTTGATTGTATCTGTATCAGAGCCTCCCAAGTAGGTCGAAAATATCAACGTGGAACCCGTGCTGTCCATCTTCAGAACGAAGGCGTCCGAATTGAAGACACTTCCGGCTAGAGACGGCTGGTAGGCGTTCTTGACCGGGAATGTCGCATCGCTAGTGGTTCCGGCCACATAGACATTTCCCTGGGAATCGAGTGCGACGGCATTGGCGAGTGTGCCGGAACTCGACAGGTAAGTCGCGAATACGAACGCATCCCCTGTAGCGTTCAACTTGGCCACGAATCCCTGGTTCTGGCCGATATGGAATGTCCCCTGCAGAGGATTCACCAGTTGGATGGACGATCCCAACGTGAAACCTGCGATCACCACTTGGCCAGAGGAATCCACCGCTGCGGCGCGGGCACTGCCTAAGAAACAGGTAGCGTAGACCACCTGTTGCGACCTCGGGTCAAACTTGACCATGAAACTCGGATTGACGCTCGGAAGCGCATGGGTACAAGGGAAGTTACTCGACAAGTCATTGCCGATTGCGTACACGTACCCCTGCGAATCGGCCACGACAGCATATCCGAACCCGCCGCCGTCGCCGCTCAGGTAGCTCGAAAAGCTCAGCACAGGGTCGATCACCAGGCGTTGATGCGGATCGTGTGCCGAAACCTCGAATCCTATTTCATTCTTACCGCGCCGAATGTATTTTCCTCTCACCAGGCTCCGCCTTCCAGCGATTTCCTGATACGCCAGCGGTTTGCGCTGTATTAGCTGCGCAGTCGCTGTCTTTAAGACCAAATCTCCATCCGCCGTGAACGAAATGTCCCGCACGCCCTCGACTCGGATCCGGATTTGACTGGGGTCGGCGCCGGGCGCAAGTAACAGGTCGTACTCAAATTCGCTGCCTCTCCCGTAGTAAAGAAGATCGATTCCCGGGTACACGGAATGTGAGACGACTTTCGAATAGCGCGAGACGCCGATACGATCCTTCTTCGGATCGGCGCCCATCAAGTAGTTGCTGACTCCGGATTGCAGACCAATCGGCTCCAGATAGCCTCTCGGATCTGCGCCGACAAAAGACATCCGCACAGTCTCTTCACTGCCGGTTCTGGTTTGCAGGTGCAGAAGTGCGTTAGACGGTCGCACAACCAGCTCATAACCCATTCCGTGGCCGGCATATTCGCTATCCTTTCCCTGATCGCCAGCCGTTGATTCAAAGCTGATCGGCAAAAGGCGCAGATTCTGGACGGCCTGAATCGTATCAACAGCTTCTGCTTGGCAGCAAGTCAGCGAGAGGATAGCGATTCCACATCTGAGGAGGTTGGCTGAGGATAGCATGTGCAATTTCTCGGGCTACAAGTACTAGCGGCTGTTTTGGAACGTGGGTGAGTATAACCCAACTGAGGCTGATAAAACAATGATATATGCAGTGCCGAACTACGGCAATTGTACGTGATTGATGTAGCAAGAACTGGCAACTCGCGGCGGGCGCGTTTGACAAGACAGTCCAGGCTAACGGACGAGAACATTCGTCTAAGCGGGATCATGAGTCATGATGTGCATAAAGTTGTAACGGCAGCCTGAAAACCAACCGCATAGAGGCGCAAATGTACCATCTTTCAACAGTTGAAGCAATTCGTTACTGATGCTTCTCAACCTAGGCCAACGGTGGCAAGCGGTGCCCGTAAGGAAGACCGATGTGGTTCGGATGGGGGGCCAGGCGGGACGTCGCTCGTGCCGGCTAATCACACTTCACGATGTCCTGCAGAGATCTACGCAGGCGCTGCTTGCCCCAACACACTGCGCGCATACTGATTGACGTTGGTGAGTTTGATCCCGAACGTGTCGACTATCGTTGCCATGTGCATCGCGTCGCCGTGAAGGTACCCTAGCATTAACGCCGCAAAGCTCTTCTGCAGCGGATCCATGGCTCCTTCAAACTGCGAGACTAGCGCCTCTTCAGAGACATGTTCCAGGTGAAACGGCCTGCCGCCGATTTTCTCGAATCGTGCCACAACTTCAAGGGGACTGAGCGCTTCCGGTCCGCCAAACTCAATCCGCCTCCGGCTGGCCGCTGGATGGCGGAGAGCAACTGCGCAGATCTCGGCGACGTCGCGAAAAGAAACCCAACTGATCTGGCTTGTTCCTGGGCCGTAGATGCGCGCTGCCGTGTTGACGTAATCCATCCCAGGGCCGGGCTCAGCCAAAGTTCCATGAACCAACTCGCCTGAATGATGGTAAAGTTCAAACTGGAAACGGCATTCTCGACCTGGGCCTTCGCATCGCCGAGAGGGAATGATATACCGGGCGTCCTGCGGAACGAAACGAAGACAAACCGCTCAACGTTGGCGTCTTTCGCTGCATTCACAAGGCCTAATTGTCCCACTGCGTCAACAGATTGAATAGAATCTCCGGGCTGCCTGGTCAGGGTCGAAGAAGCAGTCGAGACGACCGCGTTCACACCGCGGCAAGCAGCAATAATCGATTGAGGGTCTTTCAAGTCGCCAAAACACAATTCGACGCCGGATGACCGCAGAGCCTCGACCTTCTCCGGGGAACTCGTCGCGCGAATGAGAGCTCTCACAGCTTCGCCTCGCCTCACCAGTTTTTGGCAGACCTCACCTCCAACCAGTCCGGTACCGCCGACAACCAGGATCATCTGCGCCCTCCTGACCGATCTTACACCCGGGGCTCCACATTGCACGAGTAACGGCTTGCCGCCAGCACACCGATTTGCTCGTTTTTGGCCCAACACGCGCCCTTCGGAGAGAGAGCCCACTCGGTTCAGCCACTTCCAAGATTAAGATGGAGTGATCGGAAAGTCTGGCTTACCTTTCTGAGTGCGAATATCGGCATCAAGCAATCCGGGGCCCGCCCCGGGCGTGGTGGGGAACTCACTGAGGGCGATCACGTCGGGATCATGGCAGACAAGTGTTCAGACCTCGCCGACGGCTAGCGCGCTCAAGCGCTCCGCCATGCCGATTCTCTGGATTTTGCCAGTCGCGCCCTTAGGGATGTCCTGGACAAAGCGGATCGAACGCGGCACCTTGTGCCGCGCCAGCCGCTTCGCAACCGCGTCGAGCAGCGCGCGCTCCCCAACCGTCTCCGCATCTTCCTTCAATACGACGGCCGCGCCCACTTCCTCGCCCAACATCGGATGAGGCACAGCGAAAACCACTGCCTGAGACACCCCGGATTCGAGCAGCAGCGCCTCCTCTACCTCCAGCGGTGAGATCTTCTCCCCACCGCAGTTGATGATCTCCTTCAGACGGCCAGTTAGTGTCAATGCACCATCCGCATCCAGAAATCCTTCATCGCCGGTTCGGAACCAGCCATTCCAGAAGGCCGTGTCATTGGCTCTTGCGGGACTAAGATATTCATCAATAACCTGTTCTCCACATAGCACGACCTCGCCTCGTTCACCGCATTCAGCCATCTCGTTCCTGGAATTTAAAACCGCTACCGTGGATCCGCTGGAGTATCCCACGCTGGTGCGGGACGCCCGCCCTTCCGAACCTCCAGCGGGAAGGCGCGTGCTGGCAATCTGATGCGCCGCCTCGGTCATGCCGTAGGCGTTCAGAACGGGGACACCGAAGGTCGCTTCGAGTTCTTCGAGCACCTGCGGATACAGCATGGAGGAGGCTGAGCGGATGAACCGCAGTCGGTGCCGGGCCAAGACGTCTCTGTTTCGCTGCGCTCGCGCTAGGATTGCCTGGTGCATGGCCGGTACAGCGGTGTACCACGTTGCCTGCGAGGAGGCGAGCCACGAAAAGAAACCGGTCGCCTGAAATCCGGGGGGACAACACACGGTTGCACCCGCTCCGATCGTGGCGAGCAAACCCGCAACCAGGCCATGAACATGAAAGAGCGGCATTACCAGCAGGCACCGGTCCTCGCGTCCCAGATGTAGGACGTCCAAGACACCCCGAGTGGACAGGCACAAATTTCGATGAGTCAACGCGACCTGCTTGGGCCGCGCCGTCGTTCCCGACGTATGGAGCACCAAAGCGACGTCGTCCGACCCCGGAAGCTCGACGCTTACGCGTGATGTCCCCACACGCTGCGCAGACTCCACCACCAGATCGTATACAGGCGGAACGGCAGAACGAATTCGCATCAGGTCCACACCGCATCGTGCCGCTGCCGCGGCAGCTTCGGGAAGATCCCCTCGGGTTATCAGCAGGCGAACGCTCATATCCTGCAAAGCAAACTCGATTTCGCCGGCCCGATAGGCCGGATTCAGCGGCGCCACCCGGCAGTAGGACACGAGGGCGAGGAACAGGATTGCGGCCTGAGGATCGTTCTTGAGCGCAACGGCCACTATGTCCCCTTTCCGAATTCCCCAATCGGACAGAAAGCGATGGGTCCGCTGAATCAGGTACCGCAGTTCTTGATAGGTAACACCCGCTCCGCCCTGGTCGGCAATAGCGATCCGGCCGGCTTCACCAACCTCGAAGAGGTTTCGGATCGTTGTGTCGTCGATCAAAATAAGGCCTCGATCATCCTCAATCTCAGGGCAAGTATAGCAAGGCTTGCCGGTCTTCTTTGTTGCTCATCTGTTATCATTGCTCGTTAGAGGAAACAGTTTTCAAGAGCAGCGTCAACACCGGCCTGAGCCGCTTCCGGACCGCGTCTAGTCCCGTCGGCGCGTCGAGAAGCGATCGTTCAGAGAGGCATTGTTTGGATGCGTTTAAGCGAAATTGAAAATGTCGCCGGCATAGTCGTCCGGCGCGACGGAGACTTTCAAACGCTCGGGTTCATTTGCGATGCTCACCCGCAACAGCTTGTATTTTTGGAAAACCGCGCTTTCGTGCGGGCCCTTCAACGAAATCGTTCGGTGAGCGCTGTTTTGACAACCGGCGAACTTGGAGACGCTATTCCGCGCGGCGTGGCCGTTGCGACCTGTGACCAACCACGGACTGTCTTCGCGAAGCTTCACAATGAACTAGCGCTTCGCGGCTTCTATTGGGACGACTTTCCGACGGTCGTCGATCCTTCGGCCAAGGTGCATCCCACTGCCTGGATTGCCGAACGCAATGTCCGGATTGGTGCGGCATCTCAAATCGCCCCGAACGCCACAGTTCTAGAACGCTGCGTGATTGGCGAAGATGTGGTGGTCGGCGCGGGAGCCGTTCTCGGCGGGGTCGGTTTCCAAACGGTACGTTCCACCGAGCCGATGATCGAAATGAATCACGCCGGAGGACTTCTACTGGAGAGCCGGGCACACATACTACCTGGAGCAGTTATTGCTACCGGCCTGTTCCGCCAGAATACGTTGATCTCCCAGGAGGCGCGCGTCGGGTCGAACGCTTTTGTTTCGCACGGCGTACAGTTGGGACGGCGTGTTTTCGTCGGCCATGGTTCGGTGATTAACGGCAACGTTTCTGTTGGCGCCGAGTCCTGGATCGGGCCGGGCGCCATCGTGTCTCAGAATCTCCGCATCGGTGAAAAGGCCTTCGTCAGTCTCGGAGCTGTCGTGATCCGCAACCTCGCCGCGGGCGCGCGTGTCAGTGGCAACTTCGCTGTGCCCCACCGGAGGTTGTTGAGAATGCTGGCAACGCTGGATCCGGCCATCGGATGAGAATCCTGCTCACCAACAACACCCTCTGCCACCGGGCGGGGAGTGAACTCTACGTTCGCGATATCGCAATCGAACTGATGCGCCGCGGCCATCGGCCGGTAGCCTATAGCACGCAGTTAGGCGCCGTTGCTGAGGAGTTGCGCGCGGCAACCGTGCCTGTCATTGATCGCTTAAACGATCTTGCCGAGCCACCCGACATCATTCACGGCCAGCACCACTATGAGACCTTCACGGCGCTGCTGCGATTTCCCGATACTCCCGCCGTCTACTATTGTCACGGCTGGCTTCCCTGGGAAGAGGCGACTCTCAAGCACCCCAACATCGTCCGTTATGTCGCAGTGGATCACCTGTGCCGCGAGAGACTGATCGTTGAAGGTGGTGTTTCTCCGAATAGAGTCGAAGTCGTCCTCAATTTCTTTGACGAGCGGTTGTTCCCGCAGCGGCCGCCTCTTCCCGCAACGCCGAAACGGGCATTGGTGTTCAGCAACTACTTTACCAATCACTGTCTGACGGCAGTGACGAAGGCTTGCGCGCGTTGCGGCATCGAACTGGACGTACGCGGGCTCAATAACGGGAACCCTAGCGATCACCCGGGCCCCCTCCTCGCAGCCTACGACATCGTTTTTGCCAAGGCGCGTTCCGCGATCGAGGCGATGGCTGTGGGTGCGTCTGTGGTCCTCTGCGGCCCCGACAAGCTGGGGCCCATGGTAACTACGGAGAATTTTGGCTCGCTCCGTCTGTGGAATTTCGGCATCCGCACGCTCGCCATGCCGCTCGACGCCGATCTACTGGCGGCGGAATTGCAGAAGTACAACTGCGAAGACGCGTCCAAGGTTTCGCACCTCGTTCGCACCACCTGCGAATTGCAATCAGCGGCGGATCATATCGTCGATATCTACCAAAGGGTTCTGGCCACCGACCTGTCGGCCCGTTCCGCGGATCGAGCCCAATCCGGCACCCCTTGCGTGGAGTACCTGGAACGCTGGGCCAGTAAGTACAAGAGCTTCTCCCAGGCGATGTCAGAACGAGACTACTGGGCGAGCCGGTGTAACGCCGCCGAGCAGGACCTCGCTCAACGCGACGAACAATTACGCACACAGCAGTCTGCGGTAGAAGATCGTCAACAATGGATCGACCGTTGCCTGGCCGCCGAAAGCACCTATAAGAGCTCCATCCAGGCGATCTCAGAACGAGACTACTGGGCGAGCCGATGTAACGTTGCCGAGCAGGGCCTCGCCCAACGCGACGAACAATTACGCGAACAGCAGTCCGCGGTAGAAGATCGTCAACGTTGGACCGACCGTTGCTTGGCTGCCGAAAACACCATCCTGCAGAACAAGCGCTTGCTCCGCGCCGAAGCAGACCAAACAGCGCACGTCCGCAACTTGTTGGGCCAACGCGATGCCGAAGCCACCGTTCTAGCGCAGGAGTTACGGGCTGTGCGGGCCTCCGCGACATGGCGCTGGTCGCAGAGACTACTGCAAAGCCAGCCGGTCGGGCTGCTCTTTGGTACTGTGATCCGTTTGGTCGCGGAACGAAGCCGGACAACGGGTCCAGTCCAACTCCCATCGCCGGTAGACAGACCGGTGGAAGCACCCGTTTCAGAGCCGGCCGGTCTCCTGGAGCAGGAAGGCTCCAGTCCCGCCTTTTCCAACCTGCAGCGTCTCGCGGACAGAATGATCTCCGCGCACGGCTTTCTGGGCGTGCCTCGCGGCACCTTCGCTCAGGCCGGCCGCGAACAACTGATCGCTCTCCTAGCCGAGGGCCTTTGCCCTCAGTCGAAGGTTCTGGAATTTGGTTGCGGCTGCCTCCGGATCGCGTGTTGGCTCGTCCGCTTTTTGGATTCGGGCGGCTATTACGGCATCGAACCGGCCCGCCCGCGCGTCGACTGCGGTCTGCAGTATCTGTTCACGCCCGCAGAACTCCAGATCAAGCAACCGCACTTCGACTACAACCCGGTCTTCAATTCATCGGTATTTGCCACAAAATTCGACTTTTTTCTGGCGAGGTCCATTTGGACTCACGCCAGCAAACCTCAGATCGAAGCCACGCTGGACTCCTTTCTCCGCGACTCCGGGCCGCACTCCATCTTCCTTGCCTCCTATCTGCCAACTCAGTCGCCGGACGACGACTACCAGGGGTCGCAATGGGTTGGCACAAGCCATGAGTCCGATACGCCGGGAGTCGTCCGGCACGCTCTATCCTGGATCGTCGAGCAGTGTTGCAATCGCGGCCTGAATTGCGAGCAAATCGCCGGGATCGACTGCGATAACCAATTGTGGCTGCGCATCCGACGTGCCTCAGAATAACTTTGGTTAACTTTCAAGCTTAACTGGAGTGAGTTTCTCACCAGAAGCATTTCTGCCATACTACCGCGTATTCTGTCGCTGGCACTGGCTCAAGTCCGGTCACCAGACAAATCCATCAAAGGAAGTGCATAAACGTGCATAGAACAACTTTTACGAGACTGATGACCCCCCTCTTGTTTGGGGCCGCTCTATTGAACGCCCAGGCGTCGAGAACGTGGGTTTCTGGAGTAGGCGACGACGCCAATCCGTGCAGCCGGACCGCGCCCTGCAAGACGTTCGCTGGCGCGATCTCTAAGACCTCGGCGGGAGGCGAGATCGACGCGCTTGATCCGGGAGGCTTCGGCGGTGTCACCATCACCAAGTCCATTATTCTCGACGGCGGTGCCGGCCAGGTGGCCTCGGTATTGGTTTCGGGGACTAATGGCATTGTCGTCAGCGCCGGTGCCGCCGACAATGTGGTCATCCGGAATCTCTCGATCAACGGAGTTAGCGGCACGGGACTGGGCGGCCTCAACGGCATCAGGTTTATTTCCGGCAAGTCGCTTCGCATCGAGAACTGCAACATTAACGGCTTCACGCAACGCGGCATTGATATCTCGCCTAACAACCTCTCAGGCAACCCGCCCACCGTTTCGGTCATCAACACGACCAGCAACGACAACGGGGATAGCGGCATCCGCTCCAGCGTCACCCAAAGGGTGCTGGTATCCATCGTCAACTCGCGCTTCAACAATAACAGCGGCTATGGCATCTTTGCGGGAGACTACAGCCGCTTCTCGGTGAACGGCAGCGACTCGTCGGGCAACGGAACTGCGGGTTTTATCGCGCTCGCGAACGCCGGAGACGTCGTCATGAACGTCTCCAATTCAACCGCTACGAACAATTCGGTTTCGACGAATCCGGCTGGGACGGGCATCCAAGCCGGCGGTGGCGTCGCTGCCGCGATCGTTCGTCTCTACGGTGTTGTCATCATGAGCAACTTCCCGAATGGCATGGTGACCGCGTCGAACGGCTCCATTGTTTCCTTCGGGCACAACGCTAACTCCGGAACGGGCACGCCGAATTCGACGATTCCGATTCAGTAATAACGCGTTCGGCCTGCGAGCGCGTGATCGGTTCGTCCTTTGCGCCATCAGACTTCCGCTGCGGCCCGTGTTGAACGGTTTGGACAGCGTCCCGAACTCACCAAACGCCGTCGTCACGTACGCAGCGGAGGACTGCCACCGGTCTCCGGCGAAAAGTCTAAGAATCCCGAGGGCTGCGCTGCCACTTTAGCCGTCTCACGCCCACGGCCGTGTTGTGGGGGTAGTGAGGCAACTACACTCCATCGACTGAATCAGGATCGGAGTTGCGCGAGGTCGAGCAGGCGTGCTTGCTCTAGTCGCTGCTCCTGATATTCGCTGATCTCGTGGTGATAGACTCGGTAGCCCGGCCCCCAGCAGTTTTATCAGGTCGCTGTCTCGCAAACCGCTGAGTGTACCGAAATCTGCGTTTCGGGAAAATCGCCCTGCTTGGACTTCATCCAATTCCTGCGCAGAGCCGAAAAATACTGGTATCACCGGATTCGCGTTCAGGCGATCCCGAGCAAACGCACAGCTTTTCCGCAAAGCGGCGACACGTGGAAATTCCTGCCTCTCTTTCCGAGCAATTCTTGCCGATGACACTGAATGGCGAGGACTTGCGAGGAATAGAGGGCGGTCCTGATCCGGCACGCTATGTATTTGAGCGCCATTTAGAAGGAAACAAAAGAAGTCGAGACAATGTGGACAAGGAGAAGAGACGGCGCGCCAGGGCATCAAACGCGCCGGAGCAGGCAAACAACTGGCCTAGTGGATGTTGATCTTCAGGACAGCATCGGAGTGCTCGTGGCGCCAGCCCCAATAGTTTTCCCGATCATCATCTTTGAGCTTGGTGAAGGGCACATATTTTCGGTGGTTCTCCTTGGCCCACATCCGATATGCCTTGTCTTCATGGCTATTCCACTCGTGGTCGTCGTTGTGGCCTTTATCATGATATTTCTGGTCCGCCGCCTGGAGCCTGGCCGGCGCGAGCGTCACCGGAACGATGAGCGCGGCACACATAAGGGCAGTCGTGAAAAGGGATTTCATCATGGCCCTTTTAGAGCAGCTTTGTGGCCACGCGCTTGCCGAAAACCTGCTGGATCGTACATGTCGCCGAGCCCTGCGATAATCCCACGCCCCAAGGCCGCGTAAGGTGGTCGGGAAAAAGAGATGCAGTCGGCCACACTCGTTTCGTTGTTCCAAGACTTCGCAACGAAATCGGTAGCGCGAATCTGAGCGCGGGTTCGGAAGGTCGTCTTGCCGATCTCGACAAATGTCCACCGACCGGGGCGCGTATCGAGGATAAGCTTCATGGTTCACAATCGAATTGCAGCCAATACGCCACATACAATGGGTGCGTAGACCCGCCGCAATGATTGTCAGGCGATTCGCTCGGCACGAACGATAAACCGCTCCGGTGCCGGACCCACAAAGTAAAACGGATAGCAGGTGATCAGTGTGAGGACTTCACCCACTCCGCGGTCGAGCACGGAGACGTCGGACGGCTTCACTACCTTCGTTGACGTGACGCGGTAACGGAACTCGCCAGCCATCGTGGTGAGGGTAATGATGTCGTTCGCATGGATCTTTCGTAACGGCCGGAAAAAGGTGTCGCGGTGTCCGGAGATCCCTACGTTCCCGGGCTGACCCGGTAGCGCGGTGCCGCTGACATGGCCCACCGCACGGCGCAGGGTGGCGTTGGTGGTCCCTTCCACCATCATTGCCGAAAGACCCAGACTTGCGATGTCAATGCGGCCGATTAGTCCTCCGGCTCCCGCCGGCGGTAACGTGATCTTGGATGAAATGGGAATAGTCAGGATCGTGTCGAGTTCAGCACGCTCCGTTCTCTGGAAGTGCCACGTGTCCACCAGAACGTACCCGCAATACATGAGCATCGAGGCCGCAACGGCAAAGAGCGCTCGCTGGCCCCACCGAAGCACACGCATCGACCCGGCAGTGATGAAGAGCCTCATCGTATGCCCGACGCGATGTAGCCGGCGCGAGTGCGCACCTGAAGTTTTCCCTTTCCTTCAACGCGAGCGACCACCTTGATTGTCCGATAGCCGCCCGATTGCGCAGCCTTACTGGACACATATCCGAGTGTGTATTGATGGCGGATATCCCGGGCGATGCCTTCGCAAACCGTGACCACATCCTTGAGGCGATCCGGGAAGAACGCTTCGCCCCCAGTGGTCAGGGCCAGGCGCTTGAGCACATCGGGGTTTTTGTCGCCGTCGGCATCGTCGAATATGCCGATCGTGTATACCAGGGCGCTGGACTGCTGGCCCATTTTCAATACCTCTAGCAGTTCGTGCCTGCTTCTGTTATCGCCACCGTCGCTAATGACGATGAGCACTTTCTTGTCCCGCGTCCCGGTCTGCAATCGCTCTCTTGCCAGCACGATGGCATCGTAGAGCGCCGTCTGACCTATGCTGTGTGTGCCCGAAATGGCCGCCGCGAGTTCGTCAGGGCGGTTAGTAAAGCGTAGCGCGGCGGGAAGTCCCAAGGTTACCCGCTCGTTGAAGTTCACCACGAACATCTCGTCCTGAGGGCTGCTCGATTGGGCGAAGGTGCGGGCCGCCGCGACCACCTCCGCAATCTTCGGAAACATGCTCCCACTGTGATCGACTACCAGCCCAACCGTCACTGGAATGTCTTCATGCCGGAACAGCTTGACGGACTGGCGGACACCGTCTTCGTAAATTTCAAAATCGGCCTCGCGCAAATCGGACGCAAATTGGCCCTTCCGGTCGCGCACCGTGGGGTGCAACACCACAAGGTCGACATTTACCGAGATCCGAAACGGTTGCTCCACCTGAGGTTGGGCATCGCCCCCGAGTCCGCTCAGGAGCAGCGCAGACACCATCAGGGCGAGGCGATTCATGGTTCCCTTAGGATGCCTTGATTTGTCGGTATTCCGGCTGCCACATGGCGTCGCGCACCTGCTGCACGATGTCGGTGAGTTCGGCGCGTGCGAGGCCCTCGGCGTCGGCGGCCTCTGCCACGGCAACAGCCACGGTTGACGACACGCTTCTCAGATCGTCCACATGCGGCAGCAGCGAAGCGCCAGGCTGCCGCACCGTCACCAGGCTCGACACGGCACTCGCTGCCGCCAAAAACATACCATGGCTGATTCGGCTGGCTCGCGACACGATGACACCGAGACCTAGACCAGGGGAGAGCATTGCATTACTCACCTGGGCAACCACGTATGTCACACCCTTATAAGTGATCGGGGCGAACGGACCTCCCGTTGCGATCAGAGCGCGTCCGTCGGTCCAGGCAATCAGGTCTGCCGGATTGGCCTCGGCTCGCGCCGGAGGATTGGAGAGAGCGAAAATAATTGGGCGCACGGTGTTCGTCGCCATGTCCTTGACGATTGCCTCCGTGAAACTTCCCGCGACCGTGGACGCCCCGATCAGCATAGTGGGTTTCACGCGGTGCACCACCTCGGCCAAGCTCACGCCGTCTGCCTTCCCATCGTGATTCCATGTGTGGCTCTCAGCCACGGGGCGGGCGTATGCCACTTGATAATCGTGGAGTTGGCCGGCCATATCGGCCGTCAGCAACCCCTGGCGGTCCACACACCAGAAGCGCTTGGCCGCCTCCGTTTTGGATAGCCCTTCGCGCACCATGGCATCGCGAATCTGGTCCGCAATTCCAATTCCCGCGGTGCCGGCTCCATAGATGACGATGCGCTGATTGCGCAAAGGCGTACCGCACACGCGAACCGCCGAAATCGCGGCCGCTAGCGTGATGGCCCCGGTGCCCTGCATATCGTCGTTGAAGGTGCAGATCCGGTCCCGATATTTCTCCAGGATGCGCCGCCCGTTGCCTGGAGCGAAATCCTCCCACTGCAGTAGCGCGTCTGGGAACAATCGGGTCACGGCAGTAACATAAGCCTCGATGAAGGCATCGTAGCGCTCTCCGCGCACGCGCGTGTGGCGGTTCCCAATGTAGGCTGGATCGTCCAGCAGATTCTCCCGGTTGGTGCCCACATCGATCATCACGGGAATGGTGCGCGCGGGGTCTATCCCGCCCGCGGCCGTGTAAATTGCCAGTTTGCCGATCGACACTTCAATGCCGCCAACACCCCAGTCGCCGATGCCCAAAACCTGTTCGGCGTCGGTGGCGAGGACCACGTCGATCTCGTCGGGGCCGGCGCCGACACTGGCAAATGCAGCTTCAATTCCTTCGGCATGGTCGATTGACAGGTAGACACCGCGCGGACGGCGACACTCGTGGTGGTACTGTTCCATCGCCATACCCACAGTCCTGTCGTTGACGATCGGGATCATTTCGCGGAGGTGCTCGGAAAACAGGCGGTAAAACAGTACTTCGTTGCGGTCGTGGAGGGCGGTCAGGTAGATATTCCTGCTCAGCGCATCGGGCAGGCGCTCGTACCGAAGGTAGGCGCTCTTCACCTGGGAACATAGTGTGCTCACGTCCGGTGGGATCAGGCCGGTAAGTCCCAACGCGACCCTTTCCTCCAGGGTGAATGCAGTGCCCTTATTGAGCACTGGAGAATTCAGCACCGCGAGCCCACGAGCCTTGGTGTGGTAGCAGTTGTGCCCACGCTGCTGTGGCTTGGTGGCGGGCGCCAAAATCGGAATCACTCTCTGTCGCATGCTGCTACCGCTCCTCTGAAATCGAAATACGCGCGGCGCGCCAGGAGTGGCATGCCGCGCGTCGAATCACAACCCTTCTACTGAAGTCGCTTCGTGACCGACCGGAACGCGAAGGCCGCTCCAAGGGTCATCAACCCGAGCAAACCGATCAGGGGCAGTGTGCTACCCGTGGCCGGAAGCGCCGGTGCGTCGGCGGTTGCGGCTACAACCTCCGCCGGAGGCGCGGTGACTACTTCGGCGAGTGGCACTTCTTCTCCCGTCGGCTGGATCGCCATAATGGGCGCGCTCTTAAGCGCTACCACTGTCGGCTCGTCGGCCGACTGAATTGGCGCGGTGACTTCAACAGGCACCTCAGCCGCCAGGAACAGCACCGGCGTATGGGTGGTCTTTGCCAGTTCGATTGCCTTGGCCTTGGGATAAACGAATTCCTCTCCCCAGTTGCGACCCGGATAGAACCATGCGCGCAAGGCTTCCGGCTCGCCGGCGGGTCTTTCACGGAAGGTCATCACGGTCTTGTCGGTCGCTTTGAGGCGATAGTTGGGGATCGCCAAAATGGTGGCGTAGACGGTCTTCTCGTTCTTACTGAAGATCTGGACAATGTGGCGGTCGGACTGCGAATCCAGGATCTTGAAGACGTACGTGCCCGCCGGAAGCACCGCAAAACCCTTCAGGTGGACGCCGGGAATCTCCACGGGACCGCTAAAGGTGATTACCGTCTTTCTGTTCCAATCGTCGGCCGTGGCGGCTGGGGCGAATATCGATCCCAACAGGGCGATGCAAAATGCGGTTGTTGCTGTTCCGAGTAGTTTCAAACTGTTCTCCTTGAAGTGCCAATCTTGTGTGAGCTGCTCAATCGCTGTGCCCACATTCGGCCCGGCGGAAGTCTCACTTACCTATGTGCAGAGCATTCGGGAGGCCAGCGCTCCTGGAAGACCCTAGGCTTCGCAAACGCCATATTCTTTTGGGTTTATCGCTGGTCAGGTAGGAGAGAGCCCTCAAATGCGGAATTGACCGCCGGGAGTCACGCGGCTAAATACGGTCATCCCTGGAGCTACCGGGCAACTGGCGGTTCGAGGTCGGTGGGAAGCCCGGCGAGATGGCGGAAGAACGCGGCTGCCCGGTTGATCGACGAGGCCGGCTTGCCGATGGTGAGACTGCTCGCGTTTCTGCCGGTACGAGTCACGGCATAATAACGCCAGGCGTCGTCGGAGTCGCGATCCAGGAAGTAGATGCTCTGCAACTCCCCGGGCCGGAACAAGGTGAGCAGCAGGTAGCGCATGGTGGTCACGTTTTCGATGTCAATGACGATCCGGTCATCAGCGGCCTCGGCAATGCGCAGGCGGTAAGTGGCCTTACCCGACAGATTGTCCACTTGCTCGAAGTAAAGGAGCGCGCCGGGCTTCATCTCATCGGGTGTGAAATCGCCGCGGCGCTTACCTTGCGGACCAGTCAACGCATACGCATCGACAATCAGGGTCTGCCATCGGTGATGAGTGGTAGACCAGTAGCGCATACCTGAAAGCTGCGATATTGCGCCAACCCGGCGGAGCAAGCCTTCGCTTCCGGAGGGAGCGTGAAAACGGGCAACTATGGTGACCAGCGACGCAAAGCCTTCGGTGGTCCAGCCGGTGCAGGGAGGCGGCTTCCAGGTGGAGCCAAGCGCGGACTGGCTCCAGAACGTCGAGAGCGGTGCACTCGACAGCTCCGGGTAAGTGGGGACGGCCTCTCTGCCGCATGGCAGTTCCGGCGGCAACTGTGCCCAGACGAGTCCCTGGGCAAGAAGAAACGGCCAAACGAGGCACACTTTAGCCCGCATTGCCAGCGAACGGATTAGAAGAGTCCGTGCCATTCGCTCCTTGACAATGCACGCCACTTGCCGATTAGTCCGCCGAATCTTTCTGCCGGGTGTTTTTCACGCCAGTCAGGATCCCGAATCCCAGTAATACGATCGCGCCGACCGCAATCCAGTGTGCCGGCATATGCATAATTGCGGCCCCATATATCAGCCCACCGATTACCAACAGGAATCCAACCACATATATTCCGAACGACATAAATAGCCTTCCTTTTCTCGATCTAAACAGGGTGGAGCAGTCAACTACCGCACATGGCCGATTTCCGAGGACACCTTCGCGGCCGCCGGAGCCAGATCCCGATTGATCATTTGCAGATGATTGAGTTCCGTCTGCAATTGTGTCCAATCGCCTTCGTTGGCCTTGGTCGAAATCGGAAGGCTGAGGTCCCGGTAGAAGACGAGCAGGTCGCTCCTCAGATCCTGCGGCAGATCCGTGTAGTGGCCATCCAACTTGTGCAGCAGCTTCGCGTAGGCCGCGTCGGCCAGCTTGTACTGGCCCGCCAAGGTCGCGCCCCCCACGTCAAAATTGTCGTTGGGAAGCGCCAGTTTGCCGCCATCCACGCCTGACAGCAGTTCGCGATAACGGTCGATGGTGGTGTTGAAGCTCGCCATATACAATCGTTCCGTCTCCGGCGTCAGAGGCTTAAACGCCAGTGCCTTGAAAGGACCTTTGTGGGGTACGATGCGGAACAGGGCGGCCAGTATTTTCGACTTAAGCGAAGGCCTCTGGTAGGTGGTACCCCAGTTCTTTTCATAGCTGGAGCGAGACAGGTTGTAGAGGAATTTCCGGCGCGTGATGCCGGGCGCGTCCTTGCGGATATCCGCTGCCCTGATTTGCCACGCCACCTTGGTCAGGGCCGGCAGCACGGCGCCGACCGCTCGCCGATACGATCCGATGGCGAGATCGAGGTTCAGGAACACCTCCTCGATCCGCATTCCATAGGTGTCTTCAAATGCCCGCTGGAGCACCGGCTTGGCCACCTGAAAACCAATGAATCCCTTATAGGCATCCGGTGCGTAGCGGCTCTTGGCGGCCTGAAAGACATCGAATCCAAACTCCGTTTTGGTGTGCGAGAGGGGATCGTCCGAGTAGGTGACGGAGTTCCCAAACTTCGCGCGAAGGTTCGGATAAAGCAGCGGCACCGAGGCGTTGGTGGCGATGTGATGGCCGTTGTTATCGGCCGCGTAGTGCGAAAGCGCGCCGAGGGCGAATGCGTACTCGTCCAGGTCCTTCGATTCGCGAATCAGGTTGAGGATGAAATCGCCGCTGCGGACGTAGTGCGTCAAATCGCTATAAAACTTGCTTCCGAAGGGATAGTAGCCCAGGTCCTGAATGATGCAGCCGCCGTACGCGTAGGCGTGCGCCTGCATTAACTCGTCCGCGGTAGATGCGGGGAATCGTTTGACCAGCAGGGGCTTGATGGCGCTGTCCCAGGTGGAATCGATAATGGCTTCGTGGGTAAGAACCGAATACGGCGAGGCGGTCTGAACCGAGCACAACAGCAACAGGGCAAGCGCGGCGGAAGACGGGAATCTCATGCAGCCGATCTCACTTTCGGCGAAACACTTTACGCTTGATATCGGGCCAGAATTCGGCGCCCAGATTACTCACCAGATCGAACCCGAGCCGGATGGAACCCTGCGTAAAACCCTGGCCGGCCGTATTGAGCCGGTCCGGATACCATAAATTGGACAGAAAGGCCGTGCCGTAAGCACTACCGATGCGCCAGGTGGATACAGTTTCGCCACCGGCGTCGGTGCGCGTGAGTAAGGTCCCTCTCAGCGCATGTCCGGCGCGGGGCAGGAATCCCGTGCGGAGAGAGCGATAATAGCGCGGGTCCTGGTGCAGCGTCGAGTCCAGACCGAACGCCAGCACGCCGTGGATCCCCGAGGCGGCGGATGCGGACGCAAACCGCTTTCCGTACGCAGCCCCGCCCTGTCCCCACTCCCTGGGCGAGTTCACGTCCTGCAGAAAAGCCGCATAGGCGGCGATACCGACGATGGCTGTGGGACCGAACGCTTTGTCGGCATGAAAGCTTAGTTTGTTCTGCCAAGTGAGGACGTCGGGGCCTTGAGCGAGGCAGGCGGCCAGAAAGCGCGAAGATCGAAAGTAGTTTCTTCACACAGTGCCTCTTTATACGGCCGGCAGCGGTTGCCTTTTAAAGGCCGCGACCGCCGCGGCACTGCTCACGACGCACGCGAAACACAGCAGGAGGAAAATTTTCGTCAACAGCGCCAACGGGCTGTACACTACGGCAATCGCCGCGAAGCCGCCTGCCCAGTAATAGTCCTTAATCCAGGCCGCCCGCTGGACCGCCATGATTGCGCCAACACAGACCACTGCGTTCAGGAGCAGTTCGTAACTCGCGGCGAACCGCGAGAACATCGAAGCCGCGAGCAGCAGCGGAAGTGAAATCCACAGGATGATTGTCTTAGCGATTTGAAGCATGGTTGAGTCCTTGGAGTGGTGGGACAGACCCAAGAGCCTGTCCCACCTGCGCTACAGAGTTCCGTTCCGCGTTACTTAGCGGCCAGGATAGGCGACGGCCCGAGAATGGAGCCAATGATCTCGCCCGACACCACGAGTTCTACGCGCCGATTCTGCTGGCGCCCGGCGGCGTTTTCGTTTGATGGCTACCGGCTGGGTCTCTCCGAACCTTTCGCCGTCACCGATGCCATGCGGAATTCCGGTTCCAGTCAGGTAGTCGCGCACCGAGCCGGCGCGATGTTCGGAGAGTTGCTGATTGTAGTCATCGCCGCCGACGCTGTCGGTGTAGCCTTCCACCTGCATCTGCAAGCCGGGGTGTCCGGCGAGAATCCCGGCGACACGGGCCAGTTTCTCGCGTGCGGCCGGGCCGCAGCGAAAACTTGCCGGTATCGAACAGGACGTCCGACATGTTCACGATCAGGCCGCGAGCGGTGTCGCGCGTCTGCAGGATCGCGTTGAACTGCACCAGTAACTGGGCCCGCAGTTGGGCCTTGTCGGCCTCCGCTTGCGCTTTGTCGCCGTCCGCGCGATCGAGGTCGGCCTTCGCGGCAGCCATTTGCGCGTCGTTGTCTCTCTTCACGCGGTCCGCTTCATTTTGCGCCGTCAGTGCCTGCGCATCGTTCTCTGCTTTCAAGGCGATCCGCCTCATTCTGTGCGGCCATTGCCTTCGCCTCGTTGTCCCGCTTCAAGCGGTCCGCCTCGTTCTGGGCCGCCATGGCATTCGCGCTTCGTTGTCCCGTTTCAAACGGTCGCTGTCCGCCTGGGCGGCAGCGCATCTGCGCATCATGGTCACGGGCGACGCGTTGCGGCGTCCGCCTGTGCTGCGAGCCGCGCCTTTTCGGCTTCGTCGTGCGACGCGCTCGGTCTCGGATTGCGCCGCTGCCCGCGCCTTCTCGGCACGTCGCTTCACGCTCCGCTCCGGCCTGGCGCTCGTTGGCCAGTTGCTCTTCGCCGATCTTCTTGACGGTGATGATGCGGGCGTCCTCCGCCATCTGGACGGCCTCGCGGGCAACAGTCCCAATCGGCTTGCTGCCGGACTTGCCTTTCAAATAGCCTTCAGCGTTCTGCAGCCATCCACGGCCTTCTGGAAGGTCTCGGCGGCGTAGCGCGGCGCGCCAGTCCAGCGGGCGATCTGCACGGCGTTGCGCGCTTCGTACAAGTTCCAGCGGCACCTTGCGATCCAGCACGCATCGGCTTGATGTTCGGCGGGATTCACGTTGAGCGTATACTGCCCGCGCTGCAGCAGCTCAAACTTCGCATCGAGTTCTTCGATGGTGCCCGTGGTTTCGTGCCGGACAAAGTTCTCCATCACTACCACGTCGCTCGGCTGCGTCACGGCGAAGTAAGGCTCCGCCGTGATGATCAGGCCGAAGGACTGTAATTCGGTCGTGGCGTCCAGCTTGCTCTTGTCGCCATTCAGCAGCACTTCGCCCACGTTGGTGGCGCGGCCTTCGGGAGTAATCGCCCACATCACATACGTCAGATACTCGCGGGCCGAACTTGGTGGCCGGCTCGAGCTTCTGCATATTCGCGTCGATCTTGATTACTCCCTGCTTGCTCTCCACCTTGGCTTCGCCGCGGGCCCCCGGCATCAGTGCCGTTCCGCGAAAGCCGATCTCGGTGGATCCGCTGCGGTGGTTGTAGTTGATTGCCTTCATGGTTCGCGCCACCACGGTGACGCGATAGATGGGCACGGTTCCCGCGGCCATGGCGGTCTGGGTCGCGGTTGACTGTTGAGTCGGGTTCGGCGCCTGTGTGCGCCTGCGCCGCCATAGAATTCCGACATGCCAGCAGGAATGCGCTGATCGTCTTCATATTGAGGTCTTCTATCTTTCTCTGTTGCCTATCGGCTGCATCTCGTGACAGTCTTGCGCTCGCTGTGCCGAGTACTTGTTGAGCAGGTCCGAGAAGTCTCACGGCTGTCTTGGGCGCATGCATGCCCGACGTCACGATCTCGCGGTTTCCAGTTTCCTGCCGTAGAGCTTCGCATTATCGTCCTGGTCCTGGCGTAAGGTGGCGCCTTCCAAGGCGAGGCCGGCAAACAACCCCTGCGAGCGCGACCAGGAGAGAATCTCCGCGTGCATCTGAGCATCGGTCTGGGCCGTAGCCGTGCGGCCCACCGGGCCCGCCGCAACTGAACCTTCGGCGCCCAGGGTGAACTTGCTGGAAAGCAGTTTGTCCGCGCCGCGTTCGTTCATCACCAGCATGATCAGGTCGGTCTGCGAACCGCCGATCTGGAAGCCAACGCTGCCGCCTTCGATGCGCATGGTGGCAGGCGCCGACCAGCCCGTCTCCGCCCTTATTGCGGCAGGACAGGTATCCCTTGCCGTACTTGCCGCCAACCAGGAACGCCGCCGTCTTCATTCCCGGGACAATCACGATGCAGTGGGCGTTCTCCAGCATATCTTGCGGAATGCCCTTATCCGGCGTCGCCATCACTTCGGAAAACACTGCCGCAGACTCGTCCAACCGCTTGGCCGATTCTTTATCCATGGCCAGCAGCGGCGTGAGCGCCAGCGCAGTCACTATCATTAATTTCATCTTTTGCCTCTTCTGTCGGAGGAAAAGCCCGCGACTGCCTTGCTAGTGCACGAGTAAAGCCAACCGGGCCGCAACGGGTAACTCCAACCGATGCCGCGAATGACGATACCTGGAATCGCGGCGGCTCAACCTTATGTGGTCATGTGACCGGATATGGTCGATTGGGCGGAATATCGAGACCCGTTGCCACGCGAACGGCCAACAACTTGCTGACCACCTTCAGGATGAATCGCGTTCCGCTTAAAGACGTGGGCCGGCTTCTGGTCGTGACCGTGCACAACTGGCACGACGATCACGGGCCCCGTATGGGAGCGGCGCTGGCCTACTATGTGGCGCTGTCGCTCGCACCGGCCATCGTGATCATCCTCGCCGTGATGAGCGTTGCATCCGGCGCCAGGGCCGCACAAGGCCGGCTGATCTGGCAAATGCAAGATGTGGTGGGACGCGAGGGCGCCAAGGTGGTCCAGTCCATGATCGAAGGGATCCACCACTCATCCCGCGGAATCGTCACGACCCTGCTTGGCCTGATCACGCTGTTCTTCGGTGGCTCCGCGGCAGGAACCGAGTTGACGGACGGCCTGAATACGATTTGGAGAGTTCCTGAAGACACCGGTTGCAGCAGGGGACGAAGCCTCTTCAACCTGGCGAAAGAACGATTGCTCGCCTTCGCGCTGGTGCTGGGCGCGGGCTTTTTCCTCCTCTTATCGCTGATTGTGAAACCGTGGGTTGCCGCTGCCGGCAGGGCCCTCGACCCGTTTGCGATCCCTACGCATGCGCTGATTCAGCTAGCAAATTGGGTGCTCACCTTTGCGCTGATCACAGCTCTGTTTGCCTTCCTATTCAAAGTGCTGCCGGAAGTCCGGCTGAAATGGACCGATGTCGCCGCGGGCGCGGTGGTCACTTCGCTTCTGTTCACCGCCGGAAAACTCCTTCTGGGAGTCTATCTCGGCAAGGCCGGCTTCGCGGACAGCTATGGCGCGGCCGGCTCCCTGATCGCCTTCCTGGTTTGGGTCTACTATTCGGCGCAGGTGTTCTACCTGGGCGCCGAATTCACCCGCGCGTACGCGCTCCGCCTTGGTTCGATCTTCACGGCGAAACTGGACTCCCTGCACGCATGATCAAACATCGCCGCTCTCCCGCTTCTTCCGGTGTCCGAAGCATCGGAATCCTGGTCGCTGTAATCGCCGTGCTCTATCTGGCTCGCGAGATTGTGATCCCGCTCGCGTTCGCCATAACGCTGGCTCTGATCCTGACACCCGCCGTGGGTATGCTGCAGAAGATTCGGGTACCGCGCGTGCCGGCGGTGGGCGTCGTTATGGTGTTGACGATCGCGGCTGCCAGCGGGATTGGCTGGGTGATCTTCGATCAATTGGTGGGAGTGGCGAACGAACTGCCGCGCTACCAGCAGAATATTCACAACAAACTGGAAGCCATGCGCGCGCCCGGAAAGGGCGCGTTGGGCCGCGCCACAGCCAGCGTGCAGGCGCTCGGCAAGGAATTGTCGGACGTCTCCGCGCCGCCTACGCCAGGCGGGCGCCCCGGACGCCGCACTGCGCCCGCGCAGCCGGCGCGGCCGCTTCCCGTTCAGGTGATTCCGGAGCCCACCGGTGAATTGGAATCCGTCCGCGATCTGGTGAAACCGTTCCTGGCGCCGATGGGAACCCTCGGCATCGTTTTGATCTTCAGCGTGTTCCTGCTGATTGAGGAAAGTGACCTGCGCAATCGACTGTTTCGCCTGGTGGGCCTGAACCAGATGAACGTCATGACCCAGGCGCTCGACGACGCCACACGCCGGGTGAGCCGCTACCTTTTGATGCAGTTCGCGGTGAACGCCTGCTTTGGCATACTCTGCGCCGCCGGGCTGTACCTGATCGGGGTGCCCTATGCGGCTCTCTGGGGTTGCGTGGCAGGCCTGCTGCGAATCGTTCCATACGTGGGCGCCGTCGTGTCCGCATTACTGCCTTTTACGCTCTCGCTCGCGGTGTTCGACAACTGGACTCCTCCGCTGCTGGTGTTCCTCTTGTTCGCCACGCTGGAACTGGCGACCGGAAACTTCATCGAGCCGTGGCTGTACGGGGCGCATACCGGAATCTCCTCGCTTGCATTGCTGCTGAGCACGGTGTTTTGGGCGGTTCTGTGGGGTCCGGCGGGCCTGATCCTGTCCACTCCGCTGACGGTTTGCTTCGTGGTGCTGGGACGCTACGTGCCGCAGTTTTCTTTCCTGCATGTCATGCTTGGCGATGAGGCCGCGCTGGCAGCAGAAGCGCGCATCTATCAGCGATTGCTGGCTATGGACGACCAGGAAGCTCGCGCCATCGCCGAAAAGTTCCTGCTCGAACATCCCCTGGAGGAACTCTACGATTCGGTTCTGATTCCGGCTCTCGCTATGGCCGAGCAGGATCGGCACAAGGGTGGCCTCGATCAAGCCCGCGAAGAATTCCTCTTTCTGAGTATTAAGGAGATGATCGTCGAGTTCTCGGAAAAGACGCACGAACCCGATCGAGATAACCGGGCGCGCCGAGCCATCGCCCGGCCGCATCTTCGTGATTCCCGCCAACGATGAAGCGGACGAGATTGCGGCAGCCATGTTAGCCCAACTGCTGGAGCAGGCAGGGCAGGCCGCAATCGCATTTCCCCGTGACTCTTCGTTGCAGCATGCCATCGAACTCATGGAGCCCGGTGAGACGGACACGCTCTGCGTTTCGGCGCTGCCGCCCTTTGCGTTTGCGAGTGCCATTGCGCTCACCCATCAACTGCAAAAGCGTTTTCCACGGACGAAGACGATGGTGGGAGTTTGGGGCTTTGCCGGCGCGCAGGACCGCGCCCTGCAGCGCTTTCAACCGTTGCCACCTGGCAAACTGGTGACCAGCCTGGCCAGTGCCCTCCAATTCGCAGCCGGAGAGACCGAGACCACAGCAACCGCGAGTCTCGCCGAGTAGACGCCTGCCGTTGGGAGGAGTGGCCGTCATCGTGCTCTTTGAGGAGCGGCAATCGAGATCAACAAAGAAGGCTCAAATGGCAAAGAACGCATCCGTACTTGGCATATATCCGGACCGGACTACCGTTTCGGAGGCAATCAGCATCCTGCAAAAAACCGGATATAGGCCCGCCGACATCGCGGTCCTGTCAGCCGAAAACACGGGCTCGAAGGACTTCGCTCACGAGAAGCGCAACAGGGCGCTTGAGGCCGCATCTGTAGGCGCGGTAGCCGGCGCCATAGCGGCTGCTGCCGTGGGTTGGTTGGCCACGCGGGTGACCGGCTTTCCAGGCTTGGAATCGTTCGCGGCGCTTCCACCCGTGATTGCGGGGTTGGCCGGCGCCGGTTCTGGCGGCACTCTCGGGTGGATCGTGGGGCTGATACTCGGCATAAGGATGACTCAATATGTGGCCAAACGCTATGCCGGCAGAATGGGCTGCGGCGGGATTCTTCTTTCGGTTCACTGCGACAGCCCCGAGTGGCGCCAGCGCGCCGAAAAGTCATTGCACAACACTGGGGCGAGACACATCTCATCCGCCTCGGAGTCTGCCGCCGACTATGGCGCCACTGACAAGCCGACGCCACGCGAGCCCGCAATCCTCGTGGCTCGCGAACCGTCGCAACCCGTTGTTGTGCCCGTGCCTGAGCTGGCGGCCGTCAGAGTGGCGCCCGTCGTGATCGTAGATCGCGACGAAGTGCATGAAAGGCGCA
This sequence comes from uncultured Solibacteraceae bacterium, assembly GCA_963815475.1. Lineage (GTDB taxonomy): Bacteria > Acidobacteriota > Terriglobia > Bryobacterales > Bryobacteraceae > Sulfopaludibacter. The sequence goes on along the minus strand of CAWFHD010000003.1, from coordinate 4,413,707 downwards.
CATAGTCTTCGAATCGGCAGGACGACGACAACGGAAGAACCCCGCACGCTGCCGTTTCGACTGCCGCAGGTTCTTCCGTCGCCCGGGGCCGGGCCTGATCACAGGCGCATCCGACGACGATCCGTGCGGAATTTCCAAATGTTCCGTCACGGGCGCGGCTTATGGATGCGCTCCCGGCTGGTGAGTTCGATGTATGGGCGAGGTCACGGAAATGATGACGAGAATCAGAAGCATCTATTGGACGCCCGTCCAAGCCGTAACCATGGCGCTCCGAGGCGGCAATGTGGCGGGGATGGCTGGCCGATCGACCCAACCCTGCGTGCGGATTCTATTGACGTGATTGTGTCGGTCTGCGGTTGGGACCCGGCCTGGATTATGCGGGTCTGCTGGGCGTCGCGGCCCATCATGATCGTGCTCGTACTCACCAACTGGCACGGGTTGTGGGATCGGCGGGAAAACGGCCATCGGCGGTCATGTGACCGCATGCGGTCTTCCCCGCCATTAGCGACAGTCGGATTACCGCCCGATCCGGTATTGGCTGATGCCACCCCACAGGCCGGCTGCCTGCAGCACCCACACCAGCACTACAACCACTACCACGACGTTCAGAATCGACTTGATACTCGAAGCCATCGGGATGTAGCGATTAATCAGCGACAAAACCACACCCACCACGATCAGCATAATCACGATATTCACTAAAGGCATGTTGGAACCTCGATGCAGATAAAGGCAATCCTTTGCCCACTCGTGGCGCGCAACCGCATCCGGCCTTCTGTGGTCAATAGTGAACAGCGCCGATTCCCAGGAACTGTTACGATTGAAGTCACCGCCATTCTTGGCTTCCAGCAGTTTGGGGCACCCTGCTAGTGCTCCCAAGCCCTGGATCGACGGGGCAAGGAGAAAAGTGTTATGCCCTCCGCGGCCTCAAAACCCCAAGCTGCCAGTTGGCTTGCGGAAAACGGTCCCAGGGAACTCGAACTGCTGTTTCGCGCGATTGTCTATCATCCCTCCGCGCCCATCCTGATCGCAGACAACGACCGGAATTACCGTGACGCCAGTTCCGGCGCCGGAAAGCTGCTCGGATTGCCTCGCGACAAAATCATCGGGCAAAGCCTGGATGATTTCGTCGAGCCTGGCTTGAAACCTCAGGTTGCCGATCTCTGGCAGGCCTTTCTACAGCGCGGCGAGCAGGCCGGCACGCTCCGTCTGCTGGGCCCGGACGGAAGCCGGCGCGAGGTTGAGTACACCGTCAAGGGCAACGTATTACCCGTGCGCCACCTCCTGGTGCTGCGGGACAAGTCCGCGTCTGATACTGAAGGACAGCCCGGGGACGCACTCTCTGATATTCCGGCTTGGGTGCGGGATTACGCACTCTTCTTATTGAATGCGGATGGAAACGTGGCGGCCTGGTATTCGGGGGCCGAGCGCATTTTCGGGTACACCAGCGACGAGGCCATCGGCAAATCTGTGAGCGTGCTCTATCCCTCGGAAGACACTCTCGAGGCCAAGCTCCGCGAAGAGTTGAACCGAGCGGCAATCGAAGGCCACTTTGGCGCCGAAGACTGGTGCATGAGAAAAGATGGCGAGCGTTTTTGGGCCAACGTCATTACCATGGCGCTCCACGACGACGACGGAGCGTTGCAGGGCTTTGCCCGGGTGGTACGCGATTTCAGTGAGCGCCACGAACGGGACGAGAAGATCCTGCGGTCCCGTACTCCTCTCCGCCCGCTCCCCATGGAAGCATCTGTCTCCGGAATCGTCTCCGGCGAGTACGACCGGATTCCCGAAGTGAATGACGCGTTCCTCGAACTGGTGGGCTATACTCGCGAAGATCTGCATGCCGGCCTGATGAATTGGCCCGACCTCACGCCGCCGGAATTCCAGGCGTTGGACGAATTGGCGCATGAAGAAGCTTTGCGGTTCGGCGCCTGCACTCCGTTTGAAAAGGAGCTCACGCGCAAAGATGGAACCCGGGTTCCCGTGCGCGTGGCTACGGCGGTCCTGAAGCTTTCTCCGTTTCGCTGGATCAGCTTTGTGCAGGATCTTAGCGGGCAGGAAAAACTGGAAAGCGTCAACGTCAAAGCTGCTGAGGTAAAGCACGATTTCAATGAGATCGTGGGCCGCAGCGCCGCCATGAGGCGGGTTCTCGGGTTGGTGGAGGTGGTTGCGCCCACCAATGCCACAGTATTGATACTGGGTGAAACCGGCACCGGCAAGGAACTGGTGGCGCGAGCCGTTCACCGGATGAGCCCGCGACGCGAACGCCCCTTCGTCACATTGAACTGTGCGGCCATACCCACCGGCTTGCTGGAAAGCGAGCTCTTCGGCTATGAACGAGGAGCCTTCACCGGCGCCCTGACGCAAAAGATCGGACGTTTTGAACTGGCCCATCAAGGCACTCTGTTTCTGGACGAGGTGGGCGACATTCCTCTGGACTTGCAGCCCAAATTGCTCCGCGCCCTGCAAGAGAAGGCGTTTGAACGATTGGGCGGCACCAAGACAATCCCCATCGACGTCCGCCTGGTAGCCGCCACCAATCGGAATCTCACGCAGATGATGGGCGACAAACTTTTCCGAAGCGATCTCTACTATCGCCTCAAGGTCTTCCCCATCACCACGCCTCCGCTGCGCGATCACGCCGAGGATATTCCCCATTTGGTCCGGCACTTCACTCAGAAGTACGCCAAAGAGATGAACAAGGTGATTGAGAACATTCCGTCCGACACCATGAAGGCGCTGACGAGTTTTTTGTGGCCGGGGAATGTACGGGAACTGGAGAACTTCGTCGAGCGGGCGGTCATTCTCTCGCGTGGTCCCAGCCTCCGCGCGCCCTTGGAAGAGATACAGTCCGAGGAACCGGCGTCAGCCGGCGACAGCACGCTGGAGTATGTGGAGAAGATGCACGTGATCCGCATCCTTCGCGAATCGGGCGGAGTGATCAGTGAAGCCGCCACCCGGCTCGGTATGCCTCGGACCACGCTGAACGCTCTGATGCGCAAGCTCGGCATCTCTCGCAAAGATCTGTAAGTTACCTACCGGTGCGACGATCGCACTTGATTCGTAGCCGGCCGCAGCACCATCACGCGCGCCGGGATTGGTGTTACCGCCGGCAGCAGGGGCACATCCGCCATCTGCGACATATTCGCAAGAGTGATGTTCTCCGCGTCCTTGAAGAAAGTGACACAGCCGCGGGCGCCATCGTAATCGACGCGAATCGAATCGCCTCCACAAACCTGTCCGGTCGCCATCAGATTTGAAAGACAATGCACCAAAGACTGGTCAATGGCGCGCTTCAGATGGCGTGCTCCATACTTGACATCCGTGCCCCGATGTAACAGGTGCTCTTTAACCGGCTCGGTCACCGAGAAGACAAACGGCATGCCCGGCGCCGCTCGAAAGATCAGCTCCTGCAACATCTTCAACTCGATGGTCAGAATTTGGCGCAGTTCGGCGTCGCCCAATTCACGAAACACAATCGTCTTATCGATGCGATTCATGAACTCAGGTGCGAACTTGTGGCGCGCCGCCTCTAAGCCTGCGCGCTTGACCTTGCCGGCCAGCGCCTCATCCACCGTTCCGTCGGCACGTCGCCGCCCTGCTTCAGAGCTCGCGAAGCCCAGGTTTGGCCGCAACAGGGAGCCCATTTCGGACGCGCCCAGGTTGCTGGTCATGAAGATCATGGCGCGCGAAAAATCCACGCGGCGGTTGTCGCCCAGGGTGAGGGTGGCCTTATCCAGAATGCCCAGCAGCAAATTCCAGAGAGCGTCGCTGGCCTTCTCGATCTCGTCGAACAGCACGAAACTCAGCTTCAACGTATCGGTGTGATATTGGTCGAGGGCTTCCTGGCTCAGCAGGGCACGGGTCTCGCGGTGACCCAGGTAGCCGGGCGGGGCGCCGATGAGTTTTGCGATCTCGTGGCTGTGCTGAAACTCGGCGCAGTCAATCTTGATCACTGCCTGCATGTCGCCCATCAGGCTCTCGGCGGCCGCTTCCACTATCCTGGTCTTACCGGATCCCGTGGGCCCCAGAAAGAGGAAGCTCGCGAGCGGCCGTCCGGACCCTGACATGCCGGCGAGAAACGTCTGATAGGTATCGACAATCTGCTGGACGGCCTCATCCTGGCCGATAACCCGCCTGCGCAGATCCGCTTCCAGCTTTGCCGCTTCCCTGCCGGTGCGCCCCGGGTCCAGTAGCCTGTTCAGTTGGCCCATCATCATGCCCCCTCTATTTCCAGCATTGAGTGAGGCAAGTTTGGCTCCATTCCGAATCCTTATGATCCGGCCAAACCTGGCTGATTTGCTTAACGAAATGCGGTCATTTGACCAACGGAGGTCAGACTCCGCATGCCGACCCGCGGGCGCATCGCCAGCCCTGATGCCTATGGAAGTTTGGCGGTGCGGCGATGTCCTGCGGTGGAGCGTGTCCATTCAGCCAGGGCATTTTGCTGTAGAACGATTTCCTGGCGCGAATAGGTCAGGTAACCGTACTTACGGAATTGGTTCATATAGTGAGTAGTCAATTCCCTTGAGGTTCCGATGTGGCGGCCCAGTAAGCTGTGAGTCAGCGGCATCATCACTACAGATCCATTTTCTCCCGGAGTGCCCATGCGCTCGGAGAAGCGGATCAGTGCGCGGGCGAGTCTCCGCTCGATGTTGTCGAATGAAAAGCTCTCGATCCGGCCTGCAAAATCCACAGATCGGCGCGCGGCTATCTGGAGCAGCGCTACGGCAAGGCCTGGCCGCTTCGTCATGATCTCTTCCATGGCGGCGATCGGCCAAATCATCAAGCGAACCTGCCCCAGCGCGTTTGCCTGTTCGCCCGGGCAGGGTCCAGCGACGAAGGCCGATTCGCCGAACAGTTCCTCCGGCACCACGATATCCAAAAGGATTTCGCTGCCGTGGTCAGCGATCCGTGAAAGCTTAACGTAACCCTCTGCAACCAGATAAATATAGCTCGGGTGTTGATCCGGACCGTAGATGATCTCGCCTTTCTTATATTCTTTCGTTACGGAAACCGGTAAATGGGCTAAGACATCCTCGGACACTGCTCGATAGGCTGGTGCTACAAATCTAGATGCCATGTCTGTTTCCAACTTTCCTTCAAAGTTTTGGCTGGCGATTCTTGCCTGGCGGGTAATATCAAACGGCATACTGTACTACCTTAAGATGAATCGTTAATACCGTCTGCTCACAATTGAACACCGGCCGATACCAGCGCTGCGCGGCGCCGGAAAGCGTCGCACATGGCGTTATAGGCAATTCCGTGCCCATGTGTACGCTTGGCCCAATTCACCACCTTGACCTGTCGAGCGTGACCTTCGGGCGCCACTGCGACTGAATACGGTCGTCCCGGCAAACACCCTTGCGCTGGCAGATCACGCCCGGCTGGTTGGACCGCGACTTGCAATGAAACATGCGGCCGGTACACACATTGGAGAGTATGATGAGCGCCAATCACAAGTTCCAGGATTCCGTCCGCAGTGCGATTCCATCAGTGGTAGTTGTAACCGCAGTGATCTTCTGGACACTGTGCCGTGTTTATGAAGCAGGCCGCAGGGCCGGGACGCGTGATGCCTATTAACTCGCGCTGCCTGGATCGGACCTGCTCGTGCATTTGGTTCGCTTGAAGGAGAAATTAAGATGCTTTGGACTATCTGTGTAATCCTGCTGGTGTTGTGGCTGCTGGGTGTGGTTACGTCGTTTACCGCGTCCGGTCTCATTCACATTTTATTAGTCGCGGCCTTGGTCATCATGGTGATTCGCCTGATACAAGGGCGGCGTCCGATCTAACTACCGAAAAGCCTGCCTATGAGGTTATCTGAGGCATGAGCTGTTAGGGCCCGTGATCCCCCATATTCGCGGGCCCCGCCCCTCATCCACTCAACTTTAGCCTTGGGCGAGTTCCAAATCCCGGCACCTGAACACCTCAGCGACCTTTTCCGTCAATTGAGCTGCCCTGAATGGCTTCTGCAGGCAACCAAGGCCGCGGCTTTCACTTAGATGACTGCCGGACATCAAGAGTATCCGAGCCGTCGGCTCACAGGCAAGAACCCAATCCGCCAGTTCCAGACCGCTGATATCCGGCATGATTACGTCCGTCAGCAGCAAGGCGACCTCGGCCTGGTGCTTCTCATAAAGAGCCATCGCTCCGGCGCCATTGTCGGCCAGGAGTACGTTGTAGCCAGCGCGCTCCAGAACTGTTTTGACGAAGCTGCCTATGATGGCTTCATCGTCAGCCACCAGAATCGTTTGGCGTTCCATGGATCAACTAACAAGACCTGTACGCTCAAAGCTTAGGTCAAGCCGCGTTGCTTATCTGTTCAAAACTGCTCAACCTCAGGGAATATTTAGAGAATGCGGCACGATGCGCGCCAAAATGGCTTCCTGGCGCCAGCCCCCTTTTTTTCTGTGGACTTTGGACGAAGGTTAGTCGTGCAGGATGACGTTCAGCAGGGAACTGTGGACGTGCAGGCCGCCGTTGTACTCGATAAAGCCCAACTCCCGGAAGCGGTTCATGAAAAAGCTGACTCTTGACCGCGTGGTGCCGACAATCCCTGCCAGCGTCTCCTGGCTCATCTTGGGGATCACAGGCTCTTGCTTGCCTTCCTTGCCGAAGTTCGCCAATAGTAGCAGAACCCGGGCCAGGCGTTTCTCGCTCGAATTGAATAACTGGTCCACCAGGTCCTCTTCAATCCGAATGTTACGGGAAAGCAGATGCTGCAGAAACACCGCCGAGAACGCCGGTTGCTCACGCAGGAGACGGGTTACTTCAGTCCTGGCCAGCCGCATAATGGAGCAGTCCGTCATTGATGTGGCGCTCGACATCCGCTTTGGTTGGCCGGCGAGGCAGCCCTCGCCGAAAAAGTCCGTGGCGCTCATGATCCCTACCACAGCCTCTTTCCCTTGATTGGAGACTACCGAGAGCTTGACTTTGCCTTTCTGGACATAGAAGAGGGAGTCGGCGGCGTCGCCTTGCGCGAAGATCTGCTGGCTCTTTTTGAAGTCCTCCTGGATCCTTCCCTTGCCCACCTTGGCTAGGAACGATTTCGCATCGAAGGCCGCAGCCGCTCTTTCTTTCTTCACACTTTTCTCATCCAACACAGAGCATAATCCTCGGCGTTGTAAGAAGCAATACGGAGCCCGCCTATTGGCTATAGACAGTGAAGCCCTGTGTTTCCAAATAGATAGACTATGGGTCCCGGTTCGCGGTCTCGGTTGTTTACCGTGGCGCGCGAGCGCCGGATGACCATATATGGTCAATCCAGAGGGTGGAGTGCGCGCGTTTCCTTCCAATCAGTGGATTCCCGGCGCTCTGATTATTCCACCCATCGGCGGACCTCTGCGTGCACCGCCCGGATAGACATCGAATACGCTCCGACCTTGGATTCATTTGACCGCCGGCGGTCACTTGACCATATGATGCCGCCCTGAAAAGGGCCACTTCGCCCGCCCGCCATCGCAAATTGTGGCAACTGAAGAAGCTCAACGGAACGGCGGTATTGGTGCGACCCGTGCACTAGCTGTAGCGGAGATTCCATGGCACTGGAGATCGAAGCCCGGGGAAGCGTTGGCCCCACGCCCGCCCGGCAAGACGCGCTCACCGGTACCGCCAACCAGGTGGAGTGGGCTGAACGAATCAGGCGTCAGGTGAACACCGAATTCGACCGCGTGGCGGCGGCCTTCCGATCTGTCGCCGGCAAACAAGCCACCGCCAAGCTTGCCGCGACCGAAGCTGTGCTGGCGATCCTCGAAGAGAAACGCGCAGAGACCATGAGCAATCAGCAGGCCGGCTATTTCATTCGCGACTGGCAGGAGATTGGCGACCAGGTCCGGCAGTTGATCTTTCACGATGCCCGCTACCAGGCGATTCAGACTAGCCGAGCCGCGCGACGGCAAAATTCTAAGGAGACTAACAGCATCATGAACATTCGACCCTTATACGACCGCATTGTGGTGAAGCGGATCGAAGAGCAGGAAACCACGCGCAACGGCATCGTCATCCCCGATTCTGCCAAGGAAAAGCCGCAGGAGGGCGAAGTGATGGCCGTCGGGCATGGCAAGCGGCTCGACAGACGGCGGAACTGGTCGCCCTCGACGTCAAAGTCGGCGACCGCATCCTCTTCGGGAAGTACTCCGGCAACGAGATCAAACTGGAGGGCACCGAGTACATCATCATGCGCGAGGACGACGTTCTCGGCGTTCTGGATCGTGCGCCCAAGGCCGCCAGGAAGGCCAGCTAATATCAATCGACGAATCACGAGGAAAATACATCCATGGCAAAACAGATTACTTATAGCGACCACTCCCGCCAGGCGATCCTGCGCGGTGTCAATCAACTCGCCGACGCAGTGAAGGTGACCCTCGGACCGCGCGGGCGCAATGTCGTTCTCGAGAAGAAATTCGGCGGACCGACCATCACCAAAGATGGCGTCACGGTGGCCAAGGAGATCGAGCTGAAGGACCCACTCGAGAACATGGGCGCCCAGATGGTGCGCGAAGTGGCGTCGAAAACCTCCGACGTCGCCGGCGACGGCACCACCACTGCGACGATTCTGGCCCAGGCAATCTACCGCGAAGGCGTCAAAGCCGTCACCGCCGGCGCGAATCCGATGGCGGTCAAGCGCGGCATCGACAAGGCCGTGGAAATTGGCCGTCGAGGAGATTCAAGAAGCTCTCCAAGCCCGTCACCGGCGACATGATTGCGCAGGTTGGCAGCATTTCCGCCAATAGCGATTCCACCATCGGCAACATCATTGCCGAGGCCATGAAGAAGGTGGGCAAGGACGGCGTGATCACGGTCGAGGAATCCAAGACCATGACCACCGAACTCGAGACAGTGGACGGCATGCAATTCGACCGCGGCTATCTTTCGCCCTACTTTGTGAGCGACGCCGAGCGCATGGAATGCGTTTTCGAGGATCCGTACATCCTCATTCACGACAAGAAGATCAGCAACATGAAGGACCTGCTGCCCATTCTCGAGCAGATCGCGCGCGCCGGCAAGCCGCTGCTCGTGATCGCCGAGGACGTGGAAGGCGAAGCCCTGGCCACGCTGGTGGTCAACAAGCTGCGCGGCACGCTCAGTGCCTGCGCCGTGAAGGCTCCGGGCTTCGGCGATCGCCGCAAAGCAATGCTGGAAGATATCTCGATCCTGACTGGCGGCAAGGCCATCATGGAAGAGACCGGCATCAAGCTGGACAGCATCAAGCTGGAGGATCTGGGCCGCGCCAAGCGCGTTACGGTGGACAAGGACACCACCACCATCATCGATGGCGGCGGAACGCAGAAGCGACATCGAGGGCCGGATCAAGCAGCTCCGCGCCCAGGTGGAAGACACCACGTCGGACTACGACCGCGAGAAACTGCAGGAGCGGCTGGCGAAGCTGGCCGGCGGCGTGGCCATCATCAAAGTAGGCGCCGCCACCGAGACCGAGATGAAAGAGAAGAAGGCTCGCGTGGAAGATGCCCTGCATGCCACCCGCGCGGCGGTGGAGGAAGGCATCGTGCCGGGCGGAGGCGTCGCGCTGCTGCGGGCATCGGTGGCGCTGCGAGAATCTGAAGCTCGAAGGCGACGAGCAGTTCGGCGTCACCATCGTGCGCCGCGCCTGTGAAGAGCCCGTGCGCCAGATCGTCGCGAACTGCGGAACCGAAGGCGCGGTTGTGGTCGAGAGCATCCGGAAGCCACGAGGATCCTAACTTCGGCTTCAACGCCTCTACCGAGAAGTACGAGGACCTGGTGAAGGCCGGCGTAATCGACCCCACGAAGGTGACGCGCACGGCGCTGCAGAATGCAGCTTCCATCGCCTCTCTCATGCTCACGACCGAAGCCGCCATCAGCGCGGTCGAAGAGTCGGAATAGTGGTTCTGGTGATGTTCGGCGTCGTCATTTTCGTCCTTTGCGCCGCGGTGGCCTTCGCCGCGGTGAAGGACGCCCGCGTCGCCAATGCTGGCGGAAAGAAAAGGTAGCGGCCTCGATGGACAAAACACCCATGGATGATTGGGGGCTGGAGAACCGGGAACGCAAAGCCGGCGCCGGGGCTTTGTGGCGTGGTCGTCTCCTGTATGTGATCGCCATCGTGGCCGTGCTAGCCGCCGTAGCAAGACACTAACGGTTCTTGGAAGAGGAAAATCGTGATCGAAGGTTCCAAAGTTGGCAAGGTCGCATTCATAGGCAACTATCTGCCGCGCAAATGCGGCATCGCCACGTTCACGTCGGATTTGCTGGCAGCGGTCGCTGCCGAACACCCGTCGAGTGAGTGCTTCGCTGTCGCCATGAACGACATCCGGGCGGGCTATGACTACCCGGGTGTGGTTCGTTTCGAAATTGAAGAACAGGATCTCTCATCGTACCTGCGGGCCGCTGACTTTCTGAATATCAGCAATGTGGACGTGGTTTGCCTGCAGCACGAGTACGGCATCTTCGGCGGTCCGGCCGGCAGCCACATTCTGGCGCTGCTGCGCGAACTGCGCATGCCGATCGTCGTTACCCTGCACACCGTCTTGAGTGAACCGCGGCTGGACCAGCGCCTGGTGATGCAGGAACTGATCGCGCTTTCCACCCGCCTCGTAGTGATGTCGGATCGGGGGCGGCAGATGTTACAGGATGTCTATCACGCACCGCCCTCCAAGATCGACTTGATCCATCACGGGATTCCCGACATACCGTTTGTCGACTCCAGTGAGTTGAAAGAGGAATTCGGCGTAACCGGGCGGACTGTCCTGTTCACCTTCGGACTGCTCTCGCCGAACAAGGGAATTGAACACGTGCTCAACGCGCTGCCGGCCATCGTGGCGGAGTTCCCCAACGTCGTATACATGGTGGTGGGCGCCACCCATCCCAACGAGTTCCGCGAACGCGGAGAAGGATACCGCGTGGGACTCGGCATTCTGGCCGCGCGCAACAAGGTGGAGAAGAACGTCATCTTCTACAACAGCTTCGTGGATCTTGAAACGTTGAAGGATTTCATCGGCGCGGCCGACGTTTACATTACGCCCTATCTGAATGAAGCCCAAAGCACCTCGGGCACTCTGGCATACACCTTCGGCTCCGGCAAAGCCGTGATTTCAACGCCCTATTGGCACGCCGCCGAACTGCTGGCCAATGGCAACGGCGTACTGGTTCCGTTCGGAGATTCCAAAGCCATCGCTCAGGAAGTGTGTGGGCTGTTGCGTGACGATGCGCGCCGGAACGCCATGCGCGAGAACGCCTACAGGCTGGGCCGGGAGATGATCTGGAGCAACGTAGCGCGTCTGTACATGCACTCCTTCGAGCTTTCCCGTCTGCAAGCTCTCTCCACACAGCGAAAGTCTCTCTCCACGAAAACGCTGGATCAGCGGCCGCGTGAAGCTCCCGAAGTGAAGCTGGACCATCTGTCGCGCATGACCGATTCCACAGGAATCTTTCAACACGCTGTCTTCAGCGTCCCCAATTTTGCGGAAGGCTATTGCACGGACGACAATGCGCGCGCCTTCATCCTGGCAGTGTTGCTGGAGGATCTCGGCGATGAGCCGGAGCGGGTCCGCTCGCTCGCTACCACTTACGCTGCATTCCTTTGTTACGCGTTTGATCGCACCACCGGGCGCTTTCACAATCACCTCTCCTTCGATCGCCGCTGGCTCGATCTTCAAGGGTCGGAAGACAGCCACGCGCGCGCGCTTTGGGCGCTTGGCGTCGGGGTTGGAGGCTCCGCGTATCGAAGTTTTCAGGTAATGGCCGGACAGCTTTTCGTGGAGGCGCTCCCTGTCCTGACGGGATTTTCGTCGCCGCGCGCCTGGGCGTTCGGTCTGATTGGCATCCACGAATACCTCCGCCGGTTGAGTGGCGACAGCTTCGTGACGCAAACCCGCGATGTCCTCATCGCCCGCATGATGGATCTCTACGATCGGTCCGCCTCGCCTGATTGGCCGTGGTTCGAACAGGAACTCAGCTACGACAACGCCAAACTTGCCCACGCCCTGATTTTGAGCGGCCGCGCCACCGGTCAGAAGAAGGTGCTGGATCGCGGCCTGGAAACGCTTCGCTGGCTGGTGCATCTGCAAACTTCGGAGACCGGCCATTTCCGCCCCATCGGCAGCAATGGATTCTTCCGGCGCGGCGGCAACCGCGCCAATTTCGATCAGCAGCCTGTGGAGGCGCAGGCGATGATGTCGGCCTGCCTGGAGGCCTACCGCTCCACCTCGGATTCCTGGTGGTACGAACAGGCCAGGCGCGCCTTTGACTGGTTCGTCGGATGGAACGATCTCGGTTTGGAGTTATACTCGCCCTCCACTGGTGGTTGCCGCGACGGGCTGCATGTGGATCGCGTCAACCGCAATCAAGGCGCCGAGTCAACGCTGGCATTCCTGATGTCGCTGGCCGAATTGCGATTGACGCAAGACCTGGTGATCAGCTTTCAGGCGCCCGTTGTGATGGAAGCCAACGCGTGAGCATCCAAATCACGCGGACCACTATCGCCGTCCGGCCCGATCAATCTCGTGTCCTGCTGCGCCCTTTCAGTCCAGGTAACGTCAAGCGAACCTGGGATATCGCCGGCCGGATTCTGGCGCTTCCTGAGAGTGAGGTTCAGCCATTGTTGGACGAAGTGCTGGCGGAGTTCTCGCCGCGCCACCCAAAGTTGGGCGATGTTTTTCTCAGGCGCTTCGAACAGCTCCATAAGCAGGTATCGTTAGGCGGAAAACTATCCAATTCCAGGAAGCTGCTGATCGGTTCTTACTTTGTCTCCGAGTATTCGCTCGAAGCCGCCGCGCTATTCAATCCGTCGATTGTGCCGCACCCCGATCAGTCCGGGGTGCCGGCCAACGGGTTGCGATTTATCCTAAGCCTGCGCGCCACCGGAGAAGGTCACGTTTCTTCCATCACATTTCGGACCGGTATGATCTACCCGGACGGCCGGATCGAAGTGATGCCTGCGGCGGGCAATCTCTGCGAACCACGCCTGATTCCGACCCAGTCGTACGACAAGGTTCTCTTCGAACGCAAATTGTATGAACTCGGGCTCGCCAATGAGTTCACCGGCGCTACCATGCAGAGGCTTGGTGAGTCGTTCCACATCGAAGACCTGCGCCACGCGCTGCACGAAGAACTCACGGTCGAATGGCGAAAGGACCCACCGCACTTCCGCAAAAGCAATGCGGACACTGGCCGAGTCGAACTACGAAGTTCAGCTTCAGCCCCGATCAGGAACTTTCCGAACGGATCATCTTCCCCAATTCGCCATCGCAACGGAACGGCATCGAGGACGCCCGCTTCGTCCACTTCCGCGACGACGATGGCACGTACCAGTATTACGCCACGTTCACTGCCTATGACGGCCGGGTGGTGATGCCGGAGTTGATCGAAACGTCAGACTTCCTCGATTTTCGATTTATCACGCTCAACGGCCCTGCCGCGCAAAACAAGGGCATGGCCTTGTTCCCGCGAAAGGTCAACGGCCGCTATACCATGCTCTCCCGGCAGGATAATGAAAACCTGTTCTGGTGTTCTCCGACAATGTGCACTTCTGGTATGAGTTCACGTTGATTCTGTCGCCGGCCTTCGCCTGGGAACTCATCCAGATTGGTAATTGCGGATCGCCCATCGAGACAGACGCCGGTTGGCTGGTCCTCAGCCATGGCGTTGGCCCCATGCGGCAATACTCGATCGGCGCGTTTCTCCTGGATAAGGACGACCCCACCAAGGTGATTGGACGACTGCGGGAACCGCTGCTCAAGCCCACGGAAGAGGAGCGTCAGGGTTACGTGCCCAACGTGGTATACACCTGCGGCGCCGTGATCCATGAGGGCCAAGTGATCATTCCTTATGCCTACGCCGATCACGCTACGGGTTCGCCACGGCGGCGCTCGACGACGTATTGGGAGCAATGGAGTAGGTCAAGCCATGGGTGGAAAGCGAATCGCGATTCTGTCGCCTGTCGCATGGCGAACCCCGCCCCGGCAATACGGCGCCTGGGAAACGGTCGCCGGCAACATCGCCGAAGGGCTGGCCGCGCGGGGCTGGGACGTGACTCTGTTCGCTACCGCCGACTCCGTCACGCGGGCCCGCCTGCATTCCGTTGTCGAGCACGGCTATGAAGAGGATCGCTCCATCGACCCCAAGGTGGCCGAGTACCTTCACATCCCCGAAGTCTTCGAGCATGCCGCGGAGTTCGATCTCATCCACAGCCACTACGATTTCATGGCGCTGGCATACAGCCGCCTGATCAAGACACCGGTGCTGACCACGATTCACGGATTCTCCTCGCCCCGGATCCTGCCGATGTATCGAAAATATCGCCGACGGCTATTTCGTCTCCATCAGCAACTCCGACCGCGCTGCCGGGGCTGAACTACGTTGCCACCGTCTACAACGGAATCGACCTGTCGCTGTATCCATTCCAGGAGCGGGGCGGCGACGACCTCATCTTTCTCGGACGCATTCACCCCGATAAGGGCGTTCACCTCGCCATTGAAGTCGCACACCGGACGGCCGGCGGCTGATCATCGCCGGCATTGTTCAGGACCGCGATTATTTCGACGAGCAGGTAAAGCCTCACGTCGATGGCGTGAACATCCAGCTTCGTGGGCCCGCTCGACGTCGCAGGCAAGAACGAGCTGTTCGCTCGAGCCTACGCGCTGCTGCATCTGAATACCATCCCGGAGCGGTTCGGCCTGGTGCTGGCCGAGGCCAATGCAGCCGGAGTTCCCGTGATCGCGATGGACCTCGGCTCTTGCCGCGAAGTGATCCAAGACGGACGTCACAGGTTTTCTGGCGGGCAACGTCGCCGAGGCCGTACAGTGCCTGCAACGGATTCCTGAAATCGACCGGCGCGCCTGCACCGCGCGGGTCAGGACGTGCTTCTCAGTGGAGACCATGGTTCAAAATTACGAACGCGTATACGCGACCATCCTCGAGGCCGCAGGAGACCAAGACATCGTCAGGCGGTACGCGCACAATCCGATTCTCACCAAACACCAGATCCCATATCCGGTGGAGACGGTGCACAATGCCGCGGTGGTGAAGCACGGCGACGAGTACATCATGCTCTTTCGATCGCACCTTCGAACGGGGCGATCGATCATCGGCTTGGCGCGCAGCCGCGATGGCTTTCGGTTCAAGCCGATCCGCAGCCCTTCGTGGTTCCTGCGCGCGAAGGCCCTTTCGCCGCATACGAAGAGTTCGGCGTGGAAGATCCGCGCGTCACCCGCATCGGCGACGAGCACATCATCACCTATAGCGCGTACTCGCGAAATGGAGTTCGAATCGCCCTCGCGAAGACCCGAGACTTCGTCGAGGTTGAAAGGGTCTCGCTCATCACGCAGGCGGATTATCGCAACGTGGTCCTCTTCCCGCAGAAGTTCGACGGACTGTACGCCCGCCTCGACCGTCCACATTCCGAAATCGTGCCCTGGTCCATCTGGATTTCCTATTCGCCGGATCTGTGCTTTTGGGGTCGCTCCGAACTGCTCATTAAGCCGGAGCCGTATCACTGGGACGAAATGAAGGTTGGCCCGGGCGCGCCGCCTTTCAAAACGGAAAAGGGATGGCTCTCCATTTATCATGGCGTCTTCAAGACGATGGACGGCGCCATCTACCGCCTGGGCGTCGCGCTGCACGACCTGGAGGATCCCGCCAAGGTGATCGGGGTTAGCGATTCGTGGATTCTGCAGCCGGAAGATCCATGGGAAGTCACCGGCTATGTCCACAATGTGGTTTTCACGTGCGGCGCCGTTCCGGAACCCGATGGAACCGTCAAGATCTATTGGGGAGGCGCGGACACCGTGATGTGCGTAGGAGAAGCCAATATCTCTGACCTCGTGGATCTGTGCCTCAGCAGTTCTCGACAATAGTGAGGTGATGTCGTCCGTCTGCGTGCGACTGGCCGTGCGCCCTGGCCAAAGTATTCGATCAACTCCGTATAGTCTTTCGGGATTACTTGCTGGTTTGCGTTAGAATCCTGTTGTGCTCTCCGGCTCCGCTGCGATCTCAATTCGTGGATTGACCAAACGCTACGGCAGACTCATCGCTGTAGATCATCTTGACCTGGAGGTTCCGCGTGGTGAGGTCTTTGGATTCCTCGGGCTGAACGGCGCCGGCAAGACGACCACCATCAGAATCCTGCTCGACCTGCTGCGCCCCACCTCGGGCAATGCCGCCATCTTCGGGCATGATTGCCAGTCAGACAGCTTGAAAGCCCGCTCCGCGGTTGGATACTTGCCGGGCGAAATGGGAATCTATTCCGATTTGACAGGACACGAATTGCTGGTGTTCCTGGAGCGAATCGGAGGCGGGACCGTTTCTAGAGAGCATCGAAACAACCTGACCGAGCGCTTCGAGCTAAGCGACCGCGATCTCTCGAGAAAGCTGCGCGAGTACAGCACTGGCATGAAACGAAAGCTCGGCTTGATCCAGGCGTTTCAAGCCGACCCGCTCCTGCTTGATTCTGGACGAACCCACGGAAGGTCTCGATCCCCTCATGCAGGAATCCTTCTATGAATTGCTGGCCGATGCGCGCAATCGTGGCCGCACCGTTTTCATGTCGTCGCACGTGCTGCCCGAAGTAGAGCGGGTTTGCGACCGCATCGCCATGTTGCGCAAAGGCGAGGTCGTACTGCTCTCCTCCGTCGAAGACGCGCGGAAGCTCGCATCCAGGCGCGTGCGCGTCGCATTCCAGCAGGATGTTGCCGTTCCGGCTTCCCTGCCGCAGGGTTACGAGATGATCGACGCGAAACCCCGCACTTGGATTCTTCGCGTGACGGGGCAGCTCGGCTCGCTGCCTTCGTTTCTCGCGGCCCTTCCCGTGGCCGACCTCGCGGTGGAAGAAGCGAGACTCGAAGATGTGCTGGTCAAGTACTACCGGGATGGCGCCGAATGACCATGCTCTTCGCGCTGATCGTTCAGTTGCTTCACCGGGTCCGTAAATTTCTCCTGGCGGCCGGCGTGTTGCTGGCGGGGTTTCAGGTTGTCCTCATTCTCCAGGCCAATTCGATTCAAGCTTCCAATTCGTTCGCGAAAATGGGCGACCTGGTCCCTGCGTTCGCGCGCGACGTATTGGGACCCTCATTTGTCACGTTTCTGACCTTCAAAGGGATCGTGTGCCTGGGATATTTCCATCCTGTTGTGATGGGAGCGCTGGTTTCGGTCTCGCGTGACGCTTGCGACGATTCCGGTTATGGAGATTGAGACTGGATTCATCGATCTTGTGCTGGCCCGGCCCGTGGCCAGGCACTGGATCGTGACCCGGTCCATCCTGGTCGGCGCTGATCTCCACCGTCTATCTGCTCGCCATGATGGCCCTCGGCACCTGGATTGGTCTGAGTGAGTTTGCCGCGAAGGATGCTGCCTGGCCATCGGCTGGGCTCGTTGGTTCGCTGGCAATCAATCTGGGATTTCTGATGCTCTGCTGGGCCGCGATTGCGATGGCGATCGGCTGCGCCTGCCGCCGGAGGGGTTCCGCCGGAGCCATCGCGGGGTTGCTGGCGCTGACGGCCTACCTCACCGACTACATCGGCCGGGCGTGGAAACCGGCGGAATCGGTCGCGTGGCTTTCGCCCTTTCGGTATTACACGCCTTTTGAATTAGTGATGGGCTCGGCTCTGTCGGCAAAGAGCTTGTACGTCCTGGGTGGAATCGCAGCTGCAGCGTTCGCGATGGCGTACCTACTCTATTCGCGCAGAGACATTTCGCACTGACGCGCGTCGAACGTCGTTCTGGCGAAATCCCCGGCATTTTCGAAATGTGGTGACCGCGGCTACGCCTCGGGTATTCCCGAAGAGAGAAAGCGGTTCGACTTACGCCGACAAATCCGAACGGTGCTGTCGTCCGATTGAAGCTATCGGTGGAAGACCTGCGCAAGGTTGCCCGGCATCTCGACCCAGCATACCGAGCCCAAGCTTGGTACGAACGCTCCAAGGCTCTGTGCCATCTCGCGAAATTGGAACCGGCCCTGATTTGAAAGCCACCGCAAAGAGTGTGTGAAAGACGCCGAAAGGCAGTCGAACTCTCCGATGAAAAAAAGTTCTTCGCGTGGTGGGAACACGTCGATAGTTGGCCGCCGGTGCTACTAGCAGCAGTTGCCGGCACGTGACATAACGGCGGTAAGCGGCAAAATCTTAGCTATCGCCGTTGGAACCTAAGCTAATTGGCAGTGGGCTTTTGTGCGGAATCCAGAACAAACCGGGCGACCGGCACCTTCTCCGGCGCACCTGCAATCCCAGTTGATCCCGCAGGGCCGAGGCGAGACTCGGGCCGTCCTCTTCATTCCAAGACAGGCTGAAATCGTACACGCCGGTGAGGCCAGTCCTATCGACTCCCGGGCCCATGTTGCCCGCGAACGCCACCAGATCCTTCAGCGCCGACACAGAGCACTTCTGGGCCTTCACCTTGACAGCGGCGCCCATCGGCTTAGGCAGTTCCTCACCATTAGGGCCGAAAAACGTTAGCTTTTCGTCCTCGCTTGTGGACGTGTGCAACTTCTGACCGTTCTTCGCCACCACGAGTGCGAATCCCGATTCTTCCTTAGTGACGTAATGGAATTTTATTTGGAAGCGCTCCACCAGCAGGTTCTGCAGCATAGTGAGGAGTTGCTGGCGCGTGGTCGCGGCGGGATTCTCCGCTTTGGCCTGTACGTCAAACCGTAGGTCTCCGCGTTGGATCCAGTCCGCACCGGTATCGAGCGTCTGCATGCTGACACCGTAGGCAATTCCAATGAGGTGGCTCAATCGCGCGTCGGTGATCACACAGCGTCCGAGCGGCGGCATTCCGCCGCGCTTTTGTTCCTCGGCGCTGTACGCAGAATCGATTCCCCGGCAACCTCCGCTAACGCCGTTGCCCCCGGAGGTAGCGATTTTCACGGAAGCCACTTCAAACTTTAGCGGTTCGAGCGCCGCGTTCGCCTGGGCGCTTATCTGGGGCGCGGCCAAGAGCGCCGCAACAACGAATCTCCCAAGGTCAAACGAAAGTGTTGGCCGTACTGGCATAGCAGCCTCCCAGCGCACTCCATCAGCGTACCCCACCGTCAAGTGAAGCGGCAAATCCCCGAATGATCGTGTGGACCGCGTGGCAATAATGCAAACGATTCTCCCTACCCCGTAGCAATCGAGCGCGGCCAGCGTCTACAAATCGACAGCTGGATGAAGTTTGATTGCGGCGAGTTCTGGCTACGTCGTCGAGCCTCGCACGTCTTATCCGACCAGGCCCAGCTCCACGTTATTCGCTATCGTTAGCGATCCATTCGAGCCATGACGGTCGTGCCGGCAATGGAACGCGCGGGCTGAACCATCGCCCGCCGCCCATCCGGATCGATTCCAGGTCCTGTTGCTGGGCCGTGTGTTTAGCGCTGCTGGCCGGACGAGCTCGCTACAGGCCAGGAAACCGGCGCGGCCTGGGCCGGCGGCGCCGCGGTGCAAGGGCTGGGACGTTCGGGCGCGTTCACCCCTTGCGGCAACGCGAACGGCGCCACTGGCGTGACCGGCACATTGGCATTGCCACCCCGGCCTCCGCCTCCGCGGCCTGCGGGAGGCGCGGGCATAGTGGCAGCCGAGCAGCGTGGCACCATCTGGTCCGCATTGGCGAGAGCGTAAAGCGTCAGTGCTTCTTCCACCGCTGCCTCGCGCATATCCGGCTCGTAGATCCGCTCGTAGGTGTCGTAGCTGGTGTGGTGCGTGAAGGTGTTGTAGTCGAACGGATCCTGGCTGTAGCCGACACCTGGCAGTCCGGCGTTGTTGAACGAGGTGCTATCTGTGCCGCCAGTATTGCGGCCGAGCGCCGGGTTGACGTGATAGAAACCCCAATCCTTGAAATTGTCCATGGCATTCTGCACCATGGCGGCGGCCTCGGGCGGCCCGAATACGCTGGCGCCGCGCGGCTTGCTGGTGCCGGAATCGAGGTTCAGGTAGGCGTCCAGCTTGAACCATTCCGGCTTGGGATTCTCGGCGCTGCCGAAGTGCTGCGCCACATACGCGATCGAACCATAGAGGCCTTCCTCCTCGCCGCTCCACAGCGCGACACGGATGGTGCGGCGATGTGGCAGCTTGAGCGTTTGAATCAGCCGCAGCGCTTCGACTGCCACCGCGCCGCCAGCCGCGTTGTCGGTCGCACCCGTGGCCCCGTTCCAGGAGTCGAAGTGGCCGCCGTTCATCACGACTTCGTCGGCCTTGTCAGTGCCGGGCAGCTCACCCACCACGTTGTAAACCGTGCGCCCGGTGGGATAGAACTCGTTGTGGATGTTGATCCGCAAAACAACCGGGATATGGTCGATGGTGGCCGTGCGGTAGATGCGTCCGTAGTCCTCATTGCCCATGAGCAACGATGGCAGGTTGGGGTTGTTGGGGTTCTCGTTGTAACCCGCATTGCTTTGCTGACGGATGGTGCCGTAGGCCTCCCCGGCATCCGTCACCTTGGCCAGGGCGCCGTTCTCGACTAGGAACTTGCTCACCTGCTGAACAATCTCATTTGCGGTGAGGCCCTCGGGGGCCGTACCGTCTGCCGCGCCTGCTCCTCCACGACCACCGCGTCCTCCACGACCGCCCCCTGCGGCCGGAGCGCCTGCCGCAGCCGGAGCGCCCGCCGTAGCTGGACCGCCGCGTCCCCCACGCCCGCCGCCTTGCGACCAGGAATCTTCGTCGCGGCGCAATGGCGCCGGCACGAAGTTCTCTGCCACCTGAACGTGTGGGCCGTAGAAGATGATGGCGCCGCGAACTTTGTCTTTGATTGACGCCAGATAGGTATCGAGGTCGGCCTTGCTAACGGGCTTATTCTCTCTCGTTGTCGTCGCCGGCATGGGCGGCGGCGCAGACCCGGGGTTCTGGATGGCCGCCAACTGTTCCGGCGTCATGCCGCCGCCGCGTCCACCGCGTAAACCACCGCCACCGCCACCACGTGCGCCTCGCCCCGCGCCTGCCGGGGGCTGCGGTGGTTCGACTACCAGCACCGGACCCTGAATCAGTCCGTTGGTACCCGGAGTCCACGCGACTGCGCGGACGTTCAGTGGTTGCTGGAACGGTGAGATCGCATTGGCTTGCAATTCCCAGTTCTGCCAGCCGGGATGGTTAAAGTTCCAAGCTTCGAGGTGGACGTTCGAGAACCCCCATTTCACCATCTGACCCACGGCGAAGTCCTGCGCGGCGCGCAGGCCGGGGGAGCCGGTGACTCGCGGACCGTAAACATCCGTAACCTCGTGCAGCCACCACATCAGCTGCGAGTCCTTGGTTTCCTGCTCGCGCAATTCGGTATTGACAGCTGCCAAGCCGGGCGCCTGCGCCAGCGCCGGGAGAATCGCGAGGCTGCAGACCGTGAGCGTAAAGGCCAAACGTAGGGTCATGTGGTTCTCCTCAAAACTGAAGACTGCACACCTGCACAGCTATTGTGCGAAGTCGGCTTTTGACGATGATTTCGCAGCTATTGTACACCCGACCGCCATGGCAGTGTCAGGCTGTTCGGAACGCGGCCTTGAGCGTACATGAGTCAAATCGGGAGACGCCCGTCCTAGTTCTAATCTCTCCCGGCCGAAGAGTAATGACTGGCGGGTTTCCATCGAGGTCCAGAAATCTCGCTAAAAAAGAAGTCCGTAACTGGTTGATTTATATGGTGAGCGCGGTAGGAATCGAACCTACAACCTACTGATTAAGAGTCAGTTGCTCTGCCAGTTGAGCTACGCGCCCTTGAGGGTTCGGGGGATTGGCACGGCGCCGACTGCGCGCCACAAAAAAAGTATACCATCCCTCGCCCGTTATTTCACAATTTCCGCAGGAAGCGATGCCGCCGCGATTTGCGCGATGTCCAACAATTTCGGCGGCGTTTTCGTCACCGTCCCCAGCGCATCGCGGAACATCGTCTGGCAGAACGGGCATGCGGTCCCGATGGTTCCCGCCCCCGTCGCTACCAGTTCCTCGGCGCGCTCCACGTTCACGCGCTTGCCAGTTTCTTCGCCCAGGAACATCTGGCCTCCGCCCGCGCCGCAGCAGAACGATCTTTCATGGGAACGCGGCGCCTCCGTCAACTCGCTGTACCGGCCCGCCACCGCGCGCGGCTCTTCGTACACGTCGCGGTAACGACCCAGATAACACGGGTCGTGAAACACCACCCTGCCGTCGCCGCCTACCGGAGCCGGCAACTTCGACTGCAGCCGCGCCAGCAGTTCGCTATGGTGTTCGATCTCGAACGTGCCGCCGAACTCGCGCCAGTCCGTCCCAATCGTCCGTACGCAGTGCGGGCAGATCGACACCATCTTCCCGACCTTCGCCCCGCGCAGCGCTTCGATATTCGCCTCGGCCACCTGCGACACTGCCAAGTCATTGCCGAGACGCCGCGCTGGATCGCCCGTGCACTTTTCCTTGCGCAGCACGCCGAACGTGACGCCCGTGTGGCGCAGCAGCCGCGTCAGGCTCAGGACGATCTCGCGTCCCTGCGGGTCGTATGAGCCCATGCAGCCCAGCCACAAGCAATACTCCTGCGTGCCGTCGTAGACGGGCAGTTCGTTCTTCTCGATAAACTTCTGGCGCTCGCTGGACGCAAATCCCAGAGAGTTACCGGTGCGCTCCAGGTTCAGGAACAGCTTGGCGCCGTAGTCGTTCTCCCACTTCCCGGTGTTCACCGCGCCGCGCCGCAATCCGATAATCATCGGCAGATGCTGGATGCCTACCGGACATTGGAATTCGCACGCGCCGCAGGTGGTGCATTGGAAAGCCGCCTCTTCCGAGATATGCGCGCCCAGCAACGGCGCTTCGGCCGCGGCGCCGTGCTCGTTCAGATAGCCGCGCAGGCCCAGCACGATCTCCTTAGGGTTGAGAACCTTCCCCGTGTTGTTGGCCGGACAATGCTCGGTGCAGCGTCCGCATTCCACGCACGAGTATGCCTGCAGCGCGTCGATGCGGGTGACGTCCTTACCGGTGTCGAGCCCGAAATCCTCGTCGCCCTCCAGTGGCGGAATGCGGCTGAAACCGGCGCGCCGCAGGAACACGGTCACCGGGCTGAGCGCCAGATGCAGGTGCTTGGTGTGCGGAATGAGCGGCAGGAAAATCAGCAGCGCCAGCGTGTGCAACCACCAGTGGATGTGTCCGGCCGTGGTCTCTTCGCCGGCCCAAAGGCCGCCCAGGTACGTGACCATGAGCGCAAAGATCAGGAACGCGATGAAGCCCGATTCGGGCGAGACTTCGCCCAGCCATTTGGGCCGCACCAGGAAGCGCCGCACGAAGAGCCCTGTGATGGAGACGGCCACCAGGATTGCCCACAGTGCCACGAACCAAAAGTAGAACCGGCCGAATCCGCTTTGGGGCGTGAGCAACCGGAGGCCGAAGCCCGCGGCCAGATGATTGAGCGTGATTAGAGCGAACGCGCAGAAGCCCCAGAATACGAAGGCATGGGCCAGTCCGGGCAGGGGCCTCTGCTGAATTACTTTGCCCTGCAGCATCACTTCCCAAACGAATTGGCGGATGCGCGGACCCCACGGCGCCACTTCGAAATCCGGCGTGCGCCTCGACGCTCGAATCACTTTCAGAACTTTATTCAGGCGCCCCCAGAACAGGGTCAGGGACGCGATCAGCAGAGCCGCCAGTACGGCGCGCTCTGCCCACGTGGCTTCACTCATATCGGCAGTTTTGACTGTAGCGCAAAATCAGGTGGAACCGGTCGCTGCGATCCCGGATACATAACGCCAACCTTTGGAAGCGGATCGTGCGGCAGTGTCGCTTAGAATAGAGAGCTTGGGGGTTCTTTGCGAATAGTCGTTTCCGGCGCGGCCGGGTTTATCGGATCGCACATGTGCGATCGTCTCTTGGAGGAGGGGCATCAGGTGGTGGCGCTGGATAATTTCCTGACCGGCAGCCCCCGCAACCTGGAGCACATCGCGGCCGGTGCGCGCTTCCAGTTCATCGAACAGGACATCACGTGTCCGTTCGCCGTCGATGGCGCGGTGGATGCGGTGATCAACATGGCGTCGCCCGCCAGTCCCAAGGATTACCTGGAGCATCCCATCGAGACGCTCGACGTCGGCTCGCTGGGCAGCCGCAATATGCTGGAACTGGCGATGGCGAAGGGGGCGACGTACCTGGTGACCTCGACTTCGGAGTGCTATGGCGATCCGCTGGTCCATCCGCAACCCGAAAGCTACTGGGGAAACGTGAATCCGGTGGGTCCGCGCTCGTGCTACGACGAGAGCAAGCGCTTCGCCGAAGCGATCACCATGGCGTATCACCGCAAGCACGGGCTGCGAACCAGCATCGCGCGCATCTTCAACACGTACGGTCCTCGGATGAAGCTGGACGATGGCCGCGTGGTGCCGGCGTTCTTAGACCAGGCTCTCCGCGGCGAGCCGATCACGGTGTCGGGCGATGGGTCGCAGACGCGAAGTTTCTGTTATGTGAGCGATCTGGTGGACGGGCTGTATCGCTTGATGCTGTCGGACGAGGTTTTCCCTGTTAACCTCGGCAATCCTCTGGAGATGACGATCCTGGAATTCGCCGAGCACATTCGGGCTTTGACGGGCAGCCGCAGTCAGCTCGTGTTCCAGCCGCTGCCCGAGGACGATCCCAAGAAGCGCCGTCCGGATATCGATCGCGCGCGAGCAATGCTCGGTTGGGAGCCACGCGTGGAACTCGACGAGGGCTTACAGCAGACCATCGAATATTTTCGCGGGGTGCACGCCGCCACGTTATCCTAGATTCAGTGCCCGGGTGGCGAAACTGGCAGACGCAACGGACTTAAAATCCGTTTTTCCGCAAGGAGAGTGCGGGTTCAATTCCCGCCCCGGGCACCATCGTTGCAAAAGAACGGTTGATTTTCCGTCATCCTGTTTTTCTGCCTCTTTCGTCTTCGTATGAAGAGGAAAGCTGCGTACAGGAAGATAGAGCGTATCCAAAGCGATCGTTCAATTTCGCCGGCGCATCAATGGCGATGCCGCAGTTTCATCCAGTTAGCGTTCGGGGGAACTGGAACGAGACGTGTCTTACTCTAAGTCGCTCGTGCTCAAACACGGCAATTAGGAGGAGACAGACCATGAATAAACATCTATACCGCGCGAGCCTGCTCGCCGGGATTCTCAGCTTCGGCGCCATTGCAGTCTCGGCGCAAACATCGCTCCGCGCGAACATTCCGTTCAGCTTCCAGCTTCCCCATTCTCAAATGCCCCCGGGTAATTACACCGTGGAGCAACTCTCGTCGGGTTCGCCCATGATCGTTTTCCGGAACTGGCGCGCGCGGAAGGCGGCGATCGTTATGACGGCAGGTCTTATCGGCGATTATCGCGACGGGAGTCCGCGCCTGGTATTTCGGTGCGCCGGGAATCAGTGCGCACTCTCCGAAGTATGGGGAGCGCTCCCCGAGGGCGGAGTCAGGCTTCCGCCGCCGCGAGTGAGTCCTCGCGACAAGGAACAGCTTTCGGTGGTTTACATGGAACGTAAGCCGTCCGAAAAAAAGTAACTGCCCGTGACCGCCCAGCCGTTACGGTACCGTACCGACGGTTGGGTGGTTCCCTCCATCCCCCCGCTAACGATGTCCCCGTAGTTGTGTTCCAACCTTGTACATTGCCGGTGGATGTTCCTCCACCGGCAACTCGCCTTGGGCAACCGAAAGGATACGGTTCTATCTTTTTGGATACATCCGGGGAAGCTGTTGGTGTTTCCTGACGCGGAGACGCGGGGACGAGAAAGCATACAAAACGAATTACCTGAATCGGGTGACGGTGGCGTCGGCCTTGAGGGTTTGAGGGCGCAGAGAAGGCTGGCCTATTGAACTTCCTCGGCGCCCTTGATTCTTTCCTTGAGGTCCAGGTTACGGACCAGGCGGTGAAGGTAGGTCGGCTGGATTCCCAGGAGGTGGGCTGCCTGGGTCATGTTTCCCTTGGTTTTTTCGAGAGCGCGCAGGACGATCTGGCGGCGGGCTTCGTTCACGCCGGCATGATACTCATCCAGGGGGATGGTTCCGGGGGCGATTTCCAGCAGGGTCTCGGGCAAGTCCTCGGGCATGATCAGGTCGCCCGAGCCGAGCACGACGGCGCGTTCGATCACATTTTCGAGCTCGCGGATATTTCCCGGCCAGGGATAGTTCTCCAGCAGCAGCCTGGCGCGGGAGGATATGCCGCGAACCCGGCGCGTGGAGGCCTTGCGGCTGAACTTCTGGATGAAGTGGTTGGCCAGGACCGGGATGTCCTCGCGACGGTCACGTAACGGCGGCATGGAGAGCGACACCACGTTGAGCCGGTAGAACAGATCCTGCCGGAACTGATTGTTTTTGGCGGCTGTCGCGAGATTCCGATTGGTGGCAGCGATCAGCCGGACGTCCACCTTGATGGGCCGCGTGCCGCCGACCCGCTCGAATTCATGCTCTTGTAGCACACGCAGCAGCTTGGCCTGCATGTGCAAAGCGAGTTCGCCGATCTCATCGAGAAACAGAGTCCCGCCATCGGCAAGCTCGAATTTCCCTTTCTTCTGGTTGAACGCGCCGGTAAAGGCGCCCTTTTCGTAGCCGAAGAGCTCACTCTCAATAAGGGCTTCGGTGAGCACGGCGCAATTGACGGCCAGGAACGGCCGCTGTGCACGAGCGCTGTTCTGATGGATGGCGCGCGCCGCAAGCTCCTTTCCGGTGCCGCTTTCACCCAGTATCAGGACGGTGGCATCGGTGGGCGCCACACGGCCGATCAGACGGACCGTTTCGCGCAAAGCCGGGCTTTCGCCCACCATATTGTGCTCAAGCCCGAGCTCGGTTTGCAGCCGCCGATTCTCCTCGGCGAGCGACTCGATGTTTCGCACGTTCTCCAAAGCCAGCGCCGATACTCCCGAGATGGCCGTGAGGAGTTGCAGATGGCCCTTGTCGAAGACGACTTCCGGGGCGCTGGAATCCAGATAGATCACTCCGATCACGCAATCACTCCGCAGGATGGGCACCGCGAGCACGGCCTTCACGCCCCTGGCGCGCAGGCTATCGGCCGCGCTCAAAGTAGCGGAGAACTGAGGGTCGTTGCTGGAAATCGCGATGCCTTCTTTGAGCACGCGGTCGACAACGGTGGCACTGATCGGTACGTGCGCGTCCGTGCCTGAGCGCCGGTCCCAACCGTAAACGGTTGAGGCGCCGGCGCCCTCCTCCGTGAACACGAACGCGCCGCGCTCGGCGGGAATTGCTTCCAAAACCAACTCGAGCAACTGCCGCGCCAGGGCTTCCACGGACCTCGCATTGGCAATCGAACGGCCAATCTTCAACAGCGAGTGGAGATCCCGAACCAGGCGGCAGTCGGGCGCCCCGGAGTCGGCGAATCGCTCTGGACGGACGTAAAAGGCTTCTTCGCGGCTCATCTGAATCGTCTGGCCGACGGAGATGTTCGAGTCCACCACGCAAGGAGAGTCGTCTTCCCCTTCGGCCAGAAAAAGCAGCACGGATTCCCCTATCGAAATGCGGTCGCCGTGCGACAGGGCGCGCTCGGTCACGGCAACATCGTTTACATGGGTGCCGTTGTCGCTTCCCATGTCCCGCAGAACGTATGCGCCGCCTTCGAGCCGGATGGTGCTGTGGCGCCGGGAGAGCGAGATATCGGCGATGGCGAGATCGTTGGCGGAACTGCGGCCGATCGAGGTCTCGGCCTTATCGAGCGCAAAGATGGTGCCGCGAACCGGACCTTCGATAATGACGAGGCGGGCCATCATGCCGTTGCCTTGGATTATAGGCCAGGCGGTCCCGGAGGGGACCGCTCCAATGCCGTGATGCGAGGTCATGGCGTTGCCTTTCCCATGGCCATGGTCATTTTGCCTCCTCCATCGGTGGATGTGCACATGTTCAGGGTCTTGGGATCCAGAGGAGTCGTGATGAGCTTACGCCCGTGCTTTTCGAGCAGCCGGCCGTACTGGCCTTCGATCCAGAGGTGCAGACCCCAGAAGTATTCGTTGAAGCGCGAATTGGTGAGTTTGTTCATCTCCGCGCCCTGCGCGGCCCGTCCTTCGCGCGCCGCCAGGAACTCGTGCATGGTGTCATGGAATCCGGAACCGTCAGGGTAGCCCGTCGTAACGCCTTGTTCGATATAACGGCCGAGATCGTCCACCGCATCTTCAAGCTTGTTGTTGGAAGCCTGAATCAAGCGGGGAACCCCGTTGAAAACCAGTCCCAGGTATTTCGGATCCGTCACTGCGAGCATCCCAATAATCTCGTGCGGCAAGCCATCGGGATGGTCCAGACCCCACAATTGCGGAGCATAGCCGGCGCCGTTGCCGGCCGGACGATACCAGTCGCCGTCCCTCCACTCCACCAGGAATTTCATCGGCGGGTTATGGTGTTCCAACAGGAAACGAAAAACCCGCAGCATCTCGTGGTGCATTTCGAGCAACTGCCTGCCGCTGCCTGGTTTGCCGACTTCGATCATGCCCATGGGCCCGCCTGCACTGCCCATCACTCCCGAATTGCCCATGCCAGGCATGGCTGCAGCCTTGCCAGTAGCGGCCTTGGGAGCGCCGGCTTTGGCGACACCGGCCTTTGCGGTCGGCTTGCCGTCATCGCTGCAGTTATCGCACAGACAAGGGGGCAGGATGAGCGGCAGTTTCTTGCCGTCGGGTAGAGTCACGCGTTCCCGCGCGAGGTGCATGGCAGTGTGCTGATCGAAGTACGGATTCAGCAGGATCGCGAGCACGTTGGGATCTGTGATTCTAGGCATGGCTAATTCTCCGATCCTGCGTCGTCTGCGACGCCCGCAGGGTTTAATTCAGCGGTCTGTTGGCCGGAGTAGTTCACGATTGCCCTCACGAAAAATGGATTTGGACAAGTATCTTGATCGTACTCATCAAAGTTGATCATGGTCTGAAAGACCGTTCGAAGGTGCACAGCGGCTGCCTGCGTTTTCCGCAGCTCAAACAGATACAACATTTGACCCAGCATATCGGGATCGAATAGGGTACGGAGAGTCTTCCATTTGGTAGAGTCCCCTACGGCCAGTGGAACATTGCGGGCATCTTTTTCTTTCCCGTCGTCAAGATACTCTTTGAGGAGATCCAGTCGCGTGACCAGCACAAGCAACATGGTCACCATTCGGAAATCGAAATTGGAGGCGTCACGTTCCGGCGTTGTGTAAGCCGCAGGAACGACGGTATTGGTAGCTTTGGCGGGTTGCTGCATCGGGGACATCGGTTGGTGCTCCTTTCTTCTCCTATTGCTGGTACTGCGCAAGCAGTTTTTGGGCCATGGTTGACTGGGGCGAGTCTGTATCGGCGTGTTCGCGAACCTTCAGATAGAGAGTCAGCGCGGCGCGTCCTGACTCGATGCTTCCGACGCGTAGCGATAGCTCGGCCACACGTACTAGAGCTTCAGTCCAAAGGCCGGGAGCGTGAAGATCGGGTTGGGACACCCATACCAGGCTCGGCCGATCGGCGATTCGCTTCCACGCTGCAAGAGCTTCTTCGGTCCGCCCGGCACGATCCCAGGCGTGGGCCATGAACTCGCGCGGGTTAATAGGGGACGCAAGCTGGTCCGCGTTCGAAAAATTGGTGAGCGCTTCCTCGATGTGCCCTTCGGCGAGGCCGATCTCCGCGGACAGTACGCTGCGAGCCGTTTCGAAGCGGTGGCCTTCATCGGGCGCATTCATCTGTTGGAGAACATTGCGGGCATCGGCGGGGAAGCCTGACCGCGCCAGTAGGGTGCCAGCGCGCCGGAGACAATCCGTGTCCCGATCTCGCCGGCTCGCATCCAGTGCTAGCTGCCGTGCAGTGTCCTTTTCGCCCAGGAGCAATCGCAGGTGCGCGGAAGCCAAGAGCTTCCGGCCAAGCCCGGTCGAGTTACCAGCCGCCAAGTCCCTGGCAATCCCTTGTCGAAGGGCGTCTAGGGCTTCGCGAACGCGCCCCGATTCTGCGTGCACCAACGCGAGTGCAGTGTCCGCTTGGCTGCGCAGGGGCGCCTGTGGGTCCGCAGCGACCGTGGCCATTAATGATGCGCAGTCAGTGAAGTCCCGTTGTATAAATCTCGCGAGCCCACCGTAAAAGAGGGCATAGCTCGGCTGCGAGATCGTCAACTCCTTCAGATATCCCGCGATTTCCTTGTGCCTGCCGAGATGCAGTCCGACAGAAATCAGATTGATCAGCGAGGACTGCGCGGGGTGAAGCTTGCGAGAGGCGACCAATTCGTCCCGAGCCTCCTCCATTCGATCCAGATTACGCAGCGCCAGTGCGTGGTAGTGGCGAGCCAGTGAATCGGTTGGGTATTGAAGCGTAAAAGCGCTGGTAGCTTGTTCAGCCGCGATATAGTCTTCAGTCGTGAGGGCGTGCATACCTCGGATGCGAAGCTCTTCACGGCGCGTAAGACGCCGCCTACTGAGCGCATCGGCCGCCATCCGCCAATATGCGAATGCCGCTGCTTTTTGCTGCAGGGTGCTTTCGGCTTGTGCAATCCGCGCCAGGGCCAAAGCGAATCCGGGGTCGACGCGCACCGCTTCTTTGTACATGGTCACCGCATCCTTGGTGCTCGCGGGCGTCAACAGCCGCTCCCCTTTTGCGAAGTAGTCCAACGCCTCCCACGAGCTGGTAGTTGCCTCTTCCGGCTGGGTGTCTTTTTCCGAAATATCCTTCGACGCCTCTCCGGCGCTCTTGCGGATCCAGGTGGCCGCCTGGTGGATAGCGTCGAATAGCCCGTCCTTATTGCGCGCTTCGAAGAGCTTCGAGTCGGTAGCGACCGGAGTGCGCGGCTGACCTTCGATCCGCTCCATGACCAGACCAAGACCGTATCCGGCGCCGAGCGGGGACACCGTGCCGTAAACCACCAGAGGCGTCGCCGATCGAAGCGCGACCTCGCGCGCCACCGGCACTTCCAGTTTCTGATCCGGCGGCCTGATCATCTGTTTCAGCGTCTCGCGGATGCGATCGCCATCCAGCAGGTTGAAGTGCGCCGATTGTGCGAGCTGCACTCGTAACACGTCGGCGACTGCGCTGAGCTGCGGATCGCCCGTGAGATTCGAGATTTCCGAAACCAGCAGCGATGCTCCGGCCGCGACCGACGAAGAGGGGCGATGCTCCATGTACCACGCGACACCCGCGCCCGATGCCGCCACCGACGCCGCCGACCACCAGAACGTCCTGCGGCTGATGTAGCTGCTTCCGCCGAATGCCGCTTCGAGCGCCGCCGTCATCTGCCCCGCGGAACCGTAACGTCCCGAAGGCTCATGGGACAACGCTTTTTGAACGGCGCGTGAAAAGGACGATGGCAGGTCCGATCGAAGGTCGCGCAGCGATTGCGCTTCCCCGGCAGCGTGCTTGCGCCGCAATTCGCCGAGCGTAGCTCCTTCCACCGGATAGGAGCGCGTCACTAGGTGGAAGAGAAGCACCCCCACGGCGTAGAGGTCGCTACGCACGGTAGCGGGGTCGCCTTCGAGCAGCTCCGGCGCCATGTACAGCGGCGTCCCACCGAAATCGGCCGGATCTCCTCTCGCCGTCTCATGCCCCAGTCCGAAATCCATCAATACGATGCGACCGCCGCTTTCGCGCATCACGTTCTGCGCTTTGATGTCGCGGTGCAGGAGTCCGGACTGGTGCGCGGCCGCGAGCGCGCTGCACACATCCACCCCCACGAGCAGCGCCTCCTGGGCGCCGAACGACCCGCGCTGTTCCACGAGGGCATCCAATGTGTCGCCCTCGATGAAGTCCATCCACACGCCGGAGCGCCCATCGTGCCGATCGGCGCCGTAAACCGTCACCACATTCGAGTGTCGCAAGCGGGCGAGCATGCGGGCTTCCTGTAGAAGGGTCAGATCTTCGTCGGCGGCATGCAACAGTTTGAGAGCTACCTCGCGCTCGAGTACGGTATCCCAAGCGCGATAAACCTCGCCGAACGCACCCTCGCCCACCCGATCCAGCAGAACGAGGTGTCCCCACCGCGGTCCCTCTGGAGCCGGCTTAGGGGAGGAAAGGACAGGCGGCGACTCGGGCCGTTTGCGGCGCGTAGCCAGTTGAGACAAGGCGCCGCGCAGGGAACTGGAACCGCTTCGGAGCGAGTCCAGGAGTTTGCCGCGCGAGCTTGTATGTTGCGGTTCCACGGCCGTGCCCAGAGTAGTCCATTATCTGACTGACCGAGGTGACGGTCCCGGTCTGCAGACATTGTACGCTCATATGGATGCGTTTCTGGGCTCTTTGTTTGCCGAATTCACTCGCCGCCTGCGCGAACCGATACTGGGCTTTTCGTACCCATTACCCTGAATATCCGCTCCGCGTCGGCGCTGGTGAAGGCCACGACTCCCACGAACATTTCCTGCGCGTCCATTCCGGTCCAATGCGCCTTCATAATACCGGTGGGCTCATGGGTGGGCTCGTCCCTTAGCAGATGTCCGATTTCGTGAGCCATGACATAGCCGAGAATTGAGCCGGCTTTGCGCGGATCGGAGCTGCCCGCGAACTCCTTGACACGATTGAGGTAGACATTGGCGAGACGGCTATCGTCTCCTACCGTGGCGCGACCCATGGTATAGCGATCCAGGTTCCGCGGCGCATAGTCCCAAAGTTCCACCACGATCGTACTGGGGTCCGGTTGGCGCTGCCTGGAAATGAGCACAATGCTGATGCCGATCCGCGAAAAAAGCTGTCGGAGCGTTACCTCGCCGACCCCCACCACATCCATGGGAATGCGGCCCTCACACTGTACCAAGACTCTCACCTTCGGACGGTTTTCGACCGTTCCCGTTGCGTCCGGCAGTTTCTCAGCTCTCAGGTAAGACCCGGTAGAGCATGCCGCAACGATTGAGCCAACGATGAATACACAACTTCGCATAACATTCCTCCGTCAGGGTCTATTGCCCTTTTGTCTGCAATCCTCTTTAAAGAAAAAGGCACTCCAGCCAGAGGGGGCGGCTGGAGTGCCGCTAAAAGGGGGCGACCGTATGGCAACTGGACCGGCCGCCTCCCGAGGCCTGAACTCGCAAGACGGGTTAGTGCTTGCGGGCTCGGGCCTTCTGAATCCGTGAGTTCAGCAATGACGCCGCCTGCGTGGCGGTGTTGTTCTGCGGATTCAGTTGAACTAACTGGAAGGTAAACCGAAGATTGTATCCGCCGGTGCCATTGGCGCCGAGCACTTCTTCCGTAACCTGGCCGACCGCGCCGCTGTACTGGCCAGTACCGCCGAGTAACGCGCGGATCTGCGAAGAGAAGCCTTCCAGGCCTTGGGTAACTAACCCGTCGGCATTGATGAGCGAGAAGACATGGGTTGATGTGATCAGGGGCGAATCTCCCGACATGTCGCCGCCGAAAACCCCGGACATCAGGATGGTTCCGATGCTACCTGAGGGATCGGGCGCGAAGTTTTCGGTAGTATCTCCATTGGGAATGGAGAAGCCGCCGTAAACATATCCGCTCACG
Organism: uncultured Solibacteraceae bacterium; assembly: GCA_963815475.1. Lineage (GTDB taxonomy): Bacteria > Acidobacteriota > Terriglobia > Bryobacterales > Bryobacteraceae > Sulfopaludibacter. The sequence continues at coordinate 4,380,429 of CAWFHD010000003.1, read as the reverse complement.
ACATAGGAGTCACCGGGCCGGGTCCCAGTGGTGAGCGCGTCAGGGCGAGAATATGCCAGCGTGGTGGCATCGGTCGCGACATCGAACACGATCGTATTGCTCTGAGCGGTGGTGTCGGCGCTGAGGCTAGCCGGTGCGAGAAGGCATCCGGCCAGAAGCGAGGACAAGATACAGGAACTGAGTCTTGGTGTCGTCATGTGATAGGTCCTTTCTGACTCCGAGAACATCTTGTCTAGAAGTCCTCGTTCGACTTGAACTAACGCACCCGACGAGCCACTGAGATAGATATGAAGAATGAGTGAGTTACAAGAAGAGGACGGCTTGGCGTCACAGCACAAACCGATATGGTATGAACGAAAAGGGATAGGCTATACGTTCTAAGAGCAGGACAGAGTACGTGAACTTCAAAGCGGACTTGGCCGGCTGTTTCTGCCAGCCTTCCTTCAGGCTTTCAACTGGACGGGCGCCGTCAGCGCAAAAACCACCTCAACATGACGCAGTAGCTGAATAAGCCGCTCCGCGACGGCGTCGACAATCAGTCAATTCCCGACCGCGCCAGCTTACCGCGCCTTCTCCATGGCCTTCTTCAGTTTGCCAATGAGGCGATCCGCGACTTTTCGCTCGCCCCCGCGGTGTGCAATCCCAAAGAAGAGGTTCCGATTGCCCGCCTCATCGGACCAAAGAATTGTGGATTCGGTCTCGTCCAGCAGAGATATTGTCCCGTTCACCGTATCGTGGAGGCCTAAGTAGCGGCCGGTTACTTTCGCGGCCGTGCCTTTCTGTTCTTCGTTTACGCCGGTGATAATTCCATCCGCGTCTTCTTTTTTCAGGACCACGACTAACCTGCCCTTGAACTGCTTCACGATTTCGGCCCGCAGATACTGGTCCAAATCATTGGGCATTTTGTCGATATACACCTTGTGGATGGCCTTAAGCGCCTGGAAATCTTGACCGGGCAAAGTGCAAGCAAGGGACCCCAGAACCAGGATGAGAAATCTGAGCTTGTGCAGCATGTGAATTCGTTGCCACCTCGCCACGAGATTCTACCACTTGGCAGATGGGAGTGGACTAGATGAACCGATAGATGAACCGATAGGTGAACCGATAGGTGAACCGATAGGTGAACCGATAGGCTGGTAGGATGAGCGAGGAGGCCGGATGATTCCGATCCGCGGTCTGTTCGAAAGCCATCTCAACGTGAGCGACCTGGCGCGCTCCATGGCATTTTATGGGGGCACTCTGGGGCTCGAATTGGCGCAGGTTTTCCCGGAACGGAAGGCGGCGTTCTATTGGATGGGTGGCCGGGGCGCCTCCATGCTGGGTCTGTGGGAAGTGGGGAGTTCTCCGCAGCGCATGAGTCTGCACATCGCGTTCAGTGTGGAGTTGGACGTCCTGTTGAAGGCGTCCGAACTGCTGCGCGCGGTGGGCGTGACACCGCAGGATTTCTCGGGCAGTCCGGCCGACGAGCCCGTGGTGTTGGCATGGATGCCGGCGGCGTCGCTATTTTTCCACGATCCGGACGGCAACCTTCTGGAGTTCCTTACGATGCTTCCCGATCCGCCGCAACCGGCGTTGCAGGTGCTGGGGTGGAGGCAGTGGCTGGAACGCGGCGGGAGAACGTCCGGCTAGAGGTCGGCGAGTCTTGCGCATCTTCCTGCCTGCGGCGGTCGCGCAGATCCAGCACGCGAAAGACCCCAAAAACCGCAGCGAGTGCGGCCGCAATCATCAAAGAAGCCAGAAACGGGGAGCCTGTGTTGATCACGTCCCAAGGCTAACAAAAGCCGGGGCGGCGGTCAGCACCCCTGGCGTAGGTTCGGTCCCACTATTTTGGGGGTGGCCACCCCTCCCCACTCGCGTTACAAAGGTAAACCATCATGCCTGAAAGATAGTTTGGTCAATGCCCGTCTCCCCGGTACAATACGCCGCAGTCTCGCTCTTAGATTTCATTGGAGCCCATCTCAAGTTTCGGGGGGTACTATGTCGTCTCGCCTTTCGCGTGTTTTCTGGCTCGCCGCGCTTTGCGCCTCTGTCGCCACCCTTGCGCTGGCACAAAACAACAATGGCCGCATCTCCGGGACCATTACCGATCCCACAGGCGCGCCCATGGCCGGCGCCATCGTTTCGGTGGTGAACCAAAGCACCAAAATCACTCAAAAAGTCATCACCGATAACGCCGGCTTCTACGTTGCGCCCGACCTCGGGGTGGGAACATTCTCCGTGATTGTGGAAGCACCCGGCTTCAAGAAGTCCGAGAAAGTGGGGTTTTCGCTCGACGATCAAGGGCGCATCACCGCGGACTTCAAGATGGAAGTGGGCGCCATCACCGACAGCGTCACGGTCACCGAAACGATGGGGGAAGCCGTCAACACGGTCAGCGGCGAACTCAGCAACACCATCGATTCGCAACAGGTCCAGGATCTCGCTCTCAACGGACGCAATTACCTGCAACTGGTGTCCCTCATGCCGGGCGTTGCGCTGTTGGATGAGGACCAGATGGCCACCACCACCAGCCTCAGCGTAACCACGTGGACGGCAAACGGCGCGCGCACCGGCACGGCGCACCTGATGATCGATGGCGGCATGAACCTCGATTCCGGCTCCAACGGCAGCCAGGTCAACAACGTCGGCGTCGATTTCGTTCAGCAAGTGAGCGCGCAGACTTCGGGCGTTTCGGCGAAGTACGGGCGTAATTCCGGCGGCGCCATCAACGCCGTGACCAAGAGCGGCGGCAACCGCTTTTCCGGTGGCGCAAACTTCACCATCCGCAACGATGCGCTCGACGCCAAAGACTACTTCGCGCCCTTCAAACCGGTGCTGCGCTACGACGACTTCACGATGAACCTGGGCGGTCCCATTAAGAAGGACCGGTTGTTTTTCTTCGCAGGGCAGGAGTATAAGCGAATCCGCCGCTTCACCAGTCCCACTCGCCAGACCATGCCGACCCTGGCCGAACTCAATGGCGATTTCAGCGACCGCACTACTACCACCATCCGCTTTCCCGGAACCACCACGCCGATCCCAAACAAGGATCTCACCAGCCTGATGACCACGGACGGCAAGGCCGTGATGGCTGTCTACAAAGCCATGATCGCCAAGGCAGCGGCGTACGCCAATACGCCCACCGGCAACAACGCGACGTTCCAGGTGCTCAACCCCTTCAACTGGAGGCAGGACATCGCAAAGATTGACTGGCACCCCACCGACAAGGATTACTTCTATGCCCGGTGGATCCACGACAACTACGACCTGGTAGACCCGTACGGCACGTTCAACTCGTCCGCCCTTCCCAATACACCGACGCTGCGCAATCGCCCTGGATACGGGCCGCAGGTCAGCTACACGCACACATTCAGCCCCACCTTGATTAACGAAGTAAAGCTGAACGTTTCGTGGAACGGCCAGCGCACTCCCCTGCAAGGCGCCGACTGGGAACGCGCCACGTACGGCTTCCAGTTTCCGCGCGTATTTGGTGGCAACGGTTTGTACTCCACGGGGATTCCGGATGTCACGGTCAACGGCTTTGCGAGCTACAACGGCCCGGCGCGCGTTTACCTGATGTCGCCGGTCACGGACATCGCGCCGTCGGACAACCTCACCATCATTCGCGGGCAGCACACCATCTCCGCCGGCGTGATGATCGTGCGCAATCGCAAAGATCAAAACGGGCGCACAAACTACGACGGCACCGTTAACTTCAACACCAGCCCGAACACCAATTCCACCGGCTATGCGCTGGCGGATGTCCTCACCGGTAATTTCTCCACGTACAGCGAGGCCGGCAGCGACCCGGTGGGGTTCTTCCGTTTCACGCAAATTGAAGGGTACGTGGAAGACAGTTGGCGCGTGAGCCGTAACTTCTCCGTGACCATCGGCGTGCCGATACAGTTATTTCGTTCCCACTTACACCTCGGCCAATAACATCGTGAATTTCGACCCGTCCCGCTACAATCCGGCGCAGGCCGTCTCATTGACGAATGCCGGCTTGATCGTAGCAGGCTCGGGCAATCCTTACGATGGCCTGGTACGGGCGGGCAGCGGCATTCCCAGCGATCAGGCGGGCCGCGTGCCTGTCACTAGCGCCGTGCTGAATACGATTCCGGTGGGAGCTCCGCGCGGCTTGTACGGCCCGTCGAACCTGTTCATGCCTCGTTTCGGTTTCGCATGGGGGTTGTTTGGCAACGGCAAGACGGTGCTGCGCGGCGGCTTCGGCAGCACGCATGACCGCGTGCAGGGCAACCTGATCTTCTCGCAGGTGGCGCTGCCGCCCTTCTCGAATTCCGTCACGTACGAAAGCGGCAACCTTGCCAACCCGAGCGGCGGTGTCACTTCCGCGGTGGGACCTCTGGGCAGCATCAGTTCAATCGATCCGAACCTGAAGGTGCCGGTGGTCTACGATTACAACCTGCTGGTGGAGCGCGAGCTGCCGTGGGGCACCTTCCTCCGGGTTGCATACACCGGCAAACAACTGCGGCACCTGCTGCGCCAGCCCGATATCAACTTCCCCAGCTTCGATGCACTGGTGGCCAACAACAACATTCCCAGCGCCAACCGGCCGGCCACGAACAGCATCCGGCCGTATCACGGCTATTCCAACATCCGCGAGTATCTGAGCGATTCGAATGGGAACTATAACTCGCTGCAGGCCTTCTTCTCCAAGCGCCGCGGCGACCTGAGCATGACTACGGCGTACACGTGGTCGCACGCCCTGGCGGATGCCAGTTCCGACACCGACAACGGAGATGGCGGGCTCGCCGCCACGCTGAATCGCCATTTCTTCTACGGCCCCACGTCTTACGACCGTCGCCACATCTTCGTGCAGACCTACACCTACCGGATTCCGCTCTTCCGCCACAACTCTTACAGGGTGGTGCGCAACTCGCTGGGCGGCTGGGAACTCAGCGGGATCACGCGGGCACAGAGCGGCCAATACTATACACCGGTGGGCAACGTCACTGGAATAACGCGGCGCGCCGATTACATTGGCGGCACAGTCGCGCTGGCCACCGATCAGCGCAACGCCAACCACTGGTTCAACACAGCAGCGTTCGTCAACGAGCCGGTGGGAGCGCTGGGCACCGCGGGCTCTGGGACCATCCTGGGACCGGGCCTCTATCTCTGGGATGTTTCCATGCGGAAGGAGTTCCGGATCAAAGAACGCGCCCGGGTCCAGTTCCGCGCCGATGCTTTCAACGCGATGAATCACGTGAACTTCCGCAGCCTGCAGGTGACCACATCCACGGCGAGCACTTTCGGAAGTTTGACGGGTTCAGGGCCGGCGCGGAACCTGCAAGGCGGTTTGCGCGTGGATTTCTAGAGCGCGGTTTCTTTCCGAACTGCGACCGTCAGGGAGCCGGTGCTTTTGGGAATTCCTCCCCAATCGTTAACCACGACGCCACAATCTCCGTCTATACCTAGCGAATGGAAATCGCCGGCACAGTCGAAGGCGAGGATGCAGTCCGCGTGCGGGACTTCGATGCCATCATCGAAGCCTATCGGCCGCGGATCTTCCGTTTCGCGCTGGCATCGCTGCGCGACCGCGATGCTGCCGAAACAGTGACGCAGGATTGCTTCGTGAAGGCCCACCGCTCCTGGCATCAGTTTCGCGGCGATTCCAGCGTACAGACCTGGCTGATGCAAATCACCGTCAACTTGGTGCGCGACCTCAGCCGCAGTCGCCGTTTTCAGTTCTGGAAGCGCGCCGCCAGGACCGCCGTGGATCTGGACGCCGCCAGCGCCTGGCTGCCCGATCGCGGCGCATCGCCGGAGGAGCGGGCATCGGCTCGCCAGCAGGTGGATGCCATCTGGAGCGTCGTTGGGAATCTGTCGGAACGGCAGCGGACGGTGTTCCTCCTGCACTTCATGGAGGGCATGGAGCCAGCGGAAATCGAGGCGATCACGGGGATTACTCGGGCTGCGGTGAAAGTGCATCTTTTCCGCGCGGTGCATACCGTTCGTGGCAAATTGGGGAGTTCGAAATGAGTCGGCATTTATATTCGGAAGAAATCTCGCAGTGGATCGCCGGAGAGCGTCTGGAAGCCGCCCAACTTCACTTGCGCGACTGCGCCCAGTGCCGGGCCGAAGTGGAAAGGATGGACACCGCCTTTGCGCTATTCCGCGATTCCGCCGAGCGCTGGAGCGGCCATTGGCATGCGATGCCCATACACTCGCCGGCGCGCCTTTGGAGTTGGCAGAGGCTGGCGTTGGCGGGCTCCCTTACGGCGGCTTTATTGGTGGGCGCTGTGTGGATCCGCCGACCGGTCCCGGTGGTTAGCGAAGCTCCATTCGTCGAAATTCCGTATGTGGCGCCGCTTGCGCCATACGAACGCACCAGCGTGATGCGCATGGACGTGCCGGTGGAGGCACTAATTGCCGTTGGGTTCGAAGTGCAGGGGCAGGAACCGGGGGCCGCCGTGACGGCCGACGTGTTGGTGGGCCAGGACGGCCGCGCGCACGCCATCCGGCTACTGTCCAATTCCGATGGGAGAGTCAGGCAATGAGGAAGCGACTCGTATTGGCCGCGGTAGCGGCGCTGGCGCCGGCATGGCTGGCCGCCCAGGAAGCAGGTTGGTTGAGCGTGCCGGGGTCCAATCCTGTGCTCATGCGAAGCAATCCGCTGGACGGCCAAGCCGGACCCGTCACGAACAAGCCGTTCTCGGCTACCGAAGTACGACACACGCAGCAGGTGCTGGCCGATGGCACTCACGTCGACCACAATGACACCTCCGTCTTCTATCGCGACGACCGCGGGCGCATGCGCACGGGCAATGATACAGTGGCGCTCATCTACGATCCCGTCGGCGGCTTCACTTACTCGCTGAACGTCAAGCAGAAAACCTACAAGAAGATACCGGTGCGGTCCGGCGACCAAAACTATTCGATCGCCGTGGCGAAGAACCGCACGTCCACATCCTCCTGGTCCGGCAATGCGCACGCAACTCCGAGAGCGAGGACTCAGGGTTCTACGCCCCTCACCGAAGACCTTCCGCAACAGTTCATCGATGGTGTTCGCGCCAAAGGCTCGCGGGTTACGGTCACCGTCCCGGCCGGCGCATTCGGCAACGATCGCGATGTGAAGGTAGTGAACGAGCGATGGTATTCCGAGGATCTGCAAGTGCTGCTGCGCAGTTCGAACTCCGACCCACGCTTCGGAGTGACCACCTACGAAGTCACCAATATGCTGCAGGGCCCGCCGGATCCGTCGCTGTTTGTTGTGCCGGCGGACTACAGGCTCGAACCGGAGAGGATGAGCTCGCCGTATCATCCGCATCCCCCGCTGCACTAACGCAAGTCCACCACTGAACCAGGAGAGCACCAAATGATAAGAGCACTCGTGTGCCTGAGCCTGACTGCGCTCAGTTGCTTTTGCCAAATCGCGGCTTTCGATGTCGCATCCATACGCCCCCATCTGTCCGACCACTCCGGTGACCGGCACAGCAGCACGAACGTCTCGGTGAGCGATGAGGGAATCAAGTTGACCGCTACCAACGTTAGCCTGGTGTCGCTGATTCAACGCGCGCACGACGTCAAAGAGTATCAGGTCGCCGGCCCCGACTGGCTCCGCACTGCCTACTTCGACCTGCTGGCCACCCTTCCCGCCGGTGTTCCACGCGAGCAACTCATTCCCGCGCTGCGGGCGCTCCTGGCCGAACGCTTCAAACTGGCGCTCCACAGAGAGAAGAAGGATCTGCCAATGTACGCCCTCGTGGTCGCCAAGAACGGACCCAAGTTGCAGCCCACGGCCGACCCCAACGGCCCCAACGGAACGTGGAACAGCAAGGGCAAATTCACAGGCAAGAACGAGACGCTCGCGCATTTCAGCGAAGCTCTGTCCCGCCAACTCGACCGCGCCGTGGTGGACATGACCGAGCTCACCGGCGCCTTCGATTTCGAAGTCGCATACGGTCCGGAAGACGCGCACTCCAATAGCGATGATTCCGGCCCATCCATCTTCGCGGCCCTGCAGGAAAAGCTGGGGCTCAAGCTGGAAGCCCGAAAAGGCCCGGTGGAGCTTCTCATAATCGATCGCATCGAGAAGACCCCCACCGAGAATTGAGGCGGTGCTCCTATGCGCAGACTCATCCGCTACGTCCCGGCGGTGCTGCTGGCCGCCTCGATTCTCGCAGGGTCGGAGCATCAGGGCCGCGTCACCTTCAACGGCCAACCCGCGCCCGGCGCGACCATCGCAGCGTCGCAGAGCGGGCAGAATCGCTTCGCCGTAACCGACGAGCAGGGCGCTTATCGTTTTCGCGACCTGCCGGAAGGGCTGTGGACCATTCGCGTGGAACTGCCGTGCTTTGCCGCCATCAGCCGCGAAGTGGTGGTTGGACCGCAGTCGCCTGCAGCCGCGTGGGAACTGCAACTGCTGCCGCCGGAAGAGATCTGGCAAATTGCCGTGGATGCGCCTCCCCTGCCGCCACCCACGGTGGCGCCGGCCAGCCTGTCCGGTACACCGCCACCCGCTGCCAAGCCCAAGCCGGCTTTCCGGTCCGCGGAACTGATCGCCTCTAACGACTCGGCGGCGCCCATCGAAACCGAGCGGCCCGATTCGGCGCAGAACGCGTCGGACGTCCTTACCATCAACGGCAGCGCCAACAACGGAGCGGCATCGCCTTTTGCGCTGACGCCGGCGTTCGGTAACAACCGGCGGAGCGCTCGCCCTCTCTACTCGGGCGGCATTGGCCTCACCTGGGACAACGCCGCATGGGACGCACGCTCCTTCTCACTCACAGGGCAGGACACACCCAAACCTGCCTACAACCTCGCGCAGGGCTCCGTCACGTTCGGCGGGCCCGTCAAGGGTTCCAATCTTTCGCTGAACTATCAATGGTCGCGCAACCGCAACGCGAACACGCAATCGGCCCGAATGCCATCCAGCGCCGAACGCACCGGCGACTTCTCGCAATCGCCCGCGCTTGTGATCGATCCGTTGAGCGGCCTGCCCTTCCCGGGCAATGTCGTGCCACAGAGTCGAATCAGCCCGCAGGCTGCGGCACTGCTACGCTTGTATCCGCTGCCCAACTTTGCCCAGAGTTCCACCTACAATTTCCAGGTCCCGCTCATCGGCAGCAATCATCAGGACAGTCTGCAAGCGGTCCTGGATCGCAAGCTGAACACCAAAGATCAGCTCTCGGCCAACCTCACCTGGCAACGAAACCTGACTACTGCGCCCAATCTTTTCGATTTCACCGACACCACTGATTCCAGCGGAGTCACCGCGTCCATCTCCTGGATGCATCGGTTCGACCAGCGCCGTTACGTGCGCTTCGGATATCAGTTCAGCCGCCTGGCAACGCGGACTACGCCATACTTCGCCAATCGGGATAACGTGTCGGCGGAAGCTGGAATCGCCGGCAACAATCAGGACCCTGTGAACTGGGGTCCGCCGCAACTTTCTTTCGCCACGGGCATCGCGGGTCTTTCGGACGGCAGGGCCGCGGACAATCGCACCCAAACCGGCGGCATCTCATTGAGCGGCTACTGGAACCGCCGCCCGCATAACCTTTCGTTCGGCGGCGGCATGCGCCGGCAGCAGGTCAACACGCTTTCGCAGCAGAACCCACGAGGCTCGTTCACCTTTACCGGCGCCGCGGCAGGCTCAGACTTCGCGGGCTTCCTGCTGGGCGTGCCGGATACCGCTTCCATCGCTTTCGGCAATGCGGACAAATATTTCCGCTCATCCGCCTATAACGCCTACGTGAACGACGATTGGCGCATCGCGCCGGGCTTCTCTGTGAACGTGGGATGCGCTGGGAGTACGGCGCTCCGGTCACCGAGTTGTACGGCCGCCTGGTGAACCTGGCGATCGTTCCTGGCTTCCTCCGGTGGCTTCAGTGGTAAACCCGGCCCGCCGACCGGCGCGTCACGGCGTGGAGCCGCGCACGGCATCGCGTGGCGGGCGGGCGGGAACCCCGTCGCTGGTGATCCGCGCGGGATATGGCGTCTACTACAACACGTCGGTCTACCAACCGATCGCGACGGAGATGGCGCAGCAGTCGCCGCTATCGAGGAGCCTGAGCGTGCCGAACACACAGGACAATCCGCTGACGCTGGCGAACGGATTGAATGTGACGCCCGCGAATACGCCCAACACTTTCGCCATCGATCCGAATTTCCGCGTGGGCTACGCGCAGAATTGGGACGCTCCCATCCAGCGCGATCTACCGGGCTCGCTGGTTGCTACGGCGACCTATCTGGGCATCAAAGGAACGCGCGCCCAACAGGAATTCTTGCCCAACACGTTTCCCGCAGGGGCTCAATCCTTGCCCGCTGTCCCAGCGGGTTTGCTTACCTCACCTCGAACGGCAATTCCACGCGCGAGTCGGGACAGCTGCAATTGCGGCGGCGCTGCACAACGGCATCGCGGCAGCCGCGCAGTACACTTTTCGAAGTCGATCGACGATGCGGCGCTGGGCGGACGGGGACAGGGCACCGCGGTGATCGCGCAGAACTGGCTCGACCTGGCGGCGAGCGCGGGCTTTCGACTTTCGACCAACGCCACCTGTTGGCGTTGCAGGCGCAATACAGCACGGGCATGGGAGTCGGCGGAGGCACGCTGATGAGCGGCTGGCGTGGCGCGCTATTGAAGGATTGGACGCTCTGCACCAATCACATGCTGGGCAGTGGACTGCCGCAGACTCCGATTTTCGTGACGGCCGTACGCGGCACGGGAGTCACCGGCAGCATCCGGCCCGAATTATACCGGCGCGCCGCTCTACGACGGCATCGCCGGCCTCTTTCTGAATCCCGCGGCGTAGGCCGCGCCGCTGCCGGGCCAGTGGGGAAATGCGGGCCGGGATTCGATTCGCGGACCTTCGCAGTTCTCGCTAAGCGCGTCGCTGGGGCGAGCGCCGTTCCAGCTCGAGCGACCGGCTCAACGTCCTGAGTATACGAATCGACGACGCCAATCCTGCCGAATCGCGTCACGCTTCCTACGTGGGACACTATGCGTGGACTAGCACTCAGTTCGGACTCCACCGTCTCGGCGCAGTTCGATGCGCATCTCTGCGCGCCAGCCTGCGAGTGAGATTCTGACCATGCGGCGATCTTCTGGCGTCGCTGTTCGCTGTGCGCGCATAGCTGCTGCGCCGCAGCCGGCGCGGCGTAAGTTCCAAAGCAGCACCCAACTCGTAGTGGAGACGGTGAGCGTCAAGGACAAGAACGGCAAGCCGCTCGAAGGTCTCACCGCGCAGGATTTCATCGTCACCGAAGACGGCAAGCCGCAGACCTCAGCTTCTGCGAATTCCAGAAAATCCAGGAAGCGAAAGCCAGGCGCCGCCGCCGTCCGGCGGTCAAGGTGGATCCCGTCACGCGCACCCAGATTCGCCCGAAAAGCCCGGCGAGCATCCGTTACCGCGATCGCCGCCTGATGGCGATCTACTTCGACATGAGCGCGATGCCGGTTCCGGACCAGGTGCGCGCACTCGAAGCCGCACAGAAATTCATCAAGACGCAGATGGGCGCGCAGGATCTGATCTCCACTGATGACGTATTCGCGGCGGCGGCATACAGGTGCATGGACGATTTCACGGACGATCGCGAACGACTTGCTGGCAGCGAATCGAACAAACTTATCGTGGGCGAAGGCCCAGGCAATCGACCCGACCTGCGGCGACGACAGCGACGCCGATACCGGCGCAGCCTTCGGTCAGGACAACGGCGAGTTCATCATCTTCACCACCGACCGCCAGTTGGCCGCGCTGCAAACCGCGGTCAAGATGCTGGGCACGCTGCAGGAAAAGAAAGCGCTGATCTATTTCGCCAGCGGCATGCGGCTCAACGGCGTGAACAATCGGGCGCAATTGCAATCCACCATCAATTCGGCCATCCGCGTCGAATGTCTCGCTCTACCCGGTCGATGCGCGCGGACTGCTGGCCTCGGCCCCGCTGGGCGACGCCAGCCACGGATCTCCGGGCGGGCTGGGCATGTATTCGGGATCTTCCGCGCTGGCCAACGACCTCGCAATTTTCAGCGCTCGCAGGATACGCTGTTCACGCTGGGCGCGGATACGGGCGGCAAGGCGCTGCTCGACTTCAACGATCTCGCGCCGGCATCGTGCAGGCGCAGAAGTCCTTCTCCAGTTATTACATTCTGGGCTACTACACCACGAATAAGGCGCTCGACGGCAAGTTCCGGCGCATCAAGATCTCACGTCAAGGATCTTTCGGCGAAGCTCGATTATCCGCTAGGGCTACTACGCCGGCAAGCAGTTCGCCAAGTTCACCGACGGCCGACAAGGAGAGGCAATTGGAGGATGCGCTGATGCTGGGCGATCCCGTCACCGACCTCACCATCGCCATGGAAGTGAATTACTTCCAGTTGAATCGCGCCGAATATTTCGTCCCGGTGGCGGTGAAGATTCCGGGGAGCGAACTGGCGCTGGCCAGGCACGGCGGCGCCGAGCGGACGCTGATCGATTTCATCGGCGAGATCAAGGACGAGTGGGGCACCACCGTGCAGAACGTGCGCGACAAAGTGGATATCAAGCTGAGCGGCGAGACCGCGGCGCAGCTCACCAAGCGCCCGATCGAATACGCCACCGGCTTCACCCTGCTGCCGGGCAAGTACACCATCAAATTCCTGGCGCGCGACGCCGAAACCGGCCGCATCGGAACCTACATGAACAAATTCGTGATCCCCAACCTGAATAAGGAGGATAAGCGGATCCCGATCAGTTCCGTGGTGCTGAGCAGCCAGCGCGTGGAGATGCGGGATGCGCTGTACACGGCGGGAAAAGACAAGCCGCGACGCAGTGTCAATCCGCTGGTCCAGGGGGCAGAAACTGATTCCCAGCGTCACTCGCGTGTTCAGCAAGAGCCGCGACATGTATGTCTACCTGCAGGCGTACGAGCCAGGCCCGCTGGCAGCGGTGGTCAGCTTCTACCGCGGCGCCGTGAAGGTATTGGAAACGCCCGTGCTTTCCGTGCGCGACAGTTTGTCGAACGGCCTGCACACAGTCCCGCTGCGATTCACGTTGTCGCTCGCTAAGCTCACGCCGGGGCGCTACCGCTGCCAGGTGACGGTGGTGGATCCAAACCAGCGCAAAGCCACGTTCTGGCAGGCTCCGATCCTGGTGGCTCCTTAACCGCAAAAAGAACCGACTCCCTAACGGTCGCGGCTCGGAAAACGGGCGATCAGGCCCTGCCGCACACTTCGGCCACCATGCTGATCAGCCGCTCCGGCAAGACCGGCTTCGACAATGTGGCGTCCGCTCCTAATAATTCCGCCGTCTTCAAGAACTGCCCGCCGAAGGCGCCCGACATCGCGATCGTCTTCACTGTCGGATGCTCGCGGCGCACCGTCCGGATGGTGTCGATGCCGTCCTGCCCCGGCATCACCAGATCTGTAACCACCAGATCCACCGCGCGGCTCTTGAGCAGTGCTATTACTTCGTCCCCGCTCGACGCCAGCAGCACTTCGTAGCCTGCCTCGGCGAGGGTCTCCTGAAATAGCGTGCGGATGCCCTCCTCGTCATCGGCCACCAGCACGGTAATCGCACGCGGCGCGGCGCCGATCACCTCGCGCGCCTTTGCCGCCAGTTCCTCGGGTTCGAACGGCTTGGCCAGAAATGCGATTCCCGAATCGAGCACTCCGCGATGCGCAATGGCGGCCTCCGCATATCCCGACATATAAATCAGTTTCACTTCGGGCCGTAACAGTTTGAGGCGGCCGGCGAATTCCCGCCCGGTCATGCCGGGCATCACTACGTCGGTGATAGCCAGATGGATTGCGTCGGGCCACGCTTCCACCTGGCGTAGCGCATCGGCGCCGTCCACGGCCTGCAGGACGCGGTAGCCATAGCCTTCCAGCACTTCGCAGGCGAGTTGGCGCACCTCCGGTTGATCCTCCACCACCAGAATCGTCTCTGTGCCGCCCACCACTCCGGCCGGCGCTCGCTCCGACGTCTTAGGCACGATTTCATTTACGCACGGCAGGAAGGTGCGAAAGGCAGTGCCTTTGCCGGGCGCGCTTTCCACGGTGATAGATCCCCCGGATTGCTGCACAATCCCGTACACCGTCGCTAGGCCGAGGCCCGTGCCCCGATCCTTTTCTTTCGTGGTGTAGAACGGTTCAAAAATGTGTTGCCGCACATCTTCGCCCATTCCGGTGCCCGTGTCCGATACCGTGAGCAGGACGTAGGGCCCAAGTGGCAGCGCGGGCTGGGCGGCCGAGTCGCCGACAGTTATATTGGCCGTCTCGATGGTGAGGCGCCGCCGCGAGGCATGGCATCGCGCGCGTTCACCGCCAGGTTCATGAGCAACTGCGCCATCTGTGCGGGATCGCCCAACACCTGACCTACGCTCTCGTCCAGGCGCAGGACCACCTCGATATCTTCACCCATCACTGGGTGAAGCATCGCCTGCGCCTCCTCCACGGCTGCGTTCAAATTGAGCGGACGCGGCTGGATCACTTGCTTGCGGCTGAATGCCAACAACTGCTGCGTCAACTGTGCGGCGCGGCCGCCAGCGTTGCGAATCTGCTGCAGCTTGGTCCGTAGGGGGTCGTTCTTGGCCAGTTTCAACAACACCATGTCGGAATAGCCATTGACCACCGTCAGCAGATTGTTGAAGTCGTGCGCAACTCCTCCCGCCAGGCGGCCCACGCTCTCGAGTTTTTGCGCCTGCAAATACTGCTCTTCCAGCGCGCGATGATCCGTAACGTCCACACCCACGCTGGCGAAGCCCACACTCTTGCCGTTGGTATCTCGCAGCCGGGCATGGTTCCATTGAACCCATCTCGACTGTCCGGTCTTGGTGAGTACGGCGTAGTCGGCGGGCGGAACGGGAGCCTCCTGGGCGGCGCCCCGCTCGATTGCGGCGCCCACCTGGTCGCGATGCTCCGGTGCCACGAACTCCGTCAATGAGTGGCCGATCAGTTCCGCTCGGGTCCACCCCGTAATGGCCAAAAGATAATCGTTGCAGAAGGTGATGGCGCCGCTCACGTCAAACATCAAGGCCGCGAGTTGAACGTTCTCCAGCAACTCGCGAAATCGCCTCTCCGATTCGGTGGCCTGTTCAGCGGCAGTGCGCAAGCTATGCGCCAGGAGTCCCACCGCGGCCGCGGTCACCACCAGGATATTGAGCGCATTCAAGACGGTGTGGTATTGCGTGGTGCGGCCTTCCTGCGCCAGCACGAACCCCATCACCGCCAATGAGACCAATACGGTGGCGGCCAGCGCCACGTAAGCACGCCAATGCAGCAGCACCGCGGCAATCACCAATACCAGCGGGAACAGCAACATCTCCTCGTCGCTGAAACCCCAGCCGAACCAGACCAGCAACAGGCCGGAGGCCAGTTCGCTAAACGCGATGATTTGGGCGGCCAGTTCCAGGCGTCCCCGGTGATTGACCCAAAGCGCGGCGAGTAGACATAGATTTTCCGCGCCCAGCGTCCACGCAGCGTCCTGCCAGCCGAACATCAGCGCTTGTGCCAGCGATACGGTGCTCGCCGCCAGCAGGCCGAGCGAGAGCAGATGCACCGTGCGGCGCATGCGCGTTTTATCCCTATCCATTTTGGCCTGAACTATTTTACGAGTGTCCCAGTACAGCGTGTGGCACGTAGGGTTCCGCCAAGGCCTTGCGGTCCGCATCGTCCAGCTTGATCTCGATCGCCTTCACGGCCTCCTCCAAGTGCTGCATTTTGCTGGCGCCAATGATGGGCGCGCTGATCCCGGGCTGATCCAGCACCCACGCCAGCGCCACCTGCGCGTTGGAGACGCCGTGCTTCTGCGCCACCTCGGTGATCCGGTCCACCACTTTGTAGTCCGCCTCCTGGTAATACAGGTCGCGTGCAAACTGGTCTGTGCGGGCGCGCGCCGAATCCGCACCGTCGGTGCGCGGACGGCCCATGACGAAACCGCGCGCCAGCGGGCTCCACGGAATCACGCCGATCTCCTCCTCGCGGCACAGCGGCAGCATTTCACGCTCTTCCTCACGGTAGATCAAGTTGTAGTGATTCTGCATGCTCACGAATCGCGCGCAGCCCATCTCGTCGGCCTTGGCGAGCATCTTGGCGAATTGGTAGGCATACATCGAAGAGGCGCCAACGTACAAGGCTTTCCCCATTTTCACCACTTCGTCCAGCGCCTCGATCGTCTCTTCGATGGGCGTGTTGGGATCGAAGCGGTGGATCTGGTAGAGGTCCACGTAATCCATCCCCAGACGGCGAAGACTGTCGTCAATCGAATGGAAAATGTGTTTCCGCGACAGGCCGCGTTGGTTGGGATCGTCGCCCATGGGGCCGTGCACCTTGGTGGCCACCACCAGTCGGTCGCGCGAAGGGCCGAATTCCTTCAGCGCCCGCCCCACAATCTCTTCGCTCACACCCAGCGAATAGACATCCGCCGTGTCGAAGAAATTGAAACCCATCTCAAGGGCGCGGCGGAAAAACGGCAGGCTATCCTTTTCTTCCAGAACCCATTCGCGCCAGCGCTTCGAACCGTATGTCATGGTCCCCAGACAGAGCCTGGAAACCTTGAGGCCAGTGCGGCCTAATCGCACGTATTCCATAGAGATATACTATCGCCCGTGAAGACTTTCCTATTTCTCGGACTGCTGACAGCAGTGGTCTACGCGCAAAATCCACCGGCCCGAGGGCCGCAGCAGCGCTATCGCAGCCGCATCTCCATTTACGACCGCAACAGCAAATCGACGCGAGCGACTTTCACCGCCGACGAAGTGTGGGAAGCGCCTAACTGGTCGCACGATGGCAAATACCTGCTGGTGAACTCGGGCGGCAACCTCTTCCGGCTCGGTGTGGATGGCGGCGCCGCGCCCGAGAAGATCGATCTGGGCGGCGCGTATCGCTGCAACAACGATCATGGCTTCACACGCGATGGCAAGCTGCTGGCCTTCTCAGCCTCAACTGCGACTTCACGCGTCTCGCAGGTCTTTCAAGCCACCGCCGACGGCAAGGATGTGAAGCAGATGACCAACGCCGCCACGGCAAGCTATTTCCACGGATGGTCGCCCGACGGCAAATGGCTGGCATTTGTGGGTCAGCGCAACGGCAAGTTCGAACTGTATCGCGTGGCGGTGGCGGGAGGCGAGGAGCAGCGGCTCACTTCGCACGGCGCCTACGACGACGGACCGGACTACTCGCCCGACGGCAAGTGGATCTACTTCAACTCCGACCGATCGGGCACGTGGGACATCTGGCGAATTCCCTCAGATGGCGGCGGCGCAGAGGACGCCAAGGCCGAGCGCATCACCAGCGACGACCTGGAAGATTGGTTCCCGCACCTTTCGCCCGACGGGAAATCGATGGTCTTTCTGTCGTTCCCCAAGGGCACTGCCAACCACAACGGCAAAATGGAAGGCGTGCAACTTCGCATGCTCCCGGTTGGAGGCAAGGACCCGCAAGTTCTGACCACGATTTTCGGAGGCCAGGGAACGATCAACGTCAACTCCTGGTCGCCCGACTCCAAGAAGTTCGCCTTCGTGACTTACGAACCGATGTAGCGCGGGCAATCTTGACTACGCGCGTTTCCCGCCGCCGTAAACCACCCGTAGCACACTGCGAACGAACTGCTCGTCCGTGAGACCTTCCATCGCTTCTTCGGGAAACGCTACCAGACCGCGGAAATATCCTGCCAGTTCACCAAACAGCTCCACCCGCGCCCCAGGCTCGTAACCGTCACGCGATGCCGCGGCCCGGATCGCGATTCCGATTGCCTCCGGGCTTGCCAGGCTGCGCATTCGCGCCGCGAGGTATGGGTAGGCGAGCAGCGAATTGTATTTCGCGGGCGCCACCTGCTCCAGTTCCGGCTCTTCCCATCGACGCTCGTGGGCCACGATGGTATTAGCCGCCAGGTCGCCCAGACGCTGCCCCTTGCGGCTCACCATCGCCGCGATGCCGCCCACCAGGTAGAGCAGCGGCAGAATGTCGACAAATCTCAGGAAGTTGCGGAGCGCGATCTGCGGAAGCTGCAGCCGCAGCCCTTGCGCATCCACCACCCGCAGGCTCATCACGCGCTTGCCGAGCGTTTGCCCGCGCCAGCGCCACTCCAGTACGATGCCGTATCCCACCGAGATCACGAAATACAGAATCACTCCCAGCGCGCCCGCGAAATCGGGGCTCACCGCGCCGGCCACCTGCGAGAGTTTCGCGCCCATGGTGGAAAGCATCCCGATGGCGGCGGCATCTATCGACCATGCCAGCGCGCGTGTAACCGGCGTCGCCAGTTCATAACGGAACACCACGCCTTCGGGCGTTTCGATTGCCAGCGAACTTTGCCGCGGCGCCGTCATTCGCGTCCGGCCCAACCCAGGTAGAGTGTCAGGGCGACCAATTCGCAAATCCCGAACGCAATCTTGAGGGCGTACGGAATCACGGGCTGATGGTACTGCGAGACGAACGCCTCCACCAGGCCGGCCCACACCAGCATTGCGGCGGCGCCCGCCACGATGGCAAAAAGATCACGTGCGACGGCGCGCAATCGCTCGCTGCGCGGCGTGCGGTCGCCCCATCCGATGATCGCGCCGGCCAGCATGAATCCCGCCTGCCCGCCCAACAGAACCGCCGGAATCTCGATGGAACCGTGGGGCAGCAGCCATCCCGCCAGAAAGAGGCCCTGCCCTCCCATGATGTAATCGGCCGCCACCGCGCCCAGCAGCACTCCGTTGTAGAAGAGCAGGATCAACGTTCCGATGCCCCACGTAACGCCGAACGCCAGCGCCTTAATGGTCACCTGAATGTTGTTGCTCATCAACTGCGCGGAAAAAGACGCCTTGACGCCCTTCAGCCGGTCCCCCTTGGAGCTCTCCTCCTTCGCGACGCGTTCGGCGGGGGATTGCATCAAGCCGGGAAACGGCATCAGCACGGCCTTTGTGCGCGTGTCCTGGTGAATGGCGAACCAACCGAACGCGCAGCCCAATAGTGTGATTGCGACCGAGAGCCGGAACGCTCCCAGATGGCGACGGAAGGCGCGCGGGAACGCCAGCAGCATTCGCTTCCACTGGATCTTGAGAGGCGCGCGAGTTTCGTGGATCTCCGTGTACGCGCGCGACACCAGCGACTCCACCGATGCGCGCAGGTTGGGCTCGGTGGCGAAGGTATCGAGTTGCGCCAGGTCGGCCGAACAGCGCTCGTATAAGTAATGAAGCCGCTGGACCTCGGGCACCGCCATGCGACGCTCCGGTTCGGTCTCAATGCGGTCCAGCATGCTGCGCAACTCGTCCCAATACGGACGCTCGACCCCGACGAAACGCGCCACGTCGATGATCACAGCGCCTGCCTCCGCTTCACTTCCAGATACTGCGATGTCACTTCCAGCTTGATGCGCGCGGGGTCCACCACCGCCAGTTTCACGCCGCGATTTTGCAGCGCGATCTTCAGCCGCCGCATGCGATTGGACAACATCTGGCCGGCCAGTCCGCTGTAGATGGCATCGATGTTCTGTGGGGCGTCGCCGGTGAACAACTCCTTCATAGCGGCTGTGCGCGTGACGTTCACCAGCACCAGGTGGCGG
Source organism: uncultured Solibacteraceae bacterium (assembly GCA_963815475.1). Lineage (GTDB taxonomy): Bacteria > Acidobacteriota > Terriglobia > Bryobacterales > Bryobacteraceae > Sulfopaludibacter. The sequence goes on along the minus strand of CAWFHD010000003.1, from coordinate 4,360,963 downwards.
CGCGACAGCAGCGGGATATCGCGTTCGAAATTCTCGGCCAGCAAGGCGTCGTCGAGCGAGGTGAAGAACACCAGCAGCGAGCGTCGTCGCAGATTCAACTGGATGTTGGTGAATACCTCGCGAAAATCGGGGCTCACGCGCTGGGCGCGGAGGTTGTAAATGGTTTCGCGGCATAGGCGGAAGTGAGCCAGTCCGCTCGCGCGCGGATAAAACGCTGGGTGCGATCGCTGAAAGTCACCAGGCCGAAACGGTCGCCCTGCCGTTCTGCGACCAGCGCCAGGTGCAGCGCCGCATCGATGTAGCCCTCGAGAATTCCTTCGCGCGCCGAAAGCCGCGAAGCATCGATCACCGCGTACAACTTCCTGCGCGTGCTCCACGCGAAACAGTTTGACGGCGGGGAAATTGCGCTTGGCAGTCGCCTTCCAGTGGATATCTTCGAAGCTGTCGCCGGGCATATACTGGCGTAGATTTTCAAACTCGCGCCCTTTTCCGATCTGACGATGGATGCGCAGCCCCACGTTGGCCGTCTTCAAAAACAGGCCGGCGGTGGCGCGATCGCGGAGGTTGGGATATACGCGCAGAGTGCAGCCCAGGCTCCGCTGGGCCCGCGCCATCCAGAATCCGAGGGGCGAAACAGCTTCGAGATCGAGCGACTCAATGCGGGAATCGCCACGCTGCCGCGCCGTGAAAGGCCAATCGATAGTGGAGCGGCCGGCGGAGACGTCAGCTTCCTTGACCGCTTCATCGAACGGCGCCGCCAAACGGATTGACGCCGCAATCCCTGACCGGTTGTCTACCGTGACGGGAACGGTGGCCGCGACGTCCTTGGTTAACCGCAGCATGTCGGGAGCGCTTAGGTGAATGCTGCGAACCCGCGCGGCTCCGCCGAACGCGTCATACGCCAGCAACAGGGCGCATGCCGCCAAGCCCCCCATACACAGCGGCGCGATCCGAGGCGTGAAGCCGGCGACGGTCGCAAGCGGCAGCATCACGGCGGCAGCCATCCAGATCAGGCGTGTGGAGGGGGCTATCGTCATTGCAGCAACCTCATCGAGGGACTGCCACCTCGTGCAGAATGCGCTGCAGGACGTCCGCCGGCCGAACCCCTTCCAATTCCGACTCCGGACGCAGCAGCAGGCGATGCTCCAGCACAGGTTGCGCAACCGCCCGCACATCGTCGGGACTCACGAAGTCGCGGTTCGATAACGCCGCCCAGGCGCGCGCCGCTCGCAGCAGCGACTGCGAGGCTCTCGGACCAGCGCCCACCAGAATGCTGTCGTCCGAGCGCGTGTGCCGCACCACCTGCACGGCGTAGGCGATCAACTGCTCGCTCACTACAATCTGTTCCAACGTTTCACGCAGTCCCGCCAACCCGGCCTCGGTGAGGCAGGGCGTAACCTCACCGCGCAACAGCACGGCCTCGGGCGCCGTTCCGCCCAACGAACGCGTCGCCAGCGAAAGCTCCTCTTCCTGCTCCGGCCAGTTCATCGGGATCTTGAGCATGAAGCGATCCTTCTGCGCTTCGGGCAGCGGATAGGTGCCCTCCGATTCGATGGGGTTCTGCGTCGCGAAGACCGTGAAATTAGGCGAAAGGCGATAGCTCTCGCGGTCGATGGTGACGGTTCGCTCCTGCATGGCTTCAAGCAGCGCTGACTGCGTCTTGGCGGGAGCGCGGTTGATTTCGTCAGCCAGCAGAAAGGTAGTGAAGAGCGGCCCTTTCACCAGTGAAAACTCGTTGCGCTGCAGGTTGAAGACGTTGGTGCCGGTGATATCGGCGGGCATGAGATCGGGCGTGAACTGAATGCGCTTGAATTCCGAGGCCAGCACCGCCGCCAGAGTTCGCGCAAGCAGCGTTTTGCCCAACCCGGGAACGCCTTCGATGAGCGCGTGCTGATTGCACAGCACGGCCACCATGGAGTAGCGCACCGCGTCCTCCTGCCCGATGATCACCTTGCGGATCTCCGCCAGCGCGGATTCCATGACGGCTGAAAACTGTTCGAGGGTCAAAGCTCTCCTTTCGCGTGCAACACCGCGGCGATGCCGCGTGCGGCCTCCATCGGCCGGTCTCCGTCACGTCGAACGATCTCCGCGGCGCGCTCCAGACGCTCCGCGCTCACCTGGCCGCGGTTTCCATTCAACCATTCCTGCCAGCACGCCGCCAGCAGTTCACGCGGCGGAATGTGGCGGTGCAGCAGGCCCAGCAAGCCGGCTTGCGAAGTGCGTCCGGTCATTCTTTCCGCGGGGTTCACCGCTGCCTGCGGCGGAAAACCAGAAGCATTGCGCCACAAACAAGCAGCGGCGACCAGCAGGAGGCCGAACACCAGGCCGCTCAATCGGAAGCGCCGCGCCATCTCCATGACGCTGCCGCCTTGCGCGATTCCCAGATGCTGCTCGTCGAAGACGATGTAGCGGTGATCTCCAATCGCGGTCAATACGGGCCGCAGCCGATCGCCGGCAACGGTCGACTGGTTGTTGAAGTCGTCGCTCTCCGCGAACAGAGCGATCGTACCCTTCCCGAAATCCTTCTCCAGGGCCAGCACTTTCGGCCCCACGCGATCCAGCACGCGCCAGCCTTTGTACTCGCTGAAGTAGAAACGATGCACGTGGCCCTTGGTGGAATCGCGTTCGAGCTTTACGTGCCAGTCATCATCCAACCATTTAGCGCCCGGAGGCACGGAACCTGGCGGCAATTGCAGGGCAACGACCACGCGGTTGCCGCGCGCCGCCGCCCTCTCAAGCAACACTCGATTGTCGTCCAAAGAACCCGGAGCAACTCCCAGAAGCAGGATGGCGGCGTCACGCTCGGGCAAGTATTCCAAGGGAAGATAGTTCCGCTCCACGCGCACATCTTTGATCAGGGCCAGGCTATCGAACAGAAGCTTGGCGCCCTCGGGATCGCTGCGCAGGCTCGAATACTCCGGAAAGACATCGCCCTCGGCCAACTGAATTCCGAACATCCGGATGGCAACATACGCGAATCCGGCCGCTAGCGCGACGGTCACGAACAGGGCTGCCCGCCGATTCACGCCATCACCTTCTTCATGCCTTCCAATCGTTCGCGAAACTTAGCCACGCCTTCGCCTGACACCTCGTGCATCCCGTACCACACGGCTTCAAAGGCTGACACATTCGCGCCGAACAAGCCGCGAGCTTCGGTGAATTGGCGGGCTTTCCGCCGCAGTTCCAGTTCATATTCCCGATTGGTTTTTCCGGAATGAATCGCGATAAAGCCGCTCTGGCCCAGCCACGCGAGACTCGCCAGATAATACGCGCGCAGCGCAAGGCGGTAATTTTCCTGCCGTATGCATTCCAAGGCGAGAGCGATCCATTGCTCTTCCGGCAGTTGATCGGCAGTGACGCCCTCTTCGTCGAGGCGGACGGGCGTGGCGGCTGACGGAGTCGCTTGCGTCTTGGATCCGCGGCGCAGGCGCAGCGCCATCAAAATACCAGCCAGCGCCAGCGCGGCCATCAATAGATAGATGCTCCAATGCAAGCCGGCGCCCGGCGCAGCTCCCTCACCGGAGGGTGACGATCCGCCGAGTTTGCCGAAGAGCCAATCGACCACCTTGCCCAGAGCCTTACCGATGGCGCGCCACATGGAGTTGATGGCTTCAAGGATCTTGTCGGCTGCACGCAGCACCCATGGCCGGTTGCTACCCGCCGTTTCGGGTGGCGGCGGAATCCGCCATCCATACTCGGGAGCCTGCATGGCGCGGCGAGAGGCCTGCTGCAATTCCTGCTGCGCAACGCCGTCCGCCCACAATCGCGGCACGATCGCAAGCAGCGCCAACGCGGCCAGAGCCTTGGCGGCCCGGAGACGCCGCAATCCCACCCGGAGATCTTCGCCGGTGGCCACCGATTCTCCATGGAAGCAACGCACGCAATACACGGCCTGCACAAACGGGTCGAAAGCCGCCCATGCTGAAAGCAGCACGAAGACCACAAACAGCGGACTCTGCACGTAGAAGTTCGCTCCCCGGTTGAAGTCCGATTCGACCCCTGTGAGCATCCGGACTAGAAAGGGGAGCGCTGCGTACACCAGCGCCAGGTTCGCCGCGATCACCAGTTGCAGCAGGCTCAGCACGGGCAGCACAGCCCAACTCTGGCGCTGGTGAACCTGCGCCAGGTCTCGCGATTTCGCGATAAGCTGCAGTGGATCGAGATCTTCGCGATCGGCCAGGGCGGAGGCGTTACGAAAAAACGCCACGGTGTTCGCCAAAGGAAACAGCACCAGACCGGCGAGCGGAAGAATTACCAGCTTGATAGCGCCCAAAAAGGACTGGTTCGCCACCAGGTTCGCGACACGCCTCATGGTCCAGGGTGTGATCGGCGTGCCACTTAGTTGGCGGACCAGACGTCCCGCAAAGACCGCCCGCCAACAGTTCATCCAAAGCAGCAGCACCGTCACAAGCAATGCCTGAGTGGCGCATTCGCGGTCGGTGAGACGCTGGGTGGTGAGGCTGTTCCAAAATCCCAGCAGGCCGAGCGCAAAGGGTACGCTGCCCAACCAGTGATACAGCAGAACGGAGAACGTGGATTGCCGCAGAAGTTGCGCCGCTTCCTCCAGCACGGCCATGGCGCCGGGATCGGGAGCGCGCGCTAGTGGTTCTGCCATGAGCTTTGCTCCGCGCGCTCCGCCAGGATGATGATGGATTCGCCGGCGCCGAACAGGACCATCCAAGCCAACAGTAATCCTGCGAGCGCCATGAGAGGCGCCGCCAACCGGCCGATAGAATTGCGCTTACGCACGGTGGCTTGCGAGACACGTGTAAGGCAAGCCGCGCACAGCAGCCGCGACTGATGCTCGGAAACGCACTCGCGACAGTAGCTGCGCCCGCATTCCGGACAGCGGCAAACGGCTTCGCGGCCTTCGTGATTCCAGCAGCGCTGCTCGAAGCCGGCCGTCATTTGTATCTGCTGTCCCTCTCCAGAAGTATGATGCAAACCCCGACGCAGCCCAGCACCAGGTTGGCGATGCCGTCGAACCTGGCTGCAAAGTGGCTGGTGGAAACGAGCACCGGCATCACCTGGCCGCCGGCCTGCTTGTTGGCCGCCGTGGCTCCTGCCTGGTATCCCGCGACCATCTGTTCTGTGTAGAACACCGCGCCCAGCACGATCAATACGGCAATCGCGAGTTTCTGCATACCGCCACGCAGTTTTCCCTTGTAGTGTTGCACCAGGACAGTCATCGAAAGCCCGACCTTCAAGCTCAGGAACGGGATCGACAGCCACCCCAGCGCTTTCGTCGACCAGTTGAGCGTAAGGAATGCCGCGATCCCCGCGACAAACAGCACAGCCACCAACAAATCGGAAACCCAGTTGCGCGTTGGAGTCTCGACGGGTGCGGTGCCATCCAGAGCAGCGCCTGACAATACTCCCGGCACGTGCGTTGCTTGCGGCGGACCTATGTTGCGCGTCTCGGCCGCCTCTGCCCATGCGCCTTCGATTGTGCCCTGCACCTGTTCGATCTTCGGACCCACCTTCGCCAGAAAGCGGCGCGCCGTCCAGGTGCGGTAGACCGAGGGTAGTTCATCGGCGCTCACGGCCGTGTAGATGCGGCAGCGGCAACTGTACAACCCCGAGACAACCAGCCAGGCGATGAGCAGAAGCAAACCAACAATACCGAGAAGTGGTGAGTAGCCGTAATCGGTGTTGGCGCCGGTCAAACTGGGGACCACTGTGGCGTTTCTTGCGGAGGCTACGGCCATCGAAACCAGCCAGATGCAGCCGATGGCGGCCGCACGCGTTGAGATGTGGAAGCGCGGCGCCTGTGCCACCGCGATAGCCTGCACATCGCTCAAGTGGTAGCGCTTATACTCCTCGCGAAAGCGGGCCGATTTCACCAGCAGCAGATGGTCGTCGCCCAACCAGACACTAGCGCCGGTGACAAATCCCCGTCGACATCCCGGCAGCCTTCGATAATGTGTCATTGCTGTTTTCCCGCCTGCGTTAGCAAGTACACCAACCCCCAACCCCACAGGCCGGTTTCGACGAACGCCACCGCCGCGCCAACCACAAAGCGCCAACGGAAGCGTCGGACGAGGCTCAACGGCTGTCTCCATTTCAAGAGAGTCAGGGCGAGCGTTGCCGGCGCCGCCAGGATCGTGAGCGGCCATACGATCAGCGATGCCAGGGGAAGTGTGAGCGCGACCGAATCGTACAGTGTCCGCGTGGTTTCCGTGTTAGCGGCCTTGGCCTTTCCAGTGCCCGTCGACACACAGGATGGACACCACGTCTCTGCCCCAAACTGCACCGCGCAAAGCTGGCACACGAATCGGCCGCACTGTTGGCAGGCCGCTACGGCCTTCTTATTCGGATGATCAAAGCACGCCGCTTCGCCTTCCGCCGCTCCCTCCGGCAGGGCGGGCGCGTTCTGCTGGGCGAAGGTGACAGGGAATACGCGCACCCGATTGCGCGATCCGCACAGCGTGCAAATGGCTTCTTCGCTGGTGGCAAGCTCCCATTTGGGAAGCGGCATGTTACAGCGCGCGCAAGGTACCGGCATGTTGAAAGGTCAGCGTCGGATTCGCACCACGCGCGTATCGCAGATCATGTCGTGGAGCCCGCGCTTTTCGGCATCGAATCCCACCATGATGTAGCCGATGCATAGAATCATCCAGCTCAGAATCTTGGCGAAGTAGCGGCCGAACGCGCGACCCAGGTCCACCGGACGACCATCGGGCCGCACGACCTTCAATCCCAGAGCCATCTTGCCGGGGGTCGCGCCAAGTTTAGCGACAAAGAACCCTTCGTAGCAGCTCGAGATCGCCATGCCGATAAGCCACGAGAGCCCGATCATTCCAAGCATCGGTCCAAAAATTTCTTCCGGCCGCATCCCCGGCTCGAAACGGCCCACTCGCGTGAAGGAACCGAAGATCGGCCAGCGGATGATGCCTTGCACGACGAACAGGATAATGGTGTCGATGATGGTGGCCAGAACGCGAATCCAGAAGCCGGCGTACGCCACTGCAGTCACCGGCGCGACTCCCTCGCGCAACTTCTGCGCATAGTTCTGTTTGCAGTATGCGCAGATGGACCGGTCACCAAACTGGGCCAGTTCGTCAGCAGCCGTAGCACGGCCGCATTCAGAGCAATACCTGGTTTCAGGAGCCATAACGAATTCTAATCCAAGCTAGCAGATTGTAGCAGCTACGTAATTTCAGTACCATGGTGCTTCTACCTATGTCTACTCCGCCCAGTTCTCCGGTCCGCCTGAAAGACATAGCTCGCGACCTGAACGTCTCGGTGATGACGGTCTCGAAGGTTGTGCGCGGCTGTGCCGACGTGGGCGCGGAAACGCGCAGCCGCGTGCTGGCGCGCATCAAAGAGCTCAACTATCAACCCAACTGGGTAGCCCGCAGCCTGGCGGCGCGCAGGACGTTCATGATCGGACTGATCGTGCCCGACCTGATGCACTCCTTCTTCGCCGAGATCGCGAAAGGAATCTCCAGCGCGATCCGCCCGGCCGGCTACGACGTGGTGATCTGCAACTCGGAAGAAGACAGCGAAGTGGAATCGAGCGAGATCGATCGCCTGCTGGGCCGCCAGGTAGACGGCCTCATCCTCGCCTCGGCTCAGCCCCCTGAGTCTACCGCCGTCTTCGAGCGCATTGAAGCGCGCAGCGTGCCGTACGTTCTCATCGACCGCCGCTTTCCCAACCGCAATGCATCGTACATTGGCGTGGACGATGAAGCCATCGGACGGCTGGCCACAGGACATCTGATTGAGCGCGGTTGCCGGCGCATCGCCCACATCGCGGGTCCGCAAAACAATCCAGGCGTGGGCCGGCTGAAGGGATTTCGCGACACTCTGGCCGAGGCGGGCATTGCCTTGCCCGAATCGTATGTGGTGCATGCCAGCGACGATGCGTCGGCTTATGAAGTCACGCGCCGCCTGCTGAAACTCGACCCTGCTCCCGACGCCATTTTCGGTTACAACGATCCGACCGCCGCCGGCGCCATGAAAGCCATCCTCGAAGCCGGGCTCTCGATCCCGGATGCCGTTAAGGTGATTGGCGCGGGCAACGTCCACTACTCCGACTTGCTGCGCGTGCCGCTTTCCACCGTAGACCAGAACAGCACCTCCATCGGCAATCAGGCGGCCGAGATCCTGATGAAGAACATCGGCGCCAAGCGCCGCAAGCCTCCAACCACCGTAGTGATCCAGCCTCAGCTCATCGTCCGGGAATCTACCGGCGGCAAGTAAGTGGCGCAGGTAGCGGCCATCCTGCGCGCGCTGGCGCAGGCCGCACGGCGAGATCTGGGAAGCTTCCGCTCCATCCAGGTCAACAATTTCTTTCTCTTCGTTTTTCTGCTGATCTATGGGGCGCTGGTCAGCGGTGTGCGTCCCTCCAGTTCCTATCCATTCCTGGTAGTGCTCGGATTTCTGCTGCTTTTCCCGCTCTCCAGCGATCCATTGGCCCGAATCCCGGTATCGCGATTGGGCTTGTGGCCGCTCTCCGGCAAGCAGCGATATGCGCTGCGCCTGGTGAGCGTGGCGCTGAGTCCGGTGCTGTGGTTCGGGTTGGTGCTCGCAGTCAAGGTGAAGCCGTCGCTGACGTTCGCCGTGCTGGGCGTCGGCCTGGTGGGACAGTCGGTAACGCCCGCCGGGAGATTTCTATCACCCCCTCGCCTGAAACTCTTCCCGCTTCTGTTCCGCAAAAACCTCCGGCAGATGCTCAGTATTCTCGATACGTGGCTGGCGATTTTGATTTCGGCCGGCGCGACAGCATGGCGCCTGTCGGCGTCGAATACCGATCCCGCGGCGTTTCCCATTTTCGCGATGCTGGTGGCTCTGGCGATGAGCACGTACGCGCAGTGCCTGTTCACTCTGGATGGCTGTGGCGGGGCCACACGCTACCATCTGCTACCGCTGCGGGGCTGGCAGATTCTGTGGGCAAAGGACGCGACGTACCTGGCGGCGTTGTTCGTGCTAGTTGCTCCATTGAGTCTGCCGTCCGGATTGGCGTTTGGATTGACCGCACTGGCTATTGGCCACTACCCGTCGATGCGTTTGCGCCTGCCGCTGGAGCGCCGCCGCTTCGCCGGCGGTCGCGTGCTGTTCGGCGTGGCGCAAATGTTGCTCGGCGCCATGCTGGGCTTCGGCGCCGCACATCAAGCCGCGCTCTACTTGACCATCGCAGCCGGATTGTACGGAGCCTCGTTATACGCGTGCCGAAATATGCGAAAGTTGTGAAATGGCCTACTTCCTCGCCAAAACCGATCCCGAAACCTACTCCATCGACAACCTGGAACGCGACAAGAAGACTTCGTGGGACGGCGTCACCAACCCGCAGGCCGTGCGCAACATCCGCGATATGCGCCCCGGCGACCGCGTCTTCGTCTATCACAGCGGAGGCGTCTCCGGAGTCGTCGGCATGGCCGTAGTGCGCTCAGAACCGCGCGACGATCCCAAGAATCCGAAGTCGGCGGTGGTGGACCTGGAGTATCAGGGACGCCTTGACCCGCCCACCTCGTTGTCGGAGATCAAGCAATCGGGCAAGTTCGACGATTGGGCGCTGGTGCGCCAAGGCCGCCTCTCGACGATGGCCGCGCCGGAAAAATTCGTCGAATGGATGCGCGCGCGATATCCGAAAGCAAAGATTTAGGGCACGCGCCCTGCCCGCCGCTCTCGACACCAACCCCGTAGGGGCCATGACCCCGATCCCAGGCCTGTGCCATGATTGTCAGGACATGGCTCCCGAGGAACTACCGCGCAAGCTGGGATTGATCGACGCCGTCGCTATTGTGACCGGCACCATCATCGGCGCTGGAATCTTTCTAGTTCCTAACCTGGTGGCGCGGAATCTTCCCTCTCCCCCGCTGATCCTCGGCGTTTGGATCTTCACCGGAATCCTTTCTTTTTTCGGCGCGTTGGCCTATGCCGAGCTAGGCTCCATGATTCCGGCAACGGGTGGCCAGTATGTCTACCTGCGCGAGACTTATGGCGAGCTTCCGGCATTCTTATGCGGGTGGACCTACTTCTTCGTGGTGCTCTCGGCATCGCTCGGGTGGATCGGAATCACATTCGCGAATTACCTCGGTTATTTCATGCCGTTGAGCCCGATCGCGGCCAAGGCAGTCGCACTAGCCCTGATCGCCGCGGTCACCTTCATCAACTATCGCGGCGTCACGGCCGGCGCCATCACGCAGAAGTTTTTCACCGCGATGAAGCTGCTCGGCCTGCTCATCCTGATCGTGAGCGCGTTCCTGGCGGCGCCCCACGCTCCTGTGCCCGCGGCTACCGGCGGCCTCTCGATGCGGCTCTTCGGCGTGGCCATGATCTCCTGTGTGCTCTCTTACGATGGCTGGGTGGCGCTGAGTTTCGTGGCGGGCGAGGTGCGCAATCCCAAACGCAATCTCACGCTCGCAGTGGCTTTGGGACTCGGCATCGCCACCGTGGTTTACGTGCTGGCGAATGCCGCTTATCTGCGCGTGCTCACGGTAAGCGAAATCGCGGCCAGCGACCGTGTGGGAGCACTGGCGGCGGAACGCGCCATCGGTCCCATCGGCGGTGTGGTAGTGTCGCTCACGATTCTTCTCTCCATCGCGGGATGCGCCAACGGCTGGGCGCTGACGGCTCCGCGCATTTACTTCGCACAGGCACGCGACGGCTTGTTTTTCCGCCGCTTCGGGAACATTCATCCGCGCTTTAAAACGCCGGCGTTTTCGATTGTCGTGTTCGGGGCGTGGTCGGCCTTGCTAGCCCTCACCGGCACTTACGAGACCCTGGCATCGTACGCCATGTTCGCCGCCTGGTTCTTCTATGGCCTGACCGCCATCGGCGTGCTGCTGCTGCGCCGGCGCGAACCCGATCGGCCGTGGCCGTATCGTATGCCGGGCTATCCTGTAACGCTATTGTTATTCGTTACAGTGGCCGCCGGCTTCGTGATCAATACCTTCATTGCGACCCCAGGCCCTGCAATTGTAGGTAGTTTGCTGATCGCCACCGGAGTGCCGGTTTTTTTCTTGTGGAAACGTCCCGGCGGCGCGAAACGTCTTTAAACCAACGGTTGAAATGTCTGAAACTGCAGCGGTACCGTCATTAGACAGGCTTTATGCGCAATACGTGAACCCGCAGTGGGTGCGGTTGCTCAATTTGCTGCAGATGAACACGCAGTACGAGCGGTGCGAAGGTGTGGAGTTAAGCACTGCTGACGGCCGCCGTATCCTCGATTTTCTTTCAGGCTATTGCGTCCACAACGCCGGCCATAACCACCCTGCGATTATTGCGGCGCTTCGAGAGGAACTCGACCGCAGCGGTCCCGGCATGCTGCAAAGCCACGTCCCCGGACTTGCAGCGCAGCTTGCCGAACGCCTTGTCGATCAGGCAGGCGGCCGCTTGCGTCGCGTCTTCTTCTGCAATTCCGGCAGCGAAGGCGTGGAGGCTGCTATCAAGTTTGCGCGCGCACATACCGGCCGCGCCGGATTGCTCTGCGCCGAGCACGCCTTTCACGGGCTGACCTGCGGCTCGCTGTCACTGATGAGCGATTCCTTCTGGCGCGATGGTTTCGGTCCCCTATTGTCCGACGTGAAGGCCGTTCCATTCGGTGACGTCGCCGCGCTCGAAGCACAACTCGCTACCAAGAAATTTGCGGCGTATATCGTGGAGCCGATCCAGTCCGAAGGCGGCATCCGCGTTCCTGCGCGGGAGTATTTGCAGTCCGCGCACGCCCTCTGCCGCCGCTACGGCACACTGTTTGTGCTGGACGAAGTGCAGACCGGCATGTACCGCACCGGAGATTTCCTGGCGGCGCACAGCTTCGGCGTGGAGCCCGACATGGTGGTGCTGGCCAAAGCCCTTTCCGGAGGCTTGGTGCCGATCGGCGCGCTGCTTTCTTCCGAGACCATTTCTAATTCGGTCTTCAGTTCGCTGCAGCGCGCGCTGGTGCACGCTACGACTTTCGGCGAAAACGCGCTGGCAATGCGCGCGGGCCTGGCCACGCTCGACGTGATGGAGCAAGAATGCCTCGGCGAGCGTGCACGGACATTGGGCGCCAAGCTGCGTTCCCGCCTTAGCGAAGCGCTGTCGCGTTACGAAATGGTAAAGGCGGTGCGCGGCGCGGGTCTGCTTTCGGGTATTGAATTCGGCACGCCGAAATCGCTGCGCCTGCGTGTGGCGTTCGAAGGCTTTCGGCGCATTCACCCTGCCATGTTCGGCCAGGTGCTGGTGATGCGTCTTTTCCGCGACAAGGGAATGCTCACGCAAATCTGCGGTAACGACTTTATGGTGCTCAAAGTGGCGCCGCCGCTGGTAGTCTCCGAAGGACAGATCGAAGAGTTCGTCGAAGCCGTACGTGACGTAGTCGACTTGGCGCACAACTCGGCCGCATTTTGGAGCGAGGCGCTGGGACTTGCCCGTCGCGCCGTCAATATCTGATGACAATCATGCCCTATCGTATTTTGTTTTTCGTGACCGCCGTCTTCGCCGCAAATGCCGCGAGCCCGTCTCCCACAACGCTTGAGCAGGGCTACGCGCAAATGTATAACCTGCAGTTCAATGAGGCCCACCAGACATTTCAGGAGTGGCAGCGCCTCCATCCCGAGGATGCCCTGGGACCGGCCTCAGATGCGGCCGCTTACCTGTTCGGCGAATTCGACCGGCTCCACATTCTGCAATCGGAATTCTTCACCCAGGAAGATCACTTCTATACCGACCACAAGCTGGTGCCCGATCCCGAGGTCAAGAAGAAATTCGAGGCCGACCTCAATTGGGCCCGCACATTGGCGTCGCGTCAGCCTGACGATCCCAACTCCATGTTCGCAGCGCTACTGGCTGTGGGGCTGCGGTCCGACTATAACGCGCTGATCGAGAAAAGCTATCGTGCGGCGTTTGCGGATATGAAAGCGGCCCGCGCCCAGGCCGACAAGCTTTTGGCGCGCGATCCGAATTATCACGACGCTTGGATCGCGATCGGCGTCGAGAACTATATGTTGAGCACTAAGGCGGCGCCATTGCGCTGGCTGCTGCGTCTGGCGGGCGGCGAGACGGACCGCGCCACCGGCATTGCGAGGCTGCGCCTGACCGCGGAAAAGGGTCACTTCCTGGCGCCATTCGCCCGTCTGCTGCTGGCTGTTGCAGCGCTGCGCGACAAGGACTTCACACAGGCGCGCACCATTCTGGACGCCTTGGCGAAGGAGTATCCGCGCAATCCGCTCTATGGGCAGGAACTGGCGCGGCTACAGGCCCCACAAAAAGGTATTGCACGTTGAATACAGACATTTTGGTGATTGGGGGCGGCCCTGCTGGGCTAGCTGCCGCTATTGCCGCACGACAACGCGGCTTCCAGGTGATACTGGCAGATCGTGTGATTCCGCCCATCGACAAAGCCTGCGGCGAAGGCATCATGCCCGATGGCATTAGCGCCGCCCGCCGTTTGGGAATCGAATTGGAGCGCGAGTGCGGCCAGCCGTTTCGCGGCATCCGCTTCTTCCATGGTGAGCGCTCAGTTACCAGCGATTTCCCCTGGGGCGTCGGCTTGGGGATTCGGCGCACCACACTGCATCGCATGATGGTGGAGCGCGCGCAAGATGCGGGCGTGGATCTGCGGTGGGGCGCACGAGTCACCTTCCAGGCAGACAGATTAGCTTTGGATGACACGGTCATAAACGCACGTTGGATCGTCGGGGCGGATGGCACACGATCAGCGGTACGTACCTGGGCGGGTCTGGATGCATGTTCGAGCGACAGTCACCGTTTCGGTTTTCGCCGGCACTATCACGTGACGCCGTGGAGCCCGTTCATGGAACTGCACTGGGGCGACGACTGCCAGATCTACATCACGCCTGTGAGTCCGGAGGAAGTGTGTGTGGTGCTGATCTCACGGAACCAGTATCTTCGCCTGGATGCGGCGCTAACACAGTTTCCGCAATTGGCGGCACGGCTGGGCTCGGCGTACGCCACGAATCAGGAACGCGGCGGCATCACCGCAACGCGACGCCTCAAAGCAGTGTGCCGTGGAAACGTGGCCCTGGTGGGCGACGCTTCGGGCTCGGTGGATGCGGTTACCGGCGAAGGCCTCTGCCTGCTGTTCCAGCACGCCGTAGCGCTAGCAGACGCCTTTGCCGCGAACGATCTTTCTCTATACGAAACCGCGCATCGCCGGGCAGGCAGGAGGCCTCAATTCATGTCAGCCTTGATGTTGATGATCGATTGCCGCACCCGGCTGCGCAGCCTGGTAATGGAAACCCTGGCCGACCATCCCCGCCTCTTCGCTGGCATGGTCCGATTTCACGTAGGACAACCGGCATGAGACGATTCGCGGCACTGGCAATTCTGTGCGCCGCGGCATTGGCGCAATCGACATCGATCGAGATCGATCCCGCGAAAAGCGACGCGGAGTTCGTAGTGGGGAGTACCCTCCACACGGTCCACGGAACCTTTCGGATGAAGCGTGGCGCCATCCAGTTCGACCCCGAGACCGGCAAGGCCGGCGGCGAACTGGTGGTGGATGCCACGAGCGGATCGAGCGGAAGTGATGGGCGCGACCGTCGCATGCACAAAGAGATCCTGCAAAGCGATCGCTATCCGGAAATCGTATTTCGCCCTGACCGCGTTGAAGGTAAAGTGCCGGCCGAAGGCACGGCTCAAGTGCAGCTTCACGGCATGTTCTCCATCCATGGCGCCGATCACGAAATGACTGTGCCGGTGGATGTACAGGCCGCCGGCGGCGCATATACCGCGACCGCACACTTCGTGGTGCCCTATATCCAGTGGGGGATGAAGAACCCCAGCACCTTCGTGCTGCGCGTGAACGACAAAGTGGAAATCACCATTCACACAGTGGCCAGAGCGGCGAAAGTGACTGCGCAGAATCGCGATTAGAGTCGCCGCTCTTCAAAAAAGCCCTGCAGTAGTTCGACACACTCCACCGCGAGAACACCCTCGACCACTTCCACCGCGTGATTCAGTAGTTCCGAATCGGCGATACGGAACTTGCTGCGGACGCCGCCGAAACGCAGGTCGCGCGCTCCGAACACCAGCCGCTCAATCCGCGCCGTCACCAACGCCCCAGCGCACATAACGCACGGCTCCAACGTGCAATAGAGCGTGGCGCCTTCCAGCCGGTAGTTGCGCTTGAAGCCGGCCGCTTGGCGCAGCGCCAGAATCTCCGCATGCGCCGTGGGATCAGAACGAGCGATCGGCGCGTTATATCCACGACCGGCAATCTCTCCGGCGAGCACAACCACGGCGCCCACGGGAACTTCCCCGACTTCCGCGCCGCACTTCGCAAGACGCAGCGCTTCGTGCATAAACTGTTCGTCGGAGGTGTTCAAGAGTCCAGCTTATAATACGAATACTTCTCAATGGCAGAACTGGAAATCCATACCGAAGCGCACGCAGCGGACCCTATGGGACGCTCGGTCGGCGTGCTCGCCGCGATCCTGGCTGTAGCGCTTGCAATCGTTACTATTTCCTCGCATCGAACCCATACAGCGGCCATCATTCACAAATCGACAGCCAACGACGAGTGGTCGCATTATCAATCCACACGTGTGAAATATCACAATCTGGAGCTGGGACAAAGTCTGGTAACGGTTTTCGGCGCGAAAGGCGCCGACGCGGACAAAGACAAAGTACTGGCCGACTACGCCGCACAGATGAAGAAGTACGAAGCCCAGGGCAAGGAAATTCAAGCCAATGCGGAGGCTCTGGATAATCGCACCGACTTGGACGAAGCGCGCGCCCTCCGCTACGACATCGGAGAAGGGCTTCTCGAAATCGCCCTGGTATTGAGTTCGCTGTACTTCATCTCAAAGAAGAAAATGTTCCCGGTGATGGGATTGCTGGCAGGCGTCGCCGGTGTTGGGACCGCGATGACAGGCCTGTTCATGGCGTAACACATCAGTGTCGGAAATGCCGCACCCCGGTGAACACCATCGCGACGCCTAAGCGGTCGGCAGCAGCAATGACGTCGTCATCCCTCACCGATCCTCCCGGCTGAATAAACGCCGTCGCACCGTTCTTCACTGCTTCCTCCACGCCGTCCGCGAACGGAAAGAATGCGTCCGATGCCACCACCGACCCGGCCAGCGGCAGCACGGCTTTCATCGCGCCGAGCTTTACGGAATCCACGCGGCTCATCTGCCCTGCTCCGACCCCAACCGTCTGCCCCGGCCGCGCGTACACGATGGCGTTCGATTTGACGTGCTTGGCGACACGCCATCCAAACTCGAGCGCGACCCATTCCTCTTCCGTGGGCGCCCGCTTAGTCTTGACCACCGCCGACGCCCGGTCCAGCACAGCATTGTCGGCGGTCTGTGCCAGAAATCCGCCGGAGATCGACTTGATCACCAACGGATCCGTGCCGGGAATAACCTCCATCAGGCGGAGATTCTTCTTGGCGCCCAGGATCTCGCGCGCTTCTTGTGAATAGCCCGGCGCAGCCACAGCCTCTACGAAGAGCTTGGCCATCTCGCTTGCCGTATCGGCGTGCACCGGCCGATTGATTCCAATCACACCGCCGTAAGCCGACACCGGGTCGCATTCGAGTGCTTTGCGCCAGGCTTCGACAAGCTCCGGCTGCTCGGCGCAACCGCAGGGATTGGTGTGCTTGATGATCGCTACTGCGGGACCGGGGAACTCGCAAGCCAACTGCCAGGCGGCGTCGAGATCCACCAGGTTGTTGTACGACAGTTCCTTGCCCTGCAATTGCCTGGCGCCGGCGATCCCCTTGCCATGCACGCCATAGAGCGCCGCCGACTGGTGCGGATTCTCGCCGTAACGCAGGTCCATGATCTTGGGAGCGCGCAGGCGAAGATCGGTGGGCAGCGGCCCGGCGCTGTCGTCGCGGTCCAGGCGCGAGCTGATGGCCGCATCGTAATCGGCGGTGGTGCGAAAGGCCTTGCGGGCCAACCGCCACTTCGTCTCATGCGACAGCGTACCGCCACCTCGGCGCATTTCCTCAAGCACCGCGGGGTAGTCGCCCGGCGACACCACCACGTCGACGTCCTGGTAGTTCTTAGCCGCCGCGCGGATCATGGTGGGCCCGCCGATATCGATGTTCTCAATGAGCTCTTCCAGGTGCGCGCCGGCCTTCGCCGCCACTTCTTCGAAGCGATACAGATTCACTACCACCATGTCGATGGGCTCGATGCCGTGCTCCGCAATGGCGTGCATGTGGTCGGCGCGCCCGCGGATGGCGAGCATGCCGGCGGCGATGCGCGGATGCATGGTCTTGACCCGGCCATCGAGCATCTCGGGAAAGCCGGTCACTTCGGCAACATCCTGCACCGGCACACCCGCCTCGCGAATCAAGCGGGCCGTGCCTCCGGTTGAAATAATGGCAGCCCCCAGCTCGTGAAGGCCGCGGGCAAAATCGACGACTCCCGTCTTGTCTGTAACACTGATAAGAACGCGCTTGATCATCTAATTGCACGGTAGCATGCCGGGACGCGCCGGGATATGATTGTCCGCATGGCAAAAGTTATCGTGATGCTCCTGAGCTGCCTGTTGATGGCAGCCGCCGCCGACCTTCCCAGCAGGAAGTGGCTCAACCTGACGGCCATCAAGACCATGGCAGCGGCGGCCGAAGCCGAAGCGCAGAAGCGGAATGTGCAGGTGACCATCTGCATTGTGGATGAAAGCGGCAATCTGCTGTTCCTGCAAAAGGCGGATGGAGCGGGGCTGAATACCATTCAATTCGCGCAGAAGAAGGCGCGCTACGCGGCGCTATACCGGCGTCCCTCCAAAGCTGCCGCCGATTCGCTCAAGAGCGGCAATCTCGACGTCCTGGCATTTCCCGACGGCTTCCCCAACCAGGGCGGGCTGCCCATTAAAGTGGACGGCGACACTATCGGCGCGATCGCCTGCAGCGGCGCAGCCTCGGAGGTGGATGAGGCCATCTCCCAGGTCGCCATCGATGCTTTGCTGAAGAAGTAAGCTGTGGAACATCGAACCGATCCCACTTCTGTCGAGACAGCGGTCATCGTCTCCCACACTACGTCCACATCCAGCGCCGACGAAGGCCGCTTTGTGCCCGGGACGCTGCTGGGCGGTCGCTATCGCATCATCGCGCTGCTGGGGCGCGGCGGCATGGGAGAGGTTTATCGCGCGACCGATCTCACGCTTGGGCAGTCGGTGGCGCTGAAGTTCCTGCCGGAAGAAGCGGCGCGCGATCAGCGCCTGTTGGAGCGCTTCCACGGCGAGGTGCGCGTGGCGCGCCAAGTGTCTCATCCCAACGTCTGCCGCGTCTACGATATCGGCGAGGTGGATGGCACGCCTTTCATCTCGATGGAGTACATCGACGGTGAGGACCTGTCTTCGCTATTGACCCGCATCGGCCGCCTGCCCGCGGATAAGGCGCTCGAAACGGCTCGCAAGATTTGCGCCGGCCTGGCTGCGGCGCACGACCGCGGCATCATCCACCGCGACCTCAAACCGCAGAACATCATGATGAACAAGCGCGGCGAAGTCATCATCATGGACTTCGGCCTGGCCGCGCTGGCCGGGCAGTTAACTGCTGCCGACGTGCGCAGCGGAACGCCCGCCTACATGGCCCCTGAGCAACTGAAAGGCGCGGAAGTCACGGCGCGCAGCGACATTTACGCGCTGGGCCTGGTGCTCTACGAACTGTTCACCGGCAAGCGGCCGTATGACGCCAAAGACCTGCGTCACATGCTGGAACTGCAGGAAGCGGCCCAACTCACCAGCATGACGTCCATCGCAGCCGACTGCGACCCCGCGGTGGAGAAGGCCATTCGTCGCTGTCTGGACCCCGATCCATCGAGGCGGCCGCTCACCGCGCTCTCCGTCGCGGCATCCCTTCCCGGAGGCGATCCTCTGGCAGCGGCACTCGCGGCCGGTGAAACACCCTCGCCCGAGGTGGTCGCCGCCGCCGGCGAGACGGAGGGACTCGCACGCCGATACTCCATTCCGTGCCTGATCGTGGTGGTGGCTTGTCTTGCCGGCGCGATCTTCCAGCGCCAGCACGGCAATGCCTTCATGCAAGCGCCTCTCGATCTGCCACCCGAAGCACTGGCGGTCAAGGCTCGCGAGGTCGCATCGCTGCTCGGTTATTCACGCAGGCCGGCCGATTTCGTGCTCACGCTGGATGGACGCGGCGCCTACATCAACTACTTGAATCACCTGCCAGAGCCCCGCAAGTGGAGCGAATGGCTGGCAGCCGAACCGCCTCTCGCCGCCGGGTACCGCGAGAGCCCCACTCCCCTGGTCGCCGAGCCCGATGGGTCTGTGACTCTTAGCAATCCAGCGCCCATCCATCAGGGGATGGTCTACGTCCGGCTCGATGGGTACGGCCGCTTGCAGAGCTTCGACGCGATGCCGTACGAATTGGGGGACCAGCTTCAGCAACCGATCCCGCCGCAAGCCGTCTTTCATTCCGCCGGCTACGACATGGCCGGTTTCACCGAGGTGGCTGCCCGGGAATTGCCCACCACTCCTGCCGACCAGTTGCGCGCCTGGAAGGGCTCACATCTGGTGCTGCCCAAAACGGAAGTCACCATCGAAATCGCTTCGTTCCGGGGACGCATCACCCACGTGCGCGTCGCTCCGGCGTGGGCTAAGCCCGTCGACAAACCGCAAACTCAGACTTCCCTGGTGGCGCGCTTCCAAACTATCTATTACGACGCCATCGTCGAAATCGGACTCCTCCTCTCCATCCTGTTCGCGCGCCGCAACTGGAAGCTCGGCCGCGTCGACCGCAAAGGCGCCCTGCGAATCGCGGCCGCGCGGGCCCTGCTGGCGTTCCTCGCCTGGATCGGCACGGTGCATGCGGTGCCCCACGAGGCGATGCTCGATTTATTCAACGGTGCGATCGCTAGCTGGCTGTTCTCCGCCGGGTCCCTCTGGTTGATCTACCTCGCTCTGGAACCCGCGGTGCGCGCCCGGTGGCCGCACTCCATCGTCACTTGGAATCGCGTCCTGGCCGGCCGTTGGCTGGATGCCCAGGTGGGGGCGCACGTCTTGATTGGTGCAGCCGTCGGGTGCATTCTGTGGCAGGTGATAGCGCTAATGGGCGAGATCACGGGACCGCGGGACACCCGTGGGCCCGTTTCGAGCAGCGGGCTGCAATTTCTTCTTGGAACCCGGCAATGGGTGGGCGGCCACGCCAATCATCTGGCCTCAGCGCTGGCCACCGGCTTGATTTTCGTCTGCGCGCTTTTCTTCCTTCGCCTGCTGCTGAAACGGGATTGGCTGGCAGCCGTTGTGGCGGCGCTTCTGGGAATATGGATAGAAGGCGACGTTCTCTATTCCGACCAGTGGAAAATTCAAGCCGCCATCTATTCTCTGATCTATCTCGCGGTGCTGCTGATTGTGATCCGCCTCGGCCTGGTAGCCGTCATCTCCACCGTGTTCTTCGTCAACAGCTTCAACCCGCTGGTACTCGGGCTCGACTGGAGCACCTGGTATGCGCCCTATGGTCTCGCAACGCTCGCGCTCCTCTTATCCATCGCGATCTTCGCCTTCTGGCGGTCGCTGGGTTCGCGAAGTTTGTTCGGCCATGAAGAGGCGGGGCCGGCCCATTGACCTGTCACTTCACTTGAGGTCTTTAGGCGGCTCGGCGGCGAGCAGTTCCAAGACCTCCAAGATCTCCGCCTTCTTCGCCGCATCGAGGCGCAGATAGCGCCGGTTGCCCGAGCCTGGTACGAAGTGTGTAGCACCGTCCGCAGCCACGGTCACCGAGCCGGGGTCGGATCGCGCGAAGTAGCCATGCTCCGCGCGAACCGCTTCTAGAACTGCGGTCAAGTCCCACGTCGGCCGGTCATAGGGCATCTTGTGATACGCCCGATAGGACTCCGCGATGGGGTGCCACTTCGCGTACGCGAAGTCGCGCGCAATGCCTGCAGCGGGGTACAACAGGTCGCGGCCGATTTCGAAGCCGCTGAAAATCACGGGTGTCGGCCAGCGTTCAAAGACCGTCTTCGCCGAGGGCACATCGATGCGGACGTTGTACTCTGGGTGGCCGCCTGAGAAGTCGCCCGCCATCGCTACCACCAATTCGACTTTCTGGCGCGCCAGTTCCATGCCACCGGGCGAATCGAGCAGCGCCGCGAGATTGGTGCTGAAGCCGACTTGCACGACCACGACTTTCTCGGCGGAATTCTCCAGGAGCCGGCGCAAGACAACGACGGCCGATTCCGCCTTTCTGTCGGCTCGGTACTCCGCGGGCGCACCGTGCAGAACCGCACTGAGGTAGCCATCCTGCGTGCCATCCTTCAACTCCCGGGTCGCTGCGCCAACCGGTAAATCGCCGCGCCCGTAAAAACGATTAACCATCCGCACGTAGGGAACGGCGGAAGGGTGTGCGTTCGTGAGGGTCACCCCGATCAGCCGGCACTCGCCGCGATCGCTCAACGCGTGCAGCATCGCCAGGGCAAGGGCATCGTCGACATCGTTGCCCATGTCGGTATCGAAGATCACCGGCCGCGCGGCAAAAGACACGCTAGCCAACGCTAACATTCCGCAGACCGCGGTGATTCGCGCGAACCATCTGTAATCGCTCACGAAGCAGATCGTATCACGCCGGCTCTCGCGAGCAATCCGGTCACATTTGCCACGGCAAAGCTCAGCCCCTTCAAATTCCGTTCCACCGGAATCCCGGGCGCCGGTCGCGGATAACCGCTGGCACGATAAATGATCCGACCAGCGCGATCCACCTTACGATACTCGTCGCGAGGGCAATCCCAATCGAGTTCCACCGCCACCACTCCGGGCAAACTTCCGGGAAGCCATCGCACACCCGCGTCCTCGCCCGCTGCCACCAATACTCTGCCGCGCCCCACCGCTTGCAGCAGCAAAGCCTCATGCGCCGGGTTGGTGGTCCCCAAGCTCAGATTGATCAGATCCATTTCATGGCGCACGCACCAGTCGATCGCGGCGATGAGGGGCTCGATCCGCGTGGCCAGCGAATCGTGGAAGATCTTCACTGCGAAGATTTCGGCTTCGGGCGCTTTCTCACGGATCACCGCGGTGACGGCGGTGCCGTGGCCTAGGCGGTCGGTATAATCACTCACTTCGCGGCCATCGGGAGCGATCCCGACTCCGCCGGCTACACCATTGACATGAGGATGGGCGGCATACACACCGCTATCGATGACTCCGACTTTCACCGTGCGCCCGCGCTCCGTGCGAAGAGCTGCGCGAACGCCCCACGGCCTAAGTGCAGATCCTCCGGCGTGCCGCTCTCCACCACTTTGGCGCCATCGAGCACAATCGCGCGATCCGCCTGCAGGGCCAGTTCCAGCCGATGGGTAATGATGATGGTGGTGCGTCCGTGCATGATGGCTTCATAACCTGCGATGACGCTGCGCTCCGAAACCGGATCGAGCGATGCCGTAGGCTCGTCCAGCACCAGCACCGCGGGATTCGCCAGGAAGGCCCGCGCAAGTGCGATGCGCTGACGCTCGCCGGCCGAGAGTGCAGCGCCGCGCTCGCCCACTTGCGTGTCGAACTTCTCCGGCAAGCCCGCAATGAAATCCGCGATTCCCGCGGCGCGGGCAGCATTTTCCAAATCGGACTGCGTCGCGTCCGGCCGCGCATAGCGCAGGTTCTCCGCGATGGTAGCGTGGAACAGGAATGGCTCCTGGTCCACCAGCACCACGCGCGAACGCAGGTCAGCCAGGCGCAGCGTCCGCAGATCCTGCCCGTCCAGGCGGACCGTGCCGCGGTCGGGATCGAGCAAACGCAGGAGCAGATCCGCGATGGTCGATTTACCGCTGCCGCTCGGCCCCACAATCGCCAATGTCTCGCCGGCGCGGAGCGAGAAGCTGACGCCATCAAGCACCGGCCCGCTGCGGTCGAACGACAGCGACACGTCTTCGAACTCCACTTCGCCGCACACCGTCCCCAAGGCCACCGGGTCTGGCGCTTCCACTACTTCGGGAGCGGTATCGAAGATTTGGTTCACGCGCCCCAGTGAGACGCGCGCCGACGCGAGGCTGGCGTAGAGCCCCATGAGCGCTTGAATGGGCGGAAACAACCGCATCTGGTAACTGAGAAAAGCCACAAACGCGCCCAGCGTCATGGTCCGCTGGATCACCAGGTGTCCGCCGTAGAGGAAGACCAGCAGTGTGCTGCCCGAAAGAATCAATCCCGGCAGACCGCCCGAAAGGTAACTGAGCAGTTGCATCGACATCAGGGCGTCGATGAAGCTGTCGTTCTTGCGGCGGAATCGCGCCACCTCGCGCTGCTGAGCGTTGCAGGTCACCACCAGCTTCACGCCTTGCAGAGTCTCGATCAGGAAACTGCCGATGTCGGCGCTGGCCTGTCGCAGCGTGGCCACTTTGCTTTCCAATCGCTTGCGGTAATAGCTCAGCGCCCAGAGGCTCACAGGCAGCAGCGCCACACTCAACAGAAACAGCCGCGCGTCAAGCCACAGCAGCACACCAATGCTGCCCACCAGGAAGAGCACGTTGCCCACCCACGCCAGCGCAGTCTCCGCCGCAATTCGCTGGATCTCGCCGATATCGTTGTTGATGCGGCTGACGATTTCCCCCATGCGCGTGCGCGCGTAAAAGCGCGGGGACAGGCACTGCAGATGCTGGTAGAGAGCCAGTCGCATGTCGAACAGAATCTCCGCCGAGACGCGCGTATAGCGCATGCCACTCAGGGCGTTCAACACGAAACTGACGACAGTGATGCCCACAAAAAGTCCGAGGATCTGGAGTAGGGCCTCCGAATTGCGACCCAGCAGCGCGCGGTCAACCAGATCTTTCGAGAGGTAAGGCAGCACTAGCGAAAGCGCCGTGCCGAACAAGCTGAACACCAGCACCATCGCAAGGCGGCGCCAGTAGGGGACCGCGTAGAGAAACAGCGACCTCCTACCGCGGGGGTACGACATAGAGTCCCGTCGTCATATCGGCGTCGAGCGAGATGGTGCGGAGGTATTTGAAAGTGGCCGAGTCATACAGATCGATGGTGTTACCGGCCTGATAAATGTAGAGCAGTTTGCCGTTCGAACTGGCGCGGAGGGCCATGCGTGGGCGCCCTGCAAATTCGGCATGCGGGCCCAGCTTGCGGTGTTCCAAATCGAACGACCAGAACTCGTACTTTCCGATTTCGGAGTGCAGCCCGAAGCCCCATTTGCGACCCGGCGCGAGAGAGAAGTTGCCCACTCCCGATGCCGGACCGAGCGGATAAAAATCAACGTCCTTCTTCGCCAGATTGACGCGCGCCACTCCCATGATGCGACGATTCTGCACGGCGTCCTGCACGTTGAAGATGCTGGTGTAGAAGCCGCGCTCCTCATTCAGATCGTCCGGGAAGCCGAAATTGATGCGGCCGAAGCCGTCCTCGATGGGCTTGGACAACTCCCACTTATCCACCTGTTTGAAATCGGTGGTGTCGTATACCATGATGTCGTTGCCGAACATGTAGAGCAGTTTGCCGTCGGGAGAGAACTTCATCCCGATGCCTTCGCGCTCCTCGCCGTTGGGCCACGGTATGGTGCGCATGATCTTGTGCTCTTTCAGATCGTACTGATACAGCGTGGGCGCGCCGATCTCCCAGCGGTCCGTCTGCTTGGTAGCAGCCTTGACGGTGAGAATGACGAAGCGGTCCAGCGGGTCGACTGCCAGGCCGAAAATCCGCATTTTCTTGTTGCCTTCGCTGAGCCGGAAGGTGTCGATGACTTTCCTTTGCGCGATGTCGACTACCTCGAAATCCTCGAACGCGATGTTCACCAGGTAGAAGCGCTTGCGATCCTCCGAGAGAGTGAGGTCTATGGGAGCGCCGGTCTTGAGCTGGATTTCGCCCGAGACCTTTTCGGTGGCTTCATCGATGATGAACAAACGCCCCGGACGGCCGCCGAGATACATAGTGCCGTTTCCGCCGGTGACCTTGTCCGCGGCGAATGCCGGCAGCAGCATCGCAGCGCAGGCGATTATTCCTGCCGTGCCGACGATCATGCCGACGATCTTTCTCGCATGCGTCATCCTCATGGGAAAACCAGGTCGATCTTTCTCCAGTCCTTTTGCGCCGAAGCGCACTTCGCGGTCCAGTTGGGCGCGTGATTCAACTGGTCGGGCACTTGCGCCGGCCAGTAGCATCCCTCGTGGCAATCGAACAGGTCGCGCTCCACTGGCGTGCATAGCCCAGCAGTGCCGCCGGAACGGTCAGCTTCCCATCCGGGCGAGAACACCAGCGTGCAGCCTAGCGGAATGTGCGGCGCGGCCGGCGGCTGTTGCGGCGGCCCTTGTTGCAGCGCTACTACGTCGGCCTCGCCGTCCACCTGCTGCTCAATGCGGCCGGCTTTTCGATTAATTGACTTGAGATGCTTCATGCTCCACTCTTTCGTCAAACTGTTCCAGGTACCGCGGATTGCGCACCGCCAATTCGCCGTAAATTCGCAGGCAGGTATCCGTCCAACCGCGAATCCATTCGCAGTAATGCAGGTTCGGATGCGACGTCTCGCCATAGCGCGTATGCGCCTCGTGATAACAGCCCCCAGAGCACAGCGGACGCGCCCAGCACTGCCGGCAGTCGGTCTTATCGTCGATGTGATGCTTCTCCAGGAACCCGATTTGCACCAGCCGGTCAATGCCATCGCGCACCGTACCGAGTTTGTGTTCGTCCGAGCCCGCAAAGCGATGGCACAGCGCCACGTCGCCATCCGTGGACACGCCCATCAGGCCGAGTCCCGCGCCGCATGGATAGGGCTTGCTCACGCCCTTGTGGATTTCTTCCAGCGTATCCTTCACGTTGGAAAATCCGTGATGGCGATTCTCCAGCGCGGCTTCCAGGAATTCCGCGGCCAGCGACCGGAACTGCTCCAGCATGCTGTCAAAGCCGCTTTCCGCGATGGCGTACTCGCGGCCCGGCGCGGTGGTCACCGGCGCGAATCCCACCTCCCAGAACCCGATCTCTTCACGCAGATGGCGGAAAATCTTGCGGATGTCCAGGTTGTTCGTGGTCAACGTAACACGCGCGCCAATTGGCCGCGTCTTGTGCCGCCGCAGCAGTTCGCGAATCTTGGGCGCCACCACATCGTAGCTCCCGGTGCCGTTCGAGAAGACGCGAAACTGGTCCTGCACTTCCTTTGGGCCATCGATCGAGATGGTCACTCCCACACGATTCTCGGCCAGGAATTCGATCACGTCCGGCTTCAACAGCGTGGCATTAGTGGTGAGGCTGAAATCCACTTCCTTGCCTACTTCAACGGCCCGTTGGCGCGCGTAGGCGATGGTCGATTTGAGCACCGGAAGATTCAGCAGCGTCTCGCCGCCGAAGAATGTCAGATGCGCCATGCGGTTGTCACCGGCCTCACGCAGCATGAAGTCGACGCTCTCGCGCGCAGTCTCCTCGCTCATGAACTTGGGCTTGCGGCCATTCTCCGTGTTGACGATCTTGTCTTCGCCGTACTCGTAGCAGTAGGTGCAGCTCAAGTTGCACTGATTCGTGACGTTGAGCACCATGGTAGTGAGCGGGAAATTAGCAGGTGGGATCTGCCGCGGCATCACCTGGTCCGGCACACCGCTCACGGCGATGGCGCGCACGCGCAACAACTCACGCACGGTCTCTTCGATTTCGGCCAAATCGAATCGCGCGCTCAGTTCGCGCACCAGATCGTTCAGTGGAACATCGCCGCCGCGCAGCCGCGCAAGAATCTCAGACGAAAGGCCGTCCAACTCAAAGATCGCAGCGCTCGGGACAAGATATACAAACTCGCGGCCCGACGCATCGAAGGCATGATACTCGGCGGCGCGCAGTTCCGTCATTGCGCCACCTCGGGCTGATCGAATTTCACATACAACGGGACCGTCACCAGCAGGAATGCCCGCGCGCGCAGTGTGCGGCCTTCGGGAGTCTTGAAGATTGCGATCACCCACACATCGCCGGTATTGTTGGCGTTGCCTTTGCGTTTTGGATTCGGCCCGTCGACGTTGGGCGTGAACAACCCTCGGTCGTCTATGCTGCCGACGAAATCTCTGTCGGTATCGTCCAGCGTGGCGGGGTACTCTTCGAGCACCCAGGTGACATCCACCGCGCCCAGGTTCAGATCGTCCTTCGTGTCGGGCTTGCCATCGGCGCCATTGTGGTACGCAACGGCTTCGAACTGCTGAAACTGCTTTGGGAAATTGATGCCGCCCACACGCGCCATCCCGGCCACAGGTGTCACCTTGACGGCGTCTATCTTATCGAACACCACCGCGGCGCCCGGGAGCACCACGCCATTCACCGAGACATCGCGCGGCCCGATAGGCGCATCTTTGGCGACGTTCACTTCCACCTTGATGGCGGTGGCGGTCGCGCTCAGCACGCGCTGCACGGCTACTCCGCGCCCGAAATCGATGGCGGATGCCTGCACGCCTACCGGTAGGTTCGAGCCGTAGATGCCCACCTCGCGGGTCGCCGCGGTCTGCAGGCCCTTGCGATCGAGCCCCAGCACCACGGGATCGTTCCCGATGCGCGTCATGGTCACGTCGATGCCCGTCTCTTCATACCCGCCGGTAAACCAGCGGCCGGTTAGTTCGCGCTGATTCCGGTCGAGGAACATCACCTCGCGCCAGCCATCTTTATCGGCGGCGCCTTCGGAAGATCGCCCGCGCCACTGGAATCCGGTATAGATCAGCGCTTTGCCCGTGCGCATCGCCGTCTCGCCGGTCTTTACGCGCACATAGCGCGTCTCGGTGGTGAACTCGTCTTCCTTCCCGGTGGCGCTGATGGTTGTCTCGCCATAGAACGCTCCACGTCCCAGTTGGTAGCCCGAAAACGCCCATCGACCCGCCAGTTTCGGCACACGCATATTCGCCGACCATGCCGACCATTCCGGTGTCTTCAGCGCCAGTTCGTTGGTAAGATGCGGCAGCACCTTGTCCATGGGATGGCGATTGTCGGGCGGACGGCCGTCGGGGCCCGGCTCAGTCTGCGGCGGACCGCCGCGGCGGAACGCCTGAAAATCGGAGAGCGGATAGTAGCCGCGATGCATCGCGATCAGCAACTCCCATTCGGTCTTGCTGCGCCGCTGCGAAATCACGCGTCCCAGGGAATGGCACTTCGAGCAGACCTCGTCGGTATCCTTGTCCGGGTAGTGGTAATCGAGCATCCGTTTCTCGGCTTCGAACGCGGCCTTCTGCGCCTCTTCCGGCGCCAGCCCCAGGTTATTCGAAAGATACTTCAAGACCTCGCGCGCGGCGGCCGGCTCAATCTGCAGACCGTTCAATTCCACCATGCGTTTGATGGTGTGCTCCCATCCTTCGGGAGTGGCGCGCCGCCAGGAGATGCGCGACATGCGAAGCTTGTCGTCAGTCTTGTGGCAGGGGGAGCACGACTTGCGGACCAGCTCGCTCGCAATGGGAATGCCCGAATCGATCTCTTCCTTCTCTTTTTCGGTGGGCTCTTTCGGCGGTTTGGGAGCCGCATCCTGCTGCGCGGCAAACGAAACAGACACGACCGCCAACGAGATCAGACACCCAAACAGCATCCTCATTGGGAATGATTATATGCCAGATGAGCCCGAACTGCGGGGCGACAGTGATTTTTGTCAACGCAAAGTAGAAATGTCCTATTCCCTGCAAAGTAGAAATGTCCGGTTTTTGCCGGGCGGGGCGAGGGTGCGTGGTAGTCTGGGCGTGCCGGTGAAGCGGAGACGGGCAATGCTGGCGAGCAACCCGATCGAGGAATAGCCGGCCGGAACTCATCTGCGGACGATGAGATGGAGCGTGATCCTCCCGGCACGTTCTGCTACCTGGGCTCGGGGCCGACCAACGGGAGGCGGCACGGCCCCACCCCAGGGTGTGGTTTTTGATTTTGGTTTTGATTTTGAAACCACATCGGACCAGATAGATTCCGACATGCCTTAAAAACGCATACTGGGCGCCCAGTATTCTTTGCAGGTGCGGAAAGTAGTGGCGAGGAAGGGATCGTCGCAAACTCTCCTTTAACGATGAAGAAATCCGCCGGCTTACCAGCCGGTCGTGCGGAGAGCTTCCCGGTATAGGGCGAACTTTGCCTTCGCGCCACTTCCGCCGTCTCATGGTCACTACGATTCCTCGCGTCTGGCTTCGGACTGTTGCGCCGCCTGCCAGACCTTCGGCCCTTTCTTCAAATCGAAATTCTGGTTCCACGTGCTTTTCTGCCCCGGCTGACGAGGCGCTTTCTTCGGCGGTGCTTTGGCAGGTGCTACCTTGGGCTGCTGCTCGCATCTCTCCACTCGGAGATACCGTCCGTTAAAGCGGGCCGCCACCGAACCATCCCGCCGTTGCTCCACGCGGATGGATGCCCCCCGCAGTCCTGTGCAAATATCCTGACGTAGGATGCGATAGGTCTTGGCATCCAACGGAAACGTGTAGTCGGCGTTTACCCTCCGCTTCTCTACGTGGCTGAGGATCGCTGCCAGATCGTGCTGCTTCTCCAAGGGCCGGTGAGCATCGTCAGCATTAGCGGGCACCACCGCGATCGTCGAGTTCACCCAAGGCAGAAACTCGGTTTCCAGATAGTGGTTGGCGCCCTCTAGCGTGGTCACACCCGCTACCCGTAAGCCCTTCACCAATCGGTCCTGCGCCGTCAAAAATCCACGTTCTACCCGCCCCTTCGCCTGGGGGCTGTGAGCCGCAATCCACGGGATTCCCAGCTCTTGGAGAGCGCGTCCGATCTGCGTCGGTGGCAACTCCTCCCGGCTTTTCCCCAATCGGCTGCCATCGCGCTTGGTCTTCTCCGCGGTCTGAAAGATCGCCGCTTTGTCGGTGTAGTAGGCCAACGGCCGCCCGTGCTTTTTGAGGTATCGCTCCAGATGGTTCATGTTCTCCACCGTGGAGTCACTGCGCACAAAGCGAGCGAACCATTGGCTGGTCGCATCGTCGATCATGTTGATCAGCAGCATCTCTTCCCCGCGTCCTTCCAGCCAGCCGTGTGGGCTGGTGTCCCACTGCACTAACTCGCCCAAACGGCTGCGCCGCGGCCGCCATTCATGGATCTTCTCGACTCGCTGCTTGTGAGCTCGCCACAGCCTGGCGCCAATCATCCACTGCCGCACGGTCTCCCGGCTCACTTCAATATCGTGTTTCTTAGCCAGGTACTCCGCAGCCAGCGTCGGCCCAAATCCCCGGTACACCGGCTGCATCAGAATCGATATCGCCTCCTGTTCCGTCTCGGCACTGATCTTGCGGTTGGACGGAAGTCCTCGCAGCGCGTGGGCCACGACTTTGTCGCCACGGCGCTTCAGTTGCCGCAGCAGGCGCCTCACGTGCCTTTCCGTGATCCCGAGTTCTTCGGCTGCCTCCTTCTGCGTGATCAGTTTCTTCTTCGCCTTCTTCAGGGCCACCAGGCGGTCCCGTTCGGCTTGCGTCATCAGTAGCTGTCCTTCTTGCACCTCCCCAGCCTGGCGGTGTCAATAGGACATTTCTACTTTGCGCAAATAGGACATTATCATTTTGCGGCGACAGGCGACAGTGATTTTCCCCGGCGTTGGGGGCAGCTATTCCGTAGGCGAGTGGACGTACATGGATTGAATTCCAACTCGTCCCGGACCGGTAAACCGGTTCCAGACGATTTGGCCGCTGGCGAAGAATCCGGTGGTGAAGCGCTGGAAATTGGTCTCCATCTGGACCGTGCGGTCCTTGTAGACCCAGCCGCCGGGCTCCACGTCGATCTGTTCGCCGGCGCCGAGCATCACCTCGAAAACGTTGCCGTAGCCGTGAACCCAAACGATGCCGTCACCGTCATGTGCAGTGAAATGGTCGATGAAGAAACCGGTCCCACCCAGCATCATATTAGAGATGCCTTTCACCCGCGTGAACGAATATTCGACGGTCCTGGTAGCGGCGAGAAATTGATGTTCCCGCATCTCGATGCCTTCGCCGGGCTTCAGGTGGATGGCGAAAATGTGCCCTGCGCCGTCGCGGCTGAAACCGATCTGTCCGGGGCCTTCGGCTTGGGTCAGAAACACAGGCATACCCGCCAGGACCCGCTTCAGAGCGCCTTTCAAAGACGTGACGCTGATCTGCACTCCGGGCTCTTTCCAGAGGAGGATGTAGTGCTCGAAGTACACGGGAACGTTACCCAGTTCGAGATGCAACACCGGGACTAGCTCGCCCTCGACGTGATAGGTAACGCTGGCAAATGTTTCGTCACGTGCCGCGGTGGGTCTCAGAACGGGGATATTCATAGCGCCCTGCCTTTTCTGTCAGATCAACTGCAAAGAAGAATTATAGGCATGAAATACCGATAATACAATCGGGTGGGCCTGCCAGTGGGGCCGGGTATCTACCTTCGATAACTTGTTCGCGGGGCAGGTGGCGCGGACAATGGAGGCTGGATTTCTGTGACCGATCCTTTTCTGGCTTACATTTCGAGCGGCCAACT
This sequence comes from uncultured Solibacteraceae bacterium, assembly GCA_963815475.1. Taxonomy (GTDB): domain Bacteria; phylum Acidobacteriota; class Terriglobia; order Bryobacterales; family Bryobacteraceae; genus Sulfopaludibacter. The sequence goes on along the minus strand of CAWFHD010000003.1, from coordinate 4,329,703 downwards.
CCACTTGCAGAGCGATGGCGGTAGCGAGATTGTGGAGAGCCCGTTTGGGCGTTCTCTCAGAGACCGCGCGGCCGAGATTTATAATCGGCACCTCTGGAAGTCGCAGGGGCGCGGCGGACAGGCTCTGAGCCGCGCGTTGCGGGCGCCTGCGGAGCGTAACCCCACCGAGTTTCGAATCGCGATTACCAGCGTTACGCGTGGGCACAACGCCGGCGAGTTGTACTACTCGCTTGAGACCGACGAAATCAGCGGAGTCTTCGCCCGGGACGCCGCGGGCGTGGAGAAACGGCTGTTTCACACCGCCGATTTTCGAACGTCTCATCTCGACAGGCATTCCGGTACTTCCGAGATCGCGCTGTCTGTCAACCACCACGCCTTGCTGTCAAATATCGCTGTGCTCAAAGCCGATGGCTCCGACTTGATCGAGGTTACCGATGGCGATTCGCTGGATACGTCGCCACGTTGGGTGTCCGGAACGGGACGCCGCGTGGTCTACCAGAGCGCCGGCATCGGAAGGGACCGGGCAGGCCGGCTCTCGGGCCACGGCCCGTTCACCATTCAACAACTCGACCTGGATACAGGCGAGGTTACCTGCCTCGCCGAGAACGCGGATTTCGATTTCCTCTCGCCGCGCATCGCAGCGGACGGAAGCTTGTGGTATATCCGGAAGCCGATTATCAAACCGGCACCGGCCAACCCGGCGACTGCACTGCAGCATACGGTGCTCCTGCCATTTCGCATTCTCTGGGGAATCATGAAGCTGGTCGAACTGATCGCACGAAGCTCCAGCGGGGGCCAGATATCTGCCAAGGAACCAGGCGCTGAAAAGGCGACAAGGACACCCTCTTCGTGGCTATTGATGCGCCAAACGCCAGGAACGCAAGAGGGGGAGACGATCGCTCGACATGTGATGTCCTTCGATCTCGCGGCCGATGGTTCCGTGATTTATTCAGACGGCTGCGATGTCTACCGTACTGGCGCCAACGGCCAGTCCTCGGCCAAGATCCTGGAAGGCGCGAACGTCGAGATCGTCGCCGCGTTGTAAAAGCAGGCGTCAGGCAGCCGATTGCAGCAGCCCGGCCGCCAGTAAGGTTGCCAGAGCCTTCAAGAAGTCCTCCAGCGATACCGGCGAGCCCGCGCGATTGTACGCCTCGAACAGGTCGGGGACCTGTCGATATCGCGGCGCCATCTCCACCAACTTCACCACCTCCACGTTCGACACGAAATCGAGCGGCTCGCCCGTGCTGGGGGCGATCAGTGCGTCGCGCAGCACCACTTCGCGGCCCTCGATTCCCGCACGCTGCGTGGCTTGGACATCCGGCGTTCGCTGCAAGCGTATCGACGCCTGGAGCTTCAGTTCTTCGAGAGCGCGCCGCACTGCATCGGTATCGGGCCCCGCCTTCTCCGACTGCGCTTCCCAGAACGGCCCTTCGCCCTCTTGAAACCATGCGCCTGCCTGCTTCCTGTAATGATTCTCGATCTCACGCTCCCGTTCGTCGAAGAAGCCAAGCGCCGTTTCCTGCATCTCGGGACGGCGCAAGCATGTGTTCGCCACCACGGCCGCGGCCCATCCCGACACTATCGCCTTCTTCACACCGAACGAGGAGAGTGGATCGATGAATGAGCCGGCGTCGCCAGCCAGGGCAAATCCAGGACCGCAAAACTGCTTCGATGTATACAGCGATGCGTCCCGTCCCCAGGGCTCGCCTTCCATCTGCCCGCGCGCGAAGATTCTTCGAAACGCTCGCGTCTTCGCCAATTCCGCCTCGTATGCCGGCGCGAGCCCCTTGCCGCGAACCAGGTGCGAAGCCACCGGGTCCACCATAAACGCCACGTGACGCAGCGTCGGCGAGAGTGGCACCGACCAGGCCCAGCCGTCGCCATACGACTCCACCAGCGTGTGACTCGCATCCGGAACGTGCCATCCTCGCTCGCTGCGCCACACTCCGCATAGCGCCACCGTTCGCTGCCGCCGCGGCTTCACACGATATGCCCGCGCCAGCACTCCCGCGCGACCCGAACAATCCAGCACAAACCTCGCGCCGAAGCTTTCGGCGCTTCCACTGGCGCGGTCCACTTGCAGGTTCGCCCCCGCGGACTGCGCCAGGTGGAGCAATAGACGGTCGAATGCCACGCGATCCACCTGGTAGCCCGAGCCTACGGGATAGCCTTCCACACGTCTGCCGCGAGCGCCCCACCAGACCGTGTTACCCGTGGTCTCGAAGAACCCCGCATGCTCCGCCTCGTTGCTGATTCCGAGGAACTGGAAGACTTTTTTCGTGCTGGGCGGCAAGCACTCGGCGAGCGCGCGCCGCGCCGGCGGGGCCGATAACACCGCGACGGTGTGGCCCCACTGGGCTAACAGGCGCGCAGCGGTGGACCCCGTCGGGCCTCCACCGATCACCACCACGTCCAACCGTGTCGTGTCGAACCGTGCCATCGTATTTCACGATATCCTGATACTCAATGAAAGCGCTTCTGCTCGTCTGTTTCGCTACGGCGCTCTTCGGCGCAGATCAGCCTGCAACGTGGAACGCCAAATCGGCCGCCGATTATTTGGATGGCCGGATGGAATGGTGGATGACTTGGAAAACCGCGGCACGCGACCACGAGACGTTCTGCGTCTCCTGCCACACCGTGGCGCCGTATGCCGTGGGCCGGCCTGCGCTGCGAAGCGCTCTGGGCGAACAGGAGCCGTCTGCCGCGGAGCACAAACTGATCGACAACGTTACCAAGCGTGTTCGCATGTGGAAGGACGTGGAGCCTTACTATCCCGATGCCACGCGGGGTGTGCCCAAGACGTCGGAATCGCGCGGAACAGAGGCCATCTTCAATGCACTGGTGCTGAAGCGCTACCACAGTCCCGACCTGCCGCAGGCGCTCGACAACATGTGGGCTGAGCAGGTCCGCGACGGCGATGCCAAAGGCGCGTTTCCCTGGCTGCAGTTTCACAACTCTCCCTGGGAGGGCGACTCGCAGTATTACGGCGCCGCGCTGGCCGCGATCGTGGTGGGCAACGACGCATCCGGGCGCGCCAGGCAACTCGCCGACTATCTGGTGCGTGAGCGCGATAAACAGGTGCTGGCCAACCGGCTGATGCTGCTGTGGGCATCTACTGAAATGACGGGACTCCTCACGCCTGCTCAGCGCGACGCCATCATCACCGAAGTCTTCTCCAAACAACAGGCCGATGGAGGCTTCAGCCTGTCCGCTATGGTGGAAGGCTGGAAGCGCAACGACAAGTCGCCGCAAGAGACCAAGAGCGATGGGTACGCAACGGGCCTCGCGGCCTTCGTGCTGCAGCGCGCCGGTATGCGCCGGGACCGGACCGAAATGCAGCGCGCGCTCGCATGGCTGGAGCACAATCAGCAGACCGCGGATGGCCGCTGGCTAGCCTACTCGCTCAATAAGCAGAGGGACCTGGCTTCCGACGTCGGAAAGTTCATGAGTGATGCCGCCACCGCCTACGCCGTGCTCGCCCTGGAAGCAAAGTGATGCAAAGTGAGTTGACAAGCCCCTTTCCTGCGGGGTAAAACAACTCATGCGAAATCCTTCCCGGCGCGATTTCCTAGGCGCTACCGCTGGAGCCATCGCGGCCAGGATCGCCTTCGCCGACTCCTCTTCCGATCTCTGCTCGCTCACGCTCAAGCAGGCTGCCGCCGGTCTCCGCGCCAAGAAGTTCTCGCCGGTGGACCTCACCGAAGCCTGCCTGGCCTCCATCAAGACGTGGAATCCGAAAATCAACGCGTGGATCACAGTGATGCGGGAAAAAGCTCTGGCGCAGGCAAAGGTGCTGGCGGCCGAACAGGCGGTCGGGCACTTCCGCAGTCCGTTGCACGGCATTCCCATCGGCCTGAAAGACAGCATCGATACGGTGGGCGTGCGCACTACCGCGGCCAGCGCGGTTTACGAATACCGCTTTCCCTCTGAGGACGCCATGGTGGTGCAGCGACTGAAGGCCGCGGGCGCGGTGCTCATCGGCAAGTCGAACATGCACGAATTCGACGCGGGCGCATCCTCCGCGGTCAGCTACTGGGGACCGGTGCGGAACCCGTGGAACCTGGAGCGCATCTCGGGTGGCACTTCGGGCGGTTCTGCAGCCGCCGTCGCTATGGCCAACTGCTTCGCCGCACTGGGCACGGATTCAGGCGGCGGCATTCGCATCCCCGCGTCCGATTGCGGCATCACGGGCCTGAAGCCTACGCACGGCCGCGTGAGCCTGCGCGGCATCGTGCCCTTTGCTTGGTCGCTCGATCATTGCGGTCCTATGGCGCGCACCGTGGAAGATGCGGCCTTGGTGCTGCAGCAGATTGCCGGATACGATCACCTGGATATCGACAGTGTCGATAAACCCATTCCCGATTACGCGGCCGGCCTGACCATGCCGGTGGCGGATTTCCGTATCGGCATCGCGGCGCAGTTTTTCGATCATCTGGACGATGAGGTGGCGCGAGCGGTAGAAGACGCCCTCGCCGTTCTGAACAAGCTGACCAAGGGATCGCACGAAGTCGGCATGCCGTCCCTGCTGCACGCAGGCGTGTCGGCCGAGATCGCGGCGTACCACGAGAATCTCCGCGGCGTGAACGGCGGAGGTTATGAAGCATCCACGGCACGGGTGTTTCCGGCTGCCCAGGATGCGTCTCGGGCCGTAGATTACGTACGCGGGTGGCGCGAACTCACCATGGTGCGGCGCACCGTGGATGAGGACGTGTTCACCAAGCAGAATGTGGAAGTGCTGGTGGCGCCCGTGGTGCGCCATCTGCCAGCGCTGATTGAAGAGGAGTTGAATCCTGCGGGCAGCGGGGGTGGTGGCAGGGGTGGCACTGCGGCCGCTGGCGGCGCGACCGGTGGCGGCGGAGGCGGGGTTGGAGGTGGACGCGGCGCTGCCGGCGGAGGCGGCTCGCGGGCCTCGCTCGATGCCGAGGAAAATACGCGCCCGTTCAACGGTTACGGCTTGCCTGTGATTTCCATTCCCTGCGGCTTCTCGAAAGATGGACTTCCCATCGGCCTGCAGATCGCGGGCCCGCTGTTTGCTGAAGTCAGCGTCCTGGCGTTGGCGCACGCTTACCAGCGTGAGACTGACTGGCACACGCGGCGTCCGCCGTTAACTCCCGATGCCAAGGTCCCCGTGCTTTCCAAGTCTGCCTCAGAGCAGACCGGCGGCTAAGATGCAGAGTCCCAGAACTCCCGCCTCCTGGAGCCTGCGGCAGGCGTCGGAAAACATTCGGGCCAAAAAGATCTCGGCCGTGGAACTGACGCAGGCCTGCCTGGAACGGATCCAGACCTTCAATCCGAAGATCAACGCCTGGATCACCGTGATGCGGGAACAGGCGCTGGCACAGGCGAAGGCGCTCGACCAGGAACAGGCATCGGGCCATTGGCGCGGTCCACTGCACGGTATTCCGATTGGGCTTAAGGACAATATCGATTCTGCGGGAGTGCGCACCACGGCCGGCAGCAAAACGCTTGCGGGCAATATCGCCACCGAAGATGCCGAAGTGACGCGGCGGCTGCGCGCGGCCGGGGCCGTGCTGATCGGCAAATGCAACATGCACGCGTTCGCGGCAGGCGCAACGTCGGCCGTGAGTTATTTCGGCCCGGTGCGAAATCCGTGGAATCTGGAAATGATCGCGGGCGGTTCGTCCGGCGGTTCCGCCGCCGCCGTCGCGATGGCCAACTGCTACGCCGCGCTGGGAACCGATACCGGCGGGTCCATACGAACTCCTTCGGCGATGTGCGGCGTCACCGGCTTCAAAGCAACGTATGGGCGGGTGAGTATCCGCGGGATCGTGCCCTTGACGTGGTCGCTCGATCACTGCGGGCCCATCGCGCGGACTGTGGAAGATGCGGCGATGGTGCTGCAGGTCATCGCGGGCTACGACCGGCTCGATCTGCAATCTGTGGAGTATCCGGTACCCGACTACATGGCGGGCGTCGGCGCGGCGGTGTCTCAGTTCCGCCTGGGAAATTCACCGCAATTCTACGATGGTCTTGAACCCGACGTGGCTGCGGCGCTCGAAGCCGCGAATGCGGTGCTCAACAAGATCACGAAGGGCACGAAGGAGATCGAACTGCCGAGCATCCTGGGCACGGGCGCCAACAGCGAAGGCGGGCTTTACCGCGAGAACCTGGGAAGCGGCTTCGTTCGTGCCGAAACGGAGAATACCGACACCGGCGGCGGAGGGGGACGCGGTGGATCGCGAGCGGTCGACTACATCCACGAGTGGCGCGCGCTTCGTCTGGTGCGCCGCATGGTGGACCTCGAAGTCTTCCGCAAGCAGGAAGTCGACCTGATTGTGACGCCGACCATCCGCGAAGTTTCCTGGAGTATCGAAGAGGAACTGACGCGGGCAGCCAACGCGCGCGCCCGCAATCCCAAGCCGGGAAACACGCGGGCTCTGGACGATTACGGACTGCCCACCATCACGGTGCCCTGCGGGCTTTCGAAGAGCGGACTGCCTATCGGACTGCAGATCAGTGGCGCGAACTGGCGTGAGGCGGACGCTGTGGCCCTGGCGCACGCCTATCAAAAGGCGACCGACTGGCACACGCGGCGTCCGCCTTTGAATCCCGACGCCAAGACGCCTGTGCTCTCTAAGACGGCAGCCGCGCAAACCGGCGAGGCAATGGCGCGTTAGGCCAAGATGCGCGTCCCGGTCGTTCGTTACTGGGGCTGGCACACGGCCAGATCGCCACACATGATGGGCGGAGTTTGGCACTGCGGCCTTGTCGTTCAGTTCTCTGATCACCACGTCGCCCCGAGCTTCGGAGGGGCGAGGATCTCTACTGTCGGGAAACAGGTGCGATAACGGGCGGCATCGCGGGTGAGCAGGGCAAGACCCCCAATAGCCGCATGCGCGCCGATATAGAAGTCAGGCAAAGGCGAATTCCGGGAGCCACCGCGACGGCGATACATCAGGAAGCTCTTTCCAGCCAGAAAGGCGGCCTCCCAAGGAAGGGGTTCACGCTGATACAGCGCTCCAGGAAGCACGGCGTCCAAATCTTCGATCTTGGTGTAGCCTATCGACACTTCAGCGTAGATGATTGGGTTGATGATCAGCCTAGTGCGCTCTGCAACTTCGGCAAGCGCTCGGACGGACCAGTCCGCCCAGTGCGGGTCGTTCGTCGCGACATCGAGCACCACGTTGCTGTCGATAAGCACTCCGCGGCTGCCGCTCAGGCGGGCTTGCAAATTCGGTATAGCCGGCCTCACTTGCGTGGCTTGTTGGCGCGGGCCTCACCGCGAGTGAGGGCCAGAATCTCATCCGTGCTCATGCGCGTATTTGCGCTGCCACGGAGAAGCTCGATGGCCATGCGTCCGCGGGAGCCCTCACCTGCAGGACGCCGCGCTTTTCGGATGCGGGCATGATCCCCGGCTAACTCAAATTCAACTTGCGTGTGCGGCAGAAGGCCCAGGCGGTCGCGAATCTCCTGCGGGATGGTGACCTGCCCCTTCGTGGTAATCTGCATGGTAATACTCCTACTAGTAAGGATAAGCCGCTTGCCATCCAACGGCAAGCTTAGGATGTCCGATCAAATGTTCGATCAAGAGAGCGGGGAATGGCGGTCGAGACGACGGCCACATTCGAAATATGGCCCAGAGGGCCCCCTCTCGTCCGGACCTGGCGAAGCGCTTGGTTAGCTGTTCTGACGCGCCGCCTCTTTACCTTCCCAGATTCAGGCGATCTGCCAGGATGGGCGGCAGGCCCGCGTCTCGTATTTGCCTTTGGGCCCCTTCGATATCGTACGGAACTCTACAGTAAGTGACCATCTGGGCGCCCGAATCGAAGAGCACGTAGCCGGCGCGCGGATCTCCATCCCTTGGCTGTCCCGTGGATCCAGGGTTGATCATGTAGGCGCACTCCGGATCGATTTCGATCACCTGGTGGTCGGTGCGCATGGAAGTGCGCGGGATGGTCTCCACCCTCGCCTGGTTCCAGATGAAGCCGCCCTGCACGTGCGTGTGTCCGAAGAACGAGAGCCGCCGCTCCAGATAATTGAAGGCCTGCGAGGCCTCATCGGCCGCCAACACGTATTCGTCTTCATCGAACGGCGAGCCGTGCACCAGTTCGAAATTCTCCACCATCAACGGACCCTTCGGCAGACTGCGCGTGTACTCGACGTTCTCAGACGTCAGATTATGGTGCGTCCACAACGCGGCCTGGCGGGCCACGGGGTTAAACCACTCCAGGTCGTCAAGGCCGGTGCAGGCTTTGTCGTGGTTGCCGCGCACCACCACCGAGCAATGCTCGCGTACCCATTCCACGATTGCATTGGGCTCGGCGCCGTAGCCCACCAGGTCGCCGCAGCACAACGTCTGGTCATAGCGCCCCTCGGCATCGCGGACTACCGCTTCCAACGCCTGCCGATTCGCGTGAAGGTCGCTCAGGATGAGGTATCGCACGGGGCCGCGGGGTTATGCCTTTCTCAGCCGCAAGACGGAAATCTCGGACGTGGCGCCGATGCGGGCGGGCATCACGATGGTGCCGATACCACGGGTGACATAAGCTGCGGCGTTACCGTCTCGGTAAAGTCCGTAAACATACGGCGTGAAAAAGCGTGCCGGATTGATGGATTGATCCAGAATTTCGACCGTGACCTGACCTCCGTGAGTATGCCCCGACAGCACAAAATTATAACCTTGCTGCGCCGCAACCGGAAAAACATCCGGATTGTGCGAGAGCAGAACGTTACAAGCGCCGGGCACGATCAGCCGCTCCGTGCCGTCCAGGTACTTCTTGCCGCCCGCCCTTGACTGGTGGTCCACGCCTGCCAGATTGAGGGTAGCATTGCCGAAGCGCAGCGCCGCGGCGTCGTCTCGCAGAAAGCGAATTCCCACGCGCGCGGCAGCTTTTTCCGTATAGTCTTCCACACGGGCGTACCGTTCGTGATTGCCCATGCAACCGAATACGCCGGCGTCGGCTTTCAAGCGCGCCAACTGGCGAATGCAGGCGTCCAGGGGGTCGTCGCGATGGGAAATCAGATCGCCGGTCACCACCGCCAGGTTCGGTCGCAGGCCCATACAGGCATCGATCACTCGAGTGAGAGCGGCTTCGCTCAAGAATGGACTGAGATGGATATCGCTCAACTGCAGAATGCGCAAGCCATCGAGATCGTCGGCCAACCCGGGCATTGGCACGTCCACTTCGCGGACTTGAAAATCGGTGCGGTTTACGATGCCGTAGCCCATCGCCACAAAAGGTGTGGCCATTAGCACATTGCTCATGGTGTTGAGCGCCTGCCTCCGCCCCGGATTCGCGACGCGATCGACTCGATTGCGCAGCGGTTTCAGAATCAGGTACACGCCAAGCACGCCCGTCGAGAGGGCGAGGTACGTCACGGCTAATGCCCCCGCCACCATCGCCGACTGCGGCGGCAGCCTCAAACGCGCGACGGGATCGGAGAACGAGCAGAAGTAGGCTAGCGCCAGTACGGCTTCGAATGCGAAGACGCCATAGCGCGCCGCGCGCCGCCGGCCGGCTGAAAAACGCCGGTTGATATAGCCCAGCATTTGAGCGGCGATGCGCCATTGCGCCACGAAGAAGATGATGGAGGCAAGAATATCGAAGAGCACCCGGAACCCGATCCCTGTTCTATTGTAGTGACTTTGGGACGGTTCCCGATCGGTTGGCTTCGCGTGCCCGTATCCGGCGCCACCTTTATTTGGCGCTGGCTACCGTATCGCCGACCTTGGGTGTGCCTGTGCCGGTAAATTTTCCGGTGCCGGAATCCGCATCCACTTCCGTCACCTTCATGGTTCCGATCTTCTCCTCGATGCTTCGCAGCAGTTTGCCGGTGGCGGGGTCGTGAATCTCGCGTCCCTTGTGACTCACGGTCAGCACGTCGCCCACCTTCACTCCGCCCTTCGACCCCACGTTAATGATCAATGTGCCATCGGGCGCCGCATCGGCAACCAGCCCGCTGACTTGCACCGTCACTGTGGGCAGTGAGCTTGCATGCGCCTCCAACTGCTTGGCGGTGTCGTCCACTGCCTTGGCAACGGCCGTGCCCAGAATCGTGGCACGGAAATTACTCGATCCCATATCGATGCCGCCGCCGGCCCTGTCGCCATACGCGCTGCCACCCGATCCGATGATGCCGGTGCCGGAACGCGATTCCTCGCCATGCCCAGTGGAACTCGCCAGGATTTCCGCCGTGCTGGTGTCGATCATGCGGGCGGTGACGGAGACCACCGCCTTGGCCTGCGATTTGCGTATCCCGCCCACACCGAAGCGTCCTGTAACGCCGCCGAGCGCGCCGCCACCCACATCGGTTTTCTTATCGTCGCTGCCGAACTGCGTGATGCTCCCAATGATCATCGCATCCACGCCCAGGATGCGAGCGATCTTCGCGGCCGAAGCCGGGTCCGCGCGGTCGCTGTTGGAAAAGTTCTGTTCCTTGATGATCCTGTCCAGTTCCTTGCGCTCGATCACCGAGAAAACGCCGTCATTCACCAGCTTGTCCACTAGCAGGTCGGCGATGCCTTTGCCAACATCCTGATTGGACCCGAAGAGACCCTGCACACTGGTCTGCACGGCGCCGTAATCGAAGTTCATCACGGCCACGCGCTTTTTCTGGGCCCAAATCGGGCTGCAGCAGGCAAGAACGAGTACGATGATCGGAAGCGTTCTGCGACGGTTCATATGATCCTCCGTCTGACAAATATAGGGGACAGACGCCGGAGAGTCAATGTATCCAGGCGTTAACCAGTACCGCCAAAACAGCGGTGGCAGCCGTTTCCGCGCGCAAAACGGTGGGTCCCAGGGATACCGGCAGCCATCCCGAATCGCCCGCCGCCTGACGCTCCGCATCCGTCCAACCACCCTCCGGACCAAGCAACACGGCCACTTCATCCGTGCTCGACCGTCGCTCCGGCAACGCTCGCAATAGCGGCGACGCGCCCGCTTCCTCCAGGAAATAGCGCGCATCCGCGGGGGTTCCGAGCGCCTGCAGCAAACGCACCGCCGGCAGAATCTCGGGAATCGTGACACGGCGCGATTGCTGCCCGGCTTCGCGCGCGATGCGCACCCAGCGCTCCTGGCGCTTGCGCGAGGCCTCCAGCAGTCCTTTTTCGCTGCGCGCAGCCTCCACCGGCAGAATCCGAGTGACGCCCAATTCGGTGGCCTTCTCCACCATCCATTCGAAACGGTCGAACTTGATGAGGGAGGCGCACAGCGTGATGCCGACCACGCGCGGAGGACTGGCAATCGGCTCCACCACGCGGAACGTCACGCGCTCGCCCCGCGCCTCAGTGATCTCGGCAAGCCAGGCGGATTGGTTGTCGGACACTTCGAAAAGCTGCCCCGGTTCCACTCGTAGCACTCGGGTGAGATGGCGCGCCTCTTCGCCACGCAATTCGGCCGCGCCAAATTGAATGGCATCCACAAAAAATCTTCGTCTCGCCAAGAGAATATTGTAGCGGCCATGGAATGGCACGCGACACAATGAGGAAATGCTCCTGCCATTCCAGGCGCCTTACAACTGGCCGGCGCTAGTGGCATTTCTCTCGCCGAGAGCGATTCCTGGTGTGGAAGAGATCTCTGCCGAGCGCTACCGCCGAAACGTGTCCGGCGGATCTGTGGAAGTGCGGCCGGCCATGGGGCAGCCGCACCTGGTCGTCAACTTTAGGGGGCTCCGCCCATCCACAGACAAGGCGGAGCGACTGCATCGTATGTTCGACACCGCAGCACCCATTGGGGACATCGAACGGCGTCTGGCGAAATCGAGCCGATTGCGGGCGACCGTCGCCCGGCAAACCGGCCTGCGGGTGCCCGGCGCCTGGGACAGTTTCGAGCTGACTGTGCGGGCGGTGTTGGGCCAGCAGGTGACCGTGAAAGGCGCGAGCACCCTGGCGGGACGCCTGGTGGAGCGATTCGGCGAAAGGGTGACGCACGGTTTTCTGTTCCCGCCGCCGGACGCGCTGGCAGAGGCGGACATCGCGGCCATCGGCCTACCGCGGGCGCGGGCCGAGACGCTGCGGACCGTGGCACAGGCATTCGCCTCCACGCACCCGCCGAAAACCACGGAGGAACTTCGCCAACTGAAAGGCATCGGCGATTGGACGGCGCAGTATGTGGCCATGCGCGCCTTCCGCGATCCCGACGCGTTTCCCGCAAGCGATCTGGGACTGATCAAAGCAGCCGGGCCGGATGTGGCGCGGCAGGCGGAACAATGGCGCCCGTGGCGTGCGTACGCGGCCATCCATCTTTGGATGGAGCATTCCACTCCGCCAGCGCCATAAGGCGCGCTAATCTATCAACATGTTGGAACGTCCCGTCGAAGTCACCGAACAACTTGCGGCACTGATTTCCGATTCGGAAGTGGGCCGCCTGGACCCCCGACCAACGGCGGAAAAGATCTTGGCCATCGCGCCAGACCATGCGCCTTCACGCCTGCTGCTGGCCTTAGCAATGCGGCAGGATGGCGAAATGGAAGGCGCAGAGGCCATGCACTGGAAGGCCATTGACGATGCGCCCTGTACCGCCGTCTACTATTTGACGCTGGAGGAAACTCTCCGGCCGCGAGACGGCATCGATCACCCTTTGCTGCGACGACTTCGCCGGATGGCCTTGCAAAAACTGGCCGGCGCCGACGAGATTCAACCGATTGTCGCCGAGATTTTTGAGAAGTCGGCCGGGGAAGGCGTGGCCAAGGAATCCTGGGACTTTATGGACCCGGAGACTTACCAACTCCTGCTCACAATGAGCGAAGTCCGCGAGAAACTGGATGACGGACCGGAAACCGATCGGCTGCTCCCCTACCGCGTGCTCGCCGACTTCCAGCAGCAGGCGATCAGTGCGGTGGACTACACCACGCTGGACGAAATTCTGGACAATCGGGAACGATGCCTCCCGCTATTGAGGGCAGCTTTCCGGGAGTGGGTGGACGGCCCTTCCGATCTCGGCCACCATGCTCTCTGCCTGATGATCGCGATCATGGGTGAAATCGGCGCCGCGCAGGACCTGGAAGATCTGTGGGAGCTTTCCGAGTACGACGACATGGATATATTCGGCCATGCGCACTTCGCACTTTACCGGCTAGGCCAGCGAATGCCGGAAGCCGCCCTGGCCGTAATCCGAAAGCAGACTCCCGGCTCCTCCGTGGCGACGCGCTGCGGGTTAGCGGAGCAATTGGCCGTACTCCCGAATGTGGAAGGTCTGACGGAGGCCCTGCTCGATCTGCTGACTGACTTGCGCGAGACGATTCATGAGGATGACGGCTATTTATTGATGCTGGTGACCCATGGCCTGGCCGCGCTGGGAAAGACTGTTCAGGTTCAGGAGGCGATGGCGCGCACGGTGCGGCGGCTGTCCAAAGCAGGACGGCGATATTTCGAAGATACGAGGGAGGATGACGAATTCCTGCCGCTGATACTCCGCGACGGAATCGACAAACTGGATCTTCAGAAGGTCGTTTTAGAGCGCGAACTGCTGGAAGAAGACGAGGATCCCTTCGGCGACGAGGAGGAAGACGACGAAGAAGAATTCATTGAGCCAGTTCTGAAACCGGCCCTGCCTGGCCGCAACGAAGCCTGCTGGTGCGGGAGCGGCAAGAAATATAAGAAGTGCCACCTCCAGGCCGATGAGGATGCGGCGCGCAAAGGCGACGCATGAAGAGTCCTGAGCAGTGCGGCTCATTGGAAGAGGTCCGCGCCGAGATCGACGCCATCGATCGGCACATAATCGCCGCATTGGGACGGCGCACCGGATTCGTGAAGGCGGCGGCACGCTTCAAAAGTAGCGCAGCCGACGTCCACGCGCCCGAGCGGTTTGCCGCTATGCTGCAGGCACGTCGCGCATGGGCCGAGCATGAGGGCTTGAGTCCGGACGTGATTGAGAAAGTATATCGCGACCTGGTGAGTTACTTCATCGCATGTGAGAAGGCACACTGGCAGGCTCAATCCCCGCCAACTCCTCTTCCCTGACGAGCAACTCGCCATTGAGAACCCTGCGGGCGCGTTCGGCGTCGAACTCCCCTTCCCATTTCGCCACCACGATGGTGGCCACTCCGTTGCCCACCAGGTTGGTGAGGCCGCGCATCTCCGACATGAAACGGTCCACCCCCAACAGCAGGGTGAGACCGGCCACGGGAATGGCGCCAGTGGCGCTCAGGGTGGCGGCCAACGTGATGAAACCACCGCCGGTAACCGCGGCCGACCCCTTCGAGCTCAGCATGAGGATGAGCAGCAACATCGCTTCCTGCGAGCCGGTCAGGTGCGTGTTCGTGGCCTGCGCCACGAACAACGCGGCAATCGTGAGGTAGATGGAGGTGCCATCGAGATTGAAGGAATAGCCTGAAGGAATTACCAGCCCCACCACCGATTTCGAACATCCCAGCTCCTCCATCTTCACCAGCATGCGCGGTAGGGCCGTCTCGGACGACGACGTGCTCAGCACCAGCAGCAACTCTTCCTTGATGTACTTCACAAACTTCCAGATGGAGAATCCGTGGAGGTACGCGATCAGGCCCAGCACCACGAACACGAACAGGAAACAGGTGCTGTACACACACGCGAGGATCTTCACCAGCGGAAGCAGCGTGCGTGGTCCATACCTGCCGATAGTGAAGGCCATGGCGCCGAATGCGCCCAGCGGCGCGGCTCGCATGATGATGCCCACAATGCGGAAGAACAGGTGCGCCAGCTTGTCGCAGGCCGTAACGATCTCCGGGCCATGCGCGAAGGTCGCGAGGGCAATGCCGGTGAGAATCGCCAACAGCAGCACCTGGAGGATCTCACCGCCGGAGAACGCCCCCAGAAACGTGTCGGGGATGATGTTCATTATGAAGTCGACGGCGTGAACTGCTTTGCCCGTGTATTGCTCGATCGACTTGGCATCGAGCGTGGCCGGATTGATGTTCATGCCGGCGCCGGGCTGCAGAATCTTCACTACCACCAACCCGATCAGCAGAGCCATGGTGGTGACCACTTCGAAGTACAGGAGCGCTTTCAGTCCGACGCGTCCCAACTTTTTCATATCGCCGATGGAAGCGATGCCCACGATCACAGTGAAGAAGATGATGGGTGCGATCATCATGCGGATGACCTTGATGAAGCCGTCGCCCAATGGCTTCATGCGCTCCGCACTGGATGGGAACAGCAGTCCCATCGCCACGCCCAGCACAATTCCGACAATCACCTGGAAATAGAGAGACCGCAAGAGACGGGGCATATGGAACACCATCGTAGCAGCAGCGGTGCGGTTACTGATCGCGGTAATTCAACGGCGCCTTGTGGTCGGCGGGCACCCTCGACCGGTACTCGAAGCCGGCCCTGCGCTTGGCGAAGCTGGTCTTGGCGGCGTCCACCAGACCGGGATTGGTGAAGAGATCCATGGCGGAAAGCGCCAGTCCTTTGGCGGCCACTACCATGCCCTTACGGCCGATGCTCATGCCGGCGCACGCGGCGGCTTGCCACGTATGCGCGGGCACTCCGGGCACGAAGGTAGCGGCGTGAAGTTCCATCATGGGGAAGTTCCAACTCACGTCGCCGGCATCTGTTGAGGCCACGCCCGTGCCTTCGGCAGGAGGTTCCACTTTCTCCTGGCTGCCCATGGGCCGCGTACGATCGGGCAAGGTCTTGCGGATGGAATCGGCGAAGGCCTGCTCCTCCGGGGTGTATGTGACGCCGCCCACCTGTTGCATGCTCTTGTTGCCCAGCGCTGCCAGGGCGTCGTTCGGCAGCGTGTTGTATGAGCTGTCAATCAGTTCCATTTCCACGCGAGTTTCGCTGGCCAACGCGCCGGCCTGCGTGCACCTGATGATGCGATCCCAGATCTTGTCGAGAACCGGCATATTGGGATGGCGGGCGTAGAGGAAAAGCTCCGCGTAATCGGGCACGATGTTGGGAGCCGCGCCTCCCTTCGACACGATGTAGTGAATGCGCGTGGTTTCGGGAACGTGCTCGCGCAGAAATTCGATGGCGTTGGCGGAGATCATCAGACCGTCGAGTGCGGACCGTCCGGCATCGGGCGCTGCCGCGGCATGCGCGGCCTTACCGTAGAACTTGAATTTCGCTTCGATGATGGCGAGGGAGCTTTTCAGCGACGCGCCGTTGGAATCGCCCGGATGCCAGCTCAGCACCACGTCGACATCCTTGAAGGCGCCGGCACGAACCATGTAGAGCTTGCCGCCGCCGCCCTCTTCGGCCGGCGTGCCGTAGAAACGCAGGGTTCCCTTGATGTTGTTGGTGGTCATCCAATCCTTGATGGTAACGGCGGCGAAGAGCGACGCCGAGCCCAGCAGGTTGTGGCCGCAGGCGTGGCCGGGCGCGCCATCGGCGATCGGTTTGCGATCAGGCGTGGTGTCCTGGGAAAGACCCGGGAGCGCGTCGTACTCTCCCATGATGCCGATCACCGGCTTGCCCTGGCCGAAGGTGGCGGTGAAGGCCGTGGGGATCCCGGCAACATTCTCCTCCATCTGGAAGCCCGCGGCTTGCAGTTCGGACTTCAATAGCGCGGCGCTTTTGTTCTCTTTGTATCCGAGTTCGGCGAATTCCCAGATCTTGCGCGAGACATCGCCATAGTGCACGGCGGCGCCATCCATCTTCGCCAGCATCGCGGACTTATCGTCGGCCTGCAGAGCGGCCCCAGCCATGAGGAGAAGCAGCACGATTCGCATAGGGAGAGGATAGCGCAGGCACACCTCAGTGTGAGCGCCTGGCCTTACAATGTTGGATCGTGACAGAGACTCACGCCGAATCCAACTCTTTAACATCAGGCTCCTGGTTCCGCGGACTCGGCGCCGCGGTTTGGATCGCCGCCGCGGCAAAACTTGTCCTGCATCTGTATGCCGGCCGCCATTACGGATACTTCACTGACGAACTCTACTACCTCGCCTGCGCGCGGCATCTGGCGTGGGGCTACGTGGATCAGCCACCGCTGATCGCGCTGGTAACGTGGCTGGAGCGCGGTTTGCTGGGCGATTCGCTTTCGGCGATCCGGCTTCTACCGGCGCTATCCGGCGCGGCGAAGGTGGTGCTGACCGGGATGATCGCGCGCGAACTGGGCGGCAAACGACTCGCGCAAGGGTTGGCCGCCCTGTGCGTCCTGCTGGCGCCAGGGATGCTTGCGCTCGATCATATTCTCAGCATGAACACCTTCGAGCCGCTCTTCTGGATGAGCTGTGCGTACCTGGTGGTTCGCATGATCCGCACGGGCAACACGCGGCTCTGGCTCTGGTTCGGCGTGCTGGCGGGGGTAGGTCTGCAGAACAAGTACTCCATGGCGATCTTCGGCTTCGGGATCGTTGCAGGATTGCTGCTAACAGAGCAGCGCCGGCTGCTCTGGACGAAATGGCTGTGGATCGGCGGCGCCATCGCGTTACTGATCTTCCTGCCCAACTTGCTGTGGAACATCCACTACCACTTCCCCTTCCTGGAGCTGCAAAGGAATATCCAGCGCAGCGGGCGAAATGTGCCGATGCCGCCGTTCACGTTTCTGACTCAGGACGCGCTCGCGATGCTGCCGCTCAGCGTCCCGATCTGGCTGGGTGGCCTCTGGTTCTTCTTCTTTCATGGCGAAGGCAAGCCGCACCGCTTTCTCGGTTGGGCATGGGTGGTGACGGCGGTGGTGATCATGACGCTCGATCCGCGCGTCTACTACCTGTTTCCCGCCTTTCCCGCGCTGTTCGCAGGCGGCGCCGTGATGTGGGAGCGGTGGCTGGCGCGTCCCCGCCTGGCATGGGTCAAACCCGTTTACGGCGTGCTGATGGTCGCGATGGCAGCACTCCTCGCCCCCACCCTGATTCCCCTGCTGCCGCCCGAGACATACATCCGATACGCCGCCGTCACGCACCTGCAGCAGCCGCGCATCGAGAACAACGAATTAGGTCCGCTGCCGCAGTTATTCGCCGATCAGTTCGGTTGGCAGGAGATGGCCGCGACAGTCGCCGGCGTCTATCGAAGCCTTCCACCCGATGTGCAGGCGCGCACCGCGATCTTCGGGCAAAACTATGGGCAGGCGGGCGCGATCGACCTATTCGGCCCACGCTACGGATTACCGCCTGCCATCAGCGGCCATCAGAACTATTTCCTGTGGGGGCCGCGCGGATACACCGGCGAGAGCATGATCGTGCTCAATGGCAGAAAAAGAATATTGGACGAGCAGTTTGCGTCCGTGCGCTTGGCGGCTCACGTGACGCATCCTTACTCCATGCCCTACCAGCATTTCGACGTGTACTACTGCCAGGGACTGAAGCAGCCTCTCGCCCCGATGTGGCCGAAGTTGAAAAACTGGGACTGAGGCCGCTTATGCCTCAATCATGCGGCGCACCAGCATGAGCTGCCCGAGGTGCCAGGCATTGTGATCGGCGATGAGGAGCGCCTCGCGAAGCAGCGTCTGCCCATCGCCCCAAGGGAATGGCTCGTACAGATCCTTCTTGGGATTCAACATGAGCTTCTCAAATGCCGCGAGATCGCTCTGGAACGCCTTCACCGATTGCGCCCACTGCGACTTGTTTTTCGGCGCGGGTGACGATGGCCAGTAGTCGTCGGGCCATTTCGGCGCCTTGTACTTCGCGGATTTGCTGAACAGCAGGATGTCACGCTGCGCGATTCGCAGGTGCTCCAGCAGTTCCCAAGCCGAGTGCGGCGATCCGGCGGGGCGGATGCCAACCTTCGCGACCGGGAATTTCTTGATGGCCTCGGCGAACGTGGCGTGGGCTTGGCCGCCGCGGAGGAGGACCAGAAGGTGCTGACGAAGCGCTTTGTCGTTGGGCATGAACTTTGGATGCGCTAGGAGGCGCACTGGTCGCGCGCAGCCTTCGTCGCCAGTTCGTCGCAGCGGTTGTTGTCGGTGTGGTTGGCATGGCCCTTGGTCCAGGTCCACGTCGTTTTGTGCCGGGTGTTCTGCTCGTCAAGGGCCTGCCAGAGGTCCTGATTCACCACCGGCTTTTTGGCGGCGGTCATCCAACCCTTACGCTTCCAGCCGTGGATCCAATTGGTGATTCCGTTCTTGAGGTACTCGGAATCGGTCACCACCTCCACTTCGCACTCCTCGCGAAGCGCACGCAGCCCTTCGATGGCAGCCGTGAGTTCCATGCGGTTATTGGTAGTGTGCGCCGCGCAGCCCCACAATTCCTTCACCTTATCGTTGTATCGAAGGATGACGGCCCAACCTCCAGGACCGGGGTTACCGAGGCATGCGCCATCGGTGATCAGTTGAAGTTTCTTCATGGGCGGCGTCAGGGAACCAGCACCAGGTCGGAATGGAAGAATGCGTCCACCAGTTCCAGGATCGCGGCGGGATCCTGCTCCTTGTAGATGGACGCGCGAAGCTGCGAACCGTGGCGCACTCCGTGTGTGAAGTAAGTGGCGAACTGTTTCATTTTGCCGATGGCGTCTTTTTCGCGGCGTTCGATCAGCATCGAATAGTACTGCCGCATCATCTCGTACCGGTCCAGATGCGACGGCTCATCGTAGGCTCCGGTCGCAAGATATTGCTGGATCTGACGGAAAATCCAAGGGTTGGAACTGGCCGCGCGGCCGATCATCACGGCGTCGCAATTGGTCTCCCGCACCATACGGACCGCATCCTCGGGAGTAACGATATCGCCGTTGCCGATCACCGGAATCTTCACGGCATCTTTGACTTCGGCGATGCGCGTCCAATCGGCCTTGCCGCTGTAGCCCTGCTCGCGAGTGCGGGGGTGGAGCGCGACGGCCTGCAGGCCGCAGTCCTCGGCAAGTCTGGCCATCTTCACGGCAACCAGTTCGCAATCGTTCCACCCGGCGCGGAACTTCATGGTGAACGGGATGCTGATGGCGCGGCGCACTTCGGTGAGGAGACGCTCCACCAGGGGCAGGTCGCGGAGCAACCCGGATCCACCGTTGCACTTGACCACTTTGTTGACGGGGCAGCCGAAGTTGATGTCGAGAATGTCGAAGCCCATGTCCTGGCAGACGCGTGCGGCATCGGCCATCACAGCCGGGTCGGCGCCGAAAAGCTGCGCGGAAATGGGGTGCTCTTCGGGCGCGAAGGCCAGGTATTTCAGGGTCTTGCTGGGCTTTCGGGCGCCCATGGAAGCGCGCACGCCGTGCGAGCTGGTGAATTCGGTCATGATCAGCCCGCAGCCGCTAAGGTTGCGGATGAAGCGGCGGAAGACCGTATCGGTGACGCCGGCCATGGGAGCCAGCACCGTGGCGGGAGCGATGCTCACCGGCCCAATCGAAAAGTGAGTGGGAAACTGCTGCATGACCCTCGTGTTATTTCATTTTAGCGGGTTTGACATTAGAAACGGAATACGGGAGTACAGCGTCAGTTTAGCTTGAGGAGGATTCGGCATGAAGCCGGTGCAGATTTTGCTTTTGGTGCTGGCGGGCGCGCTCGGGGGCGCCATGTTGATGAAGGTGGTGCAGCGGCCTGGGGCATTGCGAGCGGGAGCGAACGTGTCGTCGCCTATGGCGGAAGTTCCGGTAACACCGGCATCGGCTCCGGTCCCGGCGGCCGCCCCGGCAGCGAAGGAAGAGGCGCCTGCGGTTCAGGACGCGCCTCCAGTCGTGGCGGAGCAACCCGCAGTGACGGAAACGCGGCCGGTGGTAAGACCAGCGGCCCCACCAAAACCGCGCGTCGCCGAAAAGAAGCCGTCGCCGATGCCTCCTCCCCCGGCACATCCCCGACCTCTCATCGTGGCGCAAGTGCAGCCTCCCACCACGCCTGCCATGCAGCAGCAGCCTGCTGCCGCGCCAGTTCCCACACCCGCTGTCCAGGAAAGCCCGATGCCTCCGCCCCCTCCCGTCGTCTCTCAGCCGGAGAACGTGACTCCGCCCGCTCCGCAGCCCGAAGTCCACTCGGTGACGCTGAACGCCGGAATGCTCATTCCGGTGCGCCTGGTGGATGGGCTTTCCTCGGAACGGAATTCGCCAGGTGACCCATTCACCGCCACGCTCTATCGCGAGCTAGTGGTGAATGGATGGGTCATCGCCGAAAAGGGAGCGCGGGTAGAGGGCCGGGTAGTTTCGGCCGATCGCGGCACAAAAGTGCGTGGCGGCGCGACCCTGACAGTGGAACTGATCCGCCTGCACACCTCTGACCGCCAGATCGTGGGGATCGAGACCGATCCGTTCGAAACGGATGTGCAGCCCAATCACCAGACCGATGCAGAGAAGGTGGGTGCAGGCGCGGCCATCGGCGCAATCATCGGCGCGCTTGCCGGCGGCGGTAAAGGCGCAGCGGTAGGCGCGGGAGTCGGCGGCGGAGCCGGTGCGGGAGATGTGCTCCTCACACGCCAGCCCGCCACTCTGCCATCGGAAACGCGGATCACGTTCCGACTGCGAAATTCGGTCGTGCTGACTGAGCGGGCCGGGGAATAAAGGAAATCGTAGGAGACTGCGCCGCGCGCTACAATCGCCGGTAGGTGAAGGACCCCCTGTTGGGGCCCCTGGCTGCCATCGCCTCGGGGATCCTGGTTGCCCGCTTCGTACCCTTCCGTCAATCCGAACTTCTCGCAGCCATCGCCGCGCTCCTGCTCTTGGGGATTCTCGCGATGGTGCGCCGTTCGCGCATCGTTGCGGGCACTTGCTGCTGCGCCGGCCTGTTCTTCGCAGGGTCGCTGCTTGCCCTGGCGCATATTCCGCCCCCCGCGCCGGTGATTGACGCCGAAGCCCGCGAGATCGTGATTCTCGGTGGATGCGTGGTGGAGCCGCCGACCATTTCGGGAGAGCGGGAACGCTTCGTGCTCGAACTGGACCCGCACGCGCTGGCGCAGGTCACTCTCTACACCAAGCCCGGCGAGCCGATGCCTGACTTGCACTACGGTCAGAAGATCGAGTTGGACGCACGGCTCCGAAAGCCGCACAACTACGGCAATCCCGGCGCTTTCGATTACACCCATTTTCTGGCGCGCTCCGACATCTATTGGACCGCATCCGGCGCGGCAAGCTCGGTGCGCGTGCTGCCCGGCCGCTGCGGATCGGCTTTTCAGAAGATGGTGATGGATCTGCGCGCCGCCGCAATGGGGCGGATCGAGCGCCTTTATCGCAGCAGCCCTTACAAGACCGGCATGATGCAGGCGCTGCTGCTGGGTCAGACCTTCGCCGTGCAAAAAGTCTGGACCGAGCAATACCGCAGCACCGGCACCTTCCATACGCTGGTGATTTCGGGAACGCACGTGGCTATCGTGGCAGGCTTCCTGTTGTTCCTGCTGCGCCTCTGCTTCGTGAATGAGAGCCTGGCGCTGCTCATCGCCGCGGCGTCGGCGTGGCTCTATGCGCTGGTCTCGGGTTGGGGCGCGCCGTGTGTGCGCTCGGCGGCGGGGCTTACGCTCGTGATGGTGGCAGGTTATTTCTACCGCGAACGGCGTCCGCTGAATCTGCTGGCGGCGGTGGCGCTGGGCTTCCTGATTCTGGATCCCGATCAATTGTTCGAAGCCAGCTTCCAGCTCAGTTTTCTAGCGGTGGCGTTCCTGGGGGCGTTCGCTACACCGCTCATCCGCGCCACTTCCGGACCGCTAGCCCGCGGCTTGGCCGATCTGACCGATACCGATCGCGACCTTCACCTGCCGCCGCGCGTGTCGCAGTTTCGCATCGAAATGCGCCTCCTCGCCGATACCGCGCAACGTGCGCTCCACTTGCCCGCGCGCGCTGCCCGCGCGGCCGTCACCATTCCGGCGCGGCTGGTCTTCTTCCTGTTCGAACTCACCGCCATCTCGGCCGTAATCCAGATCGGTCTGGCTCTGCCTATGGTGGTCTACTTTCATCGCGTGGGCATCAGCGGCCTTTCGGCGAATGCGTTCATCGTGCCGATCATGGGGGTCGCAGTCCCCATCGGGTTCCTCGCGGTCTTCACCGGTTGGGCGTGGCTGGCGCACGTAGGCGGATTCCTGCTCTCACTCTCGCAGATGATCGTCAACTGGCATGCCAATATCGAACCGCACTGGCGTATTCCCCCGCCGCCGGTTTGGCTGGGCATCGCGGTGGCGGCGGCCCTCATCGGGGCGGCTCTGGCTCGCGGCAAATGGTGGCGTTTTGCGACAGGCGCAGTGCTGGCAGCCGCGCTAACGGTCCTGTTGTGGCATCCATTCCCACCCGAATTCCATCGCGGCCAACTGGAGATGACGGCCATCGACGTGGGACAGGGTGACAGCATCCTGGTAGTCTTTCCCGACGGCAAACGGATGTTGATGGATGGTGGCGGGATTCCGGCATTCGGCGAAAAGCCGCGCGCGCAACTCGATATCGGCGAGGACGTGGTGGCGCCCTACCTTTGGGAGCGATCCTTCCGCACCGTCGACGTCGTCGCCGTATCGCATGCGCATGACGATCACATCGGCGGGCTGCCCGCCATCGTCAGCGATTTTCGGCCCAAAGAAATGTGGACGGGCGTAACCCCCGACAGCCCTCTGTGGGAGACGCTGCGCGCCAAGGCCGCCGAGAACCATACAAAAATCACGGCACTCGAAGCGCCCGCTTGTTTTGAATATGGCGGCGCGGAGATTCAGGTGCTGGCGCCGATGCACAACTACGTGCCCGAGAATACACCCAAGAACAACGATTCGCTGGTGCTGCGCATCCGCTACGGGCAGCGCTCGTTCCTGTTGACCGGAGATGTGGAGCGACCCATCGAGCAATGGATGCTAACGGAGAACGAACTCCAGCTTACCGACGTGCTGAAGGTGGCCCATCACGGCAGCAAGACCTCCAGCACGGAGGAGTTTCTGGGTGCGGTGAGCCCGCTGTTCGCAGTGATCTCGGTAGGCTACGGCAACAGCTACGGGCATCCGAACCCGGACGTGGTCGCCCGGTTGGCGCAACACGGCACGGTAGTGATGCGGACGGACCAGGATGGGCTCGTCACCGTGCGCACCGATGGACGGCGGCTCTTTGTCGAGACCAACGGTGCTCAGCAGTAGGAGCAATAAAACCGGCGCTGCCCTGTATCGAGCCCTAATTCCAGCCGCGGGAGGCGGCGCAGCGCTGAGGCAGCTTCCGGACCTTCCGGTGCGAGCCTGACCACCTCGCGGTAGTACTGAATCGCCTTCGCTCTTGCCGCCGCGGCTTGTCGGGCGTTGATTTCGCGCCGCGGGTATGGTGGCGCGCTGACCCACGGGTCGTCCGCCGGTGCATGCGAAATCGACCACCAGCTTTCGTCGGCCACGGCGAGCATGAAGACGATCTCTCTACGAACGAGCGTCTGCGGACGCTGCGCCAGGAATTCTTCTCCTTTCTGGATGACGTCGCGGAAGAGGTCGGGGTTCGCCGGGCAGCCGTCACCGGCGTCCGTATTCCAGCCCCGCTGCAGCAAATCCACGAAGGCCTTTTCCCCTGCCGCGGTATCGGAGAATTCGCGCCACACACGCCAGAGCAGGTCATGGTTGTACGTCAACCCGTCCTGGTGCGTTTGATGCCCGAGCGTCACACCGAAGCGCGCCAGTTGAGCGCGAATCGGCTCCGCCTGCTGATCAGTCAGGGTGACGCTGAGTTTCGCCACCAGGCGATCGGCAACCAGCAGACGTTCAGCCTTACCTTCTCGGGGAGCGCTCTGTGCCTCCTGCAATACCTGGATGACGTCGCGATCGACAGGGACGGCGCTTCCCAGGATTGACGCCCCGCCAAGGCCGTCCACCTGGTGAATGAATTCGTCGCGGGAGCGTTCCTGCATCAAGCGATCGTTCATCACCACCAACTGCACGCCCCGGCGCATTCCCATCGGCGACGGGTTGGTTTGATTGGCGTGCAGGAAGACGTGGCGCTGCCCGTTCTGCCAATGGTCGCCGGCGACGGGCTGGCCGTAGCGGAGACGGCGGAATCCGACCTCCACGAGCTCAGGGGAGTGGTCCGAATTTCCAAAGCGCGCAGTCAGTTTCTCTCGCAGCGCGCGGAGGAGGTCGGCGGTGAGTTCGGGCGATTCGTCTTCGGGGCGCAGGTCGACGCGGAGCAGGGCGGTGCGCGCCGGTTCGCCGAACACGTAGTAGAACGACTCGCGGACGATCCCGCCACGTGTTTCACCGCAGTGGTGGGTCCATTGGGTGGTGGCGTAGATGTCGAGTTGCGCGGCGACCCGGTGACTGCAGCCGGGTGGGGCGGTGCGCCCCCAATCGATCCCGAGCGCTCGCTCCAGCATGCCGCCGGAGAGGACGGCGGCACGAGTCTGGGCGAGCGCCGGCAGCACGCAAAACAGAAGGATCAGGATGCGCACGACCGGAGAGATTGCACGTGCCGAACCAACGCCCAAGTAGTTCATATCAACGGGGCGTCACTGCGGTGCGTGTCCGCGCCGCCACGGTTTGTGCCGCAGAGAGACAAACGGGAACAGTCTGCGGGGCAAAAAGGGGCAACGCGGCCAGCCAAAGTGAAGTGTTTGTCTTAACAAACGATACTTCCAACCTACTCAATCCCCTGGTTACTCCCTTGCTATACTCCCGCCATGACCTACCGCGCGACCGCCGCACTTACGTTCGCGCTGCTGGCAGGCAGCGCCACTAACCTACCAACCCATCAACCGCAACAGAAGCTAACTCCGGCCCCCCATGGCCCATTTCACATCGATGGAAATCGGGTTATCGATGCCAAGGGCCGTCCATTTCTGATGCGAGGCACTCAGTTGACTGAGTTCCATCCGCAAACCATGGCGCACGACAACCGCTCGGGCCTCGACTTCGGCGAGCATTCGGCCACTTCGCTCAGCGCCATCCGCTTGCGCTTCAATATGAACACCGTGCGGCTGCCCCTGAACGCGAACGAGAGCGCGCGTCCTGCTTATTTTTCGCAATTGGCGAAAGTGGTTCGGCGCGCTAACGATATCGACCTGTTGGTGGTGCTGGCAGCCGATGGCTCGGCGGACTTCTGGAACCGCTGTGCCGCAGCCTTGAAGAGCTATCCCAATGTGATGTTCGACGCGTCCGGCGCTGACTCGGCGGAAGCAGTTCACGCCATCCGCGCGGCCGGCGCAACCCAACCAGTGCTGGTGAAGAGCACGGGCACTCTGCTGGACGACCCCAACCTGATTTACTCCGTGGCGCCGCAACTGGCCGCTCTGCGCACGGATGCCGAGCGCGATGCGCAGTTCGGAGCGCTCTCCGCGCGCGTGCCGATGGCGACGAACGGGCTGGACTTCGCGCTCGACAACACAGTGGCCTGCTCGGAGGTTCCAGCAGATCCCACTGCCGCCAGCGCCCTCGTCGAATCGACCCTGACTTACTTCGACACACATCAAGTCTCCTGGACGGCCTCGGTTTACGAAGCGGGCAAGCTGATTAAGGACCTCTCATTGCAGGATGCCACGTCGCTCGAAAACGGCTGGACGTGCGGGCCGCAGAGCTATCCCTCACCCGGTATCGGTCGGGTCGTGGAAGCGCATCTGCGCTCGAACGAAGAGCGCGGGCTGTTCGTAGTGAGCGCCGGAGGCGGTCCTGACGTGGCGCGCGGCGGATTCGCCATTGGCTACGGCCCCGTGATGGCCGCGCACGATTCGTGGTCGAAGCCGGGCCAGCCGCAGTTCAACCTGGGCAAGATCGCAGTACAAGTGACCGACTCGCACGGCGTCACGCATCCGGCCGCCATCTTCTACGCGACCGCGGGTTGGGGACAGATCAATTTCGTGATACCGCCCGCGGCGGCAACCGGGCCGGCGCGCATGACCATCGTGCGTGAGGACGGCAGCCGCGAATCCACCCAAATCACCATCGCCGATACCGCCCCGGGATTCTGGACCGGCGTCAGTTGCCGCGGTCCGGCGCAAGGCGTGGCAACGCAGGTGTTCCCGGACGGTCGCAAGGCAAGCATGCAGATTCAGGAATGCAAACCCGGCAATTGCTGGCCGAATGCGATTCCCGTCACGGCCGGCGCCACTACACGCGTGTCTATGAAGGCTAGCGGATTCCGTTATGCCGGTTCGCCCGCGGACATTGTGGCCACCGTCGGAGGCGTGCGCGTCCCGGTGATCTCCTTCGGCCCGGCCGAGGATCCTGGAGTAGATCAGGTGACCATCGAAATCCCGGCGTCTCTGCGAGGCAAGGGCGTATTGGATCTGATTTGCCATCTCAATGGCCGCGTTTCAAATGCCGTGCAAATCAATATCGGCGGGTAGAAGAGCTGTCGCGATCGGCGCGGCGTTTGGGTTGGCTGTCATGCCGATCATAGCCGCGCCGTTCCACTGGGACCTGCCCAAAGGTTTTCCGGCGCCGAACGTTCCGCCGACGAATCCGATGTCGGAAGCCAAGGTCCATTTGGGTCGCTACTTGTTCTACGACAAGCGGCTCTCGGTGAACGGATCGCAATCCTGCGCGTCCTGCCATCGGCAGGAATTGGCCTTCACGGACGGCCGTGCGACCGCTCTGGGCGCCACGGGCGAAGCGCATCCTCGCAGTGCCATGAGCCTGGTGAACGTGGCGTATAGCGCCGCGCTAACGTGGAGCAACCCGAATCAGCGTTCACTGGAAAAACAGGCGCTGACCCCGATGTTTGGCGAGCATCCCGTCGAACTGGGCTTGACCGGGCGTGAAGCGTCGGTGCTGGATGCGCTGCGATCCGAACCAGTCTACCGGGACTTATTTCGCCAGTCGTTCCCCGACGTAAAGGACGCTTTCACCATCGACAACGTGACGAAAGCCCTGGCGGCCTTCGAGCGCACCATCATTTCAGCCCGTTCGCCCTACGACCGCTACTACACGGGCGGCGACCGCGCGGCCATCTCCGACGCGGCCAAACGCGGCGAAGTGATCTTCTTCACCGACCCAGTGGCCGGGTGCTTCCGCTGTCACGGCGGCTTCAATTTCAGTGACGGCGCCTATCACAACACCGCTCTGTATCAGTCGTACGCGGCGCCGAATGTGGGGATTTTCGAGTTCACGAGGCGCCCGGCGGATCGCGGAAAGTTCAAGGCGCCGTCACTGCGGAACATCGCTTTAACAGCGCCGTATATGCATGACGGCAGTATCCGGACGCTCGAAGAAGTGCTGGATCACTATGCCGCCGGCGGCCGTGCGCACGACAATCCGTTGAAAGATCCAAGGATGCGGCACATCGTGCTGACGGAGCAGAATCGCAAGGATCTGCTGGAGTTTCTGCGGACCCTGACGGATGAGGAACTAACCCGAGATCCGCGCTTCGCCGATCCTTGGAAAAGCGGCGCTCCCTGAGGGGTCATTCTCGATGGGTAAATCCTTTAACGACGAGGGGAGACTAACGCGCCGAGGTAGCTTTGTAGGCCTTTCCGGCAGTGGGGTGTTCCCCTGATGGCGACAGGACTATTCTAGTACCATCTGAGGCGTTATATACTGGGGCCATAAGTGTCTCGCTTGATGTTAATCGCTGTTGCCGTTGCGTGTTGTCGTGCTCAGCAGCCCCAATTCGAGTCGGCCTCCGTTAAGCCCGCCTCGCCCATGAAGGGAAATTCCTACACCGTTCAAATGGGCGGGGATGCTTCCGCTCAGAATTTCACAAACGTTACTTTCGAAAATTTGCTAGAGCACGCCTATTCGGTGAAGCGCTATCAAGTCACCGGCCCCGACTGGATCGACACGGCGATGTTTGATATCGTTGCCAAGATGCCGGCGGGCGCCACCGAAAAAGAAGTGCCGATGATGCTCCAGAATCTACTGGTCAGCCGGTTTCATCTCAAGGCGCATCGGCAAATGAAAGACCTGCCGGTCTACCTGCTCACGGTGGCTAAAGGTGGCGTCAAAGCGCACCCGCCCGATCCCAAGGAAGCGTCCGCGATACGCGAATCGTCCGTGGGCACAGGGAGTGTGGACCTTCCCGGGCACAACATGACCATCGAAGCCCTGGTGGAATTCCTTTCGCTTGCAATGGACCGGCCCTTAGTGGACCGGACCGGACTCGCCGGCGAGTTCCCGTTCAAGATGCGTTGGCACTCCGGCGAGGAGCTCTCACTCTTCGATTCCATTCGTCAGAACCTCGGCCTGAAAGTGGACTCAGGCAAGGCGCCCATCGAGGTTTTAGTGATTGAACATGTGGACCGGGCGCCAGTGGAGAACTGAACATGCGACAGCTCACGATTCCGGTCGTCGGCCTGCTCCTGTGCATGGCGGCGTCCGCTCAGCGGCCCACTCCGGAGCAGCAAAAGCGAACTCTGGATACAGCCAGGGAAATTGCAATTCACTACAGCAGCAAGCTGCCGGACTTCATTTGCGCGGAGCAGGTGGAGCGAACCGACAGTGTCAGCCCCACCGTTTTCAAAGCCGACAGACTGACGATTCAGCTCAGCTATTTCGGGCAGAAGGAGAAGTACAAGCTGGTGGCGATGAATGGCAATCCGACGACGCAGTCACTGGAGTCGCTGGACGGCATCATCACTGGCGGTGAATTCGGCAGTCTTCTGCTCGGTGTTTTCGATCCGTCGTCAGCCGCCAATTTTCAATGGAAGGGCGCGACCGATATTCGCAAGCATAAGGCAGCCGTGTACACGTACCGCATCGCGCGCGCCAAATCGCATTACATGCTTGGGCAACGTGCGGCGAGCGGTAACCTGGTGTCGGCGCCGGCGGGCTATCACGGCGAAGTGGTGCTGGATGACGAAAGCTCCCGAGTGCTTCGACTAACCGCGTCGGCCGACGATATGCCGTCCGATTCGGACATCCTGCAATCTTCCGTGGAAGTGGACTATGACTTCATTGACGTGGCGGGCCGCAACTACCTGTTGCCTTCGCATTCGGATTCGCGCATGGAGCGGTCGCATCGGCGGATTGCCAACGTCGTGGCGTTTACCGGCTATCGTAAGTTTGAGGCCGATTCGACGATCGACTTCCACCTGTTGCCTTGAGCCGCTAATTCCCGTTGGCCTTCTCGGCGTGATCGATGACGATGATCTCCACGGGGCCCTTGGTCGACTCCAGCTTCAGACCGAGTTGCTGCTGCATCGCCGCAAGAAGCGAAGGCCCGTCCGTAGCGCTCTCCGGGGCGTCAGGACAGGGGCCCGCATCGGGAATCCATTCGACGTGGAAATCGTATTTGCCCGTGAGCCCGGTCACGTCTCGTACAGGTCGGCCTAACTGCCGCGACAGCGAGTTGGCGAGGAGCGCCATAGTGGCGCCCATTCCGGTCAGTTGCCCACATGCCCCACGGATTCCGGATTGGGGCTTGTCGCCTTGGGATTCCGTGAGCTTCGCGCCAGTCTTTTCCAGGCCCAGTGTGAATAACGGGAGCTCCTTGGTGTCGCGGTGGACCTGCAGACGAAATCGGTCAGCTAACAGTGCCTGTCTTACCCTGAAGGGCATCGTCGAGATGGCGTACGAACCCCTGCACGATCCGTTGCTCTGTTCCGCGTCCAAGCGCTGCGCCCGGCCTACCGGATCACTACTTGCCGCAATCGCTCCAACTGCCGCCGCGCGATTTCAGCCCACTGCCCGGAGTTATCCAGCTTCAGGTACGCCTTCCAGTGGTGGACGGCCTTGAGTGTTTCCCCGGTGCGCTCGCAAAGCAGCGCCAGGTTGAAGTGGGCATCGGCGTAGTTCGGGTTGAGGTTCAACGCAACGCGGTAGTGCTGCAGCGCCTCCTTAACGCGATTCTGTTCGTCATACAGATTGCCGAGGTTGAATTGCGCCAGTGGATAAGTGGGGTCCACGCCGATAGCCTTCTGGTAATACTCTTCCGCGTCTTTGAACTTACGCTGCCGGTAATAGATAGTGCCCAGGTTGACCAACGCTCCGGCCGCGCTCGGGTTCAGCTCCAGCACCTTTTGGTAGGCTTCCACAGCCATCTCCACGGGCGCGCCGGTCTCCTCCAGTTCGAGACCCTTCTGAAACCAGGCTTCCGATTCACGCGCTCGGGAGACGCCGCCGCGTTTCCGATCGGGGAAGTTCTTGACGCCGCCCAGCGCCGCGGCATCGAAATCGAAGAGGATCTGTCCGCTGATCGCCTCCATCTTTTGCCCGGCCAGATGCACCGCGATCCGCCTGCCGTCCGACACAATCCGCAGCTCCGAAAGCGGCTGCTTGACGCCCTCCAGCTTCTGGCGTAGGGAATCCACCGCCCGGCTGATTTCGCGCGGCTGAATGCGATTCTCGCGCAGCTTGATAATCGTCTGGATGGCGATAAGGTCGGAGAACGAGTAGCTGACGAGCGCAGCAATCAGTTCCTGCCGCTCCCAACTGCGAAGCTGCCGCTCCGTGACGCCGAACTGCCGCCGGACGTCCGCGCGAGAGTATTCCTCCTTCGGGGCCACGCGAACATTTTAACAGCAAGGAGCATTTTTCAGAGCCATAAGGCGAAGAAGAAGGGAAAAAGCGACCAAATTCCCTCCATAAAGAAGGTTGGGGGTCCGAGTGCCTCCCCGAGTCGCAGCCCGGCGCAATAAACTTTGCGTCGAAAAGTACTTGACATCAGATCCCAGCTTTCGTATTCTGTCTGGTATGGCGACCCCACGGCCAGAGCCGGTCGAAATTCACGCCCATGCCATGGACAACCTGCGGTACATCCGCGGAACCATGGAGCGTGCCGGTTCATTCACTGCCGTGCCTGGATTGGGCGGCGTTCTCATGGGGTCCATCGCCCTGGTGGCGGCTTGGGTGGCCGGTCCGCAGACTGGCGAGCCGCGCTGGATGGCGGCGTGGATGGGCGCGGCGGGAGTCGCGATGCTCATCGGAATCGTAACTGCGGCCATGAAATCGCAGCGTTTGAAATTGCCCTTGCTCTCCGGCCCCGGCCGGAAGTTCATCGCCGGCTTCACGCCCGCGATGCTGGCGGGCGCGGTCCTCACTGCCGCCCTGTGGCGCACCGGCTTCGCCGCGTTGTTGCCCGGCGTCTGGCTTCTCTTGTATGGCGCTGCCGTAGTTTCGGGCGGCGGAAATTCGGTTCGAGTGGTGCCATTGATGGGCGCCTGCTTTATGGCCCTTGGAATCGGCGGCCTCCTGCTCCCCGTGGTTTCGGGCGACGTTCTGCTGGCCGCTGGTTTTGGCGGCGTCCACATTATTTTCGGCACGGTGATTGCGGTGAAATATGGCGGGTAAACAAAACGCGGTACGTAAAGAACGCGAGAAGCGGATTCCGGCGCCAATCGTGGAACCGGCCGGCGGAGCTCAGCAGCTCGATCGGCTGATTCATGAGCGTCTCCGCCTCGGCATCCTGAGCGCCCTCTCGGTCAACGAATCACTCACTTTCAGTGAACTGAAAAAGCTGCTCGACACCACCGATGGCAATCTTAGCGTGCATGCCCGCAAACTCGAAGAGGCCGGCTATCTCTCCTGCACCAAATCCTTCGAAGGCCGCATGCCCCGCACAGACTACAAACTGACAACTTCCGGAAAACGCGCCCTGGAACGTTATCTCGATCACATGGAGGCCTTGATCCAAGCCATGCGCGATCGGTGAGGGTCTTTTTTTATGTCTAATTACTTTAAAATGCAAAGTACTCTACACGTCGGTATCATCATGGACGGCAATGGACGCTGGGCCGCCGCTCGCGCCCTGCCCCGAGTGGCCGGACATCGCGCCGGAGTCTCCGCAGTGCGCCGCGTAATTGAAGCGGCCCCCGCCAACGGAGTGGGGACCCTGACCCTCTTCGCCTTCTCATCCGATAACTGGCAGCGGCCCTCGGCGGAAGTTTCCGCTCTCATGCAATTGCTGGCCGCTTATCTGGATTCCGAAACGCGCCGCTGCGTGGCCGAAGGCATCCAGCTCGAAGTGATCGGCCGCCGCGACCGCCTGGCCCCCGCCCTGCTGGCCGGCATCGCGCAGGCCGAGATATTGACGATCGCCGGTTCCCGCCTGCGCCTCCGCATCGCCATCGACTACTCGGGCCGCGACTCCATTCTGGAAGCCGCCCGCCAAGCGCGCGAGCTTTCCCGCGAATCGCTCGATGGCGCACTGGGCCCCCCCGTCGACCTGCTGATCCGCACCGGCGGCGAGCAGCGCCTCAGCGATTTCCTGCTCTGGGAATGCGCCTACGCGGAGCTCGTCTTCTCGCGCCGTATGTGGCCCGATTTCGATGGCGACGATCTGACGTCCGCCGTCCGCGAGTTCCACGGCAGACAGCGGCGCTTCGGAACCGTGCCTGCAGCCCCGCCCGTCCGGCACGAAGCCTGGCTGGATTAGTACCGTACTTCCCCGGACATGCCGGCAAAGAGAGTCGGTTTTTACCCTTCAGGCAGGGGTGTTCCTGCTACAATCGCGCTCATGGTGAAAGGCATTGAACATACAGCGATCGCGTCGGCCGATCCAACCCGTCTCGCGCAGTGGTATGTCGACTACCTTCAGTTTGCGGTCAACTGGCGCTCCAGCAGCAGCAACACGGTGTTCGTCAAAGCCGCCAACGGCTCCATGATCGAAATCATCGAAGCGGCCGGCGCCGCTCCCGCGGCCATCGGCATGCGCGATGCCGGCCTGCGCCATCTGGCAATTGAGGTCAGCGACTTCGCCGACGCCTACCAACAGCTCACCAACAAGGGAATTCGCTTCCTCACCGAACCGGAGACGCGCGGCGGCAATACCGTGGCCTTCTTCGCCGATTGCGACGGCAATATCCTGCATCTTCTCCATCGCGAAACGCCTCTGCCTTAAGCCATGAAGCCGCCGCGGGCATTCTGGCTCTTCTGCTTCGCCGCCACTGCACACGCCGCCCTCAGCCAGCACGTTGTGGCCTACCGCATTCGCGCGGAACTGGACGGAGCCCGGAAAACCGTAACCGCACATCAATCCCTCACCTGGCACAACACCTCGCCCGACACCATCCGCGAATTGCAGTTCCACCTCTATCTCAACGCCTTTCAAAATGAAAAGAGCAGCTTCATGCGCGAGTCCGGCGGAGAGCTGCGCGGCGACCGGATGTCCAAGGACGACTGGGGCTACATCGAAGTCCAGCGCATGCAGATCCCGGGCGGCGGCGATCTGACTCACGCCCTACGCTTCATTCATCCCGACGACGACAATGTCGACGATCGGACGGTGGCTGCCATCACACTGCCCCAACCGGTGGACCCCGGTCAATCCATCACTCTCAATATCGACTTCCTTGCCAAGCTGCCCAAAGTCTTCGCCCGCACCGGCTACCGCAACGACTTCTTCATGGTGGGCCAGTGGTTCCCCAAGATCGGCGTCTACGAAAAGGCCGGCGACCGCTATGCCACCATCGGCGCATGGAACTGCCACCAGTTTCACGCCGACACCGAGTTCTACGCCGACTATGGTGTGTACGATGTCACCCTGACAGTTCCCTCCAACTACATCGTGGGAGCCACCGGCGTCCAGCAGAGCGCCACTGAGGACTCGCAGCATCAACACAAGACGTTGCGCTTCTACCAGGAGGACGTGCACGATTTCTCCTGGACCGCCTCTCCTCACTTCATCCGCACCGAACGCACCTTCGATCCATCGCGCAAAGTCTCGCCGGCCGAAGAGAACGAGACCGCCAAACTACTAGGCATTCCGATCGCGGCAGTGAAGCTCAAGCCCGTCCGCATAATTCTGCTGATGCAGCCTGAGAATGCCTGGCAGACCGCCCGCCACTATCGGGCGCTCGAAAACGCGTTGAAGTGGTTCGGCCTGTGGTACGGCGCGTACCCTTACGACACGATCACAATGGTGGACCCGCCGTTTGGCGCCGAGGGCGCGGGCGGCATGGAGTATCCCACTCTCATCACGGCCGGTACGCCCTGGTGGCCCGAAACCGGCGGCACCGATCCCGAAGGTGTGGTGGTTCATGAATTCGGCCATCAGTATTGGTACGGCATGGTTGGCAGTAACGAGTTCGAAGAGTCATGGCTCGACGAAGGCTTCAACACCTACTCCACCGGCAAGGCAATCGACCGCGCCTATGGACCGCAGGAGATCGATTTCCATCTCTTCCGCATTCCCCTCGCGCGATTCCTCGGGCTGCCCCGCATGACGCAGGACACTTTCAATCGCACCGTCTATCTGCAATACGGCAAATTCGATCCGGTGGTGCGCAATGGCTGGCAGTATTACAGCACCTTCAGCTATGGCGTCAACTCCTATATGCGGCCCGCCATGCTGCTACGCACCTTGGAGAACTACCTGGGCGCTCCGGTGATGGCTCGCATCATGCGCGAGTGGTTTGAGCGATACCGCTTCCACCATCCCACCTCGCGCGATTTCCAAAACCTGGTAAACGAAATCTCCGGCCGCGACATGAACTGGTTTTTCGACCAGTTCGTCTGGGGCACTAACTGGCTCAACTATAAGGTGGAAGGCGTGTCCAGCGACAAGGTGGAACTCAAGCTCGGCTCCTACGTCGAGAACGGCAAGCGCATCACCGTGACTGAGAGCGATGCCGAGCGCCAGAAGGACAAGGGCAAGGACGAGTATCGCTTGGTGGTGAAGCTCAAACGCGAAGGCGAGGCCGTGTTCCCCGTCGATGTGAAGCTCACCTACGAGAACGGTCGGGAAGAGTGGCGCAATTGGGATGGCCGCGACCGTTGGGTGAAGTGGGAATGGATAGGCAAGTCGAAGCTGGCCCGTGTCGAGATCGATCCGCAGCACAAGATCCTGCTGGATGGCTGCTTCGCGGACAACAGTTGGGTGGACGACATGCCGCCTCTGCCCTTCGCCAAGTGGGGCTCCAAGCTTCTGGTCTGGCTCCAGATGGTGTTGCCATGACGGCCTCGCAAGCCCTGCGCCAGGGCATCGGCATGCTGGCGCATCACAAGCGACTGTGCCTGATCTTCTATGCCGTCACCACAGCAGCCGCTCTCCTGATTGCCGCGCCGCTGATGACCATCGTCGTCCAGTCGCTGGGCGACAGTGCCTGGGCGCAGCAGATGGCGGGCAATGTCGATATCGCGTGGTTGTCCGAAGTGGTCGCGGCCAACGGCGGCATGCCGTGGATCCAGGCTGCGATGGTGCTGCTCGGCGTCGGAACAGTTTCAGCGGTGGTGTACGTGTTTCTCCTGGGGGGCGCGCTCCAGGTTTTTTCGAATGGCGAAGCATTCTTCGCCGGATGCGGTCGCAACTTCTGGCGCCTGGTCCGGCTCACCGTGGTCTCGCTGCTGTTCTATGGCGGGGCGTTCGCCTTCTACAAAGGTCTGGGCCGCGTGAACAAGCTATGGAGCGAAGGCTCGGTAGCAACGCCCTTAGTTTATTGGGGGTGGTTTCGCGTCGCCGTATTCCTCGTCGCCTGCGGCTTCCTGAACTTGGTCTTCGACTACGCGCGTGTCCGCATGGTCGTAGACGACCGGCGCAGCGCGGTACGGTCGGCCATCGCGGCATTTCGCTTCGTGCTCCGCCATCTGCGCAGCACCGCCGGGCTCTACATCGCGGTGTGTGCCATCGCGGCGCTGGTCATGGCCGCATTCCTCGCCTTCTCCCACACTGCACAAACATCGGCCGGCCTCGCGCTCCTATGGCTGCTAGTGGGACAGATGATGGTGTTCGCGAAAATATGGTCGCGCCTCCTGTTCTGCTCCAGCGCTTGTGTCATGTATGGCGAACTCAAGCCGCCCCGGGTGGTCGCGCCTGAACCCGAGCCGGAAGCCACACCCGAACCCGTCATCGAGCTGACCCTGGCGGCCGAGCTCGAACTCAACGCATTCCAGTTCATCACCGCCTGGAACCAGACGCCCGACAGTCGCGCTGCCGCCGAAGCCCGCCTCCCGGGACTGATCTTCGACCCCGCGCGCCTAACCGCCAACACCGTCGTCCTGACACGCATGGCCGATGGCATCGAACCGGCGGTGCTCCCCACTTTGCTCACGCTGGCGCTAGACCGCCCAGTCCAGTTGGTAGAAGAAGGCGGTTTGGTGGTCAAGCCCCTTCCACTTCTTTCCGACCCTGAGCTTCCTGCTGACGTCGGGCCTCTTTCCGAACCGCCCCTTACGCCGTGAATCGATAACCCTTCCCGCGAATCGTCTGAATATGCCGGGGCCGCTGGGGATTGTCTTCCAGCTTCTGCCGCAGCCACGCCACATGCACATCGATGGTGCGCGAAGAGACCTCGCTGTTGTACTCCCAAACCTTGCGCATAATCTCGTCCCTTGGCACCACGCGCTCGCGATGGTCCACCAGGTAGTGCAGAAGTTGCATCTCTTTCGCAGCCATGTTCACCGGTTGGCCGCCCTTCCGCGCCTCGGAACGGTCGAAATCGATATCCACATCGCCGAAATGAAAGCTCCGTACCGGAATGCGTGTCTCTTTGCGGACGCGCCGAAGCAGCGCCTCCACGCGCGCCATCAGCTCCGCCGGGTCGAACGGTTTGGTGAGATAGTCGTCGGCTCCGAGTTTGAGCCCCACCACTCGATCGGTCACCTGGGTGCGAGCGGTGAGCATCAGGATGGCACTGTCCACACCCGCCTGGCGCACTTCGCGGCACACATCGAAGCCCATCTTCTTGGGCAGCATGACGTCGAGGATGATGAGATCGAACCGCCCCTCGGTTGCGCGCGCCAGGCCCGAATCGCCATCGCGCGCCGCCTCAACCTGATGCCCCTCCACCGTCAAAAGGTCAGTCACGGTCTCCACTAACCCCGGCTCATCCTCAATCAGAAGGATTCGCGAATTCATTAGTTTCCTTAATGTTACGACGAGCCGGGGAAAACCGCCGTTTCGAAAACTAATTCGCCCTTAACGTTCTTAACCGCAAGTTATCATCCGCTTAACCCGCGTGGACAAGGGCGACAGCGTTGCAAAGCTGAGCAGAATCAGCCCCAAGGAGTGGCCGTAAGTGTAGTCCATCAATCCCACAATCAGGAACCCCGCCAAGGCCAGCAAGCCGGCGCGACACAGCAATCGCTCGTCGTTGGTTCGAGCGCGTTGCAGGCATCGCGCGAGATCGCGCACGATGATCGCGACGAAGAGGATCGCGGCTCCGAGCGTAACCAGACCAAATTCCGCGGCCAGTTCAATGGCGTTGTTGTGAAGGTGCCCATGATAGGCCGGCACAGGCTCTCCAGGGGGCAGGTATTGCGTATACAACTCTTCCACCCTGCCCGGCCCCACTCCGAAAACCGGATGCTCCCGAATCATATGCCAGCCCACGCGCCACATCTGCACTCGCTCCGCGTTCGAATAGTATTCAGGCTCCAGTGATTCCGTGACCCGCTGGTGAACAGGACCCGGCACAAGAGCCAAGACCAGCGGAGCGGCCGGCAGCACCCGCAGCCACTTCGAGCGCCGCCAGGCCAGGTGCAATGCAAAAACAATAAAACAAGCCAGCCACAAGCAGCGAGTGAGACTCACCAGGACGGCGAGACTGTTGACGGCGAGTGCCACCGTCAGCCATCGGCGCTCTTCGGCATGCGCCGCTCGGAATTCCAGCAGCGCGCCAAAGACCAGGACCTCTACGGTCGCATAGATCATCCAATGGTGCAGTAGTCCGCCGCTGCGCAGATAGAACGCCGCATCGCCGCCTGTCGCGAGTTCGTGCCGGTGCTTCACCAGGCGGATCAGAAAGCCCACGATCAAGGTGGCCGAGCCAAATGTGGCGGTCACAAAGATCACCCGCCACACGCGCACTCTTTCGCCGAGGCGGTCCAAGCTAGGCAGGGTCATAAAGAGCGTGCCGATGAGCGCCAGGTGGCGTATCTCGCCTTTGCCCGCGCCTGGCTCCGGCGAGTGCAGCCACGCTACCACTTCCAGGCAGGCCCAAGCCAGCCAAAACCAGAGAGCCGCCGGCAAGGTGGGTGTTTCCCGATAGCTCGCGATTCGAGCTACCTGCCAACATACTCCGATCGCAAGAAAGCTCTCGCTGATCGCAATCGACACAGGCGCCGAGCAGACAGCCGCGCCAATCGCAAGTTGCCCAATTCTGTCATCCCTAAAGGCTCGGCCCATGAATCCCATAAAACTCGACTGGGGACAAGCTAACTGACGCGCGCGGCTACGATCCGAGCCGCGACCGTAAGGGAGCGGTTGCCTCGGAATATTTGGGAAACCGCATACTTAGTTAGTCGTCCTTTGCGTCACTCGCCTTCAGAGTAACTTCGTTTGGAATAGAGAACTGTTAATTGAGGATTTCGCGCAGGCAGGGCCGTGTGACCCTTCACAGGCAACTTTTACGTAAGTGAATTAATTTTTACGTGTCTTGCTGAGTGAGTTAGTAAATCAATCGGCCCGCAGTGCAAGCATGGGATCGATGCGCGCGGCGCGGCGCGCCGGAATATAGCCGGCAACCGCGGAGACCACTGTAAGGACCGCCACCATGCCGAGAAAAGTGGCAGGATCGGTCGCCGTAACTCCAAAGAGCATGCCGGTAAAAGCGCGCGATAGCAGCCACGACGCCGCTCCGCCCAGGATCATGCCAGCAGCCGCGAGCGCCAAAGTCTGCCCGATGATGCGCCCTTCCAAATCGCGTGCCGATGCGCCCAACGCCATACGGATTCCCAACTCTTGCGTTCGCTGGCTCACCGAATACGAAATCACCGCATAGATTCCCAGCGACGCCAGAATCAACGCAAAGGCCGCGAAGCCCCCCAGCAGCAGTACCGTGAAGCGCCGCGGCGAGACGGCCTTATCCACCAGCATCTGCAAGGCGCGGAAATCGTTGCCCGGCAGGTTCGGCGCAACGGGACGGAGCGCGGCGCGCACGCCCGCGGCCAAGTCGGCTGGCGTTTGGGAGGTGCGAACCACCAGGTCCACCGAAGCGAAATCGTTGCACTGGCGGATGGGCAGATACATCTCGTTGCCCGAGCCCTGCTCCAGTGCCAGGTGCCGGACATCACCCACCACACCCACTACGTGCCGCT
Organism: uncultured Solibacteraceae bacterium; assembly: GCA_963815475.1. Lineage (GTDB taxonomy): Bacteria > Acidobacteriota > Terriglobia > Bryobacterales > Bryobacteraceae > Sulfopaludibacter. Next base: position 4,290,121 of record CAWFHD010000003.1, on the reverse strand, counting down.
CTCCGCAGGCCAGCATGATCTTGCCCAGAGCGCCTTCGCCCGGCCACAGGCGCTTCGCCAGGGTTTCGTTGATCACGATCACAGGTTCGCTGGATAGCGCGTCGCGCTCCGTGAAGTCGCGGCCCGCGCGCAGCGGGATACCCATAGCGCCGATATAACCATCGCTCACGATGCGCACGAAGGAGTTGGGAAATTGCCCGCGCGCATACTGCTGCCCCTTCGCTGGCGATCCCCAGGCGCGATTGCGCCCCAGTGGCAGCGCGTCCGAAAGCCCGGCCGCGTTGACCCCTCGCACACCCCTGGCCAACCGCAGCACTTCGTCGAAATAGGCGTTCTGCTCCGCCTGCGTGCGATAGCGCGCATCGGGATCCACTCGAATTGCCGCCGCTCGCTCCGGATGGAAGCCCATGTCCACATCCAGCACGCGCAGAAAACTGCGGCTCAGCAGTCCGGCGCCCACCAGCAGCATACAGGCGAACGAGATTTCCGCCACCACCAAAACGTTGCGGCTCCAATGCCGTCCTTTGCCCTCCGTGGAACCGCGACCCGTGTCCTTGAGCGCGTCGTGCAGCCCTTTGTCGCGCACCTGCAGCGCGGGCGCCAGGCCGAAGACCAGTCCCGTGAGCACGGCCATCGCCAGCGCGAAGAGCAGCGCCGTGCTATCGGTGCGCACGCTCGGCAGCATTGGGATGCTAATGGAATCCAGATGTGCCAGCGCGCGCGTGCCCGCCACCGCCAGCAGAATTCCGAGCGCGGCGCCGCTACTCGATAGCACCAGGCTCTCCGTCAACATCTGCTGAATCAGGCGGCCGCGTCCCGCGCCCAATGCCGTGCGGATTGCGATTTCCTTGTGGCGGCCGGTGGTGCGCGCCAGCAGCAGGTTCGACAGGTTGGCGCACACAATCAGCATCACCACTCCCACCGCGCAGGCCAGCACCAGCACCGCCGGTCGCACGCGTCCGCTGACATGGTCGGCAAGCGGACTCAGGTGTCCTTCGAAATCGTTGCGATTCCGCTCCCCATGATCGCGCGCGATCGCCTTCGCCACTGCGGCCAGTTCGGACTGCGCGGCGGCGGGTGTGACCCCGGGCTTGAGCCGCCCCACCATCGCCATGGTATTGCCCCAGCGATTCGTTTCGGGCGTGAGGGGGAAGGGAAAATACAGATCGAAGTGGCTGCCCGGCGCGAACACCTCGGCAAAATCGAACGTAGCGGGCAATACGCCGATCACGCTGTACGGCTCGTCATTCAGCGTCAGGTGTTTGCCCACAATGGCCGCGTCCGCATTGAAGCGCCGCTCCCAAAAGCCGTGGCTCAACAGGACCGCCCGCGGACCCTTCCACTTGCATTCATCGGCGTTGAACAGGCGGCCGATCTGCGGCTGCACCCCGAGCATCGGGAAGAAATTCTCCGACACCGGCACGCCGCTGAGCCGCTCCGGTTCGCCCAGGCCGGTCATCATGTTGTCGCCGACGCCGTAGAATGCGAAGTACGCAGCCACTTCGGTGAGGGAGTGCGCGCGCTCGCGCACGTCCAGCATGTTGCTCACCTGTGTTGTGGCGCCCGACAGTCCACCGGTATCGTGATTGGCGATCCAGACCAGGCGCTCCGGGTCGCGGAACGGAAGCGGTCGCAGCAGCAGCGTGTTCACCACGCTGAAGACAGTAGAACTAGCGCCGATGCCGAGGCCGACGATCAGAATCGCGAAGGTAGTGAACCCCGCGTCCCGACGCAAAGTTCGAAACGTATAGCGCAGGTCCTGCAGAAGGTCGTTCACAGTAATACTGTGACGCAAACTCAAGCAGATTGGTTAGGCTGGGCGCGGGTCGTTAGACCTGCCGCGTGCGGTAACGCCCTATTTACGCCCGGCAATGGGGTAATCGGGTGGCAAATTATTGGAAAGATCGGACAGAATCTTCTGTTCGTCGGGCGAGTAGGCCTTCTTGAAATCGCCGCCGTTGAGCCGCGCGGCGCGATCTTCCGGCGTCATACTGAGGAGAGAGAGGAGTTCCTTGCTCACCGGCGGCTTGCGATCGTCGGGCAGGTGGTTGATACCGAAGATTCCCTGATTGACCAGCCTTTGCTTCTCTGGCGGCAATGCCGTGATCGGCGCAGCCAGGCGCGAGAGACGCTCTTTCTGGGCCGGCGGCAGGCGATCGAATCTCTCTAACTGCTTGCGCATTTGCTCCTGTCGCTGCGGAGGCAGTTGCTCCAGAACGCGCTCCCGCTGCTCTGGAGTCATCTGTGACAGCCGCTGCACCGGGTTAAGCGGGTTGTACATATTCCCGCCGCCCTTTTTGGGAGTTCCGCCGGCCTTCGCTTCGTTCTTGGCGTTCTTCGGCGCAGCAGCCTTGGCGGCGCCTTTGGGCGGCGGTTCGGGCTTGGCCTTCTGGTCCGCGCACACACCGCTCAAAGCCATGAGCAGCATGGCTCCGGCAAGATGAAGGGCAATTCTCATCATCTACATCTTCGGATTGGAATCGGAGGAGTCGGAGCGCATCAGGTGATTGAATTGATCGAGCATTTCGACCTCTGCCAGCGCATGTTCCACTTGATCGGGCTGGAGGCTTTCCACCTGTGCCGAAGTCTTTTCCGCCACGGGGACGGCCGAGGGGCGGTCCAGGACCAGCGTGGCCATCAGCACCACTCCCGCTGCGGCTGCAAGCGGCAGTGCGTGACGGAACGCCGGGCGGAAGGGCCGCACCAGCATATCCCACCACGATACCTGCTGTTCGATTTTTCGATACAAACGCCGGTCGAAGTCGCTCGATACCTCGGGCGCTTCCCATACATCCAGCGCGCTCCACAACGCGCTTTGGCCGTGCACAAACTCGCGGCAGGCGGCGCAGGCTTCCACGTGCGACTCCAACTGCAATTTGGTTTGTGCGTCTACTTTACCGGAGCTGAAGGTGAGCAACAGAGCCGGACCTTCCGGTGTTTCAAACGGGCACTTCATATACGCCTCTTCTTCCCTCATGCCATATGGGCCAAACGGGCGCGCAATGTTTCGTACGCCCGGAATAGTAAAGACTTTACCGCAGATTCGGAACAATTGAGCACTTTTGCGATCTGCGTGTATTCCATTTCTTCGTACTTGTGCATCAGGACCGCGGCGCGCTGCTTCTCGGGCAATGCCCCAATGGCTTTTCTGACTTCGTCCAACCGGGCCTGATACAGCATGGTTGCTTCAACCGATGGACGTTTGTCGGAAACCTGCTTCGCTGGCAGATCCTCCGCGTTGTCGTCCAAACGGTCCTGCAATTTCTCGTTCTTACCATCCCGGAGCGCGTTCAATGCCAAATGGGTCGCGATCCGGAAGAGCCACGTCGTGAACTTCGCCGTCGGCTCATAGGTGCCGCGGGAACGGTAAACCCGCAGGAAGACCTCCTGCGCCAACTCCTCCGCCACAGCATGATTCTGTACCATGCGATAGAGAAAGTGAATTACAGATGAACGATGCTTGTCCAGAAGGACACCAAAGCTCACCCCGTCTCCGTCCTTGACGCGGAGCATTAACTCCGCATCGTAGTCCAGAGCCGCTGCCGCTGCTCCCATATCCCTGTTAACCCGTTCATCCATCGGAAGGTTGCGCTCTGCCGGTAAATTATTACCGCTGAAGGCTTATTCCCCCTTCAGCGACCGCTCCATAAGACTCTGGATCGCGTCCCGCGGTGCAATGCCCGAATGTAGCATCTGAAACATCTGTTCCGATATCGGCATTTCCACCGAGAAGCGCCGCGCCAGCTCCACCGCGGCATTCGTAGTTTTGATTCCCTCAGCCACCATCTTCATCGACCCCACGATCTCGTCCAGCTTCCGTCCGTGGGCCAGTTCCACGCCCACCGTGCGGTTGCGGCTCAAGTCTCCCGTGCAAGTCAGGACCAAGTCCCCCAAGCCCGCAAGTCCAGCTAACGTTTGGGGTTTACCTCCCATCGCGGCCGCCAGGCGCGTCATCTCGGCTAGCCCCCGGGTAATCAACGCGGCCATGGCATTGTGCCCGAGCCCCATACCATGTAACACGCCTGCCCCTATGGCGACTACATTTTTGATGGAACCTCCAACTTCTACACCAATAGGATCTGAGCTGGTATAGAGGCGAAATGCCGGTCCTGAAAAGGCCGCCTGCACCGATTCCGCCACTTCCCGGTTAGACGAAGCCGCCACCAGCGCGGTTGGCTCAAATCGTGCCACTTCACGGGCGAAGGTGGGTCCCGAGATCACACAAATTCGCGGAATAAAGCCAATTTCCAGCACTTCGTAAATTACTTCCGACACCCGTAGTAGTGACCCGTTCTCCAGTCCCTTCGTCGCGCTCACAAACAGCATCGATTCATTAAGGAACGGTCGCATCTGTTGATACAAAAGGCGAACCAGGTGGGACGGCATCACGCTCAGGACGATCTCCGCGCCATCCAGCGCGTTCCCCAGAACGGATGTGACCTCGACATGAGGCGGCAGAGTGCTGCCAGGGAGATAAATGTCGTTTTCGTGGGTGTCGGACATCCTCTCCGCGAGGTCCTGCTCGTAGACCCAGAGCCGGACATGCTGAAATCGAGGTGCCAGGACAATCGCTAGTGCCGTACCCCAACTGCCCGCGCCGATAATCGCCAGGCACTTCACTGGCGGGCTCCAAGAGAGAACCGGTTCTCGGTGCCAGCCCTGATCCGCTGCATATTATTACTATGCTTGTAGATAATGAAGATGCCCCCGGCCAATGACGCGACCAGAACCGGCAGCGGTCCCTTCTGAATCAACCAGACGGCGAGCGGAAATGTCGCGGCCCCTACGATGGAACCCATCGAGATCTGGCGGGTCCATACAACAACTACTACAAATACCGTAATTTCGGCGACTAGCGCCCATGGAGCGAGGCAAAGGAATGCCCCCACGAAGCTCGCAACTGCCTTTCCCCCCTTGAATTTAAGGAACACCGGGTAAGCATGCCCCGCGATTACCGCCAAGGCTGCCGCGCTCATCCAAATCGGGTTCTCTTCCGTGATCCGGCCGGCAATCCAAACTGCAGCGTACCCCTTGGCGATATCCAGCAGTAAGGTGGCGATGCCGGCGGCGCGCCCGGTGGTCCGCAACACGTTGGTGGCACCGATATTGCCACTACCGGAAGCGCGCACATCCGCCCCGGTTTTCCACTTCACCAGCAGATATCCAAAGGGGATGGCACCCAGAAAATAGGCAACAACCAGAGCGAGCAGCGGCATCATTTATTTTGCGAACGGGAATTCCGCAAGTTTAGTGTACACGGAACCGGTAGGCCGTAATTGGCTTCGATACAAAAAGAAACGCTCCACTTGAAAGCTGCCGAAATCGAGTGACGAAGCGGCGATCGCCTCCCGCAGAGGCTGCATGTTGACCCGGTCCTTAATACGCGCCAGCGTGAGGTGTGGCGTGTACTCGCGCTTCTCCGACCGGATTCCGAGCGCCGCGGTGATGCGGTCGGTGTCGGCGGCAAGTTCGGCGAGGCCAGGAGCCTCAATGCCGCACCAGAAACTCCGCGGCGAATGTGGATTCGGGAAGAACCCAACCTTGCGAAAATGCACTGCAATCGGCGGCCGCGCCGGCACTGATCGCAGCGCGTCGGTCAACGCCGCCAGTTTCTCGTCCGGCCATTCCCCAATGAACTTCGTGGTGACATGCAGGTTGCCGGGAGGGCTCCAGTTGATCCGGGCGGTCGGCCGGATCTGGGCCAGGAAGCCTTCGAGGTTCCCCACCACATCGGACGGAAGGTCAAGCGCAGTGAACAGGCGCATGCAACGGCTCTCTTACTGCGACGGCTCGGAATCACGCGACCGCCGCCTGCGCCGCTTCTTCGAAACAGGCGCGGGAGCAGCATTTGAGGGAGCCACCGCCGCCACCGTAGGAGCCTCTGTCGCCATCTGACTCCGGACTTCTGCCTCCGGGTTCCTTTTCGCCGGCTCCCCCTCCCCGTAAGCCAGATCCAGCAACTCCACCACGTGCATCACCCGTTGATGCTTTCCATGCAGCCTGACCCCGGCCTGCAACTGTAGCATGCACCCTGGATTGGCAGTCGCGATGATCCCGGCGCCGGTGGCATTCACGTTCTCCATCTTGTGACCCAGGATCTGCATCGACATGTCGTTCTGCACCACGTTATAGATGCCCGCGCTGCCGCAGCATATATCAGCGCCGCGCATCTCGCTCAGCGTCACGCCCGGAATGGCCCGCAGCAATTGACGCGGCGCCACGCGGACCTTCTGCCCGTGCGCCAGATGGCAGGAGTCCTGATAAGTCACTGTGGCATCCACCGGCAGCATGTCAATATTCAGTTCGATTCCGGCCAGGAACTCCGTCACGTCGCGCATCAAGGCCGAGAATTCCCGCGCCCGGCCGGCGTATTCGGCATCGTCCTCGAGCAGTTCGCCATACTCCTTCAACGTCGAGCCGCAGCCAGCAGCGTTGGTGATCACGGCGTCGAACCCGCCCTTCAGCACCGCGTCGATATTGCGGCGGGCCAGCTTGCGAGCCTCGCCGGGCAACCCGGCGTGCACATGCAGCGCGCCGCAGCATCCCTGTCCTTCCGGGATCACCACTTCGCAGCCGTTTTTCTGCAGCACGCGGACCGTCGCTTCGTTCAAGCGCGCGAACGAGACATTGGCGATGCATCCCGCAAGAAACGCCACGCGATGCCGACGCGGCCCCTGCGCCGGAAAGGTGCGTCCAATCTGGCTGAAGAAGAACGGCGGGTCGGCCGAGGGCGCCAACTGCTCCAGATCTCCCAGCCGCCCGATCAACTTCATCAAACCCAGCGCGCGCACCAGCGTCTTCATTCCGGAGGCTTCGTAGAGGTACAGCATCGCGCCCACGATACTCAGCAGCCCGCGCGATTCCAGTAGCCGCCCAAAAACGAATTGCCGCAGCCTCCGCTCCAGCGGCCCGCGCGTGGTCTGCATTTCGATTTCGGCGCGCGCATCCTCCACCATGCGGCCGTACCGCACGCCGGATGGGCACGCCGTCTCGCAGCCGCGGCATGCCAGGCACAGCGAGATATGCTCCTGGTACGATTCCGTGATCGGCGCGCCGTTTGCCACCTGCACCATCTGGTAAACACGCCCGCGCGGCGAATCCATCTCCAGGCCCAGTTCGCGATAGGTTGGGCACGCGTTGAGACACAGTCCGCAATGTACGCAGCGGTCCAGGTCGAACTGCCGCGGACCAACCACCTTGAGTTCAGATACGGCCGTAGAGTCTGCCACGATTCAAAACGTTTCCCGGATCGAAGAGCTTCTTGACCCGTTGCATCAGCGCGAAATCGCCGCCCGGAGCCGGCCACAGATTGAGCTTGCTCTTACCCTCTTCAGGAGCGAATTCCATCACGGCCTTCCAGCCGCGCGCGGCGGCGTCTGCCACCCACGGGACGGCGACCGCGGCGTTCTCCCAGTAACCGTAGCACACGCCCGATCCGGCCCGCGCTACTGCCGGACCTTCGAACCGCTCCACGACGGCTTGCGTCTCTTTCAGCGTACACGAGACGCGCACCACCGCGCCTTCCGGGTAGATGGCGAGGAATCCCGGCGTGAATTCCTGAATGTGCCGCCAGAGGTTGTCCTGCCGTTCACCTTCGAATGCCAGGCCATCGGCCAATGGCGCCAGTTCTCGTTCGTAACGCTCGGCCGCAGGGGCATTCCCCGCGCAACGCACCGCCAGCAGCCACGCGCGATTGCCCACCGTTTCCCCCGCCTCGGGATTGAGCAGGTCCAGCGCAGCCGGCTGCAACACACCGCTGAGAATGCGGTTCCGAGCCTCAATCGCCGCTGCCGCCGACTCGAAGGGCAGTAGAAAACTGCGCTCCACATCCGGTATGGGCGTGACCTTGAAATTCACCACCGCGATCGCCGCCAAAGTCCCGAACGACCCGATCATTAGCTTCGCCATATCGAGCCCGGCGACGTTCTTCACCACCATGCCGCCCGATTGCACCACCTTGCCTTCCAATGTGACGAACGCCATCCCGATCACCATATCGCGCGCCGTCCCGTAGAGCCTTCGCCGCGGCCCGCTCGAATTGCTCGCGACCACTCCGCCCACCGTGGCGTACTCGGCGAACGGCGGGTCCAGCGGGATCATCTGGCGGTTCTCCGCCAGGCGGCGCGTGAGTTCGCGCCACGGCATGCCGGCCTCCACGCTGATGGTGAGATCCTGCGGCTCGTACTGCAGCACGCGATTCAGGCCCGTGGTGGAAATGTATTCATCCGCTGCCGTCACCGGCCCGGCCATCAGGCGCTTGGAGGCACAGCCTTCCAGGCAGATGGTGCGTTCATGCCCGGCGAAGCGGCGCAGTTGCTCCGCCAGGTCTTGCACATTGTCGAACCGCTCCACTAGAACACCACACGTCGCAGAACCCAAGTGAGCAAGGTCAGCACTAGTGAGCCGATCAACGCGGGCATAAATCCGCGCACTCGGAACCCGGGGGTGAACAGCGACGACAGCCACAGCAGCACGGCATTGATGATCCACATGAAGAGGCCCAGTGTAAGGATAATAAACGGAAAAGCAAGAAAGCTCAGAATCGGCTTGAGAAACGCGCTAACCACGTTGATCACCAAAGTGGCGATCATGGCGTCTCCAAAGCTGCGCACCTCGATCCCGGAAATCATCTGCGCCACAATCCATAGCGCCAGCGCGCTCAGCAACCAGCTTATGAGCAGGTGTGTCAGGAAATGCATCGCGGCCCTCCGGCCAGAGATAATGATAAGCCATGGCAACGTTGTATGCGGGAACATCCGGCTTCGCCTACATGGCGTGGAAGCCCGGCTTCTATCCGGCGAAACTGCCGGCCAAGCAATTTCTGAAGCACTACGCCGAAAGGCTCAACTGCGTGGAGATCAATTACACGTTCCGAAGGCTGCCCTCCGCCGCCACGCTGAAAAGTTGGGTGGAGGCCACCCCGCCCGGCTTCGTCTTTGCGGTGAAGGCCAACATGCGCATCACGCACATCCTTCGCCTGAAGAACGCCGCCGAAGCCACCGAGCTGTTTCTGAAAATGATCGATCCGCTGCGCACGGCGCGCCGTCTGGGCCCCATCCTGTTCCAGTTGCCCCCCGCCCTGAAGTGCGATCTCGCGCTGCTCGAAAGCTATCTGGAACTGCTGCCGCCCGACATGCGCTACGCCTTCGAGTTCCGCCACGCCTCCTGGCTGGCCGACCCCGTCTACGAAGCCTTGCGCAAGCGCAACATCTCGCTGTGCGTCGCGGAATCGGAGAGGCTGGAAGTGCCGGAAGTGATCACCGCCGATTTCGTCTACTATCGCCTCCGCAAGCCCGAATACACCGAGGCCGACGTAGACGCCTTCGCCGCCCGCGCCCAAGAACTCCTGGCCACCGGCCGCGACCTCTACCTGATGTTCAAGCACGAAGAAACCCCTGACGGCGCCATCAACGCCGAGACACTGCTGAAAAAGAGCACGTAGGTTCAATGAGGTATCCACCCTGTGAATCTGAATCACTCGAATCTAGGACCCCTCTACTTTCGGTGAACGCGGATGACTTGAATGATCCCGCAGAGTTCATCGAGCGCTTACGCTCCGAAGAACCGTAGCTCATTTTGCTGCCAGTCGGTCACCCGCAAAAACATCACTGCAGCCAGGATTTTAGGCATCCATCGCAATTGTGGGCTTTTGCAGGAGCCGCTTCGCCAGAACGTCGGGAACTGCTGGTACATTGGGTCGATCATGCCGGAGGCACTCACCGATCTCGTAAAGAACACTCTTCTGGTAGTTGGGGCGCTGTTTCCGATCGTCGACCCAATCGGCAACACGCCGATTTTCCTGTCGCTCACGCGGGGACTGTCGGCGCGCGGGCGAACGGCGTTGGCAAGGATGATCGCTGTGAATAGCTTGATCCTGATCCTGACCTCGATCTTCATCGGTACTTACATATTGGCGTTCTTCGGCATCTCCCTACCGGTTGTACAGGTCGGCGGAGGACTGATCGTGATTTCGACCGGGTGGACGCTCCTGCGCCAATCCGATGACGATGGCGACCATCAAGGTGGGCAGCGGGAATGCAACGAGGCCGAATACTCCCGCCAGGCATTCTATCCCCTGACTTTGCCGCTGACGGTGGGGCCAGGTTCGATTTCGGTGGCGATTGCAGTGGGGGCGAACCGGGCGAAGGGCCCGGCGCCGCATTGGCCTTTGATCGCCGGAATGCTGCTGGGCTCGGCTCTGGTCGCCGTTTCCATCTACTTGAGTTATCGGTTCGCCGAAAGGATCGGCCGCACACTCGGCGATTCCGCCATGAACGTCATCACCCGCCTATCTGCGTTCATCCTGGTCTGTATCGGGGTGCAGATTCTGTGGAATGGTCTGAGCGCGCTGCTCCGAACTCTGACCCACTGATTTCGATGCTACTGAAATCGGGGGCGCGCGCGACGGTTTCGGCGGTCGCGGTTGCCGACGGCAACCTCCACCCGGCGGAATCCTTCACAACCCCAGTAGTCGCTCCGCGTTGCCGTGTGCGATCCGTTCCCGGTCGGCCGTGCTGACTGGCAGTTGGTCCAGGAACGCACGCGCCTGGACCATGGACCCATAGGGATAGTCGGCCGAAAACAAAATCCGATCGACACCCACTTGAAGCAATAGGTCGAGAAATGTTGGCATGAAGTTAAACCCGCTGAACGTATAGTGCAGATTCTGCCGGAGGTAAGCGCTGATCGGGCGGTTTAGCTTGGTCATTGCGATGGGCATGACATCCAGCCGCTGCATCATAAAGGGAAGCGTCTCGCCCATGTGGCCGACAATGAGCTGAAGTCTCGGATGACGGTCGAAGGTTCCGCCGAGAATAATACGGATCACGTGGATCGCCGTTTCGATGTGCCAACCCCATCCCGGACCGGACAGCATATCCGTCACGATCGGCGCAAACCCAGCGTACGATGCCTCGATTACAGGCTTTGGAGGCTGCGTCGGATGGAGATATATAGGGATATTGAGCGCCTCGGCGCACTCGAAAATCGGCCAAAAGAATTTGTCATCGAGATAACGACCCTGGATATGGCCATTGAGGAGCGCACCCTTGAAACCGTAATCCCGGTTCGTTCGCTCCAGTTCGGCGGCAGCGGCATTGGGGTCTGCAGTCGGCAGCGTGGCAAATCCGGCGAGGCGTGTTGGATGACTCAGCACGGCATCGGCAAGGAAATCGTTCGTTTCGCGGGCAAACGCCGGCGCCTCAGCAGCGTCGAGTTGCTCTGCGCCTGGAGAAGTGAGCGACAGTACTTGCACGTCTATGTGCGCGGAATCCATTTCGGCGATCCTCTTGTCTCCCAGTTCGCAGAGCTGCTCCAAGAGTTTCGCGGCAGGACCACCGAATTTCAAAGACTTTTCTTTGAGTCCACGCCCTGGACCATCGAGGAATCCCAGGGTCGCGAAATGTTCCTCCAGGGTTATCGTTCGCATAAGCATTCATTTTATTAAAACGCCCAACATGCCAGGGTCGCCGTTTATGCTTATTTCAGTGGCCCGCAGTCCGCATTTCCCATCCAAAGCATCGTTGGAGCGCCTGTCGCAAGTTGCCGCCATCGCTTTCTGCCCCATCCTCCTCGTATTACAGCCGATCCTATTCTTCCGGCACGTCCTGATCAATCCCACCGAACATATCCCTTACGACATTGAAGGATTCCACTTACCGCTGATCGCCTATATCGCGAAGTGCGCTCGACAGAACGTGTTTCCGCTATGGGACCCATATTCGTTGGGCGGCGTGCCGATTCACGCCGACCCCCAGGCCCAGGTTTTTTACCCACTGACGTGGCTCGCGGTCTTTGCCGGAAACCTCAGTCACGGGCGGTACCTCTTCTACTGGATTGAGGCTATGGTTCCGCTGCATATGGCGCTGGGCGGCCTGTTTGCGTTTCTGTTGTTGAGGCGCATGGGACTCACCCGTCCGGCGGCCCTGATGGGCGCGAGCATTTATCAACTCGGCGGCTTCTTCGCATCGCAGGCTCAGCACCTGGGCGCCATCTGCACGGGAGCATGGCTGCCACTGGCGATTCTGGCGATGTTCGAACTCCGCCACCGCCTGCGTCCACGCTGGATCGCCGTGCTCGGCATCGCGATCGCGATGAGCATTCTTTCCGGATTCGCAGCCACCACACTGGTGGTCGCCGGCGCCGCGCTGCTGGTCTTGGCCGGCTGGCTCCTGGCGCGGGAAGCTTCCTGGCGTTTAATCCCCGGAACCGCGGCCGGATTCCTACTGGGCGCCGCCATCGCAGCGGTGGAGGTAATCCCGCTTTGGATTCTCACACAGGCCAGCGTGGCCTCGGAGCGCGCCCGCTATACTTCGCTCGGTGGCGGCCTGCACATCGAGATACTGGCTTCCTTATTGGTCCCTAATTACTATCACGTGTTTGACGCGGGCGGCCCTCTATACAAGCTGCCGTATGACTTCACGCTCTTGTACGCATATTGCGGGATGGCAGCCGTCATACTAATTGCGGTCGCGCCGTTTGTTCGCCGACGCATCGCCACGCTCTTTCTGGCGTTGACCGTAGTGAGTGTGCTCTGGATGCTGGGAGAACACACGCCAGTCTATCGCGCCATTTACGTGCTCCTGCCAGGGTTATTGCGAGGCGCCCTGTATGCTGAGTATGCCCTCCTGGCATTTTGCTTTTTCGCCGCGATCACCGCGGCGATCGTGCTCGACCGGCTGGGGAATCGACTTCCTCCGGCACTCTTTTGGGGTATAGCCCTCTTCACTTCGTACGACCTGATTCATGCGGGAGCCGACCGGCCGATGAACACCTATAGCGGGGGGCACAAGACCGAGGCTTCCCCGTATCGTGCCGATGCCGAAGCCGTTGCCGCCAGGCTCCGCACCGTTACCGACCAAACCCGGCCGCCTTCGCGGGTGGACTACACGGATGAAGGCTTCGGCCAGGGAATAGAAGGCCCTGGAATGCTCGACATCCCGACCACGGCTGGCGATAATCCCTTCGCGCTGCTGCGAGTCATGCACGTACGGCGGCTGTATGCCGCCGGCGAGGAATGGAGCCGTAACCTGACGGTAAACCGGGTGGATTCACCGCTCTTACGCATGCTGAATGTGGCCCTGCTGGCGGGAGTCTCGCCGATTCCCGAAGACGCGATAAGAAGGGCCGGCCTCGAAGTCCTGCCGCCGGAGCGGGGGGTTCGGATATACCGCAATCCACGCGCGCTGCCGCGTTTCTTCCTGGTAAGGAGCATCCGAAAATCATCGGGCGAGACGGAGACCCTTCGTCTGCTGTCGCGGGAGGGGTTTGATCCAGCCGAAGAGGCGATCGTCGAGGGCCTGTCCGCGGACCTGGGAGAACTCGCCACCACTGGCTTGCAGTTGAACTCGTATCAGACCAATCGGATTCACCTTACGGTCGCCGTCGATCGGCCCGCTTTTCTCGCGACATCGGAAGTGATGTACCCGGGTTGGGAAGCCACGGTGAACGACGCCCCCCAGGCCTTATTGCTCACCAACGGAGCGTTTCGTGGCCTGACCTTGGAGGCCGGGAAGAATCGGATCGTGATGGAGTATCACCCTCGGGGTCTGGCGTTGTCGTTGTCGCTTAGCCTTCTGGCGCTCGCGACCACTTTGGCGGCTTTGGTGAATAGAGACTGAATCGGTATGAAATCCGTGGCCAGAATGGGAGAAGAAACTATTGAATTTGGCAAAAGTCAGCGGCACTCGGATTGAGGCCCGATCCCCGGGGATGACGCGCCCAGCAGTCGCCTTACTGTGCCGGTTTCACCTCCAGCGGCTGGAAGATTCCTCGCCAGAAAACCCTGGAAACGAAGCCCGAATATTCTCTCGACTTTGCCCCACGATCAGCTTAGACGAGAGGCTCTGCCGGAGCCTCACCTTATGGGAAGGGAGGCGAAAGGGCTCCTCCGAGGAGTGTTGTCCCAGGTCTAATGGCTATTGACACCCTAAGGTTAGGATGACATAATCTTGGCGATTGCAATAGGGAGTTAGCATTGCTTGCTTTTTCGGATGCGCCTACGGGGGCGTGATTCGGAGCAAACCGGGGACACAAGGCTAGTTCGCCCGATAGGCCCTGACGTTTCTTGGCCTGGGCGAAAACCAGTATCAAAAAGGGGGGTCACTATGACTGGACGAATGGGGTTCATGATTGGAGGATTGGTCTGCCTGAGCATGGCGTCGGCGTATGCCCAGGAAGTTAGCGCCGGGATCACCGGTCGCGTTACCGATCCTTCGACTAGTGCCATTGTGGGCGCCAAGGTCACAGCGAAAGATCTGGACCGCGGCACCGATTGGCCCACTACAACGAACATTGACGGTATCTATGTCTTCCCGCGTATACCGGTCGGCAGATATCAACTGAAGGTCGAAGCCACCGGGTTCAAGACGCTTATTAATCCTGAAATTACACTGGAGGTCAACCAAAGGGCTCGCGTGGATGTCGCCATGGAGGTGGGCGCAATCACCGAAAGCGTGCAGGTAACCGGCGAGGCTCCGTTGTTGCAGACGGATACCACACAAGTGGGAGCGGTGATGGACGCCAAGACGATTGCGAATCTGCCGCTGATCAGCCGCAATCCGGTTGCCCTGACGCTGCTGACCGCCGGTGTGACCACGCCGGATCCAAACAGTTTCAATAGCGGCTTGCGATCGGCGGGCGGCGGGCGGCCTTACGTGAACGGCAATCGTGAGGAGTCCAACAACTTCCTGCTGGATGGTGTGGACAACAATTTCACGTCGGACAATCTGGTTTCGTACCAGCCGAATCCCGACGCCTTAGAGGAGTTCAAGTTGATCACCAACAACGCCTCGGCCGAATTCGGCAATTTTCAAGGCGGCGTTGTCAATATGGTGATCAAGAGCGGCACCAACGGGTTTCACGGCGATGTCTTCGAGTATTTCCGCAATGACAAATTGAACGCCAACAACTGGGGCCGAAACTGGCAGGCATTACCGAAGCCCCCGCTACGTTGGAACCAGTTCGGCGCCACGGCCGGCGGCCGCATCATCAAGGACAAGTTGTTCTTCTTCGCGGATTATCAGGGCTTGCGGCAAGCCAGCCCGACCACGCTCAGCTCCGCATATGTCATGCCGACGGCGTGGCGCGGCGGCGATTTTTCCTCACTGCTGAATACTACCGGCCCAAATTCCGTGGGCAAAGTGGTGCAGCTCTACAATCCTTTCTCGGTGGATCCAACCACTGGTTTACGCGCCCCCTTTGCGGGTAATATCATTCCGCAGAACTTGCTGAGTCCCGCCGCTGTGAAGTTGATGACCAACAGCTCGCTGTACCCAGGCCCGCAGACCAGCACCATCTCGACGCCCAATTACACCTACGGCAGCGCCAGCTATATCAAGAGCGACCAGGGCGATGCGAAGCTCGACTGGAGACCAGGCGAAAAAGAGTATCTGAGTTTTCGCTACTCTCACGGAATGCAGGACAATCCGGGAGTCAATACATTCCCTCTGTTCTATAACAGCTTTAACCGGTCGCCATTCCAGAACCAGGTAATCGACTGGACCCACACCTTCGGACCGAGGATGGTGAACGAAGCGCGTTTCGGCGTGAACAACGTCATGTTGGACAATGGAGGCGCCGACAAAGGCCTGGGCAATATCGGACTCAATGCCGGGATTGCCGCTGCCGGACAGGGCCTGCTCAGCTTACAGGGCTTTACCTACATGAGCGGGATCGGCAATGCCAATATCGGTGTGCAACAACTTTTCGCCAACACCACCTGGCACTATGCCGACAACCTGACTCTGATCCGTGGCCGCCATCAGATGAAGATGGGCGTGCAGGCGTTGCGCCAATGGATCAATGTATTCTACGCGGGCAATAACGGCCGGAGCGGTTTCATCGCTTTCAACGGCCGGTTCACGGGACAGAACTCCGTTAATCCGACCGTCACGTTGGGTGAGGCAGATTTCATGTTAGGCCTTCCGGACGATGTGGGCCGTGGTTTGCAGTCCGGCACGTGGGGACAGCGGGCCACAGTCTGGGCAGCTTACTTTCAGGACGACTGGCGTATTACCAATAACCTGACGTTGAATCTCGGGCTACGCTGGGAATACCACACACCATGGGTCGAGGTGGAAAACCGGCAAGCTAATTTCGACGAGTTCAGCGGGCAACTGGAACTGGCTGCGCCGCTGCCGGCGGGCCTGGTGGCGCCTCCGGGGCAAGCGCCGCTGGTGCAAAGCAATCGCGCACTGTACAACACTTACAAGAAGGACTTCCAGCCGCGCATCGGTTTCGCTTATACGCCCCAGATGCTGAAGAACAAGTTGGTATTCCGCGGTTCTTACACCATTTCTTCCTATCTTGAGGGCACGGGCACTAACCTCAGACTGCCGTTGAACCCGCCCTACGAGCAGGAGTTCGAATCGAATTACAACATCGCCGGCGCGCAGTACGCGCTGCCGGGCAGCACTCTCGATCAGGGGCTATCGCAAATCAGCGCGAAAAATCCCTATGCGGGCGCCACCATCCGGCTTTGGGATCCATTTGTCCGGCCGGCGGATGTGCAGCAGTGGAACATTACCTCCGAACATCAATTCGCCGGAGGCAATGTCCTCACGGTGGGGTACGTCGGGCAACATGGCGATCACCTGATGGTGGCCATGCCGTATTTCCAGAACCAGATTGTCAACGGCACGGTGGTTTCCGGCCCGTACCTCTCGGGTAATCCCACCCTCCGCGGCGAGATCGGCCAGATTTCGGGAACCTGCTCCTGCGCCAAGCAAAAATACAACGCACTGCAGGCGACGCTGCGCAAGCGCTTCGGCAGCGGACTCAGCTACCAGATGGCGTTCACGTATTCCCGCGGCATGTCCGATTCTATCGGCTACTACGGTCAGGGCGCCCAGGCCGGCAGCCAATCGGCTTACTGGCAGAACCTCTTCAACCAGCAGTCGGAATTCAGCCCGACCTACTTCGACGAGAAGTTCAACTTCGTTCCGTCGGTGGTTTACGAGCTACCGTTCGGGCGCGGTCGAAAGATGGGGACGAACTGGAACAAGGGCGTGGATGCGATTCTGGGTGGCTGGCAGGTGGGCGGAATCTTCACCTACCACACCGGGTTCCCACTCACTATCAAACTGGCAAGCGATCCGTCGGGGACCGGGGCGCGCAGCTTCCGAGCGAGTGTGATCGGCACACCGAACGATCCACATCAGATTGGACCGGGTAACACCTGGCTGGATGTCTCCGCTTACGCGACACCGGCTCTGCACACCTTCGGCAACTCGGCCCCGGGTGTTGTGCGCGGACCGGGCGAAACGCGCCTGGACCTTTCGCTCGCCAAACAGTTCCACGTCACGGAGAAGAAATACTTCGAACTGCGTGGAGAAGCTTTCGGCGCCACGAACACGCCAATCTTCTTTAGCCCAGCATCGCAGACGATTACTTCGACGCTCTTTGGACAGCTCCGCAGTTCCGAAGGCGAACGCAATATACAGGTGGTCGCGAAGTTCTTTTTCTGATCGGAAACGACCATCTAGTTCCGGGATAACGATGGGCCGGCTCTTGGAGACAAGGGACGGCCCTTTTTCTTTGGCACGCTTGAGAGGGCAATCGTCTTCCGACGTTTCGTGCATTCATCAATCCGCCGATCGGCCGGACGGCGATCTGCGCTGAGCGGCGAGCAGAAACAGACCCGCCGAAAGCCGCGCCGTGGTAAAAAGGTTGGGAGGTCAGGGGTCAACCGCCAAGCCGTGGGGACAAGTTCCTTGCGCGATTTCCCAGCCGACCAGTTCCCTCGCGCTGCCAGCTTCAGGTGTTGATCGACCCTCAGTAGAACAAGAACAGGAAGTGCGCATGTTTGGACGTGGTACCTGGGCCATTGTTGGGCTCGCGAAAGAATCACTCGAAACCTTCAGAACAAACCTGGAAGACCGATCGGTCATGGCGGCCTGTTCGCAGATGGCCGCATCCGCCGTCACCCGGCAATTCAGTTCCGATGCGCTCGGGATCAATCCTTTCGGCGCTCCCCGTCTCGACGAAGAGCATCCAATCGGTTTAGAGCACCAGGAGGCACTCGCGCAGTATGCGATCACGGAACACGAGGAGGGCTCCGATCACACCCTTCCCACAGAGGTCTTGGACTGCGCGGGCTATGGGTTCACCGCGGCGCAGTTCCAGCTTCACGCCACACATGCCCTGGTATGGACTATGGGCTGTCTCGAATGAATGGAAGGACGTCAGCGATTTGGCCTCCATCAAGGAGCAGCGTTCCTATACCTTGCTGGAGCGGCCTTATCGGTTTCTGCAAGCCGATCGACAAGAAGTCGGTTGACCAGGAGACGCTCGGCGTGACGGCCGCCGTTCGCAAACAGGTTCCGGTGCTCCTGGACTTCAACGAAGGCCGCGTCTACATCGAGAGCAGTAACAAGAAGCTGATCTACACGATCGTTGTCGCGGCTCCAACAGTTAGGCGCGGAGATCATCCCGGTCGCCTGGACCTATCGCCAGCCGAACTGGACCGCGGAGATTCTCAATCGGTTGTATGAGGGCACGCAATATCAGGCCGACTTCATCAAACGCGCCGATGAAGCCACGCGTTTCCAACCCAAGGAGATCGAAAAGCTCGAAGACCGGGAACTGGAAGCGATCGTCTCCAACTATTTTTCGATGACTCAGCTGGCGAGCGATCTCTGGGTGGGCATCTCCGGTCCCGCGCAGGTTCGGCTGCACGACACCAGTCCGCCCATCGGCGTGAAGGCCCCCACCACCGCGACCACGCTGCTGCAAATGACGAATGACGCCAGAGTTCTTTCGGGCGCCATCACCTTCCAGGAGCGCGTGTCGTTTACCGGCAAGGATGGCGGGGAACGCGCGTTCCGCAAGGAGCTTCTCTGTGTCGATGTGAACGACCGGATCAATCTCACCGATGTCGGGGCTGCCATGCTGCGCGGTTTTGACCTCCCCTCGGTGCGGAAAGAAATCCAGCGCGAGATTCGTCAAACCCACCAGGTGCCTTCGATCGAGCAGTTCTGGGGCAGTTGGCTGCATGAATTGAGCAATGCCGTGCGAACGATTGAGGCGGCCTTCCGCGAACTTCTCGATCTCGATGGAAATGAGGCAGGCCGGCATTTTGCCGGTGAAAGTCGCGGAGATCAGAAGAGGCGCCGGAACTCGTGAACGCCTGAAGGGCGGTTACTGCTTCAGGATCTTCGCGATGGCGTGATGACCCTTCTTCTCCGCCCAGGCGAGAGGCCTTGCCCAGGGCTCGCTATTGGGTTCGACAGGATCGGCGCCGCGTGCGAGGAACAGCCGCGCTAACTCCTCGCGACCCCATCGGCATGCCCAACCGAGCGGAGTGCTTTTCAGGACGTCATCGCGGAGATCAAGGCGGGCGCCGGCATCGAGCGCGGCGCTAGCGAAGGCTACGCGTTCTTCATCGGTGACGTGATCGCCGGTGGTGACAATCTCGTGCAGGATGGTCGCGCCGTTACGCAGCGGAGCGTTGGGCGGGCCCGAGCGTTCGAGAATCATCTTGAAGATTTCGAAATAGCCCATGCGGTCCCATTCCGGATGGCGCCACGGACCGATCCAGTGATTCCAGAATCCGAGCGGCGCGAGCAGAAGACCGTTCCACCTCGGATCGCCGTTCGGCAGGCGGATGTGCTCGAGGGCCAAGCGAAAAATCTCCGCATCCCCGCCGCGCGCCGCCGCGCCGATCAGTTGTTCCGCGACCGTTCCCTTGCCGAAGCCGTCGTCGGGAAGCGGCGTGTCGCCGTATTTCTGGAGTAGCTTGCGCGCGAGATCGGGGCGGCGGTAGAGCCCCGCCATCGACGGGTTTGATTGTCCGCCGTGCCTCTCCAGCAGCGCGATCATCTTCTCATCACGCTGGCCATAGGCCTCAGAGAGCGGAGTGCCGCTGGCATAGACCTGGCCGTTCGGATCGGCGCCGTATTGGAGAAGCGTTTCGGCCATCTCAGGTTTCCCGTATCGGGCGCACTGGTACAGAGGCATGCCCCACGTGTAGGCGGGCTCCTCTTCGCCGCTGACCCGGACGCGCGCATCAGGATCGAGTCCGAAATCCAGGAGGAGTTTGAGGATTTCGGAGCGGTTGCAATCGACCGCGAGGCTAAGCAGCCAGCCCCGGTCGTCGCGTGGCGTGACGATGTCTTCCACCGCGTGTTTGCGCCGAAGAAACGCTTCGTCGCCGAGGATCACAGCGGCGCGCGGAGTGATAGTAGCCCCTCGCTGGAGCAACAGGCTGGCGATTTCGGCGACTCCTTCGACGCGATGATTCGGATTGCACAGGATTCCGGCCACTTCGAGCGGCGTCGATTGATCCGCGGCCTGCGCGTGGACGTCCACACCGTGATCGAGGAGCCATGTGGCGGCGCGCGGGAGCAGTCGGGCGGCGGCGATGTGCAGGAACGTGCGCTGCGTTTCCGGGTGACGATAGGCCACTAAATCGGGATGACGTTCGAGGACGGCTATGGCCGCGGGTTCGTCGCCCGCCTGAAGCGCGTTGTGGAGTTTGGTGGGGATGTCGGAAGTGGTGGGACCTCCCGTCCCACGGCGCTTTTCTTCTTCGCGAATGATGGCGGCAATTTCGTCATAGCCGCGCTCGATAGCGATGATGAGCGGCGTGGTGGCATCGTAGCGGGGATACACGGTGGCGTTTGGATTCGCCCCAAGCTGCATCAGGACACACACCATTTCGGGCTTGCGCGTCATCACGGCGTAGTGCAGTGCGCTGTGGCCATGAGTTCCCGGCTCTTCAATATTGACGAGTTCAGGGCGGATGCGGAGAATCGCGAGCACCTGTTCGATTCGGTTGGCACGCACGGCCTCCATCAGTCGGGTGGCGGTGACGCCATCGACGTAGGCTTTCAGTTTCGGCCAACTGCCGTATCCGTGATTGCGCGCCAGCACGAGTTGCGCGTCGTGCAGCGCGAAGGTGGCGGAATCGGCGTCGTGATAGAACCGCTTTACTTCGGCGACGGCGCTTGCATCGCCCGCGCGGTAGGCGTCTAGCAGTTCTTTGGCCTGGCGTTTGAGTTGTTCTAGATCCGGACGTTTCGGAAGTCGCCGGGTGGGAAATGACGGTTTCACAAAGAGCTCCTTTCTTGCGCCCGGTGTCCGCTTGCTCGGGCAGAAAAGAGTCAATGGCTGAGAAAATCGAACTGCGAAAGCTCCAGGCGGGACTCGGTCCCTTTCCGCGGACACAGCGGCGTCCTGGGATGCGCCAGTGTCAGGATACCACGCGAGCCCACCTGGCCAAACGCGAGAAAGGTCCGCTATCTCTCCCGGTACTCCGCAAAGACGTACCCCTTGTCCTTGCGCGCAACGTGGCACTGATGGCAAGCCTGGCGCTGTTTAGCATCCAAAGTGTCGGTCCTGCTGCCATCGTCGAAATTTCCGTATCCCCAGCCTCCCGTGGAGCTATAGCGTTGGCTGTCTTTCACCATGACGCCAATTATGCGGCGCTGCCCCTCCTTAGCGCCGGAACCCGCGGAGAGCCACTCCAGCATCTCTTCGGCAATGATCGCTCCATCGGGATACGAGCCCGTGCGCAGACCCTCCATGGCTTTGCCGTTCGCGTAGAAATGAAATATGCCTGCCGTGCACGGCTTTTCGCAAGGCTTCTTTTTGAAAGAATCGAAGGTGGGTGGAACCATCGAGCTGTGGAGGAAGGTCCACTGCCGATACCCATCGGGATACGGCGTGCCCGTGTCGGCAGCGCGGAGGGTGCTGAAAACCAGGTCGTGATCCTTCTGCTTGGAATGGCAGGTGTAGCATTGAGCCCGACCTGTCTCTGACAGCCTGGCGTTCTTAGCGTCGAAGGTTTCGAATCCCCAGCCTCCCGTCTCCGGGTACAGCCGATCGTCTTTCACCATGACATCCAGCCCAGTACGATCTCCCTCGTTGAGGATGCCTTTGGAATCGCCCTCGCCCGCGACGGCCAGCAGGGTTTCGCGAACGATGATGGAGCCATTGGAAAATCGCCCCTCGCGATATCCTTCGACTGCCGGCGGATTGGCGTAGAACTCGAAGATCTTTCCTCCCTCAGTGGCGAACGACTTATGCTCGGGTCCGCTTACGACGGACTTTACATGCTGCCACGAGCGATAGCCGTCCGGGAACGAAACCTCCGGCCTTTCCACCGCGGTGATGCCTAACCCCACCAACGAGAGCGCCACGCTGGTGACTCGCACGATTCGCTTCCGATTGCTTTGCATATTCCTCTCCTCTGTCGTACCAACCGTCCGTCGTGTAGTCCGATTGTGATGTGCGCGGCGCGGCACGAGTAGCGTTTTTTGACGGACCGGCCGTTCGAGGTGCTGGAGCGGCACATGCGAGAGGCGAATGCTCCAAGAGACTCCTCCAAATGCGTTCCTGGATTGACCCTGGCCGCTCGTCCCCGAAATCTCCCGGTTGGTCAGGACTGGCTTCCGTTTTGGCCGCATCCATAGAAGAATGGAAGGAAGCGAATGTTGCGACTTTCGTCTCCTACAGTTCGAAACTGGGGGAAGTATTGGCTCGCCTGGACCGCGGCGGGACTGTTTTATCTCTCCCAGGAGTTCATCACACGGCTCTCTCGCAATGAGCCATTCCCGTGGCGGAGCGACATTATCGGCTGGATGTTCGCAATGTACATTTGCGCGGCATTCACGCCTCCAATCCTGCGGCTCGGCCGGCGCTGGATTGTGGACGAGGCGCACGGCTGGAAGCCGATCGCGCTTCACCTCGGCGCCTCGGTCGTATTCTCGCTGGTGTCGACTGCGCTGGAAGTGCCGGTGCTGTCCGCTCTCCGAATCCTGCCGGCTGCTACCGGGCCCATGTCGTTCGCCGCCGGTTTTTGGCGTCTTCTGCCATACGACCTGCACGGTGGCATCATCCGATACTGGGTAGTGATCGGCCTGCAGTCTCTCTTCCGATCCAACAAAGAAGCTCGCCGGCGCGAGCGTGAGGCGCTGGAACTCAAGGTTCACTCTTCCCAGCTCGCGGAGCAGTTGACTTCATCGCAACTGAGCGCTCTGAAGATGCAATTGCACCCGCACTTTCTCTTCAACACGCTGAGCGCGATCATGGTGCTGGTGCGGCAGGGAAAGGGGCGGGAGGCCGAGACAATGCTGAGCCGCCTCAGCGACTTACTCCGGCACACCCTGGACGATGTGGAGACGCAGGAGGTGCCGCTGTGGCGTGAGCTGGAATTCCTGCGGATCTATCTCTCGATCGAGCAGGTTCGGTTTGAGGATCGGCTGCGCGTAAGGATTGACGCCGGCCCCGAGGTCTCGGATGCGCTGGTTCCGCATATGGCGCTGCAGCCGCTAGTGGAGAATGCGGTGCGCCATGGATTAGGACAAAGCGAGGAACCTGTGCTCATCCACGTCGGCGTATCCAGCGTCAACGGCCATCTGACATTAACAGTCACAGATGACGGACCTGGCTGCTCCGCCCCCGTTTTCGAGGAAAAGGGTATCGGTCTCAGGAACACGAGGAATCGATTGAAGCGCCTCTACGGCAGCGAGGCCACGCTCTCGATGGAGAACCGGATTCCCCGAGGAGTTCAGGTGACGATGACGCTTCCCTACCGCACCGGTCGGATGGAGGACGAGAGATGCGTTTGAAAGTCCTGATTGTGGATGACGAGCCACTCGCGCGCGAGGGAATCAAATTGATGCTCAGCGGCGATGCGCAAGCGATGGAAGCGCGAAACGGACGGGAGGCGGTAGCCAAAATCCGAGACGAGAAGCCGGACCTGGTAGTGCTGGACGTCCAGATGCCGCGGTTGGATGGTTTCGGCGTGGTGGAAGCAGTGGGCGCCGATAAGATGCCCGCCGTGATATTTGTAACGGCCCACGACCAATATGCGATTCGTGCGTTCGAAATCAGCGCTGTGGATTATCTGCTGAAACCGGTGACGGAGGAGCGCTTTCGGATAGCCTTCGAACGAGCCAGAAACCGGGTCCGGACGGCGCCAGCAGACGAATCGACACGCCAAATGCTGACGGTGCTTGATGCCATCGCGAATCCGCGGCGACATCTTTCGCGCCTTGCCATTCGATCGGGCGACGGCACGATTTTCGTCCCGATCGAGGAAGTGGAATGGATCGAGGCGGCGCAGAACTACGTCCTGGTGCATACCCGTGCGGCGACTCATCCGCTGCACGTGTCGATGAACACGATCGAGACCTCGCTCGATCCGGAGCGGTTCGTGCGCATCCACCGCTCCTATATCATCAATCTCCGGCACATCAAGCAGCTCTGGACGCTAGTGCACGGGCAATACGTTTTGGAACTGCTTTCCGGGGAGCGGCTGCAATCCGGCCGGACTTACGGGGAGAAGATCCGGACTTTGCTTTCGAATCCATTCTGAGCGGAAACCGCCTGCGTATCCGTCAGCGCCTTGCAGTCTCATTTCGAATGGGATAGCCTCAAAGATTACAAACTTCTTCAGGACCCAAGAGCACAAACCCACAGGAAACCGTGAGGGCAGATTTGAGAGAATTCATTGGTTCAGCTATCTTTCTCCTGGCGGTGTCCGTTTCCGCCTGGGCACAATTATCCCCCTGCTACGCCGGATTTGAGATCTCGCAAGCATGTATCACTGAGCGTGGTCTGGACCAGAAAGTGGCGGAGTATCAACGCAAAATCACGGAAGCAATGCCGAAATTGGGCGCAAGCTACAAGATCAGCCTTCGGCTGGTCAATAATCCGGTAGAGGCGGGATACAACGCGGCGACGGTTGGCGATGTATTTACCGATGTCGTGCGCGACGAGGAAATGCGGAACGAAGCATTCATTATCAACGTCACCGCCGACTTTCTGGAGAATCAGCCGGATATTCTCTTTGAGGCCTCATCGCTGCATGAAGTTTGCCATGTTATGAACGACGATCTGGCCGGGTACCACCGGAACGGCGCAAATATTGAAGCTGCCGAAGAAAACTGCGTTCTGCGAGTTACGGGCGAGGCGCGCTACAAGGAGTATTTGCAGGCGTATGCCGCGTATCAGCATTGGGACACTCCGACGTATGAGAAAGTTCTCCAAAAAGTGAAAGACACGGAGCTTGTTCCAGCTCCCCGCGAGATCGACGATGCCGATAGGGCCGCTACGGAATACTTCAGAACACATGCCGACGGCAAGGAACATCTCGTCGTTTATAACGGCGAGCTGCACGATCTGACTCTCTATTCCACCAAGGACAGGGTTCGGCACGATCCGGAAAAACTGAAGGCCGTCATCAAAGCCGGTAAGCCGATGGTGTTTTTTCACAACCACCCGGAAGACGGCGGCAGGGCAGCGATGTTCCCGAGTTACGACGACTTTGGAGTCGCCGGGCTCTTTTCATTCGTAGTGTACGGGGAAAAGCCAAACCTCGCGGCTGAATTCAGGGTGGTGCAGCTTGGCCAGGAACCCACAATCGTCTCGTATGGGTTCAAGGGGCGTGCCGTCGAGGACATTAAGAAGGGTGCCCTGGAGTATCGAAATGCAGTTGCGCATCAGTTGGATGTGGCGCAAATCGAGATGCGGCAAAACGTTCTGGACTATCACCTGGCTCAGGAAAGTTATAACGAATACCTGCAGTATGCATGCCCGGTAGATCTGACTCGCAAAGATGCGGAGGTATGCAGGACACATCCGCAATACTTCACCTGGCCAAGCGACAGGTTCTTCATTCACTATCGCCCACAATAATCGCCTGCTTGTGCCCGGGTTCGCGCACGCTGCGATTCGCCCGTATCGACCTCTCCCTCGCCACGTCCTCCTGCGCCTCTTAGACTTGTTGGTTTCGGGAATAGAACCAGGGGGCGAGGAAACTCCGTTCCTCGCCCCCACATTTGCGCTATCGATTCTCCACTACTCACCTGCGTGACTTGCCGATTGCGCTTTCTTGACCTGATCGATGACCTGACTCAGGTTGTAGGAGGCCGCTTCCTGCAACGGCGGATACGGTATGTATGACTCGAGGTGCTTCAGCCACAACTGCTGCCCGATCGGGAGCATGTTCCAGTCGTACTGAAACGCGGTCATGGGGGCGGCGAGGGCGCCACCCAAGCTCATCGCCGTCTTCTGGTCGATGCCAACCGATGACTCAAAAGGATCGCGCTTGATGTTCTGGACCAACGTGAAGTGGAACGGGATGAGCGGCATGATCCAGCCGGCTGGCCCGGGCTGCGACATGGTGTAATACATCTTCCAGTTCTTATAGCGGACTGCGGACGGCGTCGAGCCGGAGAAGTAGAAGAAGTAGTCGCGTGCCGATTTGTCCGATCTTCCTTCGAGGTATTCGCGCTGGTCCATGCCGTCGAGCGTGGTTTTGACGATGCCTGAGTACTTGCCCGCCTCGATCTGCTTCTTCAGGTCGTCACCCGCCGGACCTCCCGCGATGTCGACAAACGTCGGCAACCAGTCGAGAGCCGCAAAAAGCTGATTTTTGATCGTCCCCGGCTTGATATGCCCCGGCCAGCGGATCACGCATGGAGCGCGGTATCCGCCCTCCCATGCCTCGCCTTTCTGACCTTTGAAGGGAGTGACGCCGCCGTCCGGGAAGCTGATCGCCTCAGCTCCGTTGTCCGTGGTAAAGACGACAATAGTATTATCCAGTTGGCCCATCTCTTCCAGCTTCGCAAGCACCACTCCGATGTTGTCGTCCATCTGCTTCATGCCAGCTTCGTTGACACCCCAGTCTTTGCCGCCCTTCGTACCCAGCATGGCTTCGTACTTCGGCGGCAGCATCGTGGTGACGTGCATGCGCGCCGGGTTGTACCACACGAAGAACGGTTGGTTGGTCTTCTTGGGGTCGTTGCGATCCAGGAAGTCGACCACCTTGGCGGAAATCTCCTCGTCCACCGTTCTCGAGCGATCCAGCGTGAGCGGCCCTTCATCCTTGCACCTCTGGTTCTTTTCCGTGCCGTCCGAGGAGTGGCACCATAGCACCGGGCGCGGTGGTGTCAGGCAGGTGGTTGTCTTCGGATCCACGGCGCCGGGAACCTCCGGGACACCCGGGATTGGCGTGTTCCTGCACGGTGGCGCTACCACCTGCTGTGACGGGGAACTGTTGATGTCGGGGAAACTCACTCCCTGCATCGCGTCGAGGTGGTAGAGATAGCCCCAATACTCCTGGAAGCCGTGCGCCGTGGGCAGGGACGCAGTGTGGTCGCCGAGGTGGTTCTTGCCGAACTCGCCGGTGGTGTAGCCGAGATCATGCAAGAACTTGGCCATCGCCGGTGTGCCGGGCCTCAGGTAGGACGGGCTGCCGGGAAGTTGCGGCGGGATCATCCCCGTGCGCAGTGGATACATGCCGGTAAAGAAGGCATTACGCCCGGAGGTGCAGCTCTGCATGGCGACATAGTCCATAAAGATTGCACCTTCATTCCCGATGCGGTCGATGTTCGGCGTCTCCCCAACCATCAAGCCGCGATGGTAGATGCTTGGCTGCATCCAGCCGATGTCATCGCCCATGATAAAGAGAATGTTCGGTTTCTGATTACCAGCCGCTTGCGCGTGCGCGGCAGTGCTTCCGCTGGTGTGCAGCACCATAACGGATGCCAGGCACCCTATCAACATCGCACTTGCCAACCAAAGAGAATTCTTTACGCCATTCATCGTAGATTCTTCACCCCTATGCCGCTCCGATGTAGCCGGAGCGATTCTGGGCTTTTTATTTGCGACTCCAGCGGATGTTCCCTCACGTCGAGCGCCTCGAAAGGGGGAGCCGGCGAAAAGCGCACGGCCATGTGTGCGATGTGCCCGACGCCTTGTTGATCGTGGCAATCGCGAATATCATATAGTGGGCTACCGCACCAACTCATTCGACAGGAGTGTTCGTATGCAAGTCCGTGCCGCACTAGTCTTCATTCTCTTGGTTCAGGTTCTTTCCGGACAAAGTCCATTCCAGTTTCGCGAAGCCTCGCTGCTGGTCGGCCGCATGGTACGAAGCGGCAGAGAGCTTTACGACAACCGTCTTCACTTGGGCCGCGACCAAATCACGGAGACCGACGTCAGTCTGCTGCGCGGGGACTTCCAGTCCGCCGAGAATTCTTATAAAAGCATGCTCAGCGGGCTCCGTCAGCGGGAAGGGCCGACTGGCAGCGATCTCGCCTGGATGCTCGACCATGTTGGGCGGTCATACCTGGAGGTTCGGGATTTCGATCGGGCTTATCAACATTTTTCGCAGGCCGTGGACATTAGGCGTTCAAGCATCCAATCGCTTTCCCAAGATGCGAATCAGGTCACGCAGCTCACCACATGCCGAGCTCACCTGTTACGGTTGCTGATCCAGGTGGGACGCCTTGACGCCGCGAAAGGCAGTCTGGCCCGAGCCAACCAGGAGTTCGTGGAAGCAACGGGTCTCGCCAATCAATATGTCCGCCTGGAGGACGCGGACGCCGCAATTTATTTCCGGTCTCGTCTTTTGGAGAAAGCGGGGAAGTGGAATGAGGCGGAAATCATGTGGAAGGAAGCGGCCCAAAAGCGCGAGAAGATGACAATCAGCGATCCGTACTGGGATCTGTTAAGAGATATGGCCGGCTTCTACGCACGGCACGGCGACTTTCACACGGCCGCCGACATTGCGAAGCGCATCCAAACCGAAACTGCGGGCAAGGCCCTGAGGCCAGAGATGGAAGTGCCGGGAATTCCGGAATGGTACAGCCGCGGCCCGGACATAAAAACCAGAAGTTCTTACTTTAAGGAGGAGAGCGACGCAGCATTGGCCGACATTCTGAACGTGGACCGGTGGCTCACTAGCGGAGCGGAAGCCGCCGCTGCCATGATTTCAACCAAAGCTTTTGGGGGAGCGACTTTGAACGAGCACTATTCGCTGATTCGGGGCTCGGATTCGGATCGCGCTCGCGTGCTGGAGTTTCTAAATGCGCGCGTGTCCCTCAGGATGTCCATACTCCTGGATGGAAACGCATCTCCCGAACGGGTTGCCAAAGCCTACGAGGCGATCCGAGAGGTTAAGGGCGGATATTTGAAAACCATTGCCGATGTCACGGCCCGATCGGAGGAGGATCGCAACAACCCGGGCGTTTCCTACATGTCAAACAGCGGCACTCCACCGATGTTGGATGAACTGGCCGCCCTGCGAATCCGCCATGCGCACACGTTTGTTGCCGCTGCACTGTACGGTGGTGAATCTCACCAGGAGGAGTTCACGCGTATCGAACAGTCAGAGCAAGCTCTCACTGAAATGTTGGGACACCTCCAAGGCGATCGGGCGCTTGGTAAGCCGGCGATCGACAGCTTTCTCACCGCCGACGCGGCGGCAATTGACATTACAGTGTGGCAACGAATCGATCAAGCGTCTCCGAGCCAGTCTCATCGCGAGTACGGCGCCTTCGTAACCAGAAAAGGGCAGCCGACCAAATACGTCCGCCTGGGGCCCGCCGACACCATTGACCGGGATGTCGCAGCCCTCGAAAGTAGCGTGGCCGGATCAAGAACGCGGGGAGTGAACGTCCGCCCACAATCAACCGCAGGGGGTGCAGACCTTACCAATCAATTACTAAAGCGCTTATATCAGGAGGTGATTTTTCCGTTGGAAGGAACCCTGAACGGAGTGACCAAGCTTGTTATCTTGACGGATGGCAAGCTCACCTTGGCGCCAATCAACGCCTTCATCGATTCGCGTGGGCAATACTTGCACCAGCGTTATACCGTTTCTTATACAAGTTATGACGTTCTGGGACACGCGCCTGATTCCAGGGGTCCGAACAAAACGACGGCGCCGATCGTGATTGCGAATCCCGATTTCGATGCCGTGCTGGGCAGTTCCACCGCCGGGCCTGCCGGCTCCATGCCAATTCGATTCGAAGCCCTGCCTGCGACGGCACTGGAAGCGAACGATGTGCTCCAAGCCCTGCATCTACCGCCGGACCGGGTGCTGACTGGTAAGTTCGCGACTGAGTCGGCAGTCCGCTCCATCGGTGGACCGGAGATCCTCCACCTTGCAACTCACAGCATTCCCGACTTGGGGAGAGAGTCACCTAATGCCTCGTACGATTTATTTGAATACCCTATGAATCTTGCCATGCAAAACCCGCTGCTGCAATCGGTCATAGCGCTTGCGGGCGCCAATCGTCCGCAGACCGGTCCGGAGGACGGCTTGCTCACGGGGCTGGAAATCGCGAGCCTGCGGTTATATGGAACCAAGCTGGTTGTGTTGTCTACCTGCGAAGCCGGACAAGGCGCCGCGGTGGATGGACAGGGTGTTCTCGGTTTGCAGGCCGCATTCGCTATGGCGGGAGCCCAAGGGCTGGTGATGAGTCTCTGGCCAGTGGACGATCAGGCGGGCCGCCGCTTCATGCAGTTCTTCTACGCCCACCTGGAGGCCGGCCCAGCCGAAGCCGTGCGCATGGCCCAACTCGACATGGTGGCGAAAACAGAGTACAAACAGCCTCGCTTTTGGGCGGGATATGTATACTCGGGCACTCCATCGTTAAAGTTGCAGGCCGGAGGCGGTGAGCGCGTTGCCGAAAGCGCAAAGGTGTTCGCCAAACCGACTTGTTTCGAGGTAACGACGCGTGTTGAGTCCGGACACTACACAAACATCGACACCTACCGAGTGAAGATTGGAGGTGACGTGCATCTGTCGTCCAGTACGCCAGAGCGCGTCGCTTACGACCTTCTCCCGCCTTCCAGCGACTTGGAAGAGTCTTCGGCGATCACTATCGACCACGGTAAGCCTATCCGCAATCCTGACTCGAGCGCAGCGAGCCTCCACAAGTTTCCGGTTAGTCTCACCATCGAGCGAACAAAGGATCACAGTCTGGTTTACGTACGGGAGTACGTGGCCGAGGGAGATCAGCGATATAAGCCGCAAACCGTATTGTCGATCACTCTGAAAGGCGGTCCCGCCTTGTTCCCTTCCTTCGACATTCCATCGGCTTTGCCGCCTCTCTCCGGGTATACGGAGGCATCCGTCAGCCATGGCGCCGCCGGCACACCGGCGAGGATTGATGCAATAGGGGCCTGCATCGCACCTTAATGAACATCGAGCCTCTTGGGCTTACTCCGCTCTAAGCACTGCGTTCGGGTCCACCCGCATTGCGCACCACGCCGGCAACGACGATGCCACTGCGGCTATCAGTACGATCGCCAGAATCGCCGCCGCGAACGCCCTCGCGTCGGTCGGCGCAACACCGAACAGCAGAGAGGCGATCAGCCGGTTCAGGAGGACAGCGCTCGCCGTCCCCGCAAGCACACCTGCAACGGTTAGGCGGAGACCTGTCTTGATGATCTCGCCAAGCACTCTCGACCGCCCGGCGCCGAGTGCCATTCGGATGCCAATCTCTCGCCGCCGTTCCGCCACCAGGCACGCCAGGACACCATAGACGCCGACAGCAGCCAGTAGCAGCGCCAGCGCGGAGAAGCCCGCCAGCAACCTGGCGAGGAGACGCGGGCGCTCGATCGACTCATTGAATACCGCGTCCATTTCGCGCAGATGCGCAACCGGTATCGAGGGATCGACGTTGTGGACCTCACGGACGATAGCCGACGAGAGGGTCGCTGGAGGGAGAGTTGTTCGAACTACCATCTGCATGCTGGTTGGTGAGATAGCGACCCAAGTCGTGGGAGAATCGGTGGCGAGTTGATCGACAAGGAGGTAGACTTGGGTGCCGGCAGACTGGTCCACACCACTCAGCTTGACGTCCTTGACCACGCCAACGACGGTGAACCAGGGGCTCCCTCCATTCTCACTGTAAGGTCGGAGCCGCTGACCGATCGGGTTCTGCCCGCTCCAGTAGGTTTTCGCCAGTGCCTGGTTGACCACGGCGACCATGCCGCCGGAGGCCGCGTCAGTCGATTGAAAGCCGCGGCCCTCGACGATGGGGATGCCCAACGTTTCGAAAAATCCCGACATGACGCGCTGGTAGTGGTTGATCGCGGGGATCGGCGGACCGGATGTCGCCGTATGATTGGCGATCTCTGTCTGGAGGGACGAGAGCGGCTCCTCAAGCGGTAAGCTGGTCATCGCGGTGGCCCCTCGGAGGCCGGCCATATCGCGCAAATGCTCCACGAGCCTCTGGTATATCCGGACCCGCCCAAGGAGGTCGGAAGCGGTGGGCGGCAAGGTAACGGAGAACGTCACCAGGTGTGAACGATCGAAGCCTCCGTCGACGGCATTCAGGTTGTCCACCGTCCGCAGCAGGAGTCCGGCCCCCACCACGACGATGACGGCGAGCGCAGTCTCAGCGATGACGAGCGCACCGCGAACGTGCCGCCGGATCATACCTCCTGACACGCGAGAGCCTGACTTGAGGGCTTCCACCGTGGCGTCAGCCCGAAGATACATCGTGGAGGCGAGCCCAAAGAGCAGGCCACTTGCAAGGGACAAGGTAAACGACGCAAACATCACTCGGAGGTCGACCGTGACCTCGCCGATTCTCGGGAGACTGGCCGGATAGGCACGAACCAGAGCGTCGAGAACAGCACGCGCCAGCAGCAGTCCGAGCGCGCCCCCGGCGGCCGAGAGGATCAGGGACTCCGCGAGGGTTTTCCGGACGAGCCGCCCGCGGCTGGCTCCCAATGCGATCAGGACAGCCAACTCACGATGATGTAACTGGGCGCGCGCGAGTAGGAGATTCGTCACGTTGGCACAGGCGATGAGGAGCACAAGCAAGACTGCGACTTGTAGCATACAGATGGATCGGCTGACGCGACCTAGAATCTGGTCTGTGAGCGGCGTCATCTGCAAGGTGTGGCCCTCCGGACCATTCCCCTGCGGAAGAAAGACGTGACCCGCGTGTCCCGTGCCGGGCCTTATACCGGTGCGCATGGCCCAAGTCTCGGTGAGCGCATTCAACTCGACCCGGGCAGATGCCACTGTGAGGCCCTCCTTTAATCTGCCGATCAGCGAGAGATTATGATTGTTGCGCGAACGACGTTCGCCATCCGTGAAGGCGCACGGCAGCCAGATCTCCGGGTGGCTGTCCATGAGATCGGAGCCACGCGCCAGAATCCCCAGAATCTGGAGTCTTGTTCCGTCGACGATTATGCTGTGGCCGACGATCGGCCTCGCGCCGAGGGCTGACTGCCACAACTCGTACGAGATCAGTGCCACGGCCGGCGGGCTAACGAGGCCGGTTTCATTGGCAGAAAAAAGGCGCCCCTGAGCAGGTTGGATTCCCAGCGTGTTCAGCAGGCGCGCGTCGACGACCGCCGAGCGAACTCGCAGCGCGCGATCGCCTGCAATCAGGTTGGCTTCGCCGAGGCGGAAGGCTCCAACGCTTGAGAAGGATCGGTTGAACTGCTGGAACTCCAGATACTCCGCAACGGAGACGGGGAATTGTGAGAATCCGAGAGACGGCAATTGCGTGCTGATGTACATTAACCGATCGGGGGACGGATACGCCAGGGGGCGCAAGAGCACGCCGTTCACAATGGAGAAGATCGCAGTGTTTACGCCAATGCCGAGGGCGAGTGTGAGGATCACGACGGCTGCGAAAGCGGGCGCCCGACAGAACCCTCGGACTCCGAGGCGCACATCGCGCACGAAATCCTCGAACCAGCCGACACCTCGCTGTTCCCGGAGCAGGTCCAACGCCTGCACCTCATTCCCGATTCTGATGCGCAGCTCACGCGCCGCCCCGTCCTCCACGCCACGGCGCTGAGCTGCCTCTTGCGCCAGTTCGATGTGGAACCGGATTTCCTCTTCCAGGTCGGCGTCGCGCCGGCCGAAATGCAATGCGCCGCGGAGGCGTTGAATCCACTCGCGGAGAATGCGCCAATCCGCCATCAGCCCTCCGTCTGCAGGAGCGTGTTAATAATCCCCGCCATTCGCTCCCATGCTTGTTTTTCTTTTGCGAGCTGGAGCCGGCCGGCTCGCGTGAGTTCGTAGAAGCGCGCTTTGCGATTGGAGTCGGTGGCGCCCCAACTTCCCCGGATGAGGCCGCGCTGCTCCAGCCGCATCAGCGCCGGATATAGGGTGCCCATGTTGAGCTGCAGCGCGCCGCTGGAAACCTGTTCGATGCGGGCGGATATGGCGTAGCCGTGGAGGGGGCCGAGGGACTCGATGGTCCGGAGCACCATGAGATCGAGCGTGCCCTGCAGGACGTCGGTCTTGGAAGGGACCGTCTTAGCCACTTCCATCAAATACCACATCAACCATTAGAGCGTCAAATGGAGTTATACGTCTCAGAAGTATACTCGCTGCCGTTCCGGCGGTTGGCCGGACCGCCCCTTGGATTTCGGACCGATCCGGCCGGAACCGGCAGACGTCTCAACAACTCGAAAAACTCGTTCCGAATGGCCGGCTAGGATATAATCTTTTGCCATATGCCAAATCTGCGAACCCGCCGCGATCTGCTGCACACCTTGGGAGCCTCGGCTGCTGGCGCCTCCTTCGCCGTGCCCCTGTTTGGGCAGGGCCGTTGCCAAAATGGCTACAACACGACGAACTGCCCGATGACGAAGGAGGTGGCAACCGGTCCGATCAAGCCGCTCTTCGCGCCCACCGGCTGGAAGACCGTCGCTCTGGAACACATCTCGTTTCAGGTACCGGACTACCGCAAAGAAGCGGCGTTCTACATCGCCCTGATGGGTTGGAAGCTGCGCAGCGACGACGGCAAACAGGCGGTCCTCGACATCGGCGACTGGGGCTCGGCGATCTTCAAGGCGGGGCCGCCGGAACAGACATCGGCGCTGGTGGACGGTTTTGGCTTCGCCGTCGAGCCGTGGAACGCCAAGACCGTGGAGGCGGAACTCCGCAAGCGCGATCTCAATCCGGTAGCCGACAACAACGGAAAGGGGTTCGAGAGCTTTCATGTGAAGGATCCGGACGGGTTCGATGTGCAGATCGGGAACAGTAACGGCCTGGTGAAGGCGCGCAAGACTCCGCCGACCGCCAAGCTTGAAGTGGAACTACCGTTCGAGGCGACGAATTGGCAGACGATATGGCTGGATCACTTTTCCTTCGGCGCGACCAACTATAAGGCGAGCGTGTCCTACTACACCAACCTGCTCGGCTGGAAGGATACCTACGACGAAGGCAGCCAGAACGAGGTGCTGATGGGCGACGTCGGAGACGCCCTCATCCGCGGCGGCAATCCCAACGATCCGAATTTCGGCAAGCCTCCGGCCAATGGGAAGGGGCGGCCACGCAACATCCGCATCGATCACATCTCGTTTGGCATCCAGCCCTGGGATTCCGATGCCATCAAGGAAGGCCTGGAGAAGCGTGGGCTACGGGCGCGGATCGACACCGGCAACACCGGCGATATCCACCAGGCGGCCTACAAGAGCTATCACACTCAGACGCCCAACCAATACAACCTGCAGATGAGTTGCGTCACCAAGGACACACGGCTGATCGGATCTATCTCGATGAAGCCGAAACAGTAGGCGCCGTGGAATTCAGCCAGGACAGCGTCGAAAAACGGCCCGAGCTTCGTTCGGATTGAGAGGCGGAAGCGCCTACCCCACCAAGAGCATCGAATTTTTCATGAAGGTTCTGAGCCGCGTGCCGGTACGTGAGACACTATGGAGCTTTGGAGATCGCTTCGCGATAGAGCATATCCCCGACAGCGCGGTGAGCGGCAGTGGAGGGGTGCCCATCGTGGTAGAAGAAGTGAACGTCCGGGTTGGAGCAAGTTGCTATCTGCTGTGGGCCAAACGGGCGGTCGGCACAGCGCGTGGTGGTGTCCGTTAAGCCGTATTTCGCAGGATTGGCGATGACCTCGTCGAAGAACGATCCCCATTGCGACATTGCGATTCGGATGTCCGAGTGCTTTGCTTGCACCTCAGCGGGAATCTTCTCCAGCTCGGGATTCACTCGCTTACCGGCAGCGGCGAATTGAGGGATCTTGGTGGGGAGAATTGCGATCATGAAGCGGCGTGCGCCCAGGTCGTAGAGCGTGTCGATCTCGGATTCGATGTTAGTGCGGACGAAGCCGTCAGGGCGGCCGCCATCGTTGAGTCCCCCGGCGAAAAAGAACATCGTTTTCGCTGGATCGATCCTCGGGATTGCCCCGCTCTTGAGATACTGCGTGAAGCTTTCGATCTGATTCCTCATCCCGAAGGCGAGTTTCCCGCCGGTGGGTAGCGGGCGTCCAGCGCCCTCGCCGGTTGAGGCTGCGCTTACCGCGAAGTTCAGGCCTTTGCCGGTGCTGCCTGGATCGCCGTTATAAGTGAACGGAATACCCAGGCGTTGGGCAAGATACACAACAGCGGTGGGGCCGTTGCCATCCACATAGCCTGCACCGGAATCGGAGTAACTGTCGCCGAAGACGTAAAGCATCGTGTACGGATGAGCAATCGTGGCAGGCGTAGGCGCAACCTGGGCGGCGAGAGTGCCGGCGCAGAGGAGCAGCGATTCTACCTTAAAACGATGCATTCTGTGTCCCTCCCTATCAGCACTTGTTTTCCCACAATGTTATCAAGGTCTCGCCTTGCGTGACCTGCCAGAATTGCCAACCTGCCCGCTTACATTCCGCCCTGCACCTGCACGTATTCGAAGCTGGGACCACATTGAGAGAGGGGTGGCAGGGTCGGGCGTCAGAGTGCTGCCGCGAGAACGCGCAGGCCGTACATCAGACCGATCGCGGTGTCGAGTCGCTCCGGATGCCCATTGTAGGTGTGGTGCAGAGAATTGAGCAGGTTCGCGTAGTTGTAAGCGAACTGTGTGATGCGTGGACGAGGCTGGGTATCGACCAGAAAATCGGCGATCTTACAATTCGGACCTAGCGGCCAGACGTCCGCGGAAGTGCGGCCGTGGAGAATCGAAATAACTCACTCAGTTGGATCTCGTCAGGACCTCGGCTCCCGAGACATACGATCTGTCTTGCCGCACTTGTGATGAACTGACCAAAAACGAGTTCCCAGGGAGCCGGACGTGGTACCTGGTAAATATATACTGAGAATGATTGCGGTGCCGGAAGCGTCTTACCGCTACCGCAATCAGCCCGTTCAGAATCCGGCTAACCGATGATCCCAGTCTAACGTCGAATCCCTGCCGTATGACTTCCGGAGTTCAAGGGGTGAGACCTTTCCGCATCTCGCTTCAAGGTACTGCCATTAAGCTTGCTCTATTAGCCGTTGGAATCGCGCCGATTGTGGCGGCAGACCTTGCGCGGGATCCGTTGCATCCACCCGGCGCCACTGCACAACCCGCAAAACCGCTTGCGTTTGAGGTGGCGTCTATCAAGCTGACGCCCTTTGAATTCGGCGGTTCGAGAGCATTTGCGCCCAGTTCCGGCAATACCGTCAGCCTCCAGGGTATGTCCCTCAAGGAGTTGATTCGCTTGGCATACACTCTATCCTCGGACCTGGTTAGCGGCGGACCCGGTTGGGTCGATGACACCCGTTACGATGTCGAGGCTAAGGCTGAGGGAAAGGCATCTCAGCAACAGCGTCTGGAAATGCTGAAGACTCTTCTTGCGGAAAGATTCCGACTAACGTTCCACTCCGAATCGAAGGAAGCTTCCACGTACGTGCTGACGGCCGGAAAGACCAGTCCCAAGATGCGAGAGCGTAAGCCCGGCGATGGCGGCGAGCCATCAGGCATACGAGAGACGGGGAGCTTGCACTACGTTTGTCGGGATACATCGATGGCCTGGTTCGCAAGATATCTGGAAAGTACGGTTCTGTCTCGACCGGTCGCCGACAAAACGGGTCTCAACGGAACCTACGATTTCGAACTGGCCTGGCGGCCCGATGACAGTCAATTCAAGGGACGTTTCGCACGATCGGCGGAAGCGCAAAGCGATCTGCCCGACCTTTTTACGGCACTGAGGGGCATCGGCTTAAGACTCGAAACGGCAAAATCCCAGGTCCAATTCCTCCGCATCGACCACGCCGAGAAACCTTCTGAAAATTAGCCTCCTGGAGAAGCGGTGCATATGTGGCGGTTGGACGATCGACCGATCACTTGGTCAAGTCAATCTTCGTGCCGTTCCTGAATGGGATGGGCCGAGGTTGTATTTGCCCTGTTCACCCAGTGTTCAGCGGATTGCGATGAGCAGACCGCCGGTTATGCCGAAGGATTGTTCATGGCCTCGCGCGAAACTGTAATCGTAGGCCGGTTCTACGAACCAGCCGAATCTGTGCTTTCCGCCCGGCCAGAACATGAAATCCAGCACGGCTTCGGCCGCGATTGAGTTCGTTTTCATGCCGGGCTCCCTGGTATGAACCCACTCCGGGCCAACGCCGGCCATTATCTCCGCCTTCTTGGAAAGCGTCCATGGCTTTTTAAAAAGCAGGTCGGTATTCCATTGCGTGGAATGATGGCGGCTGAATAATGGAGTGACTCCTGCTTCCAGTTCCAACCAGTTCTCTATGGGCGTGACTTCAACTGCGGCGTCCACGCCAAAGCTCATTCCGCCGTCCTTCAGACTCCGGCTGGCGGCTCCGCCGAGTTCGACAACGGCCACAGGGTCTTTCTCGACCGGCTGTGCGAACGCCATTTCAGAACAGAGAAATAGTGATCCCAACAATAGCAATTTTGTCCCGCTCACAGAATGGAGTTTATCATCTTAGAATTAACCGCCCGGATTCTCCGCGTGGACGCACACTCTACTCGGCTCGAAGCGCGGCGACCGGATCGACTCGGCAGGCGCGGCGCGCAGGCAGGTAACTCGCGATACAGGCCACAGCAAGCATGCCGCCAGAAACGACGAGCCACGTTGGAAGATCGAGCGGTCCGACATCGAACAGCATTGCCGAAAGAACTCGCGAAATCGCGAGTGCTCCCGACCAACCGGCCGCCATTCCACAGATTGCCGGGAACAGTCCGTATCGAAGCATCAAGCCGGTAACGCGAGCCGGTGAAGCTCCCATCGCGATGCGGATGCCGATTTCGAACGTGCGCTGTGCCACCGAGTGGGCGATCACGGCGTAAATCCCCGCAAGCGAAAGGAGGAGAGCGACCATCGCGAATGTGGATAACAGGATGGTGGAGAACCGTCGTGGCGCCAACGACTCAGT
Organism: uncultured Solibacteraceae bacterium; assembly: GCA_963815475.1. Lineage (GTDB taxonomy): Bacteria > Acidobacteriota > Terriglobia > Bryobacterales > Bryobacteraceae > Sulfopaludibacter. The sequence continues at coordinate 4,251,250 of CAWFHD010000003.1, read as the reverse complement.
AATGAGTTGCAACATCGGTTTCACATCGGAGACAAAAGCGTCCTTGTCGATATCCGCAATTCTTCTGTGCATGGCGGAATAGAGGGGCAAGGGGTCACGATCTGCACGCACCAGCAGCGTAATCGCGGCTTGTGGATATAGGCCTTCGGGAAGGTAAAACTCATTTCCGGGTTCCGCATCGAGCCCGGTGTATCGCACGTCGCCCACCACACCGATGACCTCCGATGGGGTCTTCCTCCATGACATAAGCACCTTCTTGCCAATCGCGTCCTGCCCCGGCCAAATGCGCTCCGCCAGAGTGCGATTCACGACTACGGATTTCAAGCTTCCCACTGCGCCCACTTCATCGTGCTCGTCATACACGCGTCCGGAGAGGATGGGGATTTTCATCAAACGGAAGTATCCTGGGCTGATAACGCGGAGTCGCGCGGAAGGCTGATTTACCGGCGTTTCCGGCCTTCCTTCAATGCTAAACGAGCCAAAGAAACTTCCCACTCGCATCGGCACGCCCTGGATGACCGCGGCGGCGCGAACTTCGGGCATCGCTTCGATCGAATGGATCACCTGGCGTGAAAACTCGACGTTGTGCCTCCATTCGAATTTGTTATTGGGAAGCGAGATCGTCATGGTCAACAGGTTCCGGGTATCGAAGCCCGGATCGATGCGCCACAGCCGATTCGCACTCCTGACCATCAGGCCCGTAGCGATCAAAAGCATGAGCGTGATTGCCACTTCCGAAGCCACGAGAATGGCGACGAGGCGTTGCCGGCCGTGGCCGCCCGTGAGGCTTCGCCCTTCGAGCTTCATCACATCGCCCGGATTTGCAGACGATACGCGGAATGCCGGGATGATGCCCGCGATCATTGCTGTCAGTAAGGCAACCAGCAACGTGAACAGGAGAACTGTGCGATCCACTGTCGCCCCCTGCGCCAGCGGAACGGCCGCAGGAATCAGGGGACGCAACAGAATGAGACTGCCGTACGCCAGCCCGATTCCGAGCGCGCCGGCCGGCAATGCGATCAGTGCGGACTCAGTCAGAAAGTGACGCAGGATTCGAAATCTCGCGGCCCCGAGCGCCGCCCGTATGGCCACTTCTTTGTGGCGCGCCGCTGCGCGAGCCAGCAACAGGTTCGCGACATTTCCGCATGCGACCAGGAGCACAAACCCGGTGCAGGCGAACAGCAAAATCAATGCCCGGCGCGATCCGCCCAACACCTGGTCGCGCAGAGGGACAACCCGAACGCTGAGCCCGCTGTTGGTTTCGGGATGGGCCGCTGCAAGATTGCGGGAAATGGCATCCATCTCCGCCTGGGCTTGCCCGATGGAGACGCCGGCACGCAGTCGGGCAATCGCGTCGAGATCGCCGATATCCCGTTTTAATGGGTCGATGGGCTCGCGAACCCAGAAATCCGTCGCTTCACCGACACCCGCGACGCCTAAATCGAAATCCGCGCTGAGAGGCGGAAAATGCGCGTCGACCAAAGCGATGCCGACGACGAAAGACGGCGTGGGTCCGACGCGTTTCAGATTGATAATGTTGAGGTCGAGAACCTTACCGAGGAGTTTCACGTCCGATCCGAAGCGACGCTGCCACAGGCCGCGGCCGATAATGATCTCCGGCCCCTCCCGCTGCGGAGCATCCGGACTGAACGTTCCGCCCAGTAAACGTACGCCGAGAACTTTGAAGAACTCAGGCGTGACGCGGAGCCCGCGGAGTCGCTCGCTTCGATTGCCTCCAGTCAGGTCGACGGTATGCCACCGATAGCCGGCAATGGCCTCGAAAGACTTGGCCTGAGCTTGCCAGTCGAGCAGGTTCGCCGGCGCAACGGTGGTCCAAAACACACCGTGCGAAGGATTCATCGGCCGAAGCGTGACCAGGCGATCCGCGTCGGGGTAAGGCAACGGATGAACAAGCATCGCGTTGCCCACACTGAAGATCACTGCGTTGGGGCCGACACCGACAGCCAGGCTCAGCATCGCGACGACTGCGGAAATGCCTCCGCGTCTGAGCATCCGAAGAGCGTAACGGATGTCGGAAGAAAGGCCGCGCATCGTCTGTCATCTTAGTTCATTCCGAAGTCACCGGCGTATCGGAATGAACGACAGCAGCGCGGGTAGTGGGCCGGCCCCATTGGACGCGAATCCCGCTTGCGGGCCGGGGCCGAGTCTTTGCCTGTGCGAGCCCTCAACATCACGGGTGTTATTGGTGGTTTAGCAGCCCATAGATGACGAGCGCCGGCTGATCTCCCACCGCGGGCTTAACATGGACGCCGTTCGGGAGTACTGTTTCCTGCTGGAACGCCGGGACGAACACCTTTCCATTGGCCACAGTAGGCGGGACATATTTCGCGAACTGTCCCAGTGAGTCGTTTGGGCGACCGGTATTCTGGCTGTCCCAAAGCTCGCCTTTCGAGACGTTGGATGCGTCGAATGCGCGCAGGACACCCCGGACCACCTGGCGATTGGCATTGGCATCGAAGGGCATGTTTACCCACAACACTCCCGTGCCATCGGCCCCACCATCGGCGGAAAGCGCCAAGAAGCCCCCCGGCATCCAGGTGGAATCGGCGCGGGTAGGCGAATACACCGGTGGGGCGGGATAGCCCGGGTACGGCGCAATCTCGGGACTGATCTTGAAGGGAGTGTCCGATTCGAACTTCCATCCATTTCCCCCGGGAACCGTATCGGGGATCAAGCGGTACTGCTTGAGGTGATCCTCTTCTCCCATGACATAGACGAACATTTCGCCGTTTCGCGGCCAAACCACTGGAGCGCCATGAATGTTGTATCCGATTTGGTTGGTGGGGACGGGATTCGGCGTCACCTGAAAGGAATGGAGCGACGGCGTCGCGCCTTTGCCTAGATTGTCGCGATCGATCAGGTACATGCGACCTTCCTTCCCGCCAGCGAGCGCGAGATGAGAGTTCGGAATCAGGGCAACCCCGCCGGAGCCCAAATCGTAATCTTTGGTCTTGAGTAGATTCTGGTTCGCGGGTGTGAACCAATCGACGATCTGCAGTTTGCCGCCATCGACTTTCATTTTCAGAACGGTATCGCCGAAGTCCGTGGCGCCGTTGTAGGTGCCATTTCCGGTCGCGAGGAAGACATTGCCGGAATCGTCAATGGAAGGACCCTCGCCGGACATCCAGATGCCTCCCAAGCCCTCGACGTATGTGTTCGTGTTCGGCTGGAGCGGTCCTTTCCCATTCGGGGTGGTGCAAATCACACCGATCTTCTTCGGCGTTTTCGGATTGGAGACATCGTAAGCAAAGACCCAGCCGTGATACGGACCGGAGTCGCAGTGTCCTCCGAAAGCGATGTATAGGGTGTTTCCAGCGAGCAGGAGTGCCGGACGGTTCAGTTGATATTTGGGATCGAAAGCGATCGTTGCCGCCGCGCCCGATCCCGTCGAACCCAAACCGAGGCCGCTCACCTGCCCATCAATCGGGATGCTGCCGATCTGATTGCCCGTAGACAGATCGAGCGCATAAAGAGTATAGGCGAACTTTTGTCCCGTTTTCGATTTGGCCGTAACAAAAATGACCCCTGTGCGCGGAGAGGCTGCGCTCAACGTAATTGCAGGTGTGCCGGTGATGCCGATCTGCAGTGTAAGGTCGGAACAACGCGGCGATCCGATCGCGTTGTACAGTGTCTGGTAATCGATGGACGGCCCGAGGTTCCGCTTCCAGAGTTGTGCAGTCGTAGAATTCTGATTTGTGTCGTCCGCATCGAAGGAGTACACGGTATTGCCTTCGGTGGCTACAATCGCCATGTTTCTCGTGCCGCCGCTTGGGTCTTTGGCGTTGGTGACAATTAAAGGCTGAGCGTAGATATTACCGTCGACAATGCGATAGGCCAGCTTGCCGAATTCTGCATTGTTGATATGGGCAACGGTCAAGGTCTTCTCATTCAGGTTTGCCCCGGTTCGGGCGTTGTTGAAGTGGTGCGTCAGGACATCCACGGTCGACTGTGCCTGTAACAAACCGATGAACAATACGGCTGCAATGATGCACGCCGCGTCGATTCTCCCCAAATTGCACCTCCTGGCTTGAGCCTTCCGCGCCGAGGGAACAGGTTGTCAGTACTTGGGTAAATATAAGCGCAGTTGTTTCTGTAGGCAAATCAAATCTCGTAACTGAGCAAATTTTATCGCACTCACCTCGTCCGCGTGTTTTTACCGGCGCGCGTTGTAGCCCCGCTCTTGTAATACCCAGATGTTGGCATTCGGATCGGAGTAGTATGCGAAGCTGGCATAATTTCCGCGCGCGGCGTCGAGCCGGGCGCGAAATTATCGTCCCAGGCTCCTATGGGCGTCCTGTGCCGAATCTCACTAACCTGGACGCCACGTTCGAGCTGTGCATCGCGACCAGTAAAACTCCCGCCGTGGGAATGCTCGCCCAAACCACGAAAGCTCCGAGCAATAATGCCAAGCCTCCGACGAGTTCCGTGCCGATTGTCAACCACGCCGCTACTTGCGGCATTGGCACGCCGAGGCGCTGCAGGATACCGCCAAATGCATCGTGGCCTCTCGATAACTTGGCGAAGCCGTGCTCGATGAAGCCACAGCCGACCAGGATTCGCATCGGCACGACAGCCCAGCGGGCAAGATCAGATCGTTGCAAGCACTTCTTCTCCTTGCAACGGTCATCACAGATCGATCACCACGTCACGGGTCGGCTGTGAACAGCAGACCAGGAGGTTGCCTTCTGCTGGGTTATCGAGCGGCTGCGGTTCGTAGACCACTGCTCCCGAAACCAAACCGGTCTCACAGCTATGACAAACTCCGGTCCGGCACGCCCAACGGACCGGAACGTCGCACGCTTCAGCCAGTTCCAAAATGCTTTGATACGCCGACCCGTTCCAGTGCGCGGCGATGCCGCTACGCGCGAAGGAAACCAGCGGACCGGTGTCGGCGTCGTTCGCGGGCAGATGCGGGGCTTTCGTCACGGCACCGACTACACCAGGAGTCATCGACTCGCCGCCATTGAAGATTTCGGCACGAATCCGCTGCGGCGCCACGCCCAGGCTTGTCAGCGCCTCTTTCATATCGGCCATGAAGCGGGTGGGCCCGCAGAGGTAGACATCCGATTCCGATGCGACACCGATCTTGTCGAAAATGGCTCGCGAAAGGTGATCGCCAGTGTCAAAATCTTCTCCGATCTTGTCGCGCGAGCCAGGCCTGCTATAACAAACGTAACTTCGGGCGTGCGGTAGAGCGAGCATAAGCCGGCGGACTTCGCCGGCGAACGGATGGTGCTCCCGGTCGCGAGCTGCGTGAATCCACAACACCTGGCGTGCGGAGCAGGCCGCCGCGAGCGCGTGCAGCATCGCGAGGACAGGCGTGGCGCCGATTCCCGCGCTGAGCAGTACCACCGGGCGCTCGCAGGCTTGCAGAATGAAGCTTCCGCGCGGTGAGCTGACGTCGAGAGGATCACCCACGTGAACCCTGTCCCGCAGGTAAGTTCCCGCCGCGCCATTCAGTTCGATCTTGACGCTGATTCGATAGCGCTCCGTAGAAGCGGGACCCGAGAGCGAGTAGCTGCGAAAGAGGGGCGGTCCGCCGGCGATCCTTGGAAGGCGCAGCACGACATACTGGCCGGGTAGAGCCGTTGGCAACGGCTGACCGTCCGAGTTCTGCATCGTCAGCGAGACGACGTCGGCGGACTCCCGATCGATCCCCGTCACCGCGAGCTTCCGAAATCCTGGCGCCACCGGATGCGCGGCAGCTTCCGGGACTAACCCGGCATTCCCATTTGCTGGGCCTTGCAGCAATGCTTCGAACGACGCGCGCCATCCGGGCGAAAGCGCCTCGATCCGCAGCGCGCGTTCGAGTCGATCGCGTGAATGATCGGGCGAATAGAGAAGCGCGTTGGTTTCGGCGACTGTCATGCGCTCCTTCGCCTCTCCGACCTTCACGATCTCGTCGCCTTCCCCTACTTCGCCTTCATGGAGGACGCGAAAGTAGAAGCCCGGCCGTCCACTCGATGTCAGCAATGCCGGCATCCTGGGCTCGTTCATCCGTATGCCGACGCGGTAGCAGGTGACGCGCGGCTGGGTGACCTCAAACAACGCGCTGCCGATCTGATAACGGTCGCCGATGCAAGTGGCATCGTCGGACAATCCTTCGATCGTAAAGTTCTCGCCGAATTGTCCATGAACGAAGTTGGCCCTCTTCAATTGCTCCTGCCAATAACGGTACGATTCGATCTGGTAGACGAAAATCGCGCGCTGTTCTCCCCCATGCCCGGCCAGGTCGCCTTGACCATCCCCGTTGAGATTCAATCGCCCGACCCTACAGCGGCCGCGCACCGGACTCTTCCAGACTCCGGTGTGTACGGTTCGCCCCTTCCAACGGACATCGAGTGGGAGTCCGACATTAACCGATAGAAGCCGAGGCATTTTCCTCCGCGAGCTGAGAGCCACTGCCGGCAGCTCCCTTATGGTTACTTGAGAGCTGGGACGGCCAGGGGCACGTCGAGGTCGCGATCAGGCCCGTGCGGAATGACGGTCTGACCCTGCACCAGATGGAGTCGGACCCCATCGAGTTCGACGGAGACAATGTCGGGCTCGAACGACACCAGATCGGATATGCGGCCGACTTGAGAGTAGGCGTCACGATACGACCATGCTGCCAGATTCGCGTCACCGATGTCGTAGTAGCTGCGCAGTCCTTTGTAGGGGCAAAAGGTCTGGTGTTCCACCCGCCTCAATGCGGAATCGTCGATGTCTGCGCGTTGCAAAGTTTCCGGTGAGACGTCGGCTTCCCTGAAGTAGGCCATGGGATAATGGCCCGGTTCAAACAGCAGGAGGACGTCTTCGCTGTCCACAATCCAGTCTCGTCCGAAACGCACGCGCATGCGCCGCCGCAGAGGCTCGACGTATAACAATCTCTGGGGCAGCGGTTCAGGCAGAAGGAACCGTCCGACTGCTCCCGGTGAGAGCGGGCCTTGTTGCCACGACAATCCCATTGCTGTGCCCTGTCCTAACTAAAATGCTAAATCCCGATAGAATAGGCCGTCAATCGCGGATCGACTCGGCAGGTTGCCTTCATCACAGCTTCTATGACCGCGGATGGGGCGTAAACGCACGACGCCCTCAGGGTAATCACGGCCATCCGCCGATGGCCAGACCACCGGCAACACTAAAGGGCTTCGTGTCCGTAAATCAGCTTTACGCGTGGATAGGCTTTGGCAAAGGCTCGCAGTTGTTCCAGGCTCACGTAGCCGCGAGCGGTTCCCGCCTTGTTCCAGCCACGCGGCCCCACACCGGCCTGGAACGCCCAGGCGAAGTGGCTCGCATCCCCGGTCAATAGAACTGGCGTGCTTCCGTTGATCAGGTACGCGATGCTGTCATCGGTGTGGCCGGGCGCCGAGATCGCCCAGAACGATCCGTCACCGAAGAGATCGACACTGCGCCCTAGAGGCGCCATCTCAGGCGCGGTCGAAAAATCGATGCTGGAAAACTTTGACTTGCCGGAGAAGTGGTTCGCGACACCGGCGCGCGCCAGGAAGCCGGCTTCGGCCTTGCCGAAAATCAACTCGGTTTCCGGCCCGAGAGCAGGAACGCCGGCGGTGTGATCGGGATGGAGGTGAGTGAAAAACACCGCCTTAGGATGAACGTTCACGCGCGCGAGCTGCGAAGCCAGATCGGCCCCGGGATCCTGCCGATTGGTTACGCCATTCACCCAATTGAACAATCGCATAGCGCCGGTGTAGTTGCCGTACGGCGGATGTTTCGCGAACGAGTCGTCGAAGCCCGCGTCGATCAGGAAGTCCCCGCGAGTGGGATGGCGCACCCAGTGAAACAGCACTGCGAGATCGCGCGGCGCATGGTCGCATTCGGTTTGCCTGGGGCTATCCGGGTCGAGGTTCAGACAAGCGTCCATGTGGACGACGCCCGTCTGAACGGTCCCCATAGAAATAGCACCCGGATGGGCCAGCACATCCTGCCAGCTTCGGAATGCGGCGGTCGGAACTCGATACGGCGTGATTTCGAAACGCTGAAATCCCCCGCGCAGCAGGTAGGCGAGCATGGCGCCTACGGACAGAATCAGAACGGCGGCCGGACGCCGGAGCCTTTTCATTGCGACAATCACTACCAGCAATTGCGTAAGACGGCTGGATGGATTGACGTGGCGCGGCCTGAGTTTACAGTCGTTTCCGCGCGTGTTGCGCTGCGTCTTCCGGCGGGGGGAGCCAGTCCACGTTGCAACATGAATGCGATAGACTGGTGTGCCAGTTTATGCCTGCAATCGACATTCAATCGCTCAAAACTTCATTCCACGGTCAGCTTTTTGAGCCTGCGGACGCAGGCTACAACGACGCCCGCCAAATCTGGAATGCCAGCGTCGAAAAACATCCGGCGCTCATTGCGCGCTGCTCGGGCCTCGCCGACGTGGTGACAGCCATAAACTTTGCGCGCACGAACAATTTGCTGACGGCGATTCGTGGCGGGGGCCACAATGTTGGAGGCCGCGCGCTGTGCGATGACGGCCTGGTAATAGACCTTTCGCGAATGCGTTCCGTCTACGTGGATACCGCAAGGCATACCGTTCGCGTTCAAGGCGGCGCGACGCTTGGCGATCTCGATCGCGAAACGCACGTCTTCAGTCTCGCAGTCCCCTGCGGTATCGTCCCAAAGACTGGTATTGGAGGTCTCACTCTCGGCGGTGGCGTCGGTTGGTTGCTTCGCAAATACGGTATGTCCATCGACAATCTGCTATCTTGCCAGCTAGTCACGGCCGACAGCAGAGTCGTCACCGCGAGTGTCTCTGAGAACGAAGATCTCTTCTGGGCTCTTCGCGGCGGAGGCGGGAACTTCGGCGTAGTCACGTCTTTCGAGTTCCAAGCCCACCCCGTACACACTGTTTTGGGCGGCCTACTCCTGTACCCTCGCAGCGTTGCCATCGATGTGATCCGGCACTTCCGTGACTACATGCAGTCCGCTCCCGACGAGCTCACATGCTATGCCGCGCTTCTTCATGGTCCCGACGGCACTCCGCTAGTCGGGCTGATCCCATGCTACTGCGGCGAGATTGCCGAAGGTGAACGCGTCTTGAAACCGCTTCGGGCCTTCGGCACGCCGGTGGTCGATGCCATCCAGCCTTTACCTTTCCCGGCCATGCAGGCTTTGCTTGCGCCATCTTTTCCCGATGGGAATCAGAACTATTGGAAATCCACGCTGCAGCGCGATTTGCCTGACGATGCGATCGCCGCAATTGTCGAACATGCCAACCGAATGACCTCGCCACTTTCCGCCGTCGTTCTGGAATTTTACGGCGGCGCCGCTGGCCGGGTTCCTATTGATGCCACCGCGTTCCCGCACCGTGATCTCCCCTGGGATATTCTGTTTATCGCTCAGTGGACAGACCCGGCCGAGACGACGGCCCACCGCGATTGGGCTCGGGCAGGCGAAGAACTCCTTCGTCCTTTCTCCGCGAACGCGCATCTCCTTTCCGCGCTCGACATCGAAGTTGAAGCGGTCATCAACACAGCGTTCGGTCCCAATCTGCCGCGCCTGGCCGCCGTCAAAAAGAAGTACGACCCAACTAACTTCTTCCGCGTGAATTACAACATCAAGCCCACTGTGGCGCAGGCTGGCGCCGCATGAGCCCCCTGCGAATTAACGCTCTGAGCGGCTATACTGAACGCCATGAAAGCCGCCGTGTGCTGCCGATACGGCCCTCCGGACGTTGTCCTGATCAAGGACATTGAAAAGCCGGTCCCCAAGAACGGCGAAGTCCTCATCAAAGTTCGCGCCGCTTCCGTCAATCCGCTCGACTGGCACACGATGAGAGGTTCGCCGTATATCATTCGCATGATGGGCGGGCTGCTCAAGCCAAAGGACATGCGACTGGGCGTCGATGTAGCCGGCCAGGTGGAGGCGGTCGGAGAGAACGTCGGCCGTTTCCAACCAGGCGACGAGGTCTTCGGCCTGTGCAGAGGAGCCTTTGCCGAATATGCGTGCGCTTCCGAATCGGCATTCGCCGCGAAGTCGGTACACGTGACATTTGAGCAGGCGGCCGCAGCGCCTGTGGCCGCATTGACTGCTTTGCAGGGTCTACGCGATCAGGGCCGGATTCAGCCGGGGCAGAAGGTGCTGATCAACGGCGCCTCAGGTGGCGTGGGCACGTTCGCAGTGCAAATTGCCAAGTGGTTCGGCGCCTCTGTGACTGGGGTGTGCAGTTCAAGGAACGTGGACCTTGTTCGAACACTCGGCGCGGATCAAGTGATCGATTACACTCAAGCGGATTTCACCAAAAGTCTCCAAGGCTACGATCTCTTGCTAGACTGCATTGGAAATCACTCCTTATTTGCATGCAGGCGAATCCTGAGCCCCACAGGGAGATTGGTTGTGGTTAGCGGACCGAACGGTCGTTGGCTCGGTCCGGTGGCCCGTTTCCTCGGAGCGCTCGTTTTGTCGCGGTTCGTGAGCCAAGGCCTGGTCCCATTTATCGCGAAGTCCAACAAAGAGGACTTCACGCTCATTCAGGAGCTGATGGAGGCCCGGAAGGTCATGCCGGTCATCGACAAGTGTTATCCGTTGAGCGAAGTCGCTGCGGCGATCCGGTATCTGGAGGAAGGACACGCTCGGGGAAAAGTAGTCATAATGCCTGAGCAGAATCGCCAGGTCGGATAGCGGCCGAACCCTTCCAGTGTCAATCAATCCGCGGAAAATCAGTGTAAGTCGTACGGTCGATGAGGCCCTGCTGCATCTGGTAGAGGATCTTGTCAAACTCCGGCCTGAGCTTCATAGCCGCTTGATCGCGGCGCGCCTTCTCGGCAGTTGAAGTAATACCGATCTCGCCGGCCAACGTGTTGCGGTAGGTAAGATTCTTCTTCTCGAAGTATTCCCAATCTTCCCGATCGATTGTGCCGAACTTCTCGAACCGGCCTTCGCGCTTTTCCTTGTCCGCGACAATCGCATCGTAAGTGATACCTTTGACCGGAACGACCTCAACTTTATCGCCGAGTTTCTCCTCGATGCCAGCGCTGGCAAAACCGGCCAATCCTTTGTGGACATGAAACTGCGGCCGCGAGAGATCCAAATCCACATTGGCTTCGAGCGTGATCAGACTAGCGCCGTCCTTCGCCGCGACAGTCGCGGCATGGTAGCGGCATGAGGAGGTTCCGTCAAACACATGCTTCATCAGATCGCCTACGTGCAAAGTCAGGTCGGCAGGTGTGGTTGCCGGTGACTGGAGATTCAGGGTTCGGGGTTGCTTCCGGCCAGTGGCCATCTCGTTGGCTGAGCCTTTTCCTGCAGCGATCATATGCTGGAGCGTCGTCGCCCAGATGTTGCAGTCGTTCTTACCCAAGGCGCCGATCAGGGGAGGTCCATCCAAACCGGGTTTGGGGTTGAACACTTGATTCTGCAATTCCCCGATACTGTAGGACTCCGAACTTTCGCCAAACATGCCCCTGGTCTTATACGTGTATGTGCCTGGCTTGTCGATTACCGGCTCCGCCTGAGTCTCCGCCCTTGACAGGAACCTCACGTTGGGCTTCCACGAATTCACCCAGATTTCCTTGTGCTTGTAGTGGGCGATGTCCCTCCCGCGCGCGTACAAGGCGTACGGCTCCGGCGGCAAGGCGTTTAATGTGCTGTAAAGGACAGTAGGGTCCTTCCGTTCGACGATGTATCTGCCATTGGCGGAAATGTCCGACTGGGACAAATCGACGAGTCTCTGCACGGTTTGAGGTCCAGCCGCGGCCGATGCCGCCGGTCGAACCGGCGACCACTGAGCGATGCCGTTCGGCGCCGCCGCTCTGCGATTTTGCGGGAAGGCATTTCGCATCTGCACCGGGCTGGCGATCTTGGGTTGCACGCGCACAGGCGCCGACTGGGCACGATAGACGGGTGGAGGCTGCAGGATTCCCGCTACTTGTGGGCGATACACCGGCGGCGCGGGCCGGAGGGCACTCGTTGGGTGCGAACGATAGGCCGGAAGCGCAAACGCCTGGCGCGATCCGTTTGGCGTCGGCGCATTTCTTGATTGCAGGACCCGCGGGGCTGGCTGCGGGCGGTAGACAGGAGGAGAGTTGGTCGGCTGCCGGCTCACGACGGCATGTGTCTTCTTTGGCTGCACGTCTCTCCGCAGCGCCTGTGGACGATAAGCGGGAGGCGCGACGGGGCGACTGACTGCCGTCGTTGGAGGGAAGTGAGAATGCAAGGACGGCAACCTGTCGGGCGCTAAGTCTCTGCGCATTGATCGATGCTCTCTTAAGCTGTCCCGAGTATTATATGCCTTTTCGTGTGCCGCCGATGGATCACACGCCGCCTGCGGAACAAATTCGCTGTGTTGACGTCTTTTAAGCCATGGACCTTTTGGATCGGTCGCGCAGCGTCGTGTCCAGACGCACGCGGAAGGACGCCTGATGAATTTACTGCGCGATTTTCGGTTTGCTTTCCGATTGCTTTGGCAAAACAAGAGCTTCACCGTCGTTGCGGTGCTGGCGCTAGCGCTCGGGGTGGGACCGAATACCGCCATCTTCAGTGTGATCTACGCCACGTTGTACGCTCCCATGCCTTACCCAAAGGCCGATCAACTGGTGATGGTTTGGTCCAGGATTCAGGGAAATCGCAACGGCATCGCCGCCGGGGATTTCCTCGACTGGCAGAAGCAGAGCCACTCCTTTCAGGGTCTGTGGGCCTGGAGCGGTTTCAACGCCAACATGGGAGGCGCCGAGGGTCCCGAGCAAGTTCCAGGCTCTCAGACGACTCCCGGCCAGCTCACGGGACTAGGCGTTCCGCCGGTGCTGGGGCGCGATTTCCGGCCGGACGAGGACCAGCCCGGCAAGGATCATGTGGTGGTGTTCTCGAATCGCCTGTGGCAGCGCCGCTTCGGAGGCAAGCACGACATCGTAGGCCAAAGCATTCGCATGAATGGCGAACCCTACACGGTAGTTGGGATCATGCCGTCCGGCCAGATGGACCGCATGCCCAACCAGCTTTGGGTACCCCTATCGATTAAGCCCGAGCAGGTCAATCACGATTTCCATTGGCTGCTGGCTATGGGCCGTTTGAAAGACGGGGTATCGATCAAGCAAGCCCAAGCCGACATGGATGCCGTGACGAAACATATAGGCGAGGTCTATCCGCAAGATAAGGGATGGGGTGCGAGCGTAGAGCCGCTGCGCAACGATTTTCTCCCGAAGGAAGAGATCCAGGGTCTGTACTTCCTGATGGGTGGAGTCGCGTTCGTCCTGCTGATCGCCTGCGCCAACGTGACTAATTTGCTGCTGGCGCGCGGCACCGCCCGCGAGCGCGAAATCGCTATCCGCGCATCCATCGGAGCCGGCAGGGCGCGCCTGTTCCGGCAGATGATCAGCGAAGGCCTGCTGCTGGCGACCATCGGCGGAACGGTGGGAGTGGGGCTGGGCTGGGGAATTCTGAAGCTGCTCACCTACTACATGCCGAACGACACGCTGCCGTCTGAAGCGGACGTCAGTCTCAACTTGCCCGTGCTACTGTTCACCTTGGCCGCCACTCTGATGGCCGGAATCCTCGCGGGCAGCGCCCCCGCGTTCCAGGCGGCCCGCCTCAACCTCAACGCCGTGCTCAAACAATCGGGCCGCTCCGTGGGCTTCGGCAAGCATTTCATCCGTCGCGCGCTGGTGGTTGGAGAATTTGCCCTGGCGCTGACCTTGCTGGCGGGCGCCGGTCTGGCCATCCACAGCTTTTGGAAAGTGACACGACTCGACTTGGGTGTTCGCACGGACCATATCCTGACGTTCTTCCTGCCCGTCCCGCAGGGCCGTCTCTCCGAACCCGAAAAGATCCGTGGCTTCTATCGCGATGTGCTCGCTCGCGTTTCGGCGGTGCCCGGTGTCCGCGACGTCACAGCCACCACGGGCATGCCTCTGCAAGGCGCCGGGTTCGGGATGCCGTTCACCATCGTGGGCAAACCCGTGGCGGACGCTTCGGCCCGGCCGGGCACCGGCTTCCAGATGGTCACGCCGGGCTACTTCCATACCTTCGGCATTCAGACCTTCAAGGGGCGCGCGATCGACGAGCGCGATCTTCCCGGCTCTCCCCGCGTCGCGATGGTAGATGAGACCTTCGTGCGCCGTTACTTGAAAGACGTGGATCCACTGAAACAGCGCGTGCTTATAGAGGAACTCGTGCCGGGCGTAACCAAACTTGGCCCCGCCGTGGAGTGGCAGATCGTGGGTGTGTTCCACACCGTGATCAACGGTGGGCGACCCGGCGATTTTCCCACCGTCTACGTACCGTTCTGGCAGAGTCCGTGGCCCAGTGCAGGTCTGGCCGTGCGAACCGCCGGCGATCCCAGCGCCATGACCAAGAGCCTAGGCGCTGCCATCCGGTCGCTCGATCCCGATTTGCCCATGGCGGGCACGGAAACCATGGATCAGGTGTTGGCTGAATCGCACGCCGGGGACCGGTTTTCAACGGTGCTCATCTCCAGCTTCGCTGCGGTCGCGCTGCTGTTGGCAGTTCTCGGAATCTACGGCGTGATGGCATTTCTGGTGGCCCAGCGCACCCACGAGATCGGTCTGCGGATTGCGTTAGGCGCCGGTCGGATCGACGTGTTGCGAATGGTCCTTAGCGAGGGTCTGCGATTGAGCGCGATTGGTCTGGCGCTGGGCTTGGCCGGCGCATACTTGGTGGGACGCGCCATGCAAAGTACGCTCTACGGTGTGAACGCCCTTGATCTCACGGCCTTCAGCGTGGTTGCAGCAATCCTGATGGCGTCCGCGCTTCTGGCGTGCTGCATTCCGGCGCGTCGTGCAGTTTCGGTGGACCCCATGGTAGCTCTTCGGGAAGACTGACGCCGACTTTACTTGATTGGAATCGTCACGCCTTTCCTGCTGACCGAATTACCGATCGTCAGGATCAATTCGTTGTCGCCAGCGGGTACGGTCACCGGGATGACCGCGTTCACCTGAATCACTCCCGTATACAACAGTCCGATGAACGTCACTTGGGCATCCACGCCGCCGATTGTCACCTTGGAATTGAGCATCAGAGCCTTCCATCCCGAGATTGCTTCGCCGTCCTGCCCGCCTGGAGTGACCGGGCCCTGGCCCGTCGCCCAGAAGGCGATAGAGTCGCCGCGCGCCACCTGGTTTGTCCTCGGATTGACCCTTGCCCCGCCGTTGGCGACGATCACCGCCGGCCCTGGGCCGGTATCCCAGGTGAAAATGCCGGGCCCTGAATCAGTGACCGCCAACGGGAACGGGTCGGAGGTCTTCCCGTTAAACTGCACCGTGACATCCGCCTTGCCAGTTACCCCGTATGGGACGACGACGTTGATCTGCCCATCTGCCGCTAGAGTCATCCACGCTTCGATTCCATTGAAGAAGACCTTGGTTCCGCCTAATCCCTTTTGCCAGCCCGTGACGTAGGGCGTGGGACCGAGTCCGGAGCCGTACAGACTGACGAACTGCCCGCCTGCAACCGGTCCGGCTTGCGAACTGGCGGCGTTGACCACCGCGGTCACCTGCATGATGTTGAGCGTGAACGAAAGGCTGTCGGCGTAGGCATAGATCATGTCACCGGACCCATGGAACGTGATCGTGATGCGGGCCAACCTGGCGCCCAAAGGAACCACGCCGACAGTAGAGCGTTGGAAAAGGCCGACCTTGCCGTTGCGGTCCTTTGCCAAAACCGGGCCGATGGTGGCGCCGGAACCCATCGCCTTATTGGCGGAATCGTAGAACGTTACGGTGACGTCGGCGTTGTCCGGGAGATTCACATCGGAGCTCAGTCCGCCTCCCAGCCAGCCCGAAAGCGAGAAACTCAACTTGCCGGCATCCACAAGACTCTTTGCCGCGCTGAAATCGAAGGTCTGATATGCCTGGCAGGGGTGATAGGTGTAGCACGCGATATAGTATTTGCCGCGGTCCTGTGGCCCAGGGTCGGTGAGTTGGGGATATTTGTAATACTCTTCGCCCCATTTCCAGGCTTGCAGATATACGTTGGAATTCCAGGCAGGTATTGGCAGTTTGTCGGTATAACCGTCCTGTCGCGTGATCTCGGTCGGTTCCATCTCGGCATCGCCGTTCACCAGGAGATTGACACCGAACGTAGGATTCGTCGCCAGTGTCGTCAATACCAGTGAGATATTGTCCGCCGCGTAGTTGCTGGCGATTGCCCCGGACCCGCCCGTAGACAGGTAAATCGTTACCTTTGCCTTGCGCACCTTGGGTGGGAGAGAGCCGGAGACGCTTCGTTCCAGAAGGCCCACACCGCTGATATCGGCATCATCATTGCTAGGACCATTAGCCATCGCATGGAGCAAGATGGCTCCGGAGGCATCCTGAAAATCGACCGCGATGTTGATCTCGTCAATATTCCCGTAAGACCCGCCGATAAGACCGAGGTATGCGGAATAGTGGAATTGCACCAGACCGGCGTCGATCTCGGTTCCGGCGGCGCTCAGATCCACAACCTGCGAGGCGCTGGACACGGCGCCGCCTGGGCCACCGTAGAAGAACTGCTTTCCACGATTTACCGGACCGGGATCTGTCTTCTGGAGAAAGCTCGGGCCGTCGTAGGTTCCAACCGTGAACCCGCCAACCGTGGTCCATTGTGGCACGCTCACCTTGGTGGTCGACGCCCCAGACGCGACCGACTGGCCGGCTTCGGCGTCTCCATTGGCAATGAGGTTCTGCTTGAAAATCTGCGCTTGCGCAGGCAAAACTAACAGGACCGCTAAAACAGCACCGTAGAGTCTCATACGTCCTCCGACGAAACCGAATTGGGCGCGCCTATGAGAAGCCCTGGAATACAGTATAATTTAAGACCTTAATATAATATATTGATTATTGCGATATGAGTACTGGTAGCGCTGGTGGGGCAAGGCGGTGACGGCATGGACTACCAAGCTCGGGGGGGTGGCAGCGGAACGGCTGAGCGCACACGGATCCGGCAAGGACTAAGCCGGCTGCGCAGACTCACGAGATCGGCACGGGCGCCGATGGGCGGCGATTAATCACTCCACTCTATCGCTGCGCCCAGCGCGCTTCCCGAATCGCTTCTTGTCCCTCCGTGAGGAGCAGCGTCCGATTCGCCATCACGTCACTCCAGATCTGCGCCTCGCCCGAAGGCCAATGCACTTCAATGCGATCGATTTTCGTCTCACCCCCCAACCCGAAGTAGAGGGTCAATGAGTTCTGCGAATAAAAGCTACCGCCGCTCATCACTTCGGCAATTTGTTTATGGCCGCCTGCTACCACCACGCAACGGGCCCCGATCGCACTACGGTTCGACCGCGTTCCTGTCAGTTGAATTGCCACCGCGTTACGCCGCGAACTCCGGTTTTTCAGCACGGTTGGACGCTCATTCATATTGACGATCACAATCTCCGGACCGGCCGTCGCCGTCCAGGTCGCCCACCGCGAGCCCTCGAGCCGGCCGGTTGGGCGCGAATCCTGGTCCTGCCGACGCAGTGATATCCGCAAACTGTCCATTGCCCAGGTTGCGGTATAGCAGTGATCTCTGCCGGAATGTTTCGCCGACCGCGGACCGGTCGACCTCCGGATAGACATGCCCGTTCGCCATCACTAGATCGGGCCAACCGTCCTCGTCGATATCCAGGAATGCGATGCCCCAGCCCAGCAGGTGGTTGCGTCCCAAGCCGGCCTGTAGAGACACATCCTCAAAGAAGGTAGCCTTTTCATTTCTGTAGAGGGATGGCCGGTCGCCCGAGAAGTTCGTCTTGGCGATATCCAGAAATCCGTTGCCGTCATAGTCGGCGACCGCCACTCCCATGCCTGCCTGTAAACTGCCGTCGGCATTGTACGCAACTCCCGCGCGGTCGGCCACCTCTTCAAACGTTCCGTCGTGTTTGTTGCGATACAGCAAACTCGGTGTCTGGTCGCAGGCCACATAGATGTCCGGCCAGCCATCGTTATCAAAATCGGCGGTGACTACTCCGAGCCCGTATCGACCGCCAGGCGACAGGATTCCAGACTCCTCGGACACATCCGTAAAAGTGCCATCTCCTTTGTTGCGATACAGCGCGTTGTGGCCTTTCGGCAGCCCCACGGGACCGCACGATACGGTGATGCCCTTCCACTCGCAGCGCCGTGGCATGGTGGCCAGGTCCAGATCGACATAGTTGGAAACAAACAGGTCCAGGTGGCCGTCACGGTTATAGTCGACAAACGCGCACCCTGCGCCCCATCTCACGCCTTCGACGGGCAGGCCCGCCTGTTTTGTGACGTCGGCAAACTTCCCGTTGCCGAGATTGCGATATAGGACGTTGTGGCCGTAGTAAGTGACAAACAGGTCGGGCCGTCCATCGTTATCGAAATCGCCCACACATGCCGCCTGCGCCCAACCGGATCGAGTAAGTCCGGCTTGCTTTGCCACGTCGGTGAAATGACCCTTGCCGTCGTTGTGATAGAGCTGCGAAAGCGCCTTAGGCGCGGCTGGGTCGAAGGCTGGCTCCATTGGCGATGAACAAATCGTTGGCGCCGTCGCCGTCGTAGTCGAAGATCGCCGCGCCCGTTCCGGTAGCTTCGAGAATCGAGTCTTTCCGGGTCTTGCCACCAAACGTGTTCGGAACGGTCACACCGGATTCAGCAGCAATATCGATGAAGTTACACTGGTCCGGGCTGCCGGACAGAGGAATCAGCGAGATGAGAGCGGAAAGCAGGACCCGCTGCGATTTCATCGTGGCAAAAGGAGGGTTCGCAACGCAAAACTAACTTCCGGTTCTTAGACCCTAGCTGTGATTCTAGGTGGCAAGTTAGATGACTAACTGTAAAGAAAGGCTCCGCCAGAGGGATTTTACAACTGCAAGAGGAAGCTCTCTAAGGGCGCTTCGGGCCACCAAGTTTGAAAGGCTTTCGCTCCAGAATTCGCGGCGTCTTGGCGAATTCGTCGATCTCAAAGAAGCGATTCTTGGCGATACCGGAAAAGGCCTGGCGCGTATTGCTGGCGGGCCACCAGACTTCCAGGCTTTCGATCCGCGCCGCGTTTCCCAGTCCAATATGCTGCTCGAAGGGAGAAGCGCCAAAAGAACCGCCGCTGCCGACGGTACGATAGATGGATCGCGGCTCTGCGCCCGCGTTTCGAACGGTAACCTGAATTCTGGCGCCGATGGCTGCGCGGTTGGATTTCACTCCCATCAACCGTACGTTGATCCAATCGTTGCCGTTTCCGGGGTTTTCGAACAGGCGAGTCATTTGTTGATCGCCTGGAACCGCGCCACCCATCACCACGAAAAGATCTGCGTCGCCATCGCGGTCGAGATCGGCGAACGCGACGCCATGACCCTTGGGCAGGATACCGGTTCCCGACGACGCGGCTATGTCTACGAACCGTTTGCCGCCCTGATTGTGAAAGAGGGCGTTCGGAATGGGAGAAGCATAAGATGGATTGCCACTCCCCAGGTAGAAATCCAGAAATCCATCGTTGTCGATGTCTCCAAAATTCAGTCCCATCGACATCATCGCCCGATCCAGACCAGTTTCCGCAGTCACATCGCGGAATTTTCCGCCGCCCTGGTTGTGGAATAACCTGAGTTTCTCGCCATTCTGCGGCTGCCGCTGAAAGCCGCGCATCACGTCGTCCACGGACGCTCCGTAGTTTGCCACGAAGAGATCCGGCAACCCGTCATTGTCGTAGTCGAAAAACCAGGCGCCGAAGCTGGCCCAGGGTCCTTGTACTCCGGCCGCTGCAGTCACCTCGGTGAACGTCCGATTGTGATTGTTGTGGTAGAGGTGGTGATCGCCGTTTAATGTGGAGACGTAGAAATCCGTGTAGCCATCGTTGTCGTAGTCGGCAGCGACCACAGCCTTCGTGAAGCCGGGGTGGCTCACACCGGCAGCGGCTGCGATGTCGACGAAGGTCCCATCGCCTCGATTCAGATACAGTTGGCTGGGGGCGTTCTCGTTGCCCACAAACAGGTCGAGTTTGCCGTCATTATCGATGTCGGCCCACACGGCAGTTTGAGTAGCCGTCAACGGTTCCTCCAGGCCGCTGCCTGCGGTGACATCGGTAAATGTGCCATTGCAGTTGTTGCGTAACAACGTCTTCGGCCGCGGATACTCCCAGCCGCCGCGCAAAACCAAAATGTCCTTGCAGCCGTCATTGTTGTAATCGGTTTGGATGATGTTGAGTCCACCGGTTATGCCGGCAAGACCGCGGCCGCCGTACGATCAGTGAAGGCGCCGTCGCCATTGCTGCGATAATACGCGATGGCTTCGCAGTCGTTGACGCTTGAGATGACGATGTCGAGCGCGCCGTCGTTGTCGAAGTCTTCGATAATGACGCCGCCGGCCTGGCCGCGCCGGTTCACTCCCGCGGCGGCCGCCACGTTCTGAAAATGGACGACATCCTCCTTCGATTCCCAAACGGCGGGCGCAATCAGGAACTCCTTTGGGACACCCCCTGGATATTCGCCCGATAGCATGTATGCCAGGTTGAGCAGCCACCGGACCTCTCCGTCGGCAGGCTCGCGTTTCAAATAACGCAGAAAATAGTCCTCGGCCCGTTTCAGATCCTGCCTTTGGGGTTCGCGCGCCACACCGGCGGCGAGAGGGCGCGGAAAAACGAACTCCTGATAGAGAACCGACCCGGCCTTGTGCAGATAGGCGATACCTAGCGACTCTTCCAACTGCGGTGCCTTGTCCGGGAAATTTGCCAGAGCCGTTTCGTATGCGGCCTGCCAGCCTCGAATGGCATCGTCCATATCTCCCCGATAAGCGTGCAGGTCTGCGCTCAACGCATTCCCATCGCGAAGCAATGCCGGGCCTGCTCCCGGACGGGCGATCAGCGCCTGCAGCTGTTCCAGCACACCGGCGACGGACTGCACACGCATCGCACAAGCCTGTGACAGGTCACGGTCCCAACCGGCCGGTTTGCTGAATTTCTGCAGCGCAAGCAGTGCCGACGCGAAGCCGGCGTAATCGTATGTCAGCCGAACTGTGCCGCCGGCCGCAACGGCCTGCGTTCTGGTAGGGGCTGACTGAGCCGGCGCCTTGTCCGGCGGCCGTTCCAGCAGCTTGAGAATCGCGTATCCCGAAGGGATTCTGACAATACCGCTGAAGTGGCCGGCGACCACACCCTTGAGCGCTTCCCGCAGTTCCTGGCGCAAGTCCTCCGGTTTCATGCTGCCCAGGTAGCCGCCGTCCGATGCGCTGGGGTCGATGGATTGGCTCCTCGCGAGGGCGCCGAAATCCTCTCCGTGATCGAGCCGCTCCAGAATCTTGCGGGCCTCCAGTTCGGAGGCTGCCACGATAATGGATACCGGTAAAGGGGACGAACCACTCTGTGGGGCGGCCGTCGGCAACAGCCACCAAAGAGCGGCGGCAAGGCTAATACCGGGGACGATCATTCTCAGCCCCTTCATCGCCGCCCCCTCTCTGTTTGCGGGACAATAGCTCCGTGAACCGTCTGGTGCTCATGCTGATTGTGGCGCACGCTTGCGCAGCGGCACAACACCGTTATCCAGTATCGGGTATGGTGCTCTCCCTCGACCAGGATCATCAGTCCATGATCGTCTCACACAGTAGCATTCCCGGCTACATGGATGCGATGACGATGGCGTTCCCGGTTCATTCGGCAAAGATCCTGGGTGGACTTCATGCAGGTGACACCGTGGCATTCACTTTGGTGGTTGACGCAAAGAAATCCAGTGCCGAAGACATCCGGGTTGTGAAGTTCGATAGCGCCGAGCGCGATCCGGTGCAGGCGGACCGCCTAAAGCTCCTGTCGCAGTTACTCGAAGGTAGCGCCGCCTCGCGACTCGCCCCGGGCGACCGTGTTCCCGACTTCACGCTCACCGATCAGGCCAATAGCCCCGTGACATTTTCTGCCTTCGCCGGCAAGGTGGTGGCGCTGAATTTTGTCTATACGCGATGCCCTCTGCCGGATTACTGTTTCCGCCTCTCCAACAATTTTGGGCAGCTCCAAAAACGATTCGGCCCAAGCGCAGGCCTGGTTTTGATCACGGTTACCTTCGATCCCGGCAACGATCGACCCGATGTGCTGGCGCGATACGCACAAATCTGGAAGGCCGATCCGACGTTCTGGCACTTCCTGACGGGACCGTCGGCGGACATTCAGCGGCTGTGTGCCCTTTTTGGCGTCGGCTACTGGCCGGACGAAGGACTCTACATCCACTCCCTGCACACGGCAGTGATTGACCGCGAGGGAAAACTGGTCGCCAATCTCGAAGGCAATCGATACACGGGCAAGCAACTGGGCGACCTTGTGGCGACGGTTCTTCGCGGCAGGTAGAATCGCCAATCAGGTCGGAGATACTAACAGAAGGAGAGCAGAATGAAGAAAGGCTATTGGGTTGTGGCATACCGGTCGATTGCAGACGAGTCTGCGCTGAAGGCGTATGGCAAGCTCGCGATTCCAGCGATTGAGGCTGGCGGCGGCAAGACGCTGGTCCGGACGGCCGACGCAATCGAGCCCCGGGAAGCGGGCCTGAAGCAGCGCATGGTAGTTATGGAATTCGAGAGTTTCGAAAAGGCAGTAGCCACTTACAATAGTGCGGCGTATCAAGCTGCTTTGAAAGCCCTGGGATCTGGGGCCGAGCGGGACTTCCGCATCGTCGAAGGGGTTGAGTAGTCTTCTAAGGCTGGGGCGGGGATGGCTAAACCTGTGGCAAGACCGCCGGCCCCACTAGGGGTGCTGGGCTTTGATGGCCAAGCCCCTCGCCACTGAGGTGAATTCATTGCCGGTGCGAATGCGATTTTCGCCGAAGCGCGTTGCGAAGATTTTGCGGACCGCGGGGACGAATGATGAACCTCCGGTGAGGAACACCGTATCGACGTCTTTCGCCGCCGCTCCGGACGAGGCAATCAGAGAGTCGACACAGGCTTCGATCTGTGCGAGTTCCTCTGCGATCCACCCCTCGAAGTCAGTCCGTTCGATGGCGGCTTCAATCTCCACCAAGCCATCGGAGAACCGGAAGAACGCGCGCTGGTTCGCCGAAAGTGCGATCTTCGCGCTTTGCACGGCGCGGTGGAGTTCATATCCCAGGTCTTCCTGAATCAGGTGGATGAGTGCTTCGATCTTTTCCGGCTCGAAGGCCGTCGCGCGGGTGGCCTGCAACATGGTCATGGTGCTGCCGGTGCGAAGAAAGGAAAGATGGTGCCAGTGCTCGAGTTTCGCATAGACCCAGTTGGGGACGGCTGGCAGGACCTTATTCATCGACTGCGCGGACGACCCTCGGCCGAGGGCAGGCGAGACCAGGTTGCGGACGATCTTAGCGTCAAAAGCATCGCCGGCGAGGCCGACGCCACTGTTGCAGAGAAGGTCACCCGCGCCACGCCCATGTTTGCGAATGCCGGGTCCTACGCGCAGCAGGGAGAAATCGCTGGTTCCGCCGCCGAAGTCCCCGATCAGGATCAACTCGTCGTGATCGAGGGTTGACTGGTAGTATTGCGCGGCGGCCACCGGTTCCAATTCAAAATCCAAGGATGTGTAGCCCGCCACTTCAAAGGCGCGCCGGAGTCGCTCCTCGGCGAATCTGTTGTCGTCGTCGCTTTCGGCCCCGACAAAACGCACTGGCCGCCCCACCACCGCGTGTACGATGCGGACTCCGAACTGCGCCTCGGCCTTTTCCCGCAGGTCGCGGAGGATGCGAGCGATCAGGTCCTCGAGAGTCATACGGCGTCCGAAGACGTCGGTGCTTTTCAGGCTGCGGCTGCTCAAGAACGATTTGAGGGATTGGACCAGGCGGCCCTTGGTATCGGCAGCGAGGTACTCCTCAATAGCAGCGGGACCGCTCCATGATTTGATTCGGGTAACGCCCCGCTCCTTGATCTTGTCGAGATAGAGCAAAGAGCGGTAGGACTCCAGCATACCCGCGGCGCTGGGAAACTGCGCCAGTTCTACATCGCCCGAACCGTTAGTGCGCGCGATGGAACTGTTCGTGGTGCCGAAATCGATACCTATGCCAAAGCGGTTCATGGAGTGGGAGGAGTTTGCCGAGGAGGACTCATCCCATTCTAATTGACACCCCCGCTGAATTGACACCGGCCTGCAGAAAGATGTATTACTGGCGGATACGTTATGAGAACCCGATTCGCGTTTTTCGTGGCGCTTGCGCTGGCCGCTTGCCCTACGTTCGCTCAAAGCAAGAAGGCTAAAGCGCCCGCTACGGCTGCCGCCCCGGCCCCTCAAAAAGTCGACGAAGAGTACACCAAGCTCATCCATGAGTACCTGCAGGACCCGCGCATCACCACCGAACTGGTGGATCATATGCCGGCGTCCGACACCGTTCCCTCGCCGCTGAAATTCCTGGGACGCATTCCCGGCAAGCCTGGCGAACTTACTTATGCGAAGGACATTGAGCGCTACTACGAAGCGCTGGCCCACGCATCCCCGCGCGCGAAATTCTGGAAGATGGGCGCCACCGAAGAGGGCCGCGACATTGTAGTGCTGGCGATTGCGGACGAGGCCACCATCAAGGATCTGGACAAGTACAAGACGCAACTGGCGCAGTTGGGCGATCCGCGCAAGATCACGGCGGAGCAGGCGAAGGAACTCATCCACGCCACCAAGCCAATCTACTGGATCAACAGCGGCATCCATTCGCCCGAGACCGGCGGTCCCGAGATGCTGATCGAACTGGCCTACCGGATGCTTGTCGAAGAGACGCCGTTCATCCAGACCATCCGCAACAACTCCATCATCTTCATTACTCCGGTGCTGGAAGTGGACGGACGCGAGAAAGTAGTGGACGCCTACTACTACAGCAAGAAGACGGGCGCGCCCCGCAACAACCTGATGATGTACTGGGGCAAGTACGTGCAGCACGACGACAACCGTGATGGCATGGGGCAGTACCTGGAGATGACCAAGGCGTTCATGAAGGGCATTCTCGACTGGCATCCCACCATCCTGCACGATCTGCACGAGGCGCAGTCCTACCTTTATGTGTCGACGGGAACGGGTCCGTACAACGTTTCGCTCGACCCGGTGGCGATTGACGAGTGGTGGCTGCTAGGCGAGACCGAAGTGATGGAGATGGCGAAGCGCGGCGTCCCCGGCGTGTTCACCTACGGCTTCTACGATGGCTGGGTGCCCAACTACCTGTTCTGGATGGCGCTCACACACAACTCCTTCGGGCGGTTTTACGAAGTGCAGAGCTACGGTCCGGACGTGACCGACAACCTGCAACTGGGCGCTACGGCGACCAGCCGCGAATGGTTCCGGCCCAATCCGCCGCTGCCTTCCATCAAGTGGGGGCCTCGTAACAACACCAACATTCAGGAATCGGCGATTCTGTTCGCGCTGCACCAGGTGGCCGTCAACAAGGAGCTTTACCTGGAGAACTACTACACCAAGAACAAACGCGCCATAGAATTCGGACGCACCGGCAAGGATGCCAACGACAAGGCGACGCCGAATGCGTGGGTCGTGCCGGCCATGCAGCATCGCAAGGCGGAAGCCGCGCAACTGGTCAACGATCTGCGCAAGCAAGGCGCGGAAGTGCACGTGGCCACCTCAGCGTTCAGCGCGGGCGGCGTGAACGTGGCGGCGGGCGATTATGTGATTCGTGGCGACCAGCCGTATCGAACCCTGGTGGAGATGTACACCAGCGTGCAGAACTATCCGCCGGCCAATCCGCGGCCCTATGACGACACCGGCTGGACCATGCAGTACATGCGCGATGTGAAGCTGACGCCCATCCACGACAAGAGCATTCTTGACAAGCCGATGAGCATGCTGACGGCCGACGCGCGCGCCGCTGGAGGCGTGGAAGGCAACGGCCCAATCATCGTGGTAGAACATACCAGCGACAACAATCTGATGTCGTTCCGCTTTCAGAATGCCAATGTGAAGATGCTGGCGGCAGAGGAGGATTTCGAGCTCAACGGCCGCAAGCTGCGCGCCGGCACGTTCATCATTCCGAACGCCGACCGCGCGCGCGTGGAACCGATGTTGAAGGACATGGGACTATCAGCGTGGGCCGTGGCGTCGATGCCTTCGGTGAAGACGCATGAGATGTCGGTGCCGCGCATCGGCTACGTGCATTCCTGGTCGCGCACCCAAGATGAAGGCTGGGTGCGCGCGGCGCTGGATTATTACAAGGTTCCGTACACCTACTTCGCGGACAAGAAGCTGCGCGACGGCCACCTGCGCGAGAAGTACGACGTGATCATCTTCCCGCACGTGGGTGGCACGTCGCAATCGATGATTCAGGGCACTCCCATGACGGGCAACCAGCCGATCCCGTATAAGAAGAGCGAACTCACGCCGAACCTGGGCTTCATGGATTCCACCGACGATATTCGCGGCGGAATGGGATTCGAGGGACTCCAGGAACTCGGCAAATTCGTGCAGGAAGGCGGCACGCTGATTTCGGAAGGGTCAACGGCGGCGCTGATGGCCGAGTACGACCTCAGCGGTGGTGTCTCGGTGGAGCATCCCACAACGCTGTTCGCGCGCGGGTCGATCCTGCGGACCACCATCGCGGATCTCAAGAGCCCGATCGCGTATGGATATGAAGCGAAGGATCTGCCGGTGTACTTCAATCAGGATCCGGTGCTGGCGGTGGGCGGTGGCGGCGGATTTGGTGGCGGCGGACGCGGCGGCGGATCGGCGGAAGGACAGAACGTGACGCCGAACGCGGCGCCGATTCACGTGGCTCCATTGGACACGACGGCTGCGGCCGCAGGCGGTGAAGCGGCGGCCGAGAACGCGGGCGGTGCCGGTCGTGGTGGCCGTGGCGGCGGTCGCGGTGGACGCGGTGGTGGAGGCGCTGGCGGTGGTGGCGGCTTCGGCGGCGGATTTGGCGCCGCGGCGGGCGAAAGGCCGCGTGTGGTGGTGCAATTCGGATCGAGCGCCAACGACCTGCTGCTTTCAGGGACGCTGGGCGGCGGCGAGGCTCTGACGGGTAAAGCGGCGGCGGTGGATGTGAACCTCGGCAAGGGCCACATCGTGATGTTCGCGCTGCGGCCGTTCTGGCGCTGGCAGACGCAGGGGACCTACTTCCTGGCCTTCAACGCGATCTTGAACTGGGATCATCTGGACGCGGGGAAGGCTGCACCGGCGGCCGGTCGCGGCGCTACTCCGGCGCAGTAGAAAGGAACAGCACCGGCTCCCGGCACGGCAGCGCTCTACTGGTAGCGCAGTGCTTGACTGGGCGGTGTGGCGGCGGCTCTCCTGGCGGGAATATAGGTTGCCAGGAGAGCCACTACCGTCAGAATCAGGGCCACTCCTCCGAATGTCCACGGGTCGCTGGCTTTCACTCCGAAGAGCAGGCTGGCCAGCACTCGTGTAACTCCATAGGCCATCGCCAGTCCTGCCGCGATTCCGATTCCCGCCAGTTTCATTCCCTGTTTGAACACCATCTTGAGCATGTCACCGCCGGCAGCGCCGAGTGCCATCCGGATGCCGATCTCCTGTGTCCTTTGTTCCACCGAGTACGACATCAGGCCGTAGATGCCGATGGCCGCCAGCAGCAGCGCAATCGCGGCGAAGATGCTCAGCAACAGCGTATTGAAGCTCTCCCGCGACACCGATTTCGCGATCACCTGTTCCATGGTGCGGGGTTGGTTCGGCACCAAACCGGGATCCACGGCGCGGAATTCGGCTTCCACCGCCGCACGCAGGCTCATGGGCGCCATGGCCGTGCGGACCACCCAACTGAGCGGGATTACCTGGTTGGCAAGCGTGGTGATGCCCTGTGGGACCTGGCTTTGCGGTATATACATCACGCCCGGGTTGGCATCCTGCAGGCCGGTCTCGCGCACCGTTCCCACGATGCCGACCACCTGGCGGGGCGAATCGTCGAAATCGGGACCCAATCCCTTTCCGATGACGATCACCTGACCGATGGGATCCTGCTTGGGCCAATACTGCTTCGCCATCGCTTCATTGATAATGACCACCCTGGTGGAGTTGCCAGTATCGTTTTCGGTAAAGACACGGCCGCGCAGCACGGGAACGTGGAACGCAGAGAAGTAGTGCGGCGTGATGGTGCGATACTGTTCGTCGCCTTCGTACGATTGGCCTTTGGAGGGCACGCGGCCCACGATGGTGAAGGGCAGATCCACATCGTTTCCATTCAGGGGAACCATGATGCAAGACGCTGCCGCTTCCACTCCGGGGATGGCTTCCAATCTCTTGATGGCTACCTCGGACATAGCTTCCACCTTGGCGGTGGTGGAGTATTCACCGCCCGTCAAGGAAGTTTGCAGGGTCAGAACATTGTGCGGATCGAGCCCTGGCTTGACCTTGTTCAGCCCGACAAACGTCCGGATCAGCAAGGTAGCGCCCACCAGAAGAACCAGCGCCAGGGCCATCTCGGTAACTACCAGGAGCGAGCGGGCGCGCGTGTGCCGCCCTGAGCCGGAGCGGCTGCCGGATTCTTTGAGAACGCTGGCGAGATCGGGGTTGGAAATTCGCAGTGCGGGGAAGAGGCCGAACAGCACGCCCGTGAGCAGCGCGATTCCCATGGTGAAGGCGGCCACCCGCCAGTCGAGGGGCGGCGCGGACGTAACTCCATCGGGATCGGTGAGCCTGGGAATGTTGCCGGGCACCAGCAAGAGCAGAGCACGGACGCCCCACGCGCCCAGCACAAATCCCAGAAGCCCGCCGAGGCCGGCCAGCAGCAGGCTCTCGGTGAGCAACTGCCGCACCACGCGCCAGCGACCGGCGCCGATCGCGGCGCGGACAGCCATCTCGCGAGCCCGTACCGCGGCGCGCGCCAGCAGCAGGTTGGCGACATTGGCGCAGGCGATGAGCAGCACGAAGCCAACGGCGCCCAGCAGAATCCACAGCGCCGGCTTGATGTTTCCCGTTTGCGCCTCGCGCATGGGGACTACGGCGACGCTCTCGTTTTTGTCCATCCACAGCGGATATTCGCGACGGAATTGTTCGCCGACGATCTTCATTTCGGCCTGCGCGGCGGCAATGGTTACGCCCGGCTTCAGGCGTCCTGCGGCGGCCAGGTAGTGGCCCTGATTGGTGCTGTGCGGATCGGCTTGGAGCGGCAGCCACAGGTCGACCGGAGGGTCGGGCTGGAAACTCCTGGGCAACACTCCGATCACGGTGCGGGGCTCGTTGTTCAAGGGGATGGTGCGGCCTACAATGGATCGGTCGCCGGCGAATCGCGATTGCCAGAGTTGGTAGCTGAGCACCACTTCGGCTGGTCCCTTGGGAAGGTCTTCTTCGGGAGTGAAAGTGCGGCCAAACAGGGGAGCGGTTCCGAATACCCGGAAGTAGCCGTGGGAAACCTGCGCCGCCTTCACCTGCTCGGGATGCTCCTTCGACCCGAGGTTCATGCCCGGTGTGCTTTGGCTATACAGCGCGGTGGCATCGAATACATGGTTCTGGCGCCACGCCATGTACTTCGGAATGGAGTTCGAGAACTGATACTGATTGCCCGGAAAGAGGCGGCCCAGGCGCATGATGCGGTCGGGCTCCGGGTAAGGCAGCGGTTGCAGCAGAACTCCATCCACTACGGTGAAGATGGCGGTGTTGGCTCCGATTCCCAGCGCCAGGGCGATTACCGCGATGGCGGTGAAACCTGGATTCTTCCAGAGCATTCGGAAGGCGTAGCGAAGGTCCATATTAGATACGAACGTACGCGGGCGGTCCGAAAGTTGCAAAAAGATTGGCAAACTAGCCGGTGGCAAAGACCACCGGCTCCACTACACGAACTTGTACTGGCCCGGGACCGGCAGGGGCGGGACCGGGAGGCTATCCTTGTAGTCGAACGACTTGGGCAGCAGATCTTCCTGGGAGTTCATGATCATGTCCCATGTGATCTTCTGGCCCGAGTAGGCGGACTCGCGACCCATGATGCACGTCATCGTGCTTTCGGCGATCGCCATGGATTCGTTCTTGTACGGCCCTTTGCCGAGAATGCTGGCGACCATGTCGATGTGTTCCTGAACGTAGGGGTCAAAGGGCGGTTTCACGCCGCGCAGCGAGAACGAATCGACCACTCCCTTCGTGCCCACGATGCGCTCGCTGACATTGATCACGTTGCCCGTTCCCAAATTGTACTGGCGGCAGTGGCTCGTCATGTGGACGCCGTTGGGATATACGAAGTCGGACACGATGTGATCGTAAATATTGCCGTACTCTTCCTCGCGCGGCCGCCAGGAGGCTCCGCCCGACGCCGTCACTTCCACCGGGTGCGTGCCCATGAACCAATTACAGACGTCCACGTTGTGCAGGTGCTGCTCCACAATCTGATCGCCGCAGATCCAGACGAAGGAGTACCAGCCGCGATTCTGGAACTCCATGTCGCTCCACTTGGGATCGCGCTTCTTCGTTGGCCAGCTATTGAACTGCAGCACGGGCCTATCGATCCAATTGGCATTGAGCGCGACCACATCACCGATGTCGCCGTTCTTTACGCGCTTGTACTGGTCGAGATACCAGGTCTGCGAGCGCCGCTGCGCCCCCGATTTCACAGTGAGCTTCAGCTCCTCCGACTTCCTGGCGGCTTCCATAAATTTGCGGCAGTTCACCGGGTCGGTGCCGGTGGGCTTCTCGCAGAAGATGTGCTTTTTGGCTTCCACAGCAGCGGCGAAATGCATGGGGCGGTAAGCGGGCGGCGTGGCCAGCATCACTACGTCGATATCTGAGGCAATCAGTTTCTTGTAGCCGTCGAAGCCCGTGAAGCGGTGCTCGGGGTCCACTTTGAAACGGTCGGACTGCGCCGGCGGCAGGGCCTTCGATTTGCGGATGGAGTCCTCCAACCGGTCTTCGAAGATGTCCGCCATGGCCACAATCTCTACGTTGTCGCAGCCGGTCAGGACGTTCTGCACGGCCTGCGTGCCGCGGCCTCCGCACCCTATGAGACCGTACTTCAACTTCTCATTGCCGGCGCCTCGCACCAGCTCCGGTTTGACGATGGTGAACGCGGCGGCTCCCATGGCGGATGTCAGTAGAGTTCTGCGGGAAAAATCGGACATAAGCACCTCGGAGCGAATATTCTAGCTCCCGGCACTGCCGTTTAGGGGCGGCACACCAGTCCGGCGCGTTATTGGATCTTGGCGACTCCCGGTTGAGGGTTGGGGAATTTGGTCATCACTGCGGGATCGTGTCCGGGGATGATCCATTTGGGATCGGCCGCCAGTTGCTTCATGCGATCCTGCGCGCGCAGGTTGGATTCGGCATCCAGCGTGGCGGCAATGGGCACGTGCTTTTCCAGATTCTCGTACAGGTACATGTTGTCGCTAGCCAGCACCACGGTCCCGGCCGCGGTGTTCACTCCCACGAACTGGGAAGCGTAGGTGTGCTTGCCCCCGGTGTAGCAAGTGATACCGGGCAGGATCTCCTGCGCATCGCCGTTCACCAGGCCCACGCGACGTTGCGTATTGAGCTTGACGGCCGCCATCACATCGTCGGGATCGATGCCGCCATGGGTGCGCGGCGATTGCCAGGCGGAGCCGGCGTAATACTCCAGCTCGTCCTTCTGGATCCAGATACGGGCTTTGGGGAAGAGGTCCATTCCGTCGGCGTGGTCCCAATGCATGTGAGTGACGATAACGTCGGTGATGTCCTCGGGCTTGAGTCCTACACGGGCGATCACTTCCGAAGGCTTGACGAAATCCGTGACGTGCCACTGCTTGAAGAACTGGTCGCGGTAGAAGCCGGCGTCTACCAGGATGTTGCGGCCGCCCCCGCGCACCAGCCACACCAGCATGGCGATATCGAGCTTGCGATCGCGATCGGCGCCGGCCACCAGACCGGAAACCGCAAAGTCCGGGATGGTGGCGTACCGGAGGGCGTAAACCTCGTATTGAGGCTTCGGCTGTGCGAACAGAAGTGAGGTGAAACAGAGAGCCGCAAGGGCGGCGCCGGCTCTAGCCACGGGCGCCGCGTTGGGCCATCACGCGCTGTACCTGCTGCAGCAGGCTCTGCGCTTTGGGCATGTTCTCCATGCCCTTTTTGATTTCCGGATCGTCCGCCTCTTTGGCGCGATCGGCATGAGTCTTGTCAAAGGCGCGGTAATAGAGTTCGTAACGGATCTCGCCGCGAATCCAATCTTTATTCGCGTTCCACTCGTCCTCGGTGAACTCGATCTTCTGACCCTTGATGAAGGTCTTGAAGCTCTGCATCACATTCTCATCCGGCTGCCAGTTATCCGGTAGCGTGGGCTTCTTGCCGCCGAAGTACTGATTACCGAAATGGAAGAAGACGAACGTAATGGGCGCCAGACGCCGTTGGAAAGTGCTGTAGTGCGGGCTGGGATACTTCTCATCGGGAGTGATGCCGCCGCCGCCGTACACTTTGCGGCCGCTATCGGTGGCCTTGAGGTCCGACATGTTGGGCGCGTCATGCTTGGCGTAGTAGTAATCGAAGAACGAGCGGTTGGAGTAGTCTCGCTGAATCAAGCGGCCGCTGGGCGTGTAATAGTGAGCGATGGTGAGCAGCAGGGCGCCTTCGGAAAGCGGGAACTGCGCCTGTACCAAGCCCTTGCCGAACGTGGTGTCGCCCATGATGTAGGCGCGGTCGTGATCCTGCAGGGCGCCCGACATGATCTCGGCAGCGGAAGCCGACCGGCTGTCCACCAGGCAAACGATGGGATACTTCTGGGCCGCGGCAACCGCGCGCGCCTTAAATACCTGCTCGGCCTCGGCGCGGCCATGGTGCGAAACCACCAACTGACCATCGCGCAGGAAGCGGCCAGTCACGGCGACCGCTTCGTTCACCAGTCCACCGGGATTGCCGCGCAGATCCAGAACCATACCCGTGACATTCTGTTCGCCGAGTTTGCGCAGATCGTTCTCTACATCGCGCGCCACGTTCTGGGCTTCAAAGCTATCGATACGGAGATACACAATGCCCGGCTTCAGCCAAAACGCATCCACGATGCTGGTTTCGATTTCGCCGCGCGTAACCTCGGTGGAGATGAAATCGGGGGCTCCTTCGCGCTTCACCGTGATGCGGACCTGAGTGCCGCGCGGTCCGCGCAGCAGATCGGCCACAGCCGACGAGTCCATGCCGTTGGTATCCTTGCCATCCACAGCACTTATCACGTCGCCGCGGCGCAGGTCGGCGTGCCAGGCAGGCGAACCGGGAAACGGCCGGGTGACCACCACCTTGCCGTTATCCATGGTGATCTCCATGCCGACGCCGAAATAGGCAGCCTTCATGCGGCGCTGCATTTCGCGCCACTCGGCCGGATCCACGAAATTAGAGTGCGGGTCCAGCGTGTGCAGCATGCCCGGGATCGCGCCCTGATAAAACGCCTTCTCGGAAGAAACCGGGTCGGCGAAGTTTTTCTCAATCAGCGCATACGCCGAAGTGAGAGAACGGACGCTGCCGTCCAGATCGTCGCCGGCCGACGCCGCGGCGGGCGTGGCCGCACGGGCGAGGATGGCGGGACCATACCAAGGCGCCAAAAGCGCCGAGGCGGCAATGAACAGGGCGACGTAAGCAGGTTTGCGGATATTCATGGATTTACCGGCTAGTTGAGGTGGGCAAGGAGATCGCGCACGCAGTGGGTACGTCCCGGAAGCGGGCAATTACCTTCATACAGCATAGGACGGACAAGGAAATAATCAGGTTCCCTTCCCTTGGCCTTATCATAGCAGGTTCGACGTGACACCTCCCTTTTGGCGCCGTGACCTGGAGTACCAACGGGTTTTGCAGCAGCCATGAGCGCCGATGGGCTGACGCGCTATCCTTGGCCTTAGTAGCATGCCCGCCATCCTCGAAATCCGCAGCCTTTCCTGCTCGCTCGGCGGTCGTCCGATTCTGAACGATATCACGCTGGATGTTGCGGAAGGCGAGACGGTGGTACTGCTGGGGCGCAGCGGTTCTGGCAAAACAACACTACTGAAGGCCGTCAATGGGCTGGTCCCGATTTCTTCAGGTGAAATCCGTTTCGAGGGGCGGCCTGCCTCGGAATGGGACCCGATCCGCCTGCGCCGCCGCATGGGATACGTGATTCAGGACGCCGGGCTCTTCCCGCACTGGACCGTGGAACGGAACGTCGGGCTGGCGCCGCAGTTGGAGAATTGGGAGCCGGCGCGGATCAGGGAGCGCGTGGATACCCTGCTCGATATGGTCGGTCTGTCTCCGGGCGAGTTCCGGGAACGTTATCCGCGACAGCTTTCCGGGGGACAGCGGCAGCGGGTGGGGATTGCGCGGGCGCTGGCGGCAGACCCGCCGCTGCTGCTGCTCGACGAACCCTTCGGCGCGCTCGACCCCATCACGCGCTTCGATTTGCAGCGCCAGTTTCTGGAACTGCGGCGCGCGCTCCGCAAAGCCGCCCTGTTCGTGACACACGATGTTCGTGAGGCCCTGATGATGGGCACGCGCGTGGCCCTGATCAAGGATGGACGGCTCGACACCCTGCTGCAACCGCGGGAGTTTCTGAAGGCGAACACGGCCGAAGCTCGAGCTTTCCTGGCGAGCCTGGAAGAACATTGGAGGGGCGATGAGCGGCCTGGCGTCTGAGATCCTGCAATTGTCTCTGGAGCATCTGACATTGGTGCTCATCACGGTGCTGATCGCCGCCGCGGTGGCGCTTCCCGCGTCCGTGGCGCTGGCAAGGCGGCCAGGCATTCGACGCTGGGCGTTGGGCTTTGCCAATCTGGCGCAAACCATCCCCAGCCTGGCCCTCTTCGGCTTCCTGCTGCCGGTTACGGGCATCGGGAAGCCCACAGCAATTCTGGCGCTATGGCTCTATGCGCTGCTGCCCATTTTGCGCAACTCGGTGACGGGGATTCTGGGAGTGGACCCGGCAGTGCGCGAATCGGCGGTGGCGATCGGGATGACCGGCAGGCAGATTCTATGGCAGGTGGAGTTGCCGTTGGCGGCGCCCTCGATAGTGGCCGGACTGCGTATCGCTACCGTCACTACGATAGGAACTGCTACGATTGCAGCGGCCATCGGAGGCGGAGGCTTGGGTGTTTTCATCTTCCGCGGAATCTCGATGGTGGATACCCGGACAGTGCTGGCTGGAGCAATCCCGGCGGCGGCTTTGGCGCTGCTCGCGGATGAGGGCCTCGAATGGATGGAACGCCGACTGCTGCGCGGATGATTGGGGCGTTCTTTAGCCACGGATACACACGGATGAACACGGATAAAACACTCAAGTCAGGTGGCACCACTATTGTTGCCCTTCTTTTTTTGGCGTCGTGCTCGCACCCTGCCGTCGATTGTGGTCGGATCCAAGAATTTCACCGAACAGGTGCTGCTCGGGGAGATTCTGGCTCAGCAGATCGAACACAATCTGGGCGTGCATGTGGAGCGCCGCCTCAATCTGGGCGGCACCATGCTGGCACATGAAGCCCTGGTGAAAGGGTCCATCGACCTTTACCCCGAATACACCGGCACCGCGCTCACCGCCATCCTGAAGCGGCCTCCCGATTCCGACCGCGCCACCGTGCTTGAAACCGTCCGCTCCGATTATCGGCAGAAGTGGAAACTGGAATGGCTGGCGCCGCTCGGGTTCATCGACACATTCGCCATGATGGTGCGCGGCGAAACGGCGAAATCGGCCGGGTTGGTTACCATTTCCGACGCGGCGCGCGGCCAGGCCTGGCGGCTCGGAGCCGGGTACGAATTTCGGCAGCGGCCGGATGGGCTCGACGGTTTTCTGAAGACTTACAATCTGCGGACTCAGGGCGACCCAGTCTCGATGGATTTGGGACTGCTTTACACCGCATTGCAGGGCCGCCAGGTGGATATGATCGCCGCCAACTCCACCGACGGCCTGGCATCGGTCTTGGACGTTACGATTCTTCAGGATGACAAGCATTATTTCCCGCCATATGAGTGTTCCGTAGTACTGCGCCAGGAGACGTTACAGCGGTTTCCGAAACTCGCTCCGACCCTCGAACAGCTCTCCGGAAATATCAGCGACGAAACCATGCGGAAGCTGAATTATCAAGTAGATGGAAAGCATCGACCGGTGCCTGAAGTGGCTCAGGAGTTTCTTCGGACTCTCCCAGCACACGAGTAGATATCAGGTGGATTCCGGGGTACGGACAAGGGGACCGGGGGACTGGATCTGCGCGGCAGGCCGGGGCAGAATGGGAATCGTTCGTATGGCTCGATTAATTTCTATTTGCGGCATGGGCGGTGGATTTATGGCGATCTCCCCCAAATTGCGCATGGGGGTCTCCCATGTCTTCGATGTCACCGCCACCAACATGAATGACTGGGCTCCCTACTCGTATATCGTCGCGGCGATTGGGATTTTTGCCATTCTCACTTTGTCACTGCACAAGTCAGGCAGATCCTACTAAGTCTTTCGACACCGGCTTAGCCTTCGGGGTCCAGCCAAGTATAGTGGCGCGCCGGTGATCTTGACACCGGCGATTTTCAGGACACACCAGTCGTTGGCAGGACCACCGGCCCACCTGACTTCCGCGTTTGATCCGTGTTCATCCGTGTGAATCCGTGGCTAAATGCCTTGCTGAAAATATTTTAAACTGCTTTGGCTTTTTTGCCGTTGGCGGCCACTTCGGAGCGTGCAGGCTTCCGCTCGGCGAGCGCGCTCAGGCGCTTCACCTGGTCGGTCACGCACACCAGGAACATGGGCTGGCGGGCATTCTTCAGCAGATCGATGATGCGATTCGGCGCTTCTTCCAGGTAGATGGATTTGCCGTCGGTCAGCAGGTGGATGTCCGACGCGGCCGACAACGCCTCACTGAGACGCTTTCCCATATCCTTCTGCAGGAAGCGCAGAACCCGGCGGATCTTCTGCAGTGAAAATCCTTTGCGGCGGAGTTCGGCGATCACCGAAATCTCCACCACCTCTTCCGCCAAATAAACGCGTTTATGGCCGTCCTGCCGCGGTGAAACGACATTGCGCTCGTCCCACCACTGTAACTGGCGCAAGCTCACGCCGCAGATGCGGGCGACGTCGCTGCTGTTGTATCCCTGTTCTTCAGTCGCACCCACGGGCCGGGATTTTCTGCCTTTAAACATTCAGCGCCACTTCCGTTCTTGAATTGTAGAATTAAGGGCCAACTTGGATTGTACATGGGTCACCGTGGGTGTCAATAGGCTAGCGCTGGTTAGCCGCGTCACGTTCGCGATGTGAAACATGTGCCGACCAGCACCGGGATGCGCAGAAATGGCGTGCCACTTCGCAGCATCCAACCGTAAACTGAATTAAGAGGGCTTATGGAACCAGAAAAATTGGCGCCAGAAACGAACGGTAGCAATTGGAATTGGGACGGGGGAGCTTCCAAGCTGTGGTTGGGAGTTGCGGTTGGGATCGCCGTAGGTTTGGGTTTTGCGCTTACTCGGCGTAAGAAAACGGCTTGGGAACAGGCCCGGGAGTCAGTGAGGCGTCGCGCGGAGAAGTTACCGGATTTTGCAGAAACCACCCGCGACATTATCGAGCGCACCAAAGGCATTCAGCAGGACGCACTGAAGGTGGTCCGCAACGCCGGAGAGCTCTGGGCGCAGGGCCGCAAACTGGTGCGTGGCTGAAAACGGATGGCAAGGCCACACCTGGTGTGAGCCCTGCTTTTTCGGTACTGTGGTCTCGCATCTGCCCATCAGTACAGCTAGGACCTTAGTTATCGGCGCAGGAATCATTGTGAACCCTGGAACAGAAGAGTAAAATTTTGTTCAAGGTCAGGCCCAGTCGTTGTCACTGGGACTGCGGCTCGAAGCCGAACGATGATCGACGTGGGAAATGCACCGGGTTTCCTGAGCAATGAAGCGGTCGAAGGCGAGTTGCTGGCGGACAAAATGTCTGCCGGTCCGCTCGCACCGGATGCAGCTTTGCAATACGCCCTGGATATTGGCAAGGCACTGGCGACCGCACATAGCCGGAGTCTGGTGCATGGCTCCGTGTCTCCCCATCACATTTTGGTAGGCGTCGACGGTGCGCGCCTCCTCGCCCCCGGCGCTGGCGATGCGGTGGCGCGCTATCGCGCCCCGGAACAGGTGCGCGGCGAAACGCCCGACAGTCGCAGCGACATCTTCGCATTCGGCGTACTCCTGTACGAAATGGCCGCGGGCAGGCACGCCTTCACCGGGCAGGGCGCCGATCTCGACGATGCCATCCTCAATCAACATCCGCCTTCGCTGAAGGGGACTTCTCGCATTCACGTCGCCATGGAGGGCGTGATCGCGGGATGTCTCGAGAAGGATCCTTTCAAGCGCCGGCAGCGCATGCAGAACGCGGTGATCGAACTCAAGCTGGCCGGTAAATCGCTGCCTTGGGTCGCAGCCATGGTCGCCCGCCGCCAGATGGCGATGCCACGAGATCGGGCGCTTCCCAATGCGACTGCCGCGGCGGCGCCTGCCCCCATTGTGGCTCCACTGCCCATCGGGGTTTCCGGTGCGCCGACTTCGATTTTCCCGGCGGGCGCCGAAACCGGCGCGGTCGCGCGCAGCGATCCCTGGATTCCCCCGGCCCAGACTGCGGCGGGCAGTCTGCTACGCCGGATCATCATCGTCGGCCTGACCGTGCTGGCTTTAGCCGCGAGTGGACTGGCGCTGTCACAGTATCTGCATCAGCGACCCACGGCTCCCGTGGTCAAGTTCGCCGTGGCCGCACCGGAGCATACCAGCTATCCCGGCACTCCCTCGGTTTCCCCCGATGGACTCTCCCTCACCTTCTCGGCATTCGGTCCGGAAGGGCCGCGCATGCTATGGCTGCGCGCGCTCGACGAGATGCACGCGCGGGTGATTCCGGGCACCGAGGGCGGATTCGCACCCTTCTGGTCGCCTGACAGCCAGTACATCGCGTTCTTCGCGAACAAGGCGCTGAAACGGGTTCGCATCAAAAACAGCACGCCGGATACTCAGCCCGAGACCATCGCGCCGGCCGATGCAGAGCCTGGCGGCGGCTCCTGGAATCGGGACGGCGTGATCGTTTTCGCGCCGAGCATGAACGATGGGCTGTATCAGGTTTCCGCCAGCGGCGGCAAAGTTACGCCGGAACTGCCGCTGGACGCCACGCGATTTGAGCGGGCGCATCTGTGGCCGCAATTCCTGCCCGACGGCAAGCACTTTATTTTCTTCGACCAGACCTCTACTCCCGAAACCACTGGCGTCTATGCCGGCGCCATGGGCACAGGGGAGAAGCGCAAGCTCTTCTCATCGGAAACGAACGCAGTCTATTCCTCGATCGCCGGGGCCGAATCGTCCCCCGCCGGCTATCTGCTGTACATGCGCGACCGCGACCTGATGGGGCAGGGCTTCAACGCCGCAAACCTGGCGCTTGAGGGAGACGCCACCACACTGGGCAACGATATCGGCTCCATCCGGACACTGGCGCTGGCGCCGATTTCGGTCTCCGACAACGCCGTTCTGGTGTATCAGAGCGTAGGCGCGCCGGTCCGCCGATTGATGTGGATGGAGCGCGACGGCCGGCACGCCAGCACAGTGGGCGATGGCGGGATGTGGGGACCGCCGCGTGTCTCACCCGACGGCAATCGTGTGGTGGTATCCAAACTCGCCGATGACCGCCAGAATTCCGATCTCTGGCTTTTCGATATCCGCGGCGGCGCCATGGAGTTCGCCCATACTCCGAAAGTCAGTGAGGGCTTCCCGATCTGGTCTCCCGACGGAACGCGCATCGCCTATTGGAGCAATCCGGACGGCATCAACGATCTGTATGTGAAGCAGGTCAACGGCACGAAGTCCGAGTTGCTTTATAAGAACGCCAACGACAAGTTCCCCACCGACTGGTCGCGAGATGGCAAATTCATTCTGTTCCAGGAACAGATTCCGGGCGCCAAACTTGACGTGATGGCCCTCTCGCTGCCCGACAGGCGAACCGCCGGAGTGGTGAACACAGTCAGGACAGAGAGCTACGCCGTCCTGTCTCCAGATGGCCGCTGGCTGGCGTTTCAGTCCGACGATTCCGGCCGCCTGGAGGTGTATGTACAACCGTTCGAAGGTCCGAGCGGTGGAACCAAACACCGCTGGCAGGTTTCGTTCGACACCGGCAACGGCCAGAACGCATTGCCGCGGTGGCGCGGCGATGGCAAGGAACTGTTCTACATGACGGTGGACGGCAACATCATGTCGGTGAACGTGAGCGTAAAGGACGGCGAGTTCACCGGCGACACTCCCAGAATCCTGTTTCAGACCCGGCCAGTGCCCCAATCCTTCAACTTTTTCGACGTCACGCCAGACGGGCAGCGCTTCATCGTAAACCTGCCGCTCGAATGGTCGAACTCATCCGTGATTACCGTGATGACCAACTGGACCGAAAAATTGAAGAGCTAACATACATAGAATCATAGTCTTACATGCAACTTTAGATACACCGGCGGGTGATATAATAAAAGTGTCCCTCCTCTAGGTAAATCAGGTACACCTTTATGAGCATCACAAGAAAGTTTTGGCTTTGGGAAGTTCCGGAAGGGGAGATCTACGAGAATCTATCGTGGGACCTCCCCGGATTTCGTCCCGTCAAAGGCAGCCGCACGAGAAAGCCGGCGCGAAAACGGACGGCACAGAAATAAGCTTAGCGATTTCAACGCCAGGCTCCCTCCATGGTCGCGGTTCAGAAAGAAGCTGCAACCATCAGGGAGCCGCTGCTTTTATGTGGTCCTACTTCTTTTTTGGTGAGATCGAGTCCCAAACTGAATCGCCAGTCATTTTGTAGTTGGGCGGCAGTGTGGTCCACTCGGGCCGCGTAATCCCATTGAGGTCGAAGATCACCCTGCCGTTGCGAAGTGTCAGTTCGCATTGCAGCTTGCTCTTACCCTGCATGCGCGCGCCGTACATGTCGGTAAACCCAAAGCTTCCTCTCTCCAACCGCAGCACCGCGACATCGGCCGGCGATCCCGCCGACAGGTTCCCCAATTCCTCGTGATGAATCTCACGCGCCGGGTTCCAGGTGGACCGCAGCACCACGTCGTCGAGAGACATCCCCATGGCCAAAAATTTGCTCATCACGTTCAACATGTCCTTCATGCCCGAGTTCATGCTGGCTACATGCAGGTCCGTGGAGATGGAGTCGGGCAGAAAACCCTGACGCATGGCCGGCACCGCGATTCTCCAGGCGAAGCTGCCATTGCCGTGGCCCACGTCGAAGATGACGCCGCGCTTGCGGCCTTCGAACATCCCGGGGTTCACGTGCCCTGTGTCGTCCAGCTCGTGCCGCAGGCCGGAATAGCAATGAGTATAGATGTCACCGGGCCGCAGTTTCTTCGTGAGCAGCTCGGCTAGAGGGCGCTCCGGGTGATCCTCGCCGAAATCCACCATCACGGGCAGGCCGGAGATCGTGCCGGCCTCGACAGCATGTTCCACCGGAGTCCATTCCGGTCCCGCGTAATGAGCCGTCTTGAAACCCACGATGAGGCCAGGGTGCTTCTTGGCCATCTCGGCGGCCGGCCCAACTTCCATATCGGCTAGATTGTTCTCGAATTTCCCGCCGCGCATCCCGTTCCCGACAATATTCAGAAAGGCCAGCACGCGAGTCTTGGAGCGGTCAATGATGTGGTCTTTGAATTCCTCGAAGTTGCGCCAGCCCGAGCATCCGGCATCGGCCACAGTGGTCACGCCCACTCGCGGCATGAAGCCATCGGGGTACAAACTGTTGTCGCCAGCATAGGAAGCGCGCTCGCCCGTTCCCGCGAAGACGTGTACGTGGATGTCCACCAGCCCCGGAGTGACATACAGGCCGGCCACATTCACAGTCTTCAACGCATCCTTCGCATCCAGGTGGGGCGCCACGGCGACGATCTTGCCGCCTTGAATGGCAACGTCGCGGATGGCGCTCAGTCCCGCCTTCGGGTCGATCACGTGCCCGCCCTGCAGTAACAGGTCGTATTTCGGCTGGGCATTCGCCCCGGCCACCGCCAGGAGCAGAAGGAGGAGTGGTCTCATCGCGACTACCTTACCAGATCGATTACAGCGATGCTGCTCAATTCGGGCACAGTGAACTCGGTGGCGCTGCCATCGGTCGAAAAATCGAGCAGGCGCATTTCGGGCGCACCCGTGGCCGGCGGACGCAGGCGGAATTTTCCCAGCACCCGCACTCGAATGCCATTTACATTGCGCTCCATACCCGCATAATTGAGCAGCACCACGCGCAACTCCGCAGCCGAGCCGTATACTCGCCCCACCACCACCTGGCTCCCGTAAATACGCACCGATCGACGATCGTCCGTAAGATGTGCGCGAACCTCATGGGCCACCATCGTGGGATCCGCCGCATCCTGCAGCGGATACTCCGGCGAACCCAGCTTCACCGTCACCTTGTCGCGGCCATTGGACGCGGCTACTGTGCGGAACAGCAGATTGCTGCGCACCATCAGATTCATCACTTCGCCGGCCTCCGGAGAACCGTCGTCCACGAAACCGATATCGGCGATCGGTGGCAGATCGGCGGCCGGTAAACTGCGGAGAAACTGCAACATCGCGCCCAACGGTTTCACACCAGCGGCATCGGTGCGGATCATGACGTCCGCCCCGAAGAGGAACGCTTCCGCGGCCGCGAACGCCGCCTGTGGGCCGTGGGTATCGTAATAGAAGCGACCGTGCGGCGCGCGCGCAAACTGCCAGCCGCTGGAGTTCAGCCACGGCTCTCCCGAGGCGCCTCCCCGGTTGATCTTGTAATCCACCGATGGCGCATCCAGCTTCACCGCGCCCTCCAGCTTCGCGGCCTCCACCGACAAATCGGTGACCTTACTCCAGGCATTTAGCCGCGCCTCCGGCACGGCAATCCGCGTAATGCCCGCTTCTCGCAACTGCGCCGCGGTGTTAGGTCCGGCGTCCCACAACAGCGACGGGAGCGCCGCCAGCAGAAGCAGCATCACAGCTCGATCCCCCGGACGTCGATCTTGCCGCTGTCGTAGGTGCCCAGCCCGAGTTTCGAAGCATACTCCACGTGTCCCGGTTCGCGTATGAAGGCGTTGCGGTTCTTGTCGTGGTTGTCTCCCAGTTGCTCTTTGGAGCGGTCGAAAATGGAGTTCGCGTCTTCGGCTTTACGCTTGGCCTCAATCAGATCGATGAGCTGGTGGTCCATGGCAACCGGGTCTGTCCCGATCATCAACTGCTTGGGGTAGAAGCGGAACTGCGGATTGTAACTGAAGGGGCCGGCATGCCACACGCCTTTGAGGCCGTCCATGACATTCAGCACCACGCGCGACCGAACCGGTTCCACGGATGCCAGAGTCCCAATGAACGAATAGGTGT
Organism: uncultured Solibacteraceae bacterium; assembly: GCA_963815475.1. Lineage (GTDB taxonomy): Bacteria > Acidobacteriota > Terriglobia > Bryobacterales > Bryobacteraceae > Sulfopaludibacter. The sequence continues at coordinate 4,208,218 of CAWFHD010000003.1, read as the reverse complement.
TGGTCTTGGCGAAGCGATGCGAGCGGGCCACATTGGAAAAATTCCCATAGGCGATGTTTTTCAAACAGCCCGTCACGCCGGAAGCCTGGTGCTCCTTGGCAACCGGCACGTTGATAATCTTGGTGAGCGTCTCCGATACCAGCCGGTACAGGTTCGACCGTGTATCGTCCTCGCCGAAGAAGTTAGTTTCCACGTAAGTGTGCGGGTCGTAGCCCAGAATCGAGCCGCGCCCGTTCTCTGCAGTAGTAATATGAACCCCCGCAGCCACCTGCTTGCCATAGCCGACCGACTGCACCTGGTCGTCGAAGCGTTCGTAGAGATAAATCTGGTTCGCCGGAACTCCTGCCGCGATGAGGCTGTCGACGATCTCGGCCACCACCGCCGGGTCGGAACAGATGGCGGGCGCGCCGGAGCAGTTGATCTTGATCCCCACCACGTCGCGCGGCGAGACGAAGCGCGCCCACGCGTCTTCCGCCCGTTGGTCGCCGGTGAGCGAACGCATACCGGCGGCCAGCATGCGCTTCACAGTGGCGCGATCGGCCTTCCCCGCTTTCGCATCGAAGGAATTCTCCGCGTGCACTCGCACTACACGCCCCGGAAAGGGGCCAGGCATGCCGGGCTGGGCGGCTGCTTGGTAGGGGCTCACCACACGATATACCGGCAGCTCGTTGGCTGCCAGTAGCGGCGTTGCGGCCGCCATTTGGAGAAAGTGTCGGCGATCCATAGAGCTATCCGTTGCGTTTCGGGTACTTGTGGCGCTCGGCCGTCCATTTGGTTTCGCCGTACTCGCCCTGGTTCACCGTGCCTGACATGCGGTCGCCCTCCACTGTCCCCGTGAAATTGTACGACAGCCGTTGTCCCTGGATGCGGTACGAACTCTGGAAGCGAACCGCGTTGCCGGCTACGCTGCCGCTGAGGTCACCCGAATCGAATTCGGCGGAATGCGTGCCCATCAGTTTCGCGCCATCTTGCTCCAGCACGATATTGTGGGAGGCCGATCCCCGACCATAGTCCAGGTGCGCCACCCACTGGCCCGATACGGTGACTGTCGGCGGCTGCGCCTCCGGCGGATTTTCGAACTTCGGCGGCTTAGAAAGCGCGGCGTACAGGCGTTCGGCCACGATCTTCGCGTCGCCGGGCATCATCTGGTATGGGACCACGCTGACCCGGCTCGCCATGTTGCTGGGCCGGCTTCCTGCGCCGTTCGCCACCACGATGCGCGGTTCGCCATCCAGGAGCAGTTTGGCCAGTTCCTGGCCCGTGATGCCGAGGCGCGCGCCATCCCATTGCACTACGAGTTGCGGTGTGCGGTTCGACAGATCCTCGCTGGGCTGCTCCAGCCGTGTAGTGACGCCATCCACTTTTTTCACCACGGTAGCCACCTGATCGAGCCAGCTTTCCCACTCGCGCCACTCAGCCCTATGGTCGCGCTTCACCCACATTTCCACCGCGGCCAGCATGCCCATGATTTCTTCCTTGCCCACCTTCAGCGATCTTCCGAAGGCATGGTGCGGCGCGCTGTTGGCCCAGGCTGACTGCAGCAGATCCTTCTCACCCAACAGCAAACCGGCGGCCTGCGGACCGCGCATGCACTTGCCCCCGCTGTAAGCCACCGCCGAGGCGCCGCGCTCCAGATGAACGTTGGGCTTCAAGGTGAGCACTTCCGCCGCCGCGTCCACCAGCACCGGGACCTTGTGCCGCCGCGCAACTTCGGCGATAACGCGCGTGCCGAGCGGTCCATCGTCACCGGGGCCGCCGAGAATGTAGACCATGGCGGTGCGATCGTTGAATGCCGGCTCCAGTTCCGCCGGAGTGCGCACTTCCACGATCTTCACACCCACCATGCGGGCCGCGTGATCGTAGACATTGCGCGAGTAAGCAGGGATGATCACTTCGTTTTTCAGGCCGGTGAGGTCGGGCATCCGCTGCATGCGCTCCGGGTTGGAGCCGGCGATGGATGCCGCCACGCAGTTCGTGATGGCGGCGCAGCAGCCCGCAGTCACGATACCCCATTCGGCGCCGGTCAGTTCGGCGAGCCGTTTGCCCACGCCATCCATCAGCTCGTCCATCTGCACGAACCCGCGCGACGCCTCGTCCATTGCCTTCTTCACTTCGGGCAGGGTTTGCGAGCCGGTGATGATGGTGAAAGTGCCGCGCGCGTTGATCAGGGGACGCACGCCGATGGCGCGGTAGAGGTCGACCGGCGCCGCTACGGCGCGTCGCACGCCACCCCCGAGTGCCTGCACCGCAGCCGCAATGGCCGATCGCCGGAAGAGATCTCTTCGGTGGAACATATAGGCAATCTTCGATCATGCGATTGCCCGGCGCAAGGGGGTGGGGCGCTACTCCACCCGCGCGGTGGCTCTCAGATTGGCCACTCCGGCCGTGTACCGATTGTCACTCACCGAGAAGGCGACTGCGTCCTCCAGCCAGTCGTGCCAGACGCCGTCGGGGTCGTGCGAGGCAACCGTGAGGGTGTACTCACCCGGACACAATTCGCAGCGGAAGGAGAAGGTGAGGCGCAATGTTTGTCCCGCCGCACACGGACCGAGCTTCAACCTCTCGAGTTCCGTATTGGTCCCGTACACGTTGAGTCCAATGCGCGTGCGAATCATCATGCCGATTACCGGGTCGGCCACCGCGTCCCGAAAGCGCACGGTGACCCGCACCACAGCGAGTTCGCCGCTGCGCCACACCATGGTGGGATGGCTGTTCTCGCCAATGGTCTCCACGCTGAGCACCTCTGCGCGTCCATCGCCCCGGCGCACGCGCGGCGCCAGCGGCGCATTCACGCTTTCGCCCCAGGCGCGAACCTGCTCCGCCACGTGCTTTCGATAGGCCGCCAGCATCTCCACCGGATCGCCGCGGCCCGCAAGTTTACCGTCGCGGATCCACCAGATTTCGTCACAGACCCGGCGCAGCAGATCCTCGTCATGGGACGCCAGCAGCGTGGTGGCTCCGCCGCGGCGCAGACCGTCGATTTGGATGGCGGCACGCTCGCGGGCCGGCAGGTCCACGAGCGCCAGGGTCTGGTCGATGCACAGTACGGCGACCGGGGTCAGAGTGAGCGCATCGTTCGGACCCAGCAATATCACAGCGCCAGAAGCTTCCACCGATCCCGAAGATGGTTTGTCCACGTCTGCCGCCAGGCGCAGCAGTTTGCCTTTGCCCGATCCATGGTCGCCGATTACGCCAATGGTCACGCCGCCTGGCGCCGCGGCATCGAATTCCTGAAGCGGTGCGCTGGTGACGTGCCGAAACACAATAGCCATAAGACGTTAGAATAGCAATGCGAGATGGACGACCCCAAAGTACTGGAGCGCATGCGCTCCGATTGGAACGAGCGCGCCGGCGAGGACGCCTACTATTACGTCGCATTCGGACGGCGCGAACAGGAGGACGAAGAGTTCTTTGCCACCGCCAACGATCTGGTCAAGGGTCTGGAACTCGATCTCAAGCGGCTGCGCGCCCGCGATGCCGCGCTCGAAATCGGCTGTGGGCCTGGACGTCTCATGCGCCCGCTCAGCCGCCACTTCCGCGAAATCCACGGCGTGGACGTGTCCGACGAGATGATCCGCCTGGCCAAAGAGCGCCTAAAAAACACTCCCAACGCGTTTCCGCATCACGGCACGGGCAGCGATCTGGCCCTCTTCCCCGACGAGAAGTTCGACTTCGTCTACTCCTACGCCGTCTTCCAGCACATCCCGAGCAAGGACGTGGTGTTCCATTATCTGCGCGAGGCGCGCCGCGTGCTCAAGACGGGCGGTATTCTGCGCTGCCAGTTGAACGGCCTGCCGCCGCACGCCAAGCAATACGACACCTGGAGCGGCGTGCGCATCACACCCGAAGAGATCGCCGCCTTTGCGCGCGACAACGATTTTCAACTTCTAGTGCTGGAACAGATCCACACGCAGTACATGTGGATCACCTGCCGTAAGCGGCCAGCCGGATGGTCGAAGGGCCCGTCGGTTCGCAACATCAGCAACGCACTCACGGGGGAAGCAGTGGCGCCATCGTCCGGACCGCTGGCCGCGCTCTCCATCTGGATCGACCGCCTGCCGGATGAGTGCGACCTGCACACCATGACGGTGCTCGCCGACGGTGTGCCGTGCCGCGTGATCTACATCGGGGACCCGGAAACGGACGGCCTTTCCCAGGTGAACGTGGCGCTGCCGGAGAGCGGGCGCACCGGTCTGGTTCCCGTGGAAGTGCGCTGGCGTGGCGTACCCATCTGCGAGATCGCCTGGGCTCGCGTGATGCCGGCCGGGCCTTCGGTGCCGCGCGTCACTACCATCACGGACGGAGTCAACCTGCTGCTGGACCATCGCACCAATACCGGGTCGATCAAGGTGACCATGATCGAGGTGCGGCGGCCGGAGGATTTCCACGCGCAGGTGGACGGACGGGACGTGCGCGATATCGACGCGTTTTGCGCCGACCCCTTAACAGGCCGCTACGAGTTCAACTTTCGCTTGCCGGATTCGATTGCGGCGGGCGCGCATCAACTGCAAGTTACGCACGGCAAGCGGCGATACGCACCGGCGCCTATCGAGGTGCTCTAGCGTGCAGTTAGCATGAAGCCCATTCTCATCCTGGCGGTGGTGGCGATCGCCATTCTGTTTCTTACGCAATCCCCGCGACGCGTGGCCCAGCTTCCCGCCGGGGAGATGATCGTCCATTCGCCGCTGGTGATCGATGGCAACACAGAGGTTCGCGGCGCGCCCGGCGGCACCACCCTGCGCGCCGCCGCCGATTTCAAAGGCAGAGCCATCATCGCGGTGCAGGGGTCGGGCGTTCGCCTGCGCGATTTCAGCATCGATGGCAACCGCGAGGCCCTGGAGGTCCACAACAGCCTGCCCGCTTATAACCAATCCTTCGCGAAGTTCACCGGCCGCAACGGCATCTTCGCGGGGGATGTCTCGGCGCTATCGCTGGACAATATCAAGCTGAAGAACATCGTCGGTTTCGCGGTGCTGATTTCGAACTCGCATGGCATCACCATCAACCGTCTGGATGTTTCGGAGAGCGGTTCGCGCAACCCGGCGGGGCGCAACAACGCCACTGGCGGCATACTGCTGGAAGAAGGCACAACCGATTTCCGCATCACCAATTGCTCGCTGCATGACATCCGCGGCAACGGCATCTGGACGCACTCGCTCTACACGTCACCGCGCAATGCCCGTGGACTGATCGCGCTCAACCGGTTGGCCAACATTGGCCGCGACGCCATCCAGGTGGGCCATGCCCGCGAAATCCGGGTGGAGGAGAACACCGGCCTGTCGATCGGGTTTCCGGAAGACGACGTCGATATTGAAGGCCGCGCCATCCCCGTGGCTATCGACACGGCGGGAAATGTCGAGGCATCGTCGTACGCGCGCAATCGCTTCCAGGAAATCAACGGCAAGTGCATCGACCTCGACGGCTTCCACGACGGCGACGTCCGCGAAAACGAGTGCGTGAACCGCGCCGAGCCACAACTGTACCGCTTCGGAAACTACGGGATCGTGATGAACAACAGCAATCCCGACATGCAGTCGCGGAACATTCGTGTGGAAGACAATGTGATCGACAAGCCGCTATTCGGCGGCATCTTCGTCATCGGCACGGGGCATCACATCGCACGCAATCGCCTGGTCAATCTGAATACGGCCCATTGCAACGAAGAGGCCGCGAAGTTCGGCTGCTACTACGCGCCCGGCGAGCCCGACATGCTGAGCAGCGGCATCTATCTGGGCAAGGGAGCCGAGCGCCCCGCCACCGCTCACGACAACATCATCGAAGACAACGAAATTACCGGCTATCAAATGAATGCCCGGTGCGTGGTGAGCGCACCAGGCATCGATCCCAATGCCAACACGATCCGAAGAAACACCTGCAAGTAGCTGGTGGCGCGGACTCTCAGTCTGCCGCGCCGGCACTCGTGCCGGCGCTTGACTCGATCGAGGATGCGCCCCGAAGAGTATGAGTCTGCGCCACGATATGCGCTGGACCATTTGTACGTTTCGGCGGATACCGATAGGCCAGCCTTTACAGTGGTCATAAGACTCAGCCTGCCAAAACGTCTCGCCCGTGCGTCCGAGAATCCGATTCGCCTCGCGAGCTGTAACGCCTTTGAGTGAAGCGAGCAGTTTGGACGGCGAAATAATCGGCAACAACAACGCATGCTCATGATTCGCCATCAGAGCCCATGCACGAAGCTGATAGTGCCCCAAAGCCACACCGCGCTGCAACGAGGCCGCCACAACATTGGCGACCTCGTCCACCCGCAGATACATCGGACGGGAGCGAGTGGTATCCAGATATCGATCCATCCAGACGAACGCCTGCCCGCTATTGAGATGACCCGGCGGAGGATACGTCGCATGAGAAAGGCTGCCGTGCAAGTGCCAAGTCACGAACAGCAATTTCCCATCCGGATACCGATTCGGCAAATTGCGTCGAGAAATTCACACAGCAGCAAAGTAGCTGCTGCCTTCTGAAATTCTCTACTTCATCTCGCCCTTCAAAACTTCGATGGCCTTTTCGACTTGCCGGTCGTGCCCTGCCAGAAAATCGGGCGGGGTGTTGTCTACGTAGACATCCGGCACTACGCCGAAGTTCTCCATGTTCTCGCCCTTCATGGTGAAGACGCCCGCCCCCGGTGTGCGCAGCGACGATCCGTCCAACAGGGTGAACGCTCCCGTTCCGATCACCTGTCCCGAAGTGGGCACTCCCACCAGTTTACCGAGCCCGAGCGCGCGGAAGCCGTCAGGGAACATCTCAGCATCCGATGCCGACCGTTCGTTCTGCAGCACCACCATCGGTCCGAAGAACGCTTGCCCGGGCCGCTTCACGTCGAGCGAATCGCGCCCGCGCGTCGATTGGTACGCCTTTCGCTGATTCAGGATTTCCAGCAGTTCCTGATCGATTCCACCGCCGCCGTTGAAACGTTGATCGATGATCAGCGCCTTTTTATCCTGGTTTTCCAGCAGATCGATCTGGAATTTCGCCAGCGATGGCGCGTCCATCGCCTTGATGTGCAGATAGCCGATCTCGCCATTGGTCAGCTTCGCCACCATCTGCTTGCGATCTTCCACCCAGCGGTCGTATTGCAGATTGCCAAATGCCGTATTGGTGAGCGGTTCCAGGCTGACGGTCCAGGCGCCATCGAGCGATGGCTTGGAGTTCACCAGGAACTCGAACTTGCGGCCCGGCAGAATATTGAACAGCTTCCAGTAATTCTCGCCGGACTTCATCGACTTGTCGTTGACTGCGAGCACGTAGTCGCCCACCCCGATCTTCAGATAGTCGTGGTCGGCCGGGCCCTTGCGATAGATGTACGACACCTTGTAATAGCCCGACGCATCCGGAGTGAGCTCGAATCCCGGATAGCGCGTCTGCACACGCTCTTCGGTGGCCTCGGTAGGCAACCGCGTGCCGCCCGAGATTCCGGTGTGCGACGCATTCATGTCGCCGATCATCTCCATGATGACGTTGTGCAGCTCTTCGGAATCGGCGATGTAGCCGAGCAGCGGCTCGTAGGTATCCTTCGCCGCATTCCAGTTGGCGCCGTGCATTTTGGGATCGTAGAAGCGATTCTTCATCACGCGCCACGCCTCTTCGAAAACCTCTTTGCGTTCGGCTGGAATGTTGATCTCCATGCGCACGTTGAAATCGATGCGCCGGGGAGCCGCCCCAGTGGAAGCCGTAGTGGTGGCTGCCGCGGCAGCGCCGCCGCCCCTGCGCGCCCCTGCCTCCACGACTGCCCGCCGTCGCTGCATCCGCTGCCGGAGCCGCGCCCGCTGCGGCGTTATTGGCGATGGCCAGGTTATAAATGCTGCCGCCCTGCAGGTAGTAAATGCTGCGGCCGTCGCGCGCCCACTGGGGTTCACCGCCGCCGCCGAATCCGCCGCCGCGTCCACCGCGACCGCGGCCGCCCGCTGCTGCATCGGCGGTCGTCGTGTTCAGCCGCTGCATTCCGGTGCCGTCCTCATTGATGGTGTACATCGCGGGACCACCGGCAGCGGCCGCATCGTCTCCCGCGCCACCGCTGGCGCCGAACAGATAGGTCCGGCTGTCGGGCGCGGGCACCACGTAGTTGACCGAACCCGGCATGTGAGTCACTTGCTGAATGCGCCGGTCCAGGCCGTCCCATACGATCTTCACCTGCACGTTGGCCGGCGCGGCCCCGGCGCGACCGCCGCGTCCTCCTGCCGTCTCCTGCGCGGCTGCCTCCGCCTGCGCTTCGGTGTTGATGTCGCGATCGTTCGGGTCCTTCTCATTGGGCGCCAGCGCCACGCTGTAGAGTTGGAACGAGGTGCGATTCAGCGCCGCCATCGAAGGGGCGCCGTTACCGCCCAGGAACACCAGTTTGCGGCCATCCGGCGTCCAGCGCGCGCCCTGCGAGATCAGGAACTGATCGCCGCCGATCATGTGCTCCTGCCCGGTCGCCAACTCTTTCAGCCACACGTGCGCACGCAGTTGCTTATCCTGCTTGCCATACGCCAGCCACTTGCCATCCAGCGAAAACTGGGGATTCTGGATGTTGCCCGCTTCGCCCGTGGCCACCACTTCTTCTTTGCCGGTCTCCACATCCACGCGGCGCAGTTTGTGGTCAGAGCCGGACCAGAGCAGGCTCTTCGAATCCAGCGCCCACGTGAGGCCCGATTTGTCACAGTCCGCATCGCTCAACTTCTTAGCCTCTTTGCCCAGCTCGTCTGAGATGAAGACTTCCTCGCGGCCGGTGCGGTCCGAGACGAAAGCAATCCATTTCCCGTTCGGCGACCACCGCGGATCCTGCTCGCGCCACGGCGTGTCGCTCACGCGCTGCGGTTCGCCATGATCCGTCGCGATGGTGAAGATCTCGCCATGCACGCCCACCACGGCGCGTTTGTTGGAAGGAGAGAGATGGAAGCTCTCGGCGCGGCTCAGCGATACCAGTTCGGTATCGTTCTCTTTGCCGTCGGTCTTCACATCGATGCGGATCTCGCTCGATTTCCCGCTCGCCACATCCAGCTTCCAAATGCCGAAGTTGTCCTCGTACACAATGGTTTTGCCGTCGGCCGAGATGGTGGGGTAAAAGAGATTGCCATCGCCGTGGTTGGTCACCTTCACCGGCTTGCTGCCGGCCTTGTCGGCGATCTTCCAGATGTTGTTGACGCTCTTCATCACTTCGGGGCCGCCAAACTGAATGCCCTTCTCATTGGGCAGTTCGTTGGAGACGAAGTAGATTTCCCCGCCATTGGCATACATGGGCCACAGCATGTTGCCGTGGTAATCGGGATTGCCCAGCTTGGTGAAGCTCTTGGCCGCCAGGTCTTCCACCCACAGGTCGGCCGCATAGCTGCCGCGATAGTGTTTGCGCGACCAGGTAGCGGGATGGCGCGTGAATGCCATCTTCTTGCCGTCGGGAGAGAAACTAGCCCAGGCGCCCCAATCGGTCTGCACCGGGGTTTCGATGCCGCCTTCCACTGGAATTTCCCAAAGTGTGGCTACCGTCGGAAAAACACCCGACCCGCGGTTGGAGGTGAAGATGATCTTCTTGCCGTCGGGCGTCCAGCCCACCACCGAATCGTCGGCGGTGTGATAGGTGAGTTGCTTCGGCTTGCCGCCCGAGGCCGCAATCACGTACACGTCGTAGTTGCCGTCACGATTCGAAGAGAAGGCGATCCATTGCCCGTCCGGCGAGAATCGCGGGAACTGATCGCGCGCCGCATTATCCGTGAGCCGCTGCACGTCCGAGCCATTCTCGCCGGCAATCCAGATATCGCCCAAATAGGTGAATGCTACTTTACCTTTTGAGTAAGTAGGGTGCCGTAGCAGCTTTACCTGCGCGAGTGCCACAACGGGTAAAAGGGCGGCCAGGGCCACAAACAGCGCTTTTCGGAACATCTCTAACCTCCTGCAAGGGGATACAGAGATCTTATCAGCTTAAGCGGCGCCGATTGCTCTCTCCCCCCGTCTTGCATATAATCAACCTCACACCAAGGGAGAAGGTGTATATGGCGAAGAAGACTAAGAAGAAGCCCGTTGCAAAGAAAGCAGTGGCCAAGAAGGCCGTGAAGAAAGCCGCGAAAAAAGTAGCGGCGAAGAAGGCCCCGGCGAAGAAAGCGCCGGCCAAGAAGGCTGCCAAGAAGGCGCCAGCCAAGAAAGCGCCGGCCAAGAAAGCCCCTGCCAAGAAAGCTGCCAAGAAGAAGGCTGCTCCGAAGAAAGCGGCGGCGCCTGTAACGCCTCCAGCCCCTCCCGTTGAGTACACACCGCCCGAAGGCGGCGACTCTACCAGCACGATGTAACGCCTGGCTGGGCGGGTTTCAGCCTCTGGCGGATTTCCATCCGCCTGCGACTCGAACCCGTCCTGTTATGCCGCGATTGTCTGCCTGAAACGTTCTCCGGCGATCCCGCTTGCGGCGCGCTTCCTGGTAGTGTTCCAGCGATCGTATGGCTTCGTCAATCTGGCGCAGCCGCTGATACAGTTCCGGTAGATCCTGCTTCTTGGTCATTGGCTATCCCCTAACGCAATTCGTCGACACCAGGCGCAATCCGAGAATATGCTCGCCGTCCTTCGGAATGCCTTAACAAACCGTCCCGACAAAGAACTCGCTGTCCCACTCCACAATCACTTGTGCGTCCTGGGCGAACTCCACGCGTGCCGCCATGCGCATTCCCGACCGCGAAACATTCAACACGCGGCAGGCGGTTCGCGTCTCCTCCTGCCCCAGTAAGGACGCGGTGCACGTGCGCATTACCTCTTCGCGCGGTTCCCGCCTGCGCTCGGTGTCGTTTTTCTCGCGCCGCAGATAGGCCACGGCATAAGCGAACTCGTCGTCCGCGCCCTGATTTCCTCTGCGGCGGGAAGAGGTCAGCACCATGCCGACAATCACCGAAAGCAGGAATATCGGAAACAGCAGGATGACCATTTAGAACTCCCGCGCCGCGCCGAACATCCAGAAGCCATCGAAATCCACCGCCGCCGGAACGGTTTGGAGCGCCATGGGACTCGGCGCCGGCTCGAAGCGGAATTTGCGTTCCCCCTGGCGGATTTGTTGGAGCGTCAGCGCCGCGTCCTGCACTGCCAGGCTGGTAGAGAGCACTCCATCCAAGCCGCATTCCATGGCCGCCTGCACCAGAAGAGGCGTCACAGTCTTTGAGCACAGCACAAAGCGCGATGCGGGAGAGTCGCGGCGCGCGCGCGCCATCATCTCCCACGAGGGCTGCGAACGTCCGTCGATGAGGACCAGCGCGTCGTCGGCGGCTCCCAAGGTTTCGCAAAGCAACGAAGGCGCCACGAAGACCGGTTTCTCCGCCAAGCCCACCATGCGCAGCACCTGTTCCATGCGCGCCATCCGCAAAGGCCGATTCGTCGCGAATACAATCATGCTCTCCCCCTGGCGATTGAGCCCCAGACAATGGACACACTGCGCACAGCTTGACGCGCGTCCGGAAAGTAGAGTGCCGAACTGGAGCCAATGAATAACAGCAGGCAGATAATATCGCTGCGATAGCGTTGCCGCATTGTCGATGGATAACAATGCACGCGTGCGCCCATTCCCGCGTTTCGCAAGCCGTTGAATCCTATTGAAAGCTGCCGCCGGGAATGGACAAACTGGCTGGCGCCCGCCGACAAAATGTCATGTGGCAAGGCCGCCGCCCGATGCGCGCCGCTTTACGCCAGAAACACCTTACGATAGTCGCGGGCGAAATCAAGGAAGGAGCGCGGCGCAACACCTGTAACGTCCCGCACCACTGTTGAAACGTTGGAAGCCTCTCCGCGCCGATAGTATTCGTAATCTTCAATCACTCCATCGGCCTGCCATTCGGGCATTCTCCATGCCGCCAAGGTGGCACGCATCGACGCGTCCGGTATGTCGGCAAACAGGATCTCTCTTCCCAGCACCTGCGTGAGTTGAGCGGCCACTTCCCCGTGAGTCAGCGCGTCGGGACCGGTGATGTCGTAAGTCTTGCCTTCATGCCCGTCTTCCGTAAGAGCCGCCGCGGCCACTGCCGCGATGTCGCGCACATCCACCATGCTGACCAGAGCACCGTCCATAGGCGCAGCAAAGCGGCTCTCCGACAAAATGGAAGCGCGAAACCGCAGCAGGCCCTGCATGTAATAGTTGGGCCGCAGGTGTGTGAAAGCCATCCCTGAAGAGGCGATGGCGTCCTCCAGGATTCCATGAGCGCGGAGGAACCGGACAGTGGAGTTCTTGTCGGCGTTCACCCGCGACAGATATACGATGTGACGCAACCCAACCTCGCGCGCCACTTTTACAAAGCCGAGTTGCTGCATTTCGGCGCCCTCGGACGAGTTGGAAACCAGGAACGCGCGCTCTATGCCGGTCAGAGCCCACTGCAGCGACGATGCCTGCTCGAAGTCCCCGATGACGACTTCGACGCCGGGCATGGAACCGCCGCGCCGGGTTCGGACCATCGCGCGTACGGACACACCGGCGGCCGAAAGCCGCCTGACGAGTTCGCTGCCGTTGGCCCCCGTTGCTCCTGTTACAAGGATCCTGGGGATAGTTGCCACTAATCTAATCTTAGTGACCATCGCGCAATTGGGCAGTAAGGAATCGCCCAATGCGAAGGGATTACCGGACTAAACTTGGCCGCTTAGGGTCGAACTTCCAGCCGGAAATCAGGAACTGCATCGCCGCCGCATCATCGCGGGATCCGCTTGGCATTTTTTGATACAGCACGTGAGCGCGCTCCACCTGCTCCATATCGATCTCAACGCCGAGGCCGGGTTTTTCTGGCACCGTCAGCAATCCGCCCTCAATCCGGAAAGGCTCGCGGGTAAGGCGCTGGCCTTCCTGCCAGATCCAGTGCGTATCGATGGCCGTGATGTCGCCCGGCGCGGCGGCGGCAACGTGCGTGAACATGGCGAGCGAAATATCGAAGTGATTGTTGGAATGCGAGCCCCAGGTGAGGCCCCAATCCCGGCACATCTGAGCCACGCGGACCGAACCGCGCAGAGTCCAGAAATGGGGATCGGCCAGAGGGATATCTACCGAGTGCAATTGTATGGCATGACCCATTTGCCGCCAGTCAGTTGCGATCATATTCGTAGCCGTCGGCATGCCGGTGGCGCGCCGGAATTCGGCCATTACTTCACGGCCGGAAAAGCCGCCCTCCGCGCCGCACGGATCTTCGGCGTAAGCCAGCACGTCGCGGCGGCCGCGGCAGAGTGCGATGGCCTCAGCCAAACTCCACGCGCCGTTGGGGTCGAGCGTGATGCGGGCGCCGGGAAAACGCCGCGCCAGCGCCGCAACGGCCTCCATCTCTTCGGCGCCGCCCAGAACGCCACCCTTGAGTTTGAAGTCCTGAAAGCCGTAGCGGGCCTGGGCCGCTTCCGCCAGTCGCACGATGGCATCGGGCGTAAGCGCTTCTTCGTGACGCAGACGATGCCACTCGTCAGCAGCATCGGGGTCGGAGGCATAAGGGAGGTCGGTCTCGCGGCGATCTCCCACGTAGAACAGATATCCGAGAGTCCGCACTTGCCGTCGCTGTTGCCCCTCGCCGAGCAGGGCCGCGACCGGCACGTCGAGCGCCTGGCCCAGCAGGTCGAGCATGGCCGCCTCCACGGCGGTAGCAGCGTGGACCGTGGTGCGAAGGTCGAACGTTTGCTGGCCGCGACCGCCGGCGTCGCGGTCGCCGAAGTGGCGCAGGATGGCGGTGACCACGTTCTGCACCTCCGCGACCGACTTGCCTACGACAAGCGGCCGGGCGTCTTCCAATGTCTGCCGGATGCGCTCGCCGCCGGGAACTTCGCCAACACCGGTGCGGCCGTTGCTATCTTTCAGGATGACAATATTGCGAGTGAAGAAGGCCCCGTGCGCGCCGCTGAGATTCAGCAGCATGCTGTCATGGCCCGCGACGGGGATCACTTGCATTGCGGCGATGGTGTTCATTCGAAGTGAACAGGATAACAGGGGTGGCGCCGGCGGTCGAAGCCGCGGGGCCGTGGACAGGCCCTTTGGCTTGCCAGGAAAGTCAATCCACGGCAGGCGGAAGCGTCTTCCCCACCTACTTCGCCGTCGCGGGTTCGCCTTCTCCAGCGGGGTTCACGGCTGCGATGGTGATGGTGTCCCCGGGCTTGACTCCTTCCACCGTGGTGAAGGTGGTGTGCGTTCCACCGAGCGCGATGACGTTGCGGCCCGTGAACGTAGTTTTGCGACCGCCCGGATTCACCGTGATGGTGTAAGCCACCACGGCATCGCTCTTCGGAGGGGCCTGGAAGTGGACGCTTGCGATGCCGTCGGCGCCGGTCAGAACTCGAACCGCGGCCGGCGGACCGGGCTTATCCAAAGGCTTGCCGCCGGGCACAACGGGAAGCGAGGGAATCGACACCACACTCGTGCCGTTGATGTTCGTCGCCGTGACCGTGAATTTGTATTCGGCGCCGATCTCGAGGCCGCCGATCTTTACATATCCGATTGACCAGAAGTCGGCCGCCGAGATGGAAACCTGCGGCCCGTTCGAAGCACTCACTGTGTAGGTATGCACCGGCGCTTCGCCTTCGAACACCGGCGGGCTCCACGTCACCAGCGCGAACCCGTTGCCGGCAAATGCCGCCACCCGCGTGGGCGCTTCCGGCGGAACAGGTTTGGAAAGGCGACGGTCGAGCAGCCCGCGGTATTCCGCCTCCAGACCCGCGCCGTCCAGGATCGCTTTCGGCGCCTGCGACAGCGTGTGGATCAGCCGATTGCCCTTCTCGATGACGTTGTCCTTGGAGGAATCGGCGTCGCCCTGCTGCCACCAGTTGTCGGAGATGGTGAGCGGGTCGCGCGTCTTGCCGTCGGCGCCGTTGTAATAGTTGGCGTGGCGACTGCCCCAGTTGTCGAAATTGAGGTGGAACATTACGTTGCCCGCCACGGTAATGTTGCACGATCCATTGTCGGTGTAGATGCCGTGGCCTGTGCCGAACTGGTCGGTGATCACGTTGCCCGTGACCTTCTCGCCGCTTGCCAGATCCGGCCCGGTAAGGCCCTGCGTATAGATGCCGCCGCCATCGGCCAGCACCAGCATGAAATTGAAGACGCGGTTGTTCGCCACCACGTTGTTTTCGGAGTAGTTCGCCTGCCCTGCCTGCTTGACTTTGTCGGGCCAACCGCCCCAACCCATCGAGATAGCCGCATAGGGCGTGTGGTCGATCTGATTGTGCTCGATGCGTGTTCGCTGCGAGTAGCCCACCACGATTCCGATTCCGCCGCGGAACTCGGCGCCGACGTTGAAGAAGTGATTGTTGCGGATGCTGTTGCCTACGGTGCGCTCGGCTTCAGGCGCCAAGGGTTTGTCGACGCCGCCCAATTCCAGGCCGTTGCCCGAGATGTCGGTGAAGACGCAGCCTTCTACCAGATCGTTCTGCGCGCCATCACCCAGGTCAAGTCCCGCCGCGCCCAGGTGCAGGAAAGCGTCGTTGCGGAATTGGATGTGGTGGCCGTAACGGAAGGAAATGTTGCCGGGCGTCTTCGTCCACGAGCCGTACGGACATTCGCCGTTCGGCGCGAGTTTGCACAGGCCTTGCGTGGCCCAGGCGTGCGGACCCGTCAAGGTGTAGTTCGCCTGGATTTCGGAAAAGCCTTCAGGGCCGGAGGGCGCGAGCCACGCGGCGTAAGAGAATTGGATGCCGGTAAACGTGATGTCGTGGACGGGCGCAGCCGCCGTGCCCACGCCTGAGACCAGCGTCACCACTAGCGACGCTTCCACATCGGCGGTCCGCAGATTCTCGCCGAGACGCGGCACGTAATAAATGGTGTGCGCCGGACGGTCGAAATAGAACTGGCCGGGCGTGCCGATTAATTCGTACGCGTTCTCCACATAGCTGGGCTGCTTGCCGATGCTGGCCGGGCCCACCAGATTGGCGGTGCGCTGTCCCGATTCCAACATGATGCGCTTGGTGGAGTTGTCCCAGCACGGCTGCGCCATGGTGATATTCAGGCCGCTGATGCTCGCCACCGGGCAGCGCGCTTCGGTCCACGGGCCCAGCCCTTCTGAGTGCTCCGACCAGATGGTGTTGCCGCCGGTGTACACGAATTCCAGGTCGGAAGGATTGCGCGGCATGGTGACGGCCGGCGCATTGATGGCGTATCCCGTGGCGGTCATGGTGATCGGCGCGGGAACCCGTCCGCGTGTGCGCGTAGCACGGACGCCATCCACGTAGATCTGGCGCGCGTTGGTCAGGGTTGCCGGTGCTTTCGCAGTCCAGATATTGCGGGCGCGGTCGGCCAGTTCCCAGCCTGCGATAGGGATGCCGCCCGAAACGATGGCGGGCTCGCCGCTCGCAGGCCCGACGAACCTGATTCCCGAATCGCGGGCGTCCAGCGCCAGGGTGCGCGTCAGTCTGTACGTGCCCGCCGCCAGATGAACCGTGCGATTGGACGCGGTGCGTGCCAGGTCGCGTGCGCGTTCGAGCGATCGCACCGGGCGAGCCTCGGAACCGGGGTTGGCGTCATCACCCGCGGGGGAAACATAGACTTGGGCGGAAGCCGCAGCGGCTAGCGCAAACAGCAGAAAAGGAGATTGGGAACTCATGGATCTTTCAGTGGCATCTTAGCACCTTGACCGCTGAATACGTATCCGCCTGGCCCTCTCTCGTTATCGCTAAACAAAGCATTTGCATCCTACTATTGGATGGCGTTACACTATGCCCCAGAACTCAGGAGTCTCAGGATGCTTTGTCGCGTTTTGCTCGTCTCATTACTGAGCAGTGCACTTCCCCTGCTCGCCCAGACTAACTTCGGCCGGATTTCCGGTACCGTCACCGACCCCACAGGAGCCGCCGTCACCGGCGCAAATGTCGTAATCCGTAATACCGACACCCAAGCCACCCGCACCGAAAAAACTGACGACCACGGCTTCTATGCCGTCGAGAACCTGCCGATCGGACCCTATGCCGTGGAAGTCAATCATCCCGGCTTCAAACGCAACATTCAGCCTGGATATACAATTGTGGCCGACGGCCGCATCAGTGCCAACGTGTCCCTGCAGATGGGCGAGAGCAGTCAGACCGTGGAAGTGACCGCCGCCCCGGCCGAGGTGCTCAACACCGTCTCCGGCGAAGTCTCCCACGTTATCGACAAAGAGCAGGTGGATAACCTGGCGCTGAACGGCCGCAACTACATGGAGATGCTTACCTGGATCCCGGGAGCGATTGTGACCAATCCCGACGAGTTCAGCATCAACACCACTCTGAGCGCCACCAACCAGGTGGTGAACGGCCACCGCAGCAACCAGAACAGCATGACCATCGACGGCCTGGGCAACCTGGACAACGGCGCGAACGGCAGCCTGATCAACAACCTCAGCCCGGACTTCATGCAGGAAGTGAAGATTCAGAGCTCCAACTTCTCGTCGCAATACGGCCGCTCCACCGGCGTGGCATTCGGCCTGATTTCCAAGAACGGCACCAACCGCTACCACGGCGGCGTCTCCGAGTACTTCCGCAATGACGCCCTCGATGCCCGTAATTTCTTCGCGGCAAACAACACCGAGCTCCGCTACAACGATTGGGACTGGATGCTGGGCGGTCCTATCAAGAAAGACAAGCTGTTCTTCTTCGTGGGTGAGGAGTGGAAGAAGATCCGGCAGCAATCAGCGCCTTCCCGTTACACCGTTCCCGATTCGCTGGACCTGGCCGGGAATTTTTCGGGCCGCAAGACTGTCTACGACTATCCCGGCACCAAGACTCCGCTGCCCGGCAATATTCTGCCTCCATCGCTGATCACGCCGGACGGCCTGCGCTTTCGCCAAGATCTATTCCACCGCGGTGGCGCAGGCCGCCATCTATAGCGACACCCCCACCTCCAACAATGTCACCTTCGAAAACCCCAACCCACTGGACTACCGGCAGGACTTCGTCCGCATCGATTACCGCATCAGCGACAAGCACACCATGTTCGCCCGATGGGTCGACGACTACAATTCCATCTCCTTGGCGACCGGCCCCGGCGGCGATCTGCCGATTACTCCGGAAATCCGCAGCCGCCCCGGCAAGAGCGCGCTGCTGAGCGAGACGTGGGTGATTTCACCGTCGCTCGTCAACCAGGTAAACCTAGGCGCCAGTTGGAACTCACAGCACTACCTCGACCAGGGCAACACCTGGACGCGAACCTACCAGGGCTTCCAGTTTCAGCGCATCTATAATTCCGTTGGACCGTACACCGACGGTATTCCGGACGCCTCCTCCGTCACCACCTTCGCCACCTGGGACGGTCCGGCCAAAACCCTGATCTCGCCCACCACCGAAATCGAACTGGGCGATAACTTATCGATCGTGAAAGGCCGCCACACCCTCACCACCGGTGTGATGGTGATTCGCAATCGCAAGGACCAGAACGGAAGGTCCGCCTACGATGGCAGCCTGACTTTCAGCACCAGCGCGGCCAATACTACGGGCCTCGCGATCGGCGACATGCTGACCGGGAACTTCGCCACCTATACGGAAGCCGCGTACGATCCCATGGGCCACTACCGCTATACCGAGCCCGCGGCTTTTGTCGACGACATCTGGAGAGTCTCGAACAAACTGAGCATTAACCTTGGCCTGCGCTATGAATACATGATGGCCATGTACTCCACGGTCAACAACCTGTCCGAGTTTGTGCCCTCGCTTTACAACCCCGCCCAGGCAGTGACGGTGAACTCCTCGGGCAACGTCGTGCCCGGCACGGGCAACATCTACAACGGACTGGTGCGCGTGGTGAACGGAATCAATCCGACCTACGCTTACTTGGTGCCGAACGCCAATAGCGCCAACGTCCTTTCTGTTCCGGATGGCGCGCCGCGCGGCATGTATCCCAGCCGCGGCACATGGTCGCCCCGCGCCGGATTCGCTTATTCGCCGGACGCCAAGACCGTCATCCGCGGCGGCGCCGGCTTCTACTATGACCGCATCCAAGGCAACCCCACGTTCTACACCCTCAACAATCCGCCCTACGTGGGCACCGTGGAATACCAGAACGGCAATCTCTCCAGCATTACCGGCGGCGCGGTGGTGAACGCTCCCTGGGGCTCCATCCAGACCATCGATCCCAATCTGAAGATTCCCTACTCGATGCAGTTCAGCTTCGGCATTCAGCGCGAACTGCCCATGGGCATGCTGGCGCAGGCCTACTATGTGGGCACGCTGAGCCGCCATCTGCTGGACGAGCCCGACATCAACCAACCCACGTTCGCCAAACTGGCCACCGTTCCTTCCAGCACCAATGAGAATTCCATTCGGCCATTCCCCGGCTATTCCACCATTCAGCAGTTCGAAAGCCGCGCCACCTCCAACTACCATTCCCTGCAGCTCATGCTGACGCGGCGCTTGCGAAGAGTCTTCTTCACCTCCACTTACACCTTCTCCAAGAATCTGGGCGACGCCTCAAGCGACACCACCAACAACTACGATGCGGCCAACGTGCACTGGTTCTACGGACCAGTGTCGTTCGACGTGCGCCACGTGATCACCGGCACGTCGATACTGGACCTGCCCTATTTGCGCGCTCAAAGCCGCTACATCCGTGAGCCGTTCGGCGGCTGGCAATTGAGCGCCACCATCGGCATCCAGACAGGCTTCTACTACAGCGTCACCGGCAGTTCGTCAATTGTCAGCGGCCGCCTGGCCGATTACAACGGCGGCCCGGCGCTGCTTCCGAATCCCGGCCCGAACGGCTGGTTCAACGGCGGAACCGCCGCCACCTCGCAAGGCATCACTCCCGCTTTTGCGGTAGCTCCATACACCCGCTGGGGCACGTCCGGTCCTGGCAATGTCGAAGGACCGGGCTTGCAGAAATACAACCTGTCGATTTCCAAACTCTTCGTGGTAAATGAGGCGCACAACGTGGTGCTGCGTGTGCGTGGCGACTTCATCAACGCATTCAACTGCGTCAACTTCCAGGCGCCGAGCACCAACATTTCCAGCACCGCTTTCGGAACTATCTCAGCGGCATATCCCTCCCGCAACATTCAGTTGGGGATGAAGCTGACATTTTGAGATGTGGCGCGGACACTCGTGTCTGCCGCGTCGAGACTCTTCTCAACGCTGTTCGAACCGCAAGTACCGCCGCTAGCGGCCCGGCCCGGTAGTGGGTCTGGCATTGATGAGTTGCCAGATTTCGTTGCGGTGACCCCAGATGATAAACCCGAGGACCCAGGCCATTAGAAACGCAACTAACGTGAACCGCCTGGCCGACCTCATAGCTCTATAGGATCATTGCAACCGGTCCTCACAACAAGACCACCAAGGTTAGCTAGTGACTATGAACCATCGAAATCGGGCGGACCCGCAAAGGTTCCCCTAGGAATGGCCGCCGGCCCGGCGCCTATGGGACCCCTCGCGTATTGGCCTGTTCCACCTTCCCGTCAGGCGTGAACCATAGGCGGAACTCCCACGAACCCTTAGCCGATTTGACCGAATAAATATCCGCGCCTCCGGGCCCGACTCCCTGGAACGAAATCTTCTCAACTGCGCCAAAACCAGCAACTTCCGTCTGCAGCCGTGCCAGTTGCTGCTGGATCGGCGCGCCCGGGCTCAGCATGCCCGAATCCGGCTTACCGTCGAACAAATCGTGGATCATCTTATTCGCGGCCTCAGCGCTGCCGGGCGCCGGAGTCTGGTCCTTGAGCCGTTTCGCGAACGCCGCGGCGGCCTCCGTCACTTTCTTCGACTCGGCGTCATCCAACCGCTTGGCCGTTGCATCCCTGCCGTTCTGGTGAAGGATCAACTGACTTGCCTTGCCGGAACCGTCATCCTTCGGGAATTCGATTTGCGCATCCACCACCTTGAGGAAAAACATCGTCTCCGATTGCGGAAAGACGGGAAAGGCCGGTTGCTGGCCTAGTTTAGCCGTCAGTTGATTACCGTCCAGCGCCACCAGCATGACCTGCCCTTCGTTGGGCATACGATATGCGCCCACATACCGGCCCAGCACTTTCGAATCGAGCGGGATTTCTTTCCGCTCCCCTGGCAGTACCACCGTCTCGCCATGAGCCACCGTAGCCAGTTTGGCGGAAAGGTCGCCGGCGGGACCGTTCAGGTTCGAGAGAACCACGACGGTGAGTTTGTCGTCGGGATAATACGATAAGTCAGTATTGAAGCCTTCGATGCCACCGCCATGCGAGATCCGCTTGTGCTTGCCGGCCGTATCGATGCTGAGACCGAAGGCGTAGTTGTTCTTGACCGGCGTTGTCATCTTGTTGAGCGACTCCGGTTTCAGCACCTTGCCGCCGAACAGGGCCTGCTCCCACTTCAGCAAGTCGCCGGTTGTGGAATAGAGTGCGCCCGCTCCCTGTGGAATGGTCATGTGGATGAAGCCGGCGTTCTCCACGCCGCCGCGACCCATCGAGTATCCCGCAGCGCGATGCGGAATGATGGCAGAGTTGGAATCGTAACCCGTATCCGACATGCCCAACGGTGTGAAGATATTCTCTCGAACGAACTTCTCGTAGGTCTCACCGGTAATTTTCTCGATCAGGTAAGTGAGCAGAACATATCCCGAATTGTCGTAGCTCCATTTCTCGCCGGGTTCGAAATCGAGTGGCTTGTCGCGGAAAAGGGCAACCAGCTTCGTGGGTGTGGTCGCGAACGGTTCAATCTTCGCGTAATCCGGAGAATTCGTGAAGTCCGGCACGCCCGAGGTGTGGGATAGAAGAATGCACGATTGTGACTTTGTCCCACGCTGCCGGCGCATCGGGCATGTGTTTCTTCACCGCATCGTTGACGCTCAATTTGCCCCGCTCCTCCAGCAGCAGGATCGAAGCCGCCGTGAATTGCTTGGTAACGGAGCCGAGCCGGAATTTCGTGCCCGGCGTGTTGGCAACGTTCCATTCCAGGTTGGCGAAGCCATACGCTTTGTTGAAGAGCACCTCGTCTCCTCGCGCCACCAGGGCGGTCCCCATGAATTGGTGATCGGCAGCATATGATTGAACGATCTGGTCCATGCGGTCGCCACTTTGCGCCAGGCACGGGTATGCCAGAAAAACAGCCAGGGTAATTCGGAAAAGCATGATTTCGTATACCCCTTTTCCCGGCGCGAAACAAGGGGTCCACCCGCGGAAACGCTCCGTGGTGTTCGGTCCGGCATCGTACGCTTCGTACATCTAGTCACTTATTCGTCACAAGCAGGCCCTCATAATAGTTCTATGGACTTGTTGCCGAAGGACGACGTCCGCAGCCTGGATGCTTACTGGCGCGCGGCCAATTATCTGTCGGCTGGACAGATTTATCTTTACGCCAATCCCCTGCTCACCGAGCCGCTGAAGCTCGAACATATCAAGCCCCGCCTGCTGGGCCACTGGGGCACCACCCCCGGGCTGAATTTCATCTACGTCCACTGCAACCGGCTCATCCGAAAATACGACCTCAACATGATCTACGTCTGCGGGCCGGGACACGGCGGCCCGGGCATGGTAGCCAACACTTACCTGGAGGGGACGTACAGCGAGATCTATCCCAACATCACGCAGGATGCCGAGGGCATGCGGCGGCTCTTCAAACAGTTCTCCTTTCCCGGCGGAATCCCGAGCCACGCCGCGCCCGAGACCCCCGGCTCCATCCACGAAGGCGGCGAGTTGGGCTATGCGCTGGTGCACGCCTACGGCGCGGCCTTCGACAATCCCGAACTGCTGGTGTGCTGCGTGGTGGGCGATGGCGAAGCGGAGACCGGCGCGCTGGCTACCAGTTGGCACTCCAACAAGTTTCTGAATCCGGCGCGCGATGGCGCGGTGCTGCCCATCCTCCACCTCAACGGGTACAAGATCGCCGGGCCCACCGTGCTGGCCCGCATCAGCAAGGAAGAGCTGACGGAATTGCTGCGTGGCTATGGGCACAAACCCTATTTCGTGGAGGGCCACGAGCCGGAAGCGATGCATCAGAAGATGGCCGAGGCGATGGAAACCGCGATCAACGAGATTCGCGAGATCCAAAAGCAGGCTCGCGAGGAAACCAAAACGCCGGGTGCCTGTCCCACGCGGCCGCAGTGGCCCATGATCGTGCTGCGCTCGCCTAAGGGCTGGACCGGGCCGAAAGTAGTGGACGGCAAACAGATCGAAGGAACCTTTCGCGCCCACCAGGTGCCCGTCACCGATTTCCAAACGAAGCCGGCGCACATCAAGATCCTCGAGGACTGGATGCGCAGCTACCGGCCCGAAGAACTGTTCGACGAAACCGGCAGGCTGATTCCGGAACTGCGCCGCGCTGGCGCCGAAGGGCGAGCGCCGCATGGGCGCCAATCCCGTGGCCAATGGCGGGCTGCTGCTGAAGGACCTGGCCATGCCGGATTTCCGCCAGTACGCCGTCAAGGTACCCAAGCCAGGCAGCGTGCAGGGCGAGGCCACGCGCGTGCTCGGCGCCATGCTGCGCGATGTGATGAAGCAGAACATGCAGTCGAGGAACTTCCGCGTGATGGGCCCGGATGAGACGGAGTCGAACCGCCTGGGCGCGCTATTCGAGGTGACCAACCGCGAATCCGAAGCCGACCATTCTGCCCACTGACGACCACATCGCATGCGATGGCCGAGTGATGGAAGTGCTGAGCGAGCACATGTGCCAGGGCTGGCTGGAAGGCTACCTGCTCACCGGGCGGCACGGCTTCTTCTCCTGCTACGAAGGCTTCATCCACATTGTGGATTCCATGTTCAACCAGCACGCCAAATGGCTGAAGGTGACGCGGCGCATTCCGTGGCGCCGGCCCGTAGCGTCGTTGAACTACCTGCTGACATCGCATGTATGGCGGCAGGACCACAATGGCTTCAGCCATCAGGACCCCGGCTTCCTCGACTTCGTGGTCAACAAGAAGGCGGACATCGTGCGCGTCTACCTGCCGCCCGATGCCAACACCCTGCTCTCGGTGGCCGACCACTGCCTGCGCAGCCGCCACTACGTCAACGTGATTGTGGCGGGCAAACAGCCGGCGCCCCAGTGGCTCGATATGGATTCCGCGGTGAAGCACTGCACCGCCGGCATCGGCATCTGGGAGTGGGCCAGTAACGACGGGGGCGGCGAGCCCGACGTGGTGATGGCCTGCTGCGGCGACGTGCCCACTCTCGAAACCCTGGCTGCCGTGGACTATCTGCGGAAGGCGATTCCCGACCTGAAGATTCGCGTGGTCAACGTGGTGGACCTGATGACGCTGCAGCCCTGCACCGAGCATCCCCACGGTCTCAGCGATGCCGATTTCGATTCCCTCTTCACCGCCGACAAACCGGTGGTCTTCGCCTTCCACGGCTACCCCTGGCTGATCCATCGGCTCACGTACCGCCGCCACAATCACGACAACCTCCACGTGCGCGGCTACAAGGAAGAGGGCACCACCACCACCCCCTTCGACATGACGGTGCTCAACGACCTGGACCGCCTGCACCTGGCGATGGACGTGATCGACCGCGTGCCGAAGTTGCGGAGTGTCGCGGCCCATCAAAAGCAGCATCTGCGCGACAAGTTGATCGAGCACAAACTATACATCGCGGAACACGGCGACGACATGCCGGAGATCCGCGATTGGCAGTGGCCTTCATAATTCGCCATGAAGATCCTGGTGCTGAACGGCGGGTCCAGCTCGCTGAAGGCTACGCTACGCGACGTGGACGGCGAGTCCGTGAACGGCCAGCCGTCGAAGCCGCTTTGGACCGCCCACGCCGAGTGGGGCCGCAAGAACGGGGAAGCCAACCTGCGTGTGGAGTTCGGAGAGACGGTGAGCCGCAAGGTGCCGATCGAATCGCCGGCCGACATCCTGAAACCGGTGCTCGACACGCTGCCGGGAGGCGCTCGCCAGATCGACGCCGTGGGCCATCGAGTGGTCCACGGCGGCCAGTCGCTGCAGCAGACCAGCCGCGTCACCAGCCGAGGTGAAAGCCGAGATCCGCAAGTATCGCGGAGTTCGCGCCCGAGCACAATGGCCTGGAACTCGACGCCATCGAAGCGGCGGAACGGCTGCTCGGTGCCTCCACGCCGCAGGTCGCGGTCTTCGACACGGCGTTCCACGCGACTATGCCGGAGGCAGCGAAGGTCTATCCCGGTCCATACGATTGGTATGAGCAGGGGATCCGCCGCTACGGCTTTCACGGCATCAGCCATCAATATGTATCGCGCCGCGCCGCGGAGATGCTGGGCCCGCGGACCGGCGAACTCCGGCTGATCACCTGTCACCTGGGGAACGGAGCTTCGCTGGCGGCAGTCCGCGGCGGCCGCAGCATCGATACCACCATGGGCTTCACTCCGCTCGATGGGCTCATGATGGGCACACGCCCCGGCTCGCTCGATCCCGGAATTCTGGTTTACCTGGTGCGACACACCGGCATGGATGCGGCCAAACTCGACGCGCTCCTGAACCACGAATCTGGCCTCAAGGGGGTATCGGGCATTTCGGGCGACATGCGCGAAATCCAGGCGGCCGCGGCCAATGGGAGCGAGCGCGCGAAGCTCGCGTTCGCGGTTTACATCCACAGGCTGTGCCGCGAAATCGGAGGCATGGCAGCGAGCCTGGGTGGGTTGGATGCGCTGGTCTTCACCGCGGGAGTCGGCGAAAACTCCCCGGAAGTGCGAGACAGGGTCTGCGATCGACTGCAGTTTCTGGGCATCGAACTGGATGGAAAGAAGAACGCCGGCTTCGTGGATGACAGCGACGTGGCCACCGAGACCTCACGTCTTCGGGTGCTGGTGATCCGAACCGATGAAGACTGGGAGATCGCCAGGGAGTGCTGGAGGATATTGCAATAGCGCCAGCCACTAGAAGTGGAAAGCGAGCCCCGCGCCGACGATGCCGCTGGCGTGGTGGGCCGTCCCAAACATGCGCAGTTCCGTCCTCAGGCTGAGTAGCTTTGTCAACCGAAAATCGGCCCCGGCCCCGCCCTCTTCCGCGAAATGTCCGGTGCGATAAGCAGTCACGGTGACGGCGCTGTTGCCCACCTGCGCCACGTAGTCTTGCACCGTGCCGTAGCCGAGGCCGCCCACCAGAAAAAGCGCGACTCGCTCATGCACGTTGAACTTGAGCCGCACTCCAGGCGTGCAATAGAAGCGGTTGTTGGACAACGCGAGCACCGAGCCGCTGGAAAGCGCCGTGTTCCCGTTGAACTTCCAGGCGACCGGAACATCCAGATAGAGATCCATCGCCTTGGCAGAGTGTAACTGGTAGCCGTACGTCAGCATAAAGCTGATCCCGGCGCCTGCTTTTACGCTTTCGCCGCTCACCGTTTGTGTAGACGATGACTGGGGGCCAATCAGGAACGAAATGTCCATATTCTGTACCCCCTGCGCGGCCGCAGAGCCAGCCAGCAGGAGAGAAATCGGCATAAGCTTGAGAAGTGGAGCAGTTCGCATTGGGCATTAAGTCTCCTGCAGAATCTTAGCCGGTTCGCTTCGCCCATAGCCACCGAATTCCGATGAGTGGCCGAATTACGCGGTGGACGGCAAAAGACCCGCTCACGTCCCGCTTGCGCCGCCCAAGTGCCGCACCGGCCATTCATCCGGAAAGCGTTGATGGCATCGCGACGGCTCCCCTATACTGATTTCGCCGATGCACCGCATCATCGCCATTTCGCTCGTGCTCGCCGTCTCCTCGGCGCAGGCTGCGATGCCATTTGGCTCCTGGAACAAGATTCGCTACCGCGGCGGCACCATCGAGGCCAAGGTCAATCCCTTCGACTGGAACACCACGCTCACCATCCAGCCCGACATGATCACACTCCGCTTCAATCCGAAAGTGACGGTGCACATCAAACCCAGCCAGGTCGCGTCCATCAGTTACGGGCAGGAGGCTCATCGCCGGGTAGCCGATGTGGTGGCGCTCAGCGCCGTGTTAACCCCGCTCGCGCTGTTTGGTTTACTGCACGTCAGCAAGGACCACTTAGTCGGTATCGTCTATCATACGGAGGATGGCAAGCCCGCTGCGGTCCTTCTGGAAGTGCACAAAAGCTACTATTGGAAGATTCTCCAAACGCTGAAGGAAGTAACCGGCAGGCCTATCGACATTACGCCATAGCGGGAACACGCATGCTCGGTTACAAGCTGCTCTACCTGGCCTCGCTGATCGCGTTCACTTTCGGCGCGCTTACGTTCTCGGTGCTCACCCTCTACTACTGGCGCGAGCGACGCTCCTGGCGCCGCCGCATGGGGGCGGCTTTCCCCACCTTCACGTTGGTCTGCGCGGCGGCCTTCATCGCGAACCTGCTGCTACGCGTGACGGCCCTGCAAAACCAGGATTCCGCCTGGGCCATATCCCTTTCCACCGCCCAGGCGCTACTCACCGGCCTGCTGCCGCCGCTGCTCTTCCAGTTGGTTTTGTCCGAAGCGGAACCTTCGCCGTCCGGGCCTGGACCGTGGCGCATCACATTGGTGCTCTTCTATGCCGCGGCCATCGTCGCCGCCGTCGCGCACGCGCTCAACGATGCCGACCTGCTTCCCGCCGGTTGGAGCGACTCGGTGGAGATGCTGCCAGCCGCGACCCTCGGCGTTGCCAGCACCCTGGGACTCATCGCTCAAGTGCGTGCTCGCGGCCCCAGGACGGCGCCTCAGCAGCGCTATCGGCGCTGGACGCAGTCCCTGCTCTCGCTCATGCTGCTCTGTTCGGTGGCGAGCATGGCCGCCAGCATCGCAGCCGCGAGCCTGCTGCCCGACTACTTGATTCTGGCCTTCTTCTGCGTCACGCTCTATTACAAAGAGCGGCTGGTGTTCTTCGACGTGTTGATCAAACGCGGCGCGTTTCTGCTGGTGGCGCTGGTGGCATTGACGGCCTTCTTCTTTATTGACGGCAGCTTCGTCGAACGTCTGCCGGATAACTGGAGTGGCTCGTGGATCTCCGCGCTATTGCTG
The DNA here is from genome assembly GCA_963815475.1 of uncultured Solibacteraceae bacterium. Taxonomy (GTDB): domain Bacteria; phylum Acidobacteriota; class Terriglobia; order Bryobacterales; family Bryobacteraceae; genus Sulfopaludibacter. The sequence goes on along the minus strand of CAWFHD010000003.1, from coordinate 4,180,452 downwards.
GTTCCCTTGTGGCTGATCGCGCCCTGGCTCTATGCCCGTCTGACGCAAGCCATCGACCGCATCTGCCTGCACCGGCGCTTCTCGCCTGCCGAGGCGGAACGCAGCTTTATCGCAGCTATCCAAACCGCCGCCACGGAAGAACAACTCCGCCGATTATCGGAAGCCAGCCTGGGTGAGATCTTCCAGTCTCGGGCGGCCGTTTTCTTCACTGCCGCCGATGAGCCTCCGGTGGTGCTCGACGGCGGCCTGACCGAAAGACTCTTCCGCGATCCCGCGACGCTCGGGTGGATGCTGGCGCACCCGCGCCCCAATTCCATTCCCTACATGAGCGACGACAGCCGTCTCCTGCAATCGCTGGCCCGCACCCTCAGCGTGATGCTGGAGAATGTGCGCTTCCGCGAGCGCCAGTTGCAGCAGGACGAGCGCGAACAACAGCTTCGACTCCTGGCCAGCCGCGCGGAGCTGAAGGCGCTGCGCGCGCAGATCAATCCGCACTTCCTGTTCAACGCCTTGAACGCCATCGCCGGCCTGATCGTCTCCAATCCGGAGTTGGCCGATGCCACCATCGAACAGCTCGCGCAGGTGTTCCGCTACACGCTGCGCAAGTCGGAAAATGAATGGGTACGGCTGGACGAAGAATTAGAGTTTGTCTCGGCGTACCTGAATGTGGAGCGGGCGCGGTTCGGCGAGCGCCTGCGCGTCGATTTCGAAGTGGACCCGGCCGCCGGCGCTGTGCCGGTGCCTGCCATGACCATACAGCCGCTGGTGGAGAACGCCATCAAGCACGGCGTTTCGGGAGTAGACCGCCGCGGCCTGGTGCGCCTGCGCGTCCAGCTTCGCGGCGAACGCCTCACTATCGAAGTGTTCGACAATGGTCCGGGCTTTCCCGCCGCCTTTCGCCTGGGCGCCGCCGGCCACGGCTTGCGCAATGTGGCCGAGAGGATCGCAGGTTATTATGGCGATGACGCCCGCCTGGCGTGGGACAGCGGCGGCGAAGGCGCGCGAGTGTGGATTGAAATGCCTGTACTGATGACTAGCCATGCAAGTTCTGATCGTGGATGACGAAGCCCCTGCGCGCGCCCGGCTGCGGCAGTTGCTGGCGGCGCATGCCGACGTAGAGATTGCCGGCGAGGCCGAAACCGGCGTGCAAGCGATGGAATTTGCCGCGCAGCTCAAACCCGATGTCCTGCTGCTGGACGTTCAGTTGCCCGGCTGCAGCGGCATCGACGTAGCGGCTTGCCTGTCACCGCGCCCGCGCATCATCTTCTGCACCGCCTTCGATCAGCATGCCGTGGATGCCTTCGAACTGCATGCGGTGGACTACCTGCTCAAACCAATCAGCCGCGCGCGCCTGGCGCAGGCGCTCGACCGCGTCCGCTCGCTCGAAAGCGGCGCCGGCGAGCCCTTGCTCGATAGCACCGTGCGCGCTCCGCGCCGCGGCCCCGCGCGCTTCCTGGTGCGCAACGCCTCGCATTATCTGGTGGTAGGGGAATCGCGCGTCTTATACTTCTCGTCTGACGGAGGGTTGACGCGGCTGGTCGCCGATGGCGCGCAGTATTGGATGGACCCGACGCTCAACGAGCTCGAACAAAGGCTCGACCCGGCACGCTTCTTCCGTATCTCGCGAGCCGCGTTGATCAACCTCAACGCCGTGGCCGAAGTCTTCCCGCTCACCGGAGGGTCGGGAGAAGTGCTGTTGAAGAACGGCCAGCGTCTCGAAGTGAGCCGCAGAAGGTTCCGCGATTTACTGGCGTCGCTCGAATCCGGCGGCTGAAACGATCCCTACCGCGATTTTTTCTGTACGGCTTCCACCAGCACCTTGACGGGCCGGTAGGCCGCCAGCGTCACCTCGGCATCGGGCTTGCGAATCCGGTCGATCTCTTTCAACTGCGCGGCGGCCCAATCCGCCGGGGCCGTCTTGCCACCGGTGAGGTACTCCAGCGCCTGCAAGCCCATCGTCCCCAATGCCGACAGGTCCTTCGATAGCGGCTTCAACTCCATCAACAGCACATTGCCCTCCGCCAACGCCTGGAATTCGCGATCGTTCGCCTGCCACCGAAGCAGCGCTCGCGATAGTTCCCGAGAGAGTTCCGCGGAGTCTGACGACCCGGCCGCCACACGTCCGGCGGCCTTCTCCAACGCCATCACGCTTTCACTTTCCGCGCGCGCCGCATCCACGAAACGATTGAGCGGCTGCAGCGTGGTGTAGCGGCCGCCGCGCCGCGGCCCCAGGCCGAGCGCTTCCGAGGCATCCGCCAGCACACGCAGCGACCCTGACGTCTGCTCTCCGCCCAGCCGTTCCAGCATGGGACCGTAAAGTGTACGATGCTTCACGCCGGTCCAGTCCAGTTCCCGGCTGATCACTGCCATGCGGCTGTACATCGAATCGACATCCTTCACATCCGCCGATGACCAGAAGCGCTCCGCGATCGCCGCTGTGCGCGGCCATACGCGCGAATCCACAGTCTGCGCAGCCACCAGCTCCGACCACATACAGGCTTCGCCGCCGAGCACCCGCTCCGCCTGCTCCGGCGTCAACTGTGCCGTCGCGCCAGCCAGCGGGTCCACTGCGTAATGCATGCTCGCAGGACTCAGGTGATCGAGATAGTAGCCCCACGAAAGAATGCCGCGATAGCCCTGCACCGCCGCATCCGCCAGCGATTTCTGCCCGCGCCATGACTGGATCACAGCCGCCTTCGGCAACTCGGGATGCAGGATCTCGTCCCAACCCACCATGGTCTTTCCGTGCTGTTCCACGATCTTCAGCAGACGTTGGTTGAAGTAGACCTGTAGTGCGCGGTCGTCCGCCAGGCCGTGCTGTTTGGCGAATGCCTGAATCGAGGCCGAGGCCTTCCACTGCTTGCCGTTCACTTCGTCGCCGCCTACGTGGAAGTAGGGGTCCGGGAACAACTGCGCCATCTCGCCGATGAATCCGTCGAGGAACTTGTACGTCTCCTCGCGCGTGGGATCCATGCACGGGTCGAAGATGCCGAAGTGGCGGCCGATCTCGTACGGACCGGGTTCGGTGGCCAGTTCCGGATAGCCGGGAAACCAACTGGTGGTGTGGCCTGGCATGTCGAACTCGGGAATCACGCGGATGCCGCGGGCGCTCGCATAGGCGATCACTTCGCGGACCTGGTCCTGCGTATAGAAATTGCCGTCCGACCCGTTCTGCTGCAGTTTGGGATAGAGCTTACTCTCTACGCGGAAGCCTTGGTCATCCGACAGGTGCCAGTGAAACACGTTGAGCTTCACCGCTTCCATGGCTTCGAGATTGCGCTCCACTACATCGATCGCCATCCAGTGCCGGGAAACGTCGAGCATGAGGCCGCGCCACGGAAAGCGCGGACGGTCTTCAATGTGGATACCGCGCACTTCGAAGCCTTCCGCGCCGGGGCTCACAAGCTGCGCGAATGTGGCCATACCGCGAATCGCGCCGGTGACCGTCGGCGCTTTCAGCACGGCGCCGGACTGCGAGACGTCCAGCGTGTACGATTCGTCCTCGCCCAAAGTGGGATTTTCGGGGCCGCGCGCGGCGCACTCCACGCGTAGCGCCGGCTGCGCCGTTCCAGGGATCGGGATCAGGCCGGTCTCCCGGAACATACGCGCCGTGAGGCGGCGAAGGGCCGATTGCAGGCGGTCGTCGGTGTACCCTGTTGCAGTAGCGCTGAACTTGCCGTCGATAACCAGCTTGCCTTCGCGCTCGGCAACGGTGCGCGGCATGGGCATCAGGGCGGGAATGGCAGCGGAGCAGGCTGCCGCGGAGAGGGTCAACATCAGAATCGTTTTGCGCATGCTGGCTCTCAGCTACTGCAGGTCGGGCGTGCCAATTTTGCGGACCCAGATATTGCGGTAGCGCACCGGCCGTGAGGACGCATGGTCCTGCAACAGCAGAGGCTCTTCGGTCTCATGCTTCTTATACGGTAGGGAAACCTTATACTCGGTGGGTCCGTTCAGCGCCTGATGGTTCTGTACCAGCACGCCGTTGTAGATCAGCGTCATGTACGCTTGCTTGACCAGTTTGTCGCCATCCCAGCGGGGTGTCTCAAAGATCACATCGTAGCTCTGCCATTCTCCCGGCGGCCGCGCGGGATTGACCAGCGGCGGAAACTGCCCGTAGATGGCGCCGGCCTGGCCGTCGGCATAGGTAGGGGCGCGATAGGAATCGAGCACCTGGAGTTCGTAGCGGCTCATGAGGTACACACCGCTGTTGCCGCGCTCCTGGCTGAAGCCCTGTATGCCCGCCGGCTCCTGCCATTCTACGTGAAGCTGGCAATCCCCGAACTTGTCGCGCGAAACCAGGTCGCCCGTGTTGTGAACGATCTCCACATAACCATCGGTCACCTTCCATTTGGCGTCCAGCATCTTGCCGCGGTCAGCGCCCCGTCCGCGCTGCTGCCACTTGGAGAGATCCTTGCCGTCGAACAGCACTATGGCGTCGGAGGGCGGCGCGGCCAAGGTGGCGCCGGGAGTAACTTCGCGGGGATAGGGCCGGTCGGAATCGTGGACGTGCCACTTCTGGCCGGGAATGATGGGGGTGTCCTTATAGCCATCGCGCTTTGGTTCCTGCGCGATAAGGGGGGCTCCCACACACAGGGTGAGAGCCAGGGCAATGCGAGCCGATCGTCTGGACATGACCAGATTAGGATAATACGGCGCGAAGGTAGCGCCGCGACCACTTCACGCCGGTGGCAAGACCGCCGGTCCTCTTGTCCACAATTTCCCCACTTGTGCAAAAAACAATTTGCATAACTAATGTTTTCTGATATTCTGGACTTGCTCTGGTAACTCGATAAACCGCGTCAGAAACTATGGAAACAGCCGCACAAGGCATTCTGAATCGCGATGAAATGGAAAGCAGACGTCTGTTAGCCGCGGACGATCTGCAGAGGGGACTGTCGCAGTCCCAAGTCGCACGCAAGTTCGGGGTGAGCCGCACCACGGCTTCCCGATGGCATCGCGCGCTGAACGGTAACGGGGTGGAGGCTTTGCGCAAGCGTCGCGCGCCAGGCCGTCCCAGCCGCCTCAGTGCAGAACAATTACGGGGCGCGGCCGAGATTTACAAGGCCGGACCCAGAGTCGCGGGCTTCGACACGGACCGTTGGACTACCGCCCGTTTCGCCGTGGCGATTGAGGCGCGTTTTGCCATCCGCTACGATCCTGACCATGTGGGCCGTATCATGCATCGTCTTGGCTTGCGGGAACGGACGCGGTCGCGCCGCCGGCTGGTGGACGTGCTGTACGCCTCCCGCTACACGGCTCCTGTGATTGCCATGTCCGAAATCTCCCCCACGGTGGCGTAGGGGCCGGGTCCGCTTCCGGCAACTGATTTCACCGGTAATGCGCAGCCTGCCCCGAAGTGGGCCCTTCTCCTCCACTGGTGGGCCGGCTGCGCCATAATCAAATTTCATGAGGCATGCGCTTCCGCTGTTGATGGTGGCCGTGTTACTCAACGGCTGCGCCCATCACCACCGCACCGCCCGGCGCGGTCCTGCCCCTCCGTCTCCCACCGCTGTGCCCGCCGTCGGCTATACCGAGACGGGCATCGCGAGCTGGTATGGCCATCCCTACCATGGCCGTCCAGCCGCGGATGGCGAAATCTACGACATGGAGAAGCTGGTGGCGGCGCATCGTACCCTGCCGTTTAACACCTGGGTGCGCGTAATCAATCTCACCAACAATCAGTTCGTGGAAGTGCGAATTATCGATCGCGGCCCGTTCATCGATGGCCGCATCATAGATCTTTCGCACGCTGCCGCCACCGCCATCGGCATGATCGTCTCCGGAACAGCCAGCGTGCGGATGGAAGTGATCCGTACGCCTGAAGCTGCACCCGGGATGTCCATGGCGCCCCTTTTCGCGGTCCAGGTGGGGGCCTATCGGGAGCGGTCGAATGCGGAACGCGTACGCGCCTCCATGGAGTCGCAGTACGGGGCCGCGCGATTGCTGGAAAGACCTGAAAATCCAGGAGTTTGGCGCGTAATCGTGGGCCCTTCCGGGACCGAGGAGGCCGCCACCGAACTGGTCTCGCGAATTCACAGCGAATCGGGTGAGAAAAACGCGTTCGTCATCCGACTAGACTAATCGTGGCACATGAACTGATCGGGCAGTCGCCGGAAATCACGGCGCTGCGGCGCCTCATTCGCAAGGCCGGGCGCAATCGCCTGCCGGTGCTTCTGCTGGGAGAAACCGGGACCGGCAAGGAAGTGGTGGCGCGCGCCATTTACAACGACAATCCGCGAGGCCAGTTCGTGCCCATCGATTGCGGAGCGCTGGTGGGCACGCTGATGGAGAGCGAGTTGTTCGGCCACATGAAGGGCGCGTTCACCGGCGCGGCCGAGAATCGTAACGGACTGGTGGAGATGGCGGAAGGCGGAACCGCCTTCTTCGACGAGATCGGCGACCTGCCGCTCGATATGCAAGTCAAGCTGCTGCGCCTCATCCAGGAGCGAGAATTCCGCCCGGTCGGCGCGCTGCAATGGCGCACCCTGGACTTGCGGATTATCGCCGCCACCCATCGCAACCTGAAAGCCGAGATCGCGGCCAAGCGTTTTCGCGAGGACCTGTTTTACCGCTTGAACGTGTTTCCCATCCACCTGCCGCCCTTGCGCGATCGCATGAGCGACGTGCCACTGCTGGCGGAGCATTTTCTGGAGAAGGCCCAGGCGCAGGGACTGCCGTGGTTCGACATGCCGATCGACGTGCTTGACGCCCTGATGACGCACAACTGGCCGGGAAATGTGCGCGAGTTGAAACACTGCATCGATCGTATGGCGGCCATGTACTCGGAAGGCTGCGCTCTTTCGGTGCTGCCGTCTGCCCTCATGTACCAGCGCGAGGCCAACGGCCTGCAGAAGCTCTCGGTGGCCGTGGATGACGACCCGATGGAAGTATTTCGACCGGCGCCCCTCTCGCCCGTGATCTCCATCCCGGAAGTGCAGAAACAGGCCATCTGCGCAGCCCTGGCAGAAACCCACGGAGAGCGCGCCGAGGCAGCCCGTCTCCTCCACATCGGCCGCACCACCCTCTATCGGAAGATGAAGCAATACGGGATCGCGTGAGGTGGGGCCGCTGGTCTTGCCACTGGCCGTCTGGGGTCGAGGTTTATAAATCTCGAAAATTACTTACCTATAGTTAGCAAATTTGCAGAATCATAAACTAATCGGTTTACAGAAATGCTATTTTGCTAAGGACGTCCAGGCTAAAGCTGGACGCCCGACTGATTTTTCACAACGCCGGGAAACTCTTCGCAAGCGCGGCGGTCGTCGCCCGAGAGCAGAGCGGCGGCGAGGCTAGGAATAGTGGTCGCGAAGAGGCGCTTCGAGAGGGACTAATCCATCAGCCTTGGGGTCATTGGGAATGGCCGCTCGTCCTTTCCTCGCCCGAAAGGGCCATGCTGGAACTCCTGGATGAGGTTCCGCGGTCCGAGACGTTCCACCAGGCCGATGTGCTGATGGAGGGCTTACGCAACCTGAGCCCCCGGCGGCTGCAAACCTTGCTTGTGGAGTGCCGCAGCGTCAAGGTCAAGCGGCTCTTTCTGTGGTTTGCCGAACGGCACAATCAGCCCTGGCTGAAGGCCATCGACCCGAGAAAAATCGATCTGGGCAAAGGAAAGCGCATGCTCGTGCGCGGCGGCAAGCTCGACACCAAGTACAACATCACCGTGCCGGAGAATCTCGATGCCGGCGTCTGAATTCTACCGCAGACAAGTGGCCTTGCTCCTCAAGGCCATTCCACTTTGTCGCGACCGATACGCGCTTTGCCCTAAAGGGCGGCACGGCCATCAATCTTTTCATGCGTGACCTGCCCAGGCTGTCCGTCGATCTCGATCTCACTTATCTGCCCGTCGCCGACAGGGCGACCTCTTTGCGAGACATCAATGCCGGCATGCGAAAGATCGGTGAGGCGTTGCGCCGCGGTATCCCAGGAGCCCCGGTCAGCACTAGCATGTTGCCCTCCGAAAACTGTATAACCAAGCTGTTGGTCCGCGCGGACGGAGTGCAAATCAAGATCGAGGTGACGCCGGTCCTGCGAGGCTGCGTGTACGAGCCTGCCGCCCGTCCGGTTTCGGGAATCGTAGAGGAGCAGTTCGGTTTTGCTGAAATGCAGGTCGTCAGTTTCGCGGACCTCTAGCCGGAAAGATTGTCGCGGCGCTCGACCGTCAACATCCGCGCGACATGTTCGACGTTCGGGAATTATTGGCGAGCGAAGGCATAGACGATGCCCTGCGCCGGGCGTTCCTTGTCTATCTCGTGAGTCATAATCGGCCCATGGCGGAGGTGCTTGCGCCCGCGCGACTGGACCTCGCGGCCGAGTTCTCGAGAGGTTTCGAAGGTATGACCTCAACGCCGGTGACGCTCGAGGAGTTGATCGCCGCGCGCGAAGAGCTGATCGCGAATATCGTGGGTGGCATGCCGCGAAATCACCGGCAGTTTCTGATGTCCATCAAGCGAGGCAAGCCGGAGTGGGGACTCGTCGATCTGCCGGGCGCAGACAGGCTGCCCGCCGTCCAGTGGCGGTTGGACAATCTGGCAAAGCTGGACGAAAAGCGGCGCGCCCTACTGGTTGGGCGGCTCGATGAAGTCCTCAGGCTCTCCGGCTAGCAGCACCGCCACAATAGACGACTCGCCTTGCTGGTCTTGCGCGATGCTTTAGCGCTACGTTAGAAGCTTGACCATCGCGCTCGACGCCACTTACAGCATCGGAGAGGAACTTTCAGGCGTAGGCCTATACTCACGCGAGATTCTCTTTGGCCTGGCGGCAGCGCATCCCGATGTCCGCTTTCAGTTCTACTACCGGCCACACCGTTACCTTCGCTCGTGGCGTGAGCCGATCCCTTCCAACGCCCGTCGCCGCCTCTTCCCGCGGTCCTTCGACCTCTTTCACGGCCTGAACCAGCGCCTGCCGGACATTCCCAAGCGTCGGGCCGTCGCCACCTTCCACGATCTCTTCGTCCTCACCGGCGAATACTCCACGCCGGAGTTCCGCGCACGCTTCGCCGCCCAAGCCCGCGACGCTGCCCAACGCGCGAGCGCCATCATCACGGTCTCCGCGTTTACCGCGAACCAGGTGGTCTCTTTGCTCGGCGTCGATGCTTCCAAAGTGCGCGTGGTGCATCACGGTGTGCGCGCCCTACCCCCGTCCTCCGGAATGGAACGCGAGCCCATGATCCTCAACGTCGGCGCCATCCAGACGCGCAAGAACATCGCCCGCTTGGTGGAAGCGTTCGAGCGCGTGGACGCTCCGTGGAAGCTGGTGCTGGCCGGCTCGAACGGGTATGGCGCTGCCGGGATTCTGGAGCGCATTCAAGCCAGCCCCGCCCGCGACCGCATTTCCGTTCTGGGATACGTTCCGCTGAGCCAACTGAGCGGGCTCTATCGCCGCGCATCCGTGTTCGCGTTTCCATCGCTCGACGAGGGCTTCGGCATGCCGGTTCTCGAAGCCATGGCGGCCGGCGCAGCCGTGCTCACGTCGAACCGGTCCGCGCTGCCGGAGGTAGCCGGAGACGCTGCCCTACTGGTGGACCCGCTGAACGTCGATGCGATGGGAGACTCTCTGCGCGAGATCACCCAAAACAGGGATCTGCGCAGCGATCTTGCCAGGCGAGGCACAACTCGGGCAGCACAATTTACGTGGGAAAAAGCAGTTCGCGAAACTTGGGCCGTCTATCGCGAGGTTCTAGGCTAACGATTCTCTTCGTCGACGGCGATCTTCAGCGCGCGCAGGAACCGATGGTCCTGCGACGTGAACTTGATTTTGCCGGTTGCTTCAAAATTCCGCGGCTTGGGCTCTTCCGTCAGCTCCACTTCCGCATCCTCTTCCTCTTCGCCGTTTTCGTCGCGCCGGTTAAATCCAATGGTAGCTTCCAAAACGAGGAAGACATCATAGCCGGCACGCTTGATTTCCCCGATCGCTTCCGCGATCCGGTCGGACTCGGAAAGGGAATCGTTTATCGCGTTTCCCAATTCCTGCATGAGGTGCTTCAAAGGCTCTTCCACAGAGTACTCCCATTATAGCGGACGCGCCGAACGCTTACAGCGTTCCGCCGGGGGCAAGCATCCACCCGCTTCGATTGTAGAGGACACCCGCCCTCTTCACAAGCTAAACCCATACTTTCTATCGTCAATTTATCCCAAATACAGTACTCACAAACTCACCATAGTGAAGGTTTTGTTACGATGGAATCGTGTGGCAGCAACAAGCCGTCCGGCAGAGCCGTTCCTTCATCAAACACGTCGTCCCCGCCGTCGTCAAGCCGATGCACAGCTTGTGGAATGAAGTAATCGGCTTTCTTTTCTGTTCGTTCGCGGCAATCTTCGGCTTCAAGACGTTGACTTATCTGCGTCACGGCGACATGCCACGCATGGTCATTGCCGGCAGTTGCACCCTGATTATGGCGTGGTACGGCGTAACATCTTTCCTAAAAGCCCGTAGAATCTCGCGCTCATGAGCCAGCCTCTCGGTAAGCCGGGCGAGTTTCCCTACACGCGAGGCATTTACCGTGAAATGTATCGCAGCCGTCTCTGGACCATGCGCCAGTATGCCGGCTTCGGCACCGCCGAAGAAAGTAACTGCCGATACCAATACCTGCTTTCCCAAGGCACCACCGGCCTTTCTGTGGCGTTCGACCTGCCCACGCAAATGGGGCTCGACGCCGACCATCCCATGGCCGCGGGCGAGGTGGGGCGTGTGGGCGTGGCCATTTCGTCGCTCGCCGACATGGAGACCTTGTTCCGCGACATTCCGCTGAACAAAGTCTCCACCTCCATGACCATCAACTCCACCGCTTCCATCCTGCTGGCGCTCTATGCGCTGGTAGCCCAGCGGCAAGGCGCCGATTGTAAGAAGCTCTCGGGCACTATCCAGAACGACATCCTCAAGGAGTACATCGCGCGCGGCACCTATATCTACCCGCCGCGCCCCGCGATGCGCATCATCACCGACATATTTGCCTGGGCGGGCCGCGAACTGCCGGAGTGGAACACCATCTCCATCAGCGGGTATCACATCCGCGAAGCCGGGTCCACAGCGGTGCAGGAACTCGCCTTCACGTTCGCCAACGCCATCGCGTATATCGAGGCCGCCATTGCCGCCGGCCTGGCGGTGGATTCCTTCGCGCCCCGCCTGTCTTTCTTCTTCAACTCGCACAGCGATTTTCTGGAAGAGATCGCCAAATTCCGGGCAGCGCGCCGCATTTACGCCAACCTGATGCGCCACCGTTTCGGCGCCAAAGATCCCCGCTCTCTGATGCTCCGCTTCCACGTGCAAACGGCGGGCAGCACCCTCACCGCGCAGCAGCCCGACGTGAACATCGTGCGCACCGCGCTGCAGGCCATGGCGGCCGTCCTGGGAGGCGCTCAGTCCCTGCACACCAACTCGCGCGACGAAGCGCTTTCGCTCCCCACGGAAGAGTCGGCGCGCCTCGCGCTTCGCACCCAGCAGATCATCGCCCACGAGACAGGAGTGGTCAACACCGCCGATCCCGTGGGCGGCAGCCAACCCATCGAGGCTCTCACGGACTCCATCGAGCGCGACGTCCAGGCCTACCTGAAGCGAATCGATGACGTCGGCGGCACGCTCCGCGCCATCGAAACGGGCTTCATCCAGAACGAAATTCAGAACGCGGCATACGACTATCAACGCGCCATCGAGTCGGGCGAACGCATCGTGGTAGGGGTCAATCGATTCCAAATGGACGACCAGCAGGCCATCCCCACCTTCCGCCTCGATCCCGCCCTCGAGCGCCAGCAAGTGGATCGCCTGCGCGAACTGCGAGCCTCACGCAGCGCGTCGGCATTGGACCAGAAGATGGAGGCGCTGGAGCAGGCCGCCCGGTCGGGCGCCAACCTGATGCCGCCCATCCTCGATGCTGCGGCCGCACACGCCACCGTAGGCGAAATCTCCGACCGCCTCCGAGGAGTCTTCGGCGAACACCGCGAAGCGTAGCGCGGCCGATAAAGGCGAATCGGTTTTTGTACACTTGACGTCATGCATCGCCTCCTCTTCGTCCTCGCCCTGCCCCTCGCAGCTGCCAACTTCACCGCCCACACCGTCGCCACCGACCTCAAAGGCGGCTATCAAGTAGTGGTCGCCGACATCAACCACGACAGCAAGCCAGACCTCATTGCGCTGGGAAGCGGCATGAGCGAACTGGTCTGGTATGAGAACCCCACCTGGCAGCGCCACGTCATCGCCGGCGGCCTGGCCCGCATGATCAACTGCGTGATGGTCGGAGACGACATCGTGGTGGCTAGCGAGTTCTCCAATCAGGCGGCCCAAAGCCCGGGCATCGTTTCGCTGCTCCATCGCGAAGGCGATACTTGGACGGTGCGCGAGATCGATCGCCTGCCCACTTCGCACCGCCTGCGCCTCGCCGATATCGATGGCTCCGGCAAGCAAGTAGTCATCAGCTCTCCGCTGACCGCCGCCACAGCCGCCGGCCCCGACTATCGCAGCCAGACGCCTCTGGTTTACTACCGGCCGGGCGAGTGGAAGCGGCATACCATCAGCGAGGAGAACAGCGGCGTGGTTCACTGCATCTACGTGGTGGATTGGGACCGCGATGGGCGCGACGAAATCCTCACCGCCAGTTTCACCGGCATTCATCTTTTCAAGCTCGGCAAGGACGGCCATTGGACCCGCACCGAAATCGCCAAGGGCGACACGGCGCCGTGGCCCAAGGGTGGCTCGAGCGATGTCGTAGTGGGCGAATTGGCAGGAGCGCGCTTTCTGGCGGCCATTGAGCCGTGGCATGGTAACCAGGTGGCGGTGTATCGCCAGCAGGCCGGCGCGTGGGCCCGCCAGGTGATCGACACTTCGCTGGTGGACGGCCATACCATCCTCGCCGCCGATTTCGATAACGACGGCCGCGAGCAGATCGTCGCCGGATATCGCGGCCAGGGCAAGAGCGTTTACATCTACACCGCCGACGCCTCGGGCGACCACTGGTCGAAGAAGGCGCTCGACGATGGCGGCATGGGCGCCGCTGCCTGCACTGCCGCCGACCTCAACGGCGACGAGTTGATCGATATCGCCTGCATCGATGGAACAAGGTTAAAGTGGTACGAGAATGTTGGGCGCAATTGAAGCGGGCGGGACCAAGTTTGTCTGCGGCACTGGCACGTGCCCCGAAAATCTGACGACGATTCAGATTCCAACCACCACGCCGGAAGCCACCGTGTCGGCGGCAGTCGCGTTTCTGCGTGAGTCATCGGGCGGCCGCCTCGATGCCGTGGGTATCGCATCGTTCGGCCCGGTGGATCTGCGCTGCGATTCCCCCACCTACGGGCACATCACGTCCACGCCGAAGGCAGGATGGGCGCATTTCGACCTGGCCGGCGCCATCCGCTCCGCGTTCAGAGTTCCCGTGGGCTTCGATACCGACGTCAATGGCGCGGCGCTGGGAGAAGCACGTTGGGGAGCGGCGCAGGGGCTCTCGGACTTCGTGTATCTCACGGTGGGGACCGGAATCGGCGGCGGCGCCATGGTGGGTGGACGCATCCTGCATGGCAATATGCATCCGGAGATGGGCCACATTCGCGTGCCGCGCGATCGGGCACGCGATCCGTTTGCCGGCAATTGCCCCTTCCACGGCGATTGCCTGGAGGGCATAGCGGCCGGACCTGCCATCGAAGCCCGCTGCGGTAAGGAAGCCAGCACGCTCGCGCCCGATGACGAAGCCTGGAAGCTCGAAGCCCATTACCTGGGCCTCGGATTGAACAACTTTGCCTGCGCGCTCTCGCCGAAGCGCTTCGTGCTGGGCGGCGGCGTGATGGATCAGAAGCAGCTCTTTCCTATGATCGAAGCGGAACTGGCGCATCTGCTCAACGGCTACATCGAGATTCCCGAGAACTACGTGGTCCCGGCAGCATTAGGAGGCCGAGCCGGAGTGCTGGGAGCGCTTGTACTGGCGGAAACTGCGCGGGCAATGCGCGTGGGCAAATAACTTCCGTTTTGGCGTCTCCGGCGCGGCGGACCGCCAGTCGCCCAAACTTAATGTTGCGTCGGGTTCACTGGTATCAGCACAGGCGCCCCCTTGTCCTTGACTAAGAACACGACGAACTTTGCTGGCTTCGTGCTGCTTGCGTTCCGTCCAACGGTATGAATGTCGTTGGGTCCTTCATAAAAAGTCTGGCCTGGCCCAAGCGTGACTTCCTTTCCGCCTTTCACCTGCATCACAACTGTGCCCTCCAGCACGTAAACAAACGCATGCGCGTTGTGCCGATGAATAGGATCCGAGGCGCCCGGCGGATACACCACCGTGATCATCAGGCCTTCCTTGCCGGGACATTCCGCAAGATCTTTCGATATGCGTCGGCGTGACTTGGGCGTCCTGTGCGATCAGGGTGCAGGCGATGAGAAATGCCAGCATTGGCATCGATTGTGAGATCTTCATAGTGGTTCGCCGTCGCTGCACTTACGCCCCCTGCCGACCCGCCTTTGGGGCTTGTTTCATAGCGCGAAGCCAGTCTTCGAAGCGCGTCTCGCCGAGTCGTGCGTCGTCGTTAGGAACCAGCGTCCTCTCGCTCACCTCGATACCGTAGTAGCGCCCGCGAGGGTCGGCGATCACCTCGCGCGGATCCTTGCGCGCCGCCAGGTCCCGTCGGATGGCTTCATCCAGACGAAACTGTTCCGGACCCCCTACTTCCACGGTGGCATTCACCGGTGAGCTCATTGCGATTCGGCCGATTGCATTGGCGACGTCATCGGCAGCCATAGGCTGGAAGAGCACGGAAGGCAGGCGCACTTTGCTGCCCTCCGCGGAAATATCGGCGATTTTCTGGACGAATTCAAAGAACTGCGTCGCACGGACGATTGAGTACGGAATGGAGGAGGCCTTGATCAGGTCCTCCTGGACGAGTTTTGCGCGGAAGAAGCCGCTTTCGAGCATACGCTCCGTTCCCACCACCGACAACGCAACGTGATGTCGCACTCCAGCGGCCGCATCATTGTGCCAGCAGGTTGCGCGTAGATGTCTCGAAAAACTTCAGCACGGCCGCATCCTCCCATGAAGGGGAGTTCGTTACATCGACGACCACCGAAGCGCGCTTCAGCGCATCCGCCAGTCCCTCGCCTGTTACGCTGTTGACGCCGGAAGCGGGCGATGCGGCTACTACTTCCTGCCCGCGCTCGCGAAGTCTTTTGACAAGCTTCGATCCAATGAGTCCAGTACCGCCAATTACTACGATTTTCATGATTGTCCTTTCGTGCTTAACCTGGCAATGATTCGCTACGACCGAACAGCCCGTCGCTTTGTGACACGATGATATGTCATCAACATGACCAAGCGCGATAAAGCGGCGCCTATATGTCTGCCCCGAAACCCTGATGCTCAGATCGGCACGCAGATTCAAAATGTCTGGTCGAGGTCGATCATAACCGGTACCGCCTTCAGGCGCCGTGCTCGCCGCACCAATTCGGACTGGCCGAAGGGGAAACATGTGCCAGAATTTGCATCGGCAGTGGATTTGCTGCGCCGCCCCGCACCGGCAGCGGTAGGGTCTTCACTCCGCAGGACTATCCTTCCGCGCGCCGTTTGCGTTCGGCATCCTCCTCCAGGAGCTCCGCTAAAGGTTTTGGGAAACGCGGAAGTTGGTCGCTGCTAAGCTCTTTAACGCAGTGGGCAGCTCTAGCAGTTGACGGACGGATGCGGCCCGGAGTATGCCGAGGGTTCCCGCGGTCGGAATGCCGTGCCGGGTTGCCTCGATACGGCCCGCGGCATCGTCGATCAGCAGGAGCACGTCACCTTCATGCTGCGCCAGGAGAATCGCGGCTCGCTCACCCGGATCGAGGTGCCGTAAAGCTGGGTCGTCCTGCATGATTCGTCGCTGGCGCACCTTCAGCCACGGGGGGCGGACCTGTACCCACTTCAGCACTTCGGACGGAGCACTGACGTCGGACAACTCAGCCAGAACTTCTGACGGAATGAGAACCTCGCCATAGAGGCGTTGCAGGATCGCAATCTCGCCAATGAGCAAGAGATAGTTTAAGGGTGAGGTGTCGGCGACGACTACCGTCATTTCGAAAAGGCGATCGCTGTCTCACTGTCGGCGACGACCTCTTCCACCGTCTCGGGAAGAAACAAGCCGTGAGCCTTCAGAAACCCATCCATCTCGTAGCGGGATCGAATGCCTAGCAACTGGCGGGCTTGATATACGGTCAGTTTACCTGAGCGCACGCCTTCCGCGGCGAGTGCTTCCACCGCTGCCCGGGCGATGCCGCCAGGCTCCGCAGTAAACTGCCGCGCGACCTCCTCGGGGATATTGATATGAACGTCCATGCTCTATCCTTCAAGATCATTATCCCTTAATCGAAGGTCATAGGATCGCCAGCCGCCAGAGTGCAGGTGTAAGGGATCGAGCTAGCCGTTTTCGACCCGCGCCTTAATATCCGAGTACGCCGTCTCGATGAGCCTGCTTAGCGCTGCAGCGTTTGCGGCCATTCCAGGTCGCAGTTTCACATGGCGCATGAACCTGCCGGTGCCCTGCAACAAACGGGCCGGGTCGGGCAGCGACGCCCCCTGGAAGAAACCCACGTTGACGTGCGCGGTGAATACATTGACATAGCCGAACGGCACATCTCCCAAACAGGCAACCGGACAGCCGTCATGCAAAAGCTCACGGACTTCGTCCCCGCACTTTCGCATCGCCTCAAACCACTGATGCGCGATGTCTCCCAAATCACCAGCGTGTTCTCTCATCCAGGCATCGATGGCGGGATCACGCTCCACAGCGCCATTGAATCGCAGCAAATCCGTCGACTTCACGAATTTCAATGTATCATCCAGGAAGAGATTTTGGTCCCTATCGGCGCTAGCTCTCACTTCGGCGGAGCGTTCTTCGCCACGGGCCTTAACAGCAGATCCTGGAAATCGAAGCTGAAGTCGGTGGCCGGGGACACAGCCTTCATCCGCACCTCGTCGATGCTCCCGTCAGGCTTCAACGAAAACGTCACATAAGCATCCGCGTCCAGCGTGCGATTCCTCCAGCGTGCCACAAACGTATCGTACTGCCAGTGGTCCAGATCGCCCACCAAAGATGGGGAATGCGTGAGCCGAATCGCCAGTTTGCCGCCCTGCTCTTCGATCGTCACATCGCCGTACCACGGGTCGCGATAGCGTCCCGCATAGCTCGCCAGCGAAAGCGACGGCTTCGAGTTCGCATTCCGCGACGCGCCCGATTTCCGCATTTGCGCTTCGGCATCCGCCTGTTCCTTCTTCGCCAGATTGTGGAAGGCGGTCACCCAATCGGTCTCGGGAGCTCCCAAGTATTGATCCACCACGGTGAACGCCACCGCCGCATGCGCGCCCTCTTCTTCGCCATTGGTCAGCACCACGATTCCCAGGTTCAGATCGGGAATCAGAGTGGTGCGTGAAACGTATCCCGCCAACACGCCTGTGTGGTAGACCATCTTCCTGCCCCGATAATCGCGCAGAAACCATCCCAGGCCGTAATCGTAGAAGTTCGGCTCAAGGCCCGGCAGCGAGGGCGCGATAGGCAGAATAGTCCGCGGCGTCCACATCGCCTTCCCTTGCGCTTCGCTGAACAGCCGCGCGCCGCCGGTCTGGCCGCGCCCCAATTGCAGCATCATCCACTGCGCCAGGTCGCTCACGCACGAAACGATCGACCCTGCCGGCGCGTTGTTGTCCACATTTTCGTGTGCCAGCGGCTCCAGCTTTCCGTTCACGCGGGAATGTGGAATCGCCACGTCGCTGCCCGATTCCAGCGCCTCTGTGTTCGTAAAGGTCGACGTCATATGCAGCGGTGTGAAGATGCGCGCTTTCACGAAATCGTCCCAGCTTGTGCCAGTCACCGCCGGGATCAACTGCCCGGCCACCAGGTACAACAGGTTGTCGTACGCATAGCTGCTGCGAAAACTCGTCGCAGGCTTCAGGAATCGCAGGCGGCGGATAATCTCCTCGCGCGTCAGGTCGGTGGGTGGAAAGAACATCAGGTCGCCTTCGCCCAGTCCCAGCCCGCTGCGATGCACCAGGAGGTCGGTGACGGTCATCTCGCGCGTCACGTACGGATCGTACATCTGAAACGAGGGCATCAGGTCGACTACGCGATCGTCCCAGTGGATCTTGCCTTCGTCCACCAGCATCGCGAGCGCGGCCGCCGTGAAAGCCTTGGTGTTCGATGCGATGCGGAAGAGCGAATGCGCGGTCACCGGCTCAGAGCGTCCCACCCTGCGCACGCCGTAGCCTTTGGCGAGCACCACCTTGCCATCCTTTACGATGGCAACAGCGATGCCGGGAACGTCGAACACCGAACGGGCGCGCTCCACCACGCGGTCGACAGAATCCTGCGCGAAGCAGGGGCAGGCCAGCGCGAGTACGATGAGCCCGATCAACCCCGGATTCTCACTTCTCGCGCAGAAGTTGCTCATACACCTCTCTCTTCGACAGTCCACGCCGCCGCGCTACCTGCTTGATGGCATCCATCCGAGGTGTGCCGGAGGTGATCAGGCGTTCCACCGCCGCGTCCAAGGGAGTCTCGTCGGGTGGCGGCGCAGTGGCCTTGCCAATCAGCAGCGTCATCTCGCCTTTCACCACCTCGCGCTTCGCCAGTTGCGCATGAATCTCGGCAGCCGTGCCGCGCAGCAACTCTTCGTGGATCTTGGTCAGTTCGCGCGCCACCACCACCGGCCGGGGACCGAGCGTCGCCTCAATCGCTTCCAGCGCCTCCAGAATGCGATGCGGCGCTTCGTAGAAGATCAGCGTGGAGTGCTCCTCCGCCAGGGTCTCCAGCAGTTTCGCCCGCTGACCCGGCTTGGAAGGCAGGAAGCCGCCGAAATGAAACGAATCGGTGGGCAAGCCCGACCCCGCCAGCGCGGTCATGGCCGCCGACGCTCCCGGCAGCGTCACTACCGGCACACCACACTCCACCGCCGCGCGTACCAGGCGGTACCCGGGGTCGGACACCAGCGGCATGCCGGCATCCGTCACCAGCGCGATCGAAGTCCCCGCCAGCATGCGCGAGGTCAATTCTGCCGACCGCTCCAGTTCGTTGTGCTCGTGGTAACTGATCATGGGCTTCTGGATCGCATAGTGGTCCAGCAGCTTCCGGGTCTGGCGAGTGTCTTCGCACGCGATCAGGTCCACTTCCCCCAGCACGCGCACCGCGCGATATGTGATGTCCTCCAGATTGCCAATCGGCGTGGCGACTATGTAGAGCGTGCCTGGCATTCCTTGAGTATAGGGGAGTGCTCCAAACAGCCGCCCATTCGCCCGAGCTATCGACCCTGCACTTCCACGACAGCGCCTTCGGTCACCAGATCCGCCGGGTGCGAGACCACCATATCTCCAACCGAGAGGCCCGACGCAATCTCTACCTCCGAGCCGAGATCCTGCCCCACCGTCACGCTGCGGAAGTGGACCACGCCGTCCGCTCCCACGACGGCCACGCGCGGCCCGGCCTTGCCCATCACGAGCGCGTCGCCCGGGATGCGCAGCAGCGGCTTCGTGTTCGTGCCGGCGAACCGCACCTGCGCATACGTGCCGGGAAAGAGCCGCGCGCCCGGATTGGGCGTCTCCAAAATCACCAGCATCGTCCGTGAATTGGCGTCGAGCGAGTTCGACACATTCGATACGTGCGCCGGAAATACTTCGCCCGGCCGTTCCGCCACCCGTAGTTCGGCGCTCTGCCCATTGCGGATTTCCGAAACGTAAGCCTGCGGCACATTCACAAAGATTCGGAGCGGCTGTATCTGCGCCACCCGGAACATCTCCCGCGACGCGCCGCCGTTGCCGGCATTGATCAGCGTGCCCACGTCCACATTGCGAGCCGTCACAATGCCCGCAAAAGGCGCAGTGACCCGCGCGAATGCCTTCATCTGGTCCAGGCGATGCACATTCGCTTCGCTGGCATGAATGGTGTCGTTGGCGGTCGCCAGACTCGCCTCGGCGCGCTCCGTCTGCGCCTCCTTCACCGCGTAGTCGGCCTGCTTCTCTTCGCGCTCCTGCCGCGACACCACGCCCTTCTCCGCCAGGTGATCCCAGCGCTCCCGCGTGGCGCGCGCCAGATCGAGATTCGCGTGCGAGAGCGCGATATCCGCCTGCAGTTCCTTTAGTGCCGATTGCGCCTGCGCCAGCGATGCGCGCGCCTGCAGAATCTGCTGATCCAATTCCGGAGTCTCGATCTCGCCCATCAATTGTCCGGCAGTCACGTGGTCGCCGATGTCCACCAGGCGGGTTCGCAAGAAACCGTCGGCACGCGCGAAGATGGGCGATTCCACAATCGCCTGCAAGTCGCCGGGCAGGTCGATGCTGTCCTTACCGCTCGCCAGATGGGCGGCCGTGGCAATCACCACCGGCTTACGATCCGTCACTTCCTTGGCCGCAGCCAGCAAGCCCTTCTGCCGCGATAACCGGGGCAGCGTGCCGCCGGCAATCGCCGCCGCCACCAGCAATGCCAGCACCGCGAAGAACGCGAGCAGCGGTCCGCGTCCCGATCTGCGAAGCTTGCGCTTCTCTCCCTCTGTCGTCAATTCCTGGTCACCCGCTTGCCCTCTCCCCAAACGCGGCGCGCTCACCGCAGGCCCGCTTCCGTGGTTCTTCCATACTTCGGCGCTGTGCGCCTCAGCAAACTATAGACTACCGGCACGAAGAACAATGTCGCCACTGTCGCCATCAACAACCCGCCAATCACCGCCCGTCCCAGCGGCGCGTTCTGCTCTCCGCCTTCGCCAAATCCCAGCGCCATCGGCAGCATTCCCACAATCATCGCCAACGCCGTCATCACCACCGGCCGCAACCGCGTGAAGCCGGCTTCGAGCGCCGCCGCCGTCGCATCCGACCCGGTCTCACGCAGGTCGTTGGCGAAGTTCACCAACAGAATACTGTTCGCCGTCGCCACCCCGATGCTCATAATCGCGCCCATCATCGAGGGCACATTAAGCGTCGTCTGCGTCACGAACAGCATCAGCACGATCCCGGCCAACGCGCCCGGCAGCGCCATCAATATGATGAACGGATCAAGCCACGATTGGAAATTCACCACCATCACGAAGTACACCAGCAGCACTGCGAAGATCATCCCCACGCCCAGCCCTATGAACGAACTGCGCATGGTGGAGACCTGCCCGCGCGTTTCCATGAAGCTGCCCTTCGGAAGCTTGGGCGTGAATTCGTCCAGCACGCGGTCCACGTCGTGCGCCACCGCGCCTAAGTCGCGATCCTGCACATTGGCATAACACGTCATACAGAGGCTGCACGTTGTAGTGGTTCACCACCGAGGCCGTAGTGCCGCGTTCCAGCGTTCCCATGTTGGCCAGCATCTGCGGAGCGGCCCTTCCGGCCGTCGAGATGGGAGTGCGCAAAAGTTCGGAAGTGGAATCCACCATGTGCTGCGGCGTCATCACGCTCACCGGATAGTCCACGCTGTTGCGCGGATCGATCCAATAATTGGGCGCGATCTGCGTGCTCGACGAAAGCGAGATCAGCAGGCTGTTGGCCACGTCCTGCTGTGTCAGGCCCAACTGCCGCGCGCGCGTCCGGTCCACCTGGAAGAGCAGTTCGGGCACGTCCACCACCTGGTGCGTATGCACATCCACCGCCCCGGGAATGCGCGCCAGCCGTCTTTCGATCTGCCGCGCGATAGCGTAATTCGCCTGGGCGTTGGGCAGCGGCCCCATGATCTGGATGTCGATTGGCGCCGGCAATCCGAAATTCAGAATCTGCCCCACGATGTCGGCCGGCTGGAAGAAAAACGTCAGCCCTGGATATTCGTGATTGAGGCGGCGGCGCAGTTCGCGAATGTAGTCCCAGGTGGACCCGCGCTCACCCGTCTTCAACGACACCAGAATCTCGCCGTCGAAAGGCCCGATGGTGGCGGTGTCGCTGGTAGCAATGTTCACGCCCGAGTACGGGAGCCCGATGTTGTCCAGCACGTCCGCCAGTTCGGCGGGCGGGATGACGCGGCGAATCGTGTTCTCCACAGCTGCGAAATAGCTTTCGGTCTCTTCGATGCGCGTCCCCGCCGGAGCCCGCACGTGCAGGCGGATCTGGCCCGCGTCCACCTGCGGAAAGAAGTCCTCGCCCAGATACGGAATCAGCGCCAGACCCGTGCCGCACAGCACGAAGAACGCCGCGAAGACCAGGCCGCGGTTCGCCAGCGACGCCTCCAGCAACCGCTGGTATCCACGCCGCATGCCTTCGAACCTCATCTGAAAACCGTGATGGATGGCATTGAAGAATCCCGGCCGCCGCTCTTCAATTGCGCCCTCTTCCCCGCTGCTGTAACGTTCTACTTCCGCGGCCAGCAGATAGCGCACCATAGTGGGCACCAGCGTTCGCGAGAGAAGGTACGACGCCATCATCGCCAACACCACCGCCAGCGCCAGCGGCGTGAACAGGTAGCGAGCCGCGCCCGTGAGAAAGATCACGGGCACGAACACAATGCAGATGCATAGCGTGGAAACGAAGGCTGGCACCGCGATCTGCATGGCCCCATCCAGAATGGCCTGCAGAATCGGCTTGCGCTGTCCCAGGTTGCGATGGATGTTTTCGATCTCCACCGTGGCATCGTCCACCAGGATGCCCACAGCCAGCGCCAACCCGCCGAGCGTCATCACGTTGATGGTCTCGCCGAGCAGGTTCATCACTGCCAGCGACGTCAGAATCGATAGCGGAATCGACACGCACACGATGATGGTGCTGCGCCAGCTTCCCAGAAACAGCAGGATCATCAAGCCCGTCAGCAGCGCCGCGATGCACGCTTCGCGCAGCACTCCCGCGATGGCGGCGCGCACAAACAGGCTCTGGTCGAACATCAGCCGCAGGTTGAGCGCGGCGGGCAGGGTGGATTTGATGCGCGGCAGAATCGCCTTGATGTTGGCCACGATGTCGAGCGTGGAAGCGCCGCCGTTCTTGAGCACTGTCAGCAGTGCGGCGCGCGCCCCGTTGTGCCGCACAATGTTGGTCTGGACCGCATAGCCGTCGCGCACGTGCGCCACATCGCCGACGTAGACTGTTGTCGCGCCCGCCTGGCGAACCGGCAGACGATTGAAGGCCGACACCAATTCCGGTGAGCTGTTCAGCTTTACCGTGTACTCCTCGGCCCCGATCTTTACCGAGCCCGAAGGCAAAATCAGCGCCTGCGAATTGATGGCGCGCACCACGTCTGAGGCCGAGAGCCCCTGCGCGTAAAGCGCCCGCGGTTCCAGGTCCACTGAAATTTGACGCGGCTTGCCGCCGTAGGGCAGCGGGAACATCGCGCCCTGCACGTTCGCCATTTGCGTGCGGATCGCCTGGTAGCCCAAGTCATAGAGCGTCTGCTCAGGCAGCGTGTCGCTTGAGATTCCGAGTTGCAGAATGGGGACACTGGATGCGTTGTAGCGCAGGATGCTGGGCGGAGTAATGCCCGTAGGAAGCGAATGCAGCACCGCCTGCGACGCGGCCGCGAGTTGCGCCACCGCCGCATCCACGCGCGCCCGCGGATGGAAGAAGACGCGGATGATCCCGAGCCCCGGCAGCGATTCCGATTCCATATGCTCGATATCGTTGACCGAGGTGGTGAAGGAGCGCTCGCAGCGGACCGTGATGATTTCCGCCATCTCCTCCGGGGAAACCCCGCCGTAGCTCCAGATGACGCTGACCACTGGAATATCGATATCGGGGAAGATATCGGTGGGCATCCGCACAATCGCCAGCACGCCCAGAATCACAATGAGCAGCGCCATAATCACGAAGGTGTATGGACGCCGCAGCGCCAGTTGAACTATCCACATGCCCGGAAACACTAGTGTTACACAGGCAGCAGTGGCGCCGGTGGTCGAAGCCACCGGCGGGCATCTTAAGTCCTATCCAGCTCGCAAAACCTTGTCCGATCCCTTCCAGCCAGCCGCGCGCCACTCATTGGCAAGCTTCTCCACCTCGATAGCGCCCTTGTCGTCGAGAATCTTGCGTGCATCTTTTTCGCGATTGTCAGGAATGGCATGCACGGTCACCAGCGATCCGCCGCGGCGAACGCCCTCGGCGTAGAATTCGGCTTCCTCTTCCGAGACACCGTGGTCCTTGAGCAGTCCCACCACGCCGCCGGCCGTCGCCCCCAACGTGATTCCTCCGATGGCGGTAGCAATCGGACCAGCCGCCAGCAGCGGACCGATTCCTGGAATCGCCAGCGCGATCACGCCTGCCGCTAATCCCACCGCTCCGCCGATCCACGCATCCGTGCCGGCCTCCGACTCACTGCCGACATCCTCTGCCGGCGGACCGACTTTCGGTGTCTGATGACCTCTCGTATCGCCGGCCAGGTAACTCACCTGATCGCGCTGAAAACCTGCGTTCAGGAGTGCTTCCTGAGCGTTCTGCCCCTCCATCCGGGTGCGAAAGAATCCTGTAATTGTTTTAGCCATAGCGGCATGGAAGTCGCACGCGCATGGCCAATGTGAACTTGGGGCCTATCGATACGTGCTGATGGTGGAGGCGCGCTCTTTCAACTGCGCGGCATCGCCCGGACGGTTCTCTTTTTCGCGGACTTGCGAAAGCAGGTTGAGCGTGGCCGCCATTTCGCCGCCCGGCCGCGACGAGTACTCCTCCTCGAGCGCCAGCGCCTTGGAGAAATGCTTGTCGGCATCGGCGTACTTCTTCTGGCGCAGCCGCAACAGCCCCAGATTGTGCTCCGCCACCGCCAGTTCTACCTTCGACCCGCCGAACTTCGCCAGCAGGTCCACCGCGTGCAGCAGATCCTGCTCGGCCAGCGCGAATTTGTTTTCGTACATGAGCGCGAGCCCTTCCTGGCTGATCACCGATGCGGCGCGTGGATGCGATGGCCCCAGCGTTCGTTCGAAAATCAACCGCGCCTTTCTCAGCAAAGGCAAGGCGCGGTCCGGATGGCCGCTCACGCGAAGAATCTCGCCCACGTTGGCATAGGCCATGCCGCTCTCCGCATCCTTCTCGCCCACGGCGCGAAGGGTGATGGCGAGCCCTTCCTCGGCTTCGGGCAGTGCCTCGTCCCATTTTCGGGCGCGCACATGAATGGAGGCCAGGCCGGCCAGCGAGTGAGCCGTCTGCAGGTCGTTGGGATACAAGTCGCGCTCCACCGCCAGCGCATCGCGAAACAGCGGTTCGGCGCGGTCGATTTCGCCCTGCACCAGGTACACATTGGCCAGACGATTCAGATTGGCTACGGTGCGAGCGTGTTTCGGTCCCAGAGTGCGGCGGTTCAATTCCAGCGCCTGTTCGAAGAACTTCGCGCCCGCGCTCCAATCGCCCAGGGCGCAGACAGCGTCACCCAGGTTCATCATTTCCGAAGCGGCATGTGGCGCGAACTCGGGCCCCAGGGCGAGCCAGATATTTACCGCTTCCGATAGCTCAGTTTTGGCGGTGGTATAGTCGCCGCGCGCCATCGCATCGAGGGCGATCCGATTCAGTTCCTTGGCAGCATCCGGCTGCACCGCCGAAGCCATGGCCGCCATCGCCAGCAATCCCAATCCAACGCGATACACCGTGTCTCTCCACTTCTGTATCCCCCGTGTATGGATTGACGGGAAGTCCCGGCCTTCGTCTTGCGCCCGCTTGTAAACATTGGAAACCCCGCGAGCCTGTCCTGCCTGTCACGCGGTGTTACGCTTGGGCATATGCCAAGGTACGAAATTGAACCAGGCGGCCGCACGCGAGGATTGCGCGCGGGCCGCATCACGCTGATCGTCCTCCTGCTGGTATTGCTCTTCGGCACGCGCACCCTGGCGTCGTATGCCATCGAGATCCAATGGTGGAAGGAACTGGGACAGTTCAATACTTACCTGAGCATGCTGTGGTACAGCGTGGCGCCGGTGGTGGCCGCCACCCTGCTCGCCTTCGCCGTGTTGTGGATGGCGCACGCCCGCGCTCTGCGGTTCGCCGGCACGGCGCTGCGCGAACACCGCCTCTACGCCCGCATTTCCTCGCTGGCCTTGCTGTTCATCGCTTGGATAATCGCCGGTTCCTCCATCGACACGTGGACCGTGGTCCGCTTCGCCGGCTCGCGCGGCCTCCCTGCCGCCACCACCGCCTGGCACGATTCCGTCTTCAATCAACCTCTCTCGTTCTATCTCTTCGATCTCCCCTTTTACACTTTGCTCCGCGGCTACGTGCTGGCCCTGGTGATCGTTTGTATTTTGGTGTACTGGGTGGCGGCCCGCGGTTGGCAACTGCGCTTCCGCATTGCCGAACTGCGCGAGTCGCGCGAACTCGACCCCGGTATCTTCAAGCTGGAGGGCGGCCTGGAATCCAAATTCCTGCGCGGCGCCTTAATGGTGCTGCTAGTGGCTATGGCCGTGTACTTCTACCTGGGCCGTTACGAAATGGTTTACAACGAGCACGGCTCCTTCCTGGTAGGCATCGACTATGTGGATCAAAACATCGGGCTGCCGCTACAGTGGCTGCTGATTGTAGCCTGCCTGGCCGCCGCGGTCTTTGTCTGGTTCGGCCGCTGGATGCTGGCCGGCAGTATGGCCATCGCGCTGGTCATTTCCTTCATCGCGCCGCGCGCCGTCTCCGCGCTCTATGTGCGCCCCAACGAAATTTCGCTCGAACGTCCGTATATCCAGACCCACATTCACGCCACCCGCAGCGCTTATGGCCTGGAGCAGCAGGTGAAGGAGATCGAGTTCAACGCCCAGCCCGACGCGCCCATCGATGCCACCAAGCACAAGCCACTGCTCGACAACGTGCGCCTCTGGGAGTATCAGCCTTATCACGACACCATCACGCAGCGGCAGGCCCTGCGCACCTACTACACCTTCAACGACAGCGATGTGGACCGCTATACCATCGACGGCCAGTATCGCCAGGTGCTGCTCTCGCCGCGCGAGTTGGACATTCGCCAACTGCCCGATGCCAGCGCCAACTGGATCAACCCGGCCTTCATCTATACCCACGGCTACGGCCTGGTGCTTTCCGAAGTCAGCAAAATGACTCCCGATGGCCTGCCCGTGCTGCTGATTCAGGATGCGCCCCCCAAAATCGAGACGCCCAGCCTGAAGCTGACCCGCCCCGAAATCTACTACGGCGAAGTGACGCACGAACCTGTCTTCGTCAACACCGCCGAGTTGGAGTTCAATTACCCTTCCGGCGAGAAGAACGAAAAATCGCGCTACGAAGGCAAGGGCGGCTTTCCCATCTCGTCGCTTCCCATGCGCATCGCCGCGGCCATTCGCGAGAACCAGCCCAATATTCTGCTAACTGATTACTTCACCGCCAATAGCCGCATGATGATCCGCCGCAAAGTCAGCGAGCGCCTGCAGGAGCTGGCCGGCTTCCTCGATTGGGACCCCGATCCCTACATGGTGATCACAGACGACGGCCGCCTGGTCTGGATGGTGGATGGCTACACCACTTCCGATGCGCACCCCTACTCCAAGCCGCTCGACCTGCAAAGCATGGGGCACACTAACTACGTTCGCAATGCCGTGAAGGCCACGGTGGATGCATATGACGGTGAGACGCATCTCTACATCTTCGCGCCTGACGATCCGCTGATCGCGGCATATCACAACCTGTTCCCCAGCCTGTTCCTGTCGGAATCGCAAATGCCCGCCGACTTGCGGCGGCACGCGCGCTATCCCGAGACGCTCTTCCGCATCCAATCCGAAATCTATCGCACCTACCACATGCTCGACCCGCAGTCGTTCTACAACAAGGAAGACGTATGGGACATCGCGCTGCACACCTCGGGCCAGGAGAACGGCGCCACGCCGGTCAAGCCCACGTACGTGATCACCACCGTGCCCGGTGAGGAGTCGCCCGAGTTCTTGCTCATGATCCCGTTCACGCCGCACAACAAGAACAACCTGGTCGGGCTCATGGAAGCGCGATGTGACGGCAGTAAGCTGGGCGACATGGAGGTGCTGCTGCTCTCCAAGCAGCAACTGATACCCGGGCCCATGAATATTTCCGCGTCCATCAACCAGGACCAGAACATCTCGAAGGACCTCACGTTGTGGAATCAGCAAGGCTCGCACGTGTTGCGCGGCCAGATCCTGGTTCTCCCCGTGGGCAACACGTTTCTCTACGTGGATCCCATCTACATCCAGTCCAACGAGGCCAGCATGCCGCAGTTGAAAAAGATCGTGCTGGCCGAAGGAAGCCGCCTGATCTACACGGACAACTACGATGAAGCAGTCCGCCAACTCACCAGCGGAGCCCAACAACTGGTGCAGCAGGCGACCGCACCCTCCACGCCATCCTCCCCAGGCGCCGCCCCGCCCCCAGCCGCGACCGACGCCCGCCTGCAGCGAGTGCGCGACCACCTGAGGCGCTATCGGGAATTGGCAGCGCAAGGCAAATGGTCGGAGGCAGGCAAGGAACTGGAAGCCATCGAGGCAGAGGTCAAACAGTAGGCTTCTTTGGTGGGCCCGGTGCTCTTGCCGCCGGCGTGTTCCGAAGCTCGTCTCGAAAGTAAAAACGCAAACGTTGGCCCTATTCCTGCACGATTTTCCGCAAAGACATGGCAAGAGTTGCGTTTCTGATCCTGGCATTCTTCCTCGGTTGCGCTTGGCTGTTTGGCCGCTTTGCGCTGCATCAGGGCGGCATCTTCAACGTTCTTCTATTCATGGCCGTACTCGCGCTGTTTGTGCATGCCGCAATTACGGGCAAGAGAGTGTAGGCTGCCGAACCGGTAGGACGCATTATCGAACCGCCCCCGATATTCTCCGCGGATATCGATCGTTACTTTTGTGCGTGCCCGGCTGTGTAACTTCGTCCTGCTGCGGAAAAACTGCCGTAACCGCGCATATGTAAGGACAAGTACGTTGGGTCTGTGAGTGCTGCTTCTCCAGTGAGTAAAGGAGGACCACATGTTTCTCGTCCTGTTTTTCATTCTCTTAGTCGCGTGGCTGATGGGCTTTGTAGCGTTTCACGTTGCCGGCGGGTTGATCCACCTGCTGCTGCTGATTGCAGTAATTGCGCTGGTCATGCACCTGGTTACCGGCCGGACAGCGATATAAGCGCTCCAGTTAAATGACGCGGTGGCGCACACGACCATTCTGACGCCTGCCACCGCGTAACCCTTCATCTCCACTCCCGCCACGGCGCGGTCTGACGTCAGCGCGCTACAATTGAAACTTCACATTCATGATCGACGATTCGATTCAGGAACTGGAGTCTCGTTCCCTGGCGCGGATTGCCTCCGCGCAATCTCCCGAGGAGTTGGAAGCCGTCCGCGTGGAAGCGTTGGGCCGCAAAGGAACTCTCGCCGAAATCGGCAAGGGTATGGGCAAACTCGCGCCGGAGGACCGCGGGCGTGTCGGCAAGCTCCTCAATAGCGCCAAGCAAAAACTGGAAGAGGCGCTCGACATCAAGTCGCGGGCGTTCGATGAGAGTAAGCTGCGCGCCCGGCTCGATTCCGAATGGCTCGATCTCACTCTGCCCGCTCCCGGTCCGCGCCGCGGTCATCTTCACCCCATCACACGCATCCAGCGCGAACTGGAAGAGCTCTTCGTCTCGCTCGGGTTCGCCGTGCTCGATGGCCCCGAAGTGGAAACCGAATATCACAATTTCGACGCGCTCAATATTCCGCCCGATCATCCGGCGCGCGACATGCAGGACACCTTCTGGCTGGATGGCGGCCGCCTGCTTCGCACTCACACCTCGCCCGTGCAGGTGCGCGGCATGGAGCGCCTGGGTCCGCCTCTGCGCATGATCGCGCCTGGCCGCGTGTTCCGCAACGAAAGCGTGGACGCTTCGCATGAGCACACCTTCTATCAACTGGAAGGCATGATGGTGGACCGTGACGTCTCCGTCGCCCACCTGCTCTACTTCATGAAGACGCTGCTCAGCGCCATTTTTCATCGCGACGTCACGGTGAGGCTGCGGCCCGGCTACTTCCCCTTCGTGGAACCGGGATTCGAGCTCGATATTCAGTGCCTCATCTGCGGCGGCTCAGGCTGCCCGGTGTGCAAACAAGGCGGCTGGGTGGAACTTCTGCCCTGCGGCCTGGTGCACCCCAACGTGCTGCGCATGAGCGGCATCGATCCCGAGCAGTACAGCGGCTTCGCGTTCGGCCTCGGGCTCACCCGCCTGGTGATGATGCGGTACGGCATCGATGACATCCGCCAGTTGCAAGGCGGCGATCTCAGATTTCTGGAGCAGTTCTAACTTGAAATTCTCCTACAACTGGATTCGCGAATTGGTCGAAGGCCTGGACTACGCGCCCGGCCCGCTGGAGCGGCTCATCACCATGAAGACCGCCGAGTGCGAAGGCATCGAGCCGGTGGGCGAGCTGCTGGCCGGCGCCTGCGTCGCGCGCGTGGAAACCGTGGAGCCCATCGCAGGCAGCCACAACGTCAAGACCACGGTCGACACTGGCATCTACGGCGTGAAGACCGTGGTGTGCGGAGCCCCCAACTGCCGGCCCGGCATCGTCACCGCGTACGCCCCCATCGGCAAGAAAGTAATCAATGGCGTGGAGAGCGATGGCATGCTTGCCTCCGCCGCCGAACTCGGTATTAACAAGGATCACGCCGGCATCGTGGAACTGACCGAGCCGGTTGGCGCGCCCATTCCCGGATGCGCGCCCGACAGCGTCATCGAGATCGATAACAAGTCAATCACCCATCGCCCTGATTTGTGGGGTCATCACGGCATGGCGCGCGAAGTGGCCGCCATCGTGGGGCTCAAGCTGAAGGACCCTGCCAAACTGAACCTGTTACCCGCCGGTCCCGCGGCCATCAAGGTCAGGATCGAAGACCTGAACCTCTGTCCGCGATACAGCGCGCTGGTTTTCGAAAACGTGATCACGCAGCCTTCGCCCTTGTGGCTGCAGGCGCGGCTCATGGCCATCGGCCTCAACCCCATCAGCAACATCGTCGACATGACGAACTTCGTGATGGCGGAGCTGGCCCAGCCCATGCACGCCTTCGATGCCGACCTGATTCAGGGCGACACCATCTTCATCCGCCCCGCCAAATCCGGCGAGCGCTTTCAGGCGCTCAACAACGAGTGGTACACGCTCGAGCCATCGAACCTGGTGATCGCCGATGCCCGCGGCGCCATCGCGCTCGCCGGCGTGATCGGCGGACTCGACACCTCCATCAGCGCCAAGACCAAACGCGTGGTCCTGGAAAGCGCCAACTTCCAGGCATCCTCCGTCCGCAAGACTTCCTCCGCCATCAAGCTGCGCACCGACGCCTCCATGCGCTTCGAGAAAGCGCAGGACCCAGCCAACACCGTTCGCGGAATCGCCCGAGCCATCGAACTGTTGCAGGAGATCGCGCCCGGCATGCGCACCGTCGGCGGTGTCGCCGATGAGAAGCGCGAGATGCCTCCCGCCCCCGCCATCGACCTGGATCTCGCATGGCTGGAGCGCAAACTCGGCCGCACCATCGCGGCTGCCGAAGTCCGCCAGATTCTCGAGCGGTTGGAATTTGGCGTCGACGAGCCCGCCCGCGGCCTCTTCCGCGTCTCGGTGCCTTCATGGCGCGCCACCAAAGATATCTCGATTAAGGACGACCTCGTTGAGGAAGTGGGCCGCATGGTGGGCTACGATTCCATCACGCCCAAAGCGCCGCTGGTGCCCGCCTCCGTTCCTCCCGCCAATCCGGAGCGCAAGTTTCAGCACGAGCTTCGCACCCTCTTCGTCGACCTGGGTTTCACCGAAGTCTACAACTACTCGTTCCTCAGCGAGGAATCGGTGCGCGCCTTCGGGCT
Source organism: uncultured Solibacteraceae bacterium (assembly GCA_963815475.1). GTDB lineage: Bacteria > Acidobacteriota > Terriglobia > Bryobacterales > Bryobacteraceae > Sulfopaludibacter. Next base: position 4,148,825 of record CAWFHD010000003.1, on the reverse strand, counting down.
CGACCCCGCCGCTCATCTGCGCGTCACCAATCCCATCGCTTCCGACCAGGCCTTAATGCGCACCTCGCTGCTGCCCGGCATCTGGCGCAACATCACCGAGAACGCCAAGCATCGCGAATCCTTCCGCCTCTTCGAGATCGGACTGGAGATCCAGCCCAAAGAAGTGGCGCACCTGGTAGCCGCCATTTACGACCGACAAGGCGATGGCGCCGCTGGCCTGTTCGAAGTCAAGCGGGCCGCCGAGTGTCTGATGCCCGGCGCTCACACCATGCCCACGGAGGCGCGGCCGTTCGAACATCCGGCACGCGCCGCCAACGTCGAATGGAAAGGTCAGGTAGTAGGCCGCATCTTCGAGTTGCATCCCACCCTGGTGGAGTCCGGCCGCGCCGCGTTGCTCGATATCGATCTGGCGCTGGTACAGTCGCTCAGCGCCGGCGAAATCAAGTTCACGCCAATCCGCCGCTATCCTTCGAGCGCCTTCGATCTTTCCGTAGTTGTAGGGGCGCGGGAATTGGCGGGCACGCTGCAAACGGGCATTCAATCGTTCGCCGGTCCGTTGCTCGAGTCGATTCAGTTTCAGCGGCAGTACGCCGGACCACCGCTGCCGGAAGGCCACAAAAGCGTGTCGTTCCGCGTAACGCTGGGCTCGCCTGAGCGCACCCTCGCATCCGAAGAGGTAATGGAAACGCGCGCCCGCATCATCGAAGGCATGCGCGGATTGGGATACGATCTGCGAGTGTGAGCACCCGCCGCGCCAAGCCAGGTGGATTTGTGGCGAAGCGGCGGCGCGGTCCGTGCCGATGGTGCGGCGCCGAAGTTCCCAAAGGTCGCCTCACGTTCTGCGGCGCGGCGTGCGTCCACGAGTGGAAGCTGCGCACCGATCCAGGCTATCTGCGCGAGCAGGTCTTCGCGCGAGATCGCGGCGTCTGCGCGCTTTGCGCAGTCGATACCGAAGCGCTGCGCAAGAACAAGCGCAAACTCGACTACGCCGTCCGCAAACAATTCGAAAAAGACTGGGGTCTCCGCCGCAACCTTTGGGACGCCGATCACATCCTTCCGGTCTGCCAGGGAGGAGGCGAATGCGACCTCGGCAATATGCGAACGCTCTGCCTGAAGTGCCACCGCCAAGTAACGAAATCGCTCGCCCGTGGCGCGGCCTCTCAGGCTGCCGCGTCCCGACTGCTCGGGACGCAGTGCCCGCCCGCCGATACGAGCGGCCCCTAACCAGTAGTCGTTTAGACTAGTAGTAATTGGGCCACACCATTCAATTCTTGATCCGGCACGGCTACGCCCTGCTCTTCGTGTGGATTCTCGCCGAGCAAGGCGCCGTTCCGCTGCCGTCCATCCCGCTGCTGCTCGCCTGTGGAGCCCTCGCACACGATGGCAAACTGAATCTCGCCCTGGTGCTGCTCTACGGACTCACCGCCTGCCTGATCGCCGATAACATCTGGTTTCAACTGGGCCGGAAACGCGGCGGTAGAATCCTGCGCTTCATCTGCCGCGTCAGCCTGGAGCCCGATTCGTGTGTCCGCCAGACCGAAAACGTGTTCCTCAAATATGGTTTGCGCTCGTTGCTGGTCTCGAAATTCGTCCCCGGCCTGAACGCCGTAGCGGCGCCACTGGCCGGTAGTTCGGGCGCGCCGTTGGGCAAATTTGCCATCTACGACAGCATGGGCGCGCTTCTCTGGATCTCGTCCTACGTCGCGCTCGGCTACCTGTTCAGCGACCAGCTCGAAATTGTGGCCGACCACGCGCTGCGCCTGGGATCGTCGCTGGTCTTGGTTGTAGTGGGCCTGGCAGCGGCGTGGATCGGCTGGAAATTCATCCAGCGGCGCCGCTTCCTGCGCAAGCTGTCGGTTTCCCGGATCACGCCGGAAGAGCTTCGCGGCCTGATGGATTCCGGCGAGGAGCTAATGATCATAGACCTCCGTACCAACGTGGGCCCGCAGGACCCATCCATCCCGGGCGCGCTGCGCATGTCGGTGGAAGAGATTGGCTCACGCCATCAGGAGATTCCGCGCGATCGCGATATCGTGCTGTTTTGTAGTTGACCAAACGAAGCTTCCAGCGCCCGTGTGGCGCTGCTCCTCAAGCAGCAAGGGGTCACCCGGGTGCGGCAGCTCAAGGGCGGCGCGGAAGCCTGGATGGAATTGGTGGGATGAAATGGTTCACCACACTCTCGACGCATTTCCGCAAACGGCGCATGCAGCGCTTTGCGCGGGAGCTCGGAATCACCTCCACCACGTCCGTGCTGGATATCGGAGGCACTCCCGAGTGTTGGAGTCTGCTGGCGGTGCGGCCGCGAGTCACGCTCCTCAACACGCCGCGCGCCAAGGATGACCTGGGCGCCGCCGAATCGTGGGTGGCCGGCGATGGGCGGGCGCTTCCGTTTCGCGATGCCTCCTTCGACGTAGTCTTCAGCAACTCAGTCATCGAGCACGTAGGCGATCGCGAAAGCCAGCGCCGTTTCGCGCGCGAAGTGGCGCGTGTGGGCCGCAGCTTCTGGGTGCAGACGCCGAATCGCTGGTTCCCGGTAGAGCAGCACCTTCTTACGCCGCTGGTGCACTGGCTGCCGCGCTCCTGGCAGCGCGCCATCGTGCCGCGCTGCAATCTGTGGAGTCTCCTGGTGCGGGTGACGCCGGACCGCCGCCGCTTCTATATCGAGCACTATTTATCTGACGTCCAGTTACTAAGTGCCGGCGAAGTGAGCGAGCTCTTTCCAGCCGCCCGGGTCATCCACGAGCGCTTCTGTGGCTGGACCAAGAGTCTGGTAGCGTACACCGCGCCGCAGCCTGGTAGGACAGGCAGCTAGTGTACCGCGTCCAATGTTTCGATGACTATTCGTGGGGCAGGCTTCAGCCTGCGGTGGGCTTCAGCCCACCAATTCCGAGCGCCCTACGACCGTCTGGCACGGACTAAAGTCCGTAGCAGGCTGAAGCCTGCCCCACGAATAATCATCAAAATACTCGACGCACTACACTGGCCCGTGCGAAGCCGGGATCGTCTTTTGTCGCCTGACCTCGCGATCGAACAAACAGGCGGAAACGATTACTAAGGTACAGTACTAACCGTCACCGATACGCCTGCATCTGCGGCAGCGAAGAAATGGTTGCTAGTGCTCGCACTAATAATTGCCGAGCCGGGGGCCACGCCGGTAACCTGCACGACAGCGCTTTGGCCGATGACATTAACACTCAGCGGCACGGTAGCAACATTCGTGTTACTCGAGCTCAATTTCACGAGCAGGCCGCCAGCGGGCGCAGGCGCCGAGAGAAGTATGGTGATACTTTGCATCCCTCCGACGCCCTCCGAAACCGTCTGAGGCGATAAGCCGATTGTGCCGACCACGTTGATGTTTGCGCTGTTTCCCGTGTAGCCCCCGGACGACGCAGTGACGCTCGCCGACCCGATTGCAACCCCTATGACTTGCGGCTGCACACTCGGAGTCGTGGAGCCCTCCTGAATGAGGACGCTCGGTGTGACCGTGAGCGTGGTACTGTCCGTACTAGTCAGAAAGATATGCGCGCCGCCAACCGGCGCCGGCGTCGACAATTGCACGTTCAGCGGAATTGATTGGCCGAACGGAACGGTCAAACTCTGGGGGGAAATCGCAATGCTGCCCAGCGTTATCACCTGCAAGGTCGCCGTGCCGCTGTCAAAGCCGGACGCTCTTGCGGTGATCGTCGTCGAACCTAGAGCCACCCCTGTGAGACTGAAAAAGCCTATAGTGCTTCCCGGCAGGATGGTAACGCTGGCGGGAATGAAACTGACCTGGCCAGATGCTGAGGGATCGCCAGAAAGGGCGACGGTCGCGCCGGCCGCCGGAGCCGCGCTTAGTGTGACCGTGCCGCCAATGCTGTGTGTCAGCCCCACGGCTGTTGCGTTATTGAGGAGCACAATTGAGATGGACGGCGTCGTGACCTTCACCGAAGCAGTCCCCGTCTGGTATCCCGCTGCATTGGCGAACACTTCAGTGGCGCCCGTCGCGAGCGGCGTCACCGTCACGTTGACACTACTTGAGTTCGCCGGAACCATGACCGGTGTCTGAACGGAGATGACGGTAGGGTCAAACCCGCTCAGGCTCACAGAAACCGGGCTGGCGCCGGCCGGAGGGTTCAGCGTTAACGTCAGAGTTCCCGGCGAATTGGAGAGGTTCAGCGGACTAGGTGACAAAGCAATTAGCTTCCCCCTGGCCGTGATCGTGACCGTTGAAGGATTGCTGGCAACAGACGGGTCGCCGACGATTAGTTGCACGACATACGTCCCGGCCAGATCCGCCACGAAACTGGGATTTACCGTGGTCGGTCCAATAATGGCGGTATTGCTGCCCGACGGAACGCTGAGAAACGTCCAGGAATAAGTAAGCGGCTGGCCGTCCGGGTCGTACGATTGGCTGCCATCCAGGGTCACGGTGTTTCCGGCAATCACAGTCTGCGTCGCTCCGGCGTTTGCTACAGGCTGCGAGTCCGCAGTCGTAATGATAACGGTTGCGGGGATGGCGCTCGACAAGTATCCGTTATTGACTGTCAGTTGCACGACGTATGGTCCTGGTTGATCGGCGACGAACGTAGGGTTGACGATATTGTTGGCCGATAATGAAGCTTTGCTGGCGCCAGGGCGATTGATCAACGACCAGGTGAACGTCAGCGGCAGTCCCTGAGGGTCGGTTGAGCCCGAGCCGTCAAGCGTTACCGCGCCGCCGAGGACAATGGACTGGTTGGCTCCGGCATTCGCTATCGGCGCCAGCACTGCGTTGGTGGAGATAGTTACCGTCGTCGGCTGGCTATTCGCAATGCCATCATTTACGGTCAACTGCGCCACATATAGGCCGGGCACATCCGCGGTGAAGGTCGGGTTTACGGCGGTCGGATTGCTCAGCGTTGCCTTGCTTCCGGGGGCTTGAGTTGTGTTCAGGGTCCACACGTACGTGAGCGGGTCGCCATTCACATCGGTTGACCCCGAGCCGTTCAACTGCACCAGCGCGTTGACGTTGACTTTCTGGTTTCGACCGGCGTTCGCCACTGGCGGAGTGTTTCCCGTGGTCACGGTAACGGTAGACGGCTGGCTGTTCAATGCGCCGTCGTTGACAACCAGTTGAGCAATATACGTCCCGGCCACATCCGCTGTGAACGTCGTAACTACGCCTTGGGGATTGGACAATACTGCCGAACTTGTCGGAGGGAGGCTGACGAGGGACCATGAGTATCTCAGTGGGTTGCTGTCCACGTCCGAAGATTTGCTGCCGTCCAATTGCACCGTCGCTCCCACCGCGACCGTCTGATTAGGACCGGCGTTCGCGACTGGCGGCGAATTTACCGTACTGATAGTAATGCTGTCGCTGTCGCTTCCAAAACCATCGGTTACGGTAAGTCGGGCAGTATAGGTTCCCGGTACATCCGGTACGAACGTGGCAATCATCGCATTCGCATTCGACAACTCGGTCTTGGACCCGGGAGGAACGCTCGGAAGGGTCCAACTGTATGTCAGTGAGCCCAATTAATGGAGCCCGCGCCGCCCCCATTCGTCGACCCGCTGCCATTCAGCGTGACTGTGCTGTCCACGGCCACGGTCTGATTCGGCCCAGGATGCGCTACCGGGTTCAGGAACGACCACTGGAGGTCGCTCGCCGTCGAACGAAAAGGAGTTGACCAATATCGTAAAGGTATCGGTGCTGGTCACTTGGCTGTTCGCTGGCACGGGAGAGAAATGCAGCGTGCCCTGGCCCGCGACTATGCTGACATTGGGGGTCAAACTGCTTGCGGTAGCCGTCACGGCAGGAAGCGCGGGGCCGGAATTTACGAGAATTGCCTGATATGTGTAGTAAGACTGCGTTCGTGCAACACGTTGGGAGCTCACCAATAGATAACTTGAGGCGGTTGTCGGAATCGACAGGTACGAAGCCGCAATTTGCCCAAATATGGGAGATGGCCCCAGCGCCGACAAAAACAGGGCAATTGCTGCCGCACGTATGTATCTCATAAGCTCCTCCGCTTAGACCTGGAACTGAATTATACATCGATCGGTAACTATTGATACAGATGATTTTTGTCTTGGAGCAAAAGGTCTACGTCATATGGGCGTGGATGGGCTGCGGGAATACCGTTCGCAAACGGCGTCGACTCAAGAAAAAGGAATCACTCGGTCCCATCACTTAGTCGGCGTTTCAGCAGTTCGCCGGAGTATCAGGAAGCCGCTCGCTGACGAGCGGCTCCGACCTGAGCCCGTAAGGAAGTCGGTTACCTCGGAATACAAACGTTATTTCGGAAATCGTGTACTTACTAGTACTCACCCGACCTTCGCCAGCCACCTGCTAGCGCGCCGCCACAACAAAGCTGGAACTAACATCGCCGCGCCCACACCGATCGCGAAAGTTCGCGGCGCAATTCCGAGATCGATTGCCGTCCCTGCCAGATAGCCGCTGCTTGAAATCGCCAGCATCAGCAGTCCGAGTTCGGCCGAGAAGACCCTTCCGCGGAAACGGTCCTCGGTGCACTGCTGCAGCAGCGTTGTGGAGAACACCCAGTTCGCCGAAATACCTCCATGCGCCACGGCGACACCCAAAATCGCCAGCGGCAGGATTGCCGAAACCCGAGCAATAAGTAGCCAGCCGCAGCGCACAGGAATCCCACCAGAATTCCGGCGCCCATGCGTGCCAGACTGCGCTCCCCGCCCACCGCCCCGCCACCAGCGGACCGATTAACGCGCCCGCGCCGCGTGCCCCCATCAACAGGCTCATGCCCAGGATGGCGCCGCGAACGCTGTCGTCCTTCCCGCCCAGGCACCGGAAAGACCCGCTGTCCCAAAACCGGCAGCAGAACCACGTTATTCGCGCCCAGCAGACCGCCGCCGAACTTTACGAAAACAGTCGATAGCAGCCGGCGGTCGGAGCGGATGTAGCGCAGGCCTTCCACGATGGGCGTGAAATCCAAAAGCTCGCGCACATGAAACGGCGCGTCCTGCCTTCCGGTGCGGTTCCGCGAAGCGCATGCGCCGATCAGCCACGCCGAACCCAGAAACGAAATCGCATTGAGCACGAAAACCGCGTCACGCCCCAGCAGCGCAGCCGCAACTCCGCCCAGCGAGGCGCCTACGGCCAGGCAGAAGCACCAGGTCATCGACGCCAGGCCGTTGGCTGTCAGCACCTCATCCGGCGCGACAATATTAGGCACTACGGAGCTGTGCGCCGGCTCGAAGAATGCCGCCGCCATGGTTTCTAGCAACAGCAGAGGATACACCAGCCAGACCATGGCGCGTGTGCGCACCAGCAGCATCCCCAGCACGATAAAGGAGCGCGCCGCGTCCGCGCCAATCATGATGGCTTTGCGGCTGACCCGGTCATTCACTACGCCCGCGGTGGGCGAGACCAATGTCTGCGGCAGCACCTGCAGCACCACGGCGAGTCCCACCGGCCTGCGCGCGGTTGCCGGTAAGCTCCAGCATCAGGTTGTAGACGGCCAGGGAGTAGAACCAGTCGCCCAGTTGACTCACTAACTGCGCCCACCACAGCCGACGGAAATTCCGATTGCCGCGCAGGCAGTTGGGCGACAGGTAGGACACGCAGCCACTTACGTGTACAGGCCCATGCGCTCTTTCATGAGCCGACTGTGTAGTTGGCGATGGGCGCGACGCGTTCGGCGCCCGCCTTCAGAATGCCCGCCAGGTAGCCGGGCTCGGAAATGATCTGCCGGTAGCGGGCCTGGAACGGCTCCAGGTGCGACACCACCATTTCAGCCACCTGCTTCTTCAGGTCGCCGTACCGCATGCCGGTGAAGCGATTCTGCATGGCTTCATTACTATCGCCTGAGAAGGCCTGGTAAATGGAAAGCAGGTTAACCACCCCGGGGCCGGCATTCGCGAAATCCACCGCCGGGTTGGAATCGGTAGTGGCGCGCATGATGGTCTTGCGGATCTTGTCCGGCGGATCGAGCAGCGCCACCGCGTGATTGGCGCCGGTGGCCGATTTGCTCATCTTCTGCTCCGGGTCGTCCAGGCCCATCACGCGCGCGCCCACCGCGGGCAGGCTGGTGCCGGGCACTACGAACGTCTCGCTGTAAAGAGAATTGAAGCGCTGCGCAATATCGCGAGTCAGTTCCAGGTGCTGTGCCTGGTCCTCGCCCACCGGGACGATGCCCGGCCTGATACAGTAGGATGTCGGCGGCCATCAGCACTGGGTATTGGAGAATGCCGTCGCCGACCGACTCCTGTTTGGCCGCTTTCATCTTGTACTGGGTCATTCGCTCCAGCCAGCCGAGCGGCGTGACGCAGGTGAGCATCCAGGCCAGTTCGGCATGCGCGGGCACGGCCGACTGTACCATCAGGGAGCACGTTTTCGGATCGATGCCGGCTGCCAGATAAAGCGCGGCAACCTCCGCGATCTTCGCGCGCAATGCAGCAGGATCCTGATAAAGCGTAATCGCGTGCAGATCAACGATGCAGAAGATGCACTCGTAATCGTTCTGGATCCGGACCCAATTCTTGAGGGCTCCCAGATAGTTTCCGATATGAAGATTGCCGGTCGGCTGCATGCCGGAGAAGACTCGTGTTTTCATGGTTAAGGAAGAAGGGGTAAATCTTATCCTAAGCAATTTCGAAGTAGCGGTGGAGAAGCTGGTCTACGGCGGCGATGGTTTGGCCCGCCTGGATGGCCGCGTCGTGCTGATTCCGTACACGCTGGCGGGCGAGCGCGTGCGCGCCAAAACCGTGCAGGAGAAGGCCGGGCTGCTGCGCGCCGGCGTGCTGGAAGTGCTGGAACCGGCGCCCGACCGTGTGGCCGCGCCCTGTTCCGTGTTCGGCCGCTGTGGCGGCTGCCACTATCAACACGCCAACTACGACTATCAGGTGGAAGCCAAGTGCGGCATCCTCGTGGAAGAACTGCGGCGCGTGGGCAAGATGGAGCCGCCCGAACAGATTGCGGTGGTCAGCGGCGAACCGTGGGGCTATCGCAATCGTGCCCAGCTCCACATCGACAAAGGCCGCATTGGATATTGGGAGGCGCGGTCGCATCGGCTGTGCGCCATCGAAAGCTGCCCCATCAGTTCGCCGAAGATCAACGAGGCCATCGCCATACTCGCCAAAATGGCGCGCGATTCCAGGTGGCCCAAGTTCGTCCGCTCCATCGAGATCTTTACCGACGAGCGGCAGGTGCAGTTCAACGTGACCGAGACCGACAAGCCCGTCGCTAAACGCTTCTTCGATTGGTGCGCCGAATCGATTCCCGGAATGGTGGAAAGCGCGCTCGATTACGAAGACCGCTTCCGCGTGAGCCGCAACTCCTTTTTCCAGGTGAACCGGCTCCTGCTCGACCAACTGGTGGATGCGGCGCTCGAAGGTGTGGAGGGCGAAAGCGCTCTCGATCTCTATGCCGGCGTCGGACTGTTTGCGCTGTCGCTGGCCAAACGCTTCGGCAAGGTGACGGCGGTGGAATCGGGATCGGGCGCGGTGCGCGATCTCAAGTTCAACGCGGAGCGCGCCGGCGCCGCCATCGATGCCCTTCAATCCACGACCGAGACGTATCTCGAAAAGCTGGAGAAAACACCCGATTTTGTGCTGCTCGATCCGCCGCGCGCGGGTCTCGGCAAAGCAGTGGTAGCACGTCTGGCCGCGCTGGCGCCGCGAACCATCACCCTGGTGGCCTGCGATCCTGCGACCATGGCGCGCGACTTGGCGGGCCTGGTCGCGGCGGGCTATCGCGTGGACCGCATGACCATGGTCGACCTGTTCCCGCAGACCTTCCATCTGGAAACGGTAGTCCGGCTGAAACGGTAATTACCCCTTGACCTAGGCCCGCGATTCCCGCAGACTGAAGCTCTAAAGGAGATCGCATGAAACGCCTGCTCTTTTCGCTGATCGTTTTCGCCGTGGCCGCGTGCGCCGCCGACATCTCGGGCACGTGGAAGGGCACCGCTGAAGGGCCTCAAGGAAGCCTTGCGCGCACCTTTGTCTTCAAGGTGGAGGGGACCAAACTGACTGGAGAGACTACCAGCGAGATGCTGGGGAAATCGGTGATTAACGACGGTAAAGTGGATGGCGACAACATCAGCTTCACCATCACCGCCAACATGCAAGGCAATGAGCTGAAGCTGATCTACAAAGGCAAGCTGTCGGGAGACGAGTTGAAGCTAACTTCTGAAGCCGCGGGCGGAGAAGCCGGCGGATTCGGAACCATCAACTGGGTCTGCAAGAAAGAGAAGTAATTGGTTCTTACCGAGATGGTATGAGAAGGCCGGTCTCCTTGGCGGGAGCGTTAAACTCCCAATAAGCGCACTCGATGAGGTGCAAAAAGGAGACCGGATATGAAAGAGAATACCACTGCGAAGAGCTGCCAAGAGACACTGGCGAAAGGGCAACAGAAACGAGTCCGTCAACTGGCGGTAAAAGGGAAGCTGACTGTCGGTTTAGACCTCGGAGATCGAACCATTCGTGATTGCATCTTGGACGAAGCGGCCGAGGTGGTGAGCGAGGAGCAAGTGCCCACCAGCAAAATAGGACTGGATTCGTTATTCGCCAAGATGCCGGCCAGCCGTATCGCGCTGGAAGTGGGGACGCATTCGCCGTGGGTGAGCCGGCATTTGGCGTCGATGGGGCACGAAGTGATCGTGGCGAACTCGCGTAACGTGAAGCTGATTACGCAGAGTGTGCGTAAGAACGATCGGATCGACGCCCGGCAACTGGCGCGGTTGGCGCGGGCAGATCCGAAGCTGTTATCGCCGATCCGACACCGCGGTGAGGCAGCGCAGATGGACCTGGCGGTGATCCGGGCGAGAGCGGAGTTGATAGCAGCCCGAACCAAGCTGATCAGCAGCGCACGGGGTCTGGTGAAACCGATGGGGGCGCGGCTGAAGAAGTGTGATGCCGATCAAGTGACGGCAAGGTTGGGAGCCAGTCTGAGTGAGGGGGCGCAGGCAGTGATCGGGCCGATGCTGAAAACGGTGGAAGGGATCAGCGAACAAATCGGCAAGTACGACAAGCAGATCGAGGAGATCGCGAAGCGTTACCCGGAGGTGAAGTTGCTGCAGCAAGTGTACGGGGTGGGACCGTTGATTGCAGTGACCTACGTATTGACGCTGGAAGATGCGGAGCGATTCGCGCATAGCCGTGATGTGGGAGCGTACTTAGGGCTGACGCGGAAACAGCGGGATAGCGGAGAGAGCCAACCGGAGTTGGGGATCAGTAAGGCGGGAGACAGGCTGCTACGGAGTCTGTTAGTGCAGGGGGCACATTGCATTCTACGCAAGGGAGGGCCGGAAAGCGATCTGCGGGTGTGGGGGTTGGGGAAGATGGGCAAAGGCGGGAAGCGAGCGAAGAAGCGGGCGATCGTGGCGGTGGCGCGAAAACTGGCGGTGCTGCTGCATCACCTGTGGGCGACGGGAGAAGTGTACGATCCGCAATACAACCGCAAGGCGGCGGAGGCGAAAGCCAAGGGCAAAGGGGAGGTAGCGGCATAGGCATTTGGGATTCAGTTTGGGAAGGAACGGGGATCTGCGAGATATGCAAAAGCGCCGGGTTGGGGTGACTGCGGAGTCGCGGCTGATTGTCGAGAACCAGGCAACTGGGACTCCACAGATCGCTTCCGAGATAGCAGCACCCCTAGTATCCAGAACACCAATGGGCACCGTGGCCACGGCCACAATCGAGTGCGGATGGAAGCGTGGCGATACTACGGGCGGGCAAGGCAATCGGGCAGAGAGCAGTTCCGACGAAACGGATGGGTATCCGCGAGAGCGTGGGAAATGGCGAGTCGGACAGCGCGCTGAAGCGCGCATGAGGCGCTGCCTCAAACTCCGCCAGGGGGCCAAGCCCCCTGAGACCCCGGCCCCCTTTCCCTCAGGCCACAGTTTCCAGAACGGAAGGAATCTGTCAAGGGTTCGCAAGCCGCGCACAAAACGCGCGCCCTTGACAGATTCCTTCCGTTCCGAAGATTCTCCAGGGATGAGGGAAAGGGGGCCATTGGCAAAGCGGGCGGTAAACGGCGTAGGTTCGGAGGGCAGCGCGCTACGCGCGCATGAGGCGCTGCCTCATCCTCCGCCAGGGGGCAAGCCCCCTGAGACCCCCAAGTTCTCCCTTGACAGGGAGTGGCCTTCTCATGGAAGCCGCGACCGTAAGGGAGTCGGCGCCTTCCCTACCGTCGTTGTGGAAACTCGATGTGGCGCGCGCACTCTTGCGTGCAGCGCCGGCACTCCTGCCGGCGGTCTTGGCTAATCTAATTTAGTATTGGCTAATTCAATTTATCGGTGTTGGCCCCCCGGCTGTCCCATGCGCTGGACAATAATCTTGTGGGCGCTCTGCAGAAGCGCGGACGCCTTAGGCATCACCTTCACTGCCGCTTCCACTTCCGGATCAGTCATGGCAAAGACGCGGTCGCTCTCATCTACGTTGAAAGCATACACGTACATTTCCTTTGCCAGGTAACGTTTAATCCAGTCCTGGTCCTTGCGGAAATCCGCCTCGGAGAAGCTCTTGCTGTTCGTGGTGAGATACTGACGCAGCTCCTTCATCGTGGCATCGTCCGGCATCCAGCCCTTGGGCAGCGCCGTGGAGTGCTTTCCAAAATAGCTCCGCGTGAAATCGAAAAGGCCGCTGCGGAAGAGTTGCGCTTCGAGCCCGTCGGGTTTCGGTGTGTCGAACTTTTCGTCCGGCGTAATCCCGCCGCCGCCATACACCGTGCGGCCGCTATCGGTCATACGCACATCGTTGGGATTCCGCGTGGTTCCGCCCAGGTGGTAATAGTAGTCGTAAAACGAAATCTTGCTGTAGTCGCGCTGGATGAGGCGTCCGCTCGGCGTATAGAAATGCGCCGTAGTCAGCGCCAGTCCGGTATGGTCGGCCAGCGGGAACACGCTCTGTACCAAGCCCTTGCCGAAAGTATCCTCGCCCAGAATCCAGGCGCGGTCGTGATCCTGCAAGGCTCCCGAAACGATCTCGGCGGCCGACGCGGAATACTTGTTGACCAGCACCACGATGGGGTAGTCGCGCCCGCGATTGCCGCGCTGCGCTACGTAAACATGCTCCTCCGACGCCCTTCCGTGCTGCGATACCACCGTCTGGCCGCGAGTCAGAAAATGGTCCGCCACTGCGACCGCTTCGTTGAGGAGTCCGCCCGGATTGCCGCGCAGGTCAAGCACCAGGCCTTCCAGATGGTTCTCACCCAGCCTCCGGAGATTCTCTTCCAGTTCGCGGCTCGTGTAGTCGCCGAAGCTCAGAATCTTGACGTAGGCGATATCCGGCTTGATCCAGAACGCGTCCTCAACGGTCTTGCGGCTGATGTCCTCGCGGACAATATTGAAACTCAAATAGTCCGGCGAGCCTTCGCGGGAAACCACAATCTTCACCGGCGTTCCGCTTCTCCCCTTCAGCATGTCCGCTACTTCTGTAGTGGAGAGGTTGTCGGTCGCCTTGTCGTTGATAAATGAGATCACGTCGCCCGGGCGGATACCTGCGCGGTACGCCGGTGAGCCGGGAAACGGCGCCATCACGTAGGTCTTGCCGTTGCGCGAGCCCACTTGCATGCCTACGCCCGAATAACGGCCATGCTGATCTTCGAGCACAAGCTGGTACTCGCGCGGATCGAAGAAATTGGAGTGCGGGTCGAGCGTGCTGAGCATTCCCGGGATGGCGCCCTTGTAAATGGCCTTGGCGGAATCGAGCGGCTCCGCATAGTTCTCCGCCACCAGGGCGTAAAACTTGGTGAAGGTGGCGATGTCGCGTTCGCTGGACGGTTCTTCCACGACGTTGGTCGCAGCCGCCAGTACCTGATGACCGTAAAACCCGCCCACCAACGAGAAGAACAGTACGATTAGCGGTAAGCCGAAGAGAGACAGCCTCTTATGAAACATGCACAACCCTTATGCCGAGTATATCGTAGCAGTAGCGCTAACCTTTTAGACGCAGCAAAGGCCGAAGGGGTTCAACTTAACGGGTCTTCGCGACCCGGGCTTTCGCGATGGATGGCGTCCAATACTCCGTTGACGAACTGGACCGAGTCTTCGCCTGAAAACTTGCGCGCCAGTTCCAGCGCCTCGTCGATGGTGACCGCCGCGGGGGTGCCCCCGTGCGTCATTTCGTACACGGCCAGCCGGAGAATATTCCGGTCCACGGCGGGCATCCGTTCCATCCGCCAATGCTCGGCGTGCTTGGTGATACGTTCGTCGAGCTCGGCGAGGTGTTCCACGGTGCCGCGCACCAGATCGGCCACGAACGGGTCGCGCTCGGGACGTTCCTCGGAATAGAGCGTGTCGTAGTAGGCGTCAATCACGTCCGTCACCGGTTGTCGGCGGGCGTCCCAAAGAAAAAGGATCTGCAGCGCGCGCTGGCGGGATCTGCGGCGGGAGGGCATTACGTGGCCTGGCGGAGCGTGCGCATCAGATTCGCCATCTCCACGGCCGTCATGGCGGCGTCGAAACCTTTGTTGCCGCTCTTGGCGCCGGCGCGGTCGATGGCTTGCTCCAACGTGTTCGTGGTCAGCACGCCGAACGCCACGGGAACACCGGTATCGATAGAAGCGTGCGCCACACCCTTGGCGGCCTCGGCTGCCACGTAATCGAAGTGGGGAGTATCGCCGCGGATCACGGCGCTCAGGCAGATGATGGCGTCGTAGCGATGTTGCCGCGCCAGTTCGCCCGCCACCAGCGGCACTTCCCATGACCCGGGGACCTTCACCGTGTCGATGGCGTCGGCCGCGGCGCCCGTGCGGGTGAGAGCGTCCATGGCGCCGGCCAGAAGACGTTCCGTAATAAAGCTGTTGAACCGGCTGACGACGATCGCAAATCGCAGTCCGGAGGCCGATAGCTGGCCTTCAAATACTTTTGACATGTTTCACTTTCCCGCGAAGGCGGGCTTCCTTTTTTCCAGAAATGCTCGCGTGCCTTCGCGCCTGTCTTCGCTGGATGCGCTGACCCCGAATGCGGCCGCTTCAAATTTCAGGCCGGCATCGATGCCCGAATCGAGCCCCACGTCCACCGCTTCCATGGTCAATCCCACGGCCACCGGAGCATTCGCCAACACCTTGGCGAGCCATGCCCGGGAGTAGCTGAGCAACTCGGCTTGCGGGACCACGGCATTCACCAGTCCGATGCGATGCGCCTCGGTAGCGGGGATGGAGTCGCCCGAGAGCAGCAATTCCAGCGCGCGTCCCCGGCCCACCAAACGGGGTAAACGCTGCGTGCCGCCGTAACCGGGAACGATCCCGAGTTTCACCTCAGGCTGCCCGAGCATGGCGTTTTCCGAGGCGAAGCGCACCGTGCAGCTCATCGCCAGTTCGAGTCCGCCGCCTAATGCATAGCCGTTCACTGCTGCTACGGAGGGTTTGTGCAGCGTTTCCAATTTGCGAAACGTCTGCTGTCCTGCGGCGGCAAATTGGCGCGCTTCCACGGCCGATAAAACGGCCAGTTCGTTGATATCGGCGCCTGCAACGAACGCCTTTTCGCCCGAGCCCGTGAGGATGGCGGCGCGAATGGCGGAATCGTGCGAAATGCGGCTGAAAGCGTCGTCCAACTCCTGCACTACCGCGCGCGAAAGCGCGTTTAACTTGTTGGGGCGGTTGACGGTGATCAGCGCGATGCCGGTCTCGTCCGCCTCAAACAGGATGTGCTGGTAGAGCATTATGGATCAGTGTAACATCGGGTCATGGCGAAACCGTGGCGCATACTCGGCGCATGGCTTCTGCTGTGCGGTTGGGCCGTCGCCCAGGATACCGCGAGCATCCGGGGGACGATAGTTGACAGAGTCAACTATTTGGTTGACTCTGTCAACTATCGTCCGCTGCGGGGGGTTCATTTGCGCCTGGAGTTGATGGCGAAGCCCGGGCTCGACGGACCGGTTTATGGTGCGATCACGGACGACGCCGGGCGCTTTTCGGTCACCGGACTTCGAGCCGGGTCGTATGTAATCAATCCCGCGCTTACCGGCTATGTATACGTCCGGGGCAGCCAGCCCGATTCGCCCAAGTCGCCGGTAGTGGAGGTGAAGGCTGGACAGCAGGTCGACGGTCTTCGCATCGAAATGGCGGCGGAGGCGGAACTCTCGGGACACGTATTCGACGAGAGCGGCGAGCCTTTGCCCGATATCGAGCTGCGCGTGAATTCGCCCGAAGGCTCCTTCCGCAGCGGTTGGCGCGAAACCTGGTTTGCCCACAGCGACGATCGCGGCGAGTTCCACATCGCCGTTGCTCCCGGCAAATACGTGGTAAAGGCCGAGCCGCCTCCGGGCGATTCGGATGCGCAGGAGGAAGTGCGCACGGATGGAACTTCCGAGATCACCTACCGCCCCGTGTATTATTCAAACGCGCCAGACCCGATGCGCGCCACGGTTATCGAAGTCGCGGCCGGCGCCGAACGCAGCGGCCTGGATTTCCACCTATCGCGGACCTCGGTGCTGAAGATCAGCGGGACGATCTCGGGCGCTCCGGCGGATTGCCCCATCGATCTGATTTTGCAAGTGGACTATCGCGACGGCGATTCGATGTATGACCAGCCATTGGGTGTGGGGCGCGAGGGTAAGTTCAGCATTTCGCACCTGGCGCCCGCGACGTACCGGCTATACGCCGGCTGCGAATCGGGCTCGCACTGGCTGCGCAGCCAGATGCTCGAAGTCACATTGGAAAACTCCAGCGCGGTGGTTGAACTGGCATTGGCGCCGGGACGCGAACTCACTGGCACAGCGACAACGGCGGGAGTGGCGGGACGCACGGTGCACCTGGAGTCAGCCGCGTCCACGCGCGGCCATGGGCCGGGAGGCGAAGGTGCGGTCGCGGCCGATGGCACGTTCCAACTGAGCGGAATTCAGCCGGATCGTTATCGGGTGCTGCTGGCACCGCAATCGGGAAGCGAGTACCTCACGGTGACGCTGGACGATGCGCCTGCCAGTCACAACGTCGTGGACCTGCGAACGGGCGGAGCGAAACTGAAGATCACGGTAGGCAAGGCAGGTTCGATTGCCGGCATAGTGGAGGATCACCCGCACAGCCGCGTCTTTCTCTACCCGGATGGCGACTACGAGCGCGAGGCCATGCGCTCCGCCTCCACCGAAGATGACGGCGGCTTTCATTTCGACAGTCTGCCGCCAGGCAAGTACCGACTGGCAGCTTGGAATGCGGGACTGGGCTGGCAGATGGACCCCGCAGACGCGGCGCGGAAGGCGGAACCGGTGGAGGTCAAGGCCGGCGAGACAGCCACGGCCAAAGTGCAGGTAGCGACGAAGGAGACCGCTGATGCGAAGCAGTAGTGTCCTGCTCTTGCTGGCGGTTGCCGTGTTCGCCCAAGCGCCGAAGACCGGCGCCGTCGAGGGCACAGTGAGCAACTCCCTCACGGGCGAACCGCTCGCAAAGGCGCACATTACGCTCCGGCCGCAAGACAACTATTCCGGCCAGCGCTTCGGCGCCATCTCAACGCCGGAAGGCCGTTTCTCGATCTCGGGCATCGCGCCGGGCGCGTACGTGGCTTCCGTGGAGCGGACAGAATACCTACCGGCGGCGAACGCGGCGGGATCGACCGAGGAATTGTTGGAAGTGAAGGCAGCGGAGACGGCTGCGCGGCTCGACCTGAAACTGGCTCTGCAGGCGTCCATCACCGGGCGGGTGTTGGATGAGAACGGCAGTCCACTGGAGCACATTCGAGTGGAGGCGATTCGGGGCTCGCAATCGCGGTCGGCCGATACCAACCGGCGCGGCGAATTCCGCCTGGGGGGATTGCGCGCCGGGCGCTTCCTGCTGCGCGCTTCGCCCTGGGAGGGCAACTCGCCACCCGAAATTCGCACCGATGGCACGCGTGAGACCCACTATGGACCGGCGGAGTTTCCGGCGCCGGTGGAGACGCGTGCGGGCATGGAGACTGCCGGCATCGAGATCCGACTGACGGCTTCGAAGATCGTACGCGTGAGCGGGTACCTGGCGGAAACGCCGGCTAACGCAGCGAGTTGTGGATGGCAATACCGCGTCGGGCCGGATTTCACCCGTCGCAGTTCGCACATCATGTCCAAGGACCCTCGATTCACCATCTGGCGCCTCGCGCCGGGGACCTATCAGTTGTCGGCCTGGTGCCAGACTCCCGCCGGAAAACCGACCACCCCGGCGGTGGAACTCGAAGTGCGCGATTCCGACATCGACAATGTGGAACTGCGGTTCGTTCCGCCCTTCGAAGTGAAAGGGCAGGTGGACGGAGGACTCGCACGCATGGTGCAGCTTCAAGCGTTAAGCGGCGGGGCATTTTCATCGGTCCGGTCGACGTCGAACCCGATGGCGCCTTCCGTTTCGCCAGCGTGCGTGCGGATCGCTATCGTGTGATGGCGATGGGCGCGTCGCCCGGAGTTTACGTGAAGGAGCCGGCCCCGGTGCTCAACCTGACTCACGGCGCACCTGGCACCGGCGTGCGTGTCATGCTTGCGGTGACCAATGCGCGCCTCGCAGGCGTGGTGCAAAACGAGAAAGGACCGGTTGCCGCCGCCATGGTTGGCATGGCGCCGGACGAGCCGTTCGGCGGCGATGTTTTCCGCAGCGCGGTGACAAGCGCCGATGGCAAATACTCCTTCGATGCCGTGCCGCCGGGCAAATACAAGGTGTTCGTGTATGACCGCGCCGACGAGGATATTCTTGGCAACGGAGAGGCCGTCGGATGGTACTCGAAGCTGGGGGAGACGGTAGAAATCGGTGAAGGAGAAACCGCCACGAAGGATCTCAAGGTCCCGGTGTGGGATAATCGATAGAGTATCCCCACAGCATGGACCGCGAATTCATCCGCAATTTCTCTATCATTGCGCACATCGATCACGGCAAGTCGACGCTGGCCGACCGGCTGCTCGAGACCACCGGCGCGCTCACCAAGCGCGAAATGATGGAGCAGGTGCTCGACTCCATGGACCTGGAGCGCGAGCGCGGCATCACGATCAAAGCCCACGCCGTCCGCCTGAATTACAAAGCGGACGACGGCAACATGTACCAGCTCAACCTGATCGACACCCCGGGGCACGTCGACTTCTCGTATGAGGTGTCGCGCAGCCTGCAGGCGTGCGAGGGCGCGCTGCTGGTGGTGGACGCGTCGCAGGGCGTGGAGGCGCAGACGCTGGCGAATACGTACCTGGCGCTGCACCACAACCTGGAAATCATCCCGGTGATTAACAAGATCGATCTGCCGGCGGCGGAGCCCGAGCGGATCCGGGAACAGATCGAGACCGTGATTGGGCTGGATGCGCGCGATGCCGTGCTGGCCAGCGCGAAACAGGGTATCGGCGTGCACGAGATTCTGGAAGCGATCGTTCACCTGGTGCCGCATCCCAAGGGATCGCCCGACCTGCCGCTACGCGCGCTGATCTTCGATTCGTGGTTCGACAGCTACCGCGGCGTGATCATTCTGGCCCGCGTGCTGGACGGCAAGATTTACAAAGGCCAGAAGATCAAGCTGTTTTCGAACGGGCAGATGTTTGAGGTGGATGGCCTGGGCTATCAGTCGCCCAAAGCGATTCCCTGCTCCGAGTTGTCGGCGGGTGAAGTGGGCTTCATCTTCGCGAATATCAAGACGGTGTCGGATGCGAAGATCGGCGACACTATCATCGATGCCGCGAACCCGGCGTCGGAGCCGCTGCCGGGATTCGAAGAGATCAAGCCGATGGTGTTCGCGGGGCTCTACCCAATTGAATCGCACGAACACGGCCTGCTGCGCGACGCGCTGGAGAAGCTGCGGTTGAACGATAGCGCCTTCAGCTTCGAACCGGAAAACTCGGTGGCGCTGGGCTTCGGTTTCCGCTGCGGTTTCCTGGGGCTGCTGCACCTGGAGATTGTGCAGGAGCGGTTGGAGCGCGAGTTCAATATCGATCTGATCACCACGGCGCCGGGCGTGCGCTACCGGGTGACGACCACGATGGGTGAAGTGCTGGAGATCGACAACCCCACCAAGTTTCCGGACCCTTCCGAGATCAAGCAGATTGAAGAGCCGATCATCGACGCCAGCGTGATCACGCGCGAGGAGTACCTGGGCGGCATTTTGAAGCTGCTGGAAGAGAAGCGCGGCGTGCAGAAGAAGTTCGAGTACATGGGCGGCGGCCGCGTGGTGCTGATGTATGAGATGCCGCTGAACGAAATCGTGCTGGACTTTTACGACCGGCTGAAGTCGCTTTCGCGCGGGTATGCATCGCTGGACTATCACTTGTCGGGGCACCGGGTGTCGCCGATGGTGCGGTTGGACGTGCTGGTGGCGGGCGATCCGGTGGATGCGCTATCGCTGATTGTGCATCGCGATTTCGCCTACGAGCGCGGCAAGGAGTTGATCTCGCGCCTGCGCCGGCTGATTCCGCGACAAATGTTCGAAGTGGCCTTGCAGGCCGCCATCGGGAACAAGATTGTGGCGCGCGAGACCATCTCGGGCATGCGCAAGAACGTCCTGGCGAAGTGCTACGGCGGTGACATCAGCCGTAAGCGCAAATTGCTGGAGAAGCAGAAGGAAGGCAAGAAGCGGATGAAGCGCGTAGGGCGCGTGGAGATTCCGCAGGAAGCGTTCCTGGCGGTCCTGAAGGTCGGGCAGGGCGACGACGACGAGGATTAGCGCACGTGCAGCCAGCCGCATTCGATCTGCTGGTGGAAGAGGCTTACGCCGCCATTCCGGCGCGCTTTCGAAAGCGCCTGAAGAACGTCGCGGTCACGGTAGAGGCGGAGCCGTCGGCAGCGCAATTGGGCCGCGGCCGGGTGGCTCGCGGGAGCACCCTGCTTGGACTCTACGAAGGCCGTCCCCTGACCAAACGCAGCGTGTTCGATGCGTTTACGATGCCCGACAAGATCACCATTTTCCAGGGTCCGCATGAACGGCTGGCGCGCAGTCCGGAGCATCTGGCTCAACTGGTGAAAGAGACAGTGTGGCACGAAGTGGCGCACTGTTTCGGGATGGACGAGTTACAAGTGCGGGCGGCGGAGCGGAGGCGACGGGGGTAGAACTTCGACAACCGATTACGCCGTTGACGTTCACATCGAGGGCCGGTCCGACGCGCTTTAGTTCGTGCCGGAGTTACTCAGTTTGTCGACCATGGCCCAGGACCGAACTCCGTATCGGCAAGTCTTCGTTTCATCGCTTACAAGATGCGCGTGGAGCGCGACTCGAAA
Organism: uncultured Solibacteraceae bacterium; assembly: GCA_963815475.1. Classification (GTDB taxonomy): domain Bacteria; phylum Acidobacteriota; class Terriglobia; order Bryobacterales; family Bryobacteraceae; genus Sulfopaludibacter. The sequence goes on along the minus strand of CAWFHD010000003.1, from coordinate 4,127,749 downwards.
ACGGCCCAGGTGGAAATTCCGTAAGAGCCTCCGCCCGAAACGCCGCAACACGGATCAAGCGACCGTATCAAGAACCTGCTGGCCTCCAAAGCAACTTAGCGGGAGCGGCGCTAAATGCTTCGGTGGCCAACTGGGGATTCCGGCCAAGCGGAATAGCATTCCAGGTCGAAAGGTAACACCGTAAGAGCGAGGCGAGCGTGTAGAAGTGAAATCTTAGTCATCTGCGCATCGCCGCTCCATGAAGGTTAATGACTATTTAAGGTTTACGCCGCCTTAGGCGGGCGAACGTGGCTAGGATTTCGGCACCATGAGGTCGTCCTTCCAGTCCTTCTGCATGCGCTTCCAGTCTTTCGCCTGTTCCGCAGTAAGACACGTGTTGATCTGGGCGTTGTATTTGTCGTGAATTGCCTTTAGGGACTCCTTAGCGGTCTTCTTTGAGGCATCGCTCTTGTCGCTCGCCCTGTACACATCTTTGACTTGGCCCATATCGACATATTTCGATTGGAGAAGCGGTTTGATCTTAGTTACTTGATCCGGGCTCAAGTTCAAGGTCTTAACGGCGGTATCGAATCGATCTGTCGCCAACTTCGTCATGTCCGCTCTACTAAACTGCGCCCAAACTACAGGAGCAGTCAATAAAAACATCGCCAAGGTGAATTTTCCTAGAATCATGGTTTCTCCTTCCAAACTGCGCAGAACTCCCATGCTTGGCTGGATGCAATTCTTGCATAACTGGTTCAAAAAATGGTGTGGCAGCCGGTCGTATGGATCGCTGAGCCGCGCCTCAAGCGTGTGCGGCAAGCAGTATTGCGCGTTTGCCGATACGCGAGGAAGACAGCAAAAAGTCGCCGTTCCGCCAGTGGCGTGCAATCGGCTTTCCGGAAGAGTGGCCGTGCCGGCACGACTATCATTGCTGGCTGGATTGCTAACGATAATGCTAATAGGAGCTTGCTGAGAGTGAGACAAGTCGAACAAAAAAGAAGAAGTACGGCCCTCCATTTTACAAAGTACTTGCCGGAACAGCGAACGATTGGCCGGTATACTGCCGTTTCACAGCCGTTATCGGACAATCACCGTGTCGTCGGGTTGGCAACTCTACCGCATCTTGCGGGCGGCACCTCTCGCATCCCTGATGATTTGCGCCGCACACGCCTCCAGGGCATCCTCCCAACATGATCCCTTGCTGGTTCCTAAGGCCTGACCGTCGGCAGACGAATCTCGACCGTCAGCAGACTAGAATTCAATGGTGTACAGCGCCTTGATCTTGTTTCCAACTTTCTTCCACGGTACGTTCGTCGGGATTCTCAGGATTAATGTCCCAGGCTCCAGTCCTGCAGTAACAAGCCTAAGACCGGCGGATGACCTGGAAGCAATTTCTATCGCATTCCTCAGCCTACTGGTCAACCCATCATCACCGTTGGCAAGCACTATGATGGCCGTGGGTTTCGTGGAGTTCGCAGCCCGCAATGCGCTGGCTTGGATGGTCAACAACACCGCGAGAACGATTCGTAGATGCCTTTGTGACATGCGGGAAACCATGATGATTGTAGCCGGGCGACATTGTGGACGAAAGGCATTTCGAAAAATGGCGGCTCTCACCAAAGAACGTCGCGGAATTTCGCAGCGTCGGCTACGCACGCTGCCAGCAGCATGGCAATAGCCGCTGGTACGTAGAACAGACCGATGGTGAAACCGGAGATGAAGCTGAAGGCAAGCATTACGACCGCTGCCATTGTACGGAGAGCTTGCTTTCGGAAGACGAGAGGCATGAACGCCAGAAATACCGGAAACAGCACCGGCAGGATCGCCCATGAGCCGTTGACTTGCATCAGCGTCGCGTGGGTTGTGTTGCGACCATCGAATGCACTGTAAACTGGCCAAACAACGAGAAACGTAGCCGCCGCCGATGCCAATCCAAACGAAGCTATCGTGAACCGGGTCTTCATCATTTCGTTGCACTCACGACTCTGTTTCGATTGTAATCCAGGAGCGAACGATGGGTAGGCATCCATTGCCATCAGGTTGTGCAGTCGCACGGGTCAGTTGCCGCCGCTTTTCTGGCGGGAACTTGCCTTCGTGCCGCGAGCGCCGCGATGATGTAAGCGTGGGGCGTTACGTATATTCAGTGTGGTTTCGTGACCTCGTTGCCTGTCCGACAGACCAAGATTCCGAGTGGGTGGCGTGCTTCTTCGTTAAGGCCGCTACAGCCAGCTTGGCGCAAGAGTGGGGCAATCACCTCCCTGGGAGCTATGCTTCTCTTACCAGCCGCTACTGCGCTCGAGTGTTGAGGTCGTCGAGGCATCGACGTCGACGGAAACAACCAAATCGTACAAGGAGACAGATCGTGAAGAGGGAGATTATCCGCGTCGAACCGTTTGACAGCAATTTCGAGAAATGGGGTGTGCCGGTCTCGACCTGCACTCGCGCCGGCGACATGATCTTCGTCTCGGGTCTGCCGCCATTTGATCCCAAGACCGGAGAACTTCTCGTCAACGCGCCTTTTGAACAGCAGGCAGAACGCATCCTGGAAGAGTTGAAGACGGCACTTGAGGCGGCGGGATCTGACCTCGAGCACGTCATGAAAATCAACGTACTCTGTGTAAGCCCGGAGCGCTTCAAGGCATTCAACGAGATTTACAAGCGCTACTTTCCCAACAATCCGCCAGCCCGCATTTTCTTCTGTGTGCCGGTATGGACCGGCCCGTTTGATATTGAAATCGAGTGCATCGCGGTCCGGAAAGACTAGCCTTATCCCGGCGGTGGTTAGCCTGTCCATCGGCGTCGAGTTTCGCGAGCACCTTACCGAAGCGGTCAGCGGCTGCGATATTTCGTGGCCGCGATCGGCGAGCAGTGGCTGACCATCAGCAGCAATACGGGCGTGCGCCGCCTGGACGACCCGAGGGGGGCCAGGTCCAAGGAAGGTGTCAGGAACCGTTTGTTGTCACTGATGATGGCCGAACAACTTGCTGCAGTTCCAAGGAAGCCGGCGAGGGCGGGGGGCCTCTCGATGCCCAGTTTATTTTCCTCTGAGCGACGCTTCCCACGATCGCAAGTTGTCGCGAAGAGGGCTTTCTGGAAAGTGCGCCCCGAGCAACCGGGGATTTCCACGATCAACGCCTCATCCCCGCAGCCTGCTGATGATGTAGAGGACTCCGGCAAGGAACTACACGCATAGCCACCAGATGAGTATGCGCTTGATGACCCCGACCGCAACTTCAATGGACCGAAGACATTCTAGTTCAGATTTCAAGTCGTAATTGCACGCACCACACTTCCGCGCGTCGGGTTGGGTTTCAGCGCGGCAGTTTGGGCATTTCAGTGTTTCAGCCATGCGCCGCCCATCATACCGCCGACCAGTCCGCCTCGTCTGGTGCTGGGAACCTGTTCTGGGAGAATAGAGCGGGCAAGTTCGAACGGCTGGAATAGCTAACGATATTTGCCCTTAACGCCCTGTTTCCGGATGGTGCGTCATCATCAGCGTATCGGCAAACACTCGATGACAAGCCGAGGCTCCCAACGGGCGCATATGAGTAAGGGTGCGGTACCCACCCGCTTTGATATTGTGAGTTCATGATGGACCGATCTAATGGATACGAGGGTGTCGCGGTGGAGTTTCTGGCCCGCCGTGGCAAGGGCCGCTCGACTGGCGTCGGCGTGAATGCGGTGAGAAAGTGGGCCCGAACGTTGCCGTGTGGGGCCGCTGTGATTGATCTCGGCTGCGGTCCCGGATTTCCAATCACCGAGGTTCTAGTCGCCGAAGGGCTTAACGTCTTTGCTGTTGATGCAGCGCCATCATTCGTGAAGGCATTCCGACGCAATCTCTCAAATATACCTGTGGTTTGTGAAGCCGTCCAAGATTCGACATTTTTTGATCGAAGTTTCGATGGGGTTCTAGCATGGGGGCTCATTTTTCTACTTTCTCCCGAAGACCAGCGGCACTTGATCCGGAGGATTGCCGACATATTGGTGCCAGGTGGCCTGATGCTATTTACTTCGTGTGCGGAATCATTGGTGTGGAACGATGCGATGACCGGATTAGAGTCGCGTTCTCTTGGAGCTGAGGAGTACCGCAGGCAGCTTTCAGCAGTTGGGCTCTCCGTCACCAGCGAGTACGAGGACGAAGGCCAAAACCATTACTACGACATTTGCAAGGCCGGGCGTTGCTTGGGAGTAAACGAGAAGGGGGCGACGTAGCCGTGCGCGTTGCTTTCTGTGCCTTTTCCTAGCAGCTTCCGCCACTCGAACGTCACATGCCGGCCCCCCGTTAACGAGTAAATGTCCATGCTCATGAAAGCCCGTCCCACTCTGGAGAGGAACGCGGGCGAGGCGTCGAAGGTCCCGCGTAGCACGCCCCAGAATCGGTCGGCGACGGGCGCGTGATCTTCTAGGATGGGGTAAAAAAGGGGAATTGACCATCTACCTTCGTTGGGGCCGATGCGGCGAAGCAACACCTGTACGGGAGGCTCCGCCAGCTGCGAAACCCCTATGCGAGGCTCCACCAGCTGCGACACCTGTACGGGAGACTCCCCCAACTGCGACACCTGTACGGGAGACTTCACCAACTGCAATACCTGTACGGGAGGCTCCGCCAGCTGCGAAACCCGTACGGGAGGCTCCGCCAGCTGCGAAACCCCTATGCGAGGCTCCACCAGCTGCGAAACCCGTACGGGAAGCTCCGCCAGCCGCGAAACCCGTACGGGAAGCTCCGCCGGCCGCGAAACCCCTATGGGAGGCCCCGCCAGCTGCAAAACCCGTACGGGAAGCTCCGCCAGCTGCAAAACCCGTACGGGAAGCTCCGCCAGCTGCGAAACCCCTATGCGAGGCTCCACCAGCTCCTGCACCCTTACCCCGTTGACCGCTGGCGACGCTCAAGGAAAACAATGCGAGCATCAGTGCGAACACGCAAGTAAGTTTGGTCATTCTCTTGTCCTCCACCTGGATTGATTCGACTCTCGCACGATAGATTCGTTTATTCCCTGAATCGCGCGTACTTTCACGTGAAGGCCGGGTGACCCCAACTGGGGATTCCGTGTCGAACATTGACGGCGGCACCGGCCCGAGTAGGCGACGATAATGTAAATAACGCACCCATGTTGAGGGGTGCTGCGTTCGGCTGCGAGGCTCGTTCTTCGCTGCCGCATTCTTTGATTCACGGCTTCGGGCTCGCATGGATTGCCAGTTTACGGTAACGCCGTTTTCCTACCGCGACGCACTCCAACAGGAACCGCATGGTGGTATTGGTGTCTACAGGTGTATGAATCGCTGCCCCTATAGAGTCATGTTGCCGTTGGTCGTCGGATGCGTTAGCGGCGTGCTAATGATCTGGGATTTTCACAACACCAGCGCGATCACGTCTATGGGTATGGCGTGGGACACCGGCCCGCCACTCTGGCCGTATGAAGCGTCATGGATCGCCCTTGTCTCAATCAACGCTCCCGCGTACATCGGTGCCGCGCCTCTGTTCTCGTTCTTCAACGCCCGAAGTTCCCCAGAACGTTATCCGATCTTTGCTCTAGCGATCGTCATCTGGTGGTGGTGGCTTGGCAGGCGGATCGACTTCGGTTTGTTCCCGTCACGATCTCATCGTCATCCCTGGCGTATCGGTGCGGCTTTCATGACAATGGCGCTGGGCCTATACTGCCTCGGCATTCTGGCCCTCCTCGACTACGCACGCTGGTGGTCGGAGTATGGCTTTCCCGGACTACGACTGTTACGCACAGGAGGGCCGATGCTCTGGTGTTTTGCGATTGCCACCGCGTTGACCATTTCGGCATTCCGCGTCATTAAGTTGGGCCGACCAGCCGCGCCATAGCAGGATAATACAAATCAGAGCCGACGACTACAGGCGAGGCAACGGCGGCTACTTTCCGATAAGCTCCCGGCAAGTAGGCTTCGCGTCCATTACCGGAATTTATACTGGCAGCGAAAGCCATTAATGGACGACAACGCCGTTTAACACCCTATTTGAGCGGGGCCGTAACGTTTGGTGGCTTCGTAACGCCCATTCGTCACCATGCATAAAGGGCTGTTCGTTGTGACCATGATTCGGCTCATCGTCGCGATTCCCGGTCTGGCAGGAAGCTGCGGAGTAGAGAATCCCGATTTCACCGGTAAGTGGGTCTGTGAGATAGCAAATGGGGATGCCCGCTCAGCTCGTAAAATTAGCCTTGACCTGAAATCCGATGGCTCCATATTGACCGGCACCGTGTCCGACACAATGGGCCTGAAAGGTGGTGGTGGCCAGATCATGAGCGGCAGCGTCGTTGGCGTCAGCATCTCGTTCAAGACAAAAGTTGGGATGAATGGCGAAACGCGGACAACTAGATATGACGGTAGGGTTTGCCGCGATACTTTGATGCTACGGATCACTCAGGGTGGGAAAACTCGTGAGGCGACCGCCAGACGAGTTGGGCACCAAATTTGAGAAACTTCTGGCCCACCGTTCTCGCTCCGATGACGGGCACACTGCACGCGGCAGTAAAGTAGGCATATCGTCCATTACCAACCGGTTGTGGACCCCACCAGTTCAGTCTCCGCTATCCCCGTGTTTCGTCCACGATGGGAGTTCGGCCGCCCGGAACCGACCACTTGTACGCACTGGCGACTGGACGCCCAAGGTGAATTCCTCGCGAATTGGCGACAGCCTCGGGATAGACGTCCTGACCCGATCCAGATGCCGTTCGCCATGATATCGTTGATGGAACCTTCTAGCGAGGGGGGTACATTGGCGGAGATCTATTCTGCAAGGATGGCTGCTGAAATCGAGGGAGATTTCGTGGTCTTTATCATCGGGTTGCGGATCAACAAGCCTTGGAAACTGCACAAATGGATACCAGTATTCCGGGCAATGCCTCGTATGCTCAAGGAACTCGGGCGCCAGCCCGAGAGTGGGTTCCTGGGCTCCATTTCAGGTGGACTGCTGCTGGTCCAGTACTGGCGGTCTTTTGAACACCTCGAAGCGTATGCACGGAGCCACGATCACCTTCACTGGCCGGCTTGGGTTGCGTTCAACAAGCGTATGCGCAAAAGCCGAGGGGATGTTGGAATCTGGCATGAAACCTACCTCGTAAAAGCTGGACAGTACGAGGCGATTTACAGTGGAATGCCCCGCTGGGGCCTCGGGGCTGTGGGCTCCCTCGTTCCCGCGTCAGGACGCATGGAATCCGCTCGCGGCCGCGCGGTGAAGGATGGCGCCACTCCTCTTTCTTCTATGGCGGGGGAAGCATAGCCATCGGGGAGTTGGAGCGCACTCGCTTGACGCGCCAAATCTCGGAAGCCAGGTGATTACCGCCATATGAACGTGAACCGCTACGACTCGTGAATCTTCCCAATGGCTGGGAAAGGAGTTTCCGGAGACGTGCCACCGGGTGGACTGGCAGCCGGAATCCACTTCTAACCCGTTTTTCGATGATTATCGGAAAATTGGCGCGGTCACTCCAGTCCCGAATGGGGCTCTTGTGTTGAGATGAAAATCAGACGGCAGTTTCCGGTATGGCGGTTCTAACCGGAAAACTGAACGGTTTGGGTTCAGTGCTCAATCGAGAACCTATATTTCTTCGGTTTGGGCGTCGGCGGGAATCTGCCGTCCGGTCCCGGATACGTTGTGGGCCGCACGCTCACAACGACCATTTCGTCCGACTGCCGAATCTGAATGAGATCCTTCGTAACGGTTTGGAGCGCAACGGAAGGCTTACCCGCCTTGAACACAAAAACGAAAACGTGATCGGACGAGCCTCCTACACTCTGAAAGACAAGGACGTTCTCGACGTGGGCTAGTAGCCGCGGGTAACTATCCGGGGTATCAAAGACAAGAGACGGTGTTGCTTTCGCCCGCTCCTATGCAATCACGATGATTTTGTATCCGTTGCACTGCCGAAGTTCGAACCGCTGCCGCTGATCCAGCGGTTCCATACTCCGCGTCTCGGCGGGCATTTGGGCAATAACCGGGCAGGACTGCCATTCCGAGCCGGATTGCGCGAGAAGAACGCTGCACGACAGCAGCAGACCAATCTGAAACATCACCGCTCCAGTATTGCAATGTGCTAGTTGCTGCGAAGTGGGTTTGGGGAAAATGACCCGCAAAAGGGACCTAGGCCGTCCAGTTCCCGGTCTCGCCGTTTACTTACACTTGCACCACGGAGAACGCTTTCTCTCCTGCAATTGCACGCTTTGGTACCCGTCAAATAAAACGCACAGATCGTTGCTCTTGTATTCAGAAAACCGAAACCAGAAGGAATGAATACGCTTGCTGTCCGACGTAACGGTCAAGAGATGCCGCCGATGCAGGTCCAGGTCGGCAATGATTGCGCTTTCCTTGTGAGGCCAAAGGATCAATCGGCCGTTATCGATCTTCAACGACAGAGTTGCGGGGTTGTATTGTCCACCCGGAGAAATCCGCGCCGGGGCTGTCGATGAGTTCGGTGCAACGCAAACCGTTCCACCTTGGCCAGAAAGCAGAGAAGACATCCCAAGGCCAATCAGCGACGCACTAACGATGGACTTCGTCATGATTTCCGCATCGAGATTCCGACGACAAGCCTACCGAACTTCGTTAGGGAACGATATATGGGCTTCCCGGAGAAGTGCCCGATGCCTGTCGGCAAGTAGGCTAGCCCAGGATCAACGCAATCAAGCAATCGCTGCCACAGTACAGGAGGGCACGAAGGAGCTGATCTCGCGCCTGCGCCGGCTGATTCCGCGGCAGATGTTCGAAGTGGCTTTGCAGGCGGCGATCGGAAACAAGATGCCCGCGGGGAATATTTCGGCCCGGGCCTCGCCTGGAATTAGTCTCGTGCGCACTGGTGGTCGCGTCCGGCCTAACGAATGCCCAAGCTGAGCAGACGAACCATTTCGTCCGATTCGAATGTAGTCAGTCGCTGCGCAGGGCGTCGAGGGGATCGGCGCCCGCGCCGCGGCGCGCCGGGCCGAGCATGGCCAGGGTCGCCGCGGCTGCCAGCAGCAAAGCTGCCGCGCAATAGAGCAGGGGCTCACTACTATCGATACGGATCGGCGAGCCGCGCACGCTCTCGCGCAGGCCGGCCGCCGTCGGGGCGGCCAGCCACATGCCCGCTACCAGGCCGTATACCACGGGCTTGCCGCCGGAGACGAAGACCTCGCGCATGATATGGCGGCGCGTTGCGCCGAGCGCTACACGGATGCCGAGATCGCGTGCGCGCTGGCTAACCGCGAACGAGACGGCGCCGTAGATGCCAGTGCAGGCGAGGACGGTGGCCACCGCGCCGAGCACCACGATCAACGAAGCGACGTTCCAGAGGCTTTGGGTGATGCGATCGATCCAGTCCTGCAGCGCCACCGGAAGGATGAAAAGATCGGGATCGGAGTCGCGCAGGGCATTGCCGATGGCGATTGCGCCGGCCGCGGCGTTACTGGCGAACCGGACGGACATTTCGTTGTACCGCGCATCCACCTGGCGAAAGCGATAGAGCGGGGGATTGTCGGAGCCACCGGTGCGTGTGGACGCGATGTCGCGGGCGACGCCGATAATCCGGACGGGACCCTCGGGGAGCGCCAGCATACGGCCGACCGGATCGGCGCGATGCCAGAAAGCCTTGGCCAGGCTTTCGGAGACCACCACCGCGGCGCCATCGCCATCGCGAAACTCGCGGCCACGCAAAAGAGGCACGCCGAGGGTAGCGAAGAAACCGGACGAAGCGGTGTAGATATCGACCGGCTGGCTGGCGTCGTCGCGCGAGGGCGGCGACAACTCCACCGTGGTGGGCCGCAGGAGAGGCAGTCCGTCAGAAAAAGCCACCGACTGCACCCCAGGGAGTGCGCGCACGCGGCGGGCGATCGCATCCAACCGCGCCCGGGCTGCTTCCAACTGCGTATTCTCGGGAAAGCTCACGTTGGCGACGACCACCTGACGAGGGCTGTATCCCGGGTCGGCATACAGGGCCTGCTGTTCGGAACGGGCGAACAAGGCGGCCTCGACCAGCAGCACCATGCTGAGCGCCACTTGCGCGCTGACCAACAGGTTGCGCAGTCCGCCGCTGCCGAAGACGCCGGCCTGACCTTTCAGCGTGGCGGTCAGTTCGACGCGAAGCGATTCGAGGGCGGGCGCGAGTCCGGCGAGAATACCGGTGGCGAGCATGACGCCCGCGATGTAGGCGAAGGTTCGCCAGTCGGCCAGGATAGGGAAATCGGGTGAGCGGGACGCCAGGTATTGGAAGAGGGGCAGCGGGACGCGCGAGGCGACGACCGCGCTGAGAGCGCTGGCGGCCGCGGCCAGCACCAGGCTTTCGGTGACGAGCATGCGGACGATGCGAATGCGCGGCGCGCCGAGCGAAAGGCGGACGGCGATTTCGCGGCGGCGCGCCGAGGCGCGGGAGAGCAGCAGCGTGGCGACATTGGCGCAGGCGATCAGCAGGACTAGATTGAAGGTGGCGAAGAAGAAACCCATGAGCATGACGTCGCGGGTGGTAGCACGCAGTTGCCATTGCTGAGACCACGAGCCGTCGGTGACGGCGACGGAGGTGTGCCGGCCATCGTAGTCGCGGTCGCGGGCATGCTCGAGGGTTTGGAACTCGGCTTCGGCGGTGGGGCGAGAGAACCCCGAGGCCAAGCGGCCGGCCAGCGAAAATTCGAGGAGGTCGTCGCGCCGGAAGGGGTTGCGGGACGGTTCGAAATAGGGAATCGCGGTGTAGGGCAGCCAGACATCCAGCGTGAGACTTTCCGCCCAGCGGGACGCGCCATCGGCAACGACACCGACGAGCAGCGCGGGACGATTGTTGACGCGGATGGAACGGCCGATGGCGTTGGGGTCGGAGCCCAAGCGATTGCGCCACAGGGACTGGCTGACGATTGCGACAGGGATGCGACCGGGAACAGCACAATCGTCCGGGACGAAGAGGCGGCCGAGGAGGGGCCGATCGATCCCATCGACCGCGAAGAAGTTGCAGGAGACGGCGATGCCCGCGCGTTCGCTGAGATTGCCGTCGCCTACGACGGCGGGAATGTATCGGAAGGCGGTGAGTGCGCGAACAGAGCGGGCATGGTCGCGCAGGCTGACATACTCGTCGTACGATACCGGGCGCGAGGTTCCCTGCCAACGCGCGCTGGGTGTGATGCGCAGGAAGGTCTCGGGATGACTGGAGACGTGCGGCCGCAGGGCCACCGCGTTGAAGATGGTGAAGACGCTGGCGTTGATGCCGATGCCGACGGTGAGGGTGAGGACGACGACCGCGGCGAATAGCGGGTTGCGGCGGATGAGACGGCAGCCGAAGCGGACGTCCTCCCACATAGTTTCGAGGACGACCGATGGATGGCGGCGCTCTTCGCGAATCTCGTCACGCCAGGCATCGGGCAGAAGGCGGCGCTGCAGCATAGTGGGCTCAAAGGCAGCTTCGACGAACGCGGCGTCACGGCCGGGCGCGACCACTGGCTCGGTTGATGGCATCAGGCCGAGAGACATGATGGTCTCGTCGGGCAGTTCTTCGTAACAGAGCGCGCACTCGGCCCACATGCGGCGCCGGCGGGCGCGCCATCGATGCCACAGTGCGGCTTGGAAGGTGAAGAGCGCGAGGAAAGCCATGGGTTCGGCGGAGCAAGAGAGGATCAACTGGCCGGCGGGCGCGATGAATATAGCGGCGAAAGCATAGCGCAACACGATCGACCAGACGGACTGCCGCCCCGGCAGGTAGGAGCAGGTGAAGGGCAGTTTTCGCCACTGGCGGAACATAGCTTCGAAGCAGACCAGGGCGACGAAGAATCCGAGGAGGAGAACGGCGGAGGCGCGGATCCAGCCGAAGATGGCGACGGCCGCGGGGAGCGCGGCGGCGAACAGTGGGGCGATGGCGCACCAGACCACGAAGCGCTCGACGGCGGCGAGCCACGCGGCGGAGGCATCGCGATCGGTAGTCTGGAAGAGCCAATTGGCGCGGGGGGACTCGGGCAGGGCGAAGAGATAGCGGAGGCCGGCGGTGACGAGCAGAGAAAGGGCGAGTGGTGCGAGGGCAATGATGAGTCCGTAGAGGCCCTCATCGCGCAGAGACGGGCGCGGCATATCGAGCGCGCCCTTCGTGATGGCGCCGAGCGCGATGCCGCCGTAGGCGAGCAGGATGAGGCGGTGGGTACGGCTGCGCGAGAGCGTCTTGCAGATGAAGGCGAAGGCGCCCTGCTGGCGCGGATCGGGCATCCAGAACTCAAGCAAACGGGCGCCCCAACCCGCTCCGGGCGCCGAGGGCGCGGCGCCGGGCGCACGCTCCGATTGTGCTTCGAGCAGCAGGCGACGGTAGCGGTGATAGCTGAACAGATACGCCAGCACCGCCAGCGCCGCGGAGATTGCGATGGCAAGGAGGGCGTCGCGCGATGCGCCGGCGGGACCTTTGATAATCGACTCCCAGAGATGCAGGAACCAGACGCACGGCCACCACGGAGCGATTGGCTGGCGGTTGTAGAGCGGCAAACCGCCAAGAGTGAGGATGAGCACGGCGGATTGCACGCCCAGCGAGACGCTGCCGAAAACGCGCGCGGGCAGGATGTTGAGCAGGATGCCTTGGAGCGCCAGGAGGCTGAAGAAGACGAAGACGCAGACTCCTGCGGTAGCGGCGAAATTCGCGGCGATGACGGTGAAGGTGGAGGGATTGTTTTCCCAGTGGCCGGCGGTAGTCATGGAGTATTCGACGGCCCACGGCAGATTCATGGCAAGAACGAATACGGCGAAGATCAGCGCAAGGGCGGCCAATTTGGCGAAGAAGATCTGGCGCGCGCTTACGGGGAGACTGGCGAGCGCCAGGCAGTCGCGGCGACTGGGAAAAAGCGATTGCCATTCCAGCGCGGTGAGGAGAGCGGCCGCCGCGGCGGCGAGGCCGATAAAGGTGAACTCGTTTCCGCGGATTTCGGCGAAGATGCGGGCTTTGGTGAGATGGCCCTCCATGGAGTTGAAGAGCTCATAGAAGGTGGTGAAGGCCACGAATCCGATGGATACCAGGACGGCGAATATGCCAGCCGCAACCTTGGTCCATTCACCCGGGACGGAGAGCATTTCGCTATCGAAGAAGCTACCGACGAAAAGCCTCAGCAGTTCGAAATTGTCGTTGTGGGTCTCCTCCAGCCATTCACGCCAGCGCTCGGTCATGCGGCCACCACCTCCAGCATCCGGCGCGCGATGGCGTCCGTATCTTCGGTCTGGGTCAACTGCGCGAACACGCCTTCGAGCGACGATTCCGACATGAGTTCGCGCAGGCGCGCCACGCGATCGTGCGCCACCACCTGGCCGCGGCGCAGAATGAGAACGGTATCGCAGACCTTTTCGACGACCTCGAGGACGTGCGAGCTGTAGAGGATGATTTTCTGGCACTCGGCGAGGGAACGCAGCAGGCTGCGGAGAATCATGGCAGCGTTGACGTCGAGACCGGAGAAGGGCTCGTCGAGGATCATGATTTCCGGGTCGTGGAGGAGGGCTGCGAGGAGCAGGATTTTCTGGCGCATACCTTTGGAATAGGAGGCGAGGGGCGAGAGGCGATCCTCCCACAGGCCCACAAGGCGCAGAAGCTCATCGATCTTCGGTTCGAGCGCGCGGCGGGCGATTCCTCGGATGCGCCCGACGAGTTGGAGATATTCGCGCCCAGACAAATGTGGATAGAGGTGCGCCTCCTCGGGCACGTAGCCGAGGCGGCGCTGGAAGGCCTTCGGGTCCGCGCGCACGTCCCGGCCGTTGAATTCGATGCAGCCCGAGGTGGGCTCGATGAGGCCGGTGAGCATTTTCACGGTGGTGCTCTTGCCGGCGCCGTTGGGACCGAGGTAGCCGAGGATTTCCCCGGGGCGGATGACGAAACTAACGGACTCGACGACGGGGATGTTGTTGTAACGTTTGGTCAGGTTGCGAACTTCCAGCATGGCCGGTTTAGACACCGGACGCGCGGGGTTGGTTCCGGGACGTTCCGTGACTGAACCTTCAGTCAACGAATCGACAGATTACTATCCAAGCCGCGCGCCATCGCACCCAACCCCAGCTACGGCAGTCGGCGCGCGTGAGCACCCCGAAATCGTCGTGCGGCGCGCGGGGATCGCCAATCTGAACTTGACTGGCGTCATCCGATCGGCGTAAGCTAAGAATTCTTGGTATGGGACGCAAGCCGCAAAAGAACGATTCCTTGCCCGGTTCACTGGACATGTTGATTCTGCGGACGCTGTCGCTGCGCGACCTCCATGGATACGGCATAGTCCAGTTCATTCAACAATCGTCCGACAACGAGCTCCTGGTCGAGGAGGGCTCGCTGTACCCCGCTCTCCAGCGACTGGAGCTAAACGGCTGGATCGACGGTGTCTGGGGCGTGACGCCGAACAATCGGCGGGCGAGGATCTACAAGATCACGGCGGCTGGCCGCAAACAGCTGGCGCTTGAAACCCGGAAGTACGCCAAACTCACGCTGGCGATCGCGCGCGTGATGGGAACGGAGTGACGGACGTGGCACGACGGCTGAGGTATTGGATGGACAGCGCCAGGCGCAGCGAGGCGCTGCGTGAGGAAATGGAACTCCATCTCGCGGAAAAAGCCGAGGAACTCGAAGCAGACGGCCTGACGGCAGAGCGCGCCCGGGCTGAAGCGCGCCGGCAGTTTGGCAACGTCGGGCTGAAGCACGAAGAGTCGCGGGAGATTTGGATGACACGATTTTGCTCGGAACTTTGGCAGGATGTCCGCTATGGCTGTCGCACCATGATCGCCAACAAGGCATTCAGCGCCCTGGCGGTCCTGTCGCTGGCGCTCGGCATCGGTGCCAATACGGCGATCTACAGCTTGATGGAGTCGATTCTGATGCGCTCGCTGCCGGTAGGCAATCCCGCGTCGCTGGTGGTCTTGAATTGGCATAGCCAGCCTCCGAAGGAGGGCGACAAGGTGTCGGTCCACGTCATGCACGGGCTACAAGGCATTTTCTGGCCTGGCGCCAAGGGGGCTCTGGTCAGCGGGATATTCCCGTATCGCGCGTTCGAGACGCTGCGCGGGGAGAATCCCGTCTTCTCCACGCTCTTCGGATACTTCAACGGACACGTTCGTACCCTGACCGTCCACGGGCAGGCCATGAGCGCAAGCACGGAGTATGTCACCGGCGAGTATTTCCGGGGCTTGGCAGTGTCGCCGGCCGCAGGGCGTGTAATCGACTCCGAGGACGACCGCCCCGGCGCGGCGCCGGTGGTCGTAATCAGTTTTGCGACAAGCCAAAATCGCCTGGGGGGACCGTCGAATGCGATTGGACAGTCGATTCTCGTCGATAACGTGCCCTTCACGGTGATCGGTGTCGCGCCGCCGGAATTCTTCGGAGTGGACCCAGCGGCGGCGCCGGAGGTCTATCTTCCGTTGCACACGAATGTGCTGGTGGACGGCGCCAGAGCGGCTCGTATATATGACGACGAAAACTTCTACTGGATCGAAATGATGGGCCGTCTGCGTCCTGGCGTAAGCATGGCCCAGGCACAGGCAGTGCTGGCTCCCCGGTTCCATCAATGGGTTGCCACCACTGCGACGACCGACGGTGAGCGCGCCAAGCTGCCCGAGTTGACGCTGAACCCTGGCGCCGCCGGTCTGGGCAGCCTGCGCCGCCAGTATTCCAAACCTCTGTACGTGCTGCTGACGATGGTGGGATTGATCCTGGCGATCACGTGCGCGAACATCGCCAACCTGCTGCTGGCAAGGGCCGCGGCGCGATGCCGCGAAATGGCTGTCCGGCTCAGCCTGGGAGCGGGTCGGCTCCGCGTGGTGCGGCAACTGCTGACCGAGAGCGTGATGCTGGCGTCGCTCGGCGGGGCACTAGGGGTGGCGTTTGCGATCTGGGGAATGCGAACGCTGACAGTTCTGCTCTCGAGCGGGCCGAGGAACGCCACGCTGCACGCGGAATTGAACTGGAGCGTGCTAGGCGTGACGGCGGCGCTCTCGGTGGTTTGCGGTCTGTTATTCGGCCTCGCTCCGGCGATTCAGTCGACGCGTCCGGACGTCATGCCCGCGCTAAAGAACGGCCGCGGGGGCGGACCGCACCGCCGCGCGCAGCACGTTCTGGTGGTCGCCCAAATCGCGATCTCTTTTCTCATCCTGGTCGCCGCGGGTCTGTTTGCCCGGACACTCGACAAGCTGCACTCCGTCCAACTGGGATACTTCCGTGAGAACATCCTTCTGTTCACGGTGAATGCGCGCCAGGCCGGGCATCGCGACCCGGAGATCACTAGTTTTTACGCGGACCTGCGCAAGCGCCTCGAATCGATCCCCGGAGTGAGCAGTGCGACGCTTTCGCACTCGTCGCTCATCAACGCCGGTCTCGCGGGGTCGGCAATCAGGGGCGAAATGAAGATCGGCGCCGTGACCATCGATGACGCGGGCGTCCTGGCCGCCGGACCGCGTTTCCTGACGACGATGCAGATTCCAATGCTGGCCGGGCGTGAGATTGACGAGCGCGACCAACGGGGCTCCACTCCGGTTGCAGTGATCAGCCAGGAGTTGGCGCGGACTTACTTCGGGAACGAGAATCCGGTGGGCCGGCGCATCACGTTGGTAGACGAGAAGCGAGATCTTGAAATCGTCGGCGTGTCGGCTAACCTGCGATACGGTGGTCTGAAAGATGAAGAGGAGAGTTCGATGACCATGTTCGTCGCAGCCAGCCAGATTTCTCCGGACCGAATGACCTATGCGCTGCACACTGCGGGTGATCCGCTGAGGTTTGTCAAGAGTGTGCATGAGATCGTGCGGGAGGCAGATTCCCGCATACCCGTGACAGACGTGGTCACACAGGCTGCGGAAATCGATCGGACGATCAGCCGGGAAATCATGTTCGCGAGACTATGCACGGGTTTCGCGGTTCTCGCTCTCCTGATGGCGTGCGTGGGGCTCTACGGAACGATGTCGTACAACGTCGCGCGGCAGGTGGGCGAGATTGGAATCCGTATGGCTCTAGGCGCGCAACGCGGCGCCGTGGTATGGATGGTTCTGCGCCGCGTTCTTCTACTGGCGGCGGTGGGTCTCGCGATCAGCGTGCCTGCCACGTTGGGCGCGTCCCAGCTGGTCAAATCGTTTCTGTTCGAGACCCAGCCCAACGATCCGGGAACGCTGGCGCTGGCTGGTGTCGTCCTCCTTGGGGCCGCGATCCTCGCCGGCTATGTGCCGGCAAGGCGAGCGTCCCGAATAGATCCGCTGGCGGCTCTGCGGCACGAATAGGTTAGCCCTTCGTGTCGCAACGAAGGATGAGAATGTTCCGGACTGCGTACGTCAGTCACGGCAGTCTTTGGCTCGCCAATTGCAATGTAACCGATGAGAGGCAGTTATGAAGTTCACCCCGAAAATCAAACTCGGACGCATTGTTAGTGGATCTCTAACAGTCGCGGTGCTCGGATTGATGGGTTGGGGGTACCTCGTTGTTCCCCAAACAGCACCAATCGGTGCAAGGCAGCGCGCATTTGCGGTCCAGGAATCCTTCCAAACGAGCGGGTCAAGAATGGAGGTGGCGCCGGCAGTTGCTTTCCAGACGACTGGCGCGGTCTACTATCAACCCGTATCATCCTGGTATAAGGATAAGCACTGGTGGAAGAGGAACGCGCCCATCGTCGGTGGAGCCGGCGGCGGCGCCTTGGTAGGAGGTTTGGTGGGTGGCGGAACAGGCGCCCTGGTTGGCGGTGCGATCGGCGGCGGCGGCGGATACCTGTACAAACGCTCGAGAGAACACCACTACAATCACCACTACACTCACCGCCAATAGTTAGGGCCGCCGACGTCAGAGCCTTCAGGTTACGGTCCTGCGGCCATGTGAGGCAAGGCGAACTCGTTTAGGTTGCGGTATTCTGAGCCAATGAAGGATTGGCGCTTCACCCTGCCTAGTTTCCTTGTTACCGTACTGCAGTTTTTCCTGAACTATACGGATCTACTGGTAATATGGAGTGGACTCGTGCTCTGGGAAGCTTTCACCAGGAGGCCGCTGCCTTCTGAGATCAAATGGTCTCTTTACTCTGGCGCCCTCGTAGCAATCTCGTTTTGGAATTGGCGCAAGCAACTACTCAGAGCGCGTGCCACTGAAGCGGCGCTCGCGGCGGAAAAAAGGAAATCGAGGCCCGTGCGCATTTTCGTGGAGGACACCGAAGCGCTTCTGGAACGACACGGTCATACCGGCACTCTCGCTGAAAAGCTGCTAACTCCGTGCCTTGACAAGTGGATTCAGGTTTCGGGCAGCTTCGAGGGCGCCACTAATTCGCTCGCGGGTGATGCTACGTTCATATCGCTCATTCTGGAAAACGGCCGGCGGATTCAGCTACGCTTTCCTGGCGACCGGGGTCGTGCGTTGCGGCTCCTGCGAGAAGGGCGGCAAGTCACGGCTGCGTGCCAGATACAGCACGGCTACGGAACCGGTGTTTTTGTTTTGGACAATTGCGAATTGATCCATACTGAGCTACGCCGGCCGACATTGGCACTCGTATCGTAACGCCACGGGGCCAGTTGGTCGCAAAACGCCCGACGGTTCCTCCTGACAAGGCTTCGATACGGCCGATCACCACTTCGCGACGTCGCAATTGTCGGATGCGTGGCGGGAGAATTCCGGCAGGTGGAGCGAAGCACGGGCTGGGCGACACGAACGTTCGGGATCGGAGTGGCTCCCGTTTACCCTTCACCATAGGGGTCGGACATGGCATCGATTTTCAGTGGCTCCCCCAAACCGTCCCAGCGCCACGTACCATGAGTTCATGCGATGGACTCGTCTGCTTGCCGGCGCCGCGCTTGCCTGGGCTTTGGCGTCACAAAACGCTCCTGCTCCTAAGAAGCTGCTCGTCATCGGCGAAGAGAAGGGATATCGTCACGAGGCCGTCTCGCGATGGCGACGATAGAGCGGATGGGGCGCACGACCGGTCTGTGGGAGGCAACCCTGCGAACCGATACCGAAGCCCTCACCAAGAAGAAGCTGGAGTACAACGCGAAAAACCTCAACGATTTCGACGCGGTCCTCTTCTACACAGGCGGCACACTCGAAATGGACGAACAACAGAAGGCAGACTTCCTGTCCTTTATTCGGGACGACGGCAAGGGGTTCATCGGCGTCCACAGCGCAGCGATCACATGGACGAAGTGGCCCGAGTTCATCGAGATGATCGGCGGCGTTTTCGACGAGCACCCCTGGGGCACATTCCTGGCGCCGATCCTGGTGGAGGACGCGGCGTTTCCCGGGATGAAGCAGTGGCCCCGCTCGTTCACCCTGAAGGACGAGATCTACCAGATGAAGAACTTCTCCCGCGAGAATACGCGCGTCCTGATGCGGCTCGACCCCACAAAACTCGACCTCGCCAATCCACGCGTACACCGCCAGGACCACGACTTCGCAGTAAGCTGGGCCAAAATGTACGGCAAGGGGCGGGTGTTCTATTCGACGCTGGGCAACGTGGAGGAGAATTGGGACATGCCGGCGGTGCAGACGATGTATGTCGATGCGATCCGCTGGGCGCTGCGACTGGTGGACGCCGATGTTACGCCGAGGCCATTGAGGTAATCCAGCTATGACGCGCAGAAGCTTTCAGAGGATGCTCGGAGGCGCCGCAGCGGCGGCGGCTTACTGGCTGCGGCGAAACTGCGGCTCGGCATCGGCGCCTACACATTTCACAAGCTGTCGATCGACGCCACCATTGAACAGGTGACGCGGCTTGGCCTGCGAGAGATTGAACTTTCGCACGGCTCCTCGCGATCGAGTATGAGAGCGAAGACCCGGTGGAGGAAACCGTGCGGACCGAAGTCGAATACGTCCGACCGATGCTGTAGGCAGGAGTGCCGGGCGTCGTGCATCAAGCAGCGCACGGCTGGGTCGCTGCTAACTGCCTTGGAGCAGTCGCAACGCGACTTGGGGCTGTTGCGAACCCAACCTTATTGGGCCGCCATTGCCAGGATGATTCGATCTGTTCAATGGAAGCGCGTTGAGCGCGTCTCAGCTTACTGAACCGGAACGGCATCTTCGCGTCGTACTCATCGATGACGGGCGTGCCCGTATCCTCTCCGACGTCGAAACTCTCGTCGAAGCCCAGCCCCGAAGCCCATTGGTCGAATGGACCGTCCGGACTTTGCAGCCAATCGGGAATCAGGTGATGTTTGCCGAACCAGGCGGTGTTGTAGCCATTGCCCACAAGAATGTTGCCGATGGTAGCCGCCGTCTTGGGAAGGATCGAATCGTACCCCGGATACCGGTAGCGAACTCGGTGATGTTGCCGAACCCGACGCTATGATGGTTGCGGCCTGTTAGGAGCGCGGCGCGCGTGGGCGAACAGAGGGCCGTCGTGTGAAAGTTATTGAAGCGCAATCCGTTCGCGGCGACGCGATCGAACGTTGGCGTTGGTATCGGGCAGCCGAACGTGCTTGCAGCGCCGAAGCCCGTGTCGTCTGTCATGGTCAACAGAACGTTCGGGGCCTCCTTAGGAGCGGCGACCGCCTTAGGGAAGTCTGGCTTGGATTACTTGGCCTTGCGGCCGATGACACCGTTGAAACGCTGGTCCGGAACCGGAAGCACTTGCGCGCCGCCCGAGGTCGCTTTGTCTGAATCCGTTTCCTGTCCCCGGAGTTTTGGAGTAAGCCAACTGGCGCTCGCTACCATCCACGCACATATTACGGTAACCGCAATCGCCGCGATCATCCCGAGAACTGCTTTTCTTGGCATTCCAGTCCCTTCCCTTTTCCATCGAAATGCGTCTTTAAGCGCACGTTTCGAGTCATTCGATTCTGGAAGATCTGATGCCATCGCCAATCTCTCAGACTTCAAATCTTCGGCGCCGCACGTTAAACGAAAATGCATCGACCAGTTTCCAAGGAATCACAAAAAAGTGTCTCGGTTCATGACGATCGGTCTTAGCGTGGGGACGCTGTGAAGAGCGCCGTGACTCGCAGAGCTGTTTTCGCGATGTTGCTCGCTCTGTTTAGCGTCGCAATTCACCCTCAGCCGGAGGCGAGCAAACCCAACTTCGTATTCATCCTGATGGACAATCTCGGCTACGGAGAGGTGGGCGCCTACGGTGGAGGTGTCACTCGAGGGGATGCCGACTCCTCGCATCGACCAGCCCGACCCCCGAAAAACCTGATGACTCCTGAAGTAGAATCTTAGGATGTTGTTGCGGCGGGCATTCCTGTTAGCGCCGTCGTTCGGGTCCTTGGTGGTCAGGACACACACCCAACGATGTTCGAAGACGCAGAAGCATATGAGCGATTCATGGGCCGTTGGAGCCGTCTCGTTGCGCCTCGACTGGTGGACTTCACCGATTTCCCGCCAGGAGGCCGAATGCTCGACGTCGGCTCAGGCACGGGATCGCTGGCGTTTGCGATCACTGAACGCAATAGCAGTGCGCACGTCTTGGGGATCGACCCGTCCCGCGAATATGTCGCTTACGCAACTGGACGGAGTCCCTTTCCCGATCGAACTCGCTTTGAGGTGGGGGATGCGCAGCAATTGAGTCTCCCAGATGCAAGCTTCGATGCCGCCCTTTCACTGCTGGTCTTTAATTTCATTCCCGATCCGAATAAAACGCTGCTGGAAGTTCGACGCGTAACCAAGCCGGGCGGTAAGCTCTCGGCTGCCGTTTGGGACTATGGCAGCGCTATGCGGATGCTGCGGATATTTTGGGATGCCGCAGTGCACCTGGATCCGGGGGCCGGCAAGTTTGACGAAAAGCACATGCCGCTTTGCCGTGAGGGTGAATTATCCGCATTGTGGAGGAAGGGTGGATTGGAGAGTGTGCGGGAGGAGCCGATCGAGATCACGATGAGATTCGAATCCCTCGCAGACTACTGGGATCCATTTCTCCTTGGGCAAGGACCTGCCGGCGCGTACGTTCGTCGCCTCGATCCTAGCAAGTTGCCGGCCCTGCGCAACGAAATTAGACGCCGTCTCTCAGTCTCAGCCGAAGATAGACCTTTCGTTCTCTCCGCACGGGTGTGGGCAGTGCGCGGCATCGTTCCAAGGCGCGGCTGATGGCCGCCCGGTTGCAATTCGATGGATGAAAAGCCACCGGGGAAGCGTGGTTAGTCCCGAATCACTTGGAACAACGGCGGAACTTCGAGAATCTGCAGCTGCGGATCTCGTCCTGGCTCGAGCAGGCGAGCCAATCGGATAGAATCGGCTCGGAAGCTCTATGACGAATTACTCCAGGCGCGCGATACTGGCCGCGGCCGTCGCTTCTACGGCGCGCGCCGCGGACTCGGCGCCATCCGCCTACGCCACGCCGTACAAGTACGGCAAGCTGGTGCTCGCCGCGTCCACTGACCAGGATGCTTTCGACTGCCGTTCCGTGGACTGCCCGTTCGTGTTTCAGCACGACGGCGTCTTTTACATGACGTACGTCGGATGGGATGGGACGGGCTACCAGACGGGGCTTGCGTCCAGCTCTGACCTTGTCGAGTGGCGCAAGCTGGGGGCGATCCTGCGGCGCGATCCCAGCAATCCGATTACGAGATATAACGTGGCGATGAACTGGATTGTGCGCGAAAGTGCGCTGCGTTCACCGGGGAAGGCGCGCAAGGTTCGGGGGCGGTTTCTGGGCGCGTACCATGCGTACCCGAATGCGGGATACGAGAGCGGGCCGGCGGTAATCGGTCTCTGCTGGAGCGACGACTTGCGGCGGTGGGAGGTGGACGCGCCGTGCCTGAATCCGGGCGAGGGGGCGGAGTGGGAGCGGGGCGGGCTCTACAAGCCGTGCCTGGTGGAGCACGGGGGGACCTACTATCTCTTCTACAACGCGAAAAACGACCGTCCGAGAGGCTGGCGCGAGCAGACGGGCGTGGCGACTTCGACCGATCTGAAGAGTTGGAAGCGCTACGCGGGCAATCCGATCTTGGCCAACGGCGGCGCCGATTCGTGGGACGGGATCTTTGCCAGCGACCCCTGCGTGGTGGTGGACGGACCGCGGTGGGTGATGTTCTACTACGGGCTGGATGGCAAGGGGAAGGCTCGCGACCTGCTGGCGACCGGCAGGACTCCGTTCCAGTTTACGAAGGCGAGCGAGATTCTGGTGGATGTGGGCGCGCCGGGATCGGTGGATGAGACCTACGCGCACAAGCCTGCAGTGGTGTGGCAAGGCGGGGCCCTCTATCACTACTATTGCGCGGTGGCGGGGAAGTATCCGAAGGAGACGCGCGGGATCTCGGTGGCTCGGTCGCGGCCGTGGCGGTGAGTCGCGCGCAGGAACCCACACGCCCGGTGATTGGCCGCGTTGTCAGATTTCGGGGATGGATACTATCGAAATGGAGGCGTTCGCGCCGGCTTTCTCGTACTCCGTCGCGCGCAAGGACCAGGCCGAGATCGACCGATACGGGGACAAGCTGCTTGAGGGTGGGCAAACCTGTGGCCTGCGGCTGGCTAACGGACAGGTTCGGCCTATGCCGCAGATCGTGCCGGAGAAAATTGGGCGGCGGCGCCAGAACGGCAAACGCCGATTCCCGGTAGCGACACCCCCACTGCAACCGCTGAGATTATTGAAGCAGGATGGGGCGCTCACGAACATCCCTCATTGCAGAGCCCCGATCGCGGGCAACCCGGGAATGGCCTCCTGTTGTTCTTCCGTGTCGACGACTTCGACCTTGCGCTTCAGAGGGCTCGCGCTCTCGTCACTCGGCTCGACGAGGAGCCACATGTGAATCCGAACACTCGAACCAGGGAGTTCTCGCTCCGAGATCCGGACGGATATTACGTTACGATCAGTGCTCTCTCCGCGGCCTAAGAAGGCTTGGCAGCTACCTAGAAAGCGGCCTCCGCTCGATCTATAGCGACCAGCGGGCCTGGCGCAATACGGCGTGCGGGGAACCGCTCAGCGACTCGTACCACACGGTGATGAGCTCGCCAGATTCAAGTTCAGCAGTCGACGGGTAACCCAGATCGCCACCGGCGCCATCGCTGGAAATGACGACTGGGTCCGACCAGGTTGTGCCGTGATCGGCACTGATTCGTGCCTGGTTGCCGAAGGGCGCACGGCGGTATCCGTAGGTCATCAGCAATCGTCCGTCCCGCAGCCGCAATAGATGGGACGGCAGACCCCACACTCCGATGGAGTGCGGCGTGGTCCAGGTCCGTCCTCCATCTGCCGATTCAGTCTGCAAGGTCTCTCCTGAATTCCGCGCATTGTGATTGCGAATGTGCACGATGACCCGGCCATCGGCCGCCTGGGCAGCGTGCAGTTCGTGATACTGCCCCGCACTGTCGTTGGGCCGGGCCGGAATATCGGAGAGCCACCGCCAAGTCTTCCCATCGTCCGAAGATTCGCAGACCCCGACCTTTTCCCCGGGCTGCCACAGTTGCTTTCCGGCATATAGCAGCCGACCATTCGCTAAACCTGTTGGTCCGTGCGGACTATTTACCGGAACCCGATATGGCGTCGACCAAGTCATGCCGCCATCCCCAGAGCGCAGCATCCACGTATCGAGCAGACCGTGCCGCTGCTCGGGAGTCGTACGGAGGTTTACGGCCTGCCAACGCGCCAACTTCTCGGGAGGCCAGCCGGACGCCGCCTTCAAGGCGGCTTCATACGCAAGGGAGGTAAAGGTTGTCAACAGCAACGATCCCGATGGGGTCTCCAGGACGCCTGCATCCCGATCGTCTATCGGCGAATCCCAAACCACCTCCGGCCAACTCCAATGCCGGCCGCCATCGGACGATCGCATTAGCTCCACGCGACCGAAGGGGCACACATGAGCTTCCCGACCGCCGGAATACGTGAGCAGAAGTTCACCATTGCGGCGCGAAGCCAGCGTTGGCCAGCCGTGGTAATACTCGGGGTAGCGGCTGATTGTGGCGATGGATTCGATACGGCTGTGCGGCACGGTTTGGGCAGTAAGCACCGCGGCCGCAGCCCCGTAACCAATAAAGTCTCTACGTTTCACGCTGCACCTTGGAAGGCGAACCCATCTGGCAGTCCGAACCCTGCGGGAGGGTTCGGCGACAATGCCGGTTCATCAACAGCTCTACCGATTCTCCGCACTTTTTCACCTGTCCGCTATCTATTATGGTTGACAAGAATCGTGCCGGAGGCATACGCTTAACCAACTCGACCAAGTTTCGTCGCTTAGCCATCTACGTAAGGGCCCGCCGTGAATCAGCAAAGTGGGAGGGGTTATGCGAAATCGGAGTCCATTCGCCATTTGCGTGCTGGCACTTCTAAGCCAGTGCATACCAGTTCTGTCCGCTCAGATCACCGCAACCGGCACGTTGCAAGGCGCCGTCACCGATAAGAGTGGCGCCGTGATTCCCAGCGCGGAAATCAAAATCACAAATAAGAGCACCGGGGAGGCTCGCTCCGCCGTCAGCAATAGCTCCGGTAACTACTCGTTTAACCTGTTGCCAGCCGGAATCTACGAGGTCCTGGTGGCGGCCAAAGGATTCGCCACCGCGGACTTCCAGAGCGTTGAGCTTGCCGTCTCCCGCACCACCACTGTGGATGCGGAGCTCTCGCTCAGCCAGCAGGCTACCACGGTGACCGTGGAAGCTACCGGCGCCACGCTAGTGGACGTCGACAAGACAGACGTCAGCCGTCCGATCACACCGGCAGAGGTGGAGAATCTCCCGATCAACTCGCGCGACTTCGCCAACCTTGCGATTCTCGCGCCCGGCGCCCGGCCGGTCAACTCCTACGATCCGACCAAGGCACGGTACAGCGTCTTCGCCACCAACGGATCCAGCGGGCGAAACGTGAACATGACTGTCAATGGCGTCGACAACAAGGACAATTCCGTCGGCGGACCGGTGATGCAGCTCCCGCTCGAATCCATCGAAGAATTCAATATCTCCACGCAGCGTTTTTCGGCGGCTAACGGCCGCAGCGAGGGCGCCGCCGTCAACGTAATCACCAAGAGCGGCACGAACCTGCTACACGGCTCGCTCTTTTTCCAGGATCGCGACCAGACATTCGACGCCCTGAACTACTTCGAGCAGACGGCGCACCAGGGCTCGGGGCAAAAAGCTCCGTTCAGCCGCCAGCAGTTTGGCGGCTCCGTGGGCGGTCCAATCAAAAAAGACAAGACATTCCTGTTTTTTGCCATCGAGCGTTCGCGCGAACAGACCAGCATCAATGTCAATGGAACCGCTTTCGCTAACGATCAGGCGCTAGCCGGCGTGGCTGGACTGCCGGTGAAGCCGCAGCCAACACAAACCATTCCCACGCCGTACTATGACTGGCGCTACAACGGCCGAATCGATCATCACATCAACGACAAAAACACGTTCTCCGCAAGCTACACCAACCAGAACAATCGCGGCCTGAACGACCAGAACGGCCCTACCAGCGACCTTTCGCAAAACAACTTCACCACCAACCAGCTCATCATTGCAAACGCATCGCTGAACTCGGTCATCACGCCTACCGTGGTGAACTCCGTCACCGTCGGTTACCAGTATTGGAATAACCTGATCTCCACAAACAACTATGTCGCCAACCTGAGCTTTCCCGATCTCACGATCGGCACCAATGGCAATGTCCCGCAGAACACGTTCCAGAAAAAGTGGCAGTTCAAGGACGACATCGCCTTCAGCCGCGGAAAGCACTCCTTCAAAACCGGCATCGATTATCTCTGGGAGCCGGTCCTGGGCGGTTTCTTCCTCACCGACGCGACCCCGGTCATCTCCTTCTTCGACGACCCGCTCACCATTCTGTCCAATACCACCAAATACCCGCAGGGCTTTGCCACGCCCGGCTCCGTCCAATCCATCACTCAGGCCACCACCGGCAATTCCTACTACGCCGAGCACAATAAAATGTTCGGCATATATTTCCAGGACGATTGGAAAGTGACCCGGCGGCTGACCGTGAATATCGGTCTGCGCTGGGACAAGGACATCGGGCTCAATGGAGGCGCCATCCAGGCGCAATCGCGTGCGTACCTAGAGTTAAAGGCCATCGGCAGTCCCTATGCGGGCTCACTCCCGCATGATGAGAACAAGGATTTCAGCCCGCGCATCGGCATCGCATACGACCTCACCGGCAGTGGTAAGCACGTCATCCGAGCCGGCTACGGCCTCTACTACGGTCAGATTTTCCAGAACATTCCGCTGTTCATGGAGCAGCAGGCGAACTCCAGCTTGTTCACCACCGTTGCCTACACCAGTTCCGGACCGGGCAGCGCGAGTGCCAGCGCCCTGCCCAGTGGGCAGCTTCTTTCCGCGTTCCGCTTCGGAGTCGATCCCCTACCGCCTCAGGCGCCTGGAGCGACGCAGTTGCCCACCGGGGCCACCGGACAGATGATGGATCCGCACTACTCGAATCCATATAGCGAACAGTGGAACGCCGGCTATGCCTGGCAGGTCACCGGCAACTCCGTGATCGAAGCCGAGTACGTTCATGAGCTGGGTCTCCACGAAAGCAAGACCATCGTCATCAATCCAACCATCAATGGCGTGCGCTACACCACGCCTTTGTTCCAGGCGCAAGGTCTGCCGGTGCTGGGCGGCATTCGCGACTACATGTCCATCGGCCGCAGCCGCTACGACGGGATGAATCTTTCATATCGGCGGCGATTGAGCAGGAATTTCTCCATCAATGCATCCTACGTTCTCTCCAAGGCCGTGGCTTACAACGGCAACTCCGCAGCTTTCGGAAACGGGCCCACCGATCTTCTGAACTGGTTCGCGCCGCACGACCTGGGCCCCACCCCGGCCGATGAGCGGCACCGCATCACCTTCAGCGGGTTAATCAACCTGAAATGGGGCATCATCGTCACTCCGATTATGCAGTGGGCCACCGGCCGTCCCTATAACGCAACTGAGGGCATCACGGATGTCTTCGGCTACGGCAGCGGCGTCGGCACCACGCACGCCATCGTGCTCAATAGCGATCCCAACAACCTGACCGCCACCGCAGCTTACACCGCATCGCAGTTGACGGCGTGCATCACGGCCAATACATGCCACCAGGTGCCGTACAACTACTTGCGCGGCGAGGATTTCTTCCAGTTGGACGCGCGCTTTGGCCGCTTCTTCAAGTTTGGCGAGCGAGCCAAGCTGGAGCTATTCTTCCAGGCCTTCGACCTGACGAATCGCGCCAACTTCGGCACCAGTTACGGCGGCAACATCCGCACGTCGACGTTTCTGCAGCCGACAGGTTTCATAACGTCGTCCGGCGTGATCGTGCCCAAGTCGTTCGCGGGCGAATTCGGCGCCCGGTTCAGCTTCTAAGCCGGCAACGGGCCGGTGGCACGACCACCGGCTTCCACCGCCCGCATGCGGCTCTGGCGTATACTGATGTCATGAAATCCATACCTGTTTATCTTATTTCCGGGGCCATGATTTTGTGGTCGGTTTCTCCCGTGCGCGCGGACGAAGCCAGCAAGTCCGCCAAGGCCGAAGAACTGCTGCAACTGACGCAGAGCGACCAGATGTTGAAGACGATGGAGCCCATGATGAAGGGCATGCTGGCGCAGGCAGGCAAGGACATGACGGCTGAGCAGCGTGCGAAAGCTGGCGATCTGCAGGAGAAGATGCTGACGCTGGTCGCCGCGAATCTCAATAAGGCCAAGCCGGCGCTCGCGAAGGTCTACACCGACACTTACACGGAAGATGAGCTCGACGGAATATTGGCATTCTACAAGTCGCCCGCCGGGAAGGCCTTTATTCAGAAGATGCCGGAGGTGATGCAACGCTCGATGCCCGTGATGATGCAGATGATCGGCGACCTGCAACCGGAACTCAAGAAAATGATGGACGAAATGAAGGAGAAGGGCAAGTAACAGGCGACCAGCGGGCACGCAAGAGCGCGTGCTACCAAGCACCGACTCCCTTACGGTCGGCTCGGTAAGACCAAGCTAGAAAGTGATGCCTACCAGGAACTCGGCCTGGTTCTGATTGCTTTGCAGCACATTGCCGAGGTTGAAGTGCTGGTCGGTCCAGCGGATGTAGCGGATCTCGGGGGAGATTCGGATTATCGCCGCTTTCAATTCCACACCGACACCGAGCACGGCGCCGCGGGTGGTGGTCTTCTGTGCCACGTTCGAGAGCTGCACCGCGGAAAGGATGGAGTTGGCGAGTCCATCCACGTGGTCCCAGGCGATGCCTCCATCCACGAAGGGCCGCACGACATGAGACGGAAAGCGATACTTGACCAGAAGCGGAAATTCCCAGGCATTGCTGCTGGTGCTGCCCGTGGCCAGGCCGAGAGCGGTGACGTTGTAGTTGAAGCGGCGATACAGCACATCGCCCTCAATGCCCAAACCGAATGGCAGACGTAGTTCGGCGGTGACCCCCACGATGAAGCGATCGGTATTAGAACTGGCGGTAAGATTTCCGCTGTTGACGGTGTCGATGAAATTGGTGAGCGGCAGACCCACTTTCACACCGGCGGAAAAGGGCTGCGCGCAGGCGGCAATCGCCGCCAGCGTCAAAAGGAAAAGTGGTTTCATGTTGTTTAGACGCGCAAGCTAAAAGACTCGCCCAGGTAGATGCGTTTGACCTCAGGATCTCGTTCCAGGGCCTCCGGGCTACCCGCGCGGAAGATGCGCCCGTTATTGATAATGTAAGCCCGATCAGTGACGGCGAGGGTCTCGCGGACATTGTGATCTGTGATCAAAATGCCAATCCCGGTGCGCTTTAGGTCGAAAATAATACGTTGGAGCTCGAGCACCTGGATAGGGTCGATCCCGGAAAAGGGCTCATCGAGCAGCAGAAAGCTGGGATCGATCACCAGGGAGCGCGCGATTTCGACGCGCCGGCGCTCGCCGCCCGATAGCATGTAGCCTTTGCTGCGGCGCACTTTGTCGAGGCCAAGCTGGTCGAGCAGGCGCTCCCGCTTGTCTCGGCGCTCGCGCGCATTCATCGAGAGCGTCTCCAGAATGGCCATCAGGTTTTCCTCCACGGTGAGCTTGCGGAAGACCGACGCCTCCTGCGGAAGGTAGCTGATGCCCTTGCGCGCCCGCTGGTACATGGGCAGCGAGGTAATGTCCTGCTCATCCACCAGAATGCGGCCGGAATCGGGGCTGATGAGCCCGACAATCATGTAAAACGACGTGGTCTTGCCGGCGCCGTTGGGCCCAAGCAGTCCCACCACTTCGCCCTGCTGCACGAAGACCGAAACATCGTCTACGACACGGCGCCCGCGATATGTTTTGGAGATTTCCCGGGTCTCTAATTTGCTCATCTTGGGCAGATTATTTTCCCCGGTGGATTCGACTCTGGACAGGCTGGTTGGGAGCCCCACTACTCAGCAGCCTATCATCGTTGGCATAGTAGGTCAACGATTCGGGGGCCTGCGTTCTTCCCTTCTCCTTACCGTTTACCATGTCGACGAATTTGGGCTGGCCGCCGGTGAGGACCACTTTCTGATCGTCGGTGAAGTACTCGCTGTGCTCGGCGGTGCCGGTGCGGACGTGGTCTTTGGCGGTGTTCACGATCTCGACGGCGCCGTCACAGAAAGCCTTCTCCAGCCGCGAATCGGCATCGGAATCGGCGAGATAAGCGCTCAGTTGGCGGCTCTTGACATGCATTCCCGGCCGGGTCAGGGTGACACCGCCAGTGTAGATCGCCAGCCGATTGGAATCGGTATACGCCATCGTAGGGGCCTTAACCACGGTCAGGACGGGGGTTGCGCCCTTCTTCTTGTCTTCCTCTTTGGGCTGCTCCCAAAGATAGTTCACCACGTTGCCATTGGCGGCCAGCGTGCGCTTATCGCGATCGAGATCGGCCACGTTGGCGGTGAGGCGGTTGGCGCCCTGCCACATCACCACATCGCCTTCGTAATGGATGCTGCGGTTCTTATTTCGCGAATCCATTTTGTCGGCCTTCGCCTGGAGCGGCTCGTCGCCTGAAAGCATGGCCGAGTTTTTCTTGGGATTCTTATCCGGCATGTGGCTGGAATTGATGTGGCCTGTTGCGGAGAAATCGCCGGTGCGCTGGTCCATGCGAATGACGTCAGCCGACGTGGACCCTGTGCCATCCCACATGCGCGCGCCGCCATTGAGCAGGATCACGTTCGAGCCTTGATCGAGCGAGGCTTGCTGCGCCACGGCCTTGCGGTCGCCTTCCTCATACTGGAAGCCGCCCTTCTCCTCCAGAGTGGACATCTGGCCGGTTTTGGGATCGAAATGCGCAAGCAGTTCCTGGCTGGAGGTGATGGAGGTGGCGTGGTTGCGCTTCTTTTCGTCCACGTTCGGCTCGGTCTGGGTTTTGGCGTTCGTGGTGTGGAAGGTGTCGATGCGATTCTGCGGGCCGTAGGCAATCTGCATTTCGTTGCCTGTGAGGATGCGATGGCGCTGGATTGGCCGGTTGGGCAGGAATTCGAGAGTGCCGGGGG
Organism: uncultured Solibacteraceae bacterium; assembly: GCA_963815475.1. GTDB lineage: Bacteria > Acidobacteriota > Terriglobia > Bryobacterales > Bryobacteraceae > Sulfopaludibacter. The sequence goes on along the minus strand of CAWFHD010000003.1, from coordinate 4,096,531 downwards.
CGTGGGTGACCACGTTTTCCATCTCGTGGCCACCGGGCCGCATCTTCATTTCGAGGGTCTGGCTGCGAAGGATGTGCGTCTCGCCGAGTTCGTGATCCTTCACGGGAAGCGGCTTGGAGTTCACTACGGCATCGCCGGCCGCATTGACGTGAGAGAGGATGCTCTCCTTATTGACCACGGCGAAATCGAGATCTACGTGGTTGGCGTCGACGGTGGTTTCGGAGGCTGCCGCGGTGGAAACCAGGTGGGCGTGGTTCTGGCCGGTGATCTTTTGGATCTCGCCATCGTCGTCGCAATCCACCATAAGATCGTCGGCGGAGTATTGCAGCTTGCGCGTGGGATAGCTGTCGACGCCGTGGGCGCGTTCGGCGTGCACCTGTCCGATGACGCGGCGGGAGCTGTCGCCGTCGCCGACCTGACGCAGGTGAATGATGACGTTCTCGCCTTCCACCACGGTGTTATCGCGGGTCATCTTGCCCCACGGGCTAAGCAGAATCTCGGACGCCTCTTCGTGATACTGCAGGGTGGCGGCCTCGATCTTCATGGCCTTGGCGTTAGGTTTGTCCGGCTTCCAATTGACTTCGACTCCGCTCTTCAATTGCAGCTCGTGGCTCGTGGGGTCGTAGAATGCGCCGGTGGCTTTGCCGTTACCGTTGTCGAAGACAAAGGTGGAGGGGCGGTCGGTTTCGGCGCGGCCGCTGATCACGTCGACGACCACGCCCGAGGTTTCGATTGTGACGGGGGTGTGCTCGGGCGTGCCCTCGATAGGGACGTTGAGGGTGATCTGGGTTTTGCCGTCGGCGTAGAGGCGGTTATCGTTTTCGAAATAAGTGGCGGCGGCGCTGCGGCTGAGGTTGTAGCCGGTGCATTCCTTGTTGTAGGTCTTGACCTCGACGTTGGTCAGGTCGACGTGGGAGGAATCTTTGGATTGCAGGAAGCTATCGGCGTAAACGTTGAAAATGGGGCACTTGCTGGAGGCGCCTCGTTTGGTGAAGTTGTAGTGATCGGCGGAGGCATTCAGTCCTTCCGCCAGCGGCTGCGGCGTGGGCGGCGCTTGGGCGCGGATGATGTCCTTTTGGGCGCGATATTTTAGGGCGATGCCGCCGAGGATCGCAGCAATCACCACCAGCAGGAGCCAGCGAGTGCCTCGCATGGGATATCACTAATATAACGCGCTGGATGGAGCGGGCGTTTCAAATAGGACGGGCGAATCGGTTTTGGCCGTCGCGGACCAAGAGCGGCCGGTTGCAAGACCACCAGCCCCACTCACAGACCGTAGGATGACACCATCAACGAACCCTTGGGTGAAGTTTCTCGGTAGAATCGGGAGTTGGCTAGCTCGCGGATCAAGATCTTTGTTACTGGCGGGACCTTCGACAAGGAGTACAACGAGCTTACGGGCGAGTTGTTCTTTCAGAATACTCACACGCACGACATGCTGAAGTTGGGGCGGTGTCTTTTGGATGTCGACATTGAGGTGCTGATGATGATCGACAGCTTGCAGATGACCGACGTGGAGCGGCAGTTGATCCGGCAGCGCTGCTCGGAATGTCCCGAGGACCGGATCGTGATTACACATGGGACCGATACCATGGAGCAGACCGCCGCGGTGCTGGGGCAGTCGATCCATGGGAAGACGATTGTGCTGACCGGGGCCATGGTGCCTTACCAATTCGGCAGCTCGGACGGGATGTTCAATCTGGGGACGGCGGTGGCGTTCGTACAGTCGCTCGCGCCGGGAGTTTATGTGGCGATGAACGGTCAATGCTTTCCGTGGGATTCGGTACACAAGGATCGCGACCGCGGAGTGTTCGAATCGCGAAAATAAAACCTTAGTGCCTCATTGTCAAGAATTTTAAATCCTTACGAATCTTTACGTTAATGCTGTTTTTTGTCACTCTCCGCAGGAGTGTGCTAATAATAGGTGTCGGAGCCGCCCACGCCTTGGAAAGCGGCTCCCGACTCGTAAACCTAAATACTCACAACTCATAAATGGAGGTAAGTGGTCACATGAAAATCCGTCCGTTGTACGACCGGATCGTGGTCAAGCGTATCGAAGAGAAAGAGCAGATGCACGGGGGCCTATACATCCCCGACACTGCGAAAGAGAAGCCCCAGGAAGGCGAAGTAGTTTCCGTGGGCAAAGGCAAGCGCCTGGAAGACGGAAAAGTGGTCGCCCTGGATGTTCAGGTTGGCGACCGCATTCTGTTTGGCAAGTACTCCGGCAGCGACATCAAGCTGGATGGCGAAGAGTATCTGATCATGCGTGAGGATGAAGTCCTCGGTATTCTGGATGCCGCACCGAAAGCGGCCAAGAAAGCAAGCTAAGGAGTCGATAGACGATGGCGAAACAGATTGTATATTCCGACCTTTCCCGTCAGGCGATCCTGCGTGGTGTGAACCAACTCGCTGACGCTGTCAAAGTGACGCTCGGCCCCAAGGGTCGCAACGTAGTCCTGGAGAAGAAGTTCGGCGGTCCGAACATCACCAAGGACGGCGTCACGGTTGCCAAAGAGATTGAGCTGAAGGATCCGCTGGAGAACATGGGCGCACAACTGGTGCGTGAAGTGGCCTCCAAAACCAGCGATGTGGCCGGCGACGGCACCACCACCGCGACCATTCTGGCGCAGGCGATCTTCCGCGAAGGCGTGAAGGCCGTAACCGCCGGCGCCAACCCGATGGCCCTGAAGCGTGGCATCGAGAAGGCCGTGGCCGTGGCCATCGAAGAAGTGAAGAAGCTGTCGCAGAAGGTTTCCGACAACGAAAAGATCGCCCAGGTGGGCACCATCTCGGCCAACAGCGACCACGAAATCGGCAAGATCATTGCCGACGCCATGGGCAAAGTGGGCAAGGACGGCGTGATCACCGTGGAAGAGTCGAAGACCATGCACACGGAGCTCGACACCGTGGAAGGCATGCAGTTCGACCGCGGCTACCTCTCGCCTTACTTCGTCACCGACGCGGAGCGGATGGAAACGGTGCTCGAGGATCCCTACATCCTGATCCACGAGAAGAAGATCAGCAACATGAAGGACCTGCTGCCGCTGCTCGAGCAGATCGCTCGTTCCGGCAAGCCGCTCCTGATCATCGCTGAGGAAGTGGAAGGCGAAGCGCTGGCCACCCTGGTGGTGAACAAGCTGCGTGGCACCCTGAACACTTGCGCGGTGAAGGCTCCGGGCTTCGGCGATCGCCGCAAGGCCATGCTGGAAGATATCTCGATCCTGACCGGCGGCAAAGCCATCATGGAAGATATCGGCGTAAAGCTGGAAGGCGTAAAACTGGAAGACCTGGGCCGCGCCAAGCGCGTCACGGTGGACAAGGATAACACCACCATCGTGGACGGCGGCGGCAAGGACAAAGAGATCCAGGGCCGCATCAAACAGCTCAAGACCCAGATCGAAGAAACCACCTCGGATTACGATCGCGAGAAGCTGCAGGAGCGGTTGGCGAAGCTGGCCGGCGGCGTTGCGGTGATCAAGGTGGGCGCTGCCACCGAGACCGAAATGAAGGAAAAGAAAGCCCGCGTGGAAGATGCTCTGCATGCCACTCGCGCGGCGGTTGAGGAAGGCATTGTCCCGGGCGGCGGCGTGGCGCTGTTGCGCGCGGCCAAGGCCCTGAAGGACATGAAGCTGGATGGCGACGAGCAGATTGGCGTGAATATTGTGAAGCGCGCCTGCGAAGAGCCGCTGCGCCAGATCGTGGCCAACTCGGGAACCGAGGGAGCCATCGTGGTGGACAAGATCCGCGAGAACTCCAACCCGAACTACGGCTACAATGCCGCCACGGACACCTACGAAGACCTGGTGGCCTCGGGCGTCATCGATCCGACCAAGGTGACCCGCACGGCGCTGCAGAACGCATCGTCAATCGCGTCGCTGATGCTCACCACGGAAGCCATGGTGGCGGAGATTCCGGAAAAGAAGCCGGCTGCCGCACCGGGTGGACCGCACGGGCCGGAGATGGATTACTAAGCAGTAGAAGTTAGATTTTAAAGAGGCCGGGCGGATCTTCTTCGGAAGATCCGCCCGGCTTTTTCTTTTTCAGACGGTGTCTTTGTATAGATTTGTAATGGTTCCAAAGGCCTAGCAACGGTCTTGCCAATGGCTGAATCCAATCCGGTAGAGAGAAGAAAAAAGGAAGGTGCCACATGGTCAGGATGGTTGCTGGAATGGTTTTGGCAGCGGGAACGCTGCTAATGGCGCAGGGCAGAGTAGCACGCCCCGGCACCGTGAATTACGCGGAAGGACAGGTTAGTTTGAATGGCCAAGCGGTTGGGGCCAATCAGATTGGACAGGCGGAGGCGGCTCCCGGACAGGTCCTGGAAACGCAAATCGGTAAGGCGGAGATGCTGCTCACTCCAGGCGTGTTTTTGCGGTTGAGCGATCAGAGCGCAGTACGGATGGTTTCGCCCAATCTCACCGATACGCGGGTGGAATTGCTGAAGGGCGAGGCTATGGTAGAGGCGTCGCAGGTGGAGAAGGAAAATCATCTGGTTGTTTTGGATGGCGGCGCCACTACATTGATCGAAAAGCCGGGAGTTTATGAATTCCGCGCCGATTTGCCGAAGGTGTCGGTGTTCGACGGCAAGGTGCAGGTGCAGCAGAATGACCGCAACACCGAAGTGGGCAAGGGTAAGGAGTTGCTGCTGTCACAGACCAAGCCCGAGAAATTCGATCGCGATACGGCCGAGGCTTCGGACAGCTTGTACGGTTGGAGCAAGCTGCGGTCGGAGTACACGGCAGAAGCGAATATGTCGACGGCGCAGATGTTCGTGGTAGGCACTCCTGGTTGGTATGGGACCGGCTGGTATTGGAATCCCTACTTCGATAGCTGGGCCTTCATGCCGGGCGACGGTTTCCTGTATAGCCCGTTTGGCTGGGGATTCTACTCTCCTGCCTACTGGCGCACGTGGGGCGGATATTATGGCTTCCGCGGCGGGTTCCGAGGCGGATATGTCGGCCATGGCTTTGTGGGCCGGCCCGCGGCAGTAGCTCCGCGGATGAGCGGGCCTGCCATGCACGTGGGCGGCGGCTTCGCAGGCGGCGGACACTTTGGAGGCGGTCGCCGGTAAGCGATCCACGAATAAGGGCTCACGAAGAAAGGCGCCAGCTCCCTTACGGGGGTCGGCGCCTTTTTTGTTAGTTCATCTAGTGATTGCGAGTGAGGCGGTCATACACGAAGCCGCCTCCTCCGCCTGCGAGCGCTCCGATTCCGGCTCCCTTGCCACCGCCGGCGATGGCGCCGATAGCGGCTCCCACACCGGCGCTTCCGGCTACGATCTCAACGGACCGGCCTGTAGATCGGCGATGATGCACATCGCGAGTCTCTACATAACGAGGCGCCGAGGGCTCAGGATAAGCGCGATCGGCATCCCCGTAGCGTGATGGCCGCTGGTAGACAGCCTGCGTCGGCATATCGCGGCGCACGGTGCGCACGCAGCGCGGAGTAGCGAACTCCGGCATCGTTCCCGCCGCTACATCAAAGGAAGCGACGGTATTGTCCGAATATGCCGGGCCCATGATCGCAGCGGGTTGGCCGTACTGGTCGTAAGCGGGCGCCGCGGTTTCGATTGGCTGCGCCGCGACGGTCGTATTCGAAGCAGGGGTCGCGGGGGAAGCGGATCGTACCCAACCAGCCACTGCGACGGCCGAAAGGACCACGAAAACAGCTACTAATCCCAACCTCATTTTCAGAGTCATTTTTACGCCCCTGATCAGTAAGTTAGCAATTGCGATACCAGCGATCGCAAAATGTGATATTTCGCAGGTTTATCTGGTATCACAATTGCTGTATAGCAATTTGGGGGAACTTATGGCACCTGACTATGATCCCGTGGCGACAAGACCGGTATTTACTCGCACACCCGACCGGCGGTTACTACTCGCCGCGATCGCCCTGTTGGTAGTGGTGATCATCGGCGTGATTGGGTTGGCGCACTCTACGTCTACACTGTATCCCGTGACGATGCGTGGGCGGGTCGGATTCATGGACCGAGGCGGGAAGCTGGTGATCCCGGCGCAATTCGGTAACGCCGGTATCTTCGATCACGGATTGGCGCCGGTGCAGGCGGGAAATGCTTGGGGCTATGTCGACCGGGATGGAAAACTTACCATCTCGCCGCAGTTCGAGTTAGCTGACCCGTTCTCCGAGGGCATGGCTCTGGTCGGCAGCGGCGGGAAGTTCGGGTTCATCGATAAATCCGGGAAGTATGCGATCAACCCGCAGTTCACCGGCGCTGGTCGATTCTCCGGCGAGCTGGCTCCCGCGTCTACGGGCTCGGGCTGGGGGTACATCGATAAAAAAGGCAATTTCGCTATCAATCCGCAGTTTGAAGAGGCGGGAAATTTTGCCGACGGCATGGCTCTGATCCGTATGGGCGGGAAGTACGGGTACATCAACAAGTCCGGCAAGATCGTGGTGAACCCGCAATTCGATTCAGCGGGAGAATTCTCGGATGGGCTCGGTCTGGTGCGGGTGGGCGGCAAGTTCGGGTACATCGATAAGGACGGCAAATACGCCATCAATCCGCAGTTCGAGCGCGCGGGAGAATTCTCGCAAGGCCTGGCGTTCGTGGCTTACGATCACCACTACGGTTATATCGACCGCAGCGGCAAATTAGTGATCAATCCACAGTTCGACCAGGCTGGCGACTTCAATCACGGGCTGGCGCCGGTTTGGCTGGGCAATCGCCAGGGTTACATCAATAAAGACGGTAAGTATATCTGGCAGCCGACTGCGTAGGTTTGGTACAGTCGGTGGTCTTGCCACCGGCTTTGCTGAAAGACGGCCGGTGGCCTTCGACCACCTGCCCACTAACTCTCAGAAACTCCAGAGCAGGCTCGTGTAGCCGGTGATCGCGTGGAAATTCTGGTAGTAGCCCAGGATTCCAAATTGCTCGTGATAGTCGTAATATTGCCACCCTGCGTTCCAGCGGATCTTGGGAGCCACTTTGATGGAGAGTCGAGCCAGCGGCGACTGGTAAGTCAGCGGGAAGGTCTGCACGGAGGCGAGCAGCGCTTGAGTGGGATCGGTAATGGTGGGAGCGACTGCCGTGGGACGGCCATCGCCGGTATCCTTCACGATGCTGTAGCCCACATACAAATCGACCCGTTTGGTGAGATTGAAATGGGCTCCCAAGTTGCCCGAGTGGATGTTGCTGATATACAGCGACGGATACTTGAAGACAAGGGACGGCCGTGTCGGGCCGGCGAAGAACGCCAGAAACGAGTTCGAATCCAAATGCAGCTTCACATAGCTGGCATCGAACGATAGCCAGTTATTGGGCGACCATGCGGCACTGGCGGTATAGTTCCGGGAACGCGAATTGAACAGCGAGAAGGAATTCATCACGTTGTTGTTGTAGTCCTCGTGATACCCGGTGGATAGTTGCAGCTTGCGGGTGCGGTAGTCGATGCGCCCGTTGAGTGTGTGATATTTGCCATCGGCGATTGGCGTCAGAGGATTGTTCGCGCGTCCGACTTCACCATATAGGTCGATGGTCAGCGGTTTGATAGGTCGCAGCCGCACACCGACTATTCCCACCTGCTCCTGGTTGGTCACCGCGTACGAATCACTCTGGCCCGCGCTCGCGAAGGCGGGCAGCGTGAAGGCTTCGGTGGTGCGCACCTGACGGTCGGAGTAGTGATAGCCGCCGTAGAATCCGATCCACTTGCGCAGGCGATAGTTCAAGTCGCTTTGATTGGTGATGAGGCGAATCGCCAGATAGCGGAAGTAGACGGTGGCGCCGAGATTGAGGCCGGTAAAGTACTCCGAGTAACTGGAGAGGCCGTCAATGCGGTTGTTGCTCACCGAGGTGTTGTTGACGAACGTCAAGCTTTCAGTGGGGAACAGGGTGAGGGAGAAATCGCCCACCAGGTCGGGACGCGCGGCGTCGCCGCCCACGAAGATCTGTCGGCTGGCGGCGCCGCCGAATTGGCTGAGTCCAGAAGACAGTTCGTCGAGAGCAAAATCGTTGTGGCCGTCGGAATAGGTGAGGCGCGCATTCACGGCCCAAAGTTTGCGGCGCGTGAAGAGGTTACCCAGCCATCCGGAATTGCGTCCGTGGACAGGCGCCGATCTGTTGAACTGACTGAGCGTGGTGAGATCGGGGCCGAAGGTGCCGCTGGCAGTTTGAACGCCGAAGTTGGTGGCGGGGGTATCGTCCTTGTAGAAATCCCAGCGCCGGGTCACGATGAATTTGAAGCCGGCGACATTGGCTTCGGCGCCCAGGCGGTACTCATTCCAGGAGCGGCGCACATCGGTGAAAATAGGAAATCCGGCGCCGTTGGCATCGAACTCCTGCGCCGTGGAGAGCGCCGGACCGCTCTCGGTGTTGCGGCTGTATCCCAGGTGGAACTGCACTATCGACTGCGGCAGCAGCGTCAGTTCCTGGTCTTGCAAACGGCGGATGGTGTCCTCGAGATGCGTGCCGCCGGCGACAGTCAGTCCGGGGTTGTAATAGTCGCTCAACCGCCAGTTCAGGTCATAGCGGTAAAGCTTGTTTTTCTGAATGCGGAGTATCGCGGACTGATACGGATCGTTGCCCAGACCGGAGGTGTTTAACACGATCTCATCGAAGAAGCGGCCGTGGCCGTCCTTCGAGTTCATGGTGAAACTGCTGCCCAGCAGGCGGATGCCGTTGCCGTAATTGACGTCGGTGCGATACTCTCCCAAGTCGCCGCCGACCAGCGCGAAGCGATAGCCGGTCTCAAAGGACTGCGTGTAGTTGTAATTGCCGGTGTTGACGCCTTGCGGCGGGCCCACGGTTTCCGGAGTGGGAGCCACCACCTGCTGTGCATGCAGGGCGCCGAGTGCCGCGAAGAGGGTAACGATTCGTCTCAGCATAGCGGTCACCTCAGGAAGAACTGATCTGCATTCGAACCGTGAATGCGGACGTGGCACGTGGTGCATTTCTGAAACTTGGGATCGAGCAGGTTGTGGCGGCCCGATTGGAGATCCACGCCGAGGTTCCGGGTTCCGGTGGCGCCCTGGTTGTGGCACTCCAGGCAGAGAGTGAAGACCACAGGGCGGCGCAGGAGTTTCGCATTGGTGGAGCCATGCGGAGTGTGGCAGATCTGGCAGCCCTCCACGCGCACCGAAGGGTGCTCATATACGAAGGGGCCGCGCTTATCCACGTGACACTTCATGCAGGCGATCTCATTGCCCAGTGCCTGCGTCACCATGTGGGTGCGCTGTCCCATGTCCCAATCGGCGGTAAACACTCCGTGCGGATTGTGGCAGTCGGAGCATTGTATGACGCCTTCGTTCACGCGATGGTGCGATGGCATTTCGAACTGCCCGCGCACGGTAGTGTGACAGCCATAGCACAGCTCATTCTGCTTTTTCGCCAGCAGATATTTGGGCGTGGCGGCGTGGTGTATGGAGTGGCAGTTTGTACAGGTGATATCGGCCTCGGTATGTTCCGAACGCCGGATATTGGCCTTGTCGAAATTGCTGGCATGACACGTGAGGCAGTCGTCCATGATGGCCTTCGGGCTCATCAGGGAAAACGCGTGTGGAATGGTGGTCTTGCCGCCTAGGTTATCCACGTGAGCTTGGGCGGGGCCGTGGCAACCCTCGCACCCGGTCTTTTCGGGAGGCTGGTCGCCGGAAGCGAGGCTCTTGAAATGGGGATTCTTGTAGAAGTTGGACCACACGTCGGCGTGGCACATCTTGCAGACATTGCTGCCCACGTAACCCTTCGCAGCTCCAGGAGGGAGAGCGGGCTGGCTTTGAGCCGGCGGCGGCGTTTGAGCCCACATAGCCGCTGCCGACATTGCTGCCAGCGCTATTCGCGTCGCGAGCATATTCATTCCCCTGAGACCCATGCCATACTCAAAATATACTGAAGCCCCAGGTGGCTTCGCCCGATATGGCACGAGAATTTACGTTGGTTCCGCAAGCTGTTCCACGGGTGGAAACCCGTTATCGGCGGATCGTTACGGCGCTGCCCGTCCCGGAATCTCTCCCCACTCTGGAGAAGCTCTACCAGTATGAACCTCGCTCCATGCGCGGGCAACCGCCCATTGTATGGCATCGTGCGGAAGGCTTTCAGGTGGCGGATGCGTGGGGCAACCAGTGGATCGACTGGTCGTCCGGGGTGTTGATTGCCAATGCCGGGCACGGACGCAAGGAGATCGCCGATGCCATCGCGGCGCAGGCACAATCGCACCTGCTGACCTCCTACGTTTTCCCCAACGAGCCACGGGCGCGATTGGTAGAGACCCTCTCGTCACTATTACCCGTGCCTCTGAAGAAAGTCGCGCTCTTTTCCACCGGCTCGGAAGCGGTGGAGTGCGCCATCAAACTGTGCCGCACGTATGGAGTACGCTGCGGAGGCCGGAAAAAGCACGTGATTGTGACGTTCGACAAGGCCTTTCACGGACGCACGCTTGGATCGCAGCAGGCGGGAGGTATTCCCACCCTCAAGGAGTGGATTGTGAATGCCGACCCGGGCTTCAAGCAAGTGCCCTTTCCCGACGGCTGGCGAACGCGCGACAACAGCTTCGAAGCCTTTGAACGCTCGCTGGCGGAGATCGGCGTGGAGCCGCAGAATGTTGCCGGCGTGATGCTCGAAACATATCAAGGCGGCAGCGCAGCGTTTGCTCCGCAGAGCTACATGCAGGCGCTGCGGCAGTGGTGCACCGGCCACAAGGCGCTGCTGGTGTGCGATGAGATTCAGGCGGGGTTCGGACGCACTGGCAAATTGTGGGGCTTCGAACACTACAACATAGTGCCTGACTTGGCGACCTTCGGCAAAGGCATCTCCGGTTCGCTGCCGCTTTCAGCGGTGGCCGGACGTCCCGACGTGCTCGACCTTTATCCACCGCTCAGTATGACCTCGACGCACGCCGGAAATCCCGTTTGCTGCGCGGCGTCGCTGGCATCCATTAAATTGATTGTGGAGGAGCGACTCTCGGAGAACGCCGCCAAGGTGGGGGCGGTGCTGCATCGCCGGCTGCAGGCATTGGCGGCGCGCACTCCGCAGATCGGATGCGTGGCCGGCAAAGGGCTGGTGGCGGGCGTGGCCTGTGTGCAGCCGGGCGGCATGGAGCCCGATGGCGACCTGGCCTTCGAAGTGGTTCGCCGCGCCATGGAGAAGGGCGTGCTGATGTTCGCACCGGTTGGTTTCGGCTCCGCGACCGTCAAGATCTCGCCTCCGCTGGTGATTACCGAGGAGGCGATCAACGAAAGCGTCGACGCGGTGGAGGAGGCTTTCGCGGAAGCGTTACGCGAAGCCGCCACGGTCGCTTGACGCCGCCCGAACTACTGCTGCTCGGCGGCGGCATGATCGCTCACGATCAGGTGCTGCCTTCGCTCTACCAACTGCAAAGGACGGGACGGATCGGCGAGATCTCTGTGTGCTCATCACGCCACCAAACGGTGCGGGCGCTGGCCGACGCCGAGCATATCCGCCGCGCCTTTCCAGGACAGTCGTTCCGTATGTACCCTGGTGCGCCCACGGGGGACCCGCAGCCCGACCTGTTTCGCGAGCGCATCGCGGCATTGCCGCCGCGACAGATCGTCTTCGTGGGACTGCCCGACCACATGCACTACGATGCCATTCTGGAAGCGCTGCGGCACAATCAGCACGTGATCGCGGTGAAGCCGCTGGTGCTGCGGCACGCACAGGCATTGGAGATTGCGAGTGAAGCGCGGGCGCGCAACCTGTTCGTGGGGATCGAATACCATAAGCGCTTCGACGATCGCAGCCTGATGGCCCGCCAGTCATACCGCGAAGGCCGCTTCGGCGAGTTCCGCATGGGGACTGCCTGCCTGCTGGAGAAGTGGTACTACCGCAATTCCAATTTCCAAAACTGGATGACCGCAGAAAACTCCGATGCGTTCACGTACATCGGGTGCCACTATGTCGACCTGGTGGCGTTCATCACGGGCCTGACGCCGGCGTCGGTGAGCGTGTATGGCATTCTCGACCGCTTCCCCAACGGCAAGCAGGGCTACCTGTGGGCGGATGCGCGCGTGGTTTGGAGCAACGGCGCGTGCCTCAATGTGCAGAACGCGCTGGGATTTCCAGATGCCGCGCCGGGGACCAATACACAGGGGCTGACGATGTACTGCCAGAGCGCGAACAACGGAGCGCTGCTGGCCCACTCCGATCAATATCGCGGCCTTAAATACTCCTATGCCGACGGCAGCTATGCAGAACCGAGTCCCGACTATTTCCAATACGTCGATCTGGGAGGGCCGGGGCTAACGCCGGTTGGGTACGGGTATCGCTCGATTGAAGCGCTGGTGGCGGCAGTTCGCAGTGTGGAGGACGGAACGGCGACGCTCGACGAGATCGACGCTGCGGGAATTATTGCGACGCCGGCGAATAGCGCCTACAACGAGCAGGTGGTCGAGGCAGCGCGGGAATCCATTCAGCATGGCGGGCGCGAAGTGAAAGTGGCTCAATAGGGAGAATCCCCATATTCCCCTTTTTCTTCGCCTTCTGATATAGTCCCTGCATGAGTCCCAAACAAGATTCTCCCTACATCAAACAACTTCTCGCCAGCAAAGATTTCTTCACGCGCTCCACACGGGTTCTGGAGGAAGCCGATTCCGGATTCCGGCCGCAGGAGGCGATGATGACCGTCGCGCAGCAGGTGGCTCACGCGGCGCAAACGCTCGACTGGTTCGTGACCGGCGCGTCGCGGCCCGAGGGGTTCGACCTGGACTTCGCGAAACATGCTCAGGAAGTGGCGGCCGTGACATCGCTGGCGGCCGCGCGCACGTGGCTGGATAAAAGCTATGCCAACGCCATCAATTTCTTGAGCTCACGGAGTCCGGAGCAACTGGCTCAGCCGCTGCCCGCGGGTCCGGTGATGGGTGGCATGCCGATCAGCGACATCACATGGGCGATGATCGAGCACACGGCACACCATCGCGGCGCTCTGACGGTATACTCCCGGATGCTCGGGAAAACGCCTGTGATGCCTTACGCGGGGTAGTTTCCGGCTTTGCTCAAGAAGGCCGGTGGCAAGACCACCGGCCCCACTTCAGATGCAGTTCGGCAGCGGCAGGTTCGAGGCGGATAAGATAAAGCGACTTTTCATCGGAGGCGAAGCGCTTTGTTTCAGTGCCACGAACGCGACCGCCGCCGCTCGGTTGTCCCGGCCGTCCCCGCTGCTGCGGAACGGCCGGGTTGACCTCAAAGCTGCAGTGTCGGGCAATGGGAGTTGGACACTCCCAAAAGGTTCGCGGCTTTATTAAATTTTATCGGCTGTTGGGGGTTCCCGTGGCCAGAGTGAACCATTTCGATTCGAACCCGAGCGGCATTACATAGTGCGATTTGCCGCTGGGAAGCAGGAAGGTTCCGACGTCCCAGAACCAGATGCCGGCAGCGTGAATGTCCAGGTTGGCTCCAAGTTCCTTGGCCAGCACGGGATCGGCATCGATGCGCGCGGCGAAGGGTGAGAGCACACCTTGGACTTCCACGCGATTGAAGGCCATCGCGATCAGGAAGTATGGCTTGGGGAACATGTGGTGCTCCACCCTGCGGATGCGTCCCCGGACCACCGCGCCGGCCGGGATCACGTCCTCGTTCGAACCGGGACGGCGCACGGCTTTGACGACCTTGGCCGACACGGGATCGCCTGTGGCGGCGGTGTCGGTGTCAATGGCGGTCTGCAGCGACAGGGTAACCGGCAAACCGAGAGGCACCACAACGCGTCCGCGACCCGCTCGTGGGGCAGTGGTACTGGTGGCATCGGTCGGCAGGTCGAAGTTCAGTTCGGAGTCCGCCTGATATTCGCGGCAATTGGCGAACGTGGTGTCGTTGCGCGTCTCGCGTCCGCCGCTGTTCACAATCTCAAGCTGGCTCTGACGGGGCAGCAGCACATCGCTGTCGCCGATGCGGAGCTTCTGGTAGTCGAGTGTAGTGGAGGCCTGGCAGAACGGGGTTTCGGGAGGCAGGTCTTTGATGCGGATGGTGAGGCGCGCGAGGTCGAGCGATTGGGGGTCGAGTTGGAACTCGCCTTCATATGGAACAATCACCCACCCGGCGCCCGCCTTCACGCGGAGCAGACTGGCTGCAAGTGACACTCTGTAGCGATACTCCAGCACAGCCTTGCCCGCGGCGGACCGCTCGCCGTTGAAGTGAAAGGCGACTCCAGCGCGATCGAAAATACTGGAAAGGTAAGCGCCGAACGAGCCCGTGGAGACCGGACCATCGCGAATGAGTTCGTCGACATCGCGCGTGTCAAACCCCGTGGCGCCCGGCCAGGAGTGCAGTTCGCGCGATTGCGAAACGGTGACTTCCAGGCGGACGCGGTCGGTGGATTGGAGTTCGCGGGTCTCACCAGCCACTGCGGTCTCGGCAGCGGAGGGACCGCAGGCAGCCGCGGTGTCCGCAGCCACGGGAGTATCGCGCGGTGTCACGCGGCGGTAGTAATTGCGATTGACGGTCTCAATGCAGACGTAGCGCTCCAGTCCGCGCGCGATGGCCTGGAGCCGGACGCGAGCCTGTTGCAGCAGCGCGTCCGGATCGGGTTGAGCCGAGGCCAGCACCGTGGCCGCGATAAATGAAACAACCAATCGCATTGTGTAGGACGGACGCGAGCCTCCCTACTGTTTCGGGAGAGCCGCCGCCATCCTCGGCTTCCAGTTCTGTGCGGCACGGTCCTGCGCGGCCACGTCGCCGGGTTGCAATTTCGAAGCTTCGGCGGTGCGCAGCTTTTCCACGCTCTTATCGCCGTGCAGAAATGCGAGCGTCAGCCAGAAGTAAGCGCGCTTATCGTCCTGCGCGACGCCTCTACCGACGGCATAGCGTTCGCCGAAATTCGCCAGCGCCGGGGCATAACCCTGGGTGGCGGAGGCGCTCACCCATCGGGCGGCCTGCTCCTGGTCGCGCTTCACACCTTCGCCGTCCGCATACAGGCGGGCCAGATTATACTGCGCTTCGGGATGGCCCTTGCCGGCGGCCTGTTGATACCAGTAGACGGCCTTCTGCGGATCTTTGGCCATGCCATAACCATCGATGGGCGCCCAATCGGTGGGTGGGCCATCGGATTCCACGGAATTGGCCATCTGCAGCCAGCGCACGGCGTCGGCCGCATCGCGCGGAGTGCCCCAACCGCGGGAGTACATCTGGCCCAATGCGAACTGAGCCTCGCCATTACCCTGGTCGGCAGACTTCTGGTACCACTTCGCCGCTTCGGTCAAATCGCGGCGCACGCCCAAGCCTTGCGCGTAAAGGAGTCCGAGATCGAACTGGGCCTCGGCATTCCCCTTTTCGGCCGCGGCCTTCCACTCCTGGTACGCCTTTTGATAATCCTTTTCCTTGAAAGCGGCCACGCCAGCCGCGGTGTCGGCCAAAAGCGGGATTGCCGACAGCAAAAGTATTCCCAAACCAATTCGCATGCCGTACTCCTCTCTGACTACGGTTGTAGCACGTTCCAGCAGCGACGATGACGGTGCGGAGCCGAAGCAGGCTAACATCTACTCTCGCACTCTTCGTCTTCCTGTCGGCGCATGGAAATGGCCTTTGCCCTCGGTTGGCGGGATCACGGCAAAGTAGCGCGCCATCCAGAAGGGCAGGATGTAGTCGATACCGGCCGTTTCGATGATGCCGGAGCCTCCGCCATCCAACTGGTAGGGATCCAACTGCCACAGGAAATCGGACGGCGGGCGGATGGCTACAGGCAGCGGATTGCAGGCTTCATCGGAACTGCCGCAGGAGGCGATTTTGCCGCGCCAATCCACCATCACATCGGTGCGCGGCCGCTGGAGCCATGCATCCAGGTCGGCGCGAGTCTCGGCATCGCGGGTGGTGTCGGGGCCGTGCAGCGCACAATCAATCATGTTGAAGTGGGGGTTCAGATGGTTCGCCGTCACCGTGCGGACCTCGGTAAAACCGGCCTCGTAATCATCTTTCCGCGAACTACTGGACTCCAGGCGGATCAAGCTGTAGAGATTGATGAAATCGAGATTGAACTTGAAGTAGGAGGTTTGATTATTGGAGGCATCCACGCCCAGCGGCACAGGCACGGTGAACGCCAGAGCGGCCATCTGCGAAAAGGCCGACGCGTACTTCTGTGAATTCATATGCTGCCCGATCTGCAAAAAGGTAAGCTGCTGATCGGGACGGATGATGAATGTGGTGCTGACCGCGCCGCCGGGCATGACGACGCTCCAGCCGTTCTTAGTGAGATTGTCGAGCAGGCGCGCAGTCAGGGTGGCGATAGCCGACTGGATGGCGGCGTCGCCCACCAGGGCGTACGCCGTCGCCAGGCCGAAGAATGCGCCCGAATACTGATCGCGCGACGTGTTGCCGATCCAGACCCAGGGCTGGCCGGCCGAGACCGCCTGATACACGCCGTTGGCCGACTCTTCCTGCTGGATGCCGGCGGCATAGGGCGAACTCGCGGGCACGGCGCAGCGCGCAAGCAAGTCTGTGCCGGTGATATCAGTAAGCAGCGTCAGGCCCGCCAGTGCGCCGCGCAGGTTGGCGAGCGCGTCGGGGGAATGCGTCACGGCGTAGCGGAAGGCTTCGGCCGCCAAGTAGTGGCCGGTCCAAATGGCGGAGTCGCCACATCGTGTATAGCCGACAATGGACGACCCATCGGCTGTCAGAATCGGATTGAGAACGGCGCCGAAGGGAATGTGGCGCGCTTGAAGATTCTGATCGATGGAGAGAGCGTCCCGTTCGGCGGCTGGCAGGGAAAACAAGGCAAATAGGAGAAAACCTACGAAGCGGCGAAGCATGGGGCCTGCTTCGATTGTAGAACACGCTATCATTCCAAATATGCAACATCGTAACGTTCGCGCCTTCGTATGGATTCTTACACTGCTGGCGGCGGCTCTGCCGGCAGCGGCACAATTGAGCAATTCTTCTATCAAAGGCACATATGCCTTCCGCTATCTGGGTGTCACGGCGACGCCGTGCGATTGCCCGGTGAGCTTTGTCGGGACTATCGCGTTCGACGGAGCCGGCGGATTCACGGTGGGCGGATTGGGCAATTACGTCAACAGCTCGGGCGGCGCGTCGCAGACTTTGACGCCGGCGGCATCGGGAACGTACACCGTATTTTCCAGCGGCATGTTTTACATGGACAATCCGTTCGCGGCGAACGGCATAGGGTCGGCCACGAACAACACGGTGCTGTACGGCGGCGTGGGGCAAGGCGCGATAGTCGCCAGCAGCACCGAATCGAACAATCTGGATACCTTCGTGGCGCTGCCGGTGGCCACTAGCGCGTCCAACGCGACGTTGACTGGAACTTATCAAGTGGCCAGCCTGGAGTTTGCGGGCGGCAACATCGGCAACTCGCGCAATACGTACTTCACCATGACGGCCGATGGCAAGGGCGGCTTAGGCAACGTCTCCATCAAGGGAACATCGCTGCAATTGAACAACACAGCCACCACACAGGTGAGCAATGGCGCCACTTATTCGGCAACGGCGAATGGCAGCGGGTCGATCACGTTCCCGGCGCCCAGCGGCGTCAGTGCGGCAAACCAACTGCTCAGCGGAGCCAAGAGTTTGTATGTGTCGCAGGACGGCAATCTGTTCATTGCGGGCACGCCCACCGGCTACGACCTGGTGATCGGCATCAAAGCCATGGCCGCTCCGGTGCCGAACCCTCCGATTTCCGGACTTTACTTTTTCTCGGAGCTGGAGAACTACACCATAGGCGGATCATCGTCGGGGATCTATGCCTATTATGGTGGGAGCAATGAACTCGGCGACAAAGCGGCCACAGAGCTGGACCACTATCGCATCAATTCCGACCTTTCTGCGCCGTATGACGAGACCACCAGCTTCACATACACGTTCGATTCCACCGGTGTGGATTCGGAACCCACCGCGGGTTACACGCTGGCCGGCGGCGCCAACGGCAATTTGTTCCTGATCGCCGGTAACAGCGGGGACTACTACGTTTCACTCGGCGTGAAACTGCAGCCGGTGACAGGCTCGGGTGTGTTTCTTTCTCCCAGTGGCGTAGTCAATGCCGCCACTTTCTCGCCCTTCACCGCGCAGATTTCCCCCGGCGAGTTGATTACGCTCTTCGGCAGCGGAATGGCGCCCGCGGGCACGCTGGCCACCGCCTCCGCCCCCTTCCCCAATACGCTGGCCGGCGTGGGTGTGACTATCAACGGAACGCCGGCGCCGGTCTACGTTGTGTCGCCGACGCAAATCAGCGCGCTGGTTCCGTACACGCTCGATCCAACGGCTACCTTCATCGCGAACATACAGGTGACCAATAACGGCACGCCGTCGAACACCGTGACAGAGTACTTGGGAGTCACTTCGCCGGGCGTATTTACCGGGACGCAGAACGGGCTGGGCAATGGCGCGGTTCTGCATTCGGACTTCAGCCTGGTGAACGCGGCGAGCCCCGCTAAGCCTGGCGAGACCATTCTGATCTATCTGACCGGTCTCGGCGCCGTTAAGCCGGCAGTGACCACGGGCGCGCCGGCTCCTTCCAACTCCCTTACAAGCACGGTAAACACGACGGCCGTTTATATCGATGGGTTGGCGGCCAACGTTTTGTTCTCCGGACTAGCCCCTGGGTTCGCCGGATTGTATCAGCTCAATGTGACCGTTCCGGCGGGCGTCACGAAAGCGACCGCCGTCACTCTGGAAGTGGATGGCTTCGACGCCATCACGCTTCAGGCGACGATCCCGATTAGCAATTAGCGCTCTTTTTTCGTGATAGGATCACGAGGAATGAAGACTCTTGCTTTGTTTTTGTGCGCGATGGCCGCCATGGCGGCTAACGTGAGTGGCACCTGGAAACTGAACCGGCAGAAGTCGAGCATCGTGGAGGCTCTGCCGTCGTTCTTTCACGGTGACACGCTGGGGATGCGTCCGAGCCCCGCAGTGAACACCTATGCCGTAGCTTCCCACTTCCTCATGCACGATGGGAATGTGCAAGACCACATGTACAGCGCGGACGTCTCCGCGGACGGGAAGACACTCACCATCCGGCGAGTGAAGAGCTTCGAGGACCAAAGCGGGAAGCAGTTCAACATGGTGATGGTGCTGGAGCGGCAGTAGCGACCACCGGCCCCACTAACTCATCTTGATCGCCTGCTCTACTTCGTCGTGATATTGCTGCAGGAGTTCGGGGCTGGTGGCTTCGAAGCGCATTACCAGGACCGGCTGGGTGTTGGAGGCTCGAAGCAGGCCCCAGCCGTGCGGAAAGAGCACTCGCACACCATCCACGTCGATCGTTTTATAACGCTTCTTTAGCCGTTCCGCCGCCAGCCGCACCACTTCGAATTTCGTCTCATCCGGACAATCGAACCGGATCTCGGGAGTGGTGACCGTCTTGGGTAGATCGGCGAGCTGCGCCGAGAGCGGCTTTCCCGAGTTGGACACGATCTCCATCAGGCGGCAGGCCGCGTAGAGGGCGTCGTCGAAGCCGTAGTAGCGGTCAGCGAAGAACATGTGGCCGCTCATCTCGCCGGCGAGTTCCGCTTTGGTCTCCTTCATCTTGGCCTTGATCAGCGAGTGCCCAGTCTTCCACATGATGGGATTGCCGCCGCGCGCGGCCAGATCGTCATACATCAACTGCGAGCATTTTACTTCGCCGATGAAGGTGGCGCCGGGCTTGCGCGTGAGGATTTCGCGGCCATAGATGATCATCAACTGGTCGCCGTAGATCACAGCGCCCTTGTCGTCCACCGCGCCGATGCGGTCGGTATCGCCATCGAAGGCGACGCCGAAATCAGCGCCGATCTCGCGCACTTTGTCGATCAGCGCGGCGAGATTGGCGGGCACAGTGGGGTCGGGGTGGTGATTGGGAAAGCGGCCGTCCATCTCGAAGAACATCTCAGTGGCATCCACGTTGAGGCGCTCCAGCAGGCGATGCATTACGGGGCCACCGGTGCCGTTGCCGGCGTCGAAGACCACTTTGATGCGGCGTGGGTAGTGGAACTGGGCGGCGACTTCGGCGACGTAGGGCGTCACTAGGTCGGCCGATTGCTCGCTGCCGTCGCCAGTGGCCAGATCGCCGGCTTCAATCATACGGTGCAGTTCCTGGATGGCCTCGCCGTGAATCGTGGAGTCGCCGGACACCGTCTTGAAGCCGTTGAACTCGGGCGGATTGTGGCTACCCGTGATCATGACACCGCCAGCCGCCTTTTGGTGGAAGACCGAGTAATAAAGCACGGGCGTCGGGACCACTCCGAGATCGGTGACGTGGCAACCGCTGGCCTTGAGACCGCGCATCAGGGCATCTCGCAAACGCGGCGAACTGAGGCGGGTGTCGCGGCCGAGCGTGATGTTCGGTCCGGAGTGGCGCTGCAGGTAGGTGCCGAAGGCCTGACCGAGTGTTTGGATGCCATCGCTCTCTAATTCGTTGTCGGCGACGCCGCGGATGTCGTATTCCCGGAAGATGGTGGACTTGAGCATTCCCATACATGATAACCGGCGGGCGGCGGCTGGCTGTAAGATAACGATAGCTGGGGTTTCATGAAGACTGTCGAGAAATCATTTACAACTATTAGCGGCGTGCCGATCGAGCCTTTGTACGGCCCGGACGATGTTACGCAGCCGCTGGAGGCTCCGGGCGAGTTTCCCTACACGCGCGGCATTCATCGCGATATGTACAGGGGCAAGCTTTGGACCATGCGGCAGTTTTCGGGCTTCGCCACTCCCGAGGAAACCAATCGCCGCTATCACTACCTGCTGAGCCAGGGCCAGACGGGACTTTCGGTGGCATTCGACCTGCCGACCCTGATGGGCTACGATGCCGGCCATGCGATGAGCGAAGGCGAGGTGGGCAAATGCGGCGCGTCGGTATGCTCGCTGGAGGACATGGAGATTCTGTTCCGCGGAATTCCTCTCGGCGATGTGACGGTGTCGATGACCATCAACTCGCCTGCCTCGGTGCTGTGGGCCATGTACCTGGCGGTGGCAGAGCAGCAGGGTGTGGATTGGTCGCGGCTCTCGGGCACACTGCAGAACGACATTTTGAAAGAGTACATCGCGCAAAAGGAGTACATTTTCCCGCCGCGACCTTCCATGCGGCTGGTCACCGACACCATCGAATTCGGCGCACGCCATACGCCGCGGTTCAACCCTGTGTCGATCAGCGGATATCACATCCGCGAGGCAGGATCGACGGCCGTGCAGGAGTTGGCATTCACGCTGCGCGACGGCATCGAGTACGTGGATTGGGCGCTGGAGCGCGGCATGGCGATCGATGAATTCGCGCCGCGGCTCAGCTTCTTTTTCAATGCCCATAGCGACTTCTTCGAAGAGATCGCCAAGTATCGGGCGGCGCGCCGCATCTGGGCGCAGACCATGCGCGACCGTTACGGATCGAACAGCGAACGTAGTATGAAGTTGCGCTTCCATGCGCAGACGGCCGGCTGCTCGCTCACCTGGCAGCAGCCGTACAACAATGTGGTGCGGACCGCGCTGCAGGGAATGGCGGCGGTGCTGGGCGGAGCGCAATCGCTGCATACCAACTCGCTCGACGAGGCGTACGCGCTGCCGAGCGAGCACGCCGTCACCATTGCACTGCGGACCCAGCAGGTTCTGGCGTATGAAAGCGGAGTGGCCAACACTCCGGATCCCCTGGGCGGCAGTTACTTCGTGGAGAAGTTGACGGACGAAAGCGAAGCAGCCGCCAACCGCTACATCCGCAAGATCGACGAAATGGGCGGGATGATCCCCGCCATCGAAGCCGGGTTCCCGCAAAGTGAGATCGCCGCCGCCAGTTATCAATATCAGAAGGAAGTGGAAGCGGAGGAGCGAGTCGTCGTGGGGGTCAACCGGTTCCAGTCCGACGATCAGCCGATTGACCTGCTGCAAATCGACGAGACCGCGGGCGCCCATCAGGAGAAGAAACTGGCGGCGCTACGGCAGCGGCGCGATAGCGGCACGGTGCAGAAATCGCTGGATGCGCTGCGGCGGACGGCCGAAGGCACGGGGAATACGATGCCTTATATCCTGGATGCGGTGAGGGCCTACGCCACGCTGGGCGAGATCTGCGATGCGTTGCGCGGCGTGTTCGGCAGCTACCAGGAGACGGCGCACCTTTAGGGAAGTACCGACTCCCTTACTGACGCGGCTCGGAAAGACTCGTCATATACCGAGCCGCGACCGTTAGGGAGCGGTGCAGTTGAGAGAAAGCGAGACATGAATCGACCCATTCGAGTGTTGGTGGCAAAGCCCGGGCTGGATGGCCACGACCGCGGCGCCAAGGTGATTGCGCGAGCCTTGCGCGACGCCGGCATGGAAGTGATCTACACCGGTCTCCGCCAAACCCCGGAAATGATTGTCAACGCTGCGCTGCAGGAGGACGTGCAGGTGATCGGCCTCTCGATTTTGTCTGGCGCGCACAATGCGATTGTGCCGCGCGTGATGGACTTGCTGCGCGAGAAGGGCATGTCTGACGTGAAGGTGATCGTGGGCGGCATCGTGCCCGACGAGGACGCGGCGGCGTTGCGGAAGAGCGGCGTGGCAGCGGTCTTCCAGCCGGGAGCCTCGCTCGAGGCAATCGTGACGTTCATCCGCGGTGCAGTGGGGCAAGCAGAAGCTCGAACATAGAAGGCCGGGCGCACTCCTCGCATGAAAACTTCGCAAACGATTCGGGAACTGTTCGGTGTTCCTCGCGCCTTGATCGGCGTGATTCACGTGGCGGCGCTTCCCGGCACTCCCAGCAGCGAACTTGGCGTGGCGGAGATTGCCGAGCGCTCCATGGCGGAAGCTCGCCTCTACGAGGCCGGCGGCTTTCACGGTTTGATCATCGAAAACATGCACGACCGTCCGTACCTGAAAGGCTCAGTCGGGCCCGAAATTGGCGCGGCGATGGCGGTGATTGGAGCCGCCTTGCGGAGCGCCGTTTCCCTGCCCCTCGGCATCCAGATTCTGGCGGGCGCGAATGAATGGTCGATGGCGGTGGCGCATGCCTGCGGGGCCGCCTTCGTGCGCGTGGAGGGCTTCGTGTTCGCGCACGTGGCCGATGAAGGGCTGATGGAATCGTGCGCCGGAACGCTGCTGCGCTACCGGCGGGCCATCGGCGCGAGCAACATCCGGATCTTCGCGGACATCAAGAAGAAGCACTCGGCCCACGCCATCACGGCGGACGTCGACATCGCAGAGACCGCGCGTGCCGCCGAATTCTTCCAGGCGAATGGCGTGATCGTCTCGGGAGTGGCGACGGGCACGGCCGCGGATGCCGACGAAGTGCAGGCGGTGAGCCGGGCGGTGAAAATCCCCACGCTGATCGGCAGCGGCATCACAGCGGAAAACATCAGTCGGTATCCGGACGCGGACGCGTTCATTGTCGGATCGTCGGTGAAGCGGGACGGCCTGTGGTCGAATCCGTTAGAGGAAGGACGCGTGCGGGCGATTGCGGAAGCGTTTAGTGCACGGTGTAGCGCGCCTTGAGGGCGAAGGGCGCGATCTCGATGTCGAAATGCTCGCCATCGGCATTGACCATCTGGTAAGTGCCGCGCATCACACCAGTCGGCGTCTTGAGCGGGCACCAGGACGAGTACTTGAACGATTCCCCAGGCGCCAGCACCGGTTGTTCGCCCACCACCCCGGGACCCTTCACCTCTTCCACGTGGTCCAGGCCATCGGTGATGATCCAATGGCGGCTGATGAGTTGGACGGTGTCGGTGCTTTGGTTGGTGATGCGAACGGTGTATTGAAAGACCCATTCGGCTTGCCCGGGACGCGAATTCTCCGGAGTGTGGCGCGACATCACTTCGACGCGGACACCGTGGGTAATCGCTTCAGAAATAGGGGCGGGTTCTGGCTGCAGGTCAGGCATGAGGAAAATCCATGATAACAGGGCTGGAACCTTCGGTACTAAAACATAAATCCGACAAATGGGAGTATAACAATCACCCTTGACGAAAATGTCATCTACCGGTTAGTCTTGCTTCTAGACTCGCTGCCGGGTGATCAGCGTTTGTAGCATTTATTCTATTTTTTTGAATCCGGCAGGGCCAAGTTTGCCGGAGGAATGTCTTGATTCTGTTGCTCTTCGGACCACCCGGATGTGGCAAAGGTACGCAAGCTGCCTTCCTTGCAGAGAGATTCCACATCCCTGCTATCTCCACTGGTGAGATGTTTCGAGCCGAGTGCAAAGCGGGCACACCACTCGGAAAGATGGCCTGCACTCTTCTCTCCCGCGGCCAACTGGTGCCCGATGAGGTCACGAATGAGATCGTGGCCGGACGCATCGGGCAGGCGGATTGCGCCAACGGTTTCCTGCTGGATGGCTACCCGCGCACGGTTCCCCAGGCCAGCCATTTTTCGCGGCTCCTGCATGAGCGCGGACTGCCTGAGCCGGTGGTGATCCACCTGGATGTGCCGGACCAAAATCTGATTGCGCGGCTCACAGCGCGCCGGCAGTGTCCGCAGTGTAAGCATATTTACAACCTGCTCTCGCAGCCTCCGCTGGTGGCAGGCATCTGTGACGAGGACGGATCGGCGCTGATGGAGCGGGAAGACGATCGCGAAGAGGTGATCGTAGAGCGCCTGCGCGCCTACCAGGAATTGACGGGCCCCATCCTGCAGTTCTACGGCGAATCGGCTGTGCGGCGGATCGATGGAGCGGCTGCAAGCGATCAGGTGAAGCGAGCCATCGAGAGGGCGATTCCCGCCGGAAAAAAACAGGCAGTTCTGCTGCCGGCGTAGAACCGGGATTTTACCAAAGCACCGACTCCCCGACAGCGGGGAGTCGGTGCTTTCTGACGGTATGGCGGGATAGAATTAATCTTTATGTCCCGCGTTCACACACCCATCACCGACGACCTGGCACAGTATATTCGCGAAGTAACGCTTCGCGAACCTGAGCCCCTTCGGCAACTGCGCGAAAGCACCGAAAGCCATCCGCGCGGCTCCATGCAGACATCGCCCGAGCAGGGGCAGTTCCTTCACTTGATGGCTCGCGTCACAGGCGCGAAGAGGACTCTGGAAGTCGGCGTATTTATGGGCTACAGTTCCACCTGGGTGGCGCTGGCTCTGCCCGCCGATGGCCGGATTGTGGCCTGCGACGTGAGCGAGGAGTACACCAGCCGCGCGCGTCAGACGTGGCGCGAGATGGGCGTGGAGTCGAAGATCGACCTGCACCTGGCGCCGGCGCTGGAGACGCTCGACAGCCTGATCGCGTCCGGGCAGGCGGGCACGTTCGATTTCGCCTTCATCGACGCCGACAAGACGAATTACGCGAATTATTACGAGCGCGCCCTGGTGCTGCTGCGGAAGGGCGGCCTGGTAGCCATCGACAACGTGCTCTGGGACGGCTCGGTGATCGACCCCACCGATCACGATGCGGATACCGAAGCGATCCGCGCCTTCAATCGTAAACTGCATGAGGACTCGCGCGTTGCTTTGAGCATGGCCACCATGGGCGATGGATTGACGCTGGCGTGCAAGCTTTAGTCCCCACCACAATTTATCCCTGCTACGCCGCCGCCGACCGGCAACTGGCAACAGAGACCGCCGACTTCCTGAGAAAAGGCGCCGATGTGCGCGTGTTTCTGGATGAAGGCGAGATACCCGAAGGCGGCGACCTGGCGGAGAAGGCGCGCGAAGCCCGGACGGCCGAGATCGTGCTGGTGTTCTTCTCGCGCAACTCGCTGCCCCCCCGGTGGCCGCGGTCGTTATGGGAAGATGCGCTGGTGAACGAACCCGCCGCCGAGGGTGTTCGCATCGCCTTCCTGAAGTGCGACGACTGCATTCCGCCGAAGGTGCTGCAGAACCAGTTCGACCTGGCCGGTCGTCGGCTGGACGGATGGCGCGCACTGAAGCGCTGGATTCGAGGAGGGACGGGCGCATACGTGCCGCCGAGGTCCGAAGTAGAGCTAGTGGCGATGGCGGTGGCCGACCGGCCCGGCATGGAGATTGTGGACAGCATCGCTCTCGCGCAGGAGACGGTGAGCGCCTGCGCGGGGGATTTCGATGCCACGATCAGCTTGAATTGTCCCGGCCGCACGCTGACGGCGCTGGCGGGCGACCTGGCTTGGCAACTCGGCCTGAAGCTGGATGGCGATTCAGAATCGAACCTGGAAAAGCTGGAAAGCTTCTGCGCGGCGCGGCGGCTGCTGGTGCTGCTGGAAGCGCCTGCGGATGAAGTGGCGGAAGCCCTAGTCTTCGGAGGAAAGTGCTCCACCATCATCTCGACAGAGGCCTGCCCGCTCTCCACCGAGCCGCTCCACGAAGCGCAGAGAGCACTCAATGGAGGCCTGCAAGATTGGGCAGAGCTCTGCCGCCTGGCGCGCCTGGGCCGGCAAATCACGACCAACCGAGGCCGGAGCGCAGAGCGCCACGAACTGATGCAGCAATGGCACGCCATGGCCGAAGCAAGAGGAGACCGCGACGTCGCTAACGAATCGGCGCGTGAACTGGTCTGGATTCTGGAAAGCTGGGGAAAAATTGAAGAGGCGACGCTAGTGGAAGGGCATAGAGCGAGGGAGTATGACGAGCAGATGAAACTCTTCTAGTCGATCAGCCCGTTCCTCACCGCGAACCGCACCAGCTCATTGATGCTGTGCACGTTGAGTTTTTCCATGATCCTGCCGCGGTGAGCGTCCACCGTGTAGACGCTCAGGTTCAGCACCACGGCGATTTCCTTATTGGTCTTTCCTTCCGCCAGCATCTGCAAGACTTCGCGTTCGCGGCTGCTCAGGAGGTCGATGGGATTGGTGACGTGTTTACGGTAGTCATCCAAAACGGCGTTGGAGACGGCCGGGCTGATGTAGCCTTCTCCCTGGGCTACTGCGCGGACCGCTGAGACTACGTCGGCGGCTTCGGAATCCTTTAACAGGTAGCCTCGGGCTCCGGCGCGCAGGATCTCTCGCACGTAGACGTTGTCTTTGTGCATGCTGAGCGCCACTACGCGGCAGTGCGGCACGGAGGTGGAGAGGCGGCGGGTGGCTTCGATTCCGTTCAGCTCCGGCATGGAGACGTCCATCACCACGATGTCGGGTTTCAGATTCTCCGCCAGTTCCACTGCCTCGCGGCCATTGCCGGCTTCCCCCACGATTTCGAAATCGGGCTGCGCTCCCAGGATCATCTTGAAGCCCTGCCGCACCACGGCGTGGTCGTCAGCCAGCAGAATGCGTATGCGTTTCATGCTTGATGGGTACTCGCACTTCAATTAGAACACCGCCTCCGGGACGCGGACGCACATCCACATCGCCGCCGGCGCTACGGGCGCGGGCTCGCATCCCGATCATCCCCATGGGCGCGGGCGAGCGCGTGACTGGGACTTCAGGGAGGCCGCGGCCATCGTCCTGGATGCGCAGGCAGATCTCGGTTCCGTTCGATTCCAACCGCACCTCGACGTGTTTGGCTCCGGAATGGCGCGCGGCGTTGGTGAGCGCTTCCTGCGCGATGCGGAAGAGGTGCGTCTCGGTTTCGCTGGGCAGGCGGCCGGAGTAGCTCGATTGAAAATCCACTTCGATGCCGGTGCGCGAAGAGAAGCTCTCTGCCAACCAGCGGACGCCGGCCTCCAGCCCGAAATCGTCGAGGATGGTAGGGCGCAGCAGGTGCGACATTTCGCGCACGTTGTGGATCGCCTCATCCACGAGATGGAGGCAATCCTGCATGCGGCTGGCGTCGCGGAGCCCATCGGATCCCATCGCGTTGAGGTTGGTTTTTATGGCGGTGAGCGATTGGCCCAGTTCGTCGTGCAGCTCATGGGAGAAGCGCTGTGCTGTGACTTCCTGATCCTCCAGCATGTGCCAGGAGACCCGCCCCAGTTCGGCGGTCTGCCATTCCATGCCGCGAATGAGCTGAGACACCATGCGCACCGTGATCATGGCGAAGATCAGTGCCAGCAGCACGCTGGCGCCCGCGAAGATGAGCGACGTGGAGAGCATGCGAGCCACGTTCTGGTCGATCTCCGTTTGCGCGGCACTCACTTTGCGGTATTCGGCCTCGATCAGGCGCGCCAGCACGGAAGTGAAGGCTTCGTGATCGCGAAAGAGGTCGATGGAGTAGAAACTCTCGGGATTGTCTTGCGAGAGGATGCGGCGCGCTTCGTTGGAGAAATCGAGCGAGGTGCGTTCGAGCGAGGCCCAAAGCTGATGGTCGGCGGTCTGGGAGCCTTCCTGCGAGATGCGTTCGATGTCGCGGTCGGCCTCATGCAACTGCGTCATAATGCCGCGATAGTCCACCGAATCGGGATCGCCGGCCAGCACGGAGAAGACTTCGCTCAGGCTGGTTTGCTGGCGATGCAGTTCGCCGATCAATCGATTGGTGACGGACTGTTCGCGCACCAGGCTGGCGGCGCTCTGCTGGATGGAATGAATGTTGCGGATGCCCACGAAGGCGGCGGCCACCAGCAGCAGAATCACCAGCGCAAAGCCGGCGATGAGGACGCGGAAGATATTCTGATGCGTGATTTGCCGCGGCAGCATGGCGATTTCAGTATCGCGCGAAGCCAGACGTGGCAACATCCCCAGCGTAGGCTATATCGCAACCCTAATGAACATTAATCGCGATAGACCCGAATCGGGTGGCAAGAATAGCCTGCGCAGGCTATCGATGTTCCGGGCGTTCTGCCGCAAGATGGGATTGTGGCGGACGGAAAGCCCGCCCGGGAGAAGAAAATCATGAAAAAAATCGCACTCGCCATCGCTTTTGCAGTAGCTTCGATGCCCCTGACATTCGCCGCGCAGACTCCGGCTCAGCCGGCCAGCGGTTCGGGTCAGAGCACCACGGCTACGCCGACCAAGAAGACCGTCAAGAAAAGCTCCAAGAAAACCAAGAAGAGCGAAACCACCAAGGCTCCTGCTGCCTCGAAGTAGGTCGCTTTCCTGGGCTGGTCCAAAAGGGGCCAGGCTGACCGGTTCCCGTCAACCTGGCCCTTTTTGTTTGTGCGTAGGAAGAAGTCGTGGGTTAGAAAGACAACCGCGCGCTCAGTTGAAACTCCCGCCCCGGTGTTGTGGCTTCTGTGATGCTTCCGAACTGCGGTGTATTGACAAATCGGTTCGGTGTTCCCCAGTTGGAATGATTGAGAGCGTTGTATGCCTCCGCCCGCATCTCCAGGCGCACGCGCTCCCGGATGGCAAACGATCGCGTCATGGCGGCGTCCAAAGTCTGCATCCCCGGCCCATATACGGTGTTGCGCCCCACGTTGCCGAAAGTATACGCCGCGGGCGTGGCGAATGCGGCAGGGTTGAACCACGCGTCCGTGCTGCCGGTTCCGGGACCGAATACCGGCTGACCGGTATAGTTGGCGCGAATGGGATTCTCGCCTACCACCGTGCCGGCGTTGGCCGTGTCGCCGTAGACCGAGATGGTAAAGGGAAAGCCGCTCTGCACCTGGTATAACGTGGATAGTCTCCAGTTGCGCGTCAGCGTGCGGACGGCGCGGCGTTGTCCAGCCGTGGGAAGCTCGTATACAGCGCTCAGGACGAAGCGGTGCCGCACATCGCAGGCCGGACCTTTTTCGGCATCGAGATCGTGGCTGTTCTGCGGAACCGCGGGATTATATGATGCCCGGAAATTGGGATCAATAATGTGAAAGCACTACGGGCCTGGCCTACGGACACCACGCATCGCTCACCCTAAAATAATTAACAAACATTCACGGCGATGTGCCCGAATTGGGTGGGCTGGATAGCCTGCGGAGGCTATCGAGATTTCAGGCTACCTGCCGCAAGATGGAGTTGTGGCGGAGAGAAGAAAAGGCCGCCCGGGAGAAAAGACATCATGAAAAAGATCGCACTCGCCATCGCTTTTGCAGTAGCTTCGTTCGCCGCGCAGCCGGCGACGAACCCACCGGCCAGCACCGCCGGCAAGAGCAGCACGGACACCACCAAGAAACCGGTGAAGAAGCACGCCAAGAAAACCAAAAAATCGGAAACCACGAAGGCCCCGGCCTCGAAGTAGTGCTGGGATGGCGCGGTGGGACAGGCCTCCTGGCCTGTCTTCTTGTGTCGGAGGCAAGGAGACATGCCAGGAGGCCTGTCCCACTAGACTCTACGCCATTCTCTTTTGCGCCAGCCGGCTCCATCGGGAGACGATCCGGCGGCGATAGCGCGGGGCTGTCCGGGCCGCTTCCACCGCGCGCGCATACATCTGACGCGCCTGTGCGGCGTCCCCCAGTCCTTCGAGAGCCTGCCCGTACCAGTAGAGTCCTTCGGGGTCGTACTCCCTGCGATCCACGTAATCTTCCAGATACCTTTTCGCTTCCGCGAAATTTCCCATCGACAAATAGACCGCTCCGAGTTCGCGCAGAATCTCATGGGCATTATGCCTCGGGTCCTGCTGCGC
Source organism: uncultured Solibacteraceae bacterium (assembly GCA_963815475.1). GTDB lineage: Bacteria > Acidobacteriota > Terriglobia > Bryobacterales > Bryobacteraceae > Sulfopaludibacter. The sequence goes on along the minus strand of CAWFHD010000003.1, from coordinate 4,066,335 downwards.
CACGGTTTGGAAACGAGCCAGAGCTTCGGCCGTGCGGCCCTGTTCGCGGGCGATGCGACCTAGTTGATACTGCGCGTCCGTCTCGGTGGGATCGATCTTGACGGCCTGTTCGAATCGCTGGATGGCCTCGGAGTAGCGCCGCCGCTGCTGGTAGATGAGGCCGAGCTGATACTGGGCGTCGCCATCGTGAGGATTGATAGCGGCGGCTTCCAGCATTTTGTGAAAATGCTGGCGGCTGCGCAGGCCGGCGCCGAGATTGCCCAATTCGCCGCCCAGGAAATACCATGCGTAGAAGAGGAGGAACGGCGAGGCGAGGTAACGCAAAAGGAAGCCGACGACGCCCCAGACAAACGGCACCGCCAGAAGCGGGATGCAGGCCAGCACCACAGTGGCGACTGCGCCGCCGCTGCCCATTGCAAAGATGACACGTACCGCAAAGAACATCAGCACGGCGAAATACAGCACCGCCAGACCGAAGACGACGACCCACATCTGGTAGGGGAGCACCACGATCCCGACGATTACGGGAAGTTGGGAAGCACTCCACGCCATGGCTGCACAGGTGAGCACAGAGCCGTAGTCGCCCGATTGTCCGAAGAGCCGTCCGATGGCAAGGATCGAGGGGACGTAGACCGCGGCCAGCACGATCAGGGGCAGGTAAAACGGGAAGGCGCGTCCGGGGAAGAGCGAGACTTCGAGGAGTGAAACGGCGAGCGCGGCCAGGCTGGCGAACAGTAGGCTGCCGCGATCGAGGATGTCGCTCATGGCCGCGCCGGGCCGCACCAGAAGCTGTCCAAGAAGTCTGAGGGTCAAATTCGATGGTATCGCAGGCGGGTGGCAGGAGCCCCCACCTACCTCGGGGCGCTACGGCGAGCCCACTTCAAATAACGGAAGAGTTCCCGGCGGTGGCGCCAGGAGAACGCCCAGAACTGGGCGAAGGTAATTTGGTCGGCGTGGATTCCCCAATAGGTTTCCATGCGCCAGCGCAGGTAGGGACTTCTCCACGGCCGCAGGCGATAGCCTCGGGTGAGCGCCCACAGAATACCCAACATTATTTGACGAGCGTATTGGCGCCCTTGGGCACGGGCGCAATGGAATCGGGCGTGGCGTAGTAACCGCTGCGAGTGCGCACTTGCGGCTTGCCCGGCGCATTCACCTGAATCTGGATCTTGCGGTAGGTGCCGTCCATGGTGCCGTTCGAGGGCGAGTACTGAATGGTGTACTGGTTGCGGATATCGTGCGCCACCTGGTGCGCGATGCGATCCACTTCGGCCAGCTCCTTGGGGAAGAAAGCTTCGCCGCCGGTTGCCTCGGTCAGGTCGGACAGGGCGCGTTTGGCACGGCCGGCGGCGCGTTTCTCCTCATCGCTCAGCAGACCCACGGAGTAGATCAGCACGTCGCTCTGCTGCGACGCCTTCACCAGATTCTCCAGGCTGATGACGCTCGAATTGTCGTCGCCATCCGTCACCACCACCAGCACCTTCTTGCTGCGGTGCGCCTTTTCCTTGCAGATGATCGATCGACATGCGGATGGCGTCGCGCATGGCGGTGCCGCCGCGCGAATCGATGCGGGCCAGCGCCTCTTCCAGTTCGCGTGATGTCGTTGGTGAAGTCTTTCTGTTTGGGCAGGTCGAGGAAGGCCTCGTCATTGAAATTGACTACGAAGACTTCGTCGTCCTTGTTGGAATCGCGCACCAGCGCCAGCGACGCCGCCGCCACCTTGGCACGTTTGTCGCGCATGCTGCCGCTGTTGTCGATCACCAGTCCCATGGAAACCGGAACGTCCTCGCGCTTGAAGGTGCGGATTTCCTGCGGCTGCCCGTTCTCCTGTGACGGTAAAGGCGCTGCGGGGCAGGTCGGTGACCAGGTGGCCGACCTTATCCACAACAGTGGTGTTACAGACCACCAGCCGCGTCTCGGCTGTGAACTTGGCAAGCCCGCCCTCATCGCCCGATTTGGCCGGGGGTTTCTGCTGCCACGCATAGACAGCGCCGAGGGCCGCCAGGCGTGAGAATGGGTACTGACGAAAAGTCGGTTATTGGGACGGAGCATAGTAGCCCAGCCTGAAAAATGGCCGGAGTGCCGGCATATTGTGCGGCTGCACCAGAGTGACTTTCACGTGACGGTACTTGCCGTCGTGTGCCTGGCCTTGTGGGATATAGCCGAGGATGTACTGATTGCGAAGTTCCATGCCGATCTTCGCGGCAATGTCCGGCAGTTCGTTCAAATTTTCCACTGAGTACTGGCGTCCTCCGGTCTGTTCCGCGATTTCGGTGAGCAGCGCCGGCCCGGTAGCTTCCTCGGGTGTGCGGCCGCGCGCCCGAACCCATCTCGTAAATACCGATCGCATAGATCTGGACGTCGGCTTCCTTCACCAGGTTCTTAATTTCACCCTCGGTGTAGCGGCTATTGTTATCGCCGCCATCGGAAATCAGCAGCAGCGCCTTGCGCGGATTCTTTGCCTTCTTCATTTCGTGCAGGCCCAAGTAAATCGCGTCCAGCAAGGGCGGTCTGTCCTTTGGATTGGGTGAAAGTGAGACGGTTCTGAATCTCTTCCAGGTTGGTGGTGAAAGGCAGGATCAGATTGGCCGTGTCGCCGAACTGCACCAGGAAGAACTCGTCTTCGGGATTGGCGGTCTTGAAGAACTGCGCGACCGCCAGCCGCGACTTTTCCAGTTTGTGGCCCATGCTGCCGCTGCAATCGAAAATCACGCCCACCGAAAGCGGCGCATCCTCGCTCGAAAACTGGCTCACCACCTGTTCTTTCTTCTCCTCGAACACTTTGAAGTTTTCTTTGTCCAGGCCGGTGACGAAACGATTCATCGGATCGGTGACCGTCACGGGGATCAGAACCAGGTTTGTGTCAATGCGGATGTCGGCCCGAGGGACAATGTCCTTCTTCTCGGGAGCCTTGAGGCGCGGAAGAATTTCCACCTGCCCCTGGCTGGCCGGCTGAGCGCTCATCCAAGACGCGCATGCCATCAAAATCGTGCCGCACACAAACAGCTTTTGGGAGGACGGCAGCATCACGCTCGCCAGCCTTTCTTCCCCAAGTCTAGCATAGCGGTTTTATGGTATGATCGCCTGTGCCGCGTAAAATATTGGGCGTCATTCCGGCGCGCTTCGCGTCCTCCCGTTTTCCCGGTAAAGTTCTCGCCCAAATCTCCTCCAAATCCATGCTGCAGCACGTCTACGAACGTGCCTCCCAAGCGCGTTATCTCACCAGCACGATCATTGCCACCGATGACGATCGCAGTCGTCAGACGCAGCCCGCCTGTTCGGAGCGCTTGTACGGATGACGCGCGCCGATCACCTTTCGGGTACAGATCGGGTTGCAGAAATTGCATCCGCTGAAAATGCCGACATTATCGTCAATATCCAGGGCGACGAGCCGCTGATCGACCCCGCCGCCATCGATGCCGCCATCCTGCCGCTGGCGCACGAGCCGGAGATGCGTGATGGCGACGCTGAAAAAGCGCATCGAGGACCCTGCGCGAGATCGCGGAATCCCAATGTAGTGAAAGTGGTCTACGACGCCGCCGGCGATGCAATTTATTTCTCGCGCTGCCCCATTCCGTACGTTCGGGACAGCGCAGCCAAGGGTGGCGTTACAGGCACTCCTATTTCAAACACATCGGGCTGTATGTTTATCGACGTGAATTCCTGTTACGGTATTCCGATCTGCCCGTGGGCCCGCTGGAACAGGCCGAACGGCTGGAGCAATTGCGGGCGCTGGAAAACGGATTCCGGATCCGCGTGGTGGAAACCGAGTACGAATCGCTGGGTGTGGACACGCCTGAGGACTTGGAAAGAGTGACTCGCGTTTATTCGAATCATCAATGTTCGATGCCGGAGGTGAGGTAACGCATGGCCAAATACATCTTCGTCACCGGCGGCGTGGTTTCCTCGCTGGGGAAGGGAATTGCCGCCGCTTCCATCGGCTGCCTGCTGGAAAGCCGCGGGCTGAAAGTCACCTGCCAGAAGTTCGATCCGTATCTGAACGTCGATCCCGGCACGATGAGCCCGTTCCAGCACGGTGAAGTCTTCGTCACCGATGACGGCGCCGAGACGGATCTCGACCTGGGCCACTATGAACGCTTCACGCACGCCCGGCTGACGCAGAGCAACAACCTGACCTCCGGCCGCATCTACGAGCAGATCATCGCGCGCGAACGCCGCGGCGACTATCTGGGCAAGACCGTGCAGGTGATTCCGCACGTCACCAACGAAATCAAGGCCGCCATGAAGAAAGTGGCGCAGGACGTGGACGTGGTGATCGCCGAGATCGGCGGCACCGTGGGCGATATCGAATCCCTGCCCTTCCTCGAAGCCATCCGCCAGATGCGCCACGAACAGGGCCGCGGCAACTGCATCTTCGTGCACGTCACGCTGGTGCCATGGATCGCCGCCGCGCAGGAATTGAAGACCAAGCCGACGCAGCACAGCGTCAAGGAACTGCGCGCCATCGGTATTCAGCCGGACATTCTGATCTGCCGCTCGGAGCGCTTCATTCCCCAGGAGATGAAGGAAAAGATCGCGCTGTTCTGCGACGTGGACGTGGAAGCCGTGGTGACCGCGCGCGACGTGAAGTCGGTCTACCAGGTGCCGCTGACCTTCGCCGCGCGAAGGCGTGGACGATATCGTGCTGCGACTGCTGCAAGCATGGATGCGCCGGCCGCGCGACCTGAGCCGCTGGAGCGCCATGCTGGAGCGGATGGAGCAATCCGCGCGACGAAGTCAACATCGGGCTGGTGGGCAAGTACGTGGAGTACGAGGATTCCTACAAGAGCCTGAAGGAAGCGCTGCTGCACGGCGGCCTGGCGCACGAATTGAAGGTCAACATCCACTGGATTGAAGCCGAAGGCGTGGTGGGCGACGATTGGGAAAAGCAGCTCGACGGGTACGACGGCATTCTGGTGCCGGGCGGCTTCGGCAAGCGCGGCATCGACGGCATGCTCAACGCGCATCCGCTACGCGCGCGAGCGCAAGGTTCCCTACTTCGGCATCTGCCTGGGCATGCAGACGCTGGTGATCGAGTTCGCCCGCAATGTGTGCGGCCTGGAAGGCGCGGATTCCACCGAGTTCAATCCAGGCACGCCGCATCGCGTGATCTTCAAGCTGCGCGAATTGAAAGGCGTGGACGAACTGGGCGGCACCATGCGGCTGGGCGGTTGGCCCTGCAAGCTGGCGGAGAACAGCTTCGCGTACCGGGCGTACGGAGCGCGGGAGATCAACGAGCGCCATCGCCATCGCTACGAATTCAATCGCGAATATGAGGACCGCCTGAAGGCTGCCGGCCTGCGCATCACCGGCGAAACTCCCGACAGCACCTACGTCGAGATCTGCGAGATTGCCGACCATCCCTGGTTCCTGGGCTGCCAGTTCCATCCGGAATTCAAGTCGCAAGCCGATGGAGCCGCACCCGCTGTTCAAAGCGTTCATCGGCGCGGCCTACGAGAACCGGAAGCGCCGGCGTTCCGCGCCCGAGGCCGAGATGCGGGTGGAGCCGCAATACTCGCGTGGCGATTGAGTTTGCGCAGTTTCGGCGGCGGCGACCGCTGGTCCTGATCGCCGGGCCCTGCGTCATCGAAAGCGAAGAGCACGTCCACCGCATGGCGCAGCGGAATTCGCGAGGCCGTGGGCGACTTCGTTTTCAAGGCTTCCTTCGACAAGGCCAACCGCACCAGCGCGCGACGCCTATCGCGGACCGGGACTGCGCGAAGGGTTGCGCATTCTGGCGGGCGTGAAGGCGGAGGGCTTTCCGATCCTCACCGATATCCACGAACCGGCGCAGGCCGAGCCTGCCGCCGAGGTGGCCGACATCCTGCAGATCCCGGCATTTCTCTGCCGGCAGACCGACCTGCTGCTGGCTGCCGGACGCACGGGCCGCATCGTCAATATCAAGAAGGGGCAGTTCGTTGCGCCGCACGATATCCATCGCGCCGCCGAGAAGGTGGCGTCCACCGGAAACACGCAGGTGGTGCTGACGGAGCGCGGGTCGTCCTTCGGATATAACAACCTGGTGGTGGATATGCGCGGTCTCAAGATCATGCGCGATGCCGGCTGGCCGGTAGTTTTCGACGCCACGCATTCGGTGCAATTGCCGGGCGGCGCAGGCGCGGCGTCGGGCGGGCAGCCGCAATTCATCGAGCCGCTGGCGCGCGCCGCGGTGGCGGCGGGAGTGGACGGCATCTTCGTGGAGGTCCACGACAACCCGGAAAAGGCCCTTTCGGATGGGCCTAACGCCTTGCGGCTCAGTCTGTTGGCGGACTTCTGGCGGCGCATGCGGGCGATTCATGGGCTGGTGCATTCGCCGGACTTCCTCAACGCCAGAGGCATCTGAAGCGTCATAAAATGAGGGAGACGTATGATTAACTTCCGAAAGCGCCGCGGATTCTCGCTCATCGAACTGCTGATCGTGATCGCGATCATTCTGATCATTATTACGATCGCGGTGCCCAACCTGACGAAAGCGCGCATGCACGCGCAAGAGACGGCGGCGATTGCGGCCATCAAAACCATCCACACCGCCCAGGTGCAGTACTATTCCACCTACGGCAAGTATGCGACCACGCTGGCGGAACTGGGACCGCCCACCAGCGGCACAGCCAACGCGTCGGCAGCCGATGTCATCGGTAACGATCTGTCGAATGGTAAGAAGCAGGGTTACGTATTTACACTGACGGGGTCGGGCGGCGGTTACGTCATCAACGCCACTCCGGAAACGTTCGGCAATACGGGCAGCAAGACGTTTTACTCGGATCAGTCCATGGTGATCAAGGTGAACGAAGGCCCTGAGCCGGCCACGGCCACCAGCAAAGAGATGCGGTAGCTGCCGGGACGGGGTCGGTGGCATTGGTCGTGCTACCTTCGCCGTATGAACTGGCTTTTCTGGTCGCTGCTTTCCGCCCTTTTCGCCGCCATGACCGCCATCCTGGCGAAGGTCGGCGTCGAGAGGATCGATTCCAACCTGGCAACGGCCGTGCGGACTTCCGTGGTCGTCGTATTCACCTGGCTCATCGCATTCGCCAACCGCCAACCCAACAGTTTCGCCTCTTTTACCGCAAGGTCGTGGCTCTTCCTGACGCTTTCGGGCTGTGCCACAGGGCTCTCCTGGCTCTGCTATTTTCACGCGCTCAAGATCGGCGAAGCGTCGCGGGTGGCTCCTATCGACAAGTTGAGCGTGGCCCTGGTCATCCTGTTCGCGGCCACGTTTCTGGGGGAGCGGCTAACGTGGGGCAAGGGCGCGGGCGTCCTGCTGATCGTGGTCGGGGCCATCACCATCGCGCTCGATTAGGTGGCGCAACTCAGACCGTTGAGGGAGTTGCAAAATTCCCCGGGGACAGGCCGTGACGAATTTGCGAACCGGCTTTGTTCTCCGCGCCCTCAGAACCTGACGGAAGACGGGCCCGCCGGCCCCATTCATGGTAGCTGTTTTGGCTTGGTGTTCTCCGCGCTTTCTCTGCGTTCTCCGCGTCTCCGCGGTGAATCAACAGCTTCGGACTTTACGTGCCCTTTACAAGTTCCGCAACTTCCTCAGTTGTGTCCGATGAGGGAGTAAGAGAGAGCTATACGTGCCCGTTGTCGAACTTAATGAGCGCCTGACCCAGGAGGCGGTGCTCGCCAGGATCCCTGCATTTTCCCCCGCTATCTTACGGGTGATTGACCTTCTGTCCAAGCCGGATGAAAGTGTAACCACGCTGTCCCAAGCCATTGCGGGCGATCCGGCCCTGGCGGCGCAGGTCCTGCGGCTTGCGAATTCGGCGCTGTTCGGGGCGCAGTCGCGCGTCGATACCTTGCAGAAGGCGGTGATGGCGGTCGGGCAAACCTGGCTCCAGCATCTCACCCTGACCCTCGGGGTGAGCAGCTATATGAAGGCAGCGCGCAAAACGGAGGAGTTGGAACTCTGCTGGCGGCACATGCTGGCCTCGGCCGTGCTCTCGCGCGAGTTGGCGAAGATGGTGGGAGTGTCGCCGGAGCGCGCCTATGCGGCAGGACTGCTCCACGACATCGGCCGCCTGGGACTGCTGGCGGCATTTCCAGCCGAATATGCGGACGCCGTGCGGGATGCGCTTCGCAGCGGCGATCCGCTGGTCAAAGTAGAAAAAGACGTCTTCGGCACGGATCACTGTGAAGTGGGCCGCCGCCTGGTGGAAAGCTGGAACCTGCCCGCGGAGTTCGCCGCGGTGACGGGGCAGCACCACGAAACGCCGGTTGCCGGAAAAATGGGGCTACAGACGGTGGTCCAACTGGCTTGCCGGCTGGCCGATGCCCTGGGCTTCTTCTTCGCTGCTCCCGCGCAGCCCGTAACGCTCGACGAGGTGCGGCAGATGTTGCCCAAGTTTGCGCAAAGCCGTTTTTCGCCTGACCCCGAGTACTGGAAAGCGATCCTAGAAGATACCCTGCATGAAAACGAGCCCGAGGCCGTGGAAGCACGGTCGCAGGCATCGGTTCCAGGCCTCGCGGCTGTGCCGGAAGTCAGGCTATTCGCGGAACACTATCCCGCGCGGCGGGGCGGCGGTTGGACAGGCCTCCTGCTTGCCGCAGCACTCCTGACGGTTGCCGCGGTACTCCATTGGATATGGTAGACCCCTTATCCGGGTACCGCAGCTTGTTAAAAATCGCTACCCGTAACTATCGGCCCCCGTCTGCCTGTTGTATACTTACCAAAAACCGAGCTGGGTCAGATTCGTAATTTCTATTACCACCACGGGGTTCCAGAGGCCCGTGGCGCGGTAGCCAAAGGGATGGCGGGCATTGCGAAAAACTCGCTAGGTCTTTTCGAAATAAGGGGTCTATGAAACTTTACATCTTCGCGCTCTTCGTGACGCTAAGCGTCAGCGCTGCTTTTTCTCAGGTCAACACGGCCCGCATGGATGGGACCGTGACCGACAGCGGAGGCGCCTTAGTTCCGGCGGCTTCCGTCGAAGTAGTCAACCCGAGCCAGCAGCAAACCTTCAAGGCCACGGCCGACGAGAAAGGCTACTGGGCAATTCCCAGCTTGCCGAGCGGCACCTATAAAGTTGCAGTCTCGCATCCCGGCTTCAAGACCGGGTTGGTGGCAAACGTAAAAATGGATGCGGGCGTTCCCGCCACCGTCAATGTGACGCTGGAAGTGGGCGCTCTTACCGAGACAATTCAGGTTACAGCCGGCGCCGAAGTGGTGCAGGCAGACACGGCAACCATTACGTCGACGCTGCAAGGCACGCAGATCCATGATCTGCCGTTTACCAGCCACAACGTCACGGAATTGATCGCCACACAGCCGGGCACCCAGGCCGGCAACGGCGTTCGCTACTCCACCATCAACGGACTGCCGCAAAGCACCATCAACATCACGATCGACGGCATCAACGTGCAGGACAACGCCACCAAGAGCAATCCGGATGCGATCTTCAACGCCGTGCAGCCGCGCACCGAAGCCATCGAGGAAATGACGATGACGACGGCCGCCGCCGGCGCCGATAGCTTGGGCGAAGGCGCCGTTCAAATCAAGTTCGTCACCAAGAGCGGTTCCAACCAGTTCCATGGCTTGCTTTTCGAAACCAACCGCAATGCCGCCTTTGAGGCCAACTACTTCTTTAATGGTTTGGCAGGCATTCCGAAGGACAGGCTCAACCTCAACGAATATGGCTGGAACATCGGCGGGCCGGTGAAAAAGAACAAGCTGTTCTTCTTCCACTCGTTCGAATTCTTCTTCCTGCCCCAGTCCTTCAGCGAGACGGGAACCTGGCTTACGCCCGCGGCGGCGTCAGGCATCTTCACATATAATGCCGGCGGCCAGGTGCGCACCGTCAATCTTTATGGCCTCGCCCAAGCCGCTGACGCTTCGCTCCCGGCGGGTGTGCGTCCGTTCCCCACTTCCGGCGATCCCACTCTGGCGAAGACTTACTCCCTGATCAATCAGCTCACCAGCAGCGGCGGCACGCTATCGAACCGCATCGCCACCAATAACGACTACAACCGCAACAACTTCACCTGGGGTCCGAAGGCGGTCAACAACCGCAAATTCGAAACCGCCCGCATCGATTACAACCTCACGGAAAAGCACCACATCAACTTCGTCTGGAATTATCAAGTGAATTCGCGCTCTCCAGACGGCCTGAACGGCACGCTGGCCATTCTGCCGGGCACCGGAACGCAGCTTGGCGCCAGCGACGTGGACGGCCAGTACGGCATCAACTGGACCGGAAGCATCGGTGTTCGTTCAGTGCTCAGCTCCAGCGTCACCAACGAATTCACGGGCGGAATCCAGGGCGGCACCAACGCCCTCGGTTCCGGTATGTCTCCCGCCGACTACGGCATCTGGAACGGCAAACTCGTGAGCTTCGCGGGATACATGACCAATCCCTATACCGGCAGCTATCTGGGATATGCTCCGCGCAGCACTCCGGTTTACCAGGCCAACGACAACGTCACGTGGCTGAAGAAGAACCACCTGTTCAACTTCGGAGTCAACTTTACCCAGGTGAATGCGTGGTCGGCATCTTCCAACTCGTCGCTGCTGAACACCGTAGCGTTGGGACAGGCCACGGGCGATCCTGACAACACCGGCGCCACTTCCCTGTTCACCACGACTACGCTCCCCGGCGCCAGCGCCACCCAATTGAGCGACGCCGCCAACCTGTATGCAATCCTGGCCGGACGCGTTTCCTCGGTAACCAGCTCGGCAGTGCTCAACGAGCAGACGAGGACCTACGGCCCCAATTACGCGGTGGACCGCGACCACATGCGCGAGTTCGCCGCCTACGTTTCCGACACGTGGCGCGTTACCCAGAACCTCACGTTAAGCATCGGCGTTCGCTGGGACAAGCAGAATGCGATTGTGAACCTCGACAACCTGTATACCCGGCCGGGCTTTGCCGGACTGTATGGCGTATCGGGTGTCGGCCATTTGTTCCAGCCCGGCGTGCTCGATGGAACCGCGCCGGTCTTCAACCTGGTCGGGGATAGTCGAGGCTTTGACCCCGGCATCGGTCATTTCAATCCCTCTTTCGGCTTGGCTTACCGCATTCCTAAGGGCGGCGGGTTCCTGCACTATCTGTTCGGTGACGATTCGGTAGTTCGCGGCGGTTTCAGCGTCGCTACCAGCCGCCAGGGCATCGGTTTCCTGGATGGCATCTGGAGCGGCAACCAGGGCCGCAGCCTCAGCACCAGCACCAGCCCATCGACCACGCCCAGCGTTTTCACCGCAGGCAACGTGCTCTTCAGCGATGCGACTTTACCCTCGCTGGCGCCTACCAGCCTGGTTCCCAGTTTCCCGAACCCGGCGTTCCCACTGGCTGTGCAGAGCGGCCAAACCGTAACGGATTACAATCCGAGCATCAAGCCCGAGTATGTGGAAAGCTGGACATTCGGCTTGCAGCGCCCGCTGGGCAAGAATACCGTTGTGGAAGTCCGTTACGTGGGCAATCACGGGGCGGATCTCTGGAGCAACGTCCCTCTCAACGAAGTAAATATCGTGGAGAACGGCTTCGCGAGCCAGTTCCAGGCGGCGCAGAATAACCTGGCGATCGCCAACGGCCTCACGGTGCCACAGCTTCTGAACCCCGCCGTGAAGCTGACCAGCCTCAACTTTGGGAATTCCGGACTGCCTGGACAGGTGGCCGTGCCCATTATCACTACGGCGCTGGGAACCAGCACCGATCAGACTACCGCGACTCAGCTTTCGCAGGGCCAGGCAGGCGCGACGGCAAACGCTATCGCGACCAATGCAACGCGTATGGCCAATCTCACCAAGGCTGGCTTCCCGATCAATTTATTCCAGGTGAACCCGCTGAACGGCGGCGGTGCGAACGAATTGACGAACCGCAATTCGAGCACTTACAACTCGGCCCAGGTGGAAGTCCGCCGCCGGCTCACTTCTGGCTTGCAGATTCAGGGCAGCTACGCTTTCTCCAAGTCATTGACGAATGCCAACTCTCCCACGCTCCGCGATTGGGGTGGGGAAAAAGGTCCGACCCCGTTCGATATCCGGCACGGCATCAAGGCGACCTGGGTATATCAGCTTCCCTTCGGCGAAGGCCGGTCTTTCCTGTCCAGCGCGCATGGTGTGCTGGGCAGGATTGTGGGAGGCTGGGAAATGGCCGGCGTGGGACGCTTGCAAAGCGGCACACCTACTAATCTGCTGAGCGGCCGCGCCACCTTCAACGCGGGCGATGGCGGCGTGGTGCTGCACAACATCACCACCAGCCAATTGCAGAGCCAGATGGCGCTGAATTATACCAGCCAGATCAACGCCAATGGAACGGCCACCGGCACCGCGTACTACCTGCCGCAGAGCTTCGTAAAGAATACGCTGGCGGCGTTCAACATCAGCGGCACGCTCGACCCCAACGCGCCTTACCTGGGGCCCTGCGATCAGGCCGGCCAGATTTGCGATCACGTCTTCATTTGGGGACCCTGGCTCTCCAAGTGGGATGTCAGCATGATCAAGAGGACGCAGATCAAGGAGCGGCTCAACATCGAATTTCGCGTGCAAGCTCTGAACGTTTTCAATCACCCCAACGTTCTCAGCCCAGGTGGAGCGCTGAACAACCCCGGCAGCGATAGCAGCACAGTCGGCTCCGGTTTTGGGCAGACGACTGCGGCGTTCCGCGATTTCAACAACACCAACGATCCGGGATCGCGCACGCTTGAGTTCGTACTCAGGCTGAACTTCTAAGCAGCAAAAGCACCGACTCCCTCACGGTCGCGGCTCGGAAACGGGCCGCGACCGTTTCTTTTTACCAGGCCAACTTCTCGGGAAAATACTCCGCGATCAACTCGTTGTAGTAAGGCCGCAGCGCTTCCACATTCGGCTTCTCCGCGCTCTTCGAATACAGGTCGTAAGGATTGAACTTGCGAACCCAATTGAACAGCTCACGATCCTTGGCATTCATGAGGTAGCCGTACTGCCCTTCCTTGTGGCCCGGGTAGAAGGAATGATAGCGAATCATGTAGAGCGCCTCATCCGGCAGATAGTCCTTCACCACCTGGTAGAGATACTCGTCATGGCCCCACGAGAGATCTACGTTGTCGAGCCCGCAGCCCTCTTCATACACGCCGAGACGGGTCTGGTACTGCGGCACATTCGAATCGGGATTCGCCGCGAAGAATTCAGGGAACACGATGCGGTTACTCCAGGCGCAGCCCACCGGAAAGGTGTCGCCCACCACGGCCCATTGCGGCTCACCGTACAGGCACAGGATTTTTCCCAGATCGTGGATTAGGCCGGCCAGCACCATCCAACGTGGATGACCGTCGCGGCGAATCGCCTCCGACGTCTGCACGCAATGTTGAATCTGCGACAGGTCGGTATCGGGATCGCTCTCGTCCACTAGCGTGTTCAGGTAGTCCAGCGCTTCCCAGATCCCCATCCGGCGCCGATCCTTCGACCCGTACTGGCGCTTCTTTTCGAGCGCAAAAGCGCGCGTCTGGCCCGCGTGATTCAGGCGATAGAACTCGCGCACGCGGTCGGGCGCGTCGTCATACTTACGGAAATCTTCGGTTTTGCGTTCAGGATCGTAACTCATGGGTTCTCCTTGGGAGCGGCCGTGGAATGGCGCACTATGAGCTGTCCTTCCACTTTGACGTTATGCGTGGAGTGCGGCCCATCGAAGATGTGCAGCAGGGTCTCCATGGCCATGCGTCCCATCTGGCGCATCGGCTGCCGGATGGTGGTGAGCGGTGGCTCGAGATACTGGGCGAAGTACAGGTCGTCAAAGCCGACCACCGACAGATCTTCGGGAATGGAAAGGCCGCTGGCGCGGATCTGCCGCATGGCTCCGAGAGCCGACATGTCGTTATAGCAGAACACTGCGGTGGGCCGCTTGGGCAGCGCGAGCAACTGGGCCATGGCTTGGCCGCCCCCCTCGGGCTTGCCATCGCCGTGCACCACCAGTTCCTTGGCCAACTTGAGGCCGGCCTCCTCGAGGGCACGGCGGTATCCGGTGAGGCGCTCGGTGTCGGATTGATGGCCGAGGCGGTCGCCGATGTAGGCGATGCGGCGATGGCCCAGGCGGGTGAGGTGCTGGGTGGCGTGAAGGCTCGCCTCCACGTTCTCGATCATCACCGAGTGCATGAATTCGCTGGGATGCTGGTTGTTGAGGAGCACCACCGGGACGGCCATGCGCTCCATCTCGGGGATATGGAGGGCGCCAACGCGAGACGAGGTGACGATGATGCCATCCACCCTTCGCTCCTCGAAGGAGCGTACGACGCGGACCTCGCGCTCCGGTTCGGCATTGGAATTGGCGAGAACCACGGAGTAGCCGCGCTTTTCGGCGGTGTCCTCGATACCACGGACGACGGCGGCCACGAAGGGATCGGCAATACTGGTGACGACGACTCCGATAGTGTGGCTGCGTCCCATCACCAGGGCCCGGGCAGCGGCGCTCACGCGATACCCGGAATCCTCGGCGATTTTGCGGATGCGATCGGCGGTGCTGGCGCTCACCTGGCGGCTGCCGCTGAGGGCGCGGGACACGGTGGAATGAGAGACGCGAGCCAGACGGGCGATGTCCTTGATGGAGGTTTTCCGGGCGGGATCGTGGGAACCTATAGGGCTCCGTTCTTTCAATGCAGGCATGGACTAAAATCCGGCGGAATCCGAAAACGGCTTCATTATGGCACACGTGTGCGAGGCAGCGCAAAGATTGTGCCACACAACAGCTTGGCTGTCAATCCCGGAACATCCGTCGGCAAACGCACAAATGTGCACGGATGTTACTGAGATGTTACGAGCTTCGCGAGAGGGTAGTGGGGCAATTTGCGATTGACTTATTCTAGCGATTCACAGTACAATCGACTCCAATTTTGCGGAAACGTTTGCATTGCAGGAATACGGGAGCCCATCCAGGCTCGCAACGGTTCAGGTGTGCCGCTGTACCATCAATTGGACAGCTGTGCGCAGTTGCCATCGCTGCGATCCATCCGCGGCAAAAACGTAACAATTCAGGGGACAGGAGTGGAGAGGCGTCCGGGCGTACTGACCGGAGACGGACAGTTTGCGATTTGACCCAAATGTCACGATTCGGCTCTGGACGCGGCGGCCAAGATCCAATATCATTTTCCAAAAGAGGTTCGCGTTAACTCAGTTAGAGGGAAGTCATCGAGGTTAGTCAAGAGGAGAGAATATGCGCCATGTTCGCACACGTTTGCACTTTGCGTTGTTGGCCGGCCTGCTATCATGCGGGGCCGCAGCTTTTGCCCAAACCGACATCGGTTCGATTGGCGGATTCGTCAAAGATCCATCCGGTGGTGTAATTCCAAAAGCCAAAGTTGTAGTGAAAAGTGAAGCTACCGGCCAGGAACATCCGCTCACCACGAACGATTCCGGATATTACATTGTTCCCAACCTCGCGCCCGGCTTTTATACAGTAACTGCCGAAGCCGCGGGATTTAAGAAGTTCGACAGCACACACAATAAGTTGGATTCGAATTCGGCTCTATCCATCGACGCCACGCTGGTGGTCGGTAATGCCACAGAAACCGTGGAAGTCACGGCCGCTGCCGAAGCCATACAAACGGAAACGGGAGCCGTGCAGAGCGAAGTAACCGGCGCCCAGATCCAGGCGCAGGAACTCAACGGCCGCAATCCCATTTACATGGCGCAAATGCTGGCAGGCGTCCGCGCCAGCGCCACGATGGGCGATTTTAACTTCACGGTCGGCGCCGGGAATCCATTTTCCATCAACGGCGCTCGCTCACAGGACACAATCGTAACATTCGATGGCGCTCCCGCCTTGCGTACGCGCGCTAACGGCGCGGTCATCGGAGTGGCCAATGTCGACGCGATTCAGGAAATCCAAGTGATGACCGCTGACTATTTCGCCGAGTATGGCCGTGCGGCCGGCGGGCAGATCCGCATGATCAGCAAGACCGGAACTCGCGATTTCCACGGCAGCGCTTACGAGTACTTCCGCAACTCGGACCTCAATGCCAACACCTGGACTCGCAATCAGAGCAGCCTGACCACGAACGCACAGCCCTTGCGCTACAACGATTTTGGATTTGCCTTCGGCGGGCCGGCGTGGATTCCCAAGAAAACTGCCAAATTCCGCGACAAGGTATTCTTCTTTGTGGCGGAAGACTGGATCCGCTATCGCCTGGTGGATACGCAGACTCAGGCTGTGCCCACGCTCCTGATGCGTCAGGGCAATTTCAGCGAGTTGCTCGCCGCCAACCCCTGGTACAAAGCGGGCACCATCATTAAGGACCCGACCAGCGGCAATCCATTCCCCAACAATATAATTCCCACCAGCCAACTCAGCCACAACGGAACTGCCATTTTGAGCGCCTACCCGGCGCCCACTCCGGGCTTCCTGACTGGCACGCAGAACTGGATCGCCACCGCCGCGCACCCGATTAACCAGCGGAAGGGCACGGTCAACATCGATCTCCAGTTGAACGAAAAGAACCGCCTTTCCGGCCGGCGCACCGACGCCTCCTATTTCGAATATCAGCCCTTCGACCAGGGATCGGGTCTCACCGGGAAGTACTTTAATCGCCCGAATCAGACCAATGCCGTCTCCTGGACCTCCACCATCAGCCCCACGCTGGTAAACGAAGCACGCATCACGTTCAGCCTGGACGATGTTTACATCCCCGTCAACACTGCGCTGGCCGGCTTCCACCGCGATCAGTTCGGAATCAACTATCCGTACTTGATGCCCCAGGGCAAAGATGTAAACAAAATTCCCACGGTCAACGTTCCGAATTTTTACGGCTTGGCTGGCGGTCCGTATCCCTCGCATTCCTCCGGCCCCATCTGGACCGGCGGCGATACCGTGACCAAAGTCTGGCGCAATCACACCTTCAAGTTCGGTTTCTCGATGGAGTACTCGGGCGAGAACGATGGCGACCAGATCAACGTGAGCACCGTGCCCGGCGGAGCCAGCAACCAGAACGGAACCTTCACGTTCACCGATAACAAATCGGGCGTGGGTATCGCGAACCTGGCGCTCGGCCTGGCCGATAGCTATACCGAAATCGGTCCGCGCGCCTACTCCATATGGCGATCCAGTATGTACGAAGCCTTTGCGCAGGATTCCTGGAAGGTCACGGAAAAACTACACGTCGATTACGGCCTCCGCTGGACCCAGATTCAGGGCTATCACGCTCAGTGGGGCAATCAGGACTATTTCGATGGCAACCTGTACAACCCGGCTCAAGCCGTGCAGGTGGACCGCACTACCGGCAACGTGATCTTGGGAGCCGGCAACCCGTATAACGGCGTTGTCATCCCCGGATTCAGCCAATTCCCCAGTTCCGCAAACGGTCGCATCCTGGCCGCCAGTTCCAACATTTGCGACGGCGCAAGCTGCAATAGCCTGTTCGCGCCCAACCTGTCGAAGAACTATATCGACAACGCGAATGTATTCCAACCGCGTCTCGGAATCGCCTATCAACTGAATCAGAAAACGGTGATCCGCGGCGGCGCCGGCCGCTTCGCCACGCGCATGGGACTGCTGGACAATATCTTCCCGGGCGGCAACTCGCCCTTCCAGCCGTTCGTGACGGTCACCAATGTATCGGTGGACAATCCGGGAGCGAGCCTCACCACCGGGACGGCCGCGCCCCTCACCATCACCACCCTCAATCCCAAGCTGAAACCGCCAGAGGCGTGGAACTGGAACGTTACCGCGCAACGTCAGCTTCCGTTGAACTCAGTGCTGACGGTGGCATATGTCGCGCACCGCGGTCTCCACGCGTGGCAGGTTTACGACATCAACCAGCCCACAGTGGGCGCGCTGCAGGCTGCGCCGGCCGGCACGAACGCCACCTACCTGCGTCCTTACAAGGGATTCGCCGCTATCCAGGAAGAGGAGAGCGTAGTGAATTCCATGTATAACTCGCTGCAAGTGTCCTGGGAGCGGCGCTTTACCGGCGGCTCCAGCTTCGGCATCACGTACACGCTGTCGAAGAGCATGGACAACGGCTCCAACTACCGCGACATCGTTCCCGACACCTACAACACCAGCAACCTGTGGGCGCCTTCGGAATACGATGCCCGCCACATGGTGGTGATCAATTACATCTACGATCTGCCGTTCTTCAAGACGGCTCACAACATGACCGGAAAAATGTTGGGCGGCTGGGAAATCGCAGGCACGGCCCAATTCCAAACCGGCGCGCCCTGCGGCATCGGCACCAACAACGATTTCGCGGGCGTCGGCGAGTTCGGTAGTTTCGGCTGCGGATCGGAAGGTCAGCTCTGGAACCTGAGCGGACCGGTCCAGATCAACACCGGCGCGTTCGCCGGAGCAGTCACCACTACCAGTTCACCGAAGTACTTCACCGCCAACGTGACGCAACCGGCCGCCGGGACTTTCAACCTGCAGCCGGGTGTTCGCGATTCGGTCTATCAACCCGGTTTCCAGGATTGGAACCTGGCGCTCTTGAAGACGTTCTCCATCAACGAGCGCTCTGGCTTCCAGTTCCGCGCTGAGGCATACGACTTCATCAATCACCCCAACCTCAGCGGTCCGAACCTCAATCCAACGTCCAGCCAGTTCGGCATGATCACCAGCAAAACTGGCCTGGCGCGCAATTTGCAGCTTTCACTGCGGTTCTACTTCTAGCGAAAGCTGGAAGTTAGAAGTTAGGAAGAATCGGGGCCGGGCAGTTCGCCGGCCCCGATTCTTTTTAGAGGGCCCTTAATCTTTCGGCGGCAGATTCCGGCGTGATGTCTCGCTGCGGCATTCCAAGCATTTCGTAGCCCACCAGAAATTTGCGCACGGTGGCCGAGCGCAGCAGCGGCGGATAGAAATGAGCGTGGAAATGCCACTCCGTATGCGCATCGCCATCGGTGGGGCGCTGGTGGAATCCCATCGAGTAGGGGAACGAGACCTGGAAGAGACGGTCGTAACGGGCGGTGGTGCGCTTCAAAATATCGGCCAAAGCATCGCGCTCCGCAGCGCTGAGTTGGTCCATGGAGGACAGATGGCGTTTCGAGATCACCATGGTTTCGAAAGGCCACACCGCCCAGAACGGCACGACCGTGAGAAAGCTGTCGTTCTGCTCCACCACGCGGCTGCCGTCTGCGATTTCGAGTTTCGCGTAATCGCAGAGCAGGCAGGAACCGCGCGCCGCGCGCCACGCAAGCTGCGCCGTCTGCTCCTTCATCACCTCGTTCGGCACGGAACTGCTCGACCAGATCTGGCAGTGCGGGTGCGGATTGCTGGCGCCCATCATCTCGCCGCGATTCTCGAAAATCTGGACGTATTGAATGAGGTCGCGCGCGCCCAATTCGACGTACTGGCGCGTCCATTCATCCACGACGAGGCGCAGGTCGGCGGGTTCCATGTTAGCGATGGTGAGGTTGTGGCGCGGCGAGAAGCAGACCACGCGGCAGATTCCAGGAACGGTCTCGGCCACCAGAAGACCGGCCTGTTCGAAGCGACCGGGCGGCGTATCGGGCTTCAAAGCCGCGAAGTCGTTGTCGAAAACGAATGTGGAGGTGTAGGCCGGATTGTGAATTCCGCCGGCGCGCTCGTTTCCGGGACAGAGATAGCATTTCGGGTCGTAATCCGGCTGCGCCGCGGCGCCCTGCGTTTCCACTTGCCCCTGCCAAGGCCGTTGGGTGCGGTGAGGCGATACCAGCACCCATTCGCCGGTCAGCGGATTGTGCCGGCGATGCGGATCCTGCTTCCAATCGATCATGAAACTCCATAGTAGCTGGAGTGGCGCCGGCAATCCCCGCTACCGGCCGCTCACAGCGCCGCTTTAATGATGCGCCGGTATTCGTTGAGCACTTCTTTCCCACGGGCGGAGAGACGGCAGATGGTGAGCGGATACTTGCCACGAAAGGTCTTGTCGATTTCGATATACCCCGCCTCTTCCAGCTTGGACAGGTGGACCGAGAGGTTGCCCTTGGAAAGCGACGTGGCATTCAGCAAGTACTGGAAGTCCGCTTCCTTCACCGCCGCAAGCAGCGCGACCACCATCAGACGCGCCGGTTCATGAATCATGCGGTCGACGTCTCCCAGTCGCGCGATCTTAGCTTCGCTCATCGGTTTCCCTTAGGAAGCGCATCAGGACGATGCTGCCCATGGTGAGTTCGACCGCGCCCATGACGCCATAGAGAATGATAAAGCCTGCCTGCATGGAAGTCCCTGAGAGCGCCAGCTTGAGACCGATCCCCGCCATGATCAGTCCTGCAAGATAGAATCGCGGCGCGCGACCGGCGGCAGCCATCAGCAGTCCACCCATCAGTCCGGTCCAACCCGTCACCCAGGCTTCCGTCAGTGTGGGCTTTGACCAGACAATCACCGCGACCAGCACCGCGGCAATGGCGCCTGCTATCCAACTGGCATGCCGGCGGATCGGGTGAGGAAAATGTTCGACCCACCCTTCGCGCTCCACCAGGTACCGCTGCCGCGCCCACTTGATCCAACGCGGGCCGAGATAGCACACGGCCCCCAAGCCGACAGGAAACGTCAACTCTATCGCAATGAACGCGAGCGATCGATGCGGCAGCACCGATTCGGCATAGAGGAGGCCTGACAACACCAGAAAAGTGACGCCAACCAGGATTTCAACCAATCCGTCGCGAGTATGGGCTCGCTGCAGGAGCCGCTTCGCCAGGACATCGGGATTCGT
Organism: uncultured Solibacteraceae bacterium; assembly: GCA_963815475.1. Taxonomy (GTDB): domain Bacteria; phylum Acidobacteriota; class Terriglobia; order Bryobacterales; family Bryobacteraceae; genus Sulfopaludibacter. The sequence continues at coordinate 4,045,752 of CAWFHD010000003.1, read as the reverse complement.
CATATGTTTAGCAGACTAGTCTGCGACATAGACTAGTCTACCAAACTGGAACGCGCTGCGGGTTGGCTCCTGCCCAGAGGATTACACTACTTCGAAAGCGACTACAGCTCTGCCGAAGTGGATTTCGTCGCCGGGTTCCAGCTTTGTGCCGCGAGTGTCGCGGTGGACTTCGCGGCTCATGCCGTCGCGGACAATCCAGGTTCCGCATTCAGGCGGACGCTTTTCGCCGCGCGCGTACCAGCGGTCGTTGAAGAGACGATACTCGCCGACGGTGCGATCGAAGGTGATGTGGGCGTGCTCGCGTGAGACCGATTGGTTGATCTCGGTGTCCTCCGCGAAGGCCAGATCGTTGCGGCGGAAAAGTCCCTGCTCGCGAAACACATCCACCGAGCGTCCGATGTTGGTGCGCGCCTTGTCCAACCGGATTTCCATCAAATTGGCCGTGCCTTCGCGCACCAGCAGTTTCCCGACCCGCTGCGCCGCCGTGCGCTCCTGCGAGCCGGTCTCGATGATCAGCCATTCCTCACCGGGCAATGGCAGCCCGACCCGCACCTCCACGTCGACACGCAGGTTTTCCGGATAACGGCAACCGCCATCGCGCAGCGCGCCGCGGACTTCCTGTTCGATGTACTGCCGGAAGAAGCGGCCGGCAAAGAGATCGCGGCGGCTCTCTTCTACTCCTTGCATGCGTACATGAATCAGGTCGTACGGGAAGACTTTGCGACCGCCCGAGCGATAGCTCTTCTCGCGGATCCGGTCGAGCACGGCCAGACGGATCTCCGCCAGTTCAGGAGGCACTTCCGCAGTGGCGCTGCCCGTTAGCGGGGCTTCAAATAACGTCTTGCCGAATCGTTCAAGGAATTCACCGAGGTTCATCATCGTTCACTCCAGGAGTCCCAACTGCTTGGCCGCCTCCATCACTTCGCGTGCCACCGGCGCGCTCACGCGGCCTCCATAGCCTCCATGCTCCACCAGGACGGCGAAGGCCAGGCGGCGGCAGCCCTGAATCGGCGCGAAGCCGGTGAACCAGGCGTGCGGCATGCCTTCATCCATCTGCGCCGTGCCGGTCTTGCCCGCCATCCCCATGGTCTCGCCCTTCATCACATTGCGCGCCGTGCCTTCCGTTACCACGCGCCGCATCGCGCCCGCCAGGAAGTCCGCCTGCGCGACCGGCAGCACTTCGAGAGGAGCGTCGGTGCGCAGATTGTTGGCATCGCCGATCCAACGGCCCTCGGGCATACGTCCGCCTGCCGCGATCGCCGCCGCCACGCGCGCCATTTTGAACGGCGAGATCAACACCGGCCCTTGCCCGTATGCCGCGAAGGGCAGTGCCTTCTTCAATTCCGCGGGCTCGCCCGTCGAGATGCCGAGTTGCTCCGCGGTCTCGGCCAACGCCTTCGACCCCACGTCGTGAACGCCCAACTGCGCGAAGTACGCATTGCAGGAGACGGCGATGGCGCGTTCCATGTCGAGCGTGCCGTGAGCGTGGTCGCCGATGTCATCCTTAATGGCGCGATTCCAGCCGGGCACCACGTTCCCCGCCCTACCGTCCGGCAGCGTGCGGCACTGGAATGTGCGATGTTTCAACTCCGGATTCCCACGCAGCGCCGCGATTGCCGTCACTAGTTTGAACGTGGAACCCGGCGGATATTGGCCGTAGCGCGCGCGATCCAAGAGTTCCTCGGGCGTGGGCGCGGCGCTGCGCGCGCCGGGAGGCTCAGGTGCGGGAGCGCTCACCATCGCCAGCACGTCGCCCGTGGTCGCATCGAGCACCACCACCGCGCCATTGCGATTGTGAGTCTGTTGCAACTGGCGCTCCAGAATCTCCTTGGCACGCAACTGCAGGCGGATGTCGAGCGTGAGGCGCACATCGCGATCGCGCGCCAATAAACTGGCGATGGCCGGATTTCCCGGCTGATGCCGGTAGCGCACCAGCGAAGCCAACTCGGCGTACTGATAGCCCTGCAGGTGAGCGTTGGAATCGTGCTCCACCAGCGAAGCGTTGCTGGCGTGGAAATTTTCGCCCGTGCGCACGTCGCCCAGCAGATGTGCCGTGGCCGCTCCGAACGGATAATGGCGATTGTCGAAGCGCGACGCCGCCTGATCGAGCGAGACGCCGAGCGCGGCGTAATCGGCGCGGTGGCGATCCAGTTCCTGCCAGTTGCTGGTGGCCAGCGGAATGCCATTGCGGTCGTAGATGCCGCCGCGGGGAACTTCCAGCGCCAGGGAGTTCATCCGCGGATTATGCTCGGACGCTTAACGCCGTCAGCCTCGAAGGTTAATGCGTCGCGCGCCAGATAGTCGCGATCCTGCATCACCTGGTAGCGCGCGGCCGTGCCCAGCAGCACGAGGGCTGCGCAGGCGAGCACCAATTTCAGCGGCCGCAGTTTGCCGACTTGGCTGGCCTGGCCGGTGGCAAGCCCGGCCCCGCTGTCGGCGGAGATGGAGACGATCAGCGCAAAGATCAGGAAGTTCGCCAGCATCGCCGTGTTGCCTGAGCTGAGGAATGGCGACACCACGCCCGAGAGCGGCAGCACACCCAGCACGCCCGAAGTGATCAGCAGCATCTCGAACGCGATCAGGCTGCCAAGGCCCACCGCCAGGAAGAATCCGAAATGCGTGGCGGAGCGCACAGCGGCGCGAAACGCGCGCGACACCAGGAACGCCCAGCAGCAGAAACACCGCCGCTACGCCCACGAAGCCCCACTCTTCGCCGATGGCGGGCAGCACCAGATCGGTGCTGCCGGCGGGAATCATCGCCGGGTCGCCCCATCCCGGACCCGAGCCGAACGGTCCGCCGGTGGAGAGGGCCCAGAGCCCGTGCGCGAGTTGATCGCCGCCGCGAACGTCGTTGTCCCAGGGCGCGAGCCACATGTCGATGCGGTCCACCACCGTGTGCGGCTGACCCATGCGATATCCCATCGCGACCGACCCCACCAGCACGATCGAGCCCGCGAGCGCCAGTCCGGGGCGTCCGCGCGCCACGCCGAACATCGCCAGGAAGACGAAGAACGTCACCAGCGCCGGGCCCAGATCCTTGAGGACAAAAAAGAAGACCAGCGACATGGAGACCGCGCAGGCGACGGGGAGCACGTGTTCGAGGCGAGGCATGCCAGCACGCCCGAAGAGACCGGGCAGAATCCGCTTTTCGCGCAGGTCCCGGAGGCGTTCCCAATGGCGGGTGAAATAGCCGGCCAGAAAGAGCACCAACAGAATCTTGATCGCTTCCACGGGCTGGAACGGCCCGAGGTTGACCTTGGCGTCGTTGCCGGCCGGCCCTTTGCCGAACGCCAGCAGCAGTCCGAAGAGCGTCAGCGCACCGAATAGCGGCGTGTAGCACCAATCGGAGAGCCGGCGATAGTCGAAGAACTTCAAAGCGGGGCAGCGCCAGCAGCAGGCATCCCAGAAACACGCCAAGCGCGAACTTGTGGAACTCCAGCGTGTCGCGCAGGGGATCGCGCATACTGACCATCAGCAGCCAAGCCAATGCCGGTGAGCAGATGGAGCGGCGGGAGGAAGGCGCGGTCTCCGCGGAACCCGCTGATGCTCCAGATCAGCGCGACCGCGTAGAATCCTGCGAAGTATAAGAGCGACCAGCGGAAGAAATCGGAGCGGAATTCGGCGGGCGTCCGAACCTCCATCAGCGGCTTCAATTTCCCAAGGGGCAGCAGGCGGGCGTGGGTTTCCGGCTTGCGCAGGGATGCCAGTGCGCCCACATTGCGCAGCGGGCGGTGGCTAGCCAGAAACTCGAAGGTTTGCTGCGATACGGCTTCGCGCTCTGTGCGATCGGGGAACGATTCCAGCAGCGGCATCAGTTCTTCCGGGCTGCTCACACGGTTGACATTTACCAGGCGGTCCGCGCCGGCGAAGCTTTGCAGCTTGGCGACGTAGACCATCGCCAAACCCGCGGCCACCAGCAGCGAAGCGCACACCAGCCACAGCCATTCACCGCTGAAGGACGGTCGGGAATCGATGCGCACTACTTGCGGCGCCGTCGTGGTCCAACTACGAGTTACCGCCATCGGGCTCTCCTTGCGGGTTTTCGCACCGGCGGATGCTCGATGGGCTGCAACTCCTTCAAGTGCGCCTCCACGCGGTCGAACCCGCGCACTCGTTCGTAAAACGCATGCGCCAGCGCAGCGTCGGCACGAGCGGCCTTCGGCGCAGTCGTCATCTGAGCGACGGCCCGCTCGCGCCAGACATCGCCCTGCTGTTCGATTTCGCGGCGGCCAAACTCCGCACCCAAACTCTGCGCGATGGAGAACTCATCCATCGCCTCATCCACGTTTGGCAGTGCGTACACATACACGCGCGCCAGCGCGAAGTGTGGCTCGGGGCTCTTCGGAGTCTTGCTTGCCGCCACGTGGAACTGATCGCGCGCGTAGATCCGAAGCTTGCCCGCCGCTTCGTAGGAGTAGCGTCCGCCTTCCACGCGCTGCAGGGTGGCATAGCCGCGGGCCAAGGCCAGTTCGCCCATGGTTCGATCGTCGGACGCGCCCAGTTGCACCGCCCGCTCCAGGCAGACCTCGGCCTTCTGCCAATCGAAATCGTGCAGCGAAGGATCAGCGCTTTCGCGGAATGCCGCGAAGATGGCTTCAGCGTCCTCGATATACCGTTTGCGTATCTCGACATCGAGCGAAACCGCCGGCTTAGCCACCACCGGCGGCGGAGTGGGCGGCTTCGCGGACACCGTTTTCGCCTGCCACTGCTGCCACGCCACAGTCCCACCGATCCACAGCACCATGCCCGCGGCGAACCAACCGGCAGCGCCCGCCAGTTGCAGCGCCTTCCTGGCCCGCGCAATGGTTCGCGTGGCTTTGCGCAGCACCTCGCGCGCCGCTTCGATGGTGGCGTTTGGATTCCACCCGGGACGCCGCTCCATTTCCGCCAGCGTGAGTTTGCGCTCCAGAAACGCCTGCAGGTCGGCCTGGAAATCGACCGCTGAGCGGTAGCGCTGCTCGGGCTCGGGCGCGAGCGACTTCGTCACAATGAGGCGCAATGGTTTGGGACAGGTGGAGGGAAGCGCGCGCGGCGGACGCTTCGAGCGGATGAGATTCTCGAGCTTGCGTGTGCTATCGGCCTGATAGGGCGGGACGCCCGCCAGCATTTCGTACAGCGTGGCGCCTACCGCCCAAAGGTCCGACTGTTGATCTACCGCCGACCGCATCAGCCGTTCGGGAGAACAGTAGCTGGGACTGCCGAACTGATGGGCCGTATCGTCGCAGTCGGGCCGCAGCGTCTTGGCGATGCCGAAATCCAGCAGGCGCACGGTGTCGTTCGGACCCAGGTGGATGTTCGAGGGCTTGATGTCGCCATGCACCACGGTGGCTTGCCAGGAGTGGAACTTGGCAAGCTGTTCGCAGATTTCGAGCGCGATCACCGCCGCGCGGTTGGGTTCGATCGCGCTTTCCGCTCGCAGCACTTCCGCCAGATTGCGCCCTTCCACGTACTGCATGGCGACGAAGAAATAGCCGTCCTCATCGCCCACATCGTAGACCTCCACCATGCGCGGATCGATGCGCTGCAATTCCTTCTGTATGGCCGCGCCGCGCCGCTCGGCTTCCATCACCATCTGATTGGCAGTGCCGCCCGATTCAATCAGCTTGAGCGCCGCCTTACGGTTCTCCACCGTGTCGATGGCCAGATACACGTCGGTCATGCTCTTGCCGATCCGCCGTACGATCTCGTAACGCCCGACCTTGGAAGGCGCAGTCATATGCTTACCCCCTCGCTCGCACGATCAGCCACACGATCATCCCCAGCAACAGCCCATACGTCAAGAACGCCGCGCGCCCCGTCAGCAGCCATCCGAAGCTACGGCGGCGAGCGCGGGTAGCCGAAGGGCGTGTGCGCTCGCTGGTCTCTTCGCCATGCCGGCGGCCGCGATACTCCGCGCCTGCCACGAAGAGCGCGGTGATGTTGTCTTTGCCGCCGGCCTGGTTGGCCGCATCCACCAGGGCGGCCGCTACGCGCGCCGCATCCCCGGAATAGCTCTCCACAATTTCCCGCACCTGCGCGGCGGTCAGGTGATCCGTCAAGCCGTCGCTGCACAGAAGCATGGCCGCATCGGCGCGGAAGCGGCAGCGGCGAATCTCGATGAAGCCGTCGTCGCCCGGCGAGCGGCGGCGCGTCCCCACGTCGCGAAAGACTTCATTGCGCCGCGGGTGCTGCATGGCTTCCCGTTCGGTATACTCGCCGGCATCCTCCACTTCACCCACTGGCGAATGGTCGGAAGTGATCTTCTTCATGGCGCCGTTCCAGATGAGGTAGAGCCGCGAATCGCCGACATGGCCGATGGTGATCTGACCGTCTTCCACCACTGCCAACGTCAGCACGCACGCCATGCCGCGAAGCGGCGTCCGTTCCTGCGCGAGTTGGAAGATGCGGTTGTTAGCGCTGGCGATGGCGGTTCGAACGCGCTGCTCCGCCGGCCCGGATGCGGTTACCAGCGAGGCGCGAATGGCCTCGACGGCCGTTCTGCGCCGCCGTTTCTCCGGCAGCGTGGCCGCCGACGCCGTCCACCACAAGGAACACACCCCGATCGGCGTCCACCCAGTAGCGGTCTTCGTTGCGCTCCCGAAGCATCCCGGTATCGGTGGCGGCCGCGGCAATCATGCGGATACTCCAGAAAAGGCGCCGATGGCAGACATCATCGCTTTTCCCTCAAGTGCGCCAGTGCAAACACCACCACAAAGCTGAGAAAGGCCACTACCAGCGGGATGTGCAGCTCGTAGAACTTCACTTCCGGACCTCGAAGGAAAGCTTCACCGCCTCCGCCACCCCGATCTCCGCCCTCTCCGGCAGGGCCTGCTCCACGTCGCGCGCCAGGCGCTTGCCGTTCAGCCAGGTGCCGTTGCGGCTCTTGTCCACGATGGCGAATGAGCCGGTAGCCGGGTCGCGGCGCAAGCGCAGATGTTCGCGCGAAACTTCGTCGTTGGTGTAAAGCGGCAGGTCAACCCACAGATCGTCGCCACCGCGTCCGATGCTGATCTCGTTTTGGGTGACGAAAAACGTCTGCGGGCCGGAATCGTCCTTATAGCGGATCTCCGCAAAGACCTTGTCGGCCTGGCGGCGCGTCTGCTCGCGGTCGCGCGCCACGCGAGCGGCAGTCACCGAGGGTTCGCGATCGATCAGAGTGGTCTTGGCGCCGCGGTAGCCGGGCTGGGCCACGTCGTTCAACTCCGAGTGGATCTCCACGTCTCCCGGGGGAACGGCGCCCTCGCCATCGGCGAAGAACTCGATCCACCAGTCGTTCTGTGCAATGCGAAACTGCTTGCGGGTAGCGCCGCGCTTGAAGAGCGAGCCTTTGCCGTTCCATTCCGCCATGCGGGCATTGAGCGCGCGGCGGGCATCTTCCCGAATCAACTCGTGGACCCCCAACAGGCGGGCGTGATCGTCGGGGTGCAGGTAGACGCTGAAGATGCATGGCAGCAGGATGCTGTAGCCCATCTCCAGCCGGCCCAATTCCATGTTGCGAATCAACTCATCGATGATGGTCTGACCGCTGACCCTGCTTTGTGGCAGCTTCGTTCCGCTTTGCGCCATGCGAATACTCCAACCCTGAGCGCGAGGAATCCACTCAACGCGATTCGACACCCTCGCCTTGGTGTCGTTCGCATGGACGCGGAACTTAATTTTAGACGAAAAACTATCTAAGTGGTTTCACTTCTTGGTGAAGTTAAACATTAAAATTTGATAGAGGTTGGGGGCGCTGGGCCGCTTGGGACAAAGATTGGAATGCCGGATCTGCTCTCCACTGTCGGACGAGTGGGACATCAAGTTGGCACTGGAAAGAAAGCTGCCGCTGCTCCGATGGCAGGAGGGCGATTCCTCATGGGACAAGGTCCGGGTGTGGGGCGAGGGCTCCGAAACTTCTATTACCGTCTATCGCTACGAAAGCCCGGGACCGTTCCAACTGACCATCGACCTGGAACGGCAGGAGGCGGACTGCGAGCGTGCTTCGCAGGAATTGCGCGACCAGGTTGTGGAGGCGCTCAACGGCTGGATCTGGAAACCGCTCGAACCACAGCCAGTTACCTTAATCCAACCGCAAGGCCGCTTTCCCGCTGCTTACGAGTTCGAATGCGATTGCAGCCTGGAGGACATACAGAGAACTCTGGAAAATGCCGATTTCTGGTTTTGGGAGAGCATCCGGCGCCCACCCGAGGGGATTTGCCTGAAGGGTCGAATTCCGTTTCGGCAGGACGGCCAGCCGCTGGCGGCTGCGAAAGAACGGGTCTGGATTCTGGGCGAGAGGCCGGATTTCCGGATTGAAGTTGGCCACTGGGTGGACGAGCCCGGACGCATCCCAAGTTGTGCGCAGGTTCACGAGTGGGTGCAGAATACTATCCTGCCGGCGATTGGTGCGTACCGTGTGCGAGCGGCGGCTTAGCGAGCAGCATGCGCGGCAATTCAATTCGCAGCGGGAATCAGGCTGTTCGCAAGTTCAACGGCCGATCTCAGGTCGAAGGCGCATCCGTGCGCGCCAATCTCCCGGTATAGCAGCGGCGCCGAGCGGAACGCCGACCCGCCAACCATTATGCGGATGTCACCCCCGACTTTCTGGCGGACGAGATCGGCCAACTGCATTACATTGGGAACGTTGAACAGCATGGTTGCGGAGATCCCAAGGATCGCTGCCTCGTGCTCTTCGATGGCGCTGAGCACACCGCGGCTCGGAGTGTTGGCGCCCAGGAAGCGGACATCCCATCCGCTGGCTTCGAGGACGTCGGCAACCATATTGGCGCCCACCTGGTGTAGTTCTCCCTGTACGCCCGTAATCACGATCTTGCCGCGCGACTTCTGCGGCAGGCTGATGAGCGGGTAAAGATGAGAGATCACAAACTGCGTAATCGCGGTCGCCATATGCTCTTTGGCAACGCTGATCTGGTTCTCTTCCCACAGCCGCCCGATTCGATACATAGCGCCTTGCAGCACTTCGGTATACAGATCCACGACAGGGTGGCCCTGCTTCCACGCCTCCATCAGGAGGCTCAGGGCGGCCTGGCGACTACCGGCGAGGGCAGCATCGGTGTAAATCCGCGCCAACCCCTCCAACGGGCCTGAAGGCGCGGGAATGGGCTCGATGGAGCTGTTCAGCGCCCCTTCCACACCGGCCCTTATAAATATATCGATGGTATCCGCATCGGAGGTGTCGAAGAGGTTTCGCAGGGACAGGCCAATCTGCTCCAGGTTTTCGGCCAGAAAGCGTGGTTCGATGTGCCGCGCCATCAGCATGCGGCCGGCCCAACCACCATAATCGGCGAAGGCTTGAGCAGGGCCGCTCTCGATGCCGGCCGCCAAAAAATCCAGGTGGTAGCCCGCGTCCTCGATTCCGAACTGCCGGGCTCGATCGCCGTAGCGCTGCTCCCAATCCGGGTGGCGTGCCAGGAACCGATCGGTGACCTCCCCGGCAACTGCGCTCCGAAGGGACCGGATGGCCGCCGCGATCCGTCTGCGCTCCGGAAACTCAAGCGTGGGCAATGGCACCGCTCCTCATTGGCCGAACTTCTCCATTTCCTGCGCAAAACAGTCAGGGCAATAGCCGTGACTTAGAGACAGATTACTCCGCTTAAAGTAGGCGACCACATCCTCCCACTTGGACTCGCTCGACTTGACCTTGCCGCAGATCATGCAAATGGGGATCACCGCCTGAAGGTTGGCCAAGTGCAATTGGGATTCGAGCAGTTCCTTCACCGCCTGCTCCAAATCGGCTTTAGCCCGGCGTAGTGCCTTGGTCTGCCTGTCGTTCTCTCGAAGCTGGACGGCGAGCTGGTTGTTGAGTTCCATCAACTCATCCTGCAGCCTGGCTTCGTCGTCGTGAATCGATTCGCCGATCAGTTCAAATCCTTCTGGGTGAACATCCAGGCGGCACTCCAGGGTGATCGGCGCCTGGTGGCGGCCGACGAAGTTGAGGCGACAAGCTTTGCCGGGATCTCTGGCGCCGGCGTCCACCACTTCCCGTAGGCGGTCGGCGTCGGGTTGGGTGAGCAGGCTCCAGATGACAATCCCCTCCAGGGATTCGCGTCCCAGCAGCGTCTGTATGGCTGCATTCGAAACTACGATGGAACCGTCCGACCGGGTTTTGAGCCAATAGACTGAGGCGCTGCGATTGAGGAATTCCGAAACCAGCGTCGCCGCATCGCGCGCGCCATCCGAGTTTAAGAGCGCGCCCGGCTCGGAGATGCGCTCGAGCGTGCGGATCAGCGTGAACGACGCATCCAGCTTCAGGCCCTTCGGGATGCCCTGGTGTGCCAGTTTGTGGTCGGGGCCGGCATGCCACTGGCGGAAGGACGCCACATCGGTCCAGCGCGTGATGAGGTAGAACAGTGAGGCGTCTTCGGCATCCGAGAATGCCTCCAGCCCCAGAAAACCGGGCACGTGATCGACGAGTCCGGGACGGTTCAGGAAAGCTTCCCGAACTGCATCTTCACACGCATTGGCTACTTTAAACCGCGAGAGGGCGACCACCATGGTTCAGCCTTGGATGATGCTGCTCTACAGTCTAACAGGCGGCGTCGTTGGCTCCCAGAGTTCAATTCGGAGTTCAATTCGGATTGGCCTCGGGATCCGGCCGCGCTCGCCTAATGGTTCCGCAACCGCCTCGGCATCAATCTCGTGCCCTCCGATTACTCCCGCAGCCAAGAATCATCCTACTTTTCGGGGGACCCTGCTGACAAATCGATTTCCGCGGATCAGAAAGCGGTAGGGCAGGTCGGCGCATTCACGGATCCCTATCCTGGGCGTCACGTCGATTTCGATCGAGCGCTCCACGCGCGGCTGGCGGACAACCAGACTACCGCGGGTCATATCCACCCCGTAGTGGGCGCGGGTGATACCCAATGCCAGGGTCAATTTGCCCGGGCCGGATGCCAGGTCTTCGAGGTTTCGCGCGGCGGGACGCCGCTGCCGCATAATCTCGATCCCGGCCACCGGCTCGAGCGCACGAATCAGCACGCAGCCCGCCTGGCCGTCGGGTTCCGCGACGATGTTCAGGCATTCGTACATGCCGTAAATGAAATAGACATAGGCGTGGCCGGGGGGGCCGAAAATGACGCGCGTGCGCGGCGTGATGCCGCGGGAAGAGTGCGATGCCCGGTCGGCGCCGCCGGGATAGGCCTCGGTTTCGACAATGATGCCGGCGGCTGGCCCAAGCATGACGACTTGGCCCAAAAGGTCGCGTGCCACCTGCACGGTGGGCCGTTCGTAGAAGACTCTGGGCAGGATAGGGCCAAAACGCATCCTCACTATCCTACAGTTTTCCCGGTATCTGCCGATCTGATTCATGAAGGAGCGCGCAAGGACCGCGGCATACTAGACATGAAAAGACTGGTTTGGTTTTTCTTCGGCTGCTGCTTGGGAGTGTGGGCGCAAGGCCCTATTGTTGCTCCGACTGCGTTGGCTAATTTCACTTACACGATGAACAGCGGGGTTTTCCCGGCATCCCAGACATTGAAGGTCACGCTTCCCGCAGGCCTCTCCACGCTGCCGGTCCAGGTGAGCAATGCCTTGGCCTCCGGTAGCGTTTGCAATGGGAAGACCTCGTCCTGTGGATGGCTGCAGGCTACGCCTGACTTGGGAAACGCTCCGTTGACGCTTTCGGTGTCCGTAAACCCGACCGGGTTGACACCTGGAAACTTCAACGGATCGTTCGTAATAGATACGGTTCCTTCATCGGGACTGGGCGCCGTGACCATCAAGGTAGTGCTGCAGATCTCGAATCCGCCTTCCACGCTTCGTGTAACGTCGCCAAACTTCACGGGCACGGCAACCGCCGGGACGGACGGGTCCCTGAATTTCATGTACACCACCGGCAACGATATATCAACTCTGACCTCGGCACAACTCAACGTTTCCTCGAGCGGGGACATCATCCCCTTCAACGTGACGATAGCCAACGCCAAATCGGGAACGGGCAGTTCAAGCACGGCAATATGGCTGCGTGTCGGCACCAATTCCACTGGGAGTGGCAATCTGGCTACCAGCGGTTCGGCAGGTGTAGGATCGTTGGTTCCCATCTATGTGACACTCGACTATGCCGCAATCCAGGGGCTCGGCATCGGCCAGTACAATGCAGTAATCACCGTTACGCCCGCTACGTCCAACACCAAGCTGAATGTTCCACAGACCGTCTTAGTGGGGCTGGTAGTTTCAGCCGGGGCGCCAACCGTGACGTCGGTTTTTCCGTCCAGCGTGGTTCCCGCTCAGCCTACCGATCCGGTATTCACGATTTATGGCACCAACTTTACGGCGAATACTTCAGTATTTCTGGAAACGTATGTAGGGCTGGACCTCGACACTGGCGCCACGCAAATCGCCACGAGCCGCCTCACATTGGTCAGCCCAAAGATCTTGCAGGTGAAGGTGCCAACTGCGAGCCTTCCAACTTTACACACCGGGTATACCTACCCGTACATCTGCATTCTGCACGTATCGAACGGTGGCTTTCCGGAGGCGCCTGGACCAACTAACACATTCACTGTCACAAATCCCTCGCTTCCCAGCATCTCGCTCATCGTCAATGCCGCCAATTTCGTGCAGATGTCGAAATTCAGCGGAGATGGAAGCGTGCCAGATCCGGCTACCGTTCCGAACGGAAATCCGACTACCGCGGTCTCACCACGAGGCGTGATCTCGATTTTCGGGCAGAATCTCGGTCCGTCGGTGGCTAGTATCCCGACGACCATTCCCTGCCCTGCAGACAATACCTATACATGCTATCCCACCAAATCGGGCACGCCTTCCATCTCGGTTTCTTTCTACTATTGGGATGGGACCTTGACGAAGCCAGGTTATGTGACGGTGTACGCACCCATCTTGATGACCTCCATCAACCAGATCAATGCGATCGTACCGGCGTCAGTGGCTAACGTCCTCTACGACCCAGCCAAGGCTCCTACCGCGACGGTCAAAGTCCTGAGTGGAACAGCCTCCAGCGCCGTCTATAAAGTTACTGTGCTGCCGGCAGATCCGGGAATCTTCACGTTCGGCGGCCTGGGCCAGGGACAAGGGGCGATCATCAACTATGATTCAAGCGGCGCAGCCAGCATCAATTCGAGCACGAATCAGGAGCCGCGGGGCAATATCATTGCGGTTTTCGCAACGGGCATGGGTGATCTGGACTCGAGCGTCGTGGCGATTCCGGAAGGGGCCCTCACGATGACCCAGACGGCTCTCGCCGATGCGCTCGATGTGCAGTTATTTATTGGCGGACAGCCGGCGGTAGTGCAATATGCCGGAACGTCACCGGGCGCGGTCGCGGGCCTGGTCCAGATCAACGCAATTGTTCCGCCAACGGCGAGTACAGGCGTGGTCCCGATTACTCTTTCTGTGGGGCCTGCGGCGACAAACCGCCTGGCACAGACCGGTGTGACAATCGGCGTCAAAAAGTGAAGCGCGCTATTTCCTGGCGGCCATCTTCTTTTCGAGTGCGACCATCAGCCGCTGTTGCACTTCAGGGGGGACTGGATAGGGATCCATCCCCTTGTAGATCTGGACCGTCCTGCGCGTGGTATCGGCAATCACCCAGCAGTTGGGACACTCGGTAATGTGCTTCTCCAGTTTTGCGCGGAGTTCTGCGTCAATGGACTCGTCCAGATAATCGCTTAGCTCGTGGAGAAAATCTTTACATGTAAGCAAAGGCGTCGTCCCCCTTGCGTTTGAAGTAGCGGGTCAACTTCTCGCGCAACTGTAAGCGTGCCCGCAAGAGTCTGCTTTTCACAGCCGGAACAGAAAGATCCAAGGCTTCGGCTGTCTCCTCGGTGGAGAGTTCCTCAATGTCCCGCAGCACAAAGACCGAACGATACGGAGGCTCCAGGCTTTGGATCGCGCCATCCAGAATCTCGCCGAGTTCTTCCCGCGAGAACCGCTGCTCCGGATCCTCGTCCCAAGCCGCAATCTCGCGAACGATGGTGTCCTCTCCGGTGTCGATGGTTTCGTCTAGCGACACGGACTTGTCGGTCTTCCGGCGGCGCAGCTTCATGAGCGCCTGATTGACCGCAATGCGCACGATCCACGTATAGAACTTCGAGTTTCCCTGGAATTGGTCCAGATGCTCGTACGCCTTCATGAAGGTTTCCTGCAACACGTCTTCGGCGTCCTCACGGTTCTGAGTCACGTGCTGCGCCAGGCGGAAAATCTTTCCTTCATAGCGACGCACCAGCTCTCCGAACGCACGGGTGTCGCCCTCGCGGGCTTGCGCGACCAGAGGAGTTTCGTCGATTCCGGCTTGGCTGGTTACTGCCATGAGGTGTTATAACCATCATATCCTACCGGGGTGCTCCACAAAGAGAATCGAGACAGCACAACGGCGTGGCATCCGAAATCGTGAGCCCCTCATCGAAATGGAAACGTCGGCCGGACAGATCCACCGGGCTTTTCCCGCAGGCCCAACACTGGTTTCTATGCGCCAAAGGCCACAGTATGGCAGCGGTTCCCACGAAGACTACGCGGTGAGGCAACCGTCAGCGCAACAGGGAATGACATCTAGCGGCAAAGTACCGCGCCCGAGCGACGCGTCGCAGAGCCGCGGTTATATCGGTCGATCCATCGCTCACAATACCGAAAGCCGTAACCCCAACGGCATCAATTGGTTCACCATCAACCCCGGACGGCGCTCGGGAAAATAGTCGACAAACTCTGTCTCTTTAAGGCTCCGACCGCGATGGCGGTGGTGCGAAGGTGTTCGGGTTCGTATCGCGCTGCACTAGCGAATCGGCTGGAACCTCGGGTGTAGGGACCCTTGCTGTTTGAATCCGACTCGCAGATCTGACCGCCATCGACTGGCCCGGAGTTCGTGCCACGCTGATGTGACGGTCCGTCAGAATTCGTCCACCGTTGTGTGCGACCAATGCAGATGCAGCACCCCTCGAATGACCCTCTAGCGTCGAGCCCGGAATTTGGCGACGGCCACTGCCGTCACCTCCGACAATACGCTGCTAGGACGGGCGACCCGGAAGCCGCCTCGTGCGTGATCGTTGGAATTGCGCCCTGCCATCACCTGCGAGCGTCAGTCGAGGCGGTGCCGGCCACCCGGGGAGCGCCGAGCGGCGTTAAGCCTGGAACTTGGCAACGGCCGCACTGCCCTTGCCCTTCGAGAATACGCCGTTAGGACCAGCGACCCGGTCCCCGCCCACTACGCGATCGAGCAACTGCGCCTTTGCCCGGCGATCATCAATCGAGGCGGCCGGCCACTCCCGGAAGCGCCGCGCGGCGTTGAGCCCGGAATTGGGCGACGGCCACCATGCCGGTGCCCTCCGAGAATACGCACTGGAGAGACGACCCGGTCACCGCCCTTGTGCGCGATCGCTGCAATTGCGCCTTTGCCCCCGCGATCGTCAATCGAGGCGGTACCGGCCACCCGGGGAGCGCCGAGCGGCGTTAAGCCTGGAACTTGGCAACGGCCGCACTGCCCTTGCCCTTCGAGAATACACCGTTAGGACCAGGGACCCGGTCCCCGCCCACTACGCGATCGGGCAACTGCGCCTTTGTCATTACCAGTGATCGTCAATCAAGGCGGTGCCTGCGGCAACGCTTCGAACCGCCGCCAAGCGAAGTGCCGGAATTGGCAACGGCCACACTGGCCCTGCCTTGAACGAGCTTCATCGAAGAGGTTGGCCCGGTCAGGAGACCTGTTGATTGCTCGACTGAATCAGGCGAGGGCCACGATTCGCTGGAAGGAGACGGAACTCACAGACCTGGTGGAGCGGGCTAAACAAGGACGGCTAAGAAGATTCTAATTGAAGCATTCAAAGACGCGGCGGCGGAAGCCAATGGCTCCGCCGCCGCAAAGTACTGCGAGAATGTTCAGGTTGAGTTGCTACTTGATGCCGATGGTTGACACCAGCGCAGTCGTGCCCAAAACGCTTGATGCGCTTGAGGAGCTAATCGACACCTGGATCCAAGCTGTGCTAGCGTTCGACAAGGTTGCTTTGAGGCCAGCGGGCATCGCCACGTTCACCTGGTACAGGCCGGCCACAGAGTCCGCCACGAACCCCGCGTATTGGACGGTCCCCGTCGCAGATTTGGTTAAATCCGTGAGAGCGTAGAACGTCACCGTCACGGGGTAAGTAGTCGAGCCGAGGCAGGGAGCATAATGGGGGCTGAGCACCCAAGCCGACTTGAGGATGGCGCCATCGATGGTTGCCCACGGAAGGGTCGGAGGTGTACTGAGACCGTTCACATATTCCAGATAACCGGGATTTTGCGAATCGCCAGTCGTCACGGCAAGACATCCATTATCGCCGGCTAGGAGTGCGGCCCCACTATCCACGTCCGTGCTGTCGGGAGCACCCAAGCCAGTCATATAGATGGAGAGGACATCGGTATCGGTTGCTTCGGTGGAGACTGTTGTGCCGTTCAGCACAAACGTTCCATTGGTGTGATTCACGATTACGGCTCCCTGGCCGGTGCCGCTGCCATCCATTGTGAAGATGCCAGGATCCGCCGCTACCGCGGTGATCATATAGCTGTCGCTATAGCTTGAGGTTTTGACTCCCGTGCTCGAGACGGTTAGATAATCGACCGAGACATAGTATGGAGTACCCACTACTAGGGTGCTCGGAACGATAGCATTGATTTGTCCGGGGGCAGCAAACAGCAATGGCGCCGCAATCGCACCCTGGGTGTGTAGCTGATCGGTATAGAACGAGACGCTCACTTTATTGCCCTTGGTGCCGATCGGAATGGTGGTCGGATATTGGCCGAACACCGGATCCGGTATCGCAGGCGTAACTGCATGAGTCGGGTCGGTAAAATCGGTCGCGGGGATTAAACTTCCGAAAATGCTGATGAGTTCGTAGGGCGCAACATTGGCGGTTGTCGGAGCGACAACTTGATACGACGCAGCGTTCGTGATGGAGGTCACCACGGGACCCGCAGTGATTTTGAAACTGGCCGAAACGCCCCCATTTGCAGCCGAAGGAAACGACGTCAAAGGCGTAATGACCTGGTTTGCCGTTCCCAGATAGACAACGTTACCGGCTTTACCTGTGAAGGTGTTGCCCGTGAAGTTGATAAACATTGTGGTGCCGTCGCCGCTGACAGTGATGTTGCCAACAGCAATTTGGCCACCATTTGCGCCAGTGGGAGGATTGGAAAGATGAGCCAAACTGTCGCCCCACCAGACCTGGGTCGGCTTAATGGCTCCTCCGGTGGAATTCTGCGCGCCCACGAAGTTCTTGCCCGTTAGCACCACAACCTGGCTACCGGCAGTGAACTTCTGGACGGACGTGGGGAAGACGCTCGTAAGCGAAACCTGGCCACCGAGAAGCAGATAGTCCATCTTATAGGTTTGAGCGGCTCCTGCGCCATCTGTGAACAGGAACGATATTTCTACCGTGTTTCCTACCCTCTGACTGAACTCGATTGGGGAGACTTGAAGGACGGTTTGCAGGCCCATGGAATAAGCTACGCCCTTCGTCACGATGTTGCCGTTGCCGTCCGTAACCGCGCACGCGCCGCCCGGATCGGTATCGCCACCAACTTTTAACGCGACAGAGCAACTCATCGCAGTCATGTTCACTGGATCCGGGTTGCCAAACAAAGTGACTGTGATCGGCGGCACGGCGTTGGCCGGAACATTTGTAGTAACTGGTGTGGCGGAGAGTTTATTGCCATTTCCGTCCTGCACATAGTAGGAACCGGGGCCGCCAGATCCGGTGACCACTGCTTCAATCGGAATATAGAATTCGGTGTAACCTGAGATCACCAAGCCGATATTTGCGGGATAGCTTCCGGCTTTCAGAATGGTAGCTATGTTGGCCACGACCTGGAAGTTCAGGAGATTGCCGGCGGTGCAAGTGGTGTTGCAAGTGACCGGTATGAGCCATGCAGGCTCGGTGAGGTTATCCACTGCGAATACAGGAGCCGCCACCGTGATCGCGGCATCGGCATAGCTAACCGAAGAGGTCTTGGCCGTCGTGTCGGCTAGCGGGGCCACTGGAAGTGCAGAAGCAAACGGTGAGGCATAGAGCTTCAGGGTAGTCGTAATTGTGAGATCGGTGACCCAGCCGTTCGTGCCGTTGGCGGACCATTCAATGACGAAAGTGCCCGTATTCCCGCCGGCGCCGTAAGTGAGGCCGAAGAGGTTGCCGGCATTGGCCCCCGGAGCTACGGTGACCGTAACGGGGGTGGTGGCTCCGGCTGCGACCACTGTGGCCGGAACCGAGGCCGTTAACCAGTTTTGATTGATCGTAGTGATTCTGTAGTAGCGGGCACTGACATCATTGTTCGTGAGAAGCGGTGCTTTGCTTCCCCAGCTTTGGACTGTCGGGCCCGGGTTGACGTACACCACGGAAACCGAAGCGCCAGCAAGTGCGTCAGCCGCGGCGTAAATATTGCCCGTGCAGATGACCAGCGCGAGCAGAACGAGAAAGCATCTCGAGGAGAGAGTTCGTAGCATTGTTAATTCCTTTTCTTTGTTACCCGCGCTTGATCTGTGTCGCTTGGGTACGTTACTTATATCGGTGTGCTTGAGAAAAACAATAGGGACAGCCTCGCCGCATTGGGCTGTGTTCTCCCAAGGTGGTAAGCAATCGCCCTACTTCTGGCCTGTAGCAGTCCCAGGCCCTCAGTGTTTCGCCTGTGCCCGCCGGCCCCGACCGGGCAACGGAACGGCCATCGCGTAGCCGCATCCGCACGTGTTACGCTGAAATTTCCCTATGAGCCAAATCGAGATCACCCTGCCCGACGGCAGCAAACAGTCGGTCGCGGAGGGCACCAGTCCTTTAGAGATCGCCAAATCGATCAGCCCGCGTCTCGCCGACGCCGCTATCGTCGCCAAGGTCAATGGCGAACTCTACGATCTCACCCGCCCGCTGGAGGCGAACGCTACCGTCGAGATTCTCACCACCAAGAACCCGGAGGCGCTGCCCGTCTACCGGCACTCCACGGCGCACCTGCTAGCCGCCGCCGTCCTGGAACTCTATCCCGAGACCAAACTGGGAATCGGTCCACCCATCGAATCGGGCTTCTATTACGATTTCGACCGCGCCACGCCGTTCACTCCCGAAGACCTGGAGAAGATCGAAAAGAAGATGCAGGAGATCCAAGCCCGTAACCTGCCTTACGAGCGGATCCTCACGCGCAAGGACGAAGGCCTGCAGAAGTATTCCGACGCCTGGATGAAGTGCGAGCTGATCACCGAACGCGCCGGCGAAATCTTCACCGAATACACGCTGGGACCGCACTTCATCGATTTCTGCCGCGGCCCGCACGTTCCCAACACTTCCAAGCTGAAATCGTTCAAGCTGCTGTCGATCGCCGGAGCGTACTGGAAGGGCGACGAGCACAACAAGCAGTTGCAGCGAATATACGGCACCGCGTTCTTCAACAAAGCCGACCTGGAAGACTACCTCCATCGCCTGGAAGAGGCCAAGCGACGCGACCATCGCCGCCTGGGCAAGGAACTGGAACTCTTCATGGTGAATGAGACGGTAGGCGCCGGCCTGCCGTTATGGCTGCCCAAGGGCGCCACCGTCCGGCGCATTCTCGAGGATTACATTCTCGAAAAGGAACGCGCGTTGGGCTACCAGCACGTGTACACGCCCGACCTGGCGAAAGTGGACCTATATAAGAGGTCCGGCCACTGGGAACACTACCACGAAGACATGTTTCCACCGATGGACCTGGAAACGGAGCAGATGGTGCTGCGGCCCATGAACTGCCCGCACCATATTCTGGTCTACGAATCGAAGCAGCGCAGCTATCGCGACCTTCCCGTGAAGATCGCCGAGCTCGGAACCATGTATCGCTACGAGCGGTCGGGCGCCCTGAGCGGCTTGAGCCGCGTGCGCTGCATGACGCTCAATGACGCGCACATCTTCTGCACTCCCGACCAGATCAAGGAAGAGTTCACCAAGGTGATGCAGTTGGTGGAGCAGGCCTACCGCGACCTGGGAATCACCAAATACACCTATCGCCTCTCGCTGCACGACGACGTAAAGAAGGACAAGTACGTCAACAATCCCGAGATGTGGGAGCTCGGCGAGCGGGTGCTGCGCGAGGCGATGGACTCGCTCGGCCTTCCTTATAAGGAGGCGCCGGGAGAAGCCGCGTTCTATGGACCCAAGCTCGATATCCAACTCGCCGACGTGATGGGGCACGAAGAGACGTATTCCACCATCCAGGTGGATTTCCACCTGCCGAACCAGTTCGGCTTGAAGTACATCGCCGCCGATGGCAAGGAACACCGCCCGGTGATGATCCATCGTGCGGTGGTCAGCACCATGGAGCGCATGATCGCCTACCTGATCGAGTTGTATGCCGGCGCGTTCCCCATCTGGCTGGCGCCGGTGCAGGCCACGGTGCTGCCGATCACCGACCGGCAGACCGAGTACGCCCGCGGTGTGGTCAAGCAACTGGAGGCCGCCGGCATCCGCGTCACTATTGACGAGCGCAACGAAAAGGTCAATCTGAAGATCCGCGAGGCGCAATTGCAGAAAGTGCCGTACATGCTGGTGGTGGGCGACCGCGAGCAGGAGAACGGCCTGGTGGCGGTGCGCAATCGCAAGCACGCGGACCAGGGGGCGAAATCGGTGGACACCTTCCTCGCCGAAATCAAGGCGCTGATCGACAGCAAAGCCCCTTCCGAGTAAGGGGCCATCCGGTTTCGCTCGAAAGGCGCGCGACCTCGGCATGACCGCGATTGATATCGGCGACGACCTGGGGCAACTGGATGCGGCCATCGCGGCGCTGCCGAACATGCCCGCGGTCTTCGCGCTCTGGCCCAAAGAGGGCGAGCCATACCTTTCGAAAACTACGCTGCTGCGTCGGCGCTTGCTGCGCCTGCTGAAGGAGCGCGGGCGGCCATCGCGTCTGCTCAATCTGCGCCACACGGTGAGGCGCATCGAGTATCAGTTGACTGGGTCAACTTTCGAATCGAGCGTGGTCCTCTATGAGCAGGCACGGCAGCATTTCCCCGACCGCTATCTCGACTTGCTGAAGCTGCGCATGCCGCCGTACGTCAAGATCGTGCTCAGCAACGAATTTCCGCGCAGCCACATCACCACGCACCTCACGCGGTCGCCGGCGGTGTATTTCGGGCCCTTCCGTTCGCGGGTTTCGGCCGAGCGGTTCGAAGCGCAGTTTCTCGACCTGTTCCAGATGCGCCGGTGCCAGGAGGACCTGGTCCCTTCGCCCGAGCATCCTGGCTGCATGTACGGTGAGATGGGGATGTGCCTGCGTCCGTGCCAGCAGGTGGTGGGAGCCCCTGAGTACAGCCACGAGGTGGCCCGCGTGGTGGAATTTCTGCGAACCGACGGCCATTCGCTGCTGGACAGCATCGAGCACTCGCGCGACCGGCTGAGCGAGGAGATGCAATTCGAAGAGGCCGCGCGCCAGCACAAGCGGCTGGAGAAAGTGCAGGAAGTGCTGAAGCTCCGAGATGACCTGGTACGCGAAGTGGACCGACTGCACGGCGTGGCCATCACGCGTTCGCTCGATCCGCAGGCCGTGGAGATGTGGTTCGTGCGCAACGGCAATTGGCAGGAGCCGCAGCGCTTCAGCTTCGAAGTGCAGGAAGGCCGGACGGTATCGCTCGATCGCAAACTGCGCGAGACGTTCGCCACGGTGGCCCCGCGCAAGCTCACGGTGCGCGAGCGGCAGGAGTATCTGGCACTGGTTTCGCGTTGGTATTACTCCACCTGGCGCGATGGAGAATGGCTGGGATTCGACAGTTTCAGCGACATTCCGTATCGCAAATTGGTGAACGCGGTTTCGCGCGTGGCTCACCTGCAGCATGGCGTATCATGATCTGGAGGAGCATTCATGCAAGATTGGGCCTTCGCTCAAAATCATCCAAATCAGGAACTGGCACTACTGCATTTCTTCTCGGTAAAGAAGCAGCAGGCAAGCGGCGAAGTGGAGTTTCGCATCACGGTGAAGGAGTTCGTCACACCGAAGGAACCCACTATGCATTTCTTTGCGCAGGCCGATAAGGAGATCAATCAGAACACTGCGCCCTTCAAACCGATGGGTTGGGGGAAGACTATGCTGGATGCGCTGGCGGAATGCATCCGCGGCATCGACAAGTTTCCCTACGAAGGCGAAGAGACGCAGGATAGTTGACACAGTCAACTAATTAGTTGACTGTGTCAACTAGTTTTTCTTCTTGAACACCGACTTCAGGTCGGGCCAGAATTCCCTGAGGAAGTTCGTTCCAGCCATGGTTCCCATTCCGGCGCTGCCCCACTCGAAAATAGATCCGGGGGTGCGGAACTCGCGCGGACTCCACAGCGTCGCGATTGCCCAACTGCCGTAGGCATTGGCTGGCATGGAGTAGGCCATCGTCAGATTGCCGTCATCCTTGCGCGCGAGCACCGTATGCTCCACAACGTATGCGGTGCGTCCGAAGAAATTGCCATAGCCGCGGCGGCGATAGCGCGTGTCTTCGTGGTGGACGGCTTTTACTCCGGCCTCGATCGTCAGGCCGATCACAAACTGCCCGTAGAGCGACGCTACTCGCTTTTCGAAGCCAAGCCTGTCCTTGCCCCACTCCGCCGGCCAGTCGTGAAACTGCTGCAGGATGGCGCCCGGCAGGGTCGAAGTGACCGCCTGTACACTGAAGAATCGTTTTAGCAGCGGCTTCTGCGGCGGAAGGTTGTTGGTGGTGGCGGAAGTGGTGCTGGCCGGAGCGCTGTTCGGCGCAGCGGTGGCGGGCGTAGCACTGGCAGGGGGCGCCGCTTCTTCCTGGGCATGGCACACTACAGCAATAGTAACCAGGAGAAGACACAGAACCGACGCAGTCCTTCGCAATCTGTTTCCTTCAGTCAAAAGTGGCGCAACGCACTCTCACCTGCGAGGCGCACCAGGGTTGGCCTGAACTCCAAACGCAGAATTAACTCTATTTTACACGGTTTGGGCCGGCGCAAAGGCCGCCGGCCCGCGTGCGCCGCTATGCTCCCGCTGCGCTTGCGTAGCTTCGCAAGGCCTCGCCTTCGTCATCGAACGTGACGAAGACGGTATAGAGCTTGGTGACGGCCAGAAGATCCTTCACCTTTCCCTGGGCGTGCAGCAATTTGACGTGGCCGCCAGAATTGGAAATGGTGGCATACGATCCCACCAACTCGCCAAGCCCGGCGCTATCCAGATAGCTGACGTCTTTCAGGTTGATCAGAATGTCTTTGTGGCCGGCGCTCACAAGATCTTTGATGGTGCTGCGGACCATGCCGCAGCCCTCGCCCAGCGTGATCTTGCCCGACAGATCCACAATCGCAACATTTCCAGAATGCCGCACTTCCACTTTGGAACTCATTGGTACCCCCAAGTCATTATAGTGTTCCTAGTCGCCAAGTAAATGGAGGGCTACCGAACGGCGGTGGGGCGTCGCGCGATGCTCGAAAACGTAGATGCCCTGCCATGTTCCCAACGCCAGGCGGCCCTGCTCCACGGGAACGGAAAGCTGCGTCAGCGTGAGGGCGGCACGGATGTGCGCCGGCATGTCGTCCGGCCCCTCCACTGTGTGGCGGTAGAGCCGATTGTCCTCCGCCACCAGGCGATTGAAGAAGGCGTTGATGTCGTGCACCACGTCGGGGTCGGCATTTTCCTGAATGGTCAGCGACGCCGATGTGTGCTGCACGAAGACAGTGAGCAGCCCAGTCCGCACGGTGCAACTACTCAGCCATTGCGCCACCTGGTCCGTGATCTCGTAGAGTCCTTTGCCGCGCGTGGGCACATGCAGCTTATGCGAAAACTGCCGCAGTCCGTTATTCAACCGTGACGCTCTTGGCGAGATTGCGCGGCTGATCGACATCGCAGCCGCGGCGCACGGCGATATGATACGCCAGCAACTGCAGCGGGACGATCTCGAGCATCGGACTCACCAGTTCGGAACATGCCGGAATGTATATCACGTGGTCGGCCATCTTCTGCACGTCCTGGTCGCCCTCGGTGGCCACCGCGATCACGATTCCTTCGCGCGCTTTGACCTCCTGGATGTTCGAGAGGGTCTTCTCGTAGAGAACTCGGCTCTCATCGCTGGCAGGATCGCGCGTGGCGAGCACCACTACCGGGAGTTTATCGTCGATCAGGGCGTTGGGCCCGTGCTTCATCTCGCCGGCCGGATAGCCCTCGGCGTGGATGTAGGAGATCTCCTTCAGCTTGAGCGCGCCTTCGAGCGCGATGGGGAAATGGATGCCGCGCCCCAGGAACAGCGCGTCCGTGGAGTGCGCCAACTGGCGCGCGAGCCCTTCGTACATCCCGTCGTTCGAGAGCACATGCTCCAGCTTTCCGGGCACGCACAGCAGTTCGTGCACCAGGCAGCGCGAGGAACTCTCATCCAGATAGTGGTTCGACTGGCCAAGGTACATGGCCAGGATGAAGAGCGCGGTCAACTGCGACGTGAAGGCTTTCGTGGACGCCACGCCGATTTCGGGACCGGCGTGCGTGATGATGGTGCCCGCCGCCTCGCGCGTGATCATCGAGCCCACCACGTTGCAGATGGCCAGAGTCCGGGAGCCCTTCTGTTTGGCCTCGCGCTGCGCCGCCAGGGTGTCGGCGGTTTCGCCCGACTGCGAGATCACCACCGTCAGCGTGTCTTCCCGGACGATGGGGTCGCGGTAGCGGAACTCGCTGCCGTAATCCACTTCCACCGGAATGCGCGCGAGCCGTTCGATCATGAACTTGCCGGCGAGGCCCGCGTGCCAACTGGTGCCGCAGGCGATGATCCGCACCTGTTTGAAGTGCGCGAACTCGGCGGCCGCGATGTCCATCTCGTCGAGGAAGATGCGGCCCGTCTCCTGGCCCACCCGCCCCAGCGTGGTATCGCGGATGGCGCGCGGCTGCTCATAAATCTCCTTGAGCATGAAATGCTTGTAGCCGCCCTTTTCCGCCAGAATGGGATCCCAGAGCACGCGCGTCACCTGCCGCTTCACGGGTTTGCCGTCGAAATCGCAGAGTTGCACGCCCTCAGCCGTCAGCACCGCCATATCGCCATCGGCCAGGAAAAACATATCGCGCGTATGGCTGAGAATGGCCGGCACGTCCGATGCGACGAAGTATTCGTTGTCGCCGAGTCCGATCACCACCGGCGGGCCATTGCGCGCGGCCACGATCTTATTCGGATCGGAGCGCGAGATTACGGCCAATGCGAAGACACCGCTCAACTCCTTGACCGCTTTGCGGACCGCGCTCTCCAGGTTTCCGTTGAAGTGCTTCTCCACCAGGTGGGCAATGATCTCGGTATCGGTCTCGGTCTTGAACTGGTGGCCTTCCGATTCCAGTTGATGCTTCAGCGCCAGGTAGTTTTCGACGATACCGTTGTGCACCACCACCACGTCGCCCTTGCAATCGCGATGCGGATGGGCGTTCTCTTCGGTGGGGCGGCCATGCGTGGCCCAGCGCGTATGGCCGATGCCGAACTTCCCGTCCAGCGGGCTCATCCGGATGGCGTCTTCCAGGTTGTGCAGCTTGCCTTTGGCGCGGCGCACCGCTAGCTGATTGTCGTCGCAATAGACGGCCAAGCCGGCTGAATCATACCCTCGATATTCGAGTTTCTTCAAGCCGTCCAGAATGATCGGCACTGCGTTGTGGCTGCCGATGTAGCCAACGATTCCGCACATTTACCTATTATAGGCGGTGCTCTGTTTAGTGCCCGATAGGTCGTACCATGTCAGTACCAGGTTATTGAAGCCGTGGTGTACGAAAACCCCCAGGCGCTTTAATCCAGAATTTCGACGCGATACTCTTCGATCACCGGATTGGCCAGCACATCGTGCGCGATGGCTTCGATTTCCTTTCGCACCTGCTCCCGAGTGGAACCCTCCGAGATCGCGATGTCGAAGAACTTGCCTTGACGGACGCTGGCAATGCCATCGTGGCCGAGGCCATGCAGCGCCGAGCAGACAGTCTGACCCTGCGGGTCGAGGACTGTAGATTTCAGGGATACGAAAACGCGAGCTTTCATCTGGAATCTCGATTATCGCACGCGGAATGGCCCGTGACATGCATTCGTACTGGACGATGACACACGAAGCGCACCTTCGTCACGCCATAGGAGTTTTCGATTCCGGGGTGGGCGGGCTCACCGTGCTGCAAGCACTGCGTCGCCGCATGCCCCATCGCGATTTCGCCTATCTTGGTGACACGGCGCGAGTTCCCTACGGCCGCAAGCCGCCTGCCATGGTGGCCGAATTCGCCTGCGGCATCGCCGATTTCCTGTCCGGACAGGGCATTGATGGCCTGGTGGTGGCCTGCAATACGGCCACGGCGGTGGCGCTGCCGCAATTGCAGGAGCGCTGCTCCGTCCCAGTTTGGGGCGTGATTGACGCGGGTGTGGAAGCAGCGACACGCGCTACGAAGTCTGGTTCGGTGGGCGTCATAGGAACGGCCGGCGCCATTGGGAGCGGCGCATATCAGCGGCGGCTGGAGGCGCGCGGCTTGCGAGTGTGGGCGCAGGCCTGCCCCATGTTGGTGCACCTGGTGGAAGAAGGGCTGGGAGATTCGCCGGAAGCGGAACTACTCGTCAAGCACTACCTGAGCGGACGGCCCGACATCGATACATTGATTCTCGGGTGCACGCACTATCCTTTATTGCGCGGCGTGCTGCACAAGGCATTGGGAAATCGAGTGACGCTGGTGGATAGCGCAGAGGTCACGGCGGAGACAGTGGCGCAGCGGTTTGCCCCACCGCCGCGTTGTTTCGCGCAGGGACGCGTGGTTCACTATGTGACCGGAGATCCCGTGGCGTTCGAGCATACGGCGCGCGTAATAGGCTCCGTAGGCGGCGAAATTGTCCCTCTACCGGTGGCGGACGTGGGCATCGCTCAAAATGACAGGCGGCATCTGTCGCATTCCATTACCATCTCGTAGGGCAACGCCTCCTGGCCTGCCTCGCAGATACGGACAGCGCGGCGGTCTGTGCCCGGAAACTCCCGCTTCTGTATCCCCAATCACACTATTCTCAATCACACTTGCACAGATCATGACTTTGCTGTATTGTATCTGAAACCTGATTTCACCTGAACGCGGAATTCACTGACAAATTTCATTTCGCCTTCGTAAGTCGATCGGCCCCGGGTTCCCGGCATGCAGCCGCTCTGTGCGTGGTCTACATGCTCACTAACTTGAGTCTAGTCGGGAGGGATGATGAGAACCAACGAGAGACCGTCTGTTGTTCGTTTTCGCGGCGTGTTTGCGCTCGCCTGGCTGGCACTGCTGGGAGTTTCATTTTGTGTAACTTCCCGTGCGCAAACCACCACCACTGGTAAGGTCGTAGGAACCGTGAATGACCAGACCGGCGCCGTGGTGCCGAAAAGCGAGATTCAGCTCTTGAACACCGGCACTAACGCCACCTTGAGCACAACCTCGAACGATGCAGGCGAGTTCCTATTTCCTTCGGTATCCCCAGGCAACTACCGGCTTACCGTAAAGATGCCGGGCTTCCGCACCGCAGTGGTCTCCGAAATCCAGGTTGAGGTGGAAAAGACCAGCCCGGTGACGGTGAAGCTGGAAGTTGGCGGGGATAAAGAAGTGGTTGAGGTCACGGCCACCGCGGCTCAACAACTGCAGACGACTGACGCGCAGATCGGCAACGTGCTCTCGACGGATTCGATTCTCCGCTTGCCTGCCCTACAACGCAACGCGACAGAGCTAATGAACCTCCAACCGGGTGTCGTAGCAGGCGGCAATAACCTCACCATGCGAGTCAGTGGCGCCATCGACGATCAGAACACGGTCACACTCGATGGCATCGATATCACCTCCAACATCGTCGCGTCCAACACTTCGATTCCCACTCCCGACGACAGCGTGGAGGAGTTCCGCGAGAACGTCGCCAACCCGAGCGCCACGCTGATGCGTGGTTCCGGCGGTCAGGTCAGCCTGATTGGGCGACGCGGCTCGAATCGTTTCAGCGGCGCTCTGTACGAGTATCTGCAAAACAATGACCTGAACGCGAACACCTGGGACGCGAACCGCGCTGGCCTGACCAAAGCCATCATCCACGACAACCGCTTCGGCGGCCGCTTGGGCGGGCCGCTGCAGAAAGACAAGACTTTCTTCTTTGCCAACTATGAAGGCCGCCGCTTTCAGAGCACCACACAGGTGACGCGAACGGTGCCGACCGCATCCTTCCGCCAAGGAATCCTCACCTTTCCGCTGTCCAATGGAACGCTGGAGCAGATCAACCTGAAGACCTCGACGATCTGCGGCAGCACCGGAAATCTGGCCTGCGATCCGCGCGGCCTGGGCCTCAATCCGTCGGTTGCGGCGCAGCTTGCGGACATGCCGCTGCCGAACCTGGCAGGCGGGGACGGGTACAACACCGGCAGCTTCACCGGAAACCTTCCGACCCCCACTCAGACCGATTTCGGCGTAGTCCGACTGGACCACGTGTTCAACGAAAAGCTGACGTTGAATACCAGCTTTACGTATTGGCGGACGGACTCAGTGGTGTCGGGTGACATCTCGATCCTGAACGGCGCCTTGGCTTCCGCGGAGACCACACCACAGCGCACCATGGTTCCTACCGCGCAACTCACCTGGCAGATTTCGCCGACGTTTCTGAATGTGGCCCGTTTCGGCTGGGTACGGGATACGTCGCAATCGAATGCGACCTCGCCCACCAAAGCCGCGGGTATCCTTAACATTCCGGGAACACAGACCTCCGCCGGCCCTATCGCGCTGACACTCGGCGGCGGCACCAGCGCATTTCTGGATGACCCGATCGACATGGACACCCAGCGCGCCCGCTTCCAGGCCGCCTGGCAGCAGGACTGGCAGTGGGACGACGACATGACCAAGATCTGGGGCAAACACCAGATCCAATACGGCGTCCAGGTCAATAAGCTTCCGTTCACCCACGCCCGCGCCGACAAAGTTGTCGGATCGATCACGTCCCTGGTGGCGGACCTGGACCAGGCCAGCTACCTGACAATCCCTGCCGTAAATACGCCAGTAACCTGCAGCACGACCGTAACCAGCAACTGTCTTCTGGCCAGCCAGATTACAAACTATGGGCGTTACTATGCCACGGCACTCGGGCTGGTGGACAACATTCAGGTTCTGGAGGCGAGAAATGCGCAGTTGCAGCCCCAACCCTTCGGCACGTTTCTACGCGACGTAACCAACCAATGGGCCACTTATTTTTATGCGCAGGATTCGTGGCGTGTCAGGCCCAGCCTGACACTCTACTACGGCCTGTCCTACGGGTGGCAAAGCTCTCCGACGGAACAAAGCGGATTGCAAACGATTATGACGATCGCCTCCACGGGTCAGGAGGTCACGAACGCTTACATGGCGCAGAAGCAGCAAGCGGCGCTGGCGGGACAGATCTACAACCCGGCTTTCGGCTTTGTGCCGGTGGGCAACCTGAAGAAGCCAGTTTACAACGTGGACTACAAGGATTTTGCGCCGCGGATTTCGGCCGCCTGGAACCCATCCGCTCACAGCGGGATTCTCGGCAAGCTGCTGGGCGAGCGCAAGAGTGTGATACGCGGCGGCTTTGCGATGGTGTACGACCGCGGAAATACCGTGCAGAGCGTAGAGATTCCCATGCTAGGCATCGGCTTCGACGAGAACATCATCATAGGCGCGCCACCCTGCACGGCGACCGGCGCGGGTGGCGCCGGCTGTAGCGCGGCGGCCGGTGTAGCCGCCAATCCGGGACTGGCCAGTTTCCGAGTCGGCGCCGACGGGACCCTACCGCTACCCGTTGCGACCGCTGCGTCCATCCCCATCGTTCCCACTCCAGGGCAGGAGACGCTTTCCTTCCAGGTGGACCCTAACATGAAGGTGGGCCGCAGCTACAATATCGATTTCAGTTTCCAGCGCGAGCTTCCCGGCAGCGTCATTCTGGAAGTCGCGTACATCGGGCGCATGGCCCGCAATCTGCCGCAAGCTGTGAACGTGAACTCGGCGCCTTACATGTTCGTGGATACAGCGTCGAATCAGTCTTTCGCACAAGCCTTCGATACAGTCGCCAATGCATTGCGCGCCGGCCAGGCAGCGCCCAACCAGGCATGGTTCGAGAATCAGTTCCCAGGCCTGGCCAAGCTGCAAGGCACAGCCAGCGCGACGGCCTACATCGTCAACTCCAACAAGTCGTCGTTCGTTTCCGGGAATGTGGGAAGTCTGTTTTTGAATCTGGACAGCTACCGCAGCAAGCTTGGGCTACAACCCTACGATAGCGACCAGGCCCAGGTGGAATTCATTCGAACCTACATTGGATATTCCAACTACCACGCGGGCATCGTCACGCTCACCAAGAGGATGTCGCACGGTTTCACCATCAGCGGCAATTACACCTTTGCCAAGGCTCTGGACGATGGCCTCTCCAACCAGAACAATGCCGGATTCTACTCGAACAGCTTTAATCCGAGCGTGCAATACGGACCTTCCGGCTACGACCGCCGAAGCGTGATCAACGCCTACTATCAGTACGAGCTTCCAATGGGAAACGGGCATATGATTCACGGAGGCGCCGTGGCCGACAAGATTCTGGGCGGCTGGTATACTTCTGGAATTTTCTCGGCGTGGACCGGTTTGCCGGTAAAGGTCTTGCAGGGCAGCCAGGTCTGGGGAGGCGGCACCACCGTCATCGGCGCCAACGAATATATGAATCCCACCGGCCCGCTCCCTTCGTCAGGCCTCAATCACAACGTGCCAAACTCGACTTCCTGCACCAACGGGTTGAACCCAAGCGGAACCACGGTAGGGGCAAACGTGGGAGGCGCGAATGGGACGAACATGAACCTGTTCAGCAATCCCGGCGCGGCTTATTGCGACTTCAACTATGTGCAGCTTTCCACGGCCGGCCGCACGGGAAGCGCGAATCCGATGTACGGCCTGCCGTTCTGGAATCTGGATTTCCGCCTTGGCAAGAGCGTCGCCATCCACGAGCGCTGGAAAGTGGAATTCTCAGCGGATTTCTTTAACATCTTCAACCACGAGAATTTCTCGAACCCGAGTCTCACTTACAGCAGTCCTGCGTCGTTCGGAGTGATCACGTCAAGCTACACGCCTCCGAATCGAACCAACAGCGCACGCTGGATCGAGATGGGAATGCGGCTGAACTTCTAACGAAGGAGCAAGGCTGAAATGGCGGCGTTTCGTAAGACCGTTCTTACCAGTCGGCCCTTATTCTTTTCTCGTGGCGGCCCAGGTGTTATCAGCCCGGCCGCTTATGGCCAGGCGTCCCTTCGCGGAGTTGCCGTCAATCCAGCCGGCAAGATTGACGGTAACCCCTCCAGAATTGCCCGAAATCGCCGTGAAAGGCGATCTCCAAATACCCATTCCGCCAGGTTCCGGTAACCGGCACCTCCGTGCCCCGGCGGACGGCGCCATCCACCTCAAGCGGCTCGTCCGTTCCCAGCAGACCTGACGCTGTTCCAGTGACGGTCGAGCCATCGCGATGGAGCTTGAGCGAACCGGAGAAGCGCCCAACTCCATATTTGATATCCCACGTGCCGGTGGCGTCGCTGCCGTTCTCGACAGCCTGCGGTTTCGCGTGAGTGATACGCATATTCGAGAAGTAGCTGTCCTGCCCGCCGCCTGCCCACAAGCCTATTCCGCCTCTGAGATCCTCGCCTTTGAGCCCGTCCACCACTAGCACGGGCCTGGGTGCGCCGTTGACGTACAGTTTCGCCTGACGGCCCGCCACCTCGATTTTCATTTTGGTCCAGGCCTCGGGCTCCAGGTCCGCGTAGACCTCGTAGACCGAGGGCCAGCGCCACCGCAGCTTGCTCCAGTCAAAATCGGGCACCGACATATATTGAACCGAGTGGTTCCGCTGCGCCTGATCGGACGACCTGGAGTTGCCTGGACGAAGGTAAAAGAGCTCATAGTGATTGGCGTCGGGCCGGGTGCGGAACGCGATTCCGATGAAGGCGGTCGGGACCGGGGACCCCGCAGGCACAGTCATTGTCATTTTGGCCGCGACGTCCGCCTCGATGGTTCCGTCCGCGAAATCAACGCCTCGAACGAAGGTAAAACGAGGACCTGGCGCGGGCGAACCCGGCAACGTTATGCGGATGGCCTTGCGCCCCTTGTACTCAGCCGGTTCCAGCTTTACATTGCGCGCATCCAGATCCTGCGCGCCGGAGAGCGGGAACGTTTGAACCTGTGAGGCTTGGGCGTGCAGACCGGAGCATGCGAGGGTCAGCGCCAGGATTATTTCAGTGGTCTGGAAACACTTCTTTCGTAGTTTGCCACAGCTAGGTGTCATGATCTTTCCC
Organism: uncultured Solibacteraceae bacterium; assembly: GCA_963815475.1. GTDB lineage: Bacteria > Acidobacteriota > Terriglobia > Bryobacterales > Bryobacteraceae > Sulfopaludibacter. The sequence goes on along the minus strand of CAWFHD010000003.1, from coordinate 4,013,584 downwards.
TTCCGGCCGTCGACAGGTTCGCGGCCGGCCCTGGCTTCCCATGAGATCTTACTTGCGGAACAATTCCGATAGCAGTGCAGTGCCTTGCACACGTGTCGCCATCTCTACTCGATTGAAGATCAGACGAAAATGAGCTGGCAGCCGTCCTTTTATGGCACTATGGCGTCCGGTGGCGGACACCTACCGAGGGCCTGCGTGGGCCAGAATCTCGCGCACTTGCCCGGATCTCGCCCGGCGATGAGAAGTGGCGACGCCGGCTTGATCCACCATCGTGGGGTGAATCGGCCCTATTCTCGTGAGATTGCGGCCGAAACGATTGCAACGAAGTCGGGCACTGTACCATTCAGAATATCCAGGAGTTCAATCAAGCTACGGCCGCGGTCGGATGCCTGTTGTTCGAGTTTCGCTATCACCAGCGCTTGCTCCTGGCGGAAAATCTCGAGCAGCAAGGACTGAGGGTGCAGCACGCGGACATCCCACATCACCAAATGCTCTGGCCTGAAGTGGCGAAGGTTGAGGGTTACGATGATCGCCGCCTCGCCGTGGACTGCGGCGGCGACTACGTGGCGGTCTTTTTCATCGTTCGTCATCCTCGGAATCAGCGACTCGTAACCAATGATCCAGGCTTCGCCGAAGTTGGCGCGTAATTCCTGTTCAAAATGAGCGGTCAAAGAGTGTGGCCACCCAAGTTTCAATTCCAACGTACGGGTAGTCTCTCGAATAATCTCCTCTGACCACTTCGGCTCGAAGAGCCGCGGCGGCTCCGCGAGGCGCAGAAGCGTATCGCACAAAGAGAAGTTGGCAAGGACGCATGCGTCGAGGACGACGAGCGGTGCGCCCGTCATTGCTGGTCGGGTATCAGCACTCGCTCGTACAAGCCCGCATGATCAACCGCTTGACCGATTCTGCGGAGAGCATCGAGCCGCTGCTGGCCACGCTGTCGCTCGTCGAAGAAGCGCCGAACCGCCTGTTCGATCAGTTCATCGCGGCTCCGGTAGTGGCCGCTGGCGAGCTCCTGCTCGACCTGTTTTGTCAAATCCGCAGGCAGCGTTATATCCATTAGCGTCTCCTCTCTTCATTCTACGCGTTCTCGGCGCCATAACAAGGTGACGGTCGAAGGAGGGCCTTTGGCGTATTGGATCCATCGACGCCGATTCGCATCGATTTGGCCTAGCACCCGGTGCTTCAGCACGAAGGTGACGACGGGTTCCACCGCATCGAATACCTTGACCCAGGAACTGCGAAAGGCCTCCGCCGTCTCTTTCCATGACAGTCGCCGCGCCCAACGGGCTGAGAAGAGCATGTGGGCTTTGGTCAGTGTGCGTTTGCCGTCGCCCCAGGGAACTTCTTCGACAGCCACAATGCCGCGGCGGCGACAGCTGACGCGCCGCATGGTGTACAGAAGGAAGACGAGAAACCCCCACAGGGGAACGAACTCAAAGCGACGTTCGGCGAGCTGGTCGTAACCGGGCGCCGGCAAATGGCAGCACGAGCAGACTGCGACCGAACCCCTGCGCGGTCGCACGGCCACTTCGATACTCTTCTTGTCGGCACGGAAGTGGGCGTGCTGGTAGACAAAACCTCGGAAACGATGGCAGCGGTTTAGTATGGAGCGACCAGCCGCCCAGTCGCAGTTGTCGCGGGTTACGCTGCGAAGAGGTGAAACCAGCGGCGCAGAGCCGCATACGAAAGGAACTGGTCGCTTATGTCTAAATTACGCTTTGTTGGTCTCGATGTCCACGCGGAAACGATCGCAGTGGCGGTCGCCGAAACGGCCGGAGAGGTGCGCTCTCTTGGCGTAATTCCGAATCGCTTGGAGTCGATTCGGAAGCTGGTTCATAAACTCGGACCAGTGCAGCATTTGCGAGCCTGCTACGAGGCCGGTCCAACCGGCTACGTGCTGTATTGGCAGCTCACGCAACTGGGAGTGGAATGTGCGGTGATCGCGCCCAGCCTGGTGCCGACGAAGGCAAGCGATCGGGTCAAGACTGACCGGCGGGATGCCGAGAAGCTGGCACGATGCCACCGGGCTGGCGAGTTGACGGCTGTTTGGGTGCCCGACGCTGCACATGAGGCACTGCGGGATCTGGTGCGGGCGCGCGAAGCGGCCAAGAAAGATCAATTGAGGGCGCGCCATCGGCTGGGAAAATTCCTTTTGCGGCACGGCCAGCAGCGGCCGGTGGGAGTCAAAGTCTGGACTAAGAAGCATCGAGAGTGGATCAAGAGCCACGTGCGCTTCGAGCAACCGGCGCTGGAAGCTACGCTGGCCGACTACCTGGAGGAAGTAGACCACGTTGGGAACCGAATCACGAAACTGGAGACGGCGATAGACGAAGCGATTCAGCAAGCGCCACCGGCGATCAGGGCGGTGGTCGAAGCGTTGCAGGCACTGCGCGGCGTCGCCCAAACGGTGGCGGTCACCATCGTTGCCGAAGTGGGATCGTTATTGCGTTTCCCGAGCCCACGGGCATTGATGGGGTACAGCGGGCTGGTGCCGAGCGAGCATTCCAGCGGCAATCGCGTGCAGCGTGGCGGGATCACCAAAACGGGCAATGGACACCTCAGACGGGTAATCGGTGAAGCTGCCTGGGCGTATCAGCATCGTCCCAATGTGATCGGGTTTCTGGCGCAGCGGCAAAAGCGGCTGGCAATCGGCGAGGAGAGCAAGAAGATCGCCTGGAAGGCGCAACAGAGGCTGCACAAACGGTATAAAGCGCTATCCGCACGTGGCAAAAACAAAAATCAGATCATCACTGCGGTGGGACGGGAACTGCTGGGTTTCATCTGGGCCATCGGGGTGCCGGTACGAAAAGCAACATCAGGTCACCGCGGCGGCATAACCGAGACTCGAATGTTTAAATGGACAGCAGAGCCGATGGCAGTGCAGGGGCCACGAAAAGGAGAATCCTCCTACGATTCTATGCGGTACGGTTTCCGAACCCAACCCGCGCGTTTAGTGCGAGGCAGCTCCCGACGGATCATGACCATGCGGTTCCGACCCGCGAATATCAGAGTGATCAATCGTCGCGTATGCTCCTGGGCTGTCGTCGGCCCTGCTGTCCAAAACAAAACCCGCTCAAAGCCCACCAGCGGGAACGTGTTCCCGCTCACGCCGCCCGTCGACGTTTCGGTGGATGCCAGAACGGTGCTCGCAGTCAAGGGTTCGCTTCGCCGCGCCAAAAACGGGCGCGCCCTTGACTGCTCCGCGCCGTTCCGGCCAGACCGTCATCGCGACGGGCGGCTCCGGCGGGAACACTTCGCGATTACTGCTGCACCAAGACAAAAACGCCGGCTTCCCTCCGCGGGGAAAGCCGGCCTGAATTCAAAGAAAATCCGTCAGGCTCTCACAGGGGCTTGACAGGGTCGCTCCATATCAGAATCGTGATCAGTTCCATGGCAGCGGAAACGTGAGGCGGCGAATCTCTACCATCAACCGCTCCAGACCTGCGAGCCGCGGGATCGATAAACGCTAGCGACTTATCCGGCTAATATCTGCCCGTTCTCGTGCGGTGGAGCGGCGAGCCGCTCAAGACCCCGAAGAACCATTCTGCCCAACGAAAGTGGGAACAGCAAGAGGTTTTGTGACACCGATTACCTCCGGAACTCCGGCCAAACTGGAGCTTCTCGAGCATTTCAGGTAAGACAAACTCGAACGAAAAGAAGAAATGAAAGCCTATCCACCGGAGGATGAACGCTTCGTCAAACGGCAGACCTCAGTGAAGGATTGGCCGGTATTTAGCGACTGATCGAGGGTAACCGGGACGCCGACCGTCTTGATGGGCCGTCAACAACTGGCGCGGGAGTCAATAACCCGGCCGCTCAATTGCACGCAGATCGGCTGAGGCAGTTTCGTCCACGTGGACCGTGATTTTACCTGCCTGGCTGATGAGAATGTCGTCCAGTTGTGGCACCCCGCCGGTTTCCGCGAACGCCAGCGCGTAATAATCTCCTGGCGCACGGCCGTAATTCCGTATCGGTCAGTGGCATCACAGCGGCTGACCGGAAAAATCCGAGGGACTGTATGGCCGGGTCTTGCGGGATCAGGAGCACGAACTCCTCCGGCACATTTCTCTGCGATGCCGCTTACCGAGCCGCCATCGCTCTTATATACAATCGTGATCGGGGCCGCGCCGGACGAAAGACCTATTTCTGCGGTAGTTAGGCTGGCTTCGCCGACACGGACCGCAGCCATGTAGTATGGCGGCGGTGGCGGCATCGAAACGATCCGATAGCTGCCGGGGTAGACATTCTTCAGACTGAACTTGCCGTCCGCACTTGGGGCACCGATAATGGCGCCCAACTCATCCGACTACTCGTTCGTATTGATTTCCTCGGTCGCCTTGCGTATTTCGGCGGCGTCCGGCGCATTGCGAGGGATCGCCAGCTCAAAGTGGAGTGCCGGGAAAAGCATCCAATTCAGCATCCCTGTATCGCTGCGGACCGGTCGGCCAAGCGGGACGAGGAAGACGGGGGAGGGATCGGGTCCCGGCGTGCCTTTTCGGTGCTTCCACCACCACTTGGCCGCGCAGCGTGAAGGGCTCGGCAAGGCGAAGCTTTCACGCCCTCCAACTCGCGCCCCGCCATGTCTATCCACTGCGTGGCGCGGCGCTTCTCGCCGCCGCTTTCCACTTCGGCCGAAAGACAAAACCATGCACCCTCCGCCAAGTGCAGGAATTCGAAGGCGCCATCCGAGTTTGTTTCCGTGCGGAGCGTTCTTGCCGGGTCGCGCACAAACATTGGATGGCCACTCGCCGGTTCCTGTTCTTCGCCCAGAGTGATTGTCGCCCTGGGCACCGGACTGCCGTCGGAGTTAGAAGTACTCCGCTAACGGCGTGTGAGGGGACCGCCAGCAGCTTGATCACGACTCCCGACAACTCGCTACCGGGACGCAGCACGATTTTGGAGGTTGCCTCCAGGAGGGAAACGCCCGGATAAAAGGTTCGTGTCCAGACCAGTACCCGTTCGCCGTCCGGCTCCGGAGGCTTGAGACCAGTCGGTGGAACCACGGAAAGGATGTAAGCACCTGGGTTCAGGCGCAGCCCAAACTGTCCCTCGGCGTCAGAGGTTACTGGAGGGTCGTTGCGCCCGATAATCCCCAGCAGAGCATTGGCTATACCCTTACCATCGCCGTCCACTACGCGGCCGGAGATTCGGGGCAGTGCAGACATGCGCCCTTCCAGCTTTACCGGAGTTCCATCACCGCTGATCTCAACCTGACGACCGGGAGGCATGGGGTCGCTCGACAAATAGCCAGGCGACATGTAGCCGAACCGGTAAGTGCCCGTTTCAACACCCTTGAACACGAAGTGGCCCACGGCGTCGGTGGTCGCAGAATAGCCCGTCTGCCCGGAGACCGGCATCAGGAAAACCCGCACGACTGCGACGCCAGTACCGGTGACGGAGTTGACTATGGTGCCGTCCACCGTCTGCGCCGTGCCGCAGGCGGCCAACAGCATCAAGCCGCAGAAAACTCTGGTCATAACCCCTGTTTCTGACATGTTCACGGCCACATGCGACGGATCGATAAGCGTGGACTTTGAGCTTCCGTGGGTGTCGCGAGTTCGGCCCACGGTGAACCCCTGCACGGCACATCCTTCCCTGACGGCGTAGCGTTTACCGGGGAAGTCAAACTGGGCCGAAAGGCAACTGGCCGGAAAAGAGCCGAAGCCCTCACCATCCGGCAGCGGATACGCGGGCCGAGTTTCCCGGCACCAATTCGACCGTATCAGTGACCCACAGATTCCTCTGACGAGGCAAAAACTAAGCGACATTGGGCCAGGAGGCCTGTCCCTCAACTAATTCAGTAACCGCCCCTGCTGCCGAAGGTACGCCGGCACTTCCAGGTCGTCCATATCAAGTTCGAGAACAGGCTCCACTTCCTCGGCCAACATCGGCTCGAGCACCGGTTCCGGCTCCATCACCAGTGGGGGCACCGGGGGAAGGGGTTCGGGCAGACGATGCTGCACACGCACTTCCACGGGCCGGCGGCGATCGGCGATGGGCGCATTCTCCGGCTGGAAGCCGGTGGCGATCACCGTGATCTTCACCGCATCCGCCATGCGCTTCGTTGAGGATCACGCCGAAATTGATCTGCACGTCGTCGCACTCGGCGGCTTCGCGGATGATGGAGCAGGCCTCGTTCACCTCGTGCAGACCGAGACGGCTGGAGCCGGTGATGTTGATCAGGATGCCGCGCGATCCCGAGATTCGCGCATCTTCCAGCAGCGGGCAACTGATGGCCTGGCGCGCCGCTTCCACCGCCGCCTTCTCGCCGCGGCCGATCGCCGTTCCCATCATGGCGTAACCCATGCCCATCATGGTCGACTTGATATCGGAGAAGTCGCGATTGATCAGGCCGGGCGTGACGATGATGTCGCTGATGCCCTGCACCGCCTGGCGCAGAAGATCGTCGGCCACCTTGAACGATTCGAAGAAGCTGGTGCCGCGCGGCACCAACGCCAGCAGCCGGTCGTTGGGGATGGCGATCACGGTATCCACCGTGGACGCCAGCATGCCGAGGCCTTCTTCGGCCAGCCGCATGCGCCGCGGACCTTCGAAGCCGAAAGGCTTGGTGACCACCGCCACCGTGAGCGCGTCCAGTTCCTTGGCGAGCGATCGCCACCACGGGAGCCGCGCCGGTGCCGGTGCCGCCGCCCAGGCCCGCGGTGACGAACACCATGTCCGCATCCTGCAGCATCTCCACGATACGGTCGGTATTTTCCAGCGCCGCCTGACGCCCGATCTCGGGGTTCGAGCCGGCGCCCAGGCCATTGGTCATCTTGGCGCCCAGTTGCAGCTTGTTGGGCACCTGGCATGCCGACAGCGCCTGCACGTCGGTGTTCATGGCGTAGAACTCCACGCCGTCCAAGCCCTCCTGCACCATGCGGGCCACTGCATTGCAGCCGCCGCCGCCTACGCCGATCACTTTGATCCGCGTGCCGCCCGGTCCTTCTTCTTCGATTTCGTATTTCAGACCGTCCATATCCGAATCGATGAGCCCCATCAGTCACCTCCCGCTCGAACTTATCTCAAAATCCGCCCCAACCAGCCCGACCGCCTCGCGCGCCTGCTCGGCCTGCGACTTCAACTTGGCGGAGTACATCGCCAGTCCCGCCGCCGTGCACCATTCCGGTTCGTTCACGCTCTCCGGCCAATCCCGAATGCCCTTGGTCAGGCCGTTGCTGCGTCTGGCAGCGCAGCACGCGCTCGGCAACGTCGCACAGGTCCGGCAGCCGGCGCCGCGCGCCGGTCAGAAACACGCCGCCGATCAGCGCGCTGCTCCATGCCCACGCGCGCCAGTTCCGCGCGCACAAACCGGAACAACTCCTCGGCGCGGGCCTCCAGAATCTGGTTGACGAAGCGCAGTTGCGCCTGCTGCGGAGCGCGATCCTCCGGCGCCGGCAGGTCCACCTCGATATTCTCCGGCGTGGACTCGGCCATAGCGCAGCCGTATTCCAGCTTCACCATCTCGGCGTCTTCGAAGCTGATGCACAGTCCCTGCGCCAGGTCGCGCGTGAAGTGGTCGCCGCATACGCGCACCGTGGAGGCCAGGTGCATGGCGTCGCCGTAATACACCACCAGTTCCGTGGATTGCGCGCCGATATCGATCAGCGCGATGCCTTCGCGCCGCTCCTCCGGCAGCACCGCCGCGTAGCAGGCCGCCAGCGCCTCGAAAACTGTCTCTTCCACCGCCAGGTGCGCCTGGTTCACCGCGCCGACGAGCGCATTGTGCTCCTGAACCGAGGTCGTCACCAGGTGGACGTTGATCTCCAGGCGCGAAGCCAGCATCTTTGCGGGGATCGCGGTGGCCGGGATGATCGTCCACCACGAAATCCTGCGGGAACAGCTGCAGCACCATGCGATCTTCCTGCAGTTGCACGCGCGACGCCCGATCCACCACGCGATTCACGTCGCGCTGCTCGATCTCGCGCACCTGCCCCAGTTCCACCACGCCACGGCCGTTGGCGCCGCGCACCGTGGGACCGCCCATTCCCACTACTACCGATTCCACCGAGGCGCCGGCCAGCGCTTCGGCTTCGCGACAGCGCCGCCAAAATCGTATCCGTAACGGCTCGCTGGTCGGCGATCCTGCCCTTGATCCAGCCTTGCGATTCGGCGGCAGCGCATCCCACGACCCGCAGCCGTCCGTCCTCCAGAACGCAGATCACCATCCGCGTAGTGCGGCTGCCTGCGTCGAGTCCTGCTGCGTAAATCGTCTTTGCTGCCATGGGCCCTTAATCCTTTGCTGTAATGCGGTCGTCCAACCGCAGGTCAAAGCTCTTTGCCGTGGGAGACTGCTTTTCGATATCGGCGTAATGCTTCAGGAAATTTTGAAATCGACGGCCGTAATTGGCATCGCCGAGCAGTAACTCCACGGTGCGGCGCTCCACCTGCGCCACGATCCGGATGTTATCGGGATCGGTCACATTCACTTCTGAAACATCTTTCGCCAGGTATCCCATGTCTTCCAGCACGCGCTGGTACACGTAGACATGCTCTTCGCGCTGGCCGTCGGTCTCCTGATCGCGGACGCCGCGCAGAACCGGGAAGGTGAACTGCGATTGCGGCGGCTGATCGAGCAGCACTCCATGCGAGTCGATCAACACCACCACCGAGCCGATCGGCACGAACGCCACCGGGCTGCCGCTCACGGATGCGGACCACCATGCGATCCGGCCAGACGCGCGACACAGAAGCGTCCTCTATCCAATCGATGGCAAGCAGCCGCCGGCGCCGTTCTTCCAGGGGCACGGCGAAGATGCTGCGGTCGAAATCCATGGCGAAGACACGCTGCACTTTGGAGCGGGAGGCGTACATCAGCCCTTCCACGGTGAGAGCGCCCTTCTGATAGCGCGAGAGCACAAACTGCGGATCTGAGGTGACATACCGCTCCACCTTGCGCGCCGCCAGTCCCGTTGCCGTGCCGGCCGCCAACAGCGCCACACCGCCCAGCCAGAGGCGCCATCGAATTCCCGTCTGGGCCTTTTTCGATTCGCGCGCCATTAGTTGGGGCCTCCCGATCGCAGGCGCTCCAGAATCCGGTCTCCCGCCTGGGTGATGCTGCCCGCTCCCAACGTCAGGACCAAGTCGCCGTCACGGGCTACATTGAGCAGGGCGTCGATGCCGCGATCCATGGTTCCCACATACTCGGCTCCCCGGTGTCCAAACTGGCGGATGCGCTCCACCAGCGATTCGGCGGAGACACCGGCGATGGGCTTCTCCGACGCGGCGTAAATATCCATTACGAACACGTTGTCCGCCTCGTGAAAGGCGCGGCCGAATTCGTCCATCAGGTGGTAGGTGCGGGTGTAGCGGTGGGGTTGAAAGAGCACATGAATCCGCCGGAAGCCGCATTCATGCGCGCCGTTGAGCGTGGCTTTGATCTCGGTGGGATGGTGGCCGTAATCGTCCACCACCGTGATGCCGTGCTCGCGCCCCTTCACCTGGAAGCGTCGATCGACGCCGTTGAAAGTGCCCAGGGCCTCGCGGATCACATCCGGCTTCACCTCCTGTTCCATCGCAACGGCTACAGCCGCCATGGCGTTCAAGACGTTGTGGCGGCCGGGAATCCCCAAGTGAAAACGGCCGAGATCGGTGGTGCGATAGCGCAGGCGGAAGTCGCTCGAGAAGTGGCCGCAGCCGATCTCGGTAGCTTCGATATCGGCCTGAGCCGTGGTGCCGTAGGTAATGGTGCGCCGCTTAATATTGGGCAGGATGGCCTGCACGTTGGGATCGTCCATGCAGACGATTACTGCGCCATAGAACGGCACTTTGTTGACAAATTCCAGGAAGGCCGCCGAGATGGCTTCGAGCGTGGGGTAGTGGTCCAGATGCTCGCGATCGATGTTGGTGACCACCGCGACAATCGGCGCCAGCTTCAGGAACGAACCGTCGCTCTCATCGGCTTCCACCACCAGAAAGTCGCTCTTGCCTACGCGGGCGTTGGAGCCGCCCATTGTCCCCACGCGGCCGCCGACCACTACCGTGGGGTCGAGCCGCGCGAAATTCAGAATGGTGGCGGTCATCGACGTGGTGGTGGTCTTGCCGTGACTGCCGGCCACCGCGATCCCATACTTCAGCCGCATCAACTCGGCCAGCAGTTCGCCGCGAGGGATCACGGGAATCTGCAAGCGCCGCGCTTCCACCACTTCGGGATTCTGTTCATCCACCGCGGAACTTACCACCAGGGCGCGAGCGCCGGTGACGTTAGAGCAGGCATGCCCTTCGTAGATGGTGGCGCCCATGGCTTTGAGGCGCTCCGTGATCGGCGACAATTTCAAATCGGATCCACTGATCTGGTACCCGAGGTTGAGCAGCACTTCGGCGATGCCACTCATCCCAATGCCTCCGATCCCTGCGAAATGCAGGTGCTGTGGTCGAAAAAACATTTCTTTAACGTATTGTTTCGGCTTATGGGGCAACTGTCAATGAAATTATGAACTAACGCGCCGCCGAAACCTCCTCTAAGATCTCCGCCGCCCGCTGTGCCGCACCGGGATGGGCAAATTCTCGAGCTGCCTGGGCCATCCGATGGAGCGTCGCGGGCGAAGCCGCCAGTTCGCGGACCAGGGCGAATAATCGCTCGCCGTTCATCTCCGCATCGCGCACGAGGCGGGCTGCTCCACCGCGTTCCAACGCCTCGGCATTGCGCGCCTGATGGTCGTCGGCAGCAAATGGAAAGGGCACCAAAATGGACGGCTTGCCGGCTGCCGCCAACTCCGAAACTGAGCCTGCGCCCGAGCGGCAGACAATCAGGTCGGCCGCCGCGAAGGCCGCCGGCATGTCGGTTAAGAATGGAACAATCTCGCCGTCCAGGCCGGATTCGGCGAACGCAGCGCGGATCTCTTCGAAGCCCGCCCGTCCGGTCTGATGCACGAATCGCACCGGATATCCGGCTTTCCGGAACAGCGGCCAACTCTGCAGGGCAGCCTGATTGAGAGTGCGCGAACCCTGGCTGCCGCCCGTGATCAGGATCTGCAAGACGTCGGTCCGCGGCTTCGGCTGGATGCGGAAGAACTCTTCGCGAACGGGCAGACCGGTGAGCTCGGTCTTGCCGCGGGAGAAGTAAGAGGCGGTCTCTGAGAACGAGATCAGGGCACGCGAAACCATACGCCCGATCGCCCGGTTGGTGAACCCGGGGACGGCGTTCGGCTCCATTACCACCACCGGTTTGCGGCGCAGGAGGGCTGCGATCACGGGAGGTCCGGCCACATAGCCGCCCATGCTGAAAACGGCGGAAGTGTCACGTACGAAGCGGCCACACGCCAGCGTGGTGACCGGAAGCTGGATCAATGTCGCCAATTGCTTCCGAATTCCAACCCGATTTAAGCCGCCAATTTCGATCGTCTTCAACTCAAAGCCATCCAACGGAACTAACTTCGCTTCCATCCCACGTTCGGTCCCAACAAAAAAAACTTCGTGGCCCCGGGTCCGTAACTCCCTGGCCACGGCCAGGGCTGGAATCACATGACCGCCGGTGCCTCCGCCTGCCATGAGGAACCTACGTGCCAACGCCGGACCCTTTCGGAGCTGGAAAAAACAATTTGGGCCACAGATGAACGCGGATGCACACAGATTGAAGAAAAACCAGCCAACTCTTCATCCCGCATGCTCACTGACATTCATCAGGATTCCCAACATCGCCAATGTGCTCAGGAGCGAACTTCCTCCGTAACTGATCATTGGTAGCGGGATTCCTTTGGTGGGCATCAACCCCACCACTACGCTCATATTGATGAAAGCCTGCACTACCAGAACTACCGTCACGCCCAGTGCCAGGTAGCGCCCGAAATCGTCGTGGGTGCGCACAGCGGCGCGCAGGCCCCTCCAGAAAATCACCAGGAAGCAGGCCAACAGTCCGGCCGCGCCGATCAGCCCCATCTCTTCCGCGGCTACCGCGTAAATAAAGTCGGTGTGAGCCTCGGGGAGGTAGAGCAGCTTTTGCCTGCCGTTCATCAGCCCGACTCCCGTGGCTCCGCCGGCGCCCACCGCGATCTTCGATTGTTCCAGTTGGTAATTGGAATCGCGCGTGGCCAACGATTTTTCCAGGCGCGTCTTGATGCGCCCCTGCGGATCGAACTTGGCGAGAATCTTGAATTCCGGATCGACGAAACGAACGACGCGGCCCAGCCGGTAGGGCTCGGCAAAAATGAAGACCACCAAGCCGAGGAAGGCCACACCCGCCACCAGCAGGCAGTACCGCCACTCCAGCCCCGCCACAAAAAAGACGATGGTTGCCGCCGCGCCCAACACCGCGGCCGTTCCCAGATCGGCCACCACCACTCCGAAAATGATCAGCCCGACGGCCAGCGATGCAGGGAAAAGGGTGTGCTTGGGGTTGTTGATGGCGCGCGCCCTCCACGTGACGAAGAATGCCAGAAAGACCACCAGGGCCGGTTTGGCAAACTCCGACGGCTGACCGATTTTCAGCCATCGATGGTGGATGGGATCGAGGAAGTAAACGGCTGCCAGCAGCATTAATGCGATACCGATGGCGCAGAAGGCCACTGCGGGAGTCTGGAACTTACGGTAGTGCGTCTTTTTGAGGAGCATCATGACGGCCACCGCCGCCACCGCCCATTCGGCCTGCCGGATCACGAAATGCCAGCTCGAGCCGTAGCGCGGATCCATCTTGGCGTTAACCGACGAGGCGCTGTACAGAATCAGCAGCCCGAACGAAATCATCAGCAATACGGTTCCGAAAAGAATCCAATCGGTTTTAAGTCTTTGCCCCATGTCAATCTCGCCCTGCCAACCGGCTCACCAGTTGTTTAAAAACTTCGCCGCGATGCTCATAGCTGCGGAACTGATCGAAACTGGCGCATGCCGGTGCCAGCAGCACGGTATCGCCGGCCACCCCGTGCTCGAAACCGTGGGCGATCGCCGCGTCGAGCGTGCCCACACGCACCAGTGGCACGGCGCCCTCTAACTGCGCCGCGATCTTCTCCGCCGCAGCACCGATCAGCAGTGCCGCGTGCGCCTTGGCCGCGAGAGGCTCCCGCAACAGCGAGTAGTCGAGCCCCTTATCCTTGCCGCCGAGAATCACCCAAAGCCCGCCCGGAAATGCCTCCACAGCCTTCAGGGTGGCATCTACGCTGGTGGCTTTCGAATCGTTGTAGAAGTCGATGCCGTTCACCTTGCGCACAAACTCCAGGCGATGCTCCACGGCGTGGAAGGTCCGGACGGCCGCTGCGATCTGCTCGCGGCTCACGCCCGCCCGTGCCGCGGCAATCGACGCCGCCAGCACATTCTCGATATTGTGGCGACCGCGGATGGGGATCTCGGCGGCGTCCATCAGCAGTTTGCCGTCGAGCACCAGTTTGTCGCTGCAGAGGCTGGCCCCGGGCGACACTTTCCGCCTGCTGCTGAACCACTGCACAGCCGCCGTGGTGTGGCCGGCATAGGCGGCCGTCACCGGGTCGTCGGCATTGAGCACGGCGAAATCGTCCGCCCGCATGTTCTCAAACAGACGGCCCTTCGCCGCCGCATAGTTCTCAAAAGTGTGGTGCCGGTCCAGGTGATTCTGCGTCACGTTCAGGGCGAGCCCGATGTGGGCGTGAAACTTCTCGATGGTCTCCAGTTGGAAGCTGGAGAGCTCCAGCACGTTCCAGCCATCGTCGCGCGAGCTTTCGATCATGGCCGTCACCGCAGTGCCGATATTGCCGCCCACCTGCACCGGCACGGCGGCCTCACGCAGGATGTGGCCGATCAGGCTGGTGGTGGTGGTCTTGCCGTTCGAACCCGTAATCCCGATGGTCTTGCCCTTGAGCAGCGGGGCTGCCAGCTCCACTTCGCCGATCACGCGCACGCCACGGCTGCGAGCCTCGATCAGCGGTGGCAGGTCCGCCGGCACGTCGGGAGATAGGACGATAGTGTCGACGCCTTCGAAGACCTCGGGACTCTGTTTGGCAAAAGGAATGTGGAGACGCGCCAGAAGTTCGCCTGCTTCAGGCAGTTCGTCCAGCGGCTTGATGTCGGTGGCGCGCACGTTGGCTCCCTGCCGCGCCAGAAGCTCGGCAGTGGCCAGACCCGATTTTTTCATCCCAACTACCAGCGCCTTCATCTCAACTTCAACGTGGTGAGCGCGAACAGCGCCAGCACCAATCCCGCAATCCAGAACCGCGCGATGATTTTCGATTCCGTCCAACCCAGCGCTTCGAAATGGTGATGCAGCGGCGCCATTTTGAAGATGCGCTTACCGTGGCGCAGTTTGTAGCTGCCGACCTGCAAAATCACCGAGACCGCCTCCAGGATGAAGACGCCCCCGATAAACAGCAGCAGCACTTCCTGCTTGATGAGCACCGCGACCACGGCCATGGCGCCGCCCAATCCCAACGACCCCACATCGCCCATGAAGATCTCCGCCGGATGGGCGTTATACCAGAGGAACCCGAGACTCGCGCCGGTCATGGACCCGCAGAAGACCGTTAGCTCCGAAGTGCGTGGATTGCGCGCCAGTTGCAGATATTCGGCGAGCTGCGCATGGCCACCCGCGTACGTGAGCATGGTAAGCGCTCCGGCGGCAATCACCATCAGTCCGATGGCGAGGCCGTCGAGGCCGTCCGTGAGGTTCACGGCGTTCGAGGAGAACACTACCACTAAAGCAACAAAAATACAGAAGGGAGCGACTCCGACAATGTAAGTCCACGGGTTCGACATCAAGCCCTGAAAGAGCAGCGAGGGCTTGAACAGCTTCACGAACGGGATGTTCATGGTGGACGAGTATTCCCCGTACGCGCGCATCACCAGCAGCGAGGCGGCGAACGCGAAGCCCATGGCGAACTGGTAGAGCAGCTTGCGTTTTCCTGATAGCCCAAGGTTGCGGCGCTTGGTCACCTTGGCATAGTCGTCCAGGAAGCCGATATAGCCGAATCCCAGCAGAGCGAAGATGGCGATCCACACGTAGGGATATTTCAAATCCGCCCAAAGCAAGGTGGGGATGATGATGGAAATAATGATGAGCACGCCACCCATGGTGGGAGTCCCGGCCTTCTTCTGGTGTGACTTGGGACCCTCCTCGCGGATGTATTGTCCGATCTGAAACTGGCGCAGCTTATTGATTAGCCACGGCCCCAATGCAATGCAGAGGAACAACGCCGTAAGCGACGCAAACGCAGTACGGAACGTTGTGTACCGAAAGACGCGGAACCCGCTAACGTACTTTTGGAGCTGCTCGTAAAGTAAAAAATAAAGCATCTAAACTCGGAGACCACTTCTAACTTCTAACTTCTGAACCTCGCAATACCTGTTCCAACGCCTTTTCCACTCGCACGCCGCGCGACCCCTTGAAAAGGATCGCATCACCTTCGGTTGCCGACTGGCGCACAAACTCGCCCGCCTCCGCGGGGTCTTCAAAAAAATACGCGGCTTTCGCCGGTAGCCCGGCGCCGACAGCCGCGTCGATCATCTCGTGTGCGTTGCCGCGCACGCCGATCAATAAATCGATTCCCTGCTCCGCCGCGTAACGGCCTACCTGCCGATGCAGATCCCGCGAGGCGTGTCCCAGCTCCAGCATTTCGCCTAACACCGCGATGCGGCGGCGGGCTGGAGTGTCCCGCAGCACGTCGAGCATGGATTGCATGGCTTCGGGATTGGCATTGTAGCAGTCGTTCCAAATCACCATGCCATTGCGCTCCAGCCGCTCGCCGCGCATGTTTCCGACTGTGAACGTCCGCACCGCGTCCCGCAGCCTCTGCGGAGCGATACCGAACTCGCGCGCCACCGCAATCGCGGCAAGGAGGTTCATCACCGCGTGACGCCCTACCATGCCGGTCTCAAAACCTACGCCGGACGCTCGGAAGTGCGCGCCATCGTACCCTTCGGCACGCACATCGGCGTCCTCCGAAAAACCAAAAGTCACCGACCGGCCCGGATGCACGTCGGCGAAGCGCGCTACGCGCGGGTCGTCGGCATTCAGCACGGCGACACCTTCGCGCGGCAGGCCTTCGATCAGCTCACGCTTGGCGGCGGCCACACCATCGATGGAATCGAAGAACTCCACGTGGGCGTAACCGACGTTCGTCACCACCCCGACGTCGGGTCTGGCGATGCCGGCCAATTCGCGAATTTCGCCAGCGTGGTTCATTCCCATTTCCAAAACTGCGGCGCGCGATTCCGGGGGCAGCCGCAAAATCGAAAGCGGCACGCCGACGTGGTTGTTCAAATTCCCCACCGTCCTACCCACCGGCAGATCTACCGACAACAAATGCGCAATCGCATCCTTGGTTGTGGTCTTGCCCGCGCTCCCCGTTACGCCAACTACCCTGCCGCCCCAACGCACCCTTGCCCAGGCGCCCAGGTCCTGCAGAGCCCGCCGCGTGTCGCTCACCACCAATTCATCCGGAACGCCCAGCGACCGCTCCACCACTACGCCAGCCGCACCGTTAGCAGAGGCCTGCGCTACGAAATCGTGGCCGTCGAAATTCGGCCCATGCAGCGCAAAGTACACATCTCCCGGCTTCTGTGTCCGGGTATCCACACTCCAACCGGTTACCTCCACCGGACGAAGCCCGCCTTGTGCGCGTATAGCCCGCGCAACTTCCTGCAAATCGAAGATCATGACTCGGGGGTTTGGCGATACCCATATCCCCTGAGCACTTCTCTCGCCACAGCCCGATCGTCAAATGCGATCGTCTTGTCCTTCAAAACCTGATACGTCTCGTGCCCCTTTCCGGCAAGTATTACGATGTCGCCCTCACGCGCTTCCTTAAGCGCGCGTGCGATGGCGATGGCGCGGTCCGGTTCCACGATATGCGGCACGTCTACGCGGCGGATGCCCACCAGGGCATCGTTCATGATTGCCAACGGATCTTCGGAGCGCGGATTGTCGCTGGTTAGCACCACGAAGTCGCTGGCCGACGCCGCAGCCTGCCCCATCAACGGACGCTTGGTGCGGTCGCGGTCGCCGCCGCAGCCGAAGAGCGTAATCACACGCTTGGGATTGAGGCCGCGCGCCACCGCGATCACGTTGCGCAGCGCGTCGTCGGTATGGGCATAGTCCACCACGACCACAAAGGGCTGGCCTTCATCCACACGTTCGAACCGTCCGGGAACCGCTTGCAGACCCGCGATGCCGCGGGCGATGAGTTCCGGCGCGATGCCATAAGACAGGCCCGTCCCGCAAGCCGCCAGAATGTTGTACACGTTGATTTTGCCGATCAGCGGCGATTCCACCGGGAAGCGCAGCTTGCCGTACTGGACTTCGAAGCGTAGCCCTTGAAATCCCGAGGAGATGTGGCGCGCCCGCAGATTCGGATCCTGCCCCAGGCCGTACCAGAACACTTCGGTCTTGGGATGCAGCTTGATCTTGCGAGCGTATTCGTCGTCACGGTTGAGCACCACGAACGGGGGAGGTGGGCCTCCGGCGCCGGCGAACAACATCTGCTTGGCGTCGAAGTACGCGTCCATGGTTCCGTGAAAATCCAGATGATCGCGCGTCAGATTGGTGAAGACGGCGGTATGAAAATGCAACCCGTAGATCCGGCCGAGCGCCAGCGCGTGGGAAGAGGCTTCCATGGTGACATGCGAACCGCCTTCTTTTTCCAACTCCGCCAGAATGCGAATCAGGTCGAGCGATTCCGGCGTGGTGTTGACCGCCGGCAGCACACGCCCCGCCAGGTGATATTCGATGGTCCCGATCATCGCCGTGACGTGGCCGGCAGCGCGCAGCACAGAGTCGATGAGGAACGCCGTGGTGGTCTTGCCATTGGTGCCGGTGATGGCGGTGAGGCCGAGCCGTTCGTCGGGCGCATGGTAGAAATTACGCGCGGCAATCGCCAGGGCGTGCCGACCGTGTTCCACCTGAATCCAGCGATTCTCCAGGGCAGCATCGGGCGCGGCAGATTCGCTCACCACCGCGACAGCGCCCTGCGCCATCGCCTGCTGGGCGAATTGCCGTCCATCGGTCTTGCTGCCGGGAAATGCGAAAAACAGAAATCCTTCTCCTGACCGGCGCGAATCGAAATCCAGGCCTTCGATCTCGGTCTTGGCGAACTCCGGCGCAATTGGCTGTTTCAATGCCACGCCCGAGAGTATCTCGCCGAGAGTCATCGTTTGAACTGGACGCGAATGCGCTCTCCTTGATGCAGCACCGCTCCGGGCGCCGGGAATTGAACGCGGGCGATGCCGCTGCCATCGGGCGCTACTGCAATTCCACGCGCGGCAGCTTCGGCCAGCACCGCTCGCAGAGTCATGCCGCGGAAATTCGGCGCTTTGGGACCGGGCGCGGCGTTGGCGGCCGCGGCGTCGTCCTCTTCGGGCTCTTCCAGAATGTTCAGACCGTCGGTGCCCAGATCTTCGGCTGCCACGTCGTCGTCAGGCCCGTCTTTCCTGGCGATCAGCGTGGGAGCGGGCTCCTCTTCCGGAATGTCCTTGGCGACGTCCATGATCCGCAGTGCTTCGGTGGCCACGGCATGGAACACCGGCGCCGCGGCACGGCCGCCATATCCGCCCGAACCGTGCGTGCCGTTCAACGTCACCACCACCACAATCTTGGGATTGGTGAGAGGAGCGATGCCGACGAAGGAACCGTTATAGTTGTGCGTGTAACGGTGGGTGGCGAAATCGAAGATCTGCGCCGACCCGGTCTTGCCGCCTACAGAATAGCCTGCCAGCCGCCCTTCCGGATACGCGGTGCCCTTTGGCATCACGACGCCCTCCATCATCTGGCGCATGGTGATGGCGGTCTCGGGTTTGAGCACGCGAGCGGGTTGCTCCATCGGGACCGTTTGGTCGTTCTTCTTGAGCACGAGTCGCGGCTTTACCAGCAGGCCGCCATTGGCTACGACCGAGCCGGCCAGCGCCAGCTGCAAGGTGGTTACGCTGATCTCCTGCCCAAATGACATTTCGGGCAACGAGAGCGGCCCCCACTGAGCCAGCTTTCGCAAACGGCCTCGCGATTCTCCCGGCAGCGGCACGCCGGTCTTCTTGCCGAAGCCGAAGCGGCTGACGTAGTCGTAGAAGCGTTCCTGGCCCACTTGCATACCGATGCGGATGGCGCCCACGTTGCTTGAGAACTTCAGCACATCGGACAGCGGGATGGTTCCATATCCGCCGTGAGCTTCGTGAATGACACGCCCGCCAAGGGCGATTTTCCCACTGCCGCAATCGATCATACTCTCGGGCCGGAGCCTGGTAGTTTCGAGCGCGGCAGAGAGCGTGATTACCTTAAAGACCGATCCCGGCTCGAACGGCACTGCGACCGCATGATTCTGGCGCGCCGCGGGATTGTCGCCTGGCTGAGGCGGCAGATTCGGATCGTAGGTGGGATAGCTGGCCATCGCCAGAATCTCGCCGGTGTAGGGGTTCATCACCACCACACTGCCGCTCGATGCATGCCTGATTTGCACCCCGGCAGCCAGCTCTCGCTCGGCCACAAACTGAATGCGCTCGTCGATGCTGAGAGTGATCGCGCTGCCGGGCTTGGCTTCGGTGGCATTCTGCGAATCGATGCCGCGCCGCTTCACGTCGGTCAGCAAGTGCTCCAGGCCGGGGGTGCCGCGCAGGTCGCTATCGAGCGCCTTCTCAACCCCACCGTTCCCTTTGTCGGCGAAATCCACTCCGCCGAGCACGTGCGCCGCAAGCATTCCTTTCGGATAATGGCGCTGGTTTTGCGAATCGATTTTGATGCCGTCCCAGTCCAGCCGGCGCAGGCGCTGGCCTTCCTCAAAGCTGATATTGCGCTTGATGATCAGATAGCCGCGGTGGTTATCGTACGCCTGCATCAGGCGGCCGTACAACTCCTCCTTATCCATGCTCAATGCGGCGCCCAGGAGTCCCGCGCCCACTTTCAGGTTCGGCAGTTTGAGCGGGTTGACATACACCGTTTCGGTGGGCACACTCATGGCCAGCGGCTGCCGGTTGCGGTCGAAGATGGTGCCGCGGGGCGCCGGGATGTTCATCACAACTTCCTGGTGCGTCCTCGCCATCCGGGAGTATTCGTAGTGATGAAGAACCTGCAGCGAAACTAATCTTAGGAAAATGGCCGCGCCCCAGAGGACGACGATCGCGGCGAGCCATGTTAGACGACGCTCCACCATGCTGCTCTCTCGTAGCACACATGAAGAGGGCCGCGATGCGGGCAGCACAATGCCACTCCGCCGCCGGCCGCGCTCCCACGCTCCATAGTTCGGAGCCCTGCGGAGCCGGATGACCGGGTCGCGGCCTCTCTCCTAATGCTTCACCATTGCAACCGAGCTGTCCGGTTTGTCGCCGTCCAGATGGACCACCTGACCCGATTGCGGAGTTACCAGATTTTGATTTTTCGCGAGCTTTTCCAGGCGCGCCGGGCTCAGCAGCTCGGCCTCCTGCAACTCGAGCGTGCGGTGCTCGTCGCGCAGGCGGCGCTCTTCGGCGCGCAGGGATTCGATCTTGTATCCGGCCAGGGTGCTGGCAACGCTCGGAGCCAGCACGCCGGTGAGCAGCGCTACCGCCAGGCAGGCCGCGCCGATCGCGCTCCAGCAAGCGCCGCGTGCTTTGGGATCGGCATCGCGCACCAGGCGAGTGTTGTCGATTTTCTTGCAATAAAAGATCACGTCTTCGTGCGGAAGAGCGCGCAATTGGAATTCATCCCGCTCCGCGCGAGCGGTTGCCGGTTGTTCCGGGCGTGCAGTTACCCGCCGCGGCTGGGAGCCCTCCGGAGCCCCTGTTCTTCGCGTGAATGCTGGCAGCGTCGCCATGTTTTTGTATCGCCTCTCTAGACTCAATTCATTTGCAACCCGCGCAGCTTTGCGCTGCGGGAGGCTGCATTCTCGGCTATTTCCTGGTCGCTCGGCTGCAGCGGGTGTTTGGTTAAGATCGTGGCACGCGCCTGACTGCCGAGTTCCCTGAACTTCTGTTTCACTTTGCGGTCGTCAATGGACATGAAGCTGATCACTACCATGCGCCCGCCGCTCTTCAACAACTCCGGACCGATCTGGAGTAATCGGTCGAGTTCTCCCGGTTCATCGTTCACTTCCATTCGCAGCGCCATGAAAGTCTTCGTGGCGGGATGCAAACGACCCGTCCTGGGCACGGCCCGCTCCACTACATCGGCCAGATGTAATGAGCTCCGTATGGGCCGTGCTCGGACGATTGCTCTGGCTACCCTCCGCGCCCTCCTTTCTTCTCCGAGCTGAAAAATCAGATCGGCGAGTGCCTTTTCGGCGGTTGTATTGACCAGATCGGCCGCCGTCATGCCGGTGGTTTGATCCATCCTCATGTCCAACGGTCCATCTGATAAAAAACTGAAGCCACGCTCCGGTGCTGTCAGTTGATAGCGGCTCACGCCCAAATCCGCCAGCAACCCGTCCAGCCTTTCGCATCCTGTTTCCGACAGCGCCTGTCGCAGTTCCCCGAAGCTTCCGTGATGAAAACGGATTCGCTCCGCCCACTGCGCCGTATTCTGCCGCGCCATCTCGAGCGATTGACCGTCGCGGTCGTTCGCAATCACAAATCCTGTGGTGAGCCGTTGCGCAATCAGCGCCGTATGTCCGCCCAATCCCGTCGTAGCGTCGAGATAGATCCCGTCGGGGCGAACATCCAGCAGTGAAAGCGACTCCGTCGGCATAACGGGGATGTGCATACGACATCAATTCAGCCCCGCCGCCTCCAGCTTGCTGAAATCTTCTTCCGTCAACTCCGCGGCCTGCAATTTGCGCGCTTCGTAGATCTTCTCGCTCATGATTTCGATGTGGCCGCGATAGGCAAACAGCCGGACCGGAGCATTCTCAATCCCCAGTTCCCGGCGCAACTCGGGCGACAGAAGAATGCGCCCCTGGCCATCCATCTCGGTTTCGGCGCCTAAATCGGCCGCATTGAAGGCCACGCTTTTCGCTACTCGGGGATTATCCCGGAAGCTCTCGAACACTTTTTCGTTGTCACGCCAGATGGCCATCGGGTATATTTGCGCTATGCGACGGTCCAGGCTCGTCACGAACAGCGTCTTTTCCCGAAGGGCAGCAAAGTACTGCTGGAATGTGGCTGGAAGCTTCACCCGGCCTTTGTCGTCCAGCCTGCCGGGATACATGCCGCGCGGAGGCTCGACCATCGGGAGTTGTTGACCAGATTCCACCACTTTTAACCCAATTTTTGACCAGTTTTGGCCACAACCAATAGTGGCACGACCCCCTGAGACTTTGCAAGAGGTTTTTTGCAGAATTAGCTGATCTGTATAGGGTTACGCTCGCACAAGCAGATCTACACTGATTGTGGCACACACTACATATAGATTTAATGGCGAAGAGGAGGCGAAGAAGAACGGGCCGAGGTCAGAGACCCCGGCCCCAAGGAGAGGAACTACTGGATATAAATCGCAGCGGGATTACTGTAATAGGCCGTGCTGGACCCTGTGGGTATCAATCCAATCGAAAACACCACATTGCCCTGGGGCGCATTCGCCGGAACCTGGAACGCGACCAGCGCTATGCCAATGAGATCCTCACTCAATTGAGCGAAGGTCACCGGAACCCCCGAGTTATTGATTCCGACCACCACCTGGCCAGTAACAGTCGAAGGCGTCCCGAAGATGGGAAGTGCGTTGGTTGCGATGGACGGCGAGGTGGGTCCCATGCCTGTTACGTATGCGATGACCGTCTCGTTCTGGCGAGCGGGATTGGTCGGCGAGACCAACGTTCCGTCGCGCTTCAAAACAACCGCCAGCGGCAGTGTCCCAAAGCCCTGAACGTTGACGGTACTTTGCGATTGGAAAACGCCGGGGCTGGCCGGCAGGATGGTCGTGTTAACCGTCGCGGAGCCGCCGCCCACAGTCACAACGACCGGAACGTTAGTGCCGGGAGCAACGGAGCACGGAACCTGGAATGTAATCTGCTGCGAACCATTAACGTTCGCAACATTGTAGATAGGCGCCTGCGCGCCCGCGACGGTGACGGTGTCATTAGCAACGGTGTAGTTGAGGTAGCCAACCAAGTTATAGGACGTCACTACGCCTGAAATACCGGGCGCCAGGCCGGGCGCGATGATGGTGGCAATTCCGCACGGCGAGATCGCGCCCTTCTGGAAATCGGCGCCATTAAAGAATGATCCGCTGGTGATCTGCGGTCCGGGCGGCGTAACCGTAAGCGTGAAGGTGACGGGGCTCACGTTTCCAGCACTGGCGGTCACGGTGACCGTTCCGGCCGTGGCGCCCGCTTGCACCGTTACCTGCGCTCGACCATTGCTGTCGGTAACTCCGGTGCTCGACGAGAGAGTCGCGGGACCGCTGACCGAGAAGTTCACAACTTGATTTGCCACAGAACCGCTGGCGACGGCCACCTGCACGACGAGGGGACTGGTAAATGCGGTATTGATGATCGCGGTCTGACTATCGCCCGACGCCTTGGTGAGGCTCGAAAGCTGCGTCGGTATGATGGCATTTTCGGTGAACACAGCGGTCTTGCCGCCTGCAGTCAGGGTGATGGAAACCGTGCCCGAAGCGTTACTGGCAAACGTCACGTTCGTGGTGGCATGTCCGTTGGTGTCGGTCGCCGTGCTAGTGTTGCTCAACGTCGCAGCGGCCGTCGGACTCACGGTCCAGGTTACCGGTTGATTCGTGATCGGGTTGCCGGCGGTGCTGGTAACCGATGCGACCAGGGGCGCGGCAAGCGCCTGACCGGAGTTCGCGGTCTGATTGTTGCCGCTCACCAACTGGATGGCGCCGATCGTCGCGGGGGTGACGCTCAAATTAATACCTGCCGAGATCGACCAACCGGCATAGCTGGGCTGCGGTTGGCTCGGATCGGTGGCGGGTGGCACGGACACGTACGGTGGGGCAGATGCAAACTGAGTTCCGTCCGAATAATTGCCCGGAGCGTAGACTACGCCACCGACCAAAATGCCAAACTGGCCCTTACCGTTCCCGCTGAAAACGGGATTGCAGATCGCGTACCCTGTGGTGTCGCTTAAGCCGGAGCCGGGATCGGCGCCAGCCGTTGTGGCACAAGTCACGGTGGCGGCGCTCTGGTAGTTAATCAGTTTTATCGAGACGCCGGCCAGCGGCCCCGTCAAACCCTGGTATTGGGCATTACCAGCCGCGAAGATTCCAACATAAATCGGAGTGCCGGTGGTGCCCGAGTCGCCGCTGATGGTGGTGCCGGTAACGGGATAAGGAGTGCACCCGCTGGGAGCGGTACTGCCGGCGCAGTTGATATCGAGATTCAACCCTGGCGAGTTCAAATTATTGATCGAGGTTTGGGTCAGGGTAAAAGTTGTGCTGGCGCCTGAGGTGGCGGTTGCAGTCACCGTGCTTTGCTGAGGGCCTGGCGCTTGCTGCTGTCCCGCGAAGGACTGGGAAGGCGCCAGAAACTGAATGTGGGCGACGCCGTTGTTGTCGGTCGTGGTGGTGGTGTTCGAGGGGAAAACGAGAATACTACCACCGGTTGAGGCACTCCATGTCACCGTTGTGTTGGCAATTGGATTCCCGTTACCGTCCGTTACTCTGGCATACAACGGAGCAAACTGCTGCAGGATTACCGAATTGACCCCCTGCAGGGTCGGAACGTTGCAACTGACGCAAACGAGTTGCCCGTTGCCTTGATAGGGTGCAATGCTCTGCGCCGATGCCGACTGCGCGCCAAGCATGCACAAAAGAATCGCCGCGAATACGAAGTATCTAAATTTATTCAAGAGTGCCTCCTCGGTTCAGTGAAATGAACACGATTGGTTTTAAGGTTGGACGCGGAGACTTGTAGTGTATCACCTCTCTGCGAAGGAGGGAACGCCTGCACTACA
Organism: uncultured Solibacteraceae bacterium; assembly: GCA_963815475.1. Taxonomy (GTDB): domain Bacteria; phylum Acidobacteriota; class Terriglobia; order Bryobacterales; family Bryobacteraceae; genus Sulfopaludibacter. Next base: position 3,988,882 of record CAWFHD010000003.1, on the reverse strand, counting down.
AAAAAAAGAGGGGAGCCGAAGCTCCCCCTTTCTTTTGTTGCTTAGGTAACGACTAGTGAGACAGCGATTCTGCGCTGCTCGTACGCGTGCCGGAACCGGTCGGCACAACCAGAGCCAGATAGCTCGTGAAGATGCCGCGCGCACCAACGTCGGTGATCGCTGCATAACCGTGAGCGTACTGGAAGTTGCAAACCGCGAACATGTAGCCGGTGAAGTTCGCGCCCGCATTGGTCGCGTTCGAAGCCAGCGTGCTGTACACGGTGCCGCCCGGAATCGCAGGCGTGGTGCTCGCCGCCGGATTGGTTCCGCCGGTGCCAGCCTGGTACCAGTTGAAGGTGCAAGCGCCGGTCTGTGCGTTCGTGCCAAACGGATCCTGCGTTGTGTTGGCGATTGCGAGACCGGTCTCAAACCCTGTGGCCGTAGTGACGAATGGGAAGAGCAAGACTGTTTGACAGATGTTTATCTGAGCAAACGTCCTTGCGGATGATGTATCCGCGAATCGAGGTACGATACCCACCTTTGTTGGGTCGGTTGCACTCGATGCCGCGAAGGCGCCATTTGTCGGGTTCGGAGCGTAACTCAGATTGACCGACATCGGGCCAGCAGCAGGCGTGTTAGTCTGCGGGCTGGCGCTGTACGAAATAAACACGCCAAAGTCCAGGTTCTGGTTGGTGGTGTAGTTGTTCTGCGTCACTTCCCAAACCGCGATACCTGTGCCATTGACGATGGTCACCTGCGAGTACGGCACTGCGCCGGCGCTGGTGGTGTTGGTCGGCGTGGTCAGAGCCAGAGTGCCGTTGGCATCCGGAACTGTTTCGGTGATCACCTGGACCGCGGTCGGGTTACCGACAGCAGTGGTGGCCGCAGTGGTGAGACCAACGACGTTGACAGTCGAAACGTAGATGCTGACGCCGCTCGGAATGTTGGTGAACACAGCCTTCAGGCGAGTTCCCCAATCAGCCAAGCCAGCGATAACACTGCCGTTGGCGACGCCGGGCTGAGTGAAGCCCGATTCCGAGTTGTAGACCTGACCGGGAATATTCTGACCAGTAAAGCCGCTCGTCGTACTGGTATTGGTGCCAATAAGAGCTGTCCTGGTTTTGAATGCCGTCGGGAAGTTCTCCTGGAATCTTACAATCCCGGCTGCGCCGCTTGTGTTGAAGGATGTGCTGGCGCACTGGTTGAAGTTAACCACGCCGCCGCCGCCATCGGTGCTGCTGCGAAGGCTGGTGGTCAAACCAGCTTGCACGGCCGCCAGCGTAAAGGTGAACTGGTTGATGGTGAAAGCGTTCGACGGGCTGATCGAGATCGAACCCGTGATGGAGCCGGGGGTCGGTCCGCCACCGCTGATGCCATTCGCATTGGCGCGAATGTTGGTGATGCGGAAGATGCGGCTGCCAGTGGTGGACGGCGGAAGAATCGGCACACCAAAGAAGGTGACCGAGTTGCCGCTAACCACACCCTGGAATACGTTCTGCCCTGTCACGAACGTCGTCGCGCTCTGTGATGGAACGCCGATGGCGGGGGGGGTTGTGGAGTTCCCAACGAACTGAACGCAACCGCTTAGCGGGGTGCTGCAAGGAATCTGCGCCAAGCTGGGGCCGTAGCCACTCACCGTGGCCGAGCCGGGTTCGTCAATCAACAACAGCGCTTCAGAAGCGTTGCTGCTGGACGTGTTCAAAATGCGGCTGGTCACCTGAGTGTTCAAGAACACCGTGATGTTGGCCTGGGGAATCTGGGTACCGAATCCAAGAGTATTACCACCAGTGCAATTCAACACGATATCGCCAACCAGTTCCGTGAAACCTTCGGAACGGACGGTCGGCGTAACCGTGGTAGTAGTGGAGCACGCCATCGTGCCGCCGCCACCGTTAACACCTCCCTGCGCGCTGGCCAACCCTACGAATAGGGCTACCAAAGCTAACGCAGTAAACAGTCTGCGAAAATCTGCCATTTCCTTCTCCTTGTAAATTGCGTAATTGAATCGGTCGAAGTTCTCTTTCAACCTGAGCCTCAATCTAAGCCTCAAAACCGTTCATTCAACCTAGGGAACTTCTCCGTGTCGGGCGGAGAGTCATATTTTCCGGAAGCCACCAAGCAGGATTCCAGATCTTTTACTGAAGTTCTTTCTGTGGCACGTGCCGTTTATTTCGGTCTTCTGTGCTCACAGTCTACAAACGCAAAGATTGCACATCTAACGAGACGCGGTAAAGATATTCATAACTGATTGCCCGTCCTGTGTCAAGAGAAATTCTTTCCCTTCAACACGAAAGGGCATATCAGCCGTGCAAATTTTGGTGACTCTTCGATGCTGTCGCGATTTAACCACGTCCAGCCCCCCCGCGTCAATAGTTTCACACCAAATCGTCTCATTTTTTGTCTATTGGATCGCCACATTCACCGAATTACTAAGCTGTCCCCCTTGTTTGAGGGTAAGGGAAACCCCCAAGCCGGGAACACTGTTTGGGGGAATTGGCACATTCACTTGATATAAGCCGACAAACCCAGGCGCCAGGCCCGCGAAATCCACCGCAGATTCGATCCCATTTACGAGGACCGTCACCGTGGTAATCGTCACAGAGAGCGATCCTTTCTTATTGGTTGCTCCTAACCCCGTCGCGAAAACTACCAACTCCTGTCCTCGTCCCGCTGGATTCGATAGACCGTTCAAACTACCATCGGCGTTTTCTACTGCCCCCACTGGCGGAGTCCCAACCAGGAAGATCGCGGGCGCGACGGCAGATACAGTCACAGGCTGCTGTGCCGCCCCAAAAGGCGACTTCACGCGCAGTGTGTGCGAGCCCTGCGTCACATCGGCCGGTAGCACTGCATTAATCTGGAATGCCGACGCCGAAAGCACCGTCAACGCCTCGCCATCGATGTCCACAGTAGTGCTGCCGGCCGTTGATGCCAGGCCGCTCCCAAATATCGACACAATGCCCCCCGGCGCGATCGCCTCGGTGAACGTGGCGGCATTCACAACCCCGCCGGCGGTGACATTCGTAGTGGCCGGGGCGAGCGCCAGGTTCAGCACAGGACGCGTTGCCTGGTATGTAGCCGGCGTGCTCGCCGATAAATTAAAGGTGGACCCGCCCGAGGCAAGGTCGGTGACAAAGGCCTGATAAGACTGCGCAGCACCCACGCTGACCTCGTAGGTAGGCTGCGATCCGTCGCACACTTGTGCCTTCGACACCAGCGGACCGTTCACTGGAGCATTGCCCGCCGAGTCCACCGTGTCCACTATCTGCAAGGCCAAGCCGCAGGCTCCGTTGGCCGAGCTCACGTCGAATGCCAGGCTGCTCATCAAAGCTGCGGGCTGCGACAATGCCGCCATCAGGAACCGCGTCGCGCTGGGGCTGCGCACCGCAAACCGGACTACACCCAGCAGGCTGCCTGTCCATGTGCCTCCGCTAGTGGTGAAGCCGTTCAAATAGTCGTTCAGGCCGGGGCGCGCGAACAGTGGGTTGGGGTCCTGAATCACAATCGACCCATCCGCCGCCACTCCGGTCGCGACTACGAAATGGCCGCCGGCGGCTGTGCCGTTCAACGAGAGGCCGAGTGACAGCAGCACCGGTTCGCCTTGCGACACCACGTCAGCGACCGACGATACGGTTGGACTCAACACTGTCACGTCGAGCCCGCCGGTGAACTGCGCGGCACGCCACAGATTCACAATCTGCTCACCCGAATTGGGATTGGAAAGAAAGCCGTCGCAGACCCTGTTCCCCTTCGCGTCCGACCCGCAGTAGGCGGTCAGGAACTGGTTGAGCGTTGGCGCATCGGCCAAGCCATTGGGCGCGGCCACCGCGTTGCGATTCTGCTGAAAGCGCAAAATGGAGGCCACGGCAAAGAGCAGGGCGCCTTTCTGTCCGATGGTCGCGGTCCCGTTACCCAGCGCAGTGCTACCCGTTTCCTGCACTGCCGGAAGATTCGCAATGACGGATGGAGCGGCCACGGCGAACAACGTGACTCCGCTCTGCGCCAGCGACGATGAGGCGTTGACACCGGTAACACCAGCAATTTTCGGCAATCGCACATAGGTGGCCGCGTGGCCGCTGGAATCGGTTACGGCGCTCACCGTGCTGAGCTGCACGCCCGACGCGGCCGAAAAGGTAACTGGCGCGCCCACCACCGGAGCGCCCGATGCATCGAGCATCGCCACCTGGAAAGGCACGGGCAATAGCGAGCCCGGCGCACTCGTCTGGTTGTTGCCGCCCACCACGGACATCTGGACACGATTCTTGTCGAAACCCCTGACGGTCAGGGCGCCCGTAGCCGACGCGCCGCTCGCATCGGCGGCGCTGATAGTCAGCACCCCGCTCGACGCCGTGAGGGGGATGAACATATCCCAACTGTACGAACCGTTGGCGGTGGTCACGGTGAACGGAGGTTCGCCGGTCACCGACACCTTAATGGAATCGCCGCTAGGAAACCCGCTGATGGCCAACAGGGCGCGAGCGCCCGCCGAAATCGCCACAGGCGCGACAATCACCGCCGGCACGCGGGGCGCTGCTTGCACCTGCGCAGACGCTGCGCCACTGGCGTAAGAGATACTACCGCCCTCGAAGTTCTGTGAATGCACTCCGGCCGTGATGAACTCATCGCCGATCGGCATTCCGAGCACGCCCCCAACGCCGCCAGAGGAGTTGTAAGTGCTCAGCACCAGGCCCGTGACAAAATACGCGCTGCCGGTCCGCGGTCCCGCGGTGGCCGAAAAGATCGAACCGTTCACGAAGGTCTGCGAAACGCCTGAATTCGCGCCGAACGTGGAGAACGTTGCGACGGCGCTGGTGGGCGCGCCCGCACTACCCGTCTCGTATCCCAGCGACGCCCACTTCGCCAGGATGCCGCCGCTCACTAGCTGCACCGGTTTGCCGGCCAACGCGCCATTCTGAAAAAGCTGCGTGCCTCCGGCACTGGCATCGGACGTAGGATATCCCAGAGTGCCGGACACGCCACCTATGCTCAGATACTGCGCCAGCAATGCGCCCGACACTAGATACGCCGAACCGGATTGGTCGGATTGGGCCAGCAAGGCAGCGGCGCCTCCAGCTTGCACCATCTGGATGTAACCCGCGCCCGATCGCGTGGCCGGCGATTGCACCGGCATCTGAACGGTAATCTTATTTCGTGCCAGGGCACTTTGGAATGCCTGTTGCACAGCCAGCGGAGCGCCATCGCCCACCTGGCAGCAAGGCGCGGTTACCACAAACGAGATCGGCGTGCTGGTGAAACCGCCGCTGGACGCCGTCACATTGGCGGAACCGCCTCCCACCGCTGTCAACACCGCCGACTGGCTGCCGGTCTGCGGCTGAATCGAAATCACCAGGCCGTTGGTGGTGCTCCAGGAGATCGGTAGGTTGGTCAACTGGTCACCCAGCGCATCGGTCGGCATCGCGGTCAGCGTCACCGTCTGGCCGAGGCTCAGCGTCACCGTGCTACCGCTGGCGCCCGACACTGTGACCGCCTTGACTGGAAACTGTGTAGTGCCACCGCCGCCCGGCGTAGAGATCAGAACTCCGCCTTCAAAGGTCTGCTTCTTCAAACCGGTGACAGTGTCTACGATTACCTCGGTGAGCGGAAGGCCCAGCGATCCGGTTGGGCCGCCCGCCGCCACGTACAGATCGTAGAACGGCTCGATAACTCCATGCACCTGGCCGCGAGCCTGGTTGGAGGTGATGCTGTAGATGGCGCCGTACGCGAAGGTTTGCGCCGAAGCTGTAGTGCCGGCTGTGTTGGGGGCGATCTTGGCACCGGTGACCGCAGCCGGCGCAGTGACAGGACGCCCGATGCCATTCATGCCGCCGAGGGCGATCCACTCGGTATAAATGGTGGAACTGATAGAAAAATTGACGGCGCCCGTCTGCCCTACCGAATTCGAATAAACGAACAGCGCGTAGTTCTTGTCGAAGGTCTGAAACTCGCACGAATTCGCCGGATCGAAGGACGGGCAGGTCAGAGTGTCGGAGAGAGGGTAGCCCGCCGTAGTGGCGCCAATCGTGGTGTAGAACGCGTACACCGGACCGTAGATCTGCAGGACATTGGTGATTGTGCCATCGCCGTTCGGCGTCGCGGTTGTGGTGGCGCTAGCCGTCGCCAGCGCAAACTTCACACCCGCATCATTGGCAGCATCCGGAAACTCCTGCACGTAAAACCCTGCCGTAGAGCCAAGAGACTTGACGGTTCCGAGCGGAGGCACGCCTACCAGATTGTTGAACCCGTTTCGGAAGTACGCGCTCACGAACGCTTGTGTCACCGCCTGATTGGGGGCGCCGCTACCGACATCGATACTGACGGAGATCGTCACCGTGGCGCTGGCCGACTTGGTTGCGTCGGCCTGGCTGGTGGCAGTAACTGTCACTTTGGTGGTTCCGCTCACCACCGAAGGCGCGGTGTACAAACCGTTCTGATCGATGGCGCCGATCTGCGGATTGATCGACCAGTTGACGCCCGTCCCCGTCGCGCCCGCCACGGTCGCAGTGAACTGCTGCGTTTGATTTGTGACCAGGGCCGCAGCGGTCGGAGAGATCGTAATGCTGGTGCCCACCAATGTGATGGTTCCTGCCCAGCTGTTTCCGGTTCCGTCGATGGCCGTTACGGTGACATTTGTTTTGTTCGTGACGACGGGAGGTGCAGTGTAGGTGTTGGTATGCGTGCTGCCCGAAGTGGTCGTCGCGGTGGCCAAGCCACCTAGTACCGGGTTGAGCGTCCAGGTAAGAGTAAGACCCGCCCCCACCCCGCCCGCCGTCAAAGTACAAGACTGGCCGGCACTCAAAGACCCGCAGGCCGATGACGTGCCGAGCGTGTTTTGCGCTGCCTGAACAATTCCCGCTGCAAAGCAAAGCAGCAACAAAAGCACCAAGGCCTGGCAAATCTTATGAAGGCGCACGAGTATCCAGCTATCTTAATATGGTTGCAAACCCGGCCGCAGAAGCCGAGTTGCGTTACTGCACCGGACAGGCGAACGATTGTCCCATCGCGCGCATCTTCGCCACATCGGCTGGCTGGTGTCTTCGCGTGAAATAATCCTGCAGCCGGATCACGGCGGCGCAAACATGCTCGTGGACCAAAGGACAGCCGAGATTCAGATTGGCTCCCGCAGCCGTTTTTTCGACTGCGCACGTAGGTGGATTGCGCTTCTGGTACAGCGCCAGCAGTTCCGATGCGTAAGCCTTCTCAGTGGGCTGCAGCAGCAAACCCTCCAGCAACACGATGGCGGCATCGTCCTGCCGGTACAGCGCAACATATGCAATCGACATCAGCTTGAGAATCTCGTCCGTCGGTTTTAGCAGCGCCCCGTAATCCAGGGCCTCCAGAGCCTTTTGCGGCTTGTTCAACCGAATGTATGTCTGCCCCAGTTCCTGATAAATCTGCGGCACGCCCATGAACTCGATGGGCGTTCCTTTGGCGCGCTGGGCGCGCTCCGACTCCTCCGCGCGGGCGCGATCCACCTCGGCGCCGTGCAGCAAAATCTCCAGGGACTGCTGATACCAGTAGCGGCTTTGCTGCTCCGCGTCTGGCCCACCGGCGTTCTTCACCGCATCGCCTTTCACACGATCGTAGGCGCCGAGATTCGCGTAAGTCAGGGCATCATCTTTTTCCGGAGACAATCCGTGAAGGATGGCAAGGGCACGTCGGCCTTCCGCGATTGCCTGATCCAGGAATGGTCCTCCCAAGCGATAACTGACGGTCGCGAGATTCAGGTGTCCTTTATAGCTGTCGGGCACCGCCTTGACGGTGCTGCTCCAGAGTGCTCGTTCGTTGTCCCAGTCCGTATTCCTCGCGTGAGTTCGAAGCAGGAGCGCCAGGCAAAGCGCTCCCGCCACCCAGACTACGTCGTTGGTAGCGCGAGGCCAACGTGCTTCCAGCCGTCGCGCTCCCGCGTAGAGCGCCCAAACGATGCAAACCGTGAAGCCCAACGCCGGCAGATACATGAAACGTTCCGCCATAATCGTCACCAGCAGGAACACGATGTTCGCTCCGGGCGATACGGCGATGAAGAAGACGGCGATGCCGAAAACCACTACTGGATTGCGGCGATGCCAGGCCACCGCAATCCACGCGGCGCCCAAACACACCGTGATCGATAGCATCGATGCCCAATCTCCCAAGTTGTTCAAAGTGCCGCGGAAGATCGGAATCTGGTTGTAGGAGTAATCGCACGACAGGGTTTGAGGCCAGGTCAGCAGCGAAAGGTAGCGTCCGATCACTTGTATCGCGGTAATCCGTCCTTGCAGGAAGCCGGCGCCTACCAGAGGGTTGTTCACGAACTGCGGCGCGGATGCCGGCAGCGTGGCAAGCACTCCAGCTCGCAAGTAAAAGAAGATGGCGAACGCGAACAGCGTGGCTGCATATCCGGTAAGGCAGGCCCGTATCGCCGATTTGCGGAACAGAAGGTCGTACACCACCATCAACGCAATCAGCACTACGCCGCTTTCCTTGGAATAGATTGCGACGATCGAACCGCCCAGCACGCCCGCCAGCCATGCCATTCGCCGCGCGCCAATCTCGGAGGCCGCCTGCACATGGCACAGCAGGGCAGTGAGCACACCGAACGCCGAGACCAGATCGGCGCGTCCCACAATGTTCGTCACCGATTCCGTGAGAATGGGATGCACGCCCCACAATGCCGCGAGAGCAGCCGCAGGCATCGTCTTTTTTTCGAACAGGACCAGCCCGAGGGCGTATACCAGCAGCACATTGAGGGCGTGGAGGAAAAGGTTGAACCAGTGATATCCGGTGGGATTTGCAGCGTTGCCCAGCACCGCGTAATTGAACAAGTAGGTGAACGTGGTGAGCGGTCGATACAGTGACGGGTCCTGATTGTTGAACCAATATCCCTTCGACCAGATGGCGTCGATGTTCTGCGGAGTGACGGCGCGAATCCGCGGGTCGTCGAGAATCACCGGCCCGTTATCGTAGAGCAGGCCGGCGCCGAAACCGTTGGAATAGGCCGCCAGCAATGCTGCCCAAAGGAGCATTGCCACCAGCCCATGGCGGCGCCAATCAATCGATTGGCGAACCGGCGCTGCGAGGGGCGCAGTCGGTTCCTGGGGCGTCTTGCGAGACGCGCGTGCTTTCTTTTTGTCCAATAGAAACCATTCTACAAGGTAGGATTGACCCTCGCCCTGCCCTGCCCAAATGAACATCCCGGTCGCCCGCTACCTCGGCCCGTCGACCACAATATCGAACACTCGGAAGAGCATGGACGCCGCCAGCATCGGCAGCGAACTCAATCGAGCTGCCCATTCCGGCAGTATCAGTCGGGCAGTCAGATAGAGGAAGACCAGGGCGCCCCACCAGGTAACACAATGGTTCGTAGGATTGGAATTCCAGATCACTGCCGGACTGACACGAGTTTATAACATGGCCTCAGCGTCTTCCACCGTTTTTGGAGCGACGTTTTCCTTTTGCGCCGGAGGCCGCAACTGGGTCGACTGCCGGGAGAGAGACTGCGTCTGCAGCCGCCGCCGTGCGGGTACTCGCTGGCCGCCTTGCACAGCGCTGCCAGGAAACCTATCCCGATAAGCCCGAACAGTGCTTCAGTGACAGAGGCGCCCCTGCCGGAATCTCCAGCCACCCAGTCCCCCAAGTGGGACAGCACATCGCCGTGGCGCCTCGCCCAGCCACCCCAGCGCTTCTCATCCCGATCCAGCGGCCGCTCCCAGTTAGCTTTGATAGCTGGCCACATCCGCTGAAAGGAGGGCTTGTTTCCGTAGAGCTGCGGAAACTGAACTAACTGCCTCCTGGCTACCTCGCAATCGTGCTTCAAGGTCCAACTCACCCAGACATCCCGGCTCGGGATATCGGCTTCGGGCGGTGGCACGTAGTCGAAATCTCCAAACAGGACATGGCCCGTCGTGTTCTCCATGCTTTCGACATGCGCCTGCAGGAAAACTCCGAAATAAAAATCCACCGCACAGCCGGCAACCAACAGAAAGCGGGCTGCCCTCGGCAACGAAACGAAGTTGGCCGCGAGCAGGGAAAGGCCCAGGAGTTCGACGGAGAGGAGCGTGAGATGGGGAGCACCCTCCACAGCGCGCTCTCCCACCACAGCCATACCCAGGACTATCAAAGTTGGCGCAACGATGCGCCAAAACCAAATCTCGACTGAGGACTTCTTTCGCAAAATGGCGCGAACCCACAACCACAGCACCAAGGGACCGCCCACCACACCCATAGCGAAGATCAGATTCTGCTGGTAAAACACGAAAGCGTTGTCACGAGTGTACGGACTACCGGCCGATGGATTGAAATGCGGCATGCCTCCCCGCATCCATACCGGCACTATCGCATCTACCAGGTTCAAGGCCATCTTGCCGGCATTGGACCCCTGGTATTTTTGCGAGAAATCAATCGTACTATTAGAAGTCAACGTGCCTTTCCACCCGAAGACAGCGGCCGACCATCCAAACCATGTAGCCAGCAGCAGCCCGCACGCCGCCGCAATGACGAATGCCTGCCGCCAGTCCCGCCGACTAATGACTCTCACCATAAAGTGCCCCACAATCACCGCGAGATACGGTCCCACCGAGTAATGCGCCAGAAATCCGGCGGTAAGTGACACGAAGGCAGTAAAGATGCGTACCGGATCGTTCTTGCGAAGGCCGGCGACGTAGAAGGCTATCCCCAGCACAATAAAGAATGCGGGGAAGGCTTTGGTCCAGGTGTAGGTTGCCGCTTCCATCATCACCGGGCTGACCGCGAACAGCACGGCCAACGGGAGAACCACGCGCCGCCGGGCGCCGCCTAGAGCCGGCAGAATCAACACGCAAGGGAGGAAAACAAGAAGATTGAGAAAGGCGAAGACAAACTGAAAGATTTCGAAACGGTCCGCGGTCAGGCCGAGGAAGAGCGCCGTCACCACATTCATCAGCGGCGGTCTCTGCGTGAGTGCCACGTCCGGAAACATTGGTGTCATCAGCGGCAGACGATTGAGAAAGTAGAGCGTGCGATGGAAATGCTCCTTCCAATCGCCACCCCACGCCGCGCCCGAGTACAGGCGGATGATGGCTAGCATCAAGAACGTCCAAGCCACCAAAATGAAGAACCATCGGAGGGATTGCTTCACTCGAAACGAGATCAGGAGGCGCGCGGCATCGCGCCACGCCATTCCACCCAGAACGAATGCAACGGTAGCGATCAGCCAACATCCGATCCGCTCATCGTGTGGGCCCAGACAGAAGTTGACCCACATTGCCAGGTAGAGAAGTAGGAACGATAGGCCAACTGACCCGCAAAGTTTCTCGAGAGGAGTCCATCTCAGACGGCGGATGAAGTAAAAACCTGGAGCAAAACCGCAGACACTCAGTAGAACCAGGACGAAAGCCAGTTGCGCCAGCATGAAGCACTCAGTTTAGCTCAGTGCAGGCCAGAAACTGCTTCACTCACCGACCCATTTAGCGCGGAGGCCCTCCAGGAGGAAAATACCAAAGCAGCATGGATTTACCGACCTTCTCCAGCGGGGGAATGCGATCCGGCCACAAGGTGACCTCCGGATATTTATCCAGTAGACCCAGACGGCTCCCCGCAGGAATTCGTGGAGACCAGGCTGACCACCGACGTTTCAGGGGCTGGAGTCTTGGCTACACTCAGGCATTAAAAAGACCCGCGCAATGTGACGGCGAAGTGAAAGAGTTTGCCTAAGCCTGAAGTGGCAATATACTTACTTGGGCAAACTCATCGAAAGCTGCGCGACACGTCCCCGCACGAATTGCAGGTTGGGGTGCTTCGGAAAACGCTTTTCAAACGACGCATAGTTCTGCAGCGCGAGGTCCCGCTTTCCTTCCGTATCGTAAATCCAGGCAAGCAGAAAGAGTGCCGCCGGATCTTGCGGCCGATGCTCGACTACGGCTCCCGCCTGCCGTTCCGCCTCCGGCAACCGAAGCAGCTTGACCAGGACCTCGGCACGAAGGAGTCCTGTTGCCTCTATCGACGACTCCGGCATGAGCTCCAGCGATTTTTCATAGCACTCTCTCGCGCGCGCCATGTCATTTTGCCCCAACGCCCGATCGGCTCGTCCCTTCAGCGCGACGACGTAGCGGGAGAGGTAGGGCTGCGGACAGTCCTCGTCCCACGATTTCCCGGTAAGGGAATCCCAGAGCCAGAAATGGGGAGAAGCGACCCACGAGCGGGCGCACGGAGGGAATTGGGCACGGATGAACGCCTGATCGACGACTAATGGTTTTACATTGGCGCCGCCTTCGGTGCGGAGCCGGTTGAGGAATCCGACTGAAATATGAGTTCCGAAATAGCGCATGCGCAGCACCTGCAAATGACCCAGGATGGGCGATAGTTCGGGCACATAATTAGCCGCTACGTTGCTGTAGAACCACTTGCGTCCCGCGCGTTCCACGTATTCCGCGGCGGTTCTGCCCTTGATGTTCAGGGGAACCCGCACATCATAGGCGCTCAGGACGCTGTTCCAGGCGAAAAAAAAGAGCAATACGCCCAGAAGATTCACCATGGCGCCTATCGCGGCCGTAGCCGCGTACGCCCAAAGACTATACGCCGGTCCCTCCACCAGCAGTGCCGCGCAGATCACCAGCAGCGGCGCCACCGGCATCAGCAACCGCGGCCCCCAGGAGACGCCACCTTCCCACGACCACCACATGGACACAGGCGCCAGGACCAGCAGGGAGACGAGCGCGAAGAAGACCGTTTCAGCCCGGAAGCGCCGCCGGTATTTCCAAGCCGCCCACGGCATGAGCAGGGCCACCGGCGCATAGAACAACAACCCTTTGTTGGGGCTGATGAGCAACCCGTATAAGCCGGTAAACAACGGAGTGGTGAACTGCGTGCTTTCCTTGCCGTATCCAAAATCGAAAATGGAGCCGAAACGATCGTGATTGAGAACAGCCATGACCGCTGCCCATACAGCCAGCGGCGCAAAGAACCAGATCACGTTTGACCACTTGCGCTGGGCGTCGGACCGCATCCACAGATACACCGCATATGCCGGGATCGTCACCAGCAGGAGAGCTTTCGTCAGAACAGCGAAGCCTAGAATGAGGCCGGCCAGCGCGACGCGGTACGGGAACACGGTTGAGCGCCTCACCGATAGCAGCAGCCAGAACGGCCCAACCAGAGCCAATGCTTGCAATGGCTCGCTGAAATCTAAGGAAATATACGGCCACGCCATTGTGCCAAATGCGAACCCGAGCGCACCGAACGCTTGGGTTTTGAAGCCGAACCCAAGATCTCGCAAACAAAGCGCGACCAGCAGCGCGGTGAGGGCGGTGATGAACAGCATGGAGAGAGGGAAGAGAACATTGCTTCGTCCCGGCCCAAAACTTCTCTCGACGGTTGTGGCCAGTTGCAGCGGAATCTGATCCGCCACTGGCAGGCCAAGTCCAAACTTCGAGTATTTCTCAGGCAAGTTGTTGTCAGCCGCGCCATCCGGGACCTTCATCTCCCCGAATTCGTGCAGGCTGACCGCGGTTTCGAACATCTCCTGGCCGTCACTGATCCAGCCGCCGCGGGTATCGCTTAGTGTAAACAGGTAAACCAGGCAGATGAAGAAGAGCAGAACAGCAAGAGGGGGAAAACGGCGAGCCGCTTTCGCCGCGGCGCCCGGAGATGTCGCTGGCGAGCTTGGCGCGCCGCTCACGGCTGTTGGCGCCCGCCCCTGCATCCTGCGAACACCCTTTGACATTAATTCCCACCCACTATGCGATAAGCCTCGGTCTGAAAATGCAGTTTAACCCATTTCCGGAATTCCACTCCGTCTTGGATGCGAGAAAGCGCCATAGATCAGTGCGTCGAGTTGGAGTTCGTCAGTTTCTGGGACCGGGAGGGAAATACCAGAGAAGCATCGATTTGCCGACCCTCTCGAGTGGTGGAGTCACATCCGGCCACAGCGTGAGTTGCGGGTAGCGGTCAAACAGCCCCAGGCGGTTTTGTTTCCAGTAAGTGAAGCCGATAGCCACCCAACCGGTAGGCGGCCGGGCTACATCCAATTGAGTGATTTCGCGGGGAATGCCATGTTCTTTTTCGAAATCCGCTACCAGCAGCGTGTCCAGGTAGACCTCCTGCGCTCCCACTTCCTTCAGTCGTTTGGAGAGCCGCTTAATGTCCTGACCCCAGTCCAGATCGGAATCGATCAAGATTCTCTCGGGGTGGTCTCCCGCCAGTTCGTTGAAGTAGGGAAGGTAGTCCGGGTGACTGAGCACCGAAGAACCGGCGAACCAGGCTGCCAGCAATGCAAGCGCCGCCACCGGCCAGCGGTTCGCAAACGGTCTTTCCATAATCCAAAACGCCGCGGCGGCGGCCATCAGAGAAAGACCGATATAGATCGGGAGGATTTGCCGAACACCGATATCGATGCTGCTGGTCATGGATGGCCCCATGATGCCGGCCGCAAATGCCAGCGGAATCCAGCCTCTATCGAAGGCGAACTGGCGGCGCACCGTCAGGACAATCCAGGCGCCCACCAGAATCAGGAATGCCAGGGGCGTCTTCACGGCCAATGCTACTGGAAAGAAATGCCACCATCCCTGAGATCCGCGGTGACCCAGCAAGTAAGCCGGCTGGCCTCCCGAATTATGCTTCCCCACCGCATCGATTCCTGCGTAAAACTCCGGGAACGGCAACTTCAAATGGCCGAAGGGAACCGGGCCGAACGAAAATCGGTAACCGGCCCAGATCACCAGAAAAGCGACCACCGCCACGCAGGCTAGGGTTGGCATTCTTCGGCGAGCATCCCGGAGGACATCGCCCATCGAGGGGCGTTTGGTCGCGAGATACCCAATCACTGCCAGTGCCACAGACACAGGAAAGAAGACCAGGCACGATAACTTGGAAAGGATCGCCAGGCCACCGGCCAATCCAAACAGAGCCGCCCTTGCGGGAGTCGGCTCGTCTATCCACATCAAGCCGGTGAGAAACACCGCGCCCATAAATGCGGTGACAGGCATGTCCGACGTTGCCAGTCCCGCATGCGCCAGAATGGGCGGCAAAAAAGTAAAGAACGCGACGGCCAGCACAGCCGCGACCTTATTGTAATAACGTCTGCCCCACTCATACACCACCAGGCAGGCCACCCAAAAGAACGGCAGTATCCCTAGACGGGCCATTGCCAGAGTCAGGTCGTAGTGGTGTCCCGCGTAGAGAATCTTCAGGCCCTCAAAGGTCATGGCGCCCGGCACACTGCGATCCTGATTTTGGGAGCGTATTCCCAGCAGGTAAGGCCCCAATGCCATCGCGACGCGGGGCAGTGGTGTATGTGCCGGTTCCCAGGTATACCTGCCTTTGTCCAGCCACTCCATCCCCGCCCCGATATGCGCGGGTTCGTCGGCGGTATGGTTGAAGACAGTGTAAGTAGCGATGATGCGAGCGGATGCGAACAGAACCGCCGCGATGGCGATCGCCCGCGCATGCTTCTCCAAAAATGACAAGAGCGCCGCGCATGAGGCCACGCCCGGAGAAGCCGCCCACGCTGGAGCGGTTGCGTTTGCCCGAGCGTGGTCCCGTTTCTTCCTCATGAAATTCCGGCCCGGTCCCACCTCAAACCGCTTTCGGGCACATCGGCACATACTGCGACAGATCGCGCATCGGTCGGGGATAAGGCGACTTTCCTGAGGTAGCAACCTTTGAATTTACCGCGCATTTCAGATCCTTCTGGCAATCGTTTCGTCATCGCGATCCGGGTGCGCCAATTCAACTGATCCGGAATTCCTCGCCCCTGAAGGAACGGGCTCTGCGGCAGGGTAGACTCGCATTTTCGTTCGAGGTGATGCGCCACTCGGTCCATCACCGACTCGGGTGAGATCGCCTTCATGCAAACCGGTCCTTGCAGGGCGTCTTGCGATGATTGGCCGCAGAGACGCAGGGCGAACAAGCCAGCCCGGCGAACACGGCATCGCTATTCCCCAGGCTTCCATACAGCGCCGGTGTTTCGGGTCCGAACAACACGATGGTTCTAAGGTCGGTGACGGCTGAAAAATGACTCGGACCCGAATCGTTCGTCACCATCAGTTCGGCAATTGCGTAGAGAGCAGCCAATTCCCTCTGTTCCGCTTTGCCCGCGAAGCTGCGCACGCGGTGATGATCGATGCGCGACAATAACTCTTCCGCCTCAGCCGCTTCGGAAGGAGCGCCGGTGAGCAGGATGACCACGTCCTCCCATCGCTCCACAACCTGCCGGGCCAGGGCGGCAAAGTTCTCCGGTGGCCAGCGGCGCTGCGGCAGCAGATCGGAAGCATTGCAATTGAACAGAGCGAGCCGGTGGCGTGCCGGATTGTATTCGGGGAAGACTGCGGTCACGCGGCGGCGCATGCCCTCGGCCGCCGCCTCATCCGCCGCGGGCTTGAGAATCCTGACCTCGGAATCCGCAATCGCTGTCTTGGAATAGGGCAACTCCGGAACCGGGCTGAGAAGCGCATTGATCAGCGCTATGAAATTCTTGGCGATGTGAATATGCGGATTGTAAGCGACGCGATGCGTCAGCAGCTCGCCCCGATAGAGTCCTTCATTGTGAAAGCGATAGAAGCCGATCCGGTTCGGGCGCCGGAGAGCCCCGTGAGCAACGCCGTGAAGCGGGAAAACAACTCGAGATCCACTACCGTGTCGATGCCATGCTGGCGCGTCCACCGCAGCAGTCCCAGTGTGTCCATAAAAAGAGCCGGTATCGAATCGTCGCGGATGGTAAAGATATTGGCGTCGGGGACGGTTTTGAGGAAACCCAGGCTGCCTACGTTGCGTTCGAAAATCACGAAATACAACTCGGCGCCGATCCTTTGCTGCACTTTGCGCATAGCCGGGTCTGCCAGGATGGTGCTTCCCATTTCGGACAGTTCAATGAATAGAATTCGGTGCGCCGATTGACGGGCCTCCTGCCGCCGCCGAAACAACCGACGGATCTGCGTCAGGACGAAACAGGATGGCACGCCGATCCATCTGTCGACTGCCCGCATCGTATCTACGTTCATGGGTGACCCCGGATCGGGTGCGTTGGTGAACTCCAGCATAGCCCACAGATCGGGCAAGAAGCTAATTCTCCAGAGCCCCGGAGTAGCGCCGCCAAACCATACGCTCCCGCACTCACTGACGCTGCTCACCCGGCGGAAAATACCAAAGCAACATCGACTTACCCACTCTCTCGAGCGGCGGGTATCGATCCGGCCACAAGGTTAAATCCGGATACTTGTTGAAGAGTCCCAGCCGGCTTCCCTTCCAATAGGTGAAACCGATGGCGACCCATCCCGATGGCGGATGGACTACGTCCAGGTTGTCGTTGCGATGGGGAATGCCGTGCTCCTCCTCGAAATCCGCCGCCAGCAGGGTGCTCAGATAGACTTGCGTGGCTCCCACTTCGTGCAGCCGCTTTGCCAGCCGCTTAATGTCCTGCCCCCAATCCAGATCGGAATCCACCACGATGTTCTCGGGGTGATCGCCGGCCAATTCGTTGAAGTACGGTATATAGTCCGGATGAGCCAGAAGCGACGACCCGGCGAACCACGCCGCGAGTAATGCCAGCGCGCCGATCCGCCATCGTTGGCCCCCCGATTGATCCAGAATCCAGTAGGCGGCCATCCCTACGATCAAGGAGAATGCCACGTAAACTGGCAGGATGTGGCGCAGTCCGATATTGATAGAGGCAGACATGGCGACCGCGAAGATCCCGCCCGTATACGCCAGCGGGACCCAGGACTGTTGAAACCCGGACTTGCCCCGCAGGGTCAACCCGATTCCCAGCATCATCAGAATCAGATAAGCGAGCGGCGTCTTGAAGGCAAACACCACCGGGAAGAAATACCACCAGCCATACCGGCTGCGTTGCCCCAGAAGATAAGTCTCCTGGCCGAACGAGTTGTGCTGTCTCACCTCCTCGATGCCGGCGTAAAGCTCCGGGAAGGGCAGCTTGATATGCGCGAACGGCACCGGTCCCACCGAGAAGCGGTAAACGGCCCAAATGACAAAGAAGGCCACCACCGCCGCCGCCCCCAAGGACGGCAGCCGGCGCCGCAATTCTCTCCACACCGTGCTCATCGCCGGCCGCTGGATCACCAAATAGCAAAGCAGCGCCAGCGCCACCGATGCCGGAAAGAAAACCAGGCACGAGAACTTGGAGGAAACCACCAGCCCGCCGCAAATCCCGAACAGCACCGCGCGGCGCATCGTCGGCTGTTCCAGCCACATCGTTCCCGTCAGAAAAGTGGCGCCCAGGAACGCCGTCAGGGCCATGTCCGTGGTCGATAAGCCGGCGTGCGCCAGAATGGTCGGCTCAAACGTAAAAGCAAAAACCGCCAGCAGTGCGATCACCCGATTGAAGTAGCGGCTTCCCCACGTGAAGACTACGAAGCAGGCGATCCAGAAAAAAGGCAGCATTCCCAAACGCGAGAGGAATAGGGTTCGATCGTAATGATGGCCGGAATAGAGAATCTTGGTGCCTTCGTGCAACCGGGCTACGTCGCCTACCCGCTCCGTATTCTGCGAGTGCAGTCCCGAAAGATACGGTCCCAGCGCCGCCATGATGCGCGACAACGGCGGATGCTGAGCCTCCCACGTATATACTCCCTTATCCAGCCACTCCATGCCGCACGCGATGTGTACTGGCTCGTCGAAGGTGTGGTTGAAAACGTTGTAGGTGGCAATGATGCGAGCCGAGGCAAACAGCACCGCGACGATCGCGATGGCGCGGGCGTGGCTCTCCAGGAAGGCGAGGAACACACCAGGCTTGGCGATCGCCGGTGCAACAATCGCGGCAGTAGAGATAGAGGATGGAGCGGGCGGCAGTTTTCCTGTCGGTCAGGCCGCGCTTTTTTCCCATCTTTCGAATTTAGCACGCGGTACCAGAGAGCTTCCCGCTTGGCCCACGGCCCACTCTACTGCCGCTAATTCGATGGCGATTGGGCTGCAGGTGGGATGTACCAGAGAAGCATTCCTTTCCCGATCCGCTCCGTGGGAGGAATCAGATCCGGCCATGTCTTGACGTCCATGTAACGCTCGTAGAGACCCAGCCGCGTGACCTTCCAGTCAGAAATCGAAATGGCAGTCCAACCCATTGGAGGATGCACCACGTCGAACTGAGTCGTTTTTGTGGGATGAATGCCGAAATCATCGAGCGGCTCCGCGTAGTACGTCATTAGAGTCACTTGGTCGACACCGAGCTCTTTCAATCGCTTGCCGAGCCGCTTGAAGTCCTGTCCCCAGTCGAGATCGGAATCGACCGCGATATTCTCTGGATGGTCTCCCGCCAACTCGTTGAAGTACGCCAGGTAGTCCGGATGAATCATCAGTGAGGAGCCGGCGAACCAGCCACACAGGATCAGCACGGCCCCCGCCAGCCATCGCCGCTCGCGCGCCTCTTCCAACAGACGGTAGATTGCCGCCGCGCCGATCAGGGAAAGGCCGATGTAGACCGGCAGAATGTGCCGGAGCCCAATATTAATCCGGCTCACCATACTGACCAGCAGGATACCGCCTGAGAATGTTAGCGGCAGCCACCATGCTGTGAAGGCAAGCCGTTTACGCATCCCCAGCCACAGACCCGCAGCGAGCAGAATCAGAAGACCGAGAGGCGTTTTGAACATCAGCAGTACCGGGAAGAAGTACCACCAGCCGGTCTTGCCAATTTGTCCCAATAGAAAGCCGGCGTGACCCATGTCATTGTGCGCGCTCACTTCGTGAATTCCCAGAAACAGTTCCGGCGCCGGCAAACTGATATTCGCGAAGTAGACTTTTCCGAACGAGAATCGAAAGACCGCCCAGATCGCCAGACAGCAGACCAGAGACGCCAGAGCAAGAGCCCTCCAGCGAACCTGCGCGTCCGCCCATAGGCGGCCGACGGAAGGGCGCGAGTCAACCAGATACCATATGAGCGATACCGTTACTGCAGCCGGGAAAAACACCAAGCTCGAAAACTTGGAGGCGATTACCAGCCCGGCGCACAAACCGAAGATTGCCGCCCGGCGCATGGTGGGGCCCTCCAGCCACATCATCAGCGTGAGAAAGGCCGCGCCCAGAAAAGCGGTGAGTGCCATGTCGGTAGTCGCCAGCCCGGCGTGAGCCAGCACAGTAGGGATGAAGGTGAAGATGCAGACCGCCAGGGCAGCCACGGCGCGATTGTAATATCGCCTGCCCCAGGCAAAAACCACGCAGCACGCAATCCAGAAAAAGGGCAGCGTCCCCATCCTCGCCGCGGCCAGGGTGGCATCGTACCGGTGACCGGCTGTGAGAATCCGCGTGCCTTCAATCACCAGCGTCGTAAAATCGGTTTTGGTATAGGCCTTCCACTGGGAATGGCCGCCCATCAAGTAGGGACCAATCGCCGTTGCCACGCGCGAAAGCGGCGGATGCTGCGCCTCGCCCGTGTACATTCCGTGGTCCAGCCATTCCATACCGCATGCGATGTGCACCGGCTCGTCGCTGGTTTGACTGAAAACCGTGAGCGTTGACAGAATCCTCCCCGAGGCCAATAGCACGGCTAGAATGGCAATCACCGTGGCATATTTATCCAGGAAGGAAAGCACCGAAGCAGGGGCCTCAAACGGAGGCGTAACGGTGAGAGACGGCACAGCAGCCGCAGTTTTCCCCTCGATCTTGCGCTGCTTTTTTGCCATTTCTCGAATTTAACATGCGGTATCCAGCGATATCGACAAGACAGCTTCGCCGTGTCAACGCAAAGTAGAAATGTCCTATTCCCTGCAAAGTAGAAATGTCCGGTTTTTGCCGGGCGGGGCGAGGGTGCGTGGTAGTCTGGGCGTGCCGGTGAAGCGGAGACGGGCAATGCTGGCGAGCAACCCGATCGAGGAATAGCCGGCCGGAACTCATCTGCGGACGATGAGATGGAGCGTGATCCTCCCGGCACGTTCTGCTACCTGGGCTCGGGGCCGACCAACGGGAGGCGGCACGGCCCCACCCCAGGGTGTGGTTTTTGATTTTGGTTTTGATTTTGAAACCACATCGGACCAGATAGATTCCGACATGCCTTAAAAACGCATACTGGGCGCCCAGTATTCTTTGCAGGTGCGGAAAGTAGTGGCGAGGAAGGGATCGTCGCAAACTCTCCTTTAACGATGAAGAAATCCGCCGGCTTACCAGCCGGTCGTGCGGAGAGCTTCCCGGTATAGGGCGAACTTTGCCTTCGCGCCACTTCCGCCGTCTCATGGTCACTACGATTCCTCGCGTCTGGCTTCGGACTGTTGCGCCGCCTGCCAGACCTTCGGCCCTTTCTTCAAATCGAAATTCTGGTTCCACGTGCTTTTCTGCCCCGGCTGACGAGGCGCTTTCTTCGGCGGTGCTTTGGCAGGTGCTACCTTGGGCTGCTGCTCGCATCTCTCCACTCGGAGATACCGTCCGTTAAAGCGGGCCGCCACCGAACCATCCCGCCGTTGCTCCACGCGGATGGATGCCCCCCGCAGTCCTGTGCAAATATCCTGACGTAGGATGCGATAGGTCTTGGCATCCAACGGAAACGTGTAGTCGGCGTTTACCCTCCGCTTCTCTACGTGGCTGAGGATCGCTGCCAGATCGTGCTGCTTCTCCAAGGGCCGGTGAGCATCGTCAGCATTAGCGGGCACCACCGCGATCGTCGAGTTCACCCAAGGCAGAAACTCGGTTTCCAGATAGTGGTTGGCGCCCTCTAGCGTGGTCACACCCGCTACCCGTAAGCCCTTCACCAATCGGTCCTGCGCCGTCAAAAATCCACGTTCTACCCGCCCCTTCGCCTGGGGGCTGTGAGCCGCAATCCACCGGATTCCCAGCTCTTGGAGAGCGCGTCCGATCTGCGTCGGTGGCAACTCCTCCCGGCTTTTCCCCAATCGGCTGCCATCGCGCTTGGTCTTCTCCGCGGTCTGAAAGATCGCCGCTTTGTCGGTGTAGTAGGCCAACGGCCGCCCGTGCTTTTTGAGGTATCGCTCCAGATGGTTCATGTTCTCCACCGTGGAGTCACTGCGCACAAAGCGAGCGAACCATTGGCTGGTCGCATCGTCGATCATGTTGATCAGCAGCATCTCTTCCCCGCGTCCTTCCAGCCAGCCGTGTGGGCTGGTGTCCCACTGCACTAACTCGCCCAAACGGCTGCGCCGCGGCCGCCATTCATGGATCTTCTCGACTCGCTGCTTGTGAGCTCGCCACAGCCTGGCGCCAATCATCCACTGCCGCACGGTCTCCCGGCTCACTTCAATATCGTGTTTCTTAGCCAGGTACTCCGCAGCCAGCGTCGGCCCAAATCCCCGGTACACCGGCTGCATCAGAATCGATATCGCCTCCTGTTCCGTCTCGGCACTGATCTTGCGGTTGGACGGAAGTCCTCGCAGCGCGTGGGCCACGACTTTGTCGCCACGGCGCTTCAGTTGCCGCAGCAGGCGCCTCACGTGCCTTTCCGTGATCCCGAGTTCTTCGGCTGCCTCCTTCTGCGTGATCAGTTTCTTCTTCGCCTTCTTCAGGGCCACCAGGCGGTCCCGTTCGGCTTGCGTCATCAGTAGCTGTCCTTCTTGCACCTCCCCAGCCTGGCGGTGTCAATAGGACATTTCTACTTTGCGCAAATAGGACATTATCATTTTGCGGCGACACAAGACAGCTTCGCCGGATCCGATGGCCGCTTTACTGGAGTGAGCAACCGAAGGTCTGTAACGCCGTTTGGCGCACCTTCTCCGCATCCGCGTGCAGATCCCGGCGCTCGAACAGGTCGCGGACCAGACGCGCGCCTGCACAGAAGTGGTCGTGGACCTCTGGACATTGAAGGTTCAGACTAGCGCCATTGGGGCCCTTGTTTATAGCGCAACTGAATGGCCGGTCCCGATAGAGATCCACCAATTCACTCGCGAACTTTGGCTCATCGGGCCGCATCACCAGCCCCTCCATCAGCGCGATCGCCGTGCCCTCACGATCGTGCAACATCGTATAGGCCTCCGACTTCATCTGAAAAAGCTCTGGCTCGAAACTGAGGGTGCTGCCGTATTCCAGCGCCTCGATGGCTTTGCGAGGTTCTCCGGTCCGGAGGTAGGTCTCCGCGAGTTCCTGGTAGAGCTGATAGACACCAACCGCGGTAAGTGGCCGCCGTGCTTCCCGGTTCAGGCGCAGAAGCATCCCCGAATGCGATCGATCTACCGCAAGCCCATGCTGCAGAACCTCCAGCGATTTTTGGTACCACTGGGCGCTCGCCGCCTCGTAATTAGGACTCTGCGCATGTCTCACCAGGTCGCCCTTCACCCGATAGTAGGATCCCAGGTTGATATAAGGGGCGACATCTTCGTCTTTGTCCAGCGGCAGGGATTTCAGAATTCCCACCGACCGCTCCCCTTCTACAATCGCGCGATCTACCCTCGATTGGTCCCTGAAGATCTCAAGTCCCAGATTCAAATGAGTCTTGTAACTGTCGGCCGAAACCGAAGCCGCACTCTCAAACAGCGTTCTCGAGTTTTCCCAATCTGCGTTGCGCGCGTAGGTGCGGAATATCAGCGCCACGCAAAGCGCACCGATCACCCAAACCGGCCGAATCGCCGTCGAGCCTCGTTGCTGGTTGACGCGATCGGCCGCCGCATAGATAGCCCAAACCACACACCCGAGGAAGCCCACCGCGGGCAAGTACAGGAAACGCTCTCCCATGATCGTGCCGATCAGGATCGCGATGTTGGCCACCGGCGCCAACGTGAGAAAGAACATGGCCGCGAAGAAAAATGGCTCCCGCCTGCGCCGATACCAAATGGCGGTGAGTGCCGCAGGCCGCAATGCAGGCCACCAACGCCAGGAGCGTTAACCAGTCCCCCCAATGCTGGAGAGTGCCGCGAAACAGAGGAATCTGATTGTAGGAATAATCGCAAGACAACGACTGCGGCCATAGGATCAACCCCATGTACCGGCCTATTATCTGGATGGCGGTGAGCCGCGACTGCCAGAAGCCGACGCCTAACAGCGGATTGTCCACAAACGTGATCGGATTGAGCGGACTGGTGGCGATGATTTGAGATCGCTTGTAGAGGAAGAGGATCAAGGGCGCCCCCGCGACAGCATACCCTGGGATCGAGGCCCGCAACCCGCCGATCCGGAATGCTAGATCATACGCCAGCATCAAAAAGATCAACGCAGCCGCGTTCTCCTTAGAGAACATGCCGATTGTCGCGGCCAAAGCCAGTCCGATTATCCAACCTACCTTGCGTGTGCCGCTTTCGGAAGTGGCCTTTATGTGGCACAATAAGCCCGCCAGCACGCCGAATCCCGCCAGCAAGTCTGCGCGGCCGACAATGTTCGTCACTGACTCGGTGAGCACTGGATGCACCGTCCATAGAGCAGCCAGCGCCATGGATTGCTGCCGATGCCGGAAAACAGTCAGCCCAAGGCCGTACACAAGGAGAGCATTGACCGCATGGAGAATAAAATTGATCCAGTGGTATCCCGCCGGTCTTTCGCCGTTTCCAAGGACAACGTAGTTGACCAGGTACGAGAGGGTGGTCAGCGGACGGAAAACCCCAGGGCCAGTATTGTAGAACCAATAGCTCCTCGACCAGATGAGATCCAGATTCTGCGGCGTGAGGGCGCGTATACGAGGATCAGTCTGAATGGCCGCCTGGTTGTCGAATGTCAGCCCCGCACGGAAGGAATTGGAATAGGCAATCAGGGCGAGCCCCGAGAGCATCAGAGCCGCGACTAAATGCGGCCCCCAGGAGGCAAACCACCTGGAAGGTGGGGTTGGCGGAGACATCAATTGTGTGTTGTGTAGAGTGCGTTCTCTCTTACGTGCCAAAAGCGGACCTGCCTCCTTAGTCTACTGAAGTTGTCGCACCGAAATGACTTTCCACGGAGAGCGTCGAGGCATACTCTTCCACCCTTTGTCCGATGTCTCCGACTGCGGTTGCACCGCCATTAAGAACAGCGCAAGTGTCGCTGCCAGATAGCCGGCCCACAGCACCATCAGAAGCGGCGGCCACGCCAGGTGACCATTGAACATCGCAAGCCGATCCCAAATGCCGCGGAAGCCGAGCGCCCGGTAGTCGCTGAGATGAACCGCCGCCAAAGCGTTCCCGGTCTTATGCCGGATCATGCCCGTGTAGTATGGGATCTCGATGGCGTTCACCGTGTAGAGATCGAGCGCTGCGAACAACGCGGCGAAAACCGCCGCCGCCCATCTTCCGAAGCCCGCAATTCCCAACGGCACTTCCGCCGTCACCACCGCGTACAGATAGTAGCCCATGCTGGTGGCCACTCCGCGCGTGACGAATAGCAGCAGGATGTCGTATATCGCGCCCGCCCAGTAGGCCAGGTAGATTACCAACAGCCAGATGACTCCGCTGCGCCGCACCACGCGCAGGAGTCCGACGGCCGCGATCGCAGCCATCAGGTAAAACAGGTGGTACATCCAACTGCGCACCGTCAGCATGCTCCAGCCGCCGGTGTAAATGTGAGCGAACATTGCCGAGTCAATGGCGCGCCACCACGAGATGTCGAAAGCGCGAACCCACATTCCCTGGCCACTGGCAGACATTGCCGATTCGTTCAGGCCCGACAGCGATCCATGCGTCAACAGATTGCGCACGTACCACCATCCGCCGATCGCAGCCGCCGCGACGCCATAACACTGGCCGCGCCAGATCGCGAACAGCAGCGCGACCGCCGGAATGGCAGTCAGGAAGTACGCCTTCGCCAGCAGTCCCAATCCCAATACGATCCCAAGCCACAGCGCGCCGCGCCGCTCGTCGATCCACTTCAGCCCGAGCCAGATCAGCGCAGCGTAGAGCGCCACGGCGATGCCGTCGTTACCCACGCGCGCCACGTCGATGGCGAATCCCGGCATGAGCGAGACAATCGCGGCCGCGGCGATGGCCAGCCATTCACTCTGCATCACGCGGAGCCCGATCGCATATACGAAGGGAATCGCGAACGATGCCAGCAGCACACTCAGCCACCGCAATGCCAGCACCTGATTCGATAGCCGCCAACCGCGCATCACCGCCATCAGGGGCGCCATCAGCCAGTAGTAGAGAGGCGGCTGCTGCGTTTCGTATGCCGGCAGTGTCCCGTATTGATGCGTGAAATCCTGTGGAATCGACCGGAGCGCAGCCAACCGCGCGAAGCGCTGCGATGCGGGAAGCTGCCAGAATGCGTCATGCGTCACCGAGGGAGGCGGCAATTGACGCTCCGCCCACGGTAGAGGCACGAGTTGCAAGGAAGCCTCCACGTCACGCGTGATGTGGATGTCGCGAGCCGGTAGGAGCGCGCCGCCGGCGGTAGCTCGCACCACGGCGAAATGCGCCCATTCGTCGAAACCCTCCCACAGGGGTAGCATCGAGGCATAGAAGAGCAGCCGTATCAAACAGCACACCCAAATGCACGCGATTCGTGGATTCATCCACATGGAGAGCCACGATTATCCCACGCAGCTTTGCTAAGAACTTAGAAGTTTCGGCCCGGAAATGACCCTACGCGGTAGGGAACCGTTAAGCCGACTCGCCGATCTCACGCATGGCTTCGAAGTGGGCTTCTAACGCCCGCTTGAAGTTCTCCCGGGTTTCTTGTTCGGTATCTCCCACGGCGGCGCAACGGGACCATCGGGTGAGAACGCGAGTAGCCCGTACTCGTCGGCTCGATTACCAACGGGTAACGTTTGAGACTCATTCGGTCAGTATAGCGTTCAGCCGCGAATTTCTCTCGGTCCAGAATTGTCCAATACAAGATGAGCCTGGGGAAGAGGTTTGTTTCCAATACAGCGTGAGCCCGGACGGCGGGTTTGATTCCAATACAAGATGAGCCTGAAGAGGAGGGTGAAAAATCAGGCATGCTTCGGGTGAATGCCGATCCAGATGGAAGATCCCGAGGAGATGAGTTTGGAGCAGATGAAGAAGTTGGTGGAGAGCAGCCGAGCAGTTCGTTTTTCGATTGAGGGGCGTGAGGCGTTGTACGGCCTAATCATGCGGGTATTGAAGAACCAACGATACGTCGAACTGAGCCGAGAACAGCGGGGCATCGTGCGGCGATTTCTAACCAAGGTGACGGGTCGAAGCCGAGCACAGATCACGCGGCTGATCAGGCAGTGGATGGAGGCGCGGACGATCGCAGCCAAACGCCCGGCGCGGCGTCGGTTTGCGACTCGATACACGGACGAAGATGCCCGGTTGTTGGCAGAGGTGGACGCGGCACACGAGGAACTGGCCGGGCCGGCGGTGCGGAGAATTCTGCGACGGGAATATGAGGTCTTTTCGCACCAGGAGTATAAGCGACTGGCGGGGATCTCCGTCTCCCACCTATATAACCTGCGGCGGTCGAAAGCCTATGCCAAGGTGCGGGTTCGAGTGGAGCATACGCGAGCCAGCAAGGTGAATATCGGCGAGCGTCGCAAACCCCAACCGTTGGGGCGGCCCGGATTCCTGCGTGTAGACACAGTGCATCAAGGACACAAGGACGGTCAAGCCGGGTTGTACCACATCAACGCAGTGGACACGGTGACGCAATGGCAGGTAGTCGGGTGCGTAGAAACGATTGCGGAGCAACACTTGCTGCCAGTGCTGGAGGCGATGCTGCATCAGATTCCGTTTGTGATCCGTGGCTTTCATTGCGACAACGGCAGTGAGTTCATTAACTACCAGGTGGCCGGCTTGCTGGAAAAACTAAGAGTAGAGTTCACCAAATCGCGGGCGTATCGGACCACGGACAACGGGCTGGTGGAAGGGAAAAATGGGGCCGTCATCCGGAAGCTCGTCGGCCATGGCCCCATCCCCGCCGAGCACGCCGAAGCCTTTCAGAAGTTTTTCACGGCACACCTGAATCCGTATTTGAATTTCCACCGGCCCTGCGGATTCGCCATCATCCGAACCGGGGCGCGCGGTCGGCGCAAGCGGATCTATCCAACCGACGATTACCGAACGCCTTTCGAAAAGCTGACCTCGCTGCCGAAGTGGGAGAGTTTCCTGAAACCCGGCCTGGATGCCGCTCAGTTACAGCGCACCTCCCAATTGCTTTCCGATACCGAAGCCGCTCGAAAAATGCGGAACGCAAAACTCGCCCTGTTGAGCCGTTCGCGAGGCTTGAAGTGATCGGCTGCGACTTGGCACTCGCCGGCTGTCGCAGGTCACTGCGTGCTGGACCAAGGGAAGGGGGCTCAATCGCCGCCCCCTTCCCCTGGACCCCTTCCCCGGCTCACCGCCCGCAAAACTTCAGAAAGGAGAATTCCCGAGCAGCCTAAAACTACCTATTCCCCGGGCTCATCCTGTGTTGGAAACAAGTTGCCTTTTCAGGCTCATCTTGTATTGGAATCAAATCCTTTCTCCAGGCTCATTTCAGGATTGGAAAATGCTGGTCCGGTGTGGCGGCGGGCAGTCTCTCCGCTACCCCGCGATTGCCTCCGCCATATGAGGCTGGTACGTGCAGCGCGGATCTTCCGCCAAGTAATCGCCCGTGAATGCATAGGCGCGCGACCGCGAACCGCCGCAGACCTTCTGGTATTCGCAGATTCCGCACTTTCCTTCCCGCAGCGTGGTGTCGCGCAGCGTCCGGAAGAGGCTCGAATTGCGATATATGTCGGTCAGGGAATCGCGCAGCACATTGCCGCCGCTCACCGGCAGGAAACCGCTGGGGTAGATCTCGCCCTGGTGCGATACGAACACAAAGCCCTTGCCGTCGCTCACGCCGGCGGTGCGGAACATCAGGCCCTTGGCGCTTTCGTTTTCCGTCACGCCGTGCTCCGCCTTCGTCCGCTGCGCCACATAACGACGGTAGTGCATCGCCTCGGTGGTCTTGATGCCAAAGGGCGCCGTCTTCGAGAGGTCGTACATGAACTCGAAGACCTTCTCGTACCCGGCGGCGTCCAGATCGTCATTTTCCAGCGCGCGCCCGGTCACGATGAGGAAGAACAAGCTCCACATCTTGGTGCGCACTTCCTTGGCGATCTCGGCCATCTCCGGCAGCCGCGCCATATTGCGCTTCGTCACCGTGGTTTGAAGTTGCGTGTCCAGTCCGATATCGCGCGCATGCCGCAGCGCGAACATCGCGCGTTCGAAGGTGCCCGGCACGCCGCGGAAGTCGTCGTGGGATTGCACGTCCGGACCGTCCAGGCTGATCGCCATCCGCGACACTCCAGCCTCTTTGAAACCGTCGATCGCCTCGGCGGTCAGCAGCGGCGTCGCGCTCGGCGTCACATTGGTCCGCAGACCGATCTTCACCGCATAGCGGATCAGCTCATACAGGTCGGGCCGCTTCAGCGGATCGCCGCCCGTGAAAACCATCAACGGCTCGCCGAACGAGCGAATCTCGTCCAGCAGGCGGAATCCCTGCTCGGTCGACAACTCGTGCGGGTTTCGTTCCGATTGAGCCGACGCGCGGCAGTGTACGCATGCCAGGTCGCAGGCTTGTGTGCATTCCCAGATCACCAGCATCGGGGCTTGATCGAAGTTCATTTCGGCAATCTCCAATCCTTCAGAAACAAACCCAATTGCACTTGTGGGACCATCTCCAAGTGTTGAAAATGTGGACAAATTACACCCAATAAGCTCCGATTAGCCCGCTACCCTGGGGCATTTGCCCCAATCTTCCCCACACAGCCCCAAACGTTGCCCGCACCCGGCACGCGGCGATAAGCAGCAGTCCCGTTACAATAGAGATTCCCCATGGCGACCCGCGGTATTTTCATCACATTCGAAGGCATGGATGGCTCCGGCAAGACCACCCAGATGCATCGGCTGGCTGCGCGCCTGCGCAGCATGGGCCGCACCGTGCTGGAGACGGCGGAACCCGGCGGGCCGCCCGTCGCGCAGAAGATCCGCCGCATCCTGCTCGATTCGGCCAACCAGGAACTGGGCGCCGTCACCGAGATCCTCCTCTACTTCGCGTCGCGCGCCCAGAACGTGGACCAGTGGATCAATCCGGCGTTGGAGCGCGGCGAGATCGTGCTCTCCGACCGCTTCACCGATTCGTCTCTCGTCTATCAAGGCTGCGGCCGCGGCCTGGGCGCCGACACCGTAGCCGCGCTCGAACGCATCGCCTGCCGCGGTCTCAAGCCCGACCTCACCCTGCTGGTGGACGTGGATGCCGAAGCCAGCCTGGCCCGAGCCCGAGCCCGCAACGAAGCCGAACCGCACTGCGAAACCCGTATGGACGACCAGTCGCTCGACTTCCATCGCAAGGTCTACCACGCCTATCACGCGCTCGCCGAAGCCGAACCGGAGCGAGTCAAACTGGTGGAGGGCCGCGCCGACATCGATACCATCGAGCGCCAGGTCTGGAGCATTGTGGCGCCATATGTTTGAGAATTTCTGGGGTAATGGGCCGGCGTGCGATGCGCTGGAGCAGATGATTGCGCACGGCAGGCTGGCGCAGACGCTGCTGTTTTCCGGCCCCGAAGGCGTGGGCAAAGCCACGCTCGCACGACGTCTGGGCGCGCGTCTCTTGGGACACCCCGAACAGATCGAGCAGGACGATCTGAGCCTGCCGCACAACCTGGAAACCATCCGCGACCGCGAGAAGCTTCCCGCCGACAAACGCAATGACGACCCGGCGCTCTTTGCCTCGCATCCCGACTTCGTGACCTTCCCGCCCGATGGTCCGCTACGCCAGATTTCGATCCAGCAGACACGTCTGCTGAAGGACCGCGCTCAGTTCCTGCCGCACAAAGGCAGCCGCCGCATCTTCCTGATCGATCACGTCGACCGCGCCAACGATCAAGCCGCTAACTCGCTGCTGAAGACTCTGGAAGAGCCGCCCGATCACCTCATCCTGATCATGACGGCCGAGAACGCCTACGACCTGCTGCCCACCATCCGCTCACGCGCCGTGCCGTTTCAGTTCGCGCCGCTCGGCGTCGACGAAATGCAGGCGTTCGTGCGCGCCCGCGGCCTCGACCATCGCGAACGGCGCATCGCGCTCGCCGCCGGGAGCCCGGGCATCGCCGTGTCGCTCGATCTCGAAGCATACGATAAGCGCCGCGGGGCCATGCTCGTGTTGCTGAAGGTTGCCGCGGGGGTGACGCCGTTCGGCACCTGGGTGCCCGTCTCGGAAGCCATCGGCCGCAGCAAAAGCGAGAAGCTCGATTTGTATTTAAAGGTGCTCTACGGGCTGCTGCGCGATCTACTGCTGCTGCAGCAGGGGTCGGGCGAAATCCGCAATCAGGACATCCGCCGCGAATTGGAAGCCCTCGCGTCCAAGATCGAATTCGCCTGGATTCGAAAGGCCGTCACTAAGGTTGATGAAATCGCCCACCTGATTCAGCGCAACATTCAGAAGTCGATCGCCCTCGATTCCCTGATCGTAGATTTGAGGGCGTAGTGGCAGCCGGTGGCAAGATCACCAGCCCGACTCGCTACACAATCCCGCTCAAGGTATCCCAAAATTCGGGGAACGATACCGACGCAGCCTCCGCCTCATCGATTGTCGAAACGTTATCGCCGCGCAGCGCCGCCACGGCAAACGCCATTGCAATCCGATGATCGCCATGCGAAGGCAACGTCGCCGCGCGCAGTTTCTGCCGCCCCGGAATGAACATGCCGTCCGGCGATTCCTCGGCCGCCACGCCCATCAGCCTCAAGTTCTCCACTACCGTGCGAATGCGGTCGGTCTCTTTGATGCGCAACTCCGAAGCGTCCTTCACCGTGATGCCTTCCTGGGTCACCGCGCCCAAAACCGCCAGCATCGGGATCTCATCGATCAATGCCGCGGTCAGCGAACCTTCGATCACGCCGCCGCGCAATTCCGAATGCTCCACCAGGATCTCGCCCACCAGTTCGCCATCGCGGCTCTCCAGATTCGGAATGCGGATCTTCGCCCCCATCCCCACCAGAAAATCCAGCAGCGCCGATCGCGTGGGGTTTAACCCCACGCCGGCAATCGCCAACCGCGACCCCGGAGTCATCAGCGCCGCCGCAATGAAAAATGCCGCCGAAGAAAGGTCGGAAGGCACTGTCAACTCGCGGCCCGTCAATTTCGGCCGGCCAATCAACGTGAGCCGGTGCCGGTCCGACTCAACATCGGCGCCGAATTCCCGCAGTGCGATTTCAGTGTGGTCGCGCGACTTGATCGGCTCGATCACCACCGTCTCGCCCTCCGCGAACACGCCGGCCAGAAGCACGCACGTCTTCACCTGCGCGCTAGGCACGGGCAGGCGATACTCGATGGGCCGTAGCTTACCGCCCGTGATGGTGAGCGGCGGAAATTTATCGTCACGCGCCTCGATGCAGGCGCCCATCTCCGCCAGCGGCAGCATGATGCGTTGCATGGGACGCCGCGACAGCGAGGCATCGCCGAAAATGCGGCTGGTGAAAGGCTGCGCCGCCAGGATTCCCGAGAGCATGCGAATTGTCGATCCCGAATTCCCCGCATCCAGATCGGCAGACGGCGCGCGCAGTCCGTCGAGCCCTTTGCCGCGGATCAGGAACTCCGTCCCCTCGCCCTCCACGTCGATGCCCAACGCCCGTACGCAACCCAAAGTCGAGTGGCAATCGGCGCCCGTCGAATAATTCCGGATGCGCGTGTCACCTTCCGCGATCGCAGCGATCATGGCATACCGGTGGGAGATAGATTTATCACCCGGCAGAGAGATAGCGCCGTGGATGGAAGAAGCTGGAGAGATCCTTTTTTGCATGGAGAATCTCTATTCTAACCGGCCGCCAAAGCGATATCGAAATCCGTTCTCTGCAATCCCTCGCAGTTCCGCTTCACTGAAGCCGAACGCCTGCGCCGCCAGGCGATACTCCCCCACCAAGGTGCACCCGAACATCGCCGGATCGTCCGTGTTGATCACGATCGGCACCCCGGCATCGTAGATTCGCCGCACGGGATGATCCTCGATGCTCTTCACCACGCCCGTCACCAGGTTGCTGGTGATGCAGATCTCGAGCGGGATGTCATGCTCGCACAGATGCCGCATCAGTTCTTCATCCTGTGCCGCCGCGATCCCGTGGCCAATCCGCTCCGCGCCCAATCGCAGCGCCGCCCAGACGGATTCCGGGCCGGTGCTCTCACCGGCGTGCGCCAGCAATCGCAGGCCGGCGCTCTTGGCGAAGGCGTAAGTCTCGGTGAACCATTCCGCGGGACCACGCGCTTCGCTGCCACCGATCCCCAACGCCACCACGCCGCGGTCCACACGCTCCGCCGCCCATCGCGCTACCTGCATTCCCTGCTCCGGGCCGAACTGCCTCACCGCATCGAAGATCCACCGCACTTCCACGGGCGACTCCTCGGCGGCCTCGCGCACCGCCTCGAAAATCGGCGCGAACTCCTGCCCTTTCCACAGCACGACGCCCGCCGCCAGGATAATCTCGGCATAGCGCACATTCTGCGCGGCCAGCCGATCAAGTAAACGCCGCGCGATCAGGCCATAGTCCTCGGGTGTTCGCAGGCGCTTCCCAATCGCGCCGAACGCCTTCAGGAACGCGTCGAAATCGGCATACTGGTAGAGGGCGCGAAACTCTTCCACCGGTGTGTCCGCATCCAGTTCGTGAAGCGTTTCGGGCTCCACCGAACCTTCCAGGTGCAAATGCAGCTCGGCTTTGGGCATTTCCAGCAGGAAATCGTCCATACTTGTCTATTAGACTCTCATGACCGTTGAAGAAATCGAAGCAATAGTCGGCGGATACCACGGCGATGCCTTTCGCATTCTGGGCCCGCACATTGTGCGCAAGAAGGCCGGCCTGTCCCGCTGGGAAGTCCGCGCATTCCTGCCGCAGGCCGAATCGGCCGACGTAGTGCTGGGCGGCGAACGCTTCCCCATGGAAAAGCAGAACTCGCAGGGCTTCTTCTGCGCGGGCCTCAATGGCGATCCGCAGCGTTATTCCCTGCGTTTGAAACTGTGGGACGGCCGCGAGATCGACATCGACGACCCCTATCGCTTCGGCCCCATCATCACCGATTCCGACCTCTACCTGCACACCGAAGGAACGCTACACGAGGCGTATCGCACCTTTGGCGCGCACGTGATGACGGTGGATGGAGTGGCCGGCACACGCTTCGCCGTGTGGGCGCCCAACGCACTCAATGTCACCGTGGCCGGCGAGTTCAACGATTGGGATATTCGCCGTCATCCCATGCGCCAGCGTTCCGGCGGCGTGTGGGAGCTGTTCATTCCGGGGCTGGGACAGGGAGCCGCGTACAAGTACAACGTTAAGTCGCGCTTCGCCGGCTACCAGCAGCTCAAGGCCGACCCTTACGCCTTCGGTTGCGAACTGCCTCCCAAATCGGCGTCCATTATATGGGACACCACGCGGTACGAATGGCATGACGCCGAGTGGCTGAAGACGCGCGCCGAAACCGAGTGGCTGAAATCGCCTGTGGCCGTGTACGAGGTGCATCTGGAATCGTGGCTGCGCGCTCCTCAGGGTCAGTTCCTCACCTATCGCGAACTGGCGGTGAAGCTGGTGGAGTACGTCAAGCAGATGGGCTATACGCACATCGAGCTGATGCCCATGATGGAGTATCCGTTCTCGGGCTCGTGGGGCTACCAGGTGATCGGCTACTTCGCGCCCACTTCCCGCTTCGGCACGCCCGACGACTTTAAATACTTCATCGACGCCGTGCACCAGGCCGGCATAGGCGTGATCCTCGACTGGGTGCCCGCGCACTTTCCCAAAGACGCCCATGGATTGGTATTCTTCGACGGCACGGCGCTCTACGAGCATGCCGACCCCCGTAAAGGCGAGCATCGCGATTGGGGCACGCTGATATTCAACTACGGGCGCAACGAAGTGCGATCGTTCCTGATTTCGAACGCACTCTTCCTGCTGAAGGAGTATCATATCGACGGTCTGCGCGTCGATGCCGTGGCCTCCATGCTGTACCTGGACTATTCGCGCAAAGCCGGCGAGTGGATTCCCAACCAGTACGGCGGCAACGAAAATCTGGAAGCTATCGAGTTTCTCAAACGCTTCAACGAACTGGCCCACGCTGTTCCCGGCGTCTTTACCGTGGCGGAGGAATCCACCGCCTTCCCCGGCGTGTCCAAACCTGTGTATCTGGGCGGCCTCGGCTTCACCATGAAGTGGAACATGGGCTGGATGCACGACATGCTGGACTATTTCGAGAAGGACCCCATCTACCGGAAGTTCCAGCACAATCACATCACCTTCAGCCTGCTCTACGCCTTCACTGAGAATTTCGTGCTCCCCATTTCGCACGACGAAGTGGTCCACGGCAAAGGCTCGCTCATCAACAAAATGCCAGGCGACGAATGGCGTCAGTTCGCCAACGCACGCGCGTTCCTGGCATACATGTGGATGCATCCGGGCAAGAAACTCCTCTTCATGGGACAGGAGATCGGCCAGCGCGAAGAGTGGAACTATAATGCCGGCACTCGCTGGGAGTTGCTGGAATTCGACATTCACCGCAAACTGCAGTCGCTGATGCGTGAGTTGAATCGTATCTACCGGTCCAACCCCGCGCTCTACCAGGTGGATTTCCACTATCGCGGCTTCGAATGGGTGGACTTCCACGATTGGGAAAACTCAGTGATCGCGTTCATCCGCCGCGCTGAAGATCCCAAGGACTTCGTCCTGGTGTGCTGCAATTTCACCCCGGTCGTCCGCCAGAGCTACGAATTCGGCGTGCCGGAAGAAGGCTTCTACGAAGAGATTTTAAATACCGATTCGGAACTCTTCGGGGGCACGAACGTGGGCAATGGAGGCTTGGTCTCCTCACGCGAAATTCCCAAGCACGACCGGCCTTACAGCATCGCCGTCACCATGCCGCCGCTGGGAGTGGTCGTGTTTAAGAAGCGATAGGTTGGCCGCCCAGGCGATTGCCGACCGATTCCAACGGCGGAGTTCCTGGCGAGCGAAGAGTGCGCACATCCCGCATGGGTGGCTGGCCGAAGAAGCGGCTGTATTCGCGGTTGAATTGGCTAGCGCTTTCGTAGCCCACCTCAAAAGCCGCACTGGCGGCGTCCAGACCCTCCATCAGCATGCGGCCCCGCGCTGCCTGCAGCCGAAGCTTCTTCTGATACTGCAGAGGACTCATGGCGGTGAGCATTCGGAAATGATGGTGCAGCGTGGATACGCCCATGCCAGCGATTTCCGCGAGTTCCTCTACGCGTAGTGGCTTCGCATAGTTCGTCGTGATCCAGGCGATCGCTTTCGCCGTGCGGTGGCTTTGCTCTCCGAGCGTAGCAATCGCCCGCAGCCGCGCCCCCTCCGCACTGCGTAGAACTCGATAGATGATCTCGCGTTGAATCAGGCCGCTGAGAAAGGGGATGTCCTCCGGCGTGTTCAGCAGATCCACCAGCCGGCAGCAGGCGCTGAGGAATTCCACCGTGGTCTCGCCTGTCGCCATGCCAGGGCTATCCGTCGGAGCTTCCGCCACCTGAATCTCCTCCCGGCTGAGGACTTCTCTCACCAAAGGCATTTCGAGGCTGAGCGACATCGCCAGGCAGGGCACTGCTTCGCTGGCTTCGATCACCCGGCTGACCACGGGCAAGTCAATCGCGGTCAGCAGAAACCGCGATGCATCGTAAATGAACACATTTCGGCCGAGTTCCACACGCTTTCGCCCTTGGGGGATCACGATCACGCTGGGCTCGTAAGTCATGGAGCATTTGGCCGTAGTGGAAGTCCGCCGCGCCAGGATCAGACCGGGAATCTCCGTTACCCGTTTCTCTTCGGAACCCATGAACAAGGCAATCTTGCGGGCCAGCTCAAACCGCAATTCGTGCGCCGGGCTTCCAGCCGGAAGTCGCTCTCCGCCACGGTTTTTCGTGCTAAGCATCTCACGCTCCTCTTTCCAGCATAACCGCTCGCTCTGTGCGTCGATGAACAGTGCGAGAGAAATAGGCAATAAATCGGAAGGATCGGGATATCGCTTCGCGTGTGCGCAAACGTAACCTGAAGATGGGTTCCGAAGGAGGAACAATGCAGAAGCGCAAACTTGGCAAAAGCGGCCTGGAAGTCTCGGCACTCGGACTCGGCTGCATGGGAATGAGTTTTTCTTACGGTCCCCCGAAAGACAAGCAGGAGATGACTTCTCTTCTCCGGGCAGCCGTGGATCGGGGGATCACCTTCTTCGACACGGCCGAAGTGTACGGTCCGTTCCTGAACGAAGAACTCGTGGGCGAAGCTCTCGCCCCCTTCCGCAAGCAATTGGTGATCGCCACCAAATTCGGGTTCGACCTGGCCACCGGTTTCGATCCTCAAGCGAGGAAGGGTCCGCCGAGCCTGAACAGCCGGCCGGAACACATCAAGCAGGCCGTCGAGGGATCGTTGAAGCGGCTCAAGCTGGAAGTCATCGATCTGCTCTACCAACATCGTGTGGATCCGGACGTTCCGATCGAAGATGTAGCGGGAGTGGTGAAGGATCTGATTCAGAGCGGCAAGGTCAAGCACTTCGGCCTTTCCGAAGCCGGCGTGAAGACCATCCGCCGCGCGCACGCCGTCCAACCAGTCACCGCCCTGCAGAGCGAGTATTCGCTGTGGACCAGGACTCCGGAGAAGGAAGTGATACCGACTCTTGAGGAACTCGGCATCGGTCTGGTGCCGTACAGTCCTTTAGGCAAGGGCTTTCTCACCGGCAAGATGGACGAGAACTCAAAGTTCGACAGCTCCGATTTTCGCAGCACTTTGCCGCGATTCACGCCGGAAGCCCTCAAGGCAAACCAGGCTCTCATTAACCTGCTGGCCGGCATTGGAGAACGAAAGAACGCGACACCCGCCCAGATCGCGCTGGCCTGGCTGCTGGCCCAGAAGCCGTGGATGGTCCCGATCCCAGGCACCACGAAGCTGCATCGGTTGGAAGAAAACATTGGGGCAGTATCCGTCGAACTCACGGCGGACGATCTTCGCGATATCGATCAAGCTGCCGCGCAGATCACGGTGCAAGGCGCCCGCTACCCTGAGAAACTCGAGCAGATGACCGGCCGCTGACCCTGCGTACATAGAAACCGATAGACAAACAACAGGAGCATCAATCCATGTACAGAACGAAAGCTTACTCCGCGACCAGTGCGAAATCGCCGCTGGCATCCGCGACCATCACACGCCGGGATCCAACCGAACACGACGTTCAGATCGAAATCCTCTTCTGCGGCGTGTGCCACTCCGATCTTCACCAAGTCCGCGACGAGTGGAACGACGTGATGCCGACGGTCTACCCTTGCGTGCCGGGGCATGAGATCGTCGGCCGTGTCGCCAAGGTGGGCTCCGCAGTGACCAAGTTCAAACAGGGCGACCTTGCCGCGGTCGGATGCCTGGTGGATTCCGACCGCACCTGCCCCGAGTGCAAGGCTGGCCTGGAGCAGTTCTGCCAAAACTTCACCCTCACCTACAACTTTCCCGACAAGCACCTCGGAGGCGTCACCTACGGCGGTTACTCCGACAGCGTAGTGGTGGATGAGCGCTTCGTGTTGCATGTTCCTTCCAACCTGAATCTCGCCGGAGCCGCGCCCCTGCTCTGCGCCGGCATCACGACTTACTCGCCAATGCGCCACTGGGGCGTCGCCAAGGGCAAGAAGGCCGGTGTGGTGGGCCTGGGCGGACTGGGCCACATGGCCGTCAAGTTCGCTCACGCGCTGGGGGCGGAAGTAGTGGCTTTCACCACCTCGCCCAGTAAGAAAGAAGACGCGCTCCGCCTCGGCGCTGACGAAGTGGTCATTTCGCGCAATGCCGACGAGATGAAAAAACATGCTGGCAGCTTTGACTTCATCCTCGACGCCGTTGCCGCCGATCACGACATCAACGCCTACATTCAACTATTGCGTCGAGACGGCAACATTACCCTTGTAGGCGCGCCCGAGAAGCCTATGCAAATTCCGGCATTCGGCCTCATCATGGGGCGACGCAGCCTCTCCGGTTCGCCCATCGGCGGCCTCCCCGAGACTCAGGAGATGCTCGATTTCTGCGGCGCCCACAACATCACAGCCGATGTCGAAGTCATCCCCATCCAGAAGATCAACGAGGCGTATGAGAGACTGCTGAAGTCGGATGTGAAGTACCGCTTCTCCATCGATATGGCTTCCCTCAAGTCTGAGTAAGCGGCCACAACGGGGCTCCGCGCACACACCGGAGCCGGTCCTGAGGTCCCTCCAGGCCGTGGCGTGCTAGGATTGACAACGCCAAACCAATGCCTAGATACGACGCCATCATTATTGGAGGAGGGCATAACGGCCTGGTGACTGCGGCCTACCTGGCGCGCGCCGGACGCAAAGTTCTCGTCCTCGAACGCCGCGAGTTGCTGGGCGGCTGCGCCGTCACAGAAGAAATCTGGCCGGGATACAAAGTCTCCACCGGCGCGTACCTCACCAGCCTGCTGCAGGAGCGCATCGTCCGCGAACTCGAACTGGAGCGCCACGGCTACAAAGTGGACGCCAAGGACCCGGCCTTTTTCTCCGCCTTTCCCGATGGCCGCCATTTCTTCATGTGGCAGGACCGTGCCAAGACTATCGCTGAGATCGCCAAATTCTCCCGCCTCGACGCCGAGGTCTATCCCGCGTACGAAGACCAGCTCGAACGCATCTCGCAAGTGGTGGAAGGCCTGCTGCTGACGACTCCGCCCGCGTTCCCGCCCGCCGGCATTGGTGACTTCGTCGACTACCTGAAGCTCGTAGGCCGCATGCGCGGTCTCAGCCCCAAAGATCTCACCGCGATGGTGAAGATCTTCACCGCCAGCGCCGCGGAGCTGCTCGACGAGTGGTTCGAGTCCGAACAGGTCAAGGTCACCTTGGCCACCGATGGCGTGATCGGCGCCAACGGCGGACCGCGCTCGCCGGGCACCGCTTACATTCTGCTGCACCACTGCATGGGCGGCGTGGCCGGCCATCGCGGGCTCTGGGGTTTTGTGCGCGGCGGCATGGGCACTGTATCCGAAGCCATCGCATCTTCGGCGCGTGCGTCGGGCGCCACCATCCGCACCAACGCCGCCGTGTCGAAGGTGCTGGTGCGCGGCGGCCGCGCTTACGGCGTGGTGCTCGAAGGCGGCGAGGAGATTGAGGGCGGTATGATCGCCTCCAATCTCGACCCCAAGATCACCTTTCTCCGACTGCTGGCCGAGAGCGACCTGCCCCCCGATTTCGTCGCCGCCATCCGCCATTTCCGCATCGAAGGCACAAGCTGCAAGATCAATCTCGCGTTGAACGGCCTGCCCGAATTCACTGCATACCCCGGAGCGCCCGGCCCGCACCATCGCGCCACCATGCACATCTGCCCCAGCATCGAATACGTGGAGCGCGCCTGGGACGATGCCAAGTACGGCCGCGCCTCAGAGCGTCCCCTGCTGGAACTGACCATCCCCACCATGTACGACCCGTCGCTCGCCCCGCCAGGCAAACACATCATGGGGATCTTCCTGCAATACGCGCCCTATACGTTGCGGGAGGGCACGTGGGACGAGTTGCGCGAACCGTTTGGCGACCGAGTGATTTCGCTGATCGAAGAGTACGCGCCGAACATCCGCAGCATCGTGGAGCATCGGCAGGTGCTATCGCCCCTCGACTTGGAACGCCGCTTCGGTATCACGGGAGGCAACATCTTCCATGGCGAAATGAGTCTCGACCAGATGTTCGTCATGCGCCCCGTAGCCGGCTGGGCGCGCTACAAAACGCCCATCCGCGACCTCTACCTGTGCGGCTCCGGAGCCCATCCCGGAGGCGGAGTCATGGGAGCTCCGGGGTACAACTGCGCAAAAGCCATGCTCTAGCGGCAGTGGCGCGGACGCTCGTGTCTGCAGCGTCGAGACTCCTCTCGACGCTCTTCGGTAGCTGCCGGGATTATCGAGCGAACGCCGACGCATCCACTGTGTGAGCTATCCCGCTCTCCTGCGCGCTCTTGGCCAGAATCGACTGCGCCTGCGCGGTGACGGCACGAGCCTCGTCCTTTCGGTTCGCCTTCAAGAGGAATTTGCCGTATGCGGCCAGGATGATCCCAGTCTGCGGGTGATCGGCCGGCAGCGATGCCGTGCAGATTTGAACGGCGCGACTGAAGAGCTCGGCGGCGCGCGCCATATCGCCTTGGCTGGCTTCCAGTTCGGCAAGATTGCGCAGGATGATCGCGAGATTCGGGTGGCTGGGAGCGGCCTTCTCGTAGATCGCCGCGGCCCGCCGCAGTAGCGGGAGCGCTTCCGCATCGCGATGTTGGTCGCGATACAGCAGCGCGCGATTGTGCGAGATGTTCGCCACTTCTGTGGACTGGGGCCCGAACGACCCTTCCAGAATGGAGGCGGCGCGTGCGTACAACTCCTCTGCCTCGCTGTACCGACGTCGCTCGTGCAGCAGGTGCGCCAGTCCTTCGAGGCTCACGCCAGTCAAGCGATGCTCCGGGCCAAGCGCGGCCAACCGCAGCTCGTAGGCGTGCCGGTAAAGCGGCTCGGCGCGCGACAAGCGTCCGAGCACCAGGTGGAGCGATGCCAGGTTGTACAGCGACGACGCCAGTTCGAGCTTGCGCTGCGGATGGCGCTGCTCCCAGATACCGATGGCGCGCCGGTAGCAGTGTTCGGCCTCGGGATAGCGGCCCAGTTCGCGATCCACTGCTCCAAGGTTGTGCAGCGTGAGCGGCAGCCTCCAGTCGTCCGGCCCCAGACGTTCTGCCTCGACGAGAGCGTCGGAAAACTCGCGGGACGCCGCGGTGTACCGGCCTTCGCGTTCTAGGGTATCGCCCTGATGGAACCGTGCCTCCCAGGTGGTCTGAGCAAGAGCGGCGGATGTCAGAATCAGCATCTGTAGGAGACAACGTATCGTGGGCATGTTTGGAATTTACAGGACGCGTTTTACCGCTTTGTTACCTGGGAGTCCGATGTTGGTTGAATCTAGCTGTGATACCTTTACTCCTAAATCTGTGATGGACCGCTTTCTCAAGGACCTGAAGCACTCCTGCCGAATGTTCCTCCGTTCGCCGGGCTTCAACATCCCGGCAGTTGTGGCCCTGGCGCTTGGCATCGCGGCCAACACGGCGATTTTCTCCGTGGTGAACACCGTACTGCTGAAACCGTTCGCCTACCGCGACGCTGCACGAATCGTGATGTTCCAGAGCACCTTTCGGCGGGCGCCCGGACCGGAAGCGCTGCACCGGCGGAATTCAACTGGTGGCGGCAACAGACTTCGGCTTTCGAAGATGTTTCGGCTTACGCTTTCAACTTCGCCAACCTGACCGGCGAATCGTTCCCGGAGCAGATTCCCACCATGCAAGTGAGTGCCGCCTTCTTCCGCCTGTGCGGGGGCAGCGCGGCGGCCGGCCGCACCTTCACGGCCCAGGATGATTTGCCGCGCGCGCCCGGAACGGTAGTGCTGGCCTACGCGTTTTGGCAGCGCCACTACGGTGGCGACCGAAGAGTGATCGGCAGGCGCATCACGCTGGGCGGCGAAGCCTACGAGATCATCGGCGTGGCGCCCGCCAGTTTGCGCGATGGCCAGATCGCGGAACAATCGCTGCTGTCAGGCGACATCGAAATCGACGATCCGCCAGACGTCTACCTGCCTTTGCAGATTGACCCCAACAGCACGGACCGTGGCCACTACTTGAATGTCGCCGGGCGATTGAAGCCCGGAGTCACGCTGGCCGCAGCTAATGAGCAGTTGCGAGCCAGCTACTCGGAATACGCGCGCAGATTTATGGACCTGACCCCAGGCGCGGGCTTCGGCATACAGCGTTTACAGGACGCGATTGTGGGTGGCGTCCGGAGTTCCCTGCTGATTCTACTCGCCGCGGTGAGCCTCGTGCTCTTGATCGCGTGCGCCAACGTCGCCAATTTACTGCTGGCGCGCGCCACCGGCCGCAAGCGCGAGATCGCGATTCGAACCGCGGTCGGCGCTGGCAGGGGACAAATCGTCCGGCAACTTCTCACGGAGAGCGTCATGCTATCGCTCGCCGGAGGAGTGCTAGGCATGGCGGCCGGATACGCCGGCATCCACGCCCTTCTGGCCATCGACCCGCACATCCCGCGGCTCGGAGCCGGCGGGGCAAATGTGACCCTCGACTGGCGCGTGGCAGGGTTCACCCTCGGCCTATCGCTTCTCACAGGCGTTCTGTTCGGACTGGTTCCCGCACTCGGCGCGTCGCGCACGGATCTGAGCAGCGCCCTCAAAGGGGGCGGCAGCAGTATCGGCGGCTTCCGGCAGAACAAAGTGCGTTCGCTGCTGGTCACCACTGAGATGGCGCTGGCTCTGGTCCTGCTGATCGGCGCGGCCCTGCTGATCCGCAGCTTCATCGCGCTTCGGCAAGTGGACCCGGGCTTCGACTCCCATAATGTTTTAACCATGCGTATGTCGCTTACGGGTCCCGAGTTCGCCGATCCGGCAAAAGCCGGCCGGGTGATTCGTGAGTCGTTGCGCCGTATCCGCGCGCTTCCCGATGTCGAGGCTGCCGCAGCCACATGCTGCGTGCCGTTGGATAGCCGCCTGCAGGTTGGCTTCGAACGGGCAGGGGGTGGCCAACGGGGCGTCACGGGATGGACGGAAGTTTCGGCGGGATACTTCGAAACCTTCCACATCCCGCTCTTGCGCGGCCGGGCATTTACGGAGCGCGACGAGAGTGCGTCAGCGGTCGTAATCATCAATCAGACGCTGGCGAAGCAGTTCTGGCCGGATCGCGATCCGCTGACCGACCAACTCCGCATCGGCGACGGGCCTGCGCTACAGATCATCGGGGTGGCCGCCGACGTGCGCGACCGCGGCCTGAATCGCGACCCACGCCCCAACCTTTACGTACCGTCGGTCACTCCGGGAGGATTGCTGCGGAGGATCCCGTGGGCCTGGGCGATTCGTACACGCATACCATCAGCGTCGCCGAGTTCCGCGATCCAGCAGGAGTTGCGCACTGCAAGCGGCGGCCTGCCTGTTGCGCAGGTCCGCACGATGGACCAGATCTTGTCGCGCTCCATGGCGGCGCAGGATTTCAACACCCTGGTGCTCACCATCTTCGGATGCTCCGCCCTGTTGCTCGCGGCGATCGGGATTTACGGATTGATGGCGCACTCGGTGGCACAGCGCCGACGTGAGATCGGAATCCGGCTGGCCCTAGGAGCGGAATCGAGCCGCATCCGAAACATGGTGGTGTTGCAGGGCCTGCGATTGGCGTTGGCAGGCGCGGCTTGCGGGCTGGTGGCGGCTTTCGGACTGACGCGATGGATCGCCAGCTTTCTGTTCGGCGTAACGGAGCGAGATCCGCTGGTCTTCGTAACGGTCCCGGCAATACTGACTGCCGTCGCGCTGTTCGCGGTCTGGCTGCCGGCCATGCGCGCCAGCCGGATCGATCCCATGCAAGCTCTCCGGCACGAATAGCGCCCCCACTTACTCGTGTCGTAGCGCAATTACGGGATCTATGCGAGCCGCCTTTCTGGCTGGAAGGTAGCCGGCCGATACGGCCACCAACAGCAACAGGAGCGATGATCCAGGTCCCTATCGGCCCGTCGGAAAAGATTTCGCCATAGCATCGATTTGCCACTCAATTGCTAATACTAGACGTTCGAATAGAGCCAGAGTTAGTAACAATCGGCCTCATGCTGGCAAGATTAACACACTCTTTCAGATGCTCTAAATAAAGGAGTAGTGCTACTCGCCCGTCTCGAAGCGGTATCCGATATCGCGAATCGTTTGGATATACACCGGCTCGCGCGGGTTGGTCTCAATCTTCGCGCGCAACGTTGTGACGCATCGGTCCACACTGCGCTGCGTCACGGTAATCGAGTCGCTCCACACCGCGTTGAGGATGTCGCGGCGCGTAATGGCGCGCCCCACGCGCACCGCCAGATAGGCCAGCAGGCCGAACTCCTTCGCCGTCAAATCCACGTCCTTGGAATTCTGCCGCAGCACATGCGCGCTCAAGTTCAGTTCGAACCCGCCGAAGTGGACGATCTGTGTGGGCGGCGTCCGCCGTCTCCGCAGGAAGGCGTTGGTGCGCGCCACCAGTTCACCGAGTTTGAACGGCTTGGTTACGTAGTCGTCGGCGCCCAGATTCAGCCC
Organism: uncultured Solibacteraceae bacterium; assembly: GCA_963815475.1. Classification (GTDB taxonomy): domain Bacteria; phylum Acidobacteriota; class Terriglobia; order Bryobacterales; family Bryobacteraceae; genus Sulfopaludibacter. The sequence goes on along the minus strand of CAWFHD010000003.1, from coordinate 3,944,097 downwards.
CAGGACGATGTCTTCTTCCTGCCCCTTGGCGGTGAGCATGATGATCGGCATGTCGAGTCCCTGGCTCCGCACCGCGCGGCAAATCTCATAGCCGTTCACCTTGGGCAGCATGATGTCGAGCAGAATCAGATCGGGCTTCCCCTCAAGCGCCAGCGTGAGCCCTTTCTGGCCGTCGGCAGCGCACAGCACCAGGAAGCCTAGATCCTCGAAGGCGTCCTTCAGACCGAGCATCAGGGAGGGCTCGTCTTCTACGATCAGCAGGCGCCCGGCGCTCATGCCGCCACCTCCGCGGAGGAAGAACTCGGCGACAGGGAAACAGTGAACGTGCTGCCCTGCCCCGGTTGGCTATAAACCGAAATCTCGCCGCCGTGCGCCTTCACAATGAACTCCACGATGCTCAGTCCCAACCCCACACCTCCCGCCTGCCGTGCCAATCGACGATCCACCTGGTAGAAGCGCCGGAAGATCTTCTTACGCTCACTCTCGGCGATACCGATGCCGTTATCCTTCACGGCGAACAGCACTCGCCCGGCGGTCTCGAACACGCGCAATTCAATCCGCCGGTTCTTTTCATCCGTGTACTTGTAAGCGTTGTCCAAGAGATTGAGCAGCACAGTGACCAACGCGTCCCCGTCGACATACAGAGGAGGCGGATTGCCTTCGACCTTCACCTCCACGCTGAACCGTTCGCCGATCGATTCCATCGCGGCTTGCACCACCGCCTCCGGCTGCACGCGAGCGAATCGGAAGTTGCCGCGATTCCTCTCCATTCGCGAGAAGGTCAGGAAATTATCGATCAGGCGGCTGAGCCGGCTGTTCTCGTGCGCGACAAGCTGAAGGTATTGGCGAGTTCGCTTGGGTTCAAACTGATCGCCCGAAAGCAGCGATTCCACCAGCAGCTTCATCGAAGCCAGCGGCGTCTTCAACTCGTGGGAGACCGCCGCCACCAAGTCCGTCTTGAGATGAGCGATGCGCATCTGACGCCGCAGCACCTGTCCGCCCACACCGGCCAGAACTGCGACCACCGCAACCGTGAGAAAACCGATCCAGAGGTACGATGCGATCTGATGCTGGGCACTGATCCCGCCATTGGGAATATATAAACTAAGCTGCCATCCGGGAAGATGCGAGCCAGCCGCCATCGATTCCTGATGTTGGGGCAGGTTGCGACCAGGCGCCGTCAAGCTGAAAGTGGAATTCTCGTTTCCCAGCAGGTTCCGCATGGCGGCCATCACCGTAGCCGTTTGATAGAACCCGATGGTCCGCTTGCCCGGCGAAGTCAGCTTCCACGCGTCGGCAATGCCACTCAACACAAGCACCGGATCGCCGGGCGTCGCGAGTCCGGCTGAGAGGACTCGCTCGGCGCCCCGTTCAGCCTGGTACGTAGGAAACGTGCGGTTTCGAGGATTGTCCTCGCGCGACCGCAACGTGTCCATCAAAAACAACCTTTGCGCCGACGGCATTTGGCGCGAATAGTTTTGCACGATGCCGAACAGCGCGCGCGCCCGATCGCTGCGGAGTTCGTCGGGCACAAGCTGCATTTCCAGGGCGAGTTCGTCCGCCATGATGAGGCGCCCATCCAGACCGGTAGCGAACGCCAACTGCGAGACCTGGTTCTGCGCTTCGATTGCGGCAAACGCAGCCATCTTCTGGCCGCTGGCCGCCAGGCAGCGCGCGTGAGCTTGACCGGCACGAGCTGCGAGCGAAGGGTCGTGTTCGTTGCGCGCGATCTCGCCGTACTTCATTGCGGCTTCCATTGCCTTGCCATCGTCCTCCAGCGCACGGGCCTCCATCCATTGAGGCTGCCGGATGGTAAGATCGGCACGCGGAACCGCGGCCAGCGATGGATATGTCGGCGATCCGTCGCGGTCCAGGCAGATCACGGATTCGGCCAGACCGTCGCGCACACAGTGCTCGAAAAAAAGAGCCGGAGATACGTTGTCCGGGCGCGCGTCCAGGTCGCGGGCCCGCTGTTCCCAGAACGCATCGATGCGCTCGCTCACCAGCCGCAGTTGTCCGCGATAGGCGTCGTCGAGTTTCTGGCGCGCCAGGTTGCGCTGCCCGCTCACCGCTTCGTTGATGAAGTAAAGCAGGCAGGCCGTGGGCACCAGGACCGCCAATAGCAGCAGGCCGAGGACTACCCGGTAGCTTCGCTCCTCGCCTGCGGCGCCGAATTGGAATCGTGGAATCACACCGTTCGCCCTATGGCATTCGAAAGGAATCGAGAATCGGCTGCAGCCGTTTCAGGACGCCGTCCAACTCAGCCGCGTCTGTTTGGAAAGCAATGCTGAGCCTTGTCGCTTCGCTTTGCACCCAGGTGATGTACCCTACCCGGCGGGTGTGTTCGTCGCGGTTACCAATCCAGGTCAGGGCCTGGTGTCCGCCCAGGCGGACGGACGTCTGCGAGTGCTGGCTCTTGTCGCGCCGCTGCTCGGCGCCCCGCTGCAATTCCGCCGCGATGTCCTCGGGAGCCGTGTGTTTCGACTTGCCGGAGATGACGATCACCGTCTGCGACTCGGGGTCGATCAGGTCCACGCTGTTGCCGTCGCCCGCGACGGCGGTGCGCGCGTGGTAGATCCAACCGGCCGGCAGGCTGAATGAGAACCCGGTGCCGATATCGCGGTAGCTGGTGGTGCCTTGGGGTTCGCTGGTTCGCAGGCTTGTGAGTTCGCCTCGCAGTGCTCCGAATTCCATGCGGACCAACGGCCGCGCGCCGGTTGTGGAGTACCAAAGCGTCTCGCCTTCCGCCGGCCGAAGCCAATCGATGCTGACGCTGCTGAAGAGTGGCGCCGGCACGCCCGCCGACTCATCCGCCGACAGCCTCACTTTGTAACATTCGAAGGTTCCCGCTGGCACCGTCACACTCTCCGTGCCTGCCGCTGTGGCCTTCAAGGCGGTAAAGTTGGCTGCTCCCGGCGCGAGCAGCCAAATCGTGGAACCCTTTCCCGGATCGAGCGGCATGCGGCGCAGCAGGTACAACAACTCTGCCTGGGCGTAAACCGCCGTGTGGCCCGAAGTCTTCGTCGGGCTCATTGACCAGAAGCTCGATGGATACGGGTCCGGCGCTGCCATCCGATAAACACCGACTCCCGCCGCAATCCGGGAATTCTGCGCATTCGGTCCGCGATACGTGGCCGCACCGGGCCGCATTGTCTCGCGATCCACATCCACCATGGAGGCATTCAACTGCGGGCCGTAGAAATTCATCTGAATGCGCATGGTGCGCTTGCTTTTCGCCGACGTGGCGATTCGGCTGATGGACCATCCGTCCGGCACGCCGGGAATGGTCCAGCGATATTCGGTAACCTCGGTATCGCCCCATGGAGCGGGCAGTAGTCCGTTGCCCAACGGCATGCTCTCGCGTGCGCGGGCGGCCAGTTCGCGCTCCTCCGGGTAGTCCTTGATCACCGATTCGAAGGCGAGCTTCGCGCCTGCCAGATCTTTCTTGCGCAGCAGGCACAGGCCAAGCCGGTATTGCGCCTGCGCGGCATAGAGGCGCATGCCTGCGCCGGCACTCAGAATCTGCCGGTAGACGCGGATCGCGCCATCCACGTCGCCCTGCACTTCCTGGGCGAAGATTCCCGATTGCAGCAGGTCCGACGCGGGTTGCGCCGCGGCGGCGGCCGCGAACCAAACGAGCGATACCAGCAGGCATCTGACGTTCATGGGCAGCGATTCTCTATAAGAATCTAGCATCACCGATGTTACCGGATTGTTACCTGTTCGCCCGCGCGGGGTACAATGCGGCAAATGCTTCTGCGATCGTTTCTGATCTCTGGCGTGACGGGCGCGGCGCTGCTGGGGCAGCCTCCCACCACCCCGAAACATCCCGTGACCGACACCTACCATGGCGTCAAAATCACCGACGATTACCGTTGGCTGGAGAATGCGGCCGACCCGTCCGTGCAGGCATGGAGCGACGCGCAGAACCAGAACGCACGCCGTTACCTGGATGCGCTGCCCTCGCGCGCCCCGTTATATGGCGAGTTGAAGAAACTCATCACACGGCAATCGGCGCGATATTTCGCCATGTCGTATCGCGGTGGCACGCTGTTCGCCCTGAAGATGCAGCCGCCCAGCGAACAAGCCATCCTGGTGACACTGAAATCGGCCGACGACCCAGCGTCGGAGCGCGTGATCGTCGATCCCAACCACTTGGATTCGAAAGGCGGCATCGAGATCGATTTCTACGTCCCCTCCCTCGACGGCAAGCGCGTCGCGGTGTCCATGTCGAAAGGCGGCAGCGAAAGCGGTGACGTCACCGTTTACGATGTCGTTTCCGCGACGGCGCTCCCCGGATTGGTGCCGCGCGTAAATGGCGGGACGGCGGGAGGCAGTCTCGCCTGGAATCAGGATGCTTCGGGCTTCTGGTACACGCGTTATCCCCGCGCGGGCGAGCGCCCTCCGGACGATCTCGACTTCTTCCAGCAAGTCTACTTTCACAAGCTGGGCGCCGATACGAGTGCGGACACTTACGCGATCGGAAAGGACTTTCCCCGTATCGCCGAGATCGCGCTGACCAGTTCCGATGATGGCCGGTACGTACTGGCGCAAATGGCCAATGGCGATGGTGGCGATTTCGTGCATTACCTGCTGACGCCCTCCGGCCAGTGGACGCAGATCGCGACCTACACCGACGAAGTTCCGCAAGTAGCGTTCGGACCCGGCGGCCAGCTCTATATGCTCACGCGGCGGAATGCTCCCCTGGGGCGGATCGTCGCGGTGCCTCTCGACCGGCCCCTCATGTCCAACGCGAAAACGGTGGTGCCCGAGAGCAAGAACGCCATCCAGTTCGTCGTCCCCACCGCACACCGCTTGTATGTGGTGGACCAGGCAGGCGGACCCGAACAGGTGCGCGTCTTTTCGGCGGCCGGAGGAACGGGCTCTGTGGCGCCCCTGCCGCCTGTGTCGTCGGTGGGCGGAGTAGTGCGCACCAGCGGTGACGACGTGCTGCTGTTGAGCGGCAGCTACCTTGCGCCGCCGGCATGGTATCGCTACGACGGTGCGGCGGGGAAACTGGTGCCCACTGCGCTGCGCGAGATCGGCGCGGCCGATTTCCAGGATTGCGAAGTGGTCCGCGAATTCGCCACATCAAACGACGGCGCCAAAATCCCGCTGAACATTATTCGCCGTAAGGGAACGAAGCTCGATGGAAACAATCCTACGCTGCTTTATGGCTACGGAGGCTACAGCATCAGCCTCTCTCCCGCCTACAGCGTGTCGCGGCGGGTTCTGCTGGATCGCGGCGTGGTCTACGTGGTGGCTAACCTGCGTGGCGGAGGCGAATACGGAGAGCCGTGGCATCGCGCGGGAAACCTGAAGAAGAAGCAGAACGTGTTCGACGATTTCGCCGCTGCGGCGCGCTGGCTGATCGACAACCACTACACTACGGCCGCAAAGCTCGCCATTGAAGGCGGCAGCAACGGCGGCCTGTTAATGGGCGCGGCCCTGACGCAGCATCCCGAACTCTACCGTGCCGTGGTGTCGCACGTGGGCATATATGACATGCTGCGCGTGGAACTGCAGCCCAACGGCGCATTCAACGTCACCGAGTTCGGAACGGTGAAGGAAATGGACCAGTTCCACTCGCTTTACGACTACTCGCCCTACCACCACGTCAAGGACGGGACGCAATACCCCGCCACGCTCTTCCTCACCGGCGCGAACGACCCCCGGGTGGACCCCTCGCATTCGCGCAAGATGACGGCGAGAATGCAGGCCAGCGGGACCAAACAGCCCGTTCTCCTGCGCACCACCAGCAGCGCCGGCCATGGCATTGGCACTGCGCTCACCGAGCAAATCGCCCAGCAGACCGACGTCATGGCGTTCTTGTTCGCGCAGTGGGGCCTGCGGTAGTCCGCCTGCGGGATTCCCTTTAAGCCTTAAGGTATGACAACCAATTGCACTGTAGACATTAGAACCGATTACCCGGGAAAATCGACCTCATCGAGTGAGGATTGAGAAAGAATTACACGAGCTTAACACTGCAAACCCCGCTTTCGATTGATTCGAACGGGCGGTTGGATTTGCCGGAAACGTGCAATACCACGGCGCATCATGACAAGCAGCCTTTCGCACTTCCCGAATGAGTTGATTCAGTGCCGTCAGGAGAAGGCTATCTCCCTCCGGCAGATCTCCGATTCCACCAAAATCGGAGTGCGCTATCTGGAAGCGATCGAACACGGAGATTTCCACAAGCTGCCTTGCGGCATCTATGCCAGCAGCTATCTCCGTCAGTATGCGCGTGCGGTGGACTTCGACGAGGCGGCTCTCCTCCGTTATTACGAAGACAGCATGAAGAGCAGCAAACCGGTGGCCTGACGAGTGGCTCTGCAATTGCCGTCTACAGACCGTCATGTCCACCATCTCACTGTCCCTGAATAAGATAGCTACTGTTCAAGTGCGACTCGTGTTGGGCTCCGTGGGCGGCACCATCTGCCTGGAAGACTCCGAGCACGGGAATGCCCTGATTCTGCTGGTCACAGATCCGGGGGAAACCAAAATCCGAATCACGGGCTGCTACGGGGAGCGCAAAATTGGCTGGCGCGGACGGCGAGAGCGCTTTGCCATTGAGATGCACGGCATTCCGCACGATTTCGCGCAGGATGGAAGCTGGTGCATGGCCTGGGTGGATACGAAAGCATTGCCCTCGATGCGCGGCCTCATCGGACTTTATGTCGTGGATAGCGAAAAGCGCCGCTGGCCGGTGGACGATCCGGAGCACCTGGCCCTGATCGTCGACCGCCTCACGCGGCCTAAGACGCGCGCTACCACAGCATAGAGCGTGGGGCGGGGTTGTATCCTGCGGACCGGCTTGGTGACGGTCCATCCGATTGCGGGTCGGCCTACCGGGAGCTAACTTCGCCCTACGCCCCCAGAGTTCCCTTACGATCCCCAGAGTTCATTGATGGGAGCGTACTGCACCGGATCCGTAGTGGGAACATACGAGAATCCACGGCCCAGCGGATCGTCATGCCGCACCGTAGTCCAATCGATTCCCATCGCCGAGTAGATCGTCGCCTCGATATCCTCAGGAAAGATATTGCGATTCTGCGACCAGCCGGGGTTCGTCGTGGCCGAACCGGAGGCGTTGGTCTCCCCGATAATGGTCCCCCCCTTGATCCCGCCGCCCGCGAAGAATGCGAACTGCTGCGGCCAGTGATCGCGCCCGGCGGCCGAAGTCAGCGGTCCCACCGTACGGCCGAATTCGCCCACCATCACCACTAGCGTATTGCTCAACAGGCCGTAAGCTTCCAGGTCGCCCAGCAATGCCGAAACCGCGTTGTCGAGCAGCGCGCCCTTCGTGGGCAGATTGCCCTGCTGGTAAATATTGACGTGCATATCCCAGCCGTCGTTCGACGTGATCTGGATGAAGCGCGTGCCCTGATTGGCCTTCAGCACCTGGGACGCCACCAGGCACGCATCTCCGGTGCTGGTGCTGCCATAGCGGGCATGGTCCGCGGCGGTGAAGCTGAATGCCTGGCTCACCGTCTGGTTGTACATCATGGAATTGGCCTGGGTGTAGAAATCGTTGTAGTCGCTTTCCGCCACGCCGTTGGGCGCGCTCATCCGCAGCACGTCGTCGAGCGAGTGCAGCAGCGTCAGCCGGTTGTTGAAGCGAGCCTGCCCATCCGGATTGGTGGTATTAGCGATCCCCGCCGATGCCGCCTGCACCTTGAACGGTGCATAGGTCGCCGGGAAGTAGCCCTGCGTCGCCCCGCCGGGCGAATTCAGCGCCAGGAATGCCGGGAACACCGAGCCCACACTGTCTCTCTCGATAGCCACCACGCTGCCGATATTGGGCGAGACGTTGCCCAGCGCCGCCGCCGGGTTGCGGCCTATCTGCGTCCAGGTCTGCCCCAGCGAATGCACTAGCGCGTGCGCCGTCATGGAGCGGACAATCGCGAACTTGTCGGTCATCGAGCCCAGTTTCGGCATCAGTCCGGTGGGCCACATGATTCCGTTCACCGCCTGTGGCGCAAACGTTGTGGGAGTAGTTCCCTGCACTACTTTCAGATCGAACGTGTCGGTGTGGCTGGGCGCTCCCGCCAGCAGTATGAAGATCACGTTCTTGGCAGTGTTCTTCGTCTGCGCGCCCGACGATGTCACCGTCGCCGCCTTGGCATAGCGTTGCGCCAGATACGACCCAGTGAGCCCCGCGCCGGTCAGTTGAAAGAACTGCCGCCGCGTCCAGTGAGGGCGATTAAAGAACGTCTTGTGATTGTATCCGTGCTTCTGAAACTCGCAGTTGCATTTTTCCTGTTCTCTGGTCATGGCGCCCGCCTCCGCTAGTAGTTGAAAATGAAATCCACTTTGTTGTACAGCGACCACACCAGGTCCTGCACCGCCTGGTTGCGGTTGCTCGCTCCGCTTAACTGCGCGATCGCTTTGGTGCTTTCGTCAGTAGTGGGATAGCGTGACAGAATCGCCAGGAACAGTGTATTCACTAGATCGGTATTGCTCTGGCTGAGGTGTTGCACAATCAGGTTGCTCTGAGTGGCGCCGGTCACCTGAAGACGCGATTCAACGAAACCGTTGTTCATCAGGTTCAGCGCCTGCAGGATGGAGCCGTCCTGCTTGCGCGGCTGATCGTCGCGATTGCCGCGCAGGAACGCATCCAGCATCACGCTGGTGTTGTTGGATTGCGGATCCTGTTTCAGCGCCGCCACCACATCCGGAATCTGCATGGCGTATTGGAATGTCGGGAAGCCTTGATCCGTAAAGCCGGTCATCTGGTAAGTGGGATAGGTGCCGCTCGAATCCACCACCGCATCGTGAATCTCCTCGCCCCACAGGCGCCGCACATACTTGCGGGCGAAGTAGGGCTGCCATGCAGCGTTCCACGTGCCCGGATAGCGGCTGGAAAGCTGGTACGTATTCGAATTGACGATTTCGCGCATGGTGGCCTTAAGGTTGTAGCCGTTCTGCACGAAATGCGCGGCCAGCGCGTTCAACAGCGCCGGGTTGGATGCCTGCAGCGTCCACGGAGCGGGTGGCGGATTGTTGGGATCGAGCCGCGCCGGGTCGAACGTGTCCGGCGGATCCACCATGCCCTGGCCAAAGAAGTAGGCCCACAGATAATTCACCGCGGCGCGCGCAAACTGGAAGTCGCTGGTGACATCGCGCGACAACGCCTGCCGATAGACTTCTCCCGGCTTGGGCGAATCGCCATTGAAGATGTACTGCGGCGGCACGTAATTGCAAGGCTGTCCGGACTTGCATCCGGTGGGAGGCAGGCGCGACGGCCGATTGCCGCTGGTGGTGTTCAGCGTGTAATCGTTGGTGTAGCCCTTCGTGTTGTCCTGCACCGACCAGTAATAGACGTTGTTGTTGACCGGGGTCGCCGGAACCGTGGTGCGAGCCAATTGCGTGTGCGACAGATAAGACGCGAGCTGCCAAGCCTGGTAGCGTGTCGTGTTGGCGCCCCACAGACTGATCCCGTCCAGGTGCCCGCGGCCATTGTGGCAGAGCAGGCAGTTCACGTGCGTGATCCCCAGAAACGTGTCGGCCACCGCGGCGGTCATAGCATCCGTGGTGTCCTGCACGGGGCCGTTCGAAACCCAGCCGTTCAGAATCCAATTGAGGGTGCCGGTGTTGTAGCTGTTGGTGTCAGCCGTTCCAATCAGTTCGCTCGCCATCTGGTTGTACGGCTTTTCGTTGGCGATGGAATCATGAATGTACTGGTAGAACGCGTTGCGGCCCTGCGCGAACCGGTTCAGGGCGGTGCTGGGCTGCTGCACGGTGTTCTTGAACAGATCGCCGTAGTACATGGTCCACTTGTCCACCCACTGCGGCGATGCCAGCAACTGCTCGATCATCTTCGCGCGCTTCTGAGGATCGGTGTTTGCCACAAAGTTCAGCACGGTGGCGGAAGAGGGAATGCGGCCGGTGAGGTCGAGTGTGATGCGGCGGACGAACTCCCAGTCGGTGGTCGCCGGCGCGGGCGTGATGCCATTCTTCTGAAAATCGGCGTAGATGTAAGAATCGATCGACCCGGTCGCCTGCGATGCTTCGAAGCCATACGTCGGACTTCCTGGCGGCACGTAGTTCATCATCTGCACCACCTTCTCGGTCAGGTCGCTCAGGCCATGCGAGGCCATGTTGACTCCGCGCGCCCTCATCGCAGCCTGGACAAACTTGTCGCGCTGCGGACCGAAGAACGTGCATTCCGGATGTTCCACGGTAAGCTGAGTCTGATCGAGACTGGCCAGGGGATCCTGCGCCGGCACTGGATCTTGTGCCCGGCTTACCAGCAATCCACCCGAAACCAGGAGAAGAGATGCACCGCCACAAGCCGACATCACCCAACGGGAATTTCGCATTCACGACCTCCGAGGCGCTTAACGTAGCGCTATTATGACATTCTTAACCCCAGTACTCTGGATGAAGTTCCAAAGTTTTTTACAAAGCTCGTACTATCGTGAGAAAAATGCCCCGGAGCTGGGTTTATGATCTTGTCATGACGAAACGGACGGGGTGTCTCTGGTTGGGGTTCGGGCTCTTGGCGGCGGCTTCACTTTCCGCACAAACTCTTAATAATCAATCATTAAGCGGGAAATACTTTTTCCGCCAGGTTTCCTTGGGGACAGATACGACGGGGAATTTGACCGATCCCCGCAGCTTGCAGGGTGTCTTAACTTTCGACAGTAATGGAAACTACACATTCACCGGTCAACAGGTGATCGGCAACAACGCTGCCACCTCGCAAACCGGAAAAGGGGTCTACGCCGTGGACCCCGCGGGATTCGTTTCCATCGACAGTCCCCTCCGCTCCACCGACAAAGAAAATGCCCGGTTGGGACCTGTTGGACTGATCGGCTCCAGCACCGAATCCACAGATAATACCTTCGACCTGTTCGTGGCCATTCCAGCCCCGGCCACCGGCACACCCGCGACCTTCTCCGGATCTTACTGGGCCGTCAGCCTCGAATTCCCTGGTGGCGCGGTCGCCAATTCCCGCAATGCGATCTTCAACCTCGCCACTGCCGCCTCCGGCACCCTGGCCACCATAAATGTCTCGGGCCACGCCGCCAACATTAATAATGGCACCCCCACCACGCAGCAAGTCAACGGCTCAACCTACACCGTGAACGCCGATGGCACCGGAACCCTGTCCTTCGGGACGGCATCCACTGCTTCCCTGCTGAGCGGCCCCAAGAACCTTTACGTTTCGGCCGATGGAGGCATGTTCCTGGCCGCATCCACGGCCACCGGGTCGCACGATTTCGTCATCGGCGTGCAAGCCATCACCGGCGCCACCAATGCCACATGGAATGGCAACAGCGGCCAGAATTTTTGGGGAGCCGGACTGCGCAGTGCCCCGGCCAACTCGTCAACGGTGCTGGGATATGCGGGAGCCCTGGCGGCAGGCGGCGCAGGAAACGCTACCTGGACCAAGCGCATGAAAGCCCTGGGCCAGGGGAATCTCGATTTCACGGCCGTCAATAGCTATTCGCTGAACACCGATGGCTCGGGCACGCTGCCCACAGCCCTCACTCAGATGGCGTTGGGCGCCTCGGGCAACGCTTTCGTCACCGCTGCCATCAGCGCCAACGATCCCGGCGCTTACGAGATCGGCGTGGGCATGCGCATGCCGAAAGTCAGCGGCACGGGTGTTTTTCTGAATCCACAGGGAGCGGTGAATGCCGCCAGTTTCGCGCCCGCGGGCAATCCCATCGCGCCCGGTGAATTCATCGCGCTCTTTGGCAGCGGACTCGCGAAAAGTCAGGTGACCACCGTTCCGCCTTATCCCACGGGCGGATTGAACGGGGTCACGGTGCTGATCAACGGCAAGCCCGCGGCTATCTATTTCGTGAGCTCGGGACAGATCAATTGCATCGTCCCCTACGCCACCACAGGTCCCACCGCGACCATCGTGGTGAATAACGGCGGGACCAACTCGAACACAGTCACCGTGCCGGTGGCCGCCACGGCGCCCGGCATGTTCTCATCCGCGCAGAGTGGAGCTGGAGCCGGCGCCATCCGACATGCCGATTTCAGCCTGGTGAACGCCACCAGCCCCGCGCTGGGAGGAGAGACGGTGCTGTTGTATCTCACTGGAATGGGAACGGTGACTCCGCCGCTGGCCGATGGAGTCGGCGGGGTCTCCACCAATAAGGCGAATGCGCAGGTGCAGGTTCTGGTGGGCGGCAATCCCGGACAAGTGAGCTACAGCGGTTTGGCGCCCGGCTTCCCCGGCCTCTACCAGATCAACGTCACCCTGCCGGTGCTGCCGCCCGGAGCCACCGGAAGCATCCCCCTGGCCATCTCGACGAACAACGCCTACCACGACCAAGTCTACATTCCGATCCCGTAGGGAGTCCAAAACGTCTCACACAAGTGGGGCGGACTTTAGTCTGCGGCGGACTTCAGTCCGCCACCGCACCTGCGGGACTAAAGTCCCACGCAGGCTGAAGCCAGCCCCACTGGGTGCGTGGCTCTTACGCACCAGTCCGGCGCGATTTCCATTGCTGGTGCATCTGCTCAGCCTTGGCACGCTGCTCCGGCGTCAGTTGCTGATAGAACTTAGCCATCGCCTCGGTGCGCACTGCCATCAGTTTTCCGATAGCCTGTCCTTCCACCGCCGACAGCTTCCCGATCTGCGCGCGGTCATTCGCCTTCACGGCCGCCCGCAGCGCTTCGCGGTCCTGCTTCAATTCCGCCCGCAGCGGGGCTGCCGATTGGCGCGCGCTCTCAAAGATCGTCTTCGCCTGGGCCTTCTGCGCGTCTGTCAGGTTCAACGCCTGCATCATCCGCTGCCGCGCCGCCGCGCGCGGGTTATGGTGAGTGGTAGCCGTCTGCGCCAGAACCAATCCGGCCGCCAGAGCAGCGCTTGCGAGTATCGTCATTGTTCGTTTCATAAGAGTGTTGCTCCTCTCGCTTCCAAGAGTAAGGTCCGTCTGTAAGTTCTGTGTGTCGCACTCGTAAAGGAGTGCAAAAAGATACTGCGCGACAGATTCACACTCCCTTACACGCGCGCAGCCGGAGGTGTGATAACTTTTACCCGTGCACATCTTACTGGTGGACGATGACGCGGAACTCTGTAGCCTCCTCCGCGAGTTTCTACAGCGCGAGGGCTTCGTCGTGGAGTGCGCACACGACGGCAATCGGGGTCTTGCCATGGCGACCCAGCCCGGCGTGGACCTGGTCATCCTGGACGTAATGCTCCCCGGCCTGGACGGCTTCGAAATCCTCCGCCGCCTGCGCGCCGAAAGCAAAGTGCCGGTGATCATGCTCACCGCGCGCGGCGAAGATGTGGACCGCATCGTAGGCCTCGAACTCGGCGCCGACGACTATCTCCCGAAGCCCTTCAATCCCCGCGAGCTCGCCGCGCGCATCCGCGCCATTCTTCGCCGTTACGAACCGCGTCCCGCCGGCGCCCTCGCCTCTCCCCGCCTCGATATGAATGGAGTGACCCTCGACCCGGGCTCGCGTGAAGTGATTACCAATGGTGAGAAAGTGGAACTAACCACTTTTGAGTTCGACATCCTCGAAATGCTGATGCGTTCGGCCGGACGCGTGCTGTCGCGCGATGCCCTGATGGAGAATTTCTACAACCGTAAGGCCACGGCCTTTGACCGCTCCATCGACATGCACATCAGCCACCTGCGCAAGAAGCTCAACCGCGGCGAATCGCTCATCAAGACCATCCGTGGCGTGGGCTATCAGTTCAGCCGCAGCCCCGAGGATTCCAGCCCGGCATGAATTCGCTGTTCGCCAAGATCCTGCTCTGGTTCTGGTGCACGCTTGCCATCACCTTGGTGGGCTCGGCATTTATCTCCGCGTTCAACGTCAATCGCGACGCTTCCTACAGCGAAGCTCCAGCCGCTCGCCTGGTGACCTTTCAACTGGAAGAAGCCCGCTCGGCATACGAAACCGGAGGACGCCCCCAACTACAGGCGTTCCTCGATACGCTGCAACGCGTCTATCGCGCCGAGGGCATTCTCACCGACGAATACGGCCGCGACCTGCTTACCAACCGCGATCGCTCCGACCTGGTGCGCCGCGCCAAACGTCGCGGCGGGCTCTTCTTTCGCGTCGGCCAGGATACCGTGGCTCGCCACGCCGGGGATGGCCGCTACTGGTTTTTCTTTCTGGTCCCCAACAGTCCCATCGGCTTCTGGTTCATCACGCCCGAACACATCTTCTTCGGCGCGGTCACCATCCTGCTCTGCTACTGGCTGGCGCTGTCCCTCACCAGTCCCGTGCGCTCCTTGCAAAAAGCCGTGGAACGCTTCGGACGCGGCGATCTCTCCGCCCGCGCGGAAAGCGATCGCCGCGACGAACTCGGCCGTCTCGCCCGCGCCTTCAACCGCATGGCGGGGCGCATCGAAACGCTGCTGACCGCGGAACGCCGCCTGTTGCTCGATATCTCGCACGAACTGCGCTCGCCGCTGGCGCGCCTGGGCGTGGCCGTGGAACTCGCGCGCAGCGGTGAGAATCTCGATGCCGCGCTCAATCGCATCCAAAAGGAGTCCGACCGTCTCAATTCGCTGGTGGGCCAACTGCTGCAGGTCACGCGCGCGGAGGGCGACCCCAACTCGCTGCGGCGCGACCCGATTCACCTCGACGAACTGGTGCTGCAACTGGTGGACGACGCGCACATCGAAGCCGAAGCCCACAACTGCAGCCTGTACTACGGACGTCGAGAACCCGCGGAAGTGCCTGGCGACCCTGAACTGCTCCGGCGCGCGATCGAAAACGTGCTGCGCAACGCTATTCGCTACTCTCCGCCCAATTCAACTATAGAAATCGAAACCACGCGCCATACAGCGAACGCCCAGGTGCGCATTCGCGATTTCGGCCCCGGCGTCCCGGAAGAGGCCCTGCCCCGGCTCTTCGACGCTTTCTATCGAGTGGAGAGCGACCGCAATCGCAACACCGGAGGCATTGGCCTGGGCTTGTCCATCGCACGCCGCGCCATCGAGCTTCACAAGGGAAGCATCCAGGCGCGAAACGCCAATCCGGGCCTCGAAGTGACTATCGAACTGCCTTCGCGATAAGAACGCCCAGGCCTGCAGCGAGGCAAAGAAAAATTGGTTTTTGTGCCACCATAGTAATCTATTCGCAACTTAGGGAAACTGATGGGGGTTTCAATTCGTCAGATGATCATGTCTTTTCGCGTTACCCAGAGCGTCCGATTCATCACGCTCCTCGCTCTTGTCCTATTCGGTTCTTTCGCTTTCGCTCAGCCGCGTCCGCAGACGCGCCACACCCCGCCCATGTCGAATCACTATGCGGTGATTCTGGATGATCCGGCCGTGCTGGACCGCTACGCCAGCCGGGAAGCTACCCGTTCGCTCCAAGCTCAGGCGTATCGACAGCAAGTTGAAGCGCACCAGTTAGCCTTGAAAACGGAATTGACCTCCCGGAATTTCCAGGTGGTGGGTTCGGTCTCCACCTCATCGAATGCCGTGTTTGTGGCCACCACCCCGGAACGCGTGGCGGAGCTGCAAAGCCTGCCGGGCGTCAAGGGCGTAGTCCGCATGCGCATGATGCAGCAGCGCCTCAACCGCGCCACCACGCTGATGAACGCGCCGGCCGCGTGGACCGCGCTGGGAGGACCCAACAATGCCGGTAAGGGAATCAAAGTTGCAATCATCGATACCGGCATCGACCAGACTCATCCGGCCTTCCAGGACTCTACGCTTTCCATGCCCTCCGGCTTTCCCTTGTGCACCGTGGACCATCCGGAAGATTGTGCCTACACCAATAGCAAAGTGATTGTGGCACGCAGCTACATTCGGCAGCAGGCGGCGCCGAGCGATCCCAAGAATCCGGCGAACGATTCCTTTCCCGACGATTACTCTCCGCGCGACCGCCTGGGCCACGGCACGGCAGTAGCTTCCGTAGTGGGAGCGAATCAGAATACAGGCCCCACGGTGAGCTTCACCGGCATGGCCCCGAAAGTTTATCTGGGGAACTACAAGGTAGAGGGACAGGTCACCGGCGCTTCGGAAGCCATGCTCGTGCAGGCGCTCAACGACGCCTTCAACGACGGCTTCGACATCGCCAACTGCTCGCTCGGTTCGCTGGCCTTGACCGGCCCACTCGATACCGGCGCGACTTGCGGGAACCCTTCCGGCGTGCCCTGCGACTTCGGCGCGTTCAACTTCGAAAAGGTGGCGCAGGCCGGCATGGTGGTCGCGGTCGCCGCCGGTAACGACGGCCAGAGCGGGCAGCAGTTCCCGACCTTCGGAATGGTGTCGAGCCCCGCCAACGCACCATCGGTGATTGCGGTAGGCGCAACCTCGAACGATCACGTGTTTGAACCGGCCGTGAGCGTTCCTGGCGGTCCGTCCAATCTGCAAAAGATCTTTGCGCAGACCAGCGATGCCTATTCGAGTTTCTCCGGCGCATCGACAGCTCCGCTCATCGATGCTTCGACGGTCGGCGACGGGTACGCCTGCAGCGCCTTTCCCGCGTTCTCGCTCTACAATTCCTACGCGCTGATTGAACGCGGGCCGGCAACCAATGGCTGCTTCTTCAATGTCAAAGCAGCCAATGCCGTAGCTGCGGGAGCGATCGGCATTATCTTCTATATGCTGGACTCCTCCGCCCCCATCGGCATAGAGATTCAGGATCAGACCACAGGCGACGCCCCACCCCTCTTCGGACCGGTGGTGATGATCAGCAATGCCGACGGAGTCAACCTGAAAAGTTACCTGGCGGCCCACCCCGGCGCGCCGGTCACGATCGATCCGGCAGGCAGCGAGTATAGTTTGACCGCCTACAACGCGGAGTGGGGATTTAGTCCCGCGCTGGCCGGCAATCAATTTTTGGGCTTTTCCTCGCCGGGTCCCAACACCGGCGACCTGAATATCAAACCGGACATGGTGGCGACCGGTGGCGCCGATCCGGGCAACCCGTTCAACTCGCCCGACCCTAACGATTTCTACTTCTTCGGCCAGAGTGGCCTGTATGTCGCGACGGGCAGTTACGACCCCGGCGGAGAGGTTTACAGCCCCAACGGCTATGGCTCTTTCGATGGCACCAGCTTTGCTGCGCCAATGGTGGCCGGAGCCGCCGCGCTGGTGTGGCAGATGCATCCCAGCTATACAGCCGCGCAGGTGCGGTCCGCGCTGATCAACAGCGCCGCGCAGGATACCACCAGTGACGACTCCGGATTCAGTGTGAACGCGATTCAGGTGGGCAACGGCAGGTTGGACGCCGGCGCTGCCGTGGCATCCACCGTGGTGGCCTCACCGGTATCGTTCTCCTTCGGCAATTTGCAGGGAGCGACGCTGCCAATCAGTAAGGCACTGACGCTGACGAATCTCGGCACTGCTTCAGTGACGCTCGCCGTCTCGGTGACCCAACCCATCGACACCAACCAGGTGACCGCCAAAGGCGCCACCGTCGCGGTGGACAAGGCGACGTTGACCCTGGCCGCCGGCGCATCCGGCACAGTCAACCTGACGCTCTCGGGCGCGGTTCCCCCGGCGGACCAGTATGCCGGATCCATCGCGGTGACAGGAACCGGCGTGTCCCTTCACATTCCGTATATCGTGCTGGTGCCGGATGGAACCATCTATGACATGATTCCCGTGATTGGCTTCCAGGCCGCTACGTTTTTCCCTTGCTTTGAAGGCCTGCCGAACCAGGACATCGGCCCGGTTGCCGTGAGGCTGATCGACGACTACGGCCTCCCGGTGGTGGGGCAGGCGGTGCGCTTCACCGTGTCGCCTCGCGGCAGCGTGACGCTGGGCAGTTCCCCGGGCGCGCCGGCCTGCAGTCCCGCCACCTCCGGGACCGCCACGTCATGCGCTACGAATGCTTATGGCGTCGCATACGCCGAAGTGACCACTGGCACTTCGGTCACCGCCATCCCCAGCATCACCGCCAGCGCCGGCAGCCAGAGCTTCGTTTTCGGTGGACAGTTCTGCGGCGAAGTCATCTCGCAGCCTGCCATTACTGGCGTGGCCGAAGCCGCGGTAGGCTCCACTAATATCGCGCCCGGCTCGTATATATCCATCTACGGGTCAAACCTGGTGAACCCCAACAACGTGTTCGCGGTAGCGCCGTCTCCAGGCGATTCGGCCACATATCTGCCTCTGCCGCTCGGCATCGATGGCGTCAACGTTAGCTTCGACGTACCCGGCGCTTATGATGGCAAGCCGATCGACTACAACGGATTCCCCGGCTACTTCACATTCGTCGGCGGCGCCGGTTCGCAGTTGAACCTGCAAATCCCGTGGGAGCTGCAAGGCAAGTCGTCCGCTCAGGTGAAGGTGATGGTGGATGGCTTCGCTCTCAGCAACGTGCTCACGATTCCGCTGGTGCAGTATGCGCCGCAGCTTTTCCAGAACAGCGGACAGGTGGCAGCCATCGACTCCACCACCTACGCCGCCAAACCCACGCCGATTTCCGCCGCGAACCCCGCCCACGCAGGCGACCTCGTGGAGCTATTCGGCAATGGCCTGGGACCGGTGAACAACCCGCCCAAGAGCGGCGAGGCGGCTTCTGCCACTCCCAGCTTGCCCAGCACCACCACGCCAGTCACCGTGACCATCGGCGGGCAACCGGCAGCAGTGCAATACTCCGGCTTGGCCCCGGGATATCCGGGGCTCTACCAGATCAATGTCACCGTACCTTCAGGCCTTGCCGCTGGCAGCCAGCCGGTAATCGTTACGGTAGGAGGCCAGAGCTCGAAATCGGCGACGATCCCGCTCCAGTAAAGTACGACGACGTGACGCAGGCACGTTGCCTGCCGGCTCGACACTCATTTCGAGCCTTGTCGCCGGTTCGGAGAGCGTTGGCATTAGTGCAATTCCTCTCCGCTGCGAATGTGTTTCTTACCGACGATCTGGAGTATTGATCCCCTTCCAGAAATCGCCCGCTTCTTCCCGAGTTCCCGACTTCGCCGCGCCGAGTTCGTTGCCCAGCAGCGTTACCTTCATGCCTGGCATCATCGAAAGGAATACATCGGTGCCCGGCCACGCGATGCTGTTGCGCAGCGTGACTGCCTGCGATTTATCGATTCGCACCACCGGCGTTCCGGCCTTCGGGGTTCGCGTCTGCACACCGTCGAGATCGAGATTCACCGCATCGCGAATCAGGAACGGTACGCCGGTCTCGGCGGTGATGCGCACGTTGCGCAGTTCGAGACCGTTCGTATTGAATGCCCGCAGGCCATCGTGCGCATTGGCCACGATGTCGCTTAACCGCAGGCCTTCCACCGGCATCTCCGGCAGTCCTTCGATGCTCACCGCCGTGCGGCAGCGATTCACCGTCACTCCCGAGATCACGATATTGCGGAACACCGGCGTGCGCTCCGAGACCGGTTCGTCCGGCACCCGCGTGTAGTAGTTGGTGACTTCGATGGCCGGGTTCGGCGTGTCCTCAATCACCCAGTTATCGAAGCGGATGTTCTCCAGCAGGCCGCCGCGCCCGCGCCCGCTCTTGATGCGGATGCCGCGGTCGGTGCCTTGCGCCACAATATTGCTCGCGACCACGTTGCGAATGCCGCCCGAGGTCTCGCTGCCCAGCACCACCGCGCCGTGCCCGCGATAGATAGTGCAGTTGGTAATCGCGACGTCTTCAGTGACGCGATTCACGCGGCGGCCATCCACGTCCTTGCCCGACTTGATGCAGATGGCGTCATCGCCCGTCGAGAAAAAGGAATCGGAGATGCGCACATGGCGGCAGGAATCGATGTCGACGCCGTCGGTGTTGGCGCCAGGGTACGTCTCCACCACTACATTGCGGATGACCACGTTCTCGCAGTAGAGCGGATGGATGGTCCACATGGGTGAGCCCACAATGTGTATGCCCTCGATGAGGACGTTCTTGCTCTCCACGGGCCGTATGAAATCGGCGCGCAGAGACATGGCGCCGGCGCGGCGCAACTCGTCGGGAATGGTCTCCTTACGCTCGATGCGCAGCAGCATATCGGTCCAAGACTGGCGCGCCGCGGGATCGCCCATCAGCTTGCGCCACTCGCCGTTATCCGCCTGTATCGTTCCGCGCCCGGTGATGGCGATGTTCTCCAGGTTGTGCCCACCGATCATCGCGGCCGGCGCCTGCGTCTCCATGCCTTCGAAGCGGCTCTGCACCATGGGATACTCGTCGCGATTGGCCACGAAGCGGATCACCGCGCCGGCGTCGATGTTGAGCGTCATGTTGCTGACCATCTCGATGGCGCCCGAGATGTAGCGGCCGGCAGGAACGAACACCGTGCCGCCTCCAGCTTTGGCGCACGCCTGGATAGCGCTGCGGAATGCCGCCGTGGAGGAAGCGGAAGCGTCGCGCTTCGCGCCGTAATCGAGCACGTTAAAGAACGGTCGAGCTTCGGGGATGGTTTGGCCGATAGCCAGGAAGGGCAGGCACGCGAGCAGCGCGCCGGCCAGGGAATGTGGTCTCACAGTCCATTAGTATAGTCATTGGCGCATCCCATGAAAGCGTGCTATCGCATCGGATTATTCTTTGCTCTGTGCCGGCGCCGCCCTCGCCCAGACGAAAAGTCTGCCTAAGCCTGCGCGGTGCTCACCGCGCGTCCCGCTTCCGCCGGAATGGATACCGCGAGGATCCAGGCTGCCCTCAATCTGTGCCAACCCGGCGCGGCTGTGTACCTGAAGCGCGACGGCCCCAACAACCGGTTCGAATCGGCTCCCCTGATTCTTCCCCGCGAAGTCACACTCTTCGTGGGCGCGGGCGTGACGCTAAATGCCTCACGCAACCGGCGCGACTACGACCTGGACGCCCGCTCGTTGCGGCGCGGTCGCAACCGGCAAGGCCGCCTCCTGCAAGCCGTTCCTCTTCTCCTACCAGGCGGCCTTCAGCGGCATCAGCGGGCAAGGCGCCATCGACGGTCAGGCGGACGCATGGAACGGCGTGCCCGCCGACGCAGCAGTGCCGGATCTGGTATCAAGCTACGAGTCGCAGAACTTCCATCTCGACGGCGTCACGCTACGCAATGCGCCGGTGTTCATGCGGGCATCTACAAGACCACCGCGTTCGTCTCGTCCGGCCTGAAGATCAATTCCAAAACCGGCTCCGCCATGATCCTCAGCAACCCCACGGGCGCCAGCATCAACGATCTCGCAATCCGCGTTCCCGGCGAAGCGCTCGCGGTGAAGGCCAGCATTCTGGGTTCGGCCACCGGCGTTCACATTCGAGGTTTGCGGATTTACGGCGGTAAAGGCATCGCACTGGGCGATGAGGCCTACGGACCTGTCCGCGATTTTAAAGTGGAGAACATCTTTATGAACGGCGCAAGTCCGGGGTTCGCATTCAGGGGCGGCCGGCGCAAAGAGTACTAATCACGAAAGGGTGCGTGGATCGACCGGCGCCGGGCGCTCCGTGGGAGCTAACGGACGTAACCACGGGGGAACTGCAGCAACTCGGTAATGGTTTCGCCGCCGCCGGACAACCCCATCGACATCTCTCCGCTCCCCGCGCCAGGAACAGTGCGATCGCTGGTGGTGGCACAGGACGGCTCAACGCCCTTCGCTTCGGTCCAACAGGCCGTCGACGCTCTCCCCATCAGTGGCGGCGATATCGCAGTCAAGCCCGGAACCTATCGCGAGGTGGTCAGCATTCGCAAGCCGCACGTGCATCTCCATGGCGTCGATCCCGACCCGGCCAAAACCACCATCGTCTACAACCACGGTCCGTCGTATGCGGGAACGTTCGCCAGCGCCGCCGTTTTCGTGGAGGCCGACGACGTCACCGTTGACCACATGACCATCTCCAACGACCTTGGGTCGGGCCACGGCCAGGGCGTCGCGCTCGCCGTCACTGCCGATCGTGCCATCTTCCGCAACCTCCGACTCCTGGGCGCGCAGGATACGCTGTTTGCCGCCAGCCGCTACTGCTATGGCGATTACGGTCCCTGCGTGGCCGCGCGCCAGTACTTCGAGGACTGTTACATCGAAGGCAACACCGATTTCATATTCGGCGACAGCCTGGCGGTATTCGAGCGCTGCGACCTCCACGGCGTGGCAACGGGCAGCGTGATGTATACGGCGCAGAGCCGCCACACCGCCAAGCAGCGCGATAGCGCCTATGTGTTCGATCACTGCAGGCTTACTGGCGTAGGGCGTGAGCTTCCCATCTCGCTGGGCCGTCCCTGGCGTCCCTATGCGACCGTCATCTTCCTCCACACCATGATCGATGCGCCAGTGATTCCCGCAGGCTGGACAGAGTGGGCACGATTCGGGGTCCCCAGCCTGCCCACCGTCACCTACGCGGAATTCGATTCCACTGGACCGGGAGCGAACCCGTCAGCCCGTCGGCAACTCACCGCGTCGGAGGCAGAAGAGTGGTCGCCCAAACGAGTACTGGGGAATTGGAAGCCTTAGAACATTTTCACGCGAAGGTATTTCTGCGGATTCTGGCGGAAGTCCTTAACCGTATCCCGCATTTCCTTGGCGGCGCCGGCCAGACTTTCGTACATATCCGACGTGTTAAACAGCGGATTGGCGTTCATCTCTTCCACGTTCTTAGTTAGGGAAGTGGCGGTGCGGTTCCACCCAACATACGCGGCGTCGGAAGTGACGAACGAGCTTCCCCTGAGATCGGCAATGGACTTCCGCAGATCGGATAGCTCTTTGCGCAGGCTCTCGAACTGCGCGGGATCGTGCAGGAATTCTCCGGCAGCACCCTGTCCCGACTCCAGACGCGAAAGCGTTTGATCCACCAGGACGACCGGCTCGCTGATCTTCCGGTACAGCCGGTCGGTGTACAAAGCCTCGCCCAGACTGCTGGCTGTGTTGGCCGCGGCCTGCACGGCGTTTTCGATGTCCTGAACGCGCCGGTTGAGATCGACGTACATCTGGTCGCCCAACACAAACTGGCCGATCGGGCTCTTGCCCTGCTCGATGTCGGTGATCATAACGTCCACGGCGCGCAATTGGGTTTCGAACTGCGTCAGGTCGAGGCTATGCATCAGGTCTTCCTGCGGCTTGAAGTGAAGCTCTGAGCCCGGCCGCACGGGCGCGAGATGGGTGCCGCTGCTGATGGAAATGAGCTTGTCGCCGATCAGGCTCTCCGAGGCGATCTCCGCGTAGGCGTCTTCGCTGATGGTGTTGAGCCGCTCCTTGATCACTTCCAGCGTCACTTTTACGGTGCGGTCGGGCTGGTTGGAATTGGTGAGTTGCACCGCCGTGACCGTGCCCACCTCGATGCCGTTGACCTCCACCGGCGACCCGATCGCCAGCCCCGTTGCGTCCGGGATATAGATGTACAACTTGGCCTGCTCGCGCAGCAGCGTAGCGCCGGAGAGAAGGTAAAGCAGGGTGATCAGGATCAGAGTCGCCACGGTGGCCACCACCGTGACACGAAATTTCGCCCATGTGACGCGACTGTTGAGGCGAGCCGAGGGCATTCAACAGGATTGTACCGCGCTTGGCCGGTGGGCAAGACCACCGGCCCCACCACCCCCCAGCCGTCTTGTAACGCACGGTATAATGGGTGCGTCATATCATTTGCGAGGTCTTGGATGGAAACGATAGGAATGCCGGAGCTGTTGGTGATCCTGGTGGTCGCCGCTTTGTTGTTTGGTGGCAAGAAGATCCCGGAATTGGCCAAAGGTATGGGCGAAGGAATTCGCAACTTCAGGAGCGCCATGAAGGGCGACCCGGAACCCACCAAAGAAGTCGAGAAGGTTTAGTTTCTTCGGGCTCGCCTCAGCACGCAATTCGAGCAGTTCACACGCCCCACGGCCGGATTGGGTTCTATCTGAATCTCGCTTCCTGCTAATGTGAATATGTTTGAAGATCCGTTCCCGCAAATTCGAAGGCCGCTGCGCCAAACATAAGCGATTCAATCCCGCGGTGGACGGTCGCGGCGGAATCAAGGGCGGCTGCCCACGCTGCTCCCTGCTGTGTGAGATCTGGGAAGCTTCGCTGAACCTCAACAAGCTGATTCGCAGCTTCGATCCTAATCACGACGACCTGAAAAAGCCCGCCGCCCCCAAAATCCTCGAGCCGGATCCCCGTCAAATGACTCTGATTTAGCCGACCAGCGCCTTTACAATGATCCAGCTCTTCTCCACGGGCGAGAGCCTCACGCGGCGCGCGAACACATCATAGTTGGTCCCCTCGATGCGTTCGAGCAGCCGGGAATAGATTGCGATCAGCGCCCACAGCGAACTGCGGCTGCGCGGATGGATCAGGTCCAGCAGCGGCTGCGATTCGTCGTAATAGGCCCGCGCGCGCGCCGCTTCGAAACGCCATCAGCTTCAGGAAGCCCGGCTGCGCACCCCGGCCTCGCAGATCGTCTTCCGTGACGCCGAAGCGGCGCAGGTCCTCGGCCGGCAGGTAGATACGATCGCGTTCCGGCATCCTCGCGAATATCGCGCAGAATGTTGGTCAGTTGGAACGCCACGCCGCACTTTTCCGCCAGCGGCAGCGCGCTGCGCGTGTCGAAGCCGAAGATGTGGATGATGGTCAGCCCCACCACCGACGCCACCTGGTAGCAGTAGCGGTACAGCTCCTCGAAGGTCTCGAACGTGGCGCGGTTCCAGGTCGGAAACCACGCCGTCGATCATCGCGAAGAAGTACTCGTGCGGAATGCCGAAGCGGCGCACGGTGTGGTGGAAGGCCGGCCAGACGGGATGACCGCTGAAGCGGCCTTCGAGCGCCTCGCTCCAGTTCGCCGCGCCATCGGTCGATGCGCCGCGCGGGTGGCGCCCGGCTCATCGCTCAGATCGTCGCAGTAGCGCATGAAGGCGTAGATGGCGCACATGGCTTTGCGCTGCTGCGCGGAAAGCAGCACGAAGGAATAGTAGAAGTTCTTGGCGCGGCTGCGCGCCACGCGCTTCGCAATAAGTCGTACGACTCTTCCACCGCGTTCATCATGCCGCCCGCGAAAACGCCATGCGCGCCAGCGAGCCACCAGCAGCCCCACCCGCTCGGCTTTGGAAATGGCCGGCCGCGCGGCCAGCACGTCGTAATCCTGCTGCTCGATCTTGTCCAGCACGCGCATGCCGCCGCGGCTGAAGAGATCGAGATCGAGCGCCAGCCGGCGGTCCACCATCCCGATCAGGGGCAGGCCCTCGAGGAAACAGCTCGCGCGCCTTCGACCACAATCTCGCGCATCGCCTCGCGAAATGCCGGAGTGAAGCGCCGCGCAAATAAATCCTCCACCGTGTAGCCGTGCCGCTCCATGCACTTCGAGCGGAATGTAGACGCGATCCTTGAGCAGATCCACCGTCACGTCCTGCCAGAAATTGGCAAGTTGCAGGGCCGTGCAGGTGGCATCGGAGAGCCGCTGCCGCTCCGCGTCCGAATAGCCGCACAGATACAGCACCAGGCGGCCCACCGGATTGGCGGAGCAGCGGCAATAGTCGAACAGCTCGTCCCAGTCGCGATAGCGGGTCACGGTCTGGTCCTGCACGAAGGCGTGGATCAGATCGGCGAATGGCTGCGCGGGGAATGCCGTACCGCTCGCACGGTCGGCTGCAGCGCCACGAACACCGGATGCGTGGCGCGGCCCTGGTACATGGCATCCAGTTCGCCGCGCCACCACTCCAGCAGGCGGAGGCTCTCGCCGCGATCGCCGATCTCGTCGCCCAGATCGTCCGCCCAGCGGCAATAGGAGTAGACGTTGTAGAAATCCTGGTGCAGCCGCTTGGGCAGCAGAAAGCTCACTACGTGAAAATTCTCGTAGTGGTGGGTGGCCAGCCAGCGCGTGTAGGCCTCGACTCGCTGAGAGACCAGGTGTTGCGAAGCGCCTCGGGCGATCGGACGAACTCGGCCGGCGGCAGAAACACGGGTGCGGCAACTCCCGGCATTAAGGAACAATCGCCGTCTTCAGGTGGCCGTTGTGGCTCATCAGGTGGCGCATGACTTCCAGCAGGTTGGCCAGCGGCTCCTCGCGGTTGACGAAGAAACTGGCCGTGATGTGCCCCGCGGCAACCAGGTCGAGCGCTTTCTGGATATAGGCCGGCGTGTGATGGAAGCTGGCCTTGCAGGTGATCTCGGAGTAGTGCAGCAGCGCCGTATCCAGATTGACCGTGCTGTCGTTGGGGCAGCCGCCGAAGAAGTTGACGGTGCCGCCGCGGCGCACCATATTGACGGCCCATTCCCAGGTCTGCGGCTTGCCCACGGCCTCGATCGCGATATCGACGCCGCGCCCGTGGGTCATGTCGCGGATGGCCTGCACCGGGATCGGATCTGTCGTCGCCCACCACCAGTTCGTCCGCGCCCAATGCGGCGGCGCGATCCAGTTGCGTCTTGCGCCGGCCGACCGCGATCACGCGGCAGCCGTAGCAGCTTCGCCAGCTTCACGAACATCAGGCCGATGGGGCCCAGGCCGATAATCGCGATGGTATCGCCGGCCGCGGCAGCGTCTCTTCGAAGCCGCGCACCACGCAGGCCAGCGGCTCGATCAACGCGGCATCGTGATAGCCCACGTTGTTCGGGAATCACATAGGTGTTGCGTTGCAACGATGCGCGCCGGAATCCGGATGTATTCGGCGTACGCGCCGTTGTTGAACAGCAGGTCCTCGCACAGATTCTGCAGATCCGCGCTTGCAGAAGAAGCACTTCTCGCACGGGGCGGAATTCGCGGCCACCACGCGCTGGCCAACCGAAAACTGCGTGACACCCTCGCCCACGGCGACGACATCGCCGGCCAGTTCGTGCCCGAACACAGCCGGGGGCACGATCATGCGGGCGTGATATCCGCGGCGGAAGACTTTGACGTCGGTGCCGCAGGTCAGCGCTACTTTCACCCGTACGAGGATGTCTCCGCTATCGATTGTGGGAACGGCTACCGGCTCCACCTGCAAGTGTTCCTTGCCGTAAAGCACGGCAGCCATCATGTGGTTATTCACTTATGACCACCTCTGTGGCTGAACGATTATTTTCAACGATTTAGGTCCTGGATGCAATGCCAAATCAAATCCTGAACGGATTTTAACCAAAGGCAAACGGTGGGATATCAATTCCTCCACCGGCAATTCACCGCTAAATACCAGATTCGCGGACTCTTTTTGCAGGTCTACAGAAGCACTATAGCACCCGAAGAGCATCCTTTCACCCACACAGATGATCGGCGCCCGACGCCTCGATGCGTTCGGTTGCGGATGTTTGTGCGAAAAGCAGAATCCGCGCGCCTGGCCGCGAACAGCGAAGGGCCTGTTCCACGATGCCCGGGACCGAAGCCGCCACAATCACCAGGTCGGCTCCGCGGCCCCCAGTGAGTTTCCTGATCTCGGACGCGACGTCCACGGACCGCGGGTCCCACGCGAAGTTCGCGCCGCAGCGCTCCGATAGTTGCAGGCGTTCGGCGAATGGTATCGGTAGCCGCCACCTGCGCCCCGGTGCGATGCACCAGCATGGTGAACATCAGGCCGATCGGCCCCTGCCCCATGACCACCACAACGTCCTCGGGCTGCGGATCGCATTGCACCACCGCCTTCAGGCAGGTATTGAGCGGTTCCACCAGGGTGGCGCGCTCGAACGAGACGCCGTCGGGAATCGTTCTCCACGCCGCGCTCCACGATCCAATCCATCACCCGCACGTATTGGGCAAATCCGCCGCCCGCCGGTTCGAAACCCGCGGTGATCCCCACCTTCTTGTAAACGGGGCACTGCGCGTAGATTTTGCGATGGCAGTAAAAACAGTCCAGGCAGGGAATGTGGTGGAAGGCCACCACGCGGTCGCCGGGTTTGAATTTGGTAACGCCCGCGCCCACGGCGGCCACCACGCCGGCGGTTTCATGCCCATAAACGCGCGGCGGCGCCAGCAGGTTGTATTCGATCTTCTTGAGGTCGGTATGGCAGATTCCGCAGGCTTCCACGCGGATCAGAATTTCGCCGGGCCGAATGGAAGGAGTGGGAATCTCTTCGACGGTGACGACACTCTGGCCTCGATAAACCGCCGCGTGCATGGTGTCGGGGATTGCGCTTCGGTCAGAATCGGCAATCGGCAAAAAACTCTCCCAATGCCTTCGCGCGGCCTGGACACACCGGCTTCTCAGCCGGACCAATTCCGGAAGCCGGACAAACGGATGGCTCAACATACCCTGCAAAAGTTTGATTGTATCGAAGTGTCCGTCCTCGCGGAGGGCCGTGTTGAAATCGTTGGCCATAGTCTCCCCCGCCAGATCTGTTACGACCTTTACGCAATAGAACGGCAAGCCGTGCGCGCGGGCACGTTCGGCCACTGCCGGCGGCCTCCATCTCCACCGCGATCGCGCCGGCGGAACGGAGTTTTCGGCGCTCCTCCGCGCGGTCTGCGCCACGCGATCGAATACGATTCGCACGACTCGCCTTTTGGAGCGCTGTCGAGCTGCTCGACCGGCCTGCACGGATAGCGGGATTCACCGCTGTCGACTTCCGTCGCAACAACGATATCGGCCGATCTTCAGTTCCGGAGTCGAGCGCTCCGCAGAACCCAGTGCTGACGATCGCGTCGGGCTAGCGGCATGGCATCAACGGCCGCGGCTGCCGCTGTCTCCCACGCCGTTGGCAGCCAGCAACATCGTGATGCCGACGCCCGGCCTGCGCACCAGTCCATGCCGAGTGGACGGGCGCGCGCCTGGCCATGCAGGCCGGCGAACTCCATGCGGTCGGCGGCCACCACCAGAAGCTTCATGAGCCGTGGTCGCTCGAAACCACTCCACGGCGCGCGCAGGGCGGCGTCGGCCGGTCCGGGGCGGAAGCCCAGTTCGCGCTCGGCCTTTTCGATGCGTGACCCACATCTTCTTGCGTGCCATGCGCACGGCGTCCAGGGGCACGCGCGGCGGCTTGCCCGTGAACCGCGCCCAAGCCGTGCTACACGGCCCCCGCGCAGCCAGGCCACCGGCGTACGGCAAGCTGCACGCGTGGCGCCTTCCGGCCGGTGATCTGCGCCAGCTTTTGCAGAATCTGCGCCAGCGTCAGATTTTCGGACCCCAGGATATAACGCTCGCCCGGCCGGCCCTGCTCGCAGGCCAGCAGATGACCCTCGGCCGACGTCGCGAACATCCACCACGTTGAGACCGGTATCGATGAAGGCCGGCATGTCGCCATTCAGGAAATCGAGGACGATCTTGCCGGTCGGAGTGGGCTTCACGTCGTGATCGCCCACGGGCGCGGTGGGATTGACGATCACCACCGGCAATCCGTCGCGCGCGAATTCGAGCGCTACCTGCTCCGCCAGAAACTTCGAGCGCTTGTAGTGCGCCCGTCATGTCTCCGAGCGTGACCGGCATGTGTTCTCGTCGCCCATCGCCGCCGTGCGGAATGCCGATGCAGCCCACCGTGCTGGTGTAGACGACGCGCTCCACTCCGGCGTCCTTGGCGGCTTGCAGCAGATTGCGCGTGCCCTCCACGTTCGAGCGGTAGAGTTCGTCCGGGTCCTTGGCCCACAGCCGGTAGTCGGCCGCGACATGGAAGACCAGGCCGCAGCCGGCTACGGCGCGTGCGAGCGAAGCGGGATCGCGCAGATCGCCGGTTACGGGTTCGACATCCAGTTCGTCAATGCGGCTGCCGGCGGACCAGTGCCCGCACCGTATAGCCGCGCTCCAGCAGGAGCCGCGCGACGTGCCAGCCGAGGAAGCCGGATGCGCCCGTGACCAGGACAGGCTTCATAGCTGTAGGCGCAGGCGACCGGGCCTGCCGTAGTCGACACTCGGGGGCTAGGATCAGCGTGAGGATCTGCTCGACGCTACCTCAGAGCGTCCACGCAAGCATCTTCAAATTGTCGGTCAGTTCGACGTTGATGCCCAGCGCGGCGGAGGGCTCGTAGCCGCAGTGCACCATGCAGTGCTCGCAGCGCGGATCGTTGCCCGTGGCCGTAGCTCTCCCAGGGCGTCTGCGTCATCAGGTCTTCGAAGGTCTTGTAGTGGCCGTCCGTGATCAGATAGCACGGGCCTTTCCAGCCCTTGACGTTGTAGGTCGGATTGCCCCAGGCGGTGCAGGGCAGTTCGCGCTCGCCCTTGAGGAACTCCAGTACATCGGAGTCTGACGGACGGCGTACGCTTCGACGATGCGGTCGATGTCCTTGAACTTCTCGTGCATGTCGTCGCGCGTCAGGAAGATTTCGCGATCGTTGACCGCGGAGTAGCCGTAGGCCGGCGAGATCTGGTGGCCATCCACGTCGAACTGCTTCAGGAACTCGAACAGCTCCTCGATCTCGTTCATGTCCGTCTCTTTGTAGACGGTGGTGTTGGTGCAGACCTGGAAGCCGGCCGCCTTGGCCGCCTTGATGCCCTCGATGGCGTCCGTGAAAACGCCTTCCTTCTCCACGGCAGATGTCGTGGTTCTTCTCCATGCCGTCCAGGTGGACGTTGAAGTAGAAGCGCTTGTCGGGTTTGAATTCGTGCAGGCGCTTCTTGATGAACATGCCGTTGGTGCAGAGGATAGATGTGCTTGTCGCGCTCCAGAATGCCCGCCACCAGTTCGCCGATCTGCGGATACATCATCGGCTCGCCGCCGCAGATGGAAACCATCGGCGCGCCGCACTCATCCACCGCCGCCAGGCACTCTTCGAGCGGCACGCGCTCGGTGATGGTGGATTCGTATTCGCGAATGCGCCCGCAGCCCGTGCAGGTGAGATTGCAGGCGTGCAGCGGCTCCAGCATCAGCACGATGGGGAAGCGCTTGTTGATCATGGGATGCGGCTGGCGCTTCTCACCGGTCTTGGTGGGCAGGATACGGAACGGGATTGGACGGCGTCGGCCTTGGGCACGACGTTCTTCTGCCATTCCGGCCGCGGACTCATCTTGTTCTTGAAAATGTACCCGGCCATGCCGGCCGTCATCGAGAGCGGAAATCTCATAGTTTAACCGTTCGATGCACGTAGCTCTTCACGAACGCAGTCAGCGCCAGCAGCGGGAAATAAGTCCTGTACAAGTGTAATTGAAATAAAAAACTTTGGGGAAGCCGGTGCCGGTGGCCAGTTCTTCGTCCCAGCTTCCGTCCGGCCGCTGGGTTTCCAGCAGATATTCGATGCCGTGCTGCACGCTCAGGCTATTGGTGTCGCCGCCGGCGATCAGCCCCAGCATCGCCCAGGCGGTCTGCGAGGGCGTGCTCGGCGCCGGCGGTGAAGACGCCGTTGTCGTAGCTGGCGCAGCTTTCGCCCCAGCCGCCATCGGCATTCTGGATGGAACGCAGCCATTCGCCGCCGCGCAGGATGTGGGCTTCGCGATCGCTCTTCGCCCGACGCCGCCAGGCCGCGCAGCGCGAAGCAGGTGCCGTAAATGTAGGCCACGCCCCAGCGGCCGTACCAGCTTCCATCCGGCTCCTGGTTGCGCACCAGCCAATCGACGCCGCGGCGCACCGCCGGATGACTGCTGGGCACGCCCGTGCGCCGCCAACGCTTCCAGCACGCGCCCGGTGATATCGGCGCAGGTGGGATCGAGCATGGCGTTGTGGTCGGCGAAGGGAACCTGGTTCAGGAACTCCCAGTTGTTGTCGGCGTCGAAGGCCGCCCAGCCGCCGTCGCTCGACTGCATGGCCAGCAGCCAGTCGACGGCCGCGCTGTGGCAGGCCTGCTGCGCCGCCGGATCGGAGCCCGCGCCTCGGCTCAGCGCCAGCATCACCATGGCGGTGTCGTCGATATCGGGGTAGAACTCGTTGGAGTATTCGAAGGCCCAGCCGGAAGGCTCGGTATTGGGGCGCTTCACCGACCAGTCGCCCTTGCGGCGGACTTCTTGCGAGAGCAGCCAGTCGGCCGCGCGGCGCAGCGACGCGGGATGCTTCGGATCGGTTTCAGCCAGGGCATACGCGCCGATGGCCGTGTCCCACACCGGCGAGAAGCACGGCTGGAAGAAGAAGCGGTCGCCGTCATCCACCATCAGGCTGTTGAACTGGCGCAGCGCCTCCGACGCGCAGCGGATCGTCCGGCGCGTAGCCCAGAACGTCCAGCGCCATCACGGAGTACATCATGGGCGGATAGATCGCGCCCAGGCCGTCGGAATGGTTCAAGCGCTCGATCATCCACTCTGCGGCCTTCTGCGATCGCCTTTCGCCGCACGGATCTTCGAGGCCGCTGCGCTCCCACCACTTCAGGATGCCGATCGATGCGCAGGAACATATTGTGCCAGGTGAACCAGCCGCGCATCCTCGCGGAACGCGGGGCTCACGCCGGGCAGCCAGATTTCGTCGAGATTGAAGCCTGCCGGCACCGGACGCCGCGGATTGGCCGCGTGCACGATCGAAAGCGACACCACGATGGCGCGCGTCCAGGACGACATCTGGTAGAGGAAATTGAACGGCAGCAGCACGATCTCGGGCGGAATGCTGGGACAGTATTGCCGCGGATAGAGATCGAACAGGCTGAGGTTGACCTTGACGTAGCTGTTGGCCGCCTGGATGCCGCCCAGTTCCAGAATGCGCTCGCGCAGCGCGCGCCATCCGCGGATCGTCCAGGCTCGATGCCCGGCCAGCTTCAGGGCGAAGTAGGCCTTGACCGAGGCGCTGACTTCCGAGGGTCCCTTGACATAGATATTGAAGCCGCCGTCGGGAAGCTGCCGGTCGAGGATCGAGGCTGCGGCCTTATCGATCAACGATCGCGTGACGGCGGATTCCACTCGCCGTTCTACGGGCGGATGCAGCCAGAGTTGGAACAGAATGTAATCGGATTCGAGGGTGGTGTCGGCGGTGAGTTCGGCGCACCAGTGGCCGTCGCGCTGCTGCAGGCCCGCCAGATACGATGGCGGCTCGGCGTGCGGATTGATCGGCGGCTGATTTCGAGGGTGTTTCCGACTTGAACCGGAGCGCTCATTGAATGCGATGATCAGTCAACTCCGCTCGGCAGTGAGAATCGCACATCTTCATCCACCAGTTCGATCTCTTCCATCTCGCGAAAACCCCGGTCGCGCAGGAACTCGATCAGTTCCTGCACCAGGTGCTCCGGCGCCGATGCCCCGGCAGTCACCGCCACGTTCTTGACACCATCCAGCCATGCCGGATCCACGTCGCCGCGATCGTTCACCAGATAGGATCGCACCCCGAAATTTTCGCCCACCTCGACCAGCCGCTTGGAGTTCGAGCTGTTCTGCGAACCCACCACCAGCAGCAAATCGCAGAATTCCGACACGGCTTTGACCGCCATCTGACGGTTTTCCGTGGCATAACAGATATCCTGCGCCGGCGGCCCCTGGATCAACGGAAAGCGCTCCTTCAAGCGGATGCACGATGTCGCGCGTCTCGTCCAGGCTGAGGGTGGTTTGGGTAAGGTAGCGGACGCGCGCAGGATCGGGCAGTTCCAGATGATCGACATCTTCCACGGTTTCCACCAGGTAGCTGCGGTCCGGCACCTCGCCCAGCGTTCCGATGACTTCGTCGTGGTCCTTGTGGCCGATCAGCACAATGCTGAACCCGTCGCGCGCGAAGCGTACGGCTTCCAGATGGACTTTTGTGACCAGCGGACAAGTGGCGTCGATGACGTCCAGCTTGCGCTGCGATCGCTTCTTTGCGAACGGATGGCGCCACCCCGTGGGCGCTGAAGATGGCGCGCGCACCTTCGGGCACCTCTTCGAGTTCCTCCACGAAGACCGCGCCGGCCTCGCGGAGTTCGTCCACCACGTGCTTGTTGTGAACGATCTCCTTGCGGACGTAGACCGGCGGTCCGTACAGATCCAGGGCGATCTTGACTACATCGATAGCCCTGACGACGCCGGCGCAGAAACCTCGCGGTTTAAGCAGAAAGATTTTCTTGTCCGCGCCGTGATTAGGTGCGAAAGGCTTAAGAGGCATTGCGAATGTGACGATTATAGCAGGCAACCTTAGTTATCCGCATCGTGGCAAAGAGTTTCCTGTGTGAATGTGGGGCGCGGGGGTAGGTTTAGAAATACCCTCAATCGGGGGTGATAGTGTGCGTCATCGCTCGTTTGGCTGGAGTTATGTAGTGGTATTCGGCCGGATCAAGAATACGGAACAGAGCCAATTTCGCCTCGAATTGCCGAAGTACGTATTCCTCCATTCGCTAATGAGCCACACACGTGTTCTTGTTCTTGCTTTCATCGCCGGGGATGCAGATCGGATTTGCCGCACTTCATACAAGTTCGGCGACGATGCTTAGCACAGACTGGCCCTTCCGGGGCGCTCCTCGATATTCGGCGCAATCTGCTAAGTTCAATCGAGGATGAAGCTCCCCGGCGGCGACAACGCGATCGTGGATATGGCGAAACTCCGCGACTACTGCCTCGACCCGCAACATCCACGCGGCCGGCATAAAGCAAGAGTCTTCGCGTCGACTTTGGGGATGATGCAAACCGACGCCGAGTTTCTTCGCGAAGAGCTGCTTCGGGCGGCGGGCGAGGCCGATGCACTAGTGGGCGAGTCTGATGAATATAGCGATCGCTTCATTGTGGACTTCGAGCTGAATCGAGGGAATCGGCGGGCCGTCGTACGCAGCGCCTGGATTGTGCTTCGGGACGAGACGGTGCCGAGACTGACAAGTTGTTTTGTACTATAAGGGTTGAGGCAGAATGCGCAAACTCGAACTACTCTCGGTAGTGGCCTTGCTAGAAGATAACGAGAATCATAAGCTTCGTCGCGGCCAGGTCGGTACGATTGTCGAACGACTTGCGCCTGGTGTGTACGAAGTCGAGTTCAGTGATGACGAGGGCCGGACTTACGCGTCCCTATCGCTGCGTGCTGACCAATTGCTTCAACTCCATCACGAGCCGAGCCATCAGGCGGCTTAGTCTGCTCCATTTCCCTCAAATCGCCTGAGTACCTGCTCCTCCTGCGCTATCCTGAGCCACATGCGTCTCCTTGTTTTCTCCCTCATTGCCGGCCTGGTCCAAGCTCAGGAGGTCTCGCAAAGCGGACTGGAGCTGAAAGCGCCGAGGCCCATGGTGAGCGAGCCCGAGCGATCGGCCAAGGCCATGATCGCCAGCGCCAACGAGATTGCCTCGCGCGCCGGCCTGGAGATTCTGCGCAAAGGCGGGAATGCGGTGGATGCGGCGGTGGCCGTGGCCTTCGCTTTGGCCGTCGTCCATCCCGAAGCGGGCAACCTGGGCGGCGGCGGCTACATGCTGGTCCGCATGGCCAACGGCGAGACGCGCGCCATTGATTACAAGGAGACCGCGCCGGCGGCGGCCCATCCGGGGATGTTCGCAGCCCGTCTGGAGTCGAGCGTCGGCTACAAGGCTTCGGCCGTTCCTGGCACGGTGGCAGGGATGGCAATGGCGCATGCCCGCTTCGGCAAACTTCCGTGGAAGATCGTCCTCGAACCCGCGCGCCGGCTGGCCGCCAACGGCTTCCCTGCTTCGCAGCGGATGGAACTGATTCTCGCGCTGCAGGTTCCCGTGATGAAGCAGTTTCCGGACAGCACGCGCGTCTTCCTGCACGGGTCCGACCGTCCTTTGAAACAGGGCGAACTCGTCAAAATGCCCGACCTAGCGCGCACGATCGCACGCATTCAGAAGCACGGCTGGCGCGAGTTCTACGAAGGCGAGACGGCGCGTTTGATCGCGGCCGATATGGCGGCGCACGGCGGCACGATCGCCTATGACGACCTGAAAGGCTACAAGGCAATTGAACGCGAGCCGGTGAAAGGAACGTTCCGCGGCAATCCCGTGCTCTCGATGCCACCCTCTTCGAGCGGCGGCGCTACCCTGATCGAGATGCTGAACATCTTCGAAACGCTGCCGGCGCAGCTCGGGCGTGAAGGGTCCGTGGAGCAGCGGCACTATATGGTGGAATCGATGCGACGCGCATTCAAGGATCGCGCAGAATTCTCGGGCGATCCAGCGTTTTTCCCGATTCCGGTGGAGATGCTCACCAGCAAGTCGCACGCGCAGGAGCTGGCGAAGAGCATCGACCCGGCGCGCGCCACCCCGCTGGCCGCGGGCGCTGTGCCCACCGAAGGGTACGAGTCGAACGACACTACGCACTTCTCGGTGATTGACGAGGCCGGCAATATCGTGAGCAATACGTACACGCTGAACAGCTTTTACGGATCGCAGGTGATGGCGCACGGCACGGGCGTGCTGCTCAACGACATCATGGGAGGCTTCAGCAACGCGGCGGGCGGGCGGAACGAAATCAAGCAGGGCAAACGGCCGGTTTCGTCGATGACGCCGACGATCGTGCTGCATGCCGATGGCACGCCCTGGTTCGCGCTGGGCTCGCCCGGCTCGGCGACGATTCCAAATACGGTGTTCCAGGTGATCGTGAACATCATCGATTCGAAGATGTCGCTGCGCGATGCAGTGGAGTTTCCGCGCATCCATCACCAGTTCCAACCCGACCGGATCGACGCCGAGCCCGCGGCCCTGATCTTCGACGTGGCCGCGCGGCTGACATCGATGGGCCACACCGTGAACCCTCGCCTGCGGTCGCAGGGCGACGTGCATGCGGTGATGGTGGAGGAAGGGACTGGCTGGCGTCTAGGCTGGTCGGACGGACGGCGCGGCGGGCGGGCAGTGGGGTATTGAGCGAGCGTGAGCCAAGATTTATTTAGCCACGGATAGACACGGATACACACTGATAACAGCGTCTGTGACAAGAATTATTGTTCACCTTGCGGCGCTTCCTACAGATTTGAAGCCGTATTGCGAGAAGAAGCCGTTGAGAGCGGCAAAGTATGCCGCTGCGTTCGCTACCGCGGAGTCTTCGTGCCCTCCGCCCGCGATCAGAGCCAACCGCTTTGGCTCGGGCGCCGCGTCATAGAGCCTCCGCGCCATTCTCGGCGGAACCATGGTATCGGCATCACCGTGCAAGATGAGCTTGGGCAGATGGATTGACCCGATTTTTGAAATCGAATCGAAGCGTTCGGTGAGGATCAGGCGGACGGGCAAGCACGCTGTGTAAGGAATTCCATTCGCCATGTCGGCGATGGATGTGAACGCGCCTTCGATGATCAGCGCTCCTGCCTCCGGATGCTTGCTCGCAAGATCGACGGCGACACCGCCACCGATCGAGTGCCCGTAGATCGCGATGCGATCCGGCGCGATGTTCCGTTCGGCCACCAGATACTTCCATGCCCTCTCCGCGTCCTCGTACATCAGCTTCTCCCGCGGAGGTCCGCCTGTGCTGTGACCGTATCCGCGGTAGTCAAAGATGAAGACGTTCAGTCCGGTGGCGCGAAGGCGCAACACCTGCCGGACATTGGCGGCGATGTTGGCGGCGTTTCCGTGCAGGTAGAGCAGGGTTCCCGCCTGAGAATCCTCCGAGGGAACCCACCAACCCGCCAGTTGATCGCCCATGAGCGGAAGAGCGACATTGCTGAATTTCGCGCCCAAGTCGCCAGGAGTGACATCGACGACCTTGCTGGGGTGGAACATTATCTTCGCCTGCGCGTACCAGATTGCCCCCACCACAAGGAGGTAGAGACCCGCGAACGCGATCAACAATCCGCGAACGAGACGAAACGCCAGAGATCGCGTTTTTCTTGCCGGTGGCATTTTGCTCAAATAATATAGGTTAGACGGTCACTAGACATCTTATCCGCGTTCATCTGCGTGAATCCGTGGCTAAACAATGTTGTTCTTGACGCGCTAATTACCGCTGGGCTTTTCCGCATGGTCCACGATCAGGACTTCCACAGGGCCTTTGGCGGATTTCAGTTTCAAGCCGAGTTGCTTTTGGACCGCGGTGAAGAGGGAGAGCCCGCCTGGGTCCGCTGCGGTGAGAGTGGCCGGATCGCTGGAAGCGGCAGCGGCGATTCGGCTGGTTGCGTCGGGGGTCCACTCCAGGCGGAAATCGAATAGGCCCGTCAGTTCGGTCTTATCGATCACTGTGCGGCCTAGCTCGATTGTGAGATGACCCGTCAGGCTCTGGAACGGCGCCCCAGGTCGGTCAACTATGGGAATGCCGATTCCTTCGACTAACTCGCCTCCGGCTTGCGAAGTAGTCGAGTTGAGCAAACCGCAAACGGGAGGCTGACCCGGTTCGGGAGTCGCTGTTGGTTTCCACAGTTCAATGGGGATGCAACTGCCTGGCTTCGTCGGCTGCAGTTTAGAGCCGCTCTCCGCCACGCTGAGTTCGTAGACGGCGCCTTCTCTTGTCTCTCGATGAACCTTCAACTTGAACCGATCCTCGAGCAGCGTCTGTAGCATCAGCGGGAAACGATCGCGGCTCCGTGCCGCCCTTGGCTGTGGCTTCGATGGACCACAAATCGGAATTCATCCAACCGGGACTGCCCGCAATCTGAAAATCCTGCGCTTGGTAGGCGACGGAGATGAGGCGGCGGAGCGGCATGTTGTCGGCGCTGATTCTGCCGGGCGTGCGGCGGATGGCTCGCATTCCGACGCCGGTGGCCGGCTTGACGGATGCGACTTCGAATTGAGGACGCGGGTCCGGGGCCTGGGCATGCGCCCACGACACCGCCATTGCGACGAAGATCGCGGCTAGACGCTTGCCGGAGAACCGGTCTTGGCCATGGCCAGCAGCTTGTCGTCGAATTCGAAGCCCGAAGTGCGGGGCTTGTGGTTTCGCGTGTACCACTTATAGGTGTCCTTCAGGCCGGCTTCGAACGGCGTCAGCTTCATTTTCAGGACGCGCGTCACCTTCCCGATGTTCATTGTGATGGGCGGCAGGTCGAAGTACTCGCCGAAATAGTACGGCTCTTCCATGACGCTGCCACCGGTCTGCTGGATCACGTCGCGCGGAATGCGAACCAGGGTGGCTTCGGCATTCGCCGCCTTGGCAAGTTTCTCCACCACTTCCACCTGCGTGAGCGGCTTGGTGTCACCGATGTTAAAGGCTTCGCCCACTGCTTTCGGTTCCACCATGGCGCGGACCATGGCCTGCACCACGTCGTGGACATAAGCGAATTGCATCAGGCGGTGTCCATCGCCGGGGATGACCACCGGGCGGCCGGCGCGCAGCCGGTCCCAGAAAAATTGCTCGCGATAGAACGGGTTGTTGGGGCCGTACACGAACGGCGGCCGGAAAGTCACCACCGGCAGGCCCGAGTGCGAATGCATGCGGAACAGCAGCCGCTCCGTGGTGGCCTTATGGCGAACGTAGGGCTCGGCATGATAGTCCGGCGCCAGCGGGTCGCTTTCCTTATGATTCAAGCCATCGCCATAAGCGGCCACGCTGGACATGAAAATGTAACGGCTGATGCGGTCGCCGGCGGCGCGCACCGCGGCTTCCACCTGGGCCGCCGTGGTGCCGCGCTCCCAGTCGTAGGCGTTGTCGAACACCACGTCGAAGCGGCGCGTGGACAGGGCTTCCTTCACGGCATCCCCGTCATTGCGGTCGGCCATGATGTTTTCCACTCGCCTGCCAAAATCGTGCTTCGGTTTGCGGTGCAGGATCGCTACGTCGTGGCCCCCCTTCACCAGTTCCTCCACCAACAGGCGGCCGATGAATGAGGTTCCCCCGATTACCAGTACTTTCATACTCTCCTAGACAGTTGGACGCATCGGCATGGAAAACATTTCTTCCATGCCCGCGACTTAAAAGATACAGCGATTAATCGTAATATTCCAGTCCCAGGTGGGTGATTAGGTCCTCACCCCGCATCCAGCGCAGCGTATTCTTCAGCTTCATAAGCTGGATGAATACATCGTGCTCCGGATAGACTTCGGGCGCGTGCATGGGGGCCTTGAAATAAAACGACAGCCACTCCTGCACTCCGCGCATGCCGGCGCGCTGCGCCAGGTCCATGAACAGAACGATGTCCAGAACCAGCGGAGCGGCCAGAATCGAGTCGCGGCACAGGAAATTGATTTTGATCTGCATCGGGTAGTTCAGCCACCCGAAGATGTCGATATTGTCCCAACCCTCTTTGGCATCGCCGCGCGGCGGGTAGTATTCGATGCGAACCTTGTGGTACAGCTCTTTGTACAGGTCGGGGTAGAGGTCCTTCTGCAGGATGTACTCCAGCGCGGAAGACTTGCTGACTTCTTTGGAGCGGAATGAGCCGGGATCGTCGAGCACCTCGCCATCGCGATTGCCCAAAATGTTGGTGGAGAACCAGCCGTTCACCCCCAGCAGGCGCGATTTCAAGCCCGGAGCGATCAGCGTCTTCATGAACGTCTGGCCGCTCTTGTAATCCTTACCGCACACTGGCAGGCTCATGTTCTTCGCCAGTTCGAGCAGCGCCGGCATATCCGTGGTCATGTGGGGCGCGCCATTAGCGTACGATACGCCCGATTTCAGCGCGGCATAGGCGTAAATCTGGCTGGGTGAAATCTCGGGGTCGTTCTTCTGCAGCCCACACTCAAAGTCCTTGAGGGTGGCATGGACCGGCTTGGCCTCGTGGAAAACTTCGGTGGAACCGCACCAGATCATCGTGGTGCGCGAAACGCCGGTGCGTTCTTTGAACTTGCGGATATCGTCCATCACGCGCTCGGCATAGTCCATCTTGGACCCGCCGGACATCACGTTGGGACCGTTGATCTTCTTGACGAAGTTCTGGTCGAACACAGCCTTCATCGGCTGGATGGCGGAGAGCGGCGCCTTCAGTTGATCCAGCAGCGTCATCTCAAGCACGCCTGCTTTGACCGCGGCTTCATACGCGTTGTCTTCGAAGATGTCCCAGCAGCCAACTTCGATGTCTTCCAGCTTGGCCAGCGGTACAAGATCTTTGATGGCGGGGCTGCGCCCCTCGGTGCGCTTTCCCAAGCGGACCGTGCCCAACTGCGTCAGCGAGCCAATCGGCTTTCCGATTCCGCGCTTAATCGCCTCCAGACCGGCGATGAAGGTGGTCGTCACTGCGCCCATACCAGGGATCAGGACCCCCAGTTTGCCTTCGGCGGGCGCAATTTGGACGCTGTCTTTGTTCGGCAAATCGAATCTCCTTAAAGGTCGAAATGTTATAATACCAACTCCATGCGAGATCGCGCGACGGCTACTCTCACGACAGTTGTCGTAGATGACGAGCAACTGGCTTGCGACGAGCTCTCTTATCTGCTCAAAGATTTCCCGGAAGTAGAAGTAGTTGCAACAGGTTGCAACGGATTGCAAGCCGTGGAGCTGATCCAGAAACTGGAGCCGGAATTAGTTTTTCTGGATGTGCATATGCCAGGCCTGGACGGCATGGGCGTAGTACGGCGGCTGCGCGAGAAGGAGATCGAGCCCCCGCACTTCATCTTCGTCACTGCCTACGATCAGTACGCCGTGGAGGCCTTCCGCCTGGAAGCGCTGGACTACCTGCTGAAGCCCGTGGACAAGATCCGTCTGGCGGAAACCATCGAGCGCGCGCGCCGCTTGATCCAAGAAAAGCGCGCCCCTGAGCCGGCTGCCGCCGCTGCTAAAACTCAAGCCACACAGGCGCCCCGGACCAAGCTGCTGGTGCGCAACAGCAATCGGAATTTCATCGTAGATGCCAACGACGTCATCTACGCCACCATCGACGACGGCTTGATCACGCTGGTGACCACGAACATCGAGGGCCACTCCAATTACCGCACCATCGAAGATCTGCAGGCCAACCTGGATCGCGAACTCTTCTGGCGCGTGCACCGCTCGTACCTGGTCAATATTAATCGGATTAAGGAAGTAGTGCCGTGGTTCAAGTCGAGCTATCAGCTCCGCATGGATGACAAGAAGCACACCGAGGTCCCGGTCAGCCGCGTGCAAACCCGACGCCTTCGCGAGTTGTTTAAGCTCTAACGCCCCGGCTCTCCAAACTTCACCACCAGCGACACTCTTCGATTCTTCGGGTCCTCCGGATTGGCCGCATTCAGCAGCCGCTGATCGGCGAAGCCTCGCACCTCCACCACCTGTTCCCGGCCGACACCCGCCTGGAGCAGCAGGCGTCGCGCGGCATTGGCACGATCGGCCGCGAGTTCCCAGTTGCTGTAGCCGCTCGAGAGCGCGGCATTGCGAAACGGCCGCGAATCGGTGTGGCCTTCGATCACCAGCCGATTCGGCAGCTTGGAGATTTCAGTTCCGAGGCGCTGCAGCAATTGGAGCCCGGCCTCAGTGGGGGCGGAGTCACCCGATACGAAGAACATTCCCTTCTCGGTCTCCATCAAGTCGATGCGCAGACCTTCCCCCGTCATGCTGAACTGCACGTTCTTGCTGATCCTGTCCCACTCGGGCGCCTGCCGCAGCGCCTGCTCGAGCTGATGGCGGACGTCGCTGACGTTCCTGGCACTCACCTTCATCCCCTCACCGGAGTTCGCTGGCCCGGCGCCGAGCCTGCTGGTGTAGCCCCGCGGATCGCGGAAATAGCCGCTCACCGATTGCTTCACGCGATCCGTAGCGCCCATCAACCACAGCACAATAAACAGCGCCATCAGCGCGGTGACGAAATCGGCGTACGCCACCTTCCACGCTCCGCCGCGATGCGCGGGCGATAAGGGTCGCGGCAGTCCGGTGCTGATGAGCCGCACCGGCGGCAGCTCATGCAAGGGCAGCGGTTTCGGCAGCATTTCTCACGGCTCCTTTGAGTTGGGGCGCGGGCGGAACTTTGGCGTCGCGCTTGATAGAAGTTTCCATTTCGAGGAACGACGGCCGCAGCTCGATG
This sequence comes from uncultured Solibacteraceae bacterium, assembly GCA_963815475.1. Lineage (GTDB taxonomy): Bacteria > Acidobacteriota > Terriglobia > Bryobacterales > Bryobacteraceae > Sulfopaludibacter. The sequence goes on along the minus strand of CAWFHD010000003.1, from coordinate 3,901,785 downwards.
GGAATGGATCGGCGCGCGTATTCCACGGCCAGAATGGGAGCCGAGCCGCGCGCCCACGCCACTATCGCGATCCGCAAGACCTGCAGAAACTGCGCCTGTGAGTCGCTCAAGCTGGCCAGCCGGGCAGCCGCCGGGCCCACCACTCCATAGCAGAGCAGGATTCCCAAGAACGTCCCGACCAGCGCTGCGGCCACCTTTTGCCCCACAGTCTCCGGCGATCCGCCGATGGCTTGCATGGTGATCACCACGCCAAGCACCGCCGCCACAATGCCGAGCCCGGGCAGCGCATCCGCGAGCGAACTCAAGGCGCTCACCGGCTCCTGCCGCCCGCGCCGCTGGACGTCGATATCCAGGTCCATTAATTGATCCAGCTCGTGCGGCGTGGTGATGCCGATCACCTGCATGCGCAGCGAGTCGCAAACAAAGTCGCGCGTCACCGTGTCGCGGAGAAACTTGGGGTGGTTGGAAAAGATGCGGCTATTCTTCGGATCTTCGACATCTGCTTCCAACTGCATGATGCCGGCGCGCTGCACAAATGCGAACACTTCGTACAGCATGCGCAAATGGCGCAGGAAATACTCCTGACTGTAGGGAGACTTGCGAAAGACTGCGCGCGCGTCTTTCCAGATTTTGCGGATCACGGCGGGTGGATTTGCAATCAGTGTGATTCCGACCGCCGCGCCGCCGACAATCAGCAGCTCCGCCGGCTGCAGCAGAACGAAAAGGTCCCCGCGTTCCAGTACGAAACCGCCGAAGACCGCCAAAAAAACTACCGCCATGCCAGTGAGGGCGAGCATTTGATTCGTCCCTCTTATCGGCATGGCGGCAGAAAGCTTGAACGAAAGCCTTAGTACCCAGCGCCGCCCCGTACTCGCGGCTTATCAGTTTTGGCGTAATCGGCGCCCGCTTCCGACGTGGAAGAGATGTCCTGCGCCCCGGTCTGTTCCAGCAGCCGCTTGGCGCGCTTCACCCATTCGGAATCGTCACAATGAATGGAGATCAGAATTTTTCCTTCCTTGATCATGCCTTCATAACGCTTGGCTTCATACTCGGGAATGCCCATTCCCACCAATGCGCCGATGATGCCGCCCACCACGCCTCCGCTTCCCATTCCGGCGAGTGCTCCCATAATGGGACCTGCCGCGATAAATGGTCCGAGGCCCGGAATCGCCAGCGCGCCTAATCCCACCAGCAAACCCAATGTGCCGCCGGCCACACCGCCGGCTACCGCGCCGGTTGTCGCGCCTTCGGGCGCCTTGGTGTGCTTCTCATGCGCGAAATCCTTCGTCCCGATGTTGTCGGGCATGAGCACCGAAACATCTTCGGCGCGAAAGTCTTCCGCCAGCAATGCATCCACGGCCTGCTCCACCTGGGCACGGTCGCGGTAAATTCCGAATACTGCAGTGTTCTTTGCCATGTTTAGATCTCCTTTGGCGTGTGTACGTTGGCGTTTTTAGCTTTTTGGTTTAACGGTCAATTCGCTGACGACGTTACTGTCGCCGGCGTCTGCCGCGGCTTTCTGTTCCACCGCGCGCTTCTCCTCTTCGGAGCGCACAGGCCCTTTTAAAGTGACCTTGCCGTCTTGCGCAATCACTTTCACGTTGTGTGCGTAGGTGGACAGAGTCTTATCGTCCATGATGGACTTGCGAATTTTCTTCATCAATTGCAGGTCGCTGGCGTTGTTTTTGCCTTGATCTGCTGTTGGCGCGCCACTCGAGCGGTCACGCTTGTTCACCCCCGTATTATCGGGTGGTGGAGTTTGTTGTGCCTTCAGACTGGCGAGGCTTCCGCCTGTCACCAGACAAAGTGCAAACGCGGCAGTAATCCCCAGATGCTTCAAGAGTGTTCCCCTCCCTGACACCTCTAAGAGCAATTCCCACGCCGACGTTCGATTGCACACGCACTACCACCACATCGCCGAACTCCCACGCCTGACTGCGCCAGCCGCGATCGGTGTACCAGCGCTCCAGCGGCCGCACGCCGCCGCGCCCGCCGTAGATCAGAATCGGACCCGATAGCGGCATCGAGTCAGCCACTCCCTCAAAGGGAAACGGCAGGATCCTGCCATGGATGGGGTAATACTTCAGGTGCGCATAGAGGAACCCCGGCAGCGCGTAGTCGGGAGTCCATGCGGGGCGCCGCGCTTCAACGAAAGGACTCGGGCAGATCACCGGAGTCTCCTGCCCCGCCATTCGATTGACGGCCGCCGCAGCTTCGCGCCAGCCCGAATGTTCGTGTGCCGGCCACAACTCGCCCCACTGTCCCATCGCCGCTAGCGCGCCCACTCCCACCGCGATGGCCCCCACCCGCCAACAACGAGGCGGTAGAAAGATCGACGCCGCCAAAGTTGCCGCCAGTGCCGCGCCGGGAAGCGCGATGGAGACGTAGCGCGTGAGAAAAACGCTTTGCCCGGTGAGGTGCGATAGCGCGAACAGGCATATCGGCGGCATCAGCCACCATGCGCCAATCGGGAGGATCGCTCGCGATCGATCCGTCTCGGAACTCTGCGCCCTTCGGCTCACCAGCCATGCGGCGGCGAGGCAAATGGCCACCAAATTCAATCGCACCTGGTGCAGGAACTCGCGCCAGCCGGGCAGGGGAGCAATCACATGCGCCGCCGCCTCACGCGCCAGGCCGGCCGCGTGCCACGCCACAGGCGTTAACGCCAGCACAACCAGCCCGAACAAAACTGCGGCGCGCTTCCATCCCACCTTGCGATGAACGGAAGCCACCGCGCAGCAGCCGAACACCAAATACATCGGCCAATCCAGCAGATGCACTCGCCACAGCAGCGACGCGCACACGGCAAACGCCAGGCCATCGCTCCATCGCGCCCCATCCAGCCACCGGACCAGAAACCACATGGCAGCAGCCGCCACAAGGATTCCCAATCCATACGGCCGCGCATCCACCGCATAGTAATCGATACCGTGCATCGCGAAACAGGCGAAGATCGCGAACCAGCGCGCGTCGGGATCAATCAGGCGCGCGGCCAATGCGCCGATCAGCCAGAGTGCCATCCCCATCACCAAGAGACCCGGCACGCGATACGCGATCTCCGACCTGCCGAACACCGCCACCGACGCGCGCGGCAGCCAGTAATAGAGGGAATCGGGAACCTGCGCCGCCACGGCAAAGGAAGGATGCGATGCGCCGTGCTCCACCACGAACGCCGTCGCCATCTCATCCACCCAGAAACTGGAGCCGAGCGGCATCACCCAGATGCGCACAATGGCGGTTGCCAGCAGCACCCAGAGCACGCGGCCGTAGGGCCGGCCCCGGGGCCGCTGGTTCATCGGCGCGTCTCGAATGCCGCCGGTGCTTCACGCCGGCCGAACTCGCGCGTCGGGAATCGCAAGTATTCAGCCGTTGCGATGCCCCACTTCGCCAGACGATACTGCATCGATGTCCGCAGCACTCCCAGCCCGTAGATCGCGCTGCGGCGGAAATTGATGGATGACGCTTCCGGGAAATAACGCGTCGGACAGGAGATTTCGCCGATGCGCGCGCCAATCAGTTGGGCCTGCGCCAGAATCTGATTGTCGAACACGAAGTCGTCGGAGTTCGCTTCGAGCGGCAGCGACTCCAGCAACTCGCGGCTGAACGCGCGAAAACCGGTGTGATATTCGGAGATCTTGGCGCCCATCAAAATGTTCTGCGCCAGCGTGAGGAAGCGATTGGAAATGTACTTGTAAACCGGCATGCCGCCGGTCAGTGCCCCGCCTCCCAGAATGCGCGACCCCAATGCGAGGTCGTATACGCCATAGGCAATCATGGTGGCGATGGGTGTGACCAGGAGCGGATTGTATTGATAATCGGGATGCAGCATCACCACCACATCGGCGCCGGCGGCGAGAGCTTTGGCGTAGCAGGTCTTCTGATTGCCGCCGTAGCCGCGATTCCTCTGGTGCACTTCCACTGTGAGTCCCAGGCGGCGGGCCATGAGTGCGGTGGCATCGCTCGAATGATCGTCCACCAGGATGCTCTCGTCGACAATATCGGGAAGCTCCCGCACCGTCGCTTCCAGCGTCTTCTCAGCGTTGTAGGCGGGCAGCACCACTACAATGCGCTTTCCGTTAATCACCGTTTTGAGTGTAGCGTGGACGCTTCCGCCACGTCACCTGCGCGCGTGTGATATCAGACGGCCCGACCATGCCTGCCGCTGGAGTAAACTTCGCGTAACCGTTCGTGAGTTCTGGCGTATTTCTATTATGTTTTCGGAGCTTCGCTACGCCTTTCGATCGCTCTTGCGCAGTCCCGGCTTCGCCGCCATAGCCGTCCTTACCCTGGCTCTCGGCATCGGCGCGAACACTGCCATGTTTACCGTCTTCAACGGCGTACTGCTGAAGGCGCTGCCTTACCCGGAGGGGCGCCGCCTGGTTGCCGTGCAGGAAGTGTATCCCAAGATGGCGCGCTTCGGCCCCGCCCTACCGGTCACAGCGTGGCATTTTCGCGAGTGGCGCAAGCAGAACCGCTCCTTTGAAGACCTGGCGCTGGTGAGCGGCATCGGCTTCACCCTCACCGTAAACGGCGAACCGCGGCGCGTGGTTGCCGGACGTGTCTCCGCCAGCCTCTTTCCGATTCTCGGAATTCGCGCCGCGCTCGGCCGCACTTTCACGGAGGACGAAGATCGCCCCGGCGCCGACCGCGTCGTAGTCCTCAGTGACGCCCTGTGGCTGCGCAGTTTTCAACGCGACCCCGGCATCGTCGGCCGCAAGATTCTGCTGGATGGCGTGCCGTTCCAGGTGGTGGGTGTACTGCCCCCCGTGCGCGTCCCCATTCAGGCGCATCTGAATACGATGTCGTTCGGCGACGCGCCCGCCGAGCTCTGGAAACCGTTCGCCATCACAGACAACGATCTCGCTATCCTGGCGGAATTCAATTACGGCTGCCTGGCGCGGCTCAAGCGAGGTGTCTCCATCGCGCAGGCCACGGCCGACCTGAACGTGATCCAGAACCAGATCGTCAGCGCTCAGCCGGAAAAGGTGGATCTGCGCGTCACCATTGCGGAACTGCAGGAGCAGATGACCGGCAGTTCGCGGTCCAGCCTCACCCTGCTGCTGGCGGCCGCCGGCGCCGTGCTGTTGATCGTGGTGGTGAACCTGGCCAACCTGCTGCTGGCCCGTGCCGGCGGACGCCGCCGCGAATTGGCTATCCGCGCCGCCATCGGCGCTCCGCTCACGCGCCTGGTGCGCCAACTGCTCACCGAAAGCATTCTGCTCGCCGTCATCGGAGGAGCGCTGGGCGCGCTCGTGGCCAAGTGGGCGCTCGCGGCCATCGTGTTGAAGGCGCCGCTCGACGTTCCCGGGCTCAAGGATATCCGCATGGACGTCGCCGCACTGGCGTTCGCCGTCGTCATCAGCATCGCGAGCGGTATTCTCTTCGGCGTCCTTCCAGCCTGGCGACTGGCCCGCACCGACCCGCAGGAGGCGCTGAAATCGGGCGGACGCGCCATAACCGAAGGCCGTAAGAGCGGCAACCTGCGCCGCCTCCTGATCGCCGCCGAAGTGGCTCTGAGCGCCATCTGCCTGGTAGTGGGCGGGCTCCTGCTCAGCAGCTTTGTGCACCTGCTGCGTGTCGACAAGGGGTTCGAGGCCGACCGCGCCATGGTGGTGGGCCTATCTCTCCCCGTGGCGAATTATTCCAGCACCGCCCTGCGCGTGCAGTTCGTGCGCAGCCTGGTGGATCGCGTGGAAGCGCTCCCCGGCGTGGTGGCTGCCGGCGTTTCCAATCGCGGCCCGCTCAGTGGCGAGGGCAGCAATCTCGGCATCGACGTGGAAGGCGCGAACACCAGCCACTTTGACCGCCCCATCGTGGATTACCGTTGCGTGACGCCCGATTTCTTCCGCGCCATCGGCATCCCGCTGGTCAGCGGTCGGGTGATCGCCGAATCGGATCGCGATCGCCCGGTTGCCGTCGTCTCGTCACTCACCGCACGTCGCCTTTGGCCGAATGAAAACCCCATCGGCAAGCGCTTCCGCCTGGGAGCCGATTTCTATATCGAGGTGGTGGGAGTCGTTGGCGATGTCCGCTCCAGCCTGCAAAAGAACCCCAATATGACCGTGTACGTGCCCTTCTGGCAGCGTGACCGGTCAGGCTTCGCGTTGCATGTGCGGACCAGCGGCGACCCGCTCTCCATTGCCAACGCGGTACGCGCCGAAATTCGGCGTCTGGATTCGGGGCTGGTGGTGGGACAGTTCCTGACACTCGATTCCATCGTGGATGCCTCCGTGGCGCAAAGGCGCTTTCAGTTGCTGCTGGTGATGGTGTTCGCCTGTGCCGCGCTGCTGCTGGCGGCGATCGGAGTGTACGGCGTGGTGTCGCAATCGGTGACGCAGAGAACCAATGAAATCGGAATCCGGCTGGCGCTGGGCGCCACGCGGCACGATGTTTGGAGGCTGGTGGCGCGCCACGGCTTGACGCCCGTCCTCGGCGGCTTGTGCGCCGGCCTCGCTGGAGCAGCGGTCGCCACACGACTGGTCAGCGGCTTCCTATTCGGAGTCAAGGCCATCGACCCCCTGACGTTCGCGGCGGTCAGCCTGGTGCTTCTCGCAGCCGCCGCAACGGCCTGCGCCTTCCCGGCCCTCCGAGCCACAAGAGTGGACCCGCTCATAGCTCTGAGGTACGAGTAACCGTCTTTCCGAACCGCGATCGTTAGGGAGTCGGTGTCTTTCTACTAGTCCCGGATAGACCGGAAGCCTGCCTTACTGCGCTGCCGTAATGACCCCACCGCTGCTCAAAAACAGCGCTGCGGATAGAAGCGCAACGAAAGCCATCAACAACGTATACTCGACCAGGTCCCGGCCCCGATCGTCGGCAATAAACTGGCTCACTAGCTGAGTCATTTATAAAGATCCTCTTGGTTGAAATTCTGCGGGAACGTCCGATAGTTAACAAGGTAGGCAAACGTTAACTGATATGGCCAATTTGAGTCAGGACGAAGGTTAACAGTGGCCCCCAACGAATTCCAGCCGCGCCGCGTCTAATTGAGTAACACTCGCTTGGTTTTGACAGAATGAGGGGTGGGGCCCTCACCGTCCCCGCCCTTCCGGGTTTTAAATAACAAAACGAATAGACTTCCTACCGTCATTGATACCGTTGGCAATTCGGCCAATCGTGTTTTGCTTTGCCAAACGCTCGCATCTCAGGGCAAATCCGCTGGATTCCCCCACGCCTTCCCAGCTACCCTGAATCAATGCTGTCCCGGATACTCCTCTCCCTGCCTGTTTTCTGCGTGACCGCGCTCTCCGCGGCCGACGCTCCCGTCACCGTCACTCAGGACTCCACCCTCTTCACCATCTCCAATTCGTGGCTCACCGCTCAGGTCAACAAGACCACCGGCAATCTGGTCTCGCTGAAATTCCGCGGCATCGAGACCATGGGATATGCCTCCGGAGCCCACGCCGGATATTGGGAGCAGAACCCCGCCAAGGCGCCCCGCCTTGCCGCTACCCTGACCATCGACCCGGCCTCCAATGGCGGCGAACGCGCTGAGGTCGCCGTGAAAGGCATCTCCGATGGCAAGCGCCTGGATGGCGGTGGCCAGCCCGGCGGCGGCATGTTCTGCGACCTGGAAATCCGCTACACGGTAGGCCGCTCCGATCACGGCATTTATACGTACGCGATCTTTGCCCACCAGCCCAGCTACGCGGCGACGTCCATCGGCGAAAGCCGCTTCGGCGCTAAACTCAACGGCAAAGTCTTCGACTGGATGTCCATCGATCCGCGCCGCAATCGCCTGATGCCGAGCGGCTCGGATTGGGACAACGGCACGCCGCTCAACATGAAAGAAGCGCGCCGCCTCACCACCGGCCCCTACGCCGGCCAGGCCGAACACAAGTACGATTACTCGGCGCTGCAGTTCGAGATCCCGGCATTCGGATGGTCAAGCACCAAAGAGCACATCGGCCTTTACTTCATCAATCCGTCGATGGAGTACCTCAGCGGCGGCGCCACCAAAGTCGAACTCACCGGCCATCTGGACAACGGCGCGGGCGGCGACCCCACTCTCCTCGACTACTGGCGCGGCACCCATTACGGCGGCAGCATCCTGCCCATCGCCGAGGGCGAGACGTGGTCGAAGGTGGTGGGCCCCATCTTCATCTACCTGAACTCGGCGGCCGATCCCAACGCCATGTATCAGGATGCGCTGGCGCAAGCCGCCAAGGAAGCCGCGGCGTGGCCCTACGCCTGGGTGAAGGGCGTCGACTATCCGCAGCAAAGCCAGCGCGGCGCCGTCACCGGCCAATTGCTGCTGCGCGATCCGCAGGCGCAAGGCGCAAAACTCCCCAATCTGCTGGTTGGTCTGGCATACCCTGACGCTCCCCCCATGACATGGCAGAACGATGCCAAGCACTATGAATTCTGGGTGCGCGGCGGCGAAGATGGCCGCTTCACCATCCCCAAAGTGCGGCCCGGCACGTACGAATTGCACGCCATCGCCGACGGCGTGCTGGGTGAATTCGCCAAGGCCTCCATCACGGTAGCGGAGGGCCAGAAGGTGGACCTGGGCAAGCTGGAGTGGAAGCCCGTCCGATATGGCAAACAGCTCTGGGACATCGGTATTCCCAACCGCAGCGGAGCGGAGTTTTTCAAGGGCGACGCCTACTTTCACTGGGGTTGGTATCTGGAATACCCCAAGCTCTTTCCCAGCGACGTGAACTACACCATCGGTAAGAGCGACTATCGCAAGGACTGGTTCTTCGAGCAGGTGCCTCACTCCGAACAGCCCGACGCCACAGGCCGCGGAGCCGGTCGCGCCACCACCTGGACCATCGCCTTCGATCTGGCCCAGACGCCGCGCGGCAAGGCCACCCTGCGTCTTGCCCTCACCGGCGTGAGCGCGCGCAGCATCGCGGTTTCGGTGAACGACCAACCGGCCGGCACGGCGGACCGCCTGGCCTACAACGCCGTCGTCAATCGCGATGGCATCATGGGCTCGTGGGTGGAGAAGGACGTTGCCTTCGATGCCGCTCTGATGAAGGAAGGCCACAACGTTTTGAAGTTGACCATTCCCGCCGGCGGGTTGACGAGCGGTATCATTTACGATTACCTCCGCTTGGAACTCGACGACGCGAAATGAAAATCTACTTTGGATTCACGGTGGCAGGCGATCGCTCCACCATAGAAGTGGCCCGCCGCATGGTGCAGGTGCTGGAAGAACTGGGACACGAAGTGTTGACCCGCCATCTGGTGGACGACAATGCCCGTGAGGCCGACCGGGCGCTGGGCCCGCGCGAAGTCTATGAGCGCGACATGCGCTGGCTGGCCGCCTCAGACATCTTCATCGCGGAAGTCTCCGGCTCGTCGTTCGGTCTGGGCTTTGAGGCAGGCTACACCCTCGGCGCAGCCCGGAAGCCGGCAATCCTCTTCTATCGCCGCGAAGCCGAAAGCCGAATCTCGCTCATGATCACCGGAAATACCCACCCGCGGTGCACGCTGGTCCCGTATTCAGATCTGGATGACGTGGCGCAGGCAATCCCCGTCCTTTTGCCGGCAAGATCCCCGTCGCTGCTATAATCACTTCCCATGAGGGGAATGCTGTGCCTGGGTGTGTGTGTACTGTCCGCCATCCCTCTCACTGCCAAGTCCTACCCTGTGGATGGCATCGTGGTCGCCGTCGACCCCGCCGCGCGGACTATCCTGGTATCCCACCGGCCCATCGCCAGCTACATGCCTGCGATGATGATGCCGTTCCGCGTGGCCGACCCCTCCGACCTGGGCGGCCTCTACCCCGGCGCCCGCATCGAATTCCGCCTCGACGTCGCCAAGGATCACGCCGTCGCACGCAACGTCCATAAGACCGGGGCTCCCGATGGCTCGGTGCCCACTCCTCCGGAGATGCTCGCGATCGGGGCCGCGCTCCCCGAATTTCGTCTCGCCGATCAGGCCGGCCATGCCGTAGAACTCGCCGATCTCCGCGATAAAGTGGTCGCAATCGATTTCATCTACACCCGCTGCCCGCTTCCCGATGTGTGCCCGCGCCTGGCCGCTAACTTCGCTGCGCTGCAGCGCCATTTCGCAAACGAACCCAATTTGCTGCTGCTCTCTGTCACCGTCGATCCCGATTATGACAGCACTGCCGTCCTGGCCGAATACTCCCGTCGCTGGGCGGCTGGGCCCAACTGGCACTTCCTCACGGGCGATGTGGAGCCGCTCGCCGCGCATCTTGGGGAAGTCTACTGGAACGATGAAGGCTCCATCGGGCACAATTCCGTCACTACCATCGTGGGACGCAATGGCCGCATCGCGGCCCGCGTCGATGGCTCCCAATGGCGCATCGAGCAGGTGGAAAACCTGATCGCGCGCGAACTCCAGGAGAAGCAATGAAACTCGCACTCACCGCACTCGCTGCCGCACTTCTCGCCAACGCCCAGGCTCCCAAGGCCGCCGACAATTGCACGCCGCCTCCCAGCGCGCTGGCGCCCACTCTACCGGCAAAGCTGCTGCCCGGCATGGGCACAGTCCACCTGCCCATGACGACGTCGAACCCCGAAGCGCAGAAGTTCTTCGACCAAGGCGTGGCGCAGATGCACTCCTTCTGGGCGCGTGAAGCCGAGCGCTCGTTTCTGCAAGCCGCCGCGCTCGATCCGGCCGCGCCCATGCCGCAGTGGGGCATCGCCATGGTAGCTGCCGGAGATTGGCGTCCGCGCTTCCAGATCGATCTGCTGGCGCAGGTGCAAGGCGGACGCCAAGTGCCTCCCGCCACCTCGCGCGCGCGTTCCGCCGCTCTCAAATCCGTAGAACTGAGCGCGGCCCCCGGCAAGGCGACCGACCTGGAAAAGTTGTACGTCGCCGCCGTAGCGGCGCGCCGCGACCCCAACGAGAAGGACCCCGATGAGGCCTTCGTGCGTGGCATGCGCGCGCTGCTGGCCAAATATCCCGATGAAGTGGAAGCGCAGTTGGATCTCGCTCTGATGATCATGCGCGGCTTCTCCACGGTGGACAAGAAACCGCTCGCGCCCGGCTCCACGGAGGCCGTCGCCATCCTGCGCAGCTTGCTGCCCAAAGCCCCCGAGCATCCCGGCCTGCACCACTACATTATTCACGGCTTCGAAGGCTCGTCCTTCGCCAAGGATGCGTGGCCAAGCTGCGAGAAGTACGCGCAACTGGTCACCGACATTCCGCACGCCCTGCACATGCCGGGACACATCTATTCGCAGACGGGCCGCTGGGAAGATGCCGCCAAAGCCTTTACCGCCGCGGCGGTAGACGAACGCAAATGGATGAGCCAGGACAAGCTCTACGGCGATGGACATCACGGCCACAACGTTCACTACCTGGCTACTGCCTACTCCTTCGAAGGACGCTTCGATGACGCTATCGAGGCCGCGAAGGAGCTGATCGCGTTCAAGGAGAATCCGCGCCAGGCCGCCTCGGCCGACCTGATGACCAGCGCGCACGCGCAGGGATGGTTCGCCATGATGCGCACCCTGGTGCAGTTCGAAAAGTGGGACGCGGTGCTCGATGACAACATGCTGCCGGCGTTTGGCCGGGCTCGTCAGGATGCGTGGCGCCACTGGGCCCGCGCCCTGGCGCATGCCAACAAAGGAGAGTTGGCCCCCGCTCGCGAGGAAGCGCAACTCTTCGAACAATCGATGACACAGTTCCGCGACAAGACGCATCATGCCGAGCCGGCGGAATTACAGGTCGCGCGGCAGGAGATGGCCGGGCATATCGACATCGCGGCAGGCCAGGTGGGCCGCGGCCTCAAGCAAATGGAAGGTGCCTCAAAAGCCGAGCGGAAGCTCACCTATACGGAGCCGCCCTACTATCCGCGTCCGGTAGCGGAAGCCATGGGCCACGCGGCCTTGCGAAATCACCAGCCCGGACTGGCGGACAAAGCCTTCAAAATCGCCCTCCAGCAATATCCTGCGGACGCGCACGTGGGAGTTCCGGCAACCGCATCAGCAACCGCGCCGACCAAAGCGGGCGACGAGCGTTAGACCTTCTCGATCACCTTCATCAAGCCGGCGAGCGAGGTCTCCGTGGAGTACATCGCGCCACGGCCCTGCGGATCGCGCCAGTGCGTTTCCAGTGTGAACGTGCCCTTGTAGCCATCCTTGAGCAGTCCGCGAATCTGCGCCACGTTATCGAATTCGCCTTCGCCCACCGCGGCCCAAACTACCTTGCCGTCCTGGTGTTTGAAGTCGCGAAGATGGACGTGGAAGATGCGCGCCGGATCCATCTTGCGATAACCATCGGGATAGGGCGTTTCGCCGCCCTGCGCGGCGTTGTTGGGATCCCACGTGATGCCGAGAGCTTCCTCTTTCACCTGCTTGAGTAGTTCCCCACCCTGCTCGCCGGTGCCCACCCAACCGCCGCCGATGGTCTCCACCGCCAGCAAACAGCCAGCGCGCTTGGCGCGGCGAGCGGCCTCGCGGGTCAGTTCGTAAATGCGCTCATAGCCCGCTTTGGTCGGCGTCTCGTTGCGGCCCAGCATGAACGTGAAGATACGCAGCTTGTTCGTGCCGAATGCTTTGGCGCGTTCGAATGACCCGTCGAGTAGTTCCCATTGCTTGTCGAGTCGCTTCTGTCCGTCCGATGTCTCGGGCGGCAGAGGCACCTTGAAGAAGCCTGTGCCTTCAATCGACACCTTGACGCCGTGCTCGTCGAGGATCGCTCGCGCTTCCTTCACCTTCTCCATGGGCTGGTCGGTGTTGTACTTGCCCCAGATGTTGCGCACCTCGGCCCAGTGCAGATGGTGCTCGGAGAGGAACTTGGCGGCGACGGTCATGTCGTCGGCGATCTCGTCGGTAGTGATGCCGAGCTTGATGTCGGCCAGCGGCAACGCCCGCAAACGGCGGGTGAGGAGCGCCAGACCTGATACGGCCAGCAACTCGCGGCGGCTATGCAGATTCATGCATCCGATTATATCGCCGGGCGCGCTTCGCCCTTTATGCTAAGATCCCGGTCAAGGGAGCATATCTTGAAAGTCCTCATCTGCTTTTTCTTCACAGTGTGCGCTCTTTGCGCCCAACCGCCCAAAGTCGCTCTGGTAAACATCTCGGAAGCGCTGGTTTCCACAACGGACGGTAAGAACGCCGAGAAGAAACTGGATGCCCAGTTCGCGCCGCGCAAGGCCGCGCTGGATGTGGCGCAGAAAGAGATCGCGGGCATCTCCAACCAGCTCAAGGCCGAGGGCCTTTCGGAGGAGGAACGGGGTAAGCTCAGCCAACTGATGGAGGAGAAAGCATCGGCGCTCGATCAGAACACAGAAAAGGCGGACGCCGACCTGAAAGAAGCGCAGGACCAGGTGTTAAAGGATCTGGGCCCAAAGATGGTTTCGACGATCGCGCAGTATGCCAAGGATCACGGCTTCACCGTGGTCTTCGACATCAGCACCTCCGAAGTCCCGCGCCTCTACGCACCCAACGCCACCGACATCACGAAGGAAGTAGCCGCTGCGTACGAACGTCGTGGGAAGAAATAAGTACTTTCCGAGCCGCGACCGTGAGGGAGTCGGTGCGTTCCGAAGCTAATTGTCCAGATCCATCACTTCGAAGTGAAACCGCTCCGGCGGAAACAGCGCCGGCGCCTGCGGTATCAGGTGCGACCACGTCTGGTACGCCGTATCGGCCACCGTCGAGTTCAGGTAAAACAGAAACTGGTTGGAGAAGCAGTCGATAGGTGGCGGTTGCCGGAACGTCAGCCGCAGTCCTACGGCGCGCTCGAGCGCGACACCGCGTGTCGGCACGCCCTTCTCCATCAAGAGCGTCACAAAGCTGGACCGCCCTGCATGCGGCCAGACATCGGGATGCAGCAGGGTGCGCAGAGTCTTCTCGTACTCGAAGGTCATCTCGCATTGCCGGATCCACTCCAGCACCGAATCCCCCCACGACCAATGCGATACCAAACTTTTGTATTGTTCCGTGAGTTTGAGGGCGAGTTCGTACTTGCGCTGTTCGATGGTTTCCGGATCGGCGTCGGATGCCCCCAGCATATCCTCCGCCTCCAGCATTACCGATTCGAGAACAGATCGTTCCTGCCGTGAATGCTCCGCAGCGGCATGTACCAGCAAAGGGGGAAGTTCGTGAGTCTGACTCCCAGGTATCTCGATGTACATCCCCTACCTCCTGAAGCGCCTTTTCCCGCCTCTTCCTACCTCTATAGACGTCAGAGGCCGGTGTTCGTGTTTCATGTGTAGCACAACAGTAGCCAATGTGAAATATAAAAGTTTTGATGAACCCGATCGAAGGTACTGTGGTACTGCGTTCATTGCGTTGCAATCCCCGTGCTATGATGCCGGTTCATATGGGCGGATACTCCATAGGACTCGATTTAGGTGGTACTAACCTGCGCGCGGCAGCCATCGATCACGAAGGTAAAATGCTTGGCAAAACCGCCGGCGCTACCAAATTCGAAGAAGGCCGCGATGCAGTGCTTGCCGACATCGTCGCTTCCATACAGAAACTGCGAGCCGACCATGACGCCGCCGGTCTGGCCGGAATCGGCATCGGAGTGCCCGGCTTCATACGCATGAAGGACGGCTTCATCACCAACTCGAACAACCTGCCGTACTTCGAGAATTTCCCGATCCGCGATGCCATCGAACAGAAACTGGGCACGCACGTGATCCTGGAGAACGACGCCAACGCCGCCGCGCTCGGTGAGAAGTGGATGGGCGCCGGCCGCGGCGTCGACGACATGGTGATGATCACACTAGGCACAGGGGTTGGTGGAGGCATCATTTCGGGCGGCAAAGTTTTGCGCGGCTTTCTGGGGATGGCTGGGGAATTGGGACACACCACTGTGGTTCCGAACGGCAACCCGTGCGGGTGCGGGAATCAAGGCTGCCTGGAGAAGCACGCCTCGGCCACAGCTGTGGTGGCGATGGCGCACATGATGCACCTTGGCGAGAACCTGACTTCGAAGGACGTCTACGATCTGGCAGGCCAACCAGGCGAAGTGGGCGACAAGGCCCGCGACATTTGGCGCGTGATGGGCGAAGCTTTGGGCATCGCGCTCGCCACATTGGTGAATACTTTCAATTTTCCGCTCTACGTGCTCAGCGGCGGCGTGCTGCCCGCATGGGAATACTTCGCGCCGCCCATGATGGAGACCGTCAAGCGCAGGTCGTATACCTTCCGCGCCGCGAACACAGAAATCAAACAGGCCACTCTGGGAAACGAAGCGGGCTTGTACGGGGCCTGCTATCTGCCCTGGTCGGAGGCTTGAAAAATTGAACACCGCTTGTAGCCGCCGGTCGTTGCTGGCGATCGCCGCTTCCTTTCCGTTGCGTGGGCAAGGCAAAGTCTTCGATGTGCGCGATTTCGGCGCGAAGGGCGATGGCAAAACGCTGGACACAGCCGCCATCCAGAAGGCCATCGATCAGGCCAGCGCGGTGGGCGGCGGAGCGCAAGTGCTGATGCGCGGCGGGCGCAAGTACCTTGTGAGCACGCTGGAACTCAAGAGCGGCATCGATTTTCACCTGGCTGACGACGCCGAACTGCTGGTGAGCACCCACCAATCCGACTACCCTGCTGGAGCCGATGGCGTCATCACCGCCAATAGAGCGCAGAATCTTAAAATCACCGGGACCGGCAACATCAACGGCCGCGCCCTGGAGTTCATGACGCGGTTCGACAAAACCGGCGAGATTTGGGAGTTTGGCGCATTCCGCCCCAAGATCTTCGTGCTCACTGCGTGCCGCGGCCTGGAAGTACGCGACATCAGTTTCGGCAATGCGCCGTTCTGGGGCCTGCACATGCTGGGCTGCGAGCACGTATTGGTGGATCGCGTCAAAGTGCGAAATCTGCTGGACGTGCCCAACTGCGACGGCATCGATCCGGACCACTGCCGCGACGTGGAGATTCGCAATTGCGACATCGTCTGCGGCGACGATGCCATCGTCGTGAAGACCACCCGCCAGGCGACGAAGTTCGGCCCATCGGCGAACATCCGCGTGCACGATTGCGTGATGGAGACCAAGGATTCCGGCCTGAAGATCGGCACGGAGACTACCGACGATGTTCACGACATCCACTTCGAACGCTGCGAGATCAAGTCGGCATGCCGCGCCATGACGATTCAGTTGCGGGATGAAGGCAACGTCTACGGAATCGATTTTTCGGACATCAAGTTCACGGTGCGCTACCAGGCGACTCCGTGGTGGGGCCGCGGCGAGGCGATTTCATTTACCGCGATTCCGCGCGCCCAAGGTCTGCCCGTCGGCAAGATCCACGATGTGCGCGTGCGCAATGCCACTGGTCGTGCCGAAAACAGCGTGCGCATCGACGGCGTTGCTGAAAGCCGTATCGAGAACGTGACTCTGGATAACGTGGCGATTACCTTCGACCGGTGGACAGATTATCCCGGCGGCGTCTACGACAACCGCCCGACCACCGCCTATCCCGGCATCGAAAAGCATTCCACGCCGGGAATCCACATTAGCTATGCCGACCGTGTCACGCTGAAGGATTGCAAAGTGATGTGGGGCGCAATCGGCCGGATTACTTTACGCACGCGATCGAATCCGAGCACGCCGGCGCGCCCACCGTCACAGGGTTCACGGGCGATGCGGCTCATCCGGACCGCGATAAAGCCATCGTAGCGAGGTGAGTTTATGAAACGCGCTTGGGCGCTGCTGTTGCTGTGCCTGCCGCTGGCGGCGGTCGACCGGCCCGGCACTACCTTCAAGATCTTCCAGTTTCCCGCGGATAAGATTCCGCGCATCGATGGCAACTCCGACGATTGGAAGATGGTCCCGGACGATTACGCCATCGGCATGGATCAACTGGTGGACGATACCCACCCGGGCCGCAAGCCCGATCCCAAGGATCTCGATGTGAAGGTGAAGGTGGGTTGGGTGAAGGGGTTGAATCGCCTCTACTTTCTCTACGAGGCCTACGACAACTATTGGGATTTCGCCCAGCCCGGCTTGCACAACGACATCTTCGAAGTGGTAGTGGATGGCGATCTTTCAGGCGGGCCGCTGGTTCCGCGCTTCCAGCCCACCAAGGAACTGAGCGAGCGCGACGCGCACTTTTCGATGCACGGCGTGCACGCGCAGAACTATCACATCATGACGCCAGCCATGGGCAAGGATTGGGCGCTGGCCTGGGGCTGCAATGCCTACGTGAAGAACCTGCCGTATGCCAACGCGGCTTACAACTACAATTTCAAGCCGGGCGAATCGGGCAAACTCACGCTCGAATTCTGGATTACGCCGTTCGACTATGCGGGCTGCGAAGGGCCGCAGCGCGCGGTGGAATCGGTGCTGTCGGAAAACAAACTGATCGGGCTCGCGTGGGCGATTCTGGATTACGATGACGCCAAAAGCGAATCGCATGCCTTCTGGAATCTCTCGCGGCAGCACACAATGTATGGCAAGGCGGACGAACTAGTGACGTTCAAGCTGATGCCGCTCGAGCCGCAATTCCTCAAGTTCGACGCTAACTGGTCGTTTCAGGTGATCGATCAGAACCGGCGCATCGTGGCGTTCCGCGATGAGACCAGCGGCGCGGCAACGCACTGGCACTGGTCCTTCGGGGACGGAACGACCTCGGACGAACAGAATCCCATTCACCAATACAAGACTGGCGCAGACTACACGGTGGTGCTGGAAGTGGACGGCCCCGCGGGCAAATCGCGTCGCGAAAAGATTTGGGACGTCGGCGTGCGGTAATTGGGCACAATAGTTGACGAAGTCAACTAATTTTGCCGCCGGTCAGCCTTACACTTTGCAAGGCTAGTTCTACGGCGCGAACTACCCGGTTCACATCTTCTTCCGTAGTTTGCCAATTGCAGACGGAGATTCGCATGGCGCGCTTACCTCTCCACGTGGTGGGCTGAAAGAACGCTTCGCCTGATGCGACGATGCGGGCCACTACGTCTTCGGTGCGGCGATCGTGATCGCCGCCGGTGGGATCGAGAAAGCGGACGAGTCCTTGATTCACCACGGGTTCCCACAGAACTTCGGCTCCGGGAAGTGCGCCGATTCCGAGCACGAGTTCGCGGGCGCGGTCGCAGCACGCATCGATCATGCAGGCGATGCCGTTGCGGCCCAGTTGGCGTATGGCGGCGTAGGTGGCGAAGCCTCGGGCGCGCCGCGACCACTCGGGCGTCCAATCCATTTCGTCGCGGCCCTGCTCGTCGAAGGCGATGTAGGGCGGGCGATACGCCATGGCAGCGCGATGATCGTCGGGGTGAGCTACGAAGGCGTAGCCGGAATCGTAGGGGACGTTCAGCCATTTGTGGCCGTCGGTGGCCCAGGAGTCGGCTTGTTCGGCGCCGGCGAGCAGGTTGCGGAAGCGCGGACTGGCGGCGGCCCACAGTCCGAAGGCGCCGTCGATGTGCACCCAGGCGCCGTACAGGTGCGCGATGGGAATCAATTCGGCGTAGGAGTCGTAAGCACCGATGTTGAGATCGGCGGCCTGGAGCACCACAATCGACGGAGCGTCAGGACGCTCTTCGAGCGCCGCGGTGAGGGCCGCAGGCAACAGGCGGCCGCGATCGTCGACGGGCAAGCGGGCGATGTTGGCCGAGCCCAATCCCAGATAGCGGACGGCCCGCTCCACCGTGCCGTGGACCTCAGTGCTTGTGAGAATTCGGATGGGCGGCGCGCCAAAGAGGCCCTGCTGTTCCACATCCCACCCGCGACGCGCCAGCAGACCGTGGCGGGCGGCAGCGAGGCAGGTAGCATGCGCCATCTGGCATCCGGTGACGAAGGCGAAGCTGGCGGCGGATGGCAGTCGCAGTATCTCCTTGAGCCAGCGGCCGGCGATCTCTTCCACCACCGCGGCGGCCGGCCCGCTCTGGTAAGTAACCGAGTTTTGGTCCCAGGCAGAAGCCAGCCAATCGGCAGCCAATGCAGCCTCCACCGTGCCGCCGATCACCCAGCCGAAGAAGCGGCCCCCGGAAGATCCCATGATGCCGCCCTCCACATCGCGAAGGAGTTCGGCGATCACGCGGTCGGGCGGCATACCTTGATCGGACAGAGGGTGTTCGAGTTGGGCGCGGAGGGCGTCCCGCTCGATAGTGGGAACGATGGAACCGGTGGAGACATACTCCGCGTAGGCGAGCGCGTGGTCCAAAGCTTGGAGCAATGGGATACGAAGTTGGGACGGCACAGTACCAATTTAGGGGTCGGGAGGTGGGCCGCGCCACCCGGGAACATGTGAAATTGGCCCCTGCGGTGCTACGAAATAAATAGATTTGGGAATGGAAAGCCCTTCACTAGCGCGTAAGAAAGTGATAGGCTTCGCGTTACAGGCGGCTGGAGGGTGACTTTATGGCCGAGACGATTCAACAGATTTTACGCAATAAGGACGGGGTAATTTGGAGCATTGCTCCAGATGACACGGTCTACGATGCCATTGCGGAAATGGCAGAGAGGCGCGTGGGCGCGCTTCTGGTGATTGAGAACCAGGCGCTTGTGGGAATCATCTCGGAGCGCGACTACGCCCGCAAGGTGATTTTGCAAGGGCTTTCGTCGCGCGACACCAAAGTGCGCGACATCATGACGGCTTCACCTGTTACGGTGACGCCGGAGGCTACGGTAGAGGACTGTATGCGGGTGATGACGCACCATCACGTGCGGCATCTGCCGGTGCTGGACCGGGGGCGCGTGCTCGGAGTGGTCTCGATCGGCGACATGGTGAACGCGATCATCTCCGACCAGGCCGAAACCATCGACCACTTGCACACGTACATCGGGGCGAAGTACCCCGCGTAAAAACCTGGTACCCTGCACTACTGGCTTGGATTAGAATCTTGTTCGAGGTTCTTATGTCCAAGTTTGCCAGAGGTCTCTCCTTCATCTTACTGGCGGGCGCCCTGCAGGCTTCCGTCAAACTGCCGGCTGTGATTTCGGACCACATGGTTTTGCAGCGCGGGATGCCGGTTCGCGTTTGGGGATCGGCTGATCCGGGCGAGGCCGTGCAGGTGGCGTTTCAGGGCCAGAACGTGGCGACCAAGGCCGATGCCAGCGGCAAGTGGGTGGCGTGGCTGAAGCCGCTCGCGGCGGCTGGCCCGCTGGAGATGACCGTTAACGGCATCACGATTAGAGACGTGCTGGTGGGCGAAGTTTGGATCGGCTCGGGGCAGTCCAACATGGAGTTCGCGCTTTCTACCGCCGCGAATCATGACGAGGAGATTGCGCACGCCGACTATCCGATGATCCACCTCTTCATGGTGAAACGCGTGGTGGCCGATCAGCCGGCGGAAGACGTGGAAGGGTCGTGGCAGGTATGCAGCCCGCAGAGCGCTCCGCGATTCTCGGCGGTGGAATACTTCTTCGGACGGCATCTGCTCAACACGCTGCATGTTCCCATGGGGCTGATCGAATCGAACTGGGGCGGCACGCCGGCGCAATCGTGGACCAGCAGGCAGGCTCTGGAGGCCGAACCTTCGCTGAAGTTTATTGCGGACGATTGGGGCAGAATTCTGGACCGCTATCCCACCGCCAAAGAGCGCTACGACCAGCAGGTTGCCGATTGGGAGAAGGCAGCGGCGGAGGCGAAGACCAGCGGCGCCAAGGCTCCGAACCGTCCTGGTGCGCCGCAGGGGCCGGGCCATCCCAACACTCCAGCGGGACTGTACAACGCGATGATCGCTCCGCTAGTGCCTTATGCCATCCGTGGCGTGATCTGGTATCAGGGTGAAGCCAACGCGAACGAAGCCCATGCGTACAAGTACCGGCGCCTCTTTGCCAGCATGATCGAAGACTGGCGCGCGCGGTGGGGTGAAGGCGATTTCCCGTTCCTTTTTGTGCAACTCGCCAACTTCAAGAGCAACACGTGGTGGCCAGTGCTGCGCGAATCGCAGACCGAGACGCTGGGACTCACGAACACCGGGATGGCGGTGACCATCGATATCGGCGAATCTGCCGACATCCACCCCAAGAACAAACAGGACGTGGGCAAGCGGCTGGCGCTGGCGGCGCTGCATGTGGCTTATCACGAGCCCGGGGAATGGTCGGGGCCGACGTACCGGCAGACCACCACCGAGACCAACGGACTCCGAGTGTATTTCACGCACGCCGAAGGCATGCAGGCCAGGGGCGGCGGGGCGCTGACGGGCTTCACGATCGCTGGCGCGGACGGCAAGTTTGTGACGGCGAACGCAAGGGTGGAAGGCGACACCATCCTGGTATCGAGCGCGGATGTGGCCAGTCCCGTAGCTGTGCGATATGCGTGGGCGGACGATCCGACTTGCAACCTGGTAAATCTGGCAGGACTGCCGGCGGGCCCGTTCCGGTCGGACGAGCCGCATTATGGGCAATGAGCGGGTAGATCTGATCTACCGCATCAGGGATCTTCAAACCGGCGCTCTCAAGGTGCTCAAGTACCAGACCAAGTCCAAGGCTGTACGCATATCCAGGCGTATGAACAAGCGAGAACAACAACACCGCTATGAGGTCATCAGTGAGCCTGAGCAAAAGAATCGCGGTTGACAGGAGTCAGGAGTCGCTATCGTTGGCCTTCTCTGCCGGCGCCTTCGGCGGCGCGGGAGCGCTTTAGGGCGTACATCGCCTTGTCGGCTCTGTCCAGGGCTTCTCGCAGGGCCTTTCCGCCGCCTTCGGCGGTTCCCCAACTGAAGGAGATGGGAGTGACTCCGAAGCCTCGGACGCGAAATTCGCGGAGGCGTCCGGCGATTTCCGCCATGCGTTTCGCCGCGATGTCGGCGTTCTGGTTGTGGAACAGGATCACGAACTCGTCTCCGCCCCAGCGAAAGGCTTCGTCTTCGTGGCGGATGGAGGCTTGCAGCAGGTTGCCGATATTGCGCAGGATCTCGTCGCCCATCAGGTGGCCGAAGCGGTCGTTGATGTCCTTGAAATTGTCCATGTCGCAGACCGCCACCACTCCATCGAATTCACCGGAGTGCTCGACGCGGCGAGCCAGGGCAGCTTGATTGAGCAGGCCGGTGAGACGGTCGAGATCGATGGTCTGCTTGCTTTCGCGGCGCATGTGATCGAGTTCGCCCACCAGGTCGCGGATGCGGTCGATCTGGCTTTCGCTCCACATCGCCATAGCGGCAAAGGCGAGCACGCAGTGCAGGGTGAAATCGTAATAGGTTTCGTAGCGCAGGTAGCTGGTCCACACGGTGGGGTTCCCCTGTCGGTGGAGATAGATCAGAATTCCAGCGTGCTCCAGAAACACCGCGGCCAGCATGAGGAGTGAGAAGCGGAAGACGCGCGCGCCAGTGCCCTGATTGCGGCGTAGCGCGATGAAGTTGTAGAAGTACACGAATCCCAGGATTAGCGCGTGCGATGTGTAGTAGGCCTCCTGGCGCGCGTAAGCGCCGTACGCGAACACCAGCGCCACGAATATAGGGAGGATGGCGATGAGGCGCAGCACAGTGCGATAGTCTTTGATGCTGGAGGCGAAGCCGGCGCGCGCCGCCGCGATCAGCACAATCACGAAAGCGAATTCGAAGGTGGAGTAGGGCGCGAGCCAGCCGTAGTGGCCGGTGCGCATCAGGTTATAGCCAAACAGCGCCGCAAGAAACCGCAGCACCCACGCCCCGGCCCACAGGCCGAAATAGACCATGCGCGACTGGCGGTAGAGAAAGAAGAAGACGAGCCCGAACAACAGCGCGCCAATCTCCTGCATGGCGAAGCCGGTGAAATCGGGCGCAGTCCTCAACGGATCCATCCATCAGTCTCCCTGGATGGTGTGGCGCCGCACGGCGCGGGCTTTACCGGTCGCCTCATCCACGTCCACGATGACGGCGTGCAGTTCCACTCCGTGGCGGGCAGCCTCCATACGCACAGGCAGGCCGGTAAGGAAGCGCTGGATCACAGTGTCGGTCTGGACCCCGATTACCGATTGGTAAGGGCCGGTCATGCCGCAGTCAGTCTGGTATGCGGTGCCGCCCGCCAGAATGCGAGTGTCGGCTGTGGGAATGTGAGTGTGAGTGCCCACCATCGCGGAAACGCGCCCGTCGAGATACCAGCCGAGGGCCATTTTTTCACTGGTCACTTCAGCATGAAAGTCGACGAACTTCACTTTGATTTCGGGCGGCAGCTCGCACAGAATCTGGTCGGCCTTACGAAATGGGCAATCGGTACTGGGCATATAGGTGCGGCCCTGCAGGTTGATCACGGCGCAGTCCACTCCATTCCGTGCGCGCACCGTGACTACTCCCTGTCCCGGAACGCCGGCATAATTGCCGGGACGCAGCAACCGCGGCTGGCGGGCGAAATAATCGTAGAGCTCGCGTTTGTCCCAAACGTGATTGCCTGACGTGAGCACGTGCAATCCCAGTTCAAACAACTCCTCGGCGATGGAAGGTGTGATGCCGAAGCCACCGGCGGCGTTTTCCGCATTGGCAATCGCCAGGTCAATGTGGTTGGTTTCGACGATGTCCTGAAGGTGATCGGCGACGATGCGGCGGCCCGGAGAGGCAAAGATATCGCCGATAAAGAGAATGTTCATGCCTAGGGTTCAAGTTAACACGTGCGGTAGGCGAAAGTGGCCAAGGTACTAGTCCCAAACGGCGGCACTATGAAACCAGTTAGAATGGAGCGTTTGGGCAAAATGTCTAATATCATCATCCTGGGCTCCCAATGGGGAGACGAGGGCAAAGGGAAGATTGTCGACCTCTTCTCCGAGCGCTTTGACATCGTGGCGCGCTATCAAGGCGGACACAATGCGGGCCACACCGTGTTTATCGGTGAGAAGAAATTCGTCCTCAAGCTGATTCCGAGCGGCATCCTGCGTCCGGGCAAGCGCGCGGTCATTGGCAATGGCTTGGTTATCGACCCGGCGGCGCTGCTGACGGAGATCGAGACGCTGGAATCGGCCGGCGTGCCGGTTACCCGCAACCTGTTCATCAGCAATCGGGCGCACGTGCTGTTCCCGGTCCATCGTTTGATGGAGCGGATGTCCGAAGATCGGCCGGGGCGAATCTCCATCGGCACCACTTCGCGCGGTATCGGACCTTGCTACGAGGATAAGACCGGCCGGCGCGGTATCCGTGTGGCCGATCTGATGAATACGGAGTTCTTCCGCACGCAGTACGATTCCGTGATGGAAGAGAAGGTGCAGATCGCCAAGGCGCTGGAGATTTATGAAGAGATGGACTTCCGGGCCATTCGCGACCAGTACGAAGGCTTTGCCGAACGCATCCGGCCGATGGTCTGCGATACCGCGCTGATGTTGAACCAGGCCATAGCCAGCGGCAAGACGGTGCTGTTCGAGGGCGCGCAGGGCACCATGCTGGATATCGATCATGGCACCTACCCGTTTGTCACGTCATCGAGCGCTTCAGCGGGCGGCGCCTGCACCGGCACGGGTGTGCCGCCGACACGTATTCACGGCGTGATCGGCGTCTCCAAGGCTTATATTACGCGCGTGGGCGGCGGCCCGTTCCCCACCGAAGCGCTGGACGGGGAAGGCGACCTGATCCGCGAACGCGGCAAGGAGTTCGGCGCGGTCACGGGACGTCCGCGGCGCTGCGGATGGTTCGATGCTCCGCTGCTGCGCTATACGGCTGCCATCAACGGCTTCGACAGCATTGTGGTCACCAAGCTGGATATTTTGGATGCCTTCGACAAGATCCCGGTCTGCGTCGGCTATCGCGATGGCGGCCGCGAAGTGACTGAAATGCCTCCCACCGTCGCGGAGATCCAGACCTTGGAACCGGTCTTTGAGTGTGTGCCGGGCTGGAAGTCATCCACCTTCGGCATGTCCTCTTACGACGAACTGCCGGCGAACGCCAAAGCGTACCTGGAGTTTCTCGAAAGCCGGACCGGCGTAGAGGTGGGCTGCATTTCCACGGGCCCAGAGCGAAACCAGACGATCGTGCGCGCGGGCTCGCGATTCGAGAAACTGGTGGGGTGAGTCCGCGACTGATCGTCTTAGTCGCCTGCTTTGCCGTCGCCGCCAGCGCTCAGGACGCGCGCACTCTTGTTTTGCGCGCGATTGAGGTGGACCGGCAACAGCAGGAGATCGCGTTCAACTATACCTATCTGCAGCGGCAGGAGACGCGCGATGTCGACGGATCCGGTAAGGTGAAATCGCGGCACTCCCGAACCACGGATATCACACGCCTGGAAGGCACGCCCTACAAACGTCTGGTGGCGATTGACGACAAGCCGCTGCCACCGGCCGAAGAGCGCAAGGAAGAAGAGAAGCTGCGGTTGAGCATTGAGGAGCGGCGCAAACAAACGCCCGAGGACCGGCAGCGCCAGTTGGCAGACTGGCGAAAGCGGCAGGAACAAAAGCGCGGTCCGGTGAAGGAAATCCCAGACGCATTCGACTTCCATCTGGCAGGGGAAGAGGCGTTCAACGGCCGCCCGACTTACCTGATCGACGCGACGCCGCATCGCGGCTACAAGCCCAAGGGGACGACCACAGCGTTTCTGACCAAGGTCAAGGCGCGCTTCTGGATCGACAAAACAGACGGCGACTGGGTCAAGATCGAGATGGAGACTCTAGACACGATCTCGTTCGGCGGAATTCTGGTGCGCATCGGGAAGGCCGGGCGCCTGGTGATAGAGCAGGCACACATCAATAACGAAGTGTGGATGCCCGAGCACGTCCTGTTACGCGCGAGCGCGAGGGTGATGCTACTGGTGGGGATGCGCGAGGAGATCGAGTTCCACTTCAGCGATTACAAGAAATTCCAAGCGGAGTCTCGGGTGATCACAGTCGTCCAGTAAAAGATCCGGACGATTTCTGACGGCATTCTTAGCCAAAATCCTGGGGTAATCCCCTCAACGGTACTATAAATTAAAGTACAAAAGTACCAATTACGATGAGGGTCGTAATGGGTCAAAAAGAAGAACGAAGCTGATTCTTTTCATTGACTTAGTGCGATCCCCAAAGTATCATGGTGTACGTTTAATCACAACATTCGAGCGCTGGTTGCGCGTGGAACTTCTGGTGTGGGCTGCGCGGGGCGAGCCACTCCCGAGTTGCAATCGGATCTACTTGAGAACCGAATGAGCATGTCGTCCACAGAACTAACAGGCAATTCGCCCGAACGCATCGTCAATAGCGCGAGCATGAGCTTGCCGGATCGAATTTACGATCTGTGTCAGCGTGGAATGTTGCCGGCCCAGTTCCGCGTCAACGACGTACGGCAGGCGTTGGGAGACACATATGCCGAGACCTACATCCGGCGGGCTTTAGGCTTGTATTGCGAAAAACCTGGAAACTACACTTACCGGTGGAACAAACCGCGATTCCGCAAGGTGAGGCATGGCGTGTACGAAATGGTTTCGTAACTCTTCAGTTAAGGCATCACCCTAAGACGTTATCAGCCTGATCCCTAGAACTTACCGGGAGCATCATGCGCACTCCGGTTGACATCTCTTCACCGGCCGCAATCGAGCCGCCTATTTCGATTTTTCTTCGCCTGCGCTACACTGGAGCCGATGCGGCTGATTACAGGCCCTGCGGGCTCCGGTAAGACCTCTTCCATTGTGGAGAGTTTTCGCCAAGCCTTACGCGCGGGCAGCCACAAAATCCGCCTGCTGGTTCCAACCGCGACGCTGGCTCAACACCTGCAAAATCGGCTGGCGCGGGAGGGATTTGTTTTTCCTGCCACCCTAATCGACACCCTGTCGGGCTTTCTGGACTGCTGGGCCGGCGAGCAGCCTCAGGCTCCCGCGACCGTGCTGGCGCTGCTGGTGGAACAGGCGGCACAACGCGTAAATCGGGATGAGTTCGCGCGGGTAGCCCATCTTCCGGGGTTCTGCAGCTCGCTGGCACACACCATTGAGGAGTTCTCTTCGGCCGGGTGCGACAGCGCTCGCCTGGCCGGCTGTCTTCCGCCCGGCCCGCTGAGCGAGGCATTTCTGGCTGTTTACCGGGAAGTAGACCGCGCCGTGGCGGACCGGGGGCTGGCATTGCGCGCTGGACGCCTGGCGCACGCCGCGGAACAGATTGGCAACGATGGCGCGGGCGGCATCGAAGCCATCTGGCTGGATGGCTTCCACGCGCTGCCCGATCCGGAACTGCGGGTGATCGCTGCCCTGGGCCGGCATACCGACCTCACCCTGACGCTGGCCGACAGCGACCTGACTCCCGACATGCGCGCCCGTCTTTCCGCACTGGGCTTCCGAGAGGAGCGCGCTACACGCCCGCGCGGCACGCCCGCCACCATACTGATGCGCGCTCCCGGAGTGGAACGGGAAGTAGAGGAAATCGCGCGCCACATTCTGGAGCAGACCGCGGCTGGACGTCCCTTTCGCGAGATGGGGATTGTCGTGCGGAGCCCGGAAGCGTACGCTCCACTGCTGCGTGCGGTACTGGAACGATTCGGCATCCCGGCCCGGTTCTATTTCGACGGAAAGCTGGAAGAGCATGCGGTGACGCGCTACCTCTGCGGGGCGGTGGACGCGATGCTGGGCGAATGGGACCATGCGCAGACGCTCACGGTGCTGCGCCTGGCGCCGCGGTTTGCCGATTCCAACGCCATGGACGAGTTCGATTTCGCGGTGCACGCCCAAATTCCCAACAATGGCTTGGGGTCGCTCAAGGCGCTGCTGCTCGATGCGGAGGGGCACGCTCGCAGCGATGGGGCGGAGCGGCTGCTGCACAAGATCGATGCGTTGGGCGCGCTGGAAGAGTGGCGCTCCTTCTCGCTAACGCCTCGCGACTGGGCGGCGCGGTTGCGGACGCTGCGCAACGTTTTTCGGCCGCCGCAGTTCGCCGACCGGATCGGGCATGACGAGGCGCTGCTGTGGCGGAGCCAGGCGGCCGTGCTCGACCTGTTCGACCAGGCGCTGGACGAAGCCGCGATGGCGCTGGACCCGCGGCATCCGGTAGAACTCCCGGAGTTCTGGCGCGCCGTGAAGGCCGTGCTGCGGCTCAGTCCGCTGAGATTGCGGGATGGCCGGCGCAACGTGGTGCACGTGCTCTCGGCGCATGAAGCTCGCCAATGGGTGCTGCCCGTGGTGTTTGTGTGCGGAATGGTGGAAAAGCAGTTTCCGCAATTCCATCGGCAGGATGCTTTCTTCTCCGACGCGGCGCGCTGCCGGCTGAATGCTTCCGGAGTAAGAGTGCGGACCGCGGCGGAGTTTGAGCGTGAGGAGCGCGGGTTGTTCGAATCTGCCATCAGCCGCGCGACGATTCTGGTCACGCTGTCGTACCCCGAGTTCGATGCTCGCGGCGAGCGCAATCTGCCGTCGATTTATCTGGAGGGCCTGCCGCTGGAGGCGCAAGAATCGCGCGCGGTCCGCCCGTTGCCACGCCACATTCCCACGGCGCCCGCGCAAGGCATTCATGCGCCGCGACTGCTCCAATACCTCCATGAGAAGAGTTCGCGCCTCTCACCTACCCGGCTGGAAATGTTTCTGCAGTGCCCGTTCCAGTATTTCGGCAATCGGACGTTACGGCTGATCACGGCCCCGCCGCTGCCGCAGGACCGGTTGGACTTTCTGGCGCAAGGCATCATCGTGCACGAAGTGCTAGCCACGTGGTATGCAGAGCCGCAGGACATGGGGCGGCTCTTCGAAAGCGTCTTTGAGCGCGTGTGCGAAGAGCGGGGCATCCCCATCTGCTATCACACCGAGCGCCTTCGCAATTCGATGCTGGACGATCTGCGCGGCTTTGTGGCTGACCTCAGGTGGCCGCGCGGCGAATTTCAATCGGTGACGGAAAAGGAATTCCGATTCGCGCTGGACGACTCACTGACGATCTCGGGGAAGATAGACCGCATCGATACAGCGCCCGACGGCCGCGCCTACGTGATCGATTACAAGTACAGCGCGGCGCAGCGCACCAAAGCGCGGCTCACGGATGAGCGCCTGCTGCAGGCTCCGCTCTATCTGCTGGGCGCGGAGGAGGGGTTGGGCATCAAGGCCGCGGGCATGTTTTACGTCGGGCTGAAACGCAAAGTGGAGTACGCGGGGTGGAGCGACTCGGGAATGCTGGACAGCATTCCGCTGCCCGAGGACTGGCTGCGGAAGACCGCGGAACGGACTCTGCAAGCGGCGGCGGAGATTCGGGCGGGCCGCGTGGAGGCACATCCCGCCGATCGCGACAGTTGCCGCTTTTGCGACTACCGCGATGTTTGCCGTGTGGAATCGGCGGCCGCAGCAGAGGAAGAGGAACTTGGCGCGGTGGAGGTGGAGACCACATGAGCGACGTGCGATTCACATCCGCGCAGCAGCAGGCTATCGACGTGACTCGCCGGGGAGTGGATGCGTGCGTGGTAGCGGGTCCGGGCTCCGGGAAGACGACCGTGCTGGTGGAGTATTTCCGCCGCCTGGTGGCCGAAGGAGTGGACCCGGCGCGCATCCTGGCCATCACCTTCACCGAGAAGGCCGCAAGCAACATGCGCAAAAAGCTGGCCGAGGCGTTCCAGGAACAGCCGGCCACCCGCGCGCGACTGGAGCGCGCCTGGGTCTCCACGGTACACGGATTCTGCGGCCGTGTGCTGCGCGAGAACGCCGTGTTTGCGGGCATCGACCCGGAGTTCTACGTCGCGGATGAGCGGGAAGCGTGGCGGCTGCAACAGGAATCGATGGCGGCCGCCATGGAGGAGTTGTTCCAGGCGCACCCTGTAGGAGTGCGAGCGTTGATTCGCGGGCTTTCGTCGCTGGATTTCGAAGAGGCGGTGCTTTCGGCGTACGATGCGATGCGCGGGGCCGGCGTGGGAATCGAAGAGCTGGCGCGGTTCCCCCTGCCGACGGGCGTGGACTGGAACGAGTTCGCGGACCTGCTGCGGGAACTACGGGCGGACCCACTCTCGACGTGGACGTATGCGCAGAAGCAGTACCTGGGCGATGTGCTGGAGGGCGCTGAGCGGATCCTCACAGTGGACGATCCGGCAGCGCGACTGAAGGCGATCGAAGGCTTCTCCTGCAAGCTCACAAGCTGCAAGCGCGGCACCCACGCCTACAACCTGGTGAAGCGGCTGCGCGAGTTTCTGGAGCTGTCGCAATACTCGCTGATCACGGAACTGTATGGCGCGCAACGCGAATTCCTGATCGAGATTCTGCGGCGCTTCGATGCCATTTATCGCGAGCGCAAGCGGCAGGTGGGCGCCCTGGATTTTTCTGACCTGGAAGAGTTTGCGGTGCGTCTGATGGAACAGGATGCGGCGGCGAAAGAGCGCATCCGCGAACAGTTCGACCACATCCTGATGGACGAGTTTCAGGACACCAACGGTCAGCAGGCCAAGTTGCTGGACCTGGTGCGCACGCCCGGGCGCTTCTACGCCGTGGGCGACATCAACCAATCGATCTTCGGCTTCCGTCACGCCGAGCCGCGGGGCTTCCAGACCTATCGCGACGAGATCGCGCGAACGGGCGCGCGGCTGGTGGATCTGCGCGAGAACTTTCGCAGCCGCCCGGAGATTCTGCAGGCGGTGGAGACGGTGATGGGCGGGCAGGCGGGGATCGAGCCGCGTCCCTTGATAGCAGGGCGGGAGTTCGACCGGGCGCGCGCGACGTGCGTTGAGACGGCGCGATTCGAAACTCCTCAGTTGGAGGCGCAGTGGCTCGCGGGGCGCGCGCTCGAGCTGGCCGGTGAGTTCGCATTCGGCGATATGGCGGTGCTGGTGCGGAACACGAAAGTGATCGCGCAGTTCACGGCAGCCTTCGACGCGGCAGGCATCCCTTACGTGGTGAGTGGCGGGCGCGGATTCTACGAGGCTCGCGAAGTGAACGATCTGACCCACCTGCTGCGCGCCATCGCCAACCCGCACGACGAAATCTCGCTGGCGACGGTGCTGCGTTCGCCGTTAGTGGCGGCGTCGGATGAGGCGCTGCTCGAGTTGCGGATGCTCGCTCCGAATCTCGGGGCGGCGCTAGGGATCGTGGATTCGAGCACTGCCAGCCAGTTCGAACCGGAAGATTACGCCAAGCTGTCCCGCTTTCACGACCGGCTGCACCAGTGGCGGTGCCGGCGGGAGTACGTGACGTTCGACCGGCTGCTGCTGGGGGCCATCGACGAATGCGGCTATCCGTACGCGGCCGGGTCGCGGGCGGCCGCCAACATCGACAAGTTTCTGGCGCAGGCCCGTGAGGCGGCGACGCGCGAGTCGCTCGATCGATTCCTGGCGGAGCTGGCGCAGGTACGGGAGAGCAATCCGCGGGAGACGGATGCGCCGCCTGAGGACTCGGCTGACGCGGTGAAGGTGATGACGGTTCACTCCGCCAAGGGGCTGGAGTTTCCCGTGGTGTTTGTGGGGGCGCTGCAGACGGGCGTGGAGTCGGACCCGCCAGTGGTGGCGTTTGAGCCGTACATCGGGCTGGGCGCGCGTTGGCGCAATCCGGCATCGCGCAAGGATAAGGACGACCTGGTGCAGCACGCGCTGCGCGAACGGCGCAAAGTGCGCGAGGAGCAGGAGAGCAATCGGCTGCTCTATGTGGCCATGACGCGCGCTGAGCAGCACTTGTTACTGAGCTACTCGGGAAAGCCGGCATTGTGGGCCAAACTGGTGGAGCAATCCTTGCTGCCGATGCAGGCTCCGGTATTGGCGGCGGCGCCGGCGGCGAACGCCCGGGTATCGCGGGCTCCCGATGCATCGGAATTGGTGGCTCCGCCTGCAGTCTCGGGCCAGGGCGATACCAATGCGACCGTCTCGGCGCTGGCGACGTTCGTGAAATGCCCGCGGCAATATTATTTGGGCCACTACCTGGGCTTTGAAGGCGGTCAACGAGCCGTGGATATCGAGGGCGCGGAGGAGTTGCCCGCGGCGGAGCTGGGCACGCAGGTTCATGCGTTGCTGGCCGGGACCGCTGTGCCCGACGCCGACCCCGAGGCAGTCCGGCTGGCCGACGTTTTCCGGAAGAGCCCGCTGGGGCGGCGTGTGGAACGGGCCACGCGGTCGGCGCGGGAGGTCGGCTTTTTGATTGCGGTGGAGGATCTCGTGGTCCACGGCCAGATCGATCTCTGGTTCGAAGAGGGCGGCCAGTTGGTGATGGTCGATTACAAGACCGACGCGGTGACTGGCATGGAGGCGCACCAACGCGCGGAAGATTACGCTTTGCAACTGCGGGTGTATGCGGCGGCGCTGGAGAAGACGGTGGGGCGCATGCCCGATCGCGCGTATCTGCACTTTTTGCGGCCGAACACGTTGGTGGAGGTGGATTTGACGCCTTCGCTGCTGGAATCGCCGGAGCAGGTAGTGCGTGATTTCACGGAGGCGCAGGAGCGGATGGAGTTCGGGCTCAACGAGGGGGTGCACTGCCGGCGGTGCCAATTCCATCGGACGCTTTGCCCGGCGGGGTAACGCCGGCCGACGTGGCACAGATACTCCGCCACGGGCTTAACAACGGTTCATATATCCGCTACGGATATAATATGCTCGGTGGACGAAGAGCGGACTGGCAGCGACGGATTTACGCGACGATGCTGTACGCGTACCCTCGCGAGTTTCGAGCTCGCTTTGGAGCCGAGATGCAACAGGCGTTTCGCGATCGGTTCCGTGCGGCTCTCGCCAAGCACGAATCTGGAGCGCTGGTGGGATTCTGGCTGGCGATGACAAGAGACTGGATACTCAGCTCCGGCAAGGAGAGGATGGCAAGCATGAGTGCTACGTGGAATCATCGTTTGTGGCGGACGGCGCGCGGTGTGGCGTTCGCAGTATTAATGGTGGCGATTTGCGTGACCGCCAGCGCGCCGTTTATGCGGGCATATGTGATCCCGAGCGCTTCCATGGAAGGCAGCCTGCTGATTGGCGACCACGTGATAGTGAACAAGTTCGGAGTGGGTCGCGAGATCCGACGCGACGAGCTGGTCACGCTGCGATATCCGGTGGATCCCAGGCAGACATTCGTGAAGCGCGTGATCGGAATTCCCGGCGACCATATCCGCCTGGTAGACAAGCAGGTGATTCGCAACGGTCGTCGGCTAGTGGAACCGTATGTGCGGCACGATACTGCGCATGCGGACGCGTATCGCGACAATTCTCCGGGCGCACCGAACAACCTACTGCCTGCTCAGGGCGTGGATATGATTGATCATCATGTCAGCGGCGGAGAGGTGATTGTTCCCGAGGGATCGCTTTTTGTGCTCGGCGATAATCGCGACGACTCGCTGGACAGCCGGTATTGGGGATTTGTGCCGAGGGCGAATGTGATCGGGCAGCCAGTGTTTGTGTACTGGTCGTACGACGCGGCGGCAAGCAAGACGCGATGGGGGCGCACTTTCCACATTCTGAAGTAACACCCCGTAGCCAGTTTTTTACCGTGTGCACATGATGGCGTAACAGAGGCACGCTAGCGTAGCGAGCATGCGCTTCATTGTCTGCTTGCTGGTGGCCGGGCTGTGCCTGTTCGGCCAGACCTATACGGGTTCGATCGGCGGGAGGGTCATCGATAATTCCGGGCCTGCCGATTCCGAAGGTTGCGGTGTCGGTGACTGAGGAGTCCACCAACACAGTTGTGAAGACTGTCACCAGCGACTCGGGCGACTACATGGTGAATTACCTGAAGCCCGGATCGTACAAGGTGCAGTTCGCGTCTCCCGGTTTCAAAGAGCATCTGGAGACCGGCATCGCGCTGCAGATCAACCAGTCGCGCCGCGTCGACCCGACACTCGAAGTGGGACAGGTGACGGAGACGGTGGAGGTGTCCGCCTCTTCGGCGCAGGTGAACTATGGTGTCGCCCGAGATCGGATCAGCGTGGTGGACGCGGATCAGTTGACCAACCTGCCGGAGCAAGCGACATCGAGCCGCGGACGCTCGCCGTTTCTGCTGGCCAAACTGCTGCCGGGCGTCACCACCAACGGCAACACCTACACCAACATCAACGGCTTCAGCTTCGCGGGCGGGCGGCGGGACACCAACGAAATCCTGGTGGACGGCCTGCCCACCACCAATCCTTCGGATGAAACCTACACGCTGACGCCGAGTCCCGATTCCATTCAGGAGTTTCAAAGTGTTGACCACGCCGTTCTCCGCGGAGTACGGACATACCGGCGGCGGGGTGATGATCGCGACACGCGCGGCGGCGGCAACACTCTGCACGGCAGCCTTACGATCTGTTTCGCAATCGCCTGCTCAACGGCCGCGATTTCTTCTCCGCCGGCGCAGAGCACGGCGAAGTATGTGCAGAACGATCCCGGCGGCAACATCGGCGGCCCGGTGTACGTGCCCAAGCTCTACGATGGCAGGAACAAGACATTCTTCTTCGTGGATTTCAATGTGACTCTGGCATCCCAGGGCGGCGCCTTCAGCGGCCTCGTGCCCACCGACCTGCAGAAGTCCGGCGATTTCTCGCAGACCTTCTTCGCCAACGGCAGCCTGGTGCCGATCTACGATCCGACCACGGAACACCTGGGGCCCGACGGCAAGACCATCGTGCGCGATCCATTTCCGGGAAACGTGATTCCGGCCAGCCGCATCGATCCGGTGGCGGCGAAGATCGTGAAGTTCTACCCGACCCCCAACGCCAACATCAACGGCAATAACTACTTCGTGACGCCGCCGGCCACAATGACAACTGGCAATATCTGGGCCGCATCGACCAGAACTTCGGCGCCAACGACCGCGCCTTTTTCCGCTTCGGCCAGTACAGCCCGAACAACAACGCCCCGGTCCACATCCCCAACAAGGCGAACAACCACGACGGCCGGCGGCTGGACCGACACACAGGCGGTGCTCAGCGAGACTCACATCTTCAGCCCCACGCTGGTGAACGATTTCCGCTTCGGATGGGTGCAGGAAGATAACTACACCACGGTCCTAACTCGGCCGTGCCGGAACTGGGCTTGCAGGGCGTGAACCTGACAGCTTTCCGATGGTGAGCGTCTCGCAGATGATCGAGCTGGGCTCCAACGCCAGCAATCACGACCGCGATCGCAGTTGGGTGTTCAACAATGCTCTGACGCTTTCGCAGGGACGCCACACCATCAAGTTCGGCGGCGACTTCCGGCGCCAGATGTACGACAACTACAGCCCCGGCAAACTCTCCGGCAGTTACACCTTCAGCGGGAGCCGTTCACCACCGATGACGCCCAACGCCACCACCAGCGGCTTCGGGCTGGCCGACCTGCTGCTCGGCATGCCCGCTCGAGCACCTTCAGCTTCAACGACTACACCTATCGCCTGAACATCAACAGCGCCGGCGGCTTCGTGCAGGACGATTTCAAAGTCACGTCAAAACTTACGCTGAACCTGGGACTGCGCTGGGAGTGGGACGGGCCGTACTCGGAAGCCAACAATCAGTTCGCCAGCTTCAACCCATCGATCGTCAATCCGACCACCGGCAATCTGGGCACGGTCCAGTTCGCCGGCCGCAACGGCGCGCCCACCCACTTCTCGCCGAACATCTATCACGATTTTCTGCCGCGCGTCGGCTTCGCCTGGAACTTCGCGCCGAACACGGTTCTGCGCGGCGGCTACGGCATCTACCGCCTTCCCGCGATCGGCTTTTCGAGCGCCGGGCCGCTATCGCAGTACACGCAGAGCGCCACCTTCACCAGCCCGGATAACAACGTGACGCCGAAGTACACTCTGGCGCAGGGAGTTCCGCCGATTCCATTCAATGTGGATGCCAACGGCAATCCGAATATTCCGGCGAGCTGCGACGCAGAATGTCACGCAGCTCGAATTGCGCGCTCGCACGCCGTACAATCAGACATGGCAGATCGGGCTGCAGCGACAGTTCAAGGGCAACTGGCTGGCCGAAATCGACTACGTGGGAACGCAGGGCATGAAACTGCCGATCGTATTGCCCGAGAATCAATTGCCGCCGAGCGAGTGGGGTATTTCGAGCACCGCGCAGCTACAGTTGCTGCGCCCGTTCCCGCAGTACCTGACAGTGTCGTGGCTGACCAACGACGGAACTCGCTCTACAATGCGCTGCAGGCCAGCTGCAACGGCGCTGGAGCAACGGCGTGCTTTCGTTCGCCTACACCTGGTCGAAGATCACCGACGACGTGGATCCTCCGGAGAACTCGTCGGGTATCCAGAACATCTACAATCTGGAAGCCGAGCACGGCATCGCGTCTTACGATGTGCCGCATCGCTTCGTGGCGAGCTACGTGTACCGCATCCCGCTGGGCCGCGGCAGCAAACTGCTGAGCGGCATTCCGGTGGTGCAGGATGTGGTGCGCGGCTGGGAATTCTCGGGCATCACCGAGTTTCAAGGGGCCTGCCGCTCTCGGTTTCGCAGAACCAACGGCACGGGCGGATTCACCGGCACGCAGCGCCCCAACCAGATCGCGGCGGCGGCCCTGCCGCGCGACCAGCGGACGCTGGCGCAATGGTTCAACACCGCGGCCTTTGTGCAGGCGGCGGCGTTCACCTCGGGCACGGAGCCGCGCTTCTCGTTCTACGGGCCCGGCATCAATAACTGGGACACGTCGCTGATGCGAAACTTCGCTTTCGGTGAAGGGCGTTTTGTGCAGTTCCGCGGCGAGTTCTACAACACCATGAATCATCCGAATTTCAATAATCCGAATACCACGCTGGGGAACGTAAATTATGGGAGGATTACGTCGGACACCGGGGCGCGCGTGATGGAAGTGGCGCTACGGGTGTTCTTCTAATGTTCGTGGGGCAGACTTGAGTCTGCGGAGGGCTTGAGCCCTCTCTCGGGCGAACGACGTAACCGCGGCAGGCGGACTTAAGTCCGCCGCAGGCTGAAGCCTCGCCCCACAGCAAAGTTGTTCTGCTTGACGGACTACATTAGGACATTATGAAACTGCTCTATCTCTTTCTTCTTTTTTTGCTGCCGATGCTTCCGGCGCAAACCCGCCACGTGGTGGCGATTTCGCATCGCGGGGAGCATCTGCATCATCCGGAAAACACGATGCCTGCTTTTCAGGAGGCGGTCCGGCTTGGGGCCGATTTTATCGAGGTGGATGTGCGGACCACGTCGGATGGCAAGCTGGTGCTCAGCCACGACAACACGGTGGACCGCTGCACTAATGGGCACGGCGAGGTCGCCAAAATGACGTTTGCGGAGATCCGCGCTCTGGATGCGGGAGCAAAGGCCGGAGCGGAATTTGCCGGAACGCAGGTTCCGACGTTTGACGAGGTGCTGGACTATGCCCGCGGCAAGATTGGCATCTACGTGGACGTGAAGTCGGTGACGGCCAAGGATCTGGTGGAACATATCGTGGAGCACGGCATGGCTGACCACGTGGTGATTTACTCGGGGCGTATTTCGAAGGCGATCCAGGACCTGAATCCGGCGCTCAAGATCATGCCCGAGTCGTCCAATTTAGCCCTGGTGCAGCGCATTGTTACCGAGCTGCATCCTAAGGTGATCGCATTTGGGGCGGGCGATTGGAAGCCGGAGATCATCAAGGTGGCGAAGGATTCCGGGGCGGAACTATATCTGGATCGGCAGGGATCGGACAGCACTGGGCCTACGGACAATCCGGCAGCGTGGCAGGCGGCGATCGATGCCGGAGCGGACGGGATTCAAACCGACCGCCCCGGCGAGTTAGTCACTTACCTGCGGGCCAAGGGGTACAAGCAGTAGGCTACCATTGCCTGACTACGGTGATTCCAGCGTTGGTCAGAGCTGACTTGGCTTGATCGAGCGCGGATTGGTTGCGGTACGGCCCCGCCATCACTCGCACGAATCCATCGGGCGCGGCCACGAAGCGAACGGGGAAGCCTTGCGATTTTAGCGTGGCTGACAGCGCACTGGCGAGGGTATTGCCTTGGATCACCTGCCAGTAGAGGCCTCCCACTTCGTTGATGTTGGGATGGCTGACATAAGCGGCCGACACTGGTGAATTCGGCGGCGGTGGCGGAGGGGGTGGCGGGGGAGGCGGCGGCACATCGCCTGGACCTGGAGGATCGCCGTTGACATCGAGCGACTGCGCCTGCTTGGGAGTTTGGGCGCGCTGCTTCTTGGCGGCGATCGCTTTTCGCACCCACTCGTCGGCCTGCGTGAGGGCATCGGTGGATTCGGTGTCGCTATCGACGATGGCAGCCTTGATGCGGAAGAGCAGGTTGATGTATGCCATCGAGTCAGAGTCGGTGGGCTCGAGTTGCAATGACATCTGGAGCACGCGGAAACCCTCTTCGAGCTGCGGCCCGTATTGGTCGCGCAAGCTCTTGCGCACCGCCGCATCGGGTATGGGACCCTGCGTCTCGGGCTTCATCCCGACGCTGGCCCGGGCCTTGGCATACGCCGGGTAGATGGTGGACCAGTCGACGAACCCAAGGGTGTAATAGGCGGTCTGGTCCTTGGGATCCTGCGAGACGATCTTCAGGAGCAGGTCGTGCGCTTCGCTGAACTGCCTGGCAAAAAGAGACAAAGACACAATGCCTTCGAGGGCTTGCTTGTTTTGCGGGTCGCGGGACAGGACATCCTGGTATTGCTGCCTGGCGGCGTCCAGCAGAGTGCTGTCGGGCGCATTGCCAGTGTACTGGCGCATCAGGGCATTCGCCAGAAACAGCTTGGGACGGATGTTGGCAGGCTCGATGGAGACGGCGTTCCGGAAATGTTGGACTGCCACCGCGATATCGCCGGTATTGTAGGCTTCGCCGCCGAGGTTCATTTCGTCGGCGGCCGGTCCGCCCTGCGCGCGCGCTGAGATGGCGAGGCCGGACGCCACGGCCACGCAGAGGGCCAGCGCTCCCAGGCCGGTTGCCAGCAGTAGACGGGCGCGTTTCAGGTTGGAGGCGGGGCGCTCCACCAGGCGGCGGATGCGCTGCTCCAGAATGTCGCCGTCGAAGACGCCGAGCGTGTAGCCGGGACGCGGCAGGCCGATCATGGCAGCGGCAATGGTCATGATGGAGCGGGCGTAGACACCGGCGTCGAGCAGGTTGCGCGTGACCAGCTCGTCGCAGGCCATCTCGCGGGTCTGCTCGATGCCGCGGCGGATGACGAAGGCAGCGGGATGGAAGGAGAGCGGCAGCCAGGCGATTTCGTAGAGGACCTTGAGGGCGAAATCGCGGCGGGCGAGATGCGCCATCTCGTGACCGATGGCGGTGGTGAGGACATCCTCGGAGGTTTCGGCCAGCAGCGAGTCGGGCAGGATGATGGACTTGCGCCAGGCTCCGGCAGCTACGGGGCTGGGGATTGCGGCCGACTGGAGCAGTTCGACGTCGTACATGCCGAAGGCTTCCAGGCAGCGCCTCCAGACGGTGTCGACGAGCGGCGGCATGGCGAAGGCACTGGCGTCGTCGCGGATGCGCTCGGTGCGCAGCCAGGATGCGAGCAGGGCGGCACAGCGCACCGCCAGGAAGAGCAGGTACGCGCCCAGCAGGGTCGCGGCGACGATCGGCGCGTAAGAGATGGTGCGGGCCGGCGCGGCGGGGGCGGTAGTTGATGTCGCAGGAGTCGAGATCTGAGCGGGGGCTGGTCGCGCGCCATTGACGACATCGGCGGCGGCACTGCGGACGGCCAGGCGCAGCGGGGACGTGTCGGCGGCGGAGCGCAGGCTCGCCATCGGCAGGATGAGGGAAGCCGCCAGGGCCGCGACCCATACGGCGTGGCGATGCGATGCGGGGCTGTCGCGCATCACGCGACAGGCTAGAGCCGCGACCGCAGCCACCAGGGGAACCTGCCAGAGAGCATTGAGTACGAAGGTGAGTAAGAAACGGCTAATGGTTTCCATGTTTCGGTTTCTCCTCCCGCGGCTGCTCCAGCAGCTTCTGAATCTGCGACAGCTTTTCCGGGGTCAGTTTGCGCGTTTCCACCAGGCTCAGGACGAGGCTGTCGGCTGAGCCGCCAAAGAAGCGGTCGAGCACATCGCCCACCGCTTGAGTGACCGCCTTCTGGCGGCTGAGTACGGGTTGATACAGGAAGGCGCGCTCCTTGAGCTTGCGCTTTACCTTGCCCTTGCGATGCAGAACGTTGAGCATGGTCTGCACGGTGGTGTACGCAAGGCTGCGGGCGGTGAGGCGCTCCTGAACCATCTGCGTGCTGGCCGGGCCGGTGGCCCACAGCACATTCATAATTTCGAGTTCGAGGGGAGTGAGGGACTGTTCGGAATTTTTGCGTCGGGGCAATGGACCTCCTAAACTATTAGGAGGATACTGCGGAAAAACAGCGTTGTCAACTAAAAGTTTAGGAGAACGGGAGCAAGGCGAAGCCGCCCTCTGGGCAACATCAGCACCCGAGGGCGGCTAGCCGGTCAGCGGATTTCTATGGCTTCTACGGTGACGGTGCCGTCGGCCATGGTGCCTGTGATTTTGGCCGTTACTATGTCGGCTTTGCTGGTTGCGTTGGGATCGGCGGACCGGTCAGCCCGGTTCTTCAGGGCATCGGCCGCTTTAGAATTGCCTTTTTCATCCAGCTTGTAAACCTTTTGAGAATTGTCAACCAGAGCGAATGTGGTGGTGCTGGAGGTCGGCTGGCACGTGGCTACGGTAGGGTTCGGCTTTGCCAGGCAGGAGACATCGATCAGGTTGCCACTGAATGTATCTGCCAGTCCGAGTACCGCAAAGAGTCCCAGGAAACTCGTGAGAATCGCTAGTCTTCGCATATTTCTCTTCCTTTTTTAGATTCGAAAAGTCGAAGTTGAAGTTGGCGCCATTCCCGCAAGTTTGAGCAGGAATATGGCCATCCCTCCAAAAACAAGCACTTGCGCCTGAGTGAGAATCTCATCCAGACGGCGGCAAGACCTGGAGCGTAAAAACTGCTCGGCGGCCACCCGCCGCGCGGCGCCGTTTGGCAAGGCGACCCCTTCAAGGTCAATCCTGCTTCGCTCGCCGGTGGTCTTCCACTGACCGATGTTACTTGCTTCGCGAGAGGGGAAAAGACGACGTAAACCGACAACCTACCTAATAAGGCGGGGCGAGGCGGATGAACTCGAACGCCGAGGGGTCGAGGCCTCGGCTTTGCAGCATTTTGGCGCATTCGGCCAGCGAATCGCCGATGGCTTCAATGCGGCGATATGCCAGGTTTTCGGGCGTATAGATTTCGAGCGCCACATATTTACCGCCCCAGGCGAGCCGTTCGGTGAGTGTGAGTCGGTCGGGTGAGCGGCCGATGGCGCGCTGGGAATCGCGAGTCGCAGTAGCTGACATCTTGCAGGGAATTGTAGCAGAAGCGCTGGCGCTACTTCTTATCGGGCTCGCCGGTGATGAAGACCTTGTCCTTGGGGTTCACCAGTTTGAGGCGCTCGCGGATTTCCAGTTCCTGGTCGGCGGGGCTTTCAGCAAGGCGCTTGATGTGTTCGCGCTTGCGCTCGATTTCCTGGTGGAGGCGCAGATTGCTCTGCTCCATCTTTTGGATCTGGCTCCGCTTTTCCATCAGGGCATTGATGCCGTGCGGTCCACGCAACGTGATTACTGCATAACTCACCACGGCGAGGAATGCTACGACGTAAGCAAATTTGGCGAGCGGGGCTTTCATGACACTCAAGGCCTGGATCATAATAGTAACATCGCTTTCCAGATCTGCTTCGCAAATTTTTAAACATGACCGAACACATTGTCATCCTGAGCACGTGCGCCAATGAGGCTGAGGCGCGCAAACTGGCGGGTGCTTTACTCGAAGCACATCTGGCTGCCTGCGTAAACGTGCTTCCCGGCTGCCAAAGCTACTACCGATGGAAGGGCGCGATCGAAGAGAGCAATGAGTGGCTGCTACTGATCAAATCGTCTCGCGCGCAGTTTGCCGCCGTGAGGGCAGCGATCGAGCGAGCGCATTCCTACGAAGTGCCGGAGGTGATCGCACTGCCGATCGTCGACGGGTCGGCGAACTACCTCAATTGGCTGCGCGCCAACCTCGGACCGGGACTGGAGAGCGAAACGTGAACGGGCTGGCGCTGATCTTCGACATGGATGGAGTGCTGATCGATTCCAACCCGGTGCATCGGGAGGCGTGGGAGATCTACAACCGGCGCTTCGGCCTGGAAACCACCGAGGCGATGCACCAGAGTATGTACGGCAAACGGAATGACGAGATCGTGCGCGTGTTCTACGGCGATCTGCCGGCAGACGAGGTGACGCGCCGCGGCACTGAGAAGGAAGCGCTCTATAGGGAGATGATCGCGGGGAAGATCGAGGGATTCCTAGTGGACGGCTTAAGGGATTTCCTGGAGTTTCACCGGGAAGCGCCGATGGCCGTAGCCAGCAATGCAGAAGCGGCCAATGTGGCTTTAGTGCTTCAGGCAACCGGCCTTGGAAGATACTTCCGGACGGCCTTGGACGGCAGCCAGGTCAAGCATGCTAAGCCTCATCCTGAGATCTATTTACGGGCAGCGGAGCTCTTGGGAAAAGCACCCGCGGATTGCGTGGTTTTCGAAGACTCTTTTTCGGGTGTGGAGGCAGCCCGGTCCGCCGGAATGAGAGTTATTGGTATTCGTAGTACCCATGGCTACTTGCCGGGGACCGAGCTAAACGTCGATAATTTCAAGAGCGGTGATCTAAGCAAATGGTTGGCAGCCCAAACCCTCGCCGTTTGAGGCGTGTTTGTGTGGCGGTGTTGGGACTGACGGGCACACTTGCCTGTCTGCGCGGAGCTGCGCCTACTCCTCTTTCGCTGGCGGAAGTAGGGCGTCGTCTGCCTGCCGATCTAACCGCGGCGCACCTGGATGAGAAGGTTGTGGTGCGCGGAGTGGTGAATGCTCCCGCTTATCATTTTCCTCCCTACACCATTCTGGCCCTGCAGGACGAGCACGGTGCCACCGCGCTAAAAGCACTGACGCCGGACAATCGCCTCGACAGTTTCCATCCGGGTGATGAAATCGAGGCGCAAGGCACCGTTTCGGTCTATGCGGGCGCGATTACCGTTGTGCCCGACCTGTTGAATCTGGTGAGCCGGAAGGCGCCGCCTCCACCGCTAGAAGTCTCGGTGGCGGACCTGATGAACGGCAAGTTTCAGAACCGCCTCATACACGTGAGCGGCCACCTGAGACAGGTGGCGGACACTACCGCGGGGCCCCAGTTAGTGACTGACGGCTGGCTGAAGATCTTCCTTCCACGGCCGCGCGACCAGGCGAAGCCCAATTTCAACGATTATAGCCCCGGCGACGACGTGCAGGTTACCGGCGTCGCTTTTCAATACTGCACCCTTCCGCCCTACACCACGGGATGGGAGATTCTGGTGAACGATCCGGTGCAAGTGGTTCGCGCAGAGCGGCTCTGGTCGGTGTCGCCAATCGTACTGGCTTCGGGCCTGGTAGTGGTGCTGCTGATCGCGTTCCTGCTATGGAGCCGCGAGCATCGTCTTCGCAACCAGCGCGAGCGGCTGCGCCGCACTTATCAGTTGGGGGAAGAGATCCTGGGAGCGCCCAACGCGGAAGCGATTCTGCAGAGGATCATCGAAGCGCTGCCCAACATTCTGCAGGTGACGCGGGTCCACCTGTTTGTCTATAACCGTTCCGCTAAGACGCTGGATTCGGTGCTGGACGACGCGGTGGAGCCGGTTTCGATCTCGCTTTCCGCGCCGCCGGCAGGCACGCAGGCGGGAGCGGTGGCGTGTTTCCATTACCGCACCCTGCTGGTGATTCCGGACATCGACCGCAGCCCGTTCCCGATTGCGGGCAAGCCCGGAGATAAAGCCCCAAAATCGCTGCTTTTCGTTCCCATGCTGGCGCAGGGGGAAGTGATTGGCGTGCTGGAGCTGGACCAGGACGACCGGGTACGCGACTTTACGGCGGACGAACAGGCGCTGGCCCAGCACCTGGGCAATCAGATTGGGGCGGCGATCCGGCTGTTGG
Source organism: uncultured Solibacteraceae bacterium (assembly GCA_963815475.1). Lineage (GTDB taxonomy): Bacteria > Acidobacteriota > Terriglobia > Bryobacterales > Bryobacteraceae > Sulfopaludibacter. Next base: position 3,858,303 of record CAWFHD010000003.1, on the reverse strand, counting down.
ATCAGCGTTCGGTGCAGGAACAACTTTCGCGCACCGAGAAACTGGCAGCAGTGGGCCGTTTGATCTCCGGGGTGGTCAATGAGCTGCAAACGCCATTAGCGTCGATCTCCGACCTGGCAACGCGCGCCCTGGAAAAATCGCACGGGACGGCGGCGGAGCGCGATGTGGCGGCCATCGCCGCGGAATCGCATAAAGCGTCGGCGATGGTGGCACGGCTGGTTTCGTTCGCGGCCGCCGAGCAGGTGGAAGCCAAGCAGGTTTCGGTGGGCGGATTGCTTCGGACGCTGGTGGAATTCCGCGAAAGCGACTGGAAGGCCTCGGGCATTCGCGTGCGCAACCTGACCTCACAAGAGCCGCTCTACGTGCTGGGGTCGCAGGGGCAGTTGGAGCAGGTATTCCTCAACCTGCTGGTGCATGCCGAGCAGGCACTGGTGGACGCGCCGCAAAAGGTAATCACCGTGCGCACCAGCGTGCTGGCCAAGCGCCTGCTGGTAGAGATCGCCTTCACCGCGCCTTCGGAGCTCCGCAAACCGGAAGAGACAGCGGCGGTGTTGGGAGTGACGCGCAGCGTGGTAGCGGGCCACGGCGGCGAAGTGCGGCTGATCGACAAGAGCAACTCCGATCCGCGCTTCGAGGTGGAGTTGCCGATCTCGACGAAGGAGCGGTCGACGCCGCCATCGTCGCCAGGCTCGGCGTCGATCGAATTCTCACGCCGGATGACGGCGGTGGTGATCGAGCCGGACGAGGCGGCGCAGCGGCAGATTCTGGCGCTGCTTTCGGCGCGCGGCTATCGCGTGGTGCCGGTGCCCAGTTCCGACAGCGGCCTGGAACTGGCACAGCGCATGCGCTTCGACGCGGCGTTCTGCTCCGTGCATGCGCACGGGTTGAACTGGGTGGAGCTATCGGAGAGGATGCATTCGCGAGTGGGCGGGTTCGTGCTGCTCTCCGACGGATACGATGCCGAGCTAGCTGCCGATTTCGAAGGCGACGGCCGGTTCGTGCTGTCCAAGCCAGTGCAGGAAGCGGAGCTGGATCGGGTGCTGCGCACAATCGACAGGCTGGCGTCAGCCAAAGTCATTCCCATCAAGAACGGCGTCGCGTAATATCGGGCGGCGACGTCATTCAGTCGTACGTAGTTAGCATTGACTCCAGCCAGCCTACAAGCTACTCTGACTCCTAATTATGTTTCCAGCCAATGAGCCGGAACCTCTTATCGGATTGGGCTTGAACCAGCCTGCTCCGAGCCAGCCCGAGATACCGACGGCGGATTCACTTCAATTTCATACGGCAATTCCCGACGATGCTTCGGTGCGCCGTTGTACTTTGTGCACTGAGGCCATTCCCGGCGAATATTTTCAAGTGGCGGGCGCAACGGCGTGCCCGCACTGTGCGCAGGCGCGTCTTGACCTGCAACAGCGGCACGGTGGATGGCCGGAGTTCGGACGAGCGGCTCTGTTCGGGCTGGGCGCGGCGATTGCCGGATTTGTGCTGACGGGCGTGGTTGGCATCTGGTTGCGGCTCGGCATTCTGGCAATCGCGGTTGGCTGGATGGTGGGAAAAGCGATCTTGAAAGGGTCGGGGGGCTGCCGGGGACGGCGCTACCAGGTGCTGGCCTTGTTGCTAACCTATGGCGGGGCGGTCGGCGGCTACGTGCCACAGGTGCTGCTGGGATTTCGCAGCGCCGCTGTTAAGATGGAGGCGAAACAAAAGGCCGCCAGTCAGACGATCGTAGCTCCCCAAAAGCAGAAAGTAACACCGATCCAATTCGCGGTTGGGATAGTGGCAATCGCCATCTTCGCCATGGCCGCTCCAGTCTTTCTGTTGTTTCAAGGCTACTTCATGGGAATCATCATTATGGTATTTGGGCTGATGCAGGCGTGGCGGCTCACAGCGGCCGACGACACCGCGATCATGGGTCCCTACGCGGCATGACGCCCGCGCTACAGTCGGCATTGTGTTCTAAGTGCGGCGCGGAACTTCCGCCTTCCGCGCTGAGTTGTCCGGCGTGCGCTTCGCTAGTGCATGCCGCCGAGTTGGAGCGGTTGGCATTCGAAGCCAAGGCGGCAACCACGCGGGGCGATTTAGTGCAGTCGCACGCGCTCTGGAGACAGGTATTGGGGCTGCTCCCGCCGGGCAGCATGCAGTATCGCAGCGTGGATAGCCGCCTGTCCGAGTTGGAGAAGGCTTTGCCCGCGCCGCCCGCCGCGGCGGAGCAGAAGCCCATGGCGAAGTGGGCAACACGGCTGGGACCGCTCGGAGTGTTCCTGTGGAAGTTCAAAATGATCGGTCTGGTCCTGGCGGGCAAGGCCAAGCTGATCCTGCTGGGGCTCACCAAGCTCAGCACCCTCACAAGCATGCTGGTGTCTGCCGGAGTGTATTGGACCTGGTACGGATGGAGATTCGCGCTGGGGCTGGTGCTATCCATCTATATCCACGAAATGGGCCACGTCTTCGAGTTGCGGCGCTTTGGAGTGGCTGCGACGACACCGGTGTTCATTCCCGGCTTTGGCGCGTTGATTCGCCTGAGGCAGCGTCCTCCCACGGTGGGCGCTGACGCGAGAGTGGGGCTCGCGGGGCCGGTCTGGGGACTGGCGGCAGCGTTCGCGTGCCTCGGCATGTACTGGCTGACCGGAGCGCCCATTTGGGCAGCGCTCACACACTTCGGAGCTTGGATCAATCTATTCAATTTGGTTCCGGTGTGGCAATTGGATGGCAGCCGCGGTTTTGCGGCGCTGACACGAGCCAATCGCGGCTTCATCCTGGCGACCTGCCTGGTGATGTGGTTCTTCACCAATGACGGAGTGCTGATGTTGGTCGCGATCGGGTCGGGATATCGGCTTTTCACCAACGACTATCCGCCCACCAGCGATGCTCCGGTGCTGCGCAAGTTCGTAACACTGATCGTGCTGCTGGCGATCCTGTGCCTGGTGGGGATTCCCGGGAAGCCGCGGTAGTCTCGAACCGGCGTTCGCAAATTGTTTGCATTTGATGTTAGCGTTTTGCTAATATCGGATTTGAACGTTATCAGCAAACGCGGCTTGCTGCAATTGGCGAAAGCGCAGCGGCTAGACGGGGCCACGATCACGGAATTGCAGGATTGGCATCGGGTTGCGCAACATGCCGCATGGAGTAACCTGTTGGATGTGCGCCAGGATTTTCCGAGCGCCGATCAAGTGGGAAGCCTGCTGATTTTCAACATTCGCCACAATCGTTATCGGCTCATCGTGTTCACGGTCTTCCCCAAGCAGAAACTGTATGTCAAGGCCGTACTGACCCACAAGCAATACGACCGAAAGGAATGGATGAAATGGGCGTAGGCATTCTCAACCCGACCAACTACGGCCGCCTGTGCGCGGACGTGATTCCCAAAGTCATCGAAAGCAATGCGGAGTTTGACAGGCTCGTCGCCAAGATGGAAGAGCTTGACCGAAAACCAAATCCCACCCCGGAAGAGGAAGCCCTTTCTGCCTTGCTCATGAAACTGATTCAGGATTACGACGACCGGCACTACCCACTACCGGCAGTAGTCCCTCACCGCATGATTCAGTACCTCATGAAGCAACGAGGCCTGAAGCAGGCGGACCTTCTGCCGATCTTCGGAACCCGCAGCGTTGCCTCAGATGTGATTAACGGCAAGCGCAAACCGAGCAAAGCCCACATCCGCAAACTCGCCGAGTTCTTTCGCACGTCGACCGATCTGTTCCTGTGACGGACGGCAAACGCGTCCTGTGGCTGTCTTGATCTGGTTGAGCGAAGCCTGCGCCACCAGACCCAAAAACCCCTGTTGAAACTTTCCACACGTGCATTGATTTTCCAGCCCATTCGTTGCTGGCAGGCGGATTGCAGCCATCGTGATCTCTGGGGCCGAATTGCGTGTTATCACGCAGTGCCTCAAGAAAGGACGGAAGTCCATGTCAGTTGCCGCTACGGAGATCCAAACCGAGTTTTTGCGAGCCCTTCCCGGAGACGATGCGCGCCAGATTCTGTGGCGCTATGCGGATCGTTACGATCTGCACATGCTGGTGCAATCGGTGCGCGCGGTGGCGCGTGGACCGGTGGCCCGACTGGTGGCCTCGGGCGCTCGCAATACGCATGAGTGGACGCCGGAGAAGCAGGCGCTGCTCCAGGCTTTCGACGAATCGGGAATCACCGGCGTGTTTATGGAACCGTCGCAGGGCGGCTTCATCGAAGGGCCGAAGAACCTGGCTCTGGCGCTGGTGGCTTTCGAACTGGCGTGGGTGGACGCGGGCGCGGCCACCGGATCGCTGGCGGGATGCCTGGCGCTTTCGCCTATCCACGAGCGCGGCACCGATGCGCAGCGCGACTATTACATGACCCGCTGCGCCCCTCCCCTGCCCGGCGAGGATCGCAAGCCGTGGCGCGGAGCGTTTTGTCTGACCGAACCTATTCCCTATGTGGGAGTCGAGACCGGCATGCTGGGCGGCAAGGTGCGAGTGGCAGAGTGGGCCGACGGCGCGGAACCGATGATCCAGGTGGAAAAGCGCGGCCGCTTCATCACCAACATGGGGTTCGCCAACTTCGTGACGGCAGCGGTGGAATCGGACGATCCGCGCATCAAGGGCACTTGCATGGTGATTCTGGAAGAGACCGACACCGGGATTTTCGATCGCGGCACGCCAACCCGCAAACTGGTGCATCAACTCTCTTCGACACGCGACCCCATCTTCAACCTGAAAGTGCCGGCCAGCCGCATCATCGGCGGATACACCGTCAAGGACGGGGTCATTGTGCCGCGCTACAGCCACGGCGAGATCATCGAGGCGGTGTTCCGCCGCACGCGCGTGACGGTGGCGATCATGACATCGGCCAAGCTGCTGTCGGCGGTGGAGCCGGTGATCCGCTACGGCCGCGGGCGTTTTCGCGGCGGGTCGATTGCCACTCCGGGGTCGCCCCGCTACGAACTGGGACTGCAGTTGAAACAGGACGTAGTGCATCGACTGGTGGATGTGTGGGCCACCGGTGAAGCCAGCGCGGCGTTGGGTTTCGAAGCGGCTCGCGTGTTCGACAAGCTGGATCCGCTGGAGAAGAGGAAGGCCGAGATCATGGAGGTGGGCGGCTTGAAGGGCTCGGCTGTGATGAAGGCAATGCGGCTGGTGCAGAAGAATGCCATCGAATTCCTGCACGGCACGCGCAAGGACCTGGCGGAAGATACGCTGGTGCAATACTCCATTCTGGATGCGGTGGCGAATGTGCTGTGTCCGGCCTGCAAGCTGTGGAACACGGGCCACGGCGCAAGCATGATGCGCGAGGCTGTGAGCCTGATGGGCGGCTACGGCATCACCGAAGACTGCCCCGGTTTCCTGGGACACAAGTGGATGGATGCGCAGCTCGAGGCCACGTATGAAGGCCCCGAAGCGGTGCAGCGCCGGCAGCTCAGTGTCACCATGACGGACGAGCTGTTCCTGACGCAGTTCCGCGAATGGATCCGCGAAATGCGGCTGATTGCGAACGAGCGTCCGGGCACGGGCGCGTGTGCACTGGCCACGGCCATGCAGGTGTGGCTATGGACTCTGCACTACCTGCAGAAAACGCTGGATGCCGATGGCGACAAGCTCTACCAGGGCTCGCGGCAAGGCGTGACCTTCCCGCTGGCGGACGCGCTGTGCTGGCTCCTGGCATCGCGCAGCCAGATCATGGATCTGCTGGAGTTGGAGAAGCACGGCGGGGAGAACGCGGCCATCGGCGAAGGTCTGCCCGGGCTGGTCGCATTCCTGACGGATCTATGCCACGTGCAGGCGGCGCGAGCGGCGGGCGAAGTGGGGCGCGTATGCGCGGAGTTGGTGCACGGCTACAACCGGCATCCCGCGTGGGACACCGAAGGCTGCGCCACGTGCTATCAGGCGGACGACCTGGATGCCATGGAGACCTTGATTCCCGGCCTTTCCAGCCTGGCGCGCGGATATACGGACGTGATTGAGGCCGACGGCACGCATCCCGCCAAGGCCGGGCCATGCGCGCGTTTCGACAATCTGGAGCAGTTCACGCGGCTGCGCGCAAGGATGGACGGCTGCCTCACCGGATCGCAACTGGCCAAGGACCGTGCCGCGGATGCCCTGACCAAAGTGATGATTCCGGAAGCACTGGACTATCCGGCATGAGCACACCGCCGGTGGAGCGTCCATCGATGGACGTGGACATCGCGTGCGTGGGTTTCGGTCCGGCCACCGCGGGATTCCTGACCACGCTTTCGCAGAAGCTGGTGAACGGCGATGCCTCGCCGGCCATTGAGAGCACGGTAGCGCCGGGGCTGCCGCTGCAGGTGGTCTGCTATGAGCGCGCCGACGATATCGGGTTCGGCGTCTCGGGAGTGGTGACACGGGCGCGCGGCATTCGCGCCACCTTGCCGGATCTGGATCCCAGCCAGATCCCCATGGCGACGGCCGTGCGGTCAGAGAAGCTGGTCTACCTGCTCGATCCGGTAGGCGCCAGCCGCCGATCGGGGCTCCTGAAGCTGGGCGACCGCGTGGTGAAAGCGCTCCGGCTGCATCGCAATTGCGGTCTGGAATTGCCCTATGTGCCGCCCTTCCTCCACAAGAACGGCGGGTTGGTGATGTCGCTCGGGCAGTTCCTGCAATTCGCCGGAAGTCAGCTGATGGCATCCGGGACGGTGCAGATCTGGCCGGGCATGCCTGTAACGGAAGCGCTGGTGGACAGGGCGTGCGAGCGCGTGGAGGGAGTGCGGCTGGCCGATCAGGGCGTGGATCGGAACGGCCACGCGGAGTCGAACTACTTGCCGGGAATGGATGTGCATGCCGCGCTGACGGTGGTAGGCGATGGTCCAGTAGGCGCGATCGGACGGCAGCTCGACGTGGATTTCGGGCTGCCGGACGGGCATCATCAGCGCGAATGGGCCGTGGGCATGAAGATGGTGGTGGACCTGCCGGAGAGCTGCACTCTGGAGCCGGGCTCGGTGCTGCACACATTCGGATATCCCGAGCCCGAGATCTTCGGATTCCTGTATGTGCATCCGGACCGCGTGGCGACGGTGGGGATTTTCGTGCCGTCGTGGTTCCTGAGTCCAATGCGGACTTCGTATCGTTACCTGCAGCACTTCATGCTGCACCCGTACATCTGGCGCTACTTGCAGGGCGGGAAACTGCGTTCGTGGGGCGCGAAATCGCTGCAGGAGTCGGGACGGCGCGGCGAGCCCCTGCTGGTGGGCGACGGCTATGCGCGCGTCGGCGAGTGTTCGGGCAGCACCAACGTACTGACAGGCTCGGGCGTGGATGAAGCGTGGACCACGGGATCGCTGCTCGCCGAAGCCGTAATCGAACTGTTGCATCAGGGGGCGCCGCTCACCAAGGAGAATCTGGAAGGCGCCTACGTCGCGCGGCGGCGTGCCAGTTGGGTGGAATCGGAGGGCCGGATCGCGGAGAAAGCGCGCGACGGTTTCCATCGTGGAGTGATTCCAGGCCTGATCGGGATGGCGCTGGCGGGATTCACGAACGGCAGGCGGTCGATCGGCGGAGAGCCTCGGTTGATGCCAAGTCTGGAGGAATACTATTCCGGCCGAATTCCGGTGGAGGCTGTGGAGCGCATCATGGCGGACTGCCGCGAGCGCGGCGTGAGCTGCCACGACGCGTTGATGGATCGCTGCGGGTGGCCGGAGGTCCCTTACGACGGGACATTGCTGGTGACGCACCAGGACGCTCTGCTGATCGGCGGCAAGGTGCAGGCGCCGTCGGGATTCGCCGACCATGTGCGAGTCCTTTACCCGGATTTCTGCGAGCACTGCGCCACCAAGTTGTGCGTGGAGATGTGCTCGGGGCAGGCGATCGTGAACGGTCCGCAAGGCGTGCCGCTGTTCGATCGCGAAAAGTGCGTGCATTGCGGGGCGTGCCTGTGGAACTGCGCAGCGCCGCTGGAGGATGATCCGCTCAGGAGCAATATTGCGTTTCGAGCGGGCGCAGGTGGGCTGCATTCGAGCGAGAACTAAACGGAAAGGCTGCGGCCGATGGTGGGTCGCCGTTGCGCCCATATCAACGCCGCAAGGGAAAGGCAAGAATATTTAGCCACGGATGGACATGGATTCACGCGGATAAGACCAAGAATTCTTATCTGCGTGAATCTGTGTCCATCCGTGGCTTATAACGTTTTGTCTTAGAACAGCGAAATTGAAGGCGTAACGCCGGATGGCGGGCCGCTTCTCCATGAGCTCTGCTATTTACAATTGGATAAAAAGGATCGCCAATTCTGAATATATCTGCTAGTCTGAAGCTAGCCGTGTTTCGAGCCGTCGCCAATTTTGGTTTGTCGATCTTGCTGGTGGCCGTCCTACTTTGGGGCGGATGCATTTCGTGCTCGCAGTATTTCGCGTTCACGGCTTCCCACAAATGCTGCGATCCGGTAGGACATTGCCGCAAAGCTCCCGTCAAAACCACTTGCAGTATCCAGCAAATGGATGTGACATCGACGGTGCACTTCATCGCGCCGGACTCGGCCGTGGCTGCGGTAGCTTTGGTCGCGCCGGTGCGTCTCATTGATGCGCCCGCCGACTCGCCCCTGGTTCGCGAATCCCCTCCCGATCTCTGTAAACTCCACTCCGTTTTCCGCATCTGACCAACCGCTTCTTCCATTCGTTCCGGTAGAAGAGGAGTTGGTGTATGAAGACAATTTGTATTTTGATGATGGCAGCCTGCGCGTCGTTGGGCGCTCAGCTTCAGGATCTGGTTCGCGAAGCGCTGGCCAAAAATCCCGAGGTGCTGGCGGCACAGAGACGCTACGAAGCGGCCCAGCAGCGGCCCGCGCAGGAAAGCAGCCTGCCCGATCCGATGGTCTCCATGGGCTACGCCAGCAATGGCGGACCGCTACCCGGGCAGGGACTCGGCACCGTCCCCACCAGCAATCTGGGCGTCATGGTCTCACAGGAAGTGCCCGCCGCCGGCAAGCGCAGACTGCGCTCCGGCATCGCCCGCAAAGAGGCCGACGCCGAATATCAGCAGTACCTGGCGGCGCAGCTCAGCGTGCAATCGCGCGTCACCCAAGCCTGGCATCGCCTCCACCATGCGTATGCTGCGCTGGAGATTCTGGCTCAAGGCAAGGAGTTGCTTTCCGAGGTGATTCGCGTCTCCGAAGCGCGCTATGCGGCGGGTAAAGCCGCGCAGCAGGACATCCTCAAAGCGCAGGTGCAGCTTTCCATTCTGGAAACGCGCGTCGTTCAGCTTGGGCAGGAACGCGCTACCGCGGAAGCCGAGCTGAACGCGCTGTTGAATCGCCGGCCAGGGACACCTGTCGCGCGGCCCGACGCCGCGGAGGCGGCGCCCCTCAGCATCAGCGCCGAGCAACTGCTCGCCAAGGCGATCCGCACGGCTCCCGAGTTGCGCCGCGACCAGGTGATGATCGAACGCAGTGGTATGGCCATCGATCTGGCGCGACGCGATTCTCAATCTGACTACAAGTTCTCGGCAGGCTACTACAACATGCTGGGCATGCCCTCCATGTACGAATTCCGCATGGAGATTCCGCTGCACATCAATTCCGGGCGCAAGAACGCCGCGGCGGTAGGCGAGCAGATTTATCGCCTGAGCGAGGCGCGCCAGAACTTCGAGGCGGCCGGCCAAAACCTGCAGTTTCGTGTTCGTGAGGCATACGCCCAGGCGCAGACTGCGTGGCGGCTCATCCAGCTTTACGCCGACACCATCCTGCCGCAGAGCGCGCTCACCATCGAATCGTCGCTCGCCTCGTACGAAACCGGCGCTACGGACTTCCTTTCGGTGCTGACGAATGTGATGGCGAAGGTGGATGCCGGCGAACGGTACCACGAGCAAAAGATGATGTACGCGATTGCGCTGGCGCGGCTCGAGGAGTTGACCGGCGCAGCCCTGGGAGAAGTCCAATGAGGTTCGTCCGATTCCTGTTCCTGCTATGTAGCGTGGCGCTGCTGTTCGCCTTTGGATTCGGCTACGGACGCTGGTACAGCACTCGGCCGTCTGTCGCGAAGAGCGGCCGCAAGGTGCTCTACTACGTCGACCCGATGCATCCCTGGTACAAGTCCGACAAGCCGGGAATCGCGCCCGATTGCGGCATGACACTAGAGCCGATGTATGCGGGCGCGGGCCCCGCCGCGCCACCCTCCACCACCGGTGGCTCTGCGCAGCAACCCGAAGAAGTGCCCGGAGCAGGCGCCATCCAGATCAGCCCAGAGAAGCAGCAGTTGATGGGCATGCGGTTCGGCCAGGCCGAGTGGACTACCGGCGGCCAGCCACTGCGCGTGGCCGGACGGGTGGTGGTGGATGAGACGCGCGTCACGCGGGTTCACACCAAAGTCGAAGGCTGGATTGAGCGAGTGCTGGTGGATTTCACCGGCGCGGTGGTGCGGGAAGGCCAGCCCCTCGCAACCATCTACAGCCCCGAGCTCCTCGCCAGCCAGCAAGAACTGCTGTTGGCGCGCAAGGCCAGTGACCTGATGCAACACAGCTCCATGGCGGAAGCCGCCGGCAACGGCGCGTCTCTCTTGGAAGCGGCGCGGCGGCGCCTGGAACTTTGGGATCTCAGCCGCGCACAGGTCGACGAGATCGAGCGCACCGGCCAGCCGGTGAAATCGATCACCGTCTACGCACCGGCCAGCGGCTACATCACCACGCGCAATGCCTTCGCCAGCCAGCGCGTCACGCCCGAGACTGAGCTCTACACCATAACGGACTTGAGCCGCGTCTGGGTGGTGGCCGACGTCTCCGAGGCCGATGCGCCGCAGGTCCACGTGGGACAGAGCGCGCGCGTGACACTGCCCGGAACGTCGCGCTCACTGGCTGCCAGGGTCAGCTATCTGCCACCGCAGATCGATGCTGCCAGCCGCAGCATGAAGGTTCGGCTAGATCTGCCGAATCCCGCGATGGCGCTCAAGCCCGAGATGTTCGTGGATGTCGCGATGGACTTGAACGCCGGCCGTCGCCTCACGGTGCCGTCCGAAGCTGTGCTCGATTCGGGCGCAACACAGACGGTATTTCTCGATCGCGGCAACGGGCTATTCGAACCGCGTCGCGTGCAGACGGGGCTGCGCATCGCCGACCGCGTGGAGATCTTGGGCGGGCTGCAGGCCGGTGAGAAGATCGTGATCTCCGCGGCGTTCCTGCTGGATTCCGAAAGCCAGATGAGGGGAGCGCCGAGATGATCGACCGCATCGTGGAATTCTCCGGCCGCAATCGCTTCCTGGTCTTCGTGTTGACCGCGGCGGCGGTGGCGGCGGGCGTCTGGTCGATGCGCACTCTGCCGCTCGACGCTATCCCCGACCTCAGCGACACGCAGGTGATCGTCTACTCGCGCTGGGACCGCAGTCCGGACATCATGGAGGACCAGGTCACTTACCCCATCACCAGTGCCATGCTGGGCGCGCCGGGAGTCCGCACCGTGCGCGGCTTTTCCGATTTTGGATACTCGTATGTTTATGTGATCTTCGACGAAGGCACGGACATTTACTGGGCGCGCTCGCGGACCCTGGAGTATCTCTCGGCGGTGCTGCCGCGCTTGCCGCAAGGCGTCCGCACCGAACTCGGACCGGACGCCACCGGTATCGGATGGGTGTTTCAGTATGTGCTGACGGACACCACCGGCAAGCACGACCTGGCGCAGCTTCGCAGCGTGCAGGACTGGTTCCTCCGCTATCAACTACAGTCCGTGCCGGGCGTGGCGGAAGTGGCGCCGCTCGGCGGCTTCGTGCGGCAGTACCAGGTGAATGTCGACCCCGTGAAGCTGCAGGCTTACGGCGTGACCATCGAGAAAGTAGTAGAGGCGGTGCGCGCCGGCAACAACGACGTCGGTGGGCGCCTGGTGGAATTGTCGGGCGCCGAGTATATGGTGCGCGGACGCGGCTATGCGCAATCGCAGCAGGACCTGGGCGGCGTCGTACTGGCCAATTCGCCCGATGGAGTTCCGGTGCGCGTGCGTGATGTGGGCCGCGTGGAACTCGGCCCGGACATTCGGCGCGGCGTCTCCGACCTGAATGGCAAGGGCGACGCCGTTTCCGGAATCGTGGTGATGCGGCAGGGCGAGAATGCGCTGGCAGTGATCGATCGCGTCAAAGCCAAGCTGCGCGAGATCGAACCCGGGCTGCCGGCCGGAGTGAAAGTGGTTCCAATATATGACCGCTCCGATTTGATCCTGCGCTCCATCGACAATCTGAAGCATACACTGATCGAAGAGCTGATCATCGTCTCGATCGTCATTCTGGTTTTCCTGTGGCACTTTCCCAGCGCCATCATTCCCGTGCTTACCATTCCCATCGCCATCGTGATCGCCTTTATTCCCATGCGCATGATGGGCGTCACGGCCAACATCATGTCTCTGGGCGGAATCGCCATTGCGGTGGGCGCGATGGTGGACGCCGCCATCGTGGTGGTGGAGCAGACTCACAAGAAACTGGAAGAGTGGGAGCGCACCGGCCGGAAGGAGGATTATCACCGCGTGGTGATCAACGCCGTGAAGGAGGTGGCTGGCCCCAGCTTCTTCGCGCTGCTGGTGATTGCGGTTTCGTTCCTGCCGGTGCTGACGCTCGAAGCGCAGGAAGGTCGCCTCTTCAAGCCGCTGGCGTACACCAAGAATTTCTCCATGATCATCGCGGCCGTGCTCGCCATCACCCTCGACCCGGCTATGCGCCTGTTGTTCACGCACATGCGGAACTTCGAATTCCGCCCGCGTTGGATCGCGCGTGCGGTAAACGCGGTGCTGGTGGGGAAGATCCACTCGGAAGAGGAGCACCCGATCAGCCGCATTCTAGTTCGCCTGTATCACCCCGCGGCGGAATGGTCGCTGCGCTGGAAATGGCTGGTGCTGGCGGCGGCCGCGGCGTTGGTCGTCGTTACCATTCCTACGTTCCAGAAGCTCGGCTCCGAATTCATGCCGCCGCTCGACGAAGGCTCGCTGCTTTACATGCCAACCACCGTTCCAGGCATCTCCATCGCTGAAGCGCAGCGACTCCTGCAAGCGCAGGATCGCATCCTGTCGCGCTTTCCCGAAGTCGATCAGGTGCTCGGCAAGGCAGGCCGTGCCGAGACATCCACGGACCCGGCCCCGCTCTCCATGGCCGAAACCATCATCACACTGAAGCCCGTGAGCCAGTGGCGCCATACCGATACCTGGTATTCGCCTTGGGCTCCCGAATGGGTCAAGCCGCTCTTCCGCCACATCACGCCCGACCACATTTCGCAGGCCGACCTCGTTGACCAGATGAACCAGGCCGTGGCTCTGCCCGGCGTCTCCAACGCGTGGACCATGCCGATCAAGAACCGCATCGACATGCTGACCACAGGCATTCGCACGCCAGTAGGTGTGAAGGTGTTCGGGCCCGACATTCAGGCCATCGAGAAGATCGGGCAGCAGATCGAGGGACTTCTCGCAAAGGTGCCGGGCACGCGCAGCGCTTTCGCCGAACGCACAGGCGGCGGCTTCTTCCTCGACGTGGCATGGGATCGCGACAAACTGGCGCGCTACGGCTTCAGCATGGAACAGGCGCAATCGGTGGTAATGAGCGCCATAGGCGGCGAGAATGTCACCACCACGGTGGAAGGCCGCGAGCGTTATCCGGTGAACGTGCGTTACCAGCGAGCGTTCCGCAGCGATACCGGCGCGCTGGGCCGCGTACAAGTGGGGCAGGTTCCAATCGAACATCTGGCGCAGGTGAAGCTGACATCGGGTCCTTCGATGTTCCGCGATGAGAACGGCATGTTGAGCGGCTATGTCTACGTCGACGTGACCGGGCGCGATATCGGCAGCTATCTGGCCGAAGCGCGCCGCGTGGTGAGCCGGGGCCTGCAATTACCCGCGGGCTACTCCATCGCATGGAGCGGACAGTACGAAGCCATGGCGCGCGTGCGGCAGAGGCTAACGGTCGTGCTGCCGCTTACGATCTTTCTGGTGCTGATACTGCTCTACCTGAATACGCGCTCCGTGGTGAAGACCCTGATCGTCGCGTTGGCGGTTCCCTTCTCCGCGATAGGCGCCATCTGGCTGCTATACCTTCTGGGCTACAACTTGAGCATCGGAGTGTGGGTGGGGCTGATCGCGCTGATGGGCGTGGATGCCGAGACGGGGGTCTTCATGCTGCTTTACCTGGACATTGCCTACCACCGCGCGGAACAGGCAGGGAGGCTGGGCAGCCTGCGCGAATTGCGTTCCGCGATTCTGGAAGGCGCGGTGAAGCGCATCCGCCCGAAGTTCATGACAGTGGCCGCGATGTTCCTGGGGCTCGCGCCCATCCTGTGGTCGGTAGGGACGGGCGCGGATGTGATGAAGCGGATCGCAGCGCCGATGGTGGGCGGCATCTTCACGTCGTTCCTGCTGGAGCTGATGGTGTACCCCGCAATTTACGAAATCTGGAAATGGCATTTCGAAGTGAAACCGAGGTTATCGCAAGTATGAAAAAGATCGGACTCTCTCTCCTGACCGCCGCGACGCTGCTCGCCGGCGGGACACCCCAGAAGTTTACCGGGATCGTCACCGATTCGATGTGCGGCATGAATCACGCCATGATGCATGTCACGCCCGACGCCAAATGCGTGCGGGATTGCGTGAAAGCTCGCGCGAAGTACGTGCTCTTCGACGGCAAGATCGCTTACCCGCTCAGCAACCGGCAGGAGCCGGCCAAGTTCGCGGCGCAGCGGGTCACGATTCTCGGGACCATGAAGGACGGCGTCATCGAGATCACATCCATTACAACTGCGAAGTAGACGCCGAGCTCTACTGCACGGTGCGTGACGCAGTGGTGGAGGGCATCACGGCTGAAGTCCAGTGGTCGCCGGGGTCGAATGCCACCATCTCTGCCGCCACCTCCGGGGTGTTCTCGCCCAAGTCTCGCTGATAGACCGTGCCGTCCTCGCCGACCAGGAACGACATGATTCCCGAACTCATGTATTCAGTTGGGTACGCGAGGATCGCGAACCCGCCGGTCATCTTGCCGTTGGCCACATAGTCCTTGGGCCCCTTGGCGGTCTGACCCTTGGTAAGGATTACAAAAGAATAGCCATTGAAGCGCGGCTGTGCGGTAGTGTCGGTGTAGCTCAGGATCGTAGGGAAGTCGCCTAATCTCGCGACGGGACTTGGCGGCTGACCCATAGAGACCGGCCAGTACAAGCCGTTCTGCTTGCCGGGATCGCTGACGAACTTCTGGGCGTATTGCTTCACCGTGTCGCCGTCGCGAGGCACGCTGGCATATTCCTGCTCGGCCGCCGCTAGCGCCGCGCAGGCTTCCATGGCGGTCAGCTCGTTCTTGCCGATGCGGCGGGCGAGGATTTCGTCTTTGCCGGCCGCCGTATCGAAGTACCATTGGCCCGAGCTATTCTGCCCCAAAGGAATCGGAAATGGATAGTTGTCGGCTCCGACCTGAAGCACCTGGCCGCCTGCTCTGATCTTCGCCCATCGATGCATCCGGTTGTACTCGGTCGCGAACTGCTGGAGCTTGGCTTTGTCGGCCGCTCGATCGCCCGTGAACAGAACCGCCTTACTATCCGGACCGAATACCGCGATCAGTGAATTCGGATCGGCGGATGTGGCTGCCGCCAGAAGCGCGGCGCCAGCGGCCTCGGGCGTTGCAAACGTCTTCTGACTGACCGGCTGTGCTATCACTGTTGCCTTTTGCGTCCTGCTGCATGAGGCCGCCGATAGGAGCAGCGCGAACAGCGCCGCCAGCATCTGGAAGCGGAAGGTGGGAACGCCCTGGTTTGAAACTGTGTGCCACATAGGTATCACTCCATGCCGGCGTCGCCCGGGCGCGAAGTCCGGGACGCCGGCTGCATTTGCTAGCGGCGGAAGCCGCCCCCATGGAAGCCGCCGAAGTGTCCGCCCCCGAATCCACCGCCACCGAATCGGCCGCCACCGAAGCCGCCCGCGCGCATGCTGCCCCAGCCGCGGAAACTCTGCGCCCTCGAATCCCAGCCGCCGCCTCCAAATCGATCGCCGAAGCCGCTGAAAGCGTCCGAGCTTCGAAAGGCGTTATCGGCATGCGCCCACGAATTCGAGCCCCACGCGCGATTGTCCTGGAAGCTCCGATCGGCCGCGTGGTTGAAATCCTCGGCCCGGTTCGCGTAGCCCTTATCATTTGCGTAGCCCTTATAATTGGCGGCAACGGCTCTGTTATAGGCGCTGTGATAGCCGTAGCCATCGTGATAGCCGCCGTGGTAGTAGCCACCGTGCCATGCGGAGTTGCCGTAAAAATTATTGTGGTTGTAAACCACGGCGCCGCCGTGCCAATTCGCATTCCAGGCGCCCCATCCCCATCCACAACATCCCCCGCCTGCAAATGAGCCAAGAGCAATGCCGGCTCCGAACCCGAGCAGCGAACCCGCGGCGAAGTCCCCGATGGTGTACCCGGGAATCACGTATGGCGTTCCGTAAATGACCGCCGGGTCGTATTGCGGAACATAGACCACCTGTGGATTTGTGGGTTCAATGACGATGGTACTGGGCGATTGCTGCGTTACCGTGATCTGGGGGCCGGACTTCAGATTGCCTTGATCCTTGGCCTTGGCGCGCAGGGCCTGAATAGCTGCCATCACTTCAGAAGCCTGGTTGTGATAGGCCTCCCCCAACGACGAAGTCCAATTCAGATTCTTCGCCATGTTATCGAGAACGGAGGGGAATTGAGTGAGCGCCTTGACGCTTGCAGCCCAGGGCTCCTTGTCGACGGTCTGCACCAGCGTTTCCCCGGTCAACGCCTTGTTTTGTTGAAGCCAGTAATTCGCCACAGCAACCTGGTCGGGAAACGTGGCGGCCGCCAGAATCTGGGCCACCAGCGGGTCCGGATAGAGAGCGATCGGCGCCACTAGAGCTTGAAGTTCGGACGCACTCATCCGGTCCGTATCGGAGGCGCCGCCCGGTCCGGCGTCCGGTTCCGTGGTTTGGTATCCGTACGACGGGGTAGCAATCAGAATCAAGGTCATCGCCATCGCCAGAATCTTGTCAGTGAGGCCGAACATAAGCGTACCCTCGATGTTGAGGACTCGTTCGGGCAATGCCTCGCTGCATTTTTTTCGGCGCCTTCAGCCGAATCGCGCTGTAGGTTTACAGAGTACCGCTGGTTACGCAAGGTGGGCGGGCGTTGTAGTCGGGATGATCTACGGATTGAAAGGCCGCATTCAGCTAGAATCATTGCGGGCCGCAACAGCATCACCACTTCACAACCCGATGGCAGGTCGCAATGATGCAAATTGAGCAACACCTCTTCCCCCACCTGATGAAAATCACTGAGGAGGAGTTGGTGCGCCAAATCACTATTCAGTCTCTGTCCGAGGACGACTGGCCGCCAGACTTCGACGGAAACGATATTCCGATTTATCAAATCATCCTTGCGGACTTGCATGCAGCTGAGTCAGCTCCGCAGCACAATCTAGAACTCGGTGACAGCAAGATCCTGGATTTCTTCCTGGCTTTGATTTCTGCATACCTGAAGAACAATCCGACGGAAATAACACACGAGGACTACCTCGACCTACAAAGCTTCTTGAACAAGTATTCGCACCGGAGTCCTCGGGGAATGCCGAATGACATATAACACCTGCGCCTGGACATCTGCGGGTCAGTTGGGTTTCTCTACCCCCTCAGTCTTTCCGTTCGCGCTAACGGACATTAGGATCGAGAATCGCCATCCGCCCCCACTCCTTGACATGCTAAGACATCTGTGTAATAAGATATCTTAGTATGCCTAAGCCCGACACGCTGCAAGGCTCGCTCGACCTGCTGGTGCTGAAGATCCTCTCGCGCCGCGGTCCGCTCCACGGGTACGCCATCATGACAGCCGTGGAGGAGATCTCGGGTGAGGTGCTCCGCGTGGAGGAAGGTTCGCTCTATCCCGCGATGCATCGCATGGAAGAGGCCGGCTGGGTGCGCGCTTCCTGGATCACGAAAGAGAATGGCCGCCGCGCGCGCGTTTACGAATTGACCGCCGGCGGCCGCAAACAACTATCGGGGAAAGAGGCTCGCTGGATGGCGGTCACGGATGCCGTGCATCGCGTTCTCAAAATGGCGTAGAGGAGGTCTGCCATGTCCTGGCTCGGACGCTTCACCAATCTCTTCCGGCGCGATCGGCTCGACCGCGAACTGGAAGAGGAACTGGCCGCGCACATCGAAGAGGCCCTGGAGCATGGGCGCTCCGCCGAGGAGGCCCGGCGGGCCTTCGGCGCCACTCTGCACCACCGCGAAACCAGCCGCGACATCAAACTTCTGCCGTGGCTCGACGCCCTCGCGTCCGACGCTGTCTTCGGTTGGCGTCAGTTGAACAAGCACCGCAGCACCAGCACCGCCGCGATTCTCTCGCTGGCGTTGGCCATCGGCGCCACTACCGCGGCCTTCCGCTTGGTGGACGCGGTGTTGCTGCGCCCCATGCCTGTGAGCGATCCGAACCACCTCTATTACATCGTCTCCACCTTCATCGATCAGGAAGGACACCCCGACTACCGCGACGACGCCGACTATCCCATGTTCCGCGAATACCGGCGGGCGCTGGCCGGTAAAGGGGAGTTGATCCTGGCCGGCGGCGCCAACCAGCAGGACGTCCTGATCGGCACGAGCGACGAAATCGAACGGCCCTTCGCGGAATTCGTCTCCGGCAATTTCTTCGGCGCGCTCGGCATTCAGCCTGCCTTGGGGCGCCTGCTCACTTCCAATGACGACGTGAAGCCTGGCGGCCATCCGATCGCCGTGATCGGCTACGACTACTGGAGCGGCCGTTTCGGGCGCAATCCGAAAGTCATCGGCTCGACGTTCCGGGCTCGCGGCATCTCCTTCGAAATCGTCGGCGTCGCCGCCAAGGGCTTCACGGGAACCCAAACCGGGGCCTTCACCGACATCTATTTTCCGGCCGCGATGAACGTGGCGGCCCTAAACAGCCCCGGTTGGTCGTGGTTTCGCATACTCGTCCGGCCGAAATCGGGGGTCTCGGTGGAGCAAATCCGCCAGCCACTGCAAGCCACCCTCTCGACCTACCTGGAGGGCTGGGCCAGTGGCCTTCATCCCGGCACGCCAAAGCAACTCATCGCCAACTACCTGCAGCAGTCGGTGCTCGTGCTTCCCGCGGCCAGCGGCGCCTCCGACCTGCAGAAAGTGTATCGTCAACCGCTCGTGATCCTGGGAATTCTGGTGGCGCTGGTGCTGCTGGTGGCGTGCGCCAACGTGGGAAATCTGCTGTCGGCGCAGGCCTCGGCGCGCGCCCGCGAGATGGCACTACGGGTCTCCATCGGCGCGGGACGGCGGCGTCTCATCCAAATGGTGTTGGTGGAAAGCGCGCTGTTGGCGGCCATCGCGTCCGCGGCGGGCGCGCTCTTCTCGTGGTGGTCGGCGCCTTTCGTGGTGTCGATGCTGGCCCCGCCCGAAAGCCCTGTGAGACTGGCGTTGAACGCCGATTGGCGCGTGATCGGCTTCGGCGTAGCGCTCACCGCCGCGGTGGCCCTGCTGTTCGGGCTTGTGCCGGCGCTACGTGCCTCGTCCGTTCAGCCGTTGAGCGCGTTGCGCGGCGGGCAGGATGCGCACACCCGGCGCGGGCTGATGAATTCGCTGATTGCCGTGCAGGTGGCGTTCTGCGTCCTGGTCCTCTTCGTGGCCGGACTCTTCGTCACCACTTTCGACCGGTTATCCACGCGGCCATTGGGTTTCAGCCACCAGCATCTCCTCACAGTGGAAGCGGGCAGGCCGGACACCAAACCTTCGCCGGCGGTGTGGACGCAAGTGATGGAGCATCTTCGCCAGCTACCCGGCATACAGTCTGTCGCACTCTCCAGTTGGCCGCCCCTCAGCAGAAACCGTTGGACTACGAGCGTGAGCATCCCCGGCCGCGCGGAAGAGGCGCGTATGGCCTACTGCATGGATCTGTCTCCTGGATATTTCGACACCATGCGGATGGGCATGCTAGACGGACGCGACTTTCGCCCCGGCGATTTGCAGGCGAAGGTCCGGGGTGAGGGTCAGATTGTGCCCGGCGTGGCGATCGTCAATCAGGCCTTCGCGCGCGCGTTTTTCGATGGACAGAATCCAGTCGGCAGGACCTTCACCACTCTGCAGGGCAAGAACCTCACTGCGCCCGTGCAGATTGTGGGCTATGTGCGGGATGCCGTCTATGACGAGATCCACGAGCAGCCAATCCACCCCACGGTGTATGTTCCGGCCGAAGCCAAAGATGGCGCCACGCTGCTGGTCCGCACCTCCGGCGACCTACGGACCATCGGGCCGGTGTTGCGCCGCGAAATCCCGCTGGCGGCCGCCGGCTTCCGTGTGCGGAATATCGAAGCAGAAACTTCTCGGGTGCGGCGCCAAATGGTTCGCGAGCGGCTGCTGGCCACGCTGTCGCTTTTCTTTGCCGTGGTCGCGTTGATTCTGGCGGGCATCGGCCTGTACGGCGTTCTCAACTATTCGATGCTGCAGCAGCGGCGGGAGATCGGAATCCGGATGGCCCTCGGCGCGCGTCCGGCTCACGTAGTACGGCGCGTGACGGCCGGCATGCTCGCAGTAGTCGCGTTGGGCGCGGCGGCCGGAGTCGCCGGAGGGCTGGCCTGCGGCCGCTTCGTGGAGAGCCTGCTGTTCGGAGTGAAGGTCACCGATATCGGAATGATCGCCATCCCGGTACTGACCCTGATGGCCGCAGCGATAGCAGCTTCGATTCCACCCGCTGCCCGAGCCGTCCGCATCGACCCCGCCCAAGTCTTGAGGGAGTAGAAGTAGGACAGACCATCGTCTTGTGTGGTCTGTCATCTTCGTCCTATCGACCCGGCCGCAGTCCCTTCGCCGCGCCCCCGAAACCAAATGGAAGCGGATCGTAAGCCCCCACCAGCGCCACATCGGCGCGAGCGGGAACCACCATCCCGCTAGCCCAATAGCAGGCGTTCACCAGCAGCCGTCGGAATGCCTCATTCAACAGATCTTCCGCCGACCCCATCGTCGTAGTGAAGATGCGCCCACCCTTGAACGACTTCGTCCACGCGATCGGCATCATCGGATCGTTGACCGCTCCGCCTGCCGGCGCATCCGTCGGCTTCATCCCTTCGAGGACCTGTCCCAGCAGCAGCGGCGTGACCCCGTCGGGCATCGGCAGGCGGACCTTGTAGACATCGGTGGGCGCCCAAATCTCGCCGCCCTGGATCCCGCGAAGCACGGGATGGCCCGCTTGCCCGGAGGCGAACACGGCGCGTGTGCTCTGCACCTTGTGCTTGCCATGATGCGCAATCCACGTTTCGCCCAGGACCTGCCGACCGAATCCGCCGTCCCATTCCTTGCTGTTCCAACTCCACTGCCGGTAGGTCGGGCTCGATTTGATATCGAAAGCGTGCGTCGCGGTGCGTATCGCCACGATGGGTTTGCCCGCCTCCACATAATCCACGATGTGTTTCATCTGCGCATCCGGCAGATCGCGGAAGCGCGTAAACAGCACCATCAGGTCGGCCGTGTCGAGCGCTTCCAGGCCGGGGATATTCGTGGTGAGGTCGGGTTGTATGGCGCCGTCTTTGGGATCGATGGCGAAGAGCACGGTGCAATGGAAGCCGTGACGCTGTGAGAGGATGGCGGCGAGTTGGGGAAGAGCCTGCTCGCTGCGATACTCCTCATCGCCGCTCACCAGCACAATGTGCTTGCCCTTGCCGGGAAAAACTAGCCGATCGCTCTGCGCCGCGCAGGCAAACGCAAAAGCGACGAACGTGAGGAGAGCGCGCATCATGACCTGCCCGGCCCAACTTCAAAACGCGTCGGGAGCTTTGGCTGCGCTATTGCCGTTCAGGAATTTATCGAACCAGTAGCACTGCCAGTTCAGGCTCTCCACCAGATGCTTCGGCTCGCCCGTCCGCGTCAAATTGTGATTCTCGCGTGGGAAGATCACCAGCTCGGCATTCACTCCGTAATGCCGCAACGCGCGGAACCACTGCTCGCCCTGCTCCAGCGGTACCCGATAGTCGTTGTCGGAATGCAGCACCAGCGTCGGCGTCTTCACGTTCTTGGCGTACTTCAGCGGCGAGGCGCTCCAATACTGCTCGAACTCGTCGAAGAGGAAGCCTTTGAAATCGTCTTCGTGGCCGTAGGCGCCGTCGCGCGTGCCATCGTCGCTGATGAAGTTGGAGACGCTGCGCAAGGTCACCGCCGCCTTGAAGCGGTTCGTATGGCCCACAATCCAGTTGGTCATGAAGCCGCCGTAGCTGCCGCCGGTCACGCCCATGCGCTCCGTGTCCACCCACGGATATTTCTTGATGGCGGCGTCCACACCCGCCATCACATCCTGGTAATCCATTCCACCCCAGTTGTTCACAATGCCGCGTTCGAACTTCTGGCCGTAGCCCGTGGAACCGCGCGGATTGCAGAAGAACACCGCCCAGCCCTTGGCCGCGTACACTTGGAATTCGTGATACCAGTCCGTGCCGTATTGCCCCGCCGGGCCGCCGTGCACGCTCAGGATCATGGGATATTTCTTGCCGGCCTCCCAGCCTACCGGTTTCACGAAGAACCCATCGATGTCCCACCCGTCGCTGCTCTTGTACGGCAGCCGCTCCACGCCGGGCAGTTCGAGTTGCTCCCACAGCGCGGCATTCAGGTGCGTCAACTTTCGTTCGCTGCTGCCATCCAACGCCGCGGCATAGAGATCGTCCAGGTGCTGAAAATCGTTGGCGAGGTACGTCATCACGCCCGCCTTCTGATTGAAGTCGAACCCGCGATAAGCGCGCTCGCCCTTGGTCACCTCTGAGAGTTTGCGTGCCGCGAGGTCCACCCGGAACACCTGGTTCGTGCCCCTATAGCCGGTCTCGAAGCGCAGTTCCTGCGCGCCCGGCCCCCAGTGCAGATCGGTCGGGATCAGGTCGAGGCCGTCCACCGCCAGCGTCGATTTGCCAGCGCCCGACGCGGGCGCCAGATATAGCTTCGGCGCTTCCCGGCGCGATGTCTGCCCCGCAAATGCGATCTGCCTGCCGTCGGGCGACCAGCGCGGCTGCGTGTCGTCGTACTCATGATCTGAGATTTTGGTAAGCGCGCCGCCGGTGGCCGCGATCACCCAAACATCTTTGTTGTGCCCGCCGTCGTACTCCTGGCCGGTGCGGTCGCTCACGAACGCGATGCGCGTGGAATCGGGCGACCATTGAGGATCGGTATCGTTCCAATCGTCGCCGGAAGTGATTTGCGTTGCCGCGCCACCGGCCACGTCCACCACGAACAGGTGGCTTCGTTTATCGTCGTACCAGCCGGTGTCGTTGAACTTGTAGGAGATGTGCGAATAGTGACGCACGTCGCTCTTGCGCGCGGAGGCGGCCACGTTGTCGCTCGGTCCGGTGCGGCTCACCACCACCAGCTTTCGGCCGTCGGGCGACCATTGAAAAACGCCCGCGCCATTCTTCAGGTGCGTCAGCGTCACCGCTTCGCCGCCATCCATGCGCAGGATGCAGATCTGAGGACGGGGAGCTTCGGCGGCGGCATCCGCTGCGCCTGCATTCCGGCTGGAGACGAATGCCAACGTGGAGCCATCGGGACTCCAGCGCGGTCCGTTGGAACTGAAGCCTTCTGCCGAAAGTCGCCGTGGCGAGCCATGGCCGTCGAGGGCCACCACCCACACCGAGTTGTCGCGTCGATTGCGCCGCTGATCCACGGTGGTGAGCACGTAGGCCACTTGCTTGCCATCCGGAGAAATGTGGGCGTCGCCGATGCTTTCGAATGCGAAATAATCTTCCGCCGTGACGCCGCGCTTGGCCGCATGGCCGGCAAGCGCCGAAATCGCGATACATAGCCAGATGCAGGATTGCCGCATAGAAACGAAGTATATCCCAGTAGAGCCGGTGGTCTGTGGCGCCGGTGGTCGAAGCCATCGGCATTTCTTAATAGTGGCAAATATCCCGGAGCCACTTGAAACTGGTACAGTGGAGGTTAACTCAAAGTAAATTCCTCGGCTGTATTCCCATGGTTTGCCCGCACTGCCGCACTCCGAATCCGGAAGGCACCAATATCTGCGTCCAGTGCAGCACGCCCATCGATTTGGAAGATATAACCCTTCCCCCAAGCGACAAAAGCGGCAGCGTCACGGTCCCTATGGACAGCCTGGGGACGCAGGGCACTTCGTGGTCAAAGGCCACAACCTTCGATGGGGATGGCGGAACCAAGAACCTGCAAGTGGGCGATCTGCTGGCGGGCCGCTATGAGATCCTGAAACTCCTGGGAGAAGGCGGAATGGGCGCCGTCTACCGTGCCCGCGACAACGAGCTGGAACGTATGGTTGCGGTGAAGGTGATCCGGCCGGACTTGGCCCGCAATGCGCAAATCCTGCACCGCTTTAAACAGGAGCTGATCCTGGCGCGCCAGGTGACCCACCGTAACATTATCCGGATCTTCGACTTGGGGCACGCCGAAGGCATGCGCTTCATCACCATGGAGTATATCGATGGCGAAGACCTGTCATCTCTCCTGGTGAAGCGCGGCAGACTCCCCGCCGCGGAAGCCGTCGCCATCGTCATGCAGGTGGCGCTCGGCCTGGAGGCAGCGCACGCCGAGGGCGTAGTGCATCGCGACCTCAAACCGCAAAACATCATGCTGGACCCGCAGGGCAAGGTGTCCGTGATGGATTTCGGTATCGCCCGCTCTGTGGACGCTTCCAATATGACGCGCACCGGCGCGCTGATGGGCACCCCTACCTATATGTCGCCGGAACAGGCGCAGGGACAGAAGGTGGACGCGCGGTCGGACCTATACACGCTAGGCATCATCCTGTACGAGTTGCTCACTGGCAAGGCGCCGTTCGAGGCCGACAATCCCATGGCGACGCTGGTGCGGCGCCTGCAGGAGAAGCCCAAGGCGCCCATCGAGCTGGAACCCGGCATTCCCAAGGCGCTGAACGATATCGTGGTCAAGATGCTGGCTACCCAAGCGGCAGACCGGTATCAGACCGCCTCCGAATTGCTGCGCGATCTGGATGCCTGGGAGGCTGCACGCACTGGACGCGCCACGTTGACCCGCAAGCAGTCTGGCCTTCCCGTGCAGTTGCTGGCCGCGGCACTGGTAGTGATGTTCGGCGTAGTGGGCTGGCTCTTCCTGCATCGCGTCGCCCCCCCAAGCCTGCCGCTCCGGTCCAAACAGTATCGGTGCTGGTGGCGGACTTCCATAACGGCACCGGCGATTCGGTTTTCGACGGCACCCTCGAGCCGGCCGTCGGACTGGCCATGGAAGGCGCGGCGTTCATCAACGCTTACCCCCGCGGCGATGCCCACAAAGCCGCGCAGCAGTTGCAACCCGGCGCTACTGTGCTCGATCAGCGACTGGCGCAGGCCGTGGCACGCCGCCAAGGCATCAGCGTGGTGGTGGCGGGCGATATCGAAAGGAAGGACAGCGGCTACGAAATCACCTTGAAGGCGGTGGATGCCATGAAGGGTCACACTATCATCGAGAAGAGCGCCGCCGCCGGCAGCAAGCAGGACGTGATGTCCGTCGCCAGCAAACTGGCCACGCCCATCCGCAAGGAGTTGGGCGACAAGACGCCCGACGCTGTGCAAATGGCTGCCGCAGAAACCTATGGCACACCTTCGCTCGAGGCCGCGCAGGACTATGCCCAGGGACAGGATGCGCAGTGGGCCGGCAACTTCGATGCCGCCATCAAAGCTTATCGGCGCGCCATCGACCTGGACCCCAACATGGGCCGCGCCTATGCCGGTATCGCCGTGAACTACAAGAACCTGGGCAATCGCGCCGCGGCGGACGATTATTTCAAGCAGGCGATTTCCAAGATAGAGCGCATGTCGGAGCGCGAGCAGTTGCGCACTTATGCCGCCTATTACCTGTTTCGCGGTAATTACGATCAGGCCAGCGATAAGCTCGTTGAACTCACCAGGAAATTCCCGGCGGACGATGCCGCCCAGAGCAACCTGGTCTATTCCTACTTCATCAACCGCAAAATCGAGCGGGCGGTGGAAGCGCAGAAGGAAGTGGTGAAGCGCAAGCCTGAGAGCGTGTTCAACGGGTCTAACCTTGCCTTGTACGAGATGTACGCCGGCCAGTTCGATGCGGCCGTTCAGCAGGCGCAGGAAGTGCTGCAGCGCAACCCGTCTTCGCAGGATGCGTTGAAGGCGATGGCGTTCTCGCAGTTCGCCAGTGGCAAGACATCCGACGCGGCGGCAACCTACGCGAAGATCGGAGCCACGGGCGCCGACGGCGCGTCGGTGGCGTCCATAGGCATGGCCGACATCGCGCTGTACGAAGGCCGCACAGCCGACGCCATAAAGATTTTGGAAAAGGGCGTCGATGCCGACCTGATCAATAAGAACGTCTCGGCAGCGGCCGTAAAGCTCGCCGCTATGGCGGCCGCGAGCGTAGCCCCGCCACCGCCGAACGATCCCTCAAGACCGATAAGGAAGCCGCCGATTTCGCCGCGGCACGGGTGCTGCTGGAGGCCAGACAGGAAGCCCGCGCCCTCGAAGTGGCGAGGCAGATCGGCGCGCGGCCCGAACCGGAGCGGCAGATGCAAGCCAAGCTTCTGGAAGGCGAAGCGCTACTGCTCAAAGGCAAACCGCAGGACGCCATTCGTATCTTTCTGGATGCCCAGAAACTGGGCGATTCCTGGCTGGTCCGTCTGGATCTGGGGCGAGCCGAACTCGCGGCGGAAATGTACCCCGAAGCCTCTTCCGACTTCAACGCGTGCATCAAGCGAGTGGGCGAAGCGACTGCCGTGTTCCTGGACGACATCCCCACTTTGCGTTATTTCCCGCCGGTCTATTACTATCTGGCACAAACGCAGCAGGCGCTAAAGAGTCCAGCGGCGGCCGATTCCTACCGCAACTTCCTCACCATCAAGGCGAATGCCGATGCAGGCGATCCCATGGTGGCGGACGCTCGCAAACGCGCCGCGCAATAGTCTTGGGTGGGGTAGGCGCTTCCGCCTGGCGCTTCCGCCTGCCAATCCGAGCGAAGCTCGGACTGGTCTTTCGACTCTGTCTAGTGGCACGTCTGTGAGCTGATTCATTGCCCCTAACGCCATCGCTCCGAAGCGCATGCGTTCTAGTACGAATCGAGATTTTCGGCAGAGTTTCGCTTTCAACCCGAATGCTATAATTCAACGACAACATCTACAGATCGGGGCTTTAGTTGTGTTTTATCAGAGGATCGCGCGTGCATTTCTGCTTCCCGCTGCTTTTTGTGCGTTCGCAAGCGCGGGCTGGTCGAATCCTGTTCTGGTAGCGAGCTTTCCCAACTATTCGCTGGTCCCCCTCGGCTCCATTCAAAACGGTGTTCCCGGCGGCTATTTTTATGAAGGACTGGGCTTCAGTGGAGGGCAACTTCTCCTCTCGGGCGGAGGCCCCGGCGCCGATCCTGGAAATCAGTTCGTATATTCCGTGCCCGTCACACGCGATGGCAGCGGCGCGATTGATGGATTCGGGACTGCCACCGCGTTCGGCCAGGTCCCAATGGACAATACTGGCGCCAACGGCATCCTTCCCGGAGGCGGCCTGCTCATAGCGCCCAACGGCACCCTGCTCTACACTACGGGCATCTCCAACGGTCAGGACTTCATCGGACAATACGTACCCTCCTCTACCACTTCGTCGTTGACTCAAGTAACTATCGGCGGCTCCACGGTTCCTCTGGGCGGATTGAGCTATATCAACGGGCGCCTGGCGCTCTCGTCGACCGATGGAACCTGGTATCAGGTGACGCTGTCCAGCCCGAATGCGAACGGCATCTACCAGGTCACGGTCAACCCCACCGTTATCGCAACGACCATTCCCACCGATGCGTTCGCCTCGACTTCGTTGAGCATAGGCGGTTCCGCCGGCTCGGTATTGCTGGGCGATAGCACCGATCAGCAACTGGCGCTCTACGGCATTGACTCTCTGGGCAATCTGACCGGCCCCACAGTCAAGATTGTGGATGGCAATGGCGAGCCGATCGGCTATGGCGTCACACAGGATCCGCTGCACCCGCAATCGTATCTTTTCACGACCTTTAACAACGACATCTGGATGCTCACGGTGACCAGTCCTGAACCCTCCGCAGCGCTCCTGGTACTCGGCGGCTTCGCGCTGCTGGCAGCAGTCCGGCGAAGGCCACGCGGCTAGCGTCCGCTCGTGCACATTTCCTGAAATTCTGGCCAGTTCGGTCGATAAGACAGAACAGGTGATTTCTCTACGTCGAAAGATAGATGAATCCGAACACTTCTCCGCGGGCTACCAGGCTCTGGTGAAGGTGTTTTTGAGCTTGACCGCCTCGCTTCCCAAGGCCGCGTTGCCGGCCAACCCGGATCTGGCGGCAGAATCCAAGGAGCAGTTGGACCAGGTCACTGCGCCGCTCAAAGGTTCGCCTGCCACGCACCAGATCGATCAAGCCGGCAAGGTCACGCTGCAGCAGTTCGACGAGATCTGCCGCTCCAACCGCGCCGCTATGGAAGAACGCGATGCGGCTATTAAGGACGTAGTGGTAGCGGTCTCCGGCGCCATCAGCAGCTTCAAGAATAACGGCGAGCGTCACAACTCCAGCCTCACCAGGGTTGCCGACAGCTTCGAGGCGCTGGCCCGCGTCAACGATGTGAATGAACTGCGCCGCCAGTTGGGCGAGCAGGTCAGCAAACTGCGCCAATCCGTGGAAGAGATGCGACGCGAAAGCGAAGAGCCGGCGCGCCGCCTGGAAGCGCAGATCACCTCCTTTCAGCAGCGGTTGGATGCCGCCCGCAAGGGCTCTGGAATCGACCGGCTAACTGGTCTGGGCAGCCGCCGTGAAGCCGAGCAGCAGATGCAGAAAGTGTTGAAACAGGGGCGAGCGGAGTGCGTGCTGATTTTCGATATCGAAGGCTTCCGCGCTATCAACAACCGCTACGGCACCCTCTTCGGCGACAAAATCCTGCAAGCACTCGCCCACCTGCTGCACAGTCGCTTTCCGGAAGACGGAACGCTGTTTCGCTGGGGCGCCGATGAGTTCGTGACCATCATCAGCGGTCCGCTCTCCATGCGCGCCGAACAGGGACGCGGCATTTGCGCCGCATTCGCGGGCAGCCGCTACGCCACCTTTGATCATGGAGTGAAGAATTCGGTATCGGCCCTGGTAGTGGCGGGCATTGCCGAATCCAAACGCGGCGACACGGTGGACGATCTGTATCGCCGTGCGCGGCAAAATCTGGAACAGAACCGGGCGGGTCTCACGCAATGACAGGCGATCTGCAGCAGAGACTCTCCGACCTGATCGGCTTTCAGTGTGCCCTAGTTGCCTTGCGCGGCGCCGGCCCGGAAGCTTCCGAAGAGATGCTCTGGCAGACGCTGCTGGCCGCCCTGGTAGAGCAATACGGAGTTCGCCGCGCCTGGTACAGCCGCTATTCCGGTAACGTGTTGCGGCCTGCCATCGTGATCCCAGCCTCGCTTTGCGATCTACCGGCGGAGGTGGACGAATCGGCCCCCCTGGCCGCTTACGCCGATTTCGACCTTGCCATTTCCGTGGAAGGCCGCTTGGAAGGCCGCCTGTTTTTGGAAGATGGCTGCGGAGTGGCGGAGGAGCGCGGGGAACAGATCCGCATTCTGGCCACGGAAACCGCCACCATGGTAGCGGAGCGGCGCTCCCACGTCCGCGCCGAAGAGGCGCTCCGCGAAGCCAGGCGCGAAGCGGAAGCAGCCAACTGGGCCAAAAGCATGCTGTTGGCCAACATGAGCCACGAGATCCGGACCCCGATGAACGCGGTCCTGGGGTTCACTGAACTGCTATCCACCACAGCGCTCACCGCCGAGCAGCAGGACTATGTAGAGACCATCCACTCCAGCGGCCAGGCGCTGCTCAGCCTGATCAACGACATTCTGGATTTCTCCAAGATGGAAGCGGGCAAACTGCAACTCGAAAGCCTGCCCATCGACGTGCGCAGCATCGCGCAAAAGTCCGTGGGTCTGCTCTCCGTGCAAGCCGCGGAAAAGAACTTGCGTCTCTCCTGCAAGGCGGAGCCGTCGGTTCCACTACTGGTGCAGGGAGACGGCCTCCGTCTGCAGCAGATTTTGGTGAACCTGCTGGGCAATGCTATAAAGTTCACTCCTACGGGAGAAGTGGCGCTCGAAGTTTCATCCAGTTTCCGCGAAGACGGGCGCTGCATTGTGGAGTTTCGCGTTCGCGATACCGGGCCGGGAATTCCGCCCGATGCGCAGAAGCGGCTCTTCGAATCTTATAGCCAGGCGGATGCCTCCATCAGCCGCCAGTACGGCGGCACAGGCCTTGGCCTCGCCATCAGCCGATCGTTGGCGGAGCAGATGGGCGGAACCATGTGGCTGAAGAGCGAACTCGGTCACGGATCCACTTTTCACTTCACCATCGCCACACGTGTCCTGGACGAACCGGCGCGACGGCCTGCCGGGCGTTCCGCATCCAATGGAGTACAGACAGCGGCCATGCCGGGAATGCGCGTGATCGTGGCCGAAGACAATGCCGTGAATCGCGAACTGGCGCTGATCATGCTGAATCGCCTGGGCTACACTGCGGACGCGGCCACCAACGGCGCGGACCTGCTGGAACGCCTGGGAAAGACCTGCTACGACGTGGTCCTGATGGACATGCAGATGCCGGAAGTGGACGGCCTGGAGGCCGCACGGCGGATCCGCCGCGAATGGCCGCCCGAACACCAGCCGCGCATCATCGCCATGACCGCCTCGGCGTTTCCCGAAGACCGGACGCGCTGCATCGAGGCGGGTATGGACGACTACGTCTCCAAACCGGTCGGAGCTGAAGCGCTGGCCCAGGCCCTCCGCCGCGCCGAGCCCGAGTTTGCGCGATCATGAAGGCATGTGCCGAAGCATTAAGGTGCTCCGCAAACCCGGCGAGCCAACCACCCCTGAAGCAGTAAGCGCGGCCGCGCTGCAATTCATCCGAAAAATCAGCGGCTTTCGAAAGCCATCCAAAGCCAATACGGAAGCCTTCGACCAGGCGGTCGCCGAAGTAGCGGAGGCCAGCCAAAGGCTGCTCGAGATGCTGGGAGAAAAAGCCCCGAGGTTAGAAGTGAAGGCGAGGGCGCCGGAAGCGTAGCCAGATCAGCGTTGCAAGTTCTTATCCGTGTTCATCCGCGTGAATCCGTGGATAATAATAATCAGCCAGGGATAGCAGATTCAGAAAACTCTTGAGGAAGGGGATCTGGACTCACGCGCGTCCAGACCAAGGCAGGCTGTGAGGCAGATCGCACTTGCGTGATGCCTCCACCGAAAGCGGCGCATTCGGTGTTTGTGGCAGTAACTTCTACCACATGGTTACTTATCGGTCAGGAACCAAGTCTCTACAACCCCCTCCTTCGTTATGAAACCTGGTGGGGGGTATTGATTTCCGGCGGGATTTCAAAAGGACGTTATAATTCCTCGCATGCCCCTCTCGCGCCGCGACTTGCTGTCTTCGGCTCTTGCTGCCGCCGCAGCCGGCCGTCCGCTGCGCGCGCAAACAGCTGCACAGCCCGTCGCCGCCGCCGATCTGGATAAGCTGCTTTCCCTTTTCGATTACGAATCGGCCGCCGAAAAGCGCATCTCGCATGGCGCATGGGCCCGCATCTCGGGCGGCGCCGCCGACGAACTCACCTTACGCTGGAACCACGAAGCCTACGAGCACCTCCGTCTCAAGCCGCGCATTCTGGTGAATGTCGCCAAGCTCGATACCAAGGTCACTCTGTTCGGCCAGGAACTGCCGTACCCCATCCTGCTGGCGCCCACCGGCGGCCAGCGTTTTGTGCATCCCGAAGGCGAGATCGCCGCAGTGCGCGGAGCCGCCGCCGTGGATGCCACTTACGTCATCAGCAGCAGCGCATCCATGCGCGTCGAGGATATCGCCAAAGCCTCATCGAGCCCCGTCTGGTTCCAGCTCTACGTCCAGAAAGACCGCGGCTTCACACGCGACCTGGTGCAGCGCGCCGAGGATTCCGGCTGCCGCGCGCTCTGCCTCACGGTCGATTCGCCCACCTTCGGCGCGCGCAACCGCGAAGACCGCGCCAAGGGCGAATTGCCGGAGCGGGAACTACCCAACCTGCAAGGCAAGGATTATCTCGATCCGTCACTCACCTGGAAGGACGTGGAGTGGCTGCTCTCCTTTGCCCGCCGTCCCCTCCTGTTGAAGGGAGTGCTCAACCCCGACGACGCTGCTACAGGAGTGAGCGCGGGCGCGGCCGGCATCATCGTATCCAACCACGGCGCGCGCAATCTCGACACTGTCCCCGCCACCATCGATGCGCTGCCGTTGGTGGCCGAGAAGGTGGCAGGCCGCGTGCCCGTCCTGGTGGATGGCGGTATTCGACGCGGCACCGATATCGTAAAAGCACTGGCGTTGGGCGCGCGCGCCGTGCAAATCGGCCGGCCCTATCTGTGGGGCTTGGGGATGGCCGGCTCAGATGGTGTGGCGCGCGTGGTTCGAATTCTGCGCAAGGAGTTCGAACTCGCGATGGCGCTGATGGGCAGGCCTAACCTCGCCAGCATCGATCGCTCCGTGCTCTGGTAGCGCCACTTACTTCTTCGGATAGTCCGCGTTCGCTTCCACTTCTTTGATCTGCGCCGTATGCCGCAGGGTGTGCGAGGAGAGAAGAAGCAGCGTCTGGTAGGCGTCCATCGGCCCGACAGGACCTGGACCCGTGTGCGTCCGCAGCTCATCGTTGGTCGATTTTACGTAAGCGATCGTTTTATCCCGCGCTTCGATGAAAGCCTTCGCGGCATCGGCTGGCGTGGCGAACTTCTTTCCCGGAACCAGCGGCTCGGGTGCAGTGGCCTTTTGGCTGCGGTTCTGGATCATCGCCACCAGTTTTTGATCGACTTCCGGCGTGGACTTCTCCGGACGCGGCACGGCCGGAGTCTGCAACTCCTTCTGCGAGCCTTCGAAGATGTAGCCTTCCGCCAAAACGATGTGCTCTGCGCATTCCTGCACGCTCCACACCGCGGGCGCCGGCTTGAAGGTCCATTGCTCGGCACTGAGACCTTTGATGCTCGCCAGCATAGCCTTCTTCCCTTGCTCCAGTTGATCCAGCAAATAAGCGCGCTCCTTGTCGTTCATCGCCCCGCTATCTGCCTGAACCAGCAACGCTGTAACAAATCCGAAAACGATAGCTTTTCGCATACACCCAGGACTCCTTTTGGATTCAAGATGCGACGCCAAGCCCTCAGGATTCGGATAATCGGCGCCCAATCGTACTGTCTGTGTAAACTT
Organism: uncultured Solibacteraceae bacterium; assembly: GCA_963815475.1. Lineage (GTDB taxonomy): Bacteria > Acidobacteriota > Terriglobia > Bryobacterales > Bryobacteraceae > Sulfopaludibacter. Next base: position 3,825,231 of record CAWFHD010000003.1, on the reverse strand, counting down.
CCGACCGCTAGCTTCTGACTTCCAGAACGTTCTCCACCGCCATTCTCAGGCCCGCCTCCAAAGCTTCCGGGGTAATCCCCGCGCAGTGCGGCGTCAGCACAACGTTGGGGAGATTGGTGAGCGGGTGCGACTTGGGGAGCGGCTCGTTGGCGAAGACGTCGAGGCCGGCCCCTGCGATTTGACCGCTGCCGAGCGCGGCCAGCAGAGATTCTTCATCCACGATGGCGCCCCTGGCGGTGTTGATCAGGATCGCAGTCTTCTTCATCGTCTCGAATTTCCTGGCCGCGATCATGCCTTCCGTTTCCGCCGACAGCCGCAGGTGGATGCTGATCACGTCGCTGATGCGATAGAGTTCGTCAAGGTCCACCATTTCGATTTCGGAATTCGCTCTGGGGTGCATGGTCCACGCCACCACGCGCATTCCGATTCCCGTCGCCAATTGCGCGAAGCGGCGACCGATGGCGCCCAGTCCGATCACTCCGCACACCTTGCCGTTCAACTCCACCGATTGCCCCCGCGGCCACTCGCCGCGCCTCGTGGCCGCATCGGCTTGCGGAATATGGCGGGCCGCTGCCAGCAGCAGCGCCAGCGTATGTTCGGCGATGGAGATGGCGGAGACTCCCGGAGTGTTTCGCACCGCGATGCCGCGTCGCCCGGCGGCCTCCAGATCGACGTGGTCCGTGCCTGTGCCCCACACCGAAATCACGCGCAGCCGCGGGCACGCCGCGAGCACGTTCGCCGTGAACTTCGACGACGAGCGAATGTTCAGGACCAATTCCGCGTCGGCGATGCGCGCCACCAGTCCGTCCTCGGAGCCGGGGAGCGTGTCGTGATAGACCAGGTCCGCGTGCGCGGCGAGCTGCGGCCAGGCCGCGCTCGACCGAAGCACGGGCGGAGCGTCGTCGGGAATATGAACGCGTATCATGTCTCGAGCTTCCTCCATTGGTGCACGCCATAGATGATCAAGCCGCCCGAAACGGCGAGCGCGGCGTCGCGGCCTTCGCGCAGCGAAACGTTGGTCAGCAGCCAGAAGCAGACCACCATGGCGAGCGCGGCCACAACGACTCCGCCCGGCAGGTGAAATGCCGCGGAGGGCGCCTTGGCTTTGCGCCGCAGAATGGGCAGCGCGCCGCAAGTGATCAGATAGCTGGCCAGCCGAACCACCGTGCTCAACGTCGCCAGATAGATGAACGTCCCGGAGAGCGTGAGCGCCAGCATCATCCCCGTGGTGACCAGGACCGAAATCACCGGCGTTCGATAGCGCGCGTCGATCTCCGCCAGCACCTTCGGCAGCGCGCCGCGCTCCGCCATCGCATACATCACCCGTGATCCCGCGAGGATCAGGACGTTCAGATTGCCGCCCAGCGAGATCACGATCCCCACCGTAATCATCAGCGCCCCGCCGGTGCCAAAGAAGCGCTGCGCCGCGTCTCCCAGCGGCCTCTGCGACGTGGCGAGCCCCGGCAGAGTCCGATGCAAACCACCTGGATGAGCACGTAAAACACGACCACCGTGGCCATCCCCGTAAGCAATGCCGCGGGCAGATTGCGCTGCGGATTCCGCACTTCGCCGGCCGGGATCACCGCCATTTCGAAACCGGTGAAGGCGTAAACCAACAGCATGACGGCCTGCGAGAACGAGTGATAGCTGGGCGACGCGGCCGACGTGAGCCGTGTGGGGTCGACAAAGAACAGCCCCGCCACAACGAAGACCGCGAGCGGCGCGAGTTTTCCGGCCGCCAGGATGTTGCTGGCATCGGCCGCGACCCGCACCCCGCGGATATTGACGATGGCCAGCGCTGTCACCACAGCGATCAGAATCAAAGCGCGCGGCACACCGGCGGCAGCGCCGGGAAAGAGCAGGTCGAGATAGTTCGGCAGCAGGCTGCAATTGGCGGAGAACGAAGTCACGCGCGCCAGCCACACCAGCCACCCGACCGTGAAGCCGGTCAGCGGGCCGTACGCCTCCGCCGCATAGAGATAAGGGCCACCCGATCCCGAAAAGCGACTCCCCACTTCCGCGAAGGTCAGGACGATCAGGATGACGCAGGCCGCGCAGCACAGGAACGCCAGTATGCTGGCGCTGCCGGCAAGCGCGAAGATTTTGGATGGCAGTCCGAAAATACCGGCGCCGATCACGCCGTTCAGGCAGACCGCTACCAGGTCCCAGCGCGCAATGGAACGCACCAGCCCTGGCGGCGCCTGAGCCTTACTTGCGGACGTATTTCTTGATCCCCTTCTGGCCCACTTCAGCGCCGAAGATGTTGCCGGCGGAGTCTGCCATCACGCCTTCGGAGCCGCTGGTGGCCGCGTCCTCGGGAGTGGCGAAGGTATCGGGGATGAACGCGGTGACCGTGCCGTCCTTGGCACTGCCCACGCGAATGCCGCGCTTCCATCCGGGATGATGCCCGTAGCCATCGCGTTCGCGCGATTCCGAATCGGAAACGTAGATCACGTCGTGGCTATCGATGTAGACAGCGCTGGGGCGGCTGAACTGCTTCCACTCTTCGAGGAACTTGCCGTCCTGGTCGAAGATCTGTATGCGGTTGTTGGCGCGGTCGCCCACGAAGAGCCGGCCCTTGGAGTCGAAGGCAAGAGCGTGCGGCGTATCGAACTCGCCGGGCGCCGTGCCCTTCTTGCCCCAGGTGGTGATGAACTTTCCGTTCTTGTCGAACTTCTGAATGCGCGCGTTGGTATTGCCGCCGTGCCCGTCGGCCACGAAGATGTCGCCGTTGGTAGCCACTGCCACCGCGGAGGGTTGATTGAACACGCCATCCTCCGTGCCCGCCACGCCGGCCTTGCCCAGTGTGATGAGGACCTTCCCGTTCGGGTCGAACTTGATCGCCTGGTGGCCCTTGCCGTCGCGGCCCTGACCGTCGGTGACCCAGATGTTGCCCTGCGGGTCGATGAGGATAGCGTGCGGGAAGATAAACATTCCGGCGCCGAAGCTCTTGAGCAGATTGCCGTCGCGATCGAACTTGAGGATGGGCGCGATGTCGGCCTTGCCCGCGCAGCTATTGGCGCCGCAGCGCTCGGCCACCCAGATGTTACCCTCGCGGTCGTGAGCCACTGCGCTGGTGGATCCCCAGGTGCGGCCGTCCGGCAGTTTGCCCCAGTTCTCGATGGTGCGATACGGGTTCGGCTGCGAATTGGGCGGCGCATCCGATTGCGCCAGGGCAACGGAAGCCAAGGCAAACGCCAGCGTGAGTCTCATGAGATCCCTCCCGAGAAAGTTTACATGAAATGGGAGGCGAAGCGGCCCGGAAACGTGGCGCAGTTTCCGAGCCGCGATTTTACCGGCAGATCAGAAGTAGAACTTCGCGCCTAACTGCACCGTCCTTCCAGGCGCCGCCGATAGGATTCGTCCGAAGTTGGCAGAGTTGAAGTCGCCTGTTACCGCACTTCCGCCCGCCGAGGCCGACGTGCTGAATTGCGTGTGGTTGAAAACGTTGTAGCCCTCCAACCGCAGCTCAAAGAATCGCTTCTCGGTCAGGATGACTCTCTTCGCCAGTGTCAAATCGGTGTTGTTGATTCCGGGTCCGTGGAAGTAGTTACGGCCAGCACTACCGAGAACTCCAAAGGCCGGCGCGGCGAAGACGTTGGGATTGAAATAATAGTATGGTTTGGCCGCCGTGGTGGATGGCGTCTTACTCGTATTGACCACGCTCGAGGTCCGCGGGTCGTAAGTCTGCGTAGACGCCAGCGCATTCGGCGCATCCGGACAACCGTAATAGCTGTAGGCCGCGCCGCAGGTCAACGACGGGTAGGCAGAGTCCGATAACGTGATCGGGAAGCCGCTCTGGAAAGTGGTGATGCCGGCGAGATGCCAACCGTCCAAAATCTTCGCCGCCACGCCGTTGCTCCAATAGCGCGAGAGGTGGGGCAGTTCGTAGTCGTAATTGATCACGAGGCGCTGGCGGGCGTCGAAGGAAGAGTCGCCGCGGTTCAAGGCGAAGTTAAACGGGTTGGTGCCGCGTGTGCCGAAGCTGCTCTGTTCGAAGCCGGACGTATCGTCGATGGAGTGGCTCCACGTATACGACGCCTGGAAGAACAGGCCCTTGGTGAGTCGCTTGTTCAGGTTGACCTGGAGCGAATTATAGTGAGACACGCCGACGGTAGACTGCGTGCCCGCCGACGCGATGATGTTACCCGGTTCGTACTCGGTATGAGTCGGATATAGAACCTGTTGGAGTAACCGGTTAGTGATACACGACGAACTTGCGGCGCATGCCGCAGTGCCGGCCGGAGTAATCGGGTTGCCCTCATAGGCCACCTCAAGATGCCGCCCTTGGGAGCCCACAAAGCCTACGCTTAGAATCATCGCGCCCGGCAGTTCCCGCTCCACCGTGAGGTTGTAATTCATGGCGTAGGGCGATGTGAAATTCGGATTCACCACGTTCAACGACATCGGCTCGAAGAACGAGAAGTCCAACGTCTTGTTGCCGGGCGTGGCGGGGACGAAGGGGAACTTGTTGGCGATACTTTGGCCGGTGGAAATGTCCTGCCAGGGATTGGCGAACGCCGGACTGCCCCCCACGTCGCCGATACCACCGGAAGTCACCGAGAACGGCGGCGCGCCCAGATCCTGTAGCATCAACTCCTCTTCCACACGGTTGTAATAAATGCCGAAGCCGCTGCGGATGGAGGTCTTCGAATTGAGAGCGTACGCGATGCCTAACCGTGGCCCGATGTCGCCATAATGTTGTTGGTAGCCGGACGCGGAACACCCGGGGTCGCCCGGAAACACCAGGCCTACTGGCGCCGTGGGGAACACTTGCGACTGCTCACCGGGCCGGAAGCAGTTCAATGCCTCTCCGCCGAAGTGATGCTGCACCAGCGGAGTGTCGATCTGGTAGCCCACGCCAAAGTTGATGGTGAGATTCCGCCTCGCCTTCCAGCTATCCTGCGCATAGAAGTAATGTTCGTAAGTGCGGGCGTCGATCCAGCCGCCGCTTCCCTGCGCGTAGGAGTCGGGGATGCCGAGCAGGAAGTCCGCGGCGGGGTCGCCAGTGCTGTACGTCCCGCTGCCGCCGAAGCTGAAGTTGCCGTTGTTATTGCCGAAAAACGGATTGCCCACCTGGTAGCGCTTGCCGTCGTACCCGAATTTCATCGTGTGATTGCCGTGGACTTTCGAAAAACCGTCGGTAAGCTGATACGTGGAATCGATGCGCGGCTGAGGGCCGTTGCTACTGAAGCCGAGAGTGAAGTATCCGGTGACTCCAATGAGGGGCGCGCCGGCGCCGCCGCATTCTGCGGAATGATGCCTGTAAAGCCGAGGCTCGATGGCAGCACGGGCGTTTGCGGTTCGGTCGCATCGAAGTTGAAGCGCAGCCACGAAACGCGGAGTTCGTTTAAGGTGGTCGGGTTGAAGGTGTGAGTCCAGGACGCCGAGTTGGCGTAAGTGTGCCGCTTATTCTGGTCGCCGAACCCGGGCAGCGTGGCGCCCGTGAACGGCAGCGTATCGGTGGAGGGAGAGCGCTGGAAAATCAGGGTCGCCCAAAACGCGTCGTGCTGCATAGAGTGGTCGATCTTGAGGATGGTCTGGTCGGTGATGCCAACGGTGCTGGGGTTGAAGGAGTAGAGGTTCCCTGCGGAGTTGGGCAGCGGCACGTAGCTCAGAAGTTTGGCGGAAATCGGATTGATGTCCGCAGTGGGAATCTGCCCGTTGGGGAAGATCATACTGTAGGGCGTCCCGGCCGGGTACGTGCCCCCATTGGAGCCAACCAGCGGGAACGGTGAAGTGGCCGAGGAAGTCGCGATATCGGGGAATAGCCCGTTGCGCTGGGCTTGCGAAAAGACGGTCGTCTGGCCACCTGCCTGGGGTTGGACAAAGCGCGTTCCCTGATACGAGAACATGAAGAAAGTGCGGTCCTTGAGAATGGGGCCGCCCACGGTTCCGCCGAACTGATTCTGATGATAGACGGGTTTGGTAAGTTGGAAGATGTTCCGGTCATCCAGGAACGTGTCGCGGTAAAACTCGAAGGCGGAGCCGTGGAACTGATTGGTCCCCGACTTGATCACGGCATTGAGCACGCCGCCCGAATTCCTGCCGTATTCCGGATTGATGGTGCTGCTCACCAGGTTGAACTCTCCGATGGCGTCGGGGCTCGGGATCACTAGCGGCGTGTTGAGCGGCAGGTCGATGGCATCCATACCGTTAATCAGGAATGAATTCTGTTGCGACTGGCTGCCATTCGTGGCGTATGTGCCGAAGCGATCGCTAGTGGCTACCACGCCCGGAGCGAGTTGCTGAAGCTGGGTCCAGTTGCGCCCGTTCAACGGCAGGTCCACGATCTGCTGCGCCTGCACCACCGTGCCTAATTGAGTAGTGGTGGTTTCCACCTGCACGGGGTTGGCATTCACTTCCACCGATTCAGTCACTGGACCCACGTCGAGCGTGACCGGTAGATTGTAGACCTGGTTGAGAGTAAGGACGATGCCGTGGGAAGTGGTGGGTCGAAAACCTGTCTTGGTGACGACAACGTCGTAGGTCCCCACCGGGAGATGCAGAAATACAAAAGCACCGTCAGCGGCGCTCGGGACAGTAGTCGTGATCCTCGTTTGCTGCTCAGTGGCTTTGATTTCGGCCCCCGGCACTGCGGCTCCGGTCGCGTCCGATACTGTGCCACGAATACTTGCGGTCAATTCCTGAGCGGAAACGCCTCGCGCCGAGAGGAACGAAAACGCCGCTGCAATCATGAATGAACAAAATGACATCTTCACTGATTCGCCTCCGTTGGCTGTAGAACCAATCCGTTATCTGGTTTCTGCGGGTAACATATGAGGGCAAAGCAAATTTCAAACCAACGTTTGCGCTAAACACTTAGTGTGAGATTCAGCAACTTGCGGCGAGTGAGTTGTGAGAAGGATTACGCGCGGGTATGAATAACGGTATGCCGCTTATGATTTTGAGGATTCCTGCTGATTGTGGGGCAGGCTTAAGCCTGCGGCGGACTTCAGTCCGCCCATTGAGGCATAAAAAAAGCGCGCCAGCCTTGCGGCGGGCGCGCTCAAAAAAGAACCGCTGCGTCGTTAGTTAGAAAATGAACTTCACAACCAGTTGAACCACGCGGCCCGATACCGCCGAGCCCTGGAACGAACCGTAAGCGCTGGTGGGTGCGGAGACCGTATTCAAAATCTGGCCGAAGGTGCCGGTGGCGACGTTGTTACCCGGCAGATCGAAATTCGGATGATTGAATACGTTGAAGAAGAACGCGCCGGTCTCCAGAGTGTAGCGCTCTTTATAGGTGAACGCTTTTTTGACATTGATGTCTTCGTCGAAATAGCCCGGCCCGCGGAATGAATTGCGCGGAATGTTGCCCCAGTTGGTTTGGTTCTTGCTGCTCGCAAACGTGCTGGTCGAGTAACAGGAGATATTCGGAGTCGTGCAGCTCGGGTAGGAGGATCCACCCTGGAAATCGGCCAGGACAACCACCGTGGCTAAGCCCGCGGCGTTGGTGATGCCCTGTGCGCTGCGAACGCCGCTGTTGACGATGCTGAACGGATAGCCGGAGTGCGAAAGAATAGTGGTGGCGAACGTCCAACCACCGAAAGCTCCATTCATTAGGGCGCTGTGGAAGTGCTTCGGTGTGGTGTAGACCAGATTGGCGCTCATACTGCGGCGCACGTCATAGTCAGAGGCCCCGTAGTTCAGCGAACGCAAGCCGGTCGGGTCCACCTGGTAGCGAAGGCTAACCGCGGTCAACGCGTTGAACGGCTCCAGGGCGCCATTCGATAGCGTATCGAGCGAGTGGCCCCAGGTATAGTTGAACGAGCCGCTCAGGTTGGCGCTGAGGCGGGCGCGCAGCGAAGTGACCAGTCCGTCGTAAAACGAGGAACCGTCATTATTCAGTTCCCGAATTTCGCCGAAGCGCGAATCGGGGACGGTAACGGGCAGACCGGCAAAACCCTTAGCAGAATAGGCGTTTGCAAACAGGGTCTGGTTGATTTCATTCCTGCCATGGTTGCCCACATAGTTCACTGAGAGCAGATAGTTCCTGGCGATGGATTGCTGCACTTCCACGTTCCACTCGTAGTAAGTGGGATTCTTCAGTTCATTGGCGATGGTATTGAAGTTTGGCACGGTGAAGCCGAGCGGCACGCTGGCCTGCAACTGTGACAGAGTGGCGCCGCTATTGAAGCCGTTCTGGAAGGCCGTCGCGGAATTGGATACTGACGCAAACGCGCTGTTGGGATTGTTCAGGGCAACCAGGCCAGTGCTGGTAGTGAAGGATGCCACCGCCGGGCTGTTGGTGATGAAACGGTCGGCGATCAGCGCCTGGTAGAGATCGGAGAAGATTCCGAATCCGCCGCGGATCACCGTGGTGGGTCTCAGGCTGTAGGCCAAGCCGATGCGCGGCTCAGGCACGGCCTTCTGCAAGCTGGGGAACGCGTTCTCCAGGTTAGTGTGGATGGTGGAGTTATATGGAGTAGTGGCGCTGTGGGAAGCCTGGGCGAAGGGGGATAGCAGTTCATTGTAGCAGTGCCCCGGACAGTTGATGTTGCTGTTGCGGTCCACGCGCATCGCCAGCGTAAGGGTGAGATTGGGACGCAGCTTCCATTCATCTTGCGCGTAGAGGCCGAGGCTATACATCTTTAAATCTTCGGCCCCGATCTGTGTGAAGTTCTGCGATAGGGTGGAACCGTTGCCAAGCGAACCGTTCGCGAAATCGGTCATCGAATTGAAAGTGTACAGTCCGCTGGTGTTGGGAAACGCGGCGTAAGTGCTGACGCCGTTCTGGCGGACGTTCACACCGAACTTGATTACGTGGGCTCCGTGCGTAATGGAGTAATCGTCAATCAATTGACGCTGGCGCACCTTGCGGCCTTGTGGATAGACATTGTCACTGCCGCCCATGTTGGTGAACGGGGCGCCATCGGCGAAGGCGAACGTGGTGGGGAACGCGGCAAGCGATGCGGAGATATCCGGAGGTCCAAAGATCGCCGTGTAATAAGAAGAAGAGAGCAGTAACTGATTCACCATCGCGGCATTGATGACGCGGGTGTAACCAAACTGTCCGCCGTAGGAAGGCTGAACGCTGTTGGCGTTGAAGATCGGGTTGATAGGATCGGTTCCCGTGGCCTGCACACCGTGATCGTCGTTATAGCGGAGATAGAGGCGATCCTTGTCCGAAGCGTTATAGTCGCCGCGGATGGCCTGCAGCCGCTCGATGTTGAGGTTGTTTACGGTGCTGCGGAAGGTGGCAGCGCACGGGGTGGTGTTACCGAAACCGGCGGTGCCGGAGAAATCACCGCAGCCCATGCCGCTTACGCCCTTGACATATGGATCGGTTGCCAGAGTCACCGGAGTCGCGCGGCCCGCGCCCGACGAGGTTCCATACAGATTCAACGCGGTGGTGTAGAGCGGAACCGAAGCCGGATTGTTTGCTTTCAGGTTATTCAAAACGTATGTGGAGAAAGCACTGGTGGGAATGAAGACGTCTCCACCGCCGCCCGGCAGCACGTAGCGCAAGCCTTCGTTGTCGTAATAGAAGAACAGCTTGTTCTTGATGATACGTCCGCCAACCGAACCAGCCCACTCACGCGAGATGGAGAAGGGACGATCGGTGCCGGTAGCATTGTTGAACCAGTCATTGGCGTTCAGAACTTTTTCGTTGTAGTAGAACGCTGCGTTGCCGTGGAACTGGTTGGATCCGGACTTCGAAATGTAGTTGACCTGGGCGCCTGCCTGGCGGCCATATTGCCCGGTGTAACCGTTCATCACTACTGCGGCTTCCTGAATTCCATTGGCTCCGAGAGTCAGATTGCTGGCGCCGGAGTTGTTCAGGTTCAGATATGGGTCCATGTTGTCATTGCCGTCGACGGTGAACAGATTCGACACACCCGGCAGTCCAAAAACCGAGAAATTGCCGTAACCGCCTCCGGTAGATACCGTAACTCCAGGCGCCGTGAAGGCGTAAGCAGTCATGTCGTTTCCAGGCGCCGGCAGATTCTCCAGTTGGAGACTATTAAAGGTGGTGGCCAGATTGGCGTTATCCGTCTGGGTCAAATTGACCTGCTCATTGACCGTAACAGTCTGGTTCTGTTTCTGCAGCCCAAGCTGAATCTTGACGGCGGTGATTTGCGCCAGGTTGACCGTCGCTTGTTGGGTGGTTTCTTCGAATCCGGTTGCTGTCACAGTCAGCGTGTAAGCGCCGGGACGCAATAGTGAGAAGTGAAACTCACCTGCCGTAGTGCTGGTTGCGGTTTGGGCCGCGCCCGTTGCAGCGCTCTTTAGCACGACTTTGGCGCTACCGACCGCAGCACCTGAGGGATCGGTAAGGCTGCCGGCGATTTCACCCGTTACCATCGTCTGCGCCAGTAGGAGGGACGCCAGAGTGGACACAATCAAGAATACGCGAAGGAATTGTTTGCTCATTCACTGCCTCCAGTTACGTACGACATGTGTGGGAACTAACTACCTTAAACGTCGATGAGATAACTTGTGCAAACTCCATGCAACTTCGTCGCCAAAAGTAATCCGTGCGGCCGGCTTTGACGACAAACAGGTTTCAAACCGGCGATACCAGAGTTTGACGCCGGAAATCCAGTTAACGATAGGCGAATCTATGAGGAATGAGAGTCTCTTGTACTTGGAGGTGGGGCGGGCTTCAGCCTGCGCGGGGCTTTAGCCCCGCCCGGACCCTGGCGATCCTCAATGGGCGCTTGGGGTAGCCGGCATTACGCCACGCATGGCGGAATACCGACACCACCGTCTTCCAGCGCCGCCCCGATTCGCAAAATCGTGCCCTCATCGAACGGCGCCCCGACTATCTGGAGACCGATCGGCATGCCTCCGCCACTCAAGCCACAGGGAATCGAGAGTGAGGGATATCCCAGAGCATTAATGCCGCGCACCAGTCGAGTTGTGGCTAATCGTACATCTTCATCGCGGCCGCCCAGCCGTATGGTTGTCTCACCGATCTTAGGAGCCGTATTGGGAGTGGACGGGCACACCATGCAATCCACTTCGTTCCACAGCTCGTCGAATTCGGCCCGCATCCGGCGGCGCAATCGCTGTGCGTTGATGTAGTCGGTGGCGGAAACCAGGCGGCCCTGGTCCAGCAGCGCCAGCACATCGGCTCCGAAGAGTTCCCGCTTCTCCAGGTACGGTTCCAACACGGCGGATGCTTCCGACAGCAGAATCATGCGCGCTACAGCGTTCAACTCCAGGATGTCGGGCACTGTCACCGGCTTGACCACAGCGCCCAGCGCCTCGGCGCGTGCGATGGCGCCGCGCACCGAAGATTCCACGTCCGCGTCCAGATTTTCGAAGAAGAAGTTTTCCGGAAAGCCGATGCGCAGGCCGCGAATAGAGCAGCCTTCATCCGGCACATAGTCGACGGTGGGCCGGCGCGAACAGGCTTCGTCGCGGCGGTCGTGGCCGGCAATCGCATTCAGCACGATCGCGGCATCGCGCACGGAGCGGGTGAGCGGGCCCATGTGATCGAGCGTGAAGCCCAGGGGATGCGCGCCGTAGCGGCTCACACGCCCATAAGTAGGTTTGAGTCCCACCGTGCCGCAAAAGGACGCCGGTATGCGGATGGATCCTCCTGTGTCACTGCCCATCGCCGCGTAGACGATGTTCGCGGCCACGGCCGCCCCGGAACCGCCGCTCGATCCACCCGGGCTGCGTTCCACGTTCCAGGGATTGCGCACGGCGCCGAAGTGCGGATTCGCCGAAGTGATGCCATAGGCCAACTCATGCATGTTGAGCTTGCCCAGAATCACCGCGCCTGCCGCTTCCAATTTATCGATGACTGCGGCGCTTACCTCGGGCACAAACTTTTCGAACACCTTCGAGCCCGCCGTGGTGGGCACACCGCGCATGTGGAACAGGTCCTTCACGGCGATGGGAATTCCGTGCAGCGGTCCGCGGTCGCGGCCGACGGCGAGTTCGGAATCGGCCTGACGTGCGCGCTCCAGCGCGTAGTCGGCGGTGACAGTAATGAAAGCGCGCAGACTGGTGTTGAGGCGGTCGATGCGCGCAATCGCCACAGTGGCGAGTTCCACCGCTGAAACGTTCCGCTCGCGCAGTGATGTGGAGGCTTCCTGAATGTTCACTCGTGCTCCTCCTCGGCGCGGAAGCAGGTGGAGGGTTCCATCTCGGGAGTCAGGTCGCGAATGAGCGGCCGAAAGGTCGCTTCCAGCGCGTCGAGCGGAGCCACCATGCGGTCCAACTCATGCGCGGGAATCGCAAGGCCCCTCGCCTGGGCAAGTGCTTTCCAATCTTTCATGGGTGTGTCTCTACGATAGCGGATCTTGGCGGCCATGGCGCGCGGTCCAGTGGGCGCCCGCCAGAACCACTAGCGCCGCCACAAAACTCCACACCAGAATGGTGACGGAGTGCTCGAAGATGAAATACTCGTGATGAAACTTGGCCTGCAGCGTGGGAGCAATCAGCATATTGAGGTATTTCAGGCCTTCGAGTGCCAGCCCCACCCAGATAGCCACGGGAGCCACGCGGGCCGGCTCGATGGGACGGTTGGGCAGCACCCAGTAAACTAGGAAGAGCGCGAGAATCGAAACCGGAAGAGCGGCGATTTTAAACACGACCAGTTTCAGGAAACTCAACAGAGATGCGGGTCCGCCGGTCCATTGGGCGATCCATCCGCTGTCGAGTGCAGTCAGCATCAGTGACAGCAGCGCCAGCCCGCCGCAAGCGAAAATCAGACCGAGGCTGATGAGTTGATTGCGCAGGTAGCTGCGGTTTTCCGTAACGCCCCAGGCGCGGTTCAACGCCACCTCGAGCGGCTCGAAAATGCCGTTGGCGGTGAAGAGCAGAAGCAGCATGGAAGTGACGTGCATCTTGCCGCCCACGGTATACCAGTAGGCGCGCAGATTCTGAACGATAAACTTGCCGGGCTCACCGGAGAAAAAATCGCCCAGAGCGAGGTCGATGGCCTGAACGGCGGCAGGCCAATGCAAAACATCGCGGCAAAAGGACACCATCACAATGAGGAAAGGAAAAAATGCCAGCAGCACACTGGCGGCAATCGCCAGCGCATAAACATGCGCTTCGGTTTCCATAAGGTAATGAACGGTGGGGCGCACCCGCGACCACCAGGGCCGAACGGCATCGAAGTTCTTGGGGATCAAATTTAATGGTGGCACAGTCAGCAGACTGAAGTCAGGAGTCGGAATCGTTCGTGCCCTCGCCTGCCTCAGCAAAACCAACAAGTGATCGACAATTCTTAAGAGATCGGTGGAACCACTCCGTTATTGCGAGGCAGGCGCGATTATCTTCGAGAGATCCCCGCGGTGCAAATCACTTCCCGGACGATTCTAGGTGAGCGGGCGCACCCGAGATCTGTCGGCGCGTCGTATCGATGCGCGCGGCAATCTCCGTTTCATTCGGTAGATTCAGTTGGTATTCTCGCGCGAGGACCTGGTTCGCGAGGTTGCCCAGAGCATAATGAGCGACAGCAGTGTCTTTCTCAGAGCACAAAATCAGCCCTACGGGCGGATTCTCATGCGGATGAGTCCAATGCTCGCGCGCATAGTTCAGATAGAGGTTCATCTGACCGGCATCGGCGTGTGTAAATTTGCCAAGTTTCAAATCCACGATGATCAGGCATTGAAGTCGGTGGTGGAAGAAGACCAGATCGACCCGATACCATTCGGTTCCCACGCGCAAGCGCTTTTGCCGGGCAACAAAGGCGAAGTCACTACCCAGTTCCAACAGGAATTCCTCGATGCTCCGAATGAGCGCACTCTCGAGTTCCGTCTCCGAATATTCATCCTTCAGATTCAAGAACTCGAGGACGAACGGATCTCTTACATGCGCGTCAGCGGGCAGAATCTCATCCTTGGCCGCACGGGATCTTGCGCCACGGGTTCTCTGGTAGGCAAGACTGGCGATCTGGCGATCGAGTTGCCGGACCGACCATCCCCCGAGCAATGCTTCGCGCTCGTAATACTCTCGCGCCTTTGCATCTGCCACCGACAGGAGTCGGACATAGTGAGACCAAGGCAGGGGAAAACCAGGCATTACTCCAGATTTCGCAGACAGCGTCTGCGAAATTGACCCCAGAGCCACCCAAGATAAAACAGGCGCATCTGCTCGATATTCCTTTCGGAGAAACCCCTGCCGAGCCTGGCGGTGAGGTCCCGTGCCAACCGCTTCAGCAACGCTTTTCTCCATAGCCAGCCCGTGCTGAACCGGACAATTCAGTCACATAATGCCCATGAGATCAAGCGCGCCACCATCCATTACAGATGGCACCCCTTCCATGGCCAGGCCGTACGGCTGCTGCGTGCCAGGAACAAGGATGGTGACCAATGCATCCGCTGCGAATTGCCGGATGGAACAACGGCCGCGATCCCGGGTTGGATGATGGCCGCCGAAACCTGCGCTCAGATGTCGGTGGGAGAACCGACCATAGGCGTGCCGGCGCTGGCCCAGTCGCGTTCGTTCTTGGATACCTGGCTCCGGGATCATCCGAACGCCGCGGGCAGCGCGGGCGCGGAGCTGAGTGTGGGCCCGGATTCGCAGCAACAGCCTGAGTCAGAATCTCGTTGGGAGGCTCCTGAATGAATCGGAGAACTAGATCTGACGAGAAACAGCGCGAACTGACATTGTTCGTTGAAGAGAGCGTCACTGTGCCAGAGGAACGGCGACTGGAACTGGAGGGCGCACTGGCGGAACTGCTGTTGGATGTTTCGAAAGCCAGCAGCGCCGGCCCGGCGGAAGGAGGCTCCCAGTGAATCAAAAGATCACCGAGGAGCATCTTCGACGCCGGGCCATCGTGTACGTTCGGCAATCAACGCCGATTCAGTTGATTCAGAATCGCGAGAGCCAGATCCGGCAATATGGGCTCGTAGAGCACGCTCGAAATCTGGGTTTCAGCGACGTGGAGACGATTGACGCGGACTTGGGGCGCTCTGGATCTGGATTGGAAGAGCGGCCAGGATTTCAGCGACTGGTGGCAGAGGTATGCGCGGGGCAGGTCGGCGCCATTTTATGCATCGAGGCATCGCGTTTGGCACGGAACGGGCGGGATTGGCACCAACTGTTCGAGCTCTGCGGATTGGTCGGAACGTTGGTGATTGAACCGGATGGGGTGTACGATCCCCGGCTGATCAACGACAGACTGCTACTTGGTTTGAAGGGATCATGAATGAGTTTGAGCTGACCCTCATGCGGCAGCGCTCCCTGGCGGCCATCTGGCAAAAGGCGCGCCGCGGAGAATATCAGTGCCGGATCCCCGTCGGCTATTGCTGGACCGAAGATGGACGCATGGAATTGGATCCAGATCGTCGGGTTCAGCAGGCGGTGCGCCATGTGTTCGACAAGTTTGCCGAACTGGGGAGCGCACACCAGGTGTTCTTGTCCTTTCGTGAAGAGGGCATTCAGGTTCCCTACGCGCGATTCGAGCGTTCTGGGGACAGGGTTGAGTGGAAGCCGCCAGTCTACAGAAGTCTCCATGCCGTACTGGAGAATCCGGTGTATGCGGGAGCCTATGTGTTCGGAAGGACAGAGTCTCGAACGATCATCGTCGACGGCCAGGCACGGAGGACAGCGAATCATGCAAAGCCGTGGGAACAGTGGTCGATTGTGATTCCGGACCACCACCCGGGATACATTACTTGGGAGCAGTACGAACGGAATCAGAAGTTGATGGCGGAGAACAGTTACCTGAAGTGTCCGGAGGGCCGAAGGGCCGGTCGCGGAGGGCAAAGCCTGTTGACCGGGTTACTGCGGTGTGGCCGATGCGGGCGAACGATGTATGTCGTGTACGGTGGGAGAAACCGGCGGATCGCGCGCTATCGTTGTTTGGGAGCGCAAGATCACGAGCACACGCAGACGTGTCTGGCATTCGCTGGCGCTCGGCCGGACGAGGCGGTTGCCAATGCCATTCTTCGCGCTATCGAGCCCAACGCAATCGAGGCAGCGATTGCAGCAGTGGAGCGGTCTACGCGCCAGCCTTTGGAGCGACGTGAAGCGGTGCGCCTGGAGTTGGAACAGGCACAATATCAAGCCCGTCTCGCGGCGAGACGATATGAGGCCGTTGATCCCGACAACCGGCTCGTGTGCGCCGAACTGGAAGCACGGTGGAACGCGGCTCTCCAGCGCGCGGAGGAACTGGAGCGTAGCCTCAAAGATCTCGATTCAACACCGCGCCCGACGGCTATGCCAAACAGAGAGATTCTGCTCAGCCTTGCTCAGGATCTGCCAACCGTATGGAACACATCAGACGACATGGGATTGAAACAGCGAATCACGAGGATCTTGATCGAAGAGATTGTGGCCAACGTCGATACCGCGATGAACGAACTCGTTCTGGTGATCCATTGGGCAGGTGGCCGACACACTGAGGTTCGAGTACGGCGCCCGAAGAGCGGGGAACATGGTCGTCGAACCGATACTGAGGCGCTGGAGATCATCAAACAGATGGCGGGACAATTTCCTGATGAGTTGATTGCCGCGACCCTCAACCGTCTGGGCCTCAAAACGGGTGCCGGCAACCCATGGAAAAAGAATCGTGTCTGTTCACTCCGAAGCAAGCTAAGTTTGCCGACCTACGATCCCACTGCCCCGATTACGGCTGTAACGGCGGCGCAGGCGGCCCAACGATTGGGGATCGACTGCCGAATGGTGCATGAGCTTCTGCGGCAGAAGGTGATTCAGGGGAAGCAGATCGTCCCATATGCACCCTGGCAGATCCCAGTCGAGGCGCTGGATTCGCCGGGTGTGCGGGAGCGAGTGCGGCAAATCAAGGAAAGCGACCGGGTGCGGCGGCCGATAAGCGTTGACACGCAGACAATGATTCTGCCGGGCATAGAGTAAGCATCGGGATCGAGCGTCGGGATCACGGTAAACACTGAGCGACTTGCGGGCAATCGGTTTTTCTTGCGGGCCCCCGCGAACTTCCGGCGAACAGGACTATGGGACTTGACATCTTTCCGTGTTGAGCACATACTCATATCAAAAATCTATGGGAAGGCCACAACAGCCCGGCACAGATTCCACCGGCACGCTGGATCTGCTGATCCTCTGCCGGTTGGCTCACGGGCCAATGCACGGTTTTGGTATCGCCGAGCACCTCCACCGAGTCTCTGACGCTTTGCATGTGGAGGAGGGATCGTTGTATCCAGCCCTCCACCGGCTTGAGTCTCAGGGGTTGGTCGAGTCGACCTGGGGTGTTTCCGAAAACAACCGCCGTGCTCGCTTTTATAAACTCACCCCGCGCGGGCGCAAGCAAGTCGCCCTCAAGATTTCCAACTGGCGGCGGGTGGTAGAGGCGGTCAATCGTGTGATCGATCCGTTGGTGTCCTGATGTTCGGTCAGTTTTGGATTGACGTGCGCGTTCGTCTGGCGGCTCTGTTCGCCAGGCGCCGTCTTTATGCGAGGGCTGATGAGGAATTGCAATTCCATCTCGCGATGCGAGAACAGCGCTTAATCGAATCGGGTGTGCCGCCTAGCGAGGCTCACTGGCGAGCTCGCGGTGAGTTGGGCAATCCCACACTCCTCACGGAACTGGCGCTCGAATCGTGGAGGTACAGGTTTATGGATACGCTGATTCAGGACATCCGCTGCGGCTTTCGCCAAATGCGCAGGAATCCGGGTTTCTCCGTAATCGCGATCGCAACGCTGGCCCTCGGCATCGGCGGAATCACCGCGATGTTCAGCGCCTTCGACGCGATACTGATTCGTCCACTGCCCTACGCCGACGGCGACCGGCTCGTCATGATCTGGGACGAGTTGAGGGGGCTGGATACCCCGAAGCAGTTTCCCACGCCCGCCGAGTGGATCGAATGGCGCCGTCTGAATACCGTTTTCACCGACCTCGCGGCCACCCAGCCTTGGGGCGCCACGCTCTCCGGCAATCCCGAACTCGAACAGGTGCCAGCGCGCAAGGCCACCGCAAATCTTTGGAGCGTGCTGGGTGTCCGGCCGCTGATCGGCCGCGTGTTCAGCGAAAGCGAAGATGAACAAGGCGTACGGGTCGTGGTCATCAGTTACGGGCTGTGGCAGCGCCGCTATGGCGGCTCGCCCGACGTCTTGGGCCGCAAGATCGCGATGAACGACAGCACGTGGGAAATCGTCGGCGTGATGCCACGAGACTTCTACTTCCTACCGGCGCGCGAGATCGATGTCTGGATGCCGGCGTCCTTCCCCGCCTGGATGCGGCGCAATTTCTCCTGGCACGACGCGCAGGTCGTGGCGCGGCTGAAGCGCGGTATTCCGATCGAGCAAGCGAGGAAATCGATGGAGGCGTTGAGCCTCCATGTGACCGCGAAGGACCGCCGCGGGCCGCATCGGGTGCTTGTGACGCGGTTGCGGGAAGAGATCGCCGGAAAGACACAGACGGTGCTGGTTCTGTTGCTCGGCGCGTCGGCGGCGCTTTTGCTGATCGCGTGCGTTAACCTCGCCAACCTGCTGATGTCGCGGGGTGCGGCGCGTGGCCGCGAGGTGGCGGTCCGAACTACGCTCGGGGCGGGACGTGGACGCCTGGTCGCGCAATTCCTTACCGAAAGCCTGGTGCTGGCCGGACTTGGCTCCGTCGCCGGCCTCGCGCTCGCCGTGCCAGCGATGCACTTTCTCGAAACGCTGGCACCGGAGCCCATGGGCACCCTGCGGCTAACGCTCGAATGGCGAGTGCTCGCCTTTTCCGCCGCCGTAACCATCGCCGGCACATTGACGTTCGGAATCGCGCCGGCGTTGCGCGGATCGCGGTTGGTCCCACAGACTGGATTGCGCGAAGGAGGGCGCGGCACGGCAGGTCCGCGCAGTCATTGGTTGCAACATTCGCTCATCGTCGTCGAGACCGCTCTCGCGGTGGTGCTGCTGACGAGCGGCGGCCTGATGCTCCAAACCTTCCGCCACCTCCGCAATTCCGATCTCGGGATGCGGAGTGAGAAGCTCCTGACCTTTGAGGCTCCACTGTTCCGGTATGGGGATTTCGACAAGCGCGTGGCCTACGTGAACGCATTGATGGAAAGCATTCAAGCAATTCCGGGCGTAATCCTTGCCGGCGCGACTTCGCAGCTTCCGCTACGGACCAGTGACACGCAGGCGACACTCTATTTGCTGGAAGGCCAGACGAGCGACCGCGTCCCGGACCAGGTCGCGCTCATGCGCGTGGTGACTCGCGATTACTTCGCAACCCTGGGGGCGCGCCTGCGCGAAGGGCGGTTTTTTGAGATCTCCGACCGGCGTTCGGGATCGCCTGCGGTGATCGTGAATGAAACGTTCGCGAACCGCCACTTCGCAGGCCGTTCGGCGATCGGGGCACGAATCAAGTACGGACAGTTGAATGAGAAGGGTTACTGGTACACCATCGTCGGTGTCGTGAAAGAGATTCGCGAGGTCAGCATGGCAGAAGAGCTGAGGCCTAGCGTGTATCGCCTGCACGACCAGACCGACCAGGTCGGCAGCTTGCCGAACGGCATCGTCGTGCGCACCGCGGTCGATCCTTCGTCCATTGTCTCGGCCATCCGTCAGGCGGTCTGGTCGGTCGATAAGAACCAGCCCATCTGGCGTTTCGAGACTCTTGAAACGATCGTGGACCGTCAATTGTCGACGCCCGCGCAAGGGACGGCGCTCCTGACTGCTTTCGCTCTACTAGCGCTGTTGCTTGCGTCGATTGGATTGTATGGGGTCGTCTCCTACGCCGTAACGCAACGCACCAACGAGATCGGCGTGCGCATGGCGTTAGGCGCAACTTCCAGAGAGATATTGCTCTCCTTCGGTAAACGCGGCTTAGCATTAGCGTTTGCCGGACTCGTAATTGGCCTGGTACTAGCGGCGATCTCGTCGCGATTGATGAGCAACTTGCTCTACGGCTTCCGGCCCGACTATATCCCGACGGTCACCGCGATATCTCTCATTCTCCTGGCGGTGGCAGCTCTGGCCTGCTTTGTTCCCGCGCGCCGCGCGTCGCGCGTCGATCCAGTGATTGCCCTGCGCAATGAATAGAGCCGCGCCCCGCTCCGCGGAAGTGCCGGCATCGACTTGGTTCGTCAACGGAATTTCGAAGAACGGCGCTTATCGGAATCTGGGCGAGAACGCCGCTGCCGACTACCCGCGTATCGACGGCGAAGGGTTGATCCAGGCCGAACCCGCACGACACGCTGCCAGCCACCGCCGGATAAGTAGGCTCCGGCCAAGGTGGCGGAAAAGGCTTATGGCAGCGGGGGCTGATGATCTGCGAAGGCATCTTGCAGGGAAATTATCCCGTGGCATAATTGAGGAGCCGATGTCGTCGCCTTTGATCCCGCTTGCGGCGCTTATCGAACTGCGGAAGCTCCTGGATTAGCTGGACACAGCTCAAGCTGACGGTCAACGGAAATCCCAGGTTCAGGCGCCTGATACGACAGCCCCGCTGGCTCAAAAGCTTCAGCCCGCCGACGAACCCCGCAAACACGAAAATCAGCAAACGAGTATCAGCTTTTTTCAATAACATACCGAGGTAGTGCACCATGTCACGGTACCGGACTGTTCGTGTTCTACGATCCTCTGGCCGATCAGCCAATACGTCGACGTCAGCACGACGTTCACGGATCGGACGGCCGCAAGCCTGCTTCTTCAATTAGGCTGACGACGCCACTCAACAGGTCACTGTAAGGATCGTCAGGCGCCTTTGGCACTCGCCGCTTCACCTTGTTTGGCTGTTCACGGGGGTTCCTCACGAATTACGAGTGTATCCCCAAGCGCGCTGATCCTGCTCCAATTCCTCGCGCAAGTGTTTTGGCCGCGATTGTCGTTTTGATTTAGGACACGGCGCCACCTCGCCTGTCCCCCGCTTCCCGCCCATGCCACAATCAAAGCAATGCGCCGTTGGGCGGAAGTTCGTAGCTTGCTGGCTCGCCGGATCCGCTATAAGATCACCCGCGGCGGGCTCTTGTTCTCGTTCGGGATTTTGCTCGTAGGTCTGGGCGCCATCGTTTCCGCCAACAACCTGATGTTCATGATTGCGGCCGCCATGATGGCGACCCTACTGGTTTCGGGCTTTGTCAGCCGTATGTGCCTGGCCGGGCTGGAGCTGGATTTTCTGGTGCCGGAGCATGTCTCGGCGGGACGCAATGTGCCGGGCAAGCTTTTCGTCCGCAATCAGAAATGGGCCATCCCCTCGTTTTCCATTCGCGTGGAAGGCATCCGCGACCCCGCCAGTCCCACGCTCACCAGCGGCGTCTATTTTCCCCTGATCCCGGGCGGCGCCACGCTCGAAGAGACCGTGGAAGTGCGCTTCCCGCGCCGCGGCGCATACCGGCAGAACAGCTTTGCGTTTCTCACGTCGTTTCCTTTCGGCTTCCTCGAAAAATCGGCGCGCGTGACGCTGAGGCGCGAGATGATCGTCTATCCCGCCATCGACCCGCAAACCGGCTTTGACGACCTGCTTGCCGGAATCGCCGGAGAAATCGAAACCCACTATCGCGGCCTTGGGCGCGACTTCTACCGCATCCGACCCTACGAGGCGTTCGAAAGCGCGCGCCATGTGGATTGGAAAGCGTCCGCGCACGTGGGCACTTTGCAGGTTCGGGAATTCGCGCGCGAGCAGGAACAGGCGGTGGAGATTTTTCTGGACCGCGACATTCCGCCGGAGCTGGATGCCTGGTTCGAACACGCCATCGATTGCTGCGCGTTCTTAGCTTGGCGGCTCTCCGGCCAGGGTGTGGCGATCAATTTCCGGTCGCACAATTTCCAATTGCGTCAGCCCGAAGACGGGGACATTTATAGTATTCTTAAGTTCCTTGCTTTGGTTTATCCACAAGCTGGAACCACTCCGGAGTCGCCGCTCGATGATACGAGCTACAAAATTGTGTTCACGCCCACTCCCCGAAAATTCAGCGAGGCCGGCTGGATGGGGGCCCGCGTTCTGGATCCTGATGCTCTCCCCGTGCCTGCTGCCCGCGCAACCGCCGCAGGAACCGCCGAAGCCTGAAACGGTTCATACCACCGTCACGGTAGTCGACAAAATTGCCACGGAAACTCCCGCCAACGTCACCATCATGGATTCCCAGACGCTGCAGCAAACGGCCGGGACCGATCTGGACGACCGTCTGCGGGACGTGCCGGGCTTCAGCCTCTTCAAGCGATCGTCATCCGTGGTGGCCAATCCCACTACGCAAGGCGTCTCGCTGCGCGGCATCGGATCTTCGGGCGCCAGCCGCACCCTGATGCTATGGGATGGCGTGCCGGCGAACGACCCGTTCGGCGGTTGGGTTTACTGGTCGCAATTCGTGCCCGACGAAATCGAACGCGTGGAGATTTCACGCGGCGCCGCCACCAGCTTGTTCGGCAACCTGGCGATGAGCGGCGCCATCGCCACGTTCTCGCGTCCGCCGACGCGTGACCACCTGCTGCTCGACTACGAGATCGGCAATCAGGGCAGCCAGGATATTTCCGTGGGCGCCTCGCAGCTTTGGAAGAACTGGGCGCTATCGGGAAGCGCGCGCGCTTTCGAGACGGATGGGTATTACATTGTGCCGCTCAGCATTCGCGGTCCTGTGGACCGCCGCGCCAACGAGAAGTTTGTCACCGGAGACGTGCACGTCGACCGCTTCAGCCCGTTCGGCAATTTCTTCTTCAAGGTCAACATACTGGGGGAAGAACGGCAGAACGGCACATCGCTCACTCACAACTCCACCGGCATGGGGACGGCGTCCCTGCACTACGTCAAGGAATTCGGCAGCGACAATCTCTCGGTGCTGGCCTATGGAACCAGCGAGGGTTTTCATAGCACCTTCTCATCCGTCAATGCCGCCCGCAACATCGAGAAGTTGACCTACCAGCAAACCGTCCCGTCCGATGCAGCGGGCGGGGCGGTGCTGTGGCAGCATCACAAAGTGAAATGGGACCTGTTGGCCGGCGCCGACGCGGACCGCATCGAAGGGACCGACACCGACCGGCTGGTTCCCACGGCTTTGCGCGTGGGCGGCGGCATCCAGGTGGAGCGCGGAATCTTCGGTCAGGGAAATGTCACCATCGGCGGCTTTCGCCTGTTCGCGGGCGGCCGTGAGAGCCTGATCGGGCACAGCAATTTCTTCAGCCCCAGCGCGGGCTTGGCCTATGGCCACAAGCGGCTGCGGCTGCGCGGTTCGGTCTACCGAGCGTTTCGCGCTCCCACGCTAAATGAGCTGTATCGCAGTTTCAGCGCGGGCAACACCTTCACCCAATCGAACCCCCTGCTGCAGCCGGAAACGGTATTCGGCGGTGAGGCCGGCGCCGATTGGATTGGCGAGAACTCCAGCATCCGGGTCACGGCCTATCGAAACTCCCTGGCAAATTTAATTACAAATGTGACATTGTCCAGTTCGCCTACGCAGATCGTCCGGCAGCGGCAGAACGCCGCGGATGCAATCAGCAAGGGCGTGGAAGCCGCATTCCACAAACGGCTGGGCGATTTCTCGGGAGATCTGAATTACCTTTACGTGGACTCGCGGTACGACACGGGTCCGCGCATTTCGCAGATTCCGCGCCATCAGGGCACGGCGCAGTTGAATTACATGCACAAGGGAACGCTGCTCGCGCTCAGCGTGCGCAGCTACGATTACCAGTTCGATGACGACCTGAATCAGTTCCGCCTGCCCGGCTACGCCACCGTGCAGTTGGTGGCCCGGCAGCACCTGGTGAAATCGCTGTCTGCCGACCTGGCTGTGGAGAACGCCTTGAATCGGGTTTTCTACACCGCGTTCACTCCCACGCCGAATATCGGCTCGCCACGCCTGTGGAGAGTCGGCTTGCGGTGGCACTAGTGCACTGCGTCGAATGTTTTGATGATGATTCGTGGGGCAGGCTTCAGCCTGCAACGGACTTTAGTTCGTGCTAACGGCCGCCAGCCGCTCGGAGTTGGCGGGTTGAAACCCAATACCACAATGCCGGTATTCCGTATGACGCGCTGCCCTAACCGGTGACCGCGGATCGCGGACCATTGACCGAATAGTCGCGGCGCGGAAATCCGTTGGCTTCGAACGTGCACCTTGGCCTCCCGAGAATCGACAGGATGAAAGGTAATTTCCGCAGGGTCAACGGATTGGCAGGATCGGCAGGCGGTTTTCGCTGTGCCGGGGCTTCACACCTGTGCCCGGTCCTGCTCGTTGTTCCTGACCCCCAAGATCAGCTAAAATAATGGCTTACCATTTTCAAAACCGGCTATACCGAGTGAAACTGTCTCCCTTGTATCTTCGTCTGGTTGTGGCGGCATGTCTGTGCATAGGCGCGCAAGCGCAGCAGCAGCAAGCTCCACCCACTACGCCGCCGCAGCAACAGCAGCAACCGCCGGCCACCCCTCCCGCACAACCGCCTGCACAGCCTCCGGCCCAGCCGCCGGCTACTCCGCCGCGCAATCCCTTCGAAAGCGTGCCGGAAGCCGGTCAGCAGCCTAAGACGCCGCAGTTGGAGACGCCCAAAGCGCCCAATCTTCCCGCGCAGCCGAGCGGCACTATCATCGAAGCCATTGATTTCCGCGGTGCCCGGCGCGTTCCTGCCGATACTCTGCGCGCCATGATCTTCACCAAAGCGGGTGACATTTACAACGAGGAAGCGCTGCGGCGCGACTACCACCTGCTTTGGAACACACAGCGTTTCGATGACATCACCATGGAAGTGGAGCCCGGCAGCAAGGGCGGAGTAATCGTGCGCTTTGTGGTGGTAGAGCGGCGCGTGGTGCGATCCATCAATTACGAAGGCATCCACAGCGTCACCGTCTCGGAAATTCTGGACCGCTTCAAGGAACGCAAAGTTGGGCTGGTGGTGGAATCGCAATACGATCCCAACAAAGTGCAGCGGGCCGCTACCGTGCTCAAGGAATTCCTTTCCGAACGCGGGCGCCAGTACGCGATTGTGGATCCGGTGATCGAGCAGATTCCACCCTCTTCGCTGAAGTTGACCTTCAATGTGAAGGAAGGGCCCAAGGTCAAGGTCGGGACCATCACCATCACGGGCAACAAGGGTGAAACGCAGAAGTGGGTGATCACCGCGATGAAGAATCTTCATCCCTATGGCGTCCCTCACTCGATCCTGTTTGAGAGCGTGTTCCCGAAAACCTACGATCAGGCAAAATTGGAAGAGGACAAGGAGCGCATCCGCCAAGCTTATCAGGACCACGGTTACTTCAAGGCGATGACGCTGGACGAGACCGTAAAGATTGTTCCGCGCGGCGGCCGCGGATGGCGGCTCCCGCTGATCCATATGAACGAGCCGGGCATCTACGCGGACATCACGATTCCTGTGGATGAGGGCGGCGTTTATCACCTGCACAGCATGAACTACGTGGGCGTAAAACTGTTCCGCACGCCTGAAGTGCTGACCCGGCCGATGTTCGGCATGGCGCCCGCCAACCCCGCAAAACCCGAGGATCAGGGCGATGTATTCTCCACGGAGAGACTGCGCAAAGGCATCGAAAACCTCCGCAAGTATTACGGCATGTTCGGGTACATCGACTTCGTGCCGGAGCCTAGCTTCGAATTCCCCGGCAACCACGAAGTGGATGTGACTTTGACGGCCGATGAAGGCAAGCAGTTTTTCATCCGCCGCATCGATTTTGTCGGCAACACCACCACGCGCGACAAGGTGATCCGCCGCGAGATCCTGCTGGACGAAGGTGACATGTTCAACACCAATCTCTGGGATTTGAGCATCCTGCGCCTCAATCAGCTTGGATACTTCGAAGTCCTGAAGAAGGAAGATGCCGCTACCATCACGCGCAATCCCGATTCGAACACCATCGATCTGACGCTGAAGGTGAAGGAGCGCGGCAAGAACTCGATCGGACTGAACGGCGGCGTATCGGGAATCGCCGGCAGTTTCGTGGGCTTCAACTATTCCACCAACAACTTCCTGGGCTTGGGCGAGACGCTCTCACTATCGTCGCAGCTCGGCACCCGTATGCGCGACGTGAGCCTGGGCTTCACCGAGCCGTATTTCCTGGACCGTCCCCTGCAGTTGGGCTTCGTGGTTTACCTGCGCCGCTTCAACTTCGATCAGGGCCGCGAAGCTTCGATCCTGGCCGGCCAGAACCTGATTCCCCTGTACAACCAGTTGGGCCAAAATAACCTGCTGAACTATGTGCAGAACAGCCACGGGTTCAACGTTTCGTCGAGCTACCCCATCAAGGGACGAGGCTTCACTCGCCTCTCGCTCACCTACGGCTACGATATTTCGAACATCGTGACGGAGACCACGGCGGCCACCAACTATTTCCAGTACATCAATTTCAGCGGCGTCGCAGGCCCCAACGCGCTCAACGGAATCCACACCAGCAAGATCACTCCGGCGCTGCAGTACAACACGGTTGACCATCCCATCACGCCTTCGCAGGGCCGCAGCCTTTACATCTCGGCGGCAGTCTCCGGCGGTCCGCTGGGCGGGAATGTGAACACCATCCAGCCGGCGATTGACTTCAAGTACTTCAAGCGAGCGCCGTGGCACAAGACTCACATTCTGGCATTCCACGCCAGCACGTCGATCATCAGCGGCTACGGCGGCAAAGAGATTCCGCCGTTCTCGCGCACCTTCATCGGTGGCGAGCAGGACGTTCGCGGATTCGAAATCTGGGGCATCACCCCGATCGCTTACATCGCTTCCAGCACCACCGTCCCCGTCTACAACAACGATGGTTCGCAGCGCATGCAGAAGGTAGTCTCCGGCGGACTGCTCACATCGCAGCCGGTGAGCATGAGCGTGCCGAGCTACCAGCTCATCACGCCGGGCGGCGACTGGCAATCGGTGGGCAACTTCGAATACCGCATCCCGATTGCCGGACCGGTAACGCTGGCTATCTTCCAGGATTTCGGCTTGAACCGAATTTTCCAGCCCGGACAACTTCACATGGATCCGAGCCGCGTGAACGATCTGAATCTGAGCTTCCCGCAAGCCGGGTTCTCGGGGAAAGTGCAGATAGCGCCCGGGACGGAAAAGCCGCGCGCATCCACTGGCCTGGAAATTCAGGTCCTGCTGCCGGTGGTGAATGCGCCCTTCCGCGTTTACTTCGCCTGGAACCCTTCCCGCGTGGTGGAAAACTTAATTCCGCCGGTTGTGGCAGACCGGGCATCCTTCCCCAACAATGCCACCTTCCTGAATGCTCTGCAAAATTCCGGCCTGGGACAGATCTACCCGTTTGACGAAAGACGGACGCTGTTCCGCTTTACGGTCGGCCAGGACATTCTAGGGGTACCGCCAAACCGGCCTCGCGCCTTATGATAGGATTTTCACACTGAGGAGTTTCGCTTGAAGATGAATTCGCTTTTAATTCCCGCCTCGGTCTTGGCCGCTTGTGGGCTGGCGCTGGGACAGACGCCGGGACAGACGCCGCACTCCGCTCCGGCGCAGGCGCCCGCTAAGCAAGCAACGCCGCCCCCCGCCAAGCCGACCGGGCCCCCGCCCACCAAGATTGCCATCATCAATGTGCAGCAGGCGATTCTGAACACACAGGAAGGCCAGAAGACATCGGGCGAACTGCAAACCAAGTTTTCCCCCCGGAAAAACACCCTTGAAAAGCGGCAGAACGATATCGGCGCGCTGCAGGATCAGTTAAAAAAGGGCGGGGCCACCATGAGCGAAGCCGCCAGGGACAAGATCCTGCGCGACATCGACACCAACACGAAGTCGCTGAACCGCGATGCCGAGGATTTCAATCAGGACATCGAGCAGGAAAACAGCAAGAACATGCAGGACTTGGGCAATAAGCTCATGGCGATTCTGGACCAATATGCGGCGCAGAACGGCTACGCGGTAATATTGGATGTGAGCAACCAACAGAATCCGGTGTTCTGGGCTGACGCCTCTACGGTGATCACCGCCGACATCGTGAAACTGTACGACCAGGCCCATCCGGTTGTGGCGGCGTTAAAGCCTAGCGCTCCCAAACCGAGCACCCCGGCGCCGCCGGCCACCAAGAAACAGTAGTCCAAGGAGTTTTCAGCTTTGCTAAAGAATTTCGTAGTTTTCCCCGTCGTGATTCTGGGAGCCGCCGCGATGCTGTGCGCTCAATCCCAGCCTGCCGGCGCCGTTGGCGCCGCAGGCGCCAAGCCCGCCCCTGTGGCGTCGGGCCCGGCGCCCACCAAAATCGCGATCCTTTACGTGCAGAATGCGCTTCTGCTGAGCGCGGAAGGCAAGAAAGCCGCCGCTGAACTGCAGGGCAAATTCAACCCGCGTCGCTCGACATTAGAGAAGCGGCAGACCGACATTCAGGCGCTGCAGGACCAGTTGAAAAAGGGCGGCGCCACCATGAGCGAGGACGCCAAGAACAAACTTGCCCGCCAGATCGATGCCGATGGAAAATCGCTGCAGCGCGACGCCGACGATTTGAACGCCGACGCGGAGCAGGAACAGAACAAAGTTTTCCAGGACATGATCATGAAGCTGAACGCGGTGGTCGCACAATATGCCACCCAGAACGGCTACGCTGTGGTCCTGGACGTCAGCAATCAGCAATCGCCGATTTTGTGGGCGGCGGCATCCACGGACATCACGAGCGATATCGTGAAGCTGTACGACCAGGCACACCCCGTGGCGGCCGGCGCTCCCGCTGCCAAGCCGCCGGCGCCTCCCGCGACCAAAAAGCAGTAAAACCGACAGGATAGTTGACACAGTCAACTAATTAGTTGACTGTGTCAACTATCTCTTCGCAGGGGCGGCTGCCGGCGTCAACATCCGGTCGATCTCGGTGAACAGCGTCTTGCCCTCGAAGACATCCTTCGTAGTGACGCTGTACACCCAATCGCGATGGATCATGCCGTTGCCATCGATCAGGTACACGTGCGGATATTCCAGCGAAGTTGCCCGCACGTACGAGTAGGCCATCTGCCCCATATCGAAGAGGATCGGGTAGGTGATTTTGTGCCCCGCAACGTACTGCGACACCGTGTTCGCGTTGTCCTTGGCCGCTTCCACCACGGACAGAATCTGAACCTTGTTGCCGTACTTCTCTCCCACCTGCCGCAGCACGTCGGCAAACTTCGCGCAGTTCGGGCAGGTGGTCTCCATGAATTCCAGCACCACGATTTTGCCGCGATAGTCGTAGAGGTCGTAGACCTCCATCTTGGAATCGAAAAGAGCGAAGCCGGGAGCGCGCCGCGGGCCATCGGCGGCCGACAGCGCAAAGGCGCACAGCATGGGAATAAGCAGTTTACGCATGATTGTGTTCCTTTCAGCTTACTAGTTTTGCCAGCGATTCTTCAAAGGGCGCGCGCGCCACACCCTTCTCGGTAATGATGGCGCTCACGTAACGCGCCGGTGTCACGTCGAACGCGGGATTCTGCACGGCAGTTCCGGATGGCGCCACCTGCTGTCCGAACAAATGGGTCACCTCCGCGGCGGCCCTCTGCTCGATGGGGATCGCGTCTCCCGAAGCCAGTGTGAGGTCGAGCGTGGAGATGGGCGCGGCCACAAAGAATGGCACACCGTTCTCCTTTGCCAGAACGGCCACCGAGTAAGTCCCGATCTTGTTGGCGACGTCGCCATTAGCGGCGATGCGGTCGGCGCCCACCACCACACAGCCGATTCGCCCCGCGCGCATGAAATGACCGGCCATGTTGTCGGTGATCAGCGTAGTGGGAATATTGTCCTGCTGCAATTCCCAGACGGTGAGCCTGGCGCCTTGCAGGAACGGCCGGGTTTCATCGGCGAAGACATCCACCTGTTTGCCGGATTCCACGGCGGCGCGCACTACGCCGAGCGCCGTGCCATACCCCGCCGTGGCGAGCGCGCCAGCGTTGCAGTGCGTGAGGATCGTTTTGTGGTCGGGCACCAGCGCGGCGCCGTTCTTTCCGATGGCGCGGCAGATCGCGATGTCCTCCTCGCGCACCACGAGCGCTTCCCGCACCATAGCGTCGCGGATCTCGCCCAGCGGCTTTCCGCGCAGGGATTGGTACAGGCGCTTCATGCGGTCGATGGCCCAAAACAAGTTGACAGCCGTGGGGCGCGTCTTCGCCAAGGTATCGCAGATGATTTCCATCTGTGCGTCCAGGTCGGCTTCCGGAGCGTGCAGCACACCCAGCGCCACCCCCATCGCGGCTGCCACGCCGATGGCCGGAGCGCCGCGAATGATCATATCTTTAATGGCTGTGGCGACCTCTTCATAGGTTCGGCACGTGACGTAGCTCTCGACGAGCGGCAGGCGGGTCTGGTCGATCATCACGACGCCCGCGGGGGTCCATTGAATCGTCTCTACCATAAATGCGGAAGGTCTTTCCTTTGCGTAAACAGGACGATGAAGAGGAATGCGTTGTACGACGAATGCATGAGGACGGAAGCCTTGGTGGAGCCGGTGTAGTGCCGGAGGCATCCGAAGGCAACTCCCGATAGCGTGAGCACAACGGCGTGGCGCCAGGAATCTCCGTACTCGTGATAGTGCAGCAGGCCGAAGGAGGCTCCGGCGATCAGGATTCCCGGCGCGGCGCCCAGGCTGCGCACCAGTAGCGGCTGCAGGAAGCCTCGGAATGCCAGTTCCTCACAGACGGGCGCCAGCGTGACTCCGAAGATGGCCAGGAGGATTAGTGCCAGCGGATCTCGCATCATTTCGGTAATTTGGTTGGGGGTGTCGGGTGTGCGCAGCACAGCACCGGCTATCGCGACCGCCACCGCCGTGGCGACGCCAAGCATTGCGATGGTAAACACAGGCAGCCGGATTTCTTTCCAACCGAGCGATTGCCAGAAGGGCCGGCCGTACTGCACTTGAAACATCACGCGCAGCGACAGGAAGATCAGCAGGTAAAAGAGGAATTGCCCGCCCACCGCCTGGGTTGCGCCCGCCGGATCGGGAATGTGCAACAGGGAGGTAGCGCCCTTCATTACCAGCAATGCCGCCAGCATGCAGGGCAAGGCGAGACCGATAAACAGGGCGAGGTCGGAGTATCCCCAGAACGGGTCGCGTTCGGGCGGCGGCGGAGGCAGCTCGCTCGACGTGGCGGGCAGCAGTTCGGGTTCGTCGCTCATGCCTGCTTCTCGATCAGGGCCGCGGCCAGCAGCGGAATCATCAATTCATGGTGCCCGGTAATCGCATATCCGCGGCCGCCGGAGCCCGCGTGCGGCCGCTCCACTACGTTTAAGCGCGGCCGGTAGTGCTGCAGGAAATCGAAATTCGCGGTGGTGAACCCGGCCAGCGGATGACCGAGATTGCGCACCGATGACACGGCCTTCAAAAACACCTCCGGCAGCAGCACCGCCGACCCCACATTTAGATAGACACCGCCATCGTTCAGATCGGCCACGCACGACGCCAGCAGCCGGAAGTCGCGATGGGTGGAGCTGCCGATGGCCGCTGCGTCGGCGGCCGGATGGGTGTGGGGCGTATCGGTTCCGATGGCGACGTGGACGGTCACGGGCGTGTTGTGGAGGTAGGCCTGAAGCAGCAGCGATTGATCCCCGGAGGCAAGATCGCCGGTTCGGGCGTCGAGCCATTTGCCCAACGCTTCGCCCATTCCCAACCCTTCCGCATCGCCTTCCGAGATGGCGCGATTCATGTCACGCCCGGTCTCTTCAGCCGCGCCGAAGCGTCCATCGGGCAGCACCGCTTCCACATCCTCACTGGTGTGACCGGCCAGTGCGATTTCGAAATCGTGGATGGCGGCCGATCCGTTCAACGCGAAGGTGGTGGCGTAGCCGCGGCGCATCAGGTCGATCAGCACCGGCGCGAGGCCGCACTTGATCACGTGGCCGCCCATGCCCCAGATGATGGCCCGGCCCCGATCGCGCGCGCCCGCCACTCGCATCGACCACGGCGCGAAACGAATCGGCGGCCAGAATGTGCGGCAGAGAATCGAGCAGAGCCGCGATTCCCGAGCTCTTGCGATACGGCGACGCAAAATCGGCAGTCTTCACCTTACCGCCGCGTTCCTTCAAACCGATGGTCTTGAGATTCGCGAAATCCAAGGGCTGCTTGCGGTAGCGGCTCATTTCGCTTTACCGTTGCTGAGCACCTTGCGCAACGCCTCCGACGTGTAGCCCTTCTTCGAGCGACTGACCTGCTCGGGCGTCCCGGAAGTTACCAGGCGCCCGCCATACTCCCCGCCGTCGGGGCCGAGGTCGATAATCCAGTCGGCCGATCTTCATGACGTCGGTGTTGTGCTCAATCACCACGATGGTGTTGCCCAGATCCACCAGGCGCTGCAGCACGTCGAGCAATTTGCGGACGTCGTCGAAGTGCAGACCGGTGGTGGGTTCATCGAGCAAGTAGAAGGTGCGGCCGGTCTGCCGCTTGCTCAGTTCCTTGGCCAGCTTGATCCGCTGCGCTTCGCCGCCTGAAAGCGTGGTGGAGGATTGGCCCAGGTGCACGTAGCCGAGGCCCACGTCGAGCAGGGTTTGCAGCTTGGCGCGGATCT
This sequence comes from uncultured Solibacteraceae bacterium, assembly GCA_963815475.1. GTDB lineage: Bacteria > Acidobacteriota > Terriglobia > Bryobacterales > Bryobacteraceae > Sulfopaludibacter. The sequence goes on along the minus strand of CAWFHD010000003.1, from coordinate 3,792,967 downwards.
GCGGCAGGTTTTCCATCAACGGCAGCGCTTCTTCCACCGTGGAATCCAGCATATCGGCTATCGACTTGCCCTTGTACTTCACCTGCAGCGTTTCGCGATTGTAGCGCCGCCCGCGGCACACGTCGCAGGTAACGTAGACGTCGGGCAGGAAGTTCATTTCGATGCGCTTCAAGCCATCGCCCTGGCAGGCTTCGCAGCGGCCGCCCTTCACGTTGAAGCTGAAGCGCCCGGGCTTGTAGCCGCGCTCGCGCGATTCCGGCAGCATGGCATAGAGATCGCGCATCAGTGTGAACAGACCGGTATAAGTGGATGGATTGGACCGCGGAGTTCGGCCGATCGGCGCCTGATCGATGCGAATCACCTTATCGATATTGGCGATGCCTTCGATTTTTTCGTGCGCGCCCGGTTCGTCATGCGAACCATAAATCTCGCGCGCCAGGTGGCGATAGAGAATCTCGTTCACGAGCGTGGATTTGCCGCTGCCCGAGACGCCGGTCACGACCGTGAAAAGCCCAAGCGGAATTTCGACAGTGATATCTTTGAGGTTGTGTTCGGTGGCGCCGTGGATGACCAGTTTCTTGCCGTTGGCCTTGCGGCGCGCGACGGGCACGGCGATTTCGGTAGCGCCTGACAGATACTGCCCGGTTAACGATTTCGGGTTCGCGGAGATTTCCTCCGGCTTACCCTGCGCCACCAGCTCGCCGCCCAGCCGGCCGGCGCCGGGGCCAAGATCGATCACGTAATCGGCGCGCTCAATGGTTTCGGCGTCGTGCTCCACCACGAGCACCGTATTCCCCATGTCGCGAAGGTGCTCCAGCGTCTCCAGCAGGCGATTGTTGTCGCGGGGATGGAGCCCGATGGAGGGCTCGTCGAGCACATACAGCACGCCGCGCAGTTTGGAGCCGATCTGTGTGGCGAGGCGGATGCGCTGCGCTTCCCCGCCCGAAAGCGTCGCTGCAGAGCGCTCCAGACTGAGATAGTCGAGCCCCACGGCGGACAGGAATTCCAGCCGGCGCCGGACTTCATCCAGCACGCGCCCGGCGATTTGCGTCTCGCGCTCGTTCAGCTCCCAATTGCGCACCGTCACCAGGGCGCGCGCCAGCGGCAGCGACGTAAACTCCGCAATCGAAAAATTCTTTACCCGCACCGAAAGACTGGCGGCGCGCAGCCGCTTGCCGTGACATGACGGGCATTCGGCACGGCGACATGTACTCGGTGAGCCACTCGCGATAGCCTTCCGAGGACGTTTCGTAGGTGTCCTGCAGGATCTGTAGAATGCCAGGCAGACCGGCGCTGCCATCCACCAGGGCGTCGCGCGATTTCTTCGGCAGGTCTTCGAAGGGCTTCTTCAGATTGATGCGGCACTTCTGCGCCAACTCTTCAAGCTGCTGCTGCATGGCCCAGGAGCTGCCGCCGGGTCCGAGGCCGCCATCGAGCAGCGGCTTGGACGGATCCACGATCACCTTGACCGGATCGAAGCTCCACTTACTGCCCAAGCCGTGGCACTCTTCGCAGGCGCCGTACGGGCTATTGAACGAGAACGACCGCGGCTCGAGTTGTGGAATGCTGGCGCCGCATTCCATGCAAGCGAGCTTCTGCGAATACAAACGCTCCTCGCCATTGACCACCGCGATCAGGACCAGGCCGTTGGCCAGCTTGGTGGCCGTATCGATGGACGCTTCCAGGCGCTTCTCGATTCCTGGTTTGACGAGCAGGCGGTCCACTACGACTTCGATGGTGTGATTCTTGCGCCGATCGAGTGGAATGTCTTCATCCAGCGAACGCAAGCACGCCGTCGATGCGCGCCCGGACAAAGCCCTGCCGCGCGAGTTTTTCCAGGTCTTTCTTATATTCGCCTTTGCGGCCGCGCACGACCGGCGCCATCACCATGATGCGATCTTCCGGTTTCAGCGCCACCACGTGCTGCAGAATCTGTTCGGTAGTCTGCCGCGAAATCTCGTTGCCGCAGACCGGGCAATGCGGTATGCCGATGGACGAGTAGAGCAGGCGCAGATAATCGTAGATCTCCGTGATGGTGCCGACGGTGGAGCGCGGGCTGCGGCTGGTGGTTTTCTGCTCGATGGAAATGGCGGGACTGAGACCGTCGATGGAATCCACGTCGGGCCGCTCCATCTGGTCGAGGAACTGGCGGGCATACGTGGAAAGCGTTTCGACGTAGCGGCGCTGACCCTCGGCGTAGATGGTGTCGAAGGCGAGCGAGGATTTCCCCGAACCGCTGAGGCCCGTAATCACGGTCAGGGTGTTCCGCGGAATCTCGATGTCGATGTTCTTCAGATTGTGCTGGCGCGCGCCATGCACAGTGATACGGTCCAGCATAGTGAGTTACGAGTGGCGAGGGTGAATCTTTTATTGTCCCGCGCCTTGTCCGGATAGGCAAATTAGGTTATAAAAGGTGGGTTCCCATGCTAAAGTGCGGGCAATGCGGAGGAAAAGTTCGGCGGGTGCATCGAACTTTCGCTGAGCGATTCAGCTACATGGCGATCTACGCCTGCAAGGATTGCGAGCAGGAAGAGTATGTGCCGCGCCGCTACCGGTTCCATTTTGGCCCCTGTGCGCGCTGCCCCCGGTGCGGTACCTATCGCATCGTAAAACTCAAGGAACCCGACAAGATCGACCCTCCCTACGGAGGGTTCCTGGATTTCCTGGAGCGCCTGGCCGGCGGCGGAAGGCTTTTCCACTGCCGCTATTGCCGGATTCAGTTCTACGATCGCCGTCGTCTCTCCAGCGATCCAGAGCCTAGTACACCCGATGAATCGGCAGGTCCGGTGAAGACGTCCGCGGGCGGGTGAGGGCTGGACGATTGGCACGACGGCGCGTTGAATCTCACCGCAGAGACGCAGAGAACGCCGAGGAAACGCAGAGAAGAACCCTGGTTTTCTCTGCGAAATCTCTGCGTTCTCTGCGGGACCGAACTACTCGTATCTCAACGCCGTCATCGGGTCGATTCCGGCCGCTCTGCGTGCCGGCAAATAGCATGCGATGGTCCCCACGACGACCAGGACCAACGTCGATGCCGCCAATACCCACGCATCCGTCGCGGTAACGCCATACAGGAGACTCTTTAAGGCTCGCATGACGATCCACGATCCGGCTATCCCGACGGCCAGCCCTGAAACTACCAGGCTCAATCCTTCCCTGAGTATGGCAACCGAAACCTGGCGTGGTTGTGCTCCAAGCGCCATCCGTATGCCGATTTCCCGACGCCGTTGCAAGACCGTGTACGCCAGGAGCCCATATAAGCCGAGCGCGGCCAACAGGAGCGCTAGCCCTGCAAATGCCGCGATCAACTTCAAGGCGACCTCGCGTGAAGCCAGCTTGTCTGCGATCAATTGCTGCATGGGCATTACGTCCGCGATTGGCTGATTGCGGTCCACTTCCCAGACCGCGGCTTCGAGTGCCCTGGCATAAGCTATGGAATCGCCTTTCACGCGCACGGCCAGGTCGCGCGGTGTGAGATAACCCTGTGTTCCCGCCGGTTGCGTATACGGAAAGTACATCTCGGGCCGGCCATTCACATCCAGTCTCGCCTGCCGGATGTCGTCCACCACTCCGATGATTGTGAACCACACGCCCGCGACCCGGCCGAGTTGGAAACGATGCCCGAGAGGATTCTGTCCCGGCCAATATTGGCGGGCCATGGCTTCGGTAACGATGGCGACCGGCGCCGATTCCGGGCCGTCGGATTCCTGGAAGAAGCGGCCAGCACGCAGCCGCACACCGACAGTCCGAAAATAGTCAGGGCTGACTACCAGGTGATCGGCATCATTGGACTGCCCCGGGAGGGGTGGCGGAGCTCCTTCAACCGTGAAGGGACTGGTGCCCCCAGCGTTGGCGAGAGGGAGGAAGGTTGTGTAGCCAGCAGAGACAACGCCAGGAATGGCGCTCACGCGATCGAGCACGCGCCGGTAGAACTCGGACCGAGCCTGAAAGCGACGGTACGGAGAATTCGCCGAGACAGGAAGTGACGTCCGCAGCGTCATCACTCCTTCGGGTTGGAATCCAAGCGGCGCGTGCGCCAGGGCCCAGAGCGTTCTGGTCAGTAATCCCGCCCCAACCAGGAGCACGACTGCCAGCGCTACTTCGCTCACGATGAGCATCCTCCGTATCCGTGTGCTGCCGCTGGCCGCAACCCGGCCGCCCTGTTGCAGTGAGTTGGAAAGGTCAGGCCGGGAGAAGAGAAATGCGGGCAGGGTTCCAAACAGAGCTGCGGCCAACATCGAAACGAGAAGCAGGAATCCGATCAACGGCAGGTCGATCCGCGGTGCCGACCAAGCGCTGAGCGTACTCGGCACCAGATAGCGCAGGAAGGGCAATGTGAATACCGCGATCAGGATGCCCGCGCCGCCGCCGATGCCGGCGAGCACCAGACTTTCGATCAGAGTCTGCCGGATGAGCCGAGCGCGCCCGGCGCCCAAAGCCGCGCGCACCGCGAAATCACGTTCGCGACCAACACCGCGGGTCAGCAGCAGCCCGGCCAGATTGGCGCAGGCAATCAAGAGCACGCAGCATACTCCGGCCGTCACGGCCCAGAGTGTCGACTTCAGATCGCCCACGAGTTGGTCTCGCAGGCTGACAACCACAGCCCCGATGTTCATGTTGGTCGCGGGGTATTCGCGGGCCGATTGGCCGGCCAAATCCGCCATCTCCCGCTGAGCCCGTGCAAGGGGCACGCCCGGTTTCAAGCGCGCGAACACGCGTAGATAATGGTTGTCGCGCTCAGCCATCTGCGGCGGGCTCAGCGCCACGGGTACCCAGATCTGCGATTTCTCCGGAAACGTGATGCCGCGCGGCATCACGCCAACGACCGCGTATTTCTCGTTGTTCAGCAGAATCTCGCGTCCGACAATGGAGGAGTCGCCGCCGAAGCGCCGCTGCCAGAGACCGTAGCCGATCAGGACCACGCGCGGACCGCCAGGCCGATCCTCGTCGGCTGAAAAGCTCCGCCCGAGGATCGGCGAAGCACCGAGCAACGGAAACAGGTTGGCGGTGATCGGGCTGCCTTCAACTTGTTCCGGCGTGCCGGCGCCCGTCAACGCATACAGATCCCCTTTGAGTGCTGCCATATCCTCGAAGACATAATTCCGCCGCTTCCAATCCACCAGGTTGGCGGGCGCCAGTAGCGCGAGAGGGAAGCCGAAGTGTGAGGCATCCTCCCACACTTCGACCAGGCGATCGGCGTTCCGGAAGGGAAGCGAGCGAAGTAGGACGGCATCCACAACACTGAAGATAGCCGCGTTCGCGCCCAACCCCAGCGCCAGCGCGAGCACAGCGAAGAGCGTGAAGCCCGGGCTCTTTCGAAGCGTTCGGAACGAAAAACGGATATCCTGCAGCAATCGTTCGATGGATCCCCAGCTCCACATTTCGCGGACCTCCTCGCGCACCAAAGCCGGGTTGCCGAAAGCGCGCCGGGCGGCGCGGCGAGCCTCTTCCGCCGACAGACCCTGTTCCTGTCGATCCAACATTTCAGCGTCAAGGTGCGAACGCAGCTCGCGTTCGAGATCGTCTTCCCTGTCGTCTCTCCGCCACCATTTCATGTCAAATTCTCCTGCAGGGCTTGTGGCAGAAGTCCAGGCGGGCTAGATGCCTCACCCGGTTCTGCGAACTAGCCCTCGAAGCAAGTCAATTCGTTGCGGCTTCCGTTTTGCCATTGAAGACATTCTACCGTCGTTCGGGCTACGAGGGTAGACGTTCGACCATCGAAAGGGTTACGCGCGAGGTGGGATTGTCCGGCCGATGGCCAGAACACGCGTGCCATGGACTGGAGAGGTCCAGGTGGAGGTGAAAATCGGGTTATGCTGGTAAAGGGTTCGACCGTGAGTGAGGCCGCCATACCATCGTATCTGGAGATCATCGATTTCATTGCCGCCGGCACCACGCCGCAAGCCATTGTCGATTATCGTCCCTCTCCGGAAGCTCAGCAGCGCGTTGCGGACCTAATGGCACGGGAGAGAGAGGGCAGTTTGTCACCCGAGGAGCAATCTGAGCTGGATCACTTCATGGATCTGGAACATATCCTCCGAATGGCTAAAGGGCGTGCCCGACAGATTCTGATCAGTGGCTCATGATGTGGACGAGCCGGCGCGCGTTCTCGCTATAGAACGATCCCATCGACGATGCGAGTATTGTCAGATCCATGAAGACGATGCTGGCTTTCCTCACCAAATCGATCACATCATTAGCCGCAAGCACGGCGGCTCCTCGGGGATCGGCAATTTAGCCTACGCCTGCATCCTCTGCAATCGTTACAAAGGAACTGATATCGCATCGATCGATCGTACTGGCCGTCCGATCCGCTTGTTCAACCCCAGGCGAGATTCCTGGGACGAGCACTTCAAGCTGGACGGCCCCATCATCCAACCCTTAACGGCGGTTGGCGAGGTGACTGCGAGGATACTGCGGCTGAATCGAACCGAGCGAATCATCGAACGCCGGCTGTTGCAGGCGCTGGGTTCATACAGAAAGGGCTGACCCAACGTTCGATCGGGCGCGACCTCTCCTCAACGACACCTACGAATCAACTACGGACCCAGCAATGACGATCATATACACATCACAGACTAACTCGCTCATCTTCCTCGGCCACGCTCGTGCGCGGATGTTGCCGGTTAATGGTTTCGTGCTTTGAGGCGGGATTCGACCTGGTCTAAGAACTTCTGGAGGCCGGAGAAGGACACAGCGGGATCGTTGTTGAAGTCGGTGAGGCGTGCGTTGTATTGGTGCTCGGCATCCATCTCGCCGATGAGGGCGCGGGCCTCCTGAATAGCGGCTCCAGAGTTGTTGAAGCGGCCTTCAATTTCCTCGGACGCGGCACGAAAGGCGCAGAAGAGACTGATGGTGGGCGCACCGGCTGGGCAAGCCTGGGTGTCGCGGCGATCCCATTTAGCCGGCGAATCGATGAGGGCGCGGACGCGGGCGAGGATCTTGAAGTCGGTCTCGGTTATGGGCTGGCGCGGGGCCGGAGGGCCTGGTGGCACAGAGACGGACGACGCGGGCGCGGCGGCAGGGACTTTGCGCGGGACCTCTTTGCCGGCGAGCAGGAGGGTGACGTGGTCCTCGAGGAGGTTGAAGAACCGGCGCACGTCGGCGAAAGTGGTGGTGGGGTCGTTGTTGTAATCCATGAGGCGATGGTTGTAACGCTCAAGGTTATGGGCCATCTCCTCGATGACGAAGCGGGCCTCCTGCATGGCGGCGCCGCGGTGCTCGAACTGGCCGCTCTTCTCCGTGGTGGCCTCCTCCAGGGCGCAGTAGAGGCTGAAGGTTTTGGCCTTCGGTGAGCACTGGCGATTGTCAGCGCGGTTCCACTTGGCGGGTGAATCGAGGATCTGGCGGGCTCGTTGGACGATTTCGAGATCCACTTTGGTGACGGGCGGCCGGGCGTTGGAATTGTCCTGAGCGCAGAGAAGAGGCGCGGCTAGTATAAAAAGAATGACAGTTACGCGCATGTTTGTGGATATGACGTTGGAGAACCGGAAAGCGTTGGGGCGGAAAGATACGAATAGGATGAAGTTGATAATTTTGGGCGACGGAACGAATCAGACTCGACTTAGTGATTACCCACGCTGAGAGAGAGGCAACTTGCAAGAGAGGTTTCTGGAAAGCGACCCTCACCGCCGGTCGGGGCGCTGGCGCCACCGGGGTTATTACCCAAAACCCCATTCAACAATCGGGACGCTAAAATGTGTGTGTGCCTAGCGATGCGGTGAACAGAGCAACGAAGCGGGAGTGGCGCGAACTTGGCTTTTATTACGAACGCGACGATGAAACGCGAGTATGGCGACTGACGGGTTCGCGAATGGGTCTACTGGGCTTCAAGGATATGCTCCTCTCGTACGTTGCTGATCCCGGCAAGGCCGCCAATTCGGAACACGCGCATTACGGCCCGTACATGTACCTTGAGGTCATGACTTGGCCGGAGGCCGCCTTCGACGACCATGCGATTCGAGGCCCACTGCCGGAACTAGCGCAACTCGCTGGCCTGATCGAAACGAAGTTGGCTGGCCCGCCCGGATCGTCGATCGAGATTCGGGACGAGTTCGCATCCGACAGCCCCTATTCCCTTGTCCTCGATTTACGAGAAGACGGATTTGATCCTGCCGACGCTGATCCTCTTCTGCCGTCCGATGAAGTCCGGTAACGTCGTTCATCCACTACGGCTCTCGTAGGCAGGCGTGGCTGTCGCGCTCGACGCAGTACGGAAACCAGGAGAGACTGGCCGGGCCAACTGGCCTGTTCGCGGACGATCTGAAATAGGCGGTTCCAGCGGACACGGCGGCCGCGTGTGTGACCCCTGGGCGATGCCGGGTAAAGTACGCCGGGTAGTCAATTACGGGTGGGGACGGAGTCTGCGTGATCCACCACCAGGTGCCGGATCGGTTCCTTGCCGGCAATCAGCTTGAGGCCCATTTGTTCCTCCAAGGCCTGCGCCAGAGATGGCAGGGACACGCTGACGTCTTTCGTTGCGTCAAAATCTTCCGCGGCGAAGGTCAGGGCGATGGTGAAGTAGCCATCCAGGTCGGTCGCGTCTACCACCGGTTTGTGGAGGAACTGATTCAGCCGCTCGGCCAATTGCCGCATCGACATCGGGCCATTCAACTGGATGGAATTGCCGTCGCGCAGGGGCGAATTTCCTCCTGCATACCCGATTTCCGAGGTCTTTATCTTCGACCTGCCAGGCACAACCACCATGCGGTATGCGGATTCGGTCCGCGTCTCCCAATGGGTCTGGAGATGAAAGCGCTCGCCAAGGAGATTCCGCAGCATGGTGAGCATCTCGGCGCGCGATACCGCGGCGCCGCTGGTCGCTTGGATATCGAAGCGGTGCTGGAGAACGGCTTCCGGGCCGGTAAGCAGGAAATCGGGCACATCGTACGCCTGCTGTATCAGGTATCTGAGGCTCAGATTCTCCACGTAGAGCCGATTCGGCAGAAATGAGACGTGGATGGGGCCGTAGCCCGACTGCAAGGGAGTTATGGAGGCGGCCTCGAACGATTGGGCGTGGAGCGCCATCGCCAGCAACACCGGGAGTGAAAGCTGTGCGCGCGTCATAGCAATTAGACGGAACGAGCGCGGGAAACGTTTACCGATTCGCCTGCAGGCTGCTCGGCGTGATCGATTACGAGAAGGGATATTTAGTCCGTTGAGGCGGTTCCCGCCAAACTAAGGTGCTCTATGCCACGTCCGCGTAAGAGTGGGGCTTCATTCCATTGACCCGTCATGGTGCACGCAGTCAGTGAGCCCCCGACTACCCGAATTCAGCTACGGGGCTAGAAAACGCGAATTCAGCCCAATACAGGAAGGAGAGGAAATGTTCCTGCATTCCTCTCGCAATCCATCCTCTTGCGGGCGATCAATAACCTCGGCCGCGAATCCGCCGATGTAACCAGACAATCTCGTTGGTCAGCAGCCCGTTCTCGCGTTCGAATCGAATCCCGATCCTTCGCGCAAACGCCGCCAGTGCCATTAAGTGCGGGCCATATCCGCGCTCCACCGCCCGCCGGTCCGTCGCACGCTCCTCGCGAAAACGATAGGTACGCGATAACGCGAATCGTTCAAACGCCCAGTCGCGCTGTAGCGGCCCTAAACGATGGTCGCGCACAATATGCGCCAGTTCGTGCGCAATGCCGCCCACCAATGCCTTCCGCGGCGCCTCTTTGAGCAGCGGACTCACCGCGATTCCAAACCGCCCGTCTAGCGTGTAATACTCCAGGCAATCCCCTGGCTCCAAATCGTCAAATCCAATCCCAATTCGCAGCCGCCGCAGCTCCGGAAACGACCGGCAAACCAGTTGCCGCAGAATCCGTTCAAGACGCGCGTTCCAATCCATTGCCACCGTCCAGTGTAACCAGACGCCCAACTCGCCGCGACATTACATTCGCAAATGTCCGGGAAAAGGCTTCGACATCGATTGACGAAGCGAATCCGTGAAAGGCCATGACGCATCGCTTATCGCGATGGTTTCCCTGGCCGTGAGTAGCGCTGGATCCGTTCGCTGGGTAATTGCTCCAATGCCAGCAATTCCAACCGATACCATCCACGAGACCGCTTCACACCAAAGGCAACTATTCGACTTGGTGGGAGAGTTTTACGATGATCCGCTGAACTTCGCCATCTCGTGTTTTCCCTGGGGCGAGCCTGGTCCGCTGGAGAACTTCCACGGACCCGAGGAACAGCAGCGTCAACAGCTGCGGGAGATCGGCCAGCAGGTGCGCGAGCGCGCCTTCGACGGCGTGACACCGGTGGCTCCGATCCGTCCGCGATTGCCAGCGGGCACGGGATTGGCAAAAGCACTCTAACTGCATTTATCGTGCTGTGGCTGATGGCCACCCGGCCGATTCCCGCGGCACGGTCACCGCCAATACGTACTTACAACTGGAAACGAAGACTTGGGCGGCCATCCAGAAATGGCAGGCCCTGTGCATCACGGCGCGGTGGTTCGTCTGCACCAGCAACCGTCCGTATCATCGCGATGCCAAGGAGACGTGGTTCTGCAGTCCGGCCACCTGCAAGGAGGGGAACTCGGAGGCCTTCGCCGGCCAGCACGCCGCCGATGCCTCGAGCTTCTATATCTTCGACGAAGCCAGTGCGGCGCCGGACAAGATCTTCGAATTGGCCGAGGGCGGGCTGAGCGATGGGCATCCGTTCATCTTTCTGTTTGGCAACGCGACACGCAACAGCGGAAAGCTATATCGCGTCTGCTTCGGCAGCGAGCAGGACGGATGGGTGCATAAGTCGATCGACTCGCGCGCCTGCGCCCTGACCAACAAAGAATTGATCGCCGAGTGGATCGCCACCTATGGCGAGGATAGCGATTTTGTTCGGGTGCGCGTTCGGGGTCTGCGGCAGGCGGCAGAAGAACTCCAGTTCATCGACCGCTTGCGAATTTTCGAGGCCCAGCGGCGCGAGCCGGAAAGTCTGCATGACGATCCGCTCGTGGTCGGAGTGGACGTTTCGGAGCCTGCGCCGATGCTTCGGGCGCTGCGCAATCGGCGTCACTCGTTTCGCAAAGCCACGAGCGGATCGACCCTAGCGGCGCGCGCGGCCGGCAGATATCCGGCGGCCAGCGCAGTCAGTGCCAACACCATCGCCGCCCCCGCCAGCACCGCCGTATCGTGCGGCGCGACGCCGAACAGCAGCGACTTCGCCAGTTTCGCCAACGGAAAATAAAGCGGCACCGCGATTGCAATTCCGGCGGCCGCCAGCAGCGCGACCTCTCGCAAAATCAGCCGCAACACCTCCGTCGGATTCGCCCCCAACGCCAGCCGCACTCCGATTTCCCGCGTTCGCCGCGTCACCGCATACGTCATGACACCGTATAGCCCGATCGCCGCCAGCACCGTCGCCAGCACGCCGAAGAACGCCGACAGCAGGGAGACGATCCGCTCCGCGAACAGGTTTTCATCTACCCGCTGTTCCATGGTTCGAAGGTTGGTTACCGGCAGGTTGGCATCCATCTCTCGCACGGCCTTTCGCAGCGCTGGAACGATTAAAGATGGGTCTGCCGCGGTGCGCACAAAGAATGACATGCCGCCGAGGGCCGCAATGTACCGCTGGGCGTAGGGACAGAAGGCGAACCGCTGCTTTTCCTCTTTGACGCCGGCGTATTTGCCGTCCTTCGCCACACCTACAATCTGCACCGGCGCCTTGGAGGCATCGCCCCCGAAGTAGAAGGCGCGGCCGATCGGATTGGCATCGCCGTAGTAATACCTCGCGAATGCCTCGTTGACCACGGCCACGTGCGGCGCCGCTGCGTCATCCGAACTCTGAAGATCGCGGCCCGCCATCAATGGCATTCCCATAGCCGCGAAATAGCCCGGACCCACCGAATCCACGTTAGGCGCATCCTCTCCCTCCTTGGGTTGGTAACCGGGCACCGTCACCCCGGACTTCCAACTCATCCCCATGAGAACCGGGGTCTGCGTCATGGCCACCGCTCGCACGCCTGGCAAGGCCGCGATCTGCTCGCGCAGCGCATCCATCACAGCGATAGTTCGCTGGCCCTGGTAGCCGCTCAGTGAAGGCTCAATCCGAAACGACATCAAGTGGTCCGCCGGAAGCCGAGGTCAATGTTGCGAAGGTTTCCCATACTGCGCAGGAACAGGCCCGCGCCAGCCAGGAGAAGCAGCGAAAGCGCCATCTGAGCCACTACGAGGCCCTTGCGCAAGAAGACCGCCGAGCCGCCCGAGATCACCGTACCTGCCTGCGCTTTCATGGTCGATGCGAGGTCGGGATTCGTGGTCTGAAACGCCGGCGCTAGTCCGAAAGCGACTCCGCACGCCAACGACACGGTCGCGGTGAACGCGAGAATCCGCCAATCGGGATCAGCGGTGATCGCCGCGGTCAATTCGCCGAACGGCAGAAACGCCAGCAACGCATTCCCGCCCCAAATCGCGAACAGCACGCCCAGCGCGCCACCCGCCGCCGCTAGAATCAGACCTTCGAGCAGAATCTGCCGCACGATATTGCCACGCGTCGCCCCCACTGCCAGACGGATCGCGATCTCCCTCGCCCTGCCCGTTGCCCGCGCGATCTGCAGATTCGCCACGTTGGCGCAGGCGATCAAGAGCACCAGGCCCACCAGGGCCATCAGTACCGTAATCGGCTGCTCGAACATCTTGCGCAGCATGGAAACACCGTTCGCCGCATCGCCCAGCGTGAGGCGCCGATTGAGGAAGTTCCGACGGAACTGCTGCGATCCGCTGGTCATCTGATCCAGTTCGTCCTGCAAGATCGGCTTCCAGAAAACATTCAGCGCCACCTCCGCACTCGCCCGTGATACACCCGGCTTGAGACGACCCATGATGTTCAACCACATGCTGCGGCGCACGCCCAGGTCGTCTGGCCCGACCATCACTTGCGGCTTCATCGTCACCGGAAGGAACAGCGCCGGCTCCTCACCGATCGCCACACCGTTGAAACCCTTCTCCGCCACACCCACGACAGTAAGCGATTGGCCGTTGACGGACACCTGCCGGTTGAGCACCTGGGGATCGCCGCCGAAGCGTTGCTGCCAGAATACATAACTCAACACCGTCACCGCGTTGGCGCCCTTCGTTCGCGCATCGTCCGGCACAATGGGGCGGCCGATCGCGGCGCCGGTCCCGAGTACAGGAAAGAAGTTACCGGAGACCAGGACCGCGGGAACACGATCCGTCTGTCCACCCGTCGAGAGGCTCGCGTCGATCGTGAACCAGGCTACGACACCGTCCAACTCCGGTGCGCGGTCGCGAAAGTCCAGATACATTGGATAGGAGAATGTGAAGGTGTCGCCGTAGTTCGTATTCACCGAACCGCGGCGCGGTCCGTTCGCAGTGAACAGCACCAACTGCTCAGGACGCTTGACGGGAAGCGAGCGCAGCATCACCCGGTCGAGCAGGCTGAAGATCGCGGTGTTGGCGCCAATCCCCAGCGCCAGCGAGAGCACGGCAATCGAAACGAACCCCGGGCTTTTCCGGAAAGAGCGAAAGGTATATCGCAGGCTGGTGGACCACATGTCCGTTTGGACGCTCACGGCGCCGATTGGTGATGCAATGCAGGCCGAATTGGTCGCCTCAGATGCGATCCGGCGGATAGCCCCGAGCCGGAGATTGAGCGCGAAAGGTGGCCCGAAAATACATGCGTTTGATCCGACGCCTCCACCTGAGGCGTCTCACTCCGGCAGCGGCCACAATGCTGCAATTTTTAGTCTAACGTATCACACGCAATGTTGACCTCGACGTTAGCGCCGGCCAATGGACCTTCCACGCTTCGAAAGCCTTGACTGCTGACGTGAGCGAATGGAACGGCCCTCATCGCAGGTCCGCTCTTTCTTCGGCGCCGATTGTCGCATTTGCCGGGTATGCCGCTTGATATTGTGGCGGAACCAATGCGTCCTGCGTCCTGGGTAGGCGATTGTCCCGTAATGGCCGACGTAGACGAAGCCTTTCGCGCAAACTCTCGCGCTGTAAGTTCAATCGCGCAACGAAAATTAAATCGGAGTGGGACCTCCCGCTTTCTCTGTGGCATAATTGAAAATCCTTCCCATCGTCCCGGGTTCGAGTGGCCGTTGTGCCGCTCATGACGAAGAGGAAAACGAGCATGAAGGATACAGCATTCAGCAGGCGAGCGGCGATTCTGGGAACGGCCGTGTTCCCGATGATCCGCATTGCCAGGGGCCAGTCTCGCCGGGGCCCGTCGTGATTTCAAGCGCCAACCGCTTGAATGGCGGCGTGAATTGCTGTGCCAAAGCCATGCAGATGGTGAAATCGGGCGGCGATACATTGGACGCTGTGATTGCCGGCGTCAATATCGTGGAGTTGGATCCGCGCGATAACAGCGTGGGCTATGGCGGGTTGCCCAACGAAGAAGGCGTGGTGGAGTTGGATGCCAGTTGCATGCACGGTCCTTCGCGCCGCGCCGGCGCCGTGGGCGCTATACAGGGTATCAAGACGCCTTCCAAAGTGGCGAAGCGCGTCATGGAAGACACCGATCATCTGATGCTGGTGGGCGCGGGCGCTTTGAAGTTCGCCAAGGCCGAAGGTTTTGCGGAAGAGAATCTGTTGACGGAAGAGTCGCGGCTGCAGTGGCTGGTCTGGAAGCGCAGCCTACGCGACCGCAACGGTCATAGCAACTGGGGACCGGGCATTGACGCGCCACCCGAGCAGCAGAAATCAGGCGCGTTGGATCTGCGCGAACTCAAGAGACTATATCCCGAAGCCAGTGAAGCATTGCTGGCAGAAGCCATTTATAACGCCGCTCACCCGCCACACGGCACGATTAATTGCATTTCATTAAACGAAAAGGGCGAGATGTCGGCGGTGACCACCACGAGCGGAATGGCCTGGAAGATTCCGGGACGCGTGGGGGATTCCCCCATCATCGGGGGCGGACTGTGGCTGGACCAGGACGTCGGCGGCGCCGGTTCCACGGGTCGCGGCGAAGAGAATATTCGAGCTTGTGGAGCTCATACCATCGTCGAGAATATGCGGCACGGGATGTCTCCAAAAGAAGCCGCGCTAGACGCCTTGAAGCGGGTAGCGCGGAATTTTGATAACGACGAGAAGCGCCTGGCGCAAGTGGATATTCAGTTTTATGTCCTGCGCAAGGATGGGGAATCCTGTGGCGCTTCGCTTTGGGGACCCGGGCCGCGTTTTGCCATATGCACCGGGACCCAGGCAAGCCATGAGGAGCAGTGTGTGTATCTGTTAACACGAAAAGGTTGATCGGACGCGCTGGACGCCATGTTACTGCGTCCGGTACGTTTGGAATGAAACAATTTTCCGAATTCAGCATCATTTAGATGGCCTCGAAATTGGGAAACTGTTAGAGAGACCAAATAAAGTAGAAAAGCGTTGCAGTTGGTTTGCGGGATTGTTGTCTACTTCCGATGCGAAACTTCAAAACTCTGACTAGCATGCCGGGACATAGGTGGTAATGTGTCCCAGATCTTTCATCACAGCACGAACACGTTTGCGCG
Source organism: uncultured Solibacteraceae bacterium (assembly GCA_963815475.1). Lineage (GTDB taxonomy): Bacteria > Acidobacteriota > Terriglobia > Bryobacterales > Bryobacteraceae > Sulfopaludibacter. The sequence goes on along the minus strand of CAWFHD010000003.1, from coordinate 3,777,495 downwards.
AATCCTGATTTTCGGCGCTATTTTCATTCTGGGATTTTTCGCGTGGGCGTTCACCCAAATCGATCGCGGCACTTATGAGACGCGCGCCACACAGGCTCGCGAACAACCTGTGCCTTTCAGCCATGCGCATCACGTAGGCGCTATGGGCCTCGATTGCCGCTATTGCCACACCACGGTAGAGACCTCGGGTTTCGCCAACATCCCCCCCACCAAGACTTGCATGAACTGCCACTCGCAGATCTGGAACAGCAGCCCTACGCTGGAGCCTGTTCGCGCCAGTTTCCGCACGGGTCAATCGATTCTGTGGACGCGCGTGAACGATCTGCCGGACTATGTGTATTTCAATCACAGCATCCACGTGAACAAGGGCGTGGGATGCGAGAGTTGTCACGGGCGAGTGGACCGGATGCCGCTTACCTGGCAGGAAAACTCACTGCAAATGGAATGGTGCCTTAACTGTCACCGCCATCCGGAAAAATACGTCAGGCCGCGCGAATTCATTACCAAGATGGGATATGAGCCGCAGGGCGATCAGGAAGAGATTGGCCGCCGGCTGATGAAGGAATACAAGATTCAAGACGCGCGAACTTTGACGAGCTGTTCCACGTGCCATCGATGAGCGACACACCACAAGGCCCTTTGCAGAGCGGCATGCCACCTCTGGTGCAGCTGCGCCCGACTCAGAAACTCGATCTCGCCAACGTGCGGGCGCGCCTGGAAAAAGCGCGCGGGCCCGAATATTGGCGGAGTCTGGAGGATCTGGCTTCCACGAAGGAGTTCCAGGAACTGCTGGTGCGGGAGTTTCCCCAGCAGGCCATCGGCTGGAGCGAAGATGAGGACGCCAATGAAGGCCGGCGCAATTTCCTGAAGCTGATGGGCGCCTCACTGGCGTTGGCCGGCTTGACGGCTTGCACGCGCCAGCCCACCGAGCATATCGCGCCATACATCCGCCAGCCCGAAGAACTCATACCGGGCAAGCCGCTGTTTTACGCCACAGCGACGACACTCAATGGCGTAGCCACCGGGGTATTGGTGGAGAGCCACGAGGGACGTCCCACCAAGGTGGAAGGCAATCCCGAGCATCCCGCTTCCCTGGGCGCTTGCGATGCGTTTTCACAGGCGTCGGTGCTGCAACTCTACGATCCCGACCGTTCGCAGACCCTGCTGCTGCAGGGCGAAATCAAAAGCTGGAGCGATTTCCTGGGCGTGCTTCGAGCCGCCCTGGCGCAGCAGAAGCAGAAGAACGGCGCGGGCATTCGCATTCTGACCGAGACCGTCACATCGCCATCGATGGTAGACCAGATGGGCGCCATCCAGAAACTCTATCCGGGCGCGAAGTGGCATCAGTGGGAACCGGCGGGTCCGCACAGCGCCCGCGCCGGCGCGTCGCTGGCATTCGGCACTCCGGTCAACACGTATTACGATTTCTCCAAGGCGAACGTGGTGGTGTCGCTGGATTCAGACTTCCTGGCCACGGGCGCGGGCAGCCTGCGCTATGCGCGGCAGTTCTCGGCGCGCCGCCGCGTGCAGGGCGGCCAAACCACCATGAGCCGGCTCTATGTCGCCGAACCGATGCCGACTCCCACGGGCAGTAAGGCGGACCATCGCCTTCCCCTGCGCGCCGGCGATATCGAAGAGCTGGCATGGGGACTGGCAACCGCCGTGGGCGTGGCCAATGGCCCGAAGAATTTCGACAACGGCGACATTTATAAGTGGGTGGGTCCTGTTTCGAAGGACCTGCTGCGGAATTCCGGCGCGAGCCTGGTGATTGCGGGCGAGCATCAACCGCCCATCGTGCATGCGTTGGCGCACGTGATGAACGCCAAGCTGGGCAATGTGGGACAGACGGTCTTCTACACGGACTCAGTGGAAGCCAACCCGGTAGACCAATTGGCTTCGTTGCAGGACCTGGTGAAGGATTTGGACGCGGGCGCGGTGGACCTGCTGCTGATTGTGGGCGGCAACCCTGTCTTCAATTCGCCCGTCGAGCTGGGGATGCGCGACCGCATACAGAAGGCCGGCGTGCGCGCCCACCTGAGCCTGTTCGACGACGAGACTTCCGAAGTGTGCCAGTGGCACCTGCCCGAAGCGCATTATCTGGAAGCCTGGGGCGATGCGCGCGCGTTCGATGGCACGGTGACGGTTCAGCAGCCTTTGATCCAGCCGCTCTATGCCGGCCGGTCGGCGCATCAGGTGCTTCAGATGTTTCTGGAGCAACCCGAAATGAGCAGTTACGAAATCATCAAGGGCTACTGGGCGGGACAGCGCAAGGGCACCGATTTCGAGACGTGGTGGCGGCGCGTGGTGCACGATGGCGTGATGGCGAATACGGCGCTGCCGGTGAAAACGCCCGCCATCCAGGGGGCCGCGATTACGCAGCCCGCGCAGAAGCGGCGCATGGAAGGCAAGCTGGAAGTGAGCTTCCGGCCCGATCCCACGATTTACGATGGCCGCTTCGCCAACAATGGCTGGTTGCAGGAACTGCCCAAACCGATCACCAAACTGACCTGGGACAACGTGGCGATCATGAGTCCCGGTCAGGCGGCCCGCCTGGGCGTGGAATATGAAAAGGCGTTGGACGTAGGCGCCGGCGGTGTTCCCATGGTGGAACTGACTTACCAGGGACGCACGCTGCGCGCGCCGGTGTGGATTCAACCGGGTCACGTGGATGGAGCAATTACGATTCACCTGGGCTACGGCCGCACCAAGGCCGGACGCACCGGAAACCGGATGGGCTTCAACCCGTACGGTCTGCGGACCGGGCAGGCGCTGTGGCAGGATGGGGGCCTCGAAGTAAAGAAGGCTTCGGGGGACTATATGCTGGCGACCATGCAGAACCAGCATGTACTGGACACGCGCCGCCACATCATCCATAAGGGCGAACTCGCCGAATATCTGAACGAGCCGGAGTCTGTGCATGAAGGCGCAGAAGCGCCGGCGCACGACATGACGCTCTATCCCGATTACCCCTACAACGGCTATGCCTGGGGAATGGCGATCGATCTCACAGCCTGCACGGGATGCGGCGCTTGCGTGGTAGCCTGCCAGTCGGAAAACAATATTGCGGTGGTGGGCAAAGACCAGGTGCGCCGCGGCCGCGACCTGCAATGGCTGCGCGTGGACTCTTACTATCACGGCGAGCCTAACGATCCGAAGATCTATAACCAGCCGGTGCCGTGCATGCAGTGCGAAGATGCGCCATGCGAGCTGGTGTGCCCGGTGCAGGCCACCTCGCACAGTTCGGAAGGCCTGAACGACATGGTGTACAACCGCTGCGTGGGCACGCGGTATTGCTCCAACAACTGCCCGTACAAGGTGCGGCGGTTTAACTTCTATCTGTTCTCCGATTTCGAAACGCCGAGCCTGAAGCTGCTGAATAATCCCGATGTGACGGTTCGCAGCCGCGGTGTGATGGAAAAATGCACGTATTGCGTGCAAAGAATCAATTTCGCAAAAATTGAATCCGAGAAGCAGGATCGCAGTGTGCGCGACGGAGAGATCCTGACGGCATGCCAGGCGACGTGTCCGGCGGAAGCGATCGTGTTCGGAAATATTAATGACCCCAACAGCCGCGTGGCCAAGATGAAAGCCGAAAAGCTGAATTACAGCATGCTGGCCGATTTGAACACGAGGCCGCGCACTACGTATCTTGCGTCGCTGCGCAATCCCAATCCGGAGATGGAAGGTTAGTTCCATGGCGGATGATCAACAAGTAGTGGACCAGCCGGCGCCTCGGGACATCATTGCGCCCGGATATACGTTCGGCACCGTCACCGATCAAATCGCGACGGTGGTGCTTACGAAGCGGACGCCGTTGTTCTGGATGGCCTGTTTCTCCGTAGGTTTCGGACTGCTGCTGCTTTTCCTGCTGGCGTGCGCGGTGCTGTTCGCCAAGGGCGTGGGCGTCTGGGGCATCCGGGTGCCGGTGATGTGGGGTTTCGCCATCACGAACTTCGTGTGGTGGATCGGTATCGGCCACGCGGGAACGCTGATCTCGGCGATTCTGCTGCTGCTGAATCAGCGGTGGCGCAATTCGATCAATCGTTTCGCGGAAGCCATGACGCTGTTCGCCGTGGCTTGCGCGGGAATGTTCCCGATACTTCACCTGGGGCGTCCGTGGCTGGCCTACTGGCTGTTCCCATATCCCAACACGATGGGAGTGCAGCCGAATTTCCGCAGCCCGCTGGTGTGGGACGTATTCGCGGTATCGACATACGCCACGGTTTCGCTGTTGTTCTGGTACGTCGGCCTGATGCCCGACCTGGCGACGCTGCGCGACAGAACGCATAACCGCGCCGCTCGCTTCATCTACGGCATCATGGCGATGGGCTGGCGCGGGTCGGCGCGTCACTGGAGCGTATATGAAACCGCTTCGCTGCTGCTGGCCGGCCTGGCAACACCGCTGGTGCTCTCCGTCCACACCGTGGTGAGCTTCGACTTCACCATCGCGATTGTGCCCGGCTGGCACAGCACGTTCCTCCCGCCCTACTTCGTGGCGGGCGCCATCTATTCCGGTTTTGCGATGGTGCTGGCGCTGGCCATCCCGCTGCGCTCGGTTTACGGTTTGAAGGGCCTGATCACCGATAAGCATCTGGACAACTGCGGCAAGGTGATGCTCGCGACCGGCCTGATCGTGGCCTACGCGTATATCCTGGAAGCCTTCTCGGCTTGGTACAGCGGCAATGTTTTCGAGGGCTCCATCATGCAGAACCGCATGACAGGACCTTACAAGTATTATTACTGGTCCCTGGTGGCTTGCAACATCGTGGCGCCGCAGTCGTTGTGGTTCAAGAAGATTCGCGGCAATCCGGTGACGCTATTCATCTCTTCGATCATTGTACTGATCGGCATGTGGCTGGAGCGTTTCGTGATCATCGTGAGCAGCCTGGCGCAGGATTACGTGCCCTCTTCGTGGTCGATCTTTCAAGCGACCCGCTGGGATTGGGCAACCTACCTGGGCACCATCGGGTTGTTCCTGTTCCTGTTCTTCCTGTTTATTCGTCTATTGCCCATGATTTCGATCTTTGAAGTGCGCACGCTGCTGCCTCAGGCCAAAGTGGAGGAGGAGGTGCAGCGTTGACCAAACCGGCCTTGATTAAACCGATCTACGGATTGATGGCTGAGTTCGAGAGCCCCACCGCCCTGGTCAATGCGGCACGGGCCGCGCGGGAGCAGGGATATCGTAAGCTCGACGCCTATTCGCCTTTTCCGATTGAGGAACTGACAGACGCGCTGCACCTGCACAAGAACAAGCTGCCGCTGATCGTGTTGATCGGAGGCATTCTCGGGGGGCTTACCGGCTACCTGCTGCAGTATTACGTGACAGTGGTTTATTTCCCGATCAACATCGCGGGACGGCCGTCTGCATAGCTGGCCATCGTACATCGTGATCACTTTCGAATTGACGATTCTGTTTGCGGCGCTATCGGCGGTGTTCGGACTGCTGGGGTTGTGCGGGCTTCCCATGCCATACCATCCGGCGTTCAATGTGCCGCGCTTCGCGCTGGCTTCGAGGAACCGGTTTTTCCTGTGCATCGAATCCACCGATCCGCTGTTCGACCACGATAAAACGTCGGAGTTCCTGGAGACGTTGGAGCCCAGAGAGGTATCTGAAGTTGCGCACTGAGTTTATCAGCGTCAAACTTGCGTCCGTTGTCGTTTTGCTCGCGGTCGGCGCGGCGTGCCGCCAGGATATGCAAGATCAGCCCAAGTATCCGCCGCTTCGTCCCAGTGACTTCTTCGGCGACGCGCGCTCGGAGCGTCAACTGATCGATGGCACCGTGCCGCGCGGCCATTTGAATGACGACGTGGCATTCTACACGGGCAAAGGCCCGGATGGAAAATTCGTGAACGAGTTCCCATTCCCGGTGACCAAGGAAGTGATTCTGCGTGGGCAGGACCGGTTCAACATTTACTGCGCTCCCTGCCACAGCCGTTTAGGCGATGGTAACGGAAAAATTCCGCAGCGCGGTTACAAGCATCCGCCTTCGTTCCACATCGACCGTTTGCGCGAGGCTGAGAACGGATACCTTTTTGACGTGATCACAAACGGTTTCGGCGCGATGCCGGATTATGCAGCGCAGGTTCCCACGCGCGACCGCTGGGCGATTGTGGCCTATGAGCGCGCGCTGCAGTTGAGCCACAACGCCACCATCAACGATGTACCGCAGCAGGATCGCGGCAAACTCGATCAGCCGGCGGCGGGAGGTGAGAAATGATGGCTCAGGCCGTGAACTATAACATCTCGCCCGCACTGCAGAACGATCTGCGCAGTTGGCGGGGGCGCGCTACCGCGATTGGCGCAGTGGGCCTGTTGTTGACGTTAGTGGGCGCGTTCATTGGACCCGCCGGGCAGGTTTACCGTTCGTACCTCTGGTCGTACATCATTTTCGTGGGCTTCGCCGTGGGTTCGCTGGCATGGCTCATGCTGCAGTACTTGACGGGTGGGGCCTGGGGTGTGGTGATCCGGCGTCCGGCGGAGGCCGCGGCGAGAACGATTCCGCTGCTGGCGCTGCTGTTCATTCCCATCGCCATCGGCATACCGAGCCTGTACCATTGGTCGCATCCCGACATCGTCGCGGCCGACCCGGGGCTGCAACACAAACATCTATACCTAAACGTGCCGTTCTTCCTGGGCCGCACGGCAGTCTACTTCGGCGGCTGGATTCTGCTCTCGTGGCTGCTCAATCGGTGGTCGGCGGATGAAGATCGCGGCGACAGGAAAGCGCACGGTTGGATGGCGACCATCTCCGGTCCTGGGCTGGTGTTCTGGGGCTTCAGCGTCACCTTTATGTCGATCGACTGGGTGCTCTCGCTGAATCCGCATTGGTTCTCGACTATCTTCGGTCTGCTGCTAATGGCGGGCCAAGGACTCTCGTCGATGGCGTTCCTGATCACGCTGATGATTGTGCTGTCGCGCCGAGAGCCCATGTCGCGCGTGCTCACGCATCGGCATCTGCACGATCTGGGGAAGTTCCTGCTGGCGCTGGTGATGGTGTGGGCGTATTTTTCGTTCTCGCAATTTCTGATCATCTGGGCCGGCAACCTGCCGGAAGAGATCCCGTGGTACAAGGTGCGAATGAACGGGCCGTGGGGTTATGTGGCGCTCGCCCTGGTGTTCGGACACTTCGCGCTGCCGTTCGCGCTGCTTCTCTCGCGCGACATCAAACGCAATTACAAGCTGCTCTCACGCATCGCGGTATTCATCATGCTGATGCGCTGCGTGGATGTGTACTGGGTGGTAGCCCCCGATTCCGGCAGAGGCGGTTTTAGCTGGATGGATATCACCGCGCCGATCGGGCTGGGCGGCATCTGGCTGGCGTATTTCCTATTTCAACTGGAGAAGCGGCCGCTGATGCCGTTGAACGATCCGCACCTGGAGGAGGCATTGGAACATGGCCGAGAATAAGCACGATCTCGAAGAGCCGCCGGTTCCGCCGGTGGGATTTGAACGGACCGACGTCGACGCATGGGCAATCGGCAAGTTCGGCATCGCGCTGGTGTTGATCTGTGTAGCCTCGATGGCCATGCTGCTGTTTGTGTTCCACTACTTTATCGCGCGCGAGGGACCGCCGCCGCCGAAGGCCTTTTCGAATCCGGCGAATGTCCGGCGACCGTCCGGCACGGTTCTGGAAGAAACTCCGGTGCTGGACCTGGCGCGCGAGCGCGCTGCCGAAGACAAGATTTTGAACAGCTATGGCTGGGTGGATAAGGATAAGGGAATCGTTCGCGTGCCGATCGATCAGGCGATCGATATGCTGGCACAGAAGGGCCTGCCATCGCGGACAGCCGCGCCCGAGACCAGCAACGTGAGCGTGCCGAGCGAAAGCGGGTTGGGAGGTTGGAAATGAAGCCGGGCGCATTGCTTGTTCTCGCTTTTGCTTCCATCGCGATGGCCCAGCCGGGCCAGCCGGCCCCCGCGCAGCCATCATACAGCATGCAGGATTCGAACCTGAAGCCGGCGCTGCCGGGCGCGCTGATCGGTGTGGGTATCGATCAGAAACTCGACGAGCAGGTTCCGCTGTACACCATGCTGAAGGATGAGGCAGGCCGGGACGTGCCGCTCTCCACGTACTTCAGCAAAGGCAAGCCTGTGCTGCTGGTGCCCGTCTATTACCGCTGCCCGATGTTGTGCACGCAGATTCTCACCGGCGTGGAAAGCACGCTGAAGGCCGTGACGTTCGACCCGGGCAAGGATTTCGAAGTAGTGGCGGTGAGTATCGACCCGAAAGACACACCGGAACTCGCGGCGGCCAAGAAGCAGACCTACTTACACCGCTATGCCCGTCCCAACACCGCGAACGGCTGGCACTTTTTGACCGGCAGCGAAGCCAACGTCAGACCGTTAATGGACGCCATCGGCTATCACTATAAGTACGATCCCAAGACCGATCAGTACGCGCATGCATCGGGCATCATGGTGCTGACCCCCGATGGCCGCGTGTCGCGATATTTCTACGGCGTGGAGTATGCGCCGCGCGACGTTCGCCTGGGACTTGTGGAAGCTTCACAGAACAAAATCGGCAGCCCGGTGGACGCAGTTCTGCTGTTCTGCTTTCATTACGACCCGGCCACGGGAAAATACGGCGCTATCGCCATGAACCTGCTGCGCGCCTCCGCGGCGCTCTTTGCGCTGATCGGCGGAACGTTTCTGCTGATCGTGATCCGCCGCGACGTGCGGAGCGGCAAGCGCCGGGTTGGACAAGCTTAGATGGGTAAACTACCTCTATTTCCGGAACAGGCATCCACGTTCGCTCCCGACGTGGACCACTTACTGTACTACCTCCTCGCCGTCGCGGTGTTTTTCACACTGGCGATTTTCGGCGCCATCTTCTATTTCGCGATTCGCTATCGAAGGCGGAGCGAGCAGGAACTGCCGCATGTGCAACACACTGGCTACGTGCTCGAGATCGTATGGAGCGTGATTCCGTTCGGCCTCACCATGGTGATGTTTACCTGGGGCGCCAGCATTTACATGAGGGAAAGCCGGCCGCCTGAACGACGCTTTGCAGATCTAACGTAGTGGCCAAACAGTGGATGTGGAAGCTGCAGCACATGGAAGGGAACCGCGAAATCAATGAATTGCACGTCCCGCTGGGGCGCGCTATTCGCCTCACCATGACGTCGGAAGACGTGATCCACAGCTTCTTCGTCCCCGATTTCCGCGTCAAGCAGGACGTAGTGCCGGGACGCTATTCCACGCTGTGGTTCATGCCCACCAAGACCGGAAAGTTCCATCTCTTCTGCGCCGAATATTGCGGCACCAAGCACTCCGGCATGATCGGATGGATTTACGTCATGGACCCGAAGGAGTATTCGGAGTGGCTGAGCGGGGGCGTCACCGGAGGAACGCTTGCGCAGACCGGCCAGAAATTATTTACGGATCTGGCGTGCAGCAATTGTCACAAAATGGATGGTTCCGGCCGCTGCCCATCGCTAGCCGGAGTCTACGGCACGAAGGTGCAGCTTGCCGATGGACGAACCGTGGTCGCGGATGAAGGATATATCCGCGAATCGATATTACAGCCCAGCGCCAAAGTGGTTGCCGGTTACAAACCATTGATGCCCACCTTTCAGGGACTGGTGACGGAGGAAGGCGTTTTGAGCCTCATAGAATACGTCAAGTCGATTGGACCGCAGCCGGCGGCCGCGACCGTAAAGCCAGCGGCTGCGCCGGAGAAACGTTAGCCTTATGATTACCGCAGCGGTACAAGAACGCGAGCATTACTTAAACGCCAGCTACGGCATCAAGTCGTGGCTCCTCACGAAGGACCACAAGCGTATCGGCCTGCTCTACCTCGCGACCATTACTTTGTTCTTCTTCCTGGGCGGCGCGTTCGCCACGATGATCCGCATGGAGTTGTTGACGCCGCAGGGGGACCTGGTTTCCTCCGAGACGTACAACAAGCTGTTCACCATGCACGGTGTTGCGATGGTGTTCTTCTTCCTGATTCCGTCGATTCCAGCCACTCTAGGGAATTTCTTTTTGCCGATGATGATCGGTGCGCGCGATTTGGCATTTCCGCGCATCAATCTGTTGAGCTGGTACCTGCTGGTAGTGGGCGGCCTGTTTAGCCTGTTCGCGATGCTGGCGGGCGGCGTGGATACGGGATGGACGTTCTACACGCCGTACAGCACCACGTATTCGAATACCTGGGTGATCGCCACCGCGGTGGGAATTTTCATCGCGGGCTTCTCTTCCATTCTGACCGGCCTCAACTTCATCGTGACCGTGCACCGGATGCGCGCGCCGGGGATGACCTGGTTCCGCATGCCGCTGTTCGTGTGGTCGAATTACGCCACCGCCGTGATCCAGGTGCTGGGCACTCCGGTGCTGGCCGTCACCATCCTGCTGGTGTTCTGCGAGCGCGTCTTCCACATCGGGATTTTCGATCCGGCCTTGGGCGGCGACCCGGTGCTCTTCCAGCATCTCTTCTGGTTCTATTCGCACCCGGCCGTGTACATCATGGTGCTGCCGGCCATGGGCGTGATCAGCGAACTGGTGTCGGTGTTTTCCCGCAAGGCGGTGTTCGGCTACGGCTTTGTCGCGTTTTCGAGCGTCGCCATCGCGGTGCTCGGCTTCCTGGTTTGGGGACATCACCTCTTCGTCAGCACGCAATCGGTTTACGCCGGCATGGTGTTTTCGTTCCTCAGCTACTTCGTCGCGATCCCTTCGGCGATCAAGGTGTTCAACTGGACGGCGACCTTGTATAAAGGCTCGATTTCCTTCGCGACGCCGATGCTGTACGCCTTCGGCTTCATCGGACTGTTCACCATCGGCGGCCTCACGGGATTGTTCGTGGCATCGCTCGGCATCGATGTGCATGTCACCGACACCTATTTCGTGATCGCGCACTTCCACTACATCATGGTGGGCGGCACCATCATGGCGTATCTCGGCGGTCTGCATTACTGGTGGCCGAAGATGACCGGCCGCATGTACCCCGAGTTGTGGGCGAGACTTTCCGCGCTGATCATCTTCCTGGGTTTCAACCTGACGTTTTTCCCGCAGTTCATTCTGGGCTATCTCGGCATGCCGCGGCGCTACGCCGCCTATCCGCCCGAGTTTCAGGTGCTGCACGTGCTCTCGACGGCTGGCGCTTCCGTGCTGGCGGTCGGCTACATGATGCCCATGATCTATTTCATCTGGTCGCTGCGCTACGGCAAAGTGGCGACCGCCAATCCGTGGGGCGCGACGGGTCTGGAGTGGCATACCGCATCGCCGCCGCCGCTGCATAATTTCGAGGAGATCCCGGTTGTGACCCACGATGCCTACGACTACAGCACGGTGATGGAAGAGGTGATCGAAGTTGGCTAACGAAGCTCACGCTCATGTGGAAACGCTCGCGCTACGCGAGCAGTTCGAAACCGCCGAACAGCAGAAGGACGCGTCCACGCTGGGGATGTGGATCTTCCTGGTCACCGAAATCATGTTCTTCGGCGGCATGTTCCTGGCGTACACCATATACCGCTCCGCGTTCCCGCATGTCTTCGCGATCGCGTCGAGCAGTCTCGATCGCCGTAATCGGCGCCGCCAACACGGTGGTGCTGCTGTGCAGCAGCTTCACCATGGTGCTGGCGGTGCGCGCCGCGCAGTTGGGACAGCGCAAGGCGATTATCATCATTCCTGATCCTGACGCTGATCCTGGGCGGCGTCTTCCTGGGGGTCAAGGCCTACGAATGGAACGATAAGTATGTGGAGCATCACATCCCCGGTCCGACCTTCCACCTCGAAGGAACCACCGAACAGGGCCACGCGCAGTTGTTCTTTTCGCTGTATTTCGCCATGACGGGATTGCACGCGCTGCACATGGTGATCGGCGCGGGCCTGCTGTCATTCCTGATCTGGAAGGCCAAACAGGGCACGTATACACGCGGAGTATTTCACGCCGGTGGATCTCGGCGGGCTCTACTGGCACTTTGTGGACATCATCTGGATTTTCCTGTTCCCGCTTCTATATCTGATTGACCGCCATCTGGGGAAATAGCCATGTCTCAGCACGTCGATAGCGTCAAAACATATTCGTTGGTCTTCGTCGGCCTGATCGCGGCGACCATCGCCACTACGGCGGTGGCCTTCGTGGATCTCGGCGCCTTCAGTGTGGTGGTCGCCCTGGCCATCGCAGTGTGCAAGATGCTGCTGGTGGCGCTGTTCTTTATGCACGTGCGGCATAGCGACAAACTCACGAAGCTGGTGCTGGTGGGCGGCCTGCTCTGGCTGGGGATCCTGATCTTCCTTACCCTCTCCGATTTCGCCACTCGCGGCGACGTGGGTGTTCCAGGGCGGTAGGCATCGGCGAATAATGGTCATCGGCGCTCAGAATTGGCGGGCTGAAGCCCACCGCAGGCTGAAGCCTGCCCCACGATGAGATTCCATCGCGCTACATTATGAAGCACCGCCGGTGGCTTCGACCACCGGCGCCACTAAGGCGTTCGCGCTACGATTACTCGCGGTATCCCTGCAAGGTCCGGCTCGACTCGCACATCCCGCCACGCACCGAGAATTTCCTGAACGTGGGTATAGCTTCCGAATCCCAGTTCCATCACCAGATGACCGCCGGGACGCAGCACGCGGGGCGCGCCGCGGACGATTCGCTCGTAGAGGTCGAAGCCGGAGACTCCGCCGAAGAGCGCCACGTGCGGCTCCCAATCGCGCACTTCGCGCTGCAATCCTTCGCGATCCTTCAGTGGAACGTAAGGCGGGTTGGACACGATGAGGTCTATCGAGCCATCCGCGACCGCATCCATCAGATCGCAGACTACCAGCGAGACGCGCGCGCCGAGACGCTCCGCATTATCGGCGGCCACTCGCGCGGCGACGGGCGAGATGTCCGTTGCGATCGTCTCGACTCCCGTTTCGAGCTGCAGAGTAACGGCCAGCGCCCCCGAGCCGGCTCCGATATCGAGAATACGCCGCGAGGCGCGAGCCAGCGGAAGGGCCACCTCCACCACGTGTTCGGTCTCGGGCCGCGGAATCAGCACATCGGGAGTGACGCGGAAATCGCGGCCATAGAACTCCTGGCGTTTGGTGATGTATTGCGTCGGCTTACCCTGCATGCGTTCATGCAGGTAGCGGCCGTAGTGCAGCCACTCCACTTGTTTGAGTTCCTGCTCGGGATGGGCGTACAGGTACACCCGCTCGCAGTGGAGCGCGTGGGTCAACAAAACTTCAGCGGTGAGACGGGGCACGGCGACAGCGGCATCCTCCAGGAGTTTGCTCCCCTGAAGCAGCGCCGTCTGGAGCGTCATGTGGTGGACGCTGCGCCCTGCTGGCCACGGTAGTAAGCGATCAACGCGTCGATGACCGGCTCCAGTTTGCCGTCCATCACGAATTCAAGCTGGTGCAGCGTGAAGCCGATGCGGTGATCGGTGACGCGATTTTGCGGAAAGTTGTAAGTGCGGACCTTCTCGCTGCGGTCGCCTGTTCCCACCTGGCTGCGCCGCTCCGCGCCCAACGCCGCCTGCTGCTTTTCGAGCTCCATTTCGTAAAGCCGTGAGCGCAGCACGCGCTCCGCCTTGGCGCGGTTCTTGATCTGCGACTTTTCGTCCTGGCAGGATACGATGGTCCCGGTTGGCAGGTGTGTAAGCCGCACCGCCGAATAGGTGGTGTTGACCGATTGTCCGCCCGGACCCGACGAGCAGAAGGTATCGACGCGCACGTCCTTGGCTTCGAGCTTGATCTCCACTTCGTCGGCTTCCGGCAGCACCGCTACCGTGATGGCCGAGGTGTGAATGCGACCTTGCTGCTCCGTGGCCGGCACGCGCTGCACCCGATGCACGCCGCTTTCGTACTTCAGCTTGCCGTACACCTTGTTGCCGCTCACCAACGCGATGACTTCCTTCATTCCGCCAACCGCTGAATCGCTGTTGGACGTGATTTCCATCTTCCAGCCCTGGGTCTCCGCGTAGCGCGAGTACATGCGGAAGATCTCGGCAGCGAATAGCGTGGCTTCGTCACCGCCCGTCCCGGCGCGGATTTCGAGCACAATATTCCTATCGTCGTTGGGATCCCTCGGCAGCAGCAGGACTTTGATCTCTTCTTCCAGCTTCTCCCGTTCGGGATCGAGCCGGGCGACCTCTTCCTGCGCCATCTCCTTGAGTTCGGGGTCGCTCTCCTGCAGCATGCCGCGAGCCTGCGACAGGCTATCGTTCACCTGTTTCCACTCGCGATATTTGCCGACAACTTCAGAAATCTCGCTCTGTTCTTTGGTGACTTTGCGATAGCGGTCGCCATCGCTGATCACGGCCGGATCGGCCATCTGTTGTGTGAGCTCGTCGAAGCGCTTCTCGAGCTGCTCGAGCTTCTGAACGAATTGCATGGACGTTTTCTTAGGCGATAACCAGTTGGCCGCCCTGCTCTTTTTCGAGGGCCATGGCGCCTTCCAGCGCGTGGATTGCGACTGCGGCCTGGTCGTCCGCCGGCGGCTTGGTGGTGATGCGTTGCAGCCACATTCCGGGAGCGGTGAGGATGGTCATGAAGCCACCGGGGCGGCGCGCCGCGAAGCGGATCATTTCGTAGCAGACGCCCGTAATCACCGGCAGCAGCGCAAGGCGCATCAGAAACTTGCCGAGGAAGGTTTGAAACGGAATCATCGGGTAGACCAACATCGAGACGATCATCAGCAGCATCAGGAAACTGGTTCCGCAGCGCGGATGGAAGGTGGTGAACGATTGCGCGTTCGCGACCGTCACAGGCTTGCCCGATTCGAAATTAAATACGACTTTGTGCTCCGCGCCGTGATATTCAAAGACACGGCGGATGTCCTTCATGCGCGAAATCAGCCCCATGAAGAGCAGGAAAATGGAGATGCGAATCAGGCCGTCCGCCAGATTGAAGGTCCAGCGCCCGTCGAACACGGGATAGATACCCTTCAACTGCGTGGCCAGGTAGAGCGGCAGCCACTTGTAGAGGAAAACAAACGACCCGAGCATGAGCACCAGGTTTCCCACCATGACCCATTTCGGGAGTTCCTTGGGGCCTTTGGCTTTTTCCTTGCCAGGCTCCTGAGGCAGATCCTCAATGGCCGCGTTGGCAGAGAACTGCAGCGCCTTCATCCCGAGTTTCATGGCCTGGAACAGCGTCCCGACGCCGCGGAAAACGGGGTATTTAAAGATCGGATACTGTTCCGAAATCCGAGGCAGAGGCCGCTCTTCAGTGACGATCTCCCCGCTGGCCTTGCGCACCGCGACGCAATAGCTATGAGGGGCGCGCATCATTACGCCCTCCATAACTGCCTGTCCGCCGACGAGAGTAGTTTCCTCGCCGCTTTCCAGGATGGGTAGCATCAGACTGTGGGTGAAAAAACGAAGATAAGTCCGGAAATAAGTACGCAGGGACACAACACCTCTCAATGGAACTGATTTCATTATACGACGCCTGTGGGGGTGGTGGTCTTTGTCGGGTGGGTCGCGCCAGACTCAGCTCCGAACTGCGATCCTGTTGGCTCACCGCGATGCGCCAGGCGCCGATCCGTTCTCACGGCCGCGCTCCTTCTGGCTCAAAACTGATTTTGAGCCGCGTCCCGGTTGCCTTGGCGTATTTTTCAAGAGTCCGGGTCGAGGGCATACTGCCTCCACCTTCGAGACGCGCGACGACGGCCTGCGTGGTCTTCATACGCTGCGCCACCTGTTCCTGCGTGAGGCCCGCGCGAGCGCGGGCTTCAATCATCGCGGCGGAAAGCGAAAACTCTTCCGCCAGTGCTTCATATTCGCGCCGGTACTTCGGGTTCTTCATCCACTTCTTGTGGAGATCATCAACAGTGGTGCGTTTCATTGGTCCTGTACCTCCTGGGCTCTTTGCAGCGCGATTTCAATCTCTCGCCGGGGCGTCTTCTGCGTTTTCTTGACGAACACGCGGACGATGACAACCCGGCGGCCATTGGCGGTGGCGTAGACCGTCCTTGATATTCCATCCTTACCCTTCATGCGCATTTCCCACAAAGGGCCTTACAGGTGCTTTACGTGGGCTCGTGAACTCGTTCGAGGCCGTACCTCTGGATCAGCTCGACGATTCGGCGAAAACGGGCCTGCATGTCGGCCGGCAGCGCTTCGAGTTCATCCCGAACCCGATCGTCCAGCAGCTCTACAACCCATGCCATCCGCTCCCATTATCGCATTTTTGCAATGTTGGCAAAAGAGAGCAGGGGATGTCCTGATCCTCGCCTCCCGCGCTGCTAAAATCGAAGCAGGCTTCCAATAACTTATGGACCGTCCTGCCACTAGCTCCCCCGCCACAGCGCGCGAGATCATTCTAGAGATCGTGAGAAACATGCGAGAGGGCCTTGAGCCTCTGCATTACTCCACGCTCGCGCCTTCCATTTACCACGTCTATCTGCATCCGGACGATATGGAGCGGCTACGCGGCATTGTTCCCCGCATTGTGGAGGAAGCGCGGCGGGCGCTCGACGCCGAACTCGACAGCCTGAATCGCGCCTCGATCGGCGAGCGGCTCAAAATCGCGCGCCGCGGCGATCCGAAAATCGCCATTCCCGAGGGCGGCTGGCAGATTCGCGTTCTGGAAAATACCGACGACGAAGTGTCGGCCGGCGACATCGTCATCTATTCCGAACTCGCCCTACCCGCCAAATCCGAGCTGGGCGCAGGCTCCATGACTAAGCGGATTGGCACCCGCCGCATGGCCGGCGAGCAGACTAGCGCACCTGCGAAATATGAGGCCGCGGCGGCTCCCGCCGCGGCTGCTGGCGGCCCGGGTTATGCGGTGATCGATTACGAAGACAATTCCGGGCGCAAGACGTTCCAGGTGACCAAGGACCAGATTGTAGTGGGCCGCGGCGGCCGCGATTATTGGACCGACCTCAAACTCGAGACCCTGCCCGACGTTTCCCGCGAGCACTTCCGTTTGCGCCGCGATCCCGAAAGCGGCAAGTTTTTTTTGAAGGACGTCAGCCGGTTGGGCACCACCATCAACGGCGAGAAGGCGCCATCCAGCATCGACTTTTCCGACGCCGAAAAGCGCGATCTCAATGTTGAAGTGCCGGTGCCCGAGCAGGCGCGCATCGGACTCGCCGGCGTTCTATTTTTGGAGTTCCGAACTACTTCGAATGGTTAAAGCAAAGTTGAGATGCGCGGGCGGGAGCGATCCCGGCAAGGTGCGCCGGAACAATGAAGACGCGCTGCATCTCGACTCCGAACGCGGTGTCTTCCTGGTAGTGGATGGAATTGGGGGGCAGGCCGCCGGGGAAAAGGCCGCCGAGATCGCAGTGGACCGGGTCCGCACCCGGCTGGAGCGCCAGACCGGGACCGCCGAGGACCGCATCCGCGAAGCCATCACGATGGCGAACAACGAGATCTACACGACTGCGCACTCGAACCCCGAATGGCAGGGGATGGCGTGCGTGTTGACGCTGGCGCTGCTCGATAATGGCTCGGCCGTGGTGGGGCACGTCGGCGATTCGCGGCTCTATCAGATCAGGCGCGGTGAAATCCAAAAGATCACTCACGACCATTCGCCCGTGGGCGAGCGCGAGGACAGCCAGGAACTCACGGAAGCCGAAGCGATGCGGCATCCGCGCCGGAACGAGGTGTTTCGCGATGTTGGGTCGGAAGAGCATGCCCCCGACGACCCGGATTTCATCGAGGTGCGCCGCATCGCGTTCGATCCCGACAGCGCACTGCTGCTATGCAGCGACGGCCTGAGCGACCAGGTAGGTTCCAAGGAAATCCGCAAGGCCGTGGAGCGCAACGCGGGAAATCCCGATGGCGCGGTGGCCGAATTGATCGCGGCAGCCAATCGCGCGGGCGGCAAGGACAACGTCACCGTGTTGGTGGTGGAAGGCGAGAACTTCACCGCGCCACGCGTGGAACCCGTGCAGAAGTCCACTCCGTTTTGGCGATCCGGCTTCGCCCTGTTCCTGCTGGGTCTCGCCATCGCTCTGCCGGCGGGTTGGATGTGGCGCGGCATGTGGATTCCTCCAGCCGTGGTATTCACTCCGCAAGTGCTGACCGTAGGCCCCGGGGCCACGTACACCAGCATCACCGAAGCATTGGCGCAGGCGCGAGCCGGCGATACCGTCGAAGTGATGTTGGGCGATTATCACGAACAGGTGAAGCTCAAGAGCGACGTAACGCTGCGCAGCCAGGTGCCGCGCGAAGCCAAAATTCTGGCCGCGCCGTTGAGCAAGGGTCCGGCGGTGATTGCGCAGGACGTAAAGGGCGCGCGCCTCAGCGGCTTCCATATTGTGGGCGACGCGCAGGCGCCGCTCTCCACGGGAATCCTGCTGGAAAACTCCGCCGTGGAGGTGGACGACGTGGAGGTGGAAGGCGCCGCCATCGGCATCGATATTCGCGGCGGCGCGCCCACCGTGCTGCGTGCCAGCGATATCCACGATTGTTCCGGCGAAGGTGTGCTGATTGTGGGGGCCGGTTCGCCATGGATCTCGCACAACGCCTTCCGCCGCAATAAAGGGGCCGGACTGGCAGCGCGCGGCGCCGCACGGCCGGCGCTGTTTGGCAACGTTTTCGAGAAGAACACACTCGAACTGCCGCCCGAGATCCCCATGGGCGCTGTGCGGGAACGCAATGTAATTCCAGACACCGGAAAGGCAGGGCGTAGGAAATGATGGCACCCGCCAGCCGGCGCCTGGGCAAATTCGAGATTCTCCGCAAGCTGGGACGCGGCGGCATGGCGGACGTGTACCTGGCGCAGGACACGGAGTGGGGATGCCCCGTGGCGTTGAAGCTGATTGAGCACAGCACCGACCAGGATACGCGCGACTCGATTGTGGCCGAGCGGCGCGGCGCAGAATTGCAGGCGCGGCTGGCTGACATCGATCCGCGCGTGGTGAAGGTTTACGGCGCGGGCGACCTGAACGAGTATTTCTTCGTCGCCATGGAGTACATCGACGGGCAGGATCTTCACGACCTGATGCGCCGCGGACCGCTCGCCATAAGCTTTGCCGCCGATGTCGCGATCGCGGTGGCTGAGACGCTGGAGAACGCGCACAACCTCCAGGTGACCATCGAGGGCAAGGATTTCCGCGGCATTGTCCACGGCGACATCAAGCCCAAGAACATTCGCATCGATGCCCGTGGAGACGCGCGCGTGCTGGATTTCGGCATCGCCAAGGCACTTTCGCTCACGCGCCGCTTGACACGCAACGAGTTCGGCAGCGTGCCGTACGCGTCGCCCGAGCGGCTGGATTTGGGCGAGGTGAACGTGCTCTCCGATCTCTGGTCGTTGGGTGTGATGCTCTACGAAATGGTGACTGGGCTGCAGCCATACCATGCGGAATCCACCGAACGGTTGGAGAGCATGATCCGCTCGCACATCGCACCTCCGCCGGCGCCCGACCCATGTCCCGAGGCTCTGCGGAAGATCCTGATGAAAGCCATGGCATCCGACGCCGCCACACGCTACCAGACGGCGCGCGAGTTCGCCGACGACCTGGTTGCCTTCCGCAAGGGTGAACCCGTGACCGCAGTGGTGGTGGATCAGGACGCGACCCGGCGCACCTTCCGTTCCGGCGACGAAACGCGCCGTACCTCATCGGAATCGGCGAGCGACTCCGCCAGCGAGGAGACACGGCGCACGTCCTCGATGAAACCCGAGCCGGTGCAGGGTATCGCGAAAAAACGGTCTGTCTTCGGCGCCAGCATGAAGGTGGTGGGAGTACTGGCGCTCGCCAGTGTGCTTTGGGGCTTCTGGACTGCGCTTTCCAGCTATCGCATGTACCGGCAAGGGCAGGTGCTGGAGCGCGATATCGATTCCGAACAGATTACCGACCCGACCCTGGTGTTTGCCAAATGGAAGGAACTTTCCAAGGGCAATCCCTCGTCTCTCCTTTTGTATGGGCCCCGGAGGACTGTGAAACAGAAGCTTGTGGCGGTGGCCGATCGCGTGATTCTGGCTTCGCGCACCGATTCGCCGCCAGTGCGGGAAAAGGATTGGGAACGAGCCCGCGCTGTGCTGGCCGATGCCCTTATTGTGGAGCCCGACGAAGAAGTGCGCGGCAAACTGCGCCTGGCGGAGGGCCACATCGCGCGCATCAATGGCTACACCCATAAAGATGCCAAAACTCTGCAGTTGGCGGTGAACGATTTTAGCGAGGCGGAGAAACTCCTGCCGAAATCACCCGACCCGGAACTCGGCCTCGCGCGTTTGTATGTCTACGGGCTGAAGGACATCGATAAGGCGTCCGACGCATTCCAACAGGCGGCGCGGCGCGGCTTCCAG
Source organism: uncultured Solibacteraceae bacterium (assembly GCA_963815475.1). Lineage (GTDB taxonomy): Bacteria > Acidobacteriota > Terriglobia > Bryobacterales > Bryobacteraceae > Sulfopaludibacter. Next base: position 3,757,304 of record CAWFHD010000003.1, on the reverse strand, counting down.
TTGGGCCCGCGAGAGAAGTTGTTCCTGGCGGATGGTTACCAGGACCGCGCCAATCGCACCTATTGGGACTCGCGCAAGATGCGCGGTCTGCCCCAGGAGAAAGATCAGATCCAGCGTGCGGCCAACGATTATAAGGAGGCACTGGAACTGTATCAGAGCATTGTGCCGTACCCAAGGGCGAGTGAGGCCATCGCTAGCGTGGAATCGAGCCTGGAGAGCGTGAACTTCCGCCTGGCGGAGATCGCGGCGGGGCAGACGCTGATACCGACTGGGGGACATTAGTGTACCGCGTCGAGTGTTTTGAGCATTGGTGGGGCAGGCTTCAGCCGCGGAATTGGCGGGCTGAAGCCTGCCCCACGATGAGATTCCAGTCCATCAGGTGGCACAATCACTGATCGATTATGGCCGTCACTCGTAGCTCCACTACGCAACGCACCGTCCGGACCACCACGCGCGGCGGCGCCTCCTGGCGCGCCACGGAACTGATCGGACTGCTGGCCGCCGCCGCCCTGATATCGGCGGGACTCTACACCGTATTCCACGCTAAGTTGGCGAACCCCGCCGAAATCGAGGCCGGCCTCGCATCCAAAAAGCTTCTCAACCTGAACGATCTCAGTGCACGCGAAGACTTGCTTCCCGCGCTCACTATGTTCTCCGAGCCTGCCGAGCGCGACCTGGTGGCGCGCAAGATCTACTACGTCTCGGGCGGCCTTTCCAACGTGGGCGCCATCGCCCGCATACGGATCACCGGCGAAGACGTTCGCGGGGGGCGCGGCCTCAAGGGTTATCGCGATCGCCTGCAGGATCGCGATTCCATCACCCTGCTCACGGGCGAGCAGTTGCGCCAGTTGAAACCGCTCTTCGTAGTGCGCTCCCCGGCACACTTCCGGCGGTCGTTTCTGTTATGGTCGGCGCTATTCCTGGCCGTCTTCCTGCTGGCGCACGCATGGTTCAGCCTGCGCGGATTTCGCGGCGACCAATACCTGCTGCCGGCGGTGATGCTGCTTTCGGGCGCCGGCCTGATTCTCATGGCCGCGCTCCGCGACCCGGTCCGCGACACCCTGCTCTTCGCCGATTTCGCCCAGGGCGTAGTGGTGGGGTGCGTGCTGCTGGCCGGCGCCGCCATGGTGGATTTCGAGCGCTTGTCCGGCCGCCTGACCTTCATTCCCCTGCTGGCCAGCTTCGTGCTTTCCGCCGCGCTCATCCTCTTCGGCAGCGGCCCCGGCTTAAGTGACGCGAAGGTCAATCTACTCGGATTCCAACCCGTGGAGATCATCCGCGTGCTCCTGGTCCTCTTCCTGGCCGGATATTTCGCCAGTCGCTGGGACGTTCTGCGGCATGCGCGCGAAAGCCGCGCCTCGCTCGCCAAACTCACCAGCAGGATCGATATCCCGCCGGTGGAATACACGCTGCCGGCGGTGGTGTGCGTGGCCTTGTCGCTGGTCTTTTTCTTCCTGCAGAAAGATATGGGCCCGGCCCTGGTATTCGCGTGCCTGTTCCTGGTGCTCTACGGGATCGCGCGCGGCAGTGTGTTTGTGCCAGCGGTGGGGCTCACGCTGGTGGCGTGCGGCTTTCTTTTCGGATATGCAATCGGCGTGCCGCACACCGTTGGCGAGCGCGTCTCCATGTGGCTTTCGCCCTGGAACAACGTGGTGCACGGCGGCGATCAACTGGCGCACTCGCTCTGGGCTTACGCCACCGGCGGCATCGCCGGCATGGGGACGGGGCAGGGCGACCCGCAACTGGTGCCTGCCGGCCACACCGACCTGATTCTTGCCGCGCTCGGCGAGGAGTGGGGCTTCCTAGGTGTGGCGGCCGTGTTCGCGCTTTACGCTCTGATCATCTGGCGCGCTTTGCGAATCGCTCTGCGGGCGCGCACCGATTACGATTTCTTCCTGGCCACTGGACTGGCAGCGGCCACCGTGCTGCAGATCCTGCTGATCGCGGGCGGCTCGCTCGGCGTGCTGCCGCTCTCCGGAGTGGTCACGCCATTCTTGAGCTATGGCCGCACCGCCATGATCACGAACTTCCTGGTGATCGGAATGCTGCTCTCCATCTCGGGGTCGTCCAAAGGGAAGGCGGAGCCCGCCACACAACCCTTCCGCCTGCCGCTACGATTTGCGGCGGTGTCATTCGCTATCGCGGGCGCGGTGATTCTGGCGAAGGCGGCATATGTGGAAGTGCTGCGCAGCGCTGCTGTAATGGGCGAAGGCACGCTGGTGCTGCAGGCCGACGGGGCACGCCGCTATCAATACAATCCGCGCTTCCAAGACGTGATGCGCGAGATTCCCAAGGGCACGATCTACGATCGTAATGGCCTGCCGCTTGCCACCAGCGATTGGAACGAACTGGAAAAACACCGCGCCGAATACCAGCAGCTCGGTATCGACATCACCACCGCCTGCTCGCGCAGCGACAACCGCTACTATCCCTTCGGCGGCCTGATGTTCGATCTGCTGGGCGACCTGCGCACGCGCACCCGATGGGGCGCCAGCAATACTTCCTTCGTGGAGCGCGATTCCGCCCGCCGTCTGCGCGGCTATGACGACCGTCCCACCATGGTGGACGTGAAGAATCCCAAGAGCGGCAGGGTGGAGCGCGTCATCCGCTACGACTATCGCGAACTGGTGCCGCTGCTGCGCCACCACAACGATCCGAAGAATCCCGAAGTGCGCAAAGTGCTCGACCGGCCGCGCGACGTGCATGCGTCCATCGACGCGCGCCTGCAAGTTCGCGTGGGACAGATTCTGCAAAAGCAGTTGCTGGAGGCGCACCAGGACAAGGGCGCCGCGGTGGTGATGGACCCCGCCACCGGCGACCTGTTGGCCGCCGTCAGCTATCCGCTGCCCTCCAATGGCGAGCAACCGACCGATTCCAACCCGTATCTGGACCGCGCCCGCTACGGCCTCTATCCGCCGGGCTCCACTTTCAAGGTGGTCACCGCCATGGCGGCGCTGCGCAAAGATCCGCAGCTCGCGCATAAGACTTACGAATGCATCCGCCTGCCCGATAATCGGGTGGGCAATTTCATCAAGGGCTCCAAGCGCCCCATTCGCGACGATGTGCAGGATTCGAACCCGCATGGCACGCTCGACATGGAGCGAGGCATTATCGTGTCGTGCAACGCCTACTTCGCACAACTCGGCACGTACGATGTGGGCGCGGAACCGCTTCTCGATACCGCCAACCTGCTGGGCATCGTAGCGGCGACACCCGATACGGCGCCGCAATTGAAGAAGTCGCTGCCCCAATCGGCGTACGGACAGGGTCAGGTGGTGGCGTCGCCGTTCCAAATGGCGCGCGTGGCGGCGACCGTGGCCAATGGCGGCGCGATGCCGGAAGGCCGCTGGCTCACCGATGAGAACAACGAACGAGTCGGGCCGCCCAAGCCGGTTTTGTCCGCCGATAGCGCGCAGATGCTGGCGAAGTTCATGCGGGAAGTGGTGACCAAAGGAACCGGCAAACGTGCCGGCGCGGCCGCAGTGGCCATGGCGGGCAAGACCGGAACCGCTGAATTGGCGGATGCGCCATCGCACGCCTGGTTCATTGGCTTCGCGCCGTATGGCGCGCAGCCGCGCAAGATTGCCTTCTCGGTATTGGTAGAGAATGGTGTGTACGGCGGAACGGCCGCGGCGCCGGCTGCCGCGGAGATTGTGAATGCCGCCGCGAAGTTGGGATTGATCCAGCCATGAACCTGTTTTCCGAAATCGAAAAGGGGATCGAGCGCGGCTTTCGCCGTTTCTCCGAGCGCATGTTTGGACCCGCCGATTCCAGCGAATTACTGCTGGTGCATCGCGGCATCCTGGAAGAGATCGGCGGCAAGGTGCAGACCGTGGCACGCGGCGAGCGCGTGTTTCCCTTCCCGCATGTGGCCATAACTCTGATCTCCGCCGACGCCGACCGCCGTGCTGTCTTCCAGGCAGCCTTCAGTGAGGATGGCCGACTGGAGAAGGACATTCGCGAGACGTTGGAAGGCGCGGGGTGCCGGATCCCTCGTGGCTTCGCGGTGGAAGTGGCCACTGCCGAAAGCGGCGAAGGTCCCTTCGAGATCGCCTACAGCTCGGAGCGTAAGGCCGAACCTCGACCAGTGGCGGAATCGACTGCCCCTGGCAAAGTGACTGCGATCAAAGGCAAGACTGCGCAGCCCGAGTACACGCTCGCGAAATCGCGCACCAACATCGGCCGCATGGACGAGCTCACCGATTCCGATCAGCGCGTAGTTCGCCGCAACGATATCGTGTTCGAAGAAGGCGACGCAGCCAACGCCACGGTGTCGCGCAAGCACGCCCACATACGCGTGGAGGAGGGCGAGTATCGCATCTGCGACGACGGCAGCGAATACGGCACCAGTATCTTCCGCGAGGGCCGATCGATCGAGGTCCCGGCGGGCAATCGGCGCGGCGAGAAACTCCGCCCGGGTGACGAGATCTACCTGGGGCGCGCATGCCTCCGTTTTGAGCGGTAGAATTTTGGCATGAGATACGCGCTTGTTCTGCTGCTTTCCGCGGGATCGCTGTTGGCGCAAGATCCGACTTCGGCACGCGAATGGTTGAATCGCGGGGTGTCCTACTACAAGGCTGGTCAGTATCCGGACGCAATTGACGCATTCACTAAAGCGGTGGAGATGGACCCGTCCTTTACCACCGGCTATCTTTACCTAGGCACGGCGTACATGAATATGTACGTGCCCGGCGCGCGCAGCGAGGAGAACGATGCGCTGGCGGCAAAGGCTCACGCTCTATTCCAGAAGACGCTGGGGCTCGACGCCAATAACAAGGTAGCGCTCGCGTCGGAGGCGTCTCTCTATCTGAATCAGAAGGAGTGGGACACCGCCAGGCAGGCTTACGCGAAGCTGATTGCGGTGGACCCCAACAACGCCGACGCCTACTACAGCCTCGGCTTCATCGCATGGTCGCAGTGGTATCCGGCATACGCGCAGGCCCGCAAAGAGGCGGGCATGAAGCAGCAGGATCCCGGGCCAATCGCCGACGCTGCCATCCGCTCTCAACTGAAGGCGAAATGGGACCAGACGATACAGGACGGCTTGATGGCGCTCGACAAGGCGCTCACCATCAATCCGAACTACGACGATGCCATGGCTTACGCGAATCTGTTGGTGCGTGAGCGCGCCGACCTGCGGGACACGGTTGCGGAATACCAATCGGACATTTCCGTGGCGGATCAGTGGGTGCAGAAGACGCTCGACACGAAGAAAATGAAGGCAGGGGCCGGCGTGCAACCCGCTGCACAACGAATCATAGTGGGATCCTCGCAACAAAGTGCGAGCCTGCTCACGCACGTCGATCCCGTATATCCTCCGCTTGCCCGCCAAGCTCGGGTTGAGGGAGTCGTTCAACTCTCCTTGACAATCGGCACAGACGGCCGTCCGAAGGACTTGCAGGTGGTGCGCGGCCACCCGCTGCTGATAATGGCGGCGATCGAAGCGGTTCGGCAGTGGGTCTATGCCCCAACCTTACTGAACGGCGCGCCGGTCGAAATCAAGACGACAGTCGATGTGCCCTTCACGCTCTCGCAATAATCGCTACTGCAATACAGGCAAAGTGAGATAACCTTCCGGCACGAACAAGCTGCCCTCGGTAGTGCCTTCGGGGGCGATGCGTTGCAGTTCCTGTGCCAGATCGCGCGCCGATTTCCGTCCCGCCAACATATCGTCGAACGCGCGCGCGACCCGCTCCACCTGCTCGGCCGATTCGTGCGCAAACTCCAGGCGGACCTGATGAATCCCGGCGGCGCGCCATTCCTCCATGTGCTGCGATGCCTGCTGCGCCTCCGCGCCGAACACCGTATTGCGGCAGCCCACGTCGGCCAGCACGGGATGTGCGCGCCCCATGGAATCGCGTAAGGCCACACGGTGCTGCTCGCAGGGACGTCCGCAATCGCGATAGCTCGTGCCCGTGGAAAGGAAACGGCAGAAGACGCAATGTTCGGTGTGGAAGACCGGCAGATGCTGGTACGCCACCACCTCGATGGAATCGGCGCCTACTTGTCGCGCCAACTCCGCGACTTGCGCGGCGTTCAGATCGTGCGTGGGAGTCAGCACGTCGATGCCGAGCCGGAGGAGTTCCTGCGCGGACAAGGCGTTGGCGGCATTCAAACTGAAATCGCCGATCAACGTTGCGTGAGGCTTCTCGCGGAGCGCGTGAAGCAGGCCTGTGGAGCGAACCAGGATGGGGCAATCGCAGCTTAAAAGGAAATCGACGATGCGTTCTTCCCCTGGCTTGAGCACTCGAGGGCTGGCAACGCGCGGAAGCAATTGGGCCGAGCGCACACGCTCGATGGAAGGCTTCAGGCCGTACAGATCCAGGTAGTCGAGGGTAATCGACGCTGGACCAAATGCGATAGCGGCGTCCAGTTGCTCAGGGGTTCGAATCAGGATGTGTTGGGTGGGGCGGACCCTTTGGCCTGCCGAAGAAACGCCGGGCTGAAGCCCGACTGGCAGGCCGAAGGGCCTGCCCCACCTTGGTTCTGTCTGCTTGGCCTGGAGTGCTTCCACGGCGTCGCGACGAACCTGATTCAATAGCGAACTGGGGGCGAACGGCGAGCCTTCGACATCAAGCTCCACCGACGCCAGTTCGTATGCCGTATTCCCCAATCGCCCGAACTGCTCCCGCATGAATTCCAAATCCAGCCCGCGATTCCGAGCCGCTTCCAGCACCGCGGTGGACTCCACTACGACGCTGGTCTTCCCGACGGTCCACTCACTGCGCAGCGGCGAGCCTTCACGCGCGGTCACCTTCACTGCGACCGCCTGCTTGCGCACCGGCGCTACCGGATCGATGTACGGCCGCACGGCCTTATCCAAATCGGGATCGTGCGTGCGCCACACCAGATCGCCTCGGCGAATGCGCCCTGCGTCGAGCGCCCCATTGCCGAACGCAAGTTCCAACTTGCCGTCGCGGCGCGTCACCTGAAACACACGCCCGCCCTCTTCCGACTCTTCCGGACTACGCCAGCCCGCGGCATCGAACACTACACCGTCGCCCGCCTTGAGCGGCGCGATCTGGTTGGCCTCCGCGGGATCGATCGAAACCACGCCATCGGCCACGCGCACGACGCGTCCCATCAGCACGCCTCGATGGCGCGGCGCACGACCGTTCACTACCGCCTGATGATTCGTCCCGGTGAGGAAGAAAGGCCCCAGTCCGCGCGAGTATACCTGTTCAAGTTGCAGTTCGGCGGCGCGATCGATGGTGGGCGCGATGCCGGCCCACGCCTCGTCCACTGCCTGGCGGTAGGCGCGGGTGGTTAGCGTCACGTACTCGACGTCTTTATAGCGGCCTTCAATCTTGAGCGCCGAGATGCCGATCGGCACGATCTCCGGAATCTGGCGTAGCGCGTAAAGATCGCCGGGCGAGAGGAGATAGCGCGCATCGGCCAGCGGCTTCAGCTTGCCATCCACAATCATCTCGTACGGCAGTCGGCAGGCCTGCGCACATTGCCCGCGATTGGCGCTGCGGCCGCCCCACGCTTCCGATGAGAAGCATTGCCCCGAGTAGGCGACACACAGGGCGCCATGCACGAAGATCTCAAGCTCGCAATCGGTGGCGGCGCGGATGGCGCGGATCTCGTCGAGCGAAAGCTCGCGCGCCAGCGTCACACGGCTGGCTCCGAGGCTCTGCGCGAGGCGAACGCCATCGGCGCTGGTGACACTCATCTGAGTGCTGCCGTGAACCTCCAGATCGGGCGCCATGGCGCGGACCATTTTGAGCACTCCCAGATCCTGCACGATGATGGCGTCGGCGCCCGATTCCACGATGGCCGCCAGGGTACGCGCCGCCTCAGCGAGTTCGTGATCGAAAACCAGGGTGTTGAAGGTGACGAAGCCTTTCACGCCGCGCCGATGCAGCGTGGCCATGGCTTCCGGCAACTCTTCCAGCGAAAAGCCCACCTTGGCGCGCGCCGTGAAATGTTTGAGCCCAAAATAGACGGAGTCGGCCCCGGCTTCAATGGCGGCGCGCAATTGCGGCCAATAGCCTGCGGGACTCATGATTTCCGGTTTACGCACAGCGGTCATACTTGGAGGGGATATCTACTAGGGTAGCAGAGCCGCCGAGCGAACCCCTACCCGCGAACCCGCCCGCATGGAATACGCCTGCGTGAATGCCGCTCCCAGGAAGAAGATTTGCGCCGAGTAGTAGACCCACACTAGAAAGACAACCAGCGATCCTGCCGCGCCATAGGCCGACCCCACACTGGCCTTGCCCAGGTAGAGCCCGATGAGCAGCTTGCCGATGGAGAACAACGCGGATGTGACGGCAGCGCCCACCCAGACGTCGCGCCATTCGATCCGTACGTCGGGCACTACTTTGTAAAGTAGGGCGAACAGGATGGTGACTGCGCCAAACGACAACAGGGCATTCAGCACGTGCAGCACGGCTTCGGGCACCGGCAGGAAGGCTCCAAAGAATTTTCCGGCCGCCGCAATGGCCGCGCTGAACAGCAGGGACACAAGCAGCAGGAATCCGATGCCCAGCACCATCGCGAAGGAGAAGCAGCGGTACTTGATCATGCCGACCAGATTGTTGCCGGCCTGATTCTTGACGTCCCAAACCAGGTTGAGGGAATCGTGCAGCTCCGTGAAGACGCTGGAAGCGCCAAATAGCAGCAGCCCCAAGCCAAGCGCGGCAGCCACTATGTTGGACGAACGACTGCTAACGTCGAGCAGCAGGTCCTTCACTACACGCGCGCCTTCGTTGCCCAACAGCCCCTGTACTTGTGCCATCACGTCGCTTTGTCCGGCTTTCGGTCCGAAGACCAGGCCGGCAATCGCGATGCACAGAACCAGCAGGGGCGCCATGGAGAGCATCGCATAAAAAGCCAAAGCGGCCCCCAGGCGGGGAGCGTCGATTTCGTTCCACCGCGCGAGCGCCGCCCGGTGAATGCGCGGCTCCACGTCGCTGGCCCGCGGCATTGCGGCGCTAGCGGGCGGTATCCTCTTCGTCCAGGTAGGATTGATAGCCATAGTAGCCGTAAATCAATGTGGTGAAGGCCGGGTCGGCCATATTCGGCCAGTTATCCTTATCGAATCCGGGAGCGCTCTGAAGCATCTGCTTGTCTACATCGAGGATGAATTCCCGGTCCACTGCATTCAATTTCAGCGCCTGCCAGGGAATTGCGAACAGCTTGCCACCAATTCCCAGAAAGCCGCCGAAGGAGAGAACCGCGTACGCCACGCGGCCGGTTGGCAGGTCGATCATGACCTCTTCAATGACGCCGAGGTCGTCTCCCATACGGTTGCACACGCGACGCCCGCGGACTTCGCGAGCTTCCATCACGCGGGAGCCGCCGCCATCATCATGGTCGAACTTCTCCGTACCCATCAGGTCCGGATCTATGTCAGCCGGAATCGGCGCCATTCGCATATCGTCAAATCCGTTGCCCATATTTGCTCCTTGTGTCTAGCGGATTCGGTGAAGTTCCAGGGGATGGCGGCCCAATTCGCGAGCCGTCATGCCGCAAGGAAAGAGTGCGAGAAATAATACAGTCGCGGCGATTCTGCGCATTTGGACACCTCCCGATGAAGAAGATGCAATTGCCGGACCATCTGTTGGGAATGCAGGATTGTGAAGGAATTTCGAGCTAGGGCTTGGGTTCTGCCTGCTTGCGCCGCAGGTCGAGCACAAGATTCATCACCAGGCGCTCGATCACGTCGCGGACTTCGCAATGCCGCTCATAGCTGAGGGACACCGGATCTTCCACGTCCCACTCAATTGCAGGAACGGTCACTTCGTCCGGCAAGCTGTGGCCACTGATGTTGACGATCAGATCGAACTGCGACCGGCCGAGTTGCCGGATGCTCTTGGGGAAATGGTCACGCAGATCGAGATTCTTCTCGGCCATAGCGTCCAGCGTATCGGAAGCAATCTTGATGGCAGGCGCGAGACCGGCGCTGGCAGGAATCAGGACGTCGCTGCCATAGGAGCGCGCAAACGCCTCCGCCATTTGACTGCGGCAGGAATTGCCGATACAGACGAAAAGCACACGCGGCTTTTGCGGGGTCGGAATAGGCTCCGCATCCAGGGAATCGTTCACAGTTTCTCCAGGAAAAGTTCGTGGACCCGTGGATCTTTAGTTAATTCGGGGTGAAACGTAGCCACCAGGTGGCGTCCCTCCTCAACCAATACCGGGTCTCCGTTATAGGACGCCAGCACCTTCGCGCGTTCGCCGACGCGGCGGATTATGGGCGCCCGAATGAACACCGCTTCCAGTTTACCCGGATTGGTGCGCTGTTCGAACTCCAGCTCGGGCGAGATCTCGGTAACGCGACTGTCGATCTGCCGGCCGTAAGCGTTGCGCTCGATCCCGATATCCACCAGGCCGAGGCTCTCCTGCGCCGGATTCGTCACTTCGCCGGCCAGCAGAATCGCGCCCGCGCAGGTTCCGAAGATCGGCTTGTTCTGTCCGAACTCCGTCAGTGTCTCCGTCAGGTTCTCGTACCGCAGCAGCTTCAGCATGGTGGTGCTTTCACCGCCTGGGATGATGAGTCCGGCGATGTCGGCGAACTGGTCGCGCGTGCGCACGTACACGGGCTCCGCGCCGGCGCGCTCGAGAGCCGCGCCATGCGCCGCAAAATCGCCTTGCAGCGAAAGCACCCCCACCTTCTTCATTACCAGCCTCGCGTCTGCATCAGCTCAGATTCCGGCAGCTTGGAAATGTCGAGCCCCGGCATGGCCTCACCCAGCGTGCGGCTGGCTTCCAGCAGCGCTTCCGGATTGTTGAAGTTCTTGGCCGCTTTGACAATGGCTTCGGCGCGCGCCTTGGGGTCGGACGATTTGAAAATACCCGAGCCCACAAACACCGCTTCCGCCCCGAGCTGCATCACCAGCGCCGCGTCGGCGGGAGTGGCGATACCGCCGGCGGAGAAGTTCGGCGTCGGCAGCTTGCCGTGCTGCGCTACCCATTCCACCAACTCCAGCGGAGATTGCAGAACCTTCGCCTGGTGTACCAGCTCTTCCTTGCCCAACACCGTGAGCTGCTTCATCTCCTTCACGATGGTCCGGATGTGGCGAACCGCTTCCACAATATTGCCGCTCCCCGCCTCGCCTTTGGTGCGGATCATCGCGGCGCCCTCGGCGATGCGGCGCAGGGCTTCACCCAGGTTGCGCGCGCCGCACACGAACGGCACTTTGAAATCGTTCTTGGCGATATGGTGCTCTTCGTCGGCGGGCGTGAGCACTTCGCTCTCATCGATGTAATCGACACCCAGCACCTCCAGAATGCGCGCTTCCATGAAGTGGCCGATGCGCGCCTTCGCCATCACCGGGATGTCCACCGTGTCGATGATCTTCTCGATGATCCCGATATTCGCCATGCGCGCCACGCCGCCATCTCTTCGAATGTCGGAAGGAACGCGCTCCAGTGCCATCACAGCAGACGCGCCGGCATCCTCGGCAATCTTGGCCTGGTCGGCATTGGTGACGTCCATGATGACGCCGCCCTTCAACATCTCGGCCAACCCGACCTTTAAACGGAAATCTTCGCTCGTAAATTGAAACATGTCGCTCTCCTAAAATGAGCTGCCTGGCAGCCCTCCGCTTAAACCATGGCCGGCGCCGGTTCGGAGCTTTCCGAGGACGCTGCCACCTCTCCTGAAAATACTTTGCCCAATGTCGCCACGCCGCTCCGGATCTGCTCCGGAGTCAGACCGGCGAAACTCAGACGCAGCGCGCCGGGCTCCGGCTTCGACACAGCGAAATAGCGGCCGGGCAGATAGGCCACACCTTCCCTCTGCGCGCGCGCCAGCAATTCGCCGGCATCGAGCGGCTCCGGCAGCCGCACCCACACATTCATGCCGCCCTCAGGCCGCGTCCAGCGCGTTCCCGGCGGCAGAAATTCACGGCACGCGGCAAGCGTCGCATCCAGACGCTCACGCCCCGCATGCAGAATCCGATGGCGATGGGCCTCCAGCTTTCCCGATTCGGCGAACTCCAGCAGCACCGCCTGCGCCAACTGGTCGGTATGCAGGTCGGAGGCTTCCTTGGCCTGGCGCAGCCGATCGATCAGCGGCTTGGGTCCCAGCGCCCAACCCACGCGCAGGCCGGGAAAACTGACCTTCGAAAAACTGCGCAGCAGAACCGTGCCCGAATGCTCGTCCAATTGTTTAAGGGGCGGCAGATCGGCGCCCAGGTAACGCAGCTCGCCGTAGGCATCGTTCTCCACTACTGGCACGCCGGCGGCGCGCGCAGCTTCCAGCAGACTGCGGCGGGCGGCCAGCGGCAGCGTGGCGCCGGTCGGGTTGTGGAAGTTAGGCGTCACCACCAGGAAGCGTGGGCGCTCCCGTTCCAGCGTGCGCTCCAACTGCGCGATGTCCATGCCATCGGCGCCCATCGGCACGCCCAGCAGACCCGCACCCATTCCGGCTAGCAGGCTCTTGAGCCCGGTGTAGAGCGGATCTTCCACCGCCACCGAATCGCCCGGGCGCAGCAGAACGCGGCCGATCAGATCGAGCGCCTGCTGGCAGCCGTTGGTGATTAGCAGATCGTCGGAAGGACTCGCCAGCCCTTGCGCGCGCGCGATATTCAGCAGGTATCGGCGCAGTGGTTCGTATCCGCCCGGCGAACCAAGCTGAAGAATATCGCCGAGATCGGGGCGAGCCAGCACCGCCGCGCAACTGGCGCGAAACTCATCCAGCGGGAATAGCGCGCGCGATGGCCGCGACATAACAAAGCTGATTCCATTCGGCCCGAGCGCGGTGGATGCAGAAGGCACCGCTGCTGACTCATTGCGGTCGAGAAGATTTGCCCACGCGACGCCATTCTGGACTGAGACGGCCGGCGGCCGGCCGGTAACGAAACTCCCGCGGCCCACCTGTCCTGCAATCAAGCCGGCAGCTTCCAACAGTTCGTAGGCTGCCGAAACGGTGGTGCGGTTCAGTCCAAGCAGGCCAGCCAATTCGCGAGTGGCTGGTAGCCGCTCTCCCTGCGCCAAGTCGCCAGTCCGAATCCGCTGGGCAATCTCCTCAAAAAGTTGCCGATACAGGGGAACGGCCGAATCCTGGCTGAGATGCGGAGTGAACTCCATCATCCAAACCATACCATATTGGACTGGTCAGAGCCAAGTGGGGTTTGTTTAGTCGATTTTCAACTTATAGTTCCCCGACGATTTGCCTTGCGGCCACACCTGAATATAGTAGGTGGCTCCGTCCTCTACATCCATTGTGTGATGCAGCGGCGCTCCTGGAGTCCGGACATCCGGCCCAAAGCCGGTGGACCGCTTGTCGGCGCCGAAGGTACTCAACGCCGGAATCAAGGAGGGCGAGACGCTGACAATGTCCACCGCAACCGTTCCCTTCCTGGGAGCCTCGAAGAAGTAAAAATCGGTGTCGTCCTGATCCATGATATTGGCGTCAATCCACTGTCCGGTCGGAATCTTCCGGGCGCTATAAATATCATCGTTCGGCTCATACGCGTCGAACGACTTGAGCGCGCGCACGGTCAACGTGTAAGGTCCGCTGGAGGAACCGAAGCCGTGGATATTCAGGTAGAGCGTGGTGTTGGGCTTAGGCGACAGGAACTGTGTCAGCGAAGCGCCCGGCTGTTCCACGTCTTTGTTGAAAGGCAAAATTACTCCGCCCTCGTCATAAATGCTGAGGCGCGGGGCCAGTGTGGTTGAGTGATTCTCCAGGTGAATCGACAGCAGATCGCGTGGCGCGGGGGGCGAGGTGATCTTGTAGACATCGACGTCATCGTCGAGTTGCCCAATCTCGGCCTCTACTGGTTTATCGAGCGCAATGGTATTGGCGTTTCCGGTGTTATTATTGGGCTCGATTTCGCGGCTCACCGGATCGGCCGTATTCGACGTGAAGCCCTTGAGCCGTTCGAGATTCCGGCGGACCGGAGCGTAGTCGAAGTCGCGTGCCAGGGCGTCTTGAAACGCATGAACGGCGCGGGCGCGGTCGTCGAGTTTGGCGTAAAGCAGGCCCAAGTCATTGAAGACGGCGGGGACGGCAGCCTTCTTCACAACGTTCTCCAGCAGGAGCAGGGCGCCGTTATACTCGCCCTCGGATGCCAGCACCGCGGCATTCGCGAACTGTGTGTGGGCTTCGGCATCGTGAAACACGGCGCCGTGAAATCGCAGGTATTCCTGATCGACCGTCGCTGCGTCGGCGATGTAACCGGGAAGGGGTTGGCCGTGTTTCGTTCCCGGCAGGTGGGCGTTAAGCCAAAACACGCCGATGAGTGCGGCCCCAAGCAATCCCACCCACCAGAACCGCACAACCAGCGAGCGCTGCCTGCGAACCTTCACCCGCTTACGCGACCTACCTGTGGAAGATGCGGGTGTCATGCGGAATCGTGCCGATACGGGACAGATGGTCCCTTTTGCTACAATCCTTATTCTATGCGCTTACCGCGCGGATTGTCGCGCCGGGCTTTATTCAGGGGACTGACCGCGGTGGCGCTGGCCTGCGGGGTGGCCGCATGGGCATCGTCGGCGCAACGGAAGAAGAAGCCCGAAGACGTCACGCAGACCCTGCAACTGCCGAAGGATCTTCCGGCCACCGTCTCCGGCGAGACGCGCCGCCTCACTTTCTACGTCACACCGCTATCCGGCAAAGGCCTGCTGACGCCCCAGATCCGCGAGGCGCTCAAAGCGCTCTCCCATCAAACAGGCAGCGATACCGTGCTCAAGATTCGCGCCTTTGTGGCGGGCTCAGGCGATGTGCGCCGTGTGCGCGACCTGGTGAGCGAAGTCTACTCCGATCGTAAGCAGCCGCTGCCGGCTCTGAGCCTGATTCGGTCCGGCGGACTGGGAATGGAAGGTTCGCAGGTAGTGCTGGAAGCGATCGCGCAATCGCGCAAAGAGGTCAACCCGCACGGGCTTGCCTTCATCTCCGCGCAGATCGCGACGGCGGAAGATCCGCTGAGCCCGGTGGCGCCGCTCACGGCGGACTCCCTGGCAAAACTGCGCAAGGCACTCACAGCCGCGGGCGCGGATGCATCGGGCGTGGTGCGGGTCACCTGCTTCCTCAGTTCCCTCGAGAACCTGGCGGCCAGCCGCGGCCCGGTGACCACTGAGTTTCCTCACGCCGCCGTCAATTTTGTGCAGACGCAGCGGGCGCCGGGGCAGGCACTGGCGGCCTGCGAAGCTGTGGCGCGGCTGGGAGCCGAATCGGGCCGTATGCGTTTTCTTTCGGTGGACGGACTGGCAGGCGAGCCGGGCCGTTCGGAGATGGCACTGGTGGGCGCTCCGCAAGTGGTGCTCACCGGATCGCAAGTCTCGTTCGGCTATCAGGAGCAGGATGGCCGCCTGGCGTTCGAACGCCTGGGCCGCGAGTTGACACAAGCCGGCGCGTCTTTCCGCGACGTCGCGTTCGCCCACTATTATCCGTTGTCGAACGGCACCGCCGCACAAGTGCGGAAACTGCGAGCGGAGATGTTCGACAAGACCCAGCCGCCCGCCGGAACGCTGCTGTTGTTTGAAGGATTGCCCTCGATGGACGCGGGGTTTGCGGTGGACGCCGTCGCGGTGAAGTAGAACGGTAGTAGTGCGGCAATCAGAACAGCGATTATCCCAATGGACCCGAAATCCGAAGCTTCACCCACGGTTTCTGCATACTGACGACCGCTGGACGAGCGGACTAAAGTCCGCTGCAGGCTGAAGCCTTGCCCCACAGAATAATCATCGAGACTTTCGCAGCACACACAAGCAGGGCCGGTGGCGAGACCACCGGCCCCACTGGGTTAGAACGAGTAGCGGAGGGCGAATTCCATCTGGCGAGGACCGGCATCGCCGGTGGCCTTGCCAAATGTGCTCGCCGTGCCTAAGCTCAGCGAAAACGCATTGAACACCGCGGTATTCGTCAGGTTATACGACTCCCAACGGAACTGCAGCTTGTGATTCTCGTGGATGGTGAATTCCTTCGCCAGACTGAGATTGATGGCAAAGGGACCCGGCGTCCGAAGTTCATTGCGCGTGCCGCTCTCGCCGGGCAACGCGAATTGGAATGCGGCGAAGGCGGTATTGGGATTGGCGAACAGGTTCGGTCCGCCGGTTCCCGTGATGGCCGGAGCATTCTTGGTGACGCCGGTGGACACGGGCGCGATCTGGTCCGCGTTGGTGGTCAGGTTCCAATCGGTGGCCCAGTTGGAACCATCACCCACACCGGTGGGAACGGCGCTGCTCCACTGCAATGTGGGAGTCAGCATCCATCCGCCCAGGATGGCGTCCAGCACTTTGTTGGAATTCGTGAGGTAAGTCTTGCCGCGGCCCACAGGCAGGTGGTACACCGCGAAAGCGCTCACCAGGTGGCGGGCATCGTAGTTGGAGACCGCCCACATCTGTTGCGGGAACCATGCGTTCTGGATGAAGCCGGTGTAGGTGCCGGCGCCTTCCGTGCTGGAACTGATGTCTTCAGACTTGCTGAAGGTGTAATTGAAATCAAGCGTCAGCGAGTTGCTCATCCGCTTGCGCACAGTCCATTGCATCGCGTGATATGCGCCTTTACCCACGGAACTGGTGGTCTCGAGCGCTGAGTACTGCGAATTGAACAGGGCGTACGGGCCGTAAATGCTGCACGACGGGCTGCAGGCCTGATCGATCTGCACCAGCGCCGAGGTGTAATCGGGAGCGTAGTTGTTGTAGATCTTGTACGCCTGCTGAGTGGCGGTCAACCCACCGCCGGCCAGTCCCGGGAAGAGATTTTCCCAGAATGGAATCGGCTGCACCGAAGCGGTGGCAACTCCGGCATTGCCCTGCGTTGCCAGCAACTGGGCCGCCTGGAAATAAGTCTGCCCGCTCTTGGGATCCTTGATATTGGTCGGCTCCGCCACATCGCGCTGGGCCAGCGAACGGCGCGAAAGGCGTCCCACATAAGCGCCCTGCACGAACCATCCATGACCAAACTCGCGTCCGATGCTGAAATCGATGTTCATGGTGTAGGGCGGCTTGATGGAAGGATCGATGCTGTTAGTGATCTGGAAATTATTGGGCTGCACCTGCGGAAAGCCTCCAGGAGGCGCCGCGGGCAGAAGACCCGCCGGGATATTGTAGAAGCCCGTGTAACGAGGGCTTGTCAGCGCCGACTGAACGCCTGCGGGGTTGGAGAGGCTCGTGGAGAAGCCCAGCGCCGACCCGGCGTATTGCTGGGCCAGCGGCTGGCCGTAGAGGTCGTAGAACATACCCCAGCCGGCGCGGATGGACGTTTTGCCCTCGCCGCCAAACAAGAACTTAGAAAGTCCGCTGGCGCCGTGCGGCGAGTAGGCAATGGAAAGGCGCGGGGCGAGGTTCTTCAGGTGGTTGTCATAAAGCGAACGGCCCTGCTTGGAATTTGCCAGAACAAACTCCACCGGGCTTGCCAGGCTCTGCGGCGCGCCCACCATGGCCAATCCGTCGCGCTGCGCCAGCCAGTTGTCCAGGCCCGGAATCGAGCTCGTTTGCGCGCCGTTGGCTTCATAGACAGGGGGCATGATGGAGTGGCGCAGTCCGGCC
This sequence comes from uncultured Solibacteraceae bacterium, assembly GCA_963815475.1. GTDB lineage: Bacteria > Acidobacteriota > Terriglobia > Bryobacterales > Bryobacteraceae > Sulfopaludibacter. The sequence continues at coordinate 3,739,856 of CAWFHD010000003.1, read as the reverse complement.
GTCACCGTGAAATTTCGGGTGACGCGCCAGGTGTCGCCGATGTACCACTCGTATTCGTGATTGAGAAAATTGCGCACGATCGGCGAGCCTTGCGCCAGCGTGGATCCATCGGTCTTGTAGTTGTAGTGCGCATCGCCTTCGGGCAGCAGCCCCAGTATTGCCACCATGGCATACGTCTCCGAAGTGCGGAAGCTGGATGCCAGGTCGGCCGGCTGCAGTTCCTTCCCGGTGTTCAACATCCACGAAGCGTTGCCGTATGCATCCGAATACGTGCCGCCCAACGAAGACGACTGGTTCGAGATGAAGCGGCCGATGAAACCGACATGAACGTCGTGCGAGCCGTGCACCCACGCCAGATCTTCGCTCACGCTGTGCGTGGGAATCAGTCGAACCGAATCCGTGGTGTTGGCGAAGATGGGCGCGAGGCTGCGGAAGTAAGCATAGTTTCCGGACAACACGCCCGTGGTCTCCGCGCCATAGCGCGTGAAGCCGTAGCGCAGCGTGCTCACCAGGTTGGGCTTCAACGCGGCAGTGTAGCCCACCGCGATTCCTTTGCTATTATCCAGGCTCACCGAGGCCGGGGGCTGCCCCGGGAACTCCGGCGCATTGTTCTTCCAGTAGTCCTGCAATTGTCCGCGGAAGAAGATGGTATGCTTGCCGGCATTGTCTACCGCCCAATCGAAGCGCGTGATGTACGTGTTCTGCAGGTTATGCGCGGGGGAATTGAAGCGGTAGCCGATGATGTTGAGCCCGTCGCCCTGGGTATAGTCGTTGCCCGCGGGATACTGTTTGAAGAGATCGAGCACGGCCGGATCCACACCGATGTGCGCGCCATCGATCTGGGTTTGGATCTGCGTAGGCGTCAACTGCGCGATGGCGCCGGAAGTGGTTTTGTACTGCACAATGCCTTGTGAATACAGCGGCGAGGGCACGCCATTGCGTAGTGTCGCATTGGCGCTGGCGTCGCGGCGGCCTTCGTAATTGATGAAGTAGAAAATCTTGTTCTTCTTGATGGGTCCGCCGGCCGAGCCGCCGAAAATGTTGATCAACAGCGCGGGCCGCGCGATTCCCGAGAGATTGTTGAAGAAATCGTTGGCCGAGGTCTCGGTGCCGCGGCGGTATTCGTATAACGACCCGTGCAGTTGGTTGGTGCCGTTCTTGGTCACCAGCACGATTTGCGCGCCCGAGGTGCGGCCTTCATCGGCGTTGCCATTGGTGGTGGTGACGCGGAACTCCTGCACCGAATCGATGGTCACGTTGAGAACGCTGGTCATGGCAGTGCGGCTGTTCTGATTGTTGACGTCAGCGCCGTCCAGCGTGATGTTGCCCTGGTCGCTCTTGCCGCCGTTCACGTTGCCAGACTGGTTTACGCCCGGCTGGAAGGTGAGCAGCGCAGCCACGTTGCGCGCGAAGGAGGGCAGCTCGACAATCTGGTGGCTTTCAATGGCGTTGCCCAGGGTCGCATCCACCGTGTTGATCTGGGTGGCGCCCGCTTCGACCTGAATGGTCTCGGTGGTGGAGCCGACCTTTTCGAACTTCACCGCCAGCGTGGCAGGCTGGTTCACCAGGATTTCGATATTGTTCAGAATTTGTTCGGCAAAGCCGGCGGCTCTAGCCGTGATACGGTACATTCCAGGCGCGAGGTTATCGAACGCGTAGCGCCCCTGCGCGTCGCTGGTGACGGAGCGCTGAATGCCCATCTGTTCGTTATTCAGCGTGATAGAAGTGTTGGGAACGACGGCGCCCGATGGATCGACGACGGTCCCGTTCAGTGAAGAGTTTTGCGCTAGAACAGACGCGCAGAAAAGCAAAGCAAGCGCGAGCCCGCTGAGCAAAGTTCGCATGTATCCCCCCAAATTTCAGAAAACAGGTAACCAACTAAGTTACGATTCGATCAACCCGGATTGAAGCTAGGTTACACAGGTCGGGTTCGGGTGTCAATTACTGTGTGGGAAGTTTGGGCGCGCGTCTCCGATGCGAAATTCGCTCGGCGCGCGAAAGCAATGCCATAGAATGCTTGGGGTTGGCGGCTGCTGCCTAGTTGCCTCGGGTCAACCCCAAGGCGCGAATCCGCTTATGTAAATTTGTCCGCTCCATGCCGAGCGCCCGGGCCGCTCCGGAGACATTCCAGTTCGACTCTTCGAGCGCGCGCAGGATGTGTTCCCGCTCCGCCGACTCGCGAGCTTCCTGGATGGTGGATTTTGGGCCTGCCTCGCGCTGCACGCGAATCTCGACGGGAATGGAGTCGCGCGTCAGCCGCTCGCCTTGCGTCAGAATCGCCATGCGCTCAATCACGTTGCGCAGTTCGCGCGCGTTGCCCGGCCAGCCGTAGCTTTCGAGCAGCGCAAATACGGAATCGTCCAGCGTCTTGGCGCGGAAGTTATTGCGCGCGCAGAATTCCTCCAGGAAATACGCCGCCAGCAAACGGATATCGTGCGGCCGCTCGCGCAACGCCGGCACGCGGATGGGCACCACACTCAGACGGTAAAACAGGTCCTCGCGAAACTTCTCCTGCGCCACCAGGCTGTTCAAATCGCGATTGGTGGCCGAGACCACGCGCACGTTGACGCGGATGATCTGCTCGCCGCCCACACGGTGGAACTCGCCCTCCTGCAGCACGCGCAGCAACTTGGCTTGTGAGGCGCCGTGCAGGTCGCCGACTTCGTCCAGGAAGATGGTGCCGTTGTCGGCCAGTTCGAACTTGCCGCGCCGCGTGGCAGTGGCGCCGGTGAACGATCCCTTTTCGTGGCCGAACAACTCCGTCTCCAGCAATTCCGTGGGAATGGCCGCGCAGTTCACCTTGACGAACGGTCCCGCGGAAAAGGGGCTGGAGTTGTGGATGTGGGCCGCCAGCAACTCCTTGCCGGTGCCCGATTCCCCAATCAGCAGCACTCGCGCATCGGATCGGGCGGCCATCGAAGCCTGCTCCACGGCTCGCTGCCATGCGGGGCTGCCGCCGATCATACGGGGCGCTCCGCCTACCAGTTCGCGCAGTCGCTCGTTCTCGCGCTTCAGCGTGGAATGCTCCAGCGCATGCTTCAGCGCCAGCAGCACGCGATCGCGGCTCAGAGGCTTCTCCAGGAAGTCGAACGCGCCCGCGCGCGTGGCCTCCACGGCATCGGCGATGGTGCCGTGCCCGGAGATCATCACGGCAGGCGCCGTGGCCCCATTCTGTTTCACCACCTTGAGCAGGTCGATTCCGTTGCCGTCCGGCAGTTTCATGTCGAACAGGTAGGCATCGGCGCGCTGCGCGTCGGGGTGTTTGCCGAACTCCGCCACGCTCTTGCACACGTTTACCGCGTAGCCCTCGCGTTCCAGAATCATGCGCAGGGAGCGGCCGATATTCTCTTCGTCATCCACGATCAGAACGCGTTTGGAAGCCATTAGCTGCAACCGGCAGCAGCACGCGAAAACCTGCGCCGCCGAGTTCTCCTTTCACCAGTACAATGTCCCCACCTGAAAGCAGCGCGCTCTTCCGCGCAATCGACAGCCCCAAACCCATGCCCCGCTTCTTGAACGAAATCGTCGGCTGAAACAGCGACGACCGTGCCTGCTCGCTCAGCCCCGGCCCCGAATCGTGCACCTCAATCGCGACCCGGCCGTCATCCGCCGTGGTCACTCCCAGGATGCGCCCGCCCTGCCCAGCGGCCTCGGCGGCATTCTCCAGCAGATTCGTGAGAATGCCCTTGAGCAGGTCCTGATCGGCCATGGCGCGCGGCACGCTATCCGTCAGCCGAAAATCGTACGCCACTTCGGGATGCGCGCTCTTCAGAAACGCGATGCGTTCCTGCAGCAGCGAATTCACATCCAGCGGAGCGGTCTCCACGGGCGGCTCGGTGGCGAATTGGGAAAACGCGCGGATGCGTTTTTCCAGCGTCTCGATTTCGTCCACCACGATCTGCGTCGCCTGCTCCATGAAGCCGCGGTCGGCATCGTCGTAGCGCGCCAGCATCTCTTCCACGGTCAGCCGGATGGGCGTCAGCGAGTTCTTCACCTCGTGGGCCATCTTGCGTGCCAGCGTCTGCCAACTGGCAAGCTGGCGTAGATACACCAGGCGTTCGGTGCTTTCCTGCAGCTTGCTCGCCATGTGATTAAAAGCCTGGATGGCGCGGCCGATTTCGTCGTCGCGCTGCTCCTCCACGCGGGCATTCAGGTCGCCCGCCGCCAGATTGGAAAGTCCGGCGGTCAACTGCTGAATGGGCCGGCTGATGCGATGCGCCAGATACATAAGGAGTGCCAGTGAAACCACCCATAGGCTAGCCGCCAGCAGCATGTACGCCAGCTTGAAGCCCTTGCGCAGATCGTTTTTGCTGGCGGCGTCCACTACGTCGCGCGCCTCACGGATCTGCCGCCCGAGGCTTTCGGTCGCCACGTCGCCCAGGCTTGCCGAATACTGCCAGACCTCGCTGCCATGACGCACCAGATAGTCCACGCGGTCGCCTTCGTTTCCTGCGTGCAGAAACGCCTCGGGCTCACTTCCAACAGCGAACGTTTTCACTGTGGAGGGCCAGGTGGCTCGATCGGCAGCCGGCGAAGACTGTGGGCTTCGCTTCACCTGCCAGCGCCTGCCGTTTCAGATCGGCCTTGGCTCTCTGATAGAACTCGCGCCCGGTTCGGCCGAGCGATTTGGAAAGCAGATCCACCTGATCGGTAGTGGAATAGGTAAGGCTCCAATCCAGCATCGAGGTAGTAAACCAGATGGTGGCGGCCAGGGGCGCCAGCGTGGCCGCCAGAAAAATCAGGATGAGTCTGTTGCGAAGCCGGTTCACCCGTTTCGGTTCCCGCGGCCCGAAGTGCGGACCAGGTCGTGCAGGCGCAGCGGACCCACGCGCCACGATTGCGGCTCGTCCGCGCCTGGCTTCCTGCCGAACAATTCGATGAGCTTGCCCAGGCTGAGGCCCGACCCGTTGAGCACTGACGAAAGCTCCTTGGGACTGGTGGGCCGCAGGTCGAGTTGGAGCCAGAACGGCCGGTCTGGAGCCACGCCAGTGGTATTGATGGTGAGGCTCTCCTGGCACCAGGCTTCGGTGGCGGCAAGGGAGAGGTTAGAGGCCGAACGCAGACCCGAGGTTACCGAGAACTTGTCGTCCTCCCAGATGTTGTAGCTGACAATAAAGCGCTCCACCGGCGGACGGCGGAGCACCGTCAGGTAGGCATCGCTATACAACGTGATCTGCGAGAGGAACACCACGGTGGCCCCGTCTTTCAAGCGCATCAGCGGCTTGCCGGTCAGGAAATGCACACTGGGCGAAGACACGTGGAGGTTATCGCCATCGAAAGTTACGGTCAGAGACGATTCACCCCGAAGCGCAGACAGAGAAGCCGCCAGGCCGGCCAGTAGCCAGCTCCTTCGGCTGATTTGTCCGTCTCGCGCGGGGTGGTCTGCCATCAATACAGTAAGCCCATCATAAAGATCGGCTCGACCCGTCCTCCTCGTACCGGAAATGCCACTGCCAATGAAAACACCGATTCGCGAATACCGATTCCCAACGAATGTTTCATGGAAGCTCCGCTGATGCCTTCATCCCAAATCGCGCCGGTATCGTAGAAAGCCTGAAATGGGCCGTAACGATACTCGACGGAATTGTAGAGCATCCGGTTTCCTCCAGCAGGATCCAGGTCATACTTGTTCCACCCGCGCAGCATGGTACTGGTGCCCAGTACGAAACGGTCCACTAGCGGCGCGCGCCCCAGAATCAGGCCCGCCGAAGCTGTTTCGCTCAGCAGGTGCTTCCCGTGGGCGATCTGGTAGCGAACATTCCAGGCGTGCGAGGTGAAAACAAAATCGCTGCCCATGGAGCGGTTGGCGGAGCGCAGCGCATAGCTGGCGTCGACATCCTGTGGCAGATTGTCCGCCTCCAAATGGTTGTGATACCGCAAGTTGGCCAGGATGGCGTTGGATGCTTCGATAGGCGCGCCGGCCTGCTCCTCTTGGAAGCGCTCGAAAGCCGCGCCCACTTCGAGAGTCAACGGTTTGGCGATGGCGATAGACAGCATGGGCTGCAGGTTATCGCGCGTGCGGTAGATGTCCGATGTCCAGTTCGGGATGGCTTCGGATGCCGCGATGGTGTGGTTATTCCACTGCTCGTGATAGCTCTCGAATTGCAGTTTGAAGCTCACTTTATCGGTGCCCAGACGGTGGTTCTCATAGCGCGCGGTGACGCCGGCAAAGCGCTCCAGCGAGGTGTCCCCATCGCTCACCAGACCGAAACCGAACGATTGATCGTGCACCGTGAAGCCGGCATCGCCGCCGGCGCTCCAGCCATTCCGGGAATTGTAGAGGAACTTGGTGACCGTGGTGTCGAACGTGAAGTGCGGAGGGGTGACCTCAAATTCGACGCGCACATGGTTTTGAATGTCGCTGCGCTGGAGGCGATGGGCCACTTCTTTGGCGCCCAGTTCGCGTCGCAAGCGCTCGGCGAGCGAATCCAGCATGGCCGGGTTCAGATTCTTGTTGATTAAACCCACCAGATCATGTCGAAGGCGAGCGCTCAACTTCCTAGTCTGCGGAGTAGTATCGGTGTGGTCGGCGGCTAGATCGGATTTCCAGCCTTTTCCCCAAAGCGTAACGGCATCCACCGTGTACCGGGTATTGACATTCAGATCGGAATCCTGCGTGCCCCCAAAGAGCAGGCTGCCAAAAAGGAGGCAGCCAAGCCAGGCGTATTTCATGCTGGCCGGGAAAGCACGCCGCGGGCCAACCATAAACCCTTGAATTAAAGAAGGATAAAATGAAGACCGATGTGATTTCGTTTCACAGGTGTGTAGTGGGATAGAAAGCTGCCCCGCCGCGCCGGGACCGGGCCGGCCGGGGTTAGAGAACCTTAGCCAGTTCGGTCGCGAAGGCGCTGCGCGGTGTCTGCTCTTTATCGCGTCCGCCTCGTTTACGGCGGTCGGGACGTTGTTGAGTGCGGATCGCATTGGGTGCTGCTGTCGTCTGGGGCGCTCCCTTGGGGGCATCCTTGCCTTTCGGAGGCTGCGCCGGATTGGCACGCAACAGACGGTCTTCCAGTGGGGCGCGATCGAAGCGGCGGATGATGGAAGCCATTTCGTCGGCGGTAGGCGCTTCTACAAAAGCGAAGCCCTTCGATTCTTGCGTTTCGTGGTTGCGGATCACCTTCACTGCATCGGCCACGAGATCTTCAGCGGCCAGCCATTGCTTGATGTCATCGGCGGTGACCCAGGTGGGGAGATTGCCAAGAAAAACGGTAAAGCTCATTCAGTTGATTATTCTACTCCGTTGGTTGGATTTGCGGCACTTCAAGGGGGAGGATTCCGATCTGCCAACTAATAGTATCAGAGGTCCGGATAGGATTGCAAACGCTTGATTTTTAGCATATACCAGAATCGGACCCGGCAGTGTGAATTCGCTTCAACGCTTTGGAGAATAAGCACAGCAGCACGCCCCCGCTCACCAGTAGCGCTACCGAATTGCTTTCCGGGGCGTGGGCGGCCGGCGGCGGGTCCTCATACAGCGCGCCATTGACCGCTGCCGCAGCGTTCGTTGTGCCTGACGAGAGGCTAACGGTTAGATCCTGCGGTAGCGCATAACCGCTCAAACCGAGGGTAGTGGATGGACCAATATTGTGCAGCACCAAAGTAGCGTGAGTGTTTTGAAAGAGCTGGCTCGAAAGCGTGCCGGGCAGTTGCAGGATTCCGCTGAGCGACCAGACCGACCCGGTATAGCCTGAGCTAAACACCACGCTTCGGGACATTTGCACCGCGGGAAATGCGATCTCGACTGTTCCACTCCGCGATGTCAGCTCCGCCTCGAACTCCGATGCCGGGTTGAGGGATTGGGTGATGAATTGAAATGACACCTGGTTGATGTTGCCAGGCAGGCTCAGGTTGGACACCAGGAAAAAGAGGGTGTCGCCAGGATTCAGGACCTGGGCCGTCTCTCGCGACACGTCGACGATGGTTCCGGCGTGGGTGCACAACGCGGCCATGCTGGCGAGCAGGCCCATTCGAGTCAATTTCATTTGATTGAAGAATACGTTCGGAAATTCCGGCTGAACAGGATCTGGGGTACCAGTACAATTCACACTTGTTCCAGGACTTACGACCCAGTAAGCGCCCCGCGGCGTTAAGGTTATACCATGGGCTTCGAAAATCTCACGCGCGCGCAGGAAGGCGCGTTCGCCATCGTCACGCTCAACCGTCCCGAGCGTCGGAATGCGCTGTCTCTGGTGCTGATGCAGGAACTGATCGCCTGCCTCGACGAAATCGGCCGAACTCGCGAGACTCGCGCGGTGATTCTGGCAGCGGCGGGAAAGGTCTTCTGTGCAGGCCACGACCTTTCCGAAATGGCCGGCCGCGACATCAATCAATACCGGCAGATCTTCGACGTGTGCAGCGAATTAATGATGAAGCTGCAAGCCATCCCGCAGCCTGTGATCGCGGAGGTTCAAGGCATCGCCACCGCCGCGGGATGCCAACTGGTGGCGGCCTGCGATCTGGCGATCGCGGCCGAAGAGGCCACATTTGCCACGCCCGGAGTGAAAATCGGTCTGTTCTGCACCACGCCGATGGTGGCCCTCACACGAGCCATCGGCCGCAAACGAGCGCTGCAGATGCTCCTTACCGGCGACCCCGTGGACGCACGCACCGCCGCCGATTGGGGACTCATCAACATGGCGGTCACCTCCGCCAATCTGCATGCCGCCACGCGCCGCATGGCAGCGAAAGTGGCCGAAGCCAGTTCGCTGGTAGTGGGCATCGGCAAGCAGGCCTTCTACACGCAAATCGATCTGGATCAGCCGAAGGCCTATGCGTACGCCAAAGAAGTAATGTCGATGAACGCGCTGGCAGCCGACGCCCAGGAAGGCATCACGGCATTCCTGGGAAAACGGACGCCGTGCTGGACTGGAAAATAATCTCGATCTGCGTTCTTCGGCGTTTATCCGCGGCTAAAAAGGTTTGAGATTCTCCAAACGCGGCCAGCAAAAAGATCTGTAAGCCACGGATTCACACGGATGAACACGGATAATCGAGTAACCCCATTTTGTGAGACACAAGGGGAAAGTCACAATTGCTTATCCGTGTTCATCCGTGTGAATCCGTGGCTAATAATTTATTCTTCGATACACGACGGTGCCGGCGGTGCTCCCGACCTGGGTGTAGCCCTCCAGCCATGCCTTCAACTCCGGATAATTTCCGATCGCCAGCTTCGGGTTGTAGAGCCCGAGTCCATCAATCACAAAGCTCGGTTTCGCTCCCACCAGTGCAGCCCGCCGCTTCCCCGATTCCACCGTCTCCACCGGCTCCGATTGCGTGAGATGGCGGTCTGCCGGCACTCCGTTGAGCGGCTGCGAGTCCAGATATCTGGTGGCGGCGTTGAGTCCTGTGTACACATACAACTCCGGCCTGTAGCCCCAGACGAATAGGGTATCGTGCGGACCGGCGAGTGGTTTCACGATCGCTGCCGCTGCCTGGCTGTCTCGATCCATAGCCGTGTCGCGCCATGCCGGATCGCGCAGCGCAGTGACATACGAGGGCGCGAAGCGCACAGCCGGAATCAGTAGAAGCAGCGCTACCCAGACTGCCTTGCGGCCGAGGAGGGAAAAGCCCCGCGCCGCCATCAGCACCAGCGGCGGCAGCAGCAGAAAATAATATCGCGGGAAAAAGCGCAGCCCGGCTGCGACTCCAACGCCCGTGATCGCTACCCACAAAAGCCAGCGCCACCGCTCCTTCTCGCGATAGCACCAGACGGCGCCGGCGACCAGCGCTGCGTGAAAGCCTAGCCAACCCAGCGTCCGCACCACTCCATTGCGCAGCGGCGAATCCACGAAGGGCGACGCCGCGTACAAGCGACCCCATCGCCACACTTGATCCCAGTAATGGGTGAGCGCGCCCGCGGCGGCGAGTCCGCCGATCGCGATGGCGCTGACCGCCGCGAAACCCGCCGCCATCCAGCCGACTCCCGCCGGGTGCCACAGCAGACACGCCGCCGCCACGAACACGCCCTTCGGATTGATCCAGAATGCGACACCGGCCATCGCGCCCGCCAGGAACGCGCGACGCTTCCAGGCCAGCCACACTGCTGTCAGATGCGGTGCCAACATCAACAGGTCGGACGCCATGGGAATCACCGCCGCCGGCATGTCGAAGATGAGAAAGAAGGCCAGAAGTCCGGCTGCCCAGACACCTTCCCGTTCCCCCCAGAAGTCGCGCGCGAAGCGATACGCCATCCAACACGCCAGCAGTGCGTACAGCGCATCGGCCAACCGCAGTGGCCACCCGGCATTCGCGCCCCATAGCAGGTAGACCGCGAGCAGCAGTGGCGGCTTGTCGAACCAGAGGTCGCGATAGAGTGCGTGGCCGTGCAGCATCTGCTGCGCCGCTGCCAGGGGATAGCTGTCGCCTTCCCACAGAATGCGCACGTGGCACATCCGTGAGGCCAACAGCAACGCAAACAGCGCTACAAATACTCTTCCACGACTCAAGTGGTAACTATAACTTGAATCCTTCAATTTGATCCGAACTTGAATCTGGGAGCCACACCGCGTATCATGGGCAAAGAAAAGGCGAATGGAGGATATTCAGGAACAACTCGCTGCTTTGCGCCGCCGGGTGGCCACCATCAATCGTAAATATGAGACCTCCGATCGTAAATACGAGACCTCCGATGCAACTCCTGCCCCGCGGCGCATCCCGTTAAACCTCAACGCCGAGACCCGCGAAGCCGCCGGCTACATTCACGAGTTGATGAGCGGCGAAGTGGTGCAGACCGCTTATGGCGAGCATTTCGAAACGGAGCGCGTTTGGGAGCGCCACCGCCGCCACGGCAGCGTGGGCATCGCCGATCTCGCAGATCTCCCGGAAGATCTGCTCGACACCCTCTCCGATGGCGTGATCCCGCACGCGCATCCCACCAAGTGGGCCTTCCTCGATACCGAAACTACCGGCCTGGCCGGCGGCACCGGCACCTACGCGTTCCTGATCGGCGTCGGCTCCATCGACGCCTCGGGCTTCCGCCTGCGCCAGTTCTTCATGCGCGATTACGGCGAAGAGGCGTCGTTGCTCGGCCGCTTATCGGAATACCTGTCGCAGTTCGACGTGCTGGTCACCTACAACGGTAAATCTTATGACCAGCCACTTCTGGAAACGCGCTTCCGCATGGCCCGCGCGCGTCATCCATTCCACCGTATGACACACCTCGACCTGCTCTTCGGCGCGCGCCGCCTCTGGAAACTGCGCCTGGAAAGCTGCCGCCTGGTTGACCTGGAGCACCGCATCCTGGGTGTGGAGCGCGAGGGCGATCTGCCCGGCGAACTGATTCCGTACTGCTACTTCGAATTTCTGCGCACCCAGCGCGCTTTCAAACTGGTGCCCATCTTCCACCACAACGCCATCGATATTCTTTCGCTGGCGTGCCTGACGGCGATTGTGCCGTTCGCCTTCCGCTCGCCCGACGATGCGGCCCTGCTGCACGGGGCCGACTGGATCGGCCTGGCACGTTGGCTCAATCAAGCGGGACGCGAAGAGGAAGCGCTGCGCCTGCTACGGCGCGCGGTGGACATGGGGCTCCCCGATCATCTGCTGTTCCGCACTTTGTGGGACATCGCGCTCTGGGAAAAGCGCGCGGGACGGGAAGATGCCGCGCTCAGCGTGGTGACGGACCTGGCGGCATCGCGCAATCCTTACCGCGTCCGCGCGCTGGAAGCCCTCGCCAAGCACTACGAGCATCGCGAACGAAATTACGCCATGGCTCTCGAAATGACCCGCAGCGCCTTGGCCGAGGAAGACCGCCCGGATATCCGCAAGCGCGAAGAGCGCCTCAAACTAAGAGTGGCTGGAAAGCAAAAAACGCTATTGGCGTAAGGTGAAAATCACAGCGCCTTCTTACTCTTCCCCGAATTCACCGATAGCGGCCCGTTCTGCGTCGAGATGCGAACAGTCTCGCTCGATCCGTTCATCTGCATCACCTTCTGATCGCCGCTCCAGTTCGTGTAGGCGTGCGCACACAGGTCGTGCTGGCAGCTCATCGGCGCATGGCCTGAGGCTTCCACGCGCATTCCCGACTGGAACACCGCGGGCAGCGACACGCTCATCGGCCCGTTGACCGTGCGCGCTTCCAGAGTGGATCCGGCCCAGATCTCCTTCTGCACCTTCACCGAGATCGGTCCGTTCTGCGCCTTCAAATGAACCTCGCCGCCTTCGCCATCGAACGAAATGGGTCCGTTGGTGGTCTGCGCATCGATATTCCCCATCGATCCGCGAATCGCCAGCGGCCCGTTGGTGGCCCGCAATTTGATATTGCCATTCACGTCCGCAATCGAAACCGGCGCGTTCTTGGTTTCCAGATCGAGTGACGCTGCGTCCGGAGTGTGGATGATGAAATGAACCTGCCACGCTCCGGTGTCGCCCGTAGGCCCGGTGTACGAGAAACGCCCGGCGCTATGAGTCAGCGCGATTCCGCGCAGCATCGAATCCGCCGTGCCGCGATCTTCGGCTGTCGCGATCTTGCAAACATCCACCGAATAGCCAGACTGCTTCCAGCCCTTCACGCTCACCACCCCTCGGTCGCCCGCGTTGAGTTCGAGGGTTGGAGCTTCGGCCCGCGACAGAGTGAACTTCTCTTCGGCCTGCGCCAGTTGGCCGTCGGAAGTCACCTTAAGATCGGCGCAGCTATCCGCATCTCCGTGGGTGCTGATGTTCAGGTTGTGATTGCGAGTTCGCGAAATCTGGGTCTGCGCAGCGCCGCAAACCGCCAGCAGTGAGCCTAAGCCGCAAAGCAGGATGGCAGTCTTCATGAGAGGTCCTCCGTCCGTGGGGTAAGACGGACAAATCCACGATCGGTTAGTAGTTTACACTTATTGCACTTTGACAGTGACGCGTTCGTGGTCCTGGTCGCCGTCCGCGCCGGTGGCCGTAACCGCATAAGTGGTGGTTTGCTTGGGATGGTCGAGCGTGCAGCTTTCTGTCCGATTGGCGGTGCGAAAATGCAGCGGCTCCACTTCCACCGACGCCGCGCCTTTGCTATGCACGCAGATGCTGACGGTGTCACCGGCCTTCACGGAGAGCGCGCTCACCGTTACGTCCACGATCTTGACCCGCTCGCCGCCCAGCGTAACCGTCACGTCTTTGGTGGCCGCGGGACCGCCGGTCCCCTCCGCCGTTAACGTGTAGGTGGTGGTGGCGGTCGGGTTCACTTCCACGCAGCGCGAAAGGGCGGCGGAGAGTTCCTGACGGGGCGGCGCGAGCCACACCGTCTTGGCGTTCTCTACGCCATAGCAGAGCAGTTCCTTTTCTCCGCGCGGCAGTCTGGGTTGTGTGGCATAGAACTGGGTGATGCGCACAGCATCGGGCGCAGCGGCAGTAGTAGCAGGTGCGGGAGTCGGCTTCGAATTGTTACAGTCAGCCAGACAGCAGAAGGCGATTGTCGCCAGAGTGCAGAGTGCGCCGCGCATTTACCGGATGACCGGCGGCTCTTGAACGGAAGTGCCCAAGCCGGCGTACGATTCCTTTACCTTAATGACCTTGTCCCCATTGAACGTCACAAAGGTGATCTTGCCGGGGGGCAGGCCGTATACCCAGTCCTCCACTTCGAATCCTTCTTTGTCGGGTTCGCGCGATTTAAGCCGCGGACGGCCCATCGCCAATACCACCTGCTCGTGATTCATGCCCTCCAGGACGCGCTTTTCCTTGATGGCCTTTTGCGTCTCCGGGGGCAGTGTCTCGGAGTAAATCTCCGTCACGCTGTGCTTTTCGAAATCCAGCACTGGCGCAAGCATTTTCTTGATCTCGGAGGCCTTGATCGGTTCCAGCTGTTTGTGGAACAGGATCACGATCGCAGTGCCGCCCGGGGCGTTCGAATCGTTATTGCTGATCGGCACCGTGTTCGGATTGCCGCCGGCGCCCATGCCGATCTGAACCCCGTCGTACCACTTGCGCCCGCCTTTGAAGCCGCCATTGATCTGCAGCACGATACGATCCGACTCGATCTCGATCCTGGTCACTTGCACCGAATCGCCCGTGCGCGCCGCGGGACCACTCTCTTTCGCGATCTCCGTCCAGGCTTTTTTGTCGTATCCGCCGCTCGAATCGAATTCCAACGGCTTTTTCGAGCGCGGCAGCAGAACCTTCACAGTGGCGTATTCGGCGGTCAGCCCGCGTGTCAACTCCACCCGGTCTTCCATGGTCAGTTTGTCGGCGAATGACAGCGGCGACAGGACGCTCAGAACGGCGATAGCGGCAACAACTCGCATACAACTCTCCGCGGCGGACCCGGCGGCCCGTCATACCCTATTCTACGCCCGTTCCGCAAACTGAAACTCAGCTTATTGTAAGGGAACGCTCGCATTCGGCGGCGTCGCTGCCAAGTCCGTGATGGGCGAGTGCTGCCGACGCACCGGGGCTTTCCAGATGTAAAGAAATAGCGCCAGAATGACGATCGTTGCCAGCAGGCTGGCCTCGGGGCCGTAGCCGCCGCCGCTCCACAATTTACCGGCGCGCCATGCCATCTCGTAGCTGGTCTCCTTAATTCGCAGCCCGCTGACGTTCGTTCCGAAGAGCGGCAGAGTGGCGTTCCAGCCAAAGTGCAGGCCGATGGGCAGCCACAGGTCACGCGATCTCAAGTAGGCGTAGCCGAAGAGGATGCCGAATCCGGCGGTGTTGGCGATGCCGATCCAAGTAGCGTTGGGATTGGAGCTGTGCAACAGGGCGAACACTACCCCGACCGGCGCGATGGTGGCGTACGGCCCGAAATTGGCCAGCAGCAGTTGAAATCCATAACCGCGGAAGAATATCTCCTCCCCCGCTGAGCCGGCGGCCAGCAGCAGTGTGACGAACAGAATCGTATCCCACGACGGCTGTTCCGTGGGTGTGCTCACGAAATGCGCCATGCCGGTTAGCAGAGGGATTCCCAGCACAAGGCAAGCCGCGCCAATGCCGCCGAAGAGCCCCAGCGCCAGGTTGTCCGCCGAAGCGCGGTGCCACCATAGCCCCAGGTCGGCTAGCCGCACCGTAGTAAACATGCGCAGTGTGAGCCAGTTCACAAAGATCGCGCACACAAGGTCAGACCCGGCGGCGCCCAGCAATTCGCCGCCAAGCCACAGCAGCAGCGGCCCCACGAACAGTGCGCTGCCGAAGCCGATTCCCACGTACAACAGAACGTGAAGGGCTATACGTAACGGATCGCGTCCCGCTACCGCCACAGCCGATCCTGTCTGTCTGGTATCTTCATCTTTAGTATGCCCGCTCGCCGCATTCTCCAATTAGGCGACCCGCTCCTTCGGAGCGTGTCTGCCCCTGTCTTGTCCGCCAAGGAGGCGGAACCGATATTTGGGGATCTGCGCGCCACACTTCACGAGTTCCAACTCACCCACGGCTTCGGCCGCGGCATCAGTGCGGTGCAGATCGGCGAACCGAAACGTCTAATATATATCGAACTGGACGATTCCACCTACCAGCTCCGCAATCCCGAGTACGAATTCCAAAGCGAAGCGAAGTTCCGCCTCTGGGACGATTGCTTCTCTTTCCCCGATTTGCTGGTGTGGGTGGAACGGTCTGAGAAGGTTCGCATTCGCTACCTGGATAGCGCCGGCGCCGTGCAAACCCTGGAGGCCGAAGGAGCATTCGCCGAGTTGCTACAGCACGAAATCGATCACCTCGACGGCATCCTGGCGATCGATCGGGCCATCGACGGCAAGAGCCTCTGCACTCGGGACGAATACGACCGCCAGCAGCGCGAAAACCATGCCAGCCCGATAGCCATCCGATAGACTTTCCTGACGAGAATCAAGGTTTCTCGCCGCATCAGACCCCCAAGCGCTCTGCTATCCTGGCTCGTTATGTTGGTCGAGCAACAGATTGCCGAACGACGGGAACGGTCGGGCGCTGCCATCGCCAAGATCCTGGAACGGCCGAGCGGAGAGCCGTACGGCGACTATCGCGTCAAGTCTGCTAGCGGTAAGACCTACCGTGTTGCCATGCGTGGGCCTGGTTTGTTCGAGAACTATTGCTCCTGTCCCGACTTCGCAGTCAACACGCTGGGAACCTGTAAGCACATCGAAGCTCTCCTCGTGCGGCTTGGCAAACGCTATGGCAAGACTCTCGGAAGCCACAAGTTTGCGCGAGCACGCGCCTCAATCTCATTGCAGTACGGCGACACTATCGCTGTGCGACTGCGGCTTCCCGCCAATCCATCGCCTGATCTGCAGAAATTGGCCGAGGATTACTTCGATCCAGCCAGCTTGCTGCGGCCGGAGTATTTCCGGAGTTTCCATAAGGTAATTGAGGTCTTTCGTCAAGCCGACCTCGATGCGGTCATTTACAGCGACGTGCTGGAATACCTTGACCGGGAGAATGAGCTCGCCGAGGGCCTGGATCTGGAGCGCCAGCTTCTGGCAAAGGTACAACGCGGACGTCATCCGCTGAATGGAATCCTGAAGACGGAACTTCTGCCCTACCAGGAACGGGGCGCCATCTTCGCCGCCTGCCGGGGCCGAGTAGTCCTGGCCGATGACATGGGCTTGGGCAAAACGGTGCAGGCCCTCGCCGCTACCGAAATGTTGCGCCGCCGCCGCGGCATTCAGAGGGTGTTGGTGGTGGCTCCCGCCTCGGTAAAGTACCAATGGAAGACGGAAATCGAAAAGTTCTCCGGACTCTCGGCTCAGGTAATCGAAGGCTTGCTGCCCCGGCGGCGGGAATTGTACGCCTCCCCTCAGTTCTTCAACCTCTCCAGCTACGAACTGGTTCTGAAAGACGTGCGCTACATGCACGAACTCGCGCCAGACCTCATCATCCTCGATGAAGCACAGCGCATCCGCAACTGGACCACTGCCACCGCGCGCACCATCAAACAATTGAAAAGCCGCTATGCCTTCGTGCTCACGGGGACTCCGCTCGAAAACAAGCTGGAAGAGTTGTTCTCCGTGGTCGAGTTCATCGATGGCCGCCGGCTTGGTCCAGCGTTCCGCTTCCTGCATGAGCATCGGTCCGAGGACGAGAACGGCAAACTGATCGGCTACCGCGGGCTTGATCGAATTCACAATCAACTGGCGCCGATCCTGCTGAGGCGCACCCGCCAGGAGGTTCTAAAGGATCTGCCAAAGCGCACCGACCAGATCCTCCATGTGCCCCTGACTCCACAGCAGGCGGAACCTTACTGGGAACAGAATGACATTCTGGCGGCCTTGATGCGCAAGTGGGAACGGCAGGGCTGGCTCTCGGAAATCGACCAGAAGCGGGTCCTGTGTTGTCTGCAGAATATGCGGATGCTTTGCAACTCCACGTTTCTTTTCGATAAACAGACGAATCATTCGCCAAAACTCGAGGAGTTTCGCGAAATCGTCCGTGAATTGGCAATCGAAGAGGGTCGTAAGGTAGTGGTGTTCAGCGAATACGAACGCATGACGCACCTGGCGGGTAAGGAACTGGAGAAGCTGGGGATTGGATTCGTATCGCTACACGGCGGTGTGCCTTCCCGGAATCGGGGCGCGCTCATGGAAAAATTCCGGCGCGATGCGGATTGCCGGGTTTTCCTTTCGACGGATGCTGGAGGGGTCGGCCTGAATCTTCAAGCCGCCTCGGCAGTTATCAATTTTGAGCCCCCGTGGAACCCAGCCCGGCTCGAACAGAGGATCGGGCGAGTCCACCGGCTCGGCCAGGCACATCCGGTCCACGTGGTGCATTTGCTTACCAAGGCCAGCATCGAAGAGCGCGTGTGGGAAACACTCAAGCTGAAGAAATCCCTGTTCGCAGGGGTCTTCGACTCGCCGACGGGCGAGGTAAGCTTTGCCGCGCTCGGGCGAAAGAGCCTCCTGCAGTCAGTGAAAGAGATTTTCGCGGATCAACCGGGGCGGCCAAAACCACTAATCGATCAACCCGCAGCAAAGGCAGTACCGACACGATCCATACCAGGATCTATCCCCGCGGCAGCGTTAACAGATGCCGCCGCAAAAGCCGCGACTCAATCCACCGAATTCGAGCAGGCTGCGGCTGGGCTCATCGAAACGGGCGTGCGATTCCTCGAGTCCCTCGCATCCGTGGCGCAAAACGCTCCCACTGACGATGCTTTTGCGAATCTGGTGACGCTCGATCCACGCACAAACCGTCCGACCCTATCGATTCCGCTGCCCCAGTCAGTGGATCGGAATCGTCTCGTTCGAGCACTCTCGGCCGTCTTGGGCGCGTTTGGACGACGGACCTAAGAAGAAGCCGGCGCCTCCTCCCCTGTTGACTTTCAACAGGTCCCGGCTCCATACTCATGTTGATGGACAACACGAGTCGCGGTGAAGTTCCGTACGGCACTCTGGACCTGATGGTGCTCAAGACCCTCGACGGCCTTGGGCCGCTCCATGGCTATGGCATCGCGCGCCGTATTGAGCAAGTGTCGCAAAGCTCACTCGCTCTGAATCAGGGCACGATTTATCCGGCCCTTCTGCGCCTGGAACAGCGCGGCTGGATTTCGAGCGAATGGGGCGAAAGCGAAAACAAACGCCGCGCCCGCTTCTACGCCATCACGCGCGCCGGCCGCAAACAATTGACCGTCGAGGAGCAAAACTGGTCGCGCACCGTGGCCATGGTCAACCGCCTCCTCGAGGGAGAATCCTGATCATGTTCGCCCGCCTGAAATCCATCTTCACCAACTCCGGCGCGCGGCTCGACGAGGAATTGCAGCACCATCTCGACCTTCTGGCGGCCGACTACCAGCGCCGCGGCCTCACCGCCGAAGATGCACGCTTGGCCGCGCGTCGCGAGATCGGAGGCATCACCCAGATCCGCGAATTGCATCGCGATGTTCGCCGCGTCCCACTGCTCGACGGTCTGGCGCAGGATCTGCGCTTCGCCTTCCGCCAATTGCGCGCCGGCCCCGCCTTCGCAGCCGCCGCTGTCCTCACTCTGGCCCTCGGAATCGGCGCCAACACGGCCATCTACCAGGTGCTCGACGCCGTGGTCTTCCGTCCCCTGCCGGTGCCCAATCCGCAGCGCCTGGTGCAACTCCAACTGCTCCACGAAGGCAAGTACCAGAGCTTCAGCTATCCTCTGTTTCGCGAAATGGCGGCTCGCCAGCAGGTCCTCGACGGCGTGGCCGCGGTGAGCGCATTTCCCCTGCACGAAGCCGTGCTGCGCGGTCGAGGTCCGCTGAAGACGGTAAGCGGCGTGTTGGTGAGCGGCGGCTATTTCCGCGTCCTCGGCGTAAATGCCCGTGCCGGCCGCATCTTCACGGACGAGGATGAACGCACCGCCTCGCCCGTCGCCGTCATCAGCGACAAGTTCTGGAATGACGAATTCGCCCGCAGCCCAGAAGCCATCGGCAAGACCCTGCTGATCAACAAAGCCGTAGTCACCATCGCCGGAGTGACGCCGCCCGGCTTCTTCGGCGAAACTCTCGGCCAGTATCCCGACGTCTGGCTGCCCATGTCGCTCCAGCCGCTGGTGATGGCGTCCGACTGGCTCGACGCGCCATATTCTTCATGGCTGGCAGTAATCGCGCGCCTCCGGCCCAGTATCTCGATCCGCCAGGCGCAACCGGCGCTCGACGCCCTCTACCAGCAGTTTGCCCATCTCAACGTCCGCTCCACGGGCCACTATCAACTCCACCTGCAGCCCGCCGGCCGCGGCATCGACGAGTTGCAGGGTTTCGCCCGCCCGCTCTGGCTGCTCATGGCGACGGTGGGCTTCGTGCTGCTCATCGCCTGCTGCAATCTCGCCAACCTGCTGCTCGGGAGAGCGACGGCCCGAACGCATCAGATCGGCATCAGGCTGGCGCTGGGAGCCAGCCGGCATCGCCTGCTCCGGCAGTTGCTCATCGAGAGCCTGCTGCTCTCCGCGCTGGGATCTCTGCTGGCCGTCGCGGTGGCGTGGCGCGCTTCCCAGGCACTCCTGGTGCTCGCAGGATCGGGCAAACAAATCGCATTGCAGTTCGGATGGGGTGCCGCGCTCTTCACCGCCGCCATCGGAATTGCCGCCACCGTTCTCTTCGGGCTGGCGCCCGCGCTTACCGCCACGCGCGTGGATGTGCACGCCGCCTTGCAAGGCGCACGGCGCAGCCTGGGCGGCAGCCGTTCCCGCCGTCGCATGGGCCGCATTCTGGTGATGGCGCAGATCTCGATCTCGCTGTTGCTGCTCTCCGGCGCGGCCCTGCTGGTGCGCTCGCTCTGGAATCTGCGCCACCAGAATTTCGGACTTCAGAGTGAGCGCGTGCTCACGGTGAACCTTCCCATCGAGTTCAACAAGACCATGATGGAGCGCAACCGGCGCATTCGCCAGCCGCTATACGAACGCCTCAATCAACTGCCCGGAGTGCGCGTGGCAGCGCTCGCGGCCTTCGGACCGCTCTCACCGTTCCAGCGGACCAGCCCGTTTTCCGCGCCGGAGCGTCCTGCGCAGGAAGGCGATTATAGCCGCCTGGTGGACGTCAGCTCCAGGTATTTCGAATCCATGGGAATCCCCATCCGCGAGGGACGCGGCATCGCCGATGAGGATCGCGAAGGCTCTCCTGCCGTCGCAGTGTTGAGCCAAACCGCGGCGCGCGCGCTTTTCGGAGGAGCCAGCGCCGTGGGTAAAACCATTTCCGGAACGCGGCAATTCGATTCCCAACACAGCTATCGAGTAGTCGGCGTGGCGCAGGACGTCCGCTTCACACCGCGCGATCCTTACGCCTTCCTGATCTACATCCCGATCGCGCAACACCCGGCGCCGGTCACCGAGGCGATCCTCCGCGTAAAAGGCGATCCCGCGGCGCTCACCGGAGCAGTGCGTGCGGCCCTGCGCCAAGTGGATCCCGACCTTCCCGTGGGCGAGATTCGTACCCTGGACGACCTGGTGGATGCCAACCTGGCGCACGAAAAGACTATGGCCGCGCTGTCTGCATGTTTCGGAGTGGTAGCACTGCTGCTGACCTGCATCGGCGTCTACGGAGTGATCTCATACGCCGTGAAACGTCGGACCCAGGAGATCGGAATCCGGCTGGCATTGGGAGCACGTAGCCGCCAAGTGTCGGGAATGCTGATGCGGGAAATGGCAATCCCGGTAGCAGTCAGCCTGTTATTGGGAGGAGCCGGGGCGCTGGCAGCCGGTCCCGCCATCCAAAGCCAACTCTACGGAATCGCGCCCAACGATTATGGAACGCTAGGCGGAGCGGCACTCCTGATGGCAGCCGTAGCCGCCCTGGCCGCCTGGCTCCCGGCCCGACGAGCCGCGGATCTGGACCCGATGGTAGCGTTGAGGGAAGAGTAAGGCCCGCGGTTATTGGCGAGTCTCCGGACGAATCGCGTAGTAACCCTTGCGAGCCTGAGCCTTCAGATCCTTATTCGACATCTTGATCTCCAGCTTCCGGTACGACCCGTCCTTGTTATCGTTCACGGGAGTGTATCCGATGGAATACTGGCTCCGCATCTCTTCCTGCAATTCTCGGAAAACCTGGTCCAGCGTGTGCCCGCGGTCCACGCGAAACACTCGGCCGCCGGTCGCATCCGACATCTTGTGCAGCGCGCTCTCGCCGCCGCCAAAATTCCCGAAGGGACCACGGAATCGTGGGTCGGAGTACAGAACGCTATAGATTACGGCATCGGCCTTCTGCGCCGCTTCGATCCCCTGATCGTTGGTGAGCCGGCTGCCTTCGTCCACGCCATCGGTGATCACTACGATCACTTTGCGCCCCACCTCCGTGCGCAGCTTGTCATTGGCAGCCAGATATATGGCGTCGTAGAGAATGGTGCCGCGCGCCTGCCCGATGGTCGGGACAGGCCCGGGCCCGAAGCCGCCCACGCCACCGCGCACGCGCAACTGGTTCAGCCCTTCGTTGAGCAGCCGGGACGAGTTGGTATAGTCCTGCAATAACTCCGCCTCCGGCCCGAAGGAGATCAGAAACGCTTCGTCCTTCTTGCGGAGCACCTGCGAAAAGAACTGCGACGCGGCGTTGCGTTCGATCCCGATAAGGTTCTCCTGGCTGCCGCTCACATCCACCAGCATCCCGATGGTCAGGGGCAGGTCCGATTCCGGCGTGAAGTATTTGATCGGCTGAGGCTTGCCGTCTTCCAGAATGATGAAGTCGTTCTGCGACAAGTGGGGCACCAGGGCGCCCTTTTTGTCGCGCACCGAGGCCAGCACGTTGACCACGCTGACATCGACTTTAATGGACGGAAGGTCTTCAACAGGCTTCTGTTGAGGAGGTTGTTGCGCCAGTAGTGCGGCGCTTACGGCAAAGCAAGCAAGTATTCGCATCCCGGTACAATAGGGGTGACGTGCCACTGCACGCATATGTTTCATCATGATGCACGCCATTTCTCACCTCACGACGTCTGACCCCGTCCTCTCTGCAATCATCCAAAGGGTCGGAGACTATCGTATCGAATTTCGCGACCCCGGCTTTGAAACCTTGGTTAAATCGATTGTCTATCAACAGCTTAGCGGACGCGTGGCGAGCGTGATCTTCGGCCGCCTGGCGCAGGCCGTGGGCGGCCAACTGACTCCCCAGAGCATCCTCAAACTGCGTCCCTCGCGCATGCGGACCCAGGGACTTTCCACTCAGAAGACCGCCTACATCCGCGATCTGGCGCGCCATACCCGCTCCGGCGCCGTGGTCTTCGAAGAACTGCTGGATCTGCCGGACGCCGAAGTTATCGAGCGGCTCACCCAGGTGAAGGGAATCGGCGTGTGGACCGTCCACATGTTCCTGATGTTCGCGCTCCGCCGCCCCGACGTCCTGCCCGTAGGCGACCTCGGAATCCGCAACGCCATCCGCAAGGCCTACAATCTGGCCGACATGCCGACGCCCGCCGAAATCGAGACGATTGCCGCTCCGTGGCGCCCTTACTGTACCGTCGCAAGTTGGTATCTGTGGCGCAGCCTGGAATCGGAAGCTAGCCTCTAAATTTTCACCGCATTTTAATCCACAGTTGTGTTGAATATCCTAACAACACGGTTATAATGGGATCGGATATTCAGACCTCAGAGTGCGGTAATCTGAGTCGAATATAGGAGAATATGTAAATGCGCTTTTTGAAATTGGCAGTACCCTCAGTGATCCTGACAGCCGGCTTCCTGGTTTGCACCACGGCGAGCTACGGCACACCGGAGTATGCCAAGAAGGAAAAGAAGTCCTGCACGTTTTGCCACACCAAAATGGTGGCCGACAAAGTCGAGATGGCGAAGAACCAGACCGAAGCGGGAAAGTATTACAAAGATCACAGCCACTCGATGGACGGCTATACCGGCAAGTAACGCTGCAAGCCCAGGAACAGGAGCCCGCTCGCTCTCCCCAATGTGGTCCCGCTAGAGATCACGCCTGGGCTGAATCTCCCACCGACCGTTCCAGACACAACATTATTTAGCCACGGATTCACACGGAGGAACACGGATAACACCAAAATTCTTATCTGCGTAAATCCGTGTCCATTCGTGGCTAAATATGTATTGAGCGAACCGGGTTGAAACCCGCCATCTAAATCCATTACTGACTGAGGCGTTGAATGCGCTCTTTGACGGCCTTGTCGAGTGCGGCCCTCCGACCCTCCGGCAGGCCGGTATCGCCCGCGATCAGTTCCGACGTGTGGCGCGCGGCCTGTAGCGCTTCCTCTTTTCGCCCCGCGATTTCGAGCGATTCCGACAGCCCGTCAGACGCGGTGGCCGAAGTTGGATAGCGTGCGGCCGCGTACCGGAACAATTCCACCGCATCCGCAGTGCGTTTCGCGGTCAACAACTGATATCCGAGGGCATTCAGCAGCGGCTCCTTCAGCACAGCCGCGCCGGGTTCCTCCCCGGCGGCCTTGTCCAAAGCCGCGCGACCCTGCTCCCAACCTCCGGACGAGATGCTGTGATAAAGCGCGGCCGGGCTGGGAGTCCACGAATGTAGCGACGCCTTCACGGTCCCTTTCTCGCGCGCTACGGCGAGCGCCGTCGGGTAGAACTGCGTGAAAGTATTTTCAACGGCCCCGTTTGCCGTATGGCACGCGAAGCAGCCGGCGGTCTTAGGCAGCGCCGGCGCCGACTTCGCGGCATCCCCGCCCACCGTGCGAAACCCGTAGTACGACCATTTGTCCTGGGGCGCTTTGGCGCTGTCCTTCACTGCCATCTCAATCGCACTGACGTCCGTCTGAAAGTGGCCGCTCCGATTGATGGAGCCTTCGGACTGCGAGTAGCGGATTTCGAGCACGAACATCGTCTTTTCCGGCCAGACGCCCGTATTCCGAAAGCTCCGCCACGCCTCCGGAGAGACGAAAACGTTATCGAATAGTTGCACCGAGGCGGCGGCGGGCGCCGCTGGACCGTAGGTCATACCTAGCCCGGAAGTGAGCCAGATCCACTCGCGATAATCCTCCGGCCGGATCAGTTCTCCGGCCTGGTTGTAACTCGGTTGCTGGGCAGCGCAGGCGGCAACGCCCAGGATCAGGCTGGTGAGCAATCGCATGCATCCACTCTAACGTTTGCGCCGCGCGCCCGCATAGTGGGGCCGAAATCGGCTCGCTACTGATGCACGGTGATCAGCGTTCCGGCCTGAGTGTTCAAGCCGCTGTACGTTGCCGTCACAGCCTGGTCGCCATTGCCGAGCGAGGCTGGCACCACCATGTTGAACTGAAACTCGCCCGGGGCAACCAGGCCGGCGAAGACCACCGTGGCAGGCACACCGCCGATGGTGATCGTGGGCAGCGGCGTCAACGTTCCCGATTGCGTCTGCGATCCGCTTACTACGGGCGTGGATGTCTGTCCAAAACCGTTGGCGTACAACACGATAGTCTCTCCGGGTTGCGCGGGGGTGGTCAGGCCAGGATAGAGCGTGGTGGGGCCGATGTAACTTCCGTCGGCATGAGTGGCGGCAATATAGGGTCCGCCATTGAAGACGAAGAACGAGGGAGATGCCGTTTGCGTTACCACCGTGAAGGCCGCGCTGGCGACCCCATTGTTCGTGACCTGCACTGCCACCGATCCCGAAATCGCATCGGGAGGGGTGAGAATGTTCACTTGGGTAGGGCTGATGAAGTAGACGTAAGCGGGCTTGCCGTTTACCGTAACGGTGACACCATCCAGCTTCACGGGCATTTGGCTATTCACGAAATCCGAGCCTTGCCAGGTGCGCGAATCGCCTGCCGGGGCGAGATTGGAGCCCTTGATTTCCACCCACGTGTTAGGCGCGATGTTGGGAAGTTGGCTCTCCGCGTTGGCCACCAGCGTAATCGTAGGAGAGGGAGCGGAGGTATTGATTTTGGCGACAAACGCGTCAAAGTTCCCTTTGATCGCGGTTTGGTAAGCGCCGGCAGTCGCCGGCAGGTGGGTTTGAGCGGTGTAGCCTCCCACATAGACGTTGCCTTGCGCATCGACATCCACGCCGCTGCTGAACATTCCGCCGTTCGTCGTCGGGTCATACATGACCGTCGAGAACTTAATCGTGCTTCCGGTGGGATCGAACTCTGTCACGTACACGCCGCCGAAATTATTCGCGGGTTGCAGCGGATTCACCAGCGGATATTGGAGGTTGCTACCCGCAATCCCGCTCACATACAGGTTGCCCGCCGCGTCGAGCCGTGGGGGGCTGATAGTACTGGCGGAGCTAAGGGTCGGGTCAGTTATGTTCCCGACAAACGTGGACCAGACCAGTGCGCTCCCGGCCGGATTGAGTTTGGCCAGAAAGCCACGATTTAAGCAACTGTTGGCTGAGGGGCACGGTATGGTGTTGTTTGCGCCCGGAGTTACCGGGAAGTCGTACGAGGCGATACCGCTCACATATGCATTGCCGGCCGCATCGGCGGCGATCCCGGAAATGACATCCTGGTAGCTCACCACCGTGCTGTCGAACCCGCCGAAGTAAGTTCCATAGACCAACGAGGTGGCCGGGCCTGCTGGACTGAATTTGGCGATGAACCCGCGGGTGGATGACCCGAACCCCGAAGTAGGATTGCCGTGATAGGTAGTTTGAAAGGCGCCCGTGGTCACCGGCAGTAGATTAGTCCCGGTGCTCCCCACCAGGTAGAAGTTTCCCAACCCATCCACGGCCACCCCGGAACCGAAGGTGGGATGGTGGTTGTCGCTCGATCCGTTACCGCCATACAAACTCGAGTAGAGCAGGTTGGCGCCGGCGGCATCGAACACCGCGATAAAAGCAGCGCCCTGGTTGAAGTTCGAGCTGAGTGTGTGGTTAAAAGTAGACCCCGGCACTACCGCGTTGGCTGTAGTCGGAAAGCAGTTAACTGGAGTGGTGGAGTCGCATTGGTCGCCCGAATTTCCAGCGACATAGGCTTGGCCGTGAGAGTCGACGGCCACGGCAACGCCGGCTTCGTTGTTATGTCCCAGGAAGGTGGAGTACACAAGGCTGCCGGTTGGACTGAGTTTGGTCAGGAATGCGCTCTGCACGCCTGGGCAATTGCTTACGTTATTGAACAGGCTTCCGCAAATTGTCTGGTACGCTCCGGCGGTGGCAGGGAATTTGGGCGAGTTAGTAAATCCCGTGATGTAAGCGTTGCCGGAGCTGTCCGCGGCGATGGCATAAGCGCGAGTTGTCGTGGCGTCGCCCAAGACGCTCCCACCGATATAAGTGGAGTAGATCAACTGCGACCCCGCCGGGTTCAATTTGGCGATGAAGCCCGTGTTCGAGTTCGCCGTATTTGCCGCCTGGATCGCGTTTAGCACCGGGAAATCGGTGGACACGGTGGAACCCGTCAAATAAACATTTCCCGCTGGATCCACAGCGATGCCCTGCGTCGGATTGCCGCTGGGACTGTAGGTAGTCAAACCGACGAGGTCAGCATTACTCCCGCCCAGGTATGTCAAGTAGGTCAGGACCGGGTCGATCACCAAGGTCCGGCCACG
Organism: uncultured Solibacteraceae bacterium; assembly: GCA_963815475.1. GTDB lineage: Bacteria > Acidobacteriota > Terriglobia > Bryobacterales > Bryobacteraceae > Sulfopaludibacter. The sequence goes on along the minus strand of CAWFHD010000003.1, from coordinate 3,713,105 downwards.
GTCATACCTGCCCAAGTCGAATCGCACGCGGTCTCCCGTCAACTTGTAGCTGGCCGCGACTACATCTCTGTTGCCCTTTTCATTCACTTGATACACAACCGGCCTGCGAAAGCGGAGCGGCTCGCCATCCAAGGTCAACACCAGATCGCCATCTCGATCGACCATGGGTTTGGCGCCTGAGAAGTCGAGTGCGATCCGCCCAGGATCGGCCCCCGGCGCCACTACGAAATCGTACTCAAGCTGGCGCTGCGTTCCGTAATACACCAGGTCGATTCCACCATAGATTTGCCGATAACTCACCCTGCCGAAGGTGTCGACGCCTTGGGTCCAATGAGCGGGGTTGTTACCCAGAAAATAGTTCACTCTCCCGGGAAGGGTCTGCGCGCCGCTGATCTTGGCTTGGGAATTGGCCCCGGCCAGTTTCATCCGAACTACGGCTGGAGACGACGCCCCCGCGGCCGGCGGAGCGTGAACACGGCGCTGTCCGCGGTTAAGAACAGCGCGTACCCATCGCCTCGCGACAGGAACTTCACCGCTGGATTCGTCTGGCCCCGATTGGCCTCAAAACTCAAAGGCAGGCTTAGAAACTCAGCCTTGGCCTTCTGTTCCGCTATTGAGGGCGGCTTGGGCTGGGTTTCGCCGAATACCGAAGCGGCAACCGCCAGGAATAAACATGCCCATTCTGTTTTCCGACGTCTGGTGAAATGGAATCTGCGCGCAGCCTGAATCACTCTTTGGTCCCCCCGAGTTCGTAGCCATCAAAATCGCAAGCTTAACTGTCCACTGCTATGTGCTGGGAGGGGTGTGGCTTCCTGCGGCCCGGGCCCCGAAGTTTCCATCAATTGTACTCTGGACCCGGGCGGTTGTCGAATGCTATGACGCGAGACTCGTGAGTGATCTCAGACTAGATGAAGGCCAGATGGTGCGGCAAGCCGAGCGATAACCGGATGCGGTCCACCTCCTGAATCGGCTTGAGAAATGCCGGCTCTTCCAGCGGCCAGAGTTGCGCCGGGGAAGCGCTGGAACCGGCCACCGCTAACAGGCAGTTCACCGCTCGCCGAGCGGCTTCATTGGCTGCCTCCATGCAGGCAATATCCGTATAGGTGCGCACGTAGTCGGATGCTACAAAGAGATTCAGCAACTCCACCTGGGCCTGTGGGCGATATTGCAGCGATCCCGCCGTGTTGATGAGCAGTGGCTCGGCATTCGTGGCCGAACTCGGATTGGGGAATTCGATATCCGGATCGAGAAACCACGCCACCAGGTTGGCATCGTAGATGGGCGTGGCGCCACCGACGTTTAAGTGCTGCTTGAGTTGAGCCCAAACCTCATCCTTGATCTCTTCCGCGGTGCATTCCTGGGCGGCCTTTCCGTACAGGACTCCGGGCGCATCCCATTCGGAGATATCCACGGAGAGGATGCCGCGGACCGTGCCGTCTCCGAATTGCGGGAAGTCTGCCTTGTTCCAGAATTGTGCCTGAGAGATAGAAGTCAGCGCCCAGGGTGAGTCGAGATAGATCGCATGACCGTTCACCAGCGCCACATCCTGCGCGAGATAGAACTGTATTCCGTTCATCCAGCGTGTCTTCAACTTATCCAGGTTGGCCAAAGATGGCGCTGCTCGCTTGAGGTCATCGTTCATCAATGGAGCCATCTTCTCTACCGGCAAAGCCGCGACGTAGAAGTCCGCGGTGATGGAGGATGGCCCCGAATCGCTCTGCACCGTCGCTCCTGTCACGCGCGCGCCGTCCGTGGCGATTCCGACCACTTGACTCCCGGAGTGAAACTTCACTCCCAACTTCTCCAGGTACTGGCTCCAGGGACTGATCCAAACGTCACTGGTGGGACCCGACAACAAACGATCGAACACACGGTCCGGACGTATCAGATCGTAGAGAAGCTGTAACTGAGTGGTCCCGACTGTCCTCGTGCTGCTCTCTTCGGCTCGCATGGCAACCAGCGACCGCGTGAGCCCCTGCCCCAGGTAAACCTGGTACTCTTTCGACATCCGTGGCGCCGCAATGAAGTCCCACCACGCGATCTTTTCAAACTCCGCCAACCGGCGCTCGGGGCAGCTTGCAGCAACAATCAGCAGGCGGCTGACGAAATAGCTGGTTTCCGTCGGCGAAACCCCCAGCGGCGTGAACAACTCAAGCAGGAACGTGCGGAAATCGTCCAGCGACGTGGGAGTGCGCGCCACCCATGTGATCTCGTTCTTACCAGCCCGTGCCAGAAGGATGCGAGTCGCCACGGTGAGATTGTCATAGGTGTTGCCACGATCGCCGTAAGGAATGCGGCGCATGGTGTCGGTGACATGCTTGTAGAAGCCGGGGAAGAATCGGAAACCGTGCTCACCGGGAAGAGGCTTGCGGCCATCGCGCGCCGAATCGGGCACTGGAATGCTCCGCGCCTTGCCACCCAGCACCGGCTTGCGCTCATAGACGTGAACCTCAAAGCCACGCTCCGCTAGTTCTTGCGCGGCGCTGAGGCCCGCAACCCCTCCGCCCAGAATCGCTACCGTCTGCATCCTGTGATTCTAACGCCTGAGCTTTACGGTCGGTGGACCAGCACGATTTCGCCGTGCGTCCAATCCACGTGGATCTTCTGGAATATTGACGCCGGCAGCAGGCCGTCTACCTGGGTCGTCTTCCGCTCCACGATCGCGGCCGGCAGCATGGGCACGCACAAGCGCTCGAAGAACATATCCTCAGTCCACGTGGTGGGGACGCTCCGCCGCGCACCGTCGAGCGTCCCGAAGGTGTTCGCCAGAGATTTCGTCTTAGCCATCGCCCCCGGCGTCCGGAACAGGACTACGTGGCTGCTACCGGAATCGAGGATCAGGGTCAGCACCTCGGTTCCCATCCGCGCTTTGAGCCCGATCCGGGCTTCGACGGGGTAGAACGGCGCCACTTCGCCGTTGGGCCGTTCCATTGTCAACTGCAGGTTTCCGTCCGCGGGGGAAAGCGTGAAGTCGATGCCCGCAAGGGCGTTGATGCCCAGCACGCCGCGCACCTTTTGGCCGAACCGCTGAGCCTCGCTTACGTCATAAAAGACCAACTCGGTTTCGGGCAGCGTGGTTTCCCCGATGGAGAGGTTGCGCGCCTTCATCCCCGGCGAGAGGCGCCTGCTGCCTTGCGTGATCACGTCCACACGAAACTCGGGCTTGAAGTGCAGGGACGCCGCAAGCTTGGGATCAATCAGGCTGGTCTGCGCGCCAGTGTCCACCAGAAACCGGTATGGACCATCCGTTCCGATACGGATGTCGGCGAAGATAGGGGCCGGCTTCGTATTCAATAGGGCCGAAGAAAAAAGCAGGACTGTGCTGATGAACATCGTGACCTCGACTCAAAAATGGACGTGGTCGCGGAAGTTCCGTCGCGCATCGTTTACCAGTGTTTTACGAGGCATCTCAAGCCCGGTAGGCCGATGCTCGTCGCCGAGCGCTGGTTTTGCCTACAATCAGGCGACGTCATTCGTGGATAATCCGCATATCAGAAGTTAGCTGGTTACCACCAACCAATATTCATATTTTAATCTCTCTAAATCCTCTTTATCCTGCATTGTCGTCCTTCGTTCGTTCTTAACGCGAGATTCCAACCATATGTCAAGACATCCTCGTGTCACCCAGGCTGTGACTCTTCTCAGCCTGCTCGTCGCTGCTCTCCCGGCGCAGACCGGCTTGATCACTACCATCGCAGGCACTGGCGTAGCCGGAACGGCGGGTATAGGCGGTTCCGCATCCTACGCGCAGTTGTCCGGGCCGTCAGGGATCGCCGTCGATCGTTCCAACAATATTTACGTTGCCGACACTCTGAACAATCGCGTTGTGCGGGTCGAGGGATCTACGAGCCGACTCACGCTCGTAGCCGGGACTGGCGCCGCGGCATCCACTGGCGATAACGGCCCGGCCGTCAATGCCTCGCTCAACAGTCCACGAGGACTGGCGGTGGATGCTTCAGGCAACCTCTTCGTCATTGAATTCCTTGGCAACCGCGTCCGCCGCATCGATGCCGCCACCGGTATCATCACCACTGTGGCGGGCACAGGCAACGCCGGATTCAGCGGCGATGGCGGCCCGGCCGTCAATGCCACCTTCGCAACCGCATTCTCAATCGCGCTGGACCCTTCCGGCAACCTCTATATCGCGGATTCGGGAAATGCGCGCGTCAGGAGGGTCGATGCCACCACCGGTATCATCACCACAGTGGCCGGAAACGGCAGTTCCAACCCATCGCCCGATGGTACGGCCGCGCTGAACGCCGGCCTGGGAGCACCCATCGCGGTGAGCGTAGACGTCTCGTACACCCTCGCGATTTCCGAATACACCAACGCCAGAATTCGCCTCGTGGATCCAAACACCGGAATCCTCTCCACGTTTGCCGGTAATGGCAGCACAACCTTCACCGGCGACGGCGTGCCGGCCCCCAGTGCAGGGATAGGAAGGGTCGCCGTCAACTTGGTCACCGATGGGAAGGGCAATACCTACTTCCCGGACGGCACCGGCCGAATCCGTCGTGTCGATGCCGCCACTCGCACCATCGTCACAGTCGCCGGAAACGGCAGCGGCGCTCAGGGATTGGGCACTCCATGCATCGGTACCTTGGTGGGCGATAATGGACCGGCCACTAACGCCACCCTCGACGGACCCTATGCGGTCGCGTATGCCATGGGCTTTGTCCTGTTTACCGACTCCCTCGACTGCCGTCTCCGCATCGTCTCCCTTCCCTCGCCGAATCACTACACCAACACGACTCTGACCGCGAGTTCCGTAAACATCAACCAGGGCGACCCAGTGACGTTCACCGCAGCAGCCACCTCGATTCCGGTCGGTGGCGTGCCCACGGGGTACGTTCAGTTTATCGATCAGCCTCAAGGCTCGGCGCCGATAGTTCTTGGAACCGCCGTCCTCAGCGGAGGCTCGGCGTCGCTGACCTCGACCACGCTTTCATCCACCTCCGCCCATCTAATCGGCGCTTACTACATGGGCGATTCGCTCTTCAACGGCTCGGGATCGCCTGGCGTTGCTGTCACCGTCGCTCCTGCCGTGTCAAAGCCAAGCCCGATTATCGGCATGTCGGCTCCTATGTTCGCCACCGTGAACGTTCCGACATCCATCTCGGTAACCGTCTCGACACCATACGGCAGCACCGCCCAGCCCGCGGGCTCCGTAGTGCTAAACGACGGCTCCGCACTGCTGCAGGCTGCGATAGTCGTCAATGGAGTCGCGCAGTTCACAGTTACGTTCACCGCACTCGGGGACCACTTCCTGACCGCCGCGTATCAGGGGGACAGCAACTACTCCCAGGTCAGGACGCAGAGTGATGTGACGGTGAAGAGTGCCAGTACCGCGGCGCTTACTTCAAATCCGAATCCCTCCACGCAGGGCACGGCCGTTACCTTCACCGCTACCATGGCACCGTCCACGGCGACAGGATTTGTCGAAATTCATTACGACGGGAACATGCTGTGCATCGCGACGATCGCGAACGGCGTCGCCACCTGCTCCGTCTCCTGGCTTCCAGCGGGCACTCACTCAATCCAAGGGTTCTACAACGGCGACTCGGCTCTGATGGGATCGAATTCGACAATCCTGACCCAAATCGTAAAGACGACCACCACGACGACCGTTACCTCCAGCGCCTCGCCCTCCGCATACGGACAAGCTGTGACCTTCACGGCGACGGTGTCGCCCGCAACCGCGACTGGAACCATCCAGTTTATGAACGGCGCGACCTCTCTCGGCTCCGCCAGCCTAAGTGCTGGTTCGGCCACCATAACGGTCTCGACGCTCGCCGCTGGTACGCAGTCGATTGCCGCGATTTACAGCGGCGACGACGCCAATGCCGCCAGCACCTCCGCCGTCTTCTCGCAGACCGTCCAGCAGGCCAACGTGACGATGACGCTGACCTGCAGTCCCAACCCCTCGACCGCCGGCCAACCTGTAGCCTGTTCCGCGACACTATCCAGCACCGCTGCGACCGGAACTATGCGATTCCTGGATGGCTCCACGGAAATCGTCACTGGGACTGTATTAAATGGCGCCGGGGGCTTTAGTGTGAGTTCGTTCAGCGCCGGCAGCCACTCCATTACAGGGGTCTACAGTGGAGACACTAACTTCAACGGCATGACGAGTGCGGCGATGATCCAGCGGGTGAACAAAATCGCCGCTACGACCACTCTTTCCAGCATCACCTCGACCATCGCATATGGCCAGACCGTGGACCTCACCGCCTCGGTTTCGCCGGCCGCCGCCACTGGTACCGTTCAGTTCCTGGACGGCGGCGCCGTCCTCGGTACGGCTCCGGTATCCGGCGGCACGGCGGCGCTGTCTGTCTCCACCCTGGCGGCAGGAAGCCACAGTCTGACCGCTGCTTACAGCGGCGATCCGCTCGATGCTGCCAGCACCTCTTCGGCGCTCGCGATAACCGTCAACAAAGCTGCGTCGAGCGCCACTCTCATCTCCCCCCTCAATCCCGCAGTTGTCGGACAATCCCTAACTTTCACCGCGACGGTCGCGCCCGACGGCGCCACAGGCACAGTTCAGTTCCTCGACGGCACGACTGTGATGGGCACTGCGGTGCTGAGCAACGGGGCGGCGGCCTTCGCAACCTCCAGCCTGGCGGTGGGCGATCATTCCGTGACCGCGACTTACCCGGGGGACGGCAACGTTAGCCCGAGCCGGTCCACGGCGGTCCTGCAGCAGGTGGTGAAGCGCGCCACCACGAGCACCCTCGTGAGCGCTCCGAATTCATCGACCGTAGGCATGACGGTTACCCTGACCGCGACGGTGTCGCCCTCGACGGCGACAGGAACAGTGCAGTTCCTGAACGGTGCGACGGTCCTGGGATCGGCGGCCCTCGCGAATGGCTCGGCGCAACTCGCGGTGGCCAACCTGCCGGCTGGATCGAACTCGCTGAGCGCGGTGTACGGCGGCGATGGCGCCAACGCGGGAAGTACGTCGATTGCAGTCACGCAAACTGTGGGGAAGGCGAACTCGACCACCACGCTGGCGGGTCCTACTTCGCATCTGAATGTGGGGCAAGGCGCCACGTTTACGGCTACAGTGAGGCCATCGAGCGCGACGGGGAGTGTCCAGTTCCTGGACGGCGCGCTGGCCATCGGGACAGTCGCGGTGAACGGCGGAACGGCGGTGTTCTCTACGACGGCGCTGACAGCGGGCAGCCACTCGATTACGGCGGCGTATTCCGGGGACGGCGCGCTGGATTTGAGCACGTCTGCGGCCATCGTCGTACAGGTCGTGAAGTACGCGACGACGACGAGTCTGGACAGTTCTCCGAGCCTTCAGGTGTTCACCGGGCATGTGTCGCTGATTGCGAGCGTGTTCCCGCCAACGGCATCGGGCAGCGTGCAGTACTACGACGGGGCAGCGGTGCTGGGGTCGGCGACAATCGTCAATGGGCAGGCTATCTTGGGCGTGTCGAACCTGACGGCCGGGCCGCACATGCTCACGGCGGTGTACGGCGGGGACGCGCGTTTTGCGGGCAGCACGTCTCGGGCGGTCCGGCAGATGATTGCGCAGGCGGCGTCCACGACAACGATCTCGTCGACGCCGCCCGGCCAGTCGAGCGCGGGGCAGACGGTGACATTCACGGCGACGGTCGCGCCGGCGGCCGCTACGGGATCGGTGCAGTTCCGCGACGGAGGCGCCACGATGGCGACGACAGTGCTGATGAACGGCATGGCGACGTTCTCGACGTCGGCGCTGAAGAACGGGAACCACTCGATCACGGCGGCATACCTCGGTGACAGCAACGTAGCCGCGAGCGAGTCGGCGACCCTGAAGTACAGGATCAAGCCATGATCGGGCGGATACCGAGGTCGTATCGTCTTTTTGGGAGTACGATTCGATGCAGAGTCTACCCGGCGGGCGTCGGAGAGACCACCAATGCGCTTCCGACGATTTCGATCAGCGAATCGCCCGGAATCCACTCAACAGCCATGCAGGCCCGGGAAGGGGCTTTGCCGGGGCTGAAATAGGTCCCGTAGATTTTGTTCAATGCGTCGTACTGCGCTTTATGGGCATCGAACCGAGCTTTACCCGTGGGCATCGGGACATTATCGGCGTGAGGAAGGCAGAGAAAAACTTCCACATGGATGATGCTGTCCATAGTGCAGCCTGCGCGCTCAACGGACTTCTTAAGCGCATCCATCGTTCGGGTGACGTGCTTCTCAAATGGGTCCGTTACGAGAATGTGATCATCCCTTGAGTAGCCGTCATTGGATCCGGTGCCCGCGAAGTAATAGATGCCGTTATGTATGTGGCTGCTCCGCGGCCGGTTTCCAGCAGGCCCGGCTGGTGGCGCGCCCCCAGTTTGAGGAGGCTGCTGAGCGAAGAGGATGTGTGCGCCGGTCGCGGCTGCCATCGTTGTCGCGAGTTTATTGAAGTACCTGCGTCGAGAGTTGGGCTGCATAGAATTCTCCATTTGGACGTTTCCTTTACGAGCCTTTACACCCCACTCCCCACCCCCTGGATTCTGTGAGGTCCACGGTGGTACGAGTGATGCATGGAATATGTTTACCATATGCGGGATCCCAAACGGGCGCGATTGTTCCTTCAAGACCTGCACAGCGGGCGGGTAAGCATTCTGGATAGCGGTGTCATTTTCTCGATGAAAGGGGGGGGCACCGATTGGCACATCTTCGTAAACGCCGACGACTCGGCCCTGAAGTATGTGGAAGTGCTCCTGACGGACAATGGCGTTAAGGTCAAGGCGTCGCAAAATACCAACGAGGTTCCATGAAAGGACCGGGGAATGTGTGAAGGGTCGTGCCGCGATTGAAGAGTACATCAAGGCTCGAATCGCCAAGCTTGGCCGCGCGACCTCCGCTTCCGCGACCAGTCTGGGCTCGGTGCAGCAAGGCAGCGGCAACCGGCGGGCGCCTGGAAGATCTTCCGCAATATGCCGATTCCGGATGACGCGCCGCTTTGACCGCGGGAGCATGCCCCACCCTCAAGCCGAATAATTCTTCTTCCAGTTGGTAATCTGCGCCGTCAACCGTGTCTTCACATCCAAATACTCCGGATTCTCGTACAGGTTGACCTTCTCCACTTTGTCCGAGGTGAAATCGTACAGCTCGTTCGGCCCCTTGCCGCCGTCGCGCAGCACCACTTTATAACGCTCTTCCCGAGCCATATCCGTATTCTGCAAATGGCTGCAAATCGTCGTGCGCCATGCCAGCTTCTTCGCCAGCTTCTTATTCTTGGGGAGCTTCTGCCCAGTGGCGAGCCGCACATAACTCCGTCCGCAGAGATTGCGATTGGGCGCTTCCACGCCGGTGAACTCGGCGATGGTGGGGACCAGGTCGTACCCGCTCACCATCTCCACTTGCAGCCCCTGCGGCGGAATGCGCGTGGGCCAGCTCATGATCATGGGCGTGTCGGTCACTTCGTCGTACATGTTGACCGGGTCCGACGCCGTGCCCGATCCCCACAAACCATGCCGCCCAAACAGCGCGCCGCAGGTCGCGGTGAAGACGATCAGCGTGTTGTCCACCAGTTGCTTCTGATACAGCTTGGCGATCACCGCCCCCACCTGCTCGTCCAATGCGCTCACCGCGGCGGCCGCCTTGCGCAAATTCGCACGCGTGTTGGCCAGCATCTCTTTGCCGTCGCGCGCATTGGCGGCAGGCCTGTCCATGGCGTACGCTTCGAAGGTCTCGCGCGCGTACAGATCCACAAATTTCTTGGGAGCGTCCTCATATGGGGGACGCAGCGAGTAGTGGACCGTCAGCAAAAAGTTCTTGCCGTCGGCCTGTTGGTCCAGGAACTTCACCGCCGCGGCGGTCGCCTGATCCGGCGGAAGGTTCTCGATGTCGCTCGTTGCGTAACCAGCGCCGCCCAGCATCTTTTCCAGCGTGACCTCTGCGCCCCCCAGCGCCCCAGCATCGCCCACCTGCATCGGAGTCCGCCCGGTGAGCAGAGTAGCGCGGCCCAGCGCCGGGTCGGGCGCCGCCGTGTAATGGTTTAGGAAACGAGTCCCAGTCTGCGCCAGTTTGTCGAGCGTGGGTGTGTGGACCTCCTTGTTCCCATAGGGTCCCGTAAGCCAGGCCGGTAATTCGTCGACCAGGATCAGGAGAACGTTCGGTTGGCGGGGCGCCTGCTTCTTCTTGGCGGCCAATGCGGGCAGAGCGAGGCTGCCGAAACAGAAATGACGGCGTGAGAGGACCATGGTGAAATACAAGTATAAGTCGGGGCCCCCGGTTGTTGGCGGCAGGCCTCCGGCATTATAGTTGGGTTTAGGCCGATGAACGTTCCGAACTCGCTTACGATTCTCCGGATCTTTTTCGTGCCGCTGCTGGTGGCGGCGGTGATCCAGGATAATAGCGGCTACACCATCGGATCCCTGCACGTCACCAATGAATGGCTGGCCCTGGCGATATTTCTTTCGGCCGCCGCCACGGATATGCTCGATGGCTACCTGGCGCGGCGCTGGCGGCAGGTCACCACCATCGGCACGCTGCTCGATCCCATCGCCGACAAGTTGCTGGTTTCGGCGGCGCTCATCTCGCTGGTGCAGATGCGCGTGTTGCCCGGCTGGATGGCCATCCTCATCATCGCGCGCGAATTCGCCGTATCGGGCTTGCGCAGCATCGCGGCGGCTGAAGGCTACACCATCAAGGCGAGCGACTTGGGCAAAACTAAAATGGTCTCCCAGGTGGCGGCAATTTCCGTGATGCTGCTGGCCACGCGCCATCGCGAGTTGCTGTTTCCCGGCGAAATCATGATGTGGTGCGTTATCTTCTTTGCGCTGATTTCGGCTCTCAGTTATTTCCGCAAGTTCTGGCGCAAGGTGGATGAGCGCATCAAGCTACGCCGACGTCGCGAACTGCTGAACCTGGAGCGGAAGCGCCAAAAAGCGCTCATGCGTCAGAGAAGAGGCTCGAGAGGCGCCGAGGGCGGTTTGGGCGCGGCGACGATTTCAAACCCGCCCGAAGTGAGTTGAATCGTTCGCACCTGTCCTTTGGGACCCACCGCTCCAATCGGCTTGCCGTTCAAACTAATATTCACGCCGCCGGCATTGCCTAGTCTCAACAACACTGTGCTGTTGGCTTCCACCGTGCGGCTCTGGTTCGGCTCGATGGTTCCGGAGAAGACATACTTGCCGTCGGCCTTCACCAGAAGCCACACCGCCTCGACGGCTGTCAGTTCCACATGAACCGTCGCATTGGGATTGGGGGGAGTGTTCGCTCCGGCGAGCGGCGTGGCAGCGGCCGGAGTCGCTTCCGTTGTCGCAGCCGGCTGAACCGGCGTCGCAGGAGTTGGCGCGTCGGCACTCGCGGTAGCAGGTGCGGTAGCCGGCACAGCCGCACGATTGGCTACCGATGGATCGGGCGCAGGGGCTGGGACCACCGGCGCAGTAGTTTCGGCAGCAGCCTGGGTCTTCACGGGAGCGGCGGGGGTCGGATTATCGTGCGCTGACACCGACACCGTGTGCCGTGTGCGCTGCCACCACGAATACACGCCCGCGCATCCCATCATCACCACTACCACCAACGCCAGCGCAGTGAGCGATGACGAAATATGGAAGCGGCTTTCGCCTACGCTTTCCCATGCCTCCACTTTTGGCAGCACAATGGGCTGCGTGGAGGGCTTGACGTTCGGAACAGTCTGAACAAATTGCGGAGCGTCAAAGGGCTGCGTCTGACGCTGCACCTCGCTCGCCATCTCCTCTTCGTCGAGCCCGAGGACGTGAGCGTACTGGCGGACGAAAGACTTGGCGAAAACTCCTCCCGGCAAGCGATCGAATTTTTCGTCTTCAATTGCTTCCAGAAATTTGGCGGATATTTTCAACTCGCGCGAGATGGTCTCGAGATCCATATTCCGGCGAAGCCGTTCGCGCCGGAGAGTCTCGCCAATAGCGGTCATACAAGTGAGCGCCCCAAAGTCTCTAAATTCATAGTACTACAGGGGGATATCCAATACCGGTGCGGGGGTGAAATCCGCGATAAGTAGAGTGACAATCGGCACGGATGAAGTTCGCCCTGCTAGCATAAACGCTTGATCTCCGTTGTAATTGTGAATTGGAATCGAAAAGAATTACTGCGCGCGTGTCTTTTATCCCTGCAGCGTCAGGAAGGTGTGGCTTTTGAGACAATTCTGGTGGATAACGGTTCGGTGGACGGCTCGGCGGATATGGCGGAAGGCGAATTCCACGCACAGGTGATTCGCAATCGGGAGAACCGCGGATTCTGCGCCGCCAACAACCAGGGCATTGCGGCGGCCCGCGGCGAATGGATTGCCCTTCTCAATAACGATGCGGAGGCCGATCCGGGATGGGTCGCAGCGCTGCAGCGCGCCTGCTCCAGCGCAGCCGATATCGGGATGGCCGCCAGCAAAGTGCTGGAGTGGGAAGATCCGCGCCGCATCGATAAAGTGGGACACTTGATTTTTCCGGACGGCCAGAATCGCGGCCGCGGCACGGGGCAAATCGACCGTGGCCAATTCGACAGCGAAGAGGAAGTGCTGTGGCCGGACGGGTGCGCCGCCATGTACCGTAAGGAAATGCTCGACACCATCGGAGGCTTCGACGAGGACTTCTTCGCCTATGGCGACGACGCCGAGTTGGGCCTGCGCGCGCGCGTCGCCGGGTGGCGGGCCATTTATACACCGCAAGCTGTAGTGCGGCATCACCGAGGCTCCACCTTGGGCAAGGATTCGGCAGGGAGGCTCGTGCTGATTGAGCGCAATCGCGTGCTGCTGGCCGCCAAGCTTTTTCCCTGGAGCCTGCTCTGGCTCAACCCGGTTTTCTACCTGGTGCGCCTGGCGGCGGGCATCGCGCTGGCCCGCCGGGGAGCCGGCGATACGGCCCATTTCCGGGGAATAAGAGGAAAGCTCGCGATTGCCGGAGCGCTCCTCCGAGCCGACCTGCAAGCCCTCGCCATGCTTCCGAGGATCCTCCGCAAGCGCCGGGCAATCGAAAAAATCCGCAAACTGTCCCCCACCCAATTGCGCCAGCTCCTGTGGTCGAACCGCCTCCCCCTGAAGGAAGTCGCATGACGACTTCGTTCCGACAGGCGACCTCTTTCCGAGCCGCGACCGTAAGGGAGTCGGTGCCTTTTCGTCGTCACGCAGTGCAGGAGTCCCGCCCATGAGTGCCTGCCTCGTCTGCGGGTCCGACCGCTCCCTCGCTCTCTTCCGCGCCTCCGACCGCCTGTACCACACCACTACTCGAGAATTCACCGTGGTGCGCTGCGGAGAATGCGGCCTGGTCCGCCTCGATCCGCAGCCGCCGCCTGCTGAGTTGCACCTCTACTATCCCGACAACTATTGGTTCTCCCCCGACGAATCCACCGCCGGCAAACTCGAAGAAAGCTATCGCCGCCTGGTGCTCCGCGACCACGTGCGCTTCGTGGAACAAGCCCTGCGCGGCTCACGCGCCTCAGGCCCTTTGCTCGACGTGGGCTGCGGCGGCGGCCTCTTTCTCGGTATGATGCGCGAACGCGGCTTTCGCGTCCTGGGCCTCGACAATTCTCGTGAGGCCGCGGCCATCGCCTGGCATCGCCAGGGCACGCCGGCCGTCTGCGGCCTCATGGAGAACGTGCCGTTTCTCGCCGGCAGCGTCGCCGGCCTCACCATGTTTCACGTGCTCGAACATCTCCATGACCCGCGCGCCTACCTGATTGCTGCGCGCAATCTGTTGGCGCGCGATGGCCGACTGGTGATCCAGGTCCCGAATGCCGCATCCTGGCAATTCCGCCTGCTGGGCCGCTCCTGGAATGGCGTGGACGTGCCGCGCCACCTCTTCGATTTTCGCGATCGGGACATGGAAAAGCTGCTGGAATCGTGCGGTTTCGAAGTGGTGCGGCGCAAATACTTCTCGCTGCGTGACAATCCGGCGGGCCTCGCCAGCAGCCTCGCGCCATCGCTCGACCCCATGGCCCGGCGTGTGCGCCGCATGGCGGAATCGGGCATGACTCGCCTCGCCAAAGATCTCACTTACCTCGCCCTGGTGATCGCATCCCTGCCCTTCACAATTGCCGAAGCGGCGTTCCGCGCCGGCTCCACCGTGATGATCGAGGCGCGCCCGCGGTGAGTTATACGAGTCTTGCGTACAAGCTGCCGCGCGGCTTGCGCCATCACATCTTGTGCTTCGAAGTGGAGATTCAGGACGCCGTGCAGGCCTTCGCGCGGTCGCTCGCGCCGGGCGCGTGCGTGCTGGATGCAGGCGCGGGCGAAGGACAATACAAACACGAATTCTCCGCCCAACGCTACTGCGGAGTCGATCTTGGCGTGGGCGATTCCGCCTGGGACTACAGCAAACTCGACGTTGTTGCCGACCTTACAGCCCTACCCTTTCGCTCCGGCGCGTTCGATGCCGCACTACACATCGTCACCATCGAGCATCTGCGCGAACCCGGCGCTGCGCTTTCGGAAATGGCGCGCACGCTGGCGGCGGGCGGCACGCTGCTGGTGGCAGCTCCGCACGAATGGGAAGTGCACCAGGCTCCGCACGATTATTTCCGCTTCACCCGCTATGGCCTCCAGCACCTGGTGGAGAAGGCTGGACTCGAGGTCTGCGAGATGCGCCCGTCGGGCGGCTATTTCCGCCTGCTCGCACGGCGCCTGCTCAACGGGCTACAATTCTTTTCAGGCGGCCTTCGCTGGCTGTTGTTCGTACCTGCGGCGCTCGTGCTTGTGCCGCCGGCGCTGATCCTGCCTCTCCTGGATGGTCTCGACCGGGATCGAAATTTCACTCTGGGCTATATTTGTCTGGCCCGTAAAAGGAAAACTTGGACGGAGTCATCGTAGTCGATAAACCCGAGGGCTGGACCTCGCATGATGTGGTGGGGAAGATGCGGCGCATCGCGAAAACCAAGCGGGTGGGTCACCTCGGAACGCTCGATCCCATCGCCACGGGCGTGCTGCCGGTGGTGATCGAAAGGGCCACACGCCTGGCGCAGTTTTACACGCGCAGCGACAAGATCTATGAGGGCGTGGTGCACTTCGGCTGGGCTACTAACACATACGATCGCGCCGGCACAGCGCTCGGCGAGGCCGTGGATGCGCATCCCACTGCCGAGGAGATCGAAGAACATCTCGCGAAATTTCGAGGCGAAATCATGCAGACGCCGCCTTCCGTGTCCGCCAAGAAAGTGGCGGGAAAGCGCGCTTACGAACTGGCCCGCCAGTCACTGCCGGTGGAGTTGGAGCCGGTGAAGGTCACTATTTACGAACTGACTCTGCTGGAGTTGAACGGCTCCGATGCCAAACTACGCGCGCACTGCTCGGGTGGAACTTATCTGCGGTCGATTGCGCATGACCTGGGGCAGGCCATGGGCTGCGGCGCGCACCTGCGCGAACTACGCCGCATCGCGAGCGGTGAGTTTGAAATCGACCAGGCAAGGACCATCGCGCAATTGGAAGCGCTGTCTGCGGAAGACCGGCTTGAAGAAGCGCTCGTGCCCGCGGCCCGCATGCTGCCGGGCTTTCCCAGCGTATTCGTGGACGACCTGACCGCCACCCACATCCGCCACGGCCGCAACTTCCCTGCCTCGCCCTTCCGCCAACAACCGGGCTCCAAACACGTGAAGGCAGTCACGCGCGCCGGAGAACTAGTCGCCATAGGAGAAGCCGTGCTCCCCAACCTCTATCATCCAATGGTGGTGTTATAGCGCAGGGCCACGTTACCAGCCGCGAGGAAATACTAACTTGACGCCGCGGCCCGGATCGGTCAATTCGAACCCCTGCAAGTCACTTAGCGAATCCTCAATGGAAAAATTGGGCTGAGCGGGAGGCTGAGTTTCATTAGCCGCGATTTTTCCGCGCATGGGCAGCGGAGACAGCGGTGAGTCGGAGTCCGGGGGCGTCCCCGGCGCTTTCTGCTGCAGCACCATTCTGGTCTGATCGTCCGATTGCTCCCGCCACTTCGACATAGGAGTGCCCGGCAATTCCAACCGCACATCCACCTGCTGCACGCTCTCCGCGGGCAGGTCCAACGGCAGTTTCAAATTGGCATAACCCACCGGAGGGCGGTCGGACGGCTGCAGCGCCCGAATCTGCGTGGACTCGGGCATAAAACGCGCCGTGTGGTGCGTCAGGTTCTGAACGTTGTAGCGGAACACCAGCCCACCGGCTTCGTAATGCACTGCTTCGAAACGGATCTTGACCGTGTTGGAGTCCCAGGGCTCCGGTTGTATCGCGTTCCAGAAGAGCAGCACCGGCGGGGCCATGACCACCACAAAACCCAGGGCCACAGCTCCACCAATCCACCCCTTACGGAGAGTGGGCATGACTTATTCTAGCCTGAGGGCGACGTACGCCGGTGGCAAGACACCGGCGCCACTCGGCCACTACTTCGATATGTAGATCGGGGCGCTGGCCTGGCTAATCGAGATGGACATCGGGTTCCCCGGATACTGTCCCACTGGCACCGGCACATTCACCTGCGAGACTCCCGCGGTGGCGCCAACGGCGGCCGCAACAAATTGGGGCTGCACCTGGTACTGTCCCAAGTAAGCGGGACCGACGGGAGCGATCGGAACGGCAGGCGGAGCGCTGTTGGTTGTGCCATCCACACCCGGCGGCGTGGTTTGTCCCAGACCACTCATATACACCACCACCACCGAGCCCTGCGGCGCGGGACTCACTGCCGAGTTGAGCGAGCCGTCCTGGTTGTATATAGCGAGGATTTCAGCGGCAACAGCGGCTACCCCCACATTCAGAGTGTTGGAGGTTTGTCCATTCGCCATCACGGTCACTTTGGCCGCGCCTTTCACAGCGAACGGCACGAAGAGCTCGATGGTGTCGGACTGCACTGAGTTCAAGGGCGCGGCGACTCCGTCGAACAGAACGTGCGTGCCGCCCAGCGTGAACGGCAGCGTGCCCGACGAATCCAGTTGCGCACTCACTTTTGTGGTCGGGCCTAAGTTGTGACCTTGTATGTGGACCATCTCACCTGGCGCTACCTGGGTGCCGAAAGTAATCTGACCCGGGATCGGGGTCACGGCGCTGACGAGGTTGTCGATCTCCACGGCGGGATTCGGAGTGGAATCGATCTTGGCAAGGGCGACGTCGGTGAGGAAAGACGAGTTCGCGTTCTTGGGTAGCGTTGCCGAGGTGGTGGATCCGGCCACATAGACGAATCCCTGCGGGTCGATGGCAAGGGCATTTCCCTCGCTGAAGCTGGAGAAGAGCAGCTTGGAACCGTCTGGACTCAGTTCGCTGACAAAGCCGCTGCTGGAGCTTTTGGCCTGGTAGGGCGCCACCACGGGGAAGTCGGCTGAGTTGGTGGTACCGGCCAGCCAAGTGTTACCAGCCGGGTCGAGTGCGATGGCGCTGGCGGAATCGGCGCAGGAACCGCCGAGATAGGTGAGATACGTAACCTTCGAGAACGCGGTATCGAGCTTGAGCACAAAGGCGTCGTAACCCTGCGATGGCGGCTGCGGCGGACCGAAGATGCCGATCGGTTCGGCGCACTTGTAGACCACCGATTTCTGGTACGCGCCGGCTGTGGCTCCGGGAGCGATACCCCAGGTAGCGCCCGTGAGAATGGGATTGCCGGCAGAATCGAGCGCAATAGCACTGACCGAGCTGGTGTAGCCGCCGCCCACGAGCGTTCCGCCCAGCACCTGGTCGCCCGCGGCACTGAGATGCGCGGCAAAGCCGGCAGTGACCGCGTTGGGGTACGAAGTCTTATCCAGCGGCCCGGGGAAGACCGACTGGTAGGCATTCGGGGAGACAGGCATGTCGGGCGATGTGGTGGACCCGACGACAAACGCTTCCCCGGCGGAATTCACCGTGATGCCCTGCCCCACCGAGCCGCAGGAGCCGGTGACGAATGTGGAGTAGGCGAGGCTTGAGCCATCGGGCGAAAGCTTGCTCACGTACGCCCAGGTTTGTTGATTCGGAACAACGCTTAAGAAGACGCTATCGCGAGGCCGGGTACAGACGCTAGTGGGCACGGCGGCCTGAAAAGCGCCGGCGGTAGTGGGAAAGTCAGTGGACGGGGTCGAACCAGTGATGTAAGCGGCGCCTGAGGAATCGATTGCCAGGTTTGACACGGTCAGACCGTGCGATGTGCCGATGCCGGACAGGTACGCCAGAGTGGAACCGTCCTGCGAAACCTTGGCGACGTAGCCGGCAAAGAAGGTCGGGGACGAGGATCCAAAGATCCTGGTCGCCCCGGTAAAGTTCGGGGAGACCGTGTTTCCGGCGAGGTATGCGCTGCCCTGCGAATCCACTCGCAGGGCCAGAATGTTGTTGATTGGTTTGCCGGTGAAGAAAGTGGAATAGAGCAGATGCGCGCCGGTGGGATCGAGCTTCACCAGGAAACTGGTCTGCGGCGTGTCAAGCCCCACGAAGACGCGTCCGCCGATCGCCTGCAGCACATGGATATTGATGGGCGATAGCGGCGCCACCTGCCATGTGGCGCCCTGGTCCGTGCTGGCGAAGATGAAACTTGCCGCCGCCACGTACAGAGTTTTCGATACGCCATCGTAAGCAATCGCCGTGACCTGGCTGTTCGGCGCGGTCAGTCCGGGCGGGTTCACCGTGGTGAAACTATTCCCGCCATCGGTACTCTTCTGCACGCCGGAATTGTCCTGAACGAAAATGTTGGCGTTGTTGTTTGGGTCTATGCGAATGGCTTTCGCGCCAAAGATCCCATAGAAGAGTTTCTGCCAGGTGACACCGGCATCCACGCTTTTAAAAAGGTACCCGTTGGCATCCACCACATAGAGATCGCTACCGCCCGGGGCCAGCGTGAAGACAATGGCGGATGCGGGGAAAGGCGGCGGCACGGGCTCACCCGAAAACGTGGCGTTGAGCATGGTGAAGGTCCCGCCGGCGTCGGTGCTCTTGTAGAGGAAGTTGGGATTGCCGGTGGTGACATACGTCAACGTATGATCCACCTGGCTGACGGTCACCGACGACGCTTGAATAGAACCGTCGTAATAAGCCGCGAGATCGTAATCGCGAGGGAACCAGCTATAGCCGTTGTCGCCGGTTGAGAAGAGTCCGCGGTTGGTGGCGACGAAGGCGCGCGAAGGGTCGATGGCGTCCACGGAGATGTCGTTCACCACCAGTGGAAAGTTGGAGACAGAGGAAGTGGCGGCAGGAATAGCTGTGGTTTGGATCCATGACGCGCCGGAGTTCGAGCTGTAATAGACGGTGCTGCCGCTGGCGGCGTAGAGGATCTTGCCGTCCGGAGTGCCGCCGATGGCGGTGACGCCGCTGCCCCGGCCGATGATCAACTGCGTAACGGTCTGGCCTGTGTTGGTGAGGGCGATGAGCGAGGGCAGCGGCCGGGAAGTGGAGCCGGGGGCGCTCGGAAAATCGAGGGAATTGCTGCTGCCTGCCAAATAGACGTTGCCCTGGGAATCGGTGGCCACGGCGCTGGCGGCATCGGAGCCGCTGCCGCCGAAATAGTTGGCGTAGACGAGTTCGGGGTCGATGGTGAGCGCGAGGCGACGGTCGTACTTGCCGAGGCGGATGGCTGCTTCGTTGGTGCCGGTGAGCACGTAGTGGGCGGGGATGGGGTGGCCCGCCTGGAAAACGCGCGGCGGCAATTGCTGAAGCGCTCCGGAAGCCGCTTCTACCAGCAGGGCTCCGTCGCCGCCTAGCCGCAGGCTGCGGGCATTTTCGAAACGCAGCCGCAGGGCCTCAGGCTCGCTGTCGGGGGCGATTTCGAGGTCGTACTCCAGGTGGCCATCATGGCCATAGAAAACGGCGTCGACCCCGGGGTAGATACCGCGCATGGCCAGCTTGGGATATTGCTGGAACGTCTGCCGCACGGTAGCGCCCATGTAAGTGGCGGGCGCGGCTGGACCGATCCCTTCCAACCGCGCCGGACGCGCATTCAGGAAGCGCAGCGCAATCTCACCGATGGCCACTCGGTCCGGCTGGAAGCGCACGGATGCGCCGGTGGAATGGGCGACGAACAGGGCCGGTTCGCGCTGCTCGAAGGCGAGCGGAATCGCAGCGGGGGAGGCGGCGAAGGCCGGGACGAGACAGCAGACAGCTAGTGAGAATAAACGCAGGGTATCCATGGAATCCTCGGGAATCAGGACGCGGGGCGGGCCAGTTCTATTCTGCCACGACGGGCGCAGGAACCCGGAGAGTCGGTATGGTGTCCAATAGATTTAACATGCGAAGACTGCTGTGGATCTGCGCCTTGGCGCCGCTGGCGGCATGCGCTTTTGGCCAATCGGGCGACCAGTATGCCGCCGACAAAGAGAATGTCGTGTTTAAGACGGTGGCTGGCAAGCAACTCTTCCCGGAAGATGTGCGCTGCGGCGAATACTTCTGGAAATCCGAAAAGGCCGATAAGGGCGGGGCCACCATTTTGTACTTCTTCTATGGCGACCCGGCGTATGGCAAAGGTAAGCTCGGGATGTACAAACAAAAGGCCTACAAAGTAGTCCTCGACGAGCAGAAGGACCCGCCGACCGCGCAGGTAATCAACGAGCAGGGTCAATTCAAGGAAGTTCGGGTGGTGATGACCAAGGCTCAGTTTGAGGCGTCGAAGTCCTGCTTCCCATAGGGGAGCACAACTCAAGCGTGCGTGGGGACCACGTGCTTGACTTCCTCCATGTAGCGCCCGGCGGCCGCGGAGGCCTCCTCGGGTACGTTCCCGCGCTCGCGAGCGTCTATATACGCTGCGTACCAATCCATTGGTCGATATTCCTTTGTTTGCAATTCCGAATTGCCCAACTGCGATTGTGATGCTTGAGTGCGTGAATCGAGTCCCCAGGGCTAGTTATTTTGGGTTACCGCTCCTGGGGAGTATCATCTTTTACAAAAACGGCGCAATCCGATTTGCGCTTGGAAGGCTCGCGTGCGGGAGGCGAGAACTTGCGTCAGAAAAAGGCGGGAGGCAGACTCCAGAGAGGGGCTGTTTTCATGGCGGACGAATAGTTGGAGAATAGAGCTATGGGGCTCTTGTCCCCGGTTTAAGGAGCGAAACTTGTCAACCGAAACGAAATGCCCGGTAATGGGCGGCACTGGCCGACACACGGTGGCCGGGGCCCTGACGAACGCGGCCTGGTGGCCGAATCAACTAAACCTGAAGATCCTGCACCAACACTCCTCTCTGTCCGATCCCATGGAGAAGGAGTTCAATTATGCTCAAGAATTCAAGAGTCTCGACCTGGATGCCGTGGTCAAGGACCTGCATGCCTTGATGACGACGTCGCAGCCTTGGTGGCCGGCTGACTATGGCCACTATGGACCCTTTTTTATTCGTATGGCGTGGCACAGCGCAGGCACGTACCGCATTGGCGACGGACGCGGCGGGGCGGGCTCAGGCGAACAGCGTTTTGCCCCCCTCAACAGCTGGCCTGACAATGTGAACCTGGATAAGGCGCGCCGGCTGCTCTGGCCGATCAAGCAGAAGTACGGCCGGAAAATCTCGTGGGCCGACCTCATGGTTCTGGCCGGTAACGTCGCGCTGGAGTCGATGGGGTTCAAGACGTTCGGTTTCGGCGGCGGGCGCGCGGACGTTTGGGAGCCCGGAGAGGACATTTTCTGGGGGCCTGAGGGCAAGTG
This sequence comes from uncultured Solibacteraceae bacterium, assembly GCA_963815475.1. Taxonomy (GTDB): domain Bacteria; phylum Acidobacteriota; class Terriglobia; order Bryobacterales; family Bryobacteraceae; genus Sulfopaludibacter. The sequence goes on along the minus strand of CAWFHD010000003.1, from coordinate 3,691,600 downwards.
GCTGGCGGACGAGCGCTACAAAGGCGAGCGCCAGCTCGACAACCCTCTGGCTGCGGTTCAGATGGGCCTGATTTACGTGAATCCTGAGGGCCCCAACGGAAAGCCCGATCCCCTCGCAGCGGCACGCGACATCCGAGAGACGTTCGCGCGCATGGCGATGAATGACGAGGAGACGGTGGCGCTGATTGCCGGCGGGCACACGTTCGGCAAAGCCCACGGCGCGGCCGATCCTTCCAAGTATGTCGGAGCCGAACCCGAGTCCGCGGGAATCGAGCTGCAAGGTCTCGGCTGGAGCAACACGTTTGGCAACGGTTCAGGCGTGCACGCAATCGGCAGCGGGTTGGAGGGCGCATGGACCACGAACCCGGTGAAGTGGGACAACAACTACTTGGAAAACCTGTTCGGTTATGAGTGGGAACTCGGGAAGAGTCCAGCCGGAGCGAACCAGTGGTTCCCCAAGGGCGGGGCCGCAAAGGACACCGTGCCGGATGCCCACGATCCCTCGAAGCGGCACAGCCCGATCATGTTCACGACGGACCTGGCACTGAGGATGGACGCGAACTATGCGCCGATCGCGAAGCGCTTCTCAGAGCATCCCCAGGAATTCGCGGACGCGTTCGCCAAGGCCTGGTATAAGCTGACGCATCGCGACATGGGGCCCATTTCCCGTTACCTTGGCAAGCTGGTTCCGGCGGAAACCCAGGTATGGCAAGACCCTGTTCCCCCGGTGGATCATGCACTGATTGGGGAGCAGGACGCTGCCGCGCTGAAGGCCAAGATCCTCAAATCCGGACTGTCAATTTCCCAACTGGTGACAACGGCCTGGGCATCGGCGGCCAGCTTCCGCGGTTCCGACAAGCGTGGTGGGGCCAATGGGGCGCGTATTCGCCTGTCGCCGCAAAAGGACTGGGAAGTGAACCAGCCGGCCGAACTGGCGAAGACTCTCGCGAAGCTGGAGGCGATCCAACAGGACTTCAACAAATCGCAATCCGGCGGCAAGAAGATCTCGCTGGCCGACCTGATTGTTCTGGGCGGCGATGCGGCGATCGAAGAAGCCGCGAAAAAAGCCGGGCACGACGTGAAGATTCCCTTCTCGCCGGGGCGCACGGATGCTTCGCAGTCGCAGACCGATGTGCACTCATTCGCGGTAATGGAGCCGGCCGCGGACGGATTCCGTAATTACCTTCGGAACGGACAGCAGATATCGGCGGAAGAACTGCTGGTGGATCGCGCGCAGTTGCTGACGCTGACTGCTCCCGAGATGACGGTTCTGGTGGGCGGCCTGCGCGCTCTGAATGCGAACCACGGGCAAGCCAAGCACGGTGTCTTTACCAACAGGCCCGAGACGCTGACGAACGATTTCTTCGTCAACCTGCTCGACATGAGCACGAAGTGGCAAGCCAATGGGTCGGACGGCGTGTTTGAAGGGCGCGATCGCGGGACGGGCAAGGTCAAGTGGACGGGCACGCGGGTGGACCTGGTATTCGGGTCGAACTCGCAACTCCGGGCACTCGCGGAAGTCTATGCATGCGACGACGCGAAGGAGACGTTTGTGAAGGACTTCGCGGCGGCGTGGCACAAGGTGATGAATCTGGATCGCTTCGACCTGGCTTAGGTTAGACGGAAGTGAGAGCGGCCAACCTCGGTGCTTTCCGTTCCTGTTTGTTGGGGCGGCGGCGCTGAGGTTGGCCGTTTCTATTCTTGGGGGCCCCGGGTTGCGACCGGCAGCGATTGACCGGGTTGAGAATATCGACCGTTTTGGGCTATGGTGTCTGACCACGTCTGACCCCATTTTGTTGAGTTTTTCTACTAATTTCAGGTTGCCCTTTGATAACAGTGAGTTTCTGCGCCGAGTCTCTATACTGGCGGGTATGCGACGGGCGTCGTTTTTGTTTTGCTGCGTTACGGCTGTTTTTGGGGCCGTGATGTACGTGCCTATCAAGCCGAGCTTAATTTTGCGGCCCGGCGAGACTTACACGCTGAATGTGGATGCCACAGCACCGTTGGAAATCGGCTGGCGGGCCGTACAGGCAAGACCCTGTGTCACTCAGTGTGTCCAAGTAACTGAGGTGAGGGAAGGCGTCAGACACTCGATGGCCACCAGCATGGGCTCGTCGCAGGAATATCGGCCGGCCGGGGGGGAAATTTCGGTGGAATACAAGAACGTCTCCAGCGAGCCCGTCACCATTGATGTTTTCCGGATCGACCGGACCTGTGAGGCTGAGGCGTGCCGATTTCTGGATGCAGCGCAGAAAGCCCGAACGCTGGCATTCAAGGTCGGCGAGTTCCAATCGATCACCACCAGTAAGGACGGATCCTATTCCATCATTTTCGGAGTGGCCATGAGTGGGCGGAGCTTCCGCGTGAAAGCGGTTTGGTGGACAGACGAGAAAACGGGATTCGCGGTCAACTGCGCTCCATTCGTCAAGCGCTATCTGGAAAACCACACGCCGAAAGAGCAATATCGCCCGTATGTGATTGCCGGCCAGGCGATTGGCGAAGGGAATGATATCGTTCTGAAGTCGGTGGATACCTGCGCGCCCAAGGCGGATCACTTCGGAGCTTCTGAGCAGAGTATTTTCAAGTAGGCTAGCCCTTCCTACGGCTATTCAGCGACGGCGCGTTGTACAGATCCACGCCGAACATTTCCTTTGCCCGCGCCAGGAACTTCTCCTCGTCCGGCTCGGTCTGCAGAGCTGCCCATTCCGCGGCAGACGCCCGGTCACGCGCCGGGGCCATCACTTCCGCATCCGCCCCCACCGCATAGCGCAGCTTGGGCTCATCGGTATGGACAGCCGAATAAATCGCTTGCGCCACTACATCGGGCAAGGTTCCGTCCGCGAGTTGGGCCTCGAACAGACGCCATAGCCGCCCCATGGCGGGCCCGTAGGGATGCCCCTCCGGCATCAACGCCTCCCCCTTGTTCCAGATCGGCGTGAGGATGACCCCTGGCTCGATGATGGCGACGCGCAGACCGAACGGCGCGACTTCGACGGCCAACGACTCGCTGACGGCGGCAAGAGCGAACTTGGTCGCTGCGTAGAATCCGTGGCAGCCGAGTGTCAAATGGCCCATGATGGACGTAACATTGACGATGGCCCCGCTCCGCCTTTCGCGCATGGAGGGCAACACCGCCTGCATCATACGCACCGCGCCGTAGAAATTCGTCTCGAAGACCGCTTTGACCTTCTCCAGTGGCACATACTCCACAGCGCCCGCGAATCCCACGCCCGCGTTATTTACCAGAACGTCGATGGCTTCCGCTTGCCGCCGCACACTTTCGACGGCCTCCTTCACCGACTCGTCGCGGTCGACATCCAGTTTCACGGCGGTGATGTTCGGATGCGCTTCTACAGCGGCTGGATTTCGCGCTCCCGCGAAAACCCGATACCCTTGGCGGGCGAAGTGGAGAGCGGTCTCCCGCCCGATTCCCGTGCTGGTCCCGGTGATAAGGGCTGTTGGCATGCTGAAACGATATCACAGGCTTCCGATTTGCCATTTTTGATATTGTGAAGGGATTTGGAGGCGTGTGACATTCGCTTGTTTACTTCGGACCCTCGGCCTGGTTCTCCTCACTTCCACTCTGCCAGTTGCGCTGGCCCAAATGAATATGACCGGCCATGTCATGGAAATGCAGGATGAACTGCCTCCCGAGAAGCTACCGCCACCGGTCCGTATTTCCGGAATCGGCAACGCCCACATAGAGATCACTGCGACCCCGGAAGCTCAGATGTGGTTCGATCAGGGGCTCAACCTCCTACATGACTTTTGGGACTATGAGTCCGCGCGCGCGTTCGAACAGGGCGTGCGCGTGGACCCGCAATGCGCCATGTGCTACTGGGGGTTGTACAAGGCCGAGTCCTTTTACCACAGCACCGCGCAGGGCTTCGCCGGCCAGGCATTGGCGAAGGCGGTCGCTTTGAAGGAGCACGTCAGCGAACGGGAGCGCCTCTATATCGACGCCGCGGACGCCCGCACAGACCGCTCACGCGAGCAGGAACTGCTGGGCAAGATTGTAGCCGCTTATCCGCAAGACCTTCAGGCCAAGATCTTCTTGTACAGCACCGGTGGCAGGGACTCGCTCGCCATCCTCGAAGCGGTGCTCAAAATGGACCCCAACAACTCCGCGGCCAACCACTACTACATTCACGCGCTCGAAGGCGGCGACCACCCTGAAAAGGCGCTGCACAGCGCGGACATTCTAGGCAGTCTCGCCCCTGCCGCGGCGCACATGGTCCACATGCCCGGCCACATATACTTCCGGCTGGGCGATTACGCGCGTGCCGCAGAGGCATTCGCAGCTTCCCTGGCCGTCGACGAGCGCTACATGCGCGAACAGCACATCGAACCCGATAACGACTGGAACTACGTCCACAATTTGATGTATGCCGTCGCCAATCTCCTGGAGCAAGGTAAGTTGGAGGAGGCGACCCGGCTCTCGGACAAGATCACCGGGGCGCGCGGAAAACTGGAGACAACGCTCTACACCAGCGCGGCGCGGGATTCGATGTCGCGCCTCGATCCGCGGCTGCCGGTGGCACTTCGGACGGCCGATTTCGCGCAAATGGTGAAGCTCCTTGACCGAAGCACGGTCCGCCCCGGCCTGTCGAACCTGGAATTCCTGCGGCGGAGTCTTTTGGATTTCGCGTCCGGTATGGAAGCGATTGCCGCGGGCAATCTCGCGGACGCCGAGAAGTTCTCAGGGCGCCTGGATGCCGAGCGCCAGCGGATGGCGCAGACCAAGGACTCGGGCATGGCAGCTCACGAGATGCCGGCGTCCGGGCCGCCAAAGCTTGTCGTAATGCCCGACGCCCTCCTTCATACAGTTCTCAGCACCGTATCCATCATGTCGCTCGAACTGCGCGGGTCTCTACTCGCCGCCGAAAAGAAAACCGAGGAGGCCAAGGCCATCTTCGCCACTGCGGCGAACGAGGAGAAGGCGCTCGGCTACCGTGAACCGCCAAATTATGTCCGGCCCGTCGGTGAAGCCGAAGGAGCCGCGATGCTCGCTGCGCGCAAATGGTCCGACGCCAAGATGGCATTTGAAGCGGCCCTAGTGGAGCGTCCGCATTCCGGTTTTGCCCTTTATGGAATCGCGCTGGCCCTCGAAAAGTCCGGCGATCGCGAGGCTGCTGTCAAAACCTATGAGGATTTCCTGGGCGCCTGGAAGGAGGCGGATCCCGCGCTCCCTCAGTTGGCTCATGCCCGTGAGTACATTGGTCTAAACCGCCGGTAGACTGGCGATAGTACCGGCAAGCATCCAATTTCCTCAGCCATACCGCTATCATTAAAGTATGCGTCGCATGTGACGAGCCAACGAGCATTGTTGACCGGTGCTCCATTTCCCACTAGTGCGCGCCAATTCCATTGGGTTACATGACTACAGAAGAACAGCATCCTCTTTACAAGATCCTTAAGGACCGCATCGCCATCATTGACGGCGCGATGGGCACTACCATCCGCACCTATGCGATGAAGGAATCCGACATTCGCGGAGACCGGTTCAAGGACTCGAAGAAGGATCTGCTGAACAACGGCGATCTGTTTTCGCTCACCCAGCCCGGGATGATCTGCGACATCCATCGCCGCTTCCTGGAAGCCGGCGCGGACATCATTGAGACCAACACCTTCGGCGCTACCAGCATCACGCAGAGCGAGTTCTTCGTTGACGATCCGCGAGAGCACGGCGGCCGTAAGGACCCGGCCTTCTACCAGAAGGTGATCGAGGATCCGTTCCTGCGCAGTCTGGCTGGGGAGATCAACGAACAATCGGCGCGGCAGTGCCGGGAATGGGCCGATCGCGTGGCCAATGCGACCGGACGCCCCCGCTTCGTGGCTGGCGCCATAGGCCCGCTCACCGTCTCTCTTTCCAACTCGCCCGATGCCGACGATTCCGGCTTTCGGGTGATCACTTTCGATCAGGTGAAGACGGCCTACGCGGAGCAGGTGCGCGCCCTCATCGCCGGTGGTTCCGATCTGCTTCTGGTGGAAACCATCTTCGACTCGCTGAACGCCAAGGCGGCGCTGGTCGCCATCCGCGAAGTGTTTGAGCAGGACGGCAAGGAGCTGCCGGTGATGATCTCGGCGGCGGTGGGGCGCGGCGGCGAGACCATGATTTCCGCCCAGACTGTGGAGGCGTTCTGGAACGCCGTGAAGCACGTGAAGCCTTTGTCCGTGGGGCTGAACTGCTCCCTCGGCCCCGATTTGATGTATCCGTTTCTGGCCGAGCTTTCGGAGAAATCGAGCGCGGCCATCTCCTGCTATCCGAATGCGGGCTTACCGAATCCGCTGGCGGCTACGGGGTTCGATCTGGAGCCGCCCGACATGGCGCGCTACCTCGGGGAGTTTGCTCGCGGAGGGCTGATCAACATCGCCGGCGGCTGCTGCGGAAATACGCCCGAGCACATCGCGGCTATCGCGAAGGCCCTGGAAGGGCAACATCCGCGAGAGCTGCGGGCAGCCTCGTCCGCTGTCAGCATCCAGGTTCCCGATGTGGCCGCGGCGGAGTTCCAACCGCTGCGATTATCGGGATCGCAACCGTTCACCCAGCAGGAAGGGGTGTACATGATGATCGGCGAACGAACCAATGTGGCCGGTTCGCCCAAGTTCGCGAAGCTGATCAAAGCAGGCAAATACGAAGAAGCGGTAAGCGTGGCGCGGCAGCAGGTGGAGAACGGCGCTAACGTCATCGATATCTGCATGGACGAAGGCATGATCGATGGAGTGGCGGCCATGACTCGCTTCCTGCAGCTTCTGGGGAGCGAGCCCGAGGTGGCCAAAGTGCCGTTCATGGTGGACTCCTCCAAATGGGAAGTGATCGAGGCCGGGCTGAAGTGCCTACAGGGCAAAGGCATCGTAAACTCCATCTCGCTGAAGGAGGGCGAAGAAAGGTTTCGCAAGAATGCGGCGACGGTGCTCAAGTATGGCGCGGCCGTGGTGGTGATGGCCTTCGACGAGAAGGGCCAGGCCGCAACCTACGATGAGAAGATTCGCATTAGCGAACGCGCCTACCGCATCCTGGTGGACGAAGTCGGTTTTCCGCCCGAAGATATCATCTTCGATCCGAACGTGCTCACCGTGGCCACGGGCATGGAGGAGCACAACAACTACGCGGTGGACTTCATCAACGCGACCCGCTGGATCAAGGCCAATCTGCCGCATGCCAAGGTGAGCGGCGGCGTCTCCAACATATCCTTCAGCTTCCGCGGCAACAACCAGGTCCGCGAAGCGATGCATTCGGCGTTCCTCTATCATGCAATCGCCGCCGGCATGGACATGGGCATCGTGAACGCCGGGATGCTGGAGGTTTACGAGGAGATTGAGCCCGAGTTGAAGACGTTGGTGGAGGACGTGCTGCTGAATCGCCGTCCCGATGCCACCGAGCGCCTGGTGACGCACGGCGAAGCGCTGAAAGCTGCCAGCTCCGGCGCGGTGGTGAATGAAAAGAAAGCGGAAGAATGGCGTAACGGTTCGGTGGAAGAGCGCCTCTCGCACGCGCTGGTAAAGGGCATCGACACCTACATCGATATCGACACGGAAGAGGCCCGCGCCAAGTTGGGCCGTCCGCTGTTGGTAATCGAAGGGCCGCTGATGGACGGCATGAGCGTAGTGGGAGATCTGTTCGGCGCGGGCAAGATGTTTCTGCCGCAGGTGGTCAAGTCCGCTCGCGTCATGAAAAAAGCGGTGGCGTATCTCACGCCGTTTATGGAAGCCGAGAAAGCGGAAATGGCCGCGGCCGGCCAGTTGGTGAAAGCGCAGGGAAAGATCGTGCTGGCCACCGTGAAGGGTGACGTACACGACATCGGCAAGAACATCGTGGGTGTGGTCCTTGCCTGCAATAACTACGAGGTAATCGACATGGGGGTGATGGTCCCGTGCGAAAAGATCCTCGAGCGGGCCAAAACGGAAAAGGCCGATCTGATCGGTCTCAGCGGCCTGATCACGCCTTCTCTCGACGAGATGGTACATGTGGCGCGCGAGATGGAGCGGCAGGGCTTCAAGCTGCCGTTACTGATCGGCGGCGCAACCACCAGCCGTGCGCACACCGCGGTAAAGATCGCGCCGCATTACAGCGAGCCTGTGGTGCACGTGCTCGATGCCAGCCGGGCGGTGCCGGTCACCACGAGTTTGCTCAGCGACGACGGCAAGACGGCCTTCGTGGCCCAGCATCGCGCCGATTATGAAGCGCTACGCAAGTCGCACTCCGCGCCCAAGCTCAAGTTGGTCTCGCTCGAAGAGGCGCGGCGCAGGCGCACGCCCATTGAATGGCGCAAGGAAGACATTGCCGCTCCCAATGCTGCCGGCGTTCGCGTACTCGACAACTTCCCTCTCGCGGAGCTGCGCAATTTCATCGACTGGTCGCCACTGTTCCACACGTGGGGTTTGAAGGGCACTTACCCACGCATTCTGGAACATGAAAAGTACGGCGCTCAGGCGACCCAGATCTTCACAGATGCCAATGCGCTGCTGGACGCGATCATCGAAAAGAACCAGTTGACCGCGCGCGGTGTTTACGGCCTCTTCCCCGCTAGCGCAGTGGGCGATGATGTGGAGCTATACACCGACGAGTCGCGCGGCCAAGTCGTCGAACGATTCCACTTCCTTCGCCAGCAGGCGCACAAGGAAGGAAGAGAACCGTGCCGTTCGCTCGCCGACTTCATCGCGCCTAAGGAAAGCGGGCTGCCCGATTATCTGGGCGGTTTTGCGGTTACGGCGGGGATCGGCTTGAAAGAACTCTGCGACCGTTTCCGTGCGCAGAACGACGACTACAACGCCATCATGGCGGAGGCGATGGCCGATCGTCTGGCGGAAGCCTTCGCCGAATGCCTCCACAAACGGGTACGCGAAGAGTGGGGCTACGGTTGTCAGGAGCGGCTGACGAACGAGGATCTCATACAGTCGAAGTACAGGGGAATCCGCCGGCGGCGGGCTACCCCGCCTGTCCCGATCATACGGAGAAGGGCATTCTCTGGCGTCTGCTGGATGTGGAGGCGAACGCGGGCATGCGGCTTACCGAATCATTCGCTATGTGGCCCGGGTCCAGCGTCAGCGGACTGTATTTTGCGCATCCGAGTTCGCGCTACTTTGATCTGGGCAAGATCGACCGCGATCAGGTGCTGGATTATCACGAACGCAAGGGCATGAGCGTTGCAGAAGTGGAACGGTGGCTCGGTCCGAACCTGAACTACGATCCCGCGAGCTAACGTTCCGGGCGTTTGCTATCGGCTCTTCTTCTTTTTGTGTTTCCCGTTCTCTGGGCCGGGAATGCGGTCTGGAGAAATCCGAGCGAGGTCGGGGTCTGCCGGCCCCAATCCAGATGGCGCGGCGTAACGCCATTCTTCGGGGTTGGTTGGGGGCTTAAACTCATCGGTGCTGAAAATGCGCGGTTGCTCACCGGGCCCCGCGATCTCCAGCATCAGAGCGACCGTGTCTCCCGGTCCCTGGAAGTACGGAACTCGAATCGTGTGCGTCCCTCCTGTTAAACGAATGCTGCCGAGACGCACGATGGTGGAGTGCACGCCGTCGTTGTCGGCGATCAACTGACCGTCGATGTACAACATGGCCCCGTCATCCGACGTGAGGCGAAACCGGTAGAGCCCGGGCGTCTCAATCCAGAACTTCCCCGAATAGTCGATTGCGAACCATTCGAATCGCTTGGTTATGCCCGGAAAACCGATGAGGAAGTCCTGAGGGGGCACATTGAGCGATGTCGTATAGATGGTGCCTTGCGGGCGCAAATGGGCGAGTTCCGCGAGACTCTGGGCGTTTCGCGGTAGGTAAAAGATATCGCCGCGCAATCCCGACGGGATGACAATGGTGGTGCCAAAGACGGCCGCCGCTTCCTGGGCGCTCACCAGCATTGGCAGGAGCAGAAGCAACATTCGAATCTGCATACTGACTAAAGTACGAATCAGGTAGCCGCGGAGGTTGCAATTTGTTATCGGGCGTCGAATGTAGAATGGTTCGTCAGTGGGATATGCATGAGTAGGCCGACTCGACTGTTTGTCGTATCCATCGTGCTATGTTTGGCGTCCAGTGCCGTCGATTCCTCGAAACGGATGGCCGACGGAAAAATGTGGACCACGCGCAATCTGGACGTCGACGTCGCACTGTCATATTGCTACGAAGGTACGGAAGTCAACTGTCAGCGATACGGCCGCTTGTACACCTGGGAGTCGGCGCGGCGAGCGTGTCAATCCTTGGGAGATGGATGGCGCCGGCCGACGGACGAAGAATGGCGGCAACTGGCGAAACATTATGGCGGAGTCGGCGGAGATTCCGCTGACGGGGGTAAAGCCGCCTACAAGGCGCTCCTGGCCGACGGCAACTCGGGCTTCAATGCCGTGCTTGGCGGTGGTCGTGCTGAGGATGGCCAGTATGCGCGATTGGAAGCCCACGGATTCTATTGGACGGCATCCGAGAGCGATCCGGCCAATGGACTGTACTACAACTTTGCCCGAGGCTCGCAGGCTCTTTTTCGTCAAAACGGTGGCGAGAAGCCAAGAGCATTTTCGGTTCGGTGTGTCAGAGACTGAACTGCTTTAATACTTCGCCAAGTCTTCGAAATCCACGTTGCCTCCGGAGATCACCACGCCTACCGATTGAATTCCCGGCGGTAGTTTGCGAAACATCACCGCAGCTATCGGCACTGCTCCGCTTGGCTCTACCAGGATCTTCAAGCGCAGGAGCACGTACTTAACGGCGGCTCGAATCTCATCGTCGCTGACCAGGATGACTTGTTCCACGTAATGTTGAATCACCGGAAAGGTGAGGGCGCCGGGTTGTGGGGAGCGGAGGCCGTCGGCGATGGTGTCGGGGTGGTCCACCTTGACGCGATGGCCGGCCTGCATGGACAGGAACGTATCGTTGCCGCCTGCTGGCTCCGCGCCAAAGATGCGAATGCCTGGCTGCACCGACTTGGCGATGGTGGCGCAGCCCGACATCAGACCGCCACCCCCGATCGGCGTGATCAGGGCATCCACCGGCCCGGCCTCTTCGAGCAGTTCCATGGCGGCGGTGCCTTGCCCCGCCATGATCATGGGATGGTCGAAGGGCGGCACAAGCGTTCCGCCGGTCTCTTCCAGGATCTTCCCGGCGATGGCTTCGCGGTTCTCGGTGTGGCGATTGTAGGTGACTACCTTGGCTCCGTGGCCGCGCGTGGAGTTCATCTTGGAACGCGGCGAATCCTCGGGCATGACGATGGTGGCCGGTGTGCCAACGTGTTCGGACGCGATGGCGACGCCCTGGGCGTGGTTGCCGGACGAGTAGCTCACGATGCCGCGCTGAAGCGTTTCCTGGGGTAGCGACAGAATCAGGTTGGACGCGCCGCGGATTTTGAACGCCCCGCCGCGCTGCAGGTTCTCGCATTTGAAGAAGACTTTGACTCCGGCTTCGGCATCGAACCCTTGCGAAGTCATGACAGGCGTGCGGCGGGCCAGGGGACGGATGCGTTCGGCGGCAGAACGGACGTCGTCGGCTGTAATGGCGAGGGGCATAAGGTTTAGGGTAACGCAGGCCGCCCGGCCGTCCGCTGGTGGCGGCTAATCACCACTCATCCCTTTTGCCCCGGCCCGGCGCGGGTGTCAGGGCAGAATCGGGACATGAAAACACTCACTCTTGCACTCACTCTCACCTGCGGCCTGATGGCCCAGGCTCCTTTTCACGTGAAAGTTACCGGCCATGGCCGTCCCATGATCCTGATTCCGGGATACTCCTGCCCCGGCGAAGTGTGGGACGGAGCGGTGGCCCATTACAAGGATCAGTACGAAATGCACGTGTTCTCGCTCGCCGGGTTCGCCGGGCTACCGCGCGTGCCTGCGCCGTTCCTGGCGACGGTCCGCGAAGGCATCGCCGACTACATCCGCACGAAGAAACTCGACCATCCGGTGATTGTGGGACACAGCCTGGGCGGCTTTCTGGCTCTCGATCTGGCGGCCCGCTATCCCGATCTGCCGGGCGACCTGGTGATCGTGGATGCCTATCCGATGATGGCCGGGGTGATGGATCCCGCGATGACGTCAGAGAAGGCCAAAGGGGTGGCGGCGCAGATGCGAGCGGGCATGATGGCGCAATCCCAGGATACGTACGAGCGCGGTGTAAAATCGGGCCTGTACACACGAGCCATGGTAACGAAGGATTCCGATCTGGACCGCACCATAGAGTGGGGCCTGACGACCGATCGCACCGCCGGGGCCGATGCGATGAGCGAGCTGTTCGCCGCCGACCTGCGTGCCGATCTGTCGAAGATCAAGAGCCGGGCGCTAGTGATGGGAACCTGGATCGGCTACAAGGAGTACGGCGCGACGCATGAGGGCATCGAAGGGAATATGCGGGCGCAGTATGCCAAGCTGGCCAGGGTTCAGATCGCGATTACCGATACAGCACGCCATTTCATCATGTGGGATGATCCCAATTGGATGTTCACCCAGATGGACCATTTCTTCACGCCGGCCAAGACGGTTTCCGCCCGATGAAAACGAAGATCGCTTACTGGAGCTGCCAGGTTATCGGTTGGGGAGCCTACGCCATCGTCGGGATCGCGATGGTGACCCAACAGGTGGGCTGGCAGTTCGGCGTGGTGGCCGGATACGCGCTGTTTTTCCTGTACAGCATTGCGCTCACCGATCTGCTGCGCCGGGAGATGCGGCGGCGGCAGTGGTTGAGCGCTTTGTCATTGCGGTCGTTCGCCCGGTTGGCCATTTCGGCACTGGCCATGGCGGCAGTGCAGACCTTTCTGGTATTCGCCATCGACCTGATGTTCAAAGGGCGCAACGGCATGGTCTTCAACAACCCCGGCTACGCGATTCCGACGTTTGTGAGCGTGAGCTTTGCCGACGGTTTGTGGATTGTCGCCTACGGCGCGCTGACCGCAGGGCGGCGCTATCGCGAGAAGGAAGTGCGGCTGCAACTGGCGTTGCGCGAGGCCGAACTGCGAGCCCTGGAAGCGCAGATCAATCCGCATTTCCTGTTCAACTGTCTCAATTCGATTCGCGCCCTGGTGGCGGAGAATCCGCGCCTGGCACAGGATATGATCACGCGCTTTGCCAGCATTCTGCGCTACAACCTGCATCGCGACCTCAACCACACCGTTCCGCTGGCGATGGAAGTTGAGGTGGTCAACGACTACCTGGCGCTCGAGTCGGTCCGTATGGAGGATCGGCTGCGCATCGAACTGGGGGTGGAACCCGAGGCGGGCAGGGCGCTGATTCCGCCGATGCTGCTGCAGACCCTGGTGGAGAACGCGCTCAAGCACGGGATCGCCACGCTGCCCGAAGGCGGCGACCTGCAGATTCGCGCGCGCGTGGAAGGCGATCAACTGGTGGTGGAGGTGATCAACACCGGGCGGATCTGCGAGCCGAAGCCCGGCTCTACGCAGGTGGGGCTCGCCAATACGCGCGAGCGCCTGCGCATCCTGTACGGGAGCCGCGCCAGTCTTAATTTGCAGAATCGCGACGACGGCCGCGTTGCCGCGACCGTGCTCATTCCGCGAACCGTATGAAAACCCTGATTGTCGATGATGAGCGGCTGGCGCGTTTGGAATTGCGCCGATTGCTGGCGGAGCATCCCGAGGTGGAGATTGTGGGCGAGGCCCGCACCGGAGAGGAGGCGCTGACGCTGGTTCCGCAGCTTATCCCCGACCTGATGTTCCTGGACATACAGATGCCGGGAATGACCGGCTTCGATTTGCTGGAGCGCCTGGAAGACCTACCCCCCGTGATTTTCACCACGGCATACGATCAGTACGCCATCCAGGCCTTTGAAGTGAATGCGCTCGATTACCTGCTGAAGCCGATTGTGCCTGAGCGTCTGGCGGCAGCGCTGGGACGTGTGCGGCCGCGTTCGGAGCGTTCACGCCTGGAGCAGGTGTTCGTGCGCGATGGCGACCGCTGCTGGATCGTGAAACTCACCGAGATCTTCCTGATGGAATCGGAGGGCAACTACACGCGGTTGTACTTTGGGGGCGAGCGGCCGCTGATCCGGCGGTCGTTGAATGCGCTCGAGGAACAACTGGATCCAGCAGTGTTCTTCCGCGCCGGGCGTAAGGAGATCCTCAATTTGAAGTGGATCGATAAGTTGGATCTTTCGGTGGCTGGTGGGTTTGCCGTGACGCTGAAGGGCGGCAGAACCGTGGAGATGTCGCGGCGGCAATCGGCTCGCTTGCGGGAGATATTGAGTTTGTAGGAATGCGGCGACTCTTTGCCTGCCATCAGACGCCATAGGGAGGGTTGGGGGTTTTGTGATATTCTCCGATGACTCGGTTCTCCGGAGAATTTTGCAAATGCTTCTTGTCACGTTTCACGGCGGTTCCACCGGGATCACCAACGTCTATGCGTATGACACGACGAATGGCGACCTGAAATCGACGGCCGCACTGCAGAAGGCCACACTGACGAAGGCAGAACTGCGCGGCATGGTTGCTGTCAATCCATTCCTCTACGTGGTCAACGGCGGGAAGGACGCCAGCAACGTCATGTGCTTCCAGCCATCGGCTTCGGCTTCGTCAACTTGGACGTTTGACTTCGTGGACGAATTCGTTGGTCCCAAGCTGACCAAGAAGAAGGATCACTTCGAGAACAGCATCGGACATCCCTATGCGATTCAGTTCGATGGGAACGGCTTCTGTTACATATCGAACCAGGACACGAACGTTGTGGCGCGGATGCAAGTGACGGACGGCGGCAAGACCGCGCCTGTCCCGGCGGGCTGCCAGTCGCACTACCTGAATACTCAGACGAGCTTCTGCCCCGCAAGCGGCTGCGTCTATCTGGACGGCACGTTCGTGGCATCTCAGGTGGGGGCGCTGCCGGACGTGAAGACTGCGGCTACGGACGTCCCCAGCCAATTCGGGGGTTTAGCCGTCAAGCCGGCGACGAACATCACTAAAGTGGACAACTCGGTGCGCGACCTGGCGATCTCCGGCGGCGTGCTGATGGTTTGCGATGAACCGAGCGCGGTGATCCGGCTCTACTCGTTGACTGACGGAACCTATCTGAATTCCAGCCAGGCACTGCCGAAGAGCCCCACCCATCTGGCTGTCTACGGGAACGGTTTGTATGTCAGCGCGGGAAACCAACTCTATTGGAGTGCCTTGAGCAATCCGCCGACGGCCGCGGGGCTCAACTTCCAAAGCGTGTTGACCGCTCCGGCGGCGATCAACCCTTACGACGTGGGGGGCGTGACGTTCGATCCATCCACCGGCACTGCGTACGTGGCGTTTCAGCAGGGGAAGGGGACCACTGGGAGCGGAGCGATTTACAGCTACAGCGTGGGCACTGCGCCCGCTTCGCCGCCGGTCTTCGCTTCTCCGACGGTGTTCGCGGCGATCTGCGCGGATACGCCGGAATTCGTATACTTCATACCCAACCCGTAGGGTGTAGGATCGAAATACACCTTTAAGCTCTTAATAGCCTTATTGGCCACCTGCGTGCAGGTACCCAACCGTCTCAATCAGGAGGGTTCGCATGGCCAGCAAGGGCTTTGTCGCCATCACCGTAGAACGTTGTAAGGGGTGCGGATTCTGCGTTGAATTTTGCCCCACTCACGTCCTGGCGCTTTCATCTGCATACAATTCCAAGGGTTACCATCCCCCACACATCGTCCATCCAGACAAATGCAGCGGCTGCGATCTGTGTGGAATGTACTGTCCGGATTTCGCGATTTTCGGAGCAAAACATGCACGCTGACCCCAAAGGTGTCCTCACGGGTGTTCATTTTCTCGACGGCGATCACGCATGCTGTGAGGGAACCCTCGCAGCGGGTGCGCGATTTTCCTCAGGGTACCCAATTACGCCATCCACGGAAGTGGTGGAACGCTTCGCCTCCAGAATCCCCACCGTGGGCGGCATCTTTATTCAAATGGAGGACGAACTGGCAGCCTCCATCGCGCTGCAAGGAGCGGTTTGGGGCGGCGCCAAGGCATTTACGGTGACTTCCGGGCCGGGCTTCTCCTTAATGATGGAGCACATCGGCTACGCTGCCATGACGGAGACACCCTGCGTCTTCGTCGACGTGCAGCGCGGCGGGCCATCCACCGGTTTGCCCACCCTGCCGGCGCAGGCGGACATGATGCAGTCCAAGTGGGGCTCGCATGGCGACTACAGCATCATCGCGCTGTGTCCCAATTCGCCGCAGGAATGCTTCGACCTGACCATACAGGCTTTCAACCTTTCCGAGGAGTTCCGCGTGCCGGTGATGGTGATGCTGGACGAATGCGTGGGGCACATGACCGAGAAAGTGGTGATTCCCGAGGCCGACCAGATTGAGGTAACGCCGAGGCGCTTCACCACGAAGACGCCCGAGGAGTTCCGCCTGTTCCAGCCCGACGAGACGCTGGTGCCCGAAATGGTCAAGGCCGGCGACGGATATCGCTTCCACGTCACGGGCCTGACCCACGATGAGCGCGGCTACCCCAGTATGAACGTGGAGACCCAGGATCGTATGATCCGTCGGCTGCATGACAAGCTGAAGCCGTTCAACAATGGACGTGCGCTCTGCGAGACGGCGGACCTGGATGATGCCGAAGTGGTGGTGGTGTCGTACGGCATCACGTCGCGGGTGGCGCAGAGGGCAATTCAACTGGCGCGCCAGAAGGGAATCCGTGCCGGCAAGTTCCGCATCATCTCGGCGTGGCCCTTCCCCTCAGATCACATCGCCAAACTGGCCAGCCGGGTGAAGGCATTCGTAGTGCCTGAACTGAACCTGGGCCAGATGGTGACGGAAGTGGAGCGCGCGGCAGCGGGCAAGGCCGCGGTGATTCCGGTGAGCCACGCTGGCGGCACGGTTCACGATCCGGAAGTGATTCTGAAGGCGATTGTGGAGGCGGCTCAATGAACGAAACAACTCTAGAGATTCCGTTTGAGATTCCGGCGGATGCGCGCAATCCGGTGGAGCCCTTTCTGCGCATGGACCGCATGCCGCACATCTGGTGTCCGGCCTGCGGGATCGGCACCACGGTCAATTGCTTCACACGCGCGCTGGAGGACTCGAAGCTGAATCTGGATAAGGTGGCGATTGTGTCGGGGATTGGATGCACCGGCCGCGTGGCCGGGTATGCCGCGCTCGATTCGTTCCACACCACGCACGGCCGCGCCATTCCGTTCGCCACCGGGCTGAAGCTCTCGAACCCGGAACTGCAGTGGTGGTGTACTCGGGCGATGGCGACCTGTTCGCCATCGGCGGCAATCACTTCATCCACGCCGCGCGGCGCAACATGGATATCAAGGTGATCTGCGTCAACAACCTGACATACGCCATGACGGGCGGCCAGACCGCGCCGACTACGCCTGGCAAAGTGATCAGCGCGACCAATCCCTATGGCGTTTTCGAGCCGTCGTTCAACCTGGTAGCACTGGCCGAGGCGGCAGGCGCGTCGTATGTGGCGCGCTGGACCACGTATCACGTGAAGCAACTCAGCAGGTCGATGGAAGAGGTGCTGCACAAGAAGGGCTTCTGCTTCATTGAAGTGTTATCCCCATGCCCCACGCTGTATCAGCGGCGCAATAAGATGGGCGATGGACTGGACGCCATGAAGTCGTATAAGGAACTGAGCAAGGTGAAGCACGGCGCACGGACCAGTGAGTGCGAACTTACCAAAAGCGGCGAGATTGTAGTGGGCAAATTTGTGGACCGCGACCGGCCCGATTATTTCGAGCTATTGAAGTCGCAGATGACCGAGTCGCTGGGCGACCGTTACGCGGAACCGGAGGTCTCATGCAGCGAGTGCTAAATCTGAGCGAAATACGCATTGCGGGTTTTGGTGGGCAAGGGGTGATCCTGGCGGCCGCGGTAATCGGAAAAGCGGCCGCCATTTTCCAGGGCGGCCATGCCACCATGACGCAGAGTTTCGGGCCGGAGGCGCGCGGCGGATCCTCCAGCGCGCAGGTGATTCTTTCGGGCGAGCCGATTCTCTATCCATATATAACGCGGCCGGACATTCTGGTGGTGATGTCGCAGGAGGCATACACACGCTTCTCGCCGGAACTGAAGCCGGGCGGGATTCTGATTACCGAGCAAGAACTGGTGCGGGTGGATTCTATCGCGCCGGGCGTGCGGGCCTATGGTGTGCCGGCGACGCGACTTGCCGAGGACCTGGGGCGCAAGGTGGTGCTCAATATCGTGATGGTGGGCTTCTTCGGCGCAGTGGCCAATCTGTTGGAGCCCAGTGCGCTGCGGCAGGCGGTGGCGGATTCGGTGCCTCCCGCGATGCAGCGGCTCAATTTGATGGCGTTCGATAAGGGCTTCGAGTACGGGTCGGAATTGATCGCGCGGATGGGGCTGCATCCATCGATCGAGCCTCTGCTTTTGGAGCAGGAAGCGTAACTACCTGGTGATCGCGCCTTCGGAGGCCGATTGCACCAGCTTGGAGTATTTGGCGAAGACTCCGGTTTTGTATCTTGGTTCCGGCTGCTTCCAGGCGGCCAGGCGTTTCTTCAGCTCTTCCGGCGGGGATATCGATGTTGATGACTCCTTTGTCGGCATCCACCGTGATGGAGTCGCCTTCGTGCACGGCCGCGATGGGGCCGCCGTTGATAGGCCTCGGGCGCGACGTGGGCGATCATGAAGCCGTGGGTGGCGCCGCTGAAGCGGCCGTCGGTCACCAGCGCCACGCTGTCGGAGAGTCCCGCGCCGACAATCGCTCCGGTCACGCCGAGCATCTCTCGCATACCCGGTCCGCCGCGCGGCCCTTCGTAGCGGATCACCACCACATCGCCCGCCTTGATCTTGCCGTGCGTCACCGCGTCCATGGCGTCCTCTTCGCGTTCGAAAACGCGGGCGGGGCCCTGGTGCAGTTTCTTGTCGTGGCCGGCGAGTTTGATCACGCAGCCTTCGGGCGCGAGGGTGCCGCGCAGAATGGCGATGCCGCCGCGCGGTTTGAGCGCCTTCTCGAGCGGCAGAATCACTTCCTGGCCGGGCGTCTCACGCGCTTCGGCAGCCTCTTCGGCGAAGGTGCGGCCGGTGACGGTGATCGCGGAGCCGTCCACCAATTTGCCGTTCGACCAGCCGTTGCGCGATCACGCCGATCCCGCCGGCTTTGTCGACGTCGGCAGCGACGAATCTGCCGCCCGGCTTGATGTCGACGAAGACCGGCGTGCGCGCCGAGATGGCGTCGAAAT
The DNA here is from genome assembly GCA_963815475.1 of uncultured Solibacteraceae bacterium. Lineage (GTDB taxonomy): Bacteria > Acidobacteriota > Terriglobia > Bryobacterales > Bryobacteraceae > Sulfopaludibacter. Next base: position 3,672,488 of record CAWFHD010000003.1, on the reverse strand, counting down.
CGTCGATAGAGAGCGGCACTTCGGCTTCGCGCGCCATGGCCAGCAGGTGCAGCACGGCGTTGGTGGAGCCGGCCGTGGCGGCCACGCCGGCGATGGCGTTGTCGAACGCCTTGCGCGTGCAGATGTCGCGCGCGCGCAGGTTATTGCGCACCGCGTCCATGATGACTTCTGCCGCAGCGGCGCGCCACCTCGTCCTTGCGCTTGTCCACCTGCGGAACGGCGGCAGTGCCCATCGGCGAAAGGCCGATCAGTTCCATCACGGTGGCCATGGTGTTGGCGGTGAACTGGCCGCCGCAGGCGCCGGCGCCGGGGCAGGCGTGATCCTCGATGTCTAGCAGTTCGGCGTCGGAGATCTTGCCGGCGGCGTGGGCGCCCACGGCTTCGAAGACATCCATGATGGTGATGTCGTGGCCGTTGTGCTTGCCGGGCAGGATGGATCCGCCGTAAAGAACGACGCCGGGAATGTTGAGGCGCAGCAGCGCCATGGCGGCGCCGGGGATGGTTTTATCGCAGGCGACCAGCGCCACCACGCCGTCGAACATGTGGCCGCGCACCAGCAGCTCGATGGAGTCGGCGATCACCTCGCGGCTGACCAGCGAGGCCTTCATGCCTTCGGTGCCCATGGTGACGCCGTCGCTGATAGCGATGGTGTTGAACTCCATGGGAGTGCCGCCGGCGGCGCGAATGCCCTCCTTCACCTTTACCGCCAGCTCGCGCAGATTGAAGTTGCACGGCATGGTCTCGATCCAGGTATTGGCAACGCCGATGATGGGCTTCGCGAGATCTTCATCGGTGAAGCCGATGGCCTTCAGCATGGCGCGCGCGGGGGCACGGTCGCGTCCCTGAGTGATGGTGTGGCTTTGCAGTTTCATAGCGGAAATTCCAGTGTAGCGCGAGGTTCAAGGCGGCAGCGGCGACGCGCGTTACGTTATCCTGATTCTTATGCTCAGTGAGAAATTGCGGGAATGCGGCGTGGTGGGCGCAGGCGGAGCCGGCTTCCCAACCTACGTGAAGGCGCAGTCTCAGGTGGAATTCCTCATCGCCAACGGCGCCGAATGCGAGCCGCTGATCCACAAAGACGCGGAGCTGATGAAGCATTTCCCGTCGGAGATTCTGGCGGGCATGACTCGCATGATGGACTGCCACGGGCGCGAAGAGCGGCAAGTTCGGCATCAAGACCAAGAACGCACGAATCGCTGGAAGCGCTGAAGGGCGCGTTGCGGGATAGCCGCATCGAATTCGTGATGCTGGGCGATTTCTACCCGTCGGGCGACGAGTACGAACTGGTCTACACGGCCACTGGCCGGCTGATTCCGCCGGCAGGCATTCCGCTGCAGGTGGGCTGCGTGGTCAACAATGTGGAGACGCTGTACAACGTTCATCTGGCAGAACAGGGCACTCCGGTCACGGAGAAATTCCTCTCGGTGTGCGGCGCGGTGAAGGAGCCGAAATCGTTCTGGGCGCCGGTAGGCACGCCGTTTCGCGAACTGCTGGCCATGGCCGGCGGCGCCACGGTGAGCGATTTCGGCATCTTCATCAGCGGCATCATGATGGGCACGCTGACGTTCGATCTGGACGACGTGGTGACGAAGACCACCGGCGGCTTGATCGTGCTGCCGCGCGATCATTACCTGATGACGCGGAAGACACGGCCGCAGGAGGAGATGAATCACATCGGCAAATCGGCGTGCGACCAGTGCAGCTACTGCACCGAATTCTGCCCGCGCTACCTGCTGGGCTACGAGGTGCATGCCGCACAAGGTGATGCGCAGTCTGGGCTTCACGCTGACGGGCGGCGACATCTGGAATCAGTGGTCGGAGCTGTGCTGCGCCTGCGGACTGTGCACGCTGTACGCGTGTCCCGAGGATCTGTATCCGAAGGAAGCGTGCGACGACGGCAAGAAGGATCGGCGCGCGGCGGGCTTGAAGTTCGTGCAGCAGAAGCCGGTGGAGGTGCACCCGATGAAGGAGTATCGGCGCGTGCCGTTGACGCAGTTGCGGCAACGTCTGCAAGGTGGAGGAATACGAGGGCGAGACGCCATTCATGACGCGGAATGCCAGCCGGCCGTCGGTGCGCATCAAGATGAAGCAGCATGCCGGCCAGGCCGCGGCGCCGGTGGTGGAGGAGGGCAAGAAGGTGAAGAAGGGGCAGATGGTGGGGCGAGTGGAAGACGTCGAAGCTGGGAGCGAACGTGCATGCCAGCATCGACGGCAAGGTGCGCACGGTGACTCCGGAATACGTCGAGATTGTGGCATAAGCGATGGCAAAGAATTCAATCGGATTGATCGAGCTGACGAGCATCGCGGCGGGATATCAGGCGTGCGACGCCATGCTGAAGGCGGCGGATGTGGACCTGTTGCTGTCGCGGTCCATCTGCTCCGGCAAGTATATGGTGATGGTGAAGCGGCGAGGTGGGGGCGGTGCAGGCCAGCGTGTCGGCGGGGATCAGCAGGGGCAATTTTTCGGTGATCGATTCGTTTGTGATTCCGAATCTGCACGAAGTCGGTGTTCCCGGCGATCGCGGGCGGCACGAAGGTGGAAGCGCTGAATGCGCTGGGGATTGTGGAATCGTTCTCGGTGGCGTCGCTGATCGAAGGCGCGGACGCGGCGGTGAAGGCCGCCAATGTGGAGCTGATCGAGATCCGGCTGGCGATGGCGCTGGGCGGCAAGGCCTTTGTGACGCTGACGGGCGACGTGGCGGCGGTGCAGAGCGCGGTGGATGCGGGGCGCAGATGGTGGGGCAGAAGGGGATGCTGGTGAATAAAGTGGTGATCCCGCAGCCCGCGGCCGGAGCTGTTGAACGAAATGATCTAGTGATTTGACACGGCTTGCGCGGGTCTGGTGTAATAGAAGAACTCGTTGCTCCTCAGTAGCTCAATGGTAGAGCATTCGGCTGTTAACCGAAGGGTTGTAGGTTCGAATCCTACCTGAGGAGCCAATTTAAGTCCTTCCTTTTCAACGTATCCCTTACAGAACACGCCAGTTGCCGAGGCGCGCCCGCGCGACGGCCGGAATCGGGAATTACCCATCCTTACCCGAATTTACCCATCCGTGGACGGCGGGGTCCCCCCAGAATCCCCCCAGCGGGTTTCGCGAATGAACCGAGACCGGCACGGTGGGTGCGCGCGAAAGGTAGAACGAGCCCATCCTGCGGCGCCAAAGCGCAGCGGGTCCGAGTGTCGGGCGAAGGACACGGCAACAGCCGGGGACTGTCGGCCCGACCGCCGCTACCGTGGTTGGCATCGGACCTTGACCAGCGACTTTTCGCCGAGTGGCGATTTCTTTTCCGTGCGGACCTTGCGCGCAGATCCTCAAGCCGGTTTGGCGGAGGTAATCCCAAAATCAGACTAACCGCCATAGGTCGCACATGTCGTTTTTCGTGCTGTCAGCTACACTGAGAGCACGATGCCGCGCAAGACCGTCTTTATCTCCTCCACCTATAAGGACTTGCACGAGTACCGCAAGGCGCTCTGGGAACTCCTCCCAGCATTTGACGTTGACGTTCGTGGAATGGAGCAGTTTGGAGCGCGTTCGACTTGCCCGCGCGAGACGTGTCTTGCAGAGGTTGAGCAAAGCGACGTGTACGTCGGGATCATCGCGTTCCGGCTCGGGTCGGTTGATGCTGAGACAAAGCGTTCCTTCACGGAATTAGAGTACGAGCACGCCGTCAAGGCTCAGAAGGACATCAGGATCTACCTCGCCGAGGAAGACACGCCGTTCCCAGCGAGCGTGATCGACAAAGGCGACTATGATGTCGGACGATTGAACGCGTTTAAAGAGCATCTGCGGCGGCAGCATACCATCGCGTACTTCTCAAGCAAGGAGGATTTGGTCCAGAAGCTCCGTACTGACTTCGAGCAAAGCCTTCCATCGAAGGAGCCGCCCGCAAGCACGGACCTTGAAGAGCAGTTCGACCGTTCCGCCCGGGCGATTACCGAGTTCCGCCTCACGCCCGCACGGTACAACGGGACAGAGGTCCGCCTCCAGATCAAGTTCCGAAACGGCCCGTACCCCGCATCACGGGACGTGTGCCGACGGTTCAACCTCGACTACGGCGCAACGATCGTCTTCGGGGTAAACATTACCCGCCCAAAAGGCAAAGGCCTCGTGGACGGGTTATACGAGTTGTTCGCTACTGGGAACCTCATGGACAGGCTGCGAAAAATGGCGGCGACAGAGAACGCGGACCTGTACGCAAGCTTGCGGTTTGCCGAGGAAGACGTGAAGAAGACGTCCGCCGAGTTCTTCGGTAAGTCGTACAACCCTTGGGAAGAGCCGGACTACGACGACGGCTCCGTGTACATCCCACCGGAGGGCAAGGTCATCATGCTATTCACAAAGCCCGCCTGAATACCCCAAAACCGTTCGTTCCAGGAATCTGAGCCAGGTGCTTCTGGGCAACTTTCCGTGGAAGTCTCGAGGTGCCTAACAGTTTCTGATTGAATGTGTTACGGGCACTGTGCTATAGGTTATTAGGAACGTCCAGCGACGCCAGCGGTATTCGTGTGCCCGCGTGAGGTTGTCGTGTGCGTTTTGTTGGACAACGGCAAGCGTGGAGCGCTTGCTCGATTCGGCCATTATGATTAAAGACGAGGACCTTCCCGAGCTCGGCCAGTTTCGCGCAGCAGAACGCTTACTCCCGATCCGCACGGATGAGTCCTTTGGCCCGCTGGTCGTGGCCACAGAGAATGACGATGCTCCCATTCACCGGTGGTTCCGGCTCAAAGAGAGCTTCTCCCCGAGTCTGCTGGAGACAATCATTCCGCTCCTGTACCCGAAGCGGCCAGCGAGCCTGTCCTTGCTAGACACGTTCGCGGGCGTCGGTACTACGCTCCTCTCCGCACAACTCTTCCCCGACATAGCGATCAATGCGACGGGTATCGAGCGCAACCCTTTCATCGCGTTCGCGGCAAGAACCAAGCTGCGCTGGCCGAGTATCACGCCGGAGGTGCTTCTCGAGGAAGGGCGGCACGTGCTCGAAGCCGCGGATAAGGGGCGATCCATCCTGCCTTCTTTGACGAGCATCAGCACGGGTCGGTGTATCACGCTGCACAAGAGCAAGCAACTCGTCGGTATTAGAGACCGGATCAAGGCGATAAAGCACGCCGCGACACGTGATGCACTCCTTTTGGGCGTTGCGGCGTCGATCGAGCCCATCAGCAAAATTCGCCGTGACGGTCGGGCGTTGCGCATCGTCGAACGACAGCCGGTTCGCGTTGCGTCCACCATCACCGCACAGTGGAATCGCATCGCCAGTGACTGCACCGTCACGAAAGCACGTCTGCCAGCGCCGGGCATGCCCCTCCTGTTGGAAGGTGACGGTCGGAACCCGCAGAAGCTTGGCATCCTCTCGGAGTCCATCGACCTCGTCCTGACGTCGCCACCATACCCGAATAATATCGATTACACGGAGGTGTACAAGCTCGAGTTGTGGATGCTCGGGTTCATCACACACGCCACGGACTTCCTGAGTCTTCGTCGGCAGACGTTTCGCAGCCACCCCACATGCGCGCCCCCAGATCTCACCTCGGACTTCCTGGCAGCCACGGCCACGGGCGAGCTGAAGAACACGCTCAGTCCGATCTTCGAGCGCGCCGCCCAAGACCCACAACGCTTGCGAGTCTTCCAAGGGTACTTCTCGGATCTCTGGACAACGATCAAAAATATCCACGCCTGCCTCAAGCCCGGCGGTTATGCCGTCCTCGTCGTGGGTAACTCACTTCACGGCACGAATGATGGCGCGTACCTCCTTCCAACCGACCTCGTGATCGCGCAGATCGCTGCACCGCTCGGCTTCACCGTGATCGATACGATCATCGCCCGCAACCTTCGGCGTCGCCTCACCGGGAACCACTTTTTGCGCGAATCACTCGTCATCCTACAAAAACCCCATGGCCGCCAACGACGAAAAACTACAATTTGAGGCGTCCGCATACCTCCAAACCCTGATCGGTCGTGAGCTCATCAGGACACAGGAAGCCGCCGTCGTCGAGCTCGTCAAGAACTCCTACGACTCCGGCGCGCACAACGTCACGATCACGATTGCGCCGCCAACTACGAAGCGAGTCGCGAGCATTAGGATCACCGATGATGGCAGTGGTATGGATCTCAAGCGACTCCAGAAGATCTTCATGGTCGCTGGGTACAGTGAACGCGGTAAAGAGCTTGACCAAGATCGCGTTCCCACGGGAGAAAAAGGCATCGGGCGCTTCGCGAGCGACCGACTTGGAAACCGACTCGTCGTTGAAACAAAAACGACTGATCAGATCAACGGCATCATTGTCGATATCAACTGGAATCTCTTCGATGATCGGAAGAAGAAGTTCAACGAGATCAAGGTGCCCTACTACCAGCGGCCGATCCCTGGCATGGATGTCGGCGACAGCGGCACAGCGCTCACCATCACCGGCCTTCGTGAACAATGGGAGCCCAATGCAATCGAGCGACTACGCCAGGTGTTGAGCGAGCTCCTCAACCCCTACGAGACGCCCAAGAACTTCATGATCACCCTCGTCGTAGAAGGATCAGAGAAGTATACCGGACCTATCACGACCCAGCGCATCGAAGACGCTGACTTCGACCTCCGCTTCACGGTGAATGACCAAGGCGTTCTGGAGCGCAAAATGCGCGTGCAGGGAGAGAAGCCCACCGTCGATAAGGCGTTGCTTCCGGATGCCAAACTCTTGGCGGGGCTCACTGGACGATTCCTCTACTTCACCAAACGACCGCCCAAGCAGACCGTCCAAGGACGACCACCCGGGGTGTTCATCTACCGCGATGGCTTCCATGTCGAACCCTTCGGGAGTCAAAAGGCTGACTGGCTCGGTATCGGAGAAAAACGAGCGAAACGTGCCGGCCACGCGCACATCGTCCCGTCACGACTGTTCGGGTTCCTGAGCATCTCACGAACCAAGCACGCGAAACTCCAAGATACAACGAGCCGCGAAGCCCTCATCGACAATGACCAGGCACGAGCTCTCGTCCACCTCCTCGGAGACGAAGTCGTTGACTTCCTCGAGGAAAAGATCCGGATTGTGATCGATGCGCCGCGATGGGCGCAGAACCGCGCGAAGGCCGAGCTCGCATTACAGAAGGCGCGTTTTCAGGCCCTCAACGTGATGTCCTCCGGCGTCGCACACGAGTTACGACAGCCCTTGCAAGCGATTCGTGCTGATGCGGAGAACATCGATTTTCGGCTCCAGCAGCTCGTCATCAGCGATCCCATCATAAAGGCGGCGCAGCAGAGTATCGACAAAAGTATCGAGCGCATGAGCCAGCGCATCCAGCTGATTAGCGAGCTCACCGGGAACAAGCTCGATGTCACGGAACGCGTGAACCTCAGCCATCTCATCCAAGAAGAATGCACCCTAATCGAACCCCGGGCGGTGGATGAGCGCGTCGCGCTCACCGTTGTTGTGCCCAAGACGCATATGGCGATTGTGAGCGAGCCACTCGTACGCATGGTCGTGAAGAACATGGTGGATAATGCGATTCACGCGCTTGCAAAAGTCACCGATGGCCGCGCGCGGAAAATCACTGTCCGGTTGACCGGGGAACGGAAACGGCACGACATCACGGTGGAGGATAACGGGCCGGGCATCCCGAAAGAAATTCAGGACAAGCTGCTGCGCACGTTCGCGACCCAGACTACCGGGGGGATGGGTGTGGGATTGTATATTTGTCAACTCTTGTTACAATCGCACCATGGCGCGATCAGTTTCCGCACAACGCCGAACCAAGGGTCGGTATTCGCGGCGACCTTCGTTGACCAGGAGGTGACGACTGCCCCACCGAGTACTGATCGTTGATGACGAAGACATTGTCCTCGGCCCCTTCGAGCGCGGTTTGACCATGCGTGGGTACGTAGTTGCCACTGCACTCTCGGGTGCTGAGGCTCTCGCGCTCTGCGAGCGGAACTCCTATGACCTCCTGATTCTGGACTTTATCATGCCGAACATGGATGGCCTTGAGCTCCTTGTGCGTATTCGTAAGGTTCAGCCCCATATTCGTTCCATTATCATCTCTGGGCAAATTAAGGCTGAGATTGATGAGAAGCAACTGGGCAAGGATCTCGGGGAGTGGGTCGAGGCTGACTTGTACCTCCACAAGCCGATCGGCGTGGAAAAACTCGCGGAATCCATCGCGGCCGTACTCCACGAAAATGACGAGGAGAAGGACTGGCAGAGCATCGCGAAAGAGGCAGTTAAGGGCCATAATACGAAGCTCAGCATCGCCAAGAAGGCCTCGAAGAATCTCCGCGCGCACCGAAAAACCAAGAAGTAGAGATAAGGACGGGACCCGACCACACCCACTATGGCCCATATCTTCCTCGACACCTGCGTGGTCAAGTACCGGTACATCAAGAATCCTCGCTTCCGCGCACACCGACAGAAGGTCAATCGGCTCATCGGTAACAGGAACAACACGACCTACATCGCTGACGCGACCATCCTCGAAATCCCCTCCGCTCTCGGCGGGTACTGCAGAGAAAACAACGGGTCCCTAGCCGAGTATGACGCGATGGACCACGAGTTCATGCAGGACATCGCGGACGGCCGCTTCATCGTCAGACCAGCAAACAAACGACTGTACGTGCTCCGCGCAAGAAATCTTCTCCGCCTCGGCGGTGTCATCCACCGACGAGGGCTCGGCAGCACCGACGCGCTCATAGCCTCCTGCGCCCTCGACCTCGCTCACGAGCTCAAGGATCGGGTACGATTCTTCACCTCAGACCAAAAACTTAACGGCGTACTTCCGCTCATCGACGCCTTCACCGCAAACATGCAAATCAACTTCATACCAGTGCCACCACCATCACCACCGCGGCCGGCAATACGAGCGACGCCGCCAAGGCCCTAAACCCGACCGAGGCCGAACGTCACGGCTGCTCACAGCCCGCCAGCGGAGAATTCGCGCCTGGCCGCGGTGGATCGGACCGTGCGCGTCCCGTTCACACGTCGGGAGAATTTCACATGACTGGTAGCGCGGGAGTCATCGGGATGTATATAGGAGAGGCTCTGTTTTTTGTCTCCTCCTCGTCCACGAGAAGAGAAATCTCAAAAGGCGGTTTCGACCGCGCGTGTGCGCGAAAGGCACGGGGAATGCCAGAAGCGACGCGTCGCTTTCATGCGGTAGGTGTGGTAGCCATGTGAAAAGCACGGCTGCCGCCTTATGCCCCTGAATGATCGAGACTTGGTACGCATGGTGTCGATGGGAGGGTCGTTACTGCTGTTCTCCTCGACGATGTGGAGGAGACAAAAAACTGAGGCTCTCTTATATACGTCACCACGCCCCCCAGCGGCCGCCGTTCGAGCAGGCGGGCGGGTGTGACACCCGCATGGCCAGCACGGATGGCAAACGCCTCAAATCGACGTGGCTTTTCTCATTGAAAACAATCCAAATAAAACGTTTGACCTTGATTACGTTGTTTTGCCATACTCGGCACAGTTAAATGCGGGGAGCCGGGACTCTCCGATTCAAAAACTCTTTCCCGCACCGCTTCAGGGCAACTGTCTTCATTTCCAGCCAGCCCACCGAGAGAGCCATGTCATAAGCGGATAACGAGCGCGCCGATGGTGTCTCCATGTCCATCCCGCTCTACACGTTTGAATTCGCTCTGATCGACTTTATTGGGCGGCGGCATGCGCTTCGTCTCGAGCGCGATGGCAACGCCAAGGTCGTACGCCACAAGAAGGGCGCGATCAACCGCGTCGTCTTGTACCGTCGAGCCTGCGATCCCCTCCGTCCCACGACCGTTCGCGACTACCAAGGCCAGGCGTACTCATTCCAGCAACCTCTCGACGGCGGCCACGAGTGCTGGAAACTCCGGCCGCTCCAAGGCGGCAAGTCGGACTCGACGCTCGCCCCGCCCGAGGTGCGCCCACTCTTCCTGCAAGTCGTCCTCGATTGTCTGGTGGTGGCCTGATGTGCCCGGAGTGCGGTAGCGACAACGTGCGGGTCGTGCCCTACGACTTCGGGCGGTGTCCGGAGACGGGGTATCACGATGCCGGCGAGCGCTACCAGTGCATCGAATGCGGGGCGGCGGGCGACGCAGATGAACTCGTTATGCAGGACGTGCCCGTTGCAATTCACGATCCATAGGTACTTCCGGGCGAATAACTCCCGCGCGTTGGACGATTGCCAAATTTCGCTAGCGTCAGGCGGAAAAATACCCGGTCACCGGTCGGCCCCTGGCGCGCCCCGTCCGCGCCGCCGGATGGGCTGGCACGGTTAGCCAACCTGCTGCCACCCGGTGCGACACGGGCCACCCCGTGGCCAAGGCCGACGCATTCAAGCCATGTACGGCGAGAGCGCCACGCACCAAAAGCGAGCCAAATAGCATCCGAGAGTTCCACAAAATCTGAGCGCGATTCCTCTCAAGGAGATCGCGTTGAAAGTACAGACTCAGATCAGCCGCAACGTCCTCAACCTGGGCGCCGGCGTGCAATCGACAACGCTTTACCTGATGTATTTGCGCGGCGAGATCCAGCCCGCAATCGAGTGCGCCATCTTTGCGGACACCGGCGAGGAGCCCGCCGCGATCTATCGCCACCTGGAGTGGTTGAAGTCTCTGCACGGCCCGCCGATCATCACGGTCAGCATCGGCAGACTAGGCGAGGATCTTCAGAAGGGTCGCAACTCGACCGGCCAGAGGTTCGCGTCGATTCCGGCGTTCACAGCAGCACGTGAGGGCCACAAGGTCGGAATCGTTCGTCGCCAGTGCACCCGCGAGTACAAGATCGATCCGATTGAGCGGTACCTCCGCAGCGAAATCCTGGGTATGGCGCGGCGCCAGCGCGTGCCGGCTGGCACCATGGTCTACCAGTCGTACGGAATCTCGATGGACGAGGCGGGCAGGTCCATCCGGATCCGGGACCGCCTAGCCGATCGGCACTGGCTGACGCCCGTTTTCCCACTGCTGGATCGCCAGATGACGCGCGGCGACTGCTATACGTGGCTTCAGGGGTTCGGCGTACCGCATGAAGTGCAGAAATCCGCTTGCGTTTTCTGTCCATTCAAGTCGAACGCGGAGTGGCGGCGATTGCGCGATACCGATCCGGAAGGCTGGAGTCGCGCGGTCCAGATCGATACGGCATTGCGTGTTCCTGGGAACGTGGTCAACCGGAAAATGGATCAGAAGCTCTACGTGCACGCCAGTTGCGTCCCGCTCGAGAAGGCGGTTCTGGGCTTCGATGAAGACCCGCAGCAGTATTACCTCGGCCTGAATTGGACGGCTGAGTGCGCGGGCATGTGTGGAGTATGAGCACGTCGGTCCTGCCGCGGATGGCCCGCCGCATTGAAGTCTGGCCAGTAGAACGGCTGGTGCCGTATGCACGGAACGCGCGGACGCACTCTCCGGAACAGGTGGCTCAGATTGCGGCATCGATCATCGAATTCGGCTTCAATGCTCCGATCCTGGTGGCCTCCGATGCCGGGATCGTTGCCGGCCACGGCCGTCTCTTGGCGGCGCGGAAGTTGGGTCTCGGGGAGGTTCCGGTGGTGGTGCTGGACCACCTCTCCGAGACTCAACGTCGGGCGTACATCATCGCGGACAACAAGCTCGCATTGAACGCCGGGTGGGACGAGAAGATGCTGGCCCAGGAGCTCCGTGAGATCGAGGCCGAGGGGTTGGACCTCGCCGTGGCCGGCTTCTCCGACGACGAGTTAGAGGACCTGCTGGTGGAGCCGGAACCGCAGCGGGACATTGAGGAGGCGATTCCTGAAGCGCCGGCCAAGCCGGTCACCCGACCAAGCGACGTGTGGCTGATCGGAAGACACCGGCTGGTGTGTGGCGATTGCAGGGACCCGAATATTCTGGCGGCACTGTTTCCCGCCGATTCGCGCGCGAGCGTCTGTATCACGTCGCCGCCTTACGCCACGCAGCGGGACTACGACTCCTCGAGCGGGTTCAAGCCAGTGCCGCCTGCGGAGTATGTGGGCTGGTACGCCGACGTCGCGGCCGGAGTGCAATCGGTGCTGGCGCCCGATGGGTCTTACTTCCTGAACATCAAAGAGCACGCCGAGGAGGGCGAACGGAACCTGTACGTGAAGGACCTGGTCATCGCGCACAGGCGGCAGTGGGGCTGGCGATTTGTGGACGAGTTCTGCTGGCGCAAGACCGACAACGGTGTGCCTGGCGGCTGGGGAAACCGCTTCAAGAACGCATGGGAACCGGTGTTTCACTTCGCACGGCAGCAGCAGATCAAGTTCAGGCCGGAGGCAGTGGGTCACGAGTCGCAGGATTGCTTCGACTATTCGCCCAACAATCCGAAATCGAGGTCCGGAAGCGGTCTGTTGGGAACGGGCGTGCGCGGCGCCGCAGCGGATGGCGGCAAAAACCAGGGAGCGTGGGGAAGGACGCGGTCGAGTCTACAGTCCGATTCGGAAGGCAGGCATAGCGGCCTGGCGCGTCCGTCGAATGTGGTCGAGGTGAAGTCGGAGTCCTCGCAGGGATCGCACTCCGCTCCGTTCCCGCGCGCGCTGGTTGAGTTCTTCGTGCTGGCGTTCTCGGACCCGGGCGACGTTGTCTTCGATCCGTTCATGGGGAGCGGAACGACGATGGCCGCCGCGGATGTGTTGGGGCGCGCCGGCTACGGGATAGAGCTTTCCCCGGCCTACTGCGATGTGATCCTGCGCCGGTTGATCAACCTCACTGGCGAGATGCCGATGCGGAACGGCGTCGAGTCGTTCACAGCCGTGGGCGAGGCGCGCGGCGTGCCGCTCGATCAGGTCTTGAATCCCAAGGCCCAGGACTCGCGGGCCATCAAGCACAACGGACCCAACCCGCATTACGGGCCCAAGCGCAAAGCTTCGTGAGCCATGCAGACAGAGAGAGCCACACGCGCCACAACAGCGAGCGAAGGGAGGTGAATTTCAAGGAGGTGATATTCCGGTGACTCTCAACGTGAGCGTGGATGTCCACGTTTATTGGCACGGTTCCCTGGTCGAGCAACACAAACTCGACCAAATTCTAGACGCAGTAAAAACCTTGATCGAACAGGAGAAAATCATCATGGCAGATTTGACCGCTTTGACCAGTCAGGTCCAGCAGAACACCGAGGTAGAAGCCTCGGCCATCGTGTTGTTGAACGGGCTTTCCGCACAGATTGCCCAACTCAAAAACGACCCGGTTGCGCTGCAGGCGCTCGCCGACCAGTTGAAGACGAGCTCCGACAGCCTCGCCTCCGCTATCACCGCTAACACTCTGGCCGCCTAAGCCGGGGAACATCCACATGGGAATCGCGCAGGAAAAAGCCAGAACTAAAGAGGGCTCCACGGATTCAGAGCGCGTCCTGCGCGACCTCGTTGTTGAGCGGTGGCCAATTGACAAACTGATCCCGTACGCCCGCAACGCGCGGACGCACACCGATGAGCAGGTGGCCCAGGTTGCCGCCAGCATCCTCGAATTCGGGTGGACCAACCCGATCCTGGCGGGCGGCGACGGCGTGATTATCGCCGGCCACGCGCGCCTCGCTGCGGCACGGAAGCTCGGGATGACCGAGGTGCCGGTAATCGTCCTTGACCATTTGACGCCGACCCAGGGTCGCGCACTGGTCCTCGCAGACAACCGGCTGGCAATGAGTGCCGGGTGGGACGAGGAGATGCTGCGCGTCGAGTTGACCGCTCTGAAGGAAGACTCGTTCGATCTGGATATCGTGGGCTTCACCAACGAAGAGATGGAGGAGCTGCTGCGCGATCCCGAACAGACAAGCGACGGATTGACTGACGACGATGCGGTCCCGGCAGAGCAGGAGAAGGTCGTTACGGTGCAAGGTGACCTCTGGATCCTGGGAGAGCACCGGCTGTTATGTGGCGACGCGACCAGCCCGGACGCGATCCAGTTGCTGCTTGATGGCGGGCTGGCCGACATGGTCTTCACTGATCCGCCGTACAACGTCGATTACGTCGGCAAGACGGCGAAGAAGCTCAAGATCGGCAACGACGCGCTGGCCGGCAAGTTCTATGAGTTCCTGCGCGACGCCAGCAGCAACATCCTGGCGGTCACCAAGGGCGCGATCTACATGTGCATGTCTTCTTCGGAACTGCACACCCTATTTCAGGCGTTTTCAGACGCCGGCGGCCACTGGTCCACATTCGTGATCTGGGCCAAGCACCATTTCACGCTGGGCCGGTCGGACTACCAGAGGATGTACGAGCCGATTCTGTACGGCTGGCGCGACGGGACACAGCACTTCTGGTGCGGCGACCGGAACCAGGGCGACGTGTGGTTCATTAAGCGGCCCATGGCGAACCTCGAACATCCGACGATGAAGCCGGTGGAGCTCGTCGAGCGCGCTCTCCGGAACAGCAGCAAAACGCGCGACACGATCCTCGATCCGTTCGGCGGATCCGGCACGACCATGATCGCCTGTGAGAAAGCGGGCCGGCAGGCGCGGCTGCTCGAACTAGAGCCAAGGTACTGCGACGTCGCAATTCGCAGATGGCAGGAATATGCGGGCGATGCGGCGCTGCACGCCGGATCCCGCCGCGCGTTTAACGATGTGGCGGCAGATACCGAGGTGGCTCACCCGGTGAGCCACTCGCAGGAGGCAGGCAATGGAATCCCTGTGGTCTGATCGTTGCGACGATCCGCGCGTCGCGTCCCACCTGCAGACGCTCGCAGACAGATCGTTTGCGTCCTTGATCGAGATTGCTCAGTCGGTCGGCGTCGACGTGGTGAACGCACCGTTCGATTTGATGGATGAGCGAGTCGGCAATACGTGGAAGGCTTGCATCGCGGAGTTCCTGGTGGCGTTGCTGCCGCCCGTTGCGGACGGCGCGCCCAGATAGAGAAAGCCGCCAGCAGGACGCCGGCGGCGAGGGCAGGCGGGTCTTACTTACGTCTCCGGGAGGCCGCGGGCTTCATGGTGGCGGGGTCGATCTCGTGGATCACCGTGTACTCGCCTTCGTAATCGCGGGACCACACCTTGTAGATCGCGGGGCAGGCCGGTTCGCCACCGCGCTCCAGATCGCGCATCCGGCTGGCCATGTCGTGCTGGGCGCACTCGATGGCTTCGTTAATCGTCGCGACCGGCCCGTTTGGTTCGTATTGGCCGTCTTCGGTCTCGGCGATCAACATCGCGATTCCCAGGTCGGCGTCGGCTTCCACGCGTCCGAACAGCGGGTGGCGTTTGGTGTTCTGTTTCTTGGTGGCGTGTTTCATACATGACGATTCATCACTCCGGTGTGCCCCTGAAGCAAGGGAATAAGCGCGGCCGAAAGCAGAAAAGCCGCCACCCTCGCGGGCGGCGGCGCGGTGGGCGGGACCTACTTTGCCAACTTGTAGGTCCGCTCGCCAGCTTCGTTCTTACTGGATTCGACGATGAGGCCCATCTTCTTGGTCAGTTGGCCGGAAATGAAGCCCCGGATGCTGTGGTTCTGCCATTCGGTCGCCTTGGCGATCTCGGCCAGGGTCGCGCCTTCCTTCCGACGCATGAGCTCGATTACGAGGCCCTTTTTGCTGCCGCCCCGCGATTCTGTTGCCGGTTTGGACGCCTTTTTCTGCGCCGGGGCCTTCTCCTTGGGCGCTTTCTTGGGCGCGCTCTTTGCTTCTTTCTTGGGAGGGGCAGGTTTGGCGGCTTTCGTGGCCTTGGGCGCGCCCTTTTTCTGGCTGGCGCCCTTCTTCGAGGAGCCCTTTTCCGGCGCGGCGTTTGCGCCTTGTTCCGCAACGGCGGCGGTTCCTACGGTGGTTACTGTTTCGTTCGTCATGTTCGTTTCCTTCTTCCTTTTCTGCGGCTTCGGTCCGCTTGCATGACGATTCATCACTCCGGTTGTTCCGGAATGCAAGTGCTCTTTTAAAGGCTTTCATGGCGATTATGAGTCAGCGGGCCTATGCCCGCTATCGCGGTTGCGCGATCAGCACCGTTCAGGAGGCAATCGTCACCAAACGCATTTCGACACTGCCGGATGGCCAGATCGATTCCGATGTGGCAGACGGGGAGTGGCGAACGAACACGCGAACCGCGGTGGATCGGCGTGCCCAGCAGGACGACGACATCGACGCCTTCGGCGCATCGCAGTACAACAAGGCACGCGCGGTGCGCGAACACTACCAGGCGCGCATCTTGAAGTTGGAATACGAGGAGAAGGTCGCGAAGTTAATTCCTGCCGACGAGGTGAAGGTCGCCGCCTTCAATCTCTTCCGGCGGTATCGCGATCACATGCTCAATCTGCCGGATCGTCTCGCGGCTATCCTCGCCGCCGAGAGCGAGTCGGCCAAGTGTTACGAGGTCTTGGCTGTCGAAATCAGGAAGGCTCTGAATGAATTCGCCGACGCCAACGGCTGAAGAGATCTATTTCGCGGCAGCTTCGGCCGGCATGCGTCCGGACCCGTTGCTCACGATCTCCCAGTGGGCCGATAAATACCGGACCCTGTCGCAACGGGCGAGCGCGGAGCCGGGACCGTGGCGCACGGATCGCACGCCGTATTTGCGCGACATCATGGACTGTCTGTCGCCGTCTTCAACGGTGGAGCGCACGATCTTCATGAAAGGTGCGCAGATTGGCGGCACCGAATGCGGAAACAACTGGATCGGGTACGTGATTCACCAGGCACAGGGCCCGATGATGGCGGTTCAGCCTACCGTCGAGATGGCCAAGCGCAACTCGAAACAGCGCATCGATCCGCTGATCGAGGAATCGGAGGTCCTGCGCGCGTTGGTGAGCGATCCCAGGTCCCGCGACTCCGGCAATACCGTGCTGTCGAAGGAGTTTCCCGGTGGCGTGCTGGTGATGACCGGCGCCAACAGCGCGGTCGGTCTTCGTTCGATGGCTGCGCGGTACCTGTTCCTCGATGAGATCGACGGCTATCCCGGCGACGTGGACGGCGAGGGCGATCCGATCAATCTTGCGCTGGCCCGAACGCGCACGTTCGCCCGCCGGAAGGTCTTCATGGTCTCGACGCCGAAGATCACGGGCATGAGCCGGATTGAGACGGCGTTCGAGGAGAGCGACCGAGCGGCAGTACTGGGTGCCGTGCCCGGTGTGCCGCGAGTATCAGGTCCTGAAGTTTCCGCAGATTCGCTGGCTCAAGGGCGCGCCCGAGAAGGCAGCTTACGCTTGCGAGCATTGCAGCCAGGAGATCGGGAACCACCAGAAGCAGTGGATGCTGGCGCGCGGGCAGTGGCGCCCGAATCCCGGCGAGAACTGGGATGGCAGGACAGCCGGCTTCCATCTATCGAGCCTCTATTCGCCGGTCGGGTGGTTCTCGTGGGGCGATGCGGCCAAGCAGTTCGAGCAGGCGCAGAAGAATCCTTCGCTCCTTCAGGTCTTCGTGAACACCGTGCTGGGGGAGACGTGGACGCTGCTGGGCGAGGCTCCCGATTGGAAGAAGCTCTATGACCGCCGGGAGCAGTACAAAGTCGCCACCGTCCCTCGAGGTGGCATTTTCCTCACGGCCGGCGCCGACGTCCAGAGGGACCGCATCGAAGTCGAGGTGGTCGCATGGGGCCGTGGAAAGGAGTCGTGGTCGGTCGACTACCGGGTCTTCGAAGGCGATACGTCGCGCCCGGCAGTGTGGGCAAAGCTCACCGCGATGCTGAACGAGACCTACCCGAACGAAGGCGGCGTCGACGTGCCGATCCTGCAACTGGCGGTGGACTCCGGGTATGCGACGACGGAAGTGTACGAGTGGGCGCGCCGGCAGGGTGGCCGGGTGCTGGTGATCAAGGGCGATGTGCGCTCCGTTGCGATCCTGGGATCGCCTTCTCCGATTGAAGTCGGGCCCCTGGGCACCAAAATCAAACGCGGAGTAAGAGTCTGGCCAGTCAACTCCGGAATGGCGAAGGAGGAGTTGTACCGCTGGCTGAGGCTTGAACGACCGACCGATGAAGATCTCGAACAGGGAGTCCCGTTTCCGCCCGGATATTGCCACTTTCCTCGGTATAGCGAGGAGTACTTCAAGCAGGTCACTGCCGAACAGTTGGTGACGAAACTCGTCAAGGGCTATCGCCGGCTGGAGTGGCAGAAGATGCGCGAGCGCAATGAAGCGCTCGATTGCCGGGTCTATGCGCGCGCGGCGGCGGCGCGCATCGGCCTGGATCGATACCAGGAGAAACACTGGCTGGCGATGGAGGAACGGATGGGTGTGACGAGGCAGTCACCGCGGAAAGTAGAAACTCCGCACCCTCCTCCTACGCGGCCAGCGACACCGCGTTCCGGCCGGAAGGTGATTGGCCGTTTTCGGATGTGATTTCATGGCACAGCCCTTTAGTGACGACCAGATCCAGGCGAATCGTGATGCTATTGCTACGCCTGAGCAGCAGAACACGTTCGAGGGCCGCAGCCGGACCCTCAAGGATAACGATCAGTTGATCAAATCGGACCAGTACATGATCAACGCCAACCGCGCCGCATCCGGGCGGCGCGTTCGCCAGTACCGGCTGATGTCCCGCAAAGGCTTCTAGCTGGTGAGCAAATTTGGCGCATTTCTGACTCGCTTCAAGCGGGGCGGGAAAGGTGTGTCCGGACCTCCGGCGCCCAAGGCGAGTTCCGCGCCTTACGAGGGCGCGACCATGGGACGGCGGCTTGGCACCTGGGCGACGACGCGCGACGCCATCAACACCGTCTGGTATCAGAGCGCGGACCAGTTGGTGGCGCGGTCGCGCGATACCGCGCGCAAGGACGGGTGGGCGGCGAAGGCCATCGACGAGTGGGTCTGTAACGCGGTCGGCAATGGGATCAAGCCGCAGTCGCTCCACTCGAAACCGGCGACCAAGGAGAAAATCCAGAAGCTCTGGACTCAGTTCGTAGTCGAAGCTGACGCCGCCGGCCTCACCGATCTCTACGGGCTGATGGCACTCGCATTCCGGTCGATGGTGGAGGGCGGCGAATGCTTCGCTCGCCGGCACATTCGTCCGCTCAGTTACGGGCTGACCATCCCGCTCCAGGTCCAGTTGATCGAAACGGAGCAGTTGCCGTTCTATCTGGCGCGGCCGACGCCGGAGACGCCGAAAGGGAACGTCGTGCGTGCGGCCATTGAATTCGACCCGGATGGCCGCCGCGCGGCTTACTACTTCTACAAGGAGCACCCGGGCGAACGGTTGTTCTTTCCGAATTACGTCGACCTCATGCGCGTGCAGGCCGAGGATGTGATGCACCTGTTTCGGCCCCTCCGTCCTGGGCAACTGCGCGGCGTCCCGTGGCTGGCGACTGCGCTGGTGCGGCTGTGGGAACTGGACCAGTACGACGACGCCGAACTGCTCAGGAAGAAGTTCGCCGCCATGATGATGGCGTTTATCGTCCGGACGAATCCGGACGATCCATTCCTGCCCAATGCGCAAGACCAGCAGACGACGGATTCCGGCGCGGTGGCGTCCGACGCACCCAACGGTGACCTTGGCGTCCAGGTGGCCACGCTCGAAGCCGGGACGATGCAGGAGTTGGAACCCGGCGAGGACGTGCGCTTCACGGAGCCTGCTGATGTTGGCGGCAACTACGAGGCGTTCGAGCGCATGACGCTATTGCGCATCGGCGCAGGCCTCGGCTTGCCCTACGACATGCTGACCGGCGATCTGTCGAAGACGAGCTATTCCTCGATCCGGGCGGGCATCCTTTCGTTCCGCAGGCTGTGCGAGCAGATCCAATACACCGTCTTCATCCACCAGTTCTGCCGCCCGATCTGGCGGGCGTTTATCGAGCAGGCGGTGTTGGCGGGCAAGCTTGACGCACGGGACTACCAGGCCAACCAGGAAGAGTATCTGGCGGTCGAGTGGCACACGCCGAAGTGGGCTTGGGTCGATCCGGAGAAAGATGTGAATGCCGAAATCAAAGCGATCCGGGCGGGCCTGAAGTCGCGCTCGATGTCCATCAACGAGTCCGGTATGGACGAGGAGGAAGTGGATCGCCAGATCGCGAAGGACAACGAGCGTGCCGACAAGTTGGGGCTGGTGCTCGATTCCGATCCGCGCAGGACCGATGCGCGCGGCGCGGAGAAGGTCGAAGCGACCGATGCCGAGGACACCGGCGACGAGGGCACAGATAGCGCAGGCAAGCCTCCGCAGAAGCAACAGGGCGGGAAACAGAAAGGCAGGAAGGAGATGATCCAGTGAAGACGGATTACTTGCCTCGCCTGGCGGTGCGCGTATTCGACGAACCGCTGTTGATCCGGCCGCGCAAGCTCTACGTCATCCTGCAGGCCATCGGCCCGCGTTTGGGGCTGACCACGAACGATGTGGATGTGATTGCGGCGCGCATGCCGATGGACGACGAGGAGGACGAGCTCGACGACGAGGCGCGCGCGGGGAAGCCGTACGACGTGACGCCGGACGGCATCGCGATCATCGGCGTCTCCGGAACGCTCGTCAAGAAGGCTGGCTGGATGGACGCCTGGTCGGGTCTCCAGTCTTATGAGATGATCCGCGCCGAATTCATGGACGCCATGATGGATCCGCGCATTCAAGGGATTCTCCTTGACGTGGACTCGCCTGGCGGTGAGGTCGGCGGGCTGTTCGATCTGGCCGGCGAGATCTTCTCTGCACGGAAAGAGAAACCGGTTTACGCCATCGCCAACGATGCGGCGTTCTCTGCGGCGTACGCTCTGGCGTCGAGCGCGGACCGGTTGTTCGTGACGAGCACTGGCGGCGTGGGCAGTGTCGGTGTGATTGCGATCCACGTGGACCAGTCGGGTTTTGACGAGAAGGTGGGCCGCAAGTATACGGCGGTGTTTGCGGGTGCCAAGAAAAACGATTTCAACCCCCACGAGCCGCTGTCGGATTCGGCGCGCGACGATCTCCAGATTCAGATCGATTCGCTTTACGACATGTTCGTAACCCTGGTGGGCCAGAACCGGCAAATGAAAGCCGCGCTGGTACGGAACACCGAGGCTGGTTTGTTTTTCGGTGCCAAGGCGATTAGCGCCGGCCTGGCAGACGAGGTCGGCACCAGGGATCAGGCTCTTGCTGCAGTAACGCAGGCGGTGAAGGCCAGGAAACAATTTCGCGTCGCGGCGTCTGCCGAAACGCAGATTACGGAAGGAGAAATGACGATGAGTCAGGAAGTAAAGAAGACGGCAGACGCCACCGGCGCTCCGGCGGCGCCTGCAACCGAGACGAAACCTGCGGAGGTGCCGGCGAACGCCGTCGCTACCGTTCAAACCCAAACCGCTCCGGTTGCCGCACCCGCGGTTCCGGTAGCTCCGGCAGGCATCGATTCTGCAGCGATCGAGGCACGGGTGACGGAGGAGAACAAGACGAAGGTTGCGCTCTGCCTGCTGGCCAAGCGGCCGGAAGTTATCCCGCAGGCGTTGACAATGACGCAGGCGCAACTGATCGAGCATCTCAACACTCTCGCGTCTCAGGAGTCGCAGCGCACGGCGATCCAGTCCCACACGCAGGCGGGTCCGGTGGGCGCGGAGGCGCAGTTGAATGCGGCCGCCACCCAGATCGCCGCCAGCAGGAACGTCACGTTCGCACAGGCTTATGTGCAGGCACTCAACCAGAACCCGAAGCTCTATCAGCAGTACCTCGCTGAGAAGTCGGCACCGAAGCCGGTCTAAGGCGAGCCACACCAATCACGGAAGGAGTTAACAAACAATGGCTTACGAAGTCGGAACGCAATTCGTATCGGTGCCTGCGAGCGGTGATCTCTCGACGAAGCAGTTCTATTTCGGCGCGATCAACGCGAGTGGGCAGGTGGCCGTCGTCGGCGCGGGCTTGGCCGCGGACGGCGTGATCGCGGACAAACCGGCGGCGCAGGGACGCCCCTGCGCCTTTCAAACCATGCCGGGGCAGATCGTGCGCGTGCTGGTGGGCGCGGTGGCGGTCGCTAACGGCGCACTGCTGGAGGCCGATGCCAATGGGCTGGCGAAGACCCAGGCGGCCGGAAAGATCGTCGCGAGGGCGCTCGCGGCGGGCAACGCAAACGACATTATCCCGGCCTTGCTGATCCTTCAGCGGTAGCGGGTGATCGCATTCAAAAGGAGAGATGAAACAACATGTTTACCCCGACTCCCGGTGATGTTCACGTCAATACGCCACTGACGCAGATCAGCATCGCGTACCTGCAAGCGCAGGATCAGTTCGTGGCCGCGCAGGTTTGCCCGGTCATTCCGGTCGAGAAGCAGAGCGACCGCTACTACGTCTACAATCGCGGCGATTTCTTCCGCGACCAGATGCAGAAGCGCGCACCTGGCACTCCGGCCGCAAGCTCCGGCTACCGGCTCGACAACACGCCGACCTACTTCGCCGACGTGTGGGCCGAGAACAAGCCGATTCCCGACCAGTTGCGCGGCAACGCCGACGCCGTCCTAAACATCGACCGCGACGCGACCGAATTCCTGACGCAGCAAGCGCTCATCCGGCGCGAGAAGATCTTCGCCGCCAACCTCTTTTCCGCTGGCAAATGGGGCACCGACCTCACCGGTGTCGCCGCCGGTCCCGCCGCCGGCCAGTTCCTGCAATGGAACGATCCGGCTTCGAACCCCATCGAAGACGTCCGCGGCGGTAAGCTCGCTATCAAACAGGCCACCGGTTACCCGGCTAACACGCTCGTCATCTCGGAGCCGGTGTGGTTGAAGCTCGTCGATCATCCCGACCTGGTCGACCGCGTGAAGTACGGCCAGACCAATGGCGGGCCGGCCAGAATCACCCGCGAGGCGCTCGCCGCCATCCTCGAACTCGACCGCATCCTCGTGATGGGAGCCATCGAGAACACGGCGGCGGAAGGCCAGAACGCTGCTCACTCGTTCATCGGCGGCAAGAACGTGCTGCTGTGCAACGTGGCTCCCAGTCCCGGTCTGCTCACCCCTTCGGCTGCGTACACGTTCGCGTGGACAGGCTATCTGGGCGCGGGCAACGAAGGCAACCGCGTAAAGCGGTACCGCTGGGAGATCATCTCGTCCGACATCGTCGAGATCGAGCTGGCGATGGACGTTAAACTGATTGCCTCGGAGTTGGGCTATTTCTTCTCCGGCGCAATCGCGTAGAACCGGAGGCACGAATGGCTTATCATGCTCTGCCGAGGTTCGACCCTTCGGCGCAATTCCTCGTTACCGCCCGGCTGCCGGTCTTCAACGGGATCGGGATGATGCCGGGAGAGGTGATGCCGCCTCTTCCGGACGATCCGGGCCCGCGTCGGCTGTACTCGCGGCAACTGCGGCAGTTGTTCGATATGCGGAGGGTCACGATGGTCGAACCTCCCGCGAATCCCCAAATCAAATCTCGGAAGGAGAAGCCCCATGGGCGCGCAAAAAGTTAAAGGCAAATTCATGTCGGCTGGAGTGATCCAGATGGGGTCGGAAATCCGGTCGATTGAAACGGTGATCACCTCCGCGCAAGTGAAGGCGATCCGCGCGACCCCTATCGCCGTGGTCCCCGCCCCTGGCGCCGGAAGAGCGTTGGAGTTCATTTCAGCGCTGGTGCAATTGAACTACGGCTCGAATGCTTTCACCGGCGCGCAGAACTTCGCGGTCAAGTACAAGGACGGCGCGAGCGCACAGGTCTCTCAGGCAGTCACTGGTGCTGGCTTCATTGACCAAGCGAGCGACATGGTAACCAACGCTCTGCCGAAAGTCGACGCCCTCGCGACGCGCGCGGTGGCAGAGAACCAGCCGCTCGTCCTGCACAACATCGGCGCGGGCGAGATCGCGGGCAACGCCGCTAACGATTCGCTGCTGCATGTGAAGTCCTTCTACCGCGTACATACGCTCGGGTAGTTCGAGATGGCCGATTCGTTCGACGCGCTCAACACGTCTTCCCTCCGGGCCTTCGGCGCGCAGGTCATGTATCACCAGGGTGCGGCCGATCCGTTCACGATCAGCGGAATCCTGGAGCGGGATAGCGACGAGGAACGGCATCAGGATGGGGTGTACGCGCGTTTGTTCGTGAGGCTGGCCGACTTTGAGTCGCGTCCGGACCACGGCGACGAACTCGTCGTGAACGGAGTGAACTACACCGTCTACGAGGTTTCTGTCGATCCGACTGGCGCGGCATGGTTGCGGTTGCGCCAGCACCAATGAGGGTTCCATGCCATCGGTTCGTGTCTATCAGAAAAAGGAAATTCGATTGGACCGGCTGAGCTTCCGGCAGAACCAGATGTTCAAGATCGGCACGGTCGGCGTCGCCGCGGTGAAGAACCGGTTGGCGGCGTCGCAGGGTCCAAACGATGGCGCGGCCAAGCCGCTGTCGAAGCGATATGCCATCTGGAAGACAAAACTCGGCAAGGGCAACCGCCGGAACCTGATTCTCTCCGGCGACATGCTTCGCAATTTCCAGGTACGGACGGTCAGCGAGAACAAAGCGAAGGCCTCCGTGACCGGCGGGGAACAACGAAGACGACCACCAACAAACGCGGTAAGTCGGTAGGCGTCGAGAACAAGGTGAAAGCGTGGATCACCAGCAAGATCGAACCGTGGATGGTGTTCTCGCCCAGGAACAGGCAAACCGTCACCGAAGCGGCGAACCGGGTGCTGCAGGAAGGCAAGTCTCGAATGCTTGTGGAGAAGGCCCTGGGCGGTAGGCAAATATGATCGACCCCTCCGAGATCGTGAACAATCTGGTCGCGATGCTGCGGGACATTCCGACGCTGGTTGCGGAGGTTGGCGACCAGTCGAAAATCTACGCCTATCATGATTCGTTCCCGAAGAACATCAGCCTCGCGCATGCGATCCACAGCATGCCCGCTCCGTCGATCATGGCGGCATGGCAGGGCACCGCGCCCGGGTCCTTCGGGACGATGGACGTCTGGAAACACCAGATCACGCTTTTCCTGCGCGCGAAGAATGAGGCCTCGCCTGGCACGGCGTACTACCGTCTGTTCCGGTTGATTGTGAAAGGCGTGCCGGCATCATCCGGCCAGGAGATGCTCAACGCCACAGTTCATCCGGCGTGCAACGCGATGGATCTGCCGCAGATCAGCAGGCAGACGGACGCCGAGGCGCTGGACTATTTCGAAGTTCCACTTTCGTTTACGGAGATGGGAGATCAATGATGCAATCCACGGTTTGGATGAAGCCCCCCTTCGGCGAGGGCGAGCCGAAAGAGGTTGAAGCGACGCCCGAGGTCCTGTTGCCAATGATGAATGCCGGCTGGAACCAGTGCGATCCGCCCGCCACTTCCCAGGAGGTAACGCCCAATGTCCACGACTAGGCTGCAGGAAGTACTGATCTGCTTTGGCAAGGGCAAGCAGACGGACATCGTTACCGCGCAGGCTGTGGCCGCGATGTGGCGCTTCAACAAGCTCAACGCCGCGCTCGCTAACCCCAAGCTCGCGACCGAGAACGACGCCGACGAATACGGCAAGGGCCACGAATTCCCGACCGTGACATACAAGACCGCCTGGGACGTGGGCGGATCGCTCGAGAAGTATCTATCGGCTGAGATGGCGGCATGGGCGATGGCATTCGGGCTGGGCAAAGTAGTGAAATCGGGGACGCTCCCGAATTTCATCTATACCTGCACTCCCTTGTTTCCGGCGAACGGCGACGCGACCGAACTGCCCTACTTCTCCTTCGTCGAGCAGATTCGCCCCGGCGCCGGCGTTGTGCTGGATCGGCAAGCGGTCGGTTGCGCGGTCGAGTCCTGGCAGATTGCCATCGGTTCCGGTCCCGGCCGCGCCAACAGCAAGATCACGGTCGAATTCGCGGGCTCCGGCAAGGTCATCGACTCGGCGACCGGCATCGTCATGCCTACGGCCACGGTTGAGAAGCTTTTGCCATCCGCGTCGCTGACCCTGTCCATCAACGGCGTCGATTACGTCACCAGCAAGAACATCGTGTCGCTTGAAACCGGCTGGAAGAACAACCTTCGGATGGACGCGGGCTTCTTCCCTGGCTCTGGATTCCAGACGGCTGGCGACGGTTCCTCGGGCGCGATCCGCGGCAGGCTGGAGTTCGGCAACCGCGCCGGCAACCTGAAGTTTGTCGCGCGCTACGACAGCACGTCGCTGGAGTACGCCAAGCTCAAAGCGCAAACTACCGGCACCGCCGTAATCAACCTCTCATTCGACGTCAACAACTCGCTCGCGATCACCTGGCAGAAAATGGCGTTCTCAGTAGTTGAGATCGGCGAGACGGACCAGATCCTTACCGTGTCCGTCGAGTGCAGCCCTCTTTATGATTCCACCAACGGCATCGTTTCTGCGGTTGCCAAGTGCAATGTGGACGCGATTTGCCAGTAGAGAAAGGAAGCGACCATTGGATACGCCCGTTTTTGACGCGAGCCGGCCGCTCGCGATGAACCTCCGCGCCCCGGAAGGCCTGAAGACCGTTCGCGTGCGCTTTCCTACGGATGACGAATGGATTGAACGCCAGCGGCGGCGCAAGGTGCTGGTGAAGCAGTTGGGGCGCGGGACCTCCGAGACTACAGTGGTAAACCGCGAGGATGCCGATGCCGCACTCCTCGCCAAGATCAGGACGGAACAGGACGGTCCGGAGGTTGATCCGTTCGAAGCCGCGAAACTGATCGAGGAACTGGCGACCTGCGACGTGGACGATGTCGTTCCGGTGAGTGAAGGCTATCGGGTCACGATGCGCGTCCTGGGCGGGATGACCACCCACGTCATAAAGACGCCCTCCGCGAAGGACACGTTCGAATACCGGCGCGGCTTTGTGCGCGTGCTCGATTTGCCGTTTGGCAGACAGGAGATGACCGTGAACATCGCGGCGGTCGCGGCGTTCTACAAGAAGCTCGCGGTTTCGACGGAGGGGTATGCCGGCGACCCGCCCGTGGTTCCGGTCATCCATCAGGCGGTGGCAGTGCGCGCAGCCATTGACGCTCTCGATATGGCGTTCGCGGAGGACCGCGAGGCATATTTTCCTCCGGCGAGTCCGCTTGTCCAGTAGGTGAGTGGCCGGAGAACCCATCCTTCCGGTTCCTGGTTCATTGGGCGATGCGGCGGGAGGAGCTCTGCGATCCGCACATATGTCTGGATTCGCCGGAGGGCGGCGGCAGGTGCGACCACTGCCCGCTGGACAAACTCGACGCGGCGCAGTCGTCCGCGCGTGGGATCGTGATCCGGTGCGCGCTCGATTTGATGGGGCTGATAAAGATCGGCGTAAACGTTTCGCTCGATGAGATCGCCGGTGATGAAGCTCGGGCAATGCTGATCATTGCCGAAGAACGCGATCTGCTGGAGCGCGAGAAGCTGCCAGGCCATGGCCGATAGCAACAAGCTCGAACTGGTGGTCGAGGTGGACGTCAACAAGGCGAACGCCTCGATTAAGAGCATCAACTCCGGGCTGTCCAGCATGGAGGATGCTGCAAGGCGCGCCGGTAGTGGCGCGTCTGCTGGTATCGATGGCTTGACGGTCAGCATGGTGAAGGGCGTCGCAGCCGGTGAACTCCTCGCGGAAGGTATCAAAAACGTCGTTGAGTGGGTGAAGGAGTGGACCCTCGAAGCGGCGCGCGCCGCGGCAGGCATGGAGCGTCAGGTGGCGGTCACGAATGCGGCGGCGAAGGCGTTCGGGATCACCGACGCGCGGGCCCAGGAAGCCGTCGAGACATTTAAAGCGGTGGGCTACACCACGGTCGAAGCCGAGGGCGCCATCCGGAAACTGATCGTCTCTCAATTGGGCTTGGAGAAGACGGAGGGCTTGGCGAAGATGGCGAAGGACGCGGCCGCGTTCAGCACCACCGGCGTCAAAGCCGCAGACGCAGCAGAAATGCTCCTGCGCGCGATGGAAACCGGCCAGAGTCGCGGGCTGCGCGAACTAAACATCTATGTCGATCTGAACGAGGTGACAAAGCGCGCACAGTTGATCGCCGAACTGCACGGCAAAACGCTCGACGAAAACCAGGTCAAGCAGGTTCGGTGGAACGCGATTCAGGAGGCGGCGGCAAAACTGTCGGGCGCGGCGGCGTCCCAAGCGGACAGCCTCACAGCAGCGGAGCAGGCGTTGGGCCGCGAGATTGAAGAACTGAAGGAGGATGTTGGGAAGCCCTTCGTGCAGTGGCTGAAGGATGTGGTCCACAACCTGACCGAGGGCGTGAAGTGGATGAAGGAGAACAAGGACGCGGTGATCCTGTTTGCCGAGGGCGTGGGCATCGCGGCCGGCATGATTGCCACTTATAAGATCGCCGAACTGATCGCTGGCATTACGTTCTCGGTCGATGCGCTCACTGCCGCGCTCGCATTAAACCCGATTGCTCTGGCAGTGACCCTTGGCGTGGCTGGCCTTGCTGTCATCGGGAAGACCTATTACGACACGATGCAGCAACTGGATCGCGGCTACGAGGACATGCGCCGCAAGGGAATCCAGCAGCAAATGTTCGCGGGCAAGCTTAGCGCTGAAGACGTGAAGCGGATGGGCTACAGCGAAAACGACATCAAGGAAATCCTCTCCGGAAAACGGTTATTGCCCGGTGAAAAGTGGGACGACTTCTCCGACATGGGTTTGCCGAAGTTCACGAAGGGGAAGAACGGAATCTGGACACTCGAGGCGCAAGGCGCGAGGACGACGAAAAAGACCGAGCCGACAACCGCAGAACTGGAGCGACAGGTGGAAGACCGAAAGCAAATCCTCACTGCGCAGCGGGCGGCAGGAGATTACCTGCTACGGTCCCTCGAAGAGCAGAGTAATATCGAGCGCGAGGCTACCAAGCTGCGCCTCGAGGACTCCATGAAGATCATTGCCGCCACCAACGACGAAGCGCGCGCGGTGGAAGAAACGGCGCACGCCCAGAAACTGGCGGACCAGGAGCGGGCGCAGGGCAGGGAGAAACTCCTCCAGGAAGAGCAACGCGAGATCGTGCGCTTGAGCACGCGCGTCGACGAGAAAACCGGTCAGATCCGGAAGGTCACGCTTAACAAGGAGACGCTGGACAAGATCCACGAGGGCACCGCAGCGAAGATCGAGGCATTCGATGCCAAGTGGCATGTGGACGAGGCGCGCCGGATGGATGCGCTGTTTCAGGCCGCAATGGCGCGCTCGCAGAGGCGGTTCGAGCAGGGCTTGTACGCCAGGGAGCAGCAGGCGCAGTGGCAGGGGAACATCGTGGCGCCGGATCGCGAGGACGCTATCATCGCGGCCATTGAGGAACGCAAGCGGGCGCAGATGGCACCGCTCGCCGGTTTGGACGCGAACACCGACCAGAAGAAGCTCGAACTGGAAAACGCTAAAACCGCGATTGAGAAGGATGCCATCGGGGAACGCACCCGGTTGGAGCAGCAGGAACAGCAGATGCGGGAAGCCGCGGAGGACCGCACTCTGAACGTGCGTCTGGCAGGAGTCGAACAGCGGAAGAACCTCGAAATGGCACAACTGGAGCAGGTCGATGCCATCACGCTCCAGGACAAGCTTCGCGTGGAGCAGTTGAAGACCGATATCGAAGTGCGCGCCATCAAGGAGCGCGCCAAGATCGAGATGGAGCAGATCGACCTGCAGACGGATCGGCAGGTGTTGGCCGCGCAGCGGGCGGCGATGGCACAGGGGATTTTCTATCAGCCCTACCTCGACCAGATGGCCGGCAAGATCCGCGACCTGGGCCAACAGGAAAAGGATGCCCTTCAGAAGGCGACAACTTCCGAGATCAATGTGGCGCAGGCGAAGGGATCGGCAGAGACGCGCAAGCTCGTCGTCGATCACTACAGGAGCATCTTCGACTCGCTGAAGGAGCAGGCTGGCGGCGTCTTCGACGCACTGGTGACGAAGTCGCAGTCAGTATGGGCCGCTATCGGTAGCTCTTTCAAGACCGCGATCCTCACCGCAATTAAAGACGTGGTGACCTCGCGCGTCGCCGCCATGCTGATGCAACTTTTCACCGGCCAGAAGGTCACGTTCGCGGGCGGCGGTGCTGGTGCGGGTGGGTCCGGCGGCATCCTGGGCGGTCTTCTCGGAGTCGGAACGATTCCGGTGTTCGGCGGTGGGTCCGGGTCTGGTGGTGGCGGCGGGCCGATGTCCGGGCCAATGAATGGGAATCCGTTGATCCTTTCCGCGGCGGCTGCGGCCGGAGGCCTGGGTGCGCCTGGCGGCGGGTTCACCGGGACCGGTGCCGGCGGCGCGGCGGGCGCGGGTAGTGTCGGCGGTGGGTCCGCTGCAACGGCGGGCGGTCTGTTCAATTTCGGCGGCATGGCTGCTGGTTGGAAGGGCATGCTGACCCAACTCGGGAACATCGGTTTCAAGCCGGAGCGGTGGCGCGTCGACGAGCTCGGTAATATGACTAAACTCGCGAATGCAAAGGGCATCGGCGGAATGAAAGGCGGCGCGCTCCTGGCGGCGGGAGCGATGCTTGCGTTCGACGGTCTGCGGCGTGGCGGTTGGTTGGGTGTCGGTGAGACCACGGCTGGCGGCGCGATGATCGGCGCGAAATTCGGCGGGCCACTGGGTGCGGCTATCGGTGCGGGCGTCGGCTTCCTGGCTGGCGTTGTACGGTTGTTCGTGAAGGGCGCCACGGAAAAAGCGCACGACAAAATCAAGGCGCTCTACGGCGTGGACATCTCCGACAAGGGTGTCCTCCAGCAGGTCGTCGATACCGCGAAATCGGCGTTCGGCGGCAACCTCGACTTGGCGATCCGCTCGCCGCAGATGCGCGACCTGATCCAGTTGTATGCCATGTCCACCGGCCAGAAGCCGACAGGGATGCGCGGTGCAGTGACCCCGGTGTCGCTGGTCGAAAGCGGCGGCGGCCTATACCAGGCGACGCAGTACAACAACGGCCAGCCCTTGGCTGGACTGGCCGGCCTCCCGTCGCTCGATCAGGTGGGCGGCGGTTCGATGACGAACGCGGGCGGGACCGTGGTTATCCCGCTCCAGATCGACTCGCAGGCGGTCGGCAACGTGGTCATCCAGAACGGGCGCGTCGTGACGCAGGGGGCCATCTCCGCGATGAAGAGCAACGCTGGCCGGCGAGAGATGACCGCTCTGCAGTTGAGTCCTGGGACGCTCGTGACTTAGTTATGCAGAACGTTCCTTCTCGATCGCTTCATGCAGGAGCATTTTGATGTAGGTCTGGTATGGGATGCCTTTACGAAACGCGAGATCCTTTGCGGCCTCGATATCCGGCTCCGGCAAGCGCATTGTCACGGTCTTGAGCGGGACCTTGCGCCGTTTCGCGGTTCCTGTTGCAATGCCGCGCCGCATGATCTCCGTGGCGATTCGCTTGCCCTCACGGCTCTCCCACCAATCGGCCTCTTGATCGGTGGTGCGGAATTTTGGAATCGTGATTGGTTTCATTTCCTTGGGCATTGGTTTACTTATCCTCAAAGTACATGCGCTGCTGCCACTTCGGCATTCGGTAGCCAGTGACCACCCGCACGGCTTTGCCGCGCAGCGTGTAGATGATCGTTAACAGCCGTCCTTTTGCGGTGCGGCCGAAACAAAGCACTCGATCTTCGCTGGAGTGCTCCTGAAATTCTTGAACGAGTGGTTCGATTTGGATCGCTTCCTCGGCTTCCTGTGGCGTAATTTTATGCCGCGCCAGGTGCCTCGTGTTTTCGGCGTCCCAAATGAACTTCACGATTGTCATTGTAAATACATTGCAAATCTAAAGTCAAAGGCTCCTTCGAATGCCCGGATCCGTTCAGAATGCCGCGCCCGCCACGGTGCTGCCGCAATCTCTGTGCCGTGCGTTTGCGCACGAGCGGGCGTATCCAATGATCGAGAACGCCTACAAGAATGGTGAGTCGCAACGCTCCGTGCTGGCGACCGCCAGCCGGAAGCGGTGGCGGATGGCCAAGCGACTTCCGGCCGCCCTGCTGCAGACCCTTCGGAACTTCTACGACGCCAGGAACGGGACCACGGAGGCGTTCTACTTCTACGATCCCTACGAGACCGCCCCGAAGTTCTCGTACGACCCGACCGGCGTATCCACGGTTGGGCGGTACACCGTCCGATTCAACTGCGACTGGCAGCAGTCCTCCACACCGGGGCGGTCGGACGCTTCGATTGAATTGCTCGAATTGGGATAGCTACTTAGAATCCACATGGAACAAACCAGGGACGAGCGACTTTCGGAGGTCGCCAGGATCGCGGCGCGTCTCGAAGCAGAGACCGGATGCCCCGCCCGATTGCTGATCGCGCAGTGGGCATTGGAGTCAAAGTGGGGCGAGAAGCCCGCCGGCAAGGCGAACTACTTCGGGATGAAGAAGGCCGCACGGCACGAGCAGTGCTGCACGGTAACAACGCGCGAGGTGGTGGGCGGCAAAGCGGTCGTCCAGAAGCTCCAGTTCGCCGACTACGATTCCCTCGAGGCGTCCTGCCGGGATTACGCCTGGCTGATTACGCACGGCGCGCCATATCGTGTGGCCTGGCAGCGGTACCAGGGAGATCGCGACCTCCCCGCATTGATCGCGGCGGTGGCTGGCGCCTATGCGACCGATCCGCAGTACGCCCGCCTGGCGGGTCTGATCGCGGCACAGACGAACGTGGCAACGGCTATCAACACCGCGAGGGACGAACGTGTCTGATCAAATCGGCAACATCACGGTTCCGGATATCGTCGCGAGCGGGACGTTTCCCATCGTCTCCGATTACCCGTTTGGCCGGTCCAGCCATCCGGACGTGGTCATCCACCAGTTCGGCTCCGGTAATGCCAAGATCGAGCAACGTTTTCTGTTGGGCAACGGGGCCAAGCAGTTCACGGTGAAGCGCCAGTGGATGAACGACACCCAGCGGATCGCGCTCCGGAACTTCTGGGAGTCGAAGTACGGCCCGTTCGGCGCCTTCACTTACAACGCACCGAACGATGACGGCAACGGCACAGCCGCCTACACCTGCCGGTTTGCCAACGAGCCTCTCTCCTGGGAGATGGTCGCCGACTGGGTGTGCAGCATCGGTGTGACCTTGATCGAGATCCCCGCGTCGAACCCGACGTACTCGCCGATCACGACCGATACCCGGTTCCCCAACACAACGCTCAAGGATGCCTTGCTGCCGCAGGCGCAGCAGTTGATTCCGCTCATCAAGATCCAGCCTCTTCAGGCCGGGTACCCTGCCATCTATCTCTCCGACCGGCGCTGCACGGTAGGCGCGCAGTTGTACCTGCCGCGCCTGCTCGACTTCGACGGCATCTCGCAGAGCATGGGAAACGAGGCCGACCAGGCCACGTTCACGTTCGGCAACGCCGACCGCGTCATGCGCGACCTCGCGAATGATGTAGACCTGTTCCGCGCGTCGGTAGCATTCTCGCTTCTGCACGTCGGGACGCTGATCAAGCTCGACCTGTGGAAGGGCGATGCTGTGAATTGGTCGTTCGACTCAGGGCCGGAGTTTAAGCTCAGCGCCGCCGATGGCCTCTACGAATTGAATCTGCCGTACCCGTGCCGCAAGATCTCGCGCACGTGCTGGAAGCCATTCAAAACGCAGGCCTGCCCCTACTCAACATCTGGAGCTCTCGATCTGGTCCACTTCCCGTCTGCCGATGCTGCGAAGTGCGACAAGGGATACGAGACCGCCAACGGGTGCCTGGCGCACGGCATGAAGCACTCCTACGGCGGCATCATCGCCGAACCGCAGGGCGTCCGGATCAAGGACAACTCCACCGGCGTGTTCGGCTTTGGCCGGTCCACGATCACCAGCATGTCGCTCGTCGCGGACTCCATCTATGATCAGGTCGTTCCGGAGATCTACACCGATAGCGAAATGCCGGTGAACTGCAAGGTCGCGGCGGGCCGGGACGAGAGCGACTTCTACGAAGCATTGGGGATCGTCGGCGAGGGACCGATTATCGCCTACACTGCTCGCGCACTACGAAGACCTGGACGGCGACGGCACCGCCGAGACCTTCGTGGGCAGCACGCTCGACGGCCAAGCCCACCACGGCTATCCCACAAACTCCTTCGGCTTGCGCCAGTGCCTTGGAACGGATCCGGCTGGCGCGACCGACTTCTTCTCGCTCGATCAGTCGGGCAGCAGCACCGGCGGCGATTGGCGAAAGGCGCAATCGGGTGAGTCGATGTACAAGGACAATTTCGCGGCCGGAACCGCGTTCATCGTCATCCGCCGGTCCGATGCCAAGGGCCTGCAACTCTCGAAGCCCGGCGACCACGCCATGATTGCGAATGTCCAGATGGGCATGAGCGGTTGGGTGTGGACCTCACTCGGCGTCCGCATCTACGGGCCGGCGCTGACCAACCCGGTGTGGATCGCCGTTAACATGCTGCTCCGCGCGCGCGGTCTTCGGCTGGGCGGCGGACGCGACGACCGTCGCAACTGGATCTCGCCGAAACGTTCTTCGACGTGCAGGCCGCTCTCGATGCGGCGGCGATCTGCAACGACAGCGTGACCAAGCTCGTCGGCACCGGCAGCGAAACGCAGTTCAAATTCCGCGGCGTGATCCAGGAGGAGAAGCCGCTCCGTGATTGGCTACAGGAAGTCCTGATGAACTGCCTGGGCTATTACACGTTCGCGTTTGGCAAGCTCAAGATCGGCATCCGTGAGAACAGCAGCACGGTGGAAGCTTTCACCATCGGAAACATTCTGTTCAGTTCGCTCCAGTTGGCGCCGCTCAAGCCGTCCTTCAATCACCTCACCGCGAACTTCGCTGATGAGGATTACCAGTTCGTCAACAACTCGGTCACCGTTTACGACATCGATTACGCCACCAAGATCGGCGCGAGCGCCGGTCCGCTGTTCCTCAAATCGAACGTCAACCTGTGCGGGACCTTTTCGAAGTCGCAGGCCTCGCGGATCATCAGTTCGAGGTTGCGCGAGGAGTTGGGCGGGACCAACGATCGCCGAGTGGAAAGCGCGCGCCAGATGCTTCGTTCCGGACGACGGTTCTCGCGCTTAACACCGAACCGGGAATGGTCTGCTCGATGACCCATACGGACATGCCCGGCTGGCTCTGGGGAGTTCCGCGTTCCGGGTGGAAGCTCAACAAGGATTACTCCATCGACATTCAGGGCCGCACGACCACGGACTCGATGTACGACCTGGTGGCCGGGCCGAAGCCCGCCGACGTGGACGCCACGCCGGTTCCGGACGAGATCTTCCACGACACCGGCGTTCCTGGGATCGTGCAAGGCACGCCGAAACTCACCGACTACGGGTCGTACGCGGTGGACGATATCGACATCATTCCGGATGCTGCGGACACCAGCGATGGGCAGTCGGCGTACGTCGTGAAGTACTCGACCGATGGCGGCACCACCTGGAACGTGCTGGAAAAGATGGGCATCGCACAGAACATTGGAACGCCGTTTAAGAACACCTGGGATTTCCTCGTGGCGCAGGGCTATGGCAAGCCCGAGACGCGCCGACTACCCTATGACGACTACGGGTTGATCACCCTCGCGCCAATCACGGGCAGCGGAGTGGCGCAGGCGGTGGCGACGGCGTCTTACGATGCCTCCACTAGTGGGTTGGTGCCGGGCGATTTCGTGTTCCTGGAGTTCGGCCTGACCAACGAGGAGCACGTGAACGTGATCTCGGTGGATACGGTGAACCAGACCTTCACTGCCATCGTGACGAAGAATCACCCGGCGGGATCAAGCATCCGGCCTTCGATTTGGCCGACTGCCGTTCTCCTCGAGGGCAACGACCTGGCGTTCGACATCAAGGCGGTGGCGTCGCCCAACGCTGGCGCCGATCTGACCGTAGTGGTCCAAACGTAATGGCAGTGCGGCCGACCGGCTTCGCGACTTGGAGAATGCATGGATTGAACGAGATTCATTGCAACAGCATTGCGTGAGTGGGAGCCTTGGTCGATTAACTGGGGATGCTCCAGTCATAACCGAACGCTTGCGGCAACCCGGGAAGCGCTCGGATCTGAGTGCAGTCAGGTGTGATTTCTCTCCACCGCTTGACCAACAGATCGCTATCTGGCGCGAGAATCAGAATCTGAGATTGCTGGCGCTTCGTCAGCACGCTGCGAAAAAAGTCCCGAAGAGCGAGATCGTATGGGGGCAAGCTATAACCACAGACCAGCCAATGCTGACAGGCTTCCAACGATTTTCTCGCTTCGTGCCAGATCTGCGAGAACTCGTCGGGCATCTGTTTCTCAGGAATTGGCGGAATGATCGCGGGCGTACCAACACTATCATCGTGGCGAAAGACCGCACGAACATCGTCGTGAATCTTCAGAGAGGGTGAGTGATGTTCCCATGCCCAATTCACCGATCCGTGCAGTTTGTACAGGACTATGTCATTTCCAAGTTGAACAAGGTCGGACTTCCGTTTAGTGACGTCGGTCATCTTTCGGACAACTTGGGTGTGGGGGAACCCGCCGTAATAACATCTGGGCGAACTTCGGTGTTGCGGCCCGACTGAATGAAGAGCTTGCTCGACCAAAATGTCGTAGTTGAGAGAGACGATCACACGTGCACCAAGAACACTGTTGACTCTCTGCCAGAATTCCTCGTGAGCAGGATGACACCGAGGTGTGCAAATACCGAAATAGTAGTGGGTATTGCTGCCTGGAGGGAGTTCCACCAGACGAGCCAGGGCAAATCGTACGGCTTTGCTCCAAGATGTGCCTTGTATCATCTCCTGCAGAGCATCGTCCCTCATTTTGTAGAGCTCAAGGAGCCATTCCTCTGCACTCGAACTTGGGTGCTTCTCGGTCCAACTCTCGTACGCCGAAAGCACTTGCGCATTGTTCATTCCGGCAGCGGGACTTTGTGCCCGCGGGACAACTGACCCACAATTAAAGAGGTCCTTTGTCAAAGGAAGCCCGGCGGCGAAGGAGAAGCCCGCACCGAGGACAATCGCGCTATTCGTATTGGCCATTGACGCCCTTTCAGAGGGTATCAGAATGGGCAACTGCGGATCATGTAACAGGGCAATAGACGGGATTCGGCAGGTCTACGGCATGGAAGTTCCCTTGAGAGTGCCTACTTGCAAGGTAGCTCCAATTCGCCCAGAACCGCGGTGCTCTAATTCCTGATCGGCTAGCTGCTAGCTTATGCCTGCGCAACCAGTTCACATCTTCGACCCGCGACGGAACTTCCAGTTGCAAGGCTTCGCCGGGCGCGCCGCGACCACCACGATCCACGACGCCACGGAGACCGGTGTGTCCATCTCCGGCATCTTCCAGGCTGCGGAAGACTTCGCGGTTCTGGGCTGGTGGAACGCGTACGACTACTTCAACCACCTGCGGCTGAAGCACCTGCCGAAGACCGATCTCTCCGGCCTGAAACTGGAGTTCGATATCGAGTACGACCAGACGCTCGACGGCGCGATCCGCCTCGACGCCGCCAAATACCCGTCCGTCTCCTGGGACGCGATGACGTTCGTCACCGGCGCGGGCGACACCCACGACGTGCGCCTGCTCGACCACGCGACGGTGGTCATCCGGCGGCGAGACCGCCGCCACGGTCCTCATCGATATCAGCGGCGACGAGAACATGGATGGCGGGATCGACTGGCTCCACCTCTACTTCCGCGATACGCGATACACGGTGACCAGCACGGACTGCCGGGTTGAAACTCAATTGACCGCCACGGTGAAGGCGGACGATGTGAGCCTGCCGGTCGATAGCACGGCGGGCTTCTTCACCGCGGATGGCATCTGGATCGAACGTTCCGGCACCAACGAAGAGCAGACCACCGTGTCGGAGTCGGGCACTGGCGCGCTCCATGCGAGCGTATCGATGGGCCACCCCAGCGGTTCCTACGTGACCCGCAAGACAAAGGCTTGGCACGTGGCGCAGAAGCTCGCGACATGATCAACACGGCGGGGACTACCGTCGCCGGCCGATTCGGCCCGGACCAGAGCGGCGTGATTCACGCGCAGCCGTGGGCCAGCGGCCCGAGTACCGGCGGCATCACTCTGACCTTCGTGATGGGCACCGGGCGCGACGTCGCGGTACGGGAAACTCGGGAATCTGGACCGCGTCTTCGTGGCGCATGGCCGCACGCTGGCCGGCGTCCCGGTCGGCAGCGGGCAGGGCTTCCAGTGGACGGCGGGCAGCGGGGCCACCCTCCTGTTCGCCAACGGCGACAACGACACGAAGTACCACGTGACGCTCGACTTCACGCACACCTTGCTGGACAAACTCGGCGCGGTGGTTCCGATGAGCGACTGCCGGAAGATGTACATGGTCTTCGCGCCGCGATTCGAGAACGTCGAGCAGGACCTCGCAGGACGGCTGCTTCCTCACGGCGGGCGTGGGCGCCTCCAACACGACGTGGACGGTGGACGACACCTCGAAGCTCACCGGCGGCCGGTACTTCATCGGCACTCCAAATCTGGAGGAGCGCATCCAACTGCTCTCCGTGGCTCTCGGGAACGCAGATCACCGTGGCAGCGGGGTTTCGAAGCCTCGACGCCCGGCACGTGGCCGGCGGGCGCGCGCCTGAAGAAGCTCTCGCCCGTCTCCGGCTTCACCGGCAACGTCGAGTGGGGCTGCACGATCTCCAACATCGCGGTCACCGGCGACGGGAGCCTGAAGGTCGGCGGCGGGTCGGATCGGATCGAGGAAGCGGACGCACGATGCAAATACACGGGCTTTTGGGAGGACTATGACTATGGCGGCGCCTTCCCGTCGCAGTGGTGGAGCAAAGGGCACGCGAAGCGCACCGCGCCATCGAACGCGCTGGACGTTCGCAAGGTCACGCTCCGGTACTCGTACCCGCGCCAGCACGATCTCTACCTCGGGACCTTCCTCAACACCGATTGCGGCAAGGTCACCGTCTCCGTCGATGGCGTGGCGACCACGCATGATCTGTACCTGAACGAGTACGGCGGCACCACGGCAAATTTGAAGGTGCGCGGCGGCGTGGCGGCGG
The DNA here is from genome assembly GCA_963815475.1 of uncultured Solibacteraceae bacterium. Taxonomy (GTDB): domain Bacteria; phylum Acidobacteriota; class Terriglobia; order Bryobacterales; family Bryobacteraceae; genus Sulfopaludibacter. The sequence goes on along the minus strand of CAWFHD010000003.1, from coordinate 3,633,888 downwards.
GCAACCACACCGTGGAGATCACCGCCACGTTCACCAAGAACGCCGCCAGCAGCGGGTACTACTTCTATTTCGATTACCTCTGGCCGCTCGAAGCCGCAGGACGTTCCGGACGCGCCGAAGGTCTATACCGACGTATCCCTCGCCATGGATTTCGACACCGACCACGGCTACAAGAAGCCTCCGGCCTGGCATCTCTGGCAACTCCAGAAGCTCGGCTTCAAGGGCCACGCCGACGTGTACATGGGCGTCTTCTGGAACAACAAGCGGCGGCGCATCAACGCCACGTACCCGTACGCCACGGTGGTCTTCTCCGGCACGCCGGCGGCAGGCGACGTGGTCTCATTCTCGATTGGCGGGACGACAGTGAGCCACGCCATCGGGTACGGCGAGACGTTGCAGGGAATCGTCTCCGACATGCGCGCGATCATCAATGGGCTGTTCTCCGGCGTGTGGGCCGACGATAACTTCGGATCGAGCACGACGCTGCGTATCCAATCGAAGGCTCCGTCATGGACGTATCACCGGCGTCGCGGTGAGCGCGCCGAACTCCGTGACGCTCACACTCACGGACCACCTCGGCACGGCGGGCGCTGACGGCGATTGGGAAATGATCGACGCCATCTCGCCGGTGATGACCGAGGGCGCGCGGAGGTGGATTCGCGACCTCGCCGGCCAGTTTCAGGCGGCGGGCATCAAGGCTTCCTTCGCGTTCTCGATGGAGTGCTATCTCCCTCCGGCCGCGATGCGCGCCAAGTATCTGTCGTACACCGGCGGCGTGGTCTCGCCAGGCGCCGACGTGGACCTCGGCGTCCCGTCCCACCAGATGCACTTCGGCACCCGCGTCCGGACGTACCTGCGCCAGATGTATAAGGAGTGCGCCGACCAGATCGAGGCAGCGGGCCTGCCGGTGGTGCTGCAGTTCGGCGAGACGCAGTGGTGGTATTTCGACAACAAGGCGCAGGACGCGCACGGCGGGATGCCCTACTACGACCAGGACACCATCAGCGACTTCGCCGCGGCCAAGGGCCACCAGATCTGGCCATTCCGGGCGAACACCGATGATCCAGTTGGCGACCCGGCGCACCAGAACGAAACCGCCGATTTCCTGCGCGACCGCATCTGGGCCTACTGCCAGGACGTGATCACATACGTTCGCGGCTACCATCCGACTGCGGTGTTCGAATGCCTGTGGCCTCTCGATGCGAACCAGGGCGCGCCCAAGCCCAACGCGAAGTTCCGCGCACTCAACTTCTATGTGAACCTGCCAAACCAATGGAAGAACTCCTCCTACGGGATCAAGTACTTCCGGTGCGAGGGCTTTGACTACGACGTCTGGCAGAAGAACTCCGGCCTGATGAAGCAGGCCATCGCGTTCGCCAGCACCGCGCTCGGGACGACCAGCGTCGGAATGCATGTATCTGGCCGGTCTATATGGCCCTCCGGACCCGCCCATGGCGCAGGCGTATGGGATGTGGCTCCCGCTGAAGCTCTACTCCTTCTGCTACTGGGCTTTCGATCAGTTCTGCCTCAACTCCCGCCCGGTTCCCCTGGAAATCGCGGGCCAGATGCAGGTGATCGGTGCGCAGTACTTCAAACCCAACGCCACGCGCGCCATCGAATCGGTGATCGCGGAGCCGGTGGGGATCGTGGCGGGCGGCGCGCTCAATCGCTTCGAAGCAAACCGGAGGAAACTGAATGTCTAATTTCCCGACCGCTCTCGACGCCGCCGCTACGCTGTACTCGCCCGTAGATGCGTTCTCGACCAAACCTCTCGAAACGACCATCAATGGAGCCATCGGCGCGGGCGACTCCACCATCAACGTCCCTTCGACTATGGGTGGATTCGCCGCCACGTTCGGCATCCTTTCCATCGACGACGAGTTGATCGTCTACACCGCGAAGACTGCCACGCAGTTCACCGGTTGCCAGCGCGGCGCGTTCGGGACCGTTGCCGCCAGCCATCTCACCGGTGTCCCGGTGAAGGCCAACATGGTCTCCGGCTTCATCACAGCGCTCCAGTCGGCGGTCGTGGCCATCGAGAATGAGCTCGGCACGGCGTCGGCGCGCAACTACGTTCTCAAGAACGGCGCAGTCACCGTCACCGGACTGAAGACGTTCCAGGATGGCGCGGAGTTCGGGTCGGGAAACAAAGCCGCCACGGGCCTGGTACGCCTGCCGAACCTCGGTGCGGTCAAATGGCGCAAGGCCGATAACTCGGGCGACCTCGGGATGGCTCTGAACGCCAGCAACCACGTGGCGATGGACGCCATCATCGACTTCGCGGCGGGCCAGACGTTCGGCGCATTCTCGTACCCGGACGCAACGACCACCAGCAAGGGCATCGTCCAGATCGACCCGGTCGGCGGGCTGGTGGTGGCGGCGGGGGTGGCTTCGTTGGCGGCGACCGGCGTCGTGGCAGGGACATACCCGAAGGTCATCGTGGACGCAAAGGGGCGCGTCACGGGCGGCACAACGCTCGTTTCTGGCGACATCCCCGCCCACACGCACGTGGCCACTGACATCGTTTCCGGCGCGCTACCGTTCACGATCCAGAAGGTGGGAGCGGCAATCGGAACGCGCCGGGCGTTGAATCTGATCGAGGGGGCGAACGTGACGCTGACGGTTGCGGACGATTCTGGTAACGACCGCGTGAACGTCACTGTGGCGGCCGCAAGCACGAGCGCCCACAGCCTCCTTTCAGCGACGCATCCCGACACGGTGGCCGCCGCGCCGGTCCTGGGCGAGCTGATCGGTGCGAATGGGACGCCCGCCTGGGCGCGCCTGGCGGGAAACGCCACTTCTACCCGGAAGTTCCTGCGGCAGACCGGGACCGGCACGGTTTCCGCACTTCCGGCATGGGACACCCTTCTGGCGGGAGACATCCCTGCACACACACACGCCGAGTCGGACGTCACCAGTCTGGCAACGGATCTTACGAACCGCCCGGTCAAGGGCGGCGCCTGGGCTGTGTCCAAGGCGGCTGTCATCAACGCCTCCGGCCAACTGGACGGCGCCGCCGGAACCGCTACGGATTGCGTCCTGGTGAACGGCAGCAGCGCGGCCAAAGCGAGCGCCACCCACACCCATGTCGCCACGGATATCGTCAGTGGCACCCTCGATAACGCGCGCACCTCGGGCACGGCCAGCGCGACGGCGAGCACCCTGGTGCTGCGCGACGGCTCCGGCGGCGCGTCCTTCGGCTTTGTGGCGGCGAATAATCAGTGGGCCTACCTCGACTCACACTTCCAATCGCTCGAGTCCGGAGCCTATCAGACGGTCGGCGGTCCCTTCGAGAACATGGCGAAGTACTCCGAGGACTTCACCGTCGCAACCTGGGACAAGAACGGCGGGTCTTGTTCGGCCACCGCGAATGCGACCGCCACGCCGGATGGCAACACCACTGCGGACACCATCACAGCCCTGACTGCGACGCCGATCATTCAACAGCAGGTCGCCGGCCTCGCGTCCGGGGGCCAGTACACGTTCTACGTCTGGGCCAAGATCGCGTCCGGAACGAAGCAAGTATCCATCGCCATCGTGGACAACGCCTATGCCGGCTACCTCGCAGGCCCGACGAGCATCACGCTCACGACCGCCTGGCAGCGGTTCAAGATCACCGGCACGCTCGCGGGCGGGCAGACGGGACTCTGGATCGTCGTGCGCCAGTTCGCCGGCAATGGCGACAACTGGACCAGCGGCACCATCAACCTGTGGGGGGCGTGCCTGCAGCAGGGCAACGACCCGAAGAGCGGTTACGCCCGTACGTGGGCGTCGCAGACCGGATTCATTGCGGCCGGAATCGCGTGCGGCGCGACGGTGATCGCGGCCAAGGACAACGCGGAGTCGCCGCTTCGTATCTACGGTCCCGGCTCGAACCTGGCTGATCACAGGCTTCTTGAGGTCACCGCCGGTGGCGAACTAATTCTGGCGGGCGGCACTGGCAACGGCTACCGCTTCGCCGAACTGATGGGTGCCACCAATCCGTCAGGATGGTCGGGCGTACTCAAAGTGAAGAACCCTGCAGGCGCAACCGCCGGCTATATCCTGCTCTATTCCAACCCGTAAACCCCGAAAGGACAAATCGATGAAACTCACACTGGACCACACCCAGCGTCTGAACCTGCACGCGCTTCTGGGCGCGCAAAGAGCAGACGTGGGTTCTATTCGTGCGATCTGGTCCGTGCAGGACACGATCGCCCTGGCAGCTGACGAAGAAAAGGCGCTCGAATTGAAGCGCGAGACGGCGGGCGGCCACGAGCGGATCGTGTGGAACGCCGATCTCTCTCTGCCGGCGAAGGAGTTCGAGTTCTCCGACTCACAGGCCGCGCGCATCCGCAGTGCCCTTCAAGCGTGGGAATCCTACGCCGCTGGTGGCGACCGGCGCTGGTTACAACCCCTTGTAGAGGCCGTATTCCCGATTGACCTGGCAAGAGGTTGACAGACACTCTCGGCGTGAAGAGCCTGAAGTGGTCAGCGAGTCGAAGTGAGAAACGCCTTTCGCCGGAGATCCGCCTTCACTCCAGTTCAGCAGTGATGAGCGTCCGGGAACTACAATACAGTTTCCGATCAGCTCGCCTGCGACATGGGCGGCATCTTATGCAGGCACAAGCGCTCCAACTTCTTCGAAAAGCACTCGGCGACAATGCCGCGACATTCCGTGACGGTCAGTGGCAGGCCATCTCTGCACTGGTTCAGCGCAGGGCACGAATCCTGGTGGTCCAACGGACCGGATGGGGCAAAAGCCTGGTGTACTTTCTCGCGACGAAATTTCTTCGCGATCAAGGCTCAGGCTGCACCATTCTCATTTCGCCGCTCCTATCTCTGATGAGGAACCAAATCTCAGCGGCCCGAAGGATCGGCGTCAGAGCGGAGACCATCAACTCAACGAACGAGGTTGAATGGCAGCGAATTGAAGCCGGCCTGCACCGGAATGAGATCGACGTGCTCCTTATCTCTCCGGAGCGGCTTGCAAACGATGATTTCGTCGCCAGATGCCTCCTTCCCATCGCCAATCGCGTCGGTCTTTTCGTTGTCGATGAGGCGCACTGCATTTCCGACTGGGGCCACGACTTCCGTCCGAATTACCGGAGAATCGTCAGGATACTGAGAGCCCTTCCGAGAACCATTCCCGTTCTGGCCACGACTGCAACGGCGAACGATCGGGTCGTGGGAGATATCGTCGATCAGCTGGGCCCGAATCTAGAAGTCCAGCGTGGTCCTTTGACGCGAGCGAGCCTCAGTCTTCAAAACATCGGCCTGCCTTCACAGGCGGAACGCATGGCCTGGCTTGCCAGCCTACTTCCGCAACTGCCCGGGAGCGGCATCATCTACACGCTGACAGTCCCGGATTCGAAGCGATTGGCACAGTGGCTCCAAACCCAGGGAATTGATGCGGAGCCCTATTATGGAGCCTTGGAGACGCCCGAGAGGGAGGCCCTCGAGAACCGGCTCCTTAACAACCAGATCAAAGCTCTGGTGGCGACTGTCGCTCTCGGGATGGGTTTCGATAAGCCGGACCTCGGGTTCGTCATTCACTACCAGCGGCCAGCCTCCGTCGTACATTATTACCAGCAGGTAGGCCGCGCCGGGCGCGCTGTCGACGACGCCTATGGCATTCTCCTGAACGGGGATGAAGACGACGCCATCGCTGACTACTTCATACGGTCCGCCTTCCCCACGGCACAAGACGTAGACCAGGTTCTAGCCGCGGTGCGAACCGCCAATGGCGCACTGACCGTGCCGAGGCTCCAGGAACGCGTTAACCTCGCGAAGGGCAAGATTGAAAGAATTCTGGAGTTCCTGTTGCTCGAATCGCCAGCGCCAATTCAGAAGACAGCGAGCGGCTATGTGCTGAACCCCGTGGTCTGGCGGATGCCGGCGGAACGGATCGATCGGATCACGAACCTGCGCCGGAGTGAGTTGCAACGGATGCAAGTCTACATGGGCAGCCAGGACTGCCTTATGCAGTTTCTGGCCGAAGAGTTGAACGATCCAAGTGCCGGGCCGTGCGGCAAGTGCGTGAACTGTGCTGGGCGTCTCCTGCCTGAGGACTACCCGGAAGAACTTGCGCAGACCGCAGTGGAATTCCTCGACCGGCAGGAGAATCTTGTCCAGCCAAGAAAACGGTGGCCCGCAGGATTGACCGATCCTGCAATGCACGGGAATATTGCGGCGGCCCAGCAGGCGCAGGAGGGGCGCGCATTGTGCCGGTGGGGCGATCCTGGTTTTGGTACCCTGGTGCGGCGAGGCAAACAGCAGGAAGGCCACTTTGACGAACAGCTTGTCGAGGCTGCCGCTCGCTTGATCGGAAACCGCTGGCGGCCCGAGCCCCCACCAAGTTGGATCACTTGCGTGCCCTCGAGACGGCACCAAGCTCTTGTGCCGGACTTCGCCCGGCGACTGGCCCGCCGTTTGGGTCTACCGTTCGTAGATTGTATCCGCAAGGTGAGGGATACTGAACCTCAGAAGACTCGTGCCAACAGCTTCCAACAGGCGCAGAACCTCCTTGGGGCCTTCGCCGTCGATCCGGCAAAAGTCAGAACGGAGGCGGTGCTGTTGATTGATGACATGGTCGATTCCAAGTGGACGTTTACCGTGGCGGCGGCATTGTTGCGCCGGGCGGGGAGCGGGCTGGTATATCCATTTGCCCTGGCGGACAGTTCTTCGGAAGATAATGATTAGGAGATGCAATTGGAGTCGACTCTGACGGCTGACACCCAAGCGGTGCTCCTCCTGTGCGGGGAACTCGGCCAGCGCGGAGGCAACGGCCTGAAACCCCTGGGGCTGAGGCAATACAATAACTTAGCCAACTGGCTGAAAGCAGAAGGCTTACGACCCGGCGACCTGCTATCACCGGAAGGTAGAACAAGGCTGACCGGACTCCAAACCTCCGAAGTCAATCCAGATCGGGTTTCGCCTTTGCTCGAACGCGGCACTGCCCTAGCGCTAGTCGTCGAGAAATGGGAACGAAGCGGTCTGTGGGTGATCAGTCGTAGCGACGGCTGCTATCCGGAACGCCTGAAAAAGTATCTCGGACAGGCGGCACCGCCCCTACTTTATGGAGTCGGTTCAAAAGGCTTACTTAATCGCGGAGGCCTAGCGGTAGTGGGGTCGCGCGACCGGACGGAGGAGGATGGCGAGTTCGCGCGCCGGGTTGGTGAGCATTGCGCCCACGAAGGCATAGCTATCATCTCGGGCGCCGCGAAGGGGATTGACCGGGATGCGATGGCGGGTACACTTGACGTCGGGGGCTGGTCGTTGGGAGTTCTTGCCGAGGGTCTGGCTAAGACAGCAACGTCGGGGCAGTACCGCGCGGGGCTGGTAAGCGATCATCTAACCTTGGTCTCACCGTTCGATCCCGAGGCGAGATGGTTCGCCTACAACGCAATGGAGCGGAACAAGCTTCTGTACGGTCTCAGTGATGCAGCGCTGGTGGTCGCCAGCTCAGCCGACTCCGGGGGAACCTGGGCAGGGGCTACAGAAGCGCTTCAACTTGGAAAGGTCAAGGTGTTCGTGAAATCCGTAGGTGACCTTGCGCCAGGCAACCCGAAGTTATTGCGCATGGGGGGGATTCCTTTCCCCCCGGAGCCGTGGGAGAACCTCCAACCATTGTTCACTGCGCCCGGAGAGAAAAACGGCCATCTGTTCTCCGCGCCTGCTCGGGAATCGTCGCCTGCCGTGGAACCCAGTTCAGAGGTGGTGGAGGCGGCTCCGCTGGGTGTTCCGCCGACTGAGAAACAGGTGGCAGAGACCGAAGTGCCGGCCCGGGAGTCGGCGTCGACTACGGATCCTGAGCCCACCCGCGATGCATACACCCTAGTGATTGACTCAGTGCTCGCCCTGCTCAAGGAGCCACAATCCGATGAGTGGGTTGCGGAAAAGGTGTGCGTGCGGGCCGCGCAGATGAAGGATTGGCTAGACCGTGGCGTCCGCGAAGGCCGCATTTTGAAGCTGAAGAAGCCAGTGCGTTATGTGGCGCATGTTCCCACGCTTTTCACTATGGCGACAGAAAGATCGGGCGGCTGACGAAGGTCACAACGAGTTCTTGGACTACCGGCGTCGCGCGGGTGGGATCACGACGATCGCCAAGGAACTCGACTATTGTAAGGTGTTGCCATGTCCGACATTTGGTTCACCGCCGACTTCCACCTTGGGCATCAGAACATCATCCGCTACTGTAGTCGCCCTTTTGCGACCGTTACGGACATGGACACGGAGATCCTCGATCGTCTGAACTCCTCAGTCAGAGAAGGCGACAGCCTCTACTTCCTCGGCGACTTCTGCCGGGGATCTGGCAAAGAGCCCCTCGATTATCGCAAGAGGATTCGGTGCAAGAACATTTTCTTCATTGAAGGCAATCACGATGCGGGCACCCGGAAGATCGCGAACGAATTCGGCTGGTGGAAGCAACTCGCCGAAGTGAAGATAGACGGCCAACTGATTGTTCTGTGCCACTATGCCATGCGTGTCTGGCATCATTCGTTTCGAGGAGCCTGGCACCTATATGGACACTCTCATGGCCGCCTCGCCGATGACCCTGCCGCCCTATCCATGGACGTCGGCGTCGACACGCATGAATTTCGCCCATGGCACATTGACGAAATCAGGACTCGAATGGATGAGAAGGCCAAGGCCCGTTCAGTCCAGTCGAACTCGCAACCGGCCTCGGACCCGATAACCGAAATCGATCGTTTGGCACCACTCGATGACACTCCTGATGGCACCGCTTCAGTCGTTGCTCCGAAGCTCGCTGAGTAATTGACGATCGGGTGCCACACTGGCTGCATAAACTCGCGGCCATTACTGCCCTTTGAGGGCGTAGTTATCAAGCAGGTTCGCACGTCCGAAAGCTCCGGGTCCGGTTAACAACACGGAGAATTGAGTGCAATTCCGCTGCTCTAAACGCACGCACGGACCTGCATTGCAGTAGCGGAGCCAAACTATTTTACCTAACTATTTTCCTCCCATTGGTTTGCAGCACCGGGCTCAGAGTGCGTCCGTTCGCATCTCTCCTTTCCCCCAGTTCCGCGCATAGTTGGCCACATCCTCCCGGCGCGCGCCACTCTCCGTTTCGAGACTGATGGCTCGGGCTGCCTGCGGAACCGTGGCGGTTCCTCTTGAAACCCGACGTGGATGGCCTCGAACTCTCTCTTTCTCCCTTTCTCCGGTTAGCACCCCGGTTTGGTTAACAGGGTGTGCCTCTCGGCACGCCGAAATTAGCGTCGAGTTGAATTCCGCAGGATCGGGTGCGGAATATCTATAGTGTTGGGCAGATGGGGGCAGGCAGGAATCCCGCGAGACCACTTGGGATTCCACTACTGAGGTACCTGGGACCGGGACTTCGAGCGGCAGCTATCACGCGGACTATTTCAACTTTACGGACCAGGGTTGCCTCGAGTCTGCGGAAATTGAAGAAGCGGCTCAGCACAAGACGCGTACTGACTGTCGCGGGAAGACTTATGATCCCGCCATACAGGAAATGGATCAGAGCGCCGACGCCCATGGCCGCGCCTGATATGAAGCTGCGCTCCAAGACGCTGGCGACCGCCTTCTCGAAGCTCGCCTTCCCCATGAAGACCCTTCTGCCTTCGGTGCCGAGAATTATGACGAACGGCAAGGCGGGTAGAACATCATGTAACCAGTCTAAATGCTGCGTATGCTCAACTAGTGGTGACATCGCAGACTCGACATTGTGGTGAAGGCCTCTTCGCTCATACCGCTGTCGATCACATGGTGGAGGATGTCGGGACCGTGATGGGCCGCCTCCTCCGTGGTCAGGATGTCGATGTCTGGATAACGTTCAAGCGCCTCCTTTACGTAATGCAAGGAGGTGGTGGCTTTCAATTGCAGTTGATCGGCGACGCTGCCATCGCCGTCGAAGATCGCCAGATCCCAACCCGGTTGATTTGCATGTTCAGCTAGATCGGCAATTTGGCCGGGTTCGAGATGGATGTCGCCAACCCAATCGCCGTTGTTCAGTCTATCCCGAACAATGACTTCAAACAGCTTGCCTTTCCATGGGCTTACGAAGTAATCGAGCTGGTCTGGCGAGTAGTCGGAAAGCGACTCTATTGGAACGTGCGGGTACGCCAGCTCGAATGCCTCGCGCATTTGTGGACTCAAAGCGGCGGGATCGAAATGCTCAGAAAGGACCACGATGGATATGCCGGCAGCCAGCAGCTGCTGCGTCGATCAAGGATTCCTCCCGGCCCTTGATGTACTCGCGATAGAGCTGTCGCAACCAGGTGCCGAGGCTATCGCCGCCCCGGCACTCAGCAGAATAGGTCCTCGCTACTTCGCAGATTCGAGGGTCCATAGAATCACTCCTGTGACCGCGAATAAGACGGCGGCAATTTCCGCGCCTACACGAATGGCAACCCGGATGTTCTTTCGGATCGCATCTAGCCCCCGACTCGTTACCTCGGCTGCTTCTTCGATTGCCTTTATGCTGGTCGAGGCCGACTCCAGACCTAGTTCTGCGGCCTGCACGCTACGTTTTACTCGGTCATGATCGGCGCGCAGTGCGCAGAGAACGCTGGTCTGGTGACCAACGCGACCGGCCAATTCGTCAAGGGCCGTTTTGAGTTCGTGCAAGCGACGATCCATCTTCGACGAATCTGCACGAACTTCAGTGATCTGACCTTCCGTTTGTCGCTCGAAGCTGTGGAGAGAGCTCCGAAGTTTTTCAGACTGGTCCTGCACCGCCCTAAACTGCTGGGTGATTTCGGCATCAAGAGAGGCGACTCCGCAGACGAGCGCCTCGTCATCGTGCCGCAACTCGGGGATCTCGCGGTCATGATCCGCCTTGGCCTCACTTATGAGCTTTTCGGCAACCCGCAGTTTCGTTTGGAGAACCTGTACCCGCTCCGATACCGGCATTCGACGGCATTTGCCCATCGCCCAGGGAACCTCTTCGACAGCCACAATGGCAGCGGCGACAGTTGACTCGCCGAATGGTGTACAGGAGGAAGACGAAAAAACCCCACAGAGGAATGAACTCAAAGCGCCGCTCGGCGAGCTGGTCGTACCCGGGCGCCGGCAAATGGCAGCGCGAGCAGACCGCGGACGAACCCTTCCGCGGTCGCACGGCCACTTCGATACTCTTCTTGTCGGCACTGAAGTGAGCGCGCTCGTAGATAAAATCTCGAAGACGATGGCAGCGGTTTAGAATCGTGATCAGTTCCATGGCGCGGAAGCGGGTGCCGGCGAACCTTTACCATAACCGCTCCAGCCCCGCGAGCCACGCAGGATCGATAAACGACCGGCAGGAGTTAATTCCCTTCCCCCGCTCTGGCAAGTCTCAGCGTCGGCGACAACCGGTCAACGTGGATGCCTAAAGGCAACGAAATCCTGCGTCTGTACGCATACCTCCGCCCTGCTCCGGGAACGATTCCCGAGATGCGACTCGACTGATTCCGTCTGCGGCCACACCGTTGCAATCAGCTACAAATCGTGAAGGGCGGATCCCATTTTCGGACACCTCAAGCCCGAAAATCGACCACCGACGAACCTTACCGTTCAATAGAATCACGCACCTACTTAGGAAGCCAACCTGCATCCAAAGCGCAGGAAACCACATGCGAAATGTCCTTGAAGACCTCCGGTATGCGCTGCGTATCCTCCGCCGAACCCCGACCCTGACAGCAGTCGCGGTGCTTACTCTGGCGCTTGGTGTTGCCGCTACCACGACCGTCTTTGGCTGGATCGACGGGATAGTCCTGCACCCGTTCCACGGAGCCAGGGACGACGGACAACTCGCCGTGCTTGAGTCCATCAGTGCCAACGGCATGCAGAATCAGGTTTCGTACGCCGACTCCCGGGACTTCCAGGACAGCCTCCGCAGTATTTCCGGATTGTTGCTGAACCAAAAGGGCCCCGCCTCAATCGGCGAGGGAGAAGAGGCCTATTCCGCGTGGTACGAAGGGGTCTCCGGAAACTACTTCGACGTGATGGGCGTAAAGCCGGTCCTGGGTCGCGCGTTCGCTCGCGACGAATACGGCGACCGGGCCAAAGCGTTCACGGCAGTCATCAGCTATCGGTTGTGGAAGACCCATTTTCATGCCGACAAGTCCGTCCTCGGCCGCACCGTGCGGATCAACCGGTATCCGGTCACCATCGTCGGCGTAGCGCCTCCGGAATTTGGCGGCGATTTCCCGGGAATGGCGCTCGACATCTGGGTTCCAACGCCGCTCACCGGAGAACGCGAGCGCGATGCGCGGAACTTCCATGCCATAGTCAGGCTCAAACCCGGCGTCAGCGTCTCGGAGGCAAACGCCGAGGCGGCGACGGTTGCCGCGCGCCTTGCCCGTGGCTTTCCGAAGACAAACCGGGGAATGGGCGCCCGGATCGTACCGATCTGGAAGGCGAAGGATTGGGGGGCGTCGAGCATTGTGGCATCGCCGCTGGCCATCCTCGGTGCGGCGTGCGGACTCGTGCTGCTGATTGCATGCGCCAACGTCGCCAATCTTCTACTGGCTCGTTCCGCAGCCCGACAAACGGAGTTTAGCATTCGCGCTGCCCTGGGCGCGAGTCCGGGTCGTTTGAGCCGCCAGTTGATTTTTGAAAGCCTGCTTTTGGCGGCCCTGGCAACGCTTGCCGGGTTGCCGCTGGCTCTGTGGCTTGAGAATGCGCTGATCTATTTCGTACCACCCACAGGAGTGCCGGTGAATTTCAATGTACAGCCGAGCGCCCGGGTGTTCCTGTTTGCCGCCCTGGTCTGCTTGGTTTCCGCGCTGATTTCCGGGATTCCGCCCGCGTTTCAGTTGGTGCAGCGCAGCCTGGTGGGTGTACTGAAGCAAGGGGGAAGAGGCGGCACACGGAGCGGGCACGCGCAGCGCATCTCCGGGGTGCTGGTGATAGCCGAAACGGGGCTGGCGCTCGCGGCTCTTGTGACGCTCGGACTGTTTGTTCGGAGCCTTTACGGGTTAGAGAACACTCCGGCCGGTTTCGATCACCGCAACGTGACAATGGGCCGTCTTTTTCTGTCGACGAACAACTACACGGCCAGCCAGGAGCAGGAGTTCTCGCGGCGGCTCCGCGAGCACCTGCTTGCGGCGCCAGGGGTGACAAGCGCCGCCTATTCCGACTCCATCCCGCTGGGCTTCGGGCTGGGAAAGTGGGCCAGCGTCGTGGTGGAAGGGTATGCGTCGCGGCCCGGCGAGAACCTGGATGTGCATCTCGCCTCGGTGTCGCCCGGCTACTTTGACTTGCTGCGGATCCCGCTTCTCGCCGGCCGCGATTTCCGGGCCGAGGATAACGAAACGGCGCCGCGCGTCATGATCGTCAACGAGTCTTTCGCACGGCGCTTTTTCGAAGGGCGCGACCCCGTGGGGCGCCGGGTGCAGATTTACGGCAAACCGTTCAGGATCGTAGGAATGGTCAAGGACAGCAAGTACTACAATCTGTCGGAAGCGTCGCAGCCATACTTCTACATGTCCTTCGACCAGGTGCACTCCGGCAGTGGCGAAAGCGGAGTGGCCTTCTACGCCCGGACCGACCGTGACGCGCGCGATTTCGTCCCCGTACTCCGCCGCGAAATGTCGGCCATCGATCCAAATTCCGCTGGCCTCACGGCCATGCCCTTGTCGGATTACATCTCGGCTGCCTGGTTTGCGTCGCGGATCGCCTCGTTTTTGCTCGCGGTGCTCGGCGCCATTTCCATGCTGCTCGCCGGGGTAGGTCTTTATGGAGTTATGGCTTACTCGGTAAGCCAACGGACTCGGGAAATCGGTATCCGCATGGCGCTGGGGGCCGACCCTGGGGGCGTGCTTCGGATTGTCATGAGAGAAGGCTTGCTGCTGGCTTTATTGGGGATCGCCGCCGGCCTCGCCATCGCCCTGGCAGCGGCCCCGCAGATCGCGCCTCTGCTTTACCACGTCAGTCCAGCCGACCCTGTGAGCATAGCGGGGGCAGCGCTGTTCCTTATTGTGGTTGCGGTACTCGCGAGCCTGATCCCAGCGCTGCGAGCCACGAGGGTTGACCCGATTCGCGCGCTCCGCCAGGAGTGACCGGCTGCGAACTGGTGGCAGCGCCAGCGGGTTGCGCCGGCTACGAGAGTCGAACTTCGCGGCACGATTCGACCATATCAGTGACCCACAGATTCCTCTAACGAGGCATTCTTTAAGACATAGAGGACTCGTCACGGTCGTGCTGTTCGTAGTTCAGTTCAACGAAGTCCACAATGACGTGAGGCCGCCCCCCAAACCGAAGAGCTTCCTCTAGGAAGCGCGGGTCCGAGAAGTTGATCTGCGCCACTACGAGTGTCCCGTCAAAGGGTACTTTTTCGCTGCTCACTCGTAGCCCTCCTCTCTCTGTGAACGCGAGCTTCCCATGGCCGGACTCCAATTGAAAAGAACCCATACTATGGCTACATACCTGATAGCTGCCAAATAGGCCATTTCCTTGGCCGACACTCTTATCCCGAGTCACTCCCTCGCGGATGGCCTGTTCCAGCGCCGCCGCATCAGACGACAGTTCAGGGTGGGACTGGCGATAGCCCTGGTCCTCGACGATGATGATCGCGCCACCTGTCAGTTCGCTCTCGCAGTCACTGATCACGCGGAATAACCTCGGGTTCACGGCGGAGGGTGTCTGATTGCGCAGACGGAAAATGATGACGCTGGGAGCTCCGGTGCGCGCCACGGCAAGAATGTCTCCGAAATCCAGATCGAATGTAGGCACGACCCTTTGCTCTGTGGGCCGCTTTGGCCACGATATCGGGATCCGGAAGCCGAATTAAACCTTCATCGCGAAGATGCACCGCGTCGTGAGCGGCCGCACGCAAGGCCTGCACGGTCGTTATGGACACGCCCATGTCGGCCAGAAATCTCACGCAGCGGGCTCTTGAAAAAGCCGATCTCTTCGTTAGCCAGCGCGGAGGCATGGCAGCGCCTGGCGTATATCTTCGGTTTCAAGGTCAGGATATTCGCCGACAATGTCCTCTGTGGACATCCCGTTTGCCACCAGATTGACCACAAGCGAGACGGTCATCCGCATCCCGCGAATGCAGGCGCGCCCTCCCATCACCGCCGGGTCAAACGTGATCCTCTCGAACATACGGTTAATCTATCAGCGTGAGGAGCGGTCGGAAAGCCCAATGCGGCCGCGAGCCTGTGCCACTCGAACTGACAGTCACAGCCAACTGAAGCCCGCCTACCCCCTGTTATCAGACACTCCCACAAATCCACCGCCGAACTCCCGACGTCGCCATGCTAAACCGGCACTGGAGTTATGAATTTCAATGCCCGAGCCAGCCACGTTAGTTTGGGTGACGCATTTGATCAAATCGCCGCAAAAGTCCGTCACCCTTTTTCGCGGCATCCTTGCAAACTCAAGAAAAGAAAGTCGATAAAGTGGGTAAAGCTACGCATACACGAGTCTCGAAAAGTGCGTCACCCAAGCCCCCCGTCCATCGACCCCAATCCCCTTGGCGCAAATCCGCAAACTCCGGTGTCTAATGCCGAATAGGAGCTGAAATGTTGGAAGCCCGATCGCTTGCCAAATACTACAGCCACACCGCTGCCGTGCGCGGCGTCAGTTTTTCCATCAAGCCCGGCGAGGTGCTCGGCTATCTTGGGCCCAACGGAGCCGGCAAGAGCACCACGGTTAAGATGCTCACCGGCCTGATCGAGCCTTCTGAAGGTCAGATCTTCTACCGCGGACGCACCGTCTACGATGACTTCCCGGCATTCCAGCGCCAGATCGGCTACGTGCCCGAAGAGGCACACCTCTATCCGCATTTGAGCGGCTGGGAATACTTACAACTGGTGGGGCGCCTGCGCAGCATCCCGCGCCAGGTGCTGGAACCGAAAATCGAAGAGTTCTTCCACCTCTTCTCGCTCTGGGATGACCGGCACGACCTGCTCTCCTCCTATTCCAAGGGGATGCGTCAAAAAGTTCTGCTCTCGGCCGCCCTGCTCCACAATCCTGAGATCCTGATCCTCGACGAACCATTTTCAGGCCTCGACGTCACGTCGTCCATGGTATTGCGCAGCCTCATTCGCAACCTGGCCGAGCAGGGCAAGATGATCCTCTACAGCTCCCACGTGCTGGAGGTGGTGGAGAAGGTCTGCTCCCAGGTGTTGATCCTGCGCAAAGGCGAAGTGGTCGCCTACGACTCCATCGGCCATCTTCGCGACCTGATGAGCCAGCCTTCGCTCGAAGGCGTCTTCGCGCAGCTCGCCCAGGTGGAAGACGGCGATGCGGTGGCGCGCCGCATCGTGCACGCGATGGGTGATGGGCCGCCGCCGCCCGCCGTATTGCCTGAGGCAGAAAAACCGCCGACAGTTCAAACAGCCAGTCGGGGCGCCCTGTCCTATCTCACCGACTTCGCGCAGGACGTCAAATAC
Source organism: uncultured Solibacteraceae bacterium (assembly GCA_963815475.1). Taxonomy (GTDB): domain Bacteria; phylum Acidobacteriota; class Terriglobia; order Bryobacterales; family Bryobacteraceae; genus Sulfopaludibacter. The sequence goes on along the minus strand of CAWFHD010000003.1, from coordinate 3,617,542 downwards.
GCGGCGCGTATGCTGGCCAGGTCCCCAGGCTTCACCGCCGTCGCTTTGATTTCCCTCTCACTGGGCGCCTGCATCGCCACCTGCGCTCTCAGCGAAATGAACGGGCTGGTATGGCGCGAAGTTCCCGTGGTCGCCAAGCCCACCGAACTGGTGGCGATGCAACTGCCGGTGTCCTATCCCGATTACCAGCGATATGGCGACCAGACCGGCCTGTTCGCATCCACCACGGCCTGGATGGCGCCGACACCGCTGACCGTGACCTTGGGCGGCCGGCACGGAACGATACTGGGGACACCTGGTCACGCCTTCGTATTTCTCCACGCTTGGAGTCCGTCCCGCGCTGGGCAGTTTTTTCAATCAAACGCAGGACCAGCCCGGCGATACTCCGTCGGTGGTGGTGAGCTACAGCTTCTGGCAGGCGCATCTGCGGTCCGATCCCTCGGTGGTTGGGAAATCGCTTCGCATCAACGGGCAGGCCGCCATCCTCGTCGGCGTCGGACCGCCCGGTTTCTTGGGACCTTCACCCGTCCTGTATCGCGCCGATTTGTGGATGCCGCTCGCCGATGGCACGCACATGGCGCCTGAGCTCGCCGGCAAGCCGCTCGAGCATCGCGACCGTGCGATTCTGCGCTTCACAGGCCGGCTGAAAGCAGGTGTCACGCTCGAGCGTGCCGAAGCTGCGCTCGATATCGTGGCCCGCAAGATCGAAGACGATGCCGCCGATCCGGACCGCAATCGCCCCGGCCGCCGTATCGCGCTTCTGGATGCCTCCACCGTGATGCAGTTCCGCAAACAGGACAAGCCGTTCTTCGCATCCTTCTTCGTGCTGGTGGCTTGCCTGATGGTGTTCATTCCATGCACCAACATCGCCAGCATGATGTTGGCTCGCGCTACCAACCGGCGCCGCGAAATCGCGGTGCGACTGGCGTTGGGCGCCAGCCGCGCGCGCCTCATCCGGCACCTGCTCGCCGAAAGCCTGATCGTCGCCGCCCTCTCTGGGGCGCTGGGCTTCTTCGGATCTGTATGGCTGATGCACGGACTGTCGCAGTTGCGCATGCCCTTCGCGAGCCCCATCGAATATAATTTTCAGGCGGATTGGCGTGTCCTGCTGTGTGCGCTCGGCCTGATGGCATTTACCGGGCTCGCCTTCGGGCTCATGCCTGCGCTGCAGGCCACCCGGACCGACGTGCTGCCGGCGCTCAAGGAAGGCGGCACGCTGCTGGTGCGCCGCAATCGGCGCTTCAACGCTCGCAATCTGCTCGTGATCTCGCAGATCGCCGGAACCCTGATGCTGCTCACTTTGATCGGCTTCGAATCGTTCGGCATCCAGACGACGCTGGGCGTGCAGCGGGGCTTCGATCCCCACAATCTCTATATGGTGACGCTCGACCCGGTCCGCGACGGATTCCCGGGACAGCATTCGGAGGCGCTGCTCAATAAACTCCTCGACCGCGTAAAGGCGATGCCATCGGTAACCGCCGCGAGCCTCACGGAGAGTGTCCCTGTATCGATTCAGGAAACGCCGGTGCGAGTATTGCTGCCAGGCTCGGAAGACGCCCGTACGCTGTTGACCGTCCGCCGGCATGTGGTGGGACGGGACTATTTCGCCACCACCGGCATTCCGATCCTGCGCGGGCGCGAATTCCTCCGCGAAGACGAGATGACCGATGCGGCGAAGATTGTGGTTAGTGAGACACTGGTGCATGAGTTCTGGCCGGAGGCCGATCCGCTCTGTCGGACCATCGAAATCACGCAAGTCCCGAAGCAGGGCGCGGCCAGCATGTTCCCCTCGCTAGTCAACGATCAGCCCGGCGCGCTGGCAGGCGGTCGCCGCGTTTTCGAAGTGGTGGGAGTGGCGCGCGATGTGCCCGAGGGCCTGACGGTCCAGAAGCCGAAGCCGCTGATTTACTTTCCGCTGTCCGCGGCTGATTACCGGCAGCCGGCGCTCTCCGGCATCACCCTGATCATGCGCGCGATTCCCGGCGCCGACGTGCTGACTGCCGCCAGCCGCGAAATCGCGGCCATCGATCCGCGGCTTACGCCGTTCGACAGCCAGAGTATGCACGACCACATTGAACGTTTCATGGCGCCGCTGCAGGTGGCCTCGTGGAGTTATGGCGCCATGTGGGCATTCGGTTTGATTCTCGCGGCGGTGGGCCTGGCAGGCGTGACGGCCTATACGGTGACGCAGCGCCGCCACGAAATCGGGATCCGCATGGCTCTGGGCGCGGAGAAGCGCCATGTGCTGGGGTTGGTGATGAAGGATGGTGTCATCTTGATTGCCGCGGGAATGGGGTTCGGGCTGATCGCTGCCGCGGCCGCCACCCGTTTGCTTGCCGCCACGAACGCAACTGCCGGCCAGGTTACCTCTACCAGCACGTCGAACCCGATGGTGCTGATTGGCGCGCCTCTGCTGCTCTCGACGCTGGCGCTGATCGCCTGCTATCTTCCTGCCCGACGGTCGCTCCATGTCGATCCCGTGGAGGCGCTCCGTGAAGAGTAATGCCGTGCGGCAATGGTTGCGCGAAACCCACAGCGTTCAGTTCGAGCTGCTGCGTCACTTTCTGCGCCGTTTCTTCGATAGCGAAATGATCACGTCGCCCGAACAGACGCGATCGGCGTTGATCGGAGGCCTCGCGCTCGTCCTGCCGTGGTTCCAGTTTCTCTACGGACCACTCAAAGAGAAGTACGCTTACCTCTCCGGTCTGGCAACGCCGGGTCCGTATCGCGACGCGCTGCGCGCCGATGAGCTGTGGCTCATCACGTTAGTCATGTCGAGCATCGGCCTCTTGACCGCGGTGAAATGGCAGGTGCTCTTTCCCGACCTGCGGGACTATCGCGTGCTGGGCTCGCTGCCTCTTCGTCCGCGGCAGATTTTTCTGGCGAAGCTGCTCGCGCTGCTGATCGTCGCCGCTGCCGCGATGGCCGCCATCACCGCCTTCCCCAGCGCCGCTTTCCCCATGCTCTCGAAAAGCCATTGGCAATTAGGCTCTTCCGCCGGCGCACTGACACTCGCCACCGCCGCCGGATCTGGCTTCTTTCTGTTCACACTGGTGGCGCTGCAGGGAGTGATGCTGAACGTTCTGCGCCCACGGCCATTCCGCGCGGCCTCCGGATACCTGCAGGGCCTGCTGGTGGCGTTGATGCTCGGCTTGCTGGTCTTGAGCTTCTCTATCCAGCCGCGCGTTGCCGATACTCTAGTCCAACCGCCCTGGTCGCGCTGGCTGCCGCCGGTATGGTTCCTGGGACTCTGCCAGAGTCACTCGGGCAACACGGACCTCGCCATGCAAGCTCTGGCACATCGCGGATTGGTAGCTTTGCTCATCGTCGTAATCCTGGCTTTATGCACGTATGCCATCAGCTATCGACGGCATCGCACGTTGTTGATGGATGGCGCGGGCCGGCCATCGCACACCCGGCGACCGCGCGCGTTTATGGGTTGGCTGCTGCGCGATCCGCGTCAACAGGGCGTGGCCGCCTTCATGCTGCGAACCTTGGCACGCAGCGCTCACCATCGCATGATCCTGATGGGCTATGGCGGACTGGCGTTCGCCGTGACGCTGAGCGGCCTGATCGTATTCGGAAGCTTCGGCGGAAACGAAAAAGCAATGGCTTCGGGCTTCCTCTTTTTCCACGTCGTGGCGATTCTGGCCCTTCTGGTGAGCACGCGCCATCTCTTCTCCCTGCCCACCGAGTTGAAGGCGAACTGGCTGTTTCAACTCACCGAGCGCGAGTCGCGCGGCGAATGGCTGGAGGCCGTGGATCGCCTCGTCTTCTCCAGCGCCGCGCTATTGTGGATCGCGCCGCTGCCGCTCGAAATTCATTTTGTGGGAGGGCGCGGCATCGCGGAAGCGGTGGTAACGGCCATGCTGGGACTCGTGCTTTACGATTGGGTCTTTTCGTCCTGGGACAAGTTGCCGTTCACCTGCTCCTACCTGCCCGGCAAAACGGCCGGCTGGATGGTCATGCTGCAAGTCCTGGTGGTGGCGATGCTGGTGCCAACCGCGCAGGGGCTCCTGTCCGTGAGCCTCTACACGCCGGGGTTTTATCTGGTGATTTTCTGCATAGAGGCCGCGGCGTGGAGACGCTTTCACATTGCGCGCCGCGAGGGATGGCCGGAGTTGCGTCTGCGGTTCGAGGATATCCCGGACCCCGCGGTCCACGGACTCAATCTGTTACGTTGAGCTCTCAGGAGCGCCCATGAATCGACGACAACTCCTCCGAGCTGCCGCGGCTTTGCCGGCCGCCAGTTCAGCTCTCCAGGCCGCCGGCGCGCAACAGAAGCAAATCAAGATCACCGGTCTCGAAACCGATTTGCTCAAGCGGCCGCCGGGCACGGTCTACTACGACGCCATCCATCCATTCGGCACAGAGAGCGGATCGGTGGTGCTTCGCCTCAAGACCGATGCCGGCATCACAGGATGGGCCAGCAGTTCGTTCGGCATGATCGCGGGCGGTCCCAAGGTGGTGCAGACCATTCTGGAGCAGGAGATCAAACCGGCACTGCTCGGTAAGGACCCAGCCTTTCCGCGCCGCATCCGGTCCGATCTGTGGAAGGCGCTGGAGTATCAGGGTGTAGGCGGAGTCTCGCAATTCGCCATCGCGGCCGTCGATATCGCGGTGTGGGACATCGTGGGTAAGAGCGCCGGCCTGCCGGTCTACAAGATGCTGGGAGCCTATCGCGATCGCATTCCTGTCTACTCCATGTGCGGCTGGTATTACGACAATGACGACGACCTCTCGCACTACAAACGGCAACTCACCACTGCCATGGAACAGGGCTATCACGCGGTGAAGATCAAGGTGGGCCGCAATTCCATCGACGACGATGTGCGCCGCATCAAGCTGGCCTTCGATGTAGTGGGCAAAGGCCGGCGCGTGATGGTGGACGCCAACCAGGTGTTCAATCGCAACGAGGCGCAACGCCGCGGCCGCATCTACCAGGACTTGGGCTGTTTCTGGTTCGAAGAGCCGCTGGCGGCGCAGGACATGGAGGGGTTTGCCATGCTGGCGGCGCAGTTGGACATGCGCATCGCCACGGGCGAGAACCTGAACACGAAATACGCTTTCAACGACCTGATCTCGCGCAAGGGCGCCGACGTGATTCAGCCCGACAACCGGCGCGCCGGCGGCGTTACCGAGTGGATGGAGATCGCCGCCATCGCCGACGTCAACGGCCTGGAAATCGCCAGCCACGGCGGCGGATCGACGAATCTGAATATGCTGCTGGCCATGCCCAATGCCATTTACATGGAATCGGGCGGCGCGCAGAAGCTGACGGACGGCCAGATGGCCGCGCCCGAAGAGCCCGGCATGAGCAGCGAAGTTTCGGAAGCAGAGATCAAGCGCTATAAGGTTGGCTGACCCGGCGCTTCAGACCTTCCAGCAGATCAGCTTCAACTCCGTCATCTCTTCGATGGCGTACTTGGGACCTTCACGTCCGATGCCGCTCTCCTTCACGCCGCCGTAGGGCATGTGATCGGCGCGGTACATCGGAATATCGTTAATCATCACGCCGCCCACTTCCAGCTTGCGCGCCGCCTGGAAGGCTCGCTGCATGTCGGGCGTGAAGATGCCGGCCTGCAAGCCATACGGCGTGGCATTCGCCTGCTCGATGGCGCTTTCAAGCGTGTCGTAGGGATAAATCGCGACCACCGGACCGAAGGCCTCCTGGCACGAAATGCTGCACGCGGCAGGCACATTCTCCAGGATTGCCGGAGCTACCGTGGCGTGCGTGCGCTTGCCGCCCGTGACCACTCGCGCTCCTCCCGCGACCGCCTCTTCGATCCATTTCTCAATCCGGATCGCTTCCGATTCCTCGATCAGCGATGAGATATCGGTGGACGGTTCGTAGGGATGGCCGATGTGCAACGCTTCCGTGGCGGCCTTCATGCGCTCCACGAAATCCGAAACGATGGAGCGATGCACAAACGCCCTCTGCACCGAGATGCAGACCTGCCCGCTGTGTGAGAACGCCCCCTGCACGGTGCGCGTGACCGCGGTGTTCATGTCCGACCCGGGCTCGATAATCACCGCCGAGTTGTTGCCCAATTCCAGTGTTACCTTCTTGAAACCGGCGCGCGATTTGATGGTGCGCCCCACTGCCGGACTCCCCGTAAAGGTGAGCATCGCGATCCCGGGGTGCTCCGCCATTGCCATTCCGATCAACGCGCCGCTGCCGGTGAGAACGTTGTAGCTGCCCTTGGGCACGCCCGCCTCTTCCATGGTGCGAGCCAGACGCAGGGCGCTCAGCGGTGTTTTCGTCGCTGGCTTGAGGACCACGCTGTTCCCCGCCGCCAGCGCCGGCGCAACCTTGTGCAGCGCCAGATTGAACGGCACGTTGAACGGCGTGATGCTGGCGATCACCCCGATGGGTTCGCGTACCGTGATCGCCATGCGCCCCTTGCCGGTGGCGGAAAACTCCATGGGAACCACTTCGCCGGCAAGCGCCCGCGCTTCGTGCGCCGCGGCAGTCAAGGTCTCCAGACCGCGCGCCGCTTCCACCTTCGCCTCTTTGATCGGCTTGCCGGTCTCGGCGCAGATGATCTGCCCGTACTCCGCCAGGTCGCGCCGAATCAGGTCCGCGACGCGCAGCAGCAGATCGGCCCGTTCATAGTTCGCCATTTCGCGCATGGCATGGAAACCGGCGCGCGCCGCGGCCACCGCTTTGTCCACCAGTTCCAATCCCGCGCGCGGAACCTCGCCCACGGGCGAGCCGTCGTAAGGCAGACGCACCACTTCGCGTTCCGGCGTATCGACCCATTCACCGCCCACATAGTTTCCGTAAGACTGGCGTAATTCCGTTGACGTTGTCATCTGGATGAGACCTCCTGTTGAATTGGGGCAGCGGGTAGCGTGAACCCCGAGTACGGGATCACTGCGATGCGCGCTTTCGGTCCGGCTTGTTCGATCAAATCCCGCAGCGCAGCTTCGTGGTTCGCGGGCGATACCGGCGTGAAGTGGCAGCGCATTACGAATTCGGGATCGAGGCCGGAGACCAGGTGCACATTGTACAAGCGGCCCAACCGCGCGACCCAATAAGCCTTGTGGCCGCCCACTACAAATTCCCGCTCCAGTGCATCGCGCATTTCAAAATCGTCGCGATATCGCGTCACGTACTCTTCGAACGATTTGATGCCAGCGCCCGACGGGCACTCGGCATAGAACAGAATCGACCCGCCCGTCCGTAGGGCCTGGCACGCGTTCTCCAGTCCTTTGTGCGCCTGCCGCAGATCGATGTCCACGGGAAAGCCGCCCGCCGAGGCGATCACCAGATCGTACGACTCGTCGAGGTCAACGCGCAGCATCTGGTCCACGGTGCGGCAGCCTTCGCGATGCGCCAGATCGTAATGCCCGGCCACAACGCGAATCAATTTGCCCTCGGGGCTGAGAACTACATTCACGATGAAGTCGGGGTCGGCCATGCGGCAGGCCTCCAGCAGGTCTTCATGCGCCGGGTTGCCATCCAGCTTGCCGGCCCGGCAGTTGGGGTCGAAGATCATGCGGTGATTGAACGTGGTGGTATGAAATCCCGCCACGCCGGGGCAGAGGCTCTTGCGCCCGCCCGAGTAGCCGGCGATCAGATGGTAAATGATCTCGCCCGTAAGGATGATGCGGTCGGCTTCCCACACCTGCCGATTGATCTCCACCCGATTGCCGAAGCTCGTAGTGCCGATCTCCACCAGGTTCGCGTCGGTGGAAATGTGGTCGAAGCAGTGGATGCGGGAATAGATCTCTTCGCCGACGATCAGCTTTTGCTCGTCTTCAGTGTGCTGCCGATGAATGCCCAGCGCGAACACGATGAAGATATCGCGGTCGGGAATGCCGGCGGCATTCAGTGTCTCGATCACCGGCGGCAGAATCAGGTCCGTGCGTGTCAGGCGTGTGATGTCGTTGACTACGATGGCGACGCGCTCGCCGGGATGCACGATGTCGCGCAGCGGGGCGGTCCCGATCGGATCGCGAAGCGCATCGCGCACCACTGCGGCTTCATCGTCGACGGGATCCGCGGGACGCGGCACGATGCGGTCGCCCGCCACACTCACGGGCAGCTGAGTCTTACCGTAAGGCAGGTCGCACGCAATCGGGGAGTGCATTAGAGGCTGGGAACAATTTTATCAGCAGCGGCGCGCGCCCTCGTGGCGGCGACAGGTATGATAACGTCGAAAACGGAATTGTGAAACGCCCATACCCAGGCTTCTTTCTCCTATTCGCCGTCTGCTTCGCACCCGGAGCGGCGCTGGCGCAACCATCCCTTACAGTGACGATTGATACGCAGGCCACGGGCCCCGCCATTCCGCGGGACTTTGCCGGCTTGAGTTTCGAAGCCTCGAATCTCCTTGTGGAACCGAACGGCGGCTACCTATTCAGCCCCGCCAATAAGCCATTCCTCGCTCTCTTCCGCGCCTTGGGCGTCAAGAGTCTTCGCATTGGCGGCGCTACCGCGGACATGCCGAAGTATGCCGTTCCACAAGAGAAGGAGATCGACAATCTCTTCGCCTTCGCCGCTGCCGCCGGCGTAAAGGTGCTCTACACTTTGCGTCTGCCCCGCGCCAACGTGGAGAACGATGCCGCGGTCGCAAAGTATATTCAGCAGCACTACGCGTCGCAGCTTACCTGCTTCGAGATCGGTAATGAGCCGGACTTCTACCGCAGAGTGTATCTGGAAATACCGGACTACATGACGTATCGCGGAATGTGGCAAACCATTGCGGACGCCGTTACCAAGGCCGCGCCCTCCGCGAAATTCTGCGGCCCCGCGGCGGGTGGAACCACCGCCTGGGCGCGCAGTTTCGCGGCGGACTTCGCCAAGTCGGGCCGCATCGCTGTCATCGTCCAGCACGAATATCCCGGCGGTGACGGCAATCTGATAAGCGGCGCCACAGCGCGCGACGCCATCCTGTCGCGTGGATGGCTGGAGCTGTACGACCGCCTCTACAATTCGTTCGCAGTTACCGCCTCGGCGCATCACCTGCCCTTCCGATTGGAGGAGACCAACAACTTCACGGGCGGCGCGAAGGACGCGTCCGATACTTTCACGGCATCGCTTTGGGCGTTGGAGTATCTACACTGGTGGGCGGCCCACGGGGCGTCCGGCATGAACTTTCACAATCGCCGCTGGATCCTGAACACCACCATCTATCCGGTGAAGAATGAAAATGACGGCTTGGAGAGCGGCTACCGGATTCATCCCATCGCATACGGCATCAAAGCGTTCGACCTGGGCAGCACCGGAGCGGCCATCCCGGTCGCGATCTCCAATCCCGAAGCGGTCAACCTGACAGCCTACGCCGTCCGCGATGGCGGGAGTCTATTTGTCACTCTCGTCAATAAGAAGGATCCCGCCACGCCCGCGCGCGAGGCCAATGTCACGATTCGCGCCGCTGGGGCCTCCGCGGCCGCAGCGATTTATCTGACCGCGCCGGGTAACGACGCCGCGGCGAAGGAAGGCATCACCATCGGCGGAGCGGCACTCGACAGCGGCTCCTGGGATGGAAGATGGACCACGCTTCCGCCCGCCAGGAATGGCGAACTCACGCTGACGGTACCTGGCACGTCCGCCGTCATCGTTAAGCTTTCGTTAGAGGGAAAATGATGTGAAGATTTACCTGGTAGCCGCGTCCCTTCTGCTCCTAACCGCATTCGTCTGCCTCTCGGCCCGCGGCCCCGAGATCGCCTTCGAGCGCAAGACGATCGACCTCGGGGTGAGCGAGACCTGCGCCATCGCGGACTTCAACAACGACGGCCGCCCTGACATCTTCTCGGGCGATGCCTGGTACGAGAACCCCACCTGGAAACGCCACGAAGTGCGGCACCTGAAGGAATACGGCACCTATCTCGAATCGCTGAGCGACCTGGCGCTGGACGTGGATGGCGACGGCTTCGTCGACATTGTCAGTTCCGGCTGGCACTCGGGCAGGATCTGGTGGTCGCGCAATCCGAGCAAGGCGGGCGGCGTCTGGGAAGATCGCACCGTCGACCAGGGCTTCCCGGTAGAGTTTTCGTTCCTGGTGGATCTGGACAACGACGGCAAGGCCCGCGAAGTGCTGCCGCAATTCGGCAATGAGAAAGCGCCGCTCGCCTGGTACGAGGCCTCCGGCGGCACGTTCCAGAAACACGTGGTCAGCCCCAAGAGTTACGGTCACGGCATCGGAGCCGGCGATGTCAACGGCGATGGCCGCAACGACATCGTCACGCCGCAGGGCTGGTTCGAAGCGCCGCCAGATCCGCGCACAGGCGACTGGAAGTTTCACCCCGAATTCAATCTGGGCAGCACCAGTTTCATCTTCGTGCTCGACATCAATGAGGATGGATTGCCCGACCTGCTCACCGCCCACGGCCACGATTACGGCATCTTCTGGATGGAGCAGCGCCCCGACCATACCTGGGTCAAGCACGTGATCGACGAATCCTGGTCACAGGCGCACGCGCTCACGCTGGTGGACCTCAACGGCGACGGCCGCAAGGAACTTCTCACTGGAAAGCGTTTCATGGCCCACGACGGCCACGATCCCGGGGAGCACGATCCGCTCGGCATTTACTGGTACGAATATCACAAGTCGGCAGACGGCAAGAACGTGGAGTGGTCGCGCCACATCGTGGATTACGGGTCGCGCGCCGGCGGCGGCATGCAGATTCCGGTTGCCGATATGAAAGGCGACGGCAGCCTCGATTTTGCCGTGGGCGGCAAGAGCGGCTTATTCCTATTCGAAAGGAGGAAGACACCATGAGTCAGGTATCGCGGAGGATGTTTGTTGCCAGCGCTGCGGTCCCTTATCTCCTGCCGCAACGCGCGGCGGGCGCCAATGACCGCGTCCGTGTGGGAGTGATCGGCGTGGGCAATCGCAGCGGCCTGCTGATCGATCAATTGCCGGAGGGCGCTGAAATTGTCGCCGTGGCCGATTGCTACCGCAAGCGGTCCGAAGACGCCGCCGCCAAGCGCAAAGCCTCATGGCGCATTTACGACGATTACCGCCAACTGCTCGACCAGAAGGACATCGATGGCGTGATCGTCGGCACCAACGATCACGGCCGCGTCCGCTGCGCCATCCATACCGTGCAGGCGGGGAAGGACGTCTACGCCGAAAAACCGATGTCCCTTTATGTGGAAGAGGGTCGCGCGCTGGTGCGGGCCGTGCGCAAGTACAACCGCATCCTGCAGGTGGGTAGCCAGCAGCGCTCCATGGCCATGAACCGCCTGGCCTGCGACTTCGTGCGCACCGGCGGGTTGGGCCGAATTCGCCTGGTGCTGGGCGCCAACTACAGCCAACCCGTCCGCATCGACGGCTTCGCCGAGGAGCCCGTGCCCGATGGCATGAACTGGGACATGTGGCTGGGGCAGTGTGAGAAGCGGCCATACAACCAGGAATTGTTCAACCATTGGATGCGCTATTGGGATTACTCCGGCGCCGATATGACCAACTGGGGCGCGCACGGCATTGACCAGGTGCAGGCCGCGTTAGGCATGGACCAGACCGGCCCCGTGGAATTCTGGCCACTGCCCGATGGGCCGCCCGGCGCGGTGGGGTGGCGCTACGCAACTGGCACGGTGGTGCGGCTGGAACTGCCCGCGGCGGGAAATCTGCAGGGCGGCGCGATGTTCGTGGGCGAGAAAGGACGCATCGAAATCACACGCAACGATTTCCGCACCGATCCGCCCGATCTGATTAAGGAACTGCCGCCCCAGGAGGAGATCGACAAGTGGAAGCGCGCGCAATGGCAGGCTAAGTTCCACATGCAGGACTGGCTGGATTGCATGCGCAGCCGCAAAACGCCGCTGGCCGATGTCGAGATCGGACACCGCTCCATCAGCGTCTGCCACCTCGCCAACATTACTCGTCAGCTCGATCGGAAGTTGCGCTGGGACCCGGAAGCCGAACATTTCGTAGGCGACGCCGAAGCCAACGATCGCCTGACACGGCAAAGGCGAAAAGGCTACGAACTCCCCGTGTAGCGTGGCTTACTTCGTCAGCGGAGTGACTACGAAGCTTTTGATCTCGACGTAGCTATGATCGCCCTGCACGATGAACGGGCCGGGCTCGCTTTCATCGGCATTGTTGGCGATGGCCGTCAGTCCATCCACTTCCACTTTGTCGAGCACCTTAATGCCATTGTGAACCACGGTGAGCTGCCTGCCCACCAGCCGGATGTCGTAGCTTTGCCATTCGCCCGCTGGCTTACTGGCATTGACCGATGGCGCAACGCGGCTATACAGGGCGGCCGCGCCGTGCGTGCCGGCCGGTTGGCCGTAATCTTCCAGAATCTGGATTTCGTAGCGGCCGCGCAGTCCGATTCCGCTATTGGAGTGCTCGACGATCCGGAAATCCACGTGGAGCTTGAAATTCCATAAGCTCTGCTCGGAGATGATGTCGGTAGTGGGCGGCGCGTTGCGCAGAACGCCGTCCACTACGCTCCACTTCATCGCGGTATCCGGCGCCAAGGCCTTCCAGCCGCTCAAATCCTTGCCATTGAATAGCTGGATCGGCTTGCCCTCTTTCCACGTGGCGTCATCGCGATCTTTGATCACCGGGGCGCGGAAGCCGGTCCATGGAATCGGCGGCGTGTCGCGGCCCTCTACTGCAAAAGTGCCTTCCAGTTTGCCGCCTACCAGCTTCGCGAGATAGACGGACGGACCCGCAGCGCCCTTCTTTTGTGCGCCGCCACGGTTGGGCGGATTGATGGTGAAGCGGAGTTCGCCATTCGCCACCGCGATGGTATCGATGATGTTCATGTCGCCGCCATAGGCGCTCACGAATTTGCCCGAAGCCTGCGGCGTTCCGACGCCGTTGAGTTCCACCCACCAGGCACGCGGGCGCGGTTTGGTATCGGCATGGATGTCCCATCGGCCGTTGAAATCGGCGGGAGCGGAAAAGGCTGGGCAGATGGCCATCAGAGAAAACGCAAGTAAAGTGCGCATAGGCTTCGGCGCTTAATTTATCACGATGGAGTGGGCAGCTAGCAAGCCCGCCTGTGGGCAAGAACACGCGCCCCACCCCACCCGCCTTGTTTCCATCACGGCCGTTCGTTATCATTTGCGGCGGAGGGTGGCATGACACAGGATCAGAATCGGCGCAGATTTTTGGGAGCGGCGGCGGCCACCGCCGCCTTCACCATTGTCCCCAGGAACGTGTTGGGCGGACCGGGATACGTAGCGCCCAGCGACAAGATTACGCTGGCGCATATCGGCATCGGAACGCAGGGGCTGAGGGAGATCGTCAACCTTTTGCCTGTTCCCGAGATTCAAATCGTAGCCGTGTGCGACCCCAATAAGGATCCGGCAGGCTATCAGGGATTGGTCCGCCGACGGCATACTGCGCTCGCTGCGCACTGCCATTGGGAAGTCCGACTGGCGGGCCGGCAGTGAAGGCACCGTGCCAGGCGGGCGCGACGTGGGCAAAGACGTGGTGGAGAGCTACTACGCCAACCAGCGCGCCACGGAGAAGTTCGCGGGCTGCAATGCTTACGCCGATTTCCGGGAGCTGCTGGAAAAAGAGAAGGACGTCAACGCGGTCAAAATCATGACGCCCGATCACCTGCACGCCACCATCTCCATCGCGGCCATGAAGAAGGGCAAGCACGTGATGATGCACAAGCCCATCGCCAACCGTCTGAAGGAAGCGAAGCTGACTATCGATACCGCCCGCGTCACCGGTGTGGCCACGCACTTCCTGCCGTGGGACAGCAACGGTTCGATGGAGCAGGTGATGACGTGGATCAAGGACGGCTCCATCGGCACGCTCCGCGAAGTCCACAACTGGACCAATCGCCCGGTGTGGCCGCAGTACGCCACTCTTCCCAAGGACCGTCCGACCGTGCCCGCGGGCTTCGATTGGGACCTGTGGCTGGGACCCGAGGCCGATCGCCCCTACCATCCCAACTACACGCATATGGTGTTCCGCGGCTGGTACGATTTCGGCGGTGGCTCCATGGCCGATATGGGCCACTACAGCCTGTGGACGGTTTTCAACGCATTGGAGCTGAGCGGACCCACCAGCATCGAACCGATGTTCAGCCACGATTGCGAATTCCGCGGCGTGGTCTCGGCCACCGTGGCGAACGATTTTTCATTCCCGACGGCCGGCGCCGTGCGTTTCCGTTATCCCGCCAAAGGGCAGCGGCCCGCCATCGACCTGGTCTGGCATGAAGGCGGCATGCATCCGCCCATCCCCGAAGAACTCGACGAGGACCACAAGGAGTTGCCGGCCGAAGGCATGATGTTCATCGGCGATAAGGGCAAAATCCTGGCAGGCTTCCGCGTGGAAAGTCCTCGCCTGATCCCGGAGCGTCGTATGAGCGGCTATCCGCCGCCCGAATCGCCGCGCCGGCAGCAGGGGCTGCGCCAGCCCGCGGAGACGCCGGTAGGGATCCGCAATTTCATCGCAGCGTGCAAAGGCGAGAAGCCTTCGCCGGGCGCTTTCACGAATGCCTGGCCGATTTCGGAAGCGGTGAACCTCTACGCCGTAGCGCTGCGCACGCGCCGCCGCCTGCTCTATGACGCGACGAGCATGAGAATCACCAATGTGGCTGACGCCAACAAATACCTCTCGCGCCAGTACCGCAAGGGTTGGGCGTTGGAGGGTGCATAAGTTGCGCGTCCATTTCGAGACGGACGATTCTTCGTGAACTATCCAGGGCGATTCCTATCGCTGCATCTGACCGATTGGTGGATCGGCTAACACTGGGAGACTGATCGCAGAGGCGCTCCACTGGTCCATACTGGTAATGACACGCTGCCCTGGAGACTCCAGTTGCTTTCAAAGATCTTGGTAGCACTTCTCTCTGTTGCTGCGCTTCGCGCGGATGCGGCGCGACCCAAATCGTCGTTCCAACTCGACGTTGACGATTGTGATGATGTCGCAGCGGATTCAAGCAGCCTATATTTCGCGTGCCACTCCGCCCACGCTCCGGGGAAAATGCCGGCCAATCCTCCGAATATGGATGCGTGGGTGGCGAAGTTAGATCGGCTCACCGGCAAGCTCCTGTACCTCACACGTTTGGGCGGAGAGGGCGTCGACATCGCGGACCGGGTCAAAGTTGACAATCGCGGCCACGCCTACGTGACCGGCTTTACGGGATCACGTGATTTTCCGATTACTGCGAACGCGTTGCAGCGCGTCTATGGCGGTGGAGAAAGCGACGCCTTCCTGGTGGAGGTTGACCCGGAGGGTCACATTGTCTACTCCACCTTTATCGGCGGCAATCAAGCAGACCAGGGGGACGGAATTGCGCTTGCGCCAAACGGGGACGTGTGGATTGCGGGCACAACCTGGTCCACCGACTTCCCGAATGTGAAGCAGAGTTTCGGCTCACGCGGGAAAGGCGACGTATTTGTCGCACGGCTCAGACCGGGTGATGCGACGGTTCATAGCTCGATAGTGCTCGGCGGCAGCAACGATGAAAAACTGACTGGCATCGCAATCGCCGATAAGAGGGTGTTCGTGACCGGCTACACCGAATCTGCCGATTTCCCGTTAACACGTCCCCTACAGCCGCGACTCGGCGGTTCCTCCGACGCCTTCCTCGCAGCCCTGCAAGACGACCTCGAGTCTATTGTATTCAGCACCTATCTTGGTGGATCTGGCGAAGATT
Source organism: uncultured Solibacteraceae bacterium (assembly GCA_963815475.1). Classification (GTDB taxonomy): domain Bacteria; phylum Acidobacteriota; class Terriglobia; order Bryobacterales; family Bryobacteraceae; genus Sulfopaludibacter. The sequence goes on along the minus strand of CAWFHD010000003.1, from coordinate 3,601,954 downwards.
CCGCCTGGGGAGTTGCTCTGGACCCAGAGGGAAATCCCGTGGTTGCAGGTATCACGGAGTCGGATGATCTGCCAGTCACGGCGAGTGCTTTTCAGAAACGGCGAGGCGGACAAGCCGACGCGTTCTTGATGAAACTTGATAAGTCAGGAGAGAGGCTGCTGCTTGCTACCTACTATGGCGGCTCTGGACTGGATCACGCAGGCTACGACGGCGGCAACGTGGCTGTGAGTGCCACGGGCCCGATTTGGATGGTGGGGCTAACCAACTCACGCGATCTTAAAATGCGCGGCGGCTATCACTCGCGCTACGGCGGCGGAGAGCAGGATGGATTCCTCATTGAATTGTCGCCCAGCGGTAAGCTCTGCTATGGCACTTACGCGGGCAGCACGGCGCGCGCGTTGCTGGAGGGCGTGGCCTTCGCAGATTCAGGAAAAGTCGTATACGCGGTCGGAACTGTAATCCGACCAATTGAGAAGAACTCGCCGGCGCCCAACGCCAAAGAAAAGTATGGGATGTTTGTCGTGGGCTTGGAAACACCGAAGGATTGCCGGTGAAACCGCGATGAAGAAGCGGTTGGCCGTCGGCCTTTTCTTAATTATCCGGAGTGAGAATTACCGGTACGTGCGCAGCAGATGCAACCCGTCCGCATCGATCTCGTTCGGATCAAAGGCGCAGTTTCCGTAATAGGCGCAATAGGTAGAGTGGAACTGTGCGTTCCCGTAAGCGTTGGGGAAGTTCGACCCGGAGTATGTAATCCGCGTGCTTACCACCAGCACTGCCACTCCCAACATTGCGAAGACCATCAGGTACGCCGCGATCAGTTCTTTCGGCAGCAGGCGCTCGATGGAGACACTGGCATAGCCGAAGATCAGCGGCAGCACCGGTATCCAGAAGCGAGGATCCACGTAGGGCCATACGAAGAGAATCGCAGCAAAGGCGAGGAAGTAGAACTCCGCCGGACCGAATGCTTTACGCCGGATCCAGATGCCGCCCGCCACCAACAGCAGCATGAGGACACCGATCCACGGCAGAATCGTCTGACCTATCGGCGGTAGAGCAACCGAGGGCAGGTTGATGGCGATCTCGCCAAATTCCGTGAAGCGGAACTGCAGGATCTGCAGGGCGGAGTCGAGCATGGTGTGTCCGGCCACTACCCTGTTAAATGGCTTCAACAGCGACGCGACCCGGATAGATATCAGTGCGACCGCTGCGAGCACGGGCACAATCAGGATGGGGCGGCGTTTGTAGAGCAGCCACAGCAGCGGCGGAGCCAGGGCGACACCATTGTGGCGCAGCGCGATGGCGATCAAGATCAGGATGAAGGCGATCGCCAGCCGGCCGCGCTGCATCATCAGCAGACACAGCATAGCCACGCCAAAGAAGATCAGGTCCGTCAGCGGTATGGTGGCATGTTTGATGACGACGAACGAAAGCAGCGTGAGCAGGGCGACGATACCGCCATGCGGCACGAATTGCGCGCCGGCCCAAAGGCCCAGGCCGAGAAACAGGAAGTTGAGGGCCAGCGCCGTCCATACGTGAAAGATGCCGAGCTTCAGCATCAGAGCCACAATGGCCGGATATCCCAGCGCGTAATGGCCGGCGGTTCCATGGTGGAGAAACCCGCGGCCGCTTACCGCCGATTCCGCCATGTTCACGAATACGATGGTGTCGTTGTGAAGCCGCAGTGGCGTGGGTAGCTGAACCAGATACGCCAGCCCGACCAGCGCGAACGCGGCCATGAGAAGCCGCCGATACAGAACGTCCGCGGAGCCTCCCATCGGCGCCGCTATTGCTGGTGCACTTCTTCCAGGTACGTGTAGCCGTTCAGCCCCTCTTCGTAGAATTTGAGCAGCGAACCGCTTTCTTCGTACGTCAGGCGGCCTTCACGCAACGCGGTCTCCACGTCGCGGCGCAGCCTCTGCACCAGAACCTCGGAGGAGAACTGCACGTAGTTCAGCACCTCGCGCACTGTGTCTCCCTTGAAGACGGAATCGAGGATCACCTCGCCTGTGGGGCTCAGACGCACGTGGACGGTGTTGGTGTCGCCGAAAAGATTGTGCAGATCGCCCAGGATTTCCTGGTAGGCGCCCAGCAGAAACGCGCCCAGGTAGTAATCGCCGCCACTGAAGGAGTGCAGCAGCAGAGTGCGCTTCACGTCGCGGCGGTCGATGAAGGCATCCACCTTTCCGTCGGAATCGCACGTGATGTCGCCCAATACCGCGGGATGCGTGGGCTCCTCTTCCAGGCGATGGATGGGCATCACCGGGAATAGCTGTTTGATAGCCCAGCTATCCGGCATGCTTTGAAAGAGCGAGAAATTGCAGAAGTAGGTGTCGGAGAGCATGGCATCGATGCCTTCCAACTCTTCCGGAAAATAGTCGAGTTCACGCGCCTGCTTCTGGATCTTGCGTAGAATCGCCCAGTACAGATTCTCCGCGATGCAGCGCTGTTCCAAGGAAAGGTATCCCAGGCTGAAAAGGTTCAGCGCCTGATCTAGCGCCTGCTGCGCGTCGTGATAACTTTCCAGCAGGTTCTTGGCGCTCATGGAGCGATTGGTTTCCTGCAGGTCAATGAGCGGCTGCTCGGCATCGGCCGGCGGCTCCTGCAGCACGTCGGAATCGCCCATGCCCGCCACGCCGAGAACGTTGAACACCAGCGCGCTGTGATACGCCGCGATGGCGCGGCCGCTTTCCGTGATGATGGTGGGGTGCGCCACGTTGACTTCGTCGCACACATTCTGCACGTGATAGATGATGTCGTTGGCGTATTCCTGCAGCGTGTAATTCACGCTCGATTCGAAATCCGTCTGGGAACCGTCGTAGTCGATGCCCAGACCGCCACCCACGTCGAGATACTTGAGACCGCCGCCAGCGCGCGCCAGATCGACATATACGCGCACGGCTTCGTTCACCGCGCCCTTGATCTGGCGGATATTCGTGATCTGGCTGCCCAGGTGGAAGTGCAGCAGGTTGAGGCAATCGGCCATGCCGAGATCCTTGAGCTCCTGCAGCGCGCGCATGGCCTCGGTAGCGGAGAGTCCGAACTTCGAGCGATACCCGCCCGACGATTTCCAGCGGCCCGAACCGCGGCTGGCCAGCTTGACGCGAAGCCCGATCATGGGACGCACGCCTACGCGCTGGCTGTACTTCAAAATGAGGTGCAGCTCCGTGTACTTTTCGACCACCGGAATGATGTGCCGCCCAATCTTCTGGGCGAGCATAGCCATCTCAATGTACTCGTCATCTTTGAAGCCGTTGCAGATGATGGGAGTTTCGTTGTCGGCCATGGCCATCACAGCCATCAACTCGGGTTTCGAGCCGGCCTCCAGCCCGAATTTGTACGGCTTGCCGAATTCCAGAACTTCTTCCACCACCTGCCGCTGCTGATTGACCTTGATGGGATAAACGCAGCAATACGCGCCGTTGTACTTGTGCTCTGCGATGGCGGTGGCGAAGGCGCTGTGGATCTCACCCAAGCGATGCTTCAGGATGTCGGCGAAGCGTATCAGGATCGGAAGGCTGATTCCGCGCAGCACGAGCGTGTCGATCAGTTCCTTCAGATCGACGGAAATGGCGGGGTCCTTCTCGGGATGCACGCGGACATGTCCGTTGTCCCCAACGGAAAAATAACCTTTGCCCCAGCTAGCGACATCGTAGAGTTCGCTGGCCACCTGGGGGGTCCAACGCTCCGTAGGCTCCATTACCATCGAGCTCTTGCGGCCATTTCTTTCCAACTGCGTGGTTCTCCTTAATTCTTCAGTGTCCTTCGAAATGCCGGGAACGGCAAGGACAAATTAACTCCGGCCCGTAGCCCGGCTGTAACAAATGCCAGTCGACACGAAACCAGCCAGTGCCACGGCGCTCAGCACCACCAACCCAGCGACCCCCAGCAACAAGCCAGACGGGAGCAGCGCCACAGTGTCGAGAGAGCCCGCGGACCCTGTAAACAGGGCTCCATACCAGTGTGGCAGGTCCGCCAGGCGAGTCCGCCCGTCGCTCAAACCGGCGTAGTACGGGATCAGCTTGGCGAGGTAAGTGGCCGCAATCGAGTAGGTCCAGACCCACGCCGTCGCGAGCGCGAGCCAGCGCCCCAAGCTGCCGCCGCGATAGCATCCGAAAGTTAGCAGGCAAATTCCTGAAGGCCAGAGCGCCTGCCAATACCAGGGAGATGGCGTGGAGGCCGCGCCGCGCGAGGCCCAGCAGAAGACCACTGTGGCATACGCGAGCCCCAACACTTCGAAAAGAATTCCGGCGGCGACGATGCGCTCGCCTGCCGGGAAGCCGCTCCGTACGCCGCGCCAGATGTAGATGGCGTACGCGGCGGCCAGCAATACGAGCATCAATGTGAGCGTGAGACCGCTGAAAGCCATGTACGAATTGTTGCCGGTCCACAGCGCACTGTGCGAGGTGCTCCACAGTGTCGCGAGCCAGGGCAGGCGCAATGCAGCGCGCGCCAATTCGCCGGCGGGAGCGCCTCTGGCGGTCTCCTGCATTCCGCTCAGGTTCCCATGCAAAACGTTGCCGCCATACCACGGCGCTGCGATCGCGAGAGTCAGCACCGCGGCCAAAGCAGTATGCTGCCAGCGCAATCGTTGACGCCAAACGCAAACCGCCGCAACCGCGAACACCACCGGAGCGGCGGGCAGAAAATAGGCCTTCGTCAGAAGAGCGGCCCCCAAAATGGCGCCGAGCCACGCCGCCGAAGCCAGTCGCGGCGATATGTAAAGAGCCACGGTTTGCGCCATCAATAGAGTGAAGAGAGGGACCGCCAGCCAGTCGTTCGTGATGTGGGCGGTAGCGGCATAAAACATCTGGGATGAGAAGACCACGAACAGCGCGGCATGTGCCCACTCCGCGGGCAATAGAAGTAGGTTCGCCAAACGCAGAATTCCTGCGGCGGTCAACAGCACTGCCAAGAAGGCGCACACCAGGCGCAGGCGCAGTATGCGCGTGGGCAAAGGTGCGGCCGCCCAGAGCGCATCGAGCGGAGCCACCAACAGGTAAGACAGCGGCGGTTGCTGAGCCTCATAGTTGGCCGATTGCGATGCCTCCGAACCCGTGCGTGGATCCAACCCCTCCAAACGCCGGCGTAACTCCGAGCGCTCCGGGGCAGTCAGGCGGAAATAGGCGCCGAACGTGATGCCTTTGCGGATATTCTTGCGGACCCCTTCTGCCACCGGCACGTCGTCGAGCGAATCCCAAATCTCCCGGGAGATGACCGCGCGGCCGAGCACGGGCAGCCGTCCCTGGCGTGAGATCTCCTGCACGCATCCGTAATGAAACGGCTCGTCCCAGCCTTCCCAAAGCGGAAGCAGGCCGGCGTAAAGCGCGGCGTTCAGGAGTCCGTAAACCAGCAGGGCCGAGCGCGCCGCTCGCATGCAAGTGTGGTGCGTCATACAGAAGAAGACCGACTATCCTGATGGACCGTCAATTCCACCCGCCCGACGACCGTCGCACGGACTAAAGTCCGTTGCAGGCTGAAGCCTGCCCCACGAATCATCGTCAAAATACTCGACGCAGTACACTACGGCGCCAGCTCAAAGCGGCCATCCGCCAGCAGGTAGTAGCGACGGCCGCGCCACAGAATGGTATTGCCGAAGAAGCCTGCTATCCAGGTGAGGAAGCTCAATACGTCCTGCACCGGAATCAGCACCCATAGCCGCGCCGTAAGCGGGTCTCGCAAGACGTAACCGGCGGTTGCCCAGGCGGCCGCCGCGCGCATCACAAGCGTTGCCGCCACTGCCGGCCACCACTCGGGCTGCGCCCACCACAATAGCAGCGCCAACGGCAGCGGGTGCGTGAAGATCTGTCCCACGTATCCCCAAGGCCGCGAGCGGCGCGTGCTGCGGTGCCATCGCAGCCGATGCTTCAGATTGGCCGCCAGACGCTGCGCGCCGATGCGATGCTCAATCACGTACGACGAGAGGATCACGCCGAAGCCGCACTCCGCCGCCAGTTTGCCCATGACGAAATCCTCGGCCAGGTAATCCTTTACGGCGTCGAAACCGCCGATCCGATGTAGCGTCTCGCGCCGCGCCGCGATGGTGGGGCCGAGCGCGAACTTCATTCCATCGAGCATGCGCGCGGTCAGCACTCCCGCGATGAAGTCGGTGTTGAGCCCGATGGCTTCCAGAGTCGACCAGATACTGCGCCCCGGAACCACACGGTACGGACAGGTGGCAAGCCCCAGCCCCGGATCCAGAAACTCGGCGGCAATGCTGGTGAGCATATGCGGCGTGACGCGGGTATCGCTATCGGACATCACGACTAGCGGATGAAGGGCGGCGGCCAGCATACAGTCCAGGCTGAACACTTTGGCGTTCGGATAGGGCGGTTCGCCGGTAATGATGAGGCGCGACGGAATCGCCGGGTAGCGCGCGCGGAGCCGCTCCACCAAGGCTATGGCCGGATCCTCGGAGCTGCGCACCGCGAACAGCATTTCGAAGTTGGGATACTTCTGCTCGAAAAAGGTGCGGAGATTCTCTTCCAATCCGTCATCGATTCCCGCGAGCGGCTTCAGCACGCTCACCGGCGGCCGCTCATGCAAAACTGGCGGACGCACCGCGCGATAGCGGATGGCGGCGAGGACGGTAAGGGCGGCATAGACGGCCGAACCGGTCACCAGCGCGAGTAGGATCCAGGCGAACACAACATATTAATGTAGCGTGGGGCAGGCAATCGCGCCGGTTCCCGCCACATCCGCCCTTGCTCTGGCAAACTGGTACTTCGCCCCATGAAGCACATCATCGTCGGCACCGCCGGGCATATCGACCACGGAAAGACCGCGCTGGTCAAAGCTCTCACCGGCATCGACGCCGACCGGCTGGAGGAAGAGAAGCGCCGCGGCATCACTATCGACATCGGCTTTGCGCATCTGCAACTCACGCCGGCCCTCAAGCTCGGCTTCGTCGACGTGCCCGGCCACGAGCGCTTCATCAAGAACATGCTCGCCGGCGTGGGCGGCATCGATATGGTGCTCTTCGTGATTGCCGCCGACGAGTCCATCAAGCCTCAAACTCGCGAGCACTTCGACATCTGCCGTCTGCTGGGGATTCCGCGCGGCATAGTGGCGCTCACCAAGGCCGATCTGGTGGACGCAGACATTCTGGGCCTGGTGAAGCTGGAAGTGGAAGAGATGGTCAGCGGTTCGTTTCTGGAAGGCGCGCCGATGGTCCCTGTGAGTTCGGTGACGGGCGTGGGCCTGGATGCCTTGCGCGCCGAACTGGCCCGGGCAGCCGCTGCCACGCCGGAGAAGAATTCCGCCGGCCATTTTCGATTGCCGGTGGACCGCGTTTTTTCGGTGAAAGGTTTCGGCACCGTAGTTACCGGTACCCTGGTTTCCGGTTCGGTGGACAAGGAACAGGAAGTGGAGGTCTATCCGGCCGGCCGCCGTCTGCGCGTGCGCGGCGTGGAGTCGCACGGCTCCAAGACGTCGAAGGCGGTGGCGGGACAGCGCACCGCGCTCAATCTGGCCGATGTGGAAGCCGCGGAGTTGAAGCGTGGCGACGTGCTTTCCGAGCCTGGCCGCTTCCGCGCCGTCACGCACCTGGACTGCCGCCTCGACCTGCTGCGATCCGCCAAGCCGTTGAAGCATCGCGCGCCGGTGCACTTCCACTCCGGCACGGCGGAGATCGAAGCCGAAGTCCGCCTCTTCAACGGGGCAGCCACCATGCAACCCGGCTCGACGGCGTATGTCCGGCTGGTGCTGCACGAGCCCGCCCTGCTGTTGCCTGGCGACCGGTTCATCATCCGCATGTTCTCGCCGGTGGTTACCATCGGCGGCGGCGTGGTGGTCGATCCCGGGGAGCGCCGCTATCGCAAGGCCGACAACGTCGCGGCGCGTCTCGATATCCTGGCAGCTCCCGATACGGCGGCTCGCGTGGCCCTGCTGGTGAAAGAGTCGCCGTTCGGGCTTGGCCTTCCGGAACTGGTGGCGCGCACGGGCCTGCGCGAGCGCGAGATCGCTGATGCCGGGAACAAAGCGCCGTTGATGACCATCCCGCCGGCGTGGATTGCCGACCGCTCCTGGTTCCAGGCGGCGCGCGCGCGCATGGTGCAGGCGGTTCGCGAGTATCACCAGAAACAACCGCTGCAGCCAGGCATCGCCAAGCAGGACCTGCGCAGCCGCGAGATGGCGAAGGCGCCGCCGTTCGTCATGGATGCGTTGCTGGCGGCGGCCACGGAACTGGTGGTAGAGGGCGAAACGGTGCGCTCCCGCGGCCACACCCTGGTGCTGAAGCAGGATGAGGAGAAGGCGCGCGCAGCCATCGAGAGCGCCTTCGAAAAGAGCGGCCTGGCGACACCGGCGCTAGCGGAGGTGCTGGCGAAATCGGGTGTGGAGCCGGCGCGCGCACGCACCCTGATGCAAATCCTGCTGCGCGAAAAGCTGCTGGTGAAAATCGCCGACGACCTGGTTTTCCACCAGTCAGCCATCGAAAAACTGCGCGCGATGCTTGCCACCCGCAAGGGCGAGCGCTTCGCCGTAGGCGCGTTCAAGGACTGGACAGGCATCTCGCGCAAGTACGCCATCCCGCTGCTGGAGTTCCTGGACCGCGAGAGGGTGACCCGCCGCGACGGCGATGAGCGCGTGGTATTGTAGCTCCAGGATGATTGGTTTCCTGAAAAGTCACGCTGACGAACCCGCTCTCGGTCACCTGGAAACCACCGTGCTGCAGATCCTTTGGGATCGCGGCGAGAGCAACGTTCACGACGTGAGCGAACTGTTGGGCCGCCCGCTGGCATACACCACCGTGATGACCACGCTCGACCGGTTGTATAAGAAGGGCCTGCTGGAGCGGCGCAAATCGGATCGGGCATTTTTGTATTCGCCGCGGTTTTCGCGCCAGGAGTGGCAGCAGAAACGCGCCGGTGATTTCGTGGCCGCCTTTCTGGCCGAGCCGCAGCCATCGAGCGACCTGCTGATCTCGTGCCTGGTGGAGGCGGTGGGCCGGCACGATGAATCGCTGCTGGACGAACTGGAAAAGAAAATCAGACTGAAGCGCAAGGAGCTTTGCCGGAAAGGGAAAGCATGACCACCCCGTATGCGGTCCGCTTGCTCTGCATCTGCCTGGCGGCGTTTTTTTTGGTTCACCTGGCAGCCGGGCTCGCGGTTTCGCTGCTGGCGCCCTGGGCGGTTCGAACGGCAGAGCGCATGCGCCCGCGCCGCGCCGCCCGATTCCTGCTAGCGCTGCGGCTGTTGCCTGCCACCTTCGCCATCGTCTTAGTGGTGGGTCTGTGCGTGCCGAGCTATCTCTGGCTGGAAGCGGCGGGCAGTGAGGAAGTCGGGTTGGCGTGCATCGCCGCCGCGCTATTGGCGCTGACGGCCTGCGCCATTTCCTTTTCGCGAAGCTGTCGCGCGGCATCACGGTCGTTTGGATATATCCGATATTGCCGAATGATGGGCCGCCATACCTGCGTGGGCGCCGAAGCATCGCCTGCCTGGGTAGTGGAAGGCGGCAAGCCGTTCCTGGTGCTGGCAGGAATCGTGCATCCCAAGCTCATGGTTTCGAGCGATGTGATCGCGGCGTTGCCGGCCGAGCAACTCGCGGTGGCGCTGCGGCATGAGCGCGCCCACCAGGTTTCGCGGGACAACCTCAAACGCCTGCTGTTGCTGCTGACGCCCGATATTCTTCCCTTCTGGCACGGCTTCGGTGTTCTGGAGCGCGCCTGGTCCCGTTTCGCCGAATGGTCAGCCGACGATTACGCAGTGGCCGGCGATTCGCGACGCTCCCTCTCTTTGGCCGCTGCCCTGGTTCGCGTTGCCCGCATGGGCGCGTGCCCGCAAACGCCGCCCCTGGTGACTTCACTGATGGCTGACAATCAGGATCTGGAACAGCGGGTCGATCGCCTCTTGCGCGAAACGCCCAGGCCATTCGACGATCGCCGCCGCCCGCTGCTGGCCTTCAGCGGAGTCGCGGCTGGCGCCTGCCTGCTGGTCGGCATGCTCCAACCCTCCACCCTCTACTCCGTCCACAGCCTCTTGGAACACCTCACGAAATAGCGCCCGCCGACAGGTGCAGCGTCCCGAACATCTACGATCCGTGGTAGTAGCTGCACCCGTCCTGTAACCTATTGATACTCAAAACTAAGGTTATGTCTCGAAATCCCGCATTACCCATACTCTTTTTATTGCCGCTGGCACTTCTGGCGCAGTCTCCTAACACGGCGACCATGATCGTGAACGTGGTCGATCAAACCGGCGCCGCCGTGAAGGACGCCAAAGTCTCGGTGCTCAACATTTCAACTGGCGCCGTGCGCGACGTCGACTCCGGAAGCGACGGCAGCGCCACCATTCCTGCCCTTTCTTTGACTGGCAGCTACACGGTCAGCGTCTCGAAGTCGGGATTCAGCTCCGAAAACGTCAAGGACATCATGCTCCGGTCCGGTGAGGCCGCCACTGTGACCGTCAAACTTGCGCTCGGTTCGGCCAAATCGGAGGTGACTGTCTTCGGCACCGCCGAAGGCGTGCGCGCCGATGCGCAAATCGGCATGTCCTTCGACAGCCCGCAGATCGATGAGACTCCCATCCTCGGCCGGAAGGCGAGCAGCGTGCCGCTCCTCGATTCGGCGTTCCGCCCCGCCAAGGGCACCGGAGATCTTTTCGTCAATCAGACCTACTACGCCACCGGCGCAGGGTCGCGCCGAGCCACCACCACCACACTCGATGGCGCCAACAACGATGAGGACTGGGGACGCCAGACCATGATTACCGCCGTACCGCTGGGAGCCATCCAGGAAATGACCGTGCTCACGAATGCGTTTTCTTCCGAGTTCGGCTGGACCTCGGGACCCGCGGTGAACATCGTGACCAAATCGGGCACCAACAACCTGCATGGCGAAGGCATTTATATGAACCGTCCCGGCGACCTGCAGGCGAAGTCGTTTTCGACGAAGGGATTCTGCCCGTCGTCGGTGTCTTCCTGCGTCACCCCTTCCACGCTCACCTCCATCAGCCCTGTGGACATTCCCGATACGTTGGCCCAATATTCCGGCTCCGTTGGCGGCCCCATCGTTAAAGACAAAACCTTCTTCTTCCTGACCTCCGACTACACCAGCCAGAACCGAACGGCCTTCCTGTCGAACGCCCTTCCGTCCTTTGTGCTGCCGGCAAATGGAAACCTGGCCTACACGGGTCACTACCGCCAATTCCTCGGCGACGGCCGACTGGATCAGAGACTGTCGCCCAATGAGAATTTAATGCTGCGCGTGAACATCGACCGCTTCCACGATGACAATCCGCAGGATGCTGTGGGCGGAACCAGCGCGCCGAGCGTGGCGCGCGAGTACGCACGGCGTTCCGCGGTCGGCCAGGCCAATCTCACGTCGACGCTCACCCCCAACCTGGTGAATGAGGCGCGGTTCGCTTATGTGGATGGCGACCCGGTTACGGAGTGGCTGGCCGGCACGCTGTCCACCACCTACACCCGGGCCGGCGCCGTGCCATTCACCATCGGACAGTCGCGCGTTTCCAATCTCTATGGCCGCCAGGCGCAGTTCTCCGACACTCTATCGTGGACGCACGGCAAGCACTACGTCCGCTTCGGCACCAGCATTGTGCATCACACCTCCGGCGGCTTCGGTAGCGAGCCCGGCCAAGCCATTCTGGGCACCTTCACCTTCAAGAACACCACCACCGCACCGTTCGACCAATTGACTTTGAACGACGTGCAGAGTTACTCGCAGCCGATCAATTTCGGGGTGAGCACCTACCAGTTGAAGCAGTGGATTTATGCGTTTTTCGTGCAGGACAGCATCCACCTGCGCCGCGACTTCACCATCGATCTTGGGCTTCGTTACGATCGCCAGACTCTAACCGACGCCACGAAGGACTTCGCGCCGCGCGTCGGGTTCGGCTGGCATCCCGGCGGAAATTCGCGCTGGTCGGTCCGCGGCGGCTACGGCATGTACTACACGCAGATTCAATCCAACCTGGTAGCCAGCTACCTGACCGGGGGTTTGGACGGCTTGACCACTTACTCCGCGGTTCCGGGCCAACTTGGATTCCCAACCTGCCTGACGGGATCGTGCCTCCCTCTTTCGTTTGATCCCAGGACTCTGCCGGCTTCGCAACTGCCTGCGCGCGATATCACCATCCAGGCAGGCAGGCGTTCCTTCTACGAAACGCAATTCGCCAAGTACGGGTTGAACTTCGATTTGCTGCCGTTCTACCCCGACAAACTGGTCAATCCCCGCAGCCAGGTGGTCTCCATCGGCGGCGAGCGCGAGTTGACAAAGGGTCTGTTCCTCGGCTCCGATTACGTGCACCAGCACTGGACCGGCCTCGACCGCACAGTCGACTTGAACGCTCCCTCGGAATTCGACCGGACTGCGCCCGGACAGGTTCGCACCGTGGCGGCTGCCAATGCCACACGGCCCATCCTGCCGGTCAATGGCGGCGTGCGCCAGGTGAACGTACTGATGAACCTCGGCGTCGGCGATTATGACGGCTTGCAGACCCAGTTGAGCTACCGCGGCAATCGGCACGGGTACTTCAATGTGAGCTACACGCTCTCCAAGGCGACCAATACCACCGAGCCGGACGGCAACGGCATCAGCCCGGACCAGAGCATTATCGATCGCCTGGGAGAGAACGAACGCGGACCGAGCGTGCTGGACCAGCGTCATCGCCTGGTGATTACCGGCGGCTATAATTTGCCGTTCCACATCACCGTCGGAACATTGTCGTCGTTTGCTTCAGCGCGCCCGTTCAACGCCACCACCGGCATCGACAACAATGGTGACGGCCTCAATAACGATCGCCCCGTTATCAATGGCGTGGTGGTTAGCAAGTCCGCATTTCGCGGCACTCCCACCTCCGATGTGGGAATGTTCGCAGAGACGCGTATCAAGACCTCGGAAGGCACTTCCATCGTGTTCCGGGCAGAGGGCTTCAATCTGCTGAATCACGGGAACTTCCTGGGCCGCGGTCAAACCATCTACGGCGATACGGGCACGGCGAGTCCGACGTTTGGCCAATTCGTGGCTGTGGGCACGGCTTCTACCGCCATCCCGGCCTTCGCCAACATCGACCCGCCGCGCATGTTCCAACTGCAAGTGCGATTCGTGTTTTAGCTGGACGGCGCTATTCCAGCCGAAGGGCGTCCATCAGGCCCACGTTTGCGGCCCGCCATGCGGGGATGAATGCTGCCCCGAGCGCGCCAGCGGCGAGGACCAGTGCGGCAGCAGCGACGGTCGAGGGATCGGTGGCAGTGACGCCGAACAACTGGGATTGGACGAGCTTGCCGAGGGCGGCGACGCAAGGGAGCGCGATGGCCATGCCGACGGCGATCATTGCGACGGCGTCGCGCAGGACGAGGCGGATGGCGGATGCGCCCGTGGCGCCAAGCGCGAGGCGAATGCCGATTTCGCGGGTGCGGCGAGTGACCACGAAGGACATCACTCCATAGAGACCGATCAGCGAGAGCAGTAGCGCCAGCGCGCCGAAGCTGCCGGAGAGGGCGGCCAGGAGGCGCTCAGTGGAGAGCGAGCGGCTGACCTGGTCGTCCAGAGTCCGGAACCAGAGAATCGGCAACCGGGGGTCGGCCTGACGCACGATGCGGCGGATATGCGGAATCGCCTGCTCAGGCGCGCCGCGAACCTTGATGTAGAAGGTGGCGCCGGCGTCTTCGCCTTCGAACATGGGAAAGAAGGCCTGCTCGGAATCGTCGCGGAGGCCGCGGTAGTTGAAGGTGGCACAGACGCCGACGATTATGACATCGGGCTTAACGTCTGGACCCGAGCCCCGGCCGATGCGGATGCCGAGGGGATCGCGGCCGGCCAGATAGCGTTTGACGAAAGCCTCATTCACGATGGCGGAGCGGAGGCCAGCTTCGCCGGCCGGGCGGGAGTCGTGGGCGTCGAAATCGCGGCCGGCAAGGATGCGAATGCCGAGGGTCGAGAAAAAGCCGGGACCGACGCCGTTGAGGTTGACGTCGCCGGTTACGATGCGGCGATCGGTCTGAATGGTTATTGCATTGTTCCAGCTTCCACCAGTCAGGAAGGCCCAGCGGGCAGCGGCGGAGTTTCGCGTGATGGGTAGGGCGCGGACCTCCTCGTCAAGGCGGCGGACCAGACGCGCGGCGTCCGCGTTCGAATAACCACTCTGCACGGGCGCGATGGCGAAGGAGAGGATACCGGAAGTCTCGAAGCCGGGGCCTTTGGCGAGCAAACCAGCGAGCGTCCGGACAAACAGGGCGGCGCCGATAACCAGGATGAGCGAGAAGGCCACCTGTAGAGTGACGATGCACTTGCGCAGGCGAACACCGCCAAAGCCAGTTCCGGCGCGCTCGCGAAGTGAGCTGACCAGACTGCCGCCGCCGGCGTGGAGCGCGGGAGCAAGGCCGCTCAGGAGGCCGGCGGCCAGGCTGGTGAAGAAGGCAAAGGCGAGCAGCCGAAGACTGAGCGTTCCGCGGAGGGCGCTGGCGGCGAGTTCGATCGGCAGGAACGCGATCAGCGCGTGAATCGCGAGCGGAGCCACGGCCACGCCGAGGATGCCACCGGTCAGGGCAAGAAGGAAGCTATCGGCGAGGAGTTGGCGGCCGATGCGTCCGCGGGATGCGCCGAGAGCGAGGCGGGTGCCGATCTCGCGGCCGCGTGCAGAGCCACGGGCGAGGAAGAGGCCGGCGACGTTCAGGCAGGCCAAGCCGAGCAGAACTCCGGTGGCGGCGAACAGCAGCCAGAGCGGCTCGGCGAGGCTGCGGCGGAGCGGCGAATGGCCCTGGGGCGCGAAGGTGAGTTCGAGAGTGGAGGCCAGGTAGCGGCGGCGGCGGTCGGCCGTAATCGTCGGGAAGCCGGGGCGAAGCATGTTGTCCTGGAGCCACGCCTTGAACCACGGCTGCAGGCCAGCCTGCGCTTGCGCGGGCGTGAGGTCCGGGCGGAGGCGGGCTAGGATCTGCATCCAACGAGTGGGACTACGCAGCAGGGCTTCGTCGGCCCCGGGAATCGCCTCCGCGTACATAGACGCAGGAATCCAGAGAGCCGGCACGGCGCCGACATCGACGCCGTGGAAGGCCGCAGCGGCGACGCCGACAACCGTCATGGGGTGCTGGTTGATGAGGAGCTTGCGGCCGACGATGTCCGCTGCCCCGCCAAACTCGGTCTGCCAGAACTCGTTCGAGAGGACTACGACCGGACCGGCGCCGGGAGCAGCGTCATCGGACTCTTCGATGACGCGGCCCACAGCGGGGCCGATGCCGAGGACCGGGAAATAGCTGCCGGAGACGATTTCGGCAGCAACAGGCTTCGGATCGCCGCCTGCCGAGAGATTCACCTGGATTTCGGCGCGGCACAGGACCCCATCGAAGAACTTCTGCTGCTGGAGGTCCCGACAGATCGGGTAGGACATGAGGTTCCAGGAGCCAAACCCGCCGGTGGCCTGATCGCCTTTCCAATCGACAAGAACGAGGCGGGCGGCGTCGTGGATAGGCAGCGCATGCAGAATCACTTGATCCACCAGCGAGTAGATGGCGGTGGTGGCGCCGATGCCCAGCGCCAGCGAGAGCAGCGTGACCGCGGTGAAGCCGGGGCTGCGAAGGAACGATCGGGCGGAGAAGCGCAGATCGTAGAGGAAGTCGCGGAACCAGCGGGTGAGCCAGACGTCCCGGACCTCCTCGCGCACCTGGGAGAGGCCGAGTTCGACGGCGACGCGGCGGCGGGCCTGAGGTTCGGGAATGCCGGCGGCGGTGAGGTCAGCGACGCGGCGATCGAAGTGATATTGCAGCTCGCGATCGAGGCCGTACTCCAGGGACCGGCGGCGGAACCAGTTGAAGAGCTGAATCATCGGCTGCCCTCCTCGAAGATCAGGTTGACGGCATCGGAGAGGCGCGCCCAGCTGTCCCTCTCCACGGCAAGCTGGCGCCGCCCGGAGGCTGTAAGGGCGTAGAACTTGGCCTCCCTGCCGGTCTCCGACTGTTTCCACTCGGCGCGCAGCCAGCCTTTCTGCTGCAGGCGGTGAAGAGCGGGATAGAGCGAACCCTGGTTGACCTGGACTACCGAGCGTGAGATCTGCTCCAGCCGCTGCGCGATCCCGTACCCATGGGCGGGTTCGAGCGACAGGATCTGGAGGATCAGCATGTCAAGTGTGCCTTGCGGGATGGGGAAACGGGGAGAGGGCATCGATACCTCAAGCTTCTACCGTTCAGAATACGCCTGGATAGGTCGAAGGTCAAGGCGTGAGATGTAAATAGGCCCAGCGCCGCTACCGCAGCATTTCCCGCAAATGCAGCGTCCGCAGCAGGCGCCGCAACGAGTTCGGATGGATGCCCAGGCGTTCTGCCGCCAGGTCGTGGTCTCCGCCGCTTTGCTGCCACGCTACCAGAATCAATTGGCGCTTGCTCTCCGTCACCGATGGCTGCAGCGCGCCTGGCGTATGCGGCACGGGCGCTGCTTCCAGCACCGTTTCCGGCAAGTCTTCCGGCAGCAGCGTTTCCGATTCGCCCAACACCACCGCGCGTTCGATGGCGTTCTCCAGCTCGCGGACGTTGCCGGGCCAGGAGTAGCTCATCAGGTATCGCTCCGCCTCCGGCGAAATCTCCGCTACCCTTCGATGGCAGCGTGAGCAGGCGCGTTCCAGGAAGTATCGTGCCAGTGCCGGAATGTCCGCGGCTCGTTCGCGCAGCGGCGGGACCCGCAGTGCCACTACGTTCAGCCGATGATAGAGGTCCTCGCGAAAGATCCCTTGGCGGCATGCCGACGCCAGATCGAGATTGGTAGCCGCGATCAGTCTTACATCCAACTTGTGAGTAATGGTGCCGCCCACGCGTTCGAATTCCCTCTGCTGCAGCACGCGCAGCAGCTTGGCTTGCAGCGCCGGCGCCAGTTCGCCGATCTCGTCCAGAAAAACCGTGCCGCCTTCGCCCAATTCCAGCTTGCCCTTCTTCTGCGCCACCGCCCCGGTGAACGCGCCTTTCTCATGCCCGAACAGTTCGCTTTCGAGCAGCGTCTCGGTAAGCGCCGCGCAGTTGATGGCGATGAAGGGACGCCCCGCGCGCGGACTCTGCCGCTGCAGCGCGCGTGCCACCAGTTCCTTGCCGGTGCCGCTCTCCCCCAGAATCAACACCGAGGTATCGAGCGGCGCCACACGCGCGATCATCCGTTGGATCTTGCTCATCGACGGGCTCTCGCCCACCATTCCCGCTTCGTCTGCCCCCAGCCGTTCCAGCAGTTGCGCGTTCTCCACCCGGAGTTGCTCCACCTGCCGCGCCGTCTCCAGCGCCGCCATCGCCAGTGTCGCGATGGCACTCAGAGTGTCGCGATGCTCGCCCAGGTTGGCTTCCTGATCTGCCGCGAACTGGGCCACAATCGCGCCCGCCACGGCGCCGCGGCTGGAAAGCGCCACCGCGAGCGTGCGCTTCTCCGCGTCAATCGCCACGCCTTCGCCGAAGACCCGCGCCGCCATCTCTCCGAAGTCCGCATCGACGCCGAGTTCACGGGCCGCGGTCCTCACGTCGTCAGGCACACTTCCCATCATCACGGCGCCGCCGATGACCGGCACAATATCCGCGATCAGGCGAAGGAGCTGCCCCGCCAGCGTGGTTCGATGCTTGGAACTCTTCGCCACCGCGAGCGCACGGAACAGGAACAGCAGGCCGCAAGCCCGCAGCAGCGTGTGGTTTTGCGAATCGCCTATGGCCGCCTGTGCATCCTCTCGATACATCAGCACGGTCTCGCCGACGCTCACCTGGTCCCCGGGCTCCAGCCAATGCTCGCTGGCGCGCATACCGTTCACATATGTCCCGGCGCCGCTGCGCCGGTCGGCCACCTGGTAGCGTCCCTCGCGAAAGCGCACCAGGCAGTGTTCCCACGCAGACAGATGATCGGTGAGCCGGATGTCCGCCGATGTCGCGCGGCCGATGGTTACATCGTCCGAACCCAGTGGATATCGTGTCCCCAGCAGCGGGCCTTCTACGACGATGAGTTCCGCGTCCATACTTGGAACGTCAGTGTAGCAGCCGCCGCTGAGGGGCGGTGAACCGTTCGGTTCACGCGCGTAAACCGCGAGGTTCATTTCTTCGCGAATCCCGGACGCCCCTCCGTGAATTTGCCACGCTTTGCGAATCCGAAACGCTGTGGCGCTCCGCCTGCACTAGTCCAGACACATTCGGGAACGCCAAGGGGCGAGCCCATCTCAGGAGGATGCAGACATGAAAAACTCGACGATGAAGATGATGATGATGGCGACAGCCGCCTTTATGGCCGTTGCTGGAGCGGCTTCCGCCCAAACCATGGAAGCGAAGATCCCTTTCGCCTTCCGCGCCGGCGGCAAGGTCTTTGAGCCGGGAACCTATCGCGTAAGGGTCGCGAGTGGAAACACCGGAGTGCCGATAGTAGCGATCGGCAGCCTCGAGCCCACGCAACAGGCGCTCGTACTGGGCTCCTACAATGGCGACGCCAAGAAGGCGTGGAGGGATAGCGGCAAGGCGATTCTCTCGTTCCAATGCGGGGTGGGCCGCTGCGCACTCAGCCAGGTCTGGATGGGCGACTACAATGCGCCGGTCTACCGCCTCAAGATTCCGAACCTCGGCAAAGATGAGCATCGAACCACCGCCGAGATCGTAATGCGGCAGGTCAAGGGCGATTGAACGCGAAGGGGCCGGTGGGCAAGACCGCCGGCCCCACTTTATACGATCAACATGCAGTCGCCGTACGAGTAGAATCGATAGCGCGCTTCCACGGCATGACGATAGGCCGCCAGGGCCAACTCCTTCCCCGCGAAGGCGCACACCAGTAGCAGCAGGCTGGTTCGCGGCAGGTGAAAATTGGTCAGCATTCCCCCCACACCCCGAAATTCGAAGCCGGGGTAAATAAAGATATCCGTCTCGCCACCTTCCGCGCCGGTCTGAAGCGCCGTCTCGATGGTGCGGACGCTCGTGGTGCCCACCGCCACCAGCCGCCGCGCGGCCTTCATCTTCGCGGCATTCTCAGGGCTGATTCGATATCGCTCGGCGTGCAGCTTGGCTCGCTCTACCTGCTCGTCGTGCAGCGGTTGGAAAGTTCCCAGCCCCACATGCAGCGTGACGTATGCTATTTCCGCCCCGCGCGCCCGGCAGGCATCGAGAATCTCCGGCGTGAAGTGCAGCCCGGCGGTGGGCGCCGCCACGGACCCCTTCTCGCGCGCGAACACCGTCTGGTAGCGTTCGCGATCGGCCTCCCGATCTTCCCGTTTGATATAAGGAGGCAGCGGCACGTGCCCGATCTTCTCGAACTGCTGGAACAGGTCG
This sequence comes from uncultured Solibacteraceae bacterium, assembly GCA_963815475.1. Classification (GTDB taxonomy): domain Bacteria; phylum Acidobacteriota; class Terriglobia; order Bryobacterales; family Bryobacteraceae; genus Sulfopaludibacter. The sequence continues at coordinate 3,582,738 of CAWFHD010000003.1, read as the reverse complement.
CCTTCGGCGTGGAACCGAACGGTGCGTTCGCCAAACTCACCGCGCGCCACAATTTCGGCATCCAGTCCGCCATGGAATGCGATGCGCTCGCCCACCGGCAGCTTGCGCCCCGGCCGCACCAGCGCTTCCCAGTCCTTCCCATCGGCGCTCACCGGCCGCAGCAGGAAGACCTCCACCTCGCCGCTCAGGTGCTCGTGGACCTTGGGATTGTTCTTGCCGACGGGCAGCGAATGCACTCCGGCCCGCTTCCCGAATAGCCGCGCCGGAAACACCCGCGAATCGTTCAGCACCAGGCAATCGCCCTCGCGAAGAAACGACGGAAACTCGCGGAACGTGCGATCGTCCCAGCTTTGCTTCCCGCGATCGAGCACGAGCATGCGCGACGCCGCGCGGTCGGACAGCGCCTCCTGGGCAATCAGATCTTCCGGCAAAACGTAGTCGAAATCGGCCAGATCCATGCATTTCCACTGTGACACAATGTGGGAACATGGCTCACGTTCTCCACGTAGAACAGCATTTCGAAGCTCCCGAGATGGTTCGCGACGTCGTGATTGGAATGTCCGACGGATTGACGGTTCCGTTCGCGCTGGCGGCAGGCCTTTCAGGAACGGGCGCCGCCACCAGCATCATCGTGATCGCCGGGCTGGCCGAAATCGCCGCCGGCTCGATTGCGATGGGGCTGGGCGGCTATCTGGCAGCGCGCACAGACCGCGACCATTACCATTCGGAACGCGACCGCGAGTACCGCGAAACCGTGGAACTGCCCGACAAAGAGCGTGAAGAAGTGGCCGACGTATTCCGCGGCTATGGCATGTCCGAGCAGGATATTTCACCGGTAGTGAATGCCATCTGCGCCGATCAGAAGCATTGGGTAGACTTCATGATGAAGTTTGAATTGGGTTTCGATGAACCCGATCCCAAGCGCGCGCGGAACAGCGCCATCACCATCGCGGTGTCCTATATTCTGGGTGGCCTGGTGCCCCTGGCGCCCTACGTTTTGATGCACGAACTCTATAGCGCGCTCCAAGCCTCGGTGGCGGTGACGCTGGTCGCGCTGTTCATCTTTGGATATGTAAAGGGCAGCATGACCGGCATCTCGCCATTCCGCGGAGGAATGCAAACGGTGGTCATCGGAGGATTAGCGTCGGCGGCAGCGTTCGGCCTGGCAAAGTGGATCGGTCAACACTGATCCGCTGCGGCGTAACTTTTTGGGCCGGCGTTGCGAATTTTCAGAATATGAAGCAACTGGAGAGCAAACATCCCAGGGCCATTCGTTGGTTCCACTGGATCAACTTCCCGCTGATCTCCCTCATGATCTGGAGCGGGATGCTGATCTACTGGGCGAACAGCGTGTATCGCGTCGGTGTGGGTGGATTCACACTCTTCCACTTTTTCCCGCAATGGTTCTACGAGGCATTCAGCTTCAACCAGCGGCTCGCCGAAGGAATGGCGTGGCACTTCATGATTGCGTGGTTGTTCGCGCTGAACGGTATCGCCTATGTGGCCTATACACTGATTTCGGGCGAATGGCGCTACCTGGTTCCCAATCGCCGTTCACTGCGGGAAGCCATCCAGGTAACGCTCTACGACCTTCATCTCAGCAAGGTCCATCCGCCGCGCCGCAAATTCAACGGAGCGCAACAGATCGCCTACACGTCGATCGTGCTGATGGGCGCCGGTTCGTTGCTTACCGGTCTCGCGATCTGGAAATCGGTGCAGTTCGTTTGGCTCACCTGGCTGCTCGGCGGCTACGAGGCCGCACGGCTGGAGCACTTCCTGCTGACTTTGGGATATGCCGCGTTCTTCCTGGTCCACATCGCGCAAGTGATCCGCGCGGGCTGGAACAACCTGCGCGCCATGATCACTGGCTATGAAGTGGTCACCGTGGAGGAGGAGCAAGTATGAGCGACCGGGACATCGACCGCGAGATGGCCCGACTCACGCGCCGCAGTCTGCTCACAGGCGGCATCGCGGCCTTGCTGGGCGGAGGCATCTGGGAGTGGATTCGCACCCGGCGCGAAGACGACAGCGAAGCCTGGCCGCTGCGCGCAGCGCTTCGGCTGAACGAACAGGTCTGGCGAGATTTCTCCCGCGACACCCGGCTGGCGCGGACCTTCCCTCTGCGCGCCGTGGACCAGCCCAGGTACAACGGCGGCGTGGGCCTGGATGACCCGGTAGATGCGAACTGGAAGCTCACGCTCGAAGGCATGACCGATTCCGGCCCGCTCACTCTCGGCATGGATGCCATCCGCGCGCTTCCCAAAACCGAAATGGTCACTGAGTTGAAATGCATCGAAGGGTGGTCACGCAAGATCCATTGGGGCGGCGCGCGCCTGCGCGACCTGGTGGACAAGTACGCCACTTTGGAGATCGATCCCGACGCCTATGTGGGCATGGCGACTCCCGACGGCAAGTATTACATCGGCCTGGATGCCGCCTCGGCGTTCCATCCGCAGACGGTGCTGGCGTACGAGATGAACGGTCAGCCGCTCGAAGATAAGCACGGAGCGCCGCTGCGTCTGGCTATTCCCGTAAAGTACGGCATTAAGAACATCAAGCGCATCGGAAAGATCACCTACCAGACAACTCGTCCCGGCGACTATTGGGCTGAGGACGGTTACGACTGGTACGCCGGCTTCTGACGGGATCGAAAAATCGTCCGAGCTTCGCTCGGATTGGCAGGCGGAAGCGTCTACCCCACCAAGCGCATCGAGGTTTTCATGAAGTTTTAATCGTAATTCTGCACGTAGGTGTCGCGCGGCAGTCCCTTGCCACGGGCTTTGCGCTGCAGGCGCGTCGCATCATCCCGAGTCATTCCGTCGCCCAGTGCCACCAGGTAATATCCGTGGCGTCCCTTCGGCGAAAAGACTTCGGCGTGCAGATCGGGCCATTTGCCGTTGATCTGTTTCACCTTCTTATCCGCCGCTTCGCGCGACCGATAAGTGAATGCAATCACGCGCCACACCGCAGGCGACGACGGACGTGGAGCGGTTACGGGGGGCGGAGTCAGATCTTGTATAGGGGCAGGCTTGGGCGCCGAAACAGGTGTGAATGCGGGCGCCTCGGGCTTGCGCCGCAAATTGAACAACAGGATGGAAAACAGCAGAATCGCCACGCCGGCGACGATCCATCTGGGAAAGGTTTTCGACGGACGCTCATCTTCTTCGTAGTCACGAACTCGCGACGGCGGCATACGGGGCGCGACCACAGGCGGGGGAATCGGCGCAGCCACCGGGGCTGCTACTGGAGGCGCCATGACTGGAGGCGCGACGCTCGGTGTTGCTACTGCCGCGACGGCCACCGGCCAGCTCGAGCAGCGTGGCAATCTCTGCCAGCGTCCAACGGTTTCGCGTTTCTTTGGCTGTGGCATGTTGCACGATGGTCGCGAGCGGTTCGTTCAGCGGCTCCGGCGCGCGCAGCCTCCGTACCATTTCGCCCAACTGGCGCACATCTTCCGCGCAGCCCTCCAGATCGTCAGACTCCCGCAGCCCATCCGTAGTCAACTTCACCACTTCACCTATCGCTACGATGTGATCGGGGTCCACCGAACCGTGCACCAATCCCTGGCCGTGCAGATAGCGGAGGGCGGCGAGCGCCGCGTCCAGCACTCCAAGCGTGTCCGCTTCACTGAGCGGCCCCTGCTCCAGGGCCGACGCCAGGACATCTTCGGGATACTCGTAGACTGAGTAGTTGTAGATCCCACCCGGCAACTCGCTGCGCCCCACATCGCGCAAATCCTGCAAATGCGCATGACGCAAATTCCGCGACCGCTGCCATGTGGCGAGCTGCAATTCGGCATCGGGGGCGTGCTCCGGCGCCAATTTGATGAGCAGCCGCTCGCCGTCTCCCGTCAGGGCCGCAAAAAAAGTTCCGGAGCTGTCATTTCGAATCCACCGTTCCAGTGTGTAGACTCCACCAATGGAAACTCCCTCTTCCAGCTCTCTCAAATCAACCATAGACCTTTCCCTGCAAAATTCACGTTCCTATCGAACCCGGCAACGAACGGGTAAAACTTACCCTACTCAACGCACCGAATTGCGCGTTTCGCGGCGAAATCCGGTTTGGCTTTGTACGTGAGCGCGTCAGGTTCCAAACTTCTGTCATCATACCGCCCCCCGTTCCGCGCTCATAATAAGTTTCGTGCCCATAGTAAAGTGTATGTATGCGAGGGATGTGCTGGGCCGCCGCGTTCGGTTTGTTGCCGGTGCTCTGCGCCTCCACTCCCACGCCGGGCGACTGGGTTCCCGTTCGTTGGCAATGGTCCGACGCCGCATCGCTGGAGTTGCTCACCGACACTCCCATCAATTGCCTGCTGCTGAAAACCTATCCCGCCGAGTTCGTGGCGGCATCCACTTCGCGCGGCCTGATCACTCTGGCCGTACTGACACCCGGCGGCGACGTTCTCGCTGCCGCGCATAAAGCCTTCGACGCCAAAGTCACCGGCATCGTGTTGGAAGGCGATTTTCCGGAAGGAACGGCGACGTCAGTGCGCGAAGCCTCCTCCGGGGCTCCCGTCATCGAACTGACGGCGCGCAATCGACTGGCACTCGGCTCGAACGCCCCGGTGATTGGCACCTATCAGGGAATGTGGCCCGGGATCGCGGTGCAGGACGACGGCAACAAGAAGGCCGGGCCCAGCGGCTCCGCCTGGATCGATACCAACACCGGCTTCATTCGCGCCGTCCGAGCGTGGGGCACATCGGCGTTATGGATTGCCAACGTGCCGCCACCCGCGACCGTAGTCACTGGCGCGCGGTACCTGCAGGCCATCGCCGACGCCGCCATTTCCGGCGCGCGGTGGGTGCTGGCATTCGACTCCGATTTCAATACCCGCCTGCACAGCCGCGACGCTGCCGCCATGCGGGATTGGCAGCGAATGAGCGTCCTCCTGCGCTATTTTGAACAGCATCCCGAGTGGCGGCGCATGCAGGAATTCGGCAAGCTTGCCATCGTGCAGGATCCGGCCAAGGGCGGACTGCTCTCAGGCGGCATCCTCGACATGATCGCCGTGAAGCACACGCCCGTGCGTCCCGTACCGCGGCAGCAGCTTTCCGCGCAGGCGCTAAAGGGAGCCACCATGGCGGTCAACGTGGACGCCGATTCGCTCACGCCCGAGCAGAAAGAGATTCTGCGCAACTTCACGCGCGGCGGCGGCACGCTCCTCACCGGTCCTCCGGGCTGGAAGGACGAGGCGCCCAATGGCGAGGGCATCACCCTCGACAAGAAGGAACTGGAACGCCTCAACGACATCTGGCACGACGTGAATTCCATGGTGGGACGACAGAATCTCGGCGTCCGCCTGTTCAACGTATCGTCCATGCTGTCGAACGTGCTGACCAGCGCCGATGGCAAGACCGAGGTGGTGCATTTGTTAAATTACTCGGACTATCCGGTGGAAAATGTGACCGTGCACTTCTTGGGAGATTATAAGCACGCCACCCTCACTACTCCCGAAGGCGCGGAAAAAAAGTTGGAAATCTATCAGGCCGAAGAAGGCTGGGGCGTGGATCTCGACAAGGTCGGGGTCTGCGCCAGCATCAGATTGGAGCAATAGCATGACTCGTAGAGAATGGCTTGCGATGATCAGTGCGGCGCCGCTTTTGAGGGCTGCGGAAACCGAAGCGCCCGCGGCGCCTGTTTCCATTGCGAAATGCGCCTCGTATGATGAGGACATCACCGCAAAACTGAACACCATGTTCGACCAGTTGGGCGGCCTGGATAAGGTGGTTCGAAACAAAACCGTCACCATCAAAATCAACATGACCGGCAGTCCCGGCATCCGCTTTCAGGGCAAAGCTCCGGCCATTACGCACTACACGCATCCCAAAGTGCTCGGCTCCGCTGCCTACTTGATGGGCCGCGCAGGCGCCAAACGCGTGCGCTTCGTGGAAAGCTCCTGGGGCACGGGCGGGCCGCTGGAAGAGGTGATGCTCGATTCCGGCTGGAACGTGCGCAGCCTGCAATCGGCCATGAGTGCGGTGGAATTCGAAAACACCAATGCCATCGGCAAAGGCAAGCGCTACCCGCGCTTCAAAGTTCCGGGCAGCGCCTACATGTACCCCGCATACGACCTGAACCATTCGTTCGACGACACGGACGTTTTCGTCAGCATGGCGAAGCTCAAGAACCACGCCACGTGCGGCGTCACGCTCTCCATGAAGAACTGCTTCGGCAGCCTGCCGGCTTCGATCTATGGCGATAGCGCGGGCGTCGACGAGCCCAACGAGAAGCCCGTCGATGGACGCATGAAGGTGGGACATGAAGGCAAGCGGCAGCCCTCGAAATCGGCGCCGCAGGAACTGCACTTCGGCGTCAATCACGACGCCGGATATCGAGTGCCGCACATCGTGGCCGATCTAGTGGCAGCGCGCCCCATCCATCTGGCGATCATCGACGGAGTGGAATCCATCGCCGCCGGAGAAGGCCCATGGATTCGCGGAATCCGGATTGTGTCCCCGGGAGTTCTGATTGCGGGGCTCAATCCTGTGTGCACCGACGCGGTGTCGACGGCAGTGATGGGCTACGACCCCAGAGCCACCAGAGGAACCAAGCCCTTCCAAACCTGCGATAACACCCTCCTGCTGGCCGAAGGCCACGGAGTAGGAACCACGGACCTGAAGCGAATCGACGTAAGAGGAACCTCCATCGAGCAGGCGATGTATCGCTTCGAAAGCTGAAAAGGCGGAGACAGGTCTCGGCTACTATAGTCTCCAGATGGTCGCACGCAAACGCCGCTCGTACCGCGTCTTCCGGCTGAAATCCTGGGAGTCGTTTCTTAAGGTCATCACCAGTCCGCCGTATACGCACTGGGCATTCCGCGGTGAGCGCGATGAACGGTGGCCGCTTTACAGCTCGCTGTCCCGCTATTTTCAAAACTTCGGCGTTTCGCCCAAAGCCTGGGCCAAGCAGGAGGCCCGGATTCTGCGCATCTTCAAACGCAAAGCGCACCAGTTTCTGGCGAAGCCGCCCGATCCCGAAGACGATTTTCAATGGCTTGCCCTCATGCAGCACCACGGCGCGCCCACTCGTTTAATCGATTTCACGTGGTCGCCCTACGTCGCGGCCTTCTTTGCCCTGGAGCGAACACTCCACGATGGCGTGGTATGGGCGCTCAATCCGGCGCACCTGGATAGCAGCCGCGCCTCCAAGCCGGTGCGCATGGACCCGCGCCGCGAGGACAACTTTCGCCGCTATTTTCTCAAGGGAACCCATCGAATGATTTGGATGGGCGAACCGCACACGATGAATCGCCGTCTCATCGCGCAGTCCGGGACCTTCGCCGTGCCGGGCGTGCTGGACGTTCCCATAGAAGAGATTCTCAGCAACTCAGACCAGGAAAACACCTTGGCTAAGTTCGTATTGAACAACGCAGTGCGCGAAGTGGGGATGCGGGAACTCTATCGCATGAACATCACCTTCGCCACGCTCTTTCCGGATCTGGATGGCCTGGCAAAGTCCCTGGCTTACGAACTGGAATTCCACTGGGCATACAACCCGCGGACCATGGAGGAGTACCACAGCTAAACTTACGCGACTGCCATCATACTTGCCGGCCGCGATGTTTCCCGGAACTCGTGGCTCACGATGCGTAACGCCGCTCCGCGCGAGTCGGCGCGCACCACACGCACTTTCAGGAGCAACCGCATCGCCGGTTTGTCGTGATAAAGGCCGGGCCAATCCATCGCCAGTTCGAGCGCAGTTCCCACCGGCATCGCCTCCGGAAACCCAACCAGGATGCCGCTCGCGCTCATATCGAGACCGCGGGCGCGCTTCCACGCGGAGTCGCTTGTTGTGCCCGGCGCCCGATACATCAGAGGGAGCTTCATGGCATACCGCTGCTTGCCGCGGCGTTCGTTTGGCTTGGTCCTTCGAGATACCGAGATCATGTACCGATTTTCGCCAGCTTGTGTAAATACCAGATGAAACGCGCGAGTCGGATTGGTTACATCCCAACGGTCGCGGAGGGATCTGGAACGGGCTGCACACTCCAAATCTCCTCCGGCGCATCCGCCGTCTCTCCGCTGCGGCGGATGGCGCGCAATGCGTCGAGCGCCTCGGGCAGCGCAAACTGCTCGCCGATGAAGGCAGCTACGAATCGGCCACCGCGTATCTCGCCACGCGATTCCATGCGCCGCAGCACCACCAGAAGATCGCGCCAGGCGGGCGCTAGCGGCTCACGGACCGCCACATCGCGGAAGACCACTCCCCATCGCGCCAGCAACTGTCGCACGAAGGTCTCGGTATGGCCATCGGCGTTCGCGGGGGCGTGGCGCAGCAGGGCCCATCGCCCAGGCGCGTGGCGAGGCCTTGCGCCGCGGCCCTTGCCTTCCGTGCGGCGGCGCTTCGGATCGAGGAGTACCCGCAGATTTTCGAAGCCGTCGGCCGTCACCAGACCCGCGGCCACCAACTCCCACAACGCGTCCTCCACCTCGTCGGCGGGTCGGCCGGTCGCTCGCTTGAGGTCGGCAAAAAACGACGCTCCCTGCGCCTCAATGGAGGCCAGCACTTCGCGCGCCGCGGCACACAGCGATTCGCGCGGCGAAACTGGCGGCGTGGCCAGCAGCCAGGGCGAATCTTCGCGCAAGAATATGGCGAGCGGCGCCACCCGTGTGGGCCTGACACGGCGAGTGCGTGCCTCTTGCTCATCGAGCTCGAACGCAGGATGCGGCGAGATCCGGCCCCAGCTCACTTCTCCCGAGAGGCAAAGCTGGTCGAGATATTCCGGCTGGTATTTCGCGATGCGCCGCGGCAGGATGATGGTCTCCCACGCCGCTGCGGCGAATTCGCAGCCCTGAAGCTGTTTGACAATCTGCAGCGTGCCATCCACGCCGTGCAGTTGTGTGCCGGGCGCCAGATGCTGCCAACGATTCACGAAGGCGTAATATTCAGCGGTGGTGACTGGCTCGATTTCGCGCCGCAGCCGGCCGATGGTCAGGCGGTGGATGCGCGCCAGCAGGCGTCGATGGCACCATTCCAGGTCGGCGCCGGCGGCATTGCTCTTGAAATGTCCGCGCAGAATCTGGCCTTCCGCTTCCAGTTGCGCCAGCGCCTGATCCACCAGGTCGCGAGCCAATGCGAGTTCGTGCGACAGCTCCGCCGCGGTGCGAGGTCCGGAAACTTCGAACCAGCCACGCAGGATCTCGGCGGCACAAGCCTCCGTGCTTTCGGGAATGCCTCGCGTGCCGGCGGCCGAAATCGCAGGGTTGACCGCAGCGTGCGGATAGACACGGCGCGCCAACTCGATGCGCTCGGCGGGAACCCAGAAGTCGCGGCCATCCGTCGTCAAAGTAGTCGCGCGATTGGCTGCCAAAAGTTGCTGAAAAAATCCCGCGGCGGCGCCGTCTTCGGCCGGCAGCAGGCTCATGCCGCATAGAGCCTCGTGCAGCTCATCGGCATCGCGGATGGGCGGCCACGCTTCGGCTGCCACCTGAGCAATCGCGCTGGGGTCGAGCGCGCCCGCGCCTTCGCTGCCAGAATCGGCCGGAAGCGAGCGGCGCATCTGCACAGCGCGCGCACGGCGTTCTTCGAGCGGCGCATCATCCAGATAGGCGTACGGATTCGAGTTGAGAATCTCGTGCGAGAACGGCGAGGGCTCGGGCGTATCGATGGCGACGGTCTGAATCCGGCCCTCGGCGATATCGCCCAACAAATCGCGCAGGCCATTCAGATCCATCGCCTCGTAGAGACAGTTGTCGATGGTCTCCTGGACCAGCGGGTGATCGGGAATGCGCACCTCGCCCGTGAGATTCTCCGGGCATGCGGCCTGATCGGGAAAGACTGCCGCCATCAGGTCGTCGGCGCGCATCCGCTGAATCGGCGGAGGCACTTTGCGCCCGCCCATATAGCGCGGAATGGTGAGCGCGCGCGACGCGTTCCAACGCCAGCGCGCCGTGAACATCGGCGAAGCCAGCAGCGCCTGGGTCAGCACTTCTTCCACGGTGGCCACTCGCAGAAAATCGAATACCGCGTCGAGCGGGAAGGAGTGCTGCTCGCCCAGCGAAATCAGGATTCCGTTGTCGGTGGCTGCCGCCTGCAGTTCGAAGTTGAACGACCGGCAGAAACGCTTGCGCAGCGCCAGTCCCCACGCCCGATTGATGCGGGCGCCGAACGGCGCATGGATCACAAGCTGCATGCCGCCGCCTTCATCGAAGAAGCGCTCCGCCACCACGCGCGTGGACGTGGGCGTCACCCCCAGGGCCGCTCGGCCGGACTGGGCATACTCCACCGCCTGTTCCGCGCCGCGCCGATCCAGGCCGCACTCCGCGATCAACTCTTCGGCTGTCTTGGCGATGGACACTTCTTCGCGCAATCGCGCCAGCTCTTCCGACAATTCGCGCGTGCGTCCGGGCGCTTCACCCCGCCAGAACGGAATTCCCGGCGCCGCCCCGTGCGCATCTTCCACCCGCAGTCGGCCCGATTCCACACGGCGAATCCGCCAACTGGTGGTACCCAGCAGAAAGATATCGCCGGCCATGCTTTCCACGGCGAAATCTTCGTCCACCGTGCCCACCGCGACCCCTTCCGGCTCCTGCACTACCAGGTACTGCGCGGTATCAGGAATGGCTCCGCCGGAAGTGATGGCGGCGATACGCGCCCCGCGCCGCGCTCGCAGGCGATGGTTGACGGCGTCGCGATGCAGGTATGCGCCGCTGCGACCGCGAGCAGTCGCGATGCCCTCGGAGAGCACTTCCAGTACGCGGTCGAAACTACTCCGCTCCAACATCCGATACGACCACGCGCGGCGCATCAGATCGAACAGCTCGTCTTCGCCGAACTCCTCGGCGGCACACGCGGCCACCATCTGCTGCGCCAGAATGTCCAGCGCATTCCGCGGAATTTCCAAGCGGTCGAGTTCCCCTTGATGAATCGCACGCACCAGGGCGGCGCACTCCAGCAACTCGTCGCGGGTGGTGGCGAAGAGCCGCCCTTTGGGGAGCGCGCCCACCCAATGCCCGGCTCGTCCGATCCGTTGCAGCGCCACCGCGATGGAGCGCGGCGACCCGATCTGGCACACCAGGTCGACCGTGCCGATATCGATGCCGAGCTCGAGCGAGGCCGTGGCCACCACCGCGCGCAGTTCCCCGTTCTTGAGCCGCCGCTCCGCCTCCAGTCGCAGCGCGCGCGACAGGCTGCCATGGTGCGGCAGCACGGCATTTTCGCCAAGCCGTTCCGCCAGGTGATGAGCCACTCGTTCTGACAGGCGGCGCGTGTTGACGAAAACCAGGGTCGTGCGGTTTTCGCGAATCAGCTCGGTCACCCGGTCGTAAATCTCGCCCCACATCTCGTTGGTCGCTACCGTCCCGAGTTCGTCCTTCGGGACTTCGACGGCGAGTTCCATAGCGCGCTTGTGGCCAACGTTGACCATCCGCACATCGTCGCTGAGAAAGGCTGCGACGTCTTCCAGCGGCTTGACGGTAGCCGAGAGTCCGATGCGCTGCGGCCTGGCGAGTCCGTTCTGCTCCACCAGTCGGTCGAGCCGTGCCAGAGTGATCGCCAGATGCGAGCCGCGCTTGTCGTCGGCCACCGCGTGGATCTCATCCACGATCAGCGTCTGCACGCGCGCGAGCATCTCCCGGGGCTTAGTGGCAGTCAAAAGGATGTACAGCGATTCCGGCGTGGTGACCAGAATGTGCGGCCGTGAGCGCTGCATTTTGGCGCGCTCGCCTTGGGGCGTATCGCCTGTGCGTAGCGCGGTTCGGATGGGGGCTAGTTCAATGCCGCGCTCCCGGGCAAGGGCGGCGATCTCCGCCAATGGCACTTCCAGGTTCTTGTGAACGTCGTTGCTCAGTGCCTTCAGTGGCGAAACATACACCATCTCGGTCAATTCGGGCAGAGGACCGAGTCGCGCACGCTTGACCAACGCGTCGATGCAAACCAGAAAGGCGGCCAGCGTCTTGCCGGAACCGGTGGGCGCGGAGATCAGGACATGGCGGCCTTCCCGAATCAGCGGCCAGCCTTGCAATTGAGGCTCAGTGACGTGGCTGAAGCGGGAGGCAAACCATTCGGCTACGAGAGGATCAAACCCAGACAGCACTCCTTCGATTTTACTTCGCCCGGGGCCGAAGGCGCATTCCCGCTTGGCAAACAAAAAAACTGTGCGCCTCATGTGTTGTCCGCTACATCGGATTTGCTAAGGTAACAAGCAAGGGTGAACGCCTCAATGACTTCCCGTATCCCGCTTGCCGGTCTGGTAGTGTGCCTGTCCATTTTCGCCGCCGATGTTGTGCCCAAAGGCGGCGCCCTTCCCGGCATGCCTCCGGTCCTGGATGCGCGCGACATTTATTCGGCCGACCACGCCGGCTCTCTGAGCCCCGTAGTGCGCAATTTCCCGAACCGCATCTACGTCCCTAATACCGAGAGCAACACCGTCTCCGTGATCGACCCGGCCACATACAAGGTAGTGGACACCTTCAGGGTAGGCCGCCTGCCGCAGCATGTGACGCCTTCCTACGACCTGAAGACGCTGTGGGTGCTCAACGACAAGGGCAACAGCCTCACCGCCATCGACCCCGCCACAGGAAAAGTGGGCAGGACCGTCCGCGTGGAAGACCCGTACAACATGTACTACACACCTGACGGCAAATACGCCATTGTGGTGGCCGAGCAGCGCGAGCGGCTCATGTTCCGGGAGGCCTCCACCATGAAGCTCACAAACGCCCTCTGGATGAACTGCAAAGGCGTGGATCACATGGACTTTTCAGCCGACGGCCGCTACCTGATCGCGAGTTGCGAATTCGGCGCCAAGGTGGTGAAGGTGGATGTCGAAACTCAGAAGATGGTGGGGTTTATTCCGCTTGCCGCGCACGGCATGCCGCAGGACGTGAAGCTTTCGCCCGACGGCAAGGTGTTTTACGTGGCCGACATGATGGCCAACGGCGTATACCTGATCGACGGCAACACCTTGTCTAAGCTCGATTTCATTCCCACCGGCAAAGGCACCCACGGCCTCTACGCGAGCCGCGATTCCAAGGTGCTCTACGTTTCCAATCGCGGCGAGGGCAGCATCTCTGTGATCGACTTTGCCACGCGCAAGATCGTGCAGAAGTGGCAAATCCCCGGAGGCGGCAGCCCCGATATGGGTGGTGTCTCCGCCGACGGCAAAGTTCTGTGGCTCTCCGGCCGCTACAACTCCGAGGTCTACGCCATCGACACCCACGACGGTCATCTGCTGGCCCGAATTCCGGTGGGCCACGGACCGCACGGCCTGTGCGTCTACCCCCAGCCAGGGCGCTACTCGCTGGGCCATACCGGCGTCTTTCGGTAGGCGGAGCCGCGCTTTCCCTACTTCCTTGACTGGGATTAGGGCGATGGTAGAATAGGACAGCACTCAGCAGTTGGGTAATTCCTTTGCTTGCATTGTGATGCGAAGTTCGCATCCTGTAGGGGCGGGAATGAATCCAAGAAGGTGTCCATGGCGCACGCGTCCACCCATTCACAGCTTGCCCGCACAGAAGCCGAGCCGCTTCTAGCCACCATCGGCAATACGCCGCTGTTGCGCCTGGAGCGTATCCCGCGCGCATTCCCCGACATCGATATTTTCTGTAAGGCCGAATACTTCAACCCCGGCGGCTCCGTGAAGGATCGCGCCGCGCGCCAGATGATTCTGGACGGCGAGCGATCGGGCAAACTTAACCACACTCGCGTGATCCTCGATTCCACCAGCGGCAACACCGGAATCGCGTATGCCATGATCGGCGCCAGTCGCGGATACAAGGTAAAGCTGGTGCTGCCCTCGAACGCGTCGCACGAGCGCAAGCGCATTCTGAAAGCCTACGGAGCGGAGATTGTCTACAGCGACCCGGGCGAAGGCTCCGACGGCGCCATTCGCGTCTGCCGCCAGATTTACATGGACGATCCGGACCGGTACTTCTACCCCGATCAGTACAACAACCCGGCCAACTGGAAAGCGCACTTTGAGACTACGGGCGCCGAGCTCATCCAGCAGACCGGCGGCCGCATCACCCATTTCGTGACCTCGCTGGGCACCAGCGGCACTTTCGTCGGCGTCACCCGCCGGCTCAAGCGCGATGTTCCCGGCGTGAAGTGCTATTCCGCGCAGCCCGCCAGCGGCTTCCATGGTTTGGAAGGCTTGAAGCATATGCCCACAGCAATCGTGCCCGGCATCTACGACGAGACACTTGCCGACGGCAACTTCTGGCTGGAAACCGAGGACGCCTACAAGATGGTTCGCCGGTTGGCACGCGAAGAGGGACTGCTGGTAGGGATCTCATCCGGCGCCAATGTGCACGCCGCCACCCTGCTGGCCGGGCAGTTGGCGGAACGCGGCGAGAGCGGTACCATCGTGACCGTGCTCTGCGACAGCGCCGACAAGTATTTGAGCGAACACTTCTGGGACGAGGAATGATCCGCATCCAAACTGAACCCTGGGCCGCCATGGTGGCGCATGCCCGCCAGACGTATCCCAACGAATGCTGCGGCGCCATGCTCGGCTCCTTGGACGGCGATTCCAAAGTGGTGCACGAAGCCATCGCGCTTCGGAACGCCTTCGAAGGCGCCCAGGCGGCACGCTACGAACTCCGCCCGGAGGATCTGCTAGCCGCCGACAAGGCCGCTCGCGAGCGCGGAATGGACCTCATCGGGATCTACCATTCGCATCCCGACTGCGACGCGTATTTCTCGAAAACAGATTTACAGAATTCATGTCCGTGGTATTCGTTCGTCGTGCTATCCATTCAGAAGGGCGAATTCCACCACGCCAATAGCTGGCTGCCGAATTTCGAGCAGACCGAGGCGGCGAAAGAGGAGCTGACTTACTAACATGTCCAAAGTATTGATACCTACACCGCTGCGCCAGTTCACCGGCAAGCAGGATTCGGTGAGCGCCACCGGCTCAACTGTAGCCGAAGTGCTGAGTTCGCTCACCACGCAGTTTCCCGATTTGCGCAAGCAGATCTTCACCGATGAAGGCAAGCTGCGCAGTTTCGTCAACGTTTATTTGAACGACGAAGACATCCGCTATCTCAGCAAGCTGGAAAGCGCCGTGAAGGAAGGCGATACACTTTCCCTGGTGCCCTCCATCGCCGGCGGATCCACGGTGACGGCTCCGCCCGAAGCGCCCGCGCTTTCAAACGATGAAATCCTGCGGTACAGCCGCCACCTGATCATCCCCGAAGTGGGAATCGAGGGCCAGCAGAAGTTGAAAGCCGCGAAAGTGCTGCTGGTGGGCGCGGGCGGGCTCGGCGCTCCCCTCGGCCTCTATCTGGCGGCCGCCGGCGTAGGCCGCATCGGGATGGTCGATTTCGATGTCGTGGATTTCACTAACCTGCAGCGCCAGGTAATCCACTCCACTGCCGACGTGGGCCGCAAGAAGCTCGATTCGGCCGCCGACAAGATGAAGGCCATCAATCCCAACGTGGAAGTGGTCAAGCACGAAGTGGCTCTGAGCAGCGAGAACGCGCTCGACATCATTAAGGATTACGACATGGTGGTGGATGGCACGGACAACTTCCCCACTCGCTACCTGGTGAATGACGCCTGCGTGCTGCTCAAGAAGCCTAACGTCTACGGCTCGATCTTCCGCTTCGAAGGGCAGTCGACTATCTTCGCTACCGAGGGCGGCCCCTGCTATCGATGCCTTTATCCGGAACCGCCACCTCCCGGCCTGGTGCCCAGTTGCGCCGAAGGCGGCGTGCTCGGAATCCTGCCAGGAACAGTTGGACTGATCCAGGCGACCGAAGCCGTGAAACTGATCCTCGGGATCGGCGAGCCGCTCATCGGACGGCTTCTGCTGTATGACGCGCTCGGCATGCGCTTCCGCGAATTGAAGCTGCGCAAGAATCCGGAATGCCCCATCTGCGGCGAGCACCCCACCATCACCAAGCTGATCGACTATCATCAATTCTGTGGCGTGCCGCAACCCTCAGCGGAAGCGCCGGCTCAGGAGACGAAAGTGAACGAAGGCGAAATCGACGTCACCGAACTGAAGCAGAAAATCGACCGCGGCGATAATTTTGTGTTGATCGACGTGCGTGAGCCGCACGAGTACAAGATCTGCAGCATTCCCGGCGCGAAATTGATTCCGCTGGGAGAGTTTCCGAAGCACGTGGGCGAGTTCGACCCCGCGGCCGACATCGTGATTCACTGCCGCAGCGGCATGCGCAGCGCCAAGGCGTGCGCCATCCTGAAACAGAGCGGCTTCCAGCGCGTCCGCAACGTGGTGGGTGGGATTCTGGCCTGGAGCGACAAGGTCGACCCCAGCGTTCCGAAATACTGAGCGATTTAGCCACGGATTCACACGGATTCACACCGATAAGAAACACCTTGCGTTCGTGGCACAGACTCGCAGTCCGCCGCGCCCCGACTCATCGGGATGTTGCCCACATCACCCCTTGACAGCCCATGCCCCGCCTTGCCATACTCCGGCGGGATGATCTGGGAGCCTTCGCGCGAATTCGTCGAGCAGACCAACGTCTGGCGCTTTATGCGCCGCCTCGGCTTTTCCGATCGTGAGAGCTTCCTGCGCTTCTCGCGCGAAGAGCCGGAGCGATTCTGGGATCAGATGATCCGCGAGATGGACGTCGAGTGGTCCACTCCGTACAACCGCGTCCTCGACGCCTCCAATGGCCCCGCCTGGGCTGAATGGTTTGTCGGAGGCAAGCTCAACATCGCCCACAACTGCCTCGACCGCTGGGCCGAGTCCGGCCGCATGGCCTGCATTTGGGAAGGCGAGAACGGCGACGCTCGCAGCGTGACTTTCGCCGAAGTCCGCGCGGAGGCCGAGCGCGTGGCGGCCGGGCTCTTGCGCCTCGGACTGCAAGCCGGCGACCGCGTAGCGCTGTGCATGCCCATGGTCCCCGAGATTCTCTCGATTCTCTACGGCTGCTTCAAGGCCCGAATGACGGTCGTGCCCATATTCGCCGGCTTCGGTACGGGAGCCATCGCGACACGCCTGGAAGATTCGGGAGCGCGCGTCCTCTTCACCGCCGATTTCCTGGAGCGACGCGGCAAGCGCATTCCCCTGCTTGAGAAAATGCCCACAGGCGTCGAGCACACCGTCGTGCTCCGCTACCGCGGCAGCGATGCGACTGGTGGAATCGCGTGGCATGATTTCCTGGGCGGCGACGAACCGGCGCGTCCCACCGAGCCGGCCGAGCGCGCCTTCATCCTCTACACCTCCGGCACCACCGGCAAACCCAAAGGCGTGGTGCACACCCACGCCGGCTGCCTGGCGCAAATGGGCAAGGAAATCTGGCTCGGCTTCGACCATCGCCCTGACGACCGCTTCTTCTGGCTCTCCGACATCGGTTGGATGATGGGCCCGTGGACCATCCTGGGCAACCATCTCTTCGGCGGCACGATTTTCCTATATGACGGAGCGCCCGATTATCCCGGCCCCATGCGCCTCTGGGAGATGATCGAGCGGCACGGAATCACCACCTTCGGCATTTCCCCCACCGCCATCCGCATGTTAAGCAAGCAGGCGGGAAGCCTCCCGCCAATGGAGTCCCTGCGCCTCCTCGGTTCCACCGGCGAGCCTTGGGACGAAGCCTCGTGGCTGTGGTTCTTCGAGCATGCGGGCCGCCGCCGCTGTCCGATCATCAATATTTCGGGCGGCACCGAAATCGTGGGCAGCTTCCTGTTTCCGCTGCCAATCCAGAGCCTGAAGCCCTGCACGGTGGGCGGACCCGCGCCAGGGATGGCCACCGAAGTGGTGGACGAAAGCGGCACGCCCGTGCGCGGCAAGATGGGCTATCTGGTGTGCACTGCGCCCGCCCCCTCCATGGCGCGCGGAATCTGGAACGACCCGCAGCGCTACATCGACACCTACTGGTCGCGATTTCCAGGATGGTGGTATCACGGCGATTGGGCCAGTGTGGATGAAGACGGCTGCTGGTTCGTTTACGGCCGCGCCGACGAATCCATGAACGTCGCAGGCCGCAAGGTGGGCCCGGCGGAGGTGGAGCAGGCCATGCTGCAGCATCCCGGAGTCGCTGAGGCGGCCGTGATCGGAGTGCCTGACGAGATGAAGGGCGAAGCTATCGTCGGCTATGCGGTCGCCAAGCCAGGCGTCACTCTGGACGCGGCGGCGATTGCCACAACCGTAGTCCAGGTGATGGGTTCGATGTTCCGGCCGCGCGAAATTCTGCTGGTGCCGGAGTTGCCCAAGACGCAGAGCGGCAAGATCGTGCGGCGGCTGATGCGGCAGAAATATATCGGCGAGCCGCTCGGCGATGTCTCGACCGTAGCGAATCCTTGGGCCTTGTAGCTACCACCCAAATGCGATAAACGGATTCAACCTGGCATTGCGATAGTCCAGGCGATACGCCTCGCGGATGCCAACCCGAATGCCGGGAAAGTGAAATAGATTGACGTCGAAAATCGCTTCCAGGCCGGTGGAACGGTAGAGCTGATCCCCCACCTTGCCGTAATCGTAGAACGCATTCGCCGCCACCCGCTTGATGTAGAGCAGTTGTCCAATCGACCAGTCCGGATAGAACAGGGGAAGGCTGTAGTTGGCAGAAAACTTGGTCAAGTTCGGACCTGTGATCGCGGTATAACCGCGCGGGAAGGCGATCTGCCGCGAAAAGATGTAGTTGCCGTTATCGCGCTCGTAGCCGCCTTCCAGCACCAGCGCGTGATGAGGCGCCAGGCCGGGCAGAGCGAAGCGCCCGTCGGCGTATAGCCGATTGGCCGTGTAACGATCCGCGCGTAGCGTCTGGCTGTAGCCGAAGCGAAGAAGTTGGCCCCATTTCGGAGCCAGATCGCGCGCGCTCCGCTGCCGCTGCCGTGCGATCCCGATTCCATAGTTGAGTGGCGTCAGGCTCCCACCCTTCAGGTCGATGTTCTCCGCATTCGCGCCCACGCTAAGCCCCGTATTGTAGAAGCCGCGCGAGAGATTGAGCGGAATGTGGAAGCCGGCCGTGGCCGTCCGCTCACTGAACCGATCGCTGAAACCCACGTATTGGATCTTGCGCTCCCGATCGGCAATGCTGAAATCCAGTACCGGGAAAAAGCGCTTGTAGTGAAAGCTGGTCTCGAATCCGGGAGTGCCTTCATCGGTGTTATAGAGAAACGAAGCCTGCGAACTGAGCAGCCCCATCTTGTCGTCGGAAATGAGACCGACACCGATTTCAGGTATTCCTGAAGTGAGGCCCCAGGAATGGACGTCGAAGAGGTGCAGCAATGGACGATAGCGCTCCACAGGGAACTGGCCGGCGCCAATTGCCCCGCTGTAGTCGTGCGTCGGCTGCCGGTATGTCTGGCTGGAGGGCGCCACGAAGTTGACGGTGGTCCACGTTGAAGGATCCAGCGGCAACTCGGCCGCGTTATAGCCTTTAGCCGTGTAGTCGCTGTAAATCAGCTTCGTCCCATCGGGAGAAATGCTCGGAAAATTCGCGCCGAATTGAGATGTAGTCACGCGATAGCATTGGCCCGTCGCGGTATCCACCGCGAAAATGTTGACCACGCCCGAACTGGACGATTTGTAGAGAATGAACTGGCGAAAGAATACCGGCGTGGCGATCTCTTCGTCGCGATGCGGGATCACATCCACGAACTTACCCGCTTCCAGATCCACTACCCTGAGCGCGCGGCCCTTTCCGCTTTGCGTCACCATGGCCAGGCGCTTTCCATCTTCGGACCACGCCGGCGTGTAGATCATATCGTTTTCCGGCGCAGGCAGGCGGCGTACTTCGGCGCCCGTCTCCGCATCCAAGATAACCACCGACGACCGGCGGTCTGGCAGGAACTCCACCACTGCAATGCGCCGCGCATCGGGCGAAAGCACAGGGTTCATGAACCGCGTCTTGTGCGTGAGCCGCCGCGTGCGGCCCGTCTCCAGATCGCGAATCCGGATCTCGGAGTATCCGCGCAGCCAGCGAATATCGGGGACGTATTCGTCCCACACAACCTTCCCGTTCACCACCGATGTGCGGTTGCTTCCGTTCACCGTGGGCGCCAATCGGAAAAGAAGCTGCTCATGGCCGCCGGGGGCCACGCGGACCAGTTCCACGGGATAGGTGTCCAGGCCCATCTTCTGCGCGATCACGCTGCCGTCCTTCTGCAGAGTGGGCTGGAAGTAGCTGGTGAACGCGTTCTTGGACGCAGCGTTCAGGATCTCGGGCCGGCTAAACGTAATCCCCGCGGCGCTGGCCTTCCACGTCTCGCCCAACTGCGACATGGTATCGCGGAACGTAGTCCCCGCGCCCTTGCCCGTCTCCTTCTTCATGGCCCACGAGACGGCAAATGGATTCCAGGAATTCTCCGAAGCGCGCTTCATGATCTTGTCCCAGGCATCCGCCCCGTTCGTGCGGTCCACGCGGTTCACCATAAACGCACCCAGTTCCGCCTGGCTGGGCACGGCGTCGCGAAACGAGCCGTGCATCGCCTTCATGTAGGAATAGTTCTGGCCCAACATCAGGAACGCCCGCGTCGCCATCTCCGAAGAAGCGTACTCTCCCACACCACCGCGCAACAGCGCCGATTGCGTGGCCCGCGCATCGCCGGCCAGCCACCAGTCCGGCAGCGACCAGCCGAGCGTGGTGGCAAGGCCCGATTCACCGAACATCGCGTACATCATTTTGCCGAAGCCGTGGTTCATCTTGGCCACCTGAACCAGATGCCGGCCCTCTTCCACGGTGAGCGTGTCGATCCAATCGTTGGTGCCCCAAAACTCCTGCGAAGGCATGGACTGCATCACCGCCATTCGCGGGAAGAGCGCGACGTACCCGTTCGAATAGCGCGTCACACCTTGATTGGGCAGCAGCACCGTAGTGTGCCGCGGCAGTCGTGCGCCCAGAGACTCACTTAACGGCGCATACAGCGTTTCCAGCGCCGCGGCCAAATGCTGCGCGTCGGCCTCAATCTCCAGCGGGAAGACCACCTCGAAGTGCGCCGTGCGGATTTTCCGCCACTCCTGCTCCGGGGGATACTGGGCCGAAAGGGTCAACGCCCACAAGGCCAGAACCACTAGTCTCTTCATAGACACTTCACCCGTTGGGGTCCACAGGGCAATCCAGGGACCACGCGGATATCACCTTCATTCAAGCAGTTTTGCGGACACAGGTGTGAACTGCAAGCCCCTTGACTCCCTGTCGGCACAGTCATAATATGTGGGGGTCATACATATGGAAGATCAATCTGTGGATCGCGAATGGAAGAAGGGCAGCGCCGAACTGCTGATCCTTTCTCTGGTGGATACGCTGCCCCGTCACGGCTATGAGATCAGCAAGCTGATCGAGCAGCGATCGCAGGGCGCGCTTCATTTTCACGCGGCGTCGCTCTACCCCTTGCTGTACCGCCTGGAAAAGCGCGGCTGGATCCTGGGGAAATGGGTGGAAAAGACCGGCCAGCGCCGCCGCCGCTTTTACCGTCTGACGCCGCAGGGCCGCAAGATCCTGGCATCGCAGCGTCAGGGATGGCAGACCTTCGTGGAGGCGATCAGCCGCGTCACAGGAGTGGAAAATGCCTGACTGGAACCCACCGATTCGTAAACTTTTGGCGGGTCTCCATCTCGCTCCCGCGCGGGAAGCCGAGATCGTGGAGGAACTGGCAGGCTACGCCGACGATCGATATCGCGACCTTCGCAGCGGCGGCGCATCCGAGCAGGAAGCCCGGCGTATCGCGCTCGATGAAGTCAGCGGCCACGAATTGCTCACTCGCGGCCTGCGAATGGTGGAGAGTCCGAACGCCTCGGAACCTATCGTCCTGGGCGCGGGCGGCCGGGACCGCCTGTTCTCCGGCCTGGCGCAGGATCTGCGCTACGGCTTCCGTACTCTGCGAAAGAACCCAGGCTTCGCCGCCATCGCAATGCTCACGCTCGCCCTCGGCATCGGAGCCAACACAGCCATCTTCAGCGTAGTCAATGGCGTCCTGCTGAAGCCGCTACCGTATCCCGACCCCGCCCGCCTGATGCAGATTTACGACACCACCCAGGAGTTCAGCAAGTCGACGGTGTCCTATTCGAACTATCTCGACTGGCGAAACGACAGCACCTCCTTCACCGACATGGGCACCTACCGCAGCGATGATTTCAACTTCACGGGCGCCGGTGAGCCTGAGCACCTGTCCGGCGACTATGTCTCGGCGAGCCTCTTCCCAGTACTCGGCGTCACTCCCGTAATCGGCCGAAATTTTCTAGCCCAGGAAGACCGCCAGGGCGCCGCGTGTTCCGTGATCCTCAGTAATCATTCCTGGAAGCAGCGCTTCGCGGGCGACCCGAATATTCTCGGCAAAATACTCACCCTGAATGCCCGGGACTGCAGCGTCGTCGGCGTCATGCCGGCCAGCTTCCCGCTCAGCAGGGAAGCCAGCGTCTATCTTCCCATCGAGCAATGGAATTCGGTGGAACTGCGCAATCGGGAGGTGAGTCCCGGACTGCACGTCATTGCCCGCCTCAAGCCCCGCGCCACCCTGCAATCGGCGCAGACCGAAATGGCTTCCGTCACCGCCGCGCTCGCCCGGCAGTTTCCCAAAACGAACGCCGCACATGGGGCCAAGCTCATCCCGCTTAAGGACGATCTGGTGGGAGACATCCGGCCGACACTGCTCCTGTTGGTCGGGGCGGTCGGGCTGGTGCTGATCGTCGCCTGCGCCAACGTCGCCAATCTGCTGCTGGCGCGCTCCACCGCGCGCAGGCGGGAGTTCGCCATACGCGTGGCCCTGGGCGCGCAACCGGGACGCGTGATGCGCCAGTTGCTCACCGAAAGCGTGCTGCTGTCCCTGGGAGGCGCGGGAATCGGCCTGCTGCTGGCGCACTGGGGCGCCGCGCTCGTGGTGGCAGCAGCGCCGTCAAGCCTGCCGCACCCCGAATCCGTCGCAATCGATCCTTACGTCCTGCTATTCACCCTGGTGGTTTCGGTGGCCACGGGCGTGCTCTTTGGTCTTGCGCCTGCGCTGCATGGCGCGAAGGCGAACCCGCAGGAATCGATGAAGGAGGGCACGCGCGGCTCGGGCGGCGGGCGCCATCGTGCTGAGAGCGTCTTCGTCGCTGTGGAGGTGGGGCTCGCCGTCATACTGCTAGCAGGCGCCGGCCTCATGATCCAGAGCCTTTGGCGGCTGTGGCAGGTGGACCCCGGCTTCAACACCCGCGGCATTCTGACCACGCAGGTGGCGCTATCGCCCAAAGTGATGACCAGTCCCACGGGGATCAGGCTCGCCTATCAGCAACTGCTCGAACGTGTCGCCGCCATTCCGGGAGTCCGTTCGGCGTCCATCACTTCGCTCATGCCGCTCGCCGAAAACGACAGCGAAATTCCATTCTGGACAGGCACAGGCCCGCAGCCGCCGCAGGAGCGGCTGACATCGGCTATGTTCTACATTGTCACTTCGGATTATGGCCGCACCCTGCAGTTACCGCTCCTCAAGGGCCGTTTCTTCACCGACCGCGATACTCTTGCGACCACCCCTGTGATCCTGATCGACGACGTGATGGCGAAGCACGTCTTCCCCGGTCAGGATCCGATCGGGAGGCAGCTCACGATGATCGTGATCGGCTCGCCGCAGGTGATCGGCGTTGTGGGCCACGTCAAACATTGGGGCATGGATGCGGACGATGCGGCGAAGATTCGAGATCAGATTTACTTCCCGTTCTTGCAGGTGCCCGACAGGTTCATGACCGATGCCGTGGCCGGCCTGACGCTCGCGTTGCGCACTGGTCCCGAACCGCTCAGCATGGCCGGGGCCGTACGCGCACAAGTCGCCGGCCCCACTCGCGACCAACCGATCTTCTCCACCCGCACCATGGAGCAGATCATTTCCGGATCGCTCGCGGAGCGGCGCTTCACCATGCTGGTGCTGATCATTTTCGCTGCCGCCGCGCTGTTGCTGGCTGCGGTGGGAATCTACGGTGTGATGTCGTACGCGGTGACGCGGCGAACTCACGAGCTCGGCATTCGCGCCACGTTAGGAGCGTCGCGTAGCGAGATCGTCATGCTGGTGCTGCGCCAAGGCATGCAATTGGCCGCCATCGGGATGGCCGCCGGCCTGATTGCGGCCGTGGCGCTGACTCGATTCATGGCGAACCTGCTCTACGGAGTACGCCCCGCCGACCCGGCAACCCTCGCGGCCGTCGCCCTGCTGTTGGGAGGAATCGCCCTGCTGGCCTGCTACATCCCCGCGCGCCGGGCCACCGCGGTCGACCCGGTAGTGGCCCTCCGCTGCGATTGACACCGTCGCGCGATTGCGTTTCCGAGCCGCGACCGTCAGGGAGCCGGTGCTTTTCTGCGTTTGTGCCGCGTCTACCCTACTCCTTGCCCGCGTACAACTCGTCGATGTGATCCTTGAAATTCGCCATCGCCTTCGTGCGCCGTACCTTCATGGTAGCCGTGAGCTCGCCCTGCTCAATGGAAAAATCACGCGCCAGCACGCGGTACTTGCGCACCTGCTCGAACGGCGCCAACAGCTTGTTCACGCGCGCCACGGTCTTGTGGACCTCTGCCAACACCGGCGGCGCCTGCGCCACCTCGCCCGACGGGCGTCCTTTAAACTCGTCCATCCCCTTCAACCCTTCGGCAGCCGCGGGATTGATGGTGAAGAGGGCGGTGAGATACGGCAATCGATCGCCAATCAACAGCACCTGGCTGATGAGCGGCTCCATCTTGAAGAGGTTTTCCACGCGCGAGGGGTAGATCTTCTTGCCGGTGGAAGAGACGATCAGTTCCTTCTTGCGGCCGGTAATGAACGCATAGCCATCGCTGTCCACGTGGCCGATATCGCCGGTGTGCAGCCAACCGTCGCGCAGCACCTCCGCGGTAGTGGCCGCATCGTTCAGGTAGCCGGAAAAAAGGCACGGGCTCTTCAACAACAGCTCGCCATCTTCAGAGACCCGGAATTCCACGCCGGGAAGCGGGACGCCGATGCTGCCGGGTTTGGGCCTGTCCAGCGGATTGAGCGTCGCCACACCGCCTTCGGTCAAACCATACCCTTCGATCAGCGGCATGCCCACCGCTTCGTAGAATTCGGCGAGATCCTTGCTCAGCGGCGCGGCGCCCGATGCCGATACGCGCAGCCGCCCGCCGAAGCGCGCGCGCACTTTGCGGAACAGCACCGCATCGGCCAGCTTGAGCGGTCCGGCAATGCGCCACGGCACGCGCTTGCCGGCGCGGCGGTAGCGGGACGCCGCCAGTCCCAGCGCCAGACCGCCGTAAAAAGCCTTTTGCGCCGCGGCCGGCCGCTTGCGCAGTTCGGTGCAGATGGTGGAATAAATGCGCTCCCACATGCGCGGAGGCGCCAGCAGGATAGTAGGCCGCACTTTTCGGATATCCTGCGGCAGCTTCAGCAGGCTCTCGAAGAACGTCACTGGCATGCCGCAGCGGAGCGGCAGCAACTCGATCACCACGCGTTGTGCGATGTGCGCGGATGGCAGAAAAGCCACCGTGGAATCCTTCGGGCCAATCGGCAGGACACTCGGCCCCATATCCAGATTGGCGACGATGGCCCGGTGCGTTACCAGCGCCATTTTCGGTTCTCCGGTGGCGCCGGAGGTCAGATAAAGGATGGCGTAGTCGGAGGGCTGCACTTCGGCGCGCATCCTGGGCAGAAGTTGCGGATCGGCGGCAATGGCGGCACGGCCCTTGGCCTGCAAGGCGTCGAGCGTGAGCGCTCCCTCCGCTTCGCCGGTCAACAGAATCCAGTGGCGCACCGGAGCGCTGCGCAGCGCCTTTAGCATCTTGGCGTCCTCGACGAAGACGGCTTGTGCATTGCACCCGGTCAGATTGCGGACCAAGTCGGCTGGAGGATAACTGGGATAGAGCGCAGCGGCGATGGAGCCGTTCGTCATGATCCCCAGATCGGCGAGGTAAAACTGCAGGCGCGTTTCGGAGTTGAGCGCCACGGTGTCGCCCCTGCCGATTCCCAACGAGCGCAGTCCGGCGGCGATCTCCTCCGCTGCCTGTCGATACTCTTTCCAGGAATAGGTGAGGTAGCCGGTCGGTTGCTTAGCATCGGGCTGATGCAGGGCGGGCGCATCGTCATAGATGCGGGCAGTCTCTTCCAGAACCTGGTAAACCGTGCGCGGAGTCACTTCATGCAATTTAGCATGGGCTTTGCCTCTTCTACACGCTCACCACGGGACACGGAGCCTCCCGAATAATGGCGTAGGCGTTGGTGCGAAGGCGGCCGAACACCCCCGCCGCCGAGCCTCTGCCGATCACCAGCAGATCGGCCTGCAGACGGCGCGCGGCTGCGCAAATGGTGGACACGGTTTCGCCGGCCTCGATCGACGTGTCGGCCTTGCTTTGGGCGGACTGCTGCAGGCGTTCGAACTCTTCCGTCACAGCTTGACGGACCTGCTTGCGCCAGTGCGTCTCGGCGCTGGGCGAATGATCGGGCGCCAAAGCGGTAACGTGCATTAAGGTGAGCGCGGCGCCGAATTCGCGCTGCAGTCCGGCAGCCCAGTCGAGCGCCTTGCCGCTCTGCGCTCCCAGGTCCACCGCACAGAGGATGTTCCGCACTGGCAGGCCGGCTTGAGGCGCATCGGGAATGTGGACGCCCGTCCATACCGGGCAGTCGGCGTCGTGCAACACCTTAGCTGTGTTGGAGCCGAGAATGAAGCGGCGGAAGGGTCCATACCCATGGGTCGGCATGACGATCAGGTCCACAGGATGCCCATGCGCGAATTCGACGATCTGCGTCGAAATGTCGCCCTCCAGCACCACGCGCTGCGCGGCAGGCGCCGGCAATTCGTCGGCGAGAAAACCTTCCAGGTCCTTGGCAGCCTGGTCGGCGCGAGCCTGAAAGAGTTCGGGCAAAATTGTGCCGCCGGCCTCCAGCGGGCCGATATCGAATGTCGGTGGCGGAATCACGTGCAGCAGCGTGAGGGAGGAATGAAAGCGATCGGCCAGAGCTTTGGCGCAGCGCGCGGCGCCCACCGCGCGCTCGGAAAAGTCTACCGGAACTAAGATTCTCGAGAGAGAACGCATCACGAGCCTCCTGATTTAGGATAAACCGGTTTTATTCCTATCCGAGATGGTATGAGAAGGCCGGTCTCCTTGGCGGGAGCGTTAAACTCCCAATAAGCGCACTCGATGAGGTGCAAAAAGGAGACCGGATATGAAAAAGAATACCACTGCGAAGAGCTGCCAAGAGACACTGGCGAAAGGGCAACAGAAACGAGTCCGTCAACTGGCGGTAAAAGGGAAGCTGACTGTCGGTTTAGACCTCGGAGATCGAACCATTCGTATTGCATCTTGGACGAAGCGGCCGAGATGGTGAGCGAGGAGCAAGTGCCCACCAGCAAAATAGGACTGGATTCGTTATTCGCCAAGATGCCGGCCAGCCGTATCGCGCTGGAAGTGGGGACGCATTCGCCGTGGGTGAGCCGGCATTTGGCGTCGATGGGGCACGAAGTGATCGTGGCGAACTCGCGTAACGTGAAGCTGATTACGCAGAGTGTGCGTAAGAACGATCGGATCGACGCCCAGCAACTGGCGCGGTTGGCGCGGGCAGATCCGAAGCTGTTATCGCCGATCCGACACCGCGGTGAGGAAGCGCAGATGGACCTGGCGGTGATCCGGGCGAGAGCGGAGTTGATAGCAGCCGCGAACCAAGCTGATCAGCAGCGCGCGGGGTCTGGTGAAACCGATGGGGGAGCGGCTGAAGAAGTGTGATGCCGATCAAGTGACGGCAAGGTTGGGAGCCAGTCTGAGTGAGGGGGCGCAGGCAGTGATCGGGCCGATGCTGAAAACGGTGGAAGGGATCAGCGAACAAATCGGCAAGTACGACAAGCAGATCGAGGAGATCGCGAAGCGTTACCCGGAGGTGAAGTTGCTGCAGCAAGTGTACGGGGTGGGACCGCTGATTGCAGTGACCTACATATTGACGCTGGAAGATGCGGAGCGATTCGCGCATAGCCGGGATGTGGGAGCCGTACTTAGGGCTGACGCGGAAACAGCGGGATAGCGGAGAGAGCCAACCGGAGTTGGGGATCAGTAAGGCGGGAGACAGGCTGCTACGGAGTCTGTTAGTGCAGGGGGCGCATTGCATTCTACGGAAGGGAGGCGCCGGAAAGCGATCTGCGGGTGTGGGGGTTGGGGAAGATGGGCAAAGGCGGGAAGCGAGCGAAGAAGCGGGCGATCGTGGCGGTGGCGCGAAAACTGGCGGTGCTGCTGCATCACCTGTGGGCGACGGGGGAAGTGTACGATCCGCAATACAACCGCAAGGCGGCGGAGGCGAAAGCCAAAGGGCAAAGGGAAGGTAGCGGCATAGGCATTTGGAATTCGAGTTTGGAAAGGAACGGGGATTCTGCGAGATATGCGAAAGCGCCGGGTTGGGGTGACTGCGAGGTCGCGGCTGATTGTCGGGAACCAGGCAACTGGGACCCCACAGATCGCTACCGAGATAGCAGCACCCCTAGTATCGAGAACACCAATGGGCACCGTGGCCACGGCCGCAATCGAGTGCGGATGGAAGCATGGCGATACTACGGGCGGGCAAGGCAATCGGGCAGAAGAGCAGTTCCAACGAAACGGATGGCGTATCAGGGAGAGCGTGGGAAATGGCGAGTCGGACAGCGCGCTGAAGCGCGCATGAGGCGCTGCCTCAAACTCCGCCAGGGGGCAAGCCCCCTGAGACCCCGGCCCCCTTTCCCTCGGGCCACAGTTTCCAGAACGGAGGGAATCTGTCAAGGGTTCGCAAGCCGCGCACAAAACGCGCGCCCTTGACAGATTCCTTCCGTTCCGAAGAAATTCTCCAGGGATGAGGGAAAGGGGGCCATTGGCAAAGCGGGCGGTAAACGGCGTAGGTTCGGAGGGCACGCGCGCTACGCGCGCATGAGGCGCTGCCTCATCCTCCGCCAGGGGGCAAGCCCCCTGAGACCCCCAAGTTCTCGCTTGACAGGGAGTGGCCTTCTCATGGAAGCCGCGACTATAAGGAGCCGGTGTTTTTTTCGATGGTGGTAGCCGGTGTTTTTCGATGTCGGGCGGGCGCCGACCTGCTACCGCATCCGGTCGAGGTGCAGCAGGGCATCCGCCAGATGATTCACGGCGTGCTCTTCCTCGCCGCGGTCGGCATCGGAGCGTGTGAAATGGGAGAGCACCGGCGCCATCTCGAGGTGAATCAACTCGTGCACCACGGTGAATTCCATGTCGTCAAGCATGGCATGGAGCGTCATACGATAGTCGGCGGGGTCGAGCACCCGAATGACTGCGGTTTTCTTGTCAGTGTCCCAGTGAATGTTGCCCAGCGTCTTCGGTTTCAGTTCGGTACTGCGCACCACCTCCAGGCTGACATCCCAATCCTGCAGGTTGAGGCGTTTCTGCCACATCCAAAGCTTCTCTTTCGTGAAGCTCTCAGCGAGCAGAGTGCGCTCGTGCGCTGTGGGCGAAGGGGAAGCCGGTTGTGCGGAGGAAGGGCCTGGCCGAACCGAGGAACAGCAAGGGAAGAAGGAAACCTGAAAAAACCGTAGACAACTGCCGGAACATGTGCTTAAGCTTACCAGATTTGTAAAGGTGGTGACAATTAGCACTATGTAGGTAGTCATCGGGCGCTATTGCGGGGGTGTGGTTGAGTAGCCTCGCACTCTCCCGCAGCTTCGCTGAGATACACCAAGGCTTGGCGCGCCAGTTCGGCCATGCCAGGGTCCGGATGGCGCAGCAAATGGACCAGGCGGCGGATCCAGGGAAGCTCGCTGGGAGCTATCCCGATGATAGGAACGGTCTTAGCCATAGTTGCCCGTTGTTCATCTTTTCGACACGCCGGGCCAAAACTTGAACGCGCAAAAAAATTCCGAAAAATCTTCGGACACGACCGATAAGAGGGTCAAAAGAAGGGTATGGGCCGCCAGGATGGCGCCCCTTCGAGGAGCCCAAAAATGGACATCACCGGAGTTAACCGAAGTATACAGACAGCCCCGGCAACGGCTGCCCCATTGCCAGTCGATCACGCAGCGGGAAACCGCGAAGTGGTGCAGGCAGTGAAGGCGCTGAATGAGACCGAAATGTTCGGTCAGGACAATCAACTTCGCTTCCAAAAGGACCCGCGAACGGGCCGTATTGTGGTGAAGGTGGTCAACAACAAGACCAACGAAGTGGTCTCACAGATTCCGGCGGAGTATTTGCTCAGCCTGGCCCAGGATCTCAAGCAAACAAAGGCGTAGGCGGCATTACAGAACTCACCGCCGGCGCCGATAAGTGTTTTGGAGAGACTGAAGATGTCGTATAACGCGCATGACGCTTACCTCGAAAACCGGATCGAATCGGCGGATCCCATCCAATTGGTGCGCTTGCTCTACCAAGGCGCTACCGCCTCGGTGCGCGAGGCTCGCAGCCATCTGGCCGCGGGCGAGATCATGGCCCGCTCGCGAGCGATTTCGAAGGCCCACGCTATCCTCACTGAACTTTTCCAGTCCTTGGATCACGAGCGCGGCGGTGAATTGAGCCAGCGCCTGGCGCAACTCTACGACTACATGCAGCGCCGGCTACTGGAATCGAACGCAAAGCAAATCGACGAGCCCATGGCCGAAGTTCTCGGTCTGTTGTCTACACTAGGGGAGGCCTGGGACGGAATTCAGGAGCAGGCGAAGCCCACTGAACCAGCCGCCAACCCATGGTCGCAGAACGTGCCACAGGAAACCACGTCGGCCTACACCTCCAGCGGTTGGAGTCTGTAGCCTGACGCGGCGCCGCAGCCCATGGCATTTTGTGACCTGTAATGCCTCGGCCACCCGCCCTACCTTGTAGAATTCAATGGTAGGAGATCCATGCAGCTTCCCGCGCGCATCGGCAAGTACGAACTTGAAGAGTTTCTCGGCGGCGGCATGTCGCACGTTTATCGTGCGCGTGACACGGTGATTGGCCGCACCGTCGCTGTCAAGATTCTGACGGAAGCCGGATGCGAAGACGAAGAGGCCAAGGCGCGCTTCCTGGCCGAAGCCCGCATGGCCGGCAACATCTCGCACGACAACATTCTCAGCATTTACGATTTCGGCGAAGACGAGCAGCATCACCCCTTCATGGTGATGGAGTTTCTGCGCGGCGAAGACCTGCGCCACGCCATGAAGCACGGCCATCTGGGCGATCTCACGGCCAAACTCAAAATCGCCTTGCAGGTAGCGCGCGCGCTGCAGTACGTGCACTCGCAGAAGATTATCCACCGCGACATCAAGCCCGAAAACATCCACATCACTCCCACGGGAGTGGTGAAGCTGATGGATTTCGGAATTGCCAAGACCGAAGGCCTCGCCATGACGCGCGCCGGCTACGTGCTCGGCACTCCGTATTACATGGCCCCTGAGCAGGTCACCGGCCAGGGTATTACCGAACAGGTGGACGTCTACTCGTTCGGCATTCTGCTCTTCGAACTGCTGACCGGGATGAAGCCCATCTCGGGCGACACAGTGGAGCGCATCTTCTTCAGCATTCTGAATGAACAGGTGAACCTGGCGCCTCTGCTGAGCGCCGGCGTGCCCCAAGCGGTGTGCGACCTGGTGACCCATTGCACTGCCAAGGACCCTGCGGTCCGAACGCAAGGCTTCGCGCCCGTCTGCGCCGAACTGGAACGCGTGCTGGCGGACGCGACGGCTCCCACTGAACTGGCGCCGGCGATGACGCCGCCAGTGGCCGCCAAACCGGCCTTCAACTGGATGCTGCTGGCGCCCGTCGCCCTGCTGCTGGTGGGGGCGGCACTCTATTTCGCGCTGCGGCCCGCCAAAACAAACGCAACTGGCCCGGACCCGAAAGCTCCGGCGCTCGCCGCGACACTCGCGCTGCCCAGCGGCGATATGGTTCTGGTGCCGGCAGGAAAGTTCCAGTTCGGCGAGGCGAAACAACTCACCGACCAGCCCGCCTTCTACATGGACAAGACTGAAGTCACGAACGCGGCCTACGCCGCCTTCTGCCAGGCGACCAACCGGGCGCTGCCCGCAGCCTTCCCGCAAGACAAGGGCGATTATCCGGTGGTCAATGTGAGCTTCGTGGACGCCCACGCCTTCGCCGATTGGGCGCACAAGCGATTGCCCACCGGAAGGGAGTGGGAGAAGGCCGCGCGCGGAACCGATGGCCGCATCTTCCCATGGGGCAACAATCCCGACCCGGCGCGCGCCAACATCAACACCAAGCTCATCAAGCCCGCCGCCGATTTCAAAGACGGCGCGAGCCCTTACGGAATACTGCAGATGGTGGGCAATGTGTGGGAATTGGTGGACCAGATGGGCTCGCCCAGTGCTGAACTTCGGAAGTCCTTCAACGGCAGGCTGAAGCCGCCGCTTTCGCCTGACGAACCCTGGTACGCCATCCGCGGCATGTCGTTCTCAGACCCGAAAATCGCCAACGAAGTACTCTACGATTCCAGCAGCGTTCCGGCCCGCTGGAGGAACCCCAATATCGGATTCCGCTGCGCCAAGGACGCGCGGTAGGCCGCCGGTCTACTTGCCCGCTTGATCCAGCGCCAGATTCAATTTCAGAACATTCACGCGAGGTTCGCCGAGCACGCCCAGTTGCCGGCCCTCGGTGTTAGCCGCCACCAGTTGGCGCACTGAGTCGGCGGTCATATGCCGTGCCTCCGCCACGCGCTCCACCTGGACTTCGGCCGCCGCGGGGCTGATCTCCGGATCGAGTCCGCTGCCCGACATCGTCACCATATCGGCCGGCACCGCGCCCTGGAACTTCGGGTTCTCGTCGCGCACCTTCTTCACATCGTCGCGGACGCGGTCCACCAGCTTTTGATTCGTCGGCCCCAGGTTCGATCCTTGCGACGCCAGCCCGTCATAGCCGTTGTCGCCGGCCGCCGAAGGACGCCCGTGAAAATACTCGGGCTTGGTAAAACGCTGGCCAATCAACTCCGACCCGACGGTTTTTCCGTTGGCCGCGATCAGGCTTCCCGACGCCTGGTGAGGAAATATCACCTTCGCCACTACGGTGACCAAAAGCGGATAAGCCACTCCAAGCAGGAGGATAGTTGACAAAGTCAACTTTATTGCAATGCTGAGCTGTTTCATGTTCAATCTCCCTTACGCCAGATGCAATACGGCCAGCAGCCGGTCGATCAGCCAGATTCCAGGAAAGGGCGCGATCACGCCGCCGAATCCGTAGACCAACAGATTGCGCCGCAGCAGCGCGGCCGCGCTCATTGGTTTGTACTTCACGCCGCGCAGCGCCAGCGGGATCAGCACAATGATGATGAGCGCGTTGAAAATCACAGCCGAGAGCACCGCGCTCTGCGGAGTGTGCAGCCCCATGATGTTGAGCTTGCCCATCACGGGATAAGTGGCCATGAACATGGCCGGCAGAATCGCGAAATACTTGGCGATATCGTTGGCGATAGAAAACGTGGTGAGCGCGCCGCGCGTCATCAGAAGCTGTTTGCCGATGGCCACCACTTCAATCAGCTTGGTGGGATTGCTGTCCAGGTCCACCATGTTGCCGGCCTCTTTGGCGGCCATGGTGCCGGTGTTCATGGCGAGGCCGACATCCGCCTGCGCCAGTGCGGGAGCGTCGTTGGTGCCATCGCCTGTCATCGCCACCAGACGGCCGCCGGCCTGCTCCTTCTTGATCAGGTCCATCTTGTCTTTGGGCGTGGCCTGCGCCAGAAAGTCGTCGGTGCCGGCTTCGGCGGCAATGGCGGCGGCAGTCAGCGGATTGTCGCCCGTGATCATCACGGTGCGGATGCCCATGTTGCGCAGTTGCTGGAAGCGCTCGCGCATGCCGCCCTTCACTACATCCTTGAGATGCACCACGCCCAACGCGCGGTCGCGATCGGCCACCACCAGCGGCGTGCCGCCCGAGCGCGAGATGCGGTCGGTAATGTCCATCAATTCGGTGGGGACGTTGCCGCCATGTTCGTGAACGAATTCCACCACCGAATCGGTGGCGCCTTTGCGAATGCGGCGGCCGTCCAGGTCCACTCCGCTCATGCGCGTCTGCGCCGTGAAGGGAATGAAGTGGGCTTCGTGCTCGGCCACTTCCCGTCCGCGGATGTTGTACTTCTGCTTGGCCAGCACTACGATGGAGCGGCCCTCGGGGGTTTCGTCGGCGAGGCTCGAAAGCTGCGCCGCATCGGCCAGTTCTTCTTCGCTGATGCCGTGCATTACGATGAACTCCACGGCCTGCCGATTTCCCAGCGTGATGGTGCCCGTCTTGTCGAGCAGCAGAGTATTCACATCGCCGGCGGCTTCCACAGCCTTGCCGCTCATGGCGAGCACGTTGTGCTGCATCACGCGATCCATGCCCGCGATTCCGATGGCCGAAAGCAGTCCGCCGATGGTGGTGGGGATCAGGCAAACCAGCAGCGACACCAGCACGGTGACCGAAGGCGCCTGCCCGCTGCCGCTGGCCGTGACGCTGTAGACGGCGAACGGGTGGAGCGTCACCACTGCCAGCAGGAACACCAGCGTGAGTCCGGCAATCACGATGTTCAGTGCGATCTCGTTGGGCGTCTTCTGCCGCTCCGCGCCTTCCACCAGCGCGATCATACGGTCAAGAAACGTCTCGCCGGGATTCGACGTGATCTTCACTTTGATCCAGTCGGAAAGCACCTTGGTGCCGCCGGTCACGGCGCTCCGGTCGCCGCCCGATTCGCGAATCACGGGCGCGCTTTCCCCGGTGATGGCCGATTCGTCCACGCTGGCGATGCCTTCGATTACGTCACCATCGCCGGGAATCGTCTCGCCCTGATCCACTCGGCAGATGTCGCCGGCGCGCAGTTGGGTGGCCGCAATCGATCTCCGGCTTGCCGTTCATCAAGCGGCGCGCGGTGGTCTCGGTCTTGGTTTTGCGGAGCGTGTCGGCCTGCGCCTTGCCGCGCCCTTCCGCCATAGCTTCGGCGAAGTTTGCGAACAGCACGGTGAACCACAGCCACAGCGTGATCTGGCAGGTGAAGCCTGCCACCGCGGCGCCCGACGCCAAGTCGCGCACGGCCAGGAAAGTGGTCATGGCGGCGCCGACCTCCACCACGAACATGACGGGATTCTTCATCATGGTGCGCGGATTCAGCTTGACGAACGAGTCGCCGATGGCGCGCTTCACGATCGGCGGATCGAAAAGCGGGCGGGCGCGCGGCGCCTTTTTCGGAATCAGGGAAGTAACATCGTCCGCGGCGGTCGAGGGCGGATTCATAGTTGTGGCCATCTTAGCTCCAGAGCCTTCCTTGGTGCATCAGGAAATGTTCCACGATGGGACCGAGAGACAGCGCGGGGAAGAACGTCAGCGCGCCTACGATCACCACCACGCCCACCAGCAGGCCGACGAACAGCGGCCCGTGAGTGGGAAATGTTCCAGCGGAAACCGGCACCAGTTTCTTTTGCGCCAGGCTGCCGGCCGCGGCCAGCAGCGGAATCAGCATCAGAAAACGCCCGCACAGCATGGCGATGCCGAGTGTGGTGTTGAAGTACGGCGTGGTCGCGTTGATGCCGCCGAACGCGCTGCCGTTATTACCCACCGCGCTGGTGTAGGCGTAGAGGATCTCGCTTAAGCCGTGCGGCCCGTTGTTGCCCAGGTTGGCGGTAGTGGCGCCCGGCGGATTGATCCAACCGTTTTTCGCGAAGTGTGCCACGGCGCCATAGCCGGAGAAGCCCAGGATGGTGAACGCCAGCACCATCACGGCCAGCATCATCATCTTCACTTCCTTCTGCTCGATCTTCTTGCCCAGGTACTCCGGCGTGCGTCCCACCATCAGCCCGGCGATGAAGACCGCCAGAATGGCGAACAGCAGAATGCCGTAGAGTCCGGAGCCGACCCCGCCGAAGATCACTTCGCCCAGTTCGATGTTGACCAGTGCCACCAGGCCACCCATAGGCGTCAGGCTGTCGTGCGCGTTGTTGACGGCGCCGCAACTGGCCGCGGTGGTGATCACCGTGAAGAGCGAGGAGTTGGCAATACCGAAGCGCGTCTCCTTGCCTTCCATGTTGCCGCCCGATTGCACAGCGGTCGCGCGCTGCTCCAGGCCGAGTTTGGTCAGGTTCGGATTGCCGGCCTGCTCCGACGCATAAACCGCGAACACGCCCGCCAGGAACAGGACGCTCATGGCCGCGAAGATGGCCCACCCCTGGCGCGTGTCTTTCACCATTTTGCCGAAGGTATAGGTGAGGCCCGCGGGAATCATGAAGATGTAGATCATCTGCAGGAAATTCGCGAGCGGCGTGGGGTTCTCAAACGGATGGGCTGAGTTGGCATTGGTGAAGCCGCCGCCGTTGATGCCGATCATCTTGATGGACTCCTGCGAAGCCAGCGGCCCCTGCGGCAGAGTCTGCGTGACGCCTTCGAGCGTGGTCACTTTGGTGTACGGATGGAAATTCTGGATGCAGCCTTGCGAAACCAGCAGCAGCGCTCCCACGATGGCGAGCGGCAGCAGCACGTACAGATTGGCGCGCGTGAAATCCACCCAGAAGTTCCCCAGCGTCTTCATTGAATGGCGCGCGAAGCCGCGCACAAACGCGATGCCCACCGCCAGACCCGTGGCGGCCGACCAGAAATTGTGCGTCGCGAGACCGATCATCTGGGAAAGGTAGCTCATGGTGGTTTCGGGCGTGTAGGATTGCCAGTTCGTGTTAGTGGTGAAACTGGCGGCCGTGTTGAACGACAGATCCTGGCCCAGGTTGCCCAGCCCTTGCGGGTTGAGCGGCAGCCACTTCTGCACTCTCAGCAGCGCGTACGTGAACAGCAGGCTCACCAGACTGAATGCCAATGCTGCGCCGGCATAGCGCGTCCAGTGCTGTTCGACGGTCTCGTCGATGCCGCAGATTTTGTAGATGGCAGCTTCGATGGGCCGCAGCGGCCGATGCAGCCACGTGCGCTCGCCGGCAAACACGCGCGTCATGTAGCTGCCCAGCGGCTTGGTGATCGCTATCAGCACGGCGAAAAATATCGCGATTTGGAGAATCCCGTTCGCGGTCATGATGTCAAAACCTCTCGGGCCGGAGCAGGGCGTAGAAGAGATACACGCCCACTCCAACGGCCACTAGCAGTGAAAGTACGTATTCCATATGTGCCTCCGACCGGCGCGTGCTACAGGCGGTCGCATCCTTTGACGAACGCCCAGCTCACGAGGAAAAAGAGAATTGAAATTGCGACGAAGAAGAGATCCAGCATGATTGCCTCCCGATCAAAAGTGCAACAAGGCCACCTTGTGGCCGTCACTGGCCAGCGTGCGCGCCAAGCGCTCCTCGGCGGTCTGCCAGAGGTGCTTACGCGTGCCCACCAGCACTGTGGATTCCGGCTTGAGCGCGTAGCGGAAGGCTTCCTCACGCCCGCGCGCCAGCACCACCTGCGGGGTTACCGGAAGCGTGCTTCGATCGGAGAGTTCGACCAGTTGTTCCACCAGGTGTGCATGCGATGCAGCGGCACTGGAAAACGACGCGGGAAAAGGGACAGTGTGGACAGCAAGCAGGACCAGCCTGGCATTCAGCCCGGCGGTCAATTCAGCGGCACGCTTCAGAATCGCGGTGGTCATAGTCCGGTCCGTGTGTGCGATTACTAACTCAACACCCGATCCGGCATCCTTGACCTCGATCGAACCCGGGTCGAGACGCAGTTCCCCGCGGTTATTCATTACGTTATCCGATTACCAGCGTACGGGAACGCGCATAAGGAAGTCGTAAAGAAAGAATCAATATTGGGTTAGGTAAGGGCCTTGAGGAGTGAACGGAAAAACGGAAGTCCAGCGCCTCGAATAGTCGGGGCGCGGCAGGCAGAATGCCTGCCGCCACCTAATTCAGCCTTCGAACTTGTAGCCCACCCAGGGCTCTGTGAGGATGTACCTGGGCTTGGCGGGGTTGACTTCGATCTTCTTGCGAACCTGATTGATGAAGACGCGGAGATACTCGGGCTCGTCTCCGTGATCGGGGCCCCAGACCGATTGCAGCAGTTCCCGATGAGTAACGGGCTTGCCGGCGTGCGCCACCAGGTAGCGCAGCAGGTCGAACTCCTTGGGCGTCAGGCGCACATCATTACCGTGGGCGCGCACCTTGCGGGTTTCGAAGTCGATTTCCAGGTCGTCCGACTGGTATGTGTGCGGGCCACCTTCGGGCGACGAGGTTGAGCGCCGCATGGCCGCCCGGATCCTGGCCAGCAGTTCTTCGATGCCGAACGGCTTGGTGACGTAATCGTCAGCGCCCGCATCGAGCGCCGCCACTTTGTCCTTCTCCGTATTCCGCACCGAGAGGATGATGACCGGCACATCCGACCCCTCCCGAAACGCGCGGCAGGTTTCCAGGCCGCCCATTCCAGGCATGTTCATGTCCAGCAGAATCAGATTGGGCATTTCGTGCGGAGCCTTCTCCAGCGCATCTTCGCCGGTCCGCGCCTCAATCACCTCGTAATTGTGGCCCACCAGCGTGGCTTTCATCACGCGGCGGATCTGCGGATCGTCGTCCACCACCAGAATCTTCCCTGCGCTCAAGACTCCCGTCCTCCCCGCACCGGCAACGAAAAATAAAATGCCGAGCCCTGCCCGCGCTCGCTTTCCACCCAAATTCGTTCGCCGTGCGCCTCCACGATTCCCTTTGCGATCGCCAGACCCATGCCCGTTCCCTGGGTATCGAAGCGATGCTGCCTGCCGCGAAAAAACTTCTCGAAGATCAGAGCCCGCTCATTCTCTTCGATGCCAGCACCTCGGTCCGCGACTCCGATCACGATTTTCGCACCGTTCCGCGCCGCCGAGATGACGACGGGCGACCCGGCGGGCGAGTACTTCAGCGCGTTACCGAGTATCTGTTTGAGCACCTGCTGCGCAAACTCGGGATCGCCTTCCGCCTGCGGCAGATCCGGCGGCAGGTTCACCGTGACGGCACGGCCTTTCAACGCCGGCGCGTACTCGGCGGTGACCGCGGCAATCAGGTCGGCCGCCGCGATGGGATGCTTTTCCAGATGCAGCTTGCCGGCCTCGATGCGCGACATCGCGATCACTTCGGCAGCCAGGTCATTCAGGCGGTCGGCCTCTTCGTTGATGATGGTAAGCAACTCGCGGTCGGCGGGCGCCGGATTGCCCAGCAGGCTGGTCACGGCCGCTTTGATGGATGTAAGAGGTGTCTTGATATCGTGCGCCAGCGAATCGAGCAGGGCCGATTTCAGCACCTCGCCCTGCCGCGCCGCCTCGGCGTGGCTGGCTTCCTCCAGCGCGCGCGCTTTCTCAATGGTGATTGCCAACAGATTGACGATAGCCTGAATAGTTTCCTTGGAAGGGAGCGTGCCCACGAAGGCCATGCTTCCGAGCGGCCGCACGCCGAGCCGCACGGGCACGGTCGCCACGCGGTGCTTGGCATCGACGGCGATTTCTTCCACTTCGGCAGCAGCCTCCAGATCGTGATCTGAGACCGGCGCACTTTCAGGTCCCGAGCGGACAATCTCCCCGGTGGGCCGATAGTAAAACGCGGCGCCTTCGCAGCCGTACACCTGCAGCACCTTCTGCAAGTACTCGCGAATGGTCTTGCGCGTGTTGCCGGTGAGCATGGTTCCCTGCACCAATTGGTAGAGTCGCTCCACCTCCAGGCGGCGTGCTTCGGCCTCCACCGTGCGACGCCGCGCATGCCCCGATAGTTGGCTCGCCGTCACGGCCGTCACCAGAAAGGCCACGAACGCCACCCAGTTCTGCGAGTCCTGAATGGTGAGCGCGCCCACCGGCGGCAGAAAGTACAAGTTGAAGCCGAGCACCGCCACGACCGAAGCCACAGTGGCCTCGGCCAGCCCCCAACGCGCGGACACCGCCAGGATGGCGAGTAGCAGCGTGAGCGCCACGGTAGTGTTGTTGACGTGCAGCAGTTGGCGGTATGCGACCAGAATCGCCGTCACCAATACGATTGCGCCTGCGAATCGCAGAGCCTTCCTCATACGCGTCCGAAGAGCCGGTTGAAGAACTCGCGGGTGCGCTGCTGAATCTCGCGCAGGGTGGTATCGAGCCGCTGTTGATGCAGGTGTTCCGGAGTCCAGCGCTGCACCAGGTTGGCCAACACTTCAAGTTGCCCGTGGGCGATAGGCAGGCTGCCCTCGGCGTGCCCGGTGGAGACGCGCTGCCCGTGATCCACCGCGCGATAGAAGGCCGCGGCCTCGCGCAGGAAGTCGGCGTCCTCGCGATCCAGGTGTCCCATCTTCTCGATGACGTCGATGCGCTCGGGCGTGTTCAACACCTTATAAAAGATGCCCGCGCCGCGCAGCCGCAGGTACATCAGCGCGAAATCGATGTCGTAGTAGCCGCCCGGGCCGGCCTTCAGGGGATTGCGCGACCCCTGCTCGCGCTCGAGGCGCGCGCGCATTTCGGCTAGCTCTTTGCGCGAGCGCATACTCTGCCCGTAGCGACGCCAGTCCACTGCCTGCAGCTCTTCCAAGAATTTGGTGGCGCGCTCCATGTTTCCCGCGACAGCCCGCGACTTCATGTAGGTAATGCCTTCCCAGGCTTCGGCGTGGCTGGCGAAGTAAGTCTTGTACGCGCCCTCCGTTTGCACCAGATCGCCCTCGCGCCCATTGGGGCGGAGGCGCGTGTCCACGGTGAACATCACGCCTTCGCCGGTGTAGGCGCTGAGGATTTGGATCATGCGCTCCGCGATGGCTGTCCAGAAGGCGTGCTCCTCGGCATCGGCGTCGGGAATCACGAAGACCAGGTCGGCATCCGAGCCGAGATCGAACTCGCCCATACCCAACCGGCCGAGCGCGACGATCATCATTTGATCGAAGGGCGTATAGGCGGGATTCGCGGGCGGCGTGGCCTCTGTCAGCGCGATGCGATAGGTTTCGCCGATCACACTGTCGGCCAGCAGCGAAGTGCGGCTCAAAGTGGAGAAGATGGGCGCGGCGTGGAGTATGCTCTCAGTCTGGATCCGGAGCATCTGCCGGCGGTAGAAGCGGCGCAGCGCGGCGCCGTCCGGCAGGGGCATCTCCATCAACTCGAAGGGCTGGGCAATCTCCTCCAGCAGTTCGGGGTAGCGCAGCAGGTCGTCCGCAAAGTAGGGGCTGTGCTCGAAGATGTCGAGCACTTGGGCGGAGAGTTTCGGATTGCCTTCCAGGCGGCCCAAAATCTCGGGATTGGCAAATGCTTTTTCGAGGAAATGCTCGAAGCGTTCGCGCCCGCGATGCAAGCCCGCGTTGGCCACCGCCTCAGCCAATTGCGGCGCACGCTCATCCAGGAAGCGCGTCAGGTTGCTGGCCGGCGGCGAGGTTTCCACCTCCTCTTCCTGCGAGACGGCGGGCGTTGCGTCCTTGTAGTAGAGAGGTTTCTGCGCGTGAATCACGCGATCGTAAATCTCCTGCACATTGGCGCGATGCTCATCGAGCGTCTGGCGCAGCCATTCAGCCGAGTGGGACGCGCCCGTGCCGTCGCCCGGCATTTTGCGCGCCAACAACTCCAGTTGTTGCACGTCGGACGGCAGCGTGTGCGTCTGCCGGTCCTCATCCATTTGCAGGCGATGTTCCAGGCAGCGCAGAAGCTGGTAGGCGGCCGCCAGCCGGGCGTACTCGCCATCCGATAACAGCCCCTTGTCGCGCAAACGGAAGAGCGCGATCATACTGCCGCCGTGCCGCACCCACTGTTCGCGGCCGCCATGCAAGCGTTGCAGGCACTGCACCAGGAACTCGATATCGCGAATGCCACCGGGCATCAGTTTGATGTCGAGCCCGTTGGCGCTGCCGCGGCGCGCCGCCATTTTCTCGCTGATGCGCTGGCGGGTTTCAGATACTACTTCCACTGCGCCGAAGTCGAGCGAACTCTGGTAAATCAGGGGCTCGACGAATTCCAGCAGCGCCGCGCCGGGCTCGCGTTCGCCGGCGGAAAGGCGCGCCTTGATGAGCATCTGCTTTTCCCAATCGCGCGCGCGCTGCGCGTAGTAGACCTGCGCTCCCTCGGTGGAATGGCACACCTCGCCCAACGTGCCATCGGGGCGCAAGCGTAGATCGACGCGATAGCACTGGCCTTCGGCGGTATAAGCCGAAAGCAGGGCGGTGTATTCGTTGGCGACCTTTTTGTAAAACTCCTTGTTGCTCAGCGAGGCGGCGCCATCGGTTTCGCCGTTGCCACCGTAGATGAACATCAGGTCGATATCGGAACTGTAATTCAACTCCTGCCCGCCGAGTTTGCCGAGCGAGATGACGGAGAACCCGCAGGGCGCGCCATCCGCCAGGCGCGGCTCTCCGTGGCGCGCCACGAACTGCGCGCGGATCTCGCGATATGCCAGGTCGAGTATGGCGTCGGCCAGATTGGAAAGCTCTTCGGTGATGTCGGAGAGGGTGGCCACGCCGAGCACATCGCGCAACACGATTCGCAACAATTGGCGTCTGCGAAAACGGGCGAGGTCGACTGCGCCGGGAACTCCGTGCCGCTCCTTACTGAGAAACTCCACCAGGCGCTGCTCGTACTCTTCCACGGTGAGCACGCGATAAAAGCTCCCGGAGTTGGCCACCTGCAGGATGCGCTCGGGATTTCGCATCACCGCCTCGGAGAGGAAGCGGCTATAAGAAAAGAGATTGACGGCGCAGCGCAGGGCTGCCGGAGAGCTGGCGATGCGGTCGAAGGCGGTGGGCGACTCCTGCCGCAGGGCTTCCAGGTATCGCGCGGCCGCTTCGGGGTCGGGCGTAGATTCCAGCAGAAGGTGAATGCGCGTCGCGACGCGTTCCGGAAGACCCGCCCCCTGGCGGTTTCCGGCGAGCGAGCTTTGCATGCGTCAGGCTAACTTGCCCACGACTGCAATTATATCCCCCGTTTCGACCGGGCCCGCTTCGATGACGCTGGCGTAGAAGCCGCTCATGCCCCAACGAGGCGATGTTGGGTCCAGCGTCTTGACGCGGCGGTCGTATAACTCGGCTTTGATGGACTCGCCGTAAACGTCAAGCTGCTGGCAGGGGCCCCGAGGCTGTGTAATCTCGAGCGTGGCGCCACCGGCGCGAAGACGGTCGCCGATGCGGAGATCGCGGAAAGGGAGACCGCGAGTGGTCAGATTTTCGCCTAGCGCGCCGAAGAATACCGGATATCCGCGGACTGCCAGGGTTTCCACGGTCTCCGCGGCAATGAGCAAGACGGCTTTGCGAATTCCCCCGTGGATATTGGGATGGGCCTGCACATCGCCGAGCAGGCCGAGCGGCGTGATGACGCCGCTCGGAATGGCCCGCTTGGGAACTCCGCCCTTGGAAACGTTGATTTGGATGATGCTGCCTTGCAAACCGGTCTCCCCAGGCGCCGGGAGGAGTCCCGGCGCGTCAGACTGAGAGTCTGCGCCACACGCCCTTAGATATCGTAATAGAGCGCGAATTCGTAGGGATGCGGGCGAAGTCTCACTGCCTCCGCCTCATTCTTCCTCTTGTAATCGATAAACGTCTCGATTAGTTCCTCGGTGAACACGTCGCCGCGCATCAGGAAGCCGTGATCGTCGTCGAGGCAATCGAGCGCTTCGTCGAGCGATGCCGGCATGGAGGGCACGCTCTTCATTTCCTCCGGCGACAGATCGTAAATATCCTTGTCGAGCGGCTCGCCCGGATTCATCTTGTTCTGCACTCCGTCGAGCCCGGCCATGAGCATGGCGGCAAACGCCAGGTATGGGTTCGCCGAAGGATCGGGCGGGCGGAACTCCACACGCTTCGCCTTGGGACTCGCCGAGTACATGGGAATACGGCACGCCGCCGACCGGTTGCGCC
Organism: uncultured Solibacteraceae bacterium; assembly: GCA_963815475.1. Classification (GTDB taxonomy): domain Bacteria; phylum Acidobacteriota; class Terriglobia; order Bryobacterales; family Bryobacteraceae; genus Sulfopaludibacter. The sequence continues at coordinate 3,539,239 of CAWFHD010000003.1, read as the reverse complement.
GCGAGTATGCCAGGTTGACCGGCGCTTCGTATCCCGGCACCAGCCGTTTGTAACTGTTCGTAGTGGGCGCGATGATGGCCGAAAGCGCGCGCGCGTGCTTCAGCAGTCCACCGATGTAGTGCAGCGCCATCTGGCTCAAGCCCGCGTAAGCCTCGCCCGCAAACAGCGGCTTGCCGCCGATCCACAAGCTCTGGTGGCAATGCATCCCGCTGCCGTTATCGCCGAAAATCGGCTTTGGCATGAAGGTCACCGTCTTGCCATACTGATTGGCCACGTTGCGGACCACATACTTGTACAGCATCATGTTGTCCGCCGATTTCACCAGCGTATCGAAGCGCTGGTCAATCTCGCACTGCCCGCCCGTGGCCACTTCGTGGTGATGACACTCGATGTTCAGCCCGCACTGGATCATGGTCTGCACCATCTCGCTGCGCAGGTCCTGATAGTGGTCGGTGGGCGGCACCGGGAAGTAGCCCTCTTTGTAACGCGGACGATAACCCAGATTATTTTCGCGGCGGCCGGAATTCCAACGGCCCTCCTCGGCATCGATGAAGTAGAAGCCGGAGTGCTGATTCTGGTCGAAGCTGACGTTGTCGAAGATGAAGAACTCGGCCTCAGCGCCGAAATATGCGGTGTCGGCGATGCCGCTGTTCTTTAGGTACAGCTCGGCCTTTTGCGCGATCCAGCGCGGATCGCGTTCATAGCGCTGCTTGGTGATGGGGTCCTTGATATCGCCGTACATTACTACCGTGGGGATTTCGGCGAACGGATCCATGAAGGCGGTGTTGGGATCGGGGATGAGCAGCATGTCGCTCTCATGAATGGCCGCCCAGCCTCGGATGCTTGAGCCATCCATGCCGAAGCCTTCTTCGAAGCTTTCCTCTTCCAGTTGCGCGATGGGATAAGAGACGTGATGCTGCAGGCTCGGAATATCGGTGAACCTGAGATCGAGCTGCCTGGCATCGTTCTTCTTGGCGAATTCCAGAACTTCTTGCGGGGTCAATGGAGCCTCCAGAATTGAAGTGGGACTGATCAGGTTAACCCACGTCGCCGGGCGATGCCAGCGGTCAACGGAGCCCTAGCGCACGAATTCCACAGTGACGCGTTTAGGAATGAGACCGGCCTCGAAGCCCAGGTCCAGCAGCTTCTGCGCAGCCTTCGGGACAACATCACCGGCGTCCAGGGTGTAGTGATTGACGTACATGCCCACGAATTTTTCGGCGAGGCGCGGATCCAGGTCGCGCGCGAACTGCATGGCGTATTCGAGCGCTGCGGCGTGGTTGTCAAGCGCGTACTGAATGCTGTCGCGCATCAGGCGGCAGCACTCGCTCTGGATTTCGGCGTCGAGCGTCCGCAACAATACGTTGCCGCCGAGCGGAAGGGGAAGTCCGTATGTGGTCTTGAACCAGCGCCCCAGATCGGCGATGCGGTGGAAGCCTTCGCGATCGTACGTCAACTGCGCTTCGTGGATAATCAAACCCGCATCCACGGAGCGTTCCTTCACAGCGTCGGTGATTTTGTCGAACGGTGTGACCACGGGTTCGAAATCGGATTGAAACAATTTACAAGCCAGATAGGCGGTGGTCATCGTGCCCGGGATGGCAATCCGCTTGCCTTTGAGCTCTTCCGGCTCCATGGGACGCATGGCGATAATCGTGGGACCGTAGCCGTCCCCAATGCTGGATCCGCTCGCCATCAGCACGTACTTGTCAGCCACATATGGATAGGCATGGTACGAGATCGCGCTGAGATCGTACTGCCCTTCCATGGCCCTGCGGTTTAGCGTCTCAATATCTTCCAGTACATGCCGGAACGTGAGCTTCGGGGACCGCACCTTCTTGGTCGCGAGTCCGTAAAACATGAATGCGTCGTCAGAGTCCGGACTATGGGCGCTAACTATTTCCCGGGTAATTTCGGATGTCATATGTGGGAGAACTCATCTCAGTTTACACCACACTGACTTCCCAAACGCGTTTAAGCTGCGATTGCTTTTTCGCGAACCGCCTTCGCCAATTCCTCCGCCGCAAGCCACAACGATTCGCGATCTTCCGGCCGCAGCAATTCGCCCGCCGGCGAGAACGATTCTCCCGATTTCGGCACGGAAACCTGCGCAGCGGTCACACTCACTCCGATCATCTCGAGCAGTTCGCGCACGTGCCGCATGCCGCGCTTGCCACCGCCCGGTCCCGGCGATGTGCTCAACAGCATGGCACGCTTGCCGCGCAAGGCCGCCAAATGGGGCTCGCCCGGTTCGGGACGAGAAATCCAATCGATGGTGTTCTTCAACACGGCGGAAAACGAGCCGTTATATTCCGGCGATGCGATGGCCAACGCGTCATGGCCCCGCACGAGTTCCTTGAACGCTTTGGCCGTGGCAGGCAGGCCGCCAGTGGATTCCACATCGCCATCGTAGAGCGGCATGGGATAGTCGCTCAAATCGGCGAGCGTAGTTTCGAATCCCGCGCCGCGCAGCGCTTCGACCGCCGCCCGGGCCAGCTTCTTGTTCAACGAGTCGGCGCGAGTGCTTCCCGCAAATACCAGAACTTTCATAGCGTCCTCGATTCTCTCGACATCAAGATATTTGATGCCGGGGAACGGGGGGAAGATTCACGTTTGCCGCCGAGGGCGCCTATCTTCCACTGCGACAATAGCTTCATGGATGTTGTCGATCTGCTGTTGGGGCGTCCGCTGGCAACGGAAGACGAAAAGGGGGAGCGCATTGGCCCGCTAAAGGGCATACCGATTTTCGGCCTGGACGCGCTCAGTTCTGCCGCGTATGGACCGGAAGCGGCGCTCACCATTCTGCTGCCCTTGGGGGCGGCCGGCATTGCCCACATCCTGCCGATCAGCCTGGCGGTGATCGTCCTGCTGATGATCGTTTACTTTTCCTATCGCCAGACCATCGAAGCTTATCCGCAGGGCGGCGGCTCCTACACTGTGGCCTCGGAGAACCTGGGAGTGTCGGCCGGACTGCTGGCCGCGGCCTCGCTGATGGTGGATTACGTGTTGACCGCCGCAGTTGGAATCTCGGCAGGCGTAGGCGCGCTGATCTCCGCCGTGCCATCGCTGCAGCAACACACTCTGCTGCTGTGCCTGGCGATCCTGCTGGTCATCACGATGGTCAATCTGCGCGGCATGAGCGAGAGCGGCGGCGCATTCATGATCCCCACGTACGTGTTCATCGCCAGCATCCTGGGCGTGATTGCGATCGGAGTGGTGAAGACCGTTGTGAGCGGCGGGCATCCGCAGCCGGTGGTGGCGCCTCCCCATTTGGGACCGGCGACCGAAGCCGTCGCGATCTGGCTCCTGCTGCGCGCCTTCGCCAGCGGATGCGCCGCGATGACCGGCGTGGAGGCGGTGAGCAACGGCGTTGGAGCCTTTCGCGATCCTTCGTCGAAATGGGCGCGCGTCACGCTGACGCTGGTGATCGCAACGCTGATCGCGATGCTGGGTGGAATTGCGTTCCTGTGCAAGGCGTACTCCATCGGCGCCACTCCGCCTGGAGTGGCCGGATACCAAAGCGTTCTATCGCAATTGATCGCGGCCGTGGCCGGCACCGGTGTCATCTATTGGACGAGCATTGTGGCGATCCTCTTTGTGCTGGCCCTTTCCGCCAACACGGCCTTTGCGGACTTTCCGCGCCTGGCGCGCGCCATCGCGAAGAACGGGTTCCTGCCCCATGGCCTGGCGCTGCGCGGGCGCCGCCTGGTCTACACGCAAGGCATCTACGCGCTCTCGCTGCTGGCAGGCATCCTGCTCACCCTCTTCGGCGGCGTCACGGACCGCCTGATTCCGCTGTACGCGGTGGGAGCCTTCATGGCCTTCACGCTCTCGCAGGCCGGGATGGTGGTGCATTGGAAGCACCACCCCGAACGCGGCTCGGGCGGCAGCATGTTCGTCAACGGACTTGGCGCCGTGGCCACCGGCATCACCACGCTGATTGTCCTGATCGCCAAATTCACGGAGGGCGCATGGCTCACGGTGCTGCTGATCCCAGGCCTGATCATGCTGATGCGCCTGGTGAAGCACCACTACCAGGGCGTCGCTCGCGAGATTGAATGCACTACACCGGTGGAGACCATGAGCATCGCGCAGCCGCTGACGGTCCTCACGGTGGATCGCTGGAATCGCATCGTGAAGAAGGGTATTCGCACGGCATGGGCTCTGGGATTGACGGACATCCACGCTGTCCACATTTCGACCGGAGAAGAGCATGACGACCTGGCGGAACACTGGGCGGAACTAGTGGAGGAACCTGCCCGAAGCGCCGGCTTGCCTGTTCCTCAGTTGGTGGTGATTGAGTCGCGATTCCGTTTCGTGATAGCGCCGCTGCATAATTACGTTCTGCAACTGGAGCGCGACAACCCGGGCCGCTCGATTGCAGTGTTGATTCCTGAATTGGTGGAACCCACCTGGCTGCGCCGCCTTCTGCACAACCACCGCTCGGCGGTGCTGAAAGCGCTGCTGCTTTTCCAGGGAGACCGGAGAATCACGGTGATCAATGTGCCTTGGTATTTGGAATAAGGCGCACTCGCAATCCGCAGCAACCGACTCCTTTACGGTCGCGGCTCGGCAACACGACTGAATTAGCTGATCACGCCCTTGCGAATGGCGTACAGGATCAGTTCCGCTCCGCTGTGCAGATTCAGCTTTTGAAAAATGTTGCTGCGGTGGGTTTCCACCGTGTAGAGGCTCAAATTCAGAATCGACGCCACTTCTTTGTTGTTCTTTCCTTCGGCGAGCAGTTGCAGCACTTCGCGCTCGCGGGTGGTCAGCAGATCGAAGCTGTCCTCCACGGCCCGCTCCTGCATCTGGCGCATGTAATCCGCTACCAGCATTTTACTGATGGCCGGACTGAAGAAGGCCTTGCCATCGCTCACCGCCTTCACCGCGTTGATGAGATCGTACTCGGCGGAATCTTTCAGCAGGTAGGCGCGCGCTCCCGCTTTCAAGGCTTTCAGCACATAGCCCTCGTCGGCGTGCATGCTCAAGAAGACCACTGACGTTTGCGGGAGCTTGGCGGTGATCTGCCGCGCCGCTTCAATGCCGTTCAGTCCCGGCATGGCCACGTCCATCACCACCACGTCGGGCGTGTGGCGCTCGGCCAACGCCACGGCGTCGCGCCCATCTGCAGCATCGGCCACCACGGTGAAGCCTTCGTTGCTCTCGAGCAGCAGGCGCAGGCCCTTGCGAACTACAGTGTGATCGTCGGCCAGCAGAATACGAATCGTCCTCATAGCGGCAGTTCCACCTGAATGGCCGTCCCGCAGCCCGCTTCCGATTCCACCATAAACGTGCCGTTCAAGTGGCGCACACGCTCCTGCATACCTACCAGCCCCATGCCCTTTTCCTGCTGTGCGTCGAAACCTTTGCCGTCGTCCTCAATACGCAGCATCAGACGACGGTCGGCTTGCCGCACCGACACCTTCACATTATGCGCCTCGGCGTGGCGCACACAATTATGCAGCGCCTCCTGCACCAACCGGTAGATGCAAGTCTTATGTTCTTCGGGAAGCTCCTCCGAGACGCTTTCGGCGGCCACCTTCACCCAGATGCCGCTGCGGCGAGACACTTCGCGCGCCTGCCACTGTAGCGCCGGCACCAGGCCGAGATCGTCCAGCATGGAGGGCCGCAGCAGCAGCGCCATGTTGCGGACTACACCGATCGAGTTCTCCACTTGCTTCTTGATTTCGTCGGCCTTCGCCGCCAGCACGTCGCCGGCAGCCTCCGTGCGAATCATGGTGGAAAGATTGGCCATCTCCACCAGCACGCCGGTGAGGGCCTGGCCCACTTCATCATGCAGTTCGCGCGAGATGGAGCGGCGCTCGTTCTCCTGCGCTTCCACCAGGCGCGCCGAGAGTTGTTTGACCTCCGCGAAGTGTGCCGCGGTGTCCTTTTCCAATCCCAGAATCTTGCGCATGCTGAAGCCGGCCAGCACGAGTCCGAGACCGACTGTGAGCAGAAGCGTGATAATCAGACGGCGGCTGAAGCGATTGAATGTCTCGTGTACACTGGTCTCGCCGGCGTTCAGTTGAGTTTCGTTGATGGCGGCGATCTGGTCCGCGATACTCAGCATCGCCTGCCGCCGCGGAAAGACTTCGTCGCGCAGGAAGACGTAGCCGGCGCGGCGCCGTCGCTCAGGCGTCCATTCCACTACGGGCTCGAGCAGTTTCCAATAACCTGCCAATTCGCGAGTGAGCACCTGAAAGGGCTGCGACTCGCGCGCCGTGAGTCGCGAGGCATACTCCGCCAGGGCCGCGTCCATATCCTTGCGGCTCTCCAGCAGGCTGTCGCGATGGCCTTCGGCTTTGCCGGGTTCCGGCTCCAGCAGGTAGTCGCGCACATAGGTGCCGGACACATAGACGTCGCCGCGAATTCGCTCCAGCAGGCGCGTGCGGCGCAGAAAATCCTGCCGCATCACATCGTTGGACGTCTGGATATCGCGTAGGGCCTGCATTCCGTCCAGGCCGGCAAACGCCATCAAAAGCAGCAGTCCGCCGAACCCAGCCATCAGCACTAGGCGGCTGTTCATTCTCTTTTATGATTACATGGCAGGCTGGAGGGCCCACACCTTCAACAACACTTGGCGCGGGCGTATTTGGCGCGCAGGCGCTCGTCGGTGAACTTTCGCCACTCGGCGCCGGAGGCTTCGCAGCCATGCGCCACCAGATGCCGCCGATAGGCGTTCTCGTCGGCCAACTCGCGCAGCAGTCCCAGCACCAACTGAAAAAATCGCCGCATCATAACTCCTCCGCGCGCAACTGCGACAGCACAAAGGGAGCTTCCGCCACGCGCGCCTCACGGGTTCCGCGGAGGATCCCGACCCAGACGCGCAGCGAGTCGATCAGGATGATCGCCACCATGGTCACCAGCAAACCGCAAATCGCCGCGTCGAGCCGCGCATTGAAGATCAGTGTGTCGTTGACGGCGCTGCGTGCGGCCGCTTCCAGCCTGTCGGCCTGCGCCAGGAACCCGATGGCCGGAATGGGCGAGAAGATCTTCTGGTAGGAAGCGGCAAAAGTCACGGTCACCAGCCACACCAGTGGCACGCACGTGATCCACATGTATTTCGCGCCATGCATCTTCAGCAGAATCGTGGTGGCGACACACAACGCGATGGCGGCCAGCAATTGGTTGGCAATGCCGAAGAGCGGCCACAGTGAGTTGATGCCGCCCAACGGATCGCGCACGCCCTGCACCAGGAAGTAGCCCCACGACCCGACGACAGCGGCGCTGGTGATGATCACCCCCGGCATCCAACTGGTGCGGCTCAGCGGCGGATAGACGTGCGCCATCAGGTCCTGCAACATGAAGCGGCCCACGCGGGTTCCGGCGTCGATGATGGTGAGGATGAAGAGCGCCTCGAACATGATGGCGAAGTGATACCAGAAGCCGATCACGGCTTGACCGCCTCCGCTGCGCGCAAAGATATGCGCCATTCCCAGTGCCAGCGAAGGCGCGCCCCCGGTGCGGTAGAAGAGCGTCTGTTCGCCGACATCGTGAGCCAGCGAGGACATGTCCCCTTCCGTCACCGGAAATCCCCACGAGGTGACTTTGGCTACCGCGGCCGCCGGAGTGGTCCCAACGATTCCGGCGGGCGAATTCACCGCAAAGTAGACGCCCGGCTGCAGCACGCAGGCCGCGATCATCGCCATGATCGCGACGAAGCTTTCGAGCAGCATGGAGCCATACCCCACGTGGCGCGCATGGCCCTCTTTGGCGATCATCTTGGGCGTAGTGCCGGAGGAGATCAAGGAATGAAATCCGGAGATCGCGCCGCACGCGATGGTGATGAAGCAGAACGGGAAGACCTTGCCGGCGAAGATGGGGCCTGTGCCATCGACGAAGCGGGTGAAGGCGGGAAGCTGCAACTCCGGCCGCACGAAGAGAATCCCGACCCCCAACATCAACACCACGCCGAGTTTCACGAAGGTGCTGAGATAGTCGCGTGGGGCCAGCAGCAGCCAGACCGGCAGGGCGCTGGCCAGAAATCCATAAGCGATGATCGAGAGGGCAAGCGTCATCGCGCTGAGTGTGAAGATGGGAGCGAGCGACGGCGAAGCGCCCACCGCGCGGCCCGCGAAGATGCTGGCCATCACCAGCACGAATCCCATCGCAGAGCACTCCAGCACCTTGCCGGGACGCCAAAATCGCAGATAAAGTCCCATGAACAGGGCGATGGGCATGGTGGCCGCGATGGTGAAGGCTCCCCATGGACTGCCTTTGAGCGCGTTGACCACCACAAGTCCGACTACCGCGAGCAGGATCACCATGATGATCAGGACGGTGACCAGCGCTACCAATCCGCCCACCTTGCCGATCTCTTCGCGCGCCATTTTCCCCAGCGATTTGCCATCGCGCCGCATGGATGCGAACAGAATCACGAAATCCTGCACAGCCCCGCCCAGCACGGCGCCGATGATGATCCAAAGCGTTCCGGGAAGGTAGCCGAACTGCGCCGCCAGCACGGGTCCCACCAGCGGTCCTGGCCCGGCGATGGCGGCAAAGTGATGGCCGAAGACGATCCACTTGTTGGTGGGCTCGAAATCGTGCCCGTTGCGGAGGCGCTCGGCCGGAGTGGCGCGCTTATCGTCAAGCGTCATCACGCGGGCCGCAATGAACTTGGCGTAAAAACGATGCCCGATCGCATAGCTACACGCCGCCGCCAGCACCAGCCAAATGCTGTTGATGTGTTCCCCACGATAAATGGCAATGCCGCCCAAACAGATCGCGGCCGTAGCGGCAATGCAGATCCAAAAAAGAATGCCGAGGGTCTTCACGCCAAACAAGTGTACTAAAGCGGCGCGTCAGAAGTCAGGAGTCAGAACCGTTTCAGCGCCCTTAGCAACCCGGACGTGCTTCCTCCCGAGGGGAGACCTGCCGAATGCAGCGGGTTCCAACTGGTGTCCATGGTTCCGATGTAGGTGGCAGTCCATACATCGCTCCCCATCAGGATCACGGTGAAACGATGGCCAGGGTAGGCGAGCGCCCTATACTGGACGCCGTCAACACCGTTGGTGCGCGTTTCGCCGGCGGGGGGACCTAGTTTGCGGACGATGGCGGCGTAGTCGTCGCGGCCGGTGAGGTCGAGATAGGAGCGGTCCTTGGTAAGCACCGCGCGCTGCCGCACCTGCATCAGGTTGGCGACACCGAGGTGAATCAGCATGGCGGCCGTCAGCGCCCCGCCGATCAGCTTGAGGGGCCGGTTGTCTCGTCTCGATTCCAGGCGGATGGCGACTACCGGCGCCGGCCCAGTACGCTGCGGCGAAGGGTCGCCCACCGCTACCGGCATTTCGATGACGCGGCGCTGGTAGGGCGAGACCACTCCTTCTTTGAATTCCAGCTCACGATTCAGGCCAACGATGACTACCGGATGATCGATGAGCGAAATCCCGCCGACAAAATGCCGCGGTATGGAAAGCTCGATGCCGGTCTTGTGGTTGACCACCAGAAGCTCCGACCATGTGGCTTTGCGGAAAATCCACTCGTTGTGTTCGATGTGGAGAATGGGCGGGTAGAAGGAAAACGGGCGTGCAGCCAAGTGACCAAGGAGCGGAGGAATGGGCGGCGACGCCATCAGAACACTATGGTATCGCAGGTGAGGCCGGTGGTTGCTTCACCGGCCCCCATGTCCCCAACTGTCACACCGTTATTGCTTCACGCGGTCCGCATCGTTGGCGCGAGCCGCATACTTGTCGAGTTGCGCAATCAAAGCATGTGCTTCGGCCGGCGCTGCAATCGAGCCCGTCAGGATTTCTTTATTGTCGAGTTTCCGGCCGTACAACTCCTGATCGGCTTCGGCGTCGGGACGCAGCGTTGCGCCATTCAGCGCGATGCCGGCAAACAGACCCTTCGCACGCGACCACGATAGAATCTCGGCGGTGACCCGGGCGTCCGTGTTGGCTTCGGCCGTACGGCCCACCGGACCGGCTGCCACCGAGGCATCGGCGCCTAGCGTGAACTTATCGCCCAAAAGACGATCCATGCCGCTGCGGTTCATCACCAGCAATACCAGATCGCTGGCCGATCCGCCAATCTGCGCGCCGAAACTGCCGCCTTCCATGCGAACCGCTGCCGGCGCAGTCCAACCCACACCCGAACTCTTGCGGCACGTCGCGAAGCCGCGGCCGAACTCGCCGCCGACTATGAAAGCCGCCTTTTTGACGCTAGGCAGAATGATCACGCATTGCGATTTACCAAGCACATCCTGTGGGATTCCTTTATCGGGAGTTGCCATGATTTCGGAGAACACAGTGGCTGATGCCGCAAGCCGATCCTGGGTATCTTTCGCCATTACGAACCCGGTGGATAACAACAGAGATGTTGCTACAATTACCAGACCTCTCATCTCGGACCTCCTAGTACTATTATCGCGTTGTTAATAATTAAGTGGATTCAGAAGGCTGATTAACTTGTTCTGTTCGCTACTTAACGGCGGCCCAAAAAGCGCAATCTGACACTAAAAGCGCGCGCCTGGCCCCGCCCGTAGGTACGGAAGTCGGGTGTTCCGAATACGTTGTTGACACTATTCGGGTTCCCATTGTTAGTCAAGTTATCCATACCGAAACGCCACGCCCATAAGTAATGAATCGCACGGAATTGCTTCTCGAAATGTAAGTTCAGACTGAAGTAATCGGGATACCGCTGGCCATTGGGCGAGCCTATCAGAAAGCCCTGTTGGTCTACCACGCTGAACGGGAATCCGGTGCGATACTCCACCAGGTAGGCCGCGGTCACGTTGCGCGTAATGAACTGCAAGCGGGCCGGCAGCAGCTTTACGGGCACCGGCGCCCAACCCCACATGTGCATGCGATTGGGCGCGTCCCAGGGAAGCGCTCCCGGCAACTGATAGGCGAAGACGGGATTCTCCAGGCTGTAGTCCACATCGGCGTTGGTGCGCGAGCTCGACCGGGTGTAGCCCATGAACCACTCGAACTTTCCGCCGAAGGTGCGGCGCAGACTGATATCGAAGGCGTCGTAGCGATCGCGGCGCGTGTTGCTCAAGTTATAGACCACGCCGTTGTAAAACGGCATTCCGCCAGGCGGCAGCACCGGGTTAAATGAGAAGCCGTTGGATCCGGTCCGATGCTGATAGCCCGATTTCGCGTAGAAATCGAACGGCAGCTTGCGCTCCACCGCGAAACTGGCCGTGCGGTAGTAGGGCGTTCGCAGCTTCTGTTCGTTCACCTGAAAACTGGTGGGCACCGGCCCTCGGATTTCCCCATCCGGCAGGAAGAAGGTTGCCAGACTGGTCTGATCCTGCTGGCGCGTCACCAGATCGAGGCTGATAGCGTCGTAGTACACGCCCCACCCGGCGGAGAATTTCGTGCCGCCGAGACCACGCGGCGACCAGGCAGCGGAGAAGCGCGGCGCGATCTCCAGGTCGCGGACAATTTCATTCCACTCGGCGCGTAAGCCTGCTTCGAAAGCGAGGCCATCGACCGGGGTCCAATGATCCTGCACGTACTGCGCGCCCTCGAAGTTCTTGTGGTGAAGGAAGGGACTGCCCTCAAAGGTGACGAACCGCGTCACCGAGCCATCGGCAAGCAGCACTTCGTAGTCGTGGCGCTGGGTTTCCTGGTGAAACGACTCGCGCTCGAAATCGATCCCGAACTTCAACAGGTGCGTGCCGGCTAGGTGGAGTTTCGGCAGGAACAGGTTCGCGATCGCCTGCTGCCGATAGAAGTGGCGGTCGAGATTCACAAAGTAGTTGCCGCGCGACCCGAATGGTGTGATTTCGTAGATGTCCGTGCCTTGCGGCGAGCTGCGAATGATGCCGCGCGTATCCGCAAAGCCCAGGTCGAGCAGCGCGCCGCCGCCGAAGTACTGCTGGTCGTGCAACGTGCTCATCACCAGGGTCTGCCGCAAGTTGGTGGTGCTTTCGGCAGGATTGACGAAGCTTAGTCCGGAGCGCGTCTGGTCAGCCAGGTTCAACAGGACGCCGCCTGTGAGATTATTGCTCGGCGTCAGATTCACCTGGAACCGGCTCAGGTCGCTGATGGTGGTGCCGTGCGTGCGATTCTGCCCGCGCGGCAAGCCGTGCACGGTGTCGTCGCTATAGAAGACGTCGGCGCCATTGTGAAACCAGGCGCGACCTTTGACGATGGGGCCCGAGACCTCAAGGCGCGGCGTCCACTTGTTGACGTGCCAGCCGCCATCGGTGGACACGCCGGGAATGAAATTCGTGCCGCCAAAGCGTAGTCGGTCGTCGCCCATCTTAGTCCGCAGATCGAGTACGCCGGCCGATCCACGTCCGTTTTCCGCCGAAAACCGGCTGTTCTCTACTCCCATCGATTGAATGCTGTCGATGTTGACGCGGGAGTCCAATTGACCGTTGACGGGGTTCGAAATATTGAAGCCGTCCAGCGTGTAGTTGGTTTGGTTCACGCCCGCGCCGTTGAAATGGTAGCGGCCGACATTGTCCTGCACCACGCCGTCGAAAAGCTGCAGCGCGTTGCGGTAATCCTGCGGCGCGGGAAACGGAATGGTCTGGATTTCGGTGTTGTCGAGTTCCTTGCGGTCCGAAGGCTGCTGCGGATCGATGGCCGGCGGCGATGCCACTACGTCGATGTGTTCGGAGAATTCCTGCTCGTGATTGAGTGCGATGGTGAGTTGATGGCCCGACTTCTCAAAGCGCTGGGAGCGCGCCTGGAAAACGTAGAAGCCTTTGCGCTGAGCCAGAATCTGATAATCGCCTTCCGCAGGCAGGCTGAATTTGAAGTTTCCGGCTTCATCGGAAGACGCCACCACGGGAGCGCCGCCTTCGAGCGGGCGGACTTCAATGCGGACTCCTGCGACGCCCCCGCCGGTCTCGTCCACCACCCGGCCCGTAACCGGCACTTGCGCGGTCGCGCAAATAGACAATGCCAGGAGGGCGAGGATGGGGGAGAGCCGGAGCATGAAACCAACATCGACAAGGATAGCGCGTGGCGGGATTAAGCGCCGGAACAGCCCAAACCTTACATCCCCAGGGCTTGTCGCAGGCCCGGGTCGTGACGGACTCGCCAGATCCGGCTGTCGAGATAGTAGTGAGTCAGTCCAAAGCCGCAGAACAGGCCGAATGCCAAGTCCGACACCTTGCCCAACTCGAATCCCGGAATGCGATACAGCAGGCTGAACACCAGCCCAGCGCCCGCATATGCCAGCACGGAGCGGCTGACCGCGGCCGGGACGCGCCCGTGCCGCGCCTCGCTCGATGCACCGGCGTACCGGTTCTGATTGTGGAACCACACGATGGCGTGATACTGCAGGTTGTGCACAATGGTCACGGTCGGCACCGCGGCCTGCCAACTCATGTACGCAAAGGTGAGCCAGTGGAGTGGCACGATGGCGGCGAACAGCAGATACTTCGGAACATCGGGGCGGTCGCCGAAGCGCCATCGCTGCCATTGGCGTACCAGATACACCGCCAGGGTCGTGGCCACCACGGCAAGCAGCGGAATCTCCAGAGACGGAAATGAGAAGGGAATCCCCAGCTCTTTCGGGCGCTTCACGAAGAACCGCAGGAACGGCGGGGCAATCAGCATCACTCCGAGGAACACGCGGTCCAGGGTATTATCGAACGGCGCCAGGTCGCGATTCTTCACCTTGTACAGCACCATGAATCCATAGTGCTGGCGCACCACGTGATAGTAGGCCCAGACGCCCACTAACAGGTAGAGCCATCCCTTGAGCCCGGCCAACACCATGGCCGGACCGAGCGCGAAGAAAAAGATCAGGCTGCCATAGAGGAGTTTGGATTGGCGCGCGCGTGCTTCGCGATCGAAGAAGGTGCGGGACGCGGTGGCGAAAATGTGCGTGCCGTCGAACCCGACAGACCAGAACCACCACAGCAGCGAAATGGGAACGTGCAGCGCCACGTACGCTGCCAGATAGGCGTACCCAGCGGCCGCGCTGCCGATCACCAGCCCCAGGTCTACCCTGCGGCTGATGATCCAACGCGATCGGACGGCCACGCCGGACGGCGCAGCGATAGGGGCGGCAGCGGCGGCCATGAATCAGGCGCGCTACGCGAAGTGGTATTTGTTGGCGGTCCCGTCCCAGACCACCTTCTTCTGGTTCTTATACGACAGGGTTGCCATGTGGCCGGAGATGGCGGCCTGCTGGCCGACCGGCGGAGGCGCCACGGGTTTCTCGTTGCCCAGCACCGATTGGATAAAGTTGCGGAAGTGATTGATTGCGCCATCGCCCTCATTGAAATCGGCCTTGCCGTTGAGGTGGACCGGCTGCCGCGCCTGGATGTTGGCCGGCGCCCGATTCGGGGCTCCAGCACGCCGCGCGTTGTAGCTCTCGGGCTCGAAATAGAGGTCCTGCCGGTTCATCACGCGGATAGTCCCTTCGTTGCCGAAGAGCTCCTCGCCATATCCAAAGTATTCGTTGCCCAGGTAGCAGCTATAGTTGATCTGCAGCTTGTCGTAATCGTAGATGGCGCTCAGAGTGTCGGGCACATCGCGATCGTCGGTACTGTCCGTCCACCGGTAGATGCCGCCCGACGACATGCACGATTTCGGCACGGTCTTGTCGAGCATGAAGTTTACAATGTCGGTCTGGTGCACCAGCAGGTCGGTGGAGATGCCGCCCGAGTAATCCCAATAGAGGCGCCACTGGAAGTAGCGGTGCGGGTCCCAATCGTGCTGCGGCGCGGTGCCGAGGAACTTAGGCCAATCGGTGTTCTGCGGATTCGCTTCGGCGGGGATGACGTAACGCCACGAGGGCTCATTAGGCAGCCCGTTGCGATACCAGAAGGCGCGCACGAAATGCACGTCGCCGATCATGCCCTTCCGCACCATTTCCTGCGCCTTGATGTAGATGGTGGAGCTACGGTTTTGCGTGCCCACCTGCACCACTTTGCCCGACTTCTCCCAGGCGCGCACGATATCGAAGCCCTCTTCGATGGTGTGGGCCAGCGGCTTCTCGATATAAACGTGCTTCCCGGCGGCCAACGCCGCGATGGTCATATCGTGATGTAGGTGCTCTGGCGTCATGATGAACACGGCGTCGATGCTCTTGTCGGCGAGCAATTCGCGGTAATCCTTGAATGCCTTGGGCGTGTTGCCCCAAATGGTTTTGACGCGATCCTTGGCGCGCGCGATGTAGCCATCGTAGGTGTCGCAGACGGAAACGAAGTTCACGTCGTTGGGCGATGCGGTGTGCAGCCACTCGATGCCCGCGTTGCCGCGTGTTCCCACGCCAATCCAGCCCAGATTGACCTTATTATTGGCTCCTTGAGCCGCGATCACAGCCGGTCCGGCGGCCAGCACAGCGGTCTTCAAAAAGTCGCGCCGCTTCAATTCTTCTGCCATGGAAGATCTCCCGCTACGATGATATCAGTTGCAGCCGAGGGCCTTGCTGCCCGCACGTTACACCCGCAGAGAATCAGTGATATGATCGGCCCCGGATCTAAGGTTATGACCCGGGCCCCCAGCATGCTGTTGTTCGTTTGTTTTTCGCTATTCGCCGCCGACGACGATAAGGTTTCCGTTCCCCTTGCCATTCCGGCCGGCGCTCCCTTGCGGCTCTATCTGACCAGGCGTATTTCGAAAAAGACCGGCGTCCTTGTGGAAGCCAAGGTGATGGAATCGGTTTTCGCCTTCGACCGGGAAGTGATTCCCGCAGGTTCCACCGTACAGGGCGACGTCACCAAACTACAACCCGTTCCCAAAATGCAGCGCTTCCGGGCCATCGCCGCAGGCGACCTCACACCGCTGCATCGGGCGCCAGTGGAATTCACCGGCATCACGCTCCCGGATGGCCGCAAGCTGGACATTCACACTACGGCCACCGAAGCTTTGAACTCCATCTACGTGGAGCCTCGAAAGAAGGTCAAGCCGCCCAAGCCGGGCCAAGGCGCCCAGCCCGACACTGGCGTTCTGGGGCTCGGTAAATCCAAAGCGCGCGAGCAATTGAACGCGCAGCTCAATACTCGAACGCGCGGCATCGCCGACATCGTGCGCGGTCCCAATAAGAAGGAACGTCTCTACGATTTCGTAATGGCGAAGCTGCCTTACCATCCGCAGTACATTCGCCATGGCGCGCGCTTCGATGCTCCGTTGGCCGAGAACCTCGATCTGGGCTCGGCGGAGATCGCTCGCCACGACTTGGCGCAGTTCGGAACACAACCGCCGGCCGACAGCGCAGTGCGGGCGCGCCTGCTCACGCCGCTCGATTCGTCGTCCGCCAAACAGGGCGATCCGGTGGAGGTAATGGTGTCCACGCCGCTGTTTTCTCCCGAGCACCAATTGCTGATTCCGGCGGGCACACGGATTAGCGGGGCCGTGGTGGTGGCGCAGAAGGCGCGCCTGTTCCATCGCGGCGGCAAACTGCGTTTCACGTTTCAGAAGGTCGACCTGCCGCAGGTGGACCTGGATCAACCCGAGCGCATGAATACACAGGCGATCGTCTTGGGCGCCGAGCCATCCGGCAAAGCACAGATCAAAGTGGATTCGGAAGGCGGCGTGAAGACCACGGAATCGAAGACCCGGCTACTGGCGCCCCTGGTGTCGCTGGTTCTGGCGAACAAGGCTGCCGACAACGATGCCGGCCGTCACACCGCCGGCGGCGCGGCCGAGGGCAACGTGAGCGGACGCACGCTGGGCGGAGGGCTCGGATTCGGTATGCTCGGTTCGGCCGTAGCCCAAAGTTCCAAGTGGGTGGGGATGGGGTTCGGTTATTACGGCATGGCGTGGTCGGTATACAACAACATCGTGGCTCGCGGCAGCGAAGTGCAGTTCGACAAGAACGCCATGCTCGATATCAAGTTCGGATCCCGGACGAAGTAACCAGGGCTGCGCTACTGCACGGCGTTGGCGGCGATGATCGCGAGTTCGCGGGAGATGTAGCCGTTCAGAAGGTACACCCGGTCGGGGACGCTCCAGCATATGGTGATCCGCGACTTTGTGCCGTTGACCGCGGGCGGTTCCTGCACCAGGGTGGCAGGGCCCGTATTCAGGGTGACCTGCTCGATGGTCTCGCCCGCCCGAAGATCGCGCGAGATGGGCGCCAGCCAAGGTGGAGCGGTCCCCATCTGTTGGGCCAGCCTCTGCGCTTCGTACGGGCTCACGCCCATTATGCGCAGGACCAGCGCTGAGTAAGCCGCAAAGTCGAAGCTGGCCGGCGCGGTGAGCGTCAATGGCTGGCTCTGCACCAGCACCACATCCGGCCATTCCGCGATCACCATCGCGCTGGTGTGCAGCGCTACTTGGGCTCCATCCCACTGCGGCGGCACTGTCTGGTCGGTGATGCCTGCCTTGCGCAGCGCGAGTTCCAGATCGGCCACTTTCACCACGGTGCCCGCCGCCATGCTGAAGGTGGTGGACAGCTTTGGACTTTCGGAGAAGACGAATGCATGCGGCAGCCGCGCCGTGAAGCGCACGCGCGTGCTTGCCTGATCGAGATTGCTAGCAGGGATGGGAGGGATCGGGAGTCCGATCAGTTTCACCACGGGCGATGGGACGTCGTCCGGCCACGGATTGACTCGGATGAACGCCACCTGCCGCACCGTCAAATACTGCCAGAACTGCTGCGCCATCACGCGGCCCCACGGCAACAGCAGGAAGATCACGGTCAGGACGGCCGCCGCCGCGACCCACACCGGCCAGCGCCGCCACACCACGGGCTTGGGGTGGGTAGCCGCTCGCGCGTGGAAACGCATCAGCGCCGCCGCCGGGTCGGGCTGCCAGCCGCTGGGAGGGTCCAGGCGCGCGGTCTGCTCCGCCACCCATTGGCGCACTTGTTCCTGCTTAGCGTTCTCCATAGCGATTCACGTACTCCTTCCGGAAGGCCGCGTCGGCGCGGCTCAGGAACGTCCCCACCGAGTTCGGATTGAGCGTCAGGATGCCGGCCATCTCGCCAAGGCTGTAGCCTTCGCTGCGCAACACCAGCAGCGTTGCCTGCTCCGGCTTGAGGGCCGCCAGCACCTGCCGCACCCGTGCCTGCCGCTCGCGCTGCACCAGTGCCTCTTCGGGATTTTCGGATGCCGCCAGCCCGGGGGCCTGGGCCTCGTAATGCGCGCGCCTTTTCCGCTTTTTGAGATGGTCCAGCGCCAGGCGCAGGGCTGTGCGATACAGCCAGCCGACCAGGTTATGGCCCGACGCGGGCGGGCGGCAGTGCAGTTTCCAGAAAGCTTCCGCCGCCACTTCTTCCGCCCAGCCCATGTCACCCACCACACGGTAGACAATGCGAGTCAAACCAATGTAGTTGGCGGTAAACAGGCTGTCGAAATCCTGGGCGATTTGGGCCGGCTGAACGGCCGGGATGTCGGAATTGAGTGGCACCACCGTTCTAACGACAGCCGGCTTAGGAATTTGACACCCCCCCAAAGGAGCCTATCCGGCCCCTCATAAGCTCAAGCTAAAATGAGTCTATAGCAGATCATCAAAATGGGAACCATACTGGACCGCATTGAGTCTCCGGCTGACGTCAAGCAGCTTTCTCTGCCGGAGTTGGACCAATTGGCCGCGGAGATTCGCGAAGAGCTGATTTCCGTGCTCTCCGTGAATGGCGGCCACCTGGGGCCAAACCTCTGCGTGGTGGAGTTGACGCTCGCCATGCACTACGTGTTCAACACGCCCACCGACCATTTCCTGTTCGATGTGAGCCACCAGGCGTATGTGCACAAGCTGCTTACCGGACGGCGCAAGCAGTTCCGCACCATCCGGACTCCGGGCGGCCTGAACGGGTTCATGCTACGCACCGAAAGCCCGCACGATTGCTATGGGGCCGGCCACGCGGGCACGGCGCTCTCGGCCGCGCTGGGCATGGCGGTGGCGCGCGACAAAATCGGCGGCGGCGAACACGTGGTGGCGGTCGCGGGCGATGCGGCTTTCACCTGCGGCATCACCTATGAAGCGCTGAACAACATTGCGCACCACACCAAGCGCATGGTGGTGGTGCTCAACGACAACAAGTGGTCGATCGATAAGAATGTCGGCGCGATTGCGACTTACCTAAACAAAATCGTCACCAACCCGAAGTACGATTACCTGCATGAGCGCGCCGGAAAGTTCGTGGAAAAGCTGGCCGGCAAGAGCGCGTTGCAGATGGCGCGCCGGGCGGAGGAAGCCGCCAAGAGCATGCTGCTGCCCAGCGTGATCTTCGAAGAGCTGGGACTGAAATATTACGGACCCATCGACGGCCACGACATCGGCACGCTGATCAAGACTTTCGAGTTTCTCAAGGCGCAGGAGCGGCCCATCCTGCTGCACGTGCTGACGCAGAAGGGCAAAGGCTTCGAGCCGGCCATTCAAAAGCAGAAGAAGTTCCACGGCCTGGGTCCTTTTGATCCGGAGACGGGGGAGACCAAGCCGCTGAGCCGGCGCACCTACTCCGAAGTGTTCGCGGACACACTGGTGAAGCTGGCCAACGTGAATCCGAAACTGGTGGCGATCACTGCGGCCATGCCCAACGGCACTGGCCTTGACCGCTTCCAGCCGCACCACCCCGACAAGTATTTCGATGTGGGCATTGCCGAGGAGCACGCCGTGCTGTTCGCGGCCGGGCTCGCCGCCAAGGGAATGAAGCCGTTCTGCACCATCTACTCCACCTTCCTGCAGCGCGCCTTCGACCCGATTGTCCACGACGTCTGCCTGCAGAATCTGCCGGTGGTGTTCTGCATGGATCGCGGCGGACTGTCGGCCGACGACGGTCCTACGCACCACGGCCTGTTCGACATCAGCTACCTGCGCGGCATTCCCAACATCATTCACATGGTGCCCAAGGATGAGGACGAATTGGCGGACATGATGTTTACCGCCATGCATTGGGATGGGCCCATTGCGATCCGCTATCCGCGCGGCACGGGTCCGGGCGTCCCTGTAAAGGATGTGCCCAAAGCGATCCCGATTGGCAAGTCGGAGTTACTGCAACACGGCGAGCACGATCGAGTGGCCATCTTCGCGCTAGGCGCGCTGGTGCCCATGGGGCTGGAACTGGCGCTGCGTCTGGAGAACGAAGGCATTTCGGCGGCGGTGATCAATGCCCGCTTCACCAAGCCGGTGGATGCGGAGATGCTGGAGTTCTACGCGTCGAGCGTGGAAGCGATTGTCACGTTGGAGGACCACGTCCTCTGCGGCGGCTTCGGCAGCGCGGTGCTGGAGGAGTTGAACAAGCTGCAGATTGCGACTCCCGTGGTGCGGATCGGCTGGCCGGATCAATTCATCGAGCACGGCAAGCAGGACGCGCTCCGAGCGAAGTACGGCGTTAGCGTGGAAGCGGCGTTGACCAAACTGCGGCCGCTGCTGGCGGCACAGCCGCTAATCGGTGAAGCTACTGTGCGTCGGCCAATGCCCGACCGCTCGGTGTAGGCCTAAGTGACTTTCGCGCTCACCGGCCGACGCGAAAACATTATTAGCCACGGATTCACACGGATGAACACTGATAACGGAAAACACCAGAATTCTTATCCGTGTGAATCTGTGTCCATCCGTGGCTAATAACGCCTTTCGACAACTATTCGTAACGCAGCGATACTGTCGGATCGATGGAGGCCGCCCGTAAGGCGGGCGCGATGCAGGCCGCGAGCGCGGTGACTCCCAGCAGGATCGCGACCGCTACGAAGACTGCGGGGTCGTTGGCCTTTACATCGTAGAGCAACGACGCCATCAGGTGCGATAAGCCCCAGGCAGCGGCCAGCCCGGCGAGGATTCCCACCATCGCAATGGCCAGCGCTTCCCGCACCACCATCCCCGCGACCTGAGCGCGGCGCGCGCCTAGCGCCATTCGCAGGCCGATCTCGCGTGTGCGCTCCGCCACAGAGTACGCGATCACTCCGTAGATTCCGACCAGGGACAGCAGCAGCGCCGAGGCAGCGAAAGCGCCGAACAGAAACAGGTTGAAGCGGCGGGGCGCGATCGAATCGGACAGCGCCTGGTCAAGCGTTTTGACATCGTAGGTGGGCTGCAGGGGATCGATTTCGGCGATGCGCTGACGCAGTAGCGGCATCATCGCTGCCGGATTGCCGCTGGTGCGGACTGCGATGTCCGCGCCGAACAGCATCGGGCTTTGCCGGTAGGGCACATACACCTCGGAGGGCGCGGCGGCATCCAGCTTGGAATACTTTACATCGGCGACAACGCCGACGATGGTGGTGGGCTCCGGAACGGAAATACGGCGGCCGATGGGGTCGGCGGATCCAAACGCCTCGCGGGCCATACTCTCGTTCAGAACCCCGACGCCGGTTTCAGTGTCGGTTAACCACCGCCCTTTGACGAGTGTGACGCCCAGCGCCTTCAAGTAGCCCGGCGACGACGCGTTCAGACGGATGACGTGGGTGGTGGCAGGATCGGTGTCGGCCGGGAATGCCGGCGTGCCACTCCACAGAAACGAGTTCGAGATTCCCGCGGACTGCACGCCGGGCGTCCCTTCCACTCGCCGCAACAGTTCGGCCATATATGCGTCCTGCGGGGGTTTGGTGGAATACTTTGGACCCATAAGCCGCAATTTCATGGTGATCACGCTTTCGGGATCGAAACCCACGGGGTGCGCCAGCATGCGCGTGAAACTCTTGACCATCAGGCCCGCCCCCGTGAGAAGGACGATCGCCAGCGCCAGTTCCACAGCTACCAGCATCCGCCGCAAGCGCAGGCCGGAGAGGCCGACAGAACTGCGTCCGCCGGATTTCAGCGCCTCATGCAGATTGGTCCGCCATAAAGAAACCGCCGGGCCCGCGCCGAACAGGATTCCCGTGAGAACCGCTATAGCGAAGGTGAAGGCGAGCACGCGCGCATCGATCACCGTCTCCGTGAGCCGCGGCAGCGCGTAGGGCGAGATGCGAATGAGCAGGACGATGGACCCATGCGCCAACAGAAGACCGGCGCAACCTCCCGCCAACGCTTGCAAGACGCTCTCCACCAGCAATTGACGAATCACCCGCATGCGTCCCGCGCCCACGGCCGCGCGAATGGCGACTTCCCTTTGCCGCACCGTGGCGCGAGCCAGCAACAGGTTCGCGATGTTGACACACGCGATCAGCAGCACGAACACACCCGCCGCAAGCAGCAACAGCAGCGCGCGGCGTCCCCCACTGTTCAACGTCTTCTCGATCGGCTCCACGCGGATATGCGTCACCTGTGGGTTCTGACCGCCCTGTTCGTGCAAGTGCTTCACCAGCGACTGCACTTCCGCCTGTGCGCGATCCACGCCTGTCGCAGGCTTCAGGACGGCCACCACTTGCGCGCCCATTCTCATACGGCGATCGAGCGGCGGCATGGACCAATAGGCTTCCACCGGTTCGGGATGCGCGTCTGTCCACCACATCGGAAACTGGAAGTGAAATTGAGGGGGTAGCACGCCGGCCAATTGCACGGGCCGCCCGTTCATCAGGACCGGCTTGCCGATGCGTGCCGGGTTACCGCCGAATTGCCGCTGAAACAGGCTCCACGAGAGCACAAGGCAGTTCTGCTCGGCATTCTTGCAAAGGCGTCCCAATGCGGCGCGCGCTCCCGCGATACTCCAGAACGCGCCGTCGAGGTGGACTCCGGTGACCTGGATGGCGCCTGCATCCGCCGCGATGGCCGCTTGCTGATAGCCATAGGCCGCGATGGCGCTGTACCAAGTCGGGTGCTGGCGCACTTCGAGGTAGTCGGGACCCCACACCACGTCGTGATGGAGGTTCGCATCGTAATCGGCCACCCAGACCAGGCGCTCGGGATTGGGGTATGGCAGAGGCTTCAGCAGGACGGTATTCACGACGCTGAAGACCGCGGTGTTCATGCCGATTCCGAGGGCGAGTGTCAGCACGACCGCCACGGTGAAGCGCGGGCTACGCCTCAAGAAGCGGAGCGCGTATCGCATGTCCTGAAGGAACTGCTCCATCCACTGGCGCTGCCACACTCCGCGCGTTTCTTCCATAGCACGGGTCACGTTGCCGAATTTGCGGAGAGCGGCGAGGCGGGCAGCGTCGGGTGTCATTCCGCGCTCGATATTCTCTTGAGTCTCGCGATCGAGGTGGTCGCGGATGTCGTTTTCCAGATCGTTGAGCGCACTCCGGCGTTTCATGGCCGTCCCTCCTGTCGCGCCGATTTCAGGATGCGCGCGATGGCTCGCGCCAGTTTTTCCCACTTGGTGGTTTCTACCTGGAGCTGTTTGCGGCCCGCCGCGGTGAGGCGATAATACTTGGCCCGCCGGTTGTTTTCTGAGACCCCGGCTTCGGCGGCGATCCAGCCGCGCTTGATGAGCCGGTGGAGCGCCGGGTATAGCGATCCCTGCTCCACTTGCAGCACATCGGCCGAATTCTGCTCGATGGCCTTGGCGATGGCGTGTCCGTGCGTCGGTCCGAAGAGCAGGGTGCGCAGGATCAAGAGGTCGAGCGTGCCCTGCAGGAGTTCGATGCGTTCGTCGTCGCTCTTGGTAGACATTCTAGGTGAAGCATAGGCCCGTTCCAGTAGAATGTCAAGGTGAGTGAGGCGGAAAAATGTTGACTCCTGCCGACGCGGCAGGTCTTGGGGCCCCGCGCTACCTGGTGATCTCGACCGGGAGGGAGACTTTTACGGTCTTGGGCGGCAGGCAGAGCTTATTGTTGCAGGATTGGTAGGAGGCGCTGACCAGCAGGATTTGCGAGCCTGGCTCGGAGCGGGCAGTTACGCGCAGCGGCAGAATGAAGGATGCCTCACCTTCGTAGGTCTCCACTTCCATGTTAAAGCTCGCATCCTGAACCAGCAGCGGTTCGGCCGCCTTGACGTTGCCGGCCAGGCGGAACGGCTGGCCTTCGCCGAGCCAGATACGAGTGGGAATCGGCCCGTCGGCTACCGTCTTCATCGAATACATGTGCCAGCCCGGCTGCACCTGTGCGACCAGCCGCACAGTGAACCGGTCGCCGAGCTTCAGCGGCCGGGAGGGCCCATCCACCAGCTTCCATTCCACCGGGTCAGGCGCCGCCGCCATCAATGCGAACGCCGCCAGAGCGGCCAGAATTCCTAAGATTGGTAGCTTCCCGAAGATCCGTCGCTTCATTTTGCCTCGCCGATGCCGCCTTCGCTCTCTGTAATGCGGTGCTCGCTGGGCACGCTCAAGTCGATGAATCCGGCCTGAAGCACGTGCTTCGTCTTGCTGTCCTGCACGAAGACCACCACTACCAGATTATTGTGTGCGATCTCATACTTCTTCTCGGTGAATTTGAACGATTCTCCGCGATGTCCCTTGGCCTCGTAATCGTCCAGGTGATCCTTGATGGCGGTACTGATCGAATCGAGATCGAACGCCTGTTCCAAGGTGGCATCCTCGCCGTGCAGTTCGAAACCCTCGGCCTTCGGACCGCCCATGGCGCGCACCACCATGGGATGGAAGCGCACACCATTCTCGCCAGAGTAGGTCAGTTGCTTTTCGGCCAGCACCACCTGCACTTTGAGATCCTTCGATTCGCTCCTCACGCCTTTAACCATGGTCATCACCTTGACCCTGCTGCCGGCCAGGCTGGCGCCTACGCTGACGTGGGCTTCCGCCGGCTTGTCGAGTTCTGTTTCCACTTCGGGATCGAAATGCTGATAGACCTCTTTGGTATTGTCGCGATCCCCACCGCCCCATTCCATGTTCTTTCCATCGATGATGTAGGTTGGCACGCCCCGGCCATCATAGAATTTGAAGCGCGCCGTAGTTTCGAGCGTGGTCATGGGGTCGGGTCGTGGGACGTGCTGGTGGTACATCAGAATGGCGAGATCCTTACGCGAGTAGCGCTCGGAGGCGGCATCGAAGGCCAGATCGGCGCCCACGCAGGGCGGGCAGCCGGAGCCGGTAAAGACCTCCGCCAACACCACGCGATCGCTGCGCTTTTCGGACGCCTTGTATGGTTCCAGATGCAGCGGATTCGAGAAGCGCTTGTTGTACTCGGAATCGAGCATGGCGCTGAAGCCGTCGAGCGAACCGTTGTGGGACTTGCGATAGAGGCCGTCGAGCGCGGCAACCGCAGTGGCGGGCGCTTTGCCGCTCAAACGCGCGGTGACCAGATAGTCGAACGCTTTGGCATCGTTCCCCACCTTCGCGGCCATCTCGCCGAGTGCCGCTGCGACCAATGGCTGGCTGGCGTTGGCGGCGTACGACTCTTCCAGCAGCTTGCGGCCGTGCTCCGTGTCGCCGAGTTTCACGTCGATTCGGCCGAGTGTGGCCAGGCGATTGGCGCGACTCTCGAGAAAGCGCTTGTGCAACTCGTCATCGGATGGAACCTTCTGCTTGCGCTTGAGAAAGCCCGCCTTCTGATCCTGAATGTATTCCGCCTCCTTCATGGCGCTGACACTCTTATTGGAGTACGCCTGCGCGTCTTTCAGCAGCAAATCGGCATCGAGCAACTGCGACGCGATCGTATTCCGAACCTGGCCCTTCTGTTTGGCATCTGCGCGCGAGACCATCGACTTGGCCTGCTTGCGAATTCGGTCCTGTTGCTCCGGGTACTTCTTAATCAGGGTGTTCAGGATGGCGCTATCGGCGGCCGAGCGCATGGAACTCGTGGGAAAGTCGACCTTCCACTTCTCGAGCGCGGCGATCTTCTCTTTGGGATCGGTCAACTTGTTGGCGTCGTTAAATGCCTTGGAATCGGGCGGAGTCTCGCGGACTGCCGGTTTCGGCTTCTCCGCTTCCGGGGCGGGCTTGGGCGCATCAGCGGGCGGGGGCGGAGTGGTTTGAGCAGTCGCCCAGCAGGCGAGCGCCAGGAATAGTGCGGGGAGCAGCCATCGATTCTTCACCGGGAACTCCTTTATATCAGGGGCTAAGGAGAATTATATCGGATATCCACAGTGTGATGATGTGTTCCACAGACAACGTGGAAACAGATAATCAAATCTGATTATACTGGAGTCCAGCTAATGAGTATCTCCTTTCCAATTGTGGTTTGTGGGAGCATTGTCCCCGACCCTCTACAGACGCTCGAGCCCGTGATGGGCGCGACCGGTCCGTCGCTGAAAAATGAAATGATGCTGCCGGCAGTGCTCGATCCGTGGGCTGGCCACGCGCTTTTCGAAGCGGCGCACCTGGCGGCGGCGCGGCCCGGCAGCAAGGTATGGCTGGTGAGCCTGGGTCCGAAGGCCAAGTTGCAACAGGTGATGATGACCGTGGCACAGAAGGCGCCCTTCGAACTGGTGGCGCTGGACGGACCAGCCTCGGGGTTTTCCGATTCGTTCGAGACAGCGGAGGCTCTGGCGGCGGCCATCGAAGGGATCGCGGGGCTGGATCGCAGCCGCATGCTGTTGTTCGGCGGTTGGGAATCGGCGTCGCGCGGTGCAGGCGCCACACTGCAGATGGTGGGAGAGCGGCTCGGCATTGCGGAGCAGTTCCAGGGCGTGGATCAGCTTACAGTCGGCGATGACGGCAGCCTCCAGATTCTCGAACGCATCGAAGGCGGGCGTCACCAAGTCTCGGTATGCGCCGCGCCCCCTGCGGTGCTGGGATGGGCAACGGGACATCTGTCCGAGCCTCGCAACAACCCGCAAGTCGGGATGGTGAACATGCGAACCGTGATGCCGGCGCTGCAGCGCGCCAAGGTATCGCCGCTGGGCAGTGCAGGGCTGTGCTTCGGGTCGGTCACGCTGCCGAAGCAGCAGCGGGAGACGCGCGTAGTGAAGAACATGGCGGTGGAAGAGATCGCGCGCGAGATTGTGGCCTGGGTGGGGGAGGAATAACCGTGGAATCGATCCTGTTGTTGGCGCATACCGAACCGGATGGTTCGTTGGGCAAGGCGGCGCTGGAAGCGTTGACGGCGGCCCTGGCACTGGGCGGCGAAGTGACGATCGGGCTGGTGGGCGCTACGGTGCAGGCGGGCGCCGATCAGGTAGCCGGCGCGGGAGCGGTGCGAATCCTCGGCGTTACTGGCGATGCGTTTGCGCAGTCGCGATATGCCACCGATGCGGCGGCGGCAGAAGCGTTGTGTCGGGCGGCGGGCGCAGGCATCGTGATTGCGCCGGCCACGTCGCGATGGGCGCGGGTGATGCCGGGCGTTGCCTATCGGTTGGGCGGCAGGGTGGATACACACGCCACCGGACTGGCCGTACAGAATTCGACGCCTGCGGTGACGCGCTGGTTTTACCGGCAGCGCATGGAGGCAGTGCTGACACGGTCGCAGCGCCCGTGGTTGGTGCTACTGGATGGTGGCTGTTTCGAACCGTGGAGCGGTGTGGCGGGCCAGGCCGCAGTCGAAATACTGGCCGTGGATGTGCCGCAGACTCGCACCACGGTGACCGGTATGCAGGCGCCCAAAGCGGACGAGCAGACTATCCGCCCGGACGCGAAGCTGCTGTTCGTGGCCGGCGCAGGTTGGACGAAGAAGCAGGCCGACGGCGCGGTGCATGCGGGCGATGCCGAGAAACTGATCCTGGGTTTCCTGCATTCCGCCAAGGCCTCGCTGGGCAGTAGCAAGTCGCTGGTGGATATGAGCGGCGAAGGCGAAGCGGTGCTGCACTGCATGACGCACCTGAATCAGATTGGGCAGACCGGTTCGACGCCGCGGCATTCGAAGGGGCTCTCGACCTGCTGCCATGGCGAAGAGCCGCACGTAGTGGGCTGGCGCTTCGTTAGCCAACGCCGAGCGATCAATTTGGACGCCAATTGCGGCTGGGCGCGCGGGAAGGCCGACGTCGTCTACGTGGCGGATGCGTTTGCGGTGATGCGAGAAGTGAACAGGCTATTGGGCGTGTGAGGCGCTACAATCTGGATCATGAAAATTCGTTCGCTCGCGATAGCGGTTTCTACCGTGCTTCTGGCCGCCGTGGCATGGGCTGCCGATCTTACCGGGACCTGGAAGGGCGAGATCAGCGGCCCCAACGGGAATTTCGCCCTGACCTACACCCTGAAACAAGACGGAACCAAGTTGACCGGCACAGTGACTGGTCCGCAAGGGGACCCGCTCGATCTGATCGAGGGAAAAGTGGAAGCGGGGAAAGTTCACTTTGCAGTGAACGTGCCCATGAATGGCGGGATGAAATTCGTGAGCGAAGGAACCATCAAGGGCGACGACGAAATCACGGTCGAGACGAAGAACGAAAGCGGTGAGCCGTTGGGCGGGGCAATGACGCTGAAGCGGCAGAAGTAATTCTCACGGGCCAACGCACCGGCCACCGTTGGGGAGCCCGTGCCAGCCCAGTGCTGGGATGGCTTGCCTTCGACGTGCGTCGCGATGATATCATTCGGGCGCGCTGTTCGCCGCCGATCACTATTGAAAGCTGCGTTTGCGTGACCGGCCGAAGGCGTACCGGACCGCAACGCGAGGGAAAGCGCCATCGTTGCCCAGCTTGTTCCCGCCGCGGAGATCCATTGATCGCGTCCATGAGGGAAGCCGCTTTCAAATAGCGACTGAAGTGGTAGAGCCCTGCCTCTGACGTGCCAGGATCCATCCGCTTCCTGAGTCCTGAGGAGGTATCTGACTCCGCGCATGAAATCGCGCGACGCAGCAGTAAAAAATCCGCTCTCGCGCAATGCGACCAGAGCATGTCCAGTGGCATATGCATCCGGCGGCAACCCTGGTAGCTGTGTCCATCCGCCGTCACTTCTTTGGGCGGACGCGAGTTGACGGGCGGCTTGATCAATCGCCTCGCGCGGCGCCTTTCCCCAGACAAGTCCCAATAACCGCATCGTACTCTCTTCCAACGCCGCCGGCTGGGTTTTCACGAGCCATGCAGCGGCAAGACCGATTCTCTTGTCGAACTCCTGCCGGCGGCTAGGAAATCCATAGAGGTCGAGAGCCCGTATGCTGACCGCCGTTGCGGAAATCGGACTATATTCAAGCGGCGGGCGTTGCCATCTCTCCAGCCACTTTCCATCCGGCATCTGCGTCACCGCCAGGTAATTGACTGCGGCATCGGTATACAAGTCCGGCTGCTGTCCGTCGGATGCGAGACCGATCAGCTCCCAAGCGATCGCAGCAGCCTCTCCGGCGGGTGCCGCGCCGTTCTGCAGGAGTTGGTTAGATCGTTGCAGGACAGGATAAACGAGCTTGCGGTTCGTCTCGGCGACTTGTGTTGCGTCGATGCCTGCGAGTCGCGCGTACCATCCTGCGAGAGAGGGCAGGCTTTGATGATGACACGAGACACACCCTCTTTCCTTAACGACGGAAGGGCCCGTTTTCGTCAACAGGTCGAGACCGCGAACGGCCGCATTCCGAATCTGCGACGGGCTCACCTTGACGGCGTGAACCCCGGGGTGTTCCACAGGCGGAACCGTCCCGCCCAGGAGTTTTGCGATGCGCGCATCCCCCCGCCGTTGTGCAGCCCGAAGGACACCGTCACCGTATGCGTTCCTGGCATCTGTGACGGGACCATCCTTCAACAGCATGGTGAACACCTCCGGCGTGACGGTGTCTGCAGAGGCGGCAAACAGCAAGGCATTCTGGCTGGCCGCATCTTTTCGAGTGGGGTTAATGCCCCGTTCGAGAAGCAGGCGGACGAAGCCGGGATCGTTCCAGAAGCTGTAAAGCTCGAGAATATCTTCGTCACGCTGGGTGCGCAGGTTCGGGTTAGCGCCGGCATCGAGGAGTCGGCGCATCATGTTGCGGTCCCCGCGCTTGGCCGCCCAATGGAGAGCGGAAAACCCGCCTGTGCCAGGCGCATTCGGATCGGAACCCTTTTCAAGCAGTAAGGCAACCGCATCTTCGTCCCCCGTGAGGGTAGCCATGATAAGCGCAGTCGAGCCCAGAACAGAGGTTTTGACATCGGCTCCCTTATCGAGCATCGACTGAAGGAGCGCCGTATTTCGGGGATAAGCGGCAGCGGTAACGAATGGTGTCGCGCCGATCTCCGATTTCGCATTTACGTCGGCGCCCGCCTCAATCAGCAGTTTTGCGGATTCAAAGGAATAAGCGGCCCAGGTTAACGCAGTCAGCCCGTATCGACCGCGATAGTTGACGTCGGCGCCGGCGCGAATTAACAGGTCGACCACGCGCGGGCTGGCATAGAGGGCAGCGTACATCAGGGCAGAATCCTGGTTGGCATCCCTTGAGTTGGGGTCGGCGCCTCCGGCCAGAAGCGCTTGCAAGGTGGCACTGTCGTTGCCGTGAATGGCCCCGAGGAGCGTCGCATCGCCGCCTTGCACGTGCGGACTGGAAGCCAGGATCACCGCCAAAGTGGAAACCCGAGAAATTCGAAGCCAGCGCATGAACCACCTCTCTCCAATTGGCTGAGCGTAACCGAAGTGCCGACGTAAGAGGGAGTTAGGCAGGCGTAAGATGGCGTAAGGCCAAGGCTATTTCGAACCTTCGACCCGATAAATCGTCGAGCTGAGCTCCGCCGTGCCGAAAATCATCCGGCCGCGACCCACCGAGATGCCGAACACGCTGGCGCCAACGGAATTGAGCATGTGATTGGCCCTGCGGTGCAGGTGGATCACGACCCTCGCGTTTCCGGTGGGATGCTTGGTGCGCCGATTTACATCCATCGCCCAGATGCATCGATTACCATCTCGATCGCTAAGGAAAAACACGGTGGCCCCGTCGGTCGACCAGGTAGGCTCATAGTCCCTTTGCCTGCCATCCGTAATGGGAATCCACTGAGATTCCGGAATTACCCGATCGGGTACGAATGGCGCTACGAAGATTTGGCGTGGGGACGCGTCGGAACCGGTATCGGTGTGGAATGCGATCCACTTACCGTCTGCAGAGAAGCGGCTGGAATAGATGCGATGCCGACGACCTGCAATCAGGGTGCTGCGACCTGTCGCCAGGCTCAGGCCGTAGGCAGACCAGGGTTCACCCGCGTGGTAAAGCACATAGTCGTCTTTCGGAGAGATGTCCGATGGCATGCCGCAGTCCGGACAAATTTTCTGCGGAACCCCTCCCTTTGCACTAACTTTGTACAGAGGGTAGAGCGGGCCTTCGTGTGTGCCGAAATAGACCGTGTCGCCATTGCTCGAAAGCAGTGGCGCACGTTCGAAAGCAGATGTCGAGGTTACGGCCCGCTCCTCGCCGGTGCGGAGATCCTTCACCCAGATGTCAATGGTTCCGGACCGATCCGATAAGGCGACGACTGTGGAACCATCGCGGGAAATACGCGGCATGATATACGAACCGGGAGAAGAAAACGTCGGGCGGAATCGGGCTTCCGGTGGAGGGCGATCGTCCAGGGGGATGTCAACAGGAGTTAGAGTGTAACGTGCGCTGGAGTAGATCGTGCCGCCATTCGGAAGGAGCACCGAATCGAGTTCGGATGCAGCGCCAAAGGTGACCCGGCGAGGCTGGCCTTCTACGAGCCCGCTATGCTCCGGCAGGCGAACTTGCCATAGATTGGCGGCCTCTTGCGAGACCCCGCTAAACTCCGCAGCCGGCATGGTTGTTGCCGAGAATTGAAGAACCGCGCCATCCCATGAGACTGGACCCTCGGACCTGATATTTGCGCGACGCAGTGCTGCCGCCCATCCTGTCTCCCGAGCCGCTCCGCCGCCGACGGGAACGAGAAACAGATCCGTGGGGCCTCGAAGCGTTCCGCTGGCACTCGGCGGAACGCGGCTACCATAGACGAGCAGAGAGTGCCCATCCGGCGACCACACAGGCCATCTTGCTTCCGCGAGGTCGGCGCCAACAGAGACACCTTCTCCGACCCGGCCGGAATGATGAATGTTTTGGCTTCGAAATGGTGCGCTTCGCCTGTCCAGTACGCGATCCATTTGCCATCCGGAGAGAATCTCGGCGATCGTCCCAACGGCGCAATGAGACGTTCCAGCCCGCCTGCGGCAGGAATTACGTACACGCCGCCGCCGTTTCGGTCGGATCGAAACGCAACTTGCGTGGCATCGGGCGAGAAGTCCGGAGATTGATCGACACTCTCATCGCTGGTGAGGCGCCGCGCTTCTCCGCCGCCCAGCGGACGTAGCCAAATATCCACATTGCCAGACTGGTCGCTGGCGTAGGCGAGTGTTTGACCATCGCGCGAAACGGCAGGGTCAAACGCCGCAGATGAGTCTTTGATCAGCCGGACGATATCGGCAGGGGCATCCCGGTGCAGGTTGACTCGCCAAACCACCGTTACTGTTGCAACGAGGGCGAGGCAACCGGCGAGCCACCACCACCCTCGCCGGACCCTTTCGGAGCCGCGATTCTCCCGTTCCGGGCAGGTCGGCTCCTCGGACCGGGTAATCGATGGCACATAGGTGCCGATGGGGAATTGAATGCGAATGGACTCGTGCAGACCCTCGGTGGCATAGTATTCTTTGAGCCGGATTCGCAGGCGCCGCGCCTCCACCCGCACCACGGCGTCGATTTTCGGATTGTAGTCCGGACTGCGATCGAACACCTCAAGCGCGACCGAATACTCTTTAAGATTGTCCGTGTCACCGGCCAGAAGCCGGTCAACCGTGTAGGTAACAAAACGCTTGAGGCGCTCGGACTTGCTAAAGCCCCGACTCAGCAAAATGTGCGCCACGTGATCGCGGACCACCTGGTGCGGCACATCCGGGGGGCAACCGTCACTCGAATTTGCGCTTGGGCCAGATCGGCTCATCTTGAAGATCCGGACGCCCCATTATCGCCCCTCCAGGCTCATCTTGCAGGAGACAAGACTTTGAGCAACTCCTTCTTTTTGGAGGAACTACACTAGGAGTATGCGCCTTCTTCGTTTACTCCTATTCCTTTCCTGCGTGGTTTGGCGCCTGGGCGCGCAGGAGGTGATCAAGCCGAAAGATGTCCGGGAGATCGGCAAAGGCGGGTCGAAAGCCATTCCCCGTCTGCGAGAGTTGCTCAAAAATCCGGACCGCGATATTCGCGCCGAGGCCGTGAAGCAGATTACCGAGATCGGGCCTCCCAACAGCCTCGATCCGCTGATCGAAGCCACTCGCGATAACGAACCCCCCGTACAGATTCTGGCCACCGACGGGCTGGTCAACTTCTACATGCCGGGCTACGTGAAGACGGGCATCGGCGGCACGTTCAGCAAGATGACCACCAGCGTCAAGAGCAGGTTCACCGACACCAACGACCAGGTGATCGACCCGTACATCACTGTCCGTCCCGACGTGATTGCGGCGCTGGGCAAGCTGGTGCGCGGCGGCGGCAGCATGGATGCCCGAGCCAACGCGGCCCGCGCAGTAGGAATTCTGCGCGGCAAGGGCGCGGTGGACGATCTGGTGGATGCCACGCACTCTAAGAACTCCGAGCTCATCTACGAATCGCTGATCGCGCTGCAGAAGATTCGCGACGAATCGGCGGGGCCGCGCGTGAGTTTCCTGGTGCGCGACCTGGACGCGAAGGTGCAGGTGGCGGCGATCGAGACTACCGGTCTGCTGCACACCACGCAAGCCTTGGGCGACCTGACGGAAGTGCTCAACCGTTCAAAGGATATGAAGGTCAAGCGCGCCGCGCTCACCGCCATGGCGATGCTGCCCGACGAGAAGAGCCGGCCGGTTTACGCTCAGTATCTTCGCGACAAGGACGATCGCATGCGCGCGGCGGCGGCGGAAGGTTACGCGCGGTTGCACAATCCGCAGGACGATGCCACCGTCAGCGAGGCTTGGAAGGACGAAGGCAAACCGCAGCCGCGGCTCTCGCTGGCATTCGCCATGGTGATGCTGGGGCATCGTCAGCTCAGCGAGTTCAGCCCGCTGCAGTACCTGATCAATCAACTGAATTCGGCATCGTACAACGGCGAGGCTATGCCGCTGCTGGTGGAACTGGCGCGCAATCAGGACGTGCGGCAGTCGCTCTACGCACCCATGGCGAGCGGCACGAAGGACGAGAAAATCGGCTTGGCACGGGTGCTGGCGAGGAGCGGCGACCAATCCAGCCTGGCGCCACTGCAAAAGCTGACCAACGACGCGGATCCGCAAGTATCGCAGGCCGCCTTAACGGCGGTGCGGACCCTGCAAGCCAGACTGTAGCCAGAGACAGGAATGCCGGTGGCACAAACCGCCGGCGTCCACTCGAAACTACTTTG
This sequence comes from uncultured Solibacteraceae bacterium, assembly GCA_963815475.1. Classification (GTDB taxonomy): domain Bacteria; phylum Acidobacteriota; class Terriglobia; order Bryobacterales; family Bryobacteraceae; genus Sulfopaludibacter. The sequence goes on along the minus strand of CAWFHD010000003.1, from coordinate 3,505,412 downwards.
CTTTCTTCTGTTTCTGTTGGCCGACGCGGACCTTGAAATGAAGGACCTTTGCGTCCTGGAACGCCTTGTGATCGTGGCGCGCCACGGCATCGGAGAGGTACTGGTCCACGTTCGCATTTTGCGGCAGAACGGCCATCAGAGTGAAGTTATCGTTGCAGGTCGGGCAGAAGGGCCGGAACCGCTTGACGTTCGGAATTGCCATAACTTTATCTAGTGTAGCAAATCGTCAAAGCTGCTCGGGATCGGTGGTCTTGAGCTCGAGCCAGCCTTGAGGCGGTAGAGCGTCCATGGGGAGACCTGCCTGCCAGAGGGAAAACTGGAAGCGTAGGCCTGCCCCGGGAGCGACGCCGAGCGGCGCCAGAGGGATGCGTGCTTCCAGAATGCGATTGAAGGCGCAATCCACGCCCGGCACCTCGCTTTCCGTGACGTGCGCCGCTCCGTTGGCAAATGTGACGGTGACGTGCCCGCTCTTCCAGCCGTCGAAGGGCTGGGCGTTCAGGCGGGCCTCCATTCCGTTCAGCTCCTGCAAGTACGCCGGGTGGAAATCCACGCGCAGGAACAGGCTGGCGCCGTCGGTTCCGAACTGGACTTCGCTCACCAGGAATTTCTTGCCGTGCATGGAGCCGGAGCGTTCATCCACGCGATACACTCCAGCGCCGATCCACTCGAAATACGATGTGACTTCGCCATCGATGGTGGGCGAGATGCGGCCGGAGGGTTCGATGACGGCGGCGGGAACCGCGACGCGCAGCAGAGGGCGCGACAGTTCCTCGGGCGGCATCAGGCCGAGGAAGCGGTAGACATTGGCGAGGTGGCTGCGATAGAGCTGGTCAAAATCCTCGCGATTGGCCGAGTCGTGCTCGGGGCCGTACCACCAACACCAGTCGCTGCCTTCGGCAATCAGCAACTCCTCGAACGCCATCTTGCGATTCTGTTCGGAGACGTTGACGGCGGTGTCATAGGTCTGGCGGGCGCGCAGCAGTTGCGTCCAGGCGCGATTGTCCTCTTCGGCGCCAATCCAGACATCGAAATTCGCGTTGATCCAGGAGGCGGGGAAGATGTGGTCGAGCGGTTCGCCGGCCATTGACCGCAGAGCCTCGCTCACCGTGACGGACTTCATGCCGGGGTCCTGGGAGATGCGGCGGTAAAGCTCGCGGAAGAAGGGCCGGCCGTTGCGGTCGTAATATTCCCAGGCGTTTTCGCCGTCGAGAATGATGGGGACAAGGGCGTCGCGGCCCTGGGCGAGGATAGACGCGGAGTTGCCTCGCACGCGATTCAGGAAATCTTCGGCGGCCGTGGCGGCGTCCATTTTGGAATAGACGAAGCCGATCAGATCGCTCATGAAGTGATCGCGGAACAGGACTCCGAGAGAGTGCTCGCCCTGCTGCCAGCGGTAGGGGCGATAGAGGCCTTCCACGGGAACGGCGCGACCCAGGGTGCGGTCGAGCACGCCGCTATCGGTGGCTGCCCACTGAAAGCCAAGCTCGGCGGCGATATGGAAAACTTCGTCGGAGACAGAGCCCTCCGAGGGCCAGAGGCCGACCGGCGCCACGCCAAAGTGTTGCGCGCAGTACTCGCGCGAGAGCGCAAGCTGACGGCGCGCATCCTGCGGGTAGCGAAAGCGCGGCGGCAGGGGAACGCCGGGATGGGCGATCGACGCGATATTGGAGTCGCAGACCAGCGGCAGGATGGGGTGATAGTAGGGCGTGGTGGAGATTTCGATCTGGCCGGCGGTGGCTAGCTTGCGATAGATGGGTAGCACCTTGCCGATGATCTCGCGCTGCTTTTCGCCCATGCGGGCCTGGTCGGCAACGGTAAAGTTGCGGCCGCGCACAACCCAATCGTGGACCTCCGGATCGTGCTCCTGGAACTCCTCGTCGAACCAGGCGAGCTGCGACCACATCTGGAGATCGCGAAATTCCTGCACGCCGAATAACAGGCGGGACCCCGAGTTTTTCTGCGCCTGCCAGGCATCGAAAAGCTCGCCGTAGCGCGGATAGCGATAGATCATCCGCTGCGGGTCGGAATAGAAGGAGTGGCGGAGCAGAAAGGCGCGATCCTGGTCGGTGAGGTTTTCGGCGGGCTTGAGGGCGAGCTGCAGAAACGGGTCGCGGGCTTCGCCGGAAGCGTACTCCTCCACTTGCGCCATCATCGAAGGCACCAGATTGAACGTCTGGCGAATGCTGGGGAATTCTTCCAGGATGCGGACCATGCCGTAGTAATCCTTGAGCGCGTGCATGCGGGTCCACGGGAGCTTGTACTCTCCAGTAATGAGGTCCTTATAGAACGGCTGGTGCATGTGCCACAGGAAGCAGAGATGGATTTGGGACATCTAGCTTCTAGTGCAACATAAAATCAGCCGCGGTTGCGACAGTAGCACGACTGCCGGCCCAACTTACTTGCCGAAGTAGCTTCTTACCGGCGGGGGTGGCGTATCTTTGCGGATGGCTCGCCAAAGCATGTCATTCAGTTCGGCGTCGTCGATGTCGTCGGCTTCGTCGAAGTCCATCAGGGCGGCCTTGGCGGCTGCCGGAGTGTTGCCCGGATTGACCTCGTTCAGCGAGTAGCGCGGCTTCTCGGCGATGTAGGGCGCGGGGTTCGCCTGCGGCAGGAACGACGCCGTCATGGGTCTGGCTCCCGCGTCGAAGTGCGTCATGGGGCGCAGTCCCAGCAGGAATTCGATGGTGCGCAACATGGACGTAGTGTTGTACATGCTGCTGTCGACGGCGTGCCGCTTGGCCCAGGCGGAGATGACGAAGGCCGGAGAGCGGTGCGAGTCCACGTGGTCGGCTCCATTTTGCGCGTCGTCTTCCAGAACGAAGATAGCGGTGCTGGTCCAGAACTTCGACTTGGAAACGGCCTCCACCAGCATGCCGAGAGCGTAATCGTTATCCGCCGCAGAGGAGAGCGGTGCGAGTTTACCTGCCGCGGAGCCGTTGGTGTGATCGTTGCCGAGACGCATAACCAACAGGCTTGGCATCTTGCCCGACTTTTCGAATTCCCCCAGTTCGGCGATGAACGTTTTGGCGCGTTCCACATCGGGATACGTGAGGTCGAAGCCGCGATAGTTAGGGTTAGTCGACTTCTTCAGCACGGGATCGCGCACACCAGTGATCTGCTCCGTGCCGGGCGGCGGCGGAACCTTCTTGCCATCCACTTCGACCGTTTTGTTGTCCACCATGTAGCCGTAGTTGCGTACCGGAAGGCCGGCGGCGGCGGCGTTCGTCCACAGGTATCCCGCGGGAGGCAGGGAGGTGACATCCTGCTCTTCGAAATCGTACTGCTTGCGGCGAGAGGCGTAATGATTCGGCCACATCTTCTGGACGTAATCGGGCGCGATGGCGGCGGTGGACCAGTTATGGCCGTCTGCGCTCACATCGGCATTGACGTAGAAGTTGTCGAGCAGCACAAATTCGCGAGCCAGCTTGTGCAGATTGGGCGTGATGTTTTCGCCGAACAGGAGCAGTGACGGATCGCTATTGCCTTCCTTCATGTCGCCGAACACCTGATCGTAGGTGCGGTTTTCCCGCACGATGTAGATGACGTGCTGGATGGGCGGCAGCGGACTGGTCTCGTCGAGCTTCGCGTCGGTATACGGCATGTTGGAGCGAGCGGCCTGGGTCCACGCTTCGAGCTGATCGCGCGTGAAGGGCGGAATCCAGGACGCGGTGCCCGTCTGCATTCGGCCCACGAAGCCCGGATTGGTCACGCCTTCATGCACAGGCTCGGGACGCTTCAAAGGATTCGGGCCGTTGGGGTTGGGATAAGAGCGCACGCCCTTCCCGTTGATTACTACCAGCGTTCCCGAAGCCAGCATGCGGACCGCGGTGGGATACCAACCGGTGGGGATAAAGCCTTCCACGCGGCTGTGCGCCATCGAAACATCCACCACCGCCGCGGCGTTGGCGTCCGAGCAGGCCACGAACAGCCGCTTACCATCGGGACTGAGCGCGAGCGCGGAAGGGGTCATGCCGAGAGGCTGGCGCGGTGTCAGAGCGAGATTGATGCTTTCCAGCATTTTGAGCTGTTTGCCTTCGCTGACGCCGATCACGTAGACGTTGTTGGTGTTGGAAGCGGTGACGAAGAGGCGGGCCGCGGCGGTCTCCTCGTCGGGCCCGGCCTCGGCCGCGCCGGCGAGCCAGATCATGTCGCTGGGATGCGCGCCGATGGGCTGGCGGGTCAGCAGGCTGCCGTCAGCGGCATCGTAATGGCCCAGCGTGCCGTCGGCCCAATGCGTGACGAAGAAAGATTTGCCATCGGGGTGGAATAAGATGCGATAAGGGCGTCGGCCCGTCTTGTAGCGGCCAATCACCATGCCGGATTGTGGATTGACAATAGCGATGTCGTTCTTGTAAAGCTCGGCCGCGTAGAGCAGGCGGCCATCGGGAGAGAAGGTGACGTCGCCCACGAATTCGGTGTTGCTCAACTTGCCATCCGGCGCCACGGGAAAGGTGCGGGCCGCAGTGAGCTTGCCGTCATCGAGGGCGAACTCGAAGATGGCGGCCTTGGAGCCGCCGCCGGCATAGACGCGATCGCCCTTGGGAGAGATGGCGAGGCCGAGCCAGGCGTCAGGCACGGGGATGGTGTTCACCACTGCGCCTTCGGCGGTGGCGATCACGCTGATGGATGGCGGGCGATATCCACCGTTGAGCACCAGCAGGTACTTGCCATCGGGCGTGAGTACGGTGGACATCGGCAGGGTATCGAGAGGAATCTGCCGGCCAACCGGCTGGAGCCGCCAGCCGCTGTTCAACAGAAACGTACCGTTGGCAAGGGGCCCGACCTGTTCGCGGGGAGCCGGTTGCGAAGTCAGCAGCGCGGCCAGCAGGATGCATGCCGCGGCAAGAAAAACGCGAATGGCCAGGGGCCTCAAGGTATGCATGTGGGTGCTCTCATTGTAGCTCCGGGGGTGTTCAGGCCGTGTAACAGGCGGTAAGATTCAGGCATGGATTCTGACCTCGGTTTGGCGTCCCGGCGCGGCGTGTGGCTGGCCATAGCGTTGGCGGCTCTCTCGGCGCTCATGGGGCTGATGATGCCTGCAGCGGGACTGCTCAAGACCGTGTTCTGGCTGGCGGTGGCGTTCGGAATCCGGCGACGGCAGTGGTGGGCGGCGCTGACGGGAGCCATCGTCATGCTGTGGGAGACGGGGCTGGTGGCATTGCGCGGAGCGGCGGCCGCGGGCGCTGTGGTGTTCGGATTCTCAGCACTGGTCGCGGTGGTGTGCGGGTATTTTTTCGTGCGCGCGGCGTTGGAACTGCGCGCGTCGGAGGGCAAATCGCGCGCGGCGTGGCCGTGGATTGCGTGGCTCTGCTTGAGCGGTGTGTTCTACGTGTGCTTTGAACCTTACTCCATGTCCTCGGCGTCGATGGAGAAAACGCTGCTACGGAATGAATCGATTCTGGTGGAAAAGGCCGGCATCCGGTTAGGGCGCCTGCCACGGCGGGATGAGTTGGTGGTGTTTCACTATCCGGTGGATCCGAAAGAGGTGTACATCAAGCGGGTGGCTGGGATACCGGGAGATCGCCTGAAGCTGGTAAATAAGCAGCTTTGGAGAAATGGCTCACCGGTGACGGAGTCGTATGCGATCCATTCGACCACCTATGTAGATCCGTATCGCGACAACTTTCCTTCCACTCCGATTTCGACGCTGCCGGCGCAGGCGATGGACATGTTGCAGAATCACGTCCAGAACGGCGAGGTGATTGTCCCGGCGGGAAAGTACTTCGTGATGGGCGACAATCGTGACGATTCGCTGGACAGCCGCTACTTTGGGTTTGTTTCGGCGAGTGAGCTAGTCGGGCGGCCGGTGCTGATTTATGCGTCGTACGACATGGAGGGCGGGTCCGCCAGCAAGGGGATGGCGACAGCATTCAACACCCGCTGGAACCGTCTGTTCCGAGTGCCATGAAGCGCTAAGCGGGCCAGGTTTCGTGGTCTGCCGGAATGGCCCTGCGGGCTGCGAAATTTCGCGAAAAACTCGACGTGCCTGGTGGGGTAGGCGCTTCCGCCTGCCAATCCGAGCGAAGCTCGGATTGATTTTTCGACCCTGTCGTTTAGAGGCAATGTTGACAGGCAACATCTGTCCTACTTCCCAGTTAAGATTTCGCTGATTTCCTGTAGGATACGCTCGGGCGTATCTCCGGTGCTGGCCACTGTTCCGACTCTAAGTTGCAGAGCCGGGTGAACGCTACGGCCGGCCAGCAGACAGGCGTAGGAACCTGCGAGATGATCGGCGATGTGTTTGGCGAGATGGACCGCTTCCTGCTTCGGAAGTTGGGTTACGGCAAGGAACTCCTCATCGCTCCAGCGGCCGATGACCACTCCTTCGGGTAAGCTGTTCCGTAAGCGGCGGCTGAAAGCGGTGGTCAGTTCCGCTGCCACCTCACGATTGAAATTCAACTCCGCCAGGCGGAACCCCGTGACCTTAATCAGCAGCAAACAGCAGGCGCCGGGCGGAGCCTTACGGATACGATCTTCCATTTCGCGCCTGGTAAACATCTTTGTGAGAGCATCCACACAGGCGGCCGTCTCCAGCATGTCGATGCGCTTGTGAAGCATGCGGATCTCCGTCTTAAACTGCGAGACAGTGATCTGGTGCTCGCGCCGGGCCTGTTCAATGCTCTCTTGAATAGTGTCCACGGCAGTGCCCAGCAAGTTCTTCAGAGGAGCGCCTTCGGGCGACTGCGCGGCTCGCTGCAAGCTGGCGATGGCGGAGCGCAGGCGGAGTTCGTGATCGCCATCGGTCTGTGACAGGCTCTCGACGGTCTCCTCCAGGGAGCGCGCCGTGCTGCCGAGTTGTTCGCGCAACTCCGCAAGGTAATGCGAAGCCTTATCGCGATAATCGCGCAGCAGACCGCGCAAGGCGCCGCGGCTTTCGGTAAGGCTCTCAGGAGCAGCCATGGAGACTTCCTCGGCTAGCGACGTCACGTATCGGCGATGCGGCTCGGTGATGGAGTTGTCGAACTCGACGGTGTAGTGGGCGATGTTGCGCAGCGCCGCCAGGTAACAATCGAAGGCCAAGTCGCGCTGCTGCTGCGACTCCTCGAGTTCGGTGATGGTCTTTCGGATGGAGATCATAATCGCCAGTTCCTGGGAGAATGATCGGCAATCCGGGCAAAATCCTTTATTCTTACTTGATTTCCCCTTTTGTTCGCCCCATAATAATTGGGGAGTTACATGGCACTCACAAAACGGCAAAAGCAGGTGCTGGATTTCATAGCAGGCTTCGTAGACGAGAACGGCTACTGTCCGAGTTATGAGGAGATTGCCAGGGGCCTGGAACTGGCTTCGCTCGCAACTGTGCACAAACACATTTCCGTGCTGGAGAGCAAGAACTACCTCAAGCGCGGATTCAACCAGAGCCGCTCCTTGGAGTTGGCGCCAAAGTACATGCAGGAGCAGCGGCGGCATCGTCCGGCGCCGGTGGAGATTCCGCTATTAGGCCGGATTGCCGCGGGCTTGCCGGTGGAGGCCGTGGAGCAACGGGAAATGCTCAATTTCGCGGACTTCGCGGGCGACGGCAACACCTTTGCCCTGGAGGTCCGCGGCAATTCGATGATCGACGACCACATCTGCGACGGTGACATGATCCTGCTGGAGAAGGTCAAGGAGGCACACGACGGCGATATCGTGGTGGCCCTGGTGGCAGGGAGCGACACCACGCTCAAGCGTTTTTATCGCGAGCCCGGAGACATGATTCGGCTACAGCCCGCCAATGCGAGCTTGAAACCGATTCTGGTGCCGGCGCAGGACATAGCAATCCAAGGCCGGCTGTTAGCCGTGCTGCGGAAATATAAGTAGACGGCAATCGCATTCACCGGCAAGACTGCCGGTATGGACTGCCTGGGTTATACTCGGGCGCGGAGTTCCTGCTCGGCGAGGAGCCAATCTTCTTCGGGGCAGCCGCCCTGACAGCCACGGGCTAGCCAATAGGAATACGCCAGGGTGGCGATTTCGTCGTAAGTTGGTTCACAATTTGCGGACGATGCAACGGGGGTGGGGGCAGGCGTCTCGGCCAGGATCGGGGTGTGCGTTTTGCGAGCGGTGGTGGCGGCTTTACTGCGCGGAGCAGCGGACTTGCGGCGGGGCGCTGAAGCGGCTGCGCCGGTAGACACCACTAGTTCCTTTTCCGTTTTTTGCTTTTGTGCCATGATTCTCCTGATGGGATGGTTTCCCCACTATTTTATCGAACCGCGCGCGAACATCTCATCAAAATTTTCTATCAATTGCATTACATTTGTGCGGTTTCGGACCGTGTTGTCCGGGTAGTGTATAGTGAGGGTAGATTGCGAGGACGCGCGGCTGTGCGAATCGCCAATGCCGGAATTGCACTAGCGCTCATCGCTCAGGCCGCTTTCGCGGCGCCGAAAGCGATCGCGGTGAACGTGGATGGAGTGGTGCACCCCATCACCACCGAAATTATTTCGCACGCCATTGCGCGCGCCAAAGCGGAAAATGCCGACCTCCTGATCGTCCGGCTGAACACACCGGGCGGCCTGATGGACGCGATGCGCGACACCATCGCACAGATCCTGCGCTCGCCTGTTCCCGTTGTCACCTTTGTCGCTCCCAGCGGCGGACGCGCGGCCTCGGCGGGATTCTTCATTCTGGAATCGGGCGACGTGGCGGCGATGGCGCCGGGCACCGCCACTGGCGCCGCGCATCCCGTGCCGATGGCCGGTGAAATGGACTCGGTGATGAAGGAGAAAGTGGAGAACGACGCGGCCGCCTATCTGCGCAGCATCTGCAGCAAGCGTGGCCGCGATGCAGCGGTGGCGGAGACGGCCATCCGCGCGAGCAAATCGTTCACCGACCGCGAGGCGCTGGACCAGCACCTGATCGAACTGATCGCAGCCAACGACAACGACCTGCTGGCGAAGCTCGACGGGCGCATCATCGCGCGCTTCGACGGCGCCACCACCACGCTGCATACCGCCGGCGCCCAGATCGAAGAGTATGACCGAACGTGGCGCGAGCGCGTGATCTCGGCGATTGCCGACCCGAACATGGCGCTGATCCTGCTGGTGATCGGCGCGCTCGCCATCTACGTGGAGTTCAATTCGCCGGGCATGATCGCTCCGGGTGTGGTGGGCGCGATTCTGGTGCTGCTGGGCCTGGCCGCGATTTCGGTGCTGCCCATCAATTGGCTGGGCGCCGCGTTAATCGCGCTCGCGTTCACACTGTTCGTGCTGGAGGTGAAGTTCGCCACTCACGGTGTTTTGGGTGTGGGCGGATCGGTGGCGCTGCTGCTGGGTGCGGTGATGCTGATTGACAGCCCAATGCCCGAAATGCGCATACACTGGTCAACGGCGATTGCGCTGACGCTGCCGTTTTCCGCGATCACGGTATTTCTGGTCTCACTGGCGGTTCGGGCGCGGCGCAACAAGGTGGAGACCGGAGCGGAAGGCATGATCGGAGAGACCGGCGAGGCGATCACGGCGCTGGCGCCCGACGGCAAGGTCTTTGTGCACGGCGAGTATTGGGATGCGTCGGCGGTAAGGCCAGTGGCCGCGGGCGGGCGCGTCCGGGTGACTGCAATCGAGCGGCTCAAGCTCACGGTAGAACCGCTGGTAGAACGCGAAACAGGAGGCTGAAATGGTTGACTTGAATCTCGGGTTCGTGGTGGTCGTCATCATCGTGATCTACCTGATGAGCTCCATCAAAATTCTGCGCGAGTATGAGCGCGGAGTGATCTTCCGTTTGGGTCGCTTGCTGCCACAGCCCAAAGGACCAGGCGTCATTCTGGTGTTCGCGCCGTTCGATCGGATCGTACGGGTATCGCTGCGCATCGACACTCTGGAAGTGCCGCCGCAAGACGTAGTGACGCGCGACAACGTGACGGTAAAGGTGAATGCGGTAATTTATTTCCGTGTGCTGGATCCGCGCTTGGCGGTGGTGGAAGTTACCAACTACTTAAACGCCACATCGCAACTGGCGCAGACTACGCTACGCAGCGTGCTGGGCGAAGTGGACCTGGATACGCTGTTGAGCCAGCGGGAAATGTTGAACGTGCGCCTCCAATCCATACTGGACCAGCACACTTCGCCCTGGGGCGTGAAGGTGACGATGGTGGAGGTGAAGCAGGTGGACCTGGCGGAGCAGATGATCCGCGTGATCGCGCGCCAGGCCGAGGCAGAGCGGGAACGACGCGCCAAAATTATCCACGCCGAAGGCGAGTACACGGCCGCGGAGAAACTGGCGATGGCGGCCGAGGTGATCCAGAGACAGCCTGCGGCGATTACGCTGCGGTATCTCCAGACGCTGGTGGAGATCGGGACGGAGAAAAACACCACCATCGTTTTTCCCCTGCCGCTCGATATAATTGCATCTTTAGGGAAAGCGCTGGAGCGGGCAGGAACCGCGCCTCAGGCTGAGTCCAGGAATCCGTAAGACATGAGAAACAACGAAACGGGCGAATTTGAACTGGTAGTGGGCAATCGGCAACTGCTGAGCGGCTTCGCGATTGTGGTTTTGCTGTTCGGCGTGGGAGTCGCGATGGGCTATATTTTGGGGCAGAACTCGCCGAAATCGGCGAAGTTGCAGCCGGATGCCACCACGCCGCCCTTGACCGACCCGCGGCCCCAACCGGCAGCGCCCGTGACTCCTCCGCCGCAACCGACCACCGCAGCGGCGCCCACCACCGACCCGTCGGCGCAGCCGGCGGCAGCCGGAGATGAAGGGCAAGGCGCGCCGGCCACGCAACCCGCGACACAACCGGCGCGCGAGTCGGGCGCTGCCGCCGCGCCACCGCCCGCCGCAGCCGCCAGCACTCTTCCGGAACCGCCCCCTGGGTCGTATTGGCAGGTGATGGCGTTACCGCAGGCGGACGCCGAAGGCGTGGTGCGCACTTTGAAAGACCAGGGCTTCCCCGCCCTGCTGAGCCCCGGCACCAAGAACCTGACCCGCGTGCTGGTGGGGCCGTTCAAAGACACGCAGTCGATGGGCAAGGCGAAGACGCAATTGGAAAGCGCCGGATTCCATCCGGTGAAGAAATCGAGTGAGTGATTCGCTAGTTCAGATTGGACCGGGCACTCGCGCGCCTGGGACGGGTCAGCGACTGCCCGAGTGGGCGCGACGTGGGCGGACGCATTTCGAATCGCTCAATCGTTTGAAAACCGGATTGCGGCAGCTCAATCTGCACACGGTGTGCGAATCGGCGCGCTGTCCCAACATCCACGAGTGCTTCCACCGCGGCGCTGCCACTTTCATGATTCTGGGCAACTGGTGCACGCGCGGCTGCGGCTTCTGTTCGGTGCCCAAGGCCAATCCGGCGAAGCATGACATGCGGCTCGACCCTGCCGAGCCGGCCAACGTCGCCCGTATGGCCGCCGACATGAAGCTGCGCTATGTGGTGATCACCAGCGTGAACCGCGACGATCTGGCGGACGGCGGATCGCTGCACTTCGCGGAGACGGTTCGCCAGGTCCGCGCCGCGCTGCCTGAGGCGCGTGTGGAAGTGCTGACTCCCGATTTCTGCGGCGACCTGGATGCGGTGGCGCGAGTGCTGGACGCCCAACCGCACGTCTTCAATCACAACATGGAAACCGTGCCGCGGCTGTATCGCAAAGTGCGTCCGCAGGCCCACTACCGGCAATCGCTCGACGTGCTGGCGTTCGCGCGGCGGCATGCGCCGGGCGTGCTGACGAAATCGGGATTCATGGTTGGGCTCGGCGAGACGGAAGAGGAAGTCCACACGCTGCTGCGCGACCTCCACGCCAACGGCACGGACGTCGCCACCATTGGTCAATATCTGCAACCGACACGGCGCAATCTGCCGGTATCGGCATATGTCGATCCCGCGCAGTTCGACGCCTATCGCGATTACGGGCTCGCGCTCGGATTCAAGATGGTGTTCAGCGGACCGTTGGTGCGGAGCTCATACATGGCCGACGAGGTCAGCGAAGAGGCGCGCCGGACGCTGTGTTAGGCAAGGTCCTGAACTGGGTGCTGACGCTGCTTTCGGCGGCGCTGCTGATTCTCACCTTCCCGAAATTCAGTTTGGTGTGGCTGGCGCCCATCGCGCTGGTTCCCATGCTGCTGGCCGTGTCTCGCGAAACCCGGCCGGCGCGGCGTTTCCTGCTAGGCTGGAGCGCGGGCGTGGTGTATTGGTTCGGCGTCTGTTACTGGATTCAGGCGGTGCTGGCATCGTATGCCGGCGTGAGCAATGCGGCCGGGTGGGCGCTCTTCATGCTCTTCTGCGCGGCCAAGGCCATCCACATGGGAGTGTTCGCGCTGTTTGCGGGAATCCTGATGCGGCGCTGGTGGGCGGTTCCGTCGGTGGCGGCGTTGTGGGTGACCATCGAAGTGACGCACGGGCCGCTGGGGTTCGCGTGGCTGGCGCTGGGGAATGCCGGAATCGATATGGCAGTGCCACTGCGACTCGCGCCCATCACCGGCGTTTACGGCGTTTCGTTCATTTTCGTCATGCTATCGGCGGCGGTGGCTCTGGTAGTGATGCGCCGTGCGCGGATCGAACTGGCGTGGCTGCTGCCGCTGCCGCTGTTGCTGCTGCTGCCTTCCATACCGACGGCGCAGCACGGCCGGGAGACGGCACTTCTGGTGCAGCCGAACGTCTCGGAGACGGCGCAGTTCACCTCGGACTCGCTCGACCAGTTGATTCGCGAACAACTGATGCTTTCCCTGCGCGGAGTGCTGACGGAAGGGGAGCGGCCGCCTTCCATTGTGGTATGGCCGGAAGTGCCGGCGCCGTTCTACTACTACGAAGACGAGCGCTTCCGCACCTACGTGGACAACCTGGCGCGGACGGCGCGGGCGTATCTGCTGCTGGGAATTGTGGCGCATACGCCGCAAGGCTCGCCGCTGAATTCGGCGACGCTGGTTTCTCCCAACGGAGTGGCGGTCAGCCGGTACGACAAGGTGAACCTGGTGCCGTTCGGCGAATTTGTGCCGTGGCCATTCGGCGCCATCACCAACAAGGTGTCGACTGAGGCCGGGAGTTTCGCAGCCGGCAAACGTGTGGTAGTCTCGCCTCTGGGAGCGCACCAGATTGGAGCGTTCATCTGCTACGAATCGGTGTTCCCGAATTTTGTGCGTAAATTCGCAGATGGCGGCGCGGAAGTGCTCTTCAACATTTCCAACGACGGCTGGTTTGGCAAGAGCGCGGCGCGCCAGCAGCATCTCAGCATCGTGCGCATGCGCGCCGTCGAGAACCGGCGCTGGATTCTGCGGGCTACAAACGACGGCATTACGGCGGCCATCGACTCGGCGGGACGGCTGCGAGGAGCGCTGCCGCTCTATCGGCAGGCAACGTTCGCCGCCGCCTTCAACTACGTCACGGCCAAGACGATCTACACACGTTTTGGGGATTGGTTTCCGGTTTTATGCCTTACCATTGCGTTGATGTGTCTTGTGGCGGAAAAGACATTTGGCTAGGACCGCCTGTAGTAGAAGGCTCGCTTGGCGGGTCTTAGTAGATCAGTCCAATGAATCGCGCAGGTTGGTTTGTGGTGGCCGCGTGCCTCGGTTACTTCTCCTGGCGGCTGTTTGCCCCGCCAGTCATCGGCATTGCCAATAACGGCGACTTTGCGAAGATCGCCGGGTCGCTACATCTCGGTCCGGCCTCCACAGGCACGGACGACCGATTTCTGTATGTCACGCGCGACTACAAGCGCGGACCGGAATACGCCTGGGACAGCCGCTACATGTCGAGTGAAGCTATCTTCGCGCGGATCGCGTTTCGGTTCGCCCGAATATTCCAGCACCGCGACCGCTTCGATATTCGCTGGATGGGCGTGGCCCACCTTGGCGTTATCCTGCTGGCGTTGGCCTGGATGATGATGGCGTTGCGCCCGCTGGGCGCCGCGACGCAGATCGCAGCCGGCATGACCGCCTGCCTGATCCTGGGAGATGCCGCGTACCTTGGGTATTGCAATAGCTTCTTCACCGACGCCGCCGCATTGGCAGGATTGCTGCTGACGATGGCTGCGCTGATGGATCTCGCAGTGCGCGGGTACTCGCGATGGCGGCTCGCTGGTTTCCTGTGCGGCGCCCTGCTCCTGGTTGCTTCCAAATCGCAGCATGCCGCGATGGCGCTGCCGTTAGCGGTGTTGATCTTCGTGCTGACGCCGCGACGGGTTGGGCTGGCGACGGGTCTGGCGATTCTCGGCGCGGCCTTGTTGTTCGTCCAAGCCTCGCCTTCGTTCTATCGCGGCGACCCCATCTTCAATCTGATTTTCTACAAGCTCACGCCGACATCCCCGAGCGCTCCGCAGGATCTGGCGGCTCTGGGACTCGCTTCCGATCAACTACGCTACGTCGGCACGCATGCCTATTCTCCCGGAGCGCCCACCAGCGACATGGATTATGAAGTGGATCTGGTGCGGCGCGCTTCGTTCGGCCGCATCGTGCGGTTCTACGTCTCACGCCCGGCGCGCGCCGCGGCCATCCTTCGTTCGGAGCTTCGGGAACACGCGCCCATCATTCAGCCGGATGAACTGGGCAACTACACGGCCGACAGCGGCCATAAGCCTCGTGATCGCGCGCCTGGATATTGGGTGCGACCACAGCGCCAGTTGCTGGAGCGATTCCCCTGGCTGATGCCAGTCTGGCTCCTGGCGATCGCCGCGGTCTGCCTGGCAGTGCGGTCGAAGTTGGCATGGATTTGCCTGGGCGTGGTGGCGATGGCGGTCATTGAATTCGGCGTGGCCTCCCTGCTGGACGCTCTGGACACCAGCCGTCACTTGCTGCTGTTCCACGTGCTGCTGGAAATCACCATTTGCTTTGCGATTGGGTCGGCAGTGCGGGTAATCTATCGCTCAGAAATCCTTAAAGGCGGTGGTCCGCTGATGGTTTTCGGGCATCGGGCGGTCGCGGCGAAAGTTGTACTCGATGCTGAACGCGGGACCGAAGTACAAGGTCATGGTCGATCCGCTACTGGAAACTTCGCCCGCGGCCTTGAACCCCACTAGGGCAGTGGCTATGTGGCCCAAGCGGAATCCACAACCCGCGAAGAATCGGGCGCCTTCGAACCTGTCCTCTGAGTACGACGGCTGAGGGAACTGTATGATGGCTTCCTCATAAAGACCGAGAAACGGCTTAGCGCGACCTTCTCCGAGATTGAGATTCTGGCCAACGCGGAACCGCAGCCGCGGTAGATGCTGCGTAGCGCCGTGACTGTCATGGAAGTCCAGCCATTCGAAGCGTGCCTGTTCATAGATTGAGCCGCCGGACAGGGCTTGTTTCAAAGTGCCCATTGCGGTGATACGCCACTCGTGATGCGCATAGTCGCTCGTTCCCGGCACGTTGAAATAGTCGATGTAGCTCACCCCACCCGTGAGCGTGACGTTGCGGATCCGGTCGTAGTGTAACCATGGCCGAATTTGGACCCCGTGCCAGTATGCGAAGGGGTTAGCGCTGCTGGAATTTGCCTGGGTTGCGGCCTGGAACTGCTGCTCGAAGCTGAATCCAGCCGGTAACACCAATTGTCCGGCGATGTCTTGCAATATCCCGGGTATCGGATCGACCACCTGGGAGTGCAGTGCTGGCGCAATGAACACGACCACAGCCGCCAGGCCTACATACCGCCGCGAACGGGCAACGCGACTCATTCCCCTCACCCCGGTGAGATGCGTCAAATGGCGGTAGAGACTTATTTTGTAATGTCCGTCAGAGGGGCCCCACAATAAAAAAACCGTAGCATGGCTCGACGACTCTACTCAATCGGCATGACGGTGCACTCTCCTATGCCCAGGTTGGAAAGATTGCCCGGACGGAACGCTCCGCCGCATCCCCTATCGCAGCAGATCTTCAAGCTGAATTTTGGTGTCGGTCTTGGCGTCGCGATACTTCACGATCACTGGGGTGTAAACCGAAATGCCCCAGTCCTTGCCCGGCCCGCTGGTGACCGCTCGCGAACCGGCGACGATCACGGCGTTTTCAGGAATCACCAGCGGCTGCTCGTCGGTGGCGCGGTGGATGGTGTTGCGCACCAGGTCGTAAACCGGCGTGGAGCGGTTGAGGATCGTGCCAGTGCCCAGCACGGCTCGCTGCTTCACGACCGTGCCTTCGTAGATGCCGCAATTGCCGCCCACCAGAACGTCGTCTTCCACAATCACCGGCATGGCTCCCACCGGCTCCAAGCACACCGCCAATCTGGCTGGCGGCGGAGATGTGGCAATTGCGGCCCACCTGCGCGCAGCTTCCCACCAGCGCGTGCGAATCTACCATAGTGCCATCGCCTACATAAGCTCCAGCATTGATGAACATGGGCGGCATGCAAGTGACGCCTGTGCCGATGTAGCAGCCGTCGCGGATGCTCGACCCGCCTGGCACGATGCGCACGCCGCTCTCCGCGGTGAATCGCTTGACCGGGTAGGTGGATTTGTCGAAATAGGGCTGGCGGTCTTTATCGATCGACATATCGACAATGCCACCCATGCGAAAGCCCAGCAGAATGCCCTTCTTCACCCACGCGTTCACCTGCCATCCGGTGGGCGCGCCAGGGCACGGTTCAGCGGCGCGTATACGGCCCTGGTTGAGGGCCGCTTTGAACTCCGAGAAGAGGTGGAAATTCGCGTCGGTGTAACTGGCTGGTTTGCGATCGAAGAGCTGTTCGATTTCAGCCTGCAACGGGCACTCTCCTGGCGATTCCGACAGACTCCAGCACCTTTTCGATCTTCGACAGACTGCCAGGAGTGGGCGGAACCATCGGCAGGCGGTAGACCGGTTCCAGCAGGCCCATCAGCGCCATCGCGGCCTTCACCGGAATAGGGTTCGACTCCACGAAGTTCACGTTCATCAGCGGCAGGAATTTCGCCTGAATCTGGCGCGCCACGGCGAAATCGTTGCGCAGGCATGCCTGTGCCAGTTGCGTCATCTCGGCCGGAATCTCATTCGACGCCACCGAGACAATACCGCGGCCGCCCAGAGCGATCAGGGGAATGGTGATGGCGTCATCGCCCGAGAGGACGGCGAAGCTCGAGGGCACTTCATGCAGCACGTTGGCCATCTGGCCGATATTGCCCGAAGCTTCCTTCACACCGACGATGTTTTCGATTTCGGCGAGCCGCGCAAGTGTGGAAGGCTCGACGTTAACGCCGGTGCGTCCCTGAACGCTATACACCACCATCGGCAAATGGATGGCTGCGGCGATGGCCTTGTAATGCTGGTACAGGCCTTCCTGGGTGGGCTTGTTGTAGTACGGCGTCACCGAGAGGATGCCGTCTGCGCCCATGCGCTCGATTTCGCGCGCTAGTTCGATCACTTCGTGGGTGTTATACCCGCCCGCGCCGGCGAGCACCGGAACCTTGCCCTTGGCCTCTTCGAGCGTGATCCCCACCACGCGCAGATGCTCGGCGCGGGTAAGCGTGGGGCTCTCGCCAGTGGTTCCGCAGGGCACCAGAAAATTGATCCCTGCCTCGATCTGCCGCCGCACCAGCTTGCGCAGAGTCTCTTCATCCAGCGAAAGATCGCGCCGGAAAGGCGTGACCAGAGCTGTGCCGCATCCTGTAAACATGTACCGCCTCCTCAAACACATTTATTAGCCACTAATGAACACAGATGCGCACTGATAACTCCCGCATTCTTATCTGTGTGCATCTGTGTCCATCCGTGGCTACTGAAATACGATGTCTCCAAATTCGTGAAAACCCTTTTTCCCTATTACCCATTGTGCGGCCTTCAAGGCTCCCCGCGCGAAACCTTCACGGCTTCTGGCCGTGTGGCGGAGCGTGATGGTGTCGGCCGAGGAATCGAAGCCAATCTCGTGCGTTCCCGGATGGCCTCCCGCCCGATTTGCGCTAACGTCGATATTTCGGGTGTAGCCGGCTTTCTTCATTTCCTCCACCAGCTTCAGGAGCGTGCCCGAGGGCGCGTCCTTCTTGGTGGGGTGATGAATCTCCCATGCCCAGGCGCCATACTCCGGCTGCGAGGCGAGCAGTTTGGCGGCTTCCGATACCAGCCGGAAGAACGCGTTCACTCCGATGGAATAGTTGGGACTCCAGACCAGTCCGATGCCGTGCTTTTCAACCGCGGCCTTCACCACGCCGGCGTGTTCCTGCCAGCCCGTAGTTCCGATCACCAGGTTGACCCCCAGAGCGGCGATTCCCTGCGCGTTGCGCGGGACCGCGGCAGGAATCGAAAAATCGATGGCGGACATCCACTCCTTTGAAGTTCTCCGCGGTCAAGCCCTCGAACTTCGCGTTGTTGAATTCGTCGAGCTTCAGTGAAACGGCAAAGCCGTACTCCGGCGCGAGTTGCTCGATCAGCCGGCCCATCTTGCCGTAACCGACGATCGCCAGACGACGCGGCTCAGGCATGCACGGCCTCATTGCGCTCGAAGACCGTGGCATCGAGCTGGGTGAAAAACTCCTGGTGCAGGGCCGAGACGGCACGAAACAGATCGGCCTCCGCCACCACGAAGCTCAGATTCAACAACGACGCGCCTTGCGAGATCATGCGAATGTTGATGCCGTCGAGCGCATTGAATACGCGGCGCGCCACGCCCGGGGTATAGCGGATGTTATCTCCCACCAGGCAGACGATCACGCTATCGCGCTCGGTTTCCACGTCGGCGAAGTGCCGCAGCTCCGCGATGATCTCGTCAAGCCGCTCCACATTGTCGATGGTGAGCGAGACGCTGATCTCGGAGGTCGCCACCATGTCGACGGAAGTTTCGAAGCGATCGAAGACCTCGAAGATGCGGCGCAGAAAACCGTGCGCCATCAGCATGCGCGTGGAGTGAATATTCACCAGCGAAATCCGGCGCTTGCAGGCGATGGACTTCACGGCGTTTTCGCAAGGCACATGCTCCGCCACAATGCGCGTGCCCGGCACTTCGGGCCGCCGCGAATTCAGGATCAGCACCGGAATGTTCTTCTCCACTGCCGGAACCACGGTGGCCGGATGCAGGACTTTGGCGCCGAAGTACGCCAGTTCAGCCGCCTCCGCGAAGGAGATGGTCTTGACGCGGTGGCCGCCGGGGAGAATGGTCGGATCGGCCGTGAGCATGCCGTCCACGTCGGTCCAGATCTGGATCTCTTCAGCGCCGATGCCGGCGCCCACAATCGACGCTGTGAAATCGGACCCGCCGCGGCCCAGCGTCGTGGTGACTCCGTCTTCGGTGGCGGCGATGAAGCCGCCCATCACCACCACGCTCTTTTCGGCCAGCGGCTTGACCTGCGCCTCCAGCCTGGCGTAGGTCTCCGGGAAGTGCGGGCCGGCGTGAGTGTGGCGCCGGTCGGTGACCATCACGTCGCGCGAATCCACGTGCTCGGCGGACATTCCAAAGTGTCGAAAGGCCAGCGTGACGATGTAACTAGAGAGACGCTCCCCGTAACTGGAGATGGCGTCGATGGAGCGCGGCGTGAGTTCGCCTAACACGGCCAAGCCCTTCACCAACTCGGTGAGTTCCTGGAAATGCTCGTCGAGAGTGCGGTCGAGCGAGGCGCGGTCTGCCAGCGGCACCACCAGGCGAGCCTCCCGGGAATGGTAATCGCGCATGTCGTGGAGTTGGCGGATGTACTCCTCGCGCTTGCCATCGATGGCGGCGGCCGCGATGGCCAGCAGCTTGTTGGTGGTCTTGCCCATCGCCGAGACTACGACTACCGGCCGACGGCTTTCCTGGGCTTTCACGATCCCCGCGACACGTTCGATGGCGGCGGCGGATTCCACCGAGGTCCCGCCGAATTTCATGACGATCATTAGTCGAGCATCCCCTCCGCCAGCATCAATTCGGCATTCAGGACGGCCGCGCCCGCAGCGCCGCGAACCGTGTTATGGCCCAGCGCGACGAACTTGTAGTCGAGCACGGGGCATGGGCGCAGGCGACCCACAAACGCCGCCATGCCGCGTTCCCGCTCGGCGTCCTTGCGCGGCTGTGGGCGGTTCTGCTCTTCCATGTAAATGACCGGCCGCGGCGGCGCGCTGGGCAGCTTGCGTTGCTGCGGCACTGCGGTGAAGGTATCGAAGGCGCGGCGCAGATCGGCCTCGGTGGGCTTGGCGGAGAATTCCACCGAGACGGTGACGGTGTGACCGTCCACCACGGGCACGCGATTGCAATGAGCGCTCACCAGGGCGGGCAGCGACTCGATATGATCGCCGCGAAATTCGCCCATGATCTTCTGCGTCTCCTGCTCCATCTTTTCCTCTTCGTTGCCGATGAAGGGAACCACGTTGCCCATAATGTCCATGGACGCCACACCCGGATAGCCCGCGCCCGAGATGGCCTGCAGAGTAGTGACGATGATCTTGGTGATGCCGAACTGCTTCAGCGGCGCAAGGCCCATCGTGAGCACGATGGTGGAGCAGTTGGGATTGGTGACAATCTGCCCTTTCCAGCCGCGCGTGCGCTGCTGCTGCGGCACCAGCTTCAGGTGGTCGGGATTGATTTCGGGAACCAGCAGCGGCACATCGCGCTCCATGCGGTGATTGCGCGAGTTCGACACCACCACGTGCCCAGCCTGGGCGAAGGCGCGCTCGATCTCGGTAGCCACCGAAGCATCCATGGCGGAGAACAATAGGCGCGGCGCGTTGCCGGGCTTGGAGTCTTCCACCTTCATGTCCCCGACGGTCTCCGGGACAACGCCCAGGTGCCAGGTCGTGGCATCGCGGTACTTCTTGCCCGCCGAACGGTCGCTGGCGCCGAGCCACTTCAGGTCGAACCAGGGGTTGGCCTGCAGGAACTTGATGAAATGCTGGCCCACCATGCCGGTGGCGCCGAGGATGCCTACTTCGATACGCGTCTGCATAGTTGTTTCACGATTCTTTGATAGATTTCGACTGCTTCGAGGAGTTCCGCTTTGGGCACACGTTCTTCCAGGGTGTGCGCCACGTGTATGGTTCCCGGTCCGATGAGCAGTGGTTCGCCCCACTGTCCGCCGAAGGCGGGGATGTCGGTGGTGAACGCCACCACCGTGGTTGGAATGCCCTCCACGGCATTGAGCCGGAGGGCGGGGATTTCGATCACTTCACGCAGTTCGGCGAGGCCATCCACGGCGCGCGCAAGTGCCTGCTTGGTATCAGTGGAATCGCCCACCAGGCGGACCATGATGTCAGCCTTGGCTTCGTCAGCCACCACGTTGGGAGCGCGGCCGCCGGAGAGCGTCCCGATATTGAGGGTGCTCGGCCCCAGCAGCGAGTCCGTGGGGAGGGGGATCTCGCGGATGGCGGCGAGGGCGTCGATCAGTTTGTGGATGGCCGAATCGCCCAGCTCGGGGTAGGCGGAATGGGCCATCTTGCCGGTGGCCGCCACTTCGTAGCGGAGCGCGCCTTTCGACCCCAGAGCCAGCTTGTTTTCGGTGGGCTCGCCATTGACGATGAAGTGCGAACCGCGCGGCATCTGGCCGGCCTTGTAAGCTCCCGCGCTGTTTCGTTCTTCGCCCACCACGAACAGCAAGCCGAAGTTGCGCTCGCCGGCTTCGAGCAGGGCCTCCACGGCTTTAATCATGGCGGCGATGATGCCCTTGGTATCGCAGGCCCCCCGGCCCCAAATGTACTGGTCGTCCTCGCGGGAAGCGATGAACGGCGGCACGGTATCCAGATGCGTGGAGAGGGTGACGGCCAGCGTGTCGCCCCACTGGACGAAGAGGTTGAAGCGCCGCGGCTCCACTTCAATCCGCTCGATGATGCCGTCGTACCGCGCGGCGAGCGGGGCCAGATAGTCATAGAGGTAGCGGCCGACCCGCTCCTCGTTATTGGTGATCGATTCGATATCCACCAGCGCGCGCGTGAGCTCGAAGACAGTCATAAGCGTTCAAAGGGGGAAAGCGAACAGGGAGGAAAGCACGTCGGGACTCCGACGGTCTTCATTCCCGATAGCGCTCCACCCGGCCCTTGGCAGGATGACAGTGAGCAGGTATTAGCCTGACTCCCCAACCGGAAGGGCTTGAGCTTGGCCTTCCGATTTCGGCGGAACCAACGGCACCTTTGGCGCGGGCTTCCGAAGCGCAATCGGAATTCCAGCCCGGCTACTCATTACCGCCGCACCTCTACCGTGAAAAACTCAGGATAGCGAAGGAAGGAAGAGCAAGTCAAATCGCGGTCTCTTGGAATGGGCCTGGGGCCCACGGACGTTCATAAAAAACGATGTTCTTGGTGGGGCAGGCGCTCCCGCCTGCCAATCCGAGCGAAGCTCGGACCGGCTTTTCGACCCTGACCACCGCTCCACTACTGCTGGGAATCGATGTGGACGATTTCGGAGGTGAACGGCAGGGGGAGTTGCACGCGAACGCCGCTGTTCATCAACTGCGCTCCGGGAATCGATAGCACGGTGGGCGAGACTTCGAAAGAGACGGTGTAGCGCTGATCCGGATTCAGGCCCTGCGGACGGAAGACATACTCGGAGGTCCCACCGGCGGCTCGTGTAACGATCGCGACGGCGCTATCGGGCTGAGGATTGTAACTCTGGATAACGTCGATGCCACCTTGGCTGGGAGGCAGAATATGATAGACCTTGCCGGCGGCGACGTTGGCGCGCAGTGACTTGTAGTTGGCGATTTCCTGGGTCAGATAGCCGGCCTGGTCGACCGTCAGGGAAGACAAGGGCGTCATCAGCACCCAGTTTCCACCGAACATGTAGCTGTGGGCCGAGTAGTTCGACACACCATCGCTCGACGGCATATACCGGGCGGCATACCGCGGCGAGAATGGATAAGTGGCGCCGTAAACCGCCTGGCGCGATGGCAGAGACCCGGAAGCATCGTTGGTGACGGACGTTACATAGTGCTTCACCATGTTGAACGTCATCATATTTCCGCCGTTCTCGCAGTTTTCCCAATAGACGTTAGGCCGCGCCTTCTGAATAGCGGCAACCACTGCGTTCAAACCCTGCACCGAGTTGGCATAGTTGCTGTCATTCGGATCGTGCGTGTGAGTGGTCTTCGTGCAGGTCTTGACCATGTTCTCGCCGTCTTGCAAAATCCAGTCCACGTTATAGTCGTCGATGATGCGGATGCCCTGCTGAATGAGCCAATCCTGCGTGGGCTGATTCGAAAGACACAATGACAGTGCGCCGAAATAGCCATCGCTCTCGGTAGAGGTCCAGTCCGGGTTGGCTTGCAGCACCGGACTGGCTGGGTCGGCTTCGGTCAGCGCGAAATGCAGACCGAACTTCATGCCCAGCGAGTGTACATAGTTCGAGACCGCCGCCAATCCGTGCGGAAACTTGGCGGGATCCTCATACCAGTTGCCAAGCGCCTGCGCCCACCCCAGATCCACAATGTAGAGTTCCACACCGAGGGACGCCGCGATGTTGGCGTTCTGTTTCAGGATGTCTTCGGTGATGTTGCCCTGGAAGGCCCAGGAATCGAACGCGACGTACGGGAAGGTTCCTGGGTCGGACACTGGCTTCGCCAGCGCCGATTCCATGAAACGCTGCGTGCGGTAGCCGGCTTCGTCGAAATCGCCATCGAAGAGACCGATAAATGCCGACGGCACCTGAAAAGTCTCCATAGGCGCGACCGGATGGTTCAGGTCCAGCACCGAGGCGCTAAATTGCAGATATCCAGTTGAAGCCTGCTGCAACACTGTCGTCTTGGTGCGGCCGTCGAATTCCCAACCGGCAAACAGTCCGCGCAAGTTATTATCGCGAACCGCCAACCAGCCGCACTGTTGACCGTGCGCGCCCGAATAAACCACCACTGGCGTGCCCGCCTGGTCCAACGCGGTCTGAGTCTGCTCGAAATCGGACGGCTTGCCCTCTACGGACCACTGATTCACACTGAATGTCGTGTAGTGCAGCCCATTGTCGGCGAACGTGAGCGGCAGCATGTCGGCCGAAGTGACAAACACCGGCGCTGCTGTAAGATTGCGATAGCTTACGCCGAAGTGCAGCACCGGCTGATTGTCGTAGACGTCCAGGTTCACCGTGATCTGTGCGGCGCCGTTCACGTCCTGCAGCACAATATACTGCCTGACGCCGCTGGGAGTGAGGGCTTCCGTGTACTGGTCCAGCAAGAGAAATTGCCGCTTGGCGTCAAAGACATCGCTGCCGGCCTGCAGGTGGATCAGAGACGATGGCAAGTTAGCAGAAGGCGACCACGTATCGCCGCTGGCTAAGTTGGAGATGGAATAAGTGACGAAATTGCCTTCGGGGGTGAGCCTGAAGGTTGCCTGAACCAGGCCGTTGTCTAGGGTCCACTTAGTTAGGTTAGAGTCGAATGTGGATTTGGCGCCAAACAGGGCTGTGGCCGATAACAGCCATACCACCACTCTCGCCAATGTCGTCTTCCGCACTCAGTCAGCACCTATAGACTTAAACGCGGAATACGGCCAAATGTTGTAGTTAATTGTGGCTATGAGGCGTATTAATTTTTATGCTAAGGTCTTCACCTGACTCAGGTGGCTTTCACGATATCGCGATGACTCACTTTTGCCTTGAAACCGGCGGCGGCGAGGTTTTTGCGAATTTGTGCTGCCATCATTACAGAACGATGTTGTCCACCAGTGCAGCCGAAAGCGATCGTTAGATAACTCTTGCCCTCGCGAATATAGTGAGGCAGCAGGTAAACCAACAGATCGGTGATTCTTTGCACAAACTCAGTGGTCTGCGGGAAGGACCGGATATAACGGGCAACGGCGGCGTTTTCTCCGGTTAGATGCTTAAAACGAGGTATGTAGTTTGGATTTGGAAGAAAGCGGACATCGAACACCAGGTCGCTATCGGGCGGGATGCCGTGGCGGTAGCCAAAGCTGGTGACGTAGATCAGGATTTTCGATTCGTCCCTCTGGCCCCGGAACCGCTCGCCGATGAACTCGCGAAGTTCGTGAACCGTGAATTTCGACGTGTTGATGATCAGATCGGCCATCGACCGGATAGGCGCCAGTTTCGCTCTTTCGGATCGGATGCTCTTGGGAATGGATCGGCCGGTACCGAGCGGATGAGGGCGGCGGGTTTCACTGAACCGCCGCATGATCGCCGAATCGTCCGCTTCCAGGAAGATCAGCTTGGCATCCACGATGGTTGCGATCTGATGAAATACCTGCGGAAATCGAGTGAGCCCTTTACCTTCGCGGACATCCACCACCAGCGCCGCCGAGGAAACACTGGCGTTGTCAGCCACCAACTCGGCGAACTTGGGAATCAGGTCGACCGGTAGATTGTCCACCGAGTAGTAGCCAAGATCCTCCAATGAGCGGAGTACGGAGCCTTTGCCCGAGCCGCTCAGGCCAGTGATGACCACCAATTCAGGTTTCGGGCGCGCTGCTTTCGGGCGCCGTGCGCGGGGCGCGGCTTTACGCGGCATCTGCGCGGTTCAGCCTTCCACCAGGTCGAAATTGCCGTCCTTGCGGCGGACTAGAACGGAGGTGCCCCCGGTTTGGGCATCGCGATACACCATGTAATCGCGCGATTTGTCCATTTCCAGAACGGCTTCATCGAGCGTCATCGGTTTACGCTTCTGGTGGTGGTTCACCTTGTGAACGCGGGCGGGCTCGGCTTCCACCGGAGTCGCCGGCTGCTTCTCCAGTTCCGACGCATCCTTGCGCGGCATGCGCTTGTTGTCGCGGCACTTGGTGCGCGCTTTCAGCACCTGCTTTTCCAGCTTTTCCGCTGCGCCGTGAATCGCGGTGAAAAGATCGCCGTTCGAGCCGAGGCCGACCAATTGATGGTTGTAGTAGTTGAGAGTTACCTCGGCGTGATGCAGATGGCGTTCCTGGGAAAGCACGATATGGGCTTCGCCCTCGTGCCTGCCATCGAGCAATTTGCCCATCTTGGCGAAATGGGCCTGCAGTTTTTTCAATTGCGCCGGAGCCAATTCCACTTGCCTGCCTGTGTACGTGATTTTCATGGGGCCTCCCCGCAAGATTAGGATCTCACGCGCCGCTGGTGCGTGGATGGAATTTTCATGTCCTCGCGATACTTAGCCACGGTGCGCCGCGTGACATTGATGCCCTGCTGTTGCAGCAGGGTGGTGATCTGCTCGTCGGTCAGAGGTTTACTGCGATCCTCATCTTCGATCATCTTCTTCACCATGCGTTTCAGCAGCAGCAGCGGCGTGCCGCTGCCGGACGGGCCTTGCACGGCTTCGGAGAAGAAATAACGGAGTTCAAAAACGCCCTGCGGAGTATGCACATACTTACTGGCCACGGCGCGGCTCACTGTGGAAGGATGCACACCCACTTCTTCCGCCACTTCCTTAATCATCATGGGCTTCAGGAAGTCGAGACCCTGCGCCGAGGAATTCCGTCTGACGCCGCACGATCGCCTGGCAAACCTTCATGATGGTCTGTTTGCGCTGCTCAATGTTCTTCATGAGCTGGATGGCCGACGTGTAGCGCTCGCGCACGTAGTCGCGAACTTCCTTGGTGGCGCCGTTGTCGCGGTCCAGCATCTTGCGATACTGCGCATTCAGGCGAAGCTGCGGAACCTCTTCGTCGTTCATCTGGATGATGTAATCGTCGCCATCCTTGATGAAGTAAACATCGGGCTCCACCACACGCGCGCCGGCGCCGGAATAGCGCAGGCCGGGCCGCGGATTCAAGTGCCGGATCATGTTGACGGCGACTTCGATATGCTCCAGCGGCCGCGCCAGCAGCTTTGGCGATCTCCTTATACTGGCGCGTTTCCAGCAGGCGCAGGTGACTCGAAACGATCTGCCAGGCGACGCCGCCGCGCCCATTCACGCTTTCGATCTGGAGCAGCAGGCACTCCCGGAGATCGCGCGCTCCCACGCCGGCGGGATCGAGCGACTGCACCACATGCAGCGCCGCTTCCACCTGCTCGAGTTTGTGCTCGCCTGCCTCCGCGATCTCCTGCAGCGATGCCGAGAGATACCCGTCTTCGTCCAGGTTCCCGATGATGGATTCGGCGGCATTGCGGATGTCGTCGTCAACCAGGCTGACGCTCAATTGCGAGCGCAGATGGTCGCCGAGGGTCACGGGCGACGATAGGAAGGTCTCAAAGGACGGCTTCTCCACCGATTCCGAGGCCGGACTCTTATAGCCCGGGTCCAGGTAATCGTCGAAGAACGATCCGAAGTCGATTTCGTCGAACGGATCGGTGGCGGCGGGAGTTTCGAGCGCCGGGTCATTCGCCAGGGTCGCGTCTGGCTCGACTACGGCGGCAGCCGTTTCCTCCGCGTCCGGGAACAAATTGCCGTTGATGGCTACATCGCCGGAGGCGCCATCGACGGAATTCGCATCGCTGAATACGGCCGCTTCGAGGAGTTGCCGGTCCGCGGGGTCGCACCACGTGTTCCGCTTCCAGCAGTGGCAGCAGTTCCTCGGGCGTGACCTCTTCGGCGGGTTCGTCAGTGGATTCTTCAAGAACCGGGTTCTTGACGATCTCCTGGGTGATCATCTCCTTCAATTCCAGCCGGTTAAGCTGGAGGACGGTGACCATCTGGACAAGGCCGGGCGTGAGAATCTGCTTCTGTGCGACCTTGAGTTGTAGTCTTGGCGACAGTAAGCTCATCTGATTCCCATCATATCACCGGAATAACGCATTCTCGATCACAAACTCGCGAATCTCTTAGCACGTTAGATACCGTTTCTGGGAGAAATGTAATGACCACACCATTTCGTCCTTATCGGCACGAATGCCAATAGCTTCCTAAATCTCTCGCTTCTTAAACATAGACGCGGCGAACCCGGGCGCTGATACTGCATAAAATGTTGTAAGAAATAGTCCCAGCCACTTTGGCGATTTGCTGGGCATCCAGGGCGGCATCGCCCTCCACGCCGAGCAGCGTCACGTCGTCTCCGGTGGAGAGCGCCGTGGTATGGCTGAGATCGATAGTAGTGAGGTCCATCGAGATCGTCCCGATAATGGGCGTCAGCTTTCCGTCGGCGATGGCGCTGGCCGCGGTTTGAGAGTCGATGGAAGATGCCATCGGCATAGCCCGCTCCCAGGATTCCGATGCGCATGGGCTTCGACGCTCGAAACGTCCCGCCATACCCCACCAGCGCGCCCTCGGGAATCTCTTTCACCGCCATCAGCTTCGCCTTCCAGGTAAGCGCCGGCTTCACGTCGAGCAGTTGCGGAGGGGCCTCGCCGCGAGCGGGTGAAACGTAGCCGTAGAGCGCGTGCCCGCGCGAACCATGTTGTGCCAGCCGGGGCGGCGGCCGTATCCGATTGCGTTGGTGCTGGATGTGTGCAGGTACGTCGCCGGAATTCCCGGCCTGCCGCAGTTCGTCGGAAATGGCGTGAAAGTAAGTCAACTGCTGATCCGTCTGGGCACTGGTGTAGTCGGCGGCGGAGGCAAAGTGCGTCATCAGGCCTTCCAAACGCGCGTGCGTCGACTCCCGCAGCGTTTCCAGAATCTCCGCGGCGGTCGCGCGGGTCCCCAGTCGTCCCATTCCGGAATCGATCTTCAAGTGGTAGGGCAGTGGCTTGCCGGCGCCTTGCGCCAGTTCGCTCCATCTCGCGAATCTGGTCGAGCGAATGGACGGCAGGCGTGAGTCGAATTCCGCGACCAGCTTTGCTTCATACGGCAGGAAACCGCCCATCACCAGGATTCGGGCGCGTGGATGCCCTCCGCGCGCAGGTGGACCGCCTTCATCCACCGAACTGACGGCCAGCCAGCGTGCGCCTTGGGCCAGCAGGACGCGCGAAACTTCGAGCGCGCCGTGGCCGTAAGCATCGGCCTTCACCACGCAGGCCACCTCTACACCGGGGCCGACCACCGCACAAACGTTGCGGTAATTGCGGGCGATTTGTTCGCGGGAAACCAGAACGTACGAGCGATATGGAGAGGACACTATTCTTATTCTAGCGACGCACCGGGGCGAGCCGACGAAGAGGAGGGTTGTGGAATAAAAGAAAACGAAGTGATATCTTTGGCGGAAAGCCATGAAGCCGATCTTTCTTTGTGTCATCGCTGTCGCCGCGTTTGCGCAGACGCCACAGACGCCCAATCCGAACGTCCACTATCACCTGGGTCCCGATTCGCTGGCACAGGAGGGCGTACCGCAAGGCGAGATCCGCGGCCCCTTTAAACTGCCCAGTCAGGCTTACCCCGGCACCCAGCACGACTATTGGGTCTATGTCCCGGCACAATACGATCCCGCCGTACCGGCCAGCCTGATGATCTTCAACGACGGCCAGGCGTTCATGGCGCCGAAGGCCGACGGGCGCGCGCAGAACGTGATGGACAACCTGATCTACCGGCGCGAGATTCCCGGTGATGATCGGTGTCTTCATCAATCCGGGCCGTACGTCCGGAGCAGCCAGAGCCCACGCCGGCCGAGTGGGGCGACCGCACCACCAACCGGCCCACCGAGTACAACTCGCTCGACGACCGCTATGCGCGCGTGATTGTGGATGAGCTGATGCCCGTACTGTACAAGGAGTACAACATCTCGAAGGACCCGGAGCGGCACGGCATCGGCGGCGCCAGTTCCGGCGCCATCGCGGCCTTCACGGTCGCGTGGGAACGGCCCGACGATTTCCGCAAAGTGCTCAGCATCGTGGGCAGCTTCGTCAATCTGCGCGGCGGCGACGCCTACTCCGGCATCGTCGCGCAAAAGCGAGAAGAAACCGATCCGCGTCTTTCTGCAGGATGGCCGCAACGACAATCGCGGCGTGGGCCGCGGCGGCAACTACGACGAACGGCGCGACTGGTTCCGCAGAACGTCCGCCTGATGCAGGCGCTCACCGACAAGGGCTACGACGTGAATTACGCTTGGGGCATGAACATGCACGGCCAGAAGATGGGCGGCGCCATTATGCCCGACATGATGCGCTGGCTCTGGCGCGATCACGACGTGTCGGTGGACCCGAAGGACATGGTGGAGCGCTCCTTCAACGAGCCCAAGAAAGCCGAAAAGTAAGCTCCACCGCACGTCTGATGTGCGCTAGCGTATGAACTCATGCTTCTTTACGCCCTGACCATATCCCTATCGGCGTTTCTGCTGTTCGCGGTGCAACCGATCATTGCCAAGGCCATTCTGCCCTGGTTCGGCGGTTCGTCGGCAGTGTGGAGCACGTGCATGCTTTTCTTCCAGGCCGTGCTTCTGCTGGGCTATGCGTATGCGCATTGGCTGCATCAGAAACTCGCGGCGCGCACGCAAGCCATAGTGCATGGAGTAGTGCTCGCCGTCAGTCTCGCGACGCTTCCCATTCTGCCGAATCCTTCTTGGAGGGCCGCCCACACCGGGCAGCCGTCGCTGCGGATTCTCGCGCTGCTCGCGGTCACGGTCGGGTTGCCATACTTCCTGCTCTCCTCCACCAGTCCACTGCTGCAAGCCTGGTATGCGCGCAGCAATAAGGACGGACTGCCCTACCGCCTCTTCGCCCTCTCCAATTCCTTCTCGATGCTGGCGCTCCTGAGCTACCCGCTGCTGGTGGAGCCGAATCTCTCGGTCCACAACCAGGGCATCGTGTGGTCGTGCGCATATGCGGTGTTCACACTGTTCTGCGCCCTCACGGCATGGCGCGCCGCTACACATCCCGCGGCAGTAGCAGCGCCGGATGCCGCCGCGGGAGAGGCGATTGCGCCAGTTCCTGCATGGAACATCCGCCTGTTGTGGCTCGGCCTCGCCACCAGCGCTTCGGTGCTGCTGCTGGCCGTCACCAACCACCTCACGCAGGACGTCGCGGCGATTCCGTTCCTGTGGATTCTCCCGCTCTCCGTCTACCTTCTGAGCTTCATCATCTGCTTCGAGTCTCCGCGTGCGTATCATCGCGGCGTCTTCCTGCCATTAGTAGTGGCATCGCTGGGATTTCTGGCTTACCGGTTGTGGGTCGGCAAAGCTCACATGCAAACTCGGCCGCTGATCGCGCTGCTGGCCTTCGCCCTCTTCATCTGTTGCATGGTGTGTCACGGTGAGTTGGCCCGCCTCAAGCCGCACCCGCGATATCTCACGGGGTTCTACGTAACGGTTTCGCTCGGTGGAGCCATGGGCGGCCTGTTCGTGGGGCTGGTGGCGCCGAACGTTTTTCACGCCTACTACGAATTTCCCATCGGCCTGATCTTCTGCGCTATCGTCCTGTTTCTGTTGTTCGCGCGCGAATTGTGGCAATTGCCCGGCGCGGCGCGGTATGCCGCCATCGCGGTTCCGCTGATGGCGGTGTGCTGGTACATCTGGTTTCTTACCGGCATCATGAGTTTCATGGTGGATGGCTATCGAGTGGTGACGCGCAACTTCTACGGACAGCTCCGCGTCTACGATACGGCCGACCCTTCGGAAGATCCGGATGCCGCGCGCGAGCTGGTGCATGGCACGGTCAATCACGGGGAACAGGCGCTACGCCCCGAGTTTCGGCGAGAACCGATCACCTACTTCTGCGCCAATTCGGGAATCGGCCGCGCTATGAAGGCGCAGCAGGGAGCCCCGCGGCGCATCGGCATTCTAGGTTTGGGCTGCGGTACCCTGGCCGCGTACGGCAGGGCCGGCGACACGCTGCGCATCTACGAAATCAATCCCCTGGTGCTCGATCTTGCCCACAGCCAGTTCAGTTACCTGGACGACACGGCGGCGGCGGTGGAGGTCTCTTTGGGTGACGGCCGGTTGTCACTCGACAACGAATCGTCGCAGCAGTTCGACATGCTGGTGATGGATGCCTTTTCCGGCGACTCGGTGCCGGTACACTTGATCACCCGCGAAGCCTTCCAGACCTACTTCCGGCACCTGAAGCCCAACGGCATCCTGGCGGTGAACATCACCAATGCGTTTCTCGACCTGGAGCCGGTGATCGAACGCGCCGCCACCGATTTCAACAAAGTCTCGCTAGCCTATCGTTTTGATCCCGATTCGGGCGACGAGCCGCTATGCTTTTCGTCCTCTTGGACGCTGATTATGGCGCAGTCCACGCTCGATGCCCACCCGGAACTGAAGAACGAGGCCAGACGCCTGCGGCCTCACCCGCAATTCCGCGAATGGACGGACGACTTCTCCAACATGTACAGCATTTTGAAGTAGCCAAAGAGCAGGTTAGTTGACAGAGTCAACTAATTAGTTGACTCTGTCAAGTAGTTTCGTTCCTCCGCGTTTAAGCCGGCTGCTTCTTGCGGGGTCTCGAAACGCGCTTCTTTTGTCCGCCGTCGCCCGACGATTGTTTGCGCGGGGCTCGCGGACGGCGCATCACCTTGGGTGGCGGCAGTGGCTCGGGAATCTCTCCGGTGGCCGTGGGTTGTCCGGGCACGATCGGCTGCGGCTCGTCGATCTCCTCTTCCTCCACATGGGCGACCGGTTCGGGCTCGGGTGGCGCGGCAGGCGGATGGAATTCGGCGCCGAGATACACGATCAGTCCCTTCTCTTCATCCGCCTGTATGCGCACCAGACCCTTGTCCTGCGCATAGTTCAGCAGTTCGCTGAATTCCTGGAAGCCGTACTGGCGCCAATCGAAATTGGGCGCATCCTGTCGCACCCACTCGGCCAGATCCTCGGCAAACGCGCCGTTGTCGATCTCCAGGCGATGCATTTCCAGCACGTCGCGCAGCAGCGGAATGGCCTGCTCCGGCTTGGCGCCGGGCTTTTCGGGAGCCGCTCCGCCGCCCTTCATGCGGATCATGTAGCGGCCTTCGCCGCCCGTCACTTCCACGTAATCGGCCTTTTGCAGCTTCTCCACGAAGTCCGTGAACGAGCTGGCGCCGTACGCCTTCTCGTTGAACGTGGAGTCGAGTTGCAGCATGGTCGATTTCAGCAGTCCGAGTTGCGGCCGCACTTCGCGCCGTTCCAGAACACCCAGAGCGCGTTCCACCAGCGGCATGGCCTGCGCCAGGTCGAGCGCCACGCGTTTGTGCGACTGGCGCTGCTGCTGTTGAGGCTGCTGCTGTTGCGGCGGACGTTCCGGATGCTGAGCGGCTGCTGCTGTTGTTGCGGAGGCGGCGGGCCCTGATGACTGGCCGCCGATCGCGGCCGGAAATCGTCGATGATCGATTCGTACGCCACGAACTCGTGGCAGTTCTTCTGCAGAATGGTGCTGGTGAAGGCGCGGCCGCCCACCACGAAGATGCGCTTGTCGTACTGCTTCAGCTTGTTGACCAGCGCGATGAAATCGCTGTCTCCACTGACAATGGCGAAGGCGTTGATGTGATCGTGCGTGAACGCCATTTCGAGTGCGTCCAGCGCCAGATTGATGTCGGCGCCGTTTTTGTCGCCGCGCGGCGAGGGGTCGCGTTGCACCATCTGGACGGCGTGCTCGGAAAGCGCGCGAGTGGCGGATTCCTGCCGTCCCCAGTTCGCGTAAGCGAACTTGGTGACGATTTCACCGCGTTCTTTCAGCGCGTCCAACACCGCAGCCACGTCAAATTCGCGGTGCAGAGTGGACTTCACGCCGATTTCGATGTTGTCGAAATCGATGAACACGGCGATCTTTAGTTTTTGTTCCATGTTGAAATCCTTAGTTCCGGCATTGGGTGCTGGCGGACCATGATTTCCGCCGCGACAGCAAGGCCGGGATACCGCTGACGGACGAATCGTCCGTCGTCGGCGCAGTTACGGCTAAATGCCTCATGCGTAGTTTATCCTAATTTGGGACGCCGCAAACGACCTGACAGAACGGCGCCGCGCTCGAACTCCTCTTGAAGCTGCCGCGTTCGCAGGTTCTCGCGCATGTGCTCCAGTTTCTGGATATATCCGGCCAGAGCCCGGTCAATCGGTTCGGTGTTCGTGGCCAGTATATCGCGCCACAAGTCGTACGAGCTGAGCGCCAGCCGCGTCATGTCGATTAATCCGGGACCGGCCACTGCAATTCGCTCCGGCGGATTGAGTTGCTCCGCTACGATGGACGCCAGCGCCGTGGAGGCCAGTTGCGGCAGATGCGATGTCAACGCTACCACCCGGTCATGCTCGTCGGGAGGCATCGAAATCGGA
The DNA here is from genome assembly GCA_963815475.1 of uncultured Solibacteraceae bacterium. Taxonomy (GTDB): domain Bacteria; phylum Acidobacteriota; class Terriglobia; order Bryobacterales; family Bryobacteraceae; genus Sulfopaludibacter. Next base: position 3,471,701 of record CAWFHD010000003.1, on the reverse strand, counting down.
TGCGCGCCGATGCGCCGCAGCCATTCCACGAAACCCGGGCGCGTGCCGTTTTCAGGTCCGCCGGATCTTCGGGAGTCAGCACCCAGGTGCGCCCTCGAAAGAGATCCGCATCGGCCGCCGAGGCGCCGCGCTTCTCCTTGCCCGCCATCGGATGGCCGCCCAGAAACTGGCAACGGCGTGATCTGTTGCAGCGCCAGGTCGACAATCTCGCACTTGGTGCTGCCGGCATCGGTCACCAACGCCTCGGGCCGCACCAGCGGATCCAGATGACGGATGGTGTCGAGAATGCGGCCGATGGGCTGCGCCAGGAAAATCAGGTCGGCTTCGCGCCGCGGCTTCCGCCAGCGGGGCGGCGCGGTCGATCGCTCCGGCGGCAAGCGCATCGGCGACGGCGCGCTGCGAACTGACACCCACGATCGGCCCGTCGAATCCGGCCTTGCGCAGGGCCAGGCCGAAGGAGGCGCCGATCAGACCGGTTCCGACAATGGCGACGGAATTCATTGCGTTGCTCTGAAGCTCATATTGTCCGTCCTACCGCCGGCGCGATCATGTCGCAACTGATTCATCAGCTCCTGCGAATTGCTCCGGCGCGCAGCGATTGCGCGCCGTCGCTCAGGGCGTGGTCGGGGTCGGGATGCACTTCGATCAGCAACCCGTCGGCGCCCGCCGCCACCGCCGCGCGCGCCATGGGCGCCACCTTATCGCGCCGGCCGGTGCCGTGCGAAGGATCGGCCGACAATCGGCAGGTGCGACAGTTTCTTCACCACCGGGATGGCCGAGATGTCCATGGTATTGCGCGTGTAAGTTTCGAAGGTGCGGATGCCGCGCTCGCACAGAATCACGTCGTAATTGCCGCCGGACATGATGTACTCCGCCGAGAGCAGCAGCTCCTCGATGGTGGCCGAGATGCCGCGCTTCAGCAGCACCGGCTTGCGCTGCTTGCCCAGCTCGCGCAGCAGATTGAAGTTCTGCATGTTGCGCGCGCCCACCTGCAGAATGTCCGCATACTTGCACCAGCAGCGGAATCTGCGTCATGTCCATCACCTCGCTCACCACCAGCAGGCCATGCCGGTCGGCCGCCTCGCGCATCATGTGCAGACCCTCTTCGCCCAGGCCCTGAAAACTGTATGGCGAACTGCGCGGCTTGAATGCGCCGCCGCGAATCACCTTGGCGCCGGCCGCCGCCACCATCTCCGCCGAGCGCTCGATCTGCTCGCGGCTCTCCACGCTGCACGGCCCGGCCATCACCACCACGCTGCGGCCCGCCGATCTCCACGCTCCCGCATCTTCACCACCGTGCCCGCCGGGTGGAAGGTGCGGCTGGCCAGCTTGTAAGGCGAAGCGATGCGGTGCGCCTCTTTCACGCCCTCCATCACCTCGAAGACTTCGAGGTCGAACTCGTTCCTTGCCGCCCACGCCGCCCAGCACCGTGTGGATCACGCCGGTGGAGCGGTGGACGTTGAAGCCCATCTCCACCAGGCGCTCGATCACGGCCTCGATCTGCTGTTCGGTAGCGCCCTGCTGCATCACGACTAACATCTATTTGGCTCCGGTCTCCATGCGCGTCGCGTTGAATCTGCCGCATTTCGTCGATGATGCGCTCGAAGATGCGACGCACCGCGGCCTCATCGAGCGGCCCCTGATTGGCCTGCCGTGATATTGGCGAATACCTGCTCCTCGCGCTTCGGCTCGTAGATCGGCAGCTTGCGCTTCGCGCTTCACCCGGCCGATGTCCTCCACCACGCGCGTGCGCTCGTTGAGCAGCTCCACAATCCGCCGGTCCACCTCGTCGATCAGGACGCGGAACTCTTCCAGACTGGTCGCGCGCTTCGTCCGGGGTCATGCCTGCGCTCCAAAGCCGTGCTTCAATTCGCGCACGAAAGATTCGAGCTGGATCTCGAGCGACGCATTGTCCGCATTGCGCTCGATCAAGCGCACGAAGGCGCTGCCCACCACCACCGCTTCCACCTGTGGCGCCGAGTTCGGCCACGTGCTCGGGCCGCGATATGCCGAAGCCCACCGCCAGCGGCAGATCGGTGACCGCCGCGCATCGCCTGCACCAGCGGGCGCTACCGCGTTCGACAGCGAATCGCGCTCGCCCGTCACGCCGGTGCGCGACACCAGGTATATGAAGCCGGTGGAGTATTCGGCCACCAGTTCGAGCCGCCGTTCGGTGCTGGTGGGCGCAGCCAGGAATACCGTGTCCAGCCCGTGCCGGTGCATGGCGGCGACGTACTCGTCCGCCTCTTCCACCGACGCGTCCGTCAGCAGGCAGCCATCGATTCCGCACGCCGCTGCATCCTGCGCCAGTTTGTCGAGCCCGTAGCGCATCACCGGATTGAGATAAGTGAACAGCAGCAGCGGCACTTCCGACGTCTCACGGATCTGGGCCGCGATGGCGAGCACCTTTTTCAGGGTGGTGCCGGCTTTCAGCGCACGTCTCCGCCGCGCTGGATCACCGGCCCGTCGGCGATCGGGTCGGAGAACGGCACTCCCAGTTCGATGAGGTCGGCGCCGCCGCGGACCAGCGCTTCCACCAGCGCCGGAGTGCGGTCGGGCGACGGATCGCCGGCCGTGATATAGGCGATCAGGCCCTTGCGGTTCTCGCGCTTCAGATTCTCGAACAGCCGGCCGATGCGCGTCATGCTTCGTCGAGTTCCTTGAGATTCTCGCGGTAGATGTCGATATCCTTGTCGCCGCGGCCGGACACGTTCACCAGGAACAGTCTTGCCTTTGGCGGCAGGCGCGCGCTTCACCGCCTCGGCGATGGCATGCGCCGATTCCAGTGCCGGAATGATGCCTTCGGTGCGCGAGAGCAGAACGGCCGCGTCCAGCGCTTCGCCGTCCGAAATCGCCGTGTACTCGGCGCGGCGCCGATCGTGCAGCTAGGCGTGCTCCGGACCGATCATGGCGTAATCGAGGCCTGCCGATACCGAATGCGTCAGCGCGATCTGGCCGTCCGCATCCTGCAGCACGTAGCTGTAGGCGCCTTGCAGCACGCCGGGAGCGCCGCCCCGAAAACGCGCGGCATGCTCGCCGGTAGCGTGACCGCGGCCGCCGGCTTCGATCCCTACCAACTGCACGTTTTCATCCGGCACGAAGGCGTGGAAGATTCCGATGGCGTTGCTGCCGCCGCCCACGCAGGCGAAGATCGTATCGGGCAGCCGGCCTTCGGCTTCCAGAATCTGCCGGCGCGCTTCCTCGCCGATGACCTTCTGAAAATCGCGCACCATCATCGGATAAGGATGCGACCCCAGCGCCGAGCCCAGAAGATAATAGGTGTCGCCGACGTTGGTCACCCAATCGCGCATCGCCTCGCTGATGGCATCCTTTAATGTGCGGCTGCCCGACGAAACGCGGTTCCACCTTCGCGCCCAGCAAACGCATGCGGAAGACATTGAGGCGCTGGCGCCGCATGTCCTCCTCGCCCATATAGACGACGCACTCCAGGCCGAACAGCGCGCATACCGTCGCGGTGGCCACGCCATGCTGCCCCGCGCCGGTCTCCGCGATGATGCGCTTCTTGCCCATGCGCCGCGCCAGTAGCGCCTGGCCCAGACTGTTGTTGATCTTGTGCGCGCCGGTGTGCAGCAGGTCTTCGCGCTTGAGCCAGATGCGCGCGCCGCCCAGTTGCTCGCTGAGGCGTTTGGCGAAATAGAGCGGCGTGGGCCGTCCGGCGTAGGTGTGCAGCAGGTCTGCCAGTTCCGCCTGGAACGCGGGATCTTCGCGCGCCTCCAGATACGCCTTTTCCAACTCCTCGATGGGCGCCATCAGCACTTCCGGCACAAAGCGCCCGCCGTATGGTCCGAAATGTCCGCCCTGGTCGGGCTGGGAACTCGTCATGCTCCCAGCGCCACCCTTGCCGCGTGTAGAAACTCGTTCATCTTCTTGTGATCTTTCTTTCCGGGAGCGCTTTCGATGCGCGAGCAGGCATCCACGCCCCAGGGATGCGCCAGCGTGACGGCGAGGGCCACGTTCGACGAGTCCAATCCGCCCGCCAGGATAATCCGCCGAGTAGTGGCCAATGCCAGTTTCCACTGGAATGTCTGCCCGGCGCCGCCGTAAAACGCACCGGCCGGGCCATCCAGCAGTAGCGCCGCTGCCGGGGTATCGGGATAACTGGCGAGATCGAATCCGGGCTCCACCCGCAGCTGCCTTCCACACCGTCAGGCTCGCCGGATAGTCGGCGGGTTCCTCATCGCCGTGCAATTGCGCGACGTTCAAACCGGCAATGCGCGCCACCTCTTCCACTCGCGCGGGCGATTCGTTGACGAACACCCCGACGCGTAGCACTCCAGTCGGCGATGCGATTTCCGCAGCGATTTCAGGCGCGATGTAGCGAGGGCTGCGCGGATAGAAATTGAATCCGATGGCAGTAGCTCCCCCGGCGATGGCTGCCGACGCATCTTCCTGATTGGTGATGCCGCAAATCTTGACGATCATGCCGCCACCAGTTTTCGCAGCGCCGCCGCCGGATCGCCCGACTTCATCAGATGCTCGCCCACCAGGAAGGCGGTGTAGCCCGCGTCGCGCAACTTCGCGATATCGGCGCGCGTCGTGAATGCCGCTTTCGCTCACGCGCAGCACGCCCGCGGGCATATGCTCGGCCAGCCGCAGGGAAGTCTCCAGCGTCACTTCGAAGGTGCTCAGATTGCGATTGTTGACCCCGATGATATCGGCGCCGGCGGCGATGGCCACCTCCAGTTCGCGCTGGTTGTGCACCTCCACCAGGGCGGACATCCGGTAGCGCGCCGCCGCTTCGCGGAAATCGCGGATCTCGCGCTCCGTGAGGATCGCGGCAATCAGCAGGATGGCATCCGCGCCGTGCGCCGCGGCTTGCAGCACATGCGTGGTTGCGATTGTAAAATCTTTGCGCAGCACCGGGATCTGAATCGCGGCCCGAGCGGCTTCGAGATCGGCCAGGCTCCCTTGAAAAAAGCTCTCGTCGGTGAGAACTGAGATGGCGGATGCGCCGCCCGATTCGTACTGCCGGGCGATGCGCGCCGGATCGAAATCGGCGGACAGCACGCCTTTGCTGGGCGATGCCTTCTTCACTTCGGCAATAATGGCGGGCGTTTTGGCCATCAATGCCGCTCGGAAATCGCGCCGAGAGGCCATGCGCAAGGCGGCTTCCTGGTCCCACTCGGGCGTCGGACTGGCCGAGCGAAGTTCCTCACGCTTTTTGGCGACAATTCGGGCGAGGATGTCTGGAACAGTGTCGATCAAGGGTGAAATCTTATGGTAACAGAGTGGGATTAAACTATAGCGGAGGGCATATGAATTACTACGGTTCAAAAGATCTGGCGGCAGCGTTCCGCACCGTCCGCAACAATACGATTAAGATCGCGGAAGAGATTCCGGAAGACAAATACAGCTTCCGTCCGGCAGAGGGATGCCGCTCTGTGGGCGAAACGCTTGTGCACATCGCGGTGATGCCGCGCATTCAGGAGCAGGTACATTTTGTGGAGCACCGGGACACCCTGGTGGGCATGGATTTCATGGCGATCATCGGCGGCATCATGGCCGAGGAACAGAAGCCGCGCACCAAGGCTGAGATTCTCAACCTGCTGCACACTACTGGTGAGAAGTACGCTCAGGCACTTGAAGGCGCCTCCGAAGAGATGCTGGGCGAGAGCGTTCACATGCCTGAGGGCATGACGCCGCCGTCGAAGTCGCGCTTCGAAATGATGATGGCGCCGAAAGAGCACGAGATGCATCACCGCGGACAGTTGATGACGATGCAGCGCATGCTCGGCATGACCAACCATCTCACGCGCCAGATGAACGAGCGTATGGCTCAGATGAAGGCGCAGATGGCGCAGGCGAAAGCCGCGAATTAGGTTGCGTAGTGCGCGGCCCCCAGGCTTGTCTTGGGGGCCGGCGTCGTCAGTTCTAGTAGTCCTGCTGCAAATCCCCACCTTACCTACCAGCCAAACAGATCTGGATGTCCGATAAGAGATCCAGCGAGGATAAATTTTATGGCGTTGATGGTGTGGAAAGAGGAGTTCAGTGTCGAGGTGTCGCAGATCGATCAACAGCACAAGCATCTGGTGGGTCTGTTGAACGGTTTGCATGAGGTAATGTCGCGCGGGGGCGATGCCGCGGAGGTTGCCGCACTGCTGCAGGACCTGGTAGCCTACACGCGATTCCACTTCGATTTCGAAGAGAAGTTGATGGAGCGGGCAGGTTATACGGGTCTGGAGGCGCACCGCGAAAAACACCGGGCCATGAAAGCTGAAGTGGAGCGCTTGCGGGCTCTCGCTGAATCCAAAGGGAGCTCGGTAACCCACACGCTCATGGCGTTCCTGAAGAACTGGCTCGGCAAGCACATCTGCGGCACCGACAAAGAGTATGTGCCGACTATGCATCGCGCCGGTATCGTGTAGGTGAGACGCGCTGCTCTATTTCGAACCGGACGTCGACGAGAACTCCCGCGTGGTGTTCCTGCGTTACGTGCACGACCACCTACGCAGCATGGGCAGAAGGTGGATCGGTTGCGCCACTATTGCTGCGGCAACAAGAAGTGCAAAGACTTCGGGAAGCCGCTCCATGACAAGGACGACATTCAGGAAGCCCTGGCCCCGGACGGCGCAGGCAAGCTGTTTTGCCGCAAGTGCGGCAGAGCGATCGCCCTACGTGACGCAATCGAGAAAAAGTTCGAATCGCCGGCAGTGAAGGAGAAGGCGCGCGAGATGCAGGGCGAGGTTCAGGCGGCGCTGGACAATGAGAGCCGCGAGTTGATCCTGGCGGGACACGCGTTCTGCATTGTGGCCGAGGCCGGCCAAATCTACCGCGGGTACACGAACAGCGATCACGGGATCGATGGCAGGATCGCGTTCAAAGACGACCGGGGCCGCGCCTCCGGGAAGCGTCTCTATGTGCAGCTCAAGTCCGGCGATTCCTACCTCACGAAACGGCAGAGCGACGGCCCGAAGTTTTTCAGATTAAGAACGAGTGGTGGGCCGATTACTGGCAGCAGCAAGCTTATCCGTGATGTTGGTGATCCGCAGGTCCGACGGTGTCATTCGGTGGATGGACGTGAGCGATTACCTGGAACAAGAAAGCAAACGCGGGACGCCGGTGCGACGAGTCGTGTTCGACGGCGAGCGTTTGGATGCCATGAGTGTGCGGCGGTGGCGGGATTGGGCGCTGTCGGTTGCGGGGCGTCAGGGCTGACGCTCCTCCCGATGGGATGATCGAGGCGATTGGGTTGCAAAAATGGGCCTATGCGTGAGCGCGGCAGCGGGGCGATCATCAACATTGCGTCGGTGGCTGGAAAGATCTCTCTCGCGCCCATGGCAGCGTACTCCGCGACCAAGTTCGCCCTGGAAGCCTTGAGTGAAGCGCTGGCGCAGGAGCTGCGGCCGTTCCATATACGCGTAGCCATCGTGGAGCCCGGCATCATCGATACATACATGGCGCATCGCATCGGTGAGATGGAGGACTCCAAGGTCTATCCACAAGCTCGCCGCGTCAGGGCGATGTTCGCGGCGACTCTGGCTGCAGGGGCGGGCAAGCCCGAGGTGGTCGCCGAGAAGATTTGCGAGATTGTTGACTCCGGAACCTGGCAACTGCGGCACCCGGTTGGCCCCGACGCGGAACCCTTCCTGGCGTGGCGCAAGTCGCTAGACGATGAGCAGTGGGTGAAATGGGGCGCGCTGAACGACGCAGAGTGGCTGCAGGCCGTAAAGGCGGATTTCGGCATGGAGCTAGAACTCGGATAGTGATCTGTCAGCGCCGCAGGCCCTTGGGCGCGGATGACTGCCACGCCGGAGCGCCCTCTTCCCATTGGTTGTCGGTGAGTTGTTCGATGCGTGTCCCATCGTAACGCATGACGAACAATTCTCCGTATGGCTGAGGCGCATCTGTGTAGGTCACTTCATCCTTGAAGCCCATCCTGGAACTGGCGAATGCGATGTACTCACCATCCGGGGACCACGCCATGTGTGCGTCATTGCCGTTGGTGAATGTCAAACGTCTGGTGGAAGTTCCATCCGGTTTGATGGTGAAGATCTCATACGCGCTGTCGACCAGGCGCGAAAACATGATCAAATCGCCGCGCGGCGACCACAGTGGAAAGTTGTCGTACTCACTGGTGAGCGTGGTGATGGCTTTCGTTTCCAGGTTCATGATCCGGAGGCCGCAACCGTCTTTCTGGAAACTCCGGAAGACGAAGCGCTTGCCATCGGGAGCAAATGACGGAAAGGCGTTATTATTCCCGCCCGTGGTCAATTCCTCGTACTCCGTTCCGTCGGATTTGATCATGGCGATTTGCGCTCCACTTTCTACGCGGTCCGCGGTCTTGAGAAACTCCCGGCGAAAGCCGTCGAAAAACGCGGGGAACTCACCCACGCTGAAGATGATCCGGTCGCCGCCGGGAGACCATTGCGGCGCCAGCACGTTGCGGCTCTTATCATCGTATACAAGCTTCGAAGTTCCGGTGGCGGCATTCGTAACCACCACCGCGGCGCCGAGATTGTTCTGGCCGGCGCGGCTATTACTTACGAATTGCTCCCCGCTCGGATTGAATGCCGGCATGATGGTGCCGGTCAGGCTCAACTCATAACCCGGGTTGCGGCTAAATGTTCTCCGGATTGGTTCCAAGGGCACACCCATGCGCTTGTGAAAGACGACGCGCTTGCCGTCCGGTGACCATGAGGCCGTCCGGATATCGCCGCGCGGTCCGCGCTTGCCGCTCGTGTAGTAGATGCCAGATCCAGGGTCCGCTTTATCTTTGCGGACGTAACCGACGTCGTTTCCCGGCAACGGAGAGGGATTGATTTTTACGCCCGCGCCGGCGGGAAGATCCGTCAAGGTCCCGTTGCCGGCGTCGATCGAGACGAGCCGTGTATCGTTTCCGGGATCGGGGTTCGGCCTGCGATTCGCGAGAGTCTGCTCAGCAGTCATACAATACGCCACGAGGTGACGGCTGTCGCTCATCCATTTTGCGCTTCCGCAAAAGTCGCCGCTGGTGGTGACCTTCTTCAGCCCGGTGCCGTCCGGGTGAATGAGATGGATGTCGGCTAATTGAAGGCGCTCCCACCGGCCGTGGCTGAATGGGAACGGGTTGCCGCGGCCGGATGAAAACGCGATCCACTTTCCATCGGGAGACCAGGACGGCCGGAAGTCACCGCCGGGTCCCGACGTCAGAGGTTTCGCACGACGCGTCGTCAGGTCCATGGTCCACAAAACGGCATGTCCGCCATTGCGAGTGGTCACGAACACGAGTTGCTTGCCATCGGGAGAGAACGCCGCCTGATCATCGTAGGCCGGGTCGTTTGTCAGACGTTCGAGACCGCTGCCATCGGGTTTCACACGATAGAGCTCGGCCGATCCGTCCCGGTCGGACGTGAAGACGATGGATGAACCGTCTGGAGCCCAGACCGGGTCGTAGTCGGTGTCCGCCGAGGCAAGCAGCGGATGTTCCTCGCTCCCGTCGGAAGAGGCGATAAACAATGTGGTCTGGCCAGGGTTCGCAAACACGCGAACAGCGGCGATTTTCCTGGCGGACGGCGGCTGGGCCGCGAGGATTGCGCAGACAGCGGTAGCGACAGCGATTCTCAGAGGGCGCATCGGCATTCCGTCCATTCTAGTTCTTTCCGAGGCGGCCGGCGGCGCAGGGGACGACGGTGTCGCCGCCAGCGGGACAGGAGGGTGCTCCAGGCCTTGGCCGCAAGACTTCCGCATCGCAGACGTTTGATTCCGGCTGGGTCGAAAAATCGGTCCCAGCTTCGCTCGGATTGGCAGGCGGAAGCGCTTACCGCACGAAGAGCATCGTTGATCCCATGGATTCGCGAGTCGGTTCGATAATGTGTTCATGGCGCAAGGGGGCTCGATCGACTGCGCGACCTAATTCGGCAGGGGATACCGTGCAACATGCCAACAAGAAACGATATTGGCCGTCCATCCGCCTCGACGCGAGGACGCGTTTGGATGTGGGCCGACCCGCGCTTCAGTGGAGTCGGCTTTGAAGAAGTGGCGCTGGGGCCGGGGGAGAGGCGCGACCGCCTCCACAACCACTATGCGGTCCTGATCACAACTTCCGGTAAGGGCATCCTGACCTGCCGCGGCGTGCGATACCTGGCTCGGAGGAACTCCGGATATTTGCTTGAGCCCGACCAGCTTTGGATTACCCAGGCAATGGCGGACGATCGATGGGCCTATCGGACGATGTATATCAGCCGCGAGAACCTCCGAGCGCTAGTGGACCAGCTCGATCCGACCGCTGCCCTCCTGACATCACCCACTGGAGCGCATATTCCTGGCGGCGAATCGGTGGAAGCTGCACGCCGGGCGCTGGCTGTCTTTCAGACACGCGGTCTGGTGGTTGAGCGCGTTGCCGCGCTTGTCAGTTTTGCCGAGATGTTGGTTTCCGGCTCCAGCCCGGGGCAGACCGTCAAAGATGAACCAAAAGCCGCCACACGCATTCGTCAGTTTCTGCACGAACATTGTTTCGAAGATGTCCAGACGTCGCATCTCGCGAATCTGGTTTCCTTAAGTCGATTTCACCTCATTCGAGTTTTTCACAAGGCGGTCGGAGTTCCGCCGCATGTCTATGCCACCCTGGTCCGCGTTCGCGACGCCGAGCAACTTCTGCGCGCCGGCATTGGCATCGCCGAGGCAGCGGATCGGGCCGGATTTTACGACCAGAGCCATCTCAACCGATGGTTCCGCCGCACTCTGGGAGTTACGCCCGGTCAGTACCGGAAGGCTCATTTCTTGCGGTCCCGCCCTACGATCACCGGTGAGAGGATCATGGCGTACCAGCTTCGCAATGGCGAGAAGCTGTGGCGGTATTGGGCGAGGCTTCGCTCAGCGGCACAGCAATCCTGTCCAAGACCTGCCACGCGTCGGCCGAGTAAGATGCTGCTTGAGTGCGATGATGACCGATGATCCGGTATGCCTCGTGGTGGACGGCCGCCCACTTACAGCCGAGTCGGTTCGGATGATGGAGTACCTCCACTTCCGTGCGCAGACGCTAACCGCGGCCGGGATTTGCGAGCGTGTACGCGCGGCTGCCGCCGAGCTGGAAAATGCGGTCGCCGCGGCAGACCGAAGTGTGGTCCGGCAACGGCCGTTTCCGGGAAAGTGGCACATGGCAGACGTGGTTGACCACATCTCGCAGACACAGATCCGGGGGGCTGAGGAACTGCGGCATCTTCTGTGCGGGAGGCGTCCGCCGGGCCCAACTGTCTATGAAGCTCTCAAGTCCGGTGCGAGCGAATGGGCGCCATGGCCAACGCTGGTCGCAGATCTTCAAGATGCCAACAGAGAAATGGTGGCTATCCTGCAGGCCGCGTCAAGCGGTGCGGACTCCGCACAGATTGCAGGGAGTGGCGCCACGGTGCGCACGCTTCTGGTGGCGAATAGCCAGCGGTCCGACGGGCAACAGGCGCCTCAGCTCTTCATAGCCGAGCTGCAGTGGAAAGAATATGCGCTGCTGCAACGGCTTCATCTGCTGGACCATCGCACTCAGATGAACAAACTGATTGCGGCCTGTAAGAACGCCTGGTGATTCATGATTGGACGGCCTTCCGGCGCGGCGTCCAGGTTATTGGGGCCGCCGCCTATGGGCCCGGCTTACCAGCAGTCCGACGCTAACCAGGAGCACAAAGCTACTCGGCTCGGGCACCGTGGATGCGTCCACCTCCAGAGCGCCCGGCGTATTGCCCGAAGGGGCGAACCAGGAGGCGCCGCCATCGGTCGAGATTGCCTGGTCGGAAACGTCGCCGGTGCTGTTCAGATTCCAGGCAACGGTATCCGTCAACGGACCGCTGACCGCGACCCAATATTGGACCCCCGCCAATAGCTGTGGCAGGAGCACGGAATTCAGGAGCACTGGAACGTTGTTAGTACCGATCGGGCCGAGAGCTGCACCGGCCACGGAGAAACTCTCAAGAACCAGCCCTGGTTGATTTCCCGCATCCGAGTTTAGAGAGACGGTGACCGGGTCCGGGCAGGCAAAGGCGCAACTGAGTGCAAGTTGAAGCGATTGCAACTTCCCACTCACCGAAGGCGTGAATGTGTTGGCTTCGGCCCAATCGTTACCATCGAAGGCATTTCCAACGGGGTTGCCCGAGTTGATGTCGTAGGTCTGGCCGACGCCGAAGTTGGTGTACAACACGTCGGCCTGGGCGACAGAGGGCGCGGCGAATGACAGAATCGAGACACCGAGAATGAATGACAACGTTAGGTGTTGAGACATAGTGGTCACAATTGTGGATGAATTCCGATAGTTGCGGTTCATTGGCCGTCTACCTCGGCCTGGGTAATGTTTACGAACAACGGGGCGGACGAAATTCCGGCGCCGCTCGCGATCAGGGTGTAAACCCCGGCAGGCATAGCGGGGTTCAGTTTGAAGTTGGTTGTCAGTAGCGTTGAGCCTGTAGCTACGCCCACGCTACTCCAGTTCGACGTGGTGGCATAGAACACGCCGCCGGTGGAATTGGTGAAGCGGACGATCGGATAGTTTTCGTCGGTCTGTACGTCGTCGCCATAGGCGCTCCCGGCATTTTGTCCATTGAGCTGTTTGCCTGTCAGAGTGAAAACTCCGGCGCCGTTGTACACCACCGAATTGATCACGGGCCGCATGGCGGGGGGCGCTGCGCCGTCCGGCGTATAGACCCACAACTGGGTAGAAGAATCGCTGAAGAGCACTTGTCCGTTGGGAAGCATGAGCATCCGCCCCACAAACGCGGAGTTGTTATTCAACCCGTTGTCGGGAATCGCAGGCGAGACAGGAGAAATGGTGGAGTTCGCCGGGTTGAAATCAAAAACCTGCGTCGGCTTCGAGAATGTGGCGCCGAGTTTCAGGGTGACGCCGGTGTTGGTGGCCGTGGCGTTATTGTTCAGCGTAATCTGACTCGGCGAGTCTACGCTCGCAATAGTGGAGCTCGCGGGGATCCCGGTTCCGCTGACGGCCCAACCGACTTGATAGCCGGTGGTGTTAGCAATGCCCGTGATGATTCTCGAGCCCGCCGTCGTATTAGCCGTGAAGTTGACTCCGGGACCAAAATCGGCGGTGAACAAGACGTGGCCGTTGGGCATTACCGCGGCGGGGGCATCGTCAGCGCCAAAAGGAAATTGAATGCCATTTATGGTTCCCATAGTGTCAGGTCCGGCAGCCCAGGTGTTGGTGGCAGGGTTGTAGATCCCCGTGTGTTGGTTGGCTCCGATTACCAGGATGCGGCCGTCCTGCATGCGCACCGTTGGCCCGAGTTCATCGCCGACGGCGCCGGTGCTCAAGACGGGGAGAATGCCGTTGGCCGTACCATCGCCGGGGCTCACGCCGGACCAGGTATTGGTGGTGGGATTGTACTTCTCGGCGAAACCGCTTCCGGCGGAAATGCTCTTGAAAACGTCATACTCGAAAATGCTGCCATCGGGCAACTTGGCCCAGCCCTCTTCGTCGCTCCGGTCGTTGTAGAACTTGGCGGATGCTGGGGTCCACGTGTTGGCGACGATATCGTAAATGAAGTTTGTGTTGTTCAGGAGATTGCCGGCAAAAATCTTTAGCCCCGGTAGCAGCATAGTGGGGGTATCGCCGAAACATCCGGGTGAACGGAACGAAGGGCTGAAGGTCAGTGTGACGTTGGTCCCGGTAGCGGTGGCATTGTTCGAAATGTGGATCTGCGTGGTGGAGTCCACACTGATGATGGTGGTAGCAGCGGGAATTCCCGTGCCGGAGATGGCTGCTCCCACGTTGTAACCGGAATTGTAGAGGTTGGTAATGATATTAGAGCCGCTGGTAACATTCCCGGTGGTCTGCGTAAGGGCGGGACAACCGGATTGATTGGGGTAGGGTGCGATCGGTGTCCAGGTGTTGGCGGCGATATCATAGATTTCGCCGGTATTGGACCAGTTGGAGATCAACGCCGGTCCGCTGTATTCGCCGCCGAGTACCCAAACCTTACCGCTTGGCAATACCTGCGAAGCGAAATAGAGCCGGCGGGTAGGCGCAGTGGCAATTGCCGTGGACCAAGTGCCATTGATATAGCTGCCTTGCGAGTCAGGTGTGAGGCGCATCCAAGTGGCGGTTGTGTTCCGTTGAATCATGATCGTGCCATCGGGCAGTTGGAGCATGACTCCAGCCCCGCTGGGCGCCAGAGCAGTGACTTTCGTCCACGTGGCACCGGCGCCCACGGCCGGCAAGACCAGGAACAAAATGGGCAGCATTCCAACGCTGAATGCGAGCTTCTTATGGTTTCTAAAGTTGGTCGGCAACGCTTTCCCTCCCGGTACTACCAAACCCACCAGAACGTCCGGTGAGTAACAGTTAGTTCGGTGAGTATATCCCGCGTGGAGCGGTCATTCAAGGAATATCGTTCTTGCAATATCGGCTTTGGTACTACGGAAAGTGGCCACGCGCTGGCGTGGTTGTTGAGGGAGAAGCATAGGGAGTTTCCCGGTGCGACCACTGTGAGGCATCGAGACCCCAACGACCTCGGAGCAGCGTGAACCGCTCAGGACCTCATCGTCTTAATGAGTCATCAACTGACAATTTCTGACGAGTTACTCGCCAGCAGCGCTAGCTTCCGCTTCGTCGGGAGTCCAAGGTGGTTTGCTGTCAGCGCTATTCCACCGACAGTTCGGCCCAACCCGGGAGCGTTGCCGGTTTGTTGTTGAGGAAGACGATGCGCCGCGTCTTGGGGAAGGGCAGATTCGTCGCGAGGGCGCGGTTGTAAATCACGTACGCCTGTAGGATCTGGCGATAGTCGGCGTTGGTGGTATCGAGCCACGCGCTTTTGGTGGTGAGCCCGCCGCCCCATCCGAGGCAGAGCAGGCAGGAGCCTTTTTCGCGCGCGGCGGCCAACTGCTGTTCCAGTTGTTCCAGGCTCTGATCGAGCAGGCCGAGCCCGGCCCACGAAGCGTATTGCCGCTGCAGGTTAAGAAGTCCTGCGGCGTAGATGTTCACCGCTTCGAAAATCTTGGCGCGCCCGAAGCCTTCCTGCCAGCGCACCGAACGGCGAATTTCCGGCTGCAGGAAGAAATTCTTTTCGTTCCAATCGCCTTCGAAAACCGTGCCGGGAGCGGCCATCTCGGCGAACGACGGAGTGCTATCCTCAGGCCGGTTGCCATCCACGGCGCCGCGCGGGCTCTGCTTCCAGCCGAGTGCGAAGTTGGCGCCGCGAGGCTGCAGCGTGGAGGTGCGAAGCAGATAGACTTTGAAATTCGAGGTCGGAATGGTGGCCGAATCGCCGGCGCTGACCATGCGCATCTTGTTGGCGCCGGCGCTGCCCAGCGCCTGATCTTCGATACTTTCGGCGGGACGGCGCGGCACACGCTCACCCTTCACGCGGCCGGCCACATCCTGCAGCATGCCATCGCGCCAGTTGGCGAACACCATGCCGGTGCGCAGGGCGCCTTTCAGAGCGGCGCCGGGAAGATACGGTCCCGATGCTCCCGCCGCGAAGGTGGGAATCTGCAAGCTATCGCCCATGGCACGATTCCAGTAGTTGGAATAGGCGGCATTCTCAAAGGGAACGCGGCGGCCGGCGAAGTTTTGCGCGAAGCCGCCCCAGGAAGCGAAGTCGAGCTTGTCGGCCTTCTTGAGCTGAGTGAGATAGCCTTCGAGACGCGGGCCTTTGGCCAGCAGGCGGAAGATGCGCCACTGGTCGAGTACGTTGACATGGTCCTTCCAGACCATATAGTCGATGGGACTCAGCTTGCGGCCGTCGCCGACCAGCGTGGGAGTCAAAGTGGTGAGGTGGTATCGCATTAGGACACCTCGGAGTGCGTGGGCAGCGGGATGGCCACGGCGAAGCCGGCGCGGAAGACCGGGTGCGCGAAGCCATCGGGCGCGACATTGGGAGCAGCGCCGCAGGGCGCGCTGGCAGACGACAGGACCGACCCTTCGGCTACCATGTTCAACTGCTTTTTCAAATCGCCGGAGGCTACCGGACTATCGATGCGGCCGCCGCGGGCCAGCATGGTGTAGTTGCCGCGACGCCAGTCGACAGCGTCGGAGGCGGCGGGGCTGAAGAGCGAGAGGAGCCAGTGGGAGGACCCTGGAGCTTGGGGCTCGGCTTGGGGCTCGGGGGCTTCGGTCGCCTGGACAGGTTCAGGTTCGGGATCGGACTCAGCGGTGGGCGCTTGGGCTTCCGCTTCAGGTTCGACAGTAGCGCTGGTGTTCTCGCCACCGGCGGCGTTTTCCACTGCAGCGTCGGAGTCGGCTGCTAAGGGGGCGGCCTCCGATTCAGATTCGACAGGCTGTGGCTCGACTGCCGGCTCCACGGGTTCCGATTCAGCTTCGACAGGCTGTGGCTCGACGACCGGCTCCACTGCTTCCAACTCAGCGTCAGGGGGTGGTGGCTCGACCTCGGGCTCAACTGCCACTGGCTCCACTACTAGCGGAGCGGTTTCTTGTATTGCTTCGACGGAGGCTTTGGCCACGGGCACTACTGGCGGCAGGATCATCTCCGGGAGGGTGCCTTCGATAAACTCCGGGGGGCCCGAACGTCCCCAGCCTCTGGACCGTTCTCCACCGAAGCCGGTGTCGGCCAGCCAGCGAAACGCCGCTTTTACCGGATCGCTCCAGCGATCACGGGCCGCGTCATCGCGGAACGAGACAATCGTCCACAATCCCGATCCTGGGCGGAATTCGATGCATGCCGTGGAATGACGCTCGGTGGCTCCCGTGAGTCGGTCGACCGCCACGTTGAAGCGCACTCCCGTGCGGAACGGACCGGACCGTCCGGCCGGCACCAGGCATTCGCTGGGGCCATCCACCGACCAGTGATTTTCCTTCAGCGTCTGACCCGCCAGCAGGGCCTGCACGATACCCAGAGGCACGAAGCGGGCGCTCTTCCAGCGCACTCGCGCCGACATCAGCGCCGGCGAAGTGGGCGGCCAGATGGTGCGGGGCGGCGTGACAAATCCGATCTCATCGAGAAAGGGAAAACAGGAACTGAAGCAGACGGCCGGAGCGCCTTCGCGCGCCGTGGCATCCAGCCACTCTTCGAGCGAGCCCAGGCGTGACATGGCACCGGTGATCGCCGAATAGAGCGAGTCGCTGTGATAGATGACGTCCACGCGGTTACGAGCGCCCGAATCGGGTCCGATGCGCCAGGGGCCGGCGGGACGGAGTTTGACTACCAGTCCCGGATTCATTACTCCTCGTGCAGGAAACCGAACGCTGCCTCGTTAACCGCGGTTTGAATCGCGCCAAGCGTGGCGCCCGAGCCAATCTCTTTCTCCGCCGCGCCAGACGCGTAGTAGCTCTTTCCGCGCCAGACCAGCTTCATTTTGGAAAAGCTGACGCGGCCGCTGCCGCGCGAGCCACCGCCGCCCAAAGCATCGTCTTCGAGGAGCCGCAAGCCTTCGAGCAGACGGAGCAAGAGGGGCGCGTCCTCGTCGCAAAGCACATCCATCACGAAGCGCGTCTTGAAGCGCGCGCCCGCCGGAACGCGTTCGAGCGTCCGTGGATTGGCCTGCGAAGTGATGCGGTCAATGGCGTTTTCGCTCTTGACCTCAGTGAGCTCGTCGTCCAGGTTCTCACGCATGGCCGCGGTGATGCTCTCCGGATCGAGCGGGGCGTCGAACACGGAAAGCCGCGCCGGTGTGGCCTGCGCGGTGTCGAGTGTCTCGCCCTGCACGCGTTCCATGCGGCCGGGATTGCGGCCGAACAGCAGGCAGATCTCGTCATCGGGACGGTCGCTCTGGTGGATTCGCACTTCCTGGCCTTTGCGGCGCGAAAGGTAGACAAGTTCGGAGGGAACGGCGAGCCCGCTGGACTGCTCCAGCAGCGAACGGATTTTGCCGCGCAGCGAACTGCCGGGCACGTAGGGGCGGCCGAACGCATCCTTCACGACGGGATTATCGGAACCGCCGATCTCGAGCGAACCCTTGCCGGCGCCAACATGCAGGCCGGTTTCGCACGTCATTTCGCCTTCTAAGATCAGCTTGCCGATCAGTTTCAACTCGGTTTGGGAGGTATGTGCGCTCATGCTTTACTCGTTATAGGCAACGATGGCCTCGAAAAGATCCTTGAACCGTTCGTATCCACGAATGTCGTTCTTGCGCGTGACTTGCAGCAGCAGCTTCTCCAGCATGTCGAGGCTGCGCAGGCCGTGGCGCGCGATGGTGTAAGCCAGACGGGCGCGCAGCATGACGAACTCATGCTGACGTTCGCCCTCGGGCGCGCGGATGGCGCGGCGGACTGCGCCGTATAATCGACGCAACTGGCTCTTGGTGCCCGAATCCATATCGCGCATGCGGCTGACGATGGCGTGCGCCTGGTTATCCAGGTAGAGGCTGTCGGAGATCAGCTTTTCGAGCTCGATCTCGGGCGGACCATCGAAGCCGGCCGCGGTCGGGACCGCGCCGGTCGCCGCGATCTCCACGGTCTCCGCCACGCTCGCCACCGCGCTCACCGCCCGGTCCATGTGGTCCCCTGCCGCCAGCCGGACGGTCGCCGCGAGGCGGTCTGTCTCCGCCGCCGGGCCCGGATGGCGCCCCTTGCCGCGGCGGACGATTTTCCTTACCTTGCTGCTGTTGCTCTTCTGCCATTTGCTTAAACCTCAGTCACCAATCTGGCCCACTCCAGGGCCACCAGGCCCGCGGGCCTCAGCTTCACTTCCGCCGTCTTGCGTCCCATCATTTCGGTGATGAGATGCGTGCGCAGTTTCTGGAATTCGCGGTCGCGCGTGCCGCTGAGAATGCGATTGAAGCGCCGCTGGAAACGCCAGGTCCGCTGCGTCTCCACGGGACCTTCGGTATCGCGCCGGTAGAAACTCCGCAACTGATAGAGGAACTGACGCGACATACGGAAGTCATGCACCAGGCGCGTGACGGTATCCTTCAACTCAGCGGCGTCGTTGAGGTGACGCCATTCGAGGATGCGACCCAGCAGATAGATACAATCCTTGCCGGACGCTTTCGCCAGGTCGAGGTTGCGGCCGGCCTCTTCGTACACCGACGCCAAGGGATGATACGTCTCGGGCGCCAACGCGATCGCCATCGAAATGGTCTTGCCCTCGGCGCCGGGATAGTCTTTCAAATTCTCTTCCGTGAAGCGATGGAAGAGGCGCTGCACCTCGCGTCCCAACGCGATCAGCGCGTCCCACGACCCGTAGACGGCGAAATCGTCTCCGCCCGCGTAGATGATGCTGACTTTGCGCCAGAACTCCGGCAGCGAGCACAACACTTCCAACTCGCCGGCGAAAAACTGCTTGTAGAGCACCGAGAGCGGCACGTGCTCTTCGATGGAGTGGACCCGCCGCAGACGCAGTCCGAAATTGTCGACATCGCCGCGCAGCACGCCCCATGCCGAGCGTCCCTGCGCGCGGCGCGCCAGGGTCTGGCACGGGCGCCGCCGATTTGCCATCGTCGGAGGGCGCGGCATGGCGCGCCACCATAATGCCATCGGGCGACAGATTCGAGGTCAGGCTCCAGGTGTGTTTGCCCTCGCCGGCCACTACTTTACCGGGATGCTCGGGCGACCAGCCGATGCGCGACGCTTCGCGCACTTTGGCGCCCAGATCCTTAGCGAAGTAGGCATCGGCGTCGGTGCTCGAAGCGCGGGGGAAGGGTTGGAATACATCGGCCTCGGCATCGGCCAGGGGCGCGTTGGTCTTACCCGCCAACTCTTCGTTCAAGCGCTTGCGGATGACTGCCCAATCGCCCAGGTTGTCGGTGACGCCCCAGACGAGGCGGACATTGCCGCCGCTCAATGCGGTTATTTCGCGGGCCGCATCCTTCAGGAAGGCGTCGGCGGCGTCTCGGGCCTCACCGGGTAGCACCAGCAGGAACTGGCCGCCACCGCTCGAGCCCAACAGAATGCGCGCCAAACCCAGTTCGGCGAGCAGGGCGCGCGGCAGCACCTCGCACAGCAGGCTGATCCATTGCGATCGGCCGGCCAGGATCTCTTCGCCCGCGGACCGTCCCGGGCGTCCCTCGGCGGACGAGGCCAGCAGGAAGTCTTCGGTGCCCAGGATTTTACCTTGGAGCAGGATCTGTTCGGGCATGGGATGACAGAAAAGCCTAGGGAAACCCTCACTTTAGCACAGATTCTTGAGAACAATGCCTCAAGAGCGGAACTGTATTTCTCTATGCAAAAAGGCAGGATGATCGCAGCCTTCGTGCTGCTGGCGATGAGCGCCGCGACGGCCATGGGACAAACAAAGACACCGGCTAAAGCCGCGCAGGTGGCGCGGACGGGAGGTGTGGCGCGGCAGTCAGACGCTCAAATCGAAGCCGCGATTCGCGCCAAGCTGGCGAAATCGCCGAAGCTCGGGCCAGAGAAGTTCCAGGTGCACGTGCAGGGCGGAGTGGCCACGTTCGAAGGAAAAACGGACGTGGTGCAGCACAAAGGCACGGCGACCCGCATGGCCAAGTCGGCAGGCGCGCTGGCGGTGAACAATCATATCCAGGTGAGCGACGCGGCGAAGCAAAAGTCGGCGGAGAATCTGGAAGCGGGACGACGGCGGGCACAGGTGACGCGAGGCGATGCCCGCAGCCAAACGACGCCAGCTCCGCCGCCGGTCAGACGATAGAGTCGATTGCACGGGTACTTCCTCGGCGAGGCGGTGCTCGGCGCCTGGGAACGTGGCCGTCTGGCAACGGCAGGAGAGCTCATGGCATAGCCTTGTCCGGTCCGCCAGACGCTGACCGGTTACGGCTCAAGCTGCCGCGATTTGAAGTCGCGCCGGTTATCGTAGCAGCTACCAGCGCGGAACATGCCAAGTTGCAAATTCACCTCTCGCCGGCCACTACTGACTCGCTCGCCCAATGAGGTGAGAGAGTCCACCCTGTCAGCACAGTGACCCTAGTGAGTTACCAGTAGTGGGCCACTAATCGCCTCAAACCATTACTTAGGTCATGCTACTAACGTCCTCGTCCGCGGATTGTGCTACTGCTCCTGGCTCCACGAGCAAGAGTTCTTCGCATCGGCGGACAAGTAACCGGACGGGCACAAACTCCGGATCTTCCGGCAACCGTTTGGAAAAAACGGTCCGAGCTTCGCTCGGATTGGCAGACGGAAGCGTCCGCCCCACCTATGTCCCCTGGCGTAGCTGGAGATACCTGCCACAGAGCCGGGCTGGTGATAGACTTTCATCGAGACATCATTTGGAGGTGTGGCCATGCCACCATCCGCGTTACGCCTTGCGATGGGCGCGGCTCTATTCTCCGGGCTCGCACTCTGTCAGTGCGAGGCTCCCCCCAACATTAAGACGGTGGTTGACGCTTACACGGCATCGACCCGCAGCCAAGGCCCGCAAGCGGAGAAGAAAGCGGCCGGCGCGGCCATCCTCGATCCGGCGCTGTTGGAACATCCTACCGATTACTTCCTTCTGGACCGCAAGCGCGACTTGATGGACGATAACACGGCGGCAGGACGAGAGACGTCGCTGGCGTGGTTTCAGGCGCAGCATCAGAAGTATCCCGACTCGGCTGAAGTTACGGCCGTCTACGCCGATGTGCTGGTGCAGAAAGACGCGGAAAAGGCGTTGAACCTGCTGGAAGCGTCGTTGAAGGCGCACACCGATTTCCCGTGGACCCATCAGAAGTTGTTTCCGTTATTCGAGAGCGGAAAGTTCCGCAATCCCGACCGGCTGGTGAAAGAAGTGGACGCGCTGCTGAACATGTGTCCCAACAACGCCAACGGGTATATGTATCGGGTGCTGATGACCGCGGCGACGGCGGAACAGATTGGGCCGCATGCGAAGGCCCTGCGGGAGCGGCTGGAAGCCGCCAACGGAAATCCGAACCAGCAGTTGTGGACGGTGCTCTGGGACCTGGAATTCAAGGCCGTGCCTCCCACGGAACATACGGCCGTCCGCGCACGCATCGGCAAAGACCTGGCGCGGTTCGAAGCCTCTCCGCAACACACGGTCGCGTTCCAAAGCTTCCTCAAAAAAGGGTACAGCAACGTTGGCGATAAGGCCCAGATGGAGCGCATCGACGGGCAGATCCTGAAAGATTACCCCAACTCGGGCGAGGCGGAACGCATTGTAACCGACCGATGGAATGCGGACCACAAGTTTCCCAAGGACGGCGACCATGCTACACAGCAGGCGTTTTATCGCGCGCAGGCCGCCACGATGCGCGAGTGGTATCAGAGGTGGCACAACCTGATCACGCTGATGCAGGAGTTCAACGCGGTGGCGGCGCTGGACGATACCAAACCCGAGGAGCTGATGAAGCTTGCCGAACAATACGTGGACGCGTACCACAAAAGTCCCAACAGCTTCTATGGCGCCATGCCCATGGAGTTCGAGGTGGCGGATAACCTGATCCGGAAGAAATCGCTGCCGCCCGATATCCCCGCGTGGATGGAAGAGGGATTCCGGCGCGAGGCGAATCGCCCCAGCCGGCTGACTGGGATGGTGCGCGACCAGTTATCGGAGGAGATGAAGAAGAGCGTGGACCAGCAGATGGTATCGATGCGGATTGAGCGCGCGCGCATCCTGCTGGCGTATTACGACGCGGTGGGCCAGCGGGAGAAATCGCGGGGTATTGACGACGGGCTGGCTGGACTGAATCCGCCCGATGACCGGCTGAAGCCCGAGTTATTCCAGGTGCGCGCCAAGGCGGCCGAGATGGACAATCGCAAGCTGGACGCGCTTGTGCTGTACCAGGCGGCGCGGGCGATGGGCGGCAAGCAGGGCGGGAGGGCGCTGATGAAACCGGAGGAACTGGACCGGAAGATCGCCGAGTTGTGGAAGGAACTGGGCGGGACCTCAGCCGCGGCCGCAGTGTTCTCCGGACGGCAGAGCCTGGAACCGGTGTCGGAGATTCGCTGGGAGGCGCCGCGAAACCCGCTGCCGGCGTTCGCGCTGACAGACTTGGGCGGAAAGACGTGGAAGCTGACGGACCTGAACGGGAAGGCCACGTTGATCAATGTGTGGGCAACGTGGTGCGGTCCATGCAGGGCCGAACATCCCGAGTTCCAGAAGTTGTACGAGAAGGTGAAAGACCGCGGCGACATTACGGTGCTGAGTTTGAATGTGGACGAAGAAGCGGGCCTGGTGGCGCCGTATATGACCGACAACCACTACACGTTCCCGGTGGTGCTGGGCAAGGATGTGCTGCGCGCGGTGTCGGGCGAAGACGGCGTGGCGATTCCACAAAACTGGTTCGTAGCTCCGAGCGCCAAACTGGCGACGCTGCAGCTTGGGTACGGCGGAGATCCGAAATGGCAGGAGACGATGATCGGGAAGCTGGATGAGTTACTGAAGGGGAAGTAAGCGCATCTCCTGCCGGATTGGCGAGCGTGACGACGAAAAACCGGCAGGCGGAAGCACCACGCAAGAGCGCCGTTATTGTTCGTGCCGAAGCGCCACCAGCGGATCGACACGCGTCGCGCGCCTGGCGGGGAAATAGCAGGCCGCGAACGCTACCATCAGCAGCAGGCAGCTTACACCGATGAGCGTGAGCGGGTCGCTCGGCTTAACATCGAAGAGCATACTGCCGAGCCATCGCGTCACCGCCAGCGAAGCCGCGATGCCCATGGCGGCGCCGATTGCGGCGAGCACCACTCCGTGGCGGATCACGCCTCCCAGAACGTCCGCCAGCGGAGCGCCCAGCGCCACGCGGATGCCGATTTCGCGCGTGGTGTTGGTCACTTCGTACGCCAGCAGCCCGTACAGTCCGATGGAAGCCAGCAGCAGGGAGAGCAATCCGAAAAGGCACGCAAGGCGCGCGACCAGGCGTTCCTGGAAGAGCATGGCATCGATCTTCCGGGTCTGCGTTTCGATCCCGACAATGGGCAGATCGGGGGCGGCTTGCCGGACCACATGGCGCACCGCCGGCACGATCGCTTCCGGATCGCCGGCGGTGCGCAGTTCGAACGTGCCGGCGTCTCCGCTCGGCACATAGATGGTCGGGTGGATCTCGCGCCGCAGGTCATTGTACTTGGCGTCGCGCACCACGCCTACGATCACCCACCCGGCGCCCTCCTCGGTATCCGGGTCGCCCGATATTGCCGGGCTGTTCGCTCCAAAAGGCTGGCCGATGGGATTTCCATGGGGAAAATATGCCTTCACGAACGATTCGTTGACCACCACCGGCATTGCCACTTTCGCCGCCGCCTTCGGGTCGTCTTCGAGCTTGCCTGCCAGCGCGAACTCCGCCCGGGTGAGCATGCGTCCCCTTACCATGGGGATTTTCATGGTGTCGAAGAATCCTGGACCGATCGGCATGTCGTCGACCTGCGTGGACGCTTTGGGTGGCGTGCCCGCCAGGTGAAAAGATGTTTCGCCGAGGCTTCCGCTCAGCAAAGCCGCCTGGGAATAGCCGACGGAGAGCACGCCCGGAATGGCGCTGAAGCGCTGCTCCAAATCGTCGTAGAACTGCTGCCGGCGCTCTCCTTTATATCCGGTCAGAGTGGCATCGACGCTAAAGGTCAGTAGATTTTGGGTGGCGAATCCGGGGTCGACGTTCCGCAAGTTCTGCAAGGTGTGAACCAGCAGTCCGGCGCCCACCAGCACCACCATCGTCAGAGCCACTTGCGCCACCACCAGCAGATTGCCGAGCTTGAAACGGCTGGCGCGCCCATGCGTGCGGTTTGAACTCGAGCGGAGCGCGGGAGTCAGATCCACACGCATCGAGCCGAGTGCCGGCGCCAGTCCAAAGAGGATACCTGTCAGGAGCGCCGCGCCCATAGTGAAGGCCAGCACACGCCAATCGAGGTCGGCCGAAATCGCCGCCTGGCTTCCACTGTTGCTGTCGGCGAACGCCAGCAAGGCGTGCGAACTCCAGTAGGCCACCAGAATCCCCAACCCTGCGCCGGCCAGCGCCAAAGTGATGTTCTCGGCGAGCAGTTGGCGCACCAACCTGCTGCGCGCCGCCCCCACCGTCTGCCGGATGGCGATCTCGCGCCGGCGCGCACCGGCCCGCGCCAATTGCAGGCCCGCCACGTTGGCGCAGCCGATGGCCAGCACGATGGCCACCGCCAGCATCAGGGTATACAACATGGCGGACATCTGATCGCGGACTCCCGCGAGGCCGGTTTGCGCTGGAAGCAGGGCGATGATCGGTGCGTCCTCCGGTTTGGCCAGGGGCTTGTCACCACGCATTAATTCATTCGTAAATAGCGCGCTTACCTGGCTCTGTGCGGACTGCGGCGAAACTCCGCGCTTCAGTCGCGCCACCGTTACAATCCACCAGGAGCCTGCGTCTTCGTCCGCCGGCTTCCATCGGCGCGACAAGAATTGGCGCTGGCTCATTGGGATGGAGATATCGCGCACGCGGCCCGGTGAAAGGTAGGCGAAACGCTGTTCCGCCACGCCCACGATGGTGAACGGTCGTCCGTTGAGATGGAGCGTTTTTCCCACGGCAGAAGGATCGCCGCCGAATTCACGCATCCAGTATCCGTACTGGAGTTCCACCACCGCGACGGCTCCCGGCAGATCGTCGGTGGGAGTCAGCACCCGCCCCGCGGCGGCGCCCACGCCGAGCGTCTGGAAATAATCGCCGCTGACGTACTGTGCGTCCGCATGATGCGCCTCTCCCTTGCCGCTTACCGTGATCCGGTCAGTGCCGGCGAATTCCGCCATGCCGGAAAACACGCCGAGTTTGCGCACGTCTTCCAGGAAGGGTTTGGAGAGCGAGCAGCCGCGCGGGTTATCGTCCCCAAAACGCGAATCGCAGTCTCCGTAGGAACTGGAACTATGAATCCTGGGCGAGTGGCGCGCGCTCCACTGCAGCACCAGGAGATGCTGGGGATCGTGAACCGGCAGCGATTTCAGCAAGACTGCGTTCATGATGCTGAAAATCGAGGTGTTGGCGCCGATGCACAACGCCAGCGTGAGCACCGCGACGGTGGCGAATCCGGGGCTTTTCTTCAGGACGCGCAGTCCGTAGAAAACGTCCTGGCGCAGGTCCGTGAGCGCGGAGAACGCGCCCCGCCTGCGGAAATCGCGGTTTTCCGCGGCGTTTTGCAAGGTGGCCATACTCGATTCCTTCCCCCGCCACGATTCTTCCAACTCGCGGGCCAGCGCGGTCCAGTCGGCGATGTGGCCTTCGGCGGCGGCGCGGGCCTGCTCCGGGCTCGAGCCCAGACGCAGCGCTTCCGCGTAGGCGTCCTCCAGTTGGCGGGCCACTTCTTCCACAATTTCAGCTTCCCGCTCGGGGCGAAATCCCCGCAGCCGCAAGTTCCTCCGCACATAGGCACACCATTCAGGCATGGCTGGGCCCCACGATTCGGTTGACGGTGGCGACAAACTCCTGCCAGGAACTGCGCTGGGCTTGCAGGAACTTGCGCCCGGCGGGTGTGAGCCGGTAGTAGCGGCGCCGTCGCTCGCCGTCCTGCTCCAGCCAGCGGCCGGCAATCAGGCCGCGGTCTTCCAGGCGGGACAGGATGGGGTATAGCGAGCCGATCCGGTAGCGGATCTGGCCGTTGGAGCGCTCTTCAATCAGCTTGCCGATATCGTATCCATGGCGCGGCCGGCCTTCGAGCAGAGTGAGAACCAGAAGTTGGGCGCTGCCTTTGTTCAGGTCGCGATTGAATGACATACTGCAGCAAATTATACTTTCGTGAAGTATATAAGTCAAAATTTGCTGTGGGGCTGTTTGAAACGGCCCGATTAGCCTGGCGGCGAACTGCGGCGTCAGGGCCACAGCGACGAAATGGGCCGAAGTTATTTCCGGGTTGAGGATAATAGACCATGTCCTTCCGACACCCGATTCCGGCGGTACTAGGCTTTCTTCTTTCAGTTACAAGATTGCCTGCCCAAACCATGCCGACGCCCGTCGGCCCGATGCAACCGCCGGCGCTCACCGCCCTCAACAACGCGTTCCGCGCAGCTTACACCGATGCCAAGAGCCGTGTGCTGTCCACCTCCGGGCCGACCCTGATCGTCAACGGCGATCGCTTCTCGCTGATGCGCGATGGGCGCCGGCTGGAGGCTAACGTCGGGGTAGCGATCTACGACCCCGTCAAGACAATCGCCCACATCCCACTCGCCATCTATGTGATCCTCACACCGGGCGACGGCGCCATCGACGAGGATCGCCTCAAGACCCTCACAGGGCTGCGCGAACTGATCCCACCCGCCGAGGCCAGTCTCGACACCTTAAAGCTCCCTGTCGCGACGCTCTCCCGCCAGAGACAGATTGTGACCTCCTCCCTGACCTTCCTCGACAATGTTGCCGGCAAGCGCAGATTCACGCGTTCCGCACTGGCGGATTTCACTCGCAGCATGGCTCCGCTCGTCATGGAGAATGTCACCGAGGCCACTCGCGCGCAGTTGGATGCGACCCACGCCCAGGTCTCGGCCTGGCGCCGTGAATTGAGCTCGCGGGAATGGGACCAACTACACGTCTTGATCATCGGTCCTCACATGCCGCGCGAGGACCTGGTGGTCACGCAGTACTTTCTTCGCCTCCTGCGCGAGCCAGCAGAGGGCCGCCGCGTCGTGTACGCCGAATCCCAGTGGGAGGAACCACAGGCTCTCGACCTCCTCGGCACCCACCTCCTCGACGGTAGTGTCGGGGAGGCATTCTTTGGCGACTACATGCGCATGCACCGCGACCTGCTGGGCGAGGCGGCGAAACAGTATCTCCCTCGCTTGCTGCCGAAATAGGTTCCGAGGGCGTAAACTTTCCGATATGCCCGGTGAACTCACGCTTCGAATCATTATCCAGAAGCCCCCGCAAGGCGTCGATTTCGCATTGCAGAAGGGAAAAGGTAGCGCCTACGAGATGGTTCAGAAGCAGCGCTCGGCGAAAAAGGACCTGGTGTTTGAGTTCCAGCCAACGGTCAAAGAGGGCGTCTCCGGCGGCATGGCGGCTCTGGGTGGTCCGTTCGTACAAGGGCCGCCGCGGCAGCGCTTCGTCTACGTGGATATCGGAGCCTGCGCGGGCCAGGCCGACTCGTGCTGGAGCCGCAGGCTGAAGATACCACTGGAGGGCATCACGGCGAAGATGACAGGGATAGGTGGCATACTCGAAGCCCGCGTTCCAGGCACGGGCCGGGACGGTGGTCCCAATTGCGGGACCGTCAAAGATTTCGAAGGCTGGAAACTGGCAGACCGTTAGGTGAACGCACTTGGTTTTTTGAGTTTTCTGCCCACGGATGCTCACCCTGCTAAGCTGACATTTTAGACATTCCAGCCGAAATGGGGACATCACACTTGAAAGCAGTTGCCGGCATCGACTTGGGCGGGACCGCCATCAATTACACCATCCTGACCGCCGAAGAGAAGTTCCTGATTCAGGGATTGTGCGAGCACCCCGCGCTTTCCACGCAAGGCCCCGAGGTTTGCCTTCGCCAGATTGAGGACGGCCTGCGGATCGCCGTCGAGACCGCCGGAGTTGGCTTGAATGATCTGGTTGCCGTCGGCCTTGATACGCCTGGTCCGGCGAGTTCAACAGGCGTTCTCAGCGCTCGCGGATCCACCAACTTCGTGCATGCCGATTGGGCCGGATTCGATATCCGGGCCGGCCTGGAAGCGCGTCTCGGCCGCCCAGTCCTTTACCTGAACGATGGCAACGCCGGCGCCTTGTGGGGACACTTCACCATCTTCGGCGCCAATAGCAAGGAGACGTCCATCTCCGCCGTGATCGGGACGGGATTGGGCGGCGGCATCATCATGGACGGCAATGTAGTCAAGGGCCGGATGGGCTTCGGCGGAGAGCTCGGGCACGTCCTCATCCCCTACCAGAGCATCGCCGGCACTGAGGGCATCAAGCCCGAATGCAATTGCGGCCGCACCGGCGATTTGGAATCGCTCTGCTCGCTCACCGCCATCGCTAAAACGCTGCTGCCTTATTTTCTGCCTCGGTATCCTGGGCACGAGTTCGCCAAGCTCGATATCGGTCAGGCCGCCAAACTGGTGCGCGGGCGAGCCGAAAAGGGCGACGCCCTCTGCCGCGAAGTCTTCCGCGTGCAGGCTCATGCGCTCGGCCTGTTCTTCGACGAGATGATCAACACGTTCGATCCCGATGCGTTGATCATCGGTGGAGGCGCGCTCGAGACCGGCAAGGAGTTCCAGGATTGGTTCATCGCCGAAGCGCGCGCCGCCATGCCCGGGCAGCGCACCGAGCAGGCGGGGATTCCCATTTACGTGATGCCGAACGGCGACACGGCCGGTGCTCGCGGCGCGGCGGTGGAAGCGCTCCAGTTCGCGCGCCACACCGGTCTGGTTACGGCGTAATATCGGTCACCGGCAAATCCCAGTGAGCCAGCAGGATTTCGAAGCGGCGCTGTTCCTCGCTCTCGTACTTCGCCCGGTCGGGCCATAGCTGTTTGATGAGCCGCTGTTCATCGGGATTGGCGGTGGTGGCCATGGTGGAATTCTTGAAGCGAATGGTCACGCGGTAATCCCAGCGCGACTCTTCGGTCATGTGGTTGGCGGGCGTTTCGATTTTCACCGAGATCATGCGGCCGCTCTCCACATTCTTCTTGAGCAGCGGATAGTGGTTCTTCAGGAAGAGCCGCAGAAACTCCTGCTGTTTGCCCCACTGCACTTTGTAGTAATACTCCATGGCGTAAGGCTTGTCCGGCGCGCCTTGCGGCGGAGCACCTTGGGCCAGCAAGATTGGCGCACAGGCGGAGAGCAGCAGCGGCAGCAACAGATTTCTCATCGGTCCTCCAGTCGGCGAAAGAAACGTCACACTTCTTCAGCGTCGGGTGCGATAGTTTCGGGTTGATTCAATTGATCGAGCAGTTCGCGAGCTTCCGACTCGCGGTCGCGCGGAACCTGAATCCGCACCCACTTCATGAGGAAGGGATCCACCTCGTTGACCAGTGTGGCGATCTGGCCCAGGACATAGAAGGGGATCTCCGCATCCTCCAGGAGCCCCTTTGCCATCGCCAGGTGAATGCGTTGATTGGTTTCCAGCACCACCACCAGGTCCAGCTCGGGGTTGAACGGATCGGCCATTGTGGCACCTCCGCTTCCAGTGTACCGCCGGGGAATTTAGATTAGAGTTTTTCCGAAGGCACCCGATAAGAGGAAATAAGGAGCAATGTATGGGATCGATTGCAAGTGTTCCCAGTGGTATTTCGTTCCTGACGCAGGCCGGCAGTGGACTCCTGTCTGAACTGCCTGTGAAGTTGTCCGCATCCACTCTCCAATCTGCCTCCGCGCAAGATGTGGTGGCACTATCGTCGGCTGCCCTTCAAATTCAGAAGGTTAACGGACTTTTTGGCATCACTCGGCCCACACAGACCAATACCAGCTCACTGGTTTTTGGGGCTGCGCCGGTGGATACGAACCCGGCGACGGCACTGGCAAGTTCGCAGCCTGAGATCAACTTGCCCACCGGAGTCACGGCTGCCGATCTGGCGGGAGCGACACCCGACCAGAAGGCCACTGTGGCCAATGCTGCAAACCAGCAGCAACTGGTGCAGGCGCTATTTTATCCGCCGATGAGCGTCTCCAGCACCACCAACGTGCTGGGGTAAACGACGGTTTCGCTTCAAGATGACAGGGTCGAAAAACCGGTCCGAGCTTCGCTCGGATTGGCGGGCGGAAGCGCCTACCCTACCAAGGCGATAGTCTACTGCTTCTTCGCGGCTGGCGCTGGGCCATTGATCTTGGCTTTCAGCGCGGACCACTTCGACATCAACGACGTATAGTTGGTGTCCTGCTGGGTGCAGGCCTGGAGTTGTGCCGCGGTAGGCGGCATCTCCGAGCCCTGCATCGCCATCACTGCCGCCACCATTTGGCCGCCGATATTGGCGAGCGTCGGTGCAGCCGGCGGTTCGGCAGCAGCGCCAAATCCGCCTCCGCCTCCGCCGCCACCACGACCGCCGCGGCCTCCACGACCACCGCCGCCTTCGTCTGCCGCCTGCACCGGCGCGATCGCGCCCACCTGTTGAATCAGAGCGTCGTTGGCGGGAGATTGCTTCCGCTCCTTCAGCTTGTCCGCCAGGGCGCGTGCTTCCTTATAAGCTGCCGCAGCGGTCCGTACACGGGTCTCGGCCTGCGAAGTGAGCGTAAAGATCTGCTGCACTTCGGGAGTGATCTTGACGCGCGGATCCATCTTTACGGTGATGGGCTGGGTAACGCTCTGGCCGTTCACGGTCAGGCGCACCGAGTACGTTCCCGGAGCCACCCACGGCGAATTGACACCGGGATAAGTGCGATGCGGCACCGCGCCGTTACCGCCGCCGCCTCCACGACCTCCGCCACCGCCGCCGGGAAGCGGATCGTAGTGCATATCCCAACTGAAGCGATGCATGCCGGCGCTGCTTCGCAGCACATTCGGCGGAGCGATCCAATAGAGCGGAAGGGCGCAGTCCGGCGCGGTCGGCTCTTGGCGGCACATCATGTCGTAAGCCACCGGATCGGTAGCCGGATCGGGATTGCGCACCGCATCGTGGCTCGAATATGTGCGAATCACATTCGTGCCGGCAAGGATTTCAAGCTTCACCTCGCTGGCGGCTGAGGGCAGATAGTAATCGATCAGCGCTCCCGGCGGCGGATTCTCTCCCGCCTGCACTTCGGGCGGCCACGGCGTAGGGTCGTTGGTGCCGAATCGAATGCGGATGGCGGTGGCGGGCTTGAACAGATAAGCGTTCGATGCGGCGGCGGCATCGGCAGCCTGGCGCAGCGGCGTCACGTCGTCGAGAATCCAGAAGCCGCGGCCGTGCGTGCCCGCGACCAGGTCGGAGCACATGCAAGTGGCGTCATCCTTGACGGCGATGTCGCGCACGCTGATGGCGGGCATGTCGTTTCGCAGCGAGTGCCAGTTGTCGCCATCGTCAAACGAAACCCACACCTGGGTGTCGGTGGCGGCGTACAGCAGGCCTTTCTTACGCGGATCTTCGCGGATGGAATTCGAGACGGCGCCGCCCGCGATCCCGTTATTAATCTCGGTCCAGGTTTTGCCGCCATCGTGCGTGCGCCAGAAGTGCGGGTTCATGTCGTCTAGGCGCAGGGTGTTGGCCGCGGCGTATGCTGTCTTGGTGTCGAAGTGGCCGGCGTCCATATTAAAGATGCGCGTCCACGCCTTGATCTGCGGCGGAGTGACGTTGGTCCACTTGGCGCCATCGGTAGTGTATTGGATGAGGCCATCGCCGGTGCCGGCCCACAGCACATTCACGTCGAGCGGCGAAGGTGCGATGGCCGTGACCGTCCCGAGCGGCGAAGGCGTCAAATTTTCGGCGTACTTGCCGGCGTTGGCGGGCACCTCCCAAGTCTGGCGTGTCAGATCGCCGCTGATCGGGGTCCAGCTATGCCCTCCGTTGATGGTCTTCCACACGCCGGCCGTGCCGTAATAAAGAACGTTGGGATCTTTGGGCGACCAGATGAGCGGCTGCGTGCGCACCGTGCGCGTCGGCGGCTCGGAGGATGATGCGGGGGCAGATGCAGCGCCACGACCTCCGCGCCCGCCGCCTGGCCCCACGTTCGATTTCTGCGCCGTCACGCGATTGAACACCGTGACTTTTCCGCCATAGACCAGGTCGGGATTCTTCGGATCGGGAGCGGCCATGCCGTACTCTTCAATGCCCACGGGATGCCAATCGTGGAAGGTGATTTCGCCGTCCATACCGCGGCTCTCCACGCACGCCGAACCGGAATCCTGCTGCCCGCCGCAGAGGCGATACGGGAAGGCATTATCGGCCGTCACGTGATACATGGCAGCGGTGGGCTGTGTATACCAGTTGCTCCACGATTCGCCGCGATTGGCGGAAACCAGGCCGCCCTGGTCGGCCACCAGAAAAATGATGTTCGAGTGCTCGGGATTGATCCAGCTCTTCTGGTAATCGTCACCGCCGGGCGCGCCGCGCACGGCTGACCATGTCTGTCCGCCATCCTCGGTGCGCCAGAAAACGGTGGAGCAGCTATAGACCACCTTTTCGTTCTTGGGATCTACCGTGATGGTAGGAAGGTCGCCGCCGCCGATGCGGGCCAGCGGTCGCGGATCGGGCGTGCTTGCCGCCAGGGACCAATGATCGCCGCCGTCGGTGGTCTTCCACAATGCGATGGCAGCGCCCCCGCCGCCGCGGCCTCCACGACCGCCGCCGCGTCCGCCTCCAGCCGCCGGAGCAGCGCCACCCGGAGGCGGGCCAGGCGCGACCGTCGCGTAGATGAGCTTGGGATTGCTGGGGGCCAGGCCGAGATTGGCTTCGACAATGGGAGGCAGGCCGCCGCCGAGCTGCTTCCAGGTGGAGCCGCCGTCGGTGGATTTGAAGATGCCGCCCTCGGCGCCGCCGAAGGCGCCGTTCTCCCAGAAGCCCTGCTGCTGCTGCCAAAGGCAGGCATAGACGATGCGCGGATCCTGGGGGTCGATGCGAACGTCGTTGCCGCCGATGTAATCGTCCTTGAAGAGCACCCGTTCGAAGTTGGCGCCACCATCGGTGGAACGGAAGATGCCGCGTTCCGTGTTGGGACCGTACGGATGGCCGAGCGCCGCGACGAAGAGGCGGTTGGGATCTTTCGGGTCGACATCGATGTTGGCGATCATCTGCGAATCGCGCAGACCGAGGTGCGTCCACGTCTTGCCCGCATCGGTCGATTTGTACATGCCGTCCCCGGTGGCGAGATCGGGGCGAATGATGCCCGCGCCGGTTCCCACATAAATGACGTTGGGGTTCGACGGCGCCACCGCGATCGCGCCGATGGAACCGGTGGACTCCCGATCGAAGAGCGGGACCCAGGTAGAGCCGTAGTCGGTGGAGCGCCACACGCCGCCATTGTCGAAGCCTATGTAGGCCACGTTGGGCTGGCTGGCCACACCGGCAACTGCGCGTGCGCGGCCGGCGCGGGGCGGACCGATAGAGCGCCAGTGCATCTCCGAATAAAGTTTGGAATCGATAGATTGGGCCGGGGCCAGGGCGGCGCAGCAAGCGGCTAAAAACGTGAGACGTCGGGTCGAAATAGACAAAACAGTGGCTCCTCCAGGGATTTCACGAGTGTAATACGATTTCGTGCTGGAGTGCGTTTCCGAACCGTCACTAGCCCGTGGCAGAAGTCCTGGCAGGCTGAATGCCTGCCCCACCAGCTTCGTAAATTGCTGATGCAGCTTGTTGGCGCAGGCGCTTTCGCCTGTGCTCCCTGTTCTCGGCGGCTTTATCGCGCCTTCTTCTTGGCCACTGGCTTGCGGGGTCTTTTGGCCTTCGGCAGCTCCTCCGGCGCGTCCAAATCCAATCCGAAAATATCGGACAGGTCGTCGCCGGCGAGAATCTTCTTCGATGCAGGAGTCTGCTTCGTCAAAGGCATTCCGCTGCCGGCCTTGGCGATCAAGTCCTTCTCGTCGACCTCGCGCAGGCGGAAAAGCAGCTCCGGCTGATGATCGAATCGCGACCCGATTCCGTAGAGCACCGCCGCAAGGTGCTTGCACATTCCCGCCGAATCGGGGCAACTGCACGAGAGCCTGATTTCGGAGGGCACCGGAAACAGGCCCTCCCGCTGCCGGCAGATCCGCTCCATCACGCCTTTGGAAAACCGCCCCTGCAGCAGTTCCACCAGCGAATCGATGGCGCCCGAGCAGTCTTCGCAAATGGACGTCCAGTGCTTCTTGCTCACCGGCGAGATTTTGATCTGCACCTTATATAACTCAGAGCCGGCAACGAACGCGGTGATGGAGCCCGGAGCAATCTGCAGATCTACCACCGACCCGTTGCGGACATACGTGCGGCCGCGCGGCAGGCGATTGGCGTAGTCGCTGTAGCGCTCCAGATTCTCGCACCAGGATTTGCCCCAAAACGTCTTGACGATGGTGCGGCCATCGATCACCACCGGCGAAATGTCGTGCCCCTGTTTGCGGCGCTTCTCCATCTCGCGCAGGGCCTTGCGCTTCCGTTCCGCCACCGATATGTAGGGCCGATACCCCCAACCTTCGAAAGCCACCTTAAGACTCCTTCAATGCTTTGTGCAGATCGAGCGTCACCATCTTCAGCAATTCATCATCCTTCAATTCGGTCAGCAGAACGCCGCCATCGCCCTGCAGCACGTCCTGGGAAAGTTGGCGCTTCGATTCGATCAGTGTGTCGATCTTCTCTTCCACGGTGCCCTGGCAGACGAACTTGTGCACCAGGACATTCTTGGTTTGACCGATGCGGAAAGCGCGATCGGTAGCCTGATTCTCCACCGCGGGATTCCACCAGCGATCGAAATGCACCACGTGCGAAGCTGCCGTCAGATTGAGTCCCGAGCCGCCGGCTTTGAGTGAGAGCACGAAGAATCCGGCGCCTTCGTCTTCCTGAAAACGCCGCACCAGTTCCTTGCGCTTCTTTACTTCGGTCTCGCCGTGGAGCACCAGGCCGGGCCGTCCGAAAACCGAGCTGAGGAATGCCGCCAGCGGCGCCGTCACTTCCCGGAACTGCGTGAACACCAGCATCTTTTCCTGCCGCGATGCTACCACTTCGGCGATCTCCCGCAGTCGCGCCCATTTTCCGCTGTCGGCCTCGCTCCAGGCGCCGTCCCCCAGCCACTGCGAAGGATGGTTGCAGATCTGCTTGAAGCGCATCAGGTACGCAAGCACCAGGCCCTTACGTTGGATGCCGCTGGTGTCGGCCAGTTGCTGCGCCAGTTCCTTCACCGCCTGCTGATAGAGCGCGGCCTGCGGGCGGGTGAGCGGGCAGAAGGCTTTCATCTCGGTTTTGTCTGGCAGGTCGGAGATCACTTTGCGATCGGTCTTCAGGCGCCGCAGAATGTAAGGCGCCACCAACTCCCGCAGAGGCCCGTACGACGCGTTCGGCGCAGTCGCCAGCCCTTTCGCAAAGGTGGCGAACTCCTTCGCCGAACCCAGTAATCCTGGATTCACGAAATCGAAGATCGACCACAAGTCGCCCAGACGATTCTCCACCGGTGTTCCGGTCAACGCCAGCCGCGCCGTGGCCTTCACCGCTTTGACGGCGCGCGTCTGTTTGGCGTCGGGATTCTTGATGGCCTGCGCTTCGTCGAGCACCGCCAGCCGCCAGGGCACTTCCGTCAACTGAGGCAGGCGCAGCAGTGATCCGTAGCTGGTAATCACCAGGTCGGTGTCGCGCAATCGCTCGGCATCGAGGGCCTTCAGGTCTGCCGCCGGCATGGCCGATGGATGCGCTATCAGGGCCCGCAACCCCGGCGCGAACCGTTCGATTTCCGACGCCCAATTGGACAGCAGCGATGCCGGCGCCACCAGCAGACTCGGTTTCGGCGTCGCCGTCTCTCGCTTCAAAACCAACAGCAGCGACAGCACCTGAATGGTTTTGCCGAGCCCCATGTCGTCAGCCAGGCACGCCCCCAGGCCGAGCTGCGCCAGCAAATAGAGCCACCGTACGCCCACCTGCTGATAGGGGCGCAGCGAGCCGTGAAGTTCATCGCCCGGGTCCACTTGCGCCAGGCCTTCGGGACTGCGCAGTCCTTTCAGCGTGTCGGCCAGCCAATCGCCTGCCACCACCTGCGACCAATCGATGGCGTCGGCCTCCGCCGTCTCTCCTGGCGTCACTTCGGCGCCCGCTAGCAGTCGCATGGCTTCGCGGAAGGCGAGCCCGTGCTCTTTGGCGGTTCGCTCGATCTCGCGGAAGCGGTCGATCATCCCCGCCAGATGTTCGCGGTCGATCTCCACCCAGCGCCCGCGCACCAGCGCCAGTCCGTCGGACTTCGCCAGCAGCTCACGAATCTCGGCGGCAGTGAGAGTCTCGCCATCGAGTGTCACAGCCATCTGGAAATCGAGCAGCGCTTCCTGCCCGATTCCCGCGGGCGATTTCGTGCCCAGCGTGGCCTTCACCTTGGGACGAGGCGGACGATTGCCGCGCCAGCCCGCCGGCATGCGTACCATAACGCCAGCCGCTTCCAACTGCGGGACGTCGTGCAAAAGCTGTAGCGCGTCCTGCGGCGACCAGCGCAGCGGATGGAAGATTTCGCCCGCGTCGATCATGCCGCGCAGCCATCCGCAGGCTTCCGACGCGCGCTGTACCGGCACCAGCAGCGAGAGCAGGCGGCTTTTGTTTTGCTCGCCCGCATATTCCCGCAGCGCCTGTCCCAGCGGCAGATGCTGCGCCTTCGCCTGGCTGGATAGGCGCGTGGTGTAGGTGGCGAGAAAGGCGAATGGGGAGTCCGGATCTTTGCGGTTCTCCGCGAGATTGAAGTGGACGCGGCCCACCAGGTTCCAGGCGGGATTGCGTGACTTCAGAAAATCCTGAAGACTACTTTTCGATTCGGCAAGTTCGGTGCGAAATGCGGATTGTGTTTGCTGCCAGAGGTTCTCTAGAACGGTGGTCGTGAGATACTCCGCGCCAGCCATGGGAGGCGCGGACCGGACGATTCGTTCCATCAGGTCTTCGGGAGGAGGGGGGACGTCGCCCTCTTGCTGCGTGCAAAGGGCAGCCACATAGCGAGCGCCGAAATCGCGCCAGTACGAAAGGATGGGAGGCAGCGCAGTGGCCGTTTCCTCCGCACCCAAAGCCAGAAGCCCATGCCCTGATCCGCGCTCGAACGATGCCAACAGGCGTTCGGCCAGTCCGCCCTGCAGCGGGGCGCCTTCGGGATCGCGAGCCAGGACAAGGTGTCCCTGAGGTGTCAGGGTGAGGCTGAGGGAAACCGGCTCCATGCTAGGAAATTACCACCACTTCGTGGTCGAGCACTGACTTCAGTTCGAATGCCGCCCAGCCCTGCCGCACCGCGACCGGCGTCCTCGCGCCCGACACCAAAAGGTCGAGCCTACGCGCGTGAACCTCTTCCGGAAGGCGAACGCGCAGGTGCAACGGACCCACCGCGATCAATTCGTCGATGGGGCCGCGCCACGCGCCTTCGTTGGTCAGATTCACGACGTGGATGATCAGGCGTCCCGGCTGGCGATACACCTGGCAATCCAGCAGGCCGGCTCCCTGTAGTTCGAAGCCGATGCGATCACCGGCCGCCCAACGCACGAGGTTGGCCAGAAGGTTGCCGTGGTCGGGCAGATTGCCGTGCGTGTAGCGGCGATCCAGGTCGGCAGCCAGGTACGCCACGCGCCTGCCGCCACCGGTATTCAGCACCAGGCCGGGAATATCGGTCTTGGGCTGCCGCATCCACGCCGTCTCGGGCGGAAAAGCGGGGAAAGGCGGAATATAGGTGAGCGGCACGGCCACTCCGGGATCCACTCGCAGATTTTCCAGCACGCCGCCGTACGGAATGATGTCGGTCTCATCGAAGCCGCGCAACGCTTCCGGACGATTGGCAGCCGGCGGCAGGCGCAGATAGGTGTGAGCCTGGGCCGGAACTTTCCTGCCGAAATCGGGAGCCGGCGCGTGCGCGCCGAAGAGGTCGGCCAGTGCGAAATCGCGCCGCGTATCGCCCCAGGTATCGTAGAGGCTGGTGGCGCCGCTCGCGATCACGCCACCGCCGCTCGTCGCAAAGCCGCGGATGGCGTCGCATTGGGCGTCGGACAGTGCGCCGATATTCGGCAGCACCAGCGCGCCTAGTCCCACCGCCTGCGACGCTACGTCGTCGATGTGCACCGGCACGTAGGGAATGCGTGCTCGCAGCAGGGCCTGCGCGAAGCCGCGGTAGGGCGCGTCCACCAGTTCGGCCGCATCCTCGCGCCCGTAGAAATCGGTATTGCGCTGCGACCAGACAATTCCCACCGCCGCCACCGGAGTCCGATTCGTGAGATACTGCTCATGCTGGCGATGCCACTGGAAGATTTGCTCGGGCGTGCGGTACATGCGCCGGTCGTCGTGAAAGGCGCCTACCATGTGCCACCACGGACCAATCCCGCCGGCGATGCCCTCCACCATCCACATGCGCGCTTCCGGTTCGGGCTTGGCGGCACACCCGCGGCCCGGTACAGCGCCATGCTCTCGATGATCTCTTTGTCCCACCCGAGCAGGCCGTGCACCAGCTTGCCGGCGTCGGCGTTCTGCTGAAAACCGGTAGCGTCGTTGCGAGACTGGTGGTCGAGCAGCAAGAACTCCGAGCGTTTACAGATCGCACGAAAATCGCGCAGCGAATTGCTCTGGCTGGTGATGGAGCCGCTGTTCATGCCCAGCCACAGGCAGTTCGGGCCGCCCGCCCCTTTGGTGACGCGGTTGAACAGATCCCAGATTTCCACTCGTCGGGCATAGCTCCACTCAATCCACTGCCGGTAGACGGCATCGTCCCAATTCGTGCGCGCAGGCAGCGAGGCGCCGTTCTTGTCGCGGAATTTTCGCGCGCAATTCTCGCAGTAGCAGATGCTGTTCCGCGCCAGGCCGCTCCAACTGTTGTCCGCAAACCCCTCAGGGTGGCTCCGCTCCACAATCTCCTGCAGGATGCCGGGGATGTACTCGTCG
This sequence comes from uncultured Solibacteraceae bacterium, assembly GCA_963815475.1. Taxonomy (GTDB): domain Bacteria; phylum Acidobacteriota; class Terriglobia; order Bryobacterales; family Bryobacteraceae; genus Sulfopaludibacter. Next base: position 3,432,571 of record CAWFHD010000003.1, on the reverse strand, counting down.
TAATAGGCGCTGTTCACGCAGGTGACGTACTTGTCATCGGCGCGATAAGGGTCGCCCGACTGATGGCGCGCGAACCAGTCCGGGTGCGCCTGGTAGAAGTCTTCCGCGGTGCGGCTGCAATCCATGCGCGCCAGCACCACGATGCCGTCCTGGTGGGCCGCCTGCGCGATTTCGCCGTACAGGTCGCGGCCATTCAGGAACTCGGCTCGATGGTGCAGCGGAAACTTGCTCGGGTAGTAGGCCACAATTCCGCCGGCGTTGATGATGACGCCCTGCACGGCGGTGCGTTTCCAATACTCGCGCCACCATGGGATGTCGTACGTGGGCGGGTCGTGCTCGGTGATGTTGGTCTGGCCCCACCGCAGGGTGTGCCGATACCAGAGGCTCGGGCCGGCGGGAGCGGCGGAGGCGGCGGTCGCCGCGAGTGCCGTTTGGAAAAAGTCGCGTCGCGTCACTGCCCAGTGAATATATCGCACGGCGGCCGGTCGCGTGAACTACAGGCGCGGGCGGTTACTTCGACCACCGGCCGTACTTCATTTTCATGAAAAAAGTGTGACGAATCGCCGAATGGTGTCCACTCGTACATCGCCGTAGTTGGAAAAATGCTGACAATGCGGTTGAATCCTCCGACCCTGGGGTTGCATCTATCTTGATGTCGAGATAAATTGGAGTTCACATGAAAACTACCTACAGCATCGATGCGGCGCATTCCAGCGCTCAATTTACCGTCCGCCACATGATGATCACGAACGTCCACGGCGGCTTCAAGAAAGTCACTGGCACGTTAGTCTACGACCCCGACAATCTGAACGATTCGAGCGTGGATGCCACCATCGACGCCACGTCCATCAGTACCAACGACGACCAGCGGGATGCCCATCTGCGCAGCGGCGATTTCCTGGATGTGGAGCACTTCCCCAACATAACCTTCAAAAGCAAGAAGGTGGCGAAGGCGGGCGACGAAGAGTGGACGGTCACAGGCGATCTGACCATTCACGGCGTCACTAAAGAAGTGGTGCTGCGCGTGGAAGAGCCGACACCCGAGAGCAAGGACCCGTGGGGCAACTCGCGAATCGGCCTGGCGGCATTCACCAAGATCAAGCGCAGCGATTTCGGCCTGAGCTGGAATGCGGCACTCGAAACGGGTGGCATCCTGGTGGGTGACGATCTGAAAATCGAAATCGATATCTCGGCCATCAAACAGGCATAAGCCCCAATCCTGTTGACATTCTTCCCGGTTTGGTCCACACTCCCCCATAGCTGGCTATAGGGGGCGGGGTGATGCGGAAACATAACAACGACCGGCTGCAGGGCACACTCGACTTGCTGGTTCTGAAGACGCTGGTCTCTCGGGGTGCGATGCACGGCTACGGCATCACGCTCCACATTGAGCAGATCTCGGAAAACGTGCTGCTCCTGGAGGAGGGTTCGCTCTATCCGGCGCTGCACCGCATGACGCAGGCGGGTTGGCTGCGTTCGGAGTGGGGCTCCTCCGACAACAACCGGCGCGCGCGTTTCTACGCCATCACGGCCGCGGGGCGCAAACAGTTGGCGGACGAAGAGCAAAGTTGGGCGCAGCTTACAGGCGCGGTTGCCCGGGTGCTCCGCTTCGTGTAAGGAGGCCGTATGTCGTGGATCCACCGGCTGACCAACCTGTTTCGCCATCGGCAAGTGAACTCCGAGGCCGACGAAGAATTACGCTTCCACGTGGATTCGCGCACGCGCGACAACTTGGGCGCCGGGATGACGGACGCCGAGGCGCGCCGCGATGCCATGCGCCGCCTGGGCGGCACGCTGCAATCCCGCGAGAGAACCGCCGATGCCGACCTATTCGTCTGGCTCGATACTCTGGGGCGCGATACGCGCATCGCGTTTCGCAATCTGAGTCGCAATCTGGCGGTCACATCGGTAGCGGCGCTCTCGCTGGCTCTCGGCATTGGCGCCAATACGGCGATTTTCAGCGCCATTCACGCGGTGCTCCTGCGTCCGCTGCCGTACCACGACCCGGCCGGCTGGCCAATCTCTGGATGGACAACCGCCGCCAGGGCATCCACGAAGACTTGTCGGCCTACGGCAATTTTGTCGACTGGAAGAATAACCGCGTCTTCGTGGACATGGCCGGCTACTATCCCAGCGATACGGTGCTCAGCGGCTTTGAAGAGCCGGTGCGCGTTCGCTCGGGCGCCGTGGATGCGAACCTGTTTTCGGTGCTTGGCGTGGCGCCGCTCCTGGGCCGCACCTTCAACACCGATGAAATGCAGCAGGGCGGCAGCCGCGCGGTGATCTTGAGCTATGGCCTCTGGCAGCGCCTGCTGGGCGCGGACCGTAGCCTGGTGGGACGCAAGATCGAACTCGACGGCAAGCCCAGCCAGGTGGTGGGAATCATGCCCGCGGGCTTTGCATTTCCCTTCAAGGACACGCAGCTTTGGGAACCGCTGGCGCTGACTCCGGCGCAGCGCGCCAATCGCGGCGGCTATTTTCTCAGCGTGATCGGCCGTTTGAAACCCGGCATCGCGCTACCGCAAGCGCGCACCGAGATGACGGCGATCGGCGCCCGCCTGGAGGCGCAATACCCTGGCACTAATCGCGGCTATGGCATCTGGGTAGTGCCGCTGCTCGACCAGATGGTGGGGATGATGCGCCAGGGCCTGCTGGTCTTGTGGGGCGCCGCGGGATTCGTCCTGCTGATCGCCTGTGCCAACGTCGCCAATTTGCTCCTGGGACGGGGCGCGTCGCGCACCCGCGAGATTTCCGTGCGAGCGGCGCTGGGCGCGGGCCGCGGCCGCCTGGTGCGGCAACTGCTCACTGAGAGCGCCGTGCTTGCGGTGGTGGCCGGAGGGCTCGGGTTGGCGATCGCGTTTTGGGGAATCCGCCTGCTGGTGCTGGCGGCTCCCAAGGACCTTCCGCGCCTGGATGAAATCTCGGTGGATCCGTTGGTGCTGGCCTTTACCTTGGGCATCGCGCTCTTGTCCGGCCTGTTAGTGGGTATTCTCCCGGCAGTGCGGGTGTCCGGCGTGAACCTGCAGCAGTCGCTGCGAGAAGGCGGACGCAGCATGGCCGGCGCCAGCCGCTCGCGCTGGATGCGAGCCTCGCTCACCGTGACTGAAGTCGCCTTCTCCATGATTCTGCTCACCGGCGCGGGACTGATGATTCGCAGCCTGGTGAGTCTCGAAGCCACTCATCCCGGGTTCCGCACCGACAACGTGCTGACCTGGCGAGTCTCCGCCTCTCGCACCAAATTCGCTAAGCCAACGCAGCTTGCCCCGTTCTTCTCCGACCTTTTGCGCGGCGTGCAAGCCATCCCCGGAGTGAAAGGCGCCGCCGCCGTCACCGATATCTTCCTTTCCATCACCCCCAATTCGGGAAACTTCACTGTAGAGGGCCAGCCTCCGCTACCGCCCGAGGAGCAGGTTGAGGCGACCGTGGATACCGTCACCCCCAACTATTTCCAGGTGATGGGGACGCCGCTGATCGCGGGCCGGTTCTTCAACGAACAGGACGGCGACACCTCCGTGCCCGTGGTGATCGTTAACCAAACCATGGCGCGCCGCTTCTGGCCGAATAGGAGCGCCGTGGGGCAGCGCTTCAAAATGGGCGGTCCCGCGTCCACGAACCCGTGGAAGACCATCGCCGGAGTTGTCGCTGACCAGCGCCGCCAGGGCCTGGAGAAGCCGGCGCGCTGCGAGACCTTCTCGCCGCAAGCACAGCGGCCTGCCCGAGGCATGTACCTGGTGGTGCACACGGCGTCCGACCCCGCCCTGGTGGCCGGCTCCGTTCGCGCGGCGGTGCGGGCTATTGACCCCAGCGCTGTGATGTTCGAACGCTCCACCATCGCGGAACAGATCGGCGACTCGCTCTCCACGCGCCGTTTTGAGACGCTGCTGCTGGCGCTGTTCGCCGCCGTGGCGCTGGCGCTTGCCGCCGCTGGAATCTATGGCGTGGTGTATCAGTCCGTATCGCAGCGCACCAATGAGCTCGGAATCCGCGCGGCGCTGGGGGCGCAGCGCGTCGGCCTGTTGCGCATGATCGTAGGAGAAGCTCTGCGCCTGGTGCTGATCGGGGCCGTGCTCGGCGGCTTGGGCGAATTGGCGGTGGCGCGTCTGCTCCGGGGCTTCCTCTATTCGGTGGGAGCCGCCGACCCCATCACCTATGGCGCTGTCTGTCTTCTACTGGGCGGCATCGCTGCCCTAGCCAGCGCCATCCCGGCGCGCCGCGCCGTGGCAGTAGACCCCATACACTCACTGCGCTACGAATAGACGAGGAACATCGTAGTGGGAGCGCGATGCAAAGCTATGCCATGTCCCACTGATGGCATTCAACTTGTTGATCTTAAATAGAAAAAACAACGTGAATACCGCTGTTACCGCTGCCTGACTGTCCGCAATACTGTCCGTTGAGATTACCTCTTTGAGTTTCATCGACAAACCCGAATGCCAATTGAAACGGCATCCGTCGTTCTTGAACGATGGCTCCGGTGATCCTTTCCCGAATCATTCAAGACTGCGTTTTGTGGAACACGAAGAGGAAGACTGCGACGCTCAGGCTTGCGAGCATATGGATTAGTGAGTTCAACACCACCATCGGAGCAATGGCCCCAGCGAGAAGAGCCGATATGTCACCGATCAAGCCCAGCGCACAAACAACGGTTAGCAGAGTCATGCCGATAAATGCGAAGAACGCCGCACGCTTGAGGCTCATGGCGGGAGTATACACCTGTCGCTTTCGTCCCGTCGCCTTCCCAACCGCATCTTCAATGCCGGGATAATGGAATTATGGCAGCGACGACCACGCCCAATCGCATTGCGCTGGTACTTCGGGGGCAACGGCTCGAATATTTCACCATCGGATACAACAGCGTTGAAGGGCTGGTTTCCATCATCGCCGGGGCAATCGCCGGGTCGGTCTCGCTGATCGGTTTCGGGCTGGACAGCATCGTCGAAGTGACCTCCGGGGCGGCATTGCTATGGCGGCTCCGCCACGATCTTGACCACTCCCGGCGTGAACGGGTGGAGCGGACGACGTTGCGAATCGTGGGCGGTTGCTTTATTGCGCTGGCCTCGTACATCGCCTACGAGTCCGGGTCCACGCTGATCCGGCACGAATCCCCGGAACGAAGCATCCCCGGCATCATCGTCGCCGCCGTGTCGGTCATCGTGATGCCGATGCTGGCGAGAGCCAAGCGGAAAGTTGCTTCCGGGATCGGCAGCGGAGCCATGCAAGCGGATTCCCGTCAGACAGACTTCTGCGCATATCTGTCAGCCATTCTATTGGGCGGCTTGCTACTGAATGCCATTGCCGGGTGGTGGTGGGCCGATCCGGTAGCAGGGCTGGTGATGGTTCCGATCATTGCAAAAGAAGGAGTGGATGGACTCCGCGGGAAGGCGTCTTGCGATGATTGCGGGTGCCACTGAAGGCCGTTTGGCGAAGACCCTAAACGCTGTCAACGGAGCCAACTGCTTAGTGAGGATCGGCGGTGTGGACCCTCAGTGTTTCTTCGAAATGCTGTAAACGAATGCAATTGCGCTTTCGCCTTTTTCCCCGTCACGGGCACAATCAACCTAAAGTGCCCGTAACACGGTCCACAGCCCGCACACTTGCTTGGCAGCCCTTTTATTATGAACGCTTTACTTTGTCTTAAACAAGAGCTAACTGCTCTTCGGTTGGCTCCGCTCAACAATACCAGGGCTCGGTCAGATACGGGATTGTCGTCCTCGAGACCATTGGCGTATCTACCGGCCATTCTCCCGCTTCCGCCAGATCCCAGATCTTGCGGTAAGTCTCCATCCGACCGACCTTCTGCCGTTCATCTCGCTTGATCGTTTCCTGGATCTGCGCGCAGAGCTTGTCCATCGGCGGATTTCGCCAGGCGTAGCAGAGGGCCGTTGGGTTGAAGGGCTCAATGATCTGGCGAATTTCCGGGAGTTCGAGCAGCAGCGAGCCTTCCGGAATCAGGAGGCGGATTGCCAGTTGGATGGGCGTCACCTGGCCGGCGAGGTCCAGGTTCACCAACGCCCGCAGGAATTCGCCGTAGCTTTCGCGCGTGGTCCACGGCGTGAACGGGATGAAGGTGGGCGCCATCGCCAGGTTCGCCGACTGCATCAGGCGCAGCGCTTCTTCGAAATCGGCTCGGGTATGGCCTTTCGCCAACTTTTCCAGCACCGCGTCGTCCAGCGATTCCACCGCGCTGGTCACGAACAGGCAGCCCGTCTCGCGCAGCTTCGGCAGCAGATCGCGATGCTTCAGCAGGTGCTCCACCTTAATGGTGACGTCGTACGAGAGGCCCGGCCATTCGCGATGCAGCGCTTCCACAATCGGCATGGCGTGCCCTGGACCGTTGAAGAAATCGGGATCGCCGAAGGTGATGTGCTCGGCGCCGGATGCCACCTGGCGGCGGATGTCTTCCAGCACCACGTCCTGCTGCACGACGCGGAACACGCCCTGATACACCGGAACCACCGGGCAGTGCCGGCACAGGTGCTTGCAGCCGCGGCTGGCTTCGGTATAGCCGACGCGCCGCGTGGCGCCGTCCGTCACCAGATGGGCGTAGGCGCCGAGTGGCGGCAGGCCGGCGCGATCCGGAACCAGAAACTGCTGGCGCGCCAGTGAGACGTTGACGCCCGGGACGCTGCCACCCGCGGCCTCCACCAGCGCTGCTTCGAATTCGCCGCCAAGGATAGTGTCGACGCCCGCGTGCTTCAGCACCGCCTCATTCAAGGGCGCGTAGAGGCCGTAGGCGCACAGCCGCGCCTGCGGGTTCAGGGTGCGGACTCGCTCCACCAGCCGCAGAAACAGCCGCGTGGCCGTGTGCATGGGCAGGAAGAACGCGATCATGCCCGCTTCCGAGATGGCCTGCTCCGGCATGTGGCTGTTGGACAGGTCGGCAACCGTCACTTCGTGTCCGGCGGCCCGCAGCCACGCCGCCGGAGAAGCCAGCCCGAACGGCTGCCTCCCCAGTTCGTATGTCGAGATCAGGGCAATCTTCACAAAAGGGCCCGCACCCCTCCATTATGACTGTGCTGTTAAAATAAAGGTGTCCTTTCATCTCCCCCATGATTTCCGCACCCACCATCGCCGACGAAATACTTGACCTCAAGAAGCAGCGCCGCGCCATCCTGCTGGCGCACCACTACCAGGAGCCTGAGATTCAGGAGCTTGCCGACGTGGTGGGCGACAGCCTGGAACTGGCCCGCAAGGCCCGCGATTTTTCGGGCGACGTGATCGCCTTCTGCGGTGTCTGGTTCATGGCCGAGACCGCCAAGGTGCTGAATCCGAATCGCATTGTAGTGGTGCCCGATCGCGAGGCGAGTTGCAGCCTGGTGGATGCCTGCCCTGTGGAACCGGTGCGCGAGTTTCGCCGCACGCATCCCGATCACGTGATTGTGAGCTACATCAACACGTCGATTGAAGTGAAGGCGGAGAGCGACATTCTCTGTACGTCCCGCAACGCCGTCAACATTGTCAATTCCATTCCGGCCGAGAAGCCAGTCCTCTTCCTGCCCGACCGTAACCTGGGCAACTATGTGCAGCGGCAGACCGGGCGACAGAACATGCAGATCTGGCAGGGAACCTGCATCGTCCACGCCACATTCCCGGCGCGCCGCGTCGTGGATGCGAAGATGGAGCATCCGGGCGCAGTGGTGGTAGCGCACCCGGAGTGTCCGGAGCCGGTCCTGGCGCTGGCCGATTTCATCGGTTCCACCAGCGCGCTGATTGATTGGTGCGCGCAATCGAACGCCTCGGAATTCATCGTGATGACGGAAAGCGGTATTCAGCATTCGCTGGGAAAGCTGGCCGGCAAGAAGTTTTATTACGTCGCAAACGAAAACTGTAATTGCAGCGAGTGCCCGTACATGAAGATGAACACACTCGAAAAACTGCGGAATTCGCTGCTCAACCTTCAGCCGCGCGTCGAGCTCTCCAGCGACCTCATGGAGCGCGCGCTGCTCCCGCTCGAGCGCATGCTCGCCGTGAAGTGATGCCCGCAGCGCCGCTCGTCGACAACTTCGGCCGCGTTCACGACAACCTGCGCATCAGCGTTACGGATCGCTGCAACATCCGATGCTTCTACTGCATGCCGGAAACGGGTGTGGAGTTTGTGGACCGCCGCGAGATCCTGGACTTCGAAGAGATCGAGCGGTTTGTGCGCGTCGCGGTTTCGCTTGGCATCAACAAGCTGCGTATCACCGGCGGCGAGCCGTTAGTGCGGCGCGACCTTCCGGTGCTTGTCCGGCGGCTGGCCGCCATCCCCGGAATTCGTGACATGGCGCTCACCACCAATGGCGTGCTGCTGCCCGAACTCGCGGAACCGTTGTACGAGGCCGGCCTGCGCCGCCTCAACGTCCACATCGACACACTGGATCGCGAGCGCTTCCGGCAAATCACGCGGCGCGACGATCTTCCGAAGGTGCTGGCAGGGCTCGATCTGGCCAGGCGTCTGGGGTATACGCGAATTAAATTGAACGCGGTGGCGGTCAAGAACCTGGTGGAGGACGATATCGTGCCGCTGGCACGGTACGCGCGCGAGCACGATTTCGAAGTGCGCTACATCGAGTTCATGCCGCTCGATGCGCAGAACTTGTGGGACCGTTCGAAGGTGCTGCTGGCGAGCGATATGATCGAAACGCTGTCGCGCGAAATCTCCCCGCTGGTCCCGGTTCCCGATCCCGATCCGCGCGCCCCGGCCACCGAATACGCGTTCGCCGATGGCGTTGGCACGGTCGGTTTCATCGCATCGGTGAGCCGTCCGTTCTGCCTGAACTGCAACCGGATCCGGCTGACGGCCGATGGCAAGCTGCGCTACTGCTTGTTCGCCATTGAGGAAGACGATGTGAAGGGGCTGATGCGCAGCGGAGCATCCGATGACGAGATCGCAGCGCTGGTTCGCCGCAACGTCGCGGGCAAGTGGGAAGGACACGAGATCAACTCGAGCAAGTTCGTGGCGCCTCCCCGGCCGATGTATTCGATCGGTGGGTAATTTCCCGCCCCAAAAAAAGAAAAACCGCATCGACCCAGCCCCCAGACTTTTGGGGCCGAATTCGATGCGGCTCGCCCAGGTTTGGGCTGGGATCCGGCGTCGGGCTACCTGGATATCAGAATGTTCGCTCCATTCCTGGTCAGGTCCGCGTCCAATTTTCCTTACCAGAAACGTCCAGACAGACTACCGCTACCCATTAGATCCCCCGGTGAGATCGAAAGAAACCGTTTAAAAAAACCCCTCTGCAACAACCAACAAGGGGAGAATAGTGAGCTAAAACTGTTGCAAACATCGGCTCCCGCAAGCACGCTGTCTCTTCGGCTCACTCTACTTCCGCCTGCCTGTTGCAGCAGAGGGCAGGTTTTGAGAGGTTACTTCGCCAATTCAGATCTATACATAGCAACCGGACAACCACGTGTCAATGTCCTCAACCCTATTTGAATCAAATATTTTGTGAGGAATCCCTCCTTACGGAATGTAGTCGGGTGGGCGCGGTCTGTGTCTCTATGACACAATCAAAGATTCCAATGCGGCTTCGACGGGCGGTTTTGGGTGCAGTCTCGACCGGTCTGGTCCTGATCTCGTGGTTTCCACTGCTGGCGCAGTCCTCGCAGGATTCCACCGACCCGCTGGTGGTGGGCACGGACCATCCGCGTCTCTTCCTGCGGCCTTCGCGCCTGCGCCTGCTCAAGCGTGAGCGCGACCGCACCTCCATGCGCTGGCAGCAGTTCGACACTTTGATGGCGGGCAACGCACCGATGCCGGAGCCGGCCTTCGCGCAAGCGCTGTACTACGCGATCTCCGGCAATGCCGCCAGCGGCAAACAGGCGGTAGCGTGGGCGCTCGGCCCGGGCGCCGATCTGCGCCAACTGGCGCTGGTTTTCGATTGGTGCCAGGACCTGCTGTCGGAATCGCAGCAGCACGACTTGGCCGCCAAGATGGTGAAGATGATGGCTGCCACTCCGGCGGACGAATCGATTCCCACGATGCGTTCGCGTGTTTTGGCCGCGGTGGTGCTGTTCGATCACATTCCCGATGCCCCGCAGCGCCAACTGGAGCGCACACGCGCGTGGTGGAACTCCAAGATCCTGGCGGTGTTGAAGAGCGGCCGCGACCCCATTCCGCGGGAAGATGCGTACGCGCTGATGGAACTGCTGCATGCGGTTCGCGACAACACCAACGTGGATTTTCGCGAATCGTATGGCGCGTTTTTCAAGGATTTTCCCATCGACCACCTGCTGAGCTATTACCCCGCGGCGTGGCCTGCGCCCGAGAACGACTACTACATCGGCGCGACGCGCAAGCCCGGCGATCCCGATCTGCGCGCCGCCGCTCTTTCGCGCGCGGCCGATCTTGCCATGGTGGCCTACGACGTGAATGCGCCCGAAATGCTGGTGCTGCAAGGCTGGCTCATGCACGACAAGTTCATGCTGCGCGGCGCGTTGGGAGTGCCTTACGAATTTCTCTGGGCCAATCCGTATGAGCCCGGCCTGAGCTACTATCACGTTCCCTTGATCTACTACAACGCCGATTTCGGACGGCTTTTCATCCGCTCCAGTTGGGACGAGACCGCGCTATGGTTCGGATACTTCGACGGCGTGATGCAACTGTTCAACAACGGCAACGTCACCACCATGAATCCGAAGTTGGTGAGCGCCCCGCTGTCGCTGGGAGAAGCGGCGGTATGTCTGGCGCACACCGCGCGGCGGTTCGAGGTGAAGCTCGAAGAAGAGGATGCCGTCTTCGTAGTCGGATTGAAGCCCCACGCCCGATATCAGTTGGAAGTGGACGACGAGGAGATGTTTGAGATGGCCGCCGACCAGGGCGGCATCGTGGCGCTGACCGACGTGCCGCGCGGCAAACCGGTGGGAATCCGTCTGAAGGAACTGCAATCCGGAGGATAGTTGACTTTGTCAACTAATTAGTTGACAGTGTCAACTATCCTCCCGTTATTTGCCGATCAGACCTTTCAGCAGCCCTCCAGCGATGCCCTTCATTTTTTCTTTGACCACGGCTTTCACGTCGGGACGGAAGACCGGGTCGGCGCAGGTTCCTTCCACCGTGAACGGAATCGGCGTGTTGCCAACCACAGCGAGCAGACCGGAAGTGTGGACCGTGGCGCTCATCCTGAAATCGAGGACGTTCGCGGGGCTCACGGTTCCGGCGCCGCTCAGGTCGCCGATGGCGGGCACTACCAGCCGCATCTCTTGCGCGCTGGTTCCTTCCGGTGCTACGCGGACGGTGGCGCCCAGCGTTTGAATCTCGGTGTCGGGGCTGGCTTTGATTCCGGCCAGCTTCTCGATGGACGACATCTTCTTGGGCAAGTCGAAGCCCGTGAGCTTGGTGTTCTCGACATCCACGGAGCCGGCCGTCACCAGCTTATCCGCCGGGCCATCCATTGCCATGGTCACGCTCATGGTGCCGCCCACCAGCTTCGCGCCCGCCGGTAGCACCACTCCGAGCGCGGGCAGCAGCGTTTCGAGCTCCTGCACAGGCATTCGCGGACCCGCGAGTTTCAGATTGAGCACCATCGATTCGCCCTGCTCGGCATAGGTCCCCGTGAGATGCGCGATGGCGCCGCCGATGTGGATGTCGCCCTGCTTCAGCGTGCCGCTGTGTTGGCGCAGGTCGTGGTGGATTCCGAAATCCAGCTCCAGGGGCCGCGTGTCGGGCGTTCCGTTCTTCGCCAGCTTCACCTTCTCCACTTTGAGTTTGCCGTTGACGTTCATGATGCGGCCGTCCGACGACCCGCTGCCATCGAAGGAAACCAGGCCGTTGACGTCGGGCGCGAAGTCGCTGGCGCCCGAGCCGGCAAGATCGAGCTTCGACAACTTCAGCGAAGCATTCACGGGTGTCATGGCCGAATCGGTGGGATTGATGGGGCCGGCCTTGCCGTCCAACTGAATGGCGCCGCCGCCCACTACTTTGGCGGAGAGGGAAAAGGGAAAGGCAGCGGCGGCCGAGAACTCGCGCAGATCGATGTTCACCTGCTCCAGCACCATGGGCTTCCAATGTCCCACGGTGCGGCTCAACTTCACGCGGCCGTTGGTGATCTTCACCAGCTTTACCGAGAGATCGAGTGGCGCTTGGCCGGGCGCGGACGCAGCGGCGGGCGACTTCTGCGTCTTGGCGCCGAGAGTGGAAAAATTCCAATCGCCCGATGGCGCCTGCAGCAGCACGATGTCGGGCTGGTCGATGGTAAGGTACGTCACGATCAGTTTGCGGGAGAACAGAAAGGGCCAGATCTCCGCGCCCACATTCAGCGACTTCGCGCTGATGAAGGCGGGCTTGCCGAACGCCTGGTCCTCCGCTATCGAAAGGTCGCTGGCAGTGACTTCGCCGGCGAGCAGGGAAAGTTTGAGGTCGCCGAGCTTAACTTCGCGGTTGAGAGCGGTGGAGAGCTCCTGCTCCAATTTAGGTTTGAACTGATTTACGTTGATGAGAAACGGGAGGCTGATCACTGCCACCAGCAGGACCGCCAGAACAATGCCGACCCACTTTAGAATGCGCATACCAATCTCCAACACATAGAGTGTACGCTTGAAATAAGATTTGTTTTGATGAAATTATCCAAGAACGCGGCGCCTGTCATTCTGGCGCTTCTGCTGGCGGCCTGCGTATTTGTGTGGTTCACTACGCGTGATACCGCCCAGCCCATCGCCTCGAAGAAACAGCCTGCGGCGGCGGAACAGCCGCTGATCGATACTCACCGACTCGATACGGCGGTGCGGCTGTCCCCTTCGGCTGCTACTGCCGACGAGCAGGCGCAGGCACGCGAAGCATGGCGCCTGGCGGATCACGAACTCGATCTCACGTTTGCCGCTGCGCTGCGGAATGCCGAAGCAGAGGCATCGGCTCGCCTGCCTGCTCACGGCCCGCTACGTGAGTTGAGCGACCGGATTGCCAAGCTCAAGGCGAGCGTGGATGCGGACAAGAAACGGGCGGACGCGCTCGGCAAGGACGGCGGCGATGCGTTGGACCTGGCCCAGGCGCAGCTCGATCTGGATCAGGATGAGCTGGACGATGCGCAAGAGGACCTGGCGCGCGAAGGCGGCGACCGGCGCGGGCGGTTGCAACGCCTACTGCAGGAGCACGAAGCTGCCGACAAAGCGTCGGACCAATCGGTCAAGTATGCCGCCCCCGCTCCCACAGGCACATTGAGCGAACAGGTTCGTGCATGGATTGCGCTGGGTGACTACGACAGTCAGTTGCAGGCCGCCGCGGCACAAGCGGAGGCGCGATCGCGGACGCTGGTGGAGGAACACAATTCGCTGGAGCGCCAGATTCCCGGCCAGTCCGATTCCACGGCGTCACTGACGCAATTGCGGCATTTGTCGGCGCAGCGCAAGACGCTCACGGGCTTCGACCAGCGCGCGCAGGATACCAGGCAACTGGCGGGCGTGTATCGAAGCTGGAGCGAGTTGGTGGAGAAGCGCAGGGCCGCGGCTTTGCACTTGATACTGCAGTCACTGGCCATTGTGCTCGGCATCCTGCTGCTGACGGTGCTGCTGAATCGCGCGATTGTGCACACGTTTCACCAATCGGACCGGCGGCGCCTGCACCAGATGCGAGTGATCACGCGGATTTCGCTGCAGGTGGTCGCTGTGATGGGAATTCTGCTGATCCTGTTCGGCCCACCCACGGAGCTCTCTACCGTCATCGGGCTGGTCTCGGCAGGCCTCACGGTGGCGCTGAAGGACTTCATCGTGGCATTCTTCGGCTGGTTCACACTGATGGGGAAGAACGGAATCAGCGTGGGAGATTGGGTGGAAATCGAAGGCGTTTCCGGCGAGGTGATTGAAATCGGACTGCTCAGAACCGTGCTGCTCGAACTAGGCAACTGGACGGAGACCGGGCATCCCACCGGACGGCGCGTCGCCTTCTCGAACAGCTTTGCCATGGAGCAGCACTACTTCAACTTCTCCACGTCGGGCCAGTGGTTGTGGGATGAATTGCATATGGTGCTGCCGCCGGGCGGCGATCCTTACGGGGAGGCAGAACAGATCCGCGAGATTGTAGAGCGGGAGACGCGCGAGGATGCGGCCAAGGCCGGCGAAGAGTGGCGGCGCGTCACTCAGCAATATGGGGCTCGCGAGTTTTCACCGGGTCCGGCTGTGAATTTGCGTCCGGGCTCGAACGGACTGGAAGTGGTGGTCCGGTATATCACCCATGCTCCGCAGCGAAATGTTGTAAAGTCACGGCTGCTCAAGGCAATTGTGGATGTGTTTCGCGCCGCCAAGCCGATCTCCGCGGCAAAGGTCGATTAGTCTACGCAGGGTTTGGTGGGCCGCGCAACAACTATGAAGGCCATTTAATCACTTCTCCCTTGCTACACCCACCTTCTTGTGGTAACTTAATTTGAACAAGGAAAGGAGGCACTTATTGATTTACGACGATCATTTACTGACGCGTAGCGAACGGCGCCTGCTTTCCGCCCTGCCCCGCGTCTAACTGTTTCACTCCCAACCAACCATTACTAAAATTCAAACGACAGGGTACTTGTGTGCAAAATAACATCAAGCTGAGCCCTGTCCAGCGGCTGGCATTCGACCGCCTGCTGGGCGGGATCGCCATCGGTGACGTCCTTGTTTTGCAAGGGCCCGCCGGGGCGGGTAAATCCACGATTCTGAAACTGATTCATGCCACCATGGGCGGAGCCCTGCTCGGCATGCGCCAGTTCATCGACCAATTGGCCGCGCGCGAGCCCATGGCCATCGAAGAGGCATTCCTGGGAATGCTGGATGACGCGCTCGCAAAGCATAGCCTCGTCATCGTCGACGACTTACACCTGATTACTAACATCGTCGATAGCTTCGACTATCCCCGCACTCTGTTGCTGGATGCGGGACTGACTGCAGTGCTGGGCGATGCCATCGGGCAGCGCAAGAAGCTGGTCTTTGCCACTTCGGGCGAGCTGCCCTGGTCAGTGAGGCGCCGCGCGTTCACCTGCGAGATCGGCGCGTTCAGTGAGCGCGACTACGAAGCCATCTGCCGGCCGCACCTCGAAAGCGAGACGGCCGGCGGCCTGGACTACGCCGCGATTCACCGCTTTGCGCCCGCGCTGAACGCGCATCAATTGAAGAACGCTTGTGTCTGGCTGCGCGGGCAGCCTGCCACGTTAACCGCGCCGGTCATCGAATACCTGAAGGCTCATCACCTGGCCGGCAACGTCAACCTGGAGGAAGTACCGCCGGTGGATTGGAGCGACCTTAAGGGCGTGGACGACGTGATCCGCGCCCTGGAGGCCAAGATCGCCCTGCCGTTCGAAAACGGAGAACTGAGCACGCGACTCAAGCTGAAGCCCAAGCGCGGCGTGCTGCTGTCAGGGCCGCCGGGAACGGGGAAGACCACCATCGGCCGCGCGCTGGCCCATCGCCTGAAGGGGAAGTTTTTCCTGATCGATGGCGCCATGATTTCCGGCCAGTGCGATTTTTACAGCAGGGTGGAGGAGATTTTCAAAGCCGCCAAGCAGAGCGCGCCGTCCGTCATCTTCATCGACGACACCGATGTGATTCTCGAAGACAATGGCGACCGCGGCTTCTATCGGTACCTGCTGACGATGCTCGACGGGCTGGAGAGTGCCAGCGCGGAACGGGTGTGCGTGATGATGACGGCGATGAATGTCACGAATCTTCCTCAGGCGGTGCTCCGCTCAGGCCGAGTGGAGTTGTGGCTGGAGACCAAACTGCCGGACGCTCCTGCACGCGCCGCGATTCTTCGCGAGAAACTCGCGGGGCTCCCGGCGCCCCTGGCAGCCGTCGACCTGGAAAGTCTCTCCGCCTCCAGCCGCGGGCTGACGGGCGCCGACCTGAAAGCTGTGGTGGAGGATGGGAAACTGCTGTACGCACATGATGTGGCAGAGAAGAAGGCGCCGCGCCGGGTGGAGGAGTACTTCCTGGAGGCCATCGCGGAAGTGCGATCCAACCAGGCTTGCTACGCCCGGCGCAAGACCGTAGGAGCGGGGCCGGCGCGATTCGGCTTCATGGCTGAGTGATGGCCGGCCTCGGAAGCACCCCCGTATTCCGAGGCTATAGCTCGGTTCCTCCGACCTGTGCGTCTACTCGTATCGCAGGGATATCGCTGGGTCCACGCGTGCGGCACGTTGTGCGGGAATGTAACTCGCTAACATCGCGATCATGAGCCAGGCGAGCGCGGGGCCGACGAATGCCATTGGATCGAGCGGGCTCACACCGTACAGGAAGCTGCGTAGCAGGCGCATTGTGGCGATGGCCGTGGTCACTCCGGCGAGAATGCCGGTCGCGGTCAATCGAAGGCCATGCGCCAGCACCATCCATTGGACGTCGCGCTTTTGTGCGCCGAGCGCCATGCGGACTCCGATCTCGCGAGTGCGTTGTGCCACGGTATACGCAACGACTCCGTAGAGACCAATGACGGAGAGCGCGATTGCCAGCAGGCCGAAGGCCCCAAGCAAACTCGCCTGCCATCGGACGCGCCAAAGGGACAGCGTTACGAGGTCGTCGAACGTCCGCAGTTCATACGTCCGCAGGTTGGGTCCGCCGGTGCGCGCGAGCCGGATCAGGGATTCGCTAACGGCGTGGGGATCGCCCGTGGTCTGGAGGATCAGCGCAAAGAACCCGTTCCACCAGACCTGATGCCGGGAGACGTAGAAGAACGGCCGCGGATCCTCGTCGAGCGCTCCGTATTTGCTGTCCTTCGCCACCGCGATCACCTGTGCCGGCGCCCGCGGTTCCTCGGTTCCGCAGCCTGTCCAGGCTACCTTGCCAATGGCATCCTCGCCAGGCCACCACCGCGCGGCCATGGTTTCATTCACGATGATCGCGCGCGGCGATTTCGGCAGGTCATAGGCGGCGAAGTTGCGCCCGCGCAGCAGCGGGACGTGCATCATCTCGAAGTAGTTGGGCTCGACGACATTGATGTTCGCGTGAGTGGCGGGCGAGCCGCGATCCACGGTGACACATTCGCCGTCCATGAAGCCGAGCACATCGAAGGACAAGGTTGCGTCGCGGACACCTGGCAAGGCGCGCGCCTGATCGATAAGGCGGGTGAAGAGCCGGGTGGAACTGTCGGGAGTGAAGTCGCGCCCTGGAGTGAAGAGCCGAATGTAGATCCGGTGATCGGTCGCGAACCCCGGATCGATCTGCGCCGTGTGCTGGAGGGCGCGCAGCAGCAATGCGGCGGCGATCAGTAGAACCAGGGAGAGCGCTACCTGGGCGACTACATAAACGTCTCGCTGCCGCACTCGGCGTCTTTGGCCGGATGGGACGTCGGTTTTGAGAGCAGACTGCAGGTCGACTGAGGAGCCTGCGAGAGCTGGAGCCAGGCTGAAGAGCACTGCGCAAACCAGCGCCACGATTGCCGTGAATGCGGCCACCCGCCAGTTCATTTCGAGATAGATTCCCCGGATCACCGACTGCGGGATGGAGGTGGACACCCAGGAGGAGAGTACGCGGTCTGTCCAGTAGCCGAACAGGACTCCGAGCGCAGCGCCGCCCAACGCCAGGAGGATGCTCTCGGCGAGGCCCTGACGGACCAATCGGCTTCGCGAAGCTCCGAGCGAGCGCCGCAATGCCATTTCGCGCTGCCGGACTGCCGCCCGGGAGAGAAGAAGATTCGCCACGTTGACGCACGCAATCAGAAGCACAATCGCCACGACCGCGAGTAACAGGACTGCGATGGGACGCATGGCGCGGCGCGATTCGGGAGACACGATGCCACGAAATACCCGAACCGTCATGGGGGTTCCATACGGTTCGACACGCGGATATGCCTGACGTAGGTGGACATCCAGGACTCGCATTTCCGCGGCCGCACGTTGCACCGTCTGGTGAGGTGCAAGCCTTCCCACCAGCGCGACTGGCGGCCCAGGGCTGAGGGCAGCTCGGAGTTGCGGTTGGAAGATGGGGAAGGTCACCAGAGGCAGCCAGGCGTCGATCTCCATGGGAGGAGAGACCCCGCGAAAATTGTCCGGAGCCACACCGATCATGCGATACCACTGATTTTCGATGCGCACGCTGCGGCCAATCACGGTGGGATCGCGGCGGAAGCGGGTTGTCCAGACGTGCCCACTGATCACGACGGATGGCTCAGCGTCGGGCGACTCATCTGACGCCAAGAACCATCGGCCAAGCGCCGGCTTGATCTGGAGAACGTCGGCATAATTTGCGGAAACGGTCTCGGCGACAATGTCAAAATTTGCCCGCTCGACATCCATGAAGGTGCCTCTCGCCTGCAGCGCCGCTATACCGCTGAAGGCGCGCAGTTCGCCGCGAAGGGACTGGTAGTCCCGCCAGAACAGAGGCATGCCGCCATCGCGATCGATTGCAATGATGCGATCGGGATGGGGAACCGGAAGCATCCGAAGGTACATTCCGTCCAGGAGGCTGAATACTGTTGAGTTGACTCCGATGCCGAGAGCCAGGCATAAGGTCGCGACGACGGCGTATCCCGGATTGCGGCGGATGACGCGCGCGGCATGGTGCAGATCGTGGCGGAAATCGGGGATGACACGGCGATAGTCCGACATATTTGTTCCGCATTATAGGACAAACGATCGGATTGCAGACGCTTTCCGAAAGCCGAATAAAGCAAAGAGGACAGGGTCAAAAGAGCGGTCCGAGCTTCGCTCGGATTTGGCAGGCGGAAGCGCCTACCCCACCAAGCGCATCGAGTTTTCTATGAAATTATCCCGCCTAGAATAGGGTATGCGTTGGCGTCAGGCTCTTCTCTTTCTTGCTTGCTGCGCCTTGGCTGGGGCACAGGCGGTTGAGTCAGGGCTGGATCCGGTGAAGCTGGAGGCTTGGCGGAGCAACCTTGCGGCGCATGACACTACGGGCCTGATCGTACAGCGGCGCGGACGCGTGGCTTTCGAGTGGTATGCCGAGGGGTGGGATGCCTCGAAGCCTCATGGCACGGCTTCGATGGCCAAGGCCCTGGTGGGCGGCATGTCGCTTACGGTGGCGATGAGCGACGGCCGGATTTCGCCGGACGATCTGGCGTCGAAGTACATTCCGGAGTGGCGCGGCGACCGGCTGAAATCGAAGATCACGATTCGCGAACTGGCCACGCACACTTCGGGAATCGAGGACGCCGAGCAGGACGATATCGCGCACGATCAGCTCACCGGCTGGAAAGGCGATTTCTGGAAGCGCACTCCCGACCCGTTTTCGATTGCACTGCGACTCGCTCCGGTGCTGTTCGAACCGGGCACTTCGAACGAATACAGCAATCCGGGAATGGCGGCGCTCTCCTATGCGATCACGGCGTCGCTGAAGGGCGGTGACGTTCGCACGCTGCTGAAGGAGCGGGTTCTCGATCCGCTCGGGATACCGGAGCGGGAGTGGTCGATCGGCTACGGTCGGGCGTATGAGTTGGACGGGTTGAAACTCTATGCGAATTGGGGCGGCGCGACTTTCACGCCGCGCGCGGCGGCGCGTGTGGGCCAATTGATGATGCTGCAGGGGCAGTGGATGGGTCGCGAACTGATCCACCGCGAGACGGTGAAGAAGGTGCTGACCGATCAGGGAATGCCGAATCCGCCGCGCGATGCGACCAATCCCGCGCCCGCTTCGGGCCTGGCGTGGTACGTGAATTCGGACGGCGTCTGGCCGGCAGTGCCGCGCGACGCATTCGCGGGCGCGGGCGCTTCCCATCAAGTCATCCTCGTCGTGCCGAGCGTGGACCTGGTGATGGTGCGCAATGGCACGGCCCTGGGCGATCCGAAGGGGAGCTTCTGGCAACCGGTCTACGAGCACGTATTCAAGCCGCTGATGGATGCGATGGCAGTGAAGTCTCCATATCCTCCGAGCCCAGTAATCCATGGGGCGGTGTTCGGGAAGGAGATCCGGCGGTCGGCGATCGATAGCGACAACTGGCCGATGACGTGGGGCGACGACGATGCGCAGTACACCTCGTACGGCGACGGGTATGGCTTCGAGCCGTTTGTGGAGAGCAAGTTGGGGATGGGGTTCGCGCGCATCACGGGCTTCGCGGACGATTATCGCGGCGTGAATGTGCGGTCGGACGGCGAGCGCACGGGCGGCGGCGCGAAGAGTCCGAAGGCCAGTGGGATGGTGATGGTGGATGGCGTCCTATACCTCTGGGCGCGTAATGTGGCGAATTCGCAGTTGGCTTGGTCGCTCGATCACGGCAAGACGTGGCAGTGGGGATTCAAGCTCGAAACCAGTTTCGGATCTCCGGCGTTTCTGAATTTCGGGCGCAACTATGCGAGGGCGCGCGATGGGTATGTTTACACATATTCGCAGGACGGGCCCTCGGCATACGAATCGGACAACGGCGTGGTGCTGGCTCGTGTGGTGAAGGGTCGGATGCGCGAGCGCGGGGCGTGGGAGTTTTTTGAGCGGCTGGGGTCGGATGGCCGGCCGGTGTGGACCGCGGAGATCGCGCGGCGCGGGGCGGTGTTTGCATATCCGGCAAATTGCGGTCGCGTGGATGTGGTGTACGACGCGGGCATCCGGCGATACCTGATGGCATTGGCTTACGACCATTCGGGCGGGTGGGGATTGTTCGATGCGCCGGAACCTTGGGGGCCTTGGACTACCGTGGTGCATCGCGAGTGGGATGTGGCGGATACGCATGGGTATCGTTTGCCTTCGAAGTGGATTTCGGCGGACGGGTTGTCGATGACTCTAGTGTTTTCGGGGATCAAGCCGAATGATGCGTTTTGCACTCGGACTTTGCGATTGGTGAGATGAGGGACAAGTTAGCTAGTCGCGACTTGGCAGGCGATAGCGCCTGCCCTACCTTACAATCGCGGGGCGGAGAGATGCCAGGGGGTGGCGTCTTGATAGACTTTGGCTACGGCCAGCACTACGGGTTCGGCCCACGGTTTGGCTGCGATCTGGAGGCCTATGGGGAGGCCTTCTTTGGAGAAGCCGCAGGCGAGAGTCAGGGCCGGGATTCCGAGATGATTGAAGATTGCGGTGTTGCTGGGCGGCCTTCGGTGGGTTTCATTTACAGTCTCTGAAATCAGGGGGGCCGGCTCTCTCATAGTGGGCAGGAGCAGCACGTCCACGTCTTCAAAGACGCGGCGGATGTCGCGGCGGCACTCGCGGAATCGCTTCAGGGTTTCGATGTAGGGCAGCGTTTCCACCTTCTTCATCTGGTTCAGGTGGCGTTGCGACCAGGGATGGTAGAGTTCGGGCGACTTGTCGAAGAAGGGCTTCTGGTAGTGGTACAGTTCGACGTCGTAGTCGCCGTTTTCGGCGCTGCGGAGGCGCGGCAGAGTGACATCGCGGACTTCGCGCACTTTGCTTTGAAGAACGCGGATGGCCGCTTCCACGGCGGCGGCGACGTCGGTGTGAAGCTGCTCGAAGAAGTAGGCGCGAGGCACTCCGACGCGCAGGTTGGAAATGGGGTGGGTGAGCGCCTGCAGATAGTCGGGGACGGGTTCGGGGGCTGTGATGGCGTCCTGGGGATCGTAACCGGCGAGCGTTTGGAGCAGGAGTGCGGCGTCCTCGACGGTTCGCGCGATGGGGCCGATAGTGTCCATGGAGTAGGCGGAGGGGACCACGCCGCGCGTGCTCACGCGGCCGTAAGTGGTCTTGAAGCCGACCGTTCCGCAGTGCGCGCTGGGAATGCGGACCGAGCCGCCATCGTCACTGCCCACCGAGCCATAGCAGAGCCCGGCGGCGACCGCGGCGGAGGAGCCGGCTGACGAGCCGCCGGTGATGCGGTCGAGGTTCCAGGGATTGCGGGCGGGGCCGAAACAGCCGGTGGTTCCGGTGCCGGCGAAGGCCATCTCATCCAGGTTCAATTTGCCGAGGAGGACGATGCCCGCGGCCTTCAAGCGCCGGGCGATCTCCGCGTCTTCGGTGGGGACTCGATCCTTGAAGACCTGTGCGGCCGCCGTGGTGAGGATGCCGGCGGTGTCGATGTTGTCCTTGAGGGCGATGGGAATGCCGTGAAGGCGGCTGGCGACGCGGCCGGCCTTGCGTTGACGATCGCACTCGCGGGCCTGCGCCAGCGCGCTGTCCGGGAGCACGGTGATGAACGCGTTGAGGCGCTTATCGAGCTTGGCGATTCTGTCCAGGCATAGCTTCGTCAATTCCTCGGACGAGATGGCGCGTTTGGCGAGCTCGGACGCGGCTTCAGTGAGGGTCCACGACAGCGGGTCAGAGGCAGCGGCCGCGGCTCCGGCGGCGATGGCGGTGGCGCCCGCGAGCCAGGTGCGGCGGGTCAAGCGATCGAAACCCATGGGGACCAGGATACATGCATCTGTTAACGCGGCGCGCGATGGGCGATATCGTACGTTAGGGTGGATGGGCTTGATGGCATACTGAAATTAGCAATCCGAGTCGTTTTGCGAAAGAGGGATGGACGTGGAAAAGGAAGAGACTCGCATCTGCTCCACCAAGACAGCTTTGGCCGACATGTTGGAGACCGCGTCGCGGAGACTGGAACGGGTCAATCGTTTGGGGCTCGACGGCGATACCAAAAGCGCTCTGGAAGAGACTATCAAGCAGCTCAAAGTTCGCATTGCCACGCATCGCGGCACTCACGGGTGTTGAGGATCGTCGGCAAAAGTGCCGACGCTGCAGACGTGAGCGTCCGCGCCACTTCAACTTCTAGAAATGGAGTTTGGCGGCGAATTCGAAATCTCTTGGATTTCCCGCGCTGGTGATGGTCCCGAAGGCGGCGCTTCCGAAGGAGCCGTTGGGATCGTTCAGCGGCGGAGTGTTGCTGATATTGAAGACTTCCGCTCGGAACTCGAAATTCATTCGCTCAGTGAAGCGGAAAGTCTTGCCGATCATGAGATCGGCATCCTGCAGACCAGGCCCTCGCACGGGATTTCGGGAACTGGTGCCGATGCTGAACTGGCCGGCCGCGGTGAAGGCGGATTTGTCGAACCACTCGCGCGGCGCTGCGCGTGGCGAAGTCGTTCGGATTGCCGACGCGATTGGGTCGCTGCACGGCGTAGCCGAAGGCGGAGAGAGTGTTGGTGGCCTGCGTCACCGGCACCGCGTCGCCTGCCTGGATGCGCACAAGTCCACCGATCTGCCAGCCAGAGATCTTCCACAATCGCGGAATCTGATACACCCAGCCGGCTGAGAAGACCTGCGGAATATCGCCGCTTGAAACATCTCTTTCGAGCTTCCGATTAGAGGCATCGGCCGCGCCGATGGTGGTCAACGTGGGGCCGGTGAAGATGGTCTGCGAAAAGTACGTGGACGCGTCGTCGATCAGCTTAGAGAAGGTGTAGGCGAAGGTAAAGGTGAGGCCGCGCGAAAAGCGCTTTTCCAGTTTGGCCTGGAACGCTTCATATTCGGAATCGGCCACGTTATCGCGGAAGAGGGCCACGTTGGTGAAGCGGGGATAGGCCCGCAGCAATTGCTGCTGTGCGATGGTGGGCTGGCCGAGCGACGAAGAGGTGGGGATCTGACCGAAATAGGGATTCGGCACTTTGGCGGTTAACGCGGAACCCAGAGCGAGGTCGGCGGCCGGCAACTGGTTGAGGTTCGATTCGGGCAAACCGAGGTGGGTGTTCTTGGAGCCGAGATAGCCAACCTCAAGGTTGAGGTTCTGCCAGAAGGTTTTCTGCACGGTGAAATTCCACTGCTGGGAATAGCCCGAGCCCACGTTGCGGTCGGTGCCGAAAACTCCCTGGCCCAGGCCCGAATTCGGATTGGGCGGTGCCGACCTGCACGGTGGGTCCGCTGGAGAGCAGAAACGCCGGGTTGATGTTGTCCTGCGATTGCTGGCCGACGGTTTGGACGAAGGGGAACTGCGGAAGCGTGAACGGTGTGGTGATGCCGGTCTGTTCGAACCAGACCATGCCGTAGCCGGAACGGATCACCCAGGAATCGCCGAGCCGGTATGCGAGGCCGGCGCGCGGTCCGAAGTCGCAGCATTCCAGATTGCGGCCGGTGTGCGGAAAGTCGAGCACCTGGGTGTTGAGGTTGAAAATGGCGGTCTGGTTATTGAGCTTCGGTGGACGGGAAATTCAGTGTGTAGCGCGTGCCAATGCTGAGCGTGAGACGGTTGGAAACTTTCCAATCGTCGCCAGCGAAGAACTCGGCGATGTGGGCGCGTTCCTGCAGCGCGCGGTTCTGGATGTCGATGCTGAAGGCGTTCACCTGGCCGAGCAGGAGCGACGCCAGCGCGTTGCCGCTGGCTCCGGTGGAGGAATCGGTGCCGGTGGTGGTGAAGGCATAGGAGCCGGTGGGATTGGCCGGGTTCACGATGTCGAGAGCTTCGCGGCGCAGGTCGGTACCGAACTTGAACGTGTGGCGGCCGCGCACCATGGAGAAGGTGTCCAGGAATTCCGTGACGGATGGTGGTGAAGTTGCTGTTGGCCGCGGTGGTGGGGCCGATCTGCTGCAGGCCGGTGACGGTGAAGATGGGAAGGGTGGAAGGGAAGGCGCTCTGCGGCGCGCCGGGAATGGTGATGCCGCCATTCTGCAGCGAGGACTGGTTTACGTCGCGGCGGGTCCAGCCGAAGCGCGCCTGATTCAGGGTTGACGGCGAGACGGTCCAGTCGTATTCCGAGGCGAGGCCATCGCCGCGCGTGATGGCATGGCCGATCACGCCGCGTGGTGAGGTTGCCGCTGCCATCGGGAAGAAAGGGCACGGGCGTGTCGTCGTCGCGGAGATAGGAATAGCGGACGAAGGCGCGATGCTTGTCATTGAAGACCTGGTCGACGCGGCCATCGAACTGGTCCTGGCTGTCGGGCTCGACTCCGGTGAGAATGAAGTTGTTGGCGGCCGGATGCATTGGGCAGCGGGTAATGCTGCAGAATCTGCTGGGCAATCGGATCGAAGCGGCTGGCGGGAATGGCGTTGTTGGGGAAGGGAGTGCGGGGGGAAGTGGCCGGATCGTAGATGGTGGTGGCGAAGACGCCGGCGCGCTGCGCGAGCGTGGGGACCACGCTTTGACGGGTGGTTCCGGTGCGCAAGCGGGTGCCTTGCCAATCGGCGAAGAAGAACGTCTTGTTCTTGCGGATGGGGCCGCCCACGGTGAGACCGTATTGGTTGCGGCGAAACTCGGGGCGCGGGCCGGGCTGGGCAAAGTAGTTGCGGGCGTTGAGGTCCTCATTGCGGAGGAATTCGAAGATCGTGCCGTGAAACGAATTGCTGCCGGACTTGCCGATCACCATGACGGTTCCGCCGTTGGACCTGCCGTACTCGGGCGAGTAGGCGTTGATGTTCAGGCGGAACTCCTCGATGGCGTCGATGATGGGGTAGAAGGCCACCTGTCCGGGCTCGGGCTGCAGGACGCTGATGCCATCGTAGAGATACTCGTTGGTGCGCGGGCGGCTGCCGTTGATGCGCGGCAGCAGGGAGCCGCCGCCGGGCAGCGCGACTCCGGGCGAAAGCGCGACCAGGGGAATGAAATTGCGGCCATCGAGGGGCAGCGTTTCAATTTCCGGGTGGACGACGTGGTAGCTCACCGAACCGCTGGCGGTCTCAAGCAACGTGGTTTGGGCGTTGACCTCGACTGACTGGGTGGCTTGTCCGACTTCCAGCTTGACGTCGAGCCTGGTCTGGTCGCCGATGCGCAGCGTGATGCCTTCCTGACGATACGGTCGGAAGCCCGGCTTGTCGACGCTCAGGACGTACTGTCCGGCGGAAAGACCGAGGAGGTGATAGTCGCCGTGCTCGTCGGTGAGGGTTTCGATTTGTGCGCCGGTGGCGGGCTCGGCGATGGCGACTTTGGCTTTGGATACGACCAGGCCTTGCGGGTCCTGGATTTCGCCGAAGAGCTCCGCTTTTCCGGCCTGGGCGAACGACGGCGCGGCGAAGGCGAAGGCAAGAGCGATAGCGGCAATGGCTTGGATCGGACGCATGTCTTGTAAGAATATCAATGTAACGAATACAAGACAATGCTCCAGGCGCTCCACCGGTGGCAAGAGCACTGGCGCGATGTGTAAAATAAAGCATTGCCGCGAAAGCCTGCGAACGTAATCGCGATTTATCCTGGATCGTTCGACCCGATTACCAACGGGCATCTGGACCTGATCCAGCGCGGCTCGTTGATGTTCGACAAGCTGATCGTTTCGATTCTGCGGAATGAGACGAAAGAGCCGCTCTTCTCCGTGGAGGAGCGAACCGAGATGCTCCGGGAAGTAGTGGGTGATTATCCGAACGTGGCAGTAGATTCGTTCGATGGACTGCTGGTAGACCACGCCGCCGCCAATTCGGCGACCGTTCTTCTGCGCGGCATCCGGGCCATTTCGGATTACGAGTACGAGTTGCAGATGGCATTGATGAACCGGCGGCTGCAGCCGGGCATCGAGACCATTTTCATGATGGCGAATGAAGCTTATTCGTTCATCAGCTCCCGCCTGGTGAAGGAAGTTTTCGGGCTTGGCGGGAAAATCACCGGACTGGTGCCGCCCTCGGTAGAGCAGCGGATGCAGCGCCGGATGTTCAAAAATCTAAATAGAGGGGCTTAGTCAGCAATGCACGTAGCAGCGAATCCGATCGCCGAGCGTATCTCATCCATCAGTGTATCTTCCACGATGAAGGTGTCGGCGGACGCCGAGAAGTTGCGCGCCGAAGGCGTCGACGTAGTGGACTTTGGAGCCGGAGAGCCCGACTTTCCGACGCCCGACAACATCAAGCAGGCGGCCATTCGCGCCCTGGAAGGCAACTTTACGAAGTACACGGCGGCCGGCGGAACGCTGGAATTAAAGAAGGCCGTCTGCGAACGGCACCAGCTGGATTTCGGCACCGATTACAAGCCCAATGAGTGCCTGATCACGGTGGGCGGCAAGCACCTGATCTTCAATTTGATTCAGGCGCTGATCAATCCGGGCGACGAAGTGGTGATCCCGGTGCCGTACTGGGTGACTTACAAGGACGTGGTGAATTACGCCGGCGGCAAATGCGTCTTCGTGGAGACGGATGAATCGAAGGGATTCACGTTCACGGCGGCGATGCTGGAGCCGTACCTCAACGCGAACACCAAGCTGGTGATCATCAATTCGCCTTCGAACCCCAGCGGCGCGGTGCTGGACCGGGCGGAGTGCGAGAAGATTTTCAAGCTTACGTCAGAGCGCGGCATCTACCTGATGACCGACGAGTGCTACTGCAAGTTTTTGTATGACAGCGAGCCGTTCTCGATCGCGTCGCTTGCGGGCGCGAAGGAGACCGTGCTGGTGGCAGGGTCGCTGTCGAAGACCTATGCCATGACCGGGTGGCGCATCGGCTTCGGACTGGTGCCCGCGAACATTGTGGGCGCGATGACGAAGCTGCAGAGCCACTCCACGTCGAACCCGACATCCATCTCGCAGAAGGCGGCGGTGGAAGCGCTGCGGGGGCCGCAGGATTCGGTGAAAATTATGCTGGCCGAATATCACAAGCGCCGCGATTTTGTGGTGGCGCGGCTGCGCGCCATTCCCGGCGTGACTTGCGCCGAACCGCGCGGGGCGTTCTACGCCTATCCCAACTTGGGTGTAGTGATCGGCAAGAACGGGATCGGCAACTCGCTGCAATTATCCGAGCGGTTGCTTGCGGAGGCGAACGTCGCGGTGGTTCCGGGCGAGGCGTTCGGGACGGCGAGCCATGTGCGGATCTCCTACGCCACGTCGATGCACGAACTCGAGCGCGGGCTGGACCGCATTCATCAGTTCGTGGTGAAGAACTCCTAGGCAAAATGCAATCACCGATTCGACTCACGCCTTCCCTGCGCGAGAAGGTGTGGGGCAAGACGCGCCTGGAGCCTTGGTTTCCCAATTCGGAGAAGCCGATCGGCGAGGCGTGGTACCTTACCGATCGCGAACTGCCGCTGCTGGTGAAACTGCTCTTCACGTCGGAGAGGCTCTCGGTGCAGGTGCATCCGGCGGATGGCGAGGACGGTCCGCGCGGCAAGACCGAGATGTGGCACATCGTTGAGGCGGAGCCGGGGGCCACCATCGCGCTGGGATTTCGCGAGCCGATCACGCGCGAGCGGTTGCTGGAGGCGACGCGCACCGGCGAAGTGGAGCAACTGCTCAACTGGATGCCGGTGAAGGCGGGCGAGACGTACTTCACGCCGGCTCACACGGTGCACGCCATCGGGGCGGGGATCGTACTTTTCGAAATCCAGCAGAACTCCGATGTGACGTACCGGCTGTGGGATTACGGGCGGCCGCGCGAGATCCACGTGGAGCAGGCGGTGCCGATTTCCGATCTGACGGTGCATCCGGGGGCTGTGAAGGCGACGAGCGGCGAACTGGTGCGGTGTCCGTATTTCGTGACGGAACTGGTGACGCTGAAGGCCGGGCAGGAGCTCACGCCGGGTCCCGAGGAGTCGCAGATATGGATATGTCTGGCTGGCGGCGGGGCGATCGGCGGGGAGCGGTTCGTGCGGGGCGATGTGTGGCTGCTGCCCGACCCGGTGACGATCTGCGCGAAAGAAGACGCGCGCTTCCTGCGCACGTACGTGCCTAAGCCAAGCGTGCGATAACAAATTCATATGCTGCGCGTGGTTCTCTCCGCGTGGATTCTGACGGCCAGCGTTCTGGCGGCGCAGAGTGTCGAGGGGCAGGTGGTCAATGCCGTGACTGGCGCTGGAGTTCCGGACGTCCGTGTGCGCATCTTTCCGGCCGACAGCGCACCGCGCACGGGACGGGCGACCATCACGGATGCGCAGGGCCGCTTCCAGATCGATGACCTCAAAGAAGGCGTGTACAGCGCGATTTACGATGCCACTGGTTTCGAGCCGATTCCCCATCCGGGCGACAGGCCGGCTCCGTTCGCTGTGAGAGGCGGCGATCCGGTGCGCCTGGCAGTCAAAATCGAGCCGCTGGGAAGCCTGTCGGGGCGCGTGTTGGACGGCGCGGGAGAGCCTGTCGCCAATGCCGCGATCTGGTTAGTGGAGGGGTCCAAGTGGTGCATGCCGCCGGCTTGCTCCCCATTTACGATGCGGGCGAAGGCCAATGAAAAGGGCGAGTACACTGTGCCGGATCTTCGTCCGGGCTGGTGGATGCTCTCCGCTACTGCGCCGCCATTGTGGAAGCCGCCGGAGCCGCGCGGCGATGAACGGGTCGGGTGGGCGCAAACGTTTTATCCGGGCGTGACCGATCCACAGTTGGCCGACGCGGTGATGGTGAGGCCCGGCAGCGAAGAGTGGAGGTCCGACATCAAACTGGCGGTGGCTCCGGTGCATCGCGTTCGCGGGCGGGTGCTGGATGGGCACGGCGATCCGGTGAGCAAGGTTGAGCTAGTGCTGGAGAAGGGCTTCGGTGCAGCGCTCAAGCAACAGAGCGGGGACGATGGCACGTTCGAATTCGAATCGGTGATGGATGGGGAGTGGCGCGCGTCGGCGGCCGGCGCAGAAGGACGCGGTGAAGCTAAAGGCTGTCGAAATGGAGGAAGTGAGGGGCCGCGATTTAGAGAAGGTGGAGCTAATGCTGAGCGCTCCATTCACGTTGAAGGGGAAGATCGTGGTGGAAGTGCCGGACGGCACACCGGCTCCGGAAGCGCCTTCGGTCGACCTGGTGCTCACTTCGATTACGGACATCCCGGGTGATCCGACCAGCGGAATCCCGATCGGAATGGAGGAAGGTGTGTTGACGTCGCGAGCGCTTTATCCGGGAGTCTATGAGGTGCTGCCGCTTTCCGATGCGCCTCCGCCGTACTATCTCGACTCGATCCGGATCGGCGACAGGAGCGCGCTCGGCGGGGTATCGATTGTTTCCGACGCGCTGCCGCTGACGATCGCGTATCGAACCGGCGGCGGCAGTGTTCGCGGGACGGTGGAAGGCTGCAATGGC
The DNA here is from genome assembly GCA_963815475.1 of uncultured Solibacteraceae bacterium. Classification (GTDB taxonomy): domain Bacteria; phylum Acidobacteriota; class Terriglobia; order Bryobacterales; family Bryobacteraceae; genus Sulfopaludibacter. The sequence goes on along the minus strand of CAWFHD010000003.1, from coordinate 3,402,901 downwards.
GGTCATGTGTTTCTGGTGGCCCAAGACCCGGCGCTACGCGTGGGCGGCTTCCGCCGGATCGCGGAATGCGATCGGAACGGGCGCTTTGAATTTGCGGCGGTGCGTCCGGGCGAGTATTTCGGTTTGGCATTGGCCGCGGATAGTGGACTGCGGTGGTATCAGATTTCGCACGATGCTGGTTTGCTGAGTGGAGCGGCGAAAGTCACTGTGGGCGCGGGCGAAGCGACTACCGTCGATTTGCGGATCAGTGGAACGGCGCGATGAATCCCAGCCGGTGAAAGGCACCGACTCCGTTACGGTCGCGGCTCGGAAACAGCATTCCTTGCTATTGGCTGTACATGAGATGTATGTATCGTCAGCGATCATTGTATGTAAACCATTGATTCCGAGTACACTAAACTGCGGCAGACGCGGTGCATTAGGTCAGGCATGGCTCAACGCGGTTTCAAAGATGTGCTGCAGAACGGCGGCTTCCAGGCGTTCCTCTGGACGCAGTTTTTGGGAGCGTTCAACGACAACGCTTACCGGATTATCGTGTCGCTCCGCGCCGTGCACATCGTGGCCAGCGCCGACCAGAGCGGCAAGTACCTCTCGATTGCCGCGGCCATCTTCGTGATCCCGTCGCTCTTCTTCGCAGGCTGGAGCGGGCACCTGGCCGATGCGGTGAGCAAACGCAAAGTGCTGATCGGCGTGAAGGCGTTCGAGATTTTCGCGATGGCCGTTGGGATCCTCACCTTCTTCTCGACGAACGTGGCGTGGATGTTCATCGTGTTGTTCCTGATGGCGCTGCACTCCACGGTCTTCAGTCCCGCGAAATATAGCATTGTGCCGGAGATGGTGAGCGATCGCGACCTGTCGCGCGCCAATGCGCTGGTGGAGATGACCACGCTGGTGGCGATCGTGCTCGGCACCGCCATCGGACCGTTCCTGTTCACGCGCTGGCATGACGAAGCGTGGAAGGTGGGGGCGGTGATGCTGGCGGTTGCGATCGTTGGATTCGTAACCAGCCTCGGCATCACGCGCGTGCCAGCGGCCGGCGCCAAAGAGGCGTTCCGCTGGAATCCTTTGTCCGAGGTCGCCATCGGGACGAAGCATCTGTTGGCCGATCGGCCGATGTGGCTGGCGGTGATGGGCATCTCCTACTTCTGGTTTCTGGGACTGCTCTACAGTTCTATGCTGCTGCTCTTCGGGAAAGAAAACCTGCATGTGGATGACGATCGCATCGGGCTCATGATCACCTGCCTCTCGCTCGGCATCGGCGCGGGGAGCATGCTCTGCGGCCGTCTTTCGGGCGACAAGGTGGAGATTGGGCTGGTCCCGCTGGGCTCCACGTTCATCGGCGTCTTTTCGATCGCGCTAGGTTTGATGGGCCGCACGTATGGCGGGTCGCTGGTGATTCTGGCGCTGCTGGGGATGGCCACGGGCCTCTTCTTCGTGCCGCTGAACGCTTACCTGCAGCAGCGCAGCGAGGCCGGCGAAAAGGGCCGCATCATCGCCACCAACAACTTCTACAACACCATCGGATTGCTGCTGGCGGCTTCCGTGCCGTGGCTGCTGCACGACCGGCTGCACATGCGGCCGGACACCATCATCCTGATATTCGGCTTCGTGACGCTGGCGGTGACGGTGTACATCGTCACGGTGGTGAACGATTTCCTGATCCGCTTTTTGCTCTGGCTGCTGACCCATACCATTTTCCGCATCCGCATCGTGGGCCAGGAAAACGTTCCGTTCCGCGGGCCCGGCGCTGCTGGTTTCGAACCACATGTCGCATGTGGACGGCTTCCTGATTGGCGCGTGCGTGCAGCGGTTCATCCGCTTCATGGTGTGGAAGCCATACTACGAGATGAAGTCGCTGAACTGGTTCTTCCGCAAGACGAACGCTATCCCGGTAGGCACGGGCGGACCACGCGACATGGTGGAATCGATTAGCGGCGGCGCGGCGTGAGATCTCCGCCGGACACGTGGTTTGCATCTTCGCCGAGGGCGCCATCAGCCGCACCGGCAATATGCTGCCCTTCAAGCGCGGCATGGAAAAGATTGTCAGCGGCACGGAAGTTCCCATCATCCCGGTGCATCTGGACCGGCTGTGGGGAAGCATCTTCAGCTTTGAGCGCGGCAAGTTTTTTTGGAAGTGGCCGCGACGGATTCCGTATCCGGTGACGGTTTCCTTTGGCGCTCCGATGCCTTCGAGCAGCACCGCGCATGAAGTGCGGCAGGCGATCCAGGAATTGGCCAGCGATGCCACGGCGCATCGGCAGAAGCCCGGCGACACACTGGGCCGGCGCGTGATCCACAATGCGCGCCGCCATTGGAACCGCTTCGCCATGGCCGATTCCACCGGGCGCGAACTGACGTACGGACGCATGCTGACGGGCGCGGTGCTGGTATCGCGGAGTGCCGAGCTGCGCGCCGGCGAATCGGGAATGGTCGGTGTGCTGCTGCCGCCCACGGTTGCGGGCGCGCTGGTGAATTCGGGGATCACGCTGGCTGGAAAGGTCCCGGTGAACCTGAACTTCACGGCCGGTCCTGAATCCATGGCGTCGGCAGTGGCGCAGTGCAGCATCCAGACGGTGGTCACGTCGAAGCTGTTTTTGGCGAAGGCGAAGCTGGAAGCCACCGGGAACATGGTTTTCGTGGAGGATATTCTGGCGCGGGCTTCGAAGTTCGCCACAGTGCGCGCGCTGCTGGCCGCACGCCTGATGCCGGCCGGCATGCTCAACAAGCGGCACGAACTGGCCACAGTGATCTTTTCGAGCGGCAGCACCGGCGTTCCCAAGGGCGTGATGCTCTCGCACGACAACGTGCTGGCCAATATCGAAGCGATGGCGCAGCTTTTCTGGATCAACGCGGACGATCGGATTGTGGGCGTGCTGCCGTTCTTTCACTCGTTCGGCTTCACCGTCACCATCTGGTTTCCGCTGATCGCCGGATGCGGCGTCGTCTATCATCCGAATCCAACCGATGCGACGGCCATCGGCGAACTGGTGGAGAAGTATCACGCGACGCTGCTGCTTTCCACGCCGACGTTCTGTTCCACTTATACGCGCAAGTGCTCGCGGGAAGAGTTCGCCATCGCTGCGCTACGTGCTGGTGGGCGCGGAGAAACTGCGCGAGCCGATAGGCGCGGCATTCCGCGAAAAGTTCGGCGTGGAACTGCTGGAAGGCTACGGCTGCACCGAGATGGCGCCGGTGGTGGCGGTCAACGCGCCCAACTTCGAAGCGGGCAAGGATCGGCAGACGGGCAACAAGCCCGGCACGGTGGGACATCCTCTGCCTGGGATCGCGGCGCAGGTGGTGGACCCCGCGAATCTCGCGCCGCTGGCGGCGAATCAGGAAGGCCTGCTGCTGGTGCGCGGGTCGAATCGCATGGTGGGCTACCTGGGCCAGCCGGAACTCACCGCTGAAGTCTGCCCGAACGGTGGTACATCACCGGCGACATCGCACTGATCGACGATGAAGGCTTCATCCGCATCACCGACCGGCTGTCGCGCTTCAGCAAGATCGGCGGCGAGATGGTGCCGCACCTGCGCATCGAAGAGGCTGCGGCTGCGGTGCTGGGCGATGCTCCGTGCGTGGTCACCGCGGTGGCCGACGAGCAGCGCGGCGAGCGGCTGGTGGCGCTTTTCGTGCATCCTGAAATCACGCCGGCCGATTTGTGGCAGCGGATGTCGGACAGCGAGCTACCGCGGTTGTGGATTCCGAAGCGTGAGAATGTGTACCTGGTGGAGGCGCTGCCTCAGCTCGGCACAGGCAAGCTGGATCTGCGCGGGGTGAAGACTCTGGCGCAGCAGTTGGTGGGGCAGGCCTCGCGGCCTGTCGCGTAATCCGGAGGTCGTGATGGCCGTGATCATTCTGGTTCTTACTATTTTTATGGTGGCTTTGTGGCTCTGGCTGCGGGATCGGCTGGGCGAGATGGATTCTCGTTGGGCTGGGCTGCAGGAGCGCGTGGTGGCGTACGGGCATCGGCTGGATGCTTTGGAGGGTCGGATGGGGGTGCCGCCTCCTGTGGCACGGCCGGTTACTCCTCCGGCTGCGGTGTTACGGCCTCCGATTGTTCAGATGCCTCCTTCTCCTCGGCGGCCCATGGTTACTACACCTCCTCCGCGGGCGGCGGAAACGACGACTACTCCTCGGGCGGCGGAAACGACGACTACTCCTCGGACTGCGGAAACGACGACTACTCCTCTCCCACGGCAGGCGGAAGCGCCTGCCCCACCTCACACTTTGGACTGGGAGGCCACTTTGGGGGGGAACTGGCTGAACAAGGCCGGGGTTTTGCTTTTGGTGATTGGACTCGCGTTGGCTCTGGGCTACTCGTTCGCTCATATTGGTCCGGCGGGGAGGGTGGCGATCAGCCTTACGGTCAGCTTGGCGATGCTGGTGACGGGCGCGGTGTTTGAGCCTCGCCCTCGCTACAAGATTTTCGCCCGCGGCCTGCTGGGCGGTGGATGGGCCGCGCTGTACACCACGGTCTATGCGATGCATGCGATACAGGAAGCGCGCGTCATCGATAACCCAGTCGCGGGCGCGGCCCTGTTGATTGCGGTAGCGGCCGCGATGATCGTGCATTCGCTGAAGTACCGCTCCGAGACCGTCACGGGCCTGGCGTACTTTATCGCATTCTTCACTTTGGCGATTACGCAGGTCAATTCCATGGCAGTGGCCGCGATGATTCCGTTGGCGGCTTCGCTCCTTTACCTGGCGCATCACTTCACCTGGCGCAAGATGGCCTTGTTCGGCCTGATCGCCACCTACGTGACGTGCGCTTTGCGGGGCGATACCGGAGCTCCGCTGTGGGAGGCGCAAAGCATCTTTGCTGCTTTCTGGCTGCTCTTCGAGATTTTCGATGTCCTGCATCCCGAGACTTGGCTGCTGCCGTTGAACGCCGCGGGTTTCCTGGGGCTCTCTTTGTTGAAATGGGAGCACGCGTCGCCGCACACGATCTGGATGCTGCTGGCCGGCGCTGCCGCGGCATACCTGGTGAGTGCGTTGGCGCGGGCGGGGTCTGGCAAGTGGCACGGCGCGGCCACACTGGCGGCAGCGCTGGCGGCGGCCTCGATTTTCCAGCGGCTCGACCATCAATGGATTGCATCCGGGCTGGTAGTGGAAGCGGAGCTGGTCTATCTAACCGGCCTGCGGCTGCGAAAGCCGTACCTGCGGTGGCTGGGCACTTCGCTGTTCGTGCTGGAGTTGGGACGGCTGGCGATCTTTGACGTCGGCACGCTGCCGCTGGCGGCGTGGGTGCCGGTGGCTTCGGTGGACGTGGTGGTGTTCTATGCGAACCGCGTGCTGTGCGCAGCCGACGTGTACTTCGGGTATGCCGGTGCGTTCGTTGCAGCGCTGATCGCGGGCGAGGAGACTACCGACCAGAGTCGTGGAATGGTGTGGATGCTGGCGGGGGTGGCGCCTTTCCTCATTGGGTGGTGGCGTCGCCTATTGGATTTCCGTATTCAAGGCTACGCGCTGGCTCTGCTCGGCGCGGCTGGAATTGCCACGGTGATGCCGCAGCCCACGTTGGCGCTGGGTATCGCGGCCGCCATTTGCTACGCCGCGACTTTTGCCGCTGCGCGGCTGCCGGACGACGAGCGCGACATGCTGCGCGTGGCGGCTTCGAGCGCCACCGTGATCGCGATCTGCGGCTTGATCTGGCGGGCGACTCCGGGTGACTACCTGGGCATTGCCTGGATGGCGGCGGCGCTGGTGATGATGGAACTCGGACTACCGCAGGCGCAGGCTCTGGCCGCTTTGGGCGCAGTGCGAGTGTTCTACTTCAATGCCGCGCAGGCGCACAATTACGGCCCGTGGATTTCCCGGGCGATTGCCGCCGGGGCAGCGCTGCTGGCCTATCTCAACGCCTGGCGCGCGCGTCGCGCATTCGCTGTGGCGTCGTTTGTGGGCACTGCGTTTCTGGCGACCGCGCTGTGGACGCTGCTGCCGGCGGTGATGGTGGGCCCGGCCTGGGCGCTGCTGGCCATTGCCCTGGTGCAGTTCGACGCGCCTGCGCTGAAGTGGCAGTCTTACGCAATGGCCTCGGCAACGGCAGCGTACTGCCTGTGGTTCAATATCGTGCTTGCGGACCAAGCGCTTCTGGCCGGGTCGATCGTGATCGCATGTTTCTTTGCAGGGCAGTTGCTGGCGCCTCGCGGCGGTGCGGCCCGACCGATCTTCGCAATGCTGGCGATTGCGCTGACCACGATCCTGGTTTTCTGCCAGGTGAGCGGCAGCAAGTTGACGGTGGCCTGGGGAATTGAAGGCGCGCTGCTGCTGGCCGCGGGCTTCGCGCTACGCGACCGGCTGTTGCGTCTGCCCGGCCTGATGCTATTGCTGGGTTGCATTCTGAAACTATTCCTGTGGGACCTGCGGCATCTAGACACGCTGCCCCGAATCTTCTCGTTCATCGGGCTGGGGTTGATTCTGGTGGGAGTGTCGTGGGTGTATTCGCGATTCCGCGAGCAGGTATCGAGGCTGCTATGAAGTAACATCCTTTGGCGGGAGTTCCTGGTAGCCCTCGATTTCTCCGATCAAGGGAGCCGCATAGTCCAGAAACTCCTGGCGGACATCGTTACCGGCGGCGCTGCGCCACTCGGCGGGAAACAGCCGTTCGACGAAAGCCACTTGGCGCAGAGGGGCCAGGCCGGTGGAGCCATCGTGATTGAGCGTGACCATCATGCCCGACTTCTCTTCCATGCCGGCTCGCACGGCCGCCGCGCCGCAGCGATAGGCTTCGCGCCAATCGCGCGGGCATGGATAAGCAAGGCTGGAGCGGCCCAACAGGCCGGGCTTTTCGCTGCGCGTGCGCAGGTTCAAACGCTGGGCGACCACCATGGAGAGGCGATGCGCCAGGTTCAGCGCCAGCGCGCCGCGGGAGACGGTGCGCACATCGGCTCCGAACGGCTCGCCACGCTCGTCTAATTGGCCTTCGCAAATCGCCACCACGCAGCGTCCCAATCTTCGATAGACGGACTCGATATCGCATAGTAGTTGATCGAGCGGCAGGCGCGCTTCGGGAAAATAGAGCAGGTGCGGAGCGTCATCGGGATGGCGTCGGGCGAGCGCAGTGGCGGCCACCAGCCATCCGGCATTGCGGCCGAGCACTTCCACAAACTCCACCTGGCCGGGAAGCGCTCGATTGTCGGCGCCGATGTCGCGCAGCGCGCAGGCAAAGAAGCGCGCCGTGGTGGGATATCCGGGGGTGTGGTCGGTAATGGTGAGATCGTTGTCGATAGTTTTGGGAATCCCCAGAACTTGCACTCCAGCACCTGCGAACTCCTGAAGTTGGGCGGCCGTTCCCATGGAGCCGTTGCCGCCGGTGTAGAAGAGGTAGCGAATGTTGTGGGCTCGCAGAATGGCGGGAATGCGCTCGAGTTCGGCGGGCGTCAATTCGCGGCGCGACGTGCCGAGCGCTGAAGAAGGCGCGCTGCCGATGGCTTGCAGCGTGGTCTCACTCTGTTGAGAGAGGTGGACAAAACTCTCGCGCAGGATGCCATCGATGCCGTGGCGCGCGCCCCAGACTGCCGCGATCTCGCGATGGCGCCGTGCCTCTTCCACCACCCCGAGCAGGCTGGCGTTAATCACCGGCGTGGGCCCCCCGGAATGCGCCACCAGGGCGATGCCGGTCACTTTTTCGGTGCGGCCGGAGGTCGACGGTAAATGGTTTCGAAGTCGGGGCGGCTGCCGAAGGAGACCGACGTGTTAGTGGAACTGCCCGGCGGTCGCCACCGCTGGGCCGTTCATGCCGGCGCGGGGTTCCTTGGACTGATTGCTGGTGTCCTCTTTGGTGGTGGTCTCTTTGGTGACGCGGGAAGCCGCCGGGCGGGAATCCAGACGATCGATCAGATCCCTGGAAATGGCGATCTGTTCTTTCTTGACGACCATGATCACGTTCTCATCGGTGGCTTCGTAGAAGTTGCCCTGCACGGGCGTCACGGAGCCTTTCTTGATAACGCGGATTTCGACGCCGCTTTTGAGATCTTTGACTTTGTTCCAAGAATCGTCGGCGGCGAAGGCCGCGACGGCAGCCAGAAGGAAGATTGCAAGTCTTGCCATGGCCAAAGTCTATCAAACAGTGGCTCCGACGAGAGGGTCCCCAGCAGACCGTCTCATCGGAGCACCCATGAAAGAGCTGTACTAGCTCTCCGTTATCTACATAGGCGCAAAATCCAGGCAAAAGCGACCATGCTGCTGGAAAAAAGTTGCGCGATTTTACAGACCAAGCACCCCGATGTCCGGAACGGATCCAAAAGCCGGAAGTCGGGGCGCGGCAGACAAAGTGTCTGCGCCACAGCGCTGGAGTCATGTCAACTGAGTCTGCAGCCAGGCAGTGGCCGTGCGCAACTGCCGCGCTACCGTATTGACGTGAACGCCCTGCACCACTGCGATCTCTTCCTGCGTCATACCGCCGAAGAAGCGCATTTCGACCACGCGGGCCTTGGCTGGGGCGATGCGGCTCAGTTCGGTGAGGGCTTCGTCGAGCGCCAACAGGTCCTCGGTTCTCTCGGGAATGGTGAGCACCACTTCGTCGATGGGAACGGTGTCTTCGCCCAGGCCCCGCTTGGCGGCATTGCGGCGGCGGGCGTGGTCCACCAGGATCTGGCGCATATACTTCGCTGCCACGGCAGTGAAGTGGGCGCGGCTGTGCCACTCGGGCTGGTCCTGTTCTACGAGTCGAATGTAGGCTTCGTGGACAAGCGCGGCGGCTTGCAGGGTGTGGCCGGCCCGTTCATTCTTCAGGCAGGCGCCGGCGATGCGATGCAACTCGTCGTAGACCAGGGGCGCAAGTTGGGCCAAGGCTTGGGAGCTCCCCTGGCTCCAATCGTGCAACAGCTGTGTCACCTCATTCGACGAAGGCGGCATAGTTTCCTGCTGGGCCGAGTGGAAAGTTTATATCACAACTCGTCGCGACGAGTTAGTCAAGAATGCGAACAGGTGGGGTTGAGAGTACCAGGCCTAGGCGGCTTCGCGATCGGCGAGGCGGCTGTTGACGCTGGCGACCTGAATCTTACGGGCGATGCCGAACAGGCGCAGCACCTTGATGGTGATCCAGGAGATATCGAACTCATACCAGGCCAGCCCATGACGCGCCGACGTGGGGTGGGCGTGGTGGTTGTTGTGCCAGCCTTCGCCGAAGGTGAGGAGCGCGACCCACCAGGTGTTGCGCGAATCGTCGCGCGTGGCGAAGCGTCGCGCGCCAAACATGTGAGTAGCCGAATTCACGGCCCAAGTGGCATGCAAGCCGAACACGATGCGGAAGAACATGGCCCACAGCATGAGGGACCATCCGCCGATGGCAAACATTATGGCGGCGAGGAAGACGCTGGGGACCCAGTGATAATTGTTCAGCCAAACGTAGAACTTATGCTTGGCCAGATCGGGCGCGTACTTCGACATCAGCTTGGTGTTGTTGTGATTGGTCTGGCCCAGCAGAATCCAACCCACGTGCGACCACCAGGCGCCATCGCGAGGCGAGTGCGGGTCGCCCGGCTGATCCGAATTCTGGTGATGCAGGCGATGCACCGCCACCCAGAAGATGGGTCCGCCTTCGAGCGTCAACGCGCCGCAGAAGGCGAAGAAATACTCCAACAGAATGGGGACCTGGTAGGAGCGATGCGTGTGCAGCCGATGGTATCCCATGCTGATACCCAGGCCGGTCGCCAGCCAGTACATAAATACTGCGACGGCGAAATCGCGCCAGTTAAACATAAACAGCGCGGCGATGGCTCCAATATGAAGGAAAACCAAAACCAGGGTGGTCAGCCAGTTGAGATTCTGGCGATTGGGGAGGGAAACAGCGTTATCTCTCACTAATGCTCCGAGTGGGTTCACACTACATTACCATATCGAGGGAGTTTCGTGCTGAATTCGGGCCTCAACGAAGGTGCGCGAGCGCCCTCAATAGGCGACTGACGTCCGCCTGCCGTCCTTTTCGCCGCGCAGCCACACGTACAACGGGGCGTGCGGAGCGGGCGATGGCCATGCGAGGGCGATTCGCAGGGTCTGCCTGCCCGGCTCACCCGCCACGGGCGCGGGAATGGCTTCCACCTGCGTTCCGTGCTCCGAGTCCCAACCGGCCTTCTCCACCAGGTCGAGATCGGCGCCTTTCAAGATGCCGACGAAGGTGGAGGGCCCGAGCAGCTCGGCGGTCAAGGTGAATTGCTCCAGTTTTGGCAGGCGCACTACGCGGCCCAGCAGCGCCACATCGGAGCGTCCTTCGGGCTGAATCCGCAAAGTGGCGGCGAGACTGCAGCCGGTGTAGCCCACTACGCCCGGGTCGAGCGCCAGATAGAGCTCGCCAGGGCCGGCGAAACTGAGCGCGGCACCCTCGGCACGGTCGTCGGGCGAGAGCGTCAGGGCGCGCCGGGTATCGCCCGACTGGCAGCCCAGTTCGAGTTGCAGGCGCGCGCCTTCGTGCATACCCTTCACCGCGAGGACGATCCCGACCGTGGCGCCGGCCGGCAATTCGCCGTCGTGTAGCTCGATCCCGGGAGTTCCCGCCATGGACCGCCGGACATTGGCGATACGCGGGCGGGGTCCCACCACTTCAATGGCGTCAGGCAGGGTCAATGGCTGGTCCATGCCCTTCACCTCGAGGATAAGCGGATAGGTGTCGCCCGGTTGGAGGCTGGCCTTGGGAGCGATGTCGCCCAACCAGGTGTGGGCCTGCGCCTTTCCGCGGATGGCGCCCGCGCCGCTGGTGACCGCTTCGATCTGGTCGAGTCCGCTGCCTTCGAGCTGAATGGGCTCCTCGGTTTCTCCGGTATTCACACGCAGGGGCAGGTTGGAGATTCTGGGATGCGGCGGCAGGATGGTGATCGGCATTTCGTGCTGCTCGCCATCGGACTGCGCCAACAGCAGTTTGTACATGCCGTGGGCTGCGGTGTCGATCTCCACGTCCATGGAATCCTGTTCACCCGCTCGCTTGCCCGTAGGCAGTTCGAACTCCACGGGGGCAGGAGCCGGCCTGGCGGCGACCTTTTCAATCGCGGCCTTCTCTACGAATTCGAAATCCGCTCCGGTCAGCTTCACGCTCACCTTGCCGCTGCCTTCCACCAGTTTGCGGCGCGATTCGGGTGCTATCTGGAGGTGGCGGAAATCGCCGAGTGGATGCAGGTGGACTTTCCCCAGGCTGATGGGGTCCCAATCCCACGATGCCGTGAGACGGTAGTCGCCGGCGGTGGCGGTGGAGTTGGAAAGGTCGATCTTCAAGGTATTGGGTGTGGCGCCGGCGGTCACGGTGACGGGCATGGGCGGGCCACCCGATAGCGGCACAAGCCTCCAATCGCGGGCGCGCTCCAGTTCTTTCACCTGGCCGGTGCAGGTGAAGGTGCTGGCGGACGCCAGGGGCAAATGCGCCGGTCCGGAAAGCGCGGCCACCGGCGCTTTCAGATTCGGCACGCGATATGCCCACAGGTAAGCGAGGCGCGTGCGCGATTTCGGCACGCTAGTCTTGGTGCACAACGCCAACGTGTCCTTCTCAGTGGATTGCGCGAAGGAGGACCGCAATTCGGTGGCGGGGAAGAGGGCGGTCTTCAGATTGGTGACCAGAACCGTCCCGCCGGCTGCCAGGCCGAATCCATTGCCGAAGAACAGGCCCGCTACGGAAGCCGCCAGCCCCACCGATTGCTGCATTTGTGCGCTGGCCGGCGCCAGCGGATCGTAGGTATTGGCGGAGGGCAGCACGGCGCGCAGCAGCAGCGAGGCCTGTTGGGTGGAGGATGCGGTGGAATCCAACTTGGGGAGAGCGACTCCGTACTGCGAAGAGAAACCCTTGAGCGCGGCGTCGGTGCTTTTGCCGGAATCTTCGGAATCGGCCAGTTCCTGCACCAGGGCTTCCACCTCGGAAGTCTGCTCGGCGTAGTCGGCCAATTGTGCCAGCAGGTCTTCGTTGCGCTTCACCAGCGAACTCACTTTGCCCATACTCAGACCCTGCGGACCTACCACAAACGCGAGCACGGCAGGCGATGCTGGAAGGATCCACTCGGCGCGGGCCGCGGCCTTTTGCGCCGGAAGGACGATGATTTTGCCTTCCGCCGGCGCGAGGATCGCGGTGATTTCCCCATCGGAGGAGAAGCGGGAAGAAAGACGGGCCGGATCCCATATCAAATGGGACCCGGCCGGTATGACAGACACCGATTTTACGGGCAGGGCCGCCGCCTGGTCTGAGCGCCGCACTGTGATGCGGAACGTCCCGAGAGAAGCGCTTCCCATACAGCCTCGCGGCGCTACGGCCAAAGCCGCTGGGGAGAGGCAGGCAAGAAACACCAGCTTGCGGATCACGTTAGTTCAGATGCGCGGCAGGCGGAAAAAGTCGACCGCGCTACATGGCTGAAGCCACGATGTGGATGCGGCGATTTTTCTGCCAGCAGGCTTCGTCATGCTCTTCGCAAACGGGCTTGTCCTTACCATAGCTGATGACAGCCAGTTGCGAATCGGAAATGCCAACGCCCACCAGGTATTCCTTGGCGGAGTGTGCCCGGGCATCGCCTAACGCGCGGTTGTACTCTTCGGAGCCGCGCTCATCGGCGTGGCCTTCGATGGTCAGTTTGTAGTTGGGGTACTGCTTAATGATGTCGCGCAACTCGGTGGAGTCGGCCTTCAGGGCCGTTACGGCATCGGGGCGAAGCGTATGCTTGTTGTAATCGAAATAGGCGTCTTCAATCTTGGCCAGCAGTTCGTCAATGCGGGCGCGTGTCGCCGCATCGGGATAGCGCGCGGCTGGGGTACTCGTAGCGGCCCGTGCCGGGGCCGGATTCGAGGGGGCAGGCGCTGACGTCGGCCTTGCCGCGGGCGCGGAAACCGCCGGCGCGGGGGGAGCGGGAGTGGCCGCTGCGACCTTTTTCTTGGCGCATCCAGCGCCGATCAAGGCTACCGAGGCGAACGCCACCAGCGCCAGCTTGGGAGAATTTTTCATCGAGATTAACTCCATAGTTCTTTGATACCGCTTCGGGCAGTGCGACACAATCCTGTTTGGACAGGATTCTGTCAAATAAAAGCACTAACTCCCTTATCGGCCGCGGTTCGGAAGGGACAAAGTCACTCCCCTTAGTCCCATCCTGTTAGGACAGGATTCAGACACTACTCGCGATTGTCTACACTGAACATTGGGAGACACAGGCTTGCGGGAATTGCTTCGGCCGATCGGCGCCAAGACCAACTTGGCCGGAGTGCGCCGCCGAGCCTCGTGGCTGGTGTTGTGGCTGGGCTTCGGCGGCCTGCTCATCTCGATCGTCGGCGCCGCCGGGGTATCGCTGGCTGCGCTCGGGCGGGTCCGTGACGCGGAAGGGCACATCCGCAAGGCATTTCTCGAACGCTTGAGCGCACTCGACCAGATCCGCTCGCAGATTTACCTTTCAGGCACCTACGTTCGCGACTTTCTGCTTTCGCCCGACCCGAGCACGGCGGCCGCGCAATCGCAGCGCCTGGCCACGCTGGAGCATGAGACGCGCGATGCCATTGGAGCCTATCGGCAGAGGCTAGAGGAACTGGAGCGCGAGCCGTTCCTGACCCTGCAGGCGGAAATCGACGACTACTGGAGCGTTCTGGACCGGACTGTGGCGTGGACTCCCGAGGAGCGCAACCAGAAACGCGACGCCTTCTTTTACGATGAGCTGGTGCCGCGCCGCACGGCCATGCTGCAGATTGCCGACCGCATCGCGCTGGTGAACGAACGCGGCCTGAATCGGGCGCGAAGAACAACTGCAAGAGGCGTCGCGGCGGATCTGCGCCGCACGCTGCTGGTCACGTTTGGCATTACGCTGGGCCGTGGCTTTGTGCTGGCGCTGCTGACCATCGGATATACGCTCCGGCTGGAGCGGGAACTGGAGCGGCGGCTGGAAGAGAACGCCGGCGCGCGCGCCGATCTGCAGGAGCTTTCGGCGAGGCTGGTGCGCGCGCAGGAAAATGAGCGCCGCACGCTGGCGCGCGAACTGCACGATGAAGTGGGCCAATCGCTCTCCGCCATCCTGATGGAGGCGGACAACGCCGAGTGCGCCGAGGAGCCGGAGGAGATTCGCGAACACCTGGCCGCCGTGAACGCCTGGCGGAGAAGACCGTCAACGAAGTTCGCGACCTGGCGCTGCTGCTGCGGCCTTCCATGCTGGACGATTTCGGCCTGGTTCCCGCGCTCAACTGGCATGCGCGGGAAATGTCGAAACGCACCGGACTCAATGTCGTGGTGGACGCCGACGATGACGCCGACGATCTGCCCGACGAGCACAAAACCTGCATCTACCGCCTGGTGCAGGAGGCGGTGAACAATTCCGCGCGCCACGCCAACGCACGCACCGTGGAAGTGGTGGTGAAGCACGAAGGCGCGCGGGTGCTCTTCACTGTGCGCGATGACGGCGGCGGGTTCGATACCCGCTTTGTGCGCGGCTTGGGAATGCTGGGCATGGAAGAGCGCGTTCGCAGGCTGGGCGGCGAGTGCAAGGTCGATTCGCAGCTTGGGCGCGGCACGCTGATCACCGCCGAGCTGCCGGTGCTGGAACTTGCCCGCAAGAACGAAAATGGCTCCTATTCGCATATTGCTGGCTGACGACCACACGGTGGTCCGCGACGGCCTGCGCGCGCTGCTGGAAAAGCAAGTGGACATGACTGTGGTGGCCGAAGCCGCCGATGGCCGGGACAGCGTCCGGCTGGCCGAAGAGCATTTGCCTGACGTGGTAGTGATGGACATCGCCATGCCCAATATGAACGGCATCGAAGCGACTCGGCGCATCCTGGAACAGAATCCGGCGTGCTCGCGTGGTGATCCTGAGCATGCACCAGGATGAAAGCTACGTGCTGCGGTCGCTGAAGGCCGGGGCGAAAGGCTACCTGCTGAAGGATTCGCTGCGCGGCGATGTGATCGATGCCATCCGCACGGTGTCGCAGGGCCGGTCGCTTTCTCACGCGCAAGGTGAGCCGCCTGCTACAGGAGGACTACGTCCACCAGATGGAGCGCCGCGGCCTGGATGACAGCTACGACCTGCTTACCGATCGCGAGCGGGAGATCCTGCAATTGGTGGCGGAAGGGAAGGCGAATAAGGAGGTGGCCAACCTCCTGAATATCAGCCTGACGACGGTGGAGACGCACCGCACTCACATTCTGCAAAAGCTCGGACTGCACAGTGTTCCCGAACTGATTCTCTATGCTGTGCGCAAGGGCATCATTTCCTGACGGCTTATTCGCTGCGCAGGGCGATTACCGGTTCCACGCGGGTGGCGCGCTGTGCCGGAAGCCAGCAGGCAGCCACGGCCACGACGGCCAAGAGCAATGCGACGGCCGCCAGCGTCAGCGGATCGGTCGGCTCCACTCCAAACAGCAGGCCCGTCATCAGCCGGGCCAGACTCAAGGTAGCGATGGCCCCGATGGCGACGCCCGCCAACACCAGCTTCAGACCTTCGCCAAGCACGAGCCGGAGCACATCGCCTGGCTGCGCTCCCAGGGCGACACGAATACCGAATTCGTGTGTACGCTGTCCCGCTGCGTACGCCACAACGCCATAGAGTCCCAAGGCCGCGAGTAGCAGGGCGAGGCCCGCGAAGAGACCGAACAACAGCAGATTTAAGCGCCGCGTCGAGATGGAATCGTCGATGCGGTCCGACATGGTTTGCACATTGTCTATCAGCGATGCGGGTTCGAGCGCGCGCACGGCGCCACGCAGCGAAGACAGCACGTTCTTGGGATCGCCGGCTCGTCCGCACCGCGATTTCGAATCGCGCCGAGGGCTCGCCCGTCAGCGGTTCGTAAGTGGAGAATGGAGCCTCGGTATCGAGCCCAATCTGGCGGACGTCGCCGGCGACACCCACAACGGTCAGCCAGCTTGCCGTGTCGCGCGGACCAATCCGGATGCGGTGGCCGATGGCGTCGCCGTTCGGCCAAAAGCGGCGCGCGAAGCCTTCATTGATAACTGCCACGGGGCCGCGAGAGCCATCGTCATGTTCGTCAAAGGGGCGGCCGCGCACGATCGGAATGCCCAGCACTCCGAAATAAGCCGGCATGACCCGCCGGAAGGTAGAGGCGCCGAGTTCACCCTCCGCCGAGGGCCGGCCCTCAATGCTGATGTCGCCGTTGCCCTCTCCTCCCGTGATGGGCAACTGGCTGGCGATGGTAGCGCCAGTCACTCCCGGAAGGGCAGCCAGGCGATCGGTCACTCGCCGGTAGAAGGCGTTCTCCATCTCATGGGTGGTGTAACTCAGGGGCAAGCTGACTTGCAGGGTCGCCAGACCTTGCGCGCGAAAACCGAGATTCACTTCGAAGACGCGCCGGAAGCTTTTCAGCAGAAGTCCGGCGCCGGCGAGCAACACCAGGCATAGAGCGACTTCCGCAACTACCAGGAAGCGCTGCGCCAGGGTGTGTTCGCGACTGCTGCCGGTGCGCGCTCCGCTCTTGAGCGCCTCGCCGGCATCCACACGGCTGGCACGAATCGCCGGCACGATCCCGAATAGGATCGTGGTAGCCGCCATCACAGCCGCCGCGAAAGCCAGAACTTCGCCATCCATGCGGACGTCCAGGAGCCGGGGATCCTTGGTGAGCAGCGCGATGGATCGGGTTGCCCAGTAGGCCAGTCCGATTCCCGCGGCGCCGCCCGCGGCGGCTAATACCGCGCTCTCCGTCAGCAGTTGGCGGATCAGCTTGCGTCTGCCCACGCCGAGTGCGCTGCGAATCGCCATCTCCCGCGCGCGGGCAGCGCCGCGCACCAACATCAGCCCGGCAAGATTACCGCAGACAATCAGCAGGACAAAACCCACCGCGCCCAACAGCACCAGCAACGCGGGGCGAAGGTCGCGATTCAACGCCAGTTTCATGGGGACTGCCCGCACCACCTGTCCGCGCCTTGTTTCCGGGTAGTTTTGCCGAATGCGCGCGGCAAGCACTTCCACTTCGCGCTGCGCCTCGGCCTCAGTCACTCCGGCCCGCAAGCGGCCCACTGGGCTGAGCACCCACACGTTCCGATGACTCGCCGTGTGCGGGCCGATCTCCTGTTCGAGGGCCGTCCAAAACTCGGCCTGTTGATACTCGAAGCCCGCGGGCATGACTCCGATCACCGAATACACCGTCGTGCCAAAGCGGATCGACCGGCCGAGGACGTTGGGATCGCCCGCCAGGCGCTCTGCCCATAGACGATGGCTCAGTACGATCACGGCAGGCGCTCCGTTGCGGCCTTCGGCTGCGCCAAATACGCGCCCCGCGGCGGGAGGCACACCCATGACGTCGAAAAAATCGGGCGTGACGGCCATGCCGAGAATGCGAATCGGCTCGGGCCCTTCCCGCAGGATGTGCCCTACGCTCATCACCGCGGCGAGATGCTCAAAGGATTTGGAGCCGGCGCGCCAGTCGAGAAAGTTGGGATAGGAGGAGCCCCAATAGTTGTTAGGGTCGTGGGCGTCCACTTCGCCCACCATCACCAGACGGTCGGGATGCGGATAAGGCACGGACTGCCAGAGGACGGCGTGGGCCACGCTGAACATGGCGGTGTTGACGCCGATTCCAAGTGCCAGCGTTGCCAGTGCCACGATAGTGAAGCCGCGGCTTCGCAGCAGGGTTCGGAAGGCAAATCGCAAGTCTTGCCACAGGATGGTCATGGGGCTGTCTCCTTTGGGGTCATGGACGGGCGCCGGGCCGGGCGCTAGGCGCTCTCTTGCGGCTGCAGTGGCGAGGTCGAATGTGGTGCGCGCCGCCACACTCCACCCGGGCCGCTCCTGCCAGCGGTCGTCGAACGTGGCGAGCATGTCGGCGCCGAAGCTGCGGCGGAACTCGGCCGGGAACAGATACAGCAAGACGGCTACTACTTTGCGCATCAAGCGCCGCCTTCCGGCAGGAGCTTACGGGCTCGGACCAGCTCCACCAGGCCGGCGAGGCGCTCGGCTTCCGACTTCAGAACGCGGCGGCCCGGACGGCTGAGGCGATAGTAGCGGCGGCGCTCGTCGCCCTCGGCCTCTTCGATTAAGCCGCTCTCCAGCATGCGCGCCAGCAGGCGGTAGAGGGAGCCGATCTCGAGCCGGACGTCGCCGTTCGATTCGCGCTCCACTTCTTTCATGATTCCGTAGCCGTGGCAGGGGCCTTGCGCCAAGGCCAGAAGAATATGGAAATCGGCGGGCTTCAGAGCTCCCGGCATATCAGCATTGTGAGTATATGTAATTTGCCTGTATTTGGCAAATAGAGGGGAAAGCTAAAAAAGCCGGTGGCTTCGACCACCGGCTCCACTGGACTTCTTACGCGATTCGGGTTTCCTGGCGGATCAGTTCTCCCTTTTCGAGATGATGGGTTTTCGTGGCGAACTGGGCGGCGTGGGGATCGTGGGTCACCATCACTACGGTCTTGCCGAAGTCCTTATTGAGCTTCGACAGGATCTGCAGGATCTCCTGTGCCGACGCCGCGTCCAGGTTGCCTGTGGGTTCGTCGGCGAGCAGCAGGGCCGGGTCCGTGGCGATGGCTCGGGCGATGGCGACTCGCTGTTCCTGTCCACCCGAAAGTTGCCGGGGGAAGTGGTTCATCCGATCTCCCAGGCCAACCAGCTTCAACGCCGTGGCCGCGTGCTCCATGCGCTCAGCCTTGTTGAGATTGGTGAGCTTGAGCGGCAGCTCCACGTTCTCAAGCGCCGTGAGCACGGGAATCAGGTTGAACTGCTGGAAGACGAACCCAACGTGCTCGTTGCGCCAGTGCGCGATGGCGCGCTCGCTCAGTTGGCCGAGATCGTGCCCCAGGACGCGGATGTTGCCGGAGGATGGACGGTCCATGGCCGCCACCAAGTGCAGCAGCGTCGATTTGCCCGAACCCGAGGGACCCATCAACGCCACGAACTCGCCCTTGGCGATCTGCAGCGTGACGTCCTTGAGGGCCAGCACGTGGAACTCGTCGCGCACGTATTCCTTGGTCAGATTTTGCGTTTCAATGACGATTTCGCTCATAGTTCAACCCTTCAGTCGCACGGTGTCGCCATCCTTCAATCCTGCCGGCGGATTCACGATCAGATCCTCGCCGCCAATCAGACCCTCTTCGATACGGACGTCCTGACCGCTGACAGCGCCGGTTTTCACAGTGCGCCGCACTGCTTTGTTATCGAGCACCACGAAGACTGCGCCGTCCTTCACCGCCCCGGCGGGCGCCAGGACCACGGGTTTGGAGGGCGCGGAAGTGGCGGCACTGGCCGCCGGCTGGTCGGCAACGAATGCCACGCTCGCGTTCATCTCGGGCCGTAGGTAATCGTCGGGCTTGGCCACTTTCACCTTAATCTGCACGGTGGCTTTCTGCCGGTTGGCTTCTGGGGAAATCTCCTTGATGAAGCCTTCATATTTACGATCGGGAAAGGCGTCGGTGGTGATAATGCCGTGCTGGGCGGCGTGCAGCTTGCCGAAATCGTTCTGGCTGATATCGAGCTCCACTTCCAGGTCGTTCAGATCGGCCAGCGATACTACGTAGCCCTTCGCGCCGCGGTCGCCAACAAAGCTGGTAGTGACGAACTCGCCCTTCTCGACCGCGCGCTCCAGGATGGTGCCGGTGACGGGAGCGCGGATGATGGTGTTGGCCAGGTTGGTTTCGGCGTACGCCAGCGAGCCCTTGGCCTGCTCCACCTGGCCGCGCAGGGAATCGATCTCTTCCTGGCGCGGGCCAATCTTGACCAGCTCGTAAGTCTTCTGCAGCGAGTTGACTTTGTGAATGGCGGAATCGTAGCGCGCCTGCGCATCGTCCACCGACTGCTGCGGCATGAGCTTTTCGGCCACGAGCTTCTTACCGCGATCCAGGCTGATGCGGGCGTTATCGAGATCGGACTTCGAGGAATTCAAATTGGCGAGCGCCTGCGCGATCTCCTCGGGTCGCGAACCGTGCAGCGCCTCGTCCAGCTTGGCTTGCAGGTTGGCAAGCTGGCCCTTGCCCTGTGTGAGCTGCGCCTGATATTCGTCGTCCTCGAGGCGCACCAGAACTTGGCCCGCTTTCACGTGGTCGCCTTTATCCACGCCGATCCAATTGACTTTGCCGATGACCTTGGCCGCCACTTCAATCTTGTGCGCCGCGACGATGTAACCCGTGGCATTCAGCACGACCCCTTGGGGGGCGGATGCGCCGCTAACCGACTTCGCCCGCGCGGTCTCCACCACGGGAGCGCTGTTGAGCTTGCCTTCAACGATGCGCCAGGCGCCTAGCGCCAGCAGCAGAATTACTGCGAGGGCGATCCAGCGGCCATTCCTGGCGGGCTCGGAAGAGCGTCGCTTGCTCCGATCAATCTGGAGACTTTTGAGTTCCGCGTCCATGATAACTTTGCTTTCCTCGTCCAGCAGCAACCGCTCCCTCACGGTCGCGGCTCAGTTTAATTACACCTCCCGCAAGGCGGTGAGGATCTCTTTTTTCGATGCCATTCTTGCCGGGAAGAAGCCTCCCACCGCTCCCAGCACCACTGCGAAGGCGATTCCGATCGCGATAGTTTCGGGCGTCACGCGGAAATCGAATGCCAGTTCGGCGAAGTTGCTGCTGCCGATTCCCGTGGTGCGGCCGTTCAGGAGCAGCCATGCGATCAGGCAGCCGATCAGGCCTCCTAGACCGGACAGCAGCACCGATTCCAGAAAGAAACTCACCAGGATGCTGCCGCGCGAGAATCCCAGCACGCGCAGTGTTCCGATCTCGCGGGCCCGGCGCGCCACGGCCGCGTACATTGTGTTCATCGCGGCGAACGCGCTGCCGATGGCCATCACGATGGCCACGAACAGTCCAGTGAATTCGATGGGCGCAGCACCTTGCGTTTGCTGCGCGTAGTATTCCTGCTCCGACATGGCGTTCATGTTGAGCCGCTGATCGTTGTTGATGTTATTGACCAGCGCCTGGGCGCTGACGGCGTCGGTGGCGCGGACCAGCGCGGAACTGAGCACGGGCATGCGATTCAGGTCGGCGGCGATCTGGTTGAGGTCGCCCCAAAGTTCGCTGTTCTGCGCGCCGTGGCCGGCATCGATGACGCCCACGATGTCCCAATCGCCGCCGGCGAAATGCAGCTTCTTGCCGATGTTGGCGTCGGGGAAGCGCTGCTCCACGGTCTTGCCCACCACGATTTCGCGATGTCCCTCCTGGTGCCAGCGGCCCTTCACCAGGTGGACGCCGCGGCGCATCTCGATGCCGGCGCGCTGCAGACCGCGCACGGTGACGTTCATTCCGTTCGGATTGTCGACGTTCGCCAAATTGATGACGGTCACCACTTCGAGCGAGGCCAACGGCTGCCCATCGGAGCCGGTGGCGATGCCGGGCTTGAACTTCAAATCTTGAAATTGCGTGCGCTCAAAGTTGCTGACCACTTCCGACACCGAACCTTTACGCAGGACCAGCACCTGGAGCGGATCGCCGGAGACCGCGAGGGTGGTGCGCAGGCCGTTCATCAGCGACAGGATGGCCAGCAGCACGGCTACGGTGAGTGCGATGCCGAGCGCAGTCATGATGGTGGTGGTCTTGCGGACCACCAGATTGCGCAGATTGTAACTGAGCGGGATGGTCATGTCAGTCAGTGCTCCGAAGCGCGTTCACGATACTGGTGCGGGCCGCGCCCCAGGCCGGCACGAAGGAACTCATGACGCCGATCGCGATCGCGGTGGCCACGCAGACCACTCCCGCCGTGACGTCGAACGCTGGAAACGGCGGCAGCAGGCTGGCGAACGGACTCTTGGAAATGGAGCCGGTGAGCAGCGTGGAAAGCAGGAAGCCGATGGTTCCGCCGGTGAACGCGATGAGCGCCGCTTCGCCCAGAATCAGGCCCAGGACGGCAGAGGAGGTGAAGCCCAAAGTTTTGAGCACCCCGATCTCGCGGACGCGCTCGCGCACTGACATCGCCATGGTGTTGGCCGAGACCAGCAGAATGGTGAACATCACAGCGGCGGAGATCCAAATCAGCATCATTTTTACGTTGCCCAGGAGCGCCACGAATCCCAGAATGAAGGCCTGCTCGGATTCGGTCTTGGTCTGCGCGGTGGAGTTGCGAAATTCATCGTCGATGGATTGGGCGATGGCGCCGGCGTGCGCCGGATCGTCGATCAGGATGTCGATGGAGCCGATGTTGCCGCGGCGGCCGGCGGGCAGCGTCTCCTCCAGATACTCGCGACTGAAGTACATCAGGTCGCTGATGCGCGGGCTGTCGAAGATGCCGCGCACTACGAACTCGTAGTTACCGGGAAAGATATCGCCCACCAGATTGATACGGTCGCCGATCTGGAAGTGGAACTTGTTGGCCAGGTCGCGGCCGACTACACAGGCCGTGCGGTCGCGCAGGAATGCCTTCTTCTGATCTTCCGGCAGGCGAAACTCGGGATAAAGGGTGAATAGCTTCTCGGGTTCAATCGCCATGCGGGCGAAGAAGTTGTTGGGATCGCGCGCGTCCTTGTAGACTCCGTTGAACCACTGGTTGTACATCACCTCACGCACGCCGGAGATGTGCTTCATGCGCTCGGCATAGGATTGCGGAATGACTGTGGTCAGCGAAATCTTGTTGCGGGTCACGAGTCGCAGCGCCTCCTCCGGCGGGGGAGCGCTGACGTAGAAAGCGTGGAACAGCGCGATCATCACGCCCAGCAGGCACATGGAGATGCCGACGCTGACAACGGTCAGGATGGTCCTGCGCCGGTTGCGCCAGCAGTTTCGAAGAATCAGCGGCAAATACCGAAGCATGTTAGTGATTCACATTTTAGAACGATCCTGAGGACAGGGTTAGTCCTCGGTGATAGAGCGGCCGGGATTGTGGATGAAGGCGGGGAATCGATGGATGAAATGCGAGCGTCCCGATGAGTCGGGACGCTGCAGCCACGAGTGGCCGCGCCACTTCAGCAGCCGAAGAAGGCAGCGTCCAGTTCTTTGGTGACTTCGGCCGAGAGGGGCTTTAACGAGCCTACGGCTCTTGCGTTGATGATCGCTTCCGCGGTGGACTCCAGGACTTCCAGGCGATCGAAGGCTTCGAGCACGTCGGAGCCGGTCACCAGGACTCCATCGTTATCCAGGATGAGCGCGGGCCGTGTGGGCGCTAACAATTGCGCCAACTCCTTGCCGTCTCCGAACTGCAAGCCGTAGGGCGCGCGGCCTACGTGGCGCATCACGACGTAGCTTTCGGGAATCGTCCGGCTGTCGAGCGTTGTCCCTGTGACGCTGAAGGCCGTGGCGTTTACCGGGTAGGCGTTCACGATCGCTCCCACCTCGGGGTGGGCTCGATAGATGGCGTCGTGGATGGCTGCGGCGCGGCTGGGCGGCTTGCCGGCTTCGGCGCGACAATCGCGGACCAGGACGAGATCGGCCGGGTCGAGCGTTGCGCGGTCCACCTGGTAGGGCGTGATCAGGAAGGTATCCGCGTCCACTCGCGCGGAGTAGCTGCCTTGCGTGCTGATGAACAGCCGCTGGCGATAGGCGCGGCGCACAAACTCGCAGAGGCGCCCGCGCACTTCGTTTTCCGCGCTCGATGGGGCATCCGGAGTGAACTCTTCCAACTGCCCCGAGCGATTCTGTTCCATTGCGAGTTGCTCATCGGTGAGCATGCGGGCTTCGCCGCCCAGCAGTTTCGCCTTAATCAGCGTCTTGGCCGTGAACTCCAGCGTCTCGAAGCGGCGGAATGCCTGGTGCAGCGTCACTCCTGCTGTGACCACTCCATGGTTTTCCAGGATGACGCAGTCAAAGCCCTCGGCGAAGGTGTCGGCGACGCGGTTGCCCAGCGCCTCGCTGCCGGGCAGTTCGTAGGGCGCGAAACCGGGCTCGCCGCACACGTGCCGCGCCTGGTGGAAGACGCGCGTATCGGGCACGCTGTGCACCAGGCTGAATGCTACCAGCGCCGTAGGATGGGCGTGCACGATGCCGCCAAGTTCAGGCCGGCGCTGACGGATCTGCTGATGGATCGGCAGCTCCGATGACGGACGCCGCACGCCTTCCACCTTGCCATCGGGATGGACGCACACGATGTCCTCGCGTCGCAGGCCGCCCTTATCGAGGCGGGCCGGTGTGATCCAGACGTCGCCGTTCGATTCCCGAATGGAGAGATTGCCTCCCGACGTGGTGGTCATGCGATAGCGGTAGATCCGCTCCATGGCTTGCAGGATTTCGTCGCGGTGGTGCAGATAGGAATGGGCCATGGCGCTCACTGGCGTTGCATGTAGACTACATGCGTTTGCGTGAATTCGTAGAGGCCGTGCTTGCCATCAGCGCCGCCAATGCCGCTCTTGCGCCAGCCGGCGTGGAAGCCCTGCATTGCCTCGAAATTCTCGCGATTGATATAGGTTTCGCCGAAGTGGATCTCCTGGCATGCCTTGAGCGCCACGTTGAGATCGCGCGTGTAGATGGACGACGTGAGGCCGTAATCGGAATCGTTGGCGAACTGGATGGCCTCATCGATGTCCTGGAAGGTCACGATGGGCACCACGGGTCCGAACACTTCCTTGCGGATGATCTCCATGTCCTGACGGCAGCCGGTGAGCACGGTGGGTTCGTAGTAATATCCGCCCTCGCCCGGTCCGCGTTTGCCTCCAGTGGCGAGCGTGGCTCCGGCCGCGACCGCGCCACGCACCAGCGCTTCCACTTTCTGGAAACCGGCGGCGTTGATGAGCGGGCCGTACTCCACGGCGGCCGAGCCCAGCGGGTCGCCGAACAGGGTGCTCTTCATGGCGGCGGTGAGCTTATCGGCGAACTGGTCGGCGACGTTGCGCTGCACGTAGACGCGCTCGGCACAGTTGCAGACCTGTCCGCTGTTGATAACGCGCGAGGCTTTGATGGCGCGCACGGCGAGATCGATATCGGCGTCGCCCATCACGATGGCGGGCGCTTTGCCGCCCAGTTCGAGATTGACTTTGGTGATATTGGGTGCGGCCAGCGACATGATGGCCGACCCGGTTTCCACGCTGCCGGTGAAGCTGATCATGCCGATGCGCTTGGAGCCCGCCAGCGCCTTGCCGGCGGTAGCGCCGCGGCCGTGGACTACGTTGATGAGCCCCGGCGGCACATCAGTCTGGGCCAGCAGTTCACAGAACTTGACGGCGTTGTGCGGCGTCTCCTCGCTGGGTTTGATCACGATAGTGTTGCCGGTGACCAGCGCGGGCGCGGCCTTGCGCGCGATCAGGAAGAACGGGAAGTTCCAGGGCAGAATGCCGCCGATCACGCCGATGGGCTGGCGGAACAGGAAGATGGTTTCGCCGGGACGGTCGCTCTCTAGAATCTCGCCTTCGATGCGGCGCGCCCATTCGGCCATGTAGTCGAGATAGTCGGCGGTAAAGGCGACTTCCACGCGCGCGAGGTCGAGAATCTTGCCCTGCTCTTCGGTGATGATGCGGGCCAGCGGCTCCACCTGCTCGCGGATCTTGGCGGCGATCTTGCGCAGGGCTGCGGCGCGCTCCACGGCGGGACGTTTTCCCCAACTCTTCTGGGCTGCCTCTGCGGCCGCGATGGCGGCGTCGACGTCGGCAGCGGTGCTGTCGGGAACGGTGCAGATGGGCTTGCCGGTGGCCGGATTGGTTACCGTGATGCGGTCACTGCCGCTCGATGGGACGAATTTGCCGTTGATGAAGTTTTGATAGTCGGTCATGGGAAGTTAGGGAGTGGCCTTGGCGATCTCCACTGCGAAGGCGTAGGTGGGTCCGAACATGTTGGAGCGGAAGACGACCCATTTCTGATCGGGCGTGAAGCTGACGTTGGGCTCCAGTTGGTATTTGTGCTTCGACATGTTGACCAGCTTTTCGGCGTGGAAGACGCCAGGCGTCACGAAGCTTGCGTCGACGATGCCGCCGCGATTCGGCACGGGGTCGGCGTGGAAGAGATAGATCCACTTGCCATCGGGCGCGTGCGCTACCTGGCCTTCGTCGCCGCCATCGCCGCAGAAGAGCTTACCGTCTCGCGAGACGTTGAAGTGGATGGACCACTCGTTGCGCTGGAGGTGATACCAGGTCAGGCGCGCGCCAGTTTCCACATCGAAGCCCGCCACCCAGAAATCTTCGCCACGCGGCGTTTGCAGATCGTACCAGATGGTCTTGCCGTCGGGACTCCAGAACTCGTGGCCGGCGATCTCCATCACCATGGTGCGGGTGTGGACCTTGGTGATGTGGCTACCATCCGTGCGTATGGTCCAGATGCGATCCACTTTATGCCAGGGGCCCTCGTGGCAGAACATCAGCAGAGTCGGGTCGGTTGGGGAAAATTCCAGGTGATTGAGCCAGTCTGTGGCGCGGTGGATGGTCTTCACTTCGCCGGTCTTGGTGTTGATGGTGAACAGGCCCATGGGCAAGTGCGCCGCCAGGCGCTCTTCCATCATCTGACCCTTGTTGCGCGGCTGATCGAGCGTCTGCGCTCCGGCCGGACGATTCTGGTTGTAATCCTGGCCGTTGCCTTCGATGTAGGTTCCGGCCAGCAGCGTCTCATCGGCATTCACAGTGGCAACCGACCCGCGCGGTGGCAGCGCGGCGATCTCGCGCGTCACCAGCGAATCCACGTCGGTGGCGAACACCTTGTTGTCGCGCGTGTAGTAGACGTTCTGCGACTTGCGGCCGGTGACGATGATGCGGACGCGGCCGGTGACCACCTTCTTGGCGGCTTTGGTCTCCAGGTCGAGCACGGAAATACCTTCCGGCGTGGTGTAGACCATCTTTTTGCCGTCAGCGGAGTAACCATTCTGATTGAAGTAGAGGCTGGCGCTGCCGGGTTCGTTTGTGAGGCGAACGATGCGATGGCCGGTGTCGGGGTCGATCCACGTGCGCGGAGGCTCGGCCGTCTGGGCGGCGCACACGACGGGGAGCAAAAAGAGGATCCAGGCGGGGCGATGCTGCATGGTCAGACCTCGATTGGCGACAATATTTGAAGGTAACACGCGGAGATTGGCGCGAGCTGTGTGGATGGCCGCTATGCGAGCACGGCGTCGATCTGTTTGAGGTCTTCGGGCGAAAGCTTCCAAAGCGGCGCCGCGGCGTTCGATTTCACCTGCTCCGGCGACGTGGCCCCAGCGATCACCGATGCAACCGTGGGTTGCGCGGCCAGCCACGAAAAGGCCAGTTCCAGCAGGGAGTGGCCTCGCCCTTTGGCGAACTGAATCAGGCGTTCCACTTTGTCGAGGTTCTCCGGCGTGAAGACCTTGGGCCCGAATCCGGCGTCGGCGCGGCTGCCTTTCGGTAGCGGCTGACCTTGGCGGTATTTGCCGGTCAGGAGCCCATTGGCGAGCGGGAAAAAGGGCAGAAACGCGAGGCCGAAGCGGCGGCATTCGGGCAGAACTTCGGCCTCCGGGTCGCGATGGAACAGACTGTATTGGTTCTGCACACTGACGAAGCCGGCGCCGCCCGGAACATCCTCCGCTTCGCGGATCTGCGCCGCCGAAAAATTGGAACAGCCGATTTCGCGAACCTTACCGGCGCGCACCAATTCGTGGAGTGCACCCAGCGTGTCGTCGATGGGCGTGGTGGGGTCGGGCTCATGGAGCTGATACAAGTCGATATAGTCGGCGCCCAAGCGGCGGAGGCTATCCTCGGCAGCTTGGCGGATGTACTCGGGGCGCGCGCCCTGGCGAGTTTCGTCGAACTTCATGCCGAATTTGGTGGCGATGACTACGTCGCGGCGGTGGCCCGCGAGCGCCCGGCCCAGGAACTCCTCACTATGACCTTTGTCGTAGATGTCGGCGGTGTCGAAGAAGTTGATGCCGGCGTCGAGAGCCGTGTGGACTACTTTCGCGGATTGCGCGGCGTCGATACGCCAGCCGAAATTGTTACAGCCCAGTCCGGTGAGAGAAACTTCGAGGCTGCCGATATTGCGACGCTCCAGGACGGTTTGATGCATGGTTGTTGGATGTAGCGGCGCGGATGCGGATTCGAGTTGTGCGTGGATTCAGTGGCGGAGATCACAAAAAACACCCAATATGCCCATAGCACCGACTCCCTAACGGTCGCGGCTCGGAAGGACACGCCTTCCGCACCATGGCGCTTCGTTATACACTCAGCTTTCCAGGAGATATTATGATCCACTACTCCCGATTCGTTTTTCTGGCGTTGGCTGGTATTTGCATGGCCGGCACTCCAGTCAAAGTGGGAAGCGAGCGCCGTCTCAGCTTCAACCAGGACTGGCGTTTCTTTAAGGGCGATGCGCCTGGCGCTGAGGCGCCCAGCTTCTCGGACGCGAAATGGATGGACGTTCGCCTGCCGCACGATTGGGCCATCGAAGGTCCGTTCGACCCGAAGGCCAACCCGCATACCGGCGCACTGCCGATCTTCGGGACAGGGTGGTATCGCAAGTCCTTCACGCTGCCGGCTTCGGCCAAGGACCGCTACTTCAGCATCGAATTTGATGGCGCCATGTCGAACGCGCGCGTCTGGATCAACGGCCACGAACTGGGTGGGCGCCCGTACGGATACATCGGCTTCGCTTTCGATCTGACGCCGCACCTGAAATTCGGCGCGGAGACGAACGTGATGGCAGTGCGGCTGACGCCGGAAGACCACTCCTCGCGCTGGTATCCCGGAGCGGGCATCTATCGTAACGTCTGGCTGGATATTACCGGGCCCGTCCATGTGGCGCGCTGGGGCACATATGCGACGACTCCCGAAGTGACCGCCCAGAAGGCATCGGTCTCGGTGAAGGTGGAGCTGCGAAATCAAGCCAGCGCCGCGGCCAACGTGACGCTGCGGACCACGATTGTGGACGCCGTGGCCAAGGCGGTAGCGACGAGCGAAAACGCCGTGGCGATACCGACTGGCGGCACGCAGACGGTGGCCGCCGTACTGGCGGTCGCAACGCCGCATCTCTGGGACATCGACAGCCCGTATCTCTACACGCTGGTGAGCGAGGTGGTGGATGGCGCGAAGCGCGTGGTGGATCGCTACGAGACGTCCATCGGCATTCGCACCATCGCTTTTGAAGCGACCAAGGGCTTCCAGTTGAACGGCCGCGTTGTGAAACTGCAAGGCGTCTGCAACCATCACGACCTGGGAGCGCTGGGCGCTGCTGTCAATCGCCGTGCCACTGAGCGCCAGTTGGAAATCATGAAAGGCGCAGGCGTCAACGCGATCCGCACCAGCCACAATCCGCCCTCGCCCGAATTGCTGGATGCGTGCGACCGCATGGGCCTGCTGGTGATGGACGAATCGTTCGATATGTGGCGCATTCCCAAGGTGCCCAACGGCTACAGCAAGTTTTTCGACGAGTGGAGCGAGCGCGACGTGCGCGACATGGTGCACCGCGATCGCAATCATCCGAGCATCATTATGTGGAGCATCGGCAACGAGATTCCCGAGCAGGGACGCGCCGATGGCGCCGAAGTGGCGAGGCGGCTCGTGAGGTTCTTCCATGCGGAGGATCCGACGCGGCCCACTACGGCGGCGTTCAACAATTCGAACGGCGCCATCAAGAACAAACTGGCGGATGAGGTGGACATCCCAGGCTTCAACTACAAGCCGACGCAGTATGAGCAGATCATGAAGGACCATCCAAACTGGATTGTTTACGGGTCGGAGACAGCTTCCTGTGTGAGTTCGCGCGGCGTGTATCATCTGCCGATCGAGAAGTACGAGAAGCATCCCTCGCTGCAGCTATCGAGCTACGACATCATCGCGCCGCCGTGGGCGTATTGTCCCGACGCCGAATTCGCGGCGCAGGAAAAACTGCCGGCACTGCTGGGCGAGTTCGTATGGACGGGCTTCGACTATATCGGCGAGCCCACGCCGTACTTCAACGGGCGCGGCGAACATCCGGAGGACTGGCCGGCGCGCAGTTCCTATTTCGGCATGGTGGATCTGGCGGGCTTCCCCAAGGATCGCTATTTCCTGTATCAAAGCATGTGGACTAAAAAGCCGATGGTTCATCTGCTGCCGCACTGGAACTGGGCGGCGGGGCAGACTATTCCGGTGATGGCGTATTCCAATGCGGATGAGGTGGAGCTTTTCCTCAATGGAAAGTCGTTGGGCCGCAAGAAGCGCTTCGGCGAGCCGGTGGAGATTCCGGTGGGAACGAGCGTGAGCGCAGACAAGAAGTTCGTCACCAAGTACCGGCTGATGTGGCAGGTCCCGTTCCAGCCCGGCACTTTGAAAGCGGTGGCGTACAGGGGCGGCAAGCAGGTGGCGGAAGAAGAGATGCGCACCGCCGGAGCGCCGGCGAGGGTGAGGCTGACTGCCGACCGCAGTGCCATCCACTCCAATGGCGATGACCTTTCGTTTGTCACCGTGCGGGTGGAGGACAAGGACGGCAATCTGTGCCCGATGGCCGACAACCTGGTAAACTTCTCCGTCACCGGGGCGGGCTCGGTAGAGGCCGTGGATAATGGCAATGCCGCCACGGTGGAGCCGTTCCGCGCCGATCATCGCAAGGCGTTCAGCGGAATGGCGCTGCTGATTGTTCGGGCCAAGGATCAGCCCGGCACGATTCGTGTGACGGCGACGTCGGTGGGGCTGGCATCGGCCGCGATGGAGATCGCGGCGAAGTAGCGCAAGTGCCCGCTATGCCTTCATGTTTTTGCCGCTGATCTGAAGGTCGAAGCCGTCGGGATCTTTGACGTGGAAACTGTCTTCGGTATCGGGGCGCGGGCTCAGGCCGCGACGCTCCAATTCCGCTTTGACCTTGTCCTTGTCCCAATCCTCGATGGTGTAGGCGATATGGTCCACCACGGGGCCGGTGGAAGTGGCTCCGGGACGGCCCTGGCGCGGCAGCAGAAACGAATCGCCGAAGGTCATGTAGCACTGGCGACCGTTGTCTTGTTTCACGCCCATGCCGAGCAGGTCCGCGTAGAAGTCGCGGGTCTTGGCATAGTCGGCCACGCGATAGGAAATGTGATTGACGGTGACCGCTTTGAAGCCCGTGCCGGCGGCTTTGGCTGCGGGCACTGCTCCTGCGGCGGCGGTGGCGGCGATGGCCAGGCTTTGCACCAACTGCCGGCGATTCATCCTGCCCTCTTCGAAATCGCGTAACAGCTTGCTGATGATGTGCTCCACTCGATTCGGTCCCCCTCAGACCGCCCATTCATGATATGCTTCCGCGAAGACGGAGGGTAGCACTGATGCGTTTTATGACCACGTTTGTCGCTGCGCTGGCATTTTCTGCGATTTCGTACGCCCAAGTGGATCTGGAAATGATGACCTGGCCGGAATTGAAGAAGGCCATGGAGGCTGGCAAGACCACCGCACTGGTATACAACGGCGGCACCGAGACCCGCGGGCCGCAGTGCGTCAACGGGGGCCATAGCTTGATGGCGCACGCCACGGTGATCGCGATTGCGGAGAAACTTGGGAATGCGATCGCCGCGCCGGTGCTGCCGTTTTCGCCCAACAACGCGAGTGCCAATTTGCCGGGCACCATCGGGCTCACGGCGCCGCTGTTCGCCGCCATCAATGAGCAGGTGGCGGAGCAGTTGATCAAGAACGGCTTCAAGAACATCGTGCTGATGGGAGACCACGGCGGCGGCCAGAAAGAGATGGGCGAGGTGGCCAAAAAGTTGACGGAAAAGTACGCGGCGCAGGGCATTCGCGTGATTTTCTGCGAGGACGTCTACAAGCTTGCGAATGACAATTTCGACAAGTACCTGACTGCCCATAACCTTCCGGTAAGTACTCACGCCGGAATTCCCGACACCTCCGAGATGCTCTTTCTGGGTGGCGACAAAGGATGGGTACGGAAGGACTTAATCGCTACGGCGGTGGGCAGTCCGGAGCATCCGAATGGAATTCGCGGGGATGCGCGACCATCCACCGTGGCGCTCGGCAAAAGGATCTTCGATATGAAGGTGGACGCTGCTGTATCGCAGATTCAAAAGGCTTTAGCCCCTGGCGCCACGCAATAGCGCCGTGCTTGCCAGGGTCCATATCCAAAGCCTAGCCCTGCATTAACCTTACGCCATATTGCTCCGGGAGATTACGGAGCTTACTCTAATCTTGCGCGCGCCACCATCCGATATACCGTACACGATGCTATGGATGCGCCCCCACGCGAGGGCTCGTGTGGCGTGAGCCTAAATGACGAAATGGACGATGGATCGGCGATGGATTGCGGTGCTGGCGACGTGCACCGCTGCCGGTCTGCTGCATGCCGACGATCGACCGTTGTGGCGATCGTGGGGGGTCCGTGACGGACTGGCAGAGACCTATACATACCGTCTGAGTGTAACGCCGGATAGCGCGGCTTACATACGGCATGGCGCTGTTCGTTCGATGAGCGTCTTCGACGGGTACAGCGTCACTCAGATTCCAGAGCCGCGCCAAAATGCTCAGCCCTATTGGCCATTGGAGGCCCGTGCTTATGCCTGCCGCGCTTGCACGCCGTGGGTGATTTCGCAAGGCGCACTGCGCGAGTTCAGAGACGGCAAGTGGGTCACGCACTTTGTTCCTCCCGCCGGCGAGCGACTGGTGGGGGCCGTGCCTACGGGCGACCACGTCGTGGTGATCGCCGAAAACGCTCTGCGGCAATACACGCCGGATACGCGCGCGTGGCAGGAGATCGGTGTGGCGCGCCGGTCCAAAATCCAGCCTTTCGTGCAGGTGGCGATGTCCACGCCAGGCGAAATCTGGATTGCGGGCGAGCATGGATTAGGCCTCTTGCGGTCGGCAGGAGATGGCGGACCGTATGAATGGGTGGAAATCCTCAGTGATTCGCACGGCCTGAGGCACTTCGATCTTCCAGAGCCCGGAGCGCGCGGCGAACTGTTTGCGCAGGGAACTTCCGCGCGCGACGGGCGGAGGGCCATCGTGCGGTGGGCGAACGATAGGCTGGAAACCGTTTACACATCGGCGGCCAATTCGCTGCGCGGCTGGCGCGGTCCGGACGGCCACATCTGGATTGTAGACGGAGGGCCGATCTACCGCCTTACTGGCAACTCGAAAGAGAAAGTGGAACGTGACGGCGTGTTGTCCGGCACCGTCTTCGATGTTTTTGCGCAAGGCGACCGGACGTTCTGGATTACCACATCGGAAGGGGTGGCTCGCTATACGCCACAGTTGTGGGGGCCTCCCACCGGCCTGGAAAACCTGGAGACTATTGTGCATGCCGCCGCGGAAGGGGCTGACGGGCGGCTTTGGTTTGCAGCCACGGAACACCTGCTGGAGTATGACGGCGCACGCTGGACCCGGCATGCATTGCCCGCGGGGCTGTTAACGCACACGGTGCAGACCAGCAGCGTGATTCCGCTGCCGGACGGCCGCATCGTAGTCAAGGCGGTGCATACGGATCGCACCGACGCAGCACTTTTCTTCGACCCTAAGACCGGCCGCTTCGAAAACTTCGTTCACCCCACCGGGCGGCGCATCACGCTGATTTATCCACGACCGGCGGGCGGTATCTGGGTAGCTACGGAAGCAATCGATTCAAGCGGGAAAAGCAACGCGCCCGGGTTCCACCTGGAAGTTTTCGACGGTTCCGCGTTTCACCTACGCCTGGAGGTTGGCGCGGAATGGAAAGGCGCGAATGTCCGCTGCGTCCTGGAGCGCGAGAATGGCGATATTTGGCTGGGCGGTTCGGCGGGCGGCGGACTCTATCGCGAAGGCAAGCTGCAGAACCCTTTCGAGGCAGGCAAAGGTTACACCGATGTGGGTGTCTTCGCGCTTGGCACTCTGCCAACGGGCGAACTGATCGCTGGCGGCCGCGACCAGGTGTTGGAGTACGACGGAAAACGGTGGAAGCTGCTGCGCGCGGGATTGGATCGCATTCGCAACTTTGCCGTGGCGCGCGATGGCTCCTTGTGGGTGGCGAGTGCTTTGGGCATTCACCGCTACAAGGACGGCAATTGGATCACGCACCAGACGGAGGAAGGCTTGCCTTCGGTCATCGCGTACCTGGTTTTTCAGGACAAAGCGGGGCGGCTTTGGGCGGGGACCACTCGCGGGTTGATCGGCTATAACTCGCAGGCGGACCTCGATCCACCACGCACTGTGCTGGACAGGGCAGGAAACGTTCGCGATGTGCCGCCATCGGGAGAGCTGCGCATCCTCTTCTCCGGCATTGACAAATGGAACCAGACCAATCCCGATCGATTGCTGTTCTCCTATCGGATGGATGCGGGGGCCTGGTCGCCATTTCAGCCTTCGACCGCGGCGATTTTTCACCGATTGCCCTCGGGCGAGCATTACTTCGAAGTCCGTGCCATGGACCGGAACGGCAATGTCGACCCATCGCCCAAAAGGCTCCGGTTCTCAGTGCTGCTTCCCTGGTACCAGCAGGTCGCTTTTCTGGCTCTGGCGGGTCTGGCGTTGGCCGTGATTACGCTGCTGGCGACGCTGGCGGTACTGCAATACCGGAAGCGTGGGGATCTCATCGTCCAACTGCATGACGCCAAGCTGCAGGCCGAAGCGGCCAGCCGGCAGAAGAGCGAATTCCTGGCCAACATGAGCCACGAAATCCGGACTCCGATGAATGGAGTGATCGGCATGACAGGACTGCTGCTCGACACCAGGCTTTCGCCGGAGCAGCGCGACTATGCCGAAACCGTGCGCAGTTCGGGCGAAGCGCTGCTCACAATCATCAACGACATCCTGGACTTTTCGAAGATCGAAGCAGGCAAGCTGGAGATTGAGTCGCTGGGGTTCGACCTCCGGCTGGTGCTGGAAGAAGTCAACGAAATGCTGGCGCACCGCGCCGAGGACAAGAAGCTCGATCTGTTCCTACAATATCCCTTCGGGCTGCCGCGCCATTTCATCGGCGATGCAGGTCGAATTCGCCAGGTAGTGACGAACCTGGTGGGCAACGCGGTCAAGTTTACGTCGAGTGGACAGGTCCTGATCGCAGTGGAGGCGGAAAGCCAGGACGAAGGGCACGCCAACGTCCGGATCTCGGTGACCGATACGGGGCCGGGCATTCCTCCGGAAAAACTGGGAGCGTTATTTGAAAAGTTCAGTCAGGTAGACGGATCGTCCACGCGGAAATACGGCGGCACCGGTCTGGGGCTGGCGATTTCCAAGCAGTTGATCGGCCTGATGGGCGGGCACATCGGGGTCGACAGCCGTGTTGGACAGGGCTCCACCTTCTGGTTTTCGCTGCCGCTGCAACTGGACGCGCATCCTTACACGTCGCCGGTTTCGGCGGACGACCTGCGAAACCTGCGGGTCTTGATTGTCGACGATAACGAGGTCAACCGCCGGCTGCTGCACGAACAGATCACCAACTGGGAGATGCGGAACGGAAGTTACGCGGAGCCGGGGCGGGCGCTGGAAGAACTGCGCGCCGCGCACGAATCGGGCGACCCTTACCATTTCGTGCTACTGGATTACCAGATGCCGGAGATGGACGGAGTCATGCTGGCGCGGGCCATCAAGGCAGATCCGCGAACACGCGATGTGGTGGTGGTGCTGTTGACGTCGGTGGGGCGGTGGAGTGAGATACGGCCGCTCGAAGGCGGCGAGATCGATGCGTCGCTGGTGAAGCCGGTGCGGCAATCGCAACTGCTGAATGCGCTGGCCACCGAGTGGTCGAAGAAGCACGAGTCCGCCACGGAGCAGGAGGCGCACATCACCCAGCCGCAGCATGGGTCGGCGCTGATGCGAGAGGCGCTGGCTGCCAGATTTGCGGATTCGCCCGTGCGGATTCTGGTGGCGGAGGACAATTCGGTAAATCAAAAAGTAGCTGCGCGCATGCTCGAAAAACTGGGGCTACGGCCCGATGTGGCAGCCAACGGCCGCGAAGCGCTGCAGATGATGGACATGGTTCCCTACGACCTCATCTTTATGGATTGCCAGATGCCCGAGATGGATGGCTACGCGGCTACTCGTGAAATTCGGCGGCGCGAGGCTGCGGCACAGAGCGAATCGGCAACGCGAACCGGCCTCACCGAGGGGCGGGTGGCCATCGTCGCCATGACGGCAGAGGCCATGGCCGGCGCCCGTGAGACCTGCCTGGCCGTCGGCATGGACGACCACATCGCCAAGCCTGTGAAATTGGAGGAAGTCTTCAACGCCCTGCGAAAATGGCTGCCAGAAAGAAAGAACGCCCCTTCCGCGTCCTTGCGCGCCTGAATGCGCCACAATGACACAAGCCATGCTCACCTTTCGGCAGCTTGCCCTTGCGGACATGCCAGCCCTGCTGGAATTGCAGGAGGTGGTTCGCCGGAACCTGCCTGATCCGCGCCTGTTTCAGTGCGAGGATGAGCAGTATTACGCGCGCGTGATCGCGGGAACCGGCGCAGGGTTTGGGGCGTTTGACGGGGAGGTCATGGCCGGCTACGGAATCGTAACCTTCCCCGGCGTCCACCTTGAGAATCTCTGCCACGACGTGCCGCACATCGGGATCGATCCTACCGAGGCAGTGCATCTGGATGGATCGGCAGTCCACTTATCCTATCGGGGGTTGGCTATCCAACAACGGCTGAGCGTGCTGCGAATCGCCTTTGCTGCGGATAAGGGCGCACGCCACTTTCTGATGACCGTCTCGCCGGGCAATCCTCACAGCCTGCGCAATCACCTGAACGGCGGCGGCTTTCGCGTCCGGGCCATCAAACAGAAATACGGTGGATTGTGGCGCTTGATCCTGCACCGCGAACTGGATAGCGAAGAGCCCACATCGGTGGGCGAGCGGGAATGTTGCGGCCTAGACGACATCGAAGGGCACCAACGTTTGCTCGAGGCGGGCTTCTCGGGAATCCGGATGGTGAACCGCGAAAGCGGGTGGCAACTCGCGTACGAGAAGTGGTGAGGCCCAAGGCCCCCAACCCGGGCCCGTCTTTGGGCCCCGGCTTTCTGCTATCGTGGCCCCAATGGATCGTCGACAGTTTGTCAGCGCTCTGGCTCTTGCACCTTTGGCCCGGGCCTCGACTTCTCCTCGCGTAAATGCGTCGCGGCTGCGGAGTCATCTGGAAGAGCTGAGCGTCTTTGGCCGGCCCGTTGGCGGATCATTCGCCGATGGAGTGAGCCGCGTGGCGTATTCCGATGCCGATGTTGCCGGCCGGCACTATGCGATCGGGTTGATGGAAGCCGCCGGCCTGAAGCCGCGCATCGACCCGGCGGGCAACATTTTCGCACGGCGCGCTGGCTCCCAGACTTCTCTGCCCCCGGTGCTGGTCGGCTCACACATCGATTCCGTTCCCAACGGCGGTAACTTCGATGGCGATGTCGGCTCGCTTTCGGCGATTGAAGTGGCGCAGACACTCAACGAGGCTGGTGTCACGACCCGGCGACCCCTCGAAGTGGTCATTTGGGCAAACGAAGAGGGAGTCGCTTACAACAACGGTCTCGATGGCAGTCGCGCCGCGGCCGGGCATGGCGGCGATATCAACGAGATATGGAATGGCGTCAAGAAGGCAGATGCGCTGAGCAAAATCGGAGGCGATCCGGACCGCTTCGCCGAGGCGCAACTCCAACCTGGATATTTCCACTGCTACCTGGAATTGCACATCGAGCAAGGCGGCACGCTCGACCGCGCCGGTATTCCGATTGGCGTGGTCGAAGGAATCGTCGCCATCGACCGGTATGAGGCGGAGATCCGCGGCTTCGCCAATCACGCCGGCACCACTCCGATGCCGGAGAGGCACGATGCGCTGCTGGCGTCGTCGTACCTCACCATCGCGGTGAACGAAATTGTGCGGCGCGAGCCCGGCCGGCAGGTCGGCACCGTGGGGCAGATTTCGGTGACTCCCAACGCGCCGAATGTGGTGCCGGGTCGGGTAGTGCAGACTATCGAGCTACGCGATCTTTCGGCGGAGAAAATCGCGCGACTGGCGCAGGAGATTCAAACGCGCGCCCGCGACATCGCCGGCCGCACCGGAACGGAAATCACGATTCGGCAAATCGCGCATCACGATGCTGCATTGGCCACTCCAGACGTGCAAGCGGCGATTGAGGCGGCGGCGAAGAAGCTGGGCTTGGCTTCGCATCGCCTGCCCAGCGGCGCGGGCCACGACGCGCAGATGATGGCGCTGCTCGGACCTATGGGCATGATCTTCATTCCCAGTATCAACGGCATCAGCCATTCACCGCGCGAACTCTCCAAGTGGGATGACATTGCCCGGGGCGCGGACGTGCTTTTGGAAACGGTGCTTTTGGAAGCGGCGTAAAAGCCGCCGGTGGCTTCGACCACCGGCTCCACTCGAAGCGTGATAGCTTAGGCCGCATGGACCGACGTACCTTCCTATCCACCAGCGCGGCCGCGCTCGCCGCCACAGCCGCCGCTGCGCCTGCCGATCCCGCTCCCTGGTTCGACCGGCCCATGCGCTGGGCGCAACTCACGCTGGTGGAAGACGACCCCGGCAAGTACGACCTCTCCTTCTGGCTCGACTATTTCCGGCGGACGCATTCCGATGCCGCCTGCCTTAGCGCCGGCGGCTGCGTCGCCTACTATCCCACCAAGGTTCCCCTGCACTATCGCAGCAAATGGCTCGGCGACACGCGACGCGTTCGGCGACCTGGTGGCCGGATGCCGCAAGCTCGGCATGATGGTGATCGCGCGCACCGACCCGCATGCCGCGCACCAGGATGTGTACGATGCGCATCCCGACTGGATCGCCGTGGATGCCGAGGGCAAGAAGCGCCGGCATTGGGCGATCGCCCGAGTTGTGGGTCACCTGCGCGCTGGGTCCGTACAACTTCGAATTCATGACCGAGGTCACACGCGAGATCGTCTCGCTGTACCAGGTGGACGGCATCTTCAGCAATCGCTGGGCGGGCTCCGGCATGTGCTACTGCGAGCACTGCCAGGCGAATTTCAAGGCGGCCACCGGCCTCGACCTGCCGCGCACCAACAACCCGCAGGACCCGCGCGCGCCGCGCCTACATCGTCTGGCGGCAGCAGCGCCTGTTCGAGCTGTGGCGGCTGTGGGACGGGGAAATCCGCAAGATCAACCCCGACTGCGCGCTACATTCCCAACGCCGGCGGCGGCGCGCTCAGCCGATCTCGACATGAAGACCATCGGCGAGCTGGCGCCGATCCTCTTCGCCGACCGCCAGGCGCGCAGCGGCCTCACCGCCGCCCTGGGCCAACGGCAAGAACGGCAAGGAATATCGCGCCACCATGGGCCGCAAGCCCATCGGCGGCATCTTCAGCGTCGGCGTGGAGGAGCCGTATCGCTGGAAGGACTCGGTGCAGAGCGGGCCGGAGATCCGGCTCTGGGTGGTCGACGGCATCGCCAACGGCCTGCGCCCGTGGTTCACGAAATTCTCCGGCACGCTGCACGACCGCGCTGGCTGCCGGTGGTCGAAGATCTCTACGGCTGGCACTATCGCAACGAGCGCTATCTGCGCAATGAGGAGCCGCTGGCGCGCGTCGCCATGGTCTACTCGCAGCAGACCGCGCAGTATTCTACGGCGGCGACGCAGGCGCGGCAGAAGGTCGAAGACCACACGCTCGGCTACTACCAGGCGCTGATCGAGGCGCGCATCCCCTTCGAGATGGTGCACGACCGCCTGCTGGACGCCGAGCACATCGATCCGTTCCAAGTGCTGATCCTGCCCAACATCGCGGCACTTTCCGACGCAGCAATGCGGGCAGTTACGCGACTTCGTCGAGCGCGGCGGCAGCATCGTGGCGACGTATGAGACATCGCTCTACGATGAAGTGGGGCGTGCGCCGCAAGGACTTCGGCCTGGCGGATCTGTTCGGCGCGTCCTACGATGGCGCGGTGGACGCGCGCATGCAGAACTCCTACCTGCTGGACCATCGCGGCCGGAAGCATCCGCTGCTGGCCGGCCTGGAGGATGCCGAGCGCATCATCAACGGCGTCTCGCGCGTCCACACGCGCACGACGGCGGCTTATCCGAATCCGCCGCTGACGCTGATTCCGTCGTATCCCGACCTGCCCATGGAGGAGGTCTATCCGCGCGTGGCGAAGACCGATATCGCCGGAAGTCTTCGTGCGCGAAGTCGGGGAAGGGCCGCGTGGTCTATTTTCCCTGGGACATCGACCGCACCTTCTGGGAGGTGCTTTCCACCGATCACTGCAAGCTGCTGCGCAACGCCGTGGATTGGGCGGCCAACGAGCCGCGGCCGGTCACGTGTCAGGGCCCGGCATCCTGGACGTCACGTTCTGGCGGCAGAAGGATTCGCTCACCGTACACCTGGTGAACCTGACCAATCCGATGATGATGAAGGGGCCGGTGCGCGAATTCATCCCCACGCCGCCGCAGAAGGTGACGGTGCGGATGGGTGGACGGAGAGCGAAGAAGGTCCATCTCCTGGTGAGCGGTCAACAGCCACGAACGCAGGAATCGGATGGCGCGATCGCTTTGACAGTGCCGTCGGTTCTCGATCACGAGGTGATCGCTATCGATTTGTAGCGCGGGACTAAGCCAGCGGCGGCCTGTGCTACCCCGCCGAGTTGCAGCGCGGGCAGCGCAGTTTCGTGCCCTGCGGTTTCGTCGGATGGGCGATGCGGGCCGGCGGATTGAAGTCGTGGTAGAGGGCGCACTCCTTTTCGAAGGCTTCTTCCGGCGTTGCGAAATAGGCGTACTGGAAACGCCTGTACTTGGGCCGATGCTCGTGCAGCCGTTGATTCAGATTCGCGTCGGAACGGCCGACGTAGGTGACGCGAAACGGACCCGAGTCGTGGTTTTGGTCCAACGCATAAACGCCCGGGGAAACTTGGGAGATCTCGCGATTGATCTCGGCTTCAGTAAGCGCGAACGGTCCTGTGAGACCCATCTCTGGCATGTAAAACAGGATACCAGCTTCGCTTTGTAATGCCTGTTACGGAATCCTCCACTTGCGATGGTCGCGGGCCATCAGGTCATCCGCCTCTTTGGGTCCCCACGACCCAGCGGCATAGTTGGGGAAGTTGCGCGGCGGCAGCGCCTTCCAAACGTCGAGGACCGGCTGCACTACGCTCCAACCTGCCTCCACCATATCGGCGCGCTGGAAGAGCGTGGCGTCACCGGTCATGCAGTCGTAGAGCAGGCGCTCGTAGCCGGTGCTGGGCTCGTTGCCGAAATAGTCCTGATAGCGGAAGTCCATGTCGACCGCGCCGATATCCACCTGAATGCCGGGAATCTTAGCGCCGAAGCGAAGCGAGATACCTTCGTCGGGCTGAATGTGCAGCACCAGGGAATTGGGCGCCAGCTTTTCCACCGGCGTATCGCGGAAGAGCACGAACGGAGCGCGGCGGAATTGAATCGCCACTTCACTCACGCGCGATCCGAGCCGCTTGCCGGTGCGGATATAGAATGGCACATCGGCCCAGCGCCAGTTGTCGATGGAGAGCTTCAGTCCCACGAAGGTTTCGGTAGCCGAATCGGGCCTCACATTCGGCTCATGACGGTACGCCGGGAGTGCCTGGTCGCCCACCTTTCCTTCGCCATACTGGCCGCGGACGGCGCGCGTGAGCACATCTTCGGGCGAGAGCGGTTGGATGGCACGCAGAATCTTCGCCTGCTCATCGCGCACGGCATCGGCATGGAACGAGATGGGCGGCTCCATGGAAGTAAGCGTCACCAGTTGCAGGATGTGGTTCGGCACCATGTCGCGCATGGCGCCCGCGTTGTCGTAGTAGGCCCCGCGCTTCTCCACGCCCAGCGTCTCCGCCACGGTGATTTGCACGTGATCGATATAGCGGCGATTCCAGATGGGCTCGAAGATCCCGTTGGAGAAGCGGAAGATCAAAATATTCTGGACCGTCTCTTTGCCCAGGTAGTGATCGATGCGGTAAATCTGGCGCTCCGTGAGCACCTGGCCGATTTGGATATTGAGAGCCTTGGCCGATTCCAGATCGTGGCCGAAGGGTTTCTCGAACACTACGCGACGCCAGTGCCCT
Organism: uncultured Solibacteraceae bacterium; assembly: GCA_963815475.1. Lineage (GTDB taxonomy): Bacteria > Acidobacteriota > Terriglobia > Bryobacterales > Bryobacteraceae > Sulfopaludibacter. The sequence goes on along the minus strand of CAWFHD010000003.1, from coordinate 3,361,307 downwards.
TCCGCTTCCTGCGCCAGGCCGGCGCCGCCAAGCTGCTGCACCACATTGCCGAAAAGCGTGGGCGAGGTGGCCAGGTAATAAAGGTAATTGCCGCCCGTCCCATGCTTCTCGTCGATGGTTTCGAGCACTTGATGCAAGTGCTGGAACGTTTCGGGCTGCTGGAAATCGCCGTGCAGATAATAGAGGCGCTCGATAAGCCAGTCACAGAATTTGCACTCGTTGGGAGCGCCGGCGAACTGGTGCAGGTCGGCGCGGACACGATTGCGGTACTCCTCCTCGCTCATTTCGTCGATGGCGCAGCCCACCAGCGCGAAATCGGCGGGCAGCAGTTTCTTCTTGGCCAGGTGGTAGAGCGAAGGCAGCAGCATGCGCTTGGTGAGATCGCCGGACGCGCCGAAGATCACCATGGCGCAACGTTCAGCCTGTCGGGCGCCTTCGTGTGCGGCGGCATTCTTGTCCTCGGCCTGGTCGACCGCGCTGGAGTCGGGGACAGTATCGCTCACTTGGGTCCCTCGCCTTTTGTGCGTTCGATGTGGCCGCCGAATTCGAAGCGCATGGCGGAGAGCAGTTTGTTGGCAAAATCATCCTCGCCGCGAGAGGCGAATCGCTCGTACAGCGCCGCGCTCAATACCGGCGCGGGGCAGGCTTCGTCGATGGCGGCTTTGATGGTCCAGCGCCCTTCGCCGGAATCGGAAACTTGTCCGGCGAATCTTTCCAGGCCGGGAGCGTCGTGCAGCGCGATGGCGGTGAGATCGAGCAGCCAGGAGGCGATCACGCTGCCGCGGCGCCAGACCTCCGACACGTCGGCCAGGTTCAGGTCGTACTGGTAATGCTCGGGATTGCGCAAGGGGGTGGTTTCGGCGTCGGCAGCGTGCTGCTGCTTGCCCGCGTTGGCGTGTTTGAGGATGTTAAGGCCCTCGGCGTACGCTGCCATGATGCCGTACTCAATGCCGTTGTGCACCATCTTGACGAAATGGCCGGCGCCCGAGGCGCCGCAATGCAGGTAGCCCTCTTCTGCGGTGCCGGAATCCTTCTCGCGGCCGCGAGTCCTTTCGAGATCGCCGCGTCCCGGGCGCCAGCGTCTTGAAGATGGAATCGAGATGAGCAACCTGTTCGCCCTCGCCGCCGATCATCAGGCAGTAGCCGCGCTCCAGTCCCCACACGCCACCGCTCACGCCCACGTCGAGATAGTGCAGCCCCGATTTTTGGAGCTCCTGAGCGCGCCGGATGTCATCGATGTAGTAGGAATTGCCGCCATCGATCACCATGTCGCCCGGTTGCAGAAGGCCGACCAGATCGTGGAGCGCGCTGTCCACCACTCCGGCCGGCACCATTAACCAGACCGCGCGCGGAGCCTTAAGCTTCTGCACGAAGTCCTTGAGCGAGGCCGCGCCTTCCGCGCCTTCACTCGCCATTTGAGTCACGTTGGCGTAGTTCTGATCGAAGACAACGCATTGATGGCCGCCGCGCGTCAAGCGTCGCACCATGTTGGCGCCCATCCGGCCAAGACCGATCATTCCCAGTTGCATCCAGTCCCCCTGATTCCAGGGTAACGCGAGTGGGTTGAGTGCGCCCAAAAAGCGACAGTTATAAAACCGACAGTTATAATTGTCTCGAAAGGTAAACCCATGAAGATCCGCCCCGAAGATGCTCTCGAATACCATTCTGCATCTCCGGCAGGGAAGGTGGCGGTCGTCCCCACCAAGCCCTGCCGCACGCAGCGCGATCTCAGCCTGGCGTACACTCCGGGCGTGGCGGTCCCCTGCCTGGAGATCGAGCGCGACCCCGCACTCGCTTACAAATACACCGCCAAGGGCAACCTGGTGGGAGTAGTCAGCAATGGCACAGCCGTGCTCGGCCTGGGCAACATCGGCGCCCTGGCCGGTAAGCCGGTGATGGAGGGGAAGGCGGTGCTCTTCAAGCGCTTCGCCGATATCGACGTCTTCGATATCGAACTCGACATCGGAAGATCCCGAGGAGATCATTCGCGCCTGCCAGATGCTGGAGCCCACCTTCGGCGGCATCAATCTGGAAGACATCAAGGCGCCGGAGTGCTTCCTGATTGAGGAAGAGCTGAAGAAGACCATGAAGATTCCGGTCTTCCATGACGACCAGCATGGCACAGCCATCATTTCCGGGGCCGGCCTGCTCAATGCGCTGGAAATCGCCGGCAAGAAGATTGGTGAAGTCAAGGTGGTCTTCAACGGCGCGGGCGCCAGCCGCAATCTCATGCGCCGCGCACTACGTGAAGCTGGGCGTGAGCCTCGAGAACATCGTGATGTGCGACACCAAGGGTGTCATCTCACAAGGATCGCACCGACGGCATGAACGCCTACAAGGCGCGCTTCGCCTCCGATACTCCGGCGCGGACGTTAGCCGAGGCGCTGATGGGCGCCGACGTGTTCTTCGGACTCTCCAGCGGCGGCGCGGTCACCGCGGAGATGGTGAAGGCATGGCGCCGCAATCCGATGATCTTCGCTCTCGCCAATCCCGATCCCGAAATTGCTTACGATGTAGCGCTGGCGGCGCGGCCCGACGCCATCATTGCCACCGGCCGCTCCGACTATCCCAACCAGGTGAACAACGTTCTGGGCTTCCCGTTCATTTTCCGCGGCGCGCTGGATGTGCGCGCCACCACCATCAACGATGAGATGAAGCTGGCCGCCACACGCGCACTGGCCGCGCTCGCGAAAGAGGACGTGCCCGATTCCGTGCTGCGCGCTTACGGCGTGGACCGCATCGATTTCGGCCGCGAGTACATCATTCCCAAGCCGTTCGATCCGCGCGTGCTCATCTGGGAGGCCTCCGCGGTGGCACAGGCCGCCATGGAGACCGGAGTAGCGCAGCAGCCGGTGGACCTGGCGCAGTATCGCGAAGAGCTGGAACGCCGCCTGGGCACCGCTCACGGCGTGATGCGCGCCATGATCAACAAAGCGCAGAAGGCGCCGAAGCGCATCGTCTTCACCGAAGGCGAGGAGGGCAAGATTCTGCGCGCGTGCCAGATTCTGCTCGACGAGAAGATCGCCCTGCCAATACTGCTGGGCGACGAAGAGAAGATTCGCGCCAAGGCCGCCGACATGCGCCTGCATCTGCACGGTGTGCAGATGGTGGACCCCGCGAAGTTCGACCGCCACGACATCTATGCCGAGGAGTTCTTCAGCCTGCGCCAGCGGAAAGGCGTGACGCGCACAGAGGCCAGCCAGCACGTTTTGAACCCCACCACGTTCGGAAGCCTGATGGTGCGTTTGGGCGATGCCGACGCGCTCATCGGCGGACTTACCACGCACTATCCCGACACCATACGGCCGGCGCTGCAGGTGATCGACATTCGTCCCGAGCTCAAGCGTGTGGCCGGCGTCTATGTGCTGATCACGCCCAAGAGCGACATCTACTTTCTGGCGGATGCCACGGTCAACATCGAGCCTACATCGGAGGATCTGGCGGAGATCGCTATCATGGCGGCAGAGAAGGCACGCCGCTTCAGCCAGGAACCGCGTGTGGCAATGCTATCGTTTTCCAATTTCGGCTCCACGCGCCACCCTCTTGCCGACAAAGTGCGGCGCGCTGTGGAGTTGGTTCGGCAGCGAGCGCCGGGCTTGATGATCGATGGCGAAATGCAGGCCGATACCGCCGTGACGCCGCAGATCATCGACGAGACTTACCCGTTCAGCACGCTGAAAGGCGGGGCGAATGTTCTGGTGTTTCCCAACCTGGAAGCCGGCAACATTGCATACAAGCTGTTGCAACGCATCGGAGGCGCGGAGTTGGTGGGCCCGCTGCTCACAGGGCTATCAAAACCGGTTCACGTGCTGCAGCGCGGCAGCGAGGTGGACGATATCGTGCATGTGGCGGCCGTGGCCGTCGTGGATGCTCAGGAAGTCGGTAAGCCGTACGAGTCGTTGAGTAAGTCGCTATAGGACCTGCTGAACTTCCGCAGGAAGGTTGCTACTTCCTTCTCCGCAGCCAGGTGAGACCCAGCATCGACGCCAGACCGATTGGCAGAAGGGTGGATGGCTCGGGAGTGGGAGCGAGGCTGCCAAACAGTCCGTGGTCTTCCACGTCTCCAGGGCCCGGAATGCCGGCGGTGAAGTAGAGAGTGTTCGGATTGCCGGCGTTGCCACCGTTGCCGAACTTCAATGCCCAGAGCCCTTCGATAGTCAGGGGATTGCCGTGGGCATCGCGCAGCGCACCGTCGAAAGCGCCTGTAGTTGCATTGAATGCGTTGATGCTGCCGTCGCCGAAGTTACCCACCAGCAGGTCGCCTCCAAAGGCGCCGAAACTCGCAGGAGCTAACGTCAGCCCCCAGGGAGAGTTGAGGACGCCATTCGAGATCAGGCGCTCCGTCAGTTTCCCATTCGCGTCGTAGACGTCGACAAAGCCATTTCCTGACCCGGGAACGTCATCATGCTTATCAGTGTCCTGCTTGGCATAAGTCACATAGAGGGCTCCACCGATGTTCTGAATGTTGAACGGTGCGAAACCTTTGGGAAGGTTGGGATCGGTGAATGACCCGGAGAGGGTGGCGGGAGCGAAGCTACTATTGAAGACGTCTATGGTTCCGGCGTTGAAGTTGGATGCATATAGAAAGGTACCCGAGGCATTGGAATCCAGCGTCAGTCCTTTGTAGACCGCTCCACTCGCGGAATTGTCCACTTCCAAAACCGCGCTCGATCCGCTATTCCACCCGGAAATGGTTCCGTCTTCCGTAGAGAAAAGGAAGGTCGCGGGATTGCCTCCGGGAAGTTGAAAGCCGGTACTGGTGTTGAAGACAGCCCCGGTGGGGGCGGACGGCGGCGTGCCACCGCCTGGAACTGGAACGGTCACCACAAGAGGAGTGGCAACGGGAAAGGGTTGACCCGCGCCATTGTAGACCGTCGCAAGCCCCGTACCATTATCCGCAATCCAGAACGGACTGCCGGTGCTAAACGCGATTCCCCAGGGATTTACCAGATTGGGATCTGTAATGTTAGCGACGCCGGGAAGGTCCGACGTCAGATTAGTCTGGACATAGTTGGCGGTGGCGGCCAGAGCAATTCCTGGGATCAGCGCCAAGCCAAGTCCGGTTACCATTCGACACGGTAGATTCATGTCAACCTCGGATAACGCGGTAAGATGCCGCTTAAGTGGCGTGAGTCCATTATGGAAGTCACTGCGCGATTCTGGGTGTAAATTCCAAGTCGCGCTCGTAGGCTCGTGTATCTGTGGATACTGGGCGTCCGTGCGGCAACTGAATCTCAGGAGCGAGCAAGCCTCAGCAGTAACTTTTCGTACTCGCCAGTGACTGCGTCCCACGAATATCGCTGCTGCACACGTTCGACAGCTTTCCGCTGCAACTCGGCGCGTTCCTCACCGCTCAGGTCGATTGCCATTCGCAGCTTTTCCGCGAGGTCGTCAGGTCCAAAGGGAATACCTGCGCAGCCGGCCACTTCCGTGTTCTCCGGTGTATCGCGATACAGCACCAGCGCGCCTCGTCCCATGGCCTCGATCAGCGCCGGGTGGGTGCCTCCCACCTCCGTGGCATGGATGTAGGCGAAACAGTGCGAGCCCAATTCGCGATAGCCTTCGCCATAGATAGCGCCGGGGATGACCATGCGCGGGTCAGTGGTATTTCGCACGCGTGCAATGTATTCGCGCGCATAGGGCGCATCGCCGATGAGGGCCAATTTGAGTGGCGTCTCCACTTTCTCAAAGGCCTCGCGGACTTCGAGCGGATGGTTTTCCGGCTCCATGCGGCTTACGTACAGGAAGTAGCGGTCTCGCTCCAGCCCCAGCTTTTCCAGGACCGCCGCGCTTGCCAGCTTGCCGGTGTCCGCGCCATACGGAATGAAGGTGCTCGCCTTGCCATATCGCTGGCGGTAGTAATCCTGAATGGTCAGGGCGTCGGTCACCACGACTGTGGGGCAGAAGGTGGCCAGCCACTCGGAGATCAGGTACCACGTCTTGGCGAGGCGGTTCCACTTCTTGCGTTTGCGCTCCAGGCCATCCACATTGAGCGCCACCGGCATGCCGAACAGTCGCGGCGCCAGGGTGAATATGGCGTTGGCGCCGTTGCAGTAGAGCGCGACGTCCACGCGGTGTGTGAGCAGGTGGCAGGTGGAGAAGAACGTGTGAGCCAGGGTGTCGAAGTATTTATGACGAATGGTGGGATTGTATTGTAATCGCACTCCACGATATACAGCTTGCGGGTAGCGTTCGCGGCAGTAAACGGTCACCTGGTGGCCGCGCTCCACGAGACGCGTAGAAATTTCTTCGGCGAAAGTTTCGAAGCCGCCGTAATTTGCTGGAATCCCGCGCGTGCCCAGAAGAGCGATGCGCAGGCCGGACTTGCCCACTAAGTTCGCGCTGTCTCCGACCGCGACAGCATGCGCGCCATCTTCTTCGGAGCCTGTTTGCTCACCGGCGCGTATTGGAACCAACTTGCCATATATGCGTCATCCACGCGCGTTCGCGATTGAATCAGCTTGCGCTTGGCAATGACGCGGGGCAGTCCCTTAGCGAGAAACCAGAAGGCGCGCAGCGAGCTGTGCTCCCACAGCAGGCAGCACATGACCACGGTAATGTCGCGCGCGGTAATGGAAAGGCAATTACGCCAATACAGCTTTGGCGAGATGTTCTTGATGCGCATCAGGAAGCGGTTCTTCACCGAGTGCATGTTGATCTCAGGCGGCAGCGCGCGCCGGTTGCCCGGCAGCACTTTGCGCACATGATAGCCGCGCGCATAAGGCGCATACAAACACTTCCAGCCCATCAACTGCGAGCGCCATGCCACGTCGGCGTCTTCGCGATACACAAAAAAGTCGGAATCGAAAAACTCGCCGTCGAGCGCGATATCGTCGATCATGGCGCGGCGATAGAGCGCCGCGGCGGCGGTGGCGCCGAACACATATTCGTAGTGCAGATAGTCCCCGTTATCCACTTCCTGGCTGCCGCGATCCAGGTGGCGCAGCATGGGGTTAAAGTAGATGCCGGTGGAATCCACTACCGGCTTTTCGGGAATCTCAAAATGCGCCGTCATGGTGAGCAGCTTGCCGCACACCGCGCCGATCTTGGGATCGAACTGACCGGCATCCACCAGCGCCTGAATGAAATTCGGCAGCAGGAGCACATCGGGATTCAGCGTCAGAACCCACTCGCCGTTGGACAGCTTGATAGCCTGGTTCTGCGCAGCCGCAAAGCCGACGTTCTCATCGTTGTAATAAACCTGACAGCGATCCTCGAACTGCTCGAGGATATCGACGGTGCCATCGGTGGACGCGTTGTCCACGATGACAATCTCTTTGAGTGCGTACTTCTGCGCGAGCACGGACTCAAGGCAGCGTTTGATAAAACGGCCGCTATTATAGGTAACTATCGTGACGGAGACGAAGTCGCTGTGCGCCATGAACAAGAACCTGAGTGACCTAAACTTCCAGACATCCGTATTTCCTGATTGCCTTAACTAGAAACTAGAGCAGGACGAATCCGCTCTCTCCCTCCAGCCGAAAATAAAGCATCGGCCAGCGAGCCTCACGACGTTCCCACTTGCTGCTATGGGCCTTAGGCTCCGGCGCAAAACGGATTCAACTATCGTTCGCAAGACGGAACCCGATACTACAGCCAGGCAAATCCCCCGAAAGGCTGGATTTCGGAAATGCTTGGCTGAGTACCTCAGTAGACTACGATACCAATAATATCGGCGCATCTCCACAGTCATCTGCGGGATAGAGTGTCCTCCCGTATGTTTGGCAACAGCGGATGGCTCGAAATAGAACAGATAACCCCGATCCGAGACGCGCTTACAAAAATCGACGTCTTCAAACCAAATAGGGTGGAAGCCCTTATCGAATCCACCCAATTCCTGCCATACGGCCCGGCGGACCATTAAAAAAGCTCCTGCCGGTTGATCTACCACTGCCCGCGCCGTGTAATCCAGCCCTAAGCAGCGATACCTCCGATTGATCGGATTATTCGTCCATAGGCGATTTAGCACGAGAGCTTCCAAAATCAATGCCGCCGGGGTGGGGAACGTGCGTACCATAAATCCCACCTGAGGCTGCCCATTCGCGTCAAGCAAACATCCTCCCGCGCCCGCGGATTGGGTCAAATCACACGCTTTACGGAGTGGTTCAAGCGTGCTCTGAAGCACCGTATCGGGGTTGAGTAACAATACATAGGGGCAGTTCAACTCGACAAACCCCTGGTTCACAGCCGCGCCAAACCCTGCATTGGTTGGGTTCGCGATGACATGGACACCCCTGAGACGTGCTTCGGCAACACTCTCGTCGTGCGACCCATTGTCGACGACAACGATGTCCGCGCCGGTCTTTACCGCCGCGTCCAGGCATGCGCCGATTTCCGCACCCGAATTATAAGTGACGATTATGATGCCGATCTCGGCCATGTGTCACTTTGTCCCACCCCTGGTCAAGAGGAAGTACAACTTCCAGTAGGTGTCGAAGCCAGTAGCTAACTGGAGCTCGCGAATCGTTTGTTCGCTATGTGTTAGAAAGTGTACTAGTAGTTCCGGAGTCGACGTTTCTTTGCGCACGGCCGGGAACCGTCGGATCCCTTCCATCTTTCCCCGGCACCACGCAAATCCCACGCCGTGGCGCACGGCCACCAAACCCCACAGGATTTGCCCCACGATAATCTGCCACCACAATTGTCGTAGTAACTGGGCTGGGTAATGTCGCGCCAGGAGAAATACCTGGTTACGAGAGATACGCCGAACTGTGTCCGCGTGCCAACGGCCCAGTGTCGCACTGCCCCGATGCCACGCCACTGCGCTGGGGACATAACTTCCCTCGAAGCCTCCGCAGGCGCAGCGAACTCCGAAGTCCACATCTTCGACGTAAGATTCGAAGCTCTCCTCCAACATGCCCACCTGGCGGAATAGGTCGGCGCGAAAGAGCGCAGCGGTCCAAGGAGCCGAAAAGATACTTCGCGGCTCGGAGAAGAGCGGTCCGTCCGTCCGACCGCTGCCTGCGCGCCAGGCAGTACCCGCGCGCGACAGTAGATCGAATGTGCCGTCGAGCGTGTTGTCCGCGCGGCTTAAGATTTTGCCCGTGGCGAACCAGCCATCCGTGGCCGACAGCTTCTCGAAATAATCCGGCGCCAGTTCCACGTCGCTATTGAGAATCGCGAGCCACTCGCCGCGGCTTTCCCGAATGCCGCGATTAACTGCCGCCGCGAAGCCTGCATTGCGGCCCATTGCGATTACGCGAGCGCCGGCGGCGCGCGCCAAGTCAGGCGCTCCATCTTCGGAGCCGTTATCCACCACCAGCAATTCATCGGCGCGCCGTGTCTGTGCGGCCAGCGATGCCAACAGCCGCTCCAGCAGTTCGCGGCCGTTCCACACCGGCACGATCGCGCTGATCGTCATCGGAAGAAACGCTTCTTTGCCAGAAAGGCCAGGTTTTGAAAACCGTCGCGCCACGGGTTCAATTTCTTCTCACCCAGCCGCGACGAGTATTGAATGGAGATCTCTCCGAAGCGGATGGACGAATTGCGCAGGGCCTCGATTTTGATCTCCTCCGAAAACGCCATGCCGTCCGACTCCAGCTTCATCTCTTTCAGGATGGAACGACGGAAAACCCACATACCCGACTGCGAATCGCGCACCCAGCGGAAGAAGAGCAGCGACGTGGCAATGGACAGCACCAGGTTGCCGAGCTTATGCTTCAGGCTCATGGCCTGCCGGTCGCGCACAGGGAACCGCGATGCGTTCAGAAAATCCACTTCCAGGTGCAGAAAAGCCTCGATCAGGTACGACAGAGCGTCCACGGGATAGCTGTGGTCGCCATCGAGCGTAATCAGGAGGTCCTTGGTGGCCACCGCAAAGCCCCGCTTGTAGCTGCGGCCATACCCGCGCACCTCCTCGCGAATCACCTTGGCCCCCAGGCCGGCGGCCACTTCCGAGGTACGGTCGGTGGAATTGTTGTCCACCACGATCACCTCATCCACGAAGTCCGGCATGGCTCGCAGGACCTTTTCGATGCCCTGCTCCTCATTCAGGCAGGGAATGATGACGGTGATGGACTGGCCTTTATACATGGGGTCCCGACTTTTTGGCGCTCCACAGCGTCATAATCTTAGAGATGACATCCACGAAGCGTTTTCTGCTCCTTTTGTCCTGTTGGGCCGCGCTCGCCAGTGCCGCGGACCTGGCTACCGCGCATACCGTGTACGTCCTTTCGATGTCGCGCGGACTCGACCAGTATCTCGCCAATCGTCTCACCAACGATCATGTTTTTAAAGTGGTAACCGATCCCAAACTGGCGGATGTCATCTTCACCGACCACCTCGGCGAGGTATTCCAGACCCAGCTCGAGAAGATTTCACCCACCCCCGTTCCCGACGACGAAGAAAAAGACGAGGACAAGGCCGATACTCCCACGTCCGGCACTTCGATGTTTACTCCACCGGTCAACAAGCTCGATAGCCCGGGGGCGCCTCCACCTTTGGCCGCAGTAAAGGCACACTCTTCCTGGTGGATGCCAAGTCTCGCGAAGTGCTCTGGTCCGTATACGATCCACCCAAGGCCTCCAATGGCAAGGAGCTGGATCGCACTGCTTCTAACATCGTAAATCGGCTGAAGAAGGATCTGGGGCTGGGGAAGAAGCAACAATAGAAAGCTGACTGGTTCACGCTCTCTTCTCCCGCACTAAGCCGCCATACCCGTCCACCAGGCGGGCCGTGATCTTCTCCATATCCCAGTTGAGTTCCACTTCGGCTCGCGCCCGAGATGCCATGGCTGCCGCCTTTTCGGGATTCTCCAGCAGTTCCACAACGCGATTGGCAAATCCTTGCGGATCGTCCGATAGTCCACAGAACTCGCCATCGTTCCGTGCCAGCCCTTCCGCGCCCACCACGGTCGAGACCACCGGGATTCCCGCCGCGAACGCTTCCAGCAACTTCACCCGCACTCCCGAGCCGCTCAGAATGGGGCAGACGAACACACTGTAGCGCGCCAATGGATCGCGCACATCTTCGACGTATCCCACCATCTCCAGGTTCGCCGCAAAATCGGCATAGGTGTGAGCGGCCGGCGGATCGGATCCAGCCAGCACGACCTTGGCGCGTGGCTCGCGTTTCAGAATCAAGGGCAGAACCTCGTGCACAAACCAATCCACGGCGACACGATTGGGCTCATGCCGGAAGCTTCCCACGAACAGCATGGTAAGCGGTTCGCGCCCACCCGGTCGAAAGTCATAGCGCGAGGTGTCGATCCCGGCACGCAGGCCGTCTCGCAACTTGGGCGCCAGATCGGGGCGGAAGGAAAGCAGGTATTCTCGATTGGTCGGAGTGCATACCTGCACCTGATCGAATGCCGGCAGAACCCGCAGTTCGTAGCGTAGCGCCTGCAGGTACTCGACGCGCGCCTTCACTTCGTCGGATAGCCCGATCATGTGTCCCAGTCCCCGGCCGATGGATTGAAAGTACACATCGTGCTCGAACAGCGCGGTTACTATGCGCTGGAAGGCGCCGTGGTATTGCGCCAGCGGCGTGTATTCGAGCTGCAGCACGTCGATCTTCCTCTGGTAAAGCTGACGGTGGATGAGCCACTCCAGATCGCGATTGGCGAATTCGCGGACGGCGTGCGGCAGCAGCGCCCCCATGTCTTTCGGCGAGCCGCTGGGGCGCACTAGCCATTCGGCGGAGGCGCAGAACTCGCGTAGCTCCTGGTTATCCTTCTGCTGCCATTCCCAATCCAGCAACTCCACTACATGTACTTCCGCCAGCTTCGTCATTTCCCGCAGCGTTTGGTACATGAAAACGCCGCCGCCGTGCACCGGGGGACAGATGGGATAGGGCGAAACGAAAAGCACGCGGAGGCGCGAGGGGGACGGCTCCATGGGCGCGAAGCGGTCGCGATAATAGCCGCCTATGTGTCGCAGAAACGCTTCGGTGTCGCTGATCCGCGACAGCGCTCGCGCCCGTTTGCGAGAGCGCACGGCTTGGGGAAGCTGCCGGAAGGAGCGCCAGATGGCGGCGAGATTGGGCCGCACCGGAAGCTCCCCGAAGAGCACCGCGAGCACTGCGCCGGCCCACAGGAAGCAAAAATGCTGCATCAGCCGCCGCCATTCGTGGATGTTCTTCCAGCAGAACAGCACGTAATTCTTTTTGAGCACCGCCTGGATCTGCTCTTCGCGGAAGCGTTTGCCGATGGTGCCGCGATGCTCGTGATACACCACGCTGCGCGGCTGATAGAGCACCTTCCAGCCGCGTTTCCACGCCATGTATCCGAGATCGGTGTCTTCCAGGTAGAAGGGCGCCAGCAACTCGTCGAAGCCGCCAAGTTCGAGAAACTTCTGGCGGTCGAACGCGCACGATCCGCCTCCACCATAGAAGCAGGGGAAGAGATCGTCCACGGCTGGATCGATGCGATGGCTGACGTGCAGGCCGCCATCCTGCCACCAACCTTGCGTCAGCCCGGTCTCTTCGCGGAGCTTTTTGGGATCGCTGAAGAAGATCTGGCAGGAGACGGCGAAGACTTCGGGGTCGTGGAAGCCTTCGAGCAGCGGCGCCAGGAAATCGGGAGCGACACGCATGTCGCTATTCAGCAGGACCACCACGTCGTTCCTGGCCGCACGAAAGCCGGCGTTCGACCCGCCGCCGAAGCCTAGGTTTTCCTTGAGCGCCACCAGCTTGACTTGCGGATAGCGCTGGCGCACGAAATCGGCGCTGCCATCCGAAGAGCCGTTGTCCACCACTACGATCTCGTTATCGGGGTTGCCGGCGAGCGCGGTGACAATCGAAGGCAGGTACTTCTCCAGCAGATCGCGCCCGTTCCAGTTGGGGATGACCACCGAGGCACTGCCGGTGTCCACACTCTTCGAAGGAGTAACGGCCTTCCCCACTCTGCTCAGCAGATCCACGATTGCCAACACGAGCGCACTGATGACCAGCAGGAACGGCGAGAGCAGCAGTAAAGGAAGCGCCCGGACTACGCGTTTCAGCAGGCCCATGTCAACTGGGGCCCAGCCCGACCTTGCGGCCAAGCTTCACCCATCGCGACGCGCGGAACAGCGTTACCTGCTCCTCCAGCTTGCGCGCCTCTTCCTGGAGTCGAAGCGCCCAGCCGGTGCGATCGTCCAGTTCCTTTTCGGTGCGGTGCAGAGCCTCCACGGCCAGCACCAACTCGGCGGTCTGCTTCTGCACTTCGGTTTCGCGGTCGTGCGCCCATTGCGTCTTGGCTTCGATATCTCTTTCCAGGTCCGCAATCTTGGCGTTGTACTCCGCAGCCATCTGTCGAGCCTGCTCCTGGTCGCGAGCGGCTTCCTCCCGCAATTCCACGATGCGCGCCCGCGATTCTTCGATGGCGCGGTTCTGCTCCGCCGCCCAGAGATTACTGCGCTCCAATTCTTCTTTCTGGTCGCGAAACATCCCGAGCAGCTTCTGATGCTCGCGGTCGAACTCCGCCAGATCCTGCTGCGCCTTCTCCCACCATGCGTGCTTGTCGGCGAGTTCCTGTTCCAGCAGCGCGATGTGATGCTCGCGTTCGCGCAACACGTTGCCGGCACGCGGCACATACACGAAGGTCGGATTCCCCACCTGCGGCCGATGCGCGCACACCGCCACGAAGAAGTGCGACTCCTCCGGCGCAGGCTCGCCCGCATCCACCCGCACTTCCACCGTGTGTCCGGGCTCGTGCGGCTGAAAAGTGACGCCTTCTACGTGATTTTCCAGGAACAGCAGCACGTGCGGAAATATCGCCCGCAGCTCATCGCCGAACTCGGTGAAATCGAACTCGTGCACGTGAAACGGATTGGCGCCCTGCGCGCCGCGCGATTCGGTGTAGTACTGCTTGTTCGGTGTGGAGACGACAAACTGCCCGCCCGGCGCCAACACGCGACGCACTTCCAGGAGAAACTCGCGCCAGTTTTCCAGGTGCTCGATCACTTCGAACGCCACCACAAGATCGAAGGCGCCCTCACCGTGCGGCAGCGCCGTGCAGGAGCCGAGCTCGAATTCCAGGTTGGGCTGTTGGTAGTTGGAGCGCGCGAATTCCACGGCTTCCGGCGCCACGTCGATGCCAATCACCGAGAGTGCGGCCGGCGCCAGTTCGGCCGAGCCATAGCCCGCCCCGCAGCCCGCATCCAGCACGCGCTTTCCCCGTGCCAGGCGGGCCGCAAATGCATAGCGCGCCATGTGCTCGTTGAGCAGATCCACGTCCACCTGGCCGGGGATCAGCCGTTCGCCCGTGAACTCAGCCAACGTGTTTCTCCAGAATGGGAGAACCCTCAGTGGCGATGCGGGAATTCACTTCCACGCGGCACGGCAGATGAATGTAGCCGTAGATCTCGCCGGCGGTGCGGCTCATCTGCAGTGCGATGGCATTGTCGATCCAATCGCACATCTGGTAGGCCTGCAGAGTGCCGTCCGCCACGGCGGGCGAAAATGAGAACGATGCCGGATAGAGCTCAGGCAGGTCGATGTGGAAGTCGACCGTGGTGATGTCGCCCGGCTGCATCGGCGGCAGTTCGTAGCCTTCGCGCGCCGTGTTGCTGCCGGAGAAATCCATTCCCAACTGATTGCGCAGCATGAACCCCACCATGGGCATGGAAAGATCATCCTTGGCGCGCACGCTGATGCGCACCACCATGCGGATGGAGGGCTCCAGCATATGCAGGGGATGCCCCTGTTCATTCAGCACCGCGATGCCCAGAATTTCCGCGCGCCCATCGCCGTAGCGATGGTCGATATTGGGGATGGTCTCCACGATCTCGGGCGCGCGCACCGGGCCGCAACGCACGCGTTTTTCTTCGCTGCCGGCGCGCAGCAGGCGGTAATTAGAATCCTTTTGCGACATGGCCGCCAGGTACTTCGAAATCACGCGGTCGGGCTCTCCCATCTCGACTACGCGGCCGTGATCCAGCCACAGTACTTTATCGCCGATGGCCTTCACATCGCTGACGGCGTGTGAGACGAAGAGGATGGTGATGCCGCGCGCGCGCAGTTCGTGCACCTTGCGCATGCAGCGCTGGCGGAAATAGATATCGCCGACTGCGAGCGCCTCGTCCACCAGCAGGATCTCGGGGTCGACATTGATCGCCACCGCGAATGCCAGTCTGACCACCATTCCGCTTGAATAAGTTTTTACCGGCTGGTTGATGAAATCGCCGATCTCGGCGAAGTTCTCGATATCGCGATAGCGTTCGTCGATTTGCTTGGTGCTGAGACCGAGAATCGATCCGTTCAGGTACACGTTGTCGCGGCCGCTGAATTCGGGATTGAAGCCGGCGCCCAATTCCAGTAGCGCCGAGACCCGCCCATTGATGCTGACGTGGCCGCTGCTCGGATGCAGAATCCCCGCCACCATTTGCAGTGTGGTGCTCTTGCCCGAGCCGTTTTCCCCCACAATACAAAAGGTCTCGCCGCGCTTCACCTCAAAGGAGACATCCTGAACCGCCCAGAAGTCCTTATGCCGCTTCCAGCGATTGAACGTCAACAACTCCTTCAGGCGATCGCCCGGGGCGTCGTAAATCGCGTAGCTCTTGGAAACACTCTGGAATTCGACAGCGTTCACAGTGGGAGAAAGACCAGTGTAACGGAAGTGAAGCGAAGATTGGGAGGAAAGGAAAAGGGCGACCGCCAACTCCTCATCACCGTGCCTGCGAACCGGAAAGATTGCGGAGTGATTACCGCGGCGCCAAAGAGAAATACTAGCGCGTCAAGATTCGCAACCGGCCAGCCGAGGAAACCGGAAGCCGCCCTGATTGTGGACTGGTTCTATGCACTTCCTCCTTCTCAGTGACTTCCCCAACAACGGGGAACAGCGGCAAGCCTTTCAGTATAAAAGGCCTGAAAACGGCCTTGATTACCGTCTTCACTAACACTATGCGCGCACGTCTATCGGATGTCAAGATGTGCATTTTTCCGCGGTGAAAACCATTACGCGGTGGGAGTTGAGTGAGGGCTATCGCCGGTGGAGTAACGTCAATTGTGATTGTGGTTTACAGGTCGACTGGATGAGGAAGTCCAAGTGCTCGAAATGGAATTGGGTTCGTTCCGTCATTCTAGCCGGCCAACTCGCGGCGGCTCATTTCATAGGCAATTGCATAGATCAAGAAGAGTAGCGCCAGGTCGGGAATGCGCATGAGCGAGGGCTGTCTCTGGAACATGATGACCAGTGGCGTGATCAAGAAGATCGCTGCCACTCGCACGGCCTGCGTCGCGGCGCAAAATGCCAGGATCAGGCAGGCTGGCAGAAGCATGCACCAATCGGATGCCGTCAAATGGTGGCACACCAGCAGGCTGCCGGCCAACACAGCCGCAAGCCCGACTTCGAAGGATGCTCGCCGGCACACCATCCACACGGCGATCGCCACTGTGATGCCGAGGGCGATCTCGGCAGGCAGCCAACCGTGCACCAGGCCTCGAATGTTATGCAGTTCCATCGGGGTCGGGTCGATCGACGGATTCGAGATGGCGTGAAAGAACTCGACCGGCCAGTTCCGTCCGCCGACCGCAAAGGACAGCGTGAGCAAGATCGCGCCACCAGTGGCGAGGCCCGCCGCTGTGCGTCGCAGGTTCTGCGCGATCAATAGCAGCGGCAGGAGCACTACCAGATGCGGCTTGGCCGCGCAGCAGGCAAAACACAGGCCCGCCGCGAATGCTCGGCCGCGTTTCAACAGATATGCTCCGGCCATTACCGCCAGGAGCAGGAACGATGCATCCTGTCCATTGTCCAGATCCCACGCCAGCGGCCACGACCAGACGCAGGCCAGCAACGCCCACTTCCAATGGTTGCCGAAGAATGCCACGAAGCCCAGTTCCGCGCCGATCAGCAGGACGCGCCACACCATGAACGCCGTGCCCACAGGCAGCAGCGTGAAGGGCCAGACCAGAGCTGCGAAGTAGGGCAGGCGGATGAACGCCGCGGCAGCCGACCCGCAGCCGATCAACTGCTTCTGCATGCTCTGTACGGCCATGGGCGAGTAGAGATCGGGCGTGCCCAGCAGTTTGGCGCTGCCGTAGAAGATGGGGAAGTCTGTGCCGCAGATCGCCGTCGCGGGTCGATCGCGAAACACCTGAATGTGCATCGCCAGTCCGAAGACCACCAGCACCGCGATGGCGATGTTCACGATCACCGGATCCGGCTCGCGGCCCGCGACCCCTGGCTCCTGCATTTAGATCACCCGCAGCTCTTTTGCCGTCGGTGTCAGGATCTCGCAGCCGTGCTCGGTCACCACCACCGTATCTTCGATGCGGATGCCGCCGAAGCCTTCGATGTATACGCCGGGCTCAATGGTAATCGCCATCCCGGCCTGCAGGGTGGTCTTGTCGCGCTTGCCGATGCGCGGCGGCTCGTGGATTTCGAGGCCCAGGCCGTGTCCGGTGGAGTGGATGAACGCCTGGTCCAGCCCGTGCCCTTTGAGGACGTTGCGCGCGGCCGCGTCCACGCGCGCTGTTTTGGCGCCGGTGCGAACTGCGTCGATCGCGGCGAGTTGCGCCTCCAGCACCGCCCCATAGGCGCGCTTCACTCTGGCGGACGGCTTGCCGAGGAACAGCATGCGCGTCATATCGCTGCAATAGCCTTCCTGAATGGCGCCCATGTCCACCACAACCAGACCGCCACGCAAGGGAGCGGTGGTGGGCTGCGCGTGCGGCAGGGCCGAGCGCACACCGCCCGCCACGATAGTCTCGAATGACGGCTTCTCGGCGCCCAGGCGGCGCATGCGATACTCCAGCTCGGCTGCCAGATCCTGTTCCTTCATGCCGGGCCGCATTCGCCCGACGGCCTGTTCGAAGGCGCGCGAATTGGTGTCTACGGAGCGCCGGATGCGCGCGATCTCGTCCGCCGATTTGATCTGGCGCAGTTCCTCAACCCAGCCGGCCACGGCTTCGAGCGATGCCTTCATCGGCAGGCGCGATTTCAGGGACTCGAAAAACTCGCACGTCATGTGCGCCGGTTCGTAGCCGATTCGCTTCAGTCCGAGGCGTTTGATGGCCGCGGCCAGGTCGAGCAAAAGCGGACCTGCCGAGATCCGCACATGACAAGAGGCTTCCTGTCCGGCCTGGATGGTGTAACGCGGGTCGGTGAAGAGGATCGCCTTGTCCGGCAGTACCAGCAGGCTGCCATTGCTGCCGGTGAAGCCAGAGAGGTATCGCAGATTCGGACCGAACGATACCAGCAATCCATCCAGTTTGCGCGCCGCCAAGCCTCCCGAGACGACGACCCGCCGTTCTTCGAACTCGTTATTGACCATTCTGCAATTCTCGCAGGAGAATCTGAGCGTGCTCGGCGATGGCATCGGCTTCGCGCATATCGCCGCGGTCCTCGGCTGCTTGCGAGTCCTTGAGGAAGGCGTGGATGCGGTCTACGATGCCCTGTTGCTGCTGATTGAAGCCCTTACGCGGGTGTGAGTCAAGCCAGCGAGTAATCTGCCGCTTGCGCGCCTGCGCCGAATCCTGCAAGCGTTTCTTCTCTGTGTCCGAAAGCTCCTCCTGGATGGGCGGTCGCGGCGGTTCCACCACTACCGGTGTCGGCGCCGGTGGGGGCGCGGCTTCCGGTTTGGGCGGGGTCACGGGAGCGGCGGATCCCGAACGGCTGCGATTGTTGCGCGTCGGCGCGGCGGCGGCTTCGGGCGTGGCCACCGGCAGCTCCGGAATGGACTCCGGGTTGAAGGTCTGGGGCGGCGGAAGCTGCACCAGCGTTTGCGGGATAGAAAGCGGCTCCGGAGGCGGAGTTGGAGCGGGTGGGGCCGGCACCGGTTGAGGCGCGGCGGGAATGGCGGCCGTTGTCTTCGGCTTGGCGCGCACCACACAACCCGCAAGCCAGATTGCCAGCGCGGCTACCAGAATTGCTTGCACGAGTCTCATGGGGTTCACTCAGACGGCAATCGGCAGGCGGATAAAAAAGGTCGTGCCCTTCCCCGGTTCGCTCGTGAAATCGATTGTACCATCGTGAAGTTGCACGATTCGGAAGGTCATTGCCAGGCCGATTCCCGACCCCTCCTTACGAGTTGTAAAGTACAGTTTGAAAATCTTTTCGCGCAGTTCGGGTGGAATTCCGGAACCGCTGTCGGAGATACGAATCTCGACCATATCACTGGTTATCGAGGAAGAAAAACGCAGTTCGCCTCCTTCCGGCATGGCCTGCATGGCGTTCATGACCACGTTGAGCATGGCCTGCTTTATGAGGTCGGCATCCACGCGAACCTCTACATCCTCGGCGTCATTGGCGACGCTCACGCCGATCTTCAGTGTTTGCGCCTGCGGACGCGCCAAATCCACAACTTCGTTCAGCAGAATCTGCAGCGAAATCGTATTCAGACGAAGCTCCACGGGGCGGGTAAAATCCAGGAAGGTCTTGACCACCCGATCGAGCCGCACGATCTCGCGTCCGATGATCTCCATTTGCGGCTCCACCGCCGTGTCTCCGTGGGCCAGTTTGGCCTTAGCCACTTCGACGTGGAGCAGGATGGCGTTCAGAGGGTTCTTGACCTCATGTGCCACGCCGCCGGAAACGCGGCTGATGGCGCTGAGCCGGTCGGCCGTCTGCAATTCGCGGCCGATTTTCCGCTGCGCCTCCGGATCGCGAAGCCGAACCAGAATTCCAGATCGCGGCGCACTGCCGCCCGGCCGGGTTTCCAGCAAATCCACGGAGAGAAGCACCGCCGGCACGGGCGGAGACTCCGTCCACCGGCTCCATGAGCACGCGGCGGCTGCGAACCGGATGGGCGGTTTCCGAAGCGTGTTCGATAATCAGGCCCAGCGGGGTTTCCGGCGGAAAGATACTGGCGATGGTTTGGCCCGGGAGATCGGACCGTCCGCGGCCAACGAATTTTTCCACCGTTCCCGAGGCAAACACCAGGCGCCCTTCCCGATTGAAGATGAAGACGGCGTCTTCCAGATCCTGCATCAGCCGATCGATGTTGCCGCGCAGATCGGACACTTCGTATTGAGCGCCGCGCAGGCGCTGCCCCAGCATACTGACTTTGGAGGCCATCACCGACAGTTCGTCGGTAGCGGGCTTGTCGAGAGGCGCATCCTGTTCGTACTCCCCTCTCGAAAGCAGATCGAGTTGGCGGCGCAATTTCGCCAGGGGCCGGAAGGCAACCATCGAAACCAGAAACGTGAGGGCCAGAGCTCCGATGGTGGCGAACACGGCGACCCGCGCCTGCCGTTTAAGCACGGGACCGATATCGAGTTCGATGAAGTGGGGGTCAATCACCACACGTACGTGCAGATCTTCGGAGGGCCCCACTATCAGCCGGCGTTGCAGTTGATAATAATCTTTGCCGTACAGCGCTCCCAGTTTCTGATACCATGCCTTGCTGGTCACAAGCGGCTGGAAATCCTGATAGGGCGGGAGGATCGCGCCGAGACGATGAGGACTGCTGTCGAGCAGGATTTTATTGTTATTGTTGGGGTCCACCACGGCGATTTCGAGAATCGCGTAGTGCGAGTAGAGCATGATGTTCTTAAACAGGGAAACCAGGTCCGGATCCTGCAAGGCCTCGGGCAGGGAGGTGTTGGGCTGACGGTTGAGGGATTGCGTGAGTTGCTGCACGGCCAGGCGTTGCAGCATATTGGCGCGTTCCAGGGTGGCTTCAAACTCGGCTTGCGTCTCATTGATAAAGTTGACGCCCGAAATGATCCCCGCCATCAGCACGGCCAGTAGCACGTAGTAAAGAGTCAGTCTGGCCTGCAGGGTCATGGCATTCAAGGAATCGTCAGCACCAGCTTGCCCGAGGTCTTGCGACTCTCCAGGTCGCGATGCGCCTGAGCGGCTTCGGCCAGCGGGTACGTGCCGGTCGATGCGCACCTTGAGCGTGCCGGCTTCGATGCCACCCAGCACGGCTCCGGCGCTCCAGAGCAGCTCTTCGCGCGTTTGGCACGTAATGCGCCAGGCTGGGCCGCGTGAGGAACAGCGAGCCCTTGCCGTTGAGGATCTTCGGATCGAACGGCGGCACCGGGCCGCTGGATTGTCCGAATAGAGCCATCATGCCGCGCAGGCGCAGGCAGTTCAGGCTCTTGTCGAAGGTGGTTTTGCCCACCGAGTCGTAGACCACATCCACGCCGCGGCCGTCTGTCAGGCGCTTCACTTCCGCTTCGAAATCCTGCTGGGTGTAAAGAATCGCTTCATCCACGCCGCTTTCTCGGGCGATGGCCGCCTTCGCTTCGGTGGAAACGGTGCCGAACACGCGCGCGCCGCGCATCTTTGCCATCTGCACGATCAGGCCGCCCGCGCCGCCCGCGGCCGCGTGTACCAGGCAGGTCTCGCCGCTCTTCAGCGGATAGGTGGAGTGCGTCAGGTAGTGCGCGGTCATGCCTTGCAACATGGCTGCCGCGGCCGTCACGAAATCGACGTGACCTGGGAATCTTCACCAGTTGCCACGCCGGAACCACGGCGTACTCGGCGTATGAGCCGCGCGCCATGGCGTAGGCCACGCGGTCGCCCACCTTCACATCGGTGACCTCGGGGCCCACTGCGACCACGGTGCCGGCGCCCTCATTTCCCAGCGTGATGGGCGTATCGGCCTTGTACAGACCGATTCGAAAATACACGTCGATGAAATTGACGCCGCTCGCCTCCAGCTTCACCAGAGCTTGCTTCGGCCCCGGCTGGGGAGGGGGCGTTTCCACCAACTCCATCTTTTCGGGGCCGCCAGTTTCTTTGACTTGAATAGCCTTCATAAAAAGTGTGATCAGCCTCTGCTGCGCAAGGCGCGACGGGTATGCGCAACCGTTGCATAGAGTAGCAGATACATCAATGTGAACGGGAAGGCAATCAGCCGCGCCAAGGTACGTACGGCGCCTGCCTCCGCCAATCCCGCGCGTAACAGCACAAATTCACGGATCGGCTTCAGGTGCAGGCGGTCCAGCCAGAAATAATCGCCGTTCTCGTTGATGACGAAAACCTTGGCGGGCACCTGCCATAGCAGCGCGGCCTTCCACTTGGTCATCAGCGGCTCGCCGGAGCACACAATTCCCATCAGCGAGTAGCGTTTGTTCTTGAGCTCGCGGTACAGCCTGCCGCGGCCTTCGCGTCCTTTGTAGTCGCTGACGCGATAGACGCTGGTGGTTTCGGCGGAGAAGCCCTCCGGCAGCGCGTGGAAGCACGATACAAGGTCGATCGGGATCTCGTCGCCATAGTTCTGGCGCAGACCGGGGATCACCTTCTCAACCAGGGCACGCGATCCGCTTTCCACCAGCAGGATGGATGTGGCATCGGGAAGCCGTCCCGTCAGGAAATATCGCACTACTTTGAATATAGCGTGGCCCCGGCGGAGCGGGCTTGCCAGCGGGAAGTTTGAGCGTATAATACTGGTAGCGGGAACCGGAGAAGCGGCTCTCCGGCCCCGCGACGGCGCTTACCTCTTCCTCTTACGAGGCCAGAGGATCAGTACCGTGGTTCGCCCCAAAAGCGGCAGGACGAAGGTTACCAGTATCTGGACCATACGTTGGCCCTCCTTTCCGCTTCACGATGGAAGGCCCGGGCCTAAACCGGGCTTTCCTTTATGAAGCATCCATATGGGAACCCGCTCTTCCAACTTCCGCGAAAAGGCAATTTCTTTATAACACCCGGCAGTCCGAAATTGTCGGACGTCAACCTGCGTTACTCTCGAAAGAGATTGCATGCTCGATAAGCTGCTCACCGAACAGTCCAACCCCGCCTCGGCAGGCATCGACCTGTTGCCTACCGAGCAGGTCTTACGCATCATCAATGCCGAGGACCGGAAGGTAGCCGAGGCGGTGGAGCGCGAGATTCCCGCCATCACGCGAGCGGTGGATGCCATCGTGGCCCGCTTCGAGGCCGGTGGACGGCTCTTCTATATGGGAGCGGGGACCAGCGGACGGCTCGGCGTCCTCGATGCATCCGAATGTCCGCCGACTTTCAGTGTGCCTCCGGAGATGGTCCGCGGCATCGTCGCCGGCGGCGAAGCGGCTCTGAGCCGCGCTACCGAAACTACCGAAGACGATCCCGTGATCGGCGTTCGCGACCTGCTGGCTGCCGGTTTCACGGCCCGCGACGTCCTGGTTGGGTTGGCAGCCAGCGGCCGCACACCATATGTGTTGGGCGCGATTGCCGAAGCCCGGCGTATGGGCGCAGTTACCGTAGGGATCAGTTGCACGCCCGATTCCGAACTGGCGCGTGCGGTGGACATTCCGATCACGCCTGTTCCCGGTCCTGAGATCGTAGCCGGGTCGACGCGGATGAAGGCGGGCACGGCGCAGAAGTTGGTCCTCAACATGCTTTCTACCGCAGCGTTCATCCGGTTGGGATATGTTTACGGGAACCTGATGGTGAATGTCCAGCCGAAAAATACGAAGCTGGTGAACCGGGCTCACCGCATTGTGGCTCAGGCAGTGGGAGTCGGATTAGAGCGGGCGGCGGAATTGCTGACGGCTTCCGGCGATAGTGTGCGCGTTGCCATCCTGATGGGCAAAGCGGGCGTTGGCCGCGAAGAAGCCGAGCGCCGTTTGGCCGCTGCCCACGGGCGCATTTCACAGGCACTGGAAAGATAAAATGGACAAATTCGCGATTACGGGGGGCGTTGCTCTCCAAGGGGACATCCCTACTAATGGTTCGAAGAACGCCGCGCTGCCCGTGCTGGCGGCGGCGCTGCTTACCGATGAGCCGGTGATACTGCACCGCATTCCGGCGGTGCGGGACATTCGCACCATGCAGCGCCTGCTGGTGGATATTGGAACCAAGGTGGATGTGGATGGCGCCACGGTTCGATTGCACACCGAGAAGGTGGTCTCGCCGGAGGCTCCATATGAGCTGGTGAAGACCATGCGGGCATCCAGCCTGGTGCTAGGCCCTCTGGTGGCGCGGAGCGGCCGCGCGCGCGTCTCGCTGCCGGGTGGCTGCGCCATCGGCGCCAGGCCCATCAACCTGCATATCTTCGGGCTGGAGCAACTGGGCGCGCGCATCAATCAATCCCATGGCTATATCGAAGCGGTAGCGCCGGAGGGCCTGCGCGGCGCGTCGGTCCATTTCGACCGCATCACCGTCACGGGGACGGAAGATCTGATGATGGCCGCCGTGTTGGCAAAGGGAGAGACTGTGCTGCGCAACGCCGCGCGCGAGCCGGAAGTTGCTGACCTGGCAGAAATGCTGATCAAGATGGGCGCCCGCATCGAAGGCGCAGGCACGTCCACCATCCGAATTCAAGGAGTGGAGCGCCTGGGCGGCGCGGAGCACACGATCATCGCGGACCGCATCGAAGCCGGCACCTTCCTGATTGCCGGCGCTATCACCGGCGGCGATGTCACGGTTACGGGCTGCGTTCCGGAACACATCGAGGCGCTAGTGTCCAAGCTGCAACAGAGCGGGGTGAACGTGACACAACCCAACCCGACCAGTGTGCGTGTGCGCGGCGGCAATCCCATCCGCTCGGTCGATATGACTACCGAGGAATATCCGGGATTCGCCACCGATCTGCAGGCTCAATACATGGCATTCGCCACACAGGCAACCGGCATTGCCATTGTAGTGGAGACCATTTTCGAGAACCGCTTCATGCACGCGCAGGAACTGGCGCGCATGGGCGCGAACATTCGGCTTGACGGCAAACAGGCGATCGTGGCCGGTCCAACTCAACTGACCGGCGCCGGCGTGATCGCATCGGATCTGAGGGCCAGCGCATCCTTGGTATTGGCCGCGCTGGTCGCCAAGGGCGAGACCGTGATCGACCGTGTGTACCATATCGATCGCGGCTATGAGAAAATCGAGGCGAAACTGGCGCAGGCCGGTGCCAGAATTCGGCGCGTGGAGTAAAGATGGATCACAGTCCGGAGTTTCTGAAACTGGTGAATGACGCGAAATCGCGCATCCGCGAGACCGACATCGAAGGCTACAAGAAAATGGTGGCGGCCAACGATCCGCACTTGCTGGTGGACACTCGGGAAGACAACGAGTGGGCCGCCAACCACGTGAAGAGCGCTATCCACATGAGCCGCGGAATCATCGAGCGCGACATCATTGCCAAGGTCCCGGATAAGAGCACGAAGTTGGTGCTGTATTGCGGAGGGGGTTTCCGGTCGGCGTTAGTAGCCGACAATCTCCAGAAGATGGGCTATACCAACGCGGTTTCGCTCGACGGCGGCTGGAGAGCCCTGAAAGAGTCGGGACTGCCGCTCGAGAAGTAAGCGCGAGCTACGCTGTCGTTGCGATCCCCAACTTGCCGGCTGCCCTTTGCAGTGCCCGGTCAGCCGTGAGCAGCTTCCATCCGGCCAGAACCGCGGAGGCGAGAAGATGGAGGTCCACCCAACCCAGGCCAGTGCCCCACAACCGCCGGGTTTCGAGGATGTGGTGGACCTCGCTTTCCCTGGCAGCGGGCGCCTGGCGAAGCGCGAAAATAACTCGGTACCTTAGCCCGATTCTTGAGCGTTCCTGCCGCGAGGCGCAAAAGTTGGGTAGCCTATTGCCGGCCCTTGGCTTCGGTGATTCCCAGGTCGGTCAGGATCTTGGGATTGGCTTCATCCATAGACAGCAGGTTGTGACAGGCGTTGCAGTCCTGGGTGATGGAATCGCCGTTCTTGGCGGCGTGGCTGCCATCGTGGCAGCGGAAGCAACCGGGAAAATCGGTGTGGCCGATGTTCATCGGATACTTGCCCCACGTGACGTTCATCTCGGGGAAGATATTGCGGTCCCAGATGGCGAGCACTTCCTTGCCCGAGGCGGTCACTTCCGCCTGCCGCTGCGACCAGATGGCCGGGTACGTCTCGCGGTAGAACTTCTCGAACGCGGCTGGAATATGCTGGGCAGCCTCATCCCGCGTCTTGAAGGTCTCTTTCAGAATCACCAGAGCGGTCTTCTTGGCGAAAGGCAGCGTCGGCGAAACCGTGCCGGCCGTCATGGCCTTGTCGAGAGCGCGATCGGGCAGATCGTAGGCGTGCGCCGGACGATTGTGGCAATCCATGCAGTCCATTTCGCGCACTAGTCCGTTGGCGGCGCCCTCGGGCTTGGCGTCGGACGTTGCGTAGACGGTCTTCTTTCCACTCACGGTGTATTCCACCCACGGAATGGTCTGGCGGGCCTCGTCGGAGTGCGCGTAGCGGATGGACGTGTTCACGCCCAGGTGCGTCCCATGAATGCCGAGACCGCGGTTGCCGCCGCCGATCTTCATCAGCAGTACGGTCTTGGTTTCGCTGTTGGTTTCATCTTCGGCGAATTTGTGGACAATCTTGATGCGGTCTTCGCCATACTTCTGCGGCCAATGGCACGCCTCGCAGGTTTCACGAGCGGGACGCAGGTTATGGACCGGCGCGGGAATCGGCCGCGGATAAGTGTTGAACGTCACCGCGAAAACCTGTCCCATGCCCGATAGCTTGCTCTTCACGAACCATCCGGCGCCCGGGCCGATATGGCATTTCACGCACTCCACATTGGAGTGCGGCGAGTTCTGATAGGCGGTGTACTCGGGCTGCATTACGGTGTGGCAGGTAAGGCCGCAGAACGTGGTGGTGTCCATGTAGCTGACGGCGCCGTAGCTAAGCTGGCTGGCGATGACAATATTGAGCACCGTGGTGGCGCCCACAAAGTAGGCGAGTCGGCGGAGATCGGAGTTGTGCCAACTGAGGGGCGGAAATCCCGGCGGGTAGATGCCGCTGCGTCCTTCTCGTTTGCGCTGCAGCCACATGCCGATAGGGATTAGCGTCAGGCCGGCAAAAAAAGGCCCCGGCAGCAGCAGAAATGCCAGGATGCCGATGTACGGGTTATGCGTTTCGCCCTTCAGCGTTACGGGCAGGAGAAACAACCAGAAGATCGTGGCGCTGGTGACCAGCACCACGCCTGCCAGGCTGATCCAATTATTCGAAAGGTGAATGAGGGGGGACAACCATCCCCGCCCCCTCAGGGGGGAGTTGTTCGGTGTCATATGCGATTCCAGTCAGTCTCCCGCGGTGGGCGCGGGTTCTCTTGAGTGCTCGTCCTTCTTCACACTGACGCCGGTGAGAAACGCCGTGTTCAGCGGATAAATATCGGGATCGAAGATTACCGAGTAGAAGTGCCAGACCACAATTGCCAGGGTTGCCAGGAGAGCTTCGTAGAAGTGCACCGAGGTGGCGATATCCAGCCAGCTCTTGGGCAGCATCTTCATGGCGATATTGTTGGCCCACAACAGTAAGCCGCTGGCAATCATTACGATGGCTCCCCACACCACCGCCCAATATTCGGCCTTCTCAACATAGCTGTGCGCGCTGCGGCCTGGAGGAGTATTGCCCAGACCGAGATTGTACGCGAAATTGGAGAGCGCTTCACGCGGGTCATTGGTGTTCGGCAGCATCTCCATCCAGTGGTTGCGCAGCTTACGGCTGACAATCAGCGAAACCAGGTGCGTGACGGTCACCATCATGAAGATGACAGCGGCCACGCGATGGATGACACTACGCAGCGAGGTGGAACCGCCTTCCATGAATAGCAGCGGCCGCGCCCACATTTGATCGGGATACTTGAGCGCGAAGCCGGTCCATACCAGCACGATGAACGAGAGCGCCATCAGGGCATGCTGCACTCTTTCGAACGGCAACATGCGCACTTCGCTATGCGCGGCGCCGGCGTGGCGCGTGCGGCGGAGCGGCGCGGCGGCAAACCGCAGGCGAATTACTTTACGAAACCAGTCGCCGGCCTGATGCAGGATCATCAGTCCGATGGTGACCGGGATCAGAAGCAGGTAGAACTGCCGGATCCATCGCAGCGCCGCCGGTTCCTGGCCGCCTGCCGCCACATGCACCTGGCTGATGGCGAACCTGGAGCCGGCGCCGGGATGGCACTGGCCGCAAGTTTTCGGCAGGTTCTGCGGATTGATCATCGACTTGGGGTCGGACGATGGCAGGATGTTGTGGACGCCGTGGCAGCTCGCGCAGTTGGCAACGGTTTGCGAACCGGCCTTCGCGGCCAGGCCGTGGAAGGAGGAATCGAAGCTGACCAGCCGGTCGGACGGCATGCCGAATTTGCGAGTCAGGCGCAGATCGCCGTGGCAGCTTCCGCAGGTATCGCGGATGTTGGCATTGTTTACCGGAGAGGCTGCGTTGGTGTGCTTCATGATCTTGTGTTCGCCATGGCAATCGGTGCAGAGCGGCGCCTGGGTGATTCCCTTGGCGAGCGCCTTGCCGTGCACACTGGCGCGATACTGTTCCACCACTTCGCTATGGCACATGCCGCAGGTGTCTGGAACGGCCATGCGGAACGCCTGCGATTTGGGCGGCAGCAATTCATGAGCGCTGCCGTGGCAGAGGGAGCAATCGGGCGCGCCTTCGTTGCCGGCCTTGCGGGCCAAGCCATGGACGCCACTGGCGTAGTCTCCCGCCTGGTCGGCGTGGCAGGCGATGCACTGCGGCTTGGGGATATCGGCGGGGTGCGGAACCTTGTCGTGCGATTCGTGGCAGGTATCGCAGGTGAGCCCGATGTGGGCGCTCTTTTCCAACTTGCCGCCCTGATCGTGGCAGGATGTGCATTCCACTTTCGATGCTTTGACGGAGTCGGGCGGCGGCGGTTCGCTCCGCGCTGCCAGGTGAGCCGGCAGCATAAAGGCCAGCAGCACGGAACCGAGCCTGAGGCCTCTCATGAATGATGCTCGATTCCGTGGCATGATTACAGTCCGGTGTGGGACATTTCCACCCAACCCTGGTACAGGTACAACCCGCCCAGAATCAGGCCATAGACCACAGTGATCGCGGTGAGGATCTTGCCCCACTTGTCGATGACATCGAGCTTGTGGGTCACATCCTCCTGGTGCGTCGATGCACCCGCGTTCATTACATGCAGAGAATCGTCTTCGCCGCGCGCTACTATCTTGCGCCACGCGATCATGCCGATCACAACCGCGGCCAGCACGATCCAAAGAGCCAGGTACGGAATAAAGTTGATATGCATAATTCACCTCAACATTGAGTTCATAACTGCATTTGGGGGTTGGAGCGCACTTGAATGGGAGCGCCCTGGGAGTGGAGCTTGGTCTTATCGAAGGTCTTGCCGGTGGCCTCTTCGATCGCATCCACCACCAGCAGCAGATACGCGTCCAGGGAGCATTGAACCTGTTGGCGGGTCTCGCAGGAGCCGTCCATCGCCTGGTCGTTGCAGACCGAGCAGACCTGGCGCCGGATGGCTTCAATGTACTGGTGAATATCGTCGCTATGGACGGATTGGATGGCTTGGGCCACTTGGGGGAAAAGGCGGAATAGCGCGCAACTGGAGGGTTCCTCCAGGCCGCAATCGCCGCTGATAGTGCGTGAGGTACAAACCTTGCAGATGCGGTTCCGGACAATAGCCTCTAAATCTACTAATGAGCGCTCCATGTCAGGTTCTCCTTTCCCGAGAGTGCAAGGTATTGCACGCCGGGGTCCATCCCGCGGCGCATTTTTCTACGGTGTTTTACAGTGTTTAGGTCTGGAACTCTGATTGGATGGGGCTATTGGCGCAGAGACAGAAGTAGCGGTGGGGGAAATTCCACTTGTCGTGGCATTGTTGTTGACTTTTGCGACACGCAAGGCGGCGGCCATGATCGCCAGTAGGATAGTGCTCACAGAGTCGTCTTTGGATAAGACAGAAACGATGCCGGCCTCCCACGCTTGGGCAAGCAATTGCGGATCCGGCCGGCAGATCAGGACAAGCGTCTCCGGATGGGACAGGGGAAGGGGCAAGCGGGCAAAGGCGAACTCGTCCAGAACCAGTACGCAAGGCTGCGACAGGTCTGGACGATCCACCAGATCAATCTGCCATGCGCAACTGCGGGACAATGCTTCGCGCAATGCCGTCGCGTCGGCGGAGTCGGCAATCGAAAGCTGCACCCTTTGCATCATGGACAACCCCTACCTTCCAGCTACTATTTCTTTTCGACGTAACCGTCCAGGCTCTTGTGCTCGGTGTAATACTTGCCGGCAGTGGTGAGTTCCTTGGGCTTCGCCTTGGAATCCACATGGCAGAACGTGCAAGCTTTCTTGGTGGTCTTCACATATTCCGGCTTGCCATACGAGGCTGTAGAGCAAACCAGAAATCCGCCCAGCATGATCACAGTGGGCGCAACGATTTTTAAGTGGGACATGATGCCTCCACTTGTCGGGGATGCAATTGCATCACCACGCATTTACTCCCGCCTTTACTGTGGCTTTGCCGGAATATTCCCCGCATCTGTGGGGGCAATTCCCCCCTAAGTAGCCGTCCTTTGGGCCAATTCACCCAAGTTGCGCTTGCTATAATCAAGCCTAAGCAGCAAGTAATGTCTAAGCTCACACCAGGCTGGCAGCGTACCAGCGTGTTGGAATCGGTGTTTGACCAGCTTTCCGATGCGTTGGTTCTGTACGATCCTGAGTTTCGGATTACCGGTGTTAACCGGTCTGCGGAGAAACTCTTCGGCATGTCGTCGGAAGAGATGCTGGGAAAACACTGTCAGGAGATCTTCAAGTGCTCGGTGTGCGAACCGGGCTGCGGCATGCTGGCCGGCTTGAATCAAAACCCCACCGCGCCCCACGCTACGGTCCGCCTGCATACCGACAACGGTCTGGAACGCCTGGTAGTGATGCGCACCAGCCAGATGTTCGACGATGCCGGCAACCTCACAGGCGTAGTGGCCACCATCAAGGACATCACGGAAGAAGCGGCTCCGCAGAAGCGTGAAGTGATTGCCGAATCGTCCGGCATGCGAGAAGTGCTCAACTTCGTGCGGCGGGTGGCCGCCAGCGAAGCCGTCACGATCCTGCTGGAAGGTGAGAACGGAACCGGCAAGGATCTGATCGCGAAGACACTGCATTACCAGAGCCTGCGCCAGGCCGAGCCGTTTATCGCCATCAATTGTGCCGCAATTCCCGACTCTCTGCTGGAGAGCGAACTGTTTGGCTACGAAAAGGGCGCCTTCACCGACGCGCGCTCCCAAAAGCGCGGCATTTTCGAATTGGCCGACAAGGGCACGTTATTTCTGGACGAGATCGGCGAAATTCCCCTCATGCTACAGGCCAAGCTGCTGCGCGTGCTCGAAGAGCAGAGTTTCCGGCGGTTAGGCGGCCTCAAAGATATCAAGCTCGATCTCAGGGTAGTGGCTGCTACTAACAAGAACCTGCGCGAAGCGGTGAAGGAGGGGGCGTTCCGGCAGGACCTCTACTTCCGGTTGAACGTAATCCAGATTCTGATTCCGCCACTGCGCGAGCGTCTGGAAGACATAGTGCCGATGACTAAGTTCTTCATCGACCACTACAATCGTAAGTTCAAGCGAAACATCGAGGGTGTCAGTGAGGCGGCAGCCAAGTTACTCATCTCGCATGACTGGCCGGGCAATGTGCGCGAGCTGCGTAATGCCATTGAACGGGCGATGATCCTGGAAGAGTCTTCTGTGATCACGCCGCCAAGTTTGCCCATCTCAATTGCGCGTCCCGATCCAGCGTTCGCCGTAGCGGCGTCAGTTGGGATGGCGATTCCTACCGACGGCCTGTCTCTGGAAGACAACGAGCGGAGCCTGTTGGCGCGGGCGCTCGAGAAGACCAACGGCAATCAGACGCAGGCGGCGCGGCTGCTGCGGATCACTCGCGATACGCTGCGCTACAAGATGAAGAAGTTCAACTTGCGGTAGTGGGACAGCCATCGCCTGTTGGAATGGGCCCGCGAAATCTCATAAAAACTGGATGCTCTTGGGTGGGGCAGGCGCTTCCGCCTGCCAATCCGAGCGAAGCTCGGACCGCTTTTTCGACCCCGCCGCGCTAGCTACTAAAGAAGACAGGTGACACAAACCGATCCCGGCTCCGCTGCGGGCAGGCTACCTGTCCCCACATCGGCAGTTAATTGACTTTAGCGGGCACGAAGACGATTCTGGCCCCGGCTGGATCGAGCAGCCACAAGGGTCCGGTTCCGAGTTCGTTCAGGCGGAACAGGCTTCCCATGGGAGTCAATCCGAATGGCACGCAGTTGCAAGCGACGTCGGTGCGGGCTTTGCTGGCCAAGTCGAACACAGCGACTCCGCCAGTCGATCGCGCGACGTAGACTTTTGCGCGGTCGGTGGAGAACGCCACTCCGTCGGCGGAGGCGATATCGGCCGCCGCTGCGATGGGCTGCTGCTGGTTGGCTCCGCCTATATCGCGCAGCACTACCAGGCCCACTCCGTTGGGATGAGCTACCACGCCATCGTGGCCGCCCGGTGCGAATGCTACCAGCGCTCCTCCCACCGAATTCATGAGGGTTTGCTCGCCGCCTGCTGTTTGCAGCACGCGCAGCGACGACTCGGATGCCACCATCAATAGCGAACCGTCATCGCTGACCGCGAACATCTCGGTCGCCATTCCCCGATAGGGGTGCGGCCGCACGGTGAGCGGTGAGGGCTCCTGGCCGGCACGCGCGTCGATAATGTTGCCGGCCACAGGGGCGTTCGGCAACCCCGTAACCACTTGCACGCGGCCCGCTGCAAACAGCGCCGCGGCGGCGCCGGAAGGACTGAATGCCACGCCCTCAGGCACGAGTCCCAGGCCATTTACGGCCGTTTCCTTGGCGGTCCCGGCGCCCATTTGGAAAAGGTGCAGGGATTTGTCGGCGCCCACTACAACGGCCGAATCCTGAGCCGGCGCCACGTAAGCGGCAGACACGGACAAGCCGAAACTCACAGCATCGCCGAGCACGGAAGCCCCCGCGATTCCCAGCACGGGACGCAGCGCATGCGCCTGACGGTCGAATACATAGCCGGAAACCGGACCGGCGACCTGCCCCTGCTGAGCCAGCAGGGCAGGCGTTACCAAACTCAGCAAGGCGGTGAAGGAAAAAACTAGCTTAATCATGATGGTTACCTCGGCGGTCCTACCGTACCCGAACCTGGAGTGATGGTCACCGCAGACGCTGCAATTGTCGCATTATTGTTGTTGCCGCCGGAGTGAGTGGCATATAGGGCCCCCCCAGCCGCCGCCGCTCCCGCTACTGCCAGGATGACGATTAATTTGGTCGAGATCCCGGCTGCTGCCGCCGCGGCGCCGGCTGCGGCGGCAGCATTCGATTGCGAAATGGTGGTGTTGGCGTTCTGTCCGTTATAGGAAGCGTTGACGTGGATCTGGTACTGGCCTTGCACGTTGTTCGGCTTCAGCCCGTGCGCCACGGCGCGACCCTGGCTGTCGCTGATCACGGTGAGGGTGTGTTGGCCGCCTGCAAAACTGCCGCCGGCGCCCTGCGAGGGCAGGGTGAAGACAACCGCTGCCCCCGCAATCGGCTTGTGATTCTGATCTTCCACCTGCACAATGGGTTCCCGCGCCGTGCGCTGGCGAATATTGTTGATGGCCCCATCGCCTTCCACCACCACCAGGCTCAGTTTGAGACCCGTATCCTGCGCGGCGGCGCCCGGGATGAGTTGCAAAACCAGTAATCCTGCCATCGCCACGGATAAACAGCGCATAAGCCTCCGAGTACCTATTATCTATGCCCGGTTGCAAAAACTCAAACCCAACAGTACTTAGCCCCTTGGGCGGTTTCCGGGAAATGGCCGGTGGCAAGACGGCTAGCCCCACTGGACCGTCAATTTCGTCGTTTCAGGTCTAAATTACTTGAATATCCAGGTCCCGCTTGTCAGACTGAGTGGAAATGGGCATCAACCTCGGTTTGGACATTGGGGCTATCAGTCTGAAGCTGGCCGCTCTCGGCAAGGCGTCGGACCGTCCCATGCTGGAAGCTTTGTGCGCGGCGAATCCGCAATTCCGGCTGAGCGAGATCGGCGACCGCCCCCTGGTCTTGTCCGAATACCGGCGTATTGCCGGGAGTCCCATCCAGTCCACATACGATCTGCTACATGAATTCTACGAAGGCGTGCCCGAAACCCAGGTGGACGGCATGCGGGTTACGGGTTCCGGCAGCCGCACCATCGCCAAGGTGCTGGGACTCTTCTTCGAAAACGAGTTCAAGGCGATTGCCCGCATGATGGGGGCGTTCTATCCGCGGGTTGTCACGGTCTTCGAGATCGGCGGCGAGAGTTCCAAGTACATCCGGCTGGAGGGCGGCAGCATCGTGGATTACGACCGCTCCGGCGAATGCGCCGCCGGCACCGGGTCGTTTCTGGACCAGCAGGCGCTGCGCATGGAGTATGCAGTGGAAGAAGTGGGCTGCTTGGTCTCAGGGGCCAAATGCGCCGCCCGGATTGCCGGCCGCTGCTCCGTATTCGCCAAGAGCGATATGATCCACGCCCAGCAGAAGGGCTACTCGCCGGCGGAAATCCTTCGCGGCCTGTGCGATGCGGTGGCGCGCAATTTCAAGAGTTCCATTGTCAAGGGTCGAAAGGTGGAAGCGCCTGTGGCCCTGATCGGCGCCGTCTCGCAAAATGCCGGTGTGGCCGCCGCTCTGCGCGAGGCCTTCGAACTGTCCGAGGCCGATACCCTGGTGATTCCGCAGGAGTACGCCTGGTGCGGCGCCATCGGCACGGCCATGCTGGAGGCCGAGGAGTCCCGCAAGCGTTCGATCCTGGAGATCCACCGCCTTTGCCAGCACGACGGCACAGCGGCGGCGCAGGACACCAATCCCCTCTCAACCATGAACGTCGTGCAATTGCGCGACCGCGTCGGCACATATGTCGTGCCCGCCGATGGCCGGCCGATCCCCGCGTATCTCGGCCTGGACATCGGATCGGTCTCCACCAATGTGGTAGTGATTGACGAGTTCGGGGCGGTGATC
The DNA here is from genome assembly GCA_963815475.1 of uncultured Solibacteraceae bacterium. Lineage (GTDB taxonomy): Bacteria > Acidobacteriota > Terriglobia > Bryobacterales > Bryobacteraceae > Sulfopaludibacter. The sequence continues at coordinate 3,326,746 of CAWFHD010000003.1, read as the reverse complement.
CATGACGTGTACCTGCGCACCGCCGGACGTCCCATTGAAGCGGTGCAGCAGGGGCTCGCCGAGGTGGAACGGCTGTGGGGCAGCCGTCTGGAGATTCGCGGTGTGGGCACGACCGGCTCGGGGCGCGAACTGATCGCCGAATTCGTCGGCGCCGATGTGGTGAACGACGAAATCACGGCGCATAAGACCGGCGCGATTCACATCAGCGAGACATTGGGCGGCGAGCCGGTGGACACGATCTTCGAGATCGGCGGGCAGGACTCGAAATTCATCTCGATCGAGAACGGCGTGGTCACCGATTTCGCGATGAACGAAGCCTGCGCGGCCGGCACCGGGTCGTTTCTGGAGGAGCAGGCGGAAAAGCTCGGCATCAGCATCAAGGGCGAATTCGCCAAACTGGCGCTGGCGGCGGGCGCGCCCACGCGCCTGGGCGAGCGCTGCACGGTGTTCATGGAGCGCGATGTCACCGGATGGCTGCACAAGGGCGAGACGATTCCCAACCTGGTGGCCGGCCTGGCTTATTCCATCGCGCTGAACTATCTCAATCGCGTGGTGCGCGGCCGCAAGATCGGCAACACCATTTACTTCCAGGGCGGAACGGCGTACAACGATGCGGTTACTGCGGCCTTTGCCAGCCTGCTCGGCAAGAAGATCACGGTGCCGCCTTACAACGGTGTGATGGGCGCGATCGGGATGGCGCTGATCGCGCGCGAGTGGCACAGGGCCACCGGGGCCGCCACGCGTTTCCGCGGCTACGACCTCCACAAACTGGAGCTATCCACGCGCGACTTCGTGTGCAAAGCCTGCTCCAACCTCTGCGACATGAAGGAATTCGTGATCGAAGGGCAGAAGAGTTACTGGGGCGACAAGTGCTCCGATAAATTTCGTAAGCCTTCCGCCACCGGACGCAAGCCGGTGATCGAAGATCTGTTCGCGTATCGCGAGCGGCTTCTGGACGCGCTGCCCGGCGCCACCGGTTCCGCCTTCCGCGTGGGGTTGCCGCGTGCCATGTCGATGCTGGAGCGCCTGCCGTTCTGGAACCGCTATTTCGCCGAATTGGGAATCGAGGCGGTGCTCTCTCCGGTCACCGACCCGCGCATTTCGGCGGCGGGCATCGAGATGGCGGTGGCGCAGCCGTGCTATCCGGTGCAGGTGGCGCACGGCCACGTGCAATCGCTGTTAGAAGCGGGCGTGGATTATGTCCTGCTGCCGAACATTGCCGATGCCGAATCGGGAGAAGATGCGTGCGCGTCGCATTACTGCCCGTGGAACCAGACGCTGCCGTGGGTTCTGCGCTCGGCCCCGGCCCTGGAGCCGCACCAGCATCGGTTCCTGATTCCTACGCTGCATTTCCAACTCGGGCAGCCGCAAATGAAGAAGGCCCTGGCTGAAACCATGCGGCGGATCGGCGTGACCCGGCGCGCCAGCGACCGCGCGGTGGAGGCGGCTTACACCGCGCAGCGCGAGTTTCAGGAGAAGCTGCTTGCCGCCGGCCGTCAGCGCGCTCGAAGTCTGGAACAGACCGGCGAGCCGGGCCTGGTTCTGCCGGGCCGCGGCTACAACATCTACGATCGCGGCGTGAATTGCGACATCCCACGCAAGCTGCGGCATCGCTACGGCGCCAACGTGATCCCGCTCGATTTTCTGGTGACGGGCCGCGAAGCCGGGCGACGCTCGCGCGCAACATGTTTTGGGCGTCCGGCCGCAAGATTCTGGAGGCGGCGCGCATCGCCGCCGCGCGGCCCAACCTGCACATGATCTACATCACCAACTTCAAGTGCGGCCCGGATTCGTACATCAAGCACTTCGCGCGCGAGGCGGCAGGGGCGCCGCTGCTGGTGCTGCAGTTCGACGGGCACGGCAACGACGCCGGCTATATGACGCGCTGCGAAGCATATCTCGACAGTAAAGGAATTCTGCGATGCTACCAACAAGCGGCGACCGTGCAGTAAACTGTGGCGAGTGCGCCTGCGCCACGCCCGCCAAGCGAATCTACATTCCGCCGATGGCGTGCGGCGAGCGCGCGCGCTTTCGCTTCGGCGTTTCGCGCCATTGGGCTGGATGCCGAGCCCACTCCGCCCTCCGACCATCGCACGCGCGAACTGGGCGCGCGCTACACGTCGGGCGACGAATGCTATCCCGCCAAAGTAACGGTGGGCGATTTCATGAAGCTGCTGGAAGAGCCCGGCATCGACCGCTCGCGCATCGCGCTCTTCATGCCCACGGCGGAAGGGCCCTGCCGCTTCGGACAATACGCGCCCTACCTGCGCCAGATCCTGGATGCCAATGGCTACGCGGATGTCGAGATCCTGTCGCCCACCAGCCGCAACGCTTACGACGGCATGGGCGACCTGGCCAAGCCGTTCGTGCGCACTGGATGGCGCGCGCTGCTGTGCGCCGACCTGCTGGAGAAGCTACTGTTGCTGCATCGGCCTTATGAGGAGACGCGTGGGTCGAGTCGAAGAGGTCTACGAAGAATCGCTGGCGGATCTTTGCACGACGCTCGAGTCCACGCCGGTGAACCCGGGAGTACAATTACTGGCGTTGCGCGATGCGCTGGTGCGCAGCCGCGGACGTTTCCGCAAACTCGGCGTCGGCCGCGAAGGCTCCCATCCGCTGATCGGAATCGTGGGCGAGATCTTCTGCCGCCTGAACACTTTTTCGAATGAGAACCTGGTGCGGTCGCTGGAAGGGTACGGCGCCGAAGCGTGGGTCTCCGACATTGTGGAATGGATCTGGTATACCAACTCCGAGCACTTCCGTAAGTTGGAACTGAATGGCCGGAAATGGTCTCTGGAGGCCTTCAGCGCATGGGTGCGGACGCGCGTGCAGAAGCGCGACGAACATGTGCTGGTGGAGCCCTTCGCCGAGGAGTTTCGCGGGCCGCGAAGAGCCGGACATTTACGAGATTCTGGAATGCGCGCGTCCCTACCTGCCGCGCGAGGGAGCGTTCGGCGAGATGGTGCTAAACGTCGGGAAAGTGGTTTACCTGGCGCGGAAAGGCGCGGCGGGCATCATCGACATCAGTCCCTTCACTTGCATGAACGGAATTGTTTGCGAAGCGATTTATCCGCGGATCAGCCGCGATCTGGGTGGGCTGCCGATTCGTAATTTCTACTTCGACGGAACGCAGAGCGATCTGGATCGCGATCTGGGCGTGTACATGGAGCTGGCTCGCAGTTTCGCGAGGCGGGGAAAGGCCTGCCCTACGTCTTCTTGAACAAGCGGTCGAAGGCGTTGCGCGCGTCGTCGGCGTTGCGCGGGGCCGGGGGGCCCATCTGGACGGGCGGCGCGATGGTGGGCGCAGCGGCGGTTCCGTCGCGAGCCACGGTCACGCGCGGCGTGAACAGAGTGCAGTCATTTGCCTTGTCCTTCACCGGAATGCGCAGCGGAATCGGCTTCAGGCATTGGAAACGGGTCGACGGCTCGAAATGCGAGCACTGCTTGCAGCAATGCAGGTCGGCATTGCACTTGGGGCAGGCCCCGCTGAAATCGGTGCCGGGTGGCAGTGTGGTGGAACAGTTGTAGCAGCGGGACGCGGCTACGTGCTGAACCAGGCGCGGCAGGCGGGGGCCGGTGACGTCAATGGGGGGACGTGGGCCCTGCGGTTTGGGACGATCATCGCGCGGGCCTTTGGAATCGCGCTCCGAATCCATATACCCGTGCTGTCGATACTTGCGATCGCTGTCCATGGGGAAGGTTGCTCCGTAATTGCGGGACGAACAAGAAACGTTTAGTCGAAAAAGTTAACTCGAACTCTTTGCGCCTTTGGCTGACCACCCAATCAGCCCCCACATCCTCCGCGCGATGGTTCCGTGGCGCGATGTGGGAGTGGGTTTTACCGGGGGTTCTGCGGGAACGCCCGAGGCGCTAAGCACTAACAGGTTCGGGAGTCCCGCCAATGCTTCAAATATCTATGTACCACGGAATGGGTCTCGTTTGCACGCCCCATTTTTGCCCTAGACTACCGAACTCCACTTTAGCAGGCTAGTACAGGGCCGGGTTAAAGGATCGTCGAAGTGGTTCGGACTCACACGCAGGGCGTACCCTAAGCGGCCTGTGCGCTCCGGAACGATGTCCCTGCCAAACACACCGATGGAGTCACGTTGCTCCACGGGTGGGAGTACCATAACTTCGGTCTCCTCCAGATTGCCGTTATTATCTACAGCACCCATGACGGCTTCCACTCGCACGTCCTCGGCCTTGAGCCCCGCCAGTTCGATGGCGGCACGCACCGGCACGGGCCGGCCGCTGATCACAGACCCCGCAGGTCCTGGCCCTGTCTCCACAAAACGCACACGATCCCACACTTCACGAATGCGCTGGTTCCAGTGAGCCTTTTCCTTCGCCAACGCGTAGCCGCCGTCCTGCATGCGCAGGTGCTGCTGATGCGCGGGTTCGTACAACTCGGTCATATACTCCCGCACCATGCGGCGGCAATCGAAATGCGGGCTGATATAAGTGAGCGATTGCTTCATGCGCCGCATCCACTCGCGCGGCGTCTGCTCGCGGACTTCGTAGAACATGGGCACGATTTCATTCTCGAGCAGGTAGTAAATGGCGCTGGCATGCAGCGCGTCCTGGTCTTCCGAATATGGCTCACGATCTCCGATGGCCCAGCCCCCGGAGTTTTCGTACGCTTCATCGTACCAGCCGTCCAGAATGCTCAGATTCAGAATCCCATTGAGGGCGGCCTTCATGCCGCTGGTGCCGCATGCTTCTTCGCCGCGCCGCGGTGTGTTCAACCACAGGTCCACTCCCTGCACCATCTCGCGGCCAACCTTCATGTCGTAGTCTTCAACGAAGACGACGTGCTTCCACAATTCCGGATCGCGAGAGAGCTGGACTACTTCGCGGATGTAGCTCTTGCCCGGCTGGTCCTTGGGATGCGCTTTGCCGGCGATGACAATCTGTACCGGCATTTCCTTATTGAGCAGAATCTTTTTCAGCCGCTCCACGTCGCGGAATAGCAGGGTAGCCCGTTTGTATGTGGCGAATCGCCGCGCGAACCCGATGGTGAATGAGTTGGGGTCGAGCACTTCACCCGCGCGCCGCACTTCCGATGCCGAAGCCTGCCGCCGCACCGCCGATGAATGCTGCCGCGCCCGCACGAAATTCACCAGCCGGCGTTTGCGCCGCCGATGGACCTCGATCAACTCTTCATCCGGAATCTCTTTGATCTGGTCCCAGATGCCGGGTTCATTAAAACTCTCGCGCCAGTCGGGCTGCAGGTACTGGTCGTAGAGCGATGCCAAGTCGCCGTTCAGCCAGCTCGGCAGATGCACGCCGTTGGTGATCGATGTGATCGGCACCTCCCACACCGGCAGTTGCGGCCACAGGTCGTGGAACATCTCCTGCGAGACTTCGCGATGCAGTCGGCTCACCGCATTGCGATAGGACGCGGTATTCAGCGCCAGCACTGCCATGGAGAAGCGTTCGTCGCGATCGTAAACATTGCGCCGCCCCAGCGCCATCAACTGCTGGAAATCGACACCGACCTCGCTGCAATATCCGGAAAAGTAATGGTACATGAGGCCGGGATCGAAAAGATCGATTCCCGCCGGCACCGGAGTGTGAGTAGTGAAGACATTGCTGGTGCGGGCAGCCTCAAGCGATTCGTCGAAGCTCAGTTTTTCGTCGCGCATGAACAGACGGATCTGCTCCAGCGCAAGAAATGCCGAATGGCCTTCGTTCATGTGATAGACCGAAGGCTTGAGCCCCATGGCTTTCAGAGCGCGCATCCCGCCGATGCCCAGCACGATTTCCTGACGAATGCGCGTATCGGTGTCGCCACCGTACAAAGAATCGGTAATATCGCGATCCTGCGGCAGCACATTTTCCGGAATGTTGGTATCCAGCAGGTAGAGAGTAATGCGGCCCACATCCAACTTCCACACCTGGATAAACACATCGCCGGTGGGCAGGCGAACCGAGACCTTAAGGTCATGACCAGCCGAATCCTTCACCGGCGTAACCGGCAAAGTGTAGAAGTCGTTGATCGGGTACCGTTCCTGCTGCCAGCCATCGGGATTCAGGTATTGGCGAAAGTATCCCTGCTGGTAGAGCAGGCCCAAGCCAATCATCGGATAATCCTGGTCGCTGGAAGACTTCAAATGGTCGCCCGAGAGGATGCCGAGGCCGCCCGAATAGACCGGGAGTGCTTCGGTGAGTCCGTATTCGGCTGAAAAGTAAGCAATCAGCTTGCCGTCGTACGGAAGGCCGCTTTTGCGCGTCCGCGCGTCGTAGGTTTCGCACGCCAGACGGTAAAGCGCCAGATACCGGGCATCGGAACCGGCTTTTTGGAGCGTGGCCTGCGAAACGCGGCCCAGCATGAGCACGGGGTTATAGCCCGACTCGCGCCATATTGCGGGATCCAACCGGCGGAATAACGACCGAACCATCGGCTCCCAACTCCACAAAATGTTGTAGGCCAACTCCGTCATCCGGGACAGGGATGGTGGAAGTGCGGGCCGCACCAGGAATTCCCGAAGAGGCTGTATATGGAACGGCATACTGAGGGGCTAACCTCCAAGATAGCAGATCGGCTGATTCCTCACGGCTCAATACACCCCAACAGTTTTCTTCAACGATCTGCCTTGAAGATGCGTCACAATAGTACAAGCCCCGATGCGTCTTATCGGCCTGATGGTCCTAATCGTCGCCCCTGCTTTTGCCGGTGAGTACGCCGTCCTCGCCACCGGAGCCCGGTTGCACGTGGATCGCCATGAGGTGGATGGGGTTACGGTTCGCCTGTACAATGGCGATGGGTACACTCAACTCCCCCAAACCCTGATCTCTGGCTACGAGCCGGACGGCCGGATGGAGCCGCCCGTCGCGCCGGTTGCTGGGCCCCTTGCACCTGTTCCGCCTCCAACCCTTTCGCCGGAGGAATTGGCCGATCAGGCCGCCGACAAATACGGTTTGCCCCGCGCGCTGGTTCGCAGCGTCATGGCCGCGGAATCCGGCTTCCAGGCGGACGTGGTTTCGCCCAAAGGCGCGATTGGCCTGATGCAGTTAATGCCGGGCACAGCCCAGACGCTAAAAGCAGATCCCCACGATCCCGCCCAGAATGCCGATGCCGGCACTCGCTATCTTCGCGACCTGCTCCTGAAATACGATGGGCGGCTATGGCTTGCCCTGGCAGCGTACAATGCGGGGCCCGGAGCGGTCGACAAATACAACGGCATTCCACCTTATCGTGAAACCATCAACTACGTGAAGTGGATCGACACGAAATTCAAGAAAGCCAATGGAGCGGAAGCTGCTGCGTCGGCTGCCGGTGCACCTAAGTCGGCTGACGGCACCCACTAAAAAACGCGCTAGCAAAACGCGCCGCCAGTGAGCGAGCCAGCTCTTTTCCGTGGTAATTTGTTTCCACTGCGAGGGAAATTCCATGCCACAGAATCTCCGTACCGGCCGCCGGCAGTGGCTGCGACTGACTGCCGGCCTGGGAGCCGCCCTATCCGCGTGCAAGAAATCGGCTCAGCTTCAAGACGCGTCGGGCCGCATGCTGGGCGCGCCCGTCAGGGAATATGGCGCACGATCTCCCTTCGAAACCGCGAAGCGCCTGGTCCTCGATACCCGATTCCCCGAGAGCTGGCAGACCCGCACGCCGCTGCAGGATTCGGTCGGCATTCTGACCCCATCCTCGCTGCATTTTGAACGGCACCATGCCGGTGTGCCGTCGATCGACCCGGCGCAGCACCGCCTGCTGATCCACGGGTTGGTGGACCGTCCCACGATCTTCACCGTCGACGAATTGAAGCGGTTGCCCTCCACTTCTCACATCTACTTTCTGGAATGCTCGGGGAACTCGGGCAACCAGTGGAGTCCGAAGCCGGGACAGACCGCGCAGCAAAGCCACGGGCTGGCGAGTTGCAGCGAATGGACGGGCGTGCCGCTCTCGCTGCTGCTGGCGGAGGCGGGCGCGCAAAAAGGCGCGACATGGCTGCTGGCGGAGGGCGCGGACCCGTGCAAGATGCAGCGCAGCCTGCCGCTCTCGAAAGCCATGGACGACATCCTGGTGGCCTGGGGACAGAATGGCGAAGCCCTGCGGCCGGAGCAAGGATATCCGCTGCGCCTGATCGTGCCGGGATGGGAAGGGAACGTCAACGTCAAATGGCTGCGCCGCATCGAAGTCACCAGCGAGCCGACCATGACGCGCGACGAAACTGCACACTACACCGATCTCATGCCCGACGGCACGGCGCGCCAGTTCACCTTCGTGATGGAAGCCAACTCGCTGATCACGTATCCATCGGGCGGGCAGGCGATCCGGCCGGGTTTCTGCGAAATCACGGGGCTGGCGTGGACGGGTCGCGGCCACATCACCCGCGTCGAAGTCTCTGTGGATGGCGGAGCCAATTGGAAAGATGCCGACCTGCAGGCGCCGCAGTTGCCCAAGGCCTTCACACGCTTCCGATACCCGTGGCGCTGGGATGGCGGCGAGGTCGAATTGCAGTCGCGCGCCACGGATGAGACCGGCTATGTCCAACCCGCCAGGCAGGCGCTGGTGGACGTGCGCGGGCTGCGCTCCACCTATCACAACAACGGGATCATGGCGTGGAAGGTGGCGGCGGATGGAGGTGTCAAGCGTGCGTAGCCTGGCGCTGGTGTGCTTCGCGTTGGCGCTGTCAGCGCAGTCGCCGAAGTATGGCGTGGGCCGCGCGCCGACTCCTGAGGAAATCGGCCAGTGGAGTATCTCCGTAAGGCCCGACGGCACGGGACTGCCCCCAGGCAGCGGTACGGCTGCGAACGGCAAAGAGACCTTCGCCACACGCTGCGCGCGCTGCCATGGGGCCCACGGCGAAGGTCGCGATAGCGTTCCGTTGGTGGGCGGCCGCGGTAGTCTCAATACGGCAACTCCGCTCAAGACTGTGGAAAGCTACTGGCCCTACGCCACTACCATCTTCGACTACGTGAATCGCGCGATGCCCTACGACAAGCCGGGCACGCTCACCACGAATCAGGTCTACGACCTGACGGCGTACATCCTCTTTCTCGGCGGAATTATTCCGGAGAACGCTGTGATGGACGCGAAGACCCTTCCCAAGGTGCAGATGCCGAATCGTGCGGGCTTTGTGCCCGATCCGCGGCCGGATGTGGGACGGCCGGCAAAAAAGAAATAGCCTAATTGCTGCCCCAGCCAGGCTGCCTCGCCGCACGCTCCGTTACCTTGCCGTACTTGGCGGCGGCGTCGCGGATTTTGGCGGCATTGCCTAACAGCACGAAGGTCGGGTGATCGGCCGCGTAGTACTTGCGGATCACCTGATTGGCCTGTTCCACGGTGACGGCATCCACGCGCGAGAAAAACTGATCCACTTCATCGCGACCCAGACCGTACAGTTCCATCTCACCGAGCTGCGTGGCGATTTCGTCGGAAGTCTGCAGTGTCCGAGTGGGATAGGTGCCCTTCGTGTAGGCCTTCACCGACGTCAGTTGCTCGACCGAGATGCCCTTTTCGCGCAGCCGCTTCAACACGTCGAGAGCCATATCGATGGCCTGTGCGGTGGTCTCGGTCTTGGTGTAGGAACTGATGTAGAGCGCGCCCGTCATGCGTGCGGTTTCGAGGCGCGATGATGCACCGTAGGTCAAGCCGCTGTTGATGCGCAGCGCTTCATTCACCATGGAAGTGAAACGCCCGCCGAAGAGCGTGTTCACCAGCAGCAAGGGTACGCGGTCGGGTGAGGCATGCGGCGCGCCCGCCTGCGCAATTAGGAAATAGGTCTGGGTAGCGTCCGGTTTGTCCACCAGCAGCACGCGCGAGGCGGCCTCGGGAGCGGGCGGATGGTCCTGCGCCCAGGCGTAAGCGGTACCGCCGGGAACGGCTCCAAAAACTTCGGCCACGCGAGCTTTGGCGGTGGCGGGATCGAAATCACCAGCCACGATCACTACCAGATTGCTGCCGACGTACATGCGCTTGTAGTAATCGACGACGTCGGCGCGGCGAATGCGGTCAAGCGACGCCTCGTCAGGCATGTGGCCGTATGCATGCCCCGCGCCGAAATAGAAGGCGTGGAAGAAGCTGTTGATAGCCCCGGCCGGATTGTCCTTGGTGGTCTTCAGGGCATCGGCGCGACGCGCCAGCATCTTACGGACTTCCGGTTCCGGGAAGGCTGGATGCAACACCGCATCGGAGAGTAGCGACAAGCCGGCGTCGAAATCCTTGCGCAGGAATTCGGCGTTGATCACCGTGGCTTCGGCGTCGTTCGTGGCGTTGAAGGCCCCTCCCAGGCTGTCGAGCTGTTCCGAAAACTGTGGAGCGGTCCAACGCGCCGTGCCTTGCCGCAGGAGCGCGGCCGTGATTCCCGAAAGGCCGGCTAGCGGCGCCGTTTCCGATTCCGTCCCGCCCTTCACCAGAATCCGGAAGTTCACCAGCGGCAGACCGGAGCGCTGCGTCATGTAGAGCACCGTTCCATTGGGCAGCACTTCACGAGTATACGGCGGCAGCTTCACCTGGGCGCCTAGCGGCGCGCACAGCGCGAGCGCGAGCGGCGCGATTGCGAGCAGGCGGCGTCTCATTGTTTCACCTCCGGTTTTTCAGGGACGAGCGTGGCCACGGTCCGGTTCTTGGCCATGAAGTACTGCCGCGCCACGCGTTGGACGTCGGCGGTGGTCACCGCTTCGATATCTTTGTCGGCAGTGAACAGCTTGTTGTAATCGCCCTGGAACACTTCGTACGTGCCCAGCAGATTGGCGCGGCCTTCGATGGTTTTGAGCTGCCGGAACAGACCGGCCAGCATCTGGTTCTTGGCTTTGCGCAATTCAGCGGCGGACACTTCCTGCGTCTGCAGGCGCGCCAACTCTTCGAACAGAGCTTTTTCCGTCGACGCGGTATCCACACCGGAGCGCGGTTGCACGAAGATGTTGAACACCGTGGGATCGAGCGCGGTTTGCACGCCGCCGCCCACGTTGAGCGCCAGTTGCTCCGTGTCCACCATGCGCGTGTAAAGTCGCGAGCTCTGGCCGCCGGTCAGCAACGTTTGAATCACCCGCAGCACGATGGTATCCGGATTCGTCGTTTCGGGCACATGATAGAGAAACTGTTGAATGGGCAGTTGCGCCGGTTTCACCAGCGTGACGCGCCGCTCGCCCTGCTGCGGCGGCTCTTTGGTGCGCACGGGCGGCGGCGGATCCTGGCGCGGTATCGGCTCCATATATTTGTGGGCCAGAGTCATTACCTGGTCGTAGTGAACATCACCCACCATCACCAAAACGCAATTGTTGGGCGCATAGCCCATGCGGAAGTGGCTCTTCAGGTCATCCATGGTCCACCCCTCGATATCGGAGGGCCATCCCACTACAGGCCAGTGATACGGGTGTGCAATGAACGCGGTGGCGCGGCCCAATTCGGAAAGCATGCCGTTGTTGCTGTTATCCACCGACGAGCGGCGTTCGGAATACACCACGCCACGTTCCGACTCGATGATCTTGGGATCGAAGGCAAGATCGCGGATGCGGTCGGACTCCATGTCGAACATCAGCTCGAGCGCGGCGCTGGGAAACCAGTCGGTGTAGACCGTGACGTCGTTGGATGTGTAGGCGTTGTTGTTGCCGCCATTGTCGTCCATCTGCTTGTCGAACTGCTTCGGGCCATACTTCTTGGCGCCGTTGAACATCATGTGTTCGAAGAAATGGGACAGGCCCGTGGTGCCCGGCCGCTCATTGCGTGAGCCGATCCGGTAGAAGAAATACATGGCCACGTTGGGAATGCCATGGTCTTCCTGTACGATGACCTTCATCCCATTGGCCAGTGTCTGGGTTCGCGTGTCCTGTGCCAGCAAAACCGGGACGAGGAGAAGGGCGCCAAAAAACTTACGCATTGCGCCAAGATAGCATTTCGCGCGATGGTCTGTTCTACTTTAGATTCTTCTCGAACAGCGCCAGGATTCGTTTGTACTCGTCAGCCCAACTGGTGGGCTGCACGAAACCGTGGTTCTCCACCGGATACACGGCCAGGTCCCAGTTTTCCTTGCGCAGTTCGATAAGGCGCTGCACCAGACGAACGGTGTCTTCGAACTCCACGTTGGAGTCCACCATGCCATGGCAGATCAATAGCGCCCCCTTCAGGCCATTGGCGAAGAAGATGGGCGAGGAGCGACGGTACGCTTCCGGATCGGCCTGCGGCGTATTCAGAATCTCGCCGGTATAGCCGTGGTTGTAAAGCGCCCAGTCCGATACCGGCCGCAGGGCCGCGCCCGCCGAGAATGTGTCGGGCTGCGTGAACATCGCCATCAGGGTGATGAACCCACCGTAGCTGCCGCCGAACAGGCCGATCTTCTTGGGATCCACGCCATGCTCCGCCACCACGTACTTTGCGGCGTCCGTGATATCGTCCAGATCTTTGCCGCCCATGTGCTCGTAAATGGCGGTGCGCCAATCGCGGCCATAGCCGGCGGAGCCGCGATAGTCCACGTCGATCACCAGGAAGCCGCGCTCCATCAGGATGTGGTCGAACATGTACTCGTGATAGTACGAGGTGGACCACCAGCGGTCCACATTCTGCAGGTATCCGGCGCCGTGCACGAACACCACTGCGGGACCGCCCTTCTTGAAGTTGGCCGGCTTGAAGAGCCGCGCCGGCACCTTCACTCCGTCGCGCGCCGTGAACTCGACGATCGGCACGTCCAGCCAGGCGAACTGTCCGAACTCGGCCGTGGGCGAAGTCGTGATGCGCTTGGCATCCGCCATTGCACGATTCTCCTGCACGAACAGATCCGGCGGCTTATTGGTGTACGAGTAGATGTCGGCGATCCAGTTCTCGTCCGGAGAAAAGGCCGTAGTATGTTTGCCAGGCGCCTTGGTGAGGCGCGTGAGCGGTCCGCCGTCTCCATCCATCGCATACAAGTGATTCTCGTAAGGAGAGTCCTTGCTGGCGGTCAGATAGAATTTCGATTTGTCGGGTGTCTGGCGCACACCGAGAACTTCAAACTTCCCCGAGGTGAGAGCGCGCGGCTCTCCGCCATCGAACGCTACGGCATACAACTGCGAGTAGCCGGTCTGCTCCGACTGGTAGTAAACTTCGCGATCGTTCTTCATCCAGCCGAGGGTGTTCGCGCCGGGTCCGCCGACCCAGGCGTTGTCGTGCTGCGCTGCCAGCACGCGAGTCTTGCCGGTGGAGGGGTCGAGAGCCAGGATCCAGCGATCCTTGAAATCGCCCGACCGCGCCGAGAGCACGGCCTTATCCCCCGCCTCGTTCCATACGGGTTGACCCAACTGCACGTCACGCTCCTGCGATATAACCGCGCGCGACACGGTGGCGGCGCCTTCCACGGAGTTTCCGGTGCGTTCATTCGCGGCCGGAAGGGGATTCTTCTGCCCGTGGTCCACCCACTTGACGTCGCCCGATACCGGGTCGATCAGCGCCAGACGGGAATTCCCCTGCGCATCGCCCACGAACGAACGGCCCTGGATGTCCTCCACGTAACCGCTATCGGTGATCCACGAAGGCACCACGCTGCCCTTGGCGTTGCCGGCTTCGAAGACTGAGGCCACTACGTACTTGCCATCCGGGCTGAGTTGTAGCGCGCCCGCCGTCTGACGGGCCTGCAAAGTGAAGGGCTTGCGCTGCGGTTCTTTCTTCTTCTTGGCATCGTCTTCTTCGCGGCGCGCCGTGCGGTCGCGAACCGTTTCGAAGAGCTCCTTTTGTTCCTTCTTGAGGGAATCCTGGCTGGCGCTCGATGCTTGCGCTTCAGCGCCCGTGGCGCTGCCGGCAGTCTCGCCGCCTCGACCGCCACCGCCGCCTCGACCACCGCCGCGCCCGCCGCCCTGACCGCGCCCACCGCCCCCGTTCCCAGCCGTGGGAGTCGCCGCTGCGCCAGGCGCCGGAGCCGGACGGATGTCGGTCATCTGTTCCAGGAAGCCGGTCTCCAGCGACTGCACGTAGAGGTTGTTGGCGCGCGTGAAGTAGATGTGTTTGCCGTCGGGGAGGAAGTGCGCGTTTGACTCCACGTCCGTCGTCTTGGTCACCTGCTGGATCTTGCCGTTGGTGTTGTCAGAGATGAAGATGTCGCCGTCGCGTGAGTAGACGGTGAGGCGCTTGTCTTTGGATGTATCGCCGGGAAGCGGCAGGGCCTTCACTTCCTCATCGCTCAACTTGCGCAGGCCGGAGCCGTCGCGGCCGGCGGTGTAGGTGTCCATGGGAGCATCCGGTTTGTCGGAGGCCTGCTTCCATTGGAAGATGACACGCTGGTTGTCGAACGACCAACGCACCTGCGCGGGCTCGTATCCCACGAGCGCCGGACCACGCATGATGTTGTCGATGGTTAAGGCGAAGCGGTCCGCGGGCCGGGCCTGGAAGACCAATACCGCCAGCAGGAGGGGGAGTACAGATTTTTGCTTCAAGCAAAAATCATAGCAAAAGGGCCGGTGGGACAGAACTCCGGAACTATCGTTCGGATGTTATGCGGCGTTGTCGTTGACTTCCGTTTGCTCTGGCGCCGCGAAATTCTCGAAGTGCTTGGTAACCTGCCAGGCGAACCAGAGCCGCACGCTCAGCGTGGCGTCGTGGATCTCCTCGTCATGCTCCATCATGCAGACCTTGCAATCTTTTGCTTTTAGTTTTGTTTTCGTAGTTTCTTGTATCATCGCGTCTCCTTTAGGATAGGGCGGCCGGGAATTCTCGCCGAAGTAATGTCCCGGTCCGCCCTGAGTGTACTATTGAGCCGAGAATAGCCTGTGGCGTATGTGTCATACAAGACAGGCAATGGTAAATACCCCACCCTCCTATTTGGTTATGGGCCTAGAGCAATTGACAGGCGCCGGACTATCCGTCAGCCGCACTACGATGATCGGCGTCACCGGCTTCCGGGAGTATACTCGTCAGAGGATTTCTTATGCACTCAGACCCTACCCGCCGCCATTTTCTGCAGGCCGCCGCGGCCGCTCCTGCGATCCTCTATGCCGATGATAAGGCAGGCACAAAGCGCCCCATCCTGGGCTCGGGCGACCACGTCTACGAAGCCTGGCACGACTGGGGCGAACTCCCCCGCGACATCCAATACGGCAACACGCACGGAGTAGTGGAAGACTCGCAGGGCCGTATCTACATTCACCACACGGTCAACGCCGCCAGCGAAAGCTCCGACTCCATGGTGGTGTTTGACGATAAGGGTAAGTTCATCAAATCGTGGGGCAAGGAGTTTAAAGGCGGAGCTCACGGCCTGCACATTCAAAAGGAAGGCAGCACCGAATTCCTCTACCTGTGCGACACCAAACGCGGCGTAGTGGTGAAGGCCACGCTGGATGGCGAAGAGGTCTGGTCCACCGGCTATCCCGACCAGTCCGAGGCGTACAAGCCGGGCGCCGATGGCAAGAAGCCCAAGTACAGTCCGACGAATCTGGCGATCGCGCCGAACGGCGATATCTACGTAGGAGATGGCTACGGTTCCAGTTACATCAATCAGTACAACCACAAAGGCGAGTATCTGCGCACCTTCGGCGGCAAAGGCAAGGAACCCGGCAAGGTGGATTGCCCGCACGGCATCGCCATCGACATGCGCGGCGCCAGTCCCACTCTGATGGTGGCTGACCGCGCCAACAATCGCATTCAGCGCTTCACGCTGGACGGCAAGCACGTCGAATTCATCAGCGGCACCAACCTGCCCTGCTATTTCGACTACTTCAAGAATGGCGACGTTGTAGTGCCCGATCTCGGCGCGCGCGTTACGTTGTTAGATCGCAACAACCAGGTGATCGAACATCTGGGCGACGATTCCGCCACCAAGTGGAACGACACGCGCAAACTGCCGCGCGATCGTTTCACGGCGGGCAAATTCGTCTGCCCGCACGGCGCCTGCTTCGATCACAACGGCAACATCTTTGTCGTGGAGTGGGTGGAAGTAGGGCGCGTTACCAAGCTGCGCAAAGTCTGAGGGCTCACTGACCCGTATGGGCCCGCAGCGCCAGAACCGCATTCAATCCTCCGAAAGCGAACGAGTTCGATAGCGCGTACTCCACCTGCAGAGCGCGCGCCTGGTTGGGGATCACGTCCAGGTCGCATTCGGGATCGGGCTCGCTGAAGTTGGCCGTCGGAGGCAAAATGCCTTCGCGCAAGGCGAGCATCGTAGCCAGGCATTCCAGCGCGGCGGCAGCGCCCAGCGCGTGACCGTGCATCGACTTCGTGGAACTAATCGGTAGCTTGCCGGCATGCGCGCCGAAGACCGTCTTGATGGCCGCAGTCTCTGTGGGATCGTTGGCGGCAGTGCCTGTGCCATGAGCGTTGATGTAGCCGATCTCTTCCGGCTTCAAGCCGGCGTCCTTCAGGGCCGCTCGCATGGCGCGCGCCGCTCCCTCGGCCGAAGGCTGGGTGATGTGGCAGGCGTCGGCGGACATGCCGAAGCCCACGATCTCGGCGAGAATGTGGGCACCGCGGGCCTGTGCCGCTTCGAGCGGTTCCAGCACCAGCATGGCGCCACCTTCGCCCAGGATCATGCCGCGGCGATCCTTGGAAAACGGCCGGCACGTTTCGTTCGACACCACGCGCATGGCTTCCCAGGCCTTCAGAATGCCGAAACTGAAAGGCGCTTCGCTGCCGCCGGTGATCGCCAGATCGGTGAACCCGCTGCGCACCATCCAGTAAGCCTGCCCGATGGCGTGGCCCGACGAGGAGCACGCCGTCGAGATGGTGAAACTCGGACCGGTAATGCCGAACTCCATCGAGATGTGGCTGGCGCCGGCGTTCGCCATCGTCTTGGGAATTGTTAGCGGATGCACCCGATTGTGGCCGAGTTTGTAGACTTCCTGGAAACCGATATCCTCGGTGCTTTGCCCGCCCACACAAGACCCGGTCACGATGGCTGAAGTCTCGCGCAACTCCGGAGTCCACTCCACGCCCGCATCCTGCACAGCCTCGCGCGCGGCAATCACCGCGAACTGCGCGAAACGGTCGAGAAAGTCGGCGCGGCGATCTTCGAAGTAAGGCTGATGGCTGTAGCCGCGCACTTCGGCGCCGTTCTGAAATCGGAATTGACTGATATCGGTGGATTCTATGGGACCGATGCCGGGCTTACCCTGCCGGAGAGATTCGCCGAACTCCGCGATGTTGCGGCCGATCGCGCAAATTGCGCCCGCACCCGTAATGGCGACGCGCCGCATCCGCTACTGGCCGGCCTTCGAATCCGCCGACTTGGCGGCGATCAGTTTCTCAACTCCCTCGCACATCTGGCGCACGTTGCGCACGTTTCGCACCTCATCGTCGGGGATGGTAATGTCGAATTCGTTTTCCAGGGCGAAGAGGATCTCAACCGCATCCATGGAATCGATTCCCAATTGCTGGAACTCGCTGTCGATCGTGACCGTCTCCAGCGGAATTCGCTTGGAAGTGGCAATCACCTTCAACACGCGTTGGATTAATTCGTCGGACATAAGAGTCGGCTAACCGTTTCAAACCTATAGCCCTGGTCCAGCAACATCGGAACCAGGCGTCGGACAGCTTCCACGGTCGTGCCGATATCCGGCCCGGCCTGAAGCTCGCGTCCATCGTGAAGACACAGGATAGCGCCGTTCGAAGCGCGAAGGGCACACTTCTTAACGACCGCATCTGCCGCCAGACTCCAATCATAGCCGATTATCGTCCACATCACGCCGCGCAGATGGAGCCGCCGCTGTGCTCCGGCGAGCCCGAACCAGCGGACCCCAAAGGGCGCGCGAAACCATTTGGGCGCTGCTCCGGTATGCGTTTGGATGGTTTCCTGGGCACGCCGCAGCTCCTCGTAAATAGCTGCCGGGGAGCGCAGAAAGAAGTAGGGATGCGTCTGGCTATGGTTGCCAATCTCGTGCCCGGCAGTATGCACCGCGCGGGCGATGGCGGGCAGCCGCACCACGTTCGAGCCGCACTGGAAAAACGTGGCAGGCACGCTGTGCCGCGCCAGTGCGTCGAGAATCAGCGGTGTGCTTTCGCTCGGCCCATCGTCGAACGTGAGCGCAATCGACCGCCGGTCGCGCGGTCCCTGCCACACCGACTGGCCGAACACCTGCGAAGATCGTCCGCGCACCGCCCAAGCCATGCCGCCCGTAGCGACGGAGACCGAAGCGATGCTGGCAATGGAGTTCATGCAGGCACTTATTATTTAATCACCGTGGAGACGCAGAGTACGCTGGGAAAGCGCAGAGAACTTCGCCTGCATTGGTTTTATCTCTGCGTTTCCTCCGCGCCCTCAGCGTCTCTGCGGTGAGTCAGAATCTCCGCTTGTAAAAAAAGTCGATCCCGAACAGGCCGTTGTCTTCCCGCACCGCCACCACCGACCACTTCTTACTGAACGCCCACTCCACCTGGATCACTTGCGGATTGCTGCTGGTGACATTCGTGATGTAAGTGAACGTGATGTCCGAGGTCACCTGCTGCTCCAGCGTGAGACGCGCCTGCGGAGTGCTCTCCACGCCGGGCAGGGAAGGATCGATGCGCAGTTGGCTGACTCCGAAGAAACGCTGCAAACGGCCGGCCACGGGGCTGGCGATGGCCTGCCCCAACAGCGCCGAAGCTCCCATCTGCTGCCACGATTGCGGCGCCGAGCTCTGCTGCAGCAGCAGTGTCGGATCGTTGGTAGGCGTGCGGCCGGTGGCCAGTAGCGCCACAATCTCGTTGAACTGCAGCGGCGGGTCGGACCGCGGCGTCAGGTTCAGCTTGTTCAAAGGTCCGCTGATGGAGAGTGTGATGTCGATGCCGCGCGCCTTCGTCTCCAGGTCGATATCGAAAATCGGCTCGACGCGCACCGGACTGTAAAACGCGATCGACCCCTGATTGATGTTGTACCGTGTGCCGAAGAAGATGACCTGCCCCTGCGTCAGGTTGATGCGTCCCAGCAGCGCCGGATTGCTGAAAGTGCCGCGCAGCCGCAGGTTGGCCTCCGCCTGCAGGTCCTGCGTGAGGGAGCTTTGAAATTCGATGTCTGGCGCGGTATTGATCTGGATATCGAAGCTCAGGCCGCCCAGGAAGCCCGACCGCGCGGATGCAGTCTGCACCGGTTGCGCCGATGCCGCAATCAGCGAGCTGAAGTCCGATTGCGGATTGAAGCCGGTGCGCAGAATCGTAACCGTGCCGGCGAGCATGCTGCGATCCACCGTGCCGGTAAGGTTCAAAGTGGCGTCGGCCACGGTGCTGACGCCTTCGGGATAGCGCACGCGAACCTGCAGGATGCGCGCGTGGATGCGGTAGATGGTCTGCCCGCCTTCATAGCCGGCAAAGCCGGTGAGTTCCACCTTGCCGCCGCCCGTCTCTCCGGAAAAGCTCTGGATGGTGGCGCGTGTGCCGGTGAAGAGGATCACCCCGTTGGCATTGGTGATCCCGTTGGGCAGGTCGGCGACGCTGAAGTTGGCATTTTTGAACTCGGTACGACCGCTGACCGACGGCGCGTCTAAGGTGCCGCGCACCGTAGCATCGGCCGTGACGGTCCCCGAGGCGAGGAAGTCGGGGTTGAAGTTGTGCACGATGGCGAGATCGACGTGGCCGGTCACATGCAGGTCGGGCGTCTTCTGCTTTAGCAAAACCCTGCCCGTCACGCCCAGATCGGTTTCGCGGCCCACCAGGCGCATGGAGTCCACCGTCAGGATGGAGTTTGCCAGGCTCGCGACAATCGGTCCCGAGTTGTGCAGCACCAGCGACGCGCTGGCTGCCCCTCCCTGCGCGGCGCTGATTTCGAGGTTCGGAATCCGAAGCTGCGCCTTCCAGGACTGCGGCTCGAGCGCGGGCCCCTCGACGTGTAGTTGCCCCTCCGCCCACCCGTTGAGCTGGTCGATGATTCCGGACTGGGCAGGCGAGATCCACGCACGCAATTGCGACAGCTCGGTCCGCGGGAAGGCAATCGTGGCCGAGCCCGGGTTGTCGCCCTCCAATTTCCATTCGCCATCGCCTTTGATGCTCGACCCGGCGAAGTTCGATTCCACATGTGCGCGCAAAATCTGGTTTTGGGAACTGGCGGTGAGATGTGTATCGCCCAGCGCCTGCCCGGCAACATGTAAGGAGTGCGCCGTCACGTCGGCGTGCAGGTCGGCGAGTCGAACTTCCGGTGTGCCCGCCTTCGCGGCAGCGATGTCGAGTGCGCCGCGGGCCGACACCTGGACCATGCCGGTGGCATCTGGCCGCTCGCGATAAGAAGCTTCGATCTTCTCCAATGGCATATCGTTGCTGCTGACCTGGAATTGCACGCGGCCCTGGTCCAGGATGCGCGGCGAGTGCGTATAATTGGCGGTGAACTGAATCTGCTTGGGGCCGGCGATGATTTGCCCGTTGCTCAGCGCGATGCTGTTTTCGGTGTAATCCGCGTGCGCAGTGAGTCGGTCGAACGGCTCGTCGAGGATGGTCCCTTTGACCGCGGTCAAGTCGGCCTTCGCCAGTGGATTGCCGATGGTACCGTTGACCTGCACCGTAGCGGTCAGCGTGCCGGTTACCGCGGGCAGTTTGGTCTTGAGGAGCGCCGTGAGATCGTTGAGGCTGGCGTTGCGGATGGCCCCGCTGCCGGCGATCAGGCTGGAATCGGTGGCCTTCCAATCTTGCAGATCCACAGCGCCTTCGAAATCGGCATGCAGCGCTCCCATGGTCGCGGAAGCATGCCTCATGGCGACGTTCAGTTGAGACACGCTGACATCGCCTTCGAGGGCATTAACGGTCTCGCCGGAGTACTCCACATTCGTTGCCGTCAAATGACCGACCGCCTGAGGATTGTCCAGTCTTCCGGTCACCGTTCCATCGAAGACGGCGCTGCCATTGCGCAGTTTCACGGGTAGGGATGCGGCCTGCGGGCCGAGGATCGGCAGGAAGTCGTCAGGATTGCGGGTTTCCACGTGCACCTGCAGTTGCCTCCCCAACGCGCCCGAGAATTCGGCATGCGATGCGGGCAAAGTCACACTGGAGCGGCCCAGATCGAGAAGTCCTGTGCGGGTGTCGTAACTCGCGTTGATCTGCCCGTGAACCGGGGCGCTGTCCGGCGCGGGGTCCAGCACCAGGTCGGCCGCCGCGCGCAATTCATCCTTGCGCTGCAGCATACCTTCCAGCGTCACCTTGCCGGAAACCAGGCTATTCCAAGGCAGGGCCGCGGTGCTGTATTGGGCCACGGCGCGGCGCGCCTCCACTCCGGCAATCTCGCCGCTCACGTGGAAATCCTCAAATTTGCGGAGGCTACCGTCCCCATGGAAGGAACCGCCGAGGGCGGCCAACGCGATACCGCGGAGTTCTAGGTCGTCGCCGCGCAGTGATGCCGCGCTTACCTGGCCAGTCACCGGCATGCCGCCGGCGTTGCCCGAGAGTCGCACCCCGTTCAGCGTGATTCCCGTATTGGTCGCGGAAAGGGCGCCCTCGGCGCGGAAGCCGCGGAGTTGCACATACGCGCCGCGGTACTCCAGGTTGTAGGCGTGCACCTTGCCTTCTATCAGGAATCGATCGCCGCCCAACCAGCGCGCGGTCCCCGCCACCTCGGCCGTTCCTCGGTCCAGTAATTTCACACGCAGAATGCGCGCGGCATCCGCCACCGTTCCGTGGGCGTCGAACTGAAACTGGGCGCGCGGCGCCGCCAGGTTGTCGAGCTCGCCGGCGGCCTGCACTACAGCGGTTCCCGTGGTCACGCGCGCGGAGGCAACGGCGATCCGATCGTGCTCGAAGGCGACATCCGCATTGAGCGCGAACGCCAGCCCATTCAGGTCCAGATGCTGCACCGCGACCTGGCCGCGATAGCGCGGGCCGGCGGGTTCGAACTGGAGCGCCGCATCCAGCTTCTCGCCGCGCAAATCGAACGGAGTCTTGCCCTGCGACTCGATTTCGAAAATCCCGCTCTGCAGGTGAAAGCGCCCAATCGCCAACTTGAGAATGCTCTCCATCGTATTGCCGGCGTGTTTCACCTTGGGCTGCGGCAGATTGGTGCTGCCATCGGGGTGGACGATCAGGTAGACCTTGGGATTACGGACGTCCAGCGACAGGATATCGACATCGCGCTTCAGGAACGAGACGATCCTGAGTCCCACCACCACCGAATCTGCATGCAGCAGAACCGGCTTGCCGGCCGGTTCGGTGCCGGCGATTTCGAGTGAGGTGACCTCAGCCCGCATCTGTTTCCAATCCAGGCGAAACCCGCCGATGGTTACGCGCCCGCCGGTGGCATCGGCAATGGTGGAGACGATGCGTTCGCGCACCTTGTTGTAGAACCACGTGCTGCGAACGATAAGCAGTGCCGTGCCCGCCAGAAGCAGGATTAGCGCGCCGGCAATTAGGGCGAATCGCTTCACTGAAATGCCTCCGGATGAAATACGATCTCCGTGCGCTTCCTTACCTGGGCCAGCCAACGATCCGTTTCCTGATCCACCCGCTCTCCGGTAAGCTTCTTCTCAATTTCATCGCGATACTGGTCGAGCGTAGGAGTCTCGCCGGGATGGGCGGCGCGAGCGGCCGGCGCCACTGTCTTATCGAAATAATCCTGCACCTCGGCATCGCTCACCTGCACGCCGGGACGAAAGCGCACGTCGACGAACATCAACAGTGTGCGCTGCCACAGAAGTTCCGCCTTGAGGTCGTCCTCAGTGATACCGGCTTTCGCCAAAGCGCTCTGGTAATCTGCATCGCCGGCGAAGTATTTCGCCTTGAACTGCTCCAATTCCGGCATCACCTCCGACGCCGCCGGCGCCGGATAGCGGCTGCTCTCCAGTTCAAACTGGATCAGCTTTTGCTCCACCATCCGCTCGGCGGTGGCACGTTTACCCGCCGGCGTAAGGTCGGGCTTGGCGCCATTCAGGAAGGCTGTGACACGGATCTCCCGGTCCAGGTCGCTCGCCGTAATCACCCGATTGCCCACCGAAACCGCGATGCGATCGATGATGCCCGCGCGCAGCCCTCCTGCCGCCAGCGCAAGAGCCAGGCAGAATCGGAATGGGGCGCGGAGTTTCAAAATGTCTGTCCAATCGAAAAGAAAAACTGAAAATGGCTCACACCAGTTACGGTGCATTGATTGGGGACGTTGTTACAGGGATTCACTCCGGCGTTCAACAGATCCTGCTCGGTTCCGTTGAAGCCGAAGAAGCGCGGCGGATTGATGCTGTACGCCAAGTCCAGCCGCAGCGGCCCGATGGGAGTTCGATAGCGGATGCCGAACCCCACCGCATGCACCATGTAGTCGAAGTCCTGCAAATTGCGCTGGCCTACTCGAAACGAAAGGTTGCTCAGGCTGCTGAATGTGTTGCCGAAATCGTGGAACAGCACGCCGCCAATATTCTCGCCAATCAGCGGAAACCGTACCTCCGTCTGATTGAAGAACAGCGCTGTGCCGCCGATGGGAAATCCCGTCTCCGGATCGCGTGGCCCGGACTGCTCTTCGGGGAAGCCGCGATTGGAGGTGCCGCCGCCGCCAAAAAAACGCTCCGCCAGCGGGATCGCGTCGAGCGGGTCGCCATTGTAGCCGAAGCCCTGTATCACGCCGAACTCAGTGCTGCGCGCCAATACCACTCGCTTGCCCACCGGATAATAGCTGGCGTTGCGCCCCAGGAAGTTCACAAAATTGCGCTGCGACCCCAGAACGTTTGCCGCAATTCCCAGATCGAGCGCATTGTAGTAGCCCTTGTGCGGGTCCACGGGATCGTCGCGGTGATCCTGAATGAGAGAGCCCGAGATCAGGCCCAGGTGCACTGGCTGCGAAAACAGCGGAATCAGAAAAGGCGTAATTTTAAGGGTATCTTCGTCTATGCTCACTCGCCGGAAACTGTAGCGGTAGAACAGCGTGGTGGCCTTGGCGATGCGGTGCGACAGTTGCATCGATCCTTCTTCGCGCTTAAAAGTAAAGGTGCGCACGTCGCGCGAATCGTCATACAGGCCGGTGATGGAGAAGCCCAGCTTGTCGTTGTCGCCGAAATGCGGCCAGGTGTAAGTGACTTGCGCGCGGCGTTCCAGCGTGGAAATGCGCGTGGAGATGCTGAGGCTGTGCGCCAGGCCCCATAAATTGTTGCGCGTGACGCTCACCGAAAAACGCGGCGAAAAGCCCGTTTGTCCGGCGGGCGAATCCAGGCAGGTGGAGCAGCCTCCGATGCGCGCGATTTCCGCCCCGCCGCCCACCGCCAGCGAGTAGCGCCGCGCTTCGTCCAGGTCGTAGAGTACTATTTTGCGGTCGGTCTCTCCATCGGGGTCCTGTATGGCGGCATTGACGCGCGCGAACACTCCCAGGTCGTAGAGGCGCCGCTGGGTGTCGGTGATTGCCGTTGGCGAAAGCGGGTCGCCCGGATTCAGCTCCAGTTGCTTGTTCACCAGGCGCGGCTTCGTTATTTTGTTGCCGTTATAAATCACCTCACGCACAAACTGCTGCTGGCCTTCGTGAACCACATAGCTCAACAGGATGCGGTGCGGATCGGCGGATGGTTTGGCGTTCCATTCGAAGGTGGCGCTGGCAAACCCCTTCTCGAAATACTTGGCCAGGATGGCATCGCGGTCCACGGCTACGGTGAATTCGCTGAAGGGCTGCCCCTGCGAAGAGCTCAGGGAGCCAGTGATACTCTTCGCGTCCAGACGCTCGATCCCGCTAACCTGCAGTTGATCGACGATGTACTGCGAGCCTTCCTCAATCTGCAGGAACACCGCCAGTTCGCCGTGCCGGCCCAGATAATCGTCTTGCGTCCGGTGGGTCACCTTCACATCGCGAAAGCCATTCGAGAGGTACAGATTGCGGATGGAGTCCTCGTCTCGCCGCAGAAAGTTCTCGCTGTACCTCCCGTGCGGGAACTGCAGAAACGTGGCGCGCCGCAGAAACATCCGCTCGCGAATAACCTCGGTGCGGAAGTAGTGGTTGCCGTCGATCTCGATGTACACCAGGTGGTGGCGCGCCCCCTGGTTTACCAGGTAGTCGATGCTCGCCTTGTCGTTGATCACGGCCTGCTGCTTGAACTCCACCTGCGCTTCGTAGTAGCCCTCCGACTGGAGATAATCCCGCAGATTGCGCGCGCCTTCGGAGAGCAGATCCTGATCCACCGTGCGCTCTTCGAAGATGGGGACGTAGCGCCGCAACTGGCTCTGCGAAATCTTAGCGCCGATGCTGTGCACCTCAATGCGCGGACCGGCATCGATACGCAGCGTCGGCAGGGCGGTATTGGAGGCGGCATCGTACTTCATGGATTCCAGAGAAACTTTGGCTTCCAGGCGCCCGTCTTTCAGGTAGAGCGAACGCACGCCTTCGAGCGCGCGGCGGACCCGCGTCTGCGTCACCGGCTTCCAGGTGTGGATAATCCATCGCCGGAATTTGGTGGCCGTCAGGATCCGGTCTGTATCCATCTTGATGTCGCCCAGTAACACTGGAGTGGTGAAGCGCGCCCGCGGCCCGCTGGTGATATTGAAGCGGATGTTCACCTGCTGGTAGGCGCGGTCGGTTTCCCAGTCGAAGACGGGCTGGATGTTGCCGCGGTAGAGGCCATTCAATTCCAATTGGCGCTGCTGCCCGGCCTCCGCCTCTGCCAGCTTTGCTTCGTTGTAAGACTGCCCGAGTTCGAGGCGCGTGGCGTTCTCCAACTGCCCGATATTCGGCGGAGTGGAAATGCCGCCCTTCACATTCACATCGCCGATAAACCAACTGTTGCGCGTGATGAAACGAATCACGATTCCGTCCTGGTAGGGCTGGGCATCCACTTGAATGTCCTCATAGCGGCCAGTGCGAAAGAGCCGGTCGATGCTGTCGCGGATGGTCGCCATGTGCAGCGGCTGCCCAATCTGCAGCGGCAGAATGTCGTGCAATTCGTCCGGTTCCAGCGGTTGCTTCACCGGATCGAACTGAATGTTGCGGACGATCTTTCCTTCAAACGCCAGATAGGGGGATTGAGCTCCCATATTGTGCGCCAGAATGAGGACGAGCAGGACGCAACTATGGTGGGCGAACGGCCGGCGCACGAAGCTCATGATAACGTAAGTGGCGTAAACCAACGTTGCTACTAAGCAACTTTGTTACCATCGACTTGGATGGACCCAGCGCAGCGCCTGCGGTATTCGCGGCAAATTCTCTTTGCAGGACTTGGCGAGACCGGGCAGGAAGCGCTGTTGGCCTCGCACGCAGCAGTGGTAGGGTGCGGCGCGCTCGGCAGCTTTCACGCCGCGGCGTTGGCGCGCGCCGGAGTGGGCCGGATCACTATCATCGACCGCGATTATGTCGAGCCCAGCAACCTCCATCGCCAATGGCTCTTCGAAGAGTGCGACGCGGCTGAGGCCCTGCCCAAAGCCGTGGCTGCACAGCGTCGCATCGCGTCGCTCAATTCCGCCATACGAGTGCGCGGGGTCATCGCCGATCTCACGGCGGAAAACGTAGCGGAACTGCTGGGTGACGCCGGCGCTATCCTGGACGGCACAGACAACTTCGAGACTCGCTACCTGATCAACGATTTCGCGGTGAGCCGCGGCATCCCGTGGATTTACGGCGCGGCTGTCGGCAGCTACGGGCTCGCCATGCCGGTGATCCCAGGGCGCACAGCGTGTCTGCGCTGCGTCTACCCCGAGCCTCCATCGGGCGCGCAGCCCACTTGCGAAACCGCCGGTGTGCTGAACGTCATCATTTCGGCTGTGGCCTCGATTCAGGCGGCGGACGCGTTGAAGATCCTGTCCGGGAATGCGGACTTGGTGCAGCCGCGAATCACCACCATGGATCTCTGGTCGGGCGGCATCCGGCAAATCCAAAGCCCGGCGCGCGACCCCGATTGCCCTACCTGCGGGCGTCGCGAGTTTCCCTTTCTGGAGCACTCCGAACGTCCACCGGCGGTGCTTTGCGGCCGCAATGCGGTGCAAATCCACCAGGTGGGCCACGCGGTGGATCTGGAAGAATTACGGGTGCGCCTGGCGCCGTTGGGAGAAGTGCGAGCCAACGAATACGTGGTGCGCTTCGCATGGGACGGATTCGAGATGACGATCTTCGCCGACGGCCGCGCCATCGTCAAAGGCACCAGCGACGTAGGTGTGGCGCGAAGCCTGTACGCCCGCTACGTGGGGTAAGCCCCTTGCACCCGTCATCCGATTTCGACATAATACGGCAGAACCCGTTTGTATGCTTCCTTACCCAACAGGAGATCTGCGGTGCGAACTGCTCTGGTAACCGCCCTCGTTGCCTGTGCCGATGTCCCCCTCCGCTCCCGGGCCCGCCGTTTTCTTCTCGGTCTTTCCTCTGACGAACTCCAATTCATCGCTGAGTTTCTAGGCGCCTGCATTCTGGAGTGTGGCGGGCTGGTGGGGAATTCGAGAGAACAACTAGCCTGCCGGATCGCGGAATTCCAACAAGCCCGATCCGCCTCCGCGCGATCCGCGTCCGATGAACAGCACAAGATGATCCTGCTGCTGGAGTTCCTGACCAGAAAAGGGCAGAAGCAGAATCTGGAAGTTCGAAACTAGAATTGCGCGGGCGCGCCGCTTCCAGCCCCGGACCCCCGGCTTCTGGTCTTGGAAAAATTTGGATTCACGTAGATGTCCAGCCACTGTCCCCGGCGCGTCAGGTGTTGTTCGATGGGGAGGGGCACCAGCGAGCGCACTTCGCGCACGGCGGCGTTGGGCAGGGCGCCGTAATATTTCCTCCAGAAGTGGAGCACGGGATCGAGGTACATCAGGTTGAACTGCGGGTCCCAGCTTCTGGAAAACGCGACCATCACCTGAACGCGATCCCAATCCACTCCCGCCAGAGCTTGGGGTGAAAAGTTGCGAACAAAGCGGATCTTGAGCGGAGTCTTCACGTAGCCCAATTCCGGTTGGCTCAACTCCACCGCAGTCGGCCAGGCGGTGAGCACCTCCGCGTCGGGATACCAGTGCTCTACGTAATCGGCGGCATCCATCTGCAGCTTTACGAAATCCGCGAAGGCCAGGTTGTTCTCGTAGGGAAAGGGATAGGGCGGATTGATGAAATTGGCGGCCGCCACTCCGCACAGCAGCACCGCCGCACAGATCCTTTGCGGCGCCTTGGGCATCAGCGCGATTCCGGCGGCCATGGCGGTGTAGAGAATCGGGATCGCGGGGAGCAAGTAGCGCTCGAGTAGCGCTCCGCCCAGCACCGTAACCATCGCGATGTGCACGGCCGCCACCAGTCCGGCCACTTTCCACGGCCGGGTGAAAAACAGGCGGCTCTTTCGCCAGGCATACACGATGGCAATGGCCCCCACCCAGTGAAAATTGGCGACGAAAAGATAATAAAGCCGGCGTGCCAGTGCCACGCTCAATCGGACAGGGTGCAGCAGGTAGAAAAAGTTGTATGCCGCATAGCCCGGACTGCCCGACCAGGACCCGGTAGTGCGCTTCAGCGCGATCAGCCACCCGCCCAACGCCAATGCCGGCGCGGCGTAATATGCCGCATCGCGCCATCGCCGTTCATAGGCCAGCCAGGCTGCCAGCACCATGGGCACCGCCAGACCCGTCTCCTTCATCAACACCAGCACAACGCAGACGGCAGCCGAAGCGCGAATGCGATCCTGCAGGAAGAAGAGCAGCGCCAACACCGTGAAGACCATGGCTGGAGCATCCAACTGAGCCATGATCGACTGGCTGAACATCACCGGGTTGGCACACATCAGGGCCGCCACCAGCAACGCCGGAGTGCCGCGCGACTCGCGCAGCAGTTCAATGGCGAGCAGAAACACCGCCAGAATTCCCACCGACGACAGCAGCAGCATGGCACTGCGCGTCACCGCCGGATGATAGCCGGCGACGGTCCACCATGCCGCCAGGTAAGCCATCACTCCGGGCGGATGCATCAATGGCGTTACCGATACGGGGATCCAGGCGCCGTGGTGAAACAGGTCGAGCGAGACAGGAATGTAATTGAGCGCTTCGTCCCAAAAGTACGGCAGATTCAGGAGAGGGAGGTGAGACAGAAACAGCAGCAGAGTGAACAACAACAGGAAGTAACCGTATGTCTGGCTGCGGATGCTGCGTCGTGGCGGCTGGACGGGTTGCTCCATGGACTACTGAACGATCCCGCCGCCGGCCTGCGGCTCCAACTTGATTTCGCCGAATGCCGTTTCATATTGGGTCACGTTCTGTTGCAGCACATTGAGAAGCGCTTTGGCCTGCTGCGGACTGACGTAAATTCCCTGAAAATTATGAATCGCCACGTTGTCGGCAGCAGTCTGATTAACGCGGCCGAACATCAAAAAGAAATCCCAGAGATTGACCCGAACTTGAACGCTGTTGGCATAGTTCTCGCGATAGTCCGCGGTGTTGATCAATTGAATCTTGGGAGTGTTGGGCAGCGTCATAGATTAAAGCGTAGCACTCGTAAGGCAGGCCTTCTGATCCGGATGCATGCCGGGTCGATTTTTTGCGGACTGCCAACCGTGCCGCGAGACATTCAAAAATCTTTACGAAATTGGCACAACCCGTGCAAGAGATATTGCGTCCGAGGAAGTGAGGGAAGAGTTATGAAAGCACTCGTTGAGAATCACACTAAAGGTCAGGCACATTGCCCGATCTGTACGCACACCGTTCCAGCCGAACTCGATTTAAAGGGCAAATACGCCCGAGTGGAGCCGGGACAGCGATGTCCGCGCTGCGGAGCTTCTCTGGACGTCGCCGTAGTGGTGCAAATTCCGGAAGCCGCCTGAATTAGGAGGTTTTCCATGGGGAGTGTTGTATCTGGGCCAGGATTTCTGCCATAGTGAAATCAGACTGGGGTCTGCAATGAGACGGAAGGCGCAAATCAAACCCGAAGCAGTAGTACCAGCCGAGCTGTTGGAGCAGGCGAAGTTGGCAATTTCTGCCGATCGCCTGAAGAAAGTGGCCAAGTGCTCCGTTTGCGGCGCAGAATCCTCCGGCCCCGCGGACGAACCCTTGTGCTGGGTCTGCCGCCGTCTCAAGATCAGCGCATGGCGTGAGATCGAACAGCAGATGCCCGCTCAGGAATAAGCGCGCTCGTAGACGAAACCTGCGGCGATTACATCTTCCACCGCCAAACCGCTGGATTTAAATAGCGTAATTTCGGACGCGCTGGTTCTGCCGACGCGTCCGGTTACCACTTCCTGTAATTCCACGGTTCGCTTCCAGAAATCGTCTGGCGCTGCCAGCAGCAGGTCCCCGGCTTCCATTTGGCTTTGTTCCAAATTATCCACCGCGATCAAGCCCGCCCGCATCACTAAATCCGACGGCAGTTCCCGACGCTGTGCCTGATTCGATCCCATGGCGTTGATGTGGGTACTTTCACCTACCCAGGCGGATTCCACGACAGGATCCTTAGAGCTGGTCGCCGTTGTCAAAATATCGACGCCGCGAGTCGCCTCTTCGGCACTTTTGGATGGTTCTACGTCAACGCGGAATCGCGCTGCACACTCCCGCGCGAAGGCCGTCCGCTTTTCTTCAGACCGGCTCCACACCCGAATCCGCTCCATTGGCATGGCCGTCACCAGTGCCTCCACCTGCGACTGCGCCTGGAATCCGCTGCCGATGACAGCCGCGGTTTTCGACTCCGGCCGAGCCAGCAACTTTGTGGCGAGTCCGCTCACGGCGCCGGTGCGGATCTGCCCCAGGGCGTTCGCCTCCAGAGTCGCCAGCAGTTCCGCATCTTCGGCACGATACAGCAGGAAGCGGAAGCGCGCGCCGTGCTTGGGGTGGGAGGAATAGACCTTCATGCCGAAGTACTTTCCGTCGCTGGCGGCCATATAGTGCAGCGTCGAGCGCGTGGGCAGAATCAGCCGGCGGCGCGGCTGATTGATGGCTTCGCCTGAGGCCAGGCGTTCGAACGCAGTCTGCATCAGCCCGATGCATTCGCGCATGGGCAGCAGTTCGCGAACTTGATCTTCCGTGATATAGAGCATGTGGACTCCGGTGTCACTCAAAGCACGCCGGTGGTAAGACCACCGACTCCACTACGAATTCGCCTCGATGGTTTGCACTACGTCTTCCCATTCCACCATCACGGCATCCAGATCGCCTCGACGGGCATCCAGCAGGTCGCTCAAGCGCTTGGTCTCCTCAACACTGACGAAGCTGGCGAGACCGGCTTCGTAATCGGCAATTTCGGCTTCCAGTCGCGTCACTTCCTCTTCGATCTCGCGGCGGCGCTCCTTCATCTGGCGCAGCTTGATGGGATTGAGCCGCCCCGCCGCACGGCCTTCGAGGCCACCTGTTCGCTTGCGACTGCGACCGGCACGGGCTCACCGGACGCCGGTGGCTCCTCCGCGGCCTGCACTGGCCCCGCTCCACCGCCCGCCTTGCGCCACAAGTAATCCTCGTAGTTGCCCGGGATAGACGTGCACCCGGCCGTCCTCCACTTCGAAGATGCGCGTGGCCAGCTTGTCGATGAAGTAGCGGTCGTGCGAAACGAAGACCACCGTGCCGGTGTAATCCTGAAGCGCGGTCAGCAGCACGTCCTTGGCGCGCATGTCGAGGTGGTTGGTGGGCTCGTCGAGCAGCAGGAAATTCGACGGCATCCATCAGCATGCGGGCCAGCGCGTAGCGATTGCGCTCGCCGCCCGAGAGCACGCCGATCTGCTTGAAGACGTCGTCTTCGGAGAAGAGAAAGCATCCCAGGATGCTGCGCAGTTCGGTATTGGTGGCGCGCGGCGCCACGGTCGCCAGGTCGTCGATCATGCGCGCGTCCGGATCCAGTTCCTTGTACTGATCCTGCGCGAAGTAGTCGGGCTGCGCGTTGTGGCCCAGGATGTATTCGCCGGCAGTCACCGGCTCGGCGCCCGCCAGAATCTTGATCAGCGTCGATTTGCCGGCGCCGTTGACGCCCACCAGCGCCACGCGGTCGCCGCGCTCGATGATAAAAGTCGACGTCGCCGAAAACCTGGTGATCGCCGTAGCTCTTGGCGACTTTCTTGAACTCCGCCACGATGCGGCCGCTCGGCTTGGGCTGCGGGAAGCTGAAGTGGATGGTCTTCTCTTCGGGCGGAATTTCGATGCGCTCGATCTTCTCCAGTTCCTTGATGCGGCTCTGCACCTGCTTGGCCTTGGTGGCCTGGTAGCGGAAGCGGGTGATGAAGGCTTCGAGCTGCTCGGATCCGGTCCTGCTGGTTTTCGTAAGCCGCCTGCAGTTGCGCCCGGCGATCGGTCTTCTGCTGCTTCGTAGCTGCTGAAGCCGCCGGTGTAGAAATGGATACCCTTGTTCCACAGTTCGGCGATCTTGCGCACCGTGACGTCCAGGAAATAGCGGTCGTGCGAGACCAGCACGAAAGCATTGGGATAGTCGAGCAGATACTCTTCGAGCCAGTTGCGCGCTTCCAGGTCGAGATGGTTGGTGGGCTCGTCGAGCAGCAGCAGGTTCGGCTTTTCCAGCAGCAGTTTGGCCAGCGCGATGCGCATCTGCCAGCCGCCCGAGAACTCCTCGGTGCGCCGCTTCCAATCGCGCTGCGGGAAATCCCAGGCCGGAGAGCACGCTGCCCACCTGCGACTTCGATGGCATAGCCGTCGCGCGGCGCGGAATTCGTTCTCCACGCTGATGGAAGCGGTCGGCCACCTGCGCGTACTCGGCGCTGCCCGGGTCGAGTTCGGCCATGCGGTGCGCGAGCTGTTCCTGCTCGTCTTCGAGCGCGCGCAGGCCGGCGAAAACCGTCATGCACTCGGCGAAAACCGAGCGGCCGGAGAGCGACAGGCCTTCCTGCGGCAGATAGCCGAGGGTGACGCCCTTCTGGGTGGTGATGCTGCCGGAGTCGAGGCCTTCGATTCCGGCCAGCACCTTGAGCAGAGACGATTTGCCGGTGCCGTTGGCGCCCACAATGCCGGTGCGCTCGTTGGGCGTCACCAGCCAGTCGACGTTTTCAAAGAGGATTTTGGGGCCGTAGCGCTTTCCGTGCCCCGGTGAGTTGGATCATGGAGTCGGATCAGTCGAAACTTCATTTTAGCGGAGCAGTGGAAGGGTAGAGAAAGGTCCCGGGACCGCGGGGCCCGACGCACCGCGATCCCGGAGCCTGAGACAGGGAGAAGCAAATCTTCTGGACACCTGTCAATTTATAAGACGCATGACAGAACGGGAATCCGGTTATAGCCAGTATTGCCACTGACTGATACACGCGACCACGTAAGCCGCCAGCAAGCCGTTGGTAACCGCATGAGCCAAATGCAATCCGCCAGATTCCTGGTGCGGACCATCCACCAGTTGTAAATTATTCCGGCGACGAAGCCAACTTCCCAATACGGGCCGTGCTCGGAGGCGAACAGCACGGCCACAAGCCAAAATGCGGACGGCACGTAGTTGCCCAGCGGCACCTTCTGAAATCCGCTGTCGATGAGCCAGCGCATCATCCAGCCGCGCCAGAAAAGTTCTTCCAGAATGGGCACCAGTAGCGGTGGACTCCGAAGGAGCGAAGCAAAATGAAGGAGGTGCTAACTGTAAGCCCCTGAGCGAGTCGAACTTATGGCGACTCCGGTGACGGAGTTTTCGAAAAGCCAGAAGTGTCGATAGCCGGCCCGAAGATGACATCAGGTGCCGATCCACATCAGGAAGACCGCTACGCCCGACTCCGATGCTGGCCATCGGCATGGAAGCTCGCAGCGACGAATAAGGACGTGAAATGGTGAACAGTGCAGCCGCTACCGCCAGCAATCGAATGGGATAAAACCATTCGGCCGGAAGCGAAATCAGGCGATCCAGACCCAGGAAACCAACGAATATGGCAAAGGGAGCGACGTAGCTCAGTGTCTGGATTGCGGTTCATGAGCGAGGGTTAGACCGTACTAGGCGAACTAGCCGCCTTGACTATATTACACCAGGACTAACGAGCGGATTACCGGTTGCGGCGACTGGCAGAAGCTGGCGCGGCCGGAGCGTTGATCACGGGGATCAGGGAGTTGCGACTCTTCGGCAGGATGCGGGCGTGCGGTGCGCGCGACCAATTCGCGATTCAGGGTGGCGATGAACTCCTGGATCTGCGATCTGCATCTCACCCATCTTCTCGCGCATATTGAGAATGATCTCCACGCCCGCCAGGTTCACGCCCAGATCGCGCGTCAGGTGCAGGATCACTTCCAGCCGCTCCAGATCCCCAGCCGTGTAGAGGCGCGTGTTGCCTTCGCTGCGCGAAGGCTTGAGCAGGCCTTCGCGTTCATAGAGACGCAGGGTCTGCGGGTGGATGCCGTACTGCTCCGCCACCGCCGAGATCATGTATGCGGCTTTGGATTTTGCCTCGTGCCATGTTCGTCCGTTCAGACCTTCGACCACAGATTTCCGCGCGCGGATCTTCGGGATGCAGCTTGGCCATTTCGCGCAGAATCTCGCTTGGTGCGTTCGTCGCGCGGTTCGGGAGCTTCGATGGCCACTTCCACAATCTGGTCGCCGCGCTGGTTGGTGCGCGAATTGAATACGCCCTTTTCGCGCAGGCGGAACTTCTGGCCGTTCTTGGTGCCTTGCGGAATCTTGAGCAGGGTTCGCCCGTCGATGGTGGGCACTTCGATCTTGGCTCCCAGTGCCGCCTCCCAGTACGGCGATCGGAACCTTGATTTCGATATTGTCGCCTTCGCGGCTGGAAGAACGGATGCTCCTCCACCTTGGTGGTGATGTAGAGGTCGCCGGGAGGCGCGCCCATGGTGCCGGCATTGCCTTTGCCCGGCACGCGCAGGCGCGACCCATTGCGCGCTCCCGGTGGAATGCGGACCTCGACCGTCTCGGTGTGGGTGACGCGCCCTTCGCCGCCGCACGTGGGGCAGGCGTTGCGCAGACTTGCCGGAGCCGCCGCATCGCGGACAAGTGAGGTTGAATTTCATCGCCCCGGCCATCTGGGTGACATTGCCGCTGCCTTTGCACTGCGGGCAGGTGACTTCGCCGGCGCCGGTGGTACCCGAGCCGTGGCAGGTGCCGCAGACTTCGTAGCGGGTGATGTTGAGCACGCGCCTGGGTGCCCTTGATGGCCTGCCAGAAATCGATATCCATCACATATTCGAGGTCGCCGCCCTTTTCAGGCTCGGCATGCTGGTGCTCGCCGGCCTTGCCGCCGAAGAACTGGGAAAAGATGTCGCGAAAACCACCGCCGGCTTCGGTGCGCCGCCCACTCGCTCCAGCGCCCCGCGCCAGCGCCGGCGCCGCCCTGGCGCCATGAAATCGGAAAAATCGAAACCACTGAAATCCATGCCCGGATGGCGGACCCTGCGAGCCGCCGGGAGCGCCTTGGCCGGCGCCGCCAAACCCATTCTCCGAATAGAAACCGTACTGGTCGTACATCTGGCGCTTCTTGGAGTCGCTCAGCATGTCGTAGGCTTCCTGCACGTTCTTGAAGCGCTCTTCGGCGGACTTGTCGCCCGGGATTCAGGTCGGGATGATACTTGCGCGCAAGCTTCCGGTAAGCCTTGCGGATGTCGTCGGCGGAGAGCCTTTCGGCACGCCCAGGGTTTCGTAATATTCGTGCTTGGGAGGAGACATAGTACCCAATGAAAAAGACTAACTCTAGCGCCGAAGCGCCAGGACGCGGAGAAAACCAAAACAACCCAACAGTTTTGCTTGTCTCCGCGGCGCCTCGGCGATCCGTATGAATTACTTCTTGTCGTCTACGTCTACGAACTCGGCATCCACGACGTTGTCTTTACCGTTCTTGCCGGTGTCGCCGCCGCCGGGGGCTGCGTTGCCGTCGCTGCCCGGTGTGGGTCCAGCGGCGCCTGCGCCCGGCTGGGACGATGCCTTGTACATGGCTTCCGCCAACTTGTGGCTGGCGGCGGTGAGCCGGTCTATGGCGGCATTGATCTTGTCGTTATCGTTGTCCGCCATCGCCTTCTTCATCTCTTCGATGGAGCTTTCGATCTCTTTGGCTTCCGCCTCGCTCACCTTGCTGCGATGCTCCTTCAACGTTTTTTCCACGTTGTACACCATGGCATCGGCCTTGTTGCGCGATTCGATGGTGTCCTTCTGTTTGCGGTCGTCCGCGGCATGCGATTCGGCATCGCGAGCCATCTTGTCCACCTCGTCCTTCGAGAGGCCGGAGGAGGAAGTGATGGTGATCTTCTGTTCGTTGTTGGTGCCGCGATCCTTGGCGGTCACGTTCAGAATGCCGTTGGCGTCGATATCGAAGGTCACTTCGATCTGGGGAACGCCGCGAGGAGCGGGCGGAATGTTGCCCAGTTGGAAGACGCCCAGCAGGCGGTTGTCCCGCGCCATGGCGCGCTCGCCCTGGTGGACCTTGATCTCTACCGACGACTGGTTGTCGGCCGCCGTAGAAAATACCTCGCTCTTGCGCGTGGGAATCGTGGTGTTGCGCTCGATCAGTTTGGTGAACACGCCGCCCATGGTCTCGATACCCAGCGAGAGCGGGGTCACGTCCAGCAGCAGCACGTCCTTCACTTCGCCGCCCAGCACGCCGCCCTGTACCGCAGCGCCCACCGCGACCACTTCGTCGGGGTTCACGCCCTTGTGCGGCTCTTTGCCGAACAGTTCGCGCACCAGCGTCTGAATGCGCGGCATGCGCGTCTGT
This sequence comes from uncultured Solibacteraceae bacterium, assembly GCA_963815475.1. Taxonomy (GTDB): domain Bacteria; phylum Acidobacteriota; class Terriglobia; order Bryobacterales; family Bryobacteraceae; genus Sulfopaludibacter. Next base: position 3,290,440 of record CAWFHD010000003.1, on the reverse strand, counting down.
CCACCCACCAGCACGACTTCATTGATCTGCGCCGGCGTTACGTTTGCATCGGCCATGGCCTGCTTGCACGGTCCCACGGAACGCTGCAGAATGTCTTCCACCATCTGCTCAAAGCGCGAACGCGTGAGCTTCATCTGCAGGTGCTTCGGACCGGTCGCATCCGCCGTAACGAACGGCAGATTGATCTCGGTCTCCAGCAGCGTGGAAAGCTCCATCTTGGCCTTCTCGGCCGCTTCCTTCAAACGCTGCAGGGCCATCTGGTCGCGCGAAAGATCGATGCCGTTCTCCTTCTTGAACTCGGAGACGATCCAGTCGATGATTCGCTGGTCGATGTTGTCGCCGCCCAAGTGGGTATCGCCGTTGGTGGACTTCACTTCCACCACGCCTTCGCCTACTTCCAGGACCGAGATATCGAAGGTGCCGCCGCCGAAGTCGTATACAGCGATGGTTTCGTTCTTCTTCTTGTCGAGTCCGTAGGCGAGCGCGGCCGCCGTGGGCTCGTTGATGATGCGCATCACTTCCAGACCCGCGATCTTGCCGGCGTCTTTGGTGGCCTGGCGTTGCGCGTCATTGAAGTATGCTGGAACCGTGATCACCGCCTGGGTAACCTTCTCGCCCAGGTAGGATTCCGCCGCTTCCTTCAGCTTGGTCAGGATCATGGCCGAAATCTCAGGCGGAGAATACTTCTTGCCCATGATGTCTACGCGGGCATCACCGTTGTCGCCGCGGACCACCTTATAGGGCACCATCTTCATCTCTTCGTTGACCTCGTCATAGCGGCGCCCCATAAAGCGCTTGATGGAGAAAACCGTGTTCTCCGGATTGGTAATCGCCTGGCGCTTGGCCACTTGGCCGACCAACCGTTCTCCGCTCTTCGTAAATGCCACAACTGACGGCGTGGTGCGCGTGCCTTCCTGGTTAGCAATCACAGTAGGCTGGCCGGCTTCCATCACCGCCACGCACGAGTTGGTCGTTCCCAAGTCGATTCCGATAATCTTTCCCATGATCTGAAAAGCCTCCTGATTTAGTCTAGACCCATTATCAAATATTAGTGGATCGTTGTCAAGTTCAGGTTGAGCCTTGCGGGCTCAGGTTCTTTATGCCCCGCGAACCCGGTCCAGCAGCACCTGGACTAACGCCGGATGGCCGTCTAAAGGCGGTGCCAAGCGGATCTCCAACTCCCTGTATTTATTGGAGATATCCTGTGCAATCCGGGGTAGATCGCGCTCCAGGTGCAGGCCCAGAGTCAGAAAATAAGGGATCACCAAAATGCTCCGGACGCCCTGGGACGCAAGCTGCAATACGGCTCCTTCGAGGTCCGGTTTGCCCAATTCCAGGAAGGCAGCCTCAACAAAAGGAAGTCCGCCCTGTCGCGCAACTTCCGCGGCAGCACTTCGCACTGCCTCATTAGCAGATTCAATGCGCGAACCATGAGCGAAGATGATGATGCCCTGACCTTCTTCCATCTTCCTCCGAGCATACCGCGCCGGAAAACTGAGGGCGGGTAGAAAGCCGATAGTCGAAACCTGATAGCTTATTCCCATGCAAGGTCTGCGATTCGAATGCCAGCCCGGATGCACCGCTTGCTGCGAGCAAAAAGGCTTCGTCTATCTCACCGACTCCGACCTGGTCCGCGTCGCCGAATTTCTCGGCATGAAGCCCGCCGCTTTCGAACGCAAATACTGCTACCGCACGCGCCACCTTCTGCGGCTGCGCATCCCCAAGGAATCGAATTGCCACTTCCTGCGCGAAGGCGGCTGCTCCATTCATCCTGCCAAGCCGACGCAGTGCCGTACGTTTCCCTTCTGGCCCGAACTGGTGGAGAGCCGCCGCGAGTGGAAAAAGACGGCACACTACTGCCCCGGCATGGGAAAGGGTCCTCTGATACAAATTGAAGCGGCCAAAGAGCAGGCCGCCGAGATGCGCTCGGGATATCCCGGACTTTATTGAGTCGCGCTGTAGTGAATCCGTCACGTCGCGGGTCTTTGTAGTGTGCAGTTCGATGCGGCGCGAACGCCGCGGATTCTTTGGGTCGAACTGACGTCGAAGTGCCCGTTGGATTGCGTCTTCTGCTCGCGCCAATTGCGTCGCGGAGCGGGGACGCACCTGCCCCTCGCCGTCTTTGACTCGCTGGTCGCAGCGCTGGAAGATCCGCGGAAGTTCATCCTCAATTACTCGGGAGAATCGACCGTCTACCCCGATCTCATCGCGGCCATCCGGCGCGTGCGCGCCGCGGGAGCGCGAGCGGAGCTGGTTTCGGTGCTGGCCACAGCGCCGGAATCGTTGCTGGAACCGCTCAGCCGCAGCGGCTTGAATCGGCTCACGGTTTCGGTGCATGCCGTGGACGTGGAGAAGTTCGCCGAAGTCTACCGGTCGAGTTCGCTGGCCACGCAGCGCGCCAGGCTGGAGCGATTTGTGGAATTATGCCGGACGGCGCCCGAGCCGCCGCGCATCGACCTGGCGTTTGTCGCGATGGACCGGAACCTCGGCGAACTCGCTGGAGTGGCCGGCCTGGCGGACCAACTTGGACTGCGCGATATCTCAATCTTCCCGGTATTGCGAAGGGATGAGATTGCGGTTCAGTTTCCAGTGGAGCTGAATGCGGAGGGTCTGCATCGCCCGGAGTTCGAAGGGCGGGTTGCCCGCGCAGTGAACCATGCCAGCGCCTCCCATCCCGAGATTCGATTCAACATCTGCAACGACGCCGTGTCCGCCGTCGAGCCAATGCTGGGCGCCGTGCCCGTTCCCTATCCGGGAAAGCTGCCCGCCGGCGCCGCCATTCATTCGTGCGAGCAGAATCCATGGGAGACCACCCACGTACTTTCGAATGGCGACGTAGTGGCGTGCGAGGTTCTCGACAAGGCGCCGCTGGGCAATCTGCTGCGACAGTCGATGGCCGAAATCTGGCACGGTGAGCCGTACCGCCAATTTCGCGAACGCTATCGCAAGGGAGAAGTAGCCGAGTGCAGGCAGTGCGCCTGGAAGCGGGCGTACCTTCCCGCTCCACTGGCGAGTGATATTGTGGCGGCGCGCGGGGCCAGCGCCCAACTGTTGTACGGCTGGCATGAGCCGCAGAACGAGCGCCACATCTGGAGCAGCCAGCAGGCCGCGGCAATCCTGCAGCCGCGTCCAGGATCGCGCACGTTGCACGTGTCGGGCATGCTGCCGCCCGGACCGGGAGGGATGCCGAACGAGCTATCCGTTCAAGTGAACGGAGTGGCGGTCGGGACCGTATCGAATCCGTCTGCCGGGATCATGCCGTTCGGGCTGGACTTTCCGGTGGAGCCGATGGCCGCCGCTCCCTGGACCATCGAGTTTCGCACCACGCACGTCCACCACGGCGCTGCGGGCGATCAGCGCGATCTCGGGTTTGCGCTGGTCTTCATGGTTTCCAAGGAATTGGTCGATGTGGAACGGGTCCAGCGTCAGGCGCGGCGAATCCAGCCCCTGGAGCGTTGGGCGCGGACTATCGATCAATGCGGCGCGGGGCTAAAGCGGGCCATTCGTCTCGGGCGAGTGGTAGCCCCGTCGCCGTTCGATTCCGGTGTCTCCATCGTGATTCCCGAGCGCGACAACGCCCGCGAACTCGCGAGCTGTCTGGACAGCGTGCGCGCCGCGGCTGTGGAATGGGCCGATCCGCTGGAGACCATTGTGGTGGTGAACGGGTCGCCCGCCTCCCATTACGAACGTCTGCGGGCGGCCAATCCACTGGTGCGCTGGCGCTTCTTTTCCAAGCCGCTGGGATTTGCCGAAGCCGTTGCCGCCGGACTGCGCGCGTCGCGCTACGACTGGGTGTACCTGCTCAACAGCGACGTGGCCTTGGAGCGAACAGCGCTCGCAAGTCTTGCGCCCCATCGCCGTCCCGAAACGTTTTCTGTGGCCTCCCAGATTCTGCTCAAGGACCGCACACGCTTCCGCGAAGAGACCAACTGGACCACGCTCTTTGTCGAATCGGGCTTGGCTACCATTCATGACTGGATCCCGCGCTCCGGCGAGCCGGTTCCCAGTTTCTACGCGGGCGGCGGCGCTTCGCTCTTCCAGAAGCGCCTTCTGCGGCGCGTTCTGGATGATTCCGCGTACAACCCGTTCTACTGGGAAGACGTGGAGTGGGGCTGGCGCGCGCGCAAGTTGGGTTACGATTGCGTCTTCTGTCCCGCCTCGGTGGCGCACCACACGCAGCGCTCCACCATCTCGCGCTGCTATAAGGCGGAGCAAATCGAAGAGACCATCGAGCGTCATCGCCTGCTCTTTCAGTTGCGCAATTTCACCAGCGCGGGCTCCCTGGAGCGAGTGCTGGAGCGCATTGCGCGGCTGCCCGATCCGGCGGCGCGCTACTTCCTGGCGGCGCACACGTGCTGGAAGATCGCCAGCGGCCGCCTGTGGAACCATCTGGCGCCGTTTACGGATGAAGAGGTCTTCGCGCGGTGGAACAAGTCGATCTCGAACTGCTGAAGGAGCGACTTTGTGGCGCAGACACTTTGTCTGCCGGCTCGACACTCCTGTCGAGCCTTGGCGTTGAGATCCACTTGCCCCGCGAAATCCCAAAGCCAGATTTCACGCTCCACGCCGTCCTTCTTCGCTGCGTGATGCAACGGCCAGTGGGTCGCCCACGCGCCGTCGGTCGAATCGGTTTCTTCGAACCTCCCGAGCGCGAGCCGGTTCGCCAGCCCCGTCTTGCCCACGCCGCTATCGCCCACCAGAAGGACCTTCGCGTTTGTGTATTGGACCTGGTCCAGCGGAATTGGCAAGTGAGCCGCGGGCGCCTTCCGCGCTTTCGTCCCTGCAACGAATGCCGGCAAGTTCCATATCCGGACTACGCCATTGACGGCGCCGGAGAGGGCACGCTGGCCGTCCTGCACGCACCGGCCCGTCTCCACCTCCCACAGCCGCACGCCTCCAACTGTGCCCAGTCCGAGCCAAACGCTTGGGTCGACATGCACAGCACCAGAACCCGCTACTGCTCCAGCCCCTCATCGATCTTCGCCGGAATGCTATCGCCAGGCTTGAGCACCCAGTCGTCGAACCACACCCGCAACCCATCCCGCCGCAACCGCTACGCCACCACCCGCACCACCGCCTTGTCCCTCGCGCTGTGGCTGAGAAAGACATCGAATAGGAACTGCCCTGTCTGCTGCCGCATATCCTCCGAGTGACTGGCTCCTGTCTAAGGTCGCGAATAGATTCTGTTTTGGACGTCCTAAGTGACGAAGTGACGTTCACGCGCGGCAATGGAAGAGTGGCGAGGATCCTGTCAGAGCGACACCGAACAGGCAATCCCAGGGACGCCGAGGTTAGTGACAGAGCGGGCCAGGGTCGGTTCGCCCGTTCGGCCGGAAACTACCGGCTATGGAACTGAGTAGAGAGGCGTCTTCGGTTTTCGTCGACTCTAAGAAGAAATTGGCGCATCCCGAGTCCGGAAAAGTCACGGCCCCGAGAGTAGTGCCCTTCGATGCTCCCTTTGGCCAATCTTTCTTAGCGAGCCATACCCGGGCGCCGTCGACGACTCTCTCTTCGAAGAAGAACGCGTCTTGATTCGCCGCATACGCCCCAGCATAGCCCCCGATGTCATGGTGGATTATGGGTTTTCCATCTGGTGACGTGAAGTGCCCCGCGAAACTATCTGATGGATCTCCCCGATACGTGAATCCAAGTGGCAGCGTCACTTCGCCAGCCCACCAAATAAACTTTTCCGACGAGCGGTTCCAACTCCCCAGCGGAGGATGCTGATGACAGGAAGTTCCCAGGACGGCACAAGCGATCAAGAGACAAGCGCGGGTAAGCATGGACTCACTTCTGCACCGTCGCGGCGCAAACAGAGTTACACCAGAGGGGTAAGATATCGCGACTCACGGTTGAGTAGACACCGAAATGAGCATTTGAGTTCTTGGTCAGTCCACGCAGGAAGTTCGACCCCGCATGAAGAATGCCACCCCGCGACGCGTTCCCCAAATCGAGGCGAGGCGACGCCGGCCAGATGGGCACGCCGAAGCTACGGAATCGGGACGTCGGGTTTCTGTTGTGAGAAAATCAAAGCGTGCAGAACTACGCTGTTGTCATCCACGAAGACCCGGAGGGCGGATTTTGGGCAGAGGTTCCGGCCCTCCCTGGCTGCTATTCTCAGGGCGAGACCGTAGATGAAATCAAGCGCAACATCCGCGAGGCCATCGCCGGGGTAGTTGAAGTTCTGAGGGAACAGGGACGGGAGCCCGACTCGAACATTCAGATCCTGGATGTCGCGGTTTGAAGTCGGTCACCGGCCCTGAAATGTGCCGGCTCATTGAAGCGAACGGCTGGTCGCTCAAGCGCATCAACGGAAGTCACCATATCTACTCCAAACCCGGGGAGCGAAAAGTCATCTCGGTTCCCGTACACGGCAGCAAGAATCTGAAGACCGGACTTGCGCTTCGAATCGCACGGGATGCCGACGTCGACATTTAGACGGGCTTCGGGCCTCAAGATCAGCTACGGCGACTTTACAGCTGAGTCTGTTCCGGATTCTTTACCCTGCTATCTTGAGGATGATGAGTACAGATGCGGACGTCGCTGTGTCCTCAATCCTTCACGCCGATGATGACTTCCTAATTGAATTAGGAAGACTGACGCTGTTGTTTGCTCGGATCGAAGAGGCGCTGGCAGGGGCTGCCGTTGAACTTGGAGAAATCTCCTCGAACGATGACCCTCCTCCAAGATCAGGCAGGCCGGAAGTGATGCAGCTCAGGTTGTTGGATAAGCGTAACCTGCTCAAGACGGTAGTCGTTGAAATGAGTCGGTTCTATGACGTTGATTCTACGCGGGTGCCTCAGCTTCTGGACCAGTTGGGGGGTCTTAACAGATTCCGACGAATCATCGTCCATGGCTTTATACGATGGTCCGCCAGCGAAAGGAGACCTGTATTTGTGGATAGTCGTGGGAGCGCCACCTCGGCCTGGCCTTGGGACGTGTTGAGCACGAATCAAAAAGCACTCCAGTGGTACCTGGACTTCTGCGAGGCTCTCTCCGCCTTCCTGAGCGCGGTTTTGCGGGCGTGCGGCTCCTTCGCCGAACGATTGTTAACCCACCCGAGGCTTGACTCAAGAACACGTGAATGGCTTACGGCTCTGAAGTCGCAGGTGGCGGACGATTTAGGAGGGTTGGATGCCAAAACTGAGGCGTTGTGATCGCACGCGCATCCTCCTTGCGCTCGTCCGCAGAGGGTGCCCATGGCGGTAACGGCACGACGGTGGAGGCAAAGGTGGCCCCGCTTGAGGAATGACAGCACTGATCGAAGTTAAGCCACTTGGACGTATTACGCGGCTATCCGAGCGCCGGTCCGTCTCACGAACCCGTACAATGGGGTAGAGAACCAAAATGCCTGCGACGCATCACTCGCTGTTGGAACGGATCTCGATTGACCCTGAGGTGCGGTTCGGCAAACCCTGCATTCGAGGCCATCGAATCACCGTGCAGGAGATTTTGGAGTGGCTTTCCAGCGGGGCCTCGGCTGAGCAGATTCTGGCCGACTACCCCCAGCTTGAGCCGGCCGACTTACTCGCTGTGTACGCTTATGCTGCCGAACTGGCCGCACAGAACAAAGCTTCCATAGGATGAAGCTCCTGTTCGACGAAAGCTTGTCACCGCGGCTCGTCGCGCTGCTGCAAGATCTGCTCCCAGAGTCCGAAAGTGCCCTTCGCAACGGGCTCGCCGGCGCGGGCGATCGCAGGATCCTGGAATACGCGGCGGTTCACGGCTTCGTCCTGGTCTCGACCGATAGCGATTTCGAATCTCTGGTTGGGAAGATCGCTGGCGCGAAGGTGGTCATCCTCCGATCATGCGACTATCCAACTGAGGTTGCAGCTGAAGTGCTCCGTCGGAATGCGATACGAATCGCTCATCTCTCCAGTCCCATGAACGAACTGATTGTGGTCGAGCAATGAATCAATTCGGTTAGTGAGGCAACAGGTCTCCTTCGCGCACACCTAAGGCCCGCCACCGCCCCACTACACCAGAACCGTGAACGTCTGCTCCGTCCGCTGCACCGGCCGATACAGCGTATCCCGCTCCACCGGCTCCCGACCCGCCTTGCGAATCAACTGCAGCAGTTCCCCGCGACGCAGCCCCTGCGTAGTAGTCGCGCCCGCATCGTGGTAAATCCGCTCCTCCACAATCGTCCCGTCGATATCGTCCGCGCCGAACCTCAGCGCAATCTGCGCGATCCTCGGCGTCATCATCACCCAGTACGCTTTGATGTGCGGAATGTTATCCAGCATCAACCGCGCCACCGCGATGTTCTTGATGTCCGTGAACCCCGTGGTCTTGCCGATGTGCTGCAAGCGGCGTATTGTCGGGATGGAACGCCAGCGGGATGAACGTCACGAACCCGTGCGTTTCGTCCTGCAGCGTCGCGCAGCTTCACCAGGTGATCGGCGCGATCCTCGTCGTTTTCGATGTGGCCGTACAGCATCGTGCAGTTGGAGCGCAGCCCCAACTGGTGCGCCGTGCGCGCCGTTTCGATCCACTCGTTGCCGTCGATCTTGTGGTCGCAGATGATGCGCCGCACGCGCTCGTTGAAGATCTCCGCCCCGCCGCCCGGCAGCGAATCCATGCCCGCCTCGCGCAGCCGCTCCAGCGTTTCGCGAATCGAAATCTTCGTGCGCCGCGCCAGGTAGGCGATCTCCACCATCGTGAACGCCTTCAGATGCACCTGCGGAAAGCGCTGCTTCAAGCCGCGCAGCATCTCGCAATACCAGTCCAGCGTCAGTTCGGGATGCAGGCCGCCCACGATGTGGAACTCCGTCACCGCCTCGCTGTAACCTTCGCCGGCGCGGTGCCACACCTCGTCGAGCGACATGGTGTACGCCTTGGGATCGCGCACCTGCTTGCCGAACGCGCACAACCGGCAACTGGCCACGCACACATCGGTTGGATTGATGTGCCGGTTCACGTTGAAATAGGTCGTGTTGCCGTGCAGTCGCTCGCGCACCAGGTTGGCCAGGTAGCCCACCGCCAGAATGTCGTTGCTGCGATACAGCGTGACGCCATCCTCGAACGACAGCCGTTCGCCTGCCTCCACCTTGCTTCGGATCGGAATTAAGACGAGGATCGTCGATGACTACAGGCATGGTTCAGACACCCGGTTTAAAGAGGAAAATATCGGCAGCCCAGAATACAAAGAATAACACGCTCACATATCCATTCATGGTGAAGAAAGCGGCGTTCACGCGCGACAGATCGTTCGGTTTCACCAGGCTGTGCTCGTAAATCAGCAGCGCCACAATCGCCGCCACGCCGGCCAGTGCCAGCGCGCCCAGGTGCAGCGTGGCCACCAGCGCCGCCAGGCACACGATCATCAGCGACGTGGAACGCCTGCGCCACCCGCAGCGCTCCCGCGATTCCCAACCGCTTGGGCACGCTCCACAACTCCGCGCCGCGGTCGAATTCGTAATCCTGGCACGAATAGATCACGTCGAAACCGGCGGTCCAGAACGTCACAGCCGCAGTGAGCCACAGGATGCGCGGATCCAGCGATCCCCGCACCGCGATCCACGCGGCGGCCGGCGCGATCCCCAGGCTGAATCCCAACACCAGGTGCGAAAACGAGGTGAAGCGCTTGGTGAAGGAATAGAAGAACACGATCGCCAGCGCCACCGGAGCCAAACGCAGGCATAGCGGATTCAACTGCCACGCCGCCAGCACGAAAATCCCGGAGGCGGCCGCCACGAACCCCCAGGCGAACGCGCGGCTCAGCATTCCTGCCGGCAGGTGCCGCATGCTGGTTCGCGGATTGCGCGCGTCGATGTCCGCGTCCACCAGCCGGTTGAAGGCCATCGCCGCCGACCGCGCCCCCACCATCGCCACCACGATCCACAGCAGCGTGGGTCCCACGTCCGGTCCAATCGTAGCCGCCCTCGCGAAACGCCAGCAGAGCCCCGGTCAGCGCGAAAGGCAGGGCGAAGACGGAGTGCTCGAACTTGATCATGTCGAGCGTCAGTCGGAGGCGTTTCCAGATCATCGAGGTTAGTACCCTCCATTCTACCCCTACATAAAAAGGCGGCCATCTTTGGATAGAATTACGATTACATGGGCGGCACGCCCGTGTTACAGTTTGGGCTTGCGGTAAAAATGGGGTGGTTCTAGTGGTCCTGCCCCCAAGCGGCAGTCGGAAAGGGAGTCAGTGCATGCTCGAAGCCTTTGCGTTGTCGGACAAGGGATGCGTCAGGACCAACAATGAAGACTACTGCCTGATCGAGCCGGAACTCGGGCTTTACGTTCTGGCGGACGGCATGGGCGGCGCCAAAGCAGGCGAATGCGCCTCCAAAATGGCCGTGGAAACGGTCGCCGAGAGCGTCCTCATCGCCCAACGCCGCGATTCCCAGGTGCTCCTTTCCGCCGTCGAAGAGGCGAACCGGCGAGTGCTCCAGGCGGCCCAGAACGATTCATCCCTGGAAGGCATGGGTACCACTCTGGTGGCTGCGCTCGAAGTTCAAAATGACATCTCCATTGCCAGCGTGGGCGATAGCCGCGCATACCTATTGGATGACGATGGCTTCCGTGTGATTACCGACGATCAGACCTGGGTCAACGAAGTCGGCAGGCCTCTCGGATTGGATGAGGAAAGCCTCAAAAACCATCCGATGCGCCACGTCCTCACTATGGCGATCGGCGCCAGCGCCCCATTGACTGTCAATTATTATTCGGTGCCCATGCACAGCGGCGCCATGATCCTGATGTGCAGCGACGGTCTCCACGGCGTGGTGGAGTCTCCCCAACTGGAGCAGATTCTTCGCGGAGGCCGCAATGGCGATTCGCTCGAGGATAGCTGCCGCAAACTCATCCATGCCGCCAAGGAAGCCGGCGGGCCCGATAACGTCACTGCGGTTTTAGTGAGAAAAATCGCCTGACGCTACCACTATTGGGGTAAGTGTCAAATTTCTGGCGAGCGGTAGCCTTGTGGTTGGCATTGCCGTGCCTCGTTGCCGGCCAAACCGCCATTCTTCAGATTCGCGTGGTGGAAGGCGATGGCGCCGTGCATGCCGCTGGTTCGCACGCAGCGCATCCCATCGTGATTGAAGTCACCGATGAGACGGGCAAGCCCGTGGAGCATGCGGCCGTCAGCTTTCACCTGCCCGATGATGGACCCGGCGGCGCCTTCCTGAACGGCCTACGCACCGAAGTCGCGATCACTGATGCAGCCGGGCGCGCCGCCGTCCACGGGCTCCAGTGGAATCGAGTCCCCGGCAGATTTCAGCTCCGCATCGTCGCCTCATTCGAGCAGGCCCGCGCAGGCATTGTCTCCCCGCAATACATTGAAGGTCCGGCGTTGGCGCCAGACCGTGGACAACCCACCGCCGTCCAAGGTCATTCCCACAAGTGGTTGTGGATTGGCGCGATCGCCGTCGGTGGCGTGGCCGCTGGTGTGCTGGCGGGACATGCCGGCGGTTCCAGCGCGCCACCCGCCGCTGCTCCTGCCACCGTCACCACCATTGGCGCTCCGGTCATCACTTTGGGGAAGCCATGAAGCGCCTCTTTTTGCTGGTGCTGCTGGCTGGGACCGCCCACGCCCAATTTAAACTCTTCTCCGTAAACAACGGCGTGGAGCAGGCGGTCCCAGCCGTTTTCGATCTGGGCCAAGTCCCTTCAGGCAGCGTCGACGCCATCCAGTTCCGCGTGCGCAACGTCTCCAGCGCGTCGGCACAGATCCTGTCCATGGCGCTGGCCGGCCAGGGGTTCCTGTTCGCGAACGCGCTCGCGCTGCCGCAAACCCTGGCCCCCAACGCTTTCTTCGATTTCGGCATCAACTTCCAGGCGAACGCCGGCGGATCGTACAGCGCGGGTATGACGCTGCCAGGGATCTCGATCGTTCTCACCGCGACCGTGGTGCCCGCCCTGCTCTACAGCGCGCCCTCGGCCATCGATTTCGGCACGGTAGTCCGCGGCTCCACCGCGACGCTGCACGTGACCATTTCGAACAATTCCACCGTCTCACTGGCAACTCCGCCGCTGTCGGTTCGCGCGCAAGTCTTCACGCTCTCCAACGCGCCGCCCGGAGGCTTTGTGCTCGGTCCGCGAGAGTCCGCCGGCTTCGATCTTCAGTTCCGGCCCCCCGTCGATGGCGTGTATTCCGGAACGCTGTCGGCCGGAGATCGCACCTTCGCACTGGCCGGCACGGGCATCGATCCTTCGCTGCCCAAACCGCTCCTCTCCGTGCAACTGCCGCAGACCAGCAGCGGCCAGCAGGGTTCGGTAGTGGTGGCATACGATGCGGCTGCCCAGGTGGCGGGCGCCGGCACGCTGACGCTCGATTTCCAGGGCTCTTCCGACCCGGCAGTCGCATTCGCAGCCGGAGGGCGCACCATCGCCTTTCCCGTCGCGCTCGGCGATACTCAATCCGCGCCGGTATCGTTTCAGACCGGAACCACGGCGGGCACGCTGGTCTTTACCGTGAGCCTGGGAAGCGCGAGTGACAGTCGGACGGTCGCCATCGCGCCCGCCGCGATCGCGCTCACGACAGCGCAAGCTACTCGGACCGCGTCCGGTCTCACCGTCAAACTCACTGGCTTTGACAACACTCGCACTGCCGGGCCGCTGGCATTCACCTTTTACGATCGCGCCGGCAACGCCATCGCCCCGGCGCCCATTCAGGCAACCGTCGATTTCTCCAGCTACTTTCAGACCTCCGGGATCGGCGGGCTGTTTCTGTTGAACGCCGTTTTCCCCGTCAACGGCGATCCCAATCAAATCGGAGCCTTCGACGTGCAGATGACGAACTCGGCAGGCCTTTCGAAGACCGCGCGAACCAGTTTTTAGGAGGATAGTTGACACTGTCAACTAATTAGTTGACAGTGTCAACTATCCTCCCAGATTTGCCTCGATGAGGCACGGTCCCGGGCTTTCCACTCCTCGCCGGAATTGGTCGATGAATTCGTCGCCGTCGTCGCCCGGGTCGCTTCCACTCCCTGACCTTCCGCCAGCTTGACCCAATCGAGTTGAGGGCGGCGCAGGTCGAGCATCTCGTTGGCGGCGGGACCTATGGCCCCTGCGCCGGTGCGCTGCATTTCGATATCGAGAATACGGTAGCGCCGATTGGCGAGGATCACCGTCACCACGTCCAGTCGCTCGCGCGCCATTGTCCACAGGGCCTGCAGCGAATACATGCCGCTGCCATCGGCTTCGAGTGCGATGACTTTGCGACCGGGGCAGGCCACCGCTGCTCCCACCGCGACCGGCAGTCCCTGCCCGATCGATCCGCCGGTAACGGGAAGATGATCGAAGGCCGCCGCCGCGGCCAGCGGGCGCAAAACGGCCTCCGCCGACGAGACGGCTTCCTCCGAGACGATCGAACCCGAGGGCAACAACACTGCGAGCGCCCGCCCAATCGTATCGGGAGTCAACTCGGCGCCGCGCGGTAATTCCGCCGGCGGCGCCGCTGTGGCGGGCAGCTCGCTTCGCTCCACTCCGCACTCGCGCGCTACCGCCGCCAGAGCCGCTGCGCCATCTTCTTCGAGCGCTGCCAGCACGTGAACTTCGCAGTCCTCCGGCGCCAGATAACTGCGCCGGTTGGGATATCCGAAGAAAGAAATGGGCGGCGGGCTCTCCACCAGAATCAGATGCTTCAACCCGGCCAGCGCGGCTTCGGCGGGCTCGGGAAAGTACGGCAGACGCGGTGGCGTGTAGCGTCCGCCGGCGCATTCCATCCGCGCCAAATATCGGCCGGCGAGGACGCGCGCTCCAGTGCCTGCAGCCAGCTTGCCCGCCGACTGCAACGCATCGCCGACGAGCGTACTACCGCCGAGCAGCAGTCCGACCCCTTCGCCCGATCGCAGCACGGCGGCCGCCGCGCGAATGCGCTCAACGTCCGGAACAGCACGCACAACAGGAGGCAGCGCCGGCGCAGGTTCGCCGCCATCGCTCCAGGAGAAATCGGCGGGCACAATCAGACTGGCCACCTGGCCGGGCGGCGCGCACGCGGCACGGACCGCTTCAGCGGCGGCCGCGCCCATCTCATCGGCGCGCTCCAGAGTGCGCACCCAGCCCGAGACCGGCCGCGCGATGCCCTCAATATCGGCGGTCAGCGGCGCATCGTAAAGCAGGTGCTGGGTGGAGTGCTGGCCCACCACATTCACCACGGGCGACCGCGCCTTGCGCGCGTTATGCAGATTGGAAATCGCGTTGCCGAGCCCCGGGCCGAGATGCAGCAACGTAGCGGCAGGCCGCCGGAGCATGCGCGCATAGCCATCGGCCGCGCCCGCGCAAACACCTTCGAACAGACAGAGAATGCCGCGCATCTGCGGGACGCGGTCGAGCGCCGCCACGAATTGCATCTCCGACGTTCCGGGATTCATGAAGCAGGTGTCGACACGGCTGGCGAGCAGTGTGCGAAGCAGGCATTCGGCGCCGTTCATAGCGTTTTCTCGGATAGCGTTTTCTGAAAACAACGGGAGCGCGGATCGTCGATGAACTCGCCGTAGCGTGGGATGGGCAGGTAGCCCGCGCCTCGATAGAGTGCGATGGCTTCAGGCTGCTGTTCGCCCGTTTCGAGCCGCATCACGCGGTATCCAAGATCGCGCGCCGCTGCCTCGAGCGCCGCCAGCAAAGCGCGCGCCAGACCGCGGCTGCGGTGTTCGGGCCGCACAAACATACGCTTCAATTCCGCAGTATCCCCATCCAACGGGCGGATGGCGCCGCAGGCCACGGCCTCGCCTTCGATGCGGCCGATCAGAAACAAGCCGCCGCGCTCGATGAATCCGTCGGCGTCGATCCCATGGATTTCCAGGTCGGGATAGCGGTGGAGCAGTTCGCGATCGAGCGCGGCGATCAGCCCGGCAGCTTCCGGGTGCGTGGGATCGACAGGATCGATTTGCAAGCTGCTCTGGATTCGTGGGTACTCCGAAACCTCCGAACCCATTTCGATTTTTTGCAGCACAGCCTGCGCCTCCGCGTACAGCCGCGCGGTGTCGATGCCTTCGCAGGCCGGCAAATATCCGCTCAGCTTACGCAAGGCTTTGCGGAGCTGCCGGATGGCGCCGGCCGGGTTGCCGCGGCTGTGATGGTAGAAGCCCACTGCCACATGAATCAGCGATTGCAGAAAGAGCCGGCGCGGTCCCTGTTCGGGCGTCCACACCTCTTCGAGCACTTCGTGGCACACGAAGAATTCGCGGGCATTGAAAAGGCGGATGCCTTCCTGGACACGCTGCTCCATCCCTAGCGGCGCTGCCACAGATCGGGAAACTCTTTCTTCAGGTGTTCGAGCTTAGGCTGATCGTTGTACACGATGTACGGCTGGTCGGGATGCAGGGCCAGATAGTTCTGATGATAGTCCTCGGCTGCGTAGAAACCGGTGAGAGGAGTCACTTGCGTCACGATCTTGTGCTTGAAAGCGCGGGACTCTTCCAACTGGCGGATGTAGGCTTCGGCCACGCCCTTCTGATCGTCGTTGGCGAAGAAGATGGCGGAGCGATACTGCGTGCCTTCGTCAGGGCCTTGCCGATTGAGCTGCGTGGGATCGTGGGCCACGGCGAAAAAGACCTGCAGCAGTTTGCCGTAGGAGATCTGGGAGGGATCGTAGGTCACCTGCACCGATTCGGCATGACCCGTGCGTCCCGAGCCCACCATTTCGTAATGCGCGGTGGCCTGCTTGCCGCCGGCATATCCCGAGACCACCTGCTGCACGCCCTTGACGTGTTTGAAGACGGCGTCCACGCCCCAAAAGCATCCACCGGCGAAAACCGCGGTGGCTTTATGGTCGGCCTGCGGAGGGTCGAGCGCCGGAGCCGGCAGCTTGGCCGCGCTCAGGACACACGTGTAAAGCAACAGTGGCAGCACTCTGAGGCTCATACCAACATCGTAGCGCAGCACTTCGCCAAAACTGTTCCCACCTGGCTTGCGGGGACACAGCAGCATTTTCAGGCCGCGGGAGCCCGGCTATTCGGAGACCATTACTTTTTGCGGGCAGGGATGAGCCTTCCCCTCACGTAACCAGTTCATTGCCTCTTCTTTCGTCCAGAACACGCCTATTCTGGTTGGTGTGGCCTCGAGGTTTGCCAAGGACTCGTACATGCGGGCCATACCGAAGTTGGAGGGCTGGGGCGCAACGATCGCGATGCGGCCGCGATCGGCGGGTTCCTTGGCGAAAACCCTCAGGGAATCCGCAGTAATATCCGAACTGGTGACATTGGTGAGGTCTACGAGACTGTCCCTGGCAGCAAACGCCTTCGCGACAGACTTAAACTCGACAACCTCGCTGACACTGATGTGTCCTGCCCAGGAATGGCAGAACACCATCGCCTCATCATCCATCCAGTACTTCACAGCCATAGTCTTGATGGGAGCGCCGGAGATCCGCTGAAGGCTGGGCCCGGGCTCGTCGCATTACTCGTTGAACCTGGATCTGGATAGTATCACGTTGCAGCAGCCCGTGGCGAAACACGCCGTCTGTTGTTCTAAGCGCGATGCCCACTATGCCAACATTTTGCGGGAGCTACGTTCGGAGCGGCGCAGCGCGAAAATATGCGAGTGTTCGCTCGCGATACGTCGATTCACGGTTTATCTTCTTCGCCCTCTTCGCCGTTGGGAAAGAGCATCTTACCGAGAGCCTTGCTCTTTCCGATATTTTCCTCCACGTAGTCCACACCCAGCGCGGTGAGGACAAAATCCGAGTTGTCGGCCACGGTCACGTACTGCTTGCTGCGGAGGTACCAGAGACTGAAGCCCAGGTATTCGCGTGGAAAAGCCATCAGGCGCTCCAGTTCGAGCAGCGAGATGACGGGACGTTCGGGATCCTGGCGCCTTTGGTTGTATAAGAGCGACAGGACTCCCAGACGCCGGTTCGCCTCCGCGTGCACGCCGTTGACGAAGTCCTTCAGCTCGAAAATCGGCAGGGGTTGCGCTTCCCGCTTGCGGTGGCGCGCTTCGTACTCGGCGCGAAGGGCCGGGTCGGACAGCACTTCGTAGGCTTTCTTGAGGAGCAGAAACTTCTCGACATCGCCCGTCTCGGGATTGTCTGGATGAAAGCGCGCAGCCATTATGCGGTAGATGCGGTGAATGGCTTCGGTCTCGGCCTGCCGGTTAATCTGAAGAACCTCGTAGTAGTCGGGTTCGTCTGCCGCGTCGATTTCGTCGCCTTTCACCGGGCTGCGCAGGTGCTGGATACTTTGTTCCTTCCCTTTGCGGGAGGAGTACTCGACGAAGTACTCTTTCGCGGTGGATCCGTCCAGGGATTCGACCATGACAAAGCCGCCCGCGCGGGGCCGTCCGATGAGTTGCAGAGCCATCGAGTCGCGCGGGATATCCACGGGCGAGCTCTCGCGGGTCACGCTTTGCGGCTGGTCTGTTTGGGACGCGTTATTGGCAGCGTCCATTGCAGTGAATTGCGATTGAGACACAACAAGAGCTTAATATCCTGAAACGTGTCGGGCAATAGCGACGCCGTACCGTTACAGTTCCATATCCACGGCGAAATGCTGGGCAGTTAAACGTAAAGCCGCGCGGCAGCGGAAGGGAAATAGAATACCCCGATAGAATTCATTCCCTTGTTTCGCGTGGTGTTGTCAGAAACGATTCCAGTTACGGCGTAGGCCACGGCGAATCGATATGAAAACGATATTTCAATTTGTTGTTACACGATTTCGCCTGGTACTTCTGGTACGCACAGACCGTGCGCGTGATCGAGCCCAGTGACGCTGGCGCATGGGTGCTCAATCGGGACCGCTCTCCCGAGGCGCGGAATCCAAGTGCCGCAACTTGTCTGGATTTCGCACCACATACAGCGCCGTGATGACGTTGCCTTCAATCTCGAACGCCGCAGTCTGCACCGGTCCCTCGGGCGCGTCCACAATGATACCCGGCAGACCATTAATGGTCGCAAAGCGCAGCGTGAAGTCCTCGCGCCACCCTTTGCGTGCGGCGCCGATCAGGAAGCGCGCCGCGTGGTCGGCGCCTTCGAGTACGTTCAGCGCCGCGGCAACCTTTCCGCCGCCGTCGGTCTCGACGCGGACGTCGCTCGCGAGCATTTGCGTCAGCGCACTGAGATCGCCCGAGCGCGTCGCTGCCATGAACGCGGACATGAGCTGAGTGTGCTTTGCATCGATCTCGCCGGAACGCGCCGGCGGCGCGATGGCGCCGCGCGGTCGTACTGCGCGCACGTGCTCGCGTGCGCGGGCGGCAAGCTGCCGGCACGCAGCCTCGCCGCGTTCCAGTGCGGTGGCCACTTCGCTGAACGAGAAATCGAACACGTCGTGCAGCAGGAAGGCCGCCCGTTCCAGCGGCGACAGACGGTCCAACGTCAAGAGCAGACCTATGGACAAATCCTCGGCCAGCTCCGTGCGGCTGTCGGGCGCGAGCGCTGCCGTGTCGACAACCGGCTCCGGGAGCCAGGGACCGACGTACTGCTCGCGCCGCGCGCGCGCCGAGTTCAGCATATCGAGACAAATCCGCGCTGTGGTGGTCATTAGAAACGCCCTCGGGTCCAACACTTTGTCGCGGTCGGCCGCGTGCCAGCGCAAATACGTCTCCTGCACCGCGTCCTCGGCGTCAGCCATCGACCCGAGCATGCGGTATGCGAGACCGAGCAGGCGGCGGCGGTACGGCTCGAAGCTTGCGGCGGATTCGACATCGCGCCCGCCGAGCTCATTGCGTATGCACCGCCACATTGGCGGGCGCCGAAGCCCGACCGCGATCGAATAGCACCGGCGTGCCGCCCACGACGATGCGCAGGCAGGCTTTGCCGTGGCCCATGGCGTACTTGACGGTTGGATAGATGCGCCCCGCGGTGATGGTGAAAGCCAAACTGATCAGGGCGAGCCGTCCCCAGCGTTTCACGATTTCCTCGCGATACTCGTCGGCGGCAGCATCGTGCGCGAGCGTGGCGCGTGTGAATTTCCATACCAAAGCGACGTCCGGCGGCATAGCGTCGGGATTGTCAGTGAGCACGGCGCGCAGAACCGCAGGACTTACGCCGGCACGCTCCGCCATTGCGACGCCCAACTGTGTGCATGGGCCGCAATCCTCATGGCGCACGGAGGTAATGCCGGCGGCATACCAGGGCTCGATGGGGATGTCGCGCCGGAACTGGCCGAGGGCGGCAGCGCGGGAAAACAGCCATGCGGCGCGCGGACTCGCGTCGATGATGTCGCGCATATAACTGGCGTCATATTTCCATTCCCGCTCGAACTTGTCAATCGCTTTTCGAAGTGCCCATTTGATCATTTCGTTTCTCCTCTCTCCAACAGTGAGACGGGATAGGGTTTCCGAATGTGACATGGCAGGGTCGAAAGGGCGTCCGAGCTTCGCTCGGATTGGCGGGCGCAAGCGCCTAATGCTGCATAGTTTTCGATCACGCCTGCAATGCGAACATTTTTCGGCAGTTATGTTCAGGGCGGCGCGGCACGAAACACGAGCGCCCGGAAGGCCAAGCGCCCCGATGAGTCGGGGCGCGGCAGCCACGAGTGTCTGCGCCACACCCGCTCCAGCAGAATCATTGGCTTGCAGGTTTGCGTAGAACGTGCGGACTCGCGAGAGAAGGGTGCGATTTCAGGTAGGCCGGCGGTATCGAGAAGTCGATGAGGACTTGAAACCCCGAACGCGCGAACGGAAGGGCTGCCCCACCAAGCGCATCGAGTTTTCTTATGAAATCTTGTGGGCCGTAGGAACCGGGCGCCGGCGCCTCTTGCGCAAGGCGGTCGCGGAGGGCTTTCTGATAAACTGGAAAAACATCGAAAGTTGTCATGAAATTTCTCGCTATTTCCTTGTTCGCTGCCTGGAGTGTTGTGTGCGCACAGACCCCCGCAGCTCCGCCTTCCCCGGCATCCACCCAGCCGCCTCCCGAGTTGCCGAACCTGCCTGATTCCGCCGTGATCGCCGATTTCCCGGACGGCAGTCATTTCACGATGGGAGAGTTCCGGAAGTACTTCGAGGCTCTGCCGCCGGAGAACCAACCGGAAGCGCTGCGTAATCCCAAACTGGCGATCGAAGGCTGGGCGCATTTGAAGCAGATGTCCGAGCTTGCCCTCAAAGAGAAGCTCGATCAGCAGAGTCCGCTCAAAGAACAGATCGACATGCAGCGGCAGGTGATGCTAGCCAATGCCGAGGCGGCCGACAAACTGCGCACCATCCTTGTGGATGGACAGGAAATCGCCAAGCGGTACGATGCCGAGAAGGATAAGTACAAACAAGTAAAGGTGAGCGCCATCTACATCTCGTACGGCGAGAGGGGCGTGACGGAACAGCAGGCTAAGGCGAAAGCAGAAAAACTGCTGGCGCAGATCCGCAAAGGGGCCGATTTCGCCAAGCTGGCGCGGGAGAATACCGACGACGAAACCGGTAAATCGAAAGACGGATTCCTGGCCGTCCTGTCACAGGCGGACAACATTCCCGATGCCTTGCGCGCTGCGGTGTTTCACTTGAAGGAAGGCGAGACTAGTGAGCCGGTGCGTCAGCCGAATGGCTTCTACCTGCTGCGCGCCGGGCAGATCACGTACAAGCCGCTGTCAGAAGTCCGCGACCAGATCTTTAACGACGTGAAGAACCAGAAGTTTCAGGAGTGGCTGGCCGAGATGTCGAAGCAGGCCGCGCCGAAGTTCGTAAATCCTGCATTCCCGGTTGTGAAGTAAGCGCGCTACTTCACGGAGATCTTGATCTCGAATACTTCCCCGGTTTGCGCAACCACGATTCGCAGCACGCCGTCCTTGGCGTCCTTCGCCGCTTCCAGCGTCAACTCGGCGCTTTCACCGGGCGTCACAGCAGTGCGGTCGAACTTCGTCGTCACGCTGGGAATTCCTCCCAGCAGAATCAGGCTGCGCAAATCGACGGCGGAATTCTGAAACGAAATCTTCTCCGGTTTGCCCACGCTCAGGACGATCTCAGTCTTGTCCGGTTTGATCTTTTGGAGGGCTTCGGAGGGCACCGCGCCTGGAATTCCTGCGGCGGACATTCCCAGTTGCTGGGCGCCCGCGATGGCGGCTAGCGCGCCGACGTCGAGACCGCCGGCCGGAGGAGCGGCAGCGGTGGGAGGCGCTGCGACAGGAGGCGCGACGGCTGGAGCCACACCGGCAGGTAGCGGTCCTGCCAGAATCTGGTTTACGTCGGGCATGGCGGTTGCAGGCAGACCCGTGGGAGCCAGGGGCGACACACCGTTGGGCACCAGGTTCGGGGGAAACATGCCGGGCGCGCCGGGACTGGCCTTGCTGATGGTATTCAGCGGGATGCTGCCAAACGGCGTGCGAATAAACGATTCGGGCTCCAGGTAATAGCACCACTTGCCGTTTTCGATTTTCCAGGTGCTGGGAATGGGTATTTGGGGCGGGCCTCCGGCCCAGCCGGCAAGCATTTCGGGCGAAACCATCATCACGGTGGCGGTGGCTTTGGTGAAGTTCTCCTTATAATCGATGCGTGCGATCTCGATGAACTTCATGTAGCGCGGCTTGTTGCGGTTATAAAAGAGGTCTTTGGTATCATCCGCCACGAGCGCTTCGGCTTTTCGAAACTCGCCCGTCACGTGGTATTGGAAGAATTCCTGGACACGCGCCCGCAATGCCTGGTCGACTTCCGCGGGTGGCTGGGGCGGCGCTTCCTTGGGAGTCTGCGCCACGCAGGCAGCCGCCACCGTCAAGAAAACAAGGCTAGATCGCACCATAGTTTTGCTCTTCTCTATTTTAGGACGTGGACGGGGTGGGAAAAGACGGGGGGAACGTATTATTAGCCACGGATTCACGCGGATCAACACCGATAACACAAACACCATTTCGCAAAACAAACGCCCAGACAAACGCCCAGCGGCTCTGGTCAGCATCGCGATATCGTATATTGCCTATGCCCCGCGAGATTTTGACTCTTGCCGCTCCTCCCTCCGATCTTCGCCTTTCCTACGGGGCCGATCCCCTTCAGTTCATTGAGTTCCGTTTCGCCTCCGACACCGCTCCTCTTGTGGTCCACTTGCATGGCGGGTTCTGGCGCAATCGCTTTGACCTTCTGCATGGCGGCCATTTGTGCTCCGCGCTTACCGTCGCGGGGATTACGACCGCCAACGTGGAATATCGCCGCGTGGGAGATGCGGGCGGCGGTTGGCCGGGCACTTTGGACGATACCTTCGCGGCGCTTCGCTTCGCGCAATCGCAGGTTCAGGGGCGACCTACGATCGTCACCGGACACTCCGCCGGCGGTCACCTTGCTCTCTGCCTTGCCAACCGGGCGCCCGAACTCGCGGGCGTGGTCGCACTGGGGCCGGTGGCCTGCCTGCGCGAAGCCTGGGCACTCGGGTTGGGGAGCGGCGCGGTGGAGGAGTTCCTTCAGGCAACCCCCGCGCAGGATCCCGACCGCTATCGGGCGGCCTGTCCATCGCTCCACGAATCCGCGGCGCCTCGCGTGTTGATTCACGGTTCGGCTGACGATGTTGTTCCGATCTCGGTAAGCCGCGCTTACATGGCAGCGCGCGCCGCCGACCCGGTGAGTCTCCTCGAACTTCCCGGCGCCGATCACTTCGACCCGATCGACCCTCGATCGGCGGCTTGGAGTACGGTATTGGCTACCATCCGCAAACTCTTATCGGGTGGATAAGAAACTTCGTTACAGATCGTGGGTCAGCCCGGCGGCGAAGGTGATAGACTGCCTCAAAGCTTCCGCCCACGTGTTTCTTGGGTTGCAGGGGTATGGAACCGGCTCCGGCGGAAGAGGCCGCACCCTTGCCTTCAGTTGAACCTTCCCTCCGTAGGGGCATGCTCACTGTGTGAGCCGACTTCGGTCCCGACAAATTCCAAAATTCAGGAGAAGATCGGTATGGTTCAGCACACCTCCATACGTCGCATTTCCATTCAGACCGCTTTTGGGCTGGCACTATCGGCATGCCTGGCTTCGCTTGCGCCCGCACAGTCGTACTATGGCGGGTTACGGGGAACCGTTGTGGATCCTAACGGGGGCGCCATCGCCAACGCCAGAGTCAAGATCGCCGATCAGGGCACGGGCGCGGTGCGCACCACCTTGTCGGGCACGGAAGGAGCGTTTCTCTTTTCGGAAGTAGTTCCCGGCACTTACACAGTAGAGGTGGAATCTCCCGGCTTTAAGAAATTCTCGGGTAAGGACGTCGCGGTGGGAACACAGCAGCAAATCTCGCTCGATCTCAAACTGGAGGTGGGCGCGGTGACCGAATCCATCATGGTAACTGAGTCGGTGCCCTTGCTGGAGAACGCCAACGCATCGCAGGGCCAGGTGCTCGACAACCAGAAAGCTGATCGAGCTTCCCAACCTGGGCCGCAATCCCTTCATGCTATCGAAGCTGGTGGAGAACGTGATTCCGGTGGGCAATCCGGCCTATAACCGCATGGAGGACCAGAGCGGCTCCTCTTCGATTTCGATCTCCGGCGGACCGGTGCGCGGCAACAATTACCTGATCGACGGCGTGCCGATCACGGACGCAACCAATCGCGCCATCATCATTCCGTCGCTCGAAGCCGTGCAGGAAGTCAAGATCCAGGCCAACACCTACGATGCCGAAATGGCGCGCACCGGCGGCGGCATGTTCAACACCCTGATGAAGTCGGGGACCAACGCCTATCACGGCAGCGCTCTACGGACATTTGCGCCGCAACGCGTGGGATGCCAACAGCTTCTTCAACAATGCCGCCGGCATCCAACAGAGCCCGATCAACCGAATGACACTTGGGGCGCGAGTTTCGGCGGCACGGTGCGGATTCCCAAACTCTACAACGGGAAGAACAAGACGTTCTTCTACCTGGCGTTCGAGCATTACGACGACACGCAGTCGGCATCGTCTTTTTTCGCAGCGCCCACCGCGCTTGAGAAGACCGGCGACTTCTCGAAGAGTTTCACCAAGAGCGGAGGGCTGCTGACAATTTACGATCCTCTGAGCACAGGGACGCGCACACCCTTCTCGGGCAATGTGATTCCGGCCAGCCGCTCAATCCGGTCGGCCTGGCGATGGCCAGCAACTTTCAGGCGCCCAATTCCACGCCTGCCGTATTACGGCGACAACGACCTTACGGCTCCCGGCCGTCTGCCGTGCCGCGCGGCGCAATACACGGGCAAGCTCGATGAAGACTTCACCACATGGTGGCGCGCCAGTGTGAGCTATCTGCGATACTTCTCGCTGGAGCCGGGCAATACGTGGTATCACCACCGCGTGCCAGTCCCGACCAGTGGCGCTTGCAGCGCCGCGTGGACACCACACAGCTCAACAACCTATTCACGCTGAACCCCACCACTGTGCTGACGGTCCGCTACGGCTTCAACCGCTTCCCCAATTACAGCTACGAAAGCAGCCAGGGCTACGACCTGGCCAGCCTGGGCTTCAGCGCGGGGCTGGTAAACCAGGTGCCCAAGGCGCTCTCGCAGTTCCCCTACGTTTCCATGAGCAACCTGATGCCGCTGGGGGCCAGCGACAACAACTCTTTCTATGTGCACGCGTCGGATAACTTCTCGACTAACATTGCGAAGTACGTGGGCCGGCACAATCTTAAGGCCGGCTTCGACTATCGCGAAATCAAAGCCGCCGGAAACGACGCCAACAATGCCGCGGGCGACTACACCTTCAACGGAATCTTCACCAAATCGGCGCCCACCAGCTTCTGGCGTCGGCGGTGCCGATCTGGCCGACATGCTGCTGGGCTATCCATCGGCCGGCGACGAATATACTTCCACCAAACTGACCGATGTTCGCCCACTACTACGGCATCTACCTGCAGGACGATTTCCGCGTGTCTTCGCAAGCTCACCCTGAACATGGGCATGCGCTGGGAACACGAAACGGGCCTGCAGGAAGTGAACAACGGAATGCTGGTGAACTTCGACGGCACGGCGGCGAATCCGCTGGCAGCCGGCGTCACCGGCATCGCGCCCAAAGGCGTAATCGATCTACGCCGGCAACGGACAGACGACTGCCGGTAACCCCTACTTCAGCAAGTGGGGGCCCGCGTTCGGCGCGGCCTATCAGTTGAACTCGAAGACCGTACTGCGCGCCGGATACGGCATCTTCTGGGCGCCGCAGTTCGCGATCGGTTCGCCGATTGCGACGGTGGGTTACAACCAGACCACCACTTACATCGCCTCCACGGACGGCAACAACACGCCGGCCAACTCGCTGACGAATCCCTTCCCGAGCGGCATCCTGCAGCCGGCGGGCAACTCGCTGGGGACATCGACCGGCATCGGGCAGACCTTCTCGCTGGTGGATCCGCATGCCACATCGCCCTACGTGGAGCAGTTCTCCTTCGACATTCAGCGGCGAGCTTCCGTTCGGGATCGCGACCGAAGTCGGCTATGTCGGATCGCAATCGAGCCACCTGACGTTCGGCGCGGCTAACATCAACATCAATGCGCTCTATCCGCAGTCTGCTGTGACTGGGCACGGCGCTTACGCAATCGGTGGCCAATCCGTTTTTCGGACATGGCGGCTCGGGCGTAATCGGGACGGCGAACGTGCAGGAATCGCAGTTGCTGCTGCCTTATCCCACTTACGGCGCCATCAACGCGCTATTCAGCGATAACAACAAGGCCAAGTACGATTCGCTGGTCTGAAAGCACAAAAGAATTTGTCAGCAACGGCATGACGTTGCTTTCGACCCTGACCTGGTCGCGCAACTGGGACGAGAGCGGCGGCGGCGCGGCAACACTCTCAACGCGGGCAACAAGGGGCCGCAAAATCCTTACAACATCGGGTCGGAATACGCGTTCTCGAATATCGATTCGCCCTTCCGCTGGTCCACCGCCATCACCTATGAACTGCCGTTCGGCAAGGGCAAGGCATTCGCGACCAAAGGCGGCGCGCTGGATTATCTGGTGGGCGGATGGGTGATCAATTCGGTCTCCATCTTCCAGACCGGCTTCCCGCTGCAGATTTCGCAGAGCACCAACTTCAACTCGGCTTTCGGCTATGCCAGCCAGCGGCCCAACGCCACCGGGAGTTTCGCCGTTCACAAGCGGCAGCCTGGAACAGCGGCTCGGCAACTACATCAATGCAGCGGCGTTCTCGCAGGCGCCGCAGTTCACTTTCGGAAATGTCGGCCGCACCATCGATATGCGCGGTCCCGGGCAGGCGAACTTCGATATGTCCCTGTTCAAGAACTTCGTGATCAGGGAGAAAGTGAAATCGCAATTCCGTCTGGAGGCGTTGAATGCCATGAACACGCCGTTGTTCTACGGTCCCAATGTGTCGTTCGGCAGCAGCAGCTTCGGTACGATTACTTCGCAAGCCAACTTCTCGCGTCAGTTGCAATTGGCGCTGCGTTTCTCCTTCTAACTGTGACGGATCGTCCGATATGGCCGCGGCCCGGAAGAGCACTCTTTCGGGTCGCGGCCATTAGTGCGTATGGCGGCGTTCTACCTGCTCCGCTTTCCCCCTACATAGTTCATTTAATTCAGCCGGAGAGATGATATACTCTTGGCGCGACGCTACTATGTCGCGGTGTTGGTAATCATGAGTTTGTCTCACGATCTTTTGCCCACCCTAAGGGGGTGTTCTCTTGTTCGACCTAGCGATTGTTCGAATCGTCTTTATTCTGGTTCTTTCACTTTCGGCCTACGCATTGGTTCCTTCGGCATACCCCACCGTTCCCGCGTGGGTTTGTGCGGTGGGAGGGCTGATACTGGGCGGATTCATCATATTTTTTGAAGTCCGCCTGGAAAAAGTAAGTCTCAAGCGATTGATCGGCGCCGCGTTTGGCTCGGTATTGGGTATTTTCGGCGCCTTTTTGATGTCACTGGTGCTGAGCCGGGCAGGCACTCCCTCCT
Source organism: uncultured Solibacteraceae bacterium (assembly GCA_963815475.1). Lineage (GTDB taxonomy): Bacteria > Acidobacteriota > Terriglobia > Bryobacterales > Bryobacteraceae > Sulfopaludibacter. The sequence goes on along the minus strand of CAWFHD010000003.1, from coordinate 3,263,731 downwards.
TTCTACAGGTGTGCCTGTTGCTGTGGATGACCTACATCGGTTTGATTGTGGGCGCCAAGAAGGGCGACATGCTCAACCTGGCCGCGCTGGGCGGGATCTTCGGGGGCGAGAAGTCGTCCAAGAAATCCTTCAAGATTCTGGACACCAGCGTCATCATCGATGGGCGCATCGCCGACATCGCCGAGACCGGGTTTCTCGACGGCGTGCTGGTGATTCCACAGTTCGTGCTTCGGGAACTGCAATTGGTGGCCGATTCGGCCGATTCCATGAAGCGCAATCGCGGCCGCCGCGGCCTGGACATTCTGCAGCGCGTGCAGAAGATGGCGCACCTCAATACGCAGATTGTGGAGGAGGATTTCCCGCATGTCCGCGAAGTGGACATGAAGCTGATCGAACTGGCCAAGGTCTACGACTGCAAGATCATCACCAACGACTTCAACCTAAATAAGGTGGCGCAACTCCACGGCGTCGAGGTGCTGAACATCAACGAACTGGCCAATTCGCTTAAGCCTATCGTGCTGCCGGGCGAGACGATGCGCGTCTTCATCCTCAAGGAAGGCAAGGAATACAATCAGGGCGTAGCTTACCTGGATGACGGCACCATGGTGGTGGTGGACAACGCCAAGAAGATGATCTCGAAGACAGTGGACATCTCCGTGACCAGCGTGCTGCAGACCACGGCAGGTAAGATGATCTTCGGCAAGTTCGACGAGCGAATCCACTCCTGGCTGCGCGCCAGCGCCGAGAAGCATGACCGGCCGGTGCGCAAGAGCGATCCGCAGCCTGTGACCAACCCGCTAGGTCCCGAGAAAACCACGATAGAATCGTAGAGCGCATGAAAATCGCTGTGATAATGCCCGCTGCGGGCCTGGGAACGCGCATGGGCCGCGGCGCCGCCGAGAAGACCGGCACCAGCCGCAAGCAGTTTATGCTGCTGGAGGGCTCGCCCATTCTGGTGCACACGGTGCGCAAGTTCGCCGCTTCCGATCGCGTGTCTGAGATCGTGGTGGCTGTGCGTGCTGAGGACATCGAGTGGGTGGAAAGCCTGATGGCCGGGGAATTTCCGCGGGGCAGGGTGCGCGTAGTGGAAGGCGGCAACAGCCGGCAGCAGTCGGTGGAGAATGCGCTGTCTACGCTGACACCCGATACCACGTTGGTGGCGGTGCACGATGCGGTGCGGCCGTTCATCGACCTGGAGACCATTCACCGCGTGTTCGACGAGGCGGCCGAATCGGGCGCCGCGATTGTGGGCGTGCCGGTGGTGGATACGGTAAAGCAGGTGAGCCGCGGCACCGGCAAGGCGCACATCCGCGCCACCCTGCCGCGCGAAAAGCTGGTGCTGGCCCAGACTCCGCAGGTGTTCCGCTACGAACTGTTGACCCGCGCCTTCCGTTCCGCGCGTGAGGATGGCTTCATCGGCACTGACGAATCGAGCCTGGTAGAGCGGCTGGACGTGGAAGTGGCCGTGGTGCTGGGCAGCGATCGCAATATCAAGATCACCAAGCCCGGCGATATGAGCCTGGCCCACCTCTTCCTGCGCGAAGATGTGGTTCAGGATCCGTCTTGAGCGAAATTCGAACCGGATTGGGTTGGGACGTTCATCGCATCGTGCCAGGACGCCCCATGATTCTGGGGGGCGTGACGGTCGCCTGCGAATTCGGCCTGGAAGGGCACTCGGATGCGGACGTGCTGGCTCACGCCATTACGGACGCCATCCTGGGGGCAGCCGCACTGGGCGACATCGGCATGCATTTCCCGGACACCGATCCGCGTTGGAAGGGCTGCGACAGCCTGGTGTTTCTTCGCCATGCGCGGGAACTGGTGGAAGCGCAGGGTTATCGATTGGTGAACGTAGATTCCACGGTGATTCTGGAGCGCCCCAAACTGAAGGACTACCGGCAGGCCATTCGCGAATCTTTGGCGGTAGCGCTCGGACTCGCGGTCGATCGGGTATCCGTCAAGTTCAAAACGGCTGAGAAAGTGGGGCCGGTAGGAGAAGGACGCTCCACCGAAGCGCAAGCAGTGATCACCATGGAGCGGTAAGGGATCGCGAATCGCATCCCCCGCGCAAGCTCACGCCCGAAAAAGCCGACCTCCGGCGCCGGATGTTTTTCGAACTAGCTGGCCTTCAGCAGGCACATGCGCCGCGCCGCGCGCCGCGCTTTCAGCCGTTCGTTGGCCTTTTTCTGTTTTTCGGCCGACACCACGGTCTGACATGTGTCGCAACGTTTGCGAATCCGCGACCGGGTGACAAATTCAGCGCCGCAACGCCGGCACTGCTTCGTCATTGTTTCCTCTAACGGGAGAATACCAGGCTTCTTCGGGAGCAAATGAGAATAATGGAAGTCACAGTGATTCATGTCAGACACCTCGTGGTTGTGGGTAAACAGGCCACCCTGGGGCAGCACCCAAACGGTTGAATAGAGCGAACGCGTTGGGTGTTATCACTCAGGGGAGCTTCCCTACGCATGAAAACCCGACAACTCCCCATCACGGACGTCCCCCCCGAAAGGTCGTCTGCAACGCTAAACCGTTCAACCTGAGATGTTTCTCTATGCTGGGCCGGTATGGAACTGTCATGGTTCTCACAGATGAATAGCACGCGACCAGCCGAACTCAAGCCGCGCTGGGGGCGACCGGGCGGTAGAACTCGGCCGCATCCAGCAACTCCCACCTTAAATGATTGATATAAAAGATCAACAGCGCTTCCGGATACACATCTCGGAACTTTTCAAAAACTCTCTGTTCCCAGCCTTCGGTGAAGTATGGTTTGGGGTCCATGTCCTTGGCGAAGAACCCACTCTCGTGGGGAACCCCCAAGAAATCGAGGATGCCTGTGATCATATCGAGGTGGGACACCAGGACCGCTTGGGCGAGGTCTTTGGAAAAATCGACATCCGGCTCGGCAATCCGCGCCCAAAACCGCGGCACCGCCTTACGCAGCATCTCAGTATTCACCTTGTTGAGATGGGTGCGTACTTTGAAGCCTTCGTAGATCTGATAAGTTTTCAACTTACCGATGGAAATGCTGCGGATGAGTTGTCCAAACGCTTCCTGGCCCAAGCCCAGGTAAACATCTGTAATTTGCATAAAAAGGTAGGGTACCACGGGCGGCTACCCAGCGGAGACAGGGGTCCGGTTATCCGCAGGCGGAATTGTTAGCGCTAAACGATCAGGGAAGGAACGACTTTATCCGGGGAGCCCTGGCTGATTGTTTTTTGGCCACGGATGAACACGGATTCACGCGGATAAGAAAAGAGCTTGCAACGCGCAGACTGGAGAGGGAGTTGCAGAACTCGCAAAGAGGACGTAAAGTGCGAAGCTGTTCATTCACCGCGGAGCCGCGAGAACGCAGAGAAAGCGCGGAGAACACCAAGCCAAAAACGGCTATGGTGAATGGGACGGCGGGCTCGTCTACGTCAGGTTGAGAGGGCGCGGAAAACAAAGCAAGTTCGGCAAATTCATCAGGGCCTGACCGCTGGAATTCTGCAACTCCCTCTGAAGAGTGCGCCACGACTTGGGTGCGGCCTCGACACTCGCCCTCCAACTCATTGTTTCCAAGCCGCTTAACCCCTTAACATTTCTTTACGCACTGTGCGGTAATAAACATCCCCCATATCCCGCCATAATGTTCATGAGATTCAAGTATTTAGCGTCCTTGTTGACCGTTCTTCTCCTCTTTTCGCTTTGCGCTTCAGCCCAATCTACCGGTACGGTGAAAGGCACGCTGATGGACGATTCCGGCGCCGTCATTCCCGCCGCGAACGTCTCGCTGGTGAATACAGCGACCAGCAAGACTGCCCAGACTCAGTCCGATGGCAGTTACACCTTTAATGGCCTGGCACCCGGCCAGTACACCGTTTCTATCACTTTCCCCGGCTTTGCCCCGTTTACCAAGGTGGTCACGGTGACCGCGGGTGGCGCTGTACAGGTGCCCATCCAGCTTGTGGTGCGAGCCGAGAAACAGGAAGTCACGGTGCAGGAGCAGGCCGGCCCTTCGGTGAGCGTGGAGCCTGACAGCAATGCCACCGCGCTGGTGATCAAGGGCGCCGACCTGGATGCGCTTCCCGACGATCCAGACGACCTTTCGAGCGCGTTGCAGGCTCTGGCCGGTCCCGGCGCCGGTCCCAACGGCGGTCAGATCTATATCGATGGCTTCAGCGGCGGCCAGTTGCCTCCCAAGGAATCGATCCGCGAGATCCGTGTGAACCAGAATCCCTTCTCCGCCGAATACGACCGCCTGGGTTTCGGCCGGATTGAAATTCTCACCAAGCCCGGCACCGACAAACTGCGCGGCGCGATTGGCTTCAACGACAGCGATGGCGTCTTCAACTCGCGCAATCCCTTCTCCACGAACAAGCCCGATTATTCGATGCGCATGTGGAACGGCAACCTGGGCGGATCGCTGAGCAAGCGTGCGTCGTTCTTCCTCGATTTCAACCGGCGCGACGTGCAGGACAACAGCATTATCGTGGCGCAGTATTTCGATCCCAAGACGCTGACGCAATCGAACATCAACACGGCGGTGTTGTCGCCTTCGGCCTTTACGGTGATTTCACCGCGCGTGGATTACCAGCTCAGCACCAACAACACCCTGATGATGCGGTTCGAGGAGCGCTTTAATTCCAGGGACAACGCCGGCCTGGGCGGCACGCGCCTGCCTTCGCCTTATTCCGACCTGGCTTACAACAGCACCGGCAGCGCGCAGAACGCCATGATCACCGAGACGGCCATTCTCAACCCGCACGTTGTGAATGAAACGCGCTTCCAGTTCTACCGTAACTGGACGGATAGCCCCGGCAACCTGCTTCCGCAGATCAACGTGGCGGGCGCGTTCGTATCGGGCGGGAACGGCATGGGCGCCACCCACGACCTGAGCCGCCACTTCGAACTGCAGAACAACACTTCGATTTCGCACGGCGCGCACACCATCCGGTTCGGACTGCGCGCGCGCCGCGACAGCGACCAGAGCAATCAGCCGAGCGGCTTCAACGGCGCCTATACCTTCCTGGGCGGAACGGCGCCGCTGCTCAATGCGCAGAACCAGGCGGTGCTGGATGCCAGCGGCAATCCGCAGACCGTGGAACTGACTTCGCTGCAGCAGTACGAGCGCAACGTCATCCTGTCGCAGGCAGGGCTCAACCAGGCGCAGATCCAGGCGCTGGGCGGCGGACCGTCGCGCTTCAATATTCAGGCTGGGCAGGAGTACATCAGCGCCAGCCGATTCGACATCGCTCCGTTTGTGCAGGACGATTGGCGCTTCCGCCCGAACCTGACCATTAGCCTTGGTCTCCGCTTCGAGACGCAAACGCTGGTGAGCGATCACAAGGATTGGGCGCCGCGCATCGGCTTTGCGTGGGCCCCCGGCGCCAAGAACGGGCGGCAGAAGACCGTGGTTCGCGGCGGATTCGGCATGTTCTACGACCGTATCAACCTGGGCCTGTTCGAGACCGCGGCCCTCAACAACGGCGTGAACCAATTGCAGTACACGGTTTACAACCCGACGTTCTATCCGAATATTCCATCGATCTCTTCGCTCAATGCGGGACAGAACAGCATCTACCGCGTGGACCCCAACCTGCGCGCGGATTACAGCATTCAGACGGCGATCAGCGTGGAGCGGCAACTGCCGCGCAACACCACCGTGGCACTGACGTACACCAACAATCGCAGCGTGCACCTGCAGCAGAGCGTGCCGGTGAACACGCCGCTGCCTGGCACCTTTAACCCGGCTCTGCCGCTGAGCGCCACGAACGGCTTGTTCCCGTATGGATACTCCGCCGGCAACATCTTCCAGACGGAATCGGGCGGCTTCCTGCGGCAGAACATGCTGATGGCAAATTTCAATACGCGCTTCAGCAACAAGGTGCAGCTCTTCGGCAACTACTCGCTCACCTACGCGAAGGACCTGCCGGGCAGCCCCACCAATCCGTATGACTACGCGCTCGACTACGGCCGGTCTAACTTCGACCGGCGGCATAACCTGATGCTCATCGGCAGCATCACCGCTCCCATGAACATCCGGCTCGCTCCCTTCATCACGGTGCGTTCCGGCCAGCCGTACGACGTGCTGGTGGGCGAGGACATTTACGGCGACACCCTGACCAACGCGCGCGCCGAGTTCGCGTCCAACGCCACCTGTGCCGGAGTGGTTCGCACGGCCAGCAGCGTTTGCTCGCCTTTCGGGACGTTCTCCACCAACTACAATGCGGCCAATGCAGGCAACCTGGTGCCGCGCAACTACCTCACCATGCCCGGCCTGGTTTCGGTCAACATGCGGCTGTATCGCACATTTGGGTTCGGCGGCGCTAAGAAGAACGCAGTCGCCAACGGCATGCCTGGCATGCCTTCGGCGGGAGTGATGGGGATGGCCGGCGGCGGCGGACCGGGCGGCGGCGGTCACGGTCCGGGAGGCGGTGGCCCCGGCGGCGGTGGCATGGGCGGTCCCGGCGGCGGCATGATGGGCATGATGGGCGGTGGCGGCAGTACCGAACATCCTTACAACGTGACGCTCTCGGTGAGCTTTGAGAACATGCTCAATCACGTCAACCCCGGCGGATATCAGGGCGTGATCACAAGCCCGTACTTCCTGGAAGCGACGTCGGTCAACACCGGTTTCGGCGGTGGTGGACCGGGCGGCGGCGGGCCCGGCGGACCGGGCGGAGCGGCCAACAATCGCCGCGTCACGTTCGGTTTGCGGTTTACGTTCTAACTGAGGAGTAAAGGCACCGGCTCCCTTAACGGTCGCGGCTCGGAAAGAGCGGACGTACGGGAGCCGTTTTTCGTTAAAGTCGCGCGTTTCTGTTAGGCCCTCCTAGCCCAAACCGACGACGCCGCCTAGCGTTTTCGCCAGCCTGACCGAGCGCAGGATAGACTCGGCCAACGCTTCCGCCGCGGCTACTCCCAGCACGTCGATGTTGGCTTGCAACTGACCCATCGATAAGGCGAACACGGTGTCGCCATCGAAGGAGGTGTTGACGGGGTAGATACAGCGCGCCAAGGCCAGACTCGCGAGGTGCGCCAGTTTTTGTGCCTCCACCTTGCTCAGCCTGGCGTTGGTGGCAACAACTCCCAGCGTGGTGTTCATCCGGCCCCAACCGGTCGGCGGCTTACGCTTCATCTCTTCGGTGGTGTTCACGAACCCTTTGCTCGTAGGATCCGTACGGGCACCCGCGACGATCTTCCCGGTCGCGGGATCGCGCACATCGCCGAACGCATTCACCACCACCAGGCTCGACACCAGAACGCCGCCAGGCAGGGTGACTGTGTACGATCCCACACCTGCCTTCATAGCGCACTTCATGCCGAGGATCTTGCCGACCGTGGCGCCCGTTCCGACTCCCACATTGCCTTCGACGACGGCGTCACTGGTGGCAGCCGCGGCGGCCGCTTCGCCCATGGCCACAGTCGGGCGGATGTTCGGTTTACCCATGCCGAGATCGAAGATCACGGCCGCCGGAACGATGGGCACTTTGGCAACTCCGGTGTTGAAACCAAAGCCCTGATGCTCCAGATAACGACGCACGCCCGAGGCGGCCTCAAGGCCGAACGCGCTGCCGCCGGTGAGCAGGATGCCGTGGATTTGAGCCGTGACGTGGACCGGATCGAGGGTGGGCGTTTCCTGCGTTCCCGAGGCCGAACCGCTGATGTCTACCCCGGCCACGGCGCCCGTGGGACAAAGGATGGCGGTGCAGCCCCGGACCGCCTCGAAGTCGGAAATATGCCCGACCCGGATACCGGGAATGTCCGTAAGTCCCTTCATGACCTTAAGGTTATGGTAGCATCGGAGTTCGGAGACCGACTGGTTGCTCGACTTCTTAAAAGAACCTGTACTGGCAGTTCAGGAGTTCTTTTTGCTCACGGGCAAGGCGCTCCGCAACATTGTCCGCAGCCCTCATTACGGCTCCGACATCATCCTGCAGATGGACATGATCGGGGTCGGGAGCATCCCGATTGTCACCCTGGTGGGCGCATTTAGCGGCGCAGTTATGGCGCTGCAGATGGCGCAGGCGCTGAAGGATTATGGACAAGTAGGCCGCACCGGTCAGATCGTTTCCATCACCCTGGTTCGCGAGTTGGGGCCGGTACTGACCGCATTGATGGTGGCCGGGCGTAACGCATCGGGCATCGCCAGCGAACTCGGTTCCATGAAGGTGACCGAGCAGATCGACGCCATGCGCGCGCTGGGCACGGATCCCATCCAAAAGCTGGTGACGCCGCGAATGATCGCCACGGCCGTCATGCTGCCGCTGCTTACCATCATTTCGGATTTCGTGGGCATGGTGGGCGGATGGGGCATCGCGGCCTGGGTGCTCGACATTGGATCGAAGCAGTACTGGAATTCGGTATGGCAGGCGCTGACGCTGTCGCGCGACATTCCGGAAGGTTTGGTCAAGCCGTTCGTATACGCTTTTATCATTTCGCTGATCGGCTGCTTCTATGGCCTGCGCACTACGGGCGGCACGCAGGGAGTAGGCCGAGCCACCACGCAAGCCGTGGTGATGTCGATCGTGTTCATCTTTGTGGTGGATTTCCTGATCACCAAAATCTTTGTTCACCAGGGCGGAGGCTAATGCCCGACGCCCCGGCTCCCCCGTTCTGAAATTCGAAAACGTCTCGGTGAAGTTCGACGACGTGGCGGCCCTGACGGACATCTCCTTCGAGGCATTCGAAGGCGAGGCGCGCGTGATTTTCGGGGCGGCCGGCTCCGGTAAAACCGTCCTGCTCAAGACTGCCCTGGGATTGGCGAAACCCGCCGCCGGCAAGGTGTACGCCTTCGGCAAAGACATCAGCACCATGACGGAGCGACAGCTCTTCGACGTCCGCAGCCGTATCGGGATGCTGTTTCAGGAGAGCGCACTTTTCGATTCCCTGACCATCGAAGAGAACGTCGCCTATCCGCTGGAGAATCAAACCGCCATTCAGTGTCCGCCCGAGCAGATTCATCCCAAGGTGAAAGAGGCGCTGGAATTTGTGGAGCTTGGCGCGCACCCTGGAGAAGTTTCCGAGTGAGCTGTCGGGCGGTATGCGCCGCCGCGCCGCCATCGCGCGCGCCGTCGTTACCGCTCCTCCGCTCATCCTGTACGATTCTCCCACTGCGGGTCTGGACCCGATCACAGCGCATACGATTATCGCGCTGCTCATCAAAGAACGCGACATCAGCCACACCACCACACTGGTGGTGACGCACCGCTATCAGGATGGGAATCTAATCGCGAATTTCCGGTACAATTCGGATCAAGGGGAGCTCGAGCCGGCGCGAGACGGGGCGCGACGCGGCGCTCGCACTACCTTCATGGTGATGCGCGAAGGGCGGCTGGTATTCGAGGGTGATCAGGACACGCTGGAATCTTCCAAAGATCCCTATGTATTAAAGTTCGTGAAGCACCGCGTATAAAACGATGGCCGATCCGAATAAAATTCGCTGGGCACAGTTGAAGGTGGGGCTGGTGGCGATCGGCTCGTTCATCATTCTGGCTGTGCTGATTTTTCTGCTCACCAGCAGCAAGGGCCTGTTCCAAAGCTTCGTCCTGCTGCGGACCTACATGGAAGACGCAGGCGGCATCGCCAACGGGTCGGCGGTGCGTCTCAATGGGCTGACAGTCGGCTACCTGGAGCAGTTGCAGCTCACCAGAAATTCGGATCCCAAGCATACGGTGGAATTCGACATGATGGTGAAGGAGAAGTTTCTGCGCGACATCCCGGTGGATTCCATTGTGGGGATCAGCGCCGCCAACCTGTTGGGCGACAAGTTTCTCAATATCACCAAGGGAAGAAACCAGCAGACGGTGCGCGCAGGCGCCGAACTACAATCGGCGACCGCTCAGGATATACCCGAGCTGATGGCGAGCATGGCGACCCTGCTGCAGTCCTTCCAGGGCATCATCAATCGCGTGGATTCACTGCTGGCAGGCGTGGAGCAGGGCAAAGGCAACATCGGCAAGCTGCTCAAAGACGAACAGCTTTACGACCGGCTCAACGGCATCGCATCGGAAGGCCAGAAGCTGCTGTCCGACGTCCGCACCGGGCATGGCACCTTGAGCAAATTGATTTACGACGATACGCTCTACAACCAGTTGCAGGCGCCGCTGAAACGTATCGACGCCATGCTGGCCGACTTGCAAAACGGCCAGGGCACGGCCGGCAAATTCCTCAAGGACCCGGCTCTGTACGATGAGCTGCACAGGACCGTGGTGGAAATTCGAACCGTGGTGGCCGACATCAACGCCGGTAAAGGCACAGCGGGCAAGCTGCTGAAAAACGACGAGCTCTACGCCAGATTCAATGAGTTGGCTGCCAAGCTCACCGCGACGGTGGACAAGATCAACAGCGGCCGCGGCACGTTGGGACAGCTCATGAACGACCCGGCGCTGTACGATTCGATGGTGGGGGCGACGCGCGAGTTCCAGTCGCTGGCCAAAGACATGCGCGCCAATCCCAAGAAATTCCTCACTATCCGGTTAACGTTGTTTTGACCCGCCAGAAACGATTAGTGGTGAACGCGGATGATTTCGGTTTCACGCCCGACGTGAATGCGGGCATTGTGGAAGCGCATCGCCGCGGCATCCTCACCGCGACCACGCTCATGGCCAACGGCGATGCGTTCGATGACGCCGTGCGTTTGGCGCGAGAGACGCCGACGCTCGATATCGGCTGCCATCTGGTGCTGATTGGAGGATGTTCGCTGGTGTCGGGAAAACGGTTCCCGGCGAGTGTGACGCAGCTTGTGTCGGCGCTGGCACGTCGCGAGATTCGGCCCTATGACGAGCTGAAGCCGCAGGTGGCCCGAATTGTGGACGGCGGCACTCGCCCGTCGCACCTGGACACTCACAAGCACACTCACCTAGCTCCGCCAGTGCTCGACGCAGTGGCGCGCCTGAGCGAGGAGTTCGGTATCCGGTGGGTGCGCCGCCCCTTCGATTTTCCGTTGACTGCGATGCGCGGCGCGGTGCCGCCATTGAAACGCCTGACGAGCGACGCGCTCGGTCTGCTGCGCCGGCGCTTCCACCGTGTGCTCTCGCGCCACGGCTGCCGAACCACCGACCACTTCGCGGGTTTCCAGATCACCGGGCGATTTCGCACGGCCGAGTTGGTAAAGCTGCTTGCGATCCTGCCGGAAGGAAGCACGGAACTGATGGTGCATCCCGGACGTTGCGGGGAAGCGCTGCGCAAGGCGCACACGCGACTCAAGGAGAGCCGCGAGCACGAACTGGAAGCGCTGATTGCACCCGAAGTGCGCGCGGCATTGGCAAGCCATTCGATCCAACTTGTAAACTACGGCGGGCTGTAGCGCGGGCAATGCTCGGCACTGAGCATTGCGATCTGGAGCGCTGGGCATTTCGCTTCTCTGCTCCCCGCAAGCTGTTTTCACCAGCTTCCGGATCAGTGCTTCAAAACTTGCCGCAGCTTGCTCTCCAAAACGGAACCGGTCGCTCGTAACGGCCTTTCACTCCCCAGCAACGGTTGCCCCTTCCAGGACCCCCATTCCAGAATCGACGTTCCCGGCCTGCTACTTCGCGCTCCTCGCCAGCCAGTGCCACTGCCCGTTCGGCCTTTCTGCTCTTCAACCTTCTGCCGGCTCGCCCCGGTGGAAGGCCGATTCATCGCTTCTGGCCCGTTGCAGCTTTCCTGACCGACTTTGCCGGCTGCTCTTCCAGTCTCCACTCCCCTTTGGGACTTTTACATCCCTCCCGGATCAAAGCGTTCAACTGGAGTTGCCGCCGCTCGGCCCGCCTTCCGGCTCCGCCCGATCTCCCTTCGCTCCCCACAGCCGGTCTATTTTCAAGAATGGCTGCGGATCATCGTTTCAGGTCCGCTACGTTTCCGGAGGCTTGCTGTTCCTCAAACCTCTTGGAACCTTCCTCACTATGCTCCATAACCCGTTTAGCGTCAATCGAAATTGGCTTTGTTCCGACTCTTTTCCTCAATTTCTTTCTGACTGTGTTTCGAGGCAGTTACAAGCCAAAGCCAGTGGATTGGCTGTGCATAAAACAAAGCTGGGAGATCTTGTAAAAACTCACTTGGGAAGTTGAGTCGCCAGGCGCTTGCGCATCTGTTCCTTAAGCTGCGCATTGGCATCGTCCAGCCGCTTTTGCAGCTTGCGGCTGCGATCCGCTTCCGCTGCTAGTTCCTTTCGCAGGCGAGCCGCCTCCTCTGTGGCGGCGTCCCGCTGCCTGCGAACCTCGGGATTGTCGCCGGACGTCTTCACCTGGGGGAGTTTGCCCAGGAACGATGCGACCTCATGGGCACTGGCACCGTTTGGTTCGTCAAGCGCCAGTGTTACCGTGACGGCTTCGCCTTCTCGCTTGTAGGTGAAGCTGCCAGCTTGCAGCATCACCGGAGTCACCTTGACCACCCGCGGAGTGGGGCTGACATCGCTGATGGTCAGAACTCCTCCGGTCGCCTGACGGGCGGCCTGAGAAAAACGGTCCCAGCGAATCTGCAGTTGGCCATCTACGTCGGTGGTGCTCAAGCCCACAGACGCAAATGGGACCGGTGGCGGCGCCGCGGGGGTGAGCGACGCCCAGATTTTGGGCGCCCATTGATGGCGCGTCTGAAATCCTGCCACTCCGATGACTGCGGCCAACCCGATCGCGACCACCTTCTTGAGCCAGGGCCGCGACTTTTCTTCCTCCCGCGGCATGAGCGACTTCGGAGGTTCGATTGGCGCCGCGGCTACGGGCGCGCTGATTGGTGGTGTAACTACGGCCGGCGGAACCACCGGCGGTCGGACAACGGGAGGTTTCACGATCGGCGGCGCGGCGACAGGAGGTTTGGCGGCCGGCGGCGTAACGATCGGCGGCGCGACCACAGGCGGCTTGTATTCCGGTTTGAAAGGAGGAGGCAGTGGCGGCGCCGCCGGGACTGGATCGGGGGCACTGACAGTAGCTTCCACCTCAATCGTTTTAGCGGGATTCGGTGTTTCCACGCGCGCCGGACGGGCCGGTTCCGCGGGCATGGGAATTCCGCCGGCAGGCATGGGGCGTATGGGCTGCGCGTCGAGCGTAAACTCCTGGTAACTTTCCGCGGCGTGGATACTGCCGTTCGCCTCGCGGAAAAAGAAGCCGCACCGAATGGGTTGAAAAGTGTGTGGCTTCATGACCAAGGCAATCTGCCACGGTTCGGGAAAAAAGCGGCGGTGGATCACCTGGTCGGCGTCGGAAAGGAAGATTTCACTGCGCGTGTGGGAGTGATACCAGCCCACCGGCACGCCCGTTGCGCCCTTTCGGACTTCAGCCAGCAACTCTCCCAGCTTGCCCTCGTCCCTTTGGGAAAGCGTGAAGGACGGACCCATGGCGTGTTCGCAATCGAGAGCCACGTAGTCGGTAACGGTGACGCGCCCGTTGGCGTACTGTCCGATCAGGACGCCGCCGATCTCGGCGCCGCCGCGCGGCAGGGAGAAAAACGCATCCATTACCGACAGCCGGATATCGTCCAGCACGCGCATTGAATATTCGATGGTAAACGGACATTGAGGCACACTCCAGGCGCCGGGCCCGTTCTTCGCATGGCTCTCCGTCATAGCTTTCCTTGATTGTAGTGGAACTTGATTGTAATCGAACCAATGCCGAGGCAGGTGCCCCGGGCTTGGCAGATCCCGCAGGCCTTGCCCCACCCTCGCGGATATAATAAAGACGTGCCGAAAGCCAAAGAGCTCGAAGCGCGCCTGGAGCGCACCGAGGAACAGTTGCGTTTGTTCCAGAAGATCAGCCGCTTCATGGTGCGGGAGTTAAGTCTGCCCGAGATCTTACAGGGAGTCGTGTCCCTGGTAGTGGAGTTCACTCACTGCGAATCCTGCCTGGTGTATCTCCTCGATGGGGAGGAACTGGTGCTTTGCGCCTCCAACACGCCGCATCCTTCCACCATCGGCAAGATCCGTCTGCGCCTCAACGAGGGTCTCACCGGCTGGGTGGCGCGCGAGCGGCGCCTGCTGGCGATTTCGCGCGAAGCTTACAAGGATCCGCGCTTCAAAGTTTTCGGCGACCTGCCCGAAGACACTTTCGAAGCTTTCCTCTCGGCTCCTCTGATTGCGCGCAATCGCGTGATCGGCGTGATCAACGTGCAGCATCGGCAGCCGCATCAACACACCGGCAACGAAATGGAAGTCATCACCACGGTGGGTGAGCAGATCGGGTGCGTGCTGGTGCTCGCGCGGATGAGCCCCACCGCTTTGGAATCGGCCAACCACGTAGAGTTGGTGCTCTCCGCCGGACCGATTCCGATGAAACAATAATGCGCCTGACACTGGTCCGCCCCGTTTGCGCCCTTGCAGCGATCGCGGCCGCCTGCGGCGTGATGCCGCTTCGCGCCCAACGCTGGCAGATGCAATATTTCTACGACGAGGAGAAATCCACGTTCGGTATTGTGGATTTGCAGTTTCCCTCCGCGAAGCGCGGTATCGCTGTGGGCTTTATTGAAGAGGGCCGGAAGCGCGAGCCCACTTCGCTGGTGACCTCCGATGGCGGTGCGCACTGGCAGCGGATCGCGCTGAAAGAGATGCCCATCTCGCTCTACTTCCAGAACGACAGCCTGGGATGGATGGTTACCAACAAGGGTTTGTGGCGCACCACCGAAGCCGGCAAGAATTGGGAGAAAGTGGGCAAACCGCCAAGCGATATTTTGCGCGTGTACTTCAAGGACGAGAACACAGGCTGGGCCGTGGGTCCCAAGAAGACCGTGCTTGAGACGCACGATGGCGGCAAGGAGTGGACCAAGGTGGATGCGGCGGCTGAAGAGCCGGGCAATCCTTTGTATAGCGCGTATACCTGGGTCTCTTTCGCGAGCCCGCAATTCGGCCTCATCACGGGCTACAATCTTCCGCCGCGCCGCTTCGGTCCCGACTTCCCCGACTGGCTCGATCCGGAGGGCACACTCAATCAGCGCGACACGCCGCACTTGAATTACACGCTGGTCACACGCGATGGCGGCAAGAGTTGGCATCCCACCTCGGCATCGCTTTTCGGCGAGACTACCAAAGTGCGCTTCCTGCCGAACGGCGTGGGGCTCGGCCTGGTGGAATACTCGCAGATGTTCCACTATCCGAGCGAGGCGTATAAGCTCGACTGGCATACCGGAAAAAACGAAACGGTCTACAAAGACACGAAGTTCAGCGTGACCGATATCTGGCTTACGTCCGACGGAACCGCCTACTTGACGGGCACGCAGACTCCCGGCAAGATTCGCAACGTGCTGCCTGGCAAAGTGCAGGTGCTGATGAGCAAAGATTATTCCACCTGGACCGAGATGCCGGTGGATTATCGCGCCACCGCCAATCGCACGATGATCGCAGGCGCGAGCGACCACGATCTTTGGATGGCGACGGACGCCGGCATGATCCTGCACATGGTCGAGAAGTGAGCGGCTGGCCGCCACAATTGAAGTCCATTGCAGTGGACGGCGTCGAAATGGCCTATTGGGAGTGGGAGGGCGAGGGCCCATCGCTGCTCTTTGTGCACGCCACCGGCTTTCATGCGCGCTGTTGGGATCAAGTCATTCGCCACCTTCCCGGCAGACATGTCATCGCGCCCGATCTGCGCGGTCACGGTCGCAGCTCCAAGCCCGATCCACCGTATCACTGGCAGGCATTCGGGCACGATCTGGCGCTGTTTGCGGATGTCCTCCATCTGAGCGGCGCGGTGGGCATTGGACATTCCATGGGCGGCCACACGGTAGTGGCCACAGCGGCGGCGCGGCCCGAAACGTTCGCGTCCATGCTGCTGATCGATCCCACCATATGGGCGCCCGAGCGTTACGGTCAGCCAGCGCAGGATGCCTCTTTCATCTCGCGCCGCCGCAATGTGTGGAAGTCGCCGGACGAAATGTATCAACGCTTCTCGGGCCGTGTGCCATTTTCGCGATGGAAGCCAGAGGTCCTGCGGGACTATTGCGATTTCGGTCTGTTACCCAGCGGCAATGAATTCGTGCTCGCCTGTCCGCCTGAGGTCGAGCGTTCGATTTACGGCCACTCCACCGAAGCGGCGGCGAATCTTCATTCCGCTATTCCGTCGCTGCAACAGCCGGTGGTGGTGATTCGCGGGGGCATACTGTGGAATGGCGAGAAGTTCGATCTGGACTCATCGCCAACCGATCCCGCGCTGGCTTCGCGCTTCCCCAACGGCACGGATATCCTGTTGGAAGGTCGAACGCACTACATCCCGATGGAGACTCCGGAACTGGTAGCGCAGGCAATCATACCTACCGCCCGCGCTATTTAAAACTCGCGGTGACGGTGAACCCCGCGTCCGTCTGGATAGCCAGGATCTGTTTACCGTCGTCCACCAGATAGCCCCGCAGGTTCATCGAGTTCATCGCGATGCGTACCACGCAATCGCTGTCCACTTCGAACGTCCCATCCTCGGGATTCGGATTCTCCTTGTAGGTGATGAGCAGTTTGCCCCCGTCCTTCACCTGTGCTGTGCCTGTGATCGACACGGGATGCGGCACTTGCCCGTCCAACATCGGCGTGAAACTCCCCAAAATCGAGAACTGGTATTGCGCCTGCAGCGTGTTCGCACTGCAGGTATCCGGAGTGCGAATCATGATGCCGCGCTGCGGCCCGCCCTGATCGGTCTGGCGAAACTCGATGCGATGGGCATCGGAAGTCATCTTGCCGCTGAAGTTCTGAAAGGCGCCGGAGGTGTCCTGCAGACTGAAGGTTAGGGAGCAGTCGACGTGCGCCTCGTACTTGCCTGCAGTGGGATTGCCTTGCAAGTAGCCGGCGTATTGCGCGGACGAATAGCCGCTGACACCACCACTGCCGTCGAATGTCAAGGTTCCGACGGCCGCCGTCGGCCTGGAGGTGGCGGAGATCCGCGTATTGCCCGAGAGTTGAAATCCGTAAGAACCCTCGAAATTGCGGGGATTGCAGACCTCGGCGCCGAACGCGGTAAGTGAAAATGCAGCCAGCAGCAGAAGTGCTTTCACGCAACGATTTATAGCACGTGCATGGCCGGAGTATGATGGTTCCATAGGAAGAGGGATGCTGCAAATCACACGTTCGCCCCAAGTTTTTGACGTCGTTGTAGTCGGCTCCGGAGCCGGAGGCGGCACCGCCGTCAAGGTTCTCACCGATCTCGGCATCAACGTCGCCCTGCTCGAAGCCGGGCCCATGCTCAATCCCGCCAAGGATTTCAAGGAGCACGTCACCCCCTACCAGGTGGACCATCGCGGCGCCGGCCCGCACGCCGAGATGTATTTCGGCCGCCAGCAGTGGGGCTATTTGCAGCGCGCCCAACGGCTACTTGGGATTATCCACGGCGAGCCCTACACCGTCGCGCAACGGCAACGAGTTCCGCTGGTTCCGCTCGCGCATCATGGGCGGCCGCACCAACCATTACGGCCGCATCTCGCTGCGCTTCTCCGATTACGATTTCAAGCCCTACTCATCGACGGCCTCGGCAATCGATTGGCCCGTCACCTACGACGAAATGTCGCCCTAGTACGACAAGGCCGAGGGCTTCATCGGCGTCACCGGCACGAAGGAAGGCATGCGCACCGCGCCCGACGGCAATTTCCTGCCGCCCATCCCGCCGCGCGTGCACGAGGTGCTGATCCAGAACGCGTGCAAGAAACTCGGCATCCCCGTGCATCCCTTCGCGCATGGCGATGCTCACCAAGTCCATCAACGGCCGCGCCGCCTGCCACTATTGCGGGCAATGCGGACGCGGATGCCAGACCGCTTCGGCGTTCACCTCCAGCCAGGCCATGATCTTCCCCGCCATGAAGACCGGCAAGCTCACCATCTTCACCGGCGCCATGGCGCGCGAACTGATCACCGAACGCTGCCGGCAAAGTCACGGCCGTCTCGTATGTCGATAAAGCCACGCGCACCGAAAAGCAGATCCGCTGCCGCGCGGTGGTGGTGGCGGCCAGCGCCTGCGAATCGGCGCGGCTGCTGCTGAATTCGAAATCGACGCGATTCCCCAACGGCATCGCCAACTCGTCCGGCATGGTGGGCCGCAATCTCACCGACACGGTCGGCTACAGCCTCGGCGGCAACATTCCGGCGCTGGCCGAACCTGCCGCGCCACAATTGCGACGGCATCGGCGGCATGCACGTCTACGTGCCGTGGTGGCTGCTGGACGATAAGAAGAACAAGGATTTCCCGCGCGGCTATCACATCGAGATCGGCGGCGGCTTCGGCATGCCGCAGCTCGGCTCGTTCCACGGCGCCTGCGCGCGCTATCGAGGGTTACGGCAAAGCGCTCAAGGAGCAAGATCCGCGAGGAGTACGGCACCATCGGTGGGCTTCGCCGGACGCGGCGAGATGATTCCCAACAAGCACACGCTACTGCGATATCGATCCGCACGAGGTCGACCAGTGGGGCATCCCGGTGCTGCGCTTCCATTTCCAGCTGGAGCGAGCACGAAATCAAGCAGGTCAAGCACATGCACGATACCTTCACGAACATCATCGAAACCATGGGCGGCAAGGTGAGCGGGCGGAAGTTCCCGATGCCGAAGACGGCGGGGATCTCGATCGGCGGGCACCATCATTCACGAAGCCGGCACGGTGACCATGGGCGACGATCCGCAAGACGTCCGTGCTCAACAAATATCTGCCAGGCGCATGAAGTGAAGAACCTGTTCGTGGCGATGCCGCGCCGTTCGTGAGCAATCCGGACAAGAACGTCACGCTCAGCATCGTGGCCTTCGCGTGGCGCGCCGCCGAATATCTGGCCGAGGAAATGAGGAAAGGCAATGTCTAAACCCTTACCCGAAACTCCCGCAGCCGCAGAATACTCCAGGCGCGATCTGCTGTTCCACATTGGAGCTTCGATTACGCTGGCGGCGGCCGGCGAGCAGATGCTTTCGGCGCAGGATGTGCAGCACGTCCACCAGGCAGTGACGGACGAGAAGGCGGCGCAGAAGGGCAAGTATCAACCCAAGACGTTCACCGCGCACGAATACGCCACGCTGCAGCGGCTCTCCGACCTGATCGTGCCCGCCGATGACCGTTCGCAGGGAGCGCTGGCGGCCAATGCCGCGGATTTCATCGACTTCCTCTGCGCGGCTACCGATGACATGAAACGCATCTACACGGGCGGCCTGGCCTGGCTGGACGATGAGATGAAGAAGCGCTACAACGGCACCGATTTTCTGACTGCCTAGCCCGGCGCAGCAGACAGGAACTGCTCGACCTGATCGCGTATCGCGAGAATCGCGCGAAGGATCCGCCATCGCCCCCGGCGTTCAGTTCTTCAGTTGGGCGCGCAATATGGTGGTGGATGCCTATTACACGCATCCCATCGGGGTTAAGGAACTGGGCTACATGGGCAACACGGCCATGGCCCATTTCAGCGTGCCGCAGGAAGCCATCGATTACGCCATCAAGCGCAGTCCGTTCGCGTAGAACAGTAACGTCACAACTTGGCGGGCCAAAGTGCCGGCCCCACCCAAAGACCTCCTGCCTTCGACTGGAACTGACTGAAACGGCAATTTCTGCCCGTGCCGCTCCGACGATTTGTGCACACCCCGCGGCGCGCTTAGTGCTGGCATTCACGCTTCGCACGCGGCGAGTATGCGTTCCTTCACGCTAACCGGCCTCAAACGTTCCAGACTGCACAAGTAATCCAACGGGCCTTAACATGCTCCTTTCACCGACGCGCCCCTAGTCAAGAAATGCAAACGGGGCAGGATTTTGTCGGAGCGCATAAACCCCGTCGTTTCGGGCGCAGGAATTCCAAGGAGAATAACAACCATGTCAAACGAACCAAATAAGCCCGGCCAGCAGAGCAACCAGCCCGATCAAGAGAAATACAAACAACAAAGCGGACAGCCCGGTCACGGTAAGGACAATCCGCAACAACAGGCAAATCAACCGGACCAAGGCAAGGGCACTCAGCAGGGTGGACAGCACGACCCGAGCAAGAGCAACCAGCAGCAGGCGAGCCAGCACGATCAGGGCAAAGGCAATCCCCAACAGCAGGGTAGCCAGCACGATCAAGGCAAAGGCAGCCAGCAGGGTGGCCAACAGCAAGGTGGACAGCAGGGCGGCCAACAGGGCGGCCAGAAGCGATAGTTCAATAACCTGACGCAGTGGCTCATATTGAGTCCGCGGCAATGCGGACTCAATATGAGCACAGCGCGTTTCAAGTCACGCCCGCCTAGCCCAAATCGATCCGAAACGTCGCTCCCTTACCTGGCTCCGATTCCACCGAAATCCTTCCTTTGTGATCGCTGATTACCGATTGCACAATTGCCAGTCCCAAGCCTGTGCCATGAGTCTTGGTGGTGTAGTACGGAGTGAAGAGGCGCGCGCATTCCTCCGGCGTGAGTCCTTGCCCTGTGTCGGCGATTTCGAAGCGTGCTGCGTGCCCAAGCGATATGGTGCGCACCGTGATCACTCCGCCTGACGGCATGGCGTCGATGGCGTTCAAGATCAGATTGCGCAGCACGCGCGTCATCTGCTCGGGATCGGCACGCGACGGTAGGCAAACCGGCGTCGAGTTCCGTCTTCGCCACCACGTGCGCTTTGGCAAATTGCGGCTCGAACAGCTTCATATTTTCCGCGATGAGCTGGTTGAACTGCACCTGCTGCATCTCCGGCGCGGGCATTTTCGCGAAATCGCTGAAGCGTCCGATGATCTGTTTCAGGTTCGACAACTCTGCCAGCAGCGTCGCCGAGCCCTCGCGGAATACTTCGTCGAACTGGTCGGGATAGCTCTCCCGCGCGCGCTGCATGTTCTCCACCGTGATCTGCAAAGGGAAAAGCGGATTTTTCAATTCGTGCGCCAGGCGCCGCGCCAATTCGCGCCACGCCGCCACGCGCTCGGCTTGCACCAGCCGCTCGCGCTGCTCCACCAACTCATGCGTCATGCGATTGAAGGCGCCCGCGAGCTGACCGATTTCGTCGGTGGAAGGAATCTCCACGGTGGTGCTCCAGTTGCCGGCCGCGACTTTGCCGGCGCTCTCCGCCAGTTTCCGCACCGGTCGGGTGACGCGCGCGGTGGCCCACCAGCACAGCAGAATGCCGATCAGGATTCCCACAGACGCTACCCACGTGGCGGTGGAACGCTGCGACGCTTCCAGTTGCACCAGGTCGCGGCGCGAACTGCCGATCAACAAAACTCCGGGCAGATTCTGCTCATAGCCGGTGAGCGGCAACGCGTGGAACGTTTCGGCGTCCACGCCCTGCCCGATGGTGTCCGTCACAGCGCGGCGGCGATGCAGCACCTGCTGGATCAGCGGCCGTAGTTCATTGGGCAGACTGCCTATGCTGCCGCCGCCGTTGATTAGCGCCGCGGGGGAGAATTGCGCATCGAGATTGCGATAGAGCAGCACGCGCATGCCCGCCGGCAGCACCAGGGTCGACAGGAAGTCGTGGTCGAGTTGCTGGCCGCCCACGACGTATAGTTTACGGTCGCCGGCCGTCGCCATGGCCACCGCCAACTGCGAAAGTGTCAGACCGTCAGCCAGTTCTTCGCGTTTCACGAAGGCCGCCCGCGCCTTCCAATCGGACCGCTCGGTGAGCCATGCCTCCTTATATCCGAAGCGCGCCGGCCACTCGGCGGAGGAGACGATTGTGCCATCCTCCGCAACCAACTCGAGAAGGCCGAGGCCATGTGCGGCGGCCAGTTCGGTGGCGGCATCGTAGAACGAGGTATAGTCCGCGGCACCTGCGATCCGGACCACCGTGTCGGTGGATGCCACGGTACTGACGGCGCGTACGATCTCCTTGCCGCGGCGCGCGAACTCCGTCTGGAACTGCGCGATCAACGCGTCGACGCGCTGGCCTTCCAATCGTTCAAACGCCTCGCGAGTGCGGTCGGTCACCAGCCATTCCACAATCCCCACCGCCGCAACAATTGTGACAGTGAAGATCAGGAGCAGGCGGGTGCGGAAAGTCACGGGCGGCCCACCTCGATCCACAGGTTTTCAAATCGCCACTCGCCCAGGGGAGTGATGCCCGGTCCGCCCTTGATTCTGGGGCTCACTCCATAGACCACCGGGAGATGAAATAGCGGCACTACATGGAAACCTTCGAGCAAAGAACGCTCCGAGCCGTACAGGCCTTCGGGCGACGCAGTCGGAGCGGGCAAACCAAAGGCGGCAGCCAACCCGGCCAACGCGCGCGACGGGTCGGACGATGCGACGCGCGCTTCGGCGAGCCGCACGTCGGCATTGGCATTCTGCTGCGTAACTGTGATTGCGATGCCGGCGTCGCGAGCGTTTAGCGCGATGCGGTCGGCGATGGGGCGGAGCGCCGGATCGTCGACGCTAAGCGAGAGCGTGCGGACAGCGCCCACCAGCGCTTTGGCGCGCGCGAGATCCTGCGCCGCGGGAAACACGAAAGCATATCCCGAGAGCCATTGCGGCAGTAGCGCCCCCGAAACTTCGCCTTGCCGCTGCAGCAGCACATTGTGGATGGCGGTGCGGTCCACCGCCAACGCCAGCGCCTCACGAATCTTCGGATCTTCGACGCGTGCCGCGAAGACCAACGCCATTACGCGCACCGGGGAGGACGTCCAGATCTTGCGGCCGGCCGGCTGGCGGCGCATCTCCGCCGGGCCGAGCTCGACAATATCGGCGCGGCCCAGTTCGAGCGAAATCGATTGATCGTGGAGCAGGCGGCCCCATGCGCACGTCGACGCCGTCGAGGAAGGGACGGCCGCCAGGCGGGCTATCCTCGACGGCGAATACGGCGCGCGCGCCGGCTTCCCAACGACTAATCGAGAAGGCGGGGGAGAGGTCGGCGAGTCCAGGTCCGGTTTGCGGCGGATCGGCTGTTTCGATGGCCTCGCGCATCTCGACGCGCAGCGTGCCTCCGTAGTGCGGACGGGTCTCGGCCGCACCGAAGCATGCGACGAGGAGCAGCAGCGGAAAGCTCGCGCTACGAGCCGCACGCGAGGCTAATGACATAGGCTCCATATTTTCCCGTGGAAAGATCGCGCGCGATGGCCATCACCGAACTTGCTCCCGACGGCCAAAGGGCTGTCACCGGTCCTGCGAATGTGATTGGGGCAGTCAAGGGAACCGCCACGCCGTTCGACAGCGCGAATGCCTGCACGGCGTCCGGCTCGCTGCTGTCCCCGGGCCGTGTAGCGACAATCTGCAAACCGGCGCCGCAGTGCGCGTCCAGTCCGGCGATGTCGCTGCCCCATTGCGTGAAGCTGCCCTGCGGATCGAGCGCTGCATCGAAGATCTGGATGCGGCCGTCCAGCATGGCCGCCAGCCACAGCGTTTTGCCTTGGTCTTCCACTGCCGCCGCCGAAAAGAACGGCGCGATGTTCTTGCGCGCTCCGGCTTGCGTCACCACGCGGCCGTCGAAGAAATTACGGGCGGGGAAATTGGCCAGCAGAAGCGCGCGGCTTCCCGACTCCAGCACCCATGGCTCGTCTCCATTGCGGCACTCCACATGGAATGGCGCAACCGAGCCCGCGCAGACGACTCCCGGAAGGAACGCCTGGAACGTGGTCCCGGTGACACGCAAGTGGCCCCGCAGATCGCGCGGCCAAGGCTTTCCCGGAAACAGCGCCACCGATTCGGCGGCGCCGGAGTGCGGGTAAAGGGCGGCCTTCGAGGGCGAGAGCACCAGCAGTGCGTCTCCCACGGTGGCCACGTCGAGAATCTGTTCGTCCTGCTCCCAGACCAGTTTGCTCTGCAGCGACATGCCGGAAGCCGCGATTCGCGCCGCGCCAGCACGCTTCCACGATGCGATCCAAACTTGCCGCTCATCGCCCGCCTGCGCTTCTTCCACCAACAGGTAATGCGTGGGGTTTTGCGAAAGCGTGATGCGAATGGTCAGCGCCGTTGCGCCGCTATTGCGGCTTGCCGTCTCCAGTGTGGACTCGAATGCCGCGCGCGCCTGCGCCAGTTCGGTCGACCCCAGCGACGAGACGTTGCGCCAGGTGATCGATGCCGCATCCGCCTTGCCGAATGCGGCGGTCTTGCGCGCCAGTTCACGCGCAGCACCGCCCAGGTCGTCAGCGGCTCGAGCGGCCGGTAAGATGAGGAACAGGAGCGCGGAGAGAACCGCGTGGCACCCCTTCACGACGGCGATCATAGCACATGGCGGCGAGTGCCTATGATTCGCGGCGTATGCTCATGACGCGAATGACGCCGCGCAGGCAGCCTCGCGCGATGTAGTACGAAATCGGCAGCGTGATGGCGGCCATGAGTACACAACCTAGAACGTTATCCATGATGGTCTCCTATCACTCACTTACTGCTGCGCCGCAAGGGTATCGGTCGCAATCGCGGCCGGCTCACCGAAGATGCGATCCAGTTCGGGAGTGCGCTCGCCGTATAGATCGACCGTATCGCCGATGGACACCATAGTGTAGAGCTCCTCTACGTCACGATTCCGCATGCGGATGCAGCCGTGGGAAGCGTTTTTGCCGATGGAGGACGGCACGTTGGTTCCGTGGATGCCGTATCCTTTAATGCTCAGCCCGATCCAGCGCGTACCCACAGGATTGGATTTGCCAGGGCCCACTACTTTGCCGTTCGATGACCAGACCGGATCCACCACGCGGCGGATGATTTTGAAAGAGCCGGAAGGGCTGGGGGATTTGGGAGCGCCCACCGCGGTCTGATAGACCTTAACTACTTTGCCGGATTCGATCAGCGCCAGTTTACGATCGGGAATGCTTACCACGATGCGTCGTGTAGGGGCCATCGCGGCGTTCTCCTGCGCCATCGCTTCGGCGGTGGCCACGAGAAGTACGCCGGCCAGTGCCGCCATCTTTTTCATTTGATTCTCGATCGTGTGGATCATTTGCTGCCTCCTGACGGCGTGAGGAAATGCAGGAGGATGGCCAAGACGTAAATCGATGATAAAGATAGAGTTAGTGGAAAAGGTGCTTGTGTCACAGCAGACACGTGTGGTTTT
This sequence comes from uncultured Solibacteraceae bacterium, assembly GCA_963815475.1. Classification (GTDB taxonomy): domain Bacteria; phylum Acidobacteriota; class Terriglobia; order Bryobacterales; family Bryobacteraceae; genus Sulfopaludibacter. Next base: position 3,238,898 of record CAWFHD010000003.1, on the reverse strand, counting down.
GCGGCGGCTTCCCTGTGCGTGGACTTCATAGCTGATCAGGGCCGCATCATCACGCTACGGTACAATAAACCACTCAGATGGCTTTTAAGGGCGTGGACTATTTCCTCGTCGACTCCTTATTTAATGAGCAGGAGTTGATGGTGCGCCAGACGGCGCGGCGATTTGCCGAGGAGCGTTTGCTCCCCCTGATTCGCGATTGCTTCCGCGATGGTCGCTTTCCCACCGAATTGATTCCCGAAATGGCCGAGCTCGGCTTTCTGGGTGCGAACCTGGAAGGCTACGGCTGCGCCGGCATGAGCAATGTCGAATACGGCTTGATCATGCAGGAACTGGAGCGCGTGGATTCCGGAATTCGCAGCTTCGTCTCCGTGCAAGGCGCGCTGGTGATGTACCCCATTTACACCTACGGCTCCGACGAGCAAAAACAGAAGTGGCTTCCGCGCCTGCAGAGCGGCAAGGCTGTTGGTTGTTTCGGTTTGACCGAGCCCGATTTTGGCTCGAACCCCGGAGGCATGCGCACCACCGCGCGACGCGACGGTTCGGGGTGGGTGCTGAATGGCGAGAAGACGTGGATCACGAACGGCAGCATGGCCGATGTCGCGGTAGTTTGGGCGCGCGCCGAAGAAGGCGTGGTGGGTTTCCTGGTGGAACGTGGGACTCCCGGGTACGGCACTTCCGACATCCACGGCAAATGGTCGATGCGCGCTTCGGTGACTTCGAGCCTGTCGTTCTCCGACTGCCGCGTGACGGATGCAGACCGGCTGCCCGGCGCCAAAGGACTAAAGGCGCCGCTCTCGTGCCTCTCGCAAGCGCGCTTCGGAATTGGCTGGGGCGTGATCGGCGCGGCCATGGATTGCTACGAAACGGCCCGCCAGTATTGCATCCTGCGCAAGCAGTTCGACGACCGGCCCATCGCTTCGCACCAACTGGTGCAGGAAAAGCTGGCCTGGATGATTACCGAGATCACCAAGGCGCAGTTGCTGGCGGTGCAGGCCGGACGTCTGAAGGACCAGAAAAAGCTGGAGCCCGCGCACATCTCCATGCTGAAGCGGAACAACGTGGCGATAGCGCTCGACTGTTCCCGCCTGAGCCGCGATTTGTTGGGCGCCAATGGAATTACCGACGAGTATCCAATCATGCGACACCTTTGCAATCTGGAAACCGTCAAGACCTACGAAGGAACGGACCACATTCACGCGCTGGTGATCGGCGAACGGGTAACGGGTGTGGCGGCTTATAAATAAACGATGCTCCTTTACGCACTCACCACCCTGGTCAGCGCCTTTCTGCTGTTCCAGGTAGAGCCTGTCATTGCCAAAATTATTCTGCCGTGGTTCGGTGGGTCGGCCGCCGTATGGACGGTTTGCCTTCTGTTCTTCCAGTTGGTGCTGCTGCTGGGCTACCTGTACGCGCACGCGGTGGTGAGGTACCTCAAACCTCGCTCGCAGATGTATCTTCACTACGGGCTGCTGCTGGTGAGCCTGCTGGCACTGCCAATCTATCCGCGCGATTCACTCAAACCCTCGGGAACAGCCGATCCCACCCTGGGGATTCTGGTTCTGCTGACGCTGACCATTGGCCTGCCGTACTTTCTGCTGTCCACTACAGGCCCGCTGCTGCAGGCCTGGTATGCGCGGCGATTCCACGGCGCTATGCCGTACCGGCTTTACGCGCTCTCGAATGCCGGGTCGATGTTTGCGCTGCTCAGCTACCCGGTGCTGTTCGAGCCCTACTTCACAACCCACCACCAGGCATCTCTGTGGTCGATTGGCTTCGTTTCGTTTATCCTCTTTTGCGGAGTGACGGCCTTCCTGTCGCGCCAGGCGCCGGAGATCAAGCTGCCTGCGGAAGCTGAGGAATCGGAAAAACCCACTACGAAGTTGTACGTGCTTTGGATGGCGCTGCCCGCGATGGCTTCGGTGCTTCTGCTGGCCATCACCAACCATCTCTCGGCCAACGTCGCCGCCATTCCATTTCTGTGGGTGCTGCCGTTGAGCCTGTACCTGTTGAGCTTTATTCTGTGCTTCGAAGGCAGCGGCTGGTACCGGCGAAATCCCTACCTGCAACTGTTGGCCGTGGCTTTGGGTTCCATGGCGTATGCGTTGACCAACACACTGGACCGTTCGGTGCCCGTCCACTTGTTGTTCTTCGGAGCGGTCACCTTTCGGGCCGTCTGGCTGATGATCGCTCTTTACGGCCTGGGGCTGTTCACGTGCTGCATGGTGTGCCACGGGGAACTGGCACGGCTAAAACCGCACCCCCGCTACCTGACCCACTTCTACCTGATGATGTCGGTGGGCGGCGCGATTGGCGGAATCGTGGTGGGGCTGATTGCGCCGCGTGTTTTCCGGAACTTTTATGAACTGCCGCTAGGGCTGGTGGCGTGCGCGGCGCTGATTGTCATCGTTTTGAAACAGGACCGGGAACTCACTTGGTTTCAAAGCTGGTTCCAGTTGGCTCCGATCATCGCTACGCTCCTCACCGTGGTGCTCGGGGTATACACCGTCAGACAGATGCGCGACTTTTCCAAAGGCGCGCGCGTGCTGGTGCGCAATTTTTATGGGGCGCTCAAAGTAGAGGACAGCGGACCCGCTACCGATCTGGATGCGGTTCGCAGCCTGACCCACGGCACCATCAATCACGGCAATCAGTTTCTCAATCCGGCGCGCCGCCGCTGGCCTACTACATACTACGGACCTAATACAGGGGTGGGGTTGGCGATCCGGAACAAGAACAAGTCGCACGCCGTCCGCATCGGCGTGATCGGTTTGGGCACGGGAACGGTGGCGGCTTACGGCCGATTGGGCGACTATGTCCGCTACTACGAGATCAACCCGCTGGTCCTGCGCCTGGCAACTACGGAGTTCACGTATTTGAATGACTGCCCGTGCCAGCACGATGTGGCGATGGGCGATGCGCGGCTTTCGCTGGAGCGGGAACTGGCCCAAGGCAATCCGCAGAATCTGGACGTGCTGGCGGTGGACGCGTTTTCCAGCGATTCCATTCCGGTCCACTTACTCACGAAGCAGGCCATGGAACTCTATTTCCGTCATTTGAAACCGGACGGAATTCTGGCAGTGCATATTTCAAACCGATATCTGGACTTGCAACCCGTGGTGGCGGGCGAAACAGACGCCACCGGCCATGTAGCGCGACTGGTGGACACGGAGGACGACGACGATACCGGGGTATTCGGGGCAACCTGGGTACTGGTAACGGCTCCACTGCCGGGCTTCGATCCGGAAATCGTAACTCAGTCCGCGGAGATCTCTTCCAGGCGAAAGGTGCGATTATGGACAGACGACTACAGCAACCTTTTCCAGATACTGAAATAGGTTTACAATAGTACCGCCGCGTCCCTATCATTGTTTTCTCTCTTGCGTAACAAGAGAGACGAATATCTGTTATCCACTAGGGCTCATGTTGTATTATCAACATGGCCGAGGATTAAATATGGACGCTGCTAAAACTCACACTCTCAGAAAGACCGCACTTCTTCTCACTATCGCGCTGCTACTGGCAGCGCCCTTTGCCGCGCAGGCACAAACTGCGTTCGCGTTTCCGACTGGCGCGGCTATCACAATAAACGGCACCAGTTACGGTTGCACGACCGTAAGCAGTAACGTCAGCGGGTCTCCGATTACTTTTGGCGCATCGCAAGTGCGCGTCGCCGGTGACCCAATATTGGACATCCAGCCAGGCACTGCGGGGTTGACCACCGACGTGAGCCTCTGTGTGGCAGCCTCCAACCTTGGTGGGGTCACGGCCAGCAGCAGGACCATTACGGTGAATCTGACGTCCACGAGTCCTGCAGGTATCACAGCCCCGATCACCGTTACATGGAATGCGGCCGGCAGCGGTGGCGGCAGCGGCGGTAGCGGAAGCACCGGGAGCGGCCTCACGATCTCATATCCGTCAGGGTCGAACATTTCGATGTCTTCAAATAACGGCGTGTTGGTAACGGGCAGTTTCTCACTGAACAACACCACGTCGGGCTCGATCGCCTACAGTATCGGAACCACGGCATACGACAGCACGGGAACCGGCTGGCTCAACTTCTTATCCGCCACTCAAGGCACCATCGCCGGTGGCCAGTCGATGCAAATGGTGGTGACGGGCAATCCCAGCGGTCTCACAAACGGGACACACACGGCTTCGTTCACTATTACGTACCAGGGCGCTGGCAGCGGTACCATCAGCAACGTTCCGGTTTCGTTTGCCGTCAACGGCAGTTCCGGCGGCGGCAACGGCACGCTTGCGGCGAATCCCAATCCAGTTTCCTGGAGCTATAGCTCCTCTAATTCCAACCCACTCAGTGCGCAGATTCCGAATACCAGCGTCGTTATCTCGACCTCAGTGGGCGCTACCAGTTATGGATTCACTGTTCAGTCCTCGGGCTCCAATGGATATCTCTTGCTGGCAAGCAGCCAGATCTCTGGTTCCGGAATCTCATTCAGCACACCGCTCATCCTCACGCCCACATCCAACATTCAGGCGCTTCCCACCGGCACCTACCAGGAACTGATCAACCTGACGGATTCGGCGAACAACACCGCGGTGCTCACGGTGAACATCACGGTCAACGGCTCCAACGGCGGCAACGGGATCACGCTGTCGCCAGCCCCGTTGCAACTGAATGCGTCAGTGGGCCAGACTTCGCTAGTGCAGGGCACGGTAACCCTCACCAGCACAACCAGCGGCACCGTTGTGCTCAATGTGAGCGGCACCGGCCTCACGCTGGCGAATAACTCCACGCAGCAGAGCATCAACGTTACTGGCGGCCAATCCACCTCCTTCATCGTCTATGCCAATCCTACGGGGTTGGTGCAAAACACCTACAACGGAACGCTGAGCGCAGTGGAAGGTTCGTTGTCGCAATCCATACAGGTAGCCTTCTCGGTTGGCCAAAATTCGGGCGGAGGTGGGAGCACCACGAACGTGGCTCCAACCAGTCTGCAATTCTTCTATCAGATAGGGCAGCCGACATCCGGCGCATCCACCTCGCTTATACCGCAAAACATCACTGCTCCGTTTACGGGCAGCTTCACCACTGCGGTCACGTCGGGCGGCGCCTGGCTTTCGGTGAGTCCTACAAGCGGATCCGGTCCCACTTCGATTACTGTCAGCGCCGGCAATGTTTCGGGCATGCCGACCGGCACCTATACCGGCGCATTCACTGTGACGCCCGCGTCCACCGGCGTGGCTCAGACTGTCAGCGTCACTTTACAGATTTCCTCGAGCGCTGTGATCTTCTCGAACCCGCCGGTGCTCAACATCAGCTACATTGGCGGTTCCGCCAACCCCGCCCCCACCTTCACGGTAATTGCCAGCGACTCGTCGGCACTTGCGGTATCGGCCAGCTCTTCCCAGAGTTGGGTCACGGTGGCCGCGCTGGGCTCTACAACACCGGCCTCCTTCGCCCTGACCGTCAATGCATCAACGCTCCCGAACGGCGTGAACGTAGCGAATGTCTCCGTCGGATCGAACGGCGCCAACCAATTGACGGTGCCGGTAGTGGTGACGGTGACGGGCAGTAGCGGCGGCAACACCGGAGCGCTGACCATTGGATCGTCCTCTCTGACTTTCACCGCGGCGGTAAATGGCGGGGCGCCGAGTTCGCAAACTTTGACCATCAGCGCATCCTCAGCGACTTCCTATACGGCGAGCGCCAGCGTTTCTAACGGCACCACCAATTGGCTGAGCATTTCTCCTTCGGGCAGCCTGAATACGGGCACAACCTCGGCCCTCACGGTGTCGGTGAATCCGGCGGGCTTGGGAGCGGCCACCTATCAGGGCACCATCAGCCTCTCGACCTCCTCGGGCACACAGACCGTCCCTGTAACTTTCGTGGTGGGTTCATCAGGAGGCAGCGGGGGCAACATCACGCTGAATCCGAGTTCGCTGCCGGCGTTCAACTACACGTCAGGCGGCACGGTTCCCGCATCCCAGAGCTTCAACGTTTTGGCGACAAACGGTAACGGAACCTCGATCAGCTATACGGTCGCCGCGACTACCCAGAGCGGTGGCAGCTGGCTGCTCGCCACACCCGCCAGCGGTGTCACTGGGCAGGCGGTTACTGTAGGGCTGGATTCTTCGGTGCTCGGAGGCCTCGCAGCCGGCACCTATTCCGGCACGGTGACAGTGACGCCCAGCGGCGGAACAGCCGTTAGCGTACCGACCACGCTGGTGGTCCAGGGTCTGCCGACCGTTTCGGCCAGCCCAAGCACTCTCACCCTCACCTATCAGGCCGGCAGCACCACCACACCCACCGGAACCGTCCAGGTGAGCGGCAGCGTGGCGAACCTTAGCTTTACCGCGAACGCCAGTAGCGCCGGTTGGCTGCAGGTGTCTCCCACTACGGGAAGCACCGGCACCACCGGCGCGACACTGCAGGTGACCACTACCCCAACCGGTCTTGCGGCCGGCAGCTACACGGGCACCATCGTAGTAGCGGGAACCAACGGCGCCACCGGAAGCAGCACCACAACCGTAACGTTGACCGTGACCGCGCCGCTGCCAACCATCTCGGCAGTGCTCAACGCAGCCAGCGGCGCCAACGGTCCGGTGTCACCGGGTGAGATCGTTTCCATCTTTGGACCTGCCTCCAACCCGATCGGGCCGAGCACGCCTGCATCGCTGACGCTCGATTCCAACGGCAACGTCTCCACTACCTTGGGCGGCGTTCAGGTGCTGTTCAACGGAATCCCGGCGCCACTGACCTATGTCAGCGCCACGCAGATTAACGCCGTGGTGCCATACCAAATCGCGGGGCAGTTCGCTCCGTTTGCCCAGGTGAAATTCCTGAACCAGAGCTCCAACGCTTTCTCCCTGAACACAGCCTCCACGGCGCCCGGCATCTTCACCCAGAACGGGTCGGGAACCGGTCCAGGGGCAATCCTGAATCAGGACTTCAGCACCAACGGCACCTCTTCAGTAACCAAGCCGGCTGCCAAAGGGAGCGTTATCGCCATCTACATGACCGGGGAAGGCGCCACCAGCCCGGCGGGAGTTACCGGCAAGGTAACCTGCTCGAACTGTGCGATTTCCCAGTTGCCGGTGCCGCTGCTGCCGGTGACGGTCACGTTCATCGATTCGAATAACGTGCGCTATCCGGCAAACTTCAGCTACGCCGGGGAAGCGCCCGGATTCGTATCGGGCCTGATGCAGATCAACGCGACTGTGCCGAGCAACGTGCCTTCGGGGACGTTGCAGGTAGTGGTTTCGGTGGGCTCGAATTCGAGCCAGTCCGGGGTCACGGTCGCCATCCAGTAGTTACCGGGGCCATGGTGAAAGACCGTGGTCTTCGTCACGTCAATCTAAACGCTTGAGGGCTCACGTGCGTCAAACGCTCTGTGAGCCCTTTTCGGCTAATGATCGGGTTACTGGCAGTGTCGGCAGTCGCCGCCGATCGTCCCGTGAGCGATTTGCTGCACGGGATCGAGACCCGGTACAATCAGGCCAAAACGCTGCAAGTCCTTTTTAAAGAGGATTATACGCCCCCAGGACGTCCGCGACGGACGGACAGCGGCATCCTCATGCTCCGCAAACCCTTGCGGATGCGGTGGGACTATTCCCAGCCCAAAGGCAAACTGTTCATCGGAGACGGCAAAAACCTCTGGATCTATACTCCCGCCGACAATCGAGCTGAAAAGATGTCCATGAAGGAGAGCGAGGATATGCGCGCTCCGCTCGCCTTCTTATTGGGTAAACTGAACTTCCAGAAGGAGTTCCAGAATCTGAGGGCGGTTCCCGAGGGAGCGGACACGCGCATCACGGCCGAACCCAAGGGCGACAGCCTACCGTATTCTCAGGTGGAATTCGTAGTCACCTCCGAGTATCACATCCGCGAAGTGAAGGTGACCGGCTTCGATAAGTCCATCATCGACTTCACTTTCGACCAGGAACGCATGGATCCGAAGCTGGATGACAAGCTGTTTCACTTCCAGCCGCCCAAAGGCACCGAAATAGTGGAGGCCGGGAAGTAGGATGGCCGAATACGTCCTGAAATACGCCGATGGGCGAGGGCAGATCCATCAGCACGTGGCCAGTGCGACCTCCGAGAAGGAAGTCCGCGACAAGTACACGCAGCAGGGCTTCCTCATCTATTCCATCAAACCGCGATCAGCGGCGGCGGCTTCAGGTGGGATCTTCGGCAAGAAGAAGCTCAACTTAGAGAAATTCCTGATTTTCAATCAGCAGTTTGTGACGCTGATCCGCGCCGGCCTGCCCATCCTGAAGGGGCTCGACCTGCTGGCCGAGCGCCTGACCGATCCGAAACTGGGGCCCTACATCAAGGCCGTTCGCGACGAAGTGCGCAACGGAACGCTGCTTTCCGAGGCATTCCGGCAGCAGGGCTTCTTCCCCAAGATCTACGTGACGTCGGTCATGGCCGGGGAGAAAAGCGGCAGTCTGACGGAAGTGTTGGACCGCTATCTCGTATACCAGAAGCTGTCGTTGGCGGTGCGCAAGAAGGTCATCTCGTCGCTGGTTTATCCGTGCCTGCTGATCGTGCTGGTAATCGGGCTGATGGTGTTCATGGTGACCTACGTGGTCCCGACCTTCGCCACGCTCTATACCAGCATGAGCGCCACGCTGCCGATCATGACGCAGTACCTGATCGCGATCGGCACCACGGCGCGCAGCTACATTTTCTTCGCGATCGGCGCGCTGGTGGTCGGGATATTCGGGTTTCGCTGGTGGGCGCGCAAGGAGTCGTCACGCGGCACGGTCGACCGGGTCAAGATGAAGATCCCGACTTTCGGCGACATCTGGCTGAAGTACCAGGTAGCGCAGCTCGCGCGCATCCTGAGCACCCTGCTGACGGGCGGCATCCCACTGGTGCAGGCCATGGAAACCGCGGCCGATTCGCTGGGCACGCCGCTATTGCAAGATGCGGTGGAAGCCGCCGGCAAGAGCGTGCGCGAAGGGCAGCCGCTATCGGGATCGCTGAAGGCATCCGGCCTGTTCCCGCCGCTCGCGATCGATATGATCGAAGTAGGCGAATCGACGGGAGCGCTGCCGCAGATGCTGAACAGCGTTGCGGAGTTTTTCGAAGAGGATGTGAATACGCGCATGCAGGTGGCGCTATCGCTGATCGAGCCCGTGATCATGATCATCATGGGCGCTTTTGTAGCGTTTGTGTTGATTTCGCTATACCTGCCGATCTTTCGTTTGGCCGATACGATTCATTAGGAAGAAGTGCTGATCGATGGCGACGCTGGATAAAGTTCGATTGTTGGATCCCACGGCTGAGGCCGAGCAAGCTCGTGCCATGGCGGCGCGCTACCGCTGCGAGTATGTGGATCTGCGGGAGGCCGCGATCGATCACGACCTGTTCCGGTCGATTCCCGTCGACCTGATGTTCCGCTACAACTTCGTCCCCATGCAGTTGAGCAACGGGACGCTCGATATTGCCCTTTCCGACCCGCGCAATCTCAACCTGATTGACGAGTTGACGCTGCTGCTCAATCGCAAGCTGCGCATCAAGGTGGCGACACTTTCGCAGATCGCCGAGATGCTCAAGAAGACCGAGCAATCGCAGCGCGTGCTGGAAGAGGTCACCGAAGGTTTCACCCTGGATGTGGTGCGGGAGGAAGGCGAAAGCGACGAGACGCTTTCCATCGACAAGCTCACCGCCACCGACAACGATATCGCACCGGTCATCAAACTGGTGGACACCACCATCTTCAACGCGCTGGAACGCAGGGCGAGCGATATTCACATCGAGTCGCGCGACCAGGAAGTGGCCATCAAGTACCGTATCGATGGCGTGCTGCACTACGCCATGCCGCCCATCGCAAAGGACTGGCAGTCCACCATTATTTCCCGTATCAAAGTGATGAGCGAGCTGGATATCGCCGAGAAGCGCGTGCCGCAGGACGGCCGCTTCCGCGTGCGCTACAAGAGCCGGCTGATCGATTTCCGCGTCTCCATCATGCCCACCATTCACGGCGAAGACGCCGTGCTCCGCGTGCTGGACAAGGAATCGATGAGCGAGAAGTTCGCCAAACTCTCGCTGGACGTGGTGGGTTTCGGGGAAAGCGATCTGATCAAGTTCCGCCGCTACATCACGGAGCCGTATGGCATGGTGCTGGTGACGGGACCGACCGGGTCGGGCAAGACCACCACGCTGTATGCGGCGCTGAGCGAAATCAAGAACGACGAAGATAAGATCGTCACCATTGAAGACCCTGTGGAATACCAGGTGAAGGGCATCACGCAGATTCCCGTGAATGAGAAGAAGGGGCTGACGTTCGCGCGCGGCCTGCGTTCGATTCTTCGCCACGACCCCGACAAGATAATGGTGGGCGAAATCCGTGACCAGGAGACGGCGCAGATCGCCATCAATTCGGCGCTCACCGGCCACCTGGTGTTCACCACCGTGCACGCCAACAACGTGCTCGACGTGCTGGGCCGCTTCCTGAACATGGGAGTGGAGGCGTACAACTTCGTTTCGGCGTTGAATTGCATTCTGGCGCAGCGGCTGGTGCGTGTGATCTGCGAGCACTGCAAGCATCGGGTGCACTATCCGGACGCGCTGCTGATCGAAAGCGGACTGAATCCCGACGAGTGGCGCGACGTGCCGTTTATGGAAGGCGCCGGCTGCTTTGAATGCGGTGGCACGGGCTTCCGCGGGCGCTCGGCGATTCATGAGCTGCTGGATTTAACGGACAAGATTCGCGAGATGATTCTGAATCGGCGTCCCACCTCGGAAATCAAGCGGGCGGCCAAGGAGGACGGAATGACTTTCCTGCGCGATTCGGCAGTGGAAAAAATGCGCATGGGAATCACCACCTTGCGGGAAATTAATAAGGTGACGTTCATTGAGGGGTAATTTTCACCGCAGAGACGCAGAGAAATCCAGATTGTCTTCTCTGCGTTTCCTCCGCGATCTCTGCGTCTTTGCGGTGAATGAATAGCTTATGTTTCTGGAGAAACTCAAAGGCTTGTTGCAGGATCCGCCTCCGGCGATGGTTTTCGAGATTACCGAGGCGGGGATTGCCGCTGCTCGGATTGGGGCTAAGACTGAGTTGGACTTTCAACCTTTGAAAGCTGGCGTGCTGACGGTGTCTCCTTTGAAGGAGAACGTCGTGGATGCCGACGAGTTTTCGCAGGCGGTTTTGTCCCTGGCCGGCACGCAGGCGGCCCGCAAGCGCAAAGATGTTGCCCTGATTCTACCGGATTTCAGCGCTCGCATTTCGGTGCTGGATTTCGACCATTTTCCGTCCGATGCCAAGGAGCAGGCGGCGTTGATCCGCTTCCGTTTGAAGCGCAGTGTGCCCTTCGATGTGGAATCGGCGGCATTGAGTTATTGGCCGCAGAACCTGGGCCACAAAAAAGTGGACGTGCTGGCGGTGATGGCGCCCCTCGAAATTGTGGCGCGCTACGAAGCGCCGTTCCGCAAGCTGGGTATGGCTCCGGGGCTGGTGACCACGTCTTCCCTCGCGGCGTTGGAACTCGCGCCCGAAGGCGGGTTGAGCGTGATCGCCAAGATCACCGGCCATGTGCTGACGGTGCTGGTGCGCGACAAATCGCGGGTGCGGCTGGTGCGCTGCCTGGAACTGCCTTCGCCGCAACTGGACGATGTGGCGGCGGTGTTGCTGCCGACCTTCGTGTACGTGGAAGACAACCTGGGTGGCCGCGCCGAGCACTTGATTCTGTGCGGCTTCGGGGCGGAAACCGACGAGGCGCAGCGGCGCTTCCAGGAAGAATTGGGCGTCGAGGTGGAGCCGATGCGGTCGCCGCTCGGAACGCCCGGAGAGAGTAACGCGGGACTGCTGGGCTATCTTCGGTCCATCGCGAGAAACAACTAGTATGAAGATTCCGATCAATCTCGCCAGCCAGCCATTCCGGCGCGATCGCGCCCTGTTCGTGGGTTCTGCCGCGGTGAGTGTGGCACTGGTGCTGACGCTGGGATTGCTGGCGTATCTGGCTTCCATCGACAGCGCGCAGATCGCCGATCTGCGGAAGAGCCTGGCGCGGACAAATCAGCAACTCCGTTCCGTGGCCGCGCAGCAGGCCTCGCTCGACGCCGTGCTGCGCAAGCCCGAAAACACGGTGGTGATGGAGCGCAGTCAGTTCATCAACAATCTGCTGGTGTACAAAGGCGTGAGCTGGAGCCAGCTCTTCACCGACCTGGAAAAGGTCATTCCCTATAGCGTTAAGGTGCTGGCATTGCACCCTTCAGTCACGCCCGACAGCAAGGTGGTGCTGGACGTGACGGCGGCTTCGGAGTCGCAGGAGGCGATGATCAAATTACTGCAGGCTCTCGAGAGCTCGCCGCTCTTCGGTGAAGTCAACCAGCGGCAGTCCAGGCCGCCAACGCAGTCGGAGCCGCTATATCAGCTCCGTTTTACGGTGAATTATGCCCAGAAACTTTAGCCTCGGCGGCAAGTGGAATACAGCAGCGCTGCGCGACCCGCGCGTGATGATGCGCGTGTTGATCGGCGTGCTGCTGGCGGCGAACCTGGCGATGGCGGTGGTGGCGTTCAAGCCCTTCGGCGGGTCGGCGGACGATCTGCGGGCGCAGCAGGCCAGCCTACAGGCGCAGCTCATCAAACTGCAGCTTAATGTAGAGGCCAACAAGAAGAAGGTGGAAAACGTGCAGATCGCGCGCGAGCAGGGCGATCAGTTTCTCGCGAAGTATTTCATGGATGAGCGGACCACCTCTTCGCAGATCGACGACGAACTGCTGAAGGATTCCCAATCGGCGGGAATCAAGCAGCTTCCAGCCAGCTTCGAACGCGAGCCCATCGAGGGGAGCGACTCCCTGGAGATGCTGAACGTCACCCAGGGCCTGGAAGGCACGTATGAGAACCTCACCAAGTACATCAACCTGCTGGACAAGTCGCCGCGCTTTCTGATTGTGGACGGCATGGAGACCACAGCGCCGCTGCAGAATGGCAAGATGCTCAGCATCACAATCAAGATCCGCACTTTCGCGCGGGCGGAAGGGGCCACGGTCTTATGAAGATTGCGCCTGAAGACCAGAAAAAAGTCAAAGCTCTCGGAGTGTTGGGCCTGATGCTGCTCGGCGCGATCTACTATTCGTTCTTCTCGGGCCCGTCGGTTCCGTCTTACACTCCTGCGCCGGCCCAGCGGGCGGCAGTGGATAATTCCTCTTCCCCATCGGCGGCCGAGGAACCCGCGCCGCGAGTAATGCGCGGGGCTCGCACTGAGGAGTTTCATCCGGTGCTGCATTCGAAGCGCCCGGAAAACAGAGTGGACCCGGCGAAGATCGATCCCAGAATCCAGCTTTATCGCTTGGCGAAGCTGCAGGATGTGCCTCCGGCTGGCAGCGGACGGAATCTGTTCCAGTTCGGAGCGGCGCCACCGCCGAAAGTTGAGGCAGTAAAGGGGCCGGAGACCAGGGTGGTTCCGACGATGGGGCCGAATCTGCAATTGCTGGCTGCGGCTATTGCCGACGCGCAACCAAAGCCCCCGGTGCAACCGGTGATTCCTCCGCCTGCTCCCTTCACGCCGAAATACTATGGTCTCGCAACTCCGACAGGTAACGGTCGCAAGCGGGCATTCTTCCTGGACGGCGAAGACTACATCATCAAATCGGAAGGCGAAACCGTGAAGGGCCATTTCCGCCTGGTCCGGATCAGCGCTACGTCGGTGGTGGTGGAGGACACGGATAACAAGCGGCAGCAGACCGTGCAGATTGCGGAGGACGCGCAGGGATGAGACGGCGGCGGCGCAAAGACTCCGGCTTCGCTCTACTGCTGGTCTTCCTGATGGCGGCGGTGATTGGCATCACGCTCTATATGGAAGTGCCGCGCGTGGCGTTCGATACGCAGCGACAGAAGGAGCAGTTGCTGATCGAGCGCGGCGAGCAATACAAGATCGCGATCCGGCGTTTTATGCAGGCCAACAAAAATCGCTGGCCCGCCAGTATGGATGAAATGGAAAGCTTCAACAACCGGCGCTTCCTGAGGCATCGTTATAAGGACCCGATGACCGGGAAAGACGAGTGGCGCCTCATCCACATCCAGAACGGCGTGTTGACGGATTCGAAGCTCAACAAGGGCAAGGCCGACCAGGCCAAGACCTCGACGCCAAACACTTTCATTCAGGAAATGGCGGGTATGGCCGGCAGCGGTCCGAACGGACCCAACACCAAGAACTCGGCCATGCGAACGCGCCCTAGCGACGCCAATGCGGCGAACGTGTCGACGAGCGGATCCGGTGTGCCGCCCGATCCAAACAATCCCAATCAGGTGAATGTGCCGCCGGCTGGCGGCGTTCCTCCTTACCCGGGGCAGCCGGGGTATGGGCAACCTGGACAGCCCGGCTATCCGGGAGTCACGCAGCCGTATCCTGGTGTGAACAATTTGCCGTCGAACCTGCCGGGCCAGCAGGCAGGCAACAACCAACCGGCGAGTGGCGGCTTTATCGGCAATCAACCGGGGTTGGGCAGCGTGGCGACGACGAGCGGCAGTTCGGTGCCTGGGCAGCCCAGCTATCCAGGACAATTTCCGGGGCAGCCGGGAATGCCGGTAAATTCGCAGACGGGTGGAGTCTCTCCCTATCCGGTGGCTCCCGGTTCGAATGGCATGCCTCCGGGTTATGGGCAGCCCGGAATGACGCCGGGGCAACCCGGCCAGCCGAACCAGGCAATCGGGATGATCAACAATATCCTGACGACGCCCCGCCCGGGCGGGATGCCGACGGGAGTGCCGGTTGGCGGCTTCAACAATACCGGGGCCAACAACGGCTTTACCAATACTCCCGGTAACACCGGCTTCAACAATGCCCCGGGTAACACTGGCTTCAATAATGGTCTCAGCTCCACACCGGGCACTCCGATTGGCAGCCCGATCGGCGGCGCTGGCGGACCTGGCGGCACTACCATCGGGGGAGGGATAGCTGGAGTCGCGAGCAATGCCGACGAGGACTCCATCATGGAGTATGCCGACCAGACCAACTATGGAATGTGGGAGTTCGTTTTCGATCCCACCAAGTGGCACGCGCCACCGAATCCGAACGTGGGAACCATCGGCACCAACGTTTCGCAAATGGGCAGCAGCGCGAACAATCTGGGTTCCACCGCTGGGAATGGCACGCCGATCGGCGGCGGTATAGGACCCGGCGGCATGAATCCCGGTATGGGCGGCGGCATCGGTGGACCAGGCGGCATCGGGGGCTCCGGCGGTTTGGGCGGACAACTCAGTGGCGGTCAGCCCACGCAAGGAGGCACTACCGGCATGCCCGGTTCCGCAGGTTCGAGCGCCTTCGGCGGAGGCGGACTTCCCGCTATCCGTCCAGGGCGACGTTAGCGGGCGCGAAAAGGCGCCGACTCCCTGACAGTCGCGGCAGCATTTTCCAATCCTGAAATGAGCCTGGAGAAAGGATTTGATTCCAATACAAGATGAGCCTGAAAGGGCAACTTGTTTCCAACACAGGATGAGCCCGGGGAATAGGTAGTTTTAGGCTGCTCGGGAATTCTCCTTTCTGAAGTTTTGCGGGCGGTGAGCCGGGGAAGGGGTCCAGGGGAAGGGGGCGGCGATTGAGCCCCCTTCCCTTGGTCCAGCACGCAGTGACCTGCGACAGCCGGCGAGTGCCAAGTCGCAGCCGATCACTTCAAGCCTCGCGAACGGCTCAACAGGGCGAGTTTTGCGTTCCGCATTTTTCGAGCGGCTTCGGTATCGGAAAGCAATTGGGAGGTGCGCTGTAACTGAGCGGCATCCAGGCCGGGTTTCAGGAAACTCTCCCACTTCGGCAGCGAGGTCAGCTTTTCGAAAGGCGTTCGGTAATCGTCGGTTGGATAGATCCGCTTGCGCCGACCGCGCGCCCCGGTTCGGATGATGGCGAATCCGCAGGGCCGGTGGAAATTCAAATACGGATTCAGGTGTGCCGTGAAAAACTTCTGAAAGGCTTCGGCGTGCTCGGCGGGGATGGGGCCATGGCCGACGAGCTTCCGGATGACGGCCCCATTTTTCCCTTCCACCAGCCCGTTGTCCGTGGTCCGATACGCCCGCGATTTGGTGAACTCCACTCTTAGTTTTTCCAGCAAGCCGGCCACCTGGTAGTTAATGAACTCACTGCCGTTGTCGCAATGAAAGCCACGGATCACAAACGGAATCTGATGCAGCATCGCCTCCAGCACTGGCAGCAAGTGTTGCTCCGCAATCGTTTCTACGCACCCGACTACCTGCCATTGCGTCACCGTGTCCACTGCGTTGATGTGGTACAACCCGGCTTGATCGTCCTTGTGTCCTTGATGCACTGTGTCTACACGCAGGAATCCGGGCCGCCCCAGCGGTTGGGGTTTGCGACGCTCGCCGATATTCACCTTGCTGGCTCGCGTATGCTCCACTCGAACCCGCACCTTGGCATAGGCTTTCGACCGCCGCAGGTTATATAGGTGGGAGACGGAGATCCCCGCCAGTCGCTTATACTCCTGGTGCGAAAAGACCTCATATTCCCGTCGCAGAATTCTCCGCACCGCCGGCCCGGCCAGTTCCTCGTGTGCCGCGTCCACCTCTGCCAACAACCGGGCATCTTCGTCCGTGTATCGAGTCGCAAACCGACGCCGCGCCGGGCGTTTGGCTGCGATCGTCCGCGCCTCCATCCACTGCCTGATCAGCCGCGTGATCTGTGCTCGGCTTCGACCCGTCACCTTGGTTAGAAATCGCCGCACGATGCCCCGCTGTTCTCGGCTCAGTTCGACGTATCGTTGGTTCTTCAATACCCGCATGATTAGGCCGTACAACGCCTCACGCCCCTCAATCGAAAAACGAACTGCTCGGCTGCTCTCCACCAACTTCTTCATCTGCTCCAAACTCATCTCCTCGGGATCTTCCATCTGGATCGGCATTCACCCGAAGCATGCCTGATTTTTCACCCTCCTCTTCAGGCTCATCTTGTATTGGAATCAAACCCGCCGTCCGGGCTCACGCTGTATTGGAAACAAACCTCTTCCCCAGGCTCATCTTGTATTGGACAATTCTGCGGCTCGGAAGGAACCACTTCGGCCTGCTATTCTTTTGGTTTGACCGAAGCCAAACCAAAATACGTCGTCGTCGCGATCGACGGGCCGGCGGGAGCCGGCAAAAGCACCATCGCCAAGCGGCTTGCCGAACGGCTGGGATACATCTATATCGACACAGGAGCCATGTACCGCGCCGTCGCGCTTTGGGCCCTCCGCCGCGAGGTGGATTTCTCGGACATGCACCGCGTGGAGCAACTGGCGATCGCGTCGGAGATTGTACTGGCCCCGGGGCGCATCTTGCTCAATGGCGAAGATGTCAGCGAAGCGATCCGTACGGCGGAGCTTTCGAACGGCGCCTCCAAAGTCGCCGTGATCCCCGGAGTGCGCCGCGCCATGGTGGCCAAGCAGCGCGAGATGGGCGACCGTTCCAGCGTAGTGATGGAAGGGCGCGATATCGGAACGGTGGTGTTCCCCGACGCGCAGGTGAAGGTCTTTCTCGACGCCGATATTAGCGAACGCGTGCGGCGCCGCATGGTGGACCTGCGCGCCCAGGGCGCGACCGTGACCGCTACCGAGTTGCTGGCGCAGATGAAGGAGCGCGATCTGCGCGACAGCACACGCGCCGACGCACCGCTGGCGCAAGCTCCCGACGCCACTTATCTCGATTCCACACCCATGTCTGCCGACGAGGTGGTGGAGGCCATTTTGAAAATCGTGCGGCAGCGCGTGACCAACGGAAAGGACCACAGTTGAAAGACCTGCTCATCATGAAATTCGGCGGCACGAGCGTAGGCTCGGCCGAACGCATCAAGGTGGCGGCCCAATTGGCCGCCGAGGAGGGCCGCAAGCGCCCGGTGGCGATCGTAGTCTCCGCCATGTCGAAGATCACCGACCTGCTGCTGGACACTATGCGTCATGCCGAGGCTTGCGACCATCCAGGCATCGCGTCCAACCTGGCGACGCTGCGCGCGCGCCACGAAGCGGCCTGCCGCGAACTGCTGCCGGAAGCGCGCCGCAGTGATGTGCTGGGGAAGATCGGCGAGATCATCGGCGAATTCGAGCGCATCGTCAACGGCATGGCAATGCTGCAGGAGCGCCCACCTCGCTCGGTGGATGAAGCCGTGGCGGTTGGTGAGCGGCTCACCGTGTTGCTGGTCTCCGAGTATTTGAACGCCAATGGGACGCGGTCGGCGGGAGTGAATTCGTCGAGCGTGGTGGTGACGGATGCGGTCTTCGGCAACGCCTCGCCTCTGATGGAGCCCACGCGCCAGAAAGCGGCCGAGCAACTCCAGCCCCTGTTAGAGAAAGGCATCCTGCCGGTGCTCACAGGCTTCAACGGCGCGACAGCAGACGGGCGTCCCACTACTCTGGGTCGCGGCGGCTCGGACTTCTCGGCATCGATTCTGGCGGCCGCTCTGGATGCTGCCGAATTGTGGATCTGGACCGATGTGGACGGCATCATGAGCGCCGATCCGCGTCTGGTGCCCGACGCCGAAGTGCTGGAGGAGGTCACGTACGCCGAAGCAGCGGAGCTGGCGTATAACGGCGCAAAGGTGCTGCATCCCCGCACGCTAGCGCCGCTGGTGGAAAAGAAGATTCCGGTATGGAGCAAGAACAGCTTTGCGCCGGAAAAGCCGGGCACCAAGATTGTGCCGAAACTGGCTGTGGCCAATGGCACGCGCGCGGTCACCTCGATGACGAATGTGGCGCTGGTGTCGCTGGAGCCGGCCAGTCCGGAAATGAACGGAGTGCAATTGATGGCGCGCGCGCTTGATGCGGTATCGCGCGTGGACGTGGAGGTGCTGGTGCTTACCAGCTCCAGCTACCGCCAGAACTTCTGCTTCCTGGTGCGAGGCGACGAACTGCCGCGCACTCTGCGGGCACTGGAATCGGCGCTGGCGCTCGAGTTGGCGCACGGTTACGTGCGCGCCATCGAAGTGGACAGCAACGTAGGTTTGCTGGCAGCGGTGGGCGAAGGCATGCAGGGACGTCCCGGCCTGGCGGGCCGCATCTTCACCGCGATCTCGCGGGTGCACGTGAATATCATCGCCATCGCGCAAGGCGCCAGCGAGTTGACCATTGCGGTAGTGGTGCGGCGCGAAGGCCTGGAAAAGGCGGTACGCGCCGTGCATGCCGAGTGCGGTTTGGGGCAGCGTCCGCCGGTCGCGATCTTCCAGAAGGGCGAAGTTCCAAAGGGACGCCGCGAAATCCTCTAAAGAACTTTTACCGGAACCGGGAAACGTCCGCTCTACATGAATTGGTCGACAACCTCTAAACGCCTGGTGGGTAATTTTCATCACATCGCTGCTTGATTGTCACATCAGCCCCCAACAGGCTGCGTCAAATCCCCCAACTGCCATCCGTAACCTCGCACAAGTCACTCAAAACACGGACCAATCCTAGTGGCCCGAGAGCTGCACTAATCGCTCTCCAAAGAGGGCACCTCAATGTTTCGATTCGATCAGTTGATCCGCCGCGACACGATCATCAGGGATGTGAAACAACGCTTCCCGCAAACCCTTCCAGTCTTCGAAGCCTATCGCTTCCGGTCGTCCTGCGACGACTGCGACATCGAAACCGTAGCCCGCAAGAACGGCCTCAAAACCCTGGACGTGATCGACAGCCTCAATCAGGCCGCGTTCGGAACCAACGCAGAGGACACCGAAAATCATGCAAGCCACTAAACCATCCCGCAAGAAAACCAAACGCCACACCAACCAGCCGCTTGACGTGTTCTTTTCGCCGAAGACCGTAGCCGTAGTAGGCGCCACTGAAAACCCCGGCAGTGTGGGACGCACACTGCTTTGGAACCTGGTCACGAGCCCGTTCGGCGGGACCGTTTACCCCGTGAACCCCAAGCGCCCCAGCGTGCTCGGGGTCAAGGCATACGCCTCGATTTCCGCTATCCCGGAACCGGTGGATCTGGCGGTGATCGTTACGCCGCCTCCTTCGATTCCCGGCATCATTCGGGAATGCGGTGAAAACGGCGTTCGCGGGGCGGTGGTGATTTCGGCCGGCTTCAAAGAGATTGGACCGGAGGGCGCCGCGCTGGAACGCCAACTTCTGGAAGCCGCGCGAACCGCCGGCATCCGCGTGATCGGCCCGAACTGCCTCGGCGTGATGTGCCCGATTTCAGGGCTTAACGCCACTTTTGCCACCACCATCGCACGCCCCGGCTCGGTGGGTTTCATCAGCCAGAGCGGCGCCCTATGCACCGCGGTGCTGGACTGGAGTCTCAAGGAGATGGTGGGCTTCAGCGCATTTGTTTCGGTGGGTTCGATGGTGGATGTGGGCTGGGGCGACTTGATCCAGCACCTCGGCAACGACCCTAAGACGAAGTCGATCGTGATCTACATGGAATCGATCGGCGATGCGCGGTCGTTCCTGTCGGCGGCGCGCGAAGTGGCGCTCAGCAAGCCGATCATCGTAATCAAACCGGGACGTTCGGCAGCCGCAGCCAAGGCCGCCGCCTCGCACACCGGGTCGCTCACCGGTAGCGATGAGGTTCTGGAAGCAGCCTTCCGCCGCAGTGGCGTGCTGCGCGTGAGCAACATCGCCGACCTGTTCTACATGGCGGAAGTGCTCTCGAAGCAGCCGAGCCCCAAGGGTCCGCGGCTGACCATCGTGACGAATGCCGGCGGTCCCGGCGTGCTGGCGACCGACGCCCTCATCATGGGCGGCGGCGAACTGGCAGAGCTGAGTCCGGAGAGCATCGCGGAGTACAACGCCGTGCTGCCCGCTACTTGGAGCCACAACAATCCGGTGGACATTATCGGGGACGCTTCACCCGAACGCTACGCCAAGGCCCTCGAAATCGCGGCCAAGGATCCGAATAGCGACGGCATGCTGGTGATTCTCACTCCGCAGGCCATGACCGATCCCACACTCATCGCCGAGCAGTTGAAGCCGCTGGCGAAGCAGGAAGGCAAGCCGGTGATCGCAAGTTGGATGGGCGGCGTGGACGTGGCGGCGGGCGAGGAGATCCTCAACCGCGCCAATATCCCCACCTTCCCCTATCCCGACACTGCCGCGCGCGCCTTCAATTACATGTGGCAGTACAGCTACAACCTGCGCGGCCTGTACGAGACTCCAGCCATGCCGGAGGAATCGGCCGGTTGGACACCCGACCGCAAGCTGGTGAGTGAGATCATCCAGCGCTCCCGCGGCGAGAACCGCACCATCCTCACCGAGTTCGAATCCAAGCAGGTGCTGGCGGCTTATGGCATTCCGGTGGCGCAGACGATTATCGCGACTGACGCCGCGGCGGCAGTCAAAGCGGCGGCGCAGATCGGCTTCCCGGTGGTCCTCAAACTGTACTCGGAGACCATCACGCATAAGACCGATGTGGGCGGCGTTCAGTTGAATCTGGGCAGCGCCGAAGCGGTGGACGGCGCCTTCAAGACCATCCAAACCTCCGTCGCTGAGAAGGTGGGAGCGCAGCACTTCCAGGGCGTCACAGTGCAGCCGATGGTGAAGCTGAAGGATGCCTATGAGCTGATCATCGGGTCGAGCCTCGACCCGCAATTCGGCCCCGTGCTGTTGTTCGGCACGGGCGGCCAACTGGTGGAAGTATTCAAAGACCGTTCGCTGGGCCTGCCGCCGCTCAACTCCACATTGGCGCGGCGCATGATGGAGCAGACCAAGATCTACAAAGCGCTGAAGGGCGTGCGCGGCCGAAAGCCGGTGGATCTGCAGGCGCTCGAAGTGCTGATGGTGCGCTTCAGCGCGCTGGTGGCCGAGCAGCGCTGGATTAAAGAAATCGACATCAATCCGCTGTTGGCCTCACCCGATGGCTTGATCGCGCTCGATGCGCGCGTGGTAGTGCACGGTCCCGAAGTGACGCTCGACCAGGTGCCGAAGACCGCCATTCGCGCCTATCCCACGCGTTACCAGGCGCCCTGGACCATGAAGGACGGCGGCATGGTCACGATCCGGCCGATTCGTCCCGAAGATGAACCGGCCATGGTGCGCTTCCACGAGACGCTCTCCGAACGCAGCGTCTACCTGCGCTATTTCCACCTGATGAATCTGGAGCAGCGCACCACGCACGAACGCCTGACGCGCATCTGCTTTATCGACTACGATCGCGAAATGGCGCTGGTGGCCGAGCGGCGCGATCCCGAAACCGGTGAAAGCGAAATCCTGGCCGTGGGCCGGATGATGAAGGTCCACGGCACACCGGACGCCGAAGTCGCGGTGCTGGTGAGCGACAAGTGGCAGGGTCGGGGGCTGGGTAAAGAGCTCCTGGCACGCCTGCTGATTGTGGGGGCGGATGAGAAACTGGGCCGCCTGGTAGCCGACATCCTTCCCGACAATCGCGGAGTCATGCGGATCTGCGAAAAGCTAGGCTTCACGTTAAAGCATTCGCTAGAAGACGAAGTAGTGCACGCGGAATTCAAGCTCTAGAAGAAAGGTCGTGGGTCAGTTCAAACTGGCCCACTGCCGAACCTGCCACAGTGTACCGCCCTGTTCGCCAGTAGACCTGCCGCACCCGAGCGACCGGACCCAAGCCGGTCGCTCGAGTCCCACTCCACAAGCACATCGCAATCCTTCGCTGAAAACCGGATAATCAGTATGAGCTGTCGCGATTCGCGAAAGCTCTTTCAAGTCGTAGCCGCCAGGGGCCGGGTACTGTTTTGGCGTATACGGCCGATATCAAAGACATGGACACCAGCGGTCACAAGACGGTAGAATTCAGCCAAATGGAACGGAGCCAGTTCCCCTTCTACGAGTTCTTTGCGGGCGGTGGGATGGCACGCCTCGGCTTGGGATCGGACTGGGATTGGACATTCGCGAATGAATGGTCCGAGAAGAAGGCGGCAGCATACCGGAGATACTTTGGCAATTGCCCTGAGTTGAGGGTGTGTGACGTAGCCAGCCTCACCCCCAACGACCTTCCCGGCACGCCCACACTCGTATGGGGTTCATTTCCTTGCCAAGACCTGTCGTTGGCGGGGAACGGCGCAGGGCTCGGTGGGGAGCGGAGTGGAACCTTTAAACCGTTCTGGAAGCTCATGCGTGCCATGATCGGCGTGGGCCGGATTCCTCAGATCATTGTTCTCGAAAACGTGATTGGCACACTTACATCGCACGACGGGCGGGATTTCGCGACCATCGTCGGCGCTTTGGCACAAGAGGGCTATCGGGTAGGCGCGCTGGTGATGGACGCTGTACGATTCCTGCCGCACTCTCGCCCCCGGCTCTTCATCGTGGGCGTGCATGAAGAGGTTGCGCTTCCGCCTGAACTGGTTCTGTCCGATGCCGCGGAGCCATGGCACACTAAGGCGCTGCAGTCGGCAGTTGGGCTTTTGCCACCGCGACTAAAAAATCGTTGGATCTGGTGGAACCTGCCGACCCCTAACGAGCCCATACCGTCTTTTGCCAGCCTCATCGAAGAAGCGCCAACCGGTGTGGAATGGCATACCAGGAAACAGACCGATCACATTATCGGATTGATGTCACCGCTCCACTTGGAGAAGCTGCGCAAGGCCCAACTGCTGAAGCGAAAGGTTGTCGGCACGGTGTATCGGAGGAGTCGTCCGAACGAAGACGGTCTGAAGGTGCAACGAGCCGAAATCCGGTTCGATCAGATTGCCGGCTGTCTAAGAACCCCGGTTGGCGGTTCCAGCCGTCAGACCATCGTTGTGGTGGAGGGGCGCAAGATCCGCTCACGATTGTTGTCGCCGCGGGAAGCCGCGCGGCTTATGGGCGTGCCGGACGATTTCCCCTTGCCGGAGAACTACAACGAAGCGTATCACCTGTTTGGCGATGGGCTCGCGGTTCCAGTTGTGCGTTGGTTGAGCAAGCATCTGCTGACCCAAATCGCCGCCGCCATCCGGGTTATGATAGCGGCTTAGTGCCGCCGCAAAAAGAGAGGGCTCCCGGCGTTCCACAGGATGTGGCCGCAATCCGAAAGCAAATCCGCGCCTTTCTAGACACGCTCGCCGAAAACGGAGAGAAGATCGGCAATGCGAAGTGGGGCGTTTACGCCTTTTACGATTACGATGGCGAACCGATTTATGTTGGACAGACCAACGAAATGTTGCGGTCCAGAATTTCGCGCCATCTGACCAATCAACGGACCGACGCGGTTGCCATGAATGTTCTGGACCCATTTGAAGTGGCCGAGATTGAGGTTTGGCCGATATGGGAGCTTCAGCCCAAGATGAGTAGCGATCTGGATTCGAGGGCCGTCCTCAATTCGGCTGAGTACACCGTCTTTCAGCGCGTGCTGGAGGGATCCAGTTTTGGAGCCGTGCTGAACGAAGGCGACATCGCACCGACAAAGAAGCTCGACCTGCCGCCTTCGACGCGAGGCTGCATTATTCCCGACGAACTTTACGAACAGCGCAAGCACCCGGATGTGCGGATTGCGCGGCGTGCTACCACGATTGCGGCCTTGGCAAGAGTGATTAGTGAGCGAGAAGTTTCCAAGGGACTCAGGCGCACCCTGAAGACCCAAGCGCGGCGTCTGGAGCGCTTGGCAACCCAGCGGTTCGAGGAAATCAACGGCACGGTTCCCACCGTGGCGCCCGGCGAAGAGGTCTGAAGGTGGATACGGTATCCCCGGAAACTCGCTCACGGGTAATGGCATGCGTGCGCTCCGAGCGAAATCGCTCCACCGAGTGGCGGCTTCGGGCCGGTCTCATTCAGGCCGGTGTCCGTGGTTGGCGGCTGCACCCCATGGGCATTCTCGGAAAGCCCGATTTTGTTTTTTGGGAGCGGCGGCTGCTTGTGTTCGTGGATGGCTGTTACTGGCACGGCTGTCCCAAGTGCTACAGAAGGCCATCGTCAAACCGGGAGTACTGGGATGCGAAAGTGGCGCGCAACCGCAGCAGGGATGCGAGAACCACTGCTAAGTTGCGTCGAGATGGTTGGCACGTGATGAGGGTTTGGGAGCATCGGCTTTCCGCGCTGGATTCCGTTGTGCAACGAATCAAAGCTCGTCTGGCAAAAGGCGCGACAACTCGTTAGGCGCTTCAGGATTTCTCTCACTCTCGCCGATTCGGTCATGTTAGAATCACTCGCATCGTCATGATCGAGGCCCACTCGCAGCAGATCGAGGCTCCGTTCGAAGTACGAATGAATCCCCGGATCTTCGGGGAACTGCGGGAATCCGGCGTGATGAAGACAGTGTTTGACGCCCTCGCCACCGTTCCCGGGATCCATCTGGAGAGGTCTTACGACGTCCCGGAGCAGTGCATTTCCATTGGAAGCACAATCGTGGGTTTCGTGGATGATCTGGATGCGTGGGATTCTCTCAGTGTCGCCGGCAACTCGGGCTTGCCAGTCTGGATTGCAGGGCTAACTCCCGCCGTCATCTTTAAGGCCCAGTGGCGAGCCAGTGCAGTGTATCCACTGGGGACGATCAGTGCCGGATACTTCTGCCACCCGGATGCGTACGGTGCCGTTTGTCCTGACGATTTGTTGAGTCGGGTTCGACCGATCGATGTGACCAGCCGAATGAGAACCGGAGGGTACAACGGCTCGCCGCAGCCCTGGATGGAGGAACGCCGGAAGATTGTGGAAGAGGCCGCCGCGCTGGCACGCAACGGGCATGCAGCCGTGCATGGAAAGATCGCGATGAACGAATATCTCCGCGAACTTCCGGACACTGAAGTCGGTTTCCATTGGAGCGGCTACGGACGCATCTCGTACCGCTTGATCGAGTACATTCGCGCGGGAGTGGTCCCCATTACGCAGTCTCTGGGGAGGGAGTGGGCCATCCGCGAGGACATCACTATGGAAGATGGAATCACGTGCGTGGTGTGCGACAATCCCGGCGATTTCGGGGCGGAGGCCAAGGCGTTGCTGAAGGACCGGGCCAAACTGGCTCGCATCCGCAAGAACATTTGCGAATTGTGGACCGAATGCCTGGCTCTTCCCGCCATGGGGCGCTGGTATTGGGAGCAACTCCGGCGCGCTTACCTGGCAATGCCCAAAACTGCGACGGCGCGTTGACGGTATGCAGGCCCTCGAATCGATGTTCTCGCACCGCGTCTGCATCAACCTGGACCGGCGTCCCGACCGGTGGGGCAAATGCTCAAGCGAGTTCGCGCGCCACGGCCTGTGCGTGTCGCGCATTCCCGCTCGCGACGGCCAGGAACTTCGCGTGCCCTCAACCTGGCGGTACGGGCCAGGAGCATACGGATGCGCGCTCAGCCACCTCGACGCCGTGAGCGAAGCCAGAGATCGCGGCTATCGGTCGGTATTGGTGTTCGAAGACGATGTGGAACTGCACGAAGAGTTCGTCAGCCTGTTCGAACAATTCGCCAGCGAACTCC
The DNA here is from genome assembly GCA_963815475.1 of uncultured Solibacteraceae bacterium. Lineage (GTDB taxonomy): Bacteria > Acidobacteriota > Terriglobia > Bryobacterales > Bryobacteraceae > Sulfopaludibacter. The sequence goes on along the minus strand of CAWFHD010000003.1, from coordinate 3,212,678 downwards.
CCACCGACTGGGATGCCGCATTTTTGGGAGGAATTCACCGCGAAGATCCGCTCCCTGTTTCGCCCCACGTTTCCCGCATCGTCAGCAGCAATTCCACTTTCGCCTACGCCCTCAACCATACGATTTACGACGCATGGCTGGAGCGGAACCGGCAGTTCACGGCGCCAGTAGATGAAGTGAACAAAACGCTCCAAAGGGACTTCGCCTTTTACTGCAGCGTCCCGCCCCTTGCCTGGGTCACAGAGGGCTATTCCGACATTCTCGGCGCCGAGGTGAATCACTGGTGGATACGGGAAGGTCTGACAATCGACGGATGCTTGAGCCGCGATACCATTTCGCGCACAGGAGTGCTGGTGCTGCCTCCAGGCGGCTCCGCTCCTGCGCAAGAAGTCACCGCATGCATGCTCGATCGGCTACGGCGGATTTTTCCCGAGGTGGTCACCGCGTCCGATCGGTACGAGGATGACTGGATTCGAAATCGCGGTGTCGAGTTACTTTCCGATAAGCACGAATATTGGGTCGTGACGGATGCCGATTTATATGTGCCGACATGGGAATTGAAAGCCAGCCTGCTCAAATGCCGCGATGCCGACATGGTGGTGCCCCTGCACGAGCCGATTCGTCTGACGGCTGCGGACACAGCGCGCGCGATGAACGGTGACCTGGGCCCGGTGGACACAACGCCTTATGCGCGAGTTCCGCTGCAGCCAGGCTTCGACGGTTTCGCCATCATCAGGACAGCGTCGCTGGCCCGTCTTCGAGACTCGGCGTCCTTGCGCATATTCCATTCGCCAAGCCGCGTCTGGAGGCTCTCGCTGTAATGCTCCCGCGTGTCCTGTTCGCCGAATCTCACAAGTATTTCCGTTCGAACATGGACCGGAATTACGCCAACAAGCACAGCGCGGTGTGCGCCCATTTCTCGAGGGAGACACTTACACCAGCCGACGTGTCGGAGGGGGCGCAGGCAGACATCGATCCCGGCGCCTACGACATCCTTCTAGTGGGAGTCTTCGCCTCGAATCCGGATCTCAGCGACCCTCCCGGCAGTGGAGTGCCGTTATCGTGGTCGGCGCGGGTTGCCAAACGATGTGTCGTGCTGGAAGACATGCGGCACCAAGAGGATATCGCCGCCTTCCTGAATCGACACTCCTGCCAGTATCTGGTGGCGACTTACGAGTGCTTTGAATTGGAACAGCTTCTCCGCCAGTGTCCCCATATCCGGCGAGTGTTTGTGATCCCCCATCACATCGATATGCGGTTATACCACTGCTTGGATTTGCCGCGGATCTACGATGTGCTGCTCTACGGGTCGCTGCTCCCGCGATATTACCCGTTTCGGCGACGCCTCGCCGACCTGCTGCGCGCCTCGCGTTTGCGTGCTCATATCGTGGAATATCCGGGCCGGAACGCGGTCGACCCGGAACGATGCGGCGAGTCTCTGGTAAAGCTGATCAACCAGTCTTGGATGTGTGTCGCGACGCCGACCACAAGCGGCTATCTCGTCGCCAAATACCTGGAGATCAGCGCCTGCGGTTCCCTGGTGGCGGGCACGATTCCGCCGCAAGGCTTGCCCGTCTGGCGAGATTGTCACTTACGTTTGGATGGGAGCATGGGGGACAGTGAGATCCTGGGGCGAATCGAGGCCGAACTCGCCGATAAGGAAGCGCTATGCCGCAAAGCCCGCATCGCGCACGACAGGGTGCACAGCGAGTATTCGCTCGAACGCTATGTGGAGCGACTCGAAGACATATTGCGGGAGATCGCGGCCGATACGCTTTGAGCCGTGCGGACTTCAACCGATCGTTTCCACCAGGTAGCCGTCCACACAAGCGATCCAATCCCCAGCGGACGTCATGTGCGGATCGACATGGTGCATCCCCGTGCGATTCCAAGTCTCGCCGGGCGACAGGATCGGGCTTTGCGGCACTTCCCGCTCGCAATAAGAGTGCGGAGTCAGATCGGCGATTTCAAAGGCGCGCACGCGGGTTCCATAGGCCGGGACGCAATCCTGCGCGAATCGAATGGGCTTCCCTTCCCAAATGGTGATTCGGCCTCCAGGGCGCGCTCCGCTGGGATTCTCGCGAACGATCGGATTCTGAGGGTGCTCCCGCCAGGGGCCGAAAAGGCTCTCCGCATAAAACAGCGAAAGGGTATCGTGCCGCCAAGGTGCGTCGCAGGCGAACAGCCACCACAGATCGTTCCATTGGAAGATGGTGGGATCGGCGTAGACTCCAGGGATCATTTTCGCTACGCGACGCCAGCCCGTGGGAAAACTGGCGGCTTCATAGAGCCACACGGCGGATTCGGAGAGTGTCTCCAATGTCATGTAGTAACCGTTCTGCCAGCTAAACACACCCGGATAGGATAGGTGGAAAGGCTCGCGCAGCACGGTGCCCTGATAGTCCCAACTATGACCGTCGGCGCTTGTGGCCAGACCGACTTCACCATGGCGAGTGCGGGCGTTCTTCACCTCGCAAAACATATGCCAGAGGTGGCCGACCCGCAGCATGAACGGGTCTGCGACGAAGGCGGCTTCCACATCCTTTACGCAGTGGCGAGTCAGCACCGGATTTGCCAAGCCGGGCGGCGAAGCCAGGGCGAGCGGAGACTCACCTTCAAAGATACCGATGGACCACACGCTGCTGCCGCGACGAGTTTGGGGAAGAACGGGTGCGGCAGGGTTCATCAGCTTGGGAACCTATTTGGAAACCGCCCGTAGAACCAGTGCAGCGGAGGGATTGAGTTTCGCGGCGGTCGATTCGACGTTTACGTAATAGATGCCGGGACGCGGTGGGGTGAAGGTCGCAATGAAGCTTCCGTCGGCGCCAGCCTGCACCGGGACACGATCGCGCCAGATTCCAGGAACCTGGAAGGCCAGGACCGAGAGCCCTTTGGCGGAGTCAGGAACGGGCAGTCCGGAATCGTTGGTGAGACGAAACTCGATGCGATGGCTCTCGCCCGCGGCCATGGTGCGCTCAGGGCTGGCATAACGCACGTTGAACCGCGGGCCGCGTTTGGCTTCCAGATCAGGATTCGGCGCCACGGCAATAGCGAAGCAGTGAACCAGCTTCGGCGAGTCGAGAAAGAAGACTACGTCGTAAACGCCGGGCGCGCCGACAATCCCGGTTGTCTCATAGCTTCCGCTTCCGGGGCGAGAGCGCAAACTACGGTCGACTACGATCACTGCTTGTGGCTGATGTCCGCCTACATCAAACGTGCCGACCGGAGCGGCCATCCCTTCGCCATAGTAATAGACACTGCGATCCTTCGGGTTCGCCACCAGCACGGCGCTGTCGCCGGAAGCCGGTACGATGCCGGCCGCTGGGGAAGTGGCTCCGTCGCCGGGCGGATGCTTGCCGCCGGGGAAAGTGACCACCGGGACCGCCTTGCCGGGTGCGCCAATCTGATCCAGCGGAACCATGATTACCTGCTCGCTTCCGCTATGCCGAATGTAGGCCAGAGTGTCGGTGAACGAAATCTGGTCGGGCTGCGACTTCACATCGAATGTCTGCACCAGACGCTGAAGGGCCGCGTCGATGATATAGACCTCATTCTTGCCGGAATTGACCGCGAACGCATAGCGCCGGGACGGATCGAATCGAATCTGGCCCACTCCGGGGGCAGTGGGAATGCGCGCCAGCACTTCGCCCCGTTGCGGACTGACTACTGCGACCGTTCCGTCCGAGCGATGCGATACCAGGGCGGCCCCCACCTTTGCGGAATAGTCCATCGAGACGGGGTTCGATCCGGTCTCCAGATCCTTCACCTTGCGCAGCGTGCGGGTGTCGATGATGGATACGGTATCCTGCGCGCTGTTGGAAACCAGAGCGTAGCGGCTATCCTCGCTGAATACGATTTCGTGGCTCCCGCGCCCGGTGACAATGCGCGCGGCCAGCCTGAGTCCATTCACCGAGAAAACGGAAACGCCCGAATCGCCGCCGTCCGGACCGGAGGGGTCTGAGGCCACCCACAGGTATTGTTGATCGGGTTGCAGAACCACGCGCCGCGGATGCAGGGTCACGTCCGCCGAAGACACCACTGTCCAGGACTTGGTATCCACCATGGCGACCTGGTTGGCGTCGGGCAGCGACACGAAGAGTTTGGATTGGTCGGCGGTGAGCACCCAATCGAAGCCGGGACTGCGCAATTGCACGATGGCCAGCAGTTTGCTGCCACCGAAGCCGACGAGGGGATCGAGAACGCTCAGCGTGTTGTCACTGTTGAGAGTCACTGCGTAATAGATGTTGAGGTTCAGGTCCGGAATGCCCGCGAGCCCGCCACCCAGGAAGGTGCGGAACTTCTGCTCGCAGACCTCGGAGCTGCGCTTTTCGCCGGGAGCGACATGGTCCAACCAGGCTGCGGGGTGCGCGCCCAGAATCGGACTGCCGCTCGCCGAATCGGCGAGGTTGAAGCGGAACAACACCGGGTCGCCCTCGCGCAGTTGCGCAGCAGGCGCCGCAGCTTCCACGGAGAAGTCCACCGAAATACCCTGGTCCGTCACTTTCCGGTGCATTGTGGACGGATCGGCGGTGGAGCTCTGGGCGGTCGCAGCCGACACCATCACCGACAGGCTCACAAGGCCCGCGACCCGCCCAGCACTCAGATGCTTCATCGAGCTATCTTACAACCGCAGTGTAATTGCCGGCGCGGACGGTAGCGCCTTTCTGGAACGGACCGGTGCAAGACCACGCGCCATCCGGCTGCACCTTGGCACTGCAGGACGGGCCGCCGCCGCTTTCGGTTGCCGCGGCTACCGTAATCTCCGCGGGCATCTCCGCGCCCGGCTCCACGCTGACCGACCCCGCGATGGATGCGACGTTAGGATTGCGGTCGTCGATTTGCGCTCGATGAATGACGACAGCGGCGCCTTCTACGCGAATCAGGCCCCAGGTGCCGACATTGTTCCGTTGGAATGTTTCGTAGATATAGTCTCCGGTCACCAGACCTGCACCGCCGGCCATATCCAAGAGGAAATTCGCCGTTTGGTAAGGCGCAATCTGCTCGGCGCCGAATACCTGGGATTGCGGATTGTGACCCAGCACCGTGGAATTGTGGGTCCAGGGCTCCTCCTCCCAATGATGGCCGTGAATATCGAACGACGCCATGAAGGTGGTGTAGCCGCCGCCATACAGATAGCGGACGCGGACCGGCGTTCCCGGAGCAACGTGGAGAATGGGAGTCTCGGGATCCTTGTTCGCAGTAGTGATAATCGTGTTCGAGTATCTGGCGGGGATGGGATTGGCCGCAGCCGCGCTCTTCTTGGGCGCGATCAGAGTTTCCAGCGCGGAGGAGTCCTCCAGCAATCCCGATGGTTGAAAGTCACCTTGTTTGGGAGAGAGAGAGTTCATGCTGGCGCTGGCATTGCGAGACTCCAACTCGCGCAGCCGGCCGCTTGTCTGGTTCGCGGCGGCGGCCGTAGTGGTTGCACGCAGAGTCGCTGCAGGAGCGGATGGGGGATTCGGGAAACGATAGGGGGTTGTAAAGGGCTCGCTGCGATAGTTCATGCCGCCCCAGGAGAATCGGCTTTGCACATCGCTCTGTGCCAGCACCACCAACTCGCGGAATGCCTGGCAAAGGGCTGGCGGCGAGCACTGCGGGGTAATGGTGGCCACCGCGTGCGTGTTCGCCTCCTCTGCGATGGTCGCGCCCTTCGGCTCTAGAATCAGTGCGCCCATGAGGCCCCAGAAGTGTTGCATGATCGGGTCCACGGGCTCCAGCAAGATGGTCCCCTCCATCGGCGTTCCGTCCGGCCTGCCAGCATACCAGATGCTGGTACCCTTGGCATTCAGTGCGAGGGTCTGCTGATTGTTGAAGCCCACATTGAGACCCAAACCGCTGGGCACGTTAGGATCTCGCCAGAGGATCTGGGGCTGCATGCCTACTGAACTCGAAGTCTGCAAGGTGACGCCTGGCCCCGCTGCCGGGGATCCGAACGGACTGTTGCGAATACTGGCCGCGCTTTTGCTTTGCAAGGTGCTTGCGTTGAGCCCGTTCGTCAGGTTGATGGCGATGCAGTCGCCGGCATTGGCCCGCAGGATCAGTGGCTCCACCGGCACTCCCGATTTCAACGTACAGCTTGTCCCGGTGCAGGTCACGTCCTCACTGCGCGCGTATAGAATGCCGTTCGAGTTCACCAGGTTGCCCCGAGTGTTGTAAGTGACTGACGAGGACAAGGCCGTGACGTTGAACGTTTTGGTGGGTGTGCAAGCAGCTGGAACCGGGGCATTGTTCGGCATGGGATTATTTGGAAGTGGCTTGAGATCGGAATAACCGCCCGCCGGCGTCTTCGATGGATCGAAGGCGCGCATGATGCCCCAGAGGCCGTTCACCAAACCATCCGGACCGCTGCTCGCTTCATACACGTAGTCCGTGGAGGCGGTATTCGTGTTAGGAATCGCCGACGATGTGGTCCTCGGCAGATCGAAGAGCATCTCGAAGTGCTCGGAGAGGCCCATCCCCTGCACGCTCCGGTATCCGGAATTCGGAGCGCCCGGTTCGAACAACCAACTGAGCTCCGGCATTTGGAACGAATGCAGAGTCAGGTGCGCTCCTACCAGCGTTCGAATCTGGACTTTGTCGCCCTGGTAGGCGCGCAATAAAGGTGTGAACGGATCGGTGCCGCGGGGGCTGGTATCGCCCGGAGCGATCAACCAGTTCGGAAACTTGAAGCCCTTCGTGGGAGTAGGCGAAGTGGCGCAGTCTTGACCGATCGGGTTGCCGGGAATCGGCTGGCAATTCATGGCGGGATCGTTGCGCGCGATCGACGAGAACCCATAGGCCAGATCGGTGGAATTGGGCTGGCTGCCCGATGTCAACCGCGAGGGCAGAGGCTCATTGCGGTAGTTCAGCGAGTAGCTTCCGTTCTGTCCACTGCTAATCAGTGTGGGGTACGGCGGCCCGACCGTTACCGCGCTGGGGCCATTAAACAGCGGCGATGCAGGCTGGGGCGCAGAGAAGGCGTTGTTTGGGTCTTGCCAACCAAATTCCATATCCGGCATCAGGACGCTGATCGACGTGAAACCCGGGTTCGACGCCACACACCACTGGCTTGTGCCGGTCGAGGGCGATGGTGGGGCATACGTGATTGTGATGATCCATTGGCCCTTGGTATTCCCGAACTGACAAGCTTTCTTCGCGGCAGCGGCGGTGTCACTTCCGGATTCGATAATGCCGAACGATTGGAGGTCGGCGTAAAGATCGGTGGCGCTCGAATCGCTGATGGAACCACTCTGGTTCAGGACTGTGATGGTCTGCGGACGCAGCGCCGGCTTATAGGTCTGTGTTTGCGTAGCGCCTATCGGCCCGCTAATGGACACCGTGGTGAAATGGCGATCGGCAAGGCAGTAATCCTCATCGGCATCCGGCGGCGCGGGATCGTGGACGATCCACTTTACGTCGGGACCTTGCTGAATGTTCGGGCAGGTCGTGGAAGTCTTTGCGGTGGCCGACTTGGTGAGCGTTACACCGCTTGCCGCGAAAACCTGGCGTAGTTCGTCAGTCACACCGCCCTTACCGAGTGCAGTAACCGTGGTGCTCGAAACCGTGCCTGTAAAAACTGAGGATTGCGGCAACGTCCGAACGGGCGTGCTCGCGGGTCCGTAAGCCAATTGCAGGTCCTGAAATTCCAGCGCGAATTCGCGATAGCTGTCCTTCGCGTTGGCGGTGTGAATATCGGCCTGCCATCCAGTGGGGCCGCCATCCAAGCGGCGGAATGTTCCCGAGGGACACGCCCCTCTGACGGCCTGGTAAGTTCCAGTTGCCGGGTTATAGCAGCCGGTGCTGTCGTAATAACGCTGCCCGGAGGAGGGATCGAACCACGAGGAGTTCTCCGGCTCAATCAGCAGACCGGCGTAAAGACCGATCTGTTGATGCGTGGAAGGGCCGAAATGGTCGTGAGTGAAAACCGTCCGCAAGGTGCGGTCGACGCCCTTATTGTTGAGGAGTGGATCGCTGTCCCAAAGTTGAATGGTGGTCTGCGCGCCATCCCAGTTCTGACCTGCGGGCGGCGGGCCGAAAGTGCTGGATCCATCCGCATTCTTGTACCACTCGTTGTACTTCTTCAAGGTGAGAGGGGTCTGCACGGCCGGATTGAAAAACTGGCGCGCCTTATCGTCGAAGGCGTATAGCCCGCCGGCTTTGTTGATGGCGAAGATTCGCTCCCGAACCTCATCGGGACTGAAGGTGCCGTCCTCGTAATTAAAACCGTTCGACCCGCCATCGGATGCCAGCACGTCGAACTTCACCAGGTGAATGTGCTGCCCGATGATGTCGGTGGGAGTCCGAACCTGAAAATCGTCCAGCTCGTAGTAGTTCGGCACCAGGTTGGTCTGCCAGTATTCGACGGTTTCTCCGGTGGTGGCACGGAAAAAGAATGGCTGCGGAGCGCGCTTGCCGCTCACCGTGTCGGGGACGTCGTTCCACAGCGTGATCATGCGCTGCTGCGGGTAGTGCCAGCCCTTCTTATTCAGAACGGCGTCGATCTGAATGTTCGCTCCCAAATAGCGCCGCGTATTCACATTGGAATCGCCGTATTCGGTTACGCCGGGCGATGCGAAGGGCGCGCCGGGAACCGCGGGCAGGCCGTTGGTAATCCAGTTCGCCGGATCGCCGTCCGGCAGAAACGTTTTGTGCGTTCGCTGCGAATTGGCTGCCATAGCCGCCTTCTCCACGGCGGTGCCGTCTTCAGGCAGCACGAAGGCCTTTAAGAATCCGTCCTTCAGAGTCTTGTCCGGGTTGTAGAGGACAAAGTCCTTGGTGAAATCCCAGCGGGTGGTGAATTGCCGGAAGATCTTTCCATCCAGGACAAGGTGGCGCGGCAGGCCGCCATCGAGCGGTTTCTTCTTCCCATTTTCGAGCACGGGCTTGCCACTGGCATCCACCTGCCAGGCCATATCCAACGGCGGATGGGGCGCGCGATGTCCTGCAACTCCGGGCACAAAGAACGGGTAACCGGGATTCGAATAGACCGGCGTATTGTTCTCCGTGCGGTCCGGGATAACTTCGATTCGCCGATTGTCGCCGTCCGCTAACGCGCTGGTTAGGCGAACATCCGCGGGGATCGGAGCCATCGCGAGCTCGGGCAGCGGCACGATCGCCGGGATGGGCGTACCCTGCCGGATTTCGCCATCTGGCAGAACGCGGTTGATGCCGGGCTTCGGGATTCCCGCCGCGTCCAGTTCGGTGCCGGCCTCGAGAACGTCGTGAACCCGCCACAGCGACCACATGCCCGCGGCGAAATGCGGGTAGAAATGACAATGAAAGATGGAATCGCCGATCGTCATGTTGCGATTGCCACTACCGCCATACGCGATTTCCAGCGTGTAAGATGCGCCCGGCGTGAGCATCTGGCTGTCCAGGTAATCGCCATCGTCGTTATTGGGAGAGTGCAGCCATTGGTGCGCGTGCAAATGGTGAACGTGCGTGGCGCCCGGTCCGGCGTGCAGGATGCGGAATTTGACGTGATCGCGCAGATAACTGTGATAGACGTTGGAGGGATCGTCGGGATAATAAACGCGCGTGGCGCGCTGCTTGTCTCCCACCGCGGGACTAAAGCCCACCTGCTTTTGGGCAGCGTCGTTGAGATAACCTTGCAGTTCGGCGGTGAGCAGGTTGTTATCCACCTTGGCCTTGCCGGGCGTATAGGTATCGGGTCGGTCGGGGTTAGTGGGGTCCTTAGGTGTATCGCGCAATAGTTCGTTCTGCGCGTTGGCAGGAACGTCCACCACCATGGCCGGATCGCCAACCGCCCACGACGTGAGAAAGAACTCTTCGAACTTCAACTCCACGGCGTCCGCGTTGCCCATCGGTCCCACACCCAGACGATTGGCCAACACCTCGGCTCCGATGCCGGCGATCCCGTAGTTGATGCCGAACTGATCCTGCCCCGCGCCCAACATCGAAGAGAGATTGTTTTCGTCTTGCGTCCACCCTATGACGCTTGCCCCGTTGGGCGTGAAGAACTGTTCAAAGGCTTGCACGGGACTCGGGTTGTGATAGTGAATGGTGAATTCCCGATAGGGTTCGCGCCGGTCTGGTTCAGCGGAGTTTTCGGAGAACGAGGGCGAGTTCTCGCTGTACGGGAAGCGGCCGGCGTTCGGTCCTGTGATCATCCCGGTGAGGTCGGTATAGATGAGGCTTTCGGGCCCCGGCGCTGCCGCGCAGTTCGACCCATTCACACGGTAGGGAGCCGATTTCATCTTCAGGATCGGCACACACGCGCGCCCATGCGGATCGGAGGGAGGATAGACCGCGTCGTAATTGATAAGTTGGTGCCCCGAGTGCGTTCCGGCCTGGGGATCTCCCTCGTAGTCGAGCGCGTACAGACGCCCGTCCGGACTCACCACAACATCGGCGGTTTCAAAGGTGCCTCGTTCCGGCTGTACCGTAGTCAGCACAAAGACGTCGCGTGTCAGATCGGCGTCCGAGACAGCTTGGGAGAACATACTGCGGCGCAGGTGGGCAACGATGCGAGAACCGGCCGGGGTCAACTTCGGCGTAAGACTCATGTTCGGCGGCAGGTTGTCTCGGAAATATGCCGCCAACTGCAATTCCTCGCGAGTGACCTGACTGCGGTAATACTCCGCCGACTTCGGCTCGACGGTTACCGATCCGAAAAGCCCATTAACCATCTGCCCTTGCGGCGAACCTGGCACTGTAAGTAGATTGTTGTTATTCTCAAGATCGCCCGTGCAGTAGAGAAGAAAGGTGCCTTCTTCCGGCGCGTAATATGTGTAGGTGCGCGTCGGCGCGTCCGGCGCGACCAGAGCATTTGAATTCACGCCGGCGAAGGAGCCGTCGCTATCTATGCTGTTGATCAGGTCAAGCCCCATCAGGTGAATACTGGCAAGGGTAGTTTCCAATTCTGTAATCGGATTTCTTTCACTATTCGGCGCCAGCAGGTTCCGAAAAACAATCTGAATACAAGATCCGACATTTACCCGGAGCACGATGGGGCGCGGCCTCTTGTCGGATCGGAGGCGGACCTTTCCGGCATGCAGGGTGGAGGGATCGACCAACAGCTTGACGTCGTTTCCGAACTGATCTAGCGAATTGTCCAGGGGAACGATGTCGCGCTCGAGGGCGAAGACCATGCCGTTGGGCTGCGTTGCGCCCAGGCGGTTGTACATGATCGGCTGATCCAACGCGGCGACGTGTGCCGTAACGGTATTTTGCGCGGTGCAAATGTTGGCCACCGGCTGTGCGGTTATTCCGCTGGCCACGGCGAGAAGCAGGATAGGAACAGATCCCCTCAAACCCCAATTCACGCGAATAGTCCAATCCATGCGGTACCCCCTCCGTATAGAATTCAGTGACGCTGGCGATGTTAGGTTGAAGTTGATATTCTCACGGAATTCTAAATAAACCAAGAGCTTTTTGTTATAGAATCTACCCCATAGGTGGATCGGTTAGCCTCTTTGGTGTTTCCGAATGACAGCCTCAGAGTTACAGTTTTTCACGCTGACTAGTGCCGCCGAGATCGAGGCCATCGCTGATCAATGGGATGAGTTGGTTCAGCGCTCCACGTGCAATCGGACGTTCTCATCGCTCACATGGAACCTGGAAGCGGCGCGCCTTCCCGCGGCAGGTTCACCATTTGTGATCGCAGGCTGGAGGGCCGGCAGGCTCGCCGCAATTTTTCCTCTATCTTTGGTTACTACCGGGGTTAGTGAAAGCGAAGCGGCCGCGCTGTGCTCGATTGCCGATTACAACGATATCGTCTGCGAGTCCGGCGATTGGGCAGCCGCGGCGCAATGTCTGACTTTCGCATTGACGGGTCCTAAGCCTTATCTTCGACTGAATCTTCGGCGCACCGCAGCGCAATCGAACTGTCTCAGGGCAATCCCGGAACTGGGCCACCAAGGTGATGCCTGGTATCGAAGTGAAGGCGCTTGGTCATTCACGGATCTCCCTGAAACGTTCGATGAGTTCCTCGGATCGAAGAGCCGCAATTTTCGCTCGCACTTATGTCGCGCCGAGCGAGCGGCACGGGAAGATGGCGCATCGGTTCGCGAACTCAAACCCGGCCAAATGCCTGCCGGGGAGTTACCTGAGTTACTGATTCGTCTCAACCGATGCCGCCTGGGTGATAAGAGCGTTTTCTACCGCGATCCACGAATCGCCGACTTCGTGCGAGGGGCCTTCCCGCGCCTTTTCCAGGAGGGACGGCTTCGCGTCTTTGCCATCGAGGCTGTCGGGCAGATCGAAGCCATCGACGTTGCAGCCGTTGGCACGAACAGTCTTTGCACATGGAATGGAGGCTTCACCGACCGTGCCGCCGCGTGGTCGCCGGGATGGCTCCTCAGCATGGCTGAAATTCGGCGGGCAACCGAACTCGGCTATCGCGAATATGACTTGGGGCGTGGAAGCCAGGAATGGAAAACGCGGTTGGCGAATCGGACTCGCGATGTGGGGAGGCTGACGATTCCAATGGGAGCTTTTTCAAACCGGCACGGCGTGGAGGAAGAAGCCGAATATGGTCGAGCTCAATCCACCTCGTGACCGATTGGTGAACGTCTGCGTCAAAGGCAGCCACGACTGGCTCTTTGGCGATTTGCGCGCACGTTTTGGCGCCACTCAGCTACCCGGGGTCAGCGTGCTGGCCTCAGAAGAACCTGTCAGTGACGCCGACGGCTGGATCTTTATTCGCACGGGAGAAGCCGGCTCCTCGCCCGATTTGTCGCGCACAGTGGTCTGCTTGCACGATCTTTACTCTCACAATGGGATGTACTCCCCGCAAGGTCAGCGTGGCGCCGTCCACCGCGCCGGAGCGCTGGTGCTCTGCCATCCGCATCAACGCGACATCCTTGCCAGTGCGGGAGTGGCGCTGGATAGGAAACTGCTCCTGGAACGCCCACTAGGCGCATTGCAGGCATTCACCGTTCGCGACCGGCGCTCCGAACCGTTCACCGTCGGTTGGGTGGGACGCGACCACTGGAGAAAGAGGCCGGAGTTTCTGGTGGAAGCCGTGGAACGATTTCGCGATCTTTGTCCCACGGTTCGCGTGGTATTGATCGGGAAGGAACTGGATTCCCTCCACGCGCGGATATCCGCAGCTGGTATCGAGTGCGTTCTCCATGATCGGCACAATACCTCTATCGCAGACTACCCGCGGCTGTACGAGGCGCTCGAGTGCCTGCTGATTACCAGTTGTACGGAGGCCGGACCGCTTCCTCTGTTCGAATCGCTGGCCACGGGCGTGCCCGTAGTATCGACACCGGTGGGATGGGCGCCGCACTTTGCCGCTATAGAGCCTGCCTTCGTGAGATTAGGAGATACTCCAGCGGAACTGGCACACGGATTAGCGGACGTCTGGAGAAGCGCGCCGGAATTATTCGAGGCTCGATCGCGCATTGCCGCCCTCGCTGCCTCTCCCCGGTTGGATAGCTGGTTTGCGGAGACACTCCAACTCGCGGCCAAGTTACTCGACCGTGAGCGGATAGGAAAGCCCACAGGGAGTTACCCGAGCTTAGTATGATGCTTGCGATTTTTCAATTCTTCCATTAGACTTCCGACGGGGGGAATAAGAATGGGCGCGAATAAGAATGCTGCTCTGGCGACGGTAATTACCGCCAAAAACATTACGATCACTTTAGACCGGGCTACTGCCCACACTTTGCTCCAAGCCTTGACCGACGCGTTGGAGCCGGGCGGTCCGAAGCCGAAAGATGGCGGCAAGCCAAAACCGATCGACGGCGGTAAGCCGAAGCCAATCGACGGCGGTAAGCCGAAACCAGTTGGTGGCGGCAAACCCAAGCCAGTCGGTGGCGGCAAACCAAAGCCACTCGGCGGCGGCAAACCAAAGCCCGTTGGCGGTGGCAAGCCCAAACCAGTCAGCGGCGGCAAGCCGAAGGGCCCCAAACCGAAATAAGCGGCGTTGACCGCCGCTACCAAACCTTCGACAATGCCTGAAACCGTCCAGGGCCTTTGGATCGGCGAGGAGTTGTCCGCGCTGGAGCTGTTGTCGATCCGCTCGTTTCTCGCGAATGGACACGGTTACGATCTTTATGCCTATCGGACACCGCGCAACCTGCCGGAGGGGGCGGCGTTGCGGGACGCGTCCACGATTCTGCCCGAAAGCTCCGTGTTTCAGTATACGGGCTACGCCTCCTATGCCGGCTTTGCCAACTTTTTTCGCTATCAGTTGCTGCTGCAGAAGGGCGGATGGTGGGCGGACACCGATATGGTGTGCCTGAGCCCACTCGACCTCGCCGCGGACTACGTCTTCGCCAGCGAAGCCGATGGTGACCGGCAGTCCATCGCCAATGCGATCCTCAAAGCGCCGCCCGGCTCCGAGATAATGCGCTTCACTTCGGACATCTGCGCCGGGAAGGATCCGGCCACGCTGCGATGGGGAGAGACCGGACCTAGGCTATTGACGGAGGCCGTGCAGCGATTTAGCTTGGACTCCTACGTGGTCGCGCCCGAAGTTTTTTGTCCGCTGCCGTTTCGCGAATGGCAAAGAGCGCTGGAACCCGAGGAGGCGATTGCGCTCCCTGCCGAGTGCCGCGCGATTCACCTCTGGAATGAAATGTGGCGCAGGAACGGGTGCGACAAGAATCGCATCTATCCGGCCGCGAGCCTCTATGAGCGGCTTAAGGCGAGGTTCGCCCCTTCATAAAGAGCAGGATGGCGCGTGAGAAAAGCGGCTTCCCCCTGGATGGCGCCCACAAATTCGTCCACCCGTTCCGGATGGTATTCCTTCGCGCGCAGCATCTGGCGAGCTCCCTCCTCCCACGCTTTCCGCGCCTTCCGATTGGCGAAGAACTGTTCCGAGAGCACCTGGAAATCGAAGAGCTGCTGAATGTACCTTTCGGGGATGTACCGGCGAAGCCTGCCGCGCGGCATCATAGCTCGCCTCATGGCCTGACAACTACGAGCGAATTCAGCGCGAAAAACGCGTTCGCCCTCAGACTGAAGCGGCGGACTGGCCCGATAAATATCCTGCAAACAGGGAATCGACCCGCGAATGGTGCGGTGGCCGATCAGCTTCCCGAACAGATAGCGCTCGTCGGCTTTCATTCCTCCCAAGGCTGCCTGCGGCCGGAAGTTTCTGATCTCCGGCCCCGGAAGGATGAGCCCATCGTGGTCCATCGACACCGCACTCACGACCCAATCACCCGACTCCCACCTGCGGAGTAGCCCGACGTTCCTCTCGACCACGGACTCGCCATTGGAATACCCTCCGATGGACCAGAGTGCGCCACAGAAGCTTGCCAGCAGACCCATTGACCGAAGAAATGCCTGATCGCCGCGGGTGCGGTTGGCCGGCACGTCGAACGCCGCCGCGACAAAACCATCAGAAGTATGACGGCCGCTCGGATGGACCACGCCGAGCACTTGTTCCATCAAATCGAAATCGGGGTTCGCCCCGGCCGCCGTCAAACAATCGCGGACCTTATCGAGGCGAAAGGAACTGGTGCCTGCCAGAATCGCCTGCTTGGGTTTCATGGCTCGCATAAAGTCCACCGTCAGCGCCAACCCGCCCAAGCCTTCCGACGATGGATTGACGGCGGCGACCGCCTTACCCATCTCGCTGCGCATCTGAGAGAATCCCTGCCCGAAGAGACCCGGATCGGTGAAGTATTCCGTCAGAAAGGCCTCGCCTCCCTGGACGGGAATAGTGCGCACCGTGGTCAGTGCGATCATTCGGCTCATGGGCGCTGGCCGGCCCGTGGCAGCGGAGTAGAAGACCGACAAATCTTGCGATTTTCGAGCTTCCCACTGCAAAGTCGAGCCCATGCTTCCTCCCTGCAGACGATGCGGTATAGGGACGGGCACGTCCTCTCCTTTGTAGACTACACCCAGAAGACGGTTCCGCATGCCCGCCCGCTTGATCTCGATTTCGAGATCGCTGCCGGGCGGTTTGATGGTGAGCACCACGGTACCCACCGGATACTCCACAAGCGAGTTGGGCGTCGAGCCGGTCCTCTCCGAGACCCAATAGATGCGCCCCGGGTTGCGAGCGAAGCCAAGATCGCAGCTTCGTAGGGCCGGGCATCGTACGCGGAGAGTATCTGCGGGTCATGTGATGCCGGCAGGTCGGCAGCGAAGAGTCGGGAGTGCCTTGCGAAACCGCATCTGCGACAGGGCCCGCTGCACCACCTCGTCCGGCTGAAACAGGTAACGAGCCAGACACAAACGACATTCCTGAGTGGACCGGCGAAGCCACCAGGACCATTCGCGCTCACTCCTACGGCGCGAGGTTTCAGAGGAAGGCGTTGCAACTTGCGCTGCAACTGCGCGAAGAATCCGGCGGGAGTGAAGTCGGTAAATCCTTCGGCGAGAAGCCACTCCGATACCTCTGTCTGTCCGTCCTGCAGCACACCGAGCATCACCAGAACGGCTCGCACTTCCACGGAACGCCTGCCGGAGAGCTCGACGACCAACTCTTCCAGCATCAGCGCGGCCATGGTGCGGACCTCCCACGCCAATCCCCGTTCTCCGCGGGCGATTGCGGCCAAGGCCCGGAACACAGGGCGGGAGTATCCATCGGACTTCAGGAAGAGAGTGAAGGCAGCGCAAACACCGGGGTCGGATGCGAACTCGCACAATGCGGCGGCCAACGGAGCAGGCAGGCGCGTATGGCGAGAGGCCCTGCCGTTCATGCGGGAAGCACGCTTTTCAGATACTCAGTCAGACGCTGCCGCACCGGTTCGGGATCGGGCTGAATCAGAAATCCGTGGTCGCGGTAGTAATGATGAACAAAGCGGTACGCCTGACGGCGCTGCTCATCGGAGTAAGTGGCCGCATATTGCACTGCGCTATCCAGTTGGTCGATCCGGCACCGATGAGTGACCCACTGATAGTCGCAGTTACCCAAAGTGATCACCGGCTTCCCGTGAATCAGGCTCTCGAACCCCGTCCCCGAATTGAACACGATCACCCCTTCGGATTCGGAGATGAGGCTATGGATGTTGCCGCTTACTACCACCACGTACCGGCTGCCGTCAGCGCGCCGATGGGCCGCTTTGGTGAGCTCCGGGAACTCGCGGCCGGGATGCACCTTAAACGCTACCCGCTGCCGGCGCGATTCAGCCCAGTCCGCAATGCCGTCGACATATTGCTCTACGGTAAGCGGAGCATGCGTGCGCACCGTATAGTCCGTGGGGATCTGCATGGGAGCCAACAGGTATGGTTTCAGCGCGGAATCGACCGGCTGAGGCGGCGGCTGCTGGACCTTGGAATGTCCACTCGTGAGAAGCTGCGTGCTCAACGCGGTGCAGAACCGCTCGGCCTCGTCGGGATCCATGCCGCTCAAATCGGGCGGCTGCTTCATGCGGGAATGTTCGATTCCCCAGCCTTCGGTATCCACCGTGAACAGATGGTGAATGTACATCTCCTTGTAAAACAGGTTGGCAGTGGGAGCGTCGCGCCGCGTCTTATGCGCGTAGATGCGGTACTCCGCCTCCGGCGGGTCGGGCGGCAATTCGGGCAGGAAGAAATCGATATCCATTTCGAAGACGTCGTGGTCCAGACGCGTCAGGCAGTCTCGCAGAATGCTTTCGAACAGCCGCCAACGGGCCATGCTGGGATGAACATGAATCCGACGGATCAGAATCCTCATCGTCCGCTCTCAGCCACTTTCGACGCCACCGGCTCCGTCCATCGGAATCCCAAGTCGTCGGGCAGAGGGACGCGCTCGGCGGACGCGCGCGACGCCGCGACCCATCTGGCCAGTTCGGCCTGACCGCGAATCCCTTCCTCGACGGTACACCTCGGTGGATCGAGGAGGATCCGAAAGTGAGGACGAGGGCACGCGCCGCGCGCCAGAATCACGGGAAAATGGTCGAGCCTGACGGACACTTCGGGTGTCATATATCGGACCGCGAAACCAATTCGAAACCGGTCGGAATGGTTCGGATTGGAGCCGTGCAGGATGGCCACGTTGTGCAGCGACATTTCGCCGGGAGCCAGAACCACGTCTTCCATCCGGGCCTCGTCCAGTTCCGCCTTCACCTGCAGGCCGCTGACCAGGTTCTGCGGTGAACGCGCCTCGTCGGTATGACGAATGATGCCCCCAGCGTGCGTGCCTCGAATCACGCGCATGCAGCCGTTCGATGCGGAGCTGTCGGTGAGTGCGATCCAGGCCGACGTAAACTCGAGAGAGGTCGGCGCCATATAGCATCCGTCCTGATGCCAGGAGACGAAGGTGCCGTCGCCGGGAAACTTAACGAACATCGATGTGGAATGGACCAGGATATCGGGTCCCAGGACATCCTCAACGGCATCGAGAACTGTGGGATGACAGGCCAGGTCGTATACCCAGCGGTGGAACATATGCAAATGGCGCATCTGGAACAGGTTCATACGGCCGCCCAGCGAATCGGTTAAACCATCCAGCGAAGCTCGGGCGCGGGCTACCTCCGCCGGCGATAGAACCGCAATCGGAAACAACACACCATCCCGATCATGCTCGCGCACTTGCTCGCGGGTAAGAATTCTCGGCATGCTCGCATTACATTATCCACGAAAATTCCTTCCGCGAACCTTGTTTTCTAATTACCGGCACATTATAGTTGCCTGTATGAAACTCAGCCGTGCGCGACGTTGGAGGGGCGCTCCATTCCTTTGCGTTGCCATGTGCGCGATGGCCCTGCAGGGAACACCTGTCAGTGCAGCAACTCAGACTCCCGCAGCGACGCTGGCCATCCCCGATGCCACCCTGACGAACCAGTTCGGCAGTCCGGTAAAGCTGCGCGATTTCACAGCCCACCGCGTGGTCGCAATCAATTTCATCTTCACCTCCTGCCAGACTATCTGCCTTCCGATGGGCGCGCATTTCGGAAAGCTGCAGCAGTTGTTGTCCAGCCAGGGCCGCCAGGACGTCGCTTTACTTTCGATTACGGTGGACCCCGTCAACGATACACCGGAACGCCTGAAACGGTGGGCAGCGCAATTCGGCGGAGGCCCGATGTGGACGCTCCTCACCGGGCCCAAGGCTACGGTCGACCAGGTGCTGAAGGAGTTGGGCGGGTTTAGCCCGGATAAGCTGCAGCACTCTTCCCTGTTGCTGGTTGGCCGCGCGGGAACTACGCAGTTCGAGCGAACCAACGCGCTGCTTGATCCGGAAAAGATCGCGTCCGTGATCGCGAAGTACCCGGCGCAAGTCGCCTCGGTTTCACCCGCCTCCACTCCACCACCAGCGACATCGCCGGCGGGGAAGTATTTTACCGATGTCGTCCTGACCGATCAGGATGGCGCGCCGCGCAAGCTCTATTCCGACCTCATCAAGGGAAAGACCGTGGTGATCAATGCATTCTTCACCACGTGCAAGGATAGCTGCCCCATCATGGCGGGGAATTTCGCCCTTTTGCAATCGGCCTTGGCCGACCGGTTGGGTAAGGACCTGATCATGCTATCGATCTCCGTGGATTCCCGCAACGATACGCCCGCCGTGCTCAAGGAATACGCCGGCCGTTACAAAGCCCGATCCGGATGGTATTTCCTCTCGGGGTCGCCCGACAACGTAGACTTCGCGCTGCACCGCCTTGGGTTGTATCCCGACGAAGGCCTCAAGGAGAAACACCTGAACCTGTTCCTCATTGGAAACGATCGAACGGGGTTATGGAAAAAGGCGATTGGAAATGCCGACGGCAATCAGATTCTGCGGGTAGTGCAAACCGTGCTGAACGACCACGTGTGAGGGTCCTTCCCATCAGCGTAGGGGGCCTGGGAGCGCTCGCAGTGGCTGCCGGCCTCTTCGCCGCAAGTCCCCTCACGGAATCGGAACTCCGCGGTAAGCGGATCTACACCCAAGGCATCGGCGCTTCCGGTAAAGAGATCCGCGCGGCGCTTGGCGAGAATGGTGTGGAAGTCTCGGCAGCGGTGTTGAGTTGCTCCAAGTGTCACGGCCGGGACGGGCGCCGGCCGTGAAGAGAGCGGAGTGGTTCCGAGCGACATTCGCTGGGAGATCCTGAGCAAGCCTTACAGCATGAGCGTGGGCTCCGGCCGCAAGCGTGCACCCTACGACGACGCGCTTCTGATCCGCGCCATCGGCATGGGAATCGATTCGAGCGGCCATGACCTGGACCGCGCCATGCCGCGTTTCCACCTGCAACAAGCCGACGCCTCCAACCTCATCGCTTACCTCAAGAAACTCGGCGAATCCACCGATACCGGCATCGAAGGCGATCGTATCCGCATCGGAATGATGCTTCCTGCGGAATCGACATTTTCGGCGGCGCGCGCGGTGGAATCGGCCACTCGAGCTTTCTTCGAGAGGTTGAATCAATCCGGCGGAATCTATGGACGACGCATCGAACTGGCGGTGGCACGCGCCCCATCCGGGGCCGTTGGCCTGGGGGCGGCCTTACGCCATCTCGTCGAAGAGCAAAAGATCTTCGCGCTCCTGAACACCTACATAGCGGGCTCGGAGGCAGATGTGACAGCTTACACCGCCGAGACCCAACTCCCGTTGGTGGGGGCCTTCACCCTGTTCCCGGCCATTGCGTCTCCCGTCAACCCCTACATGTTCTACATCGACGGCGGCCTGCCCGGCCAGGCGGCCTCACTCGCCGATTACGCCGCCTCCGGAGCCGCCGCCGGAACTGCCGCGACCGTAGTTTTTGTGGATTCCGAACCCTGGCGCAGCGTGGCCCAATCCGTAGTGCGAGACCACCCGCAGTTGAACTGGACTTTGTGGCCAGTGCCGGCCGCGGCGTTTCGCGCCGGCGCCACGGTGGAGAAACTGGCGAGCACGGGCGCGGCCTTCACACTCACGCTCCTGCCTGCTCCGCTATCGAATGCGTTCCTAAAGAGCGCGTCAGCCGCCAAAACGTGGAACACGGCGCTGCTGATTCCGGCGGATGTCGCCTCGCCCGAATCGTTCGACCTTCTCAAGACCGATCCGCGGGCGGTGTTTGCCCTCCCCGGGACTCCCTCGGCGATTTCGCCTGATGCGGAGGCCGAGTACCGCAGTCTGGCCCATACTTATGGCTTACCGGCGGATCACGTGGCGGCGCAGTGGACCGCGTTAGCCGCGTGCCGCATTTTGCAGGAGGGGCTGGTGCGATCAGGCCATGAACTGGACCGCGCAGGACTGGTGGAATCGCTCGAAGCCTTGTACCACTTCCCCACCGTTTTCGCAATGGCAGTGAGTTACGGCCCCAATACTAGAGTCGGTGACACCGAAGCCCACCTATTCCAATTCGACTCCGGGACCGGCCAGCTCAGGCCTCTGTCGCGTCCACGGCCGCCACGATGACCGAGCCCGAAAGGCTCGACGCCGAACGGCCTTCCGTCCGGCCGGTGGATGCAAACCTGCGGTGTCCGGCGACGAACATCGCCGAAGCCGTCAAAGTCCCGATCGACCCGATCAACAGAATGGTGCTGTGCGAAATATATCCGGTGAGCATGGCGGCGGCGATGGGGGCCAGCAGCCGCCCCAGCCCATTCACAAACATCGTGATCGCCGCATACCGGGACGTGTCCGGTCCCGGACGCGCGAAGGAATGCACGCCGGTATACACCGCGATCACGATGCTGCCCACCATCGCCGGCCCGCGGCACACACGCGCCAGGATCAGGGCCGGCCACCACGAGCCGCCCGTTGCCAGCAGCAGTGGATCCAGTCCCCAAAGCAGCGTAACCAGTCCGTAGGAGAGCCACACCGAGGTTCGGTCGAACCACGCGGTCAATCGGCCGCCCGCGACAAATCCGATGGTGGCGGGCAGAACGTGTATTACCAGGTTGGCTTGCACGTAATCCATGCCCAAGTCCTTGGCGAAGAAAACCGGCACGATTCCCATGAAGAACAGGTTGCTGAAGACAAAAGTGCCGAAAGCGGCCAGATACATGCGAAATGCAGGGTCACGCAGCGGCTCCAGACTGAGGCGCCAGGGCGCGCCATGCTGCACCACGGAGGCCGGATCGGCCTCGAGCGGGCTGCCGTCGCCCTTGTCCGGCAGTTGCCGGATGCAGGCGAGGGCTCCGCAGTACACCAGACCGCCCAACGTCAGTTGGAGACGGATCATGTCCTGCACGCGCGGTCCGCTGAACGAAAGCAGTGCGGCCGCAGCCAAGGTGGCGGCGGGAAACAGAACAGACGCATATTGGCGCAGAGTTCCGGCCACATGGGAGCGGCAATTCTCGGGGTAAACGCTGCGCAGAATGGACGGGATGGCTGGCCGCGTGGAGAAATCGCAAATGGAGACTACGCCGGCGGCACACAGGAATGTGAGCGGAGTCTTCAGCCATGCCATCGTCAACATCGACACGACCCCCGCCAGTCCGGGAACCAGAATAAACGGCATCTTACGCCGCCGCGCCATGATCGACCCTGTAATGACCGACGCAAACAACGCGGCCGATGTCATCGAGATGGGAACCTGCAGTTGCCCGTCGGAAGCGCGCAGGACTTTCACAGCCATCAGGGGCACGTTGGCCAGAATTCCGGCGGATATGGAGTCGAGCAGAGTGTAGGCCAGGTGGAAACGGAACGCGCGGCGCGAGACGCTGGGGAGCGCCGGAGGCCGGAACGCCAGCGCGAAGCGGTTGAGAAGTCGGCCCACTACGCTCATCAGAAGTACAGTTTCAGCCCCAGCGCAATCCGGCGCGCCGGAGCAGCAGCACTGAAATGGCCCAAGTCCTGATTCACCTGGTTGCCGGACGAATCGAAACTGGCAGTATTATCGATGGCCGTGAATTGCGTGTGATTCAGCGTGTTATAGGTCTCCAGGCGGAACTGCAGCCGGCGCACTTCCGATGTTCCGAGCGCCAGATTCTTGTAAAGCGAGAGATCGACGTTCGCCACACCTGGACCCGTAATCGGAAGTCTCGACGCATCGCCGATTCCAAACTGGGCTTTGGTCGGCGCTTGCACGCAAGACGTATTGAACTCAGCTCCTCCGGCCGCCCCCGTGCTGGGATTGCAACTCAGATTCACGCGAGTCTCAATGCCGGCGCCGGCGGCTCCTGTAATGTCGGTCGCGGTGACAAACGCGGCGTTGATGGCTGTGGGAGTTCCCGTAATGAAGGTCAAAATGCTGGACGCTTCCCATCCATCCAGCAACCGCCGGACCACGCCGTTGTTCCAATAGCGGCTTGGCGACGGAAGCGCGTATACCAGATTGATGGTCAACTTTTGGCGCCGGTTGAACACCGCTGGACCGTAATCGTATTCCCGGTAATTGAGCGAGGGGTTCACTGTAGAGAGAGCCGTATCCGCCACGTCCAGGACCTTCGACCAGGTGTAATTCAGGCCGAACGTGAGGGTGCGGCTGAAGCGCCTGGTCAGTTGCGCCTGCAGCGCGTTGTAGTTCGAATTGCTGGCGAACTCCATGTATTGGATCATGGCATACCCCGGCATGGGCCTGAGGAAGTTTGCCGGAAGCGGTTTGTTGCCGGTGAGTGTCGAGTCCAAGCTGGAAGTCAGAAAGTTGGTCCCATACGCCGTGGCGTTTAGATCTCGCAACTGGAGTTGGTGGCGCGTCAAGTTGCCCACCCAGGAAACGTCCAGGACCGTGCCCAGAAATAACTTCCGCTGCACGCCAAAGCTCCAGTTATATACCGCGGGCGGCTTCCATCCCGTTTGCATCCCGAAAACGCTGTTGGGAGTGGCGGTAAGGGGTGAGCCCACCAGGGCGGGAAGAGTTGTGTAGTAAGTGATGGGAGAGACTACCAGGGGAGGGGATTGCACGAATTGCAGCACCTGGTTGTCAGGGAAGCGATCGTAAAAGAATCCGATTCCCCCACGCACCGCCGTGGAAGCGTCCCCGAAGACGTCCCAGGCGAAACCCAGCCGAGGGGCAACCTGGATGGGCGGCGTCTTCATCAGCGTCTGATTGTAGATCCGCATCCCCTGATTCGGCGTGCCGGCAGCCGTGGACAAGGAGCCGATGTACACGGCTGGCAGAATCTGTCGCGTCACCGGATCCAGTCCGACACGGGCGCCAGTCGCCGGATCCAGGTAGGGCTGAACCAGCGGCGGCTGCATGGACGCGCTGTAGAGCGACGGATCGAACGCCGCCAGTTGATTGCCTGCAGCCACGGTCGCCTTCAGTTCGTAGAAGCGCACTCCCGCATCGATGGTCAAGCGAGGCGCGGCCCGCCATGTGTCCTGGGCATACCATTCCACATTGAGATCCCGCCCGTGCGCAACCGGATGCTGGCTCGATTCGGTGTAACTATCCACCGAACCGATCAGGGCATTCGCAAACGCATAACCGGTGTCCTGCGGATTGTTGGCGTCGCGGTCAAACGCGATCAGCCCATTGAAGGCGCTGGCCAACTGTTTGCTGGTGGAGGAACGCTCCACGAAAAAGCCCGCCTTCAAACTGTGGTTGCCGCGATTTTCGGAATAGTGGTCGTAGTAATCCCAGATGTTATCCGGTCCGAAGTACGGATAGCGTTGATCGATGTTTAGTTGCGGCGCGTCGGAAACCCCGGCGAACGTGGCGTTGGGGATCAGGTTGTACGGATTGGATTGGGGGAAGAGTTGCGGCAGATTCAGATGCAGCGCGGACCGCGAGTTGGCCGCGAGTCCCTGCTCCGAAGGCGGCTGTACGGCCTGCAGTCCGCGATTGACCCCGAACGTCACCTCGTTCACGCTGTTCGGACGGAAGGTGTGAATCCAGGTGCTCACGAACCCGACGCTGTGAAACTCGATGTCTACAGGAAGTTGCGCCCAGCTTGGGGAGGCCAGGGTGAAGCCGAAGCCGCCTTGCTTGGCTTCGTAGTCGCGCATGCCGCGCGCGTAGAATTGGTTCTTCGGCGAAATATTCCAATCCACCCGCAGGATCGAATCGTTGCGGGGTTGGGTAATCTCGCTCTGGAATGCATAGTCGTAAGTGTGTGTCGGATCGACGGCGTTCGGTAATGGAAACACGCCGAGCAGGGCCTGGCCGTTGGGATTGATGCGGCTTGCCGGCACGATATTGCCGGGAAACGGCGCGTGAGTCAGAGGATCGTTCACTACGATGAGCTTGCCGTTCTGCGCGACACTCTGGGAAAAATCGCCGGAGCGTTCGAGCGCGGTGGGGAAGGTCTGGAAAGTAACCGGAGTGGGGTATGCCCGAGCCAGGAATTCCTGCGACCAGAAGAAGAACAGACGCTCGCGATGGCGATTGAAACCGGTTCCCGGAAAAAGCGCCGGCCCACCCAGGAAGTAACCCGGATAGTTGTAGCGATAGAGTGGACGCGCCAGGCCCTGGCGATTGTTGAAGAACTCATTCGCATTCATGTCTTCATTGCGCAGATAGTAATAAGCGCCGCCGTGAAACGCCTTCGTCCCGCTTTTGATCACTGTGTTGATGGTGCCGCCGGATGAGCGTCCGTATTCCGCCTGGTAGTTCGTCAGTAATACTTTGACTTCGGCAACAGCGTCGATACTGGGCTCGAGATACGGTCCGGTCCCTCCCCCGGTATCCATCGCAAAGATTCCGTCCAGCGTGAGACCCAGAGATCCCTGCCGGTTTCCGTTGAAATAAAGCCCTTGCAGTGTGCTGGAACCGGGAGCTTCCCGACTGGTGAAGCTGGTGTCCACTACACCCGAAAGAGTTTGTAACATTCCCATGAAGTCGCGGCCTTTGAGCGAGAGTTCCTGAAGTTGATGGGAATCTACCAGTCCGGCCCGCTCCGAACTTTCCGTCTGCAGTGCTTCGGTGGAAGCTAACACCGTCACGCTATCCAGTACAGAGCCGACCTCGAGCGCCAGCGGCTCGAGCACCAGGCGCGCGCCCGCGGAGAGTTCGATGGCATCGCGGCGAAGCTCGCGGAATCCCGGTTTCACCGCCTTGACGCTGAACCCGCCGGGAAGCAACTCGGTAAACAGAAACTTTCCCTCGTCTCCCGTCAAGGTGTCCCGGGCCTGGCCGGTGGCGCTGTTGGTCAAAGTCACATGCGCGAGATGGACCGGCTTGGCATCGGCGTCCAGAACTGTCCCGGAGATTTGCCCCGTCAGTCCCTGGGAGAAAATCGGCAGCGGTTCTTTGATTCCCGCAAGTAATAAGGCAAAGAGTCCTGCCGCCTTGAGCCGCGTCATCGAGAAGTGGGGCATCGGCTTACATTCTTGTTACTGCATACGTGAATCCCCGGAGTTGACACGACCTGCCGAGGAAAGGCTACAGATTTTTAATTTCTAAAGAGTACCAGAGGCGCCGCGGAATTCATATGCAAAAGTTAGGATTTGTTTGTCAGGATTTTCCTGCGTGCGGTCTGGGCTGGAACCATAGCATCCACAAACCCGCCGCGACGGCAGTAAGTGCTCCATAAGCGAAAGCCGCTCCGGGGCCGATCCGCTGCCAGAGAAATCCGGCCACGATGCTCGCCGGCAATGCGCCCATGCCCGTGATGGCAGCTTGCAGTCCCAGGGCGGCGCCTCTTTCCTGGCTGGAAGTGAGATCGACTACCAGGGCTTTGGAGACACCGTCTGTCAAGCCAAGGTAAATCCCGTACACAGCGAACAGGAACCAGAGCGTGCCGACGCCGCCAGCCCCGGCGAAGCCCAGATAAATCGCGCCGAAGAGAAAGAAGCCAACAACCAGAACGCCTTTCCTGCCGAACCGGTCGGAACAAATTCCGGCGGGATAGGAAGACACGACATTCGCCAGATTGCAAACCGCAAACAGCAATACGGCGATGGTGCTGCTTGCTCCGAGTTGTTTGGCGCGGAGGATCAGGAACATGTCGGAAGAGTTACCGAGCGCAAAAAGAAGCGTGATCAGTAAGAAACGCCGAAGTCGAGGATTTGCGGTCGCCACCGAAATGGAGAGAATCGGGCGATGGCTCGGGACTACCGCGCGTTCGCGCACTGGCACGACTAGTAAGGTGCTCAGTAACCCGGGGATGCATGCGATCAGAAAGATCGCCCGGTAATTCCCTTGCAGAAAACTCATGAGCAGGACGGCGAGAAGTGGACCGCAGACCGCGCCGATACTGTCGCCGCTGCGATGAAATCCGAAAGCGCGTCCGCGTAGATCGGCCGGCGTGGAATCGGCAATCAATGCGTCGCGGGGACTGGCACGCAGCCCCTTTCCGAGACGGTCGAGGACGCGAGCAGCTAGCACCAGCGGCCACGCGGACGCCAGGGCAAGAAGCGGCTTAGTGAGTGCGGCCAGCCCATAGCCCGCGATGCAAAACGGTTTACGCTTGCCCCACCGATCGGAGAGCGCGCCAAAAATCCACTTACAAGTGCTGGCCGTAGTTTCCGCCAGTCCCTCAATTACTCCAACGACGGAAGGCGCCGCTCCCAGGGTGCCCGATAGAAACAGCGGCACGATGGGATAGACCATTTCGCTCGAGATATCGGTGAGCAGACTGACAGCGGAAAGCAACAGAACGTTGCGGGAGATGCCGGGGATCTGCGACGGCTCCCAATCGGCATTTGCGGCAGAAACTTTGGCGATGAGACCTCCCGCGCGGTTTCGATTCTAGCAGACCGCTTCAAGGAGTTCGCCGAAATCTGGCGAATCCATGGCGTGGTGTATCGGTCCGTATCGCAGCGCACCAATCAGCGCGGCGGCCTGCTCCGCGCGATCGTGGGAGGGCTCGCGCCTGGTGTTGATCGAGGCCATTCCGACGCGCCGCGTTGTGGCAGTAGGCCCCATCCGTTCACTGCGTTACGAACAGCCGGGAAATGTGGCAGCCGCAGCAAGGTTGCCTTCTGGCGGCGCCTGCGTCACACTGAAAGTGCCCGCACTGGGTATGACATGCCGGACTTTTGCACCTGTGGCGCACAACTCGTTCCTGACTCTCTCTTCTGCCACAAGTGTGGAAAGCCGCAGCGCGACATCGTGGTTCCCGAGACGCAGGAGCCGCCGATAGTCCAACCCACCATTCCTCAGGCGCCGCGCATCGAGGCGATGCCCCTGAGCTTTCACAACCCCATCGCGGTGCGCATCGGGTTGATGGTGGCGCTCAGCGCGACAATCCTCAGCATGACGGTGCTGCAAGTAGTCAGTTGGCCGGCGGCGGCTTTTTTGCCGTGCTGCTCTATCGCAGGCGAACCGGTTCATCCGTCAACGTCGGGGCGGGAGCGCGGCTGGGCATGATCACCGGCGTGTTGACGGCAGCAATGACTACCGTGATCGTGAGCCTGGTTTGGATTCCCGCGGCATTTTCGGGCAAGCTGGGCAACATGATGCAGCAACAGATGAAAACGTGGGTGGGGAACGACCCGGCTGCCATGCAGCAGATGATGCAGGCGATGGCCGGTCCCGGGTTTGCCTTCGCTTTGATCTTCGGTCTGGTGGCGGTCTTCGTGTTGATCACCGGCCTCAGCGTGGCCGGCGGCGCGTTAGGGGCTAAGTTCGTGGGTCGCGGCTAGCTGGCGGCTTGCTCGGGACGGAGTAGCGTTTCACCAACGCCACGCTGGCGAAAATCACGCTCATCGCTCCGGCTTCGCGCCATCCAAATTTCTCCCTGTAAAAAAGCCATCCCAGCCATACCGCCACAATTGCATTGACGTATGGGTACACGGACACGATCGCCACTGGCAGCCGGTCCATGGCATAAACGTAGGCGCTATAGCCCACCAGCGATCCAAAGCAAACCAGGTATAACAGGGCCGCGACACCGCGCGTGCTCCAGTGAACGGCCGGCTGCGGAATGAGAAGCACGAAGGGCATGAGCATCAGTCCGGCGGCAAGTTGTTGGACGCCGCCCGCCACCACGGGGTGGGCCCTGCCGGCCTTGCGGCGCTGATAGATGGACCCGAACGCCCACCCCGCCATCCCCACCTGCAGCATGAGAAAGCCGTTCACCAGATTGCGGTCCACGGCGTGCGGGCCGGCATCCGGAGTGAACAGAAGGCACGCGCCGGCAAGCCCCACCGCCATGGCCCCGATGGTGGGTGCGTGCAACCTCTCTCCGCCCGGCAGCAGTGCTTCCGCTCCTACCATCCAGAACGGCGACATAGTGACGATCAGCCCCGCAATCCCGCTGGGAATGATCACTTCGGAGAAGACCAGTGCGCCGTTGCCGATTCCCAGTACCAGCAGTCCGCTGAAGCAAGCCGCGCCGAGTTCGCGGCCGCGCGGCAGATAGATGCCCCGTGCGCGCGCAAACAGTAGCAGGATAGAGCCGGAGAGGATATAGCGCACCGAAACCAGCATCAGCGGCGGAAACGTCTCGAGCGACATCCGTATGCCGAGATAGGTGGTGCCCCAGAAAAAGCAAACGGCCAGCAGAGCGAGGTAAGGCCTGAAAAGAGGATGATGCCGCAACACTCAGCGTAGCAGTTTGCCGCCAGTGGAGCCGGTGGTCTTGCCACCGGCCACGCTTCGGCTTATTTTTCAAATGTTACGTAGCCCCACCGATCCGGCACGTGCATGTTGATCAGCCCCTGCGGCGACCAAACCCAGTTGTCCTCGCGCGCTCCCGGGACATTCTGGTACTTGCCATCGACAACGGTGCTACGCCACTCCACGCGCGAGAAATTGACTCGCCACGATTGGCCGGTGCGCGGACGCTCCACCGCGGCGCGCGACGCGTAAGCAGTCCACGGGATGGCGATCTCTACCGTCCAGCCGCGATCGCGGTCGCGCGGATCGTTCAAGGTGCCGTCTAGCGCGACGGCGGTCTTCAACCCCGGAATATCCCAACTGTTGTCTGCCTTGCCGCCCTCGCGATAGGGCTTGGACAGAAAGAGGTCCCAGGAGGTGTTCAGCGCGTTGATCTCGAATTCGAAGTAGTTGCGGCCGTCACCCGACGGATTCAGGAACACCTCGAAATCGTTGTCGTGGAAAATCACCGAATCGTGCTCGGTCAAGCTGCCTCGCAGATCGGGCTCCTGGAGTTCGGCGGCCATGTAGAAGTAGTCGTCATCCCAGAGCATCTTGACCCGCGTCTGAAACCGCGGCGTGGGCAGGGGCGGACCCTGAATGTCGATGAACCAATCGGTCCATTCCGCTTTCGCCCAAGCGGCGTCGTCCAGCCGGCCATCGATGCGGGTGGGCGAAGCCGCTCGCTTGCAGACATACCGCCTTGGCTCGATTTTCGACTGCGCGTGGCACGCCGCGACCATCGCCAACGCCAGTCCTGCCGATCTCAGGGAGTGCATCAGCACCATGCTATACGACGTGCAGACCTTGCGCTTGAGCGGCCGTGGCGGCCACTCCCGGCAAGCGGAAGGTGAAGCGTGCGCCATGGCCCGGTTCCGAGCTCACCCACATATCGCCGCCATGCTCCAGCATCGTCTGCCGGGTGAGGGCCAGCCCCAAGCCAAGGCCATTGCGCTTACCCGCGGTGACAAATGGCTGAAACAGTTTGCCGCGAATCTCTGGCGCCACGCCCGGGCCGGTATCCTCCACATTCACCAGCGCCGATCCGTTCTCATAGGTCGCCGTAATCCGTACCTCGCCGCCATCCGGCATCGCCTCGAGCGCATTGCCGATCAGGTTCACAAAGGCGCGCTCCATCCGGCTGCGATCGAGCGGGAGTTCCAGTTCGGGCGGAATCAGCAGGCTGAACTTGACGCCTTGCGCCTCGGCGGTGGCGGAAAGCGAATCGCAGGCCGCCTGCGCCACCTCGCGGAGACGGCACACTTCCGGCGGACGGCTCTTGCCGCGCGACACGTCCAGCAGGTCCTGCAGCAGCTCCTGGATGCGGCGGGAAGCGCGATAAATATTCGCGGCCAGGCGCTTCACGTGTCCCGGTGGCAAATCGGCGTCCACTAACATTTCGGCGCCGCCGTAAATCGCTGCGAGTGGATTACGCAGGTCGTGCACGATGGAGCCTGAGAGCCGCCCGATGGTGGAGATGCGCTCCTGCCGGATCAGGTCCTCGCGCGCCTGGCGGATGGACGCGCACATGCCATTGAACGTCCGCGCCAGGCGTCCCAGTTCGTCCTCACTGTGGACCTCCACTTCGATGGCGTAGTTCTGTCGCGCCACTTCGGCCGCCGCCCGGTCCAATTGCCGCACGGGTTCCACAATGCGCCGGGCCAGCAGGTAAGTGAGCCCCAGCCCCATCAGCACCGCCAGAATCCAGAGCAGTAGAATCTGCGTATACATGCCGGCGATGCGCTGCCGGGCCCCTTCGAAGGAGCGCAGAATCACCAGGTCAGCCACTTTGCTGCCGGAAACGTCTTCCAACGGCGTCTTGAACCAGGCGTACTTCACCAAGCCATCGCTCACCAGGTCGCCCTCGCGAGCTTTGGCCAGATTGCCCCGTACTTCACGCGTGGCCCGCTCGTTCAAAGTGGACGTCACTACGCCATCCGGCGTGAGGAACAGAAAATCGCTACCCGTAGCGTTTTGCAGTTGCTTGGCCACAAAGGCATCCACGCGATAGCCCGCGAACAGCACATTGCGCAACTGCTCGCCCTGCGTGGATTGCACGTACACCGGTGTCAGCGAGATCTGGTAAAGCTCGCACGGATCGCCATCCTGGAAGAAGAAGCCGCGCGCCTGCAGCGCCGCCGCCTCGCTATGGTTCTCGATGTAGCGGGGGAACTTCGCCGACGCGTTGCGCACGAATGCCATATTCTGCGACCGCGCTAGCGATGTAGCGCCGCCCAGAGACGCGATCACCGCGCCCTGCGGATTCGTCACCAGAAAGATCGCGTCCGAATCGGAGTCCGAAACCTGGCGCCACAATTCGCCGGCAGTGTCCTGTATGGTCGCCTTGTCGCCGGTGCCGAACGCCGCCCGCACGTTGGGAAGATCGCTGATAATCCGGCTGATGGTGGACAGCATCTTGGCGCGCGAGTCCCACAACGAAGTGTACGCGCGAAAGCTGCGCTGCACCTCGTCCTGCAGACTACCGGTCATCGTGCTGCTGATGTTGCCGAGGACGATCTCGCCCGTGATCGCAAACAACACCGTGACCGCAAACGACGTGGAAAGCAGAATCTTCCACAATAGCGACAGCCGTGAAAAACGCGATCGCATGATCTACCTCCCACCCTTATACGTGCCTTCGGCAGGGTCTTTCAGATATGGTTTGCCGTGCTTGTCCAAGTGTTCCTGCGGAGTAAATCCGGTCTCCGAAATGGAGATCAACGGCAGCACCAGTTCGCCCTCCGGGACCGTAATACGACGCTCCAGAAATTTCAGGTTCGCGGGCAGCGCGCGCTCGTGGAAAATGCGCAGCTCGTATTCTCCGGGCGGCACATTCTCAATGCTAAACGTGCCGCTGGGAGGCGTCAATGCGTACCAGGGAGTTGGCACCACCTGGATGATCGCGCTCATGGTGGCGTGGATCTGGCAGAACACCTGTACGGTCCCCGGTTTGACGAATACCACGCTCTTGGTGGTATTGGGCGCATATAAAGGCAGATCGAACGCCTGGCCGCTGAAGTTGGAAAACACGTTGTGATAGATGGGATCCAGGTTGGGAAACGTCACCGTGCCGCCCACAGGAATCGCCACCACGTGCGGCTTGAACGTCTTGTTTTCCTGCTTCATTTCGGCGCGCCGTCCGGGCGCCGGCGGAGCAGGATGGCCCACCGGCTCCAGCCACAGCACCACGCCCGAATAGTTGTGATGACGCACCGCGGGGTCGCGCGAATTCGTGAGCTCCACCTGCCCGCGCACCGTTCCCGCAAACGCGGCTGCCTGCATCGCCAGACACGCGGACACGACAAAGACGGCCAGGCCGCCTCCATAAAGGGATCGCGATTTTCCGGTGTTGTGATTAGAAAATGTAAGCCAACGCCAGATCATAGTGATTATTAATGCGTATTCCCTGTCCAATATAAGCGGTCCGGAGTTGAGAAATCTCGGGTCCCAGCAGCACGTTAGGAGCCAGACGGAAGAAGAGATTGGCGCCGTACTGGATATTGCGGTTGGCGTCGCCGGCGCCCAGGAACGTTGTACTGTACGTTTGCAGCCCGGTGAATGCGTGCACGTCGACCCTCTTGGCCACATGGAAGGTGAGCTGTCCCCACCCGCCTCGGCTTTCGATGGGGTTGGCGATGCGCCGGTAAACTACATACCCTTCGTTGATGGCGCCGGTCCCTAGCGCCGCAACGTTCTGGCCGCTGTAGAACGCGCCGGTCAACTCCACCGGTCGCAAGGGATTGAAGAACCAGTCGAGCGAGTAGAGGCTGGATGGCACCGAGAGCCCGCCCACGTGTGTGATGCTTTCATGGAAGCCCGCCGCCATTTCCAGGCGCCGCGCTTCGTCCAGGTTGTGATACAGCTCGAAATGCCCTTCCAGTCCCGGACGTGACGCTGCCGGCGGTGGACCCGTATACGCAGCCGAATCGTAAGGCCCCACTTCACGCGTCTGAATCACACCAATCTGCGCTCGCAAACCGGTAGTTGAAGTGAACTTGAAGTCCTGCTCCAGCCGCACCTGCGGCACCCACAGCCACAGATTGCCGGCGCCCGTAAGAGGAGACACGCCCACCTGCGCCAGCGAAGTTGGCTCGCGCGGATTGAAGATCGGCTTTTCCACGCCCACCATGATGCTGCGCGATCTCCAATCCAGCTCAATCGAACCGGTGCGAAGACGGATCCACTGCGGCGCGTTGTAGAAGTCCATATACAACGAGCCGTGGACGCTGGCTCCCAAAATGGTTTGCGGACCGTGGAACTCCAGGCCGACTATAGTCTGCCGCAGCGTGGCCCCTGCGCGATCCGTGCCGGCCCCGGTGGCTGCCGTGGGATAATCCGCGCCGCCGTTCTGGCGTGAGTTCATGAAGGTGTTGAACAGAGCCATCCCGGTGATCTGGATGGGAAACTTCTGCGCGGCTTCCACTTTGCTCTGCGCCTGCTCTTCCACCCGTTGGCCCTGGATGCCCACCTTCTCGTTGAGGTCGGCCAGGTTCGTCGGTGGGGGAACTTCCACCGCCGCGGGTCCGGCGGGAGCGGGCGCCGCGGTGGGTCCCCGCACTGCTGCCAATTGGCCGCGAAGATCCTGGACCTCCTGCGAGAGCGCGCGATTCTCGCGCTCCAGCTTATCCAACCGTTCCAGAATGCCTTGGATTTCGGGTGTTTGTGCCGAAAGCGAAGCGCAGCCGATCAGCAGGCAGACAAATCGAAATGCCCCGGTCCTGGCTCCTGACCCCTGACTCCGAACTGTTTCATTACGTGGTTCCATCGAGTAGTTGCTCCACTTTCCGTCTCACCTGGGCAGGGGAGAACGGCTTGGAAAAATACGCGCTCACGCCGAGTTTGGCGACCCTTTCCGGCGTATCGGGGTTGGTGTCGGCGCTCACTACGATGATGGGCGTAGCGGACAGCCGATGGTCCCCTCGAATGCGCCGGATCAGCTCGAACCCATCCATGCGCGGCATATTCAAGTCCGTGACAATGGCCCGGAAAGCGGGACCGTCGCCATTCAGGACTCGCAACGCCTCGTATGCCGAGCTCACCAGCCGCACCGAGATCCCGGGGATGTCCGACAACGCAATTTCCAGCATCAACGCGTTGTTTTCGGAATCTTCCACGATCAGGACCGGGTGCGCCAACTCAGGCATTTCTCGATTCTCCCTCCATCCCGGCGCTCCCAGCCTTCACGCAACTGTAAAATCAGGGGACAAACCTGTATCCCACGCCGTGTACCGTCAGGAAGTGACGGGGAGTATTGGGGTCTGGCTCCAGCTTCTGCCGTAACTTTACAACATGCGCGTCCACCGTTCGCGTATTCGGGAAGAATTCATAGCCCCACACCGAGTTCAGAATCATGTCGCGCGTGAGCGGCCGGTCCGGGTTGTGCAGGAAGTAGCTCAGCAGGTTGTACTCGGCGGGAGTGAGCCGTAGCTCCTCGCCGCGGCGCGTCACAATGCGCCGTTCGAAATCCACCTGATTGTCCGAAAAATGAATCACCTTGCGCGCGTCCGATGAGGCGCGCCGCAGCACCGCGCGGATACGCGCCATCAGTTCGCGCGTGCCGAACGGTTTCACCACGTAATCGTCCGCGCCGATCTCCAGCAGCAGCACCTTGTCGAGTTCGTCGCCCATGGCGCTGAGGATGATGATGGGTGTGTCCACGCGCGCCGCGCGCAACTGCTTGCAGATCTCGGTGCCGCTCATTCCCGGAAGGCGCAAGTCCACCAGCGCGAGATCGGGCTTCAAGGTCACCGCCTTGTCGAACCCGGTTTTACCATCGCCAGTGAGGACGGCGCGAAAGCCTTCCTGTTCCAGCATGACGCCGATGGTATCGCGCAGGCTCTCGTCGTCGTCAATCACGAGGATCGTCTGCATGAGGATTAACTTGATTGTGGCACACTGAAACAGATGCCGCTCCTGTCCGTGGGTAAGCTTTCCGATCTCGCCCCCAATTCTGTAACGGAAGTGATGGTGGGGCCCCATCCCTATGCCATCTGCAACGTCGAGGGCACGGTCACCGTTCTCAACGGCGTTTGCCCTCATCTCGGTGGACCGCTCGGCCAGGGACAGATTTTCGACGGCCACATCGTTTGCCCTTACCATCTCTGGGAATTCGATTGCCGCACCGGCGTGAACAGCGTCGATCGCGCTCGCCGTGTCGCCACTTATGAAGTGCAATTAGACGGCGGCGAAATCCTCATTCAGGCTCCCTAAGTGCCCGAGTTACCCGAAGTCGAAACCGTCGTCCGCTCCATCGCGCCCCTTGTGGGTCGCCGCATCGTATCGGCCGAGTTCCGCAATGTGCGCATCCTGCGCGGTGGCGATCCGGACAAGATGGCTGCGCGCATCCAGGGCCACAAGATCACCGCCGTGCGCCGCTATGGCAAGTTCATCCTGGTGTCGCTCTCGGGCGGCGGCTACCTGCTCATCCATCTCGGCATGACCGGCCGATTGCTCCTGGGCGGTGCGCCCGCCAAGCATACTCACGCCATCCTCACGCTCGACCGCGGTGTGCTGCTCTACGACGACAGCCGACAGTTCGGCTCTTTCCAGTTCTTCGAGGAATTCCCCGCGCGTGTGGCTCGCCTAGGCCCCGAGCCGCTCGAAGTAAGCTTCGAGGAGTTTGCCGCGGGCTTGCGCGGCCGCAAGACCAGCATCAAAGCCCTGCTGCTGAACCAGGCATTCGTGCGCGGCGTGGGAAACATCTACGCCGATGAAGCGCTGTTCCGCGCCTGCATTCAGCCGCAGGCCATCGCATCGAAATTGCGCAAGGACCGCGCCCGCCGCTTGTACGACGCCATGGTGGCCGTATTGACTGAGGCCATCGCGGCCGGTGGATCGTCCATTTCCGACTATGTGGACGCCGAGGGGCGCAAGGGCTTTTTCCAATTCAGCCACCGCGTCTACCAGCGTACGGGAGAACCCTGCGTGACCTGTGGGACCGCCGTGCGTCGAGTGATCGTGGCGCAGCGCTCTTCCCACTTTTGTCCCAAGTGTCAACGGCGTTAACTCAATATGTGCCGATTACAAGGGTGAAACCGTGTAGTGGCGTACCGCGTCGTATGAGCAAAGGCACAGATAGTCTGTGCAAAATAAGGAATTACAAACTCATCAGCCACCGGCTAGTGGATAATTAAAGACGGTGCGCAATTTGGCAATTTAGAGGAGAATCTGACGTGAAAAGCATTTGCCGTTACTTACCGCTGTTCGCTCTATCACTTTTCTGCATGCCGTTAGTCCATGGCCAGGCTGGAGTGGATGTCGCCTTCGGTATTGGCGCCGCACAGGATAAATCAACCGGAAACGGCCTCGACGGTAATATCAACAACTTCTTCAACCCTTGCACGACAGCTACATCCTCGACGTGTGTAAACACTAGCAGTTTGAGCGCTGTCATGATTGGCGGCCAGGCCAACCTGATTTTGTGGAAGCATTTTGGCGTGGGCTTTGAAGGAACCGTGCAGCCCAATAAGGCTAGCTATGTGACCTTCCCGCAATCCACGGTGAACGCGGGCGGCTTCAACCTGCAATCCCGCACCACCTTCTACGATTTCAACGGCATTTATCAGCCTTATAAATCCAAGAAGGCTGCCATTCAGTTGAGCGGCGGCATAGGCGGTATGAACTTGAAATTTTACGCCAGCGGCACTACCAGCGACGTGGTCCTCGGGTCGCAGAGCTTCAGTCAGTTATACGGCAGTTCCAATCACTTCCAGGTGCACGGAGGCCTGGGTGTGAGTATCTATCTCACCGACCACATCTTCGTGCGCCCGGAGTTTGACATCCACTACGTCCACAATCTCTCCCAATTCGGCAGCAACCTGGTGCCGCAGGAAATGGTTTGGATCGGCTACACACTCGGACAGTAGCTCTTCACTGATAGTTCGGAATGGGCGCTCGTCTCACGGGCGCCCGCCTTGAATCCACACTCTAATGCTGCGCCACGGGTGCAGCTTCGCCGGTGAGGTCTTCAAACTTTACCGGCGGATTGTAGTAGAGAATTCTTAAACACTGCTCGCAGGCCATCACCGTGTCGCCGCGCCGCAATTGTTGGAAGAACTGGGGACGCAACGCGATCTGGCATGCAGAGCAGCGGCCGTCCACGGCTTCCGCCACGCCGATTCCGCGGCGCGCCTTGCGGACTCGCTCGTACTGCTTATACGTCGAGGGGGTCACGCCCGCGACAATCTCCGCGCGCTCCTTGTTCAGGTCATCGGCTGCTTTTTGATCCACCGAGGTGCGCTCGCGGGCAACCTGCTTCTCTTTTTCGACTTCGGCCTTTTCCGCCTTCAGCGCCAGCTCGGCTGCCTTCACGTTTTTGTCCAGCGGCTCGGATTCGCCCATCAACTCCAGAATCCGGTCCTCGGCCTTGCGGATTTCCTTCTGGCAGAAATCGATTTCATTCTGAAAGGCCCGATATTGCTCGTTGGTTTTCGCCCCGAGCATCTGGTCTTTCAGCTTGGAGATCTTTTGTTCCTGCACCTGAATATCAGTGGTTTCACACTTCTTGCGCTCCTTCAGATTGGCGGCCAACGCAGCGCGGTCGGCTTCCAATTTGCGCTCGTGCGAAATCAGCTTCTTTTCGATTTCGGCGATATGTTTGGGAAGAGCGGCAATCTCACGCGCCAACTCTGCAAGACGATTATCGATTTCTTGCAGGCGGATCACCAACTTCAGGTCGGGGAGCATTCCTAAAGGCAGTGTAGCACGCAGCCCGCACCGCCTCCAGTTCCTCCAGGTGAAGCAGGCGGGCCGACGCATAAAAGACGACCACACCGAAAGGGATGGAAATGGCCGCATCCGCCAATTGCGCGAACTTGCCGGCGCCTGCCACGGCGTGCACCAAGAGACTCGAAGCCCGGCATGCCCCTGCCATCACCGCGGCGGACATCAGGATCCGTGCCGCGGTCCACGCCAGGCGGCGCGCATCCAACCCAGTGCGTCTCCGCAGCAGGGCAAACAGCACCGCCGCGCCAAAAAGCGCCACCATCGACGTGGAAAGCGCCAGCCCCGCGTGCCCCATACCCAACCGCTTTACCAGCACGAACGCGGCGCCGATATTAATCGCGATGGAGGCCGCGCTCACCAGCATGGGAGTCCGGGCATCGTTCAGCGCATAAAATGCCGGCGCCAGGATTTTCGTGGCCGAGTATCCCGCCAGCCCCACGCTATACCACGCCAACGCCACCGCCGTCTGGTGTGTGTCATAGGCGGTGAAATGTCCCCACTGGTAGACCGCGCCAATCATGCTTTCGCCCAGCACCGCCAAACCCACCGATGAGGGAATGGTCAGCAGCAGCACCGTGCCCAACGAAGACGTCAGCGTGGCACGAAACTCATCCATCCGGTCCACGGCGGCGCTGCGCGAAATCGAGGGCAGCGTAGCGGAAGCAATGGCCACGCCGAACAGTCCCAACGGCAATTGCATGAAGCGGAAAGCGTAGCTTAGCCAACTTACCGGCCCGTTGATCACGTGCCCCGCAGCGTCCGTAATGCCAGACGCGAAGTTGGTGTTCACCATAACGTTGATCTGCACCGCGGCATTGCCCAACAGCGCCGGCCCCATCAGCCGCGAGATCTGCCGCAGACCGGCGTCGCTCGGATCCCATCGCAGTTGGAAGCGAAAGCCCGCGCGCCGCATCCCCGGGACCTGCCAGGCCAGTTGCATCGCCCCGCCCACCACCACCCCAATCGCCATGCAGACAATGGGGCCTTGCGCAAACCATCGGCCCACCGTAAATCCGAGAGCCAATCCCACCGTCACCGAGCCGACATTGAAAAGTGTTGAGGCCATGGCCGGCATGCCGAACCGGCCGCACGAATTCAGCACGCCCATGGCTTGCGCCGCTAGCGAAACCAGAACCAGGAACGGGAACATGATGCGGGTGAGCAACACCGCCAGGTCGAATTTGCCGGGGACGTGCGCGAATCCGGGCGCCAGAATGTGGACAAACTGCGGGGCGAACACGATGCCCGCCAGGGATATCGCGCCCACCATGA
This sequence comes from uncultured Solibacteraceae bacterium, assembly GCA_963815475.1. Taxonomy (GTDB): domain Bacteria; phylum Acidobacteriota; class Terriglobia; order Bryobacterales; family Bryobacteraceae; genus Sulfopaludibacter. Next base: position 3,173,466 of record CAWFHD010000003.1, on the reverse strand, counting down.
CGATCAGGGCAGTCGCCACCAGGTTCGAAAGATCGGCCGCCGCCTGCTTTCCTTTGGTGCCGAGGTATCGCGAGAAGATCGGGACGAAGGCCGATGAAAGAGCGCCCTCTGCAAACAAGTCGCGAGTGAGGTTGGGAATGCGAAACCCCAGCAGGAATGCGTCGTAGACCGTCCCGGCGCCAAACAGCCGCGCCATCGCCATCTCCCGAACCAGCCCCGTGATACGGCTCAGAAACACCGCGCCCGAAACCCGGCTCGCCGATCGGAAAACGTCCTCAGCCAAAATGCCCAGCTCCGCCAACCGGGCGTTTCCGAGCCGCGACCGTAAGGGAGTCGGTGCCTTGCGGCCCCGAGTCGGCGCCGGCGCTCGCGATCCCCCTCATTCCGCCTTCCGAACTTCTACCTGGCGATAAATCTGCTGCGTCTGAGCCAGAGTCGCAAACGCCATCCCCGGCACCGTCGCCGACGCCGTCCCTGCCGCTACGCCCCAACGCAGCGCATCGTCCGCGCTCGCCTTGCGGGTCATCGCCCACGTATACGCGGCCGCCAGCGCATCGCCCGACCCGATCGGACACACCGAATCCACCCGCGGCGGCAGCGCCTCCACCATCGCTTTGGAAAACGCGCCCACCGCCCCGCGACTCCCCAACGAAAGCACCACCGCGTCCGGTCCCATGGAGCGTATACGCGCAGCCGCCTCCAGATAGTGAGTTCGCGTCAACAACGTGCGGCCCAGCAAGCGCTCGGCCTCCTGCTGATTGGGAGTCACCACGGAAGGCCGCGCCTCCACGCCGTGGCGCAACGCTTCCCCTTCAGCGTGCAGCAGCGTTTTGACCTTCTTCTGCCGCGCCACGGAAATCAACTTGGCATAGAACGATGGTGGCACGCCCGGCGGCATGCTGCCGCAAAGCATCAACCATTCCGCCCCGTCCAGCGTCCCGCGAACCACTTTCTCCACGCGCGCCAGTTCCGATTTCGAAAGCGGCGGCCCCGCCTCGTTGAGATTCACCGTCAATCCGTGCTTGTCTGTGATGGTCAGATTGGTGCGGATGTCGTGTTCGATGGGCACCATCAGGATGCAGTGGCCGCAATCCTTCTGCAGCTCTTCCATCTTTTTGCCGGCGGAGCCGCCCGAGGGAAACACCGCCGTGGTTTCGCCACCGAACGAATGAATCAGGCGCGACGCGTTGATTCCGCGGCCGCCGGGCGATTCACCCGAGGAATTGATGTAAGAACGGTCTTCAAATGCCAACCGATCGACGCTGATGGTCCGGTCGATCGCCGGATTCATAGTCAGTGTAACAATCAAGCAACTATTCTACGAAGGATCGGGGCGGCGCGTGGAAGTCACTCCCCGGATAATGCCGGCGCCGATCATGATAATCACTCCTACCCCAATCCACTTATCCGGCACATGCGCCAGGTGCGCGCCCAGCGCCAGACCGATAATGAGGATGGCGAATCCTACCAGATACATTCCGAATGACATGTTCGTCTCCCGGAAGGAAATATATGCACGTGGACTACCGCTTGCGCGCCAATACTGCGTCCAGCCACGCGCCGGTTGTGCGGCCCTCCACGTCCGCAAAGCCCGCTGCCTGCAGCAAGCGTGCGTATTCGCTCACACTGCGTTCCCTGCCTTCGGTGACCACCAGCATATTGAGCGATTGCATATTGGTGGAAAGCGGTCCCACACCGTCTTCGGCCAGCAGCTTCTCCATCACCAGCAGCCCGCCGCCTGCCGGCAGGCGGTCGCACATCTTGCGCAGCAGGAACGCGCACTTTTCGTCGGTCCAATCGTGCAGAATGCGACCCAGCACGTAGAGGTCGGCCTCCGGCAGCTCGTCCGCGAAAAAGTCGCCATCCACCACTTCAATTCGGTCGCGCACTGTGGAGCGCGCCACCATCTCGCGCGCCAGGGGAGTGACACGCGGCAAGTCGAACACTACGCCGCGCAATTCGGGCCACCGCTCGCACGCCGCAATAGTCAGGTGGCCGGTGGCGCCGCCGATATCGGCCAGCCGGCGAAAGCCGCTCAAATCGAAAGCCGCTACCGCGCGCGGCGAAACGCTCATGCCCAGGCCGTGCATGCCGAGCAAGAACCCACGCATCGCATCCGGTGTGCGGAAGAAGCCGCTGAAAATTGGCCCTTCGATCCCGAACGCCTGCTTCCAGCGAGGCTCGCCCTCCTTTACCGCATCGGCCAAATGCGCCCACATGGGATACAGCACTTCATCCGAATAGCGTATGTACCCGTCGAGCGAGTACGCGCTTCCCGTGCAGAGATAGCACTCCGCCACGGCCGTCACGGTATAGATGCCGTCGCACTTTTTCAGCAGGCCCAGCGCGGCGCAGCTATCCAGCAGGCGCTCGAGGGCGCCTGTATGTGCGCCTACCTCTGCCGCCAGCGCCGCGGCGGTGGAAGGCTGCTGGTGCAGGCGGTCGAAAATCCCCATCGAGACGGCCGTGAACATGGTCTTCGAACGGCGGAACGCCTCGATCAGATCGATGATGGGAGCGGAATCGGGAATGTTCATATCTGGCGGAAGTGGTCGTAACCCAAAGGCGCTAGAGGCGTGCCGTGCAAATTCACTGCGCCGGGCGAGCCCTTTCGCATCGTACCAATTCGCGTGAGCGGCAGGCCCGCAAACTGCGCCGGCACGCGCCCGTCGCGCACTGTGAACAGCAACTCGTAGTCCTCGCCGCCATGGAGCGCCTGCTCCAGTGTGGCCCCGCGATAGCGCGGCGGCGTCTCGATGTCCGCGGCGGTATTCGAGGCCAGGCACATGCGGCGCAAGTCGAGCGAGATGCCATCGCTCAGGTCCATGGCCGCGGTGGCGTGCAGTTTCTCGCGCAGAAACCGGCCTAATGCCAGTCGCGGTTCCGGACGCGCCGGCTTCCTGCGCTTGGCCAACCGCAGCGCCGCGCCGCCGAGCGCGCCCGATACGTAAATGGCATCGCCCGGACGCGCTCCATCGCGCCGTAAAGCACGGCCGCGCGGAACCGCGCCGCACACCACGATGTCGCACATCACCCGCTCCGCATGCGAAAGATCGCCGCCCGCCAGCGGCGCCGCTTCGCGCGATGCCAGCTTCATCAGTCCGTCGTAAAAACCGTCCACCCATCGCGACCCGGTCCAGGGCGCCAGCGCCAGCGACACCAGGCAGAAGCGCGGCTCGCCGCCCATCGCCGCGATATCGCTCAGACCGCGCGCCAGCGCCTTCCAACCAACGTCGGCGGCGGTGTGCGTTTCGCGCAGGAAGTGCGTGCCTTCAATCAGCATGTCGGTGGTGAAGAGCAGATCTTCCGATGCGCCGCGCGGATGGAAAATCGCGCAATCGTCGCCGATCCCCATCACCATCGCGCCCCGCTCCGGAAGAGCCGCGCGGCGGCGGATTCGCGCGATCAATTCTTCTTCGCTGGATGCTGCCTGCCTACCCTTGACCATACAGATGCCATCTGAGAGAATACCCTACGCAGTTTGATTTGGTTGTTTGCACGCGCCTCGAAAGTTCTTAGCAAGCCTCGAAAGTTCCGCTTTCTTCGCCTGTGAAAAACCGAGCACGACGAACAAATTTGAGGAGAAAGTGTAGTGAAGGAAAAAGGCACAGTGAAATGGTTTAATGCCGCCAAGGGCTACGGATTTATCCAACGTTCGAGCGGCGACGATGTGTTCGTTCATTTTTCCGCAATCCAGGCCAATGGCTATCGCAGTCTGGATGAAGGCGCGGAAGTCGAGTTTGAGGTGAAGCAGGGGCCGAAAGGTCTGCAAGCCGAGAACGTAAATCGAGTCTGATCCAGTGGCGCAGGCCACCAGGCATCACGTATCAGCTATCGTGCCCAGGAAAGCCTGCGCTGCCCGAAATCTCACTTCTACCTAAATCTAACCTTCACGTCGGGCTTGTTCTCCAAGTGCGTCGTATCCAAAAACCGCACGCGAGCCGGCGCCGACGTCATCACAATCGACTGCGTATGGGCTCCATCCCCCGTGAAACGCACCCCGCGCAGCAGATTTCCATCCGTCACCCCGCAAGCCGCGAACAACAGATTCCGTCCCGGCGCCAGGTCCGAAGTGCTATACACGCGATTCACATCCTGAATCCCCATCTCCTGCATGCGTTCCTTCTGCGCATCGTCCTTCACTACCAGCCGTCCCTGAATCTCGCCGTTCAAACACCGTAGAGCCGCCGCGGTGAGCACTCCTTCCGGAGCGCCGCCCGAGCCCATCACCGCATGCACGCCCGTGCCCGCCACTGCCGCCGCGATTCCCGCCGAAAGATCGCCGTCCGAGATCAAACGTATGCGCGCCCCGGCCTCGCGAATATCCGCGATCAGCTTTTCGTGCCGCGGTCTGTCAAGCACCACCACCACCAGGTCGTCGATGCCCCGCTGCAGTCGCCGCGCAATGGCTTTCAGATTCTGCTTCACCGGCGCATCCAGTTCCACCGCGCCCTTCGCCGCCGGCCCCACCACGATCTTTTCCATGTAGCAATCGGGCGCATGCAGCAGGCCGTTCTGCTCGGAAGCCGCCAGCACCGTAATCGCGCCGCCCGCGCCGGTGGCACACAAGTTGGTGCCCTCCAGCGGATCTACCGCGATGTCTACCACCATGGGTTTCTCGTGATTGCGCGAACCCACCTTCTCGCCGATATACAGCATGGGAGCTTCATCGCGCTCGCCCTCGCCGATCACGATGGTGCCGTCAATCGCCACCGTATCCAGGGAGTGGCGCATCGATTCCACGGCGGCCTGGTCAGACCCGTGCCGGTCCCCCATCCCCATCGTGCGCGCCGACGCCAGCGCTGCGTCTTCCACTACGCGCAACATTTCGAGCGAGAGGTCGAACATGTGTTAGCTTTCTCCTCATGGACAATATCACAGTGCTGGTTCTGGCCGATCCCACCGATCCCCTGTTGGCGATACTCGAAGAGTTGCCGCCGGAAACCAGTATTGCGGTCGGCAAATCCACCGAAGCCTTCGAACGCGCCGCCAAAGACGCTACGGTTATCTTTAACTGGACCGGTTCCGCCGCGCTACTCCGCGACGTCTTCGCCATGTGCCCTCGCATACAGTGGATCCATTCGCGCGCGGCCGGTATGGATGGTATGATCTTCCCCGAGTTGGCGGCGCACAAGGCCGTCCTCACCAACGCCAGCGGCGTTTTCAGCCCGTCTCTGGGCGAGTTCGCCCTCGGCGCAATCCTCTATTTCGCCAAGGATTTCCGCCGCTTGGTGAAGAACCAGATGGCCGGCGTGTGGGAGCAGTTCGATATCACGCTGATCTCAGGCCAGACCGTGGGCATAGTGGGCTACGGCGATATCGGCCGCGCCGTCGCGACGCGAGTCCGCGCCATGGGAATGCGTGTGCTCGCCGTGAAGCGCCACGGCCCGCCGCTCTACTATGTGGACCCGCTGGTGGACCAGATTTACAGCCCGCTCCAACTGCAGGAAATGCTGCCCCGCTGCGACTACGTAGTGGTGGCCGCGCCGCTCACCTCAGAAACGCGCAGTATGATCGGCGAAGCGGAGTTCGCCGCCATGAAGCCGCAGGCAGTCGTGATCAATATCGGGCGAGGCCCGGTGATCGACGAAGCGGCGATGGTGCAGGCCCTCACCCGGCGAAGCATCAAAGGAGCCGCGCTCGATGTATTCGACCGCGAACCCCTCCCCGCCGGCCACCCGTTCTACCGACTCGACAACCTCCTGCTCTCCCCCCACTGCGCCGACCATACGCCGGATTGGCTCGAACTCACAATGCGGTTCTTTGTAGAGCAGTTCGAGCGCTACGCCAAAGGGGAACCGTTGCGCAACATAGTCAAGAAGGATCTCGGGTACTAGGGCAAACTCCTTATATCCATAAAACTACTAGTACTTCCCGATATATTCAGTTAAGCTACAATTGTTAACAGTGCATCGTGCTTGGCCGGCACTGGTCGTGCTGCTCTGCAGCGTGGCCAGAGGACAAGCGCCGTCTTACTCCCCTGCCGGAATCGTTAACGCCGCTAACTTCGCTCCTGGGCCCTTCGCGCCCAACTCCGTGGTCTCTCTGTTCGGGACTAATCTCTCAAACAGCCCCAACGGCGTAGCAGCTACCCAAGCCATGGGGGTGAACCTCCCCATCCAGTTGGCCAATGTCGGCGTATATGTGCTGAACATGGCGGCGCCGGTGCTCTATGTTTCGCCGACCCAGATCAATTTTCTCGTCCCGGCGAACCTCGCGCCGGGAATCGCCCCCCTGCGGGTCGTGAAGCAGGGGGTCACGGGTCCCACAGTGAACATCGCCATAGTCGCCGGCGCGCCAGCCCTGTTTCCTTCCGCCGAGGGCAATGCGCTGGCGGTGGATTGGAACAACGGCAATGCGCTGATCGCGACTGACAGACCGGCCCATGCCGGCGACGTCATCATCGTTTACGCAACCGGGCTCGGCGCCGCTGGAGTCATGACCAGCGGAGAAGTCCCTTCCGCCAGTATGTCCATCAACAACATAGGCAGCCTAAAAATCACCCTCGGCGGCCTGACGGTAAATCCGTCGTTGATCCAGTACGCCGGCTTAACCCCCGGTTGGGCGGGACTTTACCAGATCAACCTGATCGTGCCGGGCAATGTCGGGACCGATCCGGAAATCTCTGTAGCCATTGGAGATCAGGCGAGTCCCACTGGATTAAAACTGTCTGTCAGATGATAAACCGCAACTAATTGGTAGGTGTCGACGTTAAACTGAGTGAGGGAGCCTGGATGTCCGTACGCCTTTTCATCGCCAGCGCGGTTTTCGCGTCTCTGCCTGCCGTCGCGCAGGAAGCAGCCCCGAAGCCCGAGCCCTCTGCCGCGGTTGCGGAGATTCTGGTGGGCACCGGAACCAAAGTGCCTTTGAGCCTGATTAACAGCATCAGCACCAAGCATTCGGCCGAAGGCGATTCGGTGTACCTGGAGACGGCCTACCCTGTTGTGGTGAACGGCCGCGTGGTGATCCCCGTGGGCAGTTACGTGATGGGCACAGTCACGCAAATCAAAAAGCCGGGGCGTGTGAAAGGCCGCGGCGAACTCTACATCCGGTTCGACTCCCTGACGCTGCCAAACGGTGTGACGCGCGATTTCCGCGCGCGCATGGGCGGCATGGATGCTAGCGCCTCAGGCAATCTGGATCGCGGCGAAGGTAAAGTCAGCAGCGAAGGCAATAAAAGCGGCGATGTGAAGACAGTCGCTGAAACTGCCAGCGCCGGCGCCTCCATTGGAGGAATTGCCGGCAGCGTCGCCGGCCACACCGGCATGGGACTGGGAATCGGAGCCGCGGCGGGCGCCGCAGCGGGATTGATCGGAGTGCTGGCAACCCGCGGACCCGACGCCGTCCTGCCGCGAGGCAGCACCGTGGAAATGGTGCTCGACCGTTCCGTGACTTTCAGTGAGAACGACCTGAATTTCGGCAGCTACCAGCCGCCCCACGGAGCTGCTGCAACACCCCTGCTGCCGCGTCGCCCCCAGATTTAACTTTCCGAGATGGTATGAGAAGGCCGGTCTCCTTGGCGGGAGCGTTAAACTCCCAATAAGCGCACTCGATGAGGTGCAAAAAGGAGACCGGATATGAAAGAGAATACCACTGCGAAGAGCTGCCAAGAGACACTGGCGAAAGGGCAACAGAAACGAGTCCGTCAACTGGCGGTAAAAGGGAAGCTGACTGTCGGTTTAGACCTCGGAGATCGAACCATTCGTGATTGCATCTTGGACGAAGCGGCCGAGGTGGTGAGCGAGGAGCAAGTGCCCACCAGCAAAATAGGACTGGATTCGTTATTCGCCAAGATGCCGGCCAGCCGTATCGCGCTGGAAGTGGGGACGCATTCGCCGTGGGTGAGCCGGCATTTGGCGTCGATGGGGCACGAAGTGATCGTGGCGAACTCGCGTAACGTGAAGCTGATTACGCAGAGTGTGCGTAAGAACGATCGGATCGACGCCCGGCAACTGGCGCGGTTGGCGCGGGCAGATCCGAAGCTGTTATCGCCGATCCGACACCGCGGTGAGGCAGCGCAGATGGACCTGGCGGTGATCCGGGCGAGAGCGGAGTTGATAGCAGCCCGAACCAAGCTGATCAGCAGCGCACGGGGTCTGGTGAAACCGATGGGGGCGCGGCTGAAGAAGTGTGATGCCGATCAAGTGACGGCAAGGTTGGGAGCCAGTCTGAGTGAGGGGGCGCAGGCAGTGATCGGGCCGATGCTGAAAACGGTGGAAGGGATCAGCGAACAAATCGGCAAGTACGACAAGCAGATCGAGGAGATCGCGAAGCGTTACCCGGAGGTGAAGTTGCTGCAGCAAGTGTACGGGGTGGGACCGTTGATTGCAGTGACCTACGTATTGACGCTGGAAGATGCGGAGCGATTCGCGCATAGCCGTGATGTGGGAGCGTACTTAGGGCTGACGCGGAAACAGCGGGATAGCGGAGAGAGCCAACCGGAGTTGGGGATCAGTAAGGCGGGAGACAGGCTGCTACGGAGTCTGTTAGTGCAGGGGGCACATTGCATTCTACGCAAGGGAGGGCCGGAAAGCGATCTGCGGGTGTGGGGGTTGGGGGAAGATGGGCAAAGGCGGGAAGCGAGCGAAGAAGCGGGCGATCGTGGCGGTGGCGCGAAAACTGGCGGTGCTGCTGCATCACCTGTGGGCGACGGGAGAAGTGTACGATCCGCAATACAACCGCAAGGCGGCGGAGGCGAAAGCCAAGGGCAAAGGGGAGGTAGCGGCATAGGCATTTGGGATTCAGTTTGGGAAGGAACGGGGATCTGCGAGATATGCAAAAGCGCCGGGTTGGGGTGACTGCGGAGTCGCGGCTGATTGTCGAGAACCAGGCAACTGGGACTCCACAGATCGCTTCCGAGATAGCAGCACCCCTAGTATCCAGAACACCAATGGGCACCGTGGCCACGGCCACAATCGAGTGCGGATGGAAGCGTGGCGATACTACGGGCGGGCAAGGCAATCGGGCAGAGAGCAGTTCCGACGAAACGGATGGGTATCCGCGAGAGCGTGGGAAATGGCGAGTCGGACAGCGCGCTGAAGCGCGCATGAGGCGCTGCCTCAAACTCCGCCAGGGGGCCAAGCCCCCTGAGACCCCGGCCCCCTTTCCCTCAGGCCACAGTTTCCAGAACGGAAGGAATCTGTCAAGGGTTCGCAAGCCGCGCACAAAACGCGCGCCCTTGACAGATTCCTTCCGTTCCGAAGATTCTCCAGGGATGAGGGAAAGGGGGCCATTGGCAAAGCGGGCGGTAAACGGCGTAGGTTCGGAGGGCAGCGCGCTACGCGCGCATGAGGCGCTGCCTCATCCTCCGCCAGGGGGCAAGCCCCCTGAGACCCCCAAGTTCTCCCTTGACAGGGAGTGGCCTTCTCATGGAAGCCGCGACCGTAAGGGAGTCGGGTGTCTTCAGCAATTACCGCACCTGCGCCAAATCCTTCACATCGAAACCCGACGCCCCACCGGTTGACGCCGGAACGGAAACCGTAACGTCGATGTTCTTGCAGATCGTCTCGGTGCAAGCCTGCCCACGCAGTCGTACGCGACCGGCGCCTGTCCCACGCGCCTTCGCCGCGAACGTCGCCTCCCGATCGAACCCCCAACTGAACCACCGCAACTGAGGTCGCGAAAAATCCTTTGGCGCCGATTGCAACCACGGTCCGGCGATCTGCAAACCCGACACCGCGGTGACCTCGGTGTTCCGATCCATGCTCAGCGCCGGCTTCCCCGCCAACTTCTCCTCTGCGCGTTTCTGGTTATCCATCGCGAATGTGTGCCAGCCCGATCCCAACGTCGCCCGCACCACCAGATATCCGCCATCAATCCGAGCCTGGTACGACACGCAAAGATTATCCTCGTGCCGCACCTCCACCGGAGCGGACCAGTCCGCCGCGCGAACCGCGGCAATCGCGAGCATAGCGACTATCGGTTTCATACTCATTTGCGGAAACTCAAGGTATACGTATTCAGCGGCATCTGCAGCCGCTTTCCGTCCCGAATCACATCCAGCGTAGCCGATTGGCCCGCCTTCTTGTGCAGCTTGATGTAGAGGTCGGCCGTATTGGCCAGGTCGTCGCGCTCTACACCATCCACCGCAACAATGATATCGCCCACCTTCAGCTCATTCGATTTCCGAACCTTGGCCAATTCCGGAACATACTTCACATAGCTGGCGAATCCGTCAGGCTTCAAACTCAGCTTGCTCTTCTCCGCCTCGGTCAACGGACGATCTTCAAAGTCCGACCGCGGATCCACGCTCGATTGCCGGAATCGCAGATCGGTCCACCACCACCGCGCCGGCAGAGCAACGGTGAGATCGACGGGTTTGCCCTCGCGATCCACCGTGACCTGGATCTTCTCCGCACGCCGGTCTACCTTGTCGTAGCGATACTGCACATCGCCGAATGTCCATACCGGCGTGCCGTTCCATCGTGCAATGCGGTCGCCCGGTTGCATGCCGCCCGCCAGTGCCGCGCCCCTGGCCTGCTTGATCACCAGGCCCTTCGGCACATCGAGTTCGATACCCAGCGTCTTGATATCGGGCGACCGGTACAAGTGCGTCAGCTTGTCGAGTACCCCCTCGCGCTCCCTTTGGATATTCTGAAAGTCGCCAATCAGGTGGCACTCCACGCACGCATGTTGCTTGAACGTTCGATCCACAAGGAGCGGCATCTGTCGCGGATAAACCGGTTGCGGCCGCGGCTCTTTCTTCAGCTCGCCCTTCTGGTATTGCTGATGCAGCGCGAGCCCCTGCCGCAGTGCCACTTCCATGCTGTCGACATCGGAATAGGTGTCGGGAGACGCCGAATCGCGCCCGCCGTAGCGCATGTAGATCTGTTCATCGGCGTTCAGCACGAAGAAGTAAATGGCATTGTTCCAGTCGCGCTCAAACAACGCCACGTCCACGTCGTCCATGCGGACAATGCGGACGCACACGTATTGCGACAACTGCTTTCCCAGCGGAGAATCGGGCGGCGACAGCACAACCTGTGCGTCGAAAACACGTCCCTCGATTCAAGCCTCGCAGCGAAACTCCACCAGCAACGGCTTGCCAGTCTGCCTGGCACGCTGCAGACCTTCCCGGTAACTGCCCAGCCACTCAATGCTATTGGCACCCTGCAACCCGCAAAGCAGGGCAAAAAAGATTCCCAGAAACTTCATGTCTCAACATGGTAGCAAGGTGGGGCTGGTGGTCTTGCCACCGGCCGTCTTGAGGTTTTCGTGTCAGCCCGCGTTCTTGGGAGCCGGCATGAACCGCTTAATAAAGTTCGTGTCGAATTTCCCCGCCTGAAAATCGGGATCGGCAAGGATCTTCTGATGCATCGGGATGGACGTATAAATTCCCTCCACGATGAACATATCGAGGGCGCGCTGCATTCGCCGGATGGCCTCGCCGCGATCGTTGCCGTACGCCACCAGCTTGGCGATCAGCGAATCGTAATACGGCGGAATCACGCAATCCGTGTACGCCCACGTATCCACGCGGACGCCGATCCCGCCAGGCAGATGAAACCCCGTAATCCGCCCCGGCGACGGCACAAACGTAGTCGGATTCTCCGCATTGATGCGACACTCAATGGCGTGCCCGCGCATCTCGACCGGCCCGGGCAGCACTTCGGAAAGCGGCTCGCCCTGCGCAATGCGGATCTGGCTCTTCACAATGTCGACACCTGTCACGAATTCCGTGATGGGATGCTCCACCTGCACGCGGGCGTTCACTTCAATGAAGTAAAGTTTGCCCGTTTCGTCCATCAGAAATTCCACAGTGCCCGCATTGCTATAGCCCGCCGCCGTCATGGCCTTTCGCAAGCCATCGGAAATCTCCTGACGCAACTGCGGGGAAACCGCCGGCGAGGGCGACTCTTCCAGCAGCTTCTGATGCCGCCGCTGGATGCTGCACTCGCGCTCTCCCAGAATCTCCACGTTGCCGTGCTCGTCCGCCAGCAACTGAAATTCAATGTGCCGCGGCGCGCCGATAAACTTCTCCAGGTACACATCCGGCGAACTGAAGGCCGAACCTGCTTCCTGCTGCGCCTGCATGACCAAGCCCGGCAACTCCGAGGCTTGGTTCACCACCCGCATGCCGCGCCCGCCGCCGCCCGCCGACGCCTTGACGATCACCGGGTAGCCGATCTCTTCGGCCAACTCGAGCGCTTCTTCGGGCGTCTTCAGCACGCCCTGCGACCCGGGCAACACCGGCACGCCCATTTCGCGCATGTAAGCGCGCGCCCGCTCCTTCACGCCCATCAGCCGGATGATGTCCGGCTTGGGACCGATGAACTTGATGCCGGACGCCTCGCACACTTCCGCGAAGCTGGCGTTCTCGCTCAAAAATCCATAGCCGGGATGGATGGCGTCGACGTTGGTGATTTCGGCGGCGCTAATGATCGAGGGCAGATCCAGGTAGCTGCGCGCGCTCTTGGCGGGGCCGATGCAGATGGCCTGGTCGGCAAACCGCACGTGCGAACTGTAACGGTCGGCCTCCGAATAGACGGCGACCGTCTGAATCCCCAATTCCTTGCAGGCGCAGATGACACGAACGGCAATCTCGCCCCGATTGGCGATCAGGATTTTCTTAAACCGCACGGACGGCAAACAGAGCCTCCCCGTACTCCACCGGCTGCCCGTTCAGCACCAGTTTGCTTTCGATGATGCCCGAGGTCTCGGCTTCGATCTCGTTCATCAGCTTCATCGATTCGATGATGCACAGCACTTTACCGGGCTGGACGCGCTCGCCCACCCGCACAAACGGCGGCGAATCGGGCGATGGGCTTTCGTAGAACGTGCCTACGATCGGGGATTTCACCAGAATCAGGCCGGGGTCGCCCTTCTGGGGTTCCTTGTCCTTGGGCGTTTCGACGGCGGGAATCGCAGCGTGGACGGTGGGGGCGGGAGCAGACGCTCCGCCGCCAGGCGCGGCCATCATCGGCGACTGGGAGACCACAATCTCCTGGGGACTGCTGAAGATCGCGCGGCGAATGCGTACGCGATTGTCGCCGCGCTGTACTTCCAGTTCGGCGATCCCGGTTTCCGATGCCAGGGCGATCAACTCTCGGATCTCATCTACAGTCATCAATGGATTAGCTTAACAGACGTACCGCGTCCCGCAGAGCCGCCAGAGTCGCCTCCGCCGTGGCCCTCCAGGAGAATTCCCCCGCCCGTCGAGGTCCCGCCTCCACCAATCGGGCCCGCGATTCCACATCGTCCACAAGCCGAAGCATCGCCGCTGCCATCGCCTGTGGGTCTGCCGGATCGAACTGCACAGCCGCCTCGCCCGCAATTCCCGAGAGTGGCTGGATGTTCGAACACGCCGTCGGCACACCCGCCGCCAAAGCCTCCAGCACCGGCAGCCCGAAGCCTTCGAACAAGGAAGGGTAGACGAAGCCCCCGGCGCGCGCGTAAAGGTCGTGCAGGTCCGCGCGCGGGATCCACCCCGGAAACTCTACGGCATCCCGCAATCCCAGCGAATCGCGCAAATCGTGCAAGGGCCCGGTGAAGAAGCCGTGGATGCCGCACACTACCAGGCGAAAATCGGGATGCTCTCGCCGAAATAGCGCGAAGGCCCGCAGCAGGCCGTCCAGATTCTTGTGCGGGTGCAGCGTGGAAACCGCGAGCAGAAATCGCTCCGGGGCGCGCCGGTGGCCGATTTCGAAGAAGACCGCGTCCACGCCCAGCGGAACCACGCGAATTTTAGAATCGGGCAAGCGGTAAAACCGCTGCAAATCAGCCCTGGTAGCGTCCGAATCGGCCAGCACCAGGCGCGAGACTTGCGCCGCCCAATAGAGAAAGAACTGCCAGAAGGGCAGATCGAACCAGCGAAAGTATTCGGGATGGCGTTTGTGCTGCAGATCATGGAAAACCGTGACCTGCGGGCACGGCGACAATAGCGGCGCGGTGAACCCCGGATTGAGCATCACATCCAGGCCGAGACGAACGGCGGCGAGCGGGAGTATGGTCTGTTCCCAGAGCAGGCGCGACGGTCGGGAAACGGCATTCACCGCCTGCGGCATGGGAATGAAATTGGCCGCTTCGGGCGTCAAACCCGTTCCGGTCTCCCGATTGGTGAAAACGAAATAATAGTTGACTCTGTCAACTAGTTTTAAAGCAGAGAGCAATCCGCGCAAATAGATCTCAGTTCCACCCACTCCGCCCGGAATCAGGTAGAGGGCGTTGACGCCGATCCGGAGAGGGCGCATGGTTAGCGGCAATCGTGCGGCATCTGTTGCGCGACCGCCAGGTCGTGGGTCGCGTCTTCGAATGTAGGGTCGAGTTGCAGCGCGTGCTTGTACTCTGCGATGGCCTCGCACACCCGATTGGTTTTCAGATAGACCTTGCCGCGGAACGAATAGGCCACCACGCTGTTGGGGTCGATCTTCAGCGCGGAATCGAGTGCCGCCAGCGCTTCCGGCCAGCGCGAACTTTCCGCATAAATCTTCGCCATATTCACGTAAGCCTGGGGTAGCGGTTCGAGCGCCGCTGCCTGGCGAAACTTCTCCAGCGCCTGGTCCGGTTGATGCAGCGAATCGAGCGCGAGGCCCCAATCCATCAGCAGGTCGGAAGTCGGAGGGCCGAACTGAGCGGTTCTTTGGAACTCCGCCACCGCCAGGTCCGGTTGTTGGGCGGTCCACTCCGCATAGGCAAGCTGGAAGTGTGCGCGGCGGTTGTTGGGGGACTTGGCAACTGTGTCGGTCCACAACGCCACCGGGTCGGCCCACACACCGGCGCGGACATAAGTGGCGACGGCGCAGAGCAGCACCACCACGGAACAGACCGTCATCAACTGCTTGCGTTCGATTTTGACGCGGCCGAGCAGATCCACCACAATCAGCAGCAGGCCGACCATCGAGAAATAGAGACGCCGCTCCGCCACCGGATCCTTAATCGGAAGGATCGACGACGTGGGGGCCATCAAGACCAGATAGACGAAGAATCCATAGCTGGCCAGCGGAAAGTGTTTTCGAAAATACCAGGCCGCGCCCACCAGCGCAAACAGGGCGATAAGGCCGAAGATCGCGCCGTGATCGAGGATGCTCTTCGAGATGGGAAAGTCCCAATCGGCAGTCAGGTTCACGGGCAGAAGGAACTGGAAGGGATAGACGAACAGCGCGCGGCACTCGGTGAAGAAGTATTGATACCAGGTGAGATCTTTGAGGCCGAAGCCCGCGGTGGTGGCTCCGAAGATGAGATAGCGGAACGAATAAACTCCCGCCAGCGCGCCCAGCACGATGGGCAAGTAGAGCTTCCAGTTGGCGCGAATTCCTTCGAGGGAAAAGCCGGGGTTCCACCAGAAGTCGGTAAGCAGCAGCAGGCCGACCAGCGCTACCGTATGTTCCTTGGAAAGCACGGCTGCGCCGAACAGGGCGAGCACACCGGCTACCACGGTCCACGAGGCCGCGCGATCGCGGCGGTAGAGGAAGACGGTGAAGGCGGCGAAGACGAACAGGGCGCTAAGCGATTCCGAGCGGCCTGCGATGTAAGCCACTGCCTCGGTCTGCACCGGATGCAGCAGGAAGACGGCGCCTGCGAAACCGGCCAGCAGGTTGAGCCGCGATTGCGGCGCCCCGGCCCACTCCAGCAGTCGCCGCACGATCAGGAAGATCAGCCCGCTGGCCACCCAGTGAATCAGCACGCCCACCACGTGGTACGAAAACGGGTTATCGCCCGAGATCCGCACGTTCATCCAGTACGAAATCATCAGCACGGGACGCAGTCCCGACACCCAGAAACGGAACGGCTCGGTGAGATTGTTAGTGAACGGCAAGGTGGTATCGTCGAACTGAAACGCCCCGTGGAGGGACGGTCCGTAGACCGCGAACACCGCAATCAGCGCGCCTAACCCGGCCAGCAGGTAGGGCGTGATCCCGCTGCCCTGCGCCGGTCTGCGGGCCTCTTCGTGCGCGACCGCCGCGCCCACATGCTTCCGGGAATCCTGTTTCTTAGCTTTCATTTTGCTTGAGAGACTGGATGTGGTACTCCAGTATAGCCACGCGCTGCGCCAGCGCGACATTGTCGTCACGTAGGTGCGAAATGATCACGGAGAATCGGAAAAACAGAATCAGAAAGACACCGGCCGCCAGCAGAAAAAGAGTGAGCGGCGTGTCGGGCAGGCCGGTGAGGCGGCGGATGAGGTCGAGCGCCGGTCGGGCGCGGGAGAGCACCAGCATGCATCCGGCGGCCAACAGCCACGTGACGGAATACTCCACCCGAATGTGCGCGCGCCGCACCGAGAAAAGCACTATCAGCAGCAGCACCACGCTGAGCGCGGTGGTGACATTCAACAGGCGATCCATCTAACCTCCTTCACCGGAACGGCGCGCCCGGCGGGCCTGTTTCCGGCCTTCAAATTTGAGCACGTTGACGAACACACCCAGCAGCACATGCACGATGTAGTACAGCGATTTCACAGGTGTAATGGAGCTACGCCCGGTGGTGCGCGGTCGCATTTTGCAGGGCAACTCTTCGAAGCGGAAGCGTTTGCGCTGCAGCACCACCAGCGCTTCGATTTCGGGATACTCCAACGGAAAACTGCGGCTGAAGACGTCGAGCGCCCGCCGGTTCACGCCCACAAAGCCCGAAGTAGGGTCGTGGACGGCCTTGCCCAAAATGGGCCGCAACACCATACGGAAGAAACTGATGCCGAGCGACCGCACCACGCTGGTGCCCGATCCCGTCTCCTCCGAGAATCGCGAACCGATTACCATCTCGCAGCCCGTCTCCTTCAAGCGCGCGAGGATGCGTGGGATGTCGCGAGGATCGTGCTGCCCATCGCCATCCACGCGAATCACGTAGGAGAATCCCAACTCGAAAGCCAGCTTGTAGCCCGCCTGCACGCATCCGCCGAGCCCCAAATGGTGAGGCAGGGGAAGCACCTCCGCTCCGGCTTCGCGCGCGCGGTGGAGCGTGTTGTCGATGGAGCAATCGTCAATCACCAGCACCGGCGCCCCCGGCACATGCTCGTGGATGGAGCGGACCACGTCCGCGATGGCTCCCTCTTCGTTGAAGGCCGGCACAATCACCAGCAGCGCATCCGGACCCTGGGGCACAATCACAGTGCGGCCACCCTTCTGGCGCTGATGGAATGGCTGCGCACCAGGCGTTCGAAGATCAGCGGCGTGATGCGCGCGGCCGCCTGCTGCGTGCGGCGCTGCCTCCACAAGCGACGGGCGTGCATCATTAAAGCGGCGTGCGCGCGCAGGACATACCAGATCATCTTCGGTCCCAAATGGCCTTCGGCGCGAAAACGGGCGGCGCTGCCGCGGCCCTGGAAAATATAGGCGAGGTGCCACCAGTAGCGCGCCAGAGAAACCAGTGGCGCCGCCAGCAGCATGCGCAGCGGGAAATTCTTGGCCAGAACGAAGAGGCGGTTGCGCTCCACGTAGTAAGCCTTGATGGGCGAGGCGCGGCCGGCCGAGTGCGAGTAGTGATGCTCCACCACGGCGTCCGGCACGTACAGGCATTTCCAGCCGGCCCAGCGCGCGCGCAAGCCGAGGTCGGTATCTTCGCAATAGAGGAAGAAGCT
Organism: uncultured Solibacteraceae bacterium; assembly: GCA_963815475.1. Classification (GTDB taxonomy): domain Bacteria; phylum Acidobacteriota; class Terriglobia; order Bryobacterales; family Bryobacteraceae; genus Sulfopaludibacter. The sequence continues at coordinate 3,155,954 of CAWFHD010000003.1, read as the reverse complement.
CTCATCGAACGCGCCGATTTGATCGAGCATGGCGCGGCGGTAGAGAGCCGCCGATCCGCTGGGGAAGAGTGTCTCTTCGAGGACCGGAAAATCTTCCGGCGGGCGTCCGTGGCCGCGCTGTTTGGCGACACCGTCGCCGCCCAGCAGCATGCCCGCGGAATCGAGGCGATGCTCTCCGAACAGGCGGACTTGCGAGGCGCACATTCCGGCATCGGGGCGCCGCTCGATGGCTCGCAGGAGGGCGTCGATCCAAGTGGGATGGGCGACGGCATCGTCATTGAGGACCGCCAGGAAGGGGGCGGCGGATTCGCGCCAGCCTCGATTGACGGCGGCTCCGAAACCTACATTGGAGGCGCTTTCGAGGATGCGCGCGCCGGCGGCCCCGCTTTGACGGACGAGGCCCTTGCCGCTGTTATCGATGACAATTACCTCAAAATCGCGCCGCGTCTGCTGGTGGAGGGACTTCAGGCATTCCAGAAGCCTCGAATCCGCAGCCAGTGTGGGGATTACCACTGTGAGCAAAATATCGGGCAATTGTTTATTTTAGCGAATTGGAAAAGTGATTAGTCTTGGTCGGCCTGATTGGCCGGAGATTTAAGCTTTGTCCCCGTTTTGGCCGTTGGAATTAATCAATCCGGCGGCCATCGCGACATGGATTAACGATGCCAGGTTATTCACTCCCAGCTTCTTCATCATGGTCTTTCGATAGCTGCGCACCGTATTGTGCTCCAGCCCGAGCACCACCGCGACTTCCTTGCTCCCTTTGCCTTCGGCGATCAGCCGCAGCACTTGGGCCTCACGCGGGGAAAGAGCCTCCAGCGGATTTCTCTGCTGCTCCGCCGGCTCACCGCGCTGCAGGCGGGCCAGCAGCACGTCTGAGATGTTCGCGCCCAGGTAAGTGCCGCCCCGCGCCACCACGCGCATCGCCTCCAGAACCTCGCTGGCGGACGCCTTCTTCAACACGAAGCCGCGCGCCCCGGCACGAATCGCACTCATGATCAGGTTCTCATCGCCATGCATGGAAAGCATGACGATCTTGGCGCGGGGACATTGCCGGGCGATCTCGGTGGTGGCCTCGATTCCGTTCATTCCCGGAAGCGAGATGTCCATCAGCACCACGTCGGGGTTGATCTGCTTGCAAACGGGAATTGCTTCCGCGCCGCTCTCTGCCTCCCCCACGACAAGGAACTCAGTGTCCCGAGCCAAAACAGCCTTCAAACCGTCGCGCAGAACTTTGTGATCGTCCACTAGCAAGACACGGAACGGCATAGGATCTGAGCCCACTCTCCGGAAAGCGCGGAGACCATCGGGAAATTCCTGAAAGAATTCCCGCAAAATGTTAGTTTACCCCCACTGTCTAGTACGTGAGTAGGAAGCAACGATCTATTAGTACTAAGGCTTACTTTCCACCCTTCCAATCCGGCAAGCGGCCCGGGGTGGGAGGCGCTCCGGCTGCGTCTAACTGCTTTTCCAGCGACTTAATATCCACGTCGATCAGCTTGCGGAGTTTGGGTATTTCCACCGCCAATTCCTCGGATGCGATCTGGTATTGTTCCATGGCCGTCTTCGTGGGACGTCCCGTAGTACCCCGCGTCGGGGAAGCCGCCGCCTGTGCGTGCTCCGATATCGAGGCCGGCGTTCCCTCATTGTGCGAGCGCCAGATGCGGTCGCCGCTGAGCGCCATATCGATTTCACCAAGGTTCTTCTCGAGCGCCAGCGTCTGCTCGTGCAGTTTGGGCGGCAGAGTCAACGTGCTGTCCACGGCGCGGCGGATTGCTTCCAGGCGCGTGCGCGCCTCCCCGGCGGACGCCTGTGTGGCGGTCAGCGCCTGCTGCAGCTTGGTCAACTTATCCTGGAAAGCCGCCAGCGCGGCGCGATCCTCGCGCGTGGAAATCCCTTCCGCCACCACTTCAAAGGACTGCGACCCGGGCAGCGGTGTCAACACACCATCCACACGCTTGGCCAGAGTAACCGTGTATTTGCCTGGCAGCACCAGCGGAGTGCCGCCGCCGCGTCCCGCGAACACCGGCTGCTCTTCGCCGCCGCCTTCACCACCACCGCCACCTGCGCCGCCGCGACCGCCACCGGCGCCGCCACCTGCGCCGCCAGTTCCGCCGCGACCGCCACCCGCGCCGGCCCCACCGCCTGCGCCGCGGCCGCCACCAGCATTCGCGCCCTGTTCGCGCAGGTCCCAAGTGATGCGATGCAGACCCGCAGTAGCCGATTCTTCCATGCGCCGCACAGTCTTACCGCCGGCATCCGCGATGTTCACCAATACCACTGGCGCTTCTTCCTCCGCCTCCACGCGCAGCACTTCGGGCGTAGGATAGGGCGGTGTCTCACCACGCCCAATGGCAGCGCGCTCGGCCTGAGCACGCGTCTGCGCCTTGGTGCGATAGCCGTCCTTCAAGTTGTAAGTGATCGCAGCTCCCACCGGCGGATTGGGAGCGGTGAAGAAATTCGCGCCCTGATCGCCTGCCCCACCGCCGAAAATCGAACCGGGGATGTACGAAAGCGCCGTCTTCACCGGGAACAGCGCGCTCTCCTTATTGAGCAACTCAGGTGTCGCGTCGCGCAGAGGGCTGTAATCGTCCAGCACATAAATGCTGCGGCCGAAGGTGCCAATCACCAGATCGTCCATCGACTTCTGAATCGCAAGATCCCGCACCATCACGTTGGGAAGTCCACCCGTAAACTTGATCCACTTCTCCCCGCCGATCTTGGTAAAGTACAGGCCGAACTCCGTGCCGGCAAACAGCAGCTTGGAATCCTTGTGGTCTTCGGCGATCGCATACACGCCGCCGCGTTCGGGCAGGTTGCCGGCGATGCTGGTCCATGTCTTGCCCTTGTCGGCGCTCTTGATCAGGTACGGCTTGAAGTCGCCATTCTGGTGATTCTCGTATGCCACGTAGACCACCCCGGCATCGTGCTGCGAGGCCGTGATGCGCTGCACGTAGGCGTCGGAGGGCACGCCTGCGGGCTTTTCGATCTTGCGCCAGTTCTTGCCGCCGTCTTCGGTCACCTGCACCAATCCATCGTCCGTGCCCACGTAGATGAGCCCTTCCTGTTTGGGCGATTCGGCGATGGAAGAGATGTTGTCGTACAGCGCCGTGGAGACGTTCTTCTGAATGGCATCGATGGGCCAAACCTTGCCCATCAGGGGCAGCTTGTTCCGATCCAGATTGCGCGTCAGGTCCGGACTCACGGCGTGCCAGCTATCGCCCCGATCGTCGCTGCGATACAAGCGCTGCGCGCCGAAATAAAGGCGCGTGTTGGAGTGCGGACTGACGATCACGGGCGCGTCCCAATTCCAGCGCATCGCCGGATCGCCCTTCGATGGCTGCGGCTGAATGCTGACGCGCTCGCCGGTGCGCCGGTCGAAGCGCACCATGCCGCCATTCTGCATGTTGGCGTAGATGGTGTTGGGATCCTTCGGATCCACTCGGCTATAGAATCCATCGCCGCCCATGGTCACAAAGCAGTCGCCGTTCATCAGGCCGGCCGAACTCTTATTGCGCGCCGGGCAGCCGAAACTGTTGTTGTCCTGCGTGCCGCCGTAAACGTAGTAGAACGGAGCGTCCTCGCTGACGGCCACATCGTACATCTGCGCGGTGGGCAGGTTGGCTTTGAAGATCCAGGTGTTGGCGCGGTCGTAGCTCTCGTAGATGCCGCCGTCGCAGCCCACCAGGTAGTGATCGTTGTTATGCGGGTCCACCCAGATTTCGTGGTTGTCCACGTGCTTATTGCGCGTGGGAAGCGACGACGTGCGTGCGGCCGCCATCGTCCGAGACCATGATGTTCAAGCCCATGATGTAGACGCGCTCTGAGTTGGCCGGGTCCACCTCAACCTTGGAATAATACTGGCCCTGCTCGTCGAAGCTGTTGCGCTTCTCCCAGGTCACCCCGCTGTCGGTGGAGCGGTACAGGCCGCCGCGGCCCTGCGAGGCCTCCACTTGCGCGTAGACCATGGAAGCATTGGTGGGAGCGTAGTTCAGGCCGATGCGGCCCATGTCGCCGACCGCCGGGAAGCCGCCACCCACTTTCGCCCACGTCTTACCGGCATCGATGGAGCGCCACAGCGCGCTCCCCGGACCGCCGTGAATCATGCCGAAGTAGCTGCGCTGCCGCTGGTGCGTGGCGGCCAGCAGGACGTCGGGGTTCTTAGGGTCCATCACCACGTCGGAGCAGCCGGTGTAATCGTCCACCTTGATCAGGCTCTGCGACCAGGTCTTGCCGCCGTCCGTTGTCTTGTAGAGGCCGCGCTCGCCGCCGCCTTTCCACAGCGGGCCGGGGGCCGCCACGTAGACCACGTTGGAATCGCGCGGGTCCACCACAATGCGCGCGATGTGCTCGCTGGTCTTAAGGCCAACGTTGCGCCAGGTGCGGCCGGCGTCGTCACTCTTGTAAACGCCATCGCCGAAGGAGACACTGCGCTGATTGTTGTTCTCACCGCTGCCGGCCCACACGATCGACGGATTCTTGGGGTCGATGGTGATGGTCCCGATGGAGTACGAACCGTAATTGTCGAAAACCGGAGTCCAGGTAGTGCCGTTATTGTAAGTGAGGAAGATGCCGCCCGAAGCTTCGGCGACCAGATAATGGCTGGGGCTGTCCGGGAATACCGCGAACTGCGACACGCGGCCTGAAATGAAGGCTGGACCGATATTGCGCACCCGAAGGCTCGCGAAAGTCCGCGCGTTGATGGGCTCGTCCGAGCCGCCGCGACCTCGCCCTCCCCCTCCTCCGCCTTGGGGCGGTTCATCCTGCGCAAACGCAGCCAGGGAGAGACACAGAAACAGCGAAAATAACCTCATGGATGCCGAGTATAACGCAATGCGCCGCAGGCGTTTTTGGCCACATCGCCAAGAGCGTTATCCTGGAACTCGCCTATGACGCGAGTCCCCTTCGAGACCCTAATTGAAACGCTCGACGCAGCCCTCCGCGCTCTCGGCTTTGCGCCCCAGCGCGCCACTCGCTGTGCCTGTCTCTTCGCCGAAACTACACGCGATGGCGTCTACACCCACGGCCTCAACCGCTTCCCGCGTTTCGTCCGCATGATCCGCGCCGGCCGCATCGATATCCAAGCTGAGCCTGAGCGAATCGAGAGCCGCGGCGCGCTCGAACGCTGGAATGGCAAATGCGGCCCCGGCAATCTGAACGCCTGGCAATCGATGGATCGCGCCATTTCGCTCGCGCGCCAGCACGGTCTCGGCGCCGTGGCCCTCGCCAATACCACTCACTGGATGCGCGGCGGCAGCTACGGCTGGCAAGCCGCCGACGCCGGATGCATCGGCGTCTGCTGGACCAACACCCTGCCCAACCTGCCCGCCTGGGGCTCGGCCGAAGCGCGCCTCGGCAACAACCCGCTCATCCTTGCCGTGCCGCGCGCTGCCGGCCACGTAGTGCTCGATATAGCGATGTCGCAGTTCTCCTACGGCGCGCTCGCCTCTTACCGCGAACGCGGCGAGCCACTTCCGGTGGAAGGAGGCTTCGACCCTGCAGGCCGTCTCACGCGCGATCCCGCCGCCATCGAAGCATCCCAGCGCGCCGCTGCCCGTCGGCTATTGGAAAGGCTCGGGCCTGGCCCTGATGCTCGACATGATCGCGGCGATGCTCTCGGGCGGCCTTGCCACGCACCAGATTCCGAAAGATCCCGAACGCGAAACCGGCATCTCGCAATTCTTCCTCGCGCTCGCTCCCTCTGGCCTCTCAGTCGATAGCGCCGCCATCGCCGACAGCATTGTCGCGTCCCTCGATTCACGCTATCCCGGCCAGCGCACGCTCGAACTCCGTTCCGAGAACCTCGCCCTCGGTGTGCCCGTGGATGAGGCGGTCTGGCGCGAGGTGCAGCAGATGGCGGCCAACTGACCTCACTTCTCCCGCAATCGCGCCGCCTGCGTCAATAGATAATCCCGCTCCGGCAGGCTGGAGGTGAGGCTCGCCGCCGTCTGATAGTGGCTGATCGCCGCGTCCACATCGCCCGCCATCTCCAGCAGGTGCGCGCGCACCGCATCCACGCGATGATGCCCCGCCAGGCGGCCATCCGCATCCAGCGCATCCAGCAACTCCAGGCCCTTGGTGGGACCGTACACCATAGCCGCCGCGATCGCGTGATTCAGCGTCACCATGGGGTTGTCCGACATGCGCTTCAAAAGGTCGTAGAGTGCCAGGATCTGCGGCCAGTCTGTGTCTTCCGCGCGTGCCGCCTCGTCGTGCAGCGCGGCGATGGCGGCCTGCAGTTGGTATGTGCCCACCGCGCCCCGTGATAAAGCTTCACTCAGCAGCGCGATGCCCGCGGAGATCTTTTCCTTGTCCCACAAAGCGCGATCCTGTTTCGTGAGCGGGATCAACTCGCCGTCCGGTCCCGTGCGCGCCGTGCGCCGCGCATCGGTCAGCAGCATGAGCGCCAGCAGGCCCGCCACTTCGGCATCCTCCGGCAGCAACTGTTGCACCGCGCGCGTCAAACGGATCGCCTCGCCGGAAAGCTCCGGCCGCTGCAGATCCGGCCCGCCGCTGCTGGTGTAGCCTTCATTGAAAATTAGGTAGAGCACGTGCAGCACAGCGCGCTGCCGCTCGCCTCGCTCCTGTGGTGTGGGCAGGCGGAACGGCACGCCCGAACTCTTGATGGTCTGCTTGGCCCGGCTGATTCGCTGCGCCATGGTTGCCTCGGGCACCAGGAATGCCCGCGCGATTTCCGCCGTAGTCAGCCCGCCCACCGCCCGCAGCGTCAACGCGATCGCCGACGAATTGGTTAGCGCCGCGTGGCAGCACATGAATAGCAGGATGAGCGTGTCGTCCTCGCCCGCTCCATCTTCCACATCCACCGCCGGAATTACCTGATCGAGTTCCAGCGCCGCCGCGGTCTCGCGCTGCCGCCTGGCCGCTTCGCTGCGCACGAAATCGATCATGCGCCGCGACGCCACTTGCACCAGCCAGGCGCGTGGGTTTTCCGGAATGCCCTCGCGCGGCCATTGCACAGACGCCGCGATCAGCGCCTCCTGTACCGCATCTTCCGCGGCGTTGAAGTCGCGGAAACGCCGGATCACCGCACCGAGCACTTGCGGCGCTAGTTCGCGCAGCAGATGCTCGGCACGGAAATCCAACGCCCTTTCACTCACAGGAATTCTTGGGGTGGACCGCTCATCACCTGCCGCACTTCAATCGACATGTTCAAGGGAACGCCGCCCTTTCCTGGAGCCCCCGACGCCCGCGCCGCAATTGCATAAGCTCGCTCTGCGTTCGCCACGTCCACAATCCAATACCCGGCCAGAAACTCCTTCGCCTCCGGAAACACTCCGTCCGTCACGGGCGTGCCATCCTTGCCCGCGCGCACCAGCAAAGCCTGCTTCGGATCGGCCAACCCCTCGGCGGAGACCAGTTCCCCGGCTGCCCCCAGGTCCTTGTTGAGTTTCATCATGAACCCAATATGTGCCCGGATGTCCTCCTGCGGCATGGATCCGAACGAATCGTAGCCATTCCTGGGGCAGTTCATCATCAAAATGTATTTCATATCGTCGCTCCTTTCGATTCTCGCACCGCGTGTGCGTTTTCATAGGTAAGTCGGAGCACGATGTGCGTTCTCGACATCGTTCGCGAAAAATCTTATTTCATTTTGCCGGTCGATCCAAAACCGTGACGACTTCGGCGCCGCCGTACTCGGTCTTGCCAACGGCCACGCCGCGGAAGACATAGCCCTCATCGCCGGCCTGCTGCAACTCCTTCTGCATCGTGCCGGTGCGCGATGTGGCCAGCAGTTTGTATTTGCGCCTGGAGGGTTTGGCGGCCGAGTTATCCTTCTTCATGATGACCAGCACTTCACTACCGCTGAAGGCCGTCTGACCTCCCATCATGCCGCCGTACACATAGCCCGCATCGGCCGCCTCATTCATCTCTTTCTCCATAGTCCCGGTGCGAGACGTCGCCAGCACTCGATAGTCATAGCGTGCGGAAGATGGTTGCGCAGCGAGGGGAAGGCCACAAAGGATGCACAGCCAAAGCGCGGAGGAGGTTTTCATCGGCTTCCTGAAAACTCATCATACGTTGTGGAAGCGTAGAATCGTTGTGCTGCGCTTCACCTCCGCGATTCATGCCTCAGGCCACCATGCGATCGAGCCTCGCCGCACGGCGTGCCGGCACTGACGGCTGGGCTTGCGGTGCACTAAATCAGTGCACGGTAACCGTCACCGTCTTCTTGGTCCGGCCGTACTGATTCGTCGCTTCCAGGGTGTAGGTGGTGGTGCCCGCCGGCGGCGTCAGCACGATGCTGTTGCCGCGAACCGGACCCACCTGCGGCGTGATGATGTTGTACTCGCCATTCGCGACACTCCAACTCAGTGTCACCGATCCGCCGGCCATCGGCGCCGTCGGATTCGCGGTGAAACTCGATATTGTGGGCGAAGTGCCGGTGGGCACGTTCGCTGGAGTATAGATCTGGTTCATCTGTACCACTTCGAAATCGGACGCGGTCAGGCTGCCCAGGTGGTGCAGGTCGTCGTTGCTCCAACGGTCGTCCGGCGCGCCGCTGATGTACATGGCGCTGCCGTTGTCCGCCAGAATCATGCCGTACTTTTTCAATGCCGTCAGAATCACCTGGTTCTGTTTGGAGAAACCCGAGATATCGAACCCGGCCTTCAGGCGCATGCGCATGCCCATGGGTGGCGCGTTGGTGCTCGTCAGTGACGACGCCCAGTGCGACGCTGGCGGTGTAAATGCCTTTTGCGACTGGGGCACTGTAAACCGCAGCGCATGGTGAATGGCGCCGGCTGCGACCTCGTCATATCGCGCCAAGCCGGCGAATACCGAAAGACCCGCGGCATCCACCGAAGTCCACGTGTACGGCCGCTGTTCGCTGATCGTCATATCCCACACCGCGGCGGCGTCGGCGCTCCACGCCCCGTTCTTCAGTTTGGCCGCGCCCAATTCGTAGAGCCAGCACGCGTCCTTATCCAGCACCAACACATGACGATCGCCTGTTCCCGGTTTGGGGTAGCCTTCGATCAACGCGTTCGAAGGAACCGGCATCGGTCCGGGATCGTCCTCACTCGCATAAGCGCCCAGTTTGATCGCCACCTTCGCTTGTGTGCCGGTGACCACCTGATACGGAATTCCCATGCTCTGGCCGGCATACAGGCCTGCGCCAAAGTCGGCATGAACCGGCTTGGTCGCGCCGATAAACTGGATAAAAGCTGCTGAATTCGGATCCACCGGAGCGGCGGAAATATCCGTATTCCAAAGGTTGGCAGCCGGGAACGGAACAAAGCCATTCAAGCTGCTCAATTGCCCGGGCGTCATGCCACTGCATGTGCCGGCTTGCGCGCTGGCGCACACGGCGCCCAAAATCGTCACCGCTATTAAGGCGAGGAATTCCCGCATATCTGCCTCCGAATTATTCTAGAACGGTAAAAAATGACGTTAGGTCAGGTTGGGTACTGAAGCAAGGTTGACTTTAGTTCTACAAGCGCCTCTAACGTGCGTCTACAGACTCGTCGCCGCTCCTGGTGTTTAATAGTTTCAGGTCTGAAATATGCACAATACGGTAAAGATTACGGCTATCGCTTTGACGGCCTGTTGGGTTGCCTCCGGCCAATCACCAGTCGCGGCCTCATTCGACGTGGCATCCGTTAAATCGGCCGCGCCCTGCTGCGCGCCCGGCCAATGGCGGGAGAGCAAAGTGGGCGACGACCGCATCGATCTCCGCTATGTCACACTGCGGTACTGCATTGCACTGGCTTACCGCCTGAAGGAGTATCAGGTCTCCGGCCCGTCCTGGCTGGCAGAAGCGCGCTACGACATCGTGGCCAAGGGCCCTAAAGGAACACAGCGCGACCAGATCCCGGCCATGCTCCGGCAACTCCTGGAGGAGCGTTTCAAACTGCGCGTGCACCACGAAACCAAAGAGTTCAACGTCCTTGTGATCGCGGTGGGCAAGAACGGGCCGAAGCTAGAGGAATCGCCAGTCAACGCTCCAACCGGCGAGGGAGCCAAGGTCGCGATCGGTATGTCGCCCAACGGAGTGGGGCGAATCGAGGTCAAGCACGGTGACATGGCGTCGCTGGCCAACACCATCACGCGGATTTTGGGTCGTCCGGTGGTGGATCTGACGGGGCTGACCGCCCGCTACGATTTCGAGTTGGAGTATGCGCGCGAAGACAGCAGCAACCTGCTGGCCCCGGCCTCCGCTGACCCGTCTATCGGAGTCTCCATCTTCGCCTCCATTCAACGGCTCGGCTTGAAACTGGAGACGCAGAGGCCACAGCTCGATTCCATCGTAGTCGACAGCGCCGAGAAGACCTTCACCGAGAACTAATTGACGACGTGGCGCAGGCCCTCGGCCTGCCGGCTCGACACTCCTGTCGAGCCTTGTCGTTGATTCCGAAGAGCGTGGGCAAGCGTTCCGACGCTCTACTCCACAAGTGTCCGCGCCACCTACCCGCGCACTTTATACTCCGGAGGCACCAATAAAGTAAGCGCCTGCGGAACAATCCGGATGTCCGCAGGCAGGTGGCCCGCCGATTCGCCATCCACCTGCACATACACCCTGTTGTCTTCGGGCTTTTCGAACGAGATGTGCTTCGCGCGCATCACTGTGACGCCCTTCATCCCGTGCAGACGGTTCGCCGCCACCCCGGCAAAATACGGAACGTAGCGCAGCGAAGATCCGCCTTCGAACAGCACCACTTCGAAATTGTCGTCGAACAATGTCACGTCGCGAGCGATCTCGAAATCGCCGCCGTAATTTCGCACGCGGCTGAGCAAGGCAAAAGAGCACCGCATTTTTCGACCATCCACGTCCACTGAGAATTCAGGCAAGCGCCGGCCCAGCAAACTCCAGCCCGCCACCCAATAAGCGAATTTCCCCGTGCGAGCTTTCAACCCTCCGCTCACGTGGTAAACAATATGCGCATCCAAACCAATCCCCGCCATCAGCAGAAAATGGCGTTTGACGGCCCCGTTGTATCCGTCCAGATGCCCCACCGAAATGCGACAGGGCCGGCATTCATGCAGTCGAGCCGCCGCGCGCTCCAGCTTGGCTCCGAGCTTCATCTCCATGGCGAGCACGTTAGCCGTGCCGCCCGGCAGAATGCCCAGCGGCACCTGCGAATGCACCATGCCCTCCGCCACTTCATTGATGGTGCCATCGCCGCCCGCCGCCAGAATCAGGTCCGCCCCGTCGCTGATATGAGCGCACGCAATCGCGCCGGCCGTGGCCGGGCCGGTGGTGGGGGCAACCGTGACGTTATGCCCGCTTTGCGAGAGTATTTCTACGACACGCTGGACGCGCGCGCCGCCGCTCCGTCCGAATTTCCCCGCACGGGGGTTGTAGATCAGGACGGTCTTCCTGTAGGTTGTGATGGTACGATCTCCGGTTCCTGGTTAAATTATAGTTGAGAGGCAGATGAAAGATCCCGGGACAGAAGTATCTGATCTGCGCGAAGACCTGCGACGCCATGAGCATTTGTACTACGTTCTGGACAAGCCGGAGATCAGCGACGCGGAATACGACGCGCTCATGCGCCACTTGCAGGAGTTGGAGGAGCAGCACCCAGAGTTGCTGACGCCCGACTCGCCCACGCAGCGTGTGGGAGGCAAACCGCGCGAGGGGTTTACTAAAGTGCGGCACAGCGCCCAGATGCTGAGCCTGGACAACGCCCTCAACGAAGGCGAGCTGCGCGATTTTGACCGCCGCGTTAGAGAACTGCTGGGCGAGGTCAAATTTCAATACGTCGCCGAATTGAAGATGGACGGCCTCTCGATGGCCGCGCACTATAGCGATGGGCGATTCGTGCAAGCCGTGACGCGCGGCGATGGCGCAGTGGGCGAGGACGTTACGGAGAACGCCCGCACCATCCGCTCGCTGCCCCTGCGTGTCCAAACCAAACTCGAAGAGTTCGAAGCGCGCGGCGAAACCGTGATGAACCGCCGCGCCTTTGAGCGCCTCAACGCCGAACGCGATGAGCGGGGCCTCTCCCGTTTCGCCAACCCGCGTAATGCCGCCGCCGGTTCGCTGCGCGTGCTGGAGCCGCAGATCACCGCCTCGCGCCGCCTCGATTTCTACACCTACTTCCTGTTGTCCGGCGGACAGCCGGCCGTGGCCAGCCACTGGGCGTCGCTCGACCTGTTGGCGCACATGGGCTTCAAGGTGAACCCCTATCGCCAGTTGTGCCATACCATTGATGAGATCCTGGCGTTTTGCGCCGATTGGGAGGCGCGCCGCGAAGATCTGCCTTATGAAATCGATGGCGTGGTGGTCAAGGTGGATTCCATCGAGCAGCAGCGGACTCTTGGATCCACCGCCAAAGCGCCGCGCTGGGCCATCGCCTACAAGTACCCGGCACGCCAGGCAGTTACCACCGTGGAGGGAATTGAGGTGCAGGTGGGACGCACCGGCGCGTTGACCCCGGTCGCGCATTTGAAGCCGGTCGCGGTGGGCGGTGTCACGGTCGGGCGCGCCACACTACACAACGAAGATGAGATTGAGCGCCTCGGCCTGCAGATCGGCGACGACGTGGTGGTCGAGCGCTCCGGCGATGTCATCCCGAAGGTGGTCCGCGTCTACGCACAAGGGTCGTACCGCAAGAAATTCCGCATGCCATCCACTTGCCCCGTCTGCGGCAGCAGAGTGGTGCGAGAGGAGGGCGAGGCCGCCAGCCGCTGCATCAACGCCAACTGCCCCGCCCGCTTGAAGGAATCGATTTTGCATTTCGCCTCGCGCGGTGTGATGAACATCGACGGCATCGGCGAAGCGCTGGTGGATCAACTGGTGGATCGTGGGCTGGTGAAGAGTGTCGCCGAAATCTACGACCTCACGGAGGAGACACTGGTGGGTCTGGAGCGGATGGGCAAGAAATCCGCCGCCAACGTCATCCGCAACATCGAGAATTCCAAAAAGAACCCGCTGCCGCGCGTGATCAGCTCGCTTGGAATACGCTTCGTGGGGGAGCGCACTGCCCTGTTTCTGGCGGAGGCGTTCGGCAGCATGGACTCCATCGCCGTCGCCACCCTGGATGAGCTGCAACTCGCCGACGAAGTCGGGCCCAAGGTCGCGGAGAGTGTTTACCAGTTTTTCCACGAGCCGAGCAATCTGGAACTGCTCGACCGGCTCCGTTCCGCCGGCCTCAATTTCCTGTACGCCTCCACCAGGCCCAAAGGCGGTCCCCTTACGGGAAAGACGTTCGTGCTCACGGGGAGCCTCGCCAATCTCAGCCGCGACGAAGCCAAGAAGCTGATCGAAAGCGCCGGAGGCAAGGTGAGCGGGGCGGTGAGCAGGAAGACCAGCTACGTAGTGGCCGGCGAAGACCCCGGCTCAAAGTTCACCAAAGCCCAGGAACTGGGAGTCCCCACGCTCACCGAGCAGGAACTCCTCGAACTGATCAAAGGGCGTTAAGCGCGTCGAATTTCCGGCACTTCCACAATCCGTATGCCCGATGCGGGATGCTCCACCGCGCCTGCCAGCGTCGCCACCATTTGCGGCAGCGTCACCAGCCCCAATCGGCGCGCCGAATCGCGCGTGGATGGAAGGCGCTCCAGCACCCAGTAGAAAGGGACCAGAGCCAGAGGCCATCGCCTTCCCGGTCCCAGCACATACCACGGTCGAACGATGGTGGCGTTCAACCCCGCCGCGCGGATCGCCTCCTCCGCTTCGGAGCGCGCCGCGATGTAGTCGCGCATCACTGGCGCAGGGTGCGCCACGCTCACATACACGAAGTGGCGGATGCCGGCGAACGTCGCAGCCGTCACTGCGGCCTTCGCCGACACCAGATCGATGCTGCGAAATTGCGCGGCCTTGGCAGGACTGGGATGCGACACGCCCACCAGTTGCACGAACGTGTCGCAGCCGGTCACACGGTCGCGGTACGTCGAGGCGTCCAGCGGATCGCCGATCACCGCTTCGCATCCCGCGGCGATACGCTGTCCGGAGCCCTCGCGCGCCAGCCCACGAACCGCGTGGCCCCGGCGCACCAGTTCCGCCGTCAAGGTGCGCCCCATAAATCCGCTCGCGCCCGTAACAAAAACCGAAGCCATAAGCCCAGGTTGATAATCTATCACTGATATGGAGCCTGACGAAAAACGGGAGATGCTGGCGCTGCTCGAAGGCGGCCGCCAGGTGCTTGACAATGCTGTGGCCGGTGTCACCGAAGCGACGGCGGTTCGCATACCAGGACCTAATCGCTGGTCGATTCTGCAGTGCGTCGAGCACGTCGCTGTGACCGAGGACTACCTGTTCGGCCGCCTCGCTGCCGCGACCGAGGGCGAGAGGATGGTGAACTCGAAGCGGGAAGCCGCCATTAAGGCCCGCGGCGCCGACCGCGCCAGGCGCATACAGGCCCCGGCCCAAGTGGAGCCCGCGGGCCGCTTTGCGACGCTCGCCGATGCCCTAATGCATTTCCACAATACCCGGACGCGCACCCTTCAGTTCGTAGACAACAGCGTCGCGGACCTGCGCTCGCAGATCACCACCCATCCGCTGCTGGGAACGGTGAATTGTTACGAAACCCTGCTGATCATCGCGGCCCACCCAAAGCGGCACGCGGAACAGATCCAACAGGCGAAAGAGGAGTTAGGCGCTATTTCTTCACGCTAAACGGCGCCGACGCTACCACGTTTTCCCATTCCATCTGCAGCTTTCCCTTGCTTCCGGCAGCGGAGAGAGAGATCTTGAAGACTTCCACGGGCGCCGGGGGCTTGCTCATGGTCATGTTTGCTTTGCCCACGTTCTGGCTCTCATCCAGAGTTGTGCCGCCTGCGCGCGTAATGCCCCACTGGCCGGTCTTCTTGTTAACGATGAGCTGCCATTTACCCTTGTCGAGGAACACGTACAGGCTGTAATCGCCCGGCGGTACGGTCACACCTCCCAAATCCAGCGTGGCATCGGTGTGCATCACGGTGGCGAAATCGGCGCCCGCGCGCCAGACGCTATCGTCGGGCTGCAGCGCATCGGCTCCACCGAAGATCTTGCGACCGCGCACCGAAGGCGCGTGATAAACAATCCAGATCGTCTTACCGTCCACGGTGGCGGTGGCTTCCTTCGCCGGGCTCTGCGCGTTCTCGCCCATCAACTTCTGCTTGTCCACCTGGGCAAATCCGGCGGAAACCAGGGCGCCGGCCAATAGCGCGCCCGCAATCGTTCGTCTGATCATGAGATTCTAAGACTCCTTCATTCCACTGACGAGTATAGTGCAGGAAGGTGAGTCCGCAGTTGGCGGTATGTAACAGAAATACATGGATACCGCTGCACCAATCCTAAATTGCCTCGGGGGTCATCTCATCACTTCCGTCATCTTTGTAAATGGAATATATGTGCGCCCGCGTTGAGCCTCTTCGACCGCCTGGCGGCTGGGCGATTCGAAATAGCAGTGGATCTGGGCTGTTTCCGGCAGAACGAAGCTGCGGATCCAGCGGGCCGGTTGCCCTTCCTGCAACTATAGAAGCCATAGTGAGCCGCTGGGCAATCCGATATAGATTGCAGCGGCCTCATGGGCCTTCAGTCCCGGTTAGCCTTCAGGAATTCCGCTATCGCTTCGTCGAAGTTCGTTGGACGCCGACTCACGTATTTGCCCTTCTTGGCTTGACTCAACTTCTTCGTCCTCAAGACCTGCCAATAGGGGCGGCGGGATCAATTCGCTAGGTAAGGGTAGTTCTTCAATACTCGTGACGGGAATATTCCACCGTTCTCCCACCGCCGCAATATCTCCGTCATCCGAAATAATCTCGGTGGCGTTGACTACAAGAGCAATCGCAACAATCTGCCGGTCGAACTTTATTTTTGTCCAGTCGGCTTGCAGGCCCTCACGCTTATCTCCAGCGGCCATTGCCTTTGCTGTCCGCAGCCCGAGTTCAATGGCCGCTGCTGCATCGAATCCTTCTACTCTAAACCAAGGGGAGCTTTTAATGCGTCACCAACTCATCGGCCTTCGCCGGGATTTTCACGATAATCTCACTCAGCACCGGAGCTGGTATTACGATGACGTCAGCCGTGGCTGCAATTCGTTCAATAAGGGCATCAACGCGTTCTTTTGCGTGCTTGATTGGCTTCTTTGTTTTTCGACCGTAAGCAGTTGCGCCGGGAATCCAGATTGTGGACAGCGCCGTTGTGTCGAAGACAATCATTCGCCTTTCAGTGCGGCCATAGTCGAAGCGAAATCATCAGGAGACACTCCGGAGAATATACCCTGCATCTCTTGAAGCGTGTCAGTTAAGGAGTGTTCGTCGAGCGGCGTGAAACTCACGGCAGTGAAACTGTGCCGTTCCCATTTGCCATTAACCCGATACCAATCACCCTCACCAAACATCCGGACCTGACCGAGCAGAAGAAAGGGGGCAAGCCGTCTGGCAAGTTCTATCGACACCTCTTCCCTGGTCTCGCCACCCCGCCCACGCAGGTGGACGTTGATCGTTTCGTCCTTGCCGCCGATCTGAAAAATTTGGCCCTCGATGCTTGCAGATCTGCGCACTGGGCCAATCTTCTCCTGGATGGGCCTGAGCCTTCCGGGAAACTCGAGGATCCTCGCGCCGTCTAGTTCGACATGACCAACAGCGTTGTCATCCGCCAGGAGATCGTCCAAATCCTGGCGAGCCTTTATCGCTGGCCGTGGGGCAGTTCCAGCCAGCACTTCTTCTAGTCGAGACTTCACCTTCGGTGCGGCCTGCTCATCGGGAAACGCCACTACACAGGCGCTACCCTTCCTTAATCGCTTGAAGTGAACCCGCTCTTCAGAACCGAGTAGGGTAGCAAACTCTCGCATGTATGCTGCAAGACGCACCGTGGGCAGGGTGTCAGGCGTAAAGCTGTCGATCACGAGCAGGATTTCCAGCTTGTTCATTTGTCAATCCTTTCCCTGCCAGTTAGGCAGTTTTCCCGAATAAGTCCTGACACTTCAACTGCATCCGCCAACCTGGTGTGGTGGGCCAGATCCCGTGGTCCAACGTCCGCAACCTCACGAGCATTGTATCGGAAATCGAACCTCGTCAAGTAGCTGCGGTTCAAGCGGTGCCTGCGGTCGTGGTGTGGGCCGCCACCGATTCTGCGCCGCAGAATTCCGAAGAACCTGCTCGGTATTGGTCGCAAACGCACGGATCGCTTGCATAGACTCCCACGATTAAATACTGTCCGTCATGCTTGGGTGTCTTCATGGACCATTTCTTTCAGATCCTTGACCATGACGCATCTCAGCCCGAATGGAACGCAGCCAGCCTGCCGTGCCAGTCCTTTACCTAGCCTCAGACCCCTTCGGAATTCGATCCGATAGACTTCGCCGATTTACCCCGTGATGCGTGATTTCGGGACAATTTCGGCCTGCGTCTTGCCTTGACCGCCTTATCGCCATCCTGAAACTAAGGAGCAATGATCGCGGCGTCTTCCACGCTTCAATCACCGTCTATTGGCGTGTTTCCCCGTCAGGCAGAATTCCAGCTTGCGACGCAGGAAGCGACGCTCCGGCTCCGAGCATGGCAATTCCAGCGCTGCCGTGAAGCTGGCGGCCGCCTCCTGTTCCCGATCCAGGTCCAGCAGCAGTTGGCCGCGAACCGCCAGCAGCAGATGGTATCCCGCGAGCTTTGATTCGCGAGCGAGCGCGTCGAGCGCTGCCAGACCCTCTGCCGCTCCACGGACCTTCGCCAGCGCGACGGCGCGATTGAGCGCCACCACTGGCGAGGGATTGATCGCCAGCAGTTGGTCGTAGCAGTGGAGGATCATGGCCCAATCCACCGATTGCGCATCGGCGGCGCGGGCGTGCGTGGCGGCGATGGCGGCTTGAATGTGGTACTCGGACACTTCGTCGCCCGCAATCGAGCGATCGAAATGGAAGAAGCCGAGCGCGATCAGTTCCCGATCCCAGCGGCTGCGATCCTGCGACTCCAGCAGAATCAGGTCGCCCAGTTCATCCACGCGCGCCGGGAAGCGGGCCGCCTGCAGCGCCATCAGCGCGACCAGTGCATCCACAGCGGGCGTGACCATGGAGGATGACGCCACCAGGCGCGCCAACCGCAGCGCCTCCAGGCAAAGATCGTGGCGAATCAGCGCATCGCCTTCGTGCGCTGAGTAGCCTTCGTTGAACAGGAAATAGATTACGTCGAGCACGGTGGCGAGCCGCGCGGTGAGTTCCGCGCTGTGCGGCATTTCGATGCTCAGGCTGCTCTCGCGGAGTAGCCGCTTGGCCCGCACCAGCCGCTGCGCAATCGCGCTTTCCTCCACAAGGAAGGCGCGCGAAATCTCGCGAACGCTGAAGCCGCCCACGGTCTTGAGGCTGAGCGCCACGCTGGCATCGCGTGAGAGCGCGGGATGGCAGCACATGAAGATCATGCGCAGCTCATCGTCGCGGAGCTGCTCTTCGAGATCGGCGAGGCCGCCGTCCTGATTGTTGGCAGAGCGCGAGAACTCGGCGACTACCGCTTCGGTCTTGTCACCCAGCAGCCGATCGCGGCGCAGCGCATCGATGGCGATATTGTGAGCAACGCGGAACAGCCACGCGACCGGATTTTCGGGAACGCCCTGGTGAGGCCACAGGTAGAGGGCGCGGAGCAGGGCCTCCTGCACCGCATCTTCGGCGAGCGAAACGTGCGCGGGACCCAGCAGCCGGGTGAAGTGCGATACCATGCGGCCGGCCTGCCGCCGGAATAGGTGCTCCAGCAGTGGACCGGCCGCTGCGAATTGCTCCGACTGCGTCACATGCTCCAGACTTGGCGGATCTCCATAGTGCCGCCGTACTCCAAGTGCGGATGGTCCATCGAGCGTGCAACGGCCTCGTCGTAATCGGCGGCTTCGATGGTGTAGTAACCCCCCAGCACCTCTTTCGTTTCGCTGTAAGGACCATCGGCGACGCGGGGCTTTCCGTTCTCCACGCGGATCACGCGGCCGGCGTCGTGGGTGAGGCGGTGGCTGGCCACCATGAACGGCTTTTTGGTCCAGGCGATGTATTTCTCCAGGGCCTTCTGAGCTTCCTCAGGGCTGAGTTTGGTAAAGCCAGTCGGCTCGTGGTGAAGCAGAAGCATGTAATTCGGCATGGTAGTTTCTCCTTTATTCTATGCAAGTGTTAGTTGCACCTGAATAACGAATGAGGGGTGGAGAGATCGACAAGTGAGGAGAAAAACAAATGCCGGCGATGGGCGATGCTGTAACTCGAATCACTTGGAACCTTTTTTTGTTTCTTTGGAAGCGATTTGGAAAAGATCTCACCGTGGATGGCGTGGCGGCGAATCCAGTGACTGCCGCCATCCAATAAGCCGGTTAACCGCGGCGGCTGCGGCCCACCGCGGAAAGCTGATTGTGGACCGCCACCTTGATGCGCTCCACGGCTTCCATCAGGTTGGCCAGCGAGTTGGCGTAGCTGAATCGAATGTAGCCCTCGCCGTACTGGCCGAAGGCGCCGCCGTTCAGGCAGGCCACGCCCGCTTCGGTCAGCAGATAATCGGCCAGTTCTTTGGAGCTCATGCCAGTGCCTTCGACGTTGGCGAAGGCGTAGAAAGCGCCGCCCGGCAAGGGGCAGCGGAAGCCGGGGATCTGTGTTCAGGCCCGCGCAAAAGGCGTCGCGGCGGCGGCGGAATTCGGCCGACCATCTGAGTGCACGCGTCCTGCGGCCGTGTCGACGCGGCCATCCCGGCGCGCTGCGTGAAACTGGCGGTGCAGGAATTCGAATTCACCATCAGCTTGTTCACCGCGTCCACCAGCCACTCCGGCATCACGCCGTAGCCCATGCGCCAGCCGGTCATGGCATAGGTCTTCGAAAAGCCGTCGAGGATGATCGTCTTCTCCAGCATTCCCGGAAACTCGGCGATCGAAACCGGCGCGCTCGCCGTAATAGATGCGCGAGTAGATCTCGTCGCTCAGCACCATCACGTCGCGATCGCGCAGCATGTCGGCGAGGGCTGTCATGTCTTCCGCGTGGAATCACGCCGCCGGTGGGATTCTGCGGCGAATTGAGGATCACCATTTTGGTCCGTCGCGTCAGGCGGTCGCGGAACAGATCGAGATCGAACGAGAAGCCGCGCGATTCTTCGAGCGGCATGGCGACCGGCGTGGCGCCCAGGAAACGGATCATCGATTCGTAAATCGGGAAGCCGGGATTGGGATAAATGACTTCATCGCCCGGCTCGAGCAGCGCCAGCATGGGAAAGAAGATGATCGGCTTGCCGCCGGGCACGACGGACACGTGCTGCGGCCCAACGTTGATGCCGCGCGTGCGCGAAACGTGCGCCGCGATGGCCTCGCGCAGTTCGGGTAGACCCTGCGTGCGGCCGTAATGCGTCCACCCTTCGTCGAGCGCGCGCTTGGCCGCTTCGACGATGTGGGGCGGCGTGGGAAAATCGGGCTCGCCGATCTCCAGGTGAATCACGCTCGGCCTTGCGCTTCCAGCGCCTTGGCCCGCACCAGCACATCGAAAGCCGATTCCACGCCGATGCGCGACATCCGTTCTGCAAGTTTCATGGTCTACCGCCAGTTTCAGTATAAACGGTCCCGAATTCCAGCACACCCCCAAGGTGGGTCCCGCAACTGTGGAAAATATCAACTAAATGGGGTCAGTCGCCATTTAACTCGAAATTGATGAAAATATCCACAAATCCACGTTTAATGGCGTCTGACCCCATTTAATTTACGACTCAACGTTTCCGGATGGTCCGACGTATATGGTTGTGACGGTGGCGATGGTGCTTCAGGCAGTGCCGAGGGCGGACGAACCGGAAGGCTCGATCGACGATGCCGCGATCCTCCGACTGGCGAAGACCGGCGACCTCGACGCCTTCGAGCGCCTCGTCCGCCTTCACGAGCGGCGCGTTTTTGCCCTAGCCTGGCGCGTCACTGGCGACGCCGAAGATGCCAAAGACGCCACCCAGGAAGCCTTCATCCGACTGCACAACCACCTGGGACGTATCGAATCCGATCGGTCCCTTTTGGCCTGGCTCTGTACCACGGCAGTCAACGTGTGCCGCGACATCGCCCGCCGCCGCCAGCGCTCGCGGACCGTATCGATGGACGAATTGGCGGCCGCTGCGCCAGATCCTTCGGCTAGTCCCGAAGCGCTCTTCGCCGACAGTGAGCTGGAAGACCGCCTGATGAAGGGCCTGCGCAGTTTGCCCGAGAAGGAACGCTCAGCGCTGCTCCTGCGCGAGATGGAAGGTCTCAGCACAGCGGAGGTAGCGCGCGTTCTGGGCTCCTCGGAGGTCACCGTCCGGTCCCAGATTTCGAACGCGCGGCTCAAGCTGCGCCGATTCTTTGGACGCGAGGAGAAGCGATGAGCTGCCCACAGTGGGAAGA
Source organism: uncultured Solibacteraceae bacterium (assembly GCA_963815475.1). Taxonomy (GTDB): domain Bacteria; phylum Acidobacteriota; class Terriglobia; order Bryobacterales; family Bryobacteraceae; genus Sulfopaludibacter. Next base: position 3,134,707 of record CAWFHD010000003.1, on the reverse strand, counting down.
AAGAATCGCGCAACTCGTGGGTGGCGACCTCGAAGCCGCGGAAGCCGCCGCCGTCGAATCCCACGTGAAGACCTGCGACAACTGCGCCGACCTCGCGAAGGCACTGGCAGCCGATCGCGATCTCCTCGCCGCGCCGCCTCAAGCAGTCTTCCACGTCGATTTCGTCTCGATGCGTCGCGAGATTCGCAGCAGCATCCTTCGCGAGCGGCGGCGCAGAATCCTGGCGACGATGTTGATGGCCGCGGCCGCACTGTTCGCAATCGCAGGCATCGCAGCCCTGCAGCGTCTTGATTCCACCGTGCCGGCCCCGCCGTTGGTTGCCGGCCCTACTATCCCAGCGGCTTCCCTGGTGGCCAGCAAAGCCGTGAAGCCTCGTCCAATCCAGCGGCGTCTGTCGGACGCCGAACTGGACGCCGCGCTGGCGGCCATCGAGGCGCCGAAGCCCGAACCTTTAACCGAATCGCCCGATACGTTGCGGGTGCCTACGCGCGACCCCAAGGTGGTGATTCTCTGGATTCCTGAAAGTAAAGGAGACAATCAATGAATAAGATCGCCGCAGCATTCCTACTCTTCGGCCTGTGCCTGCCCGCCTTGGCGGAGGACCAGCTTTTCGAACCCAAGTATCTAACCGGCAGGCGCATGGAAACGGTCTGCTCACTTGCCGTTATGATGTCAGGCGCAGCCGTACAGTTTATTCCTGAACTGAAGTTGGTGCACATCGGCGGCCCTTCGGCAGTCATTGCCAAAGCCGAGGAGATTCTGAAGCGCTTCGACGTGCCCCAGCCCGCCCCGAGGCCGCAGCCACAAATCACCTTCACTATGTATATGGTGCGCGCCTCCATGAACCCGCCCGGGCCGGAAGCTAAGCCCCGCCCCATCCCCACCGAGTTGGAGAGCGCCCTCACGGAAATGAAGCGCTCCTTCGCCTACTCCTCTTACACGCTTCTGGACACGCTAGTGTCGCCCGTCCACGATCACGTTGAGCTTTCGGGCGTCCTGCCGCACTTCTATACCAGCAACGTCCAGGCGTATTTCTACGGCCTGTCGCTTTCAAATGTCAGAACCACCGAGGATGCCAAATCGATCTCCATCGCCCCGTTCAGCTTCAGCGTCAAGATCCCCTACGGGGCGGGCAATGAGATGAAGGAAGGCACCAGCGGCATCTCCACCAACCTGTCCATCGAGCCGGGCCAGAAACTGGTGGTCGGCAAGATCAAAGTCCAACCCAACGACGATACCGACATCTTCCTGGTCTTGACCGCCCAGGCCAAATAGCCGCCTCCCCACTCGCGCTAGAATGTCGTTAGCGGTGAAACCGCTAATTGTTTCCACGTTTTGCGGGTTCCAGCGTCATACTTTTCAGGACCGTGGAAACAGCGTTGTATACCCGGATGAGCGAAGTCACCGAGCCCGGCCTGGAGTTGGCGGAACGGCAAAACCGCTTTGCTTCCGAACACTTACGGCGGATCTTTATCCAGATCTACCGGATTGTCCGGAACGTGGCGGATGCTCAGGACCTAACCCAGGAAGCGTTCATCAAAGCCCTGCAGCACCAGGAACAGCTCAAGGACGAGCAGAAAGCCGCTCACTGGCTGTCCAGAATCGCCACCAATACGGCAATCGATTTCATGCGCCGCAGTGGGCGTACTACTTTTTGCGAAATCGATGTCGCGCCGGAGAGCCATTCGGATAGTCCGGAACAACTCCTCTTGCGGTCTGAACACCGGGATTACCTGGAAGATGGCCTGCGCCTGCTGAGCGAACGCGAACGCGTCGCCCTGCTGTTGCGCGATGTGGAAGGATTACCTGCGGAAGAAGTGGCCCAACGCATGAACTGCTCGAAGGCCACCGTGCGGTCGCACATTGCCAATGCCCGCACCAAGTTCCGCAAGTATATCGAAAGAAGGAAGCGGTAAGACAATGAAACACCCGAACGAGGGTACGTTGGCGTTGCACGCGGGCGGAGACCTCGGGACTATGGCGCGTTGGAAGGTGGAACGCCACCTGTCGCAGTGCGAAAGCTGCCGCCGGGAACTGGCCGCCTTCACCAATACACGCGAGATGATCACTGGGCTGGCCGAAATCCCCGAGCTTCCCTGGACTCGCATGGAAGCCGAAATGAAGGCCAATATCCGGTTGGGCCTGTCGGCGGGCGAATGCGTCCGCAGCACGGCCGGAGCGCCCTCCTGGTTTGGCCGAAACTGGTTGGAAGCGGGTTCACTAAATGGCGTGCGCGCGGCAGCGATCTGCGCCGCCATGGTGATTCTGCTGGCGGTGGGACTATTTGTGCAGCGCCCCCAGCCCAGCGTTGCCCAGTCGGCCAAGGATGTTGTGGTGGAAAATACGGCTAACGGAATTCAGATCAGCGACGGCGGACAGGCGCTGGGTCTGACACACACAGGCGCGCACAGCGTGATCTACTCGGTGAGCGCGCAGGGAAACATGGGGGCACGGTACGTGGACCCCAAAACCGGCGTCGTGACTATCAACAGTCTGGACCTTTATGCGCAATAAAATGCCTATGCGCAATAAAATGCCGGATCGCCTGCTGGTGTTGGGGATCCTGAGCGCCGTGTCCGCGCTGGCCCAGGATGTTCCGCTTCCGGTGGGCTCCATCAAATTCGCCCTGCCCGACGATTCTCCGGTCGCTTTGCAAAGCTGGTCGACGGGCGAATCGCGAGCCACCGCGCGCGGCGCTGCTATGGTGCTCGATCTTCACCTTTCGGTGCCCCTGCGTAATGTCAGCAATAAGCGGATTCGCGGCATCACGCTGCGGGTGGTGTCGCAGGACGTCACCCTGGGCGGCCAGGCCTCCGTCTCCATGCCCAGCTTGAATGTGGGCCCGGGCGAAACGGTGCCGGTGCGCATCGACCGTCCGCTGATCCGCCCCACGCAAGTGGCGGGCGGCGCGCTGGTCGAGATCTTTCTCGATGGCGTGCTGTTTCAGGATCTTTCCTTCTACGGACCCGACCGACTCAGCTCGCGCCGCGCCATGACGGCATGGGAGATGGAGGCGCAGCGCGATCGCGAATACTTCAAACGTGTGCTGGCGGCATCGGGCCGCGCCGGTCTGCAGCGGGCCATGGTGGATAGCCTGAACCGTCAAGCCACCGTGCCGCAACTCGACGTGCGCCTGCTGCGGGCTCCCGCAGTGCCAACTTCGGCGACGGCCCAGGCGGAGCGCACCGAGAAGTTTGCGTTCCTGCAGTTTCCCGATTCGCCGGTGGAGCCCACCGATGGCTACGCGATCGTCTCCGGCAATGAGGCGCGCGCGCCGCGCATTCAGGTGCTCAACCGTTCCGGTAGACCCGTGAAGCACGTGGAACTGGGTTGGCTGGTGCGCGACCCTGGCGGCCAGGAGTACATGGCAGCATCCCTGCCCTCCTCCGCGCCCGATCTGTTTCTACCGGCCGGCAAGACGGCCAAGGTAGAGCAAGACACCGCGCTGCGCTTCTCGCGCAACGGCAAGCCGCTCAACATCCAATCGATGACGGGTTTCGTGAGCCAGGTGGAATTCGCCGACGGCAAAGTTTGGGTCCCCAATCGCCAGAACCTGGACCAGGAACTCCTGCACAAAGTCCTGCCGCCCTCCGCCGAAGAACAGCGGCTGACGGACCTCTATCGACGCAAAGGACCGGACGCGTTGATGGAAGAGCTGAAAAAGTATTAGAGCGGAAATCAGGAGACAGCAGAATCGCGCCGAGGTGCGGCTTCGATTCTGATCCCTGCCTCCTGACTTCGTTCTTCCTTGCTCCTCACCCCTCCCACCGTATACACTGTCGTTGCCGGTAACACCATGGCTATCCTTGCAACCCCTGCAACTTCGCCCCAAACCGATACCCGGTTCTTCGGGCATCCGCTCGGCCTCGTCACATTGTTCTTCACGGAAATGTTCGAGCGCTTCAGCTATTACGGAATGCGCGCGCTGCTCATTCTGTTCCTCACCGACAAAGTGGTCAATGGCGGGCTCGGCTTTCCGGACAAGCGGGCTGGCGCGATCTATGGCCTGTACTGTTCCATGGCTTACCTGCTCTGCCTGGGGGGCGGGTGGGTGGCCGACCGAATCACCGGACAGCGCCGCGCCGTCCTGATGGGCGGCGTTCTCATCGCCGCCGGCGAATTCTGCCTGGTAGCGCCCAGCGAAGTGTCCTTTTATGTCGGCCTCGTCCTCCTGATGTCGGGGACGGGTATGCTCAAGGGCAATGTCAGCACGATTGTGGGCCAGCTCTATAAACCTGGCGACGTGCGGCGCGATTCGGGATTCTCCATTTTCTACATGGGGATCAACATCGGGGCGCTCATTTCGCCTCTCATTTGCGGAGCCGTCGCCGCCCGATGGGGCTGGCGTATGGGGTTCGGCGTCGCCGGTCTCGCCATGCTCCTCGGCGTGGTGCAGTACATCCTGAGCTCCAGTCTATTGGGCACCGCCGGTCTCCACCCGGCAACCACCGGCGATCCGGCCAAAGATCAACAGCAGAAGCGCAGCGCGCTACTGGCAGTCGGTGGCGGTCTGGCCGTGTTCGCGCTATTGGGTATTCTGGCGGCGACCGGCACGCTGCAACTTACGCCCGATTCCATTTCCGATGGCGTCGGCTATGCGCTGATTGCCATTTCGGTGGTGGTGTTCGCGTGGCTGCTCCTCGGAAAGGAATGGTCGCCCATCGAACGCAAGCGGTCCTCTGCCATCCTGGTGCTGTTCATCGCTTCGGCTGTGTTTTGGGCGGCTTTCGAGCAGGCCGGTTCGTCGCTAAACCTATTCGGCGAACGGAGCACCGTCCGCAACCTGTTTGGCTACCCCTATCCGGCAAGTTGGTTCCAATCGGTGCAGCCCATCTTCGTCGTGGCCCTTGCCCCCGTCTTTGCATGGCTCTGGCTGGCTATGCGAAAGCACGAGCCCTCCAGCCCCGCCAAGTTCGCCATAGCGTTGCTTCTCGGCGGCTTGGCCTTCGCCGTTCTGGTTCCGGCCGCAACAGCCTCTTCGCACGGTGCCTTAGTTTCCCAATGGTGGCTAGTGACCACTTATCTTTTGCAGACCTTGGGCGAACTCTGCTTAAGCCCGGTGGGCCTGAGCGCGATGAGCAAACTGGCTCCCGACCGCGCCGCCGGCTTCATGATGGGGATGTGGTTTGTCTCCATCAGCATCGGCAATTGGCTGGCCGGCAAGGCCGCATCCCTATACAGTTCCCTGCCGCTTCCCACGCTGTTCGGTACGGTCGCCGCAACCGGAGTTGCCGCTGCTATCGTGCTGGCGCTGCTGGTCAAACCGACCGTGCGATTGATGTCGGGCGTGAAGTAGGATTGCTACACTAATCTGGTGCGACTCTACAGCCGGGAAGAGCTTGTCGGCCAGCGGCGGCAGTGGAAGGCCGAGGGCAAATCCGTGGTCTTCACCAATGGCTGCTACGACTTGCTGCATCCTGGGCACATTCGGCTGCTGGAGCAGGCCCGCTCGTTAGGCGATGTGCTGATTCTTGCCCTGAACTCCGATGCCAGTGTGCGGCGCGCCAAAGGAGCGTCGCGCCCGCTGTTGGACGAAGGCGAGCGCTCCCAGTTGGCGATGGCGCTGGAGGCAGTGGACGCCGTCACGCTGTTCGATGAGGATACGCCCCGGGAGCTGATTGCCGAAGTCCTGCCCGATGTCCTCATTAAGGGTGCCGACTGGTCGCATTTTGTGGCGGGCCGGGAAGAAGTGGAAGCCGCCGGGGGGCAAGTAATGACCATCCCGCTGGAACCGGGCTTCTCAACTACTAATATCGTCGAAAGAATTCTCAGCCAACTTTGATTCATCCAGCCGTTCGCGACCTCTTCTTGGACCTCGGCCGCCATCCTGGCTTTCAGGATGCCCTGCGCAGCCTGAATTCGGGTGCCGCGCCCTCGCTTTCCGGCCTCACCAACACCGCCAAGGCCGCTTATGCCGTGCTCCTTTGGCAGCAAACCGGCCGATCTTTGATCGTCGTAGTAGATGGCAACAAGCAGGCCGAAGCCCTCTCCGAAGCTGTCAACACATTCTTTCATCTGCTCGCAGATGACGACCGCACCAGTCCGCTACTTCTTCCGGCGCTGGACGTCATGCCGATGCAGAACCTCTCCCCGCATGCTGAGATCTGCGAGCAGCGCGCCATCGGATTGTGGCGTCTGGCAACTCAGAAGGTCCCCATCACCATCCTGCCGGTGGCCTCGGCATTGTTGCGGATCGAACCCAATTCCTTCTATCGTCAATTGGCTCTGCGGCTTCGAGTGGGGGAAGAGCTTCCCTTGGAAGAGGTAGTGGCTCACCTCGAAAGCATCGGCTATGAGCGCCGCGAGCCAGTCGAGATGGTGGGCGAGTACTCCGTGCGTGGTGGCATCCTGGATGTCTTTTCCCCGGAATCCAACCGGCCCGTGCGCATCGACCTCTTTGGCGATCAGGTGGAATCCATCCGCCGGTTCGATGTGGAATCGCAGCGCTCCGTTCTCAAAGTTGAGGACTGCACGCTGCTCCCGCTAACCGAATATCAGAAGTCTCGTTCGATGCTTGTAGAGCTTGGCGGGCTGATGCAGGAGGCGGGCACTCCTGGGCGGGATTTGCCACCTCCCGGCGAAACTTTCGCCGGCTGGGAAGTACTCACTTCGATGGTCAAGCAGCGGCAGACCTCGGTATTTTCGCTTTTGGACCGGCCGATTTTGATCTGGGACGAGCCGGAGCAAGTGCAGGCGGCCGCCAATCGATTCTGGACGCGCGCCGAGCAGACGGAGCGCTCGGCAGCTTACGATCCCGACCGCATCTTCTTCCGCTGGGAGGAAGTGGAGCGCCAGGCCGCAACTCTGCCACGGATTGCTTTCAAACAGTTAGAGATTGGCTGGGGAACGGAGGAGAGCGGCCAGTTTCACGTCTCCACGCGTCCGTCGGTTTCGTTCCGAGGCAATATGACGGTCGCGATCTCGGAAGCTCGCACGCTGGTTGAAGCTGGGAATCGAGTAGCCTTCTTCGCATCTTCTACAGGTGAAGTAGAGCGGGTTGCCGACATTTTGAACGAGTACGGCATTCCCTACCAGCTTGGGCTGGAGCACGGCGATTCCACGCCGGCGTACTTGGCAGAGCGGGCCTACATGGCCGGGTCGGTCGCGAACATTTACCTCATCAAAGGACTGATCCGGCATGGCACGGCATTCCACGAATCTAAACTTGTAGTATTTGGCTCCGAGGATCTGTTCGAGACCTCCGAGCTGGTAGCGCGCGGATCCTCTTCGAAGTCGGCGGCAGCGGCCTTCTCCGCCGACCTGATCGATCTAAAACCGGGCGACTTCGTAGTGCACGCCGAGCACGGCGTCGCTCAATATCTGGGTCTCCGCGAAATTTCCCAAGGCGAGTCGCAGGGCGATTACATGGTGCTCGAGTACGCCCAAGGCGCGAAACTCTATGTGCCGTTGACCCGCATGGACTTAGTCCAGCGGTTCCGCGGCGCTGGCGAATCGAAGCCCTCACTCGACCGCATGGGAGGTGCTACCTGGTCGCGCACAAAAACGCGGATCAAAGCCAAAATGCGCGACATGGCGGACGAGTTGCTAAAGCTTTACGCCTCGCGCAAAATGACCGAGGGTTTCCAATATTCGGCCGACAGCAACTGGCAGCGCGAATTTGAAGATGCGTTCGAATTCACCGAGACCCGCGATCAGCTTACCGCCATCCAGGAAATCAAGCGCGACATGGAAGGTCAGCAGCCGATGGACCGCCTGCTGTGCGGCGACGTAGGTTACGGCAAGACCGAAGTGGTGATGCGGGCGGCATTTAAGGCGCTGGGCGATGGCAAACAGATCGCGGTGCTGGCTCCTACTACAGTATTAGCATTTCAGCATTTCGAGACGTTCAAGCGTCGTTTCCAGCCGTTTCCGGTACGCGTGGAAATGTTCAGCCGCTTCCGCTCGCCCAAAGAAATCAAGGCGTCTCTGGCGGATTTGGCGGAAGGCAAGATCGATATTGCTATCGGAACACACCGTCTGTTGTCGCAGGATGTGGAATTCCGCGATTTGGGCTTGGTTATCTTAGACGAAGAGCAGAGATTTGGCGTCAAACATAAGGAACGCCTAAAGCACTTGAAAACCAGTGTGGATGCCATTAGCATGAGCGCCACTCCGATCCCGCGTACACTACACATGTCGTTATTGGGACTGCGGGATATGTCGGTGATCGAGACGCCTCCCAAAGATCGTCTGGCGATCCACACCGTAGTCGCGCCCTTCCAGCCGGAACTGATTCGTTCCGCCATCGAACTCGAATTAGGCCGGGGCGGGCAGGTCTACTTTTTGCATAATCGCGTCGATTCCATCTGGTCGCGCGCTGCCCATGATTCAGGAATTGGCTCCGGGGTCGCGAATCGGAGTGGGTCACGGCCAGATGGGAGAGGCAGAACTGGAGAAAACGATGCTCCAGTTCACACGGCACGAGTTCGATATCCTAGTGTGTACGACAATCATAGAAAATGGTTTGGATATCCCGCTCGCCAACACCATGATCGTGGAAAATGCCGAACGCTACGGCCTTTCCGAGCTCTATCAGTTGCGCGGCAGAGTGGGAAGGTCGAACCGGCGCGCCTATGCCTACCTGCTGGTGCCGCCCGACACCGAGCTCACCGAAATTGCCCGGAAGCGCCTGGCGGCTTTGAAAGAATTCAGCGATTTGGGAGCCGGCTTCAAGATCGCGGCGCTCGATCTGGAGTTGCGAGGCGCGGGCAACCTGTTGGGAGGGGAGCAGCACGGGCACATCAATTCCGTGGGCTTCGACACCTACGTGCGCCTGCTGGAAGAGACGGTTCGGGAGTTGAAGGGCGAAGAAATTGTGCCGGAGATCCATTCGTCGCTCAACCTGAGCCTCGATATCCGCATTCCGCCCGACTACATCGGCGATGAAAACCAGCGCCTGCGGGCTTACCGGCAGATCGCCAACGCGGCCGACGCGGAGGCGCGCGACCGTGCCGAAAAAGAACTGGAGGACCGTTACGGCACAGTGCCCGAAGCGGTACGCAACCTGCTGCAGTACTCGGCGCTCAAGACTTTAGCTGAACAGATCGGCATCGAGGCCGTCGATCGCCGGCATAACCTGTTGAATATAAAGTTCCACAAGCAAACGCGCGTAGATCCTGGACGTCTCATGAATATCGTGAGCAAAACCAAGGGCGCGCAATTCACTCCGGCAGGTGTATTGCTACTACCCTTAGAGCCCAGCCAGACCGGCGCAGGGGAGATTCTGCGTTTCCTTTCGGAAAAGCTGGAGAGCCTGCGAGCGCAGGAGCCGGTGGCCAGTGACAAGGGCCGGGGGCCGCTAAACGGAAAGCGGGCCTGAAGCGTTCGCCGGCCATGTGAGCGGGGTTTGGTAAAATGGAGCATCGAATTATGTTAAGTAGGTTTGCAGTACTCATCGCGGCAGGCGCATCGCTAGCCGCGGCAGCGGATGTTCGGGTGGTGGAGGAGATCGCCGTGAAGGTGAACGGCGACATCATCACGCGCGGCGAATTGGACGACACCCGTCACAAGATGGAGCAGTTCCTTCGTCAACAGCAGAAGCTGGCTGGGGCGCAATTGCAGGCAGCACTCGATGAACAGGGCAAGGAGATTCTGAAGGAAAAGATCGACGAGCTGCTGCTGGTGCAGGCTGCCAAGGATCTGAACATCAGTGTGGATGCCGAAGTGAACCGCCGCATCGCGCAGATGCAGGTGGAAAGCAAGATCACCGACCCCGACAAATTCCACGACTTTGTCCGCGATCAAACCGGCATGCCGTACGAGGAGTTTCACCAGCAACTGGTCAACAACTACCTGACGCACCGCGTGATCAGTCAGCAAGTGGGCTCGCGCATCAACATTCCGGAGCCGGAGCTGCGTCAGTATTACGACACACACAAGGCCGAGCTGATGCGCCAGGAACAGGTGTTCCTCAGCCAGATCTATATTTCCACCGAAGGCAAAACCCAGCAGCAGGTGGCCGCCGCCGAGGCGAAGGCAAAGGACCTGGTGGCACGCGCCCGCAAAGGTGAAAAATTTGGCGAACTGGCCTCGTCGAACTCCGACGATGTGGAAACGGCGCGCAATGGCGGACAATTGCCGCCCCGGCAGCGCGGCATGTCGATGAAGGAAATCGACGACTTCGCTTTCAAGGAAAAGAAGGGGTCCGTCACCGACCCGATTTTCGTCAAATCTACCCCGGCGGGCTACTACATCCTCCGGCTGGACGAGCGTTTTGAGGCTGGCCTGCCGCCGTTTGAGGAAGTGAAAGAGCAGATCCAGGAGGCGATGTCCGAGCCCCGCATGCAACCCAAGGTTCGCGAGTACCTTAGCAAGCTGCGCACACAGGCGTTCCTGGAAATCAAGGACGGTTACGTGGACACCGGCGCGGTCCCTGGAAAAGACACCCGCTGGCACGATGTGGCGGTCTTAAAACCACAGACCACTACCAAGGAAGAAGTGCTGGCGCACAAGAAGAAAAAGAAATTCCTGGGTGTGATTCCGCACGGCAACGCCGCCAAGAAGAACGCAGACATCGATACTTCGACGCTGGGCTTACCGAAAGATCCGAACGCCCCGCCGGCTACGACTCCTCCGGCGACCGCGCCGATCAAACAATGAAATCTCCTTTTGTCAGCGAAGTAGAGCCGAATAAAGTCATCACCACCAGCTTTCTGGTGCATTCGAAAGAGATCCGGCAGAAGAAATCGGGAGAGCTGTATCTTTCGCTGCTGCTGGCCGACCGAACGGGCGAACTGGACGCCAAGATGTGGGACAACGCCGCTGAAGTGCTGGACGATTTCGACCGCGACGACTTCGTCAAGGTGAAGGGTCTTATCCAGATCTTCCATAACCGCCCGCAGTTGACCATTCACAAAATGCGGCGCATGGATGACAGCGAGATCGAGTTCGGCGACTACTTCCCCTCCTCCAAGCGCAATCCCGATGAGATGTGGGCCGAACTCCGCGGTCTGGTGGCGGGGATCGGCAACATCCACCTGAAGGCTCTGCTCAACGCCATACTGGACGATCCGGATGTGGCGGTGCGCTATCGCCGTGCGCCCGCCGCCAAGAGCATCCATCACGCGTACCTGGGCGGGCTGATCGAGCACGTACTTTCCCTCTGCACGTTGGCGCGTATGGCAGCGTCACACTATACATTCGTGGATTACGATTTGCTGATCACCGGCGTTGTGCTGCACGATATCGGCAAGATCTACGAATTGAACTACGAGCGCGGTTTTTCGTACTCCAGTGAAGGACAACTGTTGGGACACATGCAGATTGCCCTGCGCATGGTGAGTGACGCGCTACGCGGGCTGCCGGATTTTCCGGTGCGGCTGCGCACGCTGGTGGAGCATATGATTTTGAGCCATCACGGAAAACTCGAATACGGCTCACCCAAACAACCGCAGTTTCCCGAAGCGCTGCTGCTGCACTATCTCGACGACACCGATTCCAAGATGGAATGCATGCGCGCGCTCATCGAAAACGATCGACAGGTGGAGGGCTGCTTCACCACGTTCCACAATTCACTGGAACGCACGGTGCTGAAGAAAGATCGCTATCTGGATCCATCGGCGGAAGCGCCGAAGGAACGCCCTGCGGTGAAAGCGGACATCGAGGAAGCCCCGCGCAAGCCGGTCGCTCAGGCTGCTCCGGCCGCGCCTGCGCCGCCGAGTGTGCCGACAATTATAGCGCCGACTGTTGCACCGGCAGCGGCGCGGCATCCTCTGTTCGCACCACCATCCGAATCGCCTTTTGCCGACAAGCTGAAGCAGGCGCTGACGCCTGCCGGGACGAAACAGGAAAGCTAATGCCGAAGACTGCCCGCGATGTCCCTCCTCCGTTGGAGCTGTTATGCCTCAAGGCCCTCTGGAGCCTTCAGGAAGGCAATGTGCGCGACGTGCAGCAGATTGTGGCGCAATCGCGTCCACTCGCGTACACCACGATCATGACGGTGCTCGACCGCCTGGTGCGCAAGGGCAAGCTGGAGCGTCGCAAAGTGGGGCGCGCCTTTGTCTACAAGCCCCAGACATCGCGCGACGTGATGCGGCGGGTGGCCATACGGGAACTGGTGGAAGGTTACTTCGACGGGTCGGAGGAATCGCTGCTCGAGTTCCTGCGAGGGCCCGAAGAACGCGCGGTGGCCGCAGCGGCGGGCGCGGAAGATACCCGAATCGACACCATTCTGTTGTAGCGCGGGCTCCCAGGGGCCAGAACTCGTGGCAAATTTGGCGGAGAATGAAATGCATGCCGCCGTTCATCCCGAAGGCCGATGAGTTGAACCAGATCGATCGTGACCTGCGCTTCCACCCTTCCACGGTGACCCATCCGCGCACATTCACCCGCGAACAGGTCGCTGCCTTCAATCGCGAGGGTTACCTCAAGCCGCTGCGCATTTTCGACGCCGCGGAAATGGACGGCATTCGCGCGTACTTCGACTATCTGCTGGCGCAGACGCTCGCCGCCGGCGGCGACAGCTACTCCATCAGCACCGCACACCTGCGCCACGGACGCGTCTACGATCTACTGACCCACCCGCGCATCGTCGCGTACATTAAGGATCTGCTGGGCGACGACGTGATCGGCTGGGGCTCGCACTTCTTCTGTAAGATGCCCGGGGATGGCAAGCGCGTTTCATGGCATCAGGATGCCAGTTACTGGCCGCTCACTCCGTCGAAGGCCGTCACCGTGTGGCTCGCCATTGACGATGCCAGCGTAGAGAACGCCTGCATGCGCTACATCCCAGGCACGCACAAGTTCGGCCACCTGACTTACACACTCACCGAGGGTGACGACAGCAACGTTCTCGATCAGACCGTAGTCGGCGCCGATCAGTTTGGCGAGCCGGTCAATGTCGAACTCGCAGCCGGGGAGATTTCGCTGCACAGCGACCTGCTGCTCCACGGTTCGGAAGCCAATCAATCGAATCGTAGGCGTTGCGGCCTGACCCTCCGATACTGCCCAGCCGACGTGCGGGCCGGCCTGGGCTGGAACGCCAAAGGCGTAGTGGTCTCCGGCCAGGATTCCACGGGCCATTGGGCCAACCCGCCGCGGCCCACCACCGACTAACCTGGCTCGCTACTGTCGCGGCCCCCTCCTGCCCCCCGCCGGGCGCGGTATAGTAGACGGAACAGCGATAAACAGGAGTCCCCATGCATTTTCGAACGCGCCATTTCCCGTTTTCCGCCGGCTTGCTTGCCTTGCTGGTATCTTCTGCGACAGCTAGTGACAACCCGGCCGTCTCTGCCACGTCCGCCAAGCCGGCCAAAGCCAATTACGAACTGGCCGCGCAGTGGACTCCCACCAAAGTCGGCAAACTGGTCTTCGACCTGAACGTCACACCGCACTGGCTCGACGCGGGCGACCGCTTCTGGTACAGCTTCGAAAACAGCAAAGGGCGTAGGTTCTGGCTGGTGGACCCCGCCAAGAAGTCGAAGACCAACGTCTTCGATGCAGTGAAACTGGCGGCGCAATTGACCGCCGCTACCGGCCTGCCATGGGATTCGCAGCACCTGCCCATCACCACCATCCGCTTCGTGAAGAGCGACGCCTCCATTGAGTTTGACGTGGTGGTTCCGAAGGACGCGATCATCCCCGGCGAAAAGAAGAAAACCGTGGAACAGGAGAAAACGGATGCTGGTAACCAGAATCAGGACGACCCCCAGCAGCAGGGCGGGCGCGGTGGACGCGGCGGCGGCGCGGCAAACTCCACGCAGAAGACCCTCACCTTCGAGTACGAACTGGCCGGCGGCAAGCTGACGCTGCTGGATGAGAAGCCTCCCCGCAAGCCCGCCTGGGCCAGCATGTCGCCCGACGGTGCCTGGGTGGTCTTCGCACGCAATCACAACCTCTACATGATGGATGCTGCCAACTATGCCAAGGCCCTGAAAAAGGCCGACGACAAGAGCATCGTGGAAACCCAGATCACCAAGGACGGCGAAGAGGACTTCGGCTACGGTGGCGGTCGCGGCATGGGCGGCGATCAACAGCAGCAGCAACAGCAGGAGCAAACCGGCGAGCAGGGTCAGGGACAGGACAACAAGAACGCGCGCGTCAGCGCCGGCAACGTCTCCTGGTCGCGCGAATCCAAGAAGTTCGCGCTGGTGCGCCGCGATTCACGCAAGGTGGAGAAGTTGTGGGTGATCGATTCGCTGGCCAGCCCGCGTCCCAAGCTCGAAACCTACGCATACGCGATGCCGGGCGATGTGAATATCCCGCAATCGCAGCTCGAAATCTTCGACGTCGCCTCCAAGGATCGTAAGATCTTCAAGGCTGAAGCCTACAAGGATCAAACGATTCAGATCGAGGTGGAGCGGCCCACCGCACGCATGCGCGAAGAGCACGAGAAGACCGAAGCCGTGTGGGCCAACCCCGGATCGGACAAGCTGTATATCACGCGCATGAGCCGCGACCTGCACCGCGTGGACGTCTGCTCCGTAGACGCCACCTCCGGCGAAGTGAAGCCGCTGATCCAGGAGCGGATGAACGTCTACATCGAAACCAAGCCGCTGCGCATGATCAACAACGGCGCGGAGATGATCTGGTGGAGCGAGCGCGATGGCTGGGGCCATTATTACTTGTACGCCGCCGACGGCACGCTCAAGAACCAAGTGACCAAAGGCGAGTTTGTGGCCGAGGACATCTCGTACGTCGATGAGAAGAGCCGCCATATGTACCTCACGGCGTCAGGCCATGAAGATGGCGAAGATCCCTACTTCATGCATTTCTACCGCGCCGCGCTGGATGGCAGCGGCATGAAATTGCTCGATGGCGGCGACCTCTCGCATGCCGTCACCATGTCGGACTCCGGCCGCTATTTCGTGGACAACGCCTCCCGCGTGAATACCGCTCCCGAAGCGCTGCTATACGATGGCCAGGGCGGGCAGGTGATGCCACTCGAGAAGGTGGATGTAGTTCCGCTGGTGGAAGCCGGCTACCGCTTCCCCGAGCCCTTCAAGGTGAAGGCAGATGACGGCATCACCGACCTCTACGGCGTAATGTACAAGCCGTTCGATTTCGACCCCAACAAGAAGTACCCGATTGTGGAATACGTCTATCCGGGGCCGCAGACTGAGAGTGTGACCAAGACGTTTACACCCAAGAGCAACAACGTGTGGATGGCGAACCTGGGCTTCATCGTGATTGAGGTGGGAAATCGCGGAGGCAATCCGCACCGCTCCAAGTGGTATCACACCTACGGCTACGGCAACCTGCGCGATTATGGCTTGGCCGACAAAAAGCGCGTGATCGAAGAGCTATGCGAGAAGTACCCCTTCATCGACATCGATCGCGTCGGGATCACCGGCCACTCGGGCGGCGGTTTCATGTCCACCGCGGCCATGCTGGTCTATCCCGACTTCTTTAAGGTCGCGGTATCGGAATCGGGCAATCACGAAAATAACGTCTACAACAACACCTGGAGCGAGAAGCACCACGGCCTGAAGGAAGTCACCGACAAGGATGGCAAGGTGACCTTCGAGTACTCCATCGACAAGAACTCGGAGATTGCCAAGAATCTCAAGGGCCACCTGATGCTGTCCACCGGCGACATCGACAACAACGTGCATCCCGCCAACACCCTGCGCCTGATCGACGCTTTGATCAAGGCGAACAAGCGGTTCGACATGATCGTGCTGCCCGGCCAGCGACACGGCTACACTACGGCCGGCGACTACTTCGCGTGGATCCGCGCCGACTACTTCTGCAAATACCTGCTGGGTGATTTCGACCAGAGTGTGGATATGTGGGAGCTGAACCGAGAAAAGCCGGCGGCCGACAAACCGCCGGCCCGCCAAGGCCAGGGTACCCAACAGCAGCGCCGGGGAGCCAACGACCAATAACGGAGGGGCTGATTCTTGACCCCAGCCGTGACGAACATCGTTTAGGGGGTTAAGGCAGGGAAAGCGGGAAGAGTTCGGCTTGCGGTTCCCCGTGCCAGAGTTCGGGCTGGTAGTCTATGGGACCGGAGACAAGGCCGTAGCGGTCTCGGATTTTCCGGATTCGATCTCTGAGCTTGTCCTTGTAGTCTTTGCCCAGGTAGGCGTTCCTCTGATAGGTCTCGCGATAGTGGGGAGCCAGTTTGGGGAAGTGCTCGTCCAGAAAGGGGAGAAAGACTTTCTGGGCGCTGGGCATCAGGAAGAGAGGGCCTCCTCCAAACCATTGGGCTCCGGCGTCGCGGGCAGCTTTCGCCAGCCGATCCAACTGACGCTCTCCATCGGTGATCGCCGGCATCACTGGATTGGGAAAGACTCCTACCGGAATTCCAGCCTCGCTCAATCGGCGCACCGCGTCCAATCGAAGACCGGGGCGCGGCGCTCTAGGCTCAAGCAGACGCGCCAGCTTTTCATCGAGCGTGGTGATCGTCATGTTCACACCGATCACGTTACCCCTGCCGATCTCGCGGATCAGTTCCAGATCCCGAGTCACCAGGTCCGACTTGGTGGTGATTCCGAGATAGCGTCCGCGCTCGCGGGCGAAGACTTCGAGGATCGAGCGAGTGCGTTCGTAGCGCCGTTCGGCCGGCTGATAGGGATCGGTAGCGGTGCCGATGGCGATGTGGTCCCTACGATCGATGCGGCCCAGTTCCTGACGCAGCAGATGCGCTGCCGCCGTCTTGGCGTAGATCTTGTCTTCGAACTCGCTAGCATCCATCTCCATGAATTCATGGGTGTAGCGCGCATAGCAGTATTTGCAGCCGAACTCACAGCCACGATAGGGATTGATGGTCCACTGGAACGGCATGCCGGGTTTGGTGCGGTTCAAAATGCTCCGCGCCGGAATCTCAAAATACTGAACGGTCCGCTTGGCTTCGAGCAACTCGCTTTGCGACGCCAAACGGGCGATGCCCACGAGTGCCATAGCCTATTTTCGCTTTTTGTTCGCCTTTTTGCAAGGCCTGATTGCGCTAAGGTAGAGGTGCAGCTATGTCCCCGAAGGTGTCCCTTCTCTTACTGGCTTCCGCCAGCCTTTTATTCGCCATCGATGCGGATCACGACTTCTCCGGCAAGTGGATTCTGGCACAAGGCGCGCGCCTCTCCGTGCCGTTCGAAGACACCCTCGCCATCGAGCAAAGCGCCACGGAAATACAATGCACCGCCGGCAGCGGGCACTGGACCTACGCGTTGAACGGCACTGAGCGCAAGGCGCAAATTGGCGGGGAGACCCGCAACAGCGTGGTGAAGTGGGAGGGCGCGGCTCTACTGATCAACACCATCGTCACTGGCCCCAAAGACTATACCGTGATGGACCGCTGGCGACTGTCGCGCGACCACGCTACGCTCACGATTACGCGCCAGATCATCCGCGGCATACACCAGGAAGAGGGCTCGATGTCTTACCGGCGCGATGTGCCCTCCGCGCCGCCGCCGGTGATCACACGCGACGAGGAACCGCCTCCGCCACCCGAACCGCGGCCGCGGCCCAGGTTACAGCCCGCGCCGCCGCCTCCTCCGCCGGTTGCTGCGCCGCAGCCCGAACCGGCCCCACTGTCGCGCCGCGAAGAAGCGCCGCCTCCTCCTTATGAAATGGTGGTGCCGGCCGGCACGCACATCCCGCTGACGTTCCGGAATACGGTGGACACCAGGCATTCGCACGAAGGCGACCGCATCTACCTGCAGACCGCCTTTCCCGTAGCGCAGGACGGCCGCGTGATTCTGCCGCGCGGCACGTTCGTCACCGGCGCTGTGACCCAGGTGAAGCCGCCCGGCCATCTGGGAAAGGGCGAACTCTTCATTCGCTTCGACACCATCACGCTACCCAACGGCAAGACGCGCGATTTGCGCTCGCGCCTGGCAACAGACGAACAAGGCAAAGTGGAAGGGCAGCCCGACCGCGGCCAGGACGCGCGCAAGGTGGGCAGCGCGGCCGGCGCCGGCGCGGGCGTGGGCGTCATGACCGGGTCGGCCGCGGGGCATCCCGGGATGGGCGCCGGGATTGGCGGAGCCACCGCCGGAATCGCATCCGTGATGGTCTCGCGCGGAGCCGATGCATCACTGCCGCAAGGCACAACGGTAGACATGGTGCTGGATCGCGACCTGCATTTCCGGTCGGACGAACTGCAGCGGTAGCGAAGGGTCCATCAAGCGGCGGCGACAGTCTGGGCCAGCATGAAATCGCCGAGGTTGGCGTCCTGCGTCGCGGCCTTGTCCGTCCAGAGCACAAGCAGTGTGCACCCGTTTTGCGTGCTGTGCGGACCGTGCGCCTTGCCG
Organism: uncultured Solibacteraceae bacterium; assembly: GCA_963815475.1. Classification (GTDB taxonomy): domain Bacteria; phylum Acidobacteriota; class Terriglobia; order Bryobacterales; family Bryobacteraceae; genus Sulfopaludibacter. The sequence continues at coordinate 3,116,516 of CAWFHD010000003.1, read as the reverse complement.
GCCTTGACGTGCAGTGACGTGCCGGCTTGATACGTTTTTCCCTCGTCGATGATCACCTTCCACAACGTAGAGCACCTCGGCAACGCCGGCATGGATGTGCGCCGGGATTACCGAGTTGGGCTTCATGACGAGGTGGAGCATCACCGGCCCAAGCGGACCGCGAGGGTGATATCCCCTTCGCATGGGAAAGGAAATGGATTGGCCCACCGACTCCACTACCTGGACAGGGTGGCCAGGGTTTCCGCCAGCACCAGCGTTCCTTGCGCTATGTCTTCGGGCTTGGCGTATTCATCGGGGCGGTGGCTGACTCCTCCGCGGCAGGGAATGAAGAGCATGGCGGTGGGCGCGATGCGGGACATGAAGAGCGAGTCGTGATAGGCGCGGCTGATCATTCGCTGGTAGCTCACGCCGTGACGGTCGCAAGCCTGAGTTAGCGCGTCCACTACGGCGGCGTCGCACTGCGCGGGCGGGTCGGCGTTTAGCAACTCGGATTGAATAGTAACGCTGCGCCGCTTGGCCACAGCGCCAGCCGCCTCCCGGATTTCGCGCAGCACCTGGTCACGACGCTCGCCATCGATATCGCGCACGTCGATCTCGATACGGACGCGGCTTGGGATACTGTTGACCGCGCCGGGAAAGACCTCGCAAACGCCCACCGTGCCGACCGTGTCGATGGCGCGTGGGGCGCGGGCGGCAGCTTCCACGGCAAGCGCGATCTCGGCAGCCGCCAGAAAAGCGTCGCGTCGCTCCGGCATCAGGACCGCGCCGGCGTGGCCGCCCTCACCTTCGATCGACATACGCACTGTGGCGGGAGCAGCAATGGCGGTGACGATACCGAGGCCGACGCCCTCGCGTTCCAGGATGGGGCCTTGTTCGATGTGCAGTTCGACGAACGCGGCGTAGCAGCCGGACTTCAGGCAGGCATCGGAGACTGCGCCGGTGAAGCCGGCGGCGGTGCGTGCCTGGTCGAGCGTGATGCCGTCGCGGTCCTGGAGGCGAGTTCCAGCATCCGCGCCCAGCAGGCCGGACAAGATTCGGCTTCCCATGCAGCCGATGCCGAAGCGGGTGGGCTCTTCGGCGGTAAAGATCACGAGTTCGATGGAGCGGCGCGGACGAAAGGCGGCGCGGTGAAGGGCGCGGATGGCTTCAAGGCCGCCCAGCACGCCGACGGTGCCATCGAAGCGGCCGGCGTTGGGGATGGCGTCGATGTGGGAACCGGTGGCGACGGCCGCGAGGTCCGGCTCGGCGCCTTCCCAACGCGCGAAGGTGTTGCCCACGGCGTCTTCGCGCAGGCTGAGGCCGGCTTCGTCGCAGAGGCGTTTCAGGTACGCACGGCCGCGCAGGTCGGCATCGGTGAAGACCACGCGCGTTACTACGGGAGAGGGGCCTTCGGAAATGGCGCCGAGCTCGTCGAGTTCGCGCACCAGCCTTTCCGGATCGATAGTCAGCTTCATTAAGCCTCCACCAGGGGATGGCGGTTCCAATCTTTGTAGATGAGGTATTTCGCGGGCGTCTTGCCGAGCGCTCCGAACCACTGCGGGCAATAGGGCGCCATCCAGATGAAGTCGCCCGCGGTGACGGGATACCAGGAATCGCTCAGCCGGTAGATGCCGCCGCCGCTGAGCATGAGCAGGCCGTGCTCCATGACGTGGATCTCCACCATGCTGAGCGCCGCGCCAGGCTGGTAGAGCATGGTGTTGACGGCGAAATCGAAGGCTGGGTTGTCGGGAATCAGGCAGCGGACTTGCAGCCACTCGTCGCCATTGAGCGCGGTGGGCGCGATGTCGGGCTCGCAGCCGATGAGCGGTTCGGGGGCGGTTATTCCACCTAGAGGGCGATACGGTTTCTCGATTACCGCTGCGCGCGCCACGCTGCGAGCCATGACTTCTTCGCTGCTGCCCGCGGGCACGTACGCGTAATCGTCGGGCCCCAGCAGGCGGCCGGCGATCTCCAGTTGGCCTTCCAGGACATAGACGAAGCGCGGCACGGCAGACGCGGCCATGGAGCCGTTTTCGGAGAACTCCGCTGTGTACTGCGTGAACTGCGCGCCGGCCGCCGGGGCCACGTGGACGATGGCGGTGCCGTTGCGCATGCCGGGCAAGGGAGCGCGCACAAACGTGTCGGGCGTTTGCAGAATGTGGTCGCGCCGGTTGGCGCTGCGGGTGTGTCCGAGATGTTGCATGGGTTGGTTCAGGCGGGCCGGACGAACTGGCCTTGAGTGCGCGCCGTGATGGCTCCTTCTTCGAAGATGATTTCGCCGCGACGCAGGGTCTTGCGCACTGCGCCGCGAAAGCTCTTGCCGGTGTACGGGCTGAAAGGGTGACGTTGCAGAAGGTCTTCCGGCTGCAGGGTGAAGCGCGCGCCCAGATCCACGAGCGCGCAATCAGCTGCGCATCCCACGGCCAGGCGTCCGCGGTTGGGAATGCGAAATCGGCGGGCGGGTTCGGCGGCCAGGAGGGCGGCGATGCGTTCCAGCGGCAGTCCCTGGGCGAAGTGGCCCCGGTCCAGCAGCACCGCCAAAGTGGATTGCACACCCGCGATGCCGCCCCAGGCTCGCCAGAATTCCACCTGCTTGAGCGCAGGCGGCGCAGGCGAATGGTCGGAGGCAACGATGTTGACAGCGCCGGCCAGCAGTTCGGTCCAGAGGCGATCCTGCTCGGCGGCCTCGCGGAGCGGCGGGGCGCATTTCAGCAGGGCACCGAGCCACTCTACGTCCTCCTCGGTGAAGAAGAGGTAGTGCGGGCAGGTTTCGATGGAGACGTCGACTCCGCGGGCGCGGGCTTGGGCCGCGAGTGCCACTCCACGGCCCGAACTGACGTGGACGATGTGAAGGCTTGCGCCGGCTTCGCCCGCCAGCAGAGTCGCGCGCTGGATGGCTTCGAGCTCGGCGATGACGGGGCGGGAAGCCAGGAAGTCGCGGATGCCGTGCTGGGCGTGGGACTGAGTGAGCTCGTGACTCTCGGCATGGACCGCTACGGGGAGACCGAGGCGCGCGGCTTCGCGGAGACCCTGGAAGAGAGTGAGATCGTCGGCGCGGGGAAATTCGGGCAGGCCGGAATCGCAGAGAAAAGCTTTGAAGCCGACGGCGCCGCGGGCAGCCATCTCCGCCATTTCGGGGACGCTGCCGGGGACCAGGCCGCCCCACAGGCCGAAGTCGGTGATGGACGCGGCTTCGAGCGCGGCGCGCTTGAGATCGAACTCGCGCGCGTTCACGGTGCAAGGCGTGGAGTTGAGCGGCATGTCGAAGAAGACCGTGCCGCCTCCGGCCGCGAGCGCGCGACTACCGGTAGCGGCGCCTTCCCATTCGGTGCGGCCCGGTTCGTTGAAGTGCAGGTGAACGTCGATGATGCCGGGGAAGATGTGGAGGCCGCGGGCGTCGATCTCGACGCCCGCGCCTGAGAGCTCAGGCGCGATGGCGGCGATCCGGCCGTCTTCGATTGCTATATCGGCGGATGTCAGGGAGTCGGTGACTAGCGTCCCTCCCCGGATGATCAGGTCAGGCATACTTCATCCTCGGGTTGGCCGTCGACAGAGCGGGCAGAAAAGCCCGCGCGACGGTCAACGCAGATTCGATATCTTCGGGGCGCACCGATTCGCTGGGGTGGTGGCTGATTCCTCCGGGGCTTCGCAGGAAGAGCATGCAGGCGGGCATGCGCTGGGCCATGATCATGGCGTCGTGGCCTGCTCCGCTGGTCATGGTGTGTGGCGGATAGCCGCTGGTGACGAGAGCTTGCTGCAGGAGGCCCGTGAACGTTTCGTCCATGCGCACGGCCGCCCGGTCCATGCGATGCTCCCAGTGCACCGAGAGCTTGCGGCGCCGTGCGATTTCCTGCGCGCTGTGGAGCAGATGCTCCACTGCTTTGTGGCGCGCGTCGTCGTTGCTGTGGCGCACGTCGAGGCTCGCCTGCGCCTTTCCCGCGACGACGTTGGTGGCTCCCGGTTCGATGGCGAGGCGTCCCACGGTGGCGATGACGCCTTCGCGCTCCACAGTTCCGATCCATTCTGCCGCGCCCGCCAGAGCATCCCGCCGGAAATCGAGCGGAGTGGCCGCGTGGTTGGCCTCTCCCTGAAAGGTGACTTCAATGCGGCTCTGTCCTGCGATCGCTTCTACTACCGCGAGGCCCAGATCGAGGCTCTCCAGCACCGGTCCCTGCTCGATGTGAAATTCGAAATACCCCAGCGCGTCGTCGCCGGCGATGGCATCGCCGATACGGGCGGGGTCGAGTCCGAAATCGCGGATCGCGGGGCTGATGCGATCGAGCAGGGCGCTATCGATGTCGCCCACCAGCGCGCGGCTGCCGATGAAGGGAACGCCGAAGCGAACGCCCTCTTCTTCCGAGAAGCCAATCACTTCGATGGTGAACGGGAGGCGGCGGCCACGGAGACGCTGCACCAGCTCCACCGCCATCACGACCCCGAGTATGCCATCGAAGGCGCCGGCGCGCGGGACGGTATCGAGATGCGAGCCGATGAAGAATCGCGGCCCGTTCGGAACAGCGGCCGGATAGAGGCCGCGAATGTTGCCGGCGGCATCGACATGCACCGTCATGCCGGCCGCTTCCATCCAGGCGCGCATGTGCGCGTGCACCTGGCGCATGGAAGGCGATAGAAAAGTGCGGGTGGTGAAGCCCGGCTCCTCGGTGCATTCCGCCAGCATGCGACATCGGCTGATCAGTTCATGCGCGGTGGCCATCTAAGATCCCCGATAGGTGCTGTAGCTGTACGGGCTCAAGAGCAGGGGCACGTGATAGTGTCCCTCGGCGATTCCGAAACGGATCGCCACCTGGTCCAGAAACGGCGGGTCGGCGAGGACCACGCCGTGAGCGCGGAAGTACTCGGCGGCGCGGAAGATCAGGTCGTAAGGGCCCGCGGGCAGTTCGCCAAACCTCACGCGGCCGTCGGCATCGGTGGCGGCGGCGGTGAGCAGGATGCCGCTCGCGAAGAGCTCCACCACCATACCGGCGGCCGGTTTGCCGCGCGCGGTGTCGAGCACGTGTGTGGAAAGCGACGGCATCTTATCTCTTCAACCTCAGGCCAAGGCAGCCGTAGGGCGGCCGCGCCTCTGTGAACACACCAGCGTCTTCACCGCGTTCGGCGATGCTGTCCCAAGTGCGATTATTGGCTTCCAAATCCACTTCGGCGATGGCGGGAATTTCGGCCAGCATCTTTGTGCCGATCTGGTAAATCACCTGTTGGATGCTGCCCGATTCGAAGGAGTGGAATACCTGGTGCACCATGCGCCGCACTTCGGCGGTGACCGCGCCGGCGCTGAAGCCCGCATCTGCGTTTGTGTAGCGCCATTCCAGATCGAGCCACATGTGCAGCGGGCGATTGTGAATGTCGGGGAGCGTGGTGTATTGATCGCGCACAAAACCGTGGAAGGCGCTGCCGCCCAACCGCAGCAGCTTGAATCCCGCGAGGCCAGACGTCAGTTCCACCGTGCCGGCGCGGTTCAGCTCAAGGCGCGCCGTGGCGCGTTCGGGGCCCGTGGGAGCAAACGCTACGGTGCTTCCGGGCAGCGCCACATACGGAATCTCGACTGCCGAAACCTGCAGGCCTTCCACCTGCGGATAGGTGGCGAGGAACTTCGCGCCCAGGAACTGGCAGCAGGCTTCCAGGTCGCCGCCCTCGAAGTTGAGGGTCTCGCGCTGGATGAAATTCTTCATGGAGTCGGTTGCGATGAGGCCGGAATTGTCGCCGGTAGTGTATGTGGGCCAGAAAGAGTCGCCGTACAGCAGCAGCTTGATGTTCGCGCCGAAGACCGGGCTTTGTCCGGCAGGAGATTTGCCGTCCCGCTGCAGACGGTAGACGATCACGTCGCCCTTGCCGTAGTAGTTGCGCTTCCAGCCGGTGACAAATTGTTCCATGTTAGAAGACCGTGTCCCTCAATCGAAACTCCGCGATGCGATAGACCTGCCGCAACGCCTCCTGGTATTCCTGCTCGGGCGGATTGTCGAGCCGCCGTTCCAGGGCCTGCAAGATATCGTACTTCGTACTGCCCTTGACTGCGTACAAGAAAGGAAAGCCGAACTTGTCGCGATAGGCGGCGTTCAGGCGGTTCAGGCGCTCGAACTCGTCCGGCGTGAGGCGGTCCAGTCCCGCTCCGGCCTGCTCTCCAGTAGACGCCTCACTGATGCGGGCTCGCGTTCCCAGGTCGGGATGGGCTCGCAGGAGGGCGGTTTGATCTTCGGGCGTCGCGGCCTCGACTTCGCGCACCATCGCTTCGTGAAGGGCGGCGCGGCTGGCGAACGGGCGGTTGGTCCAGGCCCGGTCGGCGACCCATGGGGAGTGTTCGAAGATCCAGCCCAAGGCGTCGATGAAAGCGGCGTGGTCCATGCCGTTGAGTTCGGCGAGCGTCATGGCCGGCTGTGACAGGGCAGAACGCTTGTTCCACCCACCCAGACTTGTTGAATGCTTTCCTGGCCGGCCAAGGTGAAGATGGCGTCCAGCACTCGTTCGGGGGAATCGGCGTAAGTCGCTACCGATTCGAAGACGCTCTTGGCGGGAGGCTTCACGTAGACCAGGTCGGCCGACTTCCCCACAGTAAAATCGCCGATTTCGGAGTCCAGCGCCACAGCCTCCGCGCCCGCCAGGGTGGCGAGATACAGCAACTGCGTGCCATCGAGCGTGATGCCATCGGAAATGGTGCGCTGCATCAGGTAAGCCTGCAGTGCTTCCTTGAGGATGCCGAAGCCCGTGCCCCCGCCGACATCTGTGCCGAGCGCACAGCGGACCCCCGCTTCCAGGTGCTGCCGCATGGGAAAGACTCCGCTGCCGAGCGCCGCGTTGCTGCACGGGCAATGCGCCACGGCTGTGCCTCCGGCGGCCAGGCGCTCCAGTTCGGAATATGTGGTGTGAATGTTGTGCGCCATCACCGCGCCGCGCCCGGTGAGTCCGAATTTTTCGTAGACCGCGAGGTAGTCCTGAGCCCACGGGAAGAGCTTCGCTACCTCGGCAACTTCAAGCGGATTCTCGTTGATGTGGCTGGTGACGCGCAGCCCGTCGTGCTCGCGCAGGAGGGTCTGGCAGACCTCCAGCATCTCTTCGGATGCCGACATGGCGAATCGCGGAGTCACGGCGTAGAGCAGACGCCCGCGGCCGTGGAAGCGGGTGATCAGTTCGGTGCTGTCGCGATAGGCAGGCCCGGGGTGTTGATGTAGTTCGGCGCGCAGACGGCGGTCAGAGAGCACCATGCCGCTGATGACGCGCAGGCCCACGGCATCGGCGGCCTGGAACAGTTCTGCCGTGGCCGCTGGAAAGTGCGCGCCGAACACGAGCGCGGTGGTAGTGCCGTGGCTGGCGAGTGCGCGCACGAACTCGCCGGCGATCTGGCGCGCGTAAGCGACATCGGCCATGCGGACCTCTTCCGGCAGAGCGCTGTGGTCGAGCCAGTCCAGCAGCGAGCGGCCCAAGCTGCCGAGCACACGGAGCTGCGGAAAATGGACGTGGGTGTCGACCAGTCCTGGCAGGAGAAAGCCGCCGCGCAGGTCGGTGGCACGGGCATCGCGGTGAGCGGCGCGGATGGTTTCGTAATCGCCGCAGGCAGCGATGCGGCCGTCGCGAATCAGCAGTCCGCCATCGCTCTCATGCTGAAGCGAGCGCACGTTAACAAATGGATTGCGCGGCGTATGAAATAGGGGCGCGCGCAGCAACTCGCCCCCCATGGGGCCGATCACTGGCGCGCCGCCCCCGAAGCTTGGGTGACGGGAGCCGCGCACGCTTTGCGGGCTCGCCCGATTGCGAAGAAGACGCGCTCCGGTGTAGCCGGGCTGTCGAGCCGGACCGGACCGCCATCTCCGAACGCTGCGATGGCGTCGCGGATGGCCTCACGCACAGAGATGGCCAGCATCAGCGGCGGCTCGCCGACGGCCTTGCTGCCCATTACGACTGTGGGCTCGGTAGCTCGCTGAAGGAAATTGACGACGAAGACCTCGGGCACTTCCGACCATGATGGCAGCTTGTAGGTGGACGCGCCAGCGGTGGCAAGACGTCCTTGCGCATCCCAGAGCACCTCTTCTAGCGTGAGCCAGCCGACGCCTTGCAGGAACCCGCCCTCCACCTGGCCGCGGTCTACGACGGGCGCAATGGAATCGCCAATGTCCTGCAGAAGATCGGCGCGGAGGATGCGGTACTCGCCGGTGAAGCCATCGATTTCCACTTCCGCGACGGCCGCGCCATACGCGAAGTAGTGAAAGGGCTCGCCCTGGCCGGTGTTGTAGTCGAAATGAATCGCGGGTGTGCGGTAGTAGCCTTGGGCAAACAGCGGCACGCGCTGCAGGTACGCCACATTGCAGACGCGGGCGAAATCGACGCTGCGGTCTGTGCCTTCCGCGCACGCCATGCCATCGGAAAAGCGCACCGCCGCCGGGTCGCAATCGAGCAGGGCTGCTGCGACCGGCGTCAGGCGCTGGAGAAGCTGTTCGCAGGCATTTAGGACGGCCGCGCCGTTCAGGTCGGTGCTGGAGGAGGCGGCGGTGGCGGAGGTGTTCGGCACCTTGTCGGTGCGCGTAGACATGACGCGTACAGAGTCGACGGGCAGCCCGAGCGCGCCGGCGGCGATCTGGCGGATCTTGGTGTGGAGACCTTGGCCCATCTCCGTGCCGCCATGGTTAACCTGCACGCTGCCATCGCGATAGATCAGCACCAGAGCGCCCGCCTGATTGAAGAACGTGGCGGTAAAGGAGATACCGAACTTCACGGGAGTGATGGCGATGCCGCGTTTGTGGTGTGGGTGCGCCGCGTTGAAGTCAGCGAGATCGTCGAGACGGCGGTGGAAGCCGCTCGATATCCGCAGCTCGCGCCAGATGCGTTCGATGCGCGCAGCGTCCTTCACGGGCTGGCCGTAATGAGTAGTGTTGCCCTCGCGATAGAAATTGCGCTCACGCACCACGTGCGGCGCGAGGTGGAGGCGGCGGGCCGCCTGGTCGAGAATCTCCTCGATGACGAGCATGCCTTGCGGCCCGCCAAAGCCGCGGAAGGCGGTCTGCGAAGTTTTGTGCGTGCGGCAGACGTGGCCGGTAAGCTCGGCGGCCGGCAGGTAGTAGGCGTTGTCGCAGTGGAACATGGCTCGCCACATGATGGGCTCGGAGAGGTCGAGGCTCCAACCGCCATCGGAGTAGAGCGAGATGCGCACGCCTGCGAGCCGGCCGTCGGAGTGGAAGCCCGCCTGGTAGCGCGCCAGAAAGGGATGGCGCTTACCGGTGAGGGCCATATCGAGCGCCCGGGTAAGGCGGACGCGCACCGGCCGTTTAGTCTTCCATGCGCCGAGCGCCGCGATGGCAGCGAAGGCGTTGGCCTGCACTTCCTTGCCGCCGAACGCGCCACCCATGCGCAGGCATTCCACAGTGACCTGATGCCGCGGCAGGCCCAGCACGCGCGCGATGATTTCCTGCGTCTCGGTGGGATGCTGCGTGGAGCAATGCGCGGCCACACCGCCCGATTCATCGAGCCACGCGATAGTGGCCTGTGTCTCCAGGTAAAAATGCTCCTGTCCGCCGATGGCGAGTTCGCCTTCGAATTGCAGGTCGGCGGCTTGGATGGCCGCACTGGCATGTTCGCGTACGATGGAGACCGGACCCGCCAGGACGCTGCGGGCCGCGATGGCCTCTTCGATGGTGAGGACGGCGGGGAGCGGTTCGTATTCGGCGCGCACGAGCTGCGCGCCGTGCTGTGCAGCCTCGAGCGTCTCGCCGAGCACCCACGCCACGGGCTGCTGATGAAACATCACTTCGTTGGGGAAGAGCGGCTCGTCGTGGCGATTGGCGCCGGAGTCGCCTTCCCCGGGAACGTCGGCGGCTGTCAGGACGGCGGCGACGCCGGGCTCGGCGCACGCTACCGAAGTGTCCAGCGATTTCACAAGTGCATGAGCGTGCGGCGCGAGCACGGGCCAGGCGTGGAGCAAGCTGGGGAATCGCGCCAGCAGGTCGTCTGTGTAGAGGGCCTCGCCGGTGACGTGTCCGCGGGCGCTTTCGTGGGCGGCGCTCATGCGGCCGTCTCCCGTAGTTGCCACTGGAATTTTTCGATCAGGCTTTGAGCGATGGCCAGGCGATACTCGGCCGAACCGCGATGGTCGGTGAGAGGATGGAGCGCGTCTTCGAGAATCGTTTGGATGCGTCTCACTGTGGCGTCCGTCAGGCGGTCGCCGATCACGGCCTCTTCGGCGGCATTCACACGCAGCGGCACAGCGGCCACGCCTCCGAAGGCGAAGCGCGCGCGGGTCACGCGGCCGGATGCGTCCCAATCCATCGAGAAGCCCGCGGCCACCGTGCTGATGTCGTCGATGCGCCGCTTGGCAACCTTATAGAAGCGGAGAAAGTGCGGCAAGGGTTTGGGGATCTCGATGGAGGTGAGCAGTTCGTCCGAGCCTAGGGCGGTGTGCCGGTAGCCTTTAAAGAAGGTCGCCAGCGGTTCGACGCGGCGGCCCTTCGGACCCGCGATGTGGAGCACGGCATCGAGCGCGAGCAGCACCGGCGCGCCATCGCCGATGGGCGAGGCGGTAGCCAGATTGCCGCCGAGCGTGGCGCGATTGCAGATGGTAGGCGACGCGAACAGGTCCAACCATTCGCGGACCGCCTGGGGCGCAGCTCGCCAGAGGAGTCCGAGGTCGGTGAGGGGAAGCGCTGCGCCGATGCGAACGGCGTCGGCGGTTTCGGTGAAGTCGCGCAATTCGTCGATCGCCTCGACGCTCACCAGGTGCGGCCAGCGGCGGAATTTCAGGTTCGACTCCACGCCGAGGTCGGTGCCCCCGGCGATGAGCTTGGCGGATGGATCGCGGGCGAGGATGGCGAGACAGTCGTCGATGGATGCGGGGCGCGAGAAGCCTTCGGTCTCGACGGATTCCAGACGAGGCGTGGGGCGCGACAGGCGGTCGCGAAACTCACCGGCGGGCGGAGGGCCGAGGGATGCCGCTGCGTCGCGGATGGGTCGATAGCCGGTGCAGCGGCAGAGATTGCCGGCCATGGCATCTGGGTCGCAAGGAGTGGAGCGGCCGGGGCGATACTGCTCGGCGAACAGGCTCATGACAAAGCCGGGCGTGCAGTAGCCACACTGCGAACCGCCGGCTTGGGCCATGGCGGCCTGTGCCTCGGAGAGCTTGCCGCCGGTCGGCCAACGACTCGACCGTGAAGATTTCCCGGCCGGCCGCCATCGGCAGAAATAGGAGGCAGCTATTTACGGGCCGGTAGCTGGATGTGGCGCCATCGCCGTCCACCAGGAGGACGGTACAGGCTCCGCATTCGCCTTCGGCGCAGCCTTCTTTCGCGCCCGTCAGGCCGGTGCAGCGGAGGTAGTCGAGGAGCGTAGTTTGTGCGGCAGCGCCGTCGACGGAAACAGGACGGCCGTTCAAGTGGAATTGGATTGGTGCGGCAACCGCGGTGGCATTCATTCCCCGAACCGTTAACCGAAGTGTAGCACTGGGTTGGTTGATGGGGCGGAATTGGGTTTGTTCCGTCAATTGCGAAGCCGGTGGCGAGACCACCGGCTTGCACTAGCATTCCGATTATCCAATGGGCGTCAACTGGTAAACAGCGGCCAAAGCGTTCAGGTCGCCCAACAATTGATTCCAGTCGTTTTGCAGTTTGTCGGTGAAGCGGTGGTCTTGCATGATCTTGTTGAGTTCACTGCCTGCGGCCAGCACCTGATCCACGCGTTCGCGCACTGGCGGCGCGTTCTTGTCCCGCTTGTCGCCAAAGACGTCCTTCAGTTTCTTGGCGGCATCGTGGAGTTCGTCCGCACGGTGCTTGGCCCGGTCCTCGACGAACTTCCCGTCTACCGCGCGGCCGACCGCAGAATCGAATGGGCCTTTGAAATCGCCGCTCCGCTTCGCGACGTTGTCGATGACCGTGGCGAGATCGGTTTTCTCCACGACTACTACCCTATTGGCGTCCGGCGGGCGATCCTGCGCCTGAAGCGAAATCTGTGCGCCAGCTAACAGAAGCGCGCCTACCACGAGTGAAGTTTTTGTCATTCCCAGACCTCCACTCCGGAAAAAGCAATCGGCCCGCCAGTGTGGTGTGCCGCCCATGCGTCGATTTCTCTTTTCAGGTCAAAACATTTCCGGTACATTGTGTTATATGCAGAACAGTCGCGATTCCTCTGTCTGGCGTAGTTTGGCCGTCGCCTTTGGGGACGGCCTGGCCTTTGGAGTGGGGGTGAAGGTGTCCCAGACCGCGGCATCGCGGGCCGCCGGAACGCCTTCGCGAGCAACAGCGGCCCGGAGCGAACCCGCCCCACGAAGCGTGCCTGAGGCCGCACCTCTGGCGGGCAGGCTGGAGCAGGTGGAGCAGCGGCTGGCACAGATGGAGCAGCTGGAGCGGCGACTGGCGCAGGTGGAGCAGGCCAAGGCTGTGCCTCCCCCGTTCGACCAAAAAGTGTTGGAAGTGGTCGTAAATGCGCTCGATGCCCGCCTCAAAGAACAGGCCAGCGAGCTGGATCGCCGCATCGCGGAATTCGAGGCGAAACTCGCCGGGGAGTTGAAGGCGCTTCGCCAGCAGGACCATGCCATCGCGTCGGCGGTGGAAACTCACATGGAGGAACTGCAGAACTACTTCATCGGCCAGGTGGAAACAGTCCGCCGGCAAGTGGAGGAGAATCGCGCCGCCATGAGCCAGGAAGTGGCCGCCGCAGTGGCGCAGGCTTCCGAGTCGGCCATTGAGGAAAGCCTGGCGCCGGTTCGCGCTGAAGCGGCCGCCAAGGATCGCGAAATCGCAGAGTTGCGCCGGAAGGCCGAGGAGAGCGATAGCGCCATAGTGGAACTGCTGAACGGAATCGGCGAGCTAGTACGTCAGGCAGCCAGCCGACGCACCGCCAACCCCGCGCCGCCGGCGCCAGCCGCGCCTGTCGAGCCCGCCGCTATGCCAGAAGGAGATGGAGTTGCCAGCGTGGAAGAGGGCGCTCCCATTCCAGCCTTTGCCCAAGCCGGCAAGCCGGGCCGTCTGTGGCGAGTGCCCCTGGTATCGTCCATGATGGTTGCCACTCTCGGCCTGGTCATGGTTCACTATTTGTAAACTGGACCGTGGTATCCTGATTCCCGACTCATGAAGATCGCGAGTGTCCGATCCTACTTGTTGTCGTATCCCTTCGCGGACCCCGTCGAACTGCCATTCTGGGGCGGTCATCGCACCATCGTCAAACGCGACGCCATGTTCATCCGGGTGGAAACGGACAACGGGTTGGTGGGCTATGCGCCCGGTCCGGGCAGCGAGCGGGCTCAGCGGCAGATCACGGAAATCATCGCTCCGTTTCTGACCGATCGGATCCTGGCCGATCCCGACGCGCTACGCATTCTGTTTCTGGGGGGGCTGGGCGCGGATCTCGAACTGGCCAAGACGTACTGCTGCGTGGAAATCGCGCTCTACGACCTGACGGGAAAAGCCCACGGCGTGCCTGTGTCGGAACTGTTGGGCGGACGGGCGAGGGATACGATCCGGCTTTACGGAAGCGCCGGTATGTACATGCCGCCCGAGGGCTACGCGGCCGAAGCCGCGGCCGTGGCGGATCTGGGTTTCCGCGCCTACAAGATGCGGCCCGCCATGGGTCCCGACAAAGACATTGAGGCGGTGCGGCTCATGCGCGACGCGGTGGGTCCCGACTTCGACCTGATGGTGGATGCACACACCTGGTGGCGCATGGGCGATCGCAATTACAGCCCGGCGACGGTGGAACAGCTCGCGCGCGCTATGGCCGAGTACGAGATCGCGTGGCTGGAGGAGCCGCTGCCGCCCGACGACCACGCAGCCTACCTCGAGCTCAAAGAAAAGGATATTGTCCCGCTGGCATCAGGCGAGCACGAGCCGAATGAGGAACGTTATCTGGACTTGATCCTCACGCAGTCGGTGGACTACGTCCAGATGGATGTCTGCTGCCAGGGCGGATACGCCATGGGCCGGCGCCTCATGAGCGAGATTTCCAGGCAAGGTCTGAAATTCGCCTTCCACAGTTGGGGCACCGCGCTCGAAGTCATTGCGGCGGCACACCTCGGGATCTGCTGGCCGGAGTTCGTCACCGAGTGGTTGGAGTATCCGTGCTACTCCAGCCCGAAGAGCGGGGCCGGCATGTACGCATTCCCCCTGGCGGCTGAAATCCTGAAAGAACCGCTTCACCTGGATCGGGGAGATCTGGTGGTCCCGCGCTCTCCCGGGTTGGGAGTCGAGGTCGAAGAATCAGTGGTGAATCGCTACCCCTGGATACCCGGTCCGTGGTCCTACTTCCGAACGGATTCTCCGGCCGAGACCAAAGCACTGACGTCGGATCACAGCATCAAGTAGCTGGCTTCGCGTCACTGTTCTCTGTAATGATTAGGTTCCCACGACTCCGGCCAGCGGACTGCTCGCCGTGGCGTACAGTTTCTTGGCCATCCGTCCCGCTTCGTAAGCCAGCCGGCCTGCGTCTACTCCCAACTTCATCGCCAGCGCCATCTTCTCCGCGTCTTCCGCAGCGGCAATTGCGGTGTTCATCAACACGCCGTCGGCTCCCAGTTCCATCGCGATGGCGGCGTCGGACGCAGTTCCCACTCCGGCATCGACAATCATCGGGACTTCCGTAATCATTTCGCGCAGGATGCGGAGGTTGGTCGGATTCTGCACGCCCAGCCCGGAGCCGATGGGAGCGGCCAGAGGCATTACCGCGGCCGCGCCAGCGTCGATCAACTTGCGCGCGTTCACCACGTCGTCGTTCGTGTAAGGGAGGACCACGAAGCCTTCCTTCACCAGTACCCGTGTGGCCTCGAGCAAACCGTAGTTGTCGGGGAAGAGCGTCTTCTCATCGCCGATCACTTCCAGCTTGATCCAGTTGGAAAGGCCCACTTCGCGTGCCAGCATGGCGGTGCGCACAGCGTCGTCCGCGGTATAGCAGCCGGCGGTGTTCGGCAGGATGAAGATTTTGGTGCGGTCAATAAAATCGATCAGCGATTCCTTGGTGCGGTCGGTGAGGTTGACGCGGCGCACCGCCACAGTCACCATGTCCGCTCCCGAAGCCTGATGGCAGCGCTGCATCTCCTGGAAGCTGCGGTATTTCCCGGTTCCCACAATCAGCCGCGAGCGAAACTCCCGGCCCGCGATCTTTAACGTGTCGGCCATATCCCCATTGTGGCATGGGTGGATCTAGCAGAACCGTCCGCTGGATGTTACTGTCATGCTTTCCGTGGAAAGTGGAGTGAGCGGGCTCTTGGGGGTGAGTGCTTTGAGCTTCACAACGAGAGAGCCGGGATAACGCCCCGGCCCTCCATTCGAAGCGGAAAGGAGAATCATCCATTCTGCTTGATCTCCGGCTGTTGCTCGGCCGGTTCAAGGCACTGATCTTCTGGCGGAAACGCCGGTAGGCAGTGCGAACGGGCCAGGATTCGCCTTCCTGGCCCGCTTCCAGCATACACCACCCCTTCCCCAGTTTCCAGACTTGCAGTGGCACGAACCGCCACCCCTCTATTCCCTGTGTTACTATTCCGTTTTCTTTCGAGGGAGCCAACGTGAAAGTCTACGATAGCAAGGACATTCGGAACGTCGGTGTGGTGGGCCACGGCGATTCCGGCAAGACGACGCTCACAGCCGGGTTGCTGTTCACCTCAGGAGCCACCAACCGCCTGCTTCGTGTGGACGAAGGCAACACGATCACCGATTTTGACGAGGAGGAAATCCAACGCAAAATCACGATCTCTACAGCCATCGCCGTGGCGGAGTGGAAAAAAACTAAAATTAACATTCTCGATACTCCCGGATACAACATCTTTATCAACGACGCCAAAGGCGCGCTGGCCGCCGCCGACTCGGCCCTGGTGACTGTGGACGGCGTGTCCGGTGTCCAGGTGCAAACCGAGAAAACCTGGGCATTCGCCGACGAGTTCAAACTCCCACGCGCCGTTATCATTAATAAGCTCGATCGCGAGCGCGCCGATTTCGATCGCGCCTTCGCCAGTGTGCAGGAGACATTCGGCCGCACCGCCGTCCCCATCCAGATTCCCATCGGCTCCGAGCGCGATTTCAATGGCGTGATCGACCTCATCGGCATGAAGGCCTATACCTACACCATTGATGGCGATGGCAAAGGGAAAGAGGGCGAGATTCCCGCCAATCTGGTGGATGCCGCGCAGAAGGCGCATGAAGCCTTAGTGGAAATGGCCGCCGAGGGCGATGACGCCCTGCTTGAAGAGTTCTTCGACAAAGGCACTCTGCCCGTGGAACATATCATCGACGGTTTGAAGAAGGGCATTCGCGAGATGCGTATCTTCCCGGTGATGTGCGCTTCAAGTTTCCATAACGTGGGCACGGACCAGATCCTGAATTTAATAGTTGACTACATGCCGGCGCCGAATGAACGCACAGTGATCGCAACGGTGAACGGCACAGAAGGTATAAAGAAGGTTGTCGACAACGAACCGGCCTCGATGTTTGTCTTCAAGACGACCGCCGATCCCTTCGCCGGCCGTATCACTTATTTCAAGGTCTACACCGGTGTGGTGAAGAACGACGCCACCATTTACAACATCACACGCAGCGGCACTGAGCGTTTCGCCCACCTTAGTATTCCTACGGGCAAAACACAGCAGCCGGTCACCGAACTGCACGCCGGGGACATCGGCGCTATTGCCAAGTTGAAGGAGACCCTGACGGGAGACTCGCTGGGCGACAAAGGCGTCACCGTTACGTACCCGCCGGTGAAGCTGCCCGAGCCGTCCATCGCCTTCGCCATCGAAGCCAAGTCTCGCAACGATGAAGACCGTATGGGCAACGCCGTTCACCGCATCCTGGAGGAAGACCAGAGTCTGCGCTTCTACCGCGATCCGCAGACGCGTGAGTTCCTGTTGGGCGGCACCGGCCAGCAGCATGTTGAAATTGTGGTCAGCCGCTTGAAGAAGCGCTACGGCGTCGAAGTCGCCCTCAAGGCGCCCAAGATTCCGTACCGCGAGACCATTCGGGGATTCGCCGACGTACAGGGGCGCCACAAGAAGCAGACCGGCGGTCATGGCCAGTTCGGCGATTGCTGGATCAAGATGGAGCCGCTGCCGCGTGGCGGCAAATTCGAATTCGCTAATGAAGTCTTCGGCGGCGCCATCCCCAAGAACTTCATCCCGGCTGTGGAGAAAGGCATCGTCGAAACCGCCGAGAAGGGCTACCTGGCAGGTTTTCCGATGGTGGATTTCAAGGTGATCGTCTACGACGGCTCCTACCACGACGTGGATTCTTCCGAACTGGCGTTCAAGCTGGCGGCGCGCAAAGCCTTCAAGGCAGCCATGGCGCAAGCCAAGCCTGCCCTGCTGGAACCTGTCATGAATGCCGAGATTCAGGCGCCTGTGGAATACGCGGGCGACCTCATGGGCGACTTAAACGGCCGGCGCGGCCGGATTTCGGGCATGGAGACCAAGGGCAGCACGCAGTTCATCCGCGCCCAGGTGCCGATGGCCGAAATGTTGAATTACCAGAGTGACCTGACCGCCATGACGCAGGGCCGCGCGTCCTTCACCATGGAGTTCGATCACTACGATTACGTGCCCCAATTGCAGGCGGATAAAATAATCGCTGCCGCAAAAGCTGCCAAAACGGGCGAAGAGGAAGAAGAGGAGTAGTCAAAAGCTACCGTGGCTTTCAGTACGCTTGACCGTGTCCACGTGCTACAACCGAAGGTACACGTGGACACAGGCCCCTAGGTTAACGGTTGCGTTACGGAACTGTGGTGTTGTAGGCTTTTAGAGGCCAGTTTGGCCGGTAGCCTGGCAAAGATGCTTTATTTTCAACAGTCGAGGCTGGAAGATGGTCGATAGAAATCAGACGCTCTTCTCCTGTTCCTTGCTTGCGGTGGCAATTACCACTGCCGGCTGCGGTGTTAGTCAGCAGTCCAGGTTCCAAAACTCCTTTTTGCCGCCGGCCACGCGTGCTGCCATTGCAGCCGCCGATCTGGAAGCCCCGCCCCTTGCCCCGGAACCCAATTTATATCTGAAGGATGTCCCCGCTTTTGTTTCCGCGCCGGTGTCGCTTCCGCCCACCAAGACGCGCGGAGATGACTTGGTGCAACGTGCCGAGAGGCGCCTGGAAGCCGGCAAGAAGCTCTATCTGGCGAACGATGTTACCAACGCGCGTCGGGAATTCGACAGGGCCATCGACCTGATGCTCGACGCATCCGACTCGAATCCGGCCGATCGCCGCGATTACGAGCGCCGCATGGAAGAAATGGTGGATAGCATCCACAAGATGGACATAACGGGCCTGGGCGCCTCGGCAGCGCCGGAAGAGGGCAAGTTCGAGAAGGCTCCGCTTGAAGACATCCTGCAGTTGACCTTTCCCGTGGACCCAAAGCTGAAGGATCGCGTGCGCGAGCAGGTGGCGGCCACCGTTTCCCAATTGCCGCTCTCGGTCACTGACGCCGTCCTCAGTTACATTAACTACTTTTCCAACCGAGGCCATCGGACACTGGTGGCGGCTACCGAGCGCTCAGGGCGCTATCGCCCCATGATTCAACGGATTCTGGACGAAGAAGGCGTGCCTCAGGAACTGATCCATTTAGCCCAGGCGGAATCGGGCTTTATTCCGCGCGCCGTCTCCCGCATGGCGGCAGGCGGAATGTGGCAGTTCCTGAAGTTCCGCGGCAACCAGTATGGGCTGGCGCAAACCGCTTACACGGACGACCGCATGGACCCGGAAAAGGCAACTCGCGCCGCAGCGCGCCACCTGCGCGATCTTTACCACGAGTTCGGTGATTGGTATCTGGCCATCGCCGCCTACAATTGCGGACCGGGCGTAGTGGAAAGAGCCGTAGAACGCACCGGGTACGCCGACTTCTGGGAACTGCGCAATCGTGGAGTCCTGCCGGCGGAAACCACCAATTACGTTCCGATCATTCTGGCCATGACCATCATGGAAAAGAATGCCGCCGAGTACGGACTCGACAATCTCAACCTGGATGCGGCCCTCGAATACGATACGGTGGAGACCACCGCTCCCACCGGCCTCGCACTGGTTTCGGATATCGTGGACATGTCCCCCGTGGAGTTGGCCGCCATGAATCCGGCAGTGTTGAGAAGCACTGCGCCAGCCAATTTCCCGCTGCACGTTCCCAAGGGACAAGGCATGCAGGTGGCAGCCACTTTGCAGCTTGTGCCGGTAGAGCGGCGCGCATCCTGGCGCATGCATCGTGTGGAAAGCGGTGAAACGCTGGCGGAGATCGGCAAGCACTTCGGTGTCGCGGCTTCCAGCATTGTAACGGCGAACAACCTGCACTCCCAGGAAATGTCCGAGGGTGATCGCCTGCTGATCCCCGCGGCCAGCCGGCCCGAACCAGTGGCCAAACGCCCGGCGCCCCACACTGCGACCCACCGCACTACCACGACTCACGCTACGACGACCCACACGACGACAACGCACACCGCGCATCGCACTGCGACCCGCAAGCCGGCGCAGAAGAAGCCCATCACCATCGCCAAGAATTAACTTCGGGTAACGGCAATCGCGCTTGGCGAGCGGCCAGCGTGGCTGCGCATACTCGCGTGTCTACCGGTAACGGCGCGGAGCTCCAAGCGGACGTTCCACTCTTTTGAAATTTCCTGGCCAATCGCACATTTTCGCTATTGCCGCACCGTCAAAAAGGGGTATGCTATGGGTGATTGTGCCTGACTACAGGAGGCTTGCTTAATGTTCGATAGTTGGAAACTCGCTCCGAAAGACGAAGAAGAGATGGAAGACTTCCACGACTACGAAGACGAAGAGCACACGGAATCTACCTCGAAGCTCGACGAATTCGACGATGAGGAAGATGAGGACGAGGAAGAGGAAGCGGAAGCGATTGCACCGCCTCCCGTAGCGCAACCCGCGCCGGTCGCCGCGTCCGAACCCGCCCCACCGCCACCCGCGCCGGAAGCTCCTCCCAAGATGCCGGTTCAGAAGGCGTCGACGCCCAAGAAAGCCCCCGCCAAGCAGGCTCCGGCGAAGACTGCCGCGGCCAAGCCGCCTGTCAAAAAAGCTGCCGCGAAAGCTCCAGCCAAGAAGGCTCCGGCGAAAAAGGCTGCTGCTAAGAAGGCGCCTGCTAAGAAAGCGCCTGCCAAAAAGGCTCCGGCGAAAAAGGCCGTGAAGAAGGCAGCTAAGTACGCCCCTGCAAAAAAGGCCGCCAAGAAAGCTCCAGCGAAAAAAGCCGCGAAGAAGGCGCCTGCCAAGAAGGCCGCGAAGAAGGGCAAGAAGAAGTAGTCCGGACCTTAAGTGAGAATAGAAAAGCCGCCGGGTAACCAGGGTTGCCCGGCGGCTTTTGTGTTTTGCTTATGTATAAGTTACGGACAGCATCGGGGTCACTGAGGTAGAGTGTCCCGGCGGCGTTCTGCGCTGCTTTAGATGTCTTTGCGGACTGCCTTGCGGCACTTGTCGAAGAGCTCCAACAAAGCCTCAGCGTGTTCTTCCGCCGAGCGTCCCCCTGACTTGGCCGAGAACCCGGTGGACGACCCGGTCGCCCTTCCGTATCCGGTCGCCACTGCGATGAATCGCATCAGTTCCAATGCGACCTCATCCTTACTGCGCCCACCGCCGGGCGCGGCGGCCGCCGCAGCTTCCTTCGCACTCGCACTCTCGATTGGTTCTAATTCCGCCATGTAATTCTCCTCCGTGTGATACAACTCTAGGTTACTGCATTTTCTTTCCGATGCCGCTCACCGCAGTGAGGCACGTGCGAAAAATGCGCGGAGGCGCGCAAGCCCATCTGCTGGAGGCGGATGATGGCCACTGGTACGTCGTCAAATTTCTAAACAATCCGCAGCATCGCCGCATCCTGGTGAATGAGCTACTCGCCACTGCATTCCTGGAATACCTGAAGATCGCGTCACCGGAGACTGCGCTGATTCACGTCAGCGCCGCATTCCTGGTAGCCAACCCTGACGTCCACCTAATACTGGGAAGCCGCCACATCGCAGTCGAGCCCGGCTGGCATTTCGGCTCCCGCTATCCAGGCGACCCCGCGCGCACGGCCGTCTACGACTTCCTGCCCGATGCGCTCCTACCGAAGGTGGTCAACCTGGAAGATTTCCGCGCCATCCTGGTCTTCGACAAATGGGTGGCCAATGCCGATGGCCGCCAGAGCGTCTTCTATCGTGCCATGGTGCGCCGCGGCGAAGGCGGGAAACCCGGCTTTGTGGCGCGCATGATCGACCACGGGTTCGCTTTCAACGGTCCCAATTGGGACTTTCCCGATTCGGCGATGCAAGGCCTCTACGCGCGCAAGCTGGTTTACGAATCGGTGGAGTCGCTGGACGATTTCCAGCCTTGGCTCGACCAGGTGACTCACTTCCCCGAAGAGGTTCTGGATCGCGCCTGGAAGAGCGTTCCGCCCGATTGGCTGGATGGCGAGGAGGACGCGTTCGACCAGCTTCTGGAGCGCCTCCAGGAGCGCTGCAAACGGGTGCCGGAGCTGATCGAAGCCTGCCGGGCGGGACGCGCCAACCCCTTCCCCAATTGGAAGTAGTTACAATATTCCTTGTGCTCCACCGTTTCCTTCTTCACAATGACGCCATTCAATCGGCATCCGATCTCTCGCTTTCCCCTGGGCAGGTAGGTCTGCTTTCCGGTTGGGGCGTGTTCAGCACGTTGCGCGTGGCGGACGGCGTCTTGTTCGCCTTCGAGCGCCACTGGGCGCGCATTACGCGCGATGCCGCGGCGTTTCACGTGACCATCCCCAACGACCCGGAAAAGGTGCGCCGCAAACTGCTCGAACTGGTGGACGCGAATGGAGCGTACAACTCCACACTGCGGTTGGTGATTGTGCGCAACGGCGGCGGCATGTGGGCCGGCCCGTCCAACGGCCGCGAGAGCGATCTGGTGGCGCTTACCGCCGATTCCAAGAATTGGGGCGACGGCGTCAAGCTGGCTTACCAGGCGAACGGCCGCCACGCGTCCTGCCCGTTCGCCGGGACCAAGATCCTGTCCTGGGCGATGAACCTGACGTGGCTGGAGACGGCGCAGAACCGCGGGTTCGATGAAGTGATTCTGCTCAACGAGCGCGGCGAGGTTGCCGAGTGCACGTCCGCCAACCTGTTCGTCGCCAACGGCAGCCAGGTTTGGACGCCGCCACTCAGTTCGGGCTGCCTCCCTGGTATCACGCGCGAGCTGTTGTTGGGCGAGATTCGCGTTCCGGGGTACACGATTTCGGAGAAGCCCCTGACTCCCGCGGATCTCGAAAGCGCCGACGAGGTTTTCATTACCTCGACGACGCGCGACTTGCTGCCCGTCCACGAGATCGAAGGCAAGAAGGTGGGTCGAACGGATCACGCCCGCATCGCGCTGCAATCGTCGTTCTCCCAGTACCTGGGAAAGTACGTGGCGGAGCACAAAGAAGCGGCCGCCACGCGGTAGCAACTGAGCGGCAAAGCGCCCCGAAGAGTCTGGGCGCGGCAGACTAAGAGTCCGCGCCACGGCGCTTTAGTGCAGCGTTGCCGACGCAGGGACTGAGCTTCCTACCGAATTCACCAGTGTCACCGATACCGATGCGATCGACACCACCCCGCCCTGCACGTTGAACGGCTGCGTGAACGTAAACTGACTGCCGAAGGGCGTTGCCGCCGAACTGGCATACCATGCTGCGAAGATGGAACCTACGGGAACTGTCAAAGTCGTGGTCTGCAGATTCGCTCCCGCCGCGGGGGTGAAGGTAAAGTTGGCCGAGGTGATCGACCGGGTGGTGTCGAAGCCCACCACCGTTACAGTGAAGCTATTACCGCTAATAGCGGCGGTGACCGATGTGGCGGTAGGCACCGCTGCCGGCACCCGCACGGTGATTTTGGGCGCCGGGGTGGGCGTGATGTCGACCGTTGAGGCTACGAGCTTCGACGTGATGGTCGCGGTCCCTGCCACGGTTCCGGTTTGTACTCCCACGGTGGTCAGAGCCACGGTGGAACCCGCCGGGATGGTGACGGTCGCGGTCCGGCCACCCGTGGAGAATTGCACCGTTGGGTCATCCGGCCCCGAATCGGCGGCGAAGGTCAGGGTGAGCGTCACGGTCACATCCACCGGATAGGCGGTGCCGATTCCGATCTGCAGAGTGGATTGGGTCGCTGGATTGGAATTGGCAGGCAGGCCGGTGAGGTTGAGCGGCGGCGCGGCCGGCAGCGCGATGGTCAATTTCACGGATTGGCTGGCGCTGTTGCCGGCGTTGTCTTTCACGGTCAAGGTAAACGAGGGCGTGCCCGGCGCCGTCGGGGCACCCGACAGGAGGCCACCTGTGGAAACACTCAATCCCGCCGGCAGTCCCGTGGCGGACCATGTGTACGGCGGCACTCCACCCGAAGCGGTGAAGGTGGCCGATAAAGTCGTGCCAACCGTGGCATTGGGGACCGCTACCGACGTGATGGTCAGTGTCGGCACTGCTATCGTGACGGAGTAGGTCGCTCTGGCAGTATTCTTTTGGGAATCGGTGACATTGGCAACGATGGTGAATGGGCCAGCAGCAGTGGGAGTTCCGCTGACCGTCCCATCCGGCGCGCCCGTCACTCCGGTGGGAAGGCCGGTGAAGGAGAACGTGTAGGGCGGTATGCCGCCGCTCGCGCTCACGCTTCCGGTATAAGGCACGCCCACTGTCCCATTGCCGAGATTGGCTGAGAGCGTCAGTCCGGCAGGCTGAATGACCACGGTGAACGAACCGGTGGCCTGCGCGCCTGTGGAATCCTTGGCGGTGACCTGTACGGTGTAGGTCCCCGCGGTGGTGGGGGTCCCGGAGACGCCGCCGTTGGCAAAGCTCAGGCCGGTGGGAAGTCCGCTCACGGTCAGCGAATAAGGCGGCGTGCCGCCACTGGCGCTCACAGTGCCGGAATAGCTGACACCCACCTGACCGCCGCCGAGGGTGGCGGTCACAGCGAGTTGCGGCGCCGCCTCCGTAACGGTGAAGCTCTTGGACGCTTGAGTGCCCGTGCTGTCGATGGCAAAAATGCTAAATGTGTACGTCCCGATGGCGGTGGCGCTGCCGGAAAGCAGACCCGTGCGGCTCAAACTGGCGCCGGCAGGCAGGTTGCCGTTGAAGTTGAATGAGTAGGGCGGCACGCCTCCGGTAGCGCCGAACTGCAGCGAAATACTGCCGCCCAAGGGCACAGGTGGAATGGCCGCCGGACCGGTGACGGTGAGGGGCGCAGGCCGGATCAAAATCGAAAATCCGGCCGTTGCCGTATTTCCGCCGGTATCGTTCACCTGCGCGGTGAAACTGAACGTGCCCGGCGTAGTGGGTGTGCCGCCGATCCCGCCGCTGCTATTGATGGTGAGCCCGGGCGGCAAACTGCTACCCTGTGCCAGCGAGAACGAGAAGTTCCCGGTGCCCCCATTGGCGGTAAGCACGGCATTGTAGGCGGTGCCCACAACGCCCGCGGGTAGCGAGTTCGTAGAATTGATCTGCAGCGGTGGTTGAGGAACGGTTACTGCGATCGTGAAATTCGCCGTCGCGCTGCCGCGGGTCGCATCCGTGACCATCACGGAGATGGTGTAACTGCTAGTGGCGGAGATGGTACCGGTGATGGCGCCGGTGACGCTGTTGATGCTAAGACCCTGCAGACCGGTGGCAGACCAGGCATATGGCGGAAGCCCGCCGGTAGCCGCCACACTCGCGTTATACGTCGAGCCAGTGGCGCCGCCGGGGAGTCCCGTGGTGGTGATGAGCAGCGTTGAGTAGAAGGGAAAGTTGAACCCGGGTGTTACGAAATTATCCGCCGTCACCACCGTCAGCGCGGTATTGCCTGCTGTCCTGATCAATGCCTGCGGGACAATCGCCGTGAGTGTGCCGGCGTTGACAAAGCTAGTGCTGAGCCTGATGCCATTCAAGGCGACCTGCATGGAATTGGTGAAGTTGACTCCCAGCACGGTCAGTGTGAACTGCGGGCTCCCAGCGGTCGCGAAAGCGGGGCTTGTGGAACTGATGATGGGTTGGGGAAGGACAGTCAAGTTGACTGTGTTGGAGATGGAGCCCCCGGGATTCTCCACCTGTACGAACACGACGCCCGGTGTGGAAAACACGTGTGACGTAACAACGGTGAGAGTGCCACCCGGAGTGCCGCTCGGCAGAGAAGTGACCACCGGCACTTCGTTGAGAATCACGGTTGAGGCCGCGGGCGATTCGCCAGGATTCACGACATAGTTGGCGCCGATGACCCCGAGATTCACGGCGACGTTCTGCGCGGTAATGGTGGCGGAACTCAGACTGGCGATACTAGGCGGGGCGACCGTAAGATTCAAAGCGCCCGATAGGGCGCCACCCGGTTGGACTACGGAAACCTGCTCCGCGCCTGGAATCACCAGCAGGCCTTGCGGAATCACCGCGGTGAGTTGGGCGCCATTCACGAAAGTGGTGGCCAAGCCTACCGGTTGCGTGGACGCCGTAGCGACCAACTGCACCTGGGAACCCGGGACGGTAGTTCCGAGGAGGGATGTCGTGGGCACAAAGTTGGTTCCGTTGACCGTGATCGTAGTGTCCGGACTTCCGGCCGGCACAATGTTCGGTGTCAGGGGCGCGGCAATCGAAGGTGTGCTTACAACTTCGATTCCCTCCTGAATAGTAATGGTATTGTCCCAGACGTCGGTCACCGAAAGACCAAAAACGAAAGTGCCTGCCTGCGTCGGAGTGCCGGAAAGGTTCACAGTGCCATCGCTCGGCAGGGGCAATCCCGGCGGCAGTGTTCCTATGGGTTGGGCCGGCGATACGAAGTATGGCGGAGTGCCGCCTATCGCCAAGGCTCCCGAGTAGGACAAAGTCGTCGTGGCGGTGGGCAGGACTTTGGTGGGCAGAGGCGCGAGCAGCGGATTGATCGTGAAGGTCGCCGGGTTGGAGGTGAGGGTAGAGACCTGCTCAGTTACGGTTATGGTTACCTGTTCCGCTGCGGTCGGTGGTGGAGTGAAGGTAAACAGATCCGGGGGAATGACCACCTGAAGCTGGGTCGAAGACGCGATGCTTGGAGAAAGCATCACCTGCTGGTTTGTAGCCGGGTTGTTCCAATTTACCGTATTGATGGACTCTGGGTTGAACTGTCCGTTAATGAATAGTATGAAGCCGTTGGGGAGGTTGGAATTAACGGTGACTGCGGGTGGCGCGTTGGGAAGCACGGCGCTTCCAGTGCCCACCTGTAATCCGGGGGGAGTGGCATCCGGCGCATTGATGCTGGGAGTCGCCGCGTATGCGCCCGAAGCTGTCGCGAACAGAATGATCCACGCCAGGGCGCGATACGTCCGGTATGCCTTCATCTTCCCTCCGGTTAATAACCATCAATTATTGGCGTGCGGAGTGTGAAAATGCAAACTCAACAACGGAAAAGCGTTAGTTCGATGGCGTTTCGCCAGGCGGCAAGGTTGAATCGGACAGGGTGACAATGGTGGCGCCCCAGCCTCCAGCCTCAACCGGCGCATCGCGGAACTCCGCGACGAAGGGTGTCGCGGAGAGGACGGAGCGCACGATCTCGCGCTGCACTCCAATACCGCGTCCGTGGATGATGCGGAGTGCCCGGATGCCCAGCCTGTATGCTTCTTTGAGGTATTCCC
Organism: uncultured Solibacteraceae bacterium; assembly: GCA_963815475.1. Classification (GTDB taxonomy): domain Bacteria; phylum Acidobacteriota; class Terriglobia; order Bryobacterales; family Bryobacteraceae; genus Sulfopaludibacter. Next base: position 3,090,051 of record CAWFHD010000003.1, on the reverse strand, counting down.
CCACGACAGCGCGCACGTCGCGTGGAGGCACCGTGTGCAGATCGAAGACATCGGTGATGGGAATTCGGACGGGCTCTTCGGGTTCCATCGATTGCCCAAGAAAAATGGAAAAGCCCGGCCAGCTTCCGCCGACCGGGCCAATACGAATGCGATTATCAGCGCACCTGACTAGGCGACCTGCTGAGCCCGATACTGACTCACGATCGCTTCCATCTGATCTTTCAACCGGAGTTTAATTTTCTTCAATCGCGTCTCCTCCAACTCCTGCTCTTGAGTCAGATGGGGAAGCGATTCCAACGAGTCCAACTGTTTGGCAAACTCTGAGTGCTGGCTAGCCAACTGTCGAAACTCCTCATTGGTCGCCATCAGATGCGCCTTCAACTCTTCCTGTGCGTTGCGTTCCATATGGGGCAATTCCTCCCAGTGAGGTTGCCACGCCGAGTCGGGTTCAGATTCGGACTAAGGCTCGGTGGGTAATCTCTGTTCGTATCATACGTGGACGGCTTCACCATTCCCTGGCTACACCGTCTATTCGCCACATTAACATGAATGAAACTTCATAACAATAGCCGCTTCGGCGGGGGACTCGTAGTACTTTTCCCGTCGGCTAACCTCCTTAAAGTCCATAGACTTATAGAGGTTTCGCGCTGCCCGATTGGATTCACGCACTTCCAGGAAAACCTCGCTCCGCATGTCGCCTATCAAAGAAGCGACCAGCCGCCGGGCCACACCCTGGCGGCGAAACTCAGGGCGCACGGCGAGGTTGAGCAGTTCATTCTCCCCATCGGCCACATTGCGCGCCACCAGAAAGCCCGCTACGCGACTTCCGCATATCGCGACGCGGAGGTCGTACTGCAAATATCCAGTGACGTCCCAGTGGGCGCTTTCCGGGCTGGCCGCTTGGATGGCTTCGATTTCTGTGAGATCGTGAGTCTCACCGCGCCGAATTACTGGCATATTGATATGTATTATGCGCGCCATTTTGGGGTTGCTGTTTTTCTTCAGCCAACCTTTTTGGGAAGCCAAACCGCCCGAGCAGTGGACCGACAGGGAAATCGAAACCATTCTGCGCGCCAGCCCGTGGAGCGAAGTGGCAAGGCCATCCCCCGAGATGCCGGTGTATCTGGCAACCGCCGCGCCCATCGAGGAAGCCGAGGCCCAACTGCGTTTGCGCGCCAAGCATCCTCTACTGGAGCCCGATCCCGACTATGCCAACTACCTTCGTGAGAATCGCTCCGAAATGCTGGTGCTGGCCATTCCGTGGTCTCACCCGACGAATTTCGGCACCCCGGAAGATCGGCGACGCATGGAGGATGAATGTGAGATGGTGATCGCGAAAAAGACCTACAAGCTGGTGGGCCATTTTCCGCCGACCTTCACCGACCCGGTGCTGCGCCTGGTCTTTCCCCGCCACTCCAAAGAAACCGACAGATCGGTAATCTTCCGCTTGTTCCTGCCGGGGACGCCGTTCCCTGAACGCGAAGTGGAGTTTCGGCCGAAGGACCTGCTGTATCACGGGAAACTCGAGATGTGAGCGTGCGCCGGGGCGTCACGTTCTCTTGCTCATTCACATGCGGCTAGCGAAGTAGCCCGGCCGGACGCGCACCGACAGTTCCTTGTGCCCTTTGACGCGCAGTTCCATGGGATGGAACAGGCCATCGGTTTTCAACGGTTCGGGGCGGTACAGGATGATGTACTGATGCGTGAGCTCGTTATTGATGTTCTCGAATGACTGCGCCAGATCTTCCACTTTGAAAGGGAAGTAAGATCGGCCGCCGGTCTTGTCGGAGAAGTAGCGCAGAAGTTTGTCGCCGTCCGTGTCCTGGCGGCTGATATTGGTGGAGATGGTATAGATCACGACATCGGCGCGCTGCGCCATCTCGAGCGCCTGGTCGCGCGTGTAGCGGCTTTGATTGTCGTCTCCATCGCTCAGGATCACGATGGCGCGGCGGAACTTATGCTTGGGCTGGTCCTGCGAGAGCTTGTCGCGGCAGGCGAAATAGATGGCATCGAAGAGCGCGGTGCCGCCGCCGGGGCGGAGGCTGCGGATGGCCTCTTCGGTCTTGCGCGAGTCATCCACCAGGTCGCTCACCAATTCGGCGGTGGAATCGAAGCTGACCACCATGGCCTTGTCCTGGTGCGAGCGCATCACGCTGCGCACGAATTCACTGGCGGCTTCCTGTTCGAACTTGAAGCGGTCGCGAATGCTGTTGCTGGTGTCCACCAGGATGCCGAGGCGTAGCGGCAGATCGGTTTCCGCCGAGAACTCCTGGATGACCTGCGGCCTCTTGTTCTCGACGATTTCAAAATCGTCTTTCGTCAGGTTGGTGACGAAGCGGCCCTTCTTGTCCATTACGGTGAAGAGCAGATTGACGCGCGTGACGTCCACCACGATGCGCGACGGATCGTCGGCCTGCTGCGCGGGCGGATTCTGCTGGGCGGACACAGCGACGGCCGCCAGGAGTATCCAAACTTTCATATGTAAGCAATTATACCGTGCGCGGCGGCCACGCTAATTGAGCACAAACGCATAGAGCTGATCGCCGCCGGTGGCCAGGACGTATTGTTTGCCGTCGAGCATATACGTCTCGGGGGCGTTGCCGGAGTTGCCGATGCGCGAGTGCCAGATCGGCTTGCCGGTTTTCGAGTCGTATGCCACCAGATTCTGCCCATCGCCGCTGAACAGCAGACCGCCGGCGGTGGTCAGCAGGCCCGAGCTCCCGGAGATCTCATGGCGCCAAATCACCTCGCCCGTGCGGTAGTCGATGGCATCGATATACGAGCCGTAATTCACGCCTCCGCCGCCCATCGTGCCGCCGAGCCCCATGGAGCCGCGAGGGTCCGGGTCGATCAGGTACGTGATGCGGAGCGAGTTATTCTCCGGCACATAAAACAGGCCGGTTTCCGGTGAGAAGGAGGGCGGCGGATAGTTTGTCACGTCGCCGTTGACCAGCGAGCCGGGGATGGTTGCGTCCTTTCCGGGATTGCGTTTGGGGCGGCCCTTTTCGTCGAGGCCGGAAGCCCAGTTGTTGTACATGCCGAACTTGCCCGTCACCAGGTGCTCGCCCGTGAGCCGGTCGAGGACAAAGAAGTAGCCATTGCGCTCCGCCGTCATGACAATCTTGCGGGGGCGGCCGTTAAACGGCATGTCGGCGATGATGGGCGTTTGCGTGGAATCCCAGTCGTGGGTATCGTGCGGCGACGTCTGGTAAAACCAGACCATCTTTCCCGTGTCGACGTTGACGGCGACGAGCGAGCAGGTGTACAGATTGTCGCCTTCGCCTCGACCGGTTGTGTAGGCAGGGGTCGGGTTGCCGGTGCCGAACATGTAGAGGTGGGTTTCGGGATCGTATGCGCCGGGAATCCACGGCTGGGCGCCGCCGTGACGCGCTGCATCCAGGCTGGCCCAGGTTTTGACCGCGGGATCGTCCGCGGTCATCGGCACGGTGTAGAGAATCCACTGCCGCTCGCCGGTTTCGGGATCGAACGATTGCAGGAAGCCGGGCGCGTCCATGTCGTTGCCAGTGCCGGCGAGCACGTGATCTCCAACCACGATCGGCGCTACCGAAGAGAAGTACTGCTGATCGAAGCTGGAGATTTCCTTCTTCCATTTCTCCGTGCCGGTCCTGGCATCCAGGCAGATCAGGTAATCGTCGTGAACTTCGAGGTACAGATTGTTATGCCACATCCCCATCCCGCGATTGCCTGTATGGGTGCCTCCGCGGGTCTTCCAGTAGTAGTGCCAGAGAACGGTGCCATCGCGCGCATCCACTGCCCAGGCGTTGTCCGGTGAAGACATGTAGATCACGCCATCCACCATGAGGATGCCGCCGCCGAGCCTGGCTCCGGAGCAGTTGTTCAAGTCGCCCTTACCGAAACCGCCGACGATGATGGGGGCGGATGGACCTCCCCCGAAGCGGCCGCCGCCACCTCCTCCGCCGTTATCGGCGCCGGTGGGGCCGCAGCCGGTGGTGAACCGCGTATTCCACGAGAGACTCAGGTTCTTCACCGTCGATTGGTTGACGAGCTTGAGCGAACTGAAGCGCTTACCCGTGTAATCGCCGTTGTAAGTGGGCCATCCCTCTTGAAGAGGCTTGAGGATCTCCGCCGGGTTGAGGCCGGTTTGCGCGAAGGCGAAAGCGGGAAACAACAGCAGTGAGGAAGCAAGAAAGGTCGATTTCATAGAAAAGCTCCGCGCGTTATTTCACCGTGGCCAGATAGGCCGTCACGTTGTGCATATCGTCGTCCGTCAGGGTCGGAACCAGCTTCTTATGCGCCTCGTTGGGGTCATGCACCTCCACTTTGGGAGTGTCGCCATTGCGCACAATCGATCGGCGGCTGCCGTCGGAAAGGGTCAAAGTGACCAGGAAATCGTCCTTGCGGATGAGCGTGCCCTCCACTTTCTGTCCGTCGGCAAGAGTCACGGTCACCGTGAGTGGTTTGCCGCCTTCACCGCCGCCGCGCCCACCGCGCCCTCCTCCACCGCCACCCGAGACCCAGATATTCTGCAGCGTGCGTGGATCGGAATATTTGGAAGCGATGCTCTTGAGGTCGCCAGTGACGGAGTGGCAGCTTGCGCATTTCGTTTGGAAGTAGCCCTGACCGGCGGAAGCGTTGCCAACGAGCACGTTCAACTGGCTGGCGTCGACGGCCCCTGGCGGACGGGCCTGATTGCCCACTTGCGCGAGCACGCTATGGATGTACTCGGCCACCGCCGTAACGTCGTCATTGCTGAGATTGAAGGCGGGCATGCCCTTGTCCTGCCGCGAGCCGCGAATCACGGGTCCCATAGTCTCGCCATGCTGATCGCTCAACGCGGTGAGCGAGCGGAGAAGACTGGGGCCGCCCTGATCGCCGCCACGGAGGTCGGCTCCATGGCAGGCGCCGCAGTTCACGCCGTAGACGGCCTTACCGCGCGCTACCACTTCCGGCGAAGCAAGCTGCCGCGTCTGCTGCGGGAAGGTGAGTCGATTGCCTCCACCCCCGCCCCGTCCGCCGCGCCCACCTCCCCGTCCCGGCGGTGCATCGCCGGTCTGGGCCGGCGGCTGCGCCAGCGCGACTGCACAGAAAGCCATCGCAATCAGTTTCTTCATCCTGGATTCCCCTCGCTGGGTCGTCAGGGTATGAGCACCACAACCGACCCCTCGGGCGTATTGTATTCATATTCGATGCTCTTGGGAAAGGTGTATATTGTTGGGTCCACCCGGAAAATGGGCAGGAGGTTCGCGTGACGAAAAGCTCTATGAAGAACACCAAATCTATTGTGACCACTTGCTTGAGTGGATTGTTGCTCCTTTCCGGATTGGCTTGGCCGCAGCAAGCGCCTTTCCCTGCGGCCGCGGGCGCGCCGGCGCCTGGACGCGGCGGGTTCGCCAGGGGTGGGCAGCCGTTTGACTATGCGGACAACGAAGGCTGGACTTCGCTTTTCGATGGCCAGACGCTGAACGGTTGGGATGGCGACAGCCGTTTCTGGAGCGTGAAGGACGGCGCGGTCTACGTGGAGCCTTCGTGCGAGAAGCCGACCGGCACCATCTACCTGGTTTGGCAGGGCGGCGAGTTATCGGACTTCATGCTGAAGTTCGAATCGAAGGGGACCGGCAACGTCAATGGTGGTGTGCAATACCGTAGCTATATGACGGCCGATAACAGCGTCCTGCTAAAGTATCCGGGGCGCGGCGGTGGCGGATTCCTGGCGAATGCGGGTGGCCGCGGACGCGGCGGTCCAGGCGGCGCCGCGCCGCCGCCGGGCGCTCCGGCAAATGCGGGCGCCCAAGCCGGTAGGAGCGCCGCACCTGGAGGCCGTGGACGCGGTCCGCAGTGCGACAATCCCGGCACGCCGCCGAGCGCGGCAGAGCGCGCCAAGTGGGACATGGCGGGGCCGCAGTTCGACTTCGACGCCAACAACACCTACGTGGGCCAGTATTATGAGCAGTCCTCGATGCGCGGGATCGCCGCTCCGCCGGGCACTGTGACGATCGCCGAGCCCGGCCAGAGGCGCATCCTCAACACCTTCGCCGACAAGGCGACACGCGATTCGTGGTTTAAGAAGGACGATTACAACGAGTTCCTTCTCATCGCGAAGGGGAACGTCAGCACGATGTTCGTGAATGGGCACCTGATGTCGGTCTTCATTGACAACGATCCGGCGTACTTCCGTCCGAGCGGGAAGCTCGGCCTGGAAGTGGAAAGCACCGGGGCCTACTACACCAGAAACATCTGGCTAAAGAGGATGTAGACCGATGACCTCACGGACTACTTTCATCGCCACGGCGATCCTGAATATTTTCGTTGCATCGGCCGCCGCGCAGGGGCGAGGCGGACGCGGACTCCCCAACGCCACGCCGGAACAGAACGCCGCGGTGGCGCAGATGAACGCGGAGTTGGCGCCCCAAATGGAACGGTTGACGGCTGTACGGGCGGAGGCGATCCCTGCGGCCCTGGCGCAGCCCGCCGATGAGGCAGCGATGCGCGCTAAGGTGGAGTCGATTCGTGCTGCGGAACTTAGTCTGGCGCAGGCGCGCGCGGACACGTTCGGGAAACTGCAGGCGTCCGCCAACAAACTGACGGCCCAACAGGTAGCCGCGCTCGGAAACGCCACAGCAGGCGGCCGTGGAGGCGGTGGACGAGGCGGATACCGCACGAGCATGCCGCACGTCACCGCCAGACAAGCGACGGCGCTGATCGACATGAGTGCGAAGCTCCAGCCGCTCATGACGGCCCTGAACGCAGCTCGCTCGCAAATGACGGCCGCGGCATTGGCGGCGCCGCGCGACAATGCGGCAATCCAAAAAGCGGTTGACGGGGTGGCGGGGGCCGAGCTGGCATTGGCGAAGGCGCGCGCTGAGGCGTTCGCGAAATTCCAAACCACACCGGACCGGTTGGATACGGAACAGACGCAGTGGCTGATTGCGGCCGGCGGCAATTACAGTGGGGTCGGTTTTACCGAACCGGAGCCGCTCAATTTCGACGATCATCGCGGCTACATCTCGCTGTTCGATGGCGTCAGCCTGAAGGGATGGGACGGCAATCCGAAATTCTGGCGCGCTGAGCGTGGCGCGATTGTGGGCGAATCCACGCCCGAAAATCCGAGCGGCAACACCTACATCGCCTACCGCGATGTGGTGGCAAAGGACTTCACGCTCAAATTCGAAATCAAGGTCGAAGGCTCCGGCGGCAGCGGACTGCAGTATCGGAGCCAGACCGGCATTCCATGGTCGCGGCCCATTCCGGCCAATGTCACGGCCAACGTTGGCCCGGTAAACCTCAATTGGATGATGACCGGGCCGCAGGCCGATTTCTGGCCGAGCCAGATTTACACCGGCCAGTTCTATTCCGAAAACACTCCGATGGGAATCATGGCGTTTCGCGGCCAGGTGGTGGAGGGCGCGGGGCTCGGCGCGAAACGGATGATGGGCGCCATTGGCGACCGCGCGGAACTTGGGAAACTCGTGAAGATGAACGACTGGAACCAGTACACGGTGATCGCACGCGGCGGCACGTTTATTCACATCGTGAACGGGCAATTGATGGCGGTGATGGTGGATGACGATCCAGATTCGAGCAACAATCAGCCCGGGATTTTCGGGATCGAAATCGAGGCGACCACAAAAGTCTCGGTCCGGAATATCTGGCTCAAGAAGCTGAACTGAGACGGCGCTCTGCGCTCCTACTGATCGTCCTTCATCAACCTGCCAACTCGCTTCAGATTGCTCTTGATCTCATCGGTCGCATCAATCAACTGGCTGGAATCGTAGATCACCCGCGGTGTCAGAAAGATGATCATCTCGGTGCGCTGCGTGCTGTAGTTCTTCGCGCCAAAGGCAGCTCCGATGAGCGGGATGCGGTGCAGGATGGGCACGCCGCCGGAGCTTTCGGTATGGTTTTCCAGGATGGCGCCGCCAATCGCAACGGTATCTCCATCCTGTACGGTGAGTTGGGTGGACACCGAGCGGTTGCTGAACGATGGAGATTGAATCGCAGCGCTGGGGGATGGCGCCTGCGGCGCGCTCACCTGCTGGTTGATGATCATGGTGACGACGCCGCTGGAGTTCACGTGCGCCGTAAGGCTCAGAGTGACGCCTGTGCTCTGATTACTGATGGTGTTGGCGAATACGGAGCTGCCGCCGGATTGCACCCCCCCAGCCACTCCCTGCGAGGTCAGCACTGGAACTTGCGTTCCCACATTCATGGTAGCCGGCACACTGTCAGTGGCGATGATGCTGGGCGCGGAAATCACTTTGGAGCGTCCCCGGGTTTCCGAGGCCTGCAGCACTGCCAATAACTCGTGGCTATGCAAAACCAAAGCTCCAGTGGTCAGCCCCAGACCGCCTGCGCCCGCTGCCACCGCCAGAACGCGCGATGGGGTCAGCCCGCCGGTGGCGCTGCCACTACCTGAGGCCGCCCCCGAGTTTACCTGCTGCAGGTAGGAAGAAACTCCCGCCGCGAATTCGTTGTCCAGATCCACTTCGTAGATCTTGGCATCGATCAGCACCTGCCGCGGCGCCACATCCAGCTGCCGCAGCAGATTACGAATCTGTTCATACTCTTGCGGCGTGCCCTGAATGAGCAGGGTATTGTCGAAGGGATTGGGAATGACATGCGGCCCCTGTATACGGGATTGACCGGCATACGGATTGCCGGGGTCGAAGTATTGGCCTGTTTGTCCGATAGAGCTTGCTCCGCTGCCGAGGGCTGTGGCGGCGGCCGAAGTCGGGACTACACCGTTCACTCCCGACATTGTCTGCTGCGGACCAGGGTTATAAGGGGTCCCGTAGTTCCCGCTACCGCCGTACATGCCGCCCCCCGACATTCCGCCATACATGCCGCCTCCCATGCTACCCATTGCCCCATAGCCGGTTCCATTGAGGCCCATGCCGGAGGCGTACATGTTGCCGTTCGCCATCGCGGCCATATTCATCAGTGCCATCGGGTTGCCGCTGTAGAGCGCCATGATCGCCATCGCCACGGTGGCAGCCTGCCCGTACTTGAGGCGGTATACGTAGTTGTTCACCGATCCCGCAGTGACCTTAATGGGAACGTCCAGCTTGTCGATCCATTTCTTGACATCGGCAAAGACGCCGGGGTTCGGCGCCACTGCGATCAGCGTGTTGATGCGATCCACGGGAATGAACTTTACCGAAGTCTTATCCGCCAGGGAGTAAGCCTTAAATACCGAGTCCAAATCATGCACCAGATCCGAAGGCCGGCTATTGGTTATTTCGAAGAGCCGGACGCGTTGTCCGGCAAAGGTCTCGCTGTCGAACATCGCGATCAGTTCCAGGGTCCTCTTCATGCTGCGGCTGTTGTCCTGAACAATCAGCAGATTTGCCGGCTCGTACGTAGTGACCCTCGCGCCCTCGCCCATGAACGGCTCCAGCAGCTTCTGAATCTCCGCAGCGGTGGCGAACTTCAGGAAGATCATGTTCATCACCATCCGCTCGTCGTCGGGCAGGGTCTTGGGATCGACATTCTGCACTGGATCGATCGGCATTCGCGACACGTCGGTAATGGGAATGATGCGGTAAAGCTCGCCCACTTGCACCATGGTGGCGCCGTTGATGCGCAGCACAGTCATCAGCAGCGGCATCATGCCGATGGGTTTGATCTCGCCGTAGGTATGAATGCTGACCGAGCCTTTGGACACCCGAGGATCCAGGATGTAGCTGAGCTTCATCTGCCGCGCCAGAATGGTGATCAGTTCCGTGAGCGTGGTATCGGTATCCAGCACGAAGCCGCCATCGTTAGTGGTGTGCGCCAGCGTCTGCGGCGCCGCGGGCTGCGTTGCGGGCGCGGCAGGCTGCGGCTGGGCGGGCTGCGGCTGACCAGGCTGTGGCGGCTGTTGAGGCTGCGGCCCAGTATTTTCCTGCATCACGATCGAAGGGGAAATGGGAACGGGGGGCGGGAGGGGGCGGGGCGGCGGCTGCTGTTGCTGCTGAGCCGGGACCACTAAAGCCACCATGCAGGTGGCCGCGATCATGAGGAGAGTGCGGCGCATCGATTGGTCCTATTTCGCGACGTCCAGGTCGCGCTGCCGCTCCCAGACTTCGCGTTCCGATTCATTCAGTTCCGACTTCTTGCGCTCCCACGAGTGCGATCCGAACGGAGTGTTCTGCACGAACCGGACGCTATCGCCGTGGTCGGTGGCTTTCACAAAATCCGCGGATTTCTCTTCTACCGCGGACACGCCGAACGGAGTCTTCCGAAGCAGCCAGCGGACGCCGTTGGCGTCGATGAAGCGGTAGGAACTGGGAGCGAGTTCCACCGCGCCGGCGGGAATCTCCGTCGGCTTGGCCGAGGTCTTCGCTGCTGCGGCCGCGGCTGGCGCGGGCTTGGCATCCGCGGCGGCGCAGATCCCGATGCACAAACACAACCCGATGCTTGAACACAAAACGATGGCTGCTTTCATAACTCAACTCTCTTTCGTAAATATCGAAGTGCGCTGCTCAGCGCCCCCCGGTGCCGCCGACCGGCTCCCAGTAGCACATCGGGCCAAAGGGACTTGGCCGCGAAGTCTTGCGCATCCCGTTGACGATCGCGCCTTCCGGGTTGCTGTCGCCCCCCTGGCATTGGGCAAGGCCGGTTCCGACCACTGTGCCCGGACCCTTCGGCGTGGGCGCCTCTACGGGCGGTGGTGGCGGAGCGGCGACTGCCCGCTGCCCCGCGGCTTCCGCCTGCTGCTGCGGTGCTTCGTGGTCGGTCATCTCAAACAGGCTCTTGTGAATCGTCTTGCCGTCCCACTCCAGATCGAGTCCCTCTTTATTGACGCTCAGGAGCTTGAATTGGCCGATGGCCTCGCCCATATGAATTGCTTCGTGCGGGGCGACCTTGCTCACGCTCAGAATCGCGAACAGGCCGCCGCCATCTGACAGGTTCATCTGGCCGTGATAAAAGGGCAGCGGCGGCATGGGCTTCGGGGGCGGAGGCGGGGGCGGCGGATCAGGGGCCACATCGGAATTCCGCGATGGATCCAGCAGGAACTTATGCGGTATCTCGATGTAAACGGTTGCCATGGCCCCGGGGGGAGGAGGAGCGGACGGGAACTGCGGCACGGCGACCGGCGGATAGTGTTTCCTGCGTTCCGCGGCTTCGCGCGCTCTCGCCGCACGGTACATATTGCGGAACTGAAAGCCGGCATACCCCAGCACAGCCACCAGCACCACATCGAGGATTAGCAGTTTACGATTCAAAATGCCGCCAGTCCTTTCTTCTCGGTCGGTAAGAGCTTTCGCGCCACCAGCCCTGAAACGCTCAGCCGGACCTGAATGTTCTTTTTCTTGTCGTGGCCCCCGGTCACGCGGATCTCATTGGTGGCCAGAATCTGCGGCTGGCTGGAAAGCGCCGCCAGATAATTGACCAGTTGCTCAATCGCGCAGGTGAAGCTGACTGTCACCGAAACTTCGCCGTAATCGTTGCTCAACACCTTGTCGTGCGAATCTTCCTGGCCCTTCGTCTCGATTCCGTTGCTGTGCGCGATGTCGGTAATCAACTGCGCCAGTTGGGCACGCGCCTGCGGCTCAGTATCGGCGTGGATCAAACCTTGCTCCCGGGCCGCCAGTTCGGCATCGGCCTGCTTCTTCACGGTTTCTTTGCCAGGGACAGTGGCGGCGATGCGGCGGAGTTGATCGAGCCGCTGCTCGGCCTGCGGTATGGTCTCGGACGTGGCCACTACCGCCGGCGCCGCGCTATCGCCGAGAAAGCCGAAGCGGACAATCAGAAGCAGCACGATGCTGCCGGCAGCCAGATACACCAGGCGGCGATCGAACGATCCCGTGGTCATGGGTGCACCGCCCGGTTAGTCATGATCTGAAACTGATAAACGTTGCCGGCCTTCTGGTACGGCGGCAGGTTGGTGTTTTTGAAAAACGGCGACGAGTCCAAAGTTTTCACGAGCGTGGTGGGCTGGGGACCTTCCCCGTTGAGGGTCACATTCTCGCGAGTCAATTGCACCGAGTTGGTCCAGGCCGGCGGCTCCACCAGCCGGGTCAGTTCGTTCAGCGTGTCCAGATCGTATCGGGTCTGCCCGCGGTATTGATCGAGCATGCGCATGCGCAGCCGGTCCTGATCAGTCTGCCGATCCAAAGCATCGGCTCGCTGCTTCATGGGGGCCAGCCGGTTAATTTCGGCTTGCAGTTGCGTCAGATATTGCCGCTCGGCGTATTTCGAATAGAGCATCATGCCGCCCGCCACCAGCAGCACCAGCGCTGCTAACACAATACTCGGAATGAAGACCGCCCGCGAGTTAAAGCGACGATGCTCGGGCGGCAGCACGTTCGCCGACGGCGCCAGACGGGGACAAGCCCCAGCCAGCGCCGTAGCGTACGGCAGTGCGTTGCGGGAAAGGTCGTTCTCCACCGGATTGGTGGAGGGTTTCGGTAGAACCTCGGCAAGCTGTAATGGCGCAGTCTCTGGCGGCAGACGCAGTTCGGAAAGCGCAAGGACGGCGGCGCGCTGCGGCGGAGCATCGAATTCCGCCGAGAACACCGGCCGCGACGCGCTCTCGCCATAAACCTCCACAGCGCCGGAAGCAGCCCGGCTCAAGGCTACAAATCCGGCGCCATTGGCATGACCATTCAAGCGAATGGCGGCGTGCACCGCTGCAGCGGAGAAGGTGAAGCTGCAAACGGCCACGCCGGCCTCTGTGAAGAGCGCGACGTAACGGTCGATGACGGACTGGCGTGAGATGCCAACCAACACCGATCCAAAATCCAAGCGAGACCAGCCCCACGACACCACGTCGTCGCCGTAGGGATGGAGCGAATCCAGCTGTAGCCGCACCGCGCCTTCGATGTCCTTGGCGGCCACGCCCGGCAGCGCGATCTGGCGCACGATCACTTCATGCCGCGGCAGCAGCACGGTGGCGCTCAAGCGGCTCACGCCCATCGATTTGAGGAAGCGGCCATACTCCGCGCCCCACTCCGACGCCGGGCGCGCGGCATAATTCGAAATCATGAGCCGGCCCAGCACACTGATCCCGGTGGGCCGCACGCGCGCCACCACCACTTCCAGATCGGTGGCGCCGACTTCAAGGCCGACGCCGGAGCCGAAGCTCAGCAGTTTGCGCACGTCCTTGGAAATGGAGCTCTCGGTTGGCATGCGGGTTAATTGCTCCAAGGCGAGTCGCTCTTGATGGCGGAATCGTACCAGCGCAGGATGTGAATTTGCGAATCGTACCCCGATGGCATGTACTTCACTTGGGCCGCGACCGTGCGCTTGAGATCGGACAGTTGACCGTTGGCGAGGCGGAGGCGGGCGGTTGCGCGGAAGGTGATGATGGATTGGCCGATGACACGCAAAGGCACGCCGGCCGAGCCGGTGGCTTGCAGAAAATCGAACAGGGTCTGCTCGGTAAAGGGTTTCTTTACGCGCTGCTGTACCAGTGCCGCGACTACTTGCGGGGGAAGCCCAACGGCGACCAGGACTGCCGGGGAAGCCGCATTGGCGTCCACGTTTCCGGCATTCGGGCCAAAAACCGACACGCAATCGTTCAGGCCGGGACGCGGGACCAGGCGCGGGGCGCTGTCTCCTGCTCCTTCCGGTGCGGGGACGTAGGTTCCGTAGAAGATATCGGGTGTAACGCCTTTCACTAGAAGCAATTCCTCGGTCTCCTGAAAAGACGTTGGAATGCCCGGAAAAGACGGCTGCTCCCCTGGAAATCCCGGATTCGAGCCGGAAATGGCCAGTTTGGGGACCGCATCCCCCGCCCCATGCCGCCAGGCATCGATTCCGGTGACGATTACGCCGGCTCGGGCGGGGTCGATTCCCAGGGCAGCGAACAGCTTGTAGAGGGTTTCCAAGGGAGCGGTGTTGATATTCAATTTGGCGGCTTCTGGAATCACTTCCACGCGAACGTCGCCGAGGGGGAAATGGTAGTCGATGAGCTTGATGTCAGGCTTCAGAATGGGCTTCTCCGGATCTTGGACGGACCAAAGGAGTTCGAGCGATGCCCGATCGATCCCGCTGGCCGCCAGGTAATAGCTTCTCAACCCATCGACGGCAGTGGAGGCGCGGTCGGTTTCCCCGCGAACGGTGGTGGAAAGCGAAAACGCGATCGCTGCGAGGGCGGCGGAAAGCCAGAGAACGGCAAGAAGCGCGCTGCCACGCTGCCCCAATCTTTCCGAGCCGCGACCGTCAGGGAGTCGGTGCTTTTCCGCTGTCCTCAGGAACCGCTCCCTGACGGTCGCGGCTCGGAAAGAGACCGCCCCAGGGTTAGTAGTCCGCATAGGGAATCTCCGGGGCGCGATAGACCCTTAAGGGGATAGTCATGGAAGCGGGCTGCAGCCTTGAGGGGTCTGGTTCAAGCGGGGCCATTTCGATGCGGATGGCTCGCGGCCAGCCCTGATAGGCCATGATCGGCAGCCAGATGGCGGATGCTACCAGATCGTCCTTGGGATGCTGGAGGTAGCTGAAGCGGCAGTAGGCCAGTTTGTCGGCGAGCACGAACGAGTGCTCTGTGGCTTCCGGCCGCGCCATGCGGGTGATTCCGGCGGTTGCCGGGTCGGAGCCAAAGCCCTTACAGATCTGTGCCGACTGAACGGGGTGATACGGCAGTTCATTCACCAGCAGCCGGACGCCGCGGCCTTCCTCTCCCGGGATCACGAACAGCTCCAACAGGAGCGGCTGCCCGCGCCAGGCTTGCTGGAGAGAGAACGTCGATACCAGGCGGAGCACTTGGGCTTCCCCCTGAAACATGGCGAAGCGCTGACTCGGCCCGCCCTCACCGCCGCCAAGACATGGCAACACCAGTGGCATCATGCCCTGGATTTCCTGTTCCAACACGCGCTGTGCGCCGGCCACGCGGCGATTATCCATCAGCCGGTTGTCGGTCTTGGAAAAGGCATTCAGGCCCACGCGCATGGCCATCGCCATCCCCACCGTGAGCAAGCTTAGCAGCGTGACCGCGATGAGCACTTCCATCAAGGTGACGCCGGCCGTTGACCGGCGGCGCCCGTCATGACCCACCTACCGGAATATCGTTCTCGGCCAGGACCTTCCTACGAAGGGACTCGAGCGCCAGCGTGCGCCGTTCGGATCCCGCCATCCACCACACTTCCAGGCGGATCTGCTCCAGGGCAAGCTGCCCCGGCGCGGGATGCGGCGGCATCTCGAAGGTGGTGAGCTGGGCTCGCCAGCCGGCGTCCAAGCCGCCCGACATCGCGGGATCGAACGTGCCGCCCACAGTGCTATTGAGCGGCAGTTTGGGATCCACCAGGAGTTCATTCATCCGGAACCGCGCCATCTGGACCACGCGGTCGTAGTCGCGCAGGTGAATGGCATTGCGGGTGGCGCCGGAGATGCCCGAGAGCAGACCGACCACGGCGATCGCCATGATCAGGGTGGCTACGATCATCTCCAGCAGCGTGAATCCGCGGTGGCTTTTCACTTATTGTTTCCGACGCTTTCTATTCGGGGAAAACCGGTCATG
The DNA here is from genome assembly GCA_963815475.1 of uncultured Solibacteraceae bacterium. Lineage (GTDB taxonomy): Bacteria > Acidobacteriota > Terriglobia > Bryobacterales > Bryobacteraceae > Sulfopaludibacter. The sequence continues at coordinate 3,074,630 of CAWFHD010000003.1, read as the reverse complement.
GGGTCGATCCGGATGACGCGCCGCGTGCCGTGGGCGTTGGCGATTTGGACGCCGATGCCGGGGGCCGTGGCTCCGGGCAGCAGAATCAGCCTGCGCCCTTCCTGCAGGTCGGTGGAGTCGTCAATCTTGGGAAGCACGGTTTCGATGACGATGCCGTCGGGCATCTTAAGCTCGCGTTCGAAGCCCGGCTCATTGGAGTACATCAGGAGGCGGCTTTCCTTGGGCAGGACGATCACCTCGATGGGCTGCTGGCGGCGCTCGGCCCGATTCACCGCCGAGTTCAGAAAGGCGGCGATGGATTCCGATGCTGTCGCCACTCGCACGCTATCCATGCCCGCCGCCACCGAGGGCAGTGAGACAGCGGCAATCAGCCCGATTATCGCCACCACCACGAGCATTTCCATGAGGGTGACGCCGCGGTTACTGGCTCTTCCAACTGACCAGATCGGCATTCAATCCTTCGCCTCCGGTAGCTCCGTCCGCGCCCAGGCAAACCACGTCGGGTTCATCGCCGTGCTCTCCCGGATACTTATAAACATAGTCGTGACCCCAAGGATCTTTGGGCACGTCCATCTGAAGATACGGCCCGGCCCACTGGTTGACGTCCGTTGGCTTTTCACGGAGAGCCTTGAGACCCTGCTCGCTAGTGGGATAGGTCCCGGTGTCGAGTTTGTAAGTGCCGAGAGCTCCCATGAAGTTCTGGATCTGGGAGCGGGCCGCCGTCACGCGGGCGCGGTCTCCCTGGTGCAGCATTCGGGGCGCGACCACCGCGGCGAACAGCGCGATGATGGTCATCACCACCAGCATTTCGATCAGGGTGACACCAGCCTGGGCCGATCGTCTGTTTCTGCGAATTTGTTGCTTCATGATTACACCGCCACGTCGTTGATGCTCGTGATTGCGAGCAGCATGCTCAAAATCAGGGATCCCACCATAATTCCCATCACGAGGATGATAATCGGCTCGAAGATCGCAGTGAAGCGCTTGATGGCAGCCCGAGTATCATTTTCGTAGATATCGGCCATGCGGGCAAACATCGTGTCCAGCCGTCCGGTCTCTTCACCCACCGTGAGAAGATGCGAGGCTAATGCCGGAAAGACTCCCGCCTTGCGCAGGGGCACCGCAATTCCCTCACCGCGCTTCACGCCCTGTGCCACGCCGCCCAAGGCATATGCGATGGTTTTGTTGTTCAAGGTGGCCGCGGCAATCCCGATGGATTGCACCAACGGCACGGTGTTGGCTACCAGGGTCGCCATGGCCCGAGCGAAACGCGCTGTCTCGGCCTTTCGCAGCACATCGCCCAGCATGGGAAATTTGAGGCGCAGGCCATCCCACCACATGCGGCCCTTCGTAGTGCTGGTATAAAGCTTCCAGACGATCAACGTTCCGGCTATGGCGACTGCCGCGATCCACCAGTAGGTCTTCACGAAGTAGCTGGCGTCCAGCATGATCTTGGTGGGGACCGGAATCTTCATGCGCCCGTCCTGAAAGATGGCCGCGAATCTGGGCACCACAAAATTCAGCAGGATGAAAATCGACCCGAGCCCGACCAGAGACAGGAGCGCCGGGTAAATCATCGACGAGATAATGTAGCCGCGCAGTTCGTCGCGCGACCGCTCGAACTCGGCCAGGCGTTCGAAGATAGGCGCGAGTGAGCCCGACGCTTCACCGGCCCGCACCATGTTGATGTAAAGGTCGGAGAAGTGATCTGGATGAGTGCCGAGGCTGTCGGCGAGCGACTTGCCGCTTTTGAGAATTCGGAGAACGTCGAGCACGACGAAGCGGAAATCGGAGCGCTCCGTCAGCTCGGCGGTGATGGACAGGGCACGGTCAAGCGGCACGGTAGCGTTCAGAAGCGTGGAGAGCTCCTGCGTGAAAAACAGGACGTCCTTTTTGCGAGAGCCGCCGAAGTGCGGAAGCTTGATTTCGATGGACGCGCTCTTAGGCGCTGCACCGACGTAGACCGGAGTGAGGCCTTGTTTACGGAGTTCGCGGGCGATCAGCTTTTCGTTGTCGCCGGTCAGGCTGCCGCTGCGCATCTTGCCATCGGAGGCAACGGCGCGGAAGAAGTAGGTAGCCACTAGCAGTGTCCCCCGGAGGCGCTACGGGGCGGCAGGTAAGAGTGCGGCGTCATCAAAATTCCTGGGTGACGCGCATTACTTCTTCTACGGTGGAGGTTCCGCTGAGAATTTTGGCCCAGCCGTCTTCCCGGAGGTTGCGCATTCCGTTGCGGCGAGCGGCTTGCGTCAGCACCGAGGCGTCGGCGTTGTTCATGATGAGCTTGCGGATTTCGTCGTCGAGCGTCATCATCTCAAAGATGCCCATGCGCGAGCTGTAGCCGCGCCCGTTGCAATCGGGGCAGCCCGCGCCGTACCAGGTGGGCACCAGTTCGCCATCGGGCGATAGCACGTCTTCGCCGCGTTCCTTGCACTTGCTGCAGATCACGCGTACCAGGCGCTGCGCCAGGACGGCCACTACAGAAGAGGTGATCAGATAGTTTTCGACGCCCATATCCACCAGCCTGGTGATGGCGCTGGGAGCGTCGTTGGTGTGCAGCGTGGAAAACACCAGGTGGCCGGTGAGGGCGGCGCGGATGGCGATATCGGCAGTCTCGCGGTCGCGGATTTCGCCCACCATGATCACGTCCGGATCCTGGCGCACGATGTGGCGCAAACCGGCGGCAAACGTGAGCCCGATTTGCGGGTTCACGTGGATCTGATTGATGCCGTCCATCTGATACTCGACAGGATCTTCGATGGTGATGATCTTCTTGTCGGGCAGATTGATGCGCTTCAGGGCCGAATAGAGCGTGGTAGACTTGCCGCTGCCGGTAGGTCCGGTCACCAGGAAAATACCGTGCGGCAGGCTGGTAAAGTGCTCCATCTGCGACAGCATGTGCTGGTTGAAGCCCAAGCGGTGCAGGTCGTAGAAATCGCCCGACGAGCGGTCCAGCAGGCGCATGACGACGCTTTCGCCGTACATGGTGGGCAGGGTGGAAACACGGAGATCTACTTCGCGGCCCAGCACTTTGATCTTGATGCGGCCATCCTGCGGCAGGCGGCGCTCGGCGATGTTGAGCTTGGCCATCAGCTTAAGGCGGGAAATGATGGCAGCTTTCAGCTCACGGGCCGGCGGCTCCTGGTTGAAGAGCACACCATCGACACGGAAGCGAACGCGGAATTCCTTCTCGAACGGTTCGATGTGGATGTCGCTGGCGCGCTTTTCGACGGCGTCGGCGATCATGGCGTTGACCAGGCGGATTACCGGCGCCTCGCTGGCCATGTCGCGCAGGTGTTCGAGATCGGCGCTGGCCTGCTCGTCGTCGCCTTCGGTGGCTAGCGAGCGGTCGGTCTCGCCGTAATGCTTCTCGATGGCGTCGAGAATCTCCTGCTCGGGCGCGAGCACCGTGCGAACCGGCAGGCCCGAGAAGGCGCGCATGGCGGCCACGGTCTCGAAATCCATCGGGTCCGCCATGGCGACGGTGAGCACCGAATCGATCACAGACACGGGAAACGCGCGGCACTGGCGGAGGAAGCGATGCGAAAGCCCGTCGATTTCGGGAGCGGACGGAGGCGGCGAATCTACGGTGATGAGCGGCAGGCCGAGCTGATCGGAAAGCGCCGCCAGGACATCGCGCTGCGCAATCACGCCCATGTCGACCAGGATCTTGCCCAGCTTATCGCCGCGCTCCTGCTGCAATTCGAGCGCGCGCTCCACCTCTTCGGCTTCTACCTTGTGGCGCTCTACCAGAATCTCGCCCAGGCGCAGGTAGCGCGGGGCATCATCCGGCGATTGCGATTCGGGTGTGGAAGGGTGGATGGCGGACACTTTATTGCTCTTCTACCTGGATCTGACCAGCGGCGGCGGACTTGATGTCTGCACGCATCACAATCTGAGTGGGCAATTTCTCCATGATTTCCCAGCCAGGCTGGTAGTCCAGACGCAGGACCATGACAAGCTGTTCGTTCTGCGGCAATCCATCAAGGCTGCGCGCGCAGGCAATCATCTGTTCGGTCATGGCGCGGCGCAGCAGGGGAAGCTGTTTCATCTTGCGGGCGTAAGTGGCGTCTACTTCCTCTTTCAGTATCTTCTGATGGAAGGGAGTGAGCGTGGGCGACTGAATCAGGTCGAACTCAGCAGAGAAAATCGCGCCGATACCCTGCAGGTAGACGCCGCGGGTGGCTCCGAGCATGTAGACCGGTTCCTTGGGGTTGAAGGTTGCCAGCTTCAGGTTGAAGTTATCTTCAAGGGTTTTGAAGGTCTCACGGGTGATCGTGACCTTAGCAGTGGAACGGGCAATTGTGGTTGTAGGCGCAGGGGGAGCTGGCTTTGCGGCTTCCTTGGCGGCGGGTCGCGGCGGCGGCGGACCTACCTGCGCCCAGCCGCAGCTAATCGACAACATCAATAAAAATGTTGCGTTTTTCATCTCTGCTCCTGGATGTTGGCAGCGGCCGAATTGTTGTACGGGCTGAGGCGTAGGGCGTTTCGCTCCTGCTCCAGGCGGGTGGCGTAGGAATCCGAGGCCAACATGATCTTGCGGCGCTCCTGCAGGTCGCGGAGTTCCACGTCCTTCACCAGTTTGTCGGCTCGCTCCGAATAGCGGGCTTCGATCTCGGGTATGGCCTTATCCACGGCAGTCTGGATACGCTGCTGGATTTGGGCCTCGGACACCGCCGGCGTCTGCACGGCCGCCACGGTGTTGACGCGCGGGCCCGGTGCGGGAGCCGGTCGCAGCGCGAAAACGACGATGGCGACAGAAAGCATGGCTGCCGATGCAAAACCCAGGCGCGCGGTGGAGCCCCAGAATGCCGCTAACGCTCGACGCCACGGCGACGGTTCGAAAATCTTATCCGAAACGAACGCGATGCGCTGTGGGATCTCTTCTTCGCGCAGGGAAAACAGGGCGGCTTCGGTGATGCGCAGCCGGTCGAGTTCTTCCCGGCACGGCTGGCAGATTCTTGCATGGGCTTCCACCTGGCGCTGCTGCGGGTCAGACAGCTCCTGGAGAAAGTAGTCCCTCAAATCGAATGGCGAACAACTCATGACAAACCTCTTGCCTTCATAGGAGCCAGTTCGACCTTCAACAGTTCGAGTGCTGTATACAGACGGGATTTGACGGTGGATACGGGACAGGAGAGGATTTCGGCCATCTCTTCGAACTTGAAGCCTTGATAGATTTTCAGCACGATGGCTTCGCGCTGGTCGGGCGAGAGGCGCCCGAGTGCGCTGGCCACTGCCAGGCTTAGCTCAATGGGGAAGACCGAGCTTCCGCCCACCGTGATGCCGATTTCCGTCGCCTCCGGCTCGAGATCCTCCACATCGGTTTCGGGCCTGCGCTTGCGGAACATCGAGTAGGCCTCGTTATGCGCGATGCGGTATAGCCAGGGCGTGAACCGCCCGGGGTCGTCGAGCTTGCGGAGGTTCTGGTAGGCTTTCAAAAACACATCCTGCGTCAAATCCAGAGCGTCTTCCCGGTTGCCGGTGATGCGAAGGAGATAATTGTAGACACGCTTCTCCCAACGGGACACAAGGAGGTTATACGCCTCCACACTGCCCCGGGCGGCCTGCCGGATCAGGTCGGTATCTTCAACCGCCCGAAAGATCAAATTCTCTGACTCCTTGCTTGTAGACGCAGTGCGCCCTCAAAAAGACGGGACGCGGGAAATTCCAGTGTAGCGCGTGGGCCACAGGTTCGGGTGATGGGAGAGGCCCTACAAGACCATCGCTAAGTATATAAGTTGTTTACTTTCAGATATTTGTATGGTGTTCCGTGAGCCTTGCGACGCAGCTTTGACGACGGCGTGGTCCGTCTTGCATTCCTGGAAGTCATGTTGCCTGTGATCGGAACAACGGGTTTTCCGGCACGATTAGAAACGATACAATTCCGGAAAGCACGATCACAAGGAGGTCTGAGGATGAAGATTTTGTGTTGGACTTTGCTCGCCATTGCCCCGGCGGCTTGGGGGCAAGCCGATCTACGCGGCATTTACATTTACACCAACGATGTTTCGCAGGTCAGCAAGGCGACCGCTGCCAATTTGACTCAATCGTTCAGCATCCCAGGCGTAGATGGCGTCGCGGTGGTGATCGGTTGGAATTCGATCGAACCCAGCATCGGGCAATACCAGTTCAGCGTCCTCGATCAATGGATCGGCCAGGTGATCGCCCTGGGCAAGAAGATCGATCTGGTGATTCCCGCCGGCAGTTCGACCCCGAGTTGGCTGTTTCAGGCTCCGCCCGCCGGAGCGGGCGCGAAGCAACTGAGCTTCACGGTGTCTCCCCACGGCGGACAGACGGGCGTTTGCGATACCGACATTATTGCGGCCGCCTGGGACCCTGCCTTTCTGGCGCAATGGAGTGCTATGCTGGCCGCGGTGTCGGCCCATCTGAAGAGCGTGGGGACATACGGCGCAATTTCGTTGGTGCGGCTCACCGGCATCAACCGCACCACGGAAGAACTCCGACTTCCTGCCGAGACGGCGCAATCCACTGGCTTGGCTTGTGTCAGCAACGCCATCACCACCTGGCAGCAGGCGGGCTACCGGCCGTCTCTCTTGCTGCAGGGATGGAATGCAGTGCTGGCGTCTTTCGAGAAGAGCTTCCCCGACAAACCGTTCGCCGTGTCCATCATTCCAAACAATGCGTTTCCTGGAATCGCCGAGGACGGTTCCGCGATCACCGGCCAGATCGGCGATGAGAACCAACCCCTGCTCATGGCTGCCAGCCAGCAACTACCGGGACGGCTGGTAGTGCAGTTCGACTTCCTGATGCCCGGCGTGCCTGCGGCGACACAGGTGACCGACGCCGCGCAGAATCTAGGCACACTGGCGGCATTCCAAACGAACGAATATCTGGGTCTGCAGGGGGCTGGATGTTCAGAGCCCATAGCCAATTCGATTCCCTGCACCCAGGCGACCTTCCTGACGCTGCTGGACACTGGCATCTTCCCACTGGGCCAGAGCAATTCATTGCGGTCGCAATACATCGAAGTCTTTCACGAGAATGCGATCACGCTGCCTTCGGACATCCTGACTGCGCATCTTCAGCTCGTGCCACCCTCGATTTCCAAGGTCGCCAATGCGGAGGGCGAAAGTATCACCATCGCTCCCAACACGTGGGTGGAGATCAAAGGAGGCGGCCTGTCCCTTACCGGTGATTCGCGCATCTGGGGATCAGCCGATTTCAAGAACAACCAACTGCCCACTCAACTGGACTCCATCAGCGCGACCGTCAACGGCAAGCCGGCTTACATTTATTACATCAGCCCGGGGCAGATCAATATCCTAACTCCGCCTGACGCAATGAGCGGACCGGTGGCGGTACAAGTTATAAACAACGGCACAACGACGGCGTCCTTCACCGCGACCGCGCAAGCCACTTCGCCATCTTTCTTTGTATTCAACGGCGGGCCGTACGTCGCGGCCACGCACGCCAGCGGCGCATATCTTGGCCCGGCAACGCTTTTTCCAGGCCTTACCACACCAGCGAAGCCCGGCGAGGTGGTAGTGCTGTATGGAAATGGTTTCGGGGCAACGTCCACTCCTGTGGTCAGCGGCTCCACCCTGCAATCGGGCACACTGTCGCCTACCCCTGCGATCAAGATCGGCGGCGTTTCCGCCAGCGTTCAGTTCGCCGGCCTGGCGACCCCCGGCCAATTCCAGTTCAACGTGGTAGTGCCACAGAGTCTTAGCGACGGCGATCAGCCGATTACCGTCACTTACGACGGACAGTCCACGCAGGCCGGCACACTGATCGCGATCAAGAATTGACGATGCGGCCTATTGCGCGGCCGCGACTTCCAGCACGGCGTCCCACATGTATTCGATCATCTTCATCAGGCCGGTGACGGAGATGCGTTCATCATCGGAGTGCGCGCCCCCGAGCGGACCCAGGCCCGCCGCGGCCACCGGCCCCACGCCGTATGCCTGCACGCCTTTGGCCCGGAGTTGCGCCATATCGGTCGCGCCGGTCAACATCCCGGGAAGGGTGGGAGCGTTGAACATGCGGTCACCCACCTTTTCCAGAGCGCGGTACATTTCCGTGTCGAGGCGGGATGGCGCGGCGATCGGACGTCCAGCGCGGTTGGCGAGGCTGACTTCCACCGAGGGATCGCCGATGACTCGCCTCAGTTCGCCCATGAACTTCTCGAAGTCCTCATCGGGCAGGGCGCGCACGTCCAGGTAGGCTTCTGCCTCGGATGGAATCACGTTGGCGCGGAATCCACCGTTCAGCACGGTAGGGACTACGGAGGTGCGCAGGATGGAGTAGTGGGAAGGGTCGTGGTCGCGAAAATAGCGGTCGGTATCGGCCGCTTTGGTGGGATCGAAGAGGGCGCGAAAGCGCGCGGCATCCTCAGGCGGCGAGATGGCTGCCAGCTTTTCGAAGTAGGCGCGAGTGGTGTCGTTCAAGCGGACCGGAGTCTGCCAGCTTCCGGCGCGCGCCACCGCCGTCGCCAGATGCACGATGGCATTATCCTGGATGGGCCGCGAGCCGTGGCCCGCGGGACCGTGCGCCACCAGCTTGATGCCGCGCGGCGCCTTCTCCGTGGTGTTGACCTGCACGTGATGGATCTTGCCGTTCAGCTCCACTATGGAGCCGCCCTCGGCCAACGCGAACTCGCACTCAATCTCGGGCCAGTGCTGCTGCACCATATAGTCGATGCCCACACTACTGGTGCCCTCCTCGCCCGCTTCGGCGAGGAAGATGACATCGCGGTCGAGCTGGACGTGCAGCTTCTGGAGCAGGCTCAGGATCACGATGCCGGCGATGACGTGCTCTTTATCGTCGACTGTGCCGCGGCCGTAGATCAGGCCGTTCTTGCGTATGGCTGCAAACGGGTCGACGCTCCACTTGTCGCGCTGCACTCCCACCACGTCGGTATGACCCATGAGGAGCAGCGGCTTCTTACGGCCTGTGCCTTTGATGCGCGCCACCAAGTTGGCGCGGTTGGCATCCAGGGCGAAGAGTTGGGACGGGATGCCATCTCTCTGCAGGTCCGCTTGCACGACCTTCGCGACCTTGGTTTCATTACCCGGCGGATTGCTGGAGTCGATGCGCAGCAGTTCGCCGAAACGGTCGAGAACCTCCGGCTCCATTTGGCGCCAGTCCACCGGATATCGAGGTTGGGCGAAGACCGCGGACGCAGCCAATAATAGCGCGCACTGAATTCTCATAGCGGTATGTTGCCATGCTTTTTACGCGGCATGGTGTCCACTTTGTTCTCCAGCATGTGCAGGGCGCGGATCAGGCGTGGGCGCGTTTCGTGGGGCTCGATCACATCGTCGACGTAGCCGCGCTCGGCGGCGACGAACGGATTGGCGAAGCGCTCGCGGAACTCCTCCACCTTCTGTTTGCGCGCCGCCTGCTGATCCTCGGCAGCGGCGATCTCGCGACGGTATACGATGTTGGCCGCGCCTTCCGCCCCCATCACGGCGATCTCGGCAGACGGCCACGCGAGGTTGATATCGGTGCGAATGTGCTTCGACCCCATGACGCAGTAGGCGCCGCCGTATGCCTTGCGCGTGATCACGGTGATTTTGGGCACGGTGGCCTCGGCATAGGCGAAGAGCAGCTTGGCGCCGTGGCGAATGATGCCGCCGAACTCCTGCTCGGTGCCGGGCAAGAATCCGGGAACGTCTTCGAAGGTAAGGATCGGAATGTTGAAGGCGTCGCAGAAGCGCACGAAGCGCGCGCCTTTGACGGAGGAGTTGATATCCAGGCAGCCTGCCAGAAACGCCGGCTGATTGGCGACGATGCCGACCGACTTGCCATCCAGGTGCGCGAATCCGACGACGATGTTGCGGGCATAGTGTTCGTGGACCTCGAAGAACTCGCCATCATCCACCACGCGATGGATCACATCTTTGATGTCGTAGGGCAGGCTGGGGTCGGCGGGGACCACGGTATCCAGGGCAGCGTCCATGCGGTCGGCGGGATCGTTTGTGGCGCGGCGCGGCGCATCTTCACGATTATTCTGCGGGATGTAGCTGAGCAGCTCGCGAATCATGCGCAGACATTCGGCATCGTCGGCGGCGGTGAAGTGGCCCACACCGCTGACCGAATTGTGCGTGTTGGCGCCGCCGAGCGTCTCCTTGGTCACATCTTCGTGGGTGACGGTCTTGATCACGTCCGGGCCGGTGACGAACATGTAACTGGTATGGTCCACCATGAAGACGAAGTCGGTGATGGCGGGCGAGTACACAGCGCCGCCGGCGCAGGGGCCCATCACTGCGGAGATCTGCGGAATCACTCCGCTGGCCAGAGTGTTACGGAGGAAGATGTCGGCGTATCCGGCCAGCGAGACCACGCCTTCCTGAATGCGCGCGCCGCCCGAATCATTGAGGCCGATCAAGGGAGCGCCGGTCTTGAGCGCGAGGTCCATGATCTTGCAGATTTTGAGGGCGTTGGTTTCCGAAAGCGAGCCGCCGAATACAGTAAAATCCTGCGCGAAGACGTAGACCAGGCGGCCATCGATGCGTCCGTAGCCGGTGATGAAACCGTCGCCGGGAATGGTCTGCTCCTCCATCCCGAAATCGCGGCAGCGGTGCGTCACCAGCTTGTCGAGTTCCTCGAAGGAGCCTTCGTCGAGCAGCAGTTCGATTCGTTCGCGAGCGGAGAGCTTGCCTTCTTTGTGTTGACGCGCGCGACGCTCCGGACCGCCCCCCTGCTCGGCAGCGTCGTGGCGGCGGCGTAGTTCTTCGAGCCGATTCATTCCGATCTATTGTAACGGGAAGGCAGCGGTGGAACTTCCCAATGTAAGCCGACGCACACAGGGTCCTGTTTTTCTTCGAAAAGCGATTCAGTTGTCACGGCTTTGCAACCTCCGCCGGTGAAAACTGGAGTCCACTCAGAGGAATGGACCCTCGAAAGAATTCACCGCCGAAAGTGTTGCCGGCGGTCGGACTGCTTGCTTTGACGGCCTTGATGCAAATCACGGACCTTCAGGCACAGAAGGGGGTGCCGAGTCAGCCGGCGCGCAATACTTGCCCGCTCAGAGCGCCCGGCGGTGTGGTGGGGGAGCCGGATGATCTACGCAGTGTCAATGGCGAACTGGCGGTCGACTTGACTCTGCACAACTATAAGGAAGAGGACGGCTCAACTCGCTACTGCTATACGACGCCGGACGGCAAAGAGTCGCCCAATCTGCGGTTGAATCCGGGCGATCTGCTGGTTCTCAATCTCAAAAACGACCTGACCGAGCTTGGTGGCGCTACGCCAGCGGGGGACCATCATTTTCACGCGGAGTCAACAAAGGACCCGTGTACCAGCGGTCTGATGACAGCAACGTCAACTAACCTCCACTTCCACGGGTTGACTATTCCGTCGACATGCCATCAGGACGAGGTACTCAACACGTCGATTCAGCCGCGGGATGGCCCGTTTCAGTATCGTTTCCGCATGCCGGCCGACGAGCCTCCAGGTCTGTACTGGTATCATCCGCACATTCACGGCTTCAGCAAAGTCCAGGTGTTGGGAGGCGCATCGGGCGCGATCATTGTCGAGGGAATCGAACGCGCGGTAAAGGAAGTCGCGGGACTTCCGGAGCGGGTGCTGGTGATTCGGGATCGTGACTTAGTGAACCCCGACGCACCTCCGTCTAAATCGGAGCCGCTGCTTCCCCCCATGCTGATCGATAGGGACGGCGATGCAGTGAATAATGGCACGGGATTCGGCAAACCGGCCAAGGATCTCTCGATCAACTTCGTACCTGTCCCCTGGCCCGATTACCTTCCGGCTGAGATTCAAATGAAGCCGGGGGAGCGGCAACTGTGGCGTGTGCTCAACGCGTCGGCGATCACCTATCTCAACCTCGAAGTGTTGTTCGATGGTAAGCCGCAACCTCTGGGTCTGGTGGCGCTGGACGGAGTCCCGCTCAACCAAAGCGGAAAGTCGGGAGACGCGGTGAACTGGCAAACACACCTGGGGGTCCCGCCCGGCGGCCGGGTGGAGTTCCTCGTCACCGGCCCGCCAGCGAAAACGCAGGGGTTGCTGGTGACCAGAAGCGTGGACACGGGGCCGGCAGGCGAGAACGACCCAAACCGCGCGATTGCCAGGATCGTCCCTTCCGAGGAAGCGCCGGCAGTGCGCTCAACACTTGGCCGCTCCACTGCGCCGATGCCTCCTGCCGCCCTGCCATGGCTGGGCGATGCCAAGCCGGTTCGCACTCGCAGGCTCTATTTTTCCGAGAAACCAGCAGATCCAGCGAATCCGAGCGGGCCGACCGACTTCTTTATCGTTGTGGACGGTCAGACACCGGCCGTATTCGATCCGAAGTCGGGAATTCCAAATATCGTGGCACAGCAAGGAACGGTGGAAGACTGGATCATCGAAAACCGCTCCAATGAGCTACATGCATTTCACATTCATCAACTACATTTCATCCTGCTTGATTACTTGGGAAGACCGGTGAATGAGCCCTGCCTTCGCGATACGGTAAACGTGCCTTATTACAACGGACGATCACTCGTCTATCCGTCTGTCCGGCTGCGGATGGATTTCCGAGATCCCAACGCGATCGGCACGTTCCTGTATCACTGTCACCTGCTCGAACACGAAGATGGGGGAATGATGGGACTGATTCGTGTAGAATCACCCAATTCCCAGACGAGCGGACCCGGCAAGTTATCAAAGTAACTCGACAGTCATGGCTCCGACATTCAATTGTGAGTTACGGCTTTCATAATACGTGAGGTTAACTGCGGTCAGCTTCGCATTGCGATACTTAAGGAGACGAAAGGCTTGAGGACACCTCGATTGAATAACATGCCGCTACTACGCAAAGGGACTGCTCTCGTTGCGTTGCTTCAGTTCGTGCCATTCACTTCGCTGTTCGCACAGAGCAGCAATGACAACAATACGGCTACCCCGATCAAGCACGTAATCGTGATCATCGGTGAAAACCGCAGCTTCGATCACGTGTTCGCGACGTACCAGCCAGTGGCGGGCCAAAGCGTGTGGAATTTGCTTTCCCAAGGCATCGTCAACGGGGATGGAACTCCCGGGCCAAATTTCTGGAAGGCCGTTCAGAATGCGGCTTCCGATCCCGCTCCAGATTCATTTCTCCTGAGCCCTTCCCAGGCCCCGTTTCCCGGCAATGTAATGCCTGCGCCGCTCAATGGTGGCCCGACCGATTCGTTTGTCACGGGGGACAGCTTGACTCTGGCCCAACAATCCGAAAATGGATTGCCGTCGAATTATTACCAGTATCTCGTTTCAGGCGGCACCGGATTGACCGGTAAAGTACCGGATACACGCATCTCAAACGCTAACAATTTGCAACCCGGTCCGTTCCAGTTGACCAACGGCTCGACATTCTCGTACAACGCCTATGCCGCAAGCCCCGTTCATCGTTTCTACCAAATGTGGCAGCAGTTGAGTTGCGATGCCAGCAAGGCTTACCTCGAAAACCCGTCCGGCTGCAGCGCGACTCTGTTTCCGTGGGTCGAAGTGACTGTTGGCGCCGGAGCGAATGGCGTCTCCCAGCCCGCCAACTTCAGCACAGGGTATACCCAGGGCGCCACGACTACTGGAGAAGGATCGACGGCAATGGGATTCTACAACGTGCAGCAGGGCGATGTGCCTTATTTCACCAGCCTCGCCAATCAGTACGCGATGAGCGACAACTTCCACCAGTCCGTTTTTGGCGGCACGGGCGCCAACCATATCATGCTTGGCCATGGCGACTTGATCTGGTTCAGCGACGGCAATGGCAACGCAGCGACTCCGCCGCATAACGTCATGGTGGCGCAAGGCACGCCCAACGCGGGTATCGTGGATGAAGTCGAGAATCCGAATCCGGCGCCGGGAACCAACAACTGGTATGCGCAGGACGGGTACGGCAACGGTTCGTTCGGCGCGGCTTCTTCGGGCGGTGGTTCTTAAACGAACTGCTCGGATACGACACAACCTGGTGTCGGGCCGATCGTGAACTATCTGCAGTCGCTGGAACATCCCATCAAACCGAATTGCGAGAACGGCCACTACTACTTGCTGAATAACTACAATCCCGGCTATTTCGGAGATGGCAGCAACGCTTTTACCGATACGAATGCGAATAACACCGTATTCACAATCCCGCCGTCCTCGGTAAAAAGCATTGGAGATTCAATGCTGGCCGCCAACATATCCTGGAAGTATTATGGCGATCAGTGGAACGCGTATTTGACCGATAAGTATCAGCTCAACTACAACGCGATGGGCGCCAACACGGACGAATACTGCACCATCTGCAACCCGTTCCAATACGATTCCTCGATCATGACAAACGCCTCGGTGCGTTCGACGCATATCCAGGACACGGCGAACCTTTATAACGACATTCAGAACGGCACTCTGCCGGCTGTTTCGTTCGTGAAACCCAGCGGCTTGGTGGATGGCCATCCCGCGTCTTCCAAACTGAATCTGTTCGAGGGTTTTGTCCAGAAGATTGTGACGGCCCTGCAGGCGAATACGACTCTCTGGAGCCAGACAGCCGTCATGATCACCTTCGACGAGGGCGGCGGCTACTATGATTCGGGATATGTGCAGCCGCTCGATTACTTCGGTGACGGCACGCGGATTCCAATGATTGTCGTGTCGCCCTATAACACGCCCGGCGCCATTAGTCACAACTATTCCGACCACGTCTCCGTGCTCAAATTCATCGAACGGAACTGGGCTCTGAATCCGGTCACCAGCCGTAGCCGCGACAACTATCCAAACCCGGTCACGAGCACCGCGAATCCGTATGTTCCGAATAATAGCCCGGCAATCAGTGACTTGTTCGAGTTGTTCAACTTCACGCTTCCGGCTCCCACGCTGAACCTTGCCGTTACGGGCAACCAGAGTGGAACCACGTACCATGTGGGGGACTCGTTCACTTTGACGATTACCGGAACGGGATATGCGAGGCAGGCCGTTTCGGTGTCTGAGAATGGCTCCGCCCCGGTTACCATGGGCGCCATCAACGGCAGCACCTACACAATAAGTGGAACGTGGGCGCCCGGAGATGTCGGCACTTACAAGCAGACCTGGTATGTCGGCGGTGTGGCGATCACTCCGTCGTTGAGCTTCAACGTCCAGCCGTAAGACCGCTCAGCGAGGTCTTTCAGTTACCTGGCGGAATACGCGGAGGAGATTGCCTCCCAGAAACTTGCGGATCCGCTCCTCGGAGTACCCGCTACGCAGCATGGCGTCCGTGATCATGGGCAGATCACGGACGTCGCGCATGCCGCGGGGGAGGGGCGGGCCGCCGTCGAAGTCGCTGCCCAGCGCCACGTGATCTTCGCCCACGAGACGTATAGCTCGGTCGACCACTGCGACCCAATCGTCCACGCTCATGCGGATGTCGCGGGGAAGATCGTCGGGTGTCAATGGAAATTGAGGGGCCACCAAGCGGTCGATCTCGTTAATGCCGAGTGTGGTCCCGCGCGCCAGGATAGCGGTCGTATCCCAAAAAGGCTTGCCGGCGTGCTGAGTGTCCCACTCGAAGGCCTTCCGATTGTGGAAGTCGTTGCCCAGTTGAAAACCAATCACGCCACCTTTGGCCGCGAGTTTCTGCATCAACCAGTCGGGCATGTTGCGCGGGATATCGTTGACGGAGCGCAGGCCGTGGTGTGTGGCGATCACGGGAGCGGTGCTGACGTCGATCGCCTGCGCGATGGCTTCGTCGGAGGCATGCGACGCATTGATCACCATGCCGAGGCGATTCATTTCGCGGACGAAGGCGCGGCCACGGTCATTGAGCCCGTGCCACTTGGGAGTCGAGCAGCAGGAGTCCGCGTAGTTGCTGGTCCAGTTGTGCGCCGATAGTTGGACGGAGCGCAGACCGAGCCGGTACATATCGCGGAGCACGGCTGGGTCGCCATCCAGGTCGAAGCTGCCTTCGATATCGAGCACTGCTGCCATCTTGCCGCTAGCGTGAATGCGCTCGATGTCTGTGGCGTTGCGCGCGAGCTCGATCGACGAACCATTGCGCGCGATCTGTTCGAGCGCGCAATCGAGCATGCGGAGCGCCTGTTTGGTCTCATAACGGGAGGGGTAGTAATCCTCGGTTACGAAAATGGAGAAGAAGAGCGCGCCGAGGCCTCCCTCCCTGGCGCGCGGCAGGTCAAACTGTCCGTCCGAGTTCAACTGGCCGATGTCGCCGCCATGATAGAACTCACGATCGACCGCATGGACGTGGCCGTCGAAGACCAGCGAGCTTCGGTGGAGCGCGGCGCCGCGGGCGGAAATCGCCGGGGAAGGTGTTTGCGCCAGCAGGCAAGCCGCGGCGAGCGCGGCCAACAGGAGGGCTAGCGGCCTATAATCGGAAAAGCCTCTTTGGCTCATGAGATCGATGCGCCCTAAAATTGCCGCCATCGCCACCACTTACTTCAAGTATTCGCATGCGCAGCACATTGTGGATCGGTTTCTGGACGGCTACGGCTGGAACGGCGCCCACCATTATCCTCCCATGGACCTGATGGCGCTTTATGTCGATCAGGTGGGCGCGAATGACCTGAGCCGCGAGCGCGCCGCGCGCCATGCCAGCATGAAAATCTATCCAACCATCGGGGAAGCACTCACGCTGGGCGGCGAAACACTTGCGGTGGATGGTGTGGTGCTGGTGGGCGAGCATGGCAACTACCCGCGCAATGAAAAGGGCCAGACCAGATATCCACGATATGAATTCTTCAGCGAGATTGTGAAGGTCTTCCGCGCCAGCGGACGTTCTGTGCCTGTGTTCAACGACAAACATCTCTCGTGGAATTGGGAGTGGGCTCGCGCGATGTATGACACGGCGCATGAGTTGAAGTTTCCACTGCTGGCGGGGTCGAGCCTGCCGGTCACCTGGCGCACCCCTTCGCTAGAAATGCCGTTGGGAGCGGAAATCACGGAAGCGTTGTGCATCTGTTATGGCGGCATGGACAGCTACGATTTTCACGGCCTGGAGACCATTCAATGCATGGTGGAGCGTCGGCGAGGCGGCGAAGCCGGCGTCAAGTGGGTGGAGGCCTATCGCGGCGATCGCTTCTGGAATGCGCTGCGCGAGGGCCTGTGGCATTGGCCGCTGATGCAAGCGGCGATGAGCAGGAGCCACACTTTGACCTCGGCGCGTCCCGGCTTCAGCGATGTTTTGCCCAGTGTGGATGACCTGCGCCGCCTGGTGAAGGATCCCGTGGCGTACCACTATGAGCATGCCGACGGACTGAAGTGCACCATGATGTTGATGGCAGGCTTGGTGAGAGACTTCACCTTCGCGGCGTACGTGAATGGGTCGCGCGACCCGTGGTCGACGCAAATGTATTTGCCGATGCCGGACGGCCGCACCACGCTGGCGAGTTTCTTCAGCCCGCTGGTAAACGCATCGGAGGAGATGTTTCTGACAGGGCGTGCGCCGTACCCGGTGGAGCGGACGCTGCTCACGACTGGTTTGACCGCGGCCGGAATCGAGAGTTTGTATCGCGGGCAGGCGCGCTATGAAACACCACACCTGGCCATCCGCTATACGCCCGCGGAATCTACCTACTGGAGGACTTGACGATGCTCACGCGGCGCGATTTTCTCCAGACCACGACGGTAGCGGCGGCGGCACAGAGCCAGCCTTGCCGGATCGCGGTGATCGCAGCGGCTTACCTTCCGCAATCGCACGCGCAGCATATGGTGGACCGTTTCCTGGTGGGATACCCATACGGCGGCGCGTGGCGCAGACCGAACGCCAAGGTGGTCTCACTGTATGCGGCACAGCAGCCGGATGGCGATTTGAACGCCTCTCGTGCGCGTGAGTTCGGATTTCGCATCTATCCTAC
This sequence comes from uncultured Solibacteraceae bacterium, assembly GCA_963815475.1. GTDB lineage: Bacteria > Acidobacteriota > Terriglobia > Bryobacterales > Bryobacteraceae > Sulfopaludibacter. The sequence goes on along the minus strand of CAWFHD010000003.1, from coordinate 3,056,862 downwards.
GATTGCCGGTGCTTTGCGTAGCGGTGGGCGGCAACTCGCAGTGGACGCGGTGTTGATTGTCGCCGAGCCGGCCAAGTATCCGCGCAACGAGTTTTTTCAGCAATGCCTCAAGGTGTTCGATGCCGACGGCCGCGCTGTGCCCGTTTTCAATGACGAACACCTTTCCCCCAGTTTCGAAAAAGCCAAGGCAATCGTAGATGCATCGCGAAAGCTCCGATTTCCGCTGCTGGCGGGGTCGTTCCTACCGGTGACGTGGCGCTTGCCCGCCATCGAAATGCCGGCGGAGTGCGAAATCGAAGAAGCATTGTCGATTGGTGGCGGGTTTTCCGATGCTATGGATTTTCATGCCTTGGAGGCGCTGCAGTGCATGGTGGAGCGGCGTCGCGGAGGCGAAACTGGTGTCAGGGCCGTGCAACATCTGGAGGGCGATACCGTATGGAAGGCGCTGGACGCCGGCGGGTTTTCCAAAGCGCTGTTGGGCTCGGCGCTATCGCGCAGCGATACTCCGATGGGACTGACAGTGACGGACGGGCGGACACAGGACCTGATGGCGTCGGGGGAACTTCGCAAGCTGGCGAAAACTCCGGCAGCGTACTGCGTCGATTATCAGGACGGTCTTCGCGCGACCATGCTGATGCTGGATGGAGCGGTGCAGGATTTCAATTTCGCGGCTCGTTTGAAGGGCGGTAAGGTGATGTCGACACAGTTCCTGATGACTCCAGCGCCGGACTTCACTTGGTCGGCGTGTTTGATGCATCAGGCGGCGCGAATGTTCGAGACGGGGGCGGCGCCTTATCCCGCGGAGCGTACTCTGCTGGTGGGCGGGATTGTGGAGGCGTGTCTCGGGTCGAAAGCGCGGGGGCATGGCAGGGTGGAAACTCCACACTTGAAGGTGGCGTACCGGGCTCCGCGGGAATCTCAGTTCGCGCAGAGTTGACAGGCGCCGGCTCCCTCAATGCCGCGGGTCGGAAGAAGGGCGCGCGGGACGTGCCATTACAGCGACGTACTTAAGATTGCGGTAGAGCTGGTCGTAATCGAGGCCGAAGCCGACTACGAAGCGATCGTCGATTTCGAAGCAGCGGTAGTCCACGGGGACTTGCACGATACGGCGCGACTTGCGATCCAGAAAAGTGCAGACGGCCAGTGAGTTGGGGGCACGGCCCGCCAAGGTCTGCAGCAGGTAGCGCAGCGTGAAGCCGGTGTCGATGATGTCTTCCACCAGCACCACATCTTCGCCCTCGATCGCCTCGTCGAGATCTTTGGCGATGCGCACTACGCCCTGCGCGCCGCTCTTGTTGGAGAAGCTGGAGATGCCCAGAAAGTCGATGCTCACCGGCACTTCGATGTGACGGGCAAGCGCCGTAAGGAAGAAGATCGACCCCTTGAGTACCGCGATCAGCTTCACAGTCTTGCCTTGATAATGGCGTGAAATTTCGGCCGCCACTTTACGGACCCGCTCTTCAATCTGCTCTTCGGTGAAGAGCACTCGCTCGATGCCGGGGGGCGCGGTGCTCATACGTTCACCGGACGCGCCGCCAAGCCGTACTTGAAGATCAGGTTTTCAAAATCCTTCTGATAGAACACCTGGATATTGATGTGCGGATACAGTTCGCGAAGCAGACGGACCTTACGGTTCTTGCGTGTGACTAGCGATTGCTTCATGGTGGTCAATTCCAGGTAGAGGTCGAATTCCGGGAGGTAAAAATCGGGCGTGAAGGCTTCGGAGACCCTGCCCTGCGCGTCGTACTGAATGGGAAAGCTGCGCGGTTCGTACTCCCAGGCGATTCGGTAGAAGTCCAACAGGTTGGCGAACATCTCTTCGCTCAAGTTGGCGAAGATCTTCTTGCGCAGGGTGACGTTGCCGGGCGGCACGATGCCGAAACGCGCCAGGCGCAGGCGCATTTGAAACTGGAGCTGCTGCTCCGCGGCCGGCGAAAGATAGCCGCGTTCGCGCAGTCCTCCCGAGACAATCGCAGTTTCGATCAACGCTGCCATCTGTTCGGAGGTGAGCGATTCGGAATTCATCACCAGGTCGAACAGATCGGCGGTGGCTTTGGTTTTGCCGAATTTCGCCTTGCGATCGGCGCGGTCGGCCGCTTCCCGCTCGAGCAGAAGCTGGCGGGCCGCGGGACGTTCCAGGCGATGGTCGAGCATCAGGTTGCCGATGCGGATGTTCTCCGGCGCCACCACGTGCACGCGCAGCATACCGGGGAAGTGGCGGGCCTGCACTTCGCCTCCCACGGCGCAATATACAAGGTGATGCTCGGTGGCCAGGCGCGCCAGAATCGACGTCACCAGGCTGGGATAAGCGCGGTCGGGAATCTTTGTCTCCGCGCCGAACTCCTCGCCGGCCAGCGATTGGATACGGGATTGTGTCAGCAGCTCAAACCCGAGCCGCTGCGCGCTGATACGCGCGACTTCTTCGTAACGGCACCCAGGATGACCCGAAACCGCGATCAACGCCATGTCACATGCTCATCATAACGCTGGACGCCGTCCGATGCCGCGCAATCGATGACAATCAGATGAGAGCGGGCGTTGCTCACTTGCCTGCGTCTCGCCCTTATGCGGTCACCGGAAGTTGTCCCACAGAGAGCACTCGCTCCGCAGGTGAGACACGGCGGCTCAACCAGGCATGCAGGCCGAACAGAATGCCCGAGTACACCAGATCCGAAGCCAGAGTGCGGCCGTAGAACGGAATCCCCGCGATGTAGCAGTTGACCAGCCCTGCCACCGACCGGCCGTAGGTTTCCGGAAAGGCAAGCCATGCGGCGAAATTGGTGATCAGGAAGAACTGCGCGCTGGAAGCGACGGCCGCTCCGGCGATCCACGCTGGACTCTCGGTGTTGCGGAGATGGGCGCCAATCCACACGGTGATGAGGAAACTGCCGTAAACGAACGGCGTGGCGAAAGAGTATCCGTGGACCAGCGGGTCCGTCACCGCCATCAAAACGAGAGGAAGCAGGTATGCTTTCCAGCCCCGGAGACGCGCGCCTGAGTAGAGGCTCACAGCGCCAACGGGCGCGAAATTCAGGTACTGCACAATGCGGGCCAAGCCTCCCAGAACCACCAGGCTCAGGGCTAAGGGCCGCTCCATACTCTTTTGCATCGACTGCTCCTTTAGACTTGATTATCTGTCGGCCAGTCCTGACGTGGACTGGTTCGGCTCCCACAGAGTCTCAGGCGCCCCTGTGACGTTGCTGGCCCATCGGCTCCAGACAAAGAATGCGTCGCTCAAACGATTGAGATAGCGGACGGCTTCTGGCGGGACCGGTTCGACCCTTGCCAGCGCCACCGCCGCCCGCTCAGCGCGGCGGCAAACCGTGCGGCAAACGTGCAATTCGGCGTTGAGGCGGCATCCGCCCGGCAAAACGAATGAGCGCAGCGGGGAGAGATCCTCATTCATACGGTCCATTTCTACTTCAAGCTGGCCGATCTCGGCGTGTGTGACGCGAGCTTGCTTGACATGGACATCCTCCGGGAGCGTCGCCAGAATCGAACCCAGGTTGAAGAGCTCGTGCTGCACGCGGAGCAGGATGGGCGTGAGCTCTGCCAGCTTGGGGGCATCCCGCTCCATGCTGCTGACGGTGGCACGGGCTACACCCACATAGGCGTTGAGCTCGTCGACTGTGCCGTAGGCTTCCAGGCGGGGCGAGTCTTTGGGGACGCGCTGGCCGCCGGCAAGAGATGTCTCGCCGCTATCGCCCTGACGGGTGTAGACGCGGGTGATGGCCATGCGTGGCTGATCGAACGGGTCTTTGCTCGTATCTTTCATCTTGCAGGCTCCTCCCTCGAGAGCCGCTACTCGCGCTTGCGGGCGAATCTCGCCGGCCGGTCTCCTGACTTGCGCATCTTCGGCTCCGTTCGGCCTTCCCATTCCGCTACTGGAACAGTGGCGTCAACGACCGGACCTCCGCGCTTACAGTAGCGGGGCTGTACTGGAATTTCACCAGTTTTCCGTACACCAACGAGGTTTTCTAACTACATTCCGAGTGTACACTAGGTCAAAGGCAATGTGGACTGGAACGAACACTGGCGCACGGATTGTACTATCCGTGGCCATCGCAGGAATACTGTATCCCGTTAACGGCGCGGACGACAAAGCCGACAAGCGGAGATCTCAGGCTGCCTATCAGCGCGGTTTGGTGGCGGATAAGGCAGGCCATCGCGAGGAAGCGATCGGAGACTATTCGGACGCCATCGCGGCGGACAATACCAACGGACTGGCTTGGCGAGCTCGAGGCAAAGACTATCTGTCGGCCGGCGATAAACTGAAGGCGGCCGAGGATCTGGAACAGGCGGTGCGGCTAGCGCCCGCGGACGGTTTGTCCTATGCTGCCCGCGGCGACTCGTATGTGGCTTTGGGCCAGCCGGAACGAGCCATTCAGGATTTTACGACCGCCATTGGCCTCAACGTTGAACGCACCGAGGTTTACTCGGGGCGCGGCCAAGCCTATCTCAATACCCAGCACTACGACAAAGCTATTGAGGATTTTACGCAGGCCATCAAGCTGCGGTTGGATAGCGCCGAGCCATATAAAGGCCGTGGGATGGCGCGCGCCGCGATGCACAATTTTCGCGATGCCATCGACGATTTTGAGCTCTGCCTGGCTCGACGCCCCGATTACGAAGAGGTCTATGTGGAGCGCGCTTTGGCGTACACCGGCCTGGACGATATGAATAAGGCGCTGCAGGATCTGGGCACGGCAATCCGCCTGAAACCTTCGGACCCACGCGCGCTGCGAGTGCGCGGCGCGGTGCACGAGCGTCTGGGGAACGGTGAGGGCGCGGTGGCCGATTTCACCGAAGCCATCAGGATCGATCCCAAGGACGCGCGGCTTTTTCTGGCGCGAGGAGCCGTGTACGCGCGGCTGCAGAAGTTTCCGGAATCGCTGCAGGATCGCAACATGGCGGTGCAACTGGAACCGAAGAATGCCGAAGCCTACGTAGCGCGCGGCAGTTCCTATCACTTGATGGGCCAGCACGAGCTGGGCTTTGAGGATCGAGCGGAGGCCATCGCGCTCGACCCCGGTTTTGCGCTGGCGTGGGAAGCGCGCGGGAATGCGTATTTCATTCTGGGCCGGTACGATGAGGCGCTGAACGATTTGAAGCGGGCGGCGCAACTGGATCCGGAAAACCAGGAGACGAAGCGGCTGTTGCTGGAAGCACAAGCCCAGGTGGATGCCGTTGTGCAGCGCTCGTTGGCGAAAGAGGCGGCTCCGGATACCAAGACTCTGACCCTGCCTGGCGCCCCGGTGGCAGAAGCGAAGCTGGAAGAGGCTCCCCCATCCGTGATTGTGCCTCCCCCAGTGCCGGAACCTCCCAAGCATGAACCGGTTAAGGTGGAGGCTCCGAAGGTTGAGACGACGCTTGAAGCGCCGAAACCCGAGGTTCTGAAGCCGGCGCCGCCGAAGACAGAGGCTCCGAAGACTCTGGCTAAAGTGGAACCGTCTGCAGTTCCGCCGCCACCCAAAGTGCTCCCGCCCGCGCCCAAGCCGGCCAAGACCGGCAATGCCACAGCGGCATCGCTGAATACCAAGGGCAGGCAACTAAGTCAGGATGGGAAGTTCGCCGAAGCGATTGAGGCTCTGAACGAAGCCTTGACGCTCGACCCGTCGATGGCGCTCGCCTACAATGCGCGCGGTTTCGCGAAGTACCGCTTGAAGCAGTACGCCGAAGCGATCGAGGATTTCGATGCGGCTATCAAGCTGAATCCCAGCTATGCCAACGCCTACCTCAATCGCAGCGTCGCCAAGCACGCCTCGGGGGACAAGGCCGGCGCGGAAGCGGACCTGGCGAAATCGAAGACTCCGTAACCGGTAGCAATTTGCTACCATCAAAGTATGAGCCAGCCCGTGAAGCTCTCGGACCGCCTTGTGTTGGACGCGCGGGTTGCAGGCGAAATCGTGGAACGTTCGATTGCCGGCCAGGTAGAATTCTGGGCGCGGCTGGGACGGGCCGTGGAAGGCTTGCTGCAAGGTCAACAGGTACTGGCGTTATGCCGCAACGCCGAGACAAGGCCGTTGTCCGAGTGTCTGGAATCGGTGGATTCACCGGCTGGACGCAAACGCGTGGCGCTCTATCTGGATCAACGGCCATACCCTCACTACGAACCGCATCCGGCCCGCGCAGGACTGCTGGTGCGGATTGACCAGGACGGGAAGCGAACCACTGGGCGGTTTGTGAATCGCGAGTTCCGCGCGGTCAAGATCAAAGCCAGCGCCTGATGGAGTCTCCGCTCGACCGGCGCCCCATCATCGTTGCCATCGCGGGTCCAAATGGCGCCGGCAAGACCACCTTTTATCACTCTCACCTGCAGCCGGCCGGCTTACGCTTTCTCAATACCGATGTGTTGGCGCTCGAACTTCGGATGGATGCCTATGCCGCGGCCGGGGTGGCCGCTTCGCTGCGGCGGGAGCTTTTGGCGCAGGGAGAGAGTTTTGTTTTTGAGACAGTGTTCTCCGATCCGGTCGGAGAGAAACTGCAGTTCCTGAAGGAAGCCGAACAGGCCGGATATACGACACTGCTGTGCTTCATTGGCATCTCGAATTCCGACGTTTCCGAACAGCGCGTCGCCATGCGTGTCTCGCAGGGCGGTCACGGTGTTCCGACGGAAAAGCTGGCGGCAGGATATCCGCGCACTCTCGCCAATCTCAACCTGGCGATTCGGGAACTGCCGCACGTATGGGTGTTCGACAACGATGACTTGCGAAATCCGTACCGTCTCGCTGCCGTCTTGGAAAATGGCCGGATGGCGCGGCTGCATCGACCCACGCCTAAATGGCTGCGGCCGCTGCTTCCGAAGGGCTGAGCTATTTCATCATTGACGATGATTTTCCGGCGAAGTCCAGCACCCAACCCGGAAACATTCCCAGGAACAGGGTGCCCAGAGCCGGCAGAATCAGCGCCGCACGCAGGCCGAAGGAAAGAGGCTCTACTTGTTCCACGGCTTCGCTGGGCTCATGCATGTACATCATCACCAGAATGCGCAGGTAATAATACGCGGCCACCGCGCTGTTCAGCAGGCCGAGCACCGCCAGCCAATACAGCCGCGATTCCAGCGCCGCCTTGAAGATGTAGAACTTGCCGAAGAAGCCGCCAGTGAGCGGGACGCCGATCAGTGAGAGCAGGAAGATGGTGAGCATGGCAGCCGTCAGAGGCTGCTTTTGCCCCAGGCCCTTAAAATCGTCGAGGGCCAGATAGCGCTCACCGCGGCCCGAGATGTGGCTCACCGCCGCGAAGGCTCCGATGTTCATGAGGGCATACGCTGCCAGATAGAACATGGCCGCCGCGACACCCACTTCCGAGCGCGCTCGCAGCGCCACCAGGACGTAGCCGGCATGCGCGATCGAACTGTATGCCAGCATGCGCTTGATGTTGGTTTGCAGCAGCGCTGCGAAGTTCCCGATGGTCATGGAGGCCAGAGCCGAAATCCAGACCAGCAGTTCCCAGCCTGAGCCGATGGGCTCAAAGGCGGTCATGAAGATGCGAAGGAAGATGGCGAAAGCCGCGGCTTTCGGGCCAGCCGAGAGAAACGCCGCCACCGGCGTGGGCGCGCCCTGGTAGACATCGGGCGCCCAGATCTGGAAGGGCGCTGCCGAGACCTTGAACGCCAGTCCGACGAATATCATGGCCGCGGCCACGCCGGCGAAGATGGGCGAAGGCGCCTGCTGGCCGGTAAGGGCCACGCGCACCTGAGTCAGGTTGATGGTCTCTGCGGAGCCGTAAATCAAGGCCACGCCGTACAGGAAGAAGCCTGTGGCGAATGAGCCCAGCAGGAAATACTTGAGGGCCGCTTCGTTGCTGCGCTTGTCGTCGCGCAGATAGCCGGCCAGCACGTAGCTTGCAATGGACGAAATCTCAAGGCCGATGAAAATGATGATCAGGTCATTTGCCGACGCCATCAGACATTGACCCGCGATGGAGAACAGCAGCAGCGCGTGGAACTCGCCCGTCTCGGCGTTCTGGCGATCGAGGAATCGGTACGAGGGCAGGATAGTCAGGATGCCCACCACCATCACCAGCACGCGGAAGAATGTGGCGAAACTATCGACCACCAGCATGCCGCCAAACGCGGGACCGCCGTTCCAATATGCATACACGGCTCCACCGATCCCGCCAAGCAGCGCCAGGATGCTGAGATGTCCGAAAGCGTGCGAGGAGCGTTTGTGCAGCACCGGGTCCAGCACCATTAGCAGAGTGCCCATCACTGTGAGGATGATCTCCGGCAGGAACCGGATCATGTCGGCCGGATTGAAGACGGGGCTAGCGAGCACGGCTCACCTCGACAGGATCGGCGCGATGGAGCTGCACTTTGAACGGAACGTTGATTTGAGTTTGATCGAGCACGTGAGCGGTCACTTTACTTACCGGCGGCAGGAAGCTCTGCGAGAACACGCCCATCCACACCATCAGCGCCACCAGCGGGACGATCAAGGCCCACTCGCGCGCATTCAGGTCGGGCACATGCGAGCGGACTTGCGGATTGACCTCGCCGTAGAACACTCGCTGGTACATCCACAGCATGTAGCAGGCGGAAAGAATCACGCCGATAGAGGCCCAGGTGGCCCACGAGAAATTGGCGATGGCGGTTCCCTGCAGCACCAGGAATTCGCCCACGAAATTGTTGAGAGTGGGAAGCCCGATGCTGGCCAGGGTGGTGACGAGCATGACGGTGGACAGCCATGGCGCTACCGTTGCCACCCCGCCGTAATCGTCAATGGCAAGCGAGTGGCGCCTTTCGTAGAGCAGGCCTACCACAACGAAGAGCGCGCCGGTGGAGATGCCGTGGTTCAGCATCTGGTAAACCGCGCCATCAAGTCCCTGCTGCGTGAAAGAGAAAATTCCCAGGACGACAAACCCTAGGTGGCTCACCGAAGAGTACGCCACCAGCTTCTTCATATTGGGCTGCACCATGGCCACCAGAGCGCCATATATGATTCCGATGATGGCGAGCGTGGCAATCCAAGGGGCGCAGGTGCGCGAGGCGCTGGGGAACAGCGGCAGGCAGAAGTGGAGAATTCCGTACGTGCCCATCTTCAGCATGACGGAAGCCAGCATTACCGAACCGGCCGTGGGAGCCTCAACGTGCGCGTCGGGCAGCCAGGTGTGCAGCGGGAAGAGGGGGACCTTGATGGCGAAGGCCAGGAAGAAGGCCAGAAACAGCAGCATCTGCTCGCCCGCTCCGAAACTGAGGCGGCCCGAGGCCAGCATCTCCAGAATCGCCGGATAGCTGAAGGTCTGTGCGCGGTTGTAGATATAGATGATCGCCACCAGCATCAGGGCCGAGCCGGCCATAGTGTATAGGAAGAATTTCACGGCGGCGTAGATGCGGCGATCGTGGCCCCAGATGCCGATCAGGAAGTACATGGGCACCAGGGAGACTTCCCAGAAAACGAAGAACAGGAACAGGTCCTGCGCCAGGAAGACGCCGATCAGGGCGAACTCCAGCAGCAGCAGGAAGGCGAAAAATTCCTTAATGCGGTCGTGAATGGAGTTCCAGGAGACCAACACGCAGATGGGCGTCAGGAGCGTGGAAAGCAGCACCAGCCAGAGGCTGACGCCGTTTAGCGAAATCGAAAAGTGAATATCGGGCGTCGCAATCCACGGGAGGTCGAGCGCGAACTGCTCGCCGGCCCGGGTGCGATCGAACCAGAAGACCAGGCCGAGGGATGCCGCGAAGGTGGCCAGGGAGCAGATGAGCGCCCAGGCGCGGCTGGAGTTCGGCGAACTGCGCGGAACCAGCATCGCGACCAGGAAACCTGCCAACGGGAGTATGAGGACGAAGGTCAGCAGGTTCATCGGGCCATCCCTCCCGGACTCAGCAGCCATGCCATCAGACCGATGATTCCCACCGACCCCAACAGCACCCAGGTGGCGTAACTTCGGATGTTGCCAGATTGCATCAGGCGGAGCACGCTGCCGAAGCCTTTCGCACGGGATCCGACGCCGTTCACAATGCCATCGATGACGCCGGCATCGGCGAAGCGCCAGAGCACCGTGCGCGAGCCATTGACCACCGGCTTCACCACCGCGGCATCGTAAATCTCATCCACGAAGTATTTGTTGTAGACCAGGGTGTAGAGGCCTTTGACGCTGTCCGCAAAGGAATCGGCCATGCTGGGTTTGAGGAGATACATCGCCCAGGCCACCAGAATGCCAATGATGCCGGCAGCCACCGAGATCATCATCAGCATGGAGTTCTCGGCCGGCTCGCCCTGATGGAAGAACTCTGCCAGGAAATTCGGAATGGGAATGAAGCCGCCGCCCAGCGACAGCAGTGCTAGGATGGCTAGCGGAATCAGCATCACGGGCGACGATTCATGCGGATGCTCGTGGCCGCGATATTGGCCGAAGAACGTCATGAACATCGCCCGGAAAACGTAGAACGCCGTCATTGCCGCGGTCACCACGCCTATCCAGAACATCCAGGGCGCGTATTGGAAGGCGGCGATCAGGATGGCGTCCTTGCTCCAGAATCCGGAAAACGGCGGCACTCCGGCAATAGCTACGGCGGCACACATCATGGTTGCGAAGGTCCACGGAATCTTCTTGCGAAGGCCGCCCATGTTGCGCATGTCCTGCTCGCCCGAGAGTGCGTGGATCACGCTGCCCGATCCCAGGAAGAGGAGCGCCTTGAAGAAGGCGTGCGTCATGAGATGGAAGATTCCGGCGGAAAACGCGCCGCATCCCACACCCATGAACATGTAGCCAAGCTGCGACACGGTAGAGTACGCGAATACCTTCTTGATATCGTTCTGCGCCAGGCCAATGGTGGCGGCGAAAAATGCGGTGGCCGTTCCGATGATGGCGATGGCATACATCGCCGCCGGAGCATGCGTGTAGATGGGGAACGAGCGCGCGCACATGTAGACGCCGGCGGTCACCATGGTGGCGGCGTGGATCAGGGCCGATACAGGAGTGGGACCGGCCATGGCGTCGGGGAGCCAGACGTAGAGTGGAATCTGTGCTGACTTGCCGCACGCGCCGAGGAGGAGCAGCAGGCCGATAAGGGTGAGCACTTCGACGTTGGCGGTGGGGGCCTGCTGGAAGACCTTGCCGAAATCGAGTGACCCGAAGTTCTTGAAGATGAGAAAGGCCGCCAGCGAGAAGCCGAAATCGCCGATGCGGTTGACGATGAATGCCTTGTTGCCGGCGTTGGTGGCGAACTTCTTGTCGAAGTAGAAGCCGATCAACAGGTAGCTGCACAAGCCCACGCCTTCCCACCCTACGAACAGCAGCAGGTAATTCGCGGCCAGCACCAGCGTCAACATGAAGAACATGAAGAGGTTCAGGTACGCGAAGAAGCGGTAGTAGCCGCCCTCATGCGCCATGTAGCCGACAGAATAAATGTGGATGAGCGAGCCAATGCCAGTGACCACCAGAAGCATGATGGCGGTGAGACGGTCCACCGAGAAATCGCAGTTGATAGTGAGGCTGCCGCTCTGGATCCAGGTGAAATAGTGTTCGGTGTAAACGGTGTTGAGATCGCCTAGCCCCAGCAGGGTTTTGAGTACCCATGCGAAGGCCAGCACTACACTGCCGATCGCCACCAAATTGACGAAGCTCTTCGGCATGCGGCGGCCGATGGTGCCGTTGATCAGGAACCCCGCCAGCGGGAGTATCGGTATGAGCCAGAGTTGCATTAGGTTCGTAGGTCTTAGTTCTTCATCGAGTCGACATCATCGATGTTCAAAGTCGAGCGGTTCTTAAAAACAGTCAGGATTATGGCCAGGCCGACTGCGGCTTCGGCCGCCGCCACCACCATTACGAAGAATGCGAAGATGTGGCCGTCGTTTTTTTTGAGGTAGTAGGAAAATGTGATGAAGCTCAGGTTCACGGCGTTGAGCATCAGCTCGATGGACATGAACACCGTGATAATGTTGCGCCGGAACAGGAAGCCGGCCACGCCCAGCGCAAAGAGAATGGCGCTGAGGGTCAGGAAGTATGAAATGGGAACAGCTGGACATTAGTCCATCTCCTTCCGCGCCAGCACCACTGCGCCCAGAATCGCGATGAGGATCAGGATGGAGATCACTTCAAACGGCAGCAGGTAAGTGGTGAACAACGAATGTCCGATCTCTTCCGCCGTGCCACCGCGGAAGCCGCCGAAGTGAACGGTTACTTCCGGCTGGTAGATACGCTGCACGAAGTACGCCAGCATGCCGAGCAGCGTGATGAAGAGCGGCACGCCCAGCAACTGTGCCGTGAGCGACTTGCTCTTTTTGGCCTCCGCTCCGGCATTCAGCAGCATGATTACGAAGATGAACAGCACCATGACGGCGCCGGCGTAAACAATTACCTGCGCGGCCGCGATGAATTCCGCGCCCAGCAGCAGGTAGAGCACCGCCAGCGAGCCCATCACCCCCACCAGCGAGACGGCGCTCGAAATTGGATGCGTCTGCACCACCACATTGATGGCGCAGGCCACGGCGATAATCGCGAAGACCCCGAATAAAATTAGATCCATTTCATTTCACGTGCGGCCACCAGGAACGCGGTCACCAGCAAATTTAGAACGGCTATCGGGAAAAGAAACTTCCACGTGAAGCCCATCAGTTGGTCGTAGCGGAAGCGCGGAAGCGTGCCGCGAACCCACATGAAGGCGAACAGAATGCTGCCGGTCTTGGCGCAGAACCAGAACAGCGGTAGCAGCCAGCTTTGCACCATCGGCAGCAGGAAAACAGCGGCGATCACCAGGAAGATCACGCCGAAAACCGGCAGCGTGTACTTATCACGCTTGCGCGAAAAGTTGATGCCGTGATACAGCGCTATCAGACCCGCGGCCGCGAAGATGACGGCCGGCACCAGGCTGGATCCGTATCGCGCCGGCCATGGCGCGTCCCATCCGCCAAGAAACAGGAGGGTGGCCATGGAGCTCACCGTAATCATGTTGGCGTACTCCGCCATAAAGAACGAGGCGAACTTCATGCTGCTGTATTCGGTGTGGAAGCCCGCCACGAGCTCATTTTCGGCTTCCGGCAGATCGAACGGCACGCGATTGGTTTCGGCGAAGGCCGCGATCAGGAAAATGATGAACGATACGATCTGGTAAGGCAGGTTCCAATGCCAGATGCCGCCCGACTGCTTCTCCACCAGCGTGCGCAGGCTCAGCGTGTTCGAAAGCAGGAGAGGAGCCGCGATGGCTATCGACATGGGCAGTTCGTAGCTGATCATCTGAGCGGAGCTACGCAGGCCGCCCAGCAGCGCGTACTTGTTGTTCGATGCCCAACCGGCCAGTGCGATGCCGTACACACCCATGGAAGAAACGGCCAGCACGAAGATCACGCCGATGTTGAGATCGGTAAGCTGCATGAATGTCTGGTGTCCGGCTACCGTGATTTCAGGCCCGAAGGGAATCACCGAAATGGAAAGCAGCGCCATGGTGATGGCGAGGAAGGGCGCAAGCAGGTACAGCGGTTTGTTGACGTAGGGCGGGACCAGATCTTCCTTGGTGATCAGCTTGATCACGTCGGCCAGCGGCTGCAGCAGCCCGTGCGGACCCACGCGATACGGCCCCGGCCGCACCTGGATGTGCGCGATCACTTTGCGCTCCACCCATTGCAGGTAAGCCAGCGTGGTCATGAGGACGGCGAAGACCACCAGAATCTTGATCAGGCTAATAACGATGAACGAGTCCATTAGCGCGGCTCCGCTCTTTCCGGGCGGCTTTCCACTACAGTATTGAGAACCTTAGAATAGCGCCCTAGCGTGCCGGACGCGAACAGTCCGTTGTGGTCGGAGCGGACCAGGTCGGGGCGCGAATCCACCGCGACGCGGCCATTGACGGGCATGGTTTGCGCGGCGCCGCCGGTAACGATCACGGGCGCCGGCACCTGATATCCGCGGACGTCTTTGCGGATCTGCTCGAACACCACGTCGGAAACCCAGGGGCCGAGCGTCGCCGCCACTCCCATCTCGCGGGCGATGAAGCCCATGATTTCGAGGTCGGGTTTGGCGCCCATGGTCTGGACGGCCTTCTTGAGACGCTGCACTTCACCGGTAACATTGGTGACAGTGCCGTTCTTTTCGTACGCCGATGCCGCGGGAAGAACCACGTCGGCCTGTTTGGCGGTTTCGGTGAGGAACATGTCCTGAACCACCAGGAATCCAGCCTTGCGAGCGGCGTTTCTGAGAGGGTTCGCTCCCACTACCCACAGCGCGGCGAGGTCGGCTGCCAGCATCTCGTCGAGGTGCAGGCCTTCCTGCCCTGAGGGCTTGAAGCCGGGCAGCAGTTCGGGGTGAGCCCCATATCCACCGCGCCTCGCGAGTTCGAATAATCGACCAGGCAGATGTACTTCACGGGTATGCCGAGCGATTCGCCGAACTCCACCAGCTTGCTGATGTCGCCAGCTTTGAATAGCGTCGTCGAACACGATGACGAGTTCGCCCGAAGCCGTCAGCTTCTCGCGCAGCGATTCCATGGCGGCGAACGATTCGGCGGCTCCCGCGGCGCGCACGCTCGCGGCAGCATATTTGTCCTCACGCACTTCGCGCGGCGTCACAGCGTAGACGTTTGCCTGGTGATGACGGTAGTTGGCGCGAATCTGGAAGGAGAGCAGCGGATGCTCCAGCGCCAGATCGGCGCCCAGCACTAGCACGGCCTTGCGCTCGTACAGATCGGCGACGGTCGCCAGTTTGCCGGTGGCGCCTGAGAGCGCGTCGATCAAGGTGACCACGTCGCCGGTGCGGTGATGGTCGATATTGTTGGTGCCCAGCACCTCGCGCGCGAAACTTGCTGCAGGTAGAAATTCTCTTCGTTGCTGGTGTGGTTGGAACCGATCACGCCGAATGTGCCCTGGTTCGCCAGCACCTCGGTGAACTTCTTGGCCACCACAGCGAGCGCCTGCGCCCAGGAGGCCTCTTCGAGCTTGCCGTTGACGCGGACCAAGGGGGTTTGCAGGCGCTCCGCGTGGTCGTAGAAATCGAAACCGTAGCGGCCCTTGATGCAGAGGAACTCGCCGTTGATGCCGGAATGGTCGCGATTGTTGCCGCGGATGATCTTGTCGTTGCGCGTGCCCAGCGTGGTCTTGCAGCCATCCGCGCAGTGCGTGCAGATGGTGCCGACGTGGGTCATCTCCCAGGGCCGCGTCTGGTAGCGATAGATGCCGCTGGTGAGCGCGCCCACGGGGCAAATATCGATGCAGGCCCCGCACTCATCGCATTCCAGGTGGTCACCCACATTGGGCGCGATTTCGGAGACCGCGCCGCGATTGATCACGCCCAGCGCGCCCACGCCCATGCCCTCATTGCAGACGCGCACGCAACGGAAGCAAAGAATGCAGCGCGGCGCATCGAAGAAGACTACCGGCGAATACTGCTTCTCGGGGACGTGGATCTTGGTTTCGGTGTAGCGGCTTTCGCCGGCGCCGTAGCGGAACACCATGTCCTGCAGTTCGCACTCGCCGCCTTTATCGCAGACCGGACAATCCAGCGGATGGTTGGTGAGCAGGAACTCCAGGTTGTATTTGCGCGCCGCCGCGACGGCCGGAGTTTCGGTGCGGACGACCATGCCCTCGGCAACCGGCAGCGTGCATGCCGTCATCATCTTGGGCATCTTCTCCACTTCCACCAGGCACATGCGGCATGCCGCGGCTAGGGACAGGCCTTCGTAATAGCAGAACGCCGGGATCTCGATGCCGACCGTTTTGGCGGCGTCGATCACCAGGGTTCCCGGCGCGGCCTGCACCTCGCGGCCGTCGATCGTTAGTTTTACCAAATCAGCCATTCAGAACCTTTGTGCTGGGTGGGGCAGGCGCTTCCGCCTGCCAAGTTTTGACTTGCATGGCAGGCCTACTGGCCTGCCCCAACCTAAGCAAGTACCACCGTCGCTTGCCTTTTCGTAGCGGCAAGGCTTGCCGTTCAGATGATCTTCGAACTCGTCCCGAAACTTCTCCACAATCGAGATGGTGGGCATAGCTGCCGCATCGCCCAGCGGGCAGAAGGTGCGGCCCAGCATATTCTTCGCCAGGTCGCCGATCAGATTGATATCGCTGCGCGTGCCCGCGCCCTCATGGAAGCGCGTGAGGATCTTTTTCAGCCACGTGGTGCCCTCGCGGCACGGAATGCACCAGCCGCAGCTTTCGTGCGCGTAAAATTTCATGATCCGCAGCGCCGCTTTCACCATGCAGGTGTCTTCGTCCATGATGATCACGCCGCCGGACCCCAGCATGCTCTTGCGCTGTGCCATGGAATCGTAATCCATAGTGGCGCCTTCGACTTCCGCGGCCGTCAGCACGGGGCACGACGATCCGCCTGGGATGAACGCCTTCAACTTCTTCCCGTTGCGCATGCCCCCGCCCACTTCCTCGATCATTTGCTTGACGGGGAACCCCAGCTGCAATTCGTAGACGCCAGGCTTGTTGACGTGGCCGGTGAGGCAGGTCATCTTGGTGCCGCCGGCTTTGGGAATTCCCAGCGCAGCGAACGCTGCTCCGCCATCGCGCAAAATCGCCGGCACGGCACAGAACGTCTCCACGTTATTCAGAACCGTAGGACTCTGGAAAGCGCCCGACGACGGCCGGAAATGGCGGCCGGATCCGCGGTATGCCGCGCTTGCCTTCGAGCGATTCCAGCAGCGCTGACTCCTCGCCGCATTCATACGCGCCCGCGCCGGTGTGGGTGTAGAGCTCAAAATCGAAGCCGGTGCCCTGAATGTTCTTGCCGAGCCAGCCCTTCGCATACGCCTCGGCGATCGCCTTGTCCATGATGTCGATCAGGTAGCGATACTCGCCGCGAATGTAGATGTAGCCGGAGTGCGAATCCACTGCCAAACCGGCGATCAGGACGCCTTCAATCAACTGGTGCGGATCGTTTTCGATCAGCACGCGATCCTTGCAGGTGCCAGGTTCGCTCTCATCGCCATTCACCACGATGTACTTGGGCTTAGGCGAGGTTCGCGGCACGAAACTCCACTTCATTCCTGTGGGGAAGCCCGCGCCGCCGCGGCCGCGCAGGTTGGAGACCTTCACTTCCTCGATGATCTGCTCGGCCGTCATCTTGGCCGCTTTGAGGAAGGCCTGGTAACCGTCGGTGGCCAGGTACGTATCCAGGGAGGCGGAATTCTGCATGCCGAAGCGGCGCGTCAGCACCCGGGTTTCGAGCGGACTCGGTTCGTTGTACAGCATCTATTGCTTCTTCCTCATGCCGTCCAAAAGCTTGTCCAATTGTTCCGGCGTCACTTTGTGGTGGAAGTCGTAATTCACTTGGATGGCCGGCGCCCATGAGCACGCGCCCATGCACTCCACCTCTTCGAGCGAGATCTGCCCATCGGCGGTCACTTCCTTGTGGCCGATCCCGAGCTTCTTGCAGGCGTGATCCCAGAGCTTGTCGCCATCCATCAGCAGGCAACTGATGTTGGTGCAGATCTGCACGTGATACTTGCCCAGCGGCTTGCGGTGCAGCATCGAGTAGTAGGTGAGCACTTCATTCACCTGCAGCGGCGTGACACCGATACGCTTGGCCACTTCCTCGATCAATTCGTCCGACACCGACCCCAGCTCATCCTGCGCGTACATCAGCATGGGAATCATGGCCGAGCGCTGCCGGCCCGGCGGGTAGCTCGTCAGGAGCTTGCTAAACCTGGCTTCCAATTGTGGAGAGAACGTCATTACCGATCCGTATCGCCCAGAACGAAGTCCATACTGCCAATTGACGCGATGACATCCGCGATCAACGAGTTTTCCACCAACTTCGAAGTCGATTGCAGGTTGCCGAAGCTGGGCGTGCGCATGAAAACACGGTAGGGCTTAGTGGTGCCGTCGCTCACCGTGTAATATGCCAGTTCGCCGCGCGGAGATTCAATCACCTGGTAGACCTCGCCTTCCGGCACGCGGAAACCTTCGGTCACGATCTTGAAGTGATAAATCAAGGCCTCCATCTGGGTCTTCATTTTTTCGCGATCCGGCAGTACCACGTGCTGGTCGTCCGCTTTCCACGGTCCGGCGGGCATGCCGTCCATGGCTTGTTTGACAATTCGCGTGCTCTGCCGCATCTCTTCGATGCGCACCAGGTAGCGCGCGTAAACATCGTTTTCGGTGCGGGTGGGCACTTCGAAATCGAACTTCTCGTAGCTGGAGTACGGCTCGTCTTTGCGGGCGTCCGTTTTCACGCCGGCGGCGCGTAGCATGGGGCCGGTGACACCCAGGTCGAGCATGTCTTCGATGGCAATGAACCCGACTCCCTTGGTGCGGCCCATCCAGATGCGATTGTTGGTGAGCAGGTTTTCGTACTCGTCCACCTTGCTGGGGAAGGCGTCGATGAACTTCTTGATTCGCTGATACCAGCCTCGAGGCGGCTCGAGAGCCAGTCCGCCGATACGGAAGTAACTGGTCATCATGCGCTGCCCGGAGAACATCTCGAAGATGCGCAGGATGTCCTCGCGCTCGCGGAAGCAGTAGAGGAATACCGACATCGCGCCAATATCGAGCGCGTGCGTGCCCAGCCACACCAGGTGGCTGTTAAGGCGCGTCAACTCGGTGAGCATCACGCGCATCCACTGCGCCTGCGGCGGAATTTCCAGGCCCAGCAACTTCTCCACAGACAGGCAATAGCACAGGTTGTTGGAGAGCGGCGCCAGGTAATCCACGCGATCGGTGAGGGTGACCGCCTGCTGGTAGTTTTTGACTTCGAATTCCTTCTCGATGCCTGTGTGCAGGTACCCGATATCGGGCGCGCACTTCACCACGGTCTCGCCATCCAGTTCGATCAGCAAGCGGAGCACGCCGTGCGTGGACGGGTGCTGCGGCCCCATGTTCAGGACCATACGGCGCTGTCCGGTTGTGGGCTGCGCCTCTTCCAGGTCGACGGCTACTCCAGGCGGAATTGCGGTATCGCTCATGGTCAGACTCTCGACCCCGTGATGGGGTAATCCTTGCGCAGCGGGTGGCCTTCCCAATCGTCGGGCATCATGATGCGGCGCAGGTCGGGATGGCCCAGGAACTGGATGCCGAACAGATCGAAGACTTCGCGCTCATACCAATTGGCGCCACGCCACACCGAAGTGACCGATTCGATGGCGGGATCTTCGCCGCGCAGGCGGCACTTCAAGCGGATGCGCTCTTTGCGGTCGAGCGAATACAGATGGTAGACCACCTCAAAGCGAGGTTCGGCCGGATAGCGGTCCACCGCGGTGACGG
Source organism: uncultured Solibacteraceae bacterium (assembly GCA_963815475.1). GTDB lineage: Bacteria > Acidobacteriota > Terriglobia > Bryobacterales > Bryobacteraceae > Sulfopaludibacter. Next base: position 3,037,726 of record CAWFHD010000003.1, on the reverse strand, counting down.
AGCTCAATCTAACAAACGACTGGTCGTATTTCAGAAAGCCACACACGCTCGCGATCTTGGCCGGGCGCACTTCCAGCGTAAGTTCGTTGCGGTCGAATTTTCCCGCCGTGATGGCATCGGCATCGAAGGCTTCGATAGCCGCCACAACGGCGCGCTCACTCAGATTGTTGGGTAACATTTCGAACGCTACTGTTTTCGGCTGGAGAGGTCGGCCCCGGACCAATCCAACGCTCCTTTTTTCCAGATATAGAAAAATCCGGAAAGGATCAACACCACGAAGATCAGCATCTCCACGAATCCGAACATTTTCAGATCGCGGTAGACCACCACCCAGGGATACAGAAAAATCGCTTCAATATCGAAAAGAATGAACAGCATCGCGACAAGATAAAACTTGACGCTGAAGCGGCCGCGAGCATCTCCCGTAGGAGTGATGCCTGACTCGTATGGCATATCCTTGACGCGGTTTCGAACGCGCTTGCCGAGGATAAATGACACCGTGAGCAGGCCAGCCGCCAGAGCCATCGCGATGAGGGCCTGCACCAGGACAGGGAAATACAACTCGGTGTAAGAACTAGGCATGCGTGTAAGGGAAAAAGGGGCTCAAACTTGACTATAATGGTTGCAAAACAGGGGTGTCAACCGAACATGGATATCCAGATTGTCATAAATGGCGAAACCCAATGCATTCCGGAAGGCCAAACCGTGCTCGACCTCCTGCAACGATTGCACTTGGACCCCGCCCGCGTTGCCGTGGAACTGGATCGGCGAATCGTCAAACAACCGAATTGGAACGAGACGGCTGTGAACGCGGGCGCACAAATCGAGATCGTGCAATTCGTGGGCGGCGGGTAAGAAAGCAACATCCCACCGCGCGTGACACGCCGGGGCAAAGCGTTTACGAACCAATCCTGGGCCACATCCCTGCGCTAGAATCGTTACTCATGCATTCCCGCCGTTTGGCTTGCTTGTTACTGGGTCTGTGGCTGGGTGGAGGACTCTTGATGCAGTGGGTGGCGCGCGAGAGCCTGCTGGGAGTGGAACGGGTGCTGGCGCAACCAGACCCCGCCGCCACGCTGCGCATCAAAGTGCTGGGAAGAGATCAGGCGCGACTGCTGCTGCGGTACGAAGTTTCGGAGCAGAACCGGTACAACCTGGAATTGTGGGAAATCGTGCAACTGGTGTTGGCGGCGATTTTCTTTTTCTTCCTTCTGTTCGGCACCACCGAGGGCAAATTCTCGCTCACACTTGCGCTGCTCTTGGTGGTGTTGGTGGTGGCCCAGCGATTTGTGCTGTCGCCGGAGATGAAAGCCATGGGCCGCTTGCTGGATTTCGGTTCGCCGAGCGCGCTATTCGGCGAGCGCGCCAAGTATGGCGTGATGCACTATGCCTATCTTGTGGTGGAGGCAAGTAAGTGGGCCCTGCAAGCGGTCTTGGGAATTATTCTGATCACTCGCGGCAGGCTGCGCTCCTCAGATTCGCGCCAGAAACTGGATCCCACTGCCCGGGGACTGCCTCGCTACGACCGCTAGTTTCCTACGACACGCCCGGCAGCAGGTCGATGTGATCGATGAAGCCGATTACAGCCATATCGATGGGCGAATTGGGACGGCCCACTGACGTCATGGCGCTGAAGCCTTCGGTAGCCAGCAGGACTTTGTCACCTACGCCCGCATCGACGGCGTCGAGCGCCACCACGGCGTCGCCGCGATTACTGCCATCGAGATTCAGCGGCTGCACCAGCAGCAACTTGCGTCCTTCATGGCTGGCATGTTTTTGCGTGGACACCAGTTCGCCAATCACTTGAGCAATCAGCATGGGTCAACTCTTGCGCACCGTTTTTCGTCCGTTCTTGGCCGCAGTAGCGGGATGGGAACGCTTGAGGTGGATGCTATCCACGATCCCTACGATGGTGGTGTCGGTGCAGGGTTCGCCAGGCAGGAACGGAAAGCTGGCCTCCTTGCCGCGCACATAGTAGATGAGTTCGCCGGGGCCGGCGCCGGTGGAATCGGTGACCACCAGACGCTTACCGGTATTCTCTAATTCCGGAGTGAGCGGCTGGACCAATAAGAATCGCTGCCCGTCCATGCTGGCATTCTTAACGGTGGCCCAGACTTTCCCGATCACGCGCCCAAGATACATAGAATTGCCGCTCAGTCCATTGACACTTCGTCGACAATCCCGATGATGGCCGTATCCACGGGAACATCCTTGCAGCCATCGGCCATGCGGGCAGAACTTCCGGAGACCACCAGAACGCGTTCGCGAACCCCCGCGCTCACAGTGTCCACCGCCACCACGTAACCAGGCTCGTCCTTGCCCTCCGGCGACACCGGTTTCAGGACGAGCAGCTTCTTGCCTTCCAGGCGAGGATCTTTCCGTGTGGCAACCACCGTGCCCACGACGCGGGCGAGGATCATGGCGAGCCGGCTACTTGCCGGCGCCTTGCGCCTGAGTCTTGCCGATAGGCAGGATGTCTTCCAGGCTCTGGTGCGGACGCGGGATGACGTGCACGGCGATCAGTTCACCAACGCGCCGCGCGGCAGCAGCGCCGGCATCGGTGGCGGCGCGGACAGCAGCCACATCGCCGCGAACCATCGCGGTCACATAGCCGGACCCGATCTTTTCCCAACCCACCAGGTTTACCTTGGCGGCTTTCACCATCGCGTCGGCGGCTTCGATCATGGCCACCAGTCCGCGAGTCTCAATCATTCCTAGCGCTTCACCCATCTATGTGTCTCCAAAAAACCTGTTCGTTTATGCCAAACCGCGCGCTTTTAACGCTTCGTCCACCAGGCCGATCAGTTCCGAGCGCGTCACATAAAATCTGTCTTCAGCGCCGCCGCTTCCCGTGCTGCAGGAAGTGGCGCCCGCCGCGATATCCTCGGCGGCCAGTGGACAGCCGGGCTCCCCACTCACTTTGGCTTTGACGCCGTAGCGGGTGCGCGAATCGAGCAGCTTATCCACTTCGGTCCGCGGCAAGACCTTGGCGCCGCCCAACAACTCCGCCACCAGGTTGATGCGCGCGAAATGCTCCATGGTCTCCATGCGGAAGTATGCCTGGAACACGTCCGCGCCGTAGCACACCGCGCCATGATTTGCCATCAGCAGCGCATCGTACTTAGGAATGTACGGCAGCATCGGCTCGGTCAGTTCCGTGGTGCCGGGCAGTCCGTAGCCGGCCAGCGGCACGCAGCCGAGTCCAATGATCACTTCCGGCAGCAGGGCCAGGTTCAGCGGACGCCCGGCAGTGGCGAAACCCGTAGCTACCGGGGGATGCGCGTGCACCACAGCTTTGATCTCGGGCCGCATCTCATACACGGTGAGATGCATCAGGATCTCGCTGGTGCGCTCGCGCCGCCCGGAGATCTTATTGCCCTTCATATCCACGATGATCAGGTCATCGGGATGCATCATGCCTTTGCAAACGCCGGTCGGGGTCGCGAGAATGGTCTCCGCGTCCATCCGTATCGTGATGTTGCCGTCATTCGCGGCCACCCATCCCTTTTGAAAGACCAGCTTCCCAATCTGGACGATGTCTTCGCGGTACTCGCGCTCAGTTTTTACCATTACGGAATTCTCGATTGTAGCAGACTGCGGCGGGGCCACTTCCTTGCATCAGGCTATGATGAAGCTACATGGATTCGCGCCGGATGTGCCCGCATTGCCGGGCCTTTATCACCACCAAAGATCGGGTCTGCCCGTATTGCAATGAGAAAGTGGCGACGCGCGCGGTGGATCGTCGCAGCGACTCCCCCATTCTGGGACTGATACCCGCGATTCGCTTCAACACCGTCCTGATTCTGCTGGTGAATTTTGGCATTTACATCGCCATGACCATCTTCACCATGAACATGAGTAATGGCGAATTTGCGTCGAGCATCGATGGTCGAGTGCTGATTCTTTTCGGCGCCAAGCTGCCGTTTGGAGATCCGCTCTTCGCCTGGTGGCGCCTGGTGACCGCGGGCTTTTTGCACCTCAATCTTTTCCACATCCTGATGAACTCGTGGGTGCTGTTCGATCTGGGTCCGCAGGTGGAAGAGTTGTACGGCGCCAGCCGCATGTGGACCATCTACTTCTGCTCCAACTTCGCGGGCTTCTTTTTGAGCGCCTGGCTGAGCCGCGCCACTTCCGGCGGCGCTTCTGCCGCGCTGTGCGGCCTCATCGGCGCCATGATCGCGATCGGCGTGGCGAAACGGCATCCCATGGCGCACGCTATTCGCGCAGTGTACGTCCGATGGGCCGTCTACATCCTCATCTTCAGTCTGTTCGGCGGAGTCGACCTGATGGCCCACGTCGGCGGCGGCCTCGCAGGGTTCGCCATTGGCTATATTGCCGACCTTCCAGGGTTGGTGGACCGTCCAGTGGAACGACTGTGGCGCGTATGTGCCTGGTTTTGCGTCCTTTTAACAGTCGTGAGTTTTCTAAAGTTATTCTTGTGGTATAGGCAAATTACGTCATAATAAGGACACCATGCGAATTCGTACCGTCGCGCTGGCGCTGGCGTTGAGCTGCGGGCTCATGTCCATGGCTGAAGCCAAGCAGAAACCCGCGGTTCACCGTGTGAAAGCACGGAAGTCCAAGGCTCGCAAGAATCCCAAGCTCAAGACCCACAAGGTCAAAGTAGCTAAGCGGCGCACCAGGCACTAAATGCGAGTCGCCAAGTCAGCGGCGTTGTTCCTGCTGCTCGGCGGATTCCTCGCGGCGATGGCCGCGGAACCTGTGCGAGCGCCCGTGCTGGTGGAACTCTTCACCTCCGAAGGCTGCTCCAGTTGCCCCCCTGCCGATCGTCTCCTCGAACAACTGGATCCTCATGTAATCGTGCTGAGTGAGCACGTCGATTACTGGGATCGCCTGGGCTGGAAAGATCCCTACTCCTCTCATTCCTACACCCAGCGCCAGGAAGGCTACGGCCGCCAGTTCGCAACCGACGGTGTATACACTCCGCAAATGGTGGTCGATGGCGTAACCCAATTCAACGGCAGTGACGCCCAGCGCGCCAAGTCGGAGATCGGTAAGGCGCAGCAGCATCCCAAGGCCAAGGTGCAGATCGAACGCACCGCGACGGGCGTCAAGGTGAACGTAGAGGATGCGCCGAGATCGGCGGGCGTGTATCTGGTGGTGGCCGATGGCAGCGGCACATCGAAGGTATCTGCGGGCGAGAACAACGGCCGTCAACTCCACCACGTCGCGATCGTGCGGAGCTTGAAAAAGATCGGCTCGGTGAAGCACGGCGAAGTGTTCCATAAGCTGGTGGATCTGCCAAACGCCGGGAGCGGCCAGCGCGTCATCGTCTTCCTGCAGGATTCAGAGATAGGACCGGTCAGCGGAGCCGCCGTTCTCCAGTAACGTTTACGGCCAAGTCTCATCCTGTTAACATACGATTTTGCCCAAGTCTGCTCCACCAAAGCCCCAACCAAGCTCCTCCCCGCCGCGTTGGTTGATCCCTGCCGCTACTGCCGCGGTTGTAATCCTTCTGTTTGGGCTCTTTTCCGGCGAAATTTTCGACTCCGATTTCTGGTGGCATCTCAAGACCGGCCAGTACATTGTGCAACACCACCGGCTTCCGGTTCCCGACCCGTTTTCTTATACTACTGCCGGGGCCGCGCCCGGATATCCTGGTGAACTGCAGACCCGCCAGTTCAACCTCACGCACGAGTGGCTGGCTCAAGTGGCAATTTACGCAGCTTACGCGCTCGGCGGTTTTGCCGGTGTAGTGTTCTTGCGAGCCCTGCTGCTCACCGCCGCGTGCCTGATGGCCGGCGCCATCGCGGCGCGTCGTACCCACTCCGCCTGGTGGGGATTGGCAGCAGCGCTCGCGGCAGGTTCGGTCGGCGCCGTGTTTGCCACAGACCGTCCCATGCTGGCGAGCTTTCTGTTCACAATGATCTTCATCGCCTTGCTGGAATGGCGTCGCACGCTTTGGATTCTGCCCGCGTTGGCTCTGATTTGGGCCAATTGCCACGGCGGCTTCTTTCTGGGTTGGATTGTCTGTGCGGCCTATTGCGCGGATGCCTTGATCCGGCGCGCACCCGACGTACGGCGTCTGCTGATCGTCGGTGGCGTGACGTTCCTCGCGTCCGGCATAAACCCAAACGGTTTCGTTATCATCCCCACCATCCTGCGCTACCGGCAGAGCGCGATGACCGCAGTGAACCTGGAATGGATGGCGCCTAAACTGTGGGCCGACCCTTACGGCTTTCACATCCTCCTGTATGCATCGCTGCCGATTCTGGCCATCGCCTTCAGACGCGTGCGTATCTCCGATTGGATCCTGATGGCGTTCTTTACCTACGCCGCGCTGACGGCTTTTCGCAACGAAATCTATATCGGGCTATTCGCGCCCATCGTGATCGCCAGTTACTTTCCTTGGAAGCGTGCCCTACCGTGGGCCATGCGTTCCGCCGGCCTGGCTGCTCTGGCTGTTGTGGTCGCGACCGGCGCGGCTCGAGGGCCCTTCTTCCAATTCCGCGCCGGTGAATGGCGATATCCTTCCGGAGCGGTGGCCTTCCTGAGCGATCACCATATCACCGCGCCTATCTTCAACACCTACATGCAGGGTGGCTACCTGATCTGGAAGGGCGAGAGCGTTTTCGTGGATGGACGCGCGCTCTCCGAAACGGTCTACCAGGATCATCAGACCATCCTGCTGAGCGAGCCGCGAACCCCGGCGCGCCACGAATTGCTGGACCGCTACGGCGTGGGCGTCATCGTGATGGACTCGTTCGGATACCAGACCGGCATTGTCTACCCGCTCGCGATCGCCATGGCCTATCCCGACATGGCGGATTGGAAGCTGGTATACGAGGACGCGCAGTCGATGGTGTTTCTGCGCAATCCACCGCCCGGCATGCCGGTGCTGGGACCGCAGACTATCGCCGACCATCTGGAGCGCGAGTGCCGCCTGTTGATTGAGCACGACCCGAAATTTCCCGGCTGCGCGCGGCGCATCGGCTTCCTGGTTCGCCTCACCAATCCGGAACGGGCGCGCCGCATGTTCGCCCTCTACCTGGCGCATAGCGGCGACGATGCCGAAGCGCGCGCCGCCTACGAGGAGCTTCTAGCCCATGGCCTCCACTAAACGGCGCCCGTCAGTCGCGCCGAAATCCGCCGCCGGCAGCGCCCCAGCGCGAGAAGATCGCATTGTCCCTTTCCTGCAAAAGTACTCCACCGCGATAACGGTCGGCCTGATCCTGATTGCGGCCGCGCGAATTGTGTCGACGTATAACGAGCTGAGCCTAACGTCCGATGAACCATCCCACCTGGCCTGCGGAATGGAGTATCTATCGCGGCACACCTACCGGTATGAAACGCAGCATCCACCGCTGACGCGCGTGATGGCGGCTTTGGGTCCCTATCTGGCTGGGTCGAGGACCATCGGACTGCGCCTGTTCGCCGAGGAGGGAGTAGCCGAGATTCGCCAATCGGGCCACCCTATCCGCACCACCTTCCTGATGCGGCTGGGAATCCTGCCCTTCTTCGTGCTGGCGTGCGTGGTGGTGTTTGTGTGGGCGCGGCGCTATTACGGTAAAGCTACGGCGGTGCTGGCGACGGCGCTGTTCACGCTTCTCCCCACGGTGCTGGCCGATGGCGGGCTTGGCACTACCGACATGGGTTTGGCTGCTTGCCTGGGCCTGGCGTTCTTTGCGATGCTGCTTTGGGCGGAGACTCCCACCTGGCAGCACGGGCTGTTTTTCGGATTCAGCGCTGCCTTGGCGGCGCTCGCCAAGTTCTCCAGCCTGGTGTTCTTTCCTTGTGCGGCGGTTCTGGCAATGGTCGCGTGGTGGGCGTCGGCGCGGCCCAATCGCGAGGAGTTAGTTGGTTTGATCAAGGAGCGTTGGGCCACGTTGTGTGTGGCGGTAGTAGTGGGAGTGCTTACCATTTGGGCAGTCTACGGTTTCTCGTTTGACCCCTTCTTTGACGGCATCCGCAGCGTTCAGGAGCACAACCTTAGGGGCCATACGTCGTATCTGCTGGGCTGGATGAGCCAGACCGGCTTCTGGTATTACTTCCCCGTGGCGCTTGCGGTGAAGACTCCCATACCGTTTCTGGTTCTGCTGGCGGCGGGCCTGGTGGTTGTGATCAGAAGATGGACTAACCCTGCGTACCTGATGCCGCTGGCCTTCGCGCTGGGAGTCCTGCTGCCATCCATGGCTGCTAACATCGACATCGGGATCCGCCACGTGCTGCCCATTTATATTGGCCTTTCCCTGATGGCCGCGATGGCGCTGCTGCGATTGCCCCAGTGGATGGGGCGGAGGGCCGGGACGATCGTGAGTGGCGGGCTGATCGCCCTGATGCTGCTCTCTGGTGTAATGCAGCATCCGAATTACCTCGCGTACTTCAACCTGTTCGGCGGTGACAGCCCGGAAAAAGTTCTGGGAGATTCGAACTACGATTGGGGCCAGAGTTCGAAGATTGTGGGGAAATATCTGCGCGCCCGGGGCATCCATGAAGTTTCGTTTTTTGGCCTGAACGGGAGCGTTCCGGCGGAGGAGTTGCAGTCCTGGTATGGAATGCCCCATATCGGAAAACTCGATCTCACGCTGGCCGCGGGCGGATGGTATGTGGTGAGTCCGGCATTGCTGGTGGCCACGGCCAACCGGTTTACGCAGCTCACGCCGAGTGAGCGTGTCGGGTCGGTGCTGTTGTATTACGTGCCACCGGCGCTGGTTAAATTCGCGCCATAGCCCGCGCTACGTGCAGTTGGCTCGGATAAAGTCGCGGTTCATGCGTGCGATGGTCTCCAGTTTGATCTCCTTGGGGCAGACCGCTTCGCACTCGCCGATGTTGGTGCAGCTTCCGAACAGTTCCTGATTGGCCTGCGCCACCATGGCCGTCACGCGCCGGTTCCGTTCCGGCTGGCCTTGCGGCAGCAAGCCGAGGTGCGAAATCTTGGCGCCCATGAAGAGCGATGCCGAAGCATTCGGACACATGGCCACGCAAGCGCCGCAGCCGATGCAGGCAGCCGCGTCCATCGATTTATCCGAGACTTCCTTGGAGACCAGAACGGCGTTGCCATCGGGCGCACTGCCCGTGGAGGCGGAGATGAATCCTCCGGCCGCTACCAGGCGGTCGAACGCGCTGCGGTCCACCACCAGGTCCTTAACCACCGGGAAGGCACGCGCGCGCCAGGGCTCCAGGTACAACTCATCGCCATCCTTGAAGTGGCGCATGTGGAGCTGGCACAAAGTGGTCCCAGGCAGGGGGCCATGCGCTACACCGTTCACCATGGCGCCGCACATGCCGCAGATCCCTTCGCGGCAATCGTGATCAAACGCCACCGGATCTTCGTTCTTCGCGATCAGATCCTCATTCAGCACGTCGAGCATTTCCAGAAATGACATGTGCTCGCTGACGTTAGGGACCTCGTAGCGCACCATGCGGCCCTGGTCCGTGGCATTCTTCTGCCGCCAGATGTGGAGGATGATTTTCATTTGTAGCTCCGTTGCGCCGGGTGCACGTACTCGAAGGTCAACGGCTCCTTGTGGAGCGCGGGCGGCTTGCCCACACCCTGAAACTCCCATGCTGCCGCGTACGAGTAGTGCTCGTCATCGCGCTGCGCTTCGCCTTCGGGCGTCTGATACTCTTCGCGGAAGTGGCCGCCGCACGATTCGTTACGATCCAGCGCGTCCAGGCACATCAGCTCAGCCAACTCGAAGAAGTCTGCCACGCGACCGGCTTTTTCCAGCGACTGGTTGAGCTCATCGCCCGACCCAAGCACCTTCACATCGCGCCAATACTGCTCGCGCAGTGGCGGAATTTTGCTCAGCGCGGTCTTCAGCCCTTCAGCCGTCCGAGCCATCCCGCAATATTCCCACATGATCTTGCCGAGTTCGCGATGGAACGAATCCACCGACCGGCTGCCTTTAGCGCCCAGCAGTTTGGCGGTGATGGTCGCCACATTGGCCTCGGCTTCGCGCACCGCGCGTGCGTGCCATCGGCCTTCTCCAGCTTGGTGGAGGCGATGTAGTCGTTGATGGTGTTAGGCAGGACGAAGTAGCCATCGGCCAGGCCTTGCATAAGTGCGCTGGCGCCCAGCCGGTTGGCGCCGTGGTCCGAGAAATTCGCCTCGCCGATCACGTACAACCCCGGAATCGTCGACTGCAGGTTGTAGTCCACCCACAGGCCACCCATGGTGTAGTGGATGGCGGGGTAGATGCGCATCGGCGACTGGTACGGGTTCTCGCCGGTGATGCGCTCGTACATGTCGAACAGGTTGCCGTAGCGATCCTTGATGGTCTCGACACCCAGGCGCGCGATGGCGTCTGCGAAATCGAGATAGACGGCTAGGCCGGTCTCACCCACGCCGCGGCCTTCGTCGCAAACCTGCTTGGCGTTGCGCGAAGCCACGTCGCGCGGCACCAGATTGCCGAAGGCGGGGTACTTGCGCTCCAGGAAGTAATCGCGCTCTGCCGCCGGAATCTGGCTGGCCGGTCGCTTATCGCCTTTCTTCAAGGGCACCCACACGCGTCCATCGTTGCGCAGCGATTCGCTCATCAAAGTGAGCTTCGATTGATAGTCACCGGACACGGGAATGCAGGTGGGATGGATCTGCGTGAAGCAGGGATTCGCAAAGAGCGCGCCGCGTTTGTGCGCCCGCCAGATCGCGGTAGTGTTGCAGCCCTTGGCGTTGGTGGAAAGGTAGTAGACGTTGCCGTAGCCGCCGGTGCCCAGCACCACGGCGTCGGCCAGGTGCGATTCCACTTTGCCGGTGATCAGGTCGCGCGTCACAATGCCACGAGCTCTGCCATCGATCACGATCAGGTCAAGCATCTCGGCGCGCGGGTACATCTTAACTTGTCCAGTGCCCACCTGCCGTTCGAGCGCCTGGTAAGCGCCTAGCAGCAACTGCTGTCCCGTCTGGCCACGCGCATAGAAGGTCCGCGACACCTGTGCGCCGCCGAAGCTGCGATTATCGAGGTATCCCGAATACTCGCGCGCGAACGGCACGCCCTGCGCCACGCATTGATCGATGATGTTGACGCTGATCTGCGCCAGCCGGTAGACGTTGGATTCGCGTGAGCGGAAATCGCCGCCCTTCACCGTGTCGTAGAACAGGCGGTAGACACTGTCGCCATCGTTATGATAATTCTTGGCGGCGTTGATGCCGCCCTGCGCCGCGATGGAGTGCGCGCGCCGGGGCGAATCCTGAAAGCAGAAGCACTTGACGTTATAGCCAAGCTCGCCTAGCGTGGCGGCGGCCGATCCGCCGGCCAGTCCGGTGCCCACCATGATAATCGTATGCTTGCGCTTATTCGCCGGATTCACCAGCTTGAGATTGAAGCGATGACGGTCCCATCGCGTTTCAATCGGGCCTGTCGGAGATTTCGAGTCGAGTTCCATGCTGGGTCCTCAGAGAGTCACTATTCCGGCCAATACGGCGATTGGAATGGAAATATTTCCAACGGCGATCAGGATGGCTACTATCGCCGCAGCTTTCTTAATTCGCGGCGTGTACTTGGGGTGGCTGAAGCCGACCGATTGAAACATGCTGTAGAGGCCGTGGTACAGATGCATGCACAGCAGAATCATCGCCAGAATATAGAAGCCAGACACAAGCGGGTTCTGAAATCCGTGAACCAGGTTGGCGCGCACGTTGGGCGAGTTCGGTCCCAACTCCTCGGCGGGCAGGCCCGGGATGGCGCCGCTGGTGAGGTGCAGAATATGGAAGATGATAAACAGGCCGACGATCACGCCGCTCCACCGCATGGTGCGGGCCGCGTAAGACGTGGGCACGTCGGACTTCTTCGCGTAGGCGATGGGGCGCGCCGCGTTGTTCTGACTCCAGAGCTGCACTGCGGACGTGATGTGCAGGATCACCGCCACTAGCAGCAGCGCGCGAATGACCCATAGCGGGATCACGTTCGCCGGACTATGCAGAAAGGCCGCATAGTTGTTGATCTGGTCGTGCGATGCGTAAATCTGGAGATTTCCGAGCAAGTGTCCGATCACGTAGCCGAAGAGAATCAGGCCGGTAATGGCCATGACGACCTTCTTGCCGATGGGGGCTTCGTAGAAGCGGACAGCCCGTCGAACGGGACTGATGGCAAGTGCACTCATACTGTCTTCCTGTTGTTGGCGAAAAAGCGTCGCCGGATTTGTCGGGGCACACCAGCATCCCAAGGCGTGCCAAGAGGGGTTACTGATCTCAAACCCTTAGTATACGATGCTGCTGCGGCCGGTGGGCAATAAACGCCTCGGCAGTTCGCTAGAACGTGTAGTCCGGCGGCTGAATTCCCTTCAGTCTCAAGTACACTTCAAGCTGTCCGCGATGATGGGCGGTGTGAGTGAAATAGGCCCACATCCATTCGAAGCCGGTCATCTTTCGCGTAGTGCCCACTACGGCATCCAACTTCTCGGGCGTCATCGCCGCGACAGCCTGATTGCAGAAGTCGAAGGTGTCGCTGAGAAACTTGACGGCGGTTTCCTTGTCGACATCCTGTTTGGCTTTGTTGGCTTCGGTGATTTTCGCGGGGACGGTGGGCCGCGGCAGGCCGCTGGCGTTCGCGCAGGCGCCCAGGTTGGCTGCGCCAATCTGCACCACCACTTCGCTGAAGCTCAACTCCGCCGGGACCGGCTTGAAACCGTAATCTTTGGCGGGCATGGCTTTCGCCACAGCCATGGTGAAATCGGCGGAGGTCTTCCAATGTTTCACCATCGCATCCTTCACGCTGGATTGAGCGAACGCCGGAATGACCAGCGCGGACAGCAGTAACAATCGTTTCATCGTAATTTTGCCTCGGGCTATAATTGTAAGCGCACACGCTGCTTCCAGAGCAACCCCAGGAGAACTTGTGGGATCGAACAATCGCCCTATGCCCATGCGCGGCGGCCCTCCAACTATGGCCGGGCGCAGCGCTGACCGGTATTTCGAACTGAAATCTGGCATTCATCGCAAGCTGATCGGCGTGCTCAATCTGGAGCGGGTCTCCTCTATCCCGAAAGATCGCCTGCGCGCCGAGATCGGCCGAGTGGTGGAGCGACTACTCGACGAAGAGCGCGTGCCTATGACGACCGCCGAGCAGACCAAGATCGTGGAAGAGGTGCTCGACGAGGTGCTCGGGCTCGGTCCCTTGGAAACGCTGCTCAAGGAACCCACCATCTCCGACATCTTGGTGAACCGATATAACAAGGTGTTCATCGAGCGTAACGGCAAGTTGTCGGAGACGCAGGTCCGCTTCAAGGACGACGCCCACCTGCTGCACATCATCGAAAAGATCGTTTCGCAAGTGGGCCGGCGCATCGACGAAGCGCAGCCCATTGTTGATGCGCGCCTGCAGGACGGCTCGCGCGTCAACGCCATCATTCCGCCTCTGGCCCTCGACGGGCCATGCCTGAGCATCCGCCGTTTCGGCCGGCACGTGATCACGCAGGACGAGATGCTCGAATACAAGACCATCACACCGGGCATGCTGCGCTTCCTCTCGGCTTGTGTGCAGTCGAAGACTACCGTGTTGATCTCCGGCGGAACGGGTTCCGGCAAGACGACGATGCTGAATGCGCTGTCCCGCTTCATTCCCGAAGAGGAGCGCATCGTCACCATCGAAGACACCGCCGAATTGCAACTGCAGCAGCGGCACGTGGTGAAGTTCGAGACGCGGCTGCCCAACCTCAATAAAGAGGGCGGTATCAACCAGCGCATGCTGCTGCGCACCGCGCTCCGCATGCGCCCCGACCGTATCATCGTGGGCGAGTGCCGCGGCGCCGAAGCGCTCGACATGCTGCAGGCGATGAACACGGGCGTCGAGGGTTCGATGAGCACGGTGCATGCCAACACTCCGCGCGACGCTTTTTCGCGGCTGGAAACCATGGTGATGATGGCCGACCTCGAAATCCCCACGCGCGTCATTCTGCAGCAGCTTTCGAGCGCCATCAAGCTGGTGGTGCAAGTGTCGCGCCTGCAGGACGGCACTCGTAAAATCCTCGCCATTTCGGAAGTGCTGGGTGTCAAGGACGAGAAGGTGGACTTGCAGGACATCTTCGTCTTCGAGCGCACGGGTGTGAACGACGCGGGGAAAGTGGAGGGCCGCTTCAAGGCCACGGGCGTGCAGCCCAAGATGCTGGAACGCCTCCGCGTGAGCGGCATACAGCTACCGCCTTCCATCTTCGAAGAAGTGGTGAACGTAAACATTTGAAGCCCCTCGAGATCGAGACCGCCTTTTCCACGCCTTGGTTTGACCTGGTGGCGAAGACCATGCAGCCGGGCGAAGCGCCGTATTATTCGCTCCGCCTGCCGGACTACGCCGCAATCATCGCCATCACAGACGATCAGCGGTTGTTGGCCGTGCGGCAGTATCGCCCGGCTTTGGAACGCTACGCCTTGGAGTTCCCCAGCGGGATTGTGGATCCGGGCGAATCCCCGGATGTGGCCGCGCTGCGCGAACTGCGCGAAGAGACTGGATATGAGGCGGCGGAACTGGAACCGCTCGGCCCCATGACCGTCGACAACGGGCGCATGACGAACCGCATCTGGCACTTTGTGGCACGGGGCTTGCGGCGCACAGAGAACTGGATTCCCGAGGAGGGCATCGAGCAAGTCAGCTTTTCTTTGCCTGAATTGCGCGAGGCGATTGTGTGCGGTGAGTTCGACCATTCTCTACACATCGCGGGTTTCTTGCAGGCTGTTCTGGCGGGAAAAGTGACACTGCAGCCCTAGTGACCTACTACGGGGTTGTACTCTAGGGAGATGAAGATTTTGCTGCTCGCCCTTGCTGCGTCCGGGCTGGTCTTCGCCCAGGTGCCGAGGAATCGCGCATCCTATCCCAACGAGCAGTGGGTGCGCCTCTTCAACGGCAAGGATCTCACCAACTGGGTTCCGGTGGGCCATGAGAAGTGGACCGTGGAGGATGGCACGATCCACGGACAGGGTGTCACCAAGGAGTATGGCTATCTGCAGACCGAGAAATCGTACAAGGATTTTTGGCTCGCCATCCGCTTCAAATGCGAAGACGATGGCAACAGCGGAGTCTACTTCCACACCGAATTCAAACCCGGCACAGTGAATATCGCCAGGGGCATGCAGTTTGAGATCGACCGCACCATCAATCACCACACCGGCGGTCTCTATGGCGACGATCGTGGCTGGATTGCCTGGCCTTCGCCCGAGTACGAACAGGTGATGCGCCCCACCGACTGGAACGATTTTCTGCTGAAGGTGGAGGGCAATCACATGGTCGCCATCCTCAACGGCATCACGGTCCTCGACTTTACGGACCCCACTCCGAAGTCGTGGGATGGAACCATCGCCCTGCAGTTGCACTCGGGCGGTGAAGGCAATATGCGTTTCAAGGACATCTATGTGCGCGAGCTTTCGGGCCCCGTGAGTCCAGTGAAATGAAGAAACTCTTCCACTTCGACGCTCCCCGCGACCGGTATGTGAGCGACGCCGCCATCGTGTGGTGCTTCGACAATCGCTTCGATCTGGGTTTCCGCAAATTCCTGCAGCGGATCGGCATCGAACATCCGGACCCCATCAAGATCGCGGGCGGGGCTAAGAGTCTCGCCTCTCCCGGTCAGGAGTCCGACCGTCAGTTCGTGCTCGACCAGATTCGTTCCTCCATGAAGCTGCACGGAACCAAACGGGTCATCCTGATGCTGCATTCCGATTGCGGCGCGTACGGAGGGCTGGAAGCTTTTCACGGCGACGAGAAAGCCGAGTTCCAAAACCATCGCCGGGAACTGCATCACGCGGCCGCCACTCTGAAAGCGGCAATTCCGGGGATCGAGGTGGACGTTTACTTCGTCAATTTCGAAGGGATCTGGACTACCGAAGCGGAGCCTGGATCGCTCGACGTGTAGAGGTACTCGATGACGCTGCCCAGGCGCGCGCCCCATGCGCCTTCGTCGTGCCCCGCGCTCTCGATTTCGGAATAGCGCAGATTCACTCCCTCGGTCCAACCCTTTTCGACTAGCGCCGCGCGCAGCAACCGAAGATCTTCGATGACCTTGCTACCATCGCTGCCCTCGGCCGTTCCGGCATCGAGCCAGATCCGCGCTCGCTGTCGTTCCCGATAGTTGCGGACCACGTTCAGAATGGACCGTTCGTCCCACCAGACGGAAGGCGAAAGAATCGCCAGCTTGCCGAACACGCGAGGATACAGCAGCCCGGCCTGCAGCGAGACCAGTGAGCCGAGCGACGATCCGCCCACGCCCGTATGGGCCGCCGATTTGCGCGTGCGATATTCGTGGTCGATGAACGGTTTCAACTCGCGCACCAGCATCTCGGCATAGCGGTCGCCCTTGCCGCCCTTGCGCAGGCGGCGGTCGCGCGTCGGGGTGTACTCCGAAATGCGTCGCACGCCGGTGTTATAGATGCCGACTACGATGATGGGTTCAATCAGGCCGCGGCCGATCAGTTCGTCAATGGTATTGGCCGCGCGCCAGTCCCGACCACCGAACGCGGTCGCCGGGTCGAAGAGGTTTTGCCCATCCTGCAAGTAGAGGACGGGGTAGCGTGCTTCCGCCCTTTCATAGTCGGGAGGAAGGTAAACAATCACGTCGCGGCGTGTGGAGAGATAGCTGGATGCGAAGCGCCGATGGAAGCGGAAGCGGTCGTCAGACAAGAAACCAGTGTACGGCAGCAGACGGGACAAACGCGCATACGCAAACTTCAGCGAACCGGGACGCCGTAACCGACCGGTGGTCTTAGCCCGAGCCATCCCGTTGTGAGCGGCGCCACACTGAGCACCAGCGTGCTCAACTCATCGCTGGCGCTGAAGACCGGGTGCTGTTTCCAACCATTGGCCGATGCCTCACGCGCCACCTGCGCTTGCACGTACTGATATACGGTGGCGATGGACGCGTCTTTCTGCCGCTTCAATCCCTGCAGCAGGTAATAGGTGAACAGGCCGTGGCCAAGCTTGGCCGATTCGTAGGAGCTTTCTTCCGTCTGGCTGGCGGCCAGGATCACGCGGCCCGTTCCTTCCTTGATGCGGTCCAGCGTCTGCGCTGAGACCGATTGTGGAATCGTGACGGTCTGCGCCACCGCGCCCTGGCTATGACAAGTATCTAGAATCACTGCGACCTTCAGAGCCTTGATGCGCGTCCGCACCACGGTGGTGATCTCCACCATCGGAATCGCGGTGGAGTACAGGCCGTCCAACGATTCCACGTCGGTATCGTGCGCCACCACATAATTCACGCCTGCTGTGTCCTGCTCGCGGGCGGTGCCGTGCGTGGCGATGTAAATCACCGCCAGGTCGTCTTCCGTAGCACTACGGGCCAGCCAGTTGAGGCCCGTGCGGATATTTACCGTAGTGGCGTCGGCATTGGCGATGAAGCGTACGTGGTCGCTGCGGAAGCGGCCATAAACCGGATCGCGCAGCAGTTCGGCGACTGCCTGGGCGTCGGCGCGCGTGTACTTCAGGTTCAGCCGCTGGTTTTGGAACTCCGCGATTCCAACCACCAGCGCCCATTTCTGGTTGACGTCCGGCTTTCGAATATCGTGCTGGGTTCGTGGAGCGGAGGGGGCTGCGGCGCCTTCGCGTGGAGCGACTTGCACGCCGCGCGCCGGAGTCGCCAGCGTGAACGGATCTTCCGCGGCTTTCAACGCCGCCGAATTGCGCTCGCGCGCCTTGCCGAGTGAGTACTGCGGATTGCCCTGCCCCAGTTTGCGCTCAAACAGGGAACGGTAATACCAGGCATCGCCATTCTCGTCGCAAGCCTCCTCCGCGTGTTTCAGCAGAAGCAGGCCATTGGCCAGATCGTCGCGCGCCGGTGTAGCCGAAACCAGTTCCAGGGCGCGCACTACCAGGTCCTGCGAAACCGCGCAGGCCTGCTGGGCGTGGGCAACGCCTGCCACCGCTACGGCCGCGGCTGCCCAAAACTTCATTCTTCCTTGCCCTTCTTCGTTGGAGTTGCCTTCGACGGGGCCGGCGCAGCCAGTTTCTTGTAATGCTCCAGCGCGACTTCGATGCGGTTCACCGGCTCCACGAAGTACTTCTCGTCGGGGTTGGACTCGCCCGCTTTGCGATACTGCACCACCGCCTGCTCGAAGTAGCGTTTCGCGCTGGCCGGGCTGTCCGCTTTATAACCGAGCGCTTCATTGCCCACGCCGATGTTGTAAAGGCGGTACGCATCGTCGGCCATGTTCGGAAGGGGCGACCGGGTTTCCAGGCCCTCCACAAACTTCGTCCACTGTCCGGCTTCGGCATAGCGGTTGTTGTCGTCCAGAGACCCGCGCGCCAGCAGCACTTCCACCCGCTCATTGGTGGTCACCAGTCGCGCTGCCACGCGCTGCGCGGCGTGGTCCGCCAGAATCTGCAGAATGTCCTCGATGGTGTGCGGCGGCTCCTCGCCCTCCTCCTGATGGTGCTTGGCGCCCGGATGAGGAATCTTGCTGAGAAGCTTCTTGGTGCCCGCGATGGCACTTGAGACCTGGTTGAAATCCTGGTTGTATTTCACCTGCACCGGTTCGGCATCCACAAAACCGCCGCCGCGCGTGCGCGCCTGGTATGTAACGGAAAGGCCGCCTGTGGCCTTGATGCCGGTTTGCTGCTGCTGACCTTTGTTCTTACCGGTCAGCGACGTGGAATAGGTGGGAGTCGCTTGCGCATTGCAGTTCAGCACCTTCAGTGTGATGACTGTGTCCGGCTTGTCGGGGTTGAGCTGCAACTGGCTGTTAAAGCGGATGAGATTGGTTTCCACCATCGCCTGCAGTTTGTCCGCCGCCAACTTCTGGCACGTGTCCGTCGGCCTTTCCGCCGACACCTTGACGTTGAAAGCATCGCCCGGCAGTTTGACCGCCGCGGGAAGCTTGCGCTCCAGCACCAGCGATTTCTTGAATGTTCCGAAACCCTGTCCGCCCAGGATTACCGGAGCGGCCAGCAGCAACACGGCACTCCACACCGTTCGCATAGCAGTCTATTTTCCCGATTTCTTGACCTGCTGCGCGCCCACGCTGAGGCTGATATAACTCACTCCCGGCGCGGCGCCCTGATACGCATCGTAAACATCCATTGGCCCGGCGTTTTTCGGCACCAGGAATCCGTCGAGCACCTTGAGATTATCCATCTGGCCTTTCATGGCGTCGGAGTGGGCCTTGGGAATCACCACGTAATTTCCCGGAGCCAGCCGCATCGCGTCCGGGTTCTGTTGGGCGCTTTCTTTGGTGGTGGTGACGTCCATGGGCGGACTCATCAAAATCCACTGCTGGTTCTCTCCGTGAGCCTGCAGATTAGCCACCAGCGAGCGCATCGCGGTCAGCGTGGCCGGACCCACCACGGGCATGGAGAGCATCGGAAGATACGAGAACAGCGGCGAATTCGTCAGGGTGGCGAAGACCGAGATGAAATTGCCGAACACCGTCTTCTTTTTGTCCTTGGCAAAAACCGCAAACGATGTTTTGCCGGCCCCGCCCGGCAGCAGCACACTACTGGCCTGCTTGGTCTGCTGCAGGGGAATCGACGAGCCGGTATCCGCTGGTCCCGCGGCAGCCGCCGGTGACGCGCCCCGTGATTTGCTGCTGCTCTTCCCGCCGCCACTGTCCGATGAATTCTTCCCGGTGGATGAACTCTTTCCGGCCGCCGGCTTGCCCGATGACTTGCCTGCATCGCCGAATGCGCTGAAGATGGATGTGGCAAAGCCGATTCCCTCTTCCAGCAGCGAAGTGGATTGTGCCGGCTGCTGCGGAATCGGCTGCATGTCTACATAGATGCCGCCCGACTGGTAATTGCGGAAAGTCTTGTCGTCATCCTGGTTCAAGCGCATGCGCACCATCTGGAAGCTCAGGTTGACGTCAGAGCCAGACATCAATTGGTTAGGGTCGATCTGGTCTGTGGTGACCAGCGAACCCTTCCTCGCATCGTGATGGAGAAACAGGGGCTCTCGTCCAAAATCGTCGCCTGAGGGGCCATTGGGCTGGCGCCCACGTGTTCTGGCGCCGCCAATCACCATCGCCGGCGGCAAACCCATGCCGTGCACCCAGAAATCCACCACTTTCGGGTCGACCGGCGCCGCTTCCTGCGAGTTTTGCGCGAAAGCCAATTCCGCGAGCTGACTGAATCCAAAAATACCAGCGGGAGCTTCCCACAGAAATTTACGACGATCGACAGACATACCCAGCCTCCGGAGGGCCGTCAGACACGCAGCCCCATATATCGAGTTATGTTATCATCGACCCAGTTTTTCTGGGTAAATCCCTAGCACCATGGGACGAATTTGCACAACATCCTTTGCCTGCCTGCTCCTTTCCGTGGCAGCATTCTCTGAAACCCGCCGAGCTTTGCTGGTAGGGATCGACAATTACAATCCCGATTCGAGTGACCGCGCGCGCCTGGCGCGAACTGAAAAAGGCGCCGCGCCCGCCAGGCCGCCCGTCCAGGGCGACCCCACCTACTGGCGCTTCGAAAATCTCGATGGCGCCCGCAACGACCTCAAACTCATGCAGGCCGTCCTCGAAGGCCTGGGCGTCACCGATTTCGTGGTGCTCGCCGACCAGGATGCCACCGCTGCCGCCATACTTGCCGCCATGCAGAAGAATCTGGTGGACGATGCGCAGCCCGGCGACATCCGCATCTTCTACTACTCCGGTCACGGCAACCACATCCGCAACCTGGCCAGCAAGGAGCAGGGCGGGGAGGATCAGACCCTGGTGCCGGCGGACAATTGGCGCAACACTCCCGATATCCGCGATAAGGAAATCTCGCGCATCCTGTTTAAAGCGGCAGCCAAGGGCGTGAAGGTCACGTTCATCGCGGATAGCTGCCACAGCGGTTCCCTGTCTCGCGGCGCGTGGAACCCCAGCGGGAAGGCGCGTAGCAACGGCGGCCGGCGCGCTGCCGCCGCAGCCAATCCGTTGCGCGAGCCGATGGTCAACGACCCTGCCACTGTCGACCCGCGCACCAGCGAGCCCATCGATCCTGAAAAGCTTGGCGTCCTCACGCTGGCTGCGGCACAATCCACCGAAGAGGCCCGCGAAACCGATACCGACGATGGTCCCCACGGTGCTTTCACGTGGGCCCTGGCTCGCGCCCTCAAGTATTCAGGCGAGCCTATGAGCCGCGTCTTCCAGCGCATCAGCGCCGAATTACACGCCGCCGGCGTTCCGCAGCAGCCTGTGATGGGCGGAGCGGGACGAGCATCGCGCGATCTGTTCGGCAATCCCGCCGGACCCGGCAGCGAACTCACCGTGCTGGCGGAATCGGTGAGCGGCAAGGAGATCCATCTTCGCGCCGGTAAGGCCCTCGGACTGGAGCCCGAATGCCGCCTCATCGGCGTCAAGCAGCCTGCCGTGGAGCTGCGCATCACCGCGTCGAGTCTCGGCGGTTCCACTGCGGAAGTGGTGGGTTCGGGCACAGTGGCGCCGGGCGATCTCTTCCGCGTTAATCGCTGGGTGGTCTCGGCGCATTCCTCGCTCGGCATCTTCATGCCGAAACCCGCGCCGGCCGACGTAGTGGCGAAGGTGGGCGCCGAATTGGGCAAGCTGGCGGAATCCACGGATGACAACCCGACACACGTGATGAGTTGGAACGGCCGCTCCTGGATCCTGGAAAAGAATCCCGCATCCGGCGCACCCGTGGACTTGGGGGCAGCCCCGGACGCCGACACAGTGCGCCGCGCGCTCACGCCGAACGCCCGCTTCCTGCTTTTATTGCCGCCCACCACCGAGTTGGCGGATGCTCTGCACTTGGCCAGCCCCATCGAAAGCAAATCCGCTGCGGCCGCGCAATATCGGCTCGACGGAAGATGGAGTGATGGGCGGTTGGAGTACGCCTGGGTGCGCTCCGCGGCATCGTCCGGCAAGGGCGATTTGCCAATGCCCGCCCGCAGCGATTGGATTCCTGCAGGCCCGCAAGCCGCCGCGTCGTTGCAGGAAAAGGCCCTGGTGCTGGCGCGAATCCACGGTTGGCTGACGCTGGAATCGCCTCCCGCGCGCGAGTCGTTTCCCTACCGCCTGGCGTTTCAAAACGTTGCCACCAAACAACTGCGCCAGTCCGGCGACCTGGTGGAGAACGAACGCTACAAGCTGTTTTTGCAGGCCGAGCCGGATGCCCTGAAGAATCCGCAGGCGCTCTCTCCCCGCTGGGTGTACGTTTTCGCCATCGACCATTTCGGCAAGAGTTCACTGCTGTTCCCCGTGCTGGGCCACGGCAATGAAGGCAATCGCCTGCCCTCCGCGCAGGCCGGAAACACTCCGACGTTCGACGCCATGATCCCCCTGGATGGTGCCGATTACGACTTCAGTATCGGTGAACCGTTCGGCGTCGACAGCTATTTTATGGTCACCAGCCAGGACCCCATCGATCAGCCAGAGCTTTTCGAGTTTGACGGACTCCGCACCCGCGCCGCCACCCGCAGCGCCGCCGATCCGCTCACCGACCTGCTTTCCGGGCTCGCCTCCGGCACACGCGGAGCGCATCGCGCGCAGACTCCCGGCACCTGGTCCATCGAGAGCATGACCTTCCGTAGCGTGGCAGCGCCGAAGTAGTCGCTCGGTGGGAAAATTCACAAGTACGATTGGTCACACAACATCGGTTGGGCGCACCGGAAGGGTATCCTGAGTCTAAATGCCTAAGCCAGCGATCCTCAGTGTCGACGACGATCCCGAAGTGTTACGCAGTGTTGACCGCGACCTGCGCCATCGGTATGCCGACCGGTATCGGATCCTGCGGGCCGACTCGGGGAAGGCCGCGTTGGAAGCAGTGAGCAGCCTGCAAAAGAGAAATGAGCCGGTGGCATTGTTTCTGGTGGATCAGCGCATGCCCCATATGACGGGCGTCGATTTTCTGAAGGAGGCGTCCAAGGTCTTTCCGGAAGCGAAGCGCACCCTGCTTACCGCCTACGCCGACACCGATGCCGCCATTCGGGCCATCAACGACGCCCGCATCCATCACTACCTTCTGAAGCCCTGGGATCCGCCGGAACAGAATCTATACCCGGTGCTGGATGATTTGCTGGAAGACTGGCAGGGAAGCTATCATCCACCCTTCGCGGGCTTGCGCGTCTTGAGTGACCGGTGGTCGCCGAAATCCTATGCGTTGCGCGAATTCCTCTCCCGGCAGCAGGTGCCGTTCCGGTGGTTGGACGTGGAAAAGGAAGATACGGACCCGGAGGTCCACGCTGCGCTGGCCTCGCTGGGCTCTGACGACAGGAAACTGCCGATTGTGCTGCTTTCGGATGGCACGCCTCTCAGCGATCCCACCAATTCGGAGTTGGCGGAACGAATCGGACTGCGAGTGCGGGCCGACACTACGTTCTACGATCTGATCGTGATCGGCGGCGGCCCCGCCGGTTTGGCCGCAGCCGTGTACGCCGCCTCTGAAGGCCTGAAGACGGTGATCGTGGAGCGCGACGCGCCCGGTGGCCAGGCGGGGCAGAGTTCGCGCATCGAAAACTACCTGGGTTTTCCGTCAGGCCTTAGCGGCGCCGATCTGACGCGGCGCGCCGTCACCCAGGCGCGCCGCTTCGGCGTCGAAGTGCTCTCGCCGCAGGAAGCGACGAAGTTGCGCATCGAAGGTCCGTACCGTTACATCACCATCAGTGACGGCTCCGAATTGGCGTGCCACGCTGTGCTGTTGGCCATGGGAGTCCAATGGCGCAAGCTGGATATTCCCGGCCTGGAGCGTTTGCAGGGCGCCGGAGTCTATTACGGAGCAGGCTCCACCGAGGCCACCACGTGCGCCGACGAAGATGTGTACATCGTGGGCGGGGCCAATTCGGCGGGTCAGGCCGCCATGAATTTCTCCCGCTATGCGCGCCGCGTAGTCATGCTGGTCCGCGCCAATTCGTTGGCCAGTTCCATGTCGCGCTACCTGATTGACGAGATCGAAAAGACTCCCAACATCCATGTCGAGCTGAACTCGTGCGTCATGGAGGCGCACGGCGAAGCCCGCCTGGAAGGAATTTCCGTGTACTGCTCGGAAAGCCACGAAACTACGCTCGTTCCTGCGTGCTCGCTATTCATCTTCATCGGCGCCGAACCGAAAACCGCTTGGCTGGGCGATCTCATCCAACGTGACGAGAAGGGCTTCATCGTCTCCGGCACCGACCTTAAGAAAAACGGCAAGCTCCCGCCCGGTTGGCCCCTGGCGCGCGATCCGGGCCTGCTGGAAACCAATGTGCCTGGCGTGTTTGCCGCCGGCGACGTGCGGCGAGGGTCGGTGAAGCGAGTGGCATCGGGCGTGGGCGAAGGCTCCATTGCCATCCAGTTCGTGCATCAGTATCTGGGTGGGCTATGATTGAGCCGCGCGATTTACGCAGCATCGCGGTCTTCTCCGATCTGTCCGAGGAGCAGCTCGCCTGGTTGGCGGCGCACGCCAAAGAGGTTTGCCTCGAGCCGGGAGACATCCTGTTTCACGAAGGCGATCCGGCGGACTTCATGATGGCGCTTCTCGAAGGTGGGTTGGAGGCGCGTAGCGAGCGTGCCAGCGACGGGCGCAGGTTCTCCGTGCGTGCCGGCGAGGTGTCCGGGCTATTGCCTTTTTCGCGCCTGCAGACACTCCAGGGCACCGGCCGCGCGATCGGCCGATTGCGCGCCCTGCTTTTTCACAAAAGCATTTTTCAGGAGATGCTGCACGAAATTCCGGCCCTCACCGAGCGCCTGGTGATTCTGATGCTCGACCGGACGCGCGAAGCCACCCGGGCTACCGAGCAGCGGGACAAACTGGCGGCGCTGGGAAAACTATCCGCTGGACTGGCGCACGAATTGAACAATCCCGCGGCTGCGGCCAAGCGCGCCGCCACCGCGATTTGGGATATTCGCAAGCAACTCCACGCGGCGTTCCTCCGCCTGGACCAACAGAATCTGACGCGCGAACAGAGAACCTACATCGCCGAATGCGAGGAGAAGGGCCTGGAGGTGGTGCTGAATCCTGAGGCCGCGCACTTGGGATCGGTGGAGCGCAGCGACCGCGAGCAGGAGATCGAAGACTGGTTGTCGGCGCACGGCGTTCCGGAGCCGTGGGAAACTGCGCCCACGCTTGTGGAAGCCGGAATGGACACTGCCAAGCTTGCGGAAATCGCCCAGACTGTTGGCGCCGGCGCTCTGCCTGATGTCCTCCGGCGCATTCACTATTCGCTATCCGCCGCGCGCATGGTGCAGGAGATCGGCCAGAGTGCCACGCGTATTTTTGAACTGGTCCAAGCCATCAAGGAATACACGTACATGGACCAGGCTGCTGAGCAGGAGATCGATGTCCACACCGGGATCGAGAGCACTTTGACAATCCTTGCCCACAAGCTGCGGAAGAGGTCAATCCAGGTGGAACGGGAGTATGACCGCTCGATTCCTAAGATCTGCGCCTATGGTGTGGAGTTGAACCAGGTCTGGACCAATCTGATTGTGAACGCGATTGAGGCGATGCCCGAAGGAGGGCAATTGCGCATTCGCACGCGTCAGAACCCGAAGGAGATTGAAGTGGACGTGCAGGACAACGGCACGGGAATACCAGCCGACGTGTTGCCGCACATCTTCGAACCGTTCTTCACTACCAAAGGAGTGGGCGATGGCACTGGTCTGGGACTCGATACCGCGCTGCGTGTGGTACGCAAGCACAAGGGCGCGCTGAACGCTTACTCCGAGCCCGGCGCCACTACGTTCCGAGTTTGCCTGCCGAAGCCCGCGACTCCGGCAACTTCCTGAAACCTGCTCGTAGACCTGTATAATCGATTTTCGATTTGGGGAGGAACATGCATCGTCAGTGGTTGTGGATGGCGGCGCTGGCGCTACCGGCGTCGGCGTGCGCGCAGGAGTACTTTCCTCCGCCCGATCAGGCTGGCGGCTGGCGCACCTTAAAAAGCGCGGCCGAAATCCGCAAGAGCGCGGGCATGGACCTGCAAAAGCTCGACTGGGCGTTCGACTATGCTTCGCGCTCCAGCCAGCACGGCGGTCTGCTGGTGGCCCGCCATGGTTATCTGGTTTACGAGAAATATTACGGCAAAGGCAATCGCGAAGCGCTGCCGGCAATGGCGTCGGTAGGCAAGGCGTACACCAGCATTGCCTGCGGCATCATGCTGCAGGAAAAGCACAACCAGATTCCTGATGGGCTTGAGACCAAGGTCTTCACCGAGAAGTATCTGCCCGAAGCTCTTCCGCTGAACGATCCGCGCAAGGCCGACATCAAATTGGGCCATCTACTCAGCATGGCTGCCGGAATGCATGGCGAGGGAAGCAATCCGGGCTTCGTGAACTTCGAACCTTCGGTGAAACTGGAGCCGGTGCCGCGCAATGGCCAGCCGCAAGACCAGGATCAGAGCGCGCTGCGTGCGCCCATGTGGTGCGCGCCGGGCGATGGCTACTCATACACGTCGCAATCGCCGCACGTCGCGTCGATTGTGCTGCGCCACCTGGTGGGAATGGAGATGCAGCAGTATATCGATGAGAAGCTCGCCAAGCCCATGGGCTGGGGGCAGTGGGGATACGCGCTGCATCGCGGTACCACGACGCTCCCGCACACACCCGGCGGCACCGACACCACAATTCGTTCCACCGACGTGCTGCGCTTCTGTTACCTCGTGCTGCATAAAGGAAAGTGGGGCAAGCAGCAGCTAGTGCCCGCCGCGTACATCGAAGCTGCCGGTAAACCTTCGCCATATCAGAAGCACGCGCCCTTCAGCCTGATGTTCGAGATCAATGCGGATGGCCACGTAGCCGGCGCGCCGCGCGATACGTTCTTCAAGTCCGGCGGCGGCGGTTATGGCGTAGTCGTGATTCCCTCGCTCGATCTGGTGATCTACAAAATGGCGGGCAGCGATGCACAGTACGACCCGTCGCTCACCGGTATTCCTCAGAACTATAAGTACGATGGTTCGCGCGACAATTGGAAGTCCGCCGCGCGCAGCCAGTTCAGCGATGGGCCCATCGGCACTGATGACGGACTGCGCCGCGCGATCGAAATGGTGGTCGCGGCGGTTCTGTAGCAGCCTTCAGCCTGACCTACTCGGCCTGACCTACAATGTACGTAGTTGGAATTGGAGGGTTGGGACGTGTCTGTCTGGATTCGCTGGGTGGCGGCCCCGCTTGCCCTGTGCGCGGTCTTCGCGCAGACCCCACGCAATACCAAGGGTGTAGATCTCTGGGTGCTCAAGCCGGTGGTACGACCCGCCACACCCGCCGGCATCACGAAATCCACTAACCCCATCGACGCATTTATTGCCGCCGAGTATCGGAAGAAGGGACTGAAGCCGGTGGGTCCAGCCGACAAGCGCACGCTGCTCCGCCGTGTGTACCTGGATCTCATCGGGATTCCGCCGACACCTGCAGAGCAGGACGCCTTCCTGAATGACGAATCCCCCGAGGCGTATGAAAAGGTAGTAGACTCGCTGCTGGCCAACGAGCAGCACGGCGTGCGTTATGCCCGCCACTGGCTCGACGTGTTACGCTACGCCGACGCCGACGAACGCATGACCGCCGCGGCAGGTATTCATTACTGGCGCGATTGGGTGATCTACGCGCTCAACAGCGATATGCCGTATGACCAGTTCGTGCGCGCGCAGTTGACCGGCTACCGCACTACTGAGCGCACGCAGATGTCGGCCACCGGAGTGCGCTCGAAGCTGGAACCGCGGCCCGACGATATGTTCGCGCTCGGCTTCCTGGCTCGCGGCGATGTGGTGCGCGACGGCAAGAACACACAGGAAATGCCGATCATGGCGGTGGAGACTATTTCCACGGCCTTCATGGGGATGACTGTGGGCTGTGCCAAGTGCCACGACCACATGTACGACCCGATCTCGCAGCATGACTTCTATGCCATGAAGGCGCTGTTCGATCCGCTGGTGATTCGCAAGGTGACGCTCGCCGGTCCCGCCGAGATCCTGGCGCAGAGCAGGGAACTCGACGCTGCACAGAAGCGGCGCGCCGCCGCCCAGGCGCCGCTCGACGCGCTGATCGCTCCGTACCGGCAGAAGCTGTACGAAGATCGTGTGGCCATGCTGCCTGCCGAAGTGCGCGCCATCATTCTGAAGCCGGAGAAGGACCGCACCGCCGCGGAGCAGAAGATCGCCGACGATTATTTCCCGGTGCTGCGCGTCGATGGCGACAAGATTCAGGAGATCATGCCGCCCGACGTGGTCAAAAAGTACAAGGAACTGCAGGCACAGGTCAACCAGGCGACCGGCGGTGGCCGGGGCGGGAGAGGCGCTGCACTGCCCGCGTTCTGGACCGTGGAGTGGGATCGCAGCCGCGAACTGGAGAAGAGCTACATTCTCACCAGCGGCGAACCCGATCGACCCGAGAAGGACAAGCCGGTGGAACCCGGTTGGCCGTTCGCGCCCGCTAAGCTCGATTTCCGCGAGGGCCGGATCGAAACGTTCTCCGATTGGTTGACGGCGCCGCAGAATCCCATGTTCGCGCGCGTGGCGGCAAATCGCCTCTGGCAGTGGCACTTTGGCGAGGGTTTGCAGAAGAACCCCAGCGATTACGGCACTCTCGGAGGGATGCCAAGCAATCGGGCGCTTCTCGATTGGCTGGCCTCCGAATTCGTAGCGCGTCACTTCAGCATGAAAGAGATGCACCGCCTGATGGTCACTTCCGACACCTACAAGCTGGCGTCGGAGGCCGATCCAGTGGCGATGGCGGCCGACATCAAGGCCGATGCCTCAAACACTTTTCTCTGGCACTATCGTGTACAGCGGCTGGAAGCGGAGCCGGTGTGGGATTCGATTCTGAGCGCGGCGGGCACGCTTGATCTATCGATCGGCGGGCCGTCCTTCTCCATCGGAAATACCGGCGCGCGTCGCGGCGCAGGCGGCCGCGGAAATGGGACCGCCGCGGCAGCGAACCGTCGCGGCATGTACATGACTCGCGGCTTCTCCACTAATTCCGATATCACCCCGACCTTTCTGCAGGTGTTCGATGTGGATGATGGGCGTGCGCCGTGTCCCTTGCGAACGCAGACTGTGACAGCGCCGCAGGGGCTCTTCATGATGAACAGCGAGGAGATCGAGAGCGCATCCACGAAACTCGCCGAGCGCCTGCAAAAGGAGGCGGGGGATAATCTCAAGAACGCGGTGGACCTCGGCTACCGCCTAACACTGGGGCGTCCTCCTTCATCCAGTGAGGCCGATCGCTCGCTCTCCTACATTCAGGACGATCCGGCGCGCCTCAAGGGTTTTGCCTGGCTGCTGTACAATCTCGACGAATTCATCTACGTCCGGTAAATCGCATGAACCCGAAGTCTATCTATCCTTGCGGCAGAATCAATCGGCGCGGCTTTCTCACGCAGGCCGGCGGCGGATTCTTCGGCGCAGCGCTGGGCGCGATGTGGGCGGCCGATGGCAAGATTCAAGGGGCCCATATGGGCCCGCATTTCAAGCCCAAGGCCAAGTCGGTCATCTTCCTGTTCATGTGCGGCGGCATTAGCCATATCGACACGTTCGATCCGAAGGACAACAAGTACGCGGGCAAGCTGATCGACGCCATCGGTTTCGGTGACAACGTGGCGCCCATGCGGCGGCCGGTGATCCCCATTCTTCGCGCCTTCACGCCATTCGGAAAATCGGGCATTCCTGTATCGGACTGGTTTCCCAACGTAGGCGGCGTGATCGACGAGTTCGCGGTAGTTCGCTCCATGTGGTGCAACGAGGGCAACCACTTCCCGGCGGTGATAGAGACTACCACCGGGCATCGCGGCCGGCAGTTCGACCATCCGACGCTGGGCGCCTGGGTCTCCTATGCGCTTGGCTCCGCGAATCAGAATTTGCCGACCTTCGTCAACATCGGGCGCGCGTCGTCACCAGTGCAATTGACCGGCGGCTATCTGGGCGCCGACGTCGCAGCCACACCGTTCCAGCCGGGTGAGACTCCCATCCCAAATCTGTATCCGCCGAAATCGAGCAGTCCTGCCGAGCGCGAACGGCAGATGCGCGTGCTCGACGAAATGAACCGCGAGTTTCGCGAGCGGTATGCCATCAACAGCGACATCGCCGCGCGGTCGCAGGCTTACGACCTGGCGGCGCGTATGCAACTGCACGCGCCGGCCGTGGTGGATTTCGCGCAGGAACCGGACCACGTGAAGGCGATGTACGGCATCGGAGAAAAGCCCACCGACGATTTCGGACGCCAGCTTCTGCTGGCTCGCAGACTGGTGGAGAACGACGTCCGTTTCATCCAGATCTGCCACGCCGGCGGCGGCAACGGCGCCTGGGACGCGCACGGGGACATGAAGACCCACGAGCCGCTCTGCCGCGCGGTGGACAAGCCGATCGCAGGTCTGATCCAGGATTTGAAACAGCGCGGCCTGCTGGATTCCACGCTGGTGGTGTTCGGCAGCGAGTTCGGCCGCAGTCCCTGGTCGCAGAACACCACCGGTCGCGATCACAATCCCAAGGGCTACACCGTGCTGCTGGCCGGCGGAGGGATCAAGGGCGGCGTGATTCACGGCGCCACTGACGATGTGGGATATCAAGCCGTGGAGCATCGCCACTACTACAGCGACCTTCACGCCACCATCCTCAATCAATTTGGGCTCGACTATCGGAAGATGGAACACGAAGCTATGGGCAGAACCTTCCGCCTGGTGGAAGAAGGCGGCGGGCCCATCCAGGAAATCATCGCCTGACTTGATCGACTAATCGGCGGACACCACCACCTTGCCCATGGACCCTGCGGCAACCAATGTATAAGCCTCCTCGATGTTTTGCATCGAAAAGGTCTGGCTGCTGAGGAAGGGCCGTAGCTTTCCGGCATCGGCGAGCCCCGCTACCCGGGCCAGGATATGGCCGTGATGGGCGCGATGCTTGCCGGTGAGCAGCGGCAACAAGGTGAACACTCCGGAGTAAGTGGCGGCGCGGATTGACAGTGGCGCGAGCGCGTGCGTTCCCCAGCCCACCGAGCTGAGAACGTGGCCGGTGTAGAGCTTGACGGCCGCGAACGATTGGTCTAGCGTCTCGCCGCCAACAGTGTCGTACACAATGTCGAACCCCGAGCCGCCAGTCTTCGCCTCGACATACTCCTCCACCTTCTGTTCCCGATAGTCGATAGCCACCGCGCCCAGCTCTTCGACGATCCGCCGCTTCCCCGCGGACACGGTGGCAAATGCTTTCGCGCCGAAAGCCTGTGCGATCTGAATCGCCACATAGCCAACGCCACCCGCGCCGGCGTGCACCAGCGCCTTGTGTCCGGCGCTGACCTTGGCGCGATCCACCAGACCTTCCCACGCGGTGATCGCGGCAGAGCGGCGGCTTCTCGCATCGATAGCTTCCTGGGCTTGTGAGCCAACAGATCCGCATCGGCAGCGATGAATTCAGCTAGCGTCCCCTGCAGGCCGCCAACGCCGCCCACCATACCGAAGACTTCATCCCCGGGCACGAAGGATGTTACACCCGGCCCGACTTGTTCAACCACACCGGCCATGTCCAAGCCGAGCACGGCGGGCAGCGGGTGCCTCGCATGCGCCGCCTTGCCGGCGCGAATCTTCGCGTCGAGAGGATTCAGGCCGCTGGCGTGAATGCGAATCAGGACATGGCCTGCGGCGGGTTCGGGACGGGAAGCCTTCGTTCGCAGCAACTGCCCGCCAGGCTGTTCCAGTATGTATGTCCACATGATTCAGCTCACAATCGCACATCCAGGCATTCCACGTGCCGGAACGCAGGCCGCGATTGGTTGCCGCGGATGAAATCTGCAGTGGCATGTGTCTAACGAATGCCTACGACACGGTGACGGCCCACCGTCACGGGACCAGTTGGTAAGTTCCCATTTTCCCGCCCAATTTCAGTGGAAGGCGGCTTGCCGATTCTCGCAAAGGAGTACAAGAAATGAATCGCCGGAAATTTCATTCCAGGGACTGGTAGCGCGATAATGGCCACATCAGGAACCGACAACGGATTCGCCGAGTCCAGCCAAAGGAGTTTCACGTGCCGCGCACCACTATCCATAGAGTTGAGTCTAACGGCTTGACCGTCTTTTATCGGGAAGCTGGGGCCCCCGATGCTCCTGTCGTGCTGCTGCTGCACGGCTTTCCCACCTCTTCGTTTCAATACCGTGAACAACTCGATCTCTTTCTCGACTACGCCAATAACGTGAAAACTCTATCCGGCCTTCCAAGACTACTTCCGAAAGTCGAAGCCGCCGCTTCTCGCGATCTGGGGCCGCCACGATCCATTTTTTATTCCAGCCGGGGCGGAGGCATTTCGGCGCGATAACCCCAACGCGGTGGTTCAATTCCTGGACACTGGCCACTTCGCCCTGGAGACTCACGTCGAGGAAGTAGCGTCCGCCATGAGGGGCTTCCTTGCCGGCGCGGGCTACTGAGATGACGCCGATTGCCGGCAGCCAGACCCACTACATATGATGCCCAACTACCTTCGGCCCCTGATACCCCAAGTACTTTACTAGCGTCATGAATCCGAAATCCATGTGCAGTTGCATGTGGCAATGAAACAGGGCTGGGCCCGGGTTGTTCGCCAGGAATTGAACCTCCACTTGCTTCCGTGGCGGAACGGCAACCACATCCTTCGTAACACCGGCGGTCGGTCTGCCGGCAACTTTGACCAACTCGAACGAGTGGCGGTGCAGGTGAATTGGATGGGTATCGTCGGATTGGTTATCGAAGATCAGACGGTACCGCCGATTAGTTTGAACCACAATCGGATCGGTCTTGGGATATTCCTGGCCATTGATCGTCCAGTGATCCACCCACCGATTGCCGGCCCATTTGGCGCGAAACACCAAAGGCACACGCCCATCGGGTTCCGGAACGGCCAGCGCTGTCGACTCCCGCATGACCGAACGCAGTGTAATCCCAGGTCTCGCGCGGGGGCGCTGCCCATTCGGCTTCGCCTGTGCGCCCCGAATACTCGATCACAATGCCTAACCCCGATTTTCGCGTGCGTTCATCTTCGTCGCCCAAAATCCACACACCTGGCTGCGACATTTCCACCACAGCGTCAATCCGTTCCCCGGGCCCTATCTCCAAAACCGAAACGGTCCGAGGTGTGGGCGCCGGATTGCCATCCAGAGCGACCACAGTGAACCGGTGACCGGGCAAGGCGAGGCGGTGAAAGGTGCTCGCACTGGCGTTCAGGATGCGGAATAGCACACGCTGCCCTGCTTTCACGCGCAGCGGTTCCCCCGCGCCGAGCGCGTGGCTATTCACCGTAAAGCTCCTGTAAAGCACCTCAAGCGAGCTTTCGTCGCCTTCCACCCGTCCAGACATTCCACCCAGGTACGCATCCCAGCCATGTAAGGCCAGCAGGAATTCCTGGTCGTAGCGTCCGGGATCGTCCTTCCCCTCGATGAGGAGGAATCCAAATTGACCGGTGTAGGTGCTGCGGTTCAGGTTGCGGCCGGCATAAATGTGAGAGTGGTACCACCGCGTGCCTGCCGGTCGCGGCACAAACCGGTAGCGTTGATGTCCATGCGGTAGCGCCATGGGCGTGCCCTCCTCCGCCACACCGTCGACTTCCGGCGGAATGAACAAGCCATGCCAATGCACAAGCTCGGACACCGTGCTGTCGTTATAGACGTCCACAGTTACCGGCTTGCCTTCCGTCATACGGAGCACGGGACCGGGCACGCTGCCGTTATATCCAGTCGTCTTGATGATGTGCCGCGGAGCGATCTCAAGGCTGATTGGCGCGATGCGGAGCGTGAAGTCGGCCTTATCCTTCGGCCCTTCCTGACCATAGGCGGAACTTGCAGCCACCATACACGCGCCCGCTGAAGCCTGGCAGAACGCCCGGCGGCTCATCTCGCTTCCACTCATCTGGATTGAGGCTAACATGACATCCATTTGTCAGAATGGGCAGGAACGGTGTGCCCTAACAAACGCAGACTACGCCGGAGCGGATGCGAATCAAATCAAGCGGCTCCGAATCTCCCTGGTATATACTTGATCGAACCGAAATACCAATGCGAGTTCTACTTGAGCAGGCGTTAGAGGCCTCGCAAAAGGCTGAAGCGGACTTGCGTGCGCGCGAGAAGCGGCTGCAGCTCAGCTTGGACGCGGCCAACGTGGGAACTTGGGATTGGAATATTCGCACAGGCGAGGTCCGCTGGTCTGACAACCTCGAACGGATTCATGGCGAAGCGCCTGGCGCGTTCAAAGGCACGTTTGAAGGCTTTCTGGATGGTGTGCATCCGGACGATCGGCAGCGTGTGCTCGATACCATTCAGCGCGCCCTGATCGCCGCCGGAGTATACGAGGTTGAATATCGCTCACTTCTCCCGGATGGCGCCGTCAGATGGTTTGAAGGGCGAGGACATGTGATCCGCGACCAAGCTGGAGAGCCGGCCTGGATGTCGGGGATTTGCATGGACGCGACGGAGCGGCATCGATTGCAGGACCAACTACGCCAAGCCCAGCGGTTGGATGGCTTGGGCGTTCTGGCCGGCGGCATCGCGCATGACTTCAACAATCTTCTCGTCGCCATCATGGGAAATGCCAGCCTCGCTCTCGACTCTTTGCCGCAATCGTCCAAAGCCGTTCCCAAGCTACAGGATGCCCTCGATGCCTGCGAGCGGGCAGCCCAGCTAGCGCGGCTGCTGCTGTCTTATGCCGGCAAGAACCATCCCACCATCACTCCGACGAATCTCACTGCTCTGGTGCGCGAACTGGGCTCTATGTTGCGCACAGGCATTCCCAAACTGATCCACATCGCGCTTGAGCTCGACGACGAACTACCCGCTGTGCTCGCCGATGAGGCACAGCTCCAGCAAGTCGTCATGAACCTTGTAATCAATGCGGCTGAAGCCGTTCCTGAGCGCACCACGGGCACTGTGACGATCACTACTGGCCGGCGGCAACTTCACGCGGACGATCACCGCCTTGCCGTGGTTCCCATCAAGGATGTTGCGAGCGAGTACGTTGAGCTGTCGGTCCGCGATACCGGACCCGGAATGGATCTGGCGACGCAGGCGCGCATCTTCGAACCATTCTTCACAACAAAGTTTACCGGCCGCGGTCTCGGCTTGTCCGCGGTGCTGGGAATCGTCAGCAGCCACGGCGGGACCATCCTACTGCAAAGCGCACCTGGGCAGGGTACCTGCTTCACGATCCTCCTGCCGGCCGCAGCCACCCCTGCCATGCCTGATGCCGCCAGCAGGAATCATACGGTCGAGCTCGGCAGTGGAACTATTCTGATCGTCGACGACGAGCCTGGTGTGCGCGACATGGCTCGATGCGCGTTGGAAGGCAACGGTTACCTCGTACTGCTCGCCGTCGACGGCTTGGCGGCCATTCAGCAGGTGGAGGAACACCCGGAAATCCGCGCGGTTTTGTTGGACTTCGCCATGCCCAAGATGGGTGGCGACCTGGTGGCATCGCGTATCCGCGCGCTTCGGCCAGGGTTACCGATCGTATTATCCAGCGGCTACGCCGAGAGCGAGGCGAAGCAGACTTCAGCGGAAACCGCCTATACCGCATTCCTACCTAAGCCTTACAATGCCCGGCGTCTCATCGAGAAGTTAGGCGACGTGCTTGCGACTTACTCAGAACTGTGATCGGCCAACCAGCCTTCCCGGCCTCAAACCTGACCGTCGTCAGGCCTTAACGATCTCTTTCACTACTTTGCCCGCCACATCCGTCAGCCGAAAGTGCCGGCCTTGGAACTTGAAGGTGAGGCGCGTGTGGTCCACTCCCAGGCATTGCAGGATGGTGGCTTGCAGATCGAAGACGTGGACCGGGGACTTGGTGATGTTGTAGCAGTAGTCGTCCGTCTCGCCTAGGGAGATGCCGGGCTTGATGCCGCCTCCGGCCATCCACACCGTGAAGCACCGGGGGTGGTGATCGCGGCCGTAGTCGGTCGGAGTCAGGCGGCCCTGACAGTACACGGTGCGGCCGAACTCACCGCCCCAGACCACCAGCGTGTCGTCGAGCAGGCCGCGTTGTTTCAAATCCGCGATCAGCGCTGCGGTGGGCTGATCGGTTTCGCGACACAGCTTCGGCAAGTTCACGGGCAGGCCGCCATGATGATCCCAGTCGCGATGGCAAATCTGGATGAAGCGCACGCCGCGCTCAGCCAGCCGGCGGGCCATCAGGCAGTTGTACGCGTAGGTCCCCGGTTTGCGCGCATCCGGGCCGTAGAGTTCCACTGTGCCGGCCGGCTCCTTCGAAAGGTCGATCAGATCAGGCACGGAGCCTTGCATCCGGAACGCCATTTCATACTGGGCGATGCGCGTGGAAATCTCCGGATCGCCGAACTCGGCCAGGGTTCCCTGATTCAGCTTTTCGAGGGCGTCCAGGTATTCTCGCCGCTGACCGGCGTCGAATCCAGCGGGGTTCGAGAGGAACAGGACGGGGTCGCCCACGGAGCGGAACTTCACGCCCTGGTAGCGCGACGGCAGAAAGCCCGCGCCCCACAGCCGGTCGTAGAGCGGCTGCCCACCGCCGCCCCCACCGGGAGAAATCATCACCACGAATGCCGGCAGTTCCTGCGTCTCCGAACCCAAACCGTAGACCATCCACGAGCCCATGCTCGGCCGCCCCGCGATCTGCGAACCGGTTTGCAGGAAAGTCACCGCCGGGTCGTGATTGATTGCCTCCGTGTAGACAGACTTGATAAAAGTAAGATCGTCCGCCACGGAGGCGGTGTGCGGCAGCAACTCGCTGACCCACGCGCCCGATTGTCCGCGCTGCTCGAATGAGAACTTCGACGGCACTACCGGGAAACTGACCTGTTGCGAAGACATGCCGGTGAGCCGCTGCCCCATGCGGATGGAGGCCGGCAACTCCGTGCCCTGAAATTCCTTGAGGCGCGGCTTGTAGTCGAACAGTTCCATCTGCGACGGGCCGCCCGACTGGAACAGGTAAATGATGCGCTTGGCCTTGGGCGGGAAATGGGGAAGACCCGGCAACCCGTCTGTGACCGCTGCCTGCGCCTCGCCGCCCATTAGCGATGCCAGTGCCGCTGTGCCCACCCCGGTAGCCGCGCATCCGAAAAAGTGACGACGCGTGATCGCGTTCATTGCTTGGTTACCGCCTCATCCATGTTCAGCAGCAGATTGGCCGCGGCCGTGTATGCGGCGAGTTCCGCCACGTCGATCGACGTGTCGCGCGGGGAATCGCCCTGGCGCACGTATTTCTCGGCGTCGGCGGGGTGGCCACGGTAGTAATCCAGGAAACGATTGGTGGCTCCCGTCAGCGTCTGCAACTCAGTCGGTTTCGCGTGGCGTCCCAGCACCAGCCGCGCGCCCCAATCGAGAGGGTCGCCTTTGCCTTCGCGGATCATGCGCTCCGCCAGCTTACGCGAGGCCTCCAGGTAGATGGTGTCGTTCATCAGGTTGAGCGCCTGGAGAGGCGTGTTGGTGCGGGTTTCACGCACCACGCAAACCTCGCGGCTGGGCGAATCGAAGTTCATCATGCTGGGCGGCGCTACCGTCCTTCGCCAGTACGTGTAGAGCGATCGGCGGTAGAGGCCCTCGCCTTTGTCGGGCTCATAGCCCTTGCCGCCAAAGAGTTCCTGCCAAAGTCCAGGCGGTTGGTAGGGCTTCACCGATGGCCCGCCTAGTCTCTCCACCAGCAGACCGGAAACAGCGAGCGCCTGGTCGCGAATCATCTCGGGAGACATCCGGATCCGCGGACCCCTCGCCAGCAGCCGGTTGTCGGGATCCCGCTCCAGCAGCTCTGCCGTGACATGCGACGACTGGCGATAGGTCTCGGACATCACGATCGTTTTCAGAATGCTCTTCACGTTCCAGCCGGAGTCCATGAACTCCACAGCCAGCCAATCGAGCAACTCCTGTTGGAGCGGCCACTCGCCCTGCGAGCCGAAGTCTTCGACGGTCTTGACCAGTCCAGTACCGAACAGCATCTGCCAGAAACGGTTTACAGTGACGCGGGCGGTCAGAGGGTTGGAGCGATCTACCAGCCAACGGGCCAGCCCCAAACGGTTCGCCGGCCAATCCGGGCGGAATGCCGGCAAGGCCGCCGGCGTCAGCGGCTGCACCTTATCGCCGTGAGCGTCATACGCGCCTCGTCGCAGCACAAAAGTGTCGCGCGGCTGCGGCATGTCTTCCATCACCATCACGGTGGGAACAGTCGCCGAGAATTTCGCCCGCTCGGTCTCCGCCGCAATCAGTTCGGAGCGCGCCTGCGAGTACTGCGATGGAGCTTTGAGGTCGAGATAGCACAGCCGCAGCTTGGCCTGCTGCACTGCCGAGCGCGCCGCGGGCGGCATTGCGGCGATGCGGCCGATGGGATCTTCCGACGCCACCACGCCCGCTTCTTCAGGCGTGAGGGCGCGATTGTAAATGCGCACGGCCGCGAGTTCGCCGGTAAAGCGCAGCCCTGCGCCCGCGCCGATCCGCAGCGGTTCTTTAGTGGAGATTGGCCAGATGCCGTAGTCGAAAACTGTCTTGAGCGGCCATTCACGGCCGTCGATGTACATATGGACGCCACCGGCTCGCATGCCGCCGTCATACGTCACCAGCACGTGCTGCCATCGGTTCAACGGCACGGCGTCGGCGGTTTCCACGCGCAGGCTCAGGTCGCTGTAGCGGAACGTGGCATTCAGCCGCAGCTTACCGTCGATAAGCAGCAGGTAGTGCCCCTGGCCTTCCAGGTAATCTTCGCCGATTGAGAATATCGCGCCGTTCGGTGACTCAGGTTTGATGCGAGCAGCGAAGGTGTAGGGGTCCTGGTAGTTGAAGTGGGGAACCTTATCCTTCTCCGTGCGGAAGCTCTTGCCGTCGAAGCGTGCAGCGTTTGGAAGATCTACCGCCAGTCCGTCGCGGATGTTCCAGTCGTCCTGGCCGCAGTCGCCAATGGGAGGCTCCAACGCTTTCAGGCGTGCCCTGGCCGCGGCCACCTTGGCGTCCAGCGCTTCCTGCTTGGCCTTCTGGTCCGGCAGCGGCGCTTGAATGTAGGGCGGCTCGTTGCCGAAATTGTAGACGAACCCGCGGTCGGGTGTTTGGTTGAAGTAGGCGAAGAACTGGTAGAACTCTTTCTGTGTGAAGGGATCGTATTTGTGGTCGTGGCAGCGCGCGCAGCCGAGCGTCAGGCCCAGCCAAACGGTGGAGGTTGTCTCGGCGCGGTCGGCTACGTAGTCCACGCGAAATTCCTCGTCCACAATGCCACCCTCGGCGCTGGTCCGGTGATTGCGGTTGAAGGCGGTGGCCACCTTTTGTTGGACGGTGGCGTTGGGCAGCAAATCGCCCGCGATCTGCTCGATGGTGAACCGGTCGAACGGCATATTGGAGCGAAAGGCATCCAGCACCCAATCGCGCCAGCGCCACATGTCGCGCGGTCCGTCGGACTGGTAGCCGTTAGTGTCCGAATAGCGCGCCGCTTCGAGCCAGCGGATGGTCATGCGCTCGGCGTAGCGCGGCGAAGCGAGCAGACGGTCCACCACATTCTCGTAGGCGCGCGCCGACTTGTCGTTTAAGAATGCGTCGGTTTCAGCGGGTGTCGGCGGAAGGCCGGTGAGGTCGAGCGTGACCCGCCGCAGCAGCGTCGGACCGTCGGCCTCGGGCGCATGGCGCAGCCCTTCGCGTTCCAGGCGCGCGCCCACAAGGCGATCGACAGGCGAGCGCGCCCAGGCAGCATCCTTTAACTCGGGGAGCGCCTGACGCCGCGGCGGAATCAGCGACCAGTGCGGCTGGTATTTCGCGCCCTGTTCGATCCAGCGGCGTAGGATCGCGATCTCGCTGTCGCTAAGGCGCTCGCGGTTCAGGTATGCGGGCGGCATACGGACGCCGGGGTCGGTGGATGTGATACGCCGGTAAACTTGGCTGTGCGCGAGATCGCCGCCGGCTAACGCCGCGCGCGCGGATGCTTCCAAATCGAGCCGGAGCGGACTCTTGCGGCTTGCGGAATCGGGCCCGTGGCAAGTAAAGCAGCGGTCGGAAAGGATCGGGCGGACCTCGCGATTGAACTCGACCGGCGCCTCGGCACACTGGACGACGCCCGCCATCAGGGCGACAACGGCGACGGAATAAACTACGTGAGACATCTAAGTACGCTTACGGCTGAAATCACGCCCAATACTTTCCGCTTGACCACCAAGGCCTTCCATTCGGCATAAACCATTGGCAAATCCGGCAGAACTTCCAGGAGTTGGTCGATCTTGTCCACTTCTCTGAGCACCAACTCGACAGGCAGGCCGCATCCAAATACTGCTGTAAGGGAAGACCATGGGCTTTGGCCCGAGCCATAAAGCTAGACCCAATCTCGGCAGGCAATTCGATAGTCACGGTCATCCGCTACACCCGTTTTCCTGCGATCTTTCATCTTGTAGGGTATCGCTTTCCTCGGACGAAACGGATGCCACCGATTCAACGGCGCCTGAGGGCCTGAGCAGCGGCGGACGAAGTCCCCGTATAATGGTGATCGGAGGAATGGGTGAGTGGTTGAAACCGGCGGTCTTGAAAACCGTTTGCGGGGTAACTCGCACGGGGGTTCGAATCCCTCTTCCTCCGCCATATATTCTTATTGATAAGAAAACGTTGCCCGAAAGTTTACTGCTGTGTGCCAGGCTCCCACAGGCGAAAATCTCGCCGCAACGCTAAACTGTGATTAGCACCATGAACCGCTTTTCTTTCAAAGCCCGGCTCACCGCCCTGGCTCTCCTTGCCGGCGCCATCCTCTTTGCGCAACAGGAATGGCAGACCATGACAAACCTTCCGTCGGTCGATTTAAGCGGCCTCACTCCGGCGCGCCAGGCATCGGCGCTGAAGGCTCTCCGGGAGCAGGCCTGCCCTTGCGGCTGCGATATGAAGGTGGCCGAGTGCCGCGTCAAAGATCCCGGATGCACCTACAGCAAAGGCATGTCCGGCGTTCTGGTCGATTCG
The DNA here is from genome assembly GCA_963815475.1 of uncultured Solibacteraceae bacterium. Lineage (GTDB taxonomy): Bacteria > Acidobacteriota > Terriglobia > Bryobacterales > Bryobacteraceae > Sulfopaludibacter. The sequence goes on along the minus strand of CAWFHD010000003.1, from coordinate 2,997,060 downwards.
ATGAAGGCCGGGAAGAGCACGCCCGAGGCGCTCAAAGCCGCGGTCGCGTCGAAATTCGGCCACGTGCCGGAGCACAAACTGCTCGACGATCCGGTGTTGATTCCCGTCGCCAATGACCCGTCGATCGGTCCCGCCAATGCCCGCATCACGCTGGTGGAATTCTCCGACTTTCAGTGCCCGTACTGTATCAAAGCGGTCGGCCAGTTGAAGGCCGCGATGAAGGCTTATCCCAACGACATCAAGTTGATCTTCAAACAATTCCCGCTGGACTCCCACTCTCAGGCTGCGGGCGCGGCCCTGGCGGCTATGGCTGCTCATCGGCAGGGAAAATTCTGGGAGATGCATGACGCCCTGTTCGCCCATCGGGAAGACCTCTCCCGCAATGCGTTGCCCAGCATCGCCGGCGCTGCCGGGCTGGACGTGAAGCGCTTCAATGCCGATCTCATGTCCGCCGAAATCAAGAACCTGGTGCTGCGCGATATCTCGGACGGCGAAAAGGCGGGCGTGGACGCCACCCCCACCATTTTCATCGACGGGCGCCGCTACAATGGCTCGCTTTCCCTCGACTCTCTCCGTCCCGTTCTGGATGCCGAACTAAAAACGCCACCCAAAAAGAAATAGCTGATGGCCCCACTTCAGCTCTGAGGCGCGCGCTACTTCCCCAGTATCTGATCTGCTTCGGCGATCCTCTTGTCCAACTCCGCGCGCAGCACCTTGTACCGATCGATCACATCACGCCCGATCTTCTGATCGGTGGCTGTGGTCACGCTATACAAATACGTAATGTGGGTCTGCAGCCCCGGCTGGCTGTAGCGAATCGGTGGTGTGAGTAGCTTCGACGCCAGATCGTTCACCTTGGCCAGCGTCGCGGTCGAATCCGCCGCGCCGCGCATCTTCGCCTGCGCCGCCCTCACCCGCGCCACCAGCTTGTTCGCATCGCTCACCAGCTCGCGCACCCGCACGTTGTGGTCGAACTGTTCCTGCAAATCGGCATTGGTGACGCCGTCCTTGCTCACCCGTGGATCTTCCGTCACCACGAACGGCTGTGTGGACGCCCACGAGCCGACGGTCAGACGCGCCGAGTATTTGCCGGGCACCGCTGCCGGCCCGCCCGGACCTTCGGGGCGAGTGGCGCTCTGCCACGGTCCCGGATAGCGCAGATCCCACATGAAGCGATGCAGGCCCTGGGTCTTGTCGAGACGCGTAGGTCCGCCGCGCATGCGGAAGCCCCCGCCTTCCTCATCGCCGCCGCCGGCGTCCGCTTCCACGGGACGCTCTTCCGCCACTCCCGCCCCGGCGCTCGTAAACTTGCGGACCACTTTGCCCGTGGAGTCCAGAATGTCGAGCGTGATGTCGCCGGCCGGCGCGCTCGCCAGATAGTAGTCGATGGTCGCGCCGGGCGCAGGGTATGAGATGCCAGCGCCGCGTCCACCGCGACCGGCCGTGCGAATGCCTTCGCGAGGCTTGAAGAGGAAAGCCGCTGAGGTGGTCACCTGATCGTTCAGTTGATCGCAGCGGCGTCAGGTTGTCGAGAATCCAGAAACCGCGGCCCTGCGTGGAAAACACCAGATCCTTGTGGGCTACGCGTGATGTCGGTAACCGGCGTGGCCGGCAGATTCAACTGGAAGGGCTGCCAGCGCGCCCCGTTATCGAACGAAATGTACATCCCGAACTCGGTGCCGGCATAGAGCAGGCCGGCGCGATCGGGATCTTCGCGCACCACGCGCGTCGGTTCATCGGCCGCGATTCCGTTCTTGCCATCGGTCAGCTTCGTCCAGGTCTTGCCGTAATCGTCGGTGCGGTACAAGTATGGAGCGAAGTCGCCCAGCAGGAAACGATAGATCGCCACATAGGCCGTCCCCGGTTGGTGCGGGCTCGGCTCGATGTTCTGCACGCGGCCGCCCGGCGGCAGGTCCTTCGGCGTCACGTTCGTCCACGTCTCGCCGTCGTCGCGAGTCACGTACACCAGGCCGTCATTCGATCCGGTCCAGATCAAGCCCTTCTGCAGCGTCGATTCGCGAATCGCGTACAGCGTGCTGTACACCTCTTCGCCGGTGGCGTCGCGCGTGATGGGTTCGCCGCGAGGGACCTTGCGTGCCCTCGGGGTGGGCGGTGAGGTCGGGGCTGATCCTGGTCCACGTCACGCCGCCGTCGCGCGAGCGGTGCAGGTATTGCGAGCCGTAGTAGACCGTGTGGGGCGTATGCGGCGAAACTTCCATCGGCGAGACGCGCTGGAAGCGATAGATCAGCGTGTCGCCGCCATTGCCGTACAGCGACTCGGCGCCGATCCAGTAGCGCTCCTCATCGCTGGTGTTCATGTTCTGCCGGCTGAACTGTCCCTTGCACCCGCCGTACACGACTTCGGGATTGTCCTTGTCAGGCATGATCGGCCCGGTCTCGCAGCCCGGCCCCACGCGGAACTCCTGGCCATTCCCCAGCGCCAAGCTAGGCGCGATCACCGTGGTGTTGTCCTGCTGCGCGCCGTAGACGCGGTAGGGAAATTGATTGTCCACCGCAACCTGATAGATCTCCGCGGTGGGCTGATTGTCCTGCGTGCTCCAGGTGCGGCCGCCATCCAGCGACACGTTCGCGCCGCCATCGTTGCCCTGCATCATGTACTCCGAGTTCTTGGGATTGATCCAGACGTCGTGATTGTCGCCGTGCGGCACCGGCGAAGGGCGGAAGCTCTTGCCGCCGTCGGTGCTCTTGAACCAGCCTTCATTGCCGATCCAGACCACGTCGGCGTTGTTCGGATCCACACCGATAGTGTCGTAGTAAAACGGCCGCGTGATGATATTGCCCGATCCATTCACCAGGGTCCACGTCGACCCGCCATCTTCCGAACGGTATAGTCCCGACCCGGGTTTGGCTTCGATCAGCGCGTAAATGCGATTCGGAGTTGCCGCCGAAATCGCCACATTGGCGCGGCCGAACAACTCGTTGGGAAGGCCGTCCGCCAGCTTGGTCCAGGTCGTCGCCGCCATCGGTGCTCTTGTAAATGCCGCCCTCGTGGGCGCCGCTGATGATGGTCCACGGCTTGCGCTGCGCGTGCCACATCGATGCAAACACCACGTTGGGATTGCCGGGCTGCAGTTCCAGATCGGCCGCGCCCGCAAAGTTCGGAACAGAACAGCACGTTCTTCCAGGTCTTGCCGCCATCCGTGGTTTTGTATACGCCGCGCTCCTTGCTTTCGATGAAGGGATTGCCCAGCGCCGCCACGAACACGATGTCGGGATTGGTGGGATTCACGCGGATGGTGGAGATCTGGCCGACGTCGCGCAGACCCGCGAAAGTCCACGTCTTGCCGGCGTCGATCGACTTGTACATTCCGCGGCCGATCGACACATTGCTGCGGATCTTCGACGATCCCGTGCCGGCGTAGATCACATTGGGATCGGAAAGTGACACCTCGATGGCGCCCATCGAGCCCACGGGAATCTGGCCGTCCGAAATATTGACCCAGCTATGCCCGGCGTCGGTGGTGCTTCCAGACGCCGCCGCCCGTCGAGCCCATATAAAAGGTGTAGGGCTGCGAAGGAACGCCAGTGACCGCGGTCACGCGTCCGCCGCGTTCCGGACCGATCATGCGATACCGCATGTTCGACCACACCGCCGGGCTCTGCGCCTGGGCGCCGCTCCAGAACGCCAGCGCTAAAACAAGGGCTTTCCGTATCATCGTGAGACCACCTTCCGTGTCTCACGATTTTATCTCAGGAACCAACCCTTCGCCGTCGAATCGCTCTTCAGAAATTGCAGAAGCATCTCCGCCACCTTCACGCGGCCCGCTTCTGAGGGGTGCGTGCCATCCGGCCCCACATCGTCGCGTGTGTAGACCAGCGAATCCTGTTTGCGGCCTTTGACGCCGTCCGCCCAGAGGTAGGGTCCCCATGCCAGCCACGGCGAGCGCACCAGCCCCTTGGCGGCATCGTAGTTCACCTCGGCGCCGCCTGCGATCTGCGACCCGATGGTCCACTTCACCGCGAAGCCTCCCTCATACGCGTAAGGCTCCGGATTCAGCGGCACGGATGCGTACCCGCCATAGATGCGGCTCGACAGATAAGCGATCTTCAGGTTCGGAAAGCGGTCGTGCAGGTTGTGTAGAGTGGATACCAGATCCGCCTTGAGCTTCTTTGCTTCGGTGGGAAAGCCGGCCGATGGCTGCGGATTGGCCTGCTTCATCCAGACGACTTGCACCTGTGAAGCGGTGACGTGTGCGGCCGCCAGTCGTTCGTTCACCACACTCCAGAAGTTGGCATTGGGCTCGGCAGTGATGCGCGCCACTTGCCCCCCCTGCGCGCCGTCTACCAGTGAAAGCCGGGGATTCAAGGTGGAATCAGCCGCCGCCAGCTTGAGAAATGCCTGCGTCTCCTGCGTCGTGTTCGACATCCCGATGGTCAGGAATACGATGCGGCCGTCGGGCGAGGGCTTTCCGAAGCCATCGAGCGGAACAACCTGCTTTGCCAGAGCCAAGCCTGCCTTCAGGTGCTCGTCGGGCGGAGTGTTCTGTCCGCCGGGATAGAGGCCGCCTTGCTCGCCCTGGTAGAGCCCAGTGCCCAGATCGGGCAGCGGAATCAGATTGGTGGATTCGCGTGGCGGATGCGTTTTGGCCCAGTCGGCATTGCTAACGGCTTGACCGAACAGCATTAGCGGAAGCAGCAGGGCAGCGAATACCGGGCGCCATCGCATACGAATGGTCCAATTATATTCCCGGCCGCGACCGGCAGAAGTGCGACAGGCCACAAAGCGATCGTCTGCCGGAAATCTCGATGTGCTTGGTGGGGTAGACGCTTCCGTCTGGGTATCCATTTGACTCCGGTAGCCACAATCTGTAGTATTTGAGGCGTGGAAGACTATCCGCGCAACTTGCCTGAATTTGAGGCTCGGTTTTCCACGGACGAGGACTGCCGTAAGTACCTGCTTGACCTGCGTTGGCCAAATGGCTTCCGCTGTCCCAAATGTGGCAGCGACAAAGCATGGAGCCACCCCCGCGGATTGTTTGAGTGCGGACAATGCGGCCACCAGACGTCACTGACGGCGGGCACCGTTTTCCAGGACACTCACAAGCCCTTGGTGCTGTGGTTTCGCGCGATGTGGTACGTCACCAGCCAGAAGAACGGGGCCAGCGCATTGGGCTTGCAGCGGGCGCTGGGTCTGCGCAGTTATCAGACCGCCTGGGTGTGGCTACATAAGCTACGTCGCGCCATGGTGCGGCCAGACCGCGACCAACTGAGCGGCAGGATAGAAGTGGATGAGGCTTATGTGGGCGGCGAAGAAGAGAAGGTTCTCGGCAGGCATTTGGAAAATAAGGCGTTGATTGCGGTAGCTGCCCAGGCCGATGGCAAGAGAATCGGGCGGATTCGCCTTCGACACATTCCGGATAACACCTTCGGTTCGCTACGTCCGTTTATTCGGGAGACGATTACGCCCGGCAGCACTGTGGTCACTGACGGCCACAACGGATATGACGGCCTGGAGCAGTTCGGTTTTGGTCACGAGATCTACGTCATCGGTAGCCGGCGCAAAAACGCTAGCGACGCGCTGCCCCGAGTACACCTGGTCATTTCGCTGCTCAAACGATGGTTGCTGGGAACTCACCAGGGGGCGGTTTCCATGATCCATCTGCCCTATTACCTGGATGAGTTCACTTTTCGATTTAATCGCCGGAACTCCAAGAGCCGCGGAAAGCTGTTCTATCGACTAATGCAACAGGCCGTGGCCACGCCTCCGACCACGTATCCGCAGATGGTGGCGCAGACCACCTTCCGTAAGGTATTGACCGGACGCAACCGGTAGTGGCTACCGGAGTCAAATGGATACCCAGACGCTTCCGCCTGCCAATCCGAGCGAAGCTCGGACCGGATTTTGGACCCTGCCGGCCGCCCCGCGACGGTCAGGGAGTAGGCGCCTTTTCTGCGAAATGGAGACAAGCCATCAGACCCGTCCTACGTGTCTTCACCCAGCAGCGGAGCACTTCGGCCACACTCCATGCCTGCGCGACACAGCCGCGCGGCGTATACGGCGCTTCCGCATCGAACACCTCGCTGATGGATCCGATACAAGCCTCGTCCAGGTGCGGCACGAACCCCTGTAGGAACGAGTGAGCCTGCTCCACCTCCCCGGGGTGCACCTTCATCCACGCATCGATAAACGGCCCGATCAGCCATGCCCACACCGTGCCCTGGTGATAGGCCGCATCGCGCGACCGCAGATCGCCGTAATACTTCGCCTTGTAATCCGGACTGTCCGGCGCCAGCGACCGCAGCCCTACCGGCGTCAGCAGTCGCTTCGTCACCACGTCCATCACCGGAGCCCACCGAGACTCGTCCAGCACCGCGTGATCCAGCGAGATAGCCAACACCTGGTTGGGCCGGCACGAGTCGTCATTGCCGCCTCCCTCGGCATCCACCACGTCGTACAGATATCCGCCCTGTTCGAACCAGAAGCGCCGGTTGAACGATTCGCGCGCACGCTCGGCGGCGGCCGCCACCTCATCCGCGCGGCCGACCTCCATCTCGTCGCGCAGCCAACCCTCCAGCAGCCGCAATGCGTTGTACCAGAGCGCGTTGATCTCCACCGCTTTGCCGCGGCGCGGCGTCACTACCCAATCGTCCACCTTGGCGTCCATCCACGTGAGCTGATAACCTTCGGCGCCCTGCTTCAGCAGCCCGTCCGTCGGGTCCACCCCGATCCCGAAGCGTGTGCCGTTCCGGTGATGCTCGTAAGCATCCACCAGTTTCGGAAGCAGCATCCGCAGCGTGGTCCGGTCGCCAGTAGCTTGCACGTAGCGGTGAATCGCATGGAAAAACCAAAGTGTGGCGTCGGCAGTGTGGTACAGGCCTTCGTGCTGGCCTTCGGGAAACATATTGGGAATCAGGCCGTCGCGCATGTAATGGCCGAAGGTTCGCAGAATCCAACCCGCTTCCCGCGTGCGGCCGGTGACGAGCGTCAATCCCTCCAGGCTGATCATGGTGTCGCGGCCCCAATCGGTGAACCAGTGATAGCCCGCAATGACGGTGCGGATTTCGTCGCCTGCCGCGCGGGCGCGCGCCGCGTCTTCCACGCGTCCCAGCGGCGAGATCAGGAACTGATCGGCGGCCAGCACCAACTCAGCCGCCGGGCCCTCTTGCGCGGATTCGGCTGCGGCGGCGATCAGGAACCGGCGGCGCTCCAGGTCCGCCGTACGGGCGGCGTCCGGCGTGAGGGCGCGAATGGTCTCCCAGTTCTCCGTGGATACAATCAGTGTGATCTCCGGAGTCTCGCCCAAGTCCGCGCGGAAGTATCCCGGGCTCCATAGCGACCCCTCCCACGCATATCCGCGATCGCGTTCGGTGGAATAGGGAATCGTTTGGGTCTCCTTGCGATCGAATGTGAATTGCGATGGCGCGCCGCCCACCAGCATCCGTAGCGCCGGCAGATCCGGATGACCGGTGATCTCGAACTGGTCGTCACTCACCGTCAAGCGATATTGCTGACCGCTGCTGTCGCTTACCGGCGCGTCATGCGGCCGGAAGTGGATGGCCGGCCGCAGCCCCAACCGCAGATCTCCGCTGCCTGCCAAAAGGCGGTACGTGATGTGGACCGTGTTCTGGCGGTAGGGCATCAACAGCCGCTTCTCCAGCACAAAACCCGCAACCTTATACGTCCATACCGGAAGCCCTGCCTCCAACCGGAATTCCGCGAACTGCAGTCGATGCTCCGGCGCCGACGCCGAAAGTTCCGCGGCGCCGGTGTACAATACGCTCCGGTCCGGCAGGCGCAGCCGCTCCGAGAGGCCGTTCAGCATCATCATGCGGCCCAGCGGATTGGGAAGCGCCGCGATGAGCAGACCGTGATAGCGCCGCGTAATCGCCCCGCTGACGGTGCCCGATGCATACCCGCCGAGGCCGTTCGTGACCAGCCATTCCGCATAGAGATGCGGGTCGGCTTCGGCGCCGCGAAGGTCCCTTGCCGGTAGAACGCGAATCAGATCTCCCATGGCCCCTTCGGCTCCGCGGGACGCAGCAACAGCGCCGCATGTCCCGGCACTTTACTCTCGCCCAGCCCGTCGGCCGGGGCAGTCCCGGCGCCGCCGTAGTCGGGATTCTCGCTCGACCATTCCAGCCTCCAGAAGCAATCGTCGGGCGGAGCCAGCAGCGGCTCGGGCGCCGGCTCCAGGCTGAGATCGCCCCCCAGGTTCACCAGCAGCAGACGGTCATCGTTGCGCTCGCCGAAAAACCGCAAGACGAAGGCTTCGTCAGACAGCACTGCCCCATCCATCCGCCCCTGCAACACCGGTTCTTCCCGCCGCAGCCGCAGAAGATCCTTGTGAAGTTGATAGATGCCGGCATGCTTCTGCCGTTCGCTGAAATCCAGTATGCAGCGCTCGAATGTCGCGTGGTCGCAAGGATCGGCAAGCATGGCCTGCGCCTCGGGCTGGGCCAGACTGGGGAACTGGCTTAGAAACTGCGCCCTCCCCTTGCACACTAGCGGGCCGATCCCGTCGTGGTGATCGGCGAAGAAGAGGAACGGGCTCGATGAGGCGAACTCCTGCCCCTGAAACAGCATCGGCGTTCCGGGCGCCAGCAGCAGCAGCGCCGTCAGCGCACGATACGTCCCGGGATTGGTGAGCTGATGCAGGCGCTCGCCGCGTCCGGAGTTGGCGATCTGATCGTGGTTCTGGATGTATGTTACGAACTGCCACGGCTCAAGACCCACCGTAGGCGTCCCGCGCCGTTTGGCCTGCCACGTGTACCGCTGACCCTGAAACAAGAAGCCGTACTTCAAGGCCGAGATCAGTTCCTGCGGTTTGCCCCGATAGTCACTGTAGTAGGCTTCGTGATGGCCGGTCGCCGCGACATGCGCGCTGTGGTGCAGATCGTCATTCCACAATCCATCGAGCCCGATGCCGCCCTGCTTTACCGGACGCGCCAACTTACTGTGCTGCGCCTCATTCTCCGCCACCACAAAGGATTTCTTTCCCCGGCCGGCCGCTCGAAAGCTGTTCGCCAGAGCGGTCATGACGTGCTCTGGCGACTCATCGAAGATCTGCTGAGTCGCATCCAGGCGCAGTCCGTCGATATGATACTCGTCCGCCCAGTAAGCCGCATTGGCGATCACCAGTTCGCGCATCGGGCGGAGATCCCCGTCGTCGAAGTTTAAGGCTTCGCCCCATTCGTTCGCGTATCGATCCGAGAAATATTCGTCAGCGAACTGCCGGAAGTAGTTGCCATCCGGGCCCAGGTGGTTGTACACCACGTCGAGCGCTACGCCCAAGCCGACCGCGTGCGCATCGTCCACGAAGCGGCGGAAATCGTCCGGCTCTCCGTAAATTCCCACCGGCGCGAACCATCCCACGCCGTCGTATCCCCAGCCGAACTTGCCTGGGAAGTCGGCCACCGGCATCACCTCCACCACCGTTATGCCGGCGGCGGCGAGTTCCGGCAACTCGCGGCGCGACGCCTCCCAGGTGCCTTCGCGCGTGAACGTTCCGATGTGGAGCTCGTAGATCACCTGCCCTTTGAGCTCGCATCCTGGCCAACCCGCATCGTGCCACTGGAAGCGCCGCGGATCCACCACTTGCGACGGACCATGCGGGCCCTCCGGCTGAAAGCGGGATGTGGGATCGGGAAAGGCGTCGCCGCCATCCAGGCGGAAGCGATAGCGGGTGCCATGTGCGGCGTGCTCCGCCAGCCCGGAAAAATAGCCGCGCTCGTCACGGATCAGTTCCGCCGCATCGCCGCCTTCTATCGCCACTTCCACGCGACGGCGCTTCGGCGCGCACACTCGAAAATGCGTGCCGCCACCGGGCTGAACCTCAGCGCCAATGGGATATCGCCTAACCACTTTTCGTTCGGTCTTAATCATGCGCGGCTCCGAGTGGGTCCGGCCGCTTGTAAGTCAAAGGACGAAATCCGGCGCGCATTATGCCCCTAACTTGAACTTACACGGTAAGCGTCAATTGCGGGGGTTGGAAGGAGCGCCCATTGCGCGCTACAGTACACTCGCCGCCAACCACCGGTTGTTTGGAAACCCACAAGCCGGCGGCGTAGCTGTCCGCGCCGTATTCTGTTACAGTCAAGCCGTCCATGTCGTCGCCTCAACCCATCGCCCTGATTACCGGCGCTTCTGCTGGAATCGGCGCCACCTTCGCGCGGCAACTCGCTGCGGAAGGTTACGATCTCATCCTGGTTGCCCGCCGCCAGGCAGCGCTCGAGCAACTGGCTGCCGAGGTTCGCTCCAAGCATCGAACGTCGGTGGAAGTCGTCACCGCCGATCTCACACGCGACGACGATGTCGCCGCCGTGGGCAGCAAACTCGCTTCCACCGACCGACTCGCCCTGCTGGTCAACAACGCCGGCTTCGGGACGCGCGGCCTCTTCTTCCAGGCCGATCCGGCCCGGGAAGATTCGATGCATCGCCTACATGTGCTGGCCACCGAGCGCCTGACGCGCGCTGCCCTTCCTGGGTTGGTGGCGCGACGTGCCGGCGGTATCATCAACGTTGCCTCCGTGGCGGCGTTCATTCAGGGACCTGGCAACATCAGCTACTGCGCCACCAAAGCGTGGATGGTCAGCTTTACCGAGGGCCTGTATCTGGAAATGAAAAGCATGGGCTCGCCGGTCAAGGTGCAGGCGCTATGCCCCGGCTATACGCATACGGAGTTCCACGACGTGTTGGGCGTCGACCGCGCCAAGATCATGAGCAAGGGATGGTGGATGTCCGCCGATGACGTGGTCGCGGAATCCATCCGCGGCTTCAAGGCCGGCAAATTGATCGTGATCCCGGGAATGCGCTATCGATTGCTGGTTGGATTACTGAAGACAGTGCCGCGATCGTTGGTTCTGATGGGAGCTGCAAAAGTGCGCCCCCGCACCGCCAATCCGGGAGATCCCTTCTAAGCCGCTTAGAACTTCGTGACTTCGGTGAAATTGAAATCGCGCACTTTCATCGCGGGCGCTACCATGTCGATCGCTTCTTCGCCCGATGCTCTCACGGTTGGCCCTAACGCCTCGACGTTGGACAGCATGTCCATCAAGCCTTCGTTGAAACGGAAGTTCCGCACTCCCGAAGTGACGCGTCCGTCCTCCACCAAAAACGTTCCGTCGCGAGTCATGCCGGTGAAAATCTTTTCGTACGGATCCACCTCGCGGATGTACCACAGGCGCGTCACCAGGATGCCGCGCGCGGTGGACGCGATCATCTCTTCCAACTGCGTATCGCCACCCGCGATCACGATATTCACCGGCGCCTCGCCGTACTCGTTGGGCAGCGGAAATCCATGGCCCGTCGTATCGACTCCCGCCAACGCCGCTGCCTGCCGGCAGTAAGCGATGTCGCGCGGTACCCCGCGATCCACTAGCGTCAGACGCTTGCGCGGCACTCCCTCGGCATCGAACGCGGCCCCCGCTTGCAGCGGATGGAGCGCGTCATCGTGAATCGTGATGTTGTCGCCGAAGATCTTCTTGCCCAGCCGGTCGTTCAGAAAGCTGCGGCCGTCGCGGATAGCCGTTGCGCTGAAGTCGGCCGCCATCTGCCCCACCAGGTCGAGCACCGCCGCCGGTTCCAGAATCACCATATACTTGCCGGCCTCTAACTCGCGCGGCGCCCGCGAAAGCGCTGCCTTGCGCGACGCCGAGAGTGCCAACGCCAGAGGATCCAGGTCGCGATGATGGCATGCGCTCGCCTTCGCCCACCCAGAGCTGTCTTCCAACATCGCCGTGATGGAGAATCGTGCCATGGTTTCGCGATAGTCCGCCGCCACGCCCCGCGAATTGAAAATCGCCAGGTTCGATTCCCCAGTGGAGTAGATGCCGGCGGCCATCTGTTTCGACCCTTCCACCGCGCGGATGGCCTCAGCGACAGCCTGCGCCCGCTCCTGCGGTGTCGCGCGAGCCGTCGGCTCGAAGAACCGTGTAGCCGACTCGTACGCTGCCGGCTCCGCCATCGGCAGCAACTCCGCATCCGGCTCCACCGACCGCGTGATCGCAATCGCCTGCTCCACCACCCGATCGATGCCTTCGCGATCCACGCGATTCGTGGAAGCGCGCGCCGTCCGCCCGTCGATCAGTGTGCGCACGGAAAGGTGCCGGCTCTGCTCCGATACGTTCTGCGAGATGGCGTTGTTGGCGAAGCGTGTGAGCGCCTGATTCTCCGTAGCGAGTATAGCTTCGATGTCGCGGACGCCGCGGGCGCGCGCGGCATCCACCATCAGGCCGAAGATCTCCTCATTCCGCATAGGCGCTCCCCACTTTGATGTTGCGGAAGCGCGCCGGACTGGCGCCGTGGCCGGTTCCCATAACTTGCTCGGGCTGGCCCTTGCCGCAATTCGGCACGCCCCACAGCGTCCAGTGTTCGCGCCCGGCAATAGCGGAGCAGGCATTCCAGAACTCGGTGGAAATACCGCTGTAGCTCGGATTCTTCAGCATGCGCACGCGCTTGCCGTTGCGGATCTCCCAGCCGATTTCGCAGCCGAACTGGAAGTTGTACCGCTTGTCGTCGATCGACCAGCTCTTGTTCGTCTCCATGTAAATCCCGTGATCCACATCGAAGACTTCGTCGAGCGATTGCTCGCCCGGCAGCAGGCTTACGTTGTTCATGCGAATCAACGGCAGCCGTCCCCAGCCGTCCGCTCGCATACAGCCGTTCGACCGCGTCTCGCCCACCGCCGCCGCCGTCTCACGCGACGTCATGTAGCCCACGAATTGCCCGCCGCGAATGATGTCCACGCATTGCGCCGGCACGCCTTCATCGTCAAACGCGAACGTGCCCAGCCCCGGGCCATGTTCCACGCGCGCATCGCACACCACGTTCACAATGTCCGATCCGTAGCGCAGCCGCCCCAGTTGATCGAGCGTCAGGAAACTCATGCCCGCATAGTTCGCCTCGCTGCCCAATACGCGGTCGAGCTCTATGGGATGCCCGATGGACTCGTGAATCTGCAGGCCAAGTTGCGAACTGTCCAGAATCAGATTGGTCTCACCCTCCGGACACTGATCGGCGGAATGCAGAGCTTCGGCCTCCTCGGCGATGCGCGGAGCGTGCGCCTGCAAGTTCAGCTCGTCCACCAGTTCGTAGCCCTTCAGTTGATACTGGCCGCCGAAGGAGTTCGGGAACGATCGTTTTTGAATGTCGCCGTCCTTGAAGCAAGTGGCGGCGAGCCCTGCGCCCGAAAGATAGCGAGTCTGGTCGATGACGCTTCCCAGGCTCGAGACGAACACCTGGCGCTTCCGCTCGAAATGCATCGACGCTTCGGCCAGGTTGATCGCAGGGCTGTGGCGCAGTTCCGCGTCCACCGCCAGCAGCACGGCCAGGCGCTGCTCCACCGGCACGCGGAAGGGATCGATCCGAATCGGCGACACCCAGGTGGCTTCGTGCCTGTCTTCGGGCGCCAGCACGACATCGCTCTTCTTCGCCAGCCCGCCGGAGCGCGCAATCTCGAGAGCCAGCGCGGCGGCGGCCTCCACACCTGGCTTCGAAAGGTCGTCCGTGGCCGCGAAGCCCCAGCACCCATTCGCCAGCACGCGAATTCCCACGCCCATCGATTCCGAGCTGGAGACGTGGCCCACCTTGCCGTTCTTGGTGCTGAGCTCCTCTTCGCGTGTCTCGATGGCGCGCACGTCGGCATATGTTACGCCGCGCCCAGTCACGGCATCGAGGGCGGAGAGTGCCAGGTCTTTCATCGCGGAGTGATCAGCCCGCCAAGCTTGTCCTGCTCGCCGGCGGCGGTGCGCGGAAAGCGCGTGGAGTAGGCTTCCGGATACTTGAGGCCCGACCCGGTGTTGTACAGCACGATCCGGTCGCTCGGTTTCAGGAAACCCGATGCCAGCAGTTTCTCCAGCGCCGCCACGCAGGCCGCGCCTTCGGGAGCGGCGTAAATACCTTCATCGCTCGCCAGTCGCACGCCGGCATCCAGCATCTCGTCGTCGCTCACCGCGATCGCCGTGCCGCCGCTTTCGCGAACGCCCTGCAGCACCAGAAAATCGCCGAGAGCCTTGGGGACGCGCAGTCCGGCCGCCACCGTGTGAGCATTCTCGAAGAAGCGGCTGCGCGGCTCATTCTCGTCGTACGCGCGCACAATCGGGGCGCACCCTTCCGCCTGCACGGCAATCATCTTGGGCCGCTTGCTGCCGATCCACCCAAGATGCTCCATTTCGCTGGAACGCCTTCCACATCCCGATCAGCCCCACGCCGCCGCCCGTCGGATAGAAAATAGCGTCGGGCAGTTCCCAATTCATCTGCTCCGCCACTTCATACCCCATGGTTTTCTTGCCTTCGATGCGATACGGCTCCTTCAGGGTGCTGATGTCGAACCAGCCTTCCTCCGGACCGCGTGTGGCCACAATCTTCCCGCAGTCGCTGATCAGGCCGTCCACCAGCGTGACGTGCGCGCCGTACGCTTTGCATTCCAGATAATTCGCCTGGGGGACGTCGCGCGGCATGAAGATGAAGGACTCGATCCCCGCAGCCGCCGCATACGCCGCGAGCGCGCTGGCCGCGTTGCCCGCCGACGGAATCGCCACCTTCTTGATGCCCAGCTCCACGCACATCGAAATGGCGCACGAGAGACCGCGCGCCTTGAACGACGCCGTGGGATTCATACCTTCGTCTTTGACCCACAAGGCATCGGCGCCAATCTTCGCGCCCAAACGCCGCGTCCGCAGCAGCGGAGTCCAACCCTCTCCCAGAGAGACGATGGACTCATCGGCCGCCGGCAGCACGGGCGAATAACGCCACATGCTGGAAGGACCGTTCGACACGTCCCGCCGCCGCCACATGCGCCGGATGGAATCCAGGTCGTACCGCACCAGCAGCGGTCCGCCGCACTCGCAGAGGTTGGCAGGCTTGCCTGCCTCGTAATGCCTGTGACACAGACTGCACTCTAGAAAGGTCGCTTTGGCCATGAAGGAAAAGTCTAGCAGGTAGCACGATGGTCCGCGCCGCGCCTACACTAGAGATCGTGTACAAGGCCATCATTTTCGATCTGGGCAGGGTCCTGATCTATTTCGATTTCCGACGCGGATACCGGGCGCTCGAAGGCCTCTGCGCCTATTCGGCGGCGGAAATGCCGGGGCGCATCGCGTCCTCTGATCTGGTGGAGCGCTTCGAAACTGGCCTGGTGGAACCAGCCGATTTCGTGCAGCAGTTCTCCGGCATCCTCGGTCTGAAGCTGGAGCACGATCATTTCTGCCAGATCTGGAGCTCCATTTTTGGAGAAACGCTGGTGCCCGACGGCATGCTCGAAGGGCTGGCAAAGCGATACCGCCTGGTGCTCCTCTCCAACACCAACGCCATTCATTTCGAGATGGTGAAGGAAAAGTATCCCATCCTCCGCCACTTTCATGAGTTGGTGTTGTCTTACGAAGTGAAAGCCATGAAGCCCGATCCGAAGATATTCCGGGAAGCCATAGCCAAAGCCAACTGCCGTCCCGAAGAATGCTTCTACACCGACGACATCGAAGCTTACGTGGAAGCAGCAAAGAAGGAAGGCATCGACGCGGTGGTGTTCGAAGGAGCGGAGAAGTTGGAGCGGGAGTTGAGGAGCAGGGGCATTGAGTGGAGAGAACCCGAACCACCGGTGCGGTGACTGTGAATCGTGTCACGAGCTCTCTGCGCCATTACGTGCGGCGACGCTGCATTTATTGCCTTGACCACGAAAAAATTGCGCGGTTCGTGCCGGCTAACTTGCCTTGTATGTGATCGTGCCTTTACGATTCTGAACTTATTAGCCTGCCGGGAATATCTCCCGCCAATAGCTCTTACAATCGCAATAGAATAACGGGGCGCGCAGCCACTTCAGCGACTATACGAAAGGGCGAAATAGTCCGCTTATGAAGACATCAAGACTAACTACATATGTTTTTCGTGCTGCAGCTCTTACAGCAGTTGGCATCGCAATTTACGGGGCCGATTCGGGCGGTTCGACGGGCGCCAATACCTGGCCTGCAGCAGGACACGATCTTTCTAACTCCCGCAACCAGCCCAATGAAACCAAGATCGGCCAAACAACGCCGGTTCTCTCACAACGAAGTGGACATTCCGGACGGGCGGAGACGTCTCGGCCACTCCGACGGTTGGAACCAATGCCGTGTATGTGCCGGACTGGGCGGGCAATCTATACGCACTCAACAGCAGCACTGGGCAAGCAATCTGGACCGCCAAAATTTCCCAGTACGACGGTCAGATGAACGCGTTTTCCCGGGTAAGTCCGGCGATACACGGTGTCGACGTGATCATAGGAGACATCGGGAGTTCCTCGGCGTTACATGATGGAGCGCGCATCATGGCATTCAATGCCCAGAGTGGCGCTTTGCATTGGGTGACTCAGATAGAAAAGAATCCGGCGGCCATCATCACTGGGTCCCCAGTGGTCGTGGGGGACATGATCGTCGTGGGAGTTTCGTCGAACGAAGAAGCGCTCGCGGACCAACCGGGATATGTATGTTGTACCTTTCGAGGCAGCCTGGTGGCATTGGATGCCAACACCGGAAAGTTGATGTGGCAGACTTACACCGTCCCGGATAATGGAGGCAAGACGGGAGGTTACAGCGGAGGCGCGATTTGGCAGCCGCCGGCGATCGATCCCAACAAGGGGATTATCTATGTGGGCACCGGGAATAACTATGACGTGCCGGATGCCGTGGCGAGTTGCCAATCGAAGATGAGTGCAGGCGCAACTACTCCGTGCACGGATCCTGCCGATTATTTCGACTCGGTGCTGGCAGTGAATCTGAACACTGGCGCCATACTCTGGAGCGAACACTTGCACGGATATGACGTTTGGACGGTGGCCTGCACCAATGCAAAGGCTGGAGTGACGTGCCCTTCACCGGCCGGGCCAGACTATGACCTGAGCGGTTCGGGTCCGAATTTATTGCCGGGCGTCGTAGCGTTCGGACAGAAGAGTGGCGTGCTTTGGGGTTTGGATCCTTCGAACGGCCAGATTCTATGGAGCACGCCAGTGGGACCGGGGAGCACGATCGGCGGAATCGAATGGGGGACGGCGACGGATGGGGACCGGATCTACGCGGCCATCGCCAACAACCTTCACGGATCGTATCAGTTGAAACCGCAAGGGCAGACCATCACCTGGGGCTCCTGGAGCGCCATCAATGCACGGACGGGTAAAATTGTCTGGCAAACTGCGGATCCGAGCAAAGGCGCGATCGATACGGGGGCCATGAGCGTCGCCAACGGAGTGGTCTATGCCGGGTCGTATTCGGGAATGATGCACGCCATGGATGCGAAGACTGGCGCGATTCTATGGAGTTTCGACAGCGGCGGTTCGGTAGTGGACGGACCGGCGATTGCCGATGGCGTGGTGTATTGGGGATCGGGTTATGCCCACATCTCTCCTGGAAAGCCCAATAACCAGGTATTTGCGTTCGCGCCGACGCAGTAGAGGGTCGCGCGGTCTTCTGACTTCTTTCCCCCAAATAAAAATCCGGGCCCGTTGCGGGGCCCGGAGAGGAGCGCCTGTGCTCTGCCTCGGAGGTTTGCAGAATGCAGGCAGTGGAGGAGCTTATCTTATGCCAGCAGGCCGCCGTGTCCCAAGCACGCCACTTCCCAACCTGTGACATGATAGCGGGCCAGCAACGGCGGCAGCACCAGATCGACCACGTTGGGTTTGGCCGAACGGAAGCAACCGGGGGCTGAAATGATCGGCACTTCGTCCTTATAAGAGAGCAACAGCAGATTGCCGGGCTCTACCGGAGCCAGGAAACGTTCGACATTGCCGCCCACTCGCAGCATCGCCTGTCCAATTACATCTTCCGGACCGGCCGGCGCTGTGGTGGAAGCTACCATGATGGTGCAGGGCTTGGAGCGGAGCAGGTGCTGCAGGCAGCGAGCTACGGAGTTCTCGTCTTCCGTGCATGCCAGGACAAAATTGGCGTTGACGCCGAAACGCTCGAGGCGCTGGCGCATGATGTTCTCGAAAAGCTGGCGGGCGCGCTCGCCGCTGATCGGGTCTGTGTAGAGAACTCCTACACTCGGCGTGCGGATGGGGCGGGCTTGCAGGATGGGACCGCGTTCCTTCAGGATTCCGATGAGCGCTTCCAACTGCTCTTTCGCGACGGCGAAGGGAGCGCTCTTTACGGTCGCGATCCGTTGTCCAGCCACCGCGTAGCTGAAATTCAAGGACGTTGCGATCACTACGCTGGCGGTGCTATTGATGGCGCGGAGGAGTTCGTCATCCACCAGCAGGCAGCAATTTTCGGTGGCCAACAGGTTGGCGCGGCCGCCCGCAGCCAAGCGGATTTCGAAGCTGCCGCAGCCCATTTCACTGGCAACCTGACAAACCGCATCGTCTTCCCCGACTTCGCCTTCTTCCAACTCGGTGACCCAAATGGTCTCCATGCCTTCCGATTCCAGAACGCGCACATCTTCATCGCTGATGACGTGCCCCTTCGCTAACAGTTTCTTGCCGCCCGGTCGGAAAACTGTACAACACAGGATTCGGCCAGTGGAGGATTTTACGTCAACAGTTTGTGCTTTCATTACGGCCCCGTTCCGCTTAGATTGAATTTAAGGCTTGTTTGTCCTTAAAATGATTCTACATCCGCTAAGTGTAAGGACAAGCTACTATTTGTGCGGTCTTTTGGGGGGAATGCGGGATCGCCCTACTTTGGGGGGATTTGCGTCAGACTTCGCGGGATCGGGATCTGAATCAGTTGATCGTCAGCCTGGTCGCTAGATGGTCCCCATACCGCCGGTTGTGGTTCGGGACAGCGATCGGGCCGTAGGATGCGTAGTACAGCCACTTCATCGCAAGCCTGGAATTTCGGGCAGCGCAAGCAGTCTTTCCACGCTTTCAGCGGCAGGACGCCGCGTTCTACCGCATGGAAGCCCACCTTGTTGAAAAAATCCACTACATAAGTGAACGCGAAGACCGCGTCCAGCTCGTATTGTTCGGCTTCTTTCACCAGAGCGTCCACCAGAATGCGACCCACGCCCTTCGTCTTGGCCTTCTCGTAAACAGCCAGCGAGCGAATCTCGGCCAGTGTTGGAGTATAGAAGTGTAACGCACCGCAACCCAGCAACTCGTCACCCGACTTCACAACAATGAAGTCGCGAATCGCCTCCGACATCTCGAATTCCGTGCGCGGCAGCATGATCCCTTTAGCCGCGTAATCGTTGATGAGATCCAGGATCAGAGGGATGTCGCGCATCCCTGCCTTCGAAACCGTGAGGCGCGGCTTGATTTCCCGCGATTCCAGGAAAGCGTCCGCGTAGAGACCGCTAATCATGCTGTTTGTGCCTCCGTCAGCACCACGCGAGTGCCGATATTCTCTCCTGCCAGCAGTCGGCTCAGGCTCCGCTCCGCCGCCCCCGGCGCAATGCGAACCTGCCCCACTCCGCCGCGCAAAGCCGCCAGCGCGGCGTTCAGCTTCGCTTGCATGCCGCCAGTCGCGATGCCGCCCGCGATCAACTGCTCGCTCTCCGCGGCAGTCAGCAGCCCTCGAACCTGTTTCGAACCATCCATCACGCCATCGACATCAGTGAGAAAGATGAGTTGCTGCGCGCCAAAAGCCGCGGCACACGCCACCGCCATCTGGTCGGCATTCACGTTGTACACGTTTCCCGCGCGATCGCCCGCCACACACGCCACCACCGGCAGATAGCCGTTTCCACTCAGCAGGTGAAGCAATTCGGGATTGGACCGCGTCACTCGGCCCACCGCGCCCAGTGCCGGATCCATCTGTTCGGCCTCCACCAGAAAAGCATCGATACCCGAGATTCCTACAGCCAGCGAGCCGGCGCGATTGAGGCTGGCCACCAGTTCGTGGTTGACCGTCCCGGCGAACACTTTCAGCACCGCATCCACCACCTCGGGCGATGTGACTCGCAGTCCGTTGACGAAGCAGCTTTCCACGCCGCGGTCGGTCAGGTAGCGCGTCATCTGCTTGCCGCCGCCATGCACTACCACGATCTCGTGCCCTTCCCGCCGGGCTGCGGCGATCTGGCAGGCGAGACCCTCCCGCGACTCCGCGGCATCGAGCAGAGTGCCGCCGAGTTTTACCAGCAGACGGCTCACAGCAGGCCCTCCGTTTCCGGGAAACCCAGCATCAGGTTGAGATTTTGGATGGCCTGTCCGGCCGCGCCCTTCACCAGGTTGTCGATGGCGGCAACCACGACGCCGCGGCCTGTCGCCGCATCGAACACCACCCCGATGTCGCAGAAATTGGTGCGCACCACAGCGTGCAGGTCGGGAACCCGCCCAGGTTGGTACAGGCGGATGAACGGCTCGTCGGCGTAGCGCTCTTCGTAGATTTTCACTAGGTCTTCGGAGCTGCTGACTCCCGTGCCGCGGAAGTAGATGGTTTCCAGGATGCCGCGATCCACGGGCAGCAACTGAGCCGTGAAACTGAATTCGCTCTCCTGCAGTCCGGAGATGCGAAGCACTTCGGGCACGTGGCGGTGCTTCAGAATGGAATACGCCGAGAAATTCTCCGTCACCTCGCAAAAGCTGTTCGTGAGGTTCGCCTTGCGCCCCGCGCCGCTCGTGCCGCTTTTGGCATCGCATACGATTCCGCAGGTGCGGTCCACCGCCCCTGCCTCGATGAGGGGGCGGATGGCCAGGTTCGCGGCCGTAGGGTAGCAGCCAGGATTGGATAGCAACTGCGCCGCGGGAATTCGATTGCGGCAGAATTCCGGTAAGCCATAAACGGCCTCCGCCAGGAGTTCCGGCTGGGTGTGAGGCTTCCGATACCAGGCGGAGTAGTTTTCGGGCGTGCCCAGGCGAAAGGCCCCGCTCAGGTCGACCACGCGAGCTCCCGCTTGCAACATTCCCGGCGCCAAATCCATGGAAACTTCCGGGGGTGTCGCCAGGAAAACGGCCGCAATTCCCTCATTCCGAATCGATTCCGGATTGCAGGGAAAACGCGGCGGGCCTTGCGGGCGGCGCAGGGAAGATCCATCGCCGGGATCGCCGCGATGGTCGAGGAGAACCGGCTCCAGGTGGGGATGCCGCGTCAATATCCTGACCAGCTCAGCGCCGCTATAGCCGCTATGTCCGACAATGCCCACCCGCGTCATTTGTCTATTTATTCGCCCCTGTGAATAAATATACTACATTAGATGGCGCAAGGTCAAAACGGCATGGCTTCAATGACCGATATGTCTTGTAGCGCAACTTTCGGCGCAGTCTTTGTTGTCTTATGATTGAAACCCCGATAATCCGTACGAATTCCAGGTTTAAATATCAAGGAATGTTCCTTATTACGGTACTGTCTAGCCCTTTTGAGGGGGGACGGCTAAATGTATAGGGCGTTACACTTAATTAGTTTTTGACTTCTTCGGAGGAAAACGGTGCGAAGACACCTGCTGAGCTCTATGTTTCGAACCTTGTTGATTTTATTAGCCGTGCCTCAAATAGCCTCGGCGTATGTAGATCCCGGCAGCGGTGCCATGCTCTGGCAAATCCTCGCAGCCACCTTCCTGGGCATGCTCTTCTATATTCGGAAGATCATGGCAGCCCTCAGCCGAGGGCTCAGGAACTCGTCTAAGCCGGTCACCGAAAGTAACGGTACTCTGCCCATTCAACGGTCTACATCCGCTGGCGATTAACGATCGGTCTAACGGCCCATCTTACTTAATTTCCTCGGCAGAGCTTGAATTCTCATTCCGTTCCCCAAGCCCAACATGTTGCAGCGGTTACACACCTTCTGTCATGGAGCGCTGCGCCAATTCTCCGAACAGCGGCAGGCTAAACATCTCATCCTGCGACGCTTTCACCATCATGAAGACCGACATCACCAGCAGAACCACGCGCACCAACTCGTAAATGTGAAGGCCGGACCCCAGACCCCAGAACATCGGTTTCACCACGATGTCGTTCACCAGCCATGCCACGAACAGGTACAAACCCTGAAAAGCATGGAAGCGAACGGCCCGATCGGTGCGAAACCGGTGAGCCGCCAGCACGATGATCGAGGCAATCCAGCCGAGCCCCGGGACATAACACAAGATGGACGCGGTTCGCGGGGTAATGCCGGATAGCGGATCTTTAGCCGACTGCTGCGCGAACGCCCCTGGCTGACGCCCCCCGCAGCGCGCGCAAAACATGTCCGCTGGTGTTACCTGGTTCCCGCACTGGCTGCAAAACGGCATCTGTACTGTTATACGCTTTCACGAGTCGAACTGTTCCGCCACTGTGGGTGTGGGAGCGTGATACCATGCTCGCCATGCGAGCGACTCCGCGCCCCGGAGCAATACTCTCGGGCATTCTACTCCTTTCCAGTGCGGCCGCGCTGCCGGCTAAGAATCTGGAGATCTTCGCCATCGACGTGGAAGGCGGGCAGGCCACCCTCTTTGCAGTGCCCGGCGGACAATCGCTGCTGGTGGATACGGGATGGCCGGGCTTCAACCACCGCGATGCCGACCGGATCGCGGCCGCAGCCAAGAAGGCCGGCGTCAAGCGCATCGATTACCTGCTGATCACTCACTACCACCGCGACCATGTCGGCGGTGTCCAGGCGCTGGCCCGCAAGATGCCGATCGGCAACTTCATCGACCACGGGCCGCAGACCGAAACCGGCAAAGACGCCGAGATCCTCTTCAACGAATACAGCACCCTCCGCAATCGCGGTAACCACATACTGGTGAAACCCGGCAGCGTCATTCCCATCAAGGGCCTGGATGTGAAGGTTCTCTCCGCTGGTGGCCAGACCATCGACGCGGCCCTGCCCGGCGCCGGTCAACCAAATCCGGCCTGTGCCGGTGTAGAGCGTCCGACCGCAGATAAAAGCGAGAACGGGCAATCGGTCGGAGTCCTGATCAGCTATGGCGATTTCCGTATGCTCGACCTGGGCGACCTCACCAAAGACCGCGAGTACGACCTGATGTGCCCCAACAACAAGATTGGAACCGTCGATCTGTTCCTGGTCTCGCATCACGGCCTGGCGCAATCGAATTCCGTGCCCCTGGTGCGCGGCATAGAGCCCCGCGTGGCATTGGTGGACAATGGCGCGGACAAAGGAGGCGATGCCGAGGTTTGGCAGACGATTCGCGACACTCGCAGCCTGCTCGATCTGTGGCAATTGCACTACGCCGTCAAAGCCGACAAGCAGCACAATTCGCCCGACACCTTCATCGCCAATATCGACCCGATCTGCGAAGGCGACTGGCTCCGTATCACCGCGGAGAAGAACGGAAACTTCAAAGTCTTCAACAGCCGCAACAAATACGAAAAGACCTACCTGAAGAGGTAAGTGGCGGTGGTGGTCTTGCCACCGGCGCGTTGTTTGGTCGGTTTCGCTACTGCTTCTTAGTGGGAGGCGGAGGGGGACTGCCCGGAGCGGCCGGAGCCTCCTTCGTCTTATTCTCGTCGAGGGGAGGAGGCGCCACCGCGTCCTCGGTATCGTACTTGATCACGGCGTCAGCGGAGTATTTACGGTAAATACGAAATTCTTTATCGTTGCGTGAAAGGTAGTCGCCCAGATTCCCTGTGACGGTCGCCTTCAGGGGCAGCAGGAACTTGTGGCCGGAAATATCCTGGTAATCGTAATCCAGAATATCCTCCGCGCTGCGCAGCGGAAAATCGGCCGGGATGTTGTCGGCCACCACCGAAACGCGCAATACCACGTGAGACTGCGGATCCACCGCCACAATGCCGTGATACGCGCTGATGATGCTGCGCTTGTCCACCACCAACTGGTATTGCGAGAGCGATTGCGAAATCTTGTAAGAGAACTCCATCACGCGCTGGCCGCGCAGTGTGCCCCAATGATCCCAGGCGAAACGAGCCTCTGAGCGCGGCTCGAAAATCTCCTTCAACATGCTGCCGAAGTCGCCGAACGATTGCGACCCGCCCACGCTATGCAGGTCCTGATTTGAGACCGGAGCGCTGTTGTGCAGAATCAGCTTGTAGTCTTCGTGCTGATCGAAGTAGCTCAGCCTCACAGTGAGTGTGTCGAGTGACTGCCAGTGAGGGCTATCGCTGGCGGGACCGCCGCCGCGTGTGCCGGGCGCGGGCGCCGCCAGCCGGCGCGTGACTTCGGTGCAGATGAAGTCGGGCAGATTCTGACTGTAGCCCAAGGCGTACTGCCGCACATCGTCTAGAATGGCGGCCTGCTCCTCGGAAGAGGGCGGTGGAATCGGCTTCGGCGGCAGCGGAGCCGTCACGGCCTTGGCGGCCACCAGGCTCTGAGATTGGTCGCGCAGCAGGTGAAGCGCCAGCAGTGTCTTGGGGCCTATCTTCAACTGCCCCTGCATATCCTCGATGGCGCGATCGTCCAGGCGCTCGCTCATCTTGACGTTATGCAGAAACTTGGCGATTTCCTGATCGGTGTATTTGAATTTTTGGGAGTTCTCCGCATTGCGAAGGAACTCGACCAGCTTTTCGACCGAGAGCGTCTGGGCCGAAGCGGCAAGACACACCGCAAAAACAGCGGCCAGAAGGCGGGTACCCATAGTCACCATTTTCGCACGATGGCGAAGCCGCCAACCCTGTGCCAAGCCGCCACAGAGTGACTTCCAGGCATCGCCGGACGGCCTTTGGGCTATGCTGTCTGCATGCGATTTGCGATATTTCTCACGGCTTTTGTTGCCTTGGGCGCCGCCCAGGAGGCTCGCCATGAAGTGACCAATCCGGCCGACGGCGACGCCAGGCCGAACGACCCGAAAGTTCCCGACGTGGTGAGCATCCCCAGTCAATTCGAACGCGTGGTGATTCTCCGCTTTAAGTATCAAACCGAGTTGCTCTCGGGCCTGGAACAGGCGGTGAAGGACAATAAGATTCAGAACGGCGTGATCCTCTCAGGGTTCGGCTCGGTTCGCAACTACCAGGTCCATCAGGTCAGCAACCGGACGCTTCCCTCCAGGAACATGTTCGTGAAAGACCCCACGGCGCCCGCCGACATCATCGGCATGAGCGGGTATGTCATGAACGGGAAACTGCACCCGCACATCGTGCTGGCGAATCCCGACAAGTCGTTCGGAGGCCACCTGGAGCCTGGCACCAGCGTCTTTACGTTCGCCGTGGTCACCATAGGAGTGCTACCGGCGAGCCTCGACCTGAGTAAGTTAGACGACAAGAACTATCGGTAACCCTAACCCAGACGTTTCAGAAGTTCGCCAGCGATCCGAGCCGCGACCTTAAGTCGGCGCTTCTTACCGAGCCGCGACCGTAAGGGAGTCGGTAGCCTCGGAAACAATGCCTTAATTCTCGTTGGGCGGCTTCAATTTGAGTTTTGGAGAAGCAGGAGGGAGTAATCAGGCGGCCCGCGAAACGCAGGCCGCCCGCCAAAAAACTAAGCGAAGCTGCGAATGGCCGCGGCTTCGTCCTCGTGGACGTCGAAAACCGTGTAGAGCTTCGTGATCTGCAAAAGGTCCTTAACCCGCTTGGTGAGATTCAACAGCTTCAACTGCCCGCCGCTGTTCGTCACCGTTGTGAAGCCGGAAACCAGTTCACCGATTCCCGAACTGTCGATGTAAGATACATCGCCCAGGTTGAGCAGAATCTTTTTCTGATTCTTGGTCACCAAATCACGCAAAGCATCGCGCATCGCGCTGGAACCCTCACCCAGGGTAATTCGCCCAGCCACATCGATCACCGTCACGTCACCCACTTGCCGTGTATTCAACTTTACGCTCACTGAATATGCCTCCTGGCTGAAAGCCGCCGAATCTACTTTGACACCGTGTGTTTGACCAAAGTTACTTCCATGCCCCCGGACTCGCCGCGCCGGAGGTCGAACTCATCCATAAACGATCGGATCAGAAAAATTCCGCGCCCCGAAGTGCGCAGCAGATTTTCGGGCGCGAGCGGGTCGGGAAGATCTTCCACATTGAAGCCTTCTCCTTGATCCGCAATCTTAATGGTAAACCGTTGCGGGGTGTGCGCCACCGAAAACCGCACCTTTTTATTGGCGCTATACCGGTTGCCATGCACCACGGCATTCACCACCGATTCGCGGACCGCCATCCCGATCTTCATCAGATCGTCTTCGTCGAAACCCGCTTTTTCCGCCATCCCGACCGCGAGTTGTTCCGCGCTATCCACGCTCTCCAGCGTCGAATCGAGAAACAATTCCTTGGTTTCCGACTCGTGGCTCATGTTGTCGCGCATACGTAGTTCCGCCATTTTCTGCGGACAAAGCGAATCGTCAGAATAAATTACCGGAACTGCCAAAGTCAAGAAGCCCTTCGGGGGACTACCCGCCTTCAATCGCGCTTCAACGCCCGATCCAGGCTCACAGGACCCGCACCCGCAGCGCAAAAGAAGAGGAAAAGGAAGCAGTACAACACCGCTAGTTCACCGCCATTTTGAATCGGCCAGAAGCCGCGCGGAAAGTGGGCGTGAAAATACGCCACCGCCATTTCACCGCACAGCACAAAAGCAACCGGCCGCGTCAGCAAGCCCAGCGTGAAGAGCGTGCCCAAACCTAATTCGATCACGCCCGCGACCCAAAAAAGCGACCCTGTGGGAGCAGTCGCCCCATGCCCGCCCAAACCGCCGAACATCCCGACCACCTTCTGCAGGCCGTGCGCGACGAATAGCAGTCCGGCCACAATGCGAAGTGCAGACTGAGCGTACCCGTACCATTGATTCGAGATTCTCATCGGCATCCGTAAAGGCACTTTGCCAGCCACTCTAGCACGTCATTCCGAACCACGATGTGGCGCAGACCCTCGGTCTGACGCGTCCAAGACCGTGGACCGAGTAGTCCGACCATCGCAGCGCCCGCTCCGATTGACGTCCTGCGTCTGTCCTCGTCTGTTGGAATGGGCCTTGGGCGGGGCAGGCGCTTCCTCTGGCGCTTCCGTCTGCCAATCCGAGCCAAGCTCGGACCGGTCTTTCGACCCTGCCGCGCCGGTTCGCAGACGCCGACCCTTCGGGACGCTATCCCTCCGTCAACTCGAACCCGTGCTCGGGGATGTGCGTCTCCAGCACTTCCGCCGCATGCCCGTTGAGCACAAAGATCTGCCGCACCAGGTCGCAGACGCTTTCGCAGCCGCGTTCGTAGAACACCAGGATCGAAGGTCCCGCGCCCGAAAGCGCGCAGCCCAGCAGCCCCGGAGCCCGCAGCTTCAGGATCTCCACTAACCCCGGCACTAAAGGCGCTCGATACGGTTGGTGGAATCGGTCGTCCAGCGCCACCGGAAACGCCCACGTCGACCCCGTGGCCAACGCCGCCATCAGCAGCGCTGCCCGCTGCACGTTAAACACAGCGTCCTCGCGCGAATAACAGTCGGGTAGCACGGCGCGAGCCTTGGCCGTCGGCAAGTCGAAATCCGGCACCACAATCGCGATCCCGAAGCGCTGCGGTAAGTCGAGCCGCACGCTCCGCACCACTCCGCCCGAGTCGATCGCGCTCGCCACAATCGAGCCCAGCGTGCATGGCGCAACGTTGTCGGGATGGCCTTCCAGTCGAGCCGCTTCGTCCAGAATGCGCAGCGGCTTCCAGCCCAGATCCAGCAGCCGGTCCGCAATCACCACGCCCGCCGTCAGCGCCGCGGCGCTCGACCCCATGCCCTTGCCCAGTGGAATATCGTTTTGAATATCGAGCTCGATGGGCGGCATCTGCATGCCGTGATCCCGCGCCACAGCCTCGGCCGTCTGCCAGATCAAGTTATCGGGACCGCTCGAGATAGAAGCCGCGTCCCGCCCGGAGGCCCGGATTTGCAGCGTGTCGCTTACCCGAAAGCGACACGTCAGGTACACGCCCAGAGCCAGTCCCAGCGCGTCAAAGCCTGCGCCAAGATTGGCGCTGGAGGCCGGCACTCGTAGAGTGAACCAGGACATAGAAGATCAGCCACAGATGAACACGGACCCGGCGAGGATTTTTCCGATCCCCGTGTATCCGTATCCATCCGTGGCAAAACTTTACTTGATTTCCAGGATGTCCTTTTCTTTGGTCTTGGCCGCCTGGTCGATCTTCCCCATATAGCCGTCGGTCATCTTCTGGATTTCGTCGTGCGCCTTCTTGTCGTCATCCTCGGTGACCTTCTTGTCCTTCAGCAGCTTCTTGACGTTCTCGTTGCCGTCGCGCCGGATGTTGCGCACGGAAACGCGATGATGCTCGGCCACGCCATGTAGCTTCTTCACCAGGTCCTTGCGGCGCTCTTCGGTGAGAGGCGGAATGGGCAGCCGGATGAGCTTCCCGTCATTGGAAGGATTCAGTCCCAGGTCGGAAGTCCGGATCGATTTCTCGATGGGCCCAATCTGCGACACATCCCACGGCTGAATCGTGATCAGCGATGGCTCGGGCACATGCAGGTTGGCCACCTGGTTCAACGGCGTGGGCGTCCCGTAGTAGTCCACGCGGATGTGGTCCAGAATACTCAGTGAGGCGCGGCCGGTGCGGATCGACGCCATTTCGTGCTGCAGGTCGGCGAGCGCCTTTTCCATCCGTTGTAGGACGTTGGCCTCGACCTCCTTAATCGTGTTGAAAGCGGAACCACCGGGTGCTGCTTGCTGTTCTGTCTTCATAGCGCAAGTCTCCGAAAACACCTGCCTTGCAGCCGCGAGGGCGGCCGGGGGCTAATGAATTACCGTGCCGATAGGCTCACCCATCGACATACGCATTATATTGCCTGGCGTGTTCAGATTGAAAACGATGATCGGCAGCTTGTTGTCCCGGCACATCGCCACCGCCGACGCGTCCATCACCGCCAGCCCCTTCGCCAGCACTTCCAGGTAGCCGATTTCGGGATAGCGCACTGCCCCGGGAAACTTCAAAGGGTCGCAATCGTACACGCCATCCACCCGGGTAGCCTTGGCAATCACGTCTGCTTTGATTTCGAGGGCGCGCAACGTGGCCGCCGTGTCGGTGGAAAAGTACGGGTTGGAAGTGCCTGCCGCGAAAATCACGATGCGGCCCTTCTCCAGGTGCCGCATGGCCCGCCGGCGGATGTAGGGCTCAGCCACCTGATGCATTTCGATGGCGCTCATCACACGCGTGGGAATGCCCATCTGCTCCAGGGCGTCGGAAAGCGCCAACGAGTTGATCACGGTGGCGAGCATCCCCATGTGATCCGCCGTGACGCGTTCCATCTTCTGCGCTGCTGCCGCTACGCCGCGGAAAATGTTGCCGCCGCCCACCACCAAGCCCACCTGCACCCCGGCCGCGGCTACATCCGCCACTTCCTGCGCCAACTCTTTTACCTTGTCGGCATTGATGCCAAACGCCGCCCCGCCGGCCAGGACTTCGCCACTTACTTTCAGCAGGATGCGTTTGTAAGCTGCCATGGAGTCAGCAGTTACTCGGGGACCGCTGGATTCTCGTGTCCCGCTTCCATCGCCGCCACATCGCCCACTTTAAAGCGGACAAATCGCGCCACGGAGATGTTCTCGCCCAGTTTGGCGATCTTGGTCTTCACTAGCTGGCCCACCGTGAGGGTGGCTTCTTTCACAAAGGGCTGTTCCAGGAGGCACACTTCCTCGTAGAACTTCTGCATGCGGCCCTCGGCGATCTTGTCCACCATCTTCTCGGGCTTGCCTTCGTTCAGGGCGCGCGCTCGCTGGATGTCCTTTTCCTTCTCCAGGACTTCCGCCGTCACGTCTTCCTTGCGGATGAAACGCGGATCGGCTGCCGCGATGTGCATCGCAACGTCATGCACCAGTTCCTTGAAATCGTCGGTGCGGGCTACGAAATCCGATTCGCAATTGATCTCCACCAGCACGCCCAGTTGGCCGCCGTGGTGAATGTAACTGCCGATCAATCCCTGCTTGGTGGCGCGCGACGCCTTCTTGGCCGCCGACGCGATACCGTGCTTGCGCAGCCACACTTCGGCTTCCGCAATGTCGCCATTGGTTTCCACCAAGGCCTTCTTGCATTCCATCATCCCCGCGCCCGTGCGCTCGCGGAGATCCTTAACGAGTTGTGCGGTAATGTCCGCCATAATGACGTTGATCCTGTAGGTAGCTGCTGAAATTGTCGAAGCGAACTACCCCCTGAAAGTCGCGGCTCGGTAACAATCCTGTAACCTATGCCACGACCTTTAGGAAGCAGCTTGCAAGAATCCCTAGTGTCCGCTCTCCGTCACCACCGGCTCTGCAGCCGGTTCCGACGTTTCCGAAGCGGGGCCCTTACGCGGCGAGACCGGAGCCGGTTCGTCTTCCATGCTCAGGCTCTCCGCCATAATCTTCTCGGCATACTTGGGGTCCACATATTCCGTGTACTCCAACATGCCCTCCTCGGAAGGCGTCTCGTCCTGCACAATCTTGTCGGCCGTGAAATCGTGTTCGGTGGCCAGCGCGCGGCCTTCAATCACGGCGTCGGAGATCTTGCTGGCGAAGAGGCGGATGGCGCGCAGCGCGTCATCGTTGCCGGGAATCACATAATCCACTTCGTCGGGATCGCAATTGGTGTCCACAATGGCCACCACCGGAATCCCCAGTCTGCGAGCTTCCTTCACCGCGATGCCTTCCTTGTTGGAATCGATCACGAAGAGGATGTCCGGCAACCCCGGCATGTCCTTGATGCCCGCCAGGTTCTGGTCCAGATGCTTGCGCTCGCGCTCCAACCGGATCACTTCCTTCTTCGGACGCCCGGCGTATCCGCCTTCCACCGAAGACATCGCTTCCAGTTCTTTAAGCCGCTTGATCGATTTCTGTACCGTCAGCATGTTGGTGAGCAGGCCGCCCAACCAGCGTTGGTTGACATAGTACATCTGACAGCGGTTGGCTTCTTCCGCGATTGCTTCTTGTGCTTGACGCTTCGTGCCGACAAAGAGCACGTTCTTGCCCTGTGCCGCCATTTCGCCGACAAACCGGGCAGCGTCTTTGAACATCTTCAGAGTCTTCTGAAGATCGATAATGTAGATACCGTTACGTTCGCCGAAAATGTATTCCTTCATTTTCGGATTCCAGCGCTTGGTCTGGTGCCCGAAGTGAACGCCAGCTTCGAGCAATTCCTTCATGGATATTGCGGGCAAACTACCTCCTAGTAGCTCTCACCAGGCTTCCCGAACTCCATCCGCAATGCGCGGCCCAAAGCGAAATTTGCGCCGCGGCATGGAGGCGGAAAACCGCTTCTACACCTACTTAACCCCTGTATTCTGGGGGATACCTCACGGAATGACCGTGTTTAACGTTTGGAGAACTGGAACCGCTTGCGTGCGCCCTTCTGACCGTACTTCTTCCGCTCGTGAGCACGAGGATCGCGAGTCAGGAAGCCGAGTTTCTTCAGACGCGAACGCAATTCGGCATTGAACTCCACCAAAGCCCTTGAAATACCAAGACGGGCAGCGCCCGCCTGGCCGGTCACGCCGCCGCCATCCGCAAGAATTAGAAGATCGAACTTTTCCACGGTTTCGGTAGCCGCAAGCGGCTGCCGCACCATGGCGCGCGAACTTTCCGTCGGGAAATAATTCTCGAATGTCCGGCCGTTAACCTTAATTTCGCCCTTACCGGGCCTCAAAAATACGCGAGCCACCGAACGCTTGCGGCGGCCCGTACCTAAATATTGAACAATCGCTGGCACTAAACTTCCGCTCCGTTATTTCACGGTCAACGCGGCGGGATTTTGCGCCACGTGCGGATGCTTATCACCCGCGTAGACCTTTAATTTTCTGTACATCTGTTTGCCGAGCTTTGTTTTGGGAAGCATGCCGAAAATCGCGTCTTCCACCAGGCGCACCGGCCGTTCCGCGCGCACCCGCTTCAAGCTCTTTTCCACCAATCCGCCGGGGTACCCGGTGAAATGGCGATACATTTTGTCTTCTTCCTTACGGCCCGTCACCTTCACTTTGGCGGCATTGATCACAATCACATGATCGCCCGTATCCATGAAAGTGGTGTAGGTCGGTTTCGTCTTGCCCATCAGCAGCATAGCGGCTTTGCTGGCCAGCTTGCCCAAAACTACCTCTTGGGCATCGATCACGTGCCAGTTGCGCTGTATGCTGCCTTTGGAAGGGAATTCGGTACTCATCGACACACGTCTCCAACTCGTTCTGATCGCGAAATACTAAGCGTACCGATTCTGGAGGCCTAATGTCAAATCGAGTTACACATTGTACATCGCGTTTTCATATGAATTTCACGCGGAAGGAGGGGTTTTCACGTGTGACACAGCACCGATTTTCTCCAGTTGCTCCCGCAAAATCTCGTTTACTACCTCCGAAACCCTGCGCCGTTGATCCTCTGCCAGCCGGTTGAGGACCTCACAAACTTCATCGTCCAAACGTATGAACTGGATGTTCATGGTGCCCGTTCAGCTCATTATTATGACAGCGGCAGGGGAACACCCGGGCAGATCTTTCGACCAGTATGGTCGTCTGCGCGCGTGTTCTCCCCGCGCGGCCCGTCGCGCGTTATGCTCGAATACATGGCCGACCGTAGTTACAGCGATGTGGGCGGTACGCCCGGCGGGTTGGGTTCGTTCCTGATCGGGCTGATCATGGCATGCGTAGGCGGATACCTGATCACCAACCAGGTCATGGTCTCCACCTCTTATTGGAATTTCTACGGCGGCAACACCTTCGGTGTTACCTTAGTGCCAATGCTGATCGGAGTGGCGATGCTGTTCTGGAATGGCCGCAGCTCTGTCGGCTGGTTGCTGACCGTGGCCGGCGGGCTGTTCATTCTGGCCGGCGTCATCGCCAATCTTCACATCTACTTTTCACCGACCAGCCTCTTCAACACCATCGTCATGCTGGTGCTGCTGGTGGGCGGTCTCACTCTGATCGCGCGAGCGTTGCGCTCGGTCTAAACAATTCGAGAAGCCCGCGGACTTTTCGGGCTGCGCGTGCGTCCCAATCAGCACCATGCGCCTTGCCACGTTCGTAATGTGCTGCCCACTGCTGGCCGCACAGTCCCCCCTTCAGTTCGACGTCGCCTCCGTCAAACCCGTTCCCGCCTGGAACGGCAGGGGCATGCCACCCATTCCGTCCTTCAATGGCGGTCCTGGCACGGCGGAGCCTACCCGACTGACCGCGCGGAATCTGTCGGTCAACGCTTTGACCCTGCGCGCATTCGACATCAAGCGAACGGATGCGTTATAAGTATACGCGCTGCCTCATCGAGCGGCTGGTTAGCACCATTTCCGGCAACCTCAAACGACCCATAATCGACCGCACGGAACTCAAAGGGCACTACAGTTTCATCCTGGAGTTTAGCCTCCCATCCCAGGCGGACAACAGCGCTTATCCTGACATCGTCGCTGCGGTGCAGGCGCAGTTGGGTTTCAAAGTGGTGGCTGAAAAAGTGCCGGTTGAGATGCTCGTGGTGGACCACATCGAAAAGCAACCCACCCGGAACTGATAGTTGACACTGTCAACTAATTAGTTGACAGTGTCAACTATCCTCCCGCTAAACCTCCAATTTCCACGGAGCGCGATATTTCGCCTTCAAGAACGGCTTGGCGGCTTCCTGCTTCACCGTCCAGTTCTGCTCGTCCCAATCCAGGCGAGTTTTGAAGCGCATCGCCAGGTTCGCGAGCAGACAAGTGGTAGAAGACCGGACGCACGTCTCGATATCGCTGGTGGGTTTCTGGCGGCTCTTGATGCAGGCGATGAAGTTCTGCCAATGCGGCAGGTTCATCGGACTCATCGCGCCATCCTTTTCCCACGAAGCGGCGGCAACGCTCGACTTCGGATTCGGAATCACCCAGCACCCGCTGCGATTGACGAAGATGGTGCCTTCGGTGCCGTGAATCGTCGTGCCGGCCCCTTGATCGCGGCCGAACAGCGGCAGCGGATTGCAGGTGCGGCTCTCGTAGGTCACCAGGAACTTTGGGTAATAGAAAGTCGCCTGCATGGTGTCGGGCGTTTCGGAATTGTCCTGCACATAGAACTTGTCGCCGAGCGCCGCAACCGCCGTCGGCATCACTTCTCCGAAGCACTGGTGCAGCGGATCGATGAGGTGGACGCCCCAATCCGTCATCGCGCCGCCGGCGTAATCCCAGAAATAGCGGAAGGTGGGGAAGCCGGCGGTCTTCACGCCCCATCGATTGGCGTTGAACTGGCGCTTGGGCGCGGGTCCGAGCCACATGTCCCAATCGAGATCGGCGGGCGGCTCGCTGTCGGGTGGGTTGCCCCATCCTTTCTTGGCAGTGCTGCCGCTCTGGAAGGTGTGGCAGAAAGTAATGTCGCCCACCGTGCCGTCCTTGACCAGTTCGGCGGCCTTCTGGAAGTAGCCACCAGAGCGCTGCATGGTGCCTGCCTGCACTACGCGATTGTATTTGCGCGCGGCCTGGACCATCTTTTGCCCTTCTTCCACATAAGTGCACGATGGCTTTTCGACGTAGACGTCCTTGCCGGCTTTGCAGGCCTCCACTGCCATGTAAGCGTGCCAATGGTCTGGAGTGGAGATGCAGACGGCGTCGATGGATTTGTCGGCCAGGAGGTCGCGAAAATCCTTGACCACTTTCGGGGTGACGCTGTTCTTGGCGCCGGCCGCCAGCGCGCGGTCCACGTGGGGCTGGTAGACATCGCAGATGGCCACGGGCTGTGCCTCGGGGACTTTCATGGCATAGCCGAAATTGCCGGAGCCCATGGCTCCCAGGCCGATGAAGCCGACTGCGACGCGGTCGTTCGCTCCTTTCACGTTGCCGGTGAAAAGCGAGGTAGTGAAAGCGGTGGCGGCCGCGGTGAGCACTTGCCGCCGGGGGATGGCGTTTTGCGAATCCATACTGCTGTCAATGTAGCTGAATTCGCGGATGGGTGTGGGCCGCCCGAGGAAGGGCGGCCCGGGGGAAGTTTAGAAGTTGACGATGGAAGCGAAGGAGACCGGATCGAGCGCGGCTCCGCCCACCAGGACTCCGTCGATCTCGGGCTGCGCCATCAGGATTTTGGCGTTGTCGGCCTTCACGCTGCCGCCGTAGAGAATGCGGATTGCGTCGGCGGCGTCTTTGCCGAACTTCTCGCGCACCTGGGCGCGAATCACGCGATGCGCATCGGCGGCGATCTCGGGTGTCGCGGTCTTGCCGGTGCCGATGGCCCACACCGGTTCATACGCGATCACGATTTTGGCGAACTGCTGTTCGGTGAGACCGGCGATTCCCTTGGCGAACTGGCTCTTGAGCAGCGCTTCGGTCTTACCGCTTTCGCGCTCTTCCAGGCGCTCGCCCACGCAAACGATGGGGGTGAGGCCGAACTCGAGGGCAGCCTGCGTGCGCTTCAAAACGGTTTCATCGGTCTCGCCGAAATACTGACGGCGCTCGCTGTGGCCTACGATGGCGTGAGTGCCGCCGACAGCCGAGATCATCGGTCCGGAGATCTCTCCGGTGAATGCGCCTTCTTTGGCCCAGGCGACGTTCTGCGCGCCAATGCGGACGCGCGTTCCTTTGACGGCATCCACGGCCGCGGCGAGGCTGGTGAATGGGGGACAGATCACCACTTCGCAATGTTCGGAGTTCGCGACCAACGGAAGGAACTTCTCGAAAAACGCTTTGGTTTCGGCGGGCGTCTTGTACATCTTCCAATTGCCCGACATGACTGGTTTTCTCATAAGATTTGCGGCAAAAATCCTTCTCCGGCGGCGATGGACACGCCGAAGTTTGCGGCCACGGTCTGGCCGATGTCCGAAAGCGATTTGCGCACGCCCAGGTTCACACCAGGGCGCACCTGCGGCCCGCAGGCCAGCAGCGGCACGTATTCGCGACTGTGGTCGGTGCCTGGAATGGTGGGGTCGCAGCCGTGGTCGGCGGTGAGGATGGCGAGGTCACCCGGCTGCCATGCGGCTTCGAATTGGGGCATCCAGGCGTCGAACTGTTCGAGCGCTGCGCCGTAACCTTCCATATCGTTGCGATGGCCGTACTGCTGATCGAAATCCACCAGGTTGACGAAGATCAGACCGGTGTCCTGCTCCTGCATCGCTTCGAGAATCTTCGACATTCCGTCGGCGTTACTTTTGGTTTTAACCGATTCGCCAATGCCGCGGCCCAGAAAGATGTCGAAGATTTTGCCGATGCTGTAGATGGGCACTCCGCGCTCGGCCAGTTTATCGAGCAGCATGCCCTGAGGCGGCGGCACGGCGTAATCGTGGCGATTGGGAGTGCGGCTGAAACTACCGGACGTGCCGATGAATGGGCGCGCGATCACGCGTCCCACTTCATACGGCCCCTGCAGAATTTCGCGCGCCGTCTCGCAGATCTTGTAAAGCTCCCACAGAGGAATGACTTCTTCGTGAGCGGCCACCTGGAACACGCTGTCGGCCGAGGTGTAGACGATAGGCGAGCCGGTGCGCATGTGCTCGACGCCGTATTCCTTGATGATCTCGGTGCCGGAAGCGGCGAGGTTGCCCAGCGATTTCCGCCCGATGCGCGATTCGAACTGGTGCATGATCTCAGGAGGGAAGCCGTGCGGATAGAGCGGAAAAGGCTTCTGTAGATGAATGCCGACCATTTCCCAATGGCCCGTGGTGGTGTCTTTGCCTGGCGAGGCCAGGGTGCAGCGTCCATACGCCCCGGTGGGAGATGAAGCGGGCGCGATGCCGGTGAGGGGCTTGATATTGCTCAAGCCAAGGCGCTCCAGGTTGGGTAACTTGAGGCCTCGCAGGCGCGCGATATTGCCGAGGGTGTCGCCGCCGGGGGGGTCGCCAAAGCTGGCCGCATCGGGCATGGCGCCGATACCTACGCTGTCTAAAACAATCCAGATGACGCGTTGAAACACTAGATTCGAATGTAGCATGTGGCAGATTTGGGCTTCATACTGTCATGGATGGCCAACCAACTTGCCCGCGAAGTAGCACAAGACGCCAGACACACGGTGCGACTCTGGAGCCGCCGGCCTTGGCACACAGCCTTCGCGATTCTTGCCCTGGCGATCGGAATCGGCGCCAGTACAGGTGTCTTCAGCGTAGTCAATGCGCTGTTGCTGCGCTCCCTGCCGTTCCGTGACCCCGAAAGGCTCGCGTACCTGAGTAACTTCTTCGCGCCGCATGACAGTGCGGCCCAGTTTCACGAATGGCGGAAGCAGAGTTCGTACCTGAATGATGCAGCACTGTTCGAGGGGCTCGATGTCAATCTGGGCGGCGCAGGCGAATAGCGGAGGGCCCATGTGGTCCAGGTGTCCTCGAATTTCTTCCCGGTGCTGGGGACGCAGCCGGTTCTGGGACGCGGATTCACTTCCGGAGACGATGTAGACGGGACGGGCTGGGGTTCGCCAGGCCGCAACGCTGTGGCCGTCATTGGCTACGGACTCTGGCAGGCACTTTTCGGAGGCGACCCGAAAGCCCTGGGGGCCACAGTTCGGGTGGACGGAACTCCGCTCACCATCGTGGGCATCGCACCGGCGGGATTCGATTATCCGGGAAAGGTGGCCCTATGGAAGCCGGCAGCCTTCAGTCGTGGCAACAACGGCTGGGAAGTAGTGGGACGGTTGAAGCCGGGAGTTACCCGGGCACAAGCCCGCCAGGCATTCGCCGCAGAAGCCGATCGGCTATGGCCGGACCGCACGCCGGTGCAGAAGGCGCAATCCCCGTCGCGGATCACGGAACTGAGGGACCAACTCGCCGGCCCCACGAAGAGCGCCTCGCTGGTGCTGTTGGCCTCGGTGGCGTTGATCTTACTCATCGCGTGCACGAACGTTGCGAACCTGTTATTGGCCCGCACCGCCGATCGCGCCGCGGAGTTGTCCATACGTTCCGCCCTGGGGGCCAGCCGAGCGCGACTCACCCAGCAGTTGCTGACCGAGAGCGTGCTTCTGGCGCTGGCTGCCTCCATCGCCGGGGTCTTCGTCGCGTTCTGGACAACATCCATTGCAGCCAAGGTTCAACCGGCGCCGATTGCTTCCCAAGCGTACTCCGTTCTGGACGGCCGCGTGCTAGGTTTTGCGATCGGGATCTCGGTCCTCAGCGGTTTGCTTTTCGGAGCGCTACCGTCGTTATTTGCCGGCCGGGTCCACACATTCGAGGCGCGCGGATCCAGCAACAGTCGCGCGTCGCGTTTGGTTCGCGAGGGTTTGGTTGCGGCGCAAGTGATGCTGGCCGTTGTGCTGCTGACATCTTCGCTGTCGGTGGGGAGCGCGTTTCTGCAGTTGATGCGGATCAATCGGGGATTTGTGCCGAGTGGCCTGGTGACGGTAAACATATCGCTGCAAGGAACGACGCATGAGGGCGGTGGCCGCAGTCTG
Source organism: uncultured Solibacteraceae bacterium (assembly GCA_963815475.1). Taxonomy (GTDB): domain Bacteria; phylum Acidobacteriota; class Terriglobia; order Bryobacterales; family Bryobacteraceae; genus Sulfopaludibacter. The sequence continues at coordinate 2,959,067 of CAWFHD010000003.1, read as the reverse complement.
GCATATTTCGAGGAGGCGCTAGCGCGTGTGCGGCGGCTTCCCGGAGTTCAGAGCGCCAGCGCGACGGAGTTTCTCCCGATGTATTCCACGGGCGGTATTGGAGGTGTGTTCGCCGTGGATGGCAGACCGGGCAAGGTTGGCGCCGGGGTGGTTCCGGTATTCTCGGACTATTTCCGAACCATGGGCGGGCGCATTGTGGCGGGACGAGAGTTCACCGCCGCGGAGGTGAGAGGGAATGCCAAGGTTGCGATGGTGAACGAGCGATTCGCGGCGCAATTCGGCGCTCCGGCCGATGCGCTCGGACATCAGATTTTCCGCGAGCCGCGGAAGATCATTGGTGTGGTCCAGGGGATGGACTATCGGAACGCGAAAAATGACCCGACCGATGCCAACCCGAGGCACGTGTTCATTCCTTCCACCACGCCAGGCGGTTTCTTCTCCACACTCGTAGCCCGCGTGGATGGGCGGGCGGAGGATCGTCTGGCCATGGTACGCGATGCCGTCCAATCGGTAGACCCGCAAGTTCCGGTGTTCGGTGTGAAGACGATGGAACAGCGATTGGATGAGGCGCTCGCCCGGCCTCAATTCTATCGGACGGCAGTTTCCAGCTTCGCCGCATTCGCATTGCTGCTGGCCATGATTGGCATCTATGGCGTGGTTTCGTACACGGTTGCGCGGCGGACCCACGAAATGGGCGTCCGCATGGCGCTGGGCACGACGCCGGCAGGATTGCGGGTGAGTCTCTTGCGCCAGGGTTTGCTCACGATTGGGGTGGGGGCCGTTTTGGGAATTGCGGGGGCGGTGCTCGAGCGGCCGGTTCCTGGAGAGTTTGGTGGAGGGCGCGAGGCCGGCGGACGCAATGACCTACGCGGGCACTGTTATGTCAATCGCGTCGATTGCCGCGGCCGGCATCTGGGTGGCCACGCGGCCCGCTCGCCCGCCTGGACATCGTGGAGATTCTGCGAGCGGAATAGCGTCTCCAGGCCGAAATCTAACCTTGGAAGCGGGGCCGACCGGAGGGTTCTCGCGGTGGCGTATCATGAGTGCGTGCGCGACCATGACACGGGCATTGGCGGACCGGGAGGTGTGTTTCCATCGACGCAGGTATCGCTGATTGCGGCCGCCGGAAGCGGATTGGCTGCCGATGCTTTGGAGCGGGTGGTGGCGGTGTATTGGAAGCCGGTTTATCGATTCATCCGATTGAAATTCGGGCGGGATAATGAGGACGCCAAGGACCTGACGCAGAGTTTTTTTGCGAACGCCTTGGAGCGGGATTTTCTGGCTCGCTTCGATCCTACGAAGGCTTCGTTTCGCACTTATATAAGGATGGCGGTGGAGCGGTTCGCGTCGAATCAGCACGCAGCAGCGCAGCGGCAGAAGCGCGGCGGCGATGTGGAGTTCGAACCGGTGGAGGATCAGGCGGTCTCCACCGAATCGCCGGAAGATGTGTTTGAGCGCGAGTGGCGGCGGCAGTTATTCGCGCTGGCGCTCGACGATCTGCGAGCGCACTGCGAAGCTTCGGGCAAGCAACTTCCCTACCGCATCTTCGAAGCTTACGACCTGGCCGAAGAGGCGCGGCCCTCCTACGCCGACCTGGCGCGCCAATTCGAGATCGCGGAGACATCGGTGACGAACCACCTGGCTTGGGCGCGGCGCATGCTGCGCGGGCTGGTGACCGACCGGCTGAGCGGCGTGACTTCGAGCGAACCGGAACTCCGCAAAGAGATGCGGCGCGTATGGAGCTGAGCGATTCGACGCTGGAGCACCTGCGCCATGTGGCGGCGCTGCCAGACCTGAGCGGGACGCGCTACGAACTGGAAAGCGAAATCGGACGCGGCGGTTTGGGCGTGGTGTACGCGGCGCGCGATCGCGACCTGGACCGGCGCGTGGCGCTCAAGGTGATGGAGGGCGGGTTTAGCGAAGAGTCGCGGATCATCGCACGCCTGGAGCATCCCGCGATTGTGCCCATCTACGAGACGGGAACGCTGCCCGACGGCCGCGCGTTTTACGCGATGAAGCTGGTGGCGGGTGTGCGGCTGGATCAACATGCGGCGAGCGGGCCCTCGGCGGGAGAGCGACTGCGCGTGGTGCGGCGCGTGGGTGAGGCCCTGGCGTTCGCACACAGCCGCGGCGCCATCCATCGCGATTTGAAACCGCAGAACGTAATGGTGGGCGAGTTCGGTGAAGTCTACGTGATGGATTGGGGTGTGGAGGCGGTGGCCGGAACGCCGGCGTATCGCGCTCCCGATGCGCAGCTCGACCGACGTTCCGACATTTACGCACTGGGCGCGCTGCTGCAGTTTATGCTGCCCGATCCCCCACCCGCGGCGCTATCGGCGATTGCAGCGAAGGCCATGAGCACCGAGGCCGAGGCGCGATATAGCGAGGCCGGGGCGCTGCTGGCCGACATTGAACGCTATCAGGACGGACAGGCGGTGCGGGCGTGGCGCGAGCCGTGGAGGCATCGCGTGCAGCGGTTCGCGTCGCACAATGCGGTGCTGTTGTGGCTGCTGGCGGCGTATGCCGGCGTGAAGTTCCTGCTATTCTTCTGGCGCACGTGGTAGCGGACGGCAGGCAGCCACTCTCTGTTCATCGCCACTTTTCGCCAGTTACGTCGGAAAGCCAAGCACCCCGATGAGTCGGGGCGCGGCAGACCACGAGTCTGCGCCACATCCGCTCCAGGAGAATTCAGTGGCTTGCAGGAACGCACAGAACGCGTTGTTTACTTTCCGTGAGGCAGGCTCTCGGCGAACCCGTGAGCCGAAATCTCGATGAACTCGGCGTCGGCCTGCAGTTGGTGAATGCTCGTCGCCCCGCCGTACGAGAAGCCCGAGCGCACACCGTCCAGCAGGCCACCGACCACACGCTTCACCGACCCCTTGTAAGGCACCAACGCCTCTTCGCCTTCCACATTGCGCGTCTCCTCGCCGCGCAGAGCCTTGTCGCCGAAGGACGCGGAGCCGCGGTAAACCTTGTACAGCAGGTCTTTCGCCTTAATAATGTTGCCGGGCGATTCGTCAGTTCCGGCCAGCAGGCTGCCGAGCATCACGGCATCCGCGCCCGCCGCCAGAGATTTTACGATATCGCCTGAGTTCTTAATACCGCCATCGCCGATGATCGAAATGGCGTGGCCGTGAGCCTCATTGATATCCCAGATGGCCTGCAGCGTGGGCACGCCATATCCAGTCATGATGCGGGTAGTGCAGAGGCTGCCTCCGCCGATGGAGGCCTTGAACGCGACCGTGCGGTGATGCTTTTCCAGAATTCCCTCGATGAACATGCCGGCCGCTTTGGCGGTAGCGATCTGTCCCACGATGATGGGAAAGTCCTGATAGGTCTGGAAGTATGAGGCCAGCAGATCCACCACGCGGTGATGATGGCCGTGTGCCACATCGAGGCAGACGATGGAGGCGAACTTGCGGCATGCCTCCATGCGATCTCGCCAATCGGGCCCTACTCCAATAGAGAATCCCACCTGCTGCTTCGCGTCGTGGACGATCTTGACCATCTGCATCTGCCGCTCCACCGAACACATGCGGTGGATGATGCCGAGGCCGCCCAATTCGCCCATCGCGATCCCCATGGTTTCTTCGCAGACCGAAGACATGTTGGCGGCGATGATGGGGATGCGCAGCGAAACGCCGGCCACCGAAGTGGAGAGATCCGCGTCGGCGCGAGAGTTCATCTCGCTATAGCGCGGCACCAGCATGACATCGTCGAAGGAGTACGCTTTGCGGGGTTTCATGAATGCACCTGAATTCCTCACCCGTTGTACCACGCCTGTGGAGGCTCTCCTTTCCGTTACCCTGAAAGAAGGGAGGAGGAATCCAATGACCCCGAAACCAGATCCCGGAATTGTGACCGCGCGCTGCCATCACTCCGTGGAGCAAACCGTACAGAAACTGCAGCAACTGCTGCAGTCAAACGGCGTCAAACTCTTCGCCGTGATCGATCACAGCGGCGAAGCGGAAAGCGCGGGCTTGCGCATGCCGCCAACCAAACTCCTGATCTTCGGCAATCCAAAAGCGGGGACGCCGCTGATGCTTGCCTCGCCGACAGCCGCCATCGACCTGCCGCTCAAGATCCTGGTTTGGGAAGACACCAGCGGCGCAACATGGATTTCCTACAACAGCCCCGCTTACTTGCAGGCGCGCCACGGCTTCCCAACGGACCTGCTATCCAACATCGCGGCAGTAGAACGCCTGGCATCGACGGCGGAAAGTAAGCGGCTCGCTGATGTCAGACCATTAAGATTGATGCCAGATCGTTAGAACGAGAACTTCATCGCCAGTTGCAGCTCTCTGGGTGTATTGGCGATACTGCTGATCACGCCCGCGGAGCCGTAGGCCACCGACCCGCCCGAATAGGAAGGTGCGATCGACGTGCCAGGAACGCCCAGGATCATGTGGTTGCCCAGATTGAAAGCTTCCGCGCGGAACTGCAGCCGCTTCGATTCCGTGATCTGGATCTCCTTCACGAGTGAGACGTCCATATTGATCCAGCGCATGGATCGCAGGAAGCCGATCGGCGTATCTCCGAAACCGTATCCGGGGCCCACCAGCGGCGAGGACGGACTCACGAAGCACGAAGGGTTGTACCACTGCGACTCGCTTTGATTGGCAACCTTGATCTGGCAGCCCGGCAGCACGCTGGGCCGCGCATAGCCGGTGATGGAACCGGCGGCATCGGAGAGATTAGCCGGGTCTGTGCTGAGCGGAGCCAGACCGGCGATGGACGTAGGCACGCATCCAGTGGCGCTCGGCGAAGCGCAGATGTTGCTGGCGCCGCCCCACGAGGGGTTGAACGCCTGGCCCGAGCGCGCCAGGAAGGAGAAGTTGGTCTCCCAATTCCCGAGCACGCGCGAGAGCGCTCCATGATTCAGCATCTTCTTGCCGTGTCCGAAGGGCAGTTGGTAAACCGCACTCCAGTTGAACACTATCGGCACATTGAAAGTGCAGAATCCCTTGGAGATTTTGGTGTTGAAGTAGTATTGGTAGGGCGCGCCCTCCGAGCCGTTCTCGGCGTTGTAATCGCCGTTGGAATCGCCCAGGCACTTCTCCCAAGTGAACGCCACCAGTGTTTGCAGCCCGTCCGAGAAGCGCTTTTGGAACTGACCCTGCAACGAATGGAAAGTGGAGAAGCCCCACGATTCGCCAGTAGTTCCAGCCCTGCGCGGCAAACGGCATGTATTCGTTGGCTGTGATTTGCGCCTGCGTGAGCGGTGTGGTGGGGCAGGTGAAGCCCTGCGCCGGATTATTCTGGCAGAAGGGGCCTCCCTGCGGATAGTTGGCCTTGCAGCACCAGTCGAGCCGCTGCGTGTGGCTGCCCACATAGCCGATCGATGCCATAGTTGACGGAGTCAACTGTCGTTCGATCTGGAGGTTCCATTGCTGCGAACGCGGGTCCTTGTAGTCAGGGGCGTTGGTGTAGCCGCCGAAGGTGGAGCCCCACGGCGTGGGCGCCACCACGATGGGGTTGCTCCCAGCCAGGCCGGTGAGTTGCGAAGTCCCATAGCCGCCGTACGGTCCGCAGGCGCCAGGAGTGCTGCAGATCGGCGCCACCGTGGGAGTAGCCGCCGTTCCCATCGGCGCATTGTTGAGCGTATCGGAAACGCCGCGCGTCCACGGCCAGATGGAACCCTGCAGCGTGTTCTCCGCATTCTGGCTGCGATAAGCGATGGGATCGTAGAAGATGCCATAGCCCACGCGCAGAACTGTCTTCGGCGTGAAACCCCACGCGATGCCGATGCGCGGCCCGATGTTATCCTTGATCGCCTTGAGCGTCGGCTGGCTATTGGAGAATGAGATGTTGTTCAGAGTGTTGTACGTCACGCCGCCCACGGTCACATTGAACGCGGGGTTGGAGCTCGAAAGGCCTCCCGGAATACATGGCGGCTGTTGCGGCGAGGCGCATCCGTTGGTGTAAGCGGAACTCTGCTTGTCGCCAATGATGAACTGCTGAGCCTGCAGGTTGAGGGCGTTGACCGTCTCGCCATTGCTGACCAGCAGTTTGACTGCCGGGTCGTAATCATAGCGCAGGCCCACGTTAATGGTGAGATTCGATTTTATGTGCCACTCGTCCTGCACGAAAAAGCCGAAGGGCATTATGGCGGCGTGGACCTCTTCATACTGCGGCACGTTCACGGTGAGCGCCGAAGGCAGGTCGAGCAGCATGGATGCCAGCGCGTTGCCGGAATTGCCGCTGCAGGCGAAAAGACCGGAGGCGTTGGTCTGGCAGGTCTGGGCGGTGCTGGAGCTGAACTGCTCGTACTGGTTCGTCTCCAGGCGGTTCTCATACAGGAACTCGCCACCGAAGCGGATGTTGTGTTTCCCATGGCTCCAGGTGACTGCGCCGCTGATATCGTGCTCCGGATTCGCCCGATGCTCTGGGCCGACATTGCCGATGGTGCCGGGATAGCCGGAAGGAGTCAGATAGAATCCGGCGGTCGCGCTCAGGTTGGAAAAACCGGCGGTTTCGGGATTGATGCCTTGCGGATTGGTCGGGTTGATTACCACCGGCCGGGCATTGATGCCACCGCGCAGTTCCAACACCACGTTGGGAGTGAAGATGTGATCCCACGCGCCGCCGATGTTCCACACGTGATACGGCGAGGGTGTTACCGATGTAGTTCCGGCGACGTTCGAAGTGTCCGTGTCCCACATCATGTAGGCGCGGCCGAATACCGTGTTCTTGTCGCTGAAGTGATGGTCTACGCGGAAATCGAAATTGTTGGCGACATCGGTCTTGCTGCGTGTGTCCAGGCAATTCGACAGCACGGAGAGCGCGTAGTTCGGAGTGAAAGCGCAATTCGCGGGCTGCGATCCCAGGTAGGCTTTGATCACGCCGGCCAGTTTCTGATCGATGAGGCCGGAGGGAATCTTACTGCATGCCGTCCCCGTGCCCTGCAGGCCATATCCGGGCGTCCCGAAGGCCGCCCCTGGATTTAGCAGAGGCATTGGATTGCCGGCCGCATCGCAGTAGAACGGAACCGCCGAGTTCGGGCCGGACTCAGCGAAGGGATTGTAGAGCTGCGCCGGAATCACGCCCGTCTTCGCTGCGTTCAATGTTCCCACCAGTTCAGGGCAGCCGCCCGTGCCGCTGAAATCGCCCAGCAGTTCCTGCGGGCAGGGAGCATTCACCAATTGGTTTTGCGGCTGCGCGAAGTGCCAGCCCTCATATCCAAAATAGAAGAACGTCTTGTTCCGTTTGATGGGCCCGCCGAAAGTGCCGCCGTACATGTTCTGCGTATATCCCAGCGGCGATACCGGCGTGCCCGAAAGAATCGCGGCCGCGCCCGCCGCGGTCTGCGTGCCGGCCGAAACCTGCGAGGCCAGGCTGGCGGCCAGGGTCGGACAGTTCGCCGATGTGCAGAATCCAGTGAACGGGTTGCGCGCATCGAAGACCGCGTTGCGCGCAAAATCCCAGCCCGAACCATGGAAATGGTTGGTGCCGGACTTGGTCACGATGTTCACCACCGATCCCAACACGTTGCCGTACTGCGCGTCGTTATTGTGCGACTGCACTTTGAATTCCTGGATGGTGTCGGCGATCGGCTGGATGGCCCATCCGCCGCCGCGATCGTCGGTGTTGATGATGCCGTCCATGTAATACGCGTTCGAACGGTTGCCCGCGCCGTTGACCGATGGCCGATAGACAACCGCGTTGGGAATGCCCAGATTGCCGCCATCCGCGCTGCCGATGCCGTTGCCGCCCTGCGCCGTGTTCACGGGATTCACGCCCGGCTGCAGAATCAACAACTGGGTGAAGTTGCGCCCATTGAGCGGCAGCTCATGCATCGCCTGCTCGTCGATGGTGGTGCCCATCTCCGTGGTGGAGCGCTGAATCATGACCGCCACCGAATCGGCGCTCACTGTTATAGTGTCGGCGGAAGAGCCTAGCTGCAACGTGATGGTCTGGGTCAGTGTCTGATTCACGTCCAGTTTGAAAACCGGCAGCGCCGCTTTCTTGAAGCCTTCCTTCTCCACGGTGAGCGCATAGTTGCCCGGCAGCAGGTTGATGATGGCGAAGACGCCATCGCCGCTGCTGTTCTTGGAACTGGTAACGTTGGTTTCGGTGTTCACAACCGTTACCTTGGCGTCGGGCACGCTGGCTCCCGAAGGATCCACCACAGTGCCGTTGACCACCGCGCTGGGCGTTTGCGCCGAGAGGGTTGCGATGGAAAGAGACAGAATCAGCGATGCAACTACGAACTTGGTCAGATGCATTTTCTCAACTCCCTGAGTGCCAAGGCTGGCCTAATTAAGATGCCCTGAAAATCTCGCTAACGTTAGCGCTAATGAGACTGATATGCCAATAGTGTCCCAAGGCAGTCATGGTGTCAAGGGCTATTTCGGGTGGCCGGCCGTTTTACCATAATGACTTGACCCTGCTTTCGATTCTGTTTGGCGCTGCGTTCACCCTCGCCGCGGCCTATGCTTTCGGTCTCCTTGCGCTGCGAAGGCTGGCGGCGCCGCCCGAAATCGCCATGGCGGTGGGCGCGGCCATCGAAAGCACACTGATCTTTCTTGCGCTGGTACTCCATGCCGGATATTGGCCGGTGTACCTGGTATTGGGCCTTCTCGCGATCGGCGCAGCCTGGTGGTTTCGCGGAAAACCGCTCGACCCGGTGACTCTGCCGCGCGCCGCCGCGGTGCTGTTCGCGCTGTACGGTCTCTTCTACCTGGTGAATGCCATGGCCCCCGAGACGGTAGCCGACGGCATGACTTACCACCTCGGCCTGCCCTACGAATACACCCGCCTGGGCGCATTCTCCAAGCGCATCGAGTTCTACCGCATGTTGCCGCAGGGCATCGAAATGCTGTTCACCATGGCATTCGCGTTCGGACGCCATTCGGCGGCGAAGCTTGTGGAGTTCGGATTCTTTCTCGCCGGAGTGCCCTTGATCCTGAGGATGGGCCGCCGTTTGGGAATGAACACTGTCGCCACCCTCGTAGCGGCGGTGTTCTACTTCACCGCGCCCGTGATTGCCATGACGGGGGCCACCTCTTATAACGACACGGCCCTGGTCTTCTTCACGCTGGCGTCGTTCTACCTGCTGCTGGTGTGGCGTGACACTGAAGATGATCGATACCTGCTGCCGGCCGGATTGCTCGCCGGTTTCTGCTACGCCATCAAATTCCCCGGCATATTTACCGTAGCTACGGCAGCGCTCTTCGTGCTTTATGTGCGGGTCAACAAAATGCCTTGGGTGGCACTGGGAGCGGCTATTCCTATCGCACCCTGGATGGTCCGCAGCCTGGTGCTCACACGCAATCCGTTCGCGCCGCTGATGAGTTCCGTCTTTCGCAATCCCTACTTTCATGTGGTGACGGAGCAGGTGCTCACAGCCAACCTGGCGTCCTTGCACCAGGTACAGCCTGCACAGGCGCCTTGGGAACTGGCGTTCGGCGACCGCTTGATGGGCATCTATGGGCCACTCCTCTTCGTACTGCCGCTGGGGTTCATGGCGATCCGCAAGCCGGCCGCGAGACTTTGCCTGGTCGCGGCCGTCATCCTGGCCATCCCGTGGTTCTCCAACACCGGCGCGCGTTTCTTGATGCCATCGCTGACTATGGCTTCGCTGGCTTTGGGGATGGCTCTGCCGCGGCGCGCCGGGCTGGCGGCCATTGTGCTGCAGGCGGGAATGTGCGCGCCCCCGCTGCTGGATGCGTGGCTTCCGCCTTATCAATTCCGGCTGCACCAGTTTCCGTGGCGCGCCGCGCTGCGCATCGAGCCTGAGGATCAGTACCTGAGCAAGGTCCCCGAGTATCGTGTGGCGCGGATGATCGAACGTAATACGCCGGCGGGTTCGCGGATCTTCTCGCTGATTCCGGTGGCCGATGCCTACGTGTCGCGCGACGTCGCCATCACCTGGACCTCGACGGAAGGCGATCGCATGATTGACGCCATCCGTACCGCGGCACTCTACCCCGACGATTGGTTCTTCGACTGGAAGGCATCGTGGCCCATTCAGCCGCTGCGTGCCCTCCGCTTCCGCATGCCTGCGCCGTATGTTGGGGAGTGGGACATCGGCGAGGTGCGCCTCTACTCGGGTGACGCGGAAATCTACCCCAGCCCGCAATGGTCGCTGCGCGCCTGGCCCAATCGGTGGGAAGCGCCCCTGGCATTCGATCGTCTTAACCTGACCCGCTGGCGCACCTGGGAAAACATTCGCAAGGGCGCATTTTTCGAGGTGGATCTGGACCATCCGCAGTTGGTGAGCTCGGTAGTGCTTCGCTCGCACACGCCGGTCTACCGCCTCATTCTGGAGTTTTACGGACAGGACCTGAACGGGAAATGGAAGCGGCTCACCAACTACTCGGACGCCATTCTCCGACCCACACAGGATATGCGGATGGAAACCGCGGCAGCGCTGCGGCGCGCGGGCTTCCAGTACCTGCTGGCGCCCACGCACTTCGATTCCTACGCCAAGCTGGGACAGCGCCTGCAGGCGGAAGCGCTGGATTGGGGTCTGGAACAAGTGGCCGAGACCGATACGGCTGTTCTGTTCCGTGTCCGATAATAGAGGAGAGATGCAGAACATTCTCCCGGTCCTCTGTTTTATCGCGGGATTCCTGTTGGCGTGGCTGGTGTTCCGACGGCGTCGACAGGAGATCGAATCCACCTTTCAGGCGCTCTCGGCCGACGCGCTGGCGCGTAACAATCAGGCATTTCTCGATCTGGCAAGAGCCACCCTGGCTGAGACGCAGCAGGCGGCTCGCGGAGATCTGGAATTGCGGCAGCAGGCCATTTCGGAGCTGGTAACGCCGGTGCGCGCTTCACTGGATAAGGTGGATTCCAAGATTCAGGATCTGGAAAAGGCGCGCACCGGGGCGTACGCTGCGCTGCAGGAGCAGGTGCGCAGCCTGATCGAGACTCAAACGCAGTTGCGCAGCGAGACCGGCCGGCTGGTGACGGCGCTGCGCACCCCGGGGGTGCGTGGCAACTGGGGCGAGATGCAGTTGCGCCGCGTAGTGGAGATGGCCGGCATGTTGGACCATTGCGACTTCTCCGCGCAGACAACCCTCTTCGGCGAGGAAGGCCGGCTGCGTCCCGATCTGCTGGTGAAACTGCCCGCAGGCAAGACAATCGTGGTGGACGCCAAGACGCCGCTCGATGCTTATCTGCGTGCCATCGAAGTGGAGGACGATTGCACCCGCAAGACCCGTTTCGCAGACCATGCCCGGCAGGTGCGCACGCAGATCACGGCGCTGGGGCGCAAGTCCTACTGGGAACAATTCGATCGCGCGCCGGAGTTCGCGGTGTTGTTCCTGCCGGGCGAATGCTTCTTCAGCGCGGCGCTGGAGAGCGATCCGGGGCTGATCGAATTCGGCGTCGATCAGAACATCATCGTTGCCACACCCACCACGCTGATCGCTCTACTGCGCGCGGTGGCTTACGGATGGCGGCAGGAGCAGATCGCGCAGAACGCGGCCGAGATCAGCGCGCTGGGCAAGGAGCTGTTCAAACGACTGTCGGATATGGGCGACCACTGGAATAAGGTCGGCCGCGGGCTGGAGCGCGCAGTGGAAGCTTACAACGCCGCCACGGGGTCGCTGGAAAGCCGCGTAATGGTGAGCGCCCGCAAGTTCTCGGAACTGAAAACAGCGCCACTGGGCGTGGAGATCCCGGAACTGGAACCCGTAGAAAAGATCGTGCGGCAGCCGGCAGGCGAGTAGACCGGGGAACGGATCGCCGCCAAGAGCTTTCATCGAGTCGCGATTGTGCGGTAGGGTGAAAATATGGCGTCGATCGACGAAGTCATCATGGAACTCAAGAGGCTCAGCCCTCAGCAGGTCGACCAGGTGGCGCGGCTGATTCATGGTTTATCCCGCACGGCCGGCCCGGAGGCACCTCGGGGCCCTGCGATTCCGGCCGACGTTATCGATGAAGCCGTTCGGCATGGGTGGCCAGTTCAATTGTTTGCCGAACTGATCGGGAGCCTGCCCGATATCGAACGTTCCGGACAACCGCCTTTGGAAGAGCGGCCTGCGCTGTGACCGAGTACCTGCTTGACAGCGACATTCCGATCGAGTTGTTGAGGGGACGCAATGTTAATGTTGCTAAGCAACTCGCCTCTAAGGACCGTGAGGAGATTCTACTGTCGACCGTGACAGTCGCAGAGTTGCTGTTCGGCGCCTTGCGCAGCCGCGAGCCGGAAAAAAGCGCTTCGATTTGCGAGCAATTCTGTTCCTCGTTTCATCTGGCTGTCTTGGATTACACAGCTGCAGACCGATCAGCCGAATTGCGGGCGGCATTGGAAGGACGCGGGGAAAGGATCGGCGGCTACGACATGTTGATCGCCGGAATCGCTCTGGCACGAGGCTGCGTTTTGGTGACGCACAACGTGCGCGAGTTTGGGCGCGTTCCAGGGCTGCGAATCGAAGACTGGACGTTGCAGACATAGCCGGGACGGTAAAGAGGGGTTGGACCGCTGGGGCCGCGTGGGGTCGCTACGCACACGTCGGGCGGCACAAGGCGGGTCAGTTCGTCGAGTATACTCACCAGAAGCATGACCCCAGGACAATCCCTGCCGATTCGTACCCGCAAGCATGTCACGGCCCGCCTGATTCCCTTTCTGATGTTCATCTACCTGCTGGCCTATCTCGACCGCGCCAATGTCGGGATCGCCAAGCTGCAGATGGAGCACGACCTCGGTTTCACCGATACCGTGATCGGCTTCGGAGCGGGAATCTTCTACTTGGGATATCTCCTGCTCGACATTCCCGGCAGCCTGATTGTAGAGCGCTGGAGCGCGCGCAAATGGATTGCCCGAATCATGATCTCGTGGGGGCTGGTGGCAGCGCTGATGGGATTCGTGGGCGATCCGCTGTTGTCCTTCGCGCGGCCGGTGACGCAATTTTACGGACTGCGTCTGCTGCTCGGCATCGCCGAGGCGGGCTTCTTTCCCGGCGTGATCGTCTATTTATCGCACTGGTATCGGCTCGAGGATCGCGCCCGCGCCAAGGCCTACTTCATGGTGACCCAGCCGCTCGCCATTGCCATCGGCCTACCGATCTCCCGCTGGATTCTGGAGAATATCCGTTGGGCCGGTCTCGCGGGTTGGCGATGGGTGTTCATCCTGGAGGGATTTCTGCCGTTCGTCATGGGCCTGGTGACGCTGTGGTACCTCACCGACCGGCCGCGCGAAGCAAAGTGGCTGCCCGAGGATGAGAAGAAGTGGCTGATGGCCGAACTCGCAGTCGAAGAGGCGCGCAAAGTTTCCGAGGGCCGCGTGCGCGTCATCGACGCTTTGCGCTACCCGCAGACGTTTCTGTTGATTGCCATTTTTTTCCTGATCGTGAACGGCAACCAGGCGCTGATTTTCTTTCTGCCTTCCATCACAGACTCCATGAAGAATATGCCGGTGGCAGTGCGGACGCTGGCGGCCGCCCTGCCGTATGCGTGCAGCGCGTGCGGCATCCTGCTTAACGGCATATGGGCGCAGCGCACCGGCGAACTTCGATGGCATACCGCCATCCCGGTGCTGGCAACGGGTGTCTCGCTGGGGCTAACGGTGCTGGCCGCCGATCGTGCCTGGCTCATGATGGCGCTGTTTTGCCTGGCGGGCTTCACTTCGCAGGCGTATCTGGCGCCGTTCTTCACGCTGCCCACCATGCTGCTGGGGAAGTCGGCCGCGGCCACTGCGGTGGGGTTGATCTGCCTCGGGAATCTCGGAGGGTTTGTGGGTCCGTGGCTCTTCGGCTATCTCAGCACCACCACGGGGCGGTACGATACGGGATTGTGGGTGCTGGCCGGGTGCATGCTGTTGGCGGGGTTGCTCGCCACTCAGATTCGCGTGCCGCGCGCGCATGGAAAAGATTAACCAATGAAGAAACCTGAGGATTTGCGAAGCTACCGCTGGTTCGGACCCGACACCATGCGCGGCTTCAGTCATCGTTCGCGCATGCAGCAACTGGGCCACCGCCGCGAGGATTTCACCGGCAAGCCCGTGATCGCCATCGTCAACACGTGGAGCGAGATCAACCCGTGCCACGCCCATTTGCGCGAGCGGGCCGAGGCGGTCAAGCGCGGTGTCTGGCAGGCGGGCGGATTTCCCGTGGAGATCCCGGCATTTTCCATCACCGAAACCTACATGAAGCCCAGCCCGATGCTCTACCGCAACCTGCTGGCCATGGACACGGAGGAAGCGCTGCGCAGCCTGCCCATCGATGGCGCCGTGCTGATGGGCGGATGCGACAAAACCACGCCGGGGCTGTTGATGGGCGCCATCAGCATGAACCTGCCGGCGATTTTTCTGCCGGCTGGCCCGATGCTGCGCGGTAACTGGAACGGCCAGCCACTCGGCAGCGGCACCGACCTTTGGAAGTACTGGACGGAGCGCTGCGCCGGCAGGCTGAGCCTGGAAGATTGGACGGCCATCGAAGGCGGCATCGCGCGCTCGCCTGGATTCTGCATGACGATGGGGACGGCCGCCACCATGACCGCGCTGGCGGAAGCGCTGGGCATGACGCTGCCCGGAGCGCTCCTCGATTCCCGCGGCGGACTCCGGCCATGTGCGGTTGGCGGTGGATAGCGGCAAGCGCATTGTCGAAATGGTGTGGGAGGATGCGAAGCCCGACGCGGTGTTGACTATGGCCGCCTTCCGCAACGCCATCACGGTCGATATGGCGATCGGCGGATCGACCAATGCGATCATTCACCTGGTGGCGTTGGCGCGACGGTGCGGCTTCGATCTGCCCCTGAGCGTGTTCGACGAGATCGCGCAGAAGGTTCCGGTGCTGGCAAACATCCGGCCGTCGGGTGAATTTCTGATGGAGGATTTTTATTACGCCGGCGGACTACGCGCCCTGATGGCGGAGATCCCGGATCTCTTGCAACTCGACTGCCTCACGGTGAATGGCAAGACTTTGGGCGACAACCTGCAAGGCGCGCGCATCATCAATCGCGACGTGATCCGCGGTCGCGAGGCGCCTCTGGCGGAGAATGGCGGGACAGCGATTCTGTATGGAAGCCTAGCGCCTGACGGAGCCGTGATCAAAACCGTGGCGGCGGAGCGGCGCTTCTGGCAGCACACCGGCCCAGCCGTGGTGTTCCGCGATTACCAGGACCTGGAAACGCGCATTAACTGCGAGGAGTTGAACGTCGACGAGAACTCGGTGCTCGTATTGCAGCACGCCGGGCCGTTGGGCGGTCCGGGAATGCCGGAATGGGGCATGCTCCCGATTCCGAATAAGCTGCTGCGACGCGGAGTGCGCGACATGGTGCGGATCTCGGACGCGCGGATGAGTGGGACGGCGTACGGAACTTGCGTGCTTCACGTGTCGCCTGAGAGTTACGTGGGCGGTCCATTGGCGCTGGTGCGCGACGGCGATTCCATTTGCCTGGATATCGCAAATCGGCGGCTGGACCTTCTGGTGGATGACGCCGAGTTGGCAAGGCGCCGAGGGGAGTGGACCCGTCCGCGGGATGTGGATCGTCGCGGCTATCTGGCGCTCTATCGCGAAAGAGTGACGCAGGCACATGAAGGCTGCGATTTCGATTTCCTGTCGAAAGACGAAGCGGCGGCCGAACCCGAAATCCACTAACTTCTAGGAATCCCCGCCGCGATGCGAAGGACTCAGCAGCTTGCGCGGCAGCTTCGACAAATACGTCAGCCGCTCCACCAGCGGCAATAAACGGCGCACCGTTTTGCCATGCAGGACCAGGCTTCCCGTCACCAGCGCCGGATGTGGAATCGTGGTGCAGCAGCGCGAGCAGATATCCACCTCGCCGCCGCGCCCCGTCGCATGCAGAGTGCGCATCTGCTGCATGGTATCCGAATTCCAGATTTGCATCAGCGATTCGCCGGCCAGATTGCCCAGCGGCGCGCCATCCAGCATGTAGCTCTGGCAGCACGGATACACATCGCCATTCTGCTTGACGTACATCGGACCGCGCCATAAGTAATGGCAGGGATGCTTCCATTCGTCGGCCGTATGCCCGGCGTCGGGACGCATCAAGTTCGTCTCATCGGCCTTGATGCGAATCTGGTCGATGCCCGGCACCGCGCTCCAGAAGGCGATGAAGTCGTCCACCTCGCCGGCATTGCCGTCCATCTTCACCATCTGCACTACCACCTGCAGGCGGGAGCGGCGCTCCTTTTTCATGCGCGAGAAGCGAACGAAGTTGTCGCGCACTTTCTCGAACTTCGCGCCCTTACGGTAGAACTCGAACGTCTCCTTCTTCGCGCCGTCGAAGCTGAGCGTGATCTGCTCCAGCGGCGAATCCAGCACGCGACCGGAGAGCCGTTCGTCCAGGAACGTGCCATTGGTGGAGAGCAGGCTCGAGATGCTGTGCTGGTGGCACAGTTCGATGCGCTCGAAAATGTGCGGGTCCATGAACGGCTCGCCCAGCCCGATCAGCATCATGTGTTCCGCCGTGTCGCCAGACTCGCGCACCAGCCGCTCGAAGACGTCTTCGGCCATGTCTGCCTTGGGTTGCGCGTGAGTCTCGCGCGGGCACATGGGGCAGTACAGGTTGCACTTCGCGGTGGTCTCCACGATGTACTCCACCGGCAGCGCCGCCAGCCTGGACCGGCGCGCAAGGTACCCCCAAAGCAGCTTGGCCCGGTTCCATGCCCTCATGCTTCATTTATTGTAGCTGGGCGCGCTCCGCGGGCATCTCATCAGAGTGGATTCACGCGTTCGAAAACTCAACGAGGCCGCAGTGCGCCATGGCGGCCGCTATGTCCTCTACGCGTGCACGCGAAACCGGCGCGTGGAATCGAACCATGCGCTGCTCTTCGCCGCCAGCCTGGCCAATCGGCTCGCCCTGCCTCTGCTGTGTTACGAGAGCCTTACATGCGATAGCGTCTACGACAACGATCGAAGCCACGCGTTCGTCCTGGACGGCGTAAAACATTTCAGCGCTACCTTGCGAAAGCTCGGAATCGGTTATGCCTTCCACTGCGCGCTCCGCAAAGGTGAGGCGCCTCCCATCGATCTGTTCAAAGATGCCGCGGCGTTCGTGAAAGACGACTATCCTTCTGTCCTGGACGCACGTCCATACCAGTTGGACATTCAGTCTTTCGCCGTGGAGTCGAGTTGCGTAGTGCCACCCGCCTGCATCGGCCAGCGCTTATACGCCGCGTACTCCATGCGGCCCAGGATTCACAAGCTGCTACCGCAATACCTCAAGCCTGTCGGGGGCGTCCGCGTGGAGCACCGCTTTCCGGGAGAGGCGTGGCCGCTCCAGATCCCGTCGCCGGCGGAATGCGAGATTGACCATAGTGTGCCGCCATCCACTTCGATTCGCGGAGGACGTGTGGCTGCCGAGCGTTGTCTGAAGCGCTTTCTCGACGATCGCCTGCGCCGTTATGCGCGCGACAAGAACGAACCCGCCGCGCATGCCACATCCGGCCTCAGTCCATATCTGCATGCCGGCCACATCTCGTCTCTCGAAGTCGCGCTGGCGGTTCGCGAACGGGCGCGTGAAGAAAAGCTGGTTGTCGAGGAATTCCTGGAGGAACTCATCGTACGCCGCGAACTTGCGTTCAATTTTGCCTGGCACACGGCGCGGCTCGACACGTTGGAAGCGCTTCCAGACTGGACGCGCACAACTTTGCAGGAACATCGCAAGGATCGGCGCGATCCGTTGTATACTCGGGTTCAATTCGAAAACGCGGCCACCGGCGACGGTCTTTGGAATGCCACTCAAAAAGAGTTGTTGCTGCGCGGCGTCATCCACGGCTACTACCGAATGTATTGGGGCAAGAAGATTCTGGAATGGTCGGCCACTCCCGAAGAAGCGCTGGCCACGATGATTCATCTGCACGACCGTTACGCGCTGGACGGCCGCGATCCCAATACGTACGGAAACATTCTCTGGTGTTTCGGTTTGCATGACCGTCCATGGCCGGAGCGGCCCGTATACGGAAAAATTCGCTCCATGGGGCTCGCCGGAATGGAACGAAAGACGGATGTAGCAGCGTATATCAAAGAGGTCGAATACCTCGAGCGCACAGGCAAGGAATTGACGACGTGAAAATAACTATCTCAGGAGCATCCGGCCTCATCGGGCGCCGGCTTTTGAAAACTCTGTCTGCCAGCCACACCTTGCAGGTGTTGAGCCGTCATGCGGGCACGAATATGCCGGGCGGTATCAAGGTATTCCCTTGGGATCCTTCCAAGGGTGAGCCGCCATCGCAAAGCCTGGATGGCGTGGACGCAGTGATCAACCTGGCTGGCGAACCGGTGGCGCAGCGCTGGAGCGATGACGTGAAACGCCGCATTCGCGACAGTCGCATCCTGGGCACGCGCAATCTGGTGCAGGCGATCTCGAAGTTGGCGCAGAAGCCGCCGGTGCTGCTCTGCTCGTCGGCCATTGGCTATTACGGTTCCCGTGGAGATGAGATGCTGTCCGAGTCCGCCACTCCCGGCAGTGGGTTCCTGGCGGAACTTTGTATGGACTGGGAGAAGGAGGCTCTGGCGGCGGAAGAATTCGGTCTCCGTGTGGTGAGGATGCGGACGGGAATCGCCCTCGACCCGCGCGGCGGCGCTCTGCAACGTGTACTGACGCCGTTCAAATTGGGCTTAGGCGGAAAGTTGGGCGACGGCAAACAGTGGATGAGTTGGATTCACCTGGACGATCTGGTGGGACTCTACCGTTTCGCTCTGGATAATCCGGTGCAAGGGGCCGTGAATGGCGTGGCGCCTTACCCGGTGACGAATGGCGATTTCACCAAGGCGCTGGCATCGGCGCTGCATCGGCGGCTCTTTTTCCGGCGCCGCTCTTCGCTTTGAAGTTGATGTTTGGCGAGATGGCGGAAGTTCTTTTGTCCAGCCAACGGGTTCAGCCGAAGCAGGCGGAATCTCTGGGGTACCGCTTCCGTTTCCCGCAACTGGAACCGGCGCTGGCCGATCTGCTGAAATAGAGTAACCTCCTTTCACAAAATGCCACGATCGTAACCGCGCTGACGCGGTGGCCCCGGCAGGTTCCGGTTTATCCTGGGATACGGTGACGAATCGGACTGATCGCAGGCCCAATCCGGAAGAGCTGCTTCGCCAGGTTCAGGAGAACGAGCGGCGTGAAGCGCGTGGCCGCCTCAAGGTTTTTCTCGGATATGCATCGCGGGTCGGCAAAACCTTCCGCATGTTCGACGAAGGCCGACGCCGCAAAGGGCGCGGGCAGGACGTGGTGGTGGCCGCCGTCCAGGACGTCACGCCCGACATCGCCGATACACTCGCCCAGTTCGAACAGATCCCGACCCTGCTCGAAAGGCACGCCGGCCGCGACTACTACGTGATCGACCTGGCGGCGCTGTTCCGCCGTCATCCCTCCGTCTGCCTCATCGATGGACTGGCGTATGACAATCCGCCCGGCAGCCGCAATAACGAGCGCTGGCAGGATGTATCGGAGCTGCTCGACCGCGGTATCAGCGTGATCACCGCCGTCAACCTGCAGCACATTCGCGAGAAGCAGAACGACGTGCAGCGCATCACCGGCAAGCGCGCCGCCAACAGCATCCCGGAGGAGTTCCTGCTGGAAGCGGACGAAATCGAAATCGTGGACGCTCCACCCGAAGCGCTCATCGGACGCAGCAACGATGGCAGTATGCCCGACCCGCGGCAATTGGCCGAACTCCGCGAGTTGGCGCTGCTGCTGGCCGCCGACGTGGTGGATCGCCAGTTGCAATGCTACCTGGACTCGCATGGAATCGCCGCCCGTTGGGGCGCGCAGGAACGCATTCTGGTGTGCCTCACGCCGCGCAGCAACGCGGAGCACATGCTCCACAGCGGCCATCGCAACGCGCTGCGGTTTCACGGCGCCCTGCTGGTGGCGTACGTAGAGCAGGCGGAATTGCGCTCCGAAGATCGCACCAGCCTCGACACGCACCTGGCGCTGGCGCGCGAACTCGGCGCGGAAATCCACAGCCTCCGAGGCGACGATTTTGTTGCCACCATCCTCGAATTCGCGCACGAGCAGCGCATCACCCAGCTCTTCCTGGGGCACACCGGACGCCCACAGCGATTCTGGTTTTCGCGCAGCCCCATCGACCGCCTGATCGACGCGGCGGAAGATTTCGACGTCCGCCTGTTCCCCCACCAGGAGGGTGCATGAGTGAGGGAAAGCGCGGCCGGCTGAAGGTCTACATCGGCTACGCCGCCGGCGTCGGCAAGACGTATCGCATGTTGAGCGAAGCGCAGGACCTCCGCCGCGAGGGCGCCGATATCGTGATTGGCTACTTTGAGCCGCACGGCCGAAAGGAAACCATCGCACTCACGGAAGGGCTCGAGACCATTCCACGCCGCACCTTGACTTATGGCGGCTCGAACTTCGAGGAAATGGATACCGAGGCGATCTTGCGCCGCAAGCCCGCCGTCGCTGTGGTGGATGAGTTCGCCCACACCAATGTGCCGGGCTGCGAGCGCGTAAAACGGTGGCAGGATGTGCAGGAATTGCTCGATGCCGGCATCGACGTCCTCACCACCATGAACGTGCAGCATCTCGAAAGCCTCAATGACCAGGTGTGGCACGTCACCGGTGTGCGCGTCCGCGAGACGGTCCCGGATTGGGTGGTGGATGAGGCAGATGAAGTGGTGTTTGTCGATCTCACGCCGCGCGCCCTGCGCAATCGCCTGGAACGCGGCGTAGTGTACGGTCAGGAGAAGGCGCGCCGGGCCATGGAGAACTTCTTCACGGAAGCCAATCTCACCGCGCTGCGCGAAATGGCCATCCGTCACACGGCGCACGAAGTGGAAGAGAAACTGGCTTCAGCGCCCCACCTTGCAATGAAGGCGGGAGAGCCTGGGGAGGCCGGTTCGGAACAACCGCTGGGGAATGGAACCACCCCGGTGCGCAAGGAGCGCATCCTGATCTGCCTGACCGGCCGTCCTTCCTCGGCGATTCTTATCCGCCGCGGTAAGCGCGTGGCCGACTATCTTCAGGCCGACTGCATCGCCATCCACATCGCCAGCAACCCGCAAGGCCGCGAGGCTGTGGAACGGCACCTGAGTTTTGCCCGCAATCTGCGTATCGAAACGCACGTGGTGGATGGCACAGATGTCTCCGCGGCCATTACCTCTTTTGCGCGTTCCGAGAACATTACACAGATCTTCATGGGGCGTTCAGAGCCCCAGCCGTGGTGGAGGTTCTATTCGGAGACAATCGTGCAAAGAGTTGTGCGTGACTCGCACGAGATGCAAATCACGATTGTGGCCGAGCGACGCCGATAAGGCCGATAAGATACGATAGAGCGTTTATGCGACGGATCTGGTTACTGGCGGTGCTTTCCTGCTCGAACGCGTTGGCTGCCGCGGATGGCGCATCCTTCGATGAAGCCTTCCGCGATCTGTATAACTTCCACTTCCAGGCCAGCCACCAGATAATCGATGGCTACATAGCGGCGCATCCGCGGGATCCCCTGCCCTATGCCGTACGTGCTTCGGCGTACTTATTCTCCGAACTCGACCGGCTGGGCATTCTGGAAAGCGAGTTCCTGATCGACGACAAACGCATCGCCAAGAAGGACAATCCGCCGAGTCCCGATGCGAACGTGCGTACGCAGTTGAACCGCGCGCTGGACGATACGCAGAGCCGCGCCCTGGCCGTCCTTAAGGTGAATCCGAACGACAAAATTGCGCTTTTCTCCATGTGCATCGCGCAGGGTGTGACCACCGATTATATGGCGTTCGTGGAGAAGCACCAGTTCCGCAGCCTCTCGCCGGCCGAGCAGTCGAACAGCTACGCGCAGCGCCTGTTGAAACTCGACCCGCAATATTACGATGCCTATCTCACCGCCGGGCTTTCGGAGTATCTGGTTGGCAGCCTGCCATTCTTCATGCGCTGGTTCGTGCACTTCGACAATGTGAACGGCAGCAAGGAAAAGGGCGTGCACAATCTGGAAATGGTAGCCAATAGCGGTCACTACCTGCGGCCCTTCGGTAAGATCCTCCTGGGGATCATCGATCTGCGCGAAAAGAAGTATCGTGACGCGCAGCGGCTGCTGGTGGATCTGTCGCGCGACTACCCCGAAAATCCCCTGTTCCATAAGGAACTGGTGAAATTGAACGCCAAGCTAGGCGATTCCGGAAATTAGTGGCGCGGACACTCTGTCTGCAGCGTCGGCACTCTTGCCGACGGATGCGCCACGTCGCTCGCTACGGCTCGATCACGATCTGTACGTGGTTGCTGTCCTGGCCATCCGCGCTCACGTGCAGGTCGGACGGTCCGGCATTCGTGATGGCGGGCAGTTGCACCTCGATCACGTAGAACCCGATGTGACCCGGGGCAAGCGTTGCCTTCGTTACCTGCAACGCCACTCCGTCCAAAAACACCTTCACCGGCGCCACTACATCCGGGGGACTATTGAGCGGCGCCTGCATGCCGGTGGGCCAATCGGGCCGCACCCGGCCCAGGCCAGTCGCCATAATCTGCAAGCGTCCGTTAGAGTGCGCGGGATTGCCGCCATCCACTGCCAGGCCGCTATCCGCATCGTAGAGAGCCGGGGTGCCATCCCGATCCAAAAGCAGGATGGCAGGCGAAACCGGCTGCACCGCCAAGTCGCGGACCACGCTGCCGGCATCGGTCTGGAGCGCCAGTGTGACGTTCGGCCCTACGGCCTCAAACGGAACCTGAATCTGCGATTCGCCTAACGCGTTGGGAAGCACCGGGAAGTTCAAATTGCCGCCGCTGGCAGTGCTCACGTGTGCGCCCACCACACTCAGCAGCGAACCCGGAGCAGCGGCGCGAGTGCTGAAATCGGCCGCATTGACCAGTAATGGATTGCTGCGGCGGTGCGGCGCGCCAGCAGCATACACGCCGTAGCCGTCGAGCGAAATGTACAACTGCACGCCCGAGGCATCTAGCGCGACATCGGTGGCGCGCACGGCAGGCAGTTGGTCCGTGAGGTTCTGCCAGTTCACAAGATTGCTGCTGGCGCTTTCCAGGTCGGCGTGTCCGTAGAAGACACCCTTTTCGGTCGCGACATACACCGCGCCTGCCGCACGGTCGGCCGTTACCGACCATGCCGAGACGGCCGGGAAGTTCGTGTTCGTATCCAACTGGTCCCAGAATTGTCCGCCGTTGGTGGTGCGCAGAACGTGCGGCCCGCTGCCGCTCAGCGCAGCCAGCGCTACCACGCGGCTTCCTACGGCACTTACATAAATGCGCTGCACCCGTCCCGAAGCTCCGGTTGCCGCGGTGGGCTGGAAGCTCGCCCCGCCGTCCAGAGACATCCATATGCGGCCATCGCCGGAGCCTACATAGACCGCGTTCCCGGAATGGCCCACCGCTGTAATTTCGGCGCGCACCTGCACGGAATACTGCTGAACCTTGGCCTCATCATCCAGCTTGACGCCGGGCGCCGGACGCCAGATGGAACCGCCATGAGGTAATTCCAGACCGCCCAGACCCTCCACATACACACGTGCGCCAGTAGTCCCGGTAGGCGTCGAAATGATTCGGCGAACTGCCAGATTCGGCAGTCCCGGATTCAGGCCCGCCCAGCTCATCCCGCCATCCATCGATCGCCACACACCATAATCGTTAGCGATGGTGATCTGGTCCGGATCGTTGGGGGCAATCGCGACGCTGCGCTGTCCCGAGCCCACTACCGATTGCGACTTGAATGCCGTGAGGTTGGTCCAGGAACGGCCCCCATCGTCCGATCGCGAAAGCTGATGGCCCATCCCCCAGATGCGAGCCGAATTGTTCGAAACTGCCACAACCAGCGCGCCCGGCTCGGGGGTGCGCACAGGAGAAACCAGTAACAGCGGCGGAGCCTCGGGTGGATTTACCGCAGGCTTCCAATTCTCAAAATCCAGTGTCTGGAAAACCCGGCCGCTGTAGGTGCGTGCATAAAGGGTAGAGCCATCCCCGGAGTACCATACACGTTCCACCGCGCCCGTGGCAGGCGAAGCCAGCATCAGGTCCACTCCGTAGCTGCCGATCTTGCGCCAGTCAGGCGAGACTTGGCCTAGTACTCCGATCGCACCGGCCAAAGCCAGGATCAGGATTCGTGCCGGGACACAACCTGTTGCTTTGTGACACACTCCGAGAATCATTCTACCCTATTTCGGATGCTAACTATTGGAAACAAGTGACTGAATCAATGCCATTTGTGACCGAACTTTAATGCGGTCCCCGACTTGCTTTGCAAGTTTGATGCTAGACTGGAAAGGGTCATAGCAGCTCGGATGGCAGACTTACGCTTCTGTGTCCGAAAAGGCCAAATGCTCCGGCATACCACGCTCTCGAGTACTATGCGCACGCTGTTCACAGCGGCGGCCGTCGTGGTGTCGCTAGTACCCGCCATAGCTCAGCAATTCGCTGCAACCCTCCAGGTACAGGTTGGACAGGTTTCCCTGTTAAAGGATGGCAACCAGGTAGCACTTTCCATCGGACAGGGCATCACGGCCAATCAGGTCATTGTCACCGGTCTCGGCGCATACGCCAAATTCCGCGTTGCCGATGGCAGCGAATTCGAAGTCTTCGAAAAGTCCGAAGTCACCTTCCGGGACAGCGGTGGAAGCTGGAAGGACCTGCTGAACGTCTGGATCGGCCACGTGAAGGTCTACGTCCAGCACATCCTGGGTCCGAACCCTACCAGCGTCACCAGTCCCACCGCAGTGATCTCCGTGCGCGGCACCGTCTTTGATGTTGTGGTGGAAAATGACGATGGCGACACCATCGTCGCCGTCGATGAAGGCAAAGTCCAGGTGCGGCACAAACTCATTCCCGGTAAGGAGCCTCTCCTGCTGCCGGGTGAGTCCGTCCACGTCTATCGCAATCAGCCTATCGCGCTGCAGATTGACAAGGGTGGCGTGATGCAAAAGGCACTGGCCCTCGTGCGCAAGGCGGTTATGGACTACATCTACACCCGGCCGGGCGGCGTTGGCGGACCTGGTCCCATCGGCGGAGCGCCCGGCGGCGGAGTGCCTGGCGGCGGTGGCGGCGCCCAGGGCGACAAGGGCAAACCCGGCAACGGCGCCCCGGCTCCTCCAGGGGCCCCAACTCCTCCGGCTGCTCCTGCACCCCCTCCTCCACCTCCTCCCGGTGGCGGCGGTAACTAACCTTACCAGGGCTTTCCGACCCGGCATGCTATTTTGAAAAGAGCATGAGCCGGACCCAGCAAGTCTTCTTCGCTTTCGCCTTTGCCGCCGTGCTCTATGCACAGGACTCCGCTGCGCCCGCGCCACCAGCGCCCGCCGGCCTGGAAACACCCTGGAGTATCGCTCCCGTAATTCAGGAACTGGGAGCCCATGCTGGACGACTGCTCACCGCGCTCGATGGCATCGACACCAATGCCTGGGTTGCCAAAGGGGCGTCGGAGACCTACGGCGACCAGTTGCAATCCTGCAAAGTGCAAGCCAAAGCGCTGGCCGATGGCGCTCACGCCCTGGGCAGGAATCCCGAACAGTTGGCGGCGTCCATCGAGCTTTTCTTCCGCATTCAAGCTCTCGAATCCATGCTCGGCTCCCTGGAAGAAGGAATTCGCAAGTATCAAAAGCCGGTCGATGCCCAAGCCCTGGCCAGCCTGGTAGCCGAAGCCGGGGCCAATCGGGACCGATTTCAAAAGTACATTGTCGATCTGGCGACCGATCGCGAACGTCAGTTGCAGATTACGGATAAAGAGGCGCAGCGCTGCCGCGCCCTTCTGACCGCGCCCGCCACATCATCGAAAACAGGAAAGAAAAAATAGATGCCCTTCATGTGCAGTATCTGCGCCGAGGAATCGACCCGCATTTGTGCGCGTTGCACCAAGGACGCTTGCGACAATCATCTCTGCGAGAAGTGCCTGCGCTGCAGCGATTGTTGCGAATGCGAGGTCACACTGGCCGATACGCTTCACCCGACCACCGTCCAGGCGTCGAGAACCGAGCAACATCTGCCCATGCCTGACCCGGAACCCGAGCCGGAGGAAATGCCGCACCCGCACCCTTCGCCAGATCCAGACCCGTTCCCGGAAGACGACCCAGCCCTACCGGCGACGCCGTAGCGCGGGCATTACGTCGGTCGTCGGAGGGAGGGCTCAAGCCCTCCGCAGACTGAAATCTGCCCCACGAATAATCGTCGGGGATTCCTGGTGTATTAGCTACCCGCCATAAGCCGCGGCCACCTGCTTCTTCAGAAAGGCCAGGTCTTTGCGGATCGCCGGCAATTCATCCTTCACGGGATATCCCAATTGCAGCGAGATCGGACCCGTGAATCGCATCTTCACCAGGGCCGCGAAGAATTGCGTCCAATCCACCATGCCTTCGCCCAATGGACACTCCACCAGCTTCCATTCGCTGCCTTCCTTATTCCAATAGCAGTCGCGCGCCGTCACCATCTTGAGGCGAGGTTGCGCCATATGCAGGAGAGTGTTGAACCCCGCCGCTCCACCCTGTGCGACCGCGTATCCGGTATCGAAATCGTAGCCCACCAGCCGCGCTTCCATTCCCCGGATGATCATATTGGTGTCCCACATGGCGCCGCCCACATAGTCCGGCGTCGCATTGTGTATGCCCACAGAGATGCCGGTGGCGCGCGCAATCGCCGCCAGTCCCGCGATATCGCGCTGCGCCTCAACCATACGTGCTTCCACATCGCCGGCACCATACTTCCAGTGCCCCTGCGGAAGAACGGCACTCCCATCTCGCCGCCCCACTGCATCGCGAGCCGCAGCGTCTGGTCCTGTGGCGAGGTGAACGTGGTGCTGATCATGTACACATCCACACCCGATCCGTTCATGGCCTCCACCGCGCGCATAAAATCAAGGTCGGCATGTTCCGGCGGGATGTGTCCGCCGGGTTGAACCGACAGGTCGCATCCGTCGAATCCCAGCATCTTCAGGATCCCGCCCAAATCGTCGTAACCGACCTTCGCGATCTGGTCGGAGAAGAGGCAGATCGGGGGAGTGGACCGCGGTTTAGGCCCGTTTTGCCGGCGGAACTGCCCCGGTTGCGAATCCTGGGCTGCCGCCATGGAGGCCGCTGCCAGGCCGGACAGAAGCTGCCGTCTCGAAAGTCCCATGACGATTGCTATTGTAGTGCAGTGTCCAAAGGAGTAGTGCAGTGGCCCAAGGGCGAGTGAGGAACGTCACGGTGCACGGCCATCGCGGAGCGCGTGCCAGGCGGCCGGAAAACACTCTGGCCGCGTTCGAGTATGCTATCGCGGCCGGTGTCGATGCCATCGAGCTGGACGTGGTGTTGACCGCCGACGGCGCCCCCATGGTGGCGCACGATCCGGTAGCCCCCCTGACGCTGGCGGAAGTACGCCGCCAATCGCCGCACATTCCCACCTTGCCAGAAGTGTTGGCGCTCGCGCCGCTTGGCCGCTTCCTGTTTAACATCGAGCTCAAACCGCTTCCCGATTCCGCCGGCCTGGTGGGTCTAGTGGCGCCCCTGGTGGCATCGCTGCCGGGACGGGTCTTGTTCCAGTCGTTCGATTTCGCCATTCTCCACGAACTCCGCCGCCGCGCTCCGGAGATTCCCCGTGGAGCGCTGTTCGAAGACACCACCGAGAGCTTTGCCGCGCTCGCCGAAAGTGCACAAGTCAGGTTCGTCGCGCCCGAATATCATTTAGTGACGGATGAGCAGGTGAGGAGTGCACACGCGACCGGCGTCCCGGTAATTACCTGGACGCCGAATCGGCAGGAGGAGTGGCAAGCGCTGATTGAGGCCGGGGTCGATGGTCTGATCACCGACGACCCGGCCGCGCTCATTGAATATCTAAAAGGGGCCTGACTACCCGGCCTGCTGCTGCGCCAGATTTCCCACCAGCGGCAGCACGACCTTCTTACCTTGGTAGGCCGACAACAGGAGATACAGCCATAGGATTATGCCCG
Organism: uncultured Solibacteraceae bacterium; assembly: GCA_963815475.1. Taxonomy (GTDB): domain Bacteria; phylum Acidobacteriota; class Terriglobia; order Bryobacterales; family Bryobacteraceae; genus Sulfopaludibacter. Next base: position 2,931,298 of record CAWFHD010000003.1, on the reverse strand, counting down.
CCAGCGTGATCAGCAGCGATATCGAGGTCCAGAGGAAGAAGCCTCCCCCGATGCTCCACATAGCGGTCGTCAGAATTCCCAGCACGATGCGAAAGACAATCCATGCCACCGTAAAAAAGATGGATTGGAAGGCGTGAAAACGAACATTGCGGTTCTTATTGTAGGGCTCGAGAACCAGGAACAGGACTCCCGTGATCAATCCGAGGGCGTAGCAGAGCGCGGACGCCAGGTTTTCGGCCATCGGAGCCGACTGTGCGACCGGCACCTGTTGCGCGCTCATTACCGGGGGCGCTCCCGCAGGCGCCGCGGCTGCTCCGGCCGGGGCACCGCACTTCGCACAAAAACGACCTTCCACTTGTCCCCCGCATTGGGCGCAGAATGGCATAGGTGTTAAAATCCTCCCCCTAGACTCTACATTGAGGAGGGTGCGTCGGCAAGCATATAGGGTACTATCCGTGCACTTTCTTACAGAAGTGTTAACGGCCGGGCGATCCTAGTACTAACAAAGGGATAATGGCTCCCGCGACCGCCCCCAGAATCAGCGCCCAGTTTCCCACCCCCAAAAAGGACACCAGCAGGCCCAACAGCGACCCGATTCCGGCCCCCACCACTGCAACCATAATCCGTTTTCCCATGACGAAGCCCGATTGTAGCGCGCGGCATTCGGCGCGAGAATCGAAGCATGAAGGCCTGCGTGCTCGATGCACCCGCTCCCGTGGAATCGAATCCCCTCCGCTTCCGGGAAGTTCCCGACCCCGAGCCGTCCGCTGGACAGGTGCTGGTCAAGGTGCGCGCCTGCGGAGTCTGCCGCACCGACCTCCACGTGGTGGAAGGTGAGCTGGCACCTCGCAAATCTCCGATCATTCCCGGACACCAAGTGGTGGGCACCATCGAGCGCAATGGACCGGGCGCGTCGCGATTCGCCGTCGGCACACGGGTCGGCATTCCGTGGCTCCATCGCACCGATGGCGTGTGCGAGTACTGCCGCTCGGGTCGCGAGAATCTGTGCGAGCACGCCGAATTCACTGGTTGGACCGTGGATGGCGGATACGCCGAGTTTGTCCGCGCGCCAGAGGATTTCGTTTACGCCCTGCCCGAAGGCTTTCCCGATCTGCACGTGGCACCGCTATTGTGCGCCGGCATCATCGGATTCCGCACGCTGCGGCTCTCGGGCGTCCAGCCGGGAGGCAGCGTCGTGATGTACGGATTTGGCGCGGCGGCGCATGTCTGCATCCAGGTGGCGCGCCATTGGAACATGCGAGTGTTTGCCGTGACGCGCCACGAACGTCATCAAAAGCTGGCGCGCGATCTGGGCGCGGTTTGGGCCGGAGGCTCGAACGATGAGCCCCCCGAAAAAGTGGATGCTGCGCTGATCTTCGCGCCGGCCGGCGAACTGGTGATCGCGGCGCTGCGAACCCTCAAGCGAGGCGGCACAGTGGCGCTCGGAGGAATCCATATGAGCCCCATTCCCGAGATCGACTACAACCTGCTCTATGAGGAGCGGGTAGTGCGCAGCGTAGCCAACAATACCCGCCAGGATGGCGAGGACTTCCTGAAGGTGGCGGCCGAAATACCCATTCGAACCGAGATCCGCGAATATCCACTCGCCGAAGCCAATCAAGCCCTGAACGATCTAAAGAACGACGCGATCCGAGGAGCCGCCGTCCTGCGAGTTTAGTGGAGCGGGTGGTCGAAGCCACCGGCTGTTGGCTTACTTACTATTCTTCGCAAACGCAGCGCTATCTTTAGCCGCTTTCGTCTCCACGCCGGGCTTTTGCAGAAATCCGAGATCGCGGAACCAGTCGATAAAGCGGTATTGCCATGTTCCGTACGGCGTGTCGTTTCGGTCGGTCAGGCCGCCGCTCATATGGCTGCCGTCTGGCAGCGCGTCGCCCGGATGGCGTCCATTGCCGTAGATGTGCATCTCGATATTCGGAACGCTGAGAGCCAGCATCGCGCTGAAATACTCGATGGCCCAGACCGCATGACCGCGGTCGCCCGAACCGCCGCACGCGAGGAATGCCGGAGGCACGTTGCGCGGAATGGGCGGAGCCGTCCGATTGCGCGCGAAGGGCGAAGGGCCGGGATAGATGATGCCCACAAAGTCGGGCCGCGACGAAATGCCCGCGAACGGATCGGAGGGGTCGCTGTTCTTTTTGTCGAAGTCGTCAAAAAGCACCGCGGCCGGAGCGGACAACTCCGCACCGGCGGAGAAGCCCATAATGCCGATCTTGTTGGGGTCGATGTTCCACTCCTTGGCGTAAGCGCGCACCATGCGGATCGCCTGCTGCGCATCGTACACTTCGTCGGTCTGCGGATTGTAGCCATCGCGGCGCAGACGATTGCGCAGGATCACAGTGTTCACGCCGTAGTTGTAGAAGAACGGAACGAAATCGGCGGCCTCACCACCTACGTTCAGCGTATTGTGTCCGCCTCCCGCGGCCAGAATGACCACCGCGCCCGTGTTGATGCCGCGCTCCACCGTGTGCACTTCAATCGACGGGTTGTGAATATTCACGATGCTGCTGATGCGCCCCGGCACCGCGCCGCTCAGACTGTACTGCTCAGGCTCGCGGACGCGGTCGGCTTTCAGGTATGGCGAACCGGGAGGGAACAGAGCCACCACCACGCCGCCCGGCAGTATGGGCTGCGGAGCATAAGGAGCGTCGGTGGCCGGAGCGGTTTTCGGAACACCGAGAGGCGCGGGCAGTGGTGGCAGACTCTTCTGCCCAAACGCGCAGACAGACAGGATCAGAAACAGGGATACAGTCCTCATTGTGCCAGACTATATCACTCTGCTTGCCTTCCCATCTTCGATCGATACAATATTTCCACCACGGCCCAATACATAGGCCCCGCCTGCGGCCGTATCCACGACTGGTACACCGGCGCGTACTGTGCCGCATTGCTCACCGACTGCGTCCGCAGTCCTTTGAATCCGCCGCCAAACGACTTTTCCAGCAGCAGTTCGTGGTCGCTCGATCGAAACACCCGCACATCGATTCCCAGCGTGAGATTGTCGCTGCCGCCCACGCAAGCAGCCCCGGGCTCCACCGTAATGTTCACCAACGCATCGGACGGTTCGCCCGGTGCGCGCACAATCTCCACCAGTTCTTTTCCCGATGCGCCTACGAAGGCCAGAAACTCCTCCAGCACCATCGTATTGAGGTGCAGATTGCCCACTGCGGCGGGCAGATCGCCGCGCTGCAGGAAGCAGGAACTCTGCAGTTGCGCGGGAGTCCACGCCGCATTTACTGTCAGCCGTAGTCGCGGAGGCGCCGGGAACTCTTTGAGCACATCCGCGTGATCGCCGCGGCCCACCGGTTCCAGCAGCGCCAGCCCATATGCGGTCCAACCCTGCCGGTCGCGCGCATCCGCGTGCGCGCCCTTCGTCAACAGCAGCTTCACGATTTCGTCATGGCCGCGCTGCGCTGCCAGCATCAATGCGGTGCGGCCGTTCTTGTCCTTGCCTTCGACATTAGCGCCCTTGTCCAGCAGGGCCTTCACTTCATCCTCGTCGCCAGTGATGGCGGCAGTCCGGAGATTCGCCGACAGGTCCGCGCCGGATGCCGACAGCGATAGTAGTAGAACGCCAAAGAAAACTCGCTGCATTCTCCCAATGTAATGCGATGCCCGGCGCAAATCCACCGGGCACAAATCCACTTAGTGCATCGAGACGTTCTTGGAATGGTGGCTGGGCCGCTTCATCGCCAGCAGCATGGGCAGCACCAGCAGAAACACCACGGCCATCGCACGGAAAGTGTCCACGAACGCCTGCATCGATGCCTGCCTCTCAATCAGTCCCCACATGGAGATGTACGATTGCCGCGCGGCTCGTCACCGGGTCCGAGCCATGCGCCACCATATTGGCCTGCATGGCATTCGAAAGCGCCTGCACCTGCGGCCGGAAGGCATTGATGTTCGCCCCCAGTAAACTGGTGTGGAACTGCTGACGGCGGAACAAAAACGTGGTGGCCGATGCGATCCCGATGCTGCCGCCCAGGTTGCGCATCAGGTTGAACATGCTGGTGGCGTTGCCCATTTCCTCTTTCGAAATGGGATCCATGGTTGCGGTGGTGAGCGGCACGAACAGCAGCGCCAGCGCGGCGCCCTGTATGAACTGCGGCCAGAAGATGTCCCAGTACCCCGCTTGCAGATTGAGGTTTGAGAGATCGTAAAGCGTCCACGACGCGCCTACCAGCCCCACGGCTAGAACCTTGCGCGGATCGAACTTGCCCAGCACCGTGCCCACCAGCGGCATCATCAGAAACGACCCCAGACCGCGCGGCGCCATCGCGATTCCCGCCTGCAGCGCCGGATAGCCCAGCAGCGTTTGCAGCATGATCGGCACCAGCAGCAGGCTGCCGTACAGCACGAAGCCGAGAACCGTCATCAGGAAGACGCCGGCCCCGTAGGTCCTGTCTTTGAAAACGCGCAGCCGCACTACCGGATCGCGTGCGCGCAGTTCGTGCACAATGAACGCGACCACCGCCACCGCAGCCACCATTGCGAGAATCACCATCAGGTGCGACGAGAACCAATCTTCTTCCTGTCCCTTGTCCAGCACAATCTGCAATGCGCCCACGCCCAGCGCCAGCAGCCCGATTCCCCAGAAATCGATGCCTGCCTTGCTGCGCCGAATGTAGGGCGGGTCCCAAATGAAGAGGCGCGTCATGATCACGCTCGCCAGTCCCACCGGCAAGTTGATGTAGAAGACCCAGCGCCAACTGTAGTTTTCCGTGAGCCATCCGCCGATCACCGGCCCCAGCATCGGCGCCACCACAATTCCCAGGCCCCAAAACGCCATCGCCTTGCCGCGATCCTGCGGCGGAAACGCCTCCAGCATCACCGCCTGCGACAACGGCTGCAGGCAACCGCCGGTAGCGCCCTGCACAATCCGGAAGCAGATGAGTATGGGAAGCGAGGGCGCGAGCCCGCAAAGAAACGACGCGGCCGTAAATCCGAACACCGCCGCCAGAAGCGTTCGCTTGCGGCCGAAATAGTTCGCCAGCCAGCCGGTCATCGGCAGGATAATCGCGTTGGCCACCAGGTAAGAAGTAATGGCCCACGCGGCTTCGTCCACACTTGCTGAAAGGCTGCCCGCAATATGCGGGAGCGATACGTTGACCACGGTCGTGTCCAGCACCTCCATAAAGGTGGCGAACATGACCGCGATCGCGACAATCCACGGATTGACGTGAAGCGATCGATCCTCGTGCGACGGCATCCCTCATTCCATAATGCCATCCCGCACCCGGATCGTGACGCGCAGAATCGCACAACGACAGGATGTCGTGGGTGGAGCCGGTGGTCGAAGCCACGGCTGTCGTCTTCCGTTTTTTGTCGTCTCTCCTCTTGCGGTAAGCTATATATGGGGGAAAAGTTCCCCCTTTTTCCGCCCTAACACCACCTCTGCGTGCGGTTGACCGATTCGGCCCACAGTGTTACTCTGAGTCTCTAAAAGTCTCGTATTTCCTAATAAATTTCATGGATCTCATACTGCACCAGTTGGCCGAGCTCCTGCTGAAAGCGATCCCAACTTTTCTATTAGTCATCGTTCTGCACTTCTACTTGAAGTTCGTTTTCTTCAAACCGATGGCGAAGGTTTTGCAGCAGCGCTACGACGCCACCGAAGGCGCACGCAAGCTGGCGGAGCAAAGCCTACAGGACGCGTCGGCCAAAACGGCCCAGTACGAAGCCGCCTTGCGCACGGCGCGTTCCGAGATCTATCAATCCCACGAGCAGCTCCACAAACAACTGCAGGAACGCGAGACCGCCGAACTCAACGCCGCGCGCCAACAGTCCGAAGCGGCCATTCAACAGGCGCGCGCCGCACTCGCCGCCGATGTAGAAGCGGCCAAGCTCGGTCTGGCAAAGGATAGTGACGCGCTGGCCAACCAGATTGCCGAAGCGATTCTAAGAGGGAGCGTCGCATGAAGAAACTGGCCACCCTGTTGTTGGCTGGCTTAGTGACCATCACCGCAGCTTCCGCTTTTCGCCAGGAGCAGGCGAAGCAACCGGAAGACGCGGCCGAGCGTGCTGCCGAGCCGGGCGCCGGCGAACATGGCGAACTGGAAGGCTGGAAGTGGGCCAACTTCGCGCTGCTTGCCGGCGCTTTGGGCTACATGATCGCGAAGAACGGCGGACCCTTCTTCGCCGCTCGCTCGCAGAAGATCCGCCAGGAATTGACCGACGCGGAGGCCGTGCGCAAGGACGCCGAAGCGCGCGCCGCCGACGTATCGCGCCGCCTGGCCAATCTCGAAACCGAAATCGCCGCGCTCCGCCAGCAGTCGAAAGCGGAAGCCGATGCCGAGGCCGCGCGAATCACGCAGCACACCGCCGTCGAAATCGCCAAGATCCGGAAGCACGCCGAGGAGGAAATCGCCTCCGCCGGAAAGGCGGCGCGAATGGATTTGAAGCGCTACTCCGCTCACCTCGCGGTAAATCTGGCCGAGCAGAAAGTGCGCGCTCGCATGGATGCCGGTTCGCAGGATTCCCTGGTGAGCGAATTCGTGCACGACCTGTCCGATCCCGATTCCCGGGCGCAGTCGAACTAAGAACATGACACACTCTGCAGTAGCCACGCGATACGCCAACGCCCTTGCGGACGTGGTGACCTCGGCATCTTCCGCCGTCCGGCCGCAGGACGCGCTCGCCGAGCTACGCAGCTTTCAAGCCGCGCTGGCGGAGTCGCCGGAACTACATAACGCGCTCATCACACCGGCGGTGCCCATGGCGCGCAAGCGGGCAGTGGTGGAGCGCATTGCCGGCCTGCTGAAACTGTCGCGCATTACACTGAATTTCCTGCTGGTTCTGATCGATCATCGCCGCATCTCTGCCATGGGGGGCATGGTGGATGCGTTCGAAGTAGTACTCGATGAGCGCCTGGGCTTCGCGCGCGCCGAAGTGACTTCGGCCGCCGAGCTGAGTGAGCAGCAGCGCACCGCGCTGGGCGCTCAACTCGAGCGGCTCACGGGCAAAAAAATCCGCACGCGTTTTGGGGTGGACCAGTCGCTCATCGGCGGCGTGGTAGCGCGTATCGGATCCACGGTATACGACGGCTCGGTGCGGGCTCAGTTGCAAGCCATTGAGCGCCGCCTGGGCGCGGAAACTTAGGGGTAACGGAAGGATTTATGGCTCAAATTCGAGCGGACGAAATTACCAGTATTCTCCGCCAGGAGATCGAGAACTACGAGCGGGCGATCGACGTGTCCGAGGTCGGCTCCGTGATCTCCGTGGGCGATGGCATCGCCCGCATTCATGGTCTGGAAAAGGTGATGGCCGGCGAGCTGATCCAGTTCCCGCACGACGTGGCGGGCATCGCCATGAACCTGGAAGAAGACCAGGTGGGCGCGGTGCTGCTGGGCGACTTCACCGAGATCAAAGAAGGCGATGAGGTGCGGCGCACCGGCGCATCATGTCGGTGCCCGTGGGCGAAGCGCTGATCGGCCGCGTGGTGAACGCGCTCGGCCAGCCCATCGACGGCAAGGGTCCCATCCAGACCACCGAGTTCAATCCCGTCGAGCGCCTCGCGCCCGGCGTGGTGGCGCGCCAACCCGTGAAAGAGCCGATGCAGACCGGAATCAAGGCCATCGACGCCATGATCCCCATCGGCCGCGGCCAGCGCGAGTTGATCATCGGCGACCGCCAGACCGGCAAGACCGCCATCGCGCTCGACACCATCATCAATCAAAAGGGCGGCGACATGATTTGCATCTATGTCGCTATCGGCCAGAAGCGATCCACGGTGGCGCAGGTGGTGAAGACGCTGCAGGATTACGGCGCCATGGAGTACACCATCGTGGTGTCCGCCTCGGCGTCCGATCCCGCCCCCATGCAGTACCTGGCGCCCTTCGCCGGCAGCGCCATGGGCGAGTACTTCCGCGATTCCAAGCGCCACGCCCTCTGCATCTACGACGATCTTTCCAAGCACGCCGCCGCCTATCGCGAAATCTCGCTGCTGCTGCGCCGTCCGCCGGGACGCGAGGCCTTCCCCGGCGACGTGTTCTATCTTCACAGCCGCCTGCTGGAGCGCGCCGCCAAGCTGAACAACGAAAACGGCGCCGGATCGCTCACCGCGCTGCCCTTCATCGAAACCCAGGCGGGCGACGTTTCGGCGTACATTCCCGACCAACGTCATTTCCATTACCGACGGCCAGATCTTCCTCGAAGCCGATCTGTTCAACTCCAACGTGCGCCCCGCCATCAACGTGGGCATCTCGGTGAGCCGCGTGGGCGGCAACGCGCAGACCAAGGCGATGAAGTCGATCGCCGGCAGCTTGCGGCTCGACCTGGCGCAGTATCGCGCGCTGGCGGCGTTCGCGCAGTTCGGCTCCGATCTCGACAAAGCTTCGCTCGACCAGCTCAATCGCGGCAAGCACCTGGTGGAGATTCTCAAGCAGGGGCAATACCAGCCGCTGCCGCTGGAAAAGCAGATCCTCATCATCTTCGCGGGCACCAAGGGCTACCTGGACGATCTTCCGGTGGAATAGTGCCGCAAGTTCGAAGAGGAGCCTGTACGGCTTCGTGGACAACGCTCATCGCGGCCTGTGGGAAGAAATTCGCACCAAGAAGGCGCTGGACGACACCTTGCGCGCTCAGGTGATGAAGGTGATCGAGGAATTCAAGGCCGCTTCGTAGCCGAGCTGTCCGCGGTAGCCGCACATGCCTAGCCTGATCGACATCCGGCGGCGCATCCGCTCGGTCAAGAACACGCAGCAGATCACCAAGGCCATGAAGATGGTCTCGGCTGCCAAGCTGCGGCGGGCGCAGGACCGCGTGATTGCGTCGCGGCCTTATGGATCGCTGCTGCGCAAAGTGCTGGCCAATGTCGCAGCGGCAGTGGCGGCCGACGAGCAGCGCGGACAGAATCCGCTGCTGGCGCGGCGTCCCGAGAAGCGCATCCTGCTGGTGCTGGTCACCGGCGACAAAGGTCTGGCGGGCGCATTCAATTCCAACCCCATCAAGGCCGCGCAGCGCTTCATGGCCGAGCACGAAGGCGCCGAGGTCAAGCTGGAGTTGATTGGCCGCAAGGGCCGCGATTTTTTCCGCAAGCGCGAGGCCAACATCACCGGCGACCACATCGGCCTGGCGGCGAAGGTGATTTATGCCGACGTCGCCGCCATCGCGCAAAAAGCCATGGAGATGTACCGCGACGAAGAGATCGACGCGGTCTATCTGGTCTACAACGAATTCAAAAGCGTGGTGGCGCAGAAGCTGATGGTGACGCGCGTGCTGCCGGTGGAATTGCCGGAGCAGACCAGCCGGTGGATTACATTTTCGAGCAGCCGCCGGCTCGAGATGCTGGCGCCTGCTGCCGCGCTACGTGGAAATGGAGTTCTATCGCGCGCTGCTGGAATCGGCCGCGGCCGAGCACGCCGCGCGCATGACCGCCATGGAAGCGGCCACCTCCAACGCCGGCGACATGATCGAAAGGCTGACTTTGTATATGAACCGCGTGCGCCAGGCCAGCATCACCAAGGAAATCATCGAAGTGGTGAGCGGCGCCGCGGCGGCGGAGTAGCACAGGCCCCAAGCCTGCCGTGTCGGCACAGACTTATTAGTTGTTTGCTTTTGTCTTCTTGCGCGAAAGGAATTTTATGTTAATTGAAGTAGCTGGCAAAGTGGTCCAGGTGGCCGGACCCGCCGTGGACTGCGAATTCCCCGAAGGGCAGATCCCGCTGGTCTACACGGCCATCCGCATTACCAGCGAAGGCTTCGACGTGCCCGATCCCATCGATATCATCTGCGAAGTGCAGCAGCACATCGGCGAAGGCCGCGTGCGCACCATCGCGCTGCAGCCCACCGAGGGCCTGGTGCGCGGCATGAAGGCCATCAGCCTGGGCCAGCCCGGTGGAAGTGCCGGTGGGGCCGGAGACGCTGGGCCGCGTGCTCAACGTGATCGGCGAGCCGGTGGACGATATGGGCCCGGTGAACGCGAAGCTCCACTACCCGATTCACCGCCCGTCGCCTTCCTTCGAAGATCAGTCCACGCGCCTCGAAATGTTCGAGACCGGCATCAAGGTCATCGACCTGCTGGAGCCGTACCTGCGCGGCGGAAAAATCGGCCTGTTCGGCGGCGCCGGCGTGGGCAAGACCGTCATCATTCAGGAGCTCATCAACAACCTCGCCATGAAGCACGGCGGCGTTTCGGTGTTCGCCGGCGTGGGCGAGCGCACCCGCGAAGGCAACGATCTCTGGCTGGAATTGCAGGAATCGGGCGTCATCGATCCGCACGATTACAAGAAATCCAAGTGCGCCCTGATTTACGGCCAGATGACCGAGCCGCCCGGAGCGCGTCTGCGCGTGGGCCTGACCGGCCTGACCGTGGCCGAGTATTTCCGCGACGAAGAAGGCCAGGACGTGCTGCTCTTCATCGACAACATTTTCCGCTTCACGCAGGCCGGCTCGGAAGTTTCGGCGCTGCTGGGACGCATGCCGTCGGCGGTGGGATACCAGCCCAACCTGGCCACCGAAATGGGCGAGTTGCAGGAGCGCATCACCTCCACCAAGAAGGGCTCCATCACGTCCGTGCAGGCCATCTACGTGCCCGCCGACGATTACACCGATCCCGCGCCGGCCACCGCCTTCGCGCACCTGGACGCCACCACCAACCTCTCGCGCGACATCGCGGCGCTGGGCATTTATCCCGCGGTCGATCCGCTGGCTTCCACGTCGCGCATTCTCGATCCCCTGATCATCGGCGACGAGCACTACGACACCGCGCAGACGGTGAAGGGCATTCTGCAGCGCTACAAGGATCTGCAGGACATCATCGCCATTCTGGGCATCGACGAACTGTCCGACGAAGACAAGCTGAGCGGTGTCGCGCGCCCGCAAAATCCAGAAGTTCCTCTCGCAGCCCTTCCACGTGGCCGAGCAGTTCACCGGCTTCAAGGGCAAGTACGTGAAGCTGGCCGACACCATTCGCGGCTTCCGCGAAATCGCCGAAGGCAAGCACGACGACATTCCCGAGCAGGCGTTCTACATGCAGGGCACCATCGAGGAAGTGCTGGAGAAAGCCGGAAGTTCTGAAGAAGGCGCTAACGCATATGGCCGACGCACTCGATCTCGAAGTCGCCACGCCGGAGCGCCAGCTGGTGCGAGAGCAGGTCACGGAAGTGCAAGTCCCCGCCAAGGACGGCTATCTGGGGATTCTGCCGGGCCACGCGGCGCTGCTGAGCGAGCTCGGCACCGGCTTCCTCAGCTACACCGTGGGAAGCCGCAAGCGATTCCTCGCTATACATGGAGGGTTCGTCGAAGTGCTGCCGGAGCAGGTGCGAGTGCTGGCCAACATGGCCGAGAAGGCCGAAGAGATCGATGTAGAGAAGGCGCGGGCCGCGCTGCAGAAAGCCGAAAACGACATGGTCAATCCGGCAGTGGCAGTGGATCCCGCCTGCGCATTGGAAGAAGTGGCGCTGGCGCAAGCCCGAGTCTCGGCCGGCGAACAGAAGAGCTAATTCAATTCTCCGACGGCCGCTCCAGATGGTCGATCACCAGCACATCCGTCGGCCCCTTGCCCGATTCCAGCTTCAGCCCGAGCTTCTGTAAAGCCTCGAAGATCGTCGGACCAGTCGCCTCAATCGTGGATGCCACCGGCGGACCGGAAGTTCCCGCATCCCCCGCTGGGCCGCGTCCGCCGCCAGGCATGGAGCTGTCGCGCGCGAATTCAATTTGCAAATCGTACATGCCGCTGAGCCCGGTCTTGTCGATAATCGGACGTCCCGCGAAGCGAGTGAGCATTCCGTTTGCCAGGCGCTCCATGGTGACCCCCTGCGCGGTCATCTTCATCGTGCCGCTCTGGGACGACATGCTCGTATTCCCGCAAAATCGCGGAGGCTGACCCGGTGTCGGAGCCGACAGATGGTCTAAATCCAGCTGAGTGCACGCTCCCTCTTTGGTGTGCTCCAATTTGCTGCCGCCCTTCGCCACCGTCAGGAAATAGACCGGGACTTCCTTGGTCTCCCGATGCAGCTTTAACTGGAAACGCTCCTCCAGCATCGCCTGCAGCATCGGGCCCATCATCTGGGCAACCGGCGTCCCGCTTTCCGCTCTCGCGGCGATGTCATAGAAATCGCCCTGCGCCCAGCTTGGACCACCCGAGACGTCCGGCGCCTTGATACCCAGTTTGACGCCGTCCGCGAAGAAGCCGTACGCGGCTTGAATCAGACTCTGCACCGTCGCGCATTCCAGATTTAAACGTCCCGGAGATGGCGGCGCTTCTCCACCTCGCCGATTGCCGCAACTCGTGTTCGGCTTGATCGAAGCCACTTCGAAGTGCGGCCGCACAGCTGGCGCTTGCGCATGAATCAAGCCCACCGCGATCAAACCTAGCGATCCGCGAGTTAGTACGTGCATCCCCATAGTCTATTGTGTCCTGACCCTTTTGTCCCTGTGGCCACCACTCCTGGAAATCCCCCATCGCCCGCAATGATAAATTCGGTAGATGGGTTCGAAGATCTGGCGCATTGTGGGCGCCGCGTTCGTCGGGATGCTGGGATTCGGCGCGGTCATTCCCATGCTGCCGGTCTACCTGCACGAACAGGCGGGCGCGTCCACCTTCGTCACCGGATTGCTCATCGGGCTCTCCTCGGCCTTCGCCCTGCTCGGCCGCCTGCTCGCCGGTAAACTCGCCGACCGCAAAGGCCGCCGCCTCGCGTTGCTTTTGGGAATGGCTTTCTGCACCGTGGCTGGCGTGCTCTATCTGCCGGTGTTTGGCCTGTGGGCCATGCCGCCCGCGCGCGTGCTGCACGGCCTCGGCGAAGGTTTCTTCGTCACCGCCGCCGTGGCATGGGCCGTCGATGTCGCGCCCGATAATCGCCGCGCGCAGGCGCTCGGTTTTCTCTCCTCGGGAATCTGGGGCGGCGTCTCGGTAGGCCCCGCCATCGGGCAGGCACTCGGTACCATGCCGCGCGTCGCCTGGTTCCTGGCGATTTCGTCCGTGGTTGTGATGGCCATCATCTTCGTCATGCAGGAAGAGCCGCGCCCCCATGAGCACGCGCCCTCGCGCTGGTTTCCCCCTCCCGTGCTGCTGCCCGGAATCATCCTGGGATTCGGCAACGTCACCTACGCCGCCATGGCCGGCTTCCTCATCCTGCTGCTGCGCCATCGCGGCCACGGCTCCACTTGGGCATTTTCGGCCTTCGCCTTTGCCGTCCTGTTCGGCCGCGCGGCATTCGGCGGACTGCCCGACCGCATGGGCCCGCGCCGCAGTCTCTTTGCCGGATATGCCTGCCTCGCCGTAGGCCTCTTCGCCATCGCCGCCAGCCACAGCAGCACGTTCGACCTCCCTGCCTCGCTCCTCGTTGGACTAGGCTATGCATTTCCGTGGCCCGCGTTGGCGTCCGTCGTGGTGGGTCAGGTGCCGGTGTCGGAGCGAGCCGCGGCGCTCGGCGCGCTCACCGCCTTCTACGATCTCTTCGTCGCCGCCAGTTCGGCAGTTGCGGGATGGGCGGCAGGCAATTGGGGTTTGGCCGCGCCCTTCTGGCTGGCCCTGGCAAGCGTAGGCGGAGCGGTGACCACAGTGCTCATCACAGGCCTCGGTAATCATCCGCCCGCCGCCCGCGAACAGCCCTGCGACGAACCGGCCGGAGCCTGCCACTGACGCGGCCCTCGGTCGTCTTGCCGAGCCGCGACTGTAAGGGAGTCGGTGCTTTTTGCCTCACTCCTCCCGCAATGCCACCATTGGGTCGATCCGCGAGGCACGCCGGGCTGGGCCGAGTCCGGCCATGATGGCAACCCCGACCATCACTAGCGCGGCAATCGCAATCGGAGATACGTCCGTAATCTTCAAGCCAAAGAGCAGCCCCGAAACCGTGCTCGCGGCGAGCCTGGCCGTCACATAGGACCCGGCCACGCCCAACACCACGCCGATTCCCGTCAGTGCGAACACTTCTCGCAATACCATGCCGAGGATGTCTCGACCTTGCGCGCCCAGCGCCATTCGGATGCCAATTTCATTCGTCCGGCGAGCCAGCGCATAGGACATGATGCCGTACAACCCCACGCACACCAGCACGAGCGCCAGAAGGCCGAAGGCCGCGGTCAACTTCGCAAAGAGTCTCTCCTGTAAGAGCACTGCGTCGATTTGCTGCTCTTGCGTGAGCACATCGAACAGCGGCAATCGCTTGTCGATGCTGGCCACCACCTGGCGCACTTCGGGGATCAACGCTTTCGCGTTGCCGAACGTGCGCACTTCAAAGTGCATGTGACGCATGCTGTCGAGCGTTTGCACAAATGGATGGTAAACGGTCGGTGACACCTCTCTTCGCAGACTGTCGTACTTCGCGTCGCGCACCACGCCCACCACTTCGAAGTCGTTTTTTGCCATGGTGAAGTGTTTGCCGATCGGATTTTGGTTCGGCCAAAAACGGCGCGCCATCCTCTCATTGATCAGGCCGACTTTTGGCGCCTTCTCGTCGTCGTGCACCGTCAGATCGCGCCCCATCAGAAGCGATATTCCGATCGTTGGCAGAAAATTGGTTCCCACGGGAAGCACCCGGATGCCCATGTCCTCTCGCGGCGCGGGCGCATATCCCGGCACCGTGATGGTGTTGCCTCGCGCGGAGCCGCTCAGTAGTAAATGCATGGATGCGGTAGCGCTGCGCACTCCCGGAAGGCCCGCCACGCGCGATTGAATTTCTTCACACAATGTCGCGAACCGATGCCCCTGGTATCCGGCTTCGAGGGGCGCCACGCCGAACAGCAGCAGATTTTCGCGCTGGAATCCGACATCCAGTGTGACCAGATTGACCAGCGTCCGCACAAAGAGTCCCGCGCCAAACAGCAGCACCAGCGAAAGCGCCACCTGCGAGATCACCAGCGTCTTTGTCAGCCGCAAACGCTCGCGCCCGGCCCCCGAATTCGCGGCGCTTTGTTTCAGGGATGGCGTCAAATCTACTCGTGTCGCCCGGAAAGCCGGCGCAAGCCCGAACAGCAATCCGGTCAGCAGGCAGAGCGCGGTGTTGAAAGCCAGAACTTTCAGGTCCGGAGACGTGTTCAAGACGATCGGATCCTGCCCCCGCTGCATCATGGACACCAGAAGCGTGCTGCCCCAGAACGCGAATAGCAGTCCAGCCAGTCCGCCCAGTGCGGACAGGAGAAAGCTTTCGGTTAATAGTTGCCGAATCAACTGCGGCCGCGTGGCGCCGATCGAAAGTCGGATGGCAATTTCCTTTCGACGCCCGGCGGCGCGAGCCAGCAGGAGATTCGCGACGTTGGCGCAGGCGATTAAGAGGACCGCGCCGACGACTATCGTCAGAATGAAGAGTGGCTTGGAAAACTGTCCTCGCAAACCCGCCAGTCCTTGCGCGCCGGACACAGTTACAATACGGGGCAGTGCCGGCGGCTTGCCAGCCTTATCGGGAGGCAGCGAGTCCAGCAGGGATTGCCGCAGGATCGTATCCAGATTCGTACGAACCTGTTCGTCCACGACTCCCGGCTTGACGCGACCCATCAGCTCGAGCCAGAAATTCTGGTTATCGGTAAATGCCGATTTCGACTCTTCGGAAATGATCGGCGAAATGCGCGGCTGCATCGTGAGCGGCATGGTCAAATCCACGGCGCTGCCGGTTTGCAGCCCGAAGAACTCCGGGGGCGTGATTCCGATGATGGTGAACGGCACGCCGTTGATCACCAGCAGTTTTCCAATGACCGATCTCTCGCCGGCAAAGCGCCTCTTCCAATAACCGTCACTGATCACCGCCACCGGCGCCGCGCCCAGGCGTTCGTCCTCCTCCGCGAAGTCGCGTCCCATGGCCATGGAAACTCCCAGGGCGCTGAAGAAGTTTTGAGAAACCATTTGCCCGCGCCCGAACTCCGCTCCCCCGTTGACTTGCACGTTAAGCCGCCCGGTAGGCTTGAATGCGAAGAGGCTGGAGAGAACGCTGTTGCGTTCACGCATCTGCAAATACGCGGGGTAGGGAAACGACGTCTCCGAATTCCCATCCACGGAACGGGCAAAGCCCCTCTCGCTGGGATCGGTCATTCTCAACGAGATCAGTTGTTCGGGATGATTCACTGGAAGCATTCGCAGCATCACTGCGTCGACCAGCGTAAAGATTGCAGTGTTCGCGCCGATCCCCAGCGCCAGTGACAGGACGGTGACCGCCGTAAATCCCGGTTCCTTGACCAGCATGCGGAACCCCATGCGCAGGTCTTTCACTATTCCGTCAAACATGCAGAATTCCCCTTGCTGCATTTGACGAAGAGACTACGGGACGGTTGGCAGGAGTTTTTGTGGTTCGGGCATTGGACTACGGGCCGGGGTGCGAGGAAACTGCGCGAAAATCAGGAGTGGAGCA
This sequence comes from uncultured Solibacteraceae bacterium, assembly GCA_963815475.1. GTDB lineage: Bacteria > Acidobacteriota > Terriglobia > Bryobacterales > Bryobacteraceae > Sulfopaludibacter. The sequence continues at coordinate 2,914,997 of CAWFHD010000003.1, read as the reverse complement.
GGCTTGTTGTAGCGAACGGGAATTGTAATGTCGGATAAAGTGGAATTTCTAAAGCGTGTCTACGACCGGTTCAACGCGCGTGACATGGATACCGTGCTCGCGGCCATGCACGAGGATGTGGTGTGGGCGAATGGAATGGAAGGCGGCCATGTCCACGGACGAGCCGGAGTGCGCGACTACTGGACCCGCCAGTGGGCCATCGTCGATCCCCACGTGGAGCCGGCCGAATTCTCCATCGGCCCGGAAGGGGAAGTTGTCGTCGAGGTCCATCAGGTGGTCCACGATCTCAATGGCAATCTCCTCGCCGATAAGATGGTTGGCCACATCTTTCGAATCGAAAGAGGACTGATCAAGCGCTTCGATATCCGCGGCGCGTAAGTCCGCCTTATTGGCGCGGCTATTGAGCGAGCGGGTGAACATAATACAGGACCCCGCCTGGCCACGCTCCGGGATGTGCCAGAAAACCGACTTTGGTGGAGGTCTTTGCGTAATTCTTCTGTCCGGCCTGTGTAATTTCCGGACCGTTCTCTTCCAGCAAACGCGACGCTCGGTGCGCCGGCCGCACGATCGCAATGTGGCCCGCCTTGTGCGCATCAGGACTCTCAAAAACCACCACCACCAGATTTCCCTGGTTCGCCAGGGATTGGGCGTCGTGCGCGCCCCGTACAGGATGCCAGCCGCCCTGGTTGCCCGCTGTCGAACGAAACCACTCGGCCTGCGCGTTTGCGAGTAGGATTTGCCCATGCTCCGGTGGGCGGAGCATGTACACCCCCAGTCGTTTGCCGACCGCTGCGGCGAACGCACTGCAATGCGTCGAGCGCCCGGGCCCGGTGTAATCCTCACCTTTGTCGGGTTCACCCGTTTCCCAGTTAATGTGTTCGTGCGCCAGCCACAAAGACTCGACGTTCATGCCGTCGAGCACTCCCAGGAGACGGCTGCCTCCAGCCGAGACCGGGCCGCAACACGACGGTTCGGCTGCCGATCCATTAGGGATTGACCTCAGCGAAAACCCGAGCATCAAGATTATGAGCCGAACGGCCGGCTTGGCTACCATCTGCATCGGACAGATTGTAGCAGACGAAGTAATCACGAGAGTCTCGGAGGAGCCCAGTGTCGCCGCAAAATGATAATGTCCTATTTGCGCAAAGTAGAAATGTCCTATTGACACCGCCAGGCTGGGGAGGTGCAAGAAGGACAGCTACTGATGACGCAAGCCGAACGGGACCGCCTGGTGGCCCTGAAGAAGGCGAAGAAGAAACTGATCACGCAGAAGGAGGCAGCCGAAGAACTCGGGATCACGGAAAGGCACGTGAGGCGCCTGCTGCGGCAACTGAAGCGCCGTGGCGACAAAGTCGTGGCCCACGCGCTGCGAGGACTTCCGTCCAACCGCAAGATCAGTGCCGAGACGGAACAGGAGGCGATATCGATTCTGATGCAGCCGGTGTACCGGGGATTTGGGCCGACGCTGGCTGCGGAGTACCTGGCTAAGAAACACGATATTGAAGTGAGCCGGGAGACCGTGCGGCAGTGGATGATTGGCGCCAGGCTGTGGCGAGCTCACAAGCAGCGAGTCGAGAAGATCCATGAATGGCGGCCGCGGCGCAGCCGTTTGGGCGAGTTAGTGCAGTGGGACACCAGCCCACACGGCTGGCTGGAAGGACGCGGGGAAGAGATGCTGCTGATCAACATGATCGACGATGCGACCAGCCAATGGTTCGCTCGCTTTGTGCGCAGTGACTCCACGGTGGAGAACATGAACCATCTGGAGCGATACCTCAAAAAGCACGGGCGGCCGTTGGCCTACTACACCGACAAAGCGGCGATCTTTCAGACCGCGGAGAAGACCAAGCGCGATGGCAGCCGATTGGGGAAAAGCCGGGAGGAGTTGCCACCGACGCAGATCGGACGCGCTCTCCAAGAGCTGGGAATCCCGTGGATTGCGGCTCACAGCCCCCAGGCGAAGGGGCGGGTAGAACGTGGATTTTTGACGGCGCAGGACCGATTGGTGAAGGGCTTACGGGTAGCGGGTGTGACCACGCTAGAGGGCGCCAACCACTATCTGGAAACCGAGTTTCTGCCTTGGGTGAACTCGACGATCGCGGTGGTGCCCGCTAATGCTGACGATGCTCACCGGCCCTTGGAGAAGCAGCACGATCTGGCAGCGATCCTCAGCCACGTAGAGAAGCGGAGGGTAAACGCCGACTACACGTTTCCGTTGGATGCCAAGACCTATCGCATCCTACGTCAGGATATTTGCACAGGACTGCGGGGGGCATCCATCCGCGTGGAGCAACGGCGGGATGGTTCGGTGGCGGCCCGCTTTAACGGACGGTATCTCCGAGTGGAGAGATGCGAGCAGCAGCCCAAGGTAGCACCTGCCAAAGCACCGCCGAAGAAAGCGCCTCGTCAGCCGGGGCAGAAAAGCACGTGGAACCAGAATTTCGATTTGAAGAAAGGGCCGAAGGTCTGGCAGGCGGCGCAACAGTCCGAAGCCAGACGCGAGGAATCGTAGTGACCATGAGACGGCGGAAGTGGCGCGAAGGCAAAGTTCGCCCTATACCGGGAAGCTCTCCGCACGACCGGCTGGTAAGCCGGCGGATTTCTTCATCGTTAAAGGAGAGTTTGCGACGATCCCTTCCTCGCCACTACTTTCCGCACCTGCAAAGAATACTGGGCGCCCAGTATGCGTTTTTAAGGCATGTCGGAATCTATCTGGTCCGATGTGGTTTCAAAATCAAAACCAAAATCAAAAACCACACCCTGGGGTGGGGCCGTGCCGCCTCCCGTTGGTCGGCCCCGAGCCCAGGTAGCAGAACGTGCCGGGAGGATCACGCTCCATCTCATCGTCCGCAGATGAGTTCCGGCCGGCTATTCCTCGATCGGGTTGCTCGCCAGCATTGCCCGTCTCCGCTTCACCGGCACGCCCAGACTACCACGCACCCTCGCCCCGCCCGGCAAAAACCGGACATTTCTACTTTGCAGGGAATAGGACATTTCTACTTTGCGTTGACATCTCGGAGGAGCCCAGATGAGGCGCCTGAAGCTCCGCCGATTTTGCTCCCGTCTGGTCGTGGCTATTTACCGCGGGGCTGTACCAGTAAAACCTGGTTGCCATCCGGGTCCTCGAGACTAAACCACTTCACCCCGGACCCCGGGCCGAACAGGTCGTTTTTGACTTCGTTGACCTTGGCGCCCTTCGCGCTGAGTTCCTGACGGGCTCCGGCAACGTCGGAAGTAGTAAAGTACACCTTCATTGTGCCGGGCTTCATGTTTTCGTGAGCGGTGGTGAGGATCACGGAAGGTCCACCCTCGGGGAGCGCCAGCCCTACCCACCAATTGTGGTCGTCCATGCGCGAGTCCGTTGTGACCTTGAAGCCCAGTTTGTCCGAATAAAATGCTTTCGCCTTCGGCATGTCGGTCACGGCAATGCTGAACATCATCAGGTGGTCGATAGTGTGTTTCGTTTTGCCCTTGTCATCTCTTTCGTCGCCCGCCGTGGCGGTGGACGACAGCAGCAGGACCGCGCCTGCCAGGGCGCCATGGATTGCAAACATACGTCGATTCATAGTTCAACCATCTCCTTTGCGAACGAAAAGACTCTAGTAGCGCCCTAGTTGAGTGAGCTGAATGAGGTTGCCGCAAGTGTCGTTCAAGACCGCGATGGTCGAGCCGTGAGCGCTGGTGGGCGGCATAGTGAACTCGGCGCCGCGGGCCTGCGTCCGTTGGTAGCCGCCATTGATATCGTCGGTGTAGAACATGGCCGCGCGCTGGCCCTGTTCAAACAGCGCCTGCTGATACGCCTTCGCCGCCGGGTTGTCGTTCAGCGCCAGTTGCAGCTCCGTGCCGTCCGGATCCTCGGGCGAGGCCACGGTCAGCCAGCGATAGGGGCCGTTACTGAAATCGCCCTTCTTGGTAAAGCCCAGAACCTCCGTATAGAAGCGCAGGGCCTTGTCCTGGTCGTCAACGTATAGGCTGGTCAGTTTAATCTTCATTTCGTTTCTCCTATGTCGCGTTCGCGGTTTGAGCCGCGTCGTTTTCTCTTGGTCTTCCCTTTTGTTGGTGGTGGCGAATGCATTGGATTCATGCGGCCAAGGTGGCGCTCGAGAGCATCCAGGTAAGCGGACCAGAACCGCGCCGAATCCACTCTCACAATATACGCTAGAGAGTATATACGTGTCAAGGAATATAAGAAAAAAAATAAAAGCCACAATCGCGCTCTTGTTTTACGATCGAGGAATGCCCGTCTCCGTCAACCTACAGGCTGTTCACCCCCGCAAATTAGCCGCGGTGCGGCGCGAGGTGGCGCCGGGCGCCGTTGGCTCGGCGTGGCGGCCCGCCCTGGACAAGGTCTGGGAGTTCCTTCGCAGCCAGCCAGGCCTGCGCACGGATGGCCACAACATTTTTCTCTATCACCACCCGACCCAGCCGGGCGCCCCGATACTATGCGATTTCGGTGTCGAGGTCACGCGCACCTTTGAAGCTGCGGGCGAGGTGTACGCCACCGAAACGCTGGAAGGCGAGGCTGCCGTAGCCGTCCACCGCGGCCCCTACCATCGCATGCACGAGGCGCACGATGCGATTGGAAAATGGATGGCGGCGAATCGCAGGGAGTCCGCCGGCCACTCATGGGAGATATACGGAGATCCGACGCCGGATCCCGCCGACACCGAGACGACGGTCGTGTACCTCTTAAAGTAGTGTTCCGCTAACGATATCGCTTCCTAATCCGTCTCAACCCACGACATGTGGAAAGATCTGTTATTCTCCCTTCGCGATCTGCGTAAGGACCCCGGACTCGTGGTGACCGCGATCCTGTCGCTCACGCTCGGCATCGGCGCAACCAGTGCTGTCTTCAGCGTCATCTATGCCCTGCTGGGGAATCCCTATCCTTACCTGGGCGCCGACCGCATGATCGAACTCAATGTCATCAATGAGAAGGGTCAATTCCGTTCCGTGGGAGTCACCGGTCCTCAACTGTCGATTCTGCGGCAAGCGAAATGCCTCGAAAGCGCCGCAGCCACCGGTGGAGGTTGGAATCTCACCACCACCGACGAGGATCTCCCCGAGGACGTCCAGTCCTCACAGCTCTCCGAAATGCCGGCGCCCACTTCGGAGTCCCCGCCCTGCTCGGACGCACCATCATCCCGTCCGATGCGCCGGATGGGCAGGACCCCGAACCGGTGGTGGTGCTCGGTTATCCGTTCTGGCGGCGGCATTTCAATTCCGACCCGAAGGTAGTCGGGCGCACCCTTCAACTGGTTCACAAGAATTACACGATCGTAGGTGTCATGCCGTCGCGCTTTACCATCGGCGATGCGGATGTATACCTGCCCATGAAAATCACGAACGACCCTTCGGTGTACCTCTTCGCACGCCTCAAACTGCGGCCCGGAGTCACTCATGCAGCCGCCAACGCCGAACTGCAGCCGCTCCTCGAGCAATTCGCCCAAGGCGCTCCGAATCGGTTCCCAAAGAAATTTCGCGTCCGCGTGCGCGGCATGATCGAAAAATACATGGACAGTCTGGGCCCTCCTCTATTCTTATTGCTGGGGGCCGTCGCACTCCTTCTGCTCATCGGATGCGGTAACGTCTCCATCCTTCTGCTGGCGCGAGGAACCGCGCGTCAACACGAGCTCGCCATTCGCAGCGCCATTGGAGCCAGCCGCTGGCGCATTCGGCGCCAACTCCTCACCGAAGCTCTCGCCCTATCCCTCTCGGGCGCCCTCGGAGGTGTCCTGCTCGCGTTTGGCTTGATTCCTCTCATTGTGCGCTGGCTTCCGCAATACTCGTTCCCGCACGAAGTGGTGATGAGCGTGAATCTGCCGGTTCTGGCCTTCGCGGTGGCGCTCGCGATCCTGACGGGCGTGCTATTCGGACTCGCTCCCGCGTTCGAAATGTCCCGTCCCGAACTCGCGCAGCTCATGCAATCCGGCTCCCGCCGCACTACCGAAGGCGGGAGAGCCAAGGCCACGCATCGCCTTCTCGTCGCCGGCCAGATCGCCCTCACGCTTCTGCTGCTCACCTCCGCCGGCGCAGCCATGAACGGATTCCTGCGCGTGGTCAACGCCGATCTCGGCTACGATCCGCACCACACAATGTCCGTCGGGATTCCTGTCCATCAGAACTCGCATGTCAGTTGGGAAGACCGGGCCAACTACTTCGACCGGTTGCTGAAACGCGTCTCCGCCATGCCCGAGGTCGCCGCCGCTGGCATCTCGTCGAATGCGACTCCGCCCGACAACGGCTGGGAAGTCACATTTGAGATTTTTGGCCGGCCTTCCGGCCAGCAGGAGCGTCTGCGCGTCAACTTCGTCAGCCCCGAGTACTTTTCAGTCCTGCACATTCCTCTTTTGCAGGGACGCTTGATGGACCAGTCCGAAGTCGCGCACGGCGCGCGTTTGGCGGTCATCAATCAAACCATGGCTCGCCAATATTGGCCCACCGGCGACGCTATCGGCCGGCAGTTACGGATTCCCGACTTCAAACCTGAGCCTCCTTTCCTGCAATTGGTGAAGGACGGCAATCAATGGATGCAGGTGATCGGCATCGTGGCGGACGCCCGCGACGACGGCTTGCGCAAGCCCGTCAAAGCCGCGATTTATCTGCCCTACACATTCCAAATGTGGATGTACACGCAAATCCTGGTCCGCACGCGATCGGCTCCACTGTCCGCCCTGAATCGCGTCCGCGCCGAGGTGAAAGCGGTCGATCCCGATCAGCAGGTATTCGGGCAGACGCGCGACCTGGAGCGGTGGATTCAAGACCAGGAAGAATACTCCTTTGGACGCCTGGTGGCCGCGCTCTTCTCGGGATTCTCGCTGCTCGCGCTCGCGCTCGCCGCGGCCGGATTGTTCAGTGTGGTCTCCTACGGCGTCGCGCAAAGGACGAATGAATTCGGCATTCGGATGGCGCTGGGAGCGACACGCGGCAACGTGGTGAACCTTGTGCTCGCGTCGACCGCGACCCATGTGCTTGGCGGCGTCGTCTGCGGTGTGGTCCTCAGCCTCTACTCGAGCCGGTTCCTGTCGAAGTGGGCGGAGGGAAGCATCCAGAGTCCACTGGTTTTTACGGCCGTAACTTTTGTCCTGATCGTAACGGCGGCGATAGCGGCGTTGATCCCTGCGCGCCGCGCCTCCTCGGTCGATCCTATGGCCGCATTGAGATACGAATAGTTCCGAATGCCCTCAGTCGAAGAAGCCGCGATCTTCTTCCGCCAACCGCGCCTTCGCCGCTTGCACACGGAAAGTCACACCGAGGCCTGGTCGGTCCCAGACGTCGATGAAGCCATGTTTCATGATCGGGTTCGGTAACCCGTCGACGATGTCATACCACCATTCCGGCTGACCGACTGGGTATTCGAACGCGATATAGTTTTGCGGCAGCGCGGCCGCCAGATGCACATGCGCGGCCAGCCCGATCAGCCCATCGAAAATCCCATGAGGGGCGACCAGGATTCCGTGGAGATCGGCGTATTCCGCAATCCACTTCAACTCCGCCAGCCCCCCGACGTCTTCCGGGTCCGGCCCGATTACGTTGACCGCCTGCTTTTCGATCAGATCCTTGAAGTTCTCCCGCAGGTAGATCTGTTCACCGGTGTGAATCGGAAGCGAAGTGCTCTGGGTCACCTCTCGAAAGACTTCGGCGTTGGGTAGGGCGTATAGTCGCCCGTGATGATGTCTTCGATCCAAGTAATGTGGAACGGTTCGAGCGCACGCGCAAACGTAATCGCGTCTTTTACAAACCAGCCGGGGCCGCAGTCCAGGGCAAGGCCGATCTCATCGCCGAGAACTTTTTTCATGGCTTCAACGCGCGCGATAATCTGTGCCAAGCCGCGCTCGGTCAACAAGCCGCGGTCCGAGTGCGGCGGCCCGGTCCGCGGCTCGTCGTACCAGCCATCGGGAATAGCGCGCATCATCGCCGGATTGTGAAAACCGACCGCCTGCTTGATGAGGGTGAAGCCCTCTTTGGCTTCTTTCATTTTGGCCGCGTTCTCGGCGTAGTCCTGTGGCGATTGGCCGGTCATCTCGAAGCGGACGCCTCCGTTGTAGGCGCGGACGCGGTTCCGGATCTTGCCGCCGAGCAGCTTATAAACCGGCACTCCGGCCGCTTGCCCCGCTATGTCCCAGAGGGCGATCTCAATCGCGCTTACGGCCGACCCCCACGGCTTGAATGCGCCCATCCGGCGGATCTTCAGCATCACAGCATTCACGTCCGTCGGGTCTTCGCCCAGAAGATAGTCCTTATAGAAAAGGACCATCGGCTTGAGATACGCCTTGGCGGACTCGGCCTGCCCGTAACCGGAGATGCCCTGATCCGTGACGATGCGGACTACCGGGTTCCGGCCAATGACGGCGCATCGCAGATCGGCGATCTTGATCGGCGCGCGCCCCGTCCGAGCCGCGGAACCGCTCTGCTGAGCCGCCAACGACGTGGCGGCCGCCGCTCCCGAGAGCGATCCGAGAAATCCCCTTCGAGTCCAATTCGCCACAATCTCCTCCTGCTGGCAAACGGCGCCAAAACCGGATCGGCAACTCGACCGGACGGCTTGAATCGAATCCAGTCTACACCCGTCTCACCGGACGTAAGCTCCGCGCGGCAGGCGCCGGGCATCTTCCTCTTGACTACCTTACTATGCAGTAGTAAGATCGTCAGCAGCATATGAAGAGGCCTAAACTCGCCAGGCTGGAACTTCGGATTCTGGAAGCTCTGTGGGCCCGTGGAAAGGCCTCCATGCGCGAGATTCAGGAGGCGTTTCCAGAACCTCGCCCTGCCTACACCACCATCACGAACACCGTGTATCGGATGGAATCCAAGAAGGTTGTGCGGCGCGCTCGAAAGGTCGGAAACGCCGATATTTTCGAGCCATTAATCGCCAAAGACACGGCCCGCGACAGCCTGCTCGACGAGATCCTGAGCTTTTTCGGCGGACGGCCGCAGCCAATGATGGCGCAGCTCATCGAGTCCGGCAAGCTCACGCTCGAAGATATTCGCGAGATGGAGAAGGCCGCCGTGGAAGCCGACCGGCAGCGGAAGGCGGAAAGGATGCGGAAACCGAAATGACTACCCCTTTCATCGTCAACCATCTATGGCAGTCATCCTGGTTCGCGCTTGTGGCGGGATTGGTGGCGTTCGTGCTTCGCAGGAATTCGCCGAAGGTGCGCTACTTTGTTTGGCTGAGTGCGTCGCTAAAATTCCTCGTGCCGTTCGCGCTCCTGGTGAGCCTGGGAAGCGTGGTGCCGCGTCCAACTCCACATCCCGCATTCGTGGCGGCTCCTGTTTTCCCGACCACCCTTGTTCAAATCGCGGAACCGTTTTCGCCGCACCGTCAACACCTACAGTTCCAGCGCACACCCCACTCGATTGGGTGCCAGTCGCGATCGGCACCGTGTGGGCCCTCGGGTTTTTGGCAATCGTGCTGGCACGATGCCGCAGTTGGTTGAGAGTTCGGGCAGCACTGCGAGCCGGCACGCCCATCGAACTCCGAATCCCCGTGCTCGCGGTCATCACGCCCGGCGCGGAGGAGCCAGGCGTCGTGGGTTTTCTGCGCCCGGTTCTGGTTCTGCCGGCCCAGCTCATGGAACGCCTGAATCCACCGCAGTTGAGCGCCGTTCTCACGCACGAGCTATGCCACGTGCGCCGCCGGGACAATTTCTTCGCCGCCCTGCATATGGTGGTGGAGGCGATCTTCTGGTTCCATCCGCTGGTCTGGTGGATTGGATCGCGCATGGTGGAGGAGCGTGAACTGGCGTGCGACGAAGAGGTCCTGCGCATGGGCTGCGAACCGTCGGACTATGTGGAAGGGATATTGAAGGTCTGCCGCTTCTACCTGGAATCCCCGTTGCCTTGTATTTCCGGAGTGACGGGCGCAGATGTGAAGAAGCGTCTCCGCACGATCCTGGCAGGAAGCATCGCTATCGAGTTAAGCGGCCCCAAAATGGTCGCTCTGGCGGCGATCGGCCTGGCGGCACTCGCGGCGCCTGTCCTGATCGGCGTGCTGGACGCGCCTGCCATCCGCGCGCAAGACGCGCGAGCGGCCGCGCCGAAATTCGAAGTCGTCTCCATCAAACCCTGTGAGTATCGGCAAGAGCGCGGCGTTATGTACCCGCCTCGGGGCAATTCATCACCCGGAAGACTCAGCACAGGTTGCTATCCGTTGCACGACGAGCACGGCATGGGTTTGATTCGGGGTGCTTATGCTTCTAACCCATTTACTCCGATCGATGGAGGTCCGTCCTGGATCCACTCCGCCTTCTATGAGATCAACGCCAGGGCCGAAGGAAGTCCAAGCGTGAGGATGATGAGGGGTCCGATGATGCAGGTGCTTTTGGAAGAACATTTTCACTTGAAGATCCATCCTCAAACAATCGAAGGCCCTGTCTATTTCTTAAGCGTCGCGCGTGGGGGGCCGAAGTTGCACGAGTTTACTGAAGGAAGCTGCGTGCCATATTCCTATGCGGCGACCACTCCGCTTCAACCGGGCCAGGAATATTGCATGAGTAACATCAGGCGATTATACCCGCCCTCCGTGGAAGTTCAGGGCGCGACGCTCGATGACTTTTCCATATTGCTCCGCCCGGTCTTGGACCGTCCCGTGATCAACAAGACTGGAATCACGGGACGATTCAATATTCACGTCGAGTTTTCGCCAGAGGAAAGCAAGTTGGCCGGTTCCGCTATGGCCCGCCCCACCCGTCCGACCCTACGGGTCCGCCCTCGATATTCACTGCGCTCCAGGGACAGCTCGGCCTCAGGCTTGAACCGGGTAAAGGGCCCGTCGACACCTTCGTCATCGATCACATCGAGCGACCCACGGGGAATTGACTAGGAGGCGGCAGGCCGCCAACAACTTAGCTCGGATCTAGACAGACAGCCGGATGCAGAAGTTAAGTTTGGAATCCGAACTACCTTCGCGGCGTATTCTGAACCGGAAGCTTGGGCGAGGCGATGCCGGCGTTCCAGTTCCAGGCCGCGTCGCCGCTCGCCCTTCGTCTGGAGACCACGTCCTCGTGCAACTCGTACATCCCCGGCAACAAATGATCCGACGGGTGTGGCGCGTCCGTAAGCGCCATGTAGGAGTGCGTCGATCCGTAGGCAGGCCAGTCCGGTTGATTCGCGGCCTGCGGTTTGCCGCTCCGGGCGAAACTGGTCCAATAGCCGATCATCGCATCGCTCAGACTCGTCTCTTGCGGAGTCGCGGGGATCTTCGGCCAGTTGGGCGTTGTCGCCTCGAACGTTCCGAACACGAAGGGCAGCTCGCTGGCGTGGAATGCATGCAAACCCGCCGAATCGGCGGCGGATAGCCATGATCGAAGTAGTAGAGGAAGCCCGGCACGCGCAGAGCGGACTGGCTGCGAACCAACCGCTCTGCAGTCCATCCGTACAAGGCATCGCGCGTGGTTGCCAGTACGCTCTCCTCCATGTTCGCGCTGGGATAGAGCTTCAGGAATTCGCCGGCGAGCTCCAGATAGCGCTCGCGAATGAGGCGCTCATACTCCACGGCATTCGAGGGAGGCCGCGGAGCGAGGGCCCTTAGCGAACGGATCTCCCCGCTATTGAAGCCCGCCAGCAATGGGACCGGCGCTTGTTCGCCTCTGTCAAATACATCCACCAGTTGACGCGGTAAAATTTGCCCGTCCACCGTGCCCCATGGCGCATAGCCTGCCGCCGGAGCGGCGTTCGCCAAGGCGCTCGCATCCATGGCGCGCAAAGCGGCAAGGTTTGGCGCATGTAGCGCCGCCGCAAGTCGCGAGCCGCTTGCTTCCGCCGCCTCAGAGCCGAAACGGCGCTGCTTTAGTTCAGGCGTGGAGATCAGGTACGCGCTCTCGGCAATGGCTTTCGAGAACAGACCGCGCGCGGGCGCCGCGGCCATAAGGTAGATCACACTCAAACCGCCCGCGGATTCGCCGGCGATCGTCACATTCGCGGAATCTCCGCCGAACGCCTCGATATTCCGCTGGACCCATCGCAGCGCTTCAATCTGGTCGAGCAGCCCGTAGTTGCCCGACACTCCCTTGGGCGACTCAGAACTGAGTTCAGAATGCGCGAGCCAGCCGAACACCCCCAGCCTGTAGTTGATGGAGACCACGACAATGCCTTGAGCCGCCAACCGGGCGCCGTCGTACATTGCCTCGCGGCTCGCGCCAGAGGTCAGCGCGCCGCCGTATATCCAGAAAAAGACAGGGGCGTTGCGAGCATCGGCGGGCGCCCAGATATTCAGCGTCAGGCAATCCTCGCTCATCGGCAGCGGATCGCGCGTGTACACCGTTTGGACCGTGACCTTGGGCTGATAGCATGCTGGCCCGAATTCCCTCGCCTTTCGGACCTCCGCCCACCGAGGCATGGAAATTGGCGGCTTCCAGCGCGCCTCCCCCACCGGCGGCAACGCAAATGGAATGCCCTTGAAGACGCGCAGCTTGCCGTCCAGTTCCCCTTCGATTTTGCCTGCCGGGGCGTCTACGATGAGACTCCCTTTCGCCGGCGCTGAGTCCGTCCCCTGCTCGCCTGATGAGGCGGCGAACGCCGGTAAAACCAGGCAGGCGAGCATCCCACCCCAAACCGGCAAATGACCCTGTAGCATCATTGGACTGTTCCTCCGCGCCGCCCGACGTTCAGATTCCGGATTCTCTCTGCCAAGCCAGCCGTTTTGGTCACGACTAACAGATTATCAAGCGCCGATCGTGTCGCGCCGCGATCCAATCTTCGGTCTCGTAAGTATTTTGGGGGCTGACCATGGAGTTCGAGTGGGATCCGCGAAAGGTTGCGGCAACCATCGTCAAGCACAAAAGTATCGATCGTAGCCGCAAGCCAGCCCTGCCGCGACCGGTAGAGCCTACCCCGATACTCCGCACCCTACACCCCAAAAACAAAAAGGCGCCCGTTACCACGAGGCGGGCGCCTTTTTGTGGCCAGTAAACAGACCAGGTGAAGCAGCGATTATCGCGACGCGGTTAGACGCCGGTTAGCCGGTCCACTGCTCCACGGAATTCCCTCCAAAGCGGTTAGCGTGAGTTATTGCCATCCTGCCGCTAAAAGTGGTCGTCATCAATAGCCACTTGGATCCCTCTCGATATGACCACTATAATCGGGGAGATATATGAGAAAAAAGCTGCCCGGCGCCGCACTGCCCATGATCGCCATTCAGCGCCAAAGCCCGCAGCCGCTCCATCGCCAGATCTACGATGCCTTCCGCGCCATGATCCTCGAGCGCCGCCTCCAGCCCGGCCAGCAAATCCCCTCCACCCGCACCCTCGCCGCCGACCTAGGCATCTCCCGCATTCCCGCCCTCGGCGCCTACGCCCAGCTTCTCGCCGAGGGCTACATCGAGAGCCGCCACGGCGCCGGCACCTTCGTCACCAGTTCGCTGCTCGAACCATCCGGCGGCGCGCGCCCCGCCACCTTGAAGTTCCAGTCCGACGCGGCATCCATCGCCGTTTCCCGCGCAGCCAAAGCCCTGCCCGCGGCCCGCCGCTCACCCTGGTTCCTCGGCGCCGGAGCCTTCAGCGTGGGCCAGCTCGCCTACGACCACTTCCCCTTTCGCGTCTGGTCCGACCTCGTATCGCGCCATGCCCGCACCGTCAGCGCCGGCTCCATGAACTATCCCGACCCCATGGGCTCCCCCGACTTTCGCGACGTCATCGCGGCCTACCTCCGCAGCTCCCGCGCGCTCAACTGTGACGCCGCCCAAGTCATGATCGTCAACGGCTCGCAGCAGGCCCTCGACCTCTCGGCGCGCGTCCTCCTCGACCCCGGCACTTCCGTCTGGATCGAAGAGCCCGGCTACGAATTTCTGCGCTACGCCCTCACCCTTTCCGGCTGCCGCACCGTGCCCGTGCCTGTCGATGGCGAAGGCCTCCTTGTCGCGGCCGGCATCAGGCTCTGCCGAAACGCGCGCGCCGCCTTTGTGACGCCGTCTCATCAATACCCGCTCGGCGCCACCATGAGCGCGGCCCGCCGCCTGCAGCTTCTCAAGTGGGCGCATCGCTCCGACGCCTGGGTCATCGAAGACGATTACGATAGCGAGTATCGTTACGAAAGCATGCCCATCGCGTCGTTGCAGGGGCTCGACGGCGGGTCGCGCGTGATTTACGTCGGCACCTTCAGCAAGACGCTGTTCCCGTCGCTACGCCTGGGATACCTTGTCGTTCCGCCCGCCCTGGTCGATCGCTTCGCCGCCGTGCGCCGCGCCTGCGACCTCTGCCCGCCGCATCTCTATCAGGCCGCCCTCACCTCTTTCATGCGCGAAGGCCACTTCGCGCGCCACATCCGCAAGACTCGAATGCTCTACGCCGAGCGTCGCGGCGCCCTGGTGAAAGCCATCCGCGAAGAGTTCGGAGAAGAATTGGAAATCCTCGGAGCCGAAGCCGGCATGCATCTGGTGGTCACGCTTCCGCCCGGCCTCTCCGACCGCAAAATCTCCGTCCGTGCTGCCCGCGAAGGTCTCTGGCTGTGGCCGCTCTCCACCGCATACTCGGCCGGAAACGCCCGCCAGGGCTTCATTCTTGGCTTCGGCAGCACCAAGGCACCAGACATGCACCGGCACGTGCGCCGCTTGCGCCGCATCATCCACGCCTGACGGAATGGGCCTGCGACCCACGAAATTTCATAAACCTCGATGCCCCACAGGGGATTTCGCGTCCATTGGGATAGTCGTTGTTCTGATTGCCGCCCTACACTCGCCCTACTCCTCCGCCCGATTCACAGTGAAAGCGTAGAGGCTGTCTCCGGCGGCTACCAGAACGTATTGCTTGCCGTCGAGCATGTAGGTGATGGGGCCGGCGCTGGGGGCGGCCATCAAACCAGCATGCCACAGGATTTTGCCGTTGGCGGCGTCGAAGGCCACCACGTTCTGCCCGTTGCTGGTGAAGAGCACATTGCCGGCGGTGGAGAGATTGTTGACGATCCCGTTGCCGCTGGGCCACTCGTGCCGCCAGACCACCTTTGCCGTGTGGTAATCGATGGCCAGCAGCGCATTGCCTTCGCTGCCGACTCCGCTATCGAGGCCGCCCCAACCTTCCGGATGATCGTCGGTATCGATCAGGTAGAACATGCTGAAGGAGCGGCTACTGCCCACGTAGAAGAGGCCGGTGCGAGGGCTATAGCTTGGGGCCTGCCAGTTGGTGGCGCCGTTCGATGAGGGCGACACCAGCACTCCGTCGGTAGTGGGGAATTTTTTCGGATCGGGGATAGGCTGCCCGTTGGCATTGATGCCCTTGGCCCAATTTACCGTGTCGATGAACGGCGCACTCACAATCCGCTTGCCGGTGGCGCGATCGAGCACGAAGAAATATCCGTTGCGGCTGGCCTGCACCACCAGCTTACGCGGCTGCCCATCCACATTGCCATCCACCAGCACGGGCGTCTCCACGGCGTCCCAATCGTGAACGTCGTGCGGCGAAGGCTGGAAGTACCAGACCATCTTCCCTGTATCGGGATTGATGGCCACGATGGAGCACGTGAAGAGGTTGTCCCCCTTGCGGCTCTTCTCTGCCATCACCGGATTCGGATTGCCGGTGCCGACGATGTAGAGATTCAATTCGGGATCGTATGTGCCTGGCATCCAGGCCTGACCAGTGCCGTGCGCTGCCGAGTACTCATCGGGCCAGCTTTCCATGCCCGGTTGGCCCTTGCGCGGCGTGGTCCACCACTTCCATTGCAGCGCGCCGGTTTCGGGATCGCGCGATTGCACGAATCCCGGGTTGTCCAAATGGTCGCCGCCGATACCCGCGATCACGTGATTGCCGATCACCACCGGCGCCACGGTCGATGTGTAATCGAGCTTTGGATCGGCAATCGACACCTTCCAGCGCTCCTTGCCAGTGCGGGCGTCGAGGCTCACCAGGTTGCTGTCGGGCGTTTCGATGAACAGCCAGTTGCCGTACATGCCGACGCCGCGATTGCCGATGGTGCTGCCGGTGTTCGGCGGATATTGGTAATGCCACAGTTCACGACCGGTGCGGGCATCGGCGGCCCAGACATGATTGGGCGCGGAGAAATAGAGGATGCCATTCACCAGCAGTGGAGTCGCCTTGATGGTGACGCCCGCCGCGGGTCCGGCTGCTCCACCTCTTCCACCGCCACCTCCGCCTGCTCCAAAGCGTGTGGCCCAGGCGAGCGAAAGCGTGTGAACATTCTTCGTGTCGATCTGCGTCAGCGGGCTGTAGCGCTGGCCCGAATAGTCGCCGTTATAGGTCGGCCAGGAATCGGGCTTCGGTTTGACGATGTCGGCCTGGCTGAGGCCTTGGGACTGGGCGGCGAGGCACGCCGCTCCCAGCAGCATGGATGTCAAAACTCGCGAGATCTTCATTTCAGGGTCACCAGGTATGCGGTCACGTTGTGGATGTCGGGGTCGGTATACTTCTCCAGCAGATCGACGTGCGGCTTCAGCGGGTCATTGATCTCCACTTTGGGAACGGCGCCGTCGCGAGTGAAGGAGTGATATTCCCCAGCCGAGTCACGCAGTGAGACGCTGAAATCATCGACCCTGTCGAGCGTGCCGGAGACTTTCTGGCCCGATGCCAGCGTCACCGTAGCGGTGATGGCACTGCGATTGGATGCGGCCGCGGTTGCCCCGCCGCGCCCTCCGCGTCCACCGCCGCCGCCCCGTCCGCCGCGCGGTTGCAGCCATTTCGCCTGCAGGGAAAACGCGTCATAGCGCGAACCGATACCCTTGAGATCGGCGGTGGCCGAATGACAACTTGCACAGGTAGATTGGAAATACGCTTCGCCCTTCTTGGCATCGCCGGTCAACACATCTTGAAACGCATAGGTTGTGCGATGGCCGGCAGCGTAGGTCTGCACGTGCAGCCACGCCACCAGGTCGGCGATCTGCGGCTCGGTGAGACCCGGCTTGGGCATGCCCAGATCGGGCCGGCCATTCCGCAGCACTGGGGCGATGAGAATCCCTTTTTCGTCGTCGAGCACCAGCAGGGAGCGCACCAGATCGGGAGCGCCCGGTCCTCCGCGCGCTGTTGTTCCATGGCAGCCCGCACAGTTTGTGGTGTAGAGCGCGGCGCCTCGCTCGAAAGCAGCAGGATCTTCCTTCGATCCGGCCACGGCGGCCGCCGTCACAGATTTATCGTTGGTCGCACGCGTGCCGGCTCCAGACACCGCCGGTTCCTGCGACAGCAAATACATGGACGGCGCGAGGAATAATAATAGCGCCGCCCCTTTCCCCAATTGCATCCTGCCCCCTTGAGTTCTTACTTCACTGCTTATAAATCGCTCCGCCCTTCATCACGAACTTCACATTGCGTATGGCGGAAATATCTTTGGTCGGGTCGCCGTCAATCGCAATTAAGTCGGCGAACATTCCCGTTTTTACCGTCCCGATCTCCATATGCAGCACCTGTCCGGCCACAGACGTCGCAGCCTTCAAGGCGTTTACCGGCGACATTCCAAAATAAACCATTGCCTCCAGTTCGCGCGCATTGTCGCCGTGCGCGAAGGTGCCTACATCGCTACCGCTCAAAATGGTGACACCCGCGTCCAGCGCTGCTTTGAAGGTGGCGCGGCGGCGGGCCATGGCGGGCGATTCCTGGCCGCCCCTGCCGCCGCGGCCGCCACCGCCGGCTGT
Source organism: uncultured Solibacteraceae bacterium (assembly GCA_963815475.1). Classification (GTDB taxonomy): domain Bacteria; phylum Acidobacteriota; class Terriglobia; order Bryobacterales; family Bryobacteraceae; genus Sulfopaludibacter. The sequence goes on along the minus strand of CAWFHD010000003.1, from coordinate 2,897,425 downwards.
CAACGTTGGACAGAGCGCCACGTGATGCTCGGCCATCAACTTGAAGATCTCGGGAGTGCCTTCATTGCCGTGCTCGATGGTCTCAGCGCCGGCCAGAATCGCGCGACGCATGCCCTCCGGAGTGCTGGTGTGCACCGCTACCGGCACGCCGGCGTTCCTGGCAGTCTCCACCGCGAGCTTCATTTCGTCCAGGGAAAACGTGGGGTGTGAGCCGGGATGCGGACCGTAGCGGTAGTCGCCGTACAGCTTAATCCAATCCGCGCCGCGCCCAATCTGGTCGCGCACTACGCGCGTCAGGCTGTCGATGCCATCAGCTTCTTCGGCGCCCTGCGGTATGGTCCACTCGGGCACGAAGCCTTTCGGTCCGTAAGTGCCGGTGGCCACGATGGCGCGCGTCGAGACCAGCATGCGCGGTCCGGGAATAATTCCCTGATTGACAGCCTGCTTAAGTTCGACATCGGCGTACCCAGCACCTTCCGTTCCCAGATCGCGCGTGGTGGTGAAACCGGCCATCAGCGTGGCCCGCAGATGATTAGTGGCGCGCGCCACGCGTAGCGCGAGACCCTCATGCTCCACCTGATCGTTCCACGACGTTTCGCTGTAGGCGTGCAAGAGAACGTGCGAGTGCCCTTCCACCAAGCCCGGCATCAGCGTAGTGTCGGCCAGGTCGACGACCTTGGCGCCGGTGGTGTCGATGGTGGCGGCGGGTCCGGCAGCTTCGATGCGCTCGCCCTTTACCCTCACCGCCCACCCTTCGTGCATGGTCTCGCCATCGAACGTGCGCGCGGCTTTCAGAACGTAAGTGGCGGGCGCGGTTTGGGCCCACAGCCCCATCGAACACACGACCGACACGAGGACCAGGGCCCGAAACCGGCAAAATGGCATAAAGCAATTATAGATTCGACCGGCCTACCTTATCTCGATTGCCCGCACGATGCCATCGCCGGCGTTGGCGCCTTGGGCAGGCGGTTCGTACTGGACGCGCACTTTCAGGCCGGGTTCCTGCGGTCCGCATGCGAACTCCCGCGGACGGCCGCTTTTGGTGAGCACACGGATTTGTACCGGATCTTCAATTAGGAACGTCTTCTTGCCGCCGCCCTCCTCCACGACCATCCACGTCTGATCGGGTTTGCATTGCAACTGCACGAAGGCCCCTTCGAAGGAAGGCGGAGGAGGAAGTGGGGGGCCATCCCTGCGACGGAGCTTCGGCGGACCATCGTCGTGCGGCCGTTCGACAGCCGGACCCGCGGCCGCTGGCGCTGCTGTCAGGCGCCGATCCAGATCCGCCAGGAAGCGCGATGCGCGCGATTTGTCCACCTCATCCCTGGATTCTTTCTGCCAGCGCAAGGCCGCATTGCGCGCTTCGGCGGTGTTGCCAATCTGCACTTGAGCATACGCGATGGTGCGGAAGAGTTGGCCGGCGTAGGACCGTCCCACGTCGTGGATGGGCGCGAGAGCGGCGAGCGCGGCGACGGCGTCGCGGCCCATCAGATGGGCCTGCGCGAGGGCGAGCCGCGCTTCAATACGATCGGGCTGCTGCTCAACAAGCGCCGACAGAATGCGCGTGGCTTCCTTGGTGTCGGTGCCCGCGAGGTGGCCATAATCCCAGAGCATGCGCGGATTCCGATCTCCCCGATCGAACGCTTTACGGAAGAAGTCGCGCGCCTCATCGTTTTTGCCGCCGTGCCAGGCAAGATAGCCCAGCTCGGCGTAGGGCTCGGGGCGTTTCGGATCGGACAACACCAAAGCCTGGAACTCTTTGTGCGCCTCGGCCTCTTTGCCGGGGCGATTCATCAACTGGGCGAGCACCAGGCGCACGTCGGTGGGTCCGGCGGCTTCGGCGGGAATGCTGGCATCGGCTTTCTGCAGTTTGGCGTTATACAGTGTGCCGTGAAAGTAAGCGCCGCGCAGATAGTTCTGCAGATCCTGCTCTACCTCGCCCACGGTTTTCCCGTATATCCGGAAGAGAGCCTCGGCGGAAGGCACGCCATCGTGCACACTCAGGATGAGCTTATCGGCTTTGGCGCTGTAGGCGTCGCTCATCAGCAACATGTGCGTGAGCGCCCAGGACTCGTTGTAGAAGTTCCCGGCCTTGGCCTTCTCGTTGTAGTACGGCGATTCGTGATCGACCCTCAGAATGGTGTCGAGCGGCACCCACTCTTCGCGAAGCAGCGCCTGATATCGACCATCGATCAATGAGCCCACCAGGAGGCGGTCGCCTTGGGGCTTCAGCGTGGAATACAACTCGGCGAGGCCTTCGTTCAGCCAGGGTGGGAGATTGAGATTGAGGTGGCGGATCACCAGGTGCGCGTATTCATGCACGGCGACCGGGAAGATGCTGGAACCAACGTCGCTCAGGACGATGTAGTCCCGGTCGGCAGTTGAGCGGTAATAGGCGGTGGCAAATTCGTTGAGGCGATACGGCTCGTATTCCTTTTTCGAGCCGAAGGCCACAATGAAGACGGGCTCGGTAGTCATTCGGCGCGCAAGTGTCTGCATGAAGAACCCGCGCACTTGTTCAAAGTAGGTCAGAATGTCGCGCGTGGAGCGTTCGTTGGCGCTGCTGTAGATTTCGAAATTGGGGGAGCGTAATCGAATCCAGTGCGGCTCGCGCGCGCCCGGCAATGCCGCGGCCAAAATCGCGAAGCACAGGAGAGCCCTCCGCACCATTGCTGCGAGTATACTCCACCCAGCCGCGACCCGGCGTTGGGCTTGCTACTCTTATTAACACCTACTTATGGCCCTTGCGCGCTTGTTCGCCATGTTGTTACTGATTTTCCCCGCGAGCCTGGCACAGGATGCCGCCGTCGGCCGCAAACATTTCGACAGCCGATGTGCTTCTTGTCACGGCGGCGATGGCAACGGGGGCGAGCACGGCCCCTCCATCACGCAGCGGCTCGCCACTCGCGACGACCAACAACTTGCCACCGTAATTCACAATGGCTTTCCTGGCGGCGGCATGCCGGCGTTCAGCCTTCCCGATGGCGAAGTGAAGGAACTTGTGGCATTCCTGCGGACGCTCCGCCCACCGCCCGGCGAGGAGTTGCTGAAGATGAAGGTGGCCGTGGATGGCGAAGGCGCCATTGAGGGCGATGTGCTGGGGCGCTCGGGCGATGAGTTGGATCTGCGCTCGGGGCATCAGATTCACCTTCTACGCAAGACGGCGAACGGATATCGCCGCGTCACGTCGCAGACGGATTGGCCGACGTACAACGGCGATATCGGCGGGAACCGTTATAGCCCGCTGCGTCAGATCGACACCAGCAACGTCGCGCGGCTCGCGCCTGCCTGGATGTTTACTGTGGCGAACGGCGGACATTTGCAAGTGACGCCGGTGGTCGTGGGCGGCATGATGTTCGTGACGGTGGCGAACGAGTGCTACGCGCTCGATGCGGGCACGGGGCGGCAACTCTGGCATTACGGCCGACCCCGCACGCCGCGCCTTACGGGCAATGCGTCAGGCGGGATCAATCGTGGCGTGGCGCTCTCGGGCGATCGCGTCTTCATGGTGACCGACAACGCGCACATGATCGCTCTCGACCGCATCAGCGGTGCGCCGCTCTGGGACACCGAAATGGCGGACTGGCATGTGAACTACAACGCCACGTCCGCGCCACTGGCGGCCGGCGACCTGGTGATTTCGGGAACTGCCGGCGGCGATGAAGGCGCTCGCGGGTTCGTCGCGGCGTTCGATCAATCGACAGGCAAAGAGGTGTGGCGTTTCTGGACCGTGCCCAATCCGGGAGAGCCGGGGTCGGAGACTTGGGTAGGCAAGGACCTGGCGCATCCCGCAGCGGCCGCGTGGTTCACCGGCTCTTACGATGCGGGCCTGGGCACCGTGTTCTGGCAGACCGGCAACCCGGGCAACGACCTCAATGGCGATGCGCGCCTGGGCGACAATCTCTATTCGTCCTCCATCCTCGCGCTGGATGTCCGCACCGGCAAACTGAAGTGGCACTACCAATACACGCCGCACGATGTGTGGGACTGGGATGCCGCGCAGCCAGCGGTGTTGGTGGACGCCCAGTGGCAGGGCGCGCCGCGCAAGCTTCTGCTGCAGGCCAATCGCAACGGCTTCTTCTATGTTCTGGACCGCACCAATGGAAAACTGCTGCTGGGCAAACCGTTCGTGAAGAAGATGACGTGGGCCAGCGGGATTGGCGAGGACGGACGTCCGATGCGAATCGCTGGCAAGGAGCCCACGGCGGAAGGCAACACCGTATGCCCAGCGCTGGAAGGCGCCACCAACTGGTTCTCCACGTCGTTCCATCCGGGCACTGGACTTTACTATGTGCAGACGCTGGAGCGGTGCAGCGTTTATATCAAGCGCCCCACGGAGTGGCAGGCGGGGAAGAGCTTCTTCGGCGGCACCGTCAACTCCGTGCCGAACGATAAGCCGGAGAAGATTCTGCGTGCCATCGATATTCAAACCGGGCGGATCGCCTGGGAACTGCCTGAGATGGGCGCTGGCGATTCGTGGGGCGGAGTGCTCTCGACGGCTGGCGGGATCGTGCTCTTTGGCGATGATGGCGGGTGGCTCTCGGCAGTGGAGGCTAAGACCGGCAAACGCCTGTGGCACTTCGCGGTGAATGACCTGTGGAAGGCGTCTCCGATGACTTATGTGTTCGACGGCAAGCAGTACGTCGCTGTCGCGGTGGGGTCCGGCATTGTGGCGTTCAGCCTGCGGTAGTCATGACTTGCCGGAAGTGCAAAGTCCCCATGAAAGAGGTCAAGGGGCATATCTTTCACAAGCAGCGAAAGTGGCAATGCCCCAGTTGCTCGCGGATCCGGATGCAGAAGCCAAAGTAGCGTCGGCGCTACGCACCCAACACTTTGATGCAGGCTTTGCAGAAGGCGGGCAGGTCTTCCGGTTTGCGGCTGGTGACCAGGTTTTTGTCCACCACTACTTCGGCGTCAGACCAGTGCGCTCCGGCGTTGACTACGTCGTCTTTGATCGCGAAAAAGCTGGTGGCCTTTCGACCCTTCAACATTCCTCCCGCCGAGCAGAGGACCCAGGGGCCGTGGCAGATGGAGGCTACGAGTTTGCCGGCCGCGTCCATGTCGTGCACGAACTGATTGGCTTTGGCGTGGCGGCGAATGTGGTCGGGAGCATAGCCTCCGGGCACCACCACTCCGTCAAAATCCGCGGCTTTGACGTCGTCGTAGGAAAGCTGGCTCTTTACCGGATAGCCCAATTTGCTGGTGTAGGTTTCGCCGGCCTTCGCGCCGACCGTCACGATGGTCGCGCCGGCTTCCTGCAGTCGGAACAGGGGATACCACACCTCCATTTCCTGATACAGGTTGTCCACGAGGATCGCAATCTTCTTGTCAGCTAGTTCCATCCTTCTATCGTACCCGCGATGGGAGCGAGCGCTCCGCGATTATCCCGAGGGGGATTTCCCGAATGCGAGCGTGGCGGGTAGTACCGCAAAGCAAATTGGCAGCATTGACACGGCTCCTTTTTCGCACCAGGATCGTACCCAGAGCGCCCGCTTGAGGGCGTCAATCGGAGGAACATGTCCTTTATCCGGAACCATGGCGCGCGGCTGTTCGCGATCGCGCTGTTTAGCGCGGAGGCCATTGCGCAGAATCCAGCAGCCTCGGTGAGCGTGGATGCCAATGCGAATCGGCATCCCATCAATCCCAACATCTACGGCATCGCCTACGGTGATGCGCACGATGTCGCCACTCTGAACGTTCCGCTGAATCGATGGGGCGGCAATGCTACCAGCCGTTACAACTGGCAGATCGATGCGCACTCGGCCGGCGCCGACTGGTATTTCGAGACCTATCCGGATAGCAGCGGCACGCCCGGCGCATCCGCGGACAGTTATGTGGCGACCACGCGCTCCGCCACCAATGGCGCCGAACCGCTGTTCACCATTCCGCTGATCGACTACCTGGCTAACCTGGGCGCGAACCGAAGCACACTGGCTGGATTTTCTGTGAAGAAATACGGGCAGCAGACCGCCACGGATTATTGGAATCCCGATGCGGGGAACGGCGTGAGCCTGGCCACCGGGAAGAACATCACGGGCAACGCACCCACAGATACGGGCGTGGCGAACGCGGCCAGCATTCAACAAGGCTGGGTGCAGCACTTCGTGAATACCTTTGGCACGGCCTCCACTCCGACGGGAATCAAATACTACATCCTGGACAACGAACCTTCGCTCTGGTATTCCACCCATCGCGACGTTCATCCGAGCCCTGCCACGTACGACGAGATGTACAACAAGATCGTGGCGTATGCTACCGCCATCCGCGCGGTGGATCCCAACGCGAAAATCGCCGGCTTCGAAGAGTGGAGCTGGTGGGCTATGTACTTCAGCGGTTTCGACCAGGCTAACGGCAGCAGCGCGGCGACATCCGACTACAAAACCCACGGCAACATATACTACTATCCGTGGCTGCTGCAGAAACTCTACGCCTACAAACAGGCCACAGGGCAGCAACTGATCGACGTACTGACCGTTCACTGCTACAACGCGCTTCCCGGCGGCAGCGACGATTCCCTCGCCGGTCAGCAGGCGCGCAATGCGGAGACGCGCATTCTCTGGGACCCCAATTTCCAGGACCCCTCGTGGTATGGCGATATCGGCATCAACGGCCGGGTATTGAATTGGATTCCCACCTTGAAGGCGATGGTGAACCAGTATCATCCAGGACTCCAGATCGGCTGCACGGAATACAACTGGGGCGACGAGGCGAACCTGAACGGCGCCACCACACAGGCCGATGTCCTCGGCATCTACGGACGCGAAGGCTTTGACCTTGCGACGCGCTGGACGGTGGCAAAGAACACCGGTACCACTCCAACAACCTACTATGTGACGTATCTCGCCAGCCAGATCTACCGCAACTACGATGGCAATCGGTCGACGTTCGGCGATACCAGCGTAGCGGCGACCACGGCGAATCCCGATGCTCTTTCCGCGTTCGCCGGCGTGCGCAGTTCGGACGGCGCCATGACCGTGATGGTGATTAACAAGCAGCAGGGCAGCACTCCGGTGAACGTGAGCCTGGCGAATTTCGCCAACAGTGGGACAGCGCAGGCATGGCAGATCAATTCGGCGTCGCAGACGTCCATTGCCCGTTTGAGCGATGTAACAGTGACCAGCAACTCCATCGCGGCCACGCTCCCTTCGCAGAGCATCACGCTGTTCGTGATTCCCAAGGGCTCAGTGACCGCGCCGCCGACGGCTCCGACGGGATTGGCCGCCAGCGTTGGAAGCGGCACGGTCACGCTCACCTGGAATGCGGGCGGGGGCGCTACCAGCTACGCTGTGGGGCGCGCCACAGTGACCGGCGGACCGTACGCGACTGTCGGAACTGTCGTGAGCCCGGCGCCGACAAGTTTCACCGACGCCGGCTTGACGAATGGCGCTACTTATTACTACGTAGTCTCGGCGGCGAATACCGGCGGCACGAGTCCCAACTCCGCGGAATTGGGCGTCACGCCAACCGCGGCGCCCACGTTCACTATGTCTGCCACTGCTTCGCAGAATCCGGTGGCGCAAGGGCAGAGCAGCACCATCACGCTTACCGTGAAGGACACCGCGGGCACACTTGCCAACGGCATCGTCCAAATTCTGATCGCTGACGCGGGTGGCAATACGGTGGCATCCCAGAACTTCACGGGCCAGAATTTCACGGCGGGACAGTCGCAGCAATATGCGCTGGTATTCACTCCGACCGCCTCCGGCGCATTCCACGTGCGCGCCGGAGTGTTCAGCTCAACTTGGCGGAATTGGGCTTGGAACGATTCGGCCGGGAGCGTTACGGTGACGTCGTCGCTCAGCTTCACGTCGTCGGCCACAGCTACGCCGTCGAGTGTGGCGGCTGGATCGTCGACCTCGATTCAGTCCAAAGTGACGGACACCGGGTCGGCTGCTCTCAGCAACGCGAATGTCGAGGTACAGGTATTCAACGCCGCCGGCGCCGCCGTGTCCACCAATGTTTGGAGCGGCCAGAACTTCACGGGCGGACAGACCCAGCAGTATACCTATACCTGGAATGTACCCGCTGCGCAGGCCGCGGGCACTTACACGGTGATGATCGGCGTGTTCGATTCCACCTGGGCCACCAACTACTACTGGAACAGCGCCGCCGCCAGCATCACCGTGAGCGCCGGTGCAACGGCGCCTGCCGCGCCTACTGGTCTGAAAGCGACGGCAGGCAATGGGCAGGCGAGTTTGACGTGGAGTGCGGCAAGCGGCGCCAGTTCTTACAACGTGTATCGCGGGACGTCGGCGGGAGGCGAAGGCGCCACCGCTGTCGCGACGGGAATCACCGCGAGATCGTACACCAACACTGGGCTCACCAACAGCACGACATACTTCTACAAAGTGGCCGCGGTGAACACGAGTGGAACAAGTGCGCTCTCGAATGAAGCGAGCGCAACGCCGGCTCTGCGAAAGAAATAGCTGGCCGCGCTACTTGAAGTACTTTTCGTACCAGCGGATGGAGCGATCGATCCAGTCCATCACATGTTTGGGCTCGCGCAGACCGTGGCCTTCCCGGGGATAGCGCAGCATTATGGCATCCGTTCCCACATCGCGCAGGGCGATGTAGTACTGCTCGTCTTCGGCGATGGGGACGTCGTTGTCATTCTCTCCGTGCACCAGCATGGTGGGGGTGTGCGCGTTCGCGACGTGCTTCAGAGCGGAGCGTTCCCACAGCACGTCCATCAGGTTGCCCTGGTGCGGGAATGCGCCCCACTCCATGGCCTCATACTGGTTGTAATACGTCATGTAGTTGTAGCTGATCAGATTCGCGATGCCGGCAGTGGGGATGGCCGCTTTGAAAATATTGGTCTGAGTGATGAGCCAGTCGCTCAACTGTCCACCGTAACTGGTGCCTTCCACCCCGAGGCGGTCGCGGTCAATCCAAAGGTTGCGGCGAAGTGCGGCGCTAACGCCGTAGAGCACGTCCTGTGCCTCGTTGCCGTTCTGGTCGGCGAAGACGGCGTCGGTGAAGGCCTGGCCATAACCTGTGGAGCCGCGATAGTTGACCATCAGGCTGGCCCAGCCGCGCGCGGCGTAGACCTGCGCTTTGAAGTTGAAGCCCGGGCCCTGCTCACCGTGCGGACCGCCGTGGATCTGCACGATCATTGGGTATTTACGATCGGCGTGGAAGTCGGCCGGGTAAGTGAGAAACGCTTCGACGGTCCACTTATTGTCATTGCTGATGAAGGTGAGAGGCTCGACTGGCTCCACGCGCTTACCGGACATGGCGTCGTGATTTAAGTCGGTGAGCTTCTTCGCCGGCCCGTTTCCTGTTTTGAGATAGAGCTGGGCGAGGTCACCGGTGGTGGTGAGCGCGAATGCTACCTGGTTGCCCTGCGCCGAAAACGCGCTCACGCTGCCAGCCTCTTCCGCAACAATCGAAGGCTTGCCCCCCTCGACGGGCAGACGGTAGAGGCGCACGCTGCCGTGCTCCTGCACGGTGAAGAGCAGCGACCGGCCGTCACTGGACCATGCCGGCTCACCCTGCCGATTGTCGATGGCAGCGCCCACCTCGCGGCGATTCCTGCCATCGGCATCGATCAACCAGACGTGGGTGTCTTCCATGGTGGTCTCGAGATCGGTAAGCCCGCGCTTGGTGGCTTCGTACGCGATGGTCTTGCCGTCGGGCGACCAGTGGGGCCGATACTCGGCGCTCTCCGTGGAAGTGACGCGTCGGATGTGGCCGCTCGACGGATCGAGCGCGAAGAGATCGTAGTTGAAGAACTGATCCTCGTTGTCTTCGCGATTCGAGATGAAGGCAATCTCTTTGCCGTTGGGCGACCATTCGATGGAGTGCTCCTGGTGGGTGCCGCTGGTGAGCTGCCGGGACTTGGCCGTTCCGATGTCGAGCAGGAAGATGTGGAGGCGCTTGTTGTCGTTGAAGTGCGAATTGCCTTCGCCGGCGGTGGGCTTGTAGAGGTAGCGGGTGATGAGGATGGGGTCGCCGGTGGCGTCCGCCGTTTCGGGGCCCGGCTGCGCGGAAACATAAGCGATCTGTTTTGCATCGGGGGACCATGCGACGGTTTTGCCGGTGGTGGGCATGGGACTGTTGGTGCTGTCCATGGCGGTGAGGAATCGCTTGCCGGCGCCATCGGGCCGCGTGAGGATGAGGCCGTGCTGGTCGCCAAGACGGCCGGAGTAGGCGATCCATTTGCTGTCGGGGGACCATTCGGGATTGCCGGAAGGATCGTCGCCCTCACTGAGACAGATGGTTTTGCCGTCGATGAGGGTCATGATCCAAAGCTGTCCGATGGGGCCGCGGGGACCGTCGTTGCGCGTGACGATGTAGGCGACGCGCGATCCGTCGGGAGAGAATTGCACGGCGCCGACGGAGCGGAGGCGGGCGAAATCGGCGGACTGAAAGCCGGCGGTTTGTGCGGCTGCGGCGCAGACGAGGATAATCACGGACGTTCGGAGCATATTGAGGGCGAGTATAACGCAGGCGAATCGATTCCTTCCGGCTGGGACGCAGGTTGGCGCACTGTCCTCGCTATACTCTGAGGGAGGAGTTGATGGACGATGGCGATCGGCATCCGGACGGAGAACCTGCGCAAGGTGTACGACACGCCGCCTCCTTCGGCGGCTCGCGGCGCGGGCTTCTCGTTTACGTCGCAGCGAGCCGGCGGATCCAAAGAGAAAAAGAAAAAAGTGGAAGTAACGGCGCTCGACGGCGTTTCGTTTGAGATTGGCGGCGGCGAGATCTTTGGATTGCTGGGGCCGAACGGCGCGGGGAAGTCGACCACCATCGGGATTCTGACGACGCGCACGGAGCCGACCAGCGGGCGCGCGTTCATCGGCCAATATGACGTCTGGCAGGATCAGGTGGAGGCGAAGCGACTGATCGGCGTGGTGCCGCAGCGGCCGAATCTGGATTTTGCATTGACGGCCCGCGAGATTCTGACTTTCCACGGCGCATACTTCGGACAGGGCTCGCGCGAACGGACCAAGCGCGCCGAAGAACTGCTGGAGCGCTTCAAGCTGACGGATCGCGCCGATCACATGGTGCGCACGTTTTCAGGCGGAATGATGCAGCGCATTGTGATTGCGCGCGCCATGATGCACGATCCCGAAGTGCTGTTTTTGGACGAGCCGTCGGCGGGTCTGGATCCACAGACGCGACTACTGCTGTGGGAGATCGTTCGCGACTACAACAGGCTGGGCAAGACGATCGTACTGACTACGCACTATATGGATGAGGCCGACACCTTGTGCGAGCGGCTCGCGATCATCGATCACGGAAAGATCATTGCGCAGGGGACTCCGCAGCAACTCAAGTCGTCGATTCCGGGCGGGTACCTGCTGCGGCTCAAGTTCGACAAGACGCCCGACGAGTTGCTGGCGCGCTTCAAATCGATGCCGGGTGTGAGTGAGGTGCGCGAGGGTGAAGCCGGCGCGGCGGATGTGTATGCGGATCGCGGCGGGCAGTTGATCGGTTACATTGTCACGGCGGCGCAGGGGATGGGGATTGAATTGAAGGACGTCCACATCGCGGAACCCAGCCTGGAGACGCTGTTTCTGCATCACACCGGAAGGAGTTTGCGCGATTGAACTGGAAAACCTTTTTCGCCATGCTGCAGCGCGACGGTCACGTGGCGCGCCGCAACCTGCTGCCGATGCTGTTACAGAACCTGCTGCAGCCGATGCTGCTCACGTTCGTGTTTGGCCGCGTGCTCACCTCCAGCGGCATGATGCCGCAGCAGTACAAGAACATCCTGCTGCCCGGCATTATTGCGATCAGCATGGTGCTCTCCGGAGTCCAGGGCGTGGCCATGCCTCTGATTACGGAGTTTCAGTTCACGCGTGAGATTGAGGACCGATTGCTGGCGCCCATGGGCACCAGTTGGCTGGCGGTGGAAAAGATTGTGGCGGGCATCATCCAGGCATTGGTGGCCGGGCTGGTGGTGATTCCGACGGCGTGGCTGGTGCTGGGGTCGGGCGTGAGCATGGACTTTTCCCGGCCGTTCGAATTTGCCGCCATCTGTCTGCTGGTGGCGCTGTTCTCGTCGGCCGGCGGTTTGGCTTTGGGGGTGAGCGTGGGACAGACGCAGATCGGGCTGATGTTCAGCCTGGTGCTGGCGCCAATGATGATGTTCGGATGCGCCTACTATCCCTGGAGCGCGCTGCAGTTTTTTCCAGCGCTGCAATATGCCGTGCTGATCAATCCGCTGGTCTATGCGAGCGAAGGCTTGCGCGGCACGTTGATGCCGGCTGTGCCGCACATGCCGGGTTGGGCGGTGATGAGCGCGCTGGTGGCGATCGACATAGCGCTGTTAGTGCTGGGGTTGAAGAAGTTCAACAGGAAGGCTGTGAGCTGACTCCTGCTCCACGATGCCCGTTACAGTCCCAACGTTTCGACAATGCCGTCCACATCCGCGGTGCGCACGCACACTTCCTGCTTCATCAAGTCCGGCGTTGGACGATCGTCGAAGGCCTGGAAGAGCGCCATCTTCGCGATGGCGTAGCGCTCGGTGGAGGACAGCGCGCGGGTGTGCGACTGCTCCCATGCGGCCAACGCGGCATCTGACACCAGTACCGAAGTTGCGGTCCAGTTCTTGCGGTCGGCCGAATAGGTGAAGACAAACTCGGTTCCGCTATCGGCGCCCGTAGGCAACGGGCGATAGCCTTCATAGAAATATTGATAGACGTAACCGCTTTGCGCCGAGTAAGTCTTCTGCCGGCGGATCTCCGGCGTACCACTTAGAGGTACTGGTTTTCGAGCAAAAAAACGCCGTAGCACTGCTGTGTCTTTTTCCTTCCAGTGATCCTTAGGGACTATTGACAAGAATAGCAACCAGGAGGAAACTGAAGGTGGAATCAGAACCGGTAGCACGATTCCGACGCCGACTGAAAAGCCAGTCTTACTCCAAGATTGGCGGGAGGTGCTATATAGAGCCGGACCAGAGTGAGGGCGGCCTCACCTAGGGGTAAGTGGACAGGCGGTAGGAAATGTCCTGAGCGATTGGATAGAGTGCCCGCAGTAATGGCACCGCGCTTGTTGCGCAAATCTGATGATCGTCGACAGAGACGTTTTAGTTCACGAGCCCCTGGTGACCGCCCTTAACTTATTTCTGGACCCTGCTCCGAATCGGATAGAATCTCCCCATGGCATTTGCGTCTTCCCGTTTTCTCTGGGCGGCAGTAATCTTTTCGATCCCTTCCTGTTTGGCCGCCGACACCCGATTTGAAATTTCTTTTCCAGCCACAGTTCACGCTGCGCCCATCACCGGCCGCGTCTTCGTCATAATTTCGCGCGATACCGAGCGTGAGCCGCGCCTGGAAGTGGGGCGAGTGGGCGTTCCGTTCTTCGGCCGTGATGTGGAGAAACTGGCGCCGGGCCAAGCGACGATCGTCGATGGTAGCGATCTGGGCACCCCGGTGGAAAGCCTGTCGCAGATTCCTCCCGGCGAGTACACTGTCCAGGCCTTCGTGAACGTCTACAGCGAATTCCGCCGCTCCGATGGGCACGTGGTGTGGATGCATGACGACCAGTGGGAAGGCCAGCGCTGGAATCGTTCGCCAGGGAATCTCTACAGCGTCCCGAAGAAGATTGTGCTGGACGCGTCGCAGGGTTATCGCGTGGCGATAATGTGCGACCAGGTGATTCCGCCGATCGACGCGCCGCCCGATACCGAATGGGTGAAGCGCTTCCGCATTCAGAGTCCCATGCTGTCCAAATTCTGGGGCCGTCCGATTTACATGGGCGCCACGGTTTTGCTGCCGCGCGATTATGCCAAGACGACGATCTCGTATCCGGTGCTGTACAACCAGGGCCATTTCGGACTCGGCGCGCCGCTGCGATTCGCTCCGGGTAACGAAACGTATATCGAGTGGATCAAGGACAATTTTCCGCGCATGATTGTGGTGACGCTGCAGCATCCCACACCCTACTTCGATGATTCCTACGCGGTGAACTCAGTCAACGTGGGGCCATACGGCGATGCGATTCTGCAGGAGCTGATTCCGGAGATCGAGAAGCGTTTCCGGATTATCCGGCAGCCGTGGGCGCGGCTTCTGGATGGCGGGTCGACAGGCGGCTGGGAGGCCCTGGCGCTGCAGGTTTTCCATCCCGATTTCTTCGGCGGCACGTGGGCCTACTGCCCCGATTCGGTGGATTTCTCGGACGTGGAAGGCATAGACGTCTATCACGACAAGAATGCGTTCTACAAGGAGATCGAGTGGCGGCGTGAGCCTACCATCAACAGCCGCGAGGTGAATGGCCAGGTGAGGCAGACGTCGGAGCAGCGCAATCATTTCGAACTGGTCAACGGCACGCATGGGCGGTCGGGCGAGCAATTGGATATCTGGTCGGCGGTATTCGGGCCACTCGGGGAGGACGGATACTTTCAGCCGCTTTTCGATAAGAAGACGGGGGTGATGAATCCCGAAGTGGCGCAGTACTGGAAAGAGCACTACGACATTCGCTACTACCTGGAGAAGAACTGGTACAAGGTGGGCCCGCAATTGGTGGACCGGCTCCACATCTATGTAGGCGACGCCGACAATTTTTTCCTCAATAACGGAGTGCACAAACTGCAGGAGTGGATGAAGACCACCAAGGATCCGCACTACGAAGGCTATTTCGTCTACGGCGCGATGCGCGGGCACTGCTTCACGGGACTCGAGAATTCGGCGGATCGATTAAGGCAGATGGCGGAATACGTTTTGGCGAAGATGCCCGCGGGGACGGTGGCGGAGTGGTGGAAAAACTGAAATGGCCGCCGGGAAGGAGTCACGGCGGCCATGGTTGGCCTGGAGCTAGAAGCGGAGCTTCAATGCCAATTGGAGGTACCGCGGGTTGCGGCTGGAATTGAGATTGGCAGTCGAGGTTCGCGTGTTCACGCCGGCCCCATTGTAAGTAATTGTGGTATCCACACCGTCAAACTGGGTATGGTTGAACGTGTTGTAGGCTTCGCCGCGAAGCTGGAACTGCAGTCTGCCTTCCCTACCGAGTCTGAAGTTCTTGTAGACCGATGTGTTCCAGTTATTGACGCCGGGGCCACGGAATTGAGTGGGCGTCGCGTCCCCGATGTTCAGAATGCTGATGGGCCCGCAGCCGGTTGCGGGACAGAGGCCACCGGAACCGAGCGGCGTCGGCTCCGCAAAGGCCGATTGGTTGAACCAGCTGTTGAAGGTCTGTTGGTTGCCGCTGAGCACAGGGTTGCCGACCATGAGCGGACGGGCGCCATCGCCGCCGCCGGTGAAGTTCACGCTGGGGCTGGTTCCCATGCTGACGGACATGGGAGCGCCGCTGATGAAGCTGGTGATGTCGGAGATCTGCCAGCCGTCGAACAGCGCCTTTACCGCCGGATTGGGCAGCACACGGCTCAGCTTAGGCACGTCATACAGGAAGTAGAACGTCAGGACATTTGGCCGATCGTATCCGGCAAGACCGTAGTTCCAGACCTTTTGATCGAGATAGCGGGCTACGCCACCGGAAGTGGTGCTGTCACCTTCCGAGTAGTCCATTGCCTTGGAGTGGGTGAACGCGACACCGTACTGCAGACCATGCGAGTACCGCCGGAGTATCTCCACCTGCAGCGAATGGTAACTGGAATTGCCGACAAAGATCTGCTGCGGGATGCTGCCGTAACCCATGTAGGGACGGAAATAGTTGTCGTTCAATGGCGTCGGCGCGGCGGATTGGGGATTTTGGTTTTGCGGCAGGAATTCCGCGCCGTAGGGCACCGTGTTGAGGTCCCACTTTTCGCCAAGGTGGCGGCCGAAGCTGCCGACATAAGCCACTTTGACGACTGTGCCGAATCCAACCTCGCGTTGGATCTCGAGGTTGGCGTGGTACGTCGTGACGATCTTCTGGTGCGGATCGATATCACGCGAGAAGCTGCTGGGCGAAAGGAGACCGGTCCCATTGGCCGCGGTCCCGACTGTGCCGTAGTATTGCACTGGCGTGTAGATAGCCGGCGGATTGAAGAAGAGGTTGCCCAGTGTTCCGGCATCCGGGTGTCCGGCATAGAAAACACCGCCGCCGAGACGGACAGCGGTCTTGCCATTGCCGAAAGGATCCCACGCAATGCCCAGGCGCGGAGCGAAGATCAGGCCGTTGTCGAAGACCATGGACGAAGGGAAACCAGCCGTGGTGGGGGTCACAATTCCGTTGAGCGGATTCCCGGTGTTCGGCACAATCAAACCGGCGTAAACCGAAGGCACAGTGGCGCCTGTGAGGGGGTTGATGGTGACATTGGCGCCATTCACCTTGGCCGGACGGTAGAGCACCGGAGCTTGCGATGGGTCGTATGTGTAAGGAACAAAGTTGCCGGCGTTATTGTTTGCCGGGCGTTGCGCCATGGCATAGGTGAAGCGATTTCCGATGTCGATGGTCAGGCGGTTCGACAGCTTCCAGTGATCGGTGATGTACCATTCATTGACCGGCGTGATGGGCGCATAGTCCACTCGATTAGTGGCCTCGGTATAGGTCTGATAGTTCCCAAGAAATGCGTTGGCATAAGCGTATCCCGTGTCATTGGGGAAACCCGAGGCAGTTCCAAAGTTGAAGCTGCCCGGAAAGCTGTTGCCGCCGGCCTGATGATACTGGTTGTATTGGATGTGCTGGTAAAGGAAGCCCACCTTAATCCAATGGTTGTGCCACACCTTGCTGAGGTTGTCGCTGAAGCTGTAGGCTGTTGAATCGTCCACCATAGGGAATCGGCCATCGTAGGTGATCTGGGCGGGGCTGCTAACGCCGCCGAAAGAAATGGCGGGCAGCAGCCCGTCCGGGTTGTCCTTGGGAAACGACTGGGGGATGTTGATTCCATACGTCGCTCGCTGGTATGCGGCCAAGCCGCCCGCGGTAAGGTTCTGATCTTCCGTCCACAGGTTCATGCCGACAATGGCTTCGTTGATCACGGTGGGGCTGAAAACGTAAGTGAAGCTGACGCCCAATTGCGGCATGGTCTGCGCGTAGTCCACCGGCGCCGGCCCCCACTTGTTGTTAATGGCCGGGCTGTTCAACCCGCTGTTGTGGCTGGAGTATCCGGATGCTTTGAACCAGAAGCGCGCCTTATCGGATGCGTTGTAGTCCGCCCGCAGAGTTTCGGTTTTGACCGGCTGGTCCTCGCTGCCTAACACCTGGAAGTTGTAAGCATACTTGGTAATTGCGAGATTGGTCGCATTGGGCAAGGGGAAGATGCTGAGTAGTTTGGCGGAGTTCGGATCCATTCGGCTCTGAGGGATCACGTTGTTGGGGAACGCCGCCCCGGTCAGCGGGTCCTTCACAATATAAAGCGTGGTCGCGTTCTTAAACGACTGCGAGTAATCGCCCTGACGCTCCAGCGCTGTCGGCACCGTGAAGTTAGTAAGGGAATTCGGCGTGGTATTAGGATCGTACTCCTGCGAGAAGAAGAAAAAGAGTTTCTGCTTGTCGCGATTGAATTTCCCCGGTATATAGATGGGGCCGCCCAGGTAGGCGCCTTCCGTGTTGTATCGGTAGCGGGGGCGGGCCACTCCCGAGCGATTGTTGAAGAAGTCGTTGGCGTTGAAATCCTCGTTGCGGCTGTAGTAGTAGACGCTTCCGTGGAAATCGCGGGAGCCGCTCTTCGTCACGATGTTGATGATGGCGCCGCCGGCCGTTCCATATTCGGCGCTGTAGGAGTTGGCCAGCACCTTCACTTCGCCGATGGAGTCCAGATTGACGGGCGACTGGGCGTTCTTGCCGCGCGCCGTATTGCCCGAGATCCCATCGATGTTGAGCGCATTGTATTCGGCGCGAGTGCCATCCATAGTCGGAGTAGTGAACTGCCCCAGAACGTCAGACCCGGTGTTGTCGTTAACCACGCCGGGCAGGATCTGCAGCATGGCCATCACGTCGCGGCCGCGCGCCATCAGATCCATCACCTGTTTGGAGTCAATGGTGGCTGATCGTTCGGCGCTGGCCGATTGAATCGGAGTGACCTGGGCAACCACTTCCACAGTTTCGGAAGTCTCGCCGATTTGGAGTTTCAGGTCGCCGGCATTCAGGACGTCATTCGCGGTCAATACCAAGCCGGTCTTGTCCAGTTGTTTGAACCCGGCGGACTTTATCGTGATGGTGTACGTTCCTGGCTGGATGTCGACGAACACAAAGTCGCCAGTCTGGGTGGACGTGAAGGTGCGGGTGTCCTTGATGACTGCATTTTGCAGTCTCACGTCGGCGCCGGGTATACCCATGCCGGACGGATCAATCACGCGGCCACTGATGGTGCCGCTGGAGCCCTGTCCCGAAAGGGTGCTCGCAGATAGCAAGAGAAGCGTCAATGGCGCCAGCCCTGCGAGGAACGTTAGAACTCTACGTGGTCTCACTGTTACCTCCAAAAATCGGAGTTGCGATCCTGGGCGGTAAAGCTTCCACCCTTTCCACCGGGATGCGAAACACGCGTCCCGGCACTCAACCCCTATTGGGCAAGATTACAGCAGTATTTACCGGTAAAGTCAAAGGGTATTTCGCTAACGTAAGTTACGGCAAGAAAGCGGAATCCTTACAGCAATTGCTGAAAACGCTTTCACTCATCAATTTGTATGTTTCGTTACATTTTGAGTCCGGCCAGATATTGCTTCGAAATCGATTGCAGCCACAACCGATGAAAGGACACGTTAAGCTTTACGGACCCGAAATACCTTTTATGGGTATAATGGAAGTGGAAGAGGTGCCTTATGGGACCGCTAGACGTTCCCGAAATCCTGATTGCGCTGGGAGTGCTTGGCCTATTGGCGTGGGCCGTGCACAACTGGACCCGCACACACGCTCAACGATAGTTGTAGACGGAAGATAGTTAGGCGCGTCCGCTGCTTGGACCTATAATCCAGTGCAGGGTGAAAGGGGACCATGGACGTTCCCGAAGTATTAATCGTCATCGGCATACTGGCTCTGTTAGCCGAGTTGATCTACAACTGGAAACGGAACCACGATGCTGCGAACAAGGCGCATCGATAATCTACGGCTTTCGCGAAGTCCCCAACGAACCTTCAATCGCAATACGCACCAATTGGCTGCGAGTGCGGACGCGGGCTTTCTGAAAGAGTTGCTGTAGAGTTGCCTTCACGGCGCTCTCCGAGACTCCCAGTTGGGCGCCGATTTCCTTGTTAGTTAATCCCTCAAACAATCCCCGCAGCACTTGCTGTTCCCGATCCGTTAGAAGTTTCCGGAAGCTCTGCTCATCGCGCTGCGACACGCTATCGGCTAGCTGCTGGATCACGCGCTGGTCCACCCACATTTCGCCGGCCGCCACCATACGGATGGCTTGAGCCAGGCTTCCCGGAGAGTTGTGCTTCAGAAAAATGCCGGAGGCGCCGGACCGGAGCAGCGCGGAGGATTCGCCGGTGGTCATGCCGGCTGTCACCATGAGGATCTTGCCCGCATAGCCGGCCTGCCGCGCAGCCGTCACGAACTCCCCGGCGTCTTCTCCCAGGTCAAAATCCAACAGGATGATGTCCACGGAAGTCTGGCTTAGGATTTTGAGCGCTTCCGCGGGAGTGCCGCAATGCGCCGCCATGTCAAAATCGGGCTCGGAAGCCAGAAGCCGGCTCAGGCTCTCGCGAAAGAGAACGTGATCATCGAGCAGTAACAGGCGTATGCGTTCCATGTTTGCCCGCTGAACCGTAGTCGGGTTCGTTGGGACCGGCGACGGCTAATTCGATCACGAACGAACACCCCGGCACGGCCGGATCGTGACGAAGGTCGCCATGAAATGATCGCACGAATGCGCGTGAGAGGTACAGCCCGAGCCCGGTGGAGTCGGCGCCTTTCTGAAATGGCTGAAACAGTTTCACCGCGGAAGGGATGCCGGGTCCCGAATCGGTGACGCGAATGGTGACTATGCGGGCCTTGGCGCCAACGGTGATGTCGATACGTTTCTCCGGGGCATCCTGCAAAGCCCGTTCACTGTTTTTCGTGAGGTTGAGCAAAACCTGCAGGAGGCTGTGGCGATCTGCCCATACGGGCGGTAAATCGGCCGGAATCTGCCACCGGACGTCGATGTCGGCTTCGCGGCAGTAGGGCTCCAGTACGATGCGCAAATCGTCCAGTAACTCGGCAAGATCTACGCCGCCCACCTGGCCCGCGGAAGCGCTCTGCTTGAGTTCCCACGCCGCGATGCGGTTGAGCGTTTCCACCAGCGAGCCGAGAGCCTCGAAATCCTGGTTATGGCCCAGGCCGGCGCCGCGCGCCAGGTTTTCGTAGATCACGCTAATAGCGCCGCAGACATTGCGGATTTCGTGCGAGACGGCGCCCACCAGAATGCGCGAGCCCGTCATCAACTGCTCCAGGCTGGCCTCTTCGCGGTCGCGCAATTCTTCGGAGGCGTCTACCACCAGGGCCGCCAGTCGGGGCCCCATGGCAGTTTGATAGGTAGAAAAGAACACGTTGGCCAGGAAGACGTCGCCCTTTTCGCGCTCGCCGCGGCATTGCATCTCGGTTCGAAAATGCTGCGGCGTCTCGCCCAGGAAAGGCACGCGGGCCAGCGCCGGAATGTAGCGCCGAATGCTGCGGCCGCGCAGTTCAGCCGCGGTAACGCCGAACAGCCGGTGGGCAGCCAGGTTGGCACGGCTGATGAGGCCGTCTTCCGTCATGGTCAGGATGGCCACGGGGCTACTGTCAATCACAAACTCCAACTGCTCTTCGGCTTCGCGGCGGGCGGTGGCCTCACGCTCCACTCGATGCAGATTCTCCAATTCGCGCTCGCGGCGGCGATTCACTTCGTAAGCGAACAGACCGGTGCCCCCCAGCGAAGTGAAGACCAGAATGTCCTGGGGCAGCGAGATGGCCCACGCGAAGGGAAAGGGATCGAACAAATCGGAGAAGACCGTGCAGACCACCGCGATGGTCAGGATTGCCCAACGCGGCAAGACTGTGCCGACCAACAGAATGGGGAACAGGTACAGGAAGCCAAACGAAAGCGGTGGGTCTACGCGCGAATCGATGAGCGCAATCGTCACAATCAGGAAGCCCGCCAAGGCCACTCGCGAAGGGCCAGGGAGGTAGCGTAGAATCATGCGACTGCCATCCTGCTTAAATTGTAGAAAGAATTGAGCTTTTGGCCAAGGCCCCTAGCTGAAAGATAGGCTGTAGCGGCCTGAAAGATAGGTGGCAGCCCGCGGGCCCCAGCCGCTAGATTCAAGATATAGAGGAGAGTTCACCGGCCCGTTTCATGCCTCGGCTATGTCGCCTCCGCTGGACCCCGACGGCCCAGATCCAAGTGGCTTTGCGACACTGAATACGACGTGAATTATGCGAGGAGAACAAATGAAGGGCCTGCGGTGGCTCTCATGGTGTCTGCTGGGAAGCATGCCGATCTGCGCCCATGCGCAGACCGCGTTGAGTTGGGACCAGGTGAAGGCAAAATTCGAAGCCGCGAATCCGACTCTGCGCGCCGGACAGCTCAATGTCCAGGAATCGAAAGCCCAGGAGGTCACCGCGTATCTGCGCCCCAATCCGACAATGACCGGCCTGCTGGATCAACTCGATCCATTCTCGGGCAACCCATATCGCCCATTGGGCAACACCCTGCCGGCGGTGACCTTCGATTACCTGCACGAGCGGGGCGGCAAGCGCGAGTTGCGCCTGGAAAGCGCACGGAAGAGCACAGCCATTTCCGAATCGCAGTTGGCCGATACCGAACGCACTCTTCTCTTCAGCCTGCGCAGCGCCTTCATTCAGGTGCTGCAGGCGAAGGCTTTGCTGGCCAACGCCAAGGACAACCTGGATTATTTCGACAAGGAATACACCATCCACAAGGATCGATTCCAGGCGGGCGACATTTCACGCCTCGATCTGAGCCGCATCACCCTGCAGCGCGTCCAATTTGAGCAGGACTATCAAACCGCCCAGGTGAATATGCGCACCGCCAAGATCACGCTGATCATGCTGCTCAACGATCATACCCCGGTGGACGAGTTCGATATCGACGGCCCATACGATTTTATGGACCAAGTGGTCAGCCTCAGTGATCTCCATACTGTGGCTCTGGCGGCGCGTCCCGACTTGAAGGCGGCAACCGAGGCCATCGACAAAGCGCAGACCGATCATCGCCTGGCGATCGCCAACGGGGCCTCCGATCCCACCTTCGCCGTGGACTTTGGGCGCAATCCGCCGATTCCGGTTTACATGGGCGTAAGCGTCAATATTCCGCTGCGCATCTTCGATCGCAATCAGGGAGAGAAGGAGCGCACCCAGATCGACATCCGGCATGCGGAGAGGCAGAAGGAAGCAGCGCAGGCGCAGGTGTTCAACGACGTGGATTCGGCGTACTACACGATGCTCAGCACGCTCAACCTGCTGAAGCCATACAAGGACACATACCTGAAGGTTGCTGCCGACGTCCGCGATACGACCTCATTTTCGTTTCAACACGGCCAGGCCTCACTGATCGATTACCTGGATGCGCAGCGAGACTATCGGTCGACGCAGGTGGCATATCTGAATTTGGTGGGATCGTATCTGACCGCCGCGGGACAGGTGAATCTGGCGGTAGGCCGCGAGGTCATTCAATGAAGAAGTTCGAAGGCAATTCAGGAAACAGGTTTCTGGCGCCATTTTTCCTGGTGGCAATCGCGGGAGCGGCGATGGGGCTGGCAGGTTGTGGCGGCAAGGCCGCTACTGCGCCCGACCCCGCCGCCGGCGCGCCGCCCAAAGCGCAGGTGGAAGAGGAGCACAACGGCGACGTGTTCAAGGTGGACCATCCGGAGCAGTTTCCGTTGGTGGCCGCCGGAAAGTACATTTCCGCGCCCGAGTTGATCGCCACGGGTAGCGTCAATCCCGACGTCTCCCGCAACGTGCCGGTAATCTCCATCGCCTCCGGACGCATCATCGAAGTGAATGCGCGGCTGGGCGATACCGTGACCAAGGGTCAATTGCTGATGAAGGTGCAGAGCGCCGATATTTCGCAGGCCTTCTCCGACTATCGCCAGGCAGTGGCCGACCAGGTGCTGAGCAAAGCACAACTCGAGCGCGCCAAGATTCTATTCGACAAAGGCGCAATGGCGCAGAAGGACCTGGAAGTGGCGCAGGATGCCGAGGCGAAGGCCCAGGTCTCCGTGGAGACGGCCCAGGAGCATCTCAAGATATTGGGCGCCGACACGCAAAACCCATCGAACATCGTGAGCGTCCTGGCCCCGATTTCGGGCGTGATCACCGATCAACAAGTCACCGCGGCGGCCGGAACACAGGGCTTGGGATCGCCCAACGCCTTCACTATCTCAGACCTCTCGCACGTGTGGATTGTGTGCGACGTCTACGAGAACGACCTGCATTTCGTAAAGCAGGGAGAGTTCGCCGATATCCACCTGAACGCCTATCCCAACATGGCGCTACGCGGGCAGATCAGCAATATCGGACCGATCCTCGATCCCAATATCCGCACTGCTAAGGTGCGGCTGCAAGTGAACAACACGGGTTTGCTGCGCTTCGGCATGTTCGTAACGGCAACCTTCCACGGACAGGATAAGCAGACCCTGGCGACCGTGCCGGCGAGCGCCATCCTGCACCTGCACGATCGCGACTGGGTCTACGAACCGATAGAGGGGAACCGCTTCCACCGGGTAGAAGTGACCGGCGGCAAAATGCTGCCCGGCAACATGCAGGAAGTCACAGGCATCGAACCAGGGCGTCAGGTGGTTTCGAACGCGCTGGTGCTACAAGCCACAGCAGAGCAGTAAGTCATGATTCGACATCTGGTCGATTTCGCGCTCAACAATCGTTTCATCGTCCTGGTGATTGCGGCGCTGCTGATTGTGTGGGGCGTCATATCGTTCAATGCCCTGCCGATCGAAGCTTATCCCGACGTAGCCAACAACTACGTGCAGGTGATCACGCAATGGCCCGGCCGCGCCGCCGAAGAGGTGGAGCAGCAGGTCACGGTGCCGCTCGAAATCGTGATGAACGGCATTCCCCACCTGCAGCATCTGCGCTCCACGTCGCTGTTCGGACTTTCCAGCCTTACGATGATCTTCGACGACGAGTCGGAGAACGATTGGAATCGCCAGAAGGTGCTCGAACGGCTGGCGGGAGTGAATCTTCCCCAGAATCTCCAACCGCAGATCGGCTCCGATTTCAGTCCGGTGGGGCAGATCATGTTCTACACGCTCACCAGCGCCAATCCGCAGGTGGACCTGATGGATCTGAAGACGCTGGAAGACTGGGTGCTCGAGAAGCAGTTCAAATCGGTGCCGAACGTAGTGGACGTTTCCAGCTTCGGCGGCACCACACGCGAATACCAGGTGCAATTGGATCCCAACAAGCTGGTCTCGTACGGCTTGAATATCGCGCAGGTGGAGCAGCAGCTTTCAAACAACAATACCAACGCCGGTGGCAGCTTCATTGAACAGGGCCTGCAACAGGTGAATGTGCGGGCGGTGGGACTGGTCACAGACATTCACGATATCGAGCACACTGTAATCACCACCAAGAACGGCACGCCCATCCGGATCAGCGATATCGCCACGGTCACGCAAGGCCCCAGAATCCGCTTGGGACGCTTCGCCCGATCGATCCACCGCGCCGATGGCAGGATCGTGGACAACGACGACGTGGTGTCGGGCATTGTGCTGCTACGCAAGGGCGCGAACTCGGACGAGACGTTGGACAAGATCCACGCGAAGATCCGCGAGCTGAATAGCGCCATTCTTCCCAAGGGCGTAAGGATCGTGCCCTTCCTGGATCGCAGCGACCTGGTCCACTTCACCACTCACACTGTGATGCACAACCTGCGGGAAGGCATCATCCTGGTCTCGATCATTCTGTTTCTCTTCCTGGGGAATGCCCGCGGCGCGCTGATCGTGACCATCACGATTCCTTTCGCGTTGCTCTTTGCGGCGATCTGCCTGGACCTGCGCCATATCCCGGCCAACCTGCTCTCCCTGGGCGCGCTGGATTTCGGCATGGTGGTGGATGGCGCGGTGGTCATGGTGGAGAACATCGTCCGCCATCTGGGACACTCCAGCGACCCGCCGAAACCGGCCATTCAACGAATTCGCGAAGCCGCACACGAAGTGCAGCGTCCGGTCTTCTATGCCATCGGAATCATCATCACGGCATACCTACCCATCTTCACGCTGCAGAGCGTGGAAGGCAGGCTGTTCAAGCCGATGGCTTGGACCGTGGCTTTCGCACTGTTGGGCGCGCTGATCTTCTCCATGGTGCTGGCGCCCGTGCTGGCCAGCTTCCTGTTCCGCAAGGAGACGCGGGAGTGGCACAATCCCGTGCTAATCTGGCTCACCAATTCCTACCGCTCGCTGCTGCGCTCCGCAGTTCGCGCGCGCCATGTAACGGTGGGGATCGCGCTGGCATGCGTCGTGGTGGCGGCCTATCTTTTCACCAGCGGCGTGATCGGCTCGGAATTCCTACCGCATTTGGATGAAGGCGCCATCTGGGTGCGCGGCACGCTGGCGCCCAGCACCGGCCCCACCGAGGGCGTCCGTCTGGCCAATCAGGCCCGTCTGGTGCTTTGCTCTTTTCCGGAAGTCACCACTTGCACCAGTCAGGTGGGCCGTCCCGACGATGGCACGGACACCACGGGGTTTTTCAACACGGAGTACTTCGTCGATTTGAAACAGAAGGAAGAGTGGCGGCCCATCTTCCATGAGAAAAAAGATGAGCTGATCGCCGCCATGAACTACCAGCTCGACAAGATCCCTGGCGTGATCTGGAACTTCTCCCAGCCTATAGCCGACAATATGGAAGAAGCCGTGAGCGGCGTGAAGGGCGAACTTGCCATCAAGCTGCGCGGCGACGATCTGCGCACGCTGGAAGCGAAGGGTGACGAAATCGTCAACGTGATGAGCCACGTTCGGGGCGTGCAGGATCTGGGCCTCTTCCGCGTAGTGGGGCAGCCGAACTTGAACCTGTCAGTGGATCGCACGCAAGCGGCCCGCTATCAGATCAACGTCGCGGACGTGCAGGACGCCATCCAAAGCGCGGTGGGCGGCAATGCCGTGAGCCAAGTGCTGCAGGGCGAACAGCGGTATGACCTGGTGCTGCGCTACTCCGCGCCCTATCGCAACACGCGGGAAGCAATCGAAAACATTCGCATGCTGGCGCCCTCGGGAGAACGGGTGTCGCTGGCGCAGCTTTGCAAAGTGGCGGAGCGCGACGGAGCATCACAAATTTCGCGAGAAGAGAACTCACGCTTTGTGGCAATCAAATATAGCGTGCGCGGACGCGACCTGGGCAGCACGGTGGAAGAGGCCATGCATGAGGTGGCAAAGCAGGTCAAACTACCCACCGGATACAAGATCGATTGGGCCGGTGAGTACGAAAGCCAGAAGCGCGCCAACAAGCGCCTAATGATCATCCTGCCTATCACCATTCTGGTGATCTACATCATCCTCTACAGCATGTTCCATTCGTTCAAGTGGGCATCGCTGATGCTGGTGAATATGGCGATGGCGCCCCTGGGCGGCCTGCTGGCGCTGCTGCTCACCGGGACGCACATGAGCGTCTCATCAGGCGTGGGATTCCTGGCGCTATTTGGAGTCTGCGTGCAAACCGGCGTGATCATGTTGGAATACATCAACCAGCTACGGGCGCGCGGCAACACGGTGATGGAGGCAGCGGTAGAAGGCGCGGTGCTGCGCCTGCGGCCCATCATGATGACCACCCTCGTCGCGACGCTTGGTCTGCTGCCGGCAGCCCTATCCACTGGCATCGGTTCAGATTCGCAAAGACCCTTCGCCATTGTGATTGTGGGCGGACTGATGGTCGCGATGCTGATGAACATTTTCCTCCTGCCGACGGTCTACGTGTGGGTAGCGGGAGAGCAGGATGTGCTGCCCGAACCCGAGGGCTTGGAAGTCTGATCTTCCGACGTTGTTCAAGAGTGTAACGCCCTGCCCTTGGTTTAGCCCGGTAACATTTCTGTAACTTACCCGAAATCGAATTGACTCACCGGCGTGATACGCTTCACGGGAGGCATCCCGATGACAAAGAAGCTATATTTGTTAGTAATCGCACTAACTCCCTGCTTTGCTCAATACGATACCGCCGACGTTCTGGGGACCATCAGGGATACACACTCCGCTGCCGTCCCGAAGGCTACAGTGACCCTGACCAATCAGGAGACGGGCATTCAGGCCAAGACGACCAGCGATGAGATCGGAAACTTCCTCTTCTCGCAAGTCAAGGTGGGCAAATATACGGTGTCCGCGGAGGCCGCAGGATTCTCGAAAGCGGTGTCTACGGACATCGCCGTGGATGTGAATGCGCGGCAGCGCGTGGACCTCACGCTGCAAGTCGGTTCCGTCTCGGAGACCGTAAATGTCGAGGGCGTCGCGGCAGCGCTCGAGACCGATTCCAGCGAGCACGGACAAGTGATCAACACCCAGCAGATCGTAGAACTGCCGCTGAATGGGCGCAACTATGCCGACCTGGCGCTGCTTTCCACCAACACGATCAAATCGCCCATCGCCGTTTCGTTTTCGCCCAGCGGCACACCGCGTGAGGCCGCCTTCAACGTGAACGGAATGCGCAGCACCTACAACAATTTCCTGCTGGATGGGGTGGACAACAATCATTACGGCACCAGCAATCAAGGTTATTCGTCGCAAGTCATCAGCCCCTCGCCCGACGCCATCGCGGAGTTCAAAGTGATCACGTCGAATTACAGCGCGGAATACGGGCGTGTAGGCGGTGCTGTGATCAATGCCGTGATGAAGTCCGGCGGTAACGAGTTTCACGGAGCGGCTTGGGAGTTTCTGCGCAACACCGACCTCAACGCCGTGGGCTTTCAATTCAGCCCGACCGTATTCCTGAAGCCCACACTGCAGCGCAACCAATTCGGCGCCGCCATCGGCGGACCGTTCATCAAAAATCGCTTGTTCTGGTTCGCCGACTACGAAGGGTACCGGCAATTGCAGCGCTATCTCAATTTCGATTCCATCCCCAATTCGAACGATCGCGCGGGAATTCTCCCCGTCGCCGTGGTAAATCCGCTTACGGGAACCGTATACCCGGCGAACACGCAGATTCCGATCTCGCAATTGAATCCCTTCGCCGCTTACGCGCTGAGCAACCTGCCGCCGACCAATGCCGGCGCCTTCACCAGCCGCTCCAACAACGACGAAGCCCTGCTGCTGATCCGCGACTATAGCGACAAGTACGACGCCAAGATCGACGACCAGATCAACGAAAAGATGTCCCTATTCCTCCGCTTCAGCCAGCGCAAGGACCAGCAGTATTACCAGCCCGATCTTTCGGGGCCCTCGGGCGGCGACGGCAACGGGTACATTCACGTCCTCGACCAGAACGCTTCGCTCGGCTATACCTGGACGGTGACTCCCGACCTCCATCTTCGAAGCGCGCCTCAGCTTCACTCATGTGCTGGGCGGCAAGCAGCCGCCCTACGTTGGCGGTCCGAGCCTGCAATCGCTGTTTGGCTTTCAGGGATTGCCGACCAGCCCCAGCCTCACCGGCGGCCTGAACACGCAATCCATCAGCGGCTTCGCGACTTCGATGGGACGCCAGACCAGCAATCCGCAGTTTCAGAATCCCACTTCGTTCGGTCCCAAGTTGAACTTCTCGAAGATCCTGAATCAGCACTCCCTCAAGGCCGGCTACGAACTATCCGTGATTCGCACCGAGGTGCTCGACGTGAATCCGCTGTACGGCCAGGATACCTATAACGGGCAATTCAGCAAGCCGACCTGCGCGCAATTAGGGCAGGCGGCCGGATGCACGATCACCGCCGACACCACCAGCTATAATCTGGCGGACTTCATCTTCGGCCTGCCGAGCAGTGTCAACCTCGGCAACAACTTCGTTTCGAACCTGCGCCAGCAGGTGCATTCTCTGTACGCACAGGATGACTGGCGCGTCACTTCCAAACTCACCCTAAACCTCGGACTGCGCTGGGAGTTCGCGACGCCACTGTTGGATCGCGACAACAACTGGTCGAACTTCGACCCGGCAACCGGCACGATGATTCGTGCCAAGGGCGGCAGCCTGGTACAACCGCGCGCCTCGTGAATCCGGACTACAAGGATTTCGGTCCGCGTCTCGGATTCGCCTACAATTTCATGCCGAAGATGGTGCTGCGCGGCGGATACGGCATCAGCCATGATTTCTTCAACCGCGTGGGCAGCGCCATCGAAGGGATTAACGCCCCGCAAGCGCTGTTCGGCGTATTCAGCCAGACCATTCCAGCAGGTGGACCCGTGCCCTCCACTTTCCTGACCACAGTGAACAGCTTCTCCACCGGGATCGCCAACCCCGCGAATTTCAATCCGCTGGTTTCGAACGTCGATTACACCCCGGCGAATTCGCCGTGGCCGTACATTCAGAACTGGTTCCTATCGCTGCAGCGCGAGATCACCAAGGACACGGTAGTGGAGATCGCGTACAACGGCAACCATACCCTGCGCCTGCCGATCATTGCAGATCTACAACCAGGCCGCTCCGAACCAGCCCGGCGGAACTCTGAGCTACCAGCAGCGCGCGCCTTATCCGGCTTACGGCCCCATTACCTGGGTGGATCCGGCCGGCAATACGCACTACAACGGGATCTCCGCTCGTGTGGAACATCGCTTCGGCCAGGGGTTGTACTTCCTCAATTCGTTCACCTGGGGCAATGCGATTGGCGATTCCGATCAGGCGCTGGAATATTATGCCGGCTACGTTCAGGCCACTCCGCAGAACATCCACAACCTGGGCGCGGAAGCCGGGCCTTCCAGCTACGATGTGAAGTTTAACAATGTCTCGAGCGTGGTTTACCAGGTCCCGTTCGGCAAAGGTCGCAAGTTCGGATCGGGCGTGAATCCCGTGATCGACGCAGTGCTGGGTGGTTGGGAGTTGAACACCATTAACACCGCTCACACTGGCACACCGTTGAACGTCTATTACACACGCCTCTACGGCGAACGCGGTCAGCGGACTCTCGAACGACTATCGCGGCCAGCCGTTTCTGCGTCCGAATCTCTCGGGCGCTTCCACCGACCAGAGTAAGTCGCAGTTGATCAATACTTACTTCGCGGGTTACACATTTACTACGCCACCCGTCGACGACCCGTTCGGCAATCTCGGCCGCAACGCCTTCCGCTCGCCGAACCTTGAGCAGTGGGATATGGCAGTGGACAAGACGTTTCATATCCGGGAGAGGGCCGAAGCTACAATTCCGTTCTGAGTTCTTTAACGTCCTGAACCATACCAACTTCGGAATTCCGAATACCAACTTCGGCTCTTCGTCGTTTGGCACGATCCGATCCACTTACCCGGCGCGGCAGATTCAGTTCGCGTTGAAAGCGATTTTCTAGGCGGAAAGACGCCTTCTACTTCGGATAGGTTTTCGCAAATCCGCTGCGCCCATTCACGACGGTGAACGTGCCGTTGGACTCTGCGGTGACTTTGACCCAATCGCCGTTGCAGGGGTCTTTCAGATTGGCGATGTATGGCTCGGGCGTGTTGTGCTTCTTGTCATTGGCGGTGGCGTAATGCAATTGCCAGATGTCTAGCATGCCCGGCGCATCGTGAATCGTTTGCCAAGCCTGCTCCGAGCCGCCTGTGGAGGGCCCGTTATTCATCACAGCGACCCGAGCCTGCAGCGCATCCACCATCTGCGGCGAGCCTGACGTCTTCTTGGCGTGATGAGTGGTCAAGTATAGGTCCACCGGTCCGATTTTGTTGGTGGGGCAGGCGAGGTCGTGTTCCTGATTCCAGTAAAGGTCGCCGAGATCCACCGCGCGGAAACTTCCATATGTGATCAGCATTCCGATCGACACGGAGTTCTCGCTCGAGTCAGACTTAATCGGCTGGTAGCTGGAGCACGTTGGATTTGGCTGTCCTGCGCCCGGCAGGGGCTGTGCGATCGCCTTGCCGCTGGCAGTTACTACCAGCACCTGGAGGCCCGCGATGGGAATGCTGTCGCCCGCCTTGACCTCGATATGCTTGCCCTTGGCGCGCTGTTTGAGATATGCCTGGTAAACCGCGCCGTTGTCCTTAGCGGATTCCTTGTTTTCCCCATGATCGATGAAGGTAACGATCGGAAGTTTGGCCGCAAGCTGCGGAACACCGCCAACGTGGTCATGGTGGTAATGCGTGATCACCAGATAATCGATCTGCTTCACCCCCGCGTCTTTCGCCGCCGCGGCAATCCGTTTGGCATCGCGGCTGTTGAAACCGTCGTAACCGGTATCCACGAGCACCGATTGGCCCGAGGGCGACACGAACAGCGTGGACTTACCGCCCTCGACATCAATGGCATAAATCCGAAGCTGAGCGTGGAGGGAAACGGTTAGTAAAAGCGATATGATCAGGCGCATGGGAGTATTTATTGTAATGCGGTCCAGGTTGCAAGTCCGTGACAGGCCCTCAGCCTTTCCAGCTCTCCCACAATCCCGCCATCCGTTTGCGAAACTGCCTGGGACTCTCCACATAGATCCGCGCGCCCATTTCCAGGGCACAGTCACGCAGATGCTCTTCGTGCTTTTCGATCAACTGCAACAGTAGCGCGATGTCCTCGGGCGCGCCAAAGAATTCCGGCTGTGCCGTTACCTTGGCGCGCAGGACGTCGAGGTTATGGTCGGAGCCCAGCCAATCCTCGAGTTGCTTCAAGCTCTTCTGATAGCCGCCCATCACGTCGGTCCACACATCTTCCAGAAGCCGGATGTGATACCAGTGGTCCTTCACGCGTTTTCGCCATTCGTGAAAGCTCTGCGGCGAAGGATGTCTACGCGCCTCCGCCATGGCCTTCCGCCCACGCTGGAACGCCTGTTCGAGCCCCGGCGCGATCGCCGCGAAGCCATCCGATTCCAGCGGCCATTTCGCGGTGCGGCGCGCGCTGGCACGCAACACTTCGCAGATCTCCTGGAGCGCGGCTCTCATTCCGGCCTTGCGCTCGGCGCGGGCCTTGTGTATCAAGAGGCCGCGGCGAATCGAATCCAGCGAGCGTTTCCCCAAGTCGCCGCGATACCTTTCCACTAGATCGTCAAAAGTCTGGATGACCACAGCGGCATCGCGAAACTCCGAGAGACCACGCGCCGCGTCCCGCAGCCGCGTGTTCTCTGCCACAAAGAGGTCGCCCAGCTCGGCCTTTACCAGCCGCAGTAAGGCACGCGTTTTCTTGACTCGCTTACGCGCATCGTGAATTCCTTCGTCGCGCTTGCCACGGCGGCTAAGAGATTCAATAGCCCCTTCGAGCTGTTCGCGCACCATGCGACGGACGCCTTGCTGCACTGGTTCCTTACGCTCGAATCGATAAGCCACGGTAAGTCCATTGTAAATTGTTGTAAAGGTAACTTGTGTTGCCGCGAATACGTATAATGAGTTGGGTTAGGGCTGTAGCAGGTAGTTGAAGCGGCGGTGGCTCCGCCGCGAATGGCAACCCACGCAAGTGGTTTTGCCGCAGAGGATATTAGGAGGTCAACATGCCGCTTAAGCCGTTTTCAGCGGGCGCCCGAGGGGTAGCCCTTTTTCTTTGCATTTTGCTGCTTGCGCCGGCGGGAATTTTCGCGCAGGATCAGCCGCCGAACGGACCGCCGGCTCCACCGCCGCCGGATCAGACGCTCGCGCCCAATCAGCTTGACGACCTGGTGGCGCCCATCGCGCTTTACCCGGATCCGCTGTTGAGCCAGATTATGGTGGCCGCCACCTATCCTCTGGAAGTGGTGCAGGCCTATCAGTGGATGCAGCGGAATCCCGGCGTTTCCGGTCCCGCGCTGACGCAGGCCGCCCAACAGCAGAACTGGGATCCCAGTGTGCAGGCGTTGGTGGTTTTTCCCGACGTGCTCAAGCGCCTGAATGACGACGTCTCATGGACGACGAATCTCGGCAACGCCTTCCTGGCGCAGCAGCAGGACGTGATGGATGCCGTGCAGCGCATGCGGCAACGTGCGCAGCAGGCCGGCAAGCTTGCCTCCACTCCGCAGGAAAATGTGGTGACCAGCAGTGAGAGCGGGCAACCGGTGATCGAGATCGTGCCGGCGAATCCCGAGGTGATGTACGTTCCCGTCTATGACCCGGCCTGGATTTGGGGCCCGCCGCTCTGGTATCCCTATCCGCGTTGGTACTGGCCGCCGCGCAGCGTGATTTACGGCGGTGTGGGTTTCGGCTTCGGAGTTGGCATCAACGTCGGCTTGTTCTTCGGCGGCGGATGGCACGGCTGGGGCGGTTGGGGTTGGCATCCGGGATGGGGCAACCATACTGTGATCGTCAACAACACCTTTATCCACCAGTACAACTTCAATTCGACGCATATTACCAACGTGCACGGCACCTCGGTCTGGGCGCACGACGTGGGGCATCGCGCGGGTGTTCCTTATGCGCGGCCTGAGTTGAACGATCGGTATCGAGGCAGCGTGCACCAGAATCTCGCGCCGCAACCCAACCGGCAGGAGCACTTCTCCAATCAGCCTGGGGAACGTTTCGGCAATCGTCAGGTTCCGCAGAGCGCTCCGGCGCAACAGAATCGCGGAGTGTTCGGCGGCATGAACAACGGGCGCGCGGCGCAGGAACACGCCGAGCATGGCTACTCCAGCCTGGGCGCTGCGCGCAGCGCTCCCGCTCCTCGAGCAGCGCCGGCCCCGCGTGGCGGCGGTGGCGGCGGCCAACGGGGAGGCGGCCGGCATGACTAGGAGAAGAATGACGATGAAACCGTTTTGCTTAGCCATTGTCACGCTGGCGGGAACGATCGCTTATCTCTCCGGCGCTCCGCAGGCCGCCCCGGCCCAGCGAACATTCGCGACTCCCGAGGAGGCGGCTCACGCGCTGATTGACTCCGCCTCCAAGAATGACACCGCTGCCATGCTGAAGATCTTCGGTCCCGAAGGCAAGGACATCGTGGAAACGGGCGACCCGGAAGCTGAAAAAACGGGGCGTGCCGAGTTCGCCCGCCGGGCTGGAGAAAAAATGCGCATTGAGGTGAGCCCCGGAAATCCGGACCGCGCCACGGTGGTGATTGGACAAGACGATTGGCCGCTTCCCGTGCCGTTAATCCGCCAAGGCGGAAAATGGCGCTTCGACTCATCACGCGGCCGCTACGAAATTCTGGCGCGCCGCATCGGACGCAACGAACTCGGCGCGGTGGAAGTCTGCCGTGGATACGTGGAGGCGCAGATGGAGTACGCCGCTCACGATCGCGAAGCCAGCGGCATGTTGACGTACGCGCAGAAGATCATCGCATCGCCTGGCAAGAAAGACGGTTTGTATTGGGAAGGCGAATCGACCAACCTGGTGCCGAAATCCTTTGCCGATGCGGCCGCCGCGTTGTTGCAGGCGCAGGGGAAGAAGGCCGTTCCTTATCACGGCTACTACTTCCACGTCCTCAAGGCGCAGGGCCCGGACGCGGAAGGCGGCGCAGTGGATTACGTAGTGAAGGGCAAGATGATTGGCGGCTTTGCGCTCATCGCCTGGCCGGCCAGTACGGAGTCTCGGGAGTCAAGACCTTCATTGTGAATCACCGCGGAGCGGTCTATGGGAAGGACCTTGGGCCCTCCACGAACGCACTGGCGCGCGCCACCGTAACATTTAATCCAGGTAAGGGGTGGAAGAAGGAAGAAGCTGAGTAGCGCAGGCTTCGGCGTGCGCTACTGCAGCTTTCCTCGACCGTCCACCGTCCAGACCTGCTCCACCGTTTCTCCACGAATGCCGTACACCTTTTCGTGGAGATTCACGGCCACACAAATGTGATTCGGGATCACGTGGACGCGGTCGCCTACCGCGAAGTTGCGGCCGGCGTGGGTCAGGTCTACGAAGCCGTGCTCCTCATTCATCTTGTGGAATCGCGCGTCGGGGGCTTCCACCACCTGGCCGAACGTGACGTCCGACGAATTCGGCCGGTCCGACGAGAAGGTCTTCGAGCCGCCATCGATGATCATCTGTCCCGGTCGTGCCGTGGAAACCACCGTCGCCAGAATCGATGCCGCGCAATCTTGCATAGCGCACCCGCCGCTGCGCACGGTGTTCAGATCGTTGAACACATACGTGCCCGGCCGGATCTCGGTGAGGCCCTCGAGCTGGTGCGAGTGGAACAGCGTAGGCGTAGATCCTCCGCTTACGATCCGAACTTCCATCCCAGCCTTGCCGAAATCGGCCAGGATGGATTGCACCAGCTCCGAAACCTGCGTCAGCGCCTGCAGGCCCGTCTCGTCCATATTCTTAATGTGGCCGGGATAGAACGTGATCCCTTCGAACCGGAGATTCGGCAGCTTCTCGATGCGCTGCGCCAGTTGTAGTAGAGGCTCGCCAGGCGTCACGCCCACGCGGCCCAAACCCACATCCACCTCTGCCAGGACGCCGACCTCCACTTGGGCGGCGCGCGCCGCGCCGGATAACTGATCCGCGGCAATGGCGCTGTCAAGCGCCACTGTGACCCGCGTGCGCCGCGCCACATCCATCAACCGATCGAGCTTCGTATGCCCGATGATAGGGAACGCCAACAACAGATCCGGTGTTGCCGAGCCCAGCATGACTTCCGCCTCCGACACCTTGGCAACCGTCAGCCCGACTGCACCCGACTTGAGCTGCAATTTGCCGAGTTGCACCGATTTGTGCGTCTTGGTGTGAGGCCGCAGGCGCAGGCCGTGCTCCCGGGCATAGCCGGCCACGCGGCTGAGGTTCGCCTCCATGACGTCCATGTCCACTACCAGCGCCGGCGTATCGATTTCGCTAACGTGCATGATTTCAGGATATGGCATAAAATTGCGCTTGCCATGCGAACCCTCGACATCGCCGAAATTCGCGCCGCGCTCGTCGATTCCGAGGTCATCGACCGGATGCGCGCCGCGCTGATCGCGCAGGCCCGGGGCGAGTGCGACATTCCCATGCCAATGCACCTCGACATCGCTCCGGTGTCGGGCGAGGTGCACATCAAATCCAGCTACCGTCGCGGCGGGAAATACTTCGCTTTGAAAGTGGCCAGCACCTTTCCTGGGAATGTCGCGTGCGGCATTTCCACGGGGAGCGGCATGATGCTGCTGTGCTCGGCTGAGACCGGCCAGCCCATGGCGATGCTGGCGGATGAGGGCCATCTCACCGACGTTCGCACCGCCGCGGTGGCCGCCATGGCGGCTCGCGAATTGAAGCGCGGCGATTCCTCCATCGGCATCATAGGGACTGGCGTACAGGCTCGCTTGCAGGCGCGGATGCATGCCGTGGTGCTTAATCTGCGCGAGATCTGGGTCTGGGGCCGCAACCCAGATCGCGCCATCCAATGCCGCGACGACTTACGCGCGCTACTGCCGGACGTGAAGATCTCGGTTGCCACAACACCCGCCGATGTCGCGGCCCACACGAAGCTACTGATCACTGTCACCAGCTCGCGTGCGCCGTTGCTGCATTACGGCGACCTGCAGCGCGGCTCTCACATCACCGCCGTGGGATCGGATTCCCAGGGAAAGCAGGAGCTCGATCCGCTGATTGTGCAACGCGCCGGTCTGGTGCTGGTGGATTCCATCCAGCAGTGTGAGAAGCTGGGAGAATTGCAACATTGCCGGGAGCAGAGTTTGCGAGCCGTGGAGTTGGGCGCGTTCTGCGAGTCTGGGCAGCCCGCGAAATTGTGGGCTGGTGAGAACAGCGTCTGCGACCTCACCGGCTTGGGCGTGGAAGATCTGTTTATCGCCGAATACTGTTATGAAAATCGAAAAGTTTGAGATGGAGCGGATGCAGTCGACGTGGGAGAACCTCGTCGAGATGGACATGAGCGAGAGCGGAGTCCGCCCGGTGAGCCTACGTGAGTTGGGAGAGATGGGGCTCGATCTCGATGCCGTCTTGAATATGCCGCTGGGCTACAGCCAATCGAACGGCACCATTGCGCTGCGCGAGAGACTGGCGGCGCTATATCCCGGCGCCACGGCCGACCACATTGAAGTCACCAACGGCACATCCGAGGCGAATTACCTGCTGGCGCTGACCCTGCTGCGCGATGGCGACCAAGTGGCGCTCGAAGTCCCCAACTACATGCAGTACGGCGGCGTTCCGCAAAGCTGCGGCGCCGAACTTCGCCCCTTCCGTTTGCAACTGGACCGCGGCTGGGAACCCGACTGGGAAGAGTTCGACCGGGCCGTCACCGAGAAGACCCGGCTGGTGTACATCTCCAATCCGAATAATCCCACGGGCTCGATTCTCTCCGAAGAGGCGATGCGCCGCATCGTGGCGCGCTGCGAACAAGTGGGCGCATACCTGCTGGCCGACGAGGTATACCTGGGGGCCGAGATTTATTGCGAGCGTACGCGCAGCTTCTGGGGCATGAGCGATCGTGTGATCGTGACCAGCGGCCTGTCCAAGGCTTACGGCGTTCCGGGCGTACGCATCGGCTGGATCGTAGGGCCGAAGGATGTGGTGGCGGAGTGCTGGTCGCAGCACGACTACATCACCATCGGGCCAAACAAAATTTCCGATGCGGTTGCGTGCGTGGCGGTGGAGGCCGGCAATCGGGAAAGGCTCTACTCGCGCGCCCGCGGCATCCTGCAGCACAACCTGCCCGCCATGCGCGAATGGGTCGGCAGCTTCGGCGGCTTTCTGGCATTCCGAGAGCCGCAAGCCGGAGCCCTCTGCCTGGTCCGCTACCACTCCCCAACGCCCAGTTACGAACTCTGCGAGCGGGTCCGCGTGAATCAGAGTGTGCTGATCGTGCCTGGAGTTCACTTGGGGCTGGAAGGACACCTCCGTATCTGGCTCGGCGGCAAGCCAGAATTTCTGGCCGAGGGGCTGCGCCGGATCGGTGAAGAACTGCGGCGCGAGCTGGACTAGCGCGCGTGATTTCGGGAGTTGCCGCGGGTATATACTAATTCCGCAATGACCCCAGGGGTTCGCTTTACTCTCTGCATGGTTGGGCCGTGCATCTTCACCGCCATCGGCCAGTACAATGTCCTGACGTTTCACGGCGACCGCCAACGCACCGGTTGGATCTCCACCGAAAAAACACTGACCCCTGCCAGTGTCGCTAGCGCGGCCTTCGGCCCGCTTTGGGATTCGCCCGCAATTCGATTCCGTAACGCTTGCCGGGCAAGACGTACCCACCTCATCTATACGCCTCGCCGCTGTATGTCGACCGAGTCACTATGACTGGCGGCGCATTTCGCCGGCGGCGTCTTCCACGTGGTTTACGCCGCTTCAAGCAATGGATTCGTCTACGCGGTAAATGCCTCCGAGAGGGCCGCCGCGGCCAGGCCGCAACAACTTCATCGAATTGGCCGTCCCTGGAACCATTTTGTGGAGGCGGCAGCTCAACGCGCCCGCAGGGAAACTGGATGGTGGGGTGCCACTCGGCATTCTGAGCACGCCGGTGATCGACCTGGCGGCAACTCCGCCTCGCCTCTACGTGACCTCAGCCGATGCCGCGCAAGGCTGGCAGGTGTTCGCTCTCGACATCGCCAACGGCAACATCCTTCCCGGCTGGCCTCTCAACATCAACCATACGACGCTCACGTCGCTCAACCAGAACGGCGCTGGCTATTTCATCCGTGCCGAAGTCATGAGCCAGCGAGGCGCCCTCAACCTGAGCCCCGACGGCAAGCTACTCTACATTCCGTTCGGCGCCTACTTCGACAGCGCTACCGGCTGGATGATCGCAGTGGACACGCAAACGCCGGTGCTCGCCAGCGCGTTTTCCGGCGCGCCTTCCAAAGTGAATTACGCCAACGCCGGTATGTGGGCCTCCGCCGGGGCCGCCGTTGACGACCAGGGAAATGTCTACTCCACCACAGGCAACGGCACGCTCCACACCGCAGCAACTCCTGGTTATTGGGGGCAATCAGTTTTGGAGTGGGGACCTGGCGTGCCTCTCCGATTGGTGGGCACGTACACGCCGTGGAACTACTGCCAGATGGATCAGAACGATATCGACCTCTCGGGCGGCGCTCCCATCGTCCTGCCCGACCTGGGCGCGGCCAACACCAGCACCCCGCATCTGATCACGTTCGGCGGCAAACAGGGCAATCAATACCTGGTGGACCGCGATCACATGCCGGGAAGCATGATCTCACGTGCGGGCTGCAGCAACGATCCCGCCACAGACCGTTCCTTGTCGCCGCCCACCCCGCAACCGCAGTTCGGCAAGCCTGGACCCTTGAACGTCTTCGGCCCCTACAGCGACGAGTTCGGCAGCCTCGATTGGGCCAAGGGCCGCTCCACGGGCGCCTTCTTTCGCGCCGCAGACGGCAGCAATTTCCTGTTCGTGAGCGGTTCCAGTAAAGCCGCCGCCGATTCGCAGCAGACTGCCGCGCCCTGCATTGTCAAGCTGCGGATCCACAGGTCTGCCGGTACGCCTGCGTACCTTTCGGTGGAGGCGTCCGAAAACACTTACGGATTCCTGTCGCCCGGCTCACCGTGGGTCACCAGCAATGGCGGTGACAATGCGATCGTGTGGATTCTTGTAGCCAACGTAACGCGCGTTGACTCGCTGGTGGGCCCTGAGGCTCCCCATCCCATTCTGTATGCGCTCGACCCCGTGACACTGCGCGCGCTGTGGATCAGCACACCTTCCATGCTGAACGTGGGCGGCAAGTACAATACACCGGCATTCGGAGCAGCAATGGTTTTCGTGGGCACCGACCGCATTCAGGCATTCGGCCTAGATCGCCGGCGCTCTCATTAATCGCTAGTGCGGCGGCGGCAGTGTGGAGGAAGGCGCCGCTTTGCCGTCCACGGGGTCGCTCTCCATCATCTCCACGCGCGTGCCGTCCGGATCGAACAGTCCCACCTGCCGCTTGTTGTCCACGCCCAGGTTGATCTTCAAGTCGCGGCTGTAGCTCTTGCGCGCCGGCCGCGCTTCCAGAATGGCCACCGCCTTCTGAATGTCGGGGACCGTCAGGCAGATGTGGTGCGGGCTGCCGCGCTTGTCGGGCGGCGGGAGCTCCTTGTAGAGCATGAACTCCACGTGGTTGTCGCCGTCCGGAACCCGCATATTGACCCAGTTCAAAACCGTGCTGGTCAGGCTGTTGCCGCGCCATGTCTCCCGGCATCCGAGTATCCCGCCGTAGAACTTCGCGGCCGCCTCCAGATTGCCCACCAGGATTCCCGCATGCATCATCTTGTCCGAGATCCGTGTCGCGGGAATATGCTTGCCGGTGTCCTTGCCCGTCCAGCTATCGGGGAGATACTCCACGATCTCCACTCCGTGGCCGTCCGGGTCAACCACAGAAACCTTCCGGTTCCCAATCCGGTTGACGGTCACCTGATCCGGCGCCTTGACGCCTCGCGAGACCAGATACTGCCGCATCCGCTCCACGTCAACGGTGTAGAGTCCCAGATGGTTCAACTGCCCCTCGCCTTTGTTCGGCTGGTTCACCAGTTCCAGATATTGATGGTCGTTGATTTTCACAAATGCCATCTGCACCGTGCCATCGGGTTTCGGAAGAGTGAACGACTCTTCGTATCCCAGGAAGTCCTCGTAAAAAGCGCGCGCCTTCGCAAGGTCGCTGACGAAAA
Organism: uncultured Solibacteraceae bacterium; assembly: GCA_963815475.1. GTDB lineage: Bacteria > Acidobacteriota > Terriglobia > Bryobacterales > Bryobacteraceae > Sulfopaludibacter. The sequence goes on along the minus strand of CAWFHD010000003.1, from coordinate 2,857,084 downwards.
TGGAGTAGTGGGCAACACCCAGCACTTTGGGCCGCGGCGGAGGCGCTTGAGCGCACAGGGAGCAGCAGATCAGGATCCCGAAAAGAAGCTTCATCCGTTTCAGGTTACGTCGCACTGCCGGCGGTCGCAAGTTGTCGCATGAATCCTTTTTAAGATTCACGCATCTGTCTGTGTGAGCAAAAAAGAGGCATTCCTCAGAATTGAGGATGGCTTATGAGTTTCCTTCCAAAATACCGGGCCGGGATTTAAAGCGCTCCGGTTTTTCCTTTTCCAAATAATTTGGAAGTGAGGAGTGTCATGCGGAACATCGTTTTCGCGGGTTCGGCTGCGGCATTGGTGTACGTGGTGGTGAACAGCGCGATCAGGCTGTTGAATCGGCCCAGTAACTGGTCCGTGGCTGCAGGCTATTTCCTGCTGCTGGCGTTGGTAGCTGGGACGCCGGACAGCGTGAAGCAGGCGATCGAAGCCAAAACCGCCGCCACCCAGTACGCGGAGCGGGCTGAGAACGAAAAGCGGCAGGCCATTGCCGAAGCCGCCAAGACTCTGGAAATCGCCCGCGGCCAAGCTCAAGCCAACGAGTTGTTGACCAAATCGTTGTCGCCGCAGTTGATGCAGTGGAGACAATTGGCGATCCTGGACCAGAAGTGGAATGGCCAGTTCCCGCAAGTGGTGGGGAGCGGAACCATGCCCCTGCTGCAACTGGGCAAGTAGCGCAGGCCATCGCGCCGGCAAGGACCAAAGCGGTTCTCGCCGGCACGATTGAGGCTGTGCGGTAAACTCAAGTGTAGTGTGGGCCCGTAGCTCAGTTGGATAGAGCATCAGCCTTCTAAGCTGAGGGTCGCTGGTTCGAGTCCAGCCGGGCCTACCAATTAATCTCGACAAGCTGACGGGGTTTTTGGAAGGCTGATCGCAGTGGAGTGAGCTGCCTTAACAGAGTACCGGAGCCCTTCACTTCGTAGCAATGGACGCACACTGTCGATGCTTGTAGGACTCATTCTCCCCACCCTCATCCGCCCGGACTGAGGATCGCCAGGTTTGAGGCCTTGACCGTTGAGTCCCTGTTAGGCCCCCCGCGCGGCGCGGTTTCGATTCGGAAGTTTTGGTTGAAGCGACTCATCATCTGGTGCCGGCTCGCTGAAGTAATGCAACGTTGGTGGCGTTAGATATTCGCTTAGCGCGGTGGCGGGGCCGGCTTCATGTGGATTACGAGGTGCGATACCGAATCCATCGCTACCGGCGCGATACCCTTTGACCGAGGGATGTACTCCAAAAGCTCCTGTCGGTAAGCCACGAAATTCAAAGCTGCCGTCCGCGCCAATCTAGGCCATCCAGGCATTTCCGGAATCCGGGCGCACAAGAGTGCGCTCCAGTGAGGAGGAACCAGATCTTATGACCACTACAACAGTAAGCTGAGTGCCGTCCGCCCAGCGAGAAATTATGGAAGTCGGCAGAGAAAACCGCAGGGAAGCGATGACATACAGCGCTCCACCTACGGCTTTCATGTGCTATCCTACTGCTCCAAGGTGAACGCATGGCTTCTCAGCCTGTAACTTCAGGCGCGGCAGTTGAACTTGGCCAATCGACAAAGCTCTTCTGGGGCGGTTTCGCGGGCGATGGATCAATGGTTCCTCCAGGCCACACATTGCAGATCACGGCTCTGACATTCGCCTTTTTTCCAAATCCCGGTGGTGTCGTCGGCCGGGCCAGTATTTCCGGGCGAAACGCGGCCGGTTCGTCGGTATGGAGCCTTCAAACGGTTTTTGTTTCGCCCTTGACTACGCTCCATCTACCATTTCCGGCTGGTCTGCTAATCCCCGCTGGCGGTCATATTGAACTTAGCTTCCTTGATCACGGTCCGGGCACTATTACACTAGATGCAAACGGATTGCTGATGAGTTCTTGACCGAAAATGAAATCGACCTTTTTCGTGGCGTGTATGAATCGCTGAGATTAAACGTGATTCGGTGCTTGACCATCACGATTTTGCGATCACAATAGGTGTGGCGACCGGCGGTTACCATCGTCCCAGTTAGAACCGATGCTCAATCCCGCAACGTGGTCCACATACCAGAAGATGAGCAGAGCCTCGCTCGTGCTCCTCATCCTCCTGATCCTCGTTTTCAGCTTTCCATGGGAATGCCTTGGCGTCACGATTCTTACAGGTGGGATATGGGCGCTGGCGCGACGACGAAATTCGTAACGCCGCGACCGGGTTGGCCGAACCTGCGATCCACTTGGAATGCTGGTGTGTGTCCTCCCGCGCCTTCACCGATGCTTATTGGGCACCAGGAAGACCATCAGAAGCCAAAGCATGAGTATCAGCCCCAAACTGGAAAGAATGTTGAGCATGTGAAACCCAGATGAGCTAACAACTCAATTGGCCTCTTAATTTTCGTTGGGTGCGGGCCTGTCGATAAACCACTGCTGTGAGAATGCTTACCGCGACCGTTCCCCGCCTCATCGGCGTCCCGCTCTTATTCCTCACCGGCGCCGTCATAATTCCCCAGCCCAGTCCACTTGGATGTATTGTCGCCGTTGCCGAGCCGGCCTGAAAGGTATTAACCGCCCCTATAGGTAGCCATTCCAGCGGTGCGCCGCCTGGCTCCATACCTCCTCGTGTTCCCACCAATTCCCAGCTACAGCCGCAGCCGGACTCACAACGGGGGGTGTCAAACCGGCAGCTCTTGCGGTAACCCACACTTCTAAAGCGCGGGCCGCCGTACGAGAATCTTGAACGGGGAGGCGTGATTGTGCGACTTCCACTGTGCCGCACCGCATTGACGGTCGGATTCTCTCTATTGTTGCTTTGCGGCGGAGCATGGGCGGAGGATCCCGAGCAGTTGCTCCAGCGAATCAAGACTCACATGCTGGAACACAGGAAACAGCTTCCGAACTATGCCTGTCACGAAACCATCGACCGGCTAGTTCGCAGCGGAGATTCGTTGCGGTTTGTAGACCAACTGGAAGTGGAGGTGGCCTTTGAAGGCACGCGGGAACTCTTCTCACGTCCCGGGTCTAGTCGTTTCGGGGATGAGTCGATCGAACAGATCGCTGGGAGTGGAACAATCGGCAACACCGCTCTGGGCTCGAACGTCGATTCCATTCTCTCCGGAAGCGACGCGGAATTCAAATTCGCGGGAGCTGGCACGAAGGAAGGCCATAAGACGTATCGCTTCGACGTCCGCGTGCCTCTCGAAAAGAGCCACCTGAGCGTCCGCCACGACGGCGCGGAAGGAATGACCGGGTATCAGAGTTCGATCTGGGTGGACGTTGAGACGCTCGACCTCGTGCGGGTGGATTTCCACATGAATCGCATCCCCGATGAACTCGGGGTCCGTCTGATCGAACAGTCGTTGCACTACAAGATCCTGCCGATCGGGAACTCGCGGTTTGCCTTGCCGGAGCGTGCGGAACTCGCCGCCACGGATTCACAGGGCAAGTACAGCCTGAACCTGATCAAGCTCGGGCGCTGCCGCGAGTTTGGCGCGGATTCTGTTGTCCGGTTCGGTTCAGCTGTACAAGGCGATGCGGCACGGGAGCGGCGGGACCACTAGTTCGCCGTTTTGATTTGGCGCGGATGGCGGGCGGGAAGTGCCAACTTATGGCGACTTCGTACGGGATACGGTTCGCTGGTATTTATGATTCCTATCCTTGAATTCCCTCCTCCATTTTTGGGTGAACAATGAGCAGGAGGGATTTGCTGCTTGGATTCGGCCGGATCCGTGGATTCTGCGTTGGTTCGCTGCGGTCAGTGAGCCGGGGAGCAGCCTGGGCTTTAGGCCGGACGCTTCCGTTGTCTGCTCGGCAGACTCTCGTGGCTTTCGTCGGACGCCAAAAGTTGCCGCCCCCACTCCGGTTCGAGTTCGCAATGGGAATGCTCACCGATCTGCGTCGCCGCGATCCCGTCGCGCTTCACCGGTTCCTCTGGGCGAATTATTTGGCGTACGCAGCAAGCTATGAGGTCCGACACAGGTTTGGGGCCGCCAACGTCAATCCAACCCGACACATCCTGTTTAACAGCATTACCGCCCATCTACGCTCGCTGGGACTCGATCCGGCCGCGGACATGGAGGAGACAGAGAATATCATCGGCAGCGAGACCTACGGCGTCGTGCTTTGCTGTGGCGTTCTGATGTACGTGAACGTAAGCGTCGCGGAAAAGGTAGTCGACTGCTGTTTTCGCGGGTGGCTCGTCTGGTAGGCCTGATTTGCCTCGCTCCTCCCGACGGTGAACACGGACGGCATGGAGTGCGTGCGTCGGATGGAGCCTTCATCCACGACATGGATCTGTTGATTCGGAAGGCTGGGGGTAGAGTGTTGTCCTCACGTTGGATCGGGACGACCACCTCAGGGTCCAGTCCCTCGCACGTGATCGTCGCGGAGCCTAAAATGCTTGTCGTTCTCGAAAACTCGACCAAGGCGCCCAGCTTCGGGGATGGCCGGCCTCCGATCTAGCACACGCAAATCGACATGTACTGCGGAAGCGCTGATCCGTGTGCTGTGGAGTTGTCCGGGTCCGTCATCTTAAATCACGTTCTTTAATTGCCAATGCTTTTCGAGGGGATTCTGTATGTCACATCATTTCGATACCAAACTGGCGAAGGAAGATCCGAGCCTCAACCTCTGCGACTTTTATTTATTTGACGGCCCCTCGGGCAAGACGGTGATGGCGATGACCGTGAATCCGGATGTGGGATTATCGGCTCCGGATACGCTTCATCCAGAAGGGCTCTACGCGTTCCGGTTCGACTTGAACGGAGATGCGAGGGAAGAGGTTACGTTCAAGTTCAGGTTTGGTGAACCACGACACGGAGATCGCATTGAGCATACCCACATTCAGCCGTTTGTGGTGCGGAAGGCGACGGGTGAGGATGCGTTTCGTGGTGACGCCGGAGAGAGTCTGATTCAGGGTGAAACCGGTTCGGTCGCGACTAATTCGGGACTTCGTGCGTATGTTGGGATTGCTCCAGATCTATTTGCGGCAAATGCTGGCTTCGGCACATTTATGACTGCCTTCTATAAGGACCAGCACTACGATGGTGACGCCTTTCTGCATCAGCAGAATCCCTTTGCGAGGCGGAATGTTACGGCGATTGTGCTGGAGGCGCCGAGCGAACTGATTGGGAAGGGAACAATCCACGCATGGGCGACGATCTCCCTCTTTGGCCATGCACCGGAAGTACAAGTTTCGCGTTGGGGCCTGCCGATGGTTACGCATCTCTTCCTGAACGACCCGAGCGATCAAGAGGTGAAAGAACAATTCAATGCGTCGGTTCCGGCTGAAGATCTAGAGCGCTTCGCGAAGTCGATCGCGGATATTGCGGAGAAGATGACGACCTATGCCGGTTCGTCGGCGGACCCGGGTGAATACGGGAAGCTGATCGCCGCACGGATTTGTCCCAACACGTTGCCTTACGAGCTTGGAACGTGCGCCGCATTTGAGGTGGCCAGATTCAATGGACGCGCTCTTGGCGACGATGTGATGGATGTGATGTTGACGCTGGCGGCCAACACGCCAATTGTCGATGGACTTGCTCCCGACCGCGGGCGTATTCGCAAGGATTTCCCGTATTATGGAGCGCCGTATACGGCGGAGGAACAGGTCGGGGTTACTCCGATGCTGCGCCCGGCGAAGAAGCAGGCGAGGCGAGACGCGACGCTTGAATGAAGTTGGGAATCAGGGCGCTTCCGTGAGCATCTGGTATGGCCCGCTGCCTCGATCCTTCTGCGCATTGGGACGGCCGCCATCCTCCCCGCACCGGATTCAGCAATGAGCAGCAAAGAAGTAAGCAAAAACTAAGAGACGAAAAGTACGAGCGTTGTAGATCTCGATATGAAGCTTGAGGTGGTTGTCATCCCCATTTCGGACGTAGACCGTGCAAAAAGTTCTACTCAAGGCTCGGATGGCGGCTCGATGCCGACTGCGCCGCCGGTGACAACTCCACCTAGTCCAGTTCACGCCTCCTGTCTCCGGCGGCTCGATCCAATTTGGCGTAAACCTCACTTCAGCCGCACCCGATTCGGCACAGGCAATGCTCCTCGCAGGCAACATAACGTATACATCGGCGCACGATCTTGCCCCAGGCGATGATTCCTGCTGCGAAAGCCCATGGGCAGCACGAGAAACGGACAGGGCAATCCGACGCGAGTAGAGCGAACCGTTGGACCCACGATATTCCTTGCCGGCGGTCACACACCACGCGGTCATCGTTCTGGGTCTCCACTGCGACGTAACGCGATGACCTCTTGCGAGGGACACCGAGCTGCCGCGCGAAAACCACCCAGGATGACGGGGATTGTCTCGAGACTCCGCTAAACAAAATGGCTGATATCGCGGTCAATGCCAGCGTCGCGACCGGCCCAAGAGCGAAGGAAATACGGCATGCCGCACCATTGCAATAAGACCCTTGACGCCGAAACGCCATCGAACCAGAATCGCCTGGAGCCCCCGGGAAAGGCCGCTCAGCGAACTGTCGCGGCGGCGCCTCGGAAGAGCTTCTCGAACTCCTCGCGTGGCGTTCCCTTCCTTGTCCTCTCGGGAACGCGACGGATGAGGCGCAGTTGTTCAGCCGTTAAGAGTGGTCTTTTTCTAGGATCATCATTCTGATGCATTCTGACCACTCGAATGAGCACGCAGAATGCCAAAACTCGACGCCGGCCCGGATCGATGCATCAATCAATACAGCAGCTTCCACTTCGTCGTTCGCCGGTCGCTTGTCTTTCGTGCGCCGCTGTCTCAATCCAGCGCTTCAGTTCCTCGTCGGTGACTTCGTGTCTTCCCGGCCGGGACTAGTCCAGCCAGACAGTTTCATGAGCGTCCCACCGGGGCAGAGGGTCCGAGTGCAACTAGCATCCCTTAAGCTCGGCATTGTCTGCTCACATCGATGGAGAGGCGCCTTCGCAGGATTTGAACGTGAGTTGCGAATCTGTCGCCTATGGTAGTTCGCGGCTTCCTTGAGAGCCTGCGCGGTCTGCCTATTCCGAGCGACCAGTCGTCAAGAATGTTAATAGCGGTACGTCCGAATGAGGTGCGGTAACTGGCCTATTGACGCGAGATGTTCTCTTCGGCATCAGTCATTGCAAGCCAACATGGCCCGCAAAAAGGAGAAACAAATGAGGATGAGGTTCCTAACTATCGCAGTGGCGCTCGCGAGCGTGTTCGCCGCTCAGCAGGCGGTCGCCAAGAGTTCCTCGAAGCCTGCTGCTACGAGCAAAAAACATATGAAGAAGCACACGAAGAAAACCGCGGCCGCAAGGACGGCGGCTCCGACAGCCAAAGCTGTTCCGGCGATATCGTAACGGTTGGGAGGGCCGGAAACGGACTTAAGTTTCTAAAGGAACGCTTTCACTCTTTGGAAGTGCGGCGATGCACCCGGCCCACCCACGAACTGACGCTATCAGACGTCGAGCGCAGAAACCACCCTACGCCTTGGCTGGAGACCATGGCGCCGAAAGCCACATGGACAATGGTCGTCTTGGCGTGGGGAAGAAACTGGATCTGAAAGCGGCTCGCGCTAAGGCCGGCTGTCGTTCCCGATCCAGTCCTTGGCCCGTCCAGGCGAACTGATGGTTTGGAGCAGCGTCTTCGCGTCAACGGTCACTTCCACGATCATGGCGCTGGATTGGTCGAAGGTAGCCACTAGTATTTTGGTGGTTTTGCCAACTTCTCCGGTTACGATGTAGGTGGCTTCGCCGTGCGAGTGGGTGCGGACCAGGGGGTGGAGCACGCTGTCGGTGGTCCTGGCGATGAATCCGTCCAGTTCCGCGATGTCGAAGCAGCGTTCACAGGATTGCAAATTCTCGAACACCGCCACCTTTAGCCCGTGTACGCCCCCTGGGTGCGCAATCTTCGTCGCGAAGAAGCCCAGCTTCACGAACGGAACTGGCGTCCGCTTGATGCCGTAGTGAGACTCGATGGATTTCACCAAGTCGTCGAATTCCCAATCGGCGGCAACCGTTGTGACAGACGCCGCGAGCAACAGGGCTAACAGCCGGAGGTTCATTTGTCCCCCTTTATGCCAAGGCTGAGGGAGCCGAATTCGAATTCTGGTATGTGGTACTTGCCGCCGAGATCGGCCAATTGCGCGAGGTCGAGTTTACCGGCGATGCTGACAAAGGTGAGCTCACGGGGTTGGGCCGAGACGATCACGACACCTCCGATCATTTGGTCAGCGGTCAATCTGAGGTATATGTCGGCGTTCTCACCAGTCTTGGAGCGGACCCCCACGATTTTAGACCAGTCGGGCTCCTTGAGTTGAGCGCGGATGGAGTCGAGATCGGCGGGGCTGTAGTCGCCTTCCCTAGCGAACTGATAGCGCCGAACGGTGATGTTCTCCAGTCCGGCGAGGGCTCTCTTGGTTTTGGCCTCGTCTTTGTCGCTGCCGGACAGGAATTGCGAGGCGAGTTTGAGCATGTGACTGTCGAGAGTGACGTCGACGTATTCTTCGGCCCTCGCGGTCAGTTCTTCGAAGCTGGGAGCCAGGCGGATTTCCTGGGCGCAGACAGGAGTCAGGAGCAGAGCCAGTAAAGCTGGGAGTCGCATTCTTGTTTCCTCACTGGATAATACGTCGAAGGGAGGGAGGCGGAATGCAAGGAACGTAGGACATGCTCGCGTCGGACTTCGCGTCGGCTTTGCCCTGCAGCCTCCCGGAGTCCGGCAACTTCGATACCCTGAATAGTACCGCTCGGCCATGACCAAACCAGAATACCCGGATGGGCCGCGAATCAATGTCCCGCTCGCACTGCTCGGTCAGATGCTGCCCGCAGTTTTCCGATTTGACTCGCTAGCCTTCACGCTCAACGTTTCGCGCCAGTATGGTGATATCGCCTACTACCGATTCGGACCACTCAACGTGTACCACTTATCCCATCCGGACCTGGCGCAGCAGATTCTTGTAGAGCAGCAGGAAAAGTTCAAGAAACCAGAATTGCTCCGGCACGCCTTCGGTCCGTTTGCGGGTGAAGGGTTGCTTACCAGCGAAGGCGCCGTGTGGAAACAACAGCGCAAGCTGATGCAGCCGGCTTTTCATCATCGCCAGCTTGCGGCATATGGCAATGTGATGGTGACACAGGCGCTCGGGGTGATGGATTCCTTTGCCGATGGACAGGTCCGCGAGATCTCTTCAGAGATGGCGGAGCTAACACTCAACATCGTTGCGAAATGTCTGTTTGGAGTTGAGCTTCCGAACGAGTTGAAGGAGATCCGGGGGGCGATGGTGGCGATGCTCGCAGCCGCTAACCGGCGTGTAAACTCGATCCTGCGGATGCCTTCTTGGGCGCCGACCGTGGGTAATATCCGAGAGCGTCGGGCGCTAACCAAAATGGATCGAATCCTTCAGGTTCTCTTCAAGAGCCGGCGCAACTCGCCAAAGGAGCGTGACGACCTGCTTTCGGTATTACTGGCAGCAACCGCCGAAGTGAGTGGCGGCGGGATGTCCGACAAGCAATTGCGTGATGAGATGTTGACGCTGTTTTTGGCCGGTCACGAGACGACCGCGAATGCCCTGACGTGGACATGGTTTCTGTTGTCGCAGCATCCTGAGGTCGAGGCGAAACTGTGGGGCGAACTCGACCGGGCGCTGGAGGGGCGTGCACCGGAACCAGCGGATCTGGCAAAACTGCCTTACACCGAGATGGTCATCCGGGAGTCGCTTCGGCTATATCCGCCGGCCCCAGCGGTAGCGCGGGAACCGGTCGAGGATGTGACGATCGCGGGATACCGAGTACGCAAAGGTAGTCTCCTGTCGGTTAACACGTACGCTTTGCAGCGCGACGCCCGGTTCTATGTCGATCCGGAACGGTACGACCCGGAACGATTTTCGCCCGGCTGGGAAGAACGCATTCCGCGTTACGCATATTTGCCATTTGGCGCCGGGCCACGGGTTTGCATCGGCAATGCTTTCGCCATGATGGAAGCCCGGCTGATTCTGGCTACGGTGGCGCAACATTACAAGCTGTCGCTGGAGCCGGATCAAAAAGTCGTGCCGGTGCAAGTGATCACGGTCAAGCCTAGGAGTCCGGTGCGGATGAAGCCTCACCGGCGCACGATACCGGAAAGATGAGTCGGGCGGGTTGACGCGCCGGTCTTCTGTCACCTTGACGTAACACCGCCTTCGCCGCCGATCGGATCGCCGGACTCCGAGTAGATCTTCACGCATCCGTACAAAAGGTCGGGGCGAGGCGATTCGCCCGACGACATTTCCAAGTGTCTTCAGCCCGCGGTGTTCTGGCTCCGCCGCTGCTCGCTTGCCTTCATGATTTCGCTCATGTCCCCCACTGGCCGAATCTCGAAAATGCTGCCAAATGTCAGCGCCGGATGCTGGCTGATTAGCTGTACAGCATGGTTCATGTCCCTCGCCTCAAGGACAAGAATGCCGCCGATTTGTTCCTTGGTTTCGGCATAGGGACCGTCGGTCGTTACCACTTTGCCGTTCTTCCCAGACAGGGTTAAGGCGGTTTCCGGACCCTGAAGCGCTTCGCCACCAGCCCAGTGCCCGTTGGCGCGAAGGTGATCGTCGTATTCAAAGCATCTGTCGAACATGCCGTTTCGCTCGCTCTCAGTCATGGCTTCGAATTTACCTTTGTCGTAGTACCCCAAACAGATGTATTTCATTGTTCTTCTCCTCGTGACGGATCAGTTGAAATCGGCGCCAGAGCGTGACGCCGGCTCGTTCCTCTCGTTCCTTATGCGCGTGCTTTGGGCCGCAATTACCAGGTTGTCTACTTGCTTCCGCCGGATCCTTATTCCGGGGCCGGGAAGAAAAGAAGCTCGCGCACCTCGCCCGCCGCATCGCAGGAGATGGCGCCCTTGCGCGCCCACGCGAGCGCCTCTTCCAGGTCTGCGCATTCCAGTATCCAGAAACCGCCCATGTGCTCCTTGGTCTCGGTGTACGGTCCGTCGGTGACGACCACCTTGCCGTCGGGTTGCTTCCGTAGCGTCTTCGCGTTGGCGGCCGGGGAAATTCCGCAGGCGAACTTCCTCACACCGGCGGCAATCAATTCGCGGTTGACCGCGTGGATCTCCTCGATCATCGCTTCGGTTACGGTGGACGGGTCGAAGTCGTCGGGGAGGTAGTTAGCAACAGATAATGTGGCATAACTTTTTCTCCTTGTTTTCTGTAGTTTGTTCCCGATGCCTCGTTTCCTGTTCACTCAGGAATCGTGGCTCATCGTTCTTCTGCCCTATAGTCGTTGGGAAAACCGAAAATCGACAGCCACTTCAAATTTTATTTCAACTGCCGAATCCGTTCCTGCAGGAATTGCCGCTCCGGTTCCTGTTGGGTCAGCGCCAGCGCCCTCTCATAAGAATCCCGAGCCTCAGCGGTCCTGCCGAGCCTGCGGTACAACTCTGCGCGGGCTGAATGCGCCAGGTAGTAATTCGCCAATTCGCCATGTTCCAACACCGCATCGATATGCTTCAGACCGGCCTCTGGACCATCGCACATGGCAATGGCCACGGCGCGATTTAGATATGCGACCGGCGAAGGCTGAATTCTTACCAATTGGTTGTAAAGCGCTACAACCTGTCGCCAGTCGGTCGCAGCGGTAGACTCCGCCTCCGCATGGATGGCCGCAATCGCAGCCTGCAGTGTGTAAGAGCCGAAGCGACGCGAGCTTAGAGCTTTCTTCACCAATCCCACTCCCTCCGCAATCTGTTCGCGGTCCCAGAGCGCGCGGTCTTGATGCTCCAGCAAAATCAGCTCTCCGGCCGGCGAGGTCCTCGCCGCGCGGCGCGATTCCTGCAGCAACATCAGAGCAAGCAGCCCATTGACCTCCGGCTCGGGCTGGAGCCCGGCCAGCAACCGTCCAAGTCGGATCGCCTCGCCGGTGATCTCGGCTCGGGTGACTTCCGTCCCCGCCGCAGCCGAATAGCCCTCGTTAAAGATGAGATAGACGACCTGAAGCACCGCGTCCAGCCGTTCCGGCAATTCCTGTGGCGTCGGCGCCTCGTATGGAATCGACGTCTCTCGAATCTTTGCTTTGGCGCGTACGATGCGTTGGGCGAGCGTCGCCGGCGTCACCAGAAATGCGCGGGCGATCTCTTCCGTGGTCAGGCCGCAGATTTCGCGGAGGGTGAGCGCAACCTGTCCCTCCGGAGGCAGAGCGGGATGGCAGCAGGTGAAGATCAGACGGAGGCGATCGTCCTCGATCTCTTCATCTCCAGTCTCTTCATTTCCGCCGCGAGCGTCGTTGACGCGCGATTCCATGTGGGCAACAAGATCTCTCTGTGCTCCGTCGAAGCGCGCGCGCCGGCGGATCACGTCGATGGCCTTGAAGCGTGCCGTCGAAATCAGCCAGGGGCGTGGCTTGTCCGGAATACCAGTCTGAGACCAGAATTCCAGAGCGGCGGCGAATGCCTCATGCATGGCCTCTTCGGCGAGATCCAGATCTCCGAGGAGGCGCACCAGCGTCGCCAGAATCCGGCCCGATTCCGACCGGTAAAGGGTGTCAATGGTCCTGGTGAGTTGTTCGGGCACAGGCGCCGGCATCTACGCCAAGCTAGCAAACGGAAATGGCTCGATACAACCGCGCTTGGGCTTCCCCTACCCGCAATTCATCGCTTTGTGATCTCTTGCGCGTCGTCAACAAAGCTCAATATCGCCAAGTCGCTCCTCGACAGGGTTCTGGGCGGATGACGCGCTTCCGAAAGTTGAGCGAAGAGATGCTAACGATTTCACGGTCCTGATGCGTTGTATGACTAACCGCGACCACCTGCACCTGGCCAATGTCACCGTCGTGATACGGCCAAGTGAACTCGACGTCCAGGATATTGCCAAGCCGAGTGGCGTCCGTAATTGCAACCGATCTGCGTCTCCCTGGTTATTTGAACTCATTCCGCGTTGAACCGCGCGGCGAACCGCCGGATGCACTCGGGGAGAGCAACTCCTTCCATCAACTTTTCGTCTGGAATGGGCGGCTTGGCCCTCATCTCCAGTGGGATGACTCCCGCCCACACGGGCAAACCATAGTCGTCTTCACCGTCGACCGGCGGCCCGGTTCGCGCCTTTGCGGAAGCCTCGTGGATGGAGAATTCGAGCACCGTCGTTGCGTTTAATTCCTGCTTACTGGGTTCGCGGACGCCCTTCCATCGGCCCGCTATGAGATGTTCGGAGATCACGCGCAGGCATTCGATTTTTTTGTTCTGGATCCGCGATCTTCCGCGCCGTTCCGAAGGCAACTGCGGAACGGTAATTCAGGGAGTGATGGAATGCCGACCTTGCCATCACTAATCCATCCACAAGTGTCACTGCTACGCATGCCGCGATGCCCTGCTCCAACTCACGCAACATGCGACTTACAGCGGAGCCGTGTAGATAAAGTTTTTCTCCCTTCCGTCCATATAAGGTTGGAATGACAACGGCTGAGTATCTACGCAGAACCCGACGTGTGCCAGAAATCCTGCATCCAGGATTTGACTGATGGTTTCCCACTCGCGTGACCCTCTCTGGGGCATGCGGCGAAGTTCCGTTCGAGTGCTCGGATTCATCTGGAGTCACGCCGGAAATCCGAGACATCGGAATAGAACGCGCCCGCGCCGTTCTCAAAGCGGTGATGGTCTTGCCACTGACCGAGGGGAGAATCCGCATCGTGGGGGCCGGCAAGGTTGCCGTTTAACCCGGCTGGGGCCTGGACTCGTTCTTGATTCGTAATCCAGTTGACCTCCCAGGTCTTCCCGCCGTCACCGGAGTACGACTGTTCGAAATGGGGAGATTTCGTATTGGTTTCCGTCCATATGAACCGAACCAGAACCGCCCTTCCCTTCCACATGTCCTGACAGTAAAACTCGCCGCGGCCATTCTGAAATTCGCCGATCATGGGTGGGTCCAGGATCGCATCCTTACTGTTGGCCCAATAGATCCTCCACTGGTGAGATTGCGGATCATAAAGCCGCAGGGTAAGACCTTCGATGTGATCCTGTGTGCTGTCAGTTTCGAATTCTTCCAGGTCGGCGTGGCCATTCCAGATCTTGCGCGTGACCGAAGTGCCGTCAAACTTGACCCAGGTCGTCGAGCCGGCTAGCCGATCGGCGAGACGCGCCAGATGAATGTTCCAACCTCCTATCTCGAAGTCGAAATCGTGATTTCCATCGTGTTCCCTGGAGTTAGTCGGAACGTCTTTATTCGATATCTCAGAGCCATCCGGCGCCCGTGTGTCTGTCGCGATCCAGTTCGTTTCCCAGTTTTTCCCGCCATCATCGGAGAATGCCTGTTCAAAGTGGCAGGACTTGGGAGTGATATCCGAAAAGACATTCCGAACCAATATGGTTCCGCCGTTGAATGTTTCCTGGTCAAAGAATTCGCCCCGCCCGTTCCGGAACTCGCCGACGGTAGGCACACTCAGACTGCCGACCCTGCTGTTGGCAAAATTGAGGCTCCACTGGTGCGATTGGGGATTATAGAGGCGCAGAGACAGCCCCTCGATGTGGCCGGCAGGTCCGTCGACCTCGAGTTCCACTATATTGGCCCGGCCATTCCAGACTTTGCGGACTATGGAAGTGCCTTCATATTCCACCCATGCCTTGGAGCCCACTAAGGGATGGTCGAGACGCGAAATGTGTGTCTTCCATGTGCCGATCTCGAAATCAGAATCAAGCTGGCCGTCGCGACTTGCGGAGCCCTGGAGAGGCGGCGAGGCAACCACCAAGCTGCATGCCAAGAGATACGCCGGAATATTTTGGGCACGTTCATGGAGATGAAATTACCCTGCATAATGGTTTGTCGCAATAGCCATTATTGCCTTTTGTGATATAACCATTTTGAAGCTTGGTCAAATGAAAACGACCGCCGCTACCTTCGTTCCGCCGATCGCGCTCGACCCTCGCGCCAAGGCTCCTTTGTATATCTCCAGTTGTACGACTGGTTCCGCGACGCCATCATCGGCCAAATGCGGCCTGGGCAGCGTGTGCCGGCTACCAGAATCCTGGCGACGGAACTGAGAATTTCACGGATCCCAGTGTTGAACGCGTACGACCAATTGCTGGCCGAAGGCTACTTTGAGGCCCGCGTGGGAGCGGGCACCTGCGTCGCGAGGTCAATCCCTGATGAAGCGCTGAATCCGGCGGGCGGTCAAGCGCCGAATCTGCAGCCGGCTCCGGAATGCCATACGCAACTGGCCGCGCGGCGAATGTCGCGCCGCGGAGTTGTCCTAACGGAGTTGCCGGCGCAATCCTGGCTGAACGTACTGGGCGCGTTTCGAGTAAGCTTACCAGCGCTCGATCATTTTCCGATGGGGGTCTGGTCAAATCTCATGGCGCGCCATTACCGGCGTCCGGCGGCCGGCATCATGGCCTATGGCGAAGCCATGGGATACCAGCCGCTCCGCGAGGCAATCGCGGAATACTTGGGGGCGTTTCGCGCGGTACGATGCGACGCCTCGCAGATTCTGGTGACAACCGGGTCACAGCAGGGCTTGCAGCTTTCCGCGCAGGTTTTGGTGGATCCCAAGGACCGCGTACTGATTGAAGAGCCGGGCTATCCCAGTGCACGCCAGGCTTTCCGCGCCGCAGGGGCCGAGTTGATCCCCGTTCCGGTGGATCAGGAAGGTCTAAATATGGCCGAACTCCTCGCGGCGGGCCGCAGGGGACAGAATGCGCGCGCGGTCTATATCACGCCGTCGCACCAATATCCCCTGGGAATGACAATGAGCGCCACCCGCCGCATGCTGCTGTTGAATTGGGCGGGGCGTACCGGCGCCTGGATCATCGAAGACGATTACGACAGCGAGTACCGCTTCGACAGCCGCCCGATCGCGTCGCTCCAAGGGCTGGATACCAGTGCGAAGGTAATTTATGTGGGGACCTTCAGTAAAGTGATGTTCCCCGCACTTCGCGTGGGATACCTGGTCGTCCCCAAGGATTTGGTTTCGGCCTTCTCTGCCGCGCGGGATGCCGCCGATGTTTTCTCGGCGACGCTCTATCAAGCCGTCCTCACCGACTTTATCCGCGAGGAACACTTCGCCCGCCACATCCGCCGCATGCGAATGCTCTACATGGAAAGGCGCCGAACGCTGACCGAAGAGATTCGTTCGCAAATGGCAGGCAGGCTCGAGGTGATTGGCGCCGAAGCGGGCATGCATCTGGCGGCGCTGCTGCCGCGTGGCAGTGACGATGTGGCGATTTCGAAAAGAGCCGCTGCGAGCGGAGTATCCGCCACGCCCTTGTCAACGTGTTATATGAAATCCCCGGCGCGCGGCGGCCTGATTCTCGGTTACGGTGGCGCCAACGCACAACAGATTCATGCTGGAATCCGTAAGCTTAAGAACTGCCTCTAAACGGGTCTACACCTCCTCCGTGTCACCTCCTCCGGTTGACCGCTGTTCTCGAGATTTGCTAGCATCGGCAACGCAAACTTTAGTCAAAAGGTCATTCTCAACCGCTTTCTGACGGACGTCTCGAATGAGCCCGCAGCTAAAGACCGAACCAATCCAGCCACTGCCAAAGATCCTGAAGTGGAACCTGGCCGTTCGGATTACCTTCCGATTCTGCCTGGTGTACTTGGGGCTGTATTGTCTTGCGACGCAGATCATCACCAGCCTTTTCTCCGCCACCCAGGGAGCCGACATTCCCGATCCGGCCACTCTTTGGCCCTTGCGCCCTGTGGTCTTCTGGGCCGCCGCCCATATTTTCCATGTCCGGGCGCCTCTGTCTCTCGACGGCAACAGCGGCAGTGGCGACTGCATGTTCGGCTGGGTCCTGACCTTCTGTCTGCTTGTGATTGCTGTCCTCGCGACCGGCATCTGGTCTCTTCTCGACCGGAAGCGGGAAAACTACGCCGGCCTCCACCGGTGGTTTAGGCTTTTCGTTCGCTTTGCACTTGCCGGGCAGATGGTTAACTACGGCGTGGCGAAAGTCATCCCATTGCAAATGCTGTATCCTTCACTGACCAGGCTGCTGCAGCCCTTTGGCACGTTTTCTCCCATGGGGGTTCTCTGGAGTTCCATCGGCGCGGCCCCGGTTTATGAAATCTTCGCCGGCTGCGCGGAAGTCGCCGGCGGAGTGCTGCTGATCATCCCTCGCACAACCACCTTCGGCGCCCTAATCTGCCTCGCCGACATGATCCAGGTGTTCATGTTGAACATGACCTATGATGTGCCGGTGAAGCTGTTTGCCTTCCACCTCATCCTGCTCTCCTGCTTTCTCCTGGCCCCTGATTTTCCACGCCTTGTCAGCGTCCTCTTCCTGAATCGCGCTACGGATCCTTCCACCCAGGCGCAACTCTTCCGTAGCGTCCGTGCCAACCGAATCGCGCTTACCGCGCAAATCATCTTGGGTTTCTGGCTCGTAGGTATGAACTTTTACAGCGCCCGGGGGTATTGGAACATCTTCGGCGGCGGCAGACCGCACTCGCCGTTTTACGGCATTTGGGAAGTGCGCCGGATGTCGACCGACGAACAGACGCGTCCGCCGCTCTCTTCACCGACCCCGGCCGTTGGCGGCGCGCCATCTTCGATCTCCCCAACCAGATGGCGTTTCAAAGGGCGGATGATTCGTTCGCTTATTACGGCGCCTTCATCCGATTCACGGACAGAACTCTCGTCCTCACGAAAAGGGGCGACAAGAACTGGACCGCAAACTTCACTTTTCAGCACCCTGCCGGAGATCAACTCATCCTGGATGGCCAGATGGACGATCATAAGGTTCACATGGACCTTCAGCGGACTGACCGCAACCGCTTCCTGTTGGTAGGAAGAGGTTTCCACTGGATCCAGGAGTTTCCCTTCAACCGATAGTTTGGACGCGAACTGCAATGGCCGGGCCGAAGGGGTCACTTCGAGTTAGCGGGCGGCTTTGTCAAGGCTTCGCTTCCGCGAGTGCCGGGCGATTCTTGGCTGAACGCGATGTCCGGAAACAGGAACATGAGCGTGTGGTCGTCCGCCTGGAGGACATGCGACTCTTCCGAAGCTTTCCAAGACGTTTCCGGACCAGGTGCCGGCACGAGAGCCTCGTACCGGTTGCGGACGATATACCCACTGGTCAGGACGATGCGGCCGAAGTTCGTGCACCGGGGGGCTTTCCGCTCGCGCCCGGAATAATTTCTCAAGAATTGTCGAATTCTCCATTCCCGAAACGATTACGAGATGAGCAAGCGTATTGGATACGCCTCACGGGAACCCGGGAGAACTGAAAGGAGTATGAGAATGAAACAGATAGTCCCAACGGCGCTGCTGCTTAGCTTCCTAGCACAAGCGCAAGGAACGAACGCCCCTTACGCAACCATGGCCCCGCTCGACCGATACCTGATTGCGGACCGCAATGCCGAAATAACCCTGGCGAAAAGTGCGGCGCCAAAGGCCATCTCGGACAACGCCGACGTCATGGTCCTGGAACGCCAAGGGTACAAAACGGCAGCTAAAGGCACAAACGGTTTCGTGTGTATGGTGGAACGCTCGTGGACGGCGCCGTTCGGGGACCCTGAGTTTTGGAATCCCAAGATTCGCGGACCGATTTGCTTCAACCCGCCGGCCGCGCGAACGTACCTCCCCATCACTATCTCCAGAACCCAGTTGGCCCTGGCGGGGAAGTCGGAAACCCAGATGCGCGACGCGGTCAACTCCGCTTTCGACAAAAGGGACTTGCCTGCGCTCGAAGCGGGTACCATGTGCTACATGCTCTCCAAGCAGGGCTATCTTGGGGATCAGGCCGGGCATTTCCATCCGCACCTGATGTTCTGGGCCGAGCGAACTAAACCCGAATCTTGGGGCGCGGGGACGCCTGGTTCTCCCATCATAGGTAAAGAGGAGATTCCAGGCCGGTTAACTATCTTCATCATCCCCGTCGGCAAGTGGTCCGACGGCACATCGGATTCCCACGACCAAAAATGACCGTCGAACGGCCTCGCGGTCGGATCACGCTCTCGGAAATTGCTCTTTCGGATCCGGGATGGAGTGGCAAACCGGTGCAATTCCGGGCGCTGGATCGATGGGACACCGCGAAACCGGCGCACTTGGCAGGAGCGCCCCCAAGTTCCCGAACTGACCGGGCAGTTTTACGCAATCGGCTTACGGGTCTGCCATTCATGCCGCCGACGAGGCGCCGCCTCCCGATCCGAAATGCAATCGTCTCTTCAAAGGACCAGAAAAACGCGTCGGATGACACGCAGCTCTTCCTTTTGCGGGGAGCCGACCGGATCACGCTCGCGGATAAGGTGGTGACCTGGGAGCACCGCTTCGCCGTCTTCCACCTACCTTTTCCAAGACGAGTTGACGCTCTGACGAACGCTTGTCACCAAACATGTTGTCATCCTCTTCGGTCGCGCCGGCAATTCGCGGCGACTTTCTTCGCACGCTTTTCAGTTTTCCGGGCGGATACCGCAATTATTGATAGGGCCGCTTGAGTGCTTCCGCACTTCCGGCAAGGCTTCAACCAACTTCTAAGAGGAGAGAGAAACCACTAGTTTCAACACAAAACCAATGGCAGCTATGAACAGAGTGATCAAACAATTCGCGACCCAAGGCCAGTGCCTGGCCCTGGGAGTGGCCCTCGTCGGCTTTGGACCGGTCTGCGCCATCGCGCAAGAGGGGCACATCCACGATGCAACCAAGCAAACCGCTCCTCGGGCAGCCGACCAGCAGGATAATGCGGCCAATCTGGTCTCGATCGTCCGCGCTGCAACGGACCGGTTTAACAACGTATCCGTCGCGATGCAGGAGGGATATGCCCTACAATTCGGTTGTGTGACCGGCGACGATACGGGCGCCATGGGACTTCACTACGTTAACTCAACACTTGTGAACAGCGGGATCCTGGATCCCACGCGTCCCCAGATCGTGATCTACGAACCGATCCCAGGCGGAGGATTGCGACTGATCGGCGCCGACTTTCTAGTTCTCGCCGACCAGTGGAATGCCACGCATCCGAATCCGCCTCAGTTGATGGGCCAGCTTTTTCACCTGTTCCCCAGCCCGAATCGCTTTGGGCTTCCGTCGTTTTACACGCTGCACGTCTGGGCGTGGAAGGACAATCCGAACGGCGCCTTTGTGAATTGGCACCCCAATGTGTCGTGCCAGTCCTTCGTCGCCCAGAATTAGTAACGTGGTTCGTGGCTGGATGTAAAGCCCCGCATCCCTAGATGTCGCCAACAAGGACCCGCTTCGAGTCGTCGGACTCGAAGCGGCAGGATCGATCAGGGTCACCTGCACCGATGCCCATGCCGCAGAATGGCTGAAGAGGCTCTTTGATCAGTACAAGGCCAAAAGCAGCGGTTGGTCCGCAGCGGCTATAGCGCCGGCGCGGACGTTAATGAACTTGCAGCGTCAGATCCGCCTTCACCGTGCCGACGTTCGCCATCGCCAGCAAAGCGATCGAATGAATCAAGCACGTCATGGCATCCCCCTCGGACAGCACGACGTGTCAGGCGGCATCGGGCTGTGGCGTCGTCGCTTCGTTGAAGTGCAAATCGCATCTGCCCCAAGACGAGTTTAGGTCGTATCCGATCGCGCGTCGGTGGCGACCATTCAGTCGGCGTTGTATGAGTTATCATTCAACGTCACATCAGTTGAATGTGAAAATAGAGGCCGGAAGATCTCCTTCCAATGCCAGGGCAGCGACGCCGAAGGCGATCTTCAGTTCGGACAGCTTCACGGGAATGTCAATGTTAAGAGGTTTCTCGGGAGTAACCATATAGTTGTTTCGCGTCTCGACGTACGGGACTCCTTATATGGTTCTAGGTCGCACTCCGCAAACCATTCCTGTGGATCGTCGTCGCATTGTCACGAAAGGGTTTAGCTGATTCGCTCAACCGATCGAGGCGAAATGAGGGCACGGCTGCCGAACCATCTCGACTCGCACGGATTAAGCTCTCGCGCCATGGATTTGGCTGTCATGTGGCGGCACACTAGATTCCCGGGTTCCGCAAGCGCATCAGGTCGAAATGCCGAACAACCCTACGATGAATTGGAGTTCGCGAACCACTTTTGCGCTTATGCCTTTTCCGGCACAAGAGGGTGCGTCATGTCCTCCGGGCGAACCCATTCGTCGAACTGGCTGGCCGTCACGAAGCCCAACTTGAGCGCAGCTTCACGAAGAGTGAGACCCTCGCGATACGCCTTGAGGGAGATCTGGGCCGCTTTCTCGTACCCGATGTGCGGGTTTAGAGCTGTTACCAACATGAGCGAATTGTCAACGTGGTCGCGGATTCGCTCTTCGTTCGGCTCGATACCCGTGGCGCAGCGTTCGTTGAACGAGTTGATGCTCTCAGCCAACAACTGAATGGACGCCAGCACATTATGCAAGATTACCGGCTTGTACACGTTGAGCTGGAAGTTTCCTTGCGAGCCTGCAAAGGCGACGGCATGATCGTTGCCGAACACCTCCACTGCAACCATGGTCAGGGCCTCGCACTGGGTCGGGTTGATCTTCCCAGGCATTATCGACGACCCCGGCTCGTTCTCCGGAATCCTCAACTCGGCGAATCCAGCTCGCGGGCCGCAAGCGTACCAGCGCACATCGTTGGCGATCTTCATTAGCGCGCCTGCCAGCGTGCGCAGCGCGGCGCTCACATTCACCATCGCATCGTGAGCGGAGAGCGCTGCGAACTTGTTGGAAGCGGAAACGAACGGCTTCCCGGTCTCGTCGGCAATTTTTCTTGCCGCTGCCTCGGCAAACCGAGGGTCGGCGTTCAGACCCGTACCGACCGCCGTGCCTCCAATTGCCAACGCGTAGACACCCGGCAAGGTGGCTCGGATCGTCTCCGATGCCTGATCGAGTTGGGCGACCCAACCCGATATCACCTGGCCGAGTGTCAGCGGAGTAGCATCTTGAAGGTGAGTGCGCCCCACCAGAACGACACGCGAGAATGCTCGGGACTTCGCATCAAGGGTATCGCGCAACCCGCGGAGTGCCGGCGTGAGACGGTTTTCCAATTCTTCCACCGTCGCGATGTGCATGGCGGTTGGGAAGGTATCGTTAGACGATTGGCTGTGGTTCACGTCGTCGTTGGGATGGATTGGTGTTTTCGATCCGATGACTCCGCCGGCAAGTTGGATTGCGCGGTTGGCGATTACCTCATTGGCATTCATGTTGGTCTGGGTGCCAGATCCGGTCTGGAAGACCGCTAACGGGAACTCACAGTCAAGTCTCCCGTCGATAACGTCTTGAGCAGATCGAACGATGAGTTTGACCTTATCGTCAGACAACTGGCCGAGTTCCCCGTTGGCGATGGCGGCGCACTTCTTGAGGATGCCGAAGGCCCGAATCACAGGCCGGCCCCAGCGGTACCGTTCCACTCCGATTGGAAAGTTTCGACGGGACCTTTCGGTTTGCGCGCCCCACAGATGATTTGCCGGGACTTCGACGTTCCCCAAGGCATCCTCTTCCACGCGAGATTTGGATGCATCACCGGAGCTGGTCATCGTTTTCTCCTAGTTCGCTGCCGCTGGACTTCGTAGAAGAGCGTCTCGTTGGCGTCAAGCAGCACGATCAGGCAGATGTACCGCTCAAGGTCTGTCGGTCTAGTCCCAAGTTGTTGCATGGCGCGCTAGATTTGGGTCTCCTCTGTATCCAGTTTAGTTCGCCTTTCACGATTCCCGATTCCCGTAGACTTCCCCGATTTTGAAGGGCGGGACGGTGCGCGGTGATACCTGTGCGCTAGGGACGCCAGTCCATAAATTTGAGATGGCGGCAGGAAACCGCCTATGAAGAATATCCTCGACAAGCCACCAAGCGAATCGGCCAGCAAGTCGACCGCTCCGCTGCCGCTTAACCGTGCCCACCGAGCTCACTTGGCCTTTGCAAAGCGCAAATTGCCCTTCCACCACGCCGCATCTTCAATGCGAACCGGACCCATTCTGCCCTTTGCAGAAGCAAGCAGAACCGCGGGATCGTAGATTTCACCAGCTTTCATGACCAGCCGGACATTCCGCGTGTTGTGGATGTCGTCCAACGGATTCCCCCGCACGACGAACAGGTCGGCCCATCGACCGCGTTCAATCGCACCCAGCTTGGCGCCCATGTTGAACGCGCGTGCGCTGTTTATCGTTCCGATCTTGAGCGCTGCAGCAGGCGGAATTCCTGCGAGGACCAGCGCCTGCAGTTCCCGATGGGACATGAAACCCGACCAGAACTCACCCCAACTAGGATGGTCGGTGCCGAGCGTAATCAAGTTGGCGCCCCCTGCGTCGTAGAATGCTTTCACTTCTTTCAGCTTTGCCGTAAGCAGGCGTCCAAACTGAGCGTTGTTCGATCGGGGCAGACGCGACTCAACAACGCTGCGGGCATACGGCGTCAGAAAATCCATTTCGTTTGTCCAGTACTCATAGAGTTCCTTCGGCTGACGATCGGAAAATGACCCGTACGTGGCAAGCGTCGCGTCGAAATAAACGTTCTGAGACAGGTAAGTCTTGAAAATAGCCGCCACCTCGGGACTGGCCGTATCCAGATGTTCCAACGAGCTGTAGGCCGACTTATCCGGCGTCAACGCATCTCCACCCATAAAGTGTTCGATGCGGTCGATGCCCATAGCGATCGCGTCGCGCGGATTGACACTGTCGCGGAATCCGGAGTCGAGATGGGCCGTGACGGTGAGCCCATGGCGGTGCCCTTCATCGATCAGAGCCGCCAATTGATCCGGATGAATGCCCTTCGCCTTTAGCCCTTTGATACCCATAGCCGCCCATTTCTGGACATCGGCGCGAATCGCCGCCGGCGTCATCTCCGCATTCTTCCAGCCCGGACGCGCGGAACCGAAGTATGGGCCGGAATTTAAGATCCTGGGGCCGATCTGTTGTCCGTTATCAATGCGCTTGCGGGCTTCCATCATCCCTTCGGGATCGACTTCGCCGGCGGGAAAGGTCGATGTCACGCCGTTGGCCAGGAACAGCAACGGATTTACTGTATATTCGTCCACGCGGCCCGCCCCGAAAAGATCCACGGCATAGTGCGCATGAAGATCGAAGAGACCGGCCAGAACGTACTCGTCATCCGCCAGATCTACCACGCGTGCCTTGCCGAGATCGCGCCCCACTAGATTGGCATCTACCTCGAGGAATTCGCCATTGCGAACGACGAGGCCGGTATTGCGGCGCACGCCGTCGTGGATTGAATCGAAAACCCAGCCGCCTCGCAAGACTACGTCGCCGGGCTGGAACGTATAACGGATCTGAGCGAACAGAACGGCTGAGCAAAACAGCAGGACTAGCGGGTGAGGTTTCATAGAGAGATGATAGCTCGCTCATGAAATCGGACTTGGCGGTTCGCATTGAAGCTGCTCGTCAGGCGCGAGTATCCGCTCATTCTATAAGCTGTGGTATTCACCTTAGTACCAGTCCCATCGATACCCCCTTTATCGCTCTCGGGTTTGATGTTATCTTTTTCTTTCACACCGTTGAAACTCAAGTTCATCCGTTCAAATTCCAAGCTCAATCAGTTCAACGAAGCTACTGCGGTCCTACAAGATTAACCCTCGGCCAAGTACGAGACTGACGTTGATAACGTTGGTATGCTTTCGAAGAGAAGTACGGAGATTTGCCTTCATCCAGCGCCAAAAGCCTCATACTGGAGAGATAGGTTTCTAAGTCTGTTTTAACGGAGTTGATTTGTGAGTACAATCTTACTCGTGGAAGACGAGCCTTCAGTTCTAGATCTGATGTTTGCCGTTCTGGAACCATCGGGGCATATTGTCCTAAAAGCGTCGACGGTGGAAGAGGCCTTAGAACGATTTGATGAGACCGATGGCCACGTAGATTTGCTAATTGCGGATGTAAACCTGCCCGGAACGTCTGGAATCCGAGTAGCTCTGGAACTTCGTTCATTGTTGCCGAATCTGGCAATCGTTCTTACTTCCGGGTACACGCCGGATATGTGGAACGCCATAGATGTGCTCGAACTGAATGAACTTCCGTCTGAGTCGATGGCGGTTTTACAAAAGCCATTTCTTCCGGCCACTCTATTACAGATGGTTTCTCGATTCGCCGGCAGTCCATTCAGACCTGGGATCGCGTTGGCGAAAGCGAGTTGAGTGTAAGGAATATCCTCGCTGCCGCCCGCATGCGTTCTCCAAAACCGTTGGCCCAATAAGCCCAGCGTGGCGGGACTAACTTGGTGGCGCCAGCAGCGGACATACAAAACCGCCGGCTGATTTTCGAGCGGTAGCGTTGCAGCGCTTCACTGCAATGTCATGGTCCAGATATTGCCGCGGAGTTCTTCAAGGGCGTAGACAATCCCCCGTGTCGAGGCGGAAAGGCCAATCTGCGCCGGGTTGGCCCGGAAATTCGTCAGCAGAGCGCGGGCGCCCGCATGGAAATGCTCGACGGCAAACGGCGTATCCACCGCGGTTTTGGTGTCGGGATGCAGCCGCTGCGCCCAGATACACCGAAAGCCGTCGCGTTCCGAGATGAAATAGAGCAGATTCCCATCGGGAGACCAAGCGGGTTCGATGTCCAGATCCGCGCCGGCCGTGACCGGAATCCACTGCGATTCGAGAGTATTGCCTATCAGCCGGGCGACGAAGATGCGCCGCTGGTAAGGTCCGGTTTCCGCGTGAAACGCAACCCAACGACCGTCCGGCGAGAATCGGGCGCCGTGGAGTTTGTACGTCGCGTGTACGCCGATTTCCTCGGCTGCGCCCGTAGAGACGTCGAGCATCCCGATGCCGGGTATGCGCGAGCCTGGCTCGAAGAGCAGGTGGCGACCATCCTGGGACCAGTCCGTGGGAAGACCACAGTCGCCACAGATTTTACGGGGAACACCTCCCGCAGTATTCACCATATAGATCGCCTGCTTGGGTTGTTCGATGACCCGGTAGGCCACTCGCGAGCCGTCGGCAGCAATGCATGGATATCCTTCTTCCACACCAGGCGTAGCAGTTAAGGGCGAGTCGTGCTCCGTAGCGAGATCCTTGAACCAGACGTGGCGTGAACCGGCGCGAGTGGAGATGAAAGCGATCTTGCCGCCGTCCAGGGAGGCGGACGGGCTGAGGGCGAACGGTCCGGAGTCATTGGTGATGCGGCGGGGCATCTCGAGCAATTGACCGCGATTGGGTTCCAGGGGAGTCATCCAAACATTGATATTGAGCGAGCCACTGACAAAGGCCACGAGGTTGCCCCAAACGAAAGGCTGAGCCTCCATGTCGGCGCCGAAAGTCAGGCGGCGCGGAACCGACACGATGCGCCGATCGGGCGCAATCCGGAACTCCCAGAGGTTCTCGCTATCCCCGAGCCGTGTGGAGAAGATAATGCGCCCATCGATCCACCCGCCGGGAACGCCAAAGATATCGGCGGAGAATCCCGCCAGTTTGCGCCCGGCGGGCGGCACGGCCCGGGAGAGGACGTCCGCCGCGCCGGTTTTGATCACTTCACGGGAAGGAAGACGGAGCACCCACCAATCGTGGCCCGCCGCGTGTTCCCGATCGGGATTGCGCGTTCCGCAGAACAGGATTTCCGAACCGTCCGGAGACCAGACCGGGTAGTGCGCGTCCGCAAAATCGGGAGCCAGTTGAGTGGGATCGCCGCCTGTAGCCGGCACGGAATAGATTCGGCTCGGCCCCCAGGTTTCGTCGCGCTGCCAATAGGTGATGCGACTGCCGTCCGGCGAGAAACGAGGCCGCCGTCCGCGACTGGCAATCAGCCGGGCCTGGCCTCCGGCCACAGGAATAACATATATGCCGCCGCCGTCGCGGTCCGACCGGTAAACAATGTGGCGGTTATCGGGCGAGAACGCCGGTTCATAATCGTTCGCGTCCTCATCGGTCAACCGCCGGGCAGCGGAACCGTCCGCCGACGGCGTGATCCAGATTGCAAAGTGGCCGGGACCGCTTCTGTCTGATGCGAAGGCGATCCATTTGCCATCTTGCGACACTGTGGGAAAACCTGTAAACCCGGCGTCGCTGGTCAGCCTTCGGAGAACCGGCGGGCGCTGGCCCGGCGACCGGACGTAGAAAACCGCGAGCCAAAACACCAAAGCCGCGAACCCCACTGCCGCTCCCGCCCAAATCGCCCGGCGTTGGTAAGCGCGCGGCGGATGCTGAGAGCGAGATTGAATGGTGGGAACATACGCTCCCTTGGGGATGGTGATCAAAATCGTATCGTCGCGGCCCTCAGTAGCGTAGTACTTCTCAAGCTTCTCCCTTAACCGGGAGGCCTGCACGCGAACAATGGAATCGAACCGGGGATCGAAAGACGGCTTTCTGCCGAACACGTCCACGGCCAGGAGATATTCTTTAATCGTTTCGTCGGGGTGTGTCTTGATCCGGTTTACAGCGTAGCGGAGAAAGTCCTGTAGGCGGCGGGATTTCGCGAACGCCTGGCTGGCAAGGATTCTCTCCAGTTGCCGATCCAATTCAATGAGCGAAACTCCGCCACCCCTGGCAGAGTTGCCGGTGGCGTTCGTGGGACTGTTGCCGGCTTCCATACGAGAATCGTGGTTTCCTCGGCCGCGGAAAAGCGCCAGGATGTCTCCTCCGCCCCCTGAGCCGAACTTCCCGCCCCGCATGCGCTACGTATAGGCGGGACTTTCTCTGTGAGCTACCATACACTAGACCTCGTTTGAAGTCAAAGGCTTACGGCGTTACTTTAACTGTTACATGACCCCATGCGCCTTGCCTCTCGCCTCTGCTCGCGACCAGAATGCAACAGGTACCGCATGTCGATTCGGGACAACAATGGGCTATCGGAGGCTGTGGTTGGCCGGGGGGCGTCGAGCCTAACCTTACGTTCGTCAAATAGACACGAGACGTTCGTGGACAGCCACAGTAGCCCGTTGAGCCGTTCGGCAGCAGACACAATCCGCAGCTTTGGGCGGGGGAGTCCTGGTATGGATGAATTCCATCAAACGCGACGGCAGGCACGCATCAGGTGCCCATTCTATGGCTTTGCGTGGCCGGAAGCGAGTTCCCGCTTGCAGCATGTCGCAGGTAACCGGTGCGGCTTGGCTCTGGATCGAGTTGAGCCCTGCGCGATGGAAGAGGCGGACCAGGAAGTCGACATGGAAGCGTGCCCCACGGCAAAGGGGTTATCGTATTTTGTACGCTCGGCCGGTCCGGTGATCGCATTTGTAGTTCCAGACCACCCGGAGGGTGTGCCGTACGCGGCGTGGTGGCGCTGTACAATGCGCGAAGCTTCTGCTTCGAGATGACCCTGCCCTTCCGAAAATCTCTCCCATTGAACGGCACGGAAAACCCCTGTCCGGTTGGTTTTCCGTATGCTACTCTGAAGCGCTCGACTGAGGGCTTTCGATCCAAGCCATCGTGCTCCGGCGACCGCATCAGGTAGGTCCCCTCGGCCGGGCATTTGGATTCGCGAAACTAAACTCCAGGACTTCCGATGGGATTCATAAAAGATGTGATCCGTCCGGCACGACTGCCGATGGCTTTGCTGCTTCTCCTGCCGGCTGGTTTAAGCGCCCAAAACCTCCGCAATAGCGCATTCACCATTCAGTACAGTGACGAAGGCATCGTCAGTCTCCGTCGCACCAACGACATCCACGATACCGAATACATTGCCGACGGAGGTTCGCTCGGGCGGATCGTCGCTCGCTACCGCACGTCCACGCAGGACAGTTGGCGTGATATTAGCCACCTTAAACTGGTCGGTGAACCCGCCGGCAACAGGATCCAGTATCGCGTGGGTGATCTGCTCAAGACGCTTGCGGCCCAGAGCGAAGTCAGCGCATCGGCCGCCGTTTCAGGCCTTGCCACCGTGAATGACGGTGCGGTAGTCTCAAATTCCAGCGGACGTAGCGGTCGAGGCGGCACGCCCCCGGTGACTGCAGCCATCTTTCAGGGTGGCGTCGATGGCGGCGCCGATTGGATCCAATACGCCTTCCCGCGGGCCGAAACGATTTCCGAAGCCGCTGTCTATTGGGCGGGCCCCGGCGACAATCCGTCCGGCGCCCAGGCGCCCCGTTCCTGGCGCATCCTTTACAGGGCAGTCGACAATGAATGGCTTCCGATTCAGAACACAACTCCCTACGGCAATCAAACCTCGAAGTTCAACGCCGTTCAGTTCACCCCGGTCAGCACTTCCGCCATGCGGCTTGAATTCCAGACAGCTCCCAATGCCAAAGTGGGGGTCACCGAATGGCGTGTCGGCCCCGAACGGACCGTGCTCCTCCCCCAGGACCTGACCGTGAATGAGTCCTTCGAGTTCGAGGGCAGCCAACTCAAGTGGACACTAACGCTGGCCAATAACACCTCTACCCCCATCGAAGTGGGCGACCTGGCAGTCCCAACGCGCATGGCCGAAGGCATCCCAGGCCGCCGCGGCGACATCTATACGCAGAAGTTGCTGCGTCACAGCTTGATCGCGGGCAATGGCTCCTGGATGTATTGGGCGCGCAGCAACGGCGTGGGCCCCTACCTTCTCATGACGACTGCGGGAGCAACCAAGCTTGAGTACTTCGACAGCACCGGCGGCTTCCCAGCCGATACGGCCACGGCCGGCCGCGGTGGTCGCGGCGTCTTTACGCCTTACATTCACGCCACTGTCAACAACAAAGCCGACATCGGCAGGGCTCGCGAGGCTGGCCGCGAGCAGGCCTGGCGCCTTCCGCTCACGAGCCTGCACCTGACGCCGCGGGGTTCGAAAGGGAGCGAAGTCACTTATCAATTCCGTTTGCAGTGGGTTCCCGACTTCCAAGGCGTCCGCGATGCGCTTTATGCCAGCAACCAATTCGATACGGTCATTGCTCCTGGAATGACTCTGCCGATCGACCTGCCGGCAATGATCGCGCTGCGCACCCACAACCGTATCGACGCCGTCGAAGCCGAGTTCCCCACGAAGACATCCATCGAGTATGTAGGGAAGAAGAGCAACGACACGCATATCTACAAGGTTAAGTTCAGCAAGCTCGGCGAAAACATGCTCAAAATCCGCTATGGCGACCAGCAGTGGACGTCGCTCGAGTTCTTCGTCACCGAACCCTTGGAGACCGTGATCAAGAAGCGGTCGAAGTTCCTCGTAGAGAAGATGCAGCACATGGACTCCGCCAAGCCCTGGTACGGCGGCTATGGTGACTGGGATCAACTGAAGCAAGTGCTGCGCAACCCCGAAGACCGCGACCGCCTGAGCCCATGGCTTGTCGATTCCAGCGATGACGCCGGCAATGCGCGCCCCGCCTTTGTCGCCGGCGTCAACGCCTTTTTCCCCACGCAGGAAGGCGTCTCGAGCGTTGAACGCTATGTGCGCTACTACCTGTTCAACGACTATAAGGACGGCAAAGGCGGCATGCAGATGACCGGGAGGGAGCCCTTTCCTTTCGGCATCTACGGTACGTTCGACAACTGGTGGCAGCATCGGGCGGCTCCGGACACACCACCCGACACTTACGAACCCGGCAACCCCAATCGCCAGCGCGACTGGACGGTCCTGCATCGAGACCACCTCTGGCGCATCTACGACTACCCGCACATCATCAACATGTATCACCGGCTTTATCAGATCGGAAAGTTCTACCCCGAGATGCTCAAGTGGAAGACTTCTGCGCAATATCTTGAGCTGGCTTATCGCACGGCAGTTGCTTACTGGACTGTGCCGTTCGCGACGCGGAACTGGTCGGCCAACTCAGTCGGCACGATGAACGAGGCCTGTATCGAAGACCTCATTTACTCGCTGGAAGAAGAGGGCAAGCAGGAATGGGCTAATGAGGTTCGCGCTTTATGGGAAACCAAGGTCGCGCACTTCGTGCTCAATACTCCGAATCTTTACGGCTCGGAGTTCGCCTTCGATTCCACCGGTTTTGAATCTACCGAGGCGTTCGCCCGCTATGCCGTCCGCAACGCCGGTAAGCATAACGTGGATCCGCCAAAGATCGCCGTCGGTCCAGGTCGAGGCGAAATCCCGGATTTCAGCAAGGTAACGCCGGAAGCGGCCAGGAAATTTCAGGATTTCCAAATGTCGCTCAACGTCAATGATCGCGGTTGGATTGAGACCGCCTACTACCTGCTGGGCAGCGATTATCGCGGATCGACATCCTATCTGCAAAGCTATATGTCGCACCTTGGCGGCTGGGGCGTGCTCGATCATGGGCTCTACTTTGCCGACAACCCGACCGAGTACCTTCGCCTCGGCTATGCTTCAGCTCTTAGCGCGTGGTGCCTCGTCAATTCCGGCACCGCCGAGAGTGGTTACGGCTACTGGTACCCCGCCAAAGCGAATGATGGAGCGACAGGCGGCGGTTTTATTCCCGAAGCGTGGGGGCGTGGTTGGATCGGAAAGACAATGCCGCGCGGCGCCTGGCACTATAGCGCCGAGGAAGATGTCGGCTACGTCGGCGCTCTGCGCACGCACGCCACCGTGGTCGTCAAAGACCCGGTGTTCGGCAATTACGCTTACGGTGGCATCCTCACCGAGGCGAAGAATAGTGTGCGGGTAATCGCGCATGACGGATTGCGCACGCGCCTGCACGTTATCCGTGACAAACAGCGCTTCCATCTGTTGCTTGACAACGATGGCTTCGCCGCAGGGCAACCGATCACGATCGGCGACGACTTGAGCAATGTCGCTTTCCGAATCGAGAATCGCGCCCACCGTCCTCATGCCACGCACATGCGCATCAGTGGAATGCCTTCCGGGAACTACGTCATCTCCGTAAGCGGAAGCCGGGTCGCCACGTTCTCCGGCTCGGACCGCGAGCAGATCATCCGCGTTGCGCTCCCCTCCGGCGAAGATGCTGCGGTGACTATTGCCCGCCGCCTGAACCCGTGAATGTTAGCAATCGTGGGCCTTCGCCTCTGATTTCTTCTGGAGGACGGTGCGTATCGTAGAGACAGCAGGCATGAAGAGCGACATCTGATCGGGGTCCGCAAACACCGTCTCGTAATCAGCCGGGGCAAAGGCGCACTCGAGACGAGACGCGAATGTCAGACGGAGTTGGCGCGCATAATAATCCACGTCATAGTCCCGATTATCGACGTTGCCCGTCTCGCCCGGCCCGTCTTCCGATTCCTCCAGCAAGCCACACCCGCCCTTGCGTTTGCGATACACCCGCACGCGGTCGCCTACACTCCACGATGTACGACCGCTGGCCAGCATCGCTTCATACGCCAGCT
Organism: uncultured Solibacteraceae bacterium; assembly: GCA_963815475.1. Classification (GTDB taxonomy): domain Bacteria; phylum Acidobacteriota; class Terriglobia; order Bryobacterales; family Bryobacteraceae; genus Sulfopaludibacter. The sequence continues at coordinate 2,825,108 of CAWFHD010000003.1, read as the reverse complement.
CTCTCCGGCTTTCCCGAACTGCGGAGTACCCGGCAGGCGTTTTCGTGAGCCGTACGCGGGATGAGACGTCTCGCGTCGGCAATTCACGCCGTCGTAGCCGATCCAAAGTGGCCAGGTACGCCTCGCGGACGCTACCTACATCGCCTGCGAGCAAATGCGAGATTGCGTTACGGAGGAATGTTTCACCAAAGGGCTCCGCCCGACTCGAACGGAATGCAACACCACGCAGGATGAGCGAGCCGTCGTACCGTAGCAGCGCATAATTCTTCGGTTCGTGGGAGAGCATTGCGGCGTAGCGGCCTTCGAATTCCAGTTGTACGCGCGGAGGAAGCATCCGGGCGACGTCAGCCACCACGCGCCGCTCATCTGCTTCGGTCCATCCCTCCGGCGCAGCAAAGTAGACTCCGTCTGTATCGGCCTCCAGGAGTGTCACACCCCGGCCGGCTAGCTCGCGGCACATCAACTCGAGCGTCTCTCGGCCAAGCCGGGTGACCTCGTTCGCCGCGTGCACGTCCGCGAATCGTGTTAGCCCACCCGCGGCAAGGTAACCGTAAGCAGAATTCACCACAAGCTTCATGGCGGCCGACATTGCCTCGTATCCGTAACGCTCCGGCGACCCAGGCATCGCTTGCCGCGCGTTGGCCTTTGCCGCAAGCCTCAGCTCGACCAGTCGGTCCACCAGGGCGAGCATCGCTCCAAGGTGATCACGAGCCGGTCCAATCCGGTACGACCGCATCAACGACGGATAGAGACTTGCCACGTCCGCCTTCACGACGCGGTGCGCCACTCCCGCCGCAAACAGATGCAGCGCGGCGCCGCTGTGAGGCGTTCCATCGCCGGCTTGATGCGCGGGCAACGCCGTTCCCGCACGCAGATAGGCTCGCACCAACAGCGGATCGATGACACCCGTGGCTGCTCCCGCATCCGCGAGCCGTTCATATCGGCGTGGCGCAATTTGCGCGAGCGCGAAGGCGGCGCCGCCGAGCATTCGAGCAACTCCGGCAACCTCATCGACATCCGCGATTGCGTAGCGACGCACCCGTTCCGGATCGCGGCGGTACACGGCGTAGACTTGGTCTCCCGGGATCTGCTCCCGATCCGGCCCCGCGATCCCCAGATGCCGGGCGACGCTTTTGAGTCCGTGATTCGGCAGCTCCCGAGTGGCGAAATCGTAGCGGAGCACGGCATCCAGCGTGTCGATCAATTCGCGCCCAGGCGCGACGTACCGTACGCGCCTCCCATCCGAATCTTCGATACGCCCTCGCCTGGCCGCACGCACCCGCAGTCCCGGCGGTCCTATCCGCCCTAGTGCAAGCGGCACCCCCAAGATCTGCGCTCGCCTGGCGAGAAACGGCAGGTCGAAGCCGTGCAGGTTGTGGTTCTCGATTACATCCGGATCGACCGCTTTGACCTTGGTGACCAGTTCGCGAATCAAGGCTGCCTCGCCGGCGTTCCCTTCACAGGGCGCCTCCAGAGCTTCCGTATCGCCAGATGGATACCGCACGGCCACCATGAAGATCTGATCCCGATCCGGGTCCAGGCCCGTCGTCTCCAGATCGAATTGCATTCGGCGCAGGTGATCGAAGGTCAGATCGCGGAAATACGTGCGTCCTGTCGCGACCAGGTACTGCTCCTCCGGGGCCAGCGCGAGCACGGCCTCTTTGCCCAGATCGCGCAGGTGGGACACGCGTCGTCCGAGCCGACGGCTCGCTCCCTCCAACACTGCCGAAACCAACGCCGTTCCATGCTCGGCGGAAACGAGATACCGCAGTGAACCGGGGCCGTCCAGCTTCCGGTACGTTACCTGCGTTTTTTGGCAGCCCTCCAGCCCCAGTCGCTCACCAAGGTGATGCAAGTCATCCAGTCGATCGAGGACCAGCCACGGGCGGAAGCGCTCCTCTTCTTTGATCAGTTCCTTCGTCTGCGGAATCCGGCGCCACACGGTAGCGCGGCCGTCGATGTCGGCCCAGACCGAGACAATTCCAGAAGTGGAATCCCAACCCCAAACCCATTCGTTCTCGCGCCGCGCCATCGACAAATCCCAATGTGCCACAATCGGCCGTTAGGAGTGCGGTTGCCGCGCACTCAGAATGCTTGCCCACTCCGAGCGCGCGGAAGCATTTACCCTGGCGAATGCGCCGCAGTTTGGGAATCCCGGCGCAACCGTGGCTTCCGCCACCTTCAATGCCGATGGTTCCGTGAAAGCGCTGAACGGTTACACGCAAATCACTTCCGCCAGTAACGAACGGCAGCTTCGCTTTGCTCTCAAGCTGGCATTCTGACGCGCGGTAAGGTCTCCACCTGTGGAACCGGCGCGGATTCATAATGGGGGATGGTCTCTCGGAGAACCTTTCTGGAAAGCGCGGCCGCGTGCGCCGTCGCCACGGGAGCGGAAGGGCCGGCGCAGCGCGTCAAGCTGCGCGAATTCGCGTATTCGCAGGTCACGCTGACCGAGGGTCCATTGGCCGAGATGCACCGGCGCGTGCGGGCACACTTCCTAAAGCTGGACGAGGATCGCCTGCTCAAGGTCTATCGCCAACGCGCGGGCATGCCGGCTCCCGGACGCGAAATGGGCGGCTGGTATGACGCCGACGGTTTTGTTCCCGGCCACTTGATGGGCCAGGTGATCTCGGGGCTGTCGCGGATGCACGCCAACAATGGCGATCCCGAAGCGTCGGCCAAGGCGCGCCGCCTGGTGATGGGCTACGCCGCGACTTTTGAAAGAGACGGCAATCCATTTGCAAGCCGCAAAGCCAGCGATACGTGGGCCTGCTACGTGCTCGACAAGTATGAGATTGGCCTGCTGGATGCCGCGACTCTGGCCGGCGTGGGCGAGGCGCAGGCGCTGCTGCCACGCGTGATTCAAAGCGCTATCCCGTTCATCCCGGACCATACGTTCGATCGTGTCGGGGTCAAAAATCCGCCCTATGACGAACCCTACGTCCTGCCCGAAAATCTGTTCCAGACCTACGCGCTTACGGGCGACAAGCGGTACCTGGACATGGCGAAGCGTTACCTGCTGGACGACGGATTCTTCGACCCGCTCTCGGAGGGCGACAATATTCTGTCCGGCAGGCACGGCTACAGCCATGTGATCGCGTTGAGCTCAGGCGCGAAAGCCTACGAAGTGTTGGGCGATGAGAAGTATCTGCGCGCCATTCGCAACGCCTGGGATATGATCGAGCGCACGCAGCAATACGCATCGGGCGCGTGGGCCGCGAACGAGACATTCGTTCAACCGCAATCGGGTGAATTGGCGGCCACGCTGACCGCGACGCGCAACCACTTTGAGACGCCGTGCTGCTTCTATGCGCATGCCAAGCTGGCACGGTACCTGATGGTGTTCACCGCCGATGCCAAATACGGCGACGGTCTGGAGCGGATTTTGCTCAACACCATCCGGGCGCTCTCGATCCCGACGACGACGGCGGCTACTTTTACTACTCCGATTATCAGGCGCAGGCGCGCAAGGGTTATTACAAGTCAAAATGGCCGTGCTGCGCCGGCACGCTGTTGCAATCGGTGGCCGATTTTCCACTCAACTTGTACTTCCAGGACGGTCACGGTATCTACGTCAATCTCTATGCCGGGAGCGAGTTGCGTTGGAAAGCGAACGGCGTCCCGGTGACACTGACGCAGAAGACGGCGTATCCGGAGTCGGAGCAGATCGAGTTCCGGGTGGATCCGGAGTCGCCTGTGGAGTTCACGCTCTCACTGCGCATTCCCGGCTGGCTCGCCCGGCCAGCCCGGATCGCAGTGAATGGAAAGACGGCGCAGATCAGAGCCGAGCGTGGAGGTTTCGCGCGGTTGACACGGCGCTGGCGAAAGGGTGACACCGTCGAGTTGGGTCTGCCGTTCTCATTCCGCACGGTCGCAATCGAGGATCGCGAGCCGGACACTGTAGCGGCGATGCGCGGGCCGGTGATGCTTACCGCGATCGAGCCGCCCCCCGAGTTGGCGGCGTCCGCATCCGCCATGGCGGCAATGGCACCGGTGGACGGAAAACCGCTGGAATTCGACTGCCAGACGGCCGCGGGCACGGTGAGGATGCGGCCCTTCTCCCGGGTGCGGAACGAAACATACAGCACATACTTCCGTCGGACAAAGGCGTGACAGCGGTGGCCCAGGGCCGGAGTATACCTGCCATTGGCTCACTCCATGATGCCAAGCTGGTGGCTGCAATGCGCATCCATGGCGTTTCCAGGATTCTCACGTTCAACGCCGCGGACTTCGCCCGGTATGACCGTTAAAGCGGTCCAGCCAGCCGATCTGGTCCCGGTAGCCTCACCATCATCCGCCAGCCGCGGCCGCTCACGCCTTCTTCAGCAACAGATCCAGCTTGCTGCGGAGTTCCTTCAGTTCCGCCATCACTTCGGAGTGCTCCACTTCCGCCGATTGCGGCGTCTTCCCCTGCACAAAGAACACTCCGCCAGGCTCGAGCACGCAGCGATCCACATCCTTGAGACCGTCGAACCCCTGGCGATGCAGCACCGTCATCAGTTCCGACCGCGTCAGTAGTTCTTTGGCGAGCGCGTTCTTCACGATCTGTCCGTGCTCGATTAACACCGTCGGCTGCCCTTCGAAAATCTGGTCCAGCCGGCGATGGCGGAAGAGAAAACGCACCACCAGGTAATTGATAATCAATAAAGTGAACGCGCCAACCAGCCCTCCTGTCAGTGAGTTGTCGTTGCCGATGATGGCGTTCTGCACGGTGTTGGACAGAGACAACAGCACTACCAGGTCGAATGGGTTGAGCTGCGCCAGTTCGCGTTTCCCGAATGCCCTTAACAGGACCACCAGAAAAACGTAGATGATGATTGGGCGCAGAACCTTCTCCAGCACCGGAGCGCCGATGGCGAAAATGTCGTGCCACATGTTTTGCGTCAGGATCCACTGGGGCATGCTTCGGTTCCTCCAAGTGCCGATTATCGCGGATTGGCGCGTGAGTCTGGGCGGAAAAGGGTGGCATTCGGCCGACAAATCCGCTAAAACAGAAAAAGTAGCAGGTGTTTGTGGCTGTGGAAAGCCTGAGGATGTTATGCGCACCGGTGCGGAAAACGAGACGGCAGTGTTTGAATCGAAAGCACTTCTACGCCTCGACGATTTGGAGAGCCGCGCCGTGTTTTTTCCGAAGGTTAAGCTTCTGATAACCGAGGGCTCAATTTTTTTCGCGCCGCGCACCTGCGAGACGTTAGGCTAGGTCATTCGCCCATGTCCGCTGCAAATTCCATCGAGAAGGGTCTACCGACCAACGTAGATGCCGAGCGCTTCGTGCTCGGCTCCATTTTGCTGGACGACAGCCTGTATGTGCAGGCTGCCGGCACGTTGGAGGCCGACGACTTCAGCCTGGAGAAGCACCGCCGCATCTTCCGTCGCATGGGCGAGTTGCAGGACCGCAGTGAGAAGATCGACCGCATTACCGTCGCCAACGAACTGATGAAGTTCAACGAGTTGGAAGCATGCGACGGTCTCAGCTACCTGGTTTCTCTCGACGACGGCCTGCCGCAGATTCCCAATCTCGATTCCTACATCCGCATCGTCAAGGACAAGGCCGTTCTGCGGCGCATCATTTTCGCTTCGCAGAACATGATGAATCGCTGCCTCATGGGAGAGGAGGAGCCCGGCGAGATTCTGGCCGGCGCCGAAGAGACACTCCTCAAGCTGGGCGAGGCGCGAGTCAAGACCGGCCTGGTGAACGCCGACGACATCCTGCGCAGTTACGACGGCGGCATCAACGCCTTCCTCGATCCCAGCAAGCGCATCAAGGGCATCAGCACCGGCTTCGCCAAACTCGACGAGATGACCGGCGGCATGCACGGCGGCGATCTCTTCATCGTTGCGGCCCGGCCCTCGATGGGCAAGACCGCGTTCGCGCTCAACATCGCGCAACACGTCGCGCTGCGGTCGAAGCAGACGGTCGCGGTGTTCTCGCTCGAAATGTCGAAGGAGTCCCTGCTCACCCGTATGCTTTGCGCCACGGCGCGGGTGGACAGCCAGCGATTCCGCGCCGGGTACCTGACGCAGGAAGAACGCCGCAAGCTGCACACTGGCCTGCATGAGCTGGTGGAGGCGCCCCTCTACATCGACGACACCCCCGGGGTGCACTTGATGGACATGCATGCCAAGCTGCGGCGGCTGAAGCAGGAACGCGGCCATATCGGGCTGGTGATTGTGGATTATCTGCAGTTGATGACCGGGCGCGGAAGGTTCGAGAACCGAAACCAGGAAGTCAGTGCCCTATCGCGCGGTATGAAGCTGCTGGGCAAGGAGCTCAACGTGCCCATGATGGTGCTCTCTCAGTTGAGCCGCGCGGTGGAGACCCGCCAGGGCGATCACCGCCCGCAACTGAGCGACCTTCGCGAATCGGGGTCCATTGAGCAGGACGCCGACGTAGTGGGCTTTATCTTCCGCGAAGAGGTTTACAATCGCGACCGCGAGGATCTGCGCGGCTTGGCCGAGTTCATCGTCGCCAAACAGCGTAACGGTCCGGTCGGCACCGTGAACCTGGTCTTCCTCCACGCCCAGACCAAGTTCGAGAATCGCGCTGAGGACACGGGCGAGCTTCCGGAAGAGTAACGGCCCACTACCTGGTCGCGTACGCTTCCACAAGATTGAATCCCACCACGCGGATTTGATCTTTCAGCGTGCTGAACTTCACAGACTCCGCCGCGGCACGGATGGCGTCAGCCTCGGCGTGTGTCAATCCGCGCGTGTACCGATCGCAACGCTCCCGGTAGGAGTACGTGGCATAGCGCGGCGGCACTGCGCAGACCACTGCCAACAGGCGATCCCAAAACGTCTCCTTCTGGAATAGCGACTTGCGTGTCCCGGCATCGCGCGAGATTTCAACCGGCTGGCGTCCTCCGCGCAGCACCACTCGCGTGCAGCGTTCCGCCCCAAACGGCAGCGAGGGGTCCGGATCCGGAAACGTCGCCAGCAGATCGCGCAGTCCTTCGAGGTCCGCGTCCCACCCCGCCCAGCGAAATCGCGATGCCCCGCTCACCAGCGTGCCCCTCAGCAGGAGTTCGCGAATGCGCGGCTCGTCTTTGCCGGTGAGGCCAAGCATGTGCTCCACCAGTTCGCGCGTGGCCAATTCCTGCACCACCACCGGGGTGAGGGAGATGGACTCCGCGGCTTCGGAGCTGAGCTTCACACGAACGGTGTGGGGTAACGCCATACTTTGATTTCACGCTAGCATAAGTCCGTGACGCCACTGGAAAAGGTGCTGGCCGAGACCGGCCGCTACCAACATGCCCTGCTCGATTTCTCGGCGCGGGAGCACAACGGCGCCATCGAGCTGGTGATTGAGCTCAAGAATCACAGCCTGGGCCTTCACACCTATTACGCCCCGGTTCATCCGCGCGACATCGACCATCCCCAGTTTCCCTGGACCTTCCAGCGTTACCTCTACGACTGCATGCACGATTACCTGGTGGAGATGTTCATCCATACGCCGCAAAGCCTGGATGGACCGTTGTGACGCCGGTGGGCGATATCCTGGCGGCGGAGATCCGGCGGGACGGGCCGATTTCCTTTCATCGCTTCATGGAAGCCTCGTTGTATCATCCCGAACACGGCTACTACCGTCGCGCGCGCGATCCTTTTGGCAAGGAAGGAGATTTCTTCACGGCCGAGCAGATCCAGCCGGTCTTCGGAATCCTGATGGCCGCGCGCATCCGGCAACTTTACTGTGCGATGGGGAAGCCGGCGGACTTCACGGTGGTGGAGTTGGGCGCGGGACGCGGCGAGATGTCGTCGGCATTCAGCGAATGGCGATATATTCCGGTGGAGATCGGGATGCCGCTGCCCCAGCCTGTCCGCGGCGTGATCTTCTCCAATGAATTCTTCGACGCCCTGCCGGTGGAGGCTGCCACATTCCAGGGCGGCGCATTCCGCCAGCAGTTGGTGGGGCTCGACGGCGATCGCTTCGTGTGGCAGACCGGCGGCAACGTGACGGCGGACAGTGAACGATATCTGCGGCGCTTTTTTCCTCCACCGGTGGAAGGCTGTTGGTACGAAGCGGGTCTCTCGGCGCTGAATTGGGTGGCGCAAATCGCCGGAACGTTATCGGAAGGATACGTTTTGACCGTTGACTACGGATATACACGTACCGAATCTATTCGCTTTCCGGCGGGAACATTGATGGGGTATCACCGTCACACGGCGCGCGAAAACGTGTTGGACGATCCAGGAGAGCGCGATATCACGTCGCATGTGAACTTCACCTCGGTGGAAGAATGCGGCGCGGAGCTCGGTCTAAAAAAAATTTCGTTCGAGACACTCGCGCAGACGATTCTTGCGGCGGGAGAGACCGATCAGTTCGCCGCCGCTCTCGCCGGTGAAGACGAGTTGCGGCGTCGGATGCAGCTCAAGACTCTCTTGTTTGGAATGGGGGAAACGTTCCGGGTGCTGCTGCAGGAGAAAGAGGAAACCGGAGGGAAAAGCCTTAAACAATGAAAAAGGCCCCGGAAACCGGGGCCTTTAGAGTGGAACCTGTTTGCAGCCCCGTTGCCGGGGCGCGCCCAAGCTACTTCTTTTTCTTCGGAGCAGCCTTTTTCTTGGGGGCGGCTTTCTTCGTTGCGCTCTTCATCGATTGATTCTCCCTAACATCAAATTTTGCGATTCGAAAAATCGCAATGTGATTCATATATAAGGTTGTTCGAGAAGAAAGTCAAGAAAAAAATGCATTCGCGTTTCTGAATCGATGCAGAATTCCATTCCATTTGAAATCCTCGGACGCTCTTCGCTCGTATGTACAAGTGATGAGCGCCAAGGTTAAGATCGGATTCGAGGGCGCACCACGTTGAGCATCATACTGCTTCCCCTGATGATGGCGATTCACGCCACCGGCGGCGATCCGGAATTGGTCGCGCGCCTGCAGCGGAGAGATCCGCAAGCGCTGGCGGAACTTTACGATCGTTATGGGCGATTGGTCTACTCCCTGATCCTGCGCGTGGTTCGAGATGGCGGCATCGCGGAAGACCTGGTGCAGGAGACCTTCTTGCGCGTGTGGAACCGCGTGCATGGTTTCGATGCGGAGAAGGGCTCCATAGGCCCGTGGTTATTGGCTGTGGCGCGTAACCGGGCCATCGATTACCTGCGTTCGGCGAGCGGCCGCGAACGCAACGCATTGGAATTCGAGGAGACCGGGCATCCGGCGCTCTATACCAATATGGAGCACGACATCCTCACCTCGGACAGCGCGCGGATGGTGAAGGCGGCGATGGAAAAACTTTCGCCGCAGCACCGCCAGGTGATCGAGCTCGCGTACTTCGAGGGACTCTCTCAAACGGAAATGGCGGAGCGGATGAACCAGCCGCTGGGCACGGTCAAGACCTGGGTGCGCGCGGCCCTGAAGAATTTGCGCAACGATCTCGGCGTGGCGGTGTCGGCATGACACACGAAGAATTGAAGGACTCGTACGATCTTTACGTGTGGAGCGTGGCCGGCGCCGAGGAGCGCGACGAAATCCGCGACCACCTGAATCGCGGCTGTGAGGTCTGTATGGCGGAAGTGAAACGGGCAAGACGCGTGGCGGCTTTGATGGGGCAGACGCCCGCTCTGGCCACACCGTCGCCGAAACTGCGCAAGCGTATCCTTGCCTCGGTGGGATTTGAGCAGCGGCGCTTCGGCTGGGCGCCGTTCCTGGCGGCGGCACTGCTGCTATCGCTGTTCGCAGCCTTTTACTTCAGCGGGCGTGAGCGCGACTTCGCCACTCTCGCGACGCGCCTGGATGGGCAATTGCGTACCCAGACCATCGAGCTGACCCGCCTGAACGAGGCCATGGCCATTCTGAACGGCGTGGACACTACAGTGACATCGTTCGGTAAAGGACAGACCCAGCCGCCCAAAGGAAAGGTCTTTGTGGATCCTTCGCGAGGCGTGCTGCTGATCGCGTCCAACATGCCGCAGACACCGGCGGGCAAGACCTACGAGATGTGGGTGGTGCCGAAGGGCGGTAAGGCGCCTTTGCCGGCAGGGACCTTCCACTCCGATGCCGGGGGCAATGCGATGCACATTCAACGAGGACCGGTAGACATCGCAGCAGCCGCCGCGGTCGCCGTAACACTGGAGAATGAAGGTGGGGCCGCATCACCCACCATGCCCATCCTGATCACCGCAGTGCTGCCGTAGTAACTGCTATACCGCGCGGTACGCTCGTTGGGCGAACAGTGCTTCCGTCTCCGGCTTGGTGAGCGCCCACAGCCCGTAGATGCCGAGCGCAGTCCCGACGGGAATATGCAGCAGGTGCAGCGCCGAGATCACAATCATGAACATGCGCGACCAGGGCGCCATGTTCAGCAGTCCAATGCCGCCGATCAGGCCGGGCGTTGAAAACACTAGCAGCACGATGGCGATGATGCCGCCAATGCCGCCGATGAGGGGCGCGGCGATAGCGGAGTTGGCCGAGGAGTCGGTCGATCCAACGATTCCGGCAATGCCGCCGAAGAGAACGAAAATGGCGATGGCAGCCATCACTCCCATCCCGCCCAGGATCACGTGCAGGATGCCGAGAATCTTAATATGAGATTCCATAACCCTCCAAACTCTATTCCCACTTCCCCGCCAGAGGCGCCAGCGGCCTGGCCACCGATTGGAACCTCACCACGCGGATGTGATCCGTTCCCTTGACGGTTGCCAGCGGCATGAAGCCGCGCTCCAACAGAATGTCGGCAGCGTTTTCGGTGAGCAGAACTTCGGCGCATGGTTTCAGCTCCGATTCCCCATCGATTTGGTAAACATGCGCCGGCAATCCTTCGATCTCGCTGACTGACCCTGGCCGCATGTGCCATCCGTCGCGTTCGAACGCCTGGGCCAGCAGGAAAGCGCATGCGATGGCCGGGTGTCCCCACAGGTACCGTTCGTGTTGGGGTGGTGACGGCATCTCCTCGAACGCAAAGGTTTCGGTCTCCATTGTGCCGGCGCCGTAAGGCAGCCGCAGCAGGAAGCGCGGCAGCGCCAGTCCCACCCACCGGGCCTTCAGCGAGTCGCGCAATTCCTCGAACACTCCCGTGAGACCCACGATGCCCGGCGCCAGTCCAGCAAGAAAGGGAGCCTCCGCCTCCTGCGCCATTCCCGCCATGCGCGCGAGCGTCCCTTCGTCACTGCGGTCAAAATAGTACAGTCCGGCGAGCGCTCCCCAACTTTCCTGCTCGAGCGCCCTGGCAAAATCGCCGAGTCCGCCGGCGACCAAGTCGGCTTGCGGCAAGTCCAACAGATAGATCTTCAGGTTCTCGTCGGTGTCCACCCTGCGCACCAGGAAGTGCATCCCGCGCCACGCCGCCTCCAGCGATTGAAACGCGGGGTGATGCAGCACAGCGCACATCTCCCGGGCGATCTGATCGTCCATGCGCGCGATCCATTCCGCCTGCCTCGGATCGGGACCAGCTTCGGCGTAAAGTTTCGTGATCTCGTGCAGCATCTTGTCCCAGTCGCTGGGAGGCGGAGTGGCGCGAGCCTCGACTGGCCCTTCGCCCATCATCATGCGCAACAGGTCGGCGCCTGAAACGTTGGATAGCTCCGACGCCGGCTTAGCTGGTTTTTCCGGAGGAGGCGCGATCTCCGCGGCGGCCGCACGGAAAGTCGCGCGGTCGGCGAGGCGGTTGCGCAGATCGCGCAGCGCCCGAAAAGGTTCGAGCCGCTGGAACAGGCTGTCGGGATGGAAGTCATCCAGATCCCGGAACGAGACGGTCAGTTCGTCGCCGCCGGCGTTCAGCTTCAGTTGCGGGGCGAGCAAGGCAAACACCTGGTCGAAATTGTCCCGATCGATTACGATAGGCCGGCGATTCCGCCCGGCGCCACCGCTGAAATCTCCGGCGACGAGGATGCGAAATGGCTCTTCCGGACTAGCGATGTGTGTCTTGCGGGGGTCAGTCCCGACATCGATCTCGACGGCGGCGAGTGTTGAGGAGCGAGGCATGGCTTTCCAAACTTTATCGTAAGCGCGGTTTACCGGCAATGCGGTTACAATGTCAGAGCGTGACCCAGTATATTCGCTTTCGCAAAGATTCCACGGAATCCTATGGCATTCTGGACGGCGACACCGTCCGCCCATTCGAGGGAGATCTCTTCGGCAGCCGCACGGCTACCGGCTCCACTTATCCGCTTTCCGAAGTGACGCTTCTCCACCCCTGCCAACCCGGCAAGATCATGGCTGTGGGGCTGAACTACAAGAGCCACCTGGGCGGCCGCCCACAGCCGGCGCACCCCGAGATGTTTTACAAAGCCGTGACTGCGATGCAGGATCCCAACGGCCCCATTGTGATTCCGCGCGACGCCACCGACCTTCATTATGAGGGCGAGATCGTCATTGTCATGGGCAAGCGCGCCAAGAGCGTTTCGGCGGAAGAGGCGCGCGACGCCATCTTCGGCGTCACCTGCGGCAACGATGTGAGCGAGCGGAATTGGCAGCACGGAGCCGGCAAGGACCTGCAATGGTGGCGCGCCAAAGGCTGCGACACCTTCGCGCCGTTCGGCCCCGCCATCGTCACCGGGCTCGATTACGGCAATCTGCTGCTGCAGACACGGCTGAATGGCGAGGTGGTGCAGAAGCAGTACACGTCGGACTTGATCTTCGATTGCCCCACCATCGTCAGTTGGGTGAGCGGCTGGGTCACCCTGCTGCCCGGCGACATCATCTACACCGGAACTCCGGGCAGCACACGCAAGCTCTCGCCGGGTGACGTGGTAGAAGTGGAGATCGAAGGCATTGGGGTGTTGCGCAATCCCGTGCAGGCCCTCGCTTAGCCGTCAGGCGGAAATGGCCCGAACCGTCTCCGCCGGAGAAAGGTGGGCTATCAGCCCGGCCAGCCCCTTTGTGCCGTTCCAACCCTCGCAGATCTCACAGACGGTGTGGGCGCCCAAGGCGCGGTAGCTCTCCGTCTGAGACTCGTTGAAGAACTGGTCCGCCGTGCTCTCGTGAGGAAACGTCGGGCAGTCCGAGCGATAGCTTAGGACGTCGGGCGGCTCATTGCCGCGAATCACCGGCTTGATGTAGAGCAGCCAGCCATCTTCGGTGGTATCGTCTACCGCGGTATATCCGATGCGGGCAGTCGCGAAACGGCTTTCGCTCTTGCGCAGAGGCTGGAAGGTGCGATCTTCGAACTGGATCGGGATCTTCAGGTCGATGCGGATCTTGCGCAGGGCGTTGCCCAAATCCTCGTAGGTGTAAGTGGGATCGCAGCCGCCATCCAGCACCACGATGTAGCGGCAGCGCCGCCGGACCATCTCGTACACGCCCAGGTTTTCGAAGTGGCCGCCGTCAGAGAGATTCACCCAGCGGGCGGAGTTGTTGGTGAGACCGAAAGCCTCCTTCACCAGCGATCCGACTGCCGATGTGGGTCCGGCCTTCTGCCAACTCTTGTCGCCTGCCGGTCCGGGATTGCCCAGCCACGCCCCCAGGCGCGCATTGAACAGCGTCATGATAAACCCGATGATGGCCGAGGAATGGTAACCCATGTTCGGACTGGCGGCAGCGCCGGAAATGGTAATGGCGGTCCCCAAAGAGATTCCATCGCCATAACACTTGGAAGTTCGGTAGCCCAGATCGTTGGACCCGCAATGCAGAGGGCTGATGGTGAACGACTCGGCCTTCCTCTGCTGCCAGGCGAGGCGCTGCCCCGCGACCAGGTTGAGGTTCACATTCACCACATGGAAAGGCTTCAGCGCCGGATCGAGCTCGTGCATCTTGAGATTGTCGTTTTGCGCGAAGCCGGTAAATTTGTTGGCACTACGGCGATCGTTGGACGCTCCCAGATAGGCTCGTATGAGGCGATTGCGGTACATGGCATGCAGCGAGAACGTGTTGATGTTGATGAAGCGCGCCATCACCTGGGATAGCGACAGGAAAACCACACCCAGCAAAAACACCGATTCCCACCGCGTGCCTTCGAGGACTGCCTCGTGATTCCACCAGTCCACACGGGGGCCCAGGCCGCTGGACACCAGCAGGTAGTTGGTGGCCAACACCAGGGTGACCGCGAAGGTAGTCACAAAGGCTGGAGCGCCGAGCGCCATCGCCACGCGCGTGAGCAGCCCGGACTGTTCCGCGCGATTCTCGGGCTGGGTAGCGTCACTCTTGGAACTCCGGCCCGCCAGGGCGCTCAACCAACCGCCGCCGACTCCCGCGCCCCCAAGCATCGACTTCAGCCAGTTGGGGAATTTCACAACCCAGGACGGCGCCAACAGCACGAGGGCACACACTGCCGACCAGCCTACGATGAACAGCAGAACCCAAGCGGCGGCGCGCGAGAACCACTCACGGTCCTCATCGCTCAGCACCCGGCTACCGATGCCGACGAACAACGCGCCCGCCAGCAGAATGGAGAGAAGCAGCAGCGGCGCCGCATAGGTGATGTACGCCGCCCAACTGGCGCTTGGGTAAATATAATTGGCCAAGAGCCAAGCCACGGAGCCTGCCAGCCAGGTCCCAAATAGAATTGGCGGGGTGACACTTGCGGTTAGCTGCACTCGCTCACGGAATTTCTTGCCGCTAAACACAAGGTATGCCAGCCAACCGGCAAGCCCGGACCCCACCACTCCGGCGACTACCTGCCAGTACACCAACTCCTGCATCAAGTCGCCTCCGACCTTCGTGTAGTCGCCACCGGTGAACCATGAGTCGTTGGTGACAAAGGCGATGGATGACAACACCACGGGGGCCAGCACCCACTTCACAAAATCGATTTCAGAGTGCTGCCTTCGGCCAACGCCCGGCAGGTATCGCATGGTGTTGAAAATGGCTAGTGCGAAAAGAATCGCGCTGGCGGCGGGGATCAAAGCCGGGAGTATCGACTGAGCCATCGTCGAGCCGTAAAACGTCTCGAAGGTATCTCCCAAAGCAGCGAGCGAAAGAATCAGTCGCGGCACCAGCAGCGCCGCCACCAGCAGCGGCACGAAGACCAGCCAGTTGAGGAGCATATTCCTGGCAACGGTGGCGGCAAGGGTCCAGGTATCCGTGGAGAGGAGTCCGAGCTTGGGGGAGAGATAGCTGTTGTACTCGCGCAGGTGCTGAATGGGGTCGGGCGCGTCCGGCGGAATGGGCGGCGCGTTCGTGCGCAGATGGGGGACTACACGATCGAGCCCGCCGGCGCGCTGCTTCCAACCGGTCAGCCAACTTCCGATGTACCCGCCGCCGGATACGGTGGAGAGGTAGTCGAACGTGGTGAGAAGACCGAGCTCGGCCAGGCTCTGAATCGCTCCCAGGGCGAACGTCGCACTGCGGATGCCGCCGCCTGAAATACACAATGCCGATAGCGGCTGCGGTTCCCGATGGACCTTGGCGAAGAGGTCGGACGTGGTGCGCGAGTCATACCCCGATTCGGGGCGAAGCGCGTTGTACTCCTCGCAAAGGATTTCACAAAGGGGAACGGCCTTGTTATGCGGCATAGAGCAAACTATGCGCTTCCAGTGGGGCCGGAGTCAAGCGGAAGGAAATGGAAGGGGCTGGCCTATACCGGGGGGTAAACTCCGGCTCCCTCGCAATCCGAACGCGAGAGAGCCGGCTCACTTTGTCTCTCAGCCGAACAGGCCGGCCAGGTGCAGCACGTGGTACAGCACCAGCATCATCATGAAAACCAGATAGCCGCGTAAGCTGTACAGGGAGAAACGCACGCTCTTGGTCATCGGCATGGGTCCGAGATTGGCGACATCCACCTTTTGTTCCGGCTTGTCATCCAGCGGGTGAATCACTACGAATTGATCGGCCATTTTCGTGTCTCCTTTTCGCAAACGCCCGCCCTTACTAGGAGGCCGGGAACAGATTCGGGGCCGCAACCTGCGCGGCCAAAATCAAGGACAAGGCGAACAGAACCACAATGATGCTCCAGTTCACCGCATTGTTCCAACGCGTGTTGGCGTACTCGCCCAACAGCTCTTTATCGTTCAACAGGAGCTGGAGGAAAATGATGGCGGAGGGCAGCATCACCCCAGCCAACACCTGCACGCCCAAAATAATCAGCTGCAGCGGCGCGCGCGGAATCAGAACCAATCCCGCGGCCGCCCCGACGCAAGCCAGATAAACCAGGTAGAAGCCCTTAGCCTGCCGCACCGGAAGCTGCAGGCTGTGCGGCCATCCGCGGACTTCGCCGTATGCCCACGCGCTCGACAGCGAAATCGTCGTGGTGCCCAACACTGCGGCGTTGATCATCAACAGCAGAATCGAGTGCTTGAAGAAGCCGCCCGCAAAGCTGCCGATATCGAGCGCCATCTGCGCCGGATCGCTAAACGTAAACCCATGCGCCTTGGATGCGTAACCGGCGATCATCATGCAGCCGGCCGCCACAATCGTAATGCACGCGCCCAGCAGCGTATCGAGGCGCGCCCAGTTCAAATCCGCGAAGCGCAGCCGCTTATCGGCGATACAGCTCTGCTGGAAGAAGAGCTGCCAAGGCGCCACCGTGGTTCCCACAATCGCGATCACCAAAAACACCAGGCTGCTGGTGAGCCCTCCGGGCGGAATTCCCGGAACCAAGGCTCCCTTTAGGATCTGGCCCACCGGCGGGCGCAGCCAGTACGCCACCACAAACCAAGCCAAGTCGAGCGAGCAGAGGAAGACTACGATCCGCTCCCAGCGCCGATAGCTTCCCGTCAAAACCAACGCCACCAGACCCACGGCCGTGAGCGGCACGCCGAAGCGCGGATCCACTCCCATCTTCGTCAGCGCGAGGTCGATGGCTGCGAATTCCGTAACCAGGGTCAGGAAATTCACGATCTCCAGATCGAGCAGGGAGAACAGGCCCCACCACTTACCGAAGCGCTGATAAATCATCGCAGCGTGGCCTTTGCCCGTCGCGATTCCCAACCGAACGACCATTTCCTGAATGAAATACGTGACCGGCAATAGAAGCAGAAGAGTCCATAAAAGATGAGTGCCGTATTGCGCGCCGGCCTGGGTATAAGTAGATACCGCCCCGGCATCGTTGTCCGCCACCATCACGATGAGTCCGGGGCCGAACACCATCAGGAAAGTGAGCAGATTGCGGGTCCACTTGGATTTGACCACACGCCCGCGAATCGGCTGAACCACGACATCAGCCGCGGGTACGGTCATTGTTTGGTTGTTCACTACCGCACCTCCTCTGCAGACAGATAGCAGGAGGTACCAAGGTACACGGACGAAGGTGCCCGTGACGCCTGGCCTTCCGCGTTCCCACATCTTGTGGAAGCAGCGGCGGCTCAGGCGATAGCAGGAAGGGCTACCGAAGATCCGCCGGAACTCCCACGCCGTTTACCTCCGAACTAGGAGGTTGATCGTCGTTCGGTTCCATATACCTTTCTGGAGACGAGTTCGAAACTCAGCGGGAAATAAAAAAACCATTTCCCCCGAGCGGAAGAAATGGCCAACTATCGCAAGCGATTGCTGACGGATTCCCCCACTGGTCCAAGCTTCAGCACCGCACGCCGTGAGAGATCCGAAGATCTCAGCCACATTAGAGAAACCCTTAACCCGGGAATCCCTGGTCCACCCTGCGTAGCATCTTTGGACGCTTCAGGGCAGTGGCTTATTTGCCGCGCGGACGCCTCGCCTACCGAGGATCCATGCAAATCGGGTGAACTTGGTTCCAACTACAAACCTTGTCCATCCATATTCAAGGTACCGCCCGCATTGTCTGAATGTCAACAAGAATTTGTATTCGAACTCATGAAGCTGCTTTAATTTGCCCTAAAAGTGCTGGGGCGGGCAATGTCCCGATACCGGAAGAAATTGGGTTTGTTCCGTCAAGAACCAGTTCCATGTACCGGGCAGAATTGCCTGGCCCTACCACCACGCCGTTCCGATGCTATATAAAAGGATTGCCAAGACCAAGCTCGTGATCCCTACATAGACACGGTCTCCCTCCAGGCCGAAGGCGACTATGGCGAAGATCACG
Source organism: uncultured Solibacteraceae bacterium (assembly GCA_963815475.1). Taxonomy (GTDB): domain Bacteria; phylum Acidobacteriota; class Terriglobia; order Bryobacterales; family Bryobacteraceae; genus Sulfopaludibacter. The sequence goes on along the minus strand of CAWFHD010000003.1, from coordinate 2,807,238 downwards.
CGTGCCACCGGAGTGGCGATCAGGATCAGTAACCCGAGTAGCATCAACATTTCCGGGCCTGAGAGTTGCGCCAAACCGTGCAAACCGCGCAACGTCGGCTGGAACGTATGATAGTTCGGCGGCGATTCGCCGGATGCCAGATACCAGACTCCGCCCGCCAGGACCACAGCGGCCGCCAGAATTACGCCGGACCTCAGCAGATTGCCAATAACCTGATCCATCCGATCGTCCGTCACTGACCGCCTCCATGCAGGCCGTTATAAATCATCTCCACCGCCAGGACCCCGATCACTCCGGCGAACACCATCCGTAGCGCCTTTGTCCTTGCCCCCATCAAAAGCCGTGCGCCGGTCAACGAGCCCGCCAGCACTCCGAGCATCACCGGCATCGCGAGTCCCGGGCTGATGTACCCGCGCCCGAGATAGATTCCCGCGCTCGCCGCCGCCGTCACGCCAATCATGAAGTTGCTGGTGGTAGTGGAAACCTTGAACGGGATCCGCATGATCTGATCCATCGCGATCACCTTCATGGCGCCCGACCCGATCCCGAGCAATCCCGACAGCAGGCCTGCTCCGAACATGAGGCTGAAACCCGCCTTCACCCGCTGCGCATGGTAGCGGACGAGTCCCTGCGACGTGGGATAGCTTCCGTCGAGCTTGAGCCGCACCGCCAACGGATCCGTCTGCGTAGCGATGTGTTCCTTCGGCGCTTCGAGAGAATGCCATGCCGAGTACAACAACACCGCGCCGAAGATCAGCGCCAGTCCGGCGGCCGGCACCACGGCGGTGAGATGCGCGCCCGCCACGGCGCCAAGGGTCGTCGCGATTTCGAGGAACATGCCGATGCGGACATTGGAGAAGCCTTCCTTCACATAGGCGGCGGCCGCGCCTGACGACGTCGCGATTACCGAGACCAGCGAAGCGCCCATCGCATAGTGGATGTCCACGCCCAGTAGCACCGTCAGCGCCGGCACCACCACCACGCCGCCGCCCAGCCCGGTGAGCGCGCCGAGAAACCCGGCCAGCGCCGAGATGGCAAACACAGCGCCTGTGAATTCGAGGACGTTCACTACGGCCGCACCCGCACATCCACCACTGTGATCTTCTGCTTCTCGGCGGCGCGATTGAATCCCGCCAGATCGGCGCTCAGAATGCGATCCCACACATTGAGCTGCTCCTGCAGCTTGCCGCTCAGTTCGGCGAAAAGCCGCTGCTGGCCGTCAGTGGGGGCGGCATCGGTGCCGTCCGCGCTCCAGTTCAGGTAGATCAACTGCTCGTCAATCATGGTGGGATAGCGGAGGTCGCCTTCCGTGCTCTTCATCTTCGTTTGAATGATCTTCTCTTCCACGGCCGAGATCTTCTTCAGCAGTTCGTCGGCCAAGGCCTGCACAGGCCTCCACGCCTCCACGTTTTTGTATCGTTGGCCGAGACCGGTCACCTGTGCGCGCAGATCGCGGATCTCATTCACGGTGTTGTGCAGCGACGTGAGGCGGCGCGCAATCTGGCGCTCGAGTTCAAACTGCGCTTCCAGGTCGGCGCGCGAAATCTCGATGCGCGGGTCCTGGCGCAATTCGAGCGGCGCTGTCTGCGTCTGCCCTTCGACAGTGAGACGCACCTGGTAGACGCCCGGCAGAGCCATCGGCCCCTTCGGCGGTAGATCGGCCTCGTAGAAATTGCCCGGTACCGTCACCGGGTCCTGATAGCGCAGATTCCAGAAGAAGCGGTTGAGCCCGGCATCCACCGGCAGCACTTCGCTGACATGCTGCACGTCCGGCCACTCCGACGGGCCGGCCACCTCTTCCTTCCTCTCGCTCGAATACGTCTTGACGACATTGCCCTGCCCATCGAGGATCTCCAACTTCGCTTCGCCTTTCGGCGCCTCTTTGAAGTAGAAGTACACGATGGCGCCGGCGGGGGATTCTCGCCGCCAGGCGTGCGTTTGTCCACCGAGTCCGGGAAACGCACGCGATAGGCCGGCTTCGGCGGGAGTAGTTTCACCGCCGCGTCGAGATCCGCCGACGCCAGTTTGCGCAGCGGAGTGAGGTCGTCGAGAATCCAGAACGCGCGGCCGTGCGTGGCCACTACGAGGTCGTCATCCTTGACCACGAGGTCGTGCACCGGCACAGTCGGCAGATTGAGCTTCAGCTTTTGCCAGTGTGCTCCATCGTCGATCGAGATCCAGACGCCGCTTTCGGTGCCTGCGTACAGCAGACCCTTTCGCTTGGGATCTTCGCGCACCGCGTGAACGTAGTCTCCCTCGGGAATTCCGGCCGCGATCTGCGTCCAGGTCTTGCCATAGTCCGCGGTCTTGAAGATGTACGGCTTGAAATCGTCGAGCTTGTGGCGGTCCACCGCAACATACGCCGCGCCGGCCGCGTGCGCCGATGGATCGATCAGGCTCACCATGCTCCACTCCGGCAGCGCGGCGGGCGTGACGTTCTGCCACGAGCCGCCGGCGTTGCGGGTGATGTGGATCAGGCCGTCGTCGCTACCTGCCCACAGCAGCCCCTTTTCCAGAGGCGATTCGGCCAGCGCGAAGACGGTGTCATAGTATTCTACGCTGGTGTTGTCTTCGGTGATGGACCCGCCCGAAGGCTTCTGCTTCGATTTGTCGTTGCGCGTCAGATCGGGACTGATGGCGGTCCAGCTCTTGCCTTGATTGGTGGTTTTGAAAACCACTTCTCCCGCGGTATAGATCACGTTGGGGTCGTGGGGCGAAAACAGGATCGGCTCGGTCCATTGGAAGCGATGCGGGAAGTCGCCGACGCCGTGACCGGCGGAATCGATGGGCCAGGGGGAGACGTCGCGAGCCTGTTCGCTGCGCTTGTCGAAGCGGATCACGCCTTGCCCGGCGCCGTACACAATGTTGCCATCGCGCGGGTCGGCGGCCATGAACGCGCTCTCCGATTCCGGCACTTCATACCAGTTGCGCATGCCGATGATTCCGAAGTCGCTCCAACTGGCGGTGGCCAGCGCGGTATTGTCCTGCTGCGCTCCGAAGACGTAATAGGGGAAGCGATTGTCAGTGGTGACGTGGTAGAACTGCGCGGTTGGCTGATTCAACTGCGGAGTCCAGTTCTTGCCGCCGTCGATGGAGATGGTGGCGCCGCCATCGTCGCCGTTGATCATGCGCTGCGGGTTCGTGGGGTCGATCCAGAGCGCGTGATGGTCGCCATGCGGCGCGGGAAGCAGGTTGAAGCTCTTGCCGCCGTCGGCCGAGCGGAACATGCCCGTGTTCAGCACGTAGACCGTATCGGCATCTTTGGGATCGGCGAAGATGTGGCTGAAATACCAGGCCCGCTGCCGGTAGCGTTCGTCATCGTTAATGCGTTTCCACGAATCGCCGCCGTCGTCGGAGCGGTATAGCCCGCCCTTCTCGGCTTCGATCATGGCATATACACGATTGGGATCGGCGCCGGATACGGAGACGCCGATACGTCCCAGAATCCCTTCGGGAAGCCCATGGCCCTCCAGGCGCTTCCAGGTGGCGCCGCCATCGGTAGACCGGTACAGCCCGCTGCCCGGTCCGCCGCTGGTGAACGTCCACGGTTGCCTCTGCACCTGATACATACCGGCGAAGACGATATTGGCGTTCGATGGCGCGAAGGCGAGGTCGGTGGCGCCGGTGCGATCGTCCACGTAGAGGGTCTTCGTCCAGGTCTTGCCGCCGTCGGTGCTGCGGAAGACGCCGCGTTCGCTGCTCGGCGCGAAAGCGTGGCCGATCGCGGCCACCAGGACCACTTCCGGATTGCGCGGATCCACCAGGACTTTCGGGATGTGGCGCGTGTCGCGCAGGCCGACATTCTTCCAGGTCTTGCCGCCATCGTTGGAGCGATAGACGCCGTCGCCATATGAGATGTTGCCGCGCAGGCATCCTTCGCCGCTGCCTACGTACAACACATTCGGATCGGAAGGCGCCACGGCGATGCTTCCGATGGAAGCGGTCGACTCGTGATCGAAGAGTGACGACCAGTGCGCGCCGCCATCCACGCTCTTCCACACTCCACCCGACGCGGCGCCGAAATAGTAAGTCTGCGGATCGCCGGCGATACCCGCGGTGGTCAGCACGCGGCCTCCACGGAACGGACCGATCAGGCGATACTGCATGCCCTTCAGGAGCTTTTCATCCAGTTGAGCGAAGGCGGAATGGCCGAGAAGCAGACCGGCGAGGACAAGTCGAAGCCGCATGCGAGCTATTGTGGCACATGCGTTGGGTGGGGCAGACCCTTTGGTCTGTCGAGTTATAGCGAATTCAAGTAAGCGATGAGGTCGGACATCTGGCCCGCGGTGAACCGGGGCCAAGCCAGCTTCCTCCGATTCATCATGTCGAGCATTTGGGGGCCGTGCTCCCAGAGCACCGCGATCATGGTGATGTCGGAATAGTTGCCCTTGCCCAACTTGGGCGCGCCGCTCGACGGATCGTTATGGCACGTGGCGCAGCTCTTCTCGGCAAAGACCTTCTTACCCGCAGTGGCGCTGCCATCTCCGCGAAAATATTGCCGCAGCCAAATGTAGCCGATGATCTGGCGCATCTCCTCCGGCGTGAAGGTAGGCGTGGGTTGGCGCATGGTGGCCTGGTGGTTCCACATGGCCACGGCGATCTCCGTGATGGTTTGGTTGTGAAGCACACCGGTCCACTTCGCGGTGTGGCAATCCATGCAGCCCTTCGATTGGAAGAGCGCCTCTCCGCCTTCGGAGGGGGGAAACTGGAAATTGCCGGCTAGCGCTTTGGTCTCCGGCTGATTTTGCAGGTACACCAGCATATCGGTGAGTTCCTGGCCGGTGAGGGGAGTGAATTTCAAATGCTTCTGGGCAAACGCCTGGCGCATCTGCGGACCGTGGTTCCACATCTGCTGCGCCAGAATCATGGGATCTCCCAGCGATTCCCATTTCGCCACCGGCGGCGCGCCGGCTGCCACCGACGTGGTGATGCCGTGGCATTCGGAGCAGTGCTTCGCCGTGAATGCCAGCTTGCCGCGCCCGGCATCGCCCGGCTTTTCGAAGTATCGCGCCGAAACGAAGTACGCGAACAGATCGGCCGCCGATTCCGCCGTCATGGTTCCCTTTACGATGCCCTGCTTCTTCATGGCAGACCACATCTCGGGCGCGTGATTCCACATCAGGCTGGCCATCACCGACGGCGTATAAGCGCGGTCGACGCGTTTCGTGAGGTCGGGAGCGATCGAGCCGCCGCGGCCGTTGGCGCTGTGGCACTGAACGCACTGCTCGGTCTGAAACAGTTGTTCGCCGCGCCGCGCATCTCCCACCGGCGCAGCCTGTAGGCCACACGCCACTATTGCCAGAATCGCCGTCCCGGCAAGCACCCGAGTACTGAATGTTGCTGGTCTCATCTGGTCACCTTGAGCCCGGTCATGAAAATATGCGTTCGGAAGCCCTCGAACTGGAAGAGCTGCTCGCCGTAGCCATACCACTGCCACTCCGAGTTCCAGGATACGTGGTTTTGAATGGGAATAGACAACCGTCCCATGGGCTGATAGAAGCGGGTGGCGCGGCTTCCCGCCGAGATGAAGAGCGAGCCGCCGAAAGTCAGCGTGGCCTTGGAATAGCCGGGAAGGGCCAACACCACCGCCGAGGTTGCGGTATGGGCATTATCCCGGTACACCGACGTGCTGGGGCTCAGAAAAATCCCCAGGTAGCTGATGTTGGAACGGACCGTGGACCGGTCATAGTCGGCCATCACGCTGATGCGCCGGTTGCCCTTCGGAGTCCAGAAGAGAGAAACCGAATTGTCGCGGCCGCGGAAATCGTAGCGGATGCTGGGATCGGGATTCTGATTGTCGAGCACCTGGAAACGAGCCTGCGCGGAAAGCGTGCTGGTGATCTGATAATCGGCCCGGGCGCGGCCCTTCTGGTAGTTGTTCAAGCTGGTGCGGAAGTAAATATTGTCGCTGGATGAACCTTCGTAATCCAGGTGGACGATCAGCTTTTTGAAAGGACGGTAGGTCGCCCCTGCAAGCGCCACATTGCGATGCAGGTTGCCCGAAACCAAGTCGCCGCTCTGGCTGAGCTGGCCCGCCAGCACCGTGGCATCGCCCCAAACGAAGCGGTACCCGCCGCGCAGCGTCAGCTTGGAGGTCACGTCATAGATGGCATTCACCTCTTGCTGGTTGTAGTTCACCACCTGCTTATAGTTGAGCGCGGTAATGATGTTCTGGGGGCTGCCGGTCCCGAAAATCGGGTTCGCCACGGGCGACAGAAGCTGTTGGACAACCAGGGGCGAGGCGGCATCGTGCTCGCGGTCCAGGTAGACCGATTCGATGATGCGCAGCCGCTTCAGGGGTCTCAATTCAAAACCGACGAGGCCGGTGACGTGCGGTTGGTTGGCGGCGCCGCTCGCCTGCGTGGCCTGCGTGGCGTAGAACAGCAGCGCGCTCAATTCGGCGAAGTTGCCCTGCGCCAGATCGCTGTAGCTCACCTTGATCTGCGGTTCGCTGTACAGGAACTGGCCGTACAAGTTGATCCACGAGAACGGACTCGCGGTGAGCAGCACCTTGTCATAAGAGCCGGTGCCGCGAATAGCGTAGGACTGAACCAGGCCATTCAGGTAAATAGGCAGGCCGATCAGCGGCGCTGGATTATCGCCCTTGAGCTGAACACTATTGAAGGCCGAATCGTCTTCGCGGAACCGGGTTTCGCCATGCTCCAGGGTCACCTGGAACTTATTGAGCTCCACGTGGATACCGCCGCGGTAATTGTTGGTCTGGTCGTGGAACATCGCGGGCACGGCGAACTCGTTGTTGGCGTCCTGCACCCACGTCTCGATTCCGCTGCCGTATCCGGAATTGCGCTCGTAGACGACGTAGGGAACGAAGCGGCCGCCGGGAAACAGATCGAGGCTGATGTTGGTATTGCGCCGATGGGTGTTGAAGCTCTGCTCGTTAAATCCCGACGGTTGAAATGGATTGGCAAACGACGGCACGGCGTCGAAGTATGAGATGTTGCGGTAGTCCGCCGTGAAATTGTAAATGCCCTGCTTGCGAACGTTCAGGTGTGCCGTGTTGTCGGGATCGCCGATACCGGTGGCGCGCCCGTCGATGCGGTCGAACAGGCGCTTCTTGGGATCCACAATGACGAAGTCCAGGCCGAAAATTCGCGGCCCCTGTCCCAGGTTGACGATGCTGCGATACTCCGTGAAATTGCCGGCGTTGTTCAGGATCGCGCGATAGCCTAAGTCGATACTCCCGGTGAACCAATTGTCGGTGGCGGGGGCGGGGGATTCGGCGGGTTTATCGGCAGCGGGGGCTGCCTTGTCATCGGCCTTGGCGGGCGGCGCGTCAGTCTTAGCAGGTGTCTGGTCGGCCGTTTGAGCAGCGGCGGGCGCCACTGCCGCTTCGGGCTTGGGCGACTGCGCCATCATCGGTGCGACGATCAGGAGGGCCAAAAGGTATCTCACTTGAGCAACTCCCGGCTCACATAGGAGCCATGCACCTTCTGGTGACAGAGGTTGCAGTTTTGGAAGCGCGGTTGGCGCAGATCATGAATCGCGGGCGGCACCGTGCCGAGTGTTCCATTAGCAGGTGGGGTCGGCGTGGGCAGGTTGGAGTGGCATTCCAGACAGACGAAGCGGACTTCGTGGCGCGTCAGCATGCGTGGATTGGCCGAGCCGTGCGGCTCGTGGCAGGCATTGCACCCTTCCAGACGCACCGGAGCATGTTCGAAAGTAAACGGCCCACGCTTGTCGCCGTGGCATTTGAAGCAGCCCGGCTCATTGGCATTCGTGGTTTGCAGCATGGCGTGCGGCTGCGAGCTGCCATGGGGGTTGTGGCAATCCACGCAGGACATGACGCCTTGCGGCAGCTTGTGTTTGTAGGGGCGCTGGAAACTGGCCCAAACACCGTCGTGGCACGTGGCGCACTGCTTATTGATGTCGTCCGGCTTGCGCGCCACCATTCCGTACGGCCCGTTCTTATGCACCGAGTGGCAGGCCACACAGGCCACCTGATTCTTGGCGTGGCTGCTGTTGATGCGCCCCGCTTGAGTGGGCTGATTCAGATGGCAAGTGAGGCAGGTCTTGTCGGCTTCGGCGGGTTTCAGCTTCGCGGGATTGCGTATGTCCGCGGCGTTCATGGAATCCGCGTGCTTGCTTCCCGGCCCGTGGCAGGATTCGCAGGCTTTGGTCTCCCAGCCGCGGTGCTTGTCGGTTTCCACTGCGTGATGCGGGTTCTTGCCGAACGCCTTGGAGATGTCTTCGTGGCAAGCGCCGCACATCTCAGAACCGATGTACTCGGCCGGCTTGTTGTCGGCCGGCTTGCTCTCGGCGGCCTTGGCATCGGCGGCCTTGGCATCGGCCGGCTTGTCCTGGTCCGCTTTCGCGGACGGTGGAGAGGGGGAGCGCCAGGCTTGTCCTGAGCGCTCCCGGAAAGAGTTGTGAACATCGCGGCTGCCGCCACCAGCACCGCCAGTCTTGCCGCCCGAGGGCGGCAAGAAGGAGGAGGAGCCTGGCGAACGCCGTTGTCAGGCGGTCCAATCAGGATGTTCATGTCGATTATTTTCCAGCGTGCACCTTGTCCACGTCAAACGCGGCGCCGGTTCCGTGGCATACATCGCAGCTCTCGCCAAACTTCGGATCGGTGTTGGCTTGGGCGTGCGCGAAGGTCGACTTCTGGAAGTGGCATGCCGTGCAGGCCGAGGTGGTAGCCGGGGCCGGGCTCAGAAGGCCTTGCGTATCGGCCACGTTGTTCAGGCCGATCGGGAAGTTTGCTTCCGAACTGTTCACATGGCACATGTAGCACTTGGCGGTATCCGGTGAGGAACCGGTGGGCGTAAAGGTGGGGTAGAGGACATCGTTGAACTCGTTGTGGCTCCCACCGAAGCCCACGATCGCGTAGCTCAGGCCGGCCGCGCCCAACGTCTCGCCGCTGTGAATCTTGTGGACCATCAAGGCGAAGTTAACGGACTGCGGGGGCTGGGTCTTGTCCGCGGGAACTACCGAGACTCCACGCACCGAGGAATCGTTTTCACTCGGGTTGTGGCACAGTACGCACATCTCCACCTGGTTGCGATTCTCGCCGTGCAGTGAGAGGCGGGTGTGGCAGTTGTTGCAATTGGCGGTCGCCACCACAGTGCGGCGCGGAACCACCGTCGAACCATCCACCGAGAAGTAGAAGACTTTGTTGTCGCCACCGTATTCGGTAGTGGCCTGCTGAGTGGTGCCCGGCAGCAAGGTCAGGCCGCGGCGGCCTTCGATGCCCACCGCGTAAGTTCCGGTGGCTTGCGCCGGAATCGAGTGGATGAACGTGTATTGGCAGCTTCCATCCTGGCTGCAGGTGGACTTGGTGGCGTCCTCAGAGACGTAGCCCTTAGTGGTGACGTCCGAACCGAAGCTGGTGTAGCCGTAGTCGCTCGTCGGTCCGGCCAGGACCAGAGCCAGGCGGTTGGATCCACCGATCAGCGACGCCATCGGGATGCCGTTGCCGGCATTGTCCTTCACCGTGAAGGAAACCACCGGCGGCTTGCCGGCGCTGCCCGTCACCTTGAGGATCTGGAAGTTGATGCCAGGAGCGGTCGCGGACATGGTCGGCACGGTGTGCGCGCCCATGATGGAAGCGTCAAATTCCAGTTCGCCTTTGGGAATGTGGCACTGCGCGCATTGATTGTCGTCCACCTGCGGCAGGTTCACGTGATTCTGGCCGGTCGCGAAGTTGACGTCGTTGTGGCATCCGCCGCAAGCCGCACGGCTGGGAGTGCTCACCCAGTTATTGGTTTGCGCTGCGCCATTCTTGGGATTGTGGCAGGTTCCGGCGCAATCGCGGGGATCGTATTGCGAGGTGGACGGGAACTTCACTGCGGAGAAGTCGGAGTAGCCGTTAAACCCGTAGATCTGGTACTTTCCGCCGGCCACCACGCTCGGCAGCGAAGCGCCCATGTGGAGGCTGTGGATGAAGACCTTCATGTCCAGGCTGTTCCCGGTGTTCGGATCCACTGTTTGGGGCTGGTGGCACATGATGCAAAGGGCCGTGCCCACTCGAGATCCGCCGTGGAAGGACATTGTATCGTGGCACTTGTTGCAATCCGCGTCGCGGACCACATCCCGCGCAACGGGCTTGCCACCGTTCGGCACAAAGTCGAACGTGGCGGATGCGTAGTTGGTGCCGAGGTCCCATTGAGTCAGATTGCGCGACCCATAAATGCCGATCCGGTTCGTAGCCGTGGCGTCGAATCCGGCAGGCGCCTTGTTCTTAAACGTGTAGACGTAGTCGCCGACCGCATTCGTGGTGGTGGTACCGCCAGAGTCGCCCGCAGCCTGAGTTCCGGTCGCGCTACCTTGCACCGCCTTAACCGTGTTGACGATGTATGAGGCAAACTGAGATTGTCCCTTAGGAATGTACGCCGCCAGGAATCGGGGGCTGATGGAGCCGGGAGTCTGAATTCCGGCGGTGTCCAAAGGCAATTTCTGGGGGTCGGCAACCGTGTAGTGAACGCTGATGGTGCCGTCCGACGCGATGGTCGCCGAGACGATATTGAACACCAGGCCCGGATTCACATATTCCACAACGGCCTGGGGCGCGTAGAACGCCTTCTCATGGGGAGACAAGGTGGTTTTCCGGGCGCCGCTTAACAGCACTCCGGAGACGGCGATCAGGGCTAATGCTACAGCGAATTGCTTTGTCGCCTGAACCGAAGAGGGGATCCGCATATTCTTCTCCAAAAGTAGAAACCTGCAACTCATTCCGCCGGCGGGAAACAACCCACGAGCCAAATGAAGCTATCGAGCAGTGCCTTCAATGCACATACCCGCCCAAACCAGGTTCCGCCCAAATCAGATCTGAAGGCCTTTTATTATGTGATTGTTGGAAATCCCATCACGCTGTGACAAAGCGTGGGGTGGGGATGGAATTGGGTGAAAATACCGGAGGTTGGTGGGTGAAATTCCGCTAGGAGTTGGGGAAGAGATCGAGCGTCTCTGAGGGATAGCGCACAGCGCCCCCCTCGATTCGCGCAAATGCAGTCAATCTGTGGGGATTCACCTGAGTGGCGCTCATAATGTGCGAAACCGGGACTTGCCGGGCTGTCAACGCATCGGCAATCAGCGACCGGTGACATCGCCACGGTACCGCCTCGGCGCACATGATGACGACGCGCTTTTCCTGGTCGAGCTTTATCAGTTGTCCCAGGTAGTCCTCGAATTCCGCGGTCTGCATGAAGTCGGCGTAGCCGCGAAAGTGGGGATTCTGCCAGCCGGTATTGGTGGAGTCCGGCCGGGCGCGGCGCAATCCGCCCAATCCCGGCATGTGGATATGGTCGATGCCGACCGATCGCAGCGATTCCGCCAGATGTTCCTTATTAAACTGCGGATTGTGCCGCGAGCGGGGAAACGTCCGGACATCTACCAGAAGCTGCACTTCGTGCGCGGTGAGCATTCGCAGAAACTCGTCCAGCGGCCGGTTGGAGTGTCCGATGGTCAGCATAGCGGCAAAGCTGTTAATTGGGCCATCCAGTGGCGCTTCTTCTCCTTAAGAAGGTCGGAGACCGCGAGCGGCGCCACGTCCGGATCGAGCAGTTCCAGAATTTCGTACTGGAAATTCTGCTCGCCCCGTGCTTTCCATTCTTCTTGCAGCGACCGGTCGCGATGACCGCCCTGCCGAAGCGCGAACCAGGAACCGTTCCGGGTCGCATCCAGATTTCGGGTCGAGCCCACCCACACCTGGCCGGACGTGGTACAGCGCACGGCATATGCACCCATCCGCGACTTTTGCTCCTTGAATTTACGAATGGCCTCTTTTCGGTCGATTTGCGAGGTCATACTATCCCTTCGAATACTGCCGCCGCCAACTTCCGGGCATGGTCCCGGATATCGGCGGGCCACGGTTCCACTACTTCGTGAAAGCGGTCGCTCTTCCCCGCGAACAACGACCGCGCCGCCTCCTCAAACCCCGGCTCGTTTCCTGCCATGGCGGAGAGGAATCGATAGGCCGCCTCTTGTGCGCGCCGTCTGCGGTCCTTGCCCTGATTGGATTGCCGAGCCTGGTCCACCAGTTTGCGCAGCGCCACCGATGCGCCGCCGGGTTGGCTCGCCAGCCATTCCCAATGGCGCGGTAACAGGGTCACTTCGCGCGCCACTACACCCAGTTTTGGACGGCCCGGCCGTCGCGGATCTGCTTCAGTCTCGGGAGTTACCGCCGTGGGCGTCGCCGTCTCGATTCGACGAGCGACATCTTCCGCTGTGCCCCGGAAATCCACCTCGATCGGATTGCTGGTGAGATCGTCGAAGATCAGCACTTGCGCCCATGGATCGCGATCCATAACGGACTTCGCTTTGACAGCGACCTGCCGCAAATCACCAGAAGCGATTCGCTTCCGTCCCGCAAAAGCTGTACACATTGGAAATGCCATATTACCCGGATGTAATTATATTACCCGGATAATATGCAGCAAGTCAAGGTTGCGATACAATCGCTCACGTGCGAAAAACGATTCTGCTGTCGGCCGCATTGCTGGGACTGGCTCCCGCCGCCTTCGCGACGTGGTCCGTAGTCGCGGTGGATCGCGCCACCGGACGGGTGGTGATTTCCTCCTCCACCTGCACTGGGAATACGGACGACTTCTTAAAGGATGTGCAGGCTGTGGTAGTGCCCGGCAAAGGCGTGGCTGCCTGCCAGGCAGGGGTCGATCAGGCCGCGCACCAGAACCAGACCCTGGTCTTCGACGAGTTGCAGCGCGGAACCGATCCCGCCCATATCATCGAGATGCTGAGCCAGGACCCGGGCTTCCAGTCCCGCCAGTACGGTATCGTCGACCTGCAGGGCCGTATGGCCGGCCATTCCGGGCTCACAAATGGGTTTGTTTCGCAAGATATGCACGGACAGGCGCCCGGCACCGAGATCTTCTATTCCATCCAGGGCAACATCCTTCGCTCCGGCGCAGTGGTGCCTAACGCGGTGAAGGCATTCCTGGCGGCGAAGGGCGGCGTGACCGATCGCGTGATGGCCGCCATGGAGGCTGCCGATGCGGCGGGCGGCGATAGTCGCTGCACGTGTCAGACGCCCGCGCCTCCGGCCGAGAGCGCAGGGCTGCCTTGCACCTATCGAACATCGCTGGTGGCGTATATCCTGGCTGCCGATCCTAAAGATACCGACGGTCCGCCCGACCAGCAGAACTCGCACAACAACGGCAAATACGCCATGTACATCACGGTCTCGCAGCCCAATCACGGTCCGGCGTTTCAGATCAAAGCCGGCGAGAACCTCAATCCGGTAAAGACGCTCCGGCTCCGCTACGATGCGTGGGTCAAGGCTCACCCGGAATTCAAGCGGTAACCAGGAGAACCATACGATGCGTGCCTTCAGATGGATGATGGTGTTTGCGTTGGTGGCCACCGCCGCTGTTGCACAGCGCGGCGGTCGTGGACCCGGCGCGCCGCAGACCATGACGCTGGTCACGACGGCGTGGCCCGATGGCGGTATGATTCCTCTGCGCTACACGCAGTCGGGACCCGAGATCTCGCCCGCCATTCAATGGAGCGGCGCTCCGGCCGGCGCCGCCAGCTTCGTGCTGATCTTTCACGACGCCGATGCCCCGGTGAACAATTCCACCGACGGTATGCTGCACTGGCTGGTTTGGAACATCCCGGCGACCGCTACCAGCCTCCCGCAAAACCTGCCCGATGGCTTCGAACTACCGAACGGAACGCGCCAGATCAGCGTGAGTGGCTCACGATACCGCGGACCAGGGGCTCCCGCCGCCGGCCCCATTCATCATTACGTGATGGAGTTGTACGCTCTCGACACTATGCTCGATATCAAGGTGGCGCCGCAGGGCAATCAGGATCCCAACCCTAACGCGCAAGCCATCCGCACTTCGATCATGCAGGCCATGGTGGGGCACATCCGAGGAAAGGCCGCCTACTTCGGACTGTTCCACAGGTAGCTGAGGTAAAGCTCAGAGCCGCGCTTTCAAGAACCGGCCCGTATACGATTCCTTGCACGCCGCCACATCCTCAGGCGTGCCAGTCACCAGCACGCGCCCACCGGCGTGCCCGCCCTCCGGTCCGAGATCGATTACGTGGTCGGCGGTTTTGATCACGTCCAGATGGTGCTCAATCACCAGCACCGTATGCCCCGCATCCACCAACCGGTTCAAGCACTCCAGCAGCCGCTCGACATCTGCCAGGTGCAGCCCGGTGGTCGGCTCATCCAGAATGTAAACGGTGTGCTTCGAGCGCTGCAACTTCGACAACTCAGCGGCGATCTTGATGCGCTGCGCCTCGCCGCCCGATAGCGTGGTGGCCGATTGACCTAGCGTCAGGTAGCCGAGCCCCAGATCGCGCAACACCTCGATCTTTTTGCCGACCGCCGGTTCGCTCGCAAAGAACGTCACTCCTTCTTCCACCGGCATGTTGAGCACGTCTGTGATGGTCTTGCCGCGCCAGGTGACCTCCAGCGTTTCCGCTCCGAAACGCGCACCTTTGCAGACGCCGCAGGTCACTTCCACGTCGGGCATGAAGTAGAGCTGGGTGGTGATGACGCCTTCCCCCTGGCACTCTTCGCAGCGGCCGCCCTTGACATTGAAACTGAAGCGCCCCGCTTTGTACTCGCGCTCCACGGCAAGCGGCGCGCGCGTGAAGAGATCGCGGATGGTGTCGTAGAACCCGATGTATGTGGCCGGGTTCGACCGGCTGTTGCGGCCGATGGGCGATTGATCGATGTTTACCACCTTGTGAACGTTCTCGGTTCCCTCCAGCGCATCGTGCTCGCCGGGCAACGTGCGCGTATCCACCAGCCGCTTCCACAAAGCCTTGAACAGAATTTCGTTGATCAGCGAACTCTTCCCCGAGCCCGACGCCCCAGTCACCGCTACCAGCTTGCCCAGCGGAATCGCGACATCCACGTTCTTCAGGTTGTTCTCACGCGCACCCCGCACGGTCAGAGTCTCACCGTTTCCTTTCCGGCGGGCACCCGGCATCGCGATAAACCGCTTGCCGGAGAGGAACTGGCCGGTGGGCGACTTCTTGCACTTCATGACGTCTTCGAGCGTCCCCTGCACCACCACCTCGCCGCCATGCACGCCGGGCCCAGGACCGATTTCCACGATGTGATCGGCGGCCCGCACCGTGTCTTCGTCGTGCTCCACCACAATCACGGTATTGCCGATATCGCGCAGGCTCTCAAGAGTGGCGATCATCTTCACATTGTCCTTGGGATGGAGGCCGATGCTCGGCTCATCGAGCACGTACAGCATGCCCATCAACCCCGATCCGATCTGCGTGGAGAGCCGTATGCGCTGCGATTCGCCTCCCGAGAGGGTGCTGGACCGGCGGTTCAGGTTGAGATAATCGAGCCCAATGCCGAGGAGCAGTTTGAGCCGTCCGCGAATTTCGCCGATCACCTGGCGGCCGGCATCGGCGCCGCGCCCCGCCGGAGCTAGTTTGCCGAGAAATCCGAAAAGCTCATCGAAGTTGAGCCCACCCGCTTCGTAGATGCTCTTGCCTGCGATGGTGAAGAGCAGGCGCGTGGCCCGCAGCCGCGCGCCTTTGCAATCGGGGCAGGTGCGCTCCACCATCACCTTGTCCAGCCACTCTTCCATGCCCGAGCTGGCCTCGCCGCGCTGGCGGTAGCGGCGATACTGCCTCTCGATGCGGCGCGCGATTCCACCGAATCCTACCTCCTGCCCTTCCCACTGCTCGCGCCTTACCTTGCAATCGGGCGGTGTGACGGTACGAACCTTCTTGTCGAGACCATACAGAATGGTGTTCCGCACAGTCTCCGGCAGCTTCTCCCACGGCGTCTCCAGGGAGAATCGCAGCACCTTCGACATGGTGTACATGATGCGGCCGTCCCAGGTGTCGGGATTGTACTTGTACGCTTCCTTCACGAAGCAGCCGCCCAGGATACTGCGCCGCGGATCAGGCACCAGCAATTCCGGATGAGTGATCTTGTGGATCCCCAGGCCGCCGCACGTGCGGCAGGCGCTCTCCGGATTGTTGAACATGAAGAATTCGGGCTCGATGCCGCCATACACAACGATGAGTAGGGCTGCACAGAGCCTTGAGAATCGCTCCATCTCGGCCTTGCCGGCGCCTTTGAGCACCTGCACCTGCATCAGTCCATCGCCCACCAGCAGCGTAGCGGCGATCCCTGCCTTGATCGCCTTCTCGTGTTTGGCCCCCACCACGAACCGGTCCACCACCGCGTCCATGTCCTTGACCGACCCCTCTTCGACAGTCAGCTCTTCCGACAGATCGACTCGTTTGCCGTCGATCACAATCTGCCGGCAGCCCTTCTTGCGAACCTCGGTAAACACGAAGTCCAGCTCTTCGCCGTAGACCGGGAATACCGGCGCGCGCAGTTCGATTTCGGCGCCCTCCGGCAGGGACAGAATGCCTTCCAGGATCTGATTGGCCGTCCGGCTATGGACGTGCTCCCCGGTGCGCGGACAATGCGGTTCGGCGATGGTGGCGAAGAGCAGGTTCAGGTAGCTGGAGATGTCGGTCATGGTGCCGACGGTGGATCGCGGGTTGCTGCCCGTCGTCTTTTGCTCGATGGAGATGACGGGCGAGAGACCGAAGATGAAATCCACATCGGGCTTGGCCACCTGCGCCACGAAGCGCTTGGCATAGGTGGAGAGCGACTCCATGTAGCGCCGCTGCCCTTCCGCGTAAATGGTGTCGAATGCCAGGCTCGATTTGCCCGACCCGGAAAGCCCCGTGATCACGATCAGGCGGTCGCGGGGAAGCTCGAGGGAGACGTTTTTCAGATTGTGCACCCGAGCCCCTTGCACGGCGATGGTGGTGCGGCGTTGCGACTTAGAAGGCATCCAGATCCTCCGACGAGTTGAAAAACCCTAGCTCCTGGACCTCTACGTTGCTCTTCTTGGTGAGCCGGGCGGGCAGAGGAACTTTGCCGATCAGCCCCTCGTCCGCCAGATATTCGCACACGCCGCTGACTCCTTCGATGCCGAAATTCCGTTTGAAATGATCGTCGATTTCGGTGACGGACCGGGCTTCGGTTACTTCCCGCAAGTGATCGAGCACCTCCGAAAACAATACCGGGGCGCGCTTTGCCACATAACTGTCGACTGCCGCCAGAGCCGCTTGTACGGACTTCGCCGTCTTCTTGGCGTTGAGCAGATCGCTATAGACGATGCGAAAGAAATCGGGATTCAGCTTCATCGCCTGCGGCAGCACTTCGCGGTCGGCCAGGAGCCCCGCTTCCAACACCTCAATCTTCGCCAGCGAGCTCGCCGCGTACAAAATCCAGAGGGCCGTGTAGTCCAGGTCGCCGCGGGTCAGGAACCATTTGTGGGCCTTGTAGATAAACGGCAGAGCATGGGTAGCCGCCGCCAGAAGTTGCAGTCGATTGTCGCGCGCCCCTATTTCGTGCAGGCGCGAGCACAAGCTTGCGATGGTATCGTCGTGCGTATATAGCAGGCGCCCCTTGGCGAGGAACGAGTGCATAAAGGAGTTTCGCAGCGAGCCTTCCACCATCTTGCGGAACTCCGTGCGCGGCAGCAGAAAAGCATGAACATTGATGTCGTCGGCGTACAGCGACAGGCTGTCGCGGCCCGTGGTTTTATCGTCGACGGTGACCAGCACCAGGTCGATATCGGACTTCGCCCAGACGGTGTCGTGTGAGAGGCTGCCGCTCAGAATCGCCGCGAGGATAGACCGGTCGCGCTTCACCTGCTCGATCAATGCGTCAAGCGCGGCGCTGAACTTTTCCTGAATGGGAGGCTCTGGCTGCGGCTTTTTACCCATGCACCCGGATTTGGCGATTATATCAACCGGGTGAGTGCAGGCGTGCGGCGGTGGCGCGGTCCAGGAAGTCGGCGGCCTGATCGAAGCGGTCACCGGTGAGGCGGCAGAAGCTCTCTTCCATCCAGCGCAGCGTTGCCGGCCAGTTGCGCCGATCCTGCCACAGCCTCAGCAATCCATCTTTGATTCCAGTATCACCTTCGCTAGCCATCTCGATGTGGTCCATCCAGCGCGCCGCCAGCGCCTGTGCCGTTTCGCCGGACGGGTCTTCGCCGAGAGCGCTCGCGATATCGTGGAAGAGATCCACGCGCGCCTGCCACAGCGCCGAGAACTGTTGCGCGCTTTGGGTCAATTGGGCGAGCCGCCTGGTCCATGCGTCCTCGCTGAAGTACTTCTTGCGCGCGGCCAAGGCTGCCCGCTGAATGAAGGCGTTTGCCTCTTCGATCTGGAATTCCGCCAGCCTTCGTTTCATAGCGGGAGGCCAATGGTCGCGGTCCACCCATGCCGCCATGGAATCGGTCTGGACCTCCGGGTCGCCGCTAAAGGCCCTCGCCGAGAGTTCCAGCCAGCGGTCGGCCAGGGATTGCGCCACATCGCTGGCCGGATCCGTGCCCAGCGCCGCGCGGACGTCGCGGTAAAGCTTCTGCCACTCCTCGGACGGTCCTTCTTCGTAATAGCGCTGACGCTTTTCCCACGCCTCATCGGTGCTGTAGTACTTCTTCATCACTGCCATGTCGTTTTGCACGCCAATCACCTCGATGATTTTCCTTAGGGTTGCCGGATCCACCGCGCCGCCGGGCTCTAGCGACTCCTCAGCCGCGCGCACTGCGCGAATCGCCCGGGCCAAGTGAGACTGCTTCTCTTCGAGCGCGTCGCGCTGCAGCCGCAAGGCATCCGCCAGTTCGTGCCCGGGTCGATCCAGCACTGCCTTGATTCGCTTAAGCGGCACACCCAGAAACTTGAGCGCGACAATCTGCTCCAGCCGCTCCAGATCGCGCGATGTGTACATCCGGTAGCCGGACTCCGACCGCGCCGGTTGCAGCAGACCCAGCCTGTCGTAATGATGCAGCGCTTTGATGGTGACACCTGCAAGCTCGGCAAACTCGTGGATTTGGTAAAGCCTGTTCAAACCGGCCCTCCCGAATATCGTGAGGCCTGACCCAGGGTCAAAGTCAAGAGCGTGCTACAACCAGAATAAAGAGGGTCAATGAAAACCGGCTGGGCCATTCTGAGCATGCTTGCTCCTTCGCTCTTGCGGAGCGCTGCCCCACCCGTCACTTTCCACGACATCGCGCCCATCCTGTGGAGGAAGTGCGCCCCATGCCATCGCGCGGGCGAGGCCGGTCCATTCCCTTTGCTCACGTGGCGCGATACTGCCAAACGAGCCCAGCTCATCGCCGCCGTTACGCAGAAGCGATACATGCCGCCGTGGCTCCCGGAGCATGGTTACGGTGACTTCGCCGGCGAGCTTCGGCTGTCCGACCAGGAGATCCGAGCGATCGGCGATTGGGCGGCGGCAGGCGCACTCGAGGGTCCGGCGGTGGAGCTGCCTGCTTTTACAGAGGGCTGGGGATTGGGCAAGCCCGACCTGGTGCTGGAAGCCCCTTCGGCCTACACCGTCCCCGCCTCAGGCCCCGACGTTTATTGGAACTTTGTGTTTACGCCGGCGCTGCAGGCCTCACGCTTCGTTCGCGCCGTGGAGATCCGGCCGGGCGATCAGAAGTTGGTGCACCATGCCAACCTCCTGCTCGACCGGCTGGCATCCTCCCACAAGTCCGGATTTGCCGGGATGGATCTCACCATCATGCGCAGCCCGTTTGACCCCGACGGCCATTTTCTCTTCTGGAAGCCGGGGGGCCTGCCGCACGTCGAAGCCGATGGATGGTCGTGGCGTCTCGACCCGGGAAACCAACTCGTGCTCAACACACACGTACACCCCTCTGGCAAGACGGAGCAACTCCGCCCCTCGCTGGGCCTGTACTTCACCGACAAGCGGCCCACGGAATTCCCGCTACTGGTGCAGCTTGAAAACGACAGTGCGGTCGATATTCCGCCGGGCGCCCGGGATTTCGCCGTCTCCGACCAGTTCCGTTTGCCGATGCCGGTCGAGGTGTTGGCGGTCTATCCCCACGCACATTACCTGGGTAAGGAATTCGAGGCCTACGCCACCCTGCCCTCGGGGGAGCGCCGGTGGCTGATCAAGATCCCGGATTGGGACCAGAACTGGCAAGCCGTCTACTACTACCGCGAGCCGGTGGATCTCCCGCAGGGCTCCGTAATTTCGATGCGCTGGATTTACGACAACTCGGCGTCCAACCCACGCAATCCGCATGCGCCGCCGCGACGGGTGAGGGCGGGCAACCAGACCACTGACGAAATGGCTCACTTCTGGCTGGAGGTGAAGCCGCAAGGCACGGGGGACCGGCGTCGTGAATTGCAGGAGGAGGTGATGGAGCATCGCCTGCAAAAGGACCCGGCGGATTTCGAAGCCAATTTCAACCTGGGCGCCGTTATGCTCTCGCGCCTCAACCCGCAAGGCGCGGTGACCCGTCTGGAGGCAGCGGTACAGATCGCGCCGGGCCGGCCCGACGCGCACAACATGCTGGGTCTGGCGCTCGCCACCACCGGCCGGATTGCCGAAGCTATAGCGGAATATGGGAAAGCCTTGAAGCTCCGCCCCGACTATCCAAGCGCCCGCTTCAACCTGGCCAATGCCGAGGTCAAGGAAGGTCGCCTGGAAGAAGCCATCGCCAACTATCGCCAGTTGGTTCAGGCGAATCCTGGCGATGCGCTGCCCAGAGAGAGGCTAGCCGAAGCGGAGCGCCTGCTGCAGCAGCGCAAATAGTTGACCCATAATAAGGGTTTCCCTTATTATGGGAATATGAACGTCACACTTTCTTTGGATGATGATCTCGTCAAGAAAGTTCGCAAGATCGCGGTCGAGCGTGACACCACTCTGACCGGTCTGATTCGCCAACATCTGGAGACGCTCGCAGCGGCGGAAGCCGACGCGGAGGCGGAGTTCAAACGACGGCAGCTTGAGAAACTGAAGGAGAGCTTTGACCGACTTCCACTCAGAGTTGGAAAGATTACGTGGAAACGAGAGGATCTATACGAGCGTGGCCGCTGAGTTCATTGATACGAATGTCCTTGTGTATGCCTACGCTCCGGACAACCCACGCAAGCAAGTGATCGCACGGGAGATTGTCGAGCGGCTAGGGACAGCAGACTTGGTCCTTTCGACGCAAGTTCTCGCTGAGTTCGCCGCCACACTGCTAAAGAAGTTGGCTGAGCCACCTGAGGCCGTTATTGAAAGGCTCGATGCCCTGAATCTATTTCGCCTCATCGCCCCTGACGCTCGCATGGTTCGCCGGGCTGTCGAAGCGCACGCCCAATATGCCCTGCACTTTTACGATGGAATGATCATAGCTGCGGCTGAGTGTGCTGGCTGCAGCCGCATTTGGTCGGAAGATCTCAACCCCGGCCAGACGTACTTTGGCGTCCTTATCGCGAACCCTTTCAACTGAAACCTGAACCCGCTCAACCCCTCCAAGCATCCATTAGCTGGGCAATCTTGACTAAAAAGTATGGATTGCCTAAACTGATATCAGCCCAACAGTTTAGGAGTAATCCGGTGAGTGATTCCACCCAAACCATCGAAACATTTGCGAATCAGGAATATAAGTGGGGGTTCGTCACCGATATCGAATCCGAATCCATCCCCCGCGGTCTGAACGAGGATGTCGTTCGCCTGATTTCCGCCAAAAAGAACGAGCCCGAGTGGCTACTCGACTGGCGTCTCAAGGCTTACCGCCATTGGCTGACCCTCAAAGAGCCGGATTGGGCCAACGTCCATTACCCCAAAATCGACTATCAAGACATTATCTACTATTCCTCGCCGAAGGCGAAGTCCGACGGCCCCAAGAGCCTGGATGATGTCGACCCCGAACTGCTCAAGACCTATGAGAAGCTCGGCATCCCCTTGCAGGAACGGGCGATCCTGGCCGGTGTCGCGGTCGATGCCGTCTTTGACAGCGTCTCTGTCGCCACCACCTTCAAGGCCAAATTGAACGACATGGGGATCATCTTCGGCTCCTTCTCGGAAGCCGTCAAGGAGCATCCCGACCTGGTGCGGCAATACCTCGGCACCGTGGTTCCCACTTCCGACAACTTCTTCGCCGCGCTGAATTCGGCCGTTTTCAGCGATGGGTCGTTCTGCTACATCCCCAAGGGCGTCCGCTGCCCTATGGAGCTGTCCACCTATTTCCGCATCAACGCCAAGGACACCGGCCAGTTTGAGCGCACGCTGATCATTGCCGACGAAGGTGCGTATGTCAGCTACCTGGAAGGGTGCACGGCGCCCATGCGCGACACCAACCAGTTGCATGCCGCCGTGGTGGAATTGGTGGCGCTGGACAATGCCCAGATCAAGTATTCCACCGTCCAGAACTGGTATCCCGGCGATAAGGACGGGAAGGGCGGCATCTATAACTTCGTCACCAAGCGCGGGGCCTGCCGCGGTGTGAATTCCAAGATTTCGTGGACCCAGGTGGAGACCGGTTCCGCCATCACCTGGAAGTATCCGAGTTGCCTGCTGATCGGTGACAACTCGGTGGGTGAGTTCTATTCGGTGGCGCTGGCCAACAACTGGCAGCAGGCCGACACCGGCACCAAGATGATCCACATCGGGAAGAACACCACCTCCACTATCGTCTCCAAGGGCATCTCCGCCGGCCACGGCCAGAACACGTATCGCGGCGGTGTGAAGATTCTGAAATCGGCGAGCGGGGCGCGCAACTATTCGCAATGCGATTCTCTGCTGCTGGGCGACCAGTGCGGGGCGCACACGTTCCCCTACCTGGAAGTCAAAAACACCTCTTCGCAGATTGAGCACGAGGCTTCGACTTCGAAAATCGGCGAGGATCAAATTTTCTACTGCCGGCAGCGCGGCATCTCCAGCGAAGACGCGGTCTCCATGATCGTGCACGGCTTCTGCAAGGAAGTGTTCCGCGAACTGCCCATGGAATTCGCCGTGGAAGCGCAGAAGCTGCTGGGCGTCAGTCTTGAAGGAAGCGTTGGATAAGCACCGGCCGAGCCGCTACCGTAAGGGAGCGGTGCCCTTGCGCTACTGAAGGAATTAGATACATGTCTCTACTCGAAATCAAAGATCTGCACGCCCGAGTGGGCGATCGTGAAATTCTGAAGGGCATCGACCTCACCATCAATCCGGGTGAGGTGCATGCCATTATGGGGCCCAACGGCTCCGGCAAGAGCACGTTGGCCCAGGTGCTGGCAGGCCGTGAACTGTACGCCGTCACCGACGGCCAAGTGATCTACAACGGCAAGGATCTGCTGGAACTGTCGCCCGAAGATCGCGCCCGCGAAGGCATTTTCCTCGCCTTCCAATATCCGGTGGAGATTCCCGGCGTCAGCAATATGTACTTCCTGAAGGCGGCGCTCAATACCGCCCGCAAGCACCACGGGCTGGAAGAGCTCGACGCCATGGACTTCCTCAACCTGGTCCGCGAAAAGATGAAGCTGATGGACATGGACCAGGCGCTGTTGAATCGTCCGGTCAATACCGGCTTCTCCGGCGGCGAAAAGAAGCGCAACGAGATTTTCCAGATGGCGGTTCTCGAGCCGAAGCTGGCGATTCTGGATGAGACCGATTCCGGCCTGGATATCGACGCGCTGCGCGTCGTGGCCGGCGGCGTGAATGCGCTACGCTCTCCCGAGCGCTCCATGATTGTGGTCACCCACTACCAGCGGCTGCTGAACTACATCGTCCCCGATTTCGTGCACGTGCTGTCGCAGGGCCGCATCGTGAAGTCCGGCGGCAAAGAACTGGCGCTGCAACTTGAGGAGAGCGGCTACGCCGGGCTCGGCATCGAAGACGAAGAAGAGGTCGCCCGCGTATGACGGCAGTAGCGGAACAGACCGGCGCGTGGCTGGCGGAGTTCACGAAACTGCCGGCGACCGAACCGTGGGTGCAGGAGTTGCGTGCGCGGGCTTTCGCACGATTTGCGGAACTCGGGTTTCCCACTACTCACAACGAGGAGTGGCGCTTTACGAATGTCGCGCCCATCGCCCGAACCACGTTTCGGACAGGGTCATCGGAGCGTCTACTGACCTTTCCCAATCCCGTTGAGAAGATTCCGCCATCCGAGGCGGCAGCACATCTGGGCCGCTACGCCAGCATCGACCAGAACGCATTCGTCGCGTTGAACACAGCCTTCCTTACCGGGGTTACGATGCTGCGGATCCCGGCCGGGGCTGTCATCGCGGAACCCATTCAGATCACGTATGAAGTGCCTCAGGAATCGGAGCCTCTCGCGCTTCACCCGCGGACGCTGATCTTGGTGGGCGCGAACGCGCAGTGCACCATCGTCGAAACCTTCAAGGGCACCGGTGCCTACTTCACCAACGCCGTCACCGAGATCGTAGCCGCCGAAGGCGCGGTGGTAGATCATTACAAGGTCCAACAGGAAAGCACCGAAGCCTACCACGTCGCCACTATGCAGATCAGCCTGGGGCGCAGCGCGAATTTCGCCACGCATTCCATTTCGCTCGGCGGCGCGCTGGTTCGCAACGACGTAAACGCACTCCTTTCGGAAGGCTCCGAGTGCACGCTGAATGGCCTCTACCTGGTGAGCGGCACGCAGCACGTGGACAATCACACGGTGATCGACCACGCCAAGCCCCACGCCAACAGCCACGAGCTGTATAAAGGCATTCTCGACGGCAAGGCACATGCCGTGTTCAACGGCCGGATTATCGTCCGCAAAGACGCGCAGAAGACCGACTCCAAGCAGACCAATAAGAACCTGGTGCTGTCGGACGACGCGGTCATCGACACCAAGCCCGAGTTGCAGATTCATGCCGACGATGTGCGCTGCACGCATGGCGCGACCGTTGGCCAACTGGATGCCGAATCGATGTTTTACCTGCAATCGCGCGGCATCGGTAAGCAGGATGCCAAGAACCTTCTGACCTTCGCCTTCGCGCAGGACATTGTGGATCGCGTGAAGGTGCAGTCTCTGAAAGATTCGCTGGAACGGATTCTATTCGAGAAATTCCATGAGCACTCTCAGCAGTGAAGTGTCGGCTGGTTTCGACGTTGAGAAGATCCGCGCGGATTTTCCCGTCCTGAAGCAGACGGTCCACGGTAAGCCCCTGGTTTACCTGGACAGCGCTGCGACGGCGCAGAAGCCGTTCGCGGTGATCGATGCCATTCGGAAATTCCATGAAGTGGATTGCGCCAACATCCATCGCGGCGTGCATGAACTCAGCCAGCGCTCCACCGCCGCCTACGAAGAAACCCGCGCCAAAGCCAAGAAGTTCATCAACTCGAAATCGAAGAATGAGCTTATCTTCGTGCGCGGCACTACCGAAGGCATCAACCTGGTGACCAGCAGTTGGGGACGCCGCAACGTCAAGGCAGGCGACGAGATCGTCATCTCCGCCATGGAGCATCACTCCAACATTGTGCCCTGGCAGATGCTGTGCGACGAGCAGGGCGCGAAGCTCCGCGTCATCCCCATGAACGATCGGGGCGAGCTGATCATGGAGGAGTACGAGAAGCTCTTGAATCCGCGCACCCGAATGGTGGCCGTGGCCCACGTTTCGAACGCGCTCGGCACTATCAACCCGGTTCACGAGATCATTCAGATGGCGCACAACGCGGGCGCTCTCACCCTGATCGACGGCGCACAGGCCGCACCGCACATCAAGGTGGACGTGCAACAGCTTGACGCCGACTTCTATACCTTCTCCGGTCACAAGGTCTGCGGCCCCACCGGCATCGGGATCCTCTACGGGAAGACCAAACTCCTGAACGCCATGCCGCCCTACCAGGGCGGCGGCGACATGATCCTGACGGTGACGTTCGAAAAGACCACGTACAATGAGTTGCCCTACAAGTTCGAAGCCGGCACGCCCAACATCGCGGGCGGCATCGGACTGGGCGCGGCTCTCGACTATCTGAACCGCATCGGCCTCGACAAGATCGCGGCGTACGAACATGAATTGCTGGTGTATGGCACCCAGCAGCTTTTGCAGATCCCCGGACTGCGCTTGATTGGAACGGCGCGGGACAAGGCGGCGGTGCTCTCGTTTGTGATCGAGGGCATTCATCCGCACGATATTGGCACGGTGCTCGACCGCCAGGGAATTGCGGTGCGCACCGGGCATCATTGCGCGCAACCGGTGATGGATTGGTTCCACGTCCCCGCCACTACACGCGCATCACTCGCTTTCTACAACACCATGGGAGAGATCGACGCCCTCGCCGCCGGCCTCCGCAAGGTGAAGGAGATTTTCTCCTAATGGTTGACGATCTCTATCAGGAAATCATCATCGATCACAGCAAGCGTCCGCGGAACTGTCACACCATGGACGATGCGAACCACAAGGCCGAGGGCTACAACCCCCTTTGCGGCGACAAGCTGAAGCTGTTCATCAAGCTGGAAAATGACGTAGTGAAGGATGTCAGCTTCACTGGCTCCGGCTGCGCCATCTCCACCGCGTCGGCATCGTTGATGACCGAGAGCCTCAAGGGCAAGAGCCGCGAAGAGGCGTTCAAGCTGCTCGACAAGTTCCACGACCTGCTGACTACCGATACGCCCGTCACCAAGGAACTCGGCAAGCTGGTAGTTTTCTGCGGTGTCCGCGATTATCCGGCGCGCGTGAAATGCGCCACGCTGGCATGGCACACCCTGAAATCGGCGCTCAACTCCGAAGCGGAGGAGCCGGTGGTGAGCACCGAATGAGCCTTCGCGACCAGGTAATCGCCGCGCTCAAGAAGGTCTACGACCCGGAGATGCCCGTGAACATCTACGAGCTCGGACTGATCTATGGCTGCGACGTGGATGCTGAGGGGCAAGTGGCGTTGCGTATGACCTTGACCGCTCCCAACTGCCCCGTGGCAGGCTCGCTGCCGGCCGATGCCGAGCGGGCCGTGCGGGCGGTGCCCGGTGTCACCGGGGTAAAGCTGGAACTCACCTTCGATCCGCCGTGGACCAAGGACCGTATGTCCGAAGCCGCCAAGTTGGCGCTGGGAATCGAAGACATTATCCCGATCGCTCGGATTAGAAGATAGCTCGGATTAGAAGGTACCAAGGATTCGCCCATGAAATTGTCCGCCAACGAAGAGTACGGCCTGCGCTGCCTGGTGCGCATCGGCTATGCCGGGCAAGGCCTCACCATCCCCGAAATCAGTCAGGCGGAAGGCGTGTCGGCGGCGTATGCGGGTAAAATCCTGCGAGTGCTGCGTAAGGGCGGGTTCGTGAAGGCCGCCCGCGGCAAAGAAGGCGGCTATACGCTGGCCCGGCCCGCGGAGGCAATCGTGATCGGCGACGTGATGGACGCTCTGGGCGGCCGCCTCTTCGAAAGCGACTTCTGCGACAGCCACGCCGGAACCAACGCCATCTGCACGCGCTCGGTGGATT
Organism: uncultured Solibacteraceae bacterium; assembly: GCA_963815475.1. GTDB lineage: Bacteria > Acidobacteriota > Terriglobia > Bryobacterales > Bryobacteraceae > Sulfopaludibacter. The sequence continues at coordinate 2,780,083 of CAWFHD010000003.1, read as the reverse complement.
GCTCCGTGCGCTCCCTCTGGCGCGCCGTGCAAGTGGCCGTGGACCACGTGCTCAGCAAGGCCACGCTCCGCGATTTGTTACAGAACGAAGAAGAGATGAACACTTGGGTGCGGACCATCCCCGGTCCCAACGGCCTGCGGCTCATTCAGTAGCGATCCGCCATATCGTCGCCATGATATCCAGACGGCATGGTGCACCGTCAAATCGACCTCGACGAGGAAAGCGACACGATCCTCTCGGGACTTGCTCAGGAGTACCAGGGCGACGCCGGAAAGGCGTTAGCCGATCTCTTGCACACGCGGGAAGCTCTGGAAGCGTTCGTCGAGGAGTGCGAGGAATCTCACCAGGAATCACTACTCGTCCAAAAGGAGCGCAGTGAACGCGGTTTTCGCGAAGGGCGCTTCACAAGTTGGAACGAGATCAAGCAGCGGCACAATCTGTAACGGTTCTCTTCGGCGACGCAACTGCGGAGGTCTTTGATGAGCTCCCGCGGAATGCCCAATGTCGAGCCGCCGAGTCGATTGAACTCATGGTCGCGTTCCGCACATGTACCCCGTCCGGCAACGTGGCGTTATGAAGGGATATCGTTACTTCATTGCGGGCCGTTATCTTTTCTACTACTCGGTGGCCTCAGCCGAAATCCGCATAGCGGCAATCATTCCGGTGGCGATGCACCTGGCTTGAACCGCCGCTTTACGCGCCTGCTATAATGATTCCAGATGGTTTTCAGATACCCGCGCAAGCGGGTTGTCGAAGGTCCGATCCGCCCCCATCTGAACGTCTCTTTTTGTCCCTGTAAACAACCCCTCCGAGGAGGTATCCAACACCCACTTGATGAAAGCTAGCGTTCGCATCAGCCGAGGCGTCGAGAGCCTCTTTGGCACCCGCGATGAAAACATCCGGCTCCTGGAGTCCGGATTGAGCGTCCACACACAACTCGTCGACAACAACATCGAAATTGAAGGCGAGCCTCCCAACGTAACCCGCTGCGAAAACATCCTGGAAGATTACAACACGCTGCTGCGGGAAGGCCATGTCTTCACCAACGGCGACCTCAACAGCTACTTGCGAGTGGTCACCAACGACCCGGAGGTCTCCCTCCGCGCCCTGGTGCACAGCGGCAAGCAGCGCAATTTCGGCAAGAAGATCCTGGCGCCGAAGTCGGTCAACCAACGGCGCTACCTGGAAGCCATCGAACGCAACGACATGGTCTTCGGCATCGGCCCCGCCGGCACCGGCAAGACCTATCTCGCGGTGGCGATGGCCATCTCCGCGCTGATTAACAAGCAGGTGGCGCGGATCATCCTCACACGGCCGGCCGTGGAAGCAGGCGAGCGGCTGGGCTTCTTGCCTGGCACGCTGCAGGAAAAGGTCGACCCTTACCTGCGGCCCCTCTACGACGCGCTCTACGACATGCTGGAAAATGACCGCGTTGAAAAACTGCTGGAGCGCAATGTGATTGAAGTAGCGCCCATTGCCTTCATGCGCGGCCGCACGCTCAATGATAGCTTCATCATCCTGGACGAGGCGCAGAACAGCACTCCGGAGCAGATGAAGATGGTGCTCACCCGCCAGGGCTTCAATTCCAAGATGGTGGTGAATGGCGACGTCACTCAGATCGATCTGCCCAACGCCAAACGCAGCGGCCTCATCGACGCCGTGGAAGTGCTCAAGGGCGTCGAAGGCATCAGCTTCGTGCAGTTCGACGAAAAGGACGTGGTACGCCACACCCTGGTGCAGCGAATCGTTAAAGCCTACGAGCGCTACAACGAGACGATCGGCGCCGCCCGACAGCTCACCTTGAAATTGAGTGAGCCCGACGCGCCGCCGGCGGAAGCTCCTGTCACCGAAGTGTCACCTACGGTAGAGACCGCGCCGCAAGCGTGAGCGCCGCCATGTCCTCGCCCGAAGGCAGTACCGTCACGTTTCGCCGCGTTCCCGCCACGCTCAAACGCGGTGCCATCGAAAAATTCGTTCGCCAATTGCAGGACGAGGTCGCTAAGGGGAAGCCGTTCGATTGCCTGCTCACAGGCGATGCCGAACTCCGTCGTCTGAATCGTGACTTCCGGGGCAAGGACTACGTCACCGACGTTTTATCGTTTCCGACAGTGAATCCCCCAGGCGTGGAAAGCAACGCGGGTCTTGGTGATCTTGCCATCTCGCTCGCGCGAGCCCGTGCCCAGGCGCGCTCCTACGGACATTCGGTCGAAGATGAAATTCGGATACTGATGCTGCACGGTGTCCTCCACCTGCTGGGTTACGATCATGAATCGGACCACGGCCGCATGGCCCGCGCCGAGAAGCGCTGGCGCGCCCGCCTGCAACTCCCCAACGGCCTCATTGAGCGTGTGCACTCATGATGTGGGCTGTCACCATCGCCGCCTTGCTGGCGGTCCCGCTGCTCGGCCTTGTGACCTTCGTGCAGTTGCTGTATCTCGAAAGCCTCCGCTTGCGCACCCGCGACCTGCCGTCTCTCGACCTCTTCAAAGACACGCTGGAAGATAAGCTGGGCCTCAAAACCGAAGAGGGCGCCGGCGCGTTTTCCATCGTCAAACACACAATCCTGGTGCTTCTGGGCCTGCTGTTTTTCGGGTGGATTCGGCGAATTCTGGCAGAGCGCGCTGGTGGCGTGGCTCACCATGGTGACGTTCGCCTACGTCGTGCCGCAACTCCTCTATCGTCGCACCAGCGGACGCTGGCTGTTACCGCTGGTCCCGCTGTTGCGCATGATCGCGCTGGTGGCCCGGCCGTGTGTGGCGGTGCTCAGTTTCTTCCAATCGCTGGTGGACCTCACGGACGATACGGCGGGCAAAGAGGAAGAGCCCACCTCCGCCGAAAACATCGAAGCCCTGATTTCGGCAGGCACCGAAGAAGGGCTCATCGAAGAAGAGGATCGCGAACTCATCCAGGGAGTGGTGGAGTTCGGCGACAAGGTGGTGCGCGAAGTGATGACCCCGCGTCCCAACATCGTCGCCATTCCCGCCGATGCCACGCTCGAAGAATTGCGCCAGATCGTCATCACCGAACAATACTCCCGTATTCCGGTTTTCGAGGAGACTATCGATAAGGTTCTCGGCTTCATCCACGTTCGCGATATGTTCGAGCTGGATGAAGAGGAACGGGCCCGCCGCACGGTCCGCGAGTTGCTCCGGCCAATTCTCTTCGTCCCCGAAACCAAGCCGGTGAGCGATCTGATGCGCCAGATGCAGCAGGAGAACACCCACATGGTGATAGTGGTGGATGAATACGGCAACACCGCCGGCCTCGCCACCATGGAGGACCTCCTCGAAGTCATCATCGGTGAGATCCGCGACGAGCACGAACCGGACAGCGACATCAAGGAAGACGGCAACGGAGGCTACATCGTCTCCGGGAATTTCGATCTGGACCGCATCGCCGATCTCCTGCAATCCTTTCATCGCGAAGAGGAGATTGAATCCACCACGGTGGGCGGCCTGGTGAGTGAGTGGCTGGGGCGCGTGCCCAAGCCGGGAGAAGTAGTGGAACGCGACGGCATCCGCGTGGAGGTTCTGGCCAGCGATGAGCTGCGCGTGGAGCAGGTGCGCCTCGGTAAGTCTCAAACGGTAGCCCATGAGTAAAAAGTTCAAGTCCGGATTCGTTTCACTTCTTGGCCGTCCCAACGCCGGAAAGTCGACGCTGCTGAATGCCCTGGTTGGGCAGAAGGTAGCCATTGTGGCCGACAAGCCGCAAACCACGCGCACCGCCATTCAGGGTGTGCTCACCATTCCCGGCGCTCAGATCGTTTTCGTCGACACGCCCGGCATTCACAAGGGCGATTCGGCCCTCAACAAGCGCCTCATGGACACAGTCCGCGGAGCCCTGGAAGAGCGCGACCTGCTGGTCTTCGTGGCGGACGCCACTCGGGCCATCGGCGAAGAAGACCGCCGCGCCATCGACGTGGCCCGCAAACGCGAAACGCCCGTGGTGCTGGTGCTCAACAAGATCGATCTGGTCAAGGAAAAGGCGAAGCTGCTGCCCTTGATTGAGGACTACAAGAGGATCCACGAGTTCGTCGACTACGTTCCGGTCTCCGCCACCAAGGGCACCGGGCTCGACGAACTGCGCAACGTGATCCTTTCGCGGCTGCCCGAAGGCCCCGCTTACTTCCCCGACGATTACGTAACCGATCAGCCCGAGCGCTTCCTGGCGGGCGAACTGATTCGTGAAAAGGTGCTGTTGGCCACGCGGCAGGAAGTGCCGCACTCCGTCGCCGTGAGCATCGATAAGTGGGAGGAAGGCGAGCAGCTCACCCGCATCTTCGCCACCATCCGCGTGGAGCGCGACGGCCAGAAGGCCATCGTGATTGGAACCAAGGGCGCTATGCTCAAACGCATCGGCACCGAAGCGCGACACGAAATGGAAAAACTCTTCGGCGCGCACATCTATCTCGACCTGCACGTCAAAGTACAGCCAGGATGGCGCGAGAAAGCGGCCTTCCTCAATACCCTCGACTGGCGTACAATGACCGGAGAAGATGATCACTAGAATTTTCGCTTCTCTCTTGCTCGCTTTCCTGCTTGCCGGCGTCATCTTGGCGGCCGATAAACCGATCAGCGACGATGCCATCGCCGATCAGGTCATGATCAAACTAGCCGCCGATGCAGACGTCAAAGGCGGTGCATTGAAGATCGATTGCAAGGAAGGTGTGGTTACCCTCACCGGAGCGGTAGAAAGTTCCCGCGCCAGCGACAAGGCAGTCAAACTGGCCAAGAAAGTGAAGGGCGTCAAGCAGGTGATCAATCACTTGACCACCGGCGACAGACCCGCGGGGAAATGACCCCGGCCGTTCGCTCCGTTTTCGCATTCTTAGGACTGGCAGCGGTCGTCTTCTCCCAGGATTTCGACCTTGTCAAAATGCAACTTCTCGGCAAAGGGTACTCCTTTACCGAGGGCCCTGCCTGGTCCAAAGAGGGCTACCTCATCTTCAGCGATATTCCCTCGGACAAGCTGCTGAAATGGGTGCCCGGGCATGAAATCGAGATCTTTCGATCCGATGCCCACGGCCCTGCCGGCAATGCCTTCGACACACAAGGGCGGCTCTACACCTGCGAGACGCGCACCCGCCGCGTCACCCGCACCGATAAGACCGGCAAGATCGAAGTACTGGCCGAACAGTGGGAAGGCAAGCGCCTCAACGCGCCCAGCCATGTCACAGTCGGCAAGACCGATCACGTCTACTTCACCGATCCGGCCTTCGGCGGCCAGGCCGACCATCGTGAGCTGGATTTCTACGGCGTCTATCACCTGCCGCCCAAAGGGCCTATGAAGCTCGTCGCCAAATCCACCGGCCGGCCCAACGGAATCGCGCTCTCGCCTAATGGGCGCGTTCTTTACGTCACCAACTCGGACGACCGCAATGTGCGCGCTTACGACATCGATCGCAATGGCGACTCGTCGAACGAGCGCGTTCTCATCTCGGGCATCAAGGCGATTCCGCTCGGTGTCAACACCGATGACAAGGGCAATCTTTACGTCGCCGCGGGAGGGATTGCAATATACAGCCCGGAGGGTCGTCTGATTCATATGATGCCCCTCCACGATTTGCCCTCCGCCTCCACTCTGGGGGAGGTTGACCTGAAATCTCTCTTTGTCACCGCCAGGGGAAATGTCTATCGGGCGAGGCTGGGTGAGTAGCGCAGGCATCGTGAGACGATCGGCGATATCCGAAGCGGCCCATGGTTGGCGTGGGTGCGATTATGCTGCGCCGCGACCGCATCCTGATGGCGCAGCGCGGCAAGGAGCCGCTCAAAGGCTGGTGGTCGCTGCCTGGCGGCGCGCTCGAAATCGGCGAGTCGCTGCATGACGGCGTTTGCCGCGAAGTCCGCGAAGAAACGGGCCTCGAGATCGTCCCCCTCGGAGTTCTGGAAATCTTCGAGCGGATCATCCGCGATGACGCCGGCGCGCCCGAATACCATTACGTCCTGATCGACTACATGTGCCGCATCACCGGCGGCAAACTCTTTCCCGGCGACGATGTTTGCGCGGTGGACTGGGTCCGCCAGCGCGACCTGCCCAGTCTCCAGATCACCGAAGGCACTCTCGCCGTGATTGAAAAAGCCTTTCGCGAACGCGCAAAATACAGGTAGGGTCACCTCGTTTTGAAAACCAGCTCTGAAGTACTCGAGTTCGAAAAGCTCCGGGAGTTGCTGGGGCGCTATCTTTCCAGTCCGCTCGGCCGCCGCGAGTTGGATAAGGTGCAGCCGCACGCTGATCGCGAGCGCCTGGTGGGCGACCTGGCCGAAGCCGGCGAGGCCATCGAGTATCTGCGCACCGCCGCGCCGCCGCAGCCCACTGCGCGCGGCGCCGCCATCCGCATCGATTTCGGCGGACTTCCCGAGCTCGATGCTGCCGTCCACAAGCTCCACATCGAAGGCGCCAGCCTGGAGCCGCGCGAGATCTCCGACCTCTTCCTGCTGCTCGATCGTTCGGCCGACGCCAAGAGCGTTCTCACCGCCACCGCCGAGCGCTTCCCCCGCCTGGGCCGCCGCGGCCTGACCATCGGCGATTTCCGCGGCCTGCTCCACGACCTGGAGGGCAAGATCCTTCCCGATGGCACCGTCTCCGACCACGCCAGCGTCGCGCTCGCCCGCCTGCGCCGCGACATCGAACGTCAGAAGCGATCTATTCAGGAGTCGCTCGAACGCTTCCTCAAGGCGCACAAGGAAGAAGGCATCCTGCAGGAGGAGTTCGTCACTATCCGCAATGAGCGCTTCGTGGTGCCGCTGATCGCCGGCCAGCGCCGCAAGCTGGATGGCGTGATCCACGGCGCCAGTTCCAGCGGCCACACGCTGTTCGTGGAGCCGCTCGAAACCATCGACCTCAACAACGAGCTGGTCCGCCTGTCCGAGGAGGAAATGCGCGAGGTGCACCGCATCCTCGTCGAGCTGACGAACCGCCTGCGCGGTCACGCCGATTCCATCCGCCAGACGCTGGTGACCATGGCGGAGCTGGAATTGATCTTCGCCAAGGCACGCTTCGCCCTGGATTTCGATTGCGTCATCCCGCGCTTCGGCGACAGGCTGCTGCTGCAGGAGGCGCGCCATCCGCTACTCGCCGATGTGATGCGACGGCGTCACGCCAAGCCCGTTCCCATCAGCCTGGAGCTCACCAAGGAGCGCCGCACGCTGTTGATCAGCGGCCCCAATACCGGCGGCAAGACTGTGACGCTTAAGACGGTGGGGCTGCTCAGCCTGATGGCACAATCGGGCCTTCCCGTTCCCGCGCTGGAGGCCGAGTTTCCGCTTTTCGAACAGGTGCTGGCGGATATCGGCGACTACCAGTCCATTCAGGAGAATCTCAGCACGTTCTCCGCGCACGTTTCCAATATCCGCGAGATGGCTCTGGACGTAACGCCCGATTCGCTGGTGTTGCTGGACGAACTGGGAGCCGCGACTGACCCGGAAGAGGGTGGAGCGCTCGGCGTTGCCGTGGTGGAGCACTTCCGCGGCGCCGGCGCTTTCACACTGGTGTCCACGCACCTGATGGCGCTCAAGATTTATGGAGCCTCCACAGACGGCGTGGTCAACGGTTCCATGGGCTTTGACGAGCAGACGTTTCAGCCTACCTATCTATTGCAACTCGGCCTGCCGGGCAAGTCGGCTGGCCTGGAAATCGCCACGCGCCTCGGTATGCCGGAAGACATCATGCTGCGCGCTCGCCGCTCCATGAGCGATCGCGAGCGCGATGTCACCCGCTTTCTGGCCGAACTGCACAGCCGCATCGAAGAGACGCGCACGTTGGAGCAGACGCTGCGCGAACAGATCGCGGACTATGAGAAACGCGGCAGGGAACTGGCGCGCGAATGGGAGAAGCGCGAATCCGCCAAACTGAAAGAACTGGAGCGGCGCACCGACGTCGCGTTGGCGCGCTTTGAGGAACAGGCCCAGGACACCATCGGCAAGATCACCCAGGGCGGCGACCGTCGCAAGGCCGAGCAGGATGCGCAGCGTCGCGTCGCCAAAGCCCGCCGCGAACTCCGCGAGGATTTTCAGACCACGGTTCTCTCCACCGAGGACGATTCGCGCCAGGACCGCATTCAGCCTCTCCGTATCGAAGAAGGGGCCCGCGTCCGCCTCAAAGATGTCCGCGACCCGGCGCGCGTCCGCCGCAACCTGGGCAACGGCCGCATCGAAGTGGAGGCTGGATTCATGAAGATGCAAGTCTCCGTCGACGACGTCCTCGAAGTGCTGCCGGACACGGGCGGCAACAAGCTGCCCAAGAACGTTACGTACAAGCCGGCGCCTGAGCTGACTCCCGTGCATCAGGAGATCAACGTCATCGGCCAGCATGCGGAAGAAGCGCGAGATGCCGTCGACGAATTCCTCGACCGCGCAGTTATGGCCACTGCCAGCCGGGTCCGCATCGTCCACGGCCACGGGATGGGGATTCTGAGAAGAGTGGTTCAAGAACTTCTCGCCAAGCACCCGCACGTTTCCCGCTATTACCCGGCGCCCCAATCCGAAGGCGGCGCCGGAGCCACCATCGTCGAACTGCGAGAATAAGAGGCCGGCTGCCCCCTGCCCGGCGTTACACTATATTCAGAGGTGAAGGTATGATTCCCAAGGACAGCATTCATCTGCTGAACGAAGCCGTGGCCGGCGAACTCCAGGCCGTGCATCAATACATGTATTTTCATTTCCTCCTCGACGACCAGGGACTGCCGCACCTGTCGGACCTCTTCAAACGCATCGCCATCCAGGAAATGGGCCACGTGGAACTGACGGCGGAGCGCATTCTGTTCCTGAAGGGAGCAGTGGAAATGGCGCCCGCCGGGCCCGTGGATAACATCGTGGATCCGGAGGCCATGCTGGCGAAAGCGATGGCCATGGAGCTGGACAGTGCCTGGACCTACAACCAGGCAGCCGTGGCTTGCGGCGCCAAGTCCGATGCGGGCACCAAGCAGATTTTCGAGCAGATGGTGAAAGAGGAAGAGCAGCACTTCGCCCAACTCGAGCGCCAGCGCGATCACATCAAGCGCTTCGGCCCCAGCTATCTGGCGCTGCAATCGGCCGGCGTCGAAGGGTAAGCGAACCAGCTCCCGCGCTGGCATAATGTAACTCATGATTGGCCGCAAGCTCGGGAACTACGAAGTGGTCGATAAGCTCGGCGAAGGCGGCATGGGCGAAGTATGGCGCGCTCGCGATGCCCGCCTGAACCGCACCGTGGCCGTGAAGGTGCTCCCCGCCGAGTTTGCCGGCGACCCCTCCCGGCGTGCCCGATTCGAACAGGAAGCCCGCGCACTCGGAGCGCTGAATCACCCGAACATCGTTGCCATCTACGATATTGGCCAAAGTGACGGCCAAGCCTACATCGTCTCCGAACTGGTGGAAGGCGAATCCCTCCGCAAGATCATCGACCGCGGCCCGCTAACCGGACGCAAGCTGAACGATATCGCCGTTCAGACGGCCGAAGCGGTCGCCGCAGCACACGCGCTCGGCATTGTCCACCGCGACCTCAAGCCCGAAAACATCATGGTGACGGGCTCTTCCAGTGGAAGCGCCGGCCGCGTGAAGGTGCTCGATTTCGGATTGGCCAAACAGAGCGTGCCCGCCACTGCCGACACCGAGACGCTAGCGATGTCGCAACCCGGAATGGTGCTGGGCACTGCGGGTTATATGTCTCCCGAGCAGGTCCGCGGCGAGCTCACCGACGGCCGGTCCGATATCTTCAGTCTCGGCTGCGTCTTCTACGAGCTGGCCACCGGACGCCGCGCCTTCGAAGGCAAGTCGGCGGTGGAAGTGATGAGCGCCATACTTCGCGAGGAGCCGCCGGAAATGACGGCCGGCAGTGCGCCTGTCCCGGAAGTGCTCGAAAGCATCGTGCGGCGCTGCCTGGAAAAGGATCCGCAGCAGCGTTTCCAATCGGCCGCCGACCTCGCCTTCGCGCTTCGCTCCGTGGGCGGCCCATCCACGGCGCAGACTACGGCCATGAAAGCTGCGCCGCGGACGAAGTCGCGACGTTGGCTGTTGCCGGCCATCGCAGTGGTGGGTGTTGCCGCCCTGACCTTTGCCGGTGGATACGTGCTGCGCGGCCGCCTCATCCCCGCCGTTACGCCATTGCGATACCACCGCATCACGTTTCGCGAGGGACGTGTCACGGCCGCACGCTTCGCCCCCGACGGCCAGCAGATGATTTACGCCGCCAGTTGGGATGGCGGACCCAACCACATCTACCTTGCCACTCCCGGTAATCCCGAAGCGCGCGATCTGGGCTTGCCGGAAAGCGAACTGCTGTCGGTGTCTTCAAAGGGCGACCTCGCCTTCCTCGTCGGCCCGTTCAGTCCCGATGGGCGCGGCACCCTCGCCCGCAGTTCCATCGCCGGTGGCCAGACGCGCGAGCTTCTCGAAAATGTTTACCTGGCCGATTGGTCGCCCGATGGTTCCGAACTCGCGATCGTACGACGCGTCGGCAACAGTACGACTCTCGAATACCCGGTAGGTAAGGTGCTGTCGAAGTTCGAAGGGCCCGTGTTGAGCTTGCGCGTCTCTCCGGGCGGCCAGCACGTAGTCTTCACCAGCTATTCGCAAGGCGCACGGATTGGTTTGTATCTTGCCGGCCGCGACGGCAGCAAAGTGCGTGCCATCGGCAACATTTCCGATCAGACTTCTAATTTGGAAGCTTCGTCGCTGGTCTGGTCCCGCGACGGCCGCGAGATCTGGTACCGCTCGTTCAACACCAACGGACAGAACACCATCTACGCCATGGATTTTGAGGGCAAGGTCCGCGTGGTGGAGCGCTTCCCCAGCCAGATCCGCCTCTTCGACGTAGCCGCCGATGGCCGCATCATCATGAGCACCGAAAGCGGCCGGCTGGGGATTCGCGGCCTCGCGCCCGGTGACACCGTGGAGCGCGATTGGTCGTGCCTTGAATCCAGCTCGCTCCGGGGAATCTCGGACGATGGCCGCCTGATTGTTGCCGACGTGCTCGGCGAAAGCGCCGGGACCAAGGGCAGCGTCTATCTGCGCCGCACGGACGGCACGCCTCCTGTCCGTCTGGGCGACGGCGCGGCGACGGTGCTCTCGCCCGATGGCAAATGGATCAGCGGCTTTTCCTCTCGCGAGACCGCCCGGAAAGTTTTCGTTCTGACGCCGACCGGTCCCGGTGAAGTCCAGCCGCCGAATGGCCACGGGATCGTCGTCGGCTGGCTGTCGGGCGACCACACGTACCTGCTGGCGGTTCATCCGAAGGGAGCGGGCCGCTATCAATTCTTTGCCTGGGACTCGCAAACCGACCAGTTGCGAGCTGCCTCGCCCGTGGGCATGCCGGATCAGTTGCCACTGGTATCCCCCGACCGCCGCTCTTACATCGCGATCGGGCCGGATCGCCAAACGGGCGTCTACTCCGTCGAGACCGGCACAGGCCAGCCCATCAAAGGTCTCACCGAACACGACAACGTGATCAACTGGCGTGCCGACGGCCGCGCGCTCTACATTTCCACCCACCACGACATGAATCAGATGCGGCCGGTGTCGCTGCTCGATCTCGCGACCGGGCAACGCACCTCCTGGAAAGTGATTCAGCCTGCGATCCCGGTAGACGAAGTCTCAAATGTTCACGTCACTCCCGACGGAAAAGCCTACGCATACAACTACCGGTATGTGCGCTCAGAGCTGTACGTGGCGGAGGGAATTAAGTAGCGTCCGGATTTGGGATCGCGTAACGAATGTAGCCGCTGTGCGGCCCGTACTTATCGTAGAGGCCGCGAGCGCGGTAATTGTTCTCCTGTGTGTGCCAGTAGATGCGGCACCACCCTCGCGCCTTCATCTCATCCACCAGCCAATCGATCAGAAGCTTGCCCACGCCCGCCGCGCGTTTCTCCGGCTCCACAAACAGATCTTCCAAATAGCAGACAGGAGTGAGGTGGAAGGTGTTTTCGTGGATGACGTAATTGCAAAACCCAATCACTTCACCGGCATCGTCCTCCGCGACGATCGCGTGAACCTGCGATGCCGGGTCCATGATGCAAGTCCAGGTGTGGCGGGTGACCGCCTCCGAAAGCTCCACATGATAGAAGCGGCCATACTCATCCCAGAGCGCCCGCCACCGGGCCTCATCCTCTGCCCGGATTTTGCGGATCTTCACCGATCTCAGAACCACCGGCTCATGATCACCTTCTGCTCAGTATAGAAGGCCACGGCATCCTTTCCGTGCGCATGCAGATCTCCGAAAAACGAATTCTTCCAACCGGCAAACGGGAAGAAGGCCATGGGAGCCGCCACCCCGACGTTCACTCCCACCATCCCAACCTCAATCCGCGACGAGTATTCGCGCGCCGATTTCCCGCTCTGCGTGAAGATCGCGGTAGCGTTCCCGAACGGCGACCTATTCACCAGGTTGATGGCATCGTCCAGCGTGTTCACACGCATCACCGATAGCACCGGGCCGAAAATCTCCTCGCGAGCGATGGTCATCTCGGGCGTGACGTTGTCGAAAATCGTCGGACCCAGGAAGTAGCCGTTCGCCGCCTTTCGCTCGCGCCCATCGACTAGCGGAGTGGCTCCTTCGGCCACGCCCTTCTCCACATATCCCGCGACGCGATTGCAGTGGTCCGACGTCACCAGAGGGCCCATTTCCACGTCCTTGCGTTCGCCATCGCCCACTTCGAGCGCCTTCGTGCGCTTCACCAGCAGGTCGAGCAGCGGGCCCGCCGCATCGCCCACCGGAACCAGCACGCTGCCGGCCAGGCACCTCTCGCCCGCAGCCCCGAATGCCGACCCGATAATCGCCTCCACCGTCTTCGGCATATCGGCATCGTCCATCACCACCAGGTGATTCTTCGCGCCGCCCAGCGCTTGCACTCGCTTGCCCTCGGCGGCGGCCGTCGCATAAATGTATTTCGCCACCGGCGTCGATCCCACAAACGATACCGCCCTCACCAACGGATGGCGCAGCAGCGCGTCCACTGCATCTTTACCGCCATGGACCAGATTCAACACACCTGGCGGGAGGCCCGCATCGTGCAATAGCTCGACCGCCATGGTGGGCGTGAGCGGCACTTTTTCCGATGGCTTCAGCACAAACGAATTGCCGCACGCGATGGCGAACGGATGCATCCACATCGGCACCATCGCCGGGAAATTGAACGGCGTGATGCCCACGCACACGCCAATCGGCTGGCGGATAGTCTTGCAGTCGATGCCCTGCGCCACATCGTTGAGCGAATCGCCCATCATCAGGCTCGGCATGCCGCACGCGACTTCCACCATCTGGATCATGCGCCGGACTTCCATCCTGGCATCTTCCGCGGTCTTGCCGTTCTCCCGCGTCAGCGTGCGCGCCAGGTCGTCGCAGTGCTTATCCAACAGGGCCTTGTAGCGATAGAGCACCTGCACACGATCCACTACCGGCACGTCGCGCCACTTAAGAAACGCCTCATGGGCGCTTCGGACCGCGCGGTCCACATCGTTCGCCGTAGCCAACGGAACCTCGGCAATCGTAGCGCCAGTCGCGGGGTTCATCACCGGCTGCGAGGTGCGGCCCTCGGGCTTTTCCCAAACTCCATTGATGTAATACGAAACGGTTCCCACTGCAGAAGCGATCATCCCTCTCCCTCCAATTCCAAATTGTTGGCAGGCGCAGAAGCGCGCTGCATCAGCAATACATACACGGCCGCGGACACGCCGAAGCCGACAAACCAGGCATAGTCGTACAACAACCGCAGCGAAGGCACAATCAACCCGAGCAGCGCCACCGCGATTCCAACCACCAGCGCAATCACAGCGCGTCCGTTGACGCCGTTGTTGTACGCGTAGATTCCATCGCGCCGGTAGAGATCGTCCACCTTGAGCTGCGAGTGGCGCACCAGGAAGTAGTCTGCGATCATCACTCCGGCGATGGGGCCGAGCAGCCCCGAGTAACCCACCAGCCATCCGAAGATGTAGGAGCTGAAATCCGTGAGCAGCTTCCACGGCATCATCAGCACACCGATCACTCCGGTGATCAGGCCGCCCGTCCGAAACGAGATCAGCCGTGGATTCAGATTTGAGAAATCGTTGGACGGCGAGACCACATTCGCCGCGACATTCGTGTTGAGGGTCGCAATCAGCAGCGCGATCAACGCGATGAATGCCACTACGGGCTCATTGAATTTCCCCAGCAGCGTCACCGGGTCCCAAATCGCTTCACCGAACAGTACCACCGACGCTGACGTCACCGCGACCCCGATGAACGAGTACAGCGTCATCGCAATGGGCAGTCCCAGCGCCTGCCCCACCGCCTGCGCCTTTTGCGATTTCGCGTAGCGCGTGAAGTCGGGAATATTCAGAGCGACGGTGGCCCAGAACCCCACCATTCCGGTGAGGGACGGAATGAAGAAGCGGAAGAACTCCGCGGAGGTGTGGAATTTGCTCGGGGCGCTCAGCACTGGCCCGAAGCCGCCGGCCTTGCTGGTGATCCACCACAGCAGCAGCAGCCCGATCCCCAACATGAATGGTGCGCCGATACCTTCCAGAAACTTGATGGTTTCAATTCCACGCCAGATCACGAAAATGTTGAGGGCCCAAAACGCGAAGAAGCAGACCCAGACCCCGCCGGCCATAGCCGCCGCGCCCGGCCACATGATCTTCAGCATGGAGAAAATCGCCTGACCGCCGATCCAGGTCTGGATCCCAAACCACCCGCAAGCCACCAGAGCGCGCAGCACCGCGGGAATGTTAGCGCCGCGAACTCCAAAGGATGCGCGCACCAAAACCGGAAACGGAATCCCATACTTCGCGCCGGCATGGGCATTGAGCAGCATTGGAACCAGCACGATCAAATTGCCCAGCAGGATAGTGCCGATGGCCTGCCACCAACTCATGCCGCCGGCAATCAGTCCGGACGCCAGCATGTAGGTGGGAATGCACACCGACATCGCGACCCAGAGCGAGGCATAGTTGTAAGTCCCCCAGCTCCGCTTCTCCAGAGGGATCGGCGCCAGGTCCTCGTTCCATAAAGTGGGGCAGGCGCTTCCGCCTGCCGTGTTCATTTCCAAGCACCACCTCGCGCGGCCCGCTTAATGTAATTGCCTCGTCCCGCCTTACCCAGAAACTTGCCGCGGTCGACAATCACTTCGCCGCGAGACAGTACCGTGCGGGCGTTCCCCGTCACGTCGAAGCCCTCGAACATGGAGTAGTCCACGCGCATGTGATGAGTCGACGAACTGATTCGTGTACTGCTCCTTCGGATCCCAGACCACGATGTCGGCGTCGCTGCCCGCCGCGATTTCCCCCTTCTTGGGATACATGCCGAAGATGCGCGCGGGCGTGGTGGAAGTGATTTCCACGAACCGGTTCAACGACAGTTTCCCCGAGTTCACTCCGTGGTGATGAATCAATTGCAGCCGATTCTCGATTCCCGGACCGCCATTCGGAATCTTGGTGAAATCGCCCTTCCCCAGCACCTTCTGATCTTCGAAGCAGAACGGGCAATGGTCGGTGGACACCACCTGCAGATGATCGTCCTTCAGCCCGTCCCACAGCTTCGGCAGGTTTTCTTTGGTGCGCAGCGGCGGCGTGAACACGTACTTCGCGCCTTCGAAATTCGGCCGCTCCAGCTCTTCGATGGAAAGCAGCAGGTACTGCGGGCACGTCTCGGCAAACGCGGGAACTCCGCGATCGCGAGCCTCCCGCACCTGATTCAACGCATCCTCCGATGACAGATGCACAATGTACACCGGCGCCCCCGCGATTTCCGCCATGGCAATCGCGCGGTGCACCGCCTCCGCTTCGGCGCGCGTGGGCCGTGTCAGCGCATGATACACCGGCGCGGTCTTGCCCTCGGCCAGAGCCTTGGCGACGATCACGTCGATCACGCTGCCGTTCTCGGCGTGCATGCAGATCAGCGCACCGTTCTTCGCGGTGCGCGAAAGCGCCTTGAAAATGGTGGCGTCATCCACCATCAGGACATTGGGATAGGCCATGAACAGCTTGAAGCTGGCCACGCCCTCGTCCACCAACTCATCCATGTCTTCCAGGCCCGATGTGCCCAGATCGGTCACGATCATGTGCAGGCCGTAATCGATGCACGCCTTGCCTTCCGCCTTCTTCAGCCAGATGTCGAGCGCGTCCCGCATCTTCGTGCCGCGCGCCTGAATGGCGAAGTCCACGATGCTGGTGGTCCCGCCGAATGCCGCCGCGCGCGTTCCCGTTTCGAAATCGTCCGCCGACGTGGTCCCACCGAAAGGCATGTCGAGATGGGTGTGAGCGTCGATGCCGCCCGGCATCACGTACATGCCCGTGGCATCGATCACTGCCGCGCCATTCTGCGGAATTCCCGCGCGCACTTCCGTAATGCGCTCGCCTTCGATCAGCACATCGGCCGGCTTCGTTTCGCGCGCCGTCACCACCGTGCCGCTGCGAATCAGCGTGTTAGGCATGAGCAGTCCTCTGTTCCCAGCTTTCCTTGGGCCGGCCGGTGTCCACCCGCTCCATGGTGATGCACTTCTCCACCGGGCAAACCAGCAAGCACAGATTGCATCCCACGCATTCGTGCTCGTCCACCCGCGGAATGCGCTCGGGCGGCGTCTTGCCGTTGCGAACTTTGCGCCGGATCCAGCTTCGCGATCGGCGTCACCGCAATCCGCGCCCGGCTCACGGCCTCCGACCATCTCCGGCTTCGCGTGTCCGTCCAGGTGGATGCACTGGTGCGCTCCGTCCCAGCACGCGATGTAGCACAGGTCGCAGCCGATGCACTTGTCGCGATCGATCCGCGCCACGATCTTGTAATTCAGGTCGAGATGCTTCCACTCCGTGACCTTCGGAAGCGACAGCCCGCGAAAATCTTCGATGGTGCGGAAGCCCTTCTCGTCCATCCAATTGCTCAGCCCATCGGCCATGTCTTCCACAATGCGGAAGCCGTAATGCATCGCCGCCGTGCACACCTGCACCGTGCCGCAGCCCAAGAGGATAAACTCCGCCGCCTCGCGCCACCCTGACACTCCTCCGATGCCCGAAATCGGCAGCCCCACCTCGGAGTCGGTGGCAATCTGCTGCATCATGTGCAGCGCAATCGGCTTCACCGCCGGACCGCAATAGCCGCCGTGCGCTGAAAGCCCGCCCACATCGGGCCGCGGCGTCAACGTATCCAGGTCGATGCCGGTAATCGAGTTGATCGTGTTGATGGCCGACAGCGCATCCGCGCCGCCGCGCTTCGCCGCCCGCGCCACCATGCGGATGTCGGTAATGTTCGGCGTCAGTTTCACCAGCACCGGCGTGCGCGCCACTTCCTTCACCCACTCGGTAATCATGCAGGCGTATTCGGGCACCTGCCCCACGGCGCTGCCCATGCCGCGCTCGCTCATCCCGTGCGGACATCCGAAGTTCAGCTCCAACCCGTCCGCGCCGGCATCTTCCGATCGCTTCACGATGTCGTGCCACGCTTCGCGCTTGGAATCCACCATCAGCGACGCGATCACGGCGTGCTTCGGATATCGCTTCTTCACCTCGGTGATCTCGCGCAGATTCACTTCGATCGGGCCGGTCGCTGATCAGCTCGATATTGTTCAGCCCCATCATCCGCTGCCCGTTCCAGTCCACCGACGAGTAGCGCGACGATACATTCGACGATCGGCTCGCCGATCGTCTTCCAAACCGCGCCGCCCCAGCCCGCATCGAACGCGCGCATCACCTGCTCGCCGCAATTGGTCGGGCGGCCCGGACGCCAGCCAGAACGGATTGGGGCAGCGAATGCCGGCGAAATTTGTCGTCAGGTCAGCCATGGTGCCTCCGCGTGCCCAATCGCGCGGCAATCGCGAGCGCCGCGCGTTTGCCGTCCGCCACCGCATCCACCACTTCGCGCCCGCCGTTCACGCAATCGCCGCCGGCATAGTATTTCGGATTTCCCGGTGCGCCCGGTCGCGCGGTCCACCGCAATCGACCCGCGCTTCACCTCAATCCCGCGAGTCTCCTGCAGCATCCCCGTCAATGCGCGACTGGCCCAGCGCCGGAATCACCATGTCGCACGCGAAACTCGAACTCCGACCCCGGCACCGGATTCCGCCTTCCGCGGCCCGCTCGCATCCGGCTCGCCCAAGATCGTGTTCGCAACCGAACCGCATGCCAGCAGCGTCGCCCATCGCGCTCGACAATCGCCACCGGCTGCGCCATTCCAGTGAAACCGCACGCCTTCCACTTTCGAATGATCGTACTCAAACGAGAATGCCGGCATCTCCTTTTCGGTGCGGCGATAAAACAGATGCACGTCCTGCGCGCCCAGGCGCCGCGCCGCGTTCGCCGCATCTATCGCCGTGTTGCCGCCGCCAATCACCACCACCGGCTTGCCCACCTCGAAATCGGGCAGCGGTCTTGTAACGCTCGATGAACCGCAGCGCATCAATCACACCCGGCAGCTCTGTCTCGCCGGGAATTCCCAGCCGCTCCATCGCGCCCAGCCCCAGCCCCAGGAAGATGTACGAGAACTCCTGCTCCAGTGTCTCCAGCGGAACCACGCTGCCCATTTCTGCCTGCCGGAACTCCACGCCCAACGATCGCACCAGTTCCACCTCGCGCAGGCTGTCCGACCGGCCGCAGCTTGTACTCCGCCACGCCGTACGTATTCAGCCCGCCAGGCAGCGGCCGATTGTCGAAGACCGTAACCGCATATCCCTGTCGCGGCCAATTCCGCCGCGCAGCTCAAGCGAGGCCGGACCGCCGCCGACACACGCGACCTGTCCCACCTTGCCGGCCGGCGCGCGCCAGGCCGCTGCCAGAGGCGTAAAAATGCGTCCATGGCGTAGCGCTGCAGCCGCCCGATCTCGATCGGCTTCTTTGTTGTATCGCATGCATCACGCAGGAGCCTTCGCACAGCACGTCCACCGGACACACGCGCGAGCAGCTCAAGCCCAGAATATTGGCATCCAGAATGGTCAGCGCCGAGCCGCGCAGATTGCCGCTCGCGATCTTCTTGATGAATCGCGGCACGTCGATGTGCGTGGGGCACGCCGCCATGCACGGCGCATCGAAACAGAACAGGCAGCGATTCGCCTCCGCCAGCGCCGATTGCGAATCGAAGGCCGGATGCAGTTCCGGGAACCGCTCCAGATTCCGCTCGCAACAACAGGCGCCGAGCTCATCTGCCCCCACCCGCCGCCACCGCGCGCACTGCCGAGAGGCTCTTGTCCAGCAGCCCGATGAACTGGTCCACGTCGCTGCGGCCGATGTTCATCGGCGGAGAAAGTGCGCAATCACGTTGCCGTACATTCCGCCTTTGCCGATCAGCATGCGATTCTCGCGCGCCGCCTCCATCACCATGGCAGTCTGAGCCGTTGCCGGCGCCTTGGTCTTGCGGTCCTCCACCAGTTCGATCGCCTGCAGTAAGCCCCATGCCGCGGACGTCGCCGATGATGTCGTGCTTGTCCCTCAGCTCTTCCAGTTTGCCGCGAAGATAGCGCGCCAGTGTCGGCGCAATTCGCCATCAGGTTCTGCTCTTCGATGAAGTCGATCACCGCCTTGGCCGCGGTGGAGGTCACCGGATTGCCGCCGAAAGTCGAAATCGTCAGCCCCTTCACGGAATCGGCCACCTCCGGCCTCGCCACCGTCAGTCCGATCGGGCTGCCGTTGCCGAGCCCCTTGGCGCTCGTGATGATGTCCGGCGTCACACCCCACTGCTCGATGCCGAACCACTTGCCGCCGGTGCGCCCCCAGCCCGTCTGCACTTCATCGCTGATGAAAAGGCCGCCGTGGTTGCGCACGATCTTCTCGACAATCTGGAAGTATTCCTTGGGCGGCGTAATAAACCCACCGACGCCCTGGATCGGCTCGCCGATAAATCCGGCGATGCGCCCGCTGGTGGTGGTGCGGATCAACTCTTCCATATCCTGCGCGCAACG
The DNA here is from genome assembly GCA_963815475.1 of uncultured Solibacteraceae bacterium. GTDB lineage: Bacteria > Acidobacteriota > Terriglobia > Bryobacterales > Bryobacteraceae > Sulfopaludibacter. The sequence continues at coordinate 2,760,258 of CAWFHD010000003.1, read as the reverse complement.
CACTTCGCACGCAGGGATAAGTGAGCCCGAACGGGCAGCGATAGCAGTAAGCATTGTGCGCGTGCACGACTCCGGCCTGCGGCGGTCCCAGCCGCCACGCCCCCTGCCCAGTCAGCGACATCGCCGCCGACGAACGCCCGTGATAGGCATGCCGCAGCGCCACGATCTCGCTATTGCCGGTATAGCAGCGCGCCGCCAGAATGGCGGTTTCATTGGCTTCGGTGCCGCTATTGGTAAAGAACGATTTGGTCAGCTTCCCGCCGGGTGTAATCGACGCGATCTTCTTGGCCAGCGCCGCCTGCGGCTCATTCGCAAATACTGTGGAAACGTGCTGCAGCGTATCGAGCTGCTTGTGAACCTTGGCGTTCACCTGGTCGTTGCAGTGGCCGACGCTCACTGTAACGATGCCGCCGAAGAAATCCAAGTACTGGTTGCCATCGGCGTCCCACACGTATTGATCCTTGGCGCGCGAGATCACCAGCGGCGTCTTTGTAGTAATGGAAAACCGCAGGAAACAGGTATTCCTTATTGGCAAGAATGATTTCGTCTTTGGTCATGGTTATGCCTTCACTAACGCTTCGTACATATCCGGTCGGCGGTCGCGGAAGAACTGCCAGGTCTTGCGCACCTCCGCGATCTGGTCCAGATCCAGGTCGGCGGTGAGCACTTCGTCTTTATCGCGCGATGCCTGCGCCACAATCTGGCCGCGTGGATCGCAAAAATAGCTCGACCCGTAAAACTCGCCGATGTTCCATGGCGCTTCCACACCCACGCGATTGATGGCACCCACGAAATAGCCGTTGGCCACGGCATGCGCCGGCTGCTCCAGCTTCCACAGATATTCGCTGAGGCCGGCGACTGTCGCCGAGGGATTAAACACGATTTCCGCGCCGTTCAGGCCCAGCGCCCTGGCCCCCTCCGGAAAGTGACGGTCGTAACATATATATACGCCGATCTTGGCGAATCCCAGATCGAACACCGGGTACCCCAGATTCCCCGGCCGGAAATAGAACTTCTCCCAAAAACCGGGCGCCACATGCGGAATGTGGGTCTTCCGGTATTTCCCTAGGTATGTCCCGTCGTTTTGGATCACCGCCGCCGTGTTGTAATAAACGCCTTCCTGCTCGATTTCGTATACCGGCACGATCAGGGCGATGTGGTGTTGCCGCGCCAGATCCTGCATCAGTTTGATGGTGGGGCCGCCCGGCACTGGCTCCGTAAAGTCGTACCACTTGGTGGTTTGCTCGGCGCAGAAGTAGGGGCCGTAGAAGATTTCCTGCAGGCACACGATCTGCGCCCCGGCCTCGGCTGCCTGGCGGATGTACCCCACATGCTTCTCAATCATGGCGCTCTTGGTGACTTCCAGCGACGAATCCGGGGGTGCCGCGTTGGTAGCCTGAATCAAAGAACACCGGACAATGCGAGACATAGATCCTCCAGGCCAAATCGGCCAAAAAAGGCGAAGGGTCCCATTATCGGCCTTCTATTACAAAGACGCAAGCCGCCTTGAAAGGCCCTGAACCAGCCTTCCCATATCTAAAATTAGACTTCTGTCGCGCGATTTACGTGTGTATACTGATCGCCGACTCTGGAAAGGTGGCGACTCCGAATATGCGCGCTCTACCTGTTCAAGCCCTCGTCAGGCCAGTCGTTGTGCTCCTCACGCTGGGGGTGATCACCGCTCCCGGGCAAACGGTGGCTCCTGCGCCCATCACTCTGACACTCCCCTTTCCCAGTCCCATTCCGGAAGCTATGCCCCCGCCTGAAAAGGGCGATTTCCGCTATCTGACGCCGTTGCCGGGCTCGCAGTTTCGCAGGGGCGGCCTGGACACTTCGCCATTCTGGATAACTCTCAAAGGGGGTACCGCCGAGTTGGTAGCGACCAGCAGTCTGAGCCGCACCTACAGCCTGGAGGGACTCTCGAACCTCTTGTTTGTGACCGCCTACCACGACGCGCTGACGAAAGCTGGTTGGACCATCGTGGACGAGCGAACGGGTTCGGATGCCCACATAGTGGCGCACTACTCGAAAAACGGCCGCAACATCTGGGCTGCCCTGCACAACACTGCCGACGGCTACAGCCTGAGCGTCGCGGATGCCGGCAGCGTCTCCTCGCTGCACACCAACCTTGCCAAGAGCTGCCATGTGGCCCTCTATGGAGTACTCTTCGATGCCAATAAGTCGACACTGCAGCCGCTCTCCGAAGCGGTTCTCCAACAGGTGGCGGCCATGCTGACCCTGAACAAGGGCCTCAAGCTCGAAGTGCAAGGCCACACCGACAATCTCGGCAGCGCGGAACGCAATCAGACGCTCTCCGAGTCCCGCGCAAAAGCCGTAGTTGCGTGGCTGACTGCGCACGGCATCGCCGCCGGCCGGCTCACCTCGGCTGGCTACGGCAAAACGAAACCGGTTGCCGACAATCGCCAAGGCGAAGGAAGGGCGAAGAACCGGCGCGTGGAGATCGTCGACCCGGCGTGTACACCCAAAGCCAATTGAGGATGTAGCGGGATCGCGCAAACTATCAGAGCCCTGCCATCGTCGTCTAACAGTTGGAGTAATTAATAGATGATGCAGGATTTCCGCTACGCTTTGCGCTATTTGGGGCGAAGCCCTCTGTTCACTCTGGTGGCGGTGCTCTCGCTCGCGCTGGGAATCGGAGCCAACAGCGCCATCTTCACCATTGCCGACCAGGTGCTCTTGCGGCTGCTCCCGGTCCAGCACGCCGGCGAACTGGTGTACTTCACCAGCGACGGGCCGCAGACCGGAATGGTGTGGGGCCAGCATCGTTTCTCCTACCCGATGTATCAGGATTTCCGCGATCATCCGGGCGCGTTGGCTTCGGTCGCAGCGCGATTCAATACCCAGTTAAGCGTCGCGTTCGGCAATCGCAGCGAGCAGGTGAACGGCGAACTGGTGTCGGGCACGTACTTCGACACCATGGGGCTCGGCTTGGCGCTCGGCCGCGGGCTGGGACTGGAGGACGATCGCACACCGGGCGGCCATCCCGTCACTGTGCTCACTTACGACTTCTGGAAGTCGCATTTCGGAGCCGATCCCTCCATCCTCAATCAGACCATCCGGGTGAACGAGTATCCGCTCACCGTGGTGGGTGTCGCTGCGCCTGGATATCGAGGCTTCGACGTAGGGGAGCGCACAGACCTGCTGGTCCCCACCATGATGAAGGCACAGATGACGCCCACCTGGAACGGGCTGGACAATCGCCGCACGCTTTGGCTCCAACTGATCGGGCGTCTGAAGCCGGGCGTCAGCTTGCAGCAGGCGCGGGCCAGCCTGGAGCCTTATTACCGCTCGCTATTGGCGGCGGAGTTGCAAGCGATGCCGTCGCGCAGTGCCCGGTTCGCACAGAGATTTGCCGCGAAGCCGCTGGTCTTCCAACCCGCGACGCGCGGCGTCTCGGACATGCGCGACACATTCGGAGCGCCACTGCGCATCCTGTTGGCGATTGTGGGCCTGCTGCTGCTGATCGCCTGCGCCAACGTCGCGAACCTGCTGCTGGCGCGCGCCGCCTCACGGCAGAAGGAGATCGCGGTGCGCCTGGCGTTGGGCGCGAGCCGCTTCCGCCTGGCCCGGCAACTGATTGTGGAAAGCCTGGCTCTCTCCCTGGCGGGCGGTTTGGCCGGATTGGCGCTGGCCCAATGGACTGCCGGAGCGCTGCTCGGCCTGTTGCAGGATTCGAACACGCTGGGACTGACAGCGCACATCGACATGCGTGTCTTTGCTTTCACCGCGCTGCTGGCCGTGGCCAGCGGGTTGATCTTCGGTCTGGCGCCGGCGTGGCAAGCCACCTCGCCCGCGCTGGCAGGGACCTTGAAAGATCAGGCCGGCAATGTCTCACCGGGTTCGGGCCACGTCCGCTTGCGCAAGACCCTGGTCTCGGCGCAAGTGGCGCTGTCGCTGCTGATGCTGATCGCAGCCACTTTGTTCGCGCGGTCGCTGCACAATCTGAAGAACGTCGACCTGGGCTTCCGGCAGGACCGCCTTTTCGAGTTCTCCCTGAATCCCTCGCTCAACGGCTACAAAACCGATCGCACCAGGGCGTTGGCGGAGACGGTACAGCAGCGGATTGCCCACATCGCCGGGGTGCGGGCATCCGCGATCGGCGTGAACCTGGTGGTCTCGGGCAATGAAAACCTATCGACCATCACGGTGGTGGGCTACCAGGCGAAGGAAGACGAGGACATGAACCCGTATGTCGACACGGTGAGTCCCGCATATTTCTCCACCATGGGGATTCCGCTGCTCCGCGGTCGCGAGTTCAGAGCAGGCGACCGCACCGGCGCACCGATGGTGGCGATTGTAAACGATGCCTTTGCCAATTACTACTTCAAGGGCGAGAATCCGCTGGGCCGACGCTTCGCATTCCGACGCGATGGCGACAAGACACGCGAGATCGTGGGGGTGGTGCGCGGGTCGAAATACGAAGGCGTGACGGAAGCCAAGACACCGCGCGAGGTGTACCTGCCCTTTCAGCAAGACGATTCCGGGCAGTTCGTCGTATACGCACGGTCCACCTCAGACCCGAAGACGTTGTTCGGCGCAGTGCAGCGGGAAATCGCCGGGCTGGATGCCGCGCTGCCGGTTACGGGACTCAGAACCATGGAGGAGCAGGTGAACGAGAACCTCTCCGCCCAGCGGCTGATGGCATCGCTCTCGGCATTCTTCGGCGTGCTGGCGACTTTGCTGGCGGCGGTAGGGCTCTATGGCGTGATGGCCTACATGGTGACCCGGAGGACGCGCGAGATCGGCATCCGGTTGGCGCTGGGCGCAGGCCGCGCGAACCTGCTGGGACTGGTGATGCGCGAAGTGGCGATCCTGACGGTGGCGGGAGTTGTGGTGGCGGTGCCGCTGGCTCTGGCGCTCTCGCAATATGTCAGGGCGCAACTTTACGGCGTCGCGCCGACTGACGCCTTGAGCATCGTGGCGGCGGCCGTGGTGCTGAGCGTGGTGGCGCTGGCGGCGGGTTATATCCCGGCGGAGCGTGCGACCAGAGTGAGTCCGACCGTGGCGCTTCGGTGGGAGTGAGCCGCCTGTTGGAATGGGTCTGCGGCCAACGAAACTTTATGAAAAAAGTCGATGCTCTTGGTAGGGTAGGCGCTTCCGCCTGCCAATCCGAGCGAAGCTCGGACCGGTTTTCGACTGTGTCGCAAAGACACCGGCTCCACCGCGTTATCGCTTGAAATGCCATTGGATATGATAGTGGCAGCCTTATGAGTATTCGATCTGTTTGTTTGATTCCCGCCGTGCTGGCGTCCGCCAGTTTTGCGGCCGATGTGACCGGCAACTGGGTGGTGGCGAGCCCCAACAGCGACGGCACTTCGCGAAACTCATACTTCAACCTGAAGCAAGACGGCACGCACATCACCGGCCACATCCGGATCACTCAGTTCTACTACGAAATCAAGGACAGCTCAGGCACACCGGAAGAGTTCACCATTACAGCCAGCATGATGGACGGTCCCAGTGAAAAGCGCGCCGAACGCCGGGTGATCTACGACGGCAAACTGGATGGCGACACGTTGCGACTGGCGCTACACGCCCGTCCCGGCGCCAACCTCGGTCCGGCCGTGGTGGCGCATCGGGCGCCCGACAATGAAGGCGCGTATCCCGCTAAACTGCCTCTCCCCGCGCTCCACAAAGTGCCGGACAACGGCCTGGCGAAAACGCCGCCGATGGGCTGGAATAGCTGGAATAAGTTTGCACGGTCGCGTAGACGATGCCAGCGTGCGCGGGCATCGCCGATGCCATGGCCTCCAACGGCATGAAGGACGCCGGCTACCAGTTACATCAATATCGACGACACCTGGGAAGGCGACCGCGACGCGCAGGGCAACATCACCACGAACAAGAAGTTTCCCGACATGAAGGCGCTGGCCGATTACGTTCACAGCAAAGGCCTGAAGTTCGGAATCTATTCTTCGCCCGGTCCCAACACGTGCGCCGGTTACGAGGGCAGCTACGGCCACGAAGCGCAGGACGCGAAAACCTGGGCCGCGTGGGGCATCGACTACGTCAAGTACGATTGGTGCGGCGCGCGCAATCTGTATACGCCGACGAGGAATGCAAGCCGTCTACCAGAAGATGGGCGATGCGCTGCGCGCTTCGGGCCGCGCGATTGTGTTACAGCCTCTGCCAGTACGGTTGGCCGGATGTGTGGAAGTGGGGACCGGATGTGGGCGGCAACCTGTGGCGGACCACGGGCGATATCCGCGACACATGGGATTCGATGACCAATATCGGTTTCAAGCAGGATGAGATGGCGGCCTTTGCCAGGCCGGGCCACTTCAATGACCCCGACATGCTGGAGATCGGCAACGGCGGCATGAGCGACACCGAATACCAGACGCACATGAGCCTCTGGGCTATGCTGGCGGCGCCGCTGCTGGCGGGCAACGATCTGCGCAGTGTGACGCCTTCCATTCTCTCGATCCTCACGAACCGTGACGTGATCGCGATGGACCAGGATCGCGACGGGCGCCAGGGCAAGCGTGTCTGGAAATCGGGCGACCAGGAGATCTGGGTGCGGCCGCTGGCGGGCGGCGCGAACGCGGTCGCGGTCTTCAATCGCGGCCAGCAACCGGCTAGCATCCCAGTGAAATGGGCCGATATCGGGCTGAAAGCCCCGAAAAGCGCCTGGGATCTCTGGGGGCACAAGCCCGTTTCGGTGGCCGGCGACATCACTGCCGCAGTGCCCGCCCACGGCGTCGCCATGTGGCGCGTGAACTAGTGGTAGTGCGTTAGAAATCTCGATGATTATTTATGCGGCACGCTTCATTCTGCTTCAAGGCCTGCCCCACGATGAGATTCCAGTCCGCCAGGATAGTGGAATTCTGTATGATCGCACCACACTAGCGCGCGCTACTCGTACCGCAACGCCCGCATCGGCGTAATCTTTGCGGCTCGACGGGCCGGGACGTAGGCGGCCGCTGCCGCGGTGACGGCCATCGCCAGCGCGGCGCACGCTACCACAACGGCATCCCACGGCTTCACTCCGTAGAGTTGTGACTCTACGTAGCGGGCCAATGCCAGTGCGGCGGGAATTCCTAGCGTCAGGCCAATCCCCACGATCCAGGTCATCTCCCGCATCACCATGCCTCGTATCTGCATGGGGGAAGCGCCGAGCGCCATGCGGATGCCGATCTCCTGGGTTCGCCGCGTGACGTTGTGCGCCATCACTCCATAGAGCCCGAGGGTCGCCAACATGGTCGCGAGAATAGCGAACGCGGCGGAGAGCTGCAGCACAATGCGGTCGTCGGAAATGCTGAGCGCAATTTGCTCTTTGAGCGTGCGCAGGTGCTCGGCGGGGAGATTGCGATCGAAGCTGGCGAGAAGCCTGCGGATCTGGGGAATCGTCTGCTCGGCGGGCAGGGCGCTGCGGACGTAAAAGCCCAACTCGCCGACCACTTTGTCCTGCCGCCATGGCGTGTAGTAGACCGGATACGGCTTTTCCTTTACCGAGGCGTAGTGGCTGTCCTTCACCATGCCCACGATTTCGGTGTCGGGCTTACTGTTCCCGAAGTGGAGGCCAATAGCGTTGCGCCCCTGGAAAAACCGGCGCACAAACTCCTCATTCACGATCGCGACTTTGGGCCCGCCGAGATTGTCGGACTCGGAGAACTCGCGGCCGGAGATCAGCGGAATTCCCATTTTGCCGAAGTAGCCGGGGCTGATTGCGTTCAACCAGGAATGTCCGCCGCCGCCGGGGGGCGGAGTGTAGCCTTCCGCTACCACGTCACTGCCCCAGCGGCTGTCGCCAATCACGGCAACCGTAGCGGCGGTCACGCTGCGCACGCCGGGAATGGCCGCGACCTCGGCTTCCACGCGCTCGAACAGGGCGCGGCTCTGCTCCGGTTTATAACCGTTGAGGTCGGGTGAGAGAGCGAACTCGATGACGTTGTCGGTGCGAATCCCGAGATCGACGTGGAACAGGTTGACCATGCTCTTGAGGAACAGACCGGTGGGAATCAGGAGAATGGTGGCGACCACAATCTGCGTGCACACCAGAATCTTGCGGACACGGGCCACTCCGCGAGTGCCGGATGACTGACCGGACTCGTCCTTTAGAGTAGAAGCCACCGACACGCGCGCGGCCTCCCAAGCCGGGTAGAAGCCGAAAAGGAGACCAGTCAACAGCGAGACTCCGAGGCTGAACAGCAGCACGGGCAACTCCAGGCCCGAGGTGATGAAGTATTGTGGCGTTTCGGAGGCTTCCGTAATCTGGTGGACCAGGAGGCGCAGGGTCAGGAAAGCCAGGCCGAGCGCGGCAGCGCCACCGGCCGCAGCGAGAATCAGCGCCTCTGTGAACAACTGGCTCATGATTTCACCGCGGCCCGCGCCCATCGCGGCCCGGATGGCGAGTTCGCGGCGGCGCTGCGCGGAGCGGGCCAGCAGGAGATTGGCGGCGTTGGCGATCGCGATTAGCAGCACCAGCACCGTCGCGGCCATCAGGATCATCACAGGCGCGCGCGCCTGATCGCGGACGGCGCTGCTGCCGTGGCTGCCTTCGCGCAATGTGAGGCGAGCGCGGCGGATGCGGTCTGCCGATTTGGCGCTATACCGGCCGACCGTCTTCACTTGCAATTCCGCCAGCCCGGAAAAGACGCTGTTGAGACCGGCTTGAGCCTTCGCCACTGAAACGCCCGGCTGCAGGCGGCCGAACATGTAGAGCCAGAAGTCATCCCAACGGTCGGTGCCGTTCCAGTCCGGCGTCAGTTTGGGCTTGAGCGCCAGCGGCACGTAGGCGTCGGGCTCTTCACCCAAAGTCGTGCTGGTGAACGCCTTCGGCGCAACGCCCACGACGGTGAAGGGCTGCCCGTTAATCCGGATGGTGCGGTTGAGGGCGTCCGTGGCGTCGCCCAAGCGATCGTGCCAGTAGCCGTAGCCCAGCACCGCGACCGGGTTGCCGCCGTTGCGGTCGTCAGCGATATCGATGTTGCGGCCAAGCAGCGGCCGGACGCCGAGCGTGGGGAAGTAACCGCCGGAAACCACCAGAACATTGCCGGATACGGTTTGCGCCACATAGGCCAGATTCGCGCCGATGTCGCGAAAAGCGGCGAGCCCGGTCAGGCCCTCGGGGCGTTTCTCCAGCTCGCGGAAGAGGGGATAGCTGAAGATATACTCCATGTCGCCGGCAGAACTCGTGGAGTTGCGGCCGCCCTTCGTATCGGAGGGAGCGGTGAGCAGCACCAACTCGCCTGGGCGTGCCACGGGCAGCGAACTGAGGATGATCTGGTGTAGCAGGGAAAAGACGGCGGTATTGGCTCCTACGCCGAGTCCCAAAGAGAGCACCACCACGAGGCTCAGAAGGGGGGCGTGCGAAAGACTCCGGACAGCGTAGCGGATGCGGGTAAGCATTTGGTAGAGAATACGCTGGAAGGGGCGGTTGGTGAGGCAGAAATGTTGGAGGATGCTGCCTGTTGGTTGTGCGTTTGGCTCGTGTTTGCCTGGATCGAAAGGCGTTGGCTCGCGGTGAAGGTAGAATGTCGCACTTTTTGCGGGAATCTGCGCAGGTTCCGCTCGGGATAACCAGGTCGAGCGTGCTCCACCAAAGTTTGGTACCTGGCGGAACAGACGTCCGGTCAAGGCAGGCCATCCGCTAGGTAGACTCCCAACCGCCGAGAAAAGGCGTTTAGGGTCGCTGGCAAACAGCTTGGTCGCATCAGGCCTTGACAATGAATCGAAAAGCTTGCTCGCAGGCGGCGGTCACTGCCGCTTCACAGCCACAAGTTCGGGAACGACTCAGAGAGAAATGGCCAAAGCCAGACCTCGGTTGTTTCTGCTTCTAGCAACTCCCAGAGACACGCTGCCACTCTGTGCTGCATTTCGTTGTACGCGCGGAGTTCACGTTCGATCCGCAATGTGGCATCTGCCCGCGCCTCGCCGATGGACCTGGAACCTTCGCTGACAGGAGCGCTTGGCATCACGTTGAGCGCCAGCCGGAAGATGGGAAAACAGGCGCCAGAACTGGCGCGTGGTCCGCGACTCCATTAGAGCAAATCGTCCATCGGTAGCGTTTCACCCCGGTCGTCTTCCTCAATTGCCTCGCGTGCCATCCGACGGATCACATTGCGTTTTTCGGCAAAACGTGCTTTCCAAGCGCTTTCATCGGCTATGGTGTCTAAAATCTGAGAAGCTATAGCATCCTGCTCGTCCTGCGGCAACGCGACGACCTTTTCCAGCGCCTTTTCCAACAAGGTGGACATGCCCCAATTCTAGCAGCGCAACGGAGGGCACGGTCATGCTCGCCGCGCCAGTCAACCGTTCGGAGGCCGTTCTCCCCACACCTCCTTCGCTATCGCAAGGAAATACGGACAGCCAAGCTGTTCCCCCACTTTGCAATCCAGGAATCGTTTCGCAAGGGAGTATCTACTTTGGGTACGCCTCAAGAGCCGCGGTGCTTCTGCATTTTGCCCGGCGGCGGTCATACTTCGCGGCCGTTTTGACCGTCGAACTCTTGCCGGACTGAAGTCCGGCGCCGGCTGAAGCCGGCCCCACAAGGCTTAGCGCCCGCTCGGGTGGAAGGACTTGTGCACTATGCTATCTTCAACCCGTGCATGGCTCCGAAACTCTTTGTTGTCCTCCTGGCTGCGGCTGCTGGATTGCTACTCTGCGGCGATGAGCGTGGTACAGAAGAGCGCCTCAGCTTTCAGACCAGCGGCCCTTGGTCGCCGCGCACCAACCTCAACGCCGACGTGGCGATGGTCTACGGCATCGGACCACGCATGCCCGGCAACATCGAAACCTGGCGCCAGCGCGGCTACACTATTCACGTCATGACAGGGGTCGCCTGGGGCGAGTATCAGGACTACCTCTACGGCCGGTTCGACGGCCAGAACCACTGGGACCAGGCGCAGATGCAGGCCGACGGCAAACAAATCCTGCACGGCCGCGACGTTCCCTATATCTCACCTGGTGAGAACTATGGCAAATACCTGGCACTTGGGGTCACGCGTGCGCTGGACGCCGGCGCCGAGGCCATCCACCTGGAAGAGCCCGAATTCTGGGCGCGCGGCGGGTGGGAAGAGAACTTCAAGCGCGAATGGCGCGCATTCTATAACGAAGAGTGGCAGGCGCCGAACTCCTCGCCCGACGCGCAATACCGCGCCTCCAAGCTCAAGTACTTTCTCTACCGCCGGGCACTCTCGCAGATCTTCGACTTTGCGAAGGAATACGGCAAGACCAACCACCGCACCATCCGGTGCTACGTGCCGACCCACTCGCTGATCAACTACGCGCACTGGCGGATCGTCAGCCCCGAATCTTCACTGATCGAGGTGGGCGCGGACGGTTACATCGCGCAGGTTTGGACTGGCACCGCCCGAACTGAGAATGTATACGAAGGCCGCCGCAAGGAGCGCACCTTCGAAACGGCCTTCCTGGAATACAGCGCCATGCAAAACCTGGTGCGGGCGTCCGGCCGCCGCGTCTGGTATCTGAACGACCCCATCGAGGACAACCCGAATCACGATTGGCAAGACTACCGCGGTAACTGGGAGAGCACCCTCACCGCTTCGCTCCTGCAGCCCGAAGTGTGGCGCTACGAAATCATGCCGTGGCCCGACCGCATCTTTAACGGCCGTCACACGGCGCGCGGCGGTTCCGCCGAGCGGGTGCCGATTCCCAAACCTTATGAGACGGAGTTGCAGTCGGTCATCACGGCCCTCGGCGATATGAAGCAGTCGGCGGTCCAGTGGGAGAACGCGGGAACGCGCAACACCGGCGTCCTGATCTCCGACACCATGATGTTCCAGCGCGCCGACCCGAATCCGTCGGACACGAACCTGGGATCTTTCTATGGTCTCGCCATGCCGCTGGTCAAACGCGGTATTCCTGTCGAACCGGTGCAGATTGAGAGCGCCACCGTCCCTGGCTTCCTCGATCGCTACAAGCTGCTTTTTCTAACCTACGAGGGCCAGAAGCCACCCAAGCCCGAGTTCCACACGGCGCTGGCGAAATGGGTCCGCAACGGTGGCGCGCTAATCGTGGTTGACGACGATTCCGATCCATACAACGCCGCCCGCGAGTGGTGGAACACTGCACCCAACTTGTACAAGGCGCCGCGGCAGCACCTGTTCGAGGCGCTCGGCATCGCCAAGGACGCCACCGGGCTGAACAGGGTGGGCCGCGGCGTCGTCCTGCGCGAAGCCGTTTCTCCCGCGGCCCTCACCTATCGGCCCGATGGCGCCGAAACGCTGCGCAGAGCAGCGCGCCAGGCTGCATCCGCCGTCAAGCTGACGTGGACCGAAACCGATTCCATCGTCCTCCGCCGCGGCCCCTACATGATTGCCTCCGGCATGGACGAATCGACGCCGGGTGCCAAGCCCTTCGTCCTGCGTGGCCGCTATGTCGATCTCTTCGATCCCGAGCTCGCAATCGTCGAGAACGTGACGGTGAAGCCGCAAAGCCGCATGCTGCTGCGCGGCCTCGCCGCCGGCTCCAAGACTCCGCGAGTGATCGCCGCCGCCTGCCGCGTGCGCAACGAACGATTCTCCGGCACGACGCTCCGCTTCGAAGCCGATGGCATCGGCGACACGAATGCCGTTGTTCGCATCGCAGTCCCCGCCGCTCCGGCCGAGGTCAAGGTCGGCGGGCAGCCGCTCGATCGGTCCCAATATGATTACTCAGGCGGCGTGTTGCGCATCCGCTTCGGAAACTCCCCCGAGCCTGTGGGGGTTGAAGTGCGGCTGCGGAAATGACCACCACAGACAGCATTCGGGAGATCCAGGAGAAGGGCTATTGTGTGCTACCCAAGTACTTTCCGGCGCGCCTGATCGACGCGTGCCGGGAGGGATTCTGGCCGGTGCTTCGGGAATACCTTGCAGTCCACCGCGATGAGCCGAATCGCGGGCCGCATCGCCATTTCCTGCCGATGCCCTTCAAGCCCCCCCTGCTTCGCTCCCGAGTTCTTCTTCGACCCCGAGGTGCTGGCGATTGTCCGGGGCGTCATGGGCGAGCGCATCGTCGCCGACCAATGGGGCTGCGATGTGCCCCTTCAGGGTTCGGTCTATCAGGCTGCTCACGTTGACTATCAGCGCCCGCTATTTGAGGAGACGCCGGACCAGCCGCTTCCGGTGTACTTCCTCGTGGCCAGCTTCGGGCTTGACCGGATCGCAGCCGAACACGGCCCCATCGAGATCGCACCTGGGACGCACCGCACGCCAAGGGCGGAAGCTGTTAGGGCGGTGCAGGCGGGGGAAATCGAAATGCAGCCGGTGCCGCTCGAGATCGGCGATGTCCTGATCCGCCATCCGTGGGCGTTGCACCGCGGCACGCCGAACACTACGGACACGCCGCGCGCGCTGGCCTCCATCCGCTATGTGCGCCGCTGGTATGCGGACGACAGTCGCGACGTCGCGAGTATAAGCAGTTCGACATGGCGCGCGCTCACGCCCGGGCAACAGGGCATGATGCGTTTCCCAGTCCAGGTACAATAGAGATAAACGTGGGCACGTAGCTCAGATGGATAGAGCGGTCGCCTCCTAAGCGACAGGTCGGCAGTTCGAATCTGCCCGTGCCTACCACCTCACCTCCCCCGTTGAGGATACGACTGAATGGCGTTTGTACACCTGCATTGTCATACCGATTATTCGCTGTTGGACGGCGCGTGCGATATCGATCAGTTGATGAAGATCACGGTCGAGCAAAAGATGCCCGCTGTGGCCATGACCGATCACGGCAACTTGTTCGGCGCGGTGAAGTTCTATAACGCGGCCAAGGCGCACGGTGTGCATCCGGTGATCGGATGCGAGGTATACGTATCGCAGCAGGGACACAAGACCAGGTCGGACACCGACCGCTATAACCACCTGGTGCTGTTGTGCGAAAACCAGGACGGCTATCGCAACCTCATCGATCTGGTTTCCACCGCCTATCTGGAAGGCTTCTATTACAAGCCGCGCATCGATCTCGACATGCTGGCGGCTCACTCGAAGGGGCTGATCGGAATGTCGGCCTGCCTGCGGGGTCACATCGCGGAGACCGTTCTCAACGACAAGTACGACGACGCGCGCCGGATGGCGCATCAATACGCCGACATCTTCGGGCAGAAGAACTTCTTTCTGGAGGTGCAGGACCACCACCTGGAGCAGGACAAGCGCCTCACTCCCGCGCTGAACCGCATGTCGCAGGAGACCGGCCTGGGGCTGGTGGCCACCAACGACTCGCACTACCTGAGGCGCGACGACGCACGCGCGCACGAAATCCTGATGTGCATCCAGACGGGGAAGAATTACAACGACCCCAATCGCATGCGCTGGAGCACGCCCGATTTCTACCTGAAGACGCGCGACGAAATGATGGAGCTGTTCGGCGAGCTGGAAGAGGCGGTGGACCGCACCTGGGAGATCGCCCAGCGCTGTCACGTCACGCTGGAAAAAGTCAAAGAGCCCTTCCCGAAATTCGACGTTCCGCCCGAGCACACCACCGATACGTATTTCGAATACGTGGCGCGCATGGGTTTCGAAAAGCGCCGCGTGCGGCTGGAAGCGATGCGGCAGCGCGGCGGGCTAAAGCACGATTTGTCGGAGTATGCCGAACGGCTGGACCGCGAAATCAAGATGATCCAGAACATGAAGTTCTCGGGTTACTTCTTGATTGTGTGGGACTTCATCCGGTACGCCAAGGATCTCGGTATTCCGGTGGGCCCGGGCCGCGGCTCGGCGGCGGGCAGCCTGGTGGGGTACGCGATGCAGATCACCGACATCGACCCACTGCAATACGGCCTACTGTTTGAGCGCTTCCTGAACCCCGAACGCGTCAGCTTTCCCGATATCGACGTGGACTTCTGTATGAACCGGCGCGGCGAGGTGATCAAATATGTCACCGAGAAGTACGGCCGTGAGCAGGTTGCGCAGATCATCACGTTCAACACGCTGGGTGCGCGCGCCGCCATCAAAGATGTCGGCCGAGTGCTGGAGATACCTTTCGCGGACGTGGAGCGGCTCACTAAGATGGTGCCCAACGTCCTGAACATCTCGCTCGAAGACGCCTTTAAAACCGAACCGGGCTTCGACGCGGCCAGAAAAGATCCGCGCATCGACGACGTGTTGAAGGTGGCACTGCGGCTGGAGGGTTTGTCGCGCAACTGCTCGGTGCACGCGGCGGGCGTGGTGATCTCGCCGCTGCCACTGAAGTTGCTGGTCCCTCTGTACAAGACCAACCGCGACGAAATTGTGACGCAGTTCGACATGAACGGGCTGGACAAACTTCAGCTCCTCAAGATGGACTTCCTGGGACTCACTACGCTCACGCTGATCCAGGATGCGCTGCGTCTCATCAAGAAGCGCCATGGCGTCGATATTGTGCCCGAGGATTTGCCTCTCGACGACAAGCCGACCTACGAGGTGTTCTGCAAAGGCTTCACCAGCGGCGTGTTCCAATTCGAATCGGGCGGGATGCGCGACATCCTGCGGCGCTACCACCCGAGCCGTCTGGAGGATCTGACCGCGCTCAATGCGCTGTACCGTCCGGGCCCCATCCAGGGCGGCATGGTGGACGATTTCATCGAACGTAAGTGGGGCCGCAAGGCCGTGGTATACGACCTGCCGGAGTTGCAGGAACTACTCGAAGAGACCTACGGCGTGATTGTGTACCAGGAGCAGGTGATGCAGATCTCGAATCGCATCGCCGGCTACTCGCTGGGCGATGCCGATATTCTGCGGCGCGCCATGGGCAAGAAGAAGCTGGAGGAGATGGAAAAGCAGCGGGCGCGCTTTGTGAAGGGCGCTATGGACCGCGGCTTCAATCAAAAGAAGGTCGAGAAGATTTTCGATCTGATGGAGCAGTTCGCGGGGTACGGCTTCAACAAGTCGCACTCGGCGGCGTATGCATACCTGGCGTTCGTCACCGCGTACTTGAAGGCACACTATCCTGTGGATTTCATGGCGGCGCTGCTGACTTCGGAAACGGGCAACACTTCGAAGGTGGTGAAGTACATCAACGAGTGCCGCGAAATGGGGATCAAGATTCTGCCGCCGGACGTGAACCATAGCGAGTGGAGCTTCACGCCCGATGGCGAGGCGATCCGCTTCGGGCTGGGCGCGGTGAAGAACCTGGGGCAATCGGCGGTAGAGGCGCTCGGACGCGCGCGAGAGGAGGGCGGAGCCTTCACCAGCCTGCACGAGATGTGCGAGAAGATCGACACGGGGTCGGTGAACCGGCGCATGATCGAGAGCCTGATCAAGGCCGGCGCGATGGATTCGCTGGAAGGGACGCGGTCGCAGAAATTCGCGGCGGTGGAAGGCGCGATGGAAGCGGGGGCCCGGGCGCAGCGCGATCGGGAGAGCGGGCAGGTGGGACTTTTCGGCGACGTGATGGCGGAGGAGCCGCACAACGTGCCGCTGCCCAACGTGCCGGATTGGACCGACAAGGAAAAGCTGGCGGGCGAAAAGGAACTGCTGGGTTTCTGGGTGACCGGGCATCCGTTGGATCGCTATTCGGATCGGGTGGCTGAGTTGGCTTCGCACGACAGCTCGAACCTGGAAGGTCTCACCAAGAACACCGAAGTCACGTTGTGCGGCGTGCTGACGGGAATTACTCGCAAGCGCAATCGGGAAGGCAAGCCATGGTGCGCCATGACGCTGGAAGATCGCAGCGGAGCGGTGGAAGCGCTGTTGTTCGCGACGAACTACGAGCGGCTCGCGTCCCAGGTGCTGGAAGATCAGGCGGTGATGGTGCGCGGCCTGGTGCTGCCGGAGGAGGGCACGGCGTCGAAGATCTCGGTGCAGGACATCGTGGCGCTGGACAATGTGCGTGTGGATATGCCGTCGGTGATCTCCATCCGAGTATGGCTGGGACGGAACGGAGTGGCGGACAAAGCGGCGGCGCTGTCGGAGCTGTTCACTCGGAAACCCGGAGATACACAAGTGCGGCTGCGGCTGGAATCGCCGCGAGACTTCTCGGTGCTGCTGGACGTGACGGCGAAAGTGCGCCCGGATCGCGAGTTTAAGACGAAGGTGGAAGAAATCTGCGGGCCGGAATGCATGGAGCGGGTGGCGGGGTAGTCTGTCAGCCGAGTAGCAATTGCGGGATGCTCTTGAAGTGGCGATCCCTGGTGATCAGGACGAGATCGTTTTCGAGCGCTAACGCCGCAATCCAGAGGTCGTTATCGGGAATGGGCGTGCCGGCTCGTTTGAGTTGCACGAACAGGCGCGCATAGTGCTCAGCGGTTTCGCGAGCCGGCATCAGGAGCTGGACCGTCGGCTTCGCCAGCAGTCTTTGTAACAGGCCCTCGTTTCGCCGCTGCTGGGTTCCGCCGTAAAACCCAGCCTTGATTTCGCCGAGGACAGGTAGCGGAATCCAGACTTCCTCACAGGATCCCAGCGATGCGGCCAACCCGGAATCGCCCCGAAACAGGTCGGTCAGCCTGTTAGTGTCGAGCGCGACCCTCACTTCCACTTCTTCCAATCGATCCGGCGTTGCGATGCCAGAACCCGATCGAATTCCGGATCGGGCGTCCATTTGCCCACTAGATCGGAAAAGTCGGTTCGCTGCTGGCGTCCGGAGGTCAAAGCGGCAAGTTCATCGAGTATGAGCCGATTCAAACTCTGTTTGCGTCGGCTGGCTTTCTGGCGGAGGGCTCGATCCACTTCCTCGGGCACTCCGCGAATCGTGTACTGAATTGTGGGTGCCTGCTTCTTCATGCCTACATGTTAGCAGTAAGTGCAGGCAGCCTACGGCACTACAGGCAGCCAGACAGCACTCGCCTCGCTCGTCGATCTGTAGATGGACTGGGTCGCCTTCACATAATCCTCGGGCTTGGCGAAGAAGATATTCGGCACGAAGGTCTGGGGATTCCGGTCGTAGAGTGGGAACCAGCTTGACTGAATCTGGATCATGATGCGATGGCCGGGCTGGAAGACGTGGTTCACCGTCGGCAGTGCGAAGCGGTAGCGTTGGGGCTTGGCGGCGGGGATGGCCGAGGGGTGTTCGAAGCTCTCGCGGTAGCGGCCGCGGAAGATATCCATCGAGATCGCGAGTTCGTAGCCGCCCATGTCGGGCTGCGACGGGAACTCGTCCGGATAAACGTCGATCAACTTCACCACCCAATCCGTGTCCGTGCCCGACGTGGCCGCGAAGAGTTCGGCGATGGGCGCGCCGCTGACGCGGGTGGGCGCGGTCAGAACGGGCGATTGGTAGGCCAGCACGTCCGGGCGATCTTCCACCGCGCGCTGATCGGCAACCAGCCAACTGCGCCAGCGGTCGCCATCGGCGAAACGCACGGGGCGCGGCAAATAGGGCACCGGCTTGGCAGGATCGGAAACGTAGCTGTCGGCGGCAGCGGTACTGGATCCACTCGACGGTTTCGTATACCCGAGAGCGAAGTTCGCTTGCAGATAGAGCGGCTTCATAGGCGCCGCGCAGCCCGATTCACAGGCCAGCGGCCAACTCTTGAGACGGTCCCAATGATTCTCGCCGGTGTTGTAGATCAGGACCGGCGGAGTATCTGCTTGGGGAGCGCCGGTCTTCAGATATTGATCGAAGAACGGCTTCAGATAGTCGCGGCGATATTGCAAGGCGGTGTCGCCGTCCCACTTGAGCGGTCCCAGGTTGTAGCCGTCGCCGTTCACCTGGCTGTGACGCCACGGTCCCATCACCAGGAAATTGTGGTCCACCTGGCCCTTGGCCTTTAGCGCCATATAGCAGTGGATCGCGCCCCACATGTCTTCCTGGTCCCACAGGCCTTGCTCCCACATCGTGGGAACCTGCGGCGGATGTTCGACGATCAGCTTGTCGAGCGCCTGTCCCTGCCAGAAAGCATCGTAGGCGGGATGCTCGATCATCTTCTCCGCCCACGGCAATTGATTGAGACCGTGCTGGCGCGCATAGGCTCCCGCAGAACCGGCGCGGCGGAACTCTTCGTAATCGTCGTACGTGCCGCGCTCTACAGGATCGCCCGCGCCGGCCTGCACGGTCTGGCCATTGGTGTAGTCGTAATTGATTTCCCGGAAAGCGCCGTAGTGGAACCAGTCGTCGCCCATCCAGCCATCCACCATGGGACTTTCGGGAGCGGCCACCTTCAAAGCCGGATGCGGACCCAGCAGCGCCATCACCACGGTAAAGCCTTCGTAAGACGACCCGATCATGCCCACGCGCCCATTCGACTCCGGTGTGTTCTTGACCAGCCAGTCGATGGTGTCATAGGCGTCGGTGACGTGGTCGACGGTGGTGGTGTTCAGGGGACCGCGCACCGGCCGGGTCATGATGTAATTGCCTTCCGACTTGTATTTGCCCCGCACGTCCTGATAGACGCGGATGTAGCCATCGGCCGCGAAGACTTCGTCTGACAGAGGGAGGGCGGCGAGCAGGTGCGGGCTGTGATTCCGCGATGCGCGGCCGGAGGCGTTATACGGAGTCCGGGTCAGCAGGATGGGCGCGTTGCGGGCGCCTTTGGGCAGCATGATCACGGTGAAAAGCTTGACGCCGTCGCGCATGGGAATCATCACTTCACGGCGCACGTAATCGTAGTCGGCGGTGGGAATGAGGAACGACTTCGGAATGTCGTTGGGCGCGGTCTGGGCGAGCGCGGGCAGGGCTGTCGCAAGTAGGACTGCGAGCGAATAGAGCTTCACGGATATAAGGCTACCTCAAGTAAGTTGGCGCCGGGATGATCAGCCTGCCAGCACGCCGGCGCGGCGCAGCGCTTCGGTCGAGATGTTTCTGCCGCAGAGCACAATCGCCACCTTTTTCCCTCGATAGCGGTCGGCCTCCTGCAGGTAAGCCGCAACCGCCAGGGCTGCCGCGCCTTCGAGTACCCAGTGCTCCCTTTCGAGCATCAGCCGCATGGCTGCCGCGATGCCGGATTCCGGCACGAGTACTTCGTGGTCGATCACGCGGCGGCAAAGGTCGAGAGTCACCGACCCGGGTTCGAGCCCGCCGGCGGTGCTCTCGGAAAGCGTGGGCTGCTCCGGCACGTCGATCACACGGCCGGCGCGCATGCACTCCAACATCACGGGTGAGTTCTCCGGCCAGCAGCCTACGATCTCGATGGATGGAGCCGCGCCCTTGCAATATCCGCCGATGCCGCCGATCAGACCGCCGCCGCCCACCGCGACAAAGATGGCATCGAGCCCGGGAATCTGACGCTCTAGTTCGACCGCGATGGTTCCCTGGCCTGCCGCTACGTCGAGATCGTTGTAGGGCGAAATGAAGGTGCGACCGCTGGATTCGGCGGCGTGGCGCGCGGCGAGTTCGGCAGTGAGCGGATCGTCGCCCACGGTATGAAGGCGGGCTCCGAGAGCCTCGATGCGGCGGGCCTTGGCGGGAGAGACGTGAGTCGAGACGTAGACCTCGGCGGCGATGCCGCGCGCCGCCGCCGCCGCCGCGACCCCCATACCGTGGTTGCCATTGGACGCGGCGATGACGCCGGCTTTCGCCTGATCGGGTGTGAGGAGAGCGATCTTGTTGGACGCGCCGCGGAATTTGAAAGAGCCGGTATGCTGCAGGTGCTCGAGCTTCAGGAAAACCGATTGGCCGCCATCCAGGCTGGATTCGTCTACAGGAGTTTCTCGAACGTAGGGGCGGATTCGATGGAACGCAGCGAGGACAGCGTCTTTCATCTACATAGGATAAGGCAGCCGAGGAGGGAGGAAGGCGGACGGCCCGGCAGGGACCATCCGCCTTGGGAGGGTTACTTCAATACATCTTCAAAAAACGCCAGCGCTCTGGGATCGCGCGAGCTTCGGAGGTTCGACATGGCCTGTTTCCGGACTTCGGGACTCTTGGTGTTCTTCACAACGTTGATGAGGTACGGGATGCCCTCGCCGTCGGGCAGGTTTTGCAGTACCGAGACGGCCCGCTTTTGCACGTCCAGGTCGGAATCGTTCTCGATCGCATTGGTTAAGGTGGCGATCACCTTCTGAGTGGGTTTGCGGTTCAGATCGCTGATGGCCTGGGCTCGCAGTTTAGCGTTCTTGTCGCTGCGCGCAATGTTGATGAGCAGATCGGTGGCCTCGGGTTCGTGGCTGGAGGTCAGGGCGCTGACGGCCCTCTCCCGCACGCGCAGATCCGGGTCATTGGCGATCAGGTTCTTGAGCACGTCGAGGCCGTGCTTGCCGCGCGAGGAACCCATCCAACCCACCACGCGGAGCCGCAGGGCTTGCGGCTGGTCGGTGGCCAGGAAGTGATCGAGCGCCTGGTCGGCCGCGGGATCGGAGTGGATCGATATGGCGCTCATGGCGCTGTTATACGGCGTATCGTGCTGCGTGGCGAAGGTGGAGAGTAGGGCCACGCTTTGGGCCGGTTGCACATCCGAGAGCCAGTGAAAGGGAACATCGCCGGCATCCAGTTGACAGTCGGGGGACAGCGCCCGAATGCGCTCTACGGCATTGTCCACCACGCGGAAGAGGATGAGGGCATGGTCGGGCGGCTCCAGGTGAACTACGCCCGACTGTCCCCAGCCGTTGTTATTGCCGAAATCGCAACTCAGGTTATAAGTGCGGGTGGAAGGCACCATGTAGCCGATCCAGGCCGGCTGCGGTTGAGTGGAGACCAGAGCCTTGAAGGCGGGTTCCAAACCACCGGCCGCGGAGCGAGTGTCCACCTTGGCGTTGACCAGCAGCTTGGGCTGCGCGGCGATGGGGAGCACCGCCGCCAGCAACCACAGAGCGCGCTTCATTTCAGGATCTCCTCAAGGAAGGGAGTGGCATCGGGAGACTTCATGTCCACCAGGCGGCGGAGGATGGTCTTCTTTAGCTCGATGTCCGATTCCTTGCGGCCGACATCCACCAGTGCTTTAGCGTTGCGCTGGCCGGCGAAGGCGTCGATGATGGCGCGCTTCACTTCATGATCCTGTTCCGTGGCGTAAATCTGCTCCAGAGCGTCGGTGGCGGGGGTAGCCCTCACGGAACCGAGCCGCTGGATGGCGCTGCGGCGCAACTTCGCGTCCTTTTCGATCTTGGCGACTTCGATCAGGCGGTCCGTGCTTCCCGAGATGTAATCGAGAATGGTGCGTTTCACGTCAGGGTCGGTTTCCGACTGGTAGAGGGCCCACATCTCCGGTCCTGCGGTGGAACCGCCGAGCATCCGAATGGCTTCCTGGCGCATCTCCATCGACTTGTCGCTCTTGGCGATCTGCATCAGGTGGTCCTTGTCGCGATTGGAAGCCAATTCCCTCAGGACGGCCCGCTTCACATTGGCGTCCGGGCTGGCGTTGTAGATCTCAAACAGAACCGTGGACTTGTTGGCGTCCTTGCCGGTGCGTCCCAGGTACTGGATGGCGGCCATCTGCAGGTCGGGATTGCCGCCGCCGCGCGCGATTTGTTCCAGCAGTTGCTGCGAACGGGGGGAGTTGCTCAGTGCCAGCACATAGATGGCGCGCTTCTTCAAACTGGGCGACTGCGGTCCCTTGAGGAGTTTGTCCAGGATGGGATAGGCGCGGTCGGGATCGGATTGCACCAGGCCTTCGAGCGCCAGCAGTTTCAACTCATCGGTGGATTCGCTCTCCGGCGATACCCTCTGGCCGGAGGACTGTTTCACTTCGAGCTCGAGCGCTTTGGCGTCATCCAGCCAGTGGCTGCTCGCATAGTTTTTGCGCAGCTCGGCGAGCGCCGCATTGGCGTCATCGCGGCGGCCGAGCTTATTCAGCGTGTAGGCCTTCCAATAGAGAGCGCCATCGGCATGCGCCTGACCGCGAGTGGCCACTTCGGTGAAGCAATCCAGCGCCTGATCGTAGCGGCGGCCATCAAGCGCGCTGAGGCCGCGTTCATAGAGACTGTCGATGCTGCCGCCGCGGCGCGGGCCAATAACATATGCTTTGGGGCTTGGCATGGCGGGCATGGGAGGCATGGGCGCAATGGGGGTCTGCTGCGCGAAGGCAAAGTCGAAGCCTTTGGTGAAGCCGTTCCAGCTCCCAGCGGAGGCGCCAAATTGCTCACGGAGCTGTTCGGCGGCTTCGCGGGCTTGTTCCCGCGCCATTTCGCCCTGTTCGCGGGCCTGTTCTCTGATCGCGTCTATATCGATGCTGCGGGCCTGTTCCACGGCGTCGCGGGCTTGCTCGCGCGCCATTTCGGCCTGTTCCCGAACCAAGTCGAGATCGATGTTGACGTGGGTATCGATGTTGAAATTCCGCATCGATTCCCGCACCTGATCGGCAAGGTCGCGGTAATCCAAAGAATCGGCCGGACCGAGAAGCATATGCATGCCCGGGGCCGGGGGAGTGGGCGCCGCCGGAGCGGTCAGCGCCCTCGGAGCCGGCGACGCGGGCAGCGCGGGTGGCGCGGGTGGCGCTGGCGGGGCAGTCTGAGCCATCGCCAGGGCGCCTGCCGCCAGCAAACAAACGGGAGTCAGTGTTCGAATTGAGATCATTTTCATTTACCTTGTCTAAAGTTTGCGGGCCCCGGGTTGACCTTCGAGCTTGGGCGGCTCTTCCTGGTTCCTTACGTTCGAGCCCAGTACACGAATCTTGAATAGAATGCCTTCGGCCTCCAGCCTTCGGCGTAACTTCTCCAACTCTCCAGGTGAAATTTTGGAAGGACCGTGCGCAATGTCCAGCAGCACACGGTCAAGATCGTCGAGCACGCTGGCCACGGCGGTATCGCCCGTATGCATAGCGGTCTGGCGATACAGGCGGCTTTCGCTTACCAGATCGCCGGCGCGTTCCTGTTCCGCCGAAATATCCAGGGGTCCTTTGGAACTGGCATTGGCGAGTTCCACCAGCACCAGTTGCGAGCGCTCCAGGTAATCGCCAACCGCCACCATGAGGATGCGCTGGCCGGCCTGCGGATCGGCTGTGCCCCCCGCCAACTTTACCGTCGTGTGCGGATGCTGATACATTCTCCCCGCCATAAACGCGACAGCCATAAGACCGGCGAACGCCGCTCCGGCCGCGGCCCAGCGCCACGCGAAGACCGGTAGCGAAAGGCGGCGGCGACGGCCGGCCGGAAGCTGGTGCGCGATGCGCTGCCAAACCTGCGCCCCATACTCAGGGCCGCATTCCGGAACGGGCAGCGAATCCACCACGTTGAGCACGCGCTGCAGCGAGGTGTAAACGCCGCGGCAGTCTTCGCACTCGTCCAGGTGCTGCTCGGCTGTGAGGGCCTCACTGCCCTCTTCGCCGTAATAATGCAAAATCAGTTGTTCTTCACTCAGGTGATTCATTTGGCCGCACTCACTACGGGCTCCAAAGCCCGCCTTAACTTCTGCACCGCGCGAAATACGCTGTGCTTAGCCGCGCCAGGCGCACATTCCAGCACGCGGCTTACTTCCTCAATGCACATTCCTTCAAAATGCCGAAGCACGAACGCCGTCCGCTCGGTGGCGCTGAGCTCCTGCATGGCCTGCTCCACGCGGCCGCGCACTTCGCCGCTCAACGCCATGCGCTCCGGCGTTGGGTCGGAAGAAGGCAAGGCGGATACGGTATCGTCGAACTCCGCCCCTTCGGCATCCTGCTGCGCCAGGTGTTCCTGGCGGCGCTTGCGCGACCGAACCAGGTCGAGCGAGCAATTGGCGGCGATGCGGTAGAGCCACGTGCCGAAGCTCGCCCGTTCGTCGAATTTGGCGAGTTGCTTATAGGCGCGCATGAAGCTCTCCTGCACCACGTCTTCGGCGTCCTGCTGATTCCCAGTCATACGAAAAGCCAGCCGGAACAGAGATCGGCTGTGGCGCTCTACAAGCACCCGAAACGCGTCGGTGTCACCCGCCCGCGCCTTACCGACTGCTGCTGCATCGGTCAACTCCATCCGGCTGTTCTTTAGACTGTAAGCTGAAGAAGCGGTTAGCAAGAAGCGGCGTTATGGGAACGAGTTCCGCGGCGGTATAAAAGCCACGCGGAACCGACCACGGCGAGGGTTCCAGCCGCCAGTTTGCCCTCATAAAGCCACACGTCGTGGATGTCTTCGCTGGGTACCACGGAGCAGACAATCGCCAGTACAGTGATGGCCCATCCTGAGATGGCGCTCCACCTTTTCCCGGCCTTCCAGGAGCTCCCAAATATATACAAATAGGGGAAAAACCCGGCGATCACCATCATCGCCACCAACTCCTGGTAAGCCGCTCGCATGCTGTCGCCGAACTGGAAAATCACCAGCAGAAACGACGCTACCAGGCCCAGAGCCAGGATGGAAAGGTGGGGCGTACCCCATCGCGGATGGATCTTGCCGAACGCGGCGGGCAGGAGGCGGTCCACCCCAACGGCGAAAGGCAGTCGCGACGTGCCAGCGCCGATTCCGCCAATCGCGCCAATGCCAGTAATAAGCACCAGCAACGCGATGATTGGGACCAGCCAGGGGCCCATCACCGGAGCAGCGGCTTCGGCTGTTTGGGCATAACCGCTCATTTCATTGATCTTCTGCGGCGGAAGAATCACCAGCATGGAGGCGGTGGCCACCGTGTAGAAGACTACGGCGAAGCCCGAAGCCATCCATCCGGCGCGCGGGAGATTGCGCTGAGGGTCCTTGATTTCAGCACCCATTAGGCCGGCCAGCTCCAGTCCGGACATAGCGTAGGCGATCCCTGCCCAGAAATTGATCGTGCCCCAGTTCCAGTGAGGGACGATGTCCATGGTTGTGGCGGACCCATGCCGCATCCAGACCATGGCAGCGGCGATTGCCAGGAGCATAACCAGCAGCCAGGTGGAGAGGGCCCCCAAATTTTCCGTCCACTTGCCGACGCTGACGCCTAACATATTGGTTCCCAAGGCGATCCAGATGGCGACCAGGCCCGCTGCCACCAGCCAGAACTGGCTTTCCGCCAGGCGAACGGCGCCCAGGGCGCCGAAGGTCACCGGGATGTAGAACAAGACGATGGGCGGCAGCAGGGCCGCGATCCCAATCCAATAGCTCCAGAAACAAAGAAAGCCGTGCCATGGGCCGAAGTCCTTGCGGGTCCACAGATAGAGGCCGCCTCCGCCGGGATATTTCACGATCAGCGCGGCGACCGCGATGGCGAGGGGGACGGCGAACAGCAGAGCGGCGAGCAGCCATAGCGTGATAGAGCCCGGTCCGGCGTGAGCGGCGCCCGGGATCCAGCGCGTGGAAGTGACGCAGGTGATGGCGAAGAGGGTCAGGTCGCGCAGACCCAATTCGCGATTGAGGGCTGGCTCGGTCACAGGGTCAAAGTATAGCGTGAACGGACCAGCGTTCACCTGACCGGCGAGGTGGGAGCGATTTTTCGATCACGGCCATTTCTGTGTCACTAAGTGATTGAAAGCAGAGTTCGCGCGGTTGAATCCGAATTAAGCGCCGGCGCTCCTGGTGATACAAGAGATCAGAAATAGGCTTCCGCTCTTTCCAGCCGGCGGACGACAAAAAAGCTGAGATTTCACAACTTGCGATTGCACCTAAGAAGTAAAAGTGCCCGGCTTCGCAGGCATAAGGACTAGCAAGAAATGGCGCCCGTAGCAACAGAGAGAAAGAAACAGATCCTCATTGTGGAAGATGAAGGACTGATTGCCGCCGACGTGCAGAGGCGGTTGGAGAACCTGGGTTACGGCGTTTCGGGGATCGCTGCGTCCGCCGAAGAGGCACTGGCCTGTGCCAGATCCACGCCGTTCGACCTGGTGTTGATGGACATCCACATTCGCGGCGATATGGACGGCATCGATACCGCCAAAGCCTTGACGGCGGAATTTGAAATGCCGGTGGTCTACATGACCGCGCATGCCGATCAGGAAACTCTGCTGCGCGCCAGGCTCACGGAGCCATACGGCTACGTATTGAAACCAGTGGGCAATGCCGCGCTGCGGAGCGCCGTACAAATCGCCATCCGCAAAAGCGAGGTGGACCGCCGCCTGCGGACCAGCGAAGCGTGGCTTCACGCTACGCTGCGCAGCGTGGGAGAGGGCATCATCGCCACCAACACCAATTGCGAAATCGAATTCCTGAACGACGCTGCCGGGCAACTGGCAGGTTGGCAGGGCGCTGAGGTCAAGGGACGCCAATTGACGGAAGTGCTCGAACTGTTCGATGAAGTGGAAGGCCTGCCGGCGAAGAACCCCGTCTTCGACCTCTTTGCCGGCGAGAGTCGGGCGTACACACTGATTTCCCGCAGTGGAAAGCGTTTGCCCGTAGAGGTGGAGTGCCATGAAAATCGCGCGGGCGAGGAAGTGCTGGGCGCCATTGTAATGGTGCGGGACATCCGCGCGCGAGAGGAGATGGAACGCCGACTGGTGCAGGCGCAGCGCATGGAAGCGGTCGCCAGCATGGCCGGCGCGCTGGCGCATGAATTCAACAATCAGCTCACTGTGATATTGGGGTATGCGCATGAGCTTGTCGACCGGCTTATGGGGGATGACCGGCAGGATGTGACGGCCATACGGGACGCGGCCACCGCCGCATCCTCCATCAGTAAACAACTGCTGACGCTCAGCCGCCGCGATGCCGCGCGCTCCGAGGTTTTGAATCTCAGCGATGTGGTTCGGGAGATCGAGCCTATCCTCTCTCATACCCTGGGTCACTCGCGCACCCTGACCGCGGATCTCGGGTGCAGTGCCGTATTCGTGCGTGGAGACCGCAACCAACTGAAGCAGATCCTGCTCAACCTCACACTAAACGCGCGCGATGCGATGCCCACGGGAGGCCAATTGCAAATCGAGACGCGCCTCATGGACATTGGCCCTGGCAGCGTCGAAGGCCGGCACTATCGGCCCGGACGATATGCGCGGCTGCGCTTCCGGGATTCGGGCGCAGGCATGGACAAGGCGACTCTCGCGCGCATCTTCGAGCCCTTCTTCACTACCAAAGGCGCGGGGGGCGGTTCGGGCCTGGGGTTATCCATTGTGCACAGCAACATCGTCCAGGCGGGCGGGCACATCACCGCCACCAGCGAACCGGGAAACGGCGCCACCTTCGAGATCATGCTGCCCTGCGTCGGCGCCTTCCAGCGAGTGAACGATGGCGCCGGACTCACTTCGGGGAACGACGTAGCTACCGTCCTGCTGGTCGACGACGAAGACAGCATCCGCAAGCTGGGCACGTAGCGGGTTCCTCCGCCGGCTGGCGCCATTTCTTCCAGGCAGCTCACACGCCAGCGGCTCGTATTGCTGCATCGAATGTCTTGGCGATTTTTCGTGGGGCGCTCGGAATTGGTGGGCTGCAGCCTGGCTGAAGCCCACCGCAGGCTGAAAGCGGCCCCACCATGAGTTTCCAGTCCACCGGGCGACGCGGCCGTTCACCTCACTCCGAGTTGGCACGCGATCTGCGCCAGCGTCGCGTTCGTCCACGATTTTTGGGCGATCCTGCCCACGAGGCGCTTCTTGGTCTCACCCGTCACCAGAGTGCCTGTTCGATTGTCCTTCTGCGATTTCTCGAAATGTAGCAGCAATCGCTCGCCTCCCGCGCCGATCAGCCTTCCGATGTGCCGCCGTCGGGTGGCCTCCAAGTCGTTCCCGCTGTCCTTATCGATGTTGAAATCGAGATTCTTGAGTGCTGCTTCGGCGGCCTTCCTTACGGTGCTGACGGACTGCGGGAAGAAGCGCTCCTGCACTCCCTTTTCCTTGCCCGCCTTGAACTCCGGTTCTTCGCAGCCCGCTTTGGGCGCAGGCTCGGGTTCGGGGTCGGCGCGCGGTGATTCCGGCTTCGAGGGCTGGGCGGACGCGGTGGCCGTAAATGGGGACGCCTTCGCCGGCCGAGACCGCGGCGGATCGGTAGGTGGAGCTTGCGGAATATCGGCTGGAGGCGGCGGAAGTACAGGCTGCGCTGCTACAGGCGCGGCCGCCGCCGGCGGGATTGGCCGTCCCATAATGGCAGCCTTCTTGGCATCGTACTCTTCCTTGGTAAACACGCCCGACCCATAGGCGCTCTCCAGCGCCACGACCTTCGCAGCCTTGTCGTCGCGGCGGCAACCAGCCACACCGATCAGCAACAGCGCTACGGCCGCCAGCCCGATCTTCGTCACTCTGCCGGTCCTCACTGCTTCACATGCTCCAGAGGCTTCCAATCCTGTTTGAACGTGACTGCCGGATCGAAGCCAGGCTGATCGCTCAACAGATACTCGCCGCGATTGTTCACCCAGGCGTTGCCGTACAGATTGCTCAGCTCCACGGTTTCGCCGGTATCCGGATTGCGGTACGATTCCACGCCGCGGGTCATCTGGCTGAATCCTTCGGCGGTGCGGTCCTGCGTCCTCTGCTGGCGCCGGATGTTGGCGATATCGTCGGCATTCTTGGCCACGATGGCGGAGCGGTCCTGCACGCCCTTCAACTCGGTCCTCTGCACGTTCTGCGCGGTTTGGGTCACCCTAGCCTGCCAGGCCGGATCGGCGTGATAGGTGGTGACGATCAGCTCGAAAAGTTTCTCGGAAGCTTCCAACTGGCCCTGCGGAGCGCGCTCAGCGATGACGTACGCGGCACAGTTATACGACCAGGATGGGCGGAGCTGCATGGCGCGAGTGTCATAGCTTTGTCCCAGCGTGCCGGTGGTGACGGTGGCCACGATCACCCACTCCTCCATGGCTTTGCCATTGAGGCTGTAGCGCACGCGGCCTTTCACCGCATCGGGGCGCACGCGCTGGTGCAGGCGATATTGCGCCGCCGCTTGCTCGTTCTTGCGGGCTTGCTGCTGCAACAGCTCCATCAGCTTAGGAGCCTGCTCGATACCGGCCAGTTGCGCATTGGGCCGGAGTTTGGCGAGATTTCGACGCAGATAGTCCGCCGCGGCCATGGGCTGCATCACATCGCAGGGGCGCCACCCCATCTGAGCGGTCTGTGCGGCCGTCATTTGCAGGGCCTGCGGATTGTCGGCCCACACCCAGCTAAACGCGGGGAAGACCTCGACGCCGCGGTCATCGGGGCCCGAAGCGCTCAGGGTGGTCTGTACCGTGTTGCACTTGTCCTTGATGTTCCACGTCGTGACGCCCTGCGACTGCCAGTCGACGGGAACCAACATGGCGGCGGACGTCATGGGCCGTTCGAAGCCCTGGGAGTCGGTGGCCTTGGCCATCTTCATGCGGAAGGTGTGGCCAGATGCTTCGTCGGCGGTCGGCCGCGGCGGAGCCGGCGTGGCTGCCGGAGTTGGCGGTCCTCCCGCAATCGGGGCGGACGGTGGAGTGGCATCGACGGGCGCGGGAGCGGGAGCGGTTGCGACCGGTGGGGGTGGAACTGCCGCCAGGATAGCCGCCCGCTTGGCGCCATACTCGTCGGGAGTCAGAAGGCCGGCGTCGCGAGCTTTGTCCAAAGAAGTCAAGGCATTAGATTGAGCCAGCAGTGCGGCGCGCTTCCTCTGGTATTCTTCTCGATTCAGGACGCCGCTTTTATAAGCGCTGTCCAAGGCTTCCAGTTGGCTGGAGGAGGCATCGTGCCTGGCGCAACCGCTTCCTAAACCCAACAGCGCCGACATCAGAGCCCATGCGATCGCCTTCATGATTTTGCCCACATGCATGATAGGCGCAAAAAGCTGGGATTTTCACCTCGCCTTCGGTGGAGTTAGTACTAGGCCGGGGTTAGTTTTCGGTGGGAACGCGTTCGAGGCGGTCGACAACTACCATGTCGACTGGCACTTTCTGGACCTGCAGGCGCACGCCCAGGTTCTGCTCGAGCGCCACAAACAGAGTGGGCGTGGTGTCGGCCTCCGTGCCGCTGGGAGGCCGATCTTCGGTAACGAAGCGCAGTTCGAAGTCGTATACGCCTTGGATGTTCGTCTTATCCAACACCATCACACCGAGAATCCGGGACACCACGTCGGCCAGCAATTCCATGGAGCCGTTCTGCACTTTCATCACTCGCACCAGTCCGCCTTCCTCAT
This sequence comes from uncultured Solibacteraceae bacterium, assembly GCA_963815475.1. Taxonomy (GTDB): domain Bacteria; phylum Acidobacteriota; class Terriglobia; order Bryobacterales; family Bryobacteraceae; genus Sulfopaludibacter. Next base: position 2,729,569 of record CAWFHD010000003.1, on the reverse strand, counting down.
TGGTGGACGCCCCACCCCCCTCCACCGGCTTCAGCTTGAAACCGCTCTTCGCGACCACTAGCACATAGCCAGGCAGCAACTTCGACTCGCGATGCACGCCGAGGTGGAAGCGCTCTTCCAGCAACGAGCGCAGCATGAGGTTACGGTCATCGTTCTGAGTATCGGGCGGGTATTTGGCGGCGATGTCGAAGCGCACATTCTCCATCCAAGCCGGGCCGGTGACCTGGAACGGCTTCACGCCGTACGCGCGTTCAACGAGGCGCTTCAGAGGCACGTTAGTGAACACGACTTGGCCTTTGGAACCGCTCGACCGGCTGCTGTTTGTGCCGGAGTTGTTGACCTTGACCGAGGCTGCTTCGTAAGCTGGATTTTTGTCTTGTGCCAGAACTGGAGCGGCATTCGCGGCCAAGAGCACGATCGCGATCAGGCTGCGCGAGAGAGCCTGCGATTGTCGTTTCATAACTGTATAACGGAGGCCGCCCGATACCTGTTGATAGCTTTTCCAGTGAATGTTGCGATCCACGGTAGCGGGAACATCACAACAATCCTTCCAGCCTAAGGCCAATTCCGGGCGTCCGACACCATTTGCACGGGCTATAAAACCAGTCACAGCTCTTCTTTGCTAGCTCTTCTTTGATAGCTCTTCTTTGCTAGCCCTTCTTTAATCCCTTGCGCCCGATATCGGAGCGGAACTGCATTCCGTCGAATTGGATCTTGGAGACACCGTCGTAAGCTCGCGAGATCGCCGAGGTCAAATCCGCTCCGCCGGCTGTAACGCCCAAGACGCGTCCGCCCGCTGTCTCCAAGCCGTTCCAACCCAGGCGCGTGCCCGCTTGAAAGACCGTTGTCCCTGCCGTTTCGGCTTCCTGAATCCCGCGAATCGCCTTGCCGCTGGCATAGGCGCCGGGATATCCCGCCGAGGCCATCACCACGCAAACGCTGGGACCATCGCGCCAGGCAAGTTTCTCTGAACCGACCCGCCCTTGCGCCGCTGCCAGTAACGCCGGCGTGAAATCGCAGGCCATCCGATGCATCAAGGGCTGCGTCTCCGGGTCGCCCAAGCGGACGTTGAATTCCAGGACCTTGGGTCCCGACGCAGTCATCATCAAACCGGCATAGAGGAAGCCGGTGAACTTCATGGCAGCAACTGTGGGGCGAATCACCGTATTCATTACGACCTGCGTGTCGGCATCGGTCAAAATCGCCGAGTCGCAGTATGCGCCCATGCCGCCTGTGTTCGGCCCAAGGTCGCCATCGAAGACGGCCTTGTGATCTTGCGTGGGAGCGAGGGCGATGGCATCGCGGCCGTCACACAGCGCGATGAAGCTGACTTCCGTGCCCTGAAGAAACTCCTCGATCACCAGCCGGCCTTTGAGCGTTTCGAGGGCGGTCTCGGCTTCGGCGCGGTCGTGCGCAATGACTACTCCTTTGCCGGCGGCCAATCCGTCCGCTTTGAGGACCACAGGGAAACCGAAGCGGCCGAGCGCCGACCGCGCGTCGGTGGCGTTTTCGACGGTCACGAAGTCGGCCGTAGGAATATTGCTTTGAATGAAGAAGTTCTTTGCGAAAATCTTGCTGCCTTCCAGTTGCGCGGCATTGCGGTCGGGACCGACAATCAGCCGTCCCCGTTCACGGAAAAGATCGACCACACCCGCCACGAGCGGCGCTTCCGGCCCGACCACCGTGAGATCGGCCCCGACTGATTCGGCCGCAGCCAGGAAGGCGGCTGGCGACGAGTCCGTCACTGGAGCGATGTCCCCGACTTGCGCCATACCTGGATTGCCCGGTGTCGAGACAACGGTCGCATCGGGCGAATGTGCGAGCTTCCAGGCGAGCGCGTGCTCGCGGCCGCCGCTTCCAAGGACGAGTATTTTCATGGGTGATATAGACGGAACGATACAATGATATCAACGCGCGAGGAAAGCAATGCACGAGAAGTATGACGTGGTGGTGATCGGAGCCGGCCACGCGGGATGCGAGGCCGCCCGGGCCTGCGCCCGCATGGGGCTGAAGACTGCCATGGTCACCATGAACCTCGACCTCATCGCGCAGATGTCCTGCAACCCTGCAATTGGAGGCATTGCCAAAGGGCACCTGGTCCGGGAGATCGACGCACTCGGTGGAATGATGGGCGAAGTGGCGGACTCCGTTGGGATCCAGTTCCGGCTGCTGAATACATCGCGCGGTCCGGCGGTTTGGTCGCCCCGGGCGCAGATGGACAAGCGGATGTATCGCGTGCGCATGCGCGAGATTCTGGAGAGCGAACCGAATCTCCGGATCAAGCAGGCGGAGGTCGCGGGGCTCGTTTTTGGCGGTGCGGATAGCCGCCGAGTGACGGGCGTGCAACTGCGCGACGGCCGGTCGATTGCCGCCGGCGCCGTGGTGGTGACTACCGGGACTTTCTTGAACGGCCTGGCCCACGTGGGCGAACAGCGTTATAGCTGCGGTCGGAATGGCGAGGCGCCATCGGAGCTTCTGGGCGATCAACTCCGCACTCTGGGATTGCATTGGACCCGCCTCAAGACCGGAACTCCTCCCCGGCTGGATGGACGGACCATCGACTGGTCGCAATTTGAGCCGCAGCCTGGCGATGCCGACCCTACGCCTTTTTCCTTTCTGACGGAGCGCATCGACCGGCCTCAGATCCAGTGCCATATCGGATATACGACCGAGGAAACGCTACGCGTCATACGGGAGGCGATTCCGCGATCACCACTATATAGTGGACAAATCGAAGGTGTAGGGCCGCGCTACTGCCCGTCGATTGAAGACAAGGTAGTCAAGTTCCCCGACAAGTCGCGCCACCAGATTTTCCTCGAGCCGGAGGGGTTGGATACCAATGAGGTCTATGTCAACGGCATGTCCACCAGCATGCCCGTGGATGTCCAGGAAGCAGTGGTGGCGTCGATTCCCGGTTTGGAGCATGCCGAGATGATTCGGCCGGGTTATGCCATCGAGTACGATGCGATTGACCCTCGCGAGCTGCAGCATACTCTCGAAGTGAAGTCGATTCCCGGTTTGTACCTTGCGGGTCAGATCAACGGAACTTCCGGGTACGAGGAGGCGGGCTGCCAAGGCCTCATCGCCGGCATGAACGCTGCGTGCCGCTTGAGTGGCAGGCCTGAAGTGGTGATCGGGCGGACCGAGGGCTACACGGGAATTTTGATCGACGATCTGATCACGAAGGGCGCGGACGAGCCGTATCGCATGTTTACGTCCCGGGCCGAGTTCCGGCTGCACTTGCGGATCGATAATGCAGATTCGCGGCTCACGCCTATTGGTCGGCGGGCGGGGTTGGTGACGGATGAGCGCTGGGCGGTGTTTTCGCGTAAGGCGGCTCAGAAGGATAAGCTCTCGCCGGCCCTGGCCACCCACAAGAATGGCCAGTGGTTGAAGCGTCCGGAGGCCGCGATTGGCGAGATCGCGCCCTGGATCCGAGAGATTCTCGGCGAAGAGCCGGTGCGTGGTTTGTTGGCCACTGTGGAGACGGAGACGAAATACGGGGGGTACATCGCGCAGCAGGAGCGGCAGATGGAGCGGATGAGAGATTCCGAGCGTCGGCAGATTCCTGCAGATTTCGGGTTCGGATTCCCGGGCTCTCGCGGGAAGTGCAGGATAAATTGCAGCGCGTCCGGCCCGAGACGCTTGGCCAAGCCGCGCGAATCCCGGGCGTGACTCCGGCGGCGATTGCGATTTTAGATGTTTATCTCAGCCTGAAGAGTATCTCGGCTTGAAGAGCGTGTGCCGATGTCTGAGAGCATATTCGCCGACTTGTTGCGTGCGCGTCTGGCCGGAATCGTAGAGTTGAGTTCGGCGCAGATCGAACTTCTCCAGAGGCACTACGGATTGCTGGTGAAGTGGAATCAGACGCTGAATCTGACTCGAATCGAAAATCTGGAAGAGGCGGTGGAACGGCATTATGCAGAGGCCTTGTTCTTAGCGTCTTTTTTACCCGCCCACTTGGCCTCCCACCTCGGAAACGAGCCATCACGAATCGCGGATATCGGTTCGGGTGGAGGTTTTCCGGGCCTGCCGGTTGCCGTTTTTCGGCCGGATTGTTCGGTGACTTTAATTGAGTCACACCAAAGGAAGGCAGTCTTCTTAAAGGAAGCGAGCCGAAATCTGCCTAATGTGAAGGTCCTGGCTAAGCGCGCCGAGGACGTGGCATTGGAGAACGTCGACAAATTTGACGTCGCTATCTCCCGTGCCGTGAGTTACGCCGATCTCGCCAAGCCGCTGAAGCTTTTGGCAGCATCCGCTTATTTGCTGACGGGTGCCGAAGACCCACCGACTAAGATTGGCTTTGTTTCGTCAAGAGCCATTGCATTGCCTTGGGCAGTTGAGCGGGAAGATCAGCAACGATCAGATCGGCCTGCCGAGCGTTTTCTCCGGATCCTCGAATTTGTTTCACGTGAAACAAGTCCCGTTTCACCTGACGCCACTATAGCTTAGACCGACCTGTTTCACGTGAAACAGGAACTCATGCGTGAGACATAAAACTCGTGCTAGTATGGCCGCTTGAGCCGAGTATTTGCGATAACCAACCAGAAAGGCGGAGTCGGTAAAACCACCACCGCCATCAATCTTGCCGCCGCACTTGCAGCCAACGACCTGCGCGTCCTTGTCATCGATTCCGATCCCCAGGGCAATGCCACCACGGGCTTAGGAGTCGCCAAAGACCCCGCGCGACCCAGCATCTATCACGTCTTACTAGAAGAAGAAGACGCCACCCCCATAAAAGACGCGATTATTGCCACCGACTTCGAAGGCCTCTCTCTCATTTCCGCCGACAAGAACCTCGTCGGTGCAAACCTGGAACTCGTCGCAGGCCCAAACCGAGAGTTTCGCCTGCGCCAGCGAATCGCCACCATTAGGAATGCCTACGACTTCATCCTAATCGACTGTCCACCGGCCCTCGACCTCCTGACACTCAATGCCCTGCTCGCCGCGGACGCCGTCCTGGTTCCCATCCAGTGCGAATTCTTCGCCCTCGAAGGAATCTCCGAACTCATGGACACCATCGAGAGAATCCGGGAATCATTCCAACACCCGCTCGAGATTGCCGGCATCCTCCTAACCATGTTCGACGACCGAACCAACCTGACCCGGCAAGTCGCCAACGACTTGAAAGAGTTCTTCAAAGAACAAGTCTTCGAAACCATCATTCCCCGCAGCGTTCGTTTAGCGGAAGCGCCCAGCTTCGGCAAACCGATCCTCGCCTACGACCCCCGCTCCCGCGGTGCTGAAAGCTATATTAAACTCGCCAAAGAGATCCTCGACCATGAACAAACCGGACACATCGCGAAGAGCACTCGGTAGGGGCATCGGCTCCCTGCTGCCCACGAGAACACAAGCAGCACCCGCCGCGTCGCCCGCGCCCGAACTCCCAAACAACGCCCCAGCCCATGAAGACGCAGCCCAAACCGTCCCCATAGCGAACATTGATGCCAACCCGCTCCAACCGCGGAGAACGTTCCAGAGTGACAAATTAGCCGAACTGGCTCAGTCCATTCGTGTGAACGGCATCATCCAGCCGTTAGTCGTCCGCAAAGCGCCCGACGGGACACAACGCCTGCAATTAGTCGCAGGAGAACGCCGCCTCCGAGCGGCCAAATTGGCGGGGCTGGAATCTGTCCCTGTAGTAATCCAGGAAATCTCTGACGAACACCTGCTCGAAATCACGCTGATCGAAAACATCCAGCGGGAAGACCTGAATCCTATCGAGACGGCCATCGCCTTCGAGCGCCTTGGCACCACTCTAAATCTGAGTCCGGAAGAGATTGGCCGCCGAACCGGCAAAGACCGATCCACTATCCTCAACAGCATCCGGCTCCTGCAATTGCCCCAGGACATCCAATCGGTAGTCGCCGAAGGCAAACTCACGGCTGGACACGCCCGCTGCCTCTTGAAGCTGCCCGATAGCGACATGCAGCGCGAAGTCGCCGCGAAGGCCGTCGAACAAGACTGGTCGGTACGTCAACTCGAACGCACGACAGCGAAGATGATTGAAGGCGGCGTCAAGAAGACCGCCGAAGAAGTCGCGCTCGACCCGAACGTCAAAGCCGCCATCCTCGAAATGGAACGGGTGCTCGGCACCAAAGTTCGCATCGTCGAAAAAGCCGGCCATAAAGGCCGCATCGAGATCGACTACTACTCGTCCGAAGATCTCGACCGCATCTACGAGGTAATTGTCCCTCAGGATTAAATCTTGTCCCGCAAGATTAAGTCTTGTCCCGCAAGATTAAGTCTTGTCCCGCAAGATTAAGTCTTGTCCCGCAAGATTAAGTGATCATCCCGCAAGATTGACGAATCACCAGCGAACAGTCCAGCAGAACATCCCGCGCCGGCATGTGCGGATGATCCAGGCGATCCAGCATCAACCGGAGCGCCGTCTCACCAATATCACCGCATGGCTGGTGAATCGTCGTCAAGGGCACAGGAAGCAAAGCTGCATAATTCACGTCATCCATACCCACGATCCGAACATCCTGTGGGATGCGAACGCCGTGACTCAACAACCCATGCATCAGGCGTCCGGCAATCCTGTCATTGGCGCAAACAAAAGCATCGAAACCACCCGCCGATTCCACCGATTTCTCAGGAGACTTGTCCGGATTGAGATAAAACACCTGCGGCGCATTCACACCCGCCTCGGCCAGAGCATCCCGATATCCCTGGATGCGAGCTTTAACCGTAGACGCCTGTCCGCGATACGCCACGAACCCGATGCGGCGAGCCCCCAGGTCCAATAGATGATTCGTCGCCAAGACTGCGGCGCGGTGATTATCGATTCCCACCAGATCGCAGCGGTCGTCCGATACCCCATCGTCAGGCCGGCGGTCGAGCTGGACAACCGGGATCCCCGCCTCCTTCAGTGTCCGCATCACCTGCTGATTCTCTGAGTGCTGGTTCACCGAGCTGCTCTCAGGCGACATTTCGAGTGCCGCAAAGAAGACTCCAGAAACGCCGCGCGCCACACACTGCCGGGCAAGCTGGATGGCGTCCTCTCCCTGCGGCCAAAGCAGGGCGTGATTCTGCGATTCCTGGGAAACCGCAATCGCCCGGCAAATCGGCTCGAAGATCTCCGTCTCTCCAAGATTAGGAATAATCAGACCGAAGACGGGTGCGTCCCGGTTTCGCCTGGCGCGGCTACCAACGTAGGTCCCGGAGCCAGCCACCCGGTCCACAAGGCCGCTCTGCTGGAGTTCGCGGACTGCCCTTCCCACGGTAATCCGCGAAGTACCGAAACGATTCACCAGCGCCGCCTCACTGGGAAACTTCTGCCCAGGTTGATACTTCCCAGACGCGATGTCCTGCGTCAATTGATCCAAAATCTTCCTGTATTTGGGAACTATCATTTCAGTATCGTCGCCCAGATCTGTTATAACAACTTTATAACTCCAAAGGCAACTTGTCATGCCGCTCAGGCATCTGTAGCATATGGCTGAAATGCAAGTACCGAAGCACTACCTTCTATTCAGCGATTTCGACCAGACATTGAGCTTTAACGACTCCGGACTAATTCTGGCGGAGATGTTAGGCATTCCTGGATTTGCAGAGCGGGTAGCCGGGCTTTCAAAGATTCACCTCGTCCAGCAAGGCGGCGAGCTGGCATATCTGCTTTTGCACGATCCCGAATTCCGCCGAGTCCGCCGCGAGCATCTAATCGAAGCCGGCAAACGCGTCCACCTCAAAGCCAACATCGCCGCCATCTCCACGCTGTTGGGGAACCTGGACGGCCACCGTTTCTCCTTTTACGTAGTCTCGGCAGCTCCCGAGGAAGTGATCCAATCCGCCCTCGAAGGCATTCTCGAACCCTCGCAGATTTTCGGCACGCGCTTCCGCTACGACGAAGCCACCGGGGAAATCTGTTCGATCATTCAATTGCCCGCCGGCTACGGCAAAGTCGCCGTAGTCGAAGATCTGCGCTCACGGTCGCCCATCGGCCATCATCGCCTGATCTATGTCGGCGACGGCAGCTCCGACGTCCATGTGATGCTGCACGTCAATCGCCTCGATGGCTTGACCATCGCGGTTTCCGAGAACCGCTACATCACTCCCATCGCCCAACGCACGGTTCTGAGCGAAAACGCACTCAGTGTCCTTGTGCCGATTCTCGAAGATGTAGTCCACTGGGAAAGCCCCAAAATTCGGGCGTTCTTTGAGACCCACGGTTTCGCGCTGCGGGAGTGGGACAAGGTCCGCACCGATACGATTAAGCTTTCAGCCACGGCTGGCGAAGGGATCGCGCTTCAGTGACAGTAACGCCAGCAACGCCAGCCAGCGCGGCCCCGGAGCCTCAACTTACGACCAGCCCGGCCCGTCCCAGCGGCCTCGGCGTAATGTTGGGATTCCTGGTCCACGGCCTCGTAGTTTCAAGTTGGGTCTCGCGCCTTCCTTCCATTAAAACCGCCCTTCGCCTAAGTGACGGCGCGTTAGGCCTGGCGCTGCTAGGAACCGCGATCGGCTCTATTGCAGGAATCGCGACCGCCGGCATCCTGGTTCCCCGATTAGGCAGCCGCCGCGCGGCACAGTGGAGCTGTATCGGATTCTGCGCTGCACTGCTCGCCCCCGCGCTCGCCTCGAACGGCTTCACCCTCTTCCTCGCGCTACTAGTCTACGGCGCGCTGGCGGGCGCCAACGACGTCGCCATGAACGCCCAGGCAGTCGGCACAGAAAGACTGATGGGCAGGCCGGCGATGTCGCGGTTTCATGCCATGTTCAGCGCGGGCGGAATCGCCGGGGCCGCCGCTGGAGGCTGGATCGCGTCGCGAGGCGTGCCCGTGCTCCAACACCTGACCATCGCGGCGATTCTCTTTGCGATCGTCGCGGTCGCTAGCCGCCAGTTCACCATGGAGACCTCGACCGCCGGCGCCCAGAAGCGCAGCAAAATGGTCATCACGCGCGCCCTCGTGGCATTAAGTGCCATCGGGTTCTGCATCTTCTTATCGGAAGGCGCGATGGCGGATTGGACCGCCGTCTACTTAAAACAAGTCCTGCATGCGACAGTCGGAATAGCCCCCGTCGGCTACGCCGTCTTCTCGGCCGCTATGGCGATTTTCCGCTTCACCGGCGACGCCATCACGCTCCGAATCGGGCGAGTCCGAGTCGTCCGATGGGGCGGGATCCTGGCAGCCTGCGGCATTGGACTCGCCGTGATAGCGCCTACGCCGATCCTCGCGATCTGCGGCTTTGCCGCGGCGGGCGCGGGATTCTCATCCATCATTCCACTCGTGTTTGCCGCAGGCGGCCGGATCAAATCCGTGAGCGAGGGACAAGGCGTAGCCACGGTCAGCGGCATCGGGTACCTGGGCTTCCTGGCCGGACCTCCGGCGATCGGGTTCATCTCGGAACTCGGTTCCTTGCGCGCCGGTTTGGGATTGCTCGTCCTGCTGAGCGCCCTCGCTGCGTGGCTAGCTTCGGCCGTAGACTAAGCATTGCCCGAAGCGCCTCACTACCGTTTCGCGAAGACCGAGTCTTCTATCGGCGCGTTGTCTTTCATTTGATCGATCTGGATAGTGAAACGCCCGTTCGGCCGCGAAAGCGTCCACTTATACGGGACCTTCACACCATCCTGCTCGCGATAGTCGGCGTAATCGATCTGGACTGGCATGCGGCCCACAGGGGTCTCCGTGTACCGGACCATGCGAACCAGCAGTCCACTCGCGCTATCGAAATACAAACGCACCGCGGGTTTTCCCGGCGCGGAGGCCTGCAACACTTGAGCCTCGGAGCCATTGATTTGCTCAGGGCGGCCGCGGCGAACCTGAGGGTACAACTCCTTCAGACGCGGGCCCAGATAGAACTCGGCGTCCAGGGCGGAAGAAGCGGATTCGGCGGCCGACATGTCGCGCGCGGGACGTCCAGTGCCGCCCATCCAGCCGGCAGCGCCGTCGAAAGCCGTGAAGCTCTCGCCATTGCCCATCTTGCTGACGGTGATGCGCTTATTCGGCGCCTTGGTGAACACTTCGATGGCGCTCTCATTGCCGCCAGTGAGGATCTTGCCGCTCATCGTCCGGCTGGTGATCTTGTGCATCGCGTCAGCCCCGCCAAGCGCGGTGATGTACTTTTGAATGACGTCGTCCGCCGAAGGAGCGGTCGCGCCTCCAGCGGGCGGAGCCATGCGAGGCGCCTCGGGCTTCGCGGGCGGCGCATCCGACTCGAGAACCGGCGGTATCGCCACAGGCCGTGCCGAACCGCGGTGGCACGAATAGCAGCTCACCTGCACCTGGCCGCGGAAACTGTCCTTATTAATCGCCATGGTCATCGCGATCATGTTGCGTGCGGTCTTCTTCGCGCCCTTGTCATCCGCATCCATCTGCCCTTGCACGTGGCAAAACTCGCAGTTCACCCCGAGCGAAACAGCCATCATCTGCATGGTGGGGTTCAACTGATCGGCCGGCGTCCCCTTGAGCTGAACGATGTTCTTAAAGACCTGCTCAGCAGTTTTGGGCTCGGCCGTTTGCGCCCGGGCCATTTGGCACGTCACAGAAAGTATGGCGGCAGCCGCGGTCAAAACAAGGATGTTTCGCATGTAGTGTGCTCCTCAGTCTTCGGATTGTAACCGATTCCCCGCGCCAGCGATAGAATCTTAGCTGATGTCCCGCGAACTGCCTTGGAAGCGCACCGTCCTGGCGCTGCTGCTTTTCGGCGCCGCCTTCGGCTATCTGGAAGCCGCCGTAGTCACCTATCTGCGATTACTGCACGAACCGGCCCGGCAGCAGTTCTATCCCGGCCGCGCCCCCGCCGACCTCTTCCCTCTCCTGACACTCGACCAACTCCACTCGGCCGGCCCCCAACAGCAGAGCACGCTCGTCACCGAGATCGGACGCGAGGCCGCCACCATCCTCATGCTCGCCGCCATCGCCCTCGCCGTCTCCAGAAACGCCGGGCAATGGGCAGCCGCCTTCGTCATTGCATTCGGAACCTGGGACATCACGTTCTACCTTTTCCTGAAAGTGCTGTTGGACTGGCCCGCTTCCCTCTTCACCTGGGACATTCTCTTTCTCATCCCGGTGCCGTGGGCCGGTCCGGTCCTGGCGCCCGTTCTGGTATCGGCAGCCATGATCGCCGCCGGCACGTGGCACCTGCGCAGTGAAGCGCGGTCGACGCCGGTCCGCATACGCGCCTCTCAGTGGACCGGCATCTTAAGCGGCGCCATAGTCATCGTGATCGCTTTCGCCATCGACTACCGGAACCTGATGCAAGGCGGCATGCCGCGTCCGTTCAACTGGAGCCTGTTCACCCTGGGCATGGCCATGGGGCTGGCGAGTTACAGTTGGGCAGTCGCGCAATCGCAGCGCGCGAATCAGAATGCGATGGCCCCGATCCCCAGAGCGGAAGCCGCCCAATAGATCGACCGTTTGTAGTCACCCGCGACAGCAGAGCAGATGGCCGCTCCCACATTGCAAACCAGCAACACGGAGGGAAAGAGTTTCGGCACTAATAAATTCAGCAAGACAATGAACCCCTGTGAGACGCTCAGAAAAGTTCATAGTAACCCGCGGCGCCTGCCCCAGTAAATGCTTACTAGCGGCTACTCGAACAGGTCGGGCTCCGCGCGGCTGATCATATTCCACATCGGTTGGAACTGGAACCACCCGTTGATCCCCCCAGCCACCTGGTCGCGCGTCATTTTGGCGTTTTCGTGCGAGATGTGGACGGGGCTGCCGGCAGCCTCCGCCAGCAATTGGGCATGGCAGCTTCGCTCCATCGCGATGAAGAACCACGCAGCCTCATCCACGCTGCCGCCCACCGTCAGCAAGCCGTGATTCCGTAGGATCACTGCCTTGCCTTTGCCCAAGGCTTGCGCGATGCGGTCGCCTTCCGACGTCTCGTAAACCACGCCCGTGTAATCGGCGAACAGGCCATGGTCCTCGTAGAATGCGCACGCGTCCTGCGTGATCGGGTCGAGCAGCCGCCCCAGTGACGACCATGCCTTTCCATACATCGAATGCGCGTGAGCCGCCGCGATCGTGTCCGGCCGCGCCGCGTGAACGCGCGAGTGGATAGCGAACGCCGCGGTGTTCACGGGGTAGTCGCCTTCCACCACTTCGCCATGGTCATTCACCAGGATCAGGTCCGACGAACGAATCTGCGAGAAGTGCATTCCGAAAGGATTCACCCAAAACCAGTCGAGATGTTCCGGGTCGCGGACGGTAATGTGGCCGGCCACGCCTTCGTCGAACCCGAATCGCGCGAACAGACGGAAAGCGCCTGCCAGCCGAGCCTTGCGATGGCGCCGTTCCTCCTCCACCGTGGCAAACGTCGGTGGCGGCGCCAGATTCTTCACTCTTCCCGGAGCTTCAATCATATGGTCAGAATACTGGATTTGCCGAACCGGCGCGACAGCCCGTCCCGCTTACCACACCACCCGTTCCCAACTGCCCTGCCCGCACGCTCTCTGCGCCGCCTCCGCCACCGGCCGCCGCTCCGCGTAATGCATCTCGTCCGTCACCACGTTCTCGGGATTTGCCGGGTCCACCAGCCGCGCCTCCAGAAACGAATCCGCCAGGAATCGCAGCACCCGCTCCACGCGCTCCTCCAGGCTCGCGCCCTCCAACCCCCGCAACACTTGCGCCGCCACCAGTTCCATCACAAATGACCCGACCGGAACCGTATTCCGCCACTTCCACAACTTCAACACCTTAATCGTGTCGCGATCGCCATTCCGCGCCAGGTCGATGTGAACCTTCAAACTGGTCCGTTTCGCGCTCCCCGTCTCGCTCGCATACAGCTCGGCGTAGCGGTACGTGTCATCCAGCGCCCGCCCCGGCACCACGTCCACGTGCCACCCCGGAGTATATTGCAGCCGCAGCGATACATTCCGCCGTACCGTGCTGTGGTTCGCCTCCCGCAGCCGCCGCTCCACCGCCGTGTACAGTGCCTCCGGGCCGTCGTCCGTCCCCGCCGCAAAGTACATCACTACATCCAGATCGAAATGCGCCGCGATCATCGTCCTCTTGCCGAACGATCCGCCGTAGTAGAACCGCGGAGCTCCCTGCTTCCACCCCACCCGCAACAGCTCCTCGATCTCCACTCGCCGCGCTCGCAACGCGCCCTCCACCACCGGGCCCACCTCCTGTCCCCGCAACAGCTCTTCCAGATATCCCATCGCCTTCAGCCGTCACTCCACGTTCAACGTCAACACCCGCTCATATACGGGATTCCCGCCCGCCGTGTGCTCGTATAGCACCAAGCCCGGATTCATCCGCGGATTGTACGCCCGCCCGAAACACACCGCTCCCGCCGCCGGACCCGCGTAGAACAGATGCACCCGCCCATATCGCCCATGCTCGCGAATCATCTCCAGCGCCTTCTCGTACGCCCTCGAGAGTTCCGTCAACTGATCCGGCCACCGCAGCCACCGCACCGAGGGTTCGTCAGCCGCGATCTCGATATCCAGCGCCGCCTCCGCTACCGCCGCTGCATCGGCCGCCGCCACCCGCGCGCTCAGCGACACGCGGATCTGTGCCGCGCCTTCGCCCCCGCTCGTGCCCGTCTCCGTCATGCGCGGCGCCAGCACTTCGCCGCCCTCGCGCTCGCTCTCCGGCCACGCCCAAGTTCCCCGGTCGCGGTCGTAGTGAAATAGCCGCACCCGCGCCCGGTCCCCCAGCAGGTACCCTAACTGCACTGCCATGGGAATTCGCCCAAAACTGAACACTGCGAACCGCCGCCGGTCCGGTGGAACCCGCGCCAGCATCTCTTCCACCGCCGTCTGCTCCACCCGCGCCGCCGTCTTCCAGCCCGAGCGTGGCGGCGACGTCCGCAGCTCCGTCACCGCTTCGAAGAAATGCCCCGCGCCCAACGAGGCCTTGGCTTCCGCCACATCCGCCCGCTGGAATTCCTGCTGCACCACCGCCGTCCACGGCAAGCCCCGCCCCATCGGCTCCGTTACGGTCCGCACCCAAGCCTCGTGCTCCGCCTTCCACGTCCGCAGCTTCTCCACCATGTAAAGGTCAGGCTGCTTGTCCACCGTCGCGTGACAATTCGGGCACAACAGGATCAAATTCTCGTACCCGTTCAGCTCCCGATTGCCGACCTCTGAGTCGCCCCGCGGCCCCGCCGGCATCGCCGCAATGATGTGCGCCGACTCCCCGATCTTCGCCGCCTCGTCGCTCCCCGATGCCTCCAACAGCAGCCGCTTCTTACAGTCCGGATGCGAGCACATACCCGCCGCCCGAGCCCACAACTGCACCAGATCCCGAGCTCTGATACTCCCCCGCACCCCGCCAGCTTAACTCAATAAAGGCGGCCGTGCCGACTTGGGTAGGGCAGGCGCTTTCGCCTGCCAAGAAGTTTTAGCTCCACGTCGCCCGTGCGGGCGGCGACGTAATCGGCCCTTCCAGTACTCCATCATTTCGGCGTTTCAATCCACGCCGCCCATGCGGGCGGCGACCGCGTGTCTCGGTCCACTGGGCGATGAGGGTGGTGTTTCAATCCAGGCCGCCCATGCGGGCGGCGACGAGCGTGGCGGCGATGGCGCGGATGTCGCCGGTGTTGTTTCAATCCACGCCGCCCATGCGGGCGGCGACGAAGTCAACCGCCCCGTCACCATCACCCTCGAAAGCGTTTCAATCCACGCCGCCCATGCGGGCGGCGACAGGAACGCGCGCCGAGTTACCCAAACATCCCTGTGTTTCAATCCACGCCGCCCATGCGGGCGGCGACAGGTCTGCGCTTTCTTCTGTGTCGCATTGATTTTGTTTCAATCCACGCCGCCCATGCGGGCGGCGACGGGCTACGGGGGGACTTGCGGCCCGTGCTGGCGTTTCAATCCACGCCGCCCATGCGGGCGGCGACGGCGAACCGGGAACAAAGGGGGAAGTGTGTCCATGTTTCAATCCACGCCGCCCATGCGGGCGGCGACCGTGCCGATAGCCGACTGCTCCAAGGCTATGTTGTTTCAATCCACGCCGCCCATGCGGGCGGCGACGCCACGGATGAGGAAATCCAGCGGCGGCTGAAACTGTTTCAATCCACGCCGCCCATGCGGGCGGCGACGCGGAAGAAATCCACTCTCCAGCCGATTCCCTTAAGTTTCAATCCACGCCGCCCATGCGGGCGGCGACACACGGGTATAGCGGAGGGTCCATCGTGTACTGCGTTTCAATCCACGCCGCCCATGCGGGCGGCGACGGGGCGCTTTGCGGACCAGGAACGGCCCCGCTTTGGTTTCAATCCACGCCGCCCATGCGGGCGGCGACCCACCAGCCCGCGTGTCCTGGCCAGTTCTTAAGGTTTCAATCCACGCCGCCCATGCGGGCGGCGACTAAGCGGCACTGCACGGGGTTTCTGCTGGCGGCGTTTCAATCCACGCCGCCCATGCGGGCGGCGACTGTACCACTGGGCATCCGCCACGGTTCCCTGGTGTTTCAATCCACGCCGCCCATGCGGGCGGCGACGGTAGCCGCCAAGGTTTTCGCTTAACTGATTGAGTTTCAATCCACGCCGCCCATGCGGGCGGCGACGTCAGCGTGTCCGCTATGCACGGGGCAGGGCATTGTTTCAATCCACGCCGCCCATGCGGGCGGCGACGGGCGTGACCGGGCTAACACTGATGTCCGGAACGGGTTTCAATCCACGCCGCCCATGCGGGCGGCGACCGCTTCCCGCTAAATCCTTGACCGACCGAACCTTAACGACCGATATTCGCGAAACCTCGCCCCACCACCGTCTCGATCACTCATCGAACGCCTCCCCTCCCCCTAAACCGAACAAATTCCGCCACATCCACCGCGCCGCGAACCTCCCCGAGAAATCCTGCTAGCTTGCCGTTCGCGCCAGTCATACAATCAGCGGACCTTGCGGATCGTACGAAGGCTTCGCTCCCACCTGCTCCACCCGGCGTTGCCAGTTGTCGCCCAAAAAGTAAAACCGCAGGCTGTCCTCACCCGTCTCAATCTGCGACACCAGCCGGCTCCGCAGCACCGTCCATTGCGCCGCATCCACCAGACACTCAAACACCGAATTCTGCACCCGCTGCCCAAAATCCTCGCAGAGCTTCGCCACGTGCCGCAATCGCTTCTTTCCCTCGTCGCTTTCCGTGCTCACGTCGTACGCTACAACCACCAGCATCATAAAAAAATCATCTCCACAGGAAACTCGGGTACCCATCCAGATCGCCCCGCACACATCGAGCCAGTAGCAGCGCCTGCACATGCGGTACGATCCCAAAAGCCACCCGCTCTTTCAGGAACGGATGCAGAATCTCCTCCTGTTTTCGCTTCTGGTAAGCCAACAGCACTTCCTTCCGAGTGCCGTCGTCCATCGTCACCGCCCCGCTCTCGGTCGTGCGGAAACCCTGCGCGCCAATCTGCCGCCGATTGATCAGCGACAGCGCTAGCCGGTCCGCCAGAACCGGCCAGCAACTCCTCCACCAGATCCAATGCCAGACTGGGACGCCCCGGCCGATCCCGATGCAGATAGCCCACCGCCGGATCCAAACCCACCCCCTCCAGCGCCGACGCCACATCGTGCGTCACCAGCGTGTAAAGGAACGAAAGCAGCGCGTTTAAATTGTCCAGCGGAGGCCGCCGGCTCCGTCCGTGAAAGAAAAACGCCTCCTTCCCTTCCGTCACCAGATGATCGAACACGTCGAAGTACGCTCGCGCCGCGTCACCCTCGTGGCCCCGCACCGTGTCCAGAGCCAACTTCGCCTGCAGCGCATCCGCCGTCTGCGCCAGCCGGCCCGCCGCCGCCTCAATCGCCGACCCTCCCGCACACTCCGGCTTATCCCGCAGCGACCGCATCAGCACCGTGCGGCAGTTGGCAACCTTCGCGATCGTCACCGATCTCGCGATCGCCGCCGCGTGCTCCTCGCTATCCGCCCACCGGTACTGCTCCCGGCGCAGCAGCACATTGCCGCTAACCGGACCCTGCACCCGCGCCAGAAACCGTCCGTTCTCCGAAAAGAACGCCAGCGAAACCCCGTGCTCCGCGCACAGCCCCATCAGCGGCGGGCTGCACGACACCTGTCCGAAACAAACCACGCTGCTCAAAGTGTGGATCGGGACGCGCAACCGGTCCTCATGCTCCACCCGCACCTGCACCGTCTCGCCGTCCCGCGCCAGGTACGCCCCCTGCGTCGTCACGTACAGCGTATTCAGTAGCTGCTTCATTTCACTCCGATTCCGGCGCAATCGCGCGCCGCAGGTAACGCTCCACCGCGTTCGCGCCCGCCAGCGTCTTCGGCAGGCATAACGCCACCAGCGAGCACTTGTCGCACTTGGCCGAATAGCTGGCGCGCGGAGTCACACGGTCGCGATAGAGACGCTGCATCCGCGCCGCCAGCCCTTCCGTCTCAGCCCGCAGCCCCGCCGAAAACTCCACCTCCTGCCGACGCCGCGGAGTGCCGTAGAACAGTGCGCCCCGTGCGATCGGAACTCCGAACATCTCCTCCAGGCACAGCGCTTGGGCGCAAAGCTGCACCTCGTCGCAACCGTCCTGCTTCCGCCGGCCCCGCTTGTACTCCACGGGGAACGGCTCCCAACGCCCCGACACGCCCGGCAGTGCCGCCCCCGCCGCGGCCGCGCGAAACTCCACCACGTCGGCCTGCCCGCTGATCCCCAGCCGCAGCGACCGCAGCCGAAGCCCCCGCGCTACCCGCAGTCCGGGCCGCGACTCCGACCCGGCCTCGTGAGCCCGGTCATGCAATTCGCGGCCCTCGGCCGTAAGCCGATTCTCCGCCCATACCTGCTCGATATGGATCAGCCCCCACTGCCGCTCGCAGAACACCAAATGCTGGAGCCCCGAGAGCGGCAGTAGATCGTCTTCGTCAAACATGCCCGTTCGGCGACACCACCCACTTGAAGCTCACGCCTGCCGGCAGCGGATCAGGTCCATTGACCTTGTATTCCCCAAAAGAGCGTGGAATCTCCGGGCCGCTCACCGTCAACCGGTCGAATAACTGGTGAGCCGGGGCATTCCCTAAAGACGTCTCGTGCTCGAACACTCCCAGCCCCCGCACGGACATCTCGCAGCGCGCCGCCGATCGGTCGTGCTCGAACATCTGCGACAACGCTTCCAGCAAGAGCGCATAGTCGGGCGCGCCGAATCCGGTGTCCTTCGCCAGAAACGGCGAGATGAATCCGTGCGTTCGATACAGCGCGTACGGAATCGTATGCTTCCGCCCCATCTGTCCGCTTCCTGCCTTCTCCTCGCCGGTATCCGTTTCGGCCGCTCGGTCCGTATCGCCCTGGATTCGTCAACGCCACGCGTGTAATCGCGTGCTCCAGCGAGAGAATACGCGATTGCGATCGTGCGAAGGCGATCTGCACCGGCCCGCGGACCTGCCCGCAATTCCAGAGCTTCAGTTCCTTCTTCGCGCCCTTCTTCTTTTCCCCATCCTCATCCGGCGCCGACTTGCCCGTCGTCATCACCGCGCCGAATGTGCGAATGTCGAAATAGTTATCGCACATCCACCGCCGCGCATCCTCGTTCGCACGGCCCTGCGGCTCGGCCTTAACTGCTTCGTAAGCCTTCTTCTGCTCTCGCGCCAGAATGCCCCGCTCCTTCACAAAGATGTCGTTGGGCGGCTGGTAGCCCTTCGTCAAAGCCACAAAGTTGCGGATCTTCCTCTTCAGGCAAACGTCCGTCACAATGCCATAGCCGGTTTCCGGATCCACCCGCGGCGCGTTGCCCGCATCGGGGTCGCCGTTCGGATTCCCTTGCACCACATCGAACAACAATACAAACTCAACACGCTTTTCGAAGCTCATGCTGCCTCCACCTTTCCGTTCCCTTCGTCCGCTTCCGTCTTCTTGAAGAAATCCTGCCGCTGATGGTAATAGCCCAATGCGAAGAGGCCCTGCTCCTTCATGTCCAGCACCGCCGGAAAAACGGCGATTCCGTCCATCACCTCGCTCAAGCGCGCCTGATAAAAGTGCTGCAACCCGCCCGTCAGCTTCGCCATATGATGTTGCGCCATGCCAATCAGCCTGGGAAACACGGTTGCCGGGCGCGTGCTCGCCGCCCCGTAGTATCGATCCACGATCGTTTTGTTTGGGTTGTTCTGCGCCGCTGCTTGCACGCGCTCCAGAACCGCCATTAAACGCCCAAGCCGGTAACCCGCGCTCGGATTCTCCTTGTCCAGCCCCACGCTCACCTCCAGTTGTTCGTTCCGATTCAGATATGCGCGCAAAATCGCGGCGCGCTCGCGTCTTACTTCCCGTTCCGCCCGGCATCGTCCCACCGCGCTCGTCAGAAGCGTTCGGGGAAACCTGCCGCCAAATACGATTGCGATAAATACGTCCGATACTAGTCCCGGGGTCAGATTATCCAGCTTCCCTTGCAGCACCAGACTCCGCATCAGTTGCATTAGCGGCATCGGTTGCTCCCAGCCGATATCGATCGATTCGAAATACGCCCGCAGATTCTGCTCTACCTGTGCCACCGTTCCGGTGTGAGTACTTCGCACAATCGCCCGGCCCTGTCCCCCCGAAAGAATCAGGCAGTAGAACCGGTTGCTCACATCCCCCGGCGCGCGCCCCTTGTGCGGAGACTCCAGCAGAGCCCCCACCCTCTCCACTCGAGGAGCGTCGAAGTAGCTGCTAAATAGATCCAGCACCGTTGCCTCTTCGTCCGCCCAAAAGACCGCGGTCGTATCGCTCGAAAGCCGCACGAATCGCCGCGCTCGATCCGGATAGCCATCGCCCAGCAGCCTCTTCAATGCCGTCGTGTACGCATCGGCACAACCCCGGCAAACCGGAGCGTTCTGATTGCGCGACCATCCATACGATTCAAATGCGTCCGAATTGAAGCTCACTAGCGCGATACCGCTCGTAGTGCCGCCCGGAATCTTTACCGAAGGGTGCTTGTCCACCGGTACACCTGCAGATCCGCAGATCAGACACTGCGCTCCCTCCCCTCCATCCTTCCGGCGCGAACGGGAGAAATACTCCTGCACCTCTAGGTTCTCGTGAACCAACCCGCCATCGTGTTCAAACGCGAACAGATCGTTCGACCTGTAACCGGCCGCCGAAACCTGCTCGATCGCCCGCCTTCGCTCCTCGTCGTTGGAAAGGAAACCGCTCACCGCCGCCAGCGCCCGCGCGCCCGTCGCGGTTTGCGCATCCATCACTGACTGCCGAAACAACTCCCGTCGTATCGTCAGGTCACTCTCCGGCCTCTGGCCGTCTGGCTCCACGCCAAGAACATATTCGGACTTATCCACCAGGAAGTCAGCCACCGCCGATGACGTTCGCCCCTTCCTTCGCGGAATGGACAGAATCTTGCCCTTGCCCTTCTTGTCATCCGCTCCCGCCGTCGGTACCGCATTGACGAACCTGCCGCCATCATCCACCACAATGATCCACGCCACTGGCTTCGGCTCATAGTCTGGATTGGTCAGTAGCCCCTCCCTATGCGCTAGGTCCCGCAAACTCGTGAGAATCATGCGGCCGCCTCCCACTGCGGTACCTCGATCACACCCTTCTCCAGTCGCGCCCGAAAGAACACCGGCTCGTTGCCTTTGTTCCCAAAGCGCAAGTCATGCAGGATGTAGCCCAGATCCCGTGACTCACCCACCGGCCCCGGAGTCCCGTCGTAGCGCTCGACGATCGCCGGAAACTCCCGGCAGCCTAAATAGGGCTGCATGTGGAACTGGCCCTTCTCCAAGCGCCGCCGGAACATCTCATCGAACTTCTTAGGGTTATCGTCGGGCCCTTGTTTCGCTGTCATATGGAATCGCGCCTCCACCGCGTAATCCACGTCCCGCAAAGCAAGGGTATTGCGCTGGGCACGGTCTTCGTCAGCGAAGTAGTCCTTTGGCGCGGCGATGGCTGGAGCCTTGCGTGTGACTTCGTTGCGTTTGAACTGGATATATCGCGGCGAAGACAGTAGAAGAATCTTTCGGATCTCCCACCGGATCGCCGGCTTCCATAGAATCGCTTCCAAAACCCCCCGAGCCGCTGAAGGGGTCAACACCTCGTAGCTGAGGCGCTCCGTCTTGAATTCAGGTCTGGTGAAACAAGCTAACTCGCCGCGAATGCGGACTTGGTACGAATACATACCGTCTTACCTCCAGCGCTGAGTATAGCCTCGCCTGTGATAAAACACACTGAGAACTTAGAGTCACCTGCTGGAATGGGCCCGTAGCCCCGAAATTTCATGAAAAACCCGAGGCGCTTGGTGGCGGTAGGGCTTCCGCCTGCCAATCCGAGCGAAGCTCGGACCGTTTTTCAAAACCCGCCATTCAAACCTACAACTCACTCCGGTAGTTAAGTCACGCAATCAGATCTTCCGGCTCGGCAGCTAGCAAACCCTGCCAGCCAAATCCCCACCGCTCACTATAGATCCGGAACGCCGGCACAGGAGCCCAGAACGCATCCGCAATCCTCTCGATTGCACCTGCGGCAACTAAAGCCTCAATCTCCTGCCGGTACAGACTCACCATGAACGGCTGCAACCGCCGCATCCGGTCGCGCGAGATCCCCAACATCCGTACATCCTCCACGCGACGTTGCCAGTCTCCGAATGGTGCCACTACCGGCTGACCCGACTCGTCGATCATCCGGAACGACTCCGCCACATCCTGAAATCGCTGCTCTCTCTCCGCCGCCAACACTCCCGGCGCGTCCCGTTCGGCTCGGCTATACAATCTTTCGAAGTACTCCGTGAAGGTCGCCAGCGCCTTCAGATCCAGTTTGCCCAGCCGCCACATGGTCCTCGCCACCTCTTCGGCGGTCCGCAGAATCCCGCGCGGAGGCTTCGTCAGGGCGATGAAAACGTGTAGGTGTCCGGTACCGCGGCCTTCTCGATTGCACCGCCCCGCCGCTTGCGCCAGTGAGTCCGCTCCGGCGAACGCCCTGTACACCTCCGGGAAGTCCACATCCACGCCCGCCTCCACAAGCTGAGTCGCCACCAGGCGACAGCCCTCGCCAACCACGAGACGCCGCTTCACCTCTGCCAACACCTTCGATCGGTGAGCCGCGCACATGCGCGCCGAAAGATGCATACAATCGTCGCCGGTCAGTTCCGCCAGCCGTTGCGCGTCGTCACGCCGGTGAACAATCCCTAGCACCCGGCCGTGACCGCTCAACTCTTCAGCTAGCGCTTCCCAGGTAACCGGTTCGTCGCTAGCAGGCATCGACACTTCGCATCGATCCTTTACCACCGCAAACTCCCGGCCGGGTTCCGGCACAATCTCCCGTACGCCGTCGAAGAGAGTTGGTTGCGTAGCCGTACAGAACACAGTCGTCGCATGGTAATGCGCGGCAAGTTCCTTCAAGACGTGCTTAACGGGTTCGAGTAGCTTCACCGGAAACGTCTGCACCTCATCGAACACCACAACGCTTCCCGCAATCCGGTGCAGCTTCCGGCACCGGGATGGACGGTTGGCATACAGGCTTTCGAAAAACTGCACGCTCGTTGTCACAATCACCGGAGCATCCCAGTTCTCCGAAGCAAGCCGATTAGCGGCAGTCTCTTTGTCGGGATCCACGTTGGTGTGATGCTCCACCACCGCGTGATCCCCCAAGGCAGCGCGATACACCGCAGCCGTCTGTTCGATGATGCTCGTGTACGGAATCACAACGATCACACGCCGTAACCCGTGCTTCACCGCGTGATCGAGCGCAAATGCCAGCGAAGCCAGTGTCTTGCCCCCGCCTGTCGGAACTGTAAGCGTGAACGTCCCCGGATTCAGTCCCGCACTCATCCTGCAGGCCTCCAACACCCGCGCCCGCATTTCATTCATCGGGGTCAGCTCGGACCCGGCAGCCTTTCGCGCCATGAAGTCATCTAGCTGGGTCTTCAGTTCAACCAGGCTGGGCTGCCTGCCCAAATCCCGCTCCGTGCCGCCCGCATAGAACTTCTCTGTATCCAGAAAATCCGCATCGACCAATGCCGAAAAGAGGAACCGAGTCCACAGTGACAACTGTGCCCGGTCGGTGAACCAGCCGGGCGCAGACGGCACACTCTGGCGTTCAATCCGCTGCGGTAACCCATCGAGCCGCGCTTCCAGAAGAAGTCCGGCCTTTTCACTGAGCCGGGCGCTTAAGTCGTCGGCGTTAGACAAGCCGCCATGGTGTCCAGCCACCACAAACGCGACTAGCGGGGCTCGCTGCTCGCGCGCAATTACCGCGCCCACCGACGAGTGATCTACCTTGCCGCTGACATGAGCATCCGGATCACTGCTAATCATCTCCTGAAAAGCACGCCGATACTTTCCCGCGTCATGCCAAAGTCCCGCAATTCGCCCCCAGCCCGGAGCGAACAGACTCGCGAAGCATTCTGCCAGAGCGGCGGTCTGCGTCAAATGCTCTTCCAGCCCCTGCCACTCCTCGTGAGGCCGGCCTTTCAAACTGTGAGCAAAATATTCTGAGACTCCAGCCATGCGGCCTTAGTCTAACTCACCGCCAGCCACCCCATTCACGCCAGCCGTTTTTAGCTTGGTCTTCTCCGCGCTTTCTCTGCGTTCTCCGCGTCTCTGCGGTGAATGAACAGCTCCACCCTCTACGTGCTCCCTGCGAGTTCTGCAACTCCCCACTTACTCGTATCGCAGAGCTACCAAAGGATCCACTTTGCTCGCTCGACGAGCCGGTATGTAGCATGCCAGTAGAGTCACTACCCCCAACGCCGCCGCCATCGCTACGAACGTCAGTGGGTCCGCCGAACTCACCCCGAATAACAGACCGCTCAGGAATCGAGTCAGTGCGAAAGCCCCCACCGCTCCCACCAGCGTGCCCGCCAGCGCCAGCCGCAGTCCCGTCGCGCTCACCAGCCGCACCACGTCTCCCGTCTGCGCGCCCAGCGCCATGCGGATCCCGATTTCATTGGTCCGCTGCGCCACCAGATACGAGATCACACCGTAGATTCCCAATGCAGCCAGCACCAGCGACAACGTGGAGAACAGCGTCAGCAGTAACGTCAGGAACCGCGGCCGCGACACGCGCCGTCGACATCACATCCTCCATCGACATCAGATTCGAAATCGGCAGTGCGCGGTCCAACGCGCGGATCTGCGCCTGCGCCGCCGCGGCCTGCGACATAGGATCGCCCTTGGCCCGAATCACCAAGTAGGCATTGGCGGTGAAATTGTTCGTATTCCCCGGAATGGTCGAGCGCTGCAGATAGGGAATGAACAGCTCCATACCGGCCGCGCGGTCCAGCCCTCCATTCTTGACGTCGGCCACCACACCCACGATGGTTCGCCAGGCTCCCGGTCCGGTGCGTGAGAAATCGGCCGCTACGCGATGGCCGATGGCGCTTTCGCGCGGCCAGAAAGTCCGCGCCATGGTCTGGTTGATCACCACCACCGGCGGAGCCGCGGCGCCATCGTTTTCATTCAGCAGACGGCCGTCCATCAGGCGCGCGCCCAGCGTCTCAAAATACCCCGCGCTCACGTAATTCCAATAGTCGACATTCTGAATCGGCCCGTTCGGCGCCGGGACGAAGCCTTCGATGGGCGTGTCGTTGGCGTTGATACGGCGGTCGGGAGGCAGGCCGCTGGCGATCGACACGCCAACCACGCCAGGCACTGTCCGCATACGCGCCAGCAATGCGACCAGAATCCGTTTGCGGTCGCGATGTTGTTGTAGCTCGCCGCCGGAAGTGTCACCTGCATGGTCAGGAGATGCTCCGGATCGAAGCCCGCGTCCACCTGTTGCAGTTTCCAGAACGCTTTCACCATCAGACCGCTGCCGATCAGCAGGATCAACGCCAGCGCCAGCTCCGAAGTCACCAGGCCGGCGCGAAAACGGCTAGCAGCAGCCGCGCCCGTGGTCCGGCCCGCTGCCGATTTCAGTGTGTCGTGCAGCTTGCTCGTTCGCACATGCAGCACGGGCGCCAGGCCGAACAGAATGCCCGTCGCAATCGATAGCGACAGCGTGAACAGCAGCACGCGCCAATCGACATTGATCTCCTGAACCCGCGGGATGCTGCCGGCATTGGTCGCCACCAGCAGGCGTAAGCCGGCAAAGGCCAGCCCGATTCCGAACACCCCACCCGCCAGCGAGAGCAGAATGCCCTCCGTCACGAACTGCTGCAGCAGCTTCCAAAGACTGGCGCCGATCGCCGTGCGGACCGCGATCTCTTTGCGCCGCGCCTCCGCCCTGGCCAACAGCAGGTTGGCCACATTGACGCACGAAATCAGCAGCACGAACGCCACTGCGCCCAGCAGCACCAGCATGGCGCGTTTGACGTTGTGTACCACTTCATCCTGAAAATCGGCCAGCACAAGGGGATGAACTTTCGGATCGAATCCGTGAGTGCCGGGTCCAGGGACCACTCGCGGATGGACCGTATACCGCTGCATTTCGGCAGCGGCCTGCACCATGGAAACGGCAGGCTTGCGGCGCGCCAGAATCGAAAGGTAGTGGCTGCCGCGCCCGCCGGGTTGAGCCGGATCGAGTTGCAGCGGCGTCCACAATTCAGGCGGATTCGGATCGCCGGGAGGAAACGCAAAACTCTTCGGCATCACTCCCACCACCGTGCACGGACTGCCATTGAGCCGGATATCGCGGCCCAGAATGGTAGAGTCGCCGCCAAAGGCTCGCTGCCATAAGGCATAGGAGAGGACGGCGGTCACGGGTCCGTTGGGTGCATCGTCGGCCGGAGTGATCAGTCGACCCATTAGTGGCTGGATGCCCAGCATTTACAGCATGCCGCCGGTGATGGCCGAGGCTTGCGCGCGCACCGGATCGCTGGCGCCCGCCAGGTTCACACCGAAGTTCACCCAGCCTTCCACGGCGTCAAAAGAGGTGGTGTCCTGTTTGAGTCGAGGTATTCGGGGGGAGACAACCAGAAGTGGCGCAAACCCCCGTTGGGGAAGTTGGGGAACTCGGAGAAGACGCGCACCAGCCTGGTGGATTGCGTGTAAGGCAACGGCCGCAGCAGCACCGCGTTGACTACGCTGAAAATAGCAGTGGTAGCACCGATTCCAAGCGCCAGGCACAGAATAGCCGCCACCGAGAAGCCAGGATTTCGGGCGAGCGTGCGCAGGCCGTATCGAATGTTGCGGGAAAGAGCACCCATATCCCACCTTAGACGATGGGTCCGGGAATATGTCAGCCTTGCGCTTTGCCCACGACGATCAGGCCGATCGAAACATTGCCGACCTTGACGTTCAACACCACGTCGCTATCGCCTTCCTTGGCAACCGAAGGAAAGCTGCTCCCTTGCGGGGGTTCCATGGAAAGCACGGCGGGATGCGGCGAATTCGAAGCTTTGGTGCTCATCTGCACTAGAGCTTTGAAATCGGGAGTTGAGGCGGGATCGGTATCGACACTAATGGGCGTCATCAGCGCAAAATCCCGCTGGGGGGCGACACCCTGATGCGCTCCATCCACCGGATAGTTGCTATAACGAAGCGTGTAGACGCCGGGCTTGATGCTCTGTCCGCGGCGATCCTCTCCGGCGGACGGGAACCGAATCACACCGATTAGCGACCCCTGGGCAATCGGGAAAACAATGGCATCGTCAGAGGGCTTGCCGCCCGTGGGAATCGAGTTGCGAAACCACACCTCGCACCACGCGCCTTTGGGCCCGGTGACGCGATAACCTTGGGGTTGGATCGCTGCAGCAAAGGCAGCGGGAAGATCGGGAGCCGCCGTTGCGATCTGCTCCAGCTTGTAGTCCTGTGCAAAAAGAGCGGCGGAAAAAGCGAGAAAAACGAGCGGCTTCATGGGGTTTATTTGGAGCGGGAGACGGGATTCGAACCCGCGACATCGACCTTGGCAAGGTCGCACTCTACCAGCTGAGTTACTCCCGCTCGACGGAAAGATCCATTTTCCTTCAGAAACAATACTGGTGTCAAACGTTATGGTGATGTAACTGAATTTAAACACGTTATAAACTTGCAAGAAACCGATTCCGCTGTGCTATGACTACTGTCTCAGTTGACCGAAATGAACGTCTGGGCAGACTTCACGCGGCTGCGCTGGACTCCCCGGCAGTCTTCAGAACTGCAGCTCAAACTGATCTCACGCTAGTTGTGGAAATCGTGTGGAAATACTTGTGCGAATTGGTGTGTGATAAGCGATGAATTTCTGGGATCAAGCTCCGCAAACACTTGCAGCAGAAGCTCAGCGCCGAGAGCTATGACAACTGGTTCGAACGGAACAGCCTTCGTAGGCATCGACGGCGATACGCTCCTGTGTCTCTGTCCCCGATCGGGAGACGCGGAAGTGGCTGGAAAGCGAATACGCCGGTCCTGGTCGAAGCGGCACATTCGCGATCTGGGACTGCCGATCAGAACAGGTGAGTCTACGAAGCCAGCCGGCCAGCGGCGTCGCGCAATCAGGCTCTGGCGGCAGTGGACGGCCGGAATTGAACCGGAAGCCACCAGCCAATTCGCTCAACCCCAAGTTCACGTTCGATTCTTTCGTGGTGGGCGCCTGCAATCAGTTTGCGCATGCGGCGGCGCGCTCGGTGGCCACCAATCCTTCGCGCAGCTACAATCCGCTGTTCATCTACGGCGGCGTGGGAATGGGCAAGACGCACCTGATGCACGCCATCGGGCGCGCCCTGATGGACAAGTTCGGCACCATGCGCATGATCTACACCTCGAGCGAGCGCTTCATGAACGAGATGATCGCCTGCATCCGCACCGGATCGCATGCCGCATTTCATCAGCGCTATCGGTCGGCCGACGTGCTGCTGATCGACGATATCCAGCTGCTCGGCAACAAGGAACGCACGCAGGAAGAGTTCTTCCACACCTTCAACGAGCTGCACGATCATCAGAAGCAGATCGTGATCTCGAGCGATTCCCCTCCCAAGGACATTCCCGGCCTGGTGGAGCGCCTGCGCTCACGCTTCGAGTGGGGGCTGATGGCCGACATTCAGCCGCCCGACCTCGAAACCAAGATGGCCATCCTGGACAAGAAGGCCGGAGTGCGAAGGCGTGAAACTGCCGGAGGACGTGCGCGACCTTCATGGCGTCAAAGACCAAGTCCAACGTGCGCGAGCTCGAAGGCGCGCTGGTCAAGCTGATCGCCTATTCGTCGCTGACCGGGACGCCGATCAACCTGCAGATGGCGCAGCAGGTCCTGAAGCACCTGGTCCACGTCCAGGACCGCAAGGTGACCATCGACGCCATCCAGAAAGGCAGTCGCCGAGCGCTTCCAGATCAAGCAATCCCAGCTCAAGGAAAAAAGCAACACCAAGAAAGTGGTCTACCCCCGGCAGGTGGCCATGTACCTGGTCAAAGAGCTGACCGACGCCTCGCTACCGGAGATCGGACGGGCCTTCGGCGGAAAGCACCACACCACCGTGATCCACTCCATAAACAAAATCGAGCAGTCGCGTCACATTGATCCGGAATTGAACAGACTACTCCACAGCCTAATGGACTCATTACAATGAATTTACTACGATTTCCACAGACTCCTTCGATTCGGCTGCGAGGAAAACTGTGTAAAGTCAGGGACACCTTGCTGTTTTACGACAGTTCTCGCATCGCGTTTCCGACAACTTCGAGTGGCGGAAAGTAGTTGAATTTAGTATAATTTAGGTAGTCTTCAACATTTGCACAGGCCCTATGAATACGGTTCTATTTTAAGTTCATCTATACAAGCCAGAAGAGACAGGAGCTAGGAGCCGTATGGAATTCACCGTCAGCAAGGCCGATCTGGTACGAGAACTGAGTCTGTCGCAGGGTGTGGTGGAGAAGAAGACCACCATTCCGATCCTTTCCAATGTTCTGTTGGAGGCGGCGGGAGACCGGTTGCACTCTGACGGCGACCGATCTGGAATTGGGCATTCGCTGCTCCTGCCCGGCGCGGGTGAAGAAAGAAGGCGTCCGGAACGGTTCCGGCGCGCAAGCTGCTGGATTTTGTGCGCCTGCTGCCGGAAGGCGATGTCAACATCAAGTTCCTGGAGAATCATTGGGCGAGCATCACCTGCGGCCGGTCGCGCACGCGGATCGCGGGCATGTCGCGCGAAAGCTTTCCGGAGCTGCCGCAGATGCCGGCGCCGATCGCCGAAATTCCGGTGAAGACGCTGGCGTCGAATGATCGCGCGAACGCAGTTTGCCATCTCGATGGAGGAATCGCGGTTCACGCTGAATGGCGCGCTGCTGCTGATGCGGCCGGAAGGCTTGACGATGGTGGCGACGGACGGCCATCGGCTGGCGTATGTGGAGGCAGCGCCGGCGGAGAGCGGCCAAGTGGAAGCGCAGTTCCGCGCGCTGTGCCGAAGAAGGCGATGGGCGAGATTGTGAAGCTGGCGCGACGATGCGGGCGCAGACGGCAAGGCGATTTTTTCAGGCGACGACAATCATCTGTTCTTCCAGGTTGGCCATCGGCTGCTGATCACCCGCAAACTGACCGGCAATTTCCCGGACTATCGAACGCGTTCTGCCCAAGGACCACTCCTTGATCGGCGAAGCTGCAGAAGGACGAAATCAGATCCGCGATCGAGCGCGTGGCGCAGTTCGCCGACGAGCGGTCGCGGGCCATTCGGGTGCAGTTCATGAACGGTGAAGTGAAGGTCTTCTCCTCCTCGGTGGAGATGGGAGAGAGCGAAGAGAGTGTTCCGAGCGAGTATACGGGTCCGGATCTGGAAATCGGGTTCAACGCGCAATATCTGCTGGATTTCCTGCGCGCCATTCCGCAGGACCAGGTGGCGTTCGAGTTGAAAGATCCAGAAGAGCGCCGGCGAAATGCGGCCCGCGGGCGAAGGCATTTCGGACCACTACCGCTACGTTGTCATGCCCATGAGAATTTGACGAATTTTATGGCAAACGAATTAAATCCGGTACCGGTCTGCCTGACGTCTACGATTCCAGCAGTATTAAAGTGCTGGAAGGCCTGGAAGCGGTGCGCCTGCGCCCCGCGATGTACATCGGTTCGACCGGCGAAATGGGTCTGCACCACCTGGTGTACGAAGTAGTCGACAACTCCGTGGACGAAGCGCTGGCCGGGCTTTGCGAACGAGGTGTCGGTCACCATCCACGACGACAACTCAGTCACGGTGATCGATAACGGCCGCGGCATTCCCGTGGACATGCACGAGGACGAAGGAGTCTCCGCGGCGCAGGTGGTCATGACCAAGCTGCATGCGGGCGGCAAGTTCGATTCGAAGAGCTACAAAGTATCTGGCGGTCTGCACGGCGTGGGCGTAAGCTGCGTGAACGCGCTCTCAGAGCGGCTGGAGCTGGAAATCTGGCGCGACGGCTACACCTGGCAGCAGGAATACGCCTGCGGCGTTCCCAAAGCCCCTCTGGTGAAGGCCGGCAAAGCCGGCCGTAAGACCGGCACGCGGGTCACCTTCAAAGCCGACAGCACCATCATGACGGCGACCGTGTTCAACTACGACACGCTGGCGCAGCGGCTGCGCGAATTGGCGTTCCTCAACAAGGGCCTGAAGATCACGCTGACCGATGAACGCGAGGATCCCGAAAAGACCACGGAGTTCATGTACAGCGGCGGCATCGCGGAGTTCATCAAGCACCTCAATCGCGGCAAACAGACGCTGCACGAAAAGCCGATCCACTTCGAGCAGGAAAAGGACATGCCGAACGGCTCGAAGATCACGATGGAAGTAGCGCTGCAATACAACGACAGCTACTCGGAAAACATTTTCAGTTTCGCCAACAACATCAACACCGTGGATGGCGGCACGCACCTCACCGGGTTCCGCACGGCGCTGACGCGCACCATCAACGCGTTCGGCCAGGCGCAGGGCCTGTTCAGCGACGTGAAGGAAAACCTCACCGGCGATGACGTGCGCGAAGGTCTGACCGCGGTGGTGAGCGTGAAGGTTCCGCAGCCGCAATTCGAAGGGCAGACCAAGGGCAAGCTGAACAGCGACATCGCGGGCCCGATGACGCAGTTCGTCAACGAGAAGCTGAGCGAGTACTTCGACAAGAATGCCACGGTAGGCCGGAAGATCGTCGGCAAGGCGATTGAGGCCTCGCGAGCGCGCGAAGCGGCGCGTAAAGCGCGCGATCTGACGCGCCGCAAGGGCGCGTTGGAATCGGGCGGAATGCCGCACAAGCTGGCCGACTGCCAGGAGAAGGATCCGGAGCGTTGCGAGCTGTTTCTGGTTGAGGGCGAATCGGCAGGCGGCACGGCCAAACAGGGGCGCGACCGGCGCTTCCAGGCGATCCTGCCGCTGAAGGGCAAGATCCTCAACGTGGAGAAGGCGCGCTATGACAAAATGCTGGGCCACGAAGAGATCCGCGCCATGATTACGGCGTTGGGCACGGGCATCGGCAAGGACGATTTCGACGCGGCCAAGACGCGCTACGGCAAAGTCATCATCATGACCGATGCCGACGTGGACGGATCGCACATCCGCACGCTGCTACTGACGTTCTTCTTCCGGCACATGAAGGAGCTGATTGAGCGCGAGAGGATTTTCATCGCGCAGCCGCCCCTGTATCGCATGAAGAAGGGCAAGAGCGAAAAGTACATCAAGGACGAAAAAGAGTACACCAAGGAGATCATGCGTCGAGCCACCGAAAACCTAACGCTGGAGATCCACTCGACGGGCAACGGCTCGGGGCCGACGGCTGTTCTCGAAGGCGGCGAGCTGCGGACCTTCCTGCTCGGCCTGGACGAGTACGAGACGATGTTCCACAAAGTGGAGCGGCGCCTGCGCGACGCGCGCGTGGTAGCCGTGCTCGGAAACGCCGACTTGAAACTGGACAATAAAGCCGACTTCCTGGACGAGAACAACCTCAAGCCGGTGTTCGAAGCGCTGACCAAAGTGGGCCTGAAACCGGAAATGCGGCGCGATGAAGAGCACTCGGCGTACGCCGTGGTGTATCACGATTCCACCAACGCCGAGCGGAGCGTGGGACTGTCGCTGCTGGGACAGCCGGAATACCGCCGTTTCCGCACGCTGGCGAAGGCGATTGCGAAGCACAATGAACCGCCGTTCGTGGTGGTGAAGAACGAGCATCGTGAATCGCAGCCGAACTGGAGCGACCTGCTGGAGTATCTGAAGAACGAAGGAAAGCGCGACGTGACGGTAACTCGCTACAAGGGTTTGGGCGAGATGGATTACGATCAACTCGCGGATACCACCATGAATCCGGAGAAGCGGACCCTGCGACTGGTGCGCCTGGAAGACGCGGCGGAGAGCGAGATTATCTTCTCCACGCTGATGGGCGAGGATGTGGAGAGCCGGCGGAAGT
Organism: uncultured Solibacteraceae bacterium; assembly: GCA_963815475.1. Lineage (GTDB taxonomy): Bacteria > Acidobacteriota > Terriglobia > Bryobacterales > Bryobacteraceae > Sulfopaludibacter. The sequence goes on along the minus strand of CAWFHD010000003.1, from coordinate 2,697,486 downwards.
TCATCGAAGAGAACGCTCTGGATGTAAAGAACCTGGACGTGTAGCGGGGCGGACTGAAGTCCGCCGCAGACTGAAGTCTGCCCCACTGGACGTCCGGAATCTTACGTTAAGTGCGCCGCACATAGGACTCATAGGCCCCAAAAGGCCATGGCTCGTCGGACTTCTGCTGATATCCTTGGGGTGTAGGGCACGATGGATCTGTTCCTCGAATATCAGGTACGCGACTTAGTCGCTACGGCGAAACAACAGGCGGAAGCCGGGTTGTTTGACGCGGCGGCCGGTTCGTATCGCACTGCATTAGCAGCCGTCGAGAGCGCGCTTTCGCTCGACCCTTCGAACCAGAGCGCCCTGTATCTACGGAAGGAGTTGAGCGACGCCCTGTCCAAGCTATCGCCGGTTTCGAGTCCCGGGGCCGCGGTGCGGACCGCGCCGGACAACCGTCCCGTTCCCGCGCCTACCTTCCGACTGATCAAGGAGGGCGACCTGCCTCTGATCGAAGAGAGCGTGGAGACGCTCGGGCCCGATCGCGGGGGCTACCTTCCCGATCCCGAGTTGCTGAGCATCATGGATGAACAGCGCCGGCCGGAAAAGCTGGACTACACACGCATCGTGGCGGCAGTCGCTATTGTAGCCTTATTAGCCGTGGCCATCCGGGTTGTGTCGTACTATGGCACTTCGCACTTCGCTCTGGATACCACACCGCTGGAGCAGAAGGCACAATACCACCCGGTGGCGTCGCAGCCGGCGCCGGCGGAAGCCAATCCGGATGTTGTGGACGACACGCTATATTACCCCGATGCCGGAGTCACTCTGCCATTGCTGCGCTCGAAGTCGCAGCCAAAGGGGAACGCACAAGGCAAAGTCGTGCTACTGGCTGTGATCGGTCCGAACGGCACTCCCGTCAATGCGCGGGTCTTGCGCACTGAGGACGAGCGTCTGAATGTGAGCGCCCTCGAGGCGGCGTCGCAGTGGCGGTTCCGTCCAGGCACCAAAGACGGCAAGCCCGTGCCGGTCCTGGCACAGCTCGAAGTGACCTTCCGTCCGTAACTCAAGGTAAAGGAGTCAGTGACCATGAGCGGCCAGAAACAACCTTGGTCCGTCCCACTGATCCTGCTCCAAACCGCGCAGCGCCCGCGCCCCCGCAGTGTCACCTCGGTGTTCCGCCACTGGGGCGCCTTCGGCCTCTTCTTTCTCGCGATTCTGGACAGCTCTCCCATCCCGACGTTCGGCGGCCCTGACATCCTGATCGCCATTCTCGCCGCCAGTCACCGTGGGCCGTGGTATGAATATGCCGCGGTGGCTACCGCCGGCTCGGTGATCGGCGCTTACCTCACATACCACCTGGCGCACAAAGCCGGCGCGGCCTATCTGAATAGCAAATTCGGAGCCGGCCGCGTGGCCGCGATGCTTAAGGTATTTGAAAAATGGGGCACCGGGACGCTGGTTGCCTCCACCGCGATTCCATTTCCCTTTCCTACCAGCATGTTTTTCGCGGCCGCGGGCGCATCCAATTACCCAACCGGCAAATATCTCGGAGTGGTTGCCAGCAGCCGCGCGGCTCGCTATTCCGCCATCGCCATCGTCGCATACCATTACGGACGTCCCTTCATCCGTATGCTGCGGCACCCCACTCAATATTGGGGTTGGACCTTGGTCTTCGCGGCGGTGATCGCGGGAATGATCGCGGGAGGAATCCTGATCAACAAGAGACTGGCGGCTCCGGCCGTCGCGGGAAGACCCATCGCCCTGCCCAATTGAAGGCTGGCGATCTCACTCGCAATGGGGTTCTCTGTTATGAGGATCTCTGAAAAATCGCCAGACCCCGTTTTTCAGCAGCCTGCTAAGAGCCGCGCGGGCCACATCTTGAAGATGAACGGGAGTAATCTGGACAGCAGATGCGCGGGGACTTACCCACGAAGGACGGCAACACAGATTTGATCCAGGGCACGCTGGACATGTTGATTCTGAAGACGCTGAGCCTTGAACCGATGCACGGCTTCGGCATCGCACGGCGGATCGAGCAGGTATCGCGCGGAGTCTTCAAAGTCAATCCGGGCTCGCTTCTCACCGCCTTCCAGCGGCTGGAGCGGACGGGGTGGCTCGATTCGGAGTGGCGCGAAACGGACAACTCGCGCCGCGCGAAATTCTACTCGCTCACGCGCGCGGGCAAGAAGCAACTGGAGATCGAGACTGCCGGCTGGAACCGGCGGGTATCGGCTATTGCGAGACTGCTGAAGGCGGAGGCATAGCCGTGCCCGGCTGGCGCCATATCAGCCGCGGCGCACGGGTGCTCTTCAACCGCAAAGCCGCCGACCGGGAAATTGCGGACGAAGTGGAGAGCTACCTGGAACAGGCGACGGCGGCGTGGATGGAACGGGGCCTCTCCCCCGAGGACGCGCGGCGCGCGGCCAAGCTGGATACGGGCAGTGCGCTGGCGCTTCGGGAACAGGTTCGGGAGCACGGCTGGGAGAACTCCATCGAAACGCTGCTCGCCGATTTGCGGCACGCCATGCGCAGGCTATCCCGCACTCCCACCTTCAGCGCGGCAACCGCGCTTACGATCGCCCTGGGAATCGGCGCCGCTACCGCGATATTCAGCGCGGTTGATGGAATCCTATTGAAGCCCCTGCCCTATCCGCACGCCGATGGTCTGGTGGCGCTGGCGCACACCGCCCCCGGGATCGGCACCAAAGAGATGAACATGGCGCCTTCGTTGACAGCGACGAAAGCCGCGTCTTCGAAACCGTCAGCCTTTGGGAGAACGATTCCTGGACAGTAACAGGCCTGGCCGAGCCGGAGCGCGTCCGCGGACTCTCAGTGTCGCCGGCGTTTCTCCAGACGCTGGGCGTAAAGCTGGAGCTGGGGCGCGGATTCACAAGCGCGGACGAGATTCCCGAAGGCGAACGCGTCGTGATCCTGTCGGATTCCTTCTGGAGAGCGCGCTTCGGAGGCGATCGTTCCATCCTTGGCCGTCAGGCGCGTTTGGGCGGAAACGGCTTCACGGTAATTGGCGTGTTGCCGCAGCCAATACGGATCCCGTGGCAGCAATGCAGATGGCTGACAGGATTACCAGTCCGATTATTCGCGACTTGGCGCGCGCGCTCGCCCTGCCCTCATATACCGCCAACCAGGCGGAAGATGGAGAAGGGATTCTCAAGGAATTGGCCAAGAAGTTGGATGGCTGGGAGGCGTCGCCAGAAAAGGTTCGACTCGAGATCGCCATGGCGAGGTCATACTACGGTATCCAGGATCCGGAGTCTGGAGATGCTCTTCTGGATCGCGCGTTGTCACCAGGCAGCGCTATGTTCAAAGAGCAGCTTCTGGCCGAGCCGGGCAAACTCACGTATACCATCCGGGGCTTCGACGAGCTTTTGGACGCCGCCGAACTGCTGGGCGCAAAAAGCACGAAACCCTGGAATGCGCTTCAGGAGATCAGTCAATTCCAGCAGGAAGTAATGCGGCCGCGGCTAATTGCCATGTTTGCACAGGGTTTGAGAACGCGCCTTTCTGCTTCAGCCGCTAAGGCGGCTGCTGCCAAGTAATTTGGGGGGCGGATTAGGACCTGGGCGCACAAACGAGGCACTGATACGGAAGCCGCCAGCGGTGCCGCTCCGACATCCGATCTGTTTGATATCCTCTCGCGCAAGTGATTTTCGCGGCGCGGCGAAGGTGAGAAGGCGCATCAAGACCCCCCCCCCCCGCGCCCACTTCTCGATAAAACTTCGCTGACGCCTGGGTATGAATCGTTGTGAGTTTTCCCATGAGGCGACCCTGTTCGCCGGAGAGTCTTTGAATTTCACTCTCGCTGGCGTTCATCTTCTCGGGGGCAAAGTGCCGGCGGCATCGTTATAGGAAGAGCGATTACAGCCCGGCCGGACTTGTTCGGCCGCTGTTGCGTTGGGAACTGACACCCAACGGTCCGGGTAATGTTATGGAGTTCGGCACCGTAAAGATAGAAGAGGAATTTCGAGCTCTCTATGAAATGAGCCCCTACCACCACGTTCAAAGCGGCGTGGCCTATCCGGCGGTGATGCTGACAGCCGGTATGAATGATAAACGCGTGGTGGCATGGCAGCCGGCCAAATTCGCAGCCCGGCTCCAGGCTTCCATAGTGAGCAGCCGGCCGATCCTTCTGAGCCTCGATTTTGATTCAGGCCACGGAATTGGAACGGGCAAGGCCCAGTTGCAGGAGTCTTTGGCTGACAAATACGCGGTCCTTTTGTGGCAATTCGGCGTCATCGAAGGCGACATTCGCTACGGAACCCTGGCTTTCGCAGTCTCTTTCCAGTAGCCGGGTCGCCTAGCCAGCACCACCGCGCCGATGGTAAACGATATGTGTTTTCTCATATTTGTATGACGCCAAATCTACATATCGATGGAAGTCGGCAGACACAGTCAGCCTGCTAACAGGCCCAGTTTAGGCCAAAGGTTATTGTTCCGATACTAACTCCGGATAGCATTCCGTGCAGTTGATCGAAGGGCTCCTGGCCGGCCGACCTACCGACTATGTCGATTTCATCCACGAAGGCAGGAGGAGTCTGCCCAAAGCCCCCGCAAGCGACAATCATTCACGAGTTAACGACGGTTCACGAGACGCTTCCAGTTTTTCTGTAGGGATGTGACGCGTCCGGAGGTAGCTACTTGAAGAACAAATCCGCTTCCCCTTTCCGGCCAAGCGCATGAGTAGCGAGATCATTTCACCGCTCCACACACGCTCGGTTCTGCGGCTGCTGGATGAAGAATTGCCTTTCGCGCTGGTTCCTTCGCGCAGGCTGCGAGCCTTATTGGGGACACTAATTCGCCATGGGAGGCGACTATTCACTCGTGCCGCAGCGCAAGGATCGGGTCCACGCGCATCGCCCGATGCGCCGGGACATAGCAGGCGCACAAACCGATTCCACATAGGACCGCGGCCACCGCCGCAAACGTTAGCGGATCGGTCGGCGTCACTCCGAACAGCATGCCGGTCATCCAGCGCGTCAAGCCAAGCGCCGCCAGCACTCCAATGGCGATCCCCACCAGCATCATGCGCGCGCCATCCGCAAGCACCAGCCGCAACACATCGACATGCCGCGCTCCGAGAGCCATCCGCATGCCGATCTCCTGGGTGCGTTGCGCTACCAGACACGACAGTACACCGTAGATACCGATGCTTGCCAATAGGAGCGCCAGAGCCGCAAAAATCCCCAGCAGGATCACTGAAAAACGCTGGCTGGCAATGGATCCCGCCACAACACCTTCCTCCGATTCGTTGCCCGAGACGATCATGTCCCGGTTGCTCGCCAGAAGCTGATTGCGCATCGTCTGAAAGAACGATTCCGCCTTCAACGACGGCCGGTAGCGCGCGAAAACGCTTATCCCCAGCGCGACATTCTTCAATCCCGCATCGGGCATCTGCATGAAGGGCAGGTACATTTGAGCGTGCAATGAGCTTTTACTATCGTCCGCGAGTCCAAACTGATTGACATGGCCGACTACCCCCACAACCATTAACGGTAGGGAACCGCGATGGGACGCATCGGTATCGTCGTCGAGAATGTTGACATGCTTGCCCATCGGATCCTGGCCGGGGAAATATTTCTGGGCGAAGCTGCTGTCAATCACCACGACCCGCGCGGAGTGCTCGTTGTCGGTATCCGCGATGAAGCGGCCGCGCAGAAGCGGAATGCGCATGACCTTCAGATACTCCGGCTCGACAAGGTACTCAAGCGTGAGCGGCAGGTCTGCCTGGCGCGCCGGCGGCGTGTGTCCCTCCACCCAAAAGCGAGTCTCACTATCGCTTTCCATGAGCTGCGCGCCCTGTTCTATGGAGACATACTCCATTCCTGGAATGCCGTGCAGGGAAGAATGCAGTTGCCGAATAAAGGCACGGGTGCGAAACGGAGATTGGTCCGCCAACGACGGCGCTGGATGGATGTCGAACGTGACGACATGATGCGGATCAAATCCAGGATCGACTCGCCAGAGTTGCAGCAGGGTGCGCGCCATGAGGCCCGCGCCGATAAGCAACACGAAGGCCATAGCCATCTCACCGATCACAAATGCCGCCTGGGTGCGCGAGCGATACCCGGAAATGGACCGCCCGCCGCCTTTCAGCGCCTCGCCGATCTTCGGAGAGGCCCCCTTCAGGGCGGGCGCCAGCCCGAAAAGAACTCCGGTGAGGAGCGAAACGGCGAACGTGAATAAGAGGACGCGTCCATCCAAGCCGATTTCTTCGGCGCGCGGCAGCGTGCGCGGCGCCGCAGCAATCGCAGCGGCGGTTCCCCACTTGGCGATTGCCAATCCGAGGCCGCCGCCGAACACGGCGAGCACGACGCTCTCCGTAAGGAGTTGAATCGTGATCCGCGCCTGCCGAGCTCCGAGAGCGACGCGAATCGCGAACTCGCGTTGGCGCGATTCGGAGCGGGCCAGAAGCAAATTGGCGACATTGACGCAGGCGATCATCAGCACGAAGCCGATCGCTCCCAGCAGGACCAGCAGAACCAGACGCATTTCGCCGACGATTTCCTCTTTCAGCGTCACGATGGTGGATTTCAGACCCGTGTTGGCGTCGGGATAAGCCGCGGCCAAGCCTGCATTCACTCGCGCTATGTCATCCCGCGCCCGGTCCAGAGTGACGCCAGGCTTGAGCAGCGCGATCGCGTCCGTTCCCCAGTGCGCATCGCGTTTGAAGAATCGCTCGTCATGCTCTTCACCGATAGGCACATAGAGATCGCCGGTGCGAAAATTCCAAATCTTCAACCGGAATGACGCCGGAATGACACCTACGATCGTGCGCCCCGTGCCGCCAACGACCAGACGCTTTCCGATTACATCGGGATCGCGGCCAAACTTTCTCTGCCACAAGCCCTCAGAGATCAGGACGGTGGGGTCTGCGCCGCGGCGGTCGTCCGCGGAATTGAAATTCCGCCCGAGAATCGGATTCACGCCCAGGATCGGGAAGAAGGCCGCGGAAATAGACCGTGCTGGGACGTTTTCCGGTTGACCGGCGCCAGTGATGGCGCCATTAGCCCAGCGATAGGCGGCCATCGAGTCGAAGGAACGATTGTCGCGCTGCCAATCAAGAAAATTGGGATAGGAAATGGATCCCTCCGGAAAGTCCGGCAAGTCTTGAAACAGGGAGACAATCCGGTCCGCGTTTCGGAACGGCAGCGGGCTGATCAGCACGCCGTTCACAACCGAGAAAATCGCGGTGTTCGCGCCGATCCCGAGCGCGAGTGTGAGAATGGCCACCACGGTGAACCCAGGGGATTTGGCGAGCCTGCGCAGGCTGTAGCGCAAATCTTGCAGAAACATTTGTCGGGAATCCTCTCAAGGGATGGACGGGTTGCCGCACTATCGGTTAGCCGCTCCGGGCAAACCGTCATGGAGGCGCGGCTGTTGTTCTGGCGGCGCCACTGTCCCAACTGGCTTCCATCAACGCGGCACTCGACGACCGAAGCCAGCGGCGACTCGCATTGTTGTCAAGCCTCAACCGCGGCCACCCGATGGGTACCACTCGCAGAGTATAAAGTCTGCCCCACGGGGAACTTCGCCACACGCTACAGAGCTACTCCAGCACGATCGGCTTGAAATACTCGGGCACAATCACTCGTGTCTTGGGCGACGCCAATTTGATTTCGTCGATAAACGATTGGAGGCGGCGCACCGCAGGCTCTTGCGAGACCGTGTAAGGGACGTTGAAGCGGTCCCAGTGAGTGGGGATCACCACAGCGGGATTACCCAGGACCTTCATCAATCGCGGAGTGTACTCTTCGATATTGTTGCGTTCCGGCATTGCGCCCAGCAGCGCCACATCCGGCCGCAAGCCCACCAACTCGCTCTCGATGTAATTCATCGACCCGAAGAAAATGATGCGGTGCCCCGCAATCCCCACAAGATATGCCAGCGTTCCGCCCTCCTGGTGCTGTCCGAAGAGGAGCGGAGCTTTGAGTCCGGCGGGCACAAGCGGCGGAGGTCCAGCACTCCGGCCGGGCGGCGGCTTGCGAAAAATGCCGTGAAGGCTCGGAATCACGCGCACGGAGAAACCTTCGAACTTCAACTCCTCCCCGCCCTTCACAACCTGGATCTGTCGCTCCGGCACGTCGTACGCCCTCGCGATGTTGGCGGTGCTTTCGGTGCCGATGACGCGCGCGCCTGTCTTGCGGGCGATGTACGGCACATCGAGCGAATGGTCGGGGTGCGTATGTGTGAGAAAGATGAAATCGGCGCGTTGGATATGTTCGTCGATCACCGCGGCGTCGGGTTCCACCATCGACCCCGCCGACACTAGAGGCCGCGCATCGTCCGGCGACACATCATCGTTGGGGGAAGGATACTTGACGCGCGAGAGATACGGGTCGATGAGGATGACCGTCTTGCCGCTCACGATTTGCCAACCGGCCGTGCCAGTGTAGGTCAAAGAGACCGAATCGGCGCACAGGGTCACGGCCAGTAGCAGAAAAATCGACATCCGCATGGCTGTATTCTGGCACATTGACGCTGCGAAACGCCCCGTGAACCGGTACAATGGCGGGGATCCCATGCGCTCAAGAATGCTTCTCAGCTGCTCCGCGGCTTTTCTGCTGCTGGTTTGTCCCTTTATACCACCGGCTGGCGGGCAGACCGCTGCCGATACTACCGACCCCACTAAGACGTTGGTGTCGAGGCTCGATCTGCAACGCTACAAAACCACCATCCGGGGCCTCACCAAATTCGGCGACCGTCGCCAGGGCACCGATCGCAATCGCGCCGCTATCGATTGGATTGAGGCGCAGCTCAAAAGCTACGGGTGCACAAATACAGAGCGTATCCACTACGTTTACGAACCTCCCCAGGCGGGGGCCGGCGGTCGCGGGGGCCGGGGCGGAAGAGGCGGCGGCCCGGGCGGCGCTACGCTGCGCGGCGAGCGCGCGCCCACGGCGGCCAATAACGACCCGGAATTGCAGCACGACACGCGGCTGCGCGAGCTCGATGCCCAGGCCTCCACTCCCGGTCCCCGCGAAGAGGTCTTCTGCACTAAGGTGGGCGCGACGCATCCGGAAGAGATGTACATCATAGCGGCCCACATGGACGGCATAGGATTTGGCGAAGCGGCAAACGACGATGGTTCCGGCACCGCGCTGGTAATGGAAATCGCGCGCGTGCTGAGCGGTCCGGACGTCGTGACCGACCGCTCCATCCGGTTCGCGCTTTGGAACAACGAAGAAACGGGGTTGAACGGGGCCCGCGCGTACGTGGATCAGCGCAAGGACTTGCAGGGCAAGGAAGACCCGGCCGGTTCGGGCAAGTATCCCGAGCCGAAATGGCTCGGCATGATCCAGCACGACATGATGCTGTTCGACCACGGCATGCCGCTCCACGACGGGACAGTTAGCGACCACCAGCGGCCCGAAGCCGATGTGAATATCGAATTCCAGTCGCAATCGAAACTCGCGGCGCAGGCGGCTACGCTCGCCTGGCAATTTTTGGCCGCTAACGAAAAGTACGCCACAGACTATCCGGCCTCGGTGGGAAACCACATGACGAATACCGACTCCACGCCCTTTCAGGACTTGGTTCCGTCGCTGAGCTTGCGCGAATTGGAGCGGGGCTCGCAGATCGGGGCCGGATGGGATCCCACGCACCACCAGCCGACGGACGTATTCACGCACTTCTCGGAGGGCGATTTCCGCCTGGGTTTGAATGCGACGCAGACTACGTTGGGCGCAATCGCCCAGCTCACTGGCGCGAAGGTCAAATAGGGCCGGAAGAAACTGGCAAGCCAAAAGCACCGACTCCCGGTCGCGGCTCGGAAAGAGTGCAGTTTCTCTCGGCCATAGTACCCTTTTTTGGTTCGGACCGAGAAGATATCCGGTGATTCGGGTTCCTTGCTTGTAAGTCCGAATCGGAGGAGTGCTGAAATGACGCGTCCGTGGGTAGTGGTACCCTTTTCCCTGTTCCTGCTGGCAGCTCCCTTACTGGCCCAAACGCAGATTGGCGGCGGGACTTGCAATTCCTCATCGTTAAGCGGAGCGTACTCCGTTTCCATCACCGGGAGGCAAGTCAGTGCCGCCGGCGTGTTCACCAATATGTTCCAGGCGAACGGTTCAGCCAGCTTCGATGGGCTGAACAAAGTGACGTTTTCCATGACATCCAACACGCTGCAAGCGGTCGGCACGCCCACCACATGGACGGGCACTTACAGTATGCAGGCGAACTGCGCCGGCGTTATCACCATCACGACGGGAGGCACTATCACTCTAAACCTGGTGACTTACAACCAGGGGAACGCCTTCCTGGTAACCGGCTCCGATGCGACTTATTCCTACGCCGGCAGCGGCGGCAATCTGCCGAGCGGCTGCTCCAACAGCCTGCTTACGGGACCTTATGTTTACAACGGCACGGGTGCGGGCTTCTCCGGCAGCACCGTCAATGGCGTCGTCGACGGCGCCGGCATGCTGCAGTTTGACGGTCAGGGGAAGGTGACTGCCAACCTGAATATGTCGTCGGGCGGCACATCCAACAGCAGTCTTACGGCATCGGGGACGTATACCGTCACGGCCAACTGCCTGGGCACGGGCACGCTGACCGATTCCACAGGCAACTCCTACGTGTTGACTATGAGCGCCACCGCGGGCAACACTACGGCCACAACCGACCTCACCGTATCGTTGGCGCAAGCGTCGAAGTTCATGATCACGGGCGGCGCTCACACGGTCACCGGCAATACCTGCAGCAACTCCACAATGAACGGCACGTACTCGCTCACGCTCAGCGGGCGCGCCATCTCCACCACCGGCGCCTTTGCGGGTAGTTTCCAAGGGAATGGAGTCGTGACGTTTGACGGGCAGGGTAAAGTGATCCTGAGCGGCACAGCCAATACGAACCTGGTACTGGCCAAGCCATTCAGCTATTCGGGCACATACAGCTTGACTAACAGTTGTTCCGGTAACGTGATTCTGGTCACTCCCACGGGGGCCAACATGACTCTGCTGGTTTGGAACACCGGCAAATCCTTCAGCATCACGGGACTTGACACCACCTATGTCTACTCGGGCAGCGGCAGCAACGTGCGGCCTGCCGCTTGCGCCACCGCCACGCTCTCCGGAGAGTACGTCTACGACGCATCCGGATTCACGCTTGCCGGGACCACGCAAAACGGGTCGGAGGACGAATCGGGTGTCCTGCAGTTCGACGGGCAAGGCAACGTGACTGCCAGTTACGCGGTGACCTCGTCCGGAAAGTCCGCCACTTACACCGCGACGGGAACCTACTCGGTGGAATCCAACTGCCTGGGCACGGCCATCCTTACAGATTCCTCCAATGTCCCCAATACACTGGCCTTCAGCGTCACGAATGCCTACGGCCAGGGTGTCAACGTAATTGCCTCCAATGCCGGGTTCGTGCGCTCCGGCACGACGCATGCCGCGTTCCTGAACCCCACACAGTCGATTGGCAACGTGGCTAGCTATGCGGTCAACGCCACTCCGCCCGGCAGTGTATTCGCGCTGTTCGGCCAGAGCCTGGCGACGAAGCCGGCAGGCGCCACCACTACCACTCTCCCGACTACGCTTCTGAACACTACCGTGACGGTGAACGGCGAATTGGCGCCGCTCTTCTACGTCGACCCCGGCCAGATCGATGCGCAGATGCCTTGGGATATTCCGGCCGGCAGCGTCGCGACCGTCATCGTCAAGAACGGCACGTCCACCAGCAATGCGGCGGCGGTGGCGATCCCCGCTACGGCTACCCCGGGACTCAGCGTCTACTCCAACAATCGCGCCGTGGTGGTGAATGCCGACGGCAGTATCAATTCGACATCCGCGGGGGCGAGTGTGGAAGATGAAGTGGTGGCATACTTCACTGGCGGCGGCTCGGTTCAAGCCGCGGGCAAGCTAGTGACGGGCTCGCCCGCGCCCAACGGACTTTCACCTGTAACGGAGAACACCTCGGTCACGGTTGGCACTGCGACGGCGACGGTCAAGTACATCGGACTGACGCCGCAATCCATCGGACTTTACCAGGTGAATTTCATAGTGCCGCAACTCGCGAAGGGCAGTTACCAATTGGTAGTCAACATCGGAGGCGTGGCATCGAACGGTCCTTTGATGACGGTGGCGAATTAGCCCAGCGCCCCGATGAGTCGGGGCGCTGCAGACACGAGTGTCCGCGCCACTAGCGGCTCACTACTTTGCCGGGCAGCGCGTTCGTCATTTTGCCTTCTTCGATGACCGGGACGCCGTTCACCAGAACGTAGCGCATCCCTTCGGAGAGTTGATTGGGTTTCTCGAAGGTGGCTACATCCCGGATGGTGTCCGGATCGAAGACCACGACGTCGGCCCACATGCCGGCCTTGAGAACTCCGCGATCTGCGAAGCGCATCCGCGCGGCTGGGAGCGCCGTGAATTTGCGAATGGCGTCCTCCAGGGTGAGCTTCTTTTCTTCGCGAACGTACTTGCGTAGGATGTGTGGAAATGCGCCGTAAGCGCGCGGGTGTGGATGCTCCTTGCCCAGGAGGCCATCGGGCGCCGTGCCTTGCGAATCGTTGCAGACCGAGGTCCAAGGCTGCTGCAGCGCGAGCGTCACGTCGGACTCCGACATCACGAAAATCGCCGCCTGCGTGAAAGCCTGGTCTTCCACCAGAATGTCGAACACGGTATCGATCGGGTCCTTGTTCCAGAGCTTGGCGATCTCGGCGATGGTCTTTCCCTGGATCGGCAGCAGCCTGGGATTCTGCACGGCGCCGATGAGGAACGATTCCGGACCCGTCACCTGCAGCCACTCGTTGTTCCAATCCTTCGACGGCGTTTCCATTTCCTTGCGAATACGCGCGCGCATCGCTGGATCCTTCAGGCGCTCGATCAATTTGGCGTCGCCGCCATCGTGCGCCCATGGCGGAATCACCGCCGAGAAGGAATTGAAGCCCGCGGGATAGGCGTAGGTGTCCGCCGCTACGTCGATACCTGCTTGGCGCGCCTTTTCGATTCGTCCCACAATCTCGGGCATACGGCCCCAGTTGTCCTTCCCCGCAGCCTTCAGATGCCAGATCTCCACTGGGATGTGAGCTTCGCGTCCGATGCGGAAGGCTTCGTCGAGCGCGTCCGCAATCGTGTTGCCTTCGTCGCGGATGTGGGATGCGTATGTGCCTCCTGACTTAGCTGCTTCGACTGCCAGGGCGATCAACTCCTCGGTCTTGGCATAGGGCGCGGGCGCATATTGCAGCGACGTGGAAACGCCGATCGCGCCGTCGCGCATCGCGTCCCGTACCAGAGCTTTCATACGTTCCAGTTCGGCGGCGTTGGGCGTGCGATCGTCATCCCCCAGCACCATGCGGCGAACCTGCGTGGCCCCGACATAGCTGGCGAGGTTGATGCCCATGCCCTGTTTGCGCAGGCGGGCGAAGTATTCGCGGAACGTCTTCCAGTCGGGCTTTACGCCGTAGTGCTCGTAGGTGACATGGTCGGCTTTGACGATGGCGTCGTTGAGCGGCGCAATCGACCCGCCTTCTCCCGTGACTTCGGTGGTGATGCCCTGGTAGATCTTCGACGGCAGGTGCGGATTCACCAGAATCGTCAGTTCCGATTGTCCAAGCATGTCGATGAAGCCGGGCGCCACCACCAGGCCGTGCGCATCGATGGTGCGGCGGGCGGGCGCGTTTGCCAGGTGGCCGATGGCCGCGATCTTGCCGGCGCTGATGGCCACATCGCCCGCATACCAGGGCGAACCGGTGCCGTCGATGATCCTGCCGTTGCGGATCACCAGGTCGTAGGGAGTGGCGGCAGCGGCCAACAGCAGGACGGGCAGCAGCAATGGCATAGGTGCAGTATAAACGCTGGCGATGCCCGCCAAGCCTGCTACCCTGATTCGGAATGGCTTCCCACGCTTTCACCGCGGCAGAGCGGTCGGTGTTTCGACGGCTGACCAGCCCAGAGAAGATCCAGCGCTTTCTGGACGATCTAGCGTACAACAAGGAACCTGGCGGTCCCACGTGCCGCTCGCCGCGCAGCGTGCTCCGCGACCGCACCGCGCACTGCATGGAAGGCGCGCTGTTCGGCGCGGCGGCGCTGCGCATGATGGGCAAGCCGCCGCTCCTGCTGGATTTCGAAGCGGTGCGCGATGACGATCACGTGCTCGCCATCTTTCAAATGCGCGGCCACTGGGGAGCCGTCGCAAAGTCCAACTACTCGGGCCTGCGCTATCGCGAACCGGTGTATCGGACGCTACGCGAACTGGCGATGTCGTATTTCGAGCACTACTACAATCTGCGGCGTGAGAAAACGCTGCGCAACTATTCCCGTCCTGTGAATCTCAAGCGCTTCGACTCCATGCACTGGATGACCGCGGAGGAAGACGTGTGGGCCATTCCCGAGTATCTGCTGGAGATCTCGCACACGCCGCTGCTGACACCACAAGTGATTTCGCGGCTGGGACGTGTGGACGCGCGTCTATTCGCAAGTGGACTTTATGGAAGAGCGGTGTAAGCTTCCCGAACTCAAGCGGCGCTTTTCGCCGAGCGGCGCGCCTTGTACGCTTCAATGAATATGGGGAGCAGCGAAACAAGGATGACCAGAATGATGGCGACTTCCAGATTCTTCTTCACCACTGGAATGTTACCCAATTCATAGCCCAGCATGGTCATCAGGAACACCCACCCGATGCCGCCGCACACGCTAAACGGCAGGAAGCGCGTATAGGGCATCTGGCCGACGCCGGCGATGAACGCCGCGAAGGTCCGCACGATGGGCACGAAGCGGGCGAGGATGATCGTCTTTCCGCCGTACCGGTCGTAGAAAGCCTTGGTGCGCGTCACGTACTCCTGCTTGAAGAGACGCGAATCGGGCCGGTTGAAGATGCGCGGGCCGGTCTGGCGGCCCAGCCAATAGCCGGTGGAATCGCCCATCATCGCCGCCATCATCAGCAGGATGTTGATCTGCACGATGTCCAGGGCGCCGAGCCCGGCCACCACTCCGATGGTGAACAAAAACGAATCGCCAGGAAGAAAGAATCCCACCAACAGCCCTGTCTCTGAAAACACCACCGCGAACATGGCCGCATATCCCACCCACCCCGAAAGGAGCGTATGGAGCAGTTCTACGAGCTGGTCGGGATTGGTCAGAGACCGGTAGAGCCCGACGATCTGGTGGATCATCCGTTGGTCCGGTAGTTCGCGATGAGTCGCTGCAGCACGTCCTCGTGAACCTTGATCTTGCCCTGTTTGATGAGCTGATCGCGGAGGCCGGCTTCAAACAGCGTATTGCGATCCCGGCCCTTCTGGTTCTTGATATCGTCGCGGATCTGCACGCGCTGCTCGGCCAGCTTCGACATATCGGCAGGCACGTGCGCCACTACCTTTGCCACGACGGTGTCGTTGGGCATCAGGACAGGGCCGAAAACCGTGCCATCCGGGCTGGTGAATGCCGCGCTAAAGTAGCTGGCAGTGCCGAGGCCTTCCACGTTACCCGTGTGTGTGAAATCGGGGGACGTCTTGACTTCGAGTCCCATCGATTTAGCCGCCTTCTCCAGATCACCGCCCATGGCCTTCGCCTTGTCCACCAGTTCCTTGGCGTGATCCTGAACCGCTTTGGTGAGCCGGGCCTGAGTCACGGTCTCGCGCACCGCGTCCTTTACTTCGTCGAATGTGGACTGGCGCGGCGGAACGATGTCGGTCACCACTGCCAGGGCAATCTTATCGCCCGGCAGCGCCACGGGCTGCGATACTTCACCCTTCTTCAAGCCGCTTACGGACTGGTCGAAGTCGTTGTTGACCCCGATTTCGGGAGCGGGCTTGCCGGCCTGGAAATTGTCGGCGCGCACCAGTTGCATATTGAACTCCGCCGCCACCTTCTCGGGATGCAGCGGATCCTTTTGCAGTTCGACTTGGGCCTTATCCGAGACCTGCTGCATGATGGCTTTGGCGCGCTGAGTCTTCATCTGGGTAGCGAGTTCGCCCTTCACCTCTTCGAAGGGCCGCAGGCGGGCATCGTCATGTTTCATCACCTGCATAATGTGGTAGCCGTAGGTGGTCTTGATGATGTCGCTCTCGCCAGGTTTCAGCGTGAAAGCGGCCTTTTCGAACTCCGGCACCATCTGGCCGTTCTTCTGAATGGTGTATTCGCCGCCGTTCGGCACCGAAGCGGTGTCCTCGGAGTACTTCTTGACCAGGTCGCCAAAGTTGGCGCCGCCGCGTACCTGCTTGAGAATATCGTCGGCCTGGGCCTTGATCTTGGGCTCGTCGGCGGGAGGCTTGCCTTGCGTCTTGAGCAGGATGTGCCGCACTTTGGCCTGCTCGGGCATGCGAAACGAATCCTTGTTCTGGTTGTATGCCGCCTGGAGTTCGGCGTCGGTGGGATTGTAGCTCTGGCCAAGCTTGGCCTGGTCGGCGATCAGGATCACCAGATTGCGCTTCTCCGGTTGCATATACTGAGCAACGTTGGCGGTGTAGTACCTCTGCAGATCGTCCTGGCTGGGATTAATTTCCTTCTTGAATTTGTCCGACGTGAGTTTGACGTACTGGATCTTGACCTGTTCGTTCTTCTTTTTGTAGAAGTCTTCGATCTCGGACGGAGTCACGATGGTGCCTTCGAGAGCGATGTCGCGCAGCCGGGTGATGAGGATCTGGCGCTTCATGTCGGATTCGAAGTCGGCGATGTTCATGTTCTGCTGCGCCAGCATGGCGGCGTACGCGTCCTTGCCCACGAACTTGCCGTCGGGGAACAGGCTCGGCGCAATCTGGCGAATCGTATCCGCCACGTCGGCGTCGGTAACAACAATGCCGAGGCGTTTGGCTTCGTACGCCAGGGCGCGCTCCGTCACCATCTGGTCCACCATATTGGGGAGGTAGTTGGGAAGCAGCTCAGCCGGGAACTGCTTATTCTTCATCGTGGCCTGAACCAGCTTCTGGACGTCGGCCGTGGTGATTTCCGAGCCTGCGACATCGGCCACGACTGCACCGGAGGCAGAATCTCCGGAGCCGTTGTTGTAAGAGGGGATCAGGTACGTAAGCATGGAGAGCGCCACCAGGACCAGCAACGCGCCCAGTAGGATGCGCTTCGACCTTTCACCGCTGCGGAACAGATCAAACATGGTTGAGAGAAACTCCTGTCATCAAAAAGGGGAAACCTTATTATAGCGAATTCCGATCGGGCCTTTCCCGCCGCCTTCGGAGCGCCGGCCGTTATCCAGTCTACGGCAGCTTTCAGGAATAAATCGCGGACTACGCCGGTATGCAAGTTTGAAGAGGTCAAACTTGTCACGACGAATTGTTCACGATCACAACCCCGACGGCGTCGATCGCCGCGGCTTCCTGGAATGCATGGCGTGGGCCGGCACAGGAGTTCTCTGGACCGCCGCTTCCGGCGCTCTTTCTTCCCAGGCTTTCGGCCAGGAGACCAAACCTGCAAAGGGCGGCCTGCAGTTTGTGCAGATCAGCGACAGCCACATTGGATTCAACAAGCCGGCCAATGCCGACGTGAATGCCACCCTGCAGGTGGCCATCGACAAAATCAACGCGCTGCCGAACCCGCCGGAGTTCATCATCCACACCGGCGACCTGAGCCACTCGTCGAAACCGGCCGAGTTCGATACGCTCGATCAACTGCTTAAAGGCGCCAAACCGAAGCAGGTGTTCTTTGTGCCCGGCGAGCACGACACCTCCACGGACGATGGCAAACAGTACATGGCGCGCTACGGCAAGAACGCCAAGGGCACCGGCTGGCACAGCTTCAATCACAAAGACGTCCACTTTGTGGGGCTTTCGAATGTGATGGTGCTGGAAGGCATGGGAAAGTTGGGACCCGCACAGCTCGATTGGCTGGCCGCCGATCTGAAGGCCCAGCCTTCCAGCCGGCCGGTGGTCGTCTTCGCGCACATTCCCTTGTGGTCGGTGTATCCCGACTGGGGTTGGGGCACCGAAGACGGAGAGCAGGCCCTCGGATATTTGAAGCGTTTCGGATCGGTGACGGTGCTCAATGGCCACATCCACCAGGTGATGCAGAAGGTGGAAGGCAACGTCACGTTCCACACCGCGTGCTCAACGGCGTTCCCCCAACCCGCGCCTGGAACGGCCAAGGGACCCGGTCCCATGAAAGTGGCTGACGACAAATTGAAGAGCGTGCTGGGAATCACCAACGTTCACGCGGTGATGAAGAATCACAGCCTGGCGGTAGTGGACTCCAGCCTGGATTCCGGAGCTTAGTAATATGCCACGCTGGATCGCTGCCATTTTCCTGCCCCTGCCGCTGGCGCTGCTATCGCAACCGGCGCCCAGTGGCAAAGATCTGTTCGACAAGCGTTGCGGCGGATGCCATGCGCTCGACCGCGAGAAAGAGGGTCCGCGCTTGCGAGGAGTTTACGGGCGAACCTCGGGGACGGTGGCGTCTTTCGAGTATTCCGAGGCTATCCGGAAGGCGCGGATCGTTTGGACGGAAGAGACGCTGGAGAAGTGGCTGACCGACCCGGAGAGCCTGGTCCCCGGCAACGACATGACTTTTCATGTCGAGAAAGCCGAAGAGCGCCGCGCCATCATCGAGTATCTGAGGGCATCCGGCAAATAGGCGGGAGCCCTCAGCGTCAGGCGGGGATTTCGTAGTGCTTCAGGATCTCGCACCAGCGGCCCTGGGCTTTTAAGAGCAGTTCCACTACTTCGCGGACCGCTCCTTCGCCACCCACGGCGTTCGTCACGTAGTGCGCCTCACCCTTCACTTCGGCGCGGGCGTTCGCCGTGGCGATGGCGAGTCCTACCCGATGCATGATCACGGTATCGGTGAAGTCGTCGCCGATGTAGGCAACTTCGCTGGACTGAATCTTAGCGTCGGCCAGGATCTCTTCGAGGATGGGGATCTTCTCGATGTGGCCCTGGTAGACGTAGGACATCTTGCATTGACGCGCGCGCTCCGCGGTGGCTGGCGATTGACGGCCGCTGATGACGCCGGTTTTGATGCCGTGCCAGCTCAACCACTGCAGGCCGATTCCGTCCTGCGAATCGAAGCCTTTGGTCTCCACCATCTTGCCCTCGGCGTCGGGCACGTTGTATAGCTTGCCATTAGTCAGGACACCATCTACGTCCATGAGCAGCAGCTTGATTTGGGAAGCGCGCGCGTTAATGTCCATTTAGACCACGTATTGGCCGGCAGCCACGTTTCCGCCCTTCCCCGTCCAGTTGGTGTGGAAGAACTGGCCGCGGGGTTTGTCGACGCGCTCGTAGGTATGGGCGCCGAAGTAGTCGCGCTGCGCCTGCAGCAGGTTGGCCGGCAGCCGCTCGCTGCGGTAGCCGTCGAAAAACGCCAGCGCCGTGGTGAAAGCGGGAACCGGCACACCGGCTTCCACTGCGCGCGCCACCACGCGGCGCCAGGAAGGTCCGCAGCGCTCGATCACGCCCGTGAAGTAGGGGTCTAGCAGCAGGTTGGTGAGCTCCGGATTGGTGTCGAACGCAGCCTTTATCTTGCCCAGGAAGGCCGAGCGGATGATGCATCCGGCGCGCCAAACCATGGCGATGGCGCCATAGTTCAGGTTCCAGTGGTTCTCCTTGGCTGCTTCCCGCAGCAGCATGAAGCCCTGCGCGTAGGAGACAATCTTGGATGCCAGCAGCGCCTGCCGGACATCTTCGATGAACGCCTTGCGATCTCCCTCGAACTTGAACTTGGGTCCCTGCAGAATCTTGGACGCGGCGGCGCGCTCGTCTTTCATGGCACTGAGGCAGCGCGCGTAAACGGCTTCGCCGATCAACGTCAGCGGCATGCCGAGATCGAGCGAGCTGATGCTGGTCCACTTGCCCGTGCCCTTCTGTCCCGCGGTGTCGAGAATCTTGTCGACGGTGTACCCGCCGTCTTCGTCCTTGTGGCCCAGAATGTCGCGCGTGATTTCGATCAGGTAGCTGTCCAACTCGCCTTTGTTCCACTCGGTAAAGACGTCGTGCATCTCGTCGTTGGAAAGGCCCAGCCCTTCCTTCATCACCTGGTAGGCTTCGCAGATCAACTGCATGTCGCCATACTCGATGCCGTTGTGGACCATCTTCACGTAGTGGCCGGCGCCGTCCTCACCCATCCAGTCGCAGCAGGGCTCGCCGTCGGGAGTCTTGGCGCAGATGGCCTGGAAGATCTCCTTCACCAGCGGCCAGGCTTTGGGACTGCCGCCGGGCATCATGGACGGACCGAAGCGCGCGCCCTCTTCGCCGCCCGAAACGCCGGTGCCGACGTACAAGAGGCCTTTGCTCTCCAGGTACTTGGTGCGGCGGATGGTATCCGGAAAATGCGAGTTACCGCCATCGATGATCAGGTCGCCGGGCTCCAGGTGCGGCAGCAGCAGCTCGATGAAGTCGTCAACCGCCTTGCCCGCTTTCACCATCAACATGATTTTGCGCGGGCGCTTGAGGAGTCCGACCAGCTCTTCGATGGAGCGCGCGGGAACGACATTTTGCTGACCCTTAGCGGCGTCATTCATAAAGTCGTCGACCTTGGAGACGGTGCGGTTGTACGCCACCACCTGATACCCATGGTCCGCCATGTTGAGGATGAGGTTCTGGCCCATTACTGCCAAACCAATTAAAGCGATGTCAGCCGTTTGTTCCATGAATGTTTACTCGCAGTAGAGGGATTCCAGACGTCAATCTCTCTTATAACATGCGTTCACGGCGGGGGCAAAACGCGCCGTGCCACTCTCGAGTTTTCAAAAGCGGAATCGGATCGCCAATTGCAGGCGGCGCGCGTTGGTGCCATCGGGCGGCGTGGCATCGTTGTTGGGCGCGAGGTAGCCGGCAGTCGGTGTGAGCTGAATCGGCGTGGCCAGCGGGGTCGTATTAGACGTGGCCGCGGCGGTGTAGATCGTTGTATTGAACCCG
Organism: uncultured Solibacteraceae bacterium; assembly: GCA_963815475.1. GTDB lineage: Bacteria > Acidobacteriota > Terriglobia > Bryobacterales > Bryobacteraceae > Sulfopaludibacter. Next base: position 2,676,692 of record CAWFHD010000003.1, on the reverse strand, counting down.
TTGTCGTTCGAGTGATTGAATACGTTGAAGCCTTCGGCCAGCACTTCCGCGGTCATCCGTTCCGTGAGGCGGAAGTCGCGAGCAACTCGCAGATCGAGCTTGTAGTTGGCCGGCGCGCTGACGCTATTGCGGGGAATGGACGGAAGCAGGTTGCGATCGCCGCCGGTTCCCTGGCCACGGATGCCGCCGAATCCGTTGTAGGCATTGCCATCCGGGGCCAGGAAGGGAATCGAACCGACGCTGATGAACGACGCAATCGGCCTCCCCGACTCGAACGTCTCGATGCCGCTGAAGCGGAAGCCGTGCAAGGGACGCCATCGCGGCTCCCACACCGCCGCGGCCACCACGCGGAAACGCTGGTCCAGCGGGCTGAGGCCGCGGTTGGAGCCGATCTGATACTGATCGGCGGGAGTGCCTCCGTTGAATGCCGTCTCTGGCGTGGATCCGCCGCCGTTGTCGTTGCCGGCGGTGTTCTCCGCCTTGGCCCAAGTGAAAGCGCCGTTGATCTGCACTCCCTTCGAGAAGCGGCGGCGCACATCCATGAGTAGACCGTTGTACCAGCTCAGGCCGGTGGACGTGTTGGTGTTGATGGCGCCCACGGTGGGATTCGGTCGCGCAGCGTTCACGTTTACCGTGGCGCCCGCCGGGTTCTTGATGATCCCGGCTACGAACGGCACCTGGAACGTGCTCCCATCGGGAAGCTGGTAGGTCCGCATGAATTGCGGCGCGGCCGGGAGATTGCTGTCCACCACGATTTCCAACCGGTCGCCGTGCGTATGCGCGTAACTGGCGGTCGCCGTGATGCCGAACGGCAATTGCTGCTGGATGCCCACTGTGTAGTCCTGCATGCGGGGCCTCGTGAAGTTGATCGCCAGCCGGGTGACGGTGGCGCTGAGGCTCCCGTTGACCGGCACGCCGGGCAGGGCGTTCGGATAGACCGGTGCGACTGCGTCGGATGGCGTGAGGGTGAGCGCCACGAGGGCTTTGCTCGGGTCTGTGAGACCGGTATTCTGCAGGGCGTAGGCGATGATGCCGTTGGGAATTCGACCGTAGTAGATGCCGTAGCCGCCGCGCAGAACGGTGCGGCCCTTTCCTGTCAGGTCGTAAGCCACACCGACACGTGGGCCAAGACTGCGCCAATCTGTGTGGAACTTCGTGGTCTCGGGGATGGCCGGGTTCGGCGCGAATGGCGTGGGCATCGTCTCCTTGTCCCATCGAACACCGTAGTTGATGGTGAGGCGGGAGATGGGCTTCCACTGATCCTGAATAAACAGCGCGAAATCGATTGTGCTGTAGGAGTATTTGGCGAGGCCGAAATCCTGCTGAAAGTTCGTGTAGTTCTTCGCGCCCGGAGTCACAAGGTCGCGGCCCAGCGCCAAAACATTGGGATAGGTGTAAGTGCCGCCGAACATGGTCGGGTTGTTGATGAAGTCCCAGACGCGGTTGACTTCCCCGCCGAATTTGAAGGCGTGACGACCGGTAGTGTAAGAGAAATTGTCGATGAATTGAGTGCGGCGTTCGTCGGGCAGCGCATAGCGCTGCAGGAACGTGGCCAGCCCGAAGGAGAAGTTGCCGCTGCCATTGGCATACGTCTCGGGCGGCGGCTGATCGCCGATCTCATACTCAAAATCTCGGCTCCACTGAAATCGCAGCTCGTTGACCCGGCGCGGCCCCAACGTGGAGGTCAGACGGGCGTTGTACGAGTCGATGCGCACATCGTCGGTGCCGTTGCGTCCCACATTGCCCAGCACGATGGGGGTCTGGATGGCGCGGTCGCCGTGAGACCGCATGTAATTGAAGAACGTGGAGAGCGTGGTGGACCTGTCGATCAGATAGTCAATCTTTCCCAGGACGATGTTGTTCCCCATGGTGCGCGATTGCATGTTGCCCGGCGCTCCGTTGGGAAACTGCTGGAGCACGAAGGCGCGCCCGGCGCTGAAGGCGGTCATATCGGTGGTGTACTGCGCGGTCTGCGCCGCGGTCGCATTGGCAGGCAGCACCGGCTTGCCGGAATCGAGCGCATCGGTGAGATCTTCGATCACCAGCGGGAAATTGCGGATCTGCTGGTCGTAGTTGACGAAATAGAAAACTTTGTTGGAGCGGATAGGGCCCGAGAGGGACCCGCCCAACTGCTGGCGACGCTCCGGAGGCTTGATGGATGCCAGCGGGTCGCGCGCCGCAAAGCTGTCGTCGCGGTAGTAGTAAAAGCCATCGCCGTGCAGCGCGTTGCCGCCCGACCGCAGCACCATGTTGACGCTGCCTCCGGTGGCGCGGCCAAATTCGGCCTGGTATGCGCCTTGCCCCACCTGGAATTCCTGCACCGCATTAGCGCTCAGGGTGCTTGGCGCGCGATAGCGTCCACGGTTTTCGGCGAAGTAGGCTTGGTTGTCGTCGTTGCCTTCTACCATGTAGTTGTCGAAGCTACCGGACGCGCCGCGGAAGCTCAGTAGTCCGAATCTGCCGTCGCGCGCCACACCGGGGGTGAGGAGGGCGAAATCGTAGTAGCGCCGGCCGTTGATCGGCAAATCCTTGATCTCGTTCCGATCCACCAGGCTGGAGACATCGGTTTCAGACGGATCGATGGTCACGGCATCGGCGACGGTGACCGTCTGCGCCACGTCCCCCACCTGCAAAACCAGCTTCAGGGTGGCGGTTCCGCCCACGTTCACCACTACGCCCTTTTCTTCGAGCGAGGCAAAGCCGGGCTTGGCCACCAGCACGCTGTACTTGCCCGGGGGCAGAACCGGCGCGAGAAATTCGCCCGCCGCGCCGGAATTAACGCGCCGGACCATACCGGTCTCAGTATTGGTGACCGTCACATTGGCGTCGCCAACCGAGGCCCCGCTGGAATCCTGCACCGTTCCGGCGATGGCGCCTGTCCCCAATTGGCTCTGCGCAAACGCCGGCGCACAGCTCGCCGCGAGCAGACACAACACGAACGCCGTTATCTTCAAATCGACACCCCCAATCGTGATCCTCTGAACCTAACATTGGGGTGTTTCGAAAGAATTACAGATTGCTCGATCGCGTCGCAGAGACCGTAAAACGTTACGCCATCCCGGCAACAAAGTCAGAGTCCAAGCATTTGGATTCCAGCGCGGCACCGCAAATTCCGGACGTGACAGTAACGACCAACATCCGTCTAAACCCCCAAATGCAGACAACTCGGGGACGGCAGACATCGCCTCCTCCACCCTGCGATGGTCAGGCGAATTGAAACAAGAATACGGCGACTGATTGTACCGGGCAAATACAGATGCCGTCACCGCTCAGGTGCTCGGCGATCTCACCTCAATGCCCAGTCTGTTATTTTTCGATTGCACCGGCAAGACGGAGCGCGTTCTTTATAGGGCGCCGGGCCTGCATGAAGAGATCACGGCGATTCTCGACAAACCGATTCAGCTATGACGGGATTTCTTCGCTTGCTTCGTCAGCTTCGGCGTGCGCCCGGATTTACCGTTCCGGTCGTGATCGGGATCGCGGTCGCGGTGGGCGCCACCACGGCGGTCTTCAGCGTCTTCTCCGCCATGCTGATCCGCTCCCTCGGTTTCGACAGTCCTCGTCGTCTGGTGGCGCTCTGGCGGGCCGACGAGGCGCACGGCCAAAAGAGCGTCGAGCTGAGCTATCGCGATCTCACCGAGTTTCGGAAGGCGGACGACGTTCTGGATGGTATGGCGCTAGCGTCGTCGGTGAATCTCGATCTTACGGTGTACGCCGGCGACCGGCCTGAGCAGGTAGACAGCACCACGGTGAGCGGCAACTACTTCCGCGTGCTGGGCGCCACGCCTTTCGCCGGCCGGCTGCTTACCGATGAAGATGACCGGGCTGGCGCCACCGCCGCCGTCCTCAGCTACCGCTTTTGGCGCACGCGACTGCGCGGCGATTTCGGCATCGTTGGCAAAAAGCTTCGTATCTCCGGCGGCGCGGTTACCGTGGTGGGCATCGCTCGCCCCGAATTCGATTTCCCGCGCGACGTCGCGGTCTGGCTGCCTCTGCACGCGGCCTGGCCGGGCGTGGAGCAAAGCGCTGAACTTGGGGTTTTCCGCGCGATCGCCCGATTGAAGCCCGGTGTCCCGGTAGCGCGAGCGCGCGCACGTCTGGATCCCATCGCGCGATCCACGGGCAGCTTCCGCGCGCCGCCGGGAGACTCGCACGCCGTCCTGGTCACGCCGTTGCTAGATGAGATCTATGGAGCGGCACGGCCCGCTGTATGGATCCTGTTGGGCGCCGTTCTGCTGGTGCTGCTGATTGCCTGCGCCAATGCGGCCAACCTGCTGCTGAACCGGGCAGCCGAGCGCAGCCATGAGCTGGCCATTCGCGTGGCACTAGGCGCCAGTCGCAAGCGGCTCATGCGCCTTCTGCTAACGGAGTCGGCTGTACTGGCGGCCGCATCTGGAGCGCTTGGCCTGATCCTGGCGGCCATTGGGATCCGCGTAATCGCCGCGCTGGCTCCCGCCGGTGTGCCGCGCCTCGGGGACGCTGTTCTCGATCCGTTGGTGCTGGCGTTCGGCCTCGGTGTTGCGATGGTTACGGTCCTGCTGTTCGGCGTCGGCCCCACGTTTCTGGCTTCGCGCGGCGACCCAAACGACGCGCTCCAACAGGCGGGGCGCGGGTCCACCCACTCCGCGTCGCAATCCCGTGTGGGACGTCTCCTGCTGGCGTTGGAGGGCGCCCTTACGGCGCTGCTGCTTGTGGGCGCGGGAACGCTGGTACATAGCTTCGCCAATCTCGCCGCGGTGGATCCGGGTTTTCGCCCGCAACGCATTCTCACCTTCCGCGCCACCCTGCAGGAGGCCGATCAGCCGGCGCGCATCAAGTTCTATTGCGAAGTTCTCACCCGCGTGCGCGCCCTTCCCGGAGTGGAAACCGCTGCTGCCATCCTCATCCGGCCCCTCTCCGGCGCGGTGGGTTGGGACACGGTTTATACGGCGGAAGGTCAGCCTGCCAGCCAGCCGAACGCTAACCCCAACGGAAACTACGAAGCCATCAGTTCCGACTACTTTCGGACCATGGGCATCCGCCTTCTGGCCGGTCGCGACTTCACTACCGGCGATACCGCGACGGCTCCCGGTGTGATCATCATCGATGGAAATACCGCCCGGCGCCACTGGCCCCGGGGTGACGCCGTGGGTAAGCGGATTCGTCTGGGTTCCGGCGCCCGCGCGCCATGGCTCACGGTAGTAGGTGTGGCAGACGCTGTGCGCTATCGCGAATGGCAAGCCGCTTGGCCGGACTTCTACGTTCCCGTTACGCAACGCGCGCAACACCGCAGCGATTTCGTCGTCAAGACCAGCGGCGACCCTTGGAAGCTGGCCAACGCTGTCCGGCGCATTGTCTTCGACATCGACAAGAACCAGCCGATCAGTGAAGTCACAACCATGGAGGCGCTGATCGACCGAACGCTCTCGGGTTCACGATTCAACGGTGCGATCATTTCCGCGTTGGCCTTGTGTGCGCTGCTGCTGGCGGCATTCGGAATCTACGCGGTGCTCTCTTACGCGGTGACGCGGCGTCGCACGGAGATCGGTCTGCGCATGGCGATGGGCGCCACCCCAGCCGATATCGCGCGCCTGGCCGGACGGGACACAGCCGGCTGGGCGCTCCTCGGCGCCATTGGCGGCTTCGCCGCCGCCGTGTGCCTGCGAAGCTTGCTGGCGAAGCTGCTTTTTGGAATCGCCGGTGTGGACCTAGCGGCGTATGCCTTCGCGGCGCTTGCCCTGGTGCTGGTGGCGCTCGCGGCGAGCATCGTGCCAGCCTGCCGCGCCGCGGCCATAGACCCGGCGCGGGCGCTGCAGTCGCGGTGAATGCGAGAAGCCAGCAGCATGCGCTGCGCCCCGGCCCAGTGAGATCGGGGCTGAGACGTCGCTGCGAGATTCGGTCGAGCGGCGCCGCATTCCTAAACGATGCTTCCATCACATCCCAACCTGCGCGCCGACGCTTACCTCGCCGCCCGCCAATACCATACCGCCGCAAAACCGGAGCTACCATGAGTCTTGCTCCACCGCATTCGACAAACCATCGAACGTTTCGCCATGTTTCAGCCCGGCATGAACGTCGGAGTGGCTGTATCTGGCGGCGCGGATTCGGTCTGTCTGTTGCACGTTCTCCGCGAGTTCGACCTGCGCCTCCAGGTGCTGCACCTCAATCACAACTTGCGCGGGGATGCGTCGCGCGGCGATGCCGAGTTCGTGCGCCTGTTGGCGGCCACCCTCCAACTTCCCTGCACCATGCGTGAGGCCAACTTCGCGGATTCCATTGGCAATCTGGAACAGGAAGCCCGCGAAGCGCGACTGGCCTTCTTCCGAGAAATGATTTCCAGCGGGTTGGTGGACCGCGTTGCCTTGGGTCACACGCGCTCAGACCAGGCCGAAACGGTGCTGTTCCGCTTCCTGCGCGGATCGGGCACCGCAGGTTTGGCGGGCATTCGACCGGTCACCGCCGACGGGATCGTGCGGCCGCTGTTCGACGTGGAGCGCTCCGACGTGGAGGGCTTCCTGCGAGATCGGAGTATCTCCTGGCGGGAAGATGCCACCAATCGCAGCCGCCGGTTCGCGCGCAATCGCATCCGGCATGAGCTGTTGCCGCAACTGGAGCGCGACTGGAATCCCGGGATTCGCGGCGCGCTCGTGCAAACCGCAGATTGGGCCCGCGATGAAGAGCTCTACTGGAAGGCTGAGATCGACCGTATCTCTCGCGGCGTGCTGACCGAGAGCGCGGACGCTGTCTTGGTTCAGACAGCTCCCCTTTTGGCACTGTCGCCGGCAGTGGCGCGGCGTTTAGTTCGGCGGGCGATCGAGATGGCGAAGGGTGACCTTCGGGGCATCGACTTCGCGCACGTCGAGGCGATCTTAAATCTGGCGCGGCGAAATCTCGGACAGGGCAGAGTGCACGTGCCGGGACTGGAGGTGCTTCGGTCGTTCCATTGGGTTCGTTTCGCCATTCCGGGTGGCGACCGTCGTGGTTACCGGTTAGCGGCTACGGTCCCCGGAAAGCTGCAAATTCCTGGTACCGCTCTCTTAATTTCCTTGGAACTACTTGAAAAGCCTGAAACTTCCGGCTCACCGGATTACGTATATAATAATGGGATGGATGGTCTAGACTGGGCCCGTGTGTCCGGTTCTTTGGCAATACGGAACTGGCAACCGGGAGACCGCTACCAACCAACAGGAAGCACCGGCGAAAAAAAGATCAAGACTCTCTTCCAGCAGGCTCGTATTCCTCTATGGGAACGCAGGCAGTGGCCGGTACTGGTGGAGGGGGAGTCGATAGTGTGGGTGCGGCGTTTCGGGCCGGCAGCTGGAGTTGCGGCGAATTCCAGCAGCAGGTCGATCCTGAGGATCATTACCTTGGAAACCCAGGAAGCGGTAACCAATTGAAAATCGGAATCGGGATCGCACAACGCAGCGTCTATAAGATTAAGGCCGGTACGGAGGTTTCGTGAATTCCAACATAAAGACATTGATATTTTGGGTTGTTTTGATTTGCGTGGCGGTGCTGTTATTCGCCGTAGTGCGCAGTGGCCAGGGCCACAAAGAGACGGAGCTTTCGTTCACTCAGTTTCTGAACAAAGTTCAGGCGGGAGAGGTTAAGAACATTGTCATCAGCGGGAACGACGCTCACGGCGAGTTCACGAACGGCACCGGCCTGCACACCATCATTCCCCTGAACTACCCGGACATGATCACGAAGCTGAACGAGAAGGGGGTCGATACCAACTTCAAAGATTCCAGCTCGGGCAATTGGATTTCAATCCTGCTTAATGCTTCCCCGTTTATCGTGCTGATCGCGTTTTGGATCTTCATGATGCGGCAGATGCAGAGCGGGGGCAATAAGGCGCTGAGCTTCGGCAAGAGCCGGGCTCGCCTGCACTCCACGCAGCAGAAGAAGGTGACTTTCAAAGACGTCGCCGGCGTGGAAGAAGCCAAGGAAGAGCTGCAGGAGATCATCGAGTTCCTGCGCGAGCCGCAGAAGTTTCAGAAGCTGGGTGGCCGCATTCCCAAGGGTGTGCTGCTAATCGGACCTCCCGGAACGGGCAAGACTTTGTTGGCACGCGCGATTGCCGGTGAAGCCAGCGTGCCGTTCTTCTCCATCTCGGGTTCCGACTTCGTCGAGATGTTCGTCGGCGTGGGCGCAAGCCGCGTGCGCGACCTTTTCGAACAGGGCAAGAAGAACGCGCCCTGCATCATCTTCATCGACGAAATCGACGCCGTGGGACGTCATCGCGGGGCAGGCCTCGGCGGCGGTCACGATGAGCGCGAGCAGACCTTGAACCAGTTGTTGGTGGAAATGGACGGCTTCGAATCGAACGAAGGCGTCATCCTGGTGGCTGCCACCAACCGCCCCGACGTGCTGGATCCGGCGCTGCTGCGGCCGGGCCGTTTCGACCGTCGCGTAGTGGTTGGCCGGCCGGACGTGCAGGGACGCGAAGCCATCCTGCGGGTCCACACTAAGAAGATTCCGTTGGGCGACAACGTGGATCTTTCCGTGCTGGCGCGCGGCACACCGGGACTGGCCGGAGCTGATCTCGCCAACCTGGTGAACGAAGCGGCCCTCAACGCCGCACGCCAGAATCGCAAAGTCGTGATGATGCTGGATTTCGAACTCGCCAAGGACAAAATCCTGATGGGCGCAGAGCGGAAATCCATGATTCTGAGCGACGCCGAGAAACGCAATACGGCGTATCACGAAGCTGGGCACGCGCTGGTGGCGGCCGTGATCCCCAATGCCGACCCGCTGCACAAAGTGACCATCATTCCCCGCGGCATGGCGCTGGGCGTCACCATGCAGTTGCCGATTGACGACAAGCATTCCTATAACAAGGACTACCTGCTAGCGCAGCTTACCATTCTGATGGCCGGGCGCATCGCTGAAGAGAAGTACATGCACCACATGACCACGGGCGCAGGCAACGATATCGAACGCGCCACGGACCTGGCCCGCAAGATGGTTTGCGAGTGGGGCATGAGCGAACTGGGCCCGCTGAGCTTCGGCAAGAAGGAAGAGCAGATCTTCCTGGGTCGCGAGATCGCACAGCACCGCGACTACTCCGAAGAGACCGCCATCCGCATCGATGAGCAGGTGCGGAAGTTGGTTCAGGGCGGGTACGATACGGCGGCGGGCATTCTCGACGAACACTCTGAAGCGCTGGTCAAGATCGCCGAGTCGCTGCTGGAGCGCGAGATTCTGGATGGCAACGAAGTGATGCAGATCATCAAGGGCCAGCCGCTCGAGCCGCTATCGAAGTCCGGTGGGAAGGATTCCGAGGACCATTCCCAACAGGTGCTGCGTCCCGAAGGCGGCCGCCGCATTACCGGCCTATCGGAAGGGGAGCGTCCGCAGCCGGCGTGAGCGTCCCCAGTTTCCCTGTTTATCTGTTTGATATTGACGGCACTCTGCTGGACTCCGCCGAAGACATTTGCGGCGCGGTCCAGCAGGTGTTGGATACCACTGACTGCAAGCCCGTCACGTTCGAATTCCTCAAAAGCTTCATCGGCCTGCACCTCATCGAACTCTTCGGCGATCTCTTTCCCCAATACACCCCCGATCAAATTGATGACCTGATCAAGCTCTATCGCACCAATTACCTGGCGCGCTGTCACACCCGCACCCGAGTCTATCCGGGAGTGGCGGAAGGCTTGGCAATGCTCGGCGGACGGAAGTCGACGGCCACCACCAAGGGCTCGCCCACCACCCGCGCGGTCCTCGAACAATTCGGCCTCATCCAGAATTTCGAGCACGTGCAAGGCACGGATGGCTTCCCCTGCAAGCCCGCCCCCGATGTAATTCTGACGGCACTCAAGGCGCTCGACGCCAAGCCAGAAGATTGCCTGTTCGTGGGAGATTCGCCTGCCGATATGGAAGCCGGTAAGCGAGCCGGCGTCAAAACCTGCGCCGTGCGGTATGGGTATGGCAAGGCTGAAGAATTGGCTCGCTGGTCGCCCGCTTACTGGGTAGACGACCTGCGGCAGCTCTCTCCCGTAATGATTTTACGGTGATGCGCCGAAATTTGTGGTGTTTTTCGGTGGCCGTGGGGTGTTTTTCGGTGCTTATCCAGAAATTGTGCTAACCTGATTTTCGGTGGCGTGGCTATTTTTGAGGCCATTTTCCACCAGATAAATGATTTTACGGCGGAAGCCGGAAAATTAGGGTGATTTTCGGCGGAGGAGGCCAGAGTTCGAGCATGCGCCTGGAATTCGACCCCATCCCTGTCTTCCAGGAGAAGACCGTTCCGAAGAGCGCCAGGATGGCAGGATGGTCGGCGCTCGTTCGCTCGCTCGACTTGCGTATTCCCGTCCGCGGGCTCAGCGCGATTTCCAACCAACACACGAATACAAGCAAGAGGCAGGACGGGGCCTGGACCGTTTTCGATCAACGGTATTGGCCGGGGGACACCTTCACCGACCACCTCGGCTTTGCTCTAAGGTACGAAGATATCGACCTCCTCATTTTGAAGCGGGCCTTCGAAGCTGTTCCACAGGCTGAAATCGAGGATCTGGTTCAGGCCACTCCGACCGGCGTTACCGCTCGGCGAATCTGGTATTTGTACGAGATTCTGACCAGCCGGACCCTTGACATTCGCGACGCGCCGTCCGGAACCGCGGTGGACCTCATCGACCCGAAAGCCTACTTCACGGGAAAGCCGCGCCTTTCGAAGCGCCATCGCGTCCGCGACAACCTGCTGGGCACTGGCCGCTTTTCTCCCATCATCCGCCGAACCCCGGCCCTGGAAGAGTTCATGGCGCTCGGCCTCTCGGCTAGGGCGCGCGAAATGATCGGTCGAACGGGCGCTCACCTGGTGGCTCGTGCTGCCAGCTTTCTGCTGCTCGCCGACAGCCGGGCCAGTTTCGAAATCGAGGGTGAACGCCCGCCGCGCAATCGCCTGGAGCGATGGGGCCGCGCGATCCTGGAAGCCGGCAGGAATCGGCTGACACTGGACGAGATCGTCCGCCTGCATCAAGTCCTGATCGAGGACGCTCGTTTTGTGAAGGCCGGCCTTCGCCATGACGGCGTCTTCCTCGGGGAATGCGATCACTTTGGCGAACCACTGCCGGAATTCATCGGCGCACGCCCGGAAGATCTGGAGGATCTGATGGGCGGTTTGCTCGAAGCCAACGACCGCATGCGCGACGATGGTGTGGACGCGGTTCTCAAAGCCGCCGCCACCTCCTTCGGCTTCGTCTACATCCATCCCTTCGAGGGTGGCAACGGTCGCTTGCACCGCTGCCTGATTCACCACGTCCTGGCCGAGCGCAAGTTCACACCGCCCGGCATGACCTTCCCGGTCTCATCGGTGATGCTCGACCAGATCGACGATTACCGCGCGACGCTGCAAGCGCACTCCAAGCCTCTGATGCCTTACATCGAGTGGCGGTCCACACTGGAACGCAACGTCGAGGTGCTCAACGATACGGGCGATTTCTACCGCTACTTCGATGCCACCGCATCGGCGGAGTTTCTTTACGCGTGCGTGCGGCGAACAGTGGATCGGGATCTGCCCAGAGAGATCGATTATTTGCGCCGTCACGATCAAGCTCTGCAACGCATCATGGACGCGGTGGAGATGCCCGACCGTCTGGCCGAGAACCTGCTACTCTTCATCCGGCAGAACGAGGGCAAGCTCTCGAAAAAGCGGCGCGAGGGAGAATTCGCCAAACTGCGCGACGACGAGGTGGTGTTGATTGAAGGCATCGTTAGCGAGGCGTTTGAAGGATTCGAGGGACGATAGAACTGCCGGACTGAAGTCCGGCGCAGGCTGAAGCCTGGCCCCACTACTTTTTCTCAAACAACTCCGACCGCCGAACGCGCTCGCCCTTGAAGACCACCAACGAGATTCGCTCCGTCGCCGTGATGTCTTGCAGCGGATTGCCGTCCACCATCAGGAGGTCAGCGTCCATGCCTTCTTTGATGATCCCAATGTTGCTCGACCGCAAAAGCTTTGCCGCCTTGCTGGTGGCCGCCTCCAGCGCGACTTCAGCTGGGATTCCGGCCTGCACCCAAAGCTGCAGTTCGCGATGGATGGAAGGACCGTGGAACACCAGAGGGTTGCCGGAGTCCGTTCCCACCACCAGCGGCACTCCTGCCTTCCATGCGCGCAGCAGGTTGGCTTTGGCCTGCTCGAAGGCCTGATTGAAGATGGCGGCGCGCGCGGCATCCACGCCTTTACCCGACGTCACGAAATCGCGCGTGCTCTTCAGCATCTTGCCCGCCACCACCTGCTGCACCAGCGAGTTGTTCAGCGCATCGGCCTGCCCGGCGTAAAACTGCGCGTAGCTTTGGGCCACCGTCAGGGTGGGGTCCAGGTAGATACCCTCGCGCGCCATGCGTTCCAGCACGGCATCCGGAATCTCATCGCGCCAGGAACCGTGCTCGACGGACGACGTGCCGATCTCGACTGCGTCGGTGACATCGCGGGCATCGCCCGTGTGCGTGGCCAGGGGCAGATTCTGCGCCTTGGCCTCCTCGCCCACCGAACGCACAATCAACAGGTCGAGACGATCGTAGAGCATGCCATCGCCCCAGCCTGCTTCCAGAATGGCCTTAATGCAATCGACTCCCTGGGCCTTCAATTCGCGAACCTGACGGCGCGCCTCTTCGGGCGTCTTAGGCGTTCGCGCCAATTGGGCTTTCACGTTGGCGCGGATGGTCTCCGGCAGATATTGAATGAATTCCGTGCCGTGGCCGCCTTCGGCCGTGAACATGGGGCCGCAGGCGAAAAGCTGCGCGCCCAGTTTGCTGCCCTCGGCGATCTGTTTCCGCAGCTTTAGCGATTCGTCCAGATAATCGCCCACACTGCGTGCCGCGGTCACACCGCTATACAGCAGGGCCGCGGCGGCGCGAGGCATGCTCTGGTTCGGCTCGTAATCGGCGCGGTCGGTGGAGATGCCCGCGGGCCCGCTCAGATGGACGTGCGCGTCGATGAGACCGGGCATGAGCGTCTTACCTGCGCCTTCCACCACCTCCGCCCGCAGCTTTTCGGGATCGGGCCCGGCGCCTTCGAAGACGCCTGTGATCTTGCCGTCATGCACCAGCACCGAGCCGGTTTCGATGATCTTGCCATCGCCGATAAACACGCGGGTGTTGCGAATCAGGAAGGTACCGGATCGCTGCAGGGTGCGAAGGAGCGCTTCGTTTTCGCCGATGTGTTCCTTGCTATAGGCGCGGTAGCAGCCCATGGCGAGGAACGGCGCAAGCACCGCCAGCACCCAAAGTTTATTGCGGGGCGGGAGCTTCTCTTCCTTTTCCCAGCGAAAAAGCTGCATGGAAAGAAAGAGCCCGAGCGCGATCGTGAGCAGCAGCGCACCCATGGCGAGGGCGCTGTTCCTGGTCCAGATGGTCTGGTGATTAAACAGGATTTCCTGAAAGCCCTTCACCAGGTATGAGGCGGGCATGAACTCCGCCATTGTCTGCGCCCACTTCGGCAGGATGGCGGCAGGAATAGTTGCGCCGCTTAGAAACAGCATGGGCATGTAGAGCATCTGGATGAAGATCATGGCTTCCTGCATGGTATTGGCAACCGAAGCCAGAATCAGCCCGATGGCGCGGAACGCGCACACCCCCACCGAGACCATGACAAACAGCGAACCCCAATTCTGAGGCAGCGGCATGGCGTACAACATATGCGCCAGCGCCACAATCACGAAAAGCACCGGCAGATATAGCAGCCAGCCGCTGACCATGGAGGCGATCAGGATCGGCATCGGCGTGATGGGAGTGACTTTATAGCGCCGCAGGATGTTGTTGTCTCGGTCCTGCACGGCGCGCATTCCCGCGCCCCAGAAACCATTTCCCAGAATCCCCATAGTGAGGACTGTGCCCACAAAATACGCGATGCCTTCGCCCGTGCCCGCGTGGAACAGCTCCGCAAAGGCGAAGAAGAAGATAAACGGAAACAGATAATTGAAGAACAAGGCGGATCGGTCCCGCAGGGTGAGCCGCATGTTGCTCTTGAAAAGTGCGATGTACGATCTCATTCCCGAAGACTCTTTCCGGTCAGTTCGATGAAGGCGTCTTCCAGCGATGGCCGCTTGATCCGGATATCCGCCAGTTCCAGCCCTTTGTCATCCAGCCACTTCACCATCTCGACGATAGTTCGCGCGGGCCGGCGCGATACCACCGAAATGCGGGTGCGCCGGTCATCCAGCGAAATCTTCTCCGCATCCTGCCACTTGGGAAGCGATCCTTCGACAATCGGCTGCGCGCATTCGATCTCGATCACGGAATTCGACAGCGTCCGCTCCTGGATCTCGCGAGGCGTGCCGATGGCGATGATGCGGCCCTCGTCGACAATGGCCACGCGATCGCACAGCTTTTCGGCCTCTTCGATGTAGTGGGTGGTGAGCAGTATGGTGCGCTGCTCGCGGCGCAGGTCCTGCACCAATTCGTGGATCTCCAGCCGCGCCTGCGGATCGAGCCCGGCCGAAGGCTCATCCAAAAACAGGACCTGCGGATCGTTCAACAGCGCGAGCGCCAACGCCAGCCGCTGTTTCTGCCCACCCGATAGCTGCGAGTACTGCGCCTCCCGCTTCTCCCAGAGCTGTAGCCGCTTGAGCAAATCGGCGGTGTCGATGGTGCGTGTATAGAGGCTGGCAAACAACTCCATGGCCTCGTTCACGCGAATCTTCTCTTGCAGATTGGTCTGCTGCAGGCAGACGCCGACCCGGTCCTTGAGCTGCAGGGTCTGCACTTCCGGATCGTAGCCCAGCACGGTCACGCGGCCGGCGGAGCGTTTGCGCAGACCCTCCAGAATCTCGACGGTGGTGGTTTTGCCGGCGCCGTTCGGTCCGAGCAGGGCGAACACCTCGCCCGCATGCACTTCAAAGTCGAGACCCTTGACGGCTTCGAGCGGGCCGTAACTCTTCTTCAGCCCTGCAACCTGTATGGGATTGTCCACGAAGGTTTCAGTTTCGCATAAACATAAAGGTGATAAAGCGCTATGCATCCTAATTAAAAACGGTTTGGGCAAAGTCGTAGGCATGATGATGGCATGGCAACGGTTCGCCGCGAGTATCATGTATGATTCAAGCTTCGAGTTAGCGTGAGGCCTTCAGGGCGGTCCATCGGATTATGACGATTCTGTGCCTGGCCAGCTACGAGAAGGGCCACGAATTCCTGCGCGAATGCAAGCGCCAGGGTTGGACGGTGGTGCTGATCACCGCCGAGAGCATCCGCGACAGCGCTCACTGGCCGATGGAATCCATCGACGAGATCTTCTACCTGCCGGACGACGGCCAACACTGGAACCCCGCACACATGCGGAACGCTGTCAGTTTCCTGGCGCGGACCAGAGTGTTCGACCGGATCGTGGCCCTCGACGATTTCGATGTCGAACTCGCGGCGATGATTCGCGAGCATCTGCGCATTCCCGGCATGGGCGAGACAACCGCTCACTACTTTCGCGACAAACTCGCGATGCGCATGCGGGCGGCCGAAGCCGGACTGAATGTGCCCGAGTTCATGCTGGTGTTGAACCATCCGCAACTGGCCGCATTTCTCGAAAGCGTGCCGGGGCCGTGGCTCTTGAAGCCGCGCTCCATGGCGGGCGCGATCGGCATCAAGAAGATCCATCAAGCGGCCGAATTCTGGAAGATCGTGGAGGGACTTGGCGACGAACAGTCCAACTACCTGCTGGAACGATTTGTCCCCGGCGATATCTTTCACGTCGATTCCATCGTGTACGAACGGAAGGTCTGCTTTGCCATCGCGAGCGCGTACGGCACGCCGCCCCTCGAAGTCGCGCAGGGAGGCGGGATTTTCACGACGCGCATTCTGGAGCGCGATTCCGATACCGCCCATCGGCTGCTGGCCGAGAACGAAAGGGTCTTGAAGGCGCTTGGCCTGCAGCGGGGCGTGTCTCACACGGAGTACATCATCGGGCGCGAGGACGGCCGGGTGTATTTTCTGGAGACGTCCGCCCGCGTGGGCGGCGCGCACATCGCGGAACTGGTGGAAGCGGCCACCGGCATCAACCTTTGGGCCGAGTGGGCAAGGGTGGAAGTGGCAGGCGGAAAGACGCCTTATGCTCCGCCGCCAGCGTGCGAGGATTATGGTGGCCTGCTGGTTTCGTTGGCCCGTCAGGAACAGCCAGACACTACTCCATTCAACGACCCCGAGATCGTATGGCGTATGGCGAAATCGCACCACGTGGGTTTGATCGTCCGCTCGGCCAGCGCGGCGCGAGTGCGCGAGCTGTTGGAAGACTATGCGAAGCGAGTGGCGAGCGACTACCATGCGGCCGCTCCACCGCCAGACCGGCCGGGGCATTAAAAGTTTCACCCATCGGCAAGCGTTCATTTTCCGACATTGGCAAAGCAAGAAACCTTGCCCAGCTTCAGGGCCGCGCCTACCATTAAAACTAGGAAGTCGATGCTGATAGTGCCGGACTCGCACTAAGGATTTCCGTGTAGGAGAGAGTCAATGTCAGATCGGTACGATGAACGTGATCGGGGCGACTTCCGTCGCCGGGAATCGGACTATCGATTGCCGAAGTGGGTGAATGTGGAGGAGGAAGAACAACACGAGCGTTCTTCTGAACAGCACGGCGGCCAGATGGGTGATGTCGGATACAGAAGCGGACATCGGGAATGGCAGCAGCGCGACCTCAGCTAAGTTACTGCTGCGATTGCGTGAAGCACAGCGGCGATTCGGACCGCAGCCAGGATGGTTTCTTCCGGAACGCCTTTGGAACGTAGTTCCTTCTCATGCGAATCCACGCAGGCGGCACAGCCGTTAATGGCCGAGACTGCCAGGCAGCACAGGTCGAAGTCCACCGGATCGCCGCCATGAGTACGGATTCCCTGCATCCGCAGACGTGCCGGAATGGAGCCGTATTTTTCGTTGCTGCTCAAGTGCCGGAAGCGGTAGTAGATATTGGTCATTCCCATCAAAGCTGCCGCCGTCTTGGCGGAAGCCATCGAGGCTTCATCCAGGTATTTGGCCGCTTCCGACTGGATGGCTTCCAGCATTCCGGGATTCCGGCAGGCTGCCGCGCAGCTCACTGCCACTGCCCACGCCTGCCGCTCCGTGAGCTCCGTCTGGCGCAACAAGGACCCGAGATTGAGACGCAAATCCTTGGCGTAATCCGGGATCGATTCTGAGAATTGTTCGAAATTCATTATGTATTTAGTCCATCCGGAAGCAAGCAAGCCTGTTCCGGCACACTCCGCCCTTGGTCTTCTCCTGCTCCCCAACTTCACTTCGAACTAGACCGCCGGGCGCAAAACTTCCTGACCCGGCTGCCAGTTGCAAGGGCATAATTCGTCAGTTTGGAGCGCGTCCAGCACCCGCAGCACTTCTTGCGGATTTCGGCCTACCGAAAGATCGTGTACCGAAACAAAGCGAATTACGTTGTACGGATCCACGATAAAGGTGGCACGTTGAGCTACCCCCTCCTGCGGATCGAGAATGCCCAATGCAGTCGATAGCTCGCGTTTGATGTCGGCCAACATGGGAAACGGAAGGTTCTTCAAATCGTTGTGGTTCTGCCGCCAGGCGAGGTGGACGAACTCGGAATCGGTGCTGCCGCCGAGAATCTGCGCGTCACGATCCTGGAACTCTTTGTTGAGCTTCCCGAACGCCGCGATTTCAGTGGGACAAACGAAGGTGAAATCCTTCGGCCAGAAGAAGTAAACCTTCCACTTCTCTTTATAGTCCTGATCTGAAATGGTTTGGAAGGCTTTCCCTTTTTCGATGCTGACAGTCGACTGCAGGGAAAACTCCGGAAACTTGTGTCCAACTCCTAACATTGACTCTCCGTTCAATTGTGATAAAGGCGATCTATTTTCGCCGCCAGGATAAAATCGCTCTCTGTTAAGCCGTCGATCTTATGCGTCCACGTCTTAACATCGACCTTTCCCCATGCGAGCAATAGATCGGGGTGATGCCCTTCTTCCTCGGCGACCGCGCCGGCGCGGTTCACGAATTCCAGTGCGGTCTTGAAATCGGGAAACTGGAAGCTTCGCGTAAGATGATGCCCATCCACCACTTGCCAGCCAGGCAACTGGGCCTGCATCTGTTCCAGGGCTTCGCCTTGGAGGGCAGGGACACCTCCCCGGCAGGGAACGCAATGCTTTTCGGCTAAACACATGATTGACTCCTTCAAT
Organism: uncultured Solibacteraceae bacterium; assembly: GCA_963815475.1. Taxonomy (GTDB): domain Bacteria; phylum Acidobacteriota; class Terriglobia; order Bryobacterales; family Bryobacteraceae; genus Sulfopaludibacter. Next base: position 2,658,594 of record CAWFHD010000003.1, on the reverse strand, counting down.
CTTCCAATTCTCGCAGGTCAGGATGAAATACGGCTGTGCGTTCCAGCGTGGGTCAAGACGCCATCTCAGTTTCTCAATTGTCACACTCTGAAACGGAGCTTTGTACTATACTCACCCTGATTGCACAAAGAGAGGGGATCCATGACGCTTCCTTCGCGTGGCCGCGCGCCGCGTGTAAGCCTGGTGCCATACGGACTAAACGAGCAGCATCCCAATCATTACGTCGAGATGTTCAAAGTGTTGCGCGATAACCGCGACAACCTTGGATACGCCTGGCGTATTTTGCGGGATGGCTGCTGCGACGGCTGTTCGCTAGGCACCAGTGGTATGTACGACTGGACGATGAAGGGCATTCATTTGTGCAATGTCCGCCTGCAGTTGCTCCGCCTCAACACCATGCCGGCCATGGATCACAGCCTGCTGGAGCGAGTGGACTCGCTCCGTGCCCGCAGTGAGAAGCACCTTCGCAAACTGGGTCGCTTGGCGTATCCTATGGTCCGCCGGCGCGGTGAGGCAGGCTTCCGCCGCATCTCCTGGGATGAGGCGCTGGAGACGGCCGCCGGCAAACTGCGCGAGTTCGATCCCCACCGCATCGGCTGGTACGTTACCTCGCGCGGCCTGACCAACGAATCGTACTATGCGCATCAGAAGGTGGCGCGATTCTTCGGCACCAACAACGTCGATACCAGCGCGCGTATCTGTCACGCGCCGAGTACCCTGGCGCTAACCTCCACAGTAGGAGTGGCGGCGACCACCTGTTCCTATTCGACTGGATCGGCGCCGACCTGGTGGTATTTGTCGGGTCGAACCCGGCGAACAACCAACCGGTATCGATTAAGTACCTGCACTATGCCAAAGAGGCCGGAACGAAGATCTTCCTGGTGAATCCATACTTCGAGCCGGGGATGGAGCGCTATTGGGTGCCATCGGTCACCAGCAGCGCCTTATTCGGGACCAGGATTGCGGACGATTTCTTTCAGATTCATCAGGGCGGCGACATCGCATTCTTCAGCGGTGTGTTGAAACACCTGATTGAGAACGGCTGGACCGACCGCGCTTTCATCCTGGCGCGCACCACGGGATGGGAGGGGTTGGAAAGCCAGATCCGTGCACTGGACTGGGCGAGAACTTGAGCGCGGCTGCGGACTGAGTAAGGCTGACATGTTCCGTTTCGCCGAAGCCTTCGGCAAAGCGCGCCACGCCATTGTGGTCTGGAGCATGGGGATCACGCAGCACCGCTACGGCAGCGACAATGTGCGCGCGCTGGTGAATCTGCAACTTGCAAAGGGCAACGTGGGCCGCGAGCATACCGGCCTGATGCCGATTCGCGGACACAGCGGGGTGCAGGGTGGCGCGGAAATGGGCGCGCAGCCGGGGGCCTACATCATGGGCCGTCCGGTGAATGAGGAACGCGCCCGCGATATCGCCCCGCTGTGGGGCTTCGAACCGCCTTCGTGGAAAGGGATGAACGCCACCCAGGTAGTGCATGCGGCGGAGCAGGGCGGCATCGACGCGTTGTTTCAGAGCGGCGGCAATTTCGTTCAGACACTGCCCCAACCGCATCGCGTGGAAAACGCACTGGGCAGTGTGAAGCTGAGAATTCACCAGGACATCGTGGTCAACCAGACCATGTTGGTGGAGCCCGCCGATACCGTGCTGATTCTGCCGGCGCGCACGCGATATGAACAGCGCGGGGGCGGCACGGAGACATCCACGGAGCGGCGCGTGATCTACAGCCCCGAAATTCCCGGTCCACGTCCGGCGGAAGCGCGCGACGAATGGGAAATCCCTGTGGAACTGGCCCGGCGGTTCGATCCCGCGCGGGCGGCGAAGGCCTTTCCCTGGCGCGACACAGGCGATATTCGCGATGAGATTGAGCGCGTCTGCCCCGCTTACCATGGGATCGCCAAGTTGAAGAAGAAGGGCGATCAATTTCAGTACGGCGGTCCACGGCTGCTGACCGAAACGTTCCCCACGCCCGATGGGAAAGGTCATTTCTCCGTTTTGGAATTGCCGCGCGATGAGGCGGCGCCGGGACGGTTCCATCTGAGCACGCGCCGCGGCAAACAATTCAACAGTATCATTCACGCGCGAGTGGACCAGCTCAACGGCGCGTCGCGGGAAGATATCCTGATGGCGGCAGAAGACGCGAAGCGGCTTGGCCTGGCGAATGGCACCGCCATTCTGCTGCGCAATGAACTGGGAGAATTTCGCGGCACGGTGAAGGTAGACCGCATCAAGCCGGGCTGTCTGCAGGCGCACTGGCCCGAGGTGAACACGATTGTTCCCGCAGGGCGCCTCGACCCTAGCGGAGTTCCTGACTACAACGCCGAAGTAGAAGTGGTTCGCGCATAGCGAGGAGAGCGATGGAATCCAAGCTAGCTAACAGATGGGCGATCGCCGCTGCGGCCGTAGTGATGCAGATTTGCCTGGGGGCGGTGTATGGGTGGAGCGTCTTCGTAAACCCTCTGATCGCGGGGGAGCACTGGACGCGCACCCAGGTGACCTTGACGTTTACCCTGGCGCTGGCGGTGTTGGGTATCGGAACGATTGTGGGCGGCATGTGGCAGGACCACGTGGGGCCGCGGTTGGTGGCCAGCGTGGCGGGTGTGCTTTACGGCGCAGGATATATTGTGGCATCGTTCGCCGTCGGCCAGCATTCGCTCGTCGGCCTCTACCTCGGGTACGGTGTGATTTCCGGGCTCGGGATGGGGATGGGTTACATTTGTCCCGTCGCGCTGATGACCAAATGGTTTCCTGACCGACGCGGCCTGATGACTGGTGTGGCTGTAATGGGCTACGGGGCGGGCGCGGTGATCATGAGCCTGATCGCACCGCATCAGATTATCACCGCCGGCATCCCGCAAACGTTTCTGGTCTTCGGCATCGCGTACCTGATTCTGGTAGTGGCCTCGGCGCAGGCATTCTCCAACCCTCCCGCCGGATGGCGTCCGCAGGGATGGGAGCCGCGGACGGCGGTGGCGAGGGCGGCGGGAACCGAAGATTTCGAAGTGGGTGAAGCGTTGCGCACGCCGCAATTCTGGCTGTTGTGGCTGATGCTGTTTCTGAATGTCTCGGCGGGTATCATGATTATCAGCCAGGCATCGCCGATGGGCCAGCAGATGGTGAAGCTGACGGCGGTGAAAGCGGCGAGCATCGTGCTGGCGCTCTCCATCTGCAATGCGCTGGGCCGCGTCTTCTGGGCGTGGATCTCGGATTATATTGGACGCGCCCGAGTCTACATGCTGCTGTATGCTATCCAGGCGGGGATTTTCTTCCTGCTGCCGCGCCTGGATTCGGTAGCGACGTTCACCGCCGCCGTAGCGGTAATCGGGCTGTGTTACGGTGGAGGTTTCGGGACTATGCCCTCGTTCACCGCCGATTTCTTCGGCGCGCGGAAAATGGGCGGCATCTACGGTTGGATCCTGCTGGCATGGGGCGCCGCGGCCATTCCTTCGCCGCTGCTGATGGCGCATCTGAGGGAGACTACCGGGAATTTTACGGATGCGATCCGCATTATTGCGATTGTGCTAACGCTGTCGATTGGTTTGCCGCTGCTGGCGAAGCGGCCTTCAAGAGGGGTACAACATGGGTAAATCGGAAGGATCAGATCGGGTAAGCAGGAGACGTCTTTTTGGCAGTATGGCAGCGGCGGGGGTAGCCGCGGGAGTCGCGGCGGCGGCCCCGGCGGATGAAGAACTGTCGAAGGCATTGCCAGATTTCAAATTCGATATCGAAAACCAGACCGGCTGGCAGGGCCCAGGCGGATCGGCGAAAGAAGCGACGGTGGCGGAGTTTCCCATCTCGCAGAGCATCGCAGGCGTCTCCATGCGGTTGCAACCGGGGGCCATGCGCGAACTGCATTGGCATTCGCTGGCCGCGGAGTGGGCCTACATGCTGGAAGGCCGCTGCCGCGTAACCGTGATTTCGCCCAATGGCGAGGCGGAGATCGCGGATTTCCGTGAAGGCGATACCTGGTATTTTCCGCGTGGGCACGGCCACGCGCTGCAGGGGCTTGGACCGGGCGAATGCCATTTCCTGTTGGGGTTTGACAACGGCCACTTCTCCGAGTTCGGCACCTTCAGCGTTACGGACTGGATGGCGCATTTGCCGCCGGAGATTCTGGCCCGCAATCTGGGCATGCCGGTTTCCGCCCTGGGGAATCTGCCGAAGAAGGAAGTGTACATCGGCACCGGCAAAGTGCCGCCGCAGACCCTGGCGAGCCCAGTGGCTGGGCTGCGGAATAGCGAGTTGAAGGCCTCACAGCTCACGCACAAATACCGGTTGGGCGACCAGAAGCCGATTGTGTTTGCGGGCGGCGAGGAGCGAGTTGTTTCGTCGAAGGAGTTTCCCATTCAGACGACGCTCACCGCGGCTCGGCTCGATTTGAAGCCGGGCGGGTTGCGCGAACTTCACTGGCACCCGCATGCCGACGAATGGCAATACTTTGTGCGCGGCCGCGCCCGCATCGGCATCTTCGGCTCGCACGGACGGGTGCGGACGGAAGAGTTCGGGCCGGGCAATGTGGCGTTTATCCCTCAGGGATACGGGCACTACGTGGAGCAGGTGGGAGGCGACGATACGCGGATCCTGGTCCTGTTCAACAGCGGCGTTTATCAGGAGATTTCCCTGTCGGCATGGCTAGGCGCGAACCCGGCTGGCTTGCTGGAAGACAATTTCAGCATGCCGAGAAGTCTGGTGGATCAGTTGCCAAAGAAGAGTGGCGGGATTGTGAAGGGATAGGCGCAGCTTAGATGACGCGCCACGAAGATAATCTCCGATGGCCCTTCCGTTTCCGATTTTGCTGGCGATCGCTTCAGCTTCCGACTATGTAGGGGCGGCGGCTTGCGGTAAGTGCCACGCGGCGGAGTTTGCGTCGCAAACGGAGAGCGGACATGCACGGTCGATTGCGCGGTCAAAACCGGCGCAGCCCGGTGAATGGGCTTTCGGCGCGGGAGAGCAGGCCATCACCTTTGTGCGGCGGCTGGATGCCGGTAACTACCTGGAAGAAGGGCAAAGTTGGTACGCCAGGCTCAACGGGTATGCGCGGACACCGGGCGCGGCGAGCGCTGCCGGCACTCGCTATCGCATCTTCGACCCGGCGGCCGGAATGCTGCGCTGCTTCTCATGCCACTCCACCGGACCCATCTCACTGGCCGCGGATGAGGCGATCATGCCGCACGAACTCGGCGTGCGCTGCGAAGCCTGCCACGGTCCAGGCGCGGCGCATGCGCGCGATCCGGCGCGCACTCACCTGCTAAATCCGGGACGTCTCTCCGCCGTGGAACTGAACGAACTGTGCGGCAACTGCCATCGAATGCCGGCGGGCGCGGACGATACGCCCGATTTGCGCAATCCCTGGAACGCGCGGCATCAGCCGCTGGTACTGGCTGCCAGCGCCTGTTTCCAACGCAGCGCAGGGCGGCTGACCTGCCTTACCTGTCATTCGCCGCACGCGCCGTTGCAGCGTAACCTGGCAGCGTACGATGGCGCGTGCTCCAAGTGCCACGCTGCGCCAAAGCACAGCAAGCCGGTGACGAGGCGCGCGTGCGCCGAATGTCACATGCCTGCAGTGAAGCCTCAGCCGAATCTCGCATTCGCCAATCATCGAATCGCCGTCTACACGGCGACCGACCCACTGACGCCAGTGCGACACTAACGGCGGGTGGCGCGCAGAAATTCCGCCAGGGCTTGCCGGTCGGCCAGCAGTGCGCGGGTCCTGTGCGCCATAGGCATGCTCGTCGATGGATACTGCCAGCCGGTACATCTTCTCGGCCTGTGCGATCTGGCCCGTGGATTCGAGCGCGAAAGCGAGGATCCCGGCCGTCACCGCGCAGCGCGGATGATCGGGGCCGAGCGTTTCCTGAAAAATGGAAAGCGCGTCGGAGGCGGCGCGGACGGCCTCGTCGTTGCGGCGGGCGTTCACCAGCAGGCCGGCGAGGTTGGCCTCAGTGGTGGCGGTTTGGGGATGGCGTGCGCCCAGCACACGCCGGTCGATGGCAATGGCGCGCTCGAGCAGCGTGATCCCGTCTTTCGCTTCCACCATAGGGGCGAGCGCATTCAAGCACACCGCGACCGGTTCGCTGTCGCGGCCAGTGGCGATCTCCTGTTTCGCGAGGGCGCGGCGATAGTACCCGGAGGCGCCCGGGTGATCGCCGGCGCTAGCCTGTGCCTCGCCCAATGCGATGAGAGCGCGCGCGGCAGTTTTTGCATCGGCCGATTCGGCGGCGCGACTCCAGAGCGGGGCGGCTTCTGTCGGAGGGTACACCGCCGCAAGTTCCGCGACGTCAGCAAGCGTTTGCGCGGCGGCCGGGCCGAAGGCTGCTTCATCTACGCGCACCGCTTCCAGTAAGGCTGTGCGTGCGGCGCGCGTATCGCCCTGACGCCCCAGGAACATCCCCAGGTCGCGAGCGGCCTGTGCGGTCCGGGCATCCCCGACGCCGTATTGCTGCTCGCGGCGAGCCAACGCGTCCTCGAAAATACGGCGCAGAACGGCCGGATCGGGCTGCATCGCCAATGCGGTCAGAATCGGAAGCATCGGTGGACGAAAGCATACCACGTCAAAGCCTCATTCGAGGTCTTTGCTTGACTTCGATAGTTGGCCCATGAGATAACCCTTCCAATCCACTGTACGGAGGTTAGACCATGCGACGTCTGCTCTTACTCTTGTTCTTACCGGCCGTGATGCTGGCCCAGAACACTTCCTGTGCGCTTTCGGGCACGGTCCATGATGCGGCAGGGGCAGTTATCCCGCACGTGAAGGTGACACTGACCGCGGAAGACAATGGCTTCGTTCGAACCGTTCTTACCACCAGCGACGGTTTCTTCTCATTCCCCGATTTGACGCCGTCCACGTTCACCCTGAGCATTGAAGCTCCCGGATTCAAGACCTATCGCGAGAATCGAATCGCGATCAGTGCCGATGAGCAAAGGTCGCTCGGGCAAATCAAGTTGGAGATTGGCAAGGTTTCGGAGTCAGTCACGGTCACGGCGGAGGCGGTCTCGGTGGAACTCGCCACGGGCGAGCGCTCGGGGACGCTGACCGGGCAACAACTCGATGAGATCGCGCTGCGCGGCCGGGATCTCTTCGACGCCGTCAGCCTGATGGCCGGCGTAGTGGACACCACCGATGGCCGCGACTCACCAAGCCCCACCAGCATCTCCGGAATCTACATCATGGGAGGCCGCAACGATCAGAAGAACATGACTGTGGATGGAGTGACGAATCTGGATACCGGATCCAACACCTCGGTGCACAGCATGCCCTCCATGGATTCGGTGGCCGAGGTGAAGGTGCTATTGTCGGCCTACTCGGCGGAGAACGGGCGGAATCCATCTTCCATCAACGTCATCACCAAGGGCGGCACTACGCAGTTCCACGGCATGGCATCGTATTACTTCCGCAACGAAGATCTGAACGCCAACGATTTCTTTTCCAATGAGGCGGGGCGGCCCATCGCGAAGTATCGCTATAACATCGGGAGCTACACCATCGATGGGCCGGTGATTTTGCCCAAGGTCCACAGCCTGCGCAACAAGCTATTCTTCTTCTTCAGCCAGGAGTTTCAGCGCCAGATTCCTACCTATGGTGTGGAAGAGAAGACGGTGCCGACTGCCCTCGAGCGCCAGGGCAATTTCTCGCAATCCTACACCACCAGCGGCGCAGCTGGAGGCTTTCACGTCAACGATCCCCTCAACAACAAAGCGCAGTTTCCGGGCAATATCATTCCACCATCACGCATCAACCCGATCGGGCAGGCGATCCTCAACATGTTCCCGCTGCCGAATTTCACGGACCCCAACCCGTCGAACCGGTATCAGTGGAATTACTACGCGAACATGTCGGAACCCTACCCGCGCCGCACGGAGACCGCGCGCATCGATTACTCGCCGAAGCAGAACTGGCAGTTGGCTCTCAGCTTGAGTAACAACGCGGATAGCCAGGACGTGCCCTACGCGGCCACTGCCGCCGGTTGGGTGGCGGGATCGCTCAACTTCCCGCTTTCGCCCATCTCTTACCAACAGCCTGGGCGCCTGGCAACGTTGCGCTCCACCAACACCATCTCGCCGACTATGTTCAACGAAGCTTCCGTCGCGGTGAGTCAGAATACTCTGACGTATGCGCCGCTCAATCCCAGCCTGGTGGACCGCACGGCGCTCGGCATCACGATTCCGCAGCGCAATCCTTCGCTCAATGTATTGAACGCCATCCCGGACATGACGTTCAGCGGGATTCAGAACTACGCCAATCCTTCAATGAGTGACGGCACTCCTTACTTCAACCAGAACACCATCTACAGCTTCATCGACAATGTGAGCAAAGTCTGGGGGACGCACAGCTTGAAAGTGGGCCTCTACTTCGAGCACACGCAGAAGATCCAAAGCGCCAACGCATTCACCCGCGGTAGCATCAGCTTCAACCAGGACGGCAACAACGCGCTCGATACGAATGAGCCGTACGGCACGGCCTTGCTGGGGAATTACGACAGCTACGCCGAATCCACGGGAAGGCCACAAGGGAATTACAAGTACACCAATACGGAATGGTTCATTCAGGATACCTGGCACGTGCGCTCCAACTTATCGTTGGACTACGGCGTCCGCTTCTATCACGATCAGCCGCAGTATGATGCCCGGCATCAGTTGGCCTCGTTCTCCATGGCCGCCTACAATCCGGCCAACGCACCAGTGCTGCTGCGGCCGGCGACGGTCAATGGCGTGAAAGTGGCGCAGAATCCGATCACCGGGCAGACTTACTCGTCCGGATTGATCGGCGCCTTCGCTCCGGGCATTGGAGATCCGGCGAACGGCATGCTCGTGGGCGGGAAGAACGGCGTGCCGCCGGGACTCTTCACGGTTCCACCTGTGGGTGTGGGCCCGCGCTTCGGCTTCGCGTGGGATCCGTTCGGCAACGGCAAGACGGCGATTCGCGGCGGCGGTGGCGTATACATCGATCGCATTGAAGGCAATCCAGTGATGAATCTGCTCGGGCCGCCGGCCTTCTATTCGCCGACGCAGTATTATGGCTCGTTCGCGGATATCGCCACTACGGCCAGCTCCGGCTTCCTGGCGCCCACCGGCACGGTCTATTCGCTGGCCGGCAAGGGTCACCAGCAGGTGGTCTACAACTTCAATCTGGATATCCAGCGGCAGCTCGGCAGGAACGACATCATTCGCGTAGGATACTCGGGATCGCTGGGGCGGCATCTGCTGTGGGAGCGGAATATCAACGCTGTGCCGCTGGGCGCCGACTTCGTCAATGTGAACCCCGGCAATCGCGACCCAACCACTACCAGCAGCGCGCTGCCGACCAATTTCCTACGGCCGTACCAGGGGCTCGGCGATATCTACCTGTACGAGTTCGCCAACAATTCGAATTACCACGCGCTCCTGACCAGCTTCCAGCACAGGCTCGGGAGAGGCATCAATGTGGGAGCGTCGTACACCTATAGCAAGGTGCTCGACGCATCGGACAGCTACAGCAGCTCGGTGGACCCGTTCCTGAATATTCATTCGCGCGATTACGGTCCGGCGGGCTTTGATCGGCGGAACGTGTTCACGAGCAATTTCTACTGGAACCTGCCGAAGCCGGGCCTGGCGACCGGCATCAAGCCGCTCGGCTGGGTGGCGGACAACTGGGCGCTGTCGGGCGTGATGCGAATGATGACGGGCGGCCCGGTCACGCCGTCGTATAGCCTGGTGAGCGGCATCAACAGTCCGACCGGTTCGCCATCGGACGGCGCGAGAGTCGAAGTGATCAATCCGACAGCGCCGTTGCCGCTGCGGTTTGGGCCTCCGCCCGAGCCTCTCGGACAGGCGAACGTGCCGTGGACCGTGCAGAGCACCGTGCCGCAACTGGGCAACCTGGGCCGCAACACGATGTATCTCCCCGGCACGAATAACTGGGACCTCTCGGTATACCGGCAGATCAAGATCACCGAGCGCGTCCAGAGTCAGTTGCGGCTGGAATCGTACAACACGTTCAATCACACGCAGTGGAGCAGTTTGAACACAGCGCTGCAATTCGATCCGACGGGTAAGCAGGTGAACGCCGCGTTCGATACGCCGAGCGCCGCCCGGCCACCACGCCGGGTGCAGATCGCTCTGCGCGTGTGGTTCTAGTTCCGGCCCACTACGCAAAAACGCGGAGGCCCGGAGAAACTCTTCGTGCCCCCGCGTCTAGTTGTGAAACGAGAACTACTCTTCTTTTGCGACGACCACTGTGATTTCGGCCGTCACGTCTTTATGCAGCCGCACCGGCACCTTGAACTCGCCCAGCGACTTGATGGGCTCGTCCAATTGCACCTTGCGGCGGTCGATGGTGTAGTTTGCCGCGGCCAATGCATCGGCCACGTCCTTCGAGGTCACCGAACCGAACAGTTGATCGTTCTCGCCGGCCTTTTGCCTGATGGTGACGGTGACACCGTTCATCAACTTGGCCAGTTCCTGTGCCTCACCCTGGAGTTTGGCTTCCTTGCGCAGGTGCGCTTGCCGCTCCTGCTCCACGATCTTCTTATTCGACTCGTTGGCCAGCACCGCCAGTTTCTTGGGGAGCAGGAAATTGCGGGCGTATCCCGGAGCCACCTTCACTACCTGGCCCCGATTGCCCAATTTTTCGATGTCTTCTCTCAGTATCACTTCCATGACAATTTCCTCCTGCCTAGAACTGCGCCGCGAACGGCAGCAGCGCGATGTTCCGCGCCTTCTTGATAGCGTCGGTGAGGCGCCGCTGGTGCGGGGCGCATACACCCGAGATCCGCCGCGGAATGATCTTTCCGCGCTCCGCCACAAAGGCGTGGAGCATCTTGGTGTCTTTGTAGTTGATGTCGTCGATCTTCTCCACGCAGAAACGGCACACTTTTTTGCGCCGGAAATACTGCTTCTTCTGCGTAGCGACCGCCTTGTCGCCGCCAGTGGGGCGCTGTCCCGCGCTGCCCGGTCTACCTTTGGATTCCGCCATGGGTTATGCCTCCGCCTTCGGAACACCCGGCATGATGGCCGGCGATTCCGTCATTTGCTGCGCCAGTGAAGGTTGAGCCGGGGCCGGTGTGGCCGGAGCCGATGCCGCCCGTTTGGCAGCCCGCTTGTCCCGCTCTTTCTTCCGTTTGTCCAGGCGCTTCAAGGTCTCGTCGATTCGCACGGTAATAAATTTCAAAACCATGTCCGACACGCGCAGGCGGCGCTCCAGTTCCTTCACGACATCGGGTTCCGCCGTGAACTGGAACAGCACATAAGAGCCTTCGCGATACTTATCCACGCGATACGCCAGGCGGCGCTTGCCCCATTTGTCAATTTTGTCTACCGTTGCACCGGCTGAGGTCAACTGCGCTCGCAACTGCTCCACGAGCGCATCCAACTCTTCTTCCGGAGCATCGGGCTTCACGATGAACAGCTCTTCGTAAATCCTCATGCTTCCTCTTCTGGTAAGCCAGGGGCGCGACGATTGTATTTCGTCATGGCCTTTGAGACGCCCTCAGCAATTATGGAACGGACCGCATCGGCTGCATAGTCGATGAAGCCGTCCAATTCCTTAGTCTGCGAGCGCTTGATGGGCGCCAGCAAAAAATCCTTGCCACTACTCAATGGGTGGCCCGGATGAACTCCCATTCGCACCCGCACGATTTCGCTGGTTTTCAGGCTGCCGATCACGTTGATCATGCCATTGTGACCGGCCGCCGATCCCTGGGGCTTAATTCGTAACGCCAGCCAATCCAGGTCCAGTTCGTCATAAACCACCACCAGATGATTTACGTCGACGGAGTGCTTCTCCATCAGCGGCGCGAGCGAAGTGCCGCTGAGGTTCATGAACGTTTGCGGTTTGGCCAGCATCACCGGATGCCCGTCGATTTCGCCCACGCCGACGAGCGCCCTGGAATCCCTGCGGGTGACGCGGATGCCGTGCCGTTCGGCCAACCGGTCCACTGTAAGGAATCCCATGTTATGCGGCGTAAGAGCGTACTCCTCGCCAGGGTTCCCGAGACCGGCCACCAGAAACATGAAGCCTTACTTCTTCTTGGCCTTGTCCTTGTCGGCCGCGGCTTCCTCTTCCTTCTTGCCCTTCTTGATGACTTCGGGCTCGGCAGCGGCTCCGGCGGCAGGTGTGGCGGCAGCTTCGGGAGTAGCGGCAACTTCTTCTTCGGCGCGGAGCGTCACGATGTGCGCAATCACGCTCTGCGGATCGCTGACCAGCTTAACGGATCCGGAAAGGGCCACATCGCTGGCGCGCTTGCTCTGGCCGATCATCAGGTCGCTCACGTTGACCGTGTAGCTTTCCGGAATCTCGTCAGGCAGGCACTCGATTTCGACGGCGCGGGTGATGACTTCGAGCAATCCGCCCTGAACCTTCACGCCCGCCGGTTCGCCGGCCGTGTGTACGGGGATGCTGACGCGGATGCGCTTGGTGAGGTCGATACGCTTGAGGTCGGCGTGCAGCAAGGTTCCCTTGATGGGGTCCACCTGCTGATCGACAACCATGACGGGCGTGCTTTCGCCGCCTTCCACTGCCAGGGTGAAGATGGTGTTGTAGCCGGTGGCGCTGCGGACGATTTTGAGGATTTCCCGCGGATTCAATGCGACACTGACCGGATCCTGGTATGCGCCATAAACCACTGCCGGAATCTTCCCGGCAGCCCGTGTACGGTGCGCTTCGTTCTTGCCGCGCGAGGTACGCACCTCGGCGACGACGGTAATATCTTTTCTCACTTACCTATCTCCTATCGGGTTCGAAGTCCGGTTCACCTTGCGGTTAACGTGGGTTCGAGAGCCCGTAATTCTATTTGCCACGGATTCACACAGATAAACACGGATAAGAAATTCTTGTATCTGTGGCTAATCTCAAATAAACAACACACTCACCGAAGTTTCTTCGTGTATCGACCGGATGGCTTCCGCCAACAACTTCGCGATCGACAACGTTTTGATCCGGCTGCAATTTCTCTTCTCATCCGATAACGGAATCGAATTCGTAACGATTACTTCCTTCAAACACGATGCTTCAATCCGGCTTACGGCCGGTCCCGAGAGCACCGCATGGGTTGCGCAGGCCGATACGCTGGCTGCGCCCTTCTCGATCAGCGCTTCCGCGCCCTTTACCAGCGTTCCCGCAGTGTCGATCAAATCGTCCACCAGCAGGCAGGACCGGTTTTTCACGTCGCCCACCACATTCATGACTTCGGCGACATTGGCTTCTTCCCGGCGTTTATCGATAATCGCCAGCGGCGCGTTCAACCTCTTGGCAAACGCCCGTGCGCGCTCCACGCCCCCCGCGTCCGGCGAGACCACCGTCATGTCGGGAACGCTCAGCGCCTTGAAATGCTCGATCATTACCGGCGCCGCGAACAAGTGGTCCACCGGGATATCGAAGAAGCCCTGGATCTGTGCCGCGTGCAGGTCGAGTGTCAACACACGGTCCGCCCCCGCGGTTTCCAGCAGGGCTGCCACCAGGCGGGCGGAGATCGGAACTCGCGGCTTGTCCTTCCGGTCTTGCCGCGCGTACCCATAATAGGGTAACACTGCCGTGATGCGTTCTGCTGAAGCCCGTTTGAGGGCATCCATCATCAACAGCAGCTCCATCAGGTTGCTGTCTACCGGCGTGCAGGTGGGCTGGATCACGAAAACATCGGCGCCGCGCACGTTTTCCTGGATCTGCAGGTAGATTTCGCCATCGGCGAAAGTCCGGATCATGGCGCGCCCGATTTCGAGCCCGAGATGCTTGCAGATCTCGATCGAAAGGTCGGGGTTCGCGTTTCCCGTAAAGACTTGTATGCGGTCGTGACTCATCGAGCGTTTCGGCTTGGGGGCGGCCATATTCTCCCGGTTAGATGTTTCTCCAGAGCGCGCCACCACATCGCCCGATAGCGCGCACGATTCACGAACGAAACTCGAAAACTCTTTTCATCTCCCAACAGTTTCACGGCGTGGGAGGCATCTGTGGCGGAGCGGAATAACCCGAATAGTGCAGAACCGCTCCCCGTCATCATGGCTGTGAGAGCTCCTGCTCGCAATAGCCGTTTCTTTAAGACACCAAGACTGCGATGCTGCTCGAACACCACTTCTTCAAAATCGTTCGCGGCAGCGTTACCTAATTCCCATGTCTGCGTCTGGAAACTAACCATTTTATTTTGTTGGGATTCGGTTGTCAAACGAGGGCTCAGCGCGCGATAAGCCTCAGCCGTGTTGACGTGCACCGCGGAAGCCACCAATACGCCTGGATAAGCCGGCGCATCGGGCAGTGGAAACAGTTCCGTGCCGCGGCCGATGCCCGCCGCCGTGCCACCAAGCAGGAAGAAAGGCACGTCGCTGCCAAGTTGCTGCGCCATGCCACACAACTTAGGCAGATCCAGATGGCGGCCTGCCAGCACAGGCAGGGTCAGCAACACCGCGGCCGCATCGCTCGATCCGCCGCCTAACCCCGCGCCCATCGGGATGCGTTTGACCAGTTTCATCTCCACGCGGCCGGTGGAGCGCATCGCATCCATGGCGAGCCGCGCGGCGCGCGTCACCAGGTTGTCCGTGATACCCAGATTGTCGTCGAGTTCGATGGTGGTTTTGCGGGCCGGAGTGAAGGCGATGTCGAGAGTGTCCGCCAGCGAGATGGTCTGGAAGATGGTGCGCAGTTCGTGATAACCGTCGGGGCGCTTGCCGAGCACCCGCAGGTCCAGGTTGATTTTGGCGAGAGCGCGGACGCGCACGCTCCGTGTGGCAGCGCCTGCGCTCATTTGTCGTACTGCAGGAGCGAGAACACGTCGTACTCTGGCAGCTTCCGGCGACCGTTCAGGAAGGTCAACTCCACCACGAACCCGAGTCCTGCCACCGTGCCCCCGGCTTCGCGAACCATGCGGGCCGCGGCCGATGCGGTGCCGCCCGTGGCCAAAAGGTCGTCCACAATCAGCACGCGCGTGCCGCCCACGATGGCGTCTTTGTGCATCTGCAGGCTGTCGGTGCCATATTCCAGATCGTAGGTGACGGTGATGCATTCGGCCGGCAGTTTCTTGGGTTTGCGCACCGGCACGAAACCGGCGTCGAGCGCGTAGGCCAGCGCCGGCGCGAAGATGAAGCCGCGAGCCTCAATGCCCATGACAACGTCCACCTGCACGTTGCGGTAGTGGTTTTTCAATCCGTCGATGACGCCGCGGAATCCGGCCTTCTCCTTGAGCAGGGTGGTGATGTCGTAGAAGAGAATGCCAGACTTCGGAAAGTCCGGCACTTCGCGGATGAGCTTCTTCAAGTCTTCCATGTGAATCTCTTTTATACCGTGTCTAATGCTCAATCCCAAATGACAGGCAGTGCTCCACTGCTGCCTGCTGCTCATCCACTCCGCGCACGTCGGCCCAGTGCGGTCCTTTGTGCAGCATGCCGGCGAACTCCGAGAGTTTGTCGTCGCTGCCGATGGCGTAGACTTCCACGCGCCCATCGTCCAGGTTGCGGGCATACCCGCGAAGCTCCAGGGCCGCGGCGGACTTCTGCGCGAAGTACCGATATCCCACGCCTTGCACGCGGCCGCGCACAAACCAGCGGCGGGCAGTTTCCTTGCGGGAGGCCATAGGGAGGCTTAGGATAGCATGGCGGCCGAATCCCGCGTAACGCGGTGCTACCGCTATACTGCCCCAAGGTGGCCACCACAAAATCTCTCGAACAGCTCTACCGCAAACGCTCGTCCACGCGGTGGCGAGACCGCATCCGCCGTTGGCTGCAGCCTCCGGCCCCGTTTGTGATGAATCCCGCGGAGCCCACCGATTTTCCACTCGGCAGGCTCAACCTTTACATCGGTGGCGCGGGTCGCGCCGTTCCCGGCTACATCAATCTCGACCTGTTCCCGATGCCGGACGTGGATGTGGCCGCCGATGCCGAAGCCCTTCCCTTTCCAGACGCGATCTTTCAGCGTGTGGAGTGCGATGCCGTGCTGGAGCATGTCCGCCATCCCGAACAGGTAATGTCGGAGATTCGGCGAGTCCTCGCGCCTGGGGGCTATGCCCACCTGGTGACGCCGTTCTGCCATCCGTTCCACGAATATCCGAAGGACTATCGCCGTTTCACGGTGGACGGTCTGAAGGAACTGGCCGCGGGGCTGGAGCCCATAGCGGAAGGATGGCGCACCGGCCCCACCGCCACGCTGCTGGTCTTCACCATCGAATATGCCAAGCTGCTGCTGCCGTGGAAGGCCTGGCGGGCATTTGCCCACGGCGTCCTCGGCTGGCTGCTCTTTCCGCTGCGCTATCTCGACTTGGTCTTTTTCCATACGGGCCGCGCGGGAAGGATTGGCAACCACTGCTACCTTTGGCTTCGCAAACCATAGCCTCCCCTGTCGCCCAGACCATATCTCCCCTGTCGACGGTAGTTACCGCGGGGCACTTCGAATCATCTCTTAATTGCAAGGCAAATTAAACAAAACGAAGGAGACCCCCCCCATGAACTTCAAATCTCTGATTCTTACCGGCGCCCTGGCCGTCGCCAGCCTCTCGATCGCCAGCGCCAAGTCGTACGACATCGTCCTCAGCGGCCCCACCAAGGTTGCCAATGTGCAACTGAAGTCTGGCGAGTACAGGCTGAAGCTTGATGGCAACAACGCGATCTTCACGGACGTGGAGAGCGGCAAGTCGTTTACCGCCCACGCGAAGATCGATACCCCCGCTGCCTCGAAGTACCAGGAAACGGCCGTTGACACCGACAAGAAGGCCGATATGGACCAGATCTCCGCCATCGAATTGGGCGGCACTACCACCAAGATTGAGTTCGGCGAATCCGAGTAACTGACCCCCTCCAGGCGTACTCGGCTCAGCGAAGCGGCGCGCAAGCGCCGCTTTTTTCTACTCCGACCGCAGCGCCAGCAGCGGATCGACCTTCGATGCCCTCGCTGCTGGCACATAAGTTGCGAGCGCAGACACAATAACCAGAACTCCGACCGCTACTGCAAGCGTTACCGGGTCACCCGGCTTCACATCGAACAGCAGGCTGGCATAGAGGCGGCTCAATATCGCTGCCGCCGGCAGTCCCACCACCACGCCCGCGCCAAACATTCGAAAAGTCTGCCGGAATAATAGAGCGCGCACTTGCCGGCTATCCGCGCCCAGCGCCATGCGAATCCCGATTTCCTTGCGGCGCTGCGCCACCGAATACGCGATCACACCGTAGATCCCAACGGCCGCCAGCAACAGAGCCGAAGCAGCGAACGCCACTACAACCAGCATTGTAGTCCGAGGCCGCCCGAGCCTATCCGCGATTACCTCGTCGAGAAGCATGCTCTGCGCCACGGCCTGTTCCGGGTCGGCCAATCGCACACGCTCGCGAATCGCGGCCGCCATACCCTCGGGGTGTGCGGCCTGCACCAGCAGTTTGGCAACCAACCAGGGACGCTGCGATAGCGGCAAGTACAGTCCATCCTGGACACCCGTCTCCTGCAGGCCGGCGCGAACGTTGGCCACTACGCCCACAATTTCGCAGTCAATTTGATCGGTGGAATAGATAACGTGCTTTCCCAGCGAATCGCTAGCCGGAAAGAACTTCTTTGCAAACGCTTCGTTGACGATCGTCACTTTGCCCGAATGCGTGGTGTCGTGCTGGTCAAACATACGGCCGCGCAACAGCGGAATGCCCATCACCCGGAAATAATCGGGGCTGACACTTCGGCCGCGCGTTCCGGCATGCTGCAGCGAGGCATCCGTATTGCCCGGCACGCGAAGGACGAAGGCGAGACCTGAATTCACCAAATCCACCCGGGAAGTGATGCCCACGCCGGTGACACCCGGTATGGTTTCAACCCGCCGCAGGACTTCGTCATAGAAGGCCGCGCGTCTGTCGAAAGACTCATACCGGTCGGGCATCAGGTCCAACGGGAACATCGCCAGGTGATCTGTGCGAACCCCCGTGCTCATGGTGTAAACGCGGATGAAGCTCTGCATCAGCAGTCCGGCTCCGGCCAGCAGCGCCAGGCAGAGCGCCAGTTGCGCCGCCACAATCGCGCTGCGCCAACCGCTATTTCCCTTCGACTCTGAAAGCCCGCGTCCTCCCGAATGCAGCCCGGTCTGAGCGGCTCCCTGCCGGAGCATCCACATCGGCGCGAGGCCGAATATCGTGCCGATCGCGGCGGCAATTCCCAGCGTAAACAGCATCACCGTCCAATCGAGATGCGCCGCGGGGACCACGCCCGAAGTCTGCCGCAGCGCATCGGTCAGCCGCCGCATTCCCGCCGCGCTCAACGGCAGCGATACGACCGCGCCGCAGCAGGAGAGGAACACCGATTCCACTATCAACTGCCGTGCAATCCGCCATCGGCTGGCGCCCAGCGCGAGTCGCACCGCGAGTTCGCGATATCGTGCCGTGGCGCGCGCCAGCACCAGGTTCGCCACATTGGCGCAGGCGATCACCAACAGACAGGCCACCGCGCCCCACAGCACGAGAATGGTGTTCTGAACGGCCGCGAACATTTTGCGCTGCAGCCCGTCCGCCGCGACGTCGGTGTTCCCGCGCCCTTCCTGCACACCGAGCGCCTTCAGTTGCGATCGGAATTGCGCCACGGTAACGCCTGGCCGGAGCCGTGCCACCACCGTGAGGTACCCAGCGCCCAATTGCACACTCGCCGGCGAGAAAGTCCGCGTGTCGACAATCCTGCTGCGCCACACATCCAATTCCGCGCTTTGAAAGCGGAAATCCGGCGGCATCACTCCGATGATGGTGAACGCTTCACCGTCCACCGTGATCGGCTGGCCGACAATCTTTGGATCGGCGCCGTAGCGTTGCCGCCAGAAGCGATCGCTCAGGACTGCGACCGGGTTCGCCTGGTGCCGGTCTTCGCTCGGCAGAAAGCCGCGGCCCAATGCCGGTTTCGTTCCCAGCACCGCAAAGAAATTATCCGATACACGTCCGCCCTCCACGCGAATCGGTTCGCCGTGCTTCGTCACGGTGGCGGTTTCGTCGTCGTACGCCGCCAATTCGGCCAAGTTGGCGAGGCGCTCGCGGTAGAGCTGAAATCCGGGGTAGGAGAAGGTGTACCAGGGCGCGCCTTGGATTTCGGCGTGCCACACCGCCAGCAGGCGATCCGGTTGGGGATAGGGGAGCGGCCGCAGCAAGACCGCGCGCACTACCGAAAAGATCGCCGTATTGGCGCCGATTGCTACCACCAGCGTCAGAATCACGCCCAGCGCGAACGCCGGCGACTTCCGTAACTGGCGCACAGCATAACGGAGATCGAACATAGGGCCAGGGTAGAACTTCGCTCGCAGCGCTGTCCATTGTCGTACTTCACTTGACCCTCGCTGCGTTTTGCGTCACACTTCCAATAGGCTGGCTATGGAAAGATCGGAAATCCCACCGGGCACTCTGTACATGTTGGTGCTGCGGAGCCTGGCACGGCTTGGTCCAATGCACGGGTATGGGATCGCGCAGCACATCCAGCAGCTCTCCGCCGATGTCCTGCAGGTGGAAGAAGGGTCGCTCTATCCGGCGCTGCAGCGCATGCTGATCAAGGGATGGGTTACGGCCGAATGGGGCCAATCAGACAATAACCGTCGAGCCCGTTATTACCAGTTGACGCCCGCCGGGCGTAAGCAACTGAGCCTGGAGATTTCCGAGTTCGAAAAGGTGATGGAGGCCATCACCCGCGTCATCCAGCCGGCCTGAAACGCGATCTGCGATCATATCGGCTGGTATGCTTCCCGACGGCCTCCGCGATCGATTCCTCCGCGCTGCAGTCGTTTGGGGCGTCGCTGTCTGCGTCATCACGGAGTTGCTTGGATGGCTGCAGATCCTCAACCGCACTTCGCTCGCGATCGCGTGGGTCGCACTCGCGCTGACTGCCGTTGCGGCTGTCTACCGCAGCCGCACGCGCATCGCACCGGTGGCGTCGTGGAAGTTCGATGCTGTGGTGTGGCTCTCTGTCGCGGGCGTCGTGGTGCTGCTCTGTCTCACGTTCGCCACCGCCATCCTCAGTCCGCCGAACAGCGCCGACGCCATGGCGTACCACATGCCGCGAGTGGTCTACTGGGCGGAGCAGTCGAGCGTCCGATTCTTCCCGACTCCTTACCTCAACCAGATCATGCTCCAGCCCATGGCGGAGTACATCATGCTCCATACCTACCTGCTGTCGGGAGGCGATCGCTTCATCAACCTGATTGCGTGGTTCGCCTCACTCGGATGCATCGTCGCGGTATCGGGTATCGCGCGCCTATTGGGAGCAGGTGCGCGGGGCCAGGCCCTTGCTGCGCTCTTCTGCGCGACGCTGCCGGGCGGCATACTGGCCAGTTCCGGCGCCAAGAACGATTACCTTCTCGCACTGTGGCTGGCCGCCATGGCGTACTTTGCGCTGCGCTTCGCGGCGACGCTGCGGACCGGCGATGCGCTGCTGTTTGGATGTGCGCTCGGCCTCGCGTTGCTGACCAAGGCGACCGGCTATCTGTTCGCGCCGTTTCTCCTGGCCACCATCCTGGCGCCGAAAGCCATCGGCATGTGGAAGCCGATGGCTCGTGGTTTTGCCCTTGCGGCCCTCTGCGCCGTGGCGATCAACACCCCGCAGTATACGCGCAATATCGCCCTCAGCGGCTCTCCGCTGGGCTTCGATTCTGCCCAGGGCAACGGCTACTACCGGTGGCACAACGAAACATTCGGCTGGAAGCAGACGCTCTCGAACTTTCTGCGCAACGCCTCCGAACAGACCGGCGCGCGCAGCAACGGCTGGAACCGGGAGGTCTTCGATTTTGTACAAGCGGTCCATCGAGAGTTGGGCATCGATATCGGCGACCCGGCCACCACGTGGCGCGGCAGCGTTTTCGCGCCACCCGTCAACGCCAATCACGAGGCCAACGCGCCCAATCGCTGGCACCTCGCGATCCTGTGCGTGATTGCCGCCGTGCTACTCTGGCGAGCGCTTCAGGGCAAGGAGCGAACGCGCTTCCTCTATGCCCTCAGCCTGTTCTGCGGATTCCTGGCCTTTTGCGCCTATCTCAAATGGCAGCCGTTTATGACCCGACTGGTGCTGCCGTTGTTCGTCCTCGGAGCCCCGCTGGCGTCCATGCTGGAAGAGATCCGCCCGGTTTGGATTCAAGTAGTGGCGTACCTATTCCTGCTCAACAACGCCCGCCTGTCGGCGCTGGAAAACTGGGTGCGGCCGCTCAAAGGCCCGAATAGCATTGTGCGCCGCAATCGCGATGACATGTACTTCTCCGACATGGGCCAATGGAATAACGCCGCGGCGTACCCGCTGGCAGTACAGGCGCTGCGGCCGTCGGGATGCGGCCTAGTGGGGATCGACATCAACAATCTTCAACTGGAGTACCCACTGCAGGCCCTGCTGCGCGAATCCGCTCCCAACGTTCGATTCGTGCACACCGGGGTCGACAACGTTTCGCGCCGCTACCGCCAACCCGCTGCCGGCGTGCCGTGCGCCATCGCCTGCCTGGACTGTCTCAACGACCCCACCCGCCTGGAGCTCTATCGCGACTTCCCAACTCGCGTGGCTGTCGGCAAGTTCGTCATCCTGCTGCGATGACCTTGCCGTTTCGGTGCTATAAAAGCATCTATGCAGATTGTGCCCGGCTGGCAGAGGGATCTTGTCGACGCCGGCAAGCTTGTGCTTGCTTACGGTTTGGCCTTTCCCGTTGGCTGGTATCGCGAAACCGAGGCGCACAGCGTCGGCGTCCGCACGTTCCCCATCGTCGCCATGGCCAGTTGCGGCTATGTGCTGCTGGCGCCCATGAGCGATCCCAGTGCGCCCTCGCGCATTATTCAGGGACTCGTGGCGGGAATCGGATTTATTGGAGGCGGCGCCATCCTCAAATCTGAAGGCAACGTGCATGGCACGGCTACGGCTGCCAGCATCTGGAACACCGGAGTGCTGGGAGCCGCGGTGGCGCAGGAGCGGTGGGTTCTCGCTGTGGTTCTGGCGGCCTTGAACCTGTTTGCCCTACGCGTGCTCCTGCCCTGGAAGTTGAGGCTGGACCACCAGCGTGAGTTGGAAGCGGCGCTGCAAAAGACGGACGAGCCTTAGACGCCTGCCCAGTCGCGAAATCCCGCGACGTCGTCCAACTCAATCGCAATCCGCGCCGCACATACTTGGTATCGCCGATTGCCCTGGAGGGCCAACAGTAGACTCGAGGCCCCGATAGGAACGGCGCTCAGAGTGTGCTCTCGCCCAGCTTTGCGAGTAGTTCCGCATCCACCTTCGCCTTTACGGTCCGCCGGTCGAGCCCCAAACGCCGCGCGGTCTCTTCGTAACTCCTGGTGCGGCTGTAAACGATGGTGACATACCGCGCCAGAAGCTCATCCGCCGTCAACCGGCCGGCCAGCGCATCGCCTGCGAACTCTGCCACCGGATCGGCCGCACCGCTCCTTGCGGGCCGATAGTTGCGCCGAATCAGCACGTTCTTGACGCACTGTTCGAGCTCGCGATAGTTACCCGGCCAATCGTAAGGCGCACCCAAGCTGCCCTCGATCCACTCCATCACTTCGCGGGCAAGCTCATCCGCCTCAGCGCCTGCCACACGGCGCGACATGTACAGCACCAGTTCGCGCAGGACACCTGGCGAATCGGCCAGTTGCTCCGCTAACGACGGGGTGGTCACCTGATCTGAGCACAGGCGATAGTACAAATCCTCGCGGAACTGCCCCTTTTTAATCGATGCCGCCAGATCGCGATTGGTCGCAGTGATTAACTTGCCGCGGAACTCCATGGATGCCGTGGCGCCAACCGGATGAAACGTGCGCGTCTCAATCACTCGAAGCAGCTTCACCTGAATGGCTGGGTCCAACTCGCCGAGTTCATCGAGGAAGACGGAGCCCAGCGCGGGGCAGGTTTCGAGCCAACCTTTGCGATCGGCCACCGCGCCCGTAAACGCGCCGCGGCGATGCCCGAACAGTTCCGACTCCACTAGCGTGGGCGACAGCGCCGAGATGTTGATGGGGAAGAACGAGCCCGCGCCATCGTCGGCGAATGCCAGGCGGTGGTCGTCAAACGGCACGTAGCGCGATTGCGCGATGGCGCGCGCGACCAGTTCCTTTCCAGTGCCCGAGGGTCCCGTGATCAGCGTCGCGAACTCGCCCATGCGCGCATACAGAGTTCGGCGATAACGCCGCATGTCGTGTGTGAAAGCAGACTGCCAGATGGAAGCACGCAGCCGAGCCGCCGGCATGGAGTTCCCAATCACGTCGCGGAAAATCTGTTCGAAGGCGCGTTGGATCTGACGAAAGCAGGCGAACGTGTGGCGCGCATCGAGGCCAGTGGGAAAGCGGACTCCTTCGATTTGGAAGAAGTGGCGCCAGTCGGTCAGAAAGTTGTTATAGAAGCGCCAGCGCGCCGTGTCGGTCTTCTGCGCGGCCGGGCCAAATCCAGCTTCGAAGAACGACCGGTAATATCGCTGATAGAGCAGGTAGAGTACGGCGTCTTCGTACAGCACCAGGTCGTGCTCGCGAGCGTCCGCGGTTCCGCCGAGGCGGGTGCGCAACTGCTCCACCAGCGGCTCCAGGCGCGCGGCGATCCTCCACACGTTGACGCGGGGCTGCTCGGGATCGGCTACCTGCTGACTCCATACCGCTTCGCCCTCATGGAACTCCGCGCCCAGGACCGCGCGTTCGAACTCCACCAACTCCGGCAGGAAGGGATTGCAGTAAGCCAGGTGCGATACGGCTTGTAGCATGGGGCGCTGGCTGGCGGTGAGAAACATCGACCTACCATTGTACGAGGCGGCCAATCGCTGAACTACAATAGCAACCATGCGAATTTCTTTCGCCCTTGTCTTGTCTGCCGCCGCGTGGGCCCAGGCTCCTGCGCCCGCCCCGGCGCCGCCTGTCACACCACCGCCATTGACTGCCGTCGCCAAATTGATTAACGACTACGGCAACCTGGCACGCTACGCCGCCGATAACCAGACGGTTCAGCCGCCCGCTCCCGGCGAGGAGCGCGTGGTCTTCATGGGCGACTCCATCACCGATGGTTGGGGCCGCAACGTCAAAGTGCCCTTCTTTCCCGGCAAGCCTTACATCAACCGCGGCATCAGCGGGCAGACCACCGCGCAGATGCTGCTGCGCTTCTATCCGGACGTGGTAGGGCTCAAGCCGAAGGCCGTGGTGTTCCTGGCGGGCACCAACGATATCGGGGGCAATCTTGGCCCGGTGACGCTCGAATCCATCGAGAACAACCTGGCAGCCATGGCCGACATCGCGCGCGCCAATGGGATCCGAGTGGTGATGGCCTCGCTCACTCCGGTGTGCGACTATCATCGCCCACAGATCGCGCAGCGTCCGCCCGAAAAGATCCTCGCGCTGAATCGGTGGATTCAGGATTATTGCGCGCGCAATCACTTCGTCTTCCTGGACTACTTCAACTCCACGGTGGATGACAAGGGGTTCTTCAAAACCGAGATCACCAACGACGGGCTGCATCCCAACGAAGCGGGCTACGCCATCATGGGACCGCTGGCGCAGAAGGCCATCGACGAAGCGTTGAGAAAGTGAGGCAGGCTTATGGCACGGAATAACGATCGGCGCGGCTTTCTACAGCGCCTGCTGGCCGCCGGTGGATTCGCCGCGGCCGCTCCCGCCGTAGCCCAGGCGCAGAATGGCAACCCCGCCGCGGGTGATTTCCCCATGCTCCCAAAGTATGCGCGCGCGCAGAATTACAAGTCTCTGAAGCAGGGCAGTTGGGACCGCACCGGCGGCAATCGCGATTCCTGGACCGTCGCTCCCGGCGCCACGCTCGAGGTCTTCAAGGACGATGGGCCGGGTGTCATCAGCCACATCTGGTTCACCATCTCGGCACGCAGCGGCGATCATTTGAAGGAACTGGTGCTGCGCGCTTACTGGGATGGCAACGCCAAGCCGAGCGTGGAAGCGCCCATCGGCGATTTCTTCGGCTGCAACATGAATACGTACCAGATTTATCAGTCGGAGTATCTGGCCTGCTCGCCCGGCAAGTCGCTCAACTGCTACTTCGTGATGCCATACAAGCGTGGGGCGCGACTGACGGTCGCCAATGAAGGCAAGCAGGAAGTCGGGTCATTCTATTCCAATATCGACTACCAAAAGCCGCCGCGCCTGCCGGATGATACTCTCTATTTCCACGCGCAGTATCGGCAGGAATCGCCATGCGTCCCGGCTAAATCCGAGGGGTCGAAGATCAATCTCGATGGCAAGCTCAACCATGTTTATCTGGAGGCGCGCGGCCGCGGGCATCTGATGGGCGTGACGCTGGGTGTGCTGCAAAATGCCAACGGCTGGTGGGGCGAAGGCGATGAGATGATCTTCGTGGACGACGAAACCAAGCCTCTCATCACCGGCACAGGCTCGGAAGATTACTTTCTGGGAAGCTGGGATTTCGGAGGCCGCGATGGGGCGGAGCCTTTCGGCCACTCCATGTACGGAGCGCCGCTGATCGTGAACGCTGAGCGCACCGGAGGCCGCTACGTCTGCTATCGCTGGCACGGCGACAATCCGGTGACCTTCGAGCGCTACCTGAAGCACACCATGGAACACGGGCACGCCAACGATCGAGGCGACAATTTCTTCTCGGTGGGTTATTGGTACCAGACTACGCCGTACACGGACTTCCCACCGCTGCCGCCGGTGGAATCGCGAATACCGGTAGTGCGGACGGCCTGACGCACGGGGGGAAACGGGATTTCGGGTTAGAATGGGCTCAGTTCTGCTACCAGGGCGGGCCCTTAGCTCAGCGGTTAGAGCCGCGGACTCATAATCCGTTGGTCGTAGGTTCAAATCCTACAGGGCCCACCAAAACTCTTGGCGCGCAAGCGCTCTCACTTCAATGAATTAGGATCGGGAACCTTGATGCTTGGGCTCTGCGCCTTCTCATTGGAATCGGTCGGTGTGCCCGAAAGTGTGCCCGTGGCCTCCGGTGACGCCCGTTTTGCCCGCTCGGACTCGGCCTTCATCGACCCGAAGAACTGATCCAGGCGGTCAGCCGCATCCGAAAAGTCTCTCTCGGCCACGATATCGTATCGCCTGTAGATGTTCTCCGTCTTGTGACCGGAAATCGACATCGCCACCTTGCGGGGGATTCCAGCGCGCTCCATGTTGCGTACGGCCGAGCGGCGCAAGTCATGAAATAGGAGTCCCTTTGAACCGGCCCGTTCGCAAGCCGACACCCACGCCTTGTAGAACCAGTAAAGCCGCTGTCCTTCGTCCGAGTAGAAGACCCAATGGCAGCCAGGAAATTTTTCGTCGCGGACCTTCTTGGCCGTCAACAGCCACTCGCGCATCTCCCCGTAGATGGGCAGCGTCCTTGCCTGTTCGTTCTTCGTCTCGGTGCCGAGCAGCCGAATTTGGCCGGACTTGAAATCGACGCGAGACCACTGGACCGAGGTGAGCTCTCCCCGGCGTCCGCCAACGTGATACGCGACCACAAAGAGCGGCCGAATGTACCACGGCAGTTCATTCCGAAGGGCCACATAACCGTCATATTCGAGAAAGCCGCTGCGGACGTTGGCCTCCTTCAGCATCTGGATGTAGGGAACCCTCGCGATCTTTGGCGGGTCGCATTTCGCCGCCAAACTAAACGCCCGCCGTACGACGGCAAGCTCACGATTGATCGTCGCGTTCTGAGCCTCCTCGGAGCGCCGCGCCGTGACGTAGCGCTTGATGTGCTGGGTGGAGAAATCGGCTGCCCGAAGTTCGCCGAAGAAAGGCGCGAGGTGGTTTTTCAGCCGGCTGTTGAGGTCGCTGAGAGTCCGCCGGTCGGCGGCTTGGTAGTCTTCAACGACATCCTTGAACAGTTCAGCCATCCGAATGCGCTCCGGGCTCAAGCCCAGAAATTTTCCGGTTGCGATTTCGCCGGCGCGCTTCCTGAGAAGCCTCTCGGCGTCCACCTGCTTTTCGGAACCGCTGGACTCACGAAAGGGCTTGCCATCCCGGTAGTATTTGATCCACCAGGTCGGCAGCGTTTCCAGAGTCCCGTCCGGCAGCTTCTTCTTTCGCTGGTAGATGCTTCCCAGCTTGGCTCTCATGGTTCGTTCCCTGGGCGGTTGACGCCCACCGCAATGCTCGCGGACACATTCTTGGGCGAGAATCCTTTTGCTGCCGTTTCGTTTTACGCTGCGTCAGATGCAGGTGAAACAGCTCGGAGGCTCCGGCACTCTCGCACAGACAAAGGAGTATTTGGCGGCGCTCAACGGGAGAGTCAAGGCCGGCACATCATCGTATGGCGCTCGCTTTGTTTGCTTGGATCAGTTTTTCCAGATCCCGAACATCAACAAAGACGCGCCGATCAATGCGGACCGTTTGCACTTTGCCGTTCGCCACCATGTGCTGCATCGCCTCCTCACTTCGGCCCATGTAAACTGCAGCCTGGTCGAGCGTGAGGAGCCTTGGTTTCAGCGGCGCAGTGGAATCCTGCGCGAGTTCGGCCCTAACCTGTTCGGCGACGCGCCTTGCAATCGCGCCGATGATAATCTCAAGATCCAATCCGTTTTGCATTGAATACTCCAACCATGCTCTTCAGCGTCGCGGCCCAGTGTGCGCCACCGGTCCGCCGACGCAGTGGCATTGAGGTTCTACCGACTTCCTCCTGTCTGGAACTGCCATAAGTATCGAGGGCGCGCCGGTTCTGAGCCGACATTCCTACCCTACGGCATGTAACGTTCATCAGAACGCCGGCGGAGGTTACGGGGGGCCGCTCTATCATCGCAATAGGACTGTTCATTGACGGGCTCGTCAGCACAATCAAAATTGTAATGGTCCATCAATCATTCGCTACCCTTACGATGCGGCAAAAAGCACACCATCTTCAGTCGCCGCAAAGGGAGCCGTCTAACGGGCAAACCGGCAGTCCTGGCCAGCAAAGCCGCGACACAGTCGCCGAAGGCTAGGGTGTTTTCTTTATAGCTGGCCTTTACGGCTTGCTGCGGCGTTGCAAGTGACGCAAGGAGGTCGCCGATAATAAAGGTGCTTCCGAGAAAGACGGTCGTGGTCGGGGTACATCACTAGAGATTAACCCCAACATGCCGCGTTCGCCCACGCTTCGACAATGCTCCGGGCCGGATCGTCGATGACTGGGAGGATGGCCGGTGGCGGCTATCGGCTTGAGCGCTTTACGACTGGTGATACGGCCATCGGACCACCCAGCATGCCCGAAAACCAGGTCCGAAGCACACCTTAGCAAATTGCGTCGCGACAGATCTGCTGCCACTTCCGGAACAATTGCTGGTATTGTTCAGTCGAGCAATCAATCAGCCGCGACAACGAATTCGCGCTAGCTTAATCGGGATCGCCACGGCGCACAAACCCCAGTTCATTCCACAGGCGCGCCTCGCAAGATCTTGACCTCGCCATTTAAGCTTAGCCATGAATGGCGTGCGATCACCGCTGGTTAGAGTAGCTTATGGCAAACGGGACAGCGATCGACTGGACTCGGTAACGAGCGGAGACAACGGCTACAAAAGCGGCCCCTACGAGAGGATTGACTTACTTGTGGAAGGTCCGGTAATAGGAGCAGGCCAATAATATTCCAGTCCTCACATCGGGTTTGCCACTCCGGGACCTGTCGCATCTTCAACCTTCTCAGCTCTGCTGCGGTGTCAACTGCAAATGCGTCCCTCCGAAACAAAAGGCGGCCGCGTTCTAGAACCGGCGTCCATCCGCTATTGCTGAGAGCCACTGCGAACGCCTTCATCAGGATGAGCTCAGTTGCTTCACTTTCCTTTTTTTCGAAGCCGAGAAATGTCGCGGCGAACGGAAGTGATGAGCAGAACTTCGGAAGCGAATCTACATTGATGGCTCCGAGGCGTCTGGGAGTAGCTGCCAAAACCTCCCTTTCCCACCGGGTCATTAATGTCCGCAGGACTTCTGTGCTCCAAACAGTTTCTGTGCGCGCGCCCATTTTCCTGGGATAAACCTCTGCTTCGACAAGGTCCGGCCTATCGATCAGCAGGAAGGCCGAATTATCAGAGACGGCAGCTGAAGATGCGTCGAGTTGCGCCAACCTAAGAAGGCGCTCTCGCAGGGTCGGGTGTGTATCGCTTTGCCTGTTCACCTCGCCGGCGGTAATCAGTCGGCCGTGGTTCCTCTCCTGAAGAGCGCACTGTTCGTAATACTCCCAGAAGCCACTCATGGCCGGCGGTGCATAGCCCGAATCGAGCGCTGGCTCAAGCCAATTCCGACGAAACGCGTCGAAACGCGATTGGGCGAAATCAAGTTTGACCAGAGCGCACGCCATGCTTCTCGGCGAGACGGCCCGCGCGGCAAACGAATCGGCCTCGAATTCCCAGTTGCGCACAATCGGCATGCCCAGACGCCACAAAAATGAAGAATAAACGGTAAAAAAGAAATTCGAGAAGATTTGTGAGTGAGTCTGGAGACCCTTCACAATCTCTTCCGCCACTCGTCTGGCGTTGTAGATGCAGCCGAAGAGAGAGGCATCCCCACGACGAAGATGGTGAAATTCATGGGCTAGAGTTGCTCGGAGTTCGTCGACGCTTAAGACTCGTAACAGCGGCAGGCCGATCGCGATCGCGGGCTTGGCCCCCAACCCTAACCAGCCGCCAACCATCATCACCTGCGCATTCGGCTTCGGTATCCAATAGATATTCTCTGGTAGAGAAACACCACAGTGGCGCGCCGTGTCTTCGAGAATCTCCCGCAAGCGCGGTTGCGTACCGCTTTCGAACTTCGCCGACGGAAGGGGGTGAGACGGTCTGCGTAGTACGCTGGCACAGATCAAAGCAACGGCTCCGAAAAACGCAATCGAAAAGAGCCGATCAACCACGTCAAATTCGTTTGGAACTGAGAGCGGACTACGGTTTAGCGGGGGGCGTCGCGAATCCTGTGGCGTCACAGTAATGGAGAAAGGGCTGTCGCTCTTCGGAACAGGAACGACCCGTATATTCGAGACAGAATTTCGAAGTTCCTTGATGTCCCTATAAAGCATTTTCATATTCAAGGCAATGTAGAAGCAGATGAGAAGCGTCCAGGTGTAGAGGCCCAATGAGACTGCGAATACGGCGGCGGGGCGGCTCGTACGCCAGAGCAGGTAGAAAAGTAGAAACAGACCGCCGCACACAAGCCCGAAGGCGGCGAAACCTGCTCCGTACAACAAAAACAGTAGTCCTTCATATCCACCCCTTTGGAGAGCGAAGACGGGAAAGTTCGCGGACGCTCTTAACCCCTCGAAAGCACCCAGAAAAAGCAGCAGGTACAGCGCCACTTGCGGCACTGTGCCCAGCCCTGCCAGTCTATGGTCCTCTTTGATGTGTAGGTGTGGAGTTGCAGACGCGGTCATATCGGATCACTCGCAAACTCCGCAATCGCGCGGTCGCCGGTTTGCGGCGCCTGTTCACCCATCCACAAGGATGTGGAACTGGCTTCGCCCGCGGACTCGATAACCCCCACGCCGATCCATTCCCCACTTGTTTCACTGCGAAATTGCACCAGATCGCCCGGGCCGAGCCCGTGATGCAAGCCGATATCGAGAACGGCACGCTCGCCGTCGATTGCGGCTACATGGCCTTCCAACTCCGGAGGACTATCCATTTCCGATGCGGCGGGCTTGAGCATCAAGCACGGACCGTCCACTGATTGGACGGTTTGAGGGAGCCTGGGCAATGTGAGCCGGCGCCAGAGCGCCTCGATCCGGCCGATTCGATAGGAGATCTGGACGCGCAACCTGTCATAATCCGCGGCCGTAACGGCGTTGAGCACCCGCTCGACTTCCAGTTCGACGGCTGCGCCAGGAGATTGTAACAGATGTGCGCGGAATCTATCTCGAAGATCGTCCGGCAGTTGGCCGCTAGCAAATGCCCGAATGATCTCCCGTCGCCGGCTTGCGACTTCGGCGGCGAACGCTGGATCCATCTGAATCCTTTCTAGCAGAGGCTTGGCTTCAGTGTTACCGGCGAGCCCCAGAAGAAGACGTGAGGCGGGGTCGGCAAGCAGGTTGTAGGTTAACTGTTTGGGCTGGTCGTTAGACTGTACTCGGCGGCTCCGTGATTGCGTGAGACTTTTAATAAGAGCAGCGATGGCGCTGTATGAGATCCATGCGGCAAAGGCAAAAATCAGCAACTCGCCCATCGATTTTTCCCGTCACAGGCTGGTGTCGGCGGGCGGGGGGGCCTCCGAGCCATGCCACAAGCTACGCCGATTGCGGAATAGCGCCAAGGTCATCCCAGCGAACAGGCCCCCGAAGGCATAAGGCGGCAATTGGCGAATGTTGCTCGATATCATCAATGGTATGCGATCCCAAAGGATTGGTGCTTCATCCTGGGCAAATGAGAGATTCTGAGTTAGGTCTTCATAATCTCGGTTGACTGACCGGGGTTTCCCGAATTCGGTAGACTCCGCTACCAACAATCCGTGGCGGCTATAGAAGAGCGTCGTGCGTTTGCGGAATAGTAGCTCGCTGCTTCGGTTCACGGGCGAGCCGACCCCAATCGCGTAATACAGACTTGCTGTCGATGGATCGAAACGATCGTTCGCAATTATCTTAATGCTAAACAAGCGCTTCGGCGTGCTGCCAGTCCCGCGAAACCTCGGTGAAGTTAATGTAGACTGGCCAGCACCTCCAGCACCGTTGGCCGCCTTCGCGGCGAGATTTGCTGCAACGTTGAGATTCAGAAAGGCTTGCGCTCGCATCAGCCAGTGGGTCGCGGCGGGTTGCGGGTCGGCCACGTAGGAAAACCCTACAATCATAAGCCCGCGTTGAACGGAACCGAGTTGGGTTTCTTTGATCGATTGCGGGACCGCCGGGACACCCCGAACCAGAGGGAGCGGTCCCTCGTGATAGCTGTAGCCCCGTGGCACTTCGAGCACCGCCTTGCCGCCGAGATTCATTCTGGCCGGTCCTGGCTTCCAGATCGGCTCTGCACCCCTCAGAGGTGAAAAACCGACCAAGGCCGCGAACAGAAAGGCGCGATGACAAATCCGACCCATTTATTGCCCTACACCCACCTTCACAATATCGCCGGCTCGAGGACTATCTTCTCCCGCGGCCTGGAAATCGCAAACTGCTAAATTGGATTCCTCCCCGATCACGACTGCCACGCCAAGAAAAACGCTCCCGCGAAAGACCTGCAGATTATCGCCAGGGCAGACAGCCGCTGAAGGCGCGAGGCCGATGATAAGGGTTGCATCGCGCCAGTCTCTAACAACACCCAAAACTGCCGAGCCGTATTGGCGAACTTCCCCATCGCTCAATGCGCAGACCGGATCAATCGCCCCGACCGGCCTGGAATCGGCCTTCCACCGTTCGACGATGTGAGTGAGCCGCCCCTTGAATTTGGTTAAGCGCTTCTTGACGACACTCTCTGGTGGTTCGTGTCCCGGAGTTGGAAGTTCTCCCGCAACTCGTTCGTGTTTCGCTCCAATAGGCACCGGAAACGGAACCGAAGACCTCCAAGCTTGGCACATCATACCCGAAATGCGCGCACGTTGCGCCCTAACGCGTGAACTGCCGTACACGAGGACAACCCGCTCCGCGTCGGAGGACGTTAGCAGACCGCGAGCATAATCGTCGAGTAATTCCTGCTCCACCGCCTCCACCTCTGCTAGGAAACCTTTCTCGCGAAGGATACGCTCCTCGATACATTCCCGATCTCCTTCTGGCAGAGTGTCTAAGAGAAAACTGCGCAGTATTGTCGTTTCTGCCTCTGACGATCCACTGGCGGATTCGCGTTGGGGCGCATTTCCAATGTTTTGGGTGAGATTGTTTCTCTTCGGTGGACGATCCATCATGCCTCCGATCTCCGTAGGCAGGTCAAAATACACTCCTCAAGCTTGGCGCGAAGTCTACTTGCCCGCAGCCGGAGTATGTTAAGATTCACTCCCAAACTCGACGCGAGAGCGGCCCGGTCTTCACTCTCATAATAACTCCGAATGAATTCTCGGTTCACGGGCGGAAGCTTCTCCACACATCGCTCCAGACAGTCCAACGCCTCATCGCTCCGATCTCCCGCCGAGGACGAGAGCGAGAGCTCGTGTCCTGTCAAGGGCACAAATCTCTGTTGAGCCCGTAAGAATTCAAGACAGACGAGGCGTGCGACACCCATAATGAATGCGTGGATATTTGTAACTGTCGCTCCCTCCGATAGCTTCCGCTCCACGCGGTCGAGTGTCGCGTCGACTGCCTCTTCCGGATGATGGCAGCCGCGCCACTCGAATATACGGAGAAGCTTCTGATAGAGGTGAATGTATGCCCGCTCAGCACTATTTGGGTGGGCGTCCAATTGAGCCAACAGCCGTGAATAGTTCGATCCTTCTGTCTCGGCGGTTTGATGGCGTCCCATTTCGGTGACACTCATCCTACCGCTTCGCGATGAAACACCGCAACCTAGTAGAGCGAATGTGTCGCCGCAAAATGATAATGTCCTATTTGCGCAAAGTAGAAATGTCCTATTGACACCGCCAGGCTGGGGAGGTGCAAGAAGGACAGCTACTGATGACGGTGCGTCCAGCGAAGGCTGGCATGAACAGTGGGTGAAAGTCCCACCGGGGTAAAAGTTCAAAGCCCCGTAGCTTGAATAGCAGGAAGGAAGGAGACTGAAAATCCTGAAGCCTATTGACAAAGCCATCTAAAAAGGATGGTGAGCGAATCACCGGGCCGTAACGCAAGTGAACCCATATGGCCTCGAAAGTAGTGAACCCGAAGGCCGAGCCCTCAGTTATCGGGCGAAGGCAGCATGGATCGTCGCAAGGACTGACGCGGCGAAACACTTCGGCGGGGTTGGTAGGGACAGCACGGTGACAAGGTCATGCTAAGCAACTGGAGAAACCCTCCTCGTCCCGCCGAGAAATCGGCGGAGCAGGGAAGCCGTATAACCGGTAGCACCGGGAAGTCGGTGGACGGCGAGAGGGATTCGGCTGGGTCTGTAGTAGCGAGGAAGCGGAGTAACGTCCGTGGAGCGAAGAGGCCCTGCTGTTTGTAATGGCTCTAACAAAACGGGAGGCAAGGGTGAAATGATAAAAGCGCCCATCAGTTTGCAGGACCTGAGAAGGAGTCTATATGTCAAGGCGAAGGCAGAACCGTCTTGGCGTTTCTGGGGACTATACGTTCACGTCTGCAAGATGGAGACTTTGCGGGAAGCCTACCGGATGGCGAGAAGTAATGGCGGGGCACCAGGTATTGATGGGGTCACGTTCGAAGCCATCGAGGAAAGCGGCGCGGAGAGTTTTCTCGGGCAGATTCGGGAGGAATTAGTTACCAACACGTATCGGCCCATGCGGGCACGGAAGAAGGAGATACCAAAGGATGGGGGCAAAAAGGTCCGCGTCCTGTCGATTCCTGCCATCCGTGATCGAGTGGTCCAGGGGGCGTTAAAGCTCATCCTGGAGCCGATCTTCGAAGCGGATTTCCAACCGGGGTCGTATGGATATCGACCGAAACGGACAGCACATGAAGCCGTAGCCCGGGTGGCCCAAGGGATTGTCGAGGAGAAGACGCGCATCATTGATTTGGATCTCACCGCCTATTTCGATAACGTGCAGCACTCTCTGCTGTTAGAGAAAGTGGCGCGACGGGTCCGAGATGATGCAGTCATGCATTTGCTCAAGATGATTCTGCAAGCGACCGGGAAGAAAGGCGTTCCCCAAGGCGGGGTGATTTCGCCGTTGCTCAGCAACCTCTATCTGAATGAGGTAGACCGGATGCTGGAGAAAGCGATAGACATCACGCGGAGAGGCAAATACACCAACATCCAATATGCACGTTTTGCGGATGACATGGTGATCTTGACCGACGCCGAACGGCGGAGTGACTGGCTGGTGAAGGCGGTAAACAGGCGACTGCGCGAGGAGTTCGTGAAGCTAGGCGTTGCGATCAACGAGGACAAGAGTCGGATGGTAGATCTGAAAAAGGGAGAGAGCTTTAGCTTCCTGGGTTTTGAGTACCGGCGCATACTGAGCCTTCGGCGGAAGTGGCGACCGTACTACGCGCCCAAGCTGAAGAAGCGGACAGCGCTGTTTGAAAAGCTCAGGGAGATCTTCCGAAAACACGTCAGCTGGCCAGTGGAGACTGTGATTGCGAAAATCAATCCGATTCTGCGTGGTTGGGTGAACTACTTTCGGGTCGGACATTCGAGTTCCTGTTTTTCGATGGTTAAACGCTGGGTAGAGAAGAAGGTTAGGCAGCATCTGATGCGTGCCCGGGGACGCAAGGGCTTCGGCTGGAAGCGGTGGAGTAGCGAATGGCTGTACGACCGGCTGGGTTTGTTTAACGAATACCAGTTGCGTCGATGGTCAGGTGCGAAAGTCGCCCCGGCACGATAGGCCCCATAACTCTTGGCACCAAGCAAACAGGTGCGCCCAGTGCGGGAAATCCGCACGCTGGGTGCGATGTGGCGGGGGCTGGAAACGGATTCACGGTTCGGCTATTGAGGCACTCCCAACGGAAACGGGGAGCAACAAGCTAGGCCAGACCTTCGGAACACCGCGCCAGTCCTCGACCCGACCAAGCCGAACGGGACCGCCTGGTGGCCCTGAAGAAGGCGAAGAAGAAACTGATCACGCAGAAGGAGGCAGCCGAAGAACTCGGGATCACGGAAAGGCACGTGAGGCGCCTGCTGCGGCAACTGAAGCGCCGTGGCGACAAAGTCGTGGCCCACGCGCTGCGAGGACTTCCGTCCAACCGCAAGATCAGTGCCGAGACGGAACAGGAGGCGATATCGATTCTGATGCAGCCGGTGTACCGGGGATTTGGGCCGACGCTGGCTGCGGAGTACCTGGCTAAGAAACACGATATTGAAGTGAGCCGGGAGACCGTGCGGCAGTGGATGATTGGCGCCAGGCTGTGGCGAGCTCACAAGCAGCGAGTCGAGAAGATCCATGAATGGCGGCCGCGGCGCAGCCGTTTGGGCGAGTTAGTGCAGTGGGACACCAGCCCACACGGCTGGCTGGAAGGACGCGGGGAAGAGATGCTGCTGATCAACATGATCGACGATGCGACCAGCCAATGGTTCGCTCGCTTTGTGCGCAGTGACTCCACGGTGGAGAACATGAACCATCTGGAGCGATACCTCAAAAAGCACGGGCAGCAGTTGGCCTACTACACCGACAAAGCGGCGATCTTTCAGACCGCGGAGAAGACCAAGCGCGATGGCAGCCGATTGGGGAAAAGCCGGGAGGAGTTGCCACCGACGCAGATCGGACGCGCTCTCCAAGAGCTGGGAATCCCGTGGAT
This sequence comes from uncultured Solibacteraceae bacterium, assembly GCA_963815475.1. Lineage (GTDB taxonomy): Bacteria > Acidobacteriota > Terriglobia > Bryobacterales > Bryobacteraceae > Sulfopaludibacter. The sequence goes on along the minus strand of CAWFHD010000003.1, from coordinate 2,622,497 downwards.
TGCGGCTCACAGCCCCCAGGCGAAGGGGCGGGTAGAACGTGGATTTTTGACGGCGCAGGACCGATTGGTGAAGGGCTTACGGGTAGCGGGTGTGACCACGCTAGAGGGCGCCAACCACTATCTGGAAACCGAGTTTCTGCCTTGGGTGAACTCGACGATCGCGGTGGTGCCCGCTAATGCTGACGATGCTCACCGGCCCTTGGAGAAGCAGCACGATCTGGCAGCGATCCTCAGCCACGTAGAGAAGCGGAGGGTAAACGCCGACTACACGTTTCCGTTGGATGCCAAGACCTATCGCATCCTACGTCAGGATATTTGCACAGGACTGCGGGGGGCATCCATCCGCGTGGAGCAACGGCGGGATGGTTCGGTGGCGGCCCGCTTTAACGGACGGTATCTCCGAGTGGAGAGATGCGAGCAGCAGCCCAAGGTAGCACCTGCCAAAGCACCGCCGAAGAAAGCGCCTCGTCAGCCGGGGCAGAAAAGCACGTGGAACCAGAATTTCGATTTGAAGAAAGGGCCGAAGGTCTGGCAGGCGGCGCAACAGTCCGAAGCCAGACGCGAGGAATCGTAGTGACCATGAGACGGCGGAAGTGGCGCGAAGGCAAAGTTCGCCCTATACCGGGAAGCTCTCCGCACGACCGGCTGGTAAGCCGGCGGATTTCTTCATCGTTAAAGGAGAGTTTGCGACGATCCCTTCCTCGCCACTACTTTCCGCACCTGCAAAGAATACTGGGCGCCCAGTATGCGTTTTTAAGGCATGTCGGAATCTATCTGGTCCGATGTGGTTTCAAAATCAAAACCAAAATCAAAAACCACACCCTGGGGTGGGGCCGTGCCGCCTCCCGTTGGTCGGCCCCGAGCCCAGGTAGCAGAACGTGCCGGGAGGATCACGCTCCATCTCATCGTCCGCAGATGAGTTCCGGCCGGCTATTCCTCGATCGGGTTGCTCGCCAGCATTGCCCGTCTCCGCTTCACCGGCACGCCCAGACTACCACGCACCCTCGCCCCGCCCGGCAAAAACCGGACATTTCTACTTTGCAGGGAATAGGACATTTCTACTTTGCGTTGACACCTAGTAGAGCGAATGCAGCGAGAACCGCCTCCAGGTTGGGCAGCCCATATCCAAAAATTCTTCGACATGGATTGGATTGGAATCGCATTATCAAGTAGAGATGGAGATACCGATAGCGTTTCTGGCAGAAGCTATTAGGAATTTGGCTGCCTTAGCGGTGTCGGCGTTTTATAAGCAACCTGGCGTCATTAGACACGTGGCGAAGCGCGGTGGAGAAGTATTGGGCTCCAGAACGCTGCTTTACAACCTACGTTTCCATGGCGCGCAAAAAGCTTGAGCAGCTCTGTCCAGGTGCCTTAGGGAAGGCACAGATCACGATGAGAAAAATACCATGACAATTCGCAAATTGATGATAATTACGCTGACTCTAGGATTCGCCTGTATGGCGGCCAGATCCGGACAATCAGAAACCGAAACAACTTGATAACACTGAAGTCCGTAAAACCATCACCGTCCTCGATCAGAAGACCGTGACATTCACGTATGGGAGGATGCTCGCCTTGAACTGCCTCGCGATCCAGGTGGCAATCGACAATCCCAATACGGACAAAAGCTATATCCTAAACGGCATTTCAGTTCGCGTTGGGGACGACGCTCCATACTTGGGGAACCTGGGCAAATCAGTCGTAGAGGCCATGGCTTTGAGAGGAGAGATCAAGGACAGGCGCAATGTTTGGATTCGGACACTCAATGCAATGAGCCTCGTCGCCGCGTCTGTCAGCACGTTTGCCCATGTAGGGCCGTCCTACGCTGCGGCTGTCGTCGCCTTCGCCGGGCCGTTCGTGCAGGGCGCAACTAATGTGTTTCCCGACCTCACCGCCGCTCAGGTTGCCAACGTCGGAACCGACACTTTCCAGCCCAATCTCGTTGTGGCCAAAGAGGGAGGACACGCTGTAATGACGGCGTTCTTCTCTCTCAAGGAGCTAATGGATTCAAAGAATCGGAAGACATACTTTACCGAACCGCACGATCTTCTAAAACAGGTCCACGTCTCGATGCGTGGAACCTACGTTACGTCTTCGGGAACAGATTCCACTACCGGCGATAACAACTAGCGGGACGGGGCTGGTTTGTCCATGCGGCAAATTGGCCCTGTTCAACCTCGTTAACACCCGCACCCAAGGCGCCATTCGCGAGGGATCCGAATTCCAAGGTTGCAATGGCTAAGACCTAGCTGGTCACGCGTAATATGGAACTCATAAATGGGGACTGAGTTTCAGATTTGTGCGTTCACAGTGCGAGATGGCCTCTGAAGAATCAACGGTGAACAGTCGCAGTTGGCCGTCCTTCCAGGGAAGGTAATGGCAACCCGCCTCGGCTCGATCGTTGATCCGTACAGGAGTGGAACTGGCTTCTGCATGCCCTCACTTAGCCTTAAGGTTGATCTAGCCACTGAGAGAGAGTAGTAAGGATCCCTTCATATGGGCTAATTAAATTAGTGGTTCCCGCTCAAGCCCCGCTTGCAAGCTGTGAAGGTAGTCTGCCGCTCGTTGGGCGTGAGAAGCGGCAGTGAAAACCGCGCGTTTATCGCCCTTCATGGCCTTTAGCCAGTTGTCGATATAGCTGGCATTCTCCTCTGGCGGGTTCGGGTGGATTTCCAGATCCGCGGCGAGGAAAGCGCTGCCAAGTTCGGCTACTAGTTCCTCTGCTGCGTAACCTTCATCCCCCCAGACTTTCCGGCCGAATTCTCGCGCGAGGCGGGAGGGGTGTTTCGTCCAGTGGACGGTCTCGTGCGCGAGCGTGGAGTAGAACGCCGCAACATCGGCGAACGCCTCAATTGGCGGCACCTGGATATAGTCGCCTTCCTGCGAATAGTACGCTTGGCCGCCGCGCTCGCGGATCGTGGCGCCGGTATGGCGGAAGAACATCTCGGCGTGGGCGATGCGTTCCACCGGAGTGCCGAATTTCGGTTCGGGTCTGGTCTGGAATATCTGCGGCAGTCCTTCAATTTGTTCCGCGTTGAAGACGGAATAGCCCTTAAGGAACGGGATCGCCTTCTCCTCGTCCTCGCCGGTCTGCTGGTTCTTTTCAATGCGCTGCGCGGAGCTCGCGAAAACGACGAGGGCGGCTTTTTCGCCCCTCCTGATATGCGCGTTCCACTCGTGCGCCTGGCGGAAGGTGATCCAAAACGGGGAGTGGTAACCCTTATCGACGGCCTCGGCCCATAATAAAAGCACATTGATGCCGCGGTAAGGGACAGCGTTGGACCGAAGGGGTTTTGTGATCTTGCCTTCCACGTTGCCGGCGTTCCACGGTTTAACCCATGGACGGACGCCCCGCTCCAGGTCGGCGACGATCTTATCCGTGACCCGTGAATACACGTCCTGTCTTGGCTGTGATTCGGCGTGACCGTTAAATTTTGCTTGCATGAGATTCCTCCGTTTTTCGGAGAAGGAAAATATCGCGGGATTCTCGCCCGGACAAGACTGAGCGCCAGCGTATGCGCCTTGACGAAATCCTATGACGACGCCTCCGAGTTGCAGCGGCTGAATTGCGGCAAGAATGACTTTGGGTTTAATCGGAACCAACAGGCCTTCGCCGGTGGACGTGGGTCGCGCTGTTCGGCTTTTGCGTTCATCCCCTTTTCCCTTATGACCGGAGCGCGCTTCGGAACGGCCCGGAGCGGTCAAGGGCGTGCGCTTTCCAGCGCGGCGAAGCGGACCCTTGACGGCGAGGACCGCTTCCATAAAATTGCGCGCGAGGGAAAAGGGGCCTCCGGTTCGCGGATTCGATGCATGGACCGCTCGCCTTTAGTAGCCAAAACTGGGGCCGAAATCTTCTTCGGGTTCCGGCCCCTCGCTGATTTCAGCAGAGCGCGGTTCAGGCGCCTGTGGCGGCGAATGTTCCGGGGAGTAGTGGACCGCCTCTTTTTCCTGCCGGTGCCGGACTTCGAGAGCGTGGCGGCTCTGTGCGATTTCAGCATCGACCGCCTGGCGCGCCTCATTCTGACGCCATTCGATGTTTTCAAGGGTGAGCCGCATGTTCGCGAGATCCTGCTCGGCGCTCTTGGCCAATTGCCCGGTCAATTTCAACCACCAGGTCCGCACTGCCCCTGAGTTCTTCAAGACATCGCCTAGGCGCTCGACCTCAGCGCGTAGTGTCCGCTCGTGCTCGCCGTATTCTTGCTCCAGACGAGAACGTAATCTCGTCTTCGCCCGCATGTTGTCGTCATACAGGTCTCCAAGTTCCGCCAGGTGCCGGTCCTGGAGGGCGTTGAGCATCGATGGAGAAACTGTTCTCACCGGGGCTACCTGCTTCGGCTCCGGTTTGGACGTTGGATTGGGAGAATTCCCCGCGCTCAGAGCCGCGTCGATAATCGATTCCTGCCACGCGCGATCCTGCGCGTCCCGATCGAAATACTCCGCCTCGGCCTTCTTTTCCTGCTGCCCGCCGTCCTGCTTTTGCTCCGGCGCGGCTTCCTGCGGCTTATTATTCTGCGTCTTGCCGGTCTGATCCCCGGACTGGCCGCGCGACTCGTCAATCAGCGGGAGTTCCAGCTCCGCCAGTTTCGCGCGAATTTCTTTCGCTGTTACGCCGTCAATCTGGCGGGAGAGGCTGTGGATCTTGCCGGAGCCGTCGATAACGACAATACGCTTGCCTTGGGCCAATTTATAACCCGCCTCGGCGAGCGCCGTCTGGAATGCCTTACCGGAGTCCGAGGCATGATAAAGCTGCGTAATGTGGGCTTTGAAGTCGACCTGGGGTTCCTGATACTCGACATATTCGCCCTCGCCGCGCCGCGCATTGTTTTCTTCCCGCTGTTTGCAATAGATCTGACCGTGTTCGCGCTCGTAGCTCTCCGCCCATCTCGAAAGCTTGAGTTTCGAATAGGAAAGGGTGTTCACTTTCCCGGTCTCGGGGTGGATGGCATTCACGATGACGTGAACATGGGGGACGCCATCGGAGTGTCCGACGAAGACCGTCTCGTGTTCTTCGAGGCCGAGCGCCACCAGCGCGCTACGTCCGGCGCCGACCATGTCCCACGTCTGCGGATCCTGCTCTGGGTGCCATGAGAGGCTGAAAGTGAAGACCGGCTTCAGGCAAGGTTTGCCGGTCGCAGGCCTTCCAGCTTCGCGTTTTATTTCCTCGGCATGAATGGCGGTAAAGGCCATCCATTTAAGAGCTTTTTCAGGGTTTTGCGTCGGGACGTTATCACAGTGCGTGAAGGCGACGCGCGCGGACGTGCCCGCCTCACGATCATGGAGGTAGTATTTCCCCGCGCCGACAAAACTGCTTCCGAGCCTGGACTGACGCGGCACCATGACGCGGTCACGAACTCCTTAAGATCCGGTCAAGAACCGCTTCGAGCTTGCGGCACACGCTCGCAAGCTCGGGCGGAATCTCGCCGTTGACATGCGCTATGGGCATCAATTGATTCAGATTGATGCCGACATGGCGTAACTGACTCGCCATGGAGACGCCGTAGGCGGATTCCTGGCGAACGATGATGCGACCGTCCACGGCCGCGCGGCGAACGAATTCGCTGACGCCGAGGCCCGCGGCGCGGGCATTAGCGCGGACCGCGGCGAGGTCACCTTCGCTGAGGCGAATGACGAGGCGGCGCCGGAGCGCCGATGCGTCAGTTTTGCGTGGTCGGGCCATAGAGCGATCAGCGAAATTGCACCGAGCGCGCACCGGGGGATGCAACGGGGGCCTTTCTGCCCCCTTGCCGAGATCGCTACACCGCTGGCCATTAACGGAGTTAATGTACAGCGGTTAGCACATCTCGCTACCTGGCGCGCTTGAAGCTACTGTATACAACCATGACGCGAACTTAGTTCCTGGGCTGCGGCAGATCAACCGCCTATAGAGCGCACGCGCGCTTCGCATGAGACCCGTTGCCGGGTCTCATACTTTTTTGTTTGGTTTCGGGCGATGTCCAGCGGAGTGATGTCGCATCCGGAGACTTTTGCCGCACCATCCCAGCGTATGCGTATGCCCGTGATGAGACGATAGTCGCGGACACTGATATGCCCCTCGACAAACGATTCGTATTTCCACTGCTGCTCCTCGCGCTCAATGCGGGCGCGGCGGTCGTATCTTTCTCCAGCGGCGATTGGAAACGCGGCGTCTACTGGCTGGCGTCTGCCGTGTGTATCGGTATCGTCACCTTCTTATAGCCGCTCGCTCCAAACGTGAAAAAAGCAGGCCCGGCTTTGCCGGACCTGCTTCGGTTTAGGTAGAGAGGCTGAGCGACTAGTCGCTGGCCTCGTCGTCGGAATCGTCTTGGTTAGCCGGCGCGTCCTTGCGGCTGCGTTGGAGAATTTCCGAGTGCGCCAGCGCCGCGGCTTTGATGAGATTGACGAGGTCTCTCGGCCCGTAGCTTTTCGCTTGGCGCCATTGACCGTCGCCGCCTTTGTAGGAGAGTTCGGGGTTTCCGGCCTTGAAGTAGGCGCCGTCTTCGCCTTGGTTCTCCCAGATCGGAATGCGGACGCCGCCGACCTGAATGTGCTGGACCGGTTTGGCTTTCGGAGCAGCCTGTGAGGGTCTGGTTTTCGTAGCCATGTTTTACTTCCTTTCGGTTGGTTCCAAGGTCCGCTTGATTGCGAGCCTTGTGAAGGCTGGGGAGGCCGGACTCGTCCGGGCCGAAGGCAAGCGCTTTATTGGGGGAGACCTTTTCAGGGGGAACCGAAAAAGCGCTTGCCTTCAGTGAGGCCCGGCGATCTGGCAAGCATTCACATTCGAGGCTCGCTTCGTCAAGCGGTCCTGCACGCCGAAAGGACGTTAGTGGCCACCGGATACCCGCAAAGGGCGCGGATAGCCGCTAACTTGGGCCATTTTCGGCTCGGGGGAGACCCCGCATACGATCGCAGGCGGTTCGATGATGGCGCTCGTCAAGCTCGATCCCGAGGTAACCCCGCTGCAACAGGTTGGCGGCTACAAGCGTCGAGCCGGAACCGCAGAACGGATCGAGAACCACGTCGGCGGGCTTGGTAAAGCTCCGAATGAAAGGCTTTAGGGCCGAGACCGGCTTCTGCGTGGGATGCAGACGATTGCCCGTGTATTTCCAGTCCATCACGTCGGGCAGCGGACGCTTGGGGCAGGGGCCGGAGCCCTTCATCAGCAGATACGCCTGCTCGTGACGCCGCTCGAGAAACCTGCTCGAGGACGCATATCCCTTTCGGAACACGATGTGGCCCGCGATCTTGAAGCCCGCCTTCCGCCATGCAGCGATGAAACGATCCGCCGCATCCCAGCCGTAGAAGGTCACGCAAAATGTGTTAGGTTTCAGGAGGCGGTACATTTCGGCGAAAGCGGGCGCGAGCCAGGCTTCGTTGTCGTCGTTCAGGATGGTTCTCCCGGAACGGTCACGATACCGGACGGCATAGGGCGGATCGGTCAGGATGAAATCGACGCTGCTCGATGACAGGGTCTTCATGACCTCGACGCAGTCGCCCTGGAGGATACGGCGCGTCATAGATCACCGCCCGCGTCTTTGGCCAGATAGTGCGGGTACCGGCCATCATTGTCCGCGTCGCAGGCGCCGAAGTCCTCTTCATTCCGCCACCGGCACTTGAACTTCAATTTCGGGAACTCCACGATGATCTTGCGAAGGATCGGCACGGGCGCCCCCCAGGCGGTATCGAAGATGATTTCGATGTAACCGCGCTTGATCGTCTCGTCATTAATTCTCGGATCGCAGGCGTTCCATTTGGTGCCCCAGTTCGCGAGAGACCAGTCGTACCAGTTGGAGTGGCCGATATCGCGAAGGGCCGTTTGCTCTTCGGGGGTGAAGGCGCGGATCTCTTCGGGGGTCTCAAGTGAAGCCTCGCGAACGACGTACCACGATGTGACGGATTTCCCGCCGATCATGGTGCGGCCTGTTGCGGTCTTCCGGAGAAGTTCCGGCATGGGCATGATCTTTTGAAAGTCGAAGAGTTGGTCCTCGGATCGGACCGCGTCAAGAAACGCGCGGATATCCTGCGGGTCGCCTTTGATGGTGATGAAGTTTGATGTCCAATTAGGCATGGGCTTAGCTCCTTTGTTGGTTGTCAGTTACGCGGGGAGCAGAGGGCCGGGCGGAAAAGCGCGCGGGTCACGCCAAAGGGCGGAAACGGCCGACACGGGGAGTTTGGCGCGGGCGGCCCGTTGACCGGCGCGCGCGCCCGGCCAGCCTCCGCATCATGACTGACGGCCAATGAAGGAGCGCCGTGCTGTAACACAGGAACGAGCTATCACTTGGACGGCGAAAACTCCGCTCGCAAGCTAGAGGCCGCCGTTTCGAAGGGTTCTGCCATGCGAATGTGCGGACTGCTGTGCGGGTAAGTGAGAGCCCGCGACTAAGCGCCTACGCAAATTTGCCGCATGCCAGAGGAAGCCGCGGATGGGGTGCGTGAGTAAATGAGTCCGAGGGTAGTTATGAGAGCGATAAGAGAGTTTCTAAGTACGCTGTTCGGCGGTTTAGTGCCGCGTCCGGCCAAGAATGCCGCAGTGATCGAGGCTCAGGTTCGGGCGCTCGAGCCAGCATCCGCAAAACCGCCTCCGTCGAATTACTATCTTGCCGGCAGGGATCTTGCGCGCCAGAGCCGCGCTCTTAAGCCCGACGCCCAGATGCTGAAACTCCTGGAGGAGCGGGTAGGCGAGGACGCTCTTGCGGCAGTCCTGTTTCGCTTCGACCCGGCAGCGAGCTTTACCGACCAGCGCAAGCTCGCGCAAATCGAGATCCTGGGGGCGGAGCTCGAAGCGCAAAAGGACGCGGCCGACCTGGCGTCGGCGGAGGAGCGCAAGCGAAAGGACGATCTCGCTTCGTGCGGCGGCGTCCGGCCCTATCCTGCGGCAGGTCCCTTCTTCCGCTGGGTCGCGGCCGCCGCGCTCACGCTTTCCGTGGCGCCTTCCATTTATCCGTTCTTCGGCGGGATGTTCGCGTTGCTGAAGTGGGTGCTTGCCGCTGGATTTGGAGGCGGAATCAGCTTGTTTATCGTGACCGCGATCCTTCCGGATGATCGGTCGAACGAGGGTGGGGTCGAAATAGCGGAGGAGGTCGAACATGACGGCATTGCAACATAGCGCGGTGAAAGGCGCTCTGATCGTCGGAGCCGGGCTCATGGCGACTAGGCTCGCTATGGCTCGCTCAGTCATGGATGCGGTGATGGCCTTCGGCGTGGGCGGATTAGAGGTAGGGTGCGTCTTACTGGTACAAGGCAAGGCGCTCAAGCTCGATGAAGAAATCGCGGACTGGCGCAAGGCGGAGGATGCCAATGCGCTGGCGCAGGCCGCCGTTGCCGAGCGTCGCCGCCGCGACGAGGTTGCCGCGGGGACGGAGCGAAAGATTACGGCCATCCTGGATGAAATGGAGCGCCGCACCCAAAACAGCAATGCCGATGCCGCCAAACGGCGCGCCGTCGCCGAGGCGCGCGAGGGCTATATGGCAGGCGTGATGGAAAATCGCGCGCGCAGCATAGCCCCAAAGGAGATGGTATGAATGAGTGAGCTCGGGCGGGATAAGCTTCGGAAGAGGGCAACCTCTTTCGGAGTAGACAGGTCACAGGCTGGATTGTTTTTTGAGGCGTTTGACCTCGTAAAGGAGATTGGTCAGACCTGTGACCGGAGCGCCACCGTAAGGCCGGGATACCGGACCTTGAATAGGAGAATGGTGACCGCCGCAGAGCCCGTCTACTCCACCTGCAGTGCACGACAGGAGGAGTATGGAAACGCAACGACACATCGGAATCGACCTGCACCGCAACCAGTTCACGTGTTGCGTGCGATTAGACAATGGACGGAATTATTTGACGGAATGGAAACTGGAGGATCTGCCGCGGTTCGTGAAGAAGTTACGGCCAGACGATGAGATCGCTGTGGAGGTAACCGGGAACACGCGGTTATTCCGTGATGCGGTGGCGCCACACGTGGCGCGGGTAGTGGCTGTGGATCCAAACCAGTTTAAAGTAATCAGCCACTCGGTGAAGAAGACGGACGCCAACGACGCACGGAACCTGGCGCTGTACCTGGAGAAGGATCTGCTGCCGGAGGTGAGGATGAAGGAGAAGACCCAAGCGCAATTGGCGAGTTTGACGCAGACGCGGGACACGCTGGTGAAGCTGCGGACATCGCTGAAGTGCAAGGTCAACAACATCCTTTCGGCGCACGGCATCAACCTGGAGAAGGAAGCGTTATCCAGCGAGAAGAAGCTGCGCGAAATCCTGGCGATGAAATTCGACCCGATGGTGGGGATTGAACTGGAGGTCATCGTCGAGGAGATCCGCAGCCTGAACCAGAAGGTCGCCAGGCTGGAGAAGACAATCGCCGGCGAGGGCAGCAAATTGAAAGGGTACAGGAATGTGACCAGCATCAAGGGGATCGGGCCGCTGAGTGGGAGCATTCTGCTGAGTGTGATCGGCGACATCGACGACTTCGACGATGAAGGCAAGCTGGCGGCATACTTTGGGATCGTGCCGCGGATTTCCAACTCCAACGAAACGGAGCGGACGGGACGAATCACCAAACGGGGCAGCAAGCTGGGGCGTACCACTTTGGTCCAGTGCGCGCTGATCGCGCAGCGGTACAGCCCGTACCTGAAGCGGTACTACGAAAAGATCAAGACGCGGCGTGGGACGGGGAAAGCGATCATCGCCTTGGCACGGAAACTACTCGGAATCATCTATCGAACGCTGAAGAACAAGTGGGTATTTGAGGATTTTCCCAACTTCGTGCTGGCGGAGGCGGCCTGATGCGGAGCACGGTAATCTTTATGCCGCGCCAAAAGCGCGCGGTAAGGAAGGCGGGGCGCTGCCCCGCACCCTGCCAGGGGGGCACCCCCTGGACCCCCGGCCCGCTTTCCCTTCTGCCTTATGTTCCAGAACGGTCCTCGCCGTCCAGGGTTCGCTCCGGAAAATCTTTTCAAAACCGGAACAGATTTTCCTCCGCCGCGCACAAATCGCGCGCCCTGGACGGCTCCGGGCCGTTCCGAAGATTCACTGAGATAAGGGAAAGCGGGCAAATGCAAAGCTCGCGGCCGGGGCCTGCCTCCCGATGGTCGGCCCCGGGCTGCATCCCAACTTTGGAGTAGACAAACCATCATAGGAGATCCAATGAGAAAAACTGGCGGAATGAAAGTCGGAGCGGCGCTCTTCCTGTTCCTCCTTTGCGTGGCCGGGGCGATAGTGGGCGAATACGTCCTGGCAGCGCCTCCGACGCAAGTGGGTCTGGGCATCGATGTCTCGCCTTCGGTGGAGCGTGATTGCGCCGGGCTTGCGGCCGAGGCGGCCCGCGCGATTTCTGAAAGCGGAATCCGGGACGGCTCAATCGTGTCGCTGCTGGCGATGGGACGCAACGCGGCCAATCCGGAGCCTGCGCGACTCTTCAAGGCGCCCGTACCTCTCGACGCGGATGGCGTGTTTGGCCGGGACGAAGCCGCGTTCAAGGCTTCGCGCCAGAAATCCCTGGAGAATATCCGAAAAGCTTGCGAGAGCGCGCCGGCTAGCAAGGGCTCGCCGCTGCTGCGCATGGTTGAGCGGGGCATCGCGGATTTGCGCAGCCGCGGCTGTGCGGGGAAGGCATCCTGCTTCTATATCATTCAGACGGACCTTGAAGACGACGCCGACCCCAAGCTGCGCGCGGCAATTGCGAAGGCGGCGAAGGACCCAGGCGCGAAATTGCCCGCCAAACTGGCAGGCTCGATCGATAATGCGGGCATCAGGCTCGAGTTCTGCGGAACGGCGGAAGTGAGGGCGGTGCGCAGCCACGTTCACGCGGCGCCGGATACCCTAACCAACTTGTGGATGGGCTTGTTCGCCCATCCGGAACTCGTCTCATTCCAACCCTACTGCGGTAGGTAAGGACGTCGCCATGTGGAGCATCAGCCCAACCTATGTGCTGCTCGGCGGCATCGCGATGTTGGTGATGCTGCTCAATGAGCGCGCCCGTTTCGCGGCCGCGCTCATCGTTTTCCTGGTCGTCGTGATTTCCGCGGCGCAGGTCATGGGCGTCGACCTGCGCCTCTGGAAGTAATTTCAAAACCCGGGCCGCCGGTAAGCCGGCGGCAAGAACAATACCCAGAAATCCCTGCGGGGAGGAGTGTGTCCAATGCGAAGAGTCTTCATCTTTGCGGCGATTATCCTTACGATCATCGTCGCCGTCAATATTCACTCAAGGCCGGGAAATCCGGTTTTCAACCTCGAAAAGGTCAGCCCATTTTTCAGCGAGCACGAAGCGATTGCCGCCGCGCTCGCCGGGTTCCTCAAACCCGGCACGTACGTCCTCTACTATTTCGGCATTGACCCCGAAACCGGTTATGAGCTGATCGCCGCCATGTTGATGAGCTGGTGGGCGTGGCTCACGGCTGTTCGCCTCCTCTGGCACATCGTGGGGCGTCCGCTCGGCATCGTGAACATGGCCGACTTCCATTGGTGGATCAGGGTTGTCGTGCCCTGGCGGCCTATCTACAGGCCTTACCTAAAAGCAAAGACGTGGTGGCTGCAATACAGGTTTGGCACGCAGGCGACGGCCTGTTTCACGCCGGCGCTCGCCGCCATGGCGACGCTCATCTTCGAGCGGGGCGACAATGTGTATCTCGGCCGGTTATGGGGGCGAGGTTTCAAGCTCTTTCAGACGCTTGGGATCAGCGGTTCGCGGCATGTGACTGTGGTGGCCTCTTCGGGAAGCGGCAAGACGCGCTGGCTAAAGGCGCTGCTCGGCATGATTCACAAGAATGGCGCCGCCCTGGTGATCGACTCGGACGCGGAAATCAGCAATGCGCTGGCGGCTGTGCTGGAGCGAAAAGGACACCGTGTTTACCTGCTTGATCCTTATCGCCTTGGAGACTTTCCAGGCGCATGCTGGAACGCGCTCGAAGAAATCACGCGGGCAGCCAAACGTCATGGGCGCGCGTCTGTAGTGCGCTTTGCCCAGACTCTGGCCGAAGCTCTGATCAGGGAGGACAACAAGTGCCAGCCGGTGTTTGCGATTTCGGCGCGCGGCTTTATGCATGGCCTGTGCCTCTACGTTTGGCTCTTCGAGCCGCCGGAGCGGCGCAATCTGATTCGCGTACGCGAGCTGCTGGCGCGCGGCATGCCTGAACTCATTACCGACCCCGCCAAACAAGACGGCTTCGACATGCTCCTCAAGCGCATGATGCAGGCTCCCGCGCTTATGGACAACGAATGCGATGGCCAGATCACGGCCGTGATCGCGCGCGCGGCCTCGCTCATGAAGAGCGGCAAGAACCGGGAAGGCTCGAACCCGTTCCGCGCCACGGCGATGTCGCAGACGGCCTGGCTGGCCCTGCCGGAGATCGCGGCGATCTCGCAACGCTCGGACTTCGCTGGAGAGGATCTCAAAACCGGCAATACTATCGTGTTCATCTGCGCGCCCGTTACCGACATCCAGGAAAAGCTCTCCGGCTGGACCAGGGCTCTTACGATGATGACGATGTACGCCTTCCAGAACATGCCGGGCAAAATGGCCATTCCTTGTGCCTTTCTCCTCGACGAAATGCCCTCGCTTCGCATTGAGATGCTAGATACGGCTGCGCCGGTGTTCAGAAGGTTCGGGGTGCGTCTGGTAGCCATCACGCAGGATCTTGAAAAACTTCGCCAGGCCTATCCCGATAGCTGGAGGGGCTTTATCGGCAATTCGCAATGCGTGATCTGGATGGGCAATGACGAACAGGACACGCTTGAATACCTTTGCAAGGAACTTGGCACAAGGACGATCACGGAGAGGATCGAGGGGAGCCACTGGTTCTGGCGCATGTTGGGGCTTTCAAAGACTCCGGCGCGCTATCAGCGGGTTGAGCGCCCGCTGATGTACCCGCACCAGCTTCACGAGTTCCTCGATCCCGCCCGCGGCCGGTGCATCGTCACCCGCGCCGGTAAACCGCCGCTGCGGATCGGCTATGACGGTTACGATACCGCGCTGCCGGTATGGGATTACACGCCCGACAAGAGCTACCGCGAGCCATTCCTGCGCGCGAGTACGCGCAGCCTCATCACATGGCTCTGGCCGAAAATGCCGCAACAGCCACGCAAGAGTCAGGGCGCCGGTTCCTAGAATGGGAATGACGGTGCCCCAAACGAGACCCAAGCGGACCCCAACGAGGCTGAGACCAAGCCAGGAAGAATACCTATGGAAGTGACAGGCGCATTCAACGCGGCGGCGGGCAATGACCCGCCGCCCGCAGCACCGCAAGGAGAAGGCGGTCCGGCCCCAACTCAAGGCGGGGCGGCCGGGTCTCCGTCGCTGTCCGCTGAATTCGCGCGCGCGGCGCACAACGCGGCCCCGGCAGATGCGCCAGCGACTCAAACAGGCGTGGCCGAGGCGAGGCCTGCGGCCAAAGATTTCGAGGAAACGCCCGACCCCGCCGCAATCAACGCGATGCAGGATCGGCATTTCGACGAGATAGGGTCCTTCCACACCGAGCGCTATCATGCGCGCGACCGCATGCTCTCGGATTTTGCGGAGCGCTATGGCGCGCGCGAACGCCAGCTTGACCGGGAAATCAGTGAACGGGAAGGCATACTGGAAAACTCAAGCCGGGCGCGGCTCTTCTGGCTCCGACTAACTAAGCAGATTCCGAAGAACGCCGCGGCCGATCTCGACGAGAAAAGGCGCGAGGTCAGCGGCATCCGTTGGCAGCGTGAAGGGGCCCGCCGAACCTTCGACGCCGAGCGCGACATGCAGTTGGAGGCGATCCGGGCGCGCCACCACGCGGAACGCCATGCGCCGACGTCAAGCCCGAAGGCCGGACTTAGTGCGGCGCACGAAGTCGCAGCGGCGCAACAAGCCAGCCCCGGAGAAAAGATCTCAGGCGGCCAAGATCCGAAAGCTAAGACGCCCACCGCAATCGAACAGGCTCGGGCGAAACTCGAATCGCTGGAGAGCCAGCGGGCGCAGTTGGATCTCGAGCACGAAATGCCGGCGCCGGAAAGTGTGGCGCATGCCGTGAACCGGCGAACGGAAGAAAAGCTGGCTATTGAGATTTCGAAACTGAAAATGTGGCTGCGATCTGCGGACGTGGAGGAAAGCGAAGCGGAACTCGAAGAAGAACTATAGCGGCGCACGTTTCGTGGCAATAAGCCGAATTTTCTTGCGGGATTCCGGAAACATCCGTAGGCTGAACGGATGAGAGAACCCGTTTTCATTACCGAAAAAGAGACCGAAGATCTACTCGCATTAGAGACCCGCGAGATCGTCATGCCCGACGGATCGCGCCGCCCGTTTACTGGTTTCAGGCTGATGTGGAATTCCTTCGAACGGATTGTTAATGACGGGCTCTTCACGGAGCCGGAACTGGCTGGCGTCGCCGTACTGTGGGCTAATGAAACGGGGTGTCCGTTTGACAGGACCTTTCCAAACACGGTTGGCTTTGTAGCGAGTCGCCTCCGCGCGTTGACTGAGACCCGGATTGAGCGCCTCCGGCGCTTCATCCGTGACTGAACCCTTCGTTTTAGGGGCTTTGTCCGGACGCGTGTCGCCTTTGATCGCGCGAGATTCGCCCGACACCCCGTGGATGACGGCTGAAACCCAGCTCGCGGCAAGCCGCCGGTGAGCGCCTATGGACTCGAACGTCGCCGGGACGTCGGGTGCCGCCGTTTCGTTCGTGTGAAAGATGTGATCTGGTGGAGGCAAAATCTGCGCATCCCAATTGCCCTCACCTCTTAGGGCGCTAGGCAACTCGCGCCTGTGAAGGTGCTGGAGGCCCCCGCCACCTGGCCCCAAACGTGCTGGCTGGTACTGGGATTCTTCGCCAGGAGGGACCGATGGCACCCCCGCATGACGAAATCGTAAAAGCATTTCTCAGTGCGTGTATGAAGTCGGCTGATTGGGAATCAGCTTTCCTACTCTTGCTTCGCCGGTTCCATAGTCAGTGCGGCCTCTCTTGGGACCGCAAAGGCATGCGGAAGATTAACATACCCTACAGTTTCGGCTTGCCTGCCGCCTATGTATCGCAATATGAGGTCGAGTGGTCGCTGATCGATCCCACACCTCAATATATGCTCGCGAAGCCCGAGAAGAGAGTTGTGTCTGATGGCTTTGTGACAGATGCAGAGCGCGACAGCAACCCTTATCTCCGGGAACATGCTGAGGTCACAAGGATGACCTACCGGCTTGCTGATCATGATGTACTCTATCTCGGCCGCCGGGGTGGCTTTACGGTGCACCGAGATCGCAAATATGGCCCGTTCACCGCCGCCGAAGAAGCAGAATTCGAATACCTCCATCCCTTCCTGCGACACGCTCTTATGTGCAGGCATCAGCTTGAAATCCTGCAGGCGGGAAAAGACTGCGCGGAGAATGCGCTCGACCATGGATCGATCGGCATCATACTATTAGATCGACACGGTTGCATTTGTAATGTGAACGCACGGGCCAAAGTCCTGTTGGATGAAGGCGACGGGCTGAGGCGGCTCGGGGGTCGCCTTGTGTTGAGTGATCTACAGGACGATCAAAAGCTCCAAACCGAAATCAAGCGGGTGATTGGTCTGGGAGAATTCTACCTGGGAGGACTCCTGAAGGGCCAACGTCGGTATGGCGCGCCGCCTTACGCGATCAGCGTTCGTCCAGCCCCTCAGTCGCGGATGATGTTCGGCTCGTTTCAACCGGCGGTCTGCGTTATGGTTGCAGAAACATATTCAGAACGCCGCCCCGAACCCAATCACTTGACCACGTTCTTAGGCCTTTCGCCACGCGAAGCACAATTGGCCTGCCTTTTGGCGGAGGGATTGTGTCCAGCGCTGGCGGCGGCCAAGCTCGGAATCAAACGCAATACGGCAGCAAGTTACCTGCATCACATCTATCAGAAAACTGGAACCGATGGTCAGAGCGGGCTTGTCGCGCTTGTTTTGAGGACCACGTCATCAGTCGCGATGTTCGGTCCTCCATCAAACGCCTCGTTGCATCAATAACTTATACCGACCCTATCATTCAATAGTAGCTGGCCCCGGAAGTTCGCTTCATAGTAGGACCAGAGGCACGGCGAACTGCTTTAACGTTGCGGTCGTCGCGCCACGAGGTTGGCTATGACGATCGACCGACAAATCACGAATCTCCTGTTTGAAGGTCAATGGACCGCAGCGCGCGAGCTTGCAGCTCGCCTCACGAGTGCCGTCGCCGATACCGCAATCTTGTCGCCTGAAGTATTGTTGGTAATCAGAGGCGCCACAGGGGACGCACCCGTACCGGTCGTCCAGCGCTCGCTGGACCATTATTTCAGAAACCCAATATTGTCCACGGCTGCCGGGTTAGCGGCCACGGCTGATGCCTTTTACGTGAATCGCCGTTTTGGTAGTGCCCTCTCCTTGAGCCAAGTTGCCTTTGAGCGAGGTGACGAGACGATGAAGTGCTTGTTCGTCAACAGATTGATTCAGATCTGTTTACAGTGCAATCAACTCGTAGCCGCGGAGCAGTATTCATCTGAGGCTCTCACGTTCGCGTCGGGCCGGATTGACCCGCTGCGCCTAGTGCAGGTCGCTTCGGATCTGGAGATGCAAAGGGGAAATCCCCACCGAGCCCTGCGCTTACTCGAAGAGGGTGAGGACTGGTCAGATCTGTCCGATTCCTACGCTGAAAAGCAATATCAGACCGCGTTCAGCGCGATAGATGTCTCTCTTGGCGACATCGGCGCTGCCGCCATCGCCACAGAAAGAGCCGTGGATGCGATCCACGCGGATCAGCAGTTACCGTCCGATTCCAGTGACGCATTCTTGGCGATCAATCGGGCGTGCGTTCAATATCTATCAGGTCGCCGCGAATTCGCTCGGACTCTCGCTCAAACGAGCGTGGACATGGCGCGCAATTGCTTGGACGTCGCAGCGCTCCTCGATGGAGTCCTGCTAGATATTCTGCTGGCAGAGAATCAGTTTTGTGCCGCTCAAGACGCGCTCAATGGAGATCTGGGCCAACTGGAGCGATTTCGAGACCCGGCTTTCGAGGCGTTCCTCGCCCCTACCAAGGGGCTTGTCACGGCGCTCTTTGCACGCGCACTGGCCGGCCGAGGCAATCTCGCCGATGCACTCGCGCATGGGAAGACCGCGACGATCCGCGTAGCGTTGGGCAACGACGCCTCCGCCATCGAACGCGCATCGACCTTTTTTCGGAATATCGTCGCCCTGACGCCGTTTCCGGAGTGCGCCGCCGGGGCCCACCACCTCGCAAGGTTACGGCACGGGCTTCGTCCGGCAACATTCATTAGAAAGGACGGTCCAATATGGAGTTAGCGCGTCTAAGCGCTGGCATGATTATATGGAGCACAATGGAGGAGATTCAAGACCACATTATGCGTACAGTAACAATTGCGCTGCTAGGCCGACACAACGGCGATGCCAAGAAGGCGGCGGAAACTCTGAAGTGCCGGCAAATAAAATTGATTGAGTATTTGAACGCTAAGCCGATCGTTGAGCAATCAGGGCCGACCATGGTTGCATTCGACGATAGCGACATCCCAACAAGCATGGAAGAAATTGAGCTATGGATACGGGTCCAAACTATTCAAGCGGCACAAGCTCTGCTGGCGCTGTTGCGACCGAAAGAGTCGATCGACCCTGAATTGGTTCGGCCCGCGGCCCGCTTGTTGAATATGGAGGAATACAATCTTCGGCGGGACCTCGCAAGACGCTGACGCTGCGCCATCATCCAGGCTCCGGTTCTGCGGCGTCTGAGGCGTTCTCGTTCCAGTCCCTGACACTGTAAAGAGGAGCCCAGTCCAGGTCGACCGCCGCCTCGTCAAGCGCTGCCGCGATTTTGTTTTCGACGATGGCGGTGTTCTCCTGATCAAGCGGCTCGTATTCAGCCGCATCCCTAAACTGACTGGCCAGTGGCTTCAGCGTTGCGGCCGGCCCCGCCAAAGCGAGCAACTCCTCCCGATATGGTTTTACATTGTCGTGGAGTTTTTGCATTCCGCGCGTAATGCGTCGGAGATCATCGATCAGGGCAGGATTCATGTATTCCTTTAGGGCGGACCGAAATTGGCTTGGAAGGGCGTCGATGAGTTCAATAACCCGCGCGAGCCTCTCTGGCCACGGACCATCTACCACCTCTAGGAGCCGATATGGCGCTCCTAATGGATTGGGGCGGTTCACCAACCTTGTAAGCCGTGAAATCTGGTCCTGCGCCTCGCGGCGCAAAGTTTCCTCGTCCATTGATATTGTCCCTTGCGTTAATCCCACGAAAGTGTGGGGCCTTCCGATTAACAACTTGTCAAGACGAAAAGTTCCATCAGGCCACTTGTGTGACGAAGGAACAGCGAAGCGTTGGTGAATGGAATAGGCGCCGTGCGGAGCTTGTGGAAGGGATCCGTTGAACCAGGAGTATTGGACGAAATCAAAACTCCGGGACCTCTTTGTAGGCTGATTTGGAAGTCGCGTTGCGGACTGCGTCAGGCTGGGCACTTTGGTTGTTCAGCGCCTGGCTAGCTCGCGCGAAGTCCGAGTAGAGGATTGTCGGTGCCGAAGTCGCCGGTTCGTCTACCGGACCACCGGATTGGGCTGTGCGAAGCCGGTCGTACTCATCGCGCGCATCCGGGCTCAATGAGCGGACGGTTTCATCCAATTCGTTGCGGACGGCGGCCAGTTCCTCGGGCAAGATCTTCCCATCCGTCAGCCGTTCTTTCAATTCGTGGAGCCGTTGCAGCGTTTCGCTGATTTGATCGTGGCGCGCGGTGGTCTCATTAGCTCGCTGAAATTTCTCTCTGTAGATCTCGTAGCTCGTCGCGTCCGGCTGTGCTTCCCGTGCGCGACGGGCGCCATTCTTGAGGCTCCAGGCGAATTCGATTACCGCTTTTGATCTGCTCGCGGGCCACGTAGAGCGGCTCGAAGATTTAGTCGATCATGGATCCGGCTTCGAACGGTTGCAAATGCGGCGGACGGGGGATGCGAAAGTCACGATGTACCCGTCGGGAGGTGAGCCTTTCCGGTCGTCACTTCTTGGCCGGCGTCGGCAGCGAAGCGCCACAAACCTTGTCCGTCAGCCCCAGGATGATTCCCTCAACATCCTTTTCTGGATCGACGCCTTCGGCAGCTGCGATTTCGACGGCGAGGTCATGAGGGCCAGTGGTTTGCTCTCCCTTGGTATGCCCGAAATACCATTGTTTGATACAGCGGGCTTTGGCCACCTCGCCTGTGGTGGCATAGGTGTAAGCCGTGATGCTAACTGCGCCCGTGACGTATGCCAAGCCGATTCGACGTCGATTACGGCCTGTACGAATTCGAGGGGAACGCCGTATGCCCACGCGTAGTAATCGGCCCAGCAC
The DNA here is from genome assembly GCA_963815475.1 of uncultured Solibacteraceae bacterium. Taxonomy (GTDB): domain Bacteria; phylum Acidobacteriota; class Terriglobia; order Bryobacterales; family Bryobacteraceae; genus Sulfopaludibacter. The sequence continues at coordinate 2,602,236 of CAWFHD010000003.1, read as the reverse complement.
ATCTCGGCATCTAACAACGCGGCTCCGGTACTCGATGGGCATGCCGACTGCGCGCTGCCGGCCGTACAGCAAAGCACTAGCAATAGAAAAACCGCCCTCACGACCCGCCCCCCACTACGTCCACGGCGTCGAGTCTGGATGCGTGGGATTTCGCATTCAACACCAGAGAGGCAAACCCATCCTGAAGCGTCAGGCGCTTTCGGTCTTCCTTCGTCTTTGCGAGGAAGGGCAGCAGGAAATCTCGCATGCCAGCATCGAGTTCGTTGATGCCCATGATGTGGAGCACTTGCTCAAGCTCCAGAATCTCCGCAATCGATGGAGGCTTTTCCATCCTGTAAGCCCGGAGTGCATAGGCCAGGCCGGCGATTTGCCGCTGTAACGCGGCGCTCCCCGTTCTGCTCCGGGTTTTCAGAATTTCTGCCTCTCGTTCGACGGTCGGGAATTCAGCTCTGAAGTAGGCGCACCGGCGCCGCAATGGGTCGCCAATCCGCCGGACCTCATTCGACGTGAGGATGACGAACGGGATTGTCTTGTGTGGGACGGTCCCAAGCCGCGGGATTGAGAGTTGCCATTCCGAGAGGACTTCGAGGAGCATCGATTCGAATTCCTCATCCACCTTGTCCACCTCATCGATGAGCAAGACGCACGGTTTCGGCGAATGCTGCAGCCCGCGCATGATTGGGCCTTGAACGAAGAAGTCCATGGTATGGAGACGGCCCCGGATGGATTCCCAGTCTGTACCGAGTTGGTCCGCTCGTGTTTCGAGGAAGAGTTTCTGCAGGGCGGTATCGAACTTGCCAATGGCCTTTTCTTCGTCGATCCCTGGGTAGCACTGAAGCCGCTCCACAACGGTGTCAAGGGCAAATGCCAAGGCCTTCGCAAGCTCTGTCTTGCCGCAACCGGGCGGGCCTTCGATCAGAACTGGCTTCTTTAGCTCTCCCGCAATGTACACCTGGGAAAGAGTCACCTCGTCAACGATGTACTTGGCTTCCTGGAATTTCTGACGAAGGTCATCAATGGACGGGAACACGTTGGTTTTTGTCCTCAGCCCGGATTCTACGGGAAGATGCGATTTCTGCCGAAAAGCTGGGTCCGGATGGCCGCCGCCAGGGAAGTGGTCCGAGATTCTCGGAATTTCAGAGACCTCAATGGGGTGTAAGGCAAGGATTCTCGGAATTTCCGTTGCCGAATCTAAATGCGCAGATGCGAAAACTCTGGCAGGAGTGCGAATGGCTGCTGCGGGGCTAACAGCGGCTCTCCCAATTGCACGATGCGATCAGGCGCTCCGTTTCCGAGGAACTCCGCCGCTTGAGCCAGGTAGTTCACGCGAAGTGGGTTGAGACCCATCAGGCGCGTACATACGAAATCGGCGGCGACGGGATCATCAGCCAAGACGATCCGTCCGAGATTACGCGGTGAGCCATGCAGGGGCCCATTGCCCTCCATGCCAATGATCCCGTCGGCAATGACGAAGTGCGCTGGAACCGCGGCATTGATATCGAGGATGCTTCGATCGATGCCTTTGCAGTGCAGCAGGTTCTTCGGCCAGCCATAGGCAACGCCCGGCACAACACCGAACAAGTTCTTCATGCTCAGTGTTACGCCCGCCCAATGATGCGTTTTCACCTTGGGCATCGAGACGACGACGTCGCTTGTCAATACCGTCCGCGGAAGCCACAGACTGTCGAGCCCAGTGAAAGCAGTTTGCAGCGGCAGTTGCCGGATTTCATCGCGATTCAGATCTACGAACCGGATTCGCCTCGACTGTAGTTCCGTTTCCAATCCACTCTCAGCGAGAACCAGAAAGGTATCCCGCTGGTGACCTGGCCCTTCACCAACCAGCACCGATTTCGCTCCCAAGGCGAGGAAAGCGCTCGCCGCGGCGCCTACCAGCCGGGGGTCCGTGTTCACTTCAGTGCCTGGGATGTACTCCACCAGATTCGGCTTCAGGAGGACGGTTTTGCCGCGAAGGTCCAAGTCGAACAACCTGACTCCATCAATGAGCGTGCGATCCAAAGGGCCGTCGTAAGAGTCTGCGTGGAGAATCGCAACGCGGGATCGACGTCGGCGGCGGTCCCGCAGGCCACCAGTCGAACACAGCCGCCGCACCGCCAACGCGCCCGTTCCCGCGAGGAGGCTACCACCAAAGATCCGGCGATTCATGAGGGCGCTCACATCCTTACCTCTAAGGGGTTGTTCACTGTTTCCGGTTCCAAGGCGAGAGCGGCCAACGCGATTGTCGATGTCTCCAGGATCGCCCTTGGATCGTCGACCAGTTCAGCGAGACGGTCGCGCGCCATATCGAGCGCCGGCGAGACGTCCGACCTCAAGTCCTTGTACGGGGCAGCTGAAAGGATCACCCATGCCAGGCTGTACGCTGAAGGGCAGTCGATCCGATTCAAGATCCAGGTCAGAGAATCTCGGACTATCGGCAGGTTGTGGTGGAATCGTAACGCGGCAAGTGCAATCGCGGTGGCATCGACGTGTGGGCGCAAAGGAACGCCGTAGACCACTGCGTTGCCCGCGTTCCAACCGCCTTCCGGACACGCTCGATCAAGGAGCATCTCCACTCCGAGGCGAAGCCTGTTCTGGAGTTCTCTGCCGTGGATCAGCCCCTGCTTCCTTGCCCGTTCCAGAGTGATGAGTGCCATCGAGGTCGGCACCACCCAACTCACGGTGTCGGGAACCCACGCCCAACCGTACTTCGCCGGATCAAACCGAACTTGCCGGTCTGAGAGCCGGAACTTCAAACGAACGAGCCATGAAGCCTCCAGCGGCCCGCAATTGACCAAACTGTCGAGCGCCCCGGCAAACGTCTCTGGAGCAGCACCCAAAGACATTAGCGTGTTGACTGCCACCGCGCTTGCCCAGAAACTGACGCCCGCCGTCTCGTTCCCAACAGCCGGCCACAGCCCATTCGGCCGCTGGCAAGCGAGCAATGGCTCGAGTTCCTGTCTCGGAACCGTTGCGGCGGAAGAAGACGAGTGCAGAGCAAGTAGCGCCAGCGAGGTCGGCTCGGTCCCGAACTGCGCGCCGTAATGGCTCCATCCGCCCGGGCGCGGCAGTCGGCGATAGCGGAGTTCCGCCAGGAGGCGGCATCGCGCCAGTCGCTGCCTCTCAAGAGCCGCAAATGACCTGATCATGTGTGTCCTTCCGGGTCGAGGACTATCCCTCGCTGCGATCCCGCGATTCGCTTCACCCGTCATTTGCGTTTTACCCCAGTAACGGTCGGACGCCAAATCGAGTCGGCGCTTTTGGAGCGTTGCGGAGTCTGCCCTACTATTGCTCCACGGAGGGGAACACTCCCGCCGGTGGGTGAAAGCCTATGAGGTCAGAAATCATGCGCCAGATCGTTGAGACAATCGAAGCCGACGTCCAGTCGAGGCCATCAGCGATTGAATTTGAGATGGCCTATCAAGCTCGCGTCGCGATTGATCGAATCAAATTCGCCATCAAGCACGCCGAACAGTTTGCTAGGCCCTGTGAGACGATGCGCGAAATAGGTCTGGAACTGCTTGACGCGCTCGAACGTCTCGAAGCGCTCGACCGGCGCTTTCAGGCTCGGTCCCGCATGTCCATTTCTCATAAGAACGGAAGTGCCGAAGAGGCAAGGGGATGAACCTATGTTCAGCGATTATGAGAACCCCGGCCTTCCCGTAAAAACGGTGTCGAGCCGGGACGAAACTGCCGGGCCGGCTAGCCATACCCAAAGTGCCTCGGCCGTTGTGTGCCCAGCGTCCCCAAGCGATCACCACGTGCCCCACGAAAAACTACTCGGCGCGAAAGAGGTGGCGCATTGGCTCGGCGTGAGCAGAGCGTGGGTGTTTGAACATTCGAACGGACGTCGTCGCCCCTTCTTGCCGTCGGTAAAGCTAGGGAAATCGGTGAGGTACAGGCCGCTCGACGTCGATGCGTTCATCATCGAATGCGAACGTTTCAGCCGTAGAGGAGCCGCTTAGCGTGGATGAATCCCGCACTAAACCATCCTCAGATCTGCGGAGGATTGGTTCCAGCATGATGCGTGCGAAATACCAGCGGGGCAGCCTGAAGAAGATCGGCAACGGGCAGTATGTTGCGCGCTGGCGCAGATATTCGGCAACGCCTAGCGGCGAGAAAGCGACCCCTCGTAAGAAGATCATCACCAAGGAACTCGCAGCCAAGTATCGGATCGGGCAGGACTACCCGGGCCCGCTCACGAAGTCCGATGCTCAGCGGCTCTTGGATATCCTCATCACTGAGGATACCGGGAAGTATTTAGCGCCCGACCGGGCCACGACGTTCGAACAGCTTGCGCGCCAGTACATCTCTGTCAAAGAGCCGAGATGGGGTGTTCACGCCGAGGCCACAACCAAGAGCATCATCCAAAAGCACCTGATTGGTAGCCTTGGGCATCGGCGGCCGGATGAATTGACCGCCGTCGAGATCCAGATGTTTATCAACGGCTTAGTCCGAAGCGGCGCTAGCCATTCGCTCCTCCACAAAGCCGTCACACATCTGCGCGCCATTCTTGACCACGCAGAAGAACTGAAGATCATCGAACGCAACCCCATGAGGAGCCGCACGGTCAGAATCGACTACAAATCTCGCAAGCGAAAGACGGAACGTTATTTGAGCCTGGAGGAGTGTCGGACGCTACTCTCAGTGCTGGTTGGTCGAGACCACCTCATTGTCCGGATGTTCATCCAGCTTGGCCTTCGGCCGGAAGAGCTATTCGCGCTGCGCCGCAATGATGTCGGGGAGGAGTTCATCAGGATTGACGAAGCGTCCACGAAGGGCCAGATCAAGGAAACGAAGACGGAGGAGTCGGCTGTCAACGTGTACGTGCCCCCAGACCTCATGGCCGAGCTCAGCGCCTGGATGAAATCGACCATCGGTGATGGTGATGATTGGGTGTTTCCGGCTTCGCGCCGCCGGGAGTCTGGCAGCCTGTCCCCGATAGGCCAGAACAATTATCGGAACCGCATTCTCAAGCCAGCTGCGAAAAAGGCCGGCATATCTGGCCTGGATCTTCTGACGCTCCGGCGGACCTGTGCGACGCATTTTGGGCAAAAGGCCAATACCAAGGACACCCAAGCTCAAATGCGCCACGCTGATCCGCAGACCACCCTGAAGTACTATCAGCAGAGCATCCCGGAATCAGTGAAAAGTGCGGCGGTGGCGCTCGAAGCGGAGATCCTCAAGAAGACCAAGTCTCCGGCCAAGGTGAAGGCATCGGCAAAACCAATTCCGTAACTCCACTCTGCGGTGCGGTTTGTTCAAGTTCGCCTGCTTCCCGGCCCAGCCGAATGCCGCAATTGGCGCCATGCGAAGAGGGGCTGGCAAGCAGCGCACGGTCCCCAGAAAACCTACTACCGAATCTTGTTGTGTACCTGTTGTGTACTCGCTGTTTTTGGGTGGAACGATAAGTCTTTTAGAATGTGGTACGCCCGAGTGGATTCGAACCACCGACCTTTTGCTCCGGAGGCAAACGCTCTATCCAGCTGAGCTACGGGCGCACAATTTGCAGCACTTCAATTGTAGTCTTCCTGCATCAGCCGGTCAAACCTCGCGTTATGGTACGATGCTTCTACAGACCAATTCATCTCCAGGAGAGGTGGCTGAGTGGTCGAAAGCAGCGGTTTGCTAAACCGTCGTAGGGTCATAAGCTCTACCGGGGGTTCGAATCCCCCCCTCTCCGCCAGTTTCTAAATCCATCACAGGGACTCTCCTCAGGGCGGAAACCCACCACCCGGTGATATCATTCCCGCCATGACTCAGCACTCATCTTCCCCAGCGATTCCCGGCAACTTCGTAGCGACCCTGTTTCCCGTGCACACCTCGAAGCCGCTGAACACCGGCGCCTTTGTCCCGCGTAACACTCCAGGCAATGTCGCAATCTGCCTAAGCGGCGGCGGTTCTCGAGCGCTCAGCGCCGGCATAGGTCAACTCCAGGCGCTCGAAGCCCTGCAAATAAACGGCGCCAGTCTGCTGAGTCAGGCCAGAGCCATCTCCACCGTGTCGGGTGGGGGGTGGCTGGGCATCCCTTTCGTCTACCTGCAGTCCACCTCCGATGCGGCTTATCTCGGACCCTATGTGGACCCTGCCGACTTGACCCTCGATGGCATCAACACCATCCCATCGACGCAGATCGGCGCCCGCGTCAACAGTGACTTTACCCTCGTCTATCTGGCCGTCGAAGCGCTAGCCCTTTATGCCTGCGGGGGCGTGCAGCCCGACATGCTTTGGCAAACCCTGATCGGCCTCCACATTCTCCAGCCATATGGCCTGTTCCCGCAGGACGTCGATCACGCACCGGCATCGCTCTTCTCTTACAACTCAGCCGCGCTGACCGAGTTCGTAACCGGCCCTAATCCCGACCTCGCCGCCGAGCCCGCCAACCTCGTGGCCGACGTGCCCGGACAGCAGCGCCCCTACCTGGTCTGCAATTTCGCCATGTTCGTCACCAGCGGCGGCCAGCCGCTGCTCGCTCCCGTTCAATCCACGCCCTTCACTACCGGCATCATGTCTGTGCCGCCCGATGCGGTCGACTTCAACAATCGCCAGGTCGGCGGCGGCGGAGTCGCCTCCTTCGCTTTCAATTCCGCCCCCTCGGATGCCTCCGATGAAACCGTCCACGTCCAGCAAAACCGTCAGTGGTCTCTCGTCGACGCGGCCGGAACCAGCAGCGCCGCCTTCGCTGCCGCCTTCAAGGACATCGCTGACGATTGGTCGCGCTCTCCCCACCACTTCCGTGCGGCCGTCCGCGTCCACAAGGAGCACGTGAAGACCAACCTTATGAAAATCGGGTCCGACCCGGACCGGATCGAGGCGTATCTGCAATCCCTCCTCGACGCAGCCGATCGCGCCGACCTCGCCACCATCCGCAACGAAACCGGCGTCCTCCAAGCCCTGATTCCCGCCTATCGATATTGGCCCGTCGACCACGTGCCCTCCGGCGAAACCGTCGCGCCCACTCAATTTGCCGACGGCGGCCTGCTGGAGAACCTCGGCGTCGCGTCCATGCTGGCATACGAAGATATCGACAAGCTCATCGCTTTCGTCAACTCCTCCACCACGCTTTCGAAGGATGACATCGGCGTCATCATCGTCGACGACAATATCCCCCCGCTCTTCGGCTATCAGCCCTACAATGGCTGCGCCGGATATCAGCGATATGCCGGCGCCACCGCCCCCTATTACCCCTACTTCCAGAAGAATCAGGTCTTCGACTGCGAGTGTTTTCAGCCCCTGCTGAACCGCCTGTGGGAAGCCAGCGGCTCGGGCAGTAACCGAACCGCGCCCATCGTCTCCCAGTCACTCACCACCGTGCGCAATGACTGGTTTGGTGTCGCGGCCGGTAAGCAGGTCACCGTGCTTTGGGTCCACCTGCAAATTGCGTCGCACTGGTACGACTCCTTCGGCGACCTGCTGGTTCGCGCAGCCATGGATTGGGAGATTCTCACCAGCAACTTTCCCCATTACGACACACTGCACACGGAACTCTCGCCGGCCCAGGTAAGCCTTCTCTCGAACCTCGCTGCCTGGACCGTAGCCGCATCGGAGAACGCCGATCACTTCATTTCCCTGTTCACCACGGCTGCCAATGCAGCGCAAGCCGGGACTTAGTGCATCCGTGGCCAAATGATTCATTCCCATACTCCGGCGTATGGGAAAATAGAAGTTCGTGATCGTTCTCGACGGTATTTACTACGCGCTCGCGCTCTCCGGAGCCGGCGCTCTCATCGCCTGGCTCACTGGCCCGTTCTTCGGCCTCCCGCTCTGGATCCTGGCCGTCTTCTGCCTCTATTTCTTTCGTGACCCGGAACGCGCCATTCCCCCCGGCCCGGTAGCAGTCTCGCCTGCCGATGGCAAGGTGGTCGCCGTCAAAGCCGAGAGCCCCTCGCTCAATCGAATCAGCATCTTCCTGAATATCTTCGACGTGCATGTCAATCGCACTCCTATCGCAGGTTCCATCGCCAAAGTCCAGTACCAGCACGGCGCGTTTCACGTCGCCAGCCGCGAGGAATGTTCCACCCAGAACGAGCAGAACGTCGTCACCGTCCAGGGGGACGGCACCACCGTAGTCTTCAAACAGATTGCCGGCCTCATCGCGCGCCGCATCGTATTTAATAAGAAGCCCGGCGACCGTGTCGCTACCGGAGAGCGCATCGGCCTCATCAAATTCGGCTCCCGCGTCGACGTCCTCTTCGGCCCCGAATGGGAAATCGTTGTCCAGCCCGGCATGCGCGTCTCTGCCGGTTCCAGCGTGATCGCCCGCCGCCGAGGAGCTCCCAATGGGGCTTAGAGAACGGCTCGTCGACCCGCGCTCGCCCGACCGTCGCCCGCGCCGCGCCGCCTACGCACTTCCCACGCTCTTCACCGCAGGGAATATCTTCCTCGGCTATGTCGCAATTCTGCGATCCCTCCACGCAGCCACTCTCGCCGCCACAGGCCAGCCTGGAGTAGGAGAAAATTTCGCCCTCGCCGCCAAGTTCATCGGTGCTGCCGTCTTTCTCGATGGCCTCGACGGCTACATCGCGCGCCTTACCAACACGACGAGCGATTTCGGCCGCGAAATGGATTCCCTAGCCGACGTCATCAGCTTTGGGCTAGCCCCTGCCATCCTCGCCTTCGCCTGGGGTGTGCAATTCGTCGACGCCACCTTCATCCCCCAGCACTTCACTTCCCTTCGCGATATCGGCGCCTTCTTTTCGTTTCTGTTTCTACTTTGCGGCGCAGTCCGTCTGGCGCGCTTCAACGTCCAGACGAACCCCATCCCCAAGAATCCCGGCCGCCCCGACCGCAAATATTTCGTCGGCATGCCCATACCCGCCGGAGCCGCCATGGTCGCGGCTACGGTCTACGCCGCCGGCGGCGAGCCGCTTTCCTGGTGGCCTCTCTCCATCGTATGGGTTTGCCTGCTGGCGCTTCTCGGTTTTCTCATGGTGAGCACGTGGCGCTACTACAGTTTCAAAGGCCTCAAGCTCGATAAGGCCCGTTCCCCACTGATGCTGATCGTGCTCGGCGCGTTTATTTACGGTGTTTGGAACTTCGGCCAGCCGGTGCTGCTTGCCATGTCCTCCACTTACGTCGCTTCCGGCATTCTGATTCGCTTCGGCGGCATCGTCCGCCGCCGCCTGCGCCACGTTCCCCCACCGCCATCCCCGGAGCATCAAATTGGCTAACCCTATCGCCCTGGTCGGTTCAGAATCTCTCCTCGGCCGCGAGATCCGCGACATCGTCGCCACCTCTACGCCTGGCTTCGCCCTCCGCCTCATCGCAGCCGATGAGGAACAGCCCGGCCGCCTCACTCGCGTAGGAGACGAGCCCATTGCCGTCATCGCACTCGCCACCGAAAACTTGATCGACGCCCGCGCCGTCATCCTGGCCGCATCCGCCGAGGCCAGCCGCAAGGCCCTCCAGATCGCCACCGATTCCGATCCCGACGCGGTCATAGTCGATCTCACTTTCGTCGCCGAAGATCGCCCCAATGCCCGTCTGCGCGCGCCGTTCGTGGAAGCTCAGGCCGAACTCGATGAGGCTGAGCAGGACGAGAGTACAGTTCACGTGATCGCTCACCCGGCCGCCATCGCCTTGGCACTCTTCCTGCGCCGCCTGCACGCCCAAGCGCCCATCCGCCGTTCGGTCATCCAGATCTTTGCTCCCGCCAGTGAATACGGCGCGCCCGGCGTGGAGGAGTTGCAGAATCAGACCATCAGCCTGCTCTCTTTCAAGCCTCTGCCCCACGCCCTCTTCGATACCCAACTCAGTTTCAACCTGCTCCCCAAGTTCGGTGAGGAAGCGCCCGTGTCCGTGGAAGATTCCGAGCTCCGCATTGAGCGCCATCTGGCGTCTCTGCTCGCGCTCCCCGGCGAGGGGGAAGGCGCGCCCATGCCTTCCATCCGCGTCCTGCAGGCGCCCGTCTTTCACGGTTATGGTTTTTCCGCCTGGGTGGAATTCGATGACGATCTCGATCTGGTCTCGCTCGAATCCAGCCTCGTCGCGGCCAACATAGAGGTCCGTGGCGCCGATTTCGACCCGCCCAACAACGTCAGCCAGGCGGGCCAGGGAGGAATTGCCGTCGGCGCCATCACGCCAGACCGTAATGCGCCCGAGTCCTGCTGGTTCTGGCTGGTGGCCGATAATTTCCGCCTGGCTGCGGAGAACGCCGTAGCGGTGGTGCGGGAACTCGCATGATCCGGTCCATCGCCATCGCACTTGCCTGCGCGCTCTTCGCCGGCTGCGGCTATCACGTCGTCGGCCATGCCGATCTCGTCCCCAAGACCGTCAAAACCATCGCCGTCCCGGCCTTCGGCAACACCACCACACGCTACCAGCTCGCACGCCTGCTGCCCGAAGACGTCACTCGCGAGTTCATCTCGCGCACTCGTTACAGCATCATTGCCGACCCCACGCAGGCCGATGCCGTGCTCTCCGGCACGCTGATTAGGTTCGATGCCTTTGCCGCAGTGGCAGATCCGGTGACCGGGCGCGCCACCGGCGTTCAGGTCATCGCCACCCTGAACGTTACGCTCACCGAACGCGCCACCGGGAAGATCCTCTTCCAGCGCAACGGTTACGAATTCCGCGAGCGCTATGAGCTCTCCGTAAACCCCCAGGCGTATTTCGACGAAAGCAGCACCGCCATTATTCGCGTCAGCAGAGACGCTGCCCGCAGCATCGTCAGCGGCATCCTGGAGACCTTCTAGAGTGACGCCTGGCCAATTGTTCCCGCGCATCGCCAAAGCCAATGTGCCGCCGGTCCTGCTGCTGCTCGGCCCCGAAGCCTACCAGCGCCGCCAGATCCGCGAAGCCCTCCTCGCCACTGTGCCCGAAGAAGCCGTCACCCGCCACGACCTTTCCCAATTGACCCTGGCCGAAGTTCTGGACGACGCTCGCTCGCTCTCCCTTTTCGCCGCCGAACGTGTCATCTGGGTGACCAATGCCGAAGCCGCCCTGCCCCGGGGCAAAGCTCTCGATGACGATGCCGAGGCAGAGTCATCCGGCGCCGGCGGGGATGCCGCACCCCTGGCAGCCTATGTGAAGGACCCGACGCCCGGCGTGACCCTGGTCTTCGAAGCCATACGCTTCGATTTCGAAGGCGAGGACAAGCGCAAGCAGGACCGCGTGCGCAAATTCTACGCCGCCATTTCCGATGTAGTGGAGTTACAGAAATATTCCAGCCACGAAGCCCGCCAGGAAGCGGAGCGTATGGTGCGCAAGTCCAACTTCCGCATCGATCCCGCGGCGCTCGATTTGTTGGTGGAATCGCTCGGCGCCGATATCGCCCGAATCGCCGTGGAAATCGAGAAGCTCTCGCTCTTCGCGCAGGATCGCGTCGTGGGAGCGGACGACATCACTGCGCTGGTGCCCGATGCGCGAGCCACCACCATTTTTGCCCTGGTGAATGCCCTGGGACGCCGCGACCGCGCGCGGTCGCTCGAAATCCTCGACACGCTCACTCGCGAAGGCGAGTATCTGCCCCTGGCTCTGGCGTTTCTTTCCACCCAGTTCCGCATGGCGCTGGTAGCGCGCGAGGCCGGGCTAAAAAGTTCCCAGCAGGTGCAGGGACACTTTACGCGCCTGGGAGTGCCGATGTGGGGATCGCGTGCTGAACAGGTCTACCAAACGGTTTCCAAATTCTCCAAACCGCAACTGGAGCACGCCATGAAACTGATCTTTGAAGCGGACCGAGGCCTACGGGACGCACGTCCAGACGACCGCATTGTCATGGAGCAGTTCATCCTGCAATTGGTGAAGTAAAATGCCCGATCACAAGACGTGCGACTCATCCCGAGCCGCGACCGTAAGGGAGTCGGTGCCTTTGCTTGAATTCGGAGGCTTTTAAGCCGAAACGGCCTTGACCTTCAAATGCAGCTTCGATTTGTAGCGAGCCGCCGTGTTCTTCTTGATGATCCCGGTCTTAGCCGACCGGTCAATCAACGAGAAAGTCTTCGGCAACAGCGCAACAGCCGACTTCGGATCCTTGCTGGCAAGCGCGCGCCGCATGGCACGTATGCCATGCCGCAATTCACTCTTCTGCTTCCGGTTGTAATCCGTGCGGCGTTCGGTTTGACGCACCCGCTTGAGTGCGGAATAAGTATTGGCCATCTTTGCTAAATCGAATCCTTACAGAATCTTTGAGTTTCCAGAATACCACGAACCGCACTCCTGGTGCTGATCGCGGCTTGCCTCGAAAGGCGAAAAGGCGACTCCCCGGCCAATCATCGCCTGTTAACCTTGTCAAATGGCCACGAACGGTCTCAGACCTCCCCAGCTTGCCAACCCTTATGAGGGCGCATTTCACGCTGAATGGTTTTCCTCTTGCGGAGTTTGACCGGGCGCCGATTGACCGTGATCTCTTAATGGCTTTCGCTCTCGGCTGGACGGCGGAAGGGAGCCGGCGCTCCAACTTACCGAACCGCCCAAGCCATCCCGTCCGGTCCCGTACCCGGCGCAATCCGATTCACCAGATCCAGCGTCTTCAAATCGATGATCGCGACATTGTCGTCCCCCGTCGCCGCCACATAGGCCCGCGAACTGTCCGGCTGAATCAGAATCCCCGCTAATTGCCTCCCCACCGGCATCCGCTTCAACTGCTTCCGAGTCTCCCGATCCAGCACCACCAACTCACCCGCGGTCAGATCCGAAATCAGCACCAATCGACCGTCCGGCGTAAATTTCAACCGGTTCGACCGTTTCGTCTGCACGCTGAACGTCTTTACCACGCTCTTCGTGAAGAGGTTGATCACAGAAACGCTGCCATCCTGCGAATGCGCCGCCCAAAGCTCCTTGCCGTCGGGAGTCACATCGAACCCCTCCGGCCCCTTGCCCACCGGCACCACCGTCTGGGTCCACTCGATCGCGCCCGTCCGATCGAAAATGCCGATCGCATTGGCGCCAATGTTGGCCGTATAAATCTGGTTCATCTCCCGGTTGAGCTGAATCATGTGCGTGCCGGTCAGCCCCGTGCCCAGCAGCCAGTCGATTTGGTTCGTGTCGGGATCGTACCGGCCGATAATCTTATTCGTCTCGCAGGTGAAATACAGCTTGCCGCCCGCGAACGTCAGCCCGTGCGGCCGCCGCAGCACCCCCAGATCCACGCGGTGCAGCTCCTTCTGCCCCACCAGGTCGATCACCGAAATGCTGTTACCCGGGCTCGACGATCCGTAGTTGCTGACAAACGCCAGCTTGCCGTCGCTCGATGCCTCCACTTCGTGCGGCCCCTCACCCGTGCGCACTTTGGCCACTATCTGGCGCGTGGCAGGGTCCACGATCGCCAGCGCGCCTTCCTTATTCAGGATCAACAACGCGGGCGAGGGAGTCTCGGCCGCCATCAGCACCGCCGCGCCCGCAAATGTAGCCAACCCGGCCATCCAGACGTTTTTGCTCATAGTGGTATCGTGATCGGGAGCGCATGGAAAATCAAGAGGGACTTCAGGTAGTCGCCGCGCCGGGCCGCGTCAACCTGATCGGCGAACATATCGATTATCACGGCTTCCCGGTGCTGCCGATGGCATTGCGGCGCGTCATCCGCGTGTCCTTTCGCACCCGCCGCGACGCCATCATCCGAGTCTCCAGCAATGGGTTCGGCACGCGCCAGTTCGAGTGGGCCGCCGACCTCAAACCGGTGGCTCGCGGCGATTGGGAAAACTATCTGCGCGCGGCCGCACGGCTGGTGGAACCGGGCATGGGCGTCGACGCCACCATCACGTCGGAAGTCCCCGCGGCGGCCGGCCTGTCCTCGTCCTCGGCATTAATCGTCGCTTTCACCCTATGCCTGCTTCGCGCCAATCAGCGTCACCTTTCCTTCGAAGAGCTCATGCGCATCCTCCCAGATGGCGAGCATTTTGTCGGCACGCGCGGCGGCGGCATGGACCATGCGGCGTCGTTAGCGTCGAAAGCCGGATGCGCCTCGCTCATCGAATTCCAGCCGCTCGCGGTGCACCACATTCGCATTCCCGAAGGTTGGGCATTTCTGGTGGCCCACAGCCTCCAGACCTCCGAGAAGTCGGGCGCCTCGCGAGAGGAGTATAACGCCCGCCGCAGCGCCGGAATCAACCAGCACACTACCAGCGAGGTGGAGCGCGTCCAGGCTGCGGTCCAGACCCTACGCGGCGACGATCCCGAAACCTTCGGCCGTCTTCTCCTCGAATCCCACGCCAGCCTGCGCGATTACCTCAAGGTGAGCACTCCCGCGCTCGATACCCTGGTGGAAGCCGCTATGCGATCGGGCGCCCTCGGCGCGCGTCTCACCGGCGCGGGCTTCGGCGGATGCGCCGTGGTGCTCTGCCGGCGCAGCCATCTCGAAGCGGTCCGGCAAGGCGTGATCGCGCGTTTCTACAATGGCGATCCGCGCCACATCTTCCACGCCGAACCCGGACCCGGCGCATTGTGGATGGATAAGTCGTAAACTCGTTACTTAAACCTTCTATGCATCTGCATACCCTGGATTGGATCATCGCGCTGGCCTCGGTCGCGATCTGTTTCATCCCCGCGCTGTTCTTCGGAAAGCGCTCCGGTAAAAGCACGGCGGAGTTCTTCGCATCCGGCCGCTCCGTGCCCTGGTGGCTGGCCGGCCTCTCGATGGTCGCGACCACCTTCTCCAGCGACACCCCCAATCTGGTAGCCAACATCGTGCGCACCGAAGGCGTGGCGGGCAACTGGCGCTGGTGGGCCTTCACTCTCACCGGCGTGGCCACGGTATTCTTCTACGCGCGGCTCTGGCGCCGCTCCGGCGTGCTGACCGATCTCGAATTCTACGAGGTGCGCTACTCCGGCAAGGCCGCCAAAGCCGTGCGCGGCTTCCGCTCCGTCTATCTCGGTCTGTTCTTCAACTGCATCATCATGGCGTCCGTGAATCTGGCCGCCTGCAAGATTGCCGCGATTCTCTTCGGCTTCGAACGCTGGCAGACCCTGCTGGCCGTAGGCACGCTCAACGTGATCTTCGCCGCGCACTCCGGACTCTGGGGCGTCCTGGTCATCGACATGATCCAGTTCTTCATCAAGATGTCCGCCGTCATCGCCGCGGCTTACTTCGCCGTCACGCTGCCGCAGGTGGGCGGCATGCACGGCCTGGTGGACAAGCTCTCTAAACTCCACGGACCCGGCGGTCTCCACTACCTCAACATGCTCCCGGACTTCACTAATAACTGGGACCTCGCCGTGGCGGTCTTCATCTTGCCTATCGCCGTGCAGTGGTGGGCGGTCTGGTATCCGGGCGCCGAACCGGGCGGCGGCAGCTACATCGCGCAACGCATGCTGGCGTCGAAATCGGAGAAGGATGCACTCGGCGGAACCCTCTTCTTCAACGTGGCGCACTACGTATTGCGTCCGTGGCCGTGGATTCTCACCGGCCTCGCCTCGCTGATCATTTATCCGGAGTTGGCCGACATTCAACGCGCCTTCCCCAACCTCGACCCGAAGCTGTTGGGTCACGACATCGCTTTCCCCGCCATGCTGCGCTTCCTGCCGGTGGGTTGGATGGGCCTGATGCTCGGCGGCCTCATCGCGGCCAATTCCTCCACCATCCTGACGCACTTGAATTGGGGCTCCTCTTACCTGGTCCACGATTTCTACCAGCGCTTTCTGAATAAGGGCCAGCCCGACAAACATTACGTCCTCGCCGGCCGCTGGTGTACGGTCCTCCTGTTCGTTTGCTCCTCCGCCATGGTGTACGCGCTCGATTCGGCCAAGGAAAATTTCAACCTGATGCTGCAGGTGGGCGCGGGCACTGGCCTCCTCTATCTGGTCCGGTGGTTCTGGTGGCGCGTCACAGCGTGGTGCGAAGTGGCGGCCATGATCAGCTCGTTCGGAATTTCCGTGATCTTCCTGATCATGACCAAGAACGGAGTGGTGGTGGACACCGCCGCGCAGTTGCTCATCACCATCGCCATCACCACGGTTTGCTGGCTGCTGGTGGCGTATTTCGGGCCCAAGAACGATCCCGCCGTGCTGGTGGATTTCTACAAGAGGGTGCGGCCCTTCGGACCCGGCTGGCGTGATGTGCGCGTGATGGCCGGCTTGCCTCCGAAGGAGGCAGTGATGGACGATGAAGGACAGAACGTCCCGCTGGCGTTGGTGGGGTGGCTCACCGGCTGCACCATGATCTGGTCGGCGCTGTTCTGTGTGGGCAATTTTCTGTATGGCAGAACCAATATCGCGCTGGCCCTGTTGGCGGCCTTCTTAGTGTCAGCCGTCATTCTGATTCGCGTGGTCCAGCGCTTGTGGAGGTAAAGGTGAACGAGAAAGGGATGAATCGAAGGGATCTGTTGCGCGCCGCCGGACTGGCAGCCGCGGGATTGGCCGTATCGCACGCCGCCCCCCAGGAGCAGGCCGCCGCGAAAACCGTTTCCGGCATGCCGTTCGAAGGCAAGGAGACTGTGCGGCTGGGATTGATCGGCGTAGGCGGCCGCGGGAATTCGCACGTCGACGAGTTCTCGGCCATCCCCAACGTGCAGATCAACGCGCTGTGCGACACGGTGGAAGAAAAGGTGAAGAAAGCGCAAGCCAAGCTGGAGAAGGCCGGCAAGCGTCCGCCTGCCCTCTATCACAGCAGCGAGACGGCCTTCGAGGAAATGGTGAAGCGCGACGACCTCGACCTGGTGCTGGTAGCCACGCCCTGGGTCTGGCACACGCGCATGGCCGTGGCGGCCATGAAGAGCGGTAAGCACGTAGGCGTGGAAGTGCCCGCGGCCCGGACCATCGAGGAATGTTGGGAACTGGTCAATACCTCCGAAAGCACGCGCCGCCACTGCATCCTGCTGGAGAACTGTTGCTACGACTACAACGAGATGCTGGTGCTGAACATGGTGCGGGCCGGTATGTTCGGCGACCTGACGCACGGCGCCTGCGCCTACAATCACGATCTGCGCAGCATCCTTTATTCGAAGGAAGGCGAAGGGCAGTGGCGGCGCTTTGAGCATCTGAACCGCAACGGCAATCTCTACCCCACGCATGGCCTCGGCCCCGTGGCGAACTATATGGACGTGAACCACGGCGATCGTTTCGATTACCTGGTGTCGATGAGCTCGCCGTCGCTCGGCCTGCAGGCATATCGCAAAGATCATCTGCCGCCCGACGATCCGCGCCAGACCGAGGTCTTTCAGGAAGGCGATTTCAACGTGAGCCTGATTCGCACGGTGAAGGGCCGCGTGATTGAGCTCGAACACAACACCTCCAGCCCGCAGCCCTACGATCGCATCAACCTGATCGCCGGAACCAAAGGCATCTTCCGCGACTATCCGCCGCGCATCTACCTGGATGGCGCGAAGCGCGAAGCCTTCGAGCCGATCGACGCCTACAAGGAGAAATGGGAGCATCCCTACTGGAAGAAAATCGGCCAACTGGCCCGCGAGATGGGAGGCCACGGCGGAATGGACTTCGTGATGGCATACCGCCTGGCGCAGTGTATGCGCGACGGCACGCCCCCGGACATCGACGTCTACGACGCAGCCGCCTGGAGCGCACCCGGTCCCCTCAGCGAGGAATCGGTCGCCAAGGGAGGAATGCCGGTCAAATTCCCGGACTTCACCCGAGGCAAGTGGGAAACCGCCCCCCGAACGATGCTCTAGTGGCGCCGGCGGTCGAAGCCACCGGCAAAATGAAGAGACCCCAGTTTTTGAGCCGAGCCGATCGAAGCCAGCGTCATCGAATATTGAGTACGCTATGCGATTTCGTTTGGCAGTGTTTTTAGCCGCAATCCCCCTTTGCGCGGTGGCGCAGCGCGGAGGTGGCATGCCGATGGGACATGCCGGAGGTGGCATGCCAATGGGACGTGCCGGAGGCGGAGCGCGATGGGGGAATCCGTCTCCCACGCCGCCACGTTTCCCGGGATTGGGCAGGAGTCCGCGGTGGGGCGGAGGTCTGGGCTTCGGGGCATTTGCCCCGAATTGGTCCTTCCCCACATGGTTCGATACTCCGTTGTGCGCCTCGCCGCTCTTTCCGCTCGCTCCCGTTTGTTCGTATGGCGACCCTGACTCCTCCGCCTATTACCCTGCGCCACCAGCGAACACAAGTCCTGCGGTTAACGTGATGGTGATGCCTGCGCCGCTGCCGCCTCCGGTGCGGCTCATTAGCGTCGGTCCGGGCGACCTTTCGAACACGTCCCCATCTAGCTCCGCCGGCAGTTATCTGATGAGTTCGAGCGAAATACCTCAGGCGGGCATCGAAGAGTACCAGGCCCCAACCCCTTCCAACCCAACTTTCCAGCGTAGATACCCGCCTCTGATCATATTGAGGACAGGCGCGTTCTCCGTCAATAGGTATTGGATAAAAAATAAGATTCTCTACTTCGAGACGATCTCCGGCGATTCTCTTTCCGCGCCACTCTCTCTTCTTGTGCGTATAGTCCCGGCTCGATGATCGGCATCCGGAGCCGCTAACGATATTGTCCGTTTCGAATGCTTCGTCTTGCGCGGCGACGACCACGACACGCTTCCGCCGGGTGGCGATTCGCCGATGCACTACTGGAGCCGGTGGTCGAAGCCACCGGCTGATCGACTCAGTGCGCCATATCAGAACAGCAGTTTGATCAGGCCATTCAGCGCCTGGTGGAGCGGCATCATCGTGAGCGCAAGAGGGGCCAGAGGCGCGGCGATCAATGCGCCCAGCCGCACGATGGTTTTCAGACTGAACGGTAAAACCCGCATCTCGCTGATGCTGGTATACGCGTTTCCCAGGTCGGCGAGCGACTGAATATCCGAAGTGCCGAGAAGCGATTCGGCGCCCTCTTCCCGCGGGCTCCGTTCAGTCCACTTCGCTCGGAAGGAATCCACGTAGTCGCTGGCCAGAACGCCGATTTCTCGAAGCGAGGTAAGGCGTGCTTTCACCAATCGGGCGACGAAAAAGCTGAGGGGAGTGAGCGCTACCAGCATCAGAAACAACACTACACTAGCCATCTCCGTCTTGAAGTACGGCAAGGCCTTTCCCGTGTATAAGATCCGATCACAAATCACTCCGCTGAGTATGATCGTCTGACAGGCCAGAACTGGCGCGATGGCAAAAACCGAGCCTGAAAGGAAACCGAGACCGGCAGCGCGATCGGGATGGAAGAGTTTCAAATGAAACGGGAGCGCCCGCACACGCCACAGCAACCAGTACCAGACCGTGATGCGGTAATACCAACGCAGGAGGAGGAATCGGAGAAATGGCAGACTGACAAACGCATACCAGTATCCCGGAGCCGTCAGTTGCGTGCGGCCCCCGGCTCGCGATCCATACCAGCTCGCTATGTGCAGCGCCATATTGTGGCTCCACGTCCAATGACCAATCGTCACCGCGCCGATCAGCAGGCCCACTTCTACCAGCGCGGAATTGCGAACGCGGACAGCGGACGCCACCCGCTCCGCAAAGGCTGCACGGTCCTCTGGAGCGATAATGTTCCGGTCTAGGAACTGTCGAAGTATCGCGGGAATCCTCTGGTGGACGAACGCTTCTGACGCGATCAGCAATGGAACCGCGACCAGGAGCCTGATCTGGCAGTCAACGTCGAACAGGAATGGGATGGCGACGCCGCTAAAAAGCCGCCCCGTGCATGCGGCGAACGCCAGCAGTGGAAGCCAGCAGACCGCCACGACACACAGAATGCGGCGCCAGGCCAGTTCGATGGGCGGCCGCGCCAGTCGCGTCTGCAGATAGAGCCCGTAAAGTGGGCCGCCCAAAACGGGAGAGAACCCGTGTCCGTGCGCCGGAACGTTGCTTGTCATCTACGGAGCTCCGCTGGTAGTGCATCGCTGGCATTCGCCTTCGGCGCGCGTGGCGCCGCCGCCTCGCTCCAACCTTGTTAAATGCTGTTCCAGCGTAAACGAGAAACTGTACTTGAACGAAACCTGAATGCGATAGTCGTTGTATTTGAATCCATCCCAATCAGGTCCCAGTTCTTCCATGGCGAGCGCGTGAGTGAACACCTTGGGGATCGACAGGATCGAAATGGGATAGTTCACATCGTCGACCTTGTACATGCCGCTATCGGTGGCCGAAACCGATGCCGAACAGTTTCGAGTCAACTTGCGTGAGGTATGGGATGTGATCGGCGTTCTTCCTCGAATGCCTCGTCAATTATGACCTGTTGACTTGTAGAAGCAACGGGACGACGATTCCCGCCCACACTCGCCTCGCAGTTCCGATCTGCCGGGCGGATATGGACGTCATCAAGCCAGCAAACAGAATTTCCCCGGCTTGCGTCGCAACACATCTGGCATTACTCATGGTTCTAACTCATTTCAGGTTTTGTGTAAGAGCTAATAACTACGGGATGGTCATGCGAGCGCCCCAGTTAATGCTTCTCCAGCGTGAAGGAGAAACTGTATTTGAAGGAGAACTGAATCCGGTAGTCATTGTAGTGGTACCCATCCGAATTGTTCGCGCGGGCGCCCCATTGAAATTCGCCGCCCAACATCACGGGCTTCACCGGGTAGTAGAGTAGGTTGACAAGGCCGTACTGCCCGAACCGGAAGGCTTCGGGCAGCTGGCCTTCGCTATTGTGAATGTTCACACTGGAATAGCCGATACTGGTGGTGAATTTGTCGGACCATGTGTGGTCGAGGAAAGCAACGGTGCCGAACACCGGCAGCGGCGTCCCGAGTATCGGTCTGACGGGATTGGAGAAGTTGTTGACGATTCCGATGTCGACAGGGGCATCGTTCATGTAGTTTTCTATACCCCTCCCGTAGACGGCCGAAAGGCGAACAGTGTCTTTGTGGATTTTGATATTCGAGGTGACGTTGACACCCCAGCCCACTGTGCCGCCATCCAAATTGAACCGGTCGTTCGGCAGCAGATCGTCCCACCTGATATCGCGCACAATTCCGGCGACTTGGATGTGGCCCCATTTTCGGCCCGCCCGTATGTGGGCCGCAATGTCCGGCCAACGGAAGCGCGCTCTGATGTTTTGGAGTTCAATGCGATCCGCGTAGATACCTCCGTCGCCGCTGGCGCCGGGCCGCTCCAACGAAATCATCGCGTTCGAGTCGTCGTGGGACCACGGGGTCCAGCGGAATTGCACATTCCGGAAGAAGACCATGCCGTTTGGACCCCAGTACTCTATTGAATTCGGAAAGACATCCGGATCCATGAAGACACTCCAGGTCTGGCCTGCGCCAAAGTGACCCAACTCACCCCACGCATGGCGAATGCGGAAAGTCGTCTGTCCTGCATCGACGCCTGTGCCAAAGAGCTCGAACTCAAAAATCGTCTTGACCTCTCCTAAGCTGGTCGGAATGTACGATCGAAAGCCGAGCCGGCTCTGTCGAACTCCGGCAAACCAATTCCCGTTTCTTCCGAATTCAAAAGGCGCCGAAGGCAGTTTGCTGGGGCGCACCACGTCAAACCAGTCCGGGTCAATTCGTCCGGCGTTGTAGCCGTTGTCCAGCATGGCAAAGCCGTAGATGTCGAGCCGGGCGAACGCCGGCGGGGGCGTCGTTGGAGTGGGCGGTGCCGAGTCCGGCGCCGGCAGGTCTGCTGTCTTCGGAGTACCGCCGTCCGCCGCCGGTTGAGCCGTGCATAATAGTGCTCCGAACGCACACACAAACGCACAGCCCCAAACCAACTTCCACCTGGCCAGTAAGCCGCCTGGAATCGATTTCTCGATTACTTTGGGTTCGTCCACAAGACCTCCGGTTTTGAAGAATCGCCTTCCTCGCCAATCGCGGACCCCAACGCACCAATGGCATGCGCTCGGAATTGGTTGGGCGTGGACCTTACGAGGTCGACACACGTCCCGCCCGCCCAAGACACCTTTCCCGCTCGGCACTAGTTGTAAGCGCTGACGAATGGCGACTGTTCCGCTAGATGTATTTTCACCCCGGCGCGACTTATTAATCGCCCGGAGTGCATGTGACTTTCATCACCAACAACAAATCCGCGATTCAGTCACATAACATCGATACTTCCTGGGGCGAAGTGTTAAGGGCGCGGTCTCACTGGCTGCCTAGCCTACGCTTAATTGAGTCGGTTACCTGTAGGGCCAGCCGCTTGAAACGGAGCAAAGTTTGCGCCGGGGGTGTCCACGACCTGTCAGCGTAGCACCGCCGCGAACGTGAAGATTTTCCATCTCCGGAACGCGCAATGCATCGAAGCAGTGCAGTGGGCGTCATTGAAGAGCTTCTTGAGGTCTTTCAGACAATGAGAGCTGAACGTGCCTCAGAGGCTCTGTTGCGGTCGCTCGATTTGCCCAATCCGGCGGTAGCTTCGAAGAAAGTTGTTGTCCCGTGCGAAATTCAGGCACGCTCTTCAGGGGAGCGGCCCTCTTGTCTAAACATAACCAAAGGCCAGGGATCAGGCAAAGCTACGGATCGGGCTGACCCCGGAGAGGCGAATGGCAAATATGCGAACCGACGATCTATTTGGCAACCGTTCTTGGTTCGTTTGCCGGAAAGTCGTGACTAAGAGCCTTCTGGCTATCGCAGCCATTCTGGTAGCTGGGGCCAACATTACCGTCACGCTTTCAGCGCAGACCCAGAGCCAAGAGACCACGCCCAATCTCTTAAAGACAATCGACCACCTCATCGAGCAGAACCGTAAGCTGGAACAGCAGGAACGGGAGTTGATGCAGCAGAACCAGGAACTGATACGACAAATCAATTCTCTTCGCGAATCCGTTGGCAACCAGGATCGGACCGCACAGCCAGTGCCGCCTCAGACGCCACCACCTACGGCCCAACCAAGTGCAACAGGTGCGGCAACTCCGCAGTCACCGCCAAACCAGGCTGCCGCCCAAAACCAAACTACAAACGACGACAAGACCCTGCTCCCGGAAGCCTCCGGAGGAAATCCCAACATCTTCGGAGAATTTAATCCGGGCCGCGGATTCACCGTTGCAAAGGGTCCGTATGGGGAGTTGAACTTCAGCGGCTACATGGCTGTACGGTATCTAAACCAGTTACCGCCCGATCAGTCAGCCACGGACCACTTGGGCCACCCGATACCGATACAGCCTCGCAATGATTTCCAATTCCACAGAGTCATGTTGTTTACGCAAGGATGGCTGTTTACGCCCAAGTTTCAATATTCGACCTTCGTGTGGACCGTACAGGATACAAACCAGGTGGCTGTGGGCGGCGCGCTCTACTATAGCTTCAATAAGTACTTCACATTAGGAGGTGGTTGGAACGCCTATCCTGGCACGCAATCTTTGCAAGGTTCCCACCCGTATTGGGAATCGTACGATCGCGTAATGGCGGACGAATTTTTCCGGCCTTACTTCTCACAAGGTGTGTTCGCCCAGGGGAACCTGCTTCGGACGCTGCAGTACAGATGGATGGTCGGGAATAACAATAGCAATTTGGATATTCCGGCAACCAAGCTCGACCGGGATCTCTCTGCTGGCGCCGCCTTAACATGGATGCCAACTACCGGTGAGTTCGGCCCTCGTGGCGCTTTCGGAGATTACGAACGTCACGAGAAACTTGCCACGCGATTCAATCTCGCTTACACCTACAGCCCCGAGGAGCGCCAATCGCCGATTGGCACCCCAAGCAGCAACACCACTCTCCGTCTCGCTGATAGCCTCAACGTATTTGACACGGGTGCATTGGCAAGTGGCGTCACGGTGGAAAGGGCGCGCTACCAATTAGTTTCCGCAGCCGCCGGAATGAAGTATCACGGTTTTTGGCTCCAGGGCGAAGGTTATGCCAGGAGGCTGGATAATTTCGTTGCGGACGGGAAGCTACCGCTGAGCGTCCTTCGGGACTATGGCTTTTACGTCCAGGCGGCGTACATGGTTGTGCCGAAAAGAATCGAACTCTACGGGGCTACGTCCTATGTCCTCGGCGAATTTGGACACCCAAAGGAATTCATCGTCGGCGGCAATTATTATCCATGGAACTCACGGAATCTGCGCCTGAACGTTCAGGTGATCAATGTCAGTCACTCTCCGGTGAGTAGCACCTTCGGCTTTTATATCGGGCAGATCACCGGCCAAGTAGTCTCCGTCGGCTTCACTACGCTGTTTTAGGAGCTTTTATGAATTGGGACGAACACGCGGTCGTAGTCACGGCCAATTAAGATGCTTGCATTCCAGGCGAACTTTCGAAACGTGCTTTGCTAGTTCCTGGCGGCGATCTTACTCGCGATTCTAGCGCCCATGTGCGAATATTCTGCGTCTGGAAGGCGTGCAATGCATCCAGAGACTTCAGTGCTCTAGGAGAGAACAATGATATCGCGGAGAATCACTCTGAGAACGATGCTCGCCCTTATACTGATCGGCGCAGCCTTCACTAGCAGTCATCTGCCGGCTCAATCGAAGACTGGGAGCGCGAATCGCAGCGTAATCGCTCCCAGGCAGGAGCTTGTCAAGAGTGTGGTCCATGAGGCCTACAATAAATTCCGGAGCGACACCACAGGAAAGAACGCCGATTACATACCTTACCTCGCACAGGTCGATTCCAAGCTGTTCGGAGTGGCGGTGGCCACAACCGACAATCAGGGCTATTCGATCGGCGACGTTGCGTATTCGTTTTCCATGCAGTCGATCTCGAAAGTCTTTACCCTCGCCCTCGCCATCGAGGAACTAGGCGCCGACAAGGTTTTCCAGCGGATCGGATCTGAGCCCACGGGCAGGGCCTTCAATTCCGTCGAGGCGGTCGTGGAGATGCCGACCCACACAGGAAATCCTCTGGTGAATGCGGGCGCCATCGCTACCGTCAGCCTCATCTCGGGCGCCAGTCCGGACGATAAATGGAAGAAGCTCCTCGCCTTCTACAGCAAGGCGGCCGGTGAGAAACTTTCGCTGATCGATGATGTGTACCGTTCAGAAGCGGCCACCAATCAGGGGAACCGTGCGTTGGCGGCGTTGCTGCTCAAGTACGAGCGAATCTACTCCGACCCGCTCGAATCCGTAGATATCTACACAAAGGCCTGCTCCGTCGGCGTCAACGTGAAACAGTTGGCGCAGATGGGAGCCACTCTCGCGAACAATGGCATGAATCCTGTCACTGGTGAGCAGGTGATCAAGCAGGACGATGTTCCGTACATTCTATCCGCGATGACTATGGCTGGCCTCTATGATGGCTCCGGTGGCTGGGCATGGCATGTAGGGCTGCCTGCCAAGAGCGGCGTGGGCGGCGGAATCGTGGCAATTGCGCCGGGCAAGGGCGCCATTGCTGTTTTCGCGCCCCGGCTAGACGAGGCGGGCAATAGCGTAAAGGCGCAAAAAGTCATTACCTATGTGGCGGACAAGCTGGACATGAACCTCTTTGCGCCTAAGTCATTCGGTTTGAAATAAGCAACTGCCCCGGAACCCGCAATGCGACGCCGATTGGCCGTAAATGCAGTACTGTTGACACTTGTTCTGAGGGCCACTGGCGCCCCGCCAAGTGAGCGAACCAGCAGCTTCGAATTCAACGACTCTCACTTTCACTTGACCAACTATATTCAGGAAGGCGTAGATATTCGGGATTTCCTCAAGATCATGGGTAACACCGTGGGTCGGGTCGCTTTGTTTGGGATTCCGCTGCAGCAACAGTGGTCGTACCGCGTGGATCAGGACCGTGCCCCAAAATACTACCTGGACAGTGATGCGCCGCTGTACTACTACTCATTCACCGACGCCTGGATCGCCATGGCTTACGGATCTCTGGCGCCCGATCAGCGAGCTCGTTTCGATCCCATGATTACGGGATTTAATCCCGCTGACATGTATGCTTCGGATCATATTCGCCGGGTGCTTCAGACTTTTCCAGGCGTATTCACCGGTATTGGCGAGTTCACCATTCATAAGGAGTTCGTATCCGCGAAGGTCGCTGGAACGGTCGCGAGTTTGACCGACCAGGCATTGGACAGAATCCTCGACTTGGCTGGCGAGGTCGGATTGGTAGTGCTGATTCATAACGACATGGATCGGCCTTTTCCGAAGGAAGGGTCGAAGCCCGCCTATCTGGACCAGGTAAAGGCCCTCTTCCAGCGTCATCCCGGAACGACAATTATCTGGGCACACACTGGTGTGGGACGGGTTGTCCGGCCGATCAACAACCACGTTGCCAATCTTGCTGCAATCCTGGCGGATCCGCGGTTCAGTCACGTGTGCTTCGATATTTCCTGGGATGAAGTGGCCAAATACGTTGTGGCAACACCGCAATCCACCAGGGTCACGGCCGATCTGATCAATCGGTATCCGGATCGCTTCCTCTTTGGCACCGATGAGGTTGCGCCGGCTGACGCGTCCGCGTATATGAAGGTCTACCAACAGTACGGGCCTCTGTGGAAGCTGCTCGATGCAGAAACAAGCAAAAAGGTCCGCTTGACCAACTACGAGCGAATCTTCAACCAGGCGCGCACCAGAGTTCGCGCTTGGGAGGCGCAAAACGTCAAGCGTCCTTGAATGCGCCCTCCGCGAAATCTCAATTCCGAGCGCCCGACGAAGTCCGTTGCAACCCGAAGCCTTACTAGTCAACTTCCTTCGAAACCGGCGTCCAGGATAAATCGGGGTTGAACCGTTCCATTTTCCTGAATTCGTTCGTGGTTTTCGGTCCAAGATCCTTCTCGTAAACGACACCGTCGTGGCTCACCATGAAGGTTCGGACGCCCGTTACTTTGTACTCAGCCGGTGCTGCGACAAGCGCAAAGCCGCCGATCATGATCCCTTTCACGACAAAGTCCATTTCGCCGAGCGGCGCCGCCGAGCCCTGTCCTTTTAGAATCTTGAAAAAATACCCGTGGTAAGGCTCGGCGCCAGGGGCATAGCCCTGTTCAATTACGCGGGCGATGTTTTCACCGATCGGACCATCCCACGTGCCATCGGGATTTTGCCACGCCAAACCATCCTGCTCCCCGGGAGTGCTGACAATCCGTTGGGCATACTGGTTGACTTCGTACCCCATCCGCGGCTCAAGAGCATATTCATCCTGCGCTTCCACGTACCCGCGACAAATTGCGATGGCATCCACCTCGTTCGCCCCGATGCGGCGGTACAGTAGTTCCTGCCGGCCGGCCTTGCTGGCGAAAAACCACTTCTCGCCCGTTCTCACGAGCGGTACAGGGAAGGGCCAGTCCTCTTTCCCCACGAGTACGAATGCGCGGCTCTTGGTCTTTGGGTCCATGGAAATTCTTGTCTTCTCGCGGGCCTCTGCGGCGAAATCAGCAGCACGCTTGCGGTCCTGCGCGAATTCACCCGTGAAAACGACGTCGTCACCGTCCGCACCGAAGATTTCGGTCAGCGCGGCCACGTCGAACTTGTCGGCTGCCTTGACTAGCGCATCGGCAGCTTGTTGCGGAGTATCGAAGAGCCTGGTGCCGTCAGAGGACGCACTGGGAGTCCGCGGGACTGTCCGCGTTGCCGATCGCTGAGCGGAAAAGAGCATCGTCACGGACACGCATGCGCATGCCACCGCACACAAAATGCAAACCTGTCTCCAAGAGTTTGTGCCTACGAGTATCGATTTCATATTCGTGCTCCTGTGAAGTTTTCGCGCTACGATTCGTGTCGCTACCTGCGACGACCTCCACCACCTCGGGAGCGGCCACCACCGCGACTGAAGCCTCCACCACCGCGACTGAAGCCTCCACCACCGCGACTGAAGCCGCCACCGCCGCGACTGAAGCCGCCGCCGCCGCGACTGAAGCCGCCACCGCCGCGACTGGAGCCACCGCCAGATCCTATGCTGGAGAAGCCACGATTGCTGTTGCTGCGCGCGCTGGATCCATTAAATCCCCTGGAGCCGCCTCCGAACGCGTTCCGGTCACCGGCGCCACCACGCGAAAGATCGCGGCCGCCTATGCGGTCGGCGCCGCCCGCCCCAAGACCGGCGCCGCCGGCCCGATTCGCACTCCCGACGCCTCCTCCACGGTTGCCGAGACCTGCATTCCCTCCAAGACCGCCTGAACCGCCAACTGCGGCAGGCCTGCTCGTTAGATTTCCACCCTGTCGAGCGATTTGCTGCCGGGCGCCGGCTTGGCGTTGCGCAAGCGAATCACCGCGAGCGCTGCCCCCAAACCGATCTGCCGTAGCCCGGTTCGGATAGGGCGTGCCGCCGCGATGTGCGGGGTTGTGCGCCCAGTTTCCGAGCCCGTTTTGACCCAGGCCGCCTTGAGCCGGTAGAGTCGACGGCCGGTTACCACCGACGCCGCCAACGCCGCCTACACCACCTGGTTTCCCCACACCGCCGACACCACCGGGTCTACCTACGCCACCCACACCGCCGATGCCACCCACACCGCCGATGCCACCCACACCGCCGACGCCACCCACACCGCCGACGCCACCAACACCACCAACGCCGCCGACGCCACCGACACCGCCTATGCCTCCCGGCCTACCGACACCACCGGCGATGGTATTGCGATTGAAGCTGTTGTAGTGGTTGACATAAAGGTTGCCACTGCCCCAACCGAAACCCCAGCCGTAGCCGCCGTTCCACCACGCCCCCATCAGCACTCCGGCTCCGAAAGCGATCGCGGCGCCTGCCGCGTAGTACCCGGTTGGATAGTAGATAGACGGATATGGATACTCCGCTGGACCGTATACCGCTGCCGGCTCATACGAAGGCACGTACACAACTTCCGGATTGGCTGGCTCCACCACAACCACGCTCTTGTTTTCAACTACTCTCGTGTCCACTGTCTGCTGTTCCGTGGTGCGCAAAGCCCCCTTGTCCTGCGCCTTTCTGCGCATGCGCTGAACCGCATCCATCAGCTCACTCTGCTGCGCCAGGAAGGCGTTGCCCAAATCCGTGGTCCACTGAATGTTGTCTCCAAACAGTTTCACCACTCCCGGCAAAGGAGCCAGAGCCTGGACGCTGGAATCCCAAGGCTGCTTCGCTACAGCATCTGCGAGCTGTTTATCCTTCAGGCTCTTGTTCGTCTCCAGCCAGCGCTGGAGAAGCACAATTTCGAGGGGATATGTAGAAGCGGCCAGAACCTGGGCCAGCAATGGATCTGGATAGAGTGCGATGGGTGCGATAAGAGAATCCAGTTGGTCAGGCGAAAGTTTGACACTCTGAGCCGTTGACGGACGAGTCTGCGCTGCCGATGCTTGCGATGCATACGCCAAGGCATCCCCTGGCGCTAGAATGATCGTGCACAGAATCGCCACCTGAGATCTGAGCAGTAAAGCCTTGCTATCGAACCTCATTGGCTACCTCGCTTGCTCGCACCAACAGTGGCGCGGGTGATCGATAAACCGTTCCTCATAAATAGCGATGCCATGGAGTACGAAACGCCTCTTTTGCAGGCTATACGTGACCCGCGCCAGACTTTCGAACCCGTGGGCTGCGGATGGCACTGTTCTGAACGGCACAACCGTGCGGCGCCTCAAACTCCACCGGGCGCCACCAGAAACCCCGCCAACCAGTTACGCGTCCCAAATGCGATGAGGCGACTTATCTGGCTTATCGTATTCTGTTCGCCCCTCGCGAATGCTCAACCGCACTACACCCCAGACAAGGAGATGGCGCTCGGCCAGCAGCTGGCATCTGAGTTCGAGCGCCACGCCACGATTATCAGCGATCCAGTAACCGTTGCCTACATCGACCGCATTGTCGGCAAGCTGACGACGTCCGTCGAATTACGCGCTTCTTTGACGATCAAGTTGATTTCCGGTCCAGACGCGTACGCGATCACACTACCCGGCGGATTCATTGATGTAAACACCACGCTGATCTTGAAGGCGGCGAACGAGGCGGAGTTGGCAGGCGTGATCGCGCACCAAATTGGCCATTTGGCCTTATGGCCGGTAACGCCATCGGAGACGCCGATGATTGGCACGATACCGCTGCTATTCGTAGGAGGCTTGGGTGGACTTTGCATTAGAGGGACGGCGGAGGCCGGATTGGCGATGCCAATGGGCTACCTCGCCGGTAGCCGTGAGGGCGAAGCGAAAGCAGATGAGTTGGGGCTCGGCTATTTGGAGAGCGCGGGCTACGATCCCGGCGCCCTGGCCGACTTCTATGAGCGGATGCCAAGACCGAAAGTGGGGAGCGTTTCGCGGGTCTTTGATCCGGGGCGGATCATGCCTGAAAAGACGAGGACGCAGGCCGAAATAATGCGGAACGCGCGGACGTTCGTCGTGACAACCTCCGAGTTTGAAGAGATTCGACAAAGGGTGGCGGCGCTCCCATCGGCCGGAGCCAAGACGGGCGATAGTCAGCCGTCGCTGAAGAATCAGGCCGGCAAATAACACATCGGATGACAGAGCCCGGTAGGTGTTGACATCCACTTCTCGAAATCGCCGTTGTCTCAACCTGAACCCTTGCTCCAGGCCGCCTTCCGCCATTCCGCCTCTGATTTCTCTTTCATTGAATCAAGCGCGTTTTACCGAGCCTACAACGCCAATTGACCGCGATAAATCATCTCTTTCGGATCAAACGTCGCCTTAATCCGAATCCCACTCAGATCCATGCGGAAGGAAAGAGCTTTTCCGCTTGCCTTGATCGCCGGATTGCGCTTGGGAAATGCGAACAGTAAGGTTGTTTTTTCTGATGTCAGGGCAACGAACTCAGCTTGCACAGGAGGGCCCTTGCGCGCCGACAATACGGCAGCGGGCAAGGGTGTAGACCCATTTGAGAGTATCCCGGCAGGCAAGCCCGTCACGCTGATTACGTAGCGGTTCCTGAATTGATCCGGAGCGAAGTCCGCGTGACTTGGAGGATTGGCTCCGCGCTCTCCCAACGAACAGCAACAGGCCCATAGAAGGCGAGTGCTTGCGTTGCATCCTCGGGCCGCGGGCTCGTCTGCACCACTACTGTCTTGGGATGATTTGGCGCGCACGAGCCAGGGACGCTCGGCGAGCACGGCATAGGCGCAAACTTGTCCAGGCGTCGCGCGCTAACGCAAGGTGCGTCGGCATGCGTCACTTTAGCCCAGGGTGAGTTAGTTACAATAACGTGCTTCTCATCGTCAGAATAGTCAGTGGGGTCTTTAGTATTCCAAAATTGTCGTTGGGCGAGGAGGCAGGACAAAGAACACGCGATTGCACCCAGCCTGATGAAAGTGCGGCGGCTCGTGAACTCACTGGAGTCAGGCCGATCCATTGCCGAATTATATTACAGAATATCATCGAAGCGCGGCTGAGCCCGAAGTTAACCGATGTGCTCGTCAACGTTAGCCCCTTTTACCCCGAAAGAAGCGTTCGGCGCACGCGCATGGGACCACAGGCCGACCTCAGAGATGGTCCTCTCCGGTACCTAAAGTCAACGCGGATAGTACTTCCTCGATGAATACAGTATTGTCCGGCAGGAGATCCTGTGAAAACATCCATATGCGGAGGAACATGAATCTCCAAGAACTGCCACGAGTACAGTACAGCCAAGAATGGCCACACAAAGCTTTCACTCCACAACGAGTTATCGGCGCCAAGGTGTACCGGTGCGCATGCAGACGCTGCCCTTGGTGCATAGACAATGCCCGCTGGGAGCGTATCTATCAAGAGAAGTTTGCTGATCCAGACTACTACAAGGAACGACAACTCAGAACTGAGTCGCCCCTCGGCTCGCTCTAGCGCGGCGAGACCCGAATTCGTAGTTTCCAAAATCCCAACGGCCGCCGGCCGCGGAAGCCCTATGGGCGCCGTCCGCTGCCAAAATCGCTTGATATCGTCCGCGACAAAGCGGTGCGCAGCCAGAGATTTTTTTCGATTTATACGGCGCGGCGGTGACTTCCGCAGATGCGGTCGATGGCCCGCAACCACTTTCGTTTATCTGAGTCATCATAGGGACTCGGTTTCTCGCGCCAGACTGCGACATTCGATAGGTTCCTGACGTTCTGCGGGCCCACGCCTATCACCTTGATGTTTGGTTGGGTGCGTCGATAGCGCGAAATCAGATCCTTAACCCCTTCCATGGATGGATTCACGACCAACAAATCCAGTGGAATCGTGGGCCGGTGGCCAACTATGGTAAAGGCATCGGAAACACTGCAAGCAGGCCACGGTTGGTACTTGGCGCCAATCAGTACACTACTCAACCAATAGACAAACCTGAGATCGTTATCAACAATCAGGACATTTTTCATTTCAACTACCCGGGGTCGGCAAAACTCTAAATCGTCTCACCGAACGCACGTTAGCCGCCAAAGGCTTTATTCTTTGTTCTCAATGCATTAAATATTTACCTGCGCAAGCCCGGCAGATCTTATGAACTGCATTGGACCCTTTGGAACACCTATGCCCGATGCTGAATGCAAGAACAGGAGAACGCACGCTGAATTGTGCTTCCATAGCGCTCGCGATGTCACTTTGGACGCGACAACCATAACCAAATCAATCAGTTGAAAAGAAACTGAGGGACATTGAGTGGCCCCTGTTTTTCCCAAAAAGCGCAAGGACAACCGATACACTCCTTTTTCTTAACGCATAATCTAAGACGATCATCTGACTGTTTTGGGACATAACAACGCCGCCCCTTTACCAGATCCGGCAGGCGGCCAGCAGACCGGATCCTGGCGAGCGTCAGCTTCAGAAACGCCGTTTTGTGCCGCGACGATTCGGATGGTAACAGTGGAAACCGACGCGACACGCAGCAGCCCCACCCCGACAACAACCTTGGCAGCGACGGTGGGGTGCTGGCGGAACCTCGTCTCAGGGCCGTCCATGCGTGATTTCTACCCGATGCTACGAACCCTTGACCGACGGCTCAATCGCTCGAAGTAATACTCAATCGCTCGAAGTAATAATGGTACCAGCATACGGTTTATTCTCTCCCTTTCTCTCAGCGGGCTAACTCACACGACTGTACTGGATGGCCCGTTAACAAGTGGTCTGTCTCGGCGAACGAACCTTGTTAACCACCGGGCCGCCCGAATTTACAGGCTGGAAGGTTGGCGCCACGAGTGCGATGAGTTGCTGCCAATGCGCGCATTCCTTCAATGAACACAAGGAAGGTAGTCGGTATATACTGAACCTCACCTGGGGCGACCAAAACGGAAATCCCGGATAAACCTGATAGAAGGGAGTTGAAGCATGATCGACCGGATCTTCCGAGTGTCGGCCTGGCTTGGCGTTCTGTCGGCGGCAGCCTGGCCGGCCGCCGCTCAGCAAGAGCGGATTGTCCGTGTCGATCTTGTCTATCGGGCATCGGATGGCGGGCCGAAGCCTGATTTCAGTCCTTATGGGACTCAGGTCAAGCTCTCGGATTTGCGGGCGGACGCAGCGCTTCCGGAAGGCGCCGCACGGCCCGCAAAAACAGGGACTCTCCAAGTCGGTCCGGACCAGAACTCGTGGATCGGAATTCTGGCGACGGCCGATTCCGTTCACCCGCGGGATCTATGCCGTCTCTACATCGACCGCAATCGGAACGGCAATTTTGCGGATGACGGTCCGGCCCTGACGGCGAATACTTCCTTGCAGGAAAAGACGAAGGCATGGTGGTCCTCGTTTAACGGCGTGGCGATATCGATTCCCTACGGGGCCGGCATTGTGGAACCCTACATGGTCAATTTCTGGGCGGTTCGGGAGGGTGAGGAACCGCCGAACATCATCCGCTACTCCGTGGGCTCATGGCGGAGCGGCCAAGTGACCGTCGACGGCATCGACGCTCTAGTGGCCGTTATGGATGCGGACAACGATGCCATCTTTAGCGCCAAGGATAAGTGGTCGATTCTGGCCGCATCCGGGAAGGACGCGCTCAAACGCGTGCTTTCCTCAAAGGAAGCCCGGCCCGTGAGCCGATTCATGTTTCTCGAAAAGGCAAGTGGCGGTGAACTGGTGCTCGAATTCCGCGGCGTCAGTCCAGATGGGCGAGCGCTCAGTTTCGCCATCGTCAACCGCGCGGTCACGAAGGCGGAGGACCGCGCCCCTGACGACACGCTTGCCGCTGAGCGGGCCCGCCCCCGAGCCTCACAGCGTTTTCCCTGGATCGATAGCAATTTCGAACGCGCACTCGCGCAGGCGAAGGAATCCGGCCGCAAACTCGTAGTCGATTTTTGGACGTCATGGTGCGGACCGTGCCGCTCCCTGGATGAGTGGATCTGGACCGATGCCGAAGTGGCAGCACTTCTCAATGCGGGCTACGTGGGCGTCAAACTCGACGGCGACCTGGAAAAGGATCTGGTCCGGCGATTTGGCGTGGCGGGATACCCGACGGTCATCGTGCTGGATTCATCGGGCAAGGAACTCCAACGGTTTGGCTATCTCTCCTCCCAGGAAATGCTGGGGATGTTGAAACGTTAATGTGCATTTGAAGTGCTTGCTCCGGCGCCCTTAGTCCTCGAATACGAGGCGGTCCTGACTCGGCCGGAGCACCTGGAGGCGAGCGGCCTGACGGTGCCGCAGGTGAATGCGGTACTCGATGCCTTGGTGAAGGTATCGATTCCGGTGCCTCTCCGGTTTTTGTGGCGTCGCCGTTTTCTGGCCACAACCCCACGGAATAGGGCAGGGTGCCGCAAGGTGTGGCCGCGTCATCAATCGAAAATCAGAGACAAGTGATACCCTCTATGCAACAACGATGGAACCGTTGGTGGAAATTGAGAATGCCGCGAATGCCTCGGTCATAGCCTTCTTGAAAGCGGGAATTCGGAGGGCGCAACTGTCCGAAGAAGCTGCAAATCCCGTTCGGGCGAAGCTTAGACTCGGTCTACTCGAAGAGAAGAGGCGTGTCTATGACCCGCCCCCTTTGGCGGACCCTGACATCGTCGGTGCGCAGGTCCACCCGGATATGATCGAGCGAATCTGGCAACTCGGAGCAGCAATGCCTCAAGACTGTCGGGCCATCGTTTACGGGGCTCCTGCACTTGTACACCCGCAGACCGGCGCCATTTTCGTGTTCGGCACTGGAACGGTTTACTTTTTACGCTTGCCAGCGACGCTGGCGGCAGAAGCAATTAAGGCTGGCGCTTTCACGAATCATAAATGGAGCTTCGGCGGCGGCTTGGACATACCTCAGGAACTCGGCGAAGAATGGATTGGCGGGCGTTGGCTTCAAAAGGAGCCTACATGGTGCCTGGAGGCGTACCGACGGGCTGGGAAGACCTCGTTGTAGGAATCGCTCCCGATGCCCGCTTGCTCAATCTACGATAACCCCGTTTTTCATACATTACCAGTTGCAGTGAGGTCGTGAGCTTGCCCTGCGGTTGTTGACGATAGGCATATCGGAAAAGTTGGAGCATCGACGTTCTTGGCTCCCAGTGCGTCATCAATGTTGAATGGTCAACGCAATGCGATTTGCGGCTCGGTGGGTTCCCATCTTCATCTGCGCGTTGTGCGTGTGGTTCGCCATTGAAAGACTGGGCTGGTTTCACGGGTTGCCGCGATTCTCGTCCCCACGATGGTGCGGCAATTGCTTCTTAGCTGTTGTCGGCGTACGAGTTGAGTTGGGACTGCTTGCACTCTTGTGGATATCCGCTTCCGTGTCGAACACGCGCTGGTGCGGCAATAATGCGGTGCATTGGTGCTGTGCTCTCGTTGGCATTGTTCTGACGCCAGCCGTACTCGGACTCCCACTGTTCGTATTCAGTGGGCTTGCGCTCACGTGGAGCATATCCAAAGCGGCACTCAAGCTAGTCTTGGCCTTCGCAATCCGGTCGTGAAGTAGGCTTAGCGGAAAGTACCGCCGCCAAACGGGACCGCCGCCGTCCAGTTTCCGATGCCGTCTTTCGCCCACAGGCGCTGCTCAAAGAAAAGCGTTCCAAGGCAACACGGACTACTATATTCATGTGGGCTCTCGATTCCCTATCGTAGTGTGGGCGCTTCTCCTTATTCCGTCACTCTGTACCCTGCGCGTCGTCTTCGCGCAAGCCACGACAATACCGCTTCCGAAGTTTGAGGACTATCCTGTTAACGAGGTCTTCGACCACACTCCGCATCCCCCAATCCTGACAACACCACAACAGCTTCACTTTCGCACTCGAATTCGCGAGGGCGTGGAGAAGGGTTGGGGCGTGTGGACCAACGGCGAATGGAGTAAGGAGCAGAACAGACCTGGGCCGAATTTCGCTGGGCACTACATTGTCATTGTTTGGGGCTGCGGGTCGGGGTGTATCGAGATGGCGATGAGCAACGCACAAACCGGCACGGTCTACGATCCGCCGATTTCTGAAGGTGGCTTCATGCTGCCCATGTTGGTGTTTGCCAATTCGGCGGGAGGTGCTGCGGAGCTACAGTATCGGAAAGATAGCCGACTCATGATCATGAGGGCAACACCGCACCCGGACCGCCGCGAAGCGATTCCATGTGCCTTCTACTTCTTATGGCGGGGAAACCACTGGACACTCCTGCGGAGAGTCCGAATCGAGGAGTAGCGGCCCTTCCACGCAGCCTCCGCTTGGATGCACTCCTGAGGTTGGGAACGATATGTGGGCATATCGGAAAAGTGGAGGCCCATCGACGTTCTCTGCTCCCAGTGCGTCATCAATGTTGAATGGTCAACGCAATGCGATTGGCGGCTCGGTGGTTTCCCATCTTCATCTGCGCGTTGTGCGTGTGGTTCGCCATTGAAAGACTGGTCTGGTTTCACGGGTTGCCGCGATTCTCGTCCGCACGATGGTGCGGCAATTGCTTCTTAGCTGTTGTCGGCGTACCAGTTGAGTTGGGCCTGCTTGCACTCTTGTGGGCATCCGCCTCCGTGTCGAACAAGCGCTGCTGCGGCAATAATGCGGTGCATTGGTGCTGCGCTCTCGTTGGCATTGTTCTCACGCCCGCCGTACTCGGACTCCCACTGTTCGTATTCAGTGGGCTTGCGCTCACGTGGAGCATATCCAAAGCGGCACTCAAGCTAGTCTTGGCCTTCGCAATCCGGCCGTAAAGTAGGCTTTCCGGAAAGTACTGGCAGCAAGAGTTTAGCGCCCCGCCGCGACAATCATCGTTACCGAGCCTGCTCCAGCGAGAAACGTTACGGCCCAGTACGAAATTGGCGGCGTCGCGTCACGAAATTGCCCCCTGACACCGCGATATCATCAATAAATTACAACATGACGCTGAAATGGCCCGACGTCCTTAATCTCGCCAGAAACGGCAACCCCTCCCCGGACCGAAAGGTCGTCAAAACCGACGCAGAATGGCGACAGCAGCTGACCGCAGAGGAGTATCACGTTACCCGCCAGGCTGGCACCGAGCGACCCTTCAGCTCGGAAATGTGCAGTCTTTTTGATCCCGGCATCTATGCCTGCCTGTGCTGCGATACCATCCTTTTTGATGCCACCGAGAAATTTGAGTCAGGAACCGGATGGCCCTCTTTCACCCAGCCAGCCGCCGCTAATGTCATCGCGTACCGCTTTGACGGCCCTGCGTTCTTAAAGCGTGTCGAAACTATCTGCAACACTTGCGACGCTCATCTCGGGCATGTTTTCCCGGACGGTCCAGCACCCAGCGGATTGCGGTATTGCATGAACGCTGTCGCGCTGAAGAAGGCTGCCAAACTTTGAGCACGAATCTATCTGCTTATATCCGCCAACCGCATCGAAGCCGAGTTACTTACCGGCTCGTGCCTGACAGGCGGATGATCTCGGCCACCGCACTCGAC
Organism: uncultured Solibacteraceae bacterium; assembly: GCA_963815475.1. GTDB lineage: Bacteria > Acidobacteriota > Terriglobia > Bryobacterales > Bryobacteraceae > Sulfopaludibacter. The sequence continues at coordinate 2,564,875 of CAWFHD010000003.1, read as the reverse complement.
GCACGGGCTGGATTAGCTAACGATATTTGTCCTTAACGCACTGTCTCCGGATGGCGTGATCCGCTCGGAACAGCAGCCGAGACTGACGAGTTAGGGTTTGGCTCGGTCTGGCGCGCACCCCGGATCGGCAATCTCCACGCGGCGATTCCTGGTCCGGCCTTCGTCGTTATTGTTATCCTCGCAACTAGTTCCGAGCGGATCGGCCACATCGCTGTGGAGTCGGCTGACCCGTTAGGCGTGAATGTTTCGATTATGGTGGAAGAAATTGCCTGGATCGTATTTCCGCTTCAGGGCCGCCAACCTGGAGTAATTCCCGCCGTACGACGCCCGGATCGCGGCGGGCTCATCGGAGCTGAGGTAATTGATGTATGTTCCCTCGCTGGAGTGGCGTCTCATCGCTTTCCACGAGCGATCCACCCAGGCCATCGACGGGTCCGCCTGCCCCGCCGTGTACCAGCTTCCGTTAATGAAGTAAGTAAATTGCCCGGCGATCCGCAAGAGTGCGGTAGCATCCTGAGCCACTCGGCAGACCTCGCCATGCATGTAGTGCCCTATGCCGATGGAACTTCCCGGCGGCGCGTCCTGTGCAATGGCCGCAAACTGTTCGGTGGCCGAATCGGTCAGGGTCGGAAGAGAACCTCCGAGCCAATAGATATCCGGGGGCCCTTTGCGGCCAGGCGGCGGTGGCGGCCCCAGTAACCGCCCGAGTTGCGGGAGGCGATCCATCAGATGGAGGTAGACCGCCGTGTCGAGCAAATCCTTTTCCGGCGGGCCGAATGAGCGCAGCGGCTGCAACACGCGCTCGGCTTCGGCGGCGGCGCCGCTCCAGCACACCATGGCTATGATCGTGGGCGGATCGTTCAGAATTATGTTGAGTTCGATTGCCAGCTCGGCGGGCGCATCTTTCATGAATGCGCCATAGAAGTGCAGGAACTTGTTGATGGGAGTCCGATAGGCGATGACCCCGCCGAACACCTGACTCACCGGATGGAGGCGGTATTCCAGCGCGGTGACGATCCCGAAATTGCCACCGCCGCCGCGCAAGGCCCAAAACAGGTCCGCGTTTTCAGCGGCGCTAGCATGCAGCATTTTGCCGTCCGCCATGACGATATCGGCGCCGAGCAGATTGTCGCATGTAGCCCCATGCTTTCCCAGCAGCCACCCGAGCCCGCCGCCCAATGTCAGGCCAGCCACACCTACCGCCGGATGGCATCCGAGCGGGACGGCCAGGCCCGCAGCTTGCGTGGCGGCGTTCAACTCAGCGGCGCGAACTCCGGCTTCCACGCGTACGGAGCCGTCCTCGCGGTTCATGCGGATGCCCTTCATCGGTGAAAGGTCCAGCACCATGCCGTCGCAAATCGATGCGCCCAGCAGATCGTGCCCTCCTGAACGAACCGCCAGGTCGAGCTGCTTCTCACGGGCAAATCGAACCGCGCGGACGGCATCATCCGCTGCGGAGCAGCGTAAGATCATTTGGGGACGCCGGGCGGTTCTGGGATTGAAACTGAAGATCCGGCGGGCCGATTCGTAATCGGTGTCGCCCGGCAAAATTACCTTCCCGGTGAGCTTCCCCTGGAGGGCCGTCTGAGCTCTCAGGGTCCCGGCGCCCAAGAACAGACTACGCCTGCTGAACTGTCGCTGCACAATGCATTTACCCCGATCTCGCGAAAAGGTTACCGCGGGGGCGTCATATCTCGATTCTCGATCATGCCGTACTCCCACAGCACCGTGCCCTGCAACGTGTTGTTCCTCTTACTTCACCCTCCTCAACACCCTCCACGCAGTCACCACAACCTGGATCTGCCCTGCGCGAGGCTCACGGCCACTCCGTTCCAATCGACACCTCTCCCCGGCAAAAACGGGAGAGCGATGACCAAATGAGAGCGATTGTCAACAGGATTGGAAGCGGATTGAAACCATCTTGAAGCCTGTTGGGGAAAGCACGGCATCGAATCCGCGAAAGCGATAGCTTACGCATGTCAAGACGGACTCACTGCGATAGTTGCCGATAATGCTAAATAGTGCACCCGTGTTGAAGGGTGCTGCGTTCGGCTGCGAGGCCGTTCTTCCCGGCCGCATTCTTTGATTCACAGCTTCGGGCTCGCATGGATTGCCAGTTTACGGTAACGCCGTCTTTCAGCCACTGACTAGAAGAACGACCACGTTCCACGTGGCTGCGAGCTGGGTTTGCCTGAGTGTTCATTGCTTTTCATTCACCGAAGTTAGTAGCCGCCTTGTCATTTCCGGTGTCTAATTCGAGGTAGGGCGAGTTTTTTGGAGTCGCTCGTCTTAACATGAACGGACAAAGATTGGTCTCATGGCCGGTAGCAGTTTGGCGGTCTGCTCGGGCCGTTGGGCTCGACGCGTCTACATGATTTTGTTTTTGATATGCATCAGTCTCTCAGCCGTCTTGCGGTTTCGTACTTACTTTCTAACGCGTAGAATCCAGGTCGTTCTGGCTGGACTGGCACAGGTTCGTCTGGACCAGACCACCGAAGACCAGCTCTTGAAGGCCGTGCCGTCCCTCGTCCGGTATGGCCGCGACACCCAAGACGAAGCCAGTGTAGAGCGGCTCTATGGAGTGACCATCTCGAACGACGGCGAGGCGGGCGGGATGCTGGGCATGGAATGGATTCCGACGTTGTTCTTCTCGTCTCCCTCCCTGCGCGACGAACCGTATCCGAGGAATAAGTGGGCCGCCATGAGTTTACCGTTCAAGGTCGCTTACGTGCTTGGCTGGCGGCATCTGTTGTTTCGCGCGTCCGCAATCGTTTTAGACGGCGTGGTGACAAAGACGGCATAGAGCCGGACGCCTTTTTCGGGTGGCCAGCGAGCGATCTCGTCGTTGCGAGAAGTGCGCATGGGTTTTGGATGCCACATGCCATCAAGGTGCCGGTTCCCAGCACCGACGACGAGAGCCCCGACTTCCGGTATGGTCCCATTTCTGGAGCATGGTCTTCATTTCCCGGTGCTGATTCCACAATCGGGGTTGTATTTACCGCCAGCGCGCCCGCCGAACTCGTCTCCCACGCTTTTCAGTTGGATCTCAACTGCTTCTGGGGTATAAGCGGATGCGACTCTGCGCGGCAGCTCGTCCCGCTCCTGTGGGTGGATCAACAAACGATCTTTGCTCGCACAGCCGCGCGACTCGCATCTCGGAACCCCTGTCCCGATCAAATTCTCGCCGGGCGAGTACGAACCCTGCCGGACTTAAATGTGGCACTATTGGAAGCCCTGAATTCAAGATCGGTAGAGATCAACTATGAGGGTGATCCTACCCCCGAAATCGTCACCGATTAACGGCTGAAAGAGGTAATCCTAGGTCACCCAGAAGGGCCGTGGACGGCGATGCGCTACAGGCAGACCATCCCATGGCCGTCCGCCCCAAAGGGAGAAATAGCTAATCCAATGCCGCCTTCGCATCCAGAGCCGGGCGACAGATTTCCTTACTTCAGTGGCGCTCACTTTGATTCTTGCCGCATGGTTCCCGCCACGCCCTCGGCTGAGTCGGCAGTTCGAACGGCAGCCTCCGCGTCGAAACGGAAACGTGATGAAGTTTCGTACGGGGGGCGGCAATAGCCTCAGATTGGTCTGTCTATAATCGAAGCTCCCGATAGGCATATCGGAAAGAATGCCGTCCAACGGTCTACATTCCGACCGCTTGCTACGCTATAGCGCAACGGGACGATGCCGCGGCGGTGATCGGATTCGCCATTGGGCCTGGGTCGCCCCAGGATGGACCTTTCGCTAAGTGCTGGACGAAGCGTCTAAGCTCTGTCCTGGCGATAAAGAAGTAATCGCCGATCGTTTGCGCGCCGCGCAAGTTAGCAACCGGTTGTGACTGCTTATTTTCATGCGTCTCGAAGGTCGCTCCGCCTAGTTTTTCAACCGCACTTCTACCAGCGCATTCAACGCCTGGGCCATCTGCGCCTCGTCTTTCAGCCCCAGAATCAGCGCCTCCAGCCGTGCCGGGTCCACCTTCCGAGCGAGCGGCATTACCGCGGGCAGCCTCAGGGCTTCCACCCCAGGAACATGCAGAGTGAAATTATATCGGTGCTGGCCGGTGTCGACAACCTCGAACAACCCGCGCCGGTTGAACAGGATCAACGAACTGTCGCCGCCGATCGACGCCTTCCGGGTGGAATGGCGCTGCACTTGCGGATCGAAAAAGCCTTTGTGCGGACTGGTGTACGCGCCGTTGGAAGCGTCGATCATCAGCCCGAGCGCCATTAGACCGTTATCCGGCGCGGCATCGAAGATCGCACCGGCATTCCCCGCCAGTGTGAACATACGCTGTTCAGCCGGTAGCGGTTGGATGTCTCTGAGGGCCAGTTGGAACGGCCCCAGCGCCACATCCCGCGACCCGGAAGCCGCCGCGATTCCCGCATAAAGCATGCTTCGCTTGATTCCCGGCGCTAGCGAATCGGCCAGTGTCGACGCCCATGCAATATCCTTATGCGAGGCTGCGGCGCCCGATTCCGCAAAATCAATGAGCGACGCAATCTGGCTGCGCGAAACCAGGTCGCTGTTGCTCTTGCCCAAGTCGCGCGCTTCCGCGAAATGCCCCAGGGCCATCGCATTCCGTACCGCCGCGATGGTGTGTGCCCGTGCCGCGGAATCACTTTCGGAATTCGCGCCGTTGCCTCCCACGGCAAGTTGCGATTGCACCTGAGTTGCTGCCGAACTCGCCAACTCCTGCAGTTGTGCTAAAACCTGCTGCAAGCGATCTGTCGTATCCGGGGCCAGGTCGCTCGCCTTCGGCAGCAACTGGTAGGCCAGTGCGTAGGCCGCCACCGGGTCGAAGTTGGCTGTGTTATCGGTGGTCAACACTTTGAGCGCGGCTTCGATATAATCCCGCACTTCGTCGGGAATTGTGCTTCGGCGAAGCTCCCGGAAATTGGTGATCGAAGCGCTTCCCACGGTGACCACGTCGTTGTTGTTTTCCTTGTCGGGCATCTCCAACAGGCGGCTTGAAACGAACAGGAACTTGCCCAGTTCCATCAGCAGACTGGGATTGGGCGCCGGTGCGGACGCAATCATGTCCAGCGCGGCGGTAAACACATCGTCGGCCACTTCGGGCGCCCGCTCGCGCAGTTGCGAAAGAAACGTCACCAGGAACGAAATGTCCAGATATCCCGCGGCACTCACGCCGATTGCACCCTCCGCCAGTTGGCCCGCGCGGTCGGGGTTGTCCTTGATCAGGCCCAACCCCAGGCGGAGCGTCCGGTTCGCGTTCTGGCGTTCGGTTTCCTTCTTGCCGCGCGCGCCTTCGCTATCGAAGAACTGCTCGAGCGATGCATCGCACTTGGCGGCGCTGCCCGTCACAGACTTCCAGAGCGCCGTGAAACTGGAGGACGGCAGCACGTGTTTTGAGTCCAGAAATTGCTGTGGAGTCAGCAGGCTGAGTCCGCGCAGAGCATCCTGATACAGGCCGACTCCGGCAGAGTGATCCGCTGCGCAAACCAGCGCCCCCAGGTTCGCCGTGGCGTACACCGAAACCACCGGCTCCTTGAATAGCTGATAGCGCCCGCGGAGTGCCACGGCCCAGTCCAGCGCAGGGTTATTCTGGGGGCGCGCCACGGGAGCCAGCACCAGAACCAACCAGACTGCGCGGATCCGCATGCATCCTGTACGACGAGCGATGCCGCCGATTGGTGCAGGTCATTTTCAAGTGGGGTCTCCAACTCGCTTCTCCCACCCGTCCTGTTAACAACCGAGCCCTTCCCACGTCTGATTCAATGGCGGGCGAATTGCCTGGGAACAATCGTCCAGGATGTTACGTCTTCCCTAAACAGTGGCCAATCAGCGACACTTCCGGCTCAGTGCGTCCTTCTGGGAATCCACCCGTATCGCCGTGGATTCGCTCCGGAAAAACAAGCTCCGCAGTTTCCTCACGCTCCTCGGAATCATCCTGGCCACCACCACCCTGATCGCCGTCACCGCGCTCATCCACGGCATGAATGTCTACATCGCCGAGAAGGTCTCCAACATGGGCTCCGACGGCTTCCGCATCGTGCGCATGGCGTGGTTCGGTCCTTTCGACCCCAAGAAATTCTTCGAGATGGATAAGAAGAACCCGCAGATCCGGCCGGATGAATACGCGTTTCTGCGCGAAAAAACCACCCTCCTCAAAGAGGTCGGGATGATGGCGTCGCGCAACGGGCGTGTCTCTTTTAAGGGGACCTCGCAGGAATCGGTCAACATTCAGGGAGTCTCCGAGAATGTGCCGGCCATCAACAACGTCCAGGTCGATATCGGCCGCAGCGTCACCTTCGAAGAGGTGCGCCGCCACGCCGCGGTGGCGTTCATCGGCAACGACCTGCGCGAGCGCTTCTTCAACGGCGTGGACCCCATCGGCAAGACCATCGCCGTGGAGGGCCGGCCCTACGAAGTGGTGGGAGTGGCGAAAACACTGGGTAGCGTGTTCGGAAGTTCCCAGGACAACTTCGTCATGATCCCCATCGAAAGCTATTTCAAAACCTACGGCTCGCGCAACGGGATCCGCTTGCTGGCCAAGGCCGTCGACCAGGCGCACCTGTCCGAAGCGGAGGACGAAGCGCGCGTGCTCATGCGCTCCTACCGCCATTTGCTGCCCGGGCAGGACGACAACTTCAGCCTGTTCGCCTCGGACACCATTGTCACTCTCTGGGAAACGCTCACCGCCACCATTGCGGCGATGGCGGTCGGAATCGTTTCGGTCTTTATGGTGGTGGGCGGAATCGTGATCATGAACATCATGCTGGCGGTGGTCACGGAGCGAACGCGCGAAATCGGCATCCGCAAATCGCTGGGCGCGCGCAAGCGGGACATTCTGAATCAATACCTGGTGGAGTCTGCAGTGCTCTCCGGATCGGGCGGATTCATTGGAGTCTGCGTGGCATGGTGCATCGCCGTATTGGTGCGCAATCTCACGTCGGTGCCGATGGCGCTGCCGTGGACGTCAGTGGCCATCGGCGTCGGGCTGTCGGCTACAGTCGGGCTGTTCTTCGGCATCTACCCGGCGCAGAAGGCCGCCAAACTCGATCCCATTGAAGCCCTGAGGGCGGACAAATAGATGAACAAACTGGCCTTCGTCAATGGCATCACACTCGCATGGCAGACCATCCAGAATCACAAGACGCGGGCGTTTCTCACCGTGCTGGGCGTGATTATCGGCACCGGCACCGTCATTGGAGTGGCGGCGATCCTGACGGGCTTCGATGCCTCGGTAGCCGCGGTGCTGCGCAGCTTCGGACCCAATTCCATCATCGTCTTCAAATTTCCCGTCGGACCCCGCACCAGCGGCCTCTCCGCCGAAGAGCGCACCCGTAAGAACCTCACTTACCAGAACGCCGCGGACATTCGCGACCGCTGCCGCCATGTGGAGGACGTCTCCTCCATGCTGTTCCCCAACGGCCGTACCTATAACGTCCATTTCAAAGGCAACGACATGTACGACGTCAACCTGATGGGCGTGGAGGAAGCGTACGCGCGCGGCGGCCAGGTGGACCTGCACCTGGGCCGCTTCTTCACCGACCAGGAGAGTCATCGCAAACTGCCTGTCGCCGTCATCGGGGCCGATATCGAAAAGGGTCTCTACGCCAACATGGACCCCATCGGCAAGACCATCAACGTGGACGGCCACGAGTTCGAAGTGATCGGCACCATGCTGAAGCCGGCGGCGTCTTTTTTTGGAGACACCGACAATCGCGTGCTGCTGCCGTACGGCACTCTGCTGCGCATGTATCCCAGTTCGCGCGAGAACGCCATCGTGGTGACGGCTCAGGATGGCCACATGCCGGAAGCGCTGGACGAAGTGCGAACAGTGCTTCGAATCGACCGGCGCGTGCCTTACGGCAAGCCCGACAACTTCGCCATGTCCACCGCCGAGCAAATGGTCTCGGATTTCCGCCAGATCACCGCCATGACCTTCATCGTGATGGCAGTGCTGAGTTCGATCGGGCTGCTGGTAGGCGGCATCGGAGTCATGAACATCATGTTGGTGTCGGTCACGGAGCGGACGCACGAAATCGGCATTCGCAAAGCCATCGGGGCGCGCAAGAGCGACATCCTGGTGCAGTTCCTGATCGAGGCCGCGGCACTCACCGGACTCGGCGGCATCGCCGGAATTATTTTCGGATGGCTGATCGCCTTGATCAGCCGACTGGTCTTCTCGTCGATCCCTGCCACCGTACCCTTGTGGGCGGCGGTGCTGGGAATCGTGGTCTCGGTCGGTGTCGGCCTCTTCTTCGGCATCTGGCCCGCCAACAAGGCCGCCAGGCTCGACCCCGTCGAAGCCTTGAGGTACGAGTAATCCTACCGCTTCCGAGCCCGGATCGTCACATGCAACTCGTCAGGCCGGATACCCGTGAAGCGAAGCGTGACCCGACCCTGCGGATCGAGCGTAATCACAGCCGGAGTATTCACCCCCGTGAGTTTCCAGCCCTCGGGTAGCGTGACAAAGTTCAAGGGCGGCCCGAGCGTCCGCGTCCAGTCGAGTTCGCCGTTCTTCATCACGTAGCCCACCGGATCCGTGTACGTCTCCTCCACGCGTATACGGACCGATTCGCCTTCGCCCACCGCTTTGGTGAGATCGCCCTGCACCACCACCGAATCGCCATCCGTCGGTGTCGGATAGTACCCGAGCGCGTTGACTTCCTTGCCGCTCACCAGGTGGGTGTGCAGCGGTTCGCCAGTATCGAGATTGAACATTTTCGAATCGGGTGCCACTTCACTGCCTTTGCGCACGAAGCTGTGTACCGATTTCTGGCCCACGCGCGTGATGGTGAAGTCGTGCGAGATGCGAAACTGGTGCGTGGAAGGGTCCTGCAGCCAGTAGCGAATCTCCAGGTCAGACGCGGCGCGATGCGAGAATTGCCCGAGTGCGAGAGCCGGCAACAACAGGAGCAGCAGACGCTTCATGGCAGTTTCCTCGCGGTGATCTTCACCGGCAGTTGGTCGTTGCGGTCGTTCAGAAAACTCATTCGGATGCGCCCGTCGGCATCCGTAGTAACGATGCCCGGGGAGGCCGAGCCCACCACTTCGTAGCCTTTCGGAAGCACCACCACGTTGCGCTTGATGCCCAGCGGACGGTCGAACACCAGCGTATCGTCTTTCTCGTAATACGATGGCGGATCGGTGTAAGTCTTGTAGATGCGTATGCGCGTCTCCGCGCCTTTGGGAACGGGCTTCGCCAGCTTGACGCGCAGGTATTCAGCGTCGTCGGCAGTGCGCGCGCCCACGCCGCCTGCCGCCTTCGCTGTCTTCCCGTCCACCACGTCGAACTCCAGCGGCTTGCCCGTGGCCAGGTCCACTACGCGCTCCTTGGTAGCTACCGAGCCCGGCCGGATTGGGTTGTAAAAGTACGCCGCGCCCTCGCGAGTTTGCGTGACATCATAGATGATGTCAAAGGAGTGGGTGGAGGGCGCGAGTAATTCGTAGACAGTGAAATCGTCCGCGGCCCAGGCGCTGGCCGCCGCGAGCAGAATCAGCAGCATCTTCATTGGGTATTGATTCTATCAGGAAGGCCGAATGACGCATGAAGAGGCCGCCCGGCCTTCAGTCGGTTGGATCGGCGCGGTGGAAGACGAGTTCGCGTCGGTGATTGTAGGGCAGCGCCACCTGCTGCGCCGCATGGTGCTGGCCCTGCTCACCGGCAATCACGTCCTCATCGAAGGTGTTCCCGGACTCGGCAAAACGCTCTCCATCCTGACGCTGGCGCGCTGCATCCACGCCACATTCCGCCGCATTCAATTCACACCCGACCTGCTGCCCTCCGACATCATCGGCACCGCTCATCTACGACACACGCACCGGCGATTTCACGCCGCGCAAAGGTCCCGTCTTCGCCAACATCGTGCTGGCCGACGAGATCAACCGCGCGCCCGCCAAGGTGCAGAGCGCGCTGCTTGAAGCCATGCAGGAACACCAGGTGACCATCGGCGACCACTCCTTCCCGCTGCCCAAACCGTTCCTGGTGCTGGCCACGCAGAATCCCATCGAGCAGGAAGGCACATATCCGCTGCCCGAAGCGCAGCTCGATCGCTTCCTGTTCAAGCTGGTGGTGGAGTATCCCGCCATCGAAGAGGAGCGGCTGATTCTCGACCGCATGGTGCACGCCGAGCCGGTAGTGGATGCGCGTCCCGTCACCACGGCGGAAGAGGTGTTAGCCAGCCGCCGGCTTCTCGATGAAGTCCACATGGAGCCGAAGCTGCGCGACTACATCGTGAGCCTTGTGGACGCCACGCGCCATCCCGCGAAGTACGGTCTCGCCATCGATCGCCTCATCCGCTACGGAGCCTCGCCGCGAGCGTCCATCTTCCTGGCGCTCGCAGCCAAGGGCGAGGCGCTGCTCAGCGGCAGGCCATACGCCACGCCGCAAGACGTGAAGAGCGTCGCCATGGATGTGCTGCGCCATCGCATTCTGCTGAGCTACGAAGCAGCGGCGGAAGCCGTCCCAGTGGAACAAGTGATCGAGCAAGTGTTGGGGGCAGTAGAAGTGCCATGACCGCCGCGGAACTCGCGCGCAAAGTCCGCCTTGTGGAACTTCGCGGCCGCAAGACCGTCGGTGGGCTGGTCTCGGGCGCCTACCGCACGGCCTTCAAAGGCCACGGCATCGAATTCCTGGAAGTGCGCGAGTACGTTCCCGGCGATGACACACGCAGCATCGATTGGAACGTCACCGCCCGCATGGGACGTCCTCACTTGAAGCGATTCGCCGAAGAGCGCGAAGAGACCGTGATGCTGGTGGTGGACGGTTCGTCTTCCAACCGCTTCGGTAGCGGGCGTGTGTGGAAGAGTGAAGCCGCGGCCGAAGTGTACGCGGTGCTGGCCCTGGCCGCCCTCCAGAACAACGATCAAACGGGCCTGATGATCTTCACCGATGAGGTGGAGTTGTACGTCCCGCCGCGCCGCAGCGAGCCGCACGTGCGCCGGCTGATCCGCGAAATCCTGGCCTTCGAACCGCGCGGCAAAGGCACCAACATCGCACGCGCCCTCGATTTCCTGCGCAAAGTGCGGCACAGGCGGAGCCTTGTCTTCCTCATTTCCGATTTCCTCGACGAAGGCTTCGAACACCAACTGCGCGTCACAGCGCGGCAGCACGATCTGGTGGCCGTCTCCATCTTCGACCCGCGCGAAGAACAAATGCCCGATTGCGGCCTGGTAGAACTGGAAGATGCGGAGTCGGGTGTTCGCTGGTGGATGGATACAGCCGATCCGGCAGTCCGCGACGCCTACGAACGCGGAACCGGTAAGCGTGCCCAACAACTGCGCGAACTTTTTCGGGAGGCCGGAGTCGATCATTTGCGGATCGAAGCCGGCGCCGATTACTTTCACCGCCTGGTCGAGTTTTTAAGAGTGCATGCGAAGCGCGATTAGATTCCTGTTCTTCGTTGTGGTTCCCGCCGCAATCGGTCAGCAGATCTCTGTCAATGTCACTCCCAAGAGTCCGTTGGTCGCTGAGGTGACGCGGTTGGAGGTCGCGGTGACCGCGCCGAAAGCCGTGCTAGTGGAACTGCCCGATGGAGTGCAACTCGATTGCGGAGTGGTGACGCAGGCCTTCGACGACAAGCCGCAGGCCCCCAGCGGCGGGCGGATTCACTATCGCAGGACCTTTCTTCTCGAACTCAATGGGCCCGGCCCCTGCCGCGTGCCGCCGCTTCCGATTCTGTACGGCGAAGCGCAGCTTACCACGCAGGAAATGGGCTTCGAAGTGCGATCCGCCATCTCTCCCGACGAAGGTCCCGATCCCGATATTCGCGACGACTTGCCGATCGTTCCGTTTCGCAAATCCAGCGCCGGAGCATGGCCGATCATTGGAATTGTGGCGCTGGGATTGTTGGCGATCGGCGGCGTAATCTGGCTCTCACGCAGGAAAACCAGGCTGGTGAACCTGCCCGCCGAAGTGCTGGCACGCCTTCTATTAAGGCAGTTGGCCGCCACTGCGCCCACATCGCGGCGCGAATTCTGCGAGGCGTTGATCGGCATTTTGACGCGGTACACTCAGCAGCGATTCGGCCTGCGCGCCAATCGGTACACTTCCGCTGAATTGATCGACGCGCTGCGGCGTATGGACGTGGTGACACCGGAATGCGATCTCGCGCTCTATCGGCTGTTGGAAGATTGCGATCGCGGGCGGTATGCCGGCGCTTACGACGCGGAGGGTGACCCGGCCTCGGAAATCGCCCTTTGCCGCGAAATTATCGACTCTCTCGGGGCGCAGGCGGCGTCCAAGCCACGGCTGACAGAAAGGTTGACTTTGTCAACTAATCAGTTGACTCTGTCAACTATCCTTGCGGAGGAGCGCCAAAATGCCTCAATTTGAGTGGCCGTGGCTTCTTCTGCTTTTGGCGGCGCTTCCGTTCCTGTTAGCCCGTTATTTTCGGAAACGGCACACTCATCCGGCGCTTCGTTTGCCGAAAACTCCCGGAGTGAGAGTGCCGCGTTCCACGCGGCAGGAGTTTCTCCATCTGCCGGCGATGCTGCGCGTCGCGGCGCTCGCCGTTCTGATTGTGGCGATGGCCCGGCCGCATTGGGGAGCGCGGCGCGTGCGCGACATCACACACAGCATCGGCATACAGATGCTGCTGGATCACTCCGGCAGCATGGAGGCGAAGGACCTGTTTTTCGAGGGCGCGCCGCATACTCGCCTGGAAGTGGTGAAGCTGCTCACCAATCAATTCATTTTCGGCAACGGCAAAGAACTGCAGGGCCGCGCATCCGATATGGTGGGCCTGATCGCATTCGCGGCGCTGCCCGAAACGTTGTGCCCGCTCACTCTGACACACGAGCAGATTGCTCCGCTGCTGCAGTCTCTCGAGCGGCTCGCGGTTTGAACAACGGCACCGCGATCGGCGATGCCGTGGCAGTGGCCGCCGCGCGTTTCGCTAAGGCCGAAAGCGAGGCCGGCGGACAGTTCAAGAGCAAGGTGATCATCCTGCTGACCGATGGGGAAAATAATTCGGGAGCGCGCACCGTGGATGAAGCGGCGAAACTGGCGTGGCAGTGGGGCGTGCGCGTCTACGCCATCGGAATCCGGCCGAGAAGCGAGGGAAAGCGTTATGACAACTACGTTCGCTACGGGTTGGACACGCTGGCGCGGGAGACCGGCGGGATCGCGCGCGTGGTGGCGGACGGTCAAGGGTTGGCGGCCATCTATGCGCAGATCGATAAATTGGAGCGCTCTGACATTCACGTGACGCGTCTTGTGGAGCAGCACGACTTGTTCCGCATCCTGGCGCTGATCGCGCTCGCGCTGCTGGTGGCGGAGGTGACGTTGAGCCAGACGTGGCTGCGGAGGACGCCGTGAGATTCGCGCTGGATCATCCGAGGGCGTTGCTGCTGCTGGCTGCCGTGCCTGCGCTGGCGCTGCTGATGCGCTATGGCGGCCGACAACGCAAGGCCGCGTTGACGCGATTTTCCTCCGCGACTCCCGCGGTGGATGGCCGGCAGCGCCGTAAGAAGCAGGGGCTGGTGCTGCTCGGAATTCTGGCACTGGTGCTGGCGGTGGCTCGACCGGTGTGGAAGGCGGATAGTGTTGAGGCGCCGGCACGGCGAACCGGCGACGTGGTGTTTCTGCTGGACGTGTCCCGCAGCATGCTGGCGGAGGATGCAGCTCCCAATCGGTTGGCGGTGGCCAAGCGGCTGATCGCCGAACTTGCCGCGCAGATGAAGCGGGAGCGCGTCGCGCTGGTGACCTTCGCCGGCAACTCCGCGGTGCAGTGCCCGCTGACCGTCGACTATGCGTATTTCCGCGAGCGCCTGGGCGCGCCGCACCCGATTCGGTGACGCGCGGCGGCACGCGCATCGGCGACGCTATCGGCTTTGCGGTGCAGACGGCTTTCGACGATGTAGAGCGCGGCAACAAGGCGCTCGTGCTGGTGACCGATGGCGGCGACCAGCCTACGGAAACCGGCGACCAGCAAAGTTCTCCGATCACGGCGGCTGCCGCTGCTTCGCTGCGCGGTATTCGACTGGTCGCCATCGGGATCGGCGATCCGCGCACCGGAGCAACGGTGCCGAATTCGGAAACGGATCGCGCGCCGATGCTGTATCGCGGCCAACCAGTGGAGACACGGCTGGAAGAAGACGTCCTGCGGAAGATCGCGGAGGCCAATCTGGGAGGCGCTTATCTGGAGAGCGGGCTCGATGCCGGAAATGTCTACCGCCAGTTGCTGGCGGCACGAGGCCGCGCGAAGTCAGGTAACGAACGCGGTGAGACCGAGTTCTATCCTGTACTGCTGGCGTACGCAGTCCTGCTGCTGGGCGCGGAGATGACAATGGGGGATGGTGGCTGGATTCGGTCGCACGCGAGGACACGCGCCTTGGTTGCGAGCCTCGCGATTCTCGGGCTGGGTTTCCAGGAACTGCCGTCCGACGTATCCGAACTTACGGCAGGGGGCGACGAGTCCTTTCGCACGGGCAACTATACCGAGGCGGCACGAAACTACGCTTTGGCGGCGGACGGCGCACCCCGGTCACCCGAAATCCTCTTCAATCTCGCCAATTCGTTGTATCGCGAGAAACTTTACGGCGAAGCTTCGGCGAACTTCGAGAGGGCCGCTGAACTCTCGCGCGATCCGCACTTCCGTGCGCGCTGCAAGCTGGGCCAGGCGAACTGCGCGTACCGCATGGCGCATGGGCGGGACGCGTTCGACACGTCGCAAGCGTTAGGCAAGGTCCTGGATCTTTACCGCGAAGCGTGGGCGGGCGATCCGGAGCTGGCCGATGCCCCGCATAATATCGAAGCGGTCAAGCGCAAGCTCCAGAGTTTGAACGAGCAGTTGCGGTCGTCTGCGAGAGACTTCATGGTGCAATCGCCTGCGGATGTGGAGCGCGACCGGCATACCGCGGCCGATGATATCCTGCGGGAAGACCGGGCGGGCGGAAAAGCGCCGCTGCGGGCGAAACGCACGACCGATCGCGACTGGTAGTGTGCGATTTCGCACCCTGGCGGTCGGCTTGTAGATACTGGCAATGAAGTAGATCATGCGGAAAAAGAGAGTAGCCCTATTAAGTAGCGTTAACAACATAACCGCTTCTCTACTTTCCGCATCTATATTAGTAGGAGCCCGATAGGTTGTGGATCGGACCCAGAGGTGGCTTTTATGATCCGCTACTCGGAAAAATTGATTTGGACTCGGAAATTGCTGGCCGGTTTGGCTAGCGTAATGCTGGCAGGGACGCTCGCGGCGCAGCCTCCTGCTGCTGCTCCGAACAGCCCACAGGGACCTCCTCCTCAAATACTGTCGGCCCAGCAACTGGACAATCTGGTGGCGCCGATCGCGCTGTATCCGGATCCCTTACTCAGCCAGTTGCTGGTGGCGACTACGTATCCCCTGGAAGTTGTGCAGGCGCAGCAGTGGCTGGAACAGAACGGCAACTTGAGCGGCCAGGCGCTGATGGATGCCGCGCGCCAGCAAGGTTGGGATGCCAGTGTGACCGCGCTGGTGGCGATGCCCGACGTACTGGAGCGGTTGAATCAGGACGTGCGGTGGACTACGGACATAGGCAACGCCTTTTTGGCACAACAGGCCGATGTGATGGCGGCAGTACAGCGTTTGCGCGTCCGCGCCCAACAAAACGGTAAGCTGAAAAGCACACCGCAACAAGTGGTGACGGACGAGACGCAGGGCGGGCAGACTGCGGTTCAGATTGAACCGGCGAACCCGGAAGTGATTTACGTTCCCTATTACGACCCCGCGTATGTTTGGGGTCCTCCGGCTTGGGGCGCATATCCTTACTTCCCGGTTAGTGTCTATGGCTACGGCTTTTGGCCCGGCATCAATCTTGGGCTTTGCTTCGGCGGCGGTTGGGGCGGCTGGGGCGGTTGGGGCTGGGGACCCAATTGGTTTGGCGGCGGCATCTTTGTGAATGGCGGGTTCTTCAACCGCTTTGGATTCCGTGGATTTGGCGGCTTTGGCTTCCATGGGGGTTTCGGAGGACGGATGGCTTGGGCGCACGATCCTGGACATCGGTTAGGCATTGCCTATTCGAATCGAGGGCTGTCTAATCGGTTCGGCGCCGCGTCCATGGCTTCGCGGGCCAATATGATGCAGCGGAGTTCGTCGTTCTCCGGGAACCGCGGGACTGCAGGCGGGTTCCGTGGGAGCGGCTTTCAGACCGGTGGGGCTCGTGGCTTTAATGGTGGCGGCGCTGTAGGTCACGGCTTTAACGGTGGTGCTAGTGCTCCCAGGAGCTTTGGGAACGGCGGCGCTAATCGTAGCATAGGCGGCGGTGGCGCTCCCCGTGGCTTTAATGGCGGCGGCGCTCCCCAAGGCTTTAGCGGCGGTGCTTCTCGCAGCTTCAGCGCTCCCCAAGGCTTTAGCGCTCCTCGAGGCTTTAGCGGTGGCGGCGCCCCTCGTGGCTTTAGTGGCGGTGGCGCTCCTCGCAGCTTTGGTGGTGGTGGCGGTGCTCCCCGTGGCTTTGGCGGGGGCGGCGGCGGCTTCCACGGCGGTGGTGGTGGCGGTGGCGGCTTCCACGGCGGCGGTGGGGGACACGGCGGGGGCCACCGGTAATTCAGTACTTCTGTATTTGAGTTTGTGGGAAGCGGGCAGGGACTCTGCCCGCTTTTCTTTTGTGGCAATAGCCGATGAAAGAAGTGACTATTATTAGCCACGGATGGACACGGATTCACACCGATAAGAAAAGGCCAAACGGCGCAATCTATCTCGTGTTAAAAGCGGCTAGATCTTATTGCCTTAGGCGGATTTTAGGCGCAGTATCACAAAGGACATTGCGAGTGGATGTGATTTTGCGAACGAGCCTTGAGGATCGGGGGCGGCGGCGCGGCGTAGCAATGCCCTTAAATCTCAATCACGGAAGGACAACGTCATTACGCCATTAGCTTTTGTTCCATCTCTTCCAGGGTGTGGCCCTTGGTTTCGGGGTAAGTGCTGAGAACCACGAAGAACTGGACCAGCATCATCACCGCAAAGAAGACGAATGGCGCTCCTCCGGAGGAGGCGGCCAGCATGGGGAAGATGTTGGCGATGATGGCGTTCATCACCCAGTGAGTGGAACTACCTAAGCTCTGGCCTTTGGCCCGCACGCGGGTGGGGAAGACTTCGCTGAGATAGACCCAGATCACTGCCCCTTGGGAAAACGCGAAGAAGGCGATGAAGCCTACCAGGCACCATACCAGCAGGTTCTGGTGGGTGCCCGCAAAGAAGATGGCCGCTACTCCTGCCAGAGCCAGTGACGTGCCGATGGAGCCTATCAAGAGCAGCGTTTTGCGGCCTACCTTATCGATCACCGACATGGCGATCATGGTGAACAGCAGATTGGTGGCTCCTACGGCTACGGCTTGCAGGTCGCTATTCACCTTGTCGAATCCGGCTTCCCGGAAGATGTCGTTGAGGTAGTAGAGCACTGCGTTGATACCGGAAAACTGATTGAACATGGCGATAGAGACCGCCAGGAAGATGGGGAAGCGGTACTTGCGCTGGAAGAGCGGTTCGTCGGCGGCTCCGTGGCGGGCATCCATGGATTCGACGATCTCGGCCAGATCCTTCTTATAGTCGGGATCGCCAGTGCCGCGCAGCACGTCTTCGGCTTCCTTCACACGGCCTTTCTTGGCCAGCCAGCGCGGGCTCTCCGCGATGGTATACAGCATGATGAGGAATAGCGCAGCGGGCGCGGCGGATACTCCGAGTTTCCATCGCCATTCGGAGTCGCCCAGTCCAAGCATGCCGATCAGGTAGTTCGACAAGTACGCGACCAGGATGCCGAACACGATGTTGAACTGGAACATGCCCACCAGGCGGCCGCGTTGCTTGGCGGGCGCGATTTCGGCGATGTACATGGGGCCGAGCACGGAGGAGGCGCCGATGGCAAGGCCGCACAGGAAGCGGGCGAAGATCAGCGCATACCAGTTGAAGGCCAGCGCGCAGCCGAGCGCCGAAACCAGGTAGAGCACGGCGGTGATGCGGAGGCTGGCGCGGCGTCCATAACGGTCGCCGGGGATGCCGCCGAACATGGCTCCGAGCACAGTGCCCCACAGGGCAGCCGAAACGGTAAAGCCCTTGAGCTCCGGTGAAAGGGAATAAAGCTTAGTGAGCGCCTCGGTAGCGCCTGCAATTACGGCCGTATCGAAACCGAACAGGAGGCCCCCCAGGGCCGCCACAATCGAACTCTTGAGCAAATAGGAGTTAAGTTTCATCGCGCGAACAAGAGCGTAGCATATGGCTCAGGGTGGAGCGCGCCTGGCGCCGGGCCTCTGCGGATCGAAAAATACCACTGTATTCCCCGGAACACTCGCCGTCGTAATCCCGTATCGTAGAGTAATGGACGCCGTGATCGAACTCGACAGCCTGGAGGTGCGTTTCAACCAGCGCGTCATCCTGAACAAGCTGAAAGCGGCGCTCACGGGAAGGTCGATTGGCCTGTTGGGCCCGAACGGCGCAGGCAAGTCGACCCTCATCAATACACTGCTGGGATTTCACAAGCCAACCTCGGGCACCGCGCGGGTGCTGGGCCACGACATTCGCACGCACGCCCGGGAAGTGCGCGGCCTGATCGGCTATATGCCGGAGAACGACTCCTACGTCTCCAAGATGAGCGGCGTGCATTTTGTGCGGCTGATGGCCGAACTTTCCGGCCTGCCCGCCGAGCATGCGCTGGAGCGGGCACACGAAGCCTTCTTCTATGTCGGGCTGGGCGAGGTGCGGTATCGCGCGCTGGGCACGTATTCGCTGGGGATGAAGCAGGCGGCCAAACTGGCGCAGGCGATCGCGCACGGTCCGAAGCTGCTGTTCCTGGACGAGCCGACGAACGGACTGGATCCTCCGGCCCGGCTGCGCATGATCCAACTGATCCAGGAGATACGCGATCGCGGCGACCTGCACCTGATTCTCTCATCGCACCTGCTGCGCGACGTGGAAGAGTGCTGTGACCAGGTTTTGATCCTGAAGGACGGGAATATCGCCGCCTTCTGCAACCTGGAGGAGGAGCGCCGCGCCAACAGGCGGTTCCTGGAGATTGAAACGCGCGGCGCGAAGAATGGCGACTTTCTGGCGGCCATCGAAAAACTGGGCTGCGAGACGGCGATCGGCGCGCAGGGGCGGATTAAGCTGGTGCTGCCGGACGGACTGGAAGTGCGGCAACTTTACGAAGTGGCCGCCGGGCAGAGCGTGCAGATTCGCCGACTGAATCACAAGCGCGATTCGCTGGAGGACATTTTCCTGAAAGCCATGGAGGCCGCCGATGGCCGTCTATAAGAAAACCTACCGGCCATATCAGGGCGAACTGACCAGCGCGTTCTCACGGTTGATGGTGCTGCCACGATACTCGTTCGCGGAACTGCATCGCTCCAAGTTCCTCAACACCTTCTTCCTTGCGAGCCTGATCTACCCGTTGATCTGCGCGCTGTTGATTTACATTCAGCACAACGCGAGTGTGCTGGCGCTGCTGAATGCGCAGAGCGCGTCGCGGCTGATCACCATTAACGTGACGTTCTTCCTCACGCTGCTGGGATGGCAGAGCATGCTGGCGCTGTTTCTGGCATCGTTTGTGGGACCGGGACAGGTATCGCCCGACCTGGCCAACAATGCTCTGGCGCTTTACCTGGCGCGGCCTTTTTCGCGCGTGGAATACGTGCTAGGAAAGATGTCGGTGCTGGTGATCCTGATGTCGCTGATGACGTGGGTTCCCGGGCTGCTGCTCTTCGTGCTGCAAGGCTACCTGGAAGGCGGGGATTGGATAACCGCCAACATGCGGCTGGCCACCGGCATGTTCCTGGGCGCATCGGTCTGGATTCTGCTGCTGGCGCTGCTGGCGCTGGCGCTTTCGGCGTGGGTGAAGTGGAAGCCCGCGGCGGGTGGGCTGATGTTCGGCGTGTTCTTTGTGGCCGCCGGGTTCGGCGCCACCATCAACGCGGTGCAGCGCACCAAGTGGGGACACCTGCTGCAGATCAGCGACTTGATGGGCCAGATCTGGGTGTGGCTGTTCGAAGGCAATAATCCCACCACCAGCGGCGCGGTGTTTTTCCGTGTGACGCAGGGCGAGGAATTGCCGCTGTGGTGCTGCTGGGCGGCGATTCTGACGCTGGCGGCGATCTGCCTCTACATGCTGGCGCGGAAGATTCGCGGCGCGGAGGTGGTGCGATGAGCGAGTCTCTCATCACCTTCAACAATGTCTCGCGCTTCTATGGCGAGGTGCTGGGGATCAACAAAGTCAGCCTTTCGATTCCGCCCGGCATCACCAGCCTGGTGGGACCGAATGGCAGCGGCAAGACCACTCTGATGAACCTGATGAGTGGTTTGATCCACCCGTCGCAGGGTGAGATTACGGTGCTGGGAGTGGCGCCCAACCATCCCGAAAAGCTGTGCCGTTTGATGGGATATTGCGCGCAGTTCGACGCGTTTCCCAAGGGCTTGACCGGATACCAGTTCGTTTATTCGTTCCTGCGTCTGTTCGGCTATACGCATGCGGAATGCGACGAGCGCACGGTGGCGGCGCTGCAGCGCGTCAATATGTTCGGCGCGGCGAACCGGCATGTGGCGGCGTATAGCAAAGGCATGCGGCAGCGCGCCAAACTAGCGCAGGCGATTGCGCATGACCCGCAGGTACTGGTGCTGGATGAACCGCTGAACGGTCTGGACCCGATGGCGCGCGCGGAGACGATCGCGCTATTCCGCGAGTGGGGCGAGAAGGGCCGGCACGTGATTGTATCGAGCCACATTCTGCACGAGGTGGACCAGATTTCCGACCAGGTGATTTTGCTCAGCCAGGGCTATGTGGTGGCGGAGGGCGAAATTCAGGGCGTGCGCAGCGAGGTGAAGGAGCAGCCCATGCAAATTCTGGTGCGCTGCGACCGTCCCGGTATGCTGGCCGCGCGGTTGTTCCAACAGGATCACGTTGTGGAAGCCAAAATCGCGACCGACGGCAAAGGATTGCTGTTGCGCACCAAGGATGCCGACGGGTTCTACCTGCTGCTGAACCGCATTGTGTTGGATTCGGGCCTCGAGGTGGAATCGGTGGCGCCCGCGGATGACGACGTCAATTCGGTGTATCAATATCTGATTGGCGGCGAAGGCGGCACGGTATGACTCGCCTACTTCACTCCGCTATGGGAGGTTTGGCTTGAACTCGGTTTGGGTGCGGCAAATTGGCGGGGTGTTCCGGCTGGAGTGGAAGAAGACCTTTCTTTCGCGGCGCGGGTGGTGGATTTATTGCCTGGCGCTGGGCCCCATGTTCCTTACTCTGGTGCACTGGCTGTTTGAGGCGCGGGCTTCGCGGGGAGGCAACCACCATAGTCTGGGCGATGACAGCGTGGCGTTCGCCGCGATGTTTCAGTTCTTCTATTTGCGCGGCGCCATCTTCTTCGGGTGTGTGGGGGTGTTCTGCAATCTCTTCCGCGCGGAGATGCTCGAGAAGACGCTGCACTACTACTACCTGACTCCGGTTCGACGCGAGCTGCTGGTGGCGGGCAAGTACCTGGCTGGGCTCGCGGTGTCGCTGGTCCTGTTTGTGGGAAGCGTTGCGGCTTCGTTCCTGATGATTGGCCGCCACGCGGGGCAGCAGTACACCGACTACATCATGCACGGGCCCGGACTCAACCAGCTCTGGTGGTACATGGTGGTGGCGGCGCTGGCCTGTGTGGGTTATGGCGCGGTCTTTTTGATGTGCGGCATCTTCTTCCGCAATCCGATGATCCCGGCGGCGGTGGTGTTCGTGTGGGAGGCTTTGAATCCGTTCCTGCCCACGGTGCTGAAGAAGATCAGCGTGATTTTCTACCTGCGCAATCTCTGCCCGGTGGAGGTGCCTTTGCCACCGCCGCTCAACGCGATGGTGATTGATGCCGACCCGACACCGGCGTGGCTGGCGATCTTTGGCCTGATGGCGCTCTCCACCATGGTGCTAGGGTACTCGGCGTGGTCAGCACGTCATACCGAGATCAGCTACGGGGATTAGCGGCGCTTGAAAAAACGGACGCTGATCGACCAGGCGCTGGCGCCGGACGGCACACCGATCTCTTTGTTCGAGCACGATGGTGTGTACTCGATTCGCGCCGGCGCCGTCGAACTGATGTCGACGCGGCAGCACTCATCCGAAGAAAAGTTGGCGCAACTGGCTTGCGGGCATGTGCGTGGGGCCCGCGGAGCTCATGTGCTGATTGGCGGGCTGGGATTCGGCTTCACGCTGCGCGCGGCGCTCGCTGTGGTGGGGCCGGATGCGACGGTGGTGGTGGCGGAGATTCTGGCGGCGGTGATCGGATGGAATCGCAATCCGGCATTTCCGCTGGCGGCGGATGCTTTGGCGGATGGTCGGGTGAGCGTGCTGCAGCAGGATGTAGGCGAAGTGATTCGCGAGGCTCGCGGCAGTTTCGACAGCATCATTCTCGATGTCGATAACGGGCCCGCGGCGTTGAGCACGGCCGGCAATCAGCGACTGTATACCGAAGACGGGTTGCGGGCGATTCGTGGGGCGCTGCGGCCTGGGGGATGCGCGGCGTTCTGGTCGGCCGCGCCCGATCGGGTGTTTGAACGGTTGCTGGCTGGGGCGGGATTTGCGGTGGTGGTGCAGCGGTGCCGGGCGCATGGCAATTCGGGGTCGCGGCATACTTTGTTTTTGGGGCGGCGGAGGTAGGTGGGCGGGATGGTGAATGTACTTTCCCCAATCGCCGTATATTACTCCCGAGGCACTGAACACGCTCGGTGCCAACATCGCCCAACGCTGCGTGACTAGCGTGGACAGGTTGGTGATCAGGTTCTACTCCAGGTTCGCGGGGCCGCGATTGTCGCTAGAAGCGATGGCGTGGCGATAGTTATTCTCCAGAACGAACGGCCGTCATTTCGAAAAGACGGTTGCGAGTACACTTGGTTTGGCAGATGAAACGGCCGGTGGGACCCTGGGGTTCCAGCATGGCATCGCCCGCGCCGAAGGCCTCTGCCGTTCCGCGCACTGTCCGCATTTCGCATATATGTGACGATTAGCGGAGGCATACGGGATTCGCGAGCAAGAACGGATAGTGTTTAAGCCGATGTTCACGGTAGAGCCATCATAAGATTGTACTGATTTGGGGCGCGCGTGATCTGTACAACGCGTACCTCGGGCGCGTGCGTGGTGACGATCTTTTTCACGGCAGCATAGTCACCGTTACACCCAACAATGACGGACAGAAGCGCGTTGTGAGGCAGTCTAAGAAAATCGCCATCCAACTTTAGGGGCATGCCATCAGGATGGTGAGGACTTCCAATGAGGCGATATTCCTCTTCATACTCCCAGCACTTGGCCTTGGTCAAAATGAAGTCCAGAACATTATCGGCGTTCATCTGGGTCAGAACAAATCTGGGATATTGCTCCAAATACTTGACGCCGTAGGCTGCCATGAATAGAAGATTACCGATATGGAATTCAAGGCAAATGCCGGTGTGATCCCCACCGTAATGCGACCACATCAGCGTCGATAGAGGGTCTGGCGTAAGGCAGTAGATACGGCGCTCGTGGAGGTGCTCGGTGAGAAACCGCGAAGATAATTCGACGGCGCTAATCAGTTCAGCATCGCTGCCGCGGATGCGGTCCTCATAGACTGGCCGCAATGGATGATTGAGCGTTTCGGGAGGCAATGTTTCCCGGTGCAAAGAGAGCATCTTCTCTCGCTCCGCGGGATCTCGCAGCATGGGTGTGCAATCGAACGAGACGCGACAGTCCCAAGGGTCGTTTAGTTTCGCTGGATTAGAACAGTGGATTCTCCGGGTACGGAGGACGGTTTCAAGCCATTCGGGGCAGAATCTCTCGTAGTGGTAGAGGCGCCCAGAAACAACGTCCCGCGCTGTGCGGTATCCATACTGCATACGTATTGATGGTATCGCGTAACAACTAAGCTTAAGCGGCGTTTTGGCCGTACTGTCGTAAGGAAGGAAAATAAGGAAAATATGACCTTTAACGATACAGCGGCAGCTTATGGTTTGTTCCAGGTTGTGTTCGCAGATGTTGTTGACCACCTCGCGGTCGCCACGTTCAGACTGCGGGAGACAAGAGAGCCGGACCTTCGGTTCGAGAAGGTATTCCGACAGGAAGCGAAGAATATTCTCGGTCAGTTGCGAGACGAACTGAAGCAGTTCGACGAACGATCTCCTGTTAGCGACAATGTACGCGAGGTTGGCGATGCCTGCGACATCATATCGAACCTCGCGGTCTGGCGAAACGACCGCATCCATGCCCGAGTGCGGATGACGGACAGCGGCTTTGCCCTGTACAACTGGCGCACCCGGCGGCGTCTGGAAATCAGCCATGACCAGATTGTGCAAAACATCGAACTTGCGGTGAAGGCTATTGTGACGCTTGAGGCGCATGTTCAACATCTTGTCGGTCAAATGGAATTTGATGAAGAGGTGGAGAAGCTATTTAGCACACTGCCGGAGTTTTCCGAACGGGATGGTGTGGGTAGCGATCCTGCGATGGCATAAACGGCGAGAGCTAAACTTTCCTATGGCGCAACTTTGTGCAATCACATGCAGAACCTGCGGTGCTGAGATCGGGCTGGAACAATATGGGGCGTAGGCGAGACCGTCCAATCGCGCAAGCCTGAAAAGATTAAGTGCCTCAACCTGTCATGTGGGAAAGAGCGTTAATACTGTGGTCACGAATACAGCGGGGTGACGGCATTAGAGTAGGCTTGTGGACTTCATCGCCCGCGGAAGTCTCACGATTACGCTTCTTTCTCTTGGTCACCTGCAGCCTGGGATCCGCCGACGATTGAGCAGATGGATTTTACAGTCGACTTGGACATCTCAAACGAGGGCCGTCGCTGAAAATGCCCGCGGGGTTCCGGTCGATTTGTGGAGTTGCCCTGCGCGCTCGCCTCCAGCTTGGCTTCCGCTTGCGGCGGGAAATCAAGCGTCAGCGCGACCATTTCATCTGGTCTTCGGCGCTCATAGGACTTCGACTCCTTCCGCTAGAGCGGCCTTTTGTAGGTCATCATCAAGCGTCGCGAGCGGTAAAGCACGACGTTTGGCCAGGTCAAGATAAGCTGTGTCATAGGCGGTGAGTTGATACCGGGACGCAAGGGTGCTCAGCCGGGGAAGATCGGCAATGTCCGGGCCATCCGCAATGTGGAAGTCAAAACTCGATAGAAGGCCAAGAAAACTCGCGGCCTGCTCAGGCTTGATCCGCTTTCGGCGAACAGCGACGGCAAGCGCATTCATCATCTCCCAGGGCCAGAGAGAGGGGACGTAAAGCGGATGACGAAGCGCGGCGCGCTGTAATAATTGCTCGGATGCGGGAGTCGCTTCGTCCTCGCAGCACCACGGCATGCAAGCCGAAACGTCGAGCACGAAGGCTCCCATCAATCAATACCGATGCCCGATGTGAGCGTATTCACGTAGAGACACTCCCTCGGGACGCTCAAGCGTAACGCCCTTACGAAGTTCGCGGATACGCGCGGCGGCTTCAAGGGCCTTTGCCTTCCGCTGTTCGTCGGCAGGGAGCTGCGCGCCGCGAAATGTCTGCAGGAGCATGTCCTCGACGCTGGCAAAGTTCCCGGCCTTGAGCTGCTGGTCGAGTATGGACTCCAATTCGGGGTTGTGGATCTCGATGATCATACGCGGCTTCTTGCTCTCTCCTTCCAGCGTATAGGATATAGGGCCGCCTGTCACGTTTTGCAAGTGGGCGAAGGGGCCTACTTCTTCTCCCACTCGTCTGCGCGCCGATGGGCGACTGGCGCTGAGATCCCAAGTCCAGACTGTTTCGCGGACAGATTTGGCGCCTCGCCCTTTCCCCGTTAGAAAGCGATGACTGCCGCGCGCGGTGATTTGAGAGATAATAATCTCCAATACACCAAGGAGTTTTTCCTATGTCGGCAAACGACGCTTTCGACCGCAGAGATTTTCTCAAGACCGTGGGTGCCACAGGTCTGGCGCTGGAGGCGGCGAAGTCCGCTTTCGCGGCAAAGAGCACGGCCAAATCGGACGGCCGGGTGCTGGGCGCAAACGACCGCATCAACGTTGGCGTGATCGGTTACGGCGGCCGCGGCGAGTATGTCGCGCGGGCGTTCGATCAGGTCGGCAAGAAGAATAACAGTTGCCAGATCGTCGCCGTTTCCGACGTGTATGAGAAGCGGAAGCGCAAGGGCGAGGACCGCTACAAGGTGAAAGGCTACATGGACTATCGCGACCTGCTGCGGCAGCCCGAACTGGACGCGGTGATCGTGGCGACTCCGGACCACTGGCACGGCAAGATGGCCATGGACGCCATGGACGCCGGCAAGGACGTGTACCTGGAAAAACCGATGGTGCACACCAATGAGGAAGCGCACCAGTTGGTGCTGACGGCGAAGGAGACCAAGCGGGTGCTGCAGGTGGGCTCGCAGACCACGTCGGCGGACATCTGGTGGAAGGCGAAGAAGGCGATTGCCGACGGCATGATCGGCAAGATGCTGATGAGCCAGGGCTCATACCACCGCAACTCGGTGGAGGGCGAATGGAATTACCCAATCGACAAGAACGCCGGGCCGGACGCGAAGGGCGAGGACTATATCGACTGGAACATGTACGTGGGTTCGCAGTTCAAGCTGGCGCCGAAACGGCCGTACGATGCGGACCGGTTCTTCCGCTTCCGCAAATATTGGGACTATTCGGGCGGCATTGCCACCGACCTGTTCTATCACGTGGTGGCGCCGCTCAACATCTGCTGGGACGAGCCGCAGTTCCCCACGAAGGTGATGGCGACGGGCGGCATCTATCAGTTCAAAGACGAGCGGGAGGTGCCCGACACCTTCCACCTGCTGGCCGAATACGCCAAGGGTCATTCGCTGGTGCTGAGTTCGTCGATGGCCAATTCGCAGCATATTCCGGGACTGATTCGCGGGCATGAAGGGACCATCATTATGGTGGACCATGGCCAGTTCGAGCGAATGGTGCCGAACATTACGGTGAAGCCGGAGATGCGCGGGCCGAAGCCGATCGGTGGGGACGCGTACGCCGAGAAGTTCGGGACGAAGGATATCGTGATCCCGATCGACCAGAAGGATCCGATGGCGGCGCATATCGAGAATTTCCTGGAGTGCATGCATACTCGGGCGAAACCGCATTTGGATGTGGAGACCGGGGCTCGGGCGGTGGTAGTGATCAATTTGGCCGTGCAGTCGTACCGTGAGGGCAAGACGCTTTACTGGGACGAGAAGAAGTGGAAGGCTTCGGATAAGCCTGTTAAGGCGTAAGCGCGGGTTTCAAATTCGCCGAGCTCAAAGATGCCAAGACCTTTGGCTTTCACGAGTCTTCTTGGCGTCTTTGCGACTTGGCGTGAGACTCTTCTTCTTCGAGCCCATTGACGATTCGGCAGATGCCGTCCTTGATCAGGGCCGAGTTGAAATTGATCAACAGGCCAAGTCGCTTGTCGGCTAACCGTAGGTAGGTGAGAAGTTGTTTCCGGTGCACCGGTGCGAGGCTCTCAACGGACTTGATCTCGACGATCACCCGATCTTCGACGATCAGGTCCGCACGGAACCCGATGTCCATGCGAATCGTTGCGTAAACCACAGGGATTGCCTGCTGGCTGACCGACCGGAGTCCCCGCTGAGCCAATTCATAGGCGAGCACAGCTTGGTAAACCGACTCCAGTAAGCCTGGTCCTAGCGTGGTATGGATGCGAAAGGCGGCGTCCACGATCTCTTTGGCGATGGCGTTCTCTGTCATGGCGGCTTTCTATAGTCTCTCGCCAAGCCGCTAAGACGCCAAGAACGCAACACCGAAGCGGCGATGCCCCACTTAAGACCGCCCCACCTTGCGCGCGTCCTCTAGTAGGATTTCCATGTCTTGCTTTGTGGTGCGGTAGTTTAGAACGCAGCCTCGGAGGGCGAATTTTCCATTTACCCGGGCGTTGGAGAGGTAGCTGCTGCCTGCCCTTTGGAGTTTGATCAGGAGCTGTTCGTTGAGGGCGTCGAGATCGGCCGGGCCGTTTTTCGGGGTGTAGCGGAAGCAGAATATGGACAGGCCCGAGGCCAGCATTTCGAAATCGTCCGCGGCATTTACCAGGGTCTCGAAATAGCGGGCGCAGGCGATGTTTTGCTCTACCGCTTCGCTCAGTCGCGCGGCTCCCACGTACTTGATGAGCAGCCACAGGTCGAGGGCGCGGAAGGGGCGCGACAACTCCGGGCCGTAATCCCAAAACGCGAAGGCTTCGTCCTGCTGCAGGCCGATGGTGCGGGTGTACTCCGCGCCGTGGCTAAAGGCGGCGCGCGCCGTGGACGGATCCTTGTAGAGCACGCAACCGCAGCCCACGGGCAGGTAGAGCCACTTGTGGGGATCGAGCGTGACGGAGTCGGCGTCGGCGATGCGGTCGAAGAGGTGGCGGGCGGAGGGCGCGAGCGCGGCGAAGCCTCCGTAGGCGGCGTCGACGTGCAGCCAGAGGTTTTCGTGGCGGGCGAAATCGGCGAGCGGGCCGATGGGGTCGAATGCGCCGGTGGCGGTGGCGCCGGCATTGGCCACTACGCAGAACGGCAGTGCGCCGGCGGCGCGGTCGGCTTGCACTTGGCGGGCGAGATCGGCGAGGTCGATTTCGAGGCGATCGGTGGTCTTCACCTGGCGGACGTTGGCTTCGCCGATGCCGAGCATGCCGGCGGCCTTGGTAATGGAGAAATGGCCTTCGGCGGAGACGTAGGCGCACATGCGGCCGGCGGCGGCGACGCCATCGCGGACCACGTTGGCGGGGGCTTTGGCGGTGCGGGCGGCGGCCAGGGCGGCGAAGTTCGCCATGGAGCCTCCGCTGACCAGGAGGCCGGCGGAATCGACGGGATAGCCCAGCATCTGCTTGAGCCAGCTGATTGTGACGTGTTCCAGATCGGCGCCGGCGGGGGCGGACCGCCAACAGGTGACATTGATGTTCAGGGCCGCCGTGAGCAGGCCGCCGAGAGCGGCGACGGGGGTGCCGGGCGCCGAGACATAGCCGAAGAATCGGGAGTGGGCACTGTGGCGGCTGTAGTGCGTGATCACGCCATCGATGGTCTCGAGGAGAGTGGCGTAATCGGCG
The DNA here is from genome assembly GCA_963815475.1 of uncultured Solibacteraceae bacterium. GTDB lineage: Bacteria > Acidobacteriota > Terriglobia > Bryobacterales > Bryobacteraceae > Sulfopaludibacter. The sequence continues at coordinate 2,535,928 of CAWFHD010000003.1, read as the reverse complement.
CCTTCCTGCGGCAGGGGCTCTTCGAGGAGGGCGCGAAGGTCGTGGGAGGTGGTGGGGACGAGGACGGGCCGGGTGGCTAGGCTGTCGTAGTAGGCGGCCACCTGTTCGAGGGTGTCGCGGCCGAGGGCGAGGAAGTCGCTGGATGGGAGTTGGAGCTTATCGGACATGGAAAACTCAGGTTAGCAACGATCACCCAAAAATTTCAGATACACGCTTTTGGGCTCCTGGGAGTTCTACTAGTAGGAAGGATGAAGGTTCTGGCTTTGGCGGCGATGGCGGAATCGGTCGACCAGGCGGTGAAGACGGACGGTCTGGCGGCGTTCGAAGCGCTGATGCGGCAGCATGAACGGCTGGTGCTGGTGAGCGCGCTGCGCCTGCTGGGGAATATGGCCGATGCGCAGGACATCTCCCAGGAAGTCTTTCTACGGCTATACCGCAACCTGAACAAGCTGGAAGGCGAGCGCGTGATCGCGGCGTGGCTTTACCGGGTGACGGTGAACGCGTGCCACGACTTGCGGCGGAGGCGCCGGGAAGTCTCGCCGGTGGAGGATGCGGACCATGTGGCATCGACCGGGGCCGATCCGCAGCAGAGCACGACGGAAGGGGAGAGGCGGCGGGTGCTGCAGATGAGCCTGCGGATGCTGCCGGAAAAGGAACGCGCGGCGCTGGTGCTGCGCGATTTGGAAGGGCTTACGACGGGGGAGGTGGCGCGGGTTTTGGGGTCGAGCGAGGCGACGGTGCGGTCGCAGATCTCGAAGGCGCGCATCAAGGTGAAGGATTACGTGGAGCGCTACTTCCGGAGGCGGACATGAATTGCGCGAATTGGGAAGAGCGGATCGCCCTGTACATGGGGGGCGATCTGGGGCCGGCCGACGCGGCGCAGGTGGAGCGGCATCTGGCGGAATGCGCCGGATGCCAGGTGTTCGCGAGCGGCATGCGGGAAAGCCTGGCGCTGCTGCGCGAGGCGCACGGTGAAGAGCCGGGAGCGGCGGCGTATGCGGCAGTAAGGGCTCGGGTGATGGGAGATCTGGAGCGGCGGCCGGCGCGGCGATGGTTCGTCGGACTGGCGGCTGTGACGGCGGCTGCCGCGCTGATGGCGGTGGTGTGGATGCGTCCGGCGAAGCATGTGGAGCGGGCGCATCGGGAAGCGGCGGCGCCGCCGCGAGAGGTTATGGTTGCACAGCCGGAGACGGCGATTGTGCCTGTCAGGCAGCCACGACCGCGTCCTCGGCCCCGCCGGGCGGCGATGCCTTCGGTGAAAGCGGCGGCGCCGGATAAACCGTTGTTGGTGAAGCTGGTGACTGACGATCCGAACGTGGTGATTTATTGGATTACCGATACCAAAGGAGAATGAGATGAAGCGAGTGTTGTTGGCATTCTTTCTAACGTTGGCCGCGCTGTCGGCCCAAGCGGGTAAGGGCGAAGGGCAAGGGCAGGAACAGGATCAGGCCGGTTTGAAGGGAAGGGTGCAGAGGATTTTCGTTTTGAAATACGCCGATCCGACCAATCTGTATGAGTTGCTGCGGGTCTTCGAGGCGCACATCTCAGTCAATAACGAGTTGCACGCGCTGGCGGTGACGGCGTCGGAGCCGACGATACAAGCATTGGAGCTGGCGATCAACAAGCTGGACGTGCCTGCGGCGGCCGTGAAGAATATCGAACTGACGATGCAGTTGGTGATTGGCAGCGACGGCGATGCGGCGGGAGGAGCGCTGCCCAAGGACCTGGAGCCGGTGGTGACGCAACTGCGCAACGCCTTCCCGTTCAAGAGCTATCGGCTAATGGACGTGCTGACGCTGCGCACCCGCTCGGGGCGGCCCGCGGGGACTATGAGTTCAGGCGGCAGCATGCAGGCCGGCGGGAGCAACAAGCCGATAGTGAGTACGTTCAACATCAATTCATCGAGACTGGCGGAGGATGGCAGCACCGTGCGGCTGGATGGCTTGCGCGCCAGCAGTCAGATTCCTATCGATATGGGACAGGGCTCGTACAGCCTTCGGGATCTGAATTTGAATACGGATGTCGATATCAAGGCAGGACAGAAAGTGGTGATTGGACGCCACGGGATCAATCGGGAGCAGGCTCTGTTTTTAGTGCTTTCGGCTCAGGTTGTGAATTAGTCAAGACAGCCGGTGGCTTCGACCACCGGCTCCACTGCACTTCCTTATCTTACCTTTTCGTCCTTTTCTACTTTTCCATCTCTGATGCTGATGACTCGGTGAGCGTGCAGGGCGATGTCGTGCTCGTGGGTGACCAGCACGATGGTGTTGCCCTGTTCGTAGAGGCGTTCGAAGAGGGCCATGATTTCGTTGCCGGTGGAGGTGTCCAGGTTTCCGGTGGGCTCGTCGGCCAGCAGGATGGACGGGTTGTTCACCAGAGCTCGCGCGATGGCTACACGCTGACGCTGGCCGCCAGAGAGCTCATTGGGCTTGTGGTCCATGCGCTTTTCGAGATCCACCTGGCGCATGGCGAGCTTGGCTCTTTCCAGCCGTTCATGCGACGGCATTCCCGAATAGATCAGCGGCAGTTCCACATTGTGCAGCGATGTGGCGCGCGGCAGCAGGTTGAACGTCTGGAAGACGAAGCCGATCTCCTTGTTGCGGATGCGCGCCAACTCATCGTCGCTCATCTCGCTCACCAGGTTGCCATTGATGAAATACTGGCCCTTGGAAGGAGTATCCAGGCAACCGATCAGGTTCATCAGGGTGGACTTGCCCGAGCCGGACGGTCCCATGATGGCGACATACTCACCGCGCTTGATCTCGATATCCACGCCGGAGACCGCATGGATTTCCTGGTCGCCCATGATGTAGGTCTTCCAGATATCGTAAGTGCGGATGACGATGCCGTCCCGCTTGAGTTGCGCGCCGCGCTCGAGGGCTGCCTTTTCTGCCACTGCCGACATGAAATCTCGATTCTAGGTGGTCTTTGCCGCCACCGGGGCCTTGTTGTCAACCTTCACCTGGGCGTCGTTCTTGATGGTGCGGATCACCTGGTAGGTGCCGGTGATGATCTGGTCGCCTTCATTCAGACCGCTCAGAACTTCGATATCGGTGGCACCGGTGATGCCAGTCTCCACCTTCTTGAACTGAGCCTTGCCGTTGGCGACGATGAACACGCCGGTCAGCTCTTCCTTCTTCGCCTTTTCGGCCACCGGATCCAGTTTGGTCACGACGGGGGTTGCACCGGGAGCGGGCGCCGGTTCCAGATCGCCCTTCTGGCGCACGGTCAGCGCCTGGATGGGGATGGTCAGAGCGTTCTTGCGGGTGGCGGTAGTGACTTTGGCGGTGCAGGACAGCCCGGGACGAACTTCGTCGGGGGGATTGTCCATGGCGATCACGACCTTGAAATCCTTGGCTTCCTGGCTGGAGATGGCGCTTTGGGAAGCGGCCACGCCGGTGGAACGCAGGATGGCGGTGTTGCCGATCTCGGTGACGTGTCCCTTGTACGTTTTGTTGGGAATGGCGTCGATGGTGATGTCGGCGACCTGTCCCAGTTTGATGTTGACGATATCGGTTTCGTCCACCTTCACTTCGGCGGTGATCAGCGACATGTCGGCAATAGTCATGATGTTGCTGCCAGCCGAACTTTGAATGCCCTGCACCACGGATTCGCCGAGGCGCACGGGCAGGTTGGTCACCACGCCATCGATGGGGGAGTAGGCGTTGTGCTTGCGCAGAACGTCATTGGTGCGGACCAGGACGGCTTTGGATTGCGCGATGCCGCGCTGGGCCTGGGTGAGTTGCGCGGCGTACTGCTGGCGCTGCACTTTGGCTTGGCTGACGCGGGCTTCCGACTCGCGGATGGCGGCCTTCTGGGCCTCATAGGTGAACTTTTTGAGCTCGAAATCCTGCTTGGCGAGGAGCTTCTCGTTGAAGAGCTCCTGGCTGCGGTCGAAATCGGCCTTCATGCGATCGAGATCGGCTTTGTCCTTTTCGAGGCCAGCCTGCATGGTCTTGATGTTTTCGTCGGCGGCCTGCAGGCCGGCTTCGGCAGCCGAGGAGTTGGCTTCGGCGGAGGCGATGGTGGCTTTTTGAGCCTCGACATCGGCCTGCGGCTGCACGTCCTCGATCTTGGCGAGCAGTTGGCCTTTGCGGACGTGGTCGCCTTCCTTGACCAGAATCTCGGTGAGATCGCCGGCGGCATCGGCGCCGATGTTGTGGTAGTCCTTGGGCTTAATCTCGCCCGAGGCCGTGACCAAGCTGGTCAGGTCCTGGCGGGCTACCGGACCGGTTTGCACCGTGACAATGCCACGCTTGCTGTACTGTGCGCTCGCAATGATCCCCGCGGCAAATATGAGAACTGCCGCTATAGTTATGATAATTTTCCACTTACGCTTCACGAGGAGAAATCTCCCTTATTTTGCTATCACCCGGTTAGACGCAGATATTTAGTCTGGAGTTCACCCATAATTCTTACATATCCGAAATACCTGGTATGGGTGATCGAAAGATCTGAAAGAAAGAGACGGATGGCTGGTCCGGTTGTTAGCGGTCTACTTGAGCCAATCCACCGAGGTTGGCGGCGTGTTTTCGCATTGATTGGTTTCGGTGACGCCGCCCGAAAGCTGGGCGCAGGCGTTGGTGACGGCGGTGCGGAGGGCTTCCTGCCGGTTGGCGGCGGAGGCAGTGCGGCAGTCGGCGGCGCCTTTGAAGTTCATGCAAACGCGGACGCGGGCACCGGCGGGGCGAAAGCTGGAGTATACGATGGTTCCCAACACCAAGGCGGTAAAGATGAGGGCGAGGAGGGTTGTCTTCTTCACGCGAAGAAGTTCCCCATCCGGCGGAACTTGGCGTAGCGGTGCTCCACCAACTGGTCGGCAGTCATGTGGGAAAGGGAGTCGAGCCAGCTACGGAGGGCCAGCCGCAGGTTTTCCGCGGCGACATCGGGATTCTCCTGGGCACCGCCTGCCGGTTCGGGGACAATTTCGTCGATCAATCCGAAACTCACCAGTTCCTCGGCGGTGAGGCGGAGCGCGGCGGCGGCCTGCTCGGCTTTGCCGGAATCGCGATAGATGATGGCGGCACAGCTTTCGGGCGAGATCACGCTATAGACCGCGTTTTCGAGCATGAGGACGACATTGCCGACACCCAGCGCGAGCGCTCCGCCGCTGCCGCCTTCGCCAATGCAGACCACGATCACAGGCACGGGCAAGCGGGCCATCTCGCGCAAGTTGCGGGCGATGGCCTCGGCCTGTCCGCGCTCTTCGGCGTCGATCCCAGGATAGGCGCCGGGGGTGTCGAGCAGCGTGATAATGGGGCGGCGGAACTTACCGGCTAACTCCATGGCTCGTAAAGCTTTGCGATAGCCTTCCGGCTTGGGCATGCCGAAGTTGCGGATGACGCGCTGCTTCATGTCGCGGCCTTTTTGTTCGGCCACGAACATCACCTGGCTGCCTTCGAACTCGCCGAAGCCGGCGACGATGGCGGGGTCGTCTCCGAAAAGGCGGTCGCCATGGATCTCCTGAAAGGTGGGGCAGAGGCGCTCGATGTAGTCGAGTGAGTGCGGCCGCTTGGGATGGCGCGCGAGTTGGACGCGGCGCCAGGCAGGGTGCTGCTCGGACACGGGCATAACGGTCGGTTGCGGTATCAGTTCAGGAGGCACTGTTGTTATCTTATCAGCGCGGTGGGGGCCGGTGGCTTGGACCACCGGCCCCACTTCCACCGACTACAGCTTAGCTAGTTCTGCACCATGTAGGAATGGGCCAGAAGGGCGACTCCGACCAGCAGGGGGATGAGGCCGACCCAGAACACTTGCTCGTTCTGGTCCATTTGGTGGAGGAATATCATGAGCCCGATACCTACGCCGGAGCAGATCATTCCTCCAAGGCGTATGCCTTCGATTTCCCTGCGCCGCGAGTTCGACCTCTCCTCGCGGACATATGCCAGGGCGGCCTCACCTCCGTGCGACTCGGCCACCTTCTTGATGGCTTCGCTTTTGTAGTACGAGTCGCGCTCGCGGCGGCGCGCATCGGAGAAGGTCGCTACCGCCAGAAATGAGAAGAGCGCAATCGCTCCCAGGCCTAGAAAGATGAACAGCATTTTGAATCTCCTTTCGCATCCGGTATGACCGGGGAGCCCACTGGCCGGTTGCATTTTTATAATTTGCAACCTCTTGGAAAACGTGTGAGTCTTACTGGCGAAGGAGCCCTTGTGAGCGCCGCCGAAGACCAGGCCGATGTACAGAACGTGCTGGCGGGCGACGTGGCGGCTTTTGAGGGCATTGTTCGCCGATGGCAGGGTCCGTTAGTGAATGTGGCCTATCGCTTTTGCCGGGATCGGTCACGGGCGGAGGAACTGGCGCAGGAGGCGTTCCTGAGGGCTTATCGCGCGTTGGGCAAATGGCGGCAGGACGCCGCGTTTTCCACGTGGCTATTCGCGGTGGCCACCAATCTCTACCGCAGCGAACTGCGTCGGATTCCTGCTACGGTGAATCTGGATGCCATCGCCGAGTTGCGCGATGCGCGCGCCGTGGATGGCGGGCTGGAGGAAGCGGATCGGGATGAGGCAGTGCGGCGGGCAGTGTCGGCGCTGCCGCCGAAGTATCGCGATGCCCTGGTGCTGTTCTACTTTCATGAAGAGGATGTCTCGGCGGCCTCGCAGAGCCTGGGCGTTCCCGAGGGGACGGTGAAAGCGCGTTTGTCGCGCGGGCGGGAGATGTTGCGCGGTAAGTTGTCGCGCGTTTGGAGGGCTGTTCATGCCTGACGATGAGATCGAGCGCATTCTGTCTACGGAGCAGAAGATGGAACCTTCCCCGATGTTCGCTGCCAAGGTGATGGGGGCGGTGCGGCGCGAGGCGGCGATTCCTTCTCCCATCGCATTCCCGTGGAAGTGGGCGGCGCCTGGGTTGGCGGCCGGAGTCGCAGCCGTGGTGTTGGGTGCAATGGAACTGCCCTCGTGGGACTCGGCGGCGGCGCAAGCCGCTACTGTGTGGATGGATGCGGCGCAGCGGTTGGGCCTCGGATGGGTGGGGATCGCTCTGGTGGTGACGTTCGCGGCGATGGCCGTTACGCGGCGGCTGACTTCCGATTAGGCATCGTCTAAGTACAGCGAGGCAACCGACTCCCTTATGGTCGCGGCTCGGCAAGAGCCGCGCGCGTCATCGCACGACTGCGAAGTAGCCGGTGCGCGCCTGCACCTTCAATCCCGATTTCGATAGCTTTACTTCCAAGCTGTGGTAGCGGCCATCCTTGTTGGCGTTGGGCGGAGGATAGCCGAGCGCGTATTGGTTGCGCATTTCCTCGGTGATGGTTTTGAAGACCGCCTCCAGAGGGAGTTTGGCGCTGACATGGAAGGCTTGGCCTCCGGTGGGTTCGGAGAGCCGCTGCAGCGTGATCATGCCTGAGCCGTAAGCAGGCGCGGCCTCGTCTTCGTAATGAATGGCATAGACCACGGCATCGGCTTCGACCGCCGCCTTGAGCGCCTTGCCCACGGTGGCGATGCTGCCGTTGTCCAGGCCGTCGGTGATCACCACCATGGTTTTGCGGCCGGGCAGTTTGCGCAGTTTCTGCTCGGCGACCAGTGCGATGGCGTCGTAGAGCAGGGTCCCGCCGCGCGGCCGGGTCTCGAGCGTCTGGTACGCGGTGGCATGAAACGGTCCGGCCTTTTCGAGGGCGGTTTGGAGGTCGGCGGAGGATGGAGTGAGATCCTGCCAGACGGCGATCAGTTGGGCGAAGCCCGCCAGGAGGGCCTGGTCGCCCGGGCGGATGACTTCCGCGAAGAAGCGCTTGGCAGCAGCCTTTTCGGCGTCGAGCACACGTTCCACGCTGCCGCTGACGTCGAGCAGGAGCGCCACGGTCATGGGCGAATTCACCTCGCGGGCGAAGTGGGTGATCTCCTGGCGCTTGCCGTCTTCGCGCACTTCGAAGTCGGACTTGGCCAGGTCGTTTACGTAGGCTCCACGATAATCGCGGACAGTGCAGAGAAGATTGACCAGTTCCACGTCGACCGCAATGGTTGCGGCGGGCTTGGGCGGGTTGAGCACAATCTGCGGCAGCAGCACCAGGGCGGCCAGCATTTTGTGCGGGAACATCTCGGTTTTGTTCTATCACATAAGAAACTGGCTGGCCAGCCGTAGAGACCTAGCCGATTCCCAGGTCGTCGATTTTTTCCAGGGGCGTTCCGCAGGTCCGGCAGATCAGGGCGCTGCAGTCTCCGCAGACCAGTGGGTCCGGGACCGGCCGGGCGCAGGTCGGGCAGTAGAAGTCGGCGGCAGGCGGCTGGGGTTCGGCCATGCTATTTGGCGGCGACGATGGAATCCACCTTCAGGATTTTGGTGACGGGATCGGCGGTTCCGGTGACGGTCACTTTCTTGGCGGCGAACTTTTCGGGTGTCTTCTGGTCGCTCAGTTCCCAGGCGGTCTTGCCGTCCCATAGAGCATACTTGCCGCCCATGCCTTTGACGCATTCCACGGTGCATTTGGGATCGGTTCCCATGTTCATGCTCTTGTGATCGCCGGCGCACATGTTGTCCGTGATCACTCCCGTGTATTTCTCAGGACCGGCGGCCAACAGCAAAGCTCCGGACGCAACCAGAATCGCGATTATCGTTTTCATCCCTTCCCCTCTCAAAAACCTTCCCAGGCATATGCCGTGAACTGACGCACTGTTTCGAAGCCTACACGCTCGTACAGGGAAACTGCATCTTCATTCGCAGCCGTTACGGTAAGGCTGGCGGAGCGGCATCCCATGTCGCGCAGAGTCATCAGCGACCGGCGAAGCAGGGCGTGACCGATGCCGGTTCCGCGCACGTTGGGAGATACACAGATCTGCGTGATGTGACCGCATTCGGGCGCCACCAGGCTTGCCAGCGAGACGCCGCACAGGGCACTGCCGACGGCATCGAAGGCCGCAAACGACGCCGGCCGGAAGAACGTGCCACAGCCGGGATACTGAACAATGTTGTAAAGAAAGCGGCGAGCGCCCACCACGCTTCGATATTGATCGTTGATGCGGCTATCGACGTGGCCCTTGTAGGCGGTGGCTATCAACTGGGCGGCGGCGTCCTGATAGTGATCGCTCCATCTTTCGATGTGCATGGGCCGGCGGACGTGGCCCTCCCCGAGCGCGGCGCGCTTCAGATCGATGCGCATGTAATTGCGCTCGAAGGCGGCGGCGTTTTGACCTCGCGGGATGGGGCGGCCGGGGGCGAATTGCAGCATGAGCAACTGCGATTCGATGCGGCGGATGGAGTGGTTCGCCATGATGGCATCGAGCGCGGATTCGAGCAACAGATCCTCGCGCTCGGCGGTGCGCAGGTCCTTGCGGACGTAGAGATCGCCGATCAGCCCCTTGCTGTCTTCGAGGACGTAATAGAGGTAGCCGGTGACGTGGCCATCTTCCATGAGAGCGCTGCCGTTGAGCGCGCGGAGGTCGACAAAGCGCCGCACCAGGTCGGCCGATTTTTCGAAATCCCACTCCAGTTCATTGCGCCAGGAGACGATCTCTTCCTGCAGGAGCGGTTCGAGCGATGCGGCGGAAAGGCGGCGCAGGTCCACCACTTGGGGGGACCTCCAGGGCGCGGGATTGAGGCGGGCAGCCATCGAGCCGCTGTTATTGTATCGCCTTCCAGTGGGGATATACGATGGGGGCTGTCACACCAACTCGACGGCGAGTTATGCGACGTCGCGCGATGTTATAGAATGCGGCTGGGAGGGTGTATGCATCGCCGCACGCTCAAGGAGACCTGGGAAAAGATCCGCCGGTTTTTCCGGCGCGAAGAACCGCAAGATCCTTATGCCTATGTCACGGCGCCGCGTAAACCGCGGCCACCTCATCGCAGCGCGGCGGTGGCGGAAGAAGAACCATAGCTTAGTACGCTGTTTCCGAAATACGCTTACGTAATCCGGGGCAACCGACTCCCTTACGTCGCTGCTCTGATGCGCTGGCGAACTTCCGAAGCTGGCGCGGTCAGTTGCGCGAGCCGAAGCTTTCAGTGCGGCCCGCCAGCGGCTCAATGACGCCGGCGCCGCAGACGGCTACTCCGGTTTTGGTAAGCGCGGTCAGAAAATTCGAAAGCAGGTGGTAAAAGACCGGCTCGGTGAGCGCCTGCTTGCCCGGCAGGCGGAACGTGGCGGGCAATTCCTTGGATATAGCGAGGCGCACGGAGTGGCGATGGGCGCGTCCGCTGCGATCGCGTTTGTTCGCCAGGTTGATAGGGGTCTGCATGACCGCGCCGGTGCGTCCATCGACATAGAACTGGCAGCGGGAGAACCATCCCAGGTTGGCGGGATCGGCGGCATCGAAGAGCAGCAGGGGCGCCTGGCGGCCGGGAACGTTGAGGTCGAGCTGGATGGTGCGCTGGCCGTCCTTGGTGCGGATTTCAAAACCGGCCTGGCGGGCGATGCTCGCGACCATTTCGGGCTGGAGTTCCAGATAGATTAGTTTGTGCTGGCCAGCCTGGAGAACCTGCATAACGAAGGGTAATTGTAGCAGAGCCCGGTGAGCGAAGACGGCGCTGCTAGTGGGACATGGCGTAGACGATGTAGTTTACTCCCAGGCGGATAGACTGATCGGCGAACTTCGTGGGGTAGCTCGGGTCGTCGGCGTATTCCCAGGCGTCTCCGATATCGGAGTTGTAGGAGATGGCGACCATGAGGCGGCCTTTGTCGTCGTAGATACCGCGCCAGTGAGCACCGATGCCGCTCGGATGATTGCGGACGCCCAGCCTATCGACGTTGCCTTTGTAGCCCGCGCGGAGGTGGGCGTAGCCAGGAATCTGCACTTTGTCGACGGTGTCGTAGACGGTGTGGTTGATGGAGTCGCTGTCCGCGATATCGACGATCTGATGGTCGGGGAAGGCCTTCTGTATGCGGATGGCGAACTCGTGCCACTCGTATTCGGTGTGAAGGTCGTCTGCCATGAAGAAGCCGCCGCGGAGGCAGTACTCGCGGAGCAACTGACCCTGCTTATCGGTGAGACCCCACTCGCCTACCTGAACGGCGTAGAGCCAGGGCCAATCGTAGGCGTCGCCTTCATCGAGATTGACGACCTGTTCGACGGAGCGGGCCTGGACGCGGCTGAGGCGACGGACGGCGAGGGAGAAGTGGCGGTCGGCGCGGGGGAAGTCCTGGGTCCAGGCTGAATTGCCTTCGAGCCAGTTCCAGTCGCGGCCCTGATAGCCGTTGAGCGGGCCGGGCGGGAACATGAGGCGGGCGAAGGCCCACTCGGTCTTTTCCTGGTAGTCGGGCGGAAGGGGGATGTCGCCGATGCCGTACTCAACGCCGGTGAACTCTCGGAAAGGGCGCTGGAAGGCGAACAAGGCACTGAGGCAGGCGAGACCGCACCCTACACACCAGAAGGCTCTGCGCCAAATCATCCGGTCCCCTCTGATGAAGAGGATAGCATTGCGGGCGACGGGGCGGCCTTGGGGGAGGGGCTGTCAGTCAATGGGGGCATCCATCACGTGTAGCAGGGAAAGTTACAGTCGCGGTTCGGAAAACAGCACTTCGACCGTTGTTCCTTGGCCTGGTTTGCTTTGGATCGTCAGGGTTGCTCCGATCTGACAGGCGCGCTCTTTCATTCCGGATAGTCCCCAGTGATCGGGTCTGGACTCGGCGGCTTCGGGGTCGAAGCCTTTGCCGGTGTCACGCACGGTCAGCGACACGGCGTCGGCGTAGGCAAGCTCCACTGAGATGTAACTGGGCTCGGCGTGAGTGGCGGCGTTGCTTATGGCCTCGCGGGCGATGATGTACAGGTTGATTTGTGCGTCGTAGGGCAGTTCGCGCGGGCGGCCCCGCACGGAACACTCGAAGCGGATGGAACCGCCGTCCACGATCTGCTCCCCGGTTGCCCGCAGCGCTTCGGGGAGGGTTCGATTGTCGAGCGCCGAAAGTCGGAGCGACGATAGCATCTGGCGCGCTTCGGCCATAGACTGGTCTGCCTGTTCCAGGGCTTTCGACATTCGCTCCTGGCCTTGCTCAGGCGCTTTGGCAATCAGGCGCGCAGCCGCTTCCATTTGATAGACCGCGCCGGCGAAGCCTTGCAGGAGCGTATCGTGCATATCGCGCGCCAGGCGTCCCCGCTCTTGCAGGATGAGTTGAAACCGGCTGCGCAGCATGCGCGTGCGGGCGCGATGGAAACCGAGCCCCGCCAGCCCGACGCTGGCAACCAACAGAACCAGGAACCACCACGTCTGATAGACGCGCGGCTCAATCACGAAGGAGAGCATGGCGCCGGCGGGATTCCATGCGCCATCGCTGTTGCAGGCCGTCACACGGAAGCGATAGCGGCCGGGCGAGAGGCTGGCGAAGGCCATGCGCCGGGTGGCGCCGCCTTCCACCCACGCTTTGTTGACGGGCTCCAGCATGTAGCGGAAGCGCACCGTTTCCGGGAGGCTCAGGCTGAGCGCTGTGTACTCCACTTCCACGGAGCGTCCGCGGATGTCCGTTCCGGGGACCGGCGTCGCGATATGTTTGCCGTCCACCAGCAGATCCTCGATCTCCACCGGCGGGGCCACACGATTCACGTGGATAGACGACGGATCGAGGCTGGCCAGACCGTCCTCTGTGGGGAACCAGATGCGCCCGTCCGGCGCAATGGCGATGCGCGGATTGACGCGGCCGGCGCGCGGCCGCATGCGGATCAGGTCGCCCGGACCGTACAGGGTGAGTGAAAGCTTCGGCGGCGAGTTGACGGCAACATCGTCGTGGAGCAGCGCCAGCCCTTCGGGAGTGAGCAGCCAGAACCTCTGCAATCGATCTTCGATCACTCCCTGTATGCCGCCTGCGGGCAAGCCATCGCGCACGGTCCAGGTTGTCCACTTGCCGGTACGATAGCGGCTGAGCCCTTCCTGGGCGCCGACCCACACGCTGCCCAAATGATCTTCGTAGATGGCTTGCACAGCTCCGCCCGCGATACCGGACTTGGCGTCGAAGCGGCGGACGACGCCTTGGCTCACCACCGACACGCCGCCCCCAAAATAACCAATCCACAAGTCGCCCGCGCGCGTGGAGGCAAGTTGGTAAATGGCGTCGGGGGCAAGCCCTGGAATGGCGGCACGCACGATGACGCCGTTGCGCACCACTGCCAAACCGTTCTCTCCGTAGGCCATCCAAATAGCGCCGTGCGTGCCTTGAGTTATGGCGAAGATGTGGTCGATGGCTGTGCCGGAGGCGGTGGGCGCCTTCTGAATTCGATCGCCCTCGGCTCGCAACACGGCGTGGGAAGCGCCAATCCAAACCGCTCCGAGGTCGTCTTCGAAAAGCGCTTGGATCTCGCCCTGTTCGAGGTTGACGTGCTGCACGGCGCCATTGCGCATGCGGTCCAGTTTGCGGTTGACGGACGACACCCAGACATCGCCCGAGCGGGTGGGGAGCGCGGCGATCACCAAATCGCCGCTCAAGCCTTGGGCGGTGGACCATCGGGTGATGGTGGGCTCCCGGAAGCGGTCGAAGCCGTAGGTGGTGCCTACCCAGATGTTGCCTTCGCGGTCTTCCACCAGGGTCTCAACGAAATCGCCGGACAGGCCATCGCGGCGGGTGAAGCGCTCCACCTTGCCTTGGCGCACCAGGTACAAGCCATCGCCCTCCGTGCCCAGCCACAGGTTGCCATCTCGGTCGTGGAGGATGCAGCGAAGCTTCCTGCGGTCGAGGACAGGCTGAGCTCCGGCGGTTTCCGCTTCGAAATCGAACGTTTTGGGGAGGCAGCTATAGGCGCCGCCGGAGGGCGCGCAAACGTAAGCCTGGTCTGGAGTGGCGGCCCACAGGATGCCGTTCTGGTCTGGCGCGATGACTCGCACCTGGGAGTTCGGCAAGAGATTGACGGCGCGGCCATCGAAAACAGTGGCGCCCGGCACGCCGTTCTGCACAGATGCCATCCACAGTGGGCCGGCCGGGCTTTGCCACAGCGAGGCGACGTAACCGGTGGGCAATCCGAAGCGGCCTGAGTAATCCGTGAGGCGGTTGTTTTCAAGACGACGCAAGCCGTGGGCAGTGCCGAGCCACAAGCCTCCGGTGGGTGAAGGCGCCACGGAGAAGATCAGGTCATCGAGTTGTTGGCCGGGGGCGGGCGTCCAGCGCACTAAGCGCAGGCCATCGAAGCGCCACAAGCCTTGCGGAGTTCCGAACCACAGATAGCCATCGGCCGTCTGGGTCATGGCGATGATTTCCGGAACCAGGGCGCCTTCTGTCTGCAGCCAGCTCGTGTGAATGTATTGGGAAACCGAGAGCCGCGGATCGAGCGCGAGGGCAAGGGGCGCGCACATCAGCCAAGCCGCCGCTGCCCAACACGCAGGCGCCGGCAGACTCGGCCGCAGCTTCCCGTTACTCCGCGAGTGCACCATGTTTCGTGTGTCGTTTATTATGCCGCAAGGCGCTTGGTTATAATCGAAGCACTCACGCGGACTATGGAAAAGAAAGCCTCGATCACGGTACTGGTGGTGGACGATCATCCCGTGGTTCGAGACGGTCTGAACGCCATCATCTCGGCGGAAACCGACATGTCGGTGGCGGGTGAAGCAGGCAGCGGAGTGGAGGGCGTGGAGGAATTCGCGCGCGTGCGTCCGTCGGTAGTGCTGATGGATCTGCTGCTGCCCGACATCAGCGGCGTGGAGGCGATTCGGCAAATCTGCCAGCGGGCGCCCAACGCGCGGATCCTAGTGCTCACCAGTTTGGACACGGATGAGGACATCTATCGCGCGCTGGAAGCGGGCGCTCGCGGCTACCTGTTTAAGGACATGGTGAGGCGGGAACTGATTCAGGCGATTCGGGACGTGGCGCTGGGGCAGCGTTACATTCCGGCGCGCGTGGGAATTCGGATTGGGGAAAGCCTGCCCAGGCCCGACATCAGCGCGCGTGAAGTGGAAGTGCTGAAGCTGGTTGCCTCCGGCTTCAAGAATAAAGAGGTGGCGGCCCGCCTTGGAGTGTCAGAGGCCACTGCCAATGGCCACGTCAAGCACATCATCGCCAAACTGAACGCGTCTGACCGAACGCACGCAGTGACACTGGCGCTGCGCCGCGGCATCATCCGGTTATAGGCCTGCGAAGCATCCGATTTGGCTATCGCCCGACACACCATACGGGCGATTCCAATTTCCGGCGATTGGCGCACACTGTCCAGTATGCATGGAGCACTGGGCGATCTCGCATCCGACCTGGCAGCGGCGCAGCAAGCGCTATCGCCGCCGAGGGCAGGCACACGGCCGCGAATGACCGATACGCTTCCCCATTCGCAACTGGATCAGTGGCCGCCCGTGGAGCGGGTTATGGAACTGACAAAGTGGGCCGCCGGCTTGCAGTACGTGGTGCTGCGGCAGAGCCGTATGGCGTCGCCGGATAGCGTGGCGCTGGCGCTGACGGATGAGCACGCCGGAGGACCTCCGGAAGCGTTTATCGACATGCCTGAGTTCTGCCTGCTGCACGGCCCGCCCAAGGGCGGAATCCACCTTACGCTACCGCCGGATGTGGCGGCGCGGGCGATGGAACTGGGGTGGGGCGAGCCGCATCCGGCGGCGCGGACGGGATCGGTGTCGCCGCGCCTGATGGCGCTTTACGCTCCCCGCGACGATCGCGAAGTAGCAGCGATTCTGGCACTGATACAGGTTTCCTGGAGATTCGCGCTGGGCGAACTTTCAAGCGAAAGGGGGCGTCCTCGTATCTAAAATGAGTATCGCGGAATACCTGATTTGGGGTTGCGAAAAACTACCACTGCTAGTAAATTAATTCAGTTTCAATTCTTATGTGAAACGAAAAGACCGGCGTACGCATTGTCATATTCACTCACGTTTATTTTGGCAAGGCGAGGACCGGTTCCGGCCTTGAAGCTGGAATGTAATACAGACTGCATAGAGTTTTAACAATTCGAGTACAAGGGCCATGGGAACCAAACGCAAGGTGGGACGTCCGCAAGTTAACATGCCGTTGGAACTGATCCAACGCCTTCGGGAAGAAGGGCTTAGCTTTCGAAGAATCTCTCGGCTTACGGGCTATGGCTACGGCAGCGTGCGGCGCGCGTGGAAGAAGATCGCCGGCGAGCAGAAAGTGGACGGAGCACGCGGCCCGCGAGAGGCCCAGCTCCTGTGATATTCTTTGCCCTGGCAAGGAGTCAACCACATGGAACGCAAGCAGGCGAGCGACTATCCGCAGGAATTACTCAATCTATTCGACCGTTACGTGCATGGCGAGATCGCGCGGCGCGATTTCCTGGAAGGCGCGCAGAAGTTTGCAGTGGGCGGGTTGACCGCCATGGCGATCTGGGAAAGCCTGCGTCCCAATTACGCCTGGGCGCAGCAGGTCCCCAAGGACGACGCCCGCATTAAGGCCGAGTCCGCCACGGTTCCTTCGCCTGAGGGCAACGGCAGCATCAAAGGCTATTTCGTGCGGCCGGCGAACGCATCGGGCAAACTGCCGGGAGTTCTGGTGGTGCACGAGAATCGCGGCTTGAATCCTTACATTGAAGATGTAGCGCGGCGGCTGGGCACGGCGAATTTCATGGCCTTCGCACCCGACGGGCTCACCAGCGTGGGCGGCTATCCTGGCGACGATGAAAAGGGCGGCGCGCTTTTTGGCAAGGTGGATCGCGCCAAGATGACCGAGGATTTCGTGGCCGCGGCGCGATGGTTGAAGGCCCGGCCGGACTGTAACGGCAAAATCGGAGTGGTGGGATTCTGTTTCGGCGGCGGCATCGCCAATACGCTGGCCGTGCGGTTGGGCGCAGACTTGAACGCGGCGGTTCCGTTCTATGGCGGTCAGCCGCCGGCAGCGGACGCGGCTAAGATCAAGGCTCCCATGCTGCTGCACTACGCGTCACTGGATACACGGATTACGGGGAATTGGCCGGCTTGGGAAACGGCGCTGAATGCCAATCACGTTACGAACACCGGCTACGTGTACGAGGGCGCGAATCACGGGTTTCACAACGACACGACACCGCGGTATGACGAAGCGGCTGCCAAGCTGGCCTGGCAGCGCACTCTCGATTTTTTCAATAAGTATCTGCGATAGGCCGGTGGCTTCGACCACCGGCCTTACTTGGTACACCGTCTCCAAGGCACCGACTCCCTTACGGTCGCGGCTCGGATCGGAGCCGCGCAGTCAGCAAGCGGTTTTCCGATAAGCTGACGAACTCCTGAAATAACTGACTCACTTGGTCAGTACTGCAAGGTGTCGAACAGGGGCGCGGCGACCGTTAGCGGCATGGATTCTTCTGCCGTGGAGATGGCTAGCACCCGGATCTTGTCGTTGTTGGGCAGCGTGATCGATTGCGCTCCCGCCGGGACGTCGATCGGATAGGCGAACAGATAGGAGTAGGCGTACGGGACGTTGGCTCCATCGGCGGTGTGATGGTGCGAGGCGAACCAGGCCACTGCGCCGCTCTTCACGAAGGCGGGACGAAGGCCCACCATCTTGCCGTATTGGTCGCGGCGAGTGCGCGCCGGCTGGTTGCCGCGCGCCGGTGTGGGCGTTTCGGTGGCTTCCCAAATGCGGTCGTACCACTGCCCGATGAAGCCTCCCCAATCCTGCACGGTCAGATCGACCGCCTGGGAGCCCACGCGGAAGGTGGCCTTCTGGTCGCCGTCGGCGGATGCCGCGAGCACGTAAACGCGATTGAATTTGCCAGCGGGAAGCGCGATGGTCTGGCCTTTCGCCACTACGGCGTTCGGCGTCCCGGTCTTGGCGGGGCCAAGTTGGAACTGCACACCGCTGAAGTTCACCGTTGCAGGCAACATCTCGGCGGGGAGCGCCTGGCCCTTGGCATCGAAGCCGCCGACGCTCTTGGTATCGTCGTTGCTGGCTACCGCGAGGTCGTAGGAAAGTTTCACGGCCTGCGATTGCACGGCCGGCACCTTGGTGGAGGGCGCGGCGAGTTTCACAGCGAAGGTGCGCGGCTGAAAGGGGCCGAACGATGTAGTGAGCTTGCCGCCTGTGAGTGTCGCGGGACCCACCGGCTCCTCCGCGCCGTTCACTTCGCGCGCAGCCACGATGGGCGAGGCGAAGCCAATCTGCACACTCGAGGCGGGCTTGCCGTCCATCTCCACCATGCGCACGATCACCTCATCGCTCTGCTCCGCCTTCTTCACGGCGAGCACGCGGATGCGGCTGTTGCCCACGTTCAGTAGCGAGTAGCTCTTACCGAGCCCGCTCGCATGCTTGGGACTTTCGAAGGCCATCAGAGGCTGGTTGAGGCGGTAGGCCTGCCAGTCGGTTTGGGCGGTGCGATAGTCGCCGACATGGCCGACAAGGCCGTACACGAATTCGTGGTGTCCCCAATCCTGCGTGCCCTGGTCGGGATAGCCGCCGCGCGTTCCGGGAGTGCGCAGCAGGGTCAGGCGCAGGCTGTTGTCCGCGGGCTTGTCGGACGCGTTCTTGCAATCGGTGAGGATAGTGACGCCGTAGGCGCCGCTCTTATCGGTGAGATCGACCCACTGGTGCGATGCCACTTCGAACTGGCGCTCTTCCTCATTGGGACGCTGGATAGTGCCGATGTCCCAGTTGTAAGTCGCCATGGGATTAGAGGAGTTGAATGTGAAGGCTGCCTTGAGGTTGGCCTCTTTGGCTTTCCAATCGATGGAATTGGCGATCTCGACGCGGTCTCCGGCTTCGCCCGCGGAGAGACGGACCGTCTGTGCAAAGGTGGAATCTTCGGCTTGCCGCGAAACTTCGACGGCGACGCGCGCGGCGCCGTTCTCCACCACGCGGATCTTGGCCACTCCGCCGAGGATAGTTCGCGGCGGCGCCTGCTCCTGGTCGAAATCCATGTTCCACGCCGGCCAGTTGCGCGGATTGTCGGTGATGATTACGAGTTGGATCGGCTTGGCGAGCATCTCCTTTTTGGCTGCCTTGTCGAAGATGCTGGTGATGTCGCCGGCCGCGTTCAGCTTCACGGCATAGCGAGCGTTCTCAAGCGACGATTCGGTCACCTTCAGCGCGGACTTCAAGGCGCCCGCTCCGGCTTGCACATCGTACACGGCAAATCCGACGGAGGGCGTCTTGGCCAGGAAGAGCACCTTGCCGTTTTCCCACTGCGCCGGCACTTCCTTGCCATCGGGGCCGGTGACGTGCACGGCACTGGTTCCCGCCGGAAGGCTGACCTTCGCCTCCACCACGTCTTCGCGCGGGATGTTGAGCGAATTGTAGACCACCACCGGCACGCCTTTGGTTTGGGTGTTGAGTCCTACCGACACCGCTTCGGTGGCGCTAGTGACGACACCGGCGAACTGATTCGCCGCGAGGAGTTGATCGTTCCAGCCAAAAGTGTACGCCGTGGGAGTCGCGGTGCCAGGCAGGATGTCGTGGAACTGGCCGCCCATGACGAGAGTCCATGCGCCGTTCAGGCGGTCGAGCGGATAGGGCCGGCCGCCCAGCAACTCGGCGGCGACGGAGGCCTTCTCAGCCGCATCGGCGAGCACTTCGTTCTTGCGATTCCACCGCTTCATCATGGTTTCGGAAGTGATGGACCCGGCGGAGTGGTTGATCAATTCCAGGTCGCCTTTGTACTTGGGGAACTTAGAAGTCTGCTCAGGTTTGATGTCGAGGAACATCTGCTCAGAGTTCGAGGACAGGATCTTGACTGGCCCATCGCCCACCACCACTTCGGGAGCGGGCGCGGCAGGTTCCTCCTGTGCCTGCGCCGGGTTGCCGCGACCGCCACGACCGCCGCGTCCGCCTGCGAACGGGTTCGGCTGGGGAATGCGGCTGTGGGTGACGATGGCTTCCATCATCTTGACGGATGCTTCACTGGGAGCGCCGCCGGTGTCGCCGGTGCCGTAGTAGTGGTAGTCGGCATAGATGCCGGTGAGGTCGCCATCGATCTTCGTGCGCTGCACCCAATCTTCCAGGCCGCGCGGACGATTCATAAACTGCTGGCGCTGCTGCCTCTGCTGCGGGGTGAGCGCGGCTTCCTGCTCCGGAGTGAGCGCGGGAACAGGCGGCGGAGGGGGCGGAGTCTTGCTGATGTCGTAGTTCACCACCCCGGTGTAGGAACCGGGATTGAGCGCTGCCATCACCATCTTGCCGTCGGGTCCTTCCCACATTCCGACATTGAAGGGCACGCCGTCCGGAGTTTTTTCGGGCGAATCGGGACCGCCCACGTGGGGCGCCGGCTGCCAGGCTGCCGAGAGTTTCTGCGTGGAGAAGCCCTTGATGCCTACGTGAGCCAGGATGCTGGGGAGTGAGGCGGGGAAGCCAAAGCAATCGGGCAGCATGTACTCGGCGCTGGTCTTGCCGAACTCTTTGCGGAAGTACTGCTTGCCGTACAGAATCTGGCGGATGATGGATTCCGCGTTGGGCGAATTCACGTCGCCCTCTTCCATGGAGGAGCCGGCCGGAAACCACTGGCCCGTGCCGACGTAGTGCTTGACGCGCTCGTAATCCGCCGGAAAGTACTCCTTCATCATGCGGTAACGGTTGGCGCCGCTGAAGTTGAAGACGTAGTGCGGGTACTTTTCGAAAAGCGCGAAGTTGTCGCGCATGGTTTTCAGGATGTACTCGCTGATGGTGGTGGGGTATTCCCAGCGCCACTGCGTGTCCAGGTGGGCGTAGCCGACCACGTACACGGTGGGCTGTTTGGTGAGATCGGGGGTCTGCGCGCAGGCTGCGGACAGAAATACCAGGCAGAGGAGGGTTCTTCGAATCATGGTTTTCTCGTTCAACGAACAGGCTAACGCATGGCGAGGGTGCGGACAAGGCTTAAAGGTCTGAAAATCAACAGTCGTCCGCCCAGGCTACTTTCCCGCGTTGGCCAATGCGGTATACATCGCTTGCACTCGCGGCTCCGATCCCGTGAAGAGATTCACGGGAAACTTTCGATACCGCAGCATCTGGTTGTATATAACGGTCTCGGCGTTCACGTTGAGCGCCAGCCCCGCCAGGTATTGCAGGCGCAAATTGCCGTCGCGATTGATCTCCGCGCCCTGCAGCCAGGGCTTGAGGTCCTGATCCTGGCCGGCGTAGGTGGCTAACAGATCGGTAAGGGAGTCGAAACCGACATTGCGCAGGGACTGCACCACGCGCGCATAGTCGGGACTGTTCAGCTTCTGCTCCACGGTGTCCAGATTGATGGGCGTAGGCTGGGCCTGGCCCAGCAGGAACACATCGTAGCCGCCGCCGTTGAGCTCGTTGGCCCATACCGAGCCACCGGGGAAGACGTCGAAGAACGTCGCGATCTCGCTCTTTACGGTCTCGGCGTCGCTTTCATAGAGCGGCACCCATTGAGTCACCATGCCGCCGGGGTTGAGGTGCTGCTTCACCAATTCGAAATATTCCTTCGAATACAGGGTGGCGCTGCCCTTCACCCAGGGATGGATGGGGTCGGAGGTGATGATGTCGAACTTTTCGGGGGTGGTGAGCACGAAGTGGCGCGCATCGTCGTAATAGATGGTAGTGCGCGGATCGTGCATCACGTTGTAGTTCTCTTTGGCGAAGTACTTCGTGGCGGTGGGCGGAATCAGCGGCTCCATTTCGCAGATCACGATGTGCTGCATGCTGGGATAGGTGACGAACGATCCCGCCGTCACACCGGCGCCGAAGCCCACGATCAGCACCGACTTCGGATCGGGATGGACCAGCGCCGGAATGTGGCCCAGCATGCGCTGCAGCCGCATATCGTAGGGCTCGGTGGAGGCTTCTACCTTGCCGCTGACATGGAACTGCACGGCGCCATCGCTCCACTGCGTGATCGCAATGGACGAATTGATACCTTCGCCGGTGTACATGAGTTTCGAGCTGTTGGCCGAGGTCATGATGCGGCGACCATAGGCGATCAGCATGCCGGGGACGGGTTGCACGTTGGCCGCAAGGTAAGCGGCCCCGCCCATGGCCACTACCAGCCCGGCGGTTCCCAACAGATTCTTCGACTCCCAGGTTGCGGGCAGCAGGACCAGCAGCCCACTGACGGCGGCCATAACGATCAGGACCTTCTCACAACCCGCGGTGCCGATCCACGGCACCAGCACCATGCTGAAGGCGAGCGCTCCCAAAATCGCGCCGCCGGTGTTGGCGGCATACACGCCACCCACCAGACGACCCGGATCTTCGTCACGATTGGCGGCCGCGGCCAGCGCCAGGGGGAAACTCGCGCCCCAAAGCAGCGTGGCGGGCAGGATGGTCCAGAGCACGCGCACAAGGTCGATCTGGAAGGTGAACCAGGGATTGCTCGACAGCAGTGGATTCACAGGCCAGTTCGGCAGCGAGGACGACAGCATGAAGGCCGTCCACGCCACGGCGGCCGCGAGCAGAAGCTGCGCCACACCGAGAGCGACCCGCGGTTTGAGGGAGCGCGAGATCATGGCGCCGACACGCGCTGCCGATCCCGATGCCGACGAGGAAGACCGCGAGGATGATGGAAAACGTGTAGACCGTGGCGCCTAGCAGCAGGCCCATCAGCCGCGTCCAGATTACTTCGGCGCCCAGTGCCGTGGCTCCCGAAATCGCGATGGTGGCGTACACGGGCCAGTAGTGCGGGCCGGATGGCGTCGCAGGCTGCTCCAGCTCATCGGTGGAATGCTCGGGGGTGCGCTTCGCGAGCGTGTAACTAGCGGCCCCTACAACGAAGTTGATGAGGGCGGCGACGATGGTGGCGGTGGCGAGGTCGAAGACGCGCAGCAGATAGAATCCGGCCAGGAGGCAGCCGAAGACAGCGCCGGCGGTATTCCCGCCGTAGAGCAGGCCCAGCCAGGAGACGCCGCGCGGGGTGGTTTCGATCCAGCGCGCGATGGCGGGCAGTGAGGCGCCCATCAGGAGCGTCGGTGGCAGCAGGGAGATGGAGCAGATGATGGCGCGAAACAAAATCGCGGGCATGCCGTGACCGACTGCGGCGACGTAGATGCCATCGATCAGCGGCATCCCCACCAGCACCAGCAGGCCCAGCGCGCCGATTCCGAATTCGATGGCGGCGTAGACACGCAGCGGATGGTAGCGCTTCTTCGTGAGGTAGCGCGGCAGCAGCAGGCTGCCGAGGCAGAGTCCACCCATGAAGGTGGCCAGCAGCACTCCCAAGGAAATGGCGGTGGACCCGATCACCAGTTGGAGCAACTGATACCAGACGATTTCGTAGATCAGCGCCGAGCAGCCGCTGCCTGCGAACAGAATCAGCAGAACGGGAAGGAAACGGGCGGCGTTGAACGCCTCCTGGGGTGGGGATACTTTTTTAGCCATTTGGAGAATGCGCGGATCACCGCATAATACCATCGTGGCGTAACAAGTTGCCCTCCGGTTACCGCATGGGGTGTGATACAAACGCTCCATGAGGTTGGCGATTCTGGCCTGGCTTGCGGCGCGCGCGGTGTTCGCCCAGAGCTTCGATGTGGCCTCTGTGAAGCCTGCTCATCTGCCTGACGGCGCGGGGCGATTCACCATGAACGGTGGTCCGGGCACCAGCGATCCGGGACGTCTAAGCTACACCAACATTCCGTTGAAACGCGTGCTGCTCAGTGCGTTCGACGTGAAGCAGTGGCAGATCTCGGGGCCCGACTGGTTGAACACGCTGCGCTTCGACATTGTCGCCAATGTGCCGGAGGGCGCGACCAAGGAGCAGTGTCAGGCGATGCTGCGGAATCTACTGCTGGAGCGGTTTCGGATGAAGGTCCATCGGGAAACCCGGGTGGAGCCGATTTACGCTCTGGTGGTGGGGAAGGATGGGGTGAAACTGAAGGTGCCGGAGGCTCCGACGGCGGAGGCGGCTCCCGAGGAGTTGGCTGTGGTGAAGCGTCAGGAAGGCAAGGATGGCTTCCCCACGCTTTCGCTGGCGGCAGGACTGGTGATTGAAACCAAGGGCGGCAGAGCTCGTGTGACTTGCCGGAAGACGTCGCTGGCGAAATTCGCGGAGTTCCTGGCGGGCCGGTTGGGACGTCCCGTGGTGGATATGACGAGCGTTGCCGGGGAGTTCGACTTCGATCTGTACTTTGCTCCCGATGGCGCGCCCGCGGAAGTGAGCGATCCGGATCTTTTCGGCGCGGTGCAGCAGCAGCTTGGGCTGAGGCTGGAGCCGCGGAAGGGGCCTGTGGAGTTTTTGGTGATCGACCATGTGGAGTCGACGCCTACTCAGAACTAAGGCTTGTTGGCGGAGCAAGAAACGCGTAATGCCGGATGTTAATCTCTGAATGTCCGGATATGGGATAATTCTTCCCGGATCCGTACGCACCGCCCGGCGCAAGGAACGCGGAATGAGCCGTTTACGTTTAGCCATGGAATTGCATCGTAGGACCAGTGCCATGCGAACGTTCATTTTGGATCTGCGATTTGCCCTGCGCATTCTTTCCGGCAGCCCGGGCTTTGCCGCCGTTGCCGTCCTGACACTGGCCCTCGGCATTGCCTCCATCACCACGGTCTTCAGTTGGACGGACTCGCTGCTACTGCATCCGTATCCCGGCGTCGCCCGGAGCGGCGAGCTGGCGATTCTAGAGATATCCATCTCTGGCGCGCCGAACGGCGGAGCCAACGCTTCCTGGCTGGACTACACCGATTATCGCGACCACCTGAAGCTCATCTCCGGGGTGACCCTGCAGCGCTCCGTCTCGTTGAGTATCGGCGAGTCCGAAACGGCACGGATGGCGTGGGGCGAACTGGTTTCCGCCAATTACTTCGAAGTGCTCGGCGTCAAACCGATCCTCGGCCACATGTTCGGTTCGGGCGCGCAATCCGACCTTCCAGGCGCCTATCCGGTCACGGTGATTAGTGAGCGGTTGTGGCGCAGTTATTTCGACTCCGACCCCAAGATCGTCGGCAAATCGCTCCGGGTGAATCGCCTCCCACTCACCATTGTGGGCGTCGCGCCGGCTCGCTTCCGCGGAACCGCGCAGGCCATGCTGCAGGATCTCTGGGTGCCGGTGTCCGTGGGCTCCGACCTCGCCCTGATGGGCAGCACCATGTTCACGGATCGCTCCTACCGCGACTTTCCCTCGATGGTCGCCCGGCTGAAGCCTGGGGTTACACTGGCGCAGGCGCACGCCGAAGTTTCGGCGCTGGCGAACAGCTTGTCGGTAACCTATCCGGCTACCAATCGCGCTATTTCCGCTCGCATGATCCACACATGGCTTGCTCGCAGCGGCCCGGGCGAGTTGCTGCTTTCGCCCTTGCGCATTCTGATGGCTGTCTCGCTGGTGCTGCTGATGATCGTGTGCGCCAACGTAGCCAATCTCCTGCTGGCGCGATCGGTGGCGCGCTACCGGGAGTTCGGCATCCGGCTGGCGATGGGCGCGTCCCGCTGGCGGATAGCCCGCCAGTTGATGACGGAGACCCTGGTGCTGGCCGTTCTCGGTACGCTGGTGGGCATCCTGCTGATGCCTTGGATGTGGAACGCGCTGCTGATGCTGCTGCCGGACGTGGGGCTCCCCATCGCTCGTGAGTTCGATCTGAACGGCCGCATCGCGACCTTCACCGCGCTCTGCTGCATTCTGTCCGCGCTTGCCGCCGGAGCCGCGCCGGCACTGTTTTCCGCCCGCGCCAACCTGAACGAAGTCCTGAAGGAAGGCGGGCGCAGCGGCATGGCCGGCGGAGTTACGCATACGACGCGCAGCCTGCTGGTGATTTCCGAAGTCGCCCTGGCCGCGGTCGCCCTGGTCAGTGCCGGGTTGTTCGCACGCAGTTTCCAAAACGCACGGCGGATCCATCCCGGCTTCGACAGTTCCCAAGTGCTGTTCTGCCGCTTCTTCCTGGAGGGGACCACTTTTTCGCCCCAACAGCAAGGAGAGTTCGCCAACCGACTGCGACGCAATCTGCTGGCCGAGCGCGGCATTCAAGCTGTCAGCTACTCCGATTTCACCCCGTTGAGCACCACTGGCGGCCCCTTTAACCGCGTGGAACCCGAGGGCTATGCGCGCCGTCCCAGTGAATCCATGAGGATCAATCGCGCCATGGTATCGCCCGGCTATTTCGAGACCATGCGGATTCCATTACTGACCGGCCGCGACTTTACCGAAGCAGACGACAGCAAAAC
Source organism: uncultured Solibacteraceae bacterium (assembly GCA_963815475.1). Taxonomy (GTDB): domain Bacteria; phylum Acidobacteriota; class Terriglobia; order Bryobacterales; family Bryobacteraceae; genus Sulfopaludibacter. The sequence continues at coordinate 2,510,060 of CAWFHD010000003.1, read as the reverse complement.
CGCCCCTGTCATGATTGTGAATCAGGCCTTTGCGCGCCGCTATTTTCGCAGCGAGACGGTGGTAGGCCGCCGCGTGAAACTGTTCGACAAATGGATGACGGTGGTGGGCGTGGCACGCGACAGCAAGTACTTCAGCCCCGCCGAATCGCCGCAGCCGCACTTCTACCTGGCGTTCCAGCAGTATCAAGAGGGGCTTCACGAGCTCGACGTTTTCATCCGAGCCGCAGGCGACCCGGAAAAGTCTATCCCTATGCTGCGGCGAGTGGCGGCGGCCACAGATTCCGGGGCCTCCTCTTTTCACGCGGTGTCGCTCGCCGAATACACGCAGATCGCGCTCTTCGGGCAGAAGGTAGCCGCCAGCCTGATGGCCGCGCTGGGCGTGATGTGCCTGTTCCTGGCGGCGCTCGGGCTGTACAGCGTCATGGCCTGCGCGGTGAATCAGCGCGCCCAGGAGATCGGGATTCGCATGGCAATGGGCGCCCGGCCGGGACAGGTGATCGGCATGCTCCTGCGACAGGGAATGATTCTGGCGCTGGCCGGGCTGGCCGCGGGAGTGGTCGCGGCCCTCGCCGTTACCCGGCTGGCTTCCGGAATGCTGATCCATGTGGGCGCATCCGATCCGGCGACGTTTCTGGCTACTGCGCTGTTTCTCTCACTGGTCGCGCTGGCCGCCACCTGGCTACCGGCGCGTCGCGCCACGCGAATCGACCCGATGATAGCTCTGCGGCAGCAGTGACTGGGCTGAACGGAACGCAATCGGTTATTGTGAGCACGCTCATTTTCTTCTTGACTTCTGGGACTTCGCGAGGTCATTATATGAGCGTGCTCACTTAATTGGGTTTGTTCCGATGCGAATCACTCAAGAAGCCAAGCTTGCCACTGAACAGCGGATCCTGGAAGCGGCGGCTCGCCTTTTCCTCAGTTCCGGGTGGGAAAACACGACTACGCGTGAGATCGCGACGGCTGCCGGCATCGCCACCGGGACGCTCTTCAACTACTTTCCCTGCAAAGAGGCGATAGCAGCCGCCCTCATGTCGGATGTCTTGGAGCAGGCCGAGCAGGAGTTTTCCGCCCGTCCTTTGGAAGAGGCGTCGCTCGAAGAAGACCTCTTCAGTTTGATCTGGACCGGCCTCAAGGGACTGCGGCCGCATCGCAGCTTTCTGGCGGTCGCGGCCGAAACGATTTTCAGTCCCTTGGCGCGCTCTTCGCCTGATCGTACGGGCGACGCCATTCGCGTCCGCCATCTGGAGATGGTGGAGCAGATCATCGGCGCACACGCCGGCAACGGCCCTCTGCGCGCCGTCACCATGCAGCTTTATTGGACCCTTTACCTAGGTGTGTTCGCCTATTGGGCGGCGGATGAATCGCCCAATCAGGAAGACACGCTCGCCCTTTTGGACCAGTCGCTGAAGCTCTTCATCGCATCCCTCGACAGAAAAGGAGAGAACCATGACCAACGAAAACCTGAGTGAACTCCTGGCCGCGCTTCCACAGGACCTGGACGATTCCGGGCTTTCCGCGCCGCCCGATGAGCGCCTGCAGGAAATCCTGGCCGACCTGGCACACCGCAAGGTTCCGGTCCACTCGCTGCACCGTCTATGGACTTTGGGCGAGCTTTCGGCGCAGGTATCGCTGGCGTACATGGCGCTGTGGCTGCGGCAGTGGTTCTCCGACGCGGAGGCCCGTAAGCAGAGGCTTCTCGAGACGAACCTGCGCGTCGCACTCAAGATCTTCCATCGCCTGGCCTATCTGCGCGGCGCGATGTCCAAGCTGGGGCAGGCGGCCGGGCATCTGAACCAGATGGTGCCCGCCGAAATGGCGGCGACGCTGGAGCGCCTGTACTTCGAAGCGCCACCCATGCACTATTCGCTGATCCGCGCGGTGGTGGCGAATGAGTTTGGCCGCGAGCCCGATGAGATGTTCGCGAGCTTTGAGAAGGAGGCTTTCGCCGCAGCTTCCGTGGGACAGGTTCACCGCGCCCGCCTGCACAGCGGGGAAGAGGTGGCGGTCAAGATTCAGTATCCGGGGATTGCGCGAACCATCGACGCCGATTTCCGCAACTTGAGCGCGCTGCTCTTTCCGCTCCGCCTGAACAAGGATTGGGAGTACGTGAAGGCGCAGTTCGAAGAGGTACGGCGCATGCTCAATCAGGAAGTGGATTACCGGCAGGAGGCCGAATCGCAGCGCCAGGCGCGCGCGCTGTTCACGCCCGAGGATGGCATTGTGGTACCGCGCGTCTTCGACGACTACTCGGGCGCGCGCGTCCTGACTACCGAGTTCTTGCACGGCCGTCACCTGAACGGTTTTCTGGCGACCAACCCACCGCAATCTCTTCGCGACCAGTTCGGCGCCAGGCTTGCTCTCACGCACCTGCGCATGTACTACGCGTATATGAACTATGCCGACCCGCATCCTGGCAACTTTATCTTCATGGATGACGGCCGTTTGGGGCTGATCGATTTCGGCTGCATCCAGCATTACAACGCCGAGGAGCGGCTGATCGTGAAGCTCTCCGACCGCTTAATTCGCGAGGATCAGACGGTTCTGCCCGAACTCATGAAAGTGGCCTGCGGCGTTACGGAAGACGATCCGGGCAGTGAAACGTATCGGCGGTTGATCGAGAGATCGAGAGACTGGATGATGGAGCCGATTCGCACCGACGGTCCCTTCGATTACGGCGACGAGGGCCACCTGCAACGCGGCTTCGATTTCATGCGGGATATGGTGCGCGAGCGGACGATGCGCGGCCATCCCACCTATGTCTATTTCAATCGCTGCGTCTTTGCGATGAAAGCGATCCTCTACCGCTTGCGCGCCAGGGTGAACTTAAGGGCGCTCCATCTACGGGAATCGGACCGATGGCAGCGATCGAGCCGCGGGGAGTAAGGACAGGAATCTCGCCACGACCGCCGCCAAGGCTCAACGTCGATATACACAATCTTGTATGCTGAGGCCAGTGAGGGAGGCCTGCAAACCGGTTGAGTAGGTGGGCAATGAAGAAATGATCCGGCACAGACCAAAGAATGACGTTTTCGCGGACTTGGGCTTCAATCCTGCCGAAGCGGAGAATCCACGGATACGTTCTGCCATCATGCGGGCGCTGATTGCCTTCATCAGAAACGGCAAGCTCACTCAAGCTCAGGCGGCGAAGGTATTGGGTGTGACCCAGCCTCGCGTCTCGGATCTGATGCGCGGGAAGATCCATCTGTTCTCAATCGATAATCTGGTAGTCCTGCTGGCCGCAGCCGGCTTGCGGGTTGATCTTAAGGTCAAGAAGGCAGCATAACGGTCCGCGGCGGCGAGAGCGTCTAGCGGGCGAGTTGGAATCCTACTACTAGCAGGATGCCGAACGCGATGGCGTGGAAGAGTTCCTGCCTTCCGAGGGAGTGTATGGCGAGCGCTTTCGGGGGAGCCACGTACCAGGCGAAGCCGCGGACCAGCAGCGGCACGAACGCCGCGATGGCCCACCAACTGAAGAGATGGACGATCCCTGCTAGCAGCAGCAGAAACATCAGGATCACCTGGGCGACCAGGAATCCAGCGCCGTTCATCAGCCTTTCCTCCCTTGTGGCAGCGCGCGCCGCCTGAATGCGCAGGTGCACATATTGAATCTGGTTGCAGGCGAATAGGAAATTGGCACCCCAAAGCGCCCAGGCCTGCCGCTCCAAACGGCCGGCTGACACGCAATAAGCAGCGGCCGCGAGGGAAGTGAGTCCGGCTGCGCCGATGATCTGCGATTCCGTCCGCGCTTCCTTCCACCCCTTGCGCACCAGCGCCTGGGCGGCGAACGCCGCGGCGGCCGCCCCGCCGATCCACAAGAGCGTCAGGTTCCGGGGACCCCAGAACAGCCACACTAAAGCAGCGACAGACATTGCGCCCAAGAGCACGGTGGCTTTGCGCACCAGCGCGATTTCCTCAGCGCCGCGTGCGCGAACGGCAGCGGCGCCGATCCAGCTTTCGAGCGGCGTCCGCATCCAGAATAGCGAGAGAGCCACGATGGTCAAGGGCAGCAGAGGCAGGAACGCTCCGCCGGCCAGCACAGCTGCCGCTCCTCCGGTGACTAGCGGAACGAGCAGGATGCCCCACGCGCCGTGTTCTCGCGGGAAGACCAGGGAGCGTCGCCGTGCATCTGTGGGCACACGTCTATTTTGAAGGGCGGCGGGCCGAATTGGAAGCTCCGGCTATTCGGAGCGCAGCATCTCCACGGGATCGATTCGCACCGCCCGGACGACGGCCGGCAGCGACGCCAAGGATGCTGCTGCCAGGATGGTCAGTGACGGCACGACCAGCATGCCCGGGTCGGAACCTTTGACTCCGTAAAGCAGGGTCTCGATGTAGCGAACCGACAGCATGCCGAGCGCGATGCCCGCCACAGCTCCGACGATGACCATGGAAAAGGCATCGGCAGTGACGCGCCGAGCGATGTCTCTCGCCTGCGCGCCGATGGCCAGTCGAATGCCGATTTCGCGGCGGCGCTGGAGCACCCCGTAGTCCAGCACGCCATACAGACCGATAGCCGCCAGCAGCAGCGCAATCACCGCGAAGAAGAGCGCCAGCATGGCGAGTAGGCGCTCGCGGACGTGGTGCGCCATGTCAATCTCGGCTTGCGCGCGAACGGTGCTGACGTGGAATTCCGATCGCGCTCGGGGCACCTCCTGACGCAGGGTGGAGGCGAGCGCCATCGGGTTCTGGCTGCGCGTGCGCACCACAAACGTTCCCCTTCCCTGCGGCACAGCGGCGCTCTTTGCATCCACCATGTGGAAGGGGAAGTAGGCGGTGGGACGGATGGGGCGGCGCAGATCGTCGCGGGAGCGCGCGTCGCGGATCAGGCCCACTATCTGAAAGCGAACGCGATCGCTCTCAAACCATTTCCCTACGGGACTCTCGCCGTTGAAGAATTGTTTGGCGAAGGCCTGATTGACGATGGCAGTGGGCGGATTGGTGTCGGACGGATTGAAGTCTCGACCGTCGATGAGGGGAATCCGCATCGCTTCCAGCCAGCCTGGGGAGATACGCAGGAAATCGGCATGCACGTCGCCCGTTGGAGCGCCGTTGACCGATATGGGGCCATTGGCGCTTTCTCCGCTCATCATGGGCCACACCGTGAGCGCGACCGTCTCCACGCCGGGCACCGCGCGCAGGTGGTCGGCCACCTGGTCCCAGAAGACCGGCGGCTGGGGATGCTGTGTGACGGTCTCCAGATTGAGTATCCGCTCCGCTGAGAAGCCGGTGGGTTGGTTCGACAGGCGGTCGAATGACGCGATGAATAGGCCGGCTACGAAGTGAACGACAAAGCAGAACGCGACCTGTGCCGCGATCAGCGCGCTCATGGTGCGGCGCCGAGCGTGCGGGTCGGCGCCGCCTTTGAGCGACGTCACGGGATGGATGGCCGAAGCGCGAAGGGCCGGGGCCAGGCCAAACAGAAACGTCACAGCGCAGGCCATGGCCAGGCTAAACGCCAGGACCCGCCAGTCCAGTGGAAGCATCAGGCGCGTCGGGTCGGCGGGCGTGCTGATGAGGCTCACGATGAACGGCGCGCTTTTCCACGCGAATACGGCGCCGGTTGCCGTAGACAGCAAGCCAAGCCAGGCGCTCTCCACCAACACCAATTGCACGAGCCGCCCTCGCCCCGCGCCGATGGAGATGCGCAGCGCCATTTCACGACTGCGGGCTGCCGCCTGCACCGTCATCAGGTTGGCGACGTTGGCGCACGCAATCAGCAACACCAGGACGACCAGGATACCGAGGGCAAACAGCGTGCGGCCGTAATCTCGTTGCAGGTTCGAGCGACCGGCGGCAGCGGGTTCCAGCAACAGCTTTTCCCGGAAGAATTGCTCCAGGCGCTGCTGCGAGATGCCCTTGACCTCTTTCGCCTTCTGCTCCTGGATGGCGCGGAAGGTGGCGCGCAGCCGTTCGTGGACGTTGTTGGCGGCCGCGCCGGGGTTCAGCGCCACCAAGGTCCGCAGCCAGTAGTTGGTGGAGCTGGCCAGGGTGCGCGGATTCTTCATCATCATGGGAACGAAGATGTCGGTGACGGTTCCGGTTTCCGTGCCGGTGAAGCGCTCACCGGCAACCCCGATGATTTCGTACACGGTGTCGCCCATGCGAAACGTCCGTCCGATTACCGCTGGGTCGCGCGCAAAGCGGCGCGTCCAATAGTCGTACGAAAGGACTGCGAGGGGATGAGCGCCCGGTGTAGTGTCGTCATTATCGGTGAGCAGCCTTCCAAGGGACGGCTGCAGGCCGAAGGTATCGAACATCGAGCCCGAGACAAACTGGCGGTAGGCCCTCTCGATCTCCTGATCGCGTCCGTAGGTGAGGTCGATGCGTTCGGCATAGGAGACGGCTATCGCGGAGGCTTGCGATTTCACGGCATCGCGCATCTGGCGGAACATGGGATAGGAGCAGCTATCGTACGTCGAGCTTTGGCCATCCGCTCCGGGCATCGTGAAAGCGACGCTGTAGAGGCGCTCCGGATGCGATACGGGCAGGGGCCGCAGCAGCAGGGCATCGATGAGGCGGAATGCGGAGGTGCACGCGCCCGTGGCCAGAGCCAGCGAAAGGATTGCCGACGCGGAGGTGAGCTTGCGCTTCATGAGCTGGCGCCAGCCAAAGACGGCGTCGGCGCGCAGCGAATCGAGACGGGCAGCCAGACGGACGTCCAGGCTCTCTTCCCGATGGCGCAGGGCGCAGCCAAATGCGCGACGGGCCTCTGCCGGGTCGCGGCCGTGCTCGATGGCTTCGGCGAGATGCGTTTCGATCTCGTCATCAATTTCACGACTTAAGCCCTCGCCGCGAAATCCATTGGTTATTCGGCGCCAAAACGACATTTCACACCACCTCCAGCTCAATCCACTTCAGGTCAATCCATTTCAGGTCAATCGACGCCACAGGCATCGGCATACTAAGACGTCTTAGTATGATACTTTGCTCGGAGAAAAAAGTTAGCAGAAATATTCCGCCGAACCAGCGCGTGCCCCGCGCGCGCTATCCTAGCCTTTCAAGCATGGGAAATATACTTCAGAACCTACCTGTGGCCGAAAAGGTCGGCCTTGCGTTCTCCGGCGGCCTGGATACCAGCGCCGCCATCCACTGGATGCGAGCCAAGGGCGCCGTTCCCTATTCCTACACCGCGAATCTCGGGCAGCCGGACGAGCCCGATTATGACGAGATTCCGCGCCGCGCGCTGCAATATGGAGCGGAGAAGGCGCGGCTGATCGACTGCCGCAAACAACTGGTGGGGGAGGGGATCGCGGCGCTGCAGTCGGGGGCCTTCCACATTTCGACGGCCGGAGTGCACTACTTCAACACGACGCCGATCGGACGAGCCGTCACGGGCACCATGCTGGTGGTGGCCATGAAGGAGGACGACGTCAACATCTGGGGCGACGGCAGTACCTTCAAAGGCAACGACATCGAGCGCTTCTACCGCTATGGACTGCTGGCCAATCCGGCGCTGCGCATCTACAAGCCCTGGCTGGACCAGACTTTCATCAACGAGTTGGGCGGCCGCAAAGAGATGTCGGAGTACATGCAGAGCCACGGCCTGGCCTACAAGATGAGCGTGGAGAAGGCGTACTCCACCGATTCGAATATCTGGGGCGCGACGCACGAAGCGAAAGACCTGGAGCATCTCGACAAGGGCGTCAAGATCGTGGAACCGATCATGGGCGTGCCGTTCTGGCGCGAGGACGTGGCCATCAAGCCGGAAACCATCACCATCCGCTTCGAAGAGGGCCAGCCCGTGGCGCTGAATCACGTGAGCTATGACGATCCGGTGCAACTGGTGCTGGAGGCCAATGCCATCGGCGGACGCCACGGCTTGGGGATGTCGGACCAGATTGAGAACCGCATCATTGAGGCGAAGAGCCGCGGCATTTACGAAGCTCCCGGGCTGGCACTGCTGTTCATTGCTTACGAACGGCTGGTGACGGGGATCCACAACGAGGATACGATCGAACAGTACCGGATCAACGGATTGCGGCTGGGCCGCCTGCTGTATCAGGGGCGCTGGTTCGATTCGCAGGCGATGATGCTGCGGGAAACGGCACAGCGATGGGTAGCGCGGGCGGTCACCGGCGAAGTGACGGTGGAACTGCGGCGCGGCAACGATTACTCGATCCTGGATACCACCAGCCCGAACCTTACGTACAAACCGGAACGGCTGACGATGGAGAAGGGGGAATCGACATTTTCGCCGCAGGACCGCATCGGCCAACTGACCATGCGCCACCTGGACATCACGGACACGCGTGACAAGCTGCTGCTCTATGTGAAGACCGGCCTGCTAGGACCCGCAAGCGGAGGTTCAATGCCGCTGCTCTCGGAGACAGCGCCCAAACCGGAAACCAAGGAGTAGGGGGCTACTAGGCGGCGCGAAGCAGTTCGGCGAAAAGAGCTTTCTGAGCCACTCCCTGTTCTCGCGTACGTTTGAAGCCCTCCAGGGCTTCGATCGCTTGGTCTAGCTGCGTCAACTTGAAACGTAGATTGAGAAGCTGTGCCTGAACACCGTTATCTTTTGTATTAACTCTAGCCATGTGTCCGCGATAAAAGCATGCCACTTGCCATACGCAGAATCTTCGTATATTACTGATAACAATGGTGGCTACGGGTATTTACCCCTGTCGAGATTTCGACGATAGCGGCATTCTCGTCGATGGAGGGTGAGTGGGCTGGCCCAATGCCGGTTAACGGACCGATGGGGTATTTATTACCTAATCTACGTAAGTTTTACTCCAATTCACACTCTGGTGAGCCCGCAGGCTCTCCAGTAGCGGTGCGCTGGCGGCTCGGAAAGCTTCTACAAATAGCGCGGCATCTTCCAGGGCGGCGGTGCAGCGCCGGCAACTGCAGCAGTGCAGCTCGAACGCAAATGCCTGATCTGCCGAGAGTTGGTCGAGACAATACTGTTCAGCCAAATCATCGACGTTATCGAAGCGGCAGTGGCTTGCCGTTGAAACGATCGGGGTAGGGGTAGTCATCCGTAGCTCTTCAGAGGTCAGGCGCCCATTCGATAAGGTGGAGCACCTTGCCGAAGTGCATTTGTAGGACCAAATTTTCGCGGATAGGGTGCGGAGAGTGGCCTTGGGGGGTGTCGAAAAAAAACAGCAGGAGCCGGGTACGCGGCTCCTGCTGTTTAGAGAGTGGGGTTGTAAGACCGGTTAATTCACAACAACCATCGGCATGATCTCCGGCTCGTGCTGTTCCGGAGCGACTGCCTGAGGACCCACAGGCGCGGAGTGCATGGCCACCATCGGGATGGCCTCCAGTTCCTGCTTCGCCGGAGCGCTGGCTTCGGCAGCTACGGGCGGGCCATTCACCGCCACCATCGGGATGGGCTCGGGTTCGTGACGTTCGGCAACACTCGGCTCGGGGGTCCCTTTAGCTGGCGCCACGTGGTGGTTGCCGTTGCCATTGCCGCTTCCATTGCCATTGCCGCTACCGTTCCCGTTGCCAGTTGGCGCTCCGGAGAACTCGGCCTGCACCAGTAGCGACAGGTTCTCCTGAGCCCTGGCCAGCAGTTCCATGCGCTTGGCGGCCGATTGCTTCTCTTCCTGGAGTTGCTGGCCCACTCGCACCAGCCCGCCCTGCAACTCGGCGATCTGGTCGGTCAGTTCCTGGGCCCGCTTGCGTTCGTGTGTCAACAGCTCCTCTAGCGCCTCGCGCTCACGCGCTTCCTGCTCGGAACGCTCCCGCAGTTCGGCCGATTCGGTCATGGCGGCTTTCGCCTTTTCCGTCAACATCTGGATTTGCTGCTCGGTGACTTCAAGCTGCGATTCGTTGGACTCCAGACGGTGGCGCAATTCCTCGGCGAGCCGCTCGCGCTCTTCCTTGGCCTGGGCCTCGGCTTCCGTTGCCGCTTCGAGTTTCAGTGCCGCTTCCCTGGAGAGCTGGTCGAGTTTCAGCGCCGCTTCCTTGGCCATCTCCTGGTACTTCGCCGCCGCTTCCCGGGCCATCTCTTCGTGCTTCAAGGCGGCTTCCCGGGCCATCTCTTCGCGCTTCGCAGCGGATTCCTTGCTGAGTTCCTGAACCTTCTGCTCGGCTACGGTACGCAGCGATTCCTCGGCTTCCAGACGTTTTTGCTTGTCCTCAATGATTCCACCGCTCTGCTGGATCACTTGAACCTGCTCCGCCACCTGCTTACGCAGCTTTTCGATGGTGGCCGCGGCCTCCATGTCAATGGTTCGCTGCCGAAGCCTGGGCGACACCAGACACACCCCCACGGACGCTCCCAATAGAGCCCCGCTCATTGCAGCCAGAAACGCGATGATCAGATCCATAAACAAACTCCGCTCAAAATAGAGTTGGTGAGGACACCTCACCCTTCACGAGGACTTATGGTAATCAGCTTCCAGCAGGAATCCAATCCTTCCAAAGGTTAGCCAACGCAATGCTATCTCCCGCTATCCACCAAAGGGGGATTTAGCCTTCTAAAAGCTGTATAAATGAGGTGATCGCCTGATAACGTTCGACCATGGAGGCGAACCGCGTCAGGTCTTTTCCCTGTCGATGCACTCGCCCATTCACCCGAGGGTCTCGCGAACCTTCGTCATCAAGGTTTCGGGAGTGAGTGGCTTGGGCACGAACGCGATGCCGCGTTTCAAGGCGCCGCGATGCGCAATCACGTTCTCGGTGTACCCCGACATGAACAAAACCTTGGTCTGCGGACGCAGGGCGATCAAGCGTTCGGCGAGATCTTTTCCGGTCATTCCCGGCATCACCACGTCGGTAAGCAGCAGGTGAATCGGCCCGTTGTGTTGGCCGGCCAGTTCCAAAGCCTCGCGTCCGCAGCTTGCTTCGATCACACAGTAACCAGACTCTGCCAAAACCTCTTTGGCCAGGCTGCGGACGTCGGGCTGGTCTTCCACCAAAAGCACGGTCTCGGTGCCAATGAACGACTGGCCCACGGGAAGCTCGCGGCTCTCCGGCGCGCTATGGCCCACCCTGGGGAAATAGATCTTAAACGAGGTCCCTCTCCCCGGTTCGCTGTAGACCCAGACCCAGCCGCCACTTTGTCGAACGATACCGTACACGGTGGCCAATCCGAGGCCGGTGCCGGCGCCAACGGCTTTGGTGGTGAAGAAGGGTTCGAAGATGTGGGAGCGCAAATCCTCATCCATGCCCGCGCCGGTGTCACTGACGGCCAGGAAGACGCATGGTCCCGGCGTCACTTCCGGATGAGACCCGCAATACTGCTCGTCCAGTTCGACATTGGCGGTCTCCATGATGAGGTGGCCGCCGGCGGGCATGGCGTCGCGGGCGTTGAGCGCGAGGTTAAGCAACACCTGGTGAATCTGGCCCGGGTCAGCCATCACCAAGCCCAGAGCCGGTTCCAGGCGCGTCACCATCTCGATGTTTTCGGGCAGCAGGCGCCGCAGCATGGTTTCGGTTTCGGTCACCAGGGAATTGAGGTTCAGCTCTTTCGGCCGGATCACCTGTTTGCGGCTGAAGGCCAGCAGCTGCTGGGTGACTTCGGCGGCGCGTTCGCCGGCCTTCCGAATCTGCTCCACGCGGCGCCGCGTCAGATCGGCCGTCTCCGGTTGCATCAGCAGCAGATCGCAGTAGCCGTTGATGACGGTCAGGAGATTATTGAAATCGTGCGCCACGCCGCCGGCCAAACGGCCGACGCTTTCCAGCTTCTGCGCCTGGTTCAACTGCTCTTCCAGGTGCTTGCGATCGGTGATGTCGTGGGAGACCGAGAGCAGGCAGCGAATGCCATCCAGATCGAGAACTTCGGCGGAGACCAGCAGGAAGTGAGTCTCACCGCGACGGTCGCGCATCTTCACTTCGTGCGCACGCACGCGCCCTTCGGCACGCAGCGCGTCCTGAAAACGGCCGCGTACGAACTCGTCGTCCCAGAGACCCAACTCGGCGCGAGTTCGGCCGATGACTTCGTCGCGGCGGCAACCGGTTCGATCGAGAAAGCTCTGGTTGACATCGAGGAAGCGGCCTTCGTCCAGTGACGCGATCGTCATGGGGAGAGGGCTGGCGTGGAATGCCTTGGAGAAGCGGTCCTCGGAAGCCTTGAGGCCGGATTGGAGACGCTCCACATCGCGCCGCAGTGTGCGTTCCTGCTCCAGCTTTTGCATCTGGGAGTCCAGGCGCTTGCGCTGCGAAGCGTAGACCGCGGCGGCGGTCACCATACTCAACAGCCCCATGGCCAGAAACCGGACCCACCATCTCTCCCAAAAATACGGCGCCACGCGCACTCTCAGCTCGGCCGGCTGCGGATTCCAGAGACCGTCGTTATTCGCGCCGCGAACGCGAAACACGTACTCGCCCGGCCGCAGATCTCCGAAACTGGCGGAGCGATCGGCCGTCTCCAGCCAATTGCGGTCGAGGCCTTCGAGCTGGTATTGGAAGCGCACACGTTCGGGCGCCGCGAAGCTCAGCGCCGCGTAGAAGAACTGGACGCGGCGGCTTCCCGCGTCGAGTTGCAGCGCGCCGGAAGGAGTCTGGGGGAGCACGATCTTGCGCCCGTCGATTCCCACCGCCTCAATAAGCACGGGAGGGAGAGCCGGGTTGCGCTGAATGCGGCCGGGGTCTACCACCACGAGGCCCTTCAACGTCGCAAACCAAAGGCGGCCGTCCGGACCCTTCCAGGCTCCGGGCTGATGCTTTCGGCGGAATTCGTTGCTGGGCAGGCCGTCTTCCTTCTTCAGCCAGATGACGTCGAGCTTGGCCTGGCGGCCATCGGCGACGGCATCGAAGGATGCGAAGGGAACGCAGACGAGCCCCTGCCGCGAGGTGCCCAGCCACAAACGGCCCTGGTTATCTTCCACCATGCTCGCGACCAGCGAACCCGGCAAGCCTTGTGGCAACCCGAAACTGGTCAGCTTGCCATCGCGCCAGCGGTCCAGTCCACGATTTTCCGCGCCGACCCAAAAGGCGCCGTCCTTGGTGGCGTAGAGAGACACCACTCCGGGGTACGGAGAGCCGCCGGGCGGGGCGAAGGCCTGGAACGCGCCGTCGTGGAGATGGAATAGTCCGGGGCCGCCGGCCCAGATTTCGCCGTGGCCGTCTTCGGCGAGCGCGGTATAGTCGCCCGGGACCAGTCCGGAGCCGCGGCCATAGTTGGTGAATTTGCCGTCCTGGTAGCTGCTGACGCCGGCGTTGGTGCCCATCCACATGGTCCCGCGAGAGTCCTGCAGCAGAGCAAACGGTTGGGCGCCGCGACCTAACTCCTCGGGAAGGGTCTGCTCCATGGTCGAGCCACGAATCCGAAACAGACCGCGTCCAAAGACACCGGCCCACACCGTTCCACTTCGGTCCTCCATCACGGATAGCACCAGCGAGGCGGCATGCAGGTGCGGCGGCTTCACACCTTGCTGTTCGATGGGAGGTCCGAAGCGCCGGAGAGTTTCATTGAAGCGGACCAGGCCGCCGCCGTATGTGCCCACCAGCAGGTCGCCGGCAGAGCTTGCCGCAACCGAGTCCAGCACGATCTCGCTCAGACCGTCGGCTTCATCGAAGAAATTGACGGCGCGCGGCCGAAAGCGAGCCATACCGCCGCCATCGGTGCCCACCCAGATGTTCTTCTCTCGGTCTTCGAACAGGGCACGGATGGCGAAATTAGGAAGACCATCCTGCCGCGTAAACCGCAGCATGCGTCCATCGGGGCGGAACAGCAGCAGGCCCTTGCTGTGATCGCCCACCCAAAGATTGCCGGCGGAATCTTCCAGGAATTGGGTGACCCGGGTGAAGAGCGTAGAAGCGGGGAGGGCCGGGAATAGCTGGCTCCAGTGGCCGTTGCGAAACTTCTCGAGACTGTGCGAGCCTGCCACCCAAACTCCACCATCGCGGCTGGCTGCGGCGCCCTGCACCAGGCCGTCGGACATCTCGGGAGGAAGCGGGATGGATTGCCAGCCGACCGCTTGCATATGCGCGAAGTGCCCGGAGGCGTGGAGCCACAGGTCTCCATCGCCGGACGCGAAGCTCCGGGCCATGTACGTGCCAGGCGGGGTGGGGACGACCACAAAGCGATCCCCGGCGAACTTGAGCAGGCGCTCATGGGCCATCGCCATCACGTTGCCTTCGCGATCTTCGAACAGGCCCATAGCCAACTTGATCGGCTGACCGTCCGGGTCGGCGTAGGCCACCCAGCGGCCCTGCTTCAAGCAGGCTATGCCGTTGTCGGTGCCGGCCCAGAGCAGCCCTTTCCGGTCGGACAGGAGACCGGTCACGGCAGTGCCCGGGAACTCGGGCGTTTTGGCGTGGTCGATCACGTCGAACTGGACGCCATCGAAGCGCGCCAGGCCTTGGAAGGTCGCGATCCAGAGGTAGCCATCCGGCGTTTGCGCAAATGCGTTCACACTGTAGCTGGGCAGGCCGCGGTCGGAGTCCCAAACATCGGCAAGGTATTCGGTGCGCGCGGGCGCATCCACCGGAGCTTTGGTGGCGCACCAGGCCGTCATGGAAAAAATCATCCATGTGAGGAGCGAGGTAAAGACCACCGCGCCGCCTGTGGGCTCGGTGCTAGTAGAGCGCCGGCCAGCCTGTCGTTGCATGAGGACTCCTAACAGCATACCCCCACGCCGTGCGGAAACGAAGATGCGCTCTTCCAAGCCGACTATCCTATGACGGTCCGACAGCATAAAATGAAGGCCGGGCACGCCGATGAGTACTACTTGTACGGCTTGAGACCAAGCCGACTATCTCGCTTTTTTCCGGCTTGGCGATGCCGACTATCTGACACCTGGAGCTAGAATCAACCTATGAGTGCCGACCGTTACGTTCGCTGGCAGGATGGGGACACGTGGCTCGGTTACTTTGAGCGGTTCCCGGATTATCTTACGCAAGGGGAATCGTTCAGCGTCCTGGAAGAGAATCTTCGTGACTTGTACCGGGACTTAACGGGTGGGGAAATTTCAGGCATCCGCCGCATTGCGGAATGTGCGGTCGAATGACCTGGGTTAATCCGCAAGCTCGAAGGGAGGCTGGCGGTTAGTACGGAATGAACCAGCGCCGTTTTGCGTGACAGCTCATGAAAACCTACTTCCACGTCGACATGGACGCGTTCTTCGTGTCGGTGGAAGAGCTGTTCGATCCTTCTCTCAAGGGCAAGCCCGTGGTGGTGGGCGGACGTCCTAACGAACGTGGGGTGGTGTCGGCGGCGTCGTATGCGGCGCGCAAGTTCGGCGTGCATTCGGCCATGCCGCTGCGGACCGCATACAAGCTGTGTCCGCAGGCCATCTTCGTGGAGGGCCATCCCGAGCGGTACCGCGAGTGCTCCGAACAGGTGTACGAGGTGCTCCGCTCCTTTTCGCCGCTGGTGGAGATGGCGTCCATCGACGAAGCGTACCTCGATATGACCGGCACCGAACGGTTGCTAGGACCTCCCTTGCAAGCGGCGCACAAGCTGCATGTGCGCATGAAAGAAGTCACTCGGCTGAACTGCTCGGTCGGGATTGCGGCTTCGCGGCTGGTGGCGAAGATCAGCTCCGACCAGGCCAAGCCCAATGGCGTGCTGTGGGTGATTCCGGGGCGCGAGCCGGCATTTCTGGCGCCGCTCGATGTGCGCAAAGTGCCGGGCGTGGGCAAAGTCACCGAGAAGAACCTGCACGCGCTGGGCATTCGCAAGGTGGGCGACCTGGCCAGGCTCGAGGAAGGATTCCTGCAGCAGCGCTTCGGCAAATGGGGAATGGCTTTGGCGGGCAAGTCGCTCGGCATGGATGCCGGCGGCTGGTTCGATAGCGAGATTGGCGCCGAGGAAGGACCGAAATCGATCAGCCACGAACATACCTTTTCGGAAGACACATCCGACATGGTGAAGATTGAAGCCACGCTGGCGCGCCTCAGCGAGATGGTGGGACGTCGCCTGCGCGAGCATGGCCTGAGCGCCCGCACGGTACAGCTCAAGCTGCGCTATTCGGATTTCTCCACTATCACGCGGGCCCACTCGCTGGCGCGCGGCACGCAACTCGACACGGAACTATTCGAGGAGATCCGCGAATTGTTCCGCCACAACTGGCAGGCGGGGATGACGGTGCGGCTATTGGGCGTGCACGTTTCGGGATGGGCCGAGGGCGGCGAGCAGATGGACCTTCTGGGCGAGGATCGTCACGAAAAGTGGAAGCAGGCCCTCGCCGCGGCGGACAAACTGCGCGATAGATTCGGCGAATCGGCCGTGTCGCTGGCGGCAGGAATGCGCGGCAAGTTCCGCGAACGGACGCACGAGAATCCTGCGGGGCTGCCAGGGAAGAAGTAGTCTGGAGACGGAGGTTTTCGATGAGCCAGGAATTACCGGCCGCGCGCCGGCGCTTTCTGCAAACTGCCGGCGGAGTGCTGTTGCTCAAGCCGGAGACGGTCTTCGGATCGCAAGCCAATTCCACCGTGGAAGTCGGACTGGTGGGCTGCGGTGGCCGCGGCAACTGGATCTCACCGCTCTTCCCCGAACACGCCGGAGCGCGCATGGTGGCGGTGGCGGACGTGATCCAAAGCAGGCTGGATGCGACTCGTGAGAAGCTCAAAGTGGATGCGAGCCGCGCCTACTGGGGGCCGGACGCGCACCGCGAACTGGCGCAATCGAAGCTGGATGCAGTGGTGATCGAAACTCCTCCGTTCTACCATCCGGCGCATGCGGCGGCGGCGGTGGACGCGGGCAAGCACGTTTTCTGCGCGAAGCCCGTCGCGGTGGACGTTCCGGACAGCAAGAGCTTTCTGGCAACGGGACAGAAGGCGCAGGGCAAGGGCCTGAGTTTCTGGGTGGATTTCCAAAGCCGTGCCCGGCCCGTGTTTCAGGAAGCGGTGGCGCGGCTCAGGCAGGGCGACATTGGCAAGATCGCGATGGCGCAGGTCTTCTACTATGCCAACCGCCCGTGGACCGATCGCTCCACGCCCGACATGGAGCCCGGCCTCAAGCGGATGGTGAACTGGTTGGGCGACCGCACGATCAGCGGCGACATTATTGTGGAACAGAACGTCCACGTGTTGGACATGGCGAACTGGTATCTAGGTGGCCATCCGGTGAAAGCAACCGGGTCGGGAGGGCGCACCAGTTGGGCAGGAACGAAGAGCGACACGGGCGATTCCTGGGACCACTTCGCGGTCACGTACTGGTATCCGGGCGAGGTGCACGCTTCGTTCAGCTCCAACCAGCTCACGGGCAGATTCTCCGATTTGTGTGTGCGCTGCTTTGGGCTGAAGGGCTGCGCGGACACGCATTACGGCGGGCTGGTTAAGATTGTCAGCGACGACCAGAACAAGAACTGGACCGGCTCGGAGAAGGACGACACCTTCACCGGCGGCTGCGTCGCGAACATCCAGAACTTCGTGCAGAGCATCAAGGATGGGAGGCCGATCAACAATGCCGCGGCGGCCGTTGAGAGCAATCTCACCGGGATTCTGGGCCGCACGGCGGCATATCGCGGCGGCCTGGTGACGTGGGACGAGATGATGGCATCCACCGAGAAATGGCAGGCCAGTTTGAAGCTCAAGTGGTAACGGAGACGCGCACTCGGCGGCGACGTCCTGAATGGCTGCACGATCGTTCGGGCCGAAGCACATGGACTGACGCGGCGGGGGACGCAGCGCGCGTCATCATGTCGAGCACCTCACCGGCCGAGCGCGGGCGCTCGGATGGGACGCGTGACAGGGCGAGCGCGATGGCTTCGTCCCACGCAGCAGGCGCCCAGGGCACGAGCGATCGGAGTCGAGGGGCTGCTTCCAAAGCACGGCGAATCGCGGCCGGTAGAAGCTCTTCGGCGGGAAATGGCCGCTTGCCAGCGATCATTTCGAAGAGGATGAGTCCAAACGCGTAGACATCGACTGCCGGGGACACAGGGGCCAGTCGGAACTGCTCCGGGGCCATGTATTGCGGCGATCCCGAGACGGCCTTCGCCGGGTCTGCGGTCGCCTTCGTGGCGAGACCGAAGTCCACAATGACGGGCGTGGCAACTCCTTCGGAGGCAGTGTCCAACATGACGTTGCCGGGCTTGAGGTCGCAGTGGACGATGCCTTCGGCGTGCAGTGCGTTCAAACCGGACGCGATGCCGCGCGCGATCCGCATGGCTTCGGCGGCGCTGAGCAGTCCCTGCGAGAGCCGGGACGCGAGGGTTTCACCGTTGAGGTGCTTCATGGTGAACGCAACCACCAGGCCACAACGCTCATGCTGGAATGTGAACAGGTCGAAGACGGGGCAGACGTTGCGGTGTCGAACGGACCGCGCCGCGCGGACCTCGCGGACGATACCATCCATATCGGGCGCGCCGCCGGGCGTGGGCGGCTGGAGCACTTTGAGGGCTACGTCCCCAAGGTATTGATCCTCCGCCAGAAACGTGGTCCCACCGCCGCCGGTTCCCAATTCCTGGCGGATCTGAAAGCGGCCGCCCAGCACATCGCCGGGGCGAAGCTGGGAGCGAGTGGCAGGCGAAGCGTCCAGAAAACCGTCTGCCGAGTTGGAGAGGTCTAACAGCGCGAGAGCCTCGGAAACCAGATGGTCCGCGGAACCGCAGCGCTCGCGCACGGCTGCTTCTCGCTGGGCGGCAGGAAGGTCGAGGGCTTCTTCTACGACACGGTTCACGAATTCGAAATGGTTAGGCGGCTGCATCGCGTGGCTCCTTGCCGTCCGACTGCAGCGCCGCCAGCAGGCGCAAACGAGCCACGCTCCACTGGCGGCGAACGGTGCGGCCGGAGATGCCCAGAATCTGGCCCGCTTCCGCCTCCGTGAAGCCGGCGAAGTAGCGCAACTCCACCAACTCGGCTAATTGCGGGCTTTGCAGCGCGAGTTTTTCCAGCGCCGCGGCAACGGCCAGGAGCCGTTCGTCATCGTCGCCCAGCGCCGGGATCGCTTCGTTCCATTCCACCCGCTGCATGGCGCCGCCGTTAGAGATAGATCGCTTGCGCCGCGCGTGATCGATCAGCAGATTCTTCATGACCCGGCTCACCAGCTTGGCGTAATGCGCGGAATCCACTACTTTCACGTCTTTCGATTTGGCCAAGCTAATCCAGGCCTCGTGGACCAGGACGGTGGGACTCATGGAAGACGCATTCTGCTCCATGCGCAGGTAATACTTCGCCTGCGCGCGCAGTGCGTTGTACAAACTTTCAAAAGTGTGGATGCCGTTTACAGAGGTGGATGGAAATGGTGCTGCCATGTTGCCTCCAAGAATGCTTACACCTATGAAGACGACGCGCGCTCGAAAATTCCTTCAAAGAAAGGCGGGAATTCATGAGCGAGTCGCCGGGCGAAGTTTCACCCGGCCGTTGAACTCGTGCACAACCCGGGGGAATCGAACATTTACAGAATATTTACGCCACCGCGAACCTAGTCGACGCCCAATCGGCCACACTATAGTCGACGTGGGACTAACAAACGCTTCAAACCGCACCGTGCTCATTGTGGAAGACGAGGAGCTGTGTGCCGCGACGCTGGAAATCGCGCTGCTCGCGCTTCCGGATGTCGATGTCCAATTGGCAGCTTCCGCCACCCAGGCGCTCAGGCTACTTCAGAGCGGCCGTCACGTGGATGCGCTGGTGACCGACCTGCACTTGCCCACGATGGACGGCTTTGAATTGATCGAACGAGTACGTTCCGATAGCCGCACG
The DNA here is from genome assembly GCA_963815475.1 of uncultured Solibacteraceae bacterium. Lineage (GTDB taxonomy): Bacteria > Acidobacteriota > Terriglobia > Bryobacterales > Bryobacteraceae > Sulfopaludibacter. Next base: position 2,490,515 of record CAWFHD010000003.1, on the reverse strand, counting down.
GCCCAGTTGCCCATCGTGGTGATCAGCGGCGATCCGGACCCCGACGTCTGCGACCGCGTCTATCAACTGGGAGCAGATGCGTTCTTTGGCAAGCCATACTCGACGGCGAGGGTTCGTCAAAAGGTGGAAGAGCTTCTCGAACTGTACGCCCGGCCTACGCCTGCCTAAAGAGGGCTGCTACTCGTAGAACCAGAATTTGGCCCAAATGGAACAAGGTGCTTTGGGTTTGGGATGGTGCCGGAGGTGGGACTTGAACCCACACGCACAGTGAAGTGCGCCGGATTTTGAGTCCGGTTCGTCTGCCAATTCCGACACTCCGGCTTGAGGTGTCAGTCAACGCAAGGCGCAGTTTTCATTCTACACCAGAATATTGCGCACTACGTCGCCTGAGATGCCCGTGAGGCGCACGTCCAGGCCCTGGAACTTCACTGCCAGCCGCTTGTGGTCCACTCCGAGCAAGTGCAGCATGGTGGCATGGAAATCGTGGATGCTCACCGGATTTTCCTCCGCCGCATAGCCGAGTTCGTCCGTGGTGCCATACGTGATTCCGCCCCTGATGCCGCCGCCCGCCACCATATAGGAGAAGCCTTTAATGTGATGATCGCGGCCGTCGCCGACCCTGCGACATAGGCGTGCGCCCGAACTCGCCGCCCCAGATCACCAGCGTGTCGTCCAACATGCCGCGCTGTTTCAGATCCGTGATCAGCGCCGCCGTCGCCTGGTCGGTCTCCTTCGCCTTCAGGACGATGTTCTCCTTCACGCCGGCGTGGTGATCCCAGTCGCGATGGTATAGCTGGATGAAGCGCACGCCGCGTTCGGCCAAGCGCCGGGCCAGCAGGCAATTGGACGCGAAGGATCCATCGCCCGGCTGCGCGCCGTACATTTCCAGCACGCTCTTCGGCTCCTTGCTCATGTCCATCAGGCCGGGAACGCTGGCCTGCATCTTGAACGCCATCTCGTACTGCGCGATGCGCGTCTCAATCTCGGGATCGCGCACCGCCGCGAATTCGGCGCGATTCAGTTTATTGATAGCGTCGATCGACTCGCGCTGCAGCTTCGTCGTGACGCCCGCCGGATTCTGGATGTAGAGCACCGGATCGCCGATGGAGTTTAGCTTCACGCCCTGGAACTTACTGGGCAGCAGGCCCGCCGACCATTGCCGCGCGGCGATGGGCTGCATCTGCCCACCCTGGCCCGTGGAGAGCAGCACGACGAAGCCCGGCAGATCCTCGGTGTCCGCGCCCAGGCCGTAGAAAACCCACGAGCCCATGCTGGGCCGCCCGGTAATGATCGACCCGGTGTTCATGATGGTGTGGGCAGGGTCGTGATTGATCTGCTCCGTCCACATGGAGCGGATGATGCAGACGTCGTCGGCTACGATACCGATGTGAGGAAACAACTCGCAAATCTCCTGCCCCGACTTGCCGAACTTCTGGAAATTGTGCTGCGGCCCGAAGCAGATCAGCTTGGAGTTTTGCAGTTGCGCGATCTGCTGGCCCTTGGTGAACGATTCCGGCATGGCGTTGCCGCTCATGGCGCGCAGCTTCGGCTTATAGTCGAACGTCTCGAGATGCGACGGCCCGCCCGCCTGATACAGAAAGATGACGCGCTTAGCCTTGGCCGGATGATGCAGTGGATTGATGACGCCGTGCGATGCGACCGGCGTATCGGCAGCGAACAGGCGCGGACGCAGCAGCGCGTTGAGGCCGAGCAGCCCGATCCCCGCGATGCCCTGCCCCAGAAAGGTCCGACGGCACGTAGCGCAATCGCTGTCTTTAGTTCCTTGTAGATGGTTTCATGCAGATTCAAAATGGCCCGAGCGACCGTAGTCATCGCCGCCAGCTCCACCGGTTTTTCGCCCACTTGCCACGGGAGCCTCCCCTTGGTGGATCAGCGCTGCCGCATCTCCAGGAGCACTCCGGAATCCCGCCAGACTCGTTTGATACAACCCTTCGATCACGCGACGCTCGTCCGCCGTGGGCGCTCGCTCCAGCGCACGTTGAAACGCCCAATTCACGCGATCGTTCAAAGCTCGACCGTGCGCCAGAATGTTCTGCGCAAAGACGCGCGCCGCCTCCACATAGATGGGATCGTTCAACAGCACCAGGGCCTGCAGCGGCGTGTTGGAGTTCACTCGATTTACGGTGCACTCCTCGCGCGTGGGAGCATCGAACGTCAGCAGGCTGGGATGCAGGAACGTTCGCTGCCAGAAAGTGTAGACACCGCGTCGATAGAGGTCATCGCCATGGCTGGCCGCATACTCGCGCTTGGGAAAATTCATGGTCATGAGGTAGCCATCGGGCTCATACGGGCTTCACGCTCGGGCCGCCGAACTTGTCCACCAGCAGCCCCGACACCGAAAGCGCGATGTCGCGAACAACTTCCGCATCCACGCGGAACCGCGTCTGCCGGGCTAGCAGGCGATTATCGGGATCGCGCTCGTCGAGCGCCGGCGTGCTCATGGAAGACTGCCGGTAAGTCTGGCTCGTCACGATGGTGCGGACGAGGTGCCGCATATCCCAATCGTGAGTGCCCGCCGCGTTCCATTCCGGATGCATGAACTCGGCCGCCAGCCAGTCGAGCAGTTCGGGATGCACCGGCCACTCGCCCTGCGACCCAAGATCGTCGAGCGACTTGGAAATCCCCATGCCGAAGAACTGCCGCCACAAGCGGTTGACGAATACCCGCGCAGTCAGCGGATTATTTGGCGACACCAGCCAGTTGGCGAGATCGAGCCGTGTGGCGCGGCGCCCGCCTGTCTCCAATTTGCCCAGAAATGCGGGGACCGCCGGCTCGACTACATCGCCCGATTCGTCCATCCAGTTGCCGCGCGGCAGAATCCGGGTCTCCGTCGGCGTGGTCGCCTCAGCCACCACCACATGCGGGATCGCCGCATCCAGCCACGCCGCGGCCGCTTCCAGGCGCGCCACTTCCTGCGCTTCCGGCTGCACGTCTGGCGAAGCCCACTGGAAGTGGTCGGCAATCGCCTGCCGGTCGGCATCGCTGCGTTTGTCCACCGCGGTTTTCAGGGCCTTGAGCACGCGGTCTGGAATCTCTTTGCCTTTGTCGGGATGCGGCCAGGTGTACTCGCCCGAGGAAAGCGCCAGTTCGAAGCGGCCCATGGTGGCGCGGCGGTAGTCGGAATCCTGGTGGATCCGCACGGTCATCACCGAATCCGCCGCGGTGCGCACGGGGGCCGTGAAACGCAGTGCCAACATCGCCTTGGTGGTCTCGTTATAAGTGGCGATGGCCCAGCCGGTTTTCGGGTTGCCATCGATGGCGGCGAGCGCGGGAAACGCCGGGGCCGGCAGGTTGACGTCCGACATCGCGCTGGCAAATGGCGCGCGACCGCTACCGCTCACGTCGGCCTCAACCTCCGTAATCACCAATCGATCGGCGCCGCGCGCCACACGGATGCCGGGCAGGCTGTCTTCCTGCACCACGTCGATACCGAGCGCCGTCCACGTGCCCGCGCCGGGTTTGAACGCCACGGTGTACGTTTCGGTGGCCGGATTGGGACCGCTCGCCACCACCAGGCCATCGCCGGCCTTGCGCTCGGTGGTTCCGTTGGAGCCATCGTAATAGGTGAATACCACGGGCTCGTCGTTATAGATCTTCAGTTCGGCGCCGTTCTGCGGACTTGGCCGAAATAGGGTGTTGGAAGCGCCACGCCAGGTCGCCCGCCTCGTAGCGCGCCAGCAACTGCTTTTCCCACTCGGCGCGCTGGGGCGCCAGGCTCGCCATTTTGGAGGCCAACTTTGCGCGTGCGATGCCGAGTTCCGCCTGCAATTCGCCTTGCTGTACTTCCTGTTCATGAGTGGGTAGCGCGAGTTGCGAACCCCAAGCCTTGGCGCCGCGATCGGGCACCAGGCCGGTCTCCTTGATATCGGCGAAGAAGGCCTTCATGGAATAGAAATCGCGCGACGTGAAGGGATCGAATTTGTGGTCGTGGCATTCGGCGCAGCCCAGCGTGCTACCCATCCAGACGGCCACGGTAGTACGCACGCGATCGGCGCCGTACTTGGCAAGATACTCCTTGGGCTGCAGTCCGCCTTCCGCCGACGTGCGATTCAGACGGTTGTACGCCGAGGCCACGCGCTGGTCGCGAGTCCCGTCCGGAATCAGGTCGCCGGCCAGTTGTTCGCGTGTGAAAGCGTCGAACGGCTTGTTGTCGCGGAAGGCGTGCAGCACGTAGTCGCGGTAGGGCCACGCAGGGAGGGCATTGTCGCCATGGAAACCGCAGGTGTCGGCATAGCGCACGAAATCGAGCCAGTGCATAGCCTGCTGCTCGGCGTAGCGGGGCGATGCCATGCAGGCGGTCCACCACCTTTTCATAGGCGTCGGGCGATTTGTCGTTGATGAAAGCGGCGGTCTCTTCGGGAGTTGGGGGCAGTCCGGTCAGATCGAGCGTGACCCGGCGGATCAGGGTGCGGCGGTCGGCTTCGGGCGAGGGATGGAGATCTTCGCGCGCCAGGCGCGATTGAATGAAGGCGTCGATCGGATTCGTGGCGCCTGCAACCTGCGGCGGCGTGCCGCGTTGTACCGGTTGGTACGACCAGTGGCCCTCGTACTTTGCGCCCTCCGCAACCCACTGGCGGATGGTCGCTTTCTGCGCGGGCGTGAGTTCCTTATGCACGAAGGCCGGCGGCATGATGCGCGCGCCTTCGGCGAACACGCGCTGGACGATCGCGCTCTTGTCGGGGTCGCCGGGCACAATCGGAGTGACGCCGCTCTTGGTGGGTTTGATCGCCTCGTCTCGAAGGTCGAGCCGCATGCCCGCCATTCGCGAACTCTTGTCGGGGCCATGACAGCGGAAGCAGGTCTCCGCCATGATGGGCCGGATATCGCGATTGAAGCGGACTTCCGCGGCCGCCGTGCTACTAAACACCGCCAGAAGTACCCAGACAGACTGCCTCAAGCCCATAGCTGCCAGGATACACCCGTAAACGATCAGACGACACAAACCGATCATCTATCCCGCCTACCGCGGGAATATAATGAAACACATGTGTAGAGCGGGCTTGGGATGCTTCGCATTCCTTGTATTTTTTCCCACCATCGTATGGGCTGACGACCTCCCGCCTGCCGCCAAGACCAAGGTGGACTACGCGCGCGATATTGAACCTCTGTTCGCCCGCCGCTGCTATATGTGCCATGGCCCGCAGCAGCAGATGAGCGGCCTTCGGCTCGACCGCAAATATGGCGCGCTCAAAGTCATTCAGACTGGCAACAGTGCGAACAGCCGTTTGATCCGCATGGTGGCGGGCGTTGAGAAAAAAGTGATGCCGCCGATGGGCGCTCGCCTCACGGCTGCCGAAATCGGCCTGCTGCGCGCGTGGATCGATCAGGGGGTCGACTGGCCTGCCGGGGTCCAGACCGCCAAGGCTCCGGCCTCCACTCTGTGGTCGCTTCGGGCTATTACTCATCCGAATCCGCCGACGGTTGGCGACCGCGCCTGGCCGCGCAACTCCATCGACGCGTTCATCCTCTCAAAGCTGGAAACGGAAGGTATAACGCCCTCGCCGGAAGCCTCAAAGACCGCGCTCATCCGGCGTGCCAGCCTCGACATCACCGGCCTGCCGCCCACTCCCCAGGAGATCGACGCGTTTCTTCACGACAATCGACCCGACGCTTATGACCGCCTGGTGGACCGCCTCCTCGATTCGCCGCATTACGGCGAGAAGTGGGCACGCTACTGGCTCGACCTGGCCCGGTACGCCGATAGCGACGGCTACGAGAAAGACCGCACGCGCCCCTGGGCTTGGCGTTACCGCCAGTGGGTGATCGAAGCCCTGAATCGCGACATGCCGTTTGACGAGTTCACCATCGAGCAGCTTGCGGGTGACATGCTGCCCAACCGCACCATCGATACGCTGGTAGCCACCGGGTTCAATCGAAATACCCTCACCAACCGCGAGGGCGGCACCGATCCCGAGCAGTTCCGCGACGAACAAGTGCTCGACCGCGCCGCGACGCTCGGCACGGTGTGGCTCGGGCTGACCGTCGGCTGTGCGCAGTGCCACGACCACAAGTTCGACCCGATCCAGCAAAAAGAGTTCTACCAGCTCTCGGCGTTCTTCAACACGCAGGAAGAGGTCAACATTCCAGCTCCGCTGGCCGGAGAGATTGGTCCTTACCTGGCGGCACGGCCGGACTACGAACAGAAGCGCGCGGCGCTGTTGGAAGAATACGGCATCCCCAAAGTCCAGGCCGATTGGGAAGAGAAACTTCGCTACTCCAACCAGCATCCTGGCGAGCATGAAGATTGGGATTTCGCGTACGGCGAGCTCACGCATACGGTGGACAACGCGAAGAAGGTTCTGTTTCTCGACCCCGCCAAGCGCAGCGAAGTGCAGCGCACCGCCATGACGGAAACGATGCTGGGCTCCTGCGGCAATCTGTTTCCCAAGGACTATTGCGCGAGCCTGAAAATCCCTGAGCTGCGGACGAAACTCAACGAGCTGAATTCCAAGACGCCGGCGATCAGTTACGCGCCCGTGCTGCTCGAGAACGACACTCCACCCAAAACCTATGTGCACGTGAAGGGCGACTGGCGCGAGCACGGCGCGGAAGTTCATCCCGACACGCTTTCGGTATTGCCGCCCATGCCGGCAGGCCAACCGGTGAACCGACTCACGCTGGCCCGGTGGCTGATGTCGCCGGAGAATCCGCTGACGTCGCGCGTGGCTGCGAACCGCATCTGGCAGGAGATGTTCGGGCGCGGCATCGTCTACACGTCGGAAGATTTCGGCACGCAGGGCGATCGTCCCACACATCCCGAGCTGCTGGATTGGCTGGCCACTGAATTTCAGAACCGCGGCTGGAGCATGAAGCAAATGGTGCGGCTGATCGCGACTTCGTCGGCGTACCGCCAGTCTTCCGCCGCGCGTCCTGAACTGGAAGCGAAGGACCCTGGCAACGCGCTGTTGGCGCGGCAGTCGCGTCTGCGGCTCTCGGCGGAACTGGTCCGCGATGAAGCGCTGGCGGCCTCAGGCCTGCTCGATTTGCGCATTGGCGGTCCCAGCGTAAAGCCGCCGCAGCCGAAGGGCGTCGCCGAGCTTTCCTACGCCAACTCTGTGAAGTGGGCGGACAGTACGGGGCCAGATCGCTATCGACGCGGGCTCTACATTCATTACCAGCGCACCACGCCGTATCCACTGCTGACGAATTTCGACGCTCCTAATGCCAACCTTTCCTGCACGCGCCGGGAGCGCACCGACACGCCGCTGCAGGCGCTCAATCTGATGAACGATCCGGTATTCTTCGAAGCGGCGCAGGGCTTGGCGTTCCGCGTGATGCGCGAAGCCTCCGGTGGTTTCCGCGACCGCCTGACCTACGCCTACGACGTCACACTCGGGCGCGCTCCCACTACGCGAGAAGCTGAGCGCATGGGCAAGTTTTTCGACGAGACGCTGCACAATCTCGACCAGGATTCGAAGACGGTGGACGCGCTGTTTCCCAATCGCCTCGAAGGCGTGCCGCAGTTGCAGGCCGCGGCTTGGGTTGAGTTGAGCCGCGTGCTGCTCAACCTGGACGAGTTCATCACAAGGGAATAATTTATGGACCGCGAAGAGTTCCGTAGAATCCAGACGCGCCGCCGCTTCTTTCAGGAGTGTGCCGGTGGCATCGGTATCGCGGCCCTGGCGCAACTGATGCAGGGTGAGGGCCGGGCCGCGGTCCACGACGTCAACCCGCTGGCGCCCAAGAAGCCGCACTTCCCGCCTAAGGCGAAGAACGTGATCTTCATGTTCATGGAGGGCGGGCCCAGCCAGCTCGATCTCTTCGACCCCAAGCCCGCGCTGCAGAAGTGGAGCGGCAAGCCGCTGCCCGCCGAGATGACCAAGGACCTGCGCCTGGCGTTCACAAAGCCGAACGCCGCCGTCCTGGCTAGCCCGCGCACCTTCCAGCCGTACGGCCAGAGCGGCATCGAATTCTCGGACTACATTCCGAACATCGCATCGTGCGCCGACGATCTATGCCTGGTGCGATCCATGCATACCGACGCTTTCAATCACCATCCCGGTCAGTTGCTGCTCTTCGGAGGCAGCATCCAGGTGGGACGTCCGACCATGGGCGCGTGGGTGCTCTACGGCCTCGGCAGCGAATCGCAGAATCTGCCAGGCTTCGTGGTGCTTAGCTCGGGCGTCGGCACCAGCGGCGGCGCGTCCAACTGGGCGAGCGGATTCCTGCCGTCGACATACCAGGGCGTGGTTTTCCGCAGCGCGGGCGATCCGGTGCTGTACCTTTCGAACCCGCCGGGTGTCACCAGGGAGATGCAGCGCGCCAACCTCGACGTGCTGAAGGACCTGAACGAGGAGCATTACAACGAGACCGGCGACATCGAAATCGCGTCGCGCATCTCGGCCTACGAGCTGGCGTTTCGTATGCAGGCGGCCGGTCCCGAGTTGCTCGACTTTTCCAAGGAGTCGCCGGAGACACTAGCAATGTACGGCGTGGACAAAGAGCCCACGCGCCAGTTCGCTACCAACTGCCTGCTGGCGCGCCGCATGGTGGAGCGCGGCGTGCGCTTCGTGATGCTCAACCACGCCAGTTGGGACGATCATACGGACCTCAATCGCAAGCTCAAGAAAAGCTGCGATATTGCGGACCAGCCGACCGCCGCGCTCATCCGCGACCTGAAGCAGCGCGGATTGCTGGAGAACACGATCGTGGTGTGGGGCGGCGAGTTCGGCCGCACTCCGATGGTGGAGATCCGCGATCCACGCGACGTCAACAACGCGGGCCGCGATCATCATCCGCTGGCCTACAGCCTATTTCTCGCGGGAGGAGGCATCAAGGGCGGCCAGGTGATCGGCAAGACCGACGATCTTTGCATGAACATCGTCGAAGACGGAGTCCACGTCCACGACCTGCAAGCCACTCTGCTCCACTGCCTCGGTTTGGAGCATACGCGCCTCACCTATCACCACATGGGTCGCGATTTCCGCCTGACGGACGTGGAAGGCAACGTGGTCAAGAAGATGTTGGCGTAGCGCACGCGCTATTCGTTCAGCACTTGAAATCCTGATAGGTGGAGTGGCGATCGGAGCCGTGCTCCATCGCGATGTCGTGCTTTTCGTAATCGATGTGGAGCGCAGAAACGATCATCATGGCGCTCTCCACCGTCATGCGGACCGTGAATGGATGGGCGGGGTCGCTTTGCGCGCCCGGGAACAGTTCCGAGAGCAGCAAGTGGCGGCAGGCGAGCGGCGGGAAACTGTCCGTTTGACGCTCGGCCACCAGACCGGCCGGACCGAAGAGTTGGAGCTTGGGTGCGCCGGTGACGTCGTCTTCGAACTCGATGTTCATGATCGCTAGCAGACAATCGCGTTTGCGCGCGATGAGGTGCGCGCCGCTGACGATGTAGTCGCTCGCCAGGTTGCCGCGAGCGTCCACCTGCCGGTAGCTCTTGGCCACGGCTCCGCCGGGGCGGAAATGAGTGAACGCCACACGCCCCCAATTAACAGCGCGCACTTCCACCTTATTGAGCGAGTGCGAGGTCTTGGGAATGCAGGCCGCGCCGAAGCCCCCCGAGAACCCGTCCGGCAGCGGCAGATCGCGCGCAGCGATGCGACAGCTTTGAAACTCGGTGAGGCGCAGCAGGCCTTGATCGACAATCGCGGCGGGCTGCACGCGACCGGCGAATTGATCGTCCTGATTGGAAGCCCAAGCGATGCCTCCATCGGCAGTAGTGACGAAGGGGAGCTTCCACAGCGCTTCCTCCACCCAACGGCTGGAGCTGAGATGAACGCGCGATTCCAGTTGCAGTTCGCCCAGCCGCAGGCCGCGGAAGAGCATCGGGGTGTAGATCAACGCCTGGGAAGGGAAGGAGCGCTTGGGACCGTAGGGCGTGGTGCGCGCCGGCTTCATGGGGGCGTCGGCCGAGAAGTGCAGTGGATGTTCCACCGTAAAACTGTCGCCCTGCCGGCCTTTCATGAAGGTGTAGGCGAAGGGGACGCGTTCGCTATCGTTATGGATTACGATGACGCCGCCATCCTTGAGACGCGGCTCGGCCAGCGGCGCGATGGCCAGCGCTTCAGCGGGATTGGCAGCGGTCTTCAGGTCGGCCATGCTGTACAGAGTGGATTGATGCGGCCGCAATTGGTAGGGCCGTTCCACCACCGTGCGCCCAAGCGGGTCGACCACGCGGATTCTGCCGCGCGACTCCTCTTCGTTGGGATTGAATAGCGCAACGGCGCAATGAAATTCCGCGAGCGCGGGGAACGGCATGGAATAGTTGAAGCGTCCGATCACCTGCTGTGGCGCGGCGGGATGTGCGTGCACGTTGTCGAAATTGTGCGGCAGGTTCCAACGCACGAAGCCGGCGCTGAAGAGATCGCCCGCACGCGGCACCTGGTGGGGCGAAGGCGCGACGCGAAGTTTCATACCGCCGAAAAAGGCATCGCGACCGGCCATGTCCTGCAGGTTGACCAGGCGGGGCCGAAGCGCCGGAATTTCCAGCTTGCCCGCATTGTCGAGCGGGATTTCCTTGCCGGTGTGGTCGAACAGAAGCAGTTGGTACTCGGTGGCATGGTGCGCGTCGCGATAGCCATCGATGCCAGGGAAGCACGTGGCGGTGAGCAGGATCTCGGTGGAGAGTTGCTGTGCGGGGTCGGCAACAATGAAGGGAGCGGCGACATCCAACCAACACGTTTCGCCCGGAGTCGCGGGCGGAGCAGGGGATGGCGGCGCGGCCGAGGCGACAAAGAACGAACCGGCAAGTCCGGACAAAAACGCCCGCCGGTCAATGGTGATCATGATGTACCCCCTGGGTTTCTTCCAGTGTACAAGGGGAAAAGCGGTGTGGCAAAAAGAGCGCCGGCGAAGCATCCGGCCGGCGCGTTCAAGGAGAGTATACCTCGCTTAGGTTGTGGCTAAAAGTTGACGCGCATCACGAACTCGAGAATGCGCGAGCCGGGATCGACGGTGCCCGAAATATCCCGATATGCGTTGCCAATTTGTCCGAACGAAGAGCCGATCGTGTTAGTGGCGCCTCCGCCCGGCGTGGCATTGTCCGGCGTGAAGTTAGTCAGATTAAAGACGTTCAATGCCTGGGCGCGAAATTCCAGGTTCACGCGCTCGGTGATTCTGGTCTTTTTCACCAGGCTCACGTCGACGTGACGCTGCCATGGCAGGTAGAAGTAGTCTCGGCCGCCCAACTGGCCGGCAGGCGCCGGCGAAATATAGGGCGCATTCGGATCTACCTGATGGGGCGTAAGGTTGCCGGTATTGAACGCAGCCATAGTATTCGTGATGACGTTGGTGTTGTTGCTGCTGGTCCAGCCCCCCTGTGGAGTCGGCGGTGGAGGCGGCAGATAGTAGATCACGCCTTGTGCCTTACCGGTGGTCGCATTGACGCTGCTGGTTTTATATATGCCGGTCATGGCTTGGAACTGCGCCATTGTCATGTTGTGCAGGACGATGCCGTCGCCCGTACTGGCGTTGAATGTGCCGAGACCGTTTAGCAGAAATGGCGTTCCGGATTGCAAGCGCATTACGCCCGACATTCCCCACCCTTCAATCGCCTTACGCACGATGGGATTGCGCACACTGGATAGCATCTGGCGGCCGGCGCCGAACGGCAATTCGTATACCCAATTCAACTTGATGGCGTGGCGAATATCGAACGGTTCGGGAATACGGTCATTGCGGGGATCGCGAAGCGTAGTGTAGCTGACGTTGTCGATCGCGCTGTTGGTGGACCCATTGGCAAGCGACTTGGCGAAGACGTAGCTGGCCTGGAACTGCAGGCCGGTGGCGAGGCGCTTGTTCACTTCTACCTGCAGCGCATCATAGAACGAGGATCCACCGTTATCCAGCACGAAGGCGTTGCCACCGCCCACGGTGGGATTCACCAGGAACATGTTAACCGGGTACTTCGCGGCTACCAGGTTCGCCATGCGTCCCGAGTTGGTGGCAATGCTGCTGGCGGAGGTACCCGCCTGGCCTAACAACAGATAGCCCGCCGTGGTTGTGTCGGTGGTGTTGCCGATTGCGGTCTGGAGAATCGGAACCGGCTTTTGGCCGGGTAGTCCCTGGTTGCCCCAGTTAGTCACACCGGTGTTCTGGGTGATGTCACCGCCGCGCGCAATCGTCAGATTATTCTGGGCAATCTGAAACTCGTTCAGGAAGCCATTTTCGAAGATGTTGATTTCGTTGAGGCCGTACAGGCGCCAAAGCTTGGTTCCGTGGTTACCGGTGTACCGAACTTCCACCACGGTGTTCCGGCTGAGTTCCCGCTGCAACCCGATGTTCCAGCTCTGCACGTAACCCATCTTGAGATTGGGGTTGAAGTCGAAGATCTGATTAGTGAATGTAGGAGTCAGCGGATACTGGGGCGACGTTGGGATGCCGCTCCTGGTTGGAAAAGTGCCATCCCGGAATAAGACGCTCCCGGCGGCCCCGAAGTCGGCGGGTGTGCCCGAATTGCTCAAAGAGCTATCGATAGTCAAGCCGGGATTGCCTCCGTATACCTGGCTGTACACGTTCATGCCTTCGCGCACCGTGGCGATCGCATACCCGGCCCGAAGTACGGCACTGCCGGTGCGTCGTCCGAGTAACCAGCCCAGGATGCCATCATGGCCCGGCAATTGGTAGGCAACTCCCAGCGAAGGAGCCAAGACCGGCGGCATCGCATAGCCACCGCCAGGCTTTACCGGATTCAATGCCGGCGTGGTTCCCGTAAGCGTTCCCGGCTGGAAGAGATTGCCCACTCCGGATAAGCCGTAAAGTCCCACCAATCCGCCGACCTGGGAATAGGTGCCATTGTCATTCACGAAGGCAAATTCCTTCTCAGCCCGCAGTCCGATGTTGAGCGTAAGAACGGGTGAAACGCGCCAGGTATCCTGCACGAAAAAGCCGGCTTCCCGAATGTGGTCGCGATCGATCGGCGCCGTCTGACCGTACTGGTGCGTGTTCTCATTCAATCCCACACCTTGCGTGATGGTGTTGACGCGCCCGGTGAGCGAAGCGTAAAGATTCTCGGCTGCAGTCAGTTGGCTGGTGCTGGCGCCTGGGAAATTAGCGCTATTGAAAATATTCGTGGTGCCCGTAGCGATCGGATCGCCCGCCACTACACCAAACGAAACTCGGGGAATTACCGACGATCCGATAATCTGCTGAAACAGATTGATCTGATCGAAATTCCCGCCGAACGCCAGTTGGTGCGAACCCTTCACCCAGGAGACCGTATCCGAAATGTTCTTCACCGGAGCATTGCGACGCTGACCGCCGCTGTTGGTGGTTACAGTAAGACCGGTGCCCGAGGGGACATAGCCTTTCCATTGGCCAAAGAGGGCGCTGCTGCCGATGGCGTCGAAGAACAGCACCGTGCCCCCGTTCAAACCGGCTTGCAGCTCGTTGGTGAGCCGCGGAGTTAAGGCTGAACGCAGAGTAAGGGTCCCGTCGAATCGGTTGCTCCGTTGCCCGGAATTCACGTCCGTTCCCAAAACCGTTCCCGTTCCCGCATACACGGGGACAACGTTATTCAGGAAGTCCGGCACGGAAACATATTTGTTGTAGTTGTAGACCAGCGAGAGCTGATGCTTGGAGGTTACATTGTAATCCAGCCGCAATGTATAGAAATCACGTGCGTCGTTGCCGTTCGGCTGATAGTTGTAAGTGTTGGTGTTGTAGTCGCCGCTTGGAATATTGTTAACCAGGTTGCCGCCGCCCGTCAGCTTGGCAATTGTGTTGTAAGCGTTCGCCAAAAGCGGATCTGGAGTGCTCGCAAAGGGCCGGACCGTGGCCGGTAGACTGGCATTCGCAGCCGCAGCGATCTGGTACAGATTGACACTCTGAGTAGAATTCGTGAGCGGGTTGAGGTAAGTGTAGTTACCCTGCAGGGCGGAAGGCGTCAGCACAGTGCGGGTATAGGCTTTTGTGCCGGGATTGCGAAAATTCTCGTAGTTGCCGAAGAAAAACAACTTGTCCTTCTTGATGGGCCCGCCCAGGTGGCCGCCACCCTGGCGCAGTTTGATGACATCGCGGGGCAGACCCTGCTCATTGTTGTAATAGTAGTTGGCATCGAAGAAGGTGTTCCGCAGTTGATAAAACGAGCCGCCGTGGAACTGGTTGGTGCCGGATCGGGTAACGAACTTAATCTGTGCGCCGCCCTGGGAGGTGCTATCCACTCCGCCCGCTGAAGTGGTGAGAGTGACTTCCTCAATCGAATCCACGGAAGGGTTGATGTAACTGAAAAAGCCATCGCTGCTTTTCAGCATGTTGTCCTGCGTGTTCATGCCATCGATGGTAATGTTGAGCGCTCCCTTGGGAAGCCCGTTGATGGAAGAACTGCGCGGATTGGTAGGGGTTTGCGCGCCAGCCTGCGTCACCAGCAGCTCCACCGCGTTGCGCGTCGCAAAGGGCAGATCCTGGACTTGACGCGAAGTAAGTGTGCTACTCAACTCCGCATTGGCAGTCTGCAGTATCTCTGCGCCGGCACTCACCGCGATGGTCTCCGTCGCCTGGCCGACTTCTAACTTGATGTTAGCCGTCGCGGTGATGCCCGCATTCACCACGACTCCGCTTGTGGATTCCAACTTGAAACCGGTCTTCGAAACGGTAACTGTGTACGTCCCGGCCAGCAGGGAGGGCACGGTGTAATCACCATGATCGCTGGTGGTTGTTTTGAACTTGGCGTCCGTTGCCGTATTGACGATACTGACCTCCGCGCCGGGAACAGATGCACCCGTTTGGTCGGTAACGGTTCCAGTGATGACCCCTGTGTTGCCTTGAGAAAACGCGATGGCAGCAGTCAACAGCCAAACTGCCAAATGACCCTTCAGTCGAAACATTCGAAATTGCCCCCCTTTGAGCAGCACCCTAATGTTGTGGAATTGCCGATTGGGGAGATAGTAGCGGATTTTGTGCAGCGTTTACAAGCGCGTGGGCGAATTATTAACAGAAAAGTACTAACGAGGTTCGATCTCGCGCGTCTAAGGGCTGCATTTCCGTTTTTGGAAGCAAATTCTCCCACAAATGGGAGCTTTTATCGGCCTGAAGGAGCCTGGGCCGGCAGCCCTGCCGCCTTCAACACAGCCGCGGCGCCGACATAGTCGAGTCTGGGCGCAGCCTTGCGAATTCCATCGAAGACGAAGAAGCGCGCCGCCTCATCGATGCCCACGCGACCCGAAGTTACTCCCCGATCCTGTAGCGATTTGGCGATCCGCTCGTACGGACTTTCGTCTTCCTGCCAGACTCGAATGTCATCGCCCACCTGGATCAATTCACGCGCGCGCATCTCTTCAAATCCGGGCAGCACCCAAGCCGGTTCGCCCTTTGCCGGAATCACTACGCTGAAGGTTCGTTCGCTCTTGCCCCATCTCACTCCGGTGAGATACAGCATGGCGGGCCCGGGCTCAAGCACCACCGCCTGAAGACCGAATTCCTTCATGGCCTCCTGCAGTTTGGCGATGCGCTGGCGGAAGTTCTCGGTGGTAGTTTGAGGCATGAAGAGTTATCCGAAGGGCTGATCGATGGCGGGACTCTGCGCCGTGAACGTGCGCGCGCCGGCGGGCGTGACGTGCATGCAATCCTCCAGGCGCACTCCGAATTCGCCATAGATCACGATCATCGGTTCATTGCTGAAGCACATGCCGGGCTCGATTTTGGTCTTGTTACCCTTCACCAGATTCGTCCACTCGTGGCCTTCGAGCCCGATGCCATGGCCCGTGCGATGCGGCAGGCCGGGCACTTTATAACCAGGTCCGAAACCGGCATCGGTGAGGACTTTGCGCGCGGCGGCATCCACCGATTCGCACGTAGCTCCGGGACGGGCGGCGGCGAGCGCTGCATCCTGCGTCTTGCGTTCCAGGTTCCACACTTCGCGCTGGCGTGCCGTTGGCTTGCCGAAAACCGTCGTGCGCGTGATGTCGGATTGATAACCTTCCACGCTGCAGCCATCGTCGATCAGCACCATATCGCCCTCGCGCAGTTTCTGCGGCTGCACGCTGCCGTGCGGGAATGCGGTGTATTTGCCGAAGACTACCATCGCATCGCCGTTGGTTCCAAGGGCATGGTAAGCAGCCGCGATATTGGCGCTCAACTCCCGCTGGTCCATGCCTTCATGCAGTGTGGCCAGGGCGGCTTTGTACGCAGCGATCGTGATATCGTTGGCGCGCTGCAACAGCGCCATTTCGGCAGGGGATTTGATCACCCGGCACGGCACCGTCACGGAATCGCCGTTGACGAATTCCGCGGACGGCAATTCGCGGCGCAAATTGTCGAAGACCGCGAAGCGCGCTTTTTCCTCGATGGCGATGCGTCCGGCGCCGTGCAGCGCCTTCGCTATCAACTTATAAGGACTGTCGCCGTCGGACCACGGGCGAATGTCGTGCCCCATGCGGATGGCCTGCTGCGCCTTCGCGGCGTCGGCGTTTGGAATCACCCACGCCAAATCGCCCTGCGCCGGCATCACCAGCACAAAGGTCTTGTCGGCGGCCGTCCAGCGAGTGCCGGTAAAGTAAAACATACTGGCGCCGCCTTCCAGCACCAGGGCGCCGATTTTCTGCTCGCGCATGAGACGCTGTGCCTTCTCGATGCGGCCATGCCGTTCGGCGTCGCTAATGGGCTGCACGCCATCGAGCATGGGCTTGAGGCCGCGGATAGCGGCGGGGACGGATTCCTGCTGAGCGCGGCCGAGTCCAGCCAGTCCCAACGCCGAAGTTGCCAGAAACGCCCTGCGATGCATACGCGCCATTTTGATCAGTGTACTCCGGAACGGAAGAACAACTCTACTTTCCCGCCAACCCTTCCGTCAGCTCGATCCGCGTGCCCTCCGGATCGACGATGAATGCCAGCTTCAGCCCTGCCAGTTGCGGCATCTCGCGGTACGGCGAATCGAAAGTCATTCCGTCGGCCTGCAGTTTCTTACAGAACGCTTCCAGGTTTTTCACCTCGAACCCGATGTGATCGAGCGAGCGGCCCTTGGTGGGGGCTTCCGCCTGTTGTGCCTTGCGGAAATCGACTTCGCCTCCCGGGATCATCGCCGCCAGGAATTGGCCGCGCGTGCCCGCCGCCGCGCCGAACGTCTTTACGTACCAGGCTCGCAGCTTTTCCGGATCGGGCGTGGAAAGGTGAATGTGGTGCATTGTGACCGGGACTGGGATGCTCGCATCCTCGGTGAGTTCCACCCGCACCTTGTCCGGAAAATCCACCATGATCTGTTTCGTGGCGGCATTGTCGGACACGATGGTTAGTCCGCTGGTGGCTAGTTTTGCCTTCATATCGGCGTAGCTCTTCACCAGAAAACCGAAGTGATTCACAGTGGAGCCGACCGAGCCTTCGGTGGGTGGCGTGCGAGCTTTTCCCACGATGATGTAGATGCCAGGCAGGCGGAGCATTTCGAGCGATCCCGCATGGGTGACTTCCGCCCCTAGCAGTTCGACCCATATCTTTTTCTGCGGCTCCGGGTCGGCCACCATCAGGTGAATATGGCCCATGGAGACGCCGCTCTCATTGGGAGATGGAAGTTGCGCAAAGAGCGCAGCGGCCGAAGCCGCGAACAGCAAGGCGCGATGCATTGCTGTATTTTATGTCTTTCCAGGCGGCGAGAGTGCGGACACCCCACTACTTTTCGAGCGCCAGTTCTACCACTTCTTCCATTTCTTTCACGAAGCGCATCTTCATCTCGCCGATCTGCTCGGTCTTCAGGTCCTCGCGCACGTTGACTTCGTTTTCGAACGGCAGAATGACTTCGCGGACGCCGCTTCGTTTCGCTGCCAGCACCTTTTCCTTAATGCCGCCCACCGGCAGCACCTGTCCCGTCAGCGTGATCTCGCCAGTCATTGCGAGATTGGGGCGAATGCGGCGGTCGGTCAGCATCGAAAGCAGCGCCGTTGCCATGGTGATTCCCGCCGATGGACCGTCCTTCGGAATGGCGCCGGCAGGAACGTGAATATGGATGTCACTGGTCTTGAAGAGATCGGGATCGATGCCGTACTTGGTGGCATTGCCCCGGACCCACGTGAGCGCCGCCTGAACCGATTCCTGCATCACCGGGCCGAGTTGTCCCGTCATGATGAGCCCTTTGTTGCCGCCGGGCATGCGGCCGGCTTCGATGAAAAGCACATCGCCGCCAACGGGAGTCCACGCCAACCCTACGGCGACACCGGGCCGACGAGTGCGCTCCGCCACCTCCGTATCGGTCCGGAAGCGCGGCGCGCCCAGATCCTTTTCCACCAGCTCGGGCGTCACCTCCACCGTCTCGCGGACGCCTTCAGCGATCCGGCGCGCCTGTTTGCGGCAAATAGTGCCGATCTCGCGCTCCAGGCTACGCACACCGGCCTCGCGGGTGTAGCGGCGGATGAGGAAGCGGACCGCATCTTCTTTGAACACGATTTCGTCCGCGCCATCCAAACCGTTTTCCTGCGTCTGCTTCGGAATGAGATAGCGAAATGCGATCACGACTTTTTCCTGCTCGGTATAACCCTCCAGCGGGATGATCTCCATGCGATCGCGCAGCGCATCGGGAACCGGATCGAGCACGTTGGCCGTGGTGATGAACAGGACGTGCGACAGATCGAACGGCACGTCGAGATAGTTGTCGCGGAAGGTGGAGTTCTGTTCGGGATCCAGAACCTCGAGCAGCGCCGATGCCGGGTCGCCGCGAAAATCGCGTCCCAGCTTGTCGACTTCATCCAGCATGAAGACCGGATCGTTGGCGCCCGCGCGCCGCAGCGCCTGAATGATCTGTCCGGGGAGCGCGCCAATATAAGTGCGGCGATGGCCGCGGATTTCCGCTTCGTCGTGCATGCCGCCCATTGAGATTCGGGCGAACTTGCGGCCCAGCGCGCGCGCGATCGATTTGCCCAGCGACGTCTTCCCCACGCCCGGCGGCCCAACGAAGCACAGGATGGGTCCTTTAAGAACGGGGCGGAGCTGCAGCACGGCGAGATAGTCGAGGATGCGCTCCTTTACTTTCTCCAGGTCGTAGTGATCCTCATTGAGAATCTCGGCGGCGCGCTTCACATCTACTTGCGCGCCTGACGAAACGCTCCAGGGCAGGTTGCTCATCCACTCCAGGTAGGTGCGCGTGACGCCGTACTCAGGTGAGGCAGGCGACATGCGAGAGAGCCGTGTCAACTCGCGCAGGGCTTCCGTGGTCACTTCGGGTCGGCATACCGGCGCTTTCCAGTTTCTTGCGCAGGTCTTCCGTATCGCGTTGCGAGTCGTCACCCTCACCCAGCTCTTTCTGAATCGCCTTCAACTGTTCGCGCAGGTAGAATTCGCGCTGGCTCTGCGAAAGCTGGCCTTGCACCTGCGACTGGATGCGGCCACGCAGTTCCAGGAGCTCAAGCTCGCGCGTGAGGTGCCGGTGGACCTCAGCCAGACGCGCGGTCGGGTCGAGCATCTCCACCAGACGCTGGCGCTCGCTATGTTCCAGCGCAGGCAGGTTTCCTGCGATGAAGTCGGCCAGCTTGCCCGGCTCGGTGATGTGCTGCGCGCTGGAGGCCAGGTCGTCCGACATGTTCGGCGACGCCGTGACGATCTGTTGGAATAGACTGACCACGTTCTGGCGCAGCGCCTCCATCTCAGGCGTGGGGGGCGGTTCGATTTCCGGTATGCGCTCGATGCGGGCTCGCAGGAATGGCTCGGTGCCGGTGAATTCCAGGACGCGCGCGCGGCTGATGCCTTCGCAAAAAAGCAGCAGGTTGTCCTTGGGAACGCGAATCGCCTTGTGCATTACGCAGATAGTGCCCACGCGGTACAGGTCGTCGGGGCCGGGCGATTCCACTCGGGGGTCGAGCTGCGAAACTACCGCCATCGTGCGGTTCTCGCCCAGCGATTGCACCAGCGCGATAGAACTGGGCCGGCCGACCGTTATGGGGAGCAGCGCTCCGGGGAAGACCACGGTGTCTCGGACTGCGAGCACTGGCACATCTTCCACTACGGGCTCTGCAACTTCGGGCGGTGTATCGGTTGACTCCGCTTGAGCTACAACTTCTTCTGGCGGAGGTTCGGTTTGAACTTGAACTGGATCTTGATCGGCGGCCATGGCGAGTTCCCATACCCAGTGTACCTAGTGGGGGAGGCTCACTGGCTCACGATTCGTGGAGAGTGTCTTGTACCGGACAGCAGGGAGGCCGTCGAGACCTACGCGCCCTTGGGGTAGCAGCCCAACACACGAAGGAAGTCGGCGAGTTCCCGCAGATGGTTCAGGGCGTTCTTCGCGTTTGGGGTGTCAACCCGATCGAGGAAGTCCAGGTAGAAGAGGTATTCGTAAGGTTTGCCCCTAAGGGGCCGGGATTCGATCTTGGTCAAATTCAGATCGCGTAACGCGAAAGCGCTGAGCGCGCGGAAGAGTGCTCCCGGAATGTTGCGCGTGCTGAACACCACGGTGGTCTTCCAGGCAGAGTGATTCTTGGGTTCGACGGGATGTCTTCGGGCGAATCCCGGAGAGCGCAGAAGAAAAAATCGAGTGAAATTCTGCCGGTCGCTTTCAATTGATCGGCGAAGAATTCGTCCGCCATATATTTCGGCGGCCACCGAGGAGGCAATCGCGGCAGCATCGGTTAAACCCTCTTCCATCACCATCTTGACACTGCCCGCCGTATCGTAAAAGGGAATTCTCTCGAATTGTGGATGGCTGGCGAAAAAATCCAGGCATTGATTGAGTGCCACCGGATGGGAAAATACCCGCTTAATTCTGGAAAAGGGAACGCCTTTTGGCGCGATCAGATTGTGGACGATCCGCACGCTGCTCTCGCCAACAATCGGTAGCTCGAAATTCACCAGGTGATCGTAGTTTTCGTGCACCGATCCGGCGAGCGTATTTTCAATCGGCACCGCCGCGCCACTGGCTCGTCCTTCCTTCACAGCACGAAAAACATCTTCGAAGCGGGCGCATGGAAGTACCAATATTTCCGGCCCTGCCAGCCTTCTGGCAGCCTCTTCGCTAAAGGCGCCGCGCTCGCCCTGAAAGGCAATAGGAGAAGATCTTCTTCATCGCTTGGGTCCTTCCCATCTCCGAACGTCCGGGTCAGCTATTCCAATCAGGTCGAGCACGCGGTCCACGCTATGGTCCACGATGTCCATCACGCTTTGCGGGCTGGAATAAAACCCGGGAATGGGCGGGGCAATAATCGCGCCCATTTCCGCTAATGCCGTCATATTCCGGAGATGACCTAGGTGAAATGGACTTTCCCGTACCATTAATATCAATTTTCGCCTCTCCTTTAATGTCACGTCGGCCGCGCGCACCATCAGGTTCGAACTGATGCCGGTAGCGATGGCCGACATAGTATGGATAGAGCACGGCGCCACCACCATGGCGTTGGTAGGGTATGACCCGCTGGCCAGGCAGCATCCGATGTCTTCCATAGAATAGGTGAAGTGCGCGAACTGGTGCGCCTCGGCCGCTAATTTGCCAGTCTCCAGAAATAGGGTCTTTTCCCCAGAGCGTGTAAGTATGAGGTGAATCTCCGCATCGGGATTGGCTCGGAGCCGCTCAAGCAGTCGAAGGCCATAAATGGCGCCGCTGGCCCCAGTGATTCCCACGATGATTTTCATGAATTAGTGGCTCCGTCGGGCCTTGTTCCGCATTCGGAACAGGACCGGCCATTTCGGCTTGCATAGATTGTCCTTGCGGGATATACTGGCGTTCGGCCGAATCGGCAGCATTCTTCCACAACAACCTTCTTCAGATGGCCATCCAGCGAGGATCATAACATGGAGCGTGCCGGCGAAAAACTGAAGCGGACGCGCGAGCGCCTGAAGCTGACTTTTCGCGATGTGGAACAAGCCAGTCAGGAAATTGCATATCGTCGCGGCAACGATGAATATGCGATTGCGCTAAGCCGTCTGGCCGATATCGAGAATAAAGGCACGCTTCCCACCATCTATCGTATTTACACCTTATGCGCAATTTACCGCCTCGACTTCGATGACGTGCTGCGATGGTATGGCGTGCCCAAAGAATTGCTGCCCTCCGAATCCGTTCTCATAAAATTGAACGCAACGCACACGTTGGGATTCAGTGAACCCGGAGCGGTGAATATTCCTCAGGCACTCAACTTTGAGATGGACCTGAACCGTACTACATTTCTAAGCCACCTGATTCGTCGTTGGGGAAAAATGCCTTTAAGTTTTCTCCAGGGCCTCGACCTGCGAGAGCACCGCTACGCATTTATTGGTCTCGAGGATTGGTCGATGTATCCCGTCTTACAACCCGGATCGCTGCTGATGATTGATGAGAAGCGGAGAAAGATTGCGGCCGATGGATGGACAAATGAGTTCGACCGGCCAATCTACTTCCTGGAGCATCGCAACGGGTATCAATGTGGCTGGTGCTCCATTATTGGCCGGAGTTTATTGGTGCAGCCGCACCCTTCTTCAAATCTACCGCCTATTTCATTTGAGTTTCCTTCGGAGGTAGATGTGATTGGACAGGTGGCCGGCGTCGCTATGCGTCTGGAGCCGAAAAAACGGCCCCATGTTCGAAGCGAAGCAACTCCAACAAAGTTTCCAGGTCAGTAAGATATAGTTGCCGTTCTACGTCTCGCGCGGAAGCCGGCGCCAAACTCCGGTAAGCTAGCGCGTACCTGGGCCCTCCAACCGTATCCAGATACTCATCCAAATCGGATTTCTGTTCCGCCAGGCCACAGGATATCCATTGTTGAAACACTTGTTGATGACTGTTACGCAGCGTTCGATCAGCGTCATCTTTGGCCAGCGCGCCGAGCGAATCGTGGTGGTAGCGGCCGGTATTGGCGTCGCGCAACGCGGAGAGAAAAACCAGGCGCCCGAAGAGTGTCGGAATTCGCGAAACGGTGGCGCGCCACACTTCGGCTGCAGGACGTCGCGCGTGCGATTCGGCGCCTGAATCGGTCAAGCTCAACGTTTCCCTTTCCTCAATTCCTGGTTGAAGGGTTCGCAACTGGCGGCAGTACCAGACCCACCGCGCGTCAAGGATCTGCCACCATTCTATACCAGGGTGCCGGTAGCGCTCTAGGGTCTTTGACACCTTGCATTTGCAGCTCGCTGGTACTCCTTCGTTCTATAAACGGAAAATTTGTAAGATAAACCCCCTATTCCGGTACCGTCGCGACTAGTATAGTACTAAGCTTACTGCCGTAAGTTACTAGACGAAAGGACCTCACACACATGAAAAAACTCGTACTCTTCGCTCTCCTCGCGGTCTCGATGCTGGCCACGGCCCGGACCACCCACAAGCCGATCAATCCGGTTCCGCAGTGCAACCCCTGCGATTGGATTCGCTAATCGAGCCAAAATTGTTAAGTTAACGCGGCGATCGATGTTAGAATTGGTACGGTACCGGTTCGATGTCGAGCGCCGCGTTTGTTTATTTATTTCAGATTCTCACTCTCGCCGGCTCCGTCCTGACGGTTCTCAAACTTTGTGGGACCGGGCTTTATCGCCGGTACCGGATGTTCTTTCTTCTCTTCCTCTTCCAGATCCCCAATACGATCTGGCCTCTCCTGATTGACGTAAAATCCCAGCGTTACGAGAAATTCTGGATGGTCACCGAGCCGATGGCGTGGCTGCTGTATGTGCTCGTGGTGCTGGAATTGTATCGATTGGTTTTAGAAGGACATAAAGGTTTATATTCGCTCGGCCGATGGATGATGTACGGGGCTATCGTCGTCTCCGTGAGTATCTCCATCCTGACGCTGTTACCGCACTTCAAGCCCTCCACGCCCCAACATTCCCGTATGCTGGGATACTTCTTCGCGACGGAGCGCGGCGTCGATTCCAGCCTGACTGTGTTTATCTTGCTGATTCTGCTATTCCTGAGTCGATATCCGGTGCGGCTGAGTCGCAACGTCCTGGTGCACACGGCGCTTTACTCTATCTTCTTCTTAGGGGGCACCTTGGGAATGCTTCTGCTGAGCGTGTTCGGGCTTCATATTTACGACCAGGTGGGCATGTTCCTCACCGGCTTCACGTCTGTTTGCGTTTTCGCCTGGTTTTTTCTTCTCACCAAGAAGGGTGAGGAATCCCAAACCAACCTGCCCTTATATGGACCCGAGTACGAACGAAAGGCGCTTCTGCAACTGGATGCGCTCAACGCGACCCTGCTAAAAGTCTCTCGGAATTAAGCTGATATCTTTGGTTAATCTTATGTATTATCCTTAGGCAATCCAGTACCGAAAATCCCCCATTTCTCGTTGCATTTTCTTTGAAATACCTTTATTCTCGTCTTGAGATGGCAGTGATGAATGTCTGGATTGCAGTTTCGTTTGCCGCTGGCTTGGGACTGGCCGTGGCCCTGTTCTTAATTGTGCGCAAAGTAGCCTTTCAAGCAAGTAGCTTACCCGTAACCGCCGAGTGGATCGATGAATTGTCGATCGAGCGCTATCGCCCGATGATGCGGTTATTGGATGGTGGCGATATTGCATTCCTGCGGACTCAACCAGGGTTTACACCGCGAATGGCCTCTAGACTCCGGCAACAGCGATGCCAGATATTCCGCGGTTACCTGCACTGCCTGGATGGTGACTTCAGCCGCATTTGCTCAGCCATTAAGCTGGTTATGTTGCAATCCCAGCACGACCGCCGGATCTGGCTACCGCCCTGATCCGCCAACAGACCATGTTCGCGTTGGGAATTATGAACGTTCATTTCCGGCTGTTCCTTTTTCGTTGGGGAATCTGCGGCGTGGATGTCGCCGGCCTGGTCAACATTTTCGATATGATGCGCCTGGAACTGCGCACGCTGGTTCCGGCCGCCTGCCCCATGGGCGCTTAATCCATTCCACATTCGAAACTTGAAAGAGCGGCTGCTGGCGAATACGCCTACAGCCGCTTTATCATTTCTTTGGCTTCCTTCAACTGCGGGAACTTCTTTTCGGCATCCTTAAACTCCCGGGTATGCACACAACGGCGCATCCCTCCGTGCTCCACGGGATATCTCAGGTGCAGCATCTCGTGAAACATCACGTAATTGAGCGCCACCGGGTTCGCTACAGGGCGATCGAAAACCCGGCTGATAATGATCGCGTTGTGCGAAGGATCGAAATGGCCCAGCATGCGGCGCGACGTTCCGCGACTCCAGCCCAGTTGCGGACGTCCTAGAAGGCCGTCGAAGAATTGCGCGTTCAGCCGCTCGAAAATCTCTTCCAGGTTATGGTGCTCGCCCTGAGGGCCCGAGATGAATTTCCGCCCGCGAATCTGCCGGATCAGGTGAGCCTGCCGGCGCACATCGCGCCGGTTGAGGTAAAGCCGGTAGCGATGCGCGTATAAACGCGGCACCTCCTTCCGGTACAGCTTCCCGAGGAGGATAAATGCCAGCGACTCCGTAACCGGCGCCGGCGCGCCCTCCAGCATATCTGAGATGCGCACGTGCAAACGGCCGTTGTCCAACCGGATGAAGCTGTCCGCGTTGGCAAAGCGGCAGTACTCGATGCGCAACTCCGGCACCGGCGTGCGCGGCTTAAGGGTGCGGAAGACGCGGCTGTAAATCTCCGTAGGCGTCTCAAAAAACAGCGAGCTCTGCAGTCCGTCATTCTCGATGAGCCCTTCTTGTTCGTCCATCTCTTTCCTAGTGTACCGAGACGCATCTCCTGCGGCCGTTCATTACTTCCACAACGCCAGCAACTGCTTCCGATCCGCGGGCGAGATTCCCGAGCGCTTTTGGATATCGTCGCGCGCAGCTAGCTGCCGCCTGTATCGTCCGAAATACTCCGCGATATCGCCTCCGTACTGGAAGCTGTACATGATGTCGTCGAATGCCCTGGTGTGCGGCAGACCGAGCGCGTGGCCGGTCTCGTGAAGACAAGTGAGGTAGACGATGGCGTCGCGCAGCAGCGGGTCGCTGTCGTCCGTTCGCGCTACCGCGGGAAGAACGTAGACTTCCGCGCCAGTGACACCCTCTACCGTGATTGGCCGCGCTTCGCCGTACAGACCCGAGCGGCCATTCACCCAGTACACGCGGATGTGGGCGTTTTCCATTTTGGCGGTCCGCTCCAACTTCAGCGCGCCGTCCGATGCGGCCTGCCAGGCTGCGAGCGCCCATTCCGCCAGGCCCGCGTCGCGCGCCTGACAGTCGGTTGGTTCCTTGGTAGGGCACGGTTCAATCCAATAGCGCAGCGTTGCGCCCTCGGCCATTCCGGCCGCCACCGCCATCAGCAAGAGCATCCGACGCCGCATTCCCTCAATAATAGACTGAATGCCTGGCATCCTGGTCCATGGCGACAATCACTTCATTGTGCGCGGCCCGCGGCCCAACCGCGACACTGCGCTCGCACTGGTGCGGCAATGGTCGCTGATCCGCGTTGGCGCGCCAACTCCGCCGGAACTGCAGTCGTGGACCATCAGCACGCGCGAGTTCCGCGAGAACCTCGAGTGGGCCATCGTTGTGCCAGGTGATGCGGGACACTCGCCTGCCGTCGCGCAACTGCTCGACGAGTTGCGCGCGCGCGAGATCGCCATTCTGGACACCCGCAGCGCCGATTGGTAATCTCAGGCACATGCCCGCAATCGGGGGATGGCAAGCAGCCGTGAGAGTGCGCCCGGCGTGAACCCGCAACCGCGTCGCTGGATCATGATCGGGCTGGCCTTCTGGGCCACTGTTATCAATTACCTCGACCGCCAGACGCTCTCCGTGGCCGCGCCCGTGCTGCGTGACCAGTTCCACATGAGCAATGTGGCGTATTCGCGGGTGCTTTTCGCATTCCTGCTGGCTTACACCATCATGAACGGCGTCTCGGGTCCGCTGATCGACCGGCTGGGCACGCGCCTTGGTTACGCCCTCTGCATCGCATGGTGGAGCGTTGCGGCATTGCTCCACGGCTTCGCGCGCGGCGCCGTGAGCCTCGGCGTGTTCCGTTTTCTGCTGGGCATCGGCGAGGCGGGGAATTGGCCCGCCGCTATCAAAGTGGTGGCCGAATGGTTTCCCGAAAACGAGCGCGCCCTGGCGTGTGGCATCTTCAATAGCGGCTCTTCCGTGGGTGCGATTCTGGCGCCTCCTATTGTGGCGTTCCTGATTCTCAACTTGGGATGGCCGTCTGCATTTTTCATGGTGGGAGGCGCCGGATTGATCTGGCTGGTATTCTGGTGGCCCACTTACCGCACTCCCGCCGCTCCTAACGGACAAAAGCTCCGCGCCCTGGAAGACGCGCCGATTCCCGTGGGACAACTGGTGCGCACGCGCTTCGTGTGGGCCTTCACGCTGTCGAAAGTCTTCATGGACCCGGTATGGTGGTTCTACATTTTCTGGTTCCCCGAATACCTCAAGAATGCGCGCCACTTCAACATGGCCGCCATCGGCACATATGCCTGGATGCCGTTCGCCGTTGCCGGAGCGGGCAATCTGCTGGGAGGAGCGCTCTCAGCCTTCCTGCTGCGACGCGGGGTCTCCGTCACGGTAGCGCGCAAAGCTACGGTGACTTTCTTCGCGCTGCTGATGACGTCGGCCATACCGGCCGTGCTGGCGCAAAGTCCTTGGCTATCGATGGGGTTGGTATCCATCGCCATGATGGGCTACACCGGCAGCCTGTCCAACATGCTCTCCATGCCCGCCGACGTTTTCCCCAAGAGCGCGGTGGCCTCGGTGTACGGGCTGGCCAGCATGGGCTCCGGATTCGGAGGCATGCTGTTCACGCTGATGACCGGATGGGCCGTGGACCACTACTCGTACACGCCGGTCTTCATCGGCTTCGGAATTGCCCCGCTTATTTGCGCCACCGTGATGTGGACGCTGGTGGGCCCGTTGAAGCCCCACGCTTGCAGCGGGTCTTGAAGCGATATACCTTGGAGTCCCATGGAACGCCGATCCTTCTTACAGACCGCCTTACAGTCCGCGGCAGGCGCAGGCATGCTGTCGCAAGCGGCCGCCGGACAGGAGGCGGGCCGCAAGACCCGCCTGTATCGCATTGATTATTACTATTACCGCCAGGGGGATCAGGCCGCACGGCTCAACCAGTTCCTCTCTTCGCAGATGCCGCTGCTCACCAGGCACATACGCGCGTTGGGCGTCTTCACTGCGGTCTTCGCGCCGCGCACCCAGACCACCATGGTGCTGAGCGGCTTCACCGGCATGGACGATATGGTGGCTGCCGCAGGCGCGATGGAGGCCGATGCCGGCTACCGTAAGGCCTTCGAGGAATTTGAGCGCGGCAACACCGATCCGCCGGTGGACAACACGCAGCGCCTGCTGCTGACGGCCGCCGATTTTTCGCCCGAAATTGTGCCGCTCGCCGAGAAGCCGAAGACGCCGCGTTACTTCGAACTGCGCGTCTATCACTCGCCGACGCTGCACCAGTTGCACATGCTCCAGGAGCGATTCTCGGGCGCCGAGATCAAGATTTTCCACCGTTCGGGAATCCATCCGGTGCTGTATGCTAATACGACGATCGGCCCCGATCTGCCGAACCTGACGTACCTGATCCCGTTCGCCTCACTGGCGGATCGCGAAAAGGCCTGGGATGCCTTCGCCGCCGACCCCGAGTGGATGAAGGCGCGAGCCGATTCTGTGGCACGCGGAGGCCAGATCGTCGACACCCAAAACATGTCGCTCTGGAAAGCCACCCCCTATTCGCCGATGCAGTAGCGCAGGCCTGCTGCGCTACAACAACTGCGGGAGAATCTCTCCGGCCGGCCCCTGCAAAATGCAGTCCACCATATTCGATATTGCGCTGGGCTCGGTGTTGATCTCGATCACCTTGGCGCCCGCCTGTTTGGCGTAAGGCGCCAGGCTGGCCGCCGGGAACACTTTCGCGGAGGTCCCGATCACCAGCAGAACCTCGGCCGCGGCCGCCGCGTGCTCGGCCTCTTTCATCATGCCGTCCGGCAGCGGTTCGCCAAACCAGACCACGGCCGGACGCGCCAGTCCTCCGCACGCGCAGTGCGGCGGAAGTTTGGGAAGCGGCGCCCGCCTGTCCGGCCAGTTCGCTCCGCACGACATGCAGCGCAGACGCCAGATATCGCCATGCAGCTTGAGAATTTTCCCGCTGCCGGCCATATCGTGCAGACCGTCCACATTCTGCGTGATCAGAGTGAATTGCGCGATCCTGATTTCCAGTTTCACCAGCGCCTTGTGCGCCGCGTTGGGCTGGGCCTTTTTGATGATTTCGCGCCGCCAGTTGTACCACTCCCAGACCAGTCGCGGATCCTTCGCGAACGCCTCGGGCGTAGCCAACTCCTCGGGGTTGTGCTCTTTCCAGAGCCCCTCCGCGCCGCGAAAGGTGGGGATGCCGCTCTCCGCCGAAATTCCGGCGCCGGTCAATACTGCCAGCGACTTAGCGTCGGTCAGCCACTGGCGAGCCTGTGCGAGTTCCGTCAACTTTCTAGTGTACCTTCAGTTTTCTTTGAGAAAATCGGCCGGCCCGTTCAACTCTAAAGTCGTGAACCGAGTCCGTCCCAAGCCGATCTTTCTCACCTGGCGATTAAAGGGTAGCCTTCCAAGCGATCGCCCCGGCGCCGCTGCGGCAACCGACCAGGAGCCTTTCGAGGATCTGGACCGCCGGCTGGACCGTGCCCGCAGCGGCCCTTGCCACCTGCGGAAGTCCGAAGTTGCCCGCATGGTGGTGGATTCGATTCACCACCACGCACATCGCCTGCGGCATTTCGACCTACATGCATACGTCGTGATGGCCAACCACATCCATTTATTGATAACCCCGCGCGTTCCCGTCCCGCTGTTGTCTCACTCCCTGCAGGACCTCACAGCGCGGGAGGCCGCTCACCGGCTGCACGTCAAGGGACCATTCTGGCAGGAAGGGTGCTACCAGCATGAGGTACACGGCCAGGCCGAATTCGAGCGAATCGCATTTGAAATCGAGATGGAGCCAGTCACTGCCGGAATGGTTTGCACGCCCGGTGAGTTTCCCTGGACTAGCGCAGCAGCCGACTGACCGCCTGCTGTACTTTTTCCAGCGTGGCGGCGCCTTGAGGACGGTCGACGCGGATGACTTCGCACTTCTCACCCACCGGACGCCAACGGTCAAACATCCGCGGCACCGGGAAACCGGCGAAGACGCTGACCAGCGGCACACCCGACGCCGCGGCGATGTGCTGCCCCGCAGAGTCGTAACCCGCGTAGAGACGGCTGCCGGCAATGATGGCAGCGAATCCTGCAAACGATCCTTCCCAAAACGCGGCATTCACACCCGACCGCTCCACCGCTCGTCCCACCCTCGCCGCTTCCTCCCCGCCCGCGCCTCTGTCGATCCATAAAGGCACGCCGGTTCGCCCCAGCACACGCAGCAGTTCCTCCTCGAACGGATCTTCCAGGCGCTTGGCGGGGTTCTCGCCTACGCCAAGGCTAACCGCGATGTAGGGGTCACGCCGCGGCAGCGGTCCGAGCGCCACATAAGGGCGCGCGCCCGTCACTCCAAAGGTTTCGACGGCCCAGGCGGCTGCGAGTTCGGGCAACGGCCGGTCGGTGGCTCCGCCGTACGACCGGCTCTCGAACAGGTGATGACACTCTTCAGCACACACCGGCAGCAGGCCGAGTTGAGTGAGCCGCGAATCGGGGTCGATCAGCACCGAATCGGGCGCGGACAGCAGCGTCTTCAACTCGTCCCACACTGCCAGGCGCTCGGACAACGAGCCGCGTCGGTAGGCGAGCGGCGCATGCTGAATTCGCGGATCGCCGGCGAACATTTCGTAGTTCTTGCGCGGTCCCACGAAGAGGATTTCGGCTTCCGGGAAACGCCGCTTGGCCGCGTCCAACATCACGCTGGTCACTGCCACATCGGCGCCCAGGGTCACCCGGGACAGCACAAAGACGCGGCTGGGATTACCGGCGACGGGCCGGATCTGGCGCGCCTTCTCGTAATGCGCGACTAGTGCCGCGGCATCCACGCCCTCGATGGCATACGCCACTGCCTGCGAAAACAGCTGCGCGTATGCTTGGCACAGTGCCGGTTCGAAGCGATCGCCCAGGCCTTCCACCAGCACGCCGAAGAGCGCGTCAGCGCAGGCGTCCTCGACCAACGCTCGGGGCAATTCAGGCGGAGGATCGCCGGCCACCGAACGGTCCAGCACCTCCTGCGCGACGCTGTTACACGATGTACTTCTCAATCAGAATTCCTAGTTTGGTGCGGGTCGCGGCCGGCACCAGTTTACGGTCGGTGAGGATGGCATGCGAAAGCGCCGATCCGCATTTGCAGCCGCGGCCCACGGGCATCGCGGCGACCGCTTCGGCCACAACCCTACAAGCGTTTTCGGCGTTCTTCACCAGATTGCCGATGATCTCGTTGACGGTCACGGCGTCGTGCGCCGGATGCCAGCAATCGTAGTCGGTCACCATGGCCACGGTCACGTAGCAGATCTCCGCTTCCCGCGCCAGCTTGGCCTCCTGAAGGTTGGTCATGCCGATCACGTCCATACCCCAACTGCGATAGACGTTGGATTCAGCCTTGGTGGAAAAGGCGGGCCCTTCCATGCAGAGATACGTGCCGCCTTTTTTGGAGTTGACACCGGCGGCCTGGCAAGCGGCGCTCACCACGCCGGCCAACTCGGGACAGATAGGGTCGGCGAAACTGATGTGCGCCACCAGCCCTTCCCCGAAAAAGGTGGAAACGCGGCCGCGGGTGCGATCGAAGAACTGATCGGGAATCACGAAATCGAGTGGGCGATGCTCCTCCTTCAACGACCCGACGGCGCTGAGCGAAATGATGCGCTCCACTCCCAGCGATTTCATGCCATAAATATTGGCGCGAAAGTTCAGCTCAGAGGGCGAGATCTTATGTCCGCGGCCGTGGCGCGCCAGAAAGGCGACCTTGCGGCCGGCCAGCGTGCCGAGCACGTAATTGTCGGAGGGCCAGCCGAATGGCGTGTCGATGGTGGCTTCCTCCTGCGCTTCAAATCCGGGCATGGAGTA
Source organism: uncultured Solibacteraceae bacterium (assembly GCA_963815475.1). Lineage (GTDB taxonomy): Bacteria > Acidobacteriota > Terriglobia > Bryobacterales > Bryobacteraceae > Sulfopaludibacter. The sequence continues at coordinate 2,458,730 of CAWFHD010000003.1, read as the reverse complement.
GAGCCCGCTGCCGCCGATAATGCCGATTTCCGCTTTCAACTTTCGCTCTCCTGAATAAGTTCCAACAGTACGCCTCCCGTGGAAGAGGGGTGCACAAAAACGTAGAGATGGCCGCCGGCCCCGGCGCGCGGCTCGTTCAACAGGCGCGCACCGGACGTGCGCAGACGCTCCACCGCGGCGCCGAGATCGGGAACGCGCAGCGCCACATGGTGCAGGCCGGGGCCTCGCTTTTCGAGAAACTTCGAGATCGGCGAATCGGGCGCCGAAGGTTCCAGCAGTTCGATGCGTGACTCGCCGGCCGGCAGCATGGCGACGTGGACCTTCTCAGTGTCGACGGTCTCCCGATGTGCCACGGCCAGGCCAAGGCTTTCGTAGAAGGTGATGGCTTCGTTCAGTCGGCTGACAGCGATTCCGAGATGATCGATAGAGAACTGGCTCCGGGAGCTGTTGGCAAGCGGCAAGACCACTGGCGCCCCCTGCAGCGCCCCGAGCAACTCTTCGATTCCTTTGCCTTCCGTTGCCACCGTTCTCACGATTGCAGGTTGGCGGCCATCTCCCAGGCTCAGCATCGCGCGCAACTCCTGCTCCACGCGATCGGCCCCGGGCTGGTCCGATTTGTTCACGACGAAAACCCCGGCGATCTCCATGATGCCGGCCTTGATGGCCTGGACATCGTCTCCCATGCCCGGAACGAGCACCACCACGGTCACTTGCGCCAGGCGCGCGATTTCGATTTCGTCCTGCCCTACACCCACCGTCTCGATCAGGACATAGTCGCGACCCGCCGCGTCCATCAGGCGCGCCAGGTCGGCGGTAGCCTTGGCGATCCCACCGGCAGTGCCGCGCGTGGCCATGGAACGGATGAAGATGCCGGGATCGGCGTGATGCTGCTGCATCCGAATGCGGTCGCCCAGAATGGCGCCGCCGGTGATGCGGCTGCTGGGATCCACGGCAATGATGGCGACTGTCTTACCCTGCTGCCGCAGCGTCAACGCCATAGCGTCGACGAGCGTGCTCTTGCCGGCGCCTGGAGGCCCGGTGATTCCAATGATGTGAGCCCGCCCCGTAAACGGTTCCAGGTCGCGCAGGATCTCGGCGGCTTGCGAATCGCGATTCTCCACCGCCGTGGCGGCGCGAGCCAGTGAGCGGACATCCCCTTCCCGAATTTTGCGTGCCAGTTCGTTCATCGCCCCGCTAGCTTCAGCTTTTCAAGAGTTGCCGCGCGATCACCAGTCTTTGGATCTCGCTGGTGCCTTCCCCGATGGTGCACAGCTTCACGTCGCGGTAAAACTTCTCGACCGGGTAGTCCTTGATGTAGCCGTAGCCGCCGTGAATCTGCACCGCCTCGTTGGCAATGCGCACAGCGGCCTCCGATGCGAACAGCTTCGCCATGGATGATTCCCGGGTGACGCGCTGCCCGTGATCGAGCATCCAGGCGGCGCGGTAATTGAGCAGCCGCGCAGCGTCGAGATCTACCGCCATATCCACCAGCTTGTATTGGATTGCCTGGAATTCCGAGATCGGCCGTCCGAACTGTTTGCGCAGCTTCGAATAGCGCAGCGCCGCATCGTATGCGCCCTGAGCCATCCCGATGGAGAGAGCTGCGATGGAAATGCGCCCACCATCCAGAACCTTCAGGCTGTCCACGAAGCCGTTATTGATTTTGCCCAGAAGCTGCTGCTCCGCCAGGCGGCAGTTCTCGAAGATCACTTCTCCCGTGGCACTGGCGCGCAGGCCCAGCTTGTTTTCCTTCTTCCCTAGGCGGAACCCCGGCGTTCCCTTTTCGATGATGAAGGCCGAGATGCCATGCTGCGCGGCTGCACGGTCGGTCACCGCCATAGCCACGCAGACATCGGCGAAATGCGCATTGGTGGTGAACGTCTTGGAGCCGTCGAGGATCCAGGCGCCGTCTTCCATCGAGGCTTTCGTGCGCGTACCCGCCGCGTCCGACCCCGCTTCGGGTTCCGTCAACGACCAGCAGCCGAGCCACTCCGCCGTCGTCAACTTGGGCAGGTAGCGCTTCCGCTGCTCGTCGGTGCCCATCTTGAAAATGTGGTTGGAGCAGAGCGACGTGTGGGCCGCCACGATGATGCCCACCGAGCCATCCACGCGCGACAGCTCTTCGATGATGATGGAGTATTCGATATACCCGAGGCCCGCGCCGCCCACATCCTCGGGGAAAATCGCCCCCATGTAGCCGAGTTGCCCCAGCTTCTTAATTACTTCGAGCGGGAAGGTCTGCGCTTCGTCCCACTCCATGACATGCGGCGCAATTTCGCCTTCGGCAAATTCCCGAACGGCCTTGCGCAATTGAAGCTGTTCGGGTGTGTACTCGAAATTCACGGGTTAAACGATCTCTTCCTTGGCGGTGTCCCACTTCATGGTGCGGCCTTTCCGGTAGCTGTCCACCGCCATGCGGCACGCGATCGAGATCCTGAAGCCCAGCTCGAACGGACAGTTCGGCTTCTGGCTGGGATCGCGGACACAGTCGATGAAGTTCTGCATGTGCGCCTTGGGATCGTTGCGGGTGGCCCCCACCATCTCATTGCCGTCTTTGCGATTCACCTTCTGCGGCGTGTACTTGATGCTCTGCGTGGTGTGGGAGATCGTCCCGTTATCGCCCAGCACGTCTTCGGTGACCTTCAACTGGTCGTTGCCGAAGCCGGAATCCCAGGTGTACATCATCTCTTCGTTGACGTGCTCCATCGACACGTTCATGGTGTCGGGCACTTCGCGGCCGTCCTTCCACAGGTAGAGCCCGCCGGTCATCGTCACCTTAGTGGGAATGCTCAGGCCCATCGCCTTGTACCAGAACGAGAGCTGGTGGCACATGTTCTCGTAAACGTTGCCGCCTGAATAGTCCCAGAAAAAGCGCCAGTTGATGTAGCGGTTAGCGTCGAACGGAACGTCGGGAGCCTCACCCAGAAATTCCTTCCACACGATGTTCTCAGGAGTCATGTCGGGGCTGATAGGTCGCGCCCACTGCGGTTTCCCGTGTGGTGTGTTGCGATACATGCGGCCCTGGATCATGGTGATCTTGCCCATAAGCTCAGGCTTCAGAAAATTGACGGCGTCTGTGACCTGGCCCATCGAAGTCCACTGATGACCCACTTGGACCACTTGCTTGCCGGCGGTGTGCTGGTAAGCGGCGCGCATCTTCTTGGCGTGCGCCACGTTGAACGCCATGGTCTTTTCCTGGTAGACGTGCTTGCCGGCCTGCATCGCCGCCACAAAGCACTCCTGATGCAGATGCTGCGGGGTAGCGATGAGCACCGCATCGATGTCCTTGTCTTCCAGCATGCGGTGGTAATTCAGGTAGGTCTTGGCGTTGGGGGCGATGTTCTTAGCCTCTTCCAGGCGCTTGGTGTATACGTCGGCCGCGCCAATGCACTCCACATTCTCCAACGCAATGGCCTGGCGGAGAATTTCCTGCCCCCGCGCCCCCGGTCCGATAATGCCGAGCCGCACCCGTTGGTTTGCGCCGATGGCATTGGACGCCGCCAAAGTGCCGGCCAGACCGGTGGCTACTTTGCTGATAAAGTTACGCCGGGATTCCATGGAAATGATGCTCCTTGTTGTCGTTCAGGCACGCCTGGGAGGACAAAACGATTATAACGCCCGCAGTTGCAGGCGCGGGCAGTTCAGAGGTTGCGGCGCATGATGGGACGAGGGGGCGTGTGGCGCCGATGGTGCGGAAGCCGGCGCGCGCAAACGTGGTGGCGTAGCCGCCACGAACGGTCCACCTGCGGCAGGCTGGCGCGCGGCGTGAGTTGGCACCACCCCACGGCGAGATCGCCTTCGAAGGCAAGTAGGCCCGGCGGCGGACCGCTTTCGACCACCTGGCGAGACGCCGCCTTGTTCGCCGCTTCGGGCTGCTTTCGATAGGCGGCTCCAATGCGCCAGTACATGCACCAGCAGCCGCTGCACGCGCCGCGCGGGCCGAAAAGATCTTCCAGGGCAGGCCAGAGGTCGGGCGTGAGCGGAATAATCCGGTAATTCATAAAGCTTCGCGGTGCCGCGAGTATTGCTAGAATAACGCTTCCATCAGACAGGAGGATTCTCGGGTGGCAGCGGTCAAAGCGATCTTACGCGCATTCAGTTATGTTTATCACGCAGTACTCGCGCTATTCTTAGCGGCAATTTCCGGCCTCGCACTGGCTACTGCCCCGCAATCGCTCCATCTCGATATGCTTCCGTGGACCGGCTCGACGCTGGCCTACACGGTGTTTTTCGGATCCCTCCTCGGATTGCTTACGGTCGTGTTGGCGATCCTGGGCAAGCTGCGGCCTCTGTTCTTCCTGTGGACCCTCGTGGTGCTGGTGCTGATGTTCAAGGGATTTTTCTTCAGCGGCTTCCGCTTCGACCCCGGCGGCGGCGGACCGAAGCTCGCGGCGTACTTGATAGTAGGGGCGCTGCTCGCGGTGCTCGGCGCATGGTCGGTAATGATGCGGACCACCGGCCCACGACGGTATTAGTTTCCGAGCCGCGACCGTTAGGGAGTCGGTGCTCTTTAGCTGCCGGCGCAGATCGGCACGGAGATCTCTCCTACTGCCACTTGGCAGTGAAGATATTGAACTCGTAGCGTTCTTTGGCGTCACGATCTGAGCAGAAGACCAGCGCCTTCCCATCGGGTGAGAATTCGGGGAATGAAGTAAAGCCTCCCGTGCTCGTCACCTGTTCCAACCCCGTGCCATCCACGTTCATCATGTAGAGCTCGAAGTGGCGGCTGTCACAGTCGTGCTTGTTGGATGAGAAGAGAATCTTCTTGTCATCGGGCGTGAACGTGGGGGCGAAACTGGCGCAGCCGAAATCCGTGACGGCGTGGGCGTGGCTGCCATCGGCATCGCCCACCATAATCTCCATCTTCATGGGAGCAGTCAGATTCTCCGCCAGCAGCGATTTGTACTTTGCCATATCCTCGGGCGTCTTGGGATAGTTGGAACGCCACACCATCTTCTTGCCATCGTGCGAGTAGACCGGACCGCCATCGTAGCCGGGCGTGTGAGTGAGCTGCTTCTTGTGCGAACCGTCAGTGCTCATGGTCCACAATTCCAGATCGCCCGACGACAGCGACGTGTACAGCACGTTTCCCGTCTTCCAGTTGATGGTGGCTTCGGCATCGTAGCCCGGAGCATCGGTCAGGCGCTTCTCGATCTTGCCGTCGTCGGTCGCCAGGAAAATATCGTAGCCGGCGAACACGCCCCACAGATAGCCTTTGCTCCGATCGGGCGGCGTTGGACAGGCATCGCCTGCCAGGTGCGTCGACGCGTAGAGGATATGCTTGTTGTCCTTCAGGAAGTACGCGCAGGTGGTGCGACCCTTGCCGGTGGAGACCAGGTGCTGGTCGCTGCCGTCGGCGTTCATGATGAAGATCTGATCGCAGTCATAGGGCGGCCGCGTGGTCTGAAAGATCAGGCGTTTACCATCGGGCGCCCAATAGGCTTCGGCATTCTGGCCGCCGTGCGTGAGTTGACGGACATCGGAAAAGTGCGTCGATTGCGCGGCGGCAAGCGACACGGCGAAGGCCGGCAGAAGGATCTTGAGCATAACTGAATGGCTCAAGTATACGAAAAGACCGGCTTGCCCAGCACGTCCCACCGCGGTTCCACTCCCAGCCCCGGGGCGGACGATGCCGCCATGCGACCGGACTGCCGCCGCGGCGCGCCTTCGGCGATGCTCACCGTCACGTAGCTGTTGAAGTCGGTTGCCGAGAATAGCAGCGACGGAGGCGTGCTGTGCGCCAGGTGAGCGATGGCCGCGGTGATGATGTCGCCGCCCCAGGTATCTTCGATGGTCATCGCGATCCCCAGCGACACGCAAAGGTCTCGGATCTGCCGCGCCCGCGTCAGCCCACCCACCTTCGAAATTTTCAGGTTGATCACGTCCATCGCCTGATCGCGCGCGCCCTCCACCACCATCGCGATGCTGTCCACCACTTCATCGAGGATGAATGGCCGGTTGGTGTGGCGCCGCACTGCCAGGCACTCCGCGTAGCTGGCGCAGGGCTGCTCGATGTAGACGTCCACATCGCGGACGGCGTCGGCCACGCGTAGCGCCTGGTGTTGCGTCCAGCCGGTGTTGGCGTCGGCGATCAACACATCGCCGCGCTGCAATTTAGCCGCGACAGCGCGGATGCGGTCGATATCGGTATCGGGGTCTCCCCCCACCTTGAGTTGGAACTTGGTATAACCTTCCGAGCGGTAGAGGGCCACCTTCTCGGCCATCTCTGCCGGACTCTGCTGCGAAATCGCGCGGTATAGGGCGAACGAATCGCCGTAGCTGCCGCCCATCAGAGTCGCTGCCGGAAGGCCGGCCGTCTTGCCGAGAATGTCCCAACAGGCCATGTCCAGGGCCGATTTCACGTAGGGATGCCCGCGCATGGCGGCGTCCATCCGCGCATTCAATACGCCGAGAGCCGTGGGATCGCAGCCGATCAATTGCGGCGCCAACTCCGCGATGCCGGTCCGCGCGCCGCGCGCATAAGCGGGCAGATACGCCGGCCCCAGCGGGCAGACTTCGCCGTATCCACTGACGCCGGTGTCGGTGTGAACGGCCACTACGGTGGAATCGAAAACCTCCACAGAGTTGCCGCCGGACCACTTGTAGCTGCCCTCATGCAGAGGGAGATCCACTTGGAAGACTTCGATGCGGGAGATTTTGGACATGCGGAAAAAAGGGGCGGGGATGAGAGAGGGCCGGGGAAGTGGCTGCGATTTGCCCTGCCCCGGCCCCTTGGATTCTTACTTCTTCACCTTCGGTGGAACAATCGCGTCTTTGGCGGCCTTGGCCACGCGGAACTTCACTACCTTCTTCGCCGGAATCTTGATGGCTTCGCCGGTGGCGGGATTGCGTCCCATGCGGGCCTTGCGGTCAACACGCACAAGGCGGCCCAAACCGGGCACTACGAAGACACCGTTCTTCTTGACTTCAGTGATGGCGGTGGCGGACAGCGCGTTTAAGATGCCGAGTGCCTGCTTCTTGGTCAACTCGCATTTATCAGCTAACGTCTGGACGATCTGCGATTGCGTCATTAATTAAGCTCCCAATGCGGCAAATGCCGACGAGTTGATGGTAAGACAATCCGCCGCCGTTGGGAAGCGAAAAATCGGCCTGTTTTTACCAAATTTTCACAGCACGCTCATCGCTTCCCCACGCCACATGCCTGAAAGTAGAAATCAGGATGCCATTAACGAAAGCCAACGGGGACTTTACCCTCACCTTCGCGCCCGAAGCGCCGCACAACGATGGCAGGCAACCCCTGCAGCCCTACCAGCGATGCCGCTGCGGCGTCTGCCGCGACTGTCAGGAAAATGAACGGTGGGACCGCGTCTTCGCACGCTTCGAAGTGAAGAAGTATTGGGAAGACCGGGGCCTGTTCCAATCGACTCTGCGCGGACTGTAGTTATCGTTCCTTAATCGCGCGCAGAATCTCCAGGCCGTGGCCGGCGCCCGCCCGGAATAGAATGGGCCGCAGGCTGGTGATGTCCGGATCTTCACCGCTCGCCGCCACCGAAAATGCGCTGGGGTGAGCGAGCTTCGCACTGAGCCTGGTCATATTGGCGTACTCGTCCGCCAGTCCGACATCGGCAGCCACGCGCTTCAGTCTGAGCGGCGGCGCCTCGGCGAACTCGGAATCGGCGCGCTGTTCGATCATGGTGCGCAACGCCTCGCTGATGGATGCAGGCACCAGCGCCGCATCGTTTCGCGCCAGCCACGTTTGAAACGCATCGAAGATCTCCACACCGTCACTAAGGCGTTCCGCGATGAGGCGCCGCGCATTGCCATCCGACGCCAGCGCGTAGCGCGTATAAATGTGGAGGTCGAGCAGATTGCGGCAGGCCCACGCTACCATCGCGGTAGAGTGTTTTAACCCCAGCTTGAGGTGCTGGTACTCGCGCAGCGTGGCATTGAGGAGGCCGATCAGCAAGGGCGCGAGCGGGTCGGACTGCCCCTGCAGGTCCATGCCGAAGGCCCGCAGGTCGGCGAAGGCCCCGTCCAGCAGTTCCAGCTCATCCTCGGAGAATGTCATACTCCCGATTATGACTTAGGCTCAAAATCCCCTTGTTTTCGGGTAGTCGACGCCGGCGCCGGATCGCCCGCCGATCAGTTCGCCGAAGGTTTTTCCACGTGCTCGATCACCAGATCCTGCACCGGAGCCTTGCCTTTTTCCAGGCGTAGCCCGAGTTGCTCCCGAAGAGCTGTGAATAGATCAGGACCGTTGGGCGCTGGCGGGGGCGCGCCGCCAGAGGCGCCGCCATCGTTGCCGGGCCGCTCGGGCACGTAATGAAACTCCACATCGTAGTAGTCAGTGAGACCGGTTTTGTTCACCACGTTGAGCGGCAGGGCTCGGGAGAGGAAGAAGGCAAAATAGTTCATAGGCACGTTCTGCCCTGACATGTGCAATTCGCCATCCTGGAAACGGCCGCCGATGGGATCGTGTTTGAGATCGGCCGCATCGTGCACGGGCATCCTCACTCCTTTCTTTTCCACAGTGAGGACGTACGCCGGCAGTTCGCGCACGTCGCGCCGAAGTTTCAACTGGAAGCGCTCTTCCAGCAGGCGAGCCAGCGCGTCGTGCAGTTCATCGCTCGTGCCCTGGCGCTCCGCTTTGGCCTCGATGTTCCACCGATCCGTGTTGACCCAGTCCGGACCTCCCGAGATTTGCCGGTCGGTGACAGTGTAAGCCACCGTGATGATGGTTCGCAGGGGCACACCGATGACCTCATAGCCCTGATTTGCCGCCATTGGATGGACGATTCCGCGCCTTTCATCGGCAGGAGTCGGCTTGACCGAAGCCACGTCAAAAACGAGTGGCGGCTTTGCCGTGGTCTCCTGTTGGGAGTATCCCCAACCGGTGAATGCCGCTACCAGGAAGGCCGCCAGCGAAACTGCCGGCAGCGTATTGCGGACACGATTCCACGCGTATCCTCTCATTGAAAGCACCCTCTGCTGCACATTCTAGTGTACTGGGGCATCTGCTGTGGGGCAGGCTTTCAGCCTGCGGTGGGCTTCAGCCAGGCTTTCTGCAGGTTGCATCCGTGTAGTACTCTCTTCACTGAAAATGGTACGACCATGCCTTGAAGAGATGGGACATTTGCTCCACTATTGCGATCAGGCGGGATTAATGTCGGAGGGGATTCCGCCTGGCTCCTTGACGAGCACCTGCCTCAATACCTCGCTTGTGAGTTCCTCGGGCGTAGGGGCGCGGTCCTTCTCCGCGCGCACCTACGCCTTTCCCGCCGCAGGACCGTTCGCAAATGTGGCTGAGCAGGTTGCTGTAACAGGTTAGAATCCCAATTATGAGCATCTCACCGCGACTTCTGGCCGCGGCGCTATTCCTGACGGTCGCGCAGGCCGCCACCCTGCCTGTCATTCCGGGCGATTCCACCCGCGGCGCCCAGCTCTTCGAAGCCGAGCGCTGCATCCGCTGCCACGCGGTCAATGGACGCGGAGGCAAGATCGGGCTCGACCTGGGCCGCACAGTGAACCGCAACTATTCACCGGCGCAGCTTGCCAGCACCATGTGGAACCACGCTCCGGTGATGTTCGGCGCCATGGAGGCGGCCGGCATCGAGAAGCCCAAGCTCACGCCCGAAGGCGCGGCCGACCTGTTCGCATTCTTCTACTCTGCGCATTTCTTCGATAAGCCGGGCGAGGGCGCGCGCGGCAAAACCGTCTTCGACGCCAAGCAGTGCGGCGTTTGCCACGGCATCACCGAATCGAAGGCAGAGGGCGCGCCACCGGTCGAAAAATGGGAATCGCTCAGCGACCCCATTCTGCTGGTGCAGCAGATGTGGAACCACAGCTTCCACATGCGGCAGGCTTTTGCGCGGCGCAAAATCGAGTGGCAGGCGCTCACTACCGAGCAGTTGGGCGACATCCTGGAGTACCTGCGATCGCTGCCGCAAACCGCCCACCTGGTGACGCATTTTTCCAACACGTCGGGCCAGGGAGGCGAGCGGGTTTTCGAGAGCAAGGGCTGCGTGCATTGCCACGTGGGCCAACTGGCGTTGGAGAACCGGCTCAAGAACATGACCCTCACCGATATTGCGGTGGACATGTGGAACCACGCGCCGCGCATGATGCAGCAGCCGCCCACGCTTTCGCCGGAGGAGATGCGCCAGTTGCTCAGCTACCTGTGGATGCGCCAGTTCGTCTACCCCGGCGGCAGCATCGCGGCGGGAAAACAGATCTTCACACAGCGGCACTGCGCCGAATGCCATTTGGGAGGCACGCACGGCGCGCCGCAACTGCCAGGCCAGGCGCATAAATATTCCGAGGTCACCATCATCTCCGCGCTGTGGCGTCATGGACCGCAGATGCTCAACCGCATGAAAGAGGCGGGGATCGGCTGGCCGAGTTTTAAGAACGCGCAGGAAGTCGCGGACATGATCGCGTATCTGAATTCGGTGCAGTGAAGGGTGAAGCTAGGTGGGGCAGGCGCTTTCGCCTGCCGGGACGTCTGCCATGGCCTGCCAGCTCACGGAATCTGAAAATCGTCCGCCAGTCTCTTCAACTCATCCGCGGCCCCATGCATCGGCACGCCATGCCCTGCCGCAATCCACGAGGGCCGCAATTTCGCCAGCATGCGCACCGAGGCGCGGGCGCTCTCCCAATCGAACGTGGCCGGCACCGGCGGACGACAGACCTTGGGACGTTTGGCCAGCGTGCCCCAGACCGAGTCGAGGTCCTGGGTGGTAACGGCGTCGCCGGCCAGCAGCACGCCATCCACTTCCCGATAGAAACTCACATGACCCGTGGTGTGTCCCGGAGTCTCTAGTGTCTGCCAACCTTCGATACCGCCTTCGAATGCGCGGACGCGCTTTCCCAGGTCGACCGTGCTCGAAGGAAAGAAGCGCGCCAGCAAGCTGAAGAATCCCGGCTTCGAAGTGTCGAGCGGAGGGTAGTGCGCCTGGCCGGTCAGATACGGCAGTTCGCGCGCGTGAGCGAACACTGGCGTGTCCCACCGCTCCGCTAATGCGGGCGCGGAGCCGGCGTGATCGAAATGGCCATGCGTGAGGAAAATCGCGCGCGGCCTGGCGCCTGCGCCGAAGCGCTGTTCGGCGGCGCGCAGAATTTTGCGCTCATTGCCGGGCGTGGCCGAGTCGACGAGCACCCACGATTCACGATTACCCACCAGGTAGGCATTGGCGATAATTCCGGGGATGATCGCCACCTCACGAGCGATTTCGCGCATTCCTGGTAGATTAGCAGAGTGAATCGATTCGAGAATCAGGTGGTGATCGTGACCGGCGCTGGCCACGGCATCGGTCGCGCGGTAGCCGAACGTTTCGCCGCGGAGGGCGCTCGCGTGGTGGTGAACGACGTGGATGCCGCCCGCGCCGAAGCCGTGGGCGGCGCGATGTCGTATGCCGCCGATGTCTCCAGCAAGACGCAGGTGGACGCGATGTTCGACGCCGTGGTGCAGCAGTTTGGCACGGTCGACATCCTGGTGAACAATGCTGGCAATATCCACGCGGCGCGCCACTTTCTGGAAGCCGACGAGCAGTGGTGGGATCAATTGCTGGGCGTGAATCTGAAGGGCGCTTTTCTGTGTTCGCTGCCCGCGGCGCACATCATGGCGCGGAAGGGTTCGGGCTGCATCATCAATATGTCGAGCGGAGGCGCCACTAAAGCGCACCGCGGCAATGTGGCCTACGATGCTTCGAAAGGCGGCATCGAAGCCATGACCAGAGCCATGGCTCTCGACCTGGCGCCTTATGGCATCCGCGTGAACGCCATCGTACCGGGCTTGATTCGCACTTACGATATCGACGAGCCCACCGCCGCGGAGCGGGGCCAGGTGGTGCCGATGGGCCGCCTGGGAGACCCCGAAGATCTCGCCGGACCCACAGTCTTCCTGGCCACCGAAGACGCCCGCTACATCACGGGCGCCTGCCTGGTAGTAGACGGAGGAGTCCTGGTACAGCAGAGGTCCACCCCGGTGGACACGTTTCCGCTCAGCCGATTTCCAAAGTTGTAACGCGGGCCACTACTTCGGCACCGAAACCGTGATGTTCCGGTACCTCATCCCACCCGTGTGGTCGCCTTGCAAATAAAACGGGCCCGGCTCGCTTTCGTGGCTGTCCAGGGCGCCTCCCGTAATTCCCGGCAGTTCCTGGTTGTCGATGGTCTTCACTCCGTTGCGCAGCACGGTCACGTACCGGCCCACTAGCGTCACGTCGAAGCTTTCCCACTGGCCGGGCTTGCGCGGCAGCTCCACAGAAGCGGAAATGAAACCGTAGATCGACCCCATGTCGTGGAACTTGTCGTTAACTCCGGGCTTCTCATACGCCACCTGGATCTCGTCGCGGCCTCGCAGGTAGATTCCACTGTTGCCATCTTCCGGGCAGTTGTACTCGATGTGCAGTTTGAAGTCTTCGAACTTGCGGGTGGTCTTCAGATTCGCGCCGTGCGCCTTGTTCAAGAGGATGCCGTCTTCCGCCACCCAATTATTCGTAGCCTTGGGATCGGTCGGCTCCCAGCCCGTAAGATCCCTGCCGTTGAAAATCGGCTCGGGATTGGTCCAGGCCTTCGGCATCGGGCGTTTCAAGACGGGAGCGCGCACGCCGGCGATCTGTGCCGCGGCGGCGCCCTTCTGAGTGCCCGTGATGCGGTCGCCCGCCACATCCAACTCCCAGGTAACGGTTTTGCTGACGCCAAGTGTGAGGTGCGATCCCTCGGTTTTCACATCCTTCACCGGAAACACGCCGCCTCCGCGAGGCTGCACCCGCACTTCGGGAGTGCCGCCGTTATCCACCAATTCCATCCATTGCGGCCACGACGCCTGGCCGTTGGCCGGAGTGAGCGTAAGATCCCAACGCCCGGCGAAGGGATTGCCGGCCGCGCCGGCAAAAAGTAGAAAAGCGAGAATCGTTTTCATAAGGCCCCCAGACAAGGAAACGCCCCGCCAGCCAGCGGGGCGTTTCGCATTCTAACTTCCAGTGTCGAACTTCACCTTCCGCCCTACGTGGACAGCTTGTTGGGCAGTAACTTCTCCCAGCCCTTGCGCACGAACGGCCGCAAATACTTGTTGGCATCCGCGTTGTTGGTGATGCGCATCTTCTTCGAGTCCCACTCGATCTTGCCTTCCACGCGCAGCGAAACCACCGCCATCGCGATCCATTCGGTGAACGGACCGGACACGCTGAAGTTTGAGCAGGCCTGCTCGCCGCCTTTGCAGGCGCGAATCCAATCGTGATAGTGGCCGGGCGAGCGGGTCAGGATTTCCGGCGGGAAGCGGTAATCCTTCATGTTTTCCACCGGGATGAGTCGCGCGTATTCGCCGTAGGTGCCGCACGTGATCATGCCCTTGTCGCCGATGAAGAGACTTCCATTGGGCGACGTGGTGCGCGGCGGATTGGCTTTCAGCGCTTCGATCATCTCCCACGTGAAGACCTGATTGGTGTTTTCGCGCGGAACCGGACGCGGTCCGCGAGCCGCGGCTGCGTCGCCGCCCTGTCCTCGTCCAGCGCCTCGGCCGCGGCCGCCCTGGCCTCCGCCCTGACCCTGCGGCGTGGAGGGGCGCGGCATGTCGCCGAGGTATTCGCCCGCCGGCACACCCGGAATCTCGGGCTGTTCCTTCATGCCGTCATGCCAGAAGATCTTCACCGCGGGCATGGAGCCGAGAGCCGGGAAGTCCAGACGGATCACGGAACTCTTGGGGAACATGAACGGGCTGGCGCCTTCCTTCTTGATGCACTCCACCGCCACCGGGGGACGCTCAGAGAGCCGCAGAGCCATATTCGGCGCGCCCATGATGTGGCACGCCATATCGCCCAACGCGCCGCAGCCGAAGTCGAAGAAGCCGCGCCAGTTCGTGGGGTTGTAGAAGTTGCCGTTGTCGTAGCCCGCCGGATAGCCGGTGCCGCCAGACGTGTAGGGGCGTTCCTTGGCGATGCCCAGCCACAAGTCCCAGTCCAGCGTTTCGGGAATAGGCGTGGGCGCAGGGATTTCGGTGAGGCCTTGCGGCCAGATGGGCCGGTTCGTCCAGGCGTGCACCTCGGTCACATTGCCGATGTCGCCGTTCCAGATCATCTCGGCGGCCTGCCGGGTGCCGACGTTCGAGTAGCCCTGATTGCCCATTTGGGTGGCGACCTTGAACTTGGCGGCGGCTTCCGCCATCAGGCGCGCTTCCCATACCGTGCGGGTGAGCGGCTTCTGCACATATACGTGCTTGCCGCGCTCCATGCAGTTGTAAGCAATGGTGCAATGCATGAAGTCGGGAACGGTGACGATCACCGCGTCCAGATTATTGGCTTCCTTGTCGAGGAATTTGCGAAAGTCCTTGTACTTGGGAACCTTGTCGAAATCCTTATAGATGGCCGCGGCGCGCTTGTCGTCCACGTCGCACAACGCGACGATGTTCTGGTCCGAGCAGCCACGGATATCGCTGGCCGCCTTTCCACCTGCGCCCACCGAGCCGATATTCAGCTTTTCATTGGGCGATTTGTAGCCCATCATTTTCAGCGAGGGCGTGCTGCCAAAGCCACCCGCTGGAACAGCGCCAGCCAGCAGCGAGCCGTAGAAGAAATGTCGTCGCGTAAATCCGTTGCCCATAGAGTCCGCCTTTGCGGTGTGATCTCACACCTGGAGATGTCGCCCAGTATATCGAAATTAAGACTCAAGTGGCGGAATCGCGGTTTCGGGCCATTTTAATCCCCGGTTAGACTATAGAAATCTGCCATGACTCTCAAAATCCTGCAAGTGGGAGCGCCGGTGCTGCGCACGCCTGCCCGTCCGCTCACCGCGGAGGAGATTCGCAGCCGCGAAGTGCAGGAGCTGATCGAGTGGATGCGCGAAACCATGCGTGACGCCCCTGGAGTGGGGCTGGCCGCTCCGCAGGTTGGCATTCCGCTGCAGATCGCCGTCATCGAGGATCGCGAAGAACTACTACGCGGCATTCCACCGGAGCGCCTCGCGGAACGCGCCCGCAGGCCCGTTCCGTTCCAGGTTTTGATCAATCCGCGAGTCCACACCGCGGGAGCCGAGGTGGAATTCTTCGAAGGCTGCCTCAGCCTGGCTGGCTACAGTGCGCTGGTGGCCCGTTCGCTCGAAGCGCAGGTGGAGTGCCTGGACCATACGGGCCAGCCGCTTTCGTTCCATGCGGAAGGCTGGCACGCGCGGATCGTGCAGCACGAGGTGGATCACCTCCAGGGAACGCTGTACGTGGACCGCATGCGCACGCGCTCGCTCACCAGTATGGAGAACCTCACGCGCTATTGGAACGATCTGCCCATCGCCGAGGCCATCGCACGACTGTAACGGCGCCGCTGATCTTAGCCCTTCAGCTTCTCCGCCACCATCCGCGCCGCATCGGCCACTGGCACATCCGCCGATTGCCTGGTCTTCCGCTCCACCAGTTCCACCAGGCCGCTCGAGAGCTTCTTCCCGACGACGATGCGGTACGGCAAACCGATCAGGTCGGCATCCTTAAACTTCACACCAGGGCGCTCGTCGCGGTCGTCGAGGATCGCATCCAGGCCAAAGGCCTTGCAGGTCTCATAAATGTTGCGAGCTGCTTCCGCCTGCGCCGCGTCCGAGTAATTCGCCGGCGTCACCACCACTTGGAACGGTGCAATCGAGGCCGGCAGAATCATGCCGTCCTTATCGTGGTAGAGCTCGATGGCGGCGCACAGAATGCGCTCGATACCGATGCCGTACGACCCCATGATGGGCGTCACTTCCTTGCCCTCTGCGTTGAGCACGCGCAGCCCCATCGACTCCGAATACTTATAGCCGAGCTTGAAGATGTGCCCGATCTCCACCGTCTTGACCACCTGGAGCGGCGCGCCGCATTTGGAGCAGCCATCGCCCGCCGCTACCTGCCGCAGGTCGTGAATCTCCGCCTGGAAATCCTCGCCCAGCGTGACGTTGCGCAGATGGTGATCGTCTTTGTTGGCTCCCGTGATCATGTTGCGGCGGCCCACCAGGGCTTGGTCCGCGAGGATCTGCATATTCTTGACGCCCACCGGCCCCAGGGAGCCGGCTTCCGCGCCAAACCAGTTCACAATCTCGTCGGCACGCGCCTGGCGGAATTCGGGGTCGCCGGCAACGGAGCCGAATTTCGCTTCATTCAATTGATGGTCGCCGCGCAGCAGCACCAGAACCGGCTTGCCGTCGGCCACCAGCACCAGACTCTTCATCTGCGAAGTTTCGGGCAGGCCGGTGAACGCGGCCACTTCCGCCATGGTCTTACGTCCAGGCGTGTGAATCTCCTCGGGTGAGAGATCGCCTTCGGGATCGGCTGCACCCGGTTGAGTCGGCGAGGCCGCCGCCTTTTCCAGATTCGCCGAGTAGCCGCAGCCCTTGCATACCGCTACGAAGTCTTCGCCGGCGTCCGATGCCACCATGAACTCATGCGACTGGCTGCCGCCCATCGCGCCTGAATGCGCTTCCACCACCAGATACTGCAGACCGCAGCGTTCGAAGATGCGGCAGTAGGCCTGGTAGTGTTTCTCGTATGCCGCGTCGAGTCCGGCCTGGTCCATATCGAAGGTGTAGGAGTCCTTCATGATGAACTGGCGTACGCGCAGCAGCCCCGACTTGGGCCGCGGCTCGTCGCGAAACTTGGTCTGGATCTGATACCAGATTTGCGGCAGCTGTTTGTAACTGCGCAGTTCGCCGCGCGCGATGACGGTCATCACCTCTTCGTGCGTCATTCCCAGGCAAAGGTCGCGCCCGAAGCGGTCCTTCAGGCGGAAGAGGTTGTCGCCCATCACGTCCCACCGGCCCGATTCCTGCCACACTTCGGCGGGATTCAGCCCTGGCAGCAGCATTTCCTGGGCGCCGATAGCGTCCATCTCCGCGCGCACAATCTGCTGGATCTTCAGCAGCGAGCGCTGCGCCAGAAACAGGTAATTGTAGATACCCGCCGAGAGTTGGCGGATATATCCGGCGCGCAGCAGCAACTGGTGGCTGGCAACTTCGGCTTCCGCCGGGTTCTCGCGCAATGTAGGAATGAACAGCTTGCTCCAGAGCATATGTTTTGGAAGGGGAAAGCCCAATTCTAGCATGCTAAAATCAGACTTCTCCCCATGAAGATCGCCATCGCAGCCGATCACGCCGGTTTTGCCCTCAAGGAGAAACTGAGGCATCGCCTGGAAGGCGAGGGTCACGAAGTGCTGGACTTCGGTCCCGGCAATTCGGAATCGGTGGACTATCCCGATTACGCCCAGCCCGTGGCGCGCGAAGTAGCGCAGGGCCGTTCCGACAGGGGCATCCTGGTATGCTCTACCGGAATTGGGATGGCGATTGCGGCGAATAAGGTGGATGGGGTGCGCGCCGCGCCGGCCGTATCCGAGGACGAAGTTCGTATGACGCGCGAGCACAACGACGCCAATGTGCTCACGATCGGTGCTAAGTATACCGACGAGGACAACGCCTCCAATCTGGTGCAGATCTTTCTGGACACCGAATTCGCGGGAGGCCGCCACGCCCGCAGAGTCGCTAAGATCGCGCAGTTAGAGAAGAGCAATTAGAGCCACGGATGGACACAGATGCACACAGATAGCGCAAACTTCATTCTTATCTGTGTGCATCCGTGTCCATCCGTGGCTAAATAATTTTTGCCTGGAGGAACTATGAACCCTATTCAGCGCCCGCTTTCTGAAGTCGATCCGGAGGTCTTCGCCGCGATCCGGCATGAGACCGAACGGCAGCATTCCCAGCTTGAATTGATTGCCAGTGAGAACTTCACTTCGGAAGCTGTGCTCGAAGCCACTGGCAGTATCTTCACGAATAAGTACGCGGAGGGTTATCCCGGTAAGCGCTACTACGGCGGCTGCGAGTTTACCGATGTGGTGGAGAACCTGGCCCGTGAGCGGGCCAAGAAGCTTTTCGGCGCCGAGTATGTCAACGTGCAGCCGCACTCCGGTTCGCAGGCAAACCAGGCGGCATATGCCTCCGTGCTCACGCCTGGCGACACCATCATGGGTCTGAATCTGGCGCATGGCGGGCATTTGACGCACGGCCACCAGCTCAACTTCTCGGGCAAAACCTACCACGTGATTCCCTACAACGTGCGCAAGGAAGACGAGCGCATCGATTACGACGAAGTGGAACGGCTGGCGCACGAAAACAAACCGAAGATGATCATCACCGGCGCCAGTGCCTACCCGAGGATCATCGATTTCGCCCGCTTCCGCCAGATTGCCGATGCAGTGGGCGCCATCTTCCTGGTCGACATGGCGCACATCTCTGGACTGGTGGCTGCAGGCCTGCATCCCAACCCTTGCCAGTACGCCGACATCGTAACGTCCACCACGCACAAAACGCTGCGGGGACCGCGCGCCGGCATCATCCTGGCCAAAGAGCAGTACGGCGCGGCCATCGACAAGGTGGTCTTCCCCGGCGTGCAAGGCGGTCCGCTGGTGCATGTAGTGGCGGCCAAGGCGGTGTGTTTCCTGGAGGCCATGCAGCCGGCCTTCGTGGATTACCAGAAGCAGGTGGTGGCCAATGCGCGCGCCCTGGCGCAAAGCCTGACGGACGCGGGCTTCCGCATCGTCTCGGGCGGCACCGATACGCACCTGATGCTGGTCGACGTCTTCTCCAAGGGCGTCAAGGGCAAGGAGGCGGAAGAAGCTCTCGACCGCGCCCGCATCACGGTGAACAAGAACGCCATTCCGTTCGACGTGAATAAGCCCTTCAACCCCAGCGGCATTCGCCTGGGATCTCCGGCCGTCACGACACGTGGATTTAAAGAGGCAGAGATGAAACAGGTGGGCACGCTGATCGCTGAGGTGCTGCAGAACATCGCCAGCGCCGATGCCATTGCGGATGTTCGCCAGAAGGTTGCCGCGCTTACGGCACGCTTCCCGCTCTACGACTGGAAGCTCCAGCCTGCGGCGGTGTAATGGCGCTGCACATCGCCATCGATGCGCGGCGCATCCGCGACTTCGGGATCGGCACGTACATCCGAAGTCTGATCCACGCTCTGGCCGCCATCGATTCGGTCAACCGCTACACCCTAATCGGCCGCGTCGGCGACGTTCGAACTCTCACGGGACTGCCCGATAATTTCCAGACCTCGGTCTACGAGCGCAACGACCGTGACCCGCTCGACCACATCACCTTTCCCGTCTTTCTGCACCGCCTCTCTCCCGACCTGGTGCACATTCCGTTGGCGCGCGTGCCGCTGCTCATGGTCCGGCCTTACGTGGTGACCATCCACGATCTGGCCAGCCTGTTTTTCGAAGAGGGCGCATCCAAAGCGCGCATGCAACTGCGTCGGTTCCGCTTTCGCCGCGGCCTGGTGCGTGCCGAGCGCGTGATCGCAGTTTCGGAATCCACCAGGCGAGATTGCCAGAACCTGCTCGGCATTCCACCTGACCGCATCAACCGCGTCTACAACGCGCCCGATCCCGGTTTTCTTGCGTGCGATGGCGATCACCGGCAAGAACAGCAGCAGATCCTGGAACGCTATCAGATCGAGCACCCCTTCCTGCTTTATGCGGGCAATATCCGCCGCCACAAAAACATCCCGCGGCTGGTGGAGGCATTCGCTGTCTTGCGCGAGCAACTCAGCGGACATCCGGTCTATCACGACCTGCGGCTGGTGATCATCGGCGACACCATCTCGCAGTACCCCGAAGTGCGGCAGGCGGTGATGCGCAGCAAGATGGAGCATGTGGTGCGCTTTCTGGGCTTCGTGCCTTTTGAGACGCTGCGCTGCTTCTATCAATCGGCTGCCGCGTTTGTGTTTCCCTCTCGCTACGAAGGCTTCGGACTGCCGCCGCTCGAAGCCATGGCGTGCGGAACGCCTGTGGTCGCCTCCAACGTGAGTTCGCTGCCGGAAGTGGTGGGCGACGCTGCCGTGCTGGTGAATCCGGAAATCGTCTTCGACATCGCACGCGGTCTGCGCGACGTGCTGCTGGATGAGCAATTGCGCCGAACGATGATTGAGCGCGGCCGGGCCCAGGCCGCGCGCTTTAGCTGGGAGCGCACCGCGCGGCAAGTGCTCGAAATCTATTTACAGTCGGCCCGTTGAGCGCATTTGCTACATTGTTATGGAAGCATGCGCTCCTTCCTCAATCTTTCTCTCCTGGCAGTCCTGTGTGCATTTTCGGGCTATTCCCAAGGGAATTACGAAGTCCAGGTTTACGGTTCCGAGCTGGTGGCCCCCAAAGTCACCATGTTTGAGATCCACAGTAACTTCACCGCCAGCGGCGAGAAGCAGACTATCTTCGGCGTGCTGCCCACCAACCACGCCGAGCACGAGACGCTGGAAATCACTCACGGTTGGAACGAGTGGTTCGAGACGGGCTTCTACATCTTCACCAGCATCCAGCCCACTGGCGGATGGTATTACGTCGGTTCGCACATCCGGCCGCGTTTTTCGGTTCCCGAGAAATATCACCTGCCCGTGGGCCTCAGCATCTCCAACGAGATTGGCTGGCAGCGGCCCAATTTTTCGCTCGACACATGGACGTGGGAGATCCGCCCCATCATCGACAAGAAAGCGGGTCGATGGTATTGGTCGTTTAATCCCACCTTCGACAAATCGTTCCGCGGGCCGGAAGCCAATCGCGGCTTCGAGTTCTCGCCCAATTTCAAATTCAGCTACGACGTGACCAAGAAGGTAGCCGCGGGCGTGGAATATTACGGAGCCTACGGTCCGGTAACCGGCTTCGACCCCCTTCGCGACCAGCAGCAGCAGATTGTCCCGGCGGTCGACATCGACTTCGGCACGAATTGGGAGTTCAATTTCGGAATCGGGGTGGGAGTGACCGGCGGCACGGATCATTTGCTGATCAAAGCGATTCTGGGATACCGCTTCAACAATAAAGCTGGCAAGACCGCGAATTAAGCACGATAGTTGACACTGTCAACTAATTAGTTGACAGTGTCAACTATCCCATGCGCTACCATGCTCGCATGTCCTTCGACGGAGTCCGCGTGCTCGCTCTCGAAAGCCGCCGAACTGCCGAGATGGCGGAGTTGATTCGCAAGCAAGGCGGCGATCCGTTGGTCGCGCCTTCCATGCGCGAAGTTCCCATCAGTGACGATTCCGATGTCTTCCGCTTTGCCCGCCGCCTCTCCGAGGGCGAGTTCGACATGATGGCGCTGCTCACCGGTGTTGGCACTCGCCAGCTTTCCCGCCTGTTAGGCGCGCCTTTCGCCGATGGCCTGCGCAAGATCACGGTGGCCGCTCGCGGCCCGAAGCCCGTCGCCGCACTGCGCGAAATGGGGATCACGCCGACTGTGGTCGCGCCCGAGCCCAATACCTGGCGCGAGCTGCTGCGAGTTACCGAAGGCCGGCCCGAACGCCGCATCGCTGTGCAGGAGTACGGCCGCAGCAACCCGGAACTGATCGAGGCGTGGCGGGCTCGCGGCGCCGAGGTCACTTCCGTGCGCGTCTATCAGTACGGCCTGCCCGAGGATGCCGAGCCTTTGCGCGACGCCGCGCGTCGGCTGGCGGCGGGCGAGTTCCGCGTAGTCCTCTTCACCACGGCCGTGCAGATCGCGAATCTGGCGCAGGTGGCGCGGGAGGGCGGCATCGAAGAGGAGATGCTCGCTGCTCTGCGCCGCTGTCTGGTCGCGTCCATCGGTCCCACCACTACCGAAGCGTTGGAAGAGTTCGACGTCCATCCCGCACTCGAGCCGTCTCATCCCAAGATGGGCCTGCTGGTGCGGGAAGCGGCGGAGCGCGCGGGCGGTTAAACTAACCTCGTGGCCGCGAAAAGACCCTTCACCGCAATGGTCGGCGAGTATATGTCGCTCGCCTTCATGCTGCCCGTGGCGACGTTCGTGGGGCTGGCGCTCGGCTACCTGCTCGACAAGGCCTTCCACACGCACTGGATCTACATCCCCGGTTTGATTCTGGGAATCGCCGCCGGGTTCATCCAACTGATCCGCCAACTGATGCGGGACACGCGCAATGACGGATCCTGACCTGGCTCTGGACCGCATCCGCAAAGCCACGTTCGCCCTGGCCGCGGGCGGCGCCATCGGAGCCTTCGCCTGGCGCGGATGGCCGTGGGGCGCAGGCTTTGCGCTGGGCTCTGCCGTCTCCTGGCTGAACTACTCCATTCTCAAGCAGGTGGCTTACGCCATAGGGCAGCCGCAAACCCGCAAGCGGCTGGTACTCTTCATGGGACTGCGGTACCTGATTTTCGGGGGCGGCGCCTATGTTATATTGAGGTTTTCCAAAATCAGCATGTCGGCCGTGCTGCTCGGGTTGTTTGTTTCGGTGGCCGCGGTAATCGTC
This sequence comes from uncultured Solibacteraceae bacterium, assembly GCA_963815475.1. GTDB lineage: Bacteria > Acidobacteriota > Terriglobia > Bryobacterales > Bryobacteraceae > Sulfopaludibacter. The sequence continues at coordinate 2,436,523 of CAWFHD010000003.1, read as the reverse complement.
GAAATCATTATTCAACTAGCTTATGCCCCACGTACCTGACATGTGGCCGACTAAGATCTTCAACGATCACCTGGCTGGTTTGGGTAATTCCCTAACAGGCCTGGTGGGCTTCGCTCCGCAGCCCCGTCCGTGGGCCAATTTTGTCGTGATGGAAATACTCGTCGCGGCAATTCTGATCGTAATGTTCGCCCTGCTGCGCCCCCGCCTGTCCGTCGACCGTCCCGGCAAGTTCCAGCATATCTTTGAGCTCGCTTACGATTTTCTGAATGGCCAGACCGAGGAGCAGATTCCGCATCACGGCTCGCACTACCTCGGCTTTTTCGGAACGCTGTTCTTCTTCATTCTGTTCATGAACCTGATCGGCGTGGTCCCCGGGTTCGAATCGCCCACCATGAATCCATCGGTGCCTGCCGGTTGCGCGGTGGCCACGTTCCTGTACTACAACATTGTGGGCGTGGGCGCCAACGGCATATTGAAGTATCTGGCCCATTTCGCCGGACCTATGTGGTGGATGGCGCCGCTGATGATACCCATCGAGCTGATCAGCCATATGGCGCGTCCGCTTTCACTTACTATCCGTTTGTACGCGAATATGTACGCCGGCGAGCGAGTTACCATGGTGTTTCTCAGCCTGACTTATTTCCTGATACCCGCGGTCTTCATGGGACTGCACGTATTTGTCTCGCTGCTGCAGGCATATATTTTCATGCTTCTCACCATGATGTATGTGGCGGGAGCGGTTTCGCACGAACATTAATACCGGCTTTATGCCGCTCCTTCAGTGTGAGCCCGGCTGCAAGAGGATGACGGGAACCACCTCCTGGGGGCGATTCTTAAGGAGAATGAAATGACGAGAAAGTTTTTCTTCGTGCTGGCGCTCATGCTGCTAGCCGCTACCATGGCGTTCGCACAAACGCCTGCCAACAACACCCCCGGTGGGCACTGGGTGCCCATCAGCGCCGGTTTTTCAATGGCGATTGCCTCAGGCCTTTGCGGTCTGGCGCAAGCCAAAGCCGTGGCTGCCGCGGCTGAAGGCATGGCGCGCAATCCCAGTGCCGCTGCTGCCATCCGGTTTGCCTTGTTGTTAGGTCTGGTGCTGATTGAATCGCTGGCGCTCTATACGCTAGTTATCATCATCTTGAAAGTCGCGTAAGTCCCCACCATTTTAACTAGTACCTTCGGGGGGGAGCGGATCTCCCCCGGAATCCTCCCTCCGTACCAGTGAATCCCCAATTCTAGTACCTTTGTGGCCCACGTAGAATCCTTAGGCTATTGACCTTAGCCTTGCGGGGCTTTAGCATTTAGTAACCATTCATGGAACAGCGACGAACCAGGCGCTTCAAGCTCACACTCCCGCTCTCAATTACACGCGCCGGCGCGGAACGAGTTACGCTTGCTGGACTCACCACGAACATCAGCTCCAGTGGAGTGCTGTTCACCACGGAGCGTGAACCCGATTTAGGCGGCCCCATCGAGTATGTCATCACGCTAAATCAGGGTGAGAATCAATCGGTCAATCTGCGCTGCATAGGCAAGGTGCTGCGAACCGAACGAATGGAGCCGGTAAGTTCCAACGGATCCATTCCCGCCTACCAGATTGCCGCTACCCTAGAACGTTACGAATTCATTCGCGACTAGATAGAGAATTCCGATGCACAGCCGTTAGGCGGGGCGTAAGACACCGACTCCCTTACGGTCGCGCCTCGGCAGGATCTGCCCTTGTGCTGTCGATCTTTTCGTTGTAGAGTAGCAAAGAAAAGGCGAAAGCGCGGCCCATGGATTTATCGCTCGGATTCCCTGAATTCTCCCAGGAAATGGCTCTGGCCTCGAAACCATCGCTTGAAGCGGTGGTTTCGCGCTTTCGCGCGTCTCACCAGGATCCCGACTCCCCGGTCCGCGCGATTCACCATCAGCCTGCCATCGAAGGAACTTTCGCCGATATTCCAGAAACGGTGGATTCCCGCCTTCGTGCCGCCCTGGACCGTCGCGGTATCAAACAACTCTACACACATCAGGCCGAAGCATTCGACCTCGTCACCTCGGGCAAGAACGTCACCATTGTTACCCCCACGGCCTCCGGCAAGACTCTCTGCTACAACCTGCCCGTAATGAATTCCCTGATGGCCGACCCCGGGGCTCGCGCCATGTACCTCTTCCCTACCAAGGCGCTGGCGGAGGATCAACTCCACGAATTTCAAAGCGCGGTGGAGGAGATGGGCTCCGACATTCGCGCCTTCACTTACGATGGCGACACGCCGCAGGATGCCCGCAAGGCCATCCGGCAGCGCGCCAACGTGGTCCTCACCAATCCGGATATGCTACACAGCGGCATCCTGCCGCATCACACGCGCTGGGCCCACTACTTCGAGAATCTGCGCTACGTAGTGATCGATGAGCTGCACTATTACCGCGGCGTGTATGGCAGCCACCTGGCCAACCTGCTGCGCCGCCTGCGACGCATCTGCGAGTTCTACAACTCCAAGCCGCAGTTCATCTGCTGCTCCGCCACCATCGCCAACCCGCGCGAACTGGCCGAGGCGCTTACCGGCGAAGCCTTCGATCTCATCGAACGCAATGGCGCTCCGCGCGGGGAGAAGTTTTTCATCTTCTACAATCCGCCGGTGGTCAACCGTCAACTCGGCATCCGCCGCAGCTACATCAACGAAACCCGCCGTATTGCGCTGGAGTTCATCGAGCGCGACCTGCAGACGCTGGTCTTTGCGAATAATCGTCTCGCCACCGAAGTGCTGGTCACCTACCTGAAGGATGCGCGCGACCGCAAAGCCCTGCCGAGCGACACGGTGCGCGGCTATCGCGGCGGGTATCTTCCACGCGAGCGCCGCGAGATTGAGCGCAAACTGCGCGATGGCGAAATCCGCGCCGTGGTAGCAACCAACGCGCTCGAACTGGGCATCGACATCGGCTCGCTGGATGCGGTGGTGATGGCCGGTTACCCGGGCACCATCGCCTCAAGCTGGCAGCGCGCCGGCCGGGCGGGACGCCGCAAAGGCACGTCGGCCGCGGTGCTGGTGGCCTCCAGCGCCCCGCTGGATCAGTACATTGTGGAGCATCCCGATTATTTCTTCGGACGTTCGCCGGAGCACGCTTATATCAACGCCGACAACCTGGAAATCCTGCTCGCGCACCTGAAGTGTGCGGCGTTCGAACTTCCCATCCGAGATGGCGAGAAGTTCGGCGCGCACGATGTCGCCGAGATCTGCCGCTTCCTGGAAGAGACCGGCTTTTTCCACCACTCCGGCAGCGCCTGGCACTGGACTTCCGATACTTATCCCGCCGACGCCACCAGCCTGCGCTCCATTACCAGCGACAACTTCGTGGTGATCGATATCACCGGCGAGGCTGACGTGATCGCCGAAGTTTCGTTCCCCACCGCCCTCACCACGCTGCATGAGAAGGCCATCTATCTCCACGAAGCCCGCCAGTATCACGTGGAGCGCTTCGAGTACGATCAGCGCAAAGCCTACGTGAAGCGCGTGGATTGCGACTATTACACCGACGCCATCGATTACACCCAGGTGAAGGTGCTGACGGAATTCGAAAGCGCGCCGCAGGCATCCGCCAGCCGCGTGCATGGCGATGTGCGGGTCAACCGGCAGATTGTGGGCTTCAAGAAAATCAAGTTCTACACCATGGAGAACGTGGGCGCGGGCAAGCTCTCCATGCCCGAGCAAGAGATGCACACCACGGCCTTCTGGCTCCATTTTTCCGCCGAGTTTCTGGCGCGTCTGGGCGATTTCACCCCGACTGAAAAACAGAGCGGCATCAGCGGTTTGGGCAATGCCATGCGCACGGTGGCGGCCCTGCTATTGATGTGCGACCCGCGCGACTTGGGGATCGCCGTGAGCGAACAAGTGGCCGGCAGCCTTGAGCTCTTCGAACCGAACCTGTATCTCTACGACGCCTACCCGGGTGGTGTGGGCTTGAGCGCGCCGCTCTATCGCCTGGCGGAGCGCTTGCTGCAGCACACTTCGGCTTTGCTGGGCGCCTGCGATTGCGAAGCGGGATGCCCGTCGTGCGTCGGTCCCGTGGGCGAAGTGGGGGAGCGAGGCAAGGAAGTGGCATCGCGGATTCTGGCGGAACTCTCCGCCGCCACAGCGGCAGTTTCCGCGACGCAAACGTAAAGAGTGTTTCAACGTGCACCAATCCAAAGCGCATTGGGCAATCCTTGGGCCAATTCCGTGCTCAAAAGAACTTTCAGTCGGCAGGAAGGCTTGTCAATTCTCGTCGATCAGCCTGAAACTCAATTTAGGGAGATTGAATGAATGTGTGACTATTCCCTGATGACTGTTCCCAACCGGCTAGCCCAACAAGATGAGGAATTGGAATTGCATCGATTCCCGACTGGATCTCTCGGGCTGGCTTCGCCCATGGACCTGAAGCGCGCGGCCAATCCGCCCGTGCCGATTCGCCGGAATTTCTGGCGTACGCTGAAAGACTTCTTTAACCCGCCGAGAACCGAACCAGTCCCGGCGGTCTGCATTCCCCCCGGCGCGCGTCTGCAGTTGCGGGATATTCCCGTGAGGCTGCAGCACGATCTCAACGTGGGAGCCGTGGAAGAGGTGACGTTCACGCAGATCAGCGCTGCTGTGAACACCTATCGCGATGCCGTCCGCTTCCCCAATGGCCGCGAGGTCCGCTTGCAAGAGCTCCGTGAGGGGCAGCATGTACGCGTCCTCGATCTCTCCATGGCAGAGGAACTGGATCTCGACCGCCTGCGCGTGGAGCGAAACGAATTCGCCAACCGCAGTTGGTAACCTTGGGCTCAGCCGGCGGACACGTAGCCTCCGGCACGTAACATCCATCAGCAATACTGCCCGGCCGGTCAAGAACGATCGGCCGGGACCCGCCGTACCGCGCTACACTGGAACACTTGGGTCCGGTCGCGCTTGATTGATCTGCACTCACATACTAACGAATCCGACGGCACATACTCGCCCACTCAGTTGGTGGCCGAGGCCGCCAGGGCAGGGCTGCGCGTTCTCGCCATCACGGATCACGATACCTTCGCGGGCTTTGACACTGCGGGCGAAGCAGCATCGGCGGCCGCCATCCGCCTGGTCTGCGGCATTGAGCTCTCCACCAAGCTGCATGGCCATTCGGTGCATCTACTCGGATATTTCCTGGAACCGAACGGCATGGCCGAGTTCCGAGACTGGGTGGTGGAGCAGCAGGTTTCGCGACGGGAACGCAACCAGCGCTTAGCTGTGCGACTGCGCGAACTCGGTATGGACATCCAGTATGAAGAGGCGGAGGCGCTGGGCCACGGCATGACCGGGCGTCCGCACTTTGCCCGCATCATGCTGCAGAAAGGTTACGTTTCAAACCTGCGCCAGGCGTTCGACCAGTATTTGGATGAATCGGCCGCCGCCTACGTGTTCCGGCGCGAACCCGCTTTCGCCGAAGGCGTGGCGCGAATTCAACAGGCGGGAGGCATCTCCTCGTTGGCGCATCCGGTGCGCGTCAATGGCGATGTGCCCGCGCTCATGCCGGAACTTTGCGAGGCTGGCTTGAGCGCCATTGAGGCGTACCACAGCGATCACGACCAGAAAGATACCGAGCTGTATCTGAAGCTCGCCGACCGGTATGGGCTGCTGGTGACCGGTGGATCGGACTTTCACGGCGAGGTGAAGCCGGAAGTGAGCCTCGGCACCGGGTATAAAGGCAATTTGCGAATCCCCGACGACCTGTTCGATCGCCTTCAGCGCGCGCGTGTATAGACCAGCGACACTACTTTGCCAAGCTCGGGCGAATAAATCGATGAAGTCACTTCGCCTTCGTCGAGCTTCGCGCCCGCTGCGAACGGCTCGGAACCTTCCGTCTCCACGCGCACCAGTTTCTTGTTCACGTGACCTTGCGCGCGGATGCGCTCCACAATCTCCTGCCCCAGGTAGCAGCCCTTGGTAAAACTGACGGCGTGCATCTGCTGCGTCTCCTGTGGCAGAGATGTTTCGCGGATATCCTCGCCGTAGCGCGGCTTGCCGTTCTCGATGCGGACCAGGCGGGCATCTTCCGCGGTGGCGGCCACCGCGCCTGCGCTTTCGAGCTTCGCAATCAGCGCGGCGACCTCCTCAGGAGCGCAGTAGATGCGAAACCCCGGCTGGCCGGTCACGCTCAGGTCGTGTGCCGCAGCCCCGGCAGCTTCCACCACCGCTTGCGCCTGCGGACCTTCCACGCCGACGGACGCCAGCTTGTCGGTCACGTCCTCCAACTCCACCTGGTCGGCGATGATGTAGCGGCGAATGTGCTGCAGCACCTTCTCACGCAACTCCGGTTCAGTGTCCAGGAGGAAATGTTCCGGAAAGCAGATCAGGTGCAGATCGGCCTGTATGCGCCCCTGCGGGCTAAGGAGGAATGCGTAACGAATGTCGCCCGGAACCAACTTCTTCACTTCGTTGCTGGTAATCGCGTGGAGCAGCCGCGCGCGGTCGCGTCCTCGTGCCACAGCTCTTCCGCGCGCCGAAAGATCGAGCCACGCCGCGCCGTGCCGCAATGCCTGGTAACCGGGAGTCATGCTTCCAGCTTAGTACACCGTTTCATAAACACAGTCTCGTATTCCGAGGCAACCGACTCCCTAACGGTCGCGGCTCGGTAAGGCCAAAGACACCGACTCCCTCAGCAAGCGGTTTCCCGATAGGCTGTCGAACTTCTGAGACGACCGACTTAGTAGATGCGGCCCAGCCAAGCCGAGATTCCGATGATGATCAGACCGGAAATCATCACTCCCGTCATCATCCGCGTGCGTCGAGGGTTGTGCGGCTTCACGATGAGCAGCGCCACCGCGAAGACATGCAGCACCAGGAGCATCTTGATTCCGAACAGCGCCTCGTAAAGCGGGCGGTGGCCCGGCGTGGTGAAATACCTGTACAAGCCGGAGAGGATCAGGCCGATCATGGAGGCCACCACCAGCGGCCGGTAATGGGAAGCCGCGTGGTCCCCGAGCGCTTCCTGCGCGTCCGCGGCGAGAGAACTGCTGGCGGGCGCCATCACCAGGCGTCCATAAATGATCCCTCCAATGAGCGTCGCCATGGAAGAGATGTGGATCCAGCGCATGATCACAGTGAGCAGTAGTTCGGGCATCGCCTTAGAGTATACAATCGGGCATGATCCATGAAGTGCTGCCGGTGGGGATGCTGCAATGCAACTGCTCCATTTTCGGCGACGAGCAGACGCGCGAGGGGATGGTGGTGGATCCCGGAGACAATATCGAAGACGTCCTGGCAATCGTGAAGCGTCACAGCCTCACCGTGAAAGCCATCGTCATCACTCACGCGCACATCGATCACATCGGAGGCGCCCAGAAACTCAAAAAGGCCACCGGCGCCCCCGTCTATATGAATCTCAACGATGTCGAACTGCAAAAGATGCTCGACGTGCAGGCCTCGTGGTTAGGGATGCAGACGCCGGAACCGGTCGCGATCGACGTCCCGGCTAAGGACGGCGACAAGCTGGTGGTGGGCACTTCCGAATTTCATGTGCTCCATACACCGGGCCATACGCAAGGCAGCATCAGCCTCTGGATCCCTTCCGAAGGAAAGCTGGTAGCGGGAGATACGCTCTTCCGCGACAGCATCGGCCGCACTGACCTGCCGGGAGGAAACTCGCAGCAGATCATCCGGTCGATTCATGAGAAGTTGATGCCGCTGCCCGAGGAGACGGTGGTCATCGCCGGGCATGGGGCAAGCACGACCATCGGGCGGGAGAAGAAGTTCAATCCGTTTCTGAGTTAACGCGGTTATTCGCTCACCGCAGAGACGCAGAGAACGCAGAGGAATCGCGGAGAAATCCAAGAATATGTGCTCTCTGCGTTTTCTCAGCGCTCTCAGCGTCTCAGCGGTGAAAATCACTCCAGCAATCCTCTATACACGTCGTGGGCCTGTTTGCCGAATACCACGAAGATTGCGGTTTGTACGCTGGACGTCTCCAACGCCATCTTCACTTCCCGCACTGCGATCTCGGCAGCTTCCCTCAAAGGGTAGCCGTACACACCTGTGCTGATCGCCGGAAAGCTGATCGACGCCACGCCTCGCTCTTCCGCTAGTTGAAAGGCTGTCCGATAGCAGTTTGCCAGGAGCCCCGGCTCTCCGCGCTTTCCATCGCGATAGACTGGGCCTACGGCGTGAAATACGAATTTGGCCGGTAGGGATCCAGCGCCTGTCGCTACCGCGCTTCCGGTTGGGCAGCGGCCGATCTGCTTCCGGATTCCGTCGAGCTCCCGCATAATCTCCGGTCCGCCTGCCCGGTGAATGGCTCCATCCACTCCACCGCCTCCCGCCAGCGCCGAATTAGCGGCATTCACTATGGCGTCGGCCGGAACCCGGGTGATGTCACCTTCGTGCAAAACGATCTTGCGCCCCGAGGGGCTTATCCAGTCCATATTCCTATCTACTACAATCTTCTTATGACCAGGCGGGAACTGTTAGCGGCGGGCGCGGTCTGCGCCACTGGGTTGTGGACTCCGGCACATGCCAAATCGGGCATCGACAAATCGCGCATCAGCGCCATCACCGACGAAATCGGCCTCACCACCGATGAGTCCATCGCTTTTGCCCACCAGTACGGCATGAGTAATATCGAGCTGCGCAATCCGCCGAAGAAGGAGCCCAACGGCAACAAGGAATATTTCCAGCTCAGCGAGCCGGAGATTAAGGCCGACGCCGCGCGCTTCAAAAGCGAAGGGCTGCAGGTTTCGTTTATCAACACCGGCCTGCTGAAATTCACCTGGCCCGATACCGAACCGGTCCGCCGCCGTCCGGAAGAACCCGCAGCGCGTGAAAAGCGCGTGGCCAATGAAAAGACCCGCTGGGACAACCGCATGCAGGATCTTCAGAAGGCCATTCGGTGCGCCCAGATCATGGGCTGCGACAAGGTGCGCGTCTTCACCGGGACGCGCATACAGGAGCCGGAGAGCCTGTACCCGCGCATCGCCGAGGTGGTGGGCGCCATGGGCGAAGTCGCGCAAAAAGAGAAGGTCCACATGCTCATCGAGAACGAAGGCTCGCAGAACGTGGCCCTGTCGGTGGAGCTTCAGAAGATCATGAAGCTCATCCCCAACAAGTACGTGGGATACAATTGGGACCCGCATAACGCCTACGGCAAGGAGACTTCCTATCCGGATGGCTACGACGCGCTCCCCAAAGACCGTATGTTGAACCTACAGATCAAGGGCAAAGGCGTGATGCCCGAGAGCCCCGAGAAGGAAGACTGGCGAGCCATCATCAAGGCTCTGAATCACGATGGCTACAAGTTCAAGCTGGGACTTGAGACCCACCTCTTCGACGGCACGCTGATTGCCGCGGCGCATAAATCCATGGAAGAAATTATGCGCATCGTAGCCGAGGTCTGACAAATGTCCAAGACGTTTTTGACCGCCTTTTCCATCGGGATCGTCTGCATCGCGATCGCCGTGGGAGGCGTGCTGTATATGCAGCGCGGGGCCCACATCGACCCACAAGTGAAGGTCCTGAAAGTCCGCACTGCGCCGCTCGATGACAACAGCTCGCTGGTAGTGGTGGACTTCCGCATTGCCAATAATTCCGATTACCCCTTCAAAGTGCGCGGCGTCACCGTAGTGGTGAATAATGCCGACGGCTCTAAACCGCAAGGGCAGACCGTTTCGGAGACCGATGCCAAACAGGTCTTCGCCGGGCTTCCTTTGCTCGGCACGAAGTACAACGATTCGCTCATCATGAACGACATGCTTCCCGCACACAAGTCGTGGGATCGCATGATTGCCGCGCGCTTTGAGATGCCGGAGGCGACGCTTCAGGCTCGCAAGAACCTGACGGTGCAAATCGAAGAAGTAGACGGACTTACGGTGAACATTCCGGAGAAGTAGCCGCTACACTTTCGGCAATCCGTAAGGATCGCGATAATCCTTGCTCATCAGTTGGTTGGCCTCGCGATCGTTTCCGAAGTTCTCGGCTTTGGCATCGAACCGCACGTCACGGCCCAGCTTGTACGACACGTTCCCAAGGTGGCAAAGCATGGTGCTGAGACGGCCGATTTCCACGTCCGCATTGGGGCGCTTGCGGCTCTTCACGCACGCCAGAAAATTGCCTTCATGCGATCCGCCGGTAGCCTGAGTGGTCTCCACGCGCCCATCTTTCCAGTGGATCTCCCACCGGTTGTCCGTCACCAGCAGAGTTCCCTCCGTGCCATAGAACGCCGTGAAGAAATCGGCGGGACCGCCGGCGAACTTGTTCCCCACGCGAGGCGCGGCACTGTGCGGCATCAGGTAGTCTGTGGCGAAACTGCGGAGCTCGAAATTCAGCATCATGTCGCCATAGTCATAGCTGACAATCTGCGTGTCAGGCACTTCCTTGGCATCATCCAGCCAGTAGATTCCACCGCTCGCCGAGACTCGCTTGGGCAGGCACCGGTAGTTCTCGAAGCCGCGCATCAACTGAACGGCCCACAGTGCCACATCCAAAGTGTGAATGCCCTGATTCCCGATTTCACTGTTGCCGTAGTCCCAGAAGTAGCGCCACAGGTAATGGAAGCGATTCTCGTTGAACGCGCGCTTTGGAGCGGGGCCGAGCCACTTGTCGTAATCCACACCTGCGGGAGCTTTACCGTCGGCGGGCCGCCCGATGTCGATGCGAATTTGATTGATCCACGCCTTGACCAGCGGCGCCTTCCCGAGTTTGCCCGCCGCCACCAGTTCCACCGCGCTGCGGATATGCTCGCCGCTGCGGCGCTGTGTGCCCACTTGCATCACGCGGTCATACTTCCGCGCCGCGTCGCGCATCAAGCGGCCTTCCTGCATGGTCTGACAGAGGGGTTTCTCGCAGTAAACGTCCTTGCCCGCCTGGCAGGCCAGAATCGCGATACGGGCATGCCAGTGATCGGGGACGGCGATGACTACACCGTCGATTTCCTTGTCATCCAGAACCCGCTGGAATTCTTTTTGGAGGAGCGGCTTCTCACCCTGCGCGGCCGCCAGATCGGCCCCGGTCTTATCGAGAACGGCGGGATCCAGGTCGCAAAACGTCTTGAATCGCGCGCCTTCTTTGATGGCGCGCAAAGCCACCCCGCGACCCTGGTTCCGCCCGCCAATCAACGCGAGATTGATGCGTTCATTCGCGCCGAACGCACGAGCGGCGAAGGCTGCTCCGGCTCCGCTCAGAAGAAATTTTCGTCTGCTTTTATCCGCGTTCATCCGTGTCAATTAGTGAGTCTCGAAGGCCGAGCGCCCCGATGAGTCGGGGCGCGTCAGACTAAGAGTCTGCGCCACACGCGCCATCTACTTTTTCTGATGCCGGAGCCAAGTCTCGACGGTATCGCGCTGCGCGGCCGTCATCGCAGGCACTGCTTTCCCCAGCATCTCCATAAACCAATCTACCTCGTGTGGCGCATCGGGGTGGCCGATGTCTCCGCCCTTCTTGCCGTCCTTCGCGGGTGCAATCGAATTCACGATCATCCCGCCGCGATCGTCCAGAAAGGCGTAGAAAGGCAGCACACCCCCGCCGCCGAGGCGTTTCATCAACTCCTCTCCGCCGGGACTGTTCAGCGGCGTCTTTTCACTACGCTCAAGCACCGTAATGTGCACCTTGACGAAATACTGATCGAAGATGGGTTGAATCTCCGGTGACTCGATAAAACTATCGAGTTTCTTGCACCATCCTCACCAGGAGGCGTGAAACATGGCGAAGATGACCCGATGGCTCGATTGCGCCTGGGTCTGGGCATCGGAGAGAAGAGAGTCGGCCGAAGGGGGAGCCTGTGCGAAGGCCACGGCGGCAAAGACGAGGCCGGACAACATCCAGCGCCTCATATGAACCTCCTTCTATGCAGCGCGGCTGAGTTCGAGTTTACGCTGCCGCAGGAACTGCAGACGATTCCGATGTTCCTGATATAGTGTACCGAACCCGGCCCAGTAGTATCCAAAGACGAACAACGCGAGGAACGGGATGGAGAGGTAATTAAACGTCTCAATCGCAAACAGGATCATGCCCAGGAAGTAAGTGCCCACTGCGATCTCAGCGTAGGGCAGCCAGCCGCTGCGACGGCGATACTTCTTCACTTCCAGGTTCACCGGCCGGTCGCCGATGGCGTATTTCGGAGTTCGCGCGAATGCCGTCTCCACGCCAAACAGCGCTTCCAGCACCGCGCGCGTATTGATAATGGTGAGGCCTACGCCCACTGCCATCAGCATCGGCAGCATCAGGATCGACCGCTTCCAGTCCTTGGGATACAACTCCCGCTGCGCCACAACATAGAACAGCGAAATCGACCAGAACGACGCGGCGATCAGCGGCAGATCGATGAACACCATCTGCCACACGCCCATGTAGAAGCGCACGATCATCACCGGCAGCATCAGCGCCGAAATCACGATCATCAACGGGTACGAAATGTTGGGAGTGAGGTGCATGAAAGCTTCCGCCTTCACGCGCTTCGGCACATCGGCTTTCAAAATCGCCGGCAGCAGTTTCTTCGCTACTTGCGTCAGGCCCTTGGCCCAACGCGACTGCTGCACCTGGAAGCCGTGCATCTCCACAGGCAGCTCCGAGGGGCAATCCAGACCGGGCAGATATACGAAACGCCAGCCCTTAAGTTGGGCGCGATAGCTGAGGTCGGAGTCTTCTGTCAGGGTGTCGTGCTGCCAGCCGCCCGCGTCCTGGATCATGCTCACGCGGAGCATACCGGCCGTGCCGTTGAAATTGAAAAAGTAGCCCGCACGCGATCGCGCGCCATGTTCCAGAATGAAGTGTCCATCCAGCAGCATGGCTTCGACTTCAGTCAGGAAATTGTAGCCGCGATTGATATAGCTCCAGCGCGTCTGCACCACGCCCACTTTCGGATCGGCGAAGTAATGGACGGTCCTCATCAGGAAGTCGGTGGGAGGGCAGAAATCGGCGTCGAACACAGCTACCAGTTCGCCCGTCGCAGTCTTCAGGCCTTCCTGCAGCGCGCCGGCCTTGTACCCATGACGGTTGGAGCGGTGATGATACTCAATGGGGTATCCCATGGTGCGATAGCGCTCCACCAGACCTTCGGCGAAGGCTGAGGTATCGTCGGTGGAATCGTCCAGCACCTGGATCTGCAGCAGTTCTTTGGGATACTCGATCTTCAGACACTCTTCAATCAGGCGCTCAGTGACATACCGCTCGTTGTAAAGCGGTAATTGAATGGTCACAGGCGGAAGCTTCTCGAAACGCTTCGGCGGTTCCTGGGTGGCGTTCTTGCGATGCTTAAAGTAAGTGCGGATAATGTCGTAGCGATGTAAGCCGTAGACCGAGAGAATCGCCAGAACGGTGAAGTACGGAACCATCATTGCCCAATCGAACCAGGCGAGCTGATGAATGCCGGCAAAGGTGTTGTCGGACAGTCGCTGGACCAGGGATGGAGGGGCGAACAACGCCAATGAGAGAGCGGCTGGCATAGGACCCGGAATGAACATCGTAACAAAAGTCAATCGGGTCGTGTTGGCAGGCTCGCCGGAAGCATGTACTGGCGCACGCTGCCAAAGCGGCCTTAAGGTTACTTATTTCACAAACTTAAGCCCGGTGTGAGTGGCTGAAAAAGACGCTACTTTCACGTCTTTCAATCCGGCGGAACGGCCTCCTTCAATCACTTCGATCTCCCGGATGGTCGTTACTCCCTTCGGGTAAATCACCCACAAAGCGCCTTTGGGAGGTAGCGCGGCCGCCAACTTTTGAATCCGGCTGAGCTCGGCAGTTTTCTTCGGGGCGAAGCAAACCAGGGCAGGTTTTTCCCTGCCGGCAACTACAAGGGCTCCGTGGTCCGTCAACTCGCGAACGAAGTCGGGGTCGAAATCTCCGACTAAGGCGATGGCGGCGCCGTCCTTCACTCCCAACTTATCCAGCCGTGAGGGAGGATGGAGTATCTTGTCCGCCCACTTCTCCGCCACCTTTCCCAATTCAAGCGAAGCCGGGCCGCCATCGAATTCCAGTCGTAACACGCCACCCGATGCCTTCACTCCAGTGAGGTCCTTGAAGAGAACCTTCAGCCGCTCCGGTCCGCGAAACAAAAGGAAGTCCGTCTCCAGATGAGCCCGCCCGGCGATGGTCCGCCGCTGAAAATGCATCGTGCAATCCAGTTCCTGTCCCATGACTACTCCTCTATATTCACGGCTTGGCCGAACTTCGCGCCCAAGTCTTTCAAATACGTCTCGAGGCTCTTGGTGTATCCAAAGATGAAGCGCGCCATAAAACGGAAGATGACGTTGTAGATCTCGCCGTCCTCTGAGACACGCAGCACCGACCCGTTCCCGTCCGGCGCGATGTCGAACGTCCAGGCCCCGCCAAAGGGCAGGCCGCGATCGGCGATGCGCACCACCAGCTTCTTCGGCGGCTCCTCCTCCACCAGTTCGAAGGTGATCTTCTGACCGTGCGTGTCCTCTTCCCACCATCGCTTGCGTCCGCCCTCGTCGGGCAGCGACTCGAAGTTCTTGACGCCGGTCCGCCAGTCGGGAGGCCCGGCCAGTACGGCATACATTGCCTCGGGCGATACGCGATAGCGCGCCTTCTTCGTGCCATGGTGCCGCAGCGGCAGCATCGCGCCGATCAGCGCCGCCAGTCCCACCAGCACCACCAGGCCACCCACAATCAGCAAAACCCACTTCATGACAAGCCTCCTCGCAAGAACTTGTTCACTTTGCCGGACGCCATTAAAGCGCCCGCCGCTTCCGCCAGCAATTCGAGCCCCCGTAGCGCCTGCGCCCGCTTCCGCTCGCTGAGATGCTCCAACATTCCCGCCACCAACTCCGGCTCCAGAACCTTCTGCTGCCGCTTGATCCGCACTCCCGAAGGAGTGAGCCGCAGATCCACGCGCCGGCCGTCTTCTTTGCTGCGTTCCCGCCGCACATATCCACCGCGTTCCAGCCGGTCCACCGTCAACGACATGGTGGAAGCGGTCACCCCCATATGCCGTGCCAGTTCCAGCAGGCTGGTGGCCTCGACATCATCCAGATGGTCGAGCACGCTGGCCTGATGAGCGCTCAAGACTACTTGAGTTGCTTCATCCCGAACATGCCGCCGATGGCAGGCAAAATAAATCAGCGGATAACATCGCAAGACCGTTTCCACACCCGCGTGGGACATTGAGGCAAGCTTACGCTAAGTAATTTGATTAGTCAAATCAAAATACATTCGGTAAGCTGCCAGCCTGTGCCTTTCGAGCCGGGCAAACCGGACCGCATCGCGTTCATGCTGCCCGATATCGCGCATACGTTCCGCGCGGGCCATCGCATCATGGCGCAGATTCAGAGCTCGTGGTTTGCGATGAATGATCGCAATCCGCAGAAGTTATGGACATTCCTAAAGCGCGGCAAAGCACTGGTCTTCTGTCATATCGCTATTCAGCACTCCCAGCACCCACGCGGCCAGGACGGCCGGGACAAAAGCGAGCAGCGGAAGAAATCGCATCATTGTACGCAAGGCTTGCGACCCAATGCGGCGGCGGCGATTCTCTTTTGTGTGGTGAAGCAGGCGGCGGGAGACCGTCCGCCTGCTGGAATAAAGAGAATGATTGGAATGAAGACGGCAGGCCAACCGGCCAGTCTAAGAGGAATTAAGGGTGCTTCAAAGCGCCGTCGAGGGTCCGGTCGGCGTCTTCCAGGCAGTCCTGAATCGCCTCCAGGTTGGCGATTTTCCCGGGATCCACATGTTGGAGGGAGTGCGTTATCGATTCGATCTTGCGTTTACTATCCTGAATGCGTTCGCGATCTACGGGTGTAAGAGCCATGGGTTCCTCCTTCAGCAAAGATGCTGCTCAATGTGAGCTAACAAGGCATACTTCACCCAGTCCTTTTTCTCATTCGCCATGTGAATGAGCACGTCGAAACGCGCGAAATCAGGATCCCCTTCAATGAGCGATTTGGCCTGTTGCGATTGCAGTTCCCCCAGCGCGTGAATCGCTTGCAGGAATTCGTTCATCAGTTGGTTCTTTTCCGCACAATAGCCGATCTCTGGAATGGCGGATCGACGACGATCTTCCGAATGTTTTGGACCCATGGCCGCGGAATTATCCCGGGAATTTGAAAAAGCCTTGCCCACGCCAACCCTAAAGCATCCGGACATCCAAAGTTCGTATCCTGATGTTTAGGCAACAGATTCTCGCCCGTAGGCAATGCAAAGCCAAACATAATACGGGTGCCCGCATCGAATCTGTGATCTAACTCACAGCTCATCGTGCAGATTCCGCATTAAGTACGGTAAAGAGCACACGACCTCCCGCCGATATGAGGAATATGATGGAACGGCGGTCCGAAACTCGTATGCTGTGCGCGGACATGGTGGAGCTGAGTTGGAAGGATGTCAGCGGGAAAGATTGGCGAGCCATGGCCTTACTGGAAGATATATCCGCGTCGGGCGCCTGCCTCCAACTCGAAACTGCAGTGCCATTGGCGGTTGACGTCTGCTGGCAATCTCCCAAGCGCGAATTCTCCGGTCGGGTGCGATACTGTGTCTACCGGGAAATCGGCTATTTCGTGGGAGTGGAGTTCCAGCAGTCCTCGCGGTGGTCCCGAAAAGAGTTCAAACCCCAACATTTATTGGACTTAAAGCGCCTGGTAAGCCAATCCAGGAGGTAGGCGGCCTATAACCCGGACCCATAAAACGGGATGGCCGCGCCGGTAATCTGGCCCCCGGCATCCGAGGCCAGATATACGGCCAGTTTAGCGATCTCCTGCGGCGAGACCCATTTCGATCGGTCCGCTTTCGGGTCGGATTGCCGGTTAGCTTCGGTATCGATGGTGCCGGGCAGAATCACATTTGCCGTGATTCCTATGTCGCGATTCTCCAGCGCCGCTGTGCGCACCAGAGACACCAAAGCGGCTTTCGATGCGGCGTAAGCTGCGATATTGGCCGCCGGCTCTACTCCCGCACGGCTGCCGATGGCGATAATCCTCCCGCTCTTGCGCTGCCGCATGTGCGGAATCACGGCACGCAACACGTGGAAGGCTGCGCGGGCATTCATGTCCATCATCTGGTCCCACACCGCCTCAACGGTTTCCTGTATAGGGCCGCCATAAGCGAAACCTCCCGCCACGTGGACCAACACGTCGATGCCGCCGAAACGCTCCACCACGGCCGCCGCCAGCCGCATGGCGTCCTCGGCTTTTGTCAGATCCGAGGGAATGCCGGCGAAGCGGTCGCTCATAAAATCGGAATCGGAGATGGATCGCGATGAGCCCACCACGAAAGCCCCGCTGCCCACGAATGCCCGGGTCATATGCGCACCCAATCCGCCCTTGGCGCCGGTAATCAAAACAATCTGCGACATGCCGGCACTATTATAAGTGCATCTCCGGGAGTGGGTGTGGTCTTGCCGCCGACGCCAGACGGAGTCCCCGCACGTCGAATTTTGTTATCATCGCCGCGTTGGTCACACTATGATTCGCAGCCTCCCCACCCTTCTGGCCGCATGCGCCGCCGTGTTATCGGCCGCAGCCTCCGACGAAATCACCGCCGCCCTGCCTGTAATTCCGTCCGCCAAGTTCAACCTCGCCGATTTTGGCGCTGTGGGCGACGGCAAGACCCTCAACACCGAAGCTTTCAAGAACGCCATCGAGCACATTGCCAAAGCTGGCGGCGGCCATCTCATCGTGCCTCACGGCACTTACAAAACTCTGCCTTTCGTCCTGACCAGCCACATGGACCTGCACCTCGACCCCGGCGCCACCATCAAAGCCCCCGACACTTTCGCCGAATATGGAATTCCCGATCCCAACCAGGCAGCCGGGCCCGCAGTATTCCCCCGCGTAGCGCCGCTCATCTCCTGCCCCACAGGGACCACCGATCTCGCCATTACCGGCTCAGGCGTCATTGATGGGTCGGGCGCCATGTTCTGGATCTGGTCCGACAAAGCCGCCCGCCGCTATCCGCCCGGCCGCGCCGTGGTTCCCCGCCCGGTGCTGGTATCGCTCATCGAGGTTCAGCGATTGCACGTCGACGGCATCACCCTGACCAACTCCCCCATGTTCCACCTGGTGCCGCGCGGTCAGGACATCACCATCGAAAACCTGCGTATCGTCGCCCCCAGTGACGCTCCCAACACCGACGCCATGGACCCCGGAGGCCAGCGCATCGTGATTCGTAAGTGCGAGATCGATACCGGCGACGATCACGTGGCGCTGCAAAGCGGCTCCCACGACGTGCTTATCGAGGACCTCACCTGCCTGCACGGACACGGCATCTCTATAGGCAGTCCGACACGCAACGGCCTCAGCCACGTGATCGTGCGCCGCTGTAGTTTCAACGGCGCCGACAACGGGCTGCGCATCAAGTCCTACCGCGGCAACGGCGGCGAAGTCCACGACATCCGCTACTCCGATATCGTGATGACCAACGTCCGGCGTCCCTTCGATATCAATATGCTGTACAACGGCAATGCCGGCGGTCCTACCGACGTCGGCCCGCGCCAGGCCGCGCCTGGGCAAACCGAGAACATCCCCAACTTTCACGACATCCACGTCACCAATCTCACTGTGACGCGATCGCCCATGGCTGGCCGCATTCTCGGAGTCCCCGAGCAGATGGCCCGCGAAATCACGTTCAGCAATGTAAAGGTGCAAAGCACGCGCGGCTTTCTGGTGCAGGACGGAAAGGACATCACCTTCGACGGAGTCCGCATCGACGTAGCCATCGGAGAGCCGCTGGTGCTCGATAACGCCTCAGTGAAGTGGAACGGAACCGTCAAGAGCGGATCGAGCGGAGGCAAGCCCGAAGTTTTTTATTAAGTGAGGCGGGGTGGTCGAAGCCACAGGCGTTTTTCTTCTAGCCGTAGCTACTTTCCACGAGCCAGACCCGTTTCGATCAACTTGGCCAGCCCCACCCCGCCCTGTTTCGCCATCATCGCCGCCAGCTGCTGCTCCGCGAAACTGTTGGCGCAGCCGCTCGCCGAATCCTCACCCGACCCAAGCCAGCCGCCGCCCTGGCTGACGCTTTCGAGAATCTGGCCCAGTAGCAGCGCTTCGAATTGCTGCGCCGCATCGTGGATCTTCGCGGGACTGTCCGCCTTGGGCACCGCAGCCTGTGTGGCAACCGGCGAAATGGCAAGCGTGCTCATATCAAATCACGTCCAGTTCCGCTTCCAGCGCACCGGCGCTGCGAAGGCTTTGCAGAATCGCGATCACATCGCGTGGAGTCGACCCGATGGCCGCCATCGCCCGCACCAGTTCCTCCACCGTCGCGCCCTGCTTCAACACCACATTGCGCGCCTTCTCTTCCTTGACCGTCGTAGTGGTCTGAGGCATAACCTCCGTGGTCCCCGTCGAGAGCGCGTCCGGCTGCGACACCGCGAGATTCGTCTGGATCTCCACGTTGAGATTGCCGTGCATAATCGCCACAGGAGCGATCCGGACATCCTTGCCCATCACGACCGTCCCCGTGCGCTCGTTAATCACGACGCGTGCCGGCCGGTCGGCTTCCACCACCAGCTTCTCCAGGTCGGCGATGAATTCGATGGTGCGAGCCGCGAACTCGGGCGGTATCGCGACCGCCACCAGTCCGGGATTCTCGGCATGCGCCGCTCCCGCCTTGAACTTCTGGTTGATGGCATCGACGATCCGCGTCGAAGTCGTAAAATCCGCCTGCAGCACTTGCAGCTTCACCACCGACTTCGGAGCCACCGATGGCGCCACCCGTTCCACCGTCGCGCCACTGGGAGCCCGCCCCACCGTGGGATGATTCACCGTCTGGGTGGCCCCGCCCCGACCCGCCACGAACCCGCCGGTCACCACCGGGCCCTGCGCCACTGCATAGACCTGCCCATCGGCCCCGCGCAGCGACGTCATCAACAAAATCCCGCCCTGCAGCGTGCTGGCATCGCCGACCGCCGCAACCGTCGTATCGATGCGCATTCCGGGCTGTGCGAAGGGCGGCAGTGTCGCCGTCACCATCACCGCCGCAGTGTTCTTGACGCGAATCGCCGTAGGTGAAACCGCGATCCCCATGCGCTCCAGAATATTGGTGAGGCTCTGGTTGGAGAATACCGTCTGCTGGCTGTCGCCCTTGCCGGCCAGTCCCACCACCACACCGTAGCCGATGAGCTGGTTTTCCCGTACACCTTCCACCGCCACCAAGTCCTTAAGCCGCGCGGCCGGCGCCTGAAACGCAATCGCCAGAACCCACACGGCAATCAAAATTCGTGTCCGCATAATCAAAATGGCAAGAGGCCCAACAGCAGCCGATACAGGATGAACGGACGTCGAATCGCGTCGCCCACCACGCCCTTGCCGTTTACCCGCACTTCCAGATCGGCCAGTCGGTTCGACTGCACGCTGTTCGTGGAATCGATGTCGGCCGGCCGCACCACGCCGCGCACCGTAATGGTCTGAAACTCGCTGTTGATCTGCATATCCTTCGACGCCTCCACCAGCAGGCCGCCGTTCGGCAGCACGTGAATCACGCGCGCCGTCAGAATGGTGCTGAGAGTCGTGCTCCGGCTGGTAGTCCCCTGCCCGTTGAGCTGTGTGCTCCCCGATAGATTCGTGAGATTCGCCAACGCGCCGGCCGAATTGGTAACGCCCGCCAGCGCCGTCACCGAGTTTTTGTTGCTGGAGCTGCGCTGCGTCTTGGTAGCGCCCGTCACCACAGCCGAGGCCTGCTCCGCCACCACGATCGTCAGTACGTCGTCCACTTGGCTGGCCCGCAAATCGCGCGCCGAATCGGCCAGTCGCGACCCGGCCTGCCAGATCGCTCCCGGTGTCGCCGCAGGAGCTTCCGCCGACCGCGCGCGCGCCTCTGCTACATACCGATCGAGCGGGCTCTCCCCCGTCTTCGCAGGCGGCTTCTTCTTCGCGGCAATAGCGGCAGCGGCCACCAAAATCAGACAGAGTATTCGTTTCACGGATTCACCTTTGCCGCGGAACTGTCCGCAGCCGTATGACCGGCAGGTTCGGGCGACGCATCCACCGATACCGTGCCTTTGCCTTCCACGCGAGCGCGGAAGGATTTCTGCGAAGTGGGATTGCGCACCAGGATGGTCTCGCCCACCGCGCCGGGCCCAAGCGCCACGCCTTCGATCTTCAGGCTGGCCGCGCCGTTGCGCACTTCCACCACTACCCTGTCGCCCCGCGCGACCTCCTTGGCGGCCTCCAGTTGAGAAGCGCGGATCGCACTGCCGGCGCGGACCGCCAGTCGCGGCCACTTGCCAACGACCTCTTCCACGGATGCGGCGAAAACTTCCGATGTGGGGAACTCGTCGTGTTCGGCCACCATCACCTGGCCCGCCGCGATCGGCCTTCCCGCCGCCAGATCGCCGATGGCGAGCACACGCCGCGCCTTCACCGACACCTTGACCTTCGCCCAAATCGTGAAGCGCCGTCCGCCGGCATAGCTCACCGACCCGTTCCACAGCGCCGCCGTCGCGCCCGGCCGCAATCCTCCAAACGAAAATTCGATCTCACCTTGCGGGGCAGCCTGGCGGCTGTAGTCGAGCAGCTCGATCGTCGCCTCGGGCAATGTCCGCCGCATGACTTCGAGCAATCGCGCGGGCTCGAGCGGAAACACCGGCCGCTGCAAACAGATCTCGCCGTCAGGCGCCGCCTCCAGATGGAAGCGCGCCGCCAGCATCCGCAACTCGGGAACGTGGAAAATGCGCGTCACCCCCGGAGCCGGCATGAATCCGACCGGCGTATCGGCCGCCAGCGTCGACATCGCAGGGAACGCGGGAACCAGATCGCGCGCCAGAATCCGATCGGACCCGGCATTTACTGCCAGGCATCCGACCATTGCAACTGTGGCTGCGAACATCATCGACTGAGCTGGTTAACCTGTTGATACATGTTGTCGGCGGCGGTGACCACCTTGGAATTCGCTTCGTAGCCGCGCTGCGCCTGGATCAGATTCACGAACTCCTCCACAATCGAGACGTTCGACTGCTCCACGTAGCCCTGCAGCAGCGAGCCCATGCCCTCCTGCCCGCCCGGCAGCCCGACCGTGGCATCGCCCGAAGCATCCGTGGGCGCATAGAGTCCGTTGCCGAGACTGTTCAGCCCGGCCGGATTCTGAAAGTTGGCGAGCTGGATCTGCCCCGCCTGCTGTGTGGCGTTCTGATTGGGAAGCGTATACGACACCGTGCCATCGCCGGCAATCGCGATCTGCTGCGCGTCAGGCGGAATCGTGATCTGCGGCTGCAGCGGATTGCCGTTGCCCGTCACCAGGTTGCCGCTCTTGTCCAACTGAAACTGGCCTGCCCGCGTATACGCAAGCTGCCCGCTGGGCATTTGGATCTGGAAGAAACCGTTGCCCTGGATGACCACGTCCAGCGGATTGTCGGTCCCCGAAAACGCGCCCTGCGTGAACACGATCTCGTTCGACGAGGGCCGCGTCCCCAGGCCGAGCTGCAATCCCGCCGGCACTACCGTCTGCTGTCCCGCCGCCGTTCCCGGCTGCAGCACACTCTGGTACATCAGGTCCTGAAACTGCGCGCGCCGCGACTTGTAGCCCACGGTGTTGGCGTTCGCCAGGTTGTTGGCGATGTTGTCGACGTTCAATTCCTGGGCCTTCATTCCGCTGGCCGCGCTATACAGTGCTCGAATCATACGGTTCCTTTCTTACGCTCCCACCTTCGCCACCTGCTCGATGGCCTGCTTGCTCATGTCCGACCCCAGCGAGACGGCCTTCTGCAGCATCTCGAACTGGCGCATTATGCTCACCAGGCGAACTGCGGCGTCGGCCGTGCCGCTGTTCGAGGCCTCCAGCTTGCCCTGCTCCACCGTTGTCCCCGCCGTCGCCGCGCCCGCGTTCGACGCCACGAAGTAGTTGTTGCCGCGCTTCGACAATCCGGCCGTATCCGTGAAATCGACAATTCCCAGTTGCCCGATTACACTGCCGTTCTGCTGCACGGTACCGTCGCTCGTAATCTCGATCGGCGCCGAGCCCTGGAGCGTGAGCGGAACGTTCGCGGCACTGCGCACCGCATACCCGTCCGCCGTTACAAGTCTCCCGTCGGCCGCCAGGTGAAAGCTGCCATTGCGTGTATACATCGGTCCCCTGGGACCATCCACCGCGAAGAAGCCCTTGCCCGAGAGCGCCACGTCGAGGGAGTTGCCAGTAGTCTGCAGCACGCCTTGCGACTGGTCCGTCCAATGACGCTCGATCACCGGCATAGTAGAAGATGACTCAGGGTCCACGGCCTCGCTTTCCGGCGCGACGTACAGGCTGTAGAACTCGCGGTCGGCCTTGTAGCCGCCGGTGGAGGCATTCGAGACATTGTTGGCCAGCAGGTCGAGCGACTCCATGCGAGCGCGCATTCCACTGGCCGCTACTGCGGTGATCGGGTCCATTGCACTCTCCTGAAAAGCACGATGGTGGCCACTAACACATAAAGACCCTAAACACTCAAAGCACAGCGAGCACGGCCGAAGAGTAGCTTGTCGGACCGCCCCGCGTGCGCCACTTTCTTGCCGGGAAAGCTCTCCGGGACAAAATCTTGCCTCGACCGAATCGCTAACATCTTGAAAAAGCGCGCCCGCATTTTGGCCTGCCGCCTGCACTTTCCAGCCGCGTGACCGCATCGGCGCTACCGGCTTCCCATATCGACCCGCCAACTTTGCTGCTGAACGTCGTGGTCCCCTCGCCATCCACCCCAACCTTGACCGGCGGCAAGCAGCAGACAGGCTTCAACGACCTTCTGGACCAAGCCGTTGAACAAGCCGTCAACGACGATGCGGCAGAGTCACCGGCGGCAGCGTTGAATCCAGCACTAAATCCGGCAGCACTGAATCCGGCAGCATCTCAGTTGCCGGCGAACCTTCTTCAGTCCGCGGTTCCGGCTCCAAGCCTGCAAGTCACAGGCACACCGGACCAGCCGGCTAGTGGCAAGACGCCCGCCAGACCCCTTCCCGTGGCGTCGCGCCAAACCAGCGCCGCCCGCGCTTTCTATAAGCCATCTAAGCTGCCCGAGCCTGCCAGTGTGGTAGCGTCACTCGCGCCGTCAACTCCCCTGCCGCAACCCCCCGTAACGGGCCGGCTCGACAGCCAGCCCGCGCCCACACTCCCCGATCCAACTCTGGAGCCCTCAGCGCCCAACAACCCTTCGCCCGCAATCACGGCGCCTTCCGCCGGCGAGCAGCCTTCGGCTTCCGGTCAGGTGCTAGCACAGCCAGCAGAGACTCCCGCGACCGCGCCGCATTCGGCGAAATCCGCGCCCGAAGCGCTGTCCGCCTCATCCAAGCTTTTCTCGGTGGACCGCGCACCCGACGGCCCCGTCGCAGTGCCGACACTTCTCCAGGACACCGCTCCGGTCCCCGTTTTAGCCCCGTCAGCGCCAGTCGAAGCCGCCCCAGCGCCTCTCGCGAATTCACCGGCCCACGTCGATGCGCCGCCCGCCGTATCTGCCCCTGCCCCACAAACCAATCGAACCGCACCGCGGATGCGCCCGGACGCGCGGCCCTCGATGGCCAGCTTGCGCTCCGAGCCGCGGGAAATACCGTCCGAACCAACCTCACCCGAAGCTCCCATCCCGCCCGCGGCGATTGACTCCGCACCCGCGCTACCCTCCGAGATTCCGACCGCAATTGCTCAGTCCGCCGACGCCTCTGTTCCTACGGTCACCCGCATCGACGCACGTCGCGCCCCGCTCGCCGAAGCCGAACCAACCGCGAAGCCGTCGCGTCCCCAAACAGACCGTCCACCCGAGACGCATGCCGAGTCTTCCGCCACTCCCGAGCGGGCATTCGCCGACCAGTTGGCCCGGGTTCTGGCCAGTGCCAACCTTACTCCGGTTGAGCCTGCGCCGCCGAGTGCCGACGCCGCGCCGCCCACTACCACTGGCGCGCTCGCCTTCTCCACGCGGCTCGTTCCCAGCCACTCGCCCCAAACACCGTCCGCCACAGCCCCACGTCCTGCCGCAGAAGCGCCGCCAACCACGGCCGCACGGCCAACCGACACCCAGCCAGACGCCGGCCGCGACATCGACGCTGCCTCCAGTGTCACTGCGAAACCCGCCGTCCATCGTGCCCCCGCCGCCGACGAAGCGGCCAGTTCCGCGGCCGCGCCGTCCTCTCCCGCGCTAGACGTTGCCGCGCGAACCGTTCCAGCCACAGACTCATCGGACGCCCGGCACGCGGCCGATGCGGCACCGCCGCTACCGCGCCTGCCCGGCCCACGGCCAGTGTCGATGTCCCCGCCGAGCCTCCCAAAGTCGCGTCGGCGGTGCATGACATCCGTCTCCAAATCAACGGCGGCGATCAAAGGGTCGACGTACGCATTGTGGAACGGGGCGGCGACGTTCACGTTGCCGTCAGAACGCCCGACGCGAACCTGGCCGGCACGCTGCGCGAAGATCTCCCGTCACTCTCCGCCCGGCTGGAAGAGACCGGATTTCACGCCGAGACATGGCACACCGGATTGCCGGCTCAAGAGCGGCAGGCCGTAGTCGAAACCGCGTCCGCAGCGGCGCCCCAGAACCAGGACAACCATCCAGGACACGACCGCGGCCAACAGCAGGACGGTCGTCAGCAGCCCAGGAACCAGCAAGACCAACCACGCAAAGAAGATCGAAAGGATTTCGCATGGCTATTCACTTCACTCCGCTAAGGACTTCAACACACACCGCGCCGTCGCTTCCCGCCAGTCGTGTTACGGCGCCCGCGGCCAATACACGAACCGCGCGCACCATCGCGCCGCCCGAAGGCGCACCCGCACGCGCCCTGCGGACGCTCTCCGCCTCGTCGCCGTCATCCGCCGCTTCGGGATCGTCGGCGCCTGCCTCCGATCCGGAGGCGAATTTTCAGGCGCTGTTCTCCGGTAAGAGCACGAACAGCCCTGTCGCGGCGCCGGTGGCACTGCCGCCGCAGCCGGCCCCGACGGTCGAAGATGCGTTCGGGTCGAATCCCTGGGTCCAAAACCCCACTGGCGTTGGCCCCGACGGCGCCACGTACGGCTACAACCAGCAGTACTTCGCCACGCCCACAACCGCCGCGGCAGTAGCCCAGATGCTGGGCGGAACGGTGGTGCAGATGAATGCATTCACCAATGCGCCCGGAACCACCTTCCAGCAGCAACAGCCCAACCAAATGGTCAAACTGCCGGGCGGCGGGCTCATCAATCCCGGCCTGGTGGCTGGATTCTACACGCACGGATATCCGCAATCCATGGTGGATCAAATGATCTCCAATGAGGTTGCCAACGTCAAAGTCAACACCTAGCAAAAGGAGCATACGATGTCGACAACCCCAGTTTCCGGCAGTTCCGCGGCGCCGCCCGCGACCAGCCAGACCACTCAGCCCCCTTCCCCGAGCCTGGATAAGAACATGTTCCTGCAGCTCCTGGTGGCGCAGCTCAAGAATCAGGACCCGTCCAATCCCACCGACAGCACTCAGTTCGTGTCCCAGCTCGCGCAGTTCCAGCAGTTGGAACAGTCCGTCAATACGGGCCAGGACATCAGCGCCATGCGGCAGGACCTGGACACACTCGTAGCCAACACATCAGTTTCGAATTCTTAGAACGGAGATCTCATGTTCACTTCTTTCTCTACCGCGCTTTCCGCATTGGCCGCCGATTCTACCGCCATTGACGTTGTCGGCAACAACCTCGCCAATCTCAACACGCCCGGCTTCAAAACCAGCCAGGTCTGCTTCCGCGACCTGGTCACCGAGTCGCTGGGAGCGGGGTTGGGCGAGACGCAGGTTGGATTCGGCACCGGTCAGCCATTGACCGTGCGCGAGTTTTCCCAGGGCGCTATCCAGACCAGCGCCGGCCTTCTCGACGCCGCTGTTCAGGGCGACGGTTTCTTCGTGGTGAAGGACAACTCCGGCCAGACGTTCTACACGCGCGCGGGCCATTTCCAGACGGACACCTCGGGCAATCTGCTTACGGACACCGGAGACAAAGTGCAGGGCTGGACTACGGTCGACCCGACAACCGGGGCGGTTGACACAAACGGCAACATCGGCAATATCGTAGTGCCCGTGGGCTCGTTGAAGGCGCCCGTGGCCACCACCAGCTTCACCGACGATTTGAATCTGAACTCGAATGCCGCGGCCGACAGCACCTCCACCTTCACCACACCCATCAAGGTCTACGACAGTCTGGGCAGCTCGCACGTCCTGACACTCAATTTTGCGAAGACCGGCGCCAACACCTGGAGCTATCAAGTGAGCATGCCGGGCGATGAGATCGGTGGCGGCACGGCTGGCACAGCGTTTCCCATTTCGGGCGCAAGCGGGTCGCTCACGTTTGACAGCACCGGCCAGCTCACCAGTCCCACCAACGGCAGCCCGATCGCATTCACTATTCCCGGACTGACGGATGGAGCCTCTGATATGAACCTGAGCTGGAACCCATACACCAACACAGGCGCCGGGCGCATTACGCAGTTCGGTGCGCCGTCCAACTCATCGGCCAACGCGACCGACGGCTCGGCGTCGGCCCAGTTGTCGCATGTCGGCCTGGCCACCGGCGGGTCCATCCTGGCGGAGTTTACCGATGGCACGCAAGTGGTGGTAGGCCAGGTGGCCCTGGCTTCTGTGCGCAACCCTGCCACGCTCATTGCGGCCGGCAATAACAATTTTCAACTCAGTGCTTTAACGGCTAATCCATCCATCGGAGTGCCGGGAACGGGTGGCCGGGGAACCATCCAGGGAGGCGCTGTCGAGGCGTCCACCGTGGATATCGCCACCGAGTTTACCAACCTCATCGTGTACCAGCGCGCCTACGAGGCCAATGCCCACGTAATCACCACGGCTGACACGTTGAGCCAGGACACTATCAACTTAATCCGTTAAACCGCCGATGAATCCTCAGGAAGAGATAGCGCCTTTGGGCGAAGTCCCGGTAGAGATCGAGATCGAACTCGACCGGCGAGTGATGCGAGCGCGCGACGTATTGCGGCTCGAAGAAGGCAGCATCATCGGCACCACGCGGTCGGCCGGCGAGAACATCGATATCTACATCGGGGGTGTGCTCTGCGGGTCGGGCGAGATTGTCGTGATCGAAAACACGTTGGGCGTGCGCATCACAGACTTCCGGGACGATTGACAGAAAGCGCAACGCTACTTATGGAAGTGATGCAACAGGTTGCCGCGGTAGGCGCCGTGCTGGTGCTGCTGGGCGCAACTTTATGGTGGCTGCGGCGGCGCGGCTACGCGGTCTCCACCGTCGGCCGCCGCCGTGACACCCGTCGTCTGCAATGTGTCGAGCGTGTAGCGCTCGGGCCGCAGCAGACGCTCCACCTCGTGCGCCTGGGAGATCGCGCCTTACTGGTAGGCTTCTCGCCCGCCGGATGCACTTTGCTCGATAACTCCGCATGGCGCGAAAGCGCCGCCCCACCGGAGATTGCGCAATGAAGGCATTGCGCTCGTTCCTGCTACTACTTGCGGTGGCGCCTGCCCTGGCGGCTCCCCGCGCGGTCGCGGCTGCCAAGGCCGAACCTCTCTCTCTATTCGGCATATCGGCCGGAAGCGCCAATTCCAACCTCGGCGTGCCCATGCAGATCGTAATTCTGCTGACCCTGATGACGCTGCTGCCGGCGGCCGTCATGTCCATCACGCCATTTCTGCGAATCACCATCGTCCTGCACTTTCTGCGGCAGGCCGTGGGAACCCAGACCGCTCCGTCCAACCAGGTCCTGCTGGGGCTGGCGCTGTTTCTCACCATCGTCATCATGCAGCCAATCGCCGCCGACATGTACCACCAGGGCTGGGAACCCTACCAGGCCGGCCGCCTCCCCGCCGAACAGGCGCTCGATCAGGGCAGCCAGCCGTTGCGCCAATTCATGATTCGCTTCGCCCGCGAGAAGGATATCCGCCTCTTTGTCGAATTGACCCATGAGCCGGCGCCGCATAAGCCCGCCGACCTCCCGTTGAAAATCCTCATCCCCGCCTACATCCTCTCGGAGCTGAAGACCGGTTTCCAGATCGGCGCCATCCTGTTCCTGCCCTTCCTGGTGATCGACCTCGTAGTGGCCTCAGTCACTCTGTCGATCGGCATGATGCAACTGCCTCCGGTCATGATCTCGGCGCCCTTCAAGGTGCTGCTGTTCGTCCTGGTGGACGGCTGGAACCTCGTGATCGGATCGCTGATGAAGAGCTTTTACCAATGACACCCGAAACGGTAGTCGAAATCATGCGGCAGATGCTGATGACGGCCTTCTGGCTGGCGGCGCCGCTGCTGGCGATCGGCTTTGTGGCTGGCATCGCCATCAGCCTGGTGCAGATCGCCACCTCGATGCAGGACAACGCGTTCAGTACCATCCCGCGATTGGTGGTCTTCCTGATCGGTCTGATTTTTTTGATGCCTTGGATGCTGCAAAAGAGCATGTCCTACACCACGGCGATCATGGGAAATCTGGGCCACTATGCCCGTTAGCCTGTATTCCTCACACAGTTTCGTTGCGAGGCGTGTGAGAAGGCCGTGGATACGAGGCGCGCGACGCTCGGCGCGCGGAAGCGTACTTGAACAGTACGTTGAGCACGGTGAGCGAGCGCAACGACCTAGACGCGGCCTTATCGTGCGGCGCAGTAGAAAGTGTGTGAGAAATGCAGGCTAGCCTGACGGTCCAGGTCGACACGCTGTATGCGTTCATGCTGGTGCTGGCGCGCGTGGCGGGGGCCGTCACCTTTGTCCCCATCCCTGGCTTCAACGCCTCCTCCGGCCCGGCGCGAACCGTCTTTGTCCTGGGGCTCTCCCTGGCGCTCTATCCCATGTGGCCCACGGTGCGCGCCGGCAGCGTCACTCCCGGATCGCTACTGGTTTGGTCCGCCGCCGAATCGGTGGTGGGAATCGCCATCGGGATTTCGGTCGCGATTGTGCTCGAGTCCTTCATGCTGGCCGGTCAGATCCTCGGATTGCAGGCAGGTTACGCCTACGCCCAGACCGTAGATCCCAACACGCAGGCCGATTCGGGTATCCTGCTCGTCTTCGCCCAACTGATGGCGGGCATGTTTTTTTTCGCGCTCGGGCTCGACCGAGAAGTTTTGCGTCTCTTTGCCGAGAGTCTCACCAAAATCCCGCCCGGAACGTATGTTCTCGGCGCGCACTCCGCCGAGCCTGTGATCCGCCTGGCTTCCATGGTCTTCTCCGTGGGAATCCGCCTGGCGCTGCCGGTAGTAGCTCTGTTGGTGATGGTGGATGTGGCGCTCGCCCTCCTGGGCCGCCTCAACTCCCAGTTGCAATTGCTGCAGATGGCCTTTCCCATCAAAATGCTGGTTGCGCTGCTGGTCTTGAGTTGGGTCTCCGTCCTGTTCCCGCGCATTCTTCGAGACTTTAGCGGCATGGCGTTCGCCGTGTCCCGCCGGACGTTGGGGTTATGACGCGCCATGCCGGACAAGTCTCAGAAGACCGAACAACCCACGCAAAGGCGCCTGCAGAAGGCGCGCGAAGAAGGCCAGTTTCCCAACGCCCGCGAGTTCGTCTCGGCCCTGCAGTTCATAGTGTTCCTGGCGCTTCTCAGCACTGGGGGCGCGCGCTGGCTGGCACAGTTCCGGCAAACCATGCGATCGTTGTTCTCGCTTGCCTTTGCCCGCGAAATCCGGCCCGAGGATCTGACTTCCCTCGGCTTCCAGATTCTCTGGCGCCATTTCGTGCCGCTCATGCTGGGCGGCGCGGCCGTAGCCGCCGCCACTCTGCTTTTTCGCCTGGTGACCACGCAGTTCGGACTCAGTCTCAAGAAACTGGCGCCGGATGCTCAGCGTTTCAATTTCATTTCGAAGTTGCGCGAATTGCCGCGCCAAACCATGCCCTCGCTCTTTCAAGCCATGGTTCTGCTGCCGCTCTTCCTGTGGGCCGTCTGGGTGATTGCGCGCGACAAATTGGAAGCCTTCCTGGCGCTGCCGCTGGGGAGCGTCGAGGGTGGGTTCGGCTTCCTGGGCGCCTCGTTGATGGAGCTCTTCTGGAAGGCCTCGGTGGTCTTCCTGGGCTTTGGCGCAGTCGACCTGTTCCGCCAGATGCGCCGCCACCAGCAGGATCTCCGCATGAGCAAGCAGGAGATTCGCGACGAGATGAAGGACATCGAGGGCAATCCGCAGATCAAGGGCCGGATTCGACGCCTGCAGCGCGACCGCGCCCGCCGCAACATGATGAAGGAAGTGCCCACCGCCACGGCCGTGGTGGTGAACCCGACGCACTTCGCCGTGGCCATCCGCTATCAAATCGACAGCATGGCCGCGCCCTTGGTCGTGGCCAAAGGCAAGAACTACCTGGCGCTCCGCATCCGCCAGAAGGCCATCGAAAATCAAGTCCCCATCATCGAAAACCCGCCGTTGGCCCAGGCCCTCTACAAATCGGTCGACGTCGGCCAGGAGATCCCGCCGCATCTCTACCGCGCCGTGGCCGAAATCCTGGCCTACATTTTCAAGCTAATGAACGGAAGGCTGCCCGGGTGACGAAAATCGAAGGGGGAGTCAGGAGACAGGAGTCAAAAGTCAGAAGGGCGCCGGCTCCTTCTCTATCGTACGGAGCTTCCTTGGTTGTGCGATCGGCCCTTCGCTCCGGCCCCGCTCAAACCATCTTCATTCTGACTCCTGACTCCTGTCTCCTGATTCCCTCTTCGAGTCTCCTAACCCGCTGCCTCCCGGACTTTTCCTCATGACCCCCACAAAAGCCCTGCCCCAACCCGCGTTCCTCAAATGGCTGCAAGCCATTCCCACCGGCATTCTCGGCGAGATGGCGGTGCCCATCGCGGTGCTCGGCATCGTCGTAGCGCTCATCACGCCGCTCCCCGGCTTTGTGCTCGACCTACTGATCGTCGCCGACATCCTGGTCTCCGTAACCGTGCTCATGGTGTCGCTCTACCTGATTCGCCCCGTCGAGTTCACGTCATTTCCCACCACCCTCCTGCTCCTCACCCTCTTCCGCCTCGCCCTGAATGTTTCCTCGTCCCGCCTCATCCTGCTCAACGGCAATACGGGGACCAGCGCCGCCGGGGAAGTGATCGGCGCCTTCGGCAGCTTCGTAGTCGGTGGGAACTACGTCATCGGCGCGGTGATCTTCCTGGTCCTGATTGCGATCCAGTACGTCGTCATCAACCACGGCGCGGTGCGCATCTCCGAAGTGACCGCGCGATTCACTCTCGACGCCCTGCCCGGCAAGCAGATGTCGATCGATGCCGACCTCAACTCCGGGCTGATCGATGAATCCGAGGCCAAGCGCCGCCGCAAACAGTTGTCCACCGAAGCCGAATTCTACGGCGCCATGGACGGCGCCTCGCGCTTCACCCAGCGCGATGCCGTGGCCAGCATCCTCATCACCGCCATCAATATTGTGGCCGGCTTTCTGATCGGCGTCCTGCAGCACGGCATGGATTTTCGCAAGGCCCTCGAAACCTATACCGTGCTGACCATCGGCGATGGGCTGGTAACTGTAATCCCGGCGCTGATGATCTCCGTTTCGGGCGCCCTAATCGTCACCCGCGCCAGCTCCGACGCTCACCTGGGCACCGAGTTCCGCAAACAGATTCTCGGCAATTCCCAGCCCGTGATGTTGGCATCGGGGGTTCTGCTGGCAATGGCCCTGTTGCCCTCCATGCCCATCCTGCCCTTCCTCCTCTTAGGCGGTAGCGCCGGAGCGGCCGGGTGGCAGATGCGCCGACGCGAATTGCGCGCCATCGCCGCTCCGCCCGAAACCAAACAGGCTCCGCCGAGGGACAACGTCGAGTCCCTCCTGCGTGTCGAACCGCTCGCCATCGAAGTGGGACTGGGACTGGTGGGGCTCGTCGAAGGCGCCCAGGACTCGCAACTCCTGCGCCGCATCTCGGCCATTCGAAAACAGCTCGCCGTCGAGCTCGGCTATCTACTGCCGCCGGTTCGTGTCACCGATAACCTGTCGCTGCGTAGCCGCGAATACGTGATCTCTCTGAAGGGCGCGGAGATTGCCCGCTACGAGCTGCCGCAAGGCTGCGAACTTGCCATTCCCACGGGTCAAACAGATGCGAAGTTGGAAGGTCAGCCGACGCGCGAGCCAGCCTTCGGCATCGAAGCGCTGTGGATCCCCACCAGCGCCGCCAGCCGCGCGCGCAATGCCGGCTATACCGTGGTCGACGCCGTCAGCGTGCTCGGCACGCACCTCTCCGAGCTGATTCGCCGCAACGCTCATGAGCTGTTCTCCCGCCAGGATGCCAAGCGCCTGCTCGACCGCGTAGCGGTGGAGCATCCCAAGGTGGTGGAGGATCTGGTGCCCAAACTGCTGCCCCTGGCGGCCGTGCAGCGTGTGCTGCAGAACCTGCTACGCGAACGCGTCTCGGTGCGCGACGGAGTCTCCATCCTCGAAGCCCTGGGCGAGGCAGCCACCGCCACGCGCAACCCCGTGCTGCTCACCGAATACGTGCGCCAGGCCATTCGCCGGACTGTGGTCAAGCCCTATTTGAACCGCGCCGGAGAACTGCCCGCATGGTTCCTCGATCCGTCTATCGAACAGGCTGTCGAGTCCGCGGTCGAGCACGGCGACCAGAACAGCCACATCGCTCTGGCGCCCCAGAACATTCGCGAAATCCTGAACCGCTTGAGCGCGCGCATCGCGCCGACCGAAACACCGGTCGTGGTCGTCACCTCGGGCGGCGCCCGCTACTTCCTGCGCCAGATGGCCGAGCCGGTCATGCCCAACCTCTTCTTTGTTTCGCACAACGAGGTGCCGTCCGGCCTGCGCGTACAGTCCATAGGAAACATCCAATGAAGCACACACCCTACAGAAAAACTGCGTTGGTGACGATTCAAGAGAGGAAGCCGGATCGCGGTTAGCCGGGATTGTGCTCTATGAGAATCAAGTCCTATTACTCGTTGACGATAGAAGACGCCATGGCGTCCGCCCGTCAGGAATTGGGCCCGGAGGCCATGCTGGTCAATACCCGGCGCGCCCCCGGTGAGTCGCGCCACCTGGGTGAGTACGAGGTGGTGTTTGCCACCGACCTGCCGGCGAATGAATCGAGTGAACCGGCCGCGGTCTCCGCGGACGGCAAGTTGGCTGCCGATCTCGCCGATTTGAAAAAGGAGCTGGAAGGCATGCGCCGCTCCCTCGCGCGGTCCGCCTTCTCTGCTCCCCAATGGCTGGAAACATCGCCCAATCTCTCCGATGCCTTTGCCGCCCTTACCGCCGCTGAGGTGGAGCCTGAGTTGGTGAGGGACATCGTGCAGCAGGCCGAGTCGCGTCAGGCCAAATTGCACAGCGGCCAGGCAAATCAAACAGGCTTCCAGAACGTGTTGGTGGAGGAATTGGAATCGCGCTTTACGGTGGAGCCGGTGCTCGGCCGAGGCGAGCGCAAGGCGCGAATCGTCGCCTTGGTTGGACCTCCAGGCGCCGGCAAGACCACCACCTTGGTGAAATTGGCTGTGAATTACGGCTTGGCGGCGCGCCGTCCGGTTGTGCTTCTGAGCATGGACACCTACCGGGTCGCGGCCGCCGAGCAGTTGCGCTCCTACGCGGGCATCCTCGGAGTCGGCTTTCAGGTCCTGGAAACGGTGAGTGCACTGGCCCAAAACATCGAAGAAAATCGCGGTAAAGAGCTGATTTTTATCGATACCCCCGGCTTGGCGGCGGGCGAAGTGGAGCATTCCCCTGGGCTTGCGCGCTTTCTGTCCACCCGCACCGATATCGACACGCATTTAGTCCTATCGTCTTCCACCAAACCCGCCGATCTATCACGCATGGTGGATGGGTTCGAGATCTTCGGGCCCAGGCGCTTGTTGTTTACCAAGCTCGATGAGACCAGCTCTTTCGGGCCGATTCTGAACGAAGCGGTTCGCACCGGCAAGCCTCTGTCGTTCTTTGCCGGAGGCCAGCGGATTCCTGAGGATTTGGAGACTGCCTCCCAGGCCAGGCTTATCGAACTAATTTTGAGCTCTCGCGCTATTCCCGCCCGTTCGGCGGCGTAGCCAGTAGCGGAAAACGGCGAAGCTATATGTATGCCTATGCGGTTTCGGACGCGGTCGGAGAAAACGAACGGGAGAGGCTGATCCTGGAGCATCTGCCGCAGGTGCGGTTGATCGCCCGGCGCATCCAGGAGCGTCTGCCGGAGAATATCAGTCTGGAAGATCTGATCTCAACGGGTGTCGTCGGATTGATTTCCGCCATCGACAACTTCGATGCCAGGCACAACGTCAAGTTAAAAACCTACGCGGAATATAAAATCCGAGGCGCAATCCTGGATAGCCTGCGCGGCCTCGACTGGGCTCCGCGTCAAAAGCGGCGCAAAGCCAAGCAAATCGAATCCGCCATCGCCACCGCCGAGCAGCGCTTAAAGCGCGCGCCCGGCGAAGAAGAGATCGCCGAACAGTTGGGGGTTTCCCTCGATGAGTATCACGAGTGGCTGGTGGAGATTCGCGGCCTGAATATCGCCAGCCTGGAGTACACCGGCTCGGAGCAAGGCAAGGACCTGCTGCATTACATTCCCGACGAATCGGGCAACCTGCCATCGGCCATCCTCGAGAGGTCGGAGCTCGAACGCCTTCTGGCGGAGCACATCGATGGCATCCCGAAGATGGAACAGACGGTGCTGAGTCTCTACTACCACGAAGAGATGACTTTGCGCGAGATCGCCGATATCGTCCATCTGCACGAATCGCGCATCTCTCAACTGAAATCCCAGGCGATTCTGCGGCTGCGCGCCAAGCTGGCTGAACAGTGGCCGGCATCGCGTGGTGCGGTGACGGCGTGAGCCCCTCCGACGCGGGTCAGTCGCTGCGACTCGACGCCGCCCGGTCCGTAAAAGACCTCGTCGATCAGTGGGCGGAGAGCCTCGGGCAGGTTCTCGAATCCATGACCGATAGCAAGCCGGAGGTCCGCTGGAAAGCCGCCAGCGGCGAGTTGTCCGAACTCCGCGCCGCCGCTGCCGAGGCCGACGGTGGCCCGGATGCCGAACTCCTCTGGTGGGAACAGCCCTTCCAGATCGTGCCCGGAAGCATCACTTGGGTTGCCGCGCCCAAAGGCGTCTGGGAATACACCGGCGTCCTCACTTTGAAGGCGGCAGGACTCGAAAATGTCGAGACCGGTGAGGCCCGCAACACCTGGTTCGAAATTCTCGGCCAATCGCTGGGCAGCATGGCGCGCTCCGCTTCGGCGATTCTCGGGCACGAGGTGCTGTGTGACACTGGCGCCGAGCGCGCGCCGGAGCGCGGTCCCCAGGAATGGGCTGCAGTGTCGATCGCGTTTGGCGAAACCCACCTGCCCACCCTCTGGTTTGCTCTCAGCCCACAGATGACGGCGCAGATCGCGGCGCCGCCGCCCGAGCCTGTGGCCGCGGTGGAGCACAACGCGCCCGCTGCCGCCCCAATTGACGAGCCCTCGCCGCACCGCTCCCGCACCATGGACCTGCTGCTCGACGTGGACCTTCCGATCAGCATTTCGTTCGGCCGCACCCACCTTCCCATGAAGGATGTTCTGAAGCTCACCACCGGGTCTATTGTCGAGCTCAACCGCGGCGTCAACGATTCGGTCGAAGTGCTGGTGAACCAGTGTCTGATCGCGCGCGGAGAAGTAGTGGTAGTGGAAGGGAATTACGGCGTGCGCATCCAGCAGATTGCCAGCCGGAACGAACGCCTGCGGAGCATTCCATGATTCTGGCGCTAGCTGTCACATTGACCATTGCCCTCAGCGCACTCCTCCTGAGCGTTGTCGCGGTGTTTCAGGCCAAGTCGCTGCTGCACGCGGCCCATCACCGCAATGCCGAACTGCGCTCCCAGCAGGAGGCCCGCCTGGATGCCATGCAGTCATCCATCGACGCCCTCGGCGCTGAAGTTCGGGGTCTCGAAGGACAACCCGCGGGCCCTATGTCGCTGAGGCCCGGCCTGAACCTGAGCAAGCGTTCCCAAGCCCTTCGCATGCACCGCCGCGGAGAGGCGCCACCCCAGATCGCCGCCGCCCTCAATATCCCATCTCAGGAAGTAGAGCTTCTCATCAAGGTCCAACGCATCGTACTTACCAACATCCAGAAGTAAAGCAAATCCAGCGCCGCGCGTTCTTCTCATTCCCTGTAGTGGATTTCGCGCGTGCCAGGTTTTAGTTATATACACCATGCTGGCTCTTCCGATCCTACCAAGCTGAATTCCAGCGCGACTGCCCTGGTGTGGTCCGTATGCCTGGCGAACCTTACTTCCAATGCGATCGCGCTCGATGCCGCCGGTGACGTCTATGTTTTGGCGGGTATCAGCATCGTCAAGCTCTCTCCCGCCGCCGACCGCATGCTCTACTCGAAATCGCTGGGCACTGCTATCGGCTCATCCATCGCCGTCGACCCCGCCGGTGACGCCTACGTCGCTGGCACTGCTGGCCAGGGACTCGCCACAACTCCCGGAGCTTTTCAACCGAACCTCGCTCCGGGAATGTGCTCCTACAGCACGTTTCCCAACGCTCCTCCCCCGCCGTGCAACGACGCCTTCGCCATCAAACTGGCGCCCGATGGGACCACCGTCTATGCAACTTATCTTGGAGGCTCCGGCTCGGATCAAGGCCGCGCCGTCGCAGTCGATTCCCAAGGCAACGCATGGATTACTGGCTATACCGAATCTCCCAACTTCCCCACCACCCGCGCCGGTCCTCTACATCCAAGCCGATCAAATGAACGCGGTAGTCCCATTCGAAATCACCGGTCCTGCCACCGAAGCAGTCCCCGCCCTCTTCACGTCCAACGCAACGGGCAGAGGGCAATCCGCCGTTCTAAACCAGGACGGCTCCGTCAACTCGCCGTCCAACCCCGCGTCGCGCGGTTCCGTCATTTCGGTCTTCATGACCGTGCGGGCCTCATGACTCCAGGGCAGCCTGACGGATCATTGACGCCGGTTACGCCGCCATTTCCCAAAGTCGCTCTTGGCGTCTCCTGCAACATCGGCCAGGTTACCTACGCGGGCTCCGCCCCAGGCCTGGTCGCCGGAGCGGTGCAAGTGAATGTCCAGGTCTCACAGGAGGTCACAGCCGACGCTCAGGTCCCCATCGTCATCTACATCGGGAATTTTGCCAGCGGCCTCACCGGCGATACCACAGTCGCAATGCGCTGAGGCAGTAACTTTCCCCCTGTCTGACAGCTTATAGGTGATATCTGACCGCTTCCTCTCTACTTGCCTCATAATGAAGAGATACATGACTGTCGAGATCGAAGGCGTAACACTTCACCTCGCTCATCCCGATGAACTTGCCGTCCAGTGGGTCGGACAGGACGAGTTGATGCGCCAGTTGCTGGCTGCGTGGATGGTAGTGAATGACCAGGATCTGCCCATGAACCCCCGCCTTCTAGGCAAGCCGGGCGTTGGTAAGACCACCCTGGCCTACGCGGCCGGCAAGCGCATGGGCCGCGACGTCTATATCATGCAGGCGACGCTCGACACGCGTCCAGAAGATTTGTTGGTCACACCAGTGATCGCCGGTGTCGGCAGCCTGCGCTATGTCGCCTCGCCGCTTGTGACCGCCATGATCGAGGGCGGCATCTCCATCCTCGATGAGGGCAACCGGATGAGCGAAAAGAGTTGGGCCAGTCTCGCGCCGCTCCTCGACAACCGCCGTTACGTCGAATCCATCGTGGCCGGCATCAAGATCAAGGCTCATCCCAACTTCCGTCTGGTGGCCACCATGAACGATGACGCCTCCACCTTTGAACTGCCCGAGTACATTCACTCGCGCCTGCAACCGCAGATCTTCATCGACTTTCCGGAGCGCGACGAAGAGTTTCACATCCTGAAGGAGAACCTGCCCTTCGCCGAGGATCGAATCCTCACATATGTCACGGACTTCCTTCAGATGGCCCACGCGGCCGACGAGCGCTACACTGTCCGTGACGGCATCAACGTAGCTCGCTTCGCGATCAAGCTGAAGAGCCTGGCAACTCAGCGGACGCACGAAACCGAAGCGCTCGAAATCGCTTTGATCCAGGTCCTGGGAGAAGAGGCGCTGCGCTATGCCCGCCGAAATCGACCCGCTTCCTGATTTTGGAAGCCTGAAGCGCGGGCGTTTCACCTACTTCCCGGTCGTCCCCGGACGCCTGGAATTCGCCATCGAGGTGCGTGAGGCCATCCTTCGCGACCGGCCGCAGATCCTGGCCCTCGAACTCCCCGCCACTCTGCGCCCGGTCTGGCTGCGCGCCGTCGAGCGTTTGCCGCGGATGTCGCTGATCTTCTACCCCGATGAAGCCACCGGCGACGATCAGGCCATCTATGTTCTCGTCGAACCGGCCGACCCCTTCACCGAGGCCATCCGTACCGGTCTCGAAGTCGGCGCCGAAATCGTCTTTGTGGACCCCGAGGCCAGCGAGCGCCCTCACCTCAAAGACGACTATCCCGACCCGTATGCCATTCGCCACATCGGAGTGACCCGTTACATCGAGGCTTATCGCGTCTATCCTCAACAGCGCTCCGAAGACATCGACCGCCACGCCGCCGGAATCGCCTGGAAATTGCAGGGCGCCGACCCCGAGGTCAACGTCATGGTCGTGCTCTCCCTGAATCTGCTCGACCCGGTGCTCGATGCCATGGAGGTGCCGCAAGCCCAACCCGTCGCCCGCGTCATCCGCGACGGCGTCGAGTTGATGAATCCGCATCCCGATTCGCTGGCCGAGATCGCGCTCGAGTATCCGCACCTGCAGTGGCGTTATGAAGCCTTTCGCGCTCTGCTCACCGATTGGAAGCTGATCGACCGGCGCCATGCCCAACTCGCCGTTTTTCGCGACGCTGAGAAGGAGTATGAAGCCAATACCGGCGAACGCCTGGCTCACTGGCAGCGCCGACTGATGGCGCGCTACACGCGCAACCTGGCTCTGGGCGGGCAGGAATTGATGGCCAGTCTGTTCGACCTGGCTGTGGCGGCGCGCGGTGTGGTCGATGATAACTATGCCTGGGATGTTTGGGAGGTCGCTGGCCGCTATCCGCCGCAGACCACCGAATCCGACTTGCTGACCGTCAAGATCTCCGGTACGGAGATGTGGCGGGACACCCGCCGTATTCGTTTGCGCCGCAGGCTTCCCGGCATGAAGCAGCGTCTCCGGCCCTCCGGCCTCAAGGCGCGCAAGAAAGAAAAGTTTCCCGGAGAATGGGCCAGCCAGCTCAACGGCTCGGGCATCTGCTCCTATCCGCCGGAAGACCTGGTAATCGAAGACTACGGCCGCTTCCTCAAGAAAAAGGGCAAGAGCATTCTCTCCGAAGAGCGAACGCGCGTGGAGC
Source organism: uncultured Solibacteraceae bacterium (assembly GCA_963815475.1). GTDB lineage: Bacteria > Acidobacteriota > Terriglobia > Bryobacterales > Bryobacteraceae > Sulfopaludibacter. Next base: position 2,396,460 of record CAWFHD010000003.1, on the reverse strand, counting down.
CCTTCACCACTTCCATCTTCGACGGCATCGACATGCGCGAGACCATTCGCAAATGGTACGAAGGCCGAATTTACGTGCGCCAGTTCCAGAAGATTCAAGGCGAAGTGGGTTCGATCGTCGTCATCTTCGATGAAGACCGCGACAATCGCTATTCCTACATGACCACCTGGCTGGGCGAGAATCAGAATGAATCGGACATGGCGTTTTACTCCACGTTTCCGTTCGACAATCTGGTCGGCCCCGGCATCGGGCGCGCGGAGTATGGTGGCTTGCTGATGAGTCTGCCGCCGCGCCGCATGTACGATGTGTGGCAGGATCCCGACTACGAAACCGCGGAATCCAAAGCGGAGCGGCTGCTGCTGGCCGGGCTCGATTATTCCACGCACCATTACGTGGTCTACGTCGCCGCCAAACCGCCACGGACGATTTTCAAAACCATCGCCTCACGACTCGGCCGGACCATCATCTATATTCCGATCGGTCAGCTTTCGCCGGTGTCGCTGAAAAAACTCCGGGTAGTGCACGTCCTCGACGGCTACGATAAGCGCGAAATTGCCAAAGATTACATTTAAGGTCTTAATTTGCGAAAATTAGTTGACTTTGTCAACTAATTAATAAAACTTCATCCAGTTGAGGCCAAACTTCGAACTTTCGCCGACAGTGTGGTTCGCTTCAAGCGGAGCATCTGAGCCGCCGCTTTTTTGTTGCCGCCGGTTTTGCGCAGCGCCTGTTCGAGAATGCTGCGTTCGATGGCCGCGAGCGTTTGATCGAAGTCGATGCCGCCCTCCGGCAGTTCCACTACTGGCGAATCCGCACCATTGGTTTGCACTGCGCGTCTCTCTTCCGGCAAAGAAAAATCAGCGGCGGTCAGTAGTGGACGCTCTACCCCCATCGCTACCGCCATTTCAATGGCGTTTTCGAGTTGACGCACATTGCCTGGCCACGAATAAGCGGAGAGTTTCGCCAGCGCGCCCGCATCGAGAGACTTCGCCGGAATTTCTTCCAGGCGGCAGATTTTGGTGAGCAGGTGCGCGGCCAGCAGAGGAATATCGCTGGGGCGCTGACGCAGCGCCGGCATGTGGATTGGCACCACGTTCAGGCGGTAATAAAGATCTTCGCGAAATGCGCCTTCCTGTATCTTTTGGAAGAGATCGCAATTGGTGGCCGCTACCACACGCGCGTCGACGCGGATGGTTTCCGAACTGCCGAGTTTCTGGAACTCGCGCTCCTGCAGAACGCGCAGCAGTTTGACCTGCAGATCCGTAGGCATTTCGCCAATTTCGTCGAGCAGAAGCGTGCCGCCCTGCGCTTGTTCGAAGCGGCCGGTGCGATTCTGGACGGCTCCTGTAAAGGCTCCGCGCACATGTCCGAAGAGCTCGGCTTCCAGCAGGTTTTCGGGGAGCGCGCTGCAATTGACAGCCACGAACGGTCCGCGGCGGCGTGCGCCGGCCAGGTGCAGGGCGCGTGCCGCGACTTCTTTGCCGGTGCCAGTCTCGCCGGTGATCAACACCGTCGCACGACGGCTCCCCACCATGCGAATCAGGTGTTGCACCTGTCGTATCTCGGGGCTTTCGCCTACCAGCAGACGTTCCCATTCTTCGCGAGCCACATGATCGGAGAGTTGCGCCAGAGAGAGAGCGCGCCGCTCCTCGACGGCCTGTTCGATGAGGCCTATAGGTGTTGCTTGGGGATCGCGAATCAGCACAGGCACTCCCGGAATGGCGCGCCGGACGGCTTCGAGCAATTCGGCGGGCTTCCAACCGGTCGTCTTTCGGCTGCCGAGAGCGGCGGCGCGTCACAAATCCAGAGAATACGTTGGCCTTCCATTGCAGTTACGTCAATGCAATCGGCTGATAGCGGGAATACTTTAGAAGAAATTTTGTAATATTTGCTCCCACACCGCTAAAGCACATCGGTGCCGCCGCCGATATGACTGGTAGCCAGAGTTGGCGAGACGCAAATGAGAATCAACGAAGGTAATTTGACCGGTTCCGCCGCCGAAACGGGGCGAGCACCGGAGACGCAACGCACGGAACGTGAGTCAACCACGCGGGCCGGCGGCGGGTCGAGTTCCACCAGTAATGACCGGGTCGAGTTGTCGAGCGCACTGGGCAGTCTCTCACGAGTGCTGTCGTCGTTTGGCTCGGACAGAGCCGGGCGGGTGCAGTCGCTGACCGCTCAATATCAAAGCGGTGGATACCATCCGGACGCGATGGGAACCAGTCGCGGCGTGATTGCCGAAGCTTTGGCGGGAGCGAACGGGTAGTATGGCCGACGGTCTCCAGTCGTGGAACGAGGCGCAGCGGGAAATTGACGCTGCCTGTGTTTTATTGATCGATCCCACGCCAGAGAACCTCGACCGGTGCTCGGCACTGTTAGGCCGCGCGGTTTCCCGTCTGTCGAATTCGCGGCCGCCTGGCAAGCAGGCGCGCTCGCTCCGGGCTTCTGCGCGGCGCGTGGGGCGGCTGCTGGAGACTGCGGCGGCGTATCACCAGCATTGGTTCAAGATCCTGCGGTCGATGACCGCTGGCTGCTATACCGCCGACGGAGATATGACTTCGCTGCCGGCGCCAGGACGGGTATCGATGGAAGGCTAGCATCGCCATGTCGAGCATTCTTTCCTCATTATTGATGTCGGCGGGCGCGATGAGCGCCTTCGACAGGGCACTCCAGGTGACGCAGAATAACGTCGCCAATGCGTCCACGCCCGGGTACGCGGCTCAGACTCAGACCTTCATCGCGATGCCGTTCGATCCGCAATCCGGAGCATCGGGCGGAGTCATTCCGGGAGCGGTTCAAAGCGCGCGGGACGAGTTTGCAGAGGAGGCGGTCCGACAGCAGAGCACGTTATTGGGGCAGGCGAATCAAAACGTCAGCACGCTCACATCTTTGCAGTCCAATTTCGACGTTACCGGCAAGAGCGGTCTTACCTACGCGTTGAACAACTTGTTTCAAGCGTTCTCTGCGTGGGGGCAGACGCCCAGCGATACGAATGCGCGGCAAAACGTCATCAATCAGGCGACCAGCGTGGCGCATGCCTTTCAACAGACCGCATCCGGCCTGGCGCAGGTCACTCAGACGACCAACCAGCAGTTGAAGCAGACGGTGGACCAGGTGAATCATCTGACGGGTCAATTGGCGCGATACAACCTGCAGGTGATGCAAGGCGATCGCAACGATTCCGGGCTCGATGCGCAGATACACTCCGATCTGGAGCAGCTTTCCCAGGACATTCCGTTTACCGCCACCAAACAGGCCGACGGCTCTTACACTCTCCTGATGAACGGCCAGACGCCGCTGGTGATCGGGTCGCGGCAGTATGCAATCTCGTACAATCTGCAGCAATCGGGAGATCCCGCGGCGGCCTATCCGAGCGGTCCGCCCACTGCGCACATTCAGGCTTCCGACGGGACGGACGTAACCGCCGGAATCACCACCGGTCAACTGGGGGCGTTGCTGAACTTACGCAACCAGATTCTGCCGACGTATATTGGGGATTCCAATCAGGCTGGGGACATCAATACGATGGCGCAGCAGTTCGCGAGCCGTGTGAACACGCTGCTGGGTTCGGGCACTTTGGCGGATGGCGTCACGGCCGGTCCTCCGCTATTCACCTACGACACAAACAACGGCTCCAATGTGGCGCAGACGCTGGCGGTCAGTTCGACGATCACGGGGGCCCAACTGGCGGCCAGTTTGCCGGGACCGCCGGTACAATCGAACGGCGTCCCGCTGGCGTTGTCGCAACTGGCCGATCCGCAAGATAGCGCCGATCAGGTTCTTGGGGAAAGCGTCACTGCGTTTTACGGGGATATGGCGTCGCGTGTGGGGAACGCTCTGACCGATGCCACGAACGAACAGCAGGTGGAGCAGGGGGCCGTGGCGCAGGCTCAGAATCTACGCCAGCAGGAATCCGGCGTGGATTTGAACGCAGAGGCCATGAAGGTAATCCAATTCCAGAGGGCTTACGAAGCCACCGCCCGTATGGTCACGGTGCTGGACCAACTTACCTTAGACACCATACAAATGTTGCCGACGTCATAGGATCTCTCACATGACTACACTCAGTCCATCTTCGGCGCTTTTCCTGGCCAACGTGAACCGCGTCCAACAGCGCATCGCGCAGGCAAACGCCGAGGTCACGTCCGGCAAAAAGATTAATGTCGCGTCCGACTCGCCGGATCAAATCGATACGCTACTCCAACTGCGCGCCAACTTGCAGCGCAATACGCAGATTCAGTCGAACCTCACGCTTGCCAATACGGACGCGGCTGGCGCAGACAACGCGCTGGCAGCGGCGGCGACACTGATGGATCGGGCCGTCTCACTGGCGGCCCAAGGCGCCACCTCCACTGCGAGCGCGGATACGCGCGCCAGCCTGGCTCAAGAAGTCGCGGCCCTACAGGCGCAAATGGTGTCCTACAGCCAGACGCAGGTGCAGGGACGGTATGTCTTCAGCGGCGATCAGGAAGGTAGTCCTACGTACCAACTCGATCTACTGCCACCGACGACAGCGCCTGTGGACCCGTCGTTGCCAGTGGATCCGGCCACCTTACGTGGGGTGACGCAGCTTGCCAACCCTTCCGCCACCCGCCAGGTGGAAGATCCGGCGGGCGGCTCGTTCGCCGTATCGCAGACGGCGCAGCAGATTTTCGACGACAACAATGCCGACGGGTCGCCGGCGACCGACAACGTCTTTGCCTCCTTGAACAGTTTGCGGATCTCGCTATTGAATAGCGACCAGACCGGCGTTACCAATTCCATCACGTCGCTGAAGGCGGCATCGACTCATATCAACAATGCGGAAGCGTTTTACGGGACGGTGGAGGATCGCATCCAGGGGGCCGCTGACTTCGCGAACCAGTACAGCACTCAATTGCAAACCGAGATCGGCAATACGGAGGACGCCGACATTCCCAGTGCCGCGCTCCAATTGACACAGTGCAACACGCAGCTCCAGGCTGCTTTTCAAACACAGGGAAAGATGCCGACCCAGACCTTGTTCGATTATCTGGGTTGATCCAGCAGTTTAGCTGAACAGGTGTGGGACGAACCGGCTGGTGTTGGTGGTGATTGGCGAATCGGATTCGCGGATTCCCATGCCGCCTGAGACATTGCCCTCTTCGTGTCCGATGGCCCAACTGCCGATGACGGAATACCGGCCGTCCACCGCGGACATTGCGGCGGCTTCCTGATAAACGAAGCCCTCGGCGCCGTAGTCGCCATCTGTCTGGACGTCCATTCCGGGCCGGTGGAGAGTGATGTTGGCGCCTTCGCGGCCGAGAAGCGGCTTCTTCACCCACGACATCATCAAACCGGGTGAGTCGAAGCTGGCTTCGAGCAGGTAAGGATGACGGGGATAGAGCGACCATAACACCGGCAGCAGGCCCTTATTGGAGAGGAGCATCTTCCAGGCCGGCTCCATCCAGAGCGTGGGAGCGACAGCCAGGTGCCGCGCGAAGGCCTCGCGCACCATCCATTCCCACGGATAAAGTTTGAAGACTGCGCCCAGAGGATGGTCGTCGGGGCCTACGAAGGTGCTGCCGTCCCATCCGATTTCGCGGATGGGAAAGCTGGAGGCAGTGAGCCCGGCTTGCCGCGCCGTGTCTTCGAGGTAGGTCACGGTCATGCCGTCTTCGATGTCGTCCATGGAGCAGAAGCGAATGCTCCGATCGGGCAGGTACGGTGTGAGTTGCTTCCAGAGCGCAATCAGACGCTCGTGGATGGAGTTGAACTGGTCGCGCTTGGGGTGTGCGTCCTGCAGCCAATACCACTGCACCACAGCCGCCTCGAGTAGTGAGGTTGGCGTGTCGGCGTTGAATTCGAGTAGTTTGGGCGGCTTCGCGCCGTCGAACGCGAAGTCGAAACGCCCGTAGAGGGACGGCGGTTCGGCTTCCCAGGAACTCTCGATCAACGGGACGGCGTTTTCCGGAATTCCCATGCGCGCATATAGCTTGTTGTCGATGATGTGCTGCGCGGCCGCCAGCGTCATGGTCTCCAGTTCGTTGGTGGCGGCTTCGAGGACGTCCACTTCTTTGGCCGTGAATTCGTAGAAGGCGGACTCGTCCCAATATGGCTGCGTGCCGGAATGCCAGATCAGACCGGCTTCCTCCACTTTCTTTTGCCAGTTTTCGCGCGGTGTGGACGGTACGCGCCGCATTTATTCGCCAACTCCTTCGCCGCCCGATGCGCCGTGGGCTTCGCCGGTGGAGCCAAAGCCGCCGCGTTCGACGCCGGAGGGGCGGGCGTAGGACGCCGCACTGGCTCCGCTTGAGGGTCCGCGATAACTCTGATACGAGTCGTAGTAGAAGGGATAGGGGTGCGTGTAGGTCATCGGGTACCACGTGCCATTCCAAAAGTAGCCGCCGCTGTGGACGGCGTCCTGGCAAGCTTGGGCGTTAAAGGTCTGGTTTGCACAGGGGTCCAGGGCGCGCCGGCCGCAGGATATCAAGGCCACGCCTGACACAACGGTCAAGGTGACCCGCAACGATCGCCGCATCGTGCCTATCGTAGCGCAATGGGGCGGCGGGGGGAGCGGTTGGGGCGGAGGTGCGGTTCGGCGGGAGTTGGGGAGCGGGCGCGAGTTGGGGAAGAAGGGGTCGCCCGGCTGGACAGGGTCGAAAAGCGGTCCGAGCTTCGCTCGAATTGAAAGGCGGAAGCGCCAGGCGGAAGCGCCTGCCCCACTTGGTACGGAAGCACCGACTCCCTTACGGTCGCGGCTCGGAAGGAGCGCTTCGGGTGAGTTATTTGGGGGTGAACGTGGAGTCTACTCCGAATCTTTTGTAGTTGCTGTAGGCGATGCGGAGGCGCTCTCTTTGGGGGCCGGTTCGGAATTGGAGGGTGTCGTCGGCGTAGGTGTAGATGGGGAACCAGTGTTTGCCGTCGATCGGTTTTCGGATGGTAGTGAAGCGGGGGAATAGGTTCTCGCTCTTCATCGATCGCATCTGCGGCACGGCCTGGCCTTCCATGCGGACGATGTTGTACTCTTTTTTGTCGACCCAAATGGTGCCGTCGAAGAAGCGCTGTGCATCGAGGATCTGGCGCGGCCGGACTTGGAGCACCCAGCAGTCCACATCGTCCACTGTCTCCTCGCCGCGGAATTTGGTTTCGTAGTTGAAGAGGCGGTCTTCGGTCAGGACCAGGGGTTGGATGTCGCGGATGTCGTGGAAATCCTCGTCAGTCATGATGAGGAATTTCAGGTTGTTCTGCGCCTTGCCGATCAGTTGCTCGCTGCGTTCGTGTTTGGGGGAGAAGATGATGTCGCGGGCTTCGCGGTATTGACCGCGGGCTCCGCCATGATCGTCCAATTCGTCGATGGTCACGGACTGGCGATAGGTGTATTCGTTGCGCTCGGCTTCGGTTTCGCTCTCACGATGCGCCACCAGTTTCGCCAGATTGCGAGGCGCTTCCTGGGCCGCTACCGGTCGGGAGGCCGTTAAAAGCACGGATGTTAGAATGAGCGCGATGGCCAAATCGCTGCGGGCGTTCCAGGCGGCTCTTCTGATCGGCTGGATTTCGCTAGGCGCGGCGGGCGTAGGGTACGCGCATTGGAAAGGCATCCCCAGTTGGACGGCCCTGCCGGTGATCGCGGCCATTCTCATTGCGTATCCATTCTATCTGGTAACCGGCTTTCCTCACCTGCGCGAAATTCTCTCCGGCCCGCGCCGATTTCCGCTGGCCGCGCTGGCGGTGATGGTGGGGCCTTACCTGGCCTGTTGCTGCGGCGCGATCCCGTTCCACTGGACCAGCCTGGCGCGGGTGGCGGCGGTGGGTTTGGCGCTAGGCCTTTGGTACGTGGTGCTGCCACCGCATCCGGTGGTCGACCTGGCTTTTCTGGCGCTCACCGGCGTGGTCCTGCTCGGCAAGTACTTCGAGCCGGTATATCCCATCGTGCATAAAGAGAACCTTGTGATTGTCGGCAAGGTGGGGCTATACACGTTTGCGATTCTGGCTCTGATGATTGAACGGCGCGTGCCGGAGACCGGATACGGGTTCATTCCGACAGGGCGAGAGTGGCGAATCGGCGCTTTGCACTATCTCTATTTCCTGATTGTGGGGCTGCCCCTGGCGCTGGCCATTCGCGCTACGCATCTGATTCCACCGAAACCGGTGTGGGTGGTGGCGGCCACCTTTTTGGGATTCCTATGGTTCATTTCGCTGACCGAGGAGTTCTTCTTCCGCGGCGTGCTGCAGGCCTGGTTCGAAAAATGGACGCACAATCAGACGGCGGGGCTGCTGCTCACGAGCGTGGTTTTCGGTCTGATCCACTATCCGTTTCGCGGATGGAGCTGGGTTCTGATGGGAGGGCTGCTGGGATTCTTCTGCGGCCGGGCACGCAATCTCTCAGGGGGGATTCGCGCCGGAGTGGTCACCCATGCTTTGGTGGTAACCACATGGCGGGCGTTCTTCGCGTAGAGCTTTTCGGAACCTGTCCCAAAACCGGACGCTCACGGTGAACACGGTCTTGTAGAATCAGGCCCTTGGGGTGGCTGGCAGGATGCTTGTATATGCCGGCAATCATTCGCGACGTTCGCTACGGACTCCGCACCCTGCGTCAAAACCCCGCGTTTACAATGGTTGCGATCCTCTCGTTGGCCCTTGGAATCGGGGCAAATACTGCCATCTTCCAACTCGTCGAGACGATTCGCTTGCGCACGCTGCCGGTGGCCGAACCGCAGCAACTGGCACTGCTTCACCTGAACGCAGGCACGCGCGGAAGCCACCCTAGTCCGTATCCGGCCCTCAGCAACCCGCTGTTTGAACGCTTTCGCGAAACGCAGGATGTCTTCACCGGCGTAGCGGCCTGGTGGGATAACAATTTCGGACTCTCCACAGGCGGCGAGGAGCGGCTGGCGCTTGGGATGTTCGTCAACGGCGATTTCTTCCGCGTGTTGGGCGTCCCGGCGCTGCGCGGTCGCGTCTTTACAGCCGCTGACGACCATCGCGGCTGCGGTGTGCCCGGCGCCGTCATCAGCTACGCTTTCTGGCAGCGGGAATTCGGCGGCGAGCCTTCCGCCATCGGCAGCAAACTCACGCTCAACTACCAACCCGTCGAGATCATCGGCGTGACGCCTGCCGGATTCTCCGGTCTCGAGATCGGCCGCGCTTACGATGTGGCGGCGCCTATCTGCTCGCAGGCGGCTCTGTGGACCGAAGGCGACTGGCTCAACCGCGGCACCGTCTGGTGGCTCACCACCGTGGGCCGGCTCAAACCTGGCATTACTATGGAGCGAGCGAATGCGCGCTTGCAGGTGCTCTCGCCCGGTCTGTTTCAAGCGACTCTGCCGGCGAATTATCCCAAGGTCAGCATCAAGGATTACCTCAACACCAAGCTGGTGGCGGAGCCGGGCAATACCGGTGTTTCCCTTTTGCGGCGCAATTATAGCGACCCCCTCACGCTGCTGCTCATCACTGCGGGAATGGTGCTGTTGATCGCCTGCGCCAATCTGGCCAACCTGATGCTGGCGCGAGCCACTGCGCGCGAACACGAAATCGCGGTGCGCATGGCGATGGGCGCGTCGCGCGGCACGCTCATCCGGCAATTGATGGCGGAAAGCCTGTTGTTGGCGGCCGGAGGCGCAGGGCTTGGACTGTTCCTCTCGGGCGCGATGAGTCAGTTTCTGGTGGCGCTGCTTGCCACGAAAGGCGATCCGCTATCGCTGGACCTGTCGCCTGATCGCGCCGTGCTTTCCTTCACCACCGTGGTTGCCACCTTAACATGTCTGCTGTTCGGCCTGGCGCCGGCGTGGCGAGCCACCCGCGTGGCGGCTGCCGAAGCCATGCGGGGAAAAGGACGCGGGCAAACCGGCAATCGCGAACGATTCGGCCTGCGCCAGGTGCTGGTGGTATCGCAAGTAGCGCTCTCGCTCGTGCTGCTGGTCGGCGCCCTGCTGTTCTCCGGCAGCTTTCGCAAACTGCTTTCCGTGAATGCAGGCTTCCAGCAGAATGGCATCCTGATCGCGAATCTGGATTTCCGCCGTTTGCCGATCCCGACAGATCGGCGCATTGCATTCAGGCAGGACATGCTGGCCAAACTGCGCGCGCTTCCGGGCGTGGATGGCGCCGCCGAAGCCGATATGCTACCGCTCAGCGGCGGCAGCATCAGTCACCGCGTCTGGACAGATGCCGGCGATGGCCGCGCCAAGGTCGACGCCCACTTCACCTGGATTGGTGGCGGATACCTGAAAACGATGAGCATGCCGCTGCTGGCCGGCCGCGATTTCGACAACCGCGATACCGTGCGCTCCCAGCCCGTCGCGATCGTGAATCAATCCTTCGCGCGCCAGGTAGGGCTGGGCGAGAATCCCGTGGGCCGGAGCTTCCGCCGCGAGTCCACGCCCAGCGAACCGGAGACGGTGTTCGAGGTCGTGGGTGTGGCGCCCGACACCAAGTATCTGAGCCTCCGCGAAGAGTTCGGCCCCATCGCATTCCTCTCTCTCGATCAACAAACCGGGGTCTCTCCGGCCGCCCAGTTTCTCATTCGATCCTCCGCGCCGCTCGCCGACGTGATTTCGCGGACGCGCGGCGTCGTCGCCGCCACCAGCCCCGAGATCACCATGGACTTCGAATCGTTCGCCTCCACCGTTGCCGAGGGCTTAATCCGCGAGCGGCTGATGGCGACGATTTCCAGTTTCTTCGGCGTGTTGGCTGCTCTGATCGCCGCCCTCGGGCTGTACGGCGTGATGTCGTACCTGGTGGCGCGGCGGACCAGCGAAATCGGAGTACGGGTCGCACTTGGCGCCAATCGCGGCGACATCCTGTCGCTGATTCTGCGCCAGTCCGCCGCGCTGCTGGCTATCGGGCTCGCGGTCGGCGCCGCACTGGCTTTGGTGGCCGCCAACTATATTGAATCCCTCCTGTTCGGGTTGCGGCCCAACGATGCCGGCACGCTCGCACTCGCGATTCTGCTGCTGGCCGCCATCACACAAGGCGCCAGCTATCTGCCCGCCCGCCGCGCTTCCCGCCTGGAGCCGATGACTGCCCTGCGGGAAGAATGACAGGAGCGGACTGGCTCGCATGCGAAGGTTTGCGCAGATCAGATGGCGCGAGGGTTTGCCTACGATGCGGGAAGTAAAGCACGTAGAAGATATACAGCTCTGCTTGTCGATATACTAGACTCAGTTGAGAAGAGCACTAGTCACAAAACAGCGGGCACCTTCCACAGGTCGGATTGGAAGCAAATGTTGGACCGATTTCGGGATTTTGCCCGCCCGGAGCCGGTATGCAGGCGACTAAACGAAAAGTGTCCGTGGCAGCAGGTTGCCTGATGTGCGCTGTTGTGTGCTGGAAGAGTTTTCTCGTTTTCGAGGGGACTGAATCGCGCGGCGGCCAAGTTTTGGCAAGTTTGGTGTTTATACTGGCGGGGGCTCTGGTCTTCAAATATCCTCGATGTGCAGATATATCTGCTTTGGTAGGCTGCGTTTTTTCTCTGACGCTGTACCTCTACCTTGTCTTTCCACGTCCCTTTCGTCACGTGTGGCCAGGTAGGTGGAAAGTCTTGAAATTGCCACGAGAGACTTTCGTCTGGGATGGATGGTAGATTACCGGAATCCTGTTCACGGTGTTTGTGGCATGCCTCTGCGCCGGAGGCCTTATACGTAGCATGGGTGTTCGTAGTGTTGCACCCGGAAGTGGGTCCGGAAATCATGCCCCATATCCAGAGGTGCCATGACGATGGGCGCCAAAGCTCGTGTCATGCTTCCGATCATTCAGGTAATGATCGCAGTTGCGCTATCGTCAGCAATCTTCGCAGACCGCAGCCTTTTGGGGACACCATACCAGACAGCAGGACTACGGAGTTGGACATCCAGTATTGCTGGGCACTGAATTCTCCCTCGCGGCGCTGATCGTGTACCTTCAACGGACGGTTACGCACGAATGGCTCGCGAAGCACTATCCGCTCGCCGCGATTGTCGACCTTGCCACCTTCTTCTCGCTGGTCTGGTTGCTTTGGTACGCGCTCGGTATTGAGATGGGCGGAAAGGGCCTCAGCGTTCTCGCGGCGAAAACTGGGGTGCGGCGGGTAGCGGACGTGATCGCGATGGGGTTTGGCGCCTGCTTGTTGGTTTATGCCGACTACGTCACCAGATCCGTCTTCCATCAGATCTGGGTTACGCTTGTCCATATGCTGTGGGCCTTGGCGATCATTGGATTCTATGGCCACGATCTGTGGGCGAGTTTCAAGCCGGCAAGAACTGAATCAGCATCCACGTCCCCTGCTTCATGATGGGTCGGCAGTTTGGTTTCGGTAGCCCGCCGGTTTCCCGGCTGGCGACCGGAGAGCTATTCTAAAAACCTATGGCAAAACTTGGATTTCTCGGATTGGGATTGATGGGCTATCCCATGGCTCGCAACCTTCTGCGGGCCGGCCACCAGGTGGCGATTTGGTCGAACACCGCCGATAAGGCGCGCAAATTGGCGGCGGAAGCCGGCGGCATGTTCTGCGAGACTCCGCGTCAAGTGGCGGAAAACGCGGATACGATCTTCCTTTGCGTGGGCGACACCGCTATGTCGAAGGCGGTGGTTCTGGGTGAGAACGGCCTGATTCACGGTCTGAAGGCGGGATCGGTGGTGGCCGATGCCAGCACGATCAGCCCCTCCGAGAGCCGGGAAATGGGCGAGGCGTTGAAAGTCAAGGATGTGGATTTTCTCGACGCACCCTGCACGGGATCGACTCCCGGGGCGGAAGGCGGCACACTTACCTTTATGATCGGTGGGGACCAGGCGGTCTTTGAGAGGGTCAAGCCGCTGCTGGAGCCGATGGGCAAGCGTCTCTATTATTGCGGCGGTCCGGGGATGGGGTTGCAAGCCAAGCTGACCCAGAATTTGGTGCTATGTAACATTATGATGGCGTTCAACGAGGGAATGGTGTTGGCGGCGAAGGGCGGGGTGGATCCCAAATTGATGCTGGAGATTCTGGACAATAGCGCGGCCAAGTCGGGCCTGATCTCGTACAAAGCACCGTTCGTGCTGCGCCGCGACTTTCAGGCAAACTTCTCCACGAAGTGGATGCATAAGGATATCGGATTGATGCTGGATTCGGGCAAAGAGTTGGGAGTACCACTATTACTGACATCCTTGACGCAACAACTGTTCCAAACTGCCATTTCGGCCGGGCATGCCGATGAGGATTTCTGCTCTACTATCAAGGTGTTAGAAGAACTCGTGGGCGTTGAGGTGAAATCCCAATAAAAAAATACAGAATTCTGTTGCTTCCAAAATCGGAATATACTATTATTGGAATCAAGCCGGGGAGGCAACTCCCACCAAAGCGAGACTAACCTCTAAATAAAAGACCCCTGAAGCAATCCTCCCCGGCGCCCGAAAGGGTTAGAGGTTCTTCCAAAAGCAAAACCCACGAAACCGAGATCTAAGCGGAAAGTCACCGTGATATTATGGCAGTTGCGCCCGGCATTGACTGCCCTGTAATGAAGACCATCACCGTTCTGGGATCGACTGGCTCGATCGGAACCAACACACTCGACGTCGTACGGCAAAGCCGCCACCAGTATCGGGTGTACGCACTGGCGGCCGGGCAAAACGTCGAACTCCTTTCCTCCCAAATTCTGGAATTTCATCCGGAAGTGGCGGTAGTCGCGACCTCCGACGGTCTGGCGCGTCTATCGGACAGACTGCAAGCCGCTGGATTGGCGCGGTCGGAGTGGCCGGAACTGCTCTCGGGAGCGGCCGCGCTGGTAAAGATTGCAGTGGATGGCGCGGTGGATACGGTCATTTCGGCGATTGTGGGGGTGGCGGGGCTGGAAGCCACCTACGAGGCGGTCTGCCACGGCAAGCGGGTGGGGCTGGCGAATAAGGAAGTATTGGTCTCGGCGGCAAGCTGGTGATGGAAGCCGTTCGGGAGCACAGGGCGGAGTTGGTGCCGGTGGACAGCGAACACAATGGCGCGCATCAGTGCCTGCGCGCGGGCAACCGCGAACAGGTGACGCGCCTGATCCTCACGGCATCGGGCGGTCCCTTCCGCAATACACCCCGCGAAGCTTTGGCGAACGTGACTCCGGCGCAGGCACTGAACCATCCAACATGGAAGATGGGGAATCGCATCACCATCGATTCCGCCACGTTGATGAATAAGGGCTTTGAGGTGATCGAAGCCTGCTGGCTGTTCGACTTCTCGCCTTCCGAGGTGGATGTGGTGATTCACCCTCAATCCACCGTCCATGCCATGATCGAATACAGCGACGGCAGTGTGCTTGCGCAGATATCCGCGACGGATATGCGGATGCCGATCCAGTATGCGCTGACTTATCCCGATCGCAGTGAGGCCCCGGTGCCGAAGATCAATTGGGCGGAAGCCCGAACGCTGGAATTCCTGCCGCCCGATTTCGAAAAATTTCCGCTTTTGACGCTGGCCTATGAATGCCAGGAGACGGGTGGTTCGGCGACGTGTACGTTGAATGCGGCCGATGAGATTGCTGTGGAAGCATTCCTGCAGGGGAAGATCGGATATCTGACGATTCACGAAATTGTGTCTGAGACGCTCTCCAAGATGCCGGTTCGGTGGCCTCGCAGCATCGGCGAAGTCCTGGAGATCGATCGCGAGTCGCGAGCCCTGGCGCGCGAATTAACAGCAGCGCGCGCAAGCGCGATGACGGTATAGCTATATGCTCGAAGTTCTCGAAAATTTATTGTGGTGGCTGGTGCTGATCGGCGTCATGGTAATGATCCATGAGCTGGGGCACTTTATGGCCGCCCGTTACTTTGATGTCAAAGTGGAGGCGTTCAGCTTCGGCTTCGGGCCGCGGCTGTTTGGATTCCGCCGTGGCGACACCGACTACCGGGTTTCGCTGATTCTGTTTGGCGGTTACGTTAAGATGTCCGGCGAGCAGTTCCAGGAAGTGGGCACCGGCGGGCCGGAAACCGACAATAACGGAATCTCCAACCGGTTCGAAAGCACCATCAACGACCCACGCAGCCTGCTGGCCAAGCCGCGGTGGCAGCGTCTGATCATCGCCTTCGCTGGTCCCTTCATGAACATTGTGCTGGCGGTGGGTCTGCTCACCGGTCTGTTCATGGTGAAGTACCAGAAGGTGTCGGACGCCGATATGGAAGCAGTGATCGGGCATGTGATGCCCGATTCGGCAGCGGCCAAGGCCGGCATACAGGATGGCGACCGCATTGTGCGGCTGGAGAGCACGAAGAATCCGACCTGGGACACGGTGGAGATGAAGGTGATCGCCAGCGCCTACCGGCCGATGCACCTGACCATTGAGCGCAACGGCAAGCGGTTCGACACCGCGGTGACGCCGGTTCTCAACGAGCGCTACGGCTTCGGCGATGCCGGCTGGGATGCGCGCGGACTGGTGCAACTGGCGGGTGTGGAACCGTTGTATCCGGCGGAGAAGGCCGGCATGAAGAAGGGCGACGTGATTGTGGCCGTGAACGGGCAGGCAATCCATTCGCCCACCAAGTTCCAGGAATTGATTAAGAACAGCGGCGGCGGATCAATCGCGGTGGATTTCCAGCGGGCGGGCGCGCTGCATACGGTGAACATCCAGCCGGTGTGGGCGAAGCTGGACGGTCCTCCTCACTGGATGATCGGCGTGGCTCCGCAGCCCAAGCTCGACATTATCACCACCAAGCTGTCGTTCCCGGATGCGCTGAACGAATCGCTACGGCAGAATGGCAAAGACGCCCTGATGATCACCGAAGTGGTGAAGGGGATGGTGGAGCGGCGCATGTCCACCAAGAACCTGACGGGACCGATCGGCCTGGGTCAGTTGGCCGGACAGGAAGCGCGGCAGGGACCGTCGGCGTTCTTCATGTTGATGTCGATGGTGAGCCTGAATCTGGCGATCTTCAACCTGCTGCCGATTCCGATCATGGACGGCGGCACGATCCTGATGCTGCTGGTGGAGATGACGATGCAGCGCGACCTGAGCTTGAACGTGAAGGAAGCGGTGTTCAAGGTGGGATTCGTGTGCATCATGGTGATTCTGGCGTTCGCGATTTTCAATGACATTTCGAAGATGCTGCCGCAGGGGTAGATAAGATTTATTCACCGCCGAGGCGCAGAGACGCCGAGAAAATCAAGAAGAAAACCGACAAGAATATTTTGTGTTTGTTTCCTCTGTGTCTCGGCGTCTCGGCGGTGAGATCAAAGTTGTTACAAACTGAATCCGGCAATGAGGCCGGATCATCTGGTAAGCTGATCCTCGATCATGCACTGTACCTGCGTCCGCCAAACCGATCTCCCCGGCGCTTCAGCCTTGTTTGCGGACGTCCTATATCATCCAGATAAAACGGCGGCTTTCTATCGCCATCCTATTCGCGATCTGGAAGCTTTTCGGGCTTCGGCTCGGGAGGCGTCGATTCCGGATGATCGGCGAGCCCTTTTGATTGAGGCTTTGCGGGCGCAGAATCCCGAGAGTGTGGCGCTTGCCAAGCTGGCGCAGCCGGGCACTGTGGCTGTGATGACGGGGCAACAGGTCGGCCTGTTTTCGGGTCCCGCCTATACGGTGTATAAGGTTTTACATGCGGTGCGGCTGGCGGAGTGGCTTTCGGAGAACGAGATTCCGGCGGTACCGGTTTTCTGGCTGGCTACGGAAGACCATGATTTCGCGGAAGTGAATCATACGTGGGTCTTCAACGGGGAGCATCATCCCACGAAGGTGGAAATGCGGCGCACGGCGAGTGCGCAGCCGGTGGGCGATGTCACATTGGTTTCGCCTCCCATACGCGAATTGCGGGCTGCGATGCATGGTCTGCCTTTCGGTGAGGAAGTTGCCGACCTGGTGGAGGAGACTTACCGCGCCGGCAGCACGATGGGGAAGGCGTTCAGCGAACTGCTTCGCCGCCTGCTGTCGCGATTCGACATTCTGCAAGTGGACCCGATGCTGCCCGCATTCCGCGAGTTGGCGGCTCCCGCGCTGCGCAGCGCGGTGGAGCGGGCTCCGGAGTTGACGGAGCGGGTGCTGGAACGTAATGCAGCGCTGACCGCGGCCGGATATCACGCGCAGGTGCACATCGAGCCCCAGACCTCTTTCGTATTTCTTTTGGAGAACGGCAAGCGGCTGGCGCTGCGCCGCAACGGCCTGGAGTACACTCTCAACGGCCGCCGCTTCACCACCGAAGAGTTGATGGAGCGGGCCGCATCGCTGTCTCCGAATGCTGCCTTGCGGCCGGTGATTCAGGATTCCATGCTGCCTACAGTGGCGTACATCGGCGGACCGGCAGAGACGGCGTATCTGGCGCAATCGGCGGTGATTTACGATACGTTGCTGGGACGCATGCCGGTGGCGGTGCCGCGCGCCGGGTTCACACTCTTCGACGAACACAGCTATAAACTTTTGGGGAACTACGGTCTTACGCTGCAGGATTTCTTCCGCGGCGAGGATGCGCTGCGCGAGCGGATGGCCGCGCATCTGGTGCCGCCTTCGCTGAACGGCACGATGCGTGACACGATCAGCGCGGTGGACAGCGCAGTGGCGCGCCTGGAGCGTGAGATGACCGGGTTCGACCCTACGCTGGCCAAGGCACTGGCTCGCAGCAGCAAAAAGATTCACTACCAACTCGGCAAGGTGGAAGCCAAGGCGGGGCGTGAGGCAATGCGCCGCGATGCGCGCGCCACGGCCGACGCGGCTTCGTTGTACGGCCTGATCTACCCCGAGCGGCATCTGCAGGAGCGCCTTTACTCCATCCTGCCGTTCCTGGCCCGACACGGAATGGACCTCATCGACCACTTGTACGAGGGTGTCCAACTGGATTGTCCCGACCATCGTTTAATGGTCATCTGATGCCGGCTGGGAACGGTGGTCCGGAGCAGGTCCGCATTGACGAGATGCGGGGGCGGCGCGCCCACTGGAATCGCTGGGGCCCCTACCTGAGCGAGCGCGCGTGGGGCAGCGTGCGCGAGGACTACAGCGCCGACGGCGACGCCTGGGCTTACTTTCCGTTCCAGCACGCGCACTATCGCACCTTCCGCTGGAACGAAGACGGCCTGCTGGGCATCTGCGACCGCCATCAGTTGATCTGCTTTGCGCTCTCCATGTGGAACGGGCGCGATGAAATCCTCAAAGAGCGGCTCTTCGGGCTGTCGGGTTCGGAAGGCAATCACGGCGAGGACGTCAAAGAGCTGTACTATTTCCAGGACAGCACCCCCAGCCATTCATACATGAAGGCGCTCTACAAATATCCGCAGAGCGAATTCCCTTACCAGAAGCTTGTGGAAGAGAATCGCAAGCGCACACGGGTGGACGGGGAGTACGAACTGATCGACACCGGCGTGTTCACGGAGAACCGGTACTTCGACGTTGCGGTGGAGTATGCGAAGGCTGCGCCGGACGATGTGCTGGTGCGCATCACGGCACGGAATCGCGGTCCGGAGACGGCGGTGCTGCACATGCTGCCGACGGTTTGGTTTCGCAATACGTGGACTTGGGGCGAGAAGGTTCAGAAGCCGGAGCTGCGACAGGCGGCGGCCGGGTTGATCGCGCTCGACGAACCGTATTACGGACGGCGCTGGCTCTACTGCAAGGACGCGGAAGAGCTGCTGTTCACGGAGAACGAGACGAACTGCCTGGCGCTTTGGGGCACGCCGAATTGCCAGCCGTTTGTGAAGGATGGGATCAACGCCTGCGTGGTGAACGGGCAGCGGGTGGATGTGAATCCGCAATTGCGGGGCACCAAGGCTGCGGCGCGCTACACGCTATCGCTGCGGCCGGCGGACAGGCTGTGATCGAACTGCGGCTTACGGACCACGAAGACGCCGACCCGTTCGGCGCGGGTTTTTCGCAGCTCTTCGCGACTCGCATTCAGGAAGCGGACGAGTTTTACGCGCGTTTGGCGCCGGCGCAGTTGTCCGAGGATGGGCGCGATGTGATGCGGCAGGCGTTCGCCGGCCTGCTGTGGTCGAAGCAGTTTTATTATTACGTGGTGCGCGACTGGTTGATGGGCGATCCGGCGTTCCCGGCGCCGCCCAAGCAGCGGCTGTTGGGTCGTAATCATGATTGGGGCCACCTCTACAATTCCGATGTGATCTCGATGCCCGATACGTGGGAGTATCCGTGGTACGCGGCATGGGATCTCGGATTTCACTGCCTGCCATTGGCGTTGATCGATCCGGAGTATGCCAAGAGCCAATTGATACTGATGCTGCGCGAGTGGTACATGCATCCGAGCGGGCAGCTTCCGGCATACGAATGGAATTTCAGCGACGTGAATCCGCCGGTGCAGGCTTGGGCGGCGTGGCGCGTTTACAAGATCGAACAGAAGCGGCGCGGCCACGGGGATCGCGTCTTTCTGGAGCGCGTCTTCCATAAGCTGCTGCTCAACTTCACGTGGTGGGTGAATCGCAAGGACACTTCGGGGAATAACGTGTTCGAGGGGGGGTTCCTGGGGCTGGACAACATCGGCGTGTTCAATCGCAGCGAGCCGCTGCCTAATGGCGAAATCATCGAGCAGGCGGACGGCACCGGGTGGATGGCGATGTATTGCCTGAACTTGATGACGATCGCTTTGGAACTGGCGCGGGAGGACTCGGCATATGAAGATGTCGCCAGCAAATTCTGGGAGCACTTCCTCTACATTGCGCACGCCATGAATCATTTCGGCGAGGATCACGAGGGCATGTGGGATCAGGATGACGGCTTCTTCTACGATCAAATCCACATGCAGGATGGGCGGCATGTGGCGCTCAAGGTGCGGTCGATGGTGGGACTGATTCCGCTGTTTGCGGTAGATACGCTGGAGCCGCGGCTGCTGCACCAGTTTCCCGGATTTAGGGCTCGCATGCAGTGGTTCATCGCGAATCGTCACGACCTGACGCGCAACGTGGCTTCGATGACGGTGCCGGGCAAGGGCGAGCGGCTGCTGTTTTCGATTGTGGACCCGGCGCAACTGCGAGTGATTTTGAAGAGCGTACTGGACGAGCAGGAGTTCCTCTCGCCATTCGGCCTTCGCAGCCTCTCGCGGATTCACAAAGACCATCCCTACGTGCTGTCGAACGACGGCACATCGCATTCGGTGGCGTACGAGCCCGGCGAATCGTCGAGTGGATTGTTCGGCGGCAATTCGAACTGGCGGGGGCCGGTGTGGTTTCCGTTGAACTATCTTTTGATTGAGTCGCTGCAGCGGTTTCACTACTATCTGGGCGATGAATACAAGGTGGAGTGCCCCACCGGGTCGGGCAAGATGATGACGCTGTGGGAAGTGGCGGCGGAGATTTCGCGGCGGCTGGCTCGGCTGTTTATGAAGGATGAGAGCGGGCAGCGTCCGGTGAATGGTGACGAGAAGCAATTCGGCGACCAGATACTGTTTTACGAATATTTCAATGGGGAAAACGGCAAAGGATTAGGGGCGAGCCACCAGACCGGATGGACTGCGCTAGTGGCCAAGCTGATGCAGCAGAGTGGAGAATAGCTGCCAAGTTATTGCAACCGCATGCGAGTTTCTTCGTTGGAGACCAGGCCGTCGAAGATGGCCAGGACCTGCTTGCGATAGGAGTAGACGCGCTGCAGATTCTCGCGGAAGGAGGCTTCGAAATCGTGCGCACGCATCCATTTGTCGATCATGGTGCGGGGCACGTCGATGTCTTGCCGCAAGGTGTCTATATCATGGCCGCGAAGGAAAAGTCCATAAAAAAATGCGGCTTCGCGTTGTGGCGCCAACGGATCGAATTCGTCTCTCGCCGTCATAAAAGTACTCAGCGAAAATGTCAGTATACCCAGTGCCCCGAGGTTCCGGCAAGTCCGATTCTTGCGATAGGCTGGAGGCATGCCAACCCTGATCGCCGCTCCGACTCGCATCGCATCGGCAGGCAATAAACCTAAATTAATCGACGAATATGTCGGTCGTGTGAATTCCAAGACCGAGATGACGAGCGTGGCGCATATGCGCAGTCCGGGAGGCTGGGTGGAGCCGGGACAGACGCCGGGGTTCGATGAGTTTACGGTGGTGCTGCGCGGGATGCTGCGGGTGGAGCATCGGGATGGCGCGCTGGAAGTAAGGGCGGGACAGGCGGTCATCGCACATGCGGGCGAGTGGGTTCGCTATAGCACTCCGGAGTCGGAAGGCGCGGAATATATTGCGGTTTGCGTGCCGGCGTTTTCGATGGAGACGGTTCGGCGGGATGAATAGGGCAGAGAGAGACCCCTGGTCGTGGGCGCCCGGGGAAATGTCGGGCTCAAGCCCGCCGCAGGCTGAAGCCCGCCCCATGATGAGATTCAGTCAGAACACAAGCAATGTATTACTGCTTTTCCAGGACTACGGCTGTGCTGTCGTAGTCGCCTGTTAGGTTCAGCGTTAGGCCTTCGCTCATCAGGTAGGCTCCGCTGAGTTGTTGCTGCTTTCCGTCTAGCGATTCCAGTTTGTAGAGGGCTTTGGGGTCGAGGCCTCGCAGGGGGATTGCGGGGGCGGCGGTGTTGTATTGCTGGGCGTGGCGGAAGGCGAAGAGGACGGATTGCTTTCCGTCGGCGGCGACGTATTGGTTGGCGGTCACGTCGCTGGTTCGCGGAGAGATCAGGCGGTAGAGATCGCCGAGTTGGACCGTGGGTCGGATGCGTTTGTAGAGGGCGATCATTTTGGTGGCGGCGGCTGTGTCGTCGGCCGACCACTTGTTCAAGTTGGCTCCCACTCCCAGGGCTCCCTGCATCGCGACCAGGAAGCGGTAGGTCAGGGGCGCGCTGCGATGGTTCATGTTGGGCACATCGGTGACCCAGGCCGACATGATTTTGGCGGAGTAGGCCTGCGAGAAGCCTTCCTGGATGCTCAGACGGTCGAAGGCCTCGGTGTTGTCCGAGGTCCACACTTCATCGACGCGACGGAGAATTCCGAGGTCGATGCGGCCGCCACCGCCGGAGCAGGATTCGATTTCGAGCTTGGGGTGTTTGGCGCGGAGGCGGTCGAAGATTTCGTAGAGGTTGCGGACGTATTGCACCCAGAGCTTGCGCTCGGCGGTGGGGGCTTCCTCGGGCCAGCCCGGTTCGGAGAACGAGCGGTTCATGTCCCACTTGAAATAGCGGATATTGTTTTCGGTGGCGAGTTTGTCGAGCACTCCGAAGATGTACTCCTTGACGTCTGTGCGCGCGAGGTTCAGGATCATCTGATTGCGCAACTCGGAGCGGGGACGGCCGGGGAAGTTGATGACCCAATCGGGATGGGCGCGGTAGAGGTCGCTATCGGCGTTGACCATTTCGGGCTCGACCCAGAGGCCGAAATCCATGCCGAGGCCGTTGACGTGGTCGATCAGGGGTTTGAGGCCTTGCGGAAACTTCTGCGCGTTGACCACCCAATCGCCGAGGCCGGCGTGGTCGCCATTGCGCTTGCCGAACCAGCCGTCATCGACTACGAAGAGCTCGACGCCGAGTTTGGCGGCGCTGGTGGCGAGCTGCTTCTGGCCGGCTTCGGAGACGTTGAACTCGGTAGCTTCCCAAGAGTTGTAGAGCACGGGGCGGGTGCGCGAGGTGAGGGCTCCGGGGAGGATTTCGCGACGCTCGAAGTTGTGCATGAGGCGGGACGCGCCGCCGAAGCCGGCATCGGAGAAGCCGCCGTAGAATGCGGGTGTCTCGAGCGACTCGCCGGGCTGCAGCGGGTAGGCGAAATCGAACGTGTTGAAGCCGCCGGTGACGCGCACCTGGCGGTAGGGCGTCTGCTCCACGGTGATGCGCCAGTTGCCGCTCCAGGCGAGCGCGCCGAACCAGACGCGGCCGTGCTCTTCGGAGGCATCGCCGTGATCGATGGCAAACCACGGATTGAAATTATGGCTGGTGTGGCCTTTGCGGCTCTCCAAGACCTTTGCGCCTTCGTGGATGGGTTCGCGATTGATCTGCGATTCCGCGGCCCAGCGTCCGGTGAGGTAAGTGAGCTGATAGCCGTCGCCGGGTGGGAGGTACCATGCGCCCGATTGCGCGCTCTCGACGGTGAAGGGCGCGGCGGTCTTGTTGCGAATGGTGGCGTGGCGGCGCAGCATGCCGAGATCGGGATAGACGGTGTAGTGCAGGGTGACTTCGATATCGTCGCGGATGTCCTTGAGGACGATATCGAGATCGTTCTGCTGGATGCGATGGGTGGCGTAGTGGAGGACGAGGTCGCGATTGCCATCGTCGCGGGTGATTTTGAGTGACGGCTCGTAATAGCGGGGACCTCCCCAGCCTGGGAACTCCTCATTTTCGAGCATCTGGTGCGGATCGAAGGAGGAGATGTCGTGGCGGGGCGCGGCGGTGGGGATGTCGTCGGCGCGCCAGAGCGGGGCTCCCCAGTAGAGATGGCGGAGTCCACCGTTGGCGTCGACGCCCATTGCGTAGGAGCTATGGCTGGTAGTTAGCAGGAAAATTTTGCGACTCTCCACGAATTGCACGGACTGGGCGGCGAGCGGCGCGGCGGCCAGGAGGGAAATCGCGAAACAGGTGAAAACGTGGCGCATAAGAGATTGAGCCTCGTGCATCAAAAGGACTCACTCGAATATATCAGCGTGCAAAACAGGCTAGGGATGCCTTGGGAGCGCACCTTTGGTTTCAACGTTCTGGGCGGGGGTGGGGATTTGGCAATCGGCCTGCACTAATCACTGGGTCATGAGAACCAACTGCCACATTTCGGAGCGATTGAGGGGTTGCTGCGACAATTGCGGAGAATGGCCGACCCCTCTTCACATGCCTGAGGAGTTGCATGGCTGGTACTGCGCGAAGTGCTGTCCGGCTTGCAAGGAGGCGGCTGCGGCGCCTCCTGTGGAGCAGCCTAAGGGTGTCGAGGATACCCAGCAGGCGGCTTAGAGAAGGCAGCCCCAACAGTCACTGCCGTTGGCACGGCCCACCGGCTCCACTTGCGGACCATATTTGGGCAGTGGGCAGTTGCGCCTCCATCCGTGCGAGCCTATTTCGTTGATTTTGCGAGGATCTTCATGTTGGCCACGCTTTTGCATTATCGGTAAATGGAAGTCGTGAACAACATGCTTAAGATTACGATCCACGATAATGCTCAGGAGTTGCGGTTCAAGCTCGAGGGCAAGCTTTCGGGGCTTTGGGTGGAGGAATTGCGGCAATGTTGGAACACCGCCCGATCCACCACGGCTGGCCGCCAGACGGTTGTGGAGTTTGACGATGTCGATTTCGTCTGCCCTGAAGGGGAATCCCTCCTCGACGAAATGCACCAGGCGGGTGTGCGGCTGATCGCTGCCACTCCAGTGCCGTGCGGCGTGATTGAGGGGATTCAGCAACGCGCGGGGTGTGATACGGTGGAAGCAAAGCCATTGCAGGCCCCCGATGTCCTCTTCCACCGCCACACGAAGCGACCCGATTCTCGCGCGTCATGAGACGCTGCTGGAGGTTGCTGAGTCGATTGCCCAGCACCGGCAACTCTCCACGCTGTTCGCCGATTTAAGCCGCCGCCTCAAGCAACTGGTTTCCTTCGACTTTATTACGCTGACTCTGGCCGATCCGGCCGAGAGGGTAGTGCGGCTGCACATTCTGGAGACTGACCAGCCGGTCAACATCGGTAAGCCCGAGCCCGTCCCTTACGGTGAAACTCCTACAATTCTCGCGCTGGAGACACGCAAGCCCTACTACGTGCCGGACATCGCGGAAGAGACGAAGTTTCCTATTATCCGGGAGCTGCTGCAGTCGCACGGGATTCAGTCGTATTGCATTCTGCCGCTATTCACGGCGCACCGCGATTTGGGCGGGCTGCACTTCGGGTCGATGCAGAAGAACGCATACTCGGCGGAAGATATCGAGTTCATGCAGCAGGTGGCGCGGCAAGTGGCCGTGGCGGTGGACAACGCACTGAACTCGGAAGCGCTGGAGCGGGAGCGGGACCGGTTGCGCGCGCTGCTGGAAATCAACAATGCGGTGGTGGGCCACCTGGCGCCGCAGTCGCTGTTTCAGGCGATTTCGGCGTCGCTGCGGCGCACCTTCGGGCTGGATTACGCCAGCTTGTTGATTTACGATCCGGAGAGCCAAGCGCTGCGTCTGCAGATGCTCGACTTCCCGGACGGGTCGGGCGCGATTCGGGAAAACGCCGTGGTGGAACTCGACGAATCGCTGGCGGGGTATGTGTTCCGGTCGCGCGAGGCGCGGGTGTTCAGCATTGAGGAGGCGGCTGCCATCTCACCCAGCACCGGTGCGCTCTTCGAGCGCGAGGGCCTCAAGTCGGTGTGCTGCCTGCCGCTGGTATCGCACGGCAAGGCGCTGGGCACGCTGAATCTGGGCTCGCGGCGTGAGCAGTTCTTCACTCGCGACGATCTACAGTTCTTCAACCAGGCGGCTGCGCAGGTGGCGATCGCGCTGGAGAATTCGATGTCGTATAAGCGCATCGAAGAGCTCAACGCGCGCCTGGCGGAGGAGAAGGTCTATCTCGAAGACGAGATCCGCACCGACAATCGCTTCGAGGAGATCATTGGACAGAGCCGCGTGCTGAAGGAGATCCTGAAGCAGGTGGAGACTGTCGCGCCCACCGATTCCACGGTGTTGATTTACGGCGAGACGGGAACGGGCAAGGAGTTGATGGCGCGCGCGATCCACGACCTAAGCTCGCGTCGCCAGGGCACTTTCGTCAAACTCAACTGCGCGGCGATCCCGACGGGGCTGCTGGAGAGCGAGCTGTTCGGGCATGAGAAAGGCGCTTTCACGGGAGCGATTGCGCAACGCATCGGCCGCTTCGAGTTGGCGAATCGCGGCACCATATTTCTGGACGAAGTGGGCGAGATTCCGCTGGAGCTGCAGACGAAGCTGCTGCGGGTGCTGCAGGAGCGGGAGTTCGAACGCCTGGGGAGCTCTCGGACCATCAAGACGGATGCGCGGCTGGTGGCGGCTACCAATCGCGATCTCACGCAAATGGTGGAGGATCGGGAATTCCGCGCCGATTTATATTACCGGCTCAACGTTTTTCCGATTACGGTTCCGTCGCTGCGCGATCGACGTGAGGACATCCCGCTGCTGGTGCGGTATTTCGTGCAGCAGAATGCGCGGCGGATGAATCGCCGCATCACTTCGATTCCGGCCGAGACGATGGAAGCGTTAACGCACTATCATTGGCCGGGGAATATCCGGGAGTTGCAGAACTTTATTGAGCGGGCAGTGATTGTGTCGCCGGGTCCGGCGCTGCAGGCTCCGATACGGGAGTTGAAGCGCGGCGCAAGTAGTCCGGGGTCGGTGGTGACGCTGGAGGCGGCGGAGCGTGAGGCGATTCTGCGGGCGCTGCGGGAGGCGGATGGCAAGGTGGGCGGCGATCAGGGGGCCGCGGCGCGGCTAGGCATGAAGCGGACTACGCTGCAGGCCAAGATGCGGAAATTGGGGATCGATACTAAGGGGTAGGAAGAACCGACTCCCTTACGGTCGCGGCTCGGAGAAACATATTCAGCCACGGATGGACACGGATCCACACGGATAAGAAACACTAGAAGATGCGGTCGGGATAAGAAGATGATCATTCGTTCGGCTGAGATTGTTTGCGCCACGCTGTTCCTGGGGGTCTTTTGCTTTGGAGCTAAGAAAGACGAAGTTGTTGCCACCGGGAATTTGGAGCGGATCATGGATCGCTCCATTAGCATTCGGCGGGCGGACGGCGTCCTCATTGAAGCTCGGCTTTTGCATACCGGGAAGCTGCGGGCCGATGTGCTGGCGGCCAAGTATCATTTGGGCGACATCGTCGAGATTACCTGCAAGAGCATTCCTCCCGCCTTCGATGACGACGCGCATATGTTCCGGGTGCTGGAGCTGACGAACTTTCAGCTTCTTCGCGCTCCTTCGGCGGAGGAGTTTTTCCAGATCATTACCAGCCGCGCGTGGCGCGAGCCGGGTAATCTCTTAAAGCCGCCTCGTGTGGAACAGATCCCCAAGGTGGATGCCGCGGAACGGGCGGTCACGGGTCCTCCGGAAGAACAGAAGAATCTGGAGTGGGCGCGCGGCGTAAATCTCAAGTACTTGGCGGCACTTCCGAGTTTCGCGGCCGACGAGACGGCGACTCGATACACTACCGACCAGAATCCGCCGAAGTGGCGGCCGCTCGATGTGATTGCATCCGATGTGATCTTTAAAGGCGACGTGGAGATTTGGGACCAGGTCTTCGCAAACAACCGGCTGGTACCCGGAGGCATCAAGGACGTGAAGGGCTTGCATTGGAATGGCGCATTCGGGACGCGGATCAAGGCGCTGTTCGATCCCGAGTGCCCAGTCACATTCAAATTCACGGAGCGAACCGCTGTGCGCGGCAGACAGGCGCTGATCTTCGATTTCCGCGCGCCTCCGGAAAGTTGTTTTGAAGCCTCGAGTTACTCTTACCTGCGCTTCTTCCCTGGACGAACGGGAAAAGTGTACATCGACGCGTCGACGGGTAATGTGCTGCAGGTGGATGAGAAGGCGACCGTGTTTCCGAAGGGATACGTGTTCAGCGAAATGGACCGGCAGGCCGTCTGGGACAACGTGAAGGTGGGCGATGCGTCGCACCTGCTTCCGGTGTCGGCCGACGAAATAGTTCGCTATACCAGCGGTCAACTGGAGTGGGTCAACTTGAAATACACCAATGTGAAAAATTACGAAGCGGCGCAGGCAGGAGGGCCCAAGTAAGCTCTAGGCCGACACCGAGATTCCGCCCGAAGTATCGACACGTCCCTCTTCCAGCATCTGCCGCACTGAGTTGGTCAGGGTCTGTGGAGTAAACGGCTTCGGCAGGAAGGCAACGCCGGGCAGGCGCTCGCGATGGCCCACCAGTTCGCGGTCGTAGCCGGACATGAACAGGACCGTCAACGCAGGGCGTTGGGCGCAGAGTTTGTCCATCAGGTCGGCGCCGGTCATTCCGGGCATGAGGACATCGGTCAACAAAAGATCGATCGCGACGCCGGGCTGTGTGGCCAGGCGGAGCGCCTCTTCCCCGCTGGCGGCTTCCAGGATGTTGTAGCCGACGCCGGCCAGGATGCGGCAAACCAGCCTTCGCAAGGGCGTCTCATCTTCCACTACGAGCAGCGTGCCTGTGTGCTCGCGGGGGCCCGTGACGGGGAGATCCGCCGAGGCTTCCTCTTTTTGCCCAGCGGTGGCGGGCAGGCAGACGCGGAAGATGGAGCCGTATCCCACGCGACTGTCCACTGTGAGCGTTCCGCCGCTCTGCTCCACGATCCCGTAGACCGTGGAGAGACCCAGGCCGGTCCCTTTGCCGAGTTCTTTGGTGGTGAAGAAAGGCTCGAAGATGCGCGACACCGTGTCGGCATCCATTCCGTGCCCAGTATCACTGACGCTCAAAATGGCGCAGGGTCCAGTGTGCGCCTTCTTGTCTCCAATGCCGGAACTGGCGTTGCGCGTCTCGATGACGATGCGGCCACCGGTGGGCATAGCGTCGCGGGCATTCACCGCCAGATTCATGATCACCTGTTCGATCTGGCCGCGATCGGCTTTCACTTTATGCAACCCGCTGGAGAGAACGGTGACAAGCGAAATGTTCTCGCCGATGAGACGGCGCAACAACTGTTCCATGCCACGGACGATCTCATTGAGGTCGAGAACGCGCGGCTGCAGGACCTGCTTGCGGCTGAATGCCAGCAGTTGTTTGGTCAAGTTAGCGGCGCGCATGGCGGCGGCTTTGATCTCGGCGACGGCGTCGGCCATATCGCCGACAGGCAGGTCGGTTAGAACGATCTCGGCGAAGCCCGCGATGACGGTGAGCAGGTTGTTGAAATCGTGGGCCACGCCTCCGGCCAGGCGGCCGATCGCCTCCATTTTCTGCGATTGGCGGAGTTGTTCTTCCAACAGCCGGTGGGTGGCCAACAGGCTCGCGACACGCGACAGCATGTCGCTGGGAGTGACGGGACGATCGGTAGGTTCCTCCGCCGGCGCCGATTCGCCGGGATTGTCCAGGAGGGTGGAATCGGCTTGCGACATGAGGTCGGAAACCTGGTGATAGAGGCGTTCCAACACATCGTTGGCATGGCGCAGTTGGCGGTTGGCATCGCCCAGTTCCTGCGAACGGAGGTAGATTTCCGATTCCATCTGGCCGGCGCGGGTGAGCATCTCTTCGGCGATTCGGTCGCTCTCCTGGCCTTTTTGTTTCAATCGGACGAATTCCGTGACGTCTTCCACGCGGTGGATAATGTAAATCAGCTCGCCAGTGGAACTGAGAACCGGCGAGTTGACCGGGCTCCAGTAGCGCACTTCGAAGCCGCCGCCTTCCGACTCCTTGCGGCGAATGTCGTACTTTTGCACCGCCATGGAATCGCTCCGGCGATGGTCAACTACTCGTTGCAGGGATTCCCGGAGGTTGCGAACACCTGTGGCAGAGGGATCATCTGGATTGTCGGGGAAAACATCGAAGATGCCGCGCTCCAGGATGGCGCTGCGTTCCGTCATGGTGGCGCTGAGATAGGCGTCGCTAACCGCCACGATTCGAAAATCGGGAGTTAGGACCAAATAAAGTCCTGGCACGGCCTGGAATAAGGCGCGGAAGTCGGGCTTGTATGGTTCTAGGGTCATATCCCGAGTACCTTGAAATCAGAATACTACGATCGTCGCGAAATCGCGATTTCCGCACAAATACATTATTGGTTATCGAACCTTTAACGAACTGTAACTCGACCGTATTATTCAACTGATACCATCCGGGGAAACCAAAACTTCCAGAGAGAGGTCTTTTATGCGACGTGTTCCGTTTCAGTGTGTGTTCCTCTGCCTGCTGTCGATCTGTTCGGCGGCGTTCGGACAATCGACCGGCCTCACCGGCGTCGTTCTCGATCAGGCGGGCAAGCCGCTGCAGGGCGCGGCAGTCTCGGTGGTGAACGAAGCCAATCAAAGCACGCAGAAAGTGATCACTGGCGAAGACGGAAAATTCTCCGTCAATGCCATGGCGGCCGGAACTTACACTGTGGAAATCAGCGCTCCCGGATTTGCTCGAAACAGCCACGCCGGTATCCAGGTGGTCGCCGGCAGAACTCAAGACATCGCGGTTACGGTAGCCATCGAATCCCTGGCACAGACAGTCACGGTGACAGAGACGGTTTCGCTGGCGGCCGAAGTAGCGCCTTCCGGAAACCTGCTGGAGACGACTACACCCAAGACCGAGATCTCCGAGACCATGATCAAGAATTTCATGGCGCCGACCACGGATTTCGCCGAGGTAGTGAACCTGGCGCCGGGGACGTTCAGCCTGAATCCCAATGGAATTGGCTTAGGGCAGGGCAAGACCTATTTCCGCGGATTTTCGGATGGCCAATACACCATTACATTCGACGGCATTCCGTTTGAAGACACCAACAGCCCCACGCACCACTCGTGGGCGAACTTTCCCGGTATGTGGCTATACGGGACCGATTTCGACCGCAGCCCCGGCAATACTTCCAGCTTTGGCCCAACGAACTTCGGCGGGTCGATTAACCTGATCGGCAAAACGCTGCAGCCCAGCCCCGACATTCGCGCCACGATCTCCTATGGCTCATGGGATACGCGCATTCTCAGCCTGGACGCGGATTCGGGACAGTTCGGGAAGGGCAACAAGAACAGCGTCTGGGTTAACATTCACCAACTGCTTTCGGATGGATACCAGACATTCAACTACCAGAAGCGCGACGCGGGCGCCGGGAAATATCAGTATCGGGTGAACGACCGGTCGAGCATAACCGTATACGGCAGCCTGGTGGACATCTGGAATAATACTCCGAACACTACCAACCCAACTGCCGCCGGCGTGGCACAGTACGGGGACAACTTCCTGCTGCAGAGCAATCCGTATTTGACCAATGGGACTCCCAACCCGTATTACTACGGCTATAACTTCTATCACGTGCAGACGGACTTCGAATATGTCGACTACAATTCCGACTTAGGGAGTGGCTGGCATTTCGACGACAAGGTGTATACCATGCGCTACTGGAACAAGCAGTTTTACCAGAATGGCGCCACCGTCAGCCTCACTCCCAACAAACCGAGCGGAGTGGACAAACTCAATGGATACCGTCATGCGGGTGACACCGCCGTTCTGAGCAAGGAAAGCAAGTGGGGCGTCTTCCGCACGGGACTTTGGTACGACTGGGCATATACGGACCGCTACCAGTATCCGTCCAACATTCTGACGGGTTTGGACACACCTCTTCCGAACTTCCACGAGCACTTCTTTACTCAGACCTTCCAACCGTTTGCCGAATTCGAGTGGCATCCGGCTCCCAAACTGGTGATCACCGCCGGCATCAAGGCCGCCGAATACTCCTATCATTTGAACCAATACCAGGACAACGGCAAGACGGTCGGTTGCCTGGGCGGCGTACTGACTAACCAGCCAGTTACTGCGATTCCCTTCTGCGTGGGTGGTGGGGCGTTTGTGACTCACGGCATCACTTACAACAACTGGTTGCCGAATCTCAGCGCCCGCTACCGTTTACGGGACAACTGGTCGGTGTACGCGCAGTTCGCGGAAGGCAGCGTGATCCCGCCGAGCAACGTTTTCGACGTGCCTGGTGGAAACGTACTGACCCCGCAGAAGCCGACTCTGGCGAAGTCATACCAGACGGGCTCTGTGCTGAAATTCCGGCGATGGACCCTGGATGCCGACGCTTACTACGTTCACTTCCAGAACGGTTTTGATTCCTATACCGATCCGCTTACCAATGAGGCAGTCTTTGTGCCCACCGGTCCCAGCAACACCAAAGGCCTCGAAGCAGAGAGCACATTCGCCATCGGTCATGGCTTTACTCTCTATCTGAACGGGTCAATCGGTTCGGCGAAGTATGCGACGGGTCCGAATTATCCGAATGGCGGCCTTTGGGTAGCGAACACTCCGAAAAACATCGAGGCGCAGACGTTGTTCTACCAGCACGGCAATTGGGACGTCGGCATCGTCAACAAGCGGGTCGGCACGTATTATAACGACAATGGATCGCTCAGTTACTTGATCGGCGGACTCAACCTTCCGTATCCGGTGGATCAGGCGATTACGATCAAACCCTTCGATTTGACTAACCTCTTCTTCAATTACACCGTCAAGGGTTCGTCGTGGCTCCGGGGCAGTAAGATCGGGTTTGCCGTGAATAATCTGGCGGACAACCACAATGTTGTTGGGGTTACGCCATTTACAGCGGCTACTTCGACTGTAGCCTACACACCGAATCCCCTCGATCAATTGAATCTGCTGCCTGGCCGGAGTGTGATGGTTACTCTGACGGTCGGTTGGGCTCCGAAGAGATAGCTCAAAATGGCCGGTGGCAAGACCACCGGCCCCACTGATTATCCTCGGCCCACGAACGGCATCTTCGTGGCCATTACGGTCATGAAGAGGACGTTGGCGGACAGCGGCAAGTTCGCCATGTAGACCACTGCGTCGGCAACGTGCTGGACGTCCATGCGCGCTTCCACTTTGGTGGCGCCGTCTGCTTGGAGCACTCCGCTGGTCATTCGCTCGGTCATCTCGGTAGCGGCGTTGCCGATGTCGATCTGGCCGCAGGCGATGTCGAAGCCGCGACCGTCGAGGGCGATGCTCTTGGTGAGGCCGGTAATTGCGTGTTTGGTGGCGGTGTAGGGCGCGGAATGCGGCCTGGGAGTGTGGGCCGAGATCGACCCGTTGTTGATGATGCGGCCGCCCGGAGGCGTCTGCGATTTCATCAGGCGGATGGCTTCCTGCGCGCACAGGAAGGCTCCCGTGAGGTTGACGGCGACTACGGAACTCCACTGCTCGAAGGTTAGATCTTCCATCGGGATCGCGGGCGTTCCTTTGCCGGCGTTGTTGAAGAGCAGGTCGAGGCGCTGGTAGGTGTCGCGGATTTTGGCGAAGAGGGCGCGGACGCTCTCCGGGTTGCCGACATCGGTGGGGACGGCGAGCATGGTGCCTCCGGACATGGCGGCGGTGCGGTCCAACTCGACGGCGCGGCGTCCGGCGAGCACTACGGAATAGCCGGCGGCGTGGAGGGCAAGGCTGGTGGCACGTCCGATTCCGCTACCGGCTCCGGTCACGAGGACGACTTTGTTCATCCTTCGATTATTACAGTGAGGCGCGCGCTACCGGTCTATGTAACCCATCAGGGCGGAGTTGTAGCGGGCACCGGCTACGACTTCGGGGGCCAGGGCGGAGTCCAGGCTGGCCATTTCGGCGGGGGTCAGAGTCACCTGCGCGGCTCGCACGTTCTCTTCCACGTAGGTGCGGCGTTTGGTGCCGGGGATGGGCACGATGTCCTTGCCCTTGTGGAGAATCCAGGCCAGCGCGATCTGGGCCGGAGTGCCTCCTTTTCGCGCGGCCAAGTTGCGGACTGTGCCTGCGGCGAGCATATTGGCGTTGAAGTTTTCGCCTTGAAAGCGGGGGTCGGTGGCGCGCCAATCGGTGGGCGGATACTCCTCAGCGCGGCGAGCGCTGCCGGCCAGAAAGCCGCGGCCCAGTGGACAGTAGGGGACCAGACCGATGCCGAGTTCGCGCAGCAGCGGCAGAATGCGCGGCTCCAGATTGCGCTCCCACAGGGAATATTCACTCTGCAGCGCGGTAATGGGATGCGTAGCGTGGGCACGGCGGATGTTGTCCTCGCCTGCTTCGGAAAGGCCCAGATAGCGCACCTTGCCCTGCTTCACCAGTTCGGCCATGGCGCCGACGGTGTCTTCGATGGGGACCTCGGGATCGACGCGATGCTGGTAGAAAAGGTCGATGTAATCGACGCCGAGACGCCGCAGGGAGGCTTCCGCGACTTCCTTTACATGCTCGGGGCGGCTATCGGTGCCGCTAACCTTGCCATCGACGATGCGCCATCCGAATTTGGTCGCGATCACCACTTCCGAGCGATGGCCCTTCAGGGCGCGTCCCAGCAGTTGTTCGTTCTTGAATGGTCCATACGCCTCGGCGGTGTCGAAGAGCGTGACACCGAGGTTCAGGGCGCGTTGGATGGTGGCGATAGACTCCTGCTCGTCGGGAGTGCCATACGATTGGCTCATGCCCAGGCAGCCGAGTCCCAGCGAGGAGACTTCCAGGCCCTGACTACCGAGCTTGCGTCTGGTGAGCATAGCGCAGGCTCTTATTCTAGTATGCGGCGTCTCGGAAAAAGGTACTGGGCCGGCGCTGAATCGTACCGGTCCTGCGTTGGGCGGCGCGCCACACCTGCGGAAACAGTTCACTTGCCTGCCGCTTTGAGCAGTCGCTGGACGTCCCGCGCCAGCAAATAAGAAAACCTGTTGCTACC
Organism: uncultured Solibacteraceae bacterium; assembly: GCA_963815475.1. Lineage (GTDB taxonomy): Bacteria > Acidobacteriota > Terriglobia > Bryobacterales > Bryobacteraceae > Sulfopaludibacter. Next base: position 2,362,385 of record CAWFHD010000003.1, on the reverse strand, counting down.
TGCCAAGTTCAGGTGCAGGCCATCCTTGTAGAACCGGGGATCCTCAATGGAATCGAAGGCATGCTCATCGCAAAGCAGCACGTTCGATTGCGCCGCGGCCAGGTCCCGGACTACGCCCCGCGTTCGATAGTCGAGGTTGGAGGGGCGAGGAATCGGCCCTCTCGGCAGGCGCACAAAAATAATCCTGGTACGTGATCCGCGGTAGCGATTCACGATCCGCCCGTACCAGGTCCGTTCGTAGCGCGCCCATCGGCCCCGATTTTGCGGTGGACCGGGCGGATGCAGGAGCCAGTTCTGTACGGTTGCACGGGTTGGAGCATCCACGCCGGGAGGATAGGTGGCAGTCATCGTGGACCAGTCGATTTGCAATCCCGAAAGGCTGCTGTCGGTCTCGATGTAGTTGTAAGTCCATTGGTCGAACCCGGAATGTTCGAGATGAACGTCGGCGATGCGCTTTTGAGGATGAGACAGGAAGGCAAGGATGTCGGGCTGTAAAACCATCCCCTTCAAGAGGGCTCCGCGGAAGGCTTGACCCTGCAGGCCGAGACCGTGAAAAGAGCGGGCGAAGTCCAGTGCGTCGCCGAGGCGAAGGCGGATGATGGCGAAATGAAGTGTTTGGATATAGGTATCCAACTCAAAAGCGCCATCCTCATCGTCGTAGTCGTCTACTCCGATCATGATGGCGCGATAGCGGTGCGCGGTGGGATCGAGATCGCGCAGCATGTAGTACCACGCCTGTGGGGTAGTGCCGGGCACACCCGCGCTGCGGAAGACCAGGCCGGTTTCGGCCATGAGATCGTTGGCCACGCGCGGATAATACCCGAAACGCGAGTTGCCAACGCCTGTTACGGCGTTGCCGCCGAAATTCTTCTGGGCCCGCAATTCACGCCACAGGGTAAGCTCGAACTCGCCGGTGGAAGAGTTAGGCTCGATTACAGATGGATACAGATTCGTGCGAAAGAGGAGTGAATCGACGCCGAACAATCCGGCGATCGTGAGGAGTGCGGCTAACAGGGGACGCGCCAGTACTCCCGCTGATCGGGCCCGGGCGGAAGATACCGATGACAAAACCGGTTGTGTCATGAATTCAGGCGTCTAACTTCAAAGACCCGCCCGATGGGGGATCAACTACACTCCCGAGTTGACGGCGTGCGGATAATCACACCACCGACTCCCTTGCGGTCGCGGCTCCGTAAGACGAAAACGCACGCATTAGAACTGCAATTGGTAGATGTTCAGGCCTAGCGATGTGGGGGCCAGCAGGAAGCCGTTGTTGGTTGTCAAAACATTGCTTAGACCGAACTGGGTTTGGAACGGGTACATCAGAATGGTCCCGGCCTGCCGTGTGTCGACGATCGCCAGGGTTGCAGGGCCTAGATTATCGGTAATGGGTGGAGCGTTGACGACCGCGAAGATACCGTTCGAAAAAAAGCCGGATACGCACAAGGTTCCGTTCACCTGGCTGGTGAACACAGAGGTTGCGATCACCGCGGGTGCTTGCGGGTTGCTCACGTCCATGGTGGTCAGGGTCAGGTTCCCGAGAAAATCGAAATCGGGATTTCCAGGATTGCGCTGGCCTGAGGTGTTGCCGGCGGCCAGCAGCGTATTTCCTGAATTGTCGAAGCGCAGCAGAATCGCCGCCTGATTGACGGTGATCTGGTTGATGGCGACCGGTGAGGAGGGCGAGGCAATGGTGATCACGTTGAGCACACCGACGCCGGCAGTGCTGGCACCGGTGGCTGTGCTACTGGCGATGAACTCGTAGACTCCGCCTACCACTTCGGCAAATGGCTTGAGGTTCAGATTGCCTGAGCCAGGCTGTCCCGAAGGCTGCAGAATGGTCACAAAGAGCGGCGCTGAAGGATTGGTGAAATCGAAAACCAGCAGGTCGCCGTTTTGCGCGGCGACGGCGTGGCCATTGACGTAGAAGGTGATGTAACTGGTGGTGATGAATGCGAAGCTCCCCGAAAAACTCAGGTCCACCATTTGCGGATACGGCGTAGTGGCGGTGACCAGCAGCACAGGCGAGCGCGCATTACTCAGACTGTAGACGGCAAAGGATTCGGGGCTGGTGGACGGCCCGACGATTTCCACCAGGTATGGCACGGGAACCGAAGTATTGATGGCGCAGCGGATGCCATTGCCCTTGAGGATATTGTCGCCGAATTCGCCGATCATGCTGGGCTGATTGGCGCTGGTGACGTCCACCATGACGATCCGGCCGGAACCGCAAACGTATGCCACGTTGTTATAGAGCGCGATGGTGCTGGTGAGGTCGTTGGCGAACCCGACGCTTCCCGTGAGCAGGAGCGGGCTGGTGTACGGAGTGCCCGATCCCGATACCGTGATCACGGCCGATGCGCTCACATAGCCGCCCACGGTAATGACCAGGGGATAATCGCCCGACGGCAAGTTGGGGACGGTGATGTTGGCCTGCGCAAGTCCGGCGAAGCTAGGAGCGAGGCCGAGGAACTGGATTGGGGCGGCGGCGGGGCCGATGGTGGCGCTGGACGACGCCGTGGCGGTGGACAGCGGCGATGCAGGAGTGGCGTCGCCATCGGCGACGGCGTTATCGATCGGCCCGATGCCGGTGAGGTAGACCGTGATCACCGAACCGGAGGGCGCGGCGGATGTTTCGGCGTTGACGGTGCCGTTGATGGTGTTCTGCGCCACGGCGTGATTGGAGTTGTCCTGAAAAATGGCCGGCGACGACGACGTAACTGTCACGTTGAAGGTGGAACTATTGCCGCCGGGTCCCATGACAACGAGCGCGACCGTGCCGGGTTTGACGGCTGCCGGCACCTGGAAATTGATCTGACCCACGTTCACGTAGAGCAGTGGGGCGGCGATTCCGCCTATCGTGACGCTGGCTCCGCCAAGGCTCGTGGGCAACGGAATACCGGGCGCGAAATTTTCTCCTGACGCGAGGTTCGTGCCGAATATGGAAGCCAGCGAACCGGGAGCTACACGCGGGCCGAAGCCGGCGCCGTCGGTTACTCCCTGCACCACGGGGGTTGCAGCCAGGCAAGAGTTGTGTGCGGACCATATGAGTCCGACTAAAATCACAACGTCTCGACACTTACGAAACTGTCCCATACGAAAGTAGACGCTCCAGTTCGCAATGGCGTTCAGATCTTTCGATCGAGGGATTCGAGGCGCTGCTATTACTTAACAAGTAGAAATTCGAACAGGCAGCGGGATGTGCGGCATTTGATACGATGAAGAAATCCATGAAGCTGCTTCGGTGTGTGGGTCTTTCGAGAAGGGCTAGCTTCGCTGCCCTCGGGTCTCTAATCGCCCTGCTTATCGGCGTGCCGGCCTTAGCGCCGGCGCAAACCGTCACTAGTTATTCCATTCCCGCCAACGGCTCCGAACCGAAGGGGATTGTCGCGGGAGCGGACGGCTCGCTCTGGTTCACAGAACTGTACGCCAACAACATTGGGCGCATCGACACCAGCGGCACGAGTCACGGAATATCCCGTGCCCGCCGCGGCGTCGTGGCCTTATCTGATCGCGCGCGGACCGGATGGCGCACTCTGGTTCACGGAGACGCTCGCCAACAACATCGGGCGCATCGCTACCAACGGAACCATCGTCGAATTCCCCATACCCACTCCGGCGAGTTACCCGCTTGGGATTGCCACGGGGCCGGACGGCGCGCTGTGGTTTGCGGAAGTGTACGGCAACCAGATTGGCCGCATGGGCACGGATGGCTCGGTCAAGGAGTTTGCCCTGCCGAATCCGGCGAGCTCTCCGTACGCGATTGTAGCCGGGCCGGATGGCGCCCTGTGGTTCACCGAAGAGATGGGCAACAACATCGGGCGGATCGACACCAGCGGCAACATCACCGAGTACGGCCTGCCGAACGGCGGAAGCTACCCGACGAGCATTACGCTGGGGCCGGACGGGGCGTTGTGGTTCACGGAATCTCAGGGCAACGCGATCGGGCGCATCGACACCAAGGGCAACATCACCGAGTACGCATTGGCCGGACAGAGCTATCCGTCGGGGATTACGGCTGGTCCGGACGGGCATCTGTGGTTTACGGAAGGCCCGGTCCGGGGGCAGATCGGACGCATCTCGCTGCAGGGTCAGATCACGGAGTATGCGGTATCGAGCTCGGGAATTTTTGGGCCAAATCCGGCGTGGATGTCCAGCGGAGCGGATGGCGCGCTGTGGTTTACGCAGGAGATCGGGAAGATCGGGCGCATCACAACTCCTCCCGCGGGAACTACGAATTCGAATACGAGTTCGGAACAGCAGTAATGTGCCGGTGGCTTCTACCACCGGCTCCTCCGGCAAGAGCTACTGCTGGGCGGTGGGGAGCACCGAGGGTTCAACTCGGCAAGGCGCGCCATTTGACGGTGCGGGCTGCCCGACTCGACCCAGGAAATCCGATGCTGCCTGGGTGACGCGAATCCTGCTCGATCCCTGCATGATGCGATCGCAGAATGGCCTGGCGAAGCGGCCGTATCGGGCTAGTGTCTGAATGTCGCCAGTGGCCATGGCTGTTGCGAGCGTCGATTGCATGACAGGCGAAAGCACCTCTACTCGGCCTACGAAAACCCGTTCGATGGCCGCCGGCGCCGGCTTAATCTGAATGGGCAGCACGGCGTCCACTGCTTTGCGCGGCATCACGTAGAAGATGCGCATCCCTTCTTCAAACCAGGAATCGCCCCAGGTGGCGAGCATAGCGGCTGCTTCTTTCGGGTAGAGGCCGGCGGCAGTGAGCGCGCCTTCCAATTCGTGGCGCATGGATGGCACGTTGGCGGTGAGCTCGGGCGAATCCAGCAGCAGCTTGCCGCGAAGATCGCGGACCACTCGGAATCCGGTCTTGCCTCCGCGATTCTCGAAGAGGATGGCGAAACCGATCGCGTCGGCGCCGGTGTTGCGAAGTTCCAGTTTTCCGTCATCCAGGAATTTCGGCTGGATGGGGATGTCGAAGTCGGCGACCCCGCGGTAGAAGAGGACTTTCTCGGCTTGATCGCCCACGCGCAAGGGGGCAGAGTCGGTTGCGCGCGCGGCATAGTAGTGGCTGGAATCGCCCGGCGTGGGGAAACTCTTCCCGGGCGCCCGGCGATACCTGAATGTCATCCCACTCGATGTTGCCTTCGCTGCTGGACGTCGCGCCTTCATGGCTCTTGTGGGCGGCCTGGGGATACCATTCGGTGATCAGGCCGCCTGGCAGGGCCACATGAACGGACGCGATCAGGGGTTGGGGTGCGTAGAAGTAGACGACGGGCGTCTCCATGCGCACGCGGAAGGGTGCGCACTTCACGCACTGCGCGCTGCGGTGATAGACGAAACAGGGAAGGTCGGCGGGCGGGGTGAGCGGAGCCCACTGTTCAGGGCCGCCATCGGCGGCAGCGACGGAGGTGAAGGTTCCCCATTCGTGGATGGTCAGAGCGGTGGTGGCAGGAACGGCGTCTGTTGCGAGCAGCGGAGCGAACAGAGCCAGGGAAAGAACGGATTTGAGAAGCACGGCACCCTCCTGGTCGACGACATAGACGCGGGGCGGGGGGAAAGCGTTAACTGCATTCTAATGAGAATTGTGGGGCGTGATACCGTCCCAACCTAAAGAGCAGCTCAGGTGATATTGTATTGGCCATGTGCTCAGAAATGAAATTGACGATGCTTCCGCTGGTGCTTCTGGCATCGGTGGCGTGCGCCGCCGATGTTCCGCCGGCCCAGGCGCAGATTGACGGCGCGGTGTTGGCTGCTCCGGCAGAATTGCGCGCGGGCGCCACGGTATTGGGATATGACGCCAACGGCGGGCGCGCGCGGCTGCGTGAGGGCAGCAACGAGATGGTCTGCCTGGCCACGGACCCCGCCAAGACAACCTTCAACGTGGCGTGCTACCACAAAGATCTGGAGCCGTTCATGGCGCGTGGCCGCGAACTGACGGCACAGAATGTGACCGGCGCAAAGCGCACCGAAATCCGTTTTAAGGAAATCGAAGACGGTAAGCTGGCGATGCCGAAAGCGCCGCGAACGCTGTACGTCCTGACTGGAAAGAGCTACGATGCCGTCAAGCGGCAAGGTGCAGGACGCGTATCTGCGTTGGGTGATCTACGTCCCTTACGCGACCGCTGAATCCACCGGGCTATCGACGAAGGCGAGCGATGGCGCGCCCTGGCTCATGGGAGCCGGAACGGCGGGCGCGCACATCATGATTAACCCTCCGAAGAAATAGGCGAGCTTATCGCCAGTCCGCGTGCTCGTGGCGCCAGCGCCAGTATTCCCGCTGTCGTTCCGCATTGAGCCTTCTGTACTCGCGATACCGGTGTTCGCGGCGTTCTTCCATCAACCAGTGACGGTAGGCACGATTTTCATTTTCGTTCCATGCGTGCCAGTCGCGATGGTCGCGATCGTAGTAACGACGATCGGCCGCGAAGGCACTAACGGGCGCCATGAGCGACGCGCCCAATAATAACGTACCTATCAATTTTTTCATGACAATTCACCCCTGGGCGTAGCTGGAGCACTCGGGCCGCCACCCTGGCAGGATTGAGGCGAAGTTTGGTGACGGGCCGCACCACGAGGTGGTGCGTCGCGGTCTCCACAGAGTCGGAGGAGTCAACAGTACCAGGGCAGTACATGTAGAACTTTCCCTCCAATTGGGTTAGATCCATCATAAGTCAGGCGGCTTATATCAAAGCCGTCTGTAGCCGAAGGGGTTCGGCTAGGTTCTGGAGGTAAGCATGGTCCCTCAAGGTGTTCAGGAAGCTTCATTGGTTGAGCCGGTCCCTCCCGGAATGCCCGAATTAACGGGCGAGAGCGTTGCCATCCCAATCCGGCTTTGCAATTTACCGCCGTTTCACGGGGTGGCTGCGCAAGTAGCGTCGATGGCTGATGGTTCCGTGATCAGCGTGCAGCAAATCGCTGCGATGATTGGAACGGACCCCGCGCTGGCAGCCGAAGTTCTCTTTCTGGCAAACTCTTCCCTGTTCGGCTTCCCGGGCAGAATTCCGTCCCTGCGCCATGCAATTGCAGTGCTAGGGTTGGATCGGATCAAGAGTCTGGCTTGTGCAGTGGCGTTGCGAGCTCTGGCGCGCGGCTCGGGACCACTGATCCGGCCGTGCTGGCGGCATTGTGTGGCTTGTTCCATAATCGCCGAGGAACTGGCTCCGGCGTTCGGCTGTGCGCCTGAACAGGCGTCAGCGGCAGGCCTATTACACGATGTGGGACGCTTCGGCTTCTTGCGGTCGTACGCCAAGGAGTTTGGGCCTCTGCTAGTGGCCGACTACAACAATCCCGCCGAAATCCTGACGGCGGAGCGCCATGCCCTGAACGCCGACCATCAAGAGGCCGGCGCGTGGTTGATCGAGTATTGGGTGCTGCCGAAATCTTTTTCGGAAATCTGCGAGCATCATCATGCTCCCTTGCAGGAGAGCGATTCGCCGCTGCTCAAAACCATCAAGATTGCGTGTCAATTGGCTGATTCGACTGGATTCTCGGTGGTTCGTTACAAAGCGATGACAAGCTATCGCGAGGTTCTGGAGTCGGTGCCGGTGCCGGTTCTGCGGCGGGGGCTGCCTACGCAGGAGGAACTGCGAGAGAAGGTTGAAGCGAAGATAAGCGTTTTCGATTCCTAGGGTTGTGCCTTCCATCGGGTTGGTCGTTCGGCGGCGCAGTACTTCGGTGTTTGCCGCTCCAGTGGCCTACTCCCGGAGATGTGCCCTCAATCGGGCAGAACTAAATGACCATCGCTACCAACGCCGGCAGCCCTGGTGCGAGCTACAGAGGCGTCCAGGTTCAAACGTCCAGGCGGGCGTCCACGGGAGCGCTTGCGTTGAATCGCCAAGCCCTCCAGGTTCAAAATGGCCTGATCCAGCAGTTCCCGTTCGGCTCTCAATTGGCCGAGAACCTTCTCTAATTGCAAAGCTAAATCGAGTTGCATTTGGCTCATCGCCCCCGAATTTTCAAACTCAATGTCCACCTTGTGTCCCCAGACCGGAAAGGGGAGATCCCTTACTGGTCCGGGAACTCCTCCGTAACAAGCCTGCTTTGGGGAGTATTTCCCTCCCTATCAGTACAAGCGCAAAATATGGTTGCATCGAGCCAAAATCATGGATGTGGGGCCAGGCAGGGGAATAGAATGACAGAGTATGCCGGATCACGGGGTCCAATCTCAGACAGACTTTCCCACACCGGATTGGGAGCTGATCAAGGACCTGGTTTTCGCGTGCCAATCTCTTTCCGCGGAGGATCAGGCAGCGCATCTGCGCACCCACTGTCCCTCGGAAAAGATTCGGCAAGAGGTGGAACGGCTGCTGCAGGCGTCTTCGGATTGCGGCAGCTTTATGGACAAGTCGGCCACTGAAAAACACCTGGGTGTGAGCCTGCATCAACCCCAGCGCATCGGCCGCTACCGCGTGGTGAACGATATCGGTTCGGGTGGCAGCGGCATTGTGTATGCGGCGTGGGATGAATCGCTCAACCGGAAAGTGGCGTTGAAGATCCTGCGGCCGGATCTGGCCGCCACTCCCGAACTGCAGAAGCGGCTGCGCTGGGATGCGCGGGCCGCTTCCGCGCTGCAGCATTCGAATATCGTAGTGGTTTACGAGGTTGGTTCCGATGCCGGCGTGGATTACGTCGCGATGGAGTGCATCAGCGGCCGGACGCTGAGTGAGGAGATCAAAGCGGGCCGGCTGGAGATCCGCAAGGTGCTGCACTACGCCATTCAGATCTGCTGCGGGCTGGAGGCGGCGCATGCGGCCGGTGTGGTGCACCGCGACCTGAAGCCCGGCAATATCATGATCACCGAACAGGGCGTGGTCAAGATCCTCGATTTCGGGCTGGCCAAGCGGTGCGATGGCGGCTTCGACATTGCAGATGCGCCGCGGACCGTAGAAGGGCAGTTCGCCGGCACGGTAGCGTATGTTTCGCCGGAACAGGCGGAAGCGAAGCCGGTGGATGCGCGCAGCGACATCTTTTCGTTTGGCGCGGTGCTGTTTGAGATGCTGACCGGAAGCCGGGCGTTCCCGGGCACATCCACGCTCTCGGTCCTGGCCGACATTCTTCATCACGATCCGGGGATGCGGCACGAGCCGTCCCTGCCGATGGATCCGCGGTTCGACGAATTGGTGCGGCGGTGCATGCGCAAGGACAGGGAGCGGCGGTTCCAGAGCATCGCGGAAGTGCGTGTGCGGCTGCAGGAATTGGAAGAGCGGATCCAGCACCCCGAACCTCCTATCGAGGTGGTGGAGCCCCCACGACGCTGGTCGCGCGTGGCGCTGGCCGCGGGGGCGGTCACGATCGCGGCATTGGCGGCTGGCGCCACGTACTTCATCTTTGAGCCGCCGGCAGCGAAGAATTTCATTTTGACGCGTGTCACCGCCGTCCGCGGCGTCACAGGATACCCCGCCATCTCGCGGGATGCCAGCGTGCTGGCGTATGCATCCGACCGCGCCGGCAACGGCAATCTCGACATTTGGGTGCAATACCTCAACGACAACGAGCCTCGCCCGCTCACCAAGGACCCGGCTGACGATTACGAGCCCGCTTTTTCGCCGGATGGGAGTCGCCTTGTGTTTCGTTCCGAGCGGAATGGCGGGGGTCTTTATTCCATCTCCACGCTCGGTGGAGACGAGCGACTGCTGGTGGCCGGCGGGCACGGTCCACAGTTTTCGCCGGACGGGAAGTGGATCGCCTACTGGAGCGGTCGCGATGGGGTTTCTTTGATGGCGGGCAGCGTGAAGGTATATGTGATTCCGGCAGTGGGCGGGGAGCCGGAGCCATTCCAACCCGGACTCGAGGCCTCCGCTTCTCCCAAGTGGTCGCCGGACGGTTCCCAGATTCTTTTTTGGGGCCGTGGCACAGAGCCTGGAGCCAAACAATCCAAGGTGGACGTTTGGATCGCGCCATTTCGAGGCAGTGGCGCGGCGCGTCCAACCGGGCTCTCGTCGTATTTCGTCCAGCGCCGATTGAATAGTCTGCCCGGCGATTTCCGGCTCGATCCCTCGGCCTGGTTGCGCGATCGCACTCTGTTGTTTTCCGCCTCCCATGGCGATTCGAGAAACGTTTGGGGCCTGAAGCTAGGGATGGATGGCACTCCCAACGGCGAACCCCTCCGACTGACCGCCGGCACCCTCACCGAACGCCACGCCGCAGCGGCGGAAAGCGCGGGACGCTCTTACCTGGCATATGAGGCCATGAGCACGGACACAAATGTTTGGAGGGTGGCACTCGATGGGCACGGCCATGCTCTGGGAGAACCGGAAGTTTTCGCCTCGGGCTTCACGGAGATCAATGCTCCCTCGCTTAGCGCTGACGGCTCGCGGTTAGTCTTCTCGTCGAAACAGCAGATTCAGATCGGCAGGTCGGCGATTCACATGCTGGAAGTGAATTCCAACCGGCGCTCCATCGTAGCCAACGTTGCGTCCAATCACTTTACACGGCCGGTGATCAGCGGAGACGGGCGAACGGTGGCCTATTGGGCCGCAAAGGCCGGGTATGTGATTCCGGCGACCGGAGGGGCGCCGAAGAAGATCTGCGATCACTGCGGGCCGCCTACGCACGTAAGCTACGACGGTAAAAAGGTGCTTTTCGAATCGGCCAGCGATCCCGATCAGATTCTGCTGGCTTCCGTCGGCAGCCTGCCGAAGCCCCTGATTGACTTAGACGCACCTCGTTTCACGATGCAATCGGGTGGGCGTTTTTCCCCCGATGGCCGTTGGATTGTTTTCGCGGCCGGGAGCGCGACAGACGCCGCCAGGCAAATTTTCGCCGCCCCGCTTCACCCCGACAGGCTGGTTACACAGACTGAATTGATTCCCATAACGGAAGGTGAATTTCCCGATCTGGAACCGTACTGGTCACCAGATGGTAAAACCATCTTCTTTTTGTCGCAGCGTGACGGCTTTCGGTGTATCTGGGCCCGCTCCGTAGATCAGCAGGCGCGGCCGCAAGGCCCGGCGTATGCAGTTGTGCACTTCCACAATGCCGGCCACGCTTTGGGTGGGTCTGACGCCTACGTTGGCAATATCGGCCTGTCCGCCGGGCCTAAGTTCCTGGTGTTCGGACTGACAGAGACTTCCAGCAATATCTGGCTGAAAAACGATTCCGCACACTAACAGCCGCGGCGATCACTTACGGAAGTTAGATATCGAAAACACACTCTTTGGCACACATTCTTTGGTGTAATATGTGTGTTGCCCAATGTCCAGCCTTCCTGTTGACGAACCACTCCAGCCTTTTCCCACGATCAGTGTGGTCATCATCTCACGCAACGAAGGTGAGGAATTGGCCCGGACAGTTGCGAATATCCGAGAAACTCTCCCCGCTTCGCGGCGCGAACTAATCGTGGTGGACGATGGGTCGGAAGATGGCTCCACCGGGTTTCTGGACGGCGCCCGGATGTGGTGGTATATCGGTCGGAGCGGTTGGGTGTCGCCAAAGCGCGCAATTTTGGGGCATCTCGAAGCACTGGCGATATCGTTCTATTTGCTGACGCTCATGTGCGAGCGCCGGAAGGTTGGCACGAACCTTTGATCGATGCGTTGCGCGACCCAACGGTGGGCGCGGTAGCTCCCGGAATCTATAGCCTGACGGAGCCGGCGCGGCGCGGCTTCGGGTTGGACCTGATTGGCGCGCGCCTGCATGCCCGGTGGCGTCACCGGCAGGGTTCGAGTCCTTATCCGGTTCCCGTGCTGCCTGGGGCTTTCCTGGCCATGCGCCGCGAGACATTCGTCAAGACCGGAGGTTTCGATTCCGGTCTCCATCAACTGGGCGGCAATGACAACGAACTGAGCTGCCGCCTTTGGCTGTTGGGCTATCAACTGTTGGTGGCGCCCAGTGTCGAGGTCGGGCACTTGTTCCGCTCGGCGGCCCCCTATCCCACCAATTGGACGGCGGTAGTGCACAATCGCCTGCGCATGGCCTTTGTGCATTTTGAGGCGGGACGGGTGGAGCGGGTTCTGCGCGCCTTGCGTGTCTACCAATCTTTCCCAACCGCGATCACTATGATGCTCGATACCGATGTTTTGCAGCGGCGGACGGCACTCGCGGGAATACGCCGTTTTGACGATGAGTGGTTTTTCCAGAAGTTCCAGCTCGAGTGTTAAGAAGCATCGCTTGCCTCCAGTGACTTGATTCAAGCGAAGTAACTTTGGCCAAGGTCGGTCTGGATGTGACTCTGTCCAGACCGGCAAATCACATCGGGCCCACTCTTTGGCGTCTGACTGACGAAATCGGCGACTGACTCAAATGCGCTAGTGACTCAAAGGCTATGCCAACCAGCGCGCAGCAGCACAGCCGGTCCATCCGGCCGATGCTGAAGCCAGATGCAGCCCCGTTGGACAGTATGAAATGGCAGTATTGAAAAACACATCTTTTGGTGTAAGATCGGTATTTCGCCTCGCGTTACGAGTTAAGGAGAAACCTGAATCATGCCGCCTGTAAACGAGCTACACCCTGTGCCACCCGACGAATGCGAAGAGATACCCGTAGCAGAAATGGAACCGCAGATGCCTGACGAGCCTGGGACCACGGGGCCGCCGAGCACATTCCCCCCAGAGGTCGCGTAGATTTACGTCCGCCCTATCCGCGCGGAGAAATCGAAAAAAACGCAGGCTCCGCTGGTCGGGACCCGGCGCGCATTTCAATATGCGGACAGCGGCTATAGTCGCTTTGGCGTGAGCTCAGCGTAGAGCCAGGCGCGCGCAACCGACCATTCGCGTTTCACGGTGCGGAGGGAGATGCCCATAACCTCCGCCGTCTCTTCCTCCGTCAAGCCGCCGAAGTAGCGCAGTTCTACGATGCGGCTTTGCCGGGGATCGATCCGCTCCAGGCGTTGCAAGGCCTCGTCGAGTTCCAGGACATCTTCGTCGGGAGCAATCCCGATGGCGGCAGCCTGTTCGAGGTCGATGCGCTGGAAGCCGGCGCCGCGCTTTTGGGAGCGTTTGCGGCGGCCATAGTCCACCAGGATGTGGCGCATGGCCTTGGCGGCCGTGGCGAAGAAGTGCGCCCGGTTCTGCCAATTGCGATGCGGCTGATCGACCAATTGCATGTAGGCTTCGGAAGCGATCGCGGTGGGCTGCAGGGTATGGTCGTGCCGTTCAGAAGCCATCACGTTGCCGGCGATGCGGCGCAGTTCGGCGTACAGCATTTCCACGGCTTCGGCGCTATCTGGCCCGCCGGTCACACCTGCACGGTTGAGGATGTACGTGATCTCGTCATCCGAAGAGGCCATCTAGTGTGAGCGTACCATGCTGCGAAATGGCCACGCGACCGGAATTGTTACAGCGACAGGCGGGATGCCGTCAACCGCGCCGCGCCTTCGCATTCAGACTGGGGGCCGACCATTGCGACAATGGCCCGGAAGCGCCCCGTTTCGAAGCCGGCGAGTTGTTCGGCGCCGACTTGGACTATGCGAACCGATGCTTTTGCAGCCTGATTTGGATTGAGGTAGACGGAGTATTGCTGCCTGCCATTCGTGTATACCAAATGGAGCGTGCGCTGCCCATCAATGCCGCAGTTTTTGGCGTGTTCAAGGACATACCCGGGTAAAGCGAGGGCCGCGACCTGCGCGTAGGACAAGCCATGCGGTAGGGCTACAGCCTCGATTTCGGTGGGGGTTGACCGCCAGTGGCGCGGCTGCATTTGGACGACTTCCGACCAGTGGTCGCGAGCCGCGTCGGCAAAACTCGCGGGCACTGCCGGATTACGCGAAATCAACGAGAAGACTACGAAGCCGGCGATGAGACTTACGGCCACAAGGGCCGCGGTGAGGTTCCTACGCCGCCGACGCATGGCGGAGAGGCCGGTCCAGAAGCGTTCCTCCACGCAACTCGAACCCGAATCCTCGCCTGCCAGCGCGCCGGCCAGTTGGGAATCGAGGCGAATCTGCCAGTCCATTTCGCGGGCACATGCCGCACAGGCGTTGAGGTGAGCGGTGAAAGACGCGCGGTCCGCAGCCTCCATTTCCCCGGACAAGTAGAGTGGGGCCTGAGCTCGAACCTCCTGGCAGGTCATCGAGCCACCCTTTCGCCTTGCAGGAGTGCGGCGCGGAGGGCATCGCGGGCACGGCTCAATCTGGACATCACCGTTCCAATGGGGAGGGAGAGAATGCCGGAGATTTCCCGGCAAGTGAAGCCTTCCACCACAGCCAACAGCAGCACGGTGCGATGATCCGCGGCCAGGCTGTCGAGTGCTTGCGAAACGTCGAGCGACTCGACGCCGGGACTGGACGTGCTGCCGGCGGCAGTGGCGAGGTCCAGCAACTCGGGTGAGGAGCGGGCCTTGCGATTATGGGTTCTGAACGCGTTGATGAGAATACCGAACACCCAGGCGCGGGCATGAGATACGTCTTTAAGCTGGCTAAACCCGCGCCACGCCAGCATCAGCGTTTCCTGCACAAGGTCTTCCGCCGCGGGACGGTTCCGGGTCAATCGCAAAGCGAAACGAAACAGACTGCGCGAGTGCGGCAGCACATTCTGTTCGAACTCGCCACCGCGGCGGTGCATGCCAACGATTATAGTTACTTCTCCAACTCGGTGAGGTCGGCCAGCACTTCCTGGCTGTGCGGGGTCGGATTAACCTTCGTGTAGACCTTGCGGATGACGCCTTGCGGATCGACCAGAAACGTATTCCGGGCGGCGACTGCGCCGTTGGGAGAGAGCGACCCGTACGCCGAGATCACTTCCTTGGACGGATCCGCAAGGAGGCGGAAGGTCAGGCTCTCCTTGGTGCAGAATTGCTGATGGGAATCCACGGTATCGGCACTGATGCCAACGATGGCGGCCTTCTTGGCGGTGTACTGATCGAGATCGCGCTGGAAATTGTGCGCTTCGATGGTGCAACCCTGGGTCATGTCCTTCGGGTAGAAGTAGACGACGACCCATTGGCCGCGGAAATCCTTGAGACTTACGGTCTTGCCTTCCTGCGATTGGAGGGTAAATTCGGAGGCTTTGGCGCCGACGGCCGGGAGATCGGCGGCATGGAGAAGGGTCAGGGCCACAAAGGGCACGGCGAGAGAAAAAAGTCGTTTCATATAACTGTAAGATGCAGGAAGAGGCTGGAATCATCCATGAGGGACAGTTGCTTTTTCGAGAGGCGGCCGGAGTTCGACAGGAACCCGCCGCGACTGTAATATACTGGACGCCGGAGATTCAAATGCGACCTTTTTGCCTTTTCCTGGCAGCGGCAGTTGCGGCGTTGGCGCCTCTCGGTTTAGCTCAACAAGACGGTCCATATAAGGTACTGAAGACGGCGCGAGTCGGCGGAGAAGGAGGCTGGGATTACATCTACGCCGATGCTGCCGGGCGCAGACTTTACATTCCGCGCGGCGCCACGCGCGCCATACCGGCCACCGAAACGGCGCCTGAGACTCCGGCCGTCGCAGCACGGTTGACGATCTTCGATCTGGACACGCTGAAGCCGGTCGGTGAGATTGCCGGCGTGGGAGGGAATGGCACCGCGGTCGATCCCAAGTCCGGCCACGGCTTCACCAGCGACCATCCCAAGGTGTCGATGTTTGACACTAAGACGCTGACTTTGCTCAAGAGCATCGACGTGGGCGCCGCACGGCCGGACGGCATCCTTTTCGATGCATATAACCAGCGGGTCTACGTGTTCAGTCACCCAACCAAGGATGCCACGGTGATCGATAGCAAGGACGGCACTGTGCTCGGGACGATCGACCTCGGCGGCGTGCCGGAGCAGGGCGTGGCTGACGGCAAGGGCATGCTCTACGTGGTTATGCAGGATGCGGTGGGAAGTGTCACCGCCGTGGATGTCAAGACGATGAAGGCGACCGGCCACTACTCATTCGTCGATAAGGGCGGATGCAATGGACTCGCGTTGGATGTAAAGAATCAAGTGCTGTTCGCGGCGTGCGGGCGGTCGGGCAACCCACCGGGGCAGCCGGCACAGCCGATGATGGTGATTCTGAGCGCGACGGACGGCAAGATACTGGCGAACCTGCCCCTTGCCGGCGGCTCCGACGGCGCGTCTTTCAACTCATCGACAATGGAGGCGTTCAGCACACACGGCAACGGCACGATGACTATCGTCAAGGAAAAAAGCCCGACAAGTTTTGAAGTGGAGCAGAATCTGCAAACGATGAATGGCGCTCGGACGGTGACGTTCGACAGCAAGACGGGCCACCTCTTCACGATGTCGCAGGAGCGTGGACCAGCGCCGCCGCCACCGCCCGGCGGCGGTCGCGGGCCACAGGGCACAGTAGTGCCGGGCTCGTTTACGATTCTGATGATCGGCAAGTAAAAGGAGAGAACCAGGGAGGGATTTGAGAGCAGTCTAACGTCCGCAGCCGGGGGCCGTCATAAACGGTATGCTGTGGAGTTGCTTCGTACCGATGACCTGGCCTCACGCCAGACTCATCGTCATGCTTGCGGTAGCAATCGGCTGCGCGAATGGCCAAGCCACGCCGCATCTTGCGCCTGGATTGCAGCAGGTGATTCGAGAGCTTGATCGCACGGCAACCGCCTCGGTGGCAAAGGGCAGTCTCAGCTTTGGGCTCGCCGTGGTCACGGCAGACGGACCGGCGTGGACGATGAACTATGGATATGCGGATTCCACGAAGCTTATCCCGGCCGGCGCCGATACATCGTACCGCGTAGGTGGAGAAGCCTTCACGGGGATCATGCTGTTGCAGTTGGCGCATGACGGCAAGGTTCACCTGTCCGACCGCGTCGACAAGTACCTCCCCGAGATCAACCGGATTCCCGTGCGTTATCCGGACGCCGCGCCACTCACTCTGTTGCAACTCGCGACCCATTCCTCCGGTCTCGAATTGAGGGGCGCGGCAGACGCAGGCTTTGCCAAAAGTACGATCGCACAATGGGAGAGCGCGCTTGTCTCCGCCCTGCCTCGTGCCAGATTTGCCTACGAACCCGGCACTCACGTTGCCGAAACCGGGATCAATGAAGCGATTCTCGCAGCGGCACTGAGCCGGGCAGCCGGCCAACCCTACGCCGAGTACGTGAGGCACAAGATCTTCGCGCCGCTAGCGATGACTCACTCGGAGTTTGAGCCGAATGGCAATCTGGGGGAGGAGATCACGATCCCGGTGAAGACGACTATTGGCGACATGGTGAAGTTTGCGCAGTTCGAAATGCTGGGCGGCCCGGACACCGTTTTACCGAGAAGGGACCTGGAAGCAAACTACCGGCGGACGTGGTTGGTCAACTCGGTGTCAGTGCCGAATCCGACCGAAGGCGTGGGAATCGGATACGCCGGGGAGACGTGGACGAGCAACGGAAACAGCCACTACTATTTCATTCCGCCGATTGGCCCCCGCGTGTCCGGGTACGGGGCATCCTTCTGGTTCGAACCGCGGACGCACTCAGGCATGGTCCTCTTGCAGCATGGGGACGGGCCTGCTTTGGGTGAGATGATACACAGCTACGTCTATACGCTGAATGCGCAGAAGGTGGACGCCGGATCGCAAGTGCCGAAGCGACCATTCCCCTATCGCGAGGAAAGTGTGTCGCTCTCCAGCCCCGCGGAGGGAGTTTCGCTCAGTGGCACCCTGAGCATTCCGGAAGGCGCAGGGCCATTCCCCGCGCTCGTCCTGGTTCAGCCGCTGGGACCGCTCGACCGCGATGAGCCGCTATTGAATCACCGCCCGTTTCTGGTGCTGGCCGATTATCTCGCCCGCAAGGGTATCGCTGTGCTCCGGTATGACGTTCGCGGAGTCGGGAAGTCCAGCGGAAAATTCGCTGGCGTCACCCGCAAAGACCTGGCCGGCGACGTCAGGGCGGCAACTGCGTACCTTCGAACGCGTCCCGAAATCGACGTTCAAAGGATGGGGCTGCTCGGCCACGCCGATGGCGGCCGAACCGCGGCGATGGCGGCGGACCGAAACCCTGACGTGAGTTTTCTGGTGGTTCTGTCAACGGCCTCGGTTCCCGCCAGCGAGGCTTATGCGGAGCGAAACCTGTTGAATGCCGAGGCCTCGGGAGGCAGCTACGCGGCGGCGGAAGAGCAGGCTGTCAGGGACCGCAAGGTGGCAGCTCTTGTCGCAGGGGAAGCAGATGCCGCGATTCTTGAGAGGAAACTGCGGGAAGTGCTGACAGAGCCTGGTGGTGAGGATGAGGCGGCGCGCGTCAAGCAACTGACGTCGCCGGGATTTCGAAACTTCCTGATCGACGATCCCGCCAAGGAACTGCGGAGCATCACCTGTCCACTGCTTGCCCTGTATGGCGAAAAGGACTTGAGTGTTCCTTCTTCCATCCACGTTCCCGCGATGCGTAAGCTGGTGCAGGATGCGGGCAATCCAAAGTCGGAAGTCCGGCAGTTTCAGAATCTGAACTCTCTACTACAGACGAGCGATACGGGTCTGGGTCGTGAAGCCGTTTGGGCGGAAGAGACCATGGCGCCGATTGCGCTGGAAACTATTGGGGGTTGGATTCTGAAGGTGAGTGGTCGGTAGGCCCTCGTAGCGAGCCGTCGCTGAGCGACTACCCGGAGCGAGGGGAGCGCGAAGGAAACGGTTTTCCTAACAAGACGGACTCCATCATCCGTCAGGCGTACGGCTTCCGCAACTTCGAAATTACAGACTCGCGTTCTCGGTAATATGTGACCTGAGGAACAGGCGGCTCTCCGTCGTTTGATGGGAGTCCGAAAATTAGGCTCCGCAGACAGGGTTGGAGTGAATCCATTGTCTGTATGTCTTTGAGGAATTTGGTCGGGCTGCCGAGATTTGAACTCGGGACCTCTTGCACCCCAAGCAAGCGCGCTAGCCAGGCTGCGCCACAGCCCGAACTTCCTATTCTACACTACCCCAGCAGATCCAGCGCGCCTTGTAATTCTCCTTTGGCGTGTTGATCTCCGGTGCGCATCGCCGATTCGATTCCGGCGCGGTACATCTCGCCTGCTTCGTCCAGCCTTCCCAAACGCTCTAACGTCTGCCCGCCGTGAAAATAGGCGTACGCGTAATCCGGATTGACCGCGATCAATTCGCGGAACTCCCGCATTGCGCCTTCCAGATCTCCCCCGTTGCGATATTCCATCGCCAATCCGTAGCGCGAAAAACTGTCGTTCGGGTTCTGCGCCACCATGCTCTTCAGAATGTCCAGTCGAGTGCTCGCCATGCTTGTGCTACTATACCTCCGAAATGGCCTGCCCTTATTTTTGCCCGGAGTCTTCGCCGCAGGCTGCGTTTGCCGGACCGCAAAACGCGATGCTTCCCTTGGGCGACGTCTGGGTGGGCGTGTGCCGCGCCGCGCCCGACCTTCCCTGGCAGCCCGATCAGGCCATCTCCGGCGCCCTCTGCAATCTCGGCTATGCCCGGGGCCAGTGCGACCGATTCCCCGCAGGCAACGGCCCCGACGCGGTTCGATTCACGATCACGGCAGATCGCGGTTCGTCGCTGCGCCTGTATTATGTGCTGGAGCGCGATCATCACCCGTTCGCTCACGGACCGCTCGAATATTCTCCGGCTGCCGCTGCCTTCTCTCCACCGCTTACGGACGCGTTGCTCGATGTCCAGGCTCGCGCTTACATTACCAGCTATTTGCGCCGTAAAGGCGAAGCTAACGGCCGCTGACCCGCATCCATGAATGAGATGACATCCGAAGGCAAGCCTGTCCACGATTCGCTCTCCGAATACTCCGAACTGGCGCTCCCCAACGATGCCAATGGCCTCGGCGCGGTCCTCGGCGGCAAGGTGATGCACTTGGTAGATCTGGCGGGGGCCATGGCTGCCATGCGGCATGCACGGCGGCCGGTGGTGACCGCTTCCGTCGACAGCCTCCACTTCCTCCACCCTGTCCGGATCGGCGAACTGATGGTACTTCGGTCTTCGGTGAACCGCGTGTTCCGCACGTCGATGGAAGTGGGGGTCTACGTGACCACTGAGAATCTCATGACCGGCGAGCGCCTGCACACGTGCTCGGCCTACCTGACGTTCGTGGCGCTGAATAAAGAGGGGAGAGCCACCGAGGTTCCCGCAGTGCTTCCCGAGACAGAAGACGAAAAGCGGCGCTATCGGGAGGCGGGCGAACGGCGCGAATACCGGCTCGCTATGAAGAACCGGCTGCGCAAGTAAGCAGGAAATCGGAATTCGGAGACTGCACTCGAAGAGAACCGACCTTGGCGCGGAGAGCCTGGATAAGGCTCCCCGGCGCTCGGGTTTAGTTCTCCTTGTACATGTACTTGATGGCGGGCTTGTACAGCAAAATGTTGGGTTCGCCTCCAGTGCGATTCACCTTCAGGCAACATTTGTCGTACCACTCGATTACACCGTGCAGGGTCTCTCCATCGCGCAGCACGAACACCATGGGAGTCTTGGCCTGCATCTGCTTTACGTAATAGAAATTTTCGGCGTTGGTCTGATCCGGCGGGACAGGTTTTTTCTGTTGCGGGGCGCGGCGCGGAGGCGTGATCTGCTCCTTAATTTCGTTTAGAGACGGACGAATGAGCTTACGATTGACAGCTTCCACGGAATGCCATCCTTAGAGAGATTAATGACTTGCCGCTTTTTTCAAGCGGTGCGGTTTATAGTTGGATCAAATTGTCCGACTTGAACCCATAAATAACACAATGGCCTCGCCGCCGCAATGGGCGACGACCGGCGCTTTCGAGCTACTTGTGCCCGGTGAGCTCGCGGACGCGCCGTTTTACACTTTGCCAGAACGATTTTATGGAAGGCACCGGGGGCTCAGGCGCGGCCGCCTGAGCGCCCGGCAGAGGCGCAGCCGCATTGGCCAGATCAATCGGCGCGACCGCGCTGCAGGGGCTATCTCCGGCGATATCGAACGGTGGTTCCGAGCAAGGCATACTCGCGCCGACTGGAGCTGGCCATCGTTCCCGGTGAGGCAGATCGAAAACCCCGGAAATTTGGCGCTCGAAGGCTTGTTCCGCGTGCCCGTAGAGAAATCCACGTCGTGCAGCAAAACGGGCGCATGCCCCTCCAGATTGCGCTCGATGTAGGCGGTTTCGTAACGGTGGTGGCGCAGGCTCCAGACGAAGACGCGGAAGCTGTCGAAATCGTACGGGGCCGGGGCCCCGATGGTGGTCCAAAGCCAGATCTTCTTCTTCTGATCGCCGTCGGTCACTTCGCCCAGAGGGAAGTACGAGACGATGCGGCGTCCCTCGGCGTACTGCGCCACCTCATCGGGAATCGCCATGCGAACCATCCGGGTCAACGCCCAGCCGGTCTGTCCACCGGGCGCGCGGATCAGGCTCCAGTTATCCGTGGGAACGGGCTTGACGGGCGGCGGCTTGGGAAGGTCTTCGGGAGGTATTTCAGTCTTGGAGAGTGCGAGCCAGTCGGGCGGTGGCCCCGGCGGCTTAGGCAGAGGAACCGGCGGGATTTTCGGTTCTCTGGCGGGCTTCTTGGGTCCGGTCTTGCCCTTCGTCGCCGGGGGAATCAGCGGGGGTCGCGCCAAGTCGATGCGCGGCACTACCATCTGCGCCAGCACGTCGAATTTTTCGTTGGGCTGGATCACCAGGAAGCTGGGCGCCTGTGTGGATGCCTGAGTGTGGACGCGCAAATCTCCGAACGACATCCCCACTCCCTGCGAGGGCATATTCGCGGCGCGTGCGGAAAGCTGGCGCAAGCTGGTCATATCGGCCGCGGCCAGCAACTGCCGCTCGTCGGTCCAGCCCTGTACGCCGGCGGGCGTCTTCACCATGAGGAAGCGCCGGCGACGCTGCAGGATTTCCAGCCGGTCGCCGTGCTTTACCGTGGCCACCGTAGCCGATTCAGTGGGAATGTCGGCGCGGATCTTCAGCGTGGCAGGGCCTACGAAGGCTTCCCCAATGGCGGGCACGCTCGGCGCGCTGCTCTTGCAGCCTGCCAGGATCACCACCAGCGAGGCCGCGAAACCGATCTTTCGGATGAGATCTGATTGCAAACCGATCTTCTTCAGCAGGAGTCATCCCGCGCAAGCGGGTCTTCTTGCGACTACTATCCCCTAGTCCCTATTTTACCGTGCGATTACGGAGTACGCTCTGGAATCGCGGCGCGCTTCCGCTGCTGGTAATCTGGGAAATATGAAGTTCGCCATCATCCTCGTGGGAGTGACTGTGGTCTACATCGGGTTGGCGGCGATTTTTCTGTTGGCGATGCCCGCGCCCCACGAGCCGTTCGATTATCTGGTGGCCGGCGCCTTCGCCACCGGCATCGGCCTGATGATTGGCTTCGGCTTTTACGCCAAAGCTACACTTTGGCCGTACTGCTCGAAGAAGTGGGCGATCGTCATGATCCCCATGTAGTAGTTCTCGATCTTGTATTTTTCATTGGGCGAGTGCAGCCCGTCGTCTGGCAACCCGAATCCCATCAGGATGGTCGGAATGCTCAGGTGATTGGCAAAATCGCCGACGATCGGGATGGAGCCGCCGGAGCGGATGAACACCGTCTCCTTGCCGAACACATCGCCAAAGGCGCGCGCCGCCACGTGGATGGCCGGGTGCTCCGGATTCACCACCAAACCTGGCGAAGCGCTCAGAAGGCGCACCGCAGTCTGGATTCCCTTCGGAGTGTTCTTTGCGACCCAATCGCGGAACAGCGCGACCACTTTGTCGGGATCCTGCTGCGGCACCAAGCGGATGCTGACTTTGGCGGTGGCTTTGGCAGGAATCACGGTCTTGGCCCGGCCGCCGTAAACCCACCCGCGATGCCGTGCACTTCGAACGTGGGCCGCGACCAGACGCGTTCCAGCACCGTACGCTTAGGCTCTCCGGTTAAGGAAGTGGCGCCCACTTCTTTTCCCAGGAATTCGCCCTTCGTCGAACGGCAAGCGGCTCCAACTCTCCTGTTCGGCCGGCGCGGGTTCGTCCACATCGTCGTAGATGCCGGGAATCGTGAAGCGCGCCGTCCGCGTCCTTGGCCTTCGCCAGTAGCTGGATCAGCCCATAGACAGCGTTGGGCGCCGCGCCGCCGTAGAGGCCGGAGTGCAGATCGCGCAGCCGGTCCGGTGGCCTCCACTTCCATATAGATCAGGCCGCGCAGGCCGATGCAGAGCGTGGGCATGCCCTCGGCGTACATGGCGGTATCGGAAACCAGCGCCACGTCGGCTTTCAGCTTGTCGGGATTCTCGGCGACGTATTTCGCAATCGCCTCGCCGCCCACTTCCTCTTCGCCCTCCACCAGGAATTTGATGTTCACCGGCAGTGTGCCATTCACCGCACGCAGGGTTTCGATGGCCTTGATGTGCATGTACATCTGCCCCTTGTCGTCCACGGCGCCGCGGGCGTAGAGGTTGCCGTTGCGCTCGGTGGGCTCGAAGGCGGGGGTGACCCACAGCTCCAGGGGATCGGCGGGCTGGACGTCGTAGTGGCCGTAGCAGAGCACGGTGGGCTTGCCCGGGGCGTGCATCCAATCGGCATAAACCAGCGGATGGCCCGCGGTGAGAATGATCTCGACATTCTCCATGCCGGCATGTCTCAGGCTCTCCGCCACGAAATTGGCGGCGCGGTCGATGTCGGCCGCGTGTTCCGGCAAGGTGCTGATACTGGGGATGCGGATGAAGTCCTTCAGTTCGGATAGAAAGCGGTCGCGATTCTCAGTGACAAAGGCGTCGGTGGCGGAGGACATGGGTTTCTCGCTTAGGAGAAACCATTATACGGCGGCTGCACTACAGGCAAGGCCGCGCGTTGTACGGCGACGGTGTTCGCACGCGTTAGTCAGAATGCGCCGGACTTCCGATTCGTAAAAAGGCTGTGCCAGCACATCGTAGACTCCCAGGTTCAGGGCTTGCGCCCACAGCGCCGCGTCGGCGTGTGGGCTGGTCACCAATACCTGGACTTCGTGTGGGGAACTGCGCACCAGATGCAGCACATCCAGCCAAGTTCCGTCCGGCAGGGAGGCCTCGGTCAGAATCAACTGGTATTCGTGCTGGGCAAGTCTGGTGGCGGCTTCCTGCAGACGTTCTGCCGAGTCTATGATCACCGGCAGTCCGTGCAGCATTTGCGAGAGCAGGCGGGAATCATTCTGACGCCCGGAGAGAAACAGGATCCGTGACCTCATAATGTGCTCCACTTTCTTGGAACTGTCCCGATTGTACGCCTACATCACGAATTTGGGATGACAAAATGGCTGAAAGATTCGGCTTATTGGATGTAGATGCGTGTGGGGCCTTGCACCTTCAGCTCAGGTGATTCCATCCGCAGTTTCACCGGTTGGACCCCTTTTTGCGGCAGGGCCGCGAAAATCATCTGATATTGATTGTCGAAGCGCTCCTGTAAGTCCTTCAGGAAGGGCGCGATCGCCACGGGATCGGAGAAAGTTTCGAAGTAGGCGTTGCCGCCGGTTTCCTGGCTGACCTTATTCAGGCGCGATTGGGCGAAATTAGTCACCCAGTCGCCGTGGCCGTATCTGCCGGCGCCGCGCAGGTAAATGGAGTAGACCATGACGTGCGCTTTCAGTGCGTCCCGGACGGCGGCATCTACGTAGGGGTCGTCCATATCGGCCGAGTTGAAATATCGATCCACCCCGTCAGTCAACATCAGCACTGCGCGCCGATTGCTCGGCTGCTTGGATGGCCAATGTCGAGCCAAGTCCGACAGCGCGAAGTAAGGGCTGCCATTGGCGCCTGGCAGCGATTCCGGAAGACGCACGGAAGCGGCTGCTATCTCATGGTCCGTGGTGAACGGCTGTGCTAGTGCGAAGGTCCCATTGCGCATGTAGCCGATCGCAACCTGTGTGGTGGAGGGCAACGACTTGAGAAACGACTTCAGTTCGGGGAGATGGGTGCCCAGACTGGCCGATCTTGTGGAATCGTCCAGAAACACGAAGAGTTGCATGTCGGAGAGATTACCGGCCAACCGTTGCAGATGAAGGATGGGCACAGGGGTCTTGCCCTGCAGCATCGCGACATCGCCCGCATCCAGGCTGGCTGGGCGACCTAGAGTAGTGCTGGAAAGCGCGGTGATTACGACACGGGTCGTAATGGGTGTCCCGTTCGGTGGGGTGGACGAAAGGCCAAGGTTGGCCAAAAGACCTGCGCAGGTGATCCCGGTCGCGACAAGGTTCTCTATTTTCATAGGGCCATCTATCCCTTTCTATTAGATTAGATGCCCGGATGCATACCCCGGTTGCCTCTGATGATAACTGCTTTACAAATCAATGAATTGTGGGTCGCCTGCCGATGGCCAGGAGGTGTCGAATTTCCGACGATATTGAAGATGGTTTCAATCCTGATTGTAAAGTGCCAAACTCTTTTGCGGGGGGACTCAATCATAACAGTTACCCCCATACGTGGGGGTACCCCTTAACGTGCGGTACGGAACCGATCCGACCACACTATCTTGTGGCTAGCACCGCTTTTCGAGCAAATCCGCAAGTCGGGCAAATCCGATGAGCTAAGATTTCTCTTGCACTGCACTTGTATAGTGCTTATGCTGGCAAATGTTAAAGGGAACACCTAATCCACGTATAGGAAAAACCTGACGCAATGACCCCAATCATGCTACCCTCCCCCACCTCCACCGAACGCGACCGTATTACAGCCGGATGCATTTTGAGTGGAAAGGCCCTTGACCGTCTGTACGAGCGCCGCAGTGTGCTCGATGAGTTAATTCGTAGCTTGGAAGATTACCAAAAGACCACGCGGGGGCGGAAAGCCCAACTGCTTGAGTTCGTCACCTCTGCGCGGAAGTGCTCGTAGTACTCGTAAGATTGCGCTCAATCGCGAATTTCACAAGTCCAACCAAGTCGTGAACATTCAGTTTGCGCATCAGGCTGGCGCGGTAAGTATCGACGGTCTTCGGGCTGATATCCAACAATTCTGCGATGTCTTTCGCTCGAAGACCATTTACTAAGTAGGAGAAGACTTCCATTTCGCGCGGGCTGAGCGAAGCCAGCGGGTCTTCCGGGACCTGCCGATCGGTGCGGGTAAATAAGCCGGCGCCGCGCAGCAGCGGTGAGACGTAGACGCCGCCATCGCGCACGAAGCCGATGGCATCCAACAGGTGGCGCGCCGGACCGTCTTTGAGAAGGTAAGCATCTGCTCCGGCACGCAGCGCTTCCATGACCGTGGTTTCTTCCCGGCTGATGGAGAGAATCATCAGTTTGGCGGAACATCCCGCCATTCTTAGCCGCCGTATCACTTCCACGCCGGTCATGCCAGGCATGTGCAGGTCGAGGATGGCGAAATCAGGCTGCAGGGCGCCGATCATTTCGAGCGCAGTCGGCCCTTCCGAGCACTGACCCAGGACGCGCATGCCGTTTGTGGCGCACAATGAGGCAATGCCTTCGCGCACGATGGCATGATCGTCCGCCAACACCACCGTGGTTTCTTGGTCCACCATTAGTTCTCCTTGGTCCTGTTTAGATTTCCATCGGCGCAAACGGCGCTGTGACTAACAGTGTAGTGCCTAGCGGGCCGCTTTCGATTTGTAATTTGCCGCCAATTGCTTCAGCTTGTTCGCGGATAGACCGCAAGCCGATGCCCGACGATACGCTAGGTGGCGCCGCCCACAGCCTGGCAACGTTGAATCCGACGCCATTATCCTGAATCTTGAGCACTACGCTGTCGTCCACTGCCCGCAGGGTCATTTCGATTTTAGTTGCCTGGGCGTGCCGCGTGAGGTTGGAAAGCGCCTCTTGCGCAGCACGGTAGAACAAAACCTTGATTTCCTGTTCAGGCTGCCGTGGAAGCGTCTCAAGGCGCACGGTGCCGTCCGAGCGCTGTGGAATGCCGCTCAGATCCCACAATTGTCCCAGGGCCGATTCCAGTGACAGGCGTTGCCACTCCGGCGGATGCATCCTTTTCGAGATTGACCTGACCTGCTCCAGCGCATCGCTGGCGAGCGCCGAAATGCTGTCGAGCGCCTGCTGCACTGGCTCTGGCGGGGCGGGGAGTTGGGCGGCGACTACTTCCAGTTGCAGCCGAATGGCGGCCAGCAACTGGCCCACGCCGGTATGGAGTTCGCGTCCCAGACGCTGCCTTTCGCGCTCCATCTGGCGGATGGCTTGCCGCCCGCCGCCGCGCTTGTGTTGCCGCACCCGTGCGGAAAGATCGCGCTCCACTATCTGGAGCCGGAAGTAGTTTCGCAGCAGACTACTTTCAAGTCCGCGGAGCGCGGAGGTGGCAGGACCGGCGGGAGATTTCGGGAGAGCGCTCATAAGTACGCGATCGCCGGTTTTCATCACAGGCGAAAGCGATAGTGGCGTTCCCATAACTATAGTTGTCGACAATGTATCTGCGCTTCCAAGCACCAGGTGCGTTCGATCGCTCATCCAGATTACCTGTCCGTGCAGGTCGCATTCCAGAAATAGGGGATACACGACTTCGCCTGCAACGGCGGTACTGGATTCTAAGGCACGGCCCAACCAGACGTCTCCTACTTGGAAGGATCTTTCCTAGACAGAATGACAGCAATCTCACTCCTCTCGCAATTGCGGTACGTACCTAGTACTCTGATAACTAAGTTTAGTACTTGCAACCAGTTGCGGAAAAGTATTATAAGGAAATCACTGATGTCACGACCTCTTGATATTATTCCCCGCGTAGCCATCTTTCTGGCGGGAGTCGCCGCGGGCGCTCTAACTAATTCCCGCCGTCAAGAAGGGGCGAGCGCGGATCCGGCCGTGACGCAGGATTTGAAGAATTCCCTTTCTAACCTGGAAGAGCGTATCGCCGCACAGGAGACCGCGTCGGCAGCCCGATTGACGCAAATCGAGGCCAGGCTCGATGAACACGCCACCAAACTGGCCGACGTGCCTTCCACGTCACAGATTGTGGCTGCGATGGAGCAATTGTTGTCGAAGACAATGTCTTCGCTGGACGACCGCCTTACCACGCAAGCTCACTCGATTGACGTCTTAAAAACTACCGTATCTCAAACAGACAGCTTACTGGAAAGGGTGTTGGAATCGCTGGATTCTTTGCAAACCTACACCGACCCGTCGGAGCTTGCGGACGATCCTCTGTTAAGTCGTCCCGCTGTCTGAGTCTCCATTTCCTTGCTCCCAGTATCAGATCTATCCGATATAATTCGGCAGCGAAAAGCCGTATGCTGCAACCTAAATGGACCTCACAAAAGTCTTGGCGCAACTTCGGGCGGAACTGGCCAACCTGGATGCCGCGATTGCCAGTCTGGAACGGTTGCCGGTTAAGAAACGCGGTCGGGGCCGCCCGCCCAAAGCTCTTTCCCGTCTAAAACCATCGGCTCAATCCGAAAGGCCAACCGTCCGTAAAGCCGAGTAAGAGTTTCTCTTCACCCGCTGATGCCGCGAGCGTCATCCTCTTTCTGCAAGCTCTTCTCCCAAAGTCCTGCTTCACCTCGCCCGAGCAGGCGGCGACGCTGTGGCCGGCAGGCCTGTCGACAGCACGCCATCGTGCCCAACAATCGGGGCGCGGTTCGGCGAAAGATCCACACTCCGCTCTCCGCCGCCAGACGAGTTCAACTTATGCCGCCCCGGGACGCCATCCATGATGCCCCAGATCTCGCCGCCGCGGTCGATAACCAGGAGGGAGATCGTTTCGGCCTGCGGCAGGAGCATCGCCATCGGTGGGTAGCCGGCCATCGGCTTGCGGGCACTGTGTAAGTTACCCGTGAGCGCGATCACCAGCGCGTCCTTCCGATCCTGGGCCGCCGCCAACAGGGCGGATGCCATGGCTTGCTCGTGTTCGGAGTCCGGCTTATCGGCTCCCCGATTGAACGCGACCACGTTGGCTTTCATCGCGCGCAGACTCTCGAGTAGCGCCAGCATGGCGCGGCTCGCCCTACCGTCGGAATTGTGCCAGCCGGGAAGAGCCAGGAGGTCGCTGACGGCGGCCGCGTGATTTTCCGCGCGCAGGAAAGCGTCGATGGCCGGCTGCTCGTTCGGGTTCCGCTCCAACCCGACCACCACAGGCCGCTCACTTGCCTGAGCGGCGCACACCAGATCGGCGAAGATCACAGGCGTCTCGGTTGTTCCGTGCATCTCGCCGACGATCACATAGTGAAGGGCCGGCTTGGACCAGAGCTGATCGGCGCCTGCAAGCGGAGCGCATGCAAGGGCTGGCATGGTCGTCGCCAGAACCGCGAACAGCGACCAGAAATATTCCATGGGGTGAGGTTAGCACCAGTGGGATCGGTGGTCTTGTCACCGGCTTTTGCTCAACACCGCCGGTGGCAAGACGAACGGGCGCACCAAAGCATGTCCTAGGTGTTCATCACTCGATTCATGCGCTCGATGGCTTCGTCGATCTCGGCGGTGCTCTTGAAACCGATGGTCACGGAGTCGACGCATCCCAGGTTCATGGTGTGGCGGAGCGCCGCTTCACGGTCGTCGGGATTGGTGAAGCGTCCCTCTCCTACCAGCTTCATGCTCACCACTCCCATGCCTTGAGCGTGAACCTTTTTTGTGTGCTCCACCACTTCATTGACGCTGCCGATAGCCGAACCGCGCGGTTCCACGTCGCTATCCACGTCCATGCGGGTGCCGTTGTGGTTCATGCGGATCATGGCGACTTCGAGGAACTGATTACTGGGAAACTTGCGTAGCGCCGGTAGTCCGTGAACGCTGGCGCCGTGCGAGAGGATCACCTGGCGATGTTTGGCCTCCTGGAACGCGTCCTGCATATCGCGATAGTCCGTGTCCCAAGTAGCGGGGCGCACACAGTGCAGCAGCATGATGTCCAGATAGTCGGTGTTGAGCTGCTTGCGGTACAGATCGAGCTTGGGCAGAGGATCGCCCTGGTTGGGAGTGCGGTACTTCGACATCAGGCGATAGCTGTCGCGCGGCACGCCCTTGAGCGCGATGCCCAGCATCTCATGCATACCGCCGTAAGTATCCGCGGTCTCGAAGAAGCGGACGCCGTTATCGTAGGCGTAGCGCACCAGTCGGGTAAAGCCGTCCTGTCCCAGTTCGCGCTGCACGCGCCCGCCCATGGTGCCTGTGCCGAAGGCCAGGCGTGTAACCTTGACACCGCTCTTGCCCAGCGTCACCCAGTCGGTTGCCAGCCTCTTGGTTTTGGGTTGCGCACCGGATCGCAGCGCCGTGGCAGCGCCCAGTCCGGCAATCAGGAATTCACGCCTGCTGGTTCGTGACATCGGTTCCTCTGGCAAACACTTTATCATTTCCCGGGGAGCGCCCCGGAACCCCGAATCAGGGTGCAAATACGAAGCGAATCGTCTTAACGCCTGCTATGTTAGTTCCCGCCTTGCTGCGCGCGGGAGTAAATTTCCAAGCCATCGCGGCCTTCCGCGCCTGGTCCGCCAGGTAATTGCGCAAGCCGTCTCTTCCCTGTTTCTCGGCGTCGGCCTTTACGACCGCACCCTGGTCGTTCACTTTTACGAGCACTGGGATCACTACCTGCCCCGTGAGCCTGGAGCGAATCCCTGCGGGAATCGTCGGCTGCACTTCGGACACAGCCGACGGGGCCACTGCCATCCCGACCGACGGTTCCGGCGCCGTTGCGGCACGGTCCGCCTCGCCCGGGCGAACCGCCGGAGCGACAGGACCAGGCGCACTCGGGACCGATGAGACTCGCGCCATCTCGCCGGCGACCCCACGATCATCCTTGTAGAGGCTCAACCGCAGGGCGACGTCTCCGTGCGAAGGGCCGTAAGAATATTTTCCGGCTAGAATCTGTTCCGCATTGAGCAAAATTTCGCGGCGCTGGGCGCCATTGGTCACCGACAGCAGTCCCCGAGACGCGTGCAGGGCGCGCGGAGCTTGTGGATCCCACGTCACTTCCAAGAGCTCGCCCGCGGGACGGGCATCCAGGCGCAAATCGGTCCAGTGCGGTTCACGCGGCGCCAGCCACGTCTGGTAGATCAACGCTCCAGCCAGTACTGATGCGAGGCAGACTAACGCAGGCGACAGCCATCGAGAATGCCGAACGGGGGCCGTGTGAATTTCTTCCGCTTCCATTCGCGCCCGATGCGACGGAGGCAGCAACAGCAGCGGCTCCGCATTCTGGTCTACATTCCGATCCGCATTCTGCTCCAGGACAGGTTCTTCGACGACGGGCTCCTCCACTCGTGGCTGCATTGACCGCATTTTAGAGGGATCGAATGCGAAGGGAGGATCTTCTGTCTCCGGCATAAGCCGCCCGTCGTGAAAGAACCGGAAAGTCGCGAGGCATTCGAGCGGCGATCGAGGCTGCAGCATGAGGTAGACGAAGTCGCCCTCAGGGAAATGCTCGCCCACGAACGCTTCATCCGCCTCTTCGATCATCGGATCGCGCGAGGTAAAGCTACGGAAGAACCCAACGACTTGTGACGTGCCCGCGGGCCGCTCTTTGAGCAAATCGCTGAGGGCCTCCCGATCGGCCGGGCTCAATGCGTACGACGGGCCGTAGCGGTGTTCGCAGAGCACTTCCTCCCAGGTTTCGATTTGAATGTCGCCCATGCGCGACTCGCCGACCAGGATTCCACCGACTTCAATTCCACGGCGCGGCAACGCAATCCACCCATCGATCGCCAGCCTTCGCAATTTGCTCACCGCCGGCTCACTGAGTAAAATATGCCTGCCGTCTTGAGGAGATTCCCAGGCAAGAAAGGGCATTCCTAACTCAGAGCAATTCTTCGCCCAAGGTGATGAACTGTGCGCAAGTGAGTCTTTTGGCATTTTGATTATCGAAAGAACTGCTCCGCGCCCCTTTGGAGGATTCCCGCTCCGACGATTCCGGCGGCTGCGGAAGTGAAGGCGGGACCTGCCCCGCGGCGCTTCCATTCCTCATGGACGGCATGGTAGCCAAGGAAGCACAACCACCCCGCGGTGAGGCCCAGCGGATACACGGTCCAGCGGGTGCCGAGGTTAGGCGCCATGAAGAGTCCGGCAGCGCCGCCCAATAGGGTGGCGCCCTCCGCCAATGTGCACCAGGCCATGGCCACCGAGCGCCGCTTGACGGATGCCAGCAGAATTCCGCCGAGTGCGATTCCCTCCGGCAGTTTGTGGAGGGCTACCGCCAGCGGCACCGCGATTCGCAGGCCTGGCGCCGATGCCCATTGCGACGCGGCGATCCCCCAGCCATCCACGAAGCAATGCACGGCGGCGCCGGCCGCCAATGGGGCCGCGAATCCATGCAACTCCGTGGCGCACGAGTTGTGGTCGTGACTGTGAGAGCAACTGGGGCAAATCGGATAGGCGTATCGATCAACAAGAAAGAGCGCCAGCCACCCGGCGCCAGCCAGTAGAAGGCTGGTGGACCATCCCGCTTCTTCGGCTAATTCGGGCAGCAATCCGAAAAGGGCCACTCCCAACAAGACGCCGGCGCTGAAGGGCACTACCAGCCGCGCGCGGCGGCGCAGTGACGTGAGCCACAGCCCAAGCGCGGCTCCAACCAGCCCCACACTAGTGGCGAGAGCGGCAATCGCGAAAGCGGAATCGCTGAGAGACAAATCTTACTTTAGCTCAAGCGCCCCGCTGCGTCGGGCCGCAATCTACATAACATCGGATAACACGGATACCGAGGCGTTCACCCCCAAACAGGCTGTGATATATTGTTCAACAATATATGTCTGAAAAGGGTCTCGACCGCGATCTCAAGAAGGGCAGTGCGGAGCTGCTGATTCTTTCGCTGCTGGAATCGCAGCAGCGGCACGGATACGAAATCTCAAAGCTGATCGACACGCGATCGAAGGGCACGGTGAAATTCCGCGTGGCATCTCTCTATCCGCTGCTCTACCGGCTGGAGGATCGCGGCTGGATTCAGGGTCGGTGGATTGAAAAAACCGGGCAGCGACGCCGCCGCTACTACCGGCTAACGGCGGCCGGACGCAAGATGCTAGCGCAAAGGCGCCTCGGCTGGGAAGCATTCGTGGAGGCGATCCGCCGCATCACGGGAACGGAATATGCCTGATTGGAACGACGCCATCCGCGCGCGGTTGAAGAACCTGAACCTGGAAGGCGCGCGCGAACGGGGAATTGTGGAAGAACTGGCGGACCACCTGGACGACCGGTATCGCGAACTGGTGGAGTCAGGCGAGGGAAAGGCCGCGGCGTTCCGCATGGCGATCGACGAATTGGATGCGCGCCAGGTGCTGGCTGAGGAGCTGCGGACCACACGCCAGCCCCGCGCCCGCGACGGTGTGGAACTGGGAAGCACAAGAGGAGGAAATCGGATGGCAAGTATCTGGCAGGATCTGAGAGTCGCGATTCGCGCGATGCGGCTGAGTCCCGGCTTTAGCGCCGCGGTTATCGGGATGCTGGCGATGGCGATCGCGGGCAACACGGCCATCTTTAGCATCTTCAACGGCCTGTTCCTGCGGCCGCTACCCCTTGCGGAGCCCACCCAACTGATCGATCTCGACGAAACAGCTCCCAAGTGGGACCTGAAATACGTCAGCATCTCGAACATCGATTTCTACACCTGGCAGAAGAACAATTCCACCTTCGACGGCATGGCAGCCTATGCCACCACGGGATTGAATCTCTCCGATTCCACAGGCCTCACACAATTCGTGCACGGCGCCAAGGTGACGTACACCATGCTCGACGTGCTTGGCCTGAAGCCGGTGGTAGGCCGCAATTTCCGGCCCGAAGAGGACCGCCCGAAGGCGGCCTCCGTGGCGCTGTTGGGGTACGACTTATGGCAGCGCCTGTTCAGCGGCGACCGCAATGTAGTGGGGAGAACCATCAAGTTGTTCGAAAAGCCGTGCACCATTATCGGCGTGCTGCCGAAGCAGGCCGCCGTGCTGCCTCCCGACACGGATCTGTGGGTGCCGCTGCAGGTCGATCCGAAATCGAGCGGTAGCTTTTACCTCGCTGGCGTGGGGCGGCTGAAGCACGGCGTGACTGAGCGGCGCGCATTGGCCGATCTGACGATCGTGCATAAAGGCATGATCCAGGACGGCGCGACCGTCAATAAAGACACGGCGCCGGTTTTGACCTCCTTGCGCGGAAAGTACCTTGGCGATTTCCAGATGGCCACGAACATCCTGTTGGGTGGAGTGGCAGTGGTGCTGCTGATCGCGTGTGTGAATATCGCCGGCCTGATGATGGTGCGAGGCGAGGCGCGGACTCGCGAGATCGCCATCCGCACGGCCGTGGGCGCATCGCGAGGACGGGTGGTCCGGCAGCTCTTCACCGAGAGCCTGGCCTTGGCGATCTGCGGAGGCGCGCTAGGAGTGGCTGGCGGAAAGGTGCTGCTGGGGGGACTGGTCGCGTTGATGGGGGACAACATTCCCAAGTGGATTGGCTTCGACCTGGATTGGCGTTTCGTTCTCTTTTCCGTGGGCCTGGTGGGAGCGGCCGCGGTTCTGTTCGGCCTCGCGCCTGCCGTGCAAGCTGCCGCCGCAGGCACGCGCTCCGGCTTGCAGGAAACTGCACGGTCGACCATGACACGCGGACGCCGCACCGTGTTGAGCGGCCTGGTGGCGGGCGAGATCGCGCTCGCCATTGTGCTGCTGGTGGGCGCGGGGCTGCTATTGCAGGCGTTTCTCAAGGTACGGAACGTCAACCCTGGTTTTCGCACCGACAATGTGTTGACCTGGCACTTACGACTGCCGCTGGTGAAGTATGCCAAGCCGGCGTCGCAGGGCGCTTTTTACAGTGAGCTGGTGGATCGGCTGAAGTCGCTGCCGGGCGTGAAATCCGCCTCCGCGGCGACGATTGTTCCGCTGGACGGCCATACCGGCACGTTCTTTATCGCCGAGGGTGCGCCGCCGCTGGGGCCGAACGACAAGAGCCCGGTGGTGTTGAGCATCCAGTCGATGCGCGGCTATTTCGACACCATGGGCATCACATTTCTGAGAGGGCGCGACTTCTCCGAGGAGGAGCAGCAGGAACCCAAGGTGAATAAGGCCGCAGTGGTCAACGAGACGTTCGTCAAACAGTTCTTTCCGGCCTTACACAATCCCACCGATGCAGTGGGTAAGCGTATCAGCTTTCAGAGCAGCGATCCCAAGAACCTGGTCTGGATGGAGATTGTGGGAGTGACGCGCGACACCAAACACTACGGCGTCGAGCAGGACATGAAGCCTGGCGTGTTCACTCCGTTCGGCGCCAATCCCGACCCGAACCTGACCCTGACGCTGCGCACCGCCACAGACCCCAACGGCCTGGTGACGGCCACCCGCGAGACCATCCGCCAGTTGGACGGCGGCCTGCCGATGTTCAACATTCGGACCATGACCGATCGGCTGGAGCGCTCCGAGTGGACGCGGCGCGCCTACTCATGGCTCTTTGGCGCGTTTGCGGTGGTGGCGGTGCTGCTGGCTGCGGCGGGCATCTATGGCGTGATCGCATTCGCGGTGAGCCAGCGCACTCGTGAACTCGGCATCCGCATGGCGCTGGGGGCGCGTCCGGGGCAGGTGGTGGGAGCGCTCATCAGCAGTGGAATGCTGCTGGTCGCCATCGGCGCAGTCGTTGGATTGGCAGTCGCACTACCTGCCACCAACCTGCTGGGGAGCATGCTTTTCGGGATAAGCCATCGCGACACGCTGACCTACGTGGCGGTGGTGTTGCTGGTGGCGCTGGTGGGTTTGGCGGCGAACTATCTGCCGGCGCGGCGCGCGGCGCGAGTGGACCCCATGAGCGCGCTTCGGTTTGAGTAATTCGCACTGAGCAATTGACTAGGGCGAGTGGACCGGCGAGAATGAACCGAATCCGATGCTACCCACCCGAATTGCGCTCCTGCCGGCATGCCTTGCCGCTATCCTTTTGTCCTGCGCCGCGGCGCAGCGTCCGGACGGACTGTATGCCGAAATCCGCACATCCAAGGGACTGATCGTAGCCCGGTTGGAGGCCGACCTGACGCCGATGACGGTGGCGAACTTTGTCGGGCTTGCCGAAGGGACCATTGCCAACACGGCTTTCGATCCCGGCCGCCCGTTCTTCGATGGCACGGTTTACCATCGCGTGGTGCCCGGCCACGTGATTCAGACGGGCGTTCCCCAGTCGGACAAGGCGCACGATCCGGGTTATAAGTTTCCCAACGAGATCCACGCGGGTCTGAGCCACAATCACGCGGGCGCGCTGAACATGGCGAATAGCGGTCCGCATACCAATTCGTCGCAATTCTGTATCACGCTAGGCGACCGTTCCTATCTGGACGGCAACTACACCGTATTCGGCGAGGTGGTGGAGGGGACGGATGTGGTGATGCGGATTGTGCAGGGCGACGTGGTGCAGAGCGTGCGCATTCTGCGTGTGGGCGCGAAGGCGCAGGCGTTCCACCCCACCACTTCATCGTTTCAGGCGTTGGTGCACGCTGCCGAACAGCGCGTGGCAGAGCAGGCCGAGAAGCAGAAGGCGGCTGAGCGGGCGTGGATCGCGAAGAACTATCCACGAGCTTCGGGCCCGGATGGCGGAGTGCTGACCGAGCAATTGACGGCGGGAAAAGCGGCAGACGGCCCGCTGCGCATCGTCTATCGTGCCAGGGAACTGCGCTACCTCGGCTTTGTGATCGGAAGGACCGGTCCGCCGATTGACGTGATTCCATTTGCCAGCGGAGAGGGTGGGGCTCCGGCAATCGGCGAGACGCCGAAGGAATTCGTGGTGGAACCGGGCAAGACCAAGATCAATGCCGGCCTCGACGGAGTGATCGCCGGGATGAAGCCGGGAGAGCGTCGGGTGGCGATTGTGCCCGGGACATTGGCGTATGGCCGCAACGGACATTATGCGCCGGAGACTCCCGGAAAGCCGCGGTTTGTGATTTCGCCGAATACCATGCTGGTGTATGAGGTGGAAGCGAGGTAGGCGAGCCAACGGCACCGACTATCTTACGATAGCGGCGCCTTTTCGCAGCGATTGCTGAAAGCTTACACTGAAGGCGAACCCCATGAAGAGAGCGGTTTGTCTTTTGAGCGGCGGCCTGGATTCCTCAACGTGTCTGGCGCTGGCGCGGCGCGATGGTTACTCCTGTTTCGCTCTTTCGTTCGATTACGGCCAGCGCCACAAGCACGAACTGGATGCCGCGGCGCGCGTGGCGGCGCATTTCGGCGCGGAGCGGCATATGGTGGCGAAGATCGGGCTGGATGCTTTTGGCGGATCGGCGCTGACCGACGCGATCGCGGTGCCGAAGGCGCGTTCGGCGGCGGAAATGGGCGAGGGCATTCCCGTCACATACGTTCCGGCCCGCAATACGATTTTTCTATCCTTCGCGCTGGCATGGGCGGAGGTGCTGGAGAGTTCCGACATCTTCATCGGTGTCAATGCGCTCGACTATTCGGGCTATCCCGACTGCCGCCCGGAGTACATTGCGGCCTGTCAGAAGATGGCCAACCTGGCGACCAAAGCAGGAGTGGAGGGGCGCACGCACCTGGAAATCCACACACCGCTGATCGCACTCAGCAAAGCCCAGATTGTGAAATTGGCGGCCGAACTGGGCGTGCCTTTCGGTCTGACCGCACAGTTGCTACGACCCCTTGCCCGATGGCACAGCATGCGGCCAATGCGACGCCTGCCTGCTGCGCCGCAAGGGATTCGAAGAGGCCGGAATTGAAGATCGCTGAGCTATTTTATTCGCTGCAAGGCGAGGGATCGCTGGTGGGCGTGCCCTCCGTCTTCGTGCGGACCAGCGGCTGCAATCTGCGCTGCCGGTGGTGCGACACGCCTTACACGTCATGGCAGCCGGAGGGCGCGGATTGGCCGCTGGACCGAATTCTGGATGAGGTGCGCGCGCATCCCGCGCGCCACGTTGTGGTGACGGGCGGGGAGCCGATGATCGCGCCCGAGATTGTGCCGCTTACCGAGCGTTTGCGAGCGGCGGGCCTGCACATCACCATCGAGACCGCGGGCACAGTGTTCGAACCGGTAGCCTGCGACCTGATGAGCATCAGCCCCAAGCTTTGGAATTCAACGCCGGACGGACCATGGGCGGCGCAGCACGAGCGCGTCCGCATCCAACTGGCAGTATTGCGGCGGCTTATGGAACGCTTCGAATATCAACTCAAGTTCGTAATGGAATGTCCACAGGATATGGAAGAGGTGTCCGGCCTGGTGGAGGCGCTCGGCGCGGACCGGGGGCGAGTAATTCTGATGCCGGAGGGAACGGACCGCGAGCGGATAGGGGAGCGGTCGGTGTGGCTGGCGGAGATCTGCAAGCAGGAGGGCTTTCGTTTCAGTCCGCGCCTGCACGTGGATCTGTGGGGGAATCGGCGAGGGGTGTAACGAATGACGCAGACGGTATTGTTGGCTGATCCGATATATCGCGAGCACCTGATGGGGCGCGACCATCTGGAGCGGCCGGAGCGGTTCGACGCGGTGATGGAGGGTTTAGGTCGAGCCGGTTTGCTGGATAAGTTGGCGCGTGTAGAATCGCGCGAGGCCACCGATGACGAATTGGCCATGTGCCATACGCGCGAGTACTTGAAGACGGCCAGGCGGGATGTGGAAATGGGCCAGGAGTACCTGAGCACAGGCGATACCGAGATCACAGCGAATTCCTGGGCAGTGGCATCGCGCGCCGTGGGCGGGGTGTTGAACGCCGTGGATGCCGTCTGCACCGGTGCTGCCCGGAATGCCTTCTGCGCGGTGCGTCCGCCTGGACATCACGCCACGCGCTGCCGGGGCATGGGCTTCTGCCTATTTAATAACGTGGCGCTGGCGGCTCGTTGGGCGCAGCGGCAGCATGGCGTGGGGCGTGTGTTGATTGTGGATTGGGACGTTCACCACGGCAACGGCACGCAGGACATCTTCTACGACGACGGCAGCGTGTTCTTCTTCAGCACACACCAGTGGCCGCTGTATCCAGGGACGGGCCGCGAGAATGAGACGGGCGAAGGCGCAGGCAACGGCGCCACGATGAACTTTCCGCTGCCTGCGGGGTCGGGCCGCGCGGAGATCCTGGGCGCGGTGGAGAATGTGCTGGCACCGCGTATGGAGCAGTATAAGCCGGAACTGGTGCTGATCTCGGCGGGATTCGATTCGCGTGTGGGCGATCCTTTGGGACGCTTCACGCTGACCGATGAGGATTTCGCGGATCTGACCCGCGTGGTTATGCGTGTGGGCCGCGGCCGGGTGGTTTCCATGCTGGAAGGCGGCTACGGTTTGCCGGGTCTGGCCAGCGCGGCGGCGGCGCATGTGAAGGCGCTGGCGGACGCTGGGGCTTAGCTGACCTTCGCGTCGAGCTCGCCTTTCGCTAACCTCACGTGAATGGACGAGCCCTGCGGAGCTTCCGCGGGATCCTTCAAGATGCCCTGCTGGTTCGACACGATGGCATAGCCGCGTTCCAGGATCTTCAGCGGGCTGAGCTGCTCGATCTTGGCGGTGAGTTGGTCGAGCGTAGAACGGCGGCGGGCCAGGCGAGTGCGGATGGCTTGCCGGGCGATGGCTTCGGCGGCTTCCATGCGGCGGCGGTCGGCTGCCAGGCGCGGCCGAACGTCGAAGCGCTGCAGACGGGCTGTCAGGGCGCGGCGCGCGCGCTCACCTGCGGCGAGGGTGGCACGCAGGTGTTCACGCATGCGGTACTCCTGCTCGTCGATGCGCTGCAGATTGCGGCCTACGCGCCGATGCAGAATGCCTAGGGCGCGGTCGATGCCTTGCTGGCGCAGGCGGCGGTCGAGCATGGCGAAGCGGTAGCGCACGGATTGCAAACTCTTGGTGCGGGCGGCACGTATGCGGTCGAGAAGATCGTCGAGCAGCGGGACCACCAGTTCGGCGGCGGCGGAAGGCGTAGGCGCGCGCAGGTCGGCCACGAAGTCGGCGATGGTGACATCGGTCTCGTGGCCCACGGCCGAGACTACGGGGACGGAGCAGGCCGCGATGGCGCGGGCCACGGCCTCTTCGTTGAAGGTCCAGAGATCCTCTAGCGAGCCGCCGCCGCGCGCCACAATCACCAGGTCGGGCCAGGCGGTGCGGCTGAAGTATTCGATGCCGCGGCAGACCTCGTCCACCGAACCCTCGCCTTGCACCAGCGCGGGAAAGAGGCGGATGTGCAGGCCGGGGAAGCGGCGCGACAGGATGTGAATCATGTCGGCAACGGCTGCTCCGCGCGGCGAAGTGACCAGGCCGATGCGCCGGGGAAAGCGCGGCAGGGCGCGCTTGCGTGCAGCGTCGAACAGGCCTTCGGCCGCCAGCTTCTTTTTGAGCTGCTCGAAGGCGAGCTGCAGCGCGCCCAGCCCTTGCGGCTCCAGGATCTCCACCAGCAACTGGTATTCGCCGCGGGCTTCGTAGACGTCGATGCGGCCGCGCGCCAGCACCGCCAGCCCGTCGCGCGGTTTGAACTTCCAGTAGCGGTGCGCGGAGCGGAAGGCGACACATTTCACCTGGGCTTCCCGTTCCTTGAGGGTGAAGTAATAGTGGCCGCTGGTGGCCAGCTTGAGGCCGGAAATCTCGCCCGAGACCCAGACGTCGGGGAATTCAGAATCGAGCGTGGCGCGGATGGCGGCGTTCAGCTCGGTGACGGTGAGGATTTGGCGCCGCGGCGTGAGATCGAATTCGAGGGCGAATTGCTCCACTGCGTTATGGTAGCGCGTGACCACTACAGTTCCCGAGTCTCCCCGCCGATTAGAACCTTGGAACGGGTTTTCGCGGTGGACTGTTTATGGACCGAATCAGAACGTCGATTCTTATCATGCTAGCCGTTCCTTTTCTTACTACAGGCGCGTTTGCGTTATTGGATTTCGCGATTCGCAGATCCCTATTGGGCCAAAACCAGCTTCAAAGACCTGAATTACGCGCAGGAGAGTCAGGTGAAGGTTTGTGCAAAATTGAATTGCGCCGTCGGAGCGCTCGCGGTTCTAGGGATACTGGTCGCCGGATCTGGTATCCGCTATATCGAAACTCTGGGCGAGGAATTGACCAACGCCACTGACAAATCAGCGGTAAAGCTCGATCTGGTCAACGCCACGCGCGCTCGGAGCTGGGAGATGCTGGCAGCCCTTCAGGGAACTTATCTCTTTGCGAGCATCGGCAGGCAGACGGAATCCGAAGCCTATGCGACGCGCTGGCAGGCCGCGTTCAAACGCGCAGGCGAGCAGATTCGTGAGATGCGTCCTCTTTTGGTCACTGACCAGGGAAGGTTGGATCTCGGCAGGTTCGAATCGGGCCTGGGCGAATTCGGGCAGACGTCCGCCGACTATATCCGCCTTTGCAGAGAACGCAAATTTGAAGAAGCCATCGGGCTCATGTCCAAGGTGCAGGGATTTGCAGCCCTTGCCGATGAGAGCCTGACCGATCTG
This sequence comes from uncultured Solibacteraceae bacterium, assembly GCA_963815475.1. Classification (GTDB taxonomy): domain Bacteria; phylum Acidobacteriota; class Terriglobia; order Bryobacterales; family Bryobacteraceae; genus Sulfopaludibacter. The sequence goes on along the minus strand of CAWFHD010000003.1, from coordinate 2,321,417 downwards.
AAGAACATTCAGCGCAAGTTCTTAAAGGATTCTCAGGGGCGTGCCGCGTCGTTGCGGACCGAGAGTCTGTGGATCAGTGTTTCCTTGAGCGCCTTCTTGCTGGGAGTGGCCTTGTTGGCCTTTCTGGTTGTCCGGAGTATTAACAAGACGCTGGTGAATGTAGTGGCGGAGCTTTCGAGCGGGGCGGAGCAAGTGGCCGGTGCCTCCCGCGAGGTGGCGACGGCAAGCCAATCGCTGGCTCAGGGTTCTTCAGAACTGGCGGCGTCTCTGGAAGAAACTTCCGCATCGAGCGAGGAGGTCAACGCTGTTGCGTCACAGAACACCGAGAGATCCGGCGCGGCCGTGAACCTTGCCGCGCAATCGGAGCAGAGGTTCGTCGAAGCCAATGGCCTGTTGCTGCAGATGGTGAACGCTATGGCGGAAGTCGGCGCTTCGAGCGATGAGATTTCGAAAATCATCCGAGTGATTGACGAGATCGCATTTCAGACGAATATCCTGGCGCTCAACGCTTCGGTAGAGGCCGCCCGTGCAGGTGAAGCGGGCATGGGGTTTGCCGTAGTGGCCGACGAAGTCCGCAGCCTGGCGCAGCGTTGTGCCCAGGCGGCCAAGGATACGGCGGGCTTGATCGAGGAATCGATCGAACGGTCGGTCCACGGCAAGGGCAAGGTGGACCAGGTGGCGGGCGCGATCCACACGATTACGGAAGAATCGGGCAAGATCAAGATCCTGGTAGAGGAGATGAACATGGGCAGCCAGGAGCAGTCACGGGGTATCCAGCAGATCGGGCAGGCGCTGATGCAGATCGATAAGGTGACCCAGAGCAGCGCCACAAGCGCGGAAGAGAGCGCGGCGGCAAGCCAGGAATTGAATGCCCAATCCGGGGCACTGAGGGACATTGTCTCCAAGCTGACCGAGATGTTCGGCAGTGGCGAGGCGGTCGTCCCCGTGCTTCCAGGGCTTGAGACGTTAGTTGTGGACGGTGAGGCTGTAGCCCGTCGGCGTTTGGGCGCCGTTGATGGTCGCGATCACCGGATAGTTTCCGTTCGCCATTGAGGACGGAACCGTCACCACCAATTGGTAAAGGCCGGCAAAACCGCCGGCCAGGGCCGTGGCATAAACGGAGGCTGGTGTTCCTCCGATTGTCATGGTCGCGGGAGTGGCCACGTAATAGGTCGGGCTTGCGGGGATCTGAACTCCGATGGGCTCTGTCGGGCTGGTGGGACCGAATCCGGTGCCCCAAAGAATGATGGCTTCGCCAGGTTTAGCCGGGACGGTGGTAGTGCCGGTGAAAGTGCCGTTGGCGGCGGCAGACGTAAAATCCGCATGGGTGGCGACGGGTTGTCCATTAGGCCACGGGAAAAAGGCCGGGCCGTACTGCTGGGAGTTCACGGTGAAGGCTGCGCTGGTGCCGGACGACGTCCTGACGGTAACGGGCATCGTGCCGAAGCCCACGTTGGGGGCGATCACGTTGATCTGTCCGGAGCTGACGAAGTAGACGTAAGCCGGCTGTCCGCCGATGCTGACGCTGATGTTGTCGAGAGTGGTGGGCAGTTTGCCGTTGACAATGGATTTGTCCCAGAAGTCGGTAAATCCGGCGGAAGCGAAGTTCGAGCCGTAAATGGAGACCCAACTGTTGGGAAATACGCCGGCTTGGCCGCCGGCAGCATTGGAGACGCCGCTGATGGTGGGAGCGGATCCTCCCGCGGAGGGCGTCAGGGTGTAAGTGGTGGTGTAGATGTGGTCACCGTTGACACTGTCGTCTCCGTTTGCCGCGTTGCCCGCCAGGTAAAAAATAACATTCCCGACGTTGGTTGACGGGGGTGTCCAATCGATCTGGTAAATTCCTGTCGGTTGGAAGCGCGTAGCCTGGTATCCCGCAAGACTGTGTTCGATATAGCCGAGGGGTTTAGCCGCTGGACAGCTTTGAGACGCACCAGAATTGAGCTGGAGCTCGGAGTTAATGTCTGCTTTGGTGGTGGCGCACATCACCAGAGTGTTGATATCGGAGGAACTGAAGGCACCGGCCTGTGTAGAAGTGCTCGCAGACGTTCGTGCGGTTAACTGAAATCCCCACGCGTGTTGCGCTGAGTCGGTTATTGTAACGGTGAGGTGTTGCGTCACCCCAGGAACATAGCTTTTTCCGTTCGGAAAGTTTATGGTGACACTTCCGCCCCCGCTGTTCTCAGGTATGCCCACGTGGCACTGGGATTGTGAGCAGGTACCATTCTCGTTAGGGACCCCAGCGTGGCCAACATCGGGGCCGTAATCGTGCGCCCAAAGTAAAATCGGGATCGCCGCTACCACCACTACGGCCTTGGCTACAGTGAGCTTTCGCTTCCTCTCCATGAGTCTCCTAACACCGCTCTCGTCCAATTGTCTCCGACCATGAGGGAATTGTAATGATGTCGAGCGTATACTCGCGAGATTTTACCGATTAGAGTATTCCGGCCAGTTTCAAGGCTTTACGGGCGGTTGTGCTGAGGGGAATGGCAACGAGATGATCGGGCTCGAACCATGCAAAACCGGTACTAGACGAACCTCCACGGGCCGAAATAACCGTAAAAGTATAGTGATGGTGGGTGATGGTGTGGCGGAACTCACCGAGAGTGCGGCCCAGCCGGCTCTCGGGAAGGTCTTCCGGCGCAGGCAGGTCCCAAAACCCGGCCATGCGGCGGGCTGAGGCGTGGCGCTGCCGGAGCAGCACCCGCCCCCCGCTGCGGATCACCAGGACGGTGGCGGCGATCTGTACCGGCTCGGTGCGACGCAGCTTGATCGGTAGCTGCGCTGCCGTACCGGCCGCCCGAGCCTGGCAGGCGGCAGCCAGCGGACACAGCAGGCACAGGGGATTTCTCGGGAGACAGACGGTGGCGCCGAGTTCCATGAGGGCCTGGTTAAACGGGCCGGGCTGCTTCGGGTCGAGCCACGCCTGGGCCGTGGCGCGGAAACGCTCGCGAGTACTGGACGCGGCGATATCGGCAGGATCGTTCTCCATGCGCGCCACCACCCGCATCACGTTGCCGTCCAGCACCGCATGGGGACGGTGGAAGGCGATGCTGCCGATGGCGGCCGCCGTATAGTCGCCGATTCCGGGCAGGGCTCGTATGGCATCGTAGTCCTTGGGAAACCCGTCCAGTGCGGCGATCTGCTGGGCGGCGCGACGTAGATTGCGGGCGCGCGAGTAATAGCCGAGGCCGGCCCACAGCGCGAGCACGTCCTCCTCGCGAGCGGCGGCCAGGGCTTCCACTGTCGGGAATCGCGCCAGAAACCGCTCGTAATAGGGAATCACCGCCTGCGCGCGCGTCTGCTGCAGCATGATTTCCGAGACCCAGATGAAATACGGATCGGAGGAACGGCGCCAGGGCAGGTCGCGATGGCCGCGACGGTACCAGTCGAGCAGCAGGGCAGAGACGGAGGGTCTGGGCTTCACTCGATGACGCGAATCCATTCGGCAACCACGGCAAAATCCTCCGGGCCGACATTCCAGGCTTCGAATTCGGGGTTCAACGGCTCCAGGCGGATCTCGTCGTGCTCCCAAGTGCCGTCGGCTCTGTAGACTTTCTTGCTGGTGTAGCGCTTAACGGTATAGCGGGCGGTTTCCTCGAAGGCACCGAAGAGCTCGATGAGCAGGATCTTGTTCTGCCGCGACCCCACGGGGTTCAAGCGGAACAGGTTGAGACTGCCATCGGGGATGCGGGGTTCCATGGACTGTCCCACCACGTGAGCCACGAAAAGGTCGGGCGTGAGGCGCATGCCTTCCGGCGCAGGCACCCAGTCTTCTTCCTCCGATCCCATCTCTTCGCCCAAGCCTCCGGCAGCGGCACGGAGACTGAAGAGCGGCACGTGAGTCTCAAACGGCCGGACCGCGACTGCTTCCACATGATCGCTGTAGAGGCGTTCGAGAACCCGGGTGAAGGAGTCCACCGCCACGGCCTGACGCTCGGAAACGCGCACGGCATTGGAGAGGGAATCCTCGAGTGAATCGAGCAGCGCTGCCGCGCCTGTCTCGGAGAGAAGCTGTTCCAGGTGTTCGGCGATGCCTTCCAGGACCTCGGGATCTTCGACGAAATCGAAGTTCGGCTGCATCCGGAGCCAACCGCGGTTGGCGGCGGGGTCCACCAGCAGGACGCCGATATTCCGGGGCATCAGCCCGGGAAGCGCCGCCTCCAGGAGCACATAAGAGCCCTGGCGGCTGCCCGTGATCGGGATAACGGCGGCAGGCATGGATGTTTTCATCCTAATCCACTTATCGGTGGGAAAGCGAGAGGCTTTAAGGGGCCACGGATGGATACGGTCCCACCCGTGGCTAAAGCCTTAATTTCCGGCTAGCGGCGCGGCGCCCGGTACACCATTGGGGTAGTACCCGTCGCGCGTGCGGACAATGAACTGGCTGGGGCTTTCGGGAATATCCACCTTGATCTTACGGAAAGCCTTCGGCTTGCCTTCGGGATCGATGTCCGGCGAGTAGCGCAGAATGTACTGCGTGGTGATTTCGCCGGCGATGCCGCCAACTGCCTTGATGATCCCGGCGGAGATTTCGGCGGCATATCCGCCCGTCCCCACCGTAAGGGCGTAGTTGCCGTCGTCCGACGGGTTGGACAAGTAGCCGGAGACATTCTTGTACAGGCTGTTCAGCGGGTATTCCACCTTGCCTCCAGTCTCCCGCGCGAGCTTCTCCAGCACGTCCTGATCGACGTTATCGAAACCGAACGACATAGTGCTGATGGCGTAGATAGTGACCATGTTCCGCTTGGCCAACTCCAGAACCTCTTCCATGCTTCTCTTGCCGGCGCTATTGTGCCCGTCGCCCACGATGATGATGATGCGGCGTGGTTCATACGGTTCGCCTTTGACCAGTTTGCGGTCGGTGCAGGCGCGATAGATGGCATCGAAAAGCGCGGCGCCTCCGCCCGGCTTCATACGGCGCACCGAAGCCACCAGTTTTTCGGGATCCTCTGTGGTGTTGACCGCCAGTTCCGCTTCGTTTCCGTAAGAAATGAGATAGCCCTGGTATTGGGGATCGCCCGGCATCAATGCCCAGATCATTTCCATGATCGAATCCTGGTATTTCTGCCAGTGGATCTTCATGGTGTTGCTCTGGTCGACGAGGAAGCCGGCCACGATGGGCTGCTTTTCCGTGTGCGAGAAGAAGGCGATCTTCTGAGGTTTACCTTCGTCCAGCACACGGAAATCGTTTTTCGTTAGGTTGGAAACGAACTTTCCCTTTTCGTCGGTCACCGTGACAGCGAGTTCGACGTCCGTCACCTGGGTTCGGATGACCAGGCTCGGGTCGTCCTGCTGTTTGGCCGGCGCGGCCTGCGGCGGCTTGGCGGGTGCAGTCTGCTGCTTGGCGGTCTCGGTCTGCTGCGGCTGCATAGCGAGCAGAAGACCACCGAGGGATACCAACAAAAGGCGATGCATGGGAATCACAACTGTAGAATCTATTCTATCGCAACCCAGTCTATCTCACGCCAGGCGCCGGATTACGGCATCTGTAAACTCCGAGGTGCTCCCGGTCCCCCCGACGTCTCCCGTGAGGTGATCCCGCTCGGCGTAGACCGCATAGATGGCGCGCTGCAGGCGAGCCGAGGCATCCCGCTCACCCAAATGTGCCAGCATCAGGACCGCCGACTGCATCAGCGCCGTGGGATTCGCCAGCCCCTTGCCAGCGATATCGGGCGCGGTGCCGTGCACCGCCTCGAAGATCGGCGTGATGATCGCCGATATTGGCGCCCGGGCACGATGCCCAGCCCGCCCACCAGGCCGGCCGTCAGATCGGAAATGATATCGCCGTAGAGGTTCGGCAGCACCAGCACGTCGAACGTCTCCGGCCGCATCACCAGTTGCATGCAGGCGTTGTCCACAATCAGCTCGTTATACTGCGACCTCGGGAAATGTCGGCTGCCACTTCGCGGCAGCACTTGAGGAACAGGCCGTCGCTCATCTTCATGATGTTGGCCTTGTGGATGGCGGTGACCTTCTTGCGGCCCTCCCGCCGCGCCCACTCGAAGGCGGCGCGCGCGATATCGCATGGAGGCCTTGCGGGTAATGATCTTCAGGCTCTCCACCACGCCCGGAACGATCTCGTGCTCCAGCCCGGAATACAGATCCTCGGTGTTCTCGCGGAAGATCGCCATGTCCAGCGCCAGGTCGGCAAAGCGCGTCTTCAGGCCGGGCAGCATCCGCACGGGCCGGAAGTTGGTATACAGGCCGAGCTTCTTCCGCAGCGCCACGTTGATGCTCTGGTGTCCGCCGCCTATCGGCGTTGCGGTGGGGCCTTTCAGGCCGATGTGGGTGACTTCCAGCGACAGCGAAGACCTCGTCGGGAATCAACTGTCCGTACTCGGCAAGGGCGCGGGCGCCGGCTTCGACGCGCTCCCATTCGACGGCGACGCCGGTGGCGTCCACAGCGCGCACGGTGGCTTCCGCCACTTCGGGTCCGATGCCGTCGCCGGGGATCAGAGTTATCTGATGAGCCATCATAGCTATTATAAAGTCGGGGCCGCTTTGATTCCCGATTTGCCGCGGAGCGGCATGAAATGGTGGAGCGGCAGTTGCGCCAGCGCGGCATCCGCGACGAACGGGTGCTCGCCGCCATGGCTGAGATTCCGCGCGACGAGTTCGTGCCGGAGGAGAGGCCGCGTTGGCGCTATCGCGACGACCCGATCCAGATCGGCTACGGACAGACGATCTCCCAGCCGTTCATGACGGCGCTGATGGCGCAGGAGCTGGCACTCAGGGGACGGAAACGGTGCTCGAAGTGGGCGCGGGTTCGGGCTATGCCGCGGCGCGTGCTCGGCGCGCTGGCGAGCGGCGTGGTCGACGGTGGAGATCGTGCCCGCATTGGCTGCGCTGGCGCGCGAAAATCTGCGGCGCACCGGACGCGACGGCAACATCGACGGTGGTGGAGGGCGACGGGTCGTGGGGCTACCCGCCACGCGGCGCCGTACGATGCGATCTCAGTCGCAGCCGGCGCGCCCGGACATCCCTGCGGCATTGCTGGAGCAATTGAAGGATCCAGGGCGGCTGGCGATTCCGGTGGGCGACCGGCACGACCAGGAATTGCGCATCGTGACGAAACGCGGCGGACACATTGAGTCGCGCGTCGTCGACGCCGTGCCGCTTTGTGCCGTTGCGCGGCGCCGAAGGCTGGCACTAGATGCGCCTTCGAACCGCCAAAGACCGGCTCAAGGTGGAGCACAGCATCATCGACGGTGTGCGCGGGATTCTGATAGAGCTGCTGGCAGCAGAACCCGGAGATTCGGTCGATCATTCCCGGGAGTGATCAGGCCGGTCCGCGACGCCAAGCGGCAAAGTGAGGGTGCGCGTGACCGTGCCGACGCAGAACGGCTGGAAAGCCATCGCGCTAAGCGCGGGCGCGCGGCAGGAACTCTTCATCAGCGCGGACTGGAGCAAAGAGCAGTTGGAAGCAGCGCTCACGAAGGCGGGAGCCGTGGTCGGGTGAATCGGAAAATTCGATTTTAGCCACGGAGTCACACGGATGAACACGGATAAGAATAAGCCCTTATATTCATTGTTATCCGTGTTCATCCGTGTGAATCCGTGGCTAATAAATGCTTACCTTCCCGCTGTCAGAATCTTCAGATCTTTCAGTACGCTTAGCAGCCCCGGCACCAGGGTGATCACGAAGAGCACCGGCAGAATGAAGAGCACGATGGGGAACAGCATCTTGATACCGGCCTTCGCTACCGCCGCTTCGGCTTCGAGCGTGCGGCGCTTGCGCAGGCCTTCGGCATAGACGTTCAACGCCACCGCCAGGCTGGTGCCGAATTTCTCGCTTTGAATGATCATGGCGGCCAGGGACTTGATGTCTTCGATGCCCGTCCGGCGCACGAACTGATTGAATGCTATGCTGCGGTCCTGGCCAGCTCGGACCTGCATCACCACAGTGGCGAATTCCGCGGCCAGTTCAGGGTAGATGTAGTCCATCTCTTCGCTGACGCGCATCATCGCCTGGTCGAGCGCCAGGCCCGTGCCCAGCACGATGCCCAGAAGGTCGACTGTGTCGGGAAGCGCTTCCTGCAGCTTGCGCCGGTAGGACTTCACCATGCGCCTGAGCACTACTTTGGGGATCATGAAGCCGAGAATCAATGCTGCGGCGAGACCGCCGATGAGGGACGTGGCCGAGGTAGTCGGGTCCTGGCTTTGAATCCAGATGGTGGCGGTCACCAGGGTCAGCGCGAAGAACATGGTAAGGCCCACGTAAATGGCGAGCGCCTCTTTGCGGCGGCTGCCCGCCTGCTTCAGGAGCTTTTCGGAGCCGCGCAGCCAATCGTCCGCGCCGGGAAGCAGGCTCACCAAATAAAGAAAGCGCTCCGACGCCGAACTGCCGCTTGCGGCGGCGCGCCACCCGGCTGGTCGCGACCATCGCGTGCGATTGCAATTCCTCCAGGCGATCGGCGAGCGGATCTTCCTGGGTGGTGAAGAGCTGGCTGGCCGACCAGAACAGGAAGACCAGAGTAGCGCCGGCGAAGATGAAGAAGAGGATTGCCGTGCAGGGGGCTCATACGCGAATATTCGCAATCTTCCGAATGATCAGGATGCCCACGATCTCAGAGATGATGGCGTAGGTCAGGAACTTGCTGCCCGTGGGGTCGGTCCAAAGGAGCGAGACGTAATCGGGCTTGAGGAAATAGCTGCCAACGCCGAAAACCACCGGCAGGCCGCAAAGCAGGCCCGCAGAAAAGCGCTGCTGCGCGGTATGCGCCTTGAGTTTGGCTGCCATGCCCAGGCGCTCACGCACCAGTGTAGAAAGGCCTTCCAGCACGGCCACCATGTTGGCACCGGTCTGGCGCTGCAGAATCAGGGTGGTGATAAAGAATTTGAGATCGATCAACGGCACGCGCTTGCCCAGGCCATGCAGGGCAGGCTCCACTTGCGACCCGAGCGCGAGTTCCTCCATCATCTTGCGGAACTCCATGCGGACCGGGTCGGATGTTTCGTTGGCGATGGTTTCCAGGCCGCTATGGATGTTGTGGCCGGCGCGCATGGTGCGGGTGAACAGGTCGATGGCGTCCGGCAGTTGCTCCTCGAAGCGCTTCAAGCGCTTGCCGCGGACACGCATGATGTACATGATGGGAGTAAAACCCACCACCAGCGCGATCAGCAGCTTCAACAGCAGCGTGACGGCGCCGAACAGCGACAACACCAGGAACGTCGCGACCGCCAGCATGACGCTGAGGCCGAAGACGTCGGCTGCTCGGTATTTCAGATTGGCCTGCTCGATCAGTTCCTGCAGGCGGCGGAAGACTCCGATCCACGTGACCAGGTCGCCCAGGAACGCAAAAGATCCGCGCTGCTCGCGGCGCATCAGTTCGGGCGACCCCTTGGAGCGGCTGCGCATATTGGTGCGCAGTTCGCGCAGGCGTCGATTGAGCTGGCGGGCGGCCTCCTGCTCGGGGACGGACCAGGCGTAATGACCGGCCACAAACAACGCCACCGAGAAGATGAGGAACGCGACCAGGAAGAACATTTACTTCTCCTTCACCTCGTGCACTTCGTTGAAAATGGCGGGCGAAAGATGGATGCCGAACGACTTCATGCGGTCGAAGCAGACCGGGCGGAGGCCAGTGCCGCGGAAGCTGCCGAGCACCTTGCCTCGCGGGCTGATGCCGGAGCGGTGGAATTCGTAGACGTCCTGCATCTCCACCAGATCATTTTCCACTCCCACCACCTCGGCGATGCCGGTGACTTTGCGGGTTCCGTCGCTCATGCGAGCGCAATGGATCACCACGTGGATGGCGCTGGCGAGCTGTTGGCGGATCACCTTATCGGGAACGTGCTGGCTGGCCATCATCACCATGGTTTCGAGGCGCGAAAAGGCGTCGCGCGGCGAATTGGCGTGCACGGTAGTCATGGAGCCATCGTGGCCGGTGTTCATCGCCTGCAGCATATCGAGCGCTTCGGCGCCGCGCGATTCGCCGACGATGATGCGGTCGGGCCGCATACGCAGAGTGTTGATGACGCAGGTCGCGCTGGGTGACGGCGCCGGCGCCTTCGATGTTGGCGGGGCGAGTTTCCAGGCGCACCACGTGGTTCTGCTGGAGATTGCAATTCGGCGGTGTCTTCGATGGTGATGATGCGCTCTTCCTCCGGAATGAAGCGGGAGAGGGTGTTCAGCATGGTGGTCTTGCCGGAGCCGGAACCGCCGGAGATCACGATGTTGAGACGTGCTTCCACGCAGGCGCTCATGAAATCGAGCATGCCGGTAGTGAAGGTTTCGTTTTTGAGCAGATCTTCGGTGGAGAGAACCTTCTTGCCGTAGCGGCGGATGGACATCACCGGGCCGATCAGCGAGAGCGGTGGAATCACGGCGCAGACGCGCGAGCCGTCGGCCAGGCGGGCATCGACGATGGGCGACGAATCGTCGATGCGGCGGCCGATATTGGAGACGATGCGCTCGATGATCATGCGCACGTGGGCCTGGTCCTTGAACCGGATGTTGGTTTCCACCAGGCGGCCGGCGCGTTCCACGTAGACGTTATCGAAGCCGTTGACCATGATGTCGCTGATGGTGGGGTCCTTGAGCAGCTGTTCCAGGGGACCCAGGCCGAAGACTTCGTCGAGAATCTCTTCGATGAGCTTCTCGCGCTCGGACACGGTCATGGGAAGCGATTCATCGATGATGAGTTTCTCCACCACCATGCCGACCTGGCCGCGCACGCTGTCTTTGTTCAGGTCTTTGAGTTGCTCGGGCGTGAGCGAGTTCAGGAGCTTGGCGTGAACCTGGCTTTTGATTTCGAACCAGCGGTCGGCGCCTGAACCGGGCCGGACCAGGGGGCGGCTACCCACGGGGTCCTCCTTGAATCGGCTGGAAACAACATTTATAGCCACGGATGAACACGGATGGACGCAGATAAGACACAACCACTACATTCGTCGGGTTCGCGTTCATCTGCCGCCTCAATGATGTTTGATTTGTAGCCATTTTATGCTGATTTGGCGGCGGCTTTCGCTGCCTCCGGTGCTACGTCTTTCTTGCGCCCGTGGCCTTGTCCACGAAGGCTCGGAAAATCCGGTCGAAGTCGCCCGCCTGTTCGCGATTGGCCACGAAGGGACGACCCTTGTTGATGGAGGCGATCACGGCGGGCGAAGGCGGCACGCCGTAGAAGACCTGCTGATTCAGGGTTTGCTGAATCTGTTCCAGGCCGGCGATGTTGGGCGTGATCTTTTTGGTGTACCGGTTCACGATCACCTTGATCTGTTCCTGGTTGAAGCCCATGCGCATCAGGAACGTGATGTAGCGCTGGGCATTGCGAATGGCCGGGAACTCCTGGTCGATCACCAGAAAAACCGAAGCCGAAACCTGCGCGGCGGCCAGCACGATTTCCTGGGAGATGGCGCGGCCACCATCCACTACGATGGCATCGTACTTCTCCACCAGGAAGGTGGCGAACTCGCGCAACATGGACTCGGTGAACTGGCCATGCTGTTCCAGCGAGTCGGGAGGTCCCACCAGGAAGAAGCCTAGGGGATCGCGCGTGACGAAGCCTTCGAAGAGCGCCTGGTCCATGCGGCCCAGGTTATCGGCGACTTCCATGAGGGTGTATTGCGGAGAGGCGCCGAGCTGCATGGCAGCGTCGTTGCCGATCCAATCCAGATCCATCAGCACGGTGGAAAGTTTACGCTGCGCCAGCACGGCGGCGAAATTGACCGCCATGGTGGTCGTGCCCACTCCGCCTTTGGTGCCGATGAAGGTGTAGATCTTGCCCAGCTTGCTTTCGGTGGCGACGGCGTGTTTGGGGGCTCGCTCCAGGCGCGCCATAGCGTCGCGGAACTCGGTGCGCTTGATGGGCTGGAGCAGGAATTCGTTGGCGCCGGCGCGCATGCAGGCGATCACGGCTTCGGCGTCGGCATGGAAATTGGAAGCCATCACGAAGAGGTCGGGCACGGCCTGTTTGACCTTTTCGATAGCCCTTACCGCGCCGTCCGGATCGCCCGACAGGTCGACGACGAGGCCGGCGCCGGGATTCCGCTCCAGATCCTGCAGCACGCGGATATAGAGGTTGGCGGCCACCTCCTGATACTCCCCGACCACCTTGGCATTGGGAATATTCAAGATGCTGTCGCGAACCATCTCGCGAAAATGTTCGTCGCTCGAGGCGACTAAGAGGGTTTGGTTAGGCACTAGGGTTCCCTTTGATGTCCAGCAATTCTCTCATGGCAGACAAGTCCCCGTTTCATCGCAGCCGGCGCTTTCCATGGGGATGCTGGTGGTGAAGGTTGGAATGGTCACGGGCGGCAGCCTGAAATAGCCTGAGAAGCGCAGATATTGATAGCTGCTGATGCCGACGCTGACGGCGTCGGGAATGCACGCAGCGCTGCAGGTGGCATCGCAACCGGCGAAGGCCGACAGCGTCCCATCGGGATTCTGCGAGTAGTACAGGACCTGGATGGTGGCCGTGCCGTTTTGGAATTCGTTCTGGTCGATCATGGCGGGCACGTTGGCCTGCATGTACGAAATCACGTTGCTGCCGTCTCCCATGAAGCAATGGGTGGCGGCGTAGCGCGCGCCATCGCGGGTGAAGTCCACTACGCTGTGCCAGATCCACAACATCTGCGCAACCACAATCACCATGAAGGTCAGCGGCAGCACCACGCCGGCGTATAGAATCGCGAACTCCATGACTGCCTGGCCGGACTGGCGACGCTTGCGTCTCACAGCGCGGTTCCTCCAAACGGAATCGTGACCGAGGGCGTGAGCAAAATCGGCACGGGGTTGAGCAGCGGAATCCGGAATGTGACCTCATATCCGCTGGGGATGCTGACCACTACGTAGTCGGGCCGCTGCGCGCCCAAGGCTCCGCCGCAGCCGCTGGTGTCGCATGCTCCGAGGGCGCCGGGATTATTGGGGTCGGCACATTCCGTAGTGACGGTGAACATGCCAGCAGTGAGGGCATCGATGATGGGCTGGCCGGTGCTCTGATCCGTGATGGCGAAGTTGATGCCGGCCTGGATGTTGGCATCGGCGGGATTGCAGAAGTCGGTGCCCTGCTGCACGGAGATGTAGCGTGCCGCCGAGTACGTGATCTTCTTGCAGCGTGTAGTACACGTACGTGATCTTGCCGAACTGGATCATCGCGACCACCAGCAGAACCAGCACCGGGATCCACAGCGCGGCCTCCAGAATCATGTTGCCTTTAGTGCGCCGACGCCTCATTGGTGCAGCACCACCTTTCCGGGCCCGCTGGTGGGAAGGTTTCCACTGGCGAGACCGTAGTGGTCATCGATATTCCCCTGCTTCACGGGCGCGGGGCTGCCGATGTACATGGCGAGAAAGCGGCCGTTCCCATCGGAAGGCGAGTTAGCGCTGCCGTCGGCATTGCGTTCCAGCAAAAACTGGCGGAAGCCCAGCACGGTCATGGTGCCGTTGGCGGAGACGGTCAGCGCCTCCACGATCGGCAGTGTGAGAATGCGGCGGCCATTGCCCAGATAGGCGCTGTATGGGTCGGTTGGGGCGATGAGTTGATCGCTATCGGGCAGAAATGCGGGGGCGAGCGAGCCGAAATCGGTGACCAGGCCAGTGCATACGGCGTTCGGGTCGGTGTTGTCGAGGCGCGATTGCAGACCGCACAGAGCCTGGGCAACGCTGGAGGAAGGAGTAAGGCTGCAAATATTGGGCACGGCGCTGGCCCAGAGCGCTTCGGCTGGATCGCCGATGGAAGCGCAAGCCGCGGGAACCACCGAGCCGGTCGGGTTGGGATCGGGCGACGCTATCAGGCCACCGGCGCCATCCAGATACAACTGGTCGGCCTCGGTGGCGTTGGCGTTGTTGACGTCGTAGCGATTGATGAGGACGTAGGGTAAGACCAGCGAGCCGGTGGTGAGGGGAAGGGGCGCGGGGGTGCCCGTGCAATCGTAGGCGAAAGTATAAAGCGCGCCGGCGGTAGGGTCGCCGAAGCCGAAATTGGCGGTGTCGGTGGAGTCGAGGGCTGCGACTGCGAAGGGTTCGATGCCGCAGGCGACGCATAGCGGAGCGCTAATGCCCGCGACGGCCTGGGCGGCGATGCTGGTCTTCAGCGACGCTCCGCCGGGAAGCAGTCCGAAGAAGAGGAGGGGGGCGTCGGCATTGAGGCTGATGAGGACGTGACGCGCGGTAGTCCCATCGGCCTGATTGCCGCTGACGGCGGCGCCCGAAGCGGTGGCATCGACGACCGTCGCGAAGAACGCGGGCGGATTCACGGTGCTGCCGAGAATCCCCGAAGTTCCGCCGATCACCAGCGAGCCGAAGTTGTAAGTGTTGGCGGCGCCGTTGGCATTGCTGAGAGAAAGCTGGGACACGGTGGTGGCATTGCCAAGCGAAGCTGCTGTGCCCAGAAGTTGTGCGGCGGCAGCCAGAGCCATGGCATTGGCCGCCTGGTTGAGTTCCCCGCGGATGAGATATAGGCGCCCCAGATCGATGGCAAAGCCCATAAACCCGAATAGCACCGGAACCATGATGACGAGCAGTTGGAGCGACATCGACCCTGAGCAGTTCCTGAACGCCGTGGTGGGGAGACACGGAGAAGGTCTTTCTCCGCCCCCCAGCGCCTTCGCACCCGGGAAACTATTGCTGTTGTTGCTTTGGTATTTGTTGCCCACGGGGTCCTACAAACTCCGGCTGGTTGTTGTCGGTGGTGGCCGGCGGGGTCTTGCGTTTCTTTTTCCCTTTTGCTGCTCCTGCACCACGCTGGGAAGGAAGGTCGCCGGCATATCGGGCAGTTTAGCCTTTTCTTCTGGCGCTTAGGGGACGCACGAAGTGGGCGGTGATCACCACCAGTAATTCGTCGTCAGACTTCTTGGTGCTCTTGCTGCTGAAGAACCTTCCGATGATCGGGATGCTGCCGAGACCCGGGAGCTTGTCGAGCGTCTCCACCACCTGGTTGTTGATGAGCCCGGCGATGGCGAAACTTTCGCCGTCCTTCAGGATCACTTCGGTGTCGGCCCTGCGCTGCGAAAGGGCCGGGATGGTGAAGCCTTCGAGCGTCACGGCGTTGGTGTAATCGAGCGAGCTGACTTCGGGCGAGACCTTCAGATCGATTGAGCCGTCCGACGTCACGGTCGGCGTGAAATCGAGTTTCACTCCGAAGGGCTGGAAGCGCACGGTCACCACGGGCGCCGTGGCGCCGCCGGTGGGCGTGGTGGTGATGGTGGGATAGGGGAACGAACCGCCGGCCAGGAAACTGGCGTCCTTCCCTTCCAGGCAGATCAGATTAGGCTCGGCGAGAATCTGCAGCAGGTCGCGCTCCTGCAGGGCCTCGATGGTCGCGCCCATATTCAGATCGGGACGGAAGACGAACAGGTTGAGCAGGTCGGAGAAGTTGACCGAGGTGGGTGTTCCCGCCTGGATGGGGCTGAAGCGCGGCGCGGCAAACTGCTCCGTGGTGAGCGAGCCGACCATTTTTGGATTGGTGCTGAACAGATTGAAGCCGATCTGCGAGAGCGCCACGCGATTCACGTCGGCAATCTTCACTTGCAGCAGGATCTGGCGCGGCTGCGGAGCCGGTGGCACGTGCAACAGATTAACCACGGTTTTGGTGCGCGTCTGAGCCAGGCTGGCGAGCCGCTTCGACTCGTCGGCGCTCTTCACCGAACCGGTGAGCACGATGGTCTCGGCGGTGCCGCTCACCGCTACCGGTTCTCCATTGGCGTTATCCTGAACCCTCTTCAGGAAGCCGTCCCACTCCGTGTTGTCCTTGGCCACTGCGATTTCGAATTGCTGCGGGGCTCGCTCCCCTTCCCAAACCACCAGCGTGGTGCTGCCCGGACCCTTGGCATTCACCATGACTTCACGCGGGGACACCACTACTGCATCGGCGATCTTCGGCTCGGAGATCACGACTTTGGTGATGTCGTTCTGAAACTGGATCAACTCGCCGCGGCCCTCCATGAGTGCGATTTCGCGGTGCGTGGGCTTGGTCTGGCCGATCGCAAGACCAGCGGTCCCACAGGCAAGCGCGGCGGCCCACCACACGTATCGGGCGAATCTCATCGAAAGGTTTCCTGGACGTGTTTGTCGCCGCGATAGACGTCGATTACCGCGTGAGGCCTTTCGGGTTCCTTAGGCACGGCCTTCTTCAGCATGGCGGTCCAGGCAGACGGGGCTGCCGGTTCGGGCCTGGCGGCGCGACGGGCGCGAGCGATGCGGTCGCTCAGCGTGGGGTCGAGAACTTCCGTCGTCATGGGGCCGGTTGACACGGCCTGTGTGCCATCCAGGGGATTGCGGAGCGAGAGGCTGATTTTGCCTTGGTTCTTGGCCAGCTCGAGCTTTTGCGCATCGGCGGGAAGCAGCACCAGGGTCACCACAGGGGAGCGCGGCGCACGGGGATCCGCTATTGCGCCGGTGGCCAGCGACCGTCCGGTGGAAAGCACCTTCACGTTTTGCAGGATGATGGACGTGCTGGCTTCAGTCATAGTGCCCGGCCGCGTGAAGAGCACGTCCACGTGCGAGTTCGGCTGGATCAGGCCGGCGACTCCGGTGGCGTCGTTGATGGGCACCGAAACGGCGCGGTATCCGTTCTCGATGGTGGAGGAAACGCCCTCGGTGGAGGTGACACCCGAGACCTGCGAAAGCAGCACCGGCTGATTGGTGCTGACGGGAAAGAGAACCACGCGGCTGACGGCGTCCTTGGTTTGGAGAATCACGCCCTTCGGCACGTCATGCTCGAGATACTTTACCGATTTGAGGTCGGCCGGGCGCAGCAACGTGCCCAACGGCATGTCGCGAGAGGCTACTACGACATTGATCTGCTTTTCATTTTTCGGCGCGATTGTATTGGCGTAAAGGAACCAGGTAAGCAGGCCGGCCGCCACCAGACTCGCCCCAAAGATGAGGAACTGCTTCTGACGATCCATAACTTACACCTGTTGCGTAGAGACACTTCCAGAGCCGTCGGAAATTCTGCCGATGTTCTGTTGTAACACAGGATACATTCCTAAGTTCCGCCTTGGGCCAGCAATGTAGCCGTCTTGTCACGAAAAATCGGCACCCAGCCCACTTGTTCGAGGGCCGGAACCAGGGCCGAATCGGTAGGCAGCAGCGCATGGGTGAAACCGAAAGAGTTCCAGTATTTTTGCCAACCCGGCAATACCTGGATCAAACGGCCGTACTGCTTGAGGAATTCGGCGCCGTACAGGTCACTGCGCCCATCGAAGAAGACCTTACGAGCGCCGGTCGAGCGATAAATCAGATAACCGCCGAACTTGTCGGACGCGTACAGGCGAGCATTTGCGGGGATGTGATCGTAGGCCGCGACCGGGAACTGGTCAGGTGGGAATCCGGTGGCAGCGCGGAGGCCGGGGGTTCGGAGCAGGGCGAAACAGCCGAGCAGAAAGAGGGACGCGACCAGCCAGCCACGGAAATTGGCGTCGATGGAGCGGAGCCGCTGCCCGTAGGCCAGGAAGCTGTGGAATGGCAGGGCATCGGTGATTGCTCGATTGGCGATGGGCAGCAGGAGCAGCGCCGCCAGGGGCAACGCCCTTGCCGACCGCAAGGCCATCGCAGTGAATAGGACTGCCAGCAGGAAATGTTCGATGCGCCGCTGGGTGAGCGCGAGCGCACCTCCCATCATGCCGAGGATGACCGTGGCGATGATCTGCGAGGCGCCGGGGGCGTCGAAGCGGAAGGACTGAAACTCGCCGATGCGCGAGAGGAGATCGGAATCGGTAAGGTAACGGAAGAGGTGGAGGTAGAGCCGCCAGGTGTAGGGATTGAGGAGCCCGGCCACGAGGGCGAGGAGCACTATAGCGCAGGCGGACCGCATGGGTCGACACGAGTCTCGACCCGGCAGACACGAGTGTCTGCGCCACAAGTATGCCGTGGCGACTAGCGGGGCTAGGAAGAAACTGGCGTGAATGTTGGCCCACAGTGCGACGTAGGCAATTACGAAGAGCCCATTTTTCCACGTGAAATGTTCGCGCGGCCGTTCCAGCCACAACAGCCAGCCCAACAGAAGCAGCCAGCCGATCAGATGGGGACGCGCCAGCCAATGAATATTGCAGGTGGAGAGCAGCAGTGGCGCCATCGCGCACGCCAACAGGAAATTGCCCTGGAGCGCCCAGTGCAGCCGGAACCAGAGCCAGACTCCGGCGGCGATGACGGCGGAGTAGAAGAGAGCGACTCCGGTCAGTCCCGATGCGCGATGGATGGCGCCCACCACTACGTCGGCGCCCCACTCCCAGGCAAACCAGGGCTGGCCGGCGCGTGTGAAGGAATAAGGATCGGTTCGAGGCAGGCGGCCGGTGGCGAGGATTTGCTCTCCGGCGCGGATGTGCCATCCCGCGTCGGAATCGCGAAACAGTTTTCGATAGCCCTGAAACACGAAGAGACAGTAAAACAGAGTGACGCAGGCGGCTACCATCGCCAGATCGGGAATCAACCAGGCGAAGCGATGTCCCGGCGCCACCTTGACCGGCTGCAATCGGTTGGTCCTGGTGTTAGGCGCCAGGGGTGCCGATGCTGGCGAGGTCTCCCGTCATGCTCTGATACAGACTGACAATTCCCTGAGAAAGCTGGTTCACGGTGGTGATCAGCGCCAGCCCGACGGCGGCCACGATCAGCGCATACTCCACCAGGTCCTGCCCTTGTTCGTCCCGGATAAAACTTGCGAATAGCTCTTTCATCGTTCCTCTCAAAGTTACTGCGAATGCATTTTTGACTCGTCCAGCGGTCCTACGAAGAGATGGACAAAGCCAGTCTTCCATCGCTCCCACCGCGTGCCTTCCTGCCTGACAGGTAAAGTCGCGGCGCTACCGTCAAGACGAGACACCAACTCCATGTTCCTTAGCGCGGCCGAATGTGCCCCATTATAGCCGAGCGCCAACTCCAATTCCTTGCGGGCCTCGGCATAGTTCCCTTTTTCGATCAGCACGGCCGCCAGGTTGTTGTGCGCGGTGGC
The DNA here is from genome assembly GCA_963815475.1 of uncultured Solibacteraceae bacterium. Classification (GTDB taxonomy): domain Bacteria; phylum Acidobacteriota; class Terriglobia; order Bryobacterales; family Bryobacteraceae; genus Sulfopaludibacter. The sequence continues at coordinate 2,302,524 of CAWFHD010000003.1, read as the reverse complement.
GGGGTCGGCCGCCGTCTGCAAACTGGCCAGAGCTTGATCTTTGGAATCCTGGCCGGCGAGCGCCATTCCCAGATTATTTCGTGCCATCTGCGATGCAGGATTGAGGCGCAGGGCCTCGCGGAACTCAGCGGCGGCATCGGCGTTTTTCTTTTGCATCAACAGGTTGTAGCCGAGATTGTTATGGAGGTAATCCTGGGCAGGGGCTAGTGCGATAGCCTTGCGATGGGAGGGCTCGCCGGCGGGCCATTGCCCAGACTCATCGCGCAAGATTCCCAGCCAGGAGTAATACGCGGGACCGGTCTGCGGATGCGCTTGCACGAAAGTTTCCAGGCCGGAAATGGCTTCGTTCCTCAAATTCAAGTCGCGCAGAGCCCGCACCAGGGCGAGTTGCACTTCGCCGGAATCGGGAAAGCGGGCGGCGGCCAGGCGGCACATTTCGAGCGAAACATCGGGGTAACCGCGTTCGCGGTAGGCGGTGGCCAATTCCAGGCGCACCGGAATGTCGTTGGGAAAAGCCGCTACTTTCTCACGCAGGACGCGAAGCGGGTAATCGCCATCGCCGGCATCTTGCGCATTCCTGATCTGGCGCTCAAAAACGGTCTGCCGTGCGGCTTCGGGAGGGGCTGGCGTTTTCGCGACGCGAGTACGGGAGGCGCAGGAGACGCCCAGGACTGCCAGGGCCGCGATCATCGGTCGCAATCGCATGGATTCCAACGCTCAAGCCAGCTTTTCGAACACCAGTATGTCGCCCGGCTGGGTGCCCGTCCGCTCGGCCGTGCCGGGCGGAAGCTCCAAAACCGATTCCGCCGTCAGGCAGGCGGAAACACGCCATGCCGGGACGGCATTTCGCACCTTTCGAACCTTCTTCTGTTTGTCAATGTAGACCAAATCGATGGGAAACTTCATGAAGAAGGTGTGGACCGATTCGCAAGGCCTGATCCACAAGCCCTCACCCGGTTCCAACCGCTGATGTTTGAGCAACCCGGTTCGCCGCTTCTCGCTGGTATCGGCGACGTCGATAGCGCCGCCCAAGACGGTCTCCCGGGTCTGATTTCGTACTAATACTTTCAATTTTGAAGACTATAACACGACTGCGAGCGGTGTGTTGCGAAGAAAAGCTCCACAAACAACGATCACGGCAGTTCCAGGGAAAATTTCCGCGGCATAAAGGTTTATTGTTCAGTGGCTTGGGCGGGGAGGGGAGAAAACCGGATCGGAGGGGTGGGAACAGCGTTCGGCTAATCTGGAGGCAGGTAGGAGATTCCACCTTTTGACCCGCGCCCGGTTGAGGCACGGGTCTTTTTTTGTTTGGGAGGACCGATGTTTCGCCGATTGTTTCTCGCAGCGCTTTTGAGTGGGCTCACGGCTATGTCCGCGCCGACGCTCACCACCATCCAGGACGTGCTCTACAAAGCGGATGGCACCCGCTTCAATGGCACGCTCACGATCACTTGGAATAGCTTCGAGGCCGTGGACAACTCCAACATCGTTACCCAGAGCACCACGGTAAAGGTGATCGATGGCAGCCTGCGTGTACAACTCGCCCCAACCACTACCAGCACTCCTCCGGCCAGGTATCGAGTGACTTACAACAGCGATGGACGCATTCAATCGCAGGAGACGTGGTCGGTGCCATCGAGCCTGCAACCATTGCGAGTGCGAGACGTCCGGATTTCCGCCGCCGCTCCCGCCGCCGACACCGGTTCCACCGGCAGTAGCGGAGCCGTTATGGAATCCGATGTAGTGGGATTGATTGCCGACCTGGGAGCGCGGCCGTTGAAGGGACCTGCGTTTGCTGCTGGCCGCGTAGCAGTGGTCGATCCCACGGGCCTGTTGGGGTCGGTGACGGGCGATGCATCGGATTGCGTACACGTGGATGGCTCCGCGGGACCATGCGGCGATTACCGCATTGGTTTCGTGGACAGCCAATCTTTGGCTGGTATTGTGGATGGCTCCAACACTTCGTTCGGGCTCTCGGCGGTGCCCGATCCGGTGGGCAGTCTGGCGGTCTATCGCAATGGCATGCTGCAAAAAACGGGGCTGGATTACAACCTGACTGGCAGCACGGTGCAGTTCATGGCGGCGGCCACGCCACAGCCTGGCGACACTCTGCTGGCGAGCTTTCGCACGGGGTCGGGTGACGGCGGAACGGCGGAGGCTTTCTCCAGCCCACAGGTTTTATGCAGCGGCGTGGGCGGCTCCACCAGTTCGACGACGCTGGCCAGCATCGGCAATTGCCAAATTCCCGCCGGAGTGCTGCAGACGGGTGACCGCGTAGAGGTTCGATTCGATGTGGCGCACCAGGGCACAGCGGGCGGCTTCTCGGTGCAAGTGAACTGGGGCGCCACATCGATGACGCATCGCGACGCCGCCGCCGGAGACCTGCTGGTTACGGGCCGGGCGGATGGCGTGATCCTGGGGGGCGGGGCTCAGTTGAGCATGCAGAGCTGGGGAACGCCGCTGCCCTTCGCGGCGGGAGTGGGAAGCGCGTCCGACAACTGGAGCAACGGCCTGTCCATTAGTTTTCTGGGCCTGGTGGCGCAGACTTCGGACAGCGCAGTCCTGACCAACTTCATTGTGGTTCGAATCCCCTAAAGGCGAAAGCCACACTTTTTGATAGACTGAGCCCACCTGTCCAGGTATGGAGGTGTTGCTTGGCTATCGAACACGTTTACGTACTGATGTTGGAGAACCGGTCTTTCGACCACATGCTGGGATTTTCGAATATCACCGGCACGGACGCAGAGACCGGCGACGTGACCGGGATCGACGGCCTGACCGGAAGCGAGTCGAACACATTCAACGGCATCACATACAAAGTGACGCGCGGCGCCGACAACCGGATGCCCATCGATCCCGACCACGAATTCCCGGACATTGTCCACCAGCTCTGCGGTCCAACGGCCGTCTATCCGCCCGGCGGCGCCTATCCCCCCATCGACAACAGCGGGTTCGTAGCATCTTACGTGGCGAGCGGCGGACAGGATCCGGCCGAAGTGATGAAGTGCTACACGCCTGAGCAACTGCCCGTGCTCCACGCGCTGGCCCGCGAATTTGCCGTGTGCGACAACTGGCACGCATCGCTGCCGGGGCCCACCTGGCCGAATCGCATGTTCGTGCATGCGGCATCGGCGGGCGGGCTGGATCACAGTCCGACGGTGGCGGAGATTGCCAACTGGGAGGGCATCAAAGGCTTTCCCTTCCCAAAGGGGAATATCTTCGACTCGCTCAAAAGTGCGGGAATCCGTCGGCGGCTGTATGGCGGCGACGACTTCCCCATGGTGGCCGCGCTGCAAGGCATACGGCTGGACGACATTCGCCACTACAGCCTGTTCGCGAACGACCTCCAGCAGCCCGGGTATCGCGATCAATACATCTTCATCGAACCTAGTTACGACGTTCTGAACAACTACAAGAACGGCAGCTCGCAGCACCCGCTAGCCGATGTGACCAAGGGAGAAGCCCTTATTAAGGCGACTTATGAGGCCATCCGCAACTCTCCAGTTTGGAACACCAGCGTCCTGATCGTTATCTGGGATGAACACGGCGGGTTCTATGACCATGCGGCGCCCCGGCCGCGCCCAGTCCGGCGGATGGTGCTCCGGCCAGATACAACCAGAACGATTTCACCTTTGAACAATATGGTCCGCGCGTGCCGGCCGTGGTCATTTCGCCGCTGATTCCCAAAAACGTGGTGGATCATCGGGTGTACGATCACGCGTCCGTTCCGGCGACGCTCGAAAATCTGTTCGGCTTGAGTGCGCTCACCGCGCGGGATGCCCACGCCAATCGCGTGGATGCATTGTGCACGCTGGACACGGCACGGGGAGATGCGCCCACCGTGCTACCGGCGCCTGCCTCGTCGATTGTCTCGACGGCCGCGGTTGTAGCGCCCCCGCCCAATCTGGCCACCGCCGCGGTCACCGCTCCCAATCAGCCCGTCAACCAAGGCAATCTGCCGGCAGTTCTGCACTCGGCACTGCAGCAGGATCTGGCGCTCTCACCTGCGGAGGCGCGGACGGCGATTGTAGCCAGGGTGGCCCACATGGTGAATCGCGCCGATGCCTTCCAGTACATGGCGGAGGTGCAACAGAAACTCCGATCCGTTCAGGCGGCCGGGGCGAAATAATCGGCACACAATAGAAAAGGCCGGTGGCGCGTACGCCCCGGCCTTCACACTCTGCGATTGCGACGGCTTATTTCGTCAGACCCTGCACGTAAATGGCGCGATAGCCATTTACCGAAGCTTCGGTGCCGTTGACTTCCACAATGTGGCCCATGTGATCGGAGGCCGACGATTTGGCGTCGACGCCGCCGTCACGCCGCGGATCGTGTTCTTCGGGCATCAGCATGTAGAGAGTTCCACTCTTGGCCAGCAGGCCGATGGGCTGGCCATTGGTGACGCACTTCTGTCCGCAGGAACGGTGCTTTTCGCCATGCTTGCCGAGTTGGACATAGCAGGACAGATCCACGATCTCGCCGACTACCGTGATGGGCTTGCCCGGCTCCGGTTTGCTATCGACTCCCGCGGCTATGGAAGTTGCGGTCCAGGGAGCGGTCGGCTTCGAGCCAATGGTGGCCATCGGTTTTTCGTAAGTGCCGTTTTCGACCTTCATCTCGGGGTGCAGGATTCCGCCGCCGGTCGATTTCTTAGCGTCCTGCGCGGTCAACGAGAATGCGGCCGCAACGGTGATCAGCAATACTAAGCTCTTGCGTTTCAATGTGCCCTCCTATTCTTTGCAAGCGTAACACAGGAGGCAAGCGGGCTGACGCGGTCACTCTTAGGACGATGGTGCGGCTGTGAACACCACGGCCGGCATGTGCGCGCGACAGGCTCCTAGTGGCTGCCTTCGCAACTCTTAGTCAACGACAAGCAGGGAGGGGACCGTCGCAGTTGTGGCGTGCCTGTTTTGCCTGGCTTTCTTGTGGCGGGGCCTTCCGTAGATAGAGTGTGTGACACTTCTCCCGGTGGAACTGCGTCCGTCGAGACGGGAGTGCCGACTCGAATCATCGCTTCACTGGCATAGGAATCCGGCCCGGAAATATCCAGGAAGTTATCGCCGGACGTGACGCCGGTCGGGATGGTCACATTGATCTGGTACAACCCAGCCAGTTGGGGCGCGAGGCCGGCATAAGTAACGGTGGCGGCGATTCCGGAAACATCCGCGGTGATCGTATTCGTGGTGTTACTCAGTGGGCTCACGGGGCCGGTCGCGCCGTCCGAAATCGACGGGTTCACCGTACCCAGCCCAGTCAGATAGACGGAAATCGTCTCACCGATCTGCGCCGGGCTTCGACCGGTTACGAGCGTGGCGCCATCCTGGTGAATCGCGGCAGCATAGCCCAGTCCTCCAGGAGGAATAGTGAAGACTCCGGGCGTAGTGGCGTTAATCAGAGTGCTGACGGTATTCGAAGGTGTGCCATTGTTGATCACCTGGATATTCGCCACAGAGCTGCTTACGGCGTATGGCACAATCACCGAGATCTGCCCCGGAGTCACATAGTAAATAGGCGCCGGCAGGCCGTTGATGTTCACTTGAACATTGTCGAGCGTAGTGGGGAATGGGATGTTGGATGCGAACTGCGTGTCGGCAGACAGGTTCGAACCGTAAATGGTGATCAAGTTTCCCGGCGACACGCCCGCGGTAAACGGCGCGAAGCTCGCCGCGTTCACCACGCCCTGCGGATTGATATAAACACCCGTTCCCGAGGGCGTCGGCGCGGCCAGCGCCACATTGAGGCCGAGGTAAGGGCCGATCCCTAATCCAACCCGCGCCGTTCCGCCCGCGCCGATCGCGAATTTCGTGAAACCGTTCGAGTAAGTGCCGCTCGCACTCAGCGAATAAGTGTCGCTCGATGTAAAGCCGGTCGGGTTCGAGAAGAGCACGTCGCTCTGCCGCTGGTGGCTGATGATGACACCGTTATTCGCGCTCAGCGACCCATAGTAAGTATCGAGCAAGCCGTATCCACCGGTCGCCAGATTCGACTCGTCCTCATCAATGCCCGCCTGAAAGAACAAGCCGCTAAACGTGGGCGTAGTGGAACCCATGCGCACGCCGACGAAGAAATCGAACCCCACCGGCGATCCGCCGAAAATGAAGTTGCCGTCGGGCGAGATATATAGGTACCGCTGCCCATTTACCAGCGTCGCGGTGTTAGCCGTGGGGAAGCCGATGACCGCGCCGCCGTTGCTGAATGAGTATTTGATGCCAGTGGCCGTCTGAGTGTAGATCGACGATCCGCCAAGCCCCACGTATCCGCTGATATTTACCGTTCCGAGGTTGCCGGCGCCATCGGGATTCAACTGGAACATCGAACCGATGGCGTAACCCACGCCATTGAAGAGGTTGCCGCTCAGATCCATATCGGCGACCGTGTAAGTGCCCTTGAAAGTGGAGTTGGTAGCCGCAGGTGAGGAGACGGGAGCGGCCACGAACAGGTCGTTAAAGCCCGATTCCGTGCTGCTGCCGATGAAGACGCCGGATTGCGAAACCAGCCCGAAAACGGAATCGCCGGTTGAAAGCGGGTTCGATAGAAATCCGTAGCCGGAGGCCGAAATGGAGTATGTTCCGGTGATATTCACCGTGCCTCCCTGCAGGTTTCCCATGTAGTCCCCTGCGACTTGGGTCGCGCCCGTCATCGTGTAATGCCCGTTGCCGTCGAATTGCACGGTATTGTAAAGCGCAAATGCCTGCTGCAGATCCCCTGCATTGTCACCAATCACATAGAAGACTTCGCGGAAGTAATAGGTGCCGTTGAGCATCCCATTTCCACTGGTGTCAAAACCTTGTGCGGCCAGCGGCCAAACGGCGGCTGTAGCGAAAAGCGACAGGAATAAAGCGGCTTTCTTCATCGTCAGTACCTACAGACGTGGGAAGCGGCTGGCGCGATTCCAGAAAAATCGCTCTAACGTTTTGGAACTGAAGCGGTTGGAATTTGGAATTACTCAAATTGGAGGGTCGCGTCGGTGCCCGCCAGGTCGATGGATATCAGGAAGCGCTCGTCGCCTTGCTTACCGACCTCGATGTTGGTGACCTGGTGCGGTTTAGTGGCTTCCACTTTGACCGGAGCCATGAACGAGTGCCGGCTGACGACGTTGGTAAATACGGCATTCGACCCGCTGAGCCATACACGATATTGGCCCGGCTCCAGCAGCAGAGTGCCGGCATGAGTCGGCTTGGGCAGCAGGATTTCATAAGACGGCGTGCCCGCAACGGCAACCGCCGCGAGTGCCAGAGCGCCGATGAGCAACAGGGCCTTCGTTCGCATATTCACATAGACGCAGCTGCGCCGGTTTCGGTGACTACCGTTGACAAGGGATAACTATCCCCTACAAATGAGGGCCTCGTATCGTTGGATCCGATCGTGTAAGAATTACTTTATGAGGGTGGCAGACCACGTGCACTTGCCAGGGTGGATGCGCCTGGCGATCATCATCGGACTGACGGCCACCGCAGCCTTTGGGGTCGACGAAGCGCAATTGGCTTTAATCCTAAAGGCTCAAACCGATTTCGATCGGGTACAGCTAGCCGCAATCCCGCAACTGCACGACACGTTGCCGTGTATCCAATCGCAGGCCGCACTGTTGCCAGTTGCCACACGAATAGACTTGCCGCTGATCCGCTTCCGGAAAGGCTACTGCACGCTGTTGGGAGCAGTTGCTTCCCATAAAGCGGCCGATTTCACCGCCGCCGCGGCCGATTTCGATGCCGCTGTGCAAGCCTGGCCGGCACGCGTCGAGAAGCCGCCCAAGGGCGTGCCGATCGAGCCGGTCTCTTCCGCGTTGCCAGTGCTCGCAGCCGTAGCACGTCTGGAAGCGGATCCATCCAAAGCGGACGCCGATGCAAAGGCGATCGAATCGGCGGTCGCCCAACCGGCATGTCCCGCGAGCGTGATGACGGTTCCGGATTGCCAACGAATCCTGCAGATCGGGAAACAATGGCTGGGATGGATTGCCCTGCGCGGCAATCGACTGGACGAGGCTGCCCGCGACTTTTCGTTCGGTGGGTGGCCGGAGTGGACCGCGGCCCGACAGGCTTTCGAGCGGCGTGACTTTCGCAAGGCCGCCGAACAGTACCGGCAGGCGATTCACACTTGGGAGACGCAAGCTTCGCAATCGGCGCCGCCATTGAATGTGAGGCTCGGTCCGCAGCCGGATTTAGGGCTGGCATTGGCGAATTTGGGTGGGGCGCAATTGCTCGCGGGGGATTCCGCCGCCGCCATTGCGACGCTGGACGATTCCATCAAGCGCGATTCCGACCATGCGTGGAGCTTCTATCTGCGCGCCCGGGCGAAGGAGATTTCCGGCCAGTTAGACGCGGCGCTCATCGACTACAATCTGGCAGCACGCACGGCTTTCGCCGGCGCCAAGGATCTGGTGTCGGGCGAAGCGCACCTGTACCGCGGAATGCTGATGTATCGTCGCAAGGATTTCCCGCGGGCCGAGGACGAATTTGCCAGCGCACTCAATTTCGATATTCCGGCGAACCTGAGGCCCGATGCGGTGGCGTGGCGCCACTTGGCGGCGGTCGCCGGCGGCGCGTGCACTACTTCCCGCGGGCAGTTGCAGCGCGCGATGACTGCAGCGTCGCCATATTTCCCTAAACGCGAAGCGCAAGCCGTGATCGATTCCTGCCCGGCCACCGAAGCCCTCAAATAAGGCGCGCCAAAACGCTGAGAGTGCGGCGCTGGTGTGCTACAGTGCAGGATAAGATGGCATCCCGAAGCGTCAATAAAGTAATTCTGCTTGGGCATCTTGGCCGCGACGCCGAGACCAAGTTCACACCGGGCGGCGTGTCCCGTTCCACCTTTACCGTGGCCACCAATCGCCGCTGGAAGGATCAGAGTTCCGGCGAGTGGAAGGAAGAGACCGATTGGCACAATGTGGTGTTGTGGCGGTCGGAGAACCTGGCGAATTACCTGATGAAGGGCAAGCAGGTTTATATCGAAGGTCGCCTGCAGACTCGCAGTTGGGACGATAAGGACGGCCAGAAGAAGTACATGACCGAAGTAGTGGCCGACGACCTGATTCTGCTTGGCGGCCGCGGCGACTCAGGCGGAGGCTCGGGCGGCGGCGACTTCGAGCGCCAGGATCGTCCAGTCTCGATGCCACGCTCCGCGCAGCCGCGCCCGCAGCCAGCCGCGAATCCTCCGGCCGAAGATTTCAATCAAGGCATCACCGACGACGACGTTCCGTTCTGACCGTCAAAGCCGCTGACCGGCGGGCCGCAAACCGCTACAATCTTCTGCGGTCGAATGGCTTCACTAGGCGTATTCCCGGCCAAGGGCGGTCAATCCATCTCCAGACACCACGGGAGCAGTTGCCCGACTTGAAGCGGGACACCGCAGGTAGAGCAAGCTGCGCAGCCGCTTTCTCTGTATGGGTTTCAAGCTCGCAACGTAGCCGGCGATCTCATACTGGTTGAAGATCCGCCAGACCTCCGCCAGGAAGCGTGGCAATTCCCGGGCGAATTCAGGCCGCTCCTCGGCTGCGTCGGCAAAGTTCAGCAGCTTCTCGCGAATCAGGTAGTCAAGCGCGCTCTTCACGCCGAAGCGTCGTTTGATTCCTTTCGTCGCCTTGCACTGCTGGACCCAGATCTTTTCGAATCGAATGCTCATTCTCGGATAATATACCGCCGCCAAAGGCGAGCTCGCAAATCGGTTGGTCTGTTATCGCAACTTTGCCAAATCGCTGTACTGTGGATGTGGGATGGCCATGACAGAGATGCGGATCGGTGATCAGACCATCCGACGCGATCATGAGGCGACAGCGGCGATATACGGAAGTCTGGAGAACGGCTTCGCGGAACAATGCGGCTGCATCTTCTGCAAGAATCTCGCCGCCCAACGAGATCTGGTGTATCCGGCTTCGTTCCGAGCGGTCCTCAAACGTCTGGGCATCGATCCGAACAAAGAAGGTGAGGCATTCGAATATGGACCGGTTGCAGACGGATGCCATCTCTATGGCGGATGGTTCTATTTTGTGGGAGAGATGGTCACCACGGGCGAGTACAACTGCAACGCTCCGGATTCCCACCATTTCGATTACTTCTTAACCAGGTCGCATCCCTGCGCCGTCGCCTTTCGTGGTGGACCGGTCCTGGCAATCGAATTCACCGCTCACGTCAAGTGGGTGCTTTCTGTGCCTCCCGAGTATAAAACGACGTCCGGCAAGATACTCGGCCTCGGAGATCTAGGAAAGTGAACGCCACGAAGCGTGGGCACTTGCGCTCCTAAGGAGAATCGGCGTAAAACCGTTTTAGATGGGAAAGAAGCCGCTGCCTGCGTCTGTGCCAATCGAAGTCGAACCAGATCAAGAGACGATGCGGCGTATCGAGGAGCAATTTTATTGGGAAGACTATTGGGAACGGAACGAGGTCGACACCGATCAAAAGACGCGCGAAGGCGGCCAGACAAAAATCGGTGAAAGCGCGGAATGCGAGTGCGGCGGCGAGTGAGGACCACAGCATAGGCGACGATTCCGTTCCGTTCTGATGAAACTGCGCCGATTAGTGGAGGTTGCGAACTGTTACGTTATGGGCAAACCAAAAACTCTGCTGGAAGATCTGTGCAGGCACGCGCTGTCCCTCGGGGCTCAGTCCCTTGAGGTGGAGCATAAGGATCGCCACGAGCGGGTCTTCGCCCGTAACGGCGAGACAGTGATTCGTACCGCGAACTTCGCCAGTTCAAGCAGCGACGGCAAGGAACTGCGCGAGAATCTCGATGCCGCTCGGAAGAAACCGGTCCGGACCGCGATCGGCGGCCAAGTGTGGATTTTGAAGGTGAGTGTCTACGACAGCTTCGGCGAGGATGCATTCCGAGTGCTCATCGATCCGGCGCCAAAGCTGGACGCGTCGCTCGCCCCCTCGTTCACGCAGAAACAGGGGCAGTACCTGGCGTTCATCTACAACTACTCAAAGATCCACCGGCAGGCGCCTTCGGAATCGGACCTTCAGCGGTTCTTTCAAACAACGCCGCCGTCCGTTCACCAGATGATCAAGACGCTCGAGCTCAGCGGCTTCATTGAACGAACTCCCGGCCAGGCTCGATCCATACGGCTCCTGGTGCGGCGGGAGCATTTGCCGGTGCTGGATTAGCGGCGCGGTTCCGCGCCCGGCAATGAGTTCCGCGGCCTTGTTAGAATGGTCTCGCCGCTGGCGGCGGCTGGATTTCACTCATGCAAAGGCGTTGGCACATGCGATGGTTTCTGTCCGGCGGGCTTCTCACGCTGGCTTCTTCTCTTCCCGCCGCGGTAGTCGGCACGAGCACTCCAGCGCCGCCGCTTACCGTCGCGCGCATCAGTGCGCTGCCTTCCGCGCAAAAGGCCGCATGGAAAGATTATCTGGAGCGGTCGGTGCGACAAATGCAGGCCGATCGCGCTGTGCTCACATCGGAATTGAAGCGCGCGGGCATGACCGAAGCCCTTGTTCCTCCATCGAGTGGCGCTGCCCGCAGCGTTCCGCTCGACCGGCCGCCCGAATGGTATGCCGGACCCGACGCTCGCAAGATCGCCGATATCGTGGTCTCCTTTCAGACTCCGGCGGGAGGCTGGAGCAAGAATCTCAACATGGCGGACCACGTCCGCCGCACTGGGGAGCATTTCGCGCCCAACAATCTCTCCCGCTTTGCCAGCCCCGGAGACTTCGATACTCCCGCCGACATTCACTGGGAATACGTCGGAACGCTCGACAACGACGCGACCAACACCCAATTGCGATTCCTCGCCAAGATAGTGAGCGCTCTGCCCACCGATGCGGCTGCACCATACAAAACGGCTGTGCTGCACGGCTTGGAGTATCTCTTCGCGGCGCAATTTCCCAACGGCGGTTGGCCGCAGATCTGGCCGATGCAAGGCGGCTACCACGACGCGATCACGCTGAACGACGGCGCCATCACCCAAACGCTCGAGCTGTTGCAGGACGTGGCGGCGGGTAAGGCCCCGTTCTCCTTTACCGACGACCGGATGCGGAAGCGCGCGCAGGCCAGCGTGGAGAAGGGGATCGCGTGCATTCTTGCGTGCCAGATCGTAGGGCCGGGGCGGCGTACAGTTTGGGGGCAGCAGCACGACACGCTGACGCTGGAGCCCGTGGCCGGCCGTAACTACGAACCGGCTGCCCAATCGAGCAGTGAGAGCGCCGGCATCTTGATGTTTTTGATGAGCCTGCCTAAGCCCTCGAAGGGCGTAATCGACGCAGTGGATGCGGGTGTCGCGTGGCTTAAGAAAACGGCGATCTACGGCAAGGCGTATGTGCGCGGCCCCGAGGGTCGGAACTTAGTTTCGCAGCCGGACGCCGCACCGATATGGGCGCGATTCTACTCGATTGGCGCCGACCTTCCGGTTTTCGGCGATCGCGACAAGAGCCTGCACGACGATGTCGCCGAGATCTCGCGGGAGCGCCGCGACGGCTACAGTTGGTATACACCGGCCGCTAAAGAGGCACTCGACCGCTACGCAGCCTGGAGCGCCGAACGGAGCACTGCACGATGAATCGACGCACTTTCGTAAAGGCTGGAGCCGGCCTAATGGCCGCTGCCCCAGTGAGATCGCAGGAAGCGCGCTCAACGGCGCCCGCTGCCCCACGGCTCACATTGAACGTTCGGGATTTCGGCGCCACCGGCCTCGGCACTGCCAAGGATACGGCCGCCATTCAACAGGCCATCGACCGCTGCTCGGTGCTGGGCGGCGGCGAGGTATTGGTGCCCGCCGGCAACTATCTTACGGGCGCCATCGCACTACGGTCGAACACGATTCTCCGTCTCGAAAAAGACGCCATCCTCACCGGCAGTCCCGACTTCGCCGACTACCCCGTCTCGCAGGTTCGCTGGGAGGGGAAGTGGATTCAAGGACACGTGGCGTTGATCTATGCCAGGGATGCCGCCCACATCGGCGTTGTGGGCCCAGGCAAGATCATCGGCAATGCCGCGTTGGGCGGTCGGCCCAATGCGACGAATCCGCTGCGCCATCCTGCGTTGATTGAGCCCATCAACTGCACCGACATCCGGCTGGAGGATTTCTCCACCGAATACCGCCTGATGTGGTCCATCCATCCGACGTACTGCGAGAACATCTTCATGAAAGGACCTCACCATCCGCAGCACGGGCGGCAATGGCGATGGCATCGATATCGATTCGTGCAAGCATGTGCGCATCGACGCATGCGACATCTCGACGGGGGACGATTGCATTTCTCTGAAGTCCGGCCGTGGCAGCGAGGCCAACGTGCTGGGCCGCTCTACGGAGGACGTGGTGATCACCAATTGCACGTTTGCGGACAGCATCTTCGCCTGCATCGGCATCGGCAGCGAAACATCGGCCGGCATCCGCAACGTGCGCATCGAGCATTGCAAATTCGTGCAGGCCCGCACGTTCGCGCTCTATATCAAGAGCCGTCCGGGGCGCGGCGCCTTCATCGAAGACATTGTCGCCAACGACCTGGACGTTTCGGGCATGACCGGCGGATTTCTGCGCTTCAACATTTTGAATAGCGGCATTCAGGATCAGGATCCCGTTCCCGGGGACGAAGGCATTCCCACCATCCGGAATTTCCGCTTCTCCAACATCCGCCTGCAGAATTGCCCGATGCTCGCCGAGGGCACCGGCATTCATCCCAACAAGCCGCTCGACGGCTTCTCGTTGACAGATGTGAGCGGCTCCTGCGTCAAAGGCATTTCGCTCGCCAATATCAAGAATGCCGAGATCCGGAATGTGAACGTCACGGGTCTTGTGGGCCCGCTGCTCTCCACACACAACGTTACTGGCAAAGGACTGGAGGGCGCGGTCGCGATTGACGGACCTAAACTGCCGGATCCCGTGGCCACGCCCACGCAGCCGTATCGCCTGCATTGAGATCGGTAGACCTGCGCTACCCTCTAAGTTGGCACACCTCCTGATCGTTGACGACGACAATAACACCCTCGCCTCGCTGGCGCGCGCATTCCGCATGGCTGGCCACGAAGCCACGGTTTGCGACAACGCGGCGCGCGCTCTCGAACTGGTCCGCGCCCAACCCTTTGACATGATGTTGTCGGACGTGGTGATGCCCGGCAAAGACGGGCTCTCGCTGCTCGAAGATCTGCGCAATCTGGGCATCACGATGCCGGTGGTGATGATCTCGGGTCAGGCGAATATCGAAATGGCGGTGCGGGCCACGCGCCTGGGCGCCGTCGATTTTCTGGAGAAGCCGCTCTCCACCGATCGGCTGCTGCTCACCATCGATCAGGTCCTCAAGCTCAAGCGCCTGGAGCAGGAGAATCGCGATCTGCGGCAGCGCGTCGGAAAGCACGAGATCGTGCATGCGGGCGAGGCCATGCGCCGCGTGATGGCGCAAGTGGATCGCGTGGCCGCTAGCGAAGCGCGCGTCTGCATTCTAGGGGAAACGGGAACGGGCAAGGAGTTGATCGCGCGCGCATTTCACGAGCGCAGCCCGCGCAGGGACCAGCCCTTTGTGACGTTGAACTGCGCAGCCGTGCCTGGCGAGTTGATCGAATCGGAGCTGTTTGGCCACGAGAAGGGATCGTTCACGGGCGCCGCCACCCGCCACATCGGCAAGTTCGAGCAGGCCAACCACGGCACGCTATTTTTGGACGAGATTGGCGACATGCCGCTGGTGATGCAGGCCAAGTTGCTGCGCGTGCTGGAGGAGCGGCAGGTGGAGCGCGTGGGTGGCGACCGCACCATTCCAGTGGATGTACGCGTGATCGTAGCCACCCACCGCAATCTTGACGAACTGGTGAAGAAAGGCGTCTTCCGCCAGGATCTGTACCACCGCATCTACGTCTTCCCGCTGGTGCTGCCTCCGTTGCGTGAGCGTTCGGGCGACATTGCGGCGCTAGTGGATCACTTTGCCCGGCAGGTGGCCGACCAAAACGGCTGGAAGCCCAAACCGTTTCTGCCTGAGGCCATTCAGGAACTACAGCGCTACTCATGGCCTGGCAATGTGCGCGAATTGCGCAACGTGGTGGAGCGCTTGCTGCTCTTGGCGGACGGCCCAGTGGACCGCGTCGCCGTTCAATTGGCGCTGCCCGCGTCGGCGTCCGAGGCGCCTGCGGGAGTGGCTGTGCCGCAGTTCGAGGGAGCGCTCTCCATGCGCGTGGATAGTTTTGAGCGTGAGCAGATTCTCGCCGAGTTAAAGCGCCACAATCAGCGGATGACAGATACTGCCAAGGCTCTTGGCCTGGAGCGCAGTCACCTCTACAAGAAGTGCCAGGCGCTTGGAATCGATCTCCGGGCGCTGCGGAATCCAACGTAAGTTCGTCTCAGTCTCTGCCGCGAACAGGCGCCGGTGGAGGCTGCCTACGTTACCATCGAAGTAGCTATGGCCAAGTTCCTGATGGGGCTCGTTACCGGCATTATTCTCGTTGTGCTGGGCATCTTTGTGGTGTTCTTCGCGTTGGTCCACTTCTTCCGCGAGAAACCACCTGTGACAGCGGATAACTCCGTGCTGGTAGTGCGCCTGGAAGGCGCCGTTCCCGAAAGGCCGCCGGTGGATCTGTCCGCGCTGCTGGGAAATAAAGCGCCGCAGACCGTTACCAGCGTGTGGCTCAACCTGCGCAAAGCCGCCGCCGATCCGCACATCAAAGCGATCGTGCTGGAGCCCGAAAACCTCAGTTCCGGCTGGGCCAAACTGGAGGAGTTCCGCTCCGATGTAGAGCAGTTCCGCAAGTCCAACAAGCCGGTCTATGCGTATTTGCGCACGCCGGGCGCGCGCGAATACTATGTCGCGCTGGCGGCCGACAAGATCTTTATGGGCGACTCCGACCGCCTCTTTTTGAAGGGCCTCCGCGCGGAAATGATGTACTTCCAGAAGACGCTGGAAAAGTTGGGCGTGAGCGTTGAAATAGAGCATGCCGGCAAGTACAAGGACTTCGGCGACATGTTCACTCGCACCAATATGAGCCCCGAGACACGCGAGGTGATCGGCAGCGTGGTGGACGATCTGTACGGCAACATTGTGGCCCATGTGGCCGCCGCCCGGAAGAAATCGCCTGAGGACGTCAGGGCCATCATCGATCGTGGACCATTCACCGCCACGCAGGCGCTCAAGGAAGGCCTGGTGGACGAACTGCGCTTCGAAGATCAACTGTGGGGCGAGTTGAAGCAGCAACTCCACTCCTCCGCCGAGCCGGTGCGGATTTCGCTCGATAAGTACAGCAAGGTTCCGCCCGATGCGGCGAATCTGCCGGGCAAAAGCCGCATCGCGATCGTGGCTGCCCAGGGCGACATTGTGCGTGGCGACCCCTCGGACGATGGCGCGGAGGAAAGCGGGCTGACCTCATATGGGTTCGATAAGCTGCTGCGCCAGGTGGGCAGCGACTCCCGAGTGAAGGGCGTGATCATCCGCATCGATTCGCCCGGCGGCGAAGTCACCGCTTCGGACGAAATGTGGCGTGAGATGAACCTGCTCAGCAAGAAAAAGCCGCTGGTGATTTCGATGTCGGACGTAGCGGCCTCGGGTGGTTATTACATGGCGATGACCGGCGATCCCATTGTGGCTTACCCGCAGACCGAGACCGGCTCCATCGGCGTGGTCTTCGGCAAACCCAATCTGCACGGCCTCTACGACAAACTGGGGATCACGAAGGACGCAGTGCAGCAGGGTAAGCACGCCGACGTGGATTCCGATTACACGCCGCTTTCGCCGGACGAAAAGGTGCTGCTGCGCGAAGGCATCGACGAGAGCTACAAAGACTTCGTGACCAAAGTCGCCAACGCGCGGCATAAGTCATACCAGGAGATCGAGCCTGTGGCGCAGGGCCGCGTCTGGCTGGGCTCGCAGGCAAAACCGCGTGGTCTGGTGGACGAACTCGGCGGAATCGATACGGCGGTTGCGCTGCTGAAAAAACGGGCCAACATCGCGGCCAATGAGAACGTGAATGTCGACCTCTATCCGGCGCAGCAGGGTCTGCTCGATTTCGTGATGAAGCGTTCGCAGCCGGATATGTTGGAAGAGCGCGTGAGTCAGGCAGTGGGCGGTAAGCCGGTGCGCGCCTGGATGCACGGAGGCTACCTGCGCTTGATGCCCTTCTGGCTGGAAGTAAAGTAAGGCGCCGTTAGGCGGTCGATGGTCGGACGTCCTTCAGCATGGCCGCCCATCCGGGGTAGCCGCGGGCGGCGGAGTAGGCATCCTCTTCCAACTGAAACGCCACATCCACGCGCGCGCCTGCGGTGAATTCGCCGGCGCGATGGGCGAAGTTCCAGGCCTTCAGCGTGATGGTCCGGCCATTCTGCTTCACCGCCAGACGCAGGTGCTTCTCCTTCATCACCACAGGCGGACCGGCCACCTCGACATTCATTGCGGCGAACATCGGCGCGGGATTGCCGTGCCCGAAGGGCGCCAGCGAGAACACGTCTTCAATGGCGCGCTCGGTGATCTCGCGCAGTTCCACCACGGCGTCCACTTCCACACGGCTCAAGAAATCGTCGGCCGTCAGCCGTGCGCACGCATATTCGTTGAAGCGCCGGCGGAACTCCTCCACATTCACCACGTCCAGCGTCACGCCGGCGGCATGTGCGTGGCCGCCGAACTTCACGAACAACTCCGGCATGGATTCCAGCGCATCCAGCAAATGAAACGCCGGAATGCTGCGGCCCGAGCCTTGCGCCAGACCATCCTCCGGATTGCGGCTAAGCACGAACACCGGGCGGCGCAATCGCTCCACCAGACGGCTCGCCACAATGCCGAGCACACCGCGATGCCAATCGTCGGCGTAATAAACCAGTGCTGCCGCGGCTTCATCCACAGCCATGCCCTCACAGGTTTCCCGGATTCCCGCCTCCACCAATTGCCGTTCGGCGTTCTGGTCGTGCAGCTGTTTAGCCAGGTCGCGCGCCCGCGCGGCATCGGTGGTGAGGAACATCTCTACCACCGCCTTGGCAGTGTCCATGCGGCCCGCGGCATTCATGCGCGGCGCAATCTGGAACGCCACCTGCCGCGCACTCGGCGCGACTTCGGAGAACCCGGCAACATCCAGAAGCGCTCGGAGTCCGGGGTTGCGGACCGTGTGTAAGCCATCGAGCCCGTGCTTCACGATCACGCGATTCTCACCTGTGAGCGGCACCACGTCCGCCACAGTGGCGATGGCCGCCATCTTGAGCAGCGATTCGGCGATGCGGCGCACCTTCTCCGCCGGCCAGTCGAGCGTGGCCATCAATGCCTGCGCCAGTTTGAAGGCCACGCCCGCGCCGCACAGGTTCTTTTCGACGTACAGGCAATCGGGACGGTTAGGATTGAGCACCGCCAGCGCCGGCGGCAACTCCGCCTCGGGCAGGTGATGATCGGTGACAATGACGTCGATGCCTAACTCACTAGCCCGCCGTACCACCTCGGCGGCGCGAATCCCGGTATCCACGCTGACGATCAGCCGCACTCCCTCGGCCGCGGCGCGCTCCACCACTTCCGGGCGCATCCCATAGCCGTCCTTCAGGCGATGCGGCACGTGGAAGTCGGCGGCGCCGCCGGCCAGTTCGATGGTCTTGGTGAGCAGCACCACGGATGTGGTGCCATCCACGTCGTAGTCGCCATAGATCAGGATTTTTTCGCGGGCGAGGATTGCCTGGCGAAGCCGCTCCACCGCTTTCGCCATGTCGCGCAGGGTCAGCGGATCGAGCAGGTCGTCAAAGGAAGGGCGCAGGAAACGTGCGGCAGCATCGGGATCGGCCAGACCGCGGTGGCAGAGCACCCTGGCTGCCGGCAGCGTGATTTGAAGCGCGGCAGCCAGCGCCGTAAAGTCCGCGGCCAGAGGAAGTGTCCAGCGACTGCCGGCCATCAGTTCTTGGAGTAATAGCCGCCCAGAGAATCGTCGTCGTCGTCGGGATCCTCATCGCCGGCCATGCGCATCATCAACTCGTCTTCGATGGCGAGGTACTCCTCAAACCAGTCCGGCTGAACCTCGTAGACGTGCAGACGCGCGCGTGATCGAAGGCCAGTTCCAGCGAACAGGTCACGCCCTCGTAGATGCGGAAATCGCGCAGGCGCTTCTCGTATTCGCGATGCTCCTCGCGCGTGAGGTCACAATCTTCCAGGTGCTCCAACAGGTCGTCAATGTCGCTCGGCTCGAATTCGCGGCTGCCGAAGAGCATCAGCTTGATGCCGGCCTTTTGGGCGACCTCCAGAAACATTCGGTAATCCGGATAGTGCTCGGTATCCCAAAGCACCATGGGCAGCCCATCCAGAGCCGCCGGGACTGCTGCGGAACACGGCGAAACCGGACGAATCCAGAAAGTCGAGCATTTCCCGTTTAAGTGTGTCGAGATTGAGATCCACGAATTTGCCTTTGCGTGAAAAGGGTGTCGGACACCGTGTTCTTACGCCAACACCAGAATATCAGAGGGGTCGGCCAAGTCGCGGGCGGAAGGCGTAACGATCGTCTTCGGCCCGATGTAGATCTTGCGTTTTTCGCGGATGGCGTCGCGCACATCGGCCTCGCACACGAAATCGACTGCTTTCGGTTTGGGCGGCGGCGCCGCTTCCGCGGTCAGTCAACTATATCCACCCTGCGAACCGGAGGCGCGCTTGGAAAGGAAGCGATCCACCACATCGGCAGCCACATTCGCCACTACCGAAGATTTCGCCGGAGCGGCGGCCGGTTTCGAGTCGCAACTGCAGGAAGGCCCAGTCGACACCGAACTGGTTGTGGCGATTCCGCGCGACGCCAGATAGCGCTCCACCGCCGCGACCACGGTATCGCGGTCGATCGGTCCGGAGGCCGGAGGGGAAGGTCCAGCGGGAGCCTTGTTAATATCGAGCGGCATCTCGAACGCCTCTTCGGGCTTCCGCACCACGTACGCCAGGCGCTTGATATTGATGAGATGCTGCGGCCCCACGTTGTCGGACGTGATGTTGTTGGCTGCCGCCCCGCAGCCCAGAGTCATCGCGGGGAATACGTTGGTGGTGATGCCGGTGGAGCCCTGCGGCGCGGGTGTGTTCACCAGCACGCGCATGGCGGGCATCCGCAAACCGTACAGGCGGATGCGCGTTTCGTCCTTGGCATGGATGACCGCGGTGTGGCCCAGGCCGCCGAATTTCAGCAGCGCGAAGCAGGTGTCCATCGCCGCATTGAAATCGTTCACCCAGTGCAGGGAGAGCACGGGCGAGAGCTTCTCCATTGAGAGCGGATATTGCTTGCCCACCCCGCCCACTTCGCAGCAGATGATGGAGGTGTCAGACGGCACTTCGAAGCCCGCCATCCGGGCCAGTTTGGTGGGGGCCTGTCCCACGCATTGCGGATTGATGGTCCAGTTGGGCGTGACCAGCAGCTTGCCCAGGGCGTCCCGCTGGGCATCCGTGCAGAGGTACGCTTTCTGTTCCTTGAGCAGGCTCAGCACCTTGTCGCGCAATGAAGTTTCGGCGACAATGGCCTGTTCGCTGGAGCAGACCGTGCCGTAGTCGAACGATTTGCCCAGGACGATTTTGGTGACGGCCTCGTTCAAATCGGCGGAAGTGTCCAGCAGAACCGGCACGTTGCCCGGTCCAACGCCGAATGCCGGCTTGCCGCTCGAATAGGCGGCCTTGATCATGCCCGATCCGCCGGTAGCCAGGATCACGCCGGTGCGCTCATGCCGCATTAACGCGTTGGTGCCTTCCAGCGTGGCGGTTTGGATGCACTGGATGATGCCCTCGGGCGCTCCGGCCTCGAGCGCCGCGTTATACAGGATAGTCGTAGTGGCGCAGGTGCAATTGTGGGCTCGGGGGTGAGGACTGATGACGATGCCGTTGCCGGCCTTGAGCGAAATCAGCGTCTTGTACATCGCCGTGGAGGTAGGATTCGTGGTGGGCAGCACGGCGGCGACAACTCCCACCGGAACGCCAATCTCCACGATCTTGTCTTCCGGCAGTTCCCGCAGAACTCCAACGGTCCGCATACCGCGCATACGGCGAGGCAGCCAGTCGCAATTCAGCAGGTTCTTGATGTACTTGTCTTTTGCGTTGCCGTAGCCGGTCTCTTCCACCGCCATTTCGGCCAGCCGCCGGGCGTTGGCGCGCGCAGCCGCGGCCATACGCTCCACAATGGCGTCTACCTGTTCCTGGGTAAACGTGCGGTACTTCAGCCAGGCCTGGTACGCCAGCTCAATCTTGGTGCGGACCTCCTGGATGGACAGCAGGTCTTTATCGGCGAGCATGGGGCCTTACTTCTTGCTGAGGCCGCCAGTTGGAAGTACTTTCTCGACTTCCTCGTGCGGGCGGGGAATCACGTGTACGCTTACCAGCTCACCTACGCGGCGAGCCGCGGCTGCGCCGGCATCGGTGGCGGCTTTGACTGCGCCAACATCGCCACGCACCATGACGCAGACCAGTCCGGCGCCCACGAATTCCTTGCCGGTGAGCACCACGTTGGCGGTCTTCACCATGGCATCGGCGGCTTCAATCGCGCCCACCAATCCCTTAGTTTCAATTAGGCCAAGGGCCTCCATTAATCCTCCAGTTCGAAGTGAAATCATTACCGTAGCACAATTCGGTACGGCTGGTAATGTCTGACACCGGCGAGTTTTATGCGCTCTCCAAACGCAGATCCCGCTGGGATGCACGTCCCATCGCCTGGTGCTACTTGATAAGATAACGTCTAGAAATGCTGAAGCGTTTTATCTTTTGGGATTTCCCGCGCGCGAGCTGGCAGTACGATGTCATGGTTGGAATCATCGTGGCATTCATCTTCCTGACGCCGCGAGCCTGGTTTAACGACCAGCCACGCATTCTGGACGCCAACGAAATCCTGCCGGGACAATTCTTCGTGCCGCCGAAGGTCCTTTCGGACCTGCCGGAGAATCAGTGGACGCCCAAGTTGACTCACCTGCTGCAATCGCGCAGGGGAGGGAAACATCTGGTGCTCACTCACGTGGAACCGATCGTGAATTCGGAAGGTGAATTGCAAGGTTACATGGCATTCGCCCGGCCGTGAGGTGAAGGAGGTTCCAACTGCTGATACGTGCACTCCGGCCCATTTTTGTGATGGCGATTACAGTAGCCGTGTTGCCTGCTGCGGACGATTTGCAGAGCGTCTACAGCAACATCGACAAGGGCGCAGCCGGCTTCAAAGGCCTCACTGCCGACATTCACATGGTCGCTCATATGGATCTGATCAATGAAGACGATCCGGAATCCGGAAGGATCGCAGTAAAGCGGCCTAAACCGCACGAAATCCGCGTGCGCATCGACTTTCTGGAGCCCGATCAGAAGCAGGTCCTGAAGCAGGTTGCGATAGCAGGCACCAAGGCGAAGGTTTTCTATCCCAAAACGCTGGATCTCCAGGAACAGGACCTGGGCAAGTATAAGAGCATGGTGGAGCAATTCCTGCTGCTCGGGTTTGGCTCCACGTCGCAGGATTTGCGCAGTGAGTACGATATTCGCCTGGCCGGACAGGAACCCATCGGCGGTCAACCCACCTCGCATCTGGAACTGACGCCGAAATCGAAAGACCTGGCACAGACCTTCCCCAGAATCGAGCTCTGGATCTCGACCGCTACGGGCTTGGCACTGCAGCAAAAGCTGTACGAAAAGGGCGGCAAGGATTACCACCTCGCTACCTATTCCAACATGAAGCTCCGGCCGGACCTTTCGGATGCCGACGTGAGCTTGAACGTCCCCAAGGATGCTCACCGCACCAAACATTAAGTAATCCCCCAGGCGGCAATGCAGACCAAGGCCAGCAAATACCGGCTTCAATACATCGATTGGGTGCGCGGACTGGCAGCCCTCATCATGCTGCAGGGCCACTGCTTCGACGCCTTCACCAAGCCCTCGCTGAGAACCAGCGGCCCGTACGCGCTCTCGCAATTCGTGGGCGGAATGCCGCCGGCCATCTTTCTGTTTCTCACTGGCGTCACACTCTCCTTCCTGATGGACAGCACGGAGCGCAAAGGCATCGGACCAATGGCTCGCGTGATCACTGCCTTCAGCCGGTCGGGCTACTTGTTCTTTCTGGCGTTCGCATTCCGCCTGCAGCTATTCATCTTCAGCTTTCCCGGCGACTGGCACGACCTGTTTCGCGTGGACATTCTCAATTGCATGGGCTTCGCGATCGCGGTGATGTCGGTGATGGCGCTGTTCACTACCCTCGAGCGCGTGCGCCTGTGCGCGGTGCTGGGACTGGCCATCGCCTTCGCCTCGCCGTTGATTTCGCAATTAGAGCTGTCACGCCTCCACTGGATGGTGCGCGCCTACATCGTGCCGGACTACCGCTACTTCGCATTCTTTCCGTGGGGTGCGTACCTGGCGTTCGGCATGTCCGCGGGGAGCGCCATCCGCGCCGCATCGCAGGAATCGATTGAGCGCGTGATGCAGTGGACTGCGTTGGTGGGCGGCAGCCTGATCCTGATCAGCCAATACTTCGCGAACTGGCCGTACAGGATTTATCCGAAGTCGGAATTCTGGCTGAATAGCCCCGCACAGATTCTCACCAAACAAGGGGTCACGCTGCTGCTGCTGGCCTTCGCTTTTCTGTGGACACGTTTTGGCGCAACCGAGGGCTGGAGTTGGGTTCGCCAGTTCGGCACTACTTCCCTGCTGGTTTATTGGGTGCACATTGAGCTGGTTTACGGCCGCTGGCTTTGGTTCTTCAAGAATCGACTGACCAACGCGCAGACGATTGCCGCGGCCGTGGGCATCATTCTTTTGATGCTGCTCCTCTCCACCGCGAAATCCTACCGCGAGAAGATCGTGAACTGGATCGAAGGCATGGGTTGGGCCTTCTGGCCGAAGGCCGGACGCGTAGCCGGCGATTAACCATTCTTCTTTCTGAGACCTCCGGAACAGAAACACTTCGCATGTCGTATTCTTTAATGCGGAGAATAATCAATGTTTTGCGATCGATGCGGTACCCAGTTGGCTGCGGGCCAACAGTTCTGCACCCTGTGCGGACAACCAATCGCGGGTCCTGTCGGCGGCACTAGCCTGATGCCGTTGGCTCCGGTATGGACGCCGCCCACCAACGTGAACGTTACGGCGGGCCATTGGATTGGCGCAGGCTGGGACCTGGTGAAGGCGGACATGGGAATGTATGCTCTGGCCGCGCTCATTTTCTTCGTGCTCAGCGGTGTTCCGCTCATTCAAGGTGCGTTGATCGCGGGCTTCCACATCTACACCATGAAGAAACTCATGGGCCGCCGCGCCGAATTCGCGGACCTCTTCAAAGGCTTCGATTATTTCATCCCGACTCTGGTAGCTTCCCTGCTCATCGGTGTTTTCACCTTTTGCGGCACTCTGCTGTGCATCATCCCGGGACTCGTGGTGGCAGCAGCGCTCAAGTTCACGTACCTGTTTATCGTGGATAAGAAGATGGATTTCTGGCCGGCCATGCAGGCGAGTCACGCTGTGGTCAAACAGGACTATTTCGGCTTCACCATGTTTCTGATCCTGGCGTTCCTGGTGAACTTCCTGGGCTTGTTGTGTTTGGTGGTCGGACTCCTGGTGACGGTGCCACTGACGTTTGCCGCCATCACCGTAGCATACAAAGAGATTGTAGGCTTCGAGCAGCGAACCATCGACGCTCTGTAGTATGCCGGACCGGTTTCCCACTTACCGGGTGGCAGGCGCGGTTCTTCTTTTCGCGCTGCTCTGCTGGGCTTCCCCTGCGGCAGAGCCGGCGTTTCGCGCCTGCCCTTTTTATTGGCTCACCGGTTGGGCGTGTCCGCTGTGCGGGCTGACTCGCGGCCTGTGCGCCTTCTCCAAGGGGCACTGGAGTCAGGCGATCCACTTCAATGCGCTAAGTCCGCTGGGCTTCGTGCTGCTGTTCTCTCTCTTTTGGAACGCGCGGTGGCGCCGGCCTCTCTGGAGCCTCAGCATCGCGTTATACGCGGTCTACGGAGTCTGCCGTATTGCTTTGGCATAGCATCGGCGCCACTTCTATTTCGCAACCGAGATGGTATCGGCGATTTTCTTCACCAGATCTTCCGATTCGCCAGCCGTTACCGTGATTGACGCAGAGCAGTTTCCCCCCTCACGCGGAATCTTCAATGTCCAACCGACAACGATACGGCCGCCCTTGATTCTGGTGGGCTTATTCGCGTAGAACTGGCGCTCGTCGGTGTTCTCGATCAACTTTTCGATCGCCAATCCACTCACCGCCATTGGACTCAGCGGCGCCACCGGACCCTGCGCGCTCGAGATCTGCACTTCCACTGTGTTCCCGGGGCCCTTCGCCAGTCCAACGAACGCCGCATCGCGCTTGAAGTTACGAGGGACGGCGATCTGGCACTTGTTGGCGCGATCCTTCAGCACGATCCATTTGGATGGAATCGAATCCGCCAGTACGGTTGCAGCCAGCAGCAGCATGCCCGGCAGCAGCAATTTCATGGAGGGAGTCTACCACAAGCGTCCTGAGTGCCATGCGAGCCTCCCAACCCTCACGAATTCATGCAAGCTACGTCCAACAGCAGGGGTTCTCGCACATGCGTTTTCAGTTTACAAGTGTCTCCATTTTGATAGTCGCGAGCGCGCCTTTCGCGCTTGCACAGACGTTACTGGTTCTGCCCGAGGCAAGTCAGCGGGCTTCGGTTGGGCAAAGGTTGGGCGTCACAGACATCACGCTGTCGTATCATCGGCCGCTGGTGAATGGGCGCAAGGTGTGGGGCGGCATTGTGCCGTATGACAAGGTGTGGCGCGCCGGCGCCAATGAAAACACCACCATCGCCTTCACCGATGGGGTGGCTATCGAGGGCAAGCCACTCTCGAAGGGAACCTACGGTCTTCACATGATTCCCGGCACTGATAGCTGGACCGTCATCTTCTCGAAGAACGCCACCTCCTGGGGTAGTTTCACTTACAAGCCCGAAGAAGATGCTTTGCGGGTGACCGTGAAGCCGCAGCCCTCCGAAATGCATGAGGCTCTGACTTACGATTTCGACAGCGTTCAACCGGACTCCTCCCTGGTCACCATGCGTTGGGAGAAGATGGCAGTGCCCTTCCATGTCTCCGTAAACGAAAGGGAAGTCACCATGGCGAGCTTGCGCGATCAGCTTCGCGGCGGCATGCAATACACGTGGGAAGGTTGGGCCGAGGCGGCGAACTATTCGCTGACGAATAAGGTCGACCTGGAACAGGGACTGCGTTGGGCCGACGCGTCCATCGGACAGGAGGAACGCTATGACACCCTAATGCTGAAGGCCCAGATTCTGAAGGCGATGAATCGGGACAGCGATGCGGGTACCTTTAAGAATCGTGCTCTCGGAATGGCTAGCGCCACTCAACTCTATTTCTATGGCCGGCAGTTGCAGCTAGTCCAGAAGAAGACCGATGAAGCCATGGAGATCTTCCGTCAGACAGCCAAACGTTACCCGAATCAGTGGGTAGGTCATGTGGCGCAGGCGCGCGTCAGTTCGGCGGCTGGTGACTATAAAAAAGCTGCTGCCGAGATGAAGGCTGCCGCTGTAGACGCGCCTGAGCAGCAGAAGCCGAATCTTACCAACTATGTCAAGCGATTGGAAGCCGGCGAAGATATCAATAAGTAGGTGTCAGGGTCGCCGGGCTCCCGAGCTTGAGTCTGGCGACTCACTCTCCAATGTCGGGGCCAGGTGGCGGGTGGAGATTCCTCCGCGCGGGAAATACCAGAGCATCGATTTGCCCACCTTCTCGGTGGCGGGCAGGGTATGATCGGATGCAGCTATGCAGAAGCTCATCTCCTCGTCGATCGCAATCGTCTGCGCTCTGGCGGCGCAGTCGCCCAACCAAGCCCTGCAATCACCTGAGGTGTCGCCCGATCATCACGTGACCTTTCGCATTCTCGCGCCGAAGGCCGCCGAGGTGACGCTTACCGGCGATTGGTTGGGAACTACTCCGCCGCCCAAATTGAGCAAGGACGAACGCGGCATCTGGAGCGTCACGCTTGGCCCGTTTGAACCGAGCATCTACATCTACTCCTTCACCGTCGACGGGATGGCAATCCCCGATCCCATCAATCCACACATCAAATTGCGTGCCCGCACTTCGGGCAGCCTGCTGGAAGTGAAGGACGATTCGCCCGCCTTCTGGGAACCGCGCGACGTGCCTCACGGCAAAGTGGAGATTAACTGGGAAAAGTCGAAAGCCATTGCGGGAGAGACACGCGCAATTTGGATTTATACGCCGCCGGATTACGCCAAGTCGACGCGCCCATACCCGGTGCTTTATCTGTTGCACGGTTCCAACGATACGGCTGCCGGCTGGACCATGGCGGGCAACGCCAACTTCGTGATGGACAATCTGCTGGCGGAAAGGAAGGTGGCGCCGATGATCGTGGTGATGCCATTCGGGCACGCCACTCCCTTCGGCGTTCCCGTGCCGCCGGGAGGCATGTCCAACGATGCCTTGTTTGAGGATTATCTGTTGAAGGACGTGATCCCTACGGTGGAGGCTGCATACCGGGTCGCGCCAGGCCGGCAGAATCGGGCGATTGCCGGGCTTTCCATGGGCGGTGGACAATCGCTGCGCATCGGCCTGGGACACCTGGATCTGTTCACTGCGGTAGGGTCGTTCTCGGGGGCCGTGCCGGGGGATTTTGAGACGCGCTTCGCCGCGCTGCTGAAGGATGCCAAGGGCTCCAACGACAAGTTAACGGCTCTCTGGATTGGGTGCGGCCGCCAGGATTCGCTGTTCGGCCGCTCCAAGAGCCTGTCAGATTTGCTCACAAAATATGAGGTGAGGCACACGTTCCACGCTTCGGAAGGCGTCCACAACTACACAGTGTGGAGGAAGTACCTGGCTGAGTACGCGCCGTTGTTATTCCGATAGCATGGGAGTGCTGCGCATGCCTCCCCTTCGGGACCGTTCAGCCAGCCTTTATGCCAGGTTGACGTCTTCAGCCTGCAGCCCCTTCGGGCCCTTCTTTACGACAAAGGAGACGCGAGCGCCTTCATCGAGTGAGCGATAGCCGCTCGCCGCGATGGCGGAGAAATGGACGAATACGTCCTCGCCATTCTCACGCTGAATAAAGCCAAATCCCTTGGCTGCGTTAAACCACTTTACGGTACCAGTTTCTTTCATCTTCTCTCTTCTCTGACCTCGTTCGGTTCTGTGGACGCAGGTAAATCTGAATACGCTTCCGAATCCCTATTACCGGACCAATAGATGAATACGATGGGTCTCCTTAGCTTAACACTCCCGATGCACCCTGTTGGGCCAGCCTCAGGATTTTGGGGTGCAATCTCCTGGAGGCCGGCTGCCAAACCCTGAGCCCGACGGCAGCGGTGGCCTCGGGCTAGGAGAACAGACTGCTCCACGACTGTTCGAAAGTGAGCCAGCGTCGTGAACTGCTGCTGCTTGACGGTATTTCCGGAACATGCAGCAAGCCGTGTCCCTGACTGCACATCAACTCTGTGCCCCACCACGAGAGGAAGGTTTGCGACGGCCGCCCGATGCGCGTTGGATTGGTGAGCAGCCGCAAGCAGACAGGGCAGCGGCGGCGTTGATCGTTCAGCGCCCAGCGGAACGCCACCACATAGCCAATCAACAGAGCCTGCGGCTGCAGCCCCAGGGCCACCCAGGACGCCACATCAAGCGTCGCAAAATAGACCAGGGCCACCAGCAATGCCGTCTTGAATGCCAAAAAGATCCAGCGCCACGGCGAAACGGCGCCGCGCGGATAATCGCCGCGCTTGCAGGATGTCACGACGGGTAGGACCAGCAGGGCAATACCGGCGCACAGCAAATTCGCCCAGATGGGTGTTCCGTGGCCCAGCGCCGCGCATTCAAAGCGCTTCGGGCGGCCCTCGGGATTCGGCACGAAGAGATCCCAGCGCCAACTGGTACGCGGCTCCGCCGTCCGGCCAACGACGAACCCCTGTTTCAGTGCGGGCCCCGCCGCCAGATTAGCTTCCTCCTCAAGCAGCCACGCGTCTACGCTGCCGGGGAGCCTCCACAGGTCGTCTGCAATTACGGCGGACACGGGCACGCTCCGGCCAGCCACTTCCGCGATGCGTCCGCTGATTTGCGGGTCGCCTCCGAAATGCTTCCGCCACGCTGTGCGCCCGAGCACGAGCGCCGGCGCGCGTGCCGGGATTGCAATTCCCAGCAACTCGAAGAGATTTCCGCTGGCTAGCGCAACCGAGAGCGTCGCGGTTCGCCGCCCCGTCGATACCCGCATGGATACCGGCTTATAGAAGGCGGCATCGATGCGACTCGCGATCGACCGGTAGTCCTCCACCGCGATCGCCGGCAGCCGCTCCTCGAAACGCCCGGCGGTTGTGACCATCGCTAGGTTCTGCGCATCGGGATAAGGAAACGGCAGGAACAGGTCGCGCGCCACCGGGAGGCGTGTCGCGAGGAGTGCGCTCGCCCCTGCCAACGCCGCCAGAAACAGGAGGCAATGCACCGGAGAATCCAGGCGAACGATCGGGCGTCCGGTGGCGCCAGGAAAATTGTGCCTCATCCACAGCGCGTCCGGCAGCGCCCCTAAACAGAATCGCAGGAGGTGGCCTTCCGTTCGCCGCAGATAGCAGAGCTCCGATTGCCATTCCGCCAGCCAATCGGCCCGCTGCTCGCCAGGCACCAGGCAAGCGGCGCTACGCAGAATGAGGTTCGGCAGTCCGGTCATGCGTTCTCCGCCTCCTGGGTTGGCGTCATTTTCGCCAGCAGGGGATAGCGTTTCTGCGAAGCTTCCAGAGTTGTGCCGCCGGTGCGTGTCAACTTGTAATACTTGCGCGGCGGCCGCTGCGCGGAATCGGCAATCGATTGCCTCTCCCACTGCGAGCGGATCAGTCCGTCGCGCTCCAGCCGCCGCATGGCGGGATACACCGTGCCGCTGGGCAGACCGGTGATTTCCATCACGCTCAAGCCGTAGCCCTCGCCGCACTGGATCGCCTGCAGAATCATTGCCGCGGTGTGGGAAAGCTTGAGCTCAACAGCCATGGCGGCAATTATACCTATGTAGCATGCTACTTGACAAGCCAAAACAACAGTAGCATGCTACATAGGTATGCTGGAACTGCGCAATGTATGCAAGCGATTCAGCGGGATTGCCGCCGTGGACGACGTCAGCTTCCAGGCCCGTCCCGGCGAAATCACAGGCTACCTGGGGCCGAACGGCTCAGGCAAATCCACCACCATGAAGATGATCACCGGGCTCATCGAAATGACCTCGGGCCATATCCTATTCCGCGGCGAGCCTATTCAGCGCGACCCCATCGCGCACAAGCAGCGCCTTGGCTATGTGCCCGAGGAGCCTTATCTCTATGCCCATCTCAGCGGCCTGGAATATCTTGTCATGGTAGGCCAACTGCGCGGCCTGCCATCCAGGCCGACGGCCGATCGCATCGATGGTCTGCTGCGCCTGCTAGGTTTGCATGGCGACCGGCACGCGCCCATCTCCGCCTACTCGAAAGGCATGCGCCAGAAAGTGCTGCTCTCCGCCGCGCTTCTGCACAACCCCGACCTCATCCTTCTGGACGAGCCATTCTCCGGGCTCGATGTCGGAACAGCGCTGGTGCTCCGAAGCCTCATACAGGAATTGGCCCTGCGAGGTAAGGTCGTACTGTTCAGCTCTCATGAGCTGGAGACCGTGGAGCGGGTCTGCTCCCACGTGGTGATCCTGCATCGCGCCAGGATTGTGGCCGACGATTCCATCGAGCACCTCCGCACCCTGATGTCGAAGCCGACGCTCGAAGGCATCTTCTCGCAGCTCGCCATGGAGCAGGACACGGCAACCATCTGCCGCGAAATCGCGGATCTGATCCAAGGATAACGACGGGAATTCGCAGGACGCCTCATGAGAAAAAGACGCCCGTTGGAAAAGCTTCAATTTCACGTTCTCTATCACCAGTTCCTTTTCCGGATGGTGGATCTGGAATTGCTTTCGGCCGACGCGCGAGGCGATTCCAGCAAGCTCTTCGGGCAGTTCGCGTCGCTGCTGCTCTTTATCGGCATCGGCTTCGCCCTGCCGGCCCTGTTCCTTGGCGGCCATATGCCGCCGTCGCTTCTCCTCAGCTTCTCGTGGAGCTGCGAACACTTTCTGATCGCCACTACCATGCTCGTGGTGGGCTTGTTCGCCGTGCTGAGCTGGGATTCCACGTATCCCGACCGGCGCGACGTCATGGTGCTGGCACCCCTGCCAGTCCGCACGCGAACACTATTTCTCGCAAAGGTATCGGCAGTAGCCACTGCGTTGGGCGCTACGGTTCTCATGCTGCACGGAGGCGCGGGCCTGATCTGGCCTCTGGCCCTCGGCATCGGCATACCCACACAGAGCGTGCCGACCATGGCATCGGACCCGGCCATGCCCCCGGTGGATGCAGCATCGCTCCAGGCGGTCCTCGATCGCGATCTCGGACCCACGCTACGGCCCGGCGGTCCCATGATGCCGGGTTCGGGTATTGCGATCGGGGTCTGGCAGCATGGCGTGCGGCGTGTGTTCACTTATGGGGCCGCCAAGCCGGACTCTGTCTTCCAGATTGGCTCCATCACCAAGACATTTACCGGGCTCGAGCTGATGCTGATGGTGGGGCAAGGAAAAGTGCGCCTGAATGAGCCGGTGCGCGAGTTGCTGCCTCCCGGAACCGTCAGGAAGCCCGCCAGCGCGAGATCACGCTGCTCGATCTGGCAACCCATCAATCGGGCCTGCTCGCCATGCCCACCAACGTTGAAATGAACGAAAAGCCGAATCCCGGCGCCAGCTATCGTCCGGTGGATCTCTACGATTACATCGCGGAGCGTGGCCTGGCGAAGAATCCCAACACGACGTACCAATACAGCAACCTCGGCTACGCACTGCTGGGCATGGCACTGGCGGAGCGCGCCGGCACGTCGTATCCGGACCTGGTGCAACGGGACATCGCGGGGCCTCTCGGTTTGAAGGATACGGTGGTCTCGCCATCCGCCGCGCAGGAGGCCCGCACCATACAGGGGTACGACGAGCAGCACCGTCCCATGTCTGCCTGGAAGGCGGACGCACTCGCCCCAGCCGGAACCATTCGCTCCACTGCCGGCGACATGCTGACTTACCTTGTGGCGAATCTTCATCCGGAGACCGCAGCGGCGGCATCGCCGGCGCTGGCCAAAGCGCTGGCGCGGTCGCACGAGCTCAAGAACGACGTGTCGAGCGGCGTGCGTATCGCCATCGCCTGGTTTTATAGCAAGGACACCGGCATTTATTGGCACGATGGCGCAATTTCCGGCTACACCAGCTACGCCTTCTTCCACCCTGAGAGTGACTTCGCGGCAGTGGTGCTGCGAAACGACGGAATGAATCCGGTAGCGCAGTCCTCCACCGTGGGTGTGCACATCCTACAAAGGTTGACCGGCGAGCCGGCGCTCACGCTGGCTCCGCAAAGCATTCACCAAACGGGCGGAATCGTGGGGCTGTTGCGCTTCTTCGCCGCTTACTGGATCACCATGCTGGCGGCCGGGGCATTCGTCTTCGGCTGCGCGCTTGGCGTGCAGGGACTCGCCGCGCAATTGTTGCCGCGGCGGCTATTCCTGCGGGCCACGTCGGTCTTACAGATTGCGGCCCTGTGCCTGTTCCTCAGCGTCTATTTTCTCCAGCCCTTATTTGCCGATCCGATGGCGCTCACACATGCGCAGGGCGCCAGCCTGCTGGGTTGGTCGCCGTCGTATTGGTTTTTGGGACTATTCCAGCAGTTAAACGGCTCGCCCGCCTTCGCCGTGCTGGCGCGCCGGGCGTGGATCGGGCTGGCGGTAGTGGGCTTTGGGACGGCGACCGCCTACGCACTGTCTTATCTGCGCACGCTGCGCAAGATCGTGGAAGAGCCCGACATCGTGCCGGGCGCCCGCACTGCCGGATGGCTGCCGCGCTTCGGCGGTCCGCAGCAGACAGCCGTGGCGCAATTCAGTGTGCGAACGGTACTGCGCAGCCGCCAGCATCGCGTGCTGTTGGCGTTCTATCTCGGGATCGGGTTCGCGGTCATGATCTTCCTTCTCAGCGCACCCGCTACACGAGAGGTGATGACACGGGTGAATGACCCCTGGCGCGAAGTGAACTTGCCGATGCTCAGTTCCAGCATCGTAATGATGTGCGCCTGGGTGATGGGGACGCGCATCGTCTTTTCCATGCCCATCGATCTACAGGCAAATTGGATCTTCCGCATGACGCCGGTTCATGGTGGGCGGGAATGCACGGTGGCGCGGCGGCGCGCGCTGCTGGTGCTGGCTGTTGCGCCATTGTGGCTGGGCGCGGCGGCCCTTTTCCTGACGCTATGGCCGTGGCGGCAGGCTGCCGGATACCTGCTAGCCTTCGCGCTGTTCGGAGCCATCCTCGCCGAGCTTGGCCTGGCGGGCGCGCAGAAGATCCCCTTCACCTGTTCCTACCTGCCGGGCAAGTCGCAGGTCCACCTGAGGGTCTGGTTCTGCATTGCCGTGCTGCTGCAGCTTCTCAACCGCGCCTCCGAATTCGTGCGCGGAGCGCTCGCCAGTTTTACGACCTATGCCATTCTGGCGGCAGTTCTAATCGTGGTGTTGGTGATCCTGCGATGGCGGACGGCACACTCCATGCAGGAGGACCTGGTGTTCGAGGAATCGGACGAGCCCGCTGTCCAACAACTGGGACTACACCGCGATGGCGTGGTGCCGTTGGAGCCGGAACGGCCGTGATACACTAGCGCATCTTGCAATCGCTCGATCGCCCCATCGGCCTGCTGCACGCCACCGCCATGGTGGCCGGCATCATCATCGGTGCGTCGATTTTCGTGCAGCCTTCCGAGATCAACCGGCACGTTCCCACCGTCGCGGGAGTGCTCTCGGTGTGGATGATCGCCGGGGTCCTTACCCTGTTCGGATCGTTGGTCTGCGCAGAACTGTCGTCGGTCTATCCACGCACCGGCGGCGTCTACGTCTTCCTGAAAGAAACGCTTTCCCCAGCGTGCGGATTTCTGTGGGGCTGGGCGATGTTCTGGAGCGCCCACTCGGGCATCATCGCGGCGTCGTCGGTGATCCTGGCCCGCTACGTGGCGTACTTCGTGCCGCTCGGCGATTGGGGAATTCGCACAGTGGCGATCGTGGCCATCATCCTGCTGTCGTTCCTGAACTACCTCGGCGTGCGCCAGGGCAGCACACTGCAAACGGCGGTCACCGCAGGAAAGATCGTCGCCATCGTGCTGCTGCTGGGGATGGTCTTCCTGTTTGGTTCGCCGGCGCCCGAATCCTCAGCCGCCACCGCTGCGGCCCCCGTCTCCTTCAGCGAGTTCGTGCTGGGCATCAGCGCGGCTCTCTTCGCCTTCGGAGGTTGGCACATGGTGACCTACGTCGCGGGTGAAACGCAAAATGCCAGTCGTACGATACCCAAGGCGCTCATGATCGGATGCCTGGTGGTGACTACCTGCTACGTGGCGCTGAACGCTGCGTATCTCTATCTGCTGCCCCTGGCGAAGGTCACATCGTCTACGCGCGTGGCAGCCGATGCGGCCTTCGCCATCGCCGGCACGCGCGGCGCTTCGGCGATCTCGGCGCTGGTGATCCTCTCTGCGCTGGGTGTGTTGAACGGTGTGATTCTGGCCGGCCCCCGCACCTATTTCGCGATGGCACAGGAGGGCCTGGCATTCCGCTGGCTGTCGGCGGTGCATCCGCGCCACCATACGCCGTATCGCGCCATTCTGGTGCAGGCCATCTGGTCATGCGCGCTGGTCGCCACTGGGACGTACCGCGCCCTGTTCACCCGCGTGATCTACACGGAGTGGCTGTTCTTCGCGCTGATGGCGGCCGGGTTGATGCGCCTCCATTCCAAGCCCGGCTATGCGCCGCCTTATCGCGCCTGGGGCTATCCGGTGGTGCCTCTGGTCTTTGGCACGGCCGCGGTAATCGTTGCCGCCATCCAGATTGCGGCCGACCCGGTGCAGGCCGGCACGGGCTTGCTATTTGTCGTGTTAGGATTGCCTGTCTACTACATCTGGGTCCGTTCTCATGCCAATCATTGACTTTCACAACCATTTCTATCCGCCGGTTTACCTCGACGCGCTGCGATCGGGATCAAGCGCCGTCGAAGTCACCATCGACGAAGATGGCAATCCCCGAATTTTCTACCCCGGCGATTACAACATCGCTGTCCCCGGACATCGCGACATCGACTATCGCGAGCAGGTGCTGAAGGATCACGGCGTCGATACCCAAGTGATCACGCTCACCACTCCCGGCACCCACGTGGAAGTTCCCGCGACGGCGGTGAAGTTCGCGGAGTTGGTCAACGATGCCTTCGCCGAGGTGATACGCACCAAAAACGGGCGCTTCACGGCGCTCGCCACATTGCCGTTGAACGACCCCGCCGCATCCGTAAAGGAACTGCAGCGCGCGTGCCGCGTGCTCGGGCTGCGCGGAGCCATGCTGTTCAGCAACGTCAACGGAGTCGGCCTGGACGACCAGCGCTTCTGGCCGATCTATGAGGCTGCCAACGATCTCGGTGCCGTGCTCTACATTCATCCCACGCACCCGGTAGGCGTCGAAGCCATGACGGATTATTGGCTCATGCCCCTGGTCGGGTTCCTATGCGACACCACGCTGGCGGCGGCTAAGATCGTCTACAGCGGAGTGGTGGAGCGTTTCCCCAAGATTCAGTGGGCCCTGTGCCATATGGGCGGCGCCATTCCATACCTTGCCGAGCGTCTGGATCGTGGTTTCGAGGCCTTCAGCGAGTGCCGCGCCAACATTCCGAGGCGGCCCACCGAGTACCTCAAGCAGTTCTACTACGACACCGTCAATTTCAATCCCAAGGCGATCGAGTTGGCCATCTCGTTCGCCGGTGCGGACCATATCCTGGCCGGCAGCGATTACCCCCACCAGATCGGAAGCATTCCCAAAATGATCTCCAGCCTCCAGGCGCTGGACATTTCGGAGGCCGACCGGGCGGCAATTTTCGGAGGCAATGCCGCGCGGCTGCTCGGGAAGTGAACCAAAGCCCGGGAGCCGGCGCTACATCGATGAAGAGCCCTGTCCATCCCTCAAAAATGACGCTGTGGCCGCTCACCGCGGCCATCTTCTTCATGGTGGCCGGAGGGCCTTTCGGCGTCGAGGATACCGTCGCCAAGTCCGGCTATGCCGCCGCTCTTCTCATTCTGCTGATCACTCCCGCCATCTGGAGTTTCCCCACCGCCTTAATGGTCAGCGAATTGGCCGCCGCCCTGCCGCAGGAAGGCGGCTACTACGTGTGGGTGACGCGCGGCCTGGGACGCTTCTGGGGATACCAGGAGGCCTGGCTCTCCATGGTGGGCAGCATCTTCGACATGGGAATCTATCCCACCCTGTTCGTCGACTACCTTGGCCACTTCGCCCCTTGGGCCACGGCAGGCTATCGCGGAATCTGCATCGGTGTGGCCCTGATCGCCGCCTGCGCCTTGTGGAACCTGAAGGGGTCCAAGACAGTGGGCAGCAGTTCGGTGGTCATGGGGATCTTGCTGATGGCGCCGTTTGTGGTACTCACCGTATATGCCTGCTTCCATCGCGAGGCCGGCCCGGTCCGCAGCATTCCGCTGGGCAGCGTCGACATTCTGGGCGGTATTCTCGTCGCCATGTGGAACTACATGGGCTGGGACTACGCCTCCACAGTCGCGGGGGAGGTCGACCGGCCGCAGTGGACCTACCCGCGCGCCATGGCGTCCGCGGTGGCCCTGGTGAGCCTCGGCTATCTTCTGCCGGTGGGCGCCGTGGCGTTAACAGGGCTCGACGCCAACCGCTGGTCGACGGGCGGGTGGGCCGACGTCGCACGGGCGATTCTGCACGGCGGCACTCTCGGCAGCGTGGCTGCCACTTTGATCACGTTGGGCGCCATGCTCGGGGCGGTGGGCGCGCTGAATGCCAATGTCATGGCTTATTCACGCATCCCGGCGGTGCTGGCGGAGGACGGCTTTCTGCCTCGCATCTTCGCCCGCTGCCATTCCAAAACCGGAGCGCCGTGGGTATCGATTGCCGCCTGCTCGGTGGCCTGGGCCTGCTCATTAGGCTTGAGTTTCACCAAGCTGATTCTGCTGGATGTGCTGCTCACCGGACTGAGCATCCTGCTGGAGTTCGCAGCGCTGGTGGCGCTGCGGATCCGCGAGCCCGAACTGCCCCGTCCCTACCGTGTGCCGGGCGGACTCATCGGCGCGATCTCGCTCGGAATCATGCCATGCGGACTCCTGGTGCTGACGGTGATCCGCAATCGGATCGAACCGATCGGCCCCATCAATGCGCTACAATTTGGAGCTCTGCTGATTGCAGCGGGCGTAGTCGCTTATTACGTGAGCGACCTGATCAAATCGGCCAGCGATGCGCGCAGATGAAAAACTGTTCATCCGCTTGAGTCCGTTGGCTAACATAAGGATGAGATGACTATCGCGGATCTTTCGCAAATCGCCGGGCGCACCTACCCGGCGCGGCGCCGGACGCAGAACCTGGTGGGCGGCGCAAGCCCCATCCAGGCCACCAATTTCTCCATGGGGCACGTCACCCTGGAGCCACATGGCGGCCAGGTTCCATGGCATAACCAGGAGCAGGAAGAGATTTATTACATCATCGAGGGCACGGGCGAAATGTGTCTCGGTGAGGAGCGGATCGAAGTAAAAACGGGGCAGGCCGTCTACATCCCGCATCGCGTCTTCCATCAGCTCACCAATACCGGCGACACTCCCATGCGCATGATGTACTGCTACGGACCGGCCGGCGATGTGGCGCACTGGCGGCAGGAACTGGATGGGACGCTGCCCAAGGCGGGCGTGGACGTTCCGGCGCTGCCTGCGGGAGCGCAGCCGCAATGCACGGTGAAACCATGACCACGCACACCATCGGCATCATCATGAACGGCGTCACCGGACGCATGGGATTGAACCAGCACCTGAGGCGCTCCGTGCATGCCATCATGCAGCAAGGCGGCGTCAAGCTCAGCGACAGTGAAGTCATCATGCCGAAGCCGCTCCTGGTGGGACGCAATCCCGCCAAGCTGGAGGCGATTTCGAAGGAGTTCGGCGGCCTCGAGTGGAGCACGAATCTCCAAGCCGCGCTCGCCAATCCAGAATACTCCATTTATTTCGACGCCCAGACTACCGATCGCCGCGCCGCCGCCGTCCGCAGCGCCATCGCTGCCGGCAAGAACATTTATTGCGAGAAGCCGATTTCGGACGATCTGGTCACTGCCCTCGATCTGCACAAGCGCGCGGTTGGGGCCGGCGTGAAGCATGGTGTTGTCCAGGACAAGCTCTGGCTACCCGGCATGATGAAGCTGCAGACCCTGAAAGCCCTGGGATTCTTCGGCCGCATCTTTTCGGTCCGCGGCGAATTCGGCTATTGGGTCTTCGAAGGCGATACCGTGCCGGCGCAGCGCCCTTCGTGGAACTACCGAAAGGAAGACGGCGGCGGCATTGTCCTCGACATGCTATGTCACTGGCGGTACGTCCTGGACAACCTGTTCGGCAGCGTGAAGGCAGTGAACTGTCTCGGCGCCACCCACATTCCTGAGCGCCGCGACGAAGCCGGCAAGCCCTACCAGTGCACAGCCGACGACGCAGCCTACGCCACCTTCGAACTAGAGGGCGGAATTGTGGCTCACTTCAATTCATCGTGGTGCGTACGGGTGCGCCGCGACGACTTGCTTAC
This sequence comes from uncultured Solibacteraceae bacterium, assembly GCA_963815475.1. GTDB lineage: Bacteria > Acidobacteriota > Terriglobia > Bryobacterales > Bryobacteraceae > Sulfopaludibacter. The sequence continues at coordinate 2,264,056 of CAWFHD010000003.1, read as the reverse complement.
CATCCAGGTGGATGGCACCAAAGGGACGGCCGTGGCGGGACTGCGTCATTGCTGGACCCAGCACTACGGCAATACGCCGCGCCCTGTCTGGAATCCCGACATCGATAGCCCGTTGAATTATTTCGATGGCTGGCAGAAGGTACCCGAGCAGGACCAATTCGAAAACGCTTTCAAGCGGCAGTGGGAACTGTACCTTCGCCATGTGGTGAAGGACGAACCGTTCCGTTGGGGCTTACTGGAGGGCGCCAAAGGCGTCCAACTGGCGGAAAAGGGCCTGGAATCCTGGCGAAAGCGAGCCTGGGTAGACGTACCAAAACTCATAGGCGATTAATCAGGCTGGACACGTAGCCCGCCCCAAAACCGTTATCGATATTCACGACGGTCACATTGCTGGCGCAGCTATTCAACATTCCCAGCAGGGCAGCCAAGCCGTTGAAACTGGCACCGTATCCCACACTGGTTGGTACGGCTATAACCGGGCACGATACCAATCCGCCGACGACGCTGGGTAGCGCGCCCTCCATGCCGGCGCAGACCACCACAACGCGCGCTTCCATCAGCCGTTCGCGATTGTGCATGAGGCGGTGGATGCCGGCCACGCCGATGTCATAGATGGTATCCACGTTGTTGCCCATAATTTCGGCGGTGAGTTGCGCCTCTTCGGCCACCGGTATGTCGCTGGTACCGGCGCAGACTACGGCGATCGTTCCTTTACCCCGAACGGAGTGGTCGCGCCAGAAGCGGAAGACGCCCGAAGCCGGGAAATATTCGCCACCGGTTAATGCGTTTGAAACGAAATGCGCACATTCGGTCACTACTCTAGTGATGAGGACGTTTGGCGAGTTCTCGAGCAACCTGCCGGCGATGGCCACAATCTGTTCAGGAGTTTTCCCTTGGGCCAGAATTACTTCGGGCATGCCGTGCCGCAGGGCGCGGTGATGGTCAACTTTGGCGAAGCCCAAATCTTCGAAGGGCATATGGCGCATCCGTGTGAGCGCCGAATCAATGTCGACTGCGCCGTCGCGCACGTTTTCAAACAACGACCGCAGTTGATCCTGGTCCATCTGGCCAGAATAACAGACTCGAGAAAAGGGCCTCGACTCGCGTCCATGTTGCAAATGCCGACATCTGAAGTTGTGAGTTTACCGTCAGAGTACCAAAGATACCTACCAGATATAGACCTTTCAGCCTATTGTAGGAGAACCAGTATTCCCGCATTATAGATCAAAGGTTAAACCAATGAATTTAGACGCGCTCACAGTAAGTGCGAACATCGGAGGCTTGATAGATCGACGTGGCACTATCCGGTTTCCGGTTCGCGAAGAACTAAAGTACAAGATCCTTCAACCCAGGTCCGCGGCGATCTCTGGCGCAGGCCAAACTTTAAACTTCGGTAGCGGAGGCCTGCTGTTTACCACCGATCAAAAACTGCCAATTGGGCGGCAAGTGGAGATTTCAGTGAACTGGCCTGCGCGCATCGATGGCACCTGCCCGTTGAAGTTTGTGGCAATCGGTCGAGTAGTCCGAGCCGACTTCAAACAGGCTGCCGTTCGCTTTGAGCGCTACGAATTCAAGACCCGCGGAATGGCCGCCGCCTCTGCCGCCTGCAGCGCATAACTAAAAAGGGGCAGACAATCCGCCTGCCCTTTGAGTACTCTTCCTACCGCTGATTCTGCTTCAGAACTTTTTTCCGCAGTCGAATCGAAAGCGGCGTGACTTCCACGAACTCATCGTCGCGAATGAACTCGATCGCCTGCTCCAGATTCAAAATGCGCGGCGGAACTAGGCGGATGCCTTCGTCTGAAGTGGAAGCGCGCATATTCGTGAGCTTCTTTTCCTTCACGATATTGACGTCCAAATCGGCGTCGCGCGCATTCTCGCCCACGATCATCCCTTCGTAAACTTCGGTGCCTGGCGCTACGAAGATTTCACCGCGTTCCTGCAGGTTGAAAATGGCATAACCGGTGGTCTTACCGGGCCGATCGGCCACCAGCGAACCCGTGGGCCGAGTGGCAATGTCGCCCTGCCATTCGATATAGCCGTGGAACAGCGAGTTCATGATGGCGGTGCCGCGCGTATCCGTGAGGATCTCGCTGCGCAGGCCGATCAGGCCGCGCGACGGCACATGGAATTCCAGGCGAACGCGCCCCGAGCCGTGATTGATCATCTTGACCATCTTGCCCTTGCGCTGGCCTAGTTTTTCGATCACCACGCCGAGAAAGTTTTCCGGACAGTCCACCACCAGGTGTTCCACCGGCTCACACAGCTTGTGGTCGATGGTACGGGTCAGAATCTCAGGTTTGCCCACCGCTAGTTCATATCCCTCACGCCGCATCATCTCGATGAGGATCGCAAGCTGCAATTCGCCGCGGCCCATCACTTTGAATGTGTCGTGCCCCAACTCCTCCACGCGAATCGACACGTTGGTGAGCAGTTCCTTGTCGAGACGGTCGCGCAGATTCCGCGACGTTACCCATTGGCCTTCGCGTCCGGAAAATGGCGAGGTGTTGATGGTGAACGCCATCGCGATGGTGGGCTCATCGATGTGGATGGGCGGCAGCGGCTCAGGCGTCTCCGCGCTCGTGACCGTCTCGCCGATGGTGATACCTTCCACGCCGGCGATCGCCAGCAGATCGCCGTGCTGGCCGATAGTCTCGTCCACCCGCTTGAGGCCCTCGAACGAGTACATCTTGGTGATCTTCGTCATGTGCATGGTGCCGTCGCGCTTGGCAATCGCGACGTTGTCGCCATACTTGAGCTGTCCATTGAACACGCGCCCGATGCCCAGGCGCCCCAGGTAATCGCTGTAATCCAGGTTGGCGATGAGCATTTGCAATACACCGTCGGGATCGCCCACGGGTGGCGGAATATGCTCCAGGATGGCATCGAACAGCGGCCGCAGATCGGTGGAAGGGTCTTCCATCGATTTCTTGGCGATTCCGGTTTTGGCGATGGTGTAGAGGACCGGGAAATCCAGTTGATCCTCGACGGCGTCCAGATCGATGAACAGGTCGTAGACTTCGTTCAGCACTTCCTGCACGCGCGCGTCGGGGCGATCGATCTTGTTGATCACCACAATGGGCGGCAGTTTGGCTTCGAGCGCCTTCGATAGCACGTAGCGCGTCTGCGGCAGCGGCCCTTCGCTGGCATCCACCAGCAGCATCACGCCGTCCACTACCTTGAGGGCGCGTTCCACTTCGCCGCCGAAATCGCTGTGGCCGGGCGTATCGACGATGTTGATCTTGATGCCGTGGTACCGGACCCCGGTGATCTTGGCGAGAATCGTGATGCCGCGCTCGCGCTCCAGATCGTTGGAGTCCATCACGCGTTCCACGTGCTCCTCATGTTTGCCGAAGATGCCGCTCTGATTGAGCATGGCGTCGACCAGCGTAGTCTTGCCATGGTCGACGTGGGCGATGATGGCGATGTTGCGAATGGTGGGATTGCTGCTTTTCATTTGGTGGTTGGAGTAACTAGGAGGTGAACGTCTAGTCTAGCATGCTACTCCTCATGGATTACGTCGATGGGATTCAGCCGCGCCGCCACACGGGCCGGATAGAGCCCGGCGAGAACCGTAACACACCACACCACCAGGAGGGCCACTGCCAGCAAGCCACCCGGCGGATGGAACTGGATGGTCCAGCCGAAGCTCTGCTTGTTAACCACGAAGATCAATACCAACGACAGGGCGAATCCCAGGGCCAGCCCCAGCACGGCGGCTAACAGACCCAGGAAGGCCGCTTCCGTCAGGATCATCCCTTGGACTTGGCGTATCGACGCTCCCAGGTAACGTAACAAACCCAATTCCCGGCGGCGGTCGAGCACCAGCGCCAGCAGCGAATTGGCGGCGCCCAGCATCGCCACCACAATCGCTACCGCCTCCAGCGCCCACGTGATGGCGAAAGTCCGGTCGAAGATCGTCATGGAGGCTCGCCGCAATTCCTGGTTGGGCGCGATCGCAATGTTCATGTCCGCCGTGCGGAGTTGCAGTTGGCGGCGGACCGCGTCGGCGTCGGCGCTGCGCTCCAGATAGACCGCAGCATTGGTGGCCGGCTGGCTCGGCAGGTATTTGAGCAGCGTAGAGCGGTCCAGCATCAAATAGCCCTGACTGCTGGAGTAGTCGTAGTAGATGCCGGCGATGGTGAACGTGACCTCGCGGTCACCGATAGGGACCGTCACGCGATCGCCGGCGCGAACCCCGAATTTGTTGGCAAAAGGTTCGCTGGCAATGGCGCGATCCTGTCCGGCCAGCGACCGCAGGATGGCGTCGCGATCCTCGCCGGCCAGGAAGCGGAGCCGGCCGAAGCGGCGCACAATCTCGAGATCGCCGGCTCCCAGGGTGGCGCGCTCGCCGCGAAAATGAAACTCCAAGGCGTAAAAGATGTCCACTGCGGCGATGCCGGGAGTGGACTTCAGAATGGCCGGTACGCCCTCGGGAAGCGCATAGAATTGGCCCGCTCCGGGCGTTCGGGCCAGCCGCACATACAGGTCGGCTCGCAGTTGTGTGTCGAGCCACAACGCGACCGTTTCGCGGAAACTCCCCACCATGATCCCGACGCTGGCCATCATCGCGATGGCGGTGGCCAGCGCCGCCACCACCACCGACGTTCGCGATAGCGATGCCGTGAGGCTGCGGCCCGCCAGCAGGCTCTCCACTCGCCGGTTCACCACGGCGCGCGTCGCGCGATTCACCCCCAGCACTACGGCGGGAGCCATCATCGCGGCGGCAGCGATCGCGAGCAGCGCCGCCGCATAGCCGCCGATGGGATATCCGCCGATAGGGGCCAGTTGCGCCGTGCCCCACGCGGCTGCGGCGAGAATCGCCGACCATGCCAACCCGCGCCGCCACCGCAAGCGCGCGTGGTGCTCGTGCGCCCCACGGTTCATGGCTTCTGTTGGCGTCACACGCATGGCCTCGCGCGCCGGTGCCAGCGCGGATACCAATGCCACTACGAAGCCGGTGGTTAACGCGATCCACATCTCGCCCCAGGTGAGTTCCACAGGTGTCGGCCGGCTGGTGGTGTACAGTGCATTGACTGTGCCGGCGATCAGTTGCACGGCGCCGGCAGCGAGGGCTCGGCCGAGCGCGAGTCCAATCGCGGCTCCCAGCATTCCGAAGATCAGCGCCTCGAATAGAAATAGCGCGAATACCGTGCGGCGCGAGGCGCCAATCGCACGCAGAATGCCGATTTCGGCGCGCCGCCGCACCACACTTACGGAGATTGTGTTGTAAATGAGGAACGCCCCCACTACCAGCGAAATGTAGCTCAGCACCCTCAGATTCCAACGGAAGGCGCGCAGCATTCGCTGGTTCTCGTCGCTGCGCGTGCCCGGCTTGTCGATGAGGTAGGACGATGGCAGTGCTGCGCGAATGGCGCGGTCGACGCGCTCGAAGTTCTCGTCCGGCCCCACGGCGACGTCGATGCGATCCAGTTTGCCGTAGCGATGGAAGCGCTGCTGTGCCTTGGCGATGTCGATGAGCAGGAATTCGCCGGGAAGGTTGACGATATCGGGGGGCGGGAAATGCAGGCGCTCCCCGAGTGCCTTGGATGCCAGGGTCCGGGTATCGCCCGCCAGATCCACGCCATACAAAGGCACGGAGCCAATGCCGGGGAGCGTCTCCTGTGCTTCGATCACCGGCGAGAAGCGCACATCGAACGGCAATGCGCTCAGAGCCGCCACATAGCGCTCGTCGATGCCGCCGTTGGCCAGGATTTGCAGATCGACCTTCCCCGCTAGCGATTGCATAGAAGAGTGGAACGACCCCGTGGCGGCGTCGCCCGCCAGGTCGATGGCGACGATCACCGCCACCCCGAGGGCCACCGACAGGATGGTGAGCACCGTGCGCAGCGGATCGCGCCACAGCGGCCGAAGGATGAGCGTCCGCAGCAGTCTCATGTGCGCTCGGCGGATTGCACCCGGCCGTCGCGAAGATGAATGCGAACGTCCGCGATGGCGGCTGCTTCAGCGCTATGCGTCGCCATCAGGACGGTGGCGCCGAAGCGCGTGGCGCTTTCGCGGATCAGCGCCAGCACCTGTTCGCCGCTGGCGGTGTCGAGATTGCCCGTGGGTTCGTCGGCGATCAGGATCTCGGGTGAGTTCACCAGCGCTCGCGCGATGGCCACCCGCTGCATCTGGCCTCCCGAAAGCTGATATGGCATGCTGGCGGCCTTGTCTTCCAGGCCAACCCAACGCAGACGGTCGCGCGCGGCCTCGGCCGATTTGGGAGCGTGAGCCAGCAGCAGGGGAAGCTCCACGTTTTCGAGCACGGTCAAGGTCGGAAGCAATTGGAAGAATTGGAAAACAAAGCCGACGCGGCTGCGACGTAGAGCGGTCAGTTCGGCGTCGGAAAGGGAGGTGGTAGAGCGGCCGTCAATCAGCACTTCACCCGCGCTTGGAAAGTCCATAGCGCCGGCGAGGTTGAGAATCGTGGTCTTCCCACATCCACTGCGTCCCAAGAGTGCGGTGACCATGCGCGGCGCCGCTTCGAAAGAAATGCCGTGCAGCACCTCCACGGGCTGCCCGCCATTGCGATATGTCTTGGAAACCGCGTTGAACGTCACCGATACCAGACTACCGGATTTGCCACGTCTGACCTGGAAACGGACGCCGCAAAAAGAAAATGCCGGCGGACGAAGCCGCCGGCATTCAACTGGACCTAAACTCGATCAACCGACGTGTGCGTCGATCATTTTCTGAAGTTCGGACTTGCCCATCGCGCCCACCCGTTGCTCTACGACATTACCGCCTTTGAAAAGCAGCAGTGTCGGGATGCTGCGCACGTTGTAGCGCATGGCCGAATTATTGTTGCTATCGATATCCAACTTGCCGATCTTCACTTTTCCGGCATACTCGCCCGCTACCACATCAAGCGTCGGCGACATCTGCCGACAGGGGCCGCACCATTGGGCCCAAAAATCCACCAGAACCGGTACGTCCGACTTCAGCACGTCCTGGTCGAATGCTGCGTCGGTAAAGGTTAATGTGTTTTGACCTGCCATGTTCTCTCCGCTGAAATTTAGGCGACGACGTGAGCGTCGAGCATCTTCTGAACGTCCGACTTGCCCACCGCGCCCACGCGCTGCTCCACCACATTGCCGCCTTTGAACAGCAGCAATGTGGGAATGCCGCGGATGTTGTAGCGCATGGCAGTGTTGCCATTGCTGTCGACGTCCAGCTTCCCGACCTTCACTTTTCCGGCATACTCGCCCGCCACGACATCGATCGTCGGCGCCATCTGCCGGCAGGGGCCACACCATTCGGCCCAAAAATCCACCAAAACCGGAACGTCCGAACGCAGTACGTCCTGATCGAATGTCGCATCGGTAAAGGTTAATGTGTTCTGACCTGCCATTTCGTCTCCTAACTAATTAGAATCTCGGCTCGGGAAAAGGATTCAGGCTGCCCTAACAGCTTGCCGTATAAGGCCGAATACTGCGCCGCCGAAGCCTTCCAGGAGAAATCCTTCTCCATTCCGCGGCGCATCATGGCTTCCCAGCGACTGCGGTCGCCAAATGCTTCAACCGCCGCCCGGACGGCCTCCGCGAGCGCCTGCCCGGAGTACTCCCGAAACTTGAACCCCGTATCCTCATCGATGGTATCATCCAAGCCGCCGGTTGCGCGAACCACCGGCACGCTTCCGTACCTCAAACTATAAATCTGGTTCAGGCCGCAGGGCTCATAGCGGCTCGGCATCAGGAACGCGTCGCTGCCGGCTTCAATGCGATGGGCCAAGCCGTTGTCGAACCCCAGCCGCACCGCCACCCGTCCCGGATACCGGATCGCCATCTCTCGGAAAAAGTCCTCGTACACGGGCTCACCTGTTCCCAGCGCCACCATGTACGTGTCTTCGTCCAGGATGGCCGGGGCTGCCTCGGCCAGGATGTCGGTTCCTTTCTGGGAGGTGAATCGTGACACGACGCCGAGCAGCGGCCGATTCATGGCTTCCGGGGGCAGGCCGACTTCGGCCAGCAGGTGCTCCTTGCAGCTACGCTTACCGCTCAAGTCGTCCGGCGAATAGTGCGAGGGAATCATGGTGTCCACGTCGGGACTCCATTCCCGGTAATCCACGCCATTCAGGATCCCGGTGAGGACGTCAGCACGCGCCCGCAATGCGCCATCGAGCGCGAAGCCGTACTCGGGTGTTTGGATCTCGCGGGCGTACGTGGGGCTGACTGTGCTGAGGGCGTCGGCGTATGCGATGCCGCCCTTGATGTAGGCGATCTGGCCGAAGAACTCCATACCGGCGGGCCGGAATACGCCGGGGTCGAGCGCCACTTCCGCCATCGCGGTTTTCGGAAATAGACCCTGATAGCCAAGGTTGTGGATGGTGAAGAGCGTCTTCACCCCGGCGAAGGTCGGGTCGGTGGCAAACGTAGTTTTGAGGTAGACCGGAATCAGGCCGGACTGCCAGTCGTGACAGTGGATAATATCGGCGCGGAAAATGTGGCGCGCCACGCCCAGTGCCGCACGCGCAAACACCGCGAAGCGAATGTGGTTGTCCGGGTAATCGACGCCCGATTCGCCGTAAAAGCCCTTGCGCGCCAGGTTGAACAGGGGCGGGCAATCTACCAGGTAGCAGGGAAATTCGGCGGGCGCCTGGTAGATGGCCGTGTCGTAGACCACGCCGTTCAGGAAAACCGGAAGGCTGTCGTAGACGCGCCGCGAGCCCTTCAGGTCGATCGAGGTGTAGCGAGGAATTACCACCGCCACATCGTCGCCATTGGAACGAAGGTAGTGGGGAAGAGATCCAACGACATCCGCCAAGCCGCCCGTTTTCGCGAGCGGAGCGGCTTCCGAGGAGACCATCAGAACGCGGGCCACACTGGAATTGTGGCACGAAAAATCGTGTCAGAACGATTTGCGCCGGCGCAATCGGGGGCCGGGGCCACAAATGCTATGATTGCCTCAGAAAACCGTGGAACGCGAAGAGGTCCTTGCCAAGCTTCGTGAAAGGATTGTCATGTTCGCGGCATCTCATTCATCGAAGGATGTCGCCGAAGATCTGGCGCAGGAGGTGCTCATGCTGTTGCATGAAAAATACCCGCACCTTCACCGGCCGGAAGACCTGCTGCCGCTCTCGCTCAAAATCGTACGGTTTAAAATCATGAGTTTGCGCCGAAAGGCGGTCCGGCACGGGGAGTACACGCAAGTGTCCATCACGGACATTCCGCTGCCCGATCTCGACGTCAGTCCGGCCGATGCGCTGGAGCGGAAAGAGATGCTCCAACGGCTTACCCACGCCATCGCGCAGTTGGGCGACCGGTGCCGTGAGCTGATGCGTCTAAAACTGCAGGGGAGGAGTTTTCCAGAGATCCAGAAGATCATGGGCGTCGGAGCCATCAATACGATTTACACGTGGGATCATCGCTGCCGCAAGAATCTCCTCGACCTGATGGGCGGCGATTGGGAGCAAGGAAAGAAATGAAACCGGAAGATATCCAGAAACTGTTGGGCGGATATGCCACCGGTACGCTCACTCCCGAGGAGCGGGAGGCGCTCTTCGAAGCCGCGCTCAACGATCAGCAACTGTTCGAGGCGCTGGCCAAGGAGCAGCCGCTCCACGATCTGCTACAGGATCCCGCCGCGCGCGCCCAAGTGTTGGCAGCCATCGAGGACAGGCCGCGCCCGTGGTGGCAATTCGCGAATCGATGGATGTTGGCTGGAACTATGGCTGCCGCGTGTCTCGCGGTCGCTGCGGGAATCTATTTCGGCAGGCCGAAGCCCGCTCCGAAGCGTGTGCTGGTAGCGGTTTTGCAAGATCGACCTCCCGCGCAGCCGGTCCCTCTGTCTGACGATTCCTTGAGAAAGGTGACGCCCTCCGCGCCTCCTGCCGCCCCAGACGCCGAGCCCCTGAAAAAGGCGCCCACCCCTGCCGCGCCCGCAGACCAACCTGCCGAACGGCTGAAGCAGGTTACCACCTCCGGCCGGCTGTCTGCGCCTGCGGCATCCGTGAAGCCCCGCGACTTGGAAGAGCAACGCCCGGCACGGCGGCAAGATGAACCGGTGCTCCAGGCTGAAACGTCGGCGCCAAAGCCGGTGAAAGCATTAGCGGCGCCTGCCGCCAATGCGCTTGTGCCTCAGGCGGCTGCGCCGCTTGCCCCTCCCTCACCGCCCAGCGTTCCGTCCTCAACACAGACGGTAGAAGTCACGGCGTCGGCTAGTGTTCTCGACGCAAGGAAAGCAGACCTCGTTGTTAATAGTAACGGGCAGCCCAGCGTGGCACTCCCGGACCAGAACGCCCGAACGTTGTTTTACAGCGCGCAGGGGCTGGCTGGAACGCAATTCATGCCCTCGCCGCAACAGTCCCAGATGCAGTCCGGTGCGCAGCGAGGCGCAATCGGAGGACTGGCCGGCGCTTTGTTGGTGCCCAACCCAGGCGTAAAATGGACCGTGCTCCGCAAGCAGCCGAATGGCTTGTTCGACCAGGTGGCTCCCGACCAGATCAAGGCCGGCGACACTATCAAACTTCGCCTGTTCCCCAACGACGATGGGTTCCTTTCGGTGTTCGATGCCGGCAATCCGCTGGTCTCCAATGCCCTGGCCAAGCGGCTGGAGCCGCTCGAAACACCAGAGATTACCAGCCGTGCGGGCAAGAAGGACCTGACCGTCCTGCTGGCGCGCCAGGCCCAACCGGTTCAACTGGCGAAGGATGCAAAGAAACGGACCAAGGCGGCCGCAGTCTTCCGGACCGTTGCCACCGACCAACTGACCGAGACCGACCGCGGCGAGCGCGCTGTCTACGAAGTCAAAACCGGCAACAACCCCTTCGCACCAATCCTTCTAAAGATCACCCTGAACTTTCAGTAAGGCTCGGCCTCAGCTTCGGCAGGCATCTAAGAACCGTCTGGCCACAAGCGTAGCGTCGAATTGCGCCACCCAGGCGAGGCCCGCCGCCACATTGGCCGTCCGCTTCGATTCCAATCGGTAGAGCTCTTCGATACCCTCTGCCAACGCCTCTGCATTCTCGGGCTCCACCAACGTGGCATGCGGAACCACCTCCGGAATGGCGGCCAGCACGCGATGCCACAATCGCCTTTCCTGCCGCCATTGCCTCAAGCAGCACAATGCCGAAGCCCTCCTGCACGCTCGACAGACAAAACACCGATGCCCGATTGTATTCGGCGGCCAGCCGTGCGCGTGTCACATCGCCAAGCCATGTGGCCCCGTTCGAAATCGCGTGGAGCCGGGCGGCGTTCGGACCATTCCCCACAATCCGCAGGTCGAGCTCGGGAATGCGTCCGCGTAGCAATTCCGCCGCGCGTAGCAGGATCTCCACGCGCTTGCGGCGGTACAGTCGGCCTACATACAGCACGGTGTACCGTGGCGACGATTCCGCGGGATGCTGCGCCAGCAGCGCTCGCCACTCCGCCAGGTCGATCAGCTCCGGAACCACGCGCGGAGACTCGCGAAGACCGTAGAATTCCTGCGCCCGTTCCGCAGAGTACCGGCTGGTGGCAATCACGCGCGACGCAGTCCGCACATGCCGGCGTTCGCAGCGCGCCTGTATCGACATGGTGGCTCTCGTGAAGCCCAGTTCAAAGCGCAATTCGTCTGCGATCACGCCCTTGAGCGCCGCCACGTGCCCAGGTTCGTTCGCGATCCGATAGCCATCCATATCGAATCCCACGGTGAGATCGAAGGAAGGATCGGGCCGCAGGCGCCGATTGAATAGCAAGCGCTCCAGCGTGTAAACAGGGAGGTGACGGAATTGCGGTTCAAAGCCAATCGAGTGGCCGAGTTGTTCCAACGCGCGCATCAGCACATGCATGCCGACGTAAGTCCCGCTGCCGCGGGCAATATCGAGTGGGGTGGAAGTGAGGAAGCGGATTCTCAGAGCAGGACAGGCCTCCGGGCCCGTCACTTTACGGTATATGAATTACGGAGCGAACGCTTGCTTCCTCTTATTGAGCACGGAAAGTCACCATAGTTCGGTAATTCCCGGGAGCAAGGGCGTGAGGGTCAGCCAGCGAAAACGTCACCGTACAGTTTAAAGTGCCTGAAGTGAGCCAGTTAGCTGTAAGATCCTGCGCCGATCCTGGCGCCAGGCTGCCACTCGTACAACTGGCCCCCCGCGCGCCGCCAGTGGCGCCGGCGACCACACCCGACCACATGAGCGGCAGCGCACCTGTTTGAGTAGCTGTCACACGAATGGGCCGGCCAGGAGTGGCCCGGACCCACGATTCCACGGTCACCGTTTGACTTGTGATGTCCCGACTTCCATCCGCCGAAACCAGGAAGTTAACACTCACCTGTGCTGGGCGAACGTGTGCTTCGGGAGCCACACGCACCACCAGCGCCACGGTCGGGGATTGCTGGCCCGCGGCCGCCAGCACAAACGCAGCGGCGATCAATATGCGCACACTCATCTCTTCGGCGAATTGAGTCTAACTTTTGACCCAAACCGAAAACAATAGCGCAAATTGCAGATTGTACTGAGGAAAACCTACTTCTTGTCTAGTACTTTACGGATGGCTTTCTGTGGCGACACGACTTCAAACTGGAAAAGCAGGGCAGGAAGCGGTGTTCCGACGCGAAATACCACAGGGATGGAGGCCGCCGACTTGAGCACGCCATTCTCGGGCAGAGTTTTGGGATCCAATACGACTTCGAAGTCACCCTCGCGCAGGTTATGGAATGCGAAGTGCCCGTCCGCGTCCGTCATGGTGTAGCGGCTTCCGGGAACCGTGCGGATCACGACTCCGTCCAGAGCCGCGCCTTTCGTGCCAGTGATTTGCCCTTCGAGCGTGGCCAGCGGCAGCACGTTGAAATCGACGCGCGCCATTTTGCGCGGCTGCACCTGGAGTTTCGTCTGGCTGACGGGGCCCGGGTCGTATTCGGCGGGCAGGGTGGCTGGGTCGAGTGTGAAAACGTGCTCGCCTTCGGGCACGTTGTCGAAGTGGTATCGCCCGTCAGCCCCGCTGGTAGTCGACCGGTTGCCATCGAGCGTAACCGGAATCCCCTGTGCCACCGATTCGCCCGAAAGGCGTTTGACGCGCACCACTCCTTCCACAGATCCCAGCAGCGGCACCGCGGTGCCAGCCGGTAAGTTGACCGCCTCTGGGGGAAGACCGCCGTTCCAACGGATCTGACGGGTCACGCGCACGAAGAGGCTCCATTGCATCATCTCTGCGATGTTGTCCGAGATCGGCACGCCGCCGCCCTGAAGAAGGAAGATGTTCTCGGGATTCAGGTCCACATTGAGCTTACTGCGGAACGCCTCGGCCTGCAGGTTCCACTGGTGCGGCAACCTCATGCCTGCGCCAATTACGGTGGTGCTGTAGGCGCTAGTGCTGAAGACAGTCTGGTTGGCCATGTCGTTGCCAATCTCGAAGTTGGCGAACAGGTTCACGCGCCCCAGGTTGCCCTGCGCCGAACCGCGATAAAACATGGTACTGCGCTGGTCCGATCCCGACGTCTGCTGCAGGCGTGCGGCCGCTCCCAGCGTCAGCATCTTGAATTGAAATGTGTCGGCTGCTTCAGTAGAGGTCTGGCGCTGCGGGATTGATCCGTTATCGATGTCGATCTGGCGCCATGTGAACTGCAGCGAATGACGGTGGATGCTGCGCGCCAGGGTTGCGCTGCGCTGCCGGTTATACGAGGTAAGCGGATCCTGGCCGGCGCCGCTCGACGTGAAGCGCACGGTGGAGATCTGCGCCGAGGCGGAGATCTCTTTAGGCAACGACAAGGTGACACCCTCCGAAGTGCTGGTGCTGGCGAGCGACGACACTGCGGGATTGTTCTCCAGGTTGCTGCGATACTGGCTGGCCGAGCCGTAGAAGTCGATCCATTTCAGCGGACGTACCCGAGCCTCGACGAACGGTCCGCGCCGGTCGCCCGTGAAGTAACCCGCCAGCGGAAAGTAGGTAGCGGACTGGCTGACGTAGTTGGCCCGCAGCATCAAGCTGGGAGCGACGTAGGAGATTCCCGCAAGGCTCGAAATGAGACTTCCGGATTCGAGCCCGACTGGATGCGAGACCTCGGCATAGAACTTGAGGCGCTTGGTGGGCGCGTATAGGGATTGAATTGCCGCGGTGCGAACCAGGCGCAGGTCGCGGCCAGGAGTAAACAGGTTGGGATTCGCTGCAATGGCCTCCGCGCTGGCGGAGAATTGGGTGATGCGTGCGCCCACGGTAAGGTTCTTGGCAAGTCTGTGGACTATCGACGCACCGGCAACCGTTTGCGGGATCAACACGCGATATGGCACGCGCGGTCCGGCGGTCAGGGTCTCTTCGCCAATGAAGAAGGAGTACTCCATGCCATTGTGAGACGCCTGAACCTTCACACCGCGCGCGGTAATCTCCGGGTTAAAGATGTTGTAAAAGGGGAACTCCACCAAACTCGCGGGAGTGTGGAAGTCACCGCCTGTGACGGTCCAGTATCTGCCCACTAATGGGAAGCCGCGGAGTTCGAGAAAATTCTCGCCGGTCTGGAAGTGGTTCTCCGCGCCATAGGCTTCCAGGCTGCCGCTCAGGAAACCGATTCCCGGGGTGAAGTTCTGAAAGTGAACCGAAACGCCGGTAGTGTCCAGAAAGGGCTGTGAATTGCCGCCGAGGTAGAAGCCCTGCACTGCCAGATCGGCCTGCCCCCGATTCTGCGTGTATGCGGGAACCAGGAAAAGGAGCAGCAGAGCCGCCGGAGGGACACACCGCGATCCTGTGCCAATATGGCGCGCAGGAGCGCCCGCGCTATTTTGGTTTTTGGGCGACCACAAGGGCGGTAGCCTCCTGGATCTCGTTGGTGCCCAGGTCTACGCGCGCCCGCAGCGTGTATTTGCCGGGCCCTGCAGAGAGTTTCAGTGGAAATACGAAGTTTTGATCGCGCTTCGGCAGCACAGGCATCGACATGAAGTGAGCGGTCTCTACGACCTTGCCATTTTCATCCAGCACATCCAGATCGCCGACGGGCCGGAAGTGCATCAGGCCGGCATTTCCCAGCACCACGGTCGCCTTCCACCCTGGCGCCCTGGGGTCGGCGACATATTCCAGGGTCAGATCCTTCACTACCGCGTCGATTGCCGGTTGGCCAATCACCACGTAGATGGCGGCCACAATCTGCACGGCGGTGCGCAGGCCGGTACCCTTGGCATTGGCCGCCGTGGGTTGGGTAGTGAATCCAATCGCGCAATGGTAGCTGCGGTCGGTGGCGCCTTGAGGCGCGCGCACCGTGTAGCGCGCTGATAGTTGGCCGTGGCCTTCCAGTTCGAACTCCATGGGGTTGAGCGCCAGCCACTGGCGGCAGGAGTATTCCGATTCCTGCGGGTAGCTGCGGTTGAACTGCGGGTTGGCAGTGGCGTCGATATAGAAGTCGAGTAGCTCTCCCACCACGCGCACTTTCTCGGAAGTGTCGTTGGACACCGTCAGGACTCCGGAATGCTGGGCGCCGGACGCCAGCTTGAGATCTTCGCGCATCGGCGACAGCCCAAGCCCCACTTGTGCGCAAGCCAGCGCCGCGGAGAGCGGGATTAGGATGATTAGTTGAAGTTGCCGTTGTATGTCAGAGAAAGTGCACATTTTGGATTGAGCTCCGCGGAATAAGTCCAGCTATCGGTCAAGGTAAAAGTGAGCGTTACGTTAAAATAGGCCAGCCCCGCGCCTTCTAAACCATTAGCGACCACCTGCGGGGTGGTGGACAGGTTGACCGCCGGACCGCACGGCTGGCTCGTTCCATTCACCGAAATGCCGGAGCAGGTAACGGTGACCGCCGACACCGGCACCCTCGGGCAATTGGTGAAAGTAGCCGTGGAAGATTGAACGCTGAGTGTCCAGGTCCTTCTACTTTGTCCGTTTTGAAACCAGTGGATGCTCGCCGGCGCACTCCCAGCCACCAGCGGCGAATCCGGATTGGCAGCCGAAAAGTTGATGGTCCCGGGAGTCGCGGTCATGGTCACAATCTGGGGGGCGGCCGCGGGCAGAACAATCGCGCGGGGTCTAGCCGGTGGTGAAACCGGCTTCCCCGCGACCGAAGCCAGGAGCACCGTAATGAACAGCAGGTGGCTCATGGGAATAGTTAAGACGCGCTGATGATAAAGGTAACCACGGCGGTATAGCTACCGGTCGGGTACATAGGATCGTTGGACAAAGTCCAGAGGATGGTGCCGGTCTGGCCTATCTTCGCTGAACTGAACCCGGCTCCAAAGCCATAGACCGGATATACCGTGTTTAAAACGGTGGTGGGCGCGGCTGTGCCTGGCGTGCCGGGCGCCGAGGCCCCGACCGTGAAGCCGAGGGCGTCGGATGCTGTGATGGGCGCAACTATCGAGGGGCCGCCCGCCGGGCTGAAATCGCCTGTGACTTTCAGTTGGATGTTGGCGCTACCGGTTGTTTTGGTTGTGCGAATCTTGAAGGTGAGAGTCGTGGTGGCAGTATAGTCGTTGATGAAGTTGCCCGTTGTCGAGAAGTTGGGGGTGGCAGCGGACACGAGTGAAGCTTCCGCGGCAACCGGCACAACCAAAGATGTTGTAGGCTGCGCGAACGCCATGCCGGAAGCCGTTAGCAGGGCGCACGCCAGAACCGAAATATTCGTTTTATTGGACATGTTCGTTTTGTTCTCCTAAGTAGCACTAATTGTGAATGTGACTTGTGCTGAATAGGAACCCGTAGGATAAGTTGGATCGTCCGTCAGGCTAAAAGTCACCGTGACTGAATTTGGGTCCGATCCGCTACAGGCTCCACCCCCGCCTGTGCATGCCGAGCCAGGCACAGTCAGCACGGGGGTTTGAGACGAGGTAGTTGCCGTTTGATTGCCGGAGCAGACGGAGCCGAAGGAGCCGCTGCAGGTATAGATCAAACTGTTGGTTGCGACCGAGGGGCCGCCAGTGGGAGTGAAGTCGGATGACACCTTCATGGTGATGGAGCCAGAACCGGTGGGCGTAGTGCGCACCCGGAAGGTGAGTGGCACAGTGGCTTGGTACGTGGTGAACGGGGCGGCGCCTCGCGTCATCGCCACCGAACCAGGCGCGGACAGCGTGATGGCGGGAGACAGCGTCGCGTTCAGTGCTTGTGTGGTTGACCCGGTGTCGCCGAAGCCGCTCCGAACGGGCAAGCTGGCGACGATCAGCCAGAACATCCAAGATTTACGCGGAATGTTGGAGTTAAGCATCCGAAAGTGCAGAATCGCACTATTCCAAAAACATGCGCAAGATTACCTTGGTTAATAAATTCCGTACGAGTCCGTGGAATGGCCGATAAGCTCTTGATACTGCATCGCGTCCCCGCTATCCGGATTAGTCCTTACAGTACTGGGACTACCCTGTCCTATGTGGATAATTTCAACGCTTTTAGACCGAAATGCTGATCCGAACGTGTGCTTGCGGACCCGATTAGGACAAAAGACTATCGAGAAAGCGGACAACGTTGGGATTAACGATCCGATTTAGTGCTGGTGATCGTGCCCGAGATGTTCGTGATCCGTCCGTACCGGGATGGCGCAGCCGGTCTCGGAGATCGCGCAGCTTACGTGCTCAAACTGCACGGTGGTATGCGAGATGTGAAAGCGGTCGGAGAGCATGCCGTTGAGGCGGCGTAGCACGGCATCGCTGGCCGACGGCGGCACATCCTGGATCAACACGTGGCAGCTCAACGCGTGGGCGTTCGAACCTAGGCTCCAGATGTGCAGATCGTGAACGTCCAGCACTCCCTCGACGCCGCACATGCACGACGTCACATCGCGCAATTCGATGCCTCGCGGCAGGCCTTCCAGCAGGATGTTGAGCGACTCCCGAATAATATCCCAGGCCGTCCAGACAATCAGGATGGCGATCACGATGGATAGCACCGGGTCCACCTGCACCCAACCGGTGTAGTGGATGACGATGGCGCCCGCCATGATCGCGACCGACCCGAGGGCATCTCCCAGCATGTGCACGAAAGCGCTGCGTACGTTGAGATCGTTGCGGCTCGCCTGGCGCAGCGAGAGCATGATGCCGCCATTCATCAGGAGGCCCAGCGATGCGACTGCGATCATCGTCCCTTCGCTCACCTTTTCGGGACTTTGCAGGCGGTAGATCGCTTCGTAGAGAATCCAGCCGGAGAGCACTACCAGCGCGATGGCATTAACGAAAGCGGAGAGCACGCCGGCCCGGTGATAGCCGTAGGTGCGCATCTCGTCGGCCGGTCTGGATTGCAAGTAAAAGCCGAACCACGCCAATAACAGCGACAGTGCGTCGGTGAAGTTATGGCCGGCATCCGAGATCAACGCGAGCGAGTGGGCGCGGATGCCCGCTACCAACTCCAGAACCACAAAGAGAGCAGTGACCGCGAACGACCAACCCAGTGCGCTTCCGGTGCCGGCGTGGTGGTGATTGTGCGCGTGGGAATGCAATCCGCTCTCCTACTCTCCATTCTACCCGGCTCACGGACGGCATACGGGAATCGGCTTGGTATATTAGCTCCGTGCGCCTGAATGGAGTGTTCGCCCCCATCTGTACGCCGTTCGCGGAGAACGGTGAAGTACATCCCGACGCGCTTCGCGCCAATATCGCGAAGTACAACGATGCCGGCTTGGCAGGATTTGTGGTGGCAGGCTCTACCGGGGAAGCGGCCTTTCTGGGACGGGACGAAAAGCGCCAACTGTTCCAAGCGGTGCGCGAGGCCTCGGACGACAAAATTCTGATCGCGGGCGCCGGCGCCGAGTCGGTTCGCGAAACATTGGGTTTGATTCACGATGCCGCCGATATGGGCTACGATGCCGCACTCGTCCTCACCCCGCACTACTATCGACCCCAGATGGCCCGTCCGGAAACTCAGCTCGCGTTCTTTCGCGCTGTGGCGGACGCTTCCCCGGTGCCCATCCTGATCTACAACTTTCCCCAGATGACCGGTGTCGATCTTCCGCTGGAAGTGGTGCTGCCGTTGGCCGAACACCCCAACATCACCGGTATAAAAGAGAGCTCGGCCGATCTCGAGAAGGTAGCGAGCCTCACCTCGGGACTGCCCGCCGGATTTCAGGTGCTGGTGGGCGCTTCTGGCAAGTTTCACGACTGTCTCCGGCTAGGCGCGATCGGCGGAATCCTGGCGATCGCAAATGCTGTGCCCCGCTCCACCATGCTCATCTATGACCGCTATGAGGCCGGCGATATCGCGGGGTCGAGCGATGCCCAACGGCGGATTGTGGATGCCGCGGGCGTGGCGCCAAAGTACGGCATTCCGGGCCTGAAGTATGCAATGGACCTGAAGGGTTATTACGGCGGCCCGGCACGCCTGCCGCTGCTGCCGGTGGACGCGCGGCAGAAGTCGGAAATCGAAGGCCTGTTCCGCGACGTCAGCGAACTCTGATTTTCGACTGCAAGCAGGGCGCTAAAGCCCCAGCCGTATCTGCCGATAACCATATTGTGACGGAAGTGGGCCGTATTCCGGGACAAGAAGGTATTCGCAAATGAACAAGCTTGCAAACATTAAGATCGGGAAGAGACTAGCCATTATTTTAGGCAGCGTAATACTGCTGACCGCCTGCGTTGCGGGATTTGGAGTCTGGTCCTTGCACTCCGTCGGGAAGGCTGCGGACGAAGCGCAGTTTCAGATGGACAACATGCTTCTTGCCAACCGCTACTCCAATAACACGGCACGCATTCTGACGGTTTTGGGCAACTCTGTCATTCGGAGTAAATCGACTCCAGAAGACGATGCACGTCTTGCCGACCTTCGGCAGTCGTACGCCAGTGATCTCGCAAAACTCAAGACGAGGGTTACCGAGAGCGAGGGCAAGCAGCTTATCGATGCCTGGGAGGCACAGGGCGTCGCAACGAAGCAGGCCAACACTCTCGTCACCGCGCAAGTGAAAGCGGGCAAGCATGCGGAGGCGGGCAAAACTTATCTCGGGCAGAGCGTTGGCGCTTCCCTGGCCAGAGACGCAAGCATCAACCAGTTCCTCGCGTGGCAGCAACAGAGAGTCGAGGAAACGAATCGGAAGCGCGCCGCCGCAATATCACAAGCTACGATGATGACTCTGCTGGTCACGTTGACTGTGCTTGCCGGATCGGTCTTCTTCGGAATCGTCCTCACGCGCAGTATCGTTAGGCCGCTAACAGCCGCTGTCGAACACTTGGGCGAGGTAGCACGAGGCGATCTCACACGCGACGCGCCAGCCGAGTTCCAAGCTCGGGGCGACGAAATCGGCCTCCTGGCCAGAGCCAAGCAACTCATGATTACGAATCTGCGCCAGATGGTCCAGGAGCTCTCAAATGGCGCTGCTGTGCTGTCCTCGTCATCGACCGAGCTTTCAGCCAATTCGACTCACATGTCCGAAGGCGGACAGCATGCCTCCGACAAAGCCCATGCAGTGGCCGCGGCCACCGAGCAGATGACCGCAAACGTCGTGTCGGTGGCGGCGGGAATGGAGCAGACTACCACTAACCTTACCAGCGTGGCTGATGCCACCGAACAGATGACCGCCACCATCGGAGAGATCGCGAGTAATTCCGAGAAGGCTCGTCGGATCACAGAAGAGGCAACCAACCAGGCCGCCCAGGTTAGTGAACATATGAACCGTTTGGGCGCCGCAGCGCAGGAAATCGGCAAGATCACGGAAACCATTACCGAGATCTCCTCTCAGACCAATCTGCTGGCGCTCAACGCCACAATTGAGGCGGCACGGGCCGGTTCAGCGGGCAAAGGCTTCGCAGTGGTTGCCAGCGAGATCAAGGATCTGGCCCAGCAGACCGCCACTGCCACCGAAGATATCAAGGGTCGGATCGCGGGTGTGCAATCCTCTTCCGCCTCCAGCATTGCCGAAATCGGGAAGATTTCCGTGGTGATTCATCAGGTGAGCGACATCGTAGCGTCGATTGCGGCAGCCATCGAAGAACAGGCCATGATGACCAAAGACATCGCCCGTCATATCGGCGAGGCGACCAACGGTGTACGGGACGCCAATCACCGCGTGGCCGAGAGTTCGCAAGCAACGCAGGACATCGCAAAAGAGATTACCGGCGTAGATACTGCAGCTCGCGAGATGGCGGAAGGCAGTTTACAGGTTCGCCAGAGTGCCACGGACCTTTCCAGGTTGGCTGAAGCGCTACAAACTACCGTGCATAGATTCCAAGTGCAATAGTGGCTGCCGGCAGGCTTAATCCTGGCTCTTGGTAACCTTGCTGACCTCCTCCAGGTGATCTTTCATCTTGAGGAGGGGCACGCCTTCATCCATCCATTTCGGCGCGGGCTTGTCCATCAGGTAGTGGTCGAAATATTCCCGCATGCGGACCGTGTAGTCTTTTTGATTCTCGGGTTTGGCGAGTCCGTGGTTTTCGCCCTTGTACTCCAGCAGGATCACGGGCTTGCCCATGCGCCGAAGCGTGTTGAAGTACTCGATCCCCTGGGTCTGGTCCACCGCGCCATCTTTGTCGTTGTGCAGGATCATCAGCGGCGTCTTCACGTTGGTGGCGTGATAAATCGGCGAGTTGCGGATGTAGGCGTCCATGTTTTCCCAGAAGCCGCCCTTGAAGCGGCCTTGCTCGCTTTCGAAGATCGCCTGGTTGGCGCCGCCGGTGTTCTTGTAGATCAGGCTGTACATGCTCACCATGTCGGTGAGCGGCGCCCCGCCACGGCAGCATGGAACACGTCCGTCTGAGTCACCAGAAACGCCGTCTGATAACCGCCCCATGAGTGGCCCTGAATGCCCACGCGGGCCGCGTCCGGAACACCGATCGCGATAGCCGCCTTCACCGCCGGCACCACGCACGCCACCGCCGAGACGCCGGGGTCATTCACCTTATACACGATGTCAGGTTCCAGCACCGCGTACCCGTTGCTGGTGTAGTGCGCGATGTTGAAGCCGTTGTACGCAGGCTGCGGATAGTGGTTTGCGCCCTGTGAGAGCTTCTCGTAAATGTAAACCAGCATGGGATAGTGCTTGCCCGGTTCGTAATTCGCCGGCAGCCACATGGCGGCCTGCAGCTTTTCGCCGCGCGTGCTGGTATAGTCCACCAGCCGCACACCGCTGGTCCACAGGAAGTCTTTCTGCTGCGGATTACCGTCGGTCACCTTCTTCCCATTGGCTAGAGACGCGTCCGCCGCATAGTAATCGGGATACTCTTTCACGGTTTCGCGCGTGTAGAGATACGTGTCCGACTTCTTTGCCTTGATCAGTTGCAGGTATGCGGCGTCGTCCCATTGCAGCATGCGCACGCCGGGTCGGTCCGGTTCAATCAAGCCGATGCCGCCCTTCTTGGTCCACTCGCCGTACACCGGCAGGTAGACGGGCTTCGAAAGATCCACACCGCGATCTTCGGTATCCAGACGGAACGGGCGCTGGTAGCGGATCTTGTCCTTCTTGCCGTTCACGGTCAGGTTCTCGGGCTTACCGCCGGCCACCGGCACTTTCCAAATGTCCCAGCCGTCGCTTAGCAGCACCGCCGAGCTGTCCTTCGACCACCCGTAGGATTGCCTGGGCGGCTTCACCTGGTTGAGGTCGTTCTCCGTATCCCAGAACGTCGAGGGAATCTGCCTGGTCAGTTCGGCCGATTTCCCGTTCTCCATGTCGAACACCGAGAAGACGCCATCGGCATAGTAGAGCAGGCGCGTGCCGTCGGGCGATGCGCCCATCACATGCTGGGCCTTGCGCAGCGCCAACTTGCGCTCGCCGGTAGTGGGGTTCACCACGTAAACGTCCTGGTAGCGCAGACCGTCCAGACTGCCGGTCAGCTCGTACTCGCGGATGTCCACGCCCAAGGCCAGCTTCTGCTCCGGCGTAATGTTCACCTGCCGCACGGACTCATCGGCCAGGCGCACGAACTTGCCGTCCGAAGGCGTGTACGATGCCAGAAAGCTGAAATTCTTATCGGCAGTCTCCTGCACCTGCTGCTGGGTCTGCAGGCGCGAGTCCTTGTAGTGCCAAATCACCAGGGACGGCTTATCGTCCTCCGGAGGCGTAGGGCGCTGCGGTCCGGCGGGAGCTTCCGCATCCGGATCGGCGGGGGCGTTCGCGGCGCCCTTCTTCACGCGGACCTCATGCACGCCGAACATCACCGCCGAAAGATCCTGCCGCCACATAGGCGCGCGATTGGGGCTCACCGTCATCCCTTTGGGAAAGCCCGCGGCGTCTTTGGGGTCGAACACCGATTTGGAGGGATGGCCCGCGCTGAGGTCCTTGAACGCCACCACGCTGTACAGTTTGTCCTCGAAGCCCTTATCGTCGATGCCGCGAAGCGCCGCCAGCCCGTCGCCCTTTTCCGTCCAGGTGAGGCTCTTGTACGATGCAGCGGCGCTGTCGAGTCCCTGCACTGCACCGGTGGTCATGTTGCGCAGTTCCACGCCGTTGCCGGCTTTGTCCTGCGCGTCCACCACCCAGGCCAACCATTCGCCCTTCTTGTCGAACGCGAATTCCGATACGTTGCCCACGTTCAGCTCGCTGCCGGAAGCCAGTTCGAACAACAGCAGGTCCGATCCCGCAGGCCGCTCCGGAGGAGTCGCGCCGCCGACACCGGGGGCGCTCGTTCCGCCTCCTGCCGCTGCCCCAGCCACTGCACCGGCGGGTTCCGCGCCATAGCGTTGCAGCGCGATTGCCGAGGATTTTTCACCGTTGAAAACGAAGCGGCGCGTCTTTTCGAACTCAGTCTTCTTGCCGGTGGCAAGCTCCACCAGCACCACCTTCGACTGTATGGGACGCCGCTGCGCCTTCATCCTCTTGGCTGCCTGGGTCAGAGGCCACGCAGTGAACGCCACCCATTTGCCGTCGTCGGAGAATGCCGGATCGGTGGCTGCGCCCACGGCCGCTGCGCCACGACCTCCACCTCCACCAGGGGTCGGCGCGGGCACGGACGCTGTGCGGTCGCCTACCGGGAAGCGCGTCTCCTTGCCGGTTGCCAGATTGCGCACCACAACTTCGGCATTCCCTTCGGAGGGAGCCAGGCGATAAGCGAACCATTGGCCGTCGTTGGACACGGCGGGTGTCAGAATGCGCTTCCAGGAGATCATGTCGGGAAGCTGCAACGGGCGTTGCGTCTGCGCCAATGCGCAAAACGAGAAAGTCAGGCAGGCAAATCGAAGGAACCGCATAGGCGGGATCGTATCACAGCAGCGTAGCGCGGGCCACAAGTCATCGAGTGGCGGCAATTTTGCGTTACAGCTTCTCCAGGACTTCCTTCGCAACTTCCGCGGTGTTGGCGTGGATTGTGATCGTGTCCTCCACGCTTTGCGGCGTAACCGCCCGCCAGGACGATCGCCACCGGGATGTTCTGCGTCAGCGCGGTCCGTATCACCAAACGGTCGCGTTCCATCAGGCCTTCGAACGTCAGGGAAAGGCCGCCCAACTGATCGTCATAATAAGGATCGGCGCCCGGCAACGTAGACGATCAGAAGCTCCGGCTGGAACATCGTCAGCGCGGCTCGATACCCGTTGCCGAGACGGTGCAGGTATTCGGCGTCGCCGATGCCGTCCGCCAGATGGATGTCCAGGCTTCGAAGGCGGCTTTTCGCTGGGATAGTTGTTGAACTGGTGGATGGACAGCGTGAAGACCGAGGGGTCGCCGGCGAAAATCGCGGCCGTGCCGTTGCCGTGGTGCACGTCGCAATCCACCACCATGGCGCGCTGCACGGCCCCCTCGCGCTGCAGCGGCGGATCGCGACGGCAATGTCGTTGATGGCGCAGAAGCCTTCGCCATGTCCGGCAAACGCGTGGTGGAAACCGCCGCCGACGTTGAATCCGATGCCGCTCTCGCCAGCGCGTGGCGCGCCGCCAGAATGGTGCCCCCCGCCGCCAGCCAGAACGCTTCCACCATCTGCCGCGAGTAGGGGATCTCCAGGCGCAGAATTTCCTGATAAGTCAGGGTGCCGTTGCGCAGCTTGCGACACCCACTCCGCGATCGTGCACCAGCAGCACGTCCGCATCGGTGGCGGGTTCGGGCGCCACGAAATCTTCGTTCGACCGCGAAGCGCGTCCACAACATGCGGTCGTGGAGCCACTTGAATTTCTTGGAGGGAAAGACGTGCTCGCCCAGGTTCAGGTCGTAGTGTTCGGAATAGACCAGCCGGAACGGTAAGCATTGCCGGCGCTATTGAGACTCGGATTGAAGCGCCGTCACCACCGCGACGTTGAAAATGTCTTCCGCCGAACAGCCTCGCGACAGATCGTTGGCCGGCTTCGCCAGCCCTTGCATGAACGGCCCGATCGCCATCGCGCCGCCCAACCGCTCCACCAGTTTGTACCCGATGTTGGCCGCCGACAAGGTGGGAAATACCAGCGTATTGGCGCGGCCCGCCACTTTCGACCCAGGCGCTTTGGACTTGCCCACCATCGCATCCACCGCCGCGTCGGCCTGCAGTTCGCCATCCACGTTCATTTCCGGCGCGCGCGCCTGCAGAATTTCGCAGCGCCTCCATGACTTTGTCCGGCTCCTTGCCCTTGCCGCTGCCCTTGGTGGAAAACGTGAGCAGCGCCACCGCGGGCTCGGCATTGATCAGCACGCGCGTGCTCTCCGCCGTGGCGATGGCGATATCGGCCAGTTCGATCGCCGTCGGGTCCATCACCACGGCGCAATCGGCGAAGGCCATCAGACCGTTGTGCCCGAGCGCGAGGTCTGCGCAGCGCCATAATGAAGACGCTCGAAACCAGCCGTGCGCGCGGGTGCGGCCCGACGGCATGCAGCGCCGCGCGCACGGTATCGGCGGTGCTGTTGACGGCGCCGCCCACCGCTGCCATCGGCATCGCCCGCGCCCACCATCAGGGAAGCGAAGTAGAGCGGCTTGCGTGCCACTTGCCGCCGCTTCCACCTGCGTGATGCCTTTGGCGCGGCGGCGTTCGTAGTACAGGGCGGCGTACTTGCCGAGCGCCGGCGATTTGGCGGGATCGATGAACTTGACGCCATCGGGCGCGTTGGCCGGCGCTGCGCCAATCAGCACCGGCTTCACGATTCCTTCGCGAGCCAGGCGCGCGGCGGCTTCCAGCACACGCGGGTCCGTGCCTTCGGGAAAAGCGATAGTCTTTTTCAGCTTGCGGGCCCGCTCGATGAGGCCCGACATGAATAGCTTCGCGGATTCGGGAGTGGCCGCCATGGAAATCGGAATCCTGAGTCTAACAAGATTGCATGGGGCAATCTCAATCCCCCAGGAACTTGCCGATTGGCCGGAGATCTTTGACGTTGTCGCAGACCGCCTTCAAGCCGGCCGTGAGCGGAATGGCCAGCAGGAGTCCGGGAGCGTCCCAGAGGAAGCCCCAGAGCATTAGCGAGAACGTCACCACCAGAGGATTTAAATGGACCCGCGAACCCACCACCTTGGGATAGAGCACGTTCAACGCAAGCAGGTGCAATGTCGCGACGGCCACCACCACCAGCACGTACACCGAGAAGACGTTCACCGCCAGCGCCGAGAATAGCGGCGGGATCATCGCCATGGGCAATCCCACGTACGGCACCAGGCTAAGGAAGCCGCTGAGCGGCCCCACAAGCAGGGGATACGGCACATGCAGCACCCAGAAGAAGATCGAGCTGATGCTCGCCAGCAGCATCCCAAGCAGGAAGTTGCCCACCACAAAGGCCCGCACCATGTCCGCAATTCCCTGCAGGCTGCGCGCGGCAATCAGCCGGTCCTCCCCGTGAAAGAACTGCAGGAAGCTGCGATTGATGTGGTCGCGCCAACTCAGCATGAAGTAAACCAGGAACGGCACGAATGACCCCATTAGCAGGATCTGGTAAACCGAACTGAGGCGCGATGAAATGAAATCGCCGATCGGCGTGCTGTCCTCGTGAATGTGCACTTCCTGAATCGCGCCTGGAGCCGGCGGCACGACTACGGTCGCGGGGGGCTGCGATCTCGTGGGACGCTTGCTCGCTTTGGCCAGCACCTGCTGCTGTGCGCGAAGGCGTTCCTGCTCCTGCTGGCGCTGCCGTGCCGGGACCACCATGCGGTACGTCTCTTCCTCGGCGCCGGCCACTCGCTGCTGAATGGCGTCCACAATGTCGCCGATCCGCTGGCCATATTTCGGCAGGTCGTTATACATGCCTGAGAGTTGCGAGTAGGCGCCCATTCCGATGACGTAGAGCAATGCGAGCGCGATGGAGCAAATCACAAACGCGGCCAGGCTGCGCGGAAAGCGCGCACGGGTGAGAAGCGCGACGAAGGGTTCCAGGATGAACGCGATAATTACGGCGATCATCGAAGTGATAAAAAAGACGCGCCCGAAGTACAGAATCGCGATCACCACCCCCGCGCCGATTACCGGGAGAGCGAGATGGCGCGCTTCCTGCACAGCGGTTGAATTGTTGATGATCGGCTTGGTAATCAGTGCCACGGCGCCCGTTTTGACCCTTGCCTCGAATGTAGCATGGGCCCGTCTATAATGATATTGTTGACCCCGGCCTATCGACGCATTCTGGCTCTCGACCTCGGCAAAAAACGCATTGGCCTGGCCCTTAGCGACCCTCTTGGAATCACAGCACAGGGACTGCCAAACCTAAACCGCACGAATAAGCGAAGCGACTTGGCGTTTCTCGAAGAGTTGGCGCGGGAGCGCGAGGTCGGTCTATTCCTGCTGGGCAATCCCATCAACATGCGGGGCGCGGAAGGGCGCCAGTCGGGCTGGGTGCGCGAGTTCGCCGCCGATCTAGAACGGCGCACCGGTCTGCCTGTGAAGCTGTGGGATGAGCGCTTGACTTCCGTGGAGGCCGGCCGCGTGCTGCGCTCCAGCGGTATCAGCATCGAAAAACGCGCCAAGGCTGTGGACCGTCTCTCAGCGGTGATACTGCTGCAAAGCTACCTGGATTCCCTATGAAATTCTTCCGGCGCCTCGGGTGCCTCTTTCTGATAGGAGTTCTCTTCGCCGGATTCCTGTTGTATCGGCTGGTGTCGCCTTACGAAGGCTTCACCGGCACGAAATTCGTCGACCTGCCGAGGGGAACGTCCACCGGCGCCATGGCAGATCTACTGGCCAAGAACGGCATTATCCACAACCGCTTGGATTTCATGGCGGCCCGCTTGACCGAGCGTGGCCGCACGCTGCAGGCCGGTGAATACAAGTTCGACCATCCTGCCTCACCGATGGAGGTGATGGACCGCATCGCCCGCGGCGACATCTTCTACTATCCGTTGGTAGTGCCGGAAGGGCGGAATATGTTCGATATTGCGGCTTTGGTGGAAGGCTTGGGCATTGCGAAGGCGGATGCGTTTCTGGCGGCGGCGCGCAACCCGGCCATGATTCGAGATCTCGACCCGCTGGCACCGTCTCTCGAAGGCTATCTGTTCCCGAATACCTATAAGCTGAGTCGCCACGCCACGCCGGATTCGATTTGCCGCATGATGACCGGCAAATTTCGCGAGGTGTGG
Organism: uncultured Solibacteraceae bacterium; assembly: GCA_963815475.1. GTDB lineage: Bacteria > Acidobacteriota > Terriglobia > Bryobacterales > Bryobacteraceae > Sulfopaludibacter. The sequence goes on along the minus strand of CAWFHD010000003.1, from coordinate 2,235,803 downwards.
CATACTTTGCCGCCCGGCGCCAATGTTCATGAGACGGTCACGATGGCGTCGCTGGTCGAGAGGGAGGGCAAGGTTCCCGAAGAGCGGCCCATGATCGCCGCGGTTTTCGAAAACCGGCAGCGCATCGGCATGAAGCTGGATTGCGACCCCACCACGATTTACGCTGCTCTGCTCTCGGGGCGGTATCGCGGCGCCATTTATCGTTCCGACCTGGATAGCGACCACCCCTACAACACCTACCGGCACGTTGGATTGCCGCCTGGGCCGATCGCCAACCCGGGTCTGGCATCCATTAACGCCGTGCTGCATCCCGGCGCCACCGACGCCCTCTACTTTGTGCGGCGGCCGGATGGCACCGGTTCGCACGAGTTCTCCAGCAGCATCGCGGCGCATGAGGCCGCGACCCAGCGGTATCGAAATGCCCAACGGCAAGTCCGTTAAACAGCAGCTAAAGGCGTACCTGGAAGAGTGCAAGCCCGCCACCATCACTGAAGCAGTGTGGCTCGATCTGCTCGAGAAGCTTGCGCCTGTGTCGGAAAGCTATTTGCGCGATCTGCTCCGCGATACCGGGCTGCCGTTCGAACAACCATACGCCGGAATCCGCCAGCACACCCTGGAAGAATTGGAGCAATCGCTGCTCGGGATGCTGCAGGTCTACCGCGACGCCACAGCGGCGGGAAACCGGGACCGGGCTCGCTACTGCAGAAGACAGGTGATCGCGGCCAAAGACCGCGCGAGATTTCTGGCCGGCAAGCATCCGCAGAAAGAAGAGATGGCGCAGTGGATGCTGGTGTGGCTGGAAAGTCCCGAAGTGTTCCCAGCTTGGGTGGAGGCTCGAAAAATTGTTTTAGCCACGGATTCACACAGATGAACACGGATAAAAACTCTTCGGCCTTATCCGCGTGCATCTGTGTCCATCCGTGGCTAAAAGTTCTTACCTACTGTCCGCCGCCTCCGCCTAACTCCGAAAGCGCGGTCTTCTCCCGCTCCAGATAGGGCACACCTTTTTCCATCCAGGCCGGGGCTGGCGCGCCTTTCAGGAAGTGGTCGAAGTACTGCTGCATGCGGATGGTGTAGTCCTTCTGATCGGCCCGGTTTTGCAGGCCGTGCGGCTGGCCGTTGTAGTTGAAGAGGTAGACTTCTTTTCCCAAACGGCGAAGCGCCAGAAAGAACTCCAGACCCTGATACCAGGGCACCGCGGTGTCGGCGTCGTTTTGCAGAATCAGCACCGGTGTCTGCACCTTGTCCATCCAGAAGATGGGCGAGTTCTCCAGGAAGCGAGTGGGATATTCCCAGATCGAGCCTCCAATGCGGCTCTGCGTCCGCTCGTACTGGAATTGGCGCGTGAGGCCCGTGCCCCAGCGAATGCCGTCGTAGGCCGCGATCATGTCCACCACCGGCGCGCCAGCGGCGACCGCCTTGAAGCGCTTGGTCTGCGTCACCATGTAAGCCACCTGATATCCGCCCCAACTGTGGCCCTGGATTCCGATAGCATCCTCGTTCACGATGCCCTTGTCCACCACGGACTGAATGGCCGGCAGCACGCACTTCAGCGCGCTCTGGCCGGGGTAACCTACCGTGTAGACGATATCCGGCGTCAGCACCAGATAGCCGTTGCTCACGTAGTACGAAATGTTGATGTTGGTCCCGGGCGCGGGATTCACGAAGTGATTCAGGTTCTGTGTGAGGCGTTCATAGAGGTATACCATCATGGGGTACTTCTTGTGCGGGTCGAAATTCTCGGGCTTGTAGAGCGCCGCCTGCAGCGCCACGCCATCGGAATTGTGGAACTGTACCAACTCCGAAGTGCCCCAAACGAATTGCGACTTGTTGGGATTGGCGTTGCTCACTTTACGCAGTTCTTTAAACGATCCATCGGTGGTGAGCAGGTCGGGGAACTCGTTGAAGGTTTGCGCGGAAAGCAAATATACGTCAGCGTCCTTGGCTTTGACGGGCGCCGAGAAACTCTTGGCGGCCATCAGCAACTGCTTGGGTTCGCCGCCCGACAGCGATCCGCGAAAGAATCCTGACTCCTCTGTCTTCAGATTCGTCGCCGAGAGCAGCAGCGGCTTCGTGGGGTCGATCCAGCGCTCGCGCGGATCGCTTTCGGTGCGCAGTGCGCGGAGTTGCAAGCTGTGCTCGCGGCCATAGCCGGCGGTGATGTTCTTCGCGCCGGTGCCATCGGGCGCGATGCTCCACACATCGTAGTGGTCGTACAGCAGAACCGCTTTGCCATCCTGCGTCCAGCCAGCCGTGCCGTACGAGCCGGGCGTGCTGGGCGTGTCGATCTCCTCATTCCAGAACTTCACCGGTAGCTTGGCGGTGAGGTTGGTGGTTTTTCCATCCGGCACCGAAATGGTGCTCCAGTCCTTGCCATCGAAGATGAGCAGATGCCTGCCGTTGGGCGACCATGTGGCGGCGCCATGCGCCTTCTTCGCCACCACCGTGCGCTTGCCGGTGGCGGCATCCACCACGTACTCGTCGCTATATCGCTCGTCGAAATCGGCCAGCCGCCGATACTCGCGGTCGTCGCTGCCCAACACCCACTGGTCGCTCTCCGAAGGAGTGACGTTCTCCATTTGCACGTCGGCGAGTTGGACCATTTTGCGATCGGGAATGGAGTAGACGGCGGTGAAGGTGCGGTCGCGATCGCGGCCGGCGCGGATTTTCTGAATCGGCTGGATGTAATCGTCCTTGTACGACCAGAGATCCACCACCGCCTTGTCATCGGTGGATGTGTCGGCGTCGTCTTTCTTCTCGGCCGCCGCGGGCGCGCAGCCGAAGAAGACGCGCGTGCCGTTCTTGGAGATGCTCAGATTGCCCTTGTCGCTGATCGCGAACTCCTTGCGGAAACCGGGCGTCTCGGAGGACGCGAGCACGCTAGCGGCGGGCGCCTGCCGGTCCCAACCGTACAGCTTCCACTTCGGACTTTTGGCGTCGGCGTCGTCGTGGCTGCTCATGAACGCCAGTTCGGTCTGCTTTTCGTCCCACGTCAGTTTGATGTACTTACCCTTGCCCGCCAGCAGCGGTGCGGCGGCATCGGCCGCCGAGGTGCGAGTCGCGAATATGCCGTTCTTCGAAGTGTCCTTCGCGGAGACCGTATAGATGAGTTGCTTGCCATCGTTGGTGAGGGTGTACTCCACCACATCAGGGAAGGTGCGCTCCGCGCCATCAGCCAGCGTGCGCAGCATCAGGTCCGATCCGAATTCCGGACGCGGACCGCGCGCGCCGCCTGCTGCTCCACCACGGCCGCCGCGGCCTCCCTGCTGGTCGGCGAGATCGTCACCGGGCTCATTAGCGGCAGCGCCTCGGGCGGGCGCCGCGCCGGGGGGCGCCTCCTTCAGATAAGCCAGTAAACCCGATACATTCTCGGGCATGGAGAACTGCTTCACGCGATCGATCTTCGTCACCGCGCCGGACGCCAGATTCACAATCGACATGTTGTCCTTCGGCATCTGGTCGGCCGTCTTCTTCTCCTTCTTGGCCTTGTCGACATCGGCCTTGGGAGCGAAAATGGAGAAGACCAGTGTGCGACTGTCGGACGAAAACAGAATGACGACACCGCGCGGCTGCGGCGGCGGTCCATCTTCTTCCGTGATGGCTGGCGGCGGCGCAGGGCGGGCACCCGCGGCAAAACGCGTCTCCTGCCCGGTGACCAGATTGCGAAGAATCACTTCACCATCGCCTTCCTGCGGAAACACGCCGTAGGCCAGGAACTTGCCGTCGTTGGATAGCCGCTGGCTCGAAATGGTGCGCCAGGCATCGTAATCCTTGTGGTTGAGCGGGCGCTTCGCAGTTTGGGCGAACGAAACGGAAATCAACAAAGTCGCGGAAAAGACGCCCGCGAAGGCGCGTGGAGAAAAACGGCGGTGAAACATATTGGGGGTATTATCTCTTAAACGCGGGGTTTCGGCCACGCCGCTCGCATGTTATGTCGCTCGCATGTTAACCACCGCGCTTTCGACCGTCAGGTATCATTTCAGTTTATGGACAGACGAACGTGGCTTCAATTGATCGGCGTTCTGGCAGCGGCACGACCGAGCCTCTCGCAGCAACCGCCGGCGACCACGGCGCCGCAACCTCCAGCGGGAGGCGGCGCAGGTCGCGGGCAGGGTCAGCAGCAGCCCATGCGCATCACCAAAGACCAGTTGAAGGGCGCGCTGGTGCTGCTGAGCCTGGAGTTCGAAGAGGCCGAGTTGGACATGATGCTGCGCCGCGTCAATGCGGCCATCTCCGGCTACGAATCGCTGCGCAAATTCGATATTCCCCTCGACACCGAACCGGCATTCACATTCCGCCCGGGGCTGCCCGATCGCCAACCGATCAAAGGACCGGCGCGGTTCGAGACCACAATTACCAAATCAACCGCCGTGCGCCGTCCCAAAGACCTGGAGGAAGTGGCATTTTGGCCGGTCACGAAACTCGCTCCGCTGCTTCGTTCGCGAGCCGTCACGTCCACCGACCTGACGAAGATGTACATCGCGCGCATGAAGAAGTACTCGCCCAAGCTGCTCTGCCTGATCACCCTCACCGAAGATCTGGCACTGGAGCGCGCCGCGCAGGCCGATTCCGAAATCAAAGCCGGCCACTATAAAGGACCGCTGCACGGCATCCCCTTCGGTGTGAAGGATCTCTTCGACACCAAGGGCATCCTCACCACTTGGGGCGCGGAGCCCTTCATGCAGCGCGTTCCCACTTACGACGCCACTGTAGTGGAGCGTCTGCACAAGACTGGCGCGGTGTTGATGGCCAAGCTCTCGATGGGCGCACTGGCGCAGGGCGACCTGTGGTTCCAGGGACGCACGCAGAGCCCTTGGAGTTGGGACGAAAAAACGCAGGCGTATACGCGCGGATCTAGCGGCTCCTCGGCGGGATCGGCATCCTCCACCGCCGCGGGGCTGGTGGGATTCTCGCTGGGCACCGAGACGCTAGGCTCGATCGTATCGCCCAGCATTGCTTGCGGGACTACCGGATTGCGTCCCACCTACGGCCGCGCCAGCCGCTACGGCGCCATGGCGCTGAGCTGGACGATGGACAAGATTGGACCCATCTGTCGCGGGGTGGAGGATTGCGCCATTGTGTTGAATGCCATCCACGGGCCGGACGGTCACGACCGCAGTGTGGGCGCCGATGCACTGCATTGGGAGCCCCGCCGGCCGCTGCGAGGTCTCAAGGTGGGCGTGTACCAAAAGGGTTTCGACGCGGTGCGTAATGAGGACGACAAGAAGGTCTACGCGCAGGCGCTAGCGGATTTGAAGAAGGCCGGCGTGGAGATGAAGGAAGTGGATTTCACCGAAGACCGGCTCGCCATCACCTTCCTGCTGGAAGCCGAGGGAGCGGCCGCGTTTGACGACATCACGCGCTCGGGCGCGGTGCGTACGCTCAAAGGTCAGGCGGCCAACGACTGGCCCAACAGTTTCCGGACCAGCCGCCTGATTCCGGCGGTAGAGTACATTCGCGCACAACGGGCACGGACAATGCTGGTGGAGAAGTTCGAAAAATTCATGGCCGATTGGGACGTGCTGGTGATTCCGCCGCAGTCGTTTCTGACCACCACTAATCTCACGGGCAACCCGCAAGTGGTCATGAAGTGCGGCTTCGTGAAAGGAGTGCCGCGTTCCATCAGTTTCTTGGGCAGGATTTACGAAGAGGGCTCACCATTGCGCGTTGCTCTTGCCTACGAACGCGCCACCGAGTGGCACGCGCAAAATCCTCCGGTGCTTGGGACGTAGAAACGGCGGCGCCCGGGAGCCATTTCTTGGACTCGCGCTGCAAATCGGTTAACCTGATCTCTTAAGGAAAACATTTTGCTCAAGGCCAAGATCACAGCACTCGGGTGCTATACGCCCTCCCGCGTGCTCAGCAATCACGACCTGGAAAAACTGGTCGACACCAATGACGAATGGATCACACAGCGCGTCGGAATTCGCGAGCGCCGCATCGCCGATCCGGAAATTGCCACCTCCGATATGGCCATCGAGGCAGCCCGTTGTGCGCTGCTGCAGCGCGGTATAGACGCTTGCGAACTGGAAGCCATCATCGTCTGCACGGTGACGCCCGATATGTTTTTCCCCTCCACGGCGTGCATTGTTCAGAATAAGCTGGGCGCGCGCGGGGCGTGGGGATTCGACCTGATCGCGGCCTGCTCCGGTTTTGTATTCGGCCTCAACACGGCGCGCTGTATGATTGCCGCGGGGGCGCACAAGAAGGTGCTGGTGATCGGCTCCGACACCATGAGCCGCATCATCGATTACACCGATCGCGCCACCTGCGTGCTGTTCGGCGATGGCGCCGGGGCCATGCTGCTGGAGCCGGCGGAAGAAGGCGAGGCGTCGGGATTCATTGATTTCATGGGCGAGATCGATGGCTCAGGGGGCGACTTCCTCAAGATGCCCGCGGGTGGAAGCCGTATGCCTGCCTCGCACGAAACGGTGGATAAGCACATGCACTTCGTCCATCAGGAAGGCGCGCAAGTCTTCAAATACGCCAGCCGCAAGATGTTCGAAGTGAGCCGCGACCTGCTGGCTCGCAACGGGCTGACCGTCGACGATCTCTCCATCATGATCCCGCACCAGGCCAACCTGCGGATCATTAACGCCGCCGCCGAGCGCCTCGGCATTCCTCCAGAAAAGGTGCTGGTGAATATCGACCGTTACGGCAACACCACCGGCGGCACCGTCCCACTGGCAACCCGCGACGCTATCGACCAGGGCCGCCTCAAGAAGGGCGACCTTGTGCTGTTTGCCGCGGTGGGAGCGGGCTACACGGTGGGAGCCAGCCTCTGGCGCTGGGCCTACTGATTTCTCGGCCTACTTCGCCAGCAATTGATTCAGGTACGTTTGCAGCAGGTTCATCTCAGGCACGCCCGCGATGACCTGCCGCTTGCCCTTCGATACCACTACGAGCGTCGGAGTCTGTGTCAGTCTATCGCTCATGCCCATCGCGGCATCCGCATTCACCGTGTCATCGAGTGTATTGTCGTTCTGCACCATCGCGCGGACCTGTTGCATCACGCCGGGCGCCAGCACTTGGGCGACGGCACGGTCGACATTGCCATTCGCGCTCCAGTCGTTCTGCGTCTGGAAGAGATGGTTCACCACCACGTCGTATTGGCCCAGCCGCGGCCGCATTCGCGAAACGCGCCGCCAGTCGCGCGTAGGGATGTTGCGTGAGCGGAAAATCGCGATGTAGCATCTTTACTTTGCCGGTTTGCACGTACTGCGAGACCAGCATCGGGATCGCCTGCTGATAGAGCACGGCGCACGCCGGGCATTCGTAGTCCGTATAGACTTCCACGGTGATGGGAGCAGTGGGCGATCCGAATTCCTTAAAGTGCGTGTTGTACGACGAAGCCGGAACGGCCGGGGCCGGCTTGCCCGAGGAGGGCGAAGTCGGCCGGTTTTGCGCCACAGTCACAGCCGGCGCCGGAACTGGGGCAGGCGGAACGGCGGCAACGGGCGACGGAACCGGTGTGACAGCGATGCGCGGCTGCACTTCCGCCGGCTTCGGGAACACCTGGTTCCAGATTCGGCCGGCCAGCGGCTGTCCACAGGAGTTCGAAGTCGGCGAATCGCAGCGTCCCGGAACAGAAAGCACGGTCAGCGATGCCACCGAAGCGGCAATGGCAACCCATGCCCAGCGGCGACGGCGCACATGGTAGACGCGATCCCGCTCACGCACACGCACCAGAGCGCTGGCCACATCCGGACGCCATCCGCGCGCCGGTTCGAGCATTGCCAGTCGTCCATCCACCCATCGGTCAACGTTCATTTTTCGGTTCTCCATATCGCTTGATGTACTCCTTTCGGAATGCTTCCTGCGCGCGGCTCACCAGGCTTCCCACGGACTTGGGATTCATTTTCAGCGACGATGCCAGTTCGTCATAGCTCAGGCCGCTACTTCGCAGAAGCAGTATTTCGGCCTTGCGGGCATCCATGGACGCCAGCACCAGGCGGACATGCTCCTGCTCCTCGCTGGCGGCGTGCACCTGCTCCGGTGTGGGCGTCCCTTCGGACGCGCCCGACAGCGACTCGTAGTGGTCGGAACGCGCCTGTCGCCGCAATTCGTTCAGCGCAGCCCTCACCGCCACCCGGTACAGCCAGCCGGCTGCCTTGTCGCCATGCGCGCCGGAATGACGCCACAGCTTCCAAAACGCCTCCACCGCCAGTTCCTCGGCACGCGCCGGATCGCGAATCACACGCGCGATGGCGCGGGCCGTGCGGTCGTAATGCGCGTAAAAGAACGCTTCGAAATCGAAAGGCGCTTCCGCGGTTCCCATCTCTGCCAGTGCTTTGCTGCGCCCGTTCACAATACAACAACACCTGCCGCTGCCGATTTGTGGCAACGGAAATTGTCGCCACGCGTCGCTATTCGGTTTTTCTCTGGTATTCGAATCCACGCCCGCCGCGCCCGCCGCGACGTCCCGGCTTGGTCTGCGTAGCGTCGGCGCCGAAGTGCAAAGTCACATCGACAATGCGCGCCTGATCGTTCTGTTTGAGGTCAGCCGACGTCTTGCCCAGGTGATCGAACATGCCATCCGACCGCACTCGCGCCAAGAACTTGTCGGCATATTCCGGGTCGAACGGTTTGCCGTCCTTCATCCCCCACATGCGCTTGATTTCGGCCTCGCCCTCCAGGTCGAGCCCGTCCAGTGTGAGTTTGCCCATGGTGTACTGCGGGCCCGCATCCACGTGCACGAGGATGTCGATGGCCTTGTGGCCTTCATCGATGCGGCGCGTCATCATCACCTGCGATTGGATATAGCCGCCGCGGCGCATGGCCTTGTGGATGCGCTCAATGCCGGCGTCCACCAACTGCATATTGGCAACATCGCCCGACTTGAAATCGCCGGCTTTCAGCAATTCGGTTGAGTTGATGGGCGTCTGATCGGCGATGGCTACCTTGCCCAGCGTATAGCTGTCGCCTTCGCTCACATCCACGGTGACGGTGAGCCCTTCCACGTCTTTGGCCGGCTCGGTGCGAATCTCGGGGAAGGCCAGCTTCACGCTGGCCGTGAGTCTCGTATAGCGGCCGGCAGCGAGCTGTTGAGCACTTCGCGGAAGGCGTCCTCCGTGTACGGCAACCCGACGGCATTCAACGCCACGGCGTCCCAAAGCACGCTCTCCTTGATGACTTCATTGCCCCGAAAATGGACGTGCGCCACTGCGGGCAGCGGCCGATTGGGCCGGAACACCACCATGTAATCGCCGGGGCTGGGGACGGCCACAGTGCCGATGACCCTTTCCGTGATGCCCTTGGCAGCCAGGAATTCCTGCAGCCATTTGGCGTGACGCTCCAGCACCGGCTGAGTGGCCGGCAGGCGTTTCAACGAGAACAGCGGATCCTTGGCCTGCAGCGCCTTCTCGGCTTCTAACTCGGAAATGTGCAAATCCTCGAAACGCACCGGATAGGCCTGTTCGATCTCCACCACCTGGAAAGTGGCGATGTACCCTTTACCGCCCTCGGCGGCCACGAACTTGTAGCCCACCGTTTCGAAGACGCCGGTTGCGATCAGGCGGTCGCGCGCGGCTTCGAACTCAGGCCTGCCCGCCATCTGGCCGATTTTGAGGCCGCTGGCGGCTAGCACCTGATCATCGGTATAGTGGTGAAGGCCCTCCAGGCGAACGCTTTCGATGGGAAATCTTGCGGGCGCCGCCGCGGGGGACGACTTTTGAGCGGCCCGGCCCTGTGCGAATCCGCAGGCCGCGGCAAGCATCAAAAGTATGAGAAGCCTTTGCATATATAGCTTTTAAGCACCCAGCCTTCAGCTTACAGTTGTTGCGGGATCGCGGGAAAGCTAAAAGCAGCCGCTGATCGCTGAAAGCTATAGATTTGGACGCGCCGGCCCCGCAGCCGGTGACAGGTAGAATAAAAAAAGTGCCATACGATCTGATTGTTATCGGGAGTGGTCCCGGCGGCTACTCCGCAGCCATCCGCGCCGGCCAATTCGGCCTAAAAACCGCCCTTGTCGAAAAGCAGGCGAGACTGGGCGGCACCTGCCTTTTGGTAGGCTGCATTCCCACCAAAAGCCTGCTGCAAACTGCTGACGTTTGGGAGCGATTCCTCCATTCCGACCAGGAAGGCATTGACTGCGAAAACCCTCGCCTGAATTACCCAAAGGTGAAGGAGCGCAAAGACGGAATCGTCAGCAAGCATTCCAAAGGCGTGGAGATGCTGCTGAAGCGCGCCAAAGTGGAACGCATCAGCGGCTTTGCCACACTTAAGGGCGGCGGCAAGGTCGAAGTGAAGTCTGACTCCGGCACACAGACGCTGGAAGCCAAGAACATCATCATCGCCACTGGCTCCGAAGCGCGCATGCTTCCCGGCGTGGAGCCGGATGCCGAGTTTATCCTGACCAATATCGAGATCCTGAACCTGACGGCCGTGCCCAAGAGCCTGATCATCATTGGGGCCGGCGCGGTCGGCGTGGAATTCGCGTCCATCTTCAAGCGTTTCGGCACGGACGTGACAGTGATCGAGATGCTGCCGCGCATTGTGCCGGTGGAAGACGAAGACATTTCGAAGGAGCTGGAGCGGAACTTCAGGAAGCAGAAGATCCGCGTGGAAACCGGAGCGCGCGCCGAGAATATCCAGAAAACCGGCAAGGGCGTGAAGCTCACGCTCACCACCAAGGACGGTAAGCAGGAAGAGCTGGAAGCCGAAAAGTTGCTGATCGCGGTTGGGCGGAAGCCGAACACCGATAAGATTGGCCTGGAGAACACCAAGGTGGAATTGGACCGCGGGTTCATTAAGGTGGACGCCAACCAGCAGACTGCCGAGCCGGGTGTTTATGCCATCGGCGACGTGGTGGCGGGGACGCCGCAACTGGCGCATGTGGCCACCCGCGAAGGTATGATCGCCGTGGCCCACATGGCGGGCAAGCCGGCGGTTCCCATCAACAAAATGCGCATTCCAGGCTGCACCTACACCGAGCCGGGGATCGGCAGTGTGGGTCTGACGGAAGCGCAGGCCAAGGCGCAGGGTCGCAAAGTGAAGGTGGGACGCTTCCCCTTCGCGGGCAACAGCCGCGCCACCATCCTGGGCCATCACGAAGGCTTCATCAAGGTGGTGGCGGACGAGCAGTACGGCGAGATTCTGGGCGTGCACATCATCGGGCCGGAGGGTTTCGAGTTGGTCGCGGAGGCGGTAGCCGCCATGGAAGCCGAGGCCACCGTGGACGTGATGATGCAGACCATCCACGCCCATCCAACGCTCTACGAAGCGATGGGAGAGGCGTTCAACGCCGTCTACGGTCTGGCGATCAATGCGTAATTGCCAGGTAAGGGAACTGGGGCGCGTTGAGTATGGCCGCGCGCTGGAATTGCAGCAGGAATTGATCGCGCAGCGCAAACAAGGCCTGATTAGCGACCAGTTGCTGCTGCTGGAGCACCCGCACGTGATCACGCTTGGCCGTAATGGTCACATGGAAAACCTGCTGGCCGGCGAAGAAGTTCTGGAGCGGGCCGGAATTTCGTTTTATCCCACTGACCGCGGTGGCGATGTGACGTATCATGGACCCGGGCAGTTGGTAGGCTATCCGATTCTGGACCTGCGCGATTGGAAGCGCGACGTGGGCGCATACGTTCGCGGCGTGGAGCAGGCCATCATCGATACTCTGGCCGAATTTGGCATTGAGGCGGGGCGGATCCCCAAGCTGACCGGTGTGTGGGTGGGCGATCGAAAGATCGCTGCCATCGGAGTGCACATTAGTCGCTGGGTGACGTCGCACGGTTTTGCGTTGAATGTGAATACCGATTTGAGCTATTTCCATTACATTGTGCCGTGCGGACTCACCAAGCCGGTGACGTCAATGGCGCAACTCGGAGTGCGTACCAGCGTGGAGGCGGTATCGGGGATTTTGGCCGGGCACTTTGGCCGCATTTTTGAATGTGGGATGCTGAGCGAAGCGCTCGCTTCCGTCGAAAGAGGACACTGACATGACCGACGTAGTGATGCCCCAGATGGGTGAAAGCATCGTGGAAGGCACGTTGACCAAGTGGCTCAAAAAGCCCGGCGACCGGGTAGAGCGCGACGAGCCTTTATTCGAGATCTCCACCGATAAGGTGGACACCGAGATTCCTTCGCCCGCCGCGGGCACGCTGTCGGAAGTGCTGGTGGAAGAAGGCAAGACGGTCGGCATTAATACGATCGTGGCGCGGATTGATGAGAGCGGCTCCGGCGCTGCCAAGGCAGAAGCCAAGCCGGCTGCAGCCGCGCCGAAAGCCGAGGAAAAGCCCGCCCCCGCGCCTCCGCCCCCTGCACAGGAAGCAGCGAAACAACAGGAACCTCCCAAGCAGGAGACTCCTTCGCAGGAGACCATCCAGCCAACGCCCGCGCCGGAACAGGTGGAAGACACTGCGCCCACCGGGCCGCTATCGCCGCTGGTGCGGAAGATGGCTCGCGAGAACAATCTCGATCTGAATAAGGTGAAGGGGACCGGCGCCGGCGGACGCATCACCAAGCAGGACGTAGAAGGCTACATGGCGTCCGCTCCCGCGGAAACCGCTCCGGCAGGCAAACCAGCGGCGCCGGCCGCACCGCCAACCCCAGCGCCCACGCCTGCGCCAGTTGCTGCTCCTATGCCGCAAGGCGGCCAGGCGAAGACTCGCATCGAGCCGATGAGCACCATGCGAATCAAGATCGCCGAGCATATGGTGATGTCGAAGCGGACTTCGGCGCATGTCACCACCGTGCATCGTGTCGATATGACGAAGGTGGCCAAGATGCGCGAGCGCAACAAGGCACTCTTCCAGTCGAATTACGGGTTCTCGCTGACCTACCTGCCATTCATCGCGCGCGCCTCTGTTGTAGCGCTGCGGCAGTACCCTTTGCTCAACGCGTCGCTTGACGGCAACAACATCATCTACCACAACGAAGTGAATATCGGAATCGCGGTGGCGCTGGAAAACGGCCTGATTGTGCCGGTGATTCGCGGCGCCGATGAGAAGAACATCCTGGGTCTGCAGCGCTCCATCGTCGATCTGGCGACGCGCGCCCGGTCCCGTCAGCTCAAGCCCGAAGAGGTGCAGGGCGGAACATTCTCGATCACCAACTTCGGCAGCAACGGGAGCCTGATCGGCACCCCCGTCATCAATCAACCGCAGGTGGCGATCATGGGAGTCGGCACGGTAGACAAAACTCCAGTAGTGGTCGATGACGCGATCGCCATCCGCTACATCTGCCACCTGTCCCTGAGCTTCGACCATCGCCTGATCGATGGAGCCCTGGCCGATCAGTACATGACCAAGGTGAAGCAAGTCCTGGAAAGCTGGTCGGAAGAAGTGCTCTAAGCGCAGACGAGGGGGCAGCCCCAAAGCTGCCCCCTTCAGCCCTACTGAATCGAAGAAACAATCAGCTTGTCGCCGTTCAGCGCGCCGAGTACTTTGGCGTGAATCGGCTTACCCGCCGCCAAGTCCTTGCCCCAACCCTTCTCGTTCTTCAAAGCATCCTGAGCCCGCTGATTCCCCACCAGATCGAAGCGAAGAGTCTTGCCATCGGCCGTCATCAGTCCCAGCGAAGTGCTGTTGGCGGTCACTGGGCAGTTGCCCGAATCGCCGGCAGAGCGGTTCGCCGAACTCGAATCGGCGGTGGTAGCCGGAGCGGTGCCGCTGGACGCCTTTGAGGCGCACGACATATCTACGAGAGTCCCTTTGTAAGTCTTCGTCATCATCTCGGGGAGTTTCGTCGAGTCCATCGCCTTGGCCTTCGCATCGCTCTGAGCCGTGGCGGCCTTCTGCGGAGCCGCCTGCGCCTGCGGCGGAGTTTGCTGATCCGGGGGAGTAGTTTGTGCCATCGCGACTCCCAAACCTACCCACATCGCCAGAATGGATACCGGTGCTCTCATGTAAAAACCTCCCAGTGTGATTCTTGCCGGATATTGCCGGCGTAGCATTTACGGCCGCGCGTAGTAGCCGGACCGCGTCCGTACCGTCGCTCCGGGCACGTTGACTTCCACGCGAATCGAGCGGAATTTACCATCCTTCGTGGGATCGGAAGATGTATAGCCGATCACATATTGGTTGCGGATTTCGTGCGCAATTTCGGGCGTTACCGCGGCGATCGCATTTACATCCGCCAGGAACCACGACCGGCCTCCGGTGGCCGTGGTGAGCGCATCCAGTTGTGCCTTCGCCCGCGCCGCGCTGTCTGGCCGCTCCTCGCCCAGCAGTCCGATCGCGTAAACGATCGTATTGCTCTGGTGCGACGCCTCGATCACCCGCTGCTGCGTGGAGATGCTACTGTTGTCCTCGCCGTCTGTGATGATCACCAGCACCTTTTTGTCGCGTTTGGCCTTCATGCGCAGATGATCGATCCCCAATAGCACAGCATCGCGCATGGCGGTCTCACCCTTCGGCCGCAGGTTCCGCAGGCTCTTCTCCAGCAGGTTCGCGTCACTCGTAAAATCCTGGGCGATGTCGGCCTCTTCGTTGAAATTGATGGTGAACACTTCGTCGTCCGGATTGGAGGCTTTCACCATTGCGAGGGCGGCCGAAGCCACCCGGTCCCGTTTATTTCCCATGCTGGCGCTGCTGTCAATCAACAGCCCCAGCGATACCGGCACATCCTCCTGGCGGAATACCGAAACCTCCTGCTTCACGTTGTTTTCGTAAACCGTGAAAGCGCTCTGCGGTAATCCCTTGATGATCTTTCCTGAGGCGTCGAAAACTGAAACGTTGAGCTGGACGAGATCCATGCCGACACGAAAGGTGGCTTCCGGCACTTTTTCCGGAGGGTTTTGAGCGGCAGCCACCGCTGCCATCAGAGAAAACAAAACAGGCAGGCGCATCGAAAAGGCTTAAGCACGCCAGGGGCCGCTATGAACTTCGGCGGCAAGCTCACCGGCCCCACCCACCTACTTGCGATAGCATAAATGGCGATGGCTATCTCCAGACGCAGTGCCCTCGGACTACTGGCCGCAGCGCCCGCGGTGCTCACCACGCGTAAAGCTCTGGCGCAGGACTTTCCTCCCATTGCTTCCGGACCGTTCGACGGCAGCGCAGCGTCGCTGGAGAAATTCGAAGTCCCCACCTGGTTCCGCGATGCCAAGTTTGGCATGTGGGCGCACTGGGGGCCGCAATCGGCTGCCGAAGATGGCGATTGGTACGCGCGCAATATCTACATTCAGGACAGCCCTCAGTACAAGTCTCACCTCGCCACCTATGGCCATCCCTCCAAGTTCGGGCACAAGGAGATCTGCCGGTTGTGGAAGGGCGATCGGTTCGATCCAGACCACCTGATGTCGCTCTACAAAAAAGCCGGCGCGAAGTATTTCATGAGCATGGGCGTCCATCACGATAACTTCGACCTGTGGAACTCCAAGCATCAGCCGCGCTGGAATTCCGTGGCCACCGGCCCCAGGAAGGACGTCGTCGGCCTATGGCGCAAGGCGGCGCAGAACCACGGCTTGAAGTTCGCCGTGAGCGAACATCTCTCGAACAGTTACAACTGGCTGGCCGTTTCGCATGGCGCCGACAAGACCGGACCGCAGGCCGGAGTGCCCTACGACGGTACCGATCCGCAATACGCAGACCTTTACCATCCCTTCCCCAAGGACCAGCCGATTCCCACACAGGCCATGAGCCGCGTGTCCCCCGATTCCTGGAGGCGCCTCTACTTCCTGCGCATCCAGGATCTCATCGATAACTATCAACCCGACCTCCTCTATACCGATGGCGGCATTCCGTTCGGTGAATGGGGATACCGGCTGGTGTCGCATTACTACAACGTGATCGCGAAGGCGCACGGCGGCAAAGTGGAAGGCCTTTACACCAGCAAGACGCGGCAGGATTGCGCAACCGGCACATGCATTCTGGATATCGAGCGCGGCGTGGCCAACGACATTCTGCCGCAGCCCTGGCAGACCGATACCTGTATTGGCAACTGGCATTACAAGAAGGGCATCAAATATAAGACCCCGAAAACCGTAATCGATCTGCTTTGCGATATCGTGAGCCGCAACGGGAACCTGATGTTGAACTTTCCGCTGCCCAATAGCGGTATGCCGGACGCCGACGAGTTTAAGGTGCTGGAAAGCATCACCAGTTGGATGGCAGTCAACAGCGAAGGCATCTACGGAACGCGTCCGTGGAAGGTCTCGGGCAACATTCCGGCGCCCTCCGGCGAACAGCAGCAGGGTTTCAACGAAAATAAACGTAAAGACCTCACGGCGGCAGACGTCCGCTTCACTACCAGGAACGGCACGCTCTACGCTTTCGTGATGGGCTGGCCGGACGGCAAGGAAGCCGTGGTGCCTACCCTGGCGTTGGGCGGCAAACTCGGAGTCGGCAAGATCCGCAATGTCGAACTGCTCGGGCACAAGGGCAAGGTGAAATTCACCCAGGATGAGAGCGCCCTGAAGGTGGAACTCCCTGCTGAAAAGCCCAGCGACTACGCAGTTACGTTGAAGATTGTGGGCGCGTGATGGCGGGTCGAAAACGTTCGTCGGCGACGCTGCTCCTGCTGTCATTCTGTTTTGGATGCAGCCCTGTCAGGACCGCGCCGCACCCGCTGGCGCCTCTCACGGCGGATGAGATCGCAGAGGCTGCCAAGGTCATCAAAGACTCGAAGCAACTCCCCGCATCCGCCCGCTTCAGCCAGATCGCTCTCGATGAGCCTGCCAAGGAACTGGTGCTGCGCAACGCCGCCACCCAGCGCCGCGCCCTCGCAGTGATTTACGACTACCCTTCGAACCGCACTTGGGAAGCCATAGCGAACCTGACTACGCAGAAGATGGACGGGCTGCGCGAGATTCCCGGCGCGCAGCCTGGCATTTCGTCGCAGGATTCCGACCTGGCGGACGAAATCATGCGCGCCGATCCGCGCTTCGAACGTGCCATGGCCGCCCGCGGCATCCGCGACTTGAACCGTGTGGTCGTGATGTCGTGGAGCGCCGGCTATTTTGCCCTGCCGGGAACGGAAGAGGGCCGCATTGTGCGCGCCGTCCCGTACGACGCTGCTTACGGCGCCAACTTCTACGCGCATCCTATCGAGGGCGTGGTGGCGCACGTGAACCTCACTACACACAAGATGATCGACCTGGTGGATATCGACCGCAATGCGCCAGTCTCGCGGCAGAATTTCGACTTATCCCCGCCATCCACCGGTCTTCTGCGCGCCGCTCCCGCCCCTCTGCATATCACCCAGCCGTCAGGTCCGGGCTTCGATATCGTGGACGGCGAAGTGCGCTGGCAGAAGTGGCATTTCCGCTACGGCATGCATCCGCGCGAAGGCGTGGTGCTCTACACCGTAGGCTACGAGGACGGCGGCAAGGTGCGGCCGGTGATGTATCGCGGATCGCTCTCGGAGATGGTGGTGCCTTACGGCGATCCCGGCGCGGGCTGGTATTTCCGCAACAGCTTCGACGTGGGCGAACTGGGTCTGGGCGCGATGGCGAGCCCTCTGCGCCGCGGTGTGGATTGTCCCGAAAACTGCTCGCTGTTCGACGCCGTGGTGGCTGACGAATCGGGCGAGCCGCATCGCATTCCCGGCGCGATTGCTATCTTCGAGCGCGATGCCGGCATCCTGTGGAAGCACGCCGACAATACTCGCCGTTCGCGCGAACTGGTGGTGTCGTATTTCTCGCAACCGGGCAACTACGAGTACGGCTTCGATTGGGTTTTCCACCAGGATGGGACGCTCGAAATGCGGGTAGCTCTCACCGGGATTATGGCGGCGAAAGGCGTCGCCGATGGAGCGCACGAGCCATACAGCCATCTTGTGGCCAGAAACCTGGCTGCGCCGCACCATCAACACTTCTTCACTTTCCGCCTCGATCTGGATGTGGATGGCACGGCGAATCGCGTGGTGGAAATGAATAGCGCGCCGATGCCCGCCGGTCCGCAGAACCCGTACGGCGGAGGCTTCGTCATGACCGAGACTCCGCTGCTGCGAGAAGCGGACGCGCAGCGCAATCTCAACCTGGAGAGCGGCCGCAGATGGATCGTGACCAATCCCGATGCGAAGAATGCTCTCGGCCATCCTACCGGATTTGCCCTGCTGCCAGGCGAGAATGCCGTGCCGTTCGCCCTGCCGGATTCGTGGGTCCGCAAACGCGCCGGCTTTCTGAATGCGCACATCTGGGCGACGCCGTATGCCGACGCGGAACGCTACGCCGCCGGCGACTATCCCAACCAGAGCCGCGGCGGCGATGGCCTCCCGAAGTGGACCGCGGCGAACCGCAGCATCGATAACCAGGATGTGGTGCTGTGGTACACCATGGGCATCACCCACAATCCGCGCCCGGAGGATTGGCCCGTGATGCCAGTGCATGCGGCCGGATTCAAGCTGGTGCCCTGGGGCTTTTTCAGTAGCAACCCGGCACTGGACCTCCCGCCCATTCGCTAGCAGTTCATGGCTGCCCGGCAGTTAGAACAGTTTCACAGTGAAGCTGAGAAACTTCCTGGGATTGTCCTGAATGCCCTTGGCAACCGCCTGAAAGTCGGCGGAGGCGTTGGCGAATGCATTCGACAATTGCGGGTTAACGGTCAACAATCCGAGCGTGCCCTGACCGGAATTCATCCGATCCATAGCGGTCTGGAAGTGCTGCCCCAAGTCGTCGAATGTGGTCTGCAGTTTCGCAATTCGCGCGGAAGGCCCATGGTCAGAGTTGAGATCGGTGGTAAGCTGCTTGGCGTCCTTGTTCAAGCCGTCGATCTCGGCTGAGAGCGCCTGGAGTTTACCGGCGGTGCCCTGGCCGTTCTGGAATCCCGCGATCAGGTCGTTGAGACGCTTCTGGGTGGTGTCCGTCTGCGCGCCGAGGTCGTTGAGCTTGCTCAGATTGCCGTGGGAGTTTTGGATGCTGTCCATTAGTTTCTTGGACTCCACGGAAATGCTGTTCATGCGGTTGATCCCGTTTTTCTCCCACATACCGATATTGCCGTGCCCTTGCGGCACTTCGGTAATCAACTTATTGGCGCGATCGATAATTGCCGTGATTTCCTGAAACTCATACCCCATCTGCGCCAGAAGTTTGTTGGGATCACTCGACGCTGTGCTTCTCAGTTCAGCGCCTGCCTGAGCGGGCGTCGGACTGTGTCCTTGCATAATGTCGATATAGTAGTTACCCAGCAAGTTGGTTGCGGCCATGCCTACCAGCGAGTCGGAAGGAATCGCCGACAGGTAGCGGCGGTGCACCTTCATGGTGAATTCGATTTTGCGCTGCGGGTCGCGAGAGTCTGTGAGAATCAACCTGTCCAGATAGCCGATCGGAATGCCGTTCAGCCGCACCGACGTGCCTTCGGCCAGTCCGCCGGCATCGTCGGTGTAGGCGCGAAGCTCCACGTACTGCGATTGCAGGTTTTGTAACAGCAGCAGCGTCCCCGCCACTACCGCCAAAATCACGAACGCCGCAATCGCAGCCTTCCTGGCCATCGTCGTCTCGATTATAGCCGAAGGCCGCTAGGGGAAACGGACGAAGCGAATGCGTCTCAGCTACATTCGGTTTCGCGCTATACAATAACCCTTATGTTCCGAACCTTCGTTTTTACGGCCCTAGCGCTATCGTTAGCGCAATCCATGGCCGCGCAGGGGCGCGGTGGCGGCGCCGGCGCTCCGGGCGCTCCCGCGCGCGTTCCCACCATCGAAGAGCGCGTCGCCGGCATGCAGAAACTGGATGGCTACTTCTCTCTCTATTGGGATGAGCGCACCGGCTATCTCTATCTGGAGATTTCGCGCTTCAATAGCGAATTCCTGCTGGCTACCGGCATCGCCGCCGGCCTGGGATCGAACGATATCGGTCTCGACCGCGGCCGCGAAGGCGCCGGCCGCCTCGTCGAGTTCGAGCGCATCGGCCCGCGTGTGCTGCTGGTGCAAGGCAACGAATCGTTTCGCTCCTCCAGCGCCAATCCCGCCGAGCGTCGCTCCGTGGCCGATTCCTTCGCCAAGTCCGTGCTCTGGGGTTTTGCCGTAGGCGCCGAATCGAACGGTCACGTACTGGTAGATGCCACTGATTTTTTCCTGCGCGATACCGAAGGCTTGGCCAACTCCATGCAGCCTGGCCCCTACCGCGTGGATCGCACACGCAGCGCCTTCTACATGGAGCGGACCAAAGATTTCCCAAAGAACACCGAGGTGGAAGTGACTCTCACGTTCGCCAATGAAGCCACCGGAGGACGCGGTGGTGGCGGCGCCGGGCCTGCGCAAGGACCGCCCGCCATCGTGGTGCCTACCGGCGCTCCTCCCGCTGCCGCCGGGGCAGGTCGCGGCGGCCGTGGTGGATTCGGCGGCGGCCTGTTCTCAGGCACCGTCGCCAGTGTGACGCCCAGCGCGGAAGCCGTCACTCTCCGCGAGCACTACTCGCTGGTGGAATTGCCCGACGGCAATTACAAGCCGCGCGAAGACGATCCGCGCGCCGGCTACGGCGGCATCAGCTACGTGGATTACAGCACGCCCATCGGCGAGCCGATGGTGATGCACTACGTGCGCCGCCATCGCCTGGAAAAGAAGGATCCCAGCAGCGCCATCAGCGAACCGGTCAAGCCCATCGAATATTGGGTAGATCCGGGCGCGCCCGAAGACGTTCGCAAGGCTCTGGTGGAAGGCGCAAGCTGGTGGAACCAGGCCTTCGAAGCCGCCGGCTTCCGCAACGCCTTCAAAGTCGCGGTGCTTCCGGATGGGGCCGATCCCATGGACATCCGTTACAACATGATCAACTGGGTGCACCGCTCCACACGCGGCTGGTCCACCGGCGGCACCGTCGCCGATCCGCGCACCGGCGAGATCATCAAGGCCACGGTGACGCTCGGCTCCCTGCGCGATCGCCAGGACTACATGATTTTCGAGGGCCTGACTTCGCCTTACACCACCGGCAATGAGAAGCCCGAGATCCTGTATCAAAGCGCCATTGCGCGCATTCGCCAGCTTGCCGCCCATGAAGTGGGCCACACCCTCGGCCTGGGGCACAACTATTACGACAGCACGCAGGGCTGGATCTCCGTGATGGACTATCCCCATCCGCAGGAGAAGCTCAGGGAAGATGGCACCATCGATATCTCGCAAGTCTATCCACAGAAGATCGGCGATTGGGACAAGGTGGCCATCAACTATGGATACCGCCAGCTTCCCGTAGGCGACGAGAAGGCCGCCTTGGCGCGGATTCTCGATGATGCCTGGGCCAAGGACCTGCGGTACCTCACCAACCAGGACCTGGGCGCGCATCCGCGCGTCGACCAATGGTCGAACGGCGTGAATCAGGCCGATGAACTGAATCGCCTGATGAAAGTGCGCCGCGCAGCTCTCAGCCGGCTGGGCGAACATACCATTCGCAACGGCGCTCCCATGGCGACGATTGAGGAGCCGCTGGTGCCCATCTTCATGTACCACCGCTATTCGGTGGAATCCACCGCCGCCAGCCTGGGCGGCATCGACTACATCTACGGCATTCGCGGCGATGCGCGCACGCCCGTGAAATGGGAGCCGGCCGCGAATCAGCGCAAAGCTCTCGAGGCGCTGGCTGCCACGCTCAAGCCTTCCGAATTGGTGGTGCCCAAGCAGGTGTTAGAGGCGATTCCGCCGCGTCCGCCAGGATATGGCCGGCATCGCGAGCTGTTCCCGCGTACCACCGGAGATGGCTTCGACCCGCTGAGCCCCGCGACGGTGGCATCGGACGTCACCATCGGCTTCACGCTGCAACTGGATCGCGCTGCGCGCATTGTGGCGCAGCACGCCGTGGACCCATCGCTGCCCGGCCTTGAAGAGGTGGTCGACCGTCTCACGAAAGCGGTCTTCGATGCGCCTACCGCCACGGCCTATGAAGCCGAGGTGCGCCGCGCCGAAGAGCGCGTCCTCGTAGATCGTGTGATGTGGCTGGCAACCGGAGCGCCCAATTCGCAGGTGCGCGCTATCGCTACGTTCAAGCTCGGGAAGCTGGCAGCGCGGCTGAAGTCGGAGGCCATCACGAACGAGTCAGAACAGGCTGGGCGGAGTCTGCTGGCAGCCGACATCAAGCGCTTCCTGGACCGCCCGGCTGACGTGTCGCGTCCCATGCCGGCCCCGGACGCGCCGCCCGGAGCCCCCATCGGAGATTACCCGCAGGATTGGCTGGCAAGACCCAGGTAGCGCGGGGCACGGCTCTGCGCTACACCAGGCACTTCTTGCAGTAATCGACGCACTTGGCGATTTCGGTCATCACGTCCGACCCTTCGGGCACCTTGTACTCGAACTCAATGGTGCCCTGGAAAGTCCATTTGCGCTTCTGCATCAATTGCAGAATGCCCTTGATATCCGTATCGCCTTCACCGAAAGGAAAGTTGGCGCCGTTGTTCATCTTCTTATCTTTGATGTGAACGTGCGTCACGCGGTCGTGATACTTCTCCAGAAAGGCCGCGGGCGAAACATTATTGGCGGCGGTGAAATGGCCCAGGTCGATATTCGCTCCGTTGTACTTCGAATACGAAAACGCCGTCTCCCAACTCTCCGGCTTGCCGAAGGCTTCCGGGCTGGTGATGTTGGTATGACCGTGGTATCCCACCAGCATCTTGTGTTTTTCCGCGAATCCTCCCAGGCGTTTGGTCTGGCTTAGGGGAATTTCGCAGGAGATCGCGTGCGCGCCGAGCACTTTCGAAAGCTGGAAGCAGTAATCCACTTCCTCATCCGTGAACTTGTCGATGCTGTCGAACTTCACGATCTGGATTAACACGCCCGCATCTTCGTATTTCTTGCGAAACGTCTTAAACCCGTCCATCGAAGCGCTTGTGCGCCACTTGCGCAAAGCCTCCGTATTCGCCTTGCGGCTGGCCTCCTCCTCGGGAGTCAATGTGTGCCCGCGAGGAACGTTGCCATTCGGAGCGGGAGCGCCCAGAAAAGCCTCCACCGGCTGCAAGCGCAACTCCGCCGCGCTCAAATTGAGCTGAACCATGTCGCGCAAAACATCGTCGGCAGTCCCAGGCAATCCATGCAGACTGTAAGGAACGTTGAGCCCAATCTGAACCCCGCCCCACTTCGAATCCGGCTTTCCCGCCGCGGCCAACCGACCAACCGGCAAAGCCGCCAAAGCCAACCAACCCAAATCGCGTCTCGTCATGTTCACAGCTTCATCTCCCAACCCTTGCGGGCCACTGGTTTCACATACTTGTTCGCCTCCGCGCTATTGGCGAAGCGCAGCGCCTTGCTATCCCATTGCAGTTTGCCGGGCACGCGGAACGCAATCAGGATCAACGACAGCCACTCCGCATACGGCGAAGCGATGCTGAAGTCTGAGCACGAAGGCTCGCCGCCTTTACAGGCGCGCACCCAGTCGAGCATGTGGCCAGGGGACCGCGTCAGAAGCTGAGGCGGCAGCGTGTAATCCGCCCAGCGCGCAGCCGGAAGCAGCCACACACCCTCGCCACGGTTGGATGTCGCCATGATGCCCTTGGTGCCGATGAAGAGCGCACCATTGCCCATAAAGAGACCCGGCTTGGCCGGTCCGAGGGGCTCGCCAAACACCTGGACTCCGGGACCGCCGGCGCCTTGTCTCGGAGCATTCGGATCTCGCCCGCCACGGCCTCGACCCGCTGCTGCTGCATCGGCCGGCGGCGCTGCGCCACGCCCTCGTCCACCCGCGCCTCCACGACCCTTATCCGCCACCAGGTTATTGGTCGGCGGCAGAATGGTTTCGTTCTCCATCCCAGGCACATGGAATACGTCACGATCGGTGGGATGCGGGCCATCGTGATAGAAGACCTTCACCGCGGGCATGCCGCCGCGCGCCGGAAAATCGAGACGCACGGTGCCATGGTCGGGATACGTGATGTCGCTCTTCCCCACCAAACTGACGCATTCCACCGAAGTGGGCGCGCCTAACTGCAACGCCGTATGCACTGGTCCGGCAGTGTGCGTTGCCCAGTTGCCGATTTGGCCGGTGCCGAAATCCAGAAACCCGCGCCAGTTGTAGGG
This sequence comes from uncultured Solibacteraceae bacterium, assembly GCA_963815475.1. Lineage (GTDB taxonomy): Bacteria > Acidobacteriota > Terriglobia > Bryobacterales > Bryobacteraceae > Sulfopaludibacter. Next base: position 2,211,932 of record CAWFHD010000003.1, on the reverse strand, counting down.
CGTGTAATAAGGACTATAGGCGCGCATAGGCGCCGCGCCCAGCCACAGGTCCCAATCCAGGGTGCCCGGCACAGCCGTTTCCGGAGGCGGCGATTGCAGTCCCGTAGGATGGGTGCCGGGAGTGGTGGAAACGTGCGCTTCGGTTACATCGCCAATCGCGCCCGACCAGATCATCTCCGCCGCCACCCGATTGGCCTCGTGCGAGAATCCCTGATTGCCCATCTGGGTCGCGACCTTGTACTTCGCGGCGGCATCCATCAACAGGCGCGCTTCCCACGGAGTGCGCGTCAGCGGCTTTTCCAGATAGACGTGCTTGCCGCGCTGCATGCAGGCCAGCGCCACCGTGGCATGCATGAAATCTGGAATGCCGATGGTGACCGCGTCGATGTTCTTACCTTCTTTGTCCAGCATCACGCGGAAATCTTTGTACTTCGGGACCTTGTCGAATTTCTTGAAATTGGCCGCCGACCGCACTTCATCCACGTCGCACATCGCCACGATGTTCTCGGTGCGAGCAGCATCGTTGAGATCCACTCCGCCCTGCCCGCCGCAGCCGATAGATGCAACGTTCAGCTTTTCATAAAAAGGTTTGTATCCCAGCGCCTTTAGGGAAGGGACGCTGCTGAAGCCTGCCGCGGGCACCGCGCCTGCGAGGAGCGAGCCAAAAAAGAAATACCGTCTGGAGATGCCGTCGTGGGACATGTGTAAGAGTGTAACTCCACTACAAGTGACGTAGAGCAGGCGGCCATGCTGGCTAATTCGGGCCAGCCGGCTCTCGACTCTATAATATAGTTATAAATTTATTTAATCCACTGACCCACTTGCATTTACAAAACTTCTAGGATACACTCGAAATTCAGTCAATGCTTCCCCGTCTCACAGGCCGGTCGGTTGTTTCCCTAATCCACAACACCATCGCTATTCCTGTAGGCATTATTATTCTGGTTATCGTAGCCGGCCCCGTCTGAAGGCCCGGAAGTAAGATTCCAAAGGCCATCAGCGGGGCGAACAAGCCAGGCTGATGGCCTTTTCTGTTAGCTAACGACTTTTTTTGAGGCAGACGACATGTCAACGTTAATGAGCGGCGCACGAACCCTGGTGGAATGCCTGGCGCGCGAAGGCGTGGATTGCATTTTTGGCTATCCAGGCGGCGTCACCCTTCCCATCTACGACGTCTTTTATGACCACCAGATTCGGCACGTGCTGGTTCGCCACGAAGAAAACGCCGCCTTCGCCGCCGAAGGCTATGCGCGCGTCACCGGCAAGGTGGGAGTCTGCTGTGCGACTTCCGGACCCGGCGCTACCAACCTGACTACCGGTCTGGTAGACGCCATGATGGATTCCATCCCCATCGTCGCGATCACAGGCCAGGTGCCCACCAAGTTGATCGGCAGCGACGCCTTCCAGGAGGCCGACACCTTCGGCATCACCCGCTCCTGCACCAAGCACAACTTTCTGGTGAAGCGACTGGAAGATCTGGCGCAGACCGTGCACGAAGCCTTCTACGTCGCCGCTAGCGGGCGTCCCGGTCCGGTGCTCGTCGACATCACTAAGGACGTGCTGCAGGCGCAGGGTCACTATGCGCCGGTCACGTCGATTCATCTTCCCGGGTACAAAGTCTTCACTGAGGGCCACACCGGCCAGATCCGCCGCGCAGCGCAAATGATTCAGGAATCGGAGCGGCCGCTGGTTTATGCAGGCGGCGGCATCGTCGCCTCCGGCGCGTCCAGGGAACTGCGAGAATTCGTGGAGCTCACCGATATTCCGGCGGTTACCACGCTCATGGGCCTGGGCTCGCTGCCTTCGCACCATCCCAATTTCATCAGCATGCCGGGCATGCACGGCAGCTACTCCGCCAACATGGCGCTCAGCAACAGCGACCTCCTGATCGCGCTGGGCGTTCGTTTCGACGATCGCGTCACCGGTCGCCTAGCAGCGTTCGCGCCGCACGCCAAAGTCATCCACGTGGACATCGACCCCGCCGAGATCGGCAAGAATCGCGCTCCCGATGTCCCCATCGTGGGCGACGTGAAGCGTGTCCTAGGCAAGCTGACTAAGCTGCTCGCCGAGCCCGCCCCCGCCAACGAGAAGGTCGCGACCGCGCGCCGCGTCTGGTGGAAGCAGGTTCGCGACTGGAAGGAAGAACATCCCTTCGACTCGCCCAAGTCCGACACCGAAATCAAGCCGCAGCACCTCATGTCCGAAATCGATCGCCTGTCAGGCGGTGAAGCCATCATCAGTTCCGACGTGGGGCAGCACCAGATGTGGGCGGCGCAGTTGATCCGCTTCAATGAGCCCCGCCTGTGGGTCAACTCCGGCGGCCTGGGTTCGATGGGCTTCGGCCTGCCAGCCGCTATCGGAGCGCAATTCGCGAGGCCCGATAAGCTGGTCTTCGCCATCTGCGGCGATGGCGGCTTCCAGATGTCGATCCCCGAATTGGGAACCATCGCATCGAACGGCCTGCCCATCAAAATCATCATCATGAACAACGGCTATCTGGGCATGGTGCGGCAGTGGCAGACGCTGTTCTACAACAACCGCCTGAGCTCGGTGGAACTGGACTGCTTCCCGGACGCGGCGAAACTCGCCGGCGCGTACGGTTTCAAGGGCCGCACCATCGATAAGCCGTGGGAACTCGCATCCGCGCTGGAAGAAGCCGTCCGCGAACCCGGTCCCTATTTGCTCAACATCAAGGTGTCGCAAATGGAAAATGTTTACCCGATGGTGCCCGCGGGCGCTGCCATCAATGAGATGGTGCTCGGTCCGCCGCAACCCGTGGCCGTGCCTGGAAAGTAGAGAAACGAAAATGCTGCAGGTCATATCCTTACTCCTGGAAAACAAACCGGGCGCCCTGATGCGGGTCACCGGACTGCTCACGCAGCGCGGCTATAACATTGAGAGCCTGACGGTGGCGCGCACGCTCGACCCCGAGCTCTCCCGCATGACCATCGTGGTGGACGTGGACGAAAAGCAGCGGCAGCAGGTGATCAAGCAGATGAATAAGCTGATCAACGTGCTGCAGGCTTCCGACCTCACCGACGAACCCGCCGTGGTTCGGGAACTGCTGCTGGTCCGGATCCGCACGGCGCAGGAATCGCGCACTGCGGTGCTGAAGGAAGCCGAGATCTTCGGAGGCCGCGTGGTGGACTCCTCCACCGAAGGCTACGCCATCGAAGTTACCGGGCCGCCCGAAAAGCTGAACGAATTCGTCGACGTTATGGGAAGCTACGGCGATATCGAGGTCACTCGCTCGGGTGCCTTGGCCATAGCACTCGAAGCCAAGAAGCTGCGCCTTCAGCCGCCAGTGCCAACCAAAGCGGGCGCGAAGGTAGAAGAGAGTTTATTGGAGAAATGAGCACTTGAGTGGCGGCGATCTTATTCGCCGGCGGCAAGACCGCCAGCGCCACTACGCAACCCTGGAACGGAGCAAAAATGCCGAAACGCTATTACGAAAAAGACGGGAATCTGGACTACTTGAATGGGCGCACGGTCGCCATCATCGGATATGGAAGCCAGGGGCACGCGCATGCGCTGAACCTGCGCGATTCGGGAGTCGAAGTGGTAGTCGGGCTCTACCCGGGCAGCAAGTCCTGGGCGAAGGCTGAGGCCGCCGGACTCAAAGTGTTGAGCGCCTCCGATGCTGCCAAGGCCGCGAACGTGATCATGATTCTGGTCTCCGACCACATCCAGGCCGATCTTTACAACAAGGAGATCGCGCCCCACATGCTGCCGGGCAAGACCCTCATGTTCGCCCACGGCTTCAACATTCACTTCAAGCAGATCGCTCCGCCCGTCGGCGTGGACGTCTCCATGGTGGCTCCCAAAGCTCCCGGACATCGTGTGCGCGAACTGTACACCGAAGGCGTGGGCGTGCCCGCGCTGATAGCGGTGCACCAGAACGCGTCGGGCGAAGCCACGGAGCGCGCCCTGGCGTACGCGCTGGCGCTCGGCTGCCTCAAGGCCGGCGTGATTGAAACCAATTTCCGCGAGGAGACCGAAAGCGATCTGTTCGGCGAGCAGGCCGTGCTTTGCGGCGGCGCCGCGGAGTTGGTCCGCGCCGGCTTCGAAACCCTGGTGGCCGCGGGCTACGCGCCCGAGATCGCCTACTTCGAGTGTCTCCACGAGCTCAAGCTGATTGTCGACCTGATTCAGGAAGGCGGCCTCAGCTACATGCGCTACTCCGTCTCCGATACCGCAGAGTATGGCGACTACACGCGCGGCCCGCGCATTGTAAACGATCAGACGCGCGCCGAAATGAAGAAGATCCTCTCCGAGATCCAGTCGGGCGAATTTGCCCGCCAGTGGATCGACGAGAACAAGACCGGCCGCCACAAGTTTCTCGCCATGCGCGAAGCCGCCCGCAATCAGCCCATCGAGGTTGTGGGACGCGAGCTGCGCGAAATGATGACGTTCCTCAAAAAGAAGAAAGAAGCGGGAGTGCCGCAAGATAGCACCGCCGCCGTAACCAAGTAGCTCGGGCCTGCGGGCCTGTAAAAAAGGTGTTTTATGAAGATCTCAACGTTCGATACCACTCTCCGCGACGGCACGCAGGGCGAGGCCGTCTCCTTCTCCGTGGATGACAAGCTCATCATTGCGCAGAAACTGGATGAGCTGGGCATCGATTACATTGAGGGCGGATGGCCGGGCTCCAATCCCAAAGATAAGGAGTTCTTCGCGAGGGCGGGCGAGCTGCAACTTAAGCACGCCCGCCTCACCGCGTTTGGCTCCACCCGCTTCGCCAAGAACCCCGTGGACGAGGACCGCAATGTGCGGGCGCTGGTCGAAGCCGGCACGCCGGTGGTCTCCATCTTCGGTAAGACCTGGGATCTTCATGTGAAACGTGCGCTCGGCATCACCGAGGCAGAAAACCTCGAGCTCATTTCCGACACCGTAAGCTACCTGAAGGCGCACGGTAAGGAAGTGGTCTACGATGCCGAGCACTTCTTCGATGGCTACGCCGCCAACCCTGCCTATGCGCTGCAGACTCTGGAAGCCGCGTACAAGGCCGGGGCCGACGTTCTCTGCCTGTGCGATACCAACGGCGGCACCATCACCGGCCGCCTGGTGGAAATCGTGGCCGAAGTGCGCAAGCGCTTCGATGGCGTGATCGGCATCCACACGCACAACGATTCCGATGTCGCGGTGGCCAATACCATCGCGGCCGTGGAGGCCGGCGCCACGCACGTGCAGGGCTGCATGAACGGCTACGGCGAGCGCTGCGGCAACGCCAATCTGGCTTCCGTCATCGCCAACCTGGAACTCAAGCTGGGCCACAACACCATCGGTCCCGACAAGCTTGCCAGCCTGACGTCCGTCTGCCGCTTCATCGCCGAGTTGGCCAATCTGCCGCTGCGCAACGACCAGGCCTTCGTGGGCAAGAGCGCCTTCGCGCACAAGGGCGGTGTGCACGTCAGCGCCGTGCTGAAAGACTCCGCCACCTATGAACACATCCGCCCCGAAGCCGTGGGCAATCGCCAGCGCGTCCTGGTGAGCGACCTCTCCGGCCGCGGCAACATCATGTACAAGCTCAAGCAGCACGGCCTGGAAGATCGCCTGGACGAAGAGGCGCGCCGTGAATTGCTGGAGCGCATCAAGCAGATGGAGTACGAAGGCTACGAATTGGAAGCCGCCGAGGGCACTTTCGAACTGCTGGTCCGCGAAGCGCTGCACCCCGGTATGAACTTCTTCGACGTAGATAGCTACGAAGTGGCCACCCGCGCCGGCGGCACATCGCCCTCGCGCACTACTGCCACAGTGACCTTGCGCGCGCAGGATGGCGTGCATTCCGCCACCGAAATCGGTCACGGTCCGTTCAACGCGCTGCACCTGTGCCTGCGCAAGTGCCTTTCGAAGCTCTATCCCCAGATCTCCGATGTCCGCCTGATGGACTACAAGGTCCGCGTGCTCGATTCGCGCCCCGGCACCGCCGCCAAGGTCCGCGTGCTCATCGAGTGGAGCGACCACCGCAAGAGCTGGTCTACCGTTGGGGTCTCGGACAACGTCATCGAAGCCAGTTGGAAAGCCCTCGTGGATGCCATCCGCCTGGAGTTGATGCGCCTCACCGAAAAGGACGATTCCATCGAACGCGCCGTGGAAGACTACTGCTGGGGCGTGTAGCGGGACCCGATCGCGCCGATAGCCGCTCCCACGAGCGCCGCCGTCGCCAACGCTCCCAGATGCCACGCCACCACGTGGGACGCCTCTAAGATGGGGCAGTGAAGCGATAGCACGGCGGTTCCCGCGAGCCCGGCCAGCAGTCCTGCGGTTGCGCCCGCCAGGCGCGCATCGAGATATGCCCCGCGCCGCAAGAAGAACCAGAGGAGTGCCGCGGCGGCCGCTGCGAACTCGATCCCGACCGAAAAACATATCCAGCCCTCCTGCCAGAACAGCGGCGACTCTTCGATAGGGAACAAAAGGAAAAACATTACCGCCAACACGATGAGCGCCGCGAACGGCAACAGGCCGGGCGGGAAACGATAGCGGCTGCCCGGCGTCATTTGCCGCGCCAACGAAAGCACCGACCCACCCACGCAGATCGCCAGCACACCCAGCACCAGTATCGAGACGGGCCTGCCCATTTCCGGAAGCGCCAGTGGTTCTAGTTTCACCGCGCCAGCGATCACCAGCGCCAGAAATATCGCGCACCAGACGGCAGCGAATTGCCAAGCCGGCCGCAGCGGTTTCACCGGACGAAGGTCCGTGGCGAGCGTCCTCTCCAGCTTCGCGAGCAGTTCGGGCGAAGGCTGTGGGTCCCGCCCCAGCGGCGGCATGTTCGCGATTTCTCGCTCGATGTCGCGGTGTTCCATCTACCGCTTTTCCTCCAGCAACTCGCGCAGTTTTGCGTAAGCCCGATGCGCCTTCTGCTTCACTGCGCCCACGGTGGAAGATGTGGCCCGCGCGACTTCCTCCAGGCTCAATCCTCCCACTTTCAACATCGTGACCACCTCGCGCTGCGCTTCGGGAAGCACGCCCACCATGGTTTCGAAGTCGGGCAGCGCTCCAACTCCGGCCGGCGGCGCGGGCTTTTCCGGTAACGTCTCTAATACTACTTCGTGCGAAACGACGCGCAAGTTACGGCGGTAGTGATCGATTCGCACCCGGCGGGCGATCGCATACACCCAGGGCAACACCGGCTCGCCCGCGCGATACGTGTGTCGCACGCGGTGGATGCGCATCCAGGTGTCCTGCAGCAAGTCTTCGGCGAATTCGCGGCTGTCGCCCTGGCTGCGAAAAAAACGCAGCAGCGCCGGACTCAGCATGCCGATCAGGACACCTGGAGCGGCCGCATCCGCTTGTTGATACCGTACCATCCAGGAGTCCAGATCCTCGTGCATGTTATATAGGGCAGATCAGCATGCCCGGATGCCCACCTCGTCCAGGCACGCCAGCAACTCTGCCGGATCGGCGTACACCCGATATGCTCCCGCCCGCTCCAGTTCCTCTTCACCATATCCGCCAGATAAAAGTCCCACGCCCAAAGCCCGCGCGCGGCGCGCTGCCAGCAGGTCCCAAATGCTGTCGCCAACCACGACCGAGTGTTCGATGGGAACGCCAAGCCGAGCGGCAGCCGCCAGAAACAGGTCCGGATCGGGTTTGGCATGCGACACCTGATCGCGCGTCACCAGCGGGACTTCCGGACCGATCCCGAGCGATTTCACCACCTGCTCCGCACTCTTCCGGTAACCGCTGGTCGCGATCGCATGCGGGACGCCCGCCTTAGCCAGGTAACTCATCAACTCCACCGCGCCGGGGAGCGGGCGCACCTGCCCGACGTATTGCTTGTAAGCCTCCCCGTGCAGCGCCTGCATCTGCGCCACGGCTTCGGGCTCCAGCGTGCGCCCAATCTCACGAGCCAGCGCATTCACGAAGAGCCCGCCGCTCATCCCGATCCGCCGGTGAATCCGCCACACCGAAAGCGGCATGCCAGCCTGCTCCAGTGCGTCGCGCCACGCCAGCACGTGCTGGTAAACGCTATCTACCAGCGTTCCATCCAGGTCGAATAGCAGAGCAGTCCGGCCGGGCATCACTTGAGCGTCGGTTGTCTCCATAGGCTCTAATGATTATCCGACGAGCTGAGTGCTATCGCGATTTCAACTGCTCGGGGAGAACGGCATAGCCGTCGGGGGGCGGGAACAGCGAGATCAGCAATTCCAGCCGTCTGCGCAGATAGCGGCTCGGCATCTGCCGGGGACCGGTCTCCACATCGATATCGCAGCAGGTGCCGTGCAGGTAAAGCGTGAGCGTATCCTCGAACGCGCGGCGCGCATACTCGCGGAACAGTTTGGTTTCCTTCCGCACGTTGGTTTGGCGGCGCACCAGCGCCTGCTTCAGGTGCCAGCTCTTCTCATCCACTTCGCCGTGTACTTCGGCGCTCAATTCTTCGCGGATGGTCCGGTAGAAGCGCTCCTGTACTTCGTCCGTCCAATGGTCGGCCACCAGGCCCGCTATCGCGTTGTAGAACTGATAGTGATAGTCCGCCACCTCCAGGTCCTTGATGCTGAGCGCCAGAAGGGTTAACTGCTTGTCGTCCTGTCGCGAGCAGCGCAACTGGCGACTCTCGGCGGGGCGCTCGAAGCTGACCATATCGTGTTCTTTGCCATTGCCGCGCTCCAGATACGGAGCGAGAATCACTCCCACCTTCGGAAGCAACGACGCGATGGAGGGAGAGACGGCGGAAATCGGATCGTTCAGGTACTGCCGCAGGTCTTCTTCCGCCATGGGCAAAACCGAGAAATAGGAGAACTTGCTGTTGAGTGGAATCAGCTCGGAGCGGCATCGCGCAACGAGATCTTCTACGGACAGCTTGGACCGTTCGGCGTCAGTGGACATCCCCGTTAGTCGATTGTAGCAGGGCTGGGAGGTTAAACTTGAGGGGCATGGGTCCGAAAATCCTGGTATCGGCAGGGGAAGCGTCGGGAGATCTATACGCCTCGCTGGCCGTAGGCGAACTGCGCCGTCTATACCCGGATGCCGAGTTTTTCGGCTGCACCGGACCCCGGTTGCGCGCGGCGGGGGTCCGAACCGTGGTGGACGCGTCCAGCCTGGCGGTTGTCGGGCTGCTGGAAGTGGTTTCTCACATCCCGCGAATCTATGGGGAATACCGCAAGCTGCTAGCTGAGGCGCGGGCACAGAAGCCCGATCTGGCCATCCTGACGGACTCGCCCGACTTTCACCTGCGAGTGGCGCGCCAACTCACAAAGTCCGGAATTCCAGTGGTTTACCTGGTAGCGCCGCAGGCATGGGCGTGGCGTAAAGGGCGCGTCAAGACGCTCCGGCAAGCCGTCCGAAAGCTGCTCTGTATCTTCCCCTTTGAAGAGGAGTTCTTCCGCCGCGAAGGGGTCAATGCGCGTTACATTGGGCACCCGCTGGCCGGCTTGGTCCGCCCGTCTCTCGGCAAGGATGAGTTTTTTCGGAAACACAGGCTGGCTCCGGGCCGTCCATTAGTTACGGTATTACCCGGGAGTCGCCGTGGTGAAGCCGCGCGCCATCTGCCAGCACTGCTGGATGCCGCGGCTCGGCTGTACCGGGAGCAGGCAGTAAATCTGATCCTGCCGGCTTCGGCCACCACTGGGGTGGATTTTTTCCGTGAACGTTTACAAGGATCGTCCATCAAGGCGATTGAAGGAGAAAGCTGGGACGCCATGGCTCATGCCGATCTCGCACTGGCTGCCAGTGGGACCGTTACCGTGGAAGCCGCCCTTCTGGGTACTCCCATGGTGACGTTCTACCGCGTCACACCGCCCAGTTGGGTGATGGGCAAGCTCCTGGTGCAGGTGCCGTTTTATTCCATGGTCAACCTGATCGCGGGCCGCGCCGTGGTGCCCGAGCTGATGCAGGGTCAAATGACCGGTGAACGCATCGCCCTGGAAGCTCGCCGCCTGCTTTCGGACAGCGAGGCTCGCGCCCGCATGCAAGCCGGGCTGGCCGAAGTCCGTGTAAAGTTATCTTCCGTACCGCAACCCGGCATGGCCGGACATATCCAAGAGATTCTGGAAGGACAAGTCGCTCATGTTTCGTGAATTCGCTCTCACCGGTTTGCTGCTCGCCGGCGCCTCCGCCTGCTTCGCCCAGCCTGCCAATCGTTCGCGCATCGATGTGCAGGAGTACTCCATCGAGGCCGACGTTTCGCCCAACACCTCTTCGCTGGCCGCCAAAGCGACCGTGAAGTTTATCCCGGTGGACGATAACATCACGTCGCTGCCGTTTGAGCTGAACAATGCGCTCAACGTTTCGCGCGTGGTGGACGACAAAGGCAAACAGATCCAGGCATCGCGCAATGCGCAGGATTTTACAGTCCGCCTGAATTTTGAGCAGCCGCTTGTCAAAGGGCAGCCAGTGGCGATCACGTTTTATTACGACGGCCATATCACGGGTCAGGAGGATTCGCCGGTCTACGGCATCAAATTCGGCGCCATCCACCCCGACTATGGCTACCTGATGTATCCGGCGCGCTGGTTTCCGGTGAGCGGCTATACCACCGACCGCTTCGGGGCCGACCTGAAAGTGACGGTCCCCATGGGCTACTCCGTGTTGGGTAGCGGCGTGGACACGAAAGAGACGACCGGAGACAAGAACACCTTCGCGTTTAAGTTCGCCCGCCAGTCGTTCCCTGGCAGCATCGCGATTGTGAAGGATCCGCCCGTGCGCGTGCAGTCCGAGGGCGTCAACACGTCGCTCTATTTCCGCGGCGCTGAGGCGCAGTACGCAGAGCAATACGGGCAGGAGATCGGCAAGGTGATGTCGTATTTCACCGGCACCTTCGGCCTGCCGCCTTATGCCAACCTGACGGTGGTAGAGACCGAAGCCGGCGCGCCCAACGGGTATGCCGCGCCTGGCATGGTATTCCTGGCGCCGCGCGGTATCACACGGCAGGTGAGTTCGAAGCTGCTGGCCAATGAAGTGTCTCGGCAGTGGTGGGAAGAACTGGTGTCGCCCACTACGCGCAATCATCTGTGGCTCACCAACGGGCTGGCATCGTACTCCGAACTTTTATGGGTGGAGCACGTCAACGGCACTGGAGCCATGGAAAATGGCCTGCGCGACGTGATGACGGAAGCCCTTACGGTGGACAACGTGCCCATCATTCAGGCGTCGCGCCTGGAGGATTACTCCCCCGAGATGTGGGCCCTCACCGGCAGCAAGGGCGCGGCCGTGATGAACATGCTCCGTTACGTGGTCGGCGATGAGAAGTTCTATCAGGCGCTCAAGGATTACTCGCAAAAGAACGCCTGGAAATCCGTGAATACGGACGATTTCAAGAAGGCTGTCGAAGACGCCTCGGGCCTCAACCTGGGCTACTTCTTCATTCAGTGGATTGAATCGAGCGGCGCGCCCGAGTTCAAGCTGGAATACACCATCTACCGGACCGAGAAGGCCCCGGCGAGCGCCGGAGCCAGCCCCAGCGCGGGCGGCTTCCGCGTGATGGGAAAGATTTCGCAGGATCTGGACACCTTCCGCATGCCGGTGGATTTGAAGATCGAAACGGAAGGCAATCCGGAAAAGCAGCGCATCGAAGTGGTGGGAACCTCCTCCGAGTTCTCGGTGGACACGTTCGGCAAACCGAAGAATATCGTGATCGATCCCGGCAACCGTGTGCTGCGCTACAACCCGCAGGTGCGCGTGGCGGTAGCTATCCGGCGCGGCGAGCAGTACATGGAACTGGCCGAATATGGCGATGCGTTGAAGGAATACCAGAAGGCGCTGGAGACCACGCGCAACAGCTCCCTGGCGCACTTCCGCATTGCGGAAGTCAACTTCCAACAGGGCAACTACCAGCAAGCCGCCAATGAATTCCGCGAAGCGCTGAATGGCGACCTGGAGCCGAAGTGGACGGAGGTGTGGTCCCGCATTCACCTCGGCATGATCTTCGACATCTCAGGCCAGCGCGACCGCGCGGTGAACGAGTACAATCTGGCGATTCGCACTAAGGACGATACACAGGGAGCACAGGAAGAGGCCAGCAAGTACTTGAAGACCCCCTACGAGCGCCAGAAGCGGGTGGAGCAGTAGGACGTCAAGCACGCCAAGAAATCAGCCCGCCACGTACCGGATGGAGTTCGGTACGTGGCGGGCCGAAGTGTTACAACTTAAGCTCCTCCGAGTAATAATCGGCAATTACGTCGATTGCTAACGCATTGCTCTCTACTATCTAGTGCGTAAAATCGGGCACATATTGGCGCACGGAAACTCGCGAAAAAATACAAATGTGTCGATCAATTGAGCGTTTGCTCACGAATTTGTCTTAACGCACGCCCCCAGGGCCCTGAGAATCCATCTGCTACGATTACCAGGGAATGCGTCGGGACTATATAAAGTGGCACAGCCCGTCTCTCCATCGCGGCATGGAGTTGCTGGCGTATGGCGAGAGCGGATTTCCGGTGGTGGTGTTTCCCACGTCGGGAGGCCGGTTCTTCGAATACGAAGATCGCGGCATGGTGAACGCCCTTCAGCCTAAGATCGACCGCGGCGAGTTGCAGGTGATCTGCGTGGATTCGGTGGACCAGGAATCCTGGTACAACCGCTGGGCGCAGCCGGCCGATCGCCTGCATCGCCAGAATGCATTCGACTCCTACCTGGCGCTTGAAGTGGCGCCCTTCGTTCGCAATCGGACCAGTTGGCCGCAGATCGGGACCACCGGCTGCAGTTTCGGCGGCTATCACGCCATCAACTTCGCGCTACGTCATCCGGATCTGGTGACGTACGCTGTGAGCATGTCCGGCGCGTTCGACATCCCGAAGCGATTTCTGGACGGCTACTACGACGACAACGCGTACTTGCACAGTCCGCTGGACTACCTGCCGAACATAGGCGACCAGTGGTTCCTGGAGCGTTTCCGACGGAATTACCATGTGCTGGCTGTGGGTAACCAGGACCCACTGTTCGACCAGAATGTGAAGCTGGCGCACGTCTTTGGGACCAGGCAGATTCCGCATAACCTGGATGTCTGGGAAGGCTTCGGCCACGATTGGCCGTGGTGGCACAAAATGGCGGAGAAGTTCTTTCTGTAAGGAGACGGCATGAGCAGAATCGGTGTGCTGTATGGAATGGAAGAGTCGTTTCCACCCGCGCTGGTGGACCGAATCAACACCATGGGGTTGCCTGGCATCACGGCCGAGCACCTGAAAGTGGGCGGCGTTCGCATGGCTGAGCCCAGCGGGTACGACGTGATTATCGACCGCATCTCACACGATATCCCCTTTTATCGCTCGTTCCTCAAGAACGCCGTGCTCACCGGCGCCAAGGTGATCAATAACCCCTTCTGGTGGAGCGCGGATGACAAGTTCTTCAATTACGCGCTGGCCACGAAGCTGGGTGTCGCGATACCGCCCACCGTGCTGCTGCCGCATAAGCAGCATCCACCGGGCACCAGCGACCGCTCCATGCGCAACCTGGAGTATCCGCTGGATTGGGACAGCATCTTCGCATACGTGGGCTTCCCCGCGTTCCTCAAGCCGCACGATGGCGGCGGTTGGAAGAGCGTCTACAAAGTGGATACGCCCGCCGAGTTCTTCAGCGCGTATGACGAAAGCGCCAGCCTCTGCATGACCCTGCAAGGGGCCGTGCGCTTCCAGGAATATTTCCGCTGTTACGTGGTGAATCGCGAGAAGGTACACGTGATGCGCTACGATCCCGGCCAACCGCACCATCTGCGGTACGTCGCAGGCAATCCGCCGCCCGGCCGCGCTCTGGGCGAACGCATAGTCCACGACTCCCTCAAGCTGTGCCGCGCACTTGGTTACGATCTGAACACTGTGGAGTTCGCGGTGGAGGACGGCATTCCCTACGCCATCGATTTCATGAATCCCGCGCCCGATGCGGGCCTCGAATCGGTAGGGCCAGAGAACTTTCGGTGGATTGTAGATGCGGTCGCCGAAATGGCTGTGGCGCGCGCCAGGGAGCCGCATTCTGCCACGGCCGAGTTGCACTGGGCACGATTTCTTGCGCCCGGCGTGGTCACGGGGGCTAGCCGATGAGTGGCGCAGCCATAATACCTCCCAGCTTGAGTATCGGGATCGAAGAGGAGTATCAGACAGTCGACCCGGTGACGCGCGACCTGCGCTCGCACATTCACGCCGAGATCGTGCAGAAGGGCAAGATGCTGCTGCAGGAGCGCGTCAAGCCGGAGATGCATCAGTCGGTGGTGGAGATCGGGACCGGCGTGTGCCGGAACATTCAGGAAGCGCACGAGGAGATCCGCGACATCCGCCGCCAGATCATCGGCCTGGCGCGTGAGAACGGGCTGCGGCTGGCCGCCGGAGGCACGCATCCGTTCGCCGAATGGCGCAATCAGGAGATCTATCCCGACGATCGCTACAAGGTGATTGTGGAGGATCTGAAGATGGTGGCGCGCGCCAACCTGATCTTCGGCCTGCACGTGCACATTGGCGTGGAGGATCGCGAGACCGCTATTCAGTTGATGAACAGCGCCCGCTACTTTCTGCCGCACCTGCTGGCGCTCTCCACCAACTCGCCGTTCTGGCTGGGTATGGACACGGGCCTGAAATCGTATCGCTGCAAGGTGTTCGACAAATTCCCACGCACTAACATTCCGGACATCTATCAGAGCTGGTCGGAATTCGAGAACTACGTCAACCTGCTGATCCACACCAATTGCATCGATAACGCCAAGAAGATCTGGTGGGACATCCGGCCGCATCCATACTTCCCCACGCTCGAATTCCGCACTTGCGATATGCCCATGCGGCTGGAAGAGAGCATCGCCATCGCGGCGCTGTGCCAGGCCGTCATCGCCAAACTCTACAAGCTGCACGAGCAGAATCAGACCTTCCGGCACTACAGCCGCTCGCTCATCATGGAAAACAAATGGCGCGCGGCGCGTTACGGGCTCGACGGCAAGATGATCGATTTCGGCAAGCAGACTGAGGTGGACGCCAGGAAGCTGATCGAGGAGATACTGGAGTTTGTGAGCGATGTGTCCGATGAACTGGGCAGCCAAAAGGAAATCGGGTATATTCGCGAGATTTTGAAAAACGGCACCGGAGCGGACCGGCAGTTGCGTGTGTTCGCCCAGACCGGGGACCTGAAGAAGGTAGTGGATTACATGATCGAAGAGACGGAACAGGGAATCGTGGAACCGGCCCGGGGAGTGGGACAATGACGGAAACCAGGGAGCAGTTGCGCGCTACACCCTTCGACCCGGCTCTATCGCCCGGCGCACGCAACGCCATTGTGTGCTGCCTGCGAGTGCAACCGCAAGAGAAAGTCACGCTGATCACCGACAGGGCGTGCAGTGAGATCGCGGCCGCCTTGGTGAGCGAGTTGGAACGGCTCAACATCCGATACAACGCCTGGGTGCTGGAGGATCTGGCGCTGCGGCCATTGAAGGACATGCCGCGCGAAGTACTGGAGGACATGGAGACCAGCGACGTCAGCATCTTCGCGGTGAAGGCGCAGGAGAACGAGTTGCGCACGCGCATGCAGATGACCGACGTGGTGAACCGCCGCAAGATGCGCCACGCCCACATGGTGAACATCGACCGGCGCATCATGCTGGAAGGCATGCGCGCCGATTTCGACGAAGTGGACCGCATCAGCACGCAGGTTTGGCAAATGGCCAGCGAGGCGCGCGAGATTCGCGCCACTAATCCCGCCGGCACCAGCATCGTGGGTCGGTTCTCGCCGGCTTTGAAGTGGCTCAAAACCAGCGGCATCATCAGTCCCAACAAATGGGGCAATCTTCCGGGCGGCGAGACGTTTACCTGTCCCGAGCGCGTGGACGGCACGTTCGTGATCGATGGCGTGGTGGGGGATTACCTTTGTGAGAAGTATGGCGACCTGGGCGCGACACCGCTCACGATTGAGGTGGTGGACAGCCGATTGAAGGAGGCTCGTTGCGCCAATCGCGATCTGCAGGACGAGTTCTGGCGCTACTGTCACACCGATGAGAACAGCGATCGAGTGGGCGAGTTCGCGATTGGGACCAATATCGGAGTGCGCGACGTGATCGGCAACATCCTGCAGGACGAAAAAATTCCGGGCATCCACATCGCGTTCGGCAATCCTTACGGAGCGCACACGGGCGCGGACTGGTATTCAGCCACTCACATCGACGTGGTGGGCCGAAAGTTCGATATCTGGATCGATGGTCTTCAAATCATGCGCGGCGGAGCTTTCCTGCTTGATTCCCTCACACCGCCAGTGGTTTAACCGCAACTACACGCCCGAGAAATTCGCGCGCTTCCTGGGGCTGTTAGAGGAGCAATGCGGTGAGCCCGTGCCTTTCCGCCACAGCGAGACGCCGGTCTTTTTGCCGGCAAGCCTGGTAGAGCGGATGGCGCGCTACGGCCGCGAGATGGTGGAGCAACTGCTCGCCAATCCGCAATACCAGGAGGATTCGCGGGCGGCGATTCCGGCAGAGTATCGCGTCCCCAACGAAGATCCGGCGCCTCTATTCGTGCAGGCGGATTTCGGACTGGATGCGCAGTTTCAGCCGAAGCTGGTAGAGATTCAGGGCTTCCCCACGCTCTATGCGTATCAGCCCACGATGGCGCAGGCATACCGCGAGGCGTATGGGATCGATCGGGCAGCGGATCTGATGCCGCCTGACGAATACGTTTCGGTTTTGCGGCGCGCCATTGTAGGCGATGCCGACCCGGAAAACGTGGTGCTGCTCGAAATCGACCCGTGGCATCAGAAGACGCGGCATGATTTCCTGCTTACCGAGCGCTTGTGGGGCGTGCGGACGGTCGATATCGCCGAGGTTCGGAAGGAGGGCAATCGGCTCTTCTATGGCGATGTGCCCATCCATCGCATTTACAATCGTGCGATCGCGGATGAGTTGGTGCGGAAGCAGGTGAAGCTGAATTTCGATTTCCGTGATGAGCTGGACGTCGAGTGGGCGGGGCATCCCAACTGGTTTTTCCGGTTGAGCAAATTCTCTCTGCCGTATCTGGACCACCCAGCCGTGCCGCATACGGAGTTTCTGGATCGCGTGGGAACTGTGGATCATCCAGAGCGATACGTGCTCAAGCCGCTCTATTCGTTTGCGGGCTCGGGCGTGGTCGTGGGGCCGACCGCGGAACAGCTGGCGGCTGTCCCGGTGGAGCAGCGCGGGGATTTCATCCTGCAGGAGCGAGTCGACTTCCGTCCGACGATCGAGACTCCCTTCGGTCCTACGAAGATGGAGGTCCGGATCATGTACGTGTGCCAGGACTACTTGCGGCCGGTGAACACGATCATCCGAATGGGGCGTGGTGCGCAGATGGGAGTCGATCATAATAAGGCGCTGGAGTGGGTTGGCGCGTCGGCAGCGTTCATCGACCCGGGCGTATAGCGGCGCTGATCACGAAAGTTGTGGCAGCAATCTCCTGAGAATTATCGTTCCTGCCGATCACTGTAATCAAAGGTCCCGATTTCATGCCGCTATTCAAAACTCGCAGTGCCGCGGTGTACGGTATCGACGCCCACGTGATTGAAATCGAGGTGGATCTTCATACCACCGGCAGCGCCAACGATTCGCGCATGGTCGGCATGCCGGACGTGGCGGTGCGGGAGAGTCGCGAGCGCATCAAGTCCGCCATGTTCAACTCGGGCTTCGGCTATCCGAACAAGACCGTCACCATCAATCTGGCCCCCGCCAATATTCGAAAGGAAGGGGCCGGTTTCGATCTGCCAGTCGCGCTTGGAATCCTGGGCGCGATGGGGCACGTGACCGGGCTCGACCAGCACATCATCTCTGGTGAATTGTCGCTCGACGGCGCCATTCGGCCGATTCGTGGCGCGCTTTCGATGGCAGTGTGCGCGCGCGACAAGGGCATCCCTAATCTGGTGGTTCCCGCCGAGAACGCTGCCGAGGCCGCCGTGGTGGAAGGCGTGAGCGTGTACGGCGTGCGCCATCTGGCGGAAGTGGTGGCGCTGCTGGAGCGCCCGCAGGAGTTCGTGCCGACGGCGCGCAATGGCAACAGTTTGGCCGCGCCATCAGTCTCCGCGCCAGATTTCGCGGATGTCCGCGGGCAGACTATGGCGAAACGGGCACTGGAGGTGGCCGCCGCGGGGTCGCACAACCTCTTAATGATAGGGCCGCCGGGTTCGGGCAAGACGATGTTGGCGAAGCGGTTCGCCGGGATTCTGCCGCCACTCACGTTCGACGAAGCCATCGAAACCACTAAGGTTCACAGCATCGCGGGCATGCTTCCGGGCGGTGTGGGATTGCTCCACCAGCGCCCATTCCGCTCGCCGCATCACTCCATCTCCAATGCGGGCCTATTGGGCGGAGGCGCGGGGATGCCGCGCCCAGGCGAAGTCAGCATGGCCCATCACGGCGTTCTGTTTCTCGATGAGTTTCCGGAATTTCCGCGAGACGTGCTGGAATCGCTGCGCCAGCCGCTGGAAGACGGAACTGTGACTATCGCGCGGTCCACCATGACGCTGTGCTTCCCTTCGAGCTTCATGCTGGTGGCTGCGATGAATCCTTGTCCGTGCGGATTTTACGGCGATACCTCTCGCGAATGCCGCTGCACACCTGCCATCATCCAGCGGTATCTGGGAAAAATCTCGGGACCGCTACTCGATCGCATCGATATTCACGTGGAGGTTCCCGCGGTTCCATACAAAGAGCTGCGCGGCAATCCCTCCACCGAGAGCAGCGCCGAGATCCGCGCCCGAGTGGAAGGCGCTCGCGCCGTGCAGCAGGCGCGTGGCTTCTACAATTCCCAGATGCCGAGCCGCATGATCCGCAAGCAGTGCGCCCTCGACGATTCCGGTGAGCGGACCCTCGAAATGGCCGTCCGCCGTATGGGGCTCTCCGCGCGCGCGCACGATCGCATCCTCAAAGTGGCGCGCACCGTCGCCGATCTCGATCAATCGGAAACGGTGTCGGCGAAGCACGTGGCCGAGGCCGTGCAGTATCGCAGCATGGATCGCAATTACTGGACCTAGTCCCCCCTGGCGGAACTACTTTCCCTTCTGACCCGTCCGCGCCGCCGTCGAAGGCGGCACAATCCCGCTCGACCGCATGTAGCCCACAATATTTCCGTAGATCTCGTTGTTGTGCACCACAATGTGCAGCAGCGCATAGGTCATCTGCGGCGAGGCCAACACCTTCTGGTCGGTCACTTCTTCAAGCGCCGCCGCGCAATAGGCGAACGAATCCTTCAACGCCTGGCTCACCTCCGCTTTGTCCTTCAGCCCAGACACCTTCTTGGCGGTTTCCGGAGCGGCTTCCCCTTTTAACGTGGCGCAGTCGGCGTAGTTCCGTTCCGTGGAGTGATTGATCCACTCACCGAAGGACATCTGCCCATCGGTCAGTTTGAAGCTGTACTTGGCGGCGGGCATCGCCTCGGCCGCCGCTTCCAGATTTCGACGGACGCCGCCAAAATAGCGCTGTGTGACCGTGGTCTTCAGATTGTCCTGCGCACTCAGCACAAAGGTCAGGCCGCAGATCGAGAGAAGAATTCTCGTTTGGATATGCATAGCGACAGACTACACGAATTCGCAGGGGCCCGGAAGGCCGAAATGTGCCGAAATTCCGCGCGATGTGGCCGATATGAGTCGAGATGGATGTGGCGAATATCGCGCCGGTCGCACAAACCGGCTCGACGTGATCGAGTAGTACGCGCCCGGTCAGGGCGCCGAACACAGTTCAGGCGCCATCGGACTCCGTCGATTTAAGCTCTGCCGGACACGCAGCGCTGGCTCACGACCCATCGAAAACGGCAACGCCCTCGCAGGCTGAAACCCCTTCCCACCCGACCGGCTACGGCTCCATTCCAGAACAGACCGGCGCGCTACTGAACATCTCAGCTTGAACACGGACTAGTTGGGAATAGGCGCAGGAGGGTGTTTTTCGCGGAAGAGAATTTGGTGGGCCCTGTAGGATTTGAACCTACGACCAACGGATTATGAGACCATCCCTTAGGTGACTGGAGGCGATTCGAGGCGGCTAAACGATTGATTCGATATGGCCGCGGAAACGTCGTTCCACCTCTCCCTGCCCGTTCACGGGCACACTTTCAGGCACACTCTGCTTGACGCACTGGTCTCCGCACCGACTTGTCCAACCGAAACGGCGGCGCGAGATGCGGCGCTGCTGCACGGGAGATCCCTTTCGTTGGCGGATGGATTGTGACCCTGGGACCCACGGTTCTGAGGTAACCGTTCCGGTCGCCGCCGTTCGGCACTAAGAGGGCCGTCTCACTGCTGCCTCATCCAACACGAGTAGATCGTCGTGTTCGCTGAGCAATCCACTGGCGCGCATTTTCTTGATTGCCGCCTCCACTACTTCGCGAAGATTGGTGCTGCTAGCCGTATACCCGAGCCGTCGCAGCACAGCAGCCACAATTTCCTCTTTGTGAGCTCCAAAATTCTCGCGCACAACATCTGCCACCGCTGCACGAATCTCTGCTGGCGGCAGCATCTCAGACGACCTCAAGCTTCTCGAGCTCACGCTGCTTCGGTTACGAACGCGCACGGGCCGCCCACGCACATCCAGAAACTTACCCTCGCGTTCGAGGCCGCAGGTAGCGCGCGCAACTCGAATTGCCTTTGCCAAATGCTCTTGAATTCGCGTACCTGCCCGCTGCAGTCCCCAAGCGCTTCGGACCCGAACGATTAGCTCATCTTGATGAATCGGGCCCTCTACCTCGATGATTTCTGCCACCATCGAAGCGATGATCTGTGGAGACGTGTCCAGTAGATCGCATTCCGGTACTGGTCTGCACGGAGCCGACTCCGCGTACATGAGGGCACCGTTCTCAGGATCAGCGAATGCATTGCTGGTTTCGTCGCGCTCGATCCCACTTGCAACCAACCGCTCATCCTCCTCGTTCGCTTCCGCTGCAAGCCGCGCCTTCTCAGCCTCTATTGAAACGACCAAACGTTGCAATTGCTCAGCCGGCCGTTGGTACCAGTCCATGCTCCACACACGACAGAGCGTCCAGCCCTGTCGCTCAAGCGCTTCCCTCCGCAGGCGGTCCCGGTCTCTCGCCGACCTTGCGCTCGCGTACGACAAACCATCGCACTCGATTCCGATAACGTAGCGCCCTCGATGCTCTGGGTCCAAGACTGCGACGTCCACGAATGCGCCGCTCACCCCGACATGAGTATCGACCATATACCCGCGCTCACGTAATGCGGTCGCGATGTCCTCTTCGAGCGTTCGGGCTGGTTCCCCGCGTCCCGCTAAATCCGTGACGTCCATCCGGCCCGTTCGCGCGAACCGCAAAAACAACTGAAAGGCGGCAACGCCCCTGCCGGGCGCGCGCTCGACGTCGATGTCGCGATCAGTAATCGAGGCGAATACTTCGCAGCGCCGTCGTGCTCGGGTAATGAGAACGTTCAGACGCCTCTCACCGCCAGGGCTGCTAAGAGGGCCGAACCGCATGTTCATCTGTCCTGCCGCATTCCTGCCATATCCGACGGAGATGAAAACGACATCGCGTTCATCACCCTGAATATTCTCCAGGTTCTTTACGAAAAACGGCTCATTCTGATGAGACGAGAAGAAACTCTCCGCCCGCGGGTCGGCGCGCCGCAAAAGCTCTAGCTGATCCAGAATCGCACGCCTCTGTGCGACGGAAAACGTGCCAACACCGAGCGTTTGGCTCGGGTTCACCCGTGCATGCTCCATCACCGCTTCGGCCAGCCGTCTTGCCTCAACAGGATTCGTGCGTGTGTTGCCGGAGTCATAAATTCCTGTCGACACATGATGGAATCGCACACCCCGGTCTGTTTCGCTGGTGTACGGACTCGGAAGAATACAAAGCTTGCTTTCGTAAAACTCCCTGTTCGATACGGCGATTAGCGAGTGATGCTCGCTTCGATAATGCCAGCGCAGCGTTCGCTGTGCGCACCCCTGGCCAGGAACAGGCCAAGGATGCTTTCAATGTCGGCGATCTGTGCCGTTTCGACATCGTCATCATCAGCTTGACCACCCGTCATTCGAGCGAAAAACCTCGTCGGGGGGAGTTGGCATTCATCTCCGACGATGACAGCCTGGCGGCATCGTGTGATGGCTCCAAAGGCGTCTACAGGCTGAATTTGGCTCGCCTCGTCCATCACCAGCAGATCGAATTTCATTTCGCCGGGCGTTAGGAACTGTGCAACAGACAGTGGGCTCATCATGAGCACGGGCTTCAGCGCTTGAATGGCAGGCCCCGCATGCAGCATTAACTGGCGGATCGGAACGTGTCCCCTTCTTCTCGCAATCTCCGCCTTCAGAACGCCTACAGGGCCAGCTCCGCCGTGGGGAATGCGCGAATAGTGCGCCCGCATCGCGCCGATACGCGCGGTGTGTTGGTGCTCTACCTCCAGTTTGGCGAACTCATCCACATGTCCCTGGTGAACTCCTCCGTCGAACCGCGCCAGTTCCGGATTGTCCCTCGCAATCGCAACTAGCACAGCCCAGTAAAAAGCTCGCTCGACTTCTACCGACGCCTCGGCGGGACAAAGCCTCGCGGACTCTAGGCGATCCACAACATCGCCTAGTCCGAGTGTTCGCGCCCGCTGTACACGGCCAGCGTATGCAACCCAATTTGATAGATCCTCGCGGCTCGCGGCCCAACGCTCGAGCTGGGAGCTTACGCATGCGACCCCCACACCGCGAATCTCGCCAGATCCGAACAAACGGATCACATTTAGTTGGAGATCCCGGACTAGCTGCTCGATTCCGGCGACGAATTCCTCGATACAGACACTGATACGCTCACTCCGAGTTAATGGTTCGCCACATGCGCCAAACCGAGCCGCGATGTGCCTGATGTCAAGATTCACTCTAACCCATTCAGCCGCTCGACCGATCGCATGCCAATCCGACTCAGCGGACTTCCATAATCCACCGAAACACCGCCGTCCCAATTCGTCCTTTTCTGTTATTGTCTTCCCGGTCGAGCGGTAAGCAATGAGTCCATCTAGTAGATGGAGTTGCTCGGATACCAACTCAGGCATATCGGCAAGAATCTCGTGGCAGATCTTCTGCGCTGTTACGACTGCCTCCGTCCTTCGCTTCAGATCCTCGAGTGAAATCTGGTCCGCGTTGCCTGCCAGTTCGCTGTAGAGTCCTTCCGCTACCTCGCCGAGTAGTCCCTCAAACTCCATCCAAATCGCCTCAAGGCAACTCACGTCGACTCGGACCCTCCCGTAGTCCGAAACTCGCGCAGCAGCCTCTCGAATCTCGGTCGATCGCGGGCCCAACGTTCGCATCCATTCGGACACGGCTCGCAAAGGCGCGGCACTTGATCGCTCGCCTCGCCACTGTGGTCCGAAGGCTGCGGCTCCAAAGGAGTCCCCTTCGCGGATCAGCGTTCGCGCCTTTTGTCCCTTGATAACCTCGTCTAGCAGTTTTAGTGCTTCTGGCAGTGGTGTTGTGGGATTACGTAGTAGCGACTTAACTGTCCGATCGGCATTCCTCCACTTGCCGCTGAACCATCGCAATAAACCAGTTCCATGTGCCGCCATTGTTTGCCGCAGGTCTCCGCAATTTGCGTCCCAAGCTGCATCTCCTACTCGATCCCCAACTCTCTGCCGCGCTGCCTCAAGAGAAGCAACCGCGTCCATTAGGTCGACCGCCCGGTCAATGCCATGGCCCCACACTGCCGATGTGAATGTTTCTGGAGCTGACGGTGGCGCAGCAGCAATGTGCAGCGCCATCTCAAGCATACGCTGAACCGAGGCGATATCCTTTGTGTTATCCGCGAGACCGATCGTCTCACGAACCTTGACCGCCGCTATGATCAGCTGCGGAATCACTTGGTCAAGTCGCTCGACCCGCGTCAGCCATTTGCGATCTAAAGAACCGGATAGGGAAGCTAAGGTCGAGTGCGCCGCTGCGAAATCAGTCTTCCAGCCGTTTACGGAGACGCGACCAAGCAGGATTGATTTCAACTCCGAAATTCGGTTGCCAGCCTCGACCAAATCGCTTACATCGTTGGTTTGTTCCCACTCCGGCGCGCCGAGACTCGGGCCGACAAATGGCGGGGCCGTGCTCAGTTTTTGAGCCCGAACTGCGAGGGGGGCAAAGTCCCGGAGCGTGTCTGGAATGTTCACGTCAAGGTCATGCGCCAGTTCTGTCTGTTCGACAATTATTTGCTTGAGCTTGGAGCTGAGGTCCGCCGCCGTCCGAGAGGCTCGATCCGCGTCAATCGGCAAAATGGACTCAACTCCGACGCACCACCACGCATGTTTCGAAGGGATTCCCTCTGTCTCGATCCAACTCGTGATCTCGTGCACAAGCCTCAATCTTTGGCGGCGATCCTCCGCGTTCCAGAGATCGGCTCCCTCCAAACGAAGGCCTCCACTGGCCACATTTAGTCGCTGAATACGCGCAAGTTGTCCAATGACTTCGTATGGGGTCAACCCACTCGCCGGAAGAGCCCTGTGCATCCGATCTACATGTGCGTTCAGCAGGCTGCGCGAACCTTCGAGGCCGGCATCGGCCGCAGTTGCGGCTGCCCCCTTTGGCGCGCCGAGCTCCCACGTGCGTCGCAACTCCCCGAGTAGATTCCTTCTATTGGCCTTATTACTGTGCAACTCGAGGCATGCGTCGCCAACGCCAGCTTGATCGAGGCGCCGCTTCACGACCTCCAGTGCAGCCATCTTTTCGGAAACGAATAGGACTGTTCTTCCATCCGCTACGGCTTCGCCGATGATGTTCGCAATGGTTTGCGATTTGCCAGTTCCCGGCGGCCCCTGAATGACGAGGCTCTCACCCCTTCTCGCTTCGTGAGCGGCCAGCACCTGTGAGCTGTCGCTATCGTGAATGTGCCGCATGTCGGCTGGCCGGATAATCTCATCCAGATGGGTCTCGTCCGAAATACTCGCGCTACTCTCAGGGAACCCGTCTTGCAGGAGGGTGCGAAGCAGCCCCGCCTGCGTCAGGTTGCTATCGTCTGGCCAATTTGCTGGGTCGAGATCGCGGTACATCAGGAACTTGGCGTAAGAGAAGAAGCCGAGGAAGATACTGTCAGGCAGTACGGACCATGCCTCTTTCGTATCGACCACATCGGCCACGCCGTTGACATACGCGGAGTACTCAAAATCGTCGCCCGCCTCGAATGCAGGGAGCTTGAGCAAGTGAACTCGGTCGAGAAAAGCTTCGAGAGACAAATTCGAAGAGCAGTCTTCCTGTCGCCACTTGAGCCGGAAGCGTTCCTTGGCGCTGGCCCGCTCCAGTGACACCGGGATCAGAACTAGCGGCGCATGTCGGACCATGTCCTTGTTGTGCGGGTCTTCCCATCGCAAAGCGCCCAGCGCGAGATACAGAATGTTGACGCCCTGCTCGTCCTCCAGAATCCGTGCGTCAAGGTAAAGATTGAGCAGTCTTTTTTGCAAACCCGCCGGAGTCAAGCGTGTCTGGAGTTTTGTGTCAGAGTGCCGATCGGACAGCCCATGCTGCTCACGGTTGTCGTCGTCAGGCTGGGCGAGTTCCTCGATTTCGTCGTCCTCCTCCTCACTCAGTATCGCTCTCCGCGCCCGCCCCGCAAGAAACGTCAGAGCCTTGGCTTCCCGGACGAGCAGCCGGTAAACTTCTGAGGCCTTCGCATCTACTATTTCTATGGTCCGAGCCGTTCGGGACTGGCGCGGCATGTTTAGCAGGTGGTTTCGAGCAGACAGATCCAATAATTCATCTCGCGCTCGCTCTAGTTTTCTCGCGATGGGATCTGGCGCGAGGAAGACCGAAGTCCGGGCCAGCGTCATGCCTCACCTGCCGCCGCCAGTTCGTTTTCGTCAATTACCAAATCTTCAGCCAGGAGAGCCGCCGCGCCTCCATTGTCGATCTCGCCTAGCACCTTCTGGATTCGGTTGGTGCCCTTCTCCGCGAATTCAACTGCGTTACTCGCCTGTTGCAGGCTCTTCTTTACCTTCCCGAGCAATCCGGCGTACCGGGTGAAGGCGGTCTTTACCTGGCTAAGGTGTTCGGCGACCTCGCTGGCCTTCTGTTCGATGGTGAGCGTCCGGAACCCAACACGAAGACTCGTTAGAAGTGCGGCGAAGGTGCTCGGACCAGCTAGCATCACACCGAACTCCCGCTGCAGTCCGTCCGCAAGGCCGGTCCGGCGCAATGCCTCCGCATATAGTCCCTCAGTTGCCAAGAACAAAATTGCAAAACCCGTGGTCCGCGGTTCCACAATATACTTGTCGCGAATATCTTTTGCACACCCTCGGAGTGTAGATTCCAATGCGCGGCTTGCCTTTTCGACCCCCGCGGCATCGCCCCTCTCCGACGCATCCAGAATACGTTGATAGTCCTCGACCGGGAATTTCGCGTCGATGGGCAACCAACGCGGCTGGCCATCTCCACCTCCGGGCAACCGGATCGCAAACTCCACACGCTCGTTAGTTCCCGTCACGGCGACGTTTCGCTCGTACTGTTCCGGCCTCAGGATTTCCTCGAGCAGGCTGCCCAATTGGACCTCGCCCCAGACTCCGCGCACTTTAACATTGGTCAAAACACGTTTCAGGTCGCCCACGCCCAAAGCGAGAGACTGCATTTCGCCGAGCCCTTTGTGAACGGCATTTAGCTGGTCAGAGACTGTTCGGAACGACTCACCCAGTCGGGTTTCGAGGGTCTTTTGCAGCTTTTCATCAACAGTTTGCCGCATCTGCTCCAGTCGCTCATCTATCGTGTTCCGAGTCTGCTCGCTTGCACGCGTGACGCCCAGCCGCCCTCGGGGATCACCCAAAACCGGCCATAGAGGATCACTTCAAAACCGGCCAACGATAACCATCATTCAGGACGTTGATTTTGACGCGAGGGCGGCTACCCTCGGTCGATGTGAGCAATGTCTTGAACGAGGAAAAGAAGCAGCAAGTCATAGCATTAGGGCGGCTCGGTTGGTCCCTGCGCAAGATTCAGAAGACCACCGGTGTCCGTCGAGAAACCGCCGCTGATTATCTACGAGCGGCAGGCATAGGTCTGCGTCCATCTGGTGGTTGGGGACGGAGTGCGCCGGCAAAACCGGCCAACGAAGTGATCCCCGACCCCCAGCCGGCAAAACCGGCCAATCGCGCCGAACTGACCCCCGATTCTAACGCTGTATTGGCGTCCCAGCCGGCGGCCACAGCCAACGTATCCGCCGGCCGTAGTGCCTGCGAGCCATACCGGGAAAGCATCGAATTGGAACTCTTGAAGGGCCGCAACGCCAAAGGCATCTGGCAGGACCTGGTGGATCGTAGCGGCTTCGCCGGTGGCTATCAAAGTGTCAAGCGGTTCATCGTTGGTCTCCGTGGCAAGTCGTCGCCGGAAGCCTGCGCAGTGATCGAAACTGCACCCGGGGAAGAATGCCAGGTGGATTACGGATCGGGCCCCATGGTGCGCGACTCCGGCAGCGGCAAATATCGCCGTACCCGCCTGTTTGTACTGACGCTGGGTTACAGCCGCAAAGCGGTGCGGCTGCTGGTATTCGGTTCCAGTTCCCAGATCTGGGCGGAGTTGCACGAAAAAGCTTTTCGCCGATTGGGGGGCGTCACCAAGGTGGTGGTACTGGATAACCTCAAAGAGGGCGTCCTGACCCCCGACATCTACGATCCCACGCTCAATCCCCTGTACCGCGACGTGCTGTCCCACTACGGCTCGGTAGCTCTGGCCTGCCGCGTGCGCGATCCGGATCGCAAGGGGAAGGTCGAGTCAGGTGTCGGCCATGCGAAGAAAACGCCCCTCAAGGGACAGCGCTTCGAAAGCCTGGACGAAGCTCAGGCCTACCTGGATCACTGGGAGGAACGCTGGGCCGACACCCGCATTCACGGCACTACCAAACGGCAAGTGGCGGCCATGTTCGGCGAAGAAAAACCCCTCTTGCTTCCCTTGCCGCTCGAACCTTTCCGCTACTACCAATATGGCAAGCGCAAGGTCAATCTGGATGGCTGCGTGGAAGTGGATGCGGCCTACTACAGCGCGCCGCCAGGGTGGATCGGACAGGAGGTTCCGGTGCAATGGGATCACCACTACGTCCGGCTGCTGCACCCGCAGACCGGGGAGCTGTTGCGGGAACACCTGCCGCAGCTGCGGGGCAAGCATCGGATCAAGGACGAGGACCGCCCCAAACACACACCGCCGGGGACGCAACAGCTACTGCTGCGCGCCGGCCGCGCCGGTCAGCAGATTGGCGTTGTGTGCCGCAAGATGTACGAGGAAGAAGGACAAGTCGCCGTGCGCCGCATTCAGGGTATGGTGGCGATGGCCAAGAAGCATGGCTCGGCGATGGTGGAAGATGCCTGCGCCGTGGCCCTGGAGGCCGGCGCTTCCAACTACTACCGTTTTGTGCGCCGCTATCTGGAACGGGGTCCGCAACTGCCGCTGAGCCTGCGCCAAGTGGATCCGCTCATCCGCGAACTCACCGAATACCGCGATTTCATCCAAAGCAAAACCCAGGAGAACCAACCATGAACCTGATTGAATTACAACGGGCTTTACGACAACTCCGGCTCGGCGGCACAGCCGCCGTGCTGGAAACCAGACTGCGCCAAGCACAGGCCGAAGCCATGGCGCCGATCGATCTGATCTCGTGTCTGGTGAGTGACGAGCTTACCCGCCGCAGCGAGAGACTCTTGGATCGCCGGCGCAAACAGGCCGCCTTCCGCGATCCGCACAAGACTCTGGACAACTTCGACTTCACTTTCAACCCGAAGATGAATCGCAGTCTGGTGTTTGACCTCGCCACCTGTGCTTTCATCGGCAAGCGGGAAGATGCACTTTTCCTGGGCCCAGGTGGGACGGGAAAGAGTCACTTGGGCCAAGCCATCGGGCAAGCCGCTATCCAACAGAACTATCGCGTGATGTACCGGGAAACCCATGTGCTGCTGGACAATCTGGCGGAGGCGATAGTTGAGGGTACGCGCAAGCAGTTCATGGAATCGGTGGCCAGCGTGCCGCTGCTCATCATCGACGATTTCGGCATGCGCAAACTGCCGCATACCGCCGCCGAGGACCTGCTGGAAATCATCATGCGGCGTTACGAGCGGGCGAGCACGCTGCTGACATCGAACAGACCCGTGGAAGACTGGGGAAAACTGCTGGGCGATGCGGCCGCGGTCACCGCCATGCTGGACCGCCTGCTGCATCACGGGCATGTGCTCAAGTGCGGCCCGCGGAGTTGGCGCACCAAGCTGGCGACAACTACAGCGGCGGAAAGCCAGTGATCACCCACGAAGAAAAACGGGCAATAGGGAAGGAAAAGGTGTTTTCTGATGATGAATCAGGATAGCGAACTCGACGCTTTCAAACGGGAGATCGACTTACGCGAATTTGCCGTGAGCCTTGGCTATGAGATCGACCGGCGCGAGAGCTGGCGCGGAAGCACGGTGCTGCGGCGCGGCGCCGACAAGATCGTCGTCAAGCGCAATGGCAATGGCCATTATGTCTTCTTTTCGGTGAGAGATGATCGGGACAACGGCACCGTCGTCGATCTTCTGCAAAGGCGCCAGAATCTGAGCCTCGGTGCGGTGCGTCAGATCCTGCGGCCATGGATCGACCGGCCTGCGATCTTCTCGCAGTTTCCCAAACTGGAGCCGGCCGGACCGGATCGGATGCGTGTCGAAGTCGCGTACCGGCGCATGGCAGACGCACAGCGGTTTCCGTACCTGGAACATGAGCGCTGTGTGCCTGCGGCAGTGTTGTTATCGCCGCGGTTTGCGGGCCGCATGCGGATCGACTCCCGCGGCAACACGGTATTTCCACATTTCGATGCCGCGGGGTTGTGCGGATACGAGATCAAGAATTGTGGATTCACCGGCTTTGCCGCTGGGGGCCAAAAGGGTTTGTGGTTGTCGCATACCCAGCCGGCCGACCGGCGCATGGTCTTCAGTGAGAGTGCCGTTGACGCGCTCTCCTATGCCGCGCTGTTTCCGGATGCGGAGGACCAGACCCGCTATGCCAGCCTGGGCGGCAGACCAACTTCGCGGCAAACGGCACTGGTCCAAGCCACCATCGCCAGGCTGACGGCAGGAGCCGAAATCCTGGCCGCATTCGACGCCGATGATGCGGGATGCCACTTGGTGGAGGTGATTCGCGAGGCTGCGGCGAGCGTCGCCCGCAGAACGGGAAGAAGTGACTTGATTTTCAAAGCTCACCTCCCGACGCAGCAAGGAAAGGACTGGAATATGGTCCTGCAGAACGTCGGGCTGGTCCGACAGCCGGGGTCTCAGGGCTGACGATGAGGGGCCGGATTGGGTCAAACTGGACTTGCCAGACCGCCAGCCGGTAAGGTAAAACAAGTTCGTCCAGGATGATGGTCCGTTGGCCGGTTTTGAAGTGATCCTCTATGGCCGGTTTTGAAGTGATCCCCGAGGCAGCCGCACCTTCTCCAGTTCGGCGCCGACTTGCGTCTGCAGCTGAATTCCTGAATTCTCTATGGCCTTTCGCAATAGTTCGATCTTCTGGTTGCTATCGCTATTAAAACTGTCCAACTTCTGCTGCATCGAATCGCTGATTTGCTTTAGCGCCGCTGCGACTTCAAGTTTGAATGCTTGATTTTGGCCGGCAAGCTCTAGTCGCAATCGGGAGAAGTCGTCCTTCCCACCACTCTGCAGTAACTCGACCGTTCCCTGCACCTTGGCGAGCGAGGAACGGATTTCTGCCATCTCCGGTATCCGCGCAGCCATACGCCGGATGATGGAGGTATGTCATGAGTGTGATGTCCAGGAATTACTGCCGTGGTTTCAGGGCGCCTCATTCATAGATCGGGGTGTCACATCCATAGATCGGGTTGCGGTTCCCGAGATCACGCGCCCATCACGGAGGTAAATGTAATGTTCGAGTTCCCATTCAACACGGTGGAAACGCTAGTGCTTGGCGGCCTAGCGCTCGGACTGGTTGCCAGCATTGCGATCAAAATTCTGAAAGCGGAATTTCGCTCTAAGGAATGCGTGTTTTGCGGGCGCTCGGTTCCTGCCGACGAATATGCACATCACCTCGAGATTTGTGGGCTCAAAAAGCTCCGTGGAGTTCATTCATCGCCCAAGCCACCTACCTATCCGCGCCCTTCGATCATCGCGAAGCGAATGAATTTAGAGCGCATGAAATCGTCCTTATCATACGCTGTAAAGAAAAAGCGAATGGAATGTGCTGAGTGCCCGCGTGAAGATCGAAAACCGCCATACTTGATAAAATCAGCCCGTGCCTGACCTCCGCCATGCCGGCTTTTTTCACCTTGACGGTAATCGTCCTGGCCATCCAGTCGATTTGCTGGAGGCGGCATTGCTTGAAGCCGGCCAAGAGGCCCTGTTTCCGCAATCGCTGGTGGTTCTGCCCGAAGCCTTCAATATCATAGAGGGTTACTACCCACCCCGCAATTCAAGCGAGGGCACCAAGAAATGCGTAACAGATGGAGCGGTTGAAGAGAAGTTGAAGGCCCTTTCTGGCAAACTGAGCCTCTGTTTTGTCGTCGGTCTCGTTCGCGACGACAACCCCCGGTATAGCGAGGCAATCCTGATTGATGGCGAAGTCCGAAAGGTACTCTCAAGGAAAGCTCTATGCGACACGTCACCCTGCTACGTTCCATTTAACGAACCGCCGGAGGACGTCATTTTTCCTCGCCGCGGGCTTGGTATTGGCGCCCTCATCTGTATGGACGCGGCGGCCGGTGATCATCAGGAAAGTCTGGAAAAGCAACAGGCGCGGCATGCGCACATCCTTGAGGAATTTGGAAAACACACCGGAGCGAAACTCCTTTGCGTCCCCGCCCGTTTCGGCTCATCGTCCCCGGTCGAGGTTGCGAAGACCTGGAGCAAGAAAATTTCGACCGTCATCGCCAATTGTGGATCAGCGTTTACGTACCCAAGCGTTATTCATTTCGAGAACGGCCAGAATTGCACCGCGGCGACAGACGGCAATTGCCATGTTCATCTCGAAACGCTTCCCTCGACACAGCCCCCCGCCGCGCCTTCCGATTCGTAGACGGCAACATACTTTATCGTCTAGCAAAAGGATCTTGCGACGACAGGTAGAATTCACGCCGCGTTACAGCACGGCTTGGAAAAAGAAAACTCCGCTTGAAGCAGGGGAGTCGGTCTCATAAAGAACCCAATTGTAACGCTCGCCAGTTTCCGTAGAGCATTCTATTTCGCCTCCTCAGCAGAATCTGTGGGGTGATTCTGGTTCCGGAAGTCGTCCCAGGTTGTGATAAAGGGCAATTTCCATAGCTTTGTACGTGCGAAAGCCGTAGGATCGTCTGGTAACCACTCGGATTTTGTTGTTGAGACCTTCGACGGCGCCGTTGGAGATCTCTCCTTTGGCCCGGAACCAATTCAGTATTAGCGGCTCATGGGCGCGCAGCATCCGTGCCACCCTTTTCATCGGTTCCAGACGGCTCCGCATGGCACGGAAGCACCAATAGTCAAGAAAGGCTCCGGCCCACATCTCGGATTTGTACTTCCAGAAATGGGAGAAGGTCTCCTTCAAGTCCCAGGCCCGTGCGGTGGCCAGTTTGCTGGCGAGCAGGGCATTCAGCTTTTGCCGAGCTCGCCCGCGCACCCGACTGCCGCGGCGTAGTAGATGCCAGCGCATGTGCTTGAGCCGCTGCGCTGCTGTCTTGCTTTTGGCCCCCAGGCGTGTGCTTTCGGCGCGACGCACCTGATCCACCGCCTGGTTCAAATGGCTGGTGATATGGAATCGGTCCAGCACGTGCAAAGCCTGACCCGCCTGTGCCGCGACAACTTTCAAGTAGGGCTTCCACATGTCACTGCACACAAAGCGCAGTCCTTTGACGACCTCCGGCCCCAGTGCCTTCAGCCCCTTCCGCAGCGTGGCCTGCGAACGCCGGCGTCCTACCCACAACAAACGCCGGCATCCGGCGTCGATCTGGTAGATCACCGTCAAGAAGTTGTCCGCCTTCAAGCCGTGTCCCCAATGAATTTCGTCCACGCCGATAGATTCGACCCCGCGCAGTTGGCGGTGCATCAAGCCCCACTCGACAAACCATTCTACCGACCGATATACCGCTTCCCAACTGGTCTGGAAGGCTCGCGCCGTTTCCCGCCAAGTCAGCTGACGTCCCCAGCGGGCTAAGAATCCCATCATGGCGCACGTCACCGGGCGCTTGCCGTCGCTCCACGGAATGTGCTCGACTACGATCCCATGTTCGGCACATTCCACTCGCCGTGGCGCGTAGCAAAAGTAGGTAGCGATTCCCCACAAAGGCACAAACAGCCAACGCCGCTGGGGTAAGCAGTCATAGCCCGGCGCCGGTTTCTTGCAACGCGAACAACGCCTGCGTATACCGGCGTGAGGCTCTATGGTGATCTCGATCGACTGCACTCCTTCCGGACCGACAAGCATTCGGACCCCCTGGTATACGAACCCTACGAAACGTTGCACCTGATTCAAGATGGTCTTAACCTGTAGTTGAATGGCTGATCTCCTCCTCGGAAGATGAGTCTCGGTCTGTTCAACTGCAGATTAATCCAACCCGCCGGGGATCAGCTATTCTTCTTGTCGGCTGGATTGCCCATTGTTGCCAGTTCGAGCAAGCCTTGTGACGCGTCTTGCTCGGCCCCGACCACCGGGAGGGTGCCACAATGCTCCTTGTCTTCCTTCTCAGAAAGGTTTTTGTTTTGGCTTTCAGAGGCGGCGAAGTACCATCGGATGCAGCAGCCTTCGATCCCGCCGATTCCCCTGCGAAGAGCCCCGCAGATCGCCAATCCCACCCATAGATTCTGCTATAGAGCCTCTATTTCTCATCGTGGTTCGGTAATCGGGTTTGCATGCGTCAGCGGGCCTCCCGGCCGTCCCATTTTGCTGTTCCTTTGGCTTCCGATAATCCGGCGATATGTAACTTCAGATGCTTCTAAGCGCGCTTGAGCCAGAGCGACAGGCGCCCGCTGTCGCCATCCCATTCCTGGCCTTCTTGCACAAATCCAACCTTTGCCAAGGTAGCTTTCATACGGGGGTTCGAAGTGGTCGCAAAAACAGGACCTTGTTGGTCGATGCCGGACAATAAAACGCTGGAAATCCGTGCGGAGAGCCTGTGGCCCTGATGGTCAGCGGCCACCGACACGTATCCAAGCTCCGGGGTCTGCGAGGAAAAGTCACTGCCGCTTCGTTCAGCGACGATTGAGGCGTAGCCGCGCCGAATACGTTTGATCGCCCCCACGCCGACGACTTGGCCATCTTTGCGGACCACCGCCACCGCTTGCGCAAGGGGAAGTTCTCGTTCCGCAGATTCTGGGTCCACAGCGTCCCCCGTTTTGATGATGGCCACGCACGCCGCAAGGTCATCTTTACTCAGATCGCAGGGTGCGCAACGACTCACCTGGTAATCAACCACGATCGTATCTCCCATTTCTCAACGGCAATCCCCACTCTAGCAAGCCTGGCCGTCTGGTGCTGTTTCGGGCTGGCAATTCTGATGACGCTGATTTCATTCATCGCGAGCCATAAGGCATTTAAGCACTCACAAAATATTGCCTATCAATACTACATTGAAGAGAAACGTGAGGCGGAAGATGCTAATAGCATACTTGGGCTCTTCACTCGTTACCTAACTTATACAGCGGGGCTTTTTTTCATGGGAGCCCTTGTTATGACTTTCCTGTTTGCAGTCGCGAACGTGAGTAACCTGAGTGCTATCCTAAAGTCATCGAAATCCGGGGGTGTAACGGTGACCGATAAGGCTTTTCCTGTCACGACAGGATACGACGGACAAAAAGGCGTTGAGCCGGCACGTGTGATTAGAGTGCCGCCAGCACCACTCATCGTTGTTCCCCCCGCGCCGGCGCCACGAATACCAGGCCGACAGCACCGCTGAAGAAGTAACGGAGCGCTATATGAGTGACGAACATCCAAGATCCAGAGCCATCGATTTTCCGAGGCACATCGACGGGGGCGTAGAGCCCAGCGGTGTTATTCGCGTTCCTCCGCCTGCGCCGCGGGTTATTCCGAAGGACCGGGCGCCGCCACCAGTACAGAACAAGTAGTGGAAGAGGAGCGGTTATAGTGCGACCAGAAGATTTGATGCCGACCCCTGACGGGCGTTCTCGCGCTCAGGACGGCGTAGAGCCCAGCGGTGTCATTCGCGTTCCTCCGCCGGCACCGAGGGTCATTCCAACGGATCAGCCCCCTCCCTCGCCTCCGTCAGAGAAAAGTGACGGAGACTTCGAGCTTTTTCAAGGCCACAAGGAACACGGCGACTCCTCATATGTGGGCAACGCTTGGTGCTTCATCGGAATCGAACTCCACACTAAATTGGTCCTGGCGTTTGAATTGGGTAAGCGCACCGAAACCAGTGCCAATCGCTTCATGGCAAAGCTGGCGACAGCCCCGCATCCGGACGTGCCGTACCAGTTGACGACGGACGGCCCGTCCGCGTATCCGAGCGCCGTCTACAAGCACCTGGGCGACCGCGTCGACTATGCGCAGTACATCAAAAACTATGGGGAAACTGCCGAAGGCCAGCGCCGCTACAGCCCGACAAAGATCCTCAGCGCCGAAACGAAGGACATCTGCGGAGACCCAGAAAGCCACCGGATTTGCACGTCTCAGATCGAGCGCCAGAACGGATCGTTGCGCCAGCGGTGCAAGCGGCTCACACGCCTGACGTACGCCTTCAGCAAGAAGTGGGACAGCCTGAAATCGGCCCCTGCGCTTCACTTCGCTTTCTACAACTTCTGCCGGATTCATCGGACTATCCGCTGTACGCCCGCGATGGCGGCGGGATTGACGGGCCACGCGTGGAAACTTGTGGACCTCCTGGCGGATTAAAGACAACTAGCATCGGCGGGCTCAAAGCCCGCCACCCATTTGAAGCCTTGAGAACGTGTCACGGTGGCAATCTGTATTCGGCCACCGATCCCCCCGCACCGATCCGGGTCTACTTTGAGAGCCACTGGATCGCAGTGAGCACGGATGTCTTTTTCAGCCCTATCGATGCCTTCAGAGAGGGTGAACACGGCATCGCGTCTTGGCTGGCTGTACTTCAAGAATTGCGGATCTTGCTTATCGATCAAGTCGATGATTGCCGGAGATCCGAACGGTGGAGAATTAAACCCGGAGGGATGCAGGGATAGTTCTGCTTCGCTCGATGTCGTTCCGTGGCGGAACAGGATATGGCCGCTATTTTGGCGCTTCTCATAAAAGCCACCAACGAAAATAAACGTCTCCGTTGGAATGTCGGGGGTGCACCCTGAGGATTCGCGTGCACTGTCGAGCGCTTGGCTGAGGCTCCTCATCAGCGCCCTCATATACAAAGTCCAGTCGTTCCATGTTCGGGTCGCCAGCCGGTTCACCGCCCGCGCGGTTTCCGCGGGGAAATCGAACACCACCGACCCTGAGTCATGTCCGATTCGGATTGTGGCGGCGAGGGCGTAGGCGAGTCGCATGCGGCGCTGTTCAATTGGGAAGATTTTCTGAGCATCATCGGTGATGATCCGCTGCGTACCGGCCTCGGAATTTCTTCCATCCGATCCAATAACGAACCCTTCAGCCGTTTTTGAACCACGTAATGACAGTAGACATGGCGATGCAGTAATCGGCCGGGAAGTAAAGCTGTCCGCCGCTGCCGGTCGGGTATATCTGGGGGGACGTCATGAAAGGTCGGACAAAGGCTCATCGGGCAATTCCGCCTCCAGTCGCGGATTCACCAAGGGTATCACTGGTCTGGCCAAACTTGAACTGCTTTGCAGCCTCATCTGCGTCATGATGAGAAGCCGAGAACGTGCTCAGGATCTTGCCATGTCCGTTGGTTGCCCCACCTGTGGAAGTATGCCGGGAAGGCGATGCGAGCTTAGCGCGGGCGGGCTGCGCCACACGCCGCACCGGGACCGCAGAGAGCTTGCGTCGGATACGGCGTGTGGCGCAGGCCGCACCGTCAAAGCGCCTTCGCAAGCCATGCTGAACACCCTGCCTAGGGCCTCATGTCCGCAAGCTGTTCCGCTATTTTGCGGGAAATTCCGGTAAGTGGGTCAGTTTCATATAAAGTCCCGACACGCGGGGTCTCTCGGAAATGCTCAGGATGGCCCACTACCCGAATTATGGCGAGGCGAATCCAAAAGCTGCTGAAGTTTCTTCACTAGGTCGCCTTCGTGGCACGCAATAGAAATTGATCTCCCGGATGAGGATTTAGCGCTGAACGCTAGTTTCCTGTCGTGCTCCAGGTCCCAATGGATGGCTCCGAAGATCCAACCCGCCTTCACCAGTTCATCCCGAATGGGCAGTACAGCGTCGATGATGTCCTGGGATAGCCCTGCTGGGTGGTTGCTGTTCACAGCCTACAAGAGCACCGCAGGAACATCAAAATCTCCCCCACTGCCAATTATCTTTAGGGCTATCCTCAGACCAACACAACGATAGGACACTACCCTATTTCCTATAGGGTAAAAGAAAGGGTTACGTCAGTGGAAGCGCATTTCACGCCGGAACAGGAAGCGCAGATAGCGAAAAATCGCTGCCACTGTTGGGATCGATCCAGAGGCCATCGTATAAAAGGACGCCACCATGATCGATGAGGACGCGCGTTTTCGCGCCGCCGTCGTGGAAGCCAAAGCCTACGCCGATCGCGGCGAGCTCATCGAAGAGGAAGAGATGGACGCCCGCTTCGAAGAAATGCTCCGCTCCTAAATGGGCATCAACTGGGCGCCGCCCGCCGCCGCGGACATGCAGAGTATCAGCCATTGCGACGCCTTGTGCGATGGCGAGGGAAGTAGGCTGTCGCGGAACGCCGTCTCTCGGCGGCGGGGCGCTCTCAGGATCTCATCAGCTGCGGCTCCCTGGCCTCCGCCTCTCGAGCCGAAAAATGGCTTCGTTTCTGCGCGCCCCTGACAATCTCCAGCGCTGCCCTGGAGGGCGCGGCGAGTGAAAATGATCGATAGCAAGCTATTCTATTAATCACGAATTTCAAGGCGTGATCCTAATTCGATCAGGTCGCTATCAGACTATCAGAGCCTCGAATTGGCCTCGATGGCGATTGATTGTCCGGCACATTCGGCTCAACGCTGCCTAACGCTTCCGCACTGGCTAACAAAAGAGAGAGCTCTCTTTTCAAACCACGTGAGTTTTCTGACTGACATGGGCGCATCTATCACGGCAGTGCAAGCTTTGCGCACGGCAGCCCACGATGCGGTATATCTTCGCAAACACGGTCTAGTTGGACTCCCTATCTATCCTGCCAAAGGTAGAGAGTCGTGCCAATTGAAAGTACGGGAGGTGAACTATCTAGTTAGCTAGTTTGGGTGTAAGCGCTAACAAAGTCTCCGGGATTAGATCACTTGTGAACGTACATGTTCACGCCAGTGAACCCCGGCAAAAGGGCCGCATTCGAACACGTAATCAACCGCGCGAATCGGATGGCATCGCAAGGGTCGGTGCATTCAGCAGGCCCTCCACCAATTGTTGGTGCTCATTTTCCAGCGTGTGTCGCAACGTCCCAAGCGCCGCCGCAATTCGCGAGCGGCTGCTCTCATGGAAAGCAGACTGGATCTCTTCGATTCCTTCGTCCTTCAAGCGCGTGTACTCCTGGTTTAAAGATGCCATTGCAACCTCTTCGAAAGAAATCCCACTGAGGTCCATTTTTTGCCGCCTTTTTGCTCGAGCTGCAAACCAGAGTCTTTGCTCTGAAACTGGCCAACACATCATACTAGAAGGTCTAGACCGATTTGTCCACTACCACTTTGGGGCAGAATGCCGTAATGATTTTGGTTAATCAACCACCAGCTGCACCAAGACAGCATCTCCCCTGCCCAAAACAGTGCAATTTGGCGGCCAATGCCAAATTCTACCAACTTGCCCCCTCCTGAGGCCAACATTGGTTTCAGGCTGCAGGTTGCTCATTCCTCGTTCGAAGCAAACCCGCTAATCAGTAAAGTGCTAGCCCAAGGCAGTTTCAAAGATACTGTGTTTTTAAGCTGTTTTGGGCCGTTTTCAGCCTTCCAGAACCATCTTTCCGCAGCCGTTTTAGCACCCGCACACTTAACCTAGCGCATTCCACGGATCAAAGCTCCGTAGTCGCCTATTCCATGCAGCTCTCTGAAATGCTCATTAACGAATCGCCCAAGTTAGAAATCAAAAGTGTCGCCGCAAAATGATAATGTCCTATTTGCGCAAAGTAGAAATGTCCTATTGACACCGCCAGGCTGGGGAGGTGCAAGAAGGACAGCTACTGATGACGCAAGCCGAACGGGACCGCCTGGTGGCCCTGAAGAAGGCGAAGAAGAAACTGATCACGCAGAAGGAGGCAGCCGAAGAACTCGGGATCACGGAAAGGCACGTGAGGCGCCTGCTGCGGCAACTGAAGCGCCGTGGCGACAAAGTCGTGGCCCACGCGCTGCGAGGACTTCCGTCCAACCGCAAGATCAGTGCCGAGACGGAACAGGAGGCGATATCGATTCTGATGCAGCCGGTGTACCGGGGATTTGGGCCGACGCTGGCTGCGGAGTACCTGGCTAAGAAACACGATATTGAAGTGAGCCGGGAGACCGTGCGGCAGTGGATGATTGGCGCCAGGCTGTGGCGAGCTCACAAGCAGCGAGTCGAGAAGATCCATGAATGGCGGCCGCGGCGCAGCCGTTTGGGCGAGTTAGTGCAGTGGGACACCAGCCCCCACGGCTGGCTGGAAGGACGCGGGGAAGAGATGCTGCTGATCAACATGATCGACGATGCGACCAGCCAATGGTTCGCTCGCTTTGTGCGCAGTGACTCCACGGTGGAGAACATGAACCATCTGGAGCGATACCTCAAAAAGCACGGGCGGCCGTTGGCCTACTACACCGACAAAGCGGCGATCTTTCAGACCGCGGAGAAGACCAAGCGCGATGGCAGCCGATTGGGGAAAAGCCGGGAGGAGTTGCCACCGACGCAGATCGGACGCGCTCTCCAAGAGCTGGGAATCCCGTGGATTGCGGCTCACAGCCCCCAGGCGAAGGGGCGGGTAGAACGTGGATTTTTGACGGCGCAGGACCGATTGGTGAAGGGCTTACGGGTAGCGGGTGTGACCACGCTAGAGGGCGCCAACCACTATCTGGAAACCGAGTTTCTGCCTTGGGTGAACTCGACGATCGCGGTGGTGCCCGCTAAT
This sequence comes from uncultured Solibacteraceae bacterium, assembly GCA_963815475.1. Taxonomy (GTDB): domain Bacteria; phylum Acidobacteriota; class Terriglobia; order Bryobacterales; family Bryobacteraceae; genus Sulfopaludibacter. Next base: position 2,171,979 of record CAWFHD010000003.1, on the reverse strand, counting down.
GCTGACGATGCTCACCGGCCCTTGGAGAAGCAGCACGATCTGGCAGCGATCCTCAGCCACGTAGAGAAGCGGAGGGTAAACGCCGACTACACGTTTCCGTTGGATGCCAAGACCTATCGCATCCTACGTCAGGATATTTGCACAGGACTGCGGGGGGCATCCATCCGCGTGGAGCAACGGCGGGATGGTTCGGTGGCGGCCCGCTTTAACGGACGGTATCTCCGAGTGGAGAGATGCGAGCAGCAGCCCAAGGTAGCACCTGCCAAAGCACCGCCGAAGAAAGCGCCTCGTCAGCCGGGGCAGAAAAGCACGTGGAACCAGAATTTCGATTTGAAGAAAGGGCCGAAGGTCTGGCAGGCGGCGCAACAGTCCGAAGCCAGACGCGAGGAATCGTAGTGACCATGAGACGGCGGAAGTGGCGCGAAGGCAAAGTTCGCCCTATACCGGGAAGCTCTCCGCACGACCGGCTGGTAAGCCGGCGGATTTCTTCATCGTTAAAGGAGAGTTTGCGACGATCCCTTCCTCGCCACTACTTTCCGCACCTGCAAAGAATACTGGGCGCCCAGTATGCGTTTTTAAGGCATGTCGGAATCTATCTGGTCCGATGTGGTTTCAAAATCAAAACCAAAATCAAAAACCACACCCTGGGGTGGGGCCGTGCCGCCTCCCGTTGGTCGGCCCCGAGCCCAGGTAGCAGAATGTGCCGGGAGGATCACGCTCCATCTCATCGTCCGCAGATGAGTTCCGGCCGGCTATTCCTCGATCGGGTTGCTCGCCAGCATTGCCCGTCTCCGCTTCACCGGCACGCCCAGACTACCACGCACCCTCGCCCCGCCCGGCAAAAACCGGACATTTCTACTTTGCAGGGAATAGGACATTTCTACTTTGCGTTGACAGTTAGAAATCAAAAGTTGAGATTTGAATTCGATGGGGTGTATGATACTACGGTCCACAGAGTAAAGGTTCTCATGCCGACTCCCCAAAAACCACGCCGCATGCCGGAATCGTACCTCCGTCAGCGGATCGCGGCTGTCGCGCGCGATTTCAGCCGATTGCGCAAAGCGGAGAGACTGTTGGAGCATTCTTACCTCGATGAGGCCGTGCCCAGTAACGCGGACGCTATGCAGGCGGATTGGAGGCACGCCGTCATTCAGTGGATCGACTGGCTCATGACCCGGTCGGTCAACCTGGGGGACTTGAATGCGGAATGCTATTGGCATTTCGAAGGAATCTGGATCGATCAGATCAAACAACATCGGGCTTACTGCTATTGGACTCAGGCAAGAAGCGAAGGCGACTATTGGACGCCCCCCGATAATCGCGACCGGCACTATTTCATGGCATGTGAAGACATGCGCGACTTATTGGTCAACCCCGGCTGTAAGGAGCCGGCCGAAACCTTCTCCGAACCCCAGCGTTACATCCGGGAGAAGTATTTAACGGATGGCGGGACTGCACACGGCCCTCGAATCGACTGGCTGATCGACAGCAAAGCACATCGACTACGACAGAAGATGAGTTACGACGCCGCGCACCAATGCGCCGCGAAATTCGTCGCCACATTTTACGAAAACATCATCCCAGCCGCTGTCGAGAAGAGCCGTCCGGCTTCGATTAAGGTGCTGCAGTCGCTGCAGCACTCCGGCAGTCCGGCAAATGCGCCAGACATCGTCAATGGATTCGAAACGCTGCTAGCCGTACTGTACCTGGATCTCGCCATGATCCAGGATTTGTGGGAATCTGGCGAGGTCATCCGAGAAGCTATATTCTGACTTCTCGGCGTCAATAGTTACCGATTTACAGGTACATGTCATGGTCTCCGTATTGGCCTTGCGCAAACACGAACTCGGGCTTCGGATCGCAAGGCTGCCACGTGAAGTTCAAACCTGGATTCAGGCCGCCCGCACAGAAATCGACAAAAACGCCTACTTCAGCCAGCTTCGCGCTATCGAGGTGCTCACTTCTGAGTTCCACCGTCGCCAACAGGCACTCCTTCAGAAGCTCGACCCGGCCGGCGACCCACGAAGCTTCTATTCGACTTCCGTTGAGCTTTCCCTGAGCACTGCCCGTTCCTGGAAAACCTGGGACTTCTTCCGAGAGAAGTTGGACCTGCGTCATTCGGCCCACCATAGGGAACCGCTCTGGGTGGCAGACACCATAGCGTGGAACTGCCACCGGACTGCGCTCGATCGAGCCGTCCAGTTTGGCATCCTCAATTCCACCGAGCTTCGCGAACCACCGCTCGTATACTGCTCTGCCGAATATTCCCCTGCAACGTGGGTGAGGGGCACGCGTCCTATAGACGGCCGGGACTACGCGTTGGGCGAGGCTCGTCTGCCCATACCGGTAATCGAAATTCCATGGGACTGTCTGGGATCCTCATGGCAGTTTCTGGCTCTCCACCACGAGGTGGGGCACGATCTCGAGGCCGATCTCAAGCTCCGGCCCGCTTTGCTCGACTCTCTGCGAAACCACCTACATCGTTATAGCGTTCCCCATCAACGGACTAACGTCTGGATTTCGTGGGTCGGTGAAATATTCGCCGATTTTTGCGCACTGCAACTGGCCGGCCCTGCTTATACTGACGTTCTGATGGACCTTTTGTTGCTTCCGGAGAATGCTGTCAAGGTCTTCAACCCCGCCGACCCTCATCCCACTCCCTATCTCCGAATTCTCCTGAATTGCGCTTACATCCGGACTCTCGGCAATGCTTCCACCCTCAAGACGCACGCGGCCGGAATCGAGGAGCAATGGAAGGCTCTCTACGGTGAAGACTCGGGCGACGCAGAGTTGGACAAGCTATACCAGGACTTTGCTGTCGTTTTCGAGGCGCTACTGGATGCTCCGCTAGCCGTTCTCAAACAGCATTCGATGAGAGACTTGATTCCATTTGCCGAAGCCGACGATGCCCGAATCCGCAACGCGATGAATTTCTTTGAAACCGGTTTCAACCTGCCCGGCGAACTCCCTGTGCGGCACAGTGTGAGCGCCGCGCGCCAGGCTATCGGCCGCGCCGTCAAGACCGGGAACCTGACCGATGAAACTTGCGTCGCTATTCACGAGCGCGTACTCCAATATGTGCGGGACCACGCACCCAAAGGATTGCGAGGAGGAGGTCCAGACGCGCACGAGAAGTTCATCGCGAGCTACGCGGACACAGTTTTCGCGAAAGGATAAATAATTGCCCCAAGTGATCCTCGATTTCGAGCCGCCGGCTGAACCAGAAGGGCCCGTACGCATCAGTCGCTACCACAAGGAACGCGACTATTTCGACTATGCCAAAGCCGACCCGCCGGCCGAAAGCGCTACACTGGCGAAGTTGTTCAAGGAAACTGCTCTAAAGGATCATGCATGGCGGCGGCACCCTTCACTCGCCCAAACCACCGCCGAGACCGGGTTGAAGATGTGGTCCGGCCTGCCGCAAGTTATTCGCGACGCCATTCGTGCTCCAACTGTGAATTCTCCGCGCCGCCTTGCGATCTTGCGCGGTGGTACGGCCATGGACGATGTACCCTGGGAATGGCTGAACGCCGGGCCGGGAGAGTGGCTAGCCGCCGTCGACTCAATTCGGCTGGTGCGACTCGTTCCCACCCTGCGCGCCATCCCAGCCCTGACTGTGGCCTCGCCGCTTCGGGTGCTCGTGATAGTCACGGATGCCGCGGGTGGTCCCTTGCTGAAGCCAAAGCTGGAGATTGGCGTGATCGCGCCCGGCCTGAAGGGGTACGAGCTGCGGGTGCTTGAGGAGTCACGCCTGCCCGCCCTTCGTGAAGCGCTCCTCTGGTCGCCTCATGTCGTCCACTACGTCGGACATGGAGGGATCAGCGGGTCTACCGGCCACCTGTTTCTTCACAATAACCACGACGGAACCCAATGGGTGTCCGCGGCCGAGTTCGCGCGTATGCTCCCCGCTTCCGTCCGCCTGCTCTGCCTGAGTACCTGCGTCTCGGCGGAGAACTATGAAATCGGTGGGCTGGTTCGGGTGGCGCACTGTCCACCCGAGTTTGCGCTGCCCACCACAATTGTTAACCAATATGCCGTCACCATCCCGGCTGCTGAGGCGTTCTGGCACGAATTCTATTGCGGCCTAGCCACCTCGGCGGGCCATGTTCTCGACTCCTTCCACGGCGCGCGCGTTGCTGCCCAATACGCTTCGCCCGATACCGCCTGCTGGGCTAGTTTCGCCCTGGTCCTGCGCGATGGCACCGAACATCCGTTGCGTATTGTACCGCCGGGAACCACGTCCAGCGATCGGTTCGCTATCGAACTGGAAGCCCAATGGGCCGCCCGTCATGCCAATAACCTAGCCCTTCGCATGCGCACCCTACAAGCTGGGGTCCAGCAGCACTGGCAGAAGACTCTGGCCGAAGAGGTGGAGCGTGTCGAGAGTTTCGAGAGAGGAGCCCGCTAATACAGAAAGCGGACCAGGATGGACTTCGATGAATTCCGTATCTCGATACAGCCTGACCTCCGGCGGCGCGGCCGCTGGTCGGTCCAGGTACGCGACTGTCCGGAAACGCCGCTGATCGGCTGCAGCAGTTCCTTGCGGCCCAGAGTCAAACGTGAACACCTACAAACTCTTCGAAACTCCACGGCACCTCCCGATCTCCTGCAACTCAAGCGGTTAGGCCAACAGGTGTTGGATACCATCATGTCCGAAACCATCGCAATGGGCCTTCATATTTCTGCGTGGCGTGCAGAAATGGCCGGCCGCGGACTCCGCCTCGTGGTCTCTATGATCGGCGACTCGCGCCCTTCATCCGAATTGAGCCTCCACGAACTGCCCATCGAAGCCGCATTCCACAAGCACCTGGATTTCCTGGCGACCAATGAGCGGACCCCCATCAGCCGCAGCACTGGTTCTCTCCCCGATCGCGAACCCGCGAGAGTCGCGCTTCCCATCCGCATTCTGGTTGTGGCCAGCGAACCCGATGGCATGGCAGCGGTAGACGCCGCAGCTGAACAGGAGGCTATCCAGCGCGCCTTGGCGGGCATGATCGAAAGCGGCGCCGTCGTCGTCAACTCCTGCATTCCTCCCACCCTGGATCAGCTTCGCATCAAGCTCCAGGAGGAGGTTTATCACGTCGTCCATTTCATCGGTCACGGGGATTTTGAAATCGCGGGAATGGATCCTAATCCTCAGCCACATCTCTATTTCGAGGACGGCACAGCGCGCCGCTTCCGGCGCGCCGTGGATGCCGAGCAACTCTATGGCGTTCTGAGCAGCGGCCGGGTGCCCTTAGTAGTGTTAAGCGCTTGCTCCACAGCGGCGGCCTCCCCCAATGGGGAGCAGTACCCGGTCATGGCATTTGAAAGCCTGGCGCAGGCCTTGATGGAGCGGCAGTGGGGACCCTCGGGTGTGATCGCTATGCAGTTCGATTTTCATTCCGAAGCTGCCACCATCTTCAGCCACGCGCTGTACGAGAAGCTAGTACGCAACCGATGGTGCCTAGACGCTGCTGTGGCTTCTGCGCGTTCCGCTTTGGCCTCCCATTTCGGAGCCGGGCACCGCGCCTGGGTTACACCTATTGTCTACTGGCGCTGTAAGGGCGGACGACTATTTGAGTTCCTCACGGTCGAAAGCCAATTGAATGACCAGCAACGCGCCCGCCTGCTGGCCATCGATGCTCAGGTGGCCGAAATCTTCAACGAGATTGACAGTCTCGTGAATCAACCTCCGGCGATCCGGTCCGCGCTGGGCGGACGTCTGCGCCTGCAGCAAAATAGACTTCGCGAGCTGAATGAAGAACACGGGAACATTTTGGGCACCACTCTGCGTTTGCTTGGCGGCACGCCCGGAGAGGATGGCATTGTAGACTGTCACCTGGTCCTGCAACTTCGCGCGCCGGCCCGGATCGGCGAGGTGGATGTCGTCGTGCTTCATAGCCTGTCCGAGTTCCTGCTGATCGATACCACCGATGGCCAAAATGTCGCCCGCGGCTCGGTGTTCGCTCGCAGCGATGACAACGGCAACACCAGGATTCTGATCCGCAGGGCTAGCTCTGGGGGCGAGTGGCCGAAGGGCCTCTACCGGCTCGCCAGACTGCGAATCCGCCCGATCGATCCGTCAGGCAAACCAATATTCCAGATTCGGCTGTCTGGCTCCCTCGTGGAGATGGACGATGTCAACCAGCCGATCAAAGCGCTCAACGCGGTGATCTGGACAGAATCTCACTCAGTATGACTCGGCTATCGAGTCTTTACCGCGCAGGTCAAGGTTCCCACTTTCACCCGGCTGATCAGGCCAAGGCTAGACCGCTAGTTTCATTGTAATCCTTGGATGTGGCGAGGCAGTCTTATTGCATTCGGGTGCCGGGAAGCCGGAAAATCCGTAACTATGTCACCCACCGTTCACCCGTAGATCTCGAAACCAACCGACATTGATGAAATGGCGGCGTATATCGGCCAGAATGGCCATGAAGCCGCCTACCGCGCCTTTGACGAGATTTACTAGGCCATCCAGGGCATAGTTCCTTTTCCTCATAGCGGCCACCGCAGAACCGATCTCACCAACCGCCCGTTGCGCTTTATCCGCGTACGAAATTACCTGATAGCTTATGATGAGAAAGCCGCTCTGGGTGATCGGCGTCCTGCACGGCCACCGCAGCCCGCGCGCGCCTCGTCGCGATCGAGCACGGGCGTGCGGCCCTTTTTGACGATGTGCTTGGGGCCCCTGGCCGCCGCCCTCCTGTGGTGGTGGTCTGCCGCTGTTCCCGTTCCCGTGCCGACTTTTGATGGTTTGGGGCTTCACGGGGAGTTTACCAATGCCCTCAATCGTTCTGCGCACTTGAACGCATGGGCGGCGGGCGCAACAGGATTTTCAGTTGCGCTGGCCTTTCTCCGGGAAGTATTTCGAGAAGGGTAGTCTTCGCCATATCGCGCGCTCGCCGGATTGACGTTGGAAAACGTGACAGGGTGGGCTATTTCCTATAGGCTAAAAGAAAGGGTTACATCAATGGAAGTTTATTTCACGCCGGAACAGGAAGCGCAGATCGCGAAGGTCGCGGCCAGCGTCGGGACCGATCCCGAAGCCATCGTAAAGGACGCCACCATGCGCCTCCTCGATGAGGACGCCCGTTTCCGCGCGGCCGTGATGGAAGGCAAAGCGTACGCCGACCGGGGCGAGTTCATCGAAGAGGAAGAGATGGACGCGCGCTTTGAAAAAATGCTCCTGAACCAAAACAGTTAAGAGGAACGGCCATGCAAATCGATATAAGCGACCCGGCCCTTGAAGCCCGTATGCAAAAGCAGATCAAGGCGAGCGGCGGCGTCGAGGAAGCGTTGAGCCGGCTGCTCCAGACGCAGGAAGAACAGGACCGCTGGCTTTTAGAAAACCGCGAGGCCATTAACGCCAAGATTGGGCGCGGTCTGGAACAACTCGACCGGGGCGAAAGAATTCCGGGCGATCAAGCCCGAGCGCGTCTGCAAGAGCGGAAATCGGCTTGGATGAAAGACGACCCCGCCAAGACGTCATAGCCTGGGCGTCAAGCATTGCTTGACACATCCAAACCGACAAGTCATACTTGACGGATGATCGAGAGCTTTAAGCACAAAGGCCTAAAGCGGTTGTACGAAGACGGCGACCCGAGCGGCCTTCGTGCGGATATGGTGGAGAAAATCGAAAACATTCTCACCTTGCTGGATATGGCGAAAGCTCCCGATACGTTGAATGCCCCGAGTCTTTGCCTGTACCCGCTTAAAGGCGAGTTCAAGGGCTTCTGGAACGTCACCGTTCGCGCGAACTGGAGAATTATCTTCCGGTTTAGGAACGGCAACGCGCAGGATGTAGAGCTGATCGATTACCACTAAGGAGGAGACGACGCCATGATGAAAAATCCAGCCCACCCCGGCCGCATTATCCGGCAGGAGTTTCTCGAAGCCCTTGGGGTTTCGGTTGCCGAAGCGTCGCGTCGCATAAAAGTATCGCGCCAGGCGCTAAGCAGCGTGCTCAACGGCAAGGCCGACCTCACCGCCGATATGGCCTTGCGCCTGGAAAAAGCTTTCGGCATCGATATGGAGACGTTCCTGCGTATTCAGAACGCCTACGATATTGCGCAGGCGCGTCGTAAACAGGGGCGCACGCGGCTGAAGATCGAACGCTATAAACCCGTCGAGCCCCGGCCCGCGGCTTGAAAGAATTTCTCATGACCCGCACGGCCATTCACCCCGGAGAAATCCTCAGCCAAGAGCTGGAGGAGACCGGGCTATCAGCAAAGAAACTTGCGGACGTCATCGACGTGCCGCCGAACCGGCTTTATCAACTGATCGCCGGAAGGCGCAGCATGACCGCGGACACGGCTTTGCGTTTGGGGCAATATTTCGGCATGGCAGTTGACTTCTGGATGAACCTGCAGAGCGCGTATGAACTCGACTTCGCGCGCCAGCAGAGGGGCAAGGCGATACAGCGGATTCCGAAACGCAGCAGCGAAACGGCCGAGCCTAGGCCGGCCACCTAAAAACAAAGCCATGCGGGTAACTAAACAAATGCTTAGCAATCAAACGAGGAAGAAGCTTCTCTACCTCGATCAAAACCTCTTTTCCGCCGCCGCGAAAGCAAAACGTCACCCATGGGTCGAGGAGGTTCTAAAGCGCATTAAGGAGCTCCTCGATTTGCAGCTTCTCGCTATCCCATACTCTTCGACGCACATTGCGGAAGCGGACTTGTTCAAAGAGCGCGACGCGCTCGTGAGTTTCATACAGAAATTTTCGCGCGGCCACCACTTCGAGCCGTATTACAAGGTCGAAGAAACCCAAATCGCCAAAGCCTTCCAGGCCTTTCTTGCTGGGCAGGACGTCACGTACGTTAAAGAAGAACGCGACGTCATTTGTCCCAGCATTCACGATTGGGACGGCCAATACTCGATAAGCGTGTTTACTGCGGAGTCGGGCTACCGGCGAAAACTTTCGTTTAAACTACAATCCGTCAAAGCCCTTCTCGCTACGCTCGAAGAGTGGCAGAGCAGCTCCAACACCTTCGAGGAAGATATGGAGCTGGAATTCACGGACGGCGCGCGCATCTGGATTGAGGAATACGCCGACAAGACCGCCCGGCTCTATGCGGGCGATTTCTCCGCTCTCATCAACGCGCCTATGTCGGCGGGCATCGTTGAGACGCTCGTCTATATAGCCCAGGAACTGAAAGTGGATCCCAAAGCGATCTCCGAGTTCTTCGCTTCTCAGCACTATAAACTAATGCCTTTCGCACAGCTCTCCGCACGCCTATACGCCGTTTTTAAACAACGCCTGCGATGTAACGCCGATAAACTACCCGCCACGGAAGCAGAACGCGAGGAAAAGTATTCCGGCTTAATGTTTGACGTTCAACACGCAGCCACCTACGCGCCTTATTGTGACGCGTATTTCACGGACAGAGCTATGGCGAACCTCATGGAGGACAAGCACGTCAACGTTGAGGCAACGTACGGGTGCAAGGTTTTCAGCTCTTCAAAACTGAACCAGTTCAAAGATTGGTGCGACGGACTGAAGGCGACCATGACGTCGCGACATGCCGAAGATTTGACCTGGGCTTACCAGCGTACCGTAAGAGACTCCCTGGCTAAGACATGAGGGTGAGGACTCGATGAAGCTCCGAAAAACCCGAAGAGTATCCACGTGCCCTCGGTCGATCGATCACCGGGGGCTTTGCGTTTCTGTCCCCGCTCACATCCCCGCTTTTCTCGTATCCCTACGGAGCGCGCCTTCGCCTTTTATTCGCGCGTGCTAGCCTTAAAAACTGGAGGTGTTATGCCGGTTTATCCGATCCAGGTTCGACGAAGCCGTTACAGAGGAAGCAGCCCACATCTTGTCAGAAAGAGGCAACGCCATAACCAGATCGCTCGAAATGTGTGAGGACTACCTTAATGCCAAAATGGCCGACGAGCAGTCGGAAAGCGCTCACGTCTATATCTATGGATTTATGGCGAGAGATCTGGGTCTAACGACGGACGAGGTTCGAGATGTGATGTTCGCTGTGGATTGCGGCCACAACGGCATCACGATTAGGAAGCCGGCCAAAAACGAGATATTTCAGTGAAGGGCGGAAGCCGTTACTCAAATCCCAACCCGCTCCACTTCGCTGACGCTGAGGTTATCAGCGCGGCGGTAGTAACCCGCCCACGGGCTGAAGGAGAAACTTCGTTCGTGTGCAAGCTTCTTATCGACACTTACGTATGGCTCAATCTGCCCAAAGACCTATCGTTCGAGGTGACGAATGGGACATGTTGAATATGTGACGACGGAGGAGCCCGCGTATGGATGATCGCACTGATGTAGGTATCTGGGCGCCCTATGAAGTCTTCTATATTCACGCGATGCTGTTTCAACACCCGATCGGCCGTCGCATCTATAGAACGAATTAGCAAGGCGCTGGAGAGAAAAGACCACGCATCCGCCGAATTCCTCCGCCATCTGGACAGGAGCAGCTTCCTCAATGAGCTGCAAAATATGATCCTGCACGCTGCGGCCCTGTCGCGATATTTTTGGCCGGTTCGTAAGGGCCACGAAGTACGCGCGAAACAGCTCCGGGAAGTGTTCGGCGTTACAGAGACCAACCCATTGAAGAACCGGGACCTACGAAACGAGATCGAACACTTTGACGAAGAGCTGGAGGCATATCTTTCGGAGGGCATCGCCGGTTCCATTTTCCCGGAATTCGTCAGGACCTCTTCCGGGGAACGGTGTCGTGCCTGCCCTCATCTTCAGGGCGTACTACCCAGACGTCGGGCTTTTCGAGATGCTCGGGAAGCGTTACGAAATACAGCCGCTTTGCCGACGAAATATCGCGCCTCCATGACAGCCTTCTGCTCTGCGACAGTCAAGGCAGCCAGCTTGCAAAATCAGACTTCAAACACCGTCCTTAGAAAACGATGATCAACCAGTCAGATCGAGCATTTATCTTTGGAGCAATACCGCCAGGCCGCCGATGCTCTGCACATGCTCTCGGGAATGCTCCTGTTCGAGTTTGCCAGCCACAGCGAAACGGAAGTCGCCCGCGATCGGATTGTAAGAAACTTTATCGCCCGCGCGGACACAATGGTTCGTGGCATCTGCCGCCTATGGGAGATCAAGGATTACGCGGATTGCTGGATTTTGCATCACGCCCTGCTCGACAGGCTGTTTCATCTTCATGAGCTGAACCAGAAGAATCAGTTCGATCAATTTGACGACTGGTCGTTCAAAATGCTGTACGAAGCGGCGGGTCGCCTTAGAAGCGATCCCGAGATGAAGGGAAACCTGAAAGGGCTTGTTGAGGAACTGACGCCGGAGTGGAAGGCGCGCTATCAGCGGCCTGTGAAAACGCCCCCTGACTGGCGACGACCGAAGGCGGAGGACGTTGCCAAAGATATGGGGCTCACGTTCCTATACAGATACGGATACGGTTACGCGTCTCACCATGTTCACCCGATGTCGAACGATGGCCAGGAGGACTTTTTCAACATCACGCATTTGGAGCCCAAGCCTGACGTTGGCGAGTCCGCAAGCATAGTGGTTCTTTCAAACTCTATTCTGATCGCGTCCATGATCTTTCAGGAATCGCTTAATGCGAGCACATTGGCGTGGCGCGCCGTCGTATATGACGCGATAGAGGGCTTGCGGAAATTCCTGCTCTCCGCTGCGCCAGAGGATCACCTTCCGATTGTCAAGGTCGGTAAGATATTTGGCGAGCAAATTCCGTTAGCGGAACAGCGGAATCCGCCATCCGCCAGTCCGACCGGCTAAGCGCGATCCTTTACGAAGCAGCGTAAATCCTTCAAATCGAAATCCGCTCCACGATGTTGCGCGTCACGCGCCGCCGCCGGTCATAGATCCGTGTCGTCGTTGGGCTCGGAATGCCCCGCGAAGTATTGAATGTCTTTCGGGCCAGTTCCGTTAAGCGCTGCCCCATTCGATGCCGCACGCTTCGCAGATGATACTGTTCGCCCGCATACAAGCGCGATCTCCGAAACCCAGAGGAAAGGCCACGCCGGCACATCAATTTCCGCCGGCGTGAAGCGCAAGATGAGCAACTACAACCATTGACGCATCAGTTTGTGATTGTGAGAAGAAGCACGGCCGTCGCGGTCTGGGACGGCGTCTTCGAGTCCGTGACGTGCACGGCGAAGCGGTAATTCGTGACCGCGGCCATCGGCGTACCGCTGATCTCCCCTGTGGCGCTGTTCAGCGACATTCCTGGCGGGAGTGTCGCGCCTAAATTTAACGACCAGGTCAACGGTGCGGCTCCACCCGTGGTCTGTAGCGTCTGTGAGTATGCTGCACCAACGGTTCCGCCGGGTAGCGAAGCTGTCGTGATTGTGAGCATGTCGGACGCGGTCAGGACGAGCGTCATCGTGGCCGTCTGCGCCGGTGAACTTGAATCGTTAACCTGAAAGGTGACGATGCTGGACGACGCGTAGGTTGGAGTTCCGCTGATCTGGCCCGTCGTGCCGTCGAGTGCCAAACCCGCTGGTAAGCGGCGGGAATTTACAGCCCAGAAATAAGAAGGACTGCCTCCCTGGACCGCGAGCTGTTGAGAATACGGCACGCCAACCGTAGCAGTTGGAAGTGCGGTCGTCGTGAATCCTAATGGGAGCCCAACGCTATTCTCGATGTTGGTAAAGATCTTGTTAAGCGCATTTGTGTAGTCAGCCGTGGTTCCGTTAGGCATAAAGAAGTACTGGCCGCCCGTCTCATTGGCGATACGCTTCAGCACAACCTGGCTGGAAAGTGGATCGGTGACGGCAGCGGTTAGCAGACGGGCGGTGGCAGCGGTTGGCAGACTGGTGGCGGCAGCGGTTGGAAAACTGCAGTCCCCCGCGAGCAGCACATTTACCTTGACCCCGTTCGCCTGGGCGCTCGCGATGATGCCGTCGACGTCGCCGCCATGAGCTGACGCGTCGGTAGCCACCAGCATCTGCTTATTGGTGCTGGGATCGGTTCCAAGCGCGCTCAGGCCAGTCGAAATGCCGCCGAGCGAGTCCTCTGGGCAGTCGCCGCCGCCTGAGGCAAAGAGGGCGCTTACCCAGCTCAAGATTTGGCTGCGGTCATCGGTCGTGCCATGATTGGTCGGGCTGTCTTTGAAGGTCGTTAGGTTCCAACTCGTGTACTCGTCTTCCGGCTGTGAGTTGATGTAGGATGTAAGCGAAGACACGATGCTGCCGAGTATATTACTCATCGAACCGGTATCGTCGATAACCATCGAAACTTTCTTCGGCTTGCAATCGACCTCAACGGCGAGGGAGACGATATCATCGCCGAGCAGCACGGCGATGCCGCCTTCACTCTGGACTGAGCGCGTGAGCCGGCCTCGGTACGTTCCAGGCATACACGGGCCAACTGCGAAGAGCTCGCCACGTCGCCACGCTTGGCTGGTGTTTTGGATGCTTTTCGTGATCGGTGAGCCTGTTGCGTAGGTGCTAAAAATCGGACCTAGAATCTGTTTCTCCAAAAACATCTGTGCAGTGACCAACAACGGATCAGGAGATGGGTTACAGTTGCCCTGAGTACTGGTCTTGATATCAATTGTCCCCATGTTCTTTAAATTGGAAGATGAAATGTGGGGATATTCCGGGGTCTCCCATGTGCATGTCGTTATCGACGCCAGGGGTTTCAACCGGGAATGCGCCTCTTGAGGGGCTGCCACCAGCGTGGCCTGAAATCCGATCGTCAGCAGACTAATGGCCAGAATAGATGACAAAGTTGTTGGCATGGTGCATAGATTCTACATCTTTCGGTGACGGATATGTGACCGTGTAAACTGAAAGTGAAAGGGATTTACACGAGCCATGACGGAGCGACCGATTCGTGACGAAGATCCGGCAAGTCCTGGACTGGAGCCCTGGCCTGATCGCTTGAAAGCAAGCGCTACACTGCTGCGCCAGACCAGCCTTGCCTTGCAGGCCGTTCTGCTCGACGACCGCCGGTTAGGTCTGCTGACTGACTCTACCGATTCTGGTGATCAGGCTGTGGCTGTACTCCAGGAGTTCGACCGCCTCCTGGTAACCGCTCTGACCGCTCTTATAGACCTAACTGGGTATGACAACCCGGATCGGGAGTACCCTGACCTTGCGCAGTGGTTTGAATTCAGGTGCCCCAATGTGGTGTACGGCAGGCATACCGATACGCTCGTCGAATAAACTACCGGGTACATCAATGAGCAGGGCCTCTCTTGGAGCGACTCTGCTCCCTTTCTGACTGCGCCCCCCGTGTTTCCCCGCCCCTGTCCCCCCTGGCGTCATTCCGCCAAAAGCAATTCTAAAGCTCAGACAGCTGGGCGAATCCGCCCCGGAGGCGGACCGGGCTCTATGCGCTTCGCGCACCGGGCCTTCTAGTCCCGGCCTTCGGTAACGATCCCTTTCGCAAAACCTAAGGGCTCCGCCCCTCGCGCCGGCAAGGGCGCGCCCGCTTGCGGGTTTTGGTTCCCCCTACGGTCTGCCCCCAAAAAGGTCGCTGGAGCGACTTCGCTATCCCTTGCCTTGCTACCCCCGCTCTCGGCGAGGGCCAACGGGTTACATGCGCAACCCGCACAACAACGAAAGGAAAACGCTAACATGACCACCAAGACCCTCACCAAGGCCGATCTGGCGCAGTTCACAGGCTTCGAAAACTGGTACAGGCACGGGCTTAATCCCAAAGTTCTCTACACCGACGGCGCGAAGCACGTCGCCGAGGCGGGCGGCGCATACTGGCTGCTCGATGAGATCGCCCTCATCCAGCCCTACGACCGGAAAGTGGCGGCGGAAGGGTTTCAGGTATGGAAGCTCGCCGTGCGCCCTGACCGCAGCGCCGCCCTCACCTGCAGCGATGGAAACTACAAGACCGTGTATGCGAAGGAAATCCAGTTCACCGATTTTCCGCTGGCTGAAATCACCTTGTTTTTCGCGAACGGCGTCATTTACCTGCCGAGCGAGCACTGAGGACCATCATGGACAAGCAAATCCATCACATCCAATGGTAGGGCAGCTCCATCGAAATCCGCTATTGCCGGAGCTTGGTCGGAAGCGTATGAAGAAATCTACGGTCATCCGATGTCGAACCTCGAGGTGGAGAGCATAGAACCGGTGAAAGTTCCACTGTCCTTCACCGAGACCGGCTATCGCTCGCACTTCACCACGTCCGGCGATGTCGAGCCGGCGGGCGGGCCCGTGGCCTACGTTCAGGAATGGCTTAACTGGGCCAGTCAGAGCGAGGAATGGAAGGCCGCCGATCTGGCCTCGCGGCAGTACCCCCTGTTTTGAGCCCCCCGCCGTGTTTCCCCCTCCACCCCAATCCCACGAAAGGAAAAAATGCCATGACGAAACGCCGCCCAAGCGGCGAGCTCATCGAGGAAGAAGAGATGGATCCCGCTTCGAAGAAATGCTCCACTCCTAAATGCGCATCCGCTGGACGCCACCCGCCGCGGACATGCAGAGTATCAGCGATTTCGGCGTCTTGTGCGATGGCGAGGGAGGTGGGCTGTTGGAACGCCGCCTCTCGGCGGCGGGGCGCTCTCAGGATCTCGTCAGGCTGCGGCTCCATGGCATCCGCCTCTCGCGACGAAAAACGGCTTCGTTTCTGCGCTCCCCTGACAATCTCCAGCGCTGCCCTGGGGCGCGGCGAGTGATGATCGATAGAAAAGCTTGCTATCGATCATTTTCTAATATATTGTGATCGATAGAATTTGGGTCTATCGATCATGACATGGAACTGGCAACAAACCGACTGGCCAAACTTCTCTTGGGATGAGAGCTGTCTCCGTAGGGCAGACGAAGAATTCCTCAAAGGAACTGGCGTCTTCGCCGGTTCAGTTCGGCATCTCCAGGAATCTGACCGGGCCGAGTTGCTCGTTCAGGCGATCAGCGCCGAAGCGGTAACCACCTCCGAGATCGAGGGAGAAATCCTCGATCGGTCCAGCGTCCAGTCCTCGATCCGCAGACAGTTCGGCCTCGAGACTGGCCGGCGCCGGGTGGGTCCAGCGGAAGAGGGGATCGCGGAGATGATGGTCGATCTTTATCGCACGTCCTCCGAACCGCTCTCGGACGCCATGATGTTCAGGTGGCACAAGATGTTGTTCAAAGTACGCGAAGATCTCAAATATGTGGGCCGGTATCGAGCTGATCGTGAGCCGATGCAGGTCGTGTCAGGAGCGCTTTACGAGCCCAAAATACATTTCGAGGCGCCGCCATCCGAAAGGGTTCCGAAGGAGATGGCGCGGTTCATCAGATGGTTCAACGCAAGCGGACCGGGCGGAGCCAAGCCGCTGCCGGCGCTGACGCGCGCTGGCATCGCGCACCTTTATTTTGAATCAATTCATCCCTTCGAGGATGGCAATGGCCGGATTGGGCGGGCGATCTCCGAGAAAGCTTTGGCGCAAGCCGCCCAGCAGCCGACGCCGGTTGCGCTGGCGCAAACGATATTGGCGCACCGCAAGAGCTATTACGCCGCTCTTGAAGCCTCCAACAAGAAGACTGAAATCACCCAGTGGCTCCGCTGGTTTGCCGGCATCGCGATTGAAGCGCAACGCCGAACCGCGGCGGTTGTCGAGTTTCTGATAGACAAAACAAGACTCTTGGATCGACTTCGCGGTCAGCTCAACGAACGTCAAGAAAAGGCTCTACTTCGAATGCTGGCCGAAGGCCCGGACGGATTCAAGGGAGGTTTGAGCGCGGGCAATTACGCGCGCATCACGGGGACTACTACGGCGACGACAACGCGCGACCTCGCTGATCTGCTCGCCAAAGGCGCGCTCACGCGCAAAGGAGAACGCCGCTACGCGCGCTACTATCTTTCCATTCCGCTGCGTCCCTCAAAACCCATAATTATTGACGACAAAGGAAATCTCCGGTGACATACTTTCCGCGACCGGGCGTCCAGAACATAGTGCGCTATAGCTGCAGTTCATGAATTTGAGTGGTTAGAACGTTTCCGGTGTTCCGGGATGTGGTCGACCGGCCACAATTCGGTAACCGAGCTACAGAGAGTATCCGAAGTCCTCTTCAGCGCTTTCGCGCTCGTCCAGGGCGGGTTCGGGCTGCGACATCTCCCGAATCTGTTCGGCAATGATTTCTTCGAAGGCGCGCATTTCTTCCTCGCGCTCTTGCTGAAAGCGACGACTGGCGCCGCTTGCGATGGAGGCGAGGAGATCGCGCGCAGCGGACGCCGCCTCCGGCCGCAGCTGTTCTTCGTTTACGATCCGCTGGAGGGACTCCCGTAGTTCCGGGGCGGCGCGGAACAATTCAGCGTTGCGCAAGGCGGTCTGGTCGTCCGGCGCGTCGCCGTGACTTTTCCCTGAGAGTACGCGCGCGACGCTTTGCCCGGTCGCCTTTGAATATATCTCCGCATCCTGGCTGCCCGGCGTAGGCCGCATGCCGTAGGGGCCGGACGTGTGGGATTTTTGTTCGTCCATTTTCAAACTCCGTACGTGGTGGCGGTGGCGACGCCGCGGCTCAATCCGCGCGAAACCATGCGCCGCTTTAGCTCAGTTCGGGGGTGCCGTTGCAATGGCGAATCGGCCCAGATAGCGCCGCTGCCCGGTCCGTCCGCGGAGTTCTTGTTCGTATCGTCTTGCGTTTCCGCGAACGGCCGGTTCGCTCCAACAGCTTCATCCTTGTCCTTCCTTCAATCTGATACGTCACGGTCTTCCGGATCCATCGCCTCAGAAATCCAGTACATCATCCTTCACGCGTTGCGCTTCATGTCGCGTGCGGCATTTTTCGAGGAAAGGCCAAGGCGCATCCTTCCTGCAGTCCCTTCCTTAGCGTCATCTATGGGCTGCAGGATGGCAGGGCGCAGCGACCGGTCAACGGGCAGCCCGCTCCAATTCTCCGTGTCGCCCGTTCCCCTGGCGGTGACCGTTCGCCTAACGCGCCCAGCCCTCTTCTTTCGCGTAATGACGCAAACCGGAAGGAGACAATCATGAACGACTTTAAGACCATCGAAGACTCATACAACTCTTATCTCAAGGCGCAGACCGAGGCCAATGAACGGAACAAGGCGGCGGTCATGGATGCGTTGACGGCTGCCGGCATCACCTCGGTCCGGATCGCGTTCGACGGAGCCGGCGACAGCGGCCAAATCGAAGAAGTAAATGCTTTCATCGGCGACGCGCCGGTTGAGATGCCGGAAGCGCCAGTCACCGACGAGAACGTTCCGCTGAAAGACGCCATTGAGAATCTTTGTTACGGCTACCTCACGCAATTTTATGACGGTTGGGAAAACAACGACGGGGCGTTCGGCGAATTCACTTTCGACGTGCGGGAACGCAGCATTCACTTCGAATTCAACGGCCGCTTTACCGATTACTCAACCGACACTCAGACGCTGTAAGGGAGACGATCAATGGCTCATCCGTATCACCACTCTCTATCCAGCGTGAAAAAATGGGGCGGCGCGGTCGAAGATTATCAGCGCACCCATGATTGGTTCGATGAATCCAAGCAGATCACGGCGGACTTTCGCCACCGCGCGCTGCGCCATCACGCGGAAGGGATTTTCCTGTCGGAGAAGATCTTCGGCTCCACCATCGCGCTCTCGACGGGTAGGATCATCCCGGTCAGATGGATCGGCGAGCAACATGTCCGCGAAGACCTCGGATTCATCCCCTCCTTCACTGACTGGCTAAAGGCCATCAAGCCTGAGCCATGGATGGGCCGGGCTCAGTTCCTCGAACGAGAAGTCGAGCTTCGCGAGGGAGCGACACCATGACAGCCAGAGCGCCGCGCCAGAGTTTCACCGCCACGAAAACCATTTCTTTGAAAAGGAGTTAAGCATGACTACCAAGAACGCTAGACTGCCGCCTGATCCCGAGAGCATGAATGACGACCGTGCGGCGTGGGCCTCGGAAGCGTTGGAGCGGTTCCAGGCCGTGACCGGAACGGACCGCGAAGAC
The DNA here is from genome assembly GCA_963815475.1 of uncultured Solibacteraceae bacterium. Lineage (GTDB taxonomy): Bacteria > Acidobacteriota > Terriglobia > Bryobacterales > Bryobacteraceae > Sulfopaludibacter. The sequence continues at coordinate 2,153,141 of CAWFHD010000003.1, read as the reverse complement.
TCGCTCGCGGATCTGCTTTGTGACCTGATGCACTGGAGCGACCGAAACAATTTTGATTTCGAGGCGGCACTGGATCGCGCCCGCTGGCATTACAGTGCCGAGATCGAAGAGTCCTGATGAATTTGCGGACAGAAGCCAGGGCGATGCCAATTCCTTTACTACCCGGCATACACTGGTAACGATGTAGAGGCGCCGCCTTTACGGCGGTAGAGGCCGTGTGCTACCTAGGCGCAATGGCCAGACCGTATGGCAAATTCTCAGGCCGCTTCAGCCACAAGCGGACAAAATCTACCGGCCTTGAAACCGCCGCGAAGAACCTTCGCGTCAAGCTGATGGGACGATACGATCTCGAACAAACGTGCCTTCTGCTCCAACGGATGATCGCGAGGCTCCAGGATGCCGATGTGGCAAGCATCGAGAATTGCTCCGTCTATCTGACGCCTCTGAACCGCGGGGGCGAGCAGATGGCGCTTAACGACCAAGACGGCAAGCCGATGGACACGATTCATCTCGCGCTGCCAGTCTCCAGAAAATTTGAGGCGGCGGCAAAGTAACCCAGCGCGGACACAGGTACGAGGCGACCCCGCCACGATGCCGTTTCCCGCGCTTTTTGCCGCACAAAGCGCCAAGCGGGGCGAGACTTTTGTGCTACGCTCCATGCCATGTTTCAACCACACTCGGCTGGAGGCTGTGAACAGAGTTCGCGGCCTTCCGATGACGTGAAACCGGACTACAGCGCCTACCGCGGCACAATTCTTTTCCGCACCACCGGCTTTGAGATCGCAGACATTCGCTCAAACCGCCGCGCGCCCTTCTGGGCCGGGCGCGTCAACGGTGATCCGACAAAGGACGGGGCTGGAAACGTCGTTTATGTCCCGCTCTGGTGCAAGCGCGAAGGAAGGGAAGCAACCACCGTCTACGTTCATATTGAGAACATCGTTCGGCCGCTCGGCGATGACGAAGCGGGAAATTTCATGTCGGAATGACCCTTCTCGGCACGGCCCGAGCAGTTCCCATTCCTTGAGGAGTAGTCGGTTCAGCCAGGGAAGGCGGCGTTAACGACCGGACGCTCACCGTTGAAAAGGCGATTCTCGTTATTTTTCCTATTGGTTCCAGTACGGACAGGCGGTCTTCGATGCGCTAGAGTCAGAAGACCACAATGTGCGGATTTCGGAGGAACGAATGAGAAAGCTGTTCTTGATGGTTACGGTTTGTGCGCTTCAAAGCGCCGCTCTGGCGAATACGGTCACCATCGGCGCGCCCGGAAATCCAAGTGACGGCGATTGCGCGCCCTTTGGCTGCACGCTCGAATATCAGCAAGTCTACGGCGCGGGGAACTTCTCAGGGCTGGGCGATCTCGTCACGATCACGGGCCTGACGTTCTTCAATGACAATTTCGTTCCCGGAAGCATCGCGCCCGCAGACTACACGATTTCGCTCTCGACAACATCGGCGGCGGTGGACGGACTTGATTCCACCTTTGCCAACAACCTCGGCGCGGATAACGCGGTGTTCTTCAGCGGCGCGCTGGGCGGGTTGATCGGCCCCACAAACCAGTTCACGATTACGGGAGCGCCTTTCACGTACGATCCCACCACCGGCAACCTGCTGCTCACGGTCACGAGTGACGGCGACGGGTTGCAGTTCAGCGTGTTCCTCGATTACCTCTCAAGCGCGCCTGCCGGGACATTAAGCCGGATTTCCAGTTTCGACCTGTCAGGCGTCGCCGACACGGTTCAGAGCGACACGGGCCTCGTGACACAGTTTACTTACTCAGCGCAAAACTCGGCGGTGCCGGAGCCAGGATCAATTTGGCTCACAATCACAACACTCGCAGGTCTCGTGATTTTTCGCCGCTGGACGCTCAATAGGCCAACAGAATGTTCTGGTTGTGCTCACCAAAGCTAACGAAATCCGCGCTGGAGTAGCCGAGAACCACAGATCTTGAAATAAAATGTGTTCCATTGTAGATTTCCGCTATTATGGAGCACAATACTTCAGACCACGCACTTCAGTACTCGCCGGTTTGGAGACGCCTTGCCGCCGGGTCTTTAGATGGACTGCCTCTGCTAGTTCTTCTTGTCCTGAACTCTCAACCAGGTCACACTCGCTTCCTTGAAGCAATGGAAGGATACCAAGATACACGTCTTCAGCCGCTTGAGGTCTTGTGTCCTTCAGTAGCAATATTTTATAGCCTGTATTTTGCGCTAGCTAATAGTATTTGGGGCCAGACATTGGGACAGCATGTCCTACATATTAAGGTGATAAGCGTCGTGACAGCTTCAATCGTAGGTCCTACGCTTTCAGCGGCTCGCTGGGTAGTTTCGTTCTTCTTGCCATTACTTGCCTTCTTCATGAGCGCGAGCTATGCCCTATATGGAACTTCCGTTCCCCTCGCGCTGATAGCGATCGGGTTCGTGCTGACTTGGGTCCATGCGTCCCTGAGCAGACAAAAAACTACCGTCTATGATCTTTTATTACAAACTAGGGTAATCAGGTCCTAATTCAATAGCCGAGCCATCGCAAGAGCTCGCCTGTTCTTGTCTGCCAAATAATATCCCAATCCACTGTTTGCTCACAGTCTAATGTGGAACCGTTCTTCGAAACCATCGACGCAGCTAAGCATGCGAATTGCTGACAATTGGCTGCCAAAGCCTGATAGGCGGGTGGGTTCGTCTCTAGCTTTCTCAAGCGAGCCGCGAGCCGGTCGCCCTCTTCGTTCGTTGCCTTTATTGTCTTAATCAAGACTTTCCCGCTTGTCGATGCGTACCCTGCCTTTTCATCTATGTGCCCGGGAACGGATTCAAAAAATGACAGGGCTGTCGGCCCGCCTTGAGGACCAAAGCCAAAACTTGTTACACCATCACTCGTGTCTACTTCAAACGCTTCGTGACCGAAGAGGCTATCTGCGTAGATCCTCACATCAAGCCCTGCCGCATCATAGAAAATAATCGGATTTGATTTGGCATATACAAAACTGTCAAGCCCGCCCCACATTCCTATAGGATCACTCTCTAGATACCGCCCCAGCGACGGCGCATAGTCGCGGAATCCGTTCTGATGCCAGCCGGTCTCGGCCTCGAATTCCTGACCCGGCAAGCGTAGGCTTTGCGCGAGCGTCGCCGTCTGGCTGCTGGCGGCGTTCAGCTCGCCGAAGGGTAGGTAGTTCGCCTTCCAGACGAAGCCCTGACCGCTGTTAGTGGCCTTCTGCGGCGTCCCAAGCCTGTCGGCGTGGATGAATGCGAGCGAAGAACTGCCCGGCGTAAAGGTCGCGATGGGCTGGTCGCCAAGATAGACGTAATCCGTGATCGCCACGCCGGAGCCGTTCGCTTCTTCGAGCAAATGGCTGGACTGGTCGTATTGATATAGGGTAACCGCGTTGCCGGTCTTGACGAGCCGATGACCGAAGGCGTCGTAATTGTAGCTGAGGGTCTGCGCCCCGCCTGCAAGGACGCGCTGGAGCCGTCCGGCCTGGTTGTAGGCGATGCCAGTGGCCGGCGGGTGCTCGGCACGTTGGCGATGGTCGTGATAGAGCCTGCGGGCGTATAGGACAAGACTTGCGTCGCGCTGCCGGTCTTGACCTGCGTCAGGCGGTTGCTCTGCGCCGTGTAGACGTAATTGGTGGTCGTTCCGCCGGTCGTTTGCGTGAGGCGGTTGCCGTTGGAATCGTAGGTCCAGCCGAGGCTGCCGTAGACGCCGCTCGCGCTGGTCAGGCGGTCGAGCGCGTCATAGCCGAAGCTCTGGCTGCTCGCGGAGTTCATGCCATCCGTGATGCTGAGAACGTCATTCGCGGCGTTATAGCCGTAGGTGAGGTTCTGAACGCTGCTGTCCGCGAGGTTGGTCAGGCGGTAGTCGAGATCGAAACTCCGCGTCCCGTTCACGCCGTTGCCGAAGGTGAGGCCGCTCACCGGGCCGAAGGGCTGGTAGGCGATGCTTGACAAGACGGATATGGCGCTGCCTGCCCCGGAAGGCTTCATGGTCACGCCGGTGACCCGGCCCATAGCATCCCGCGCATAGGCGGCGGTCGCGCCCGAAGGATATTTGATCGAGGCGATACGGCTCATCGCATCGTAGGTGTAGGCGGTAACCAAACCCGCCGCACCATGGATGCGGGTTTCGCTGATTACGTTGCCGCGCTCATCGTAGGAGCGGCTAAGCGTTCCGGCCTCGTCGATCATGCTGGTGAGCCTGCCGACGCCGAAACCGTGTCCGGCCTCATCATAGGTTAGCGCCACGTTTTCGGATGCGCTGCCGGGATACGTCGTCGAAATCCTCCGGTCGAGCGCGTCGTAGGTGTTGTTCTGGACGATATTCCGGGCGTCGGTGACTTGCATCAAATTGCCCGCAAGATCGTAGCGGTATACCGTCGTCCCGCGGTCCGAGCTGGTCTCCTGAATCAGACCGCCGAAGCCGTCATAGACGTAGCTCGTAACCGCACCGTTCGGAGCGGTAACGGTTAACGCCGCTGTTGTAGTATCGCGTGAAAGAGAGCTTGTTCGTTCCAGCGGATTCGTAGTCGGACACAGTTTCAAACTTATTGCCAGTGGCTGCGTCGCATGGATTTCCAAATGAACTGCATCGCTGTATGGCGCCGTTGGTCTTTGGGACAACCGACAAAGCTGGAGGCGTGATCGGGCCTGCAACGTTTACCTCTACAACAAGCTCACCTTGCAGACTGGCAGATCCGAAAGGCGCGTTGGTGCGACCGTTGATCGTCGTAATTCTCTGCAAAAAAGTGAAAGTGACAAAGGTCGGGCTATCCAGAAAAGTAAAGCTCTTAGTTTGGGTTGCGGGAGAGCGTGATAGGGGATTGTCCTGGCAGTTTCCCTGATCGTCGCACACGAGCGCGTCGGAGTAATTAAACTGACCACCCAATGTATTTGAGAGCAAAATCGTTCCTGACAAGAAATCACTGGCATTAGGTGAATTTGGGGGGACAGGCATGGGGTTGAAAGTCGCGGTCGCGCTACTCGATATGCGCTTACAAGGGCTGTCGATCCCAAGATTAAAGAGGCACGTCTGCTGACTAACGGGAAAGCCAGCGGGAAACTGGATCGTCAGCGGCAACTGTGCCATCTGTGTCCCAGAAGCGTTCAAAGGTATATTCCCGCTTGATGCGGAGAACTGAATAGTGAATTGCTGCGTCACCGCGAATAAGCCGGTGTTCAGCGATAGAATCAGCGCGATGCGAGTCAAAACAGGTGACATGGCAATGGCTCCAAGTGGCGGTTAAGGAGACCTCTATGGTCGCATTTTTGGTACCCTGTTTGCCGCTCCCTAAGGGACAGCGGCCATCCTGCTCTGTACCGCTTCAGCAAACTTTGACTCTCGCGGAAGCGTTCTCCCTGCCGCTTGTCCTTTTCGGCCAGGCCGATCCAGTCTTTCCAACAGCCAGCACCATCCTCCTGACCGATACGATGGGGGTCCGCCTGATGCAATCAGCGGGCCGCGTCTCCTGCCGTTAGATTTCATTTAAAGATGCGGAAGCATGGGCGGGCGCGCCCCGCGTTAATTCCAGCCGCCCTTTCGTTGGGTTTGGCGCCTTTGGCGTGACCCTCCGCAAAACTAGGGGCCGTTGGATGATCCGGCGCTTTTCCGACCGGCCCTACCCCGCCGCATCGCGAAAAACCTTCTCGAAAAACCTTCTCGACAGGAGAACCAAAGTGAACTGAAGTAATCACATCGCTGTGAACAAATTCGTTCCATGGAGCGGAAACGCCCGCAAGACGGCGGGCGCGGACACCGCGCTCGCGGAGTGGGCCGCCTCGATCGCCGCGCACGGGCTTTTACAGCCCTCGTCGTGCGCGCCGAGAAGTGTGGAGATTCTACGTGGTGGCGGGATGCCGGAGGCGGGAAGTTTTACGCCGTCTTGCGGCTGATGGTGTCATCGCGGAAGACACCGGCATCGACCTGCAGCTTGATGACGGACGAAGCAAACGCGGCGGAAGCGCGCCTCGCTGACGACGCGGTTCGTAAGCAGGTGCACTCGGCGGACGAGTTCGAGGCCTTCCGCAAGCCCGAATCGACGGCGAATGTCGACTGCGGACATCGCCGCCAGCTTTGGCTACAGCGCGAGTACGGTGAGAAGCGGCTGACACTTGCCCGTGTCTCGCCCCTCATCATCGAGGCGTACCGGAGCGACGAAATCGGACTTGAACACGTTTAGATCTGCACAGGCGCGATAGGCGCTACTGAATTTGATGACTCAGTTTTGGGACTGAGGCCTTGTCTTGATTAGAGGAGAGGAGAGGGGTAGGGTCACGGCTGAAACACTATACGCCATAGTGTTCCAGGAGAGGATTTCATGACGCTACGCCAACAGTATACACCAGCAAGGTCGGGAACGATTCACGTCGGTTTGGAGGGAAAAGTCGTGCGAAAAAGGCTGGTTTTCCGAGTCAATTCCATCATTGAAACACTATGGCGTATTCGGGCGCCCCGCATTCGATCTGAGCCCTGGAGCAAGCGCACATGATGCGCCTGCATGACGGCGCAGGGCGGCGCAAATATCTGACGGCCGCTGAACGCCAGGCGTTTTTGCGCGCTGCAGCGGCCGATCCACGGCCTGACGTGCGCACCTTCTGCGAAACCCTGGTCCACACCGGTTGCCGTTTATCCGAGGCCCTCCAATTGACCGCCGAGCGCGTAGACGCGAATGCAGGCGTGCTCGTTATCGAATGTCTGAAGAAACGGCGGAAAGGAATCTACCGTTCCGTGCCTGTGCCGCAAGTGTTACTCGACAAACTGGCGGCTGCGCACGATCTCTGCGCGCTCAGCGACGCGCGACTCTGGAACTGGTCAAGAACCACAGGATGGCGACGCGTTCTCGAAGTAATGGCCGCTGCCGGGATTGAAGGCCCGCACGCGACGCCCAAGGCCTTACGGCACAGCCTAGCCATAGCCGGAATCGCATCCGGCGTGCCGCTCAACCTGATTCAGCGGTGGCTCGGCCATTCACGACTAGAAATCACCAGCATTTACGCAGACGCGCTTGGCCCCGAAGAGCGCCAGATCGCGGAGCGAATGTGGCGCAGCAACTATGGGCCCGCCCAAACCCTGCAGTGCCCGCGAGCGATGTTTCCTGCAAATGCCTGCTGGATGCCGTTTGAGGCTAGGCTTCCGGTTTGCGCGCATTTCATGGCTTTTCAACGCTTCGGAGTCTGACGATGCCGACCGTTAACGGATCATTAACCTCTTTACTTCAAGATAGTGGGGCGTGTATTGGTGGACCCATGGAGTGGAGGTCATTCTCAAGTCTCTGGAAGAAAGTTTTCCCCTTGGTCCAACGGGATCAAGCCGGGGCTTTTTCTGTTGCTCGTGGCGATCAAGCAATCGCCATTGAGGCGGATCGAAAGATCAGGCGTCAAGCCGACGAAGAAAGCTCTCAGAGGACCTTACGAGAGCGAGATCTCAACGAATCCAGTGAGAAAAAGCAGGAGGAAGAACGCGACGAACGCCTGCTCACCACGCTGGAATCTTCCGAAGAATGGCGCCGGGTATGGCGGGAATTCTCTCGGACCATTGACGATTTGCACGCTTCCGTCCAGCGGGCATACGCTCGGGCGCTGGAGCGTGAGCAGATTACCGCGAACGAATTAGGGATCGTCCGCCAGCGCGCGTTGGTCCTCGCAGATGGGCGGCGGGTATACTTCACCGAGGACGGGCGGCTCCTTTACGGCGAAGACCGGCGCGAGATTACGGACGAGAGCGTTATCGAAGAGGCGCGCCGCCAGTTGGCGTCGAAGCCAAATGCCACCGATTATCAAACGTACACGGCGAAGGATGATGCGTTCGCGAAAGCGAGCGCTGATGTTCATCAACTCGGCGTCACCCTCCAACGTCTCGATGACCTGCGCGACGACCTGAAATCTGGTGAGGTCACGCCGCAGCGGCTTGCGGATGCGCAACGCCAGGCGCAGGACATCATCGCCTCGTTGCCGATCGAGGCCCGCCAGGAATTTGAACGCGTCGAAGCAGCGCGTCACGGGGAAGAGCCCATCGCATATCGCGCTGCCGAGTCGTCGTTCACTGATAGCCCGGACGTAGCCGGGCAGTTCACGCGAGCTGCCGCGCCGCCCTCGGCGCGAGATTCTGAACAGCGCGATCCGCCAGCGAGCGTGCCGGCTCCTTACAGGGCAGCTCCGCAATTCTAGGAAGGAGACTTCTACCGCGGTGAACAAATTACTGGTGACTCGGTCGACGGCCATCATCGCCGTCTACTTTTTAATTCTCACAGGCGCTGCGTCAGCGCTTTCGATCAAGGAATTCAGGAAATATCCGCTCGACAAACAAGCGGTATCCCTATGTGGTTTCCACCAAGGGTGCTGCAGGGCTCATGCAGTTGACCGCTCCGACGGCGTTCACCTTCGGCGTGACGAACCGTTTTCGGATCGAAGAAAACATTCGCGGAGGGGTTGCATATCTTGCGTATTTGAGCCGGCAGTTCGAAGGCGAACTGCGGCTTGTGGCAGCCGCCTACTACGCCGGCGAGCAGCGAATCAAGAAGCGAGGGCTCACATGCGCTGACGGAGAAATTTATCGCTACGTTTGCCGGGTCCAACGATTCTATTCAAGACGGCAGGTGGCCGCAAAGACCACTGCCCGGTATTCAACCAAAGGAGCAGAACATCAATGAATAGTTTGAAGGTAGTGATCACCGGAATCTGTGCGTGTTTGACAGCCAGCGCCCAGGTTCCCATGGTTCGACCGCAGGTAGCGGGTCGAGCGGTTCAGGAGGGCCAAGTCACCGTCGTGTACCTGGCGCCGCGGTTCGCGACCGCCATTCGAATGCCCGACGCCGTCAATTCCGTTGTGCTCGGTGATCCCGATTCGTTCACCGCCGAGCACTCCGAACGAGAGCCGCAGATCGTTTTCGTCAAGCCAATTACTGCCAAAGCATCGCAGACGAACCTTCTCATTTCGACTGCCCACGGATATCAGGCCAATCTGTGACTGATCAGCCGAGGTGAAACGGCAGGCACACAACCCAGCGTTGATTTCATGATGCGTTACCGCCCGGCCGGAAGATTCGTCATCGAGCCAAGCGCGCCTTCCGCATCAATCGCTCAAACCGTTGCTTTGCAGACATCCGACCGTCTCGTGGACCCCCCGGGGGCCTCGACGACGGTTCCGCCAAAGAGCGGCAGCCCAGCAGACGTGAAGCGGTCGACCGTCGAACCTGCCTCCTTCAAGGTCGGCAAGCTTGAGGCATCGCTCGACACCGGCACGCCGACCGGTGTTCGGTCGGCCAAGCAGGCTGCCGAGGCGGATTTAGGCCTGGATGCATTGCTGGAACGACAACGGCGGGCTCCGTTACCAGATCTCTATGGTGAGAAGCCAGGAATCGCGCCTCCAGGCAAACAACTTTTGAAGGCCGGAGTCAGCGAGGTCATAGACCACGGTAAGGAAGTCGTAGTGCTGTTTTCGGTGTTGAATGTGCAAAGCCATGCGGTCGAATTGATGCCGCCGCAAGTGCAATTAGGCGGCAAGGTGAAGAAGGGAGCGCTTGTCCACCACGTCATCTGGTCGAATTCCGAGCAGTTGCCGGTGGAAGATTTCCGGATGAGCCAGCGGCGGATCGGCCCCGGAGAGCGCGCCGATGGCGTCTTGATCTTCCAGCGACCCAGCTTCAAACAGTCCAACGAAACCTTGTTACTTCAGATGGCGGAGTCCGGAGCGGTCGACCGCCCCGCCCTAGCACCCATCGGTTTCGGAATCAGCAGTTTTCGAGAGAAAGGAGCCGAATAGAATGACACCCGAATTGAACAAGAACGAGGGTCTACCGGATAATGCCGAGTTGGATGCAACACGGCGCATCAACGCTGGGTCAGTGGAACAACCCGAGGCGACCGAACCGCAAGAAACGAGAACGACTTTCGGGTCGCTTCGAGAGGCATACCTGCGTGCCCGGGATGGGCGCAAAAGGGTCCAGCCTGAAAAGCAAAGTAGAACCGCGAAGAGCATTGACCGAAGCAAAGGTTTATTGGTTCTTGCGGTCGCTGTCATCATCATGATTTTCGTGTTCCTGGGCATGTTCTCAAGTTCGAGCAGCACGAAGGACCGCGCTGCGAACAGAACGAAGCCGAGTCTCGGCAGGCCGGACATCACTGGAACGGCGGAGAAGCCGGGTTCCGTGACGCCGCTGCTGAATGCGGATATGAGCGGCCAGGAAGCGAACAGCGATCAGCTCAGCGCTGACGACGTAAAGGCCACCGGGCGGTTGCGCGTACGTCCGCAGCCGAAATCAGGCGATACTCTCGCCAGTATCCCTCCCATGGATCCGGCGCTGGAGGCGTATCGGCAAGCGAAGGCCGGCAACTCTGTTCCGCCGCCTCTGCCCGTGGTCGCGAGCGTCCCGTCCCCAGCGCAAGCGCCAGTACCAGCTCATAACGAAGGAGACGCCCTCAGAAAATCCTCGCTGGTCTTTGTCAGTAACAATTCCGGCGCTTCCGCTAACGTGATTCGGCCAGTATCCATGACTACAGAGCCAGCCCTTCTGGAACGAAGATCCACCGCCCTCCTCCCGAATGGCAGCCGCCTTGTGGCGCGACTGCAATCCGCCGTCAGCACGGCGGTCAAGGCGCCCGTGGTTGCGGCTATTGAATACAACTATGAGAGGGACGGTGAGATTATCATCCCAGCGGGGGCGAAAGCTCTCGGGGATCTCCAGCAGGCAAACAGGAACGGCAATATCGGGATTCACTTCCATACGCTGCAGATGCCGGATGGAACTATCGTGAAAATTGACGCGACGTCGATGAGCCTTACCTACGGCCCGCTCAAGGGTTCCGTCTCCGGCGGCAACGCGTTGAAGCGGATCCTGGTGCGGTCCATGACGGGGGTCGGAACGATGGCGGCTTATCTGGTAGGCGGGCCAGGTGGTTTTGGAGGCGTCAGCGGCCAGCTCGACAACAGCATCCTGTTGCGCGAGCGAATCGCATCGAATGCAGGACTGGCCGGGGAGCAGGAGGTACAGAGTCTTGCTTCCACCGAAAACATCGTAGTTTCAGTGCCCGGAAATACCAGATTCTTCATAGTATTGCTCGCAGGGAGCGGCGAGACCTCGCCCACCAGAACACCGCCGGCAGGCAGCCGCGGAGTCGCGCAGGTCGCAGCGAATGGAAGCACGCAGCTACCATCGGCAGAGGAATTGCGCGAACTGATTGAGTTGAAGACGGAGCTCAATCGGATGTATCAACAGGTGGCCGCCACGCGGACCGCCGGCACCACAGGACCACCCCAACAACAGTAAACCTTCATTCGTGTGCTTCATAACACTAGCCATCCTCCCAATTCGCGCCCGATCTGCGGTAAATTGGGCGCAAGGGAGGGGCTCGTGCAGCCGAGATCTGATTCTCGGATTGCGGATTCGCTGGTGTCGCGCCTAGAGCAATTGGTTCGGCGCCTGTCGCGCGAACACCTCACCGTCGGAATCATCCTGGTCGTTCTCGGAGTCTTCGCATTCCAGATCAGCCCGTGGCTAGCCTGGTTTACCATCGGCAGCGGACTCCTCCTGCTGACATGGCACGCTCGAATCCGGAATACTTACCGCGGGCTGCTCTACTTCATCGCCTTGCTCCCCGTTCTCCATTGGTTCAACTCAATCAATGAGTTCCTGTTCCACGAAGACGCTGTAACCGGAATGATGCTTTCCCGCGACAGCGCTTCTCCGCTCGAACTGGTTTATGGACTGATTTTTGCGGCAGTTGCTATCGGCGGTCTGATCTTCGTAATCCGCCATAGACCATACGTCCGCGCCATACAAGCTGCCACAGGGGGAACTGGTAACCGACAGAACAAGCAGGCCCGATGGTCCAACGTCCCGGCGCGGACATTTGCTGACGTCGGCGGTATGGACGATCAAAAGCGCCGCATCAGCGCGATCGTGCAAAACCGGCTCTACCCCGAGAGATTCAAACAACACGGGGTGATACAAAACGGCATTCTTCTGTACGGACCTCGTGGAACGGGCAAGACCTTCCTGGCCGAGGCGACGGCGGGCGAGTTCAAGATCAACTACTGGTACGCGAAGCCGACCAGTCTCATTGAGAGCCGGATCGGCAATAGTGAGGCGAACATTCGGGAGATATTTTCCCGGGCCTATGCACACCGCCCGGTGTTGTTTTTCCTCGACGAGATCGATTCGATAGGTACCCAGCGCCAGCAGTTGGGCCGAAACGACGATGTCGGGGGAGGCGCCAGGCTGTACAACTCCGTGGTCACAGAACTGATGCAATGCATCGATCAGTATCGCGGAGCCGCCGGGTTTATTCTCATGGCTGCGACGAACTTCTATGACGGGCTGGACGAAGCACTGGTGAGGGACATGCGGTTCGATGAAAAGATTCGTGTGGATCTCCCCGACGAAGCGGCGAGGGCTCAGATCCTTTCCGCCCAGCTTTCCAAGAGATTGTGGATGCCGTTCTCGATCGACTCCTTTGCAAAGCGTACGCCGGGCTGGAGCGCTGCGAAACTCAGCGGTTTGGTCAATAAGGCAGCGTCGATTGCGGCCCTCGACAATCGCCGAATTGAAATGCGAGACATGCAGCGGGCATTCGATGATAGCGGTGGCCAGGACCGGCCGCTGGTGAAGGCAGTCGATTGGGATGACCTGGTTCTCCCTTCCGCAGTCGAACGGGACCTGCGAAATCTGATTCGGCTGCTGGATGCTCGGGAAGCCGAAAGGCTCAAGGTTCCGGTCCCGACAGGGTTACTTCTCGTCGGCCCTGCAGGCACCGGCAAAACCTCCATTGCACACCTCATTGCAACGCAGACACGACGCAGCTTCTACGCGATCGCTCCGGCGAACGTTCCGACTCCGGAGAAGCTTGCGCAGGTGTTCGCCAGGGCCCGCGAGCAGAGCCCGTCCATCTTGTTTATTGATGAGATCGACGGTCTTCTACCGCGCGGTGACAACGGGTATTACATGGGGCAGCACCAGATCCAACTTGTCGAGCAGGCGCTCATGCTGATGAGCCAACTCGATCCCGGGAACCAGGTGTTCCTTGTCGGGACAACAAACCACATCGAGCATATCGATCCGCGCGTTTTGAGAGGTGGACGATTCACTGAAAAGATCGAGGTCGGCATCCCGGACGATCAAGGCTATTTGCGACTGATTGAGAGATACCTTGGGCCAACACCGTTAGCGGCGAGCTTGACGTGCCACGACCTTTTGACTCGTTTAGGAGGAATTCCCCCGGCAGATCTTCAGGGCGTGGTGAATACGGCTAAGCGCATGGCGATGAATCGCATGACGACGAGAGACGAAGCTTTGCCGCCGCTCATCTGGGAGGATTTCGAGAACGCTCTTGAACGAACGCACTCGAAAAACTAACGGCCGGAATCAGAAATACCGCCCGGCTTCGGCGCTCGGGTGGAATTAGGCGTCATGCTTCCGAGAATTGACCATGCAGTCTTGAGCCGAACGCGCGCAGGGGGCCGATCTGAGCCGACTAGTTTTCGGACGGTTGCTCCACGTGGTCAACGACGAGGTAATCAATCGGGGCCTTATCCGTCTCCAATTGGAGTCCGAGTTGCCTTTGGATATCTGTGAAAATGGATGACGAAAACCACTCGGAAAGAGCGGCCTTATCCGCCTCCGCCGGGAGATTGGATTTCAGCGTGAAATCGTAGGATCCCTTCAGACTCGTCAGATCCACGACCGGGCGGTCCATACGAACTGACAGCATTGAAGCGAACCGCGCCATCTCCACGTTGCGGCATACAAACCCATTCAGGGCAAGTGCCGCGGACGGCTCTCCTTCTGCCGGGGACTCATGCAGTTTTGACCCACTCTTTCCGACCACCAACTTATAGACCGGCACCAGTCTAGGTTCATGGTGTAGTGTCAGCTTGAATCGATTCTCCAGCAGCGACCGAAGCATCAACCTAATCTCCTCCTTCGGCACTGCGTGACCCGCACGCGCGGCAATGTCATAAAAAAACGCTGTTCCTGCGGGCGAGAAAAACAGGTCGCCGATGTGCGCGTCCGAACTCGAGATCCGGGCGTAAGGCACCTGATAGGCTTCTCCAATAATCCAGATCAGAGGAACATTCGCAAAATCGATACCCGCCGGGTTGTATCGCAACCTGGGTGGTCCGCCGGTTTTATTTCGCTTGATCGACGCTACCTCAAAATTCGGCCGGGATGCCACTGTTGCCTGAGACTGGGCGCGGACTCGTGGCACATTCAGGGTACCGATCACAATGGGTCCGACCACGGCCACCATTCCGACAGCCATCAGCAATGATTTCCGGATGGGGTCCAACTTCCGGCCGGCACGATGTGCCATGATTTTCTCGATTCGTTTCTTCAGATTGGACCCGGTCACCCCCGACGTGCACATGATTGGCGATTCGAAGTAGAGCTTGCAGACGTTGAGAATCCCTTCGGCGTAGGCCCGCGGTTCGCTGCCGAGCCGCAAGACCTCTTCGTCGCAGGCTCGCTCGCGCTCCTCGACCATCCGCTTCCCGACCCACCACACCAAAGGATGGAACCAGAAGACGGTCTCCACGAACATATGCATCGCAGCGATGAGATTATCCCGGTGGCGGACGTGGCACAGTTCGTGCGCAACAATGGCTTCTAATTGTGCCGGCGTCAAGCGATCAAAGATGCCTTCAGGCAGCAGTAAGACCGGCCGGACAATACCGAAAACCGCCGGCTCAACAAGCGTGGGAGAGGAAATTGCCTGCATGGGTATTTCCAACGGCAGGAGCGACCCGGCACGGGCGGCATCACGGATGCGCCGCCAGCGAATCCGCCATGCGCCGCTGATTCCGAGGAATCCAAAGGCCCAGCCCAACCACAAAACCTCCGGGAGACGATCTGGTGTAAGCGGCATTGGAACCCGACGCGAGGAAATCGCGGGGGCCGCAAATGGCTGGCTCACGTTGTCCATCAGGATCGCTACATTGGACTGCGTTGTCTCCGGGGCCGGCCGCCATGGGATATGCCCACCCACCGCGATGAGAGCAGAAAGCGGTATGAGAAATTTGCACGAGGCCGCCAGCCAAACCCAATGGCGTACTCGTGCGTGATTATCCCGCAGCGCCAGTGTCAACAATCCCGCGACTCCGGCAAACAGAGTCGATTGCCACAAATGATTGGCCAGCGCCGACGCGTATCCTGGATTCATTCTGGTTTATCCTTTCCGGCGAGCTTCAGAAGCGCCTTCTCCGCCTCACGCACATCGTCAAGAGTAAGCGTGCCGGATTCAACCAGGTGGGCCATGATAGGCCGGCTCCGGCCGCCGAACAAACCCAACAAGTCATCAATCAGGCGGCGTTCCGCCGCTTCACGCGAAACCGCCGCTTCGAAAATTAACGCCGTGGCGATCTTCTTGACCCGGCGTAGCGCTTTCTTGACTTCCAAACGGTAGACCGTGGTCTGGACTGTAGTGTATGCGGGCCTCTTCTTTGTAGGAAACGATTCCTGAATCTCGCGGACGGAACACGGCCCTCGGGTCCATAGGGCTTCCATGATCTGAAGCTCCAGCTTGCCTAATTTTGGAAGTGGCATAGGGTTCGACTACCTACGTTCGTTAATCTACTACGTCGGTGGTTGAATTTGCAAGTATTTTCTGTGGCGCCGGAGGCGGCCGGCCAGACGGACGCGTCTGGCGTCTGCTCGAACGATGCGAGCAGCGGTTTCATTCTGCTCATCCGCCGCCTTTCAAGATCGGTCCTTTAGGGCGCCATCGCCAACAGCGGGCGGGTCCCCGTTTTTTGGAGCTCTGCAGCTTTCGCCCTAGCATTCTCACAAGCCCTGAGTTGTGATCCGCTACCTCTGGCGTTGGGAACGGTCCGGAGCGACCAGGGCGGAATCCCGATGGAGGTCTATACACAAATGAAGCACGTACGCATAGCAGCCGTGGTGCTCGCAGCCTGCCTTTTGGTGGTCTGCCAGTCCGTGGCTCTCGCTCAGAACCTTGGCGCCGCGCCGCAAACAAACGTCGCTGTACAAGGTCAGACCGGGGCGCAACCGGAAGGCGCGTTCCTAAACTTCGTGAACTGGATTGGCAACGTGATCGCTCCCGTGGGCGCGGGCGTCGCCGTGGTCGGTGGAATCGTCTCCTATGCCAGCGGCCGAGGCTACATCCGTTGGATCGGGACGGCGCTTGGACTCCTGGCCGTTTCCGGTCTGACGCGACTGCTTGAGTTCTGGATACAGCAGGGCACGGGCGGCGTTTCCTGAAGATGCAATCACTATCGCGGGCGGATGGGTTCCTCATTCGCCCAGCACCTCTGGCGCAGTTATGCAAATGATCAACGACGGAATCGGCCTGCTGCTAGGATTGGCACCCGTCGCAGCGCTCGTGGCATTGGTGCTGGCGGGACTAGCGCTTCGAAACCACGGATCGGCCCTACAAAACGGACGATTCGGCCTGTGGATGTTCTGGGCGGCCGTGATGCTCACCTTGCCGCAGATTCTGAGCTGGTTTTCCGGGTTTGGCGTACCTGTTCCTGTCTCCGCAGGTGGGGGCACAGCGCTCTTCAACACCTTCAAGGTGGACATAACCAACTTTGTCAATCAGTTCGTCGTCGGGTAAGCGACACATTCTCGGCAGTGAAAAGCTCGGGATCGTTCGTGCCTGGACCGCCCCACCATCCGACCCTCATGCCTATGTCCTGACCGTTGCGCTCGGCGGCGGCCATACGCTCAATCTCGCCGGGGTCTACGCGCTTGAGAGAGGCGACCTCAAAACTCGTGGACTGTGCATAGAGGGCGGTTGCGATGAGCACAAGCAGGGCCGAGGTTCGCATGAGCTGTAGCATATCGCAGCCGGGGTTGCGATGGTATCGTAGACTGGGCCGGCGCGTTCTGAGAATCAAGCCGGTTTGTCTCGGAGGGGAATGTCGGCCACAGGGGAAGATCTCAGCGTAGGCGCTCTGCCTGCAGTTCTGAGATTACCCCATTCAAGCACTGCCCGAGCGTTCTGCACGCCTTCAGCGGGTCTGCGCTAATCATCTTTCGTACACGAGCCTGAACTGGTTGCTCGCCGCGGTCGAGCATGTCTTCGACAATGGCGAATACCTCGATGCGCAACAGTTCACGCCGCGCCTCCATCGATTCAGCGCGTTGTCGCAAATGTCTGGCCGCAATGGCGCGGGCCAAGTCCCTATGTTGGCAGTAAACCCAACTTGTGGAGATGCCAAGGCGCTCGCATACAGCAGGGACAGTCGGCGCCGGATTCTCTGCCAGCGCACAGATCAGGGCAGAGTGCAGCTGCTTTCTTTTCGCTTTTTCGTAGACGTTTCTTCGCTCAAGAAGCGCCGCATATAGAGTGGGGAAATTTCGGGCCAGAACTTCCTGCCCAGCGAAACCCAGCCTGCCGGCCAGTTGGCCCGCCGTAGGCGGAGGATCTTCCTGCAGCGCAGCTTTCATGATCTCTCCATTTGCGTTCATTTCGGCTTTCCTCAGTTGTGCGATCTTCCGGCCGATGGCCCGAGAAGGGTCGGGGAACTCCAGCCTGATGCAACCGGCATTCGCGTATCCATTCTGTGCGGCAATCTCCTTTATCGATATGGGATACTCACGAGCCAGCGACTCCTCCAATATGCGCTTCATCTGAGGCCTCTCACATTTCCGGGCGCCCGTGGCCTTGGCGCTAGCGCTCGCATAG
Source organism: uncultured Solibacteraceae bacterium (assembly GCA_963815475.1). Lineage (GTDB taxonomy): Bacteria > Acidobacteriota > Terriglobia > Bryobacterales > Bryobacteraceae > Sulfopaludibacter. The sequence goes on along the minus strand of CAWFHD010000003.1, from coordinate 2,135,514 downwards.
CATCGCGATGCCTTGACGCCAGCAGCGAAGCTTTGGCGCGATCGATCTGATACAGGCGCTCTCCCCGTGCAAAATGCAGACGCCGCGCAACCTCGGAAACACTTGGCGGCGGATCTTCCGTTAGAGCGCGATCCATGGCGATTCGGGCTTCGTCTCCATGACGCCGCAACTGAATGCCCCGATCGTCGCGGAGCGGAAGAATGGTGAAACTGGTGGACGCGGGATCGCCAAGCAACTGGATAGTAGGAACGCCGGTCGCGTAACACATCCGCAAAAGAGCGCCAATCTCCGGCCGGTGCACGCCCGATACCCAGTACCGCAAAGCGCTACGCGAAGTCCGTGTGATAGCCGCGAATGCAAGCAAGTTGCCGCCTGTGGCAGCATCAACGCAAGTGGAGAGATTGATACGCAGGCGTTGCCTGAGCGGAGAGCTTTTCAGGTTTGGTGCTGCAGCGAGCAAATCGCCGATCGATTGCGTGATCCAAATCTCACGTTCTAAATCCGAATCGTTTATCGATTTCTCCACTGGCCCTCGGGCGCCACCCAGCCAGCCCCCGCACCGGCAACAGTAGCCAGGCCGGGCATGAGCACCCAGTGGCCGCGACCGGCGCCGGCAATGGGGGCAAATATCTTCGAGAGGTTGCCTATGAAAGGGGCATACTTTCACTGTCTCAATAGTCCACAAAAGAGATTCGTACGGGATGCCGTGGCGCCGTCGGCTTTCAAAACAGCTTGGACACCATGCGCTCACGTTCCTGAACAGGTGCGATTCGGAAAACAGGTCCGCAAACGTCAGGAGCGTCAAATCGGAAAGGCCCCGCCGTAATGTGGCCGCTTCCAGAACGTCGACCCACCTCCCGGGGGCATCCGCGATTCCATTTATCGAGTAGGACTGGACGTAGAAGAAATTCGAGCGGTCTTTGCGGCGGTGTGGGTTGAATAGGGGAGACGAAGATGCGGGGTCGGACAGTTCGGCTCCGACCAGATCGGAGACGGATACGCAATGCGCTTCGGCGATTCGCGCCACGTATCCTGTGAGACTCTCCACTTCGGCCGTACCGACATTCATCGGCTCGAGCGAATACAGCCGGCTCCGTCTGGGAATCTCCGGAATCGTCACTTGCCAGCAGTCAGATAGTTCCACTGGTCGCATATGCAAGCACCGGCGCCCCGATTGGATCTCGTTTGGCGTGCCGCTGGCCAGGCAGCCCTCGCTGCAGAACGGGAGCCTTCGGCTTCTCTGGATCGCTCTCCAAGGCCGGCAGCCCGAGCGCCAAGCGGAAACGCGAGCGCGTTCCGTCGCCTTCCGTCAATCGCGCTTCGCCTTCTGTTGCCTCCGCCAGGATCTTCTCGCACTGGGAGACGGTCAGCGCCTGTGCCGCCAAATCGCGCAAAGTGAGTTTCGCGGCGCTTCGGCTCAAGGCGACGGCGAGTGCTCTCACAAGCCATTCTTTCAATACGCCCACGCAGCCTATACTGCGTTCGTATAAAAACTCCCAGTTGGCTACCAGTTCTGGAGCCTCAGGAAGCGGCATCTGCCGCTCGAACGAACCGAGAATATTCAGGAACATTCTGCGATCCTCGGCGTTTCCGGCGCGATAGCGGCAAAAGTGCACGTCGACGCTGCGGCGGCTCAGTTGGCCGCTGAGGTTTCTGAACGCCAGCAGATCGTAGGTGCCAAACAGAACATGCACGGTTCCGGTGCGGTTCGCGATGGACTTGATGACATCTAGCTGGTCCAACAACCGCCTTCCGGATGCCATCTTAGCCAGATGCTGTGCCTCGTCGATCAGAACGGCGCGTGGCCGGCGGTAGCGCAGCGCCTGCTCCACCGCGTAATGATACTGTTCGCCATGCGCCTTAATGCCAGGCATGAAATGGACGTCCACATCGCAACCTTCCATTTTGCGTTTTTTATCGATGAGCGGCTCGTTCATTTCGTACAGCATTCGTCTGAAGTGATCGCGCCAGTTGAAGCTGCCAGATGGCGGCGCTACCGCCTCGACGCTCACTACCGGCAGTCGCGCCGGGTCGGCCTGCAAATCCGCGAGGGACTCCGCAGTGAGGAGTTGCTCGACGCGCGTCCGCAGCGTCGTCTTGCCTACTCCCGTTGGTCCGAGAACCAGGATTACCGAGTTTGGCGCGCACTCTCGAATGGCGGCGAGAAGCCGGTCCTTGGCATCGACCAGACGGGGATGCGCGACCGTGAAATCCTGGAAGTGTTTCAGTCTGACTGGCCATGGGGCACTCAACAATGCCGCCGGAAATTCAGATGGCTTCACCATCAGAACTCCCCATAGATCTCGCAGCTGGTTGGAGCGTTCTTTCTTCGTTCCATTCCATCCTCTACTGGCGCCTGGAGACCGTCGTCGGGCCCATGCCGATCGCCGGCAGGTGTGGCGGCAGCACGGTTGCGCACATCGCAGCTTTCCCTGTCGCGTTGTCTTTGCAGGAGGAGCGCTTCTTCAGACTCGACCGACGCAAGGAACGCGGCCAGTTTCTTGGCGGTGATGTCGAGTCCCTGAGAATGGCGTTGTTGCTGCCTTCGCAACTCCGCGCTTGCGAGTGCGATTTCCTTTTCCGAGCGGCCCCGAAACGCGAGATAGTATTCCGAGTGGCATTGCGCCCAATGGCCGCCCGTAAAAACGTAGGCGACGCCGGCGTCGAATGGGTCGTACCGCACACCGATCTGGCTGTGCTCAATGGTGGGATCGCGCAGAGACTCCGCCCAATAATAAACATGATTGATCTTGACGCCGCGCCCGGGCGATACTTTGGCCGTGCCCTTCGCGGTAGTCGGCAGGGTCCACATCTGAAATTCCAGATCGTCGGCAATTTGGCGATGCGGACGGGCCCCAGTCGCCGCCAAGCCACGCTGGTACGCATCTCGCGGCGCCAGCCCGAGCGCTGGGTGCTCGATCGTATCGTAGATTTCGTAGAGATAATCCGATAAATAGTCGTGCAGCTCTGGCAATGCCCAGGTTGCGTGCTCCTTCGGATTTACCGACTTGGTCACCTGGCGGACGTTGCGCGTCATCTGAGTATTGCCGGCGAGGTTATGAATGAAACGCGTGTTCGTGATCCCGAACAGGCGCTCGCACACGGACCCGAATCTCGCTTTTGCCGGTGGCCGAGTCTTTTTTGTGCATTCGTAACGGGCCAGCAACGTTTCGAAGTAGACACTATCAAACTCGCGCCCTCCATCGAGCACGACGATCTGCGGCAGTCTCCGGTGACGGTGCACGCATTCTCGCAGAATCATCATGCAGGAACGATAACTGGGCGGGTCGAAGGTCACGTAGAACGCGAGAACGCGACGGCTGAAGGCGTCCATCAAGAGAGTCATCCATGGCCGTCCGAGAACCTGACCAGTGCGGGCCGAAATTACTTCCACATCCAACTCGGTGTGATCGATGTGCCCAATCTCGAATGGACGGTCCCCATGCCGCGGCGTCTTCATGTCGAGCTCGATGTAGAAGGGCTCCTGCACGTACGCCGCTCTCCGCCCTTGCCGTTTGAGCGTTTGGCGAAAACCGGCCTTCGCGCGAACCGCAAGGCTGAATGTCTTGTAACTCGGAGCCTGGGTATTCCGGGCTTCGCACGCTCGCTTCAATCCAATCCAAGAAATGTACACGGACTTCTGCTTCAGCGTCTCGTAGTCGTCCGCAATGAACTCATTCATCAGGAGCCGCGTGTTTTCGGGCAGGCGTTGGGTCGAGTTTCCGCGATCGTGCGACCGCGGCAACAGCCCAACATATCCGTTCCCGTGCTGCTGTTCCGCAGAACGATAGCTGGCGGCCCAGCGCCGCAGCGTACGGGCGGGAACGGAAGGGTCCGTATCACGCGGGCCGTTCTGAAGGTGCCCGCGAACGACGCGACAGCGCAAGTTTGCCATCCGCAAATCTTGTTCGCCCGCGTTGGACAGCATTTTCAATATCTCAGGATCCATCGCCTGACGGATAATCTGAGGAGCATGAAGCGAATCACCTGTCCGCCCTCCGGCGATCGTCTGTAGAGGCTCGTCACCAGGCGCAAACACCAGCACCCGGGCCGGTTCGCGGAGGCAGGTGCTTCGGATGTCTACCGAGAGTGCGCCTGTCGCAATCAGCAAATAGATCTCGTCGCGCGTTGCGATGTCCTGCGTCGAATCGAACAGCATCTCCAGCGAACGCCCCTGAGTTGCGAGGATATGGCCGAGCAATCTTTCGTATACGGCCGGCGCACATGCCGGACAGTCCGCCCGCAGATAGTCATCGAGAAATTGTATGTTTCGTTGAAAGACCCAATCGATTTCTTGCGCCGAGCGAACTCGATAGTAAAGTCCGGACTGCGAGGCGAAGGCTTCGCCTGGCGGACAGCGCCATCGACCTGTTTCATCGCGTTGGTACCTGTTGGGGTTATGTTCGGCGAGCCGGTTAAGGTCCTCCTCCGTCTTCCACTCCTCCCAGCCAACAGCCTCATCACGGATCACGAGGAAGTCGGGTGTGTGGAGAACCCCCATGCTTTTGCCATTCGCGCTATCGTAGAGCAGCTTTATCGACGGAGGCTGATCGAAAAACTCCAACACATGCGCATCGTGTTCCATCTCGTAGATGGCTGCCAGTTCAACCCGGTGGCTTTCGAACTGGATCGTCACCCCCATCTTCTTACTTGGATATCGCCCACTCACGTTGCCGCGGCCGCTACGGACCCGTCGTGCGGGATCGGAGGAACGAACCTGATCGATTACCGATCGGGCCTCGTCGGAGAGACCCAGCCGCTGGTATAGCGTCAACAGATCGTCCCGGTCTAGCACTGTTGCCTCCTCCTGGTCCGGCGCCAGGGCGCCAAATCAAGGTTTGCGATGCGCCGTCTTCAAGGCGTTTACGTAACGCACTCCCGCCTCACTCATCAACTGCTGGAGTTCCCGCCCATTGTCGATGGCCATCTGAACCTGTTGTGCCAGGGCGTCCGGCACATAGACCGATGACCGCCGGCCTTCCCTTCGGCCATAAAGAATGTAGCTTTGGTGTCCTTCACCTTTCGCGCATGCTTGGCAGTTCTTCCGAACGCATGGGCTCTTGCGAAGCGAGAGCGACCCTTCGGCGACAGGCCACATCTTCTGGACGGTTGACAGGAACCACCGTCTGACTTGCTCCGGCGTTTCGTCCTTCGGCATCGTATGTGCGCAGTATGACGCACATACAGAGAGAATGCAATAGCTTTTGTTGGTGGGATTCGAATCGCCGCCGACCCCGTACGACGCAGGCGACTTGTGGCCACGTTATGCTTCCAATCCGGTACTCGCGGCCAAGATATGGTTCAATGGCACTCGAACTATGCAGACAGCCGACGCAAACAGATGGGTTAGGAGCGGGCTTCGGCCATTATATGATTCAAACTCCGGCCAATTTATGGTTCAAGTGACACTGGCAATTGGCTAACCCGCAGCGCCGCCCAAATGGACTCGGTACTACTCGAGACCTGGTCTCTGGCAAAACATATAGCCCTTGGGCCCTTTCCACGTAGTTCGCTTATCGACAATCCACCGCTGAAGCGCTGCTCCGCTGACGTGATAGATCTTGCCTGCCGCCACGACCTCGAACACGGTTGCCAGGGTCGGACTCGGAAGGCCGACGGATCGCTCCTTTTTCGCTTCCACAACGAACAGATGCGCAGCATCAAAACTGCTCGTGGCCTGGACGTCTACGCTATGGCGCCGCCCTTCAGCGTCCGTCACCGTTACGGTACACCAGCGCATTTCGTCCACAGTATAGCTCACAGGCGAATAAAAGGCGAAATATAAAGGGTGACCCGCTTTGCCGAACGGAAGTTGTTCCTTTCTATTCAAACGCTTAGCCGAATGGCCTCACCCCTTCCATGACGAAACAAAAACCGTCATGCCGCCAACAATCTCGTTGTAGGCGATATGCAAAATCTATTCGGTCGCCTGGGGCCAGAGTGGTCCGGAAGATGCCTCCACCGAAGTACTTCACTTGATGGATCCGGCCGTCCTGTTCCAGGTTCATACGGCACATGGCGGTGCTTGTTGAGATCGGCGGTGTCATCACTCTGGCGCGCGCCGCAAAGATCGGTTCTGGATTTCCGTTTCCGAACGGCTCCAATCGAGCGATCTCGCCCCACACCCGGGCTGCATCCGCCAGATGAAGCTGCGAATCGATTTCGAGGATTCTCGCAGGAGATTTCTCTGCGCACACCGCGCATACGTCCTCGCGAAATGCAGCAATTCGGTCTTTCCTGATGGTCAGGCCCGCTGCCTGTTCGTGGCCGCCGAAGGTCTCCAGGTGATGTCTTGTAGTTTCCAGCAGCCCGGCGAGATTGACGCCCGGAACGCTTCGACCGGAACCGTATGCCAAGTCAGCTTCCTCCGATAGCACGAACACGGGTTTGCGGTGCTCGTCCGCCAGACGGGCAGCAGCTATTCCAAGAACACCGCGGTGCCATCCGCTATGCGAGAAAACAAGGACAGTGCGCAGGAATTCCGAGCGCGGAAAACCTGCAATCTCGTGGAGAATGCGGGACTGTTCAACCTTCCGTTGGCGATTCAACTCTTCGAGACGCCGGACGAGGCGGTGTACGCCCACGACCACCGTGTGGCGACCGACTATCACATCAACGAAACTCCCATGCTCGAACAGGACGATCATTTCAAGCACCTTTACGACAATCCAACCTACATTCGTCCGCAGGATTGGACTGCGGTCGATGGATTGGTTGATTGGCTCATCGGAAGGAACCGGGCGGGATACCAGATGGTCAATTCCGTCCAGCGGCTACAGGAGATCAAGGCATTCGTGCGCATGTCTTCCGGCCTCGACCTGGGCGAATATGGTTGGAACGGAGACGGAAGCAATCCGGACGGTATCGAGGCCGAACTCCTCTCAGGCCTTCCCGGCATCGTGAAAGGAGCTGACGGCGAACTCCAATTCGCCGAATGGAACTGCCGCGCCGGCCAGAACAACGTGATCATACGGACAGACGGCACCGTGGCGCCGTGCTTCCCGATGTACGGTTCCACATACGACTGGGGAAATATCGACCAACCGCGATTCGATCAACAGCAGCTCGCCGGCATGAAGAAGACGTGCCAGCAGCACTGCTTCTCGACGCTGAACCACAATCTCGCGTATTGCTACAACGACGCGCGAGTCATCAAATGGCTCTGGTCGAACGTCATCAAGAACAAGTTTCAGGGTGGCGTGCGGTCGTTTGAGGACTGAGGAGCACAACTCGACTTGAAGCAGTACCATTTTCGGAAGGACTCAAGCATGCAATCTGTCGAGATGAGGACCATATCCTTGCCCGAACTGCCACCGAAGCCGTCACAGGACGTGGCGGCTAAGCTTTTTCCCGGTTTTGTGCAGACTGAGGTTCACACCAGCGGAGCGACCATCCCTGTTTTTCACAAAGGCGACGGGCCACCGGTGCTACTTCTGCACGGATACCCCGAGACCCACGTTACCTGGCACAAAGTGGCGCCGAGACTCGCCGAGCACTTCTCGGTCTACGTACCTGATCTGCGAGGATACGGTGATTCGAGCCGCCCGGCTGACGGAGATCGCCACCTTAATTACTCGTTCCGCGCCATGGCACTGGATCAGATCGAGACGATGCGTCATTTTGGGCACGACGAGTTCCTCGTGGGCGCCCACGATCGGGGTGCCCGGGTCGCGCATCGGCTCTGCCTCGATTTTCCCAAAAGCGTTAAAAAGGTTTGTCTCATAGACATCGCTCCGACGTTGACGATGTATCGACAAACCAGTCAGGGGTTTGCGACGAAGTACATGTGGTGGTTCTTCCTTATCCAGGAGGCACCCCTACCGGAACATCTCATTGGACTCGATCCTCAGTACTATCTGGAATATAACCTTAGAGTGCTGAACAAGACTCCGGGAGCCCTGACGCCTGAGGCAGTAAGTGAATATCGTCGCTGCTTCTGCTGTACGTCGACGATTCATGCCACCTGCGAGGATTCTAGAGCGTCTGCGGATATCGATCTTGAGATGGACGATGCGGATGACCGTGCGGGCAACAAGATCGCGGCACCGGTTCACGCCCTCTGGGGGGCAAGAGGAACCATAGGAATGTTCTGGGATGTCCTCGCGACCTGGCGGGCGAAAGCGACCTCGACGGTTACGGGGCGCAGCCTCGATTGCGGCCATTTCCTCCAGGAAGAACGTCCCGAGGAAACCCTTGAGGAACTGGAACGCTTCTTCGGCACAGCGTGCAGTGAGAATTATGATTCACGAACCCCATTGCGAATTGAGGAGGAACAATGAAGTCGCGACAAATCGATCAATCTCCGAAAACATTCATTCTTGTATTCGAAACCGGTGACGAACTGGCGAAAGGACTGCTTGAATTCGCGGAAAAAGAAAGGCTGTCCGCCGCAAGCTTTAAAGCCGTTGGTGCGCTCTCTTCGCTACGCCTGGGCTGGTTCAGCTGGCAGACCAAGAAATATGAGCCGTCAGTTGTTCTCAACGAACAGGTGGAACTGCTGTCGCTCATTGGCGACGTCGCCCTGAAGGACGGAAAGCCGATGGTGCACGCGCACGCCGTAATCGGCAAGAAAGACGGTACAGCCCACGGCGGCCATTTACTCGAGGCATATATCCGACCGACCTGTGAGGTCGTACTGACAGAGAGCCCGAGCCCCCTTCAAAAACACATTGACCCGGAATCCGGCCTGGCGTTGATCAGGCTCTAGCAGCCTGTGCTGCGATTCGATTTTGGCCTGGTTTGAGAAAGCATTCTACCAGCGTGCCCTCGGGGTATCGATACCGAAGGCGGGATTGCGCGCCGGAGGGCGGCATCTCTGGCGTTACTGGGCCTCATTGCTGCGCCGCTTATCCCGCCGTTCGTTCTGTTTCGGCGACTGTTCGCGTGAGTCGAATGCCCAGCTTTTGCATACGAAGCTGAAGCGTGGAGTGCTTCATTCCGAGTCGCGCAGCGGCTCCAGCCGGTCCGGCGAGGATGCCATTCGTCGCTTCAAGCGCGCGCAAGATCTCGGTCCGTTCCGTTTCATCTAAGATGTCCTGGAGGCCCTTGTGATCGGCCTGGGTCAGCCTTGCCGGAGCATGACTGGCCTTTGGAGCGACACCAGGTTGCAGTTCGGCGAGCGGGACATTCAGCATAGTGCCTTTTGAGATGATCACCGCCCTTTCAATCACATTCTGCAGTTCTCGAATGTTCCCCGGCCAATGGTAGCGAACCAACGCCTGCATAGTTTCGGAAGGGATGGTGTTGATGCCGCGGTTATTTCGCCGGCTGAACTCGGGGAAGGGGTTGGCGACGGTTTGCAAAAAGAAGGATTCCCATTTACCGCGGATGCCGCTGACGTCGATCTTGCCGGCGCGGACTAATTGCTCGATGAGCGGACTCTTGCCGACCGTCCGATGAGAACCATCTTGGGGGCGGTGGTGTCCCAGGCGGGAGTGACGCCGGTTACGCGATTCACGTCGGCTTGTAAATCGTATGCTGCTCGCTGCACGCCTGGCCAATCGGCGGCGTCGACCCGGACAGTTGCGGCCGAGCCGTTTGCCACCAAGGCGAAGGCGCCAAGGTGTGGAGACGTCTCCACATAACGTAGACCGTCGAGGGCCCAAAGATTCGCAGCACACAAAAGCACGTCAACAGGGGGCGCATAGGGATATAGTATGACAACGGAACTAGTGCGCCGTCAGTTGCCCTTTGACACTCAAAGAACAACGGGCACAGATCACTTGGCGCGCCCCCAATCTGAGGCAAGGCCCGAGACTCTGGTATAGAATATCCCGTAATGGCCTCCGGTGACATGGCGCTCCTCTTGCAGCGAGCCGCCTCCGGGAACAAGGAAGCCGACTCCGATCTGCTCGCGCGAGTTTATCGGGAACTTCACACGATGGCCAAATCCGCCCTACGCGGCGAGCGCCCCGAACACACCCTGCAGGCCACCGCGCTTGTTCACGAAGCCTTTCTGAGCATGATGCAGAGTTCCGAAATCGGCTGGAAGAACCCGTCGGAGGAGGAACTTTCTTCGGCACGGCTCGTGAATGCCTCGAAATACTCGGGCGCCACGGAAACGGCAAATCCAAACGACTCGCGGAGATCATCGCGGCCACGGCAATGGCTGGAGAAATTAACCCACATGTATGCCCATGAGACATTGGGAGGCAGGCCACCCCAGTAAAGGCGAACGTGTGGGAGAGGGAGTCTGATATGGACAATGCGACGGCTGCGACGACTGACGGACCTTCACGGCGCATGGCTGACACCTACAACGGCTCAAAGCTCCCGGTAAAATTCCTCACCGCTTCCGGATGGGGCCCTCTCTTAAATCTAGGCTACTTTGAATTGAAGCAATTACCATCTTTGATCGGCGGCTTAAATCATTTTCAACGATATCTGGTTAAAAAGTCGGTTGAATTGTTGAATCCCCAACCCAATGAATCGATCCTTGATCTCGCATGCGGGAACGGCTGGACAACGCAATTCATCGCTCAACATGGCTCTAAAACCACTGGATTAGATCTGTGCGAACCACATATTAAGTCTGCACAAAGTAACTTTGGCAAAGCGGGAAATATCAGCTTCATTCAAGGTGACGCTACACATCTTGAAAATGTTGCGACTCCTGATAGTATCGATAAGATTCATTGTCTCGAAGCCGCTTTTCATTTTGGCCCGGAGGGAAGAAAAGCGCTATTAAACAGCGCGTTCCACGTACTTAAACCCGGTGGAACATTTGTCTTGGTCGATATTACCTGGAGAACGAATTATCCAGAACAAATTGATGAGGTAGATCCCGGGAAAGGCTTTCGAGAAACATGGCAAATGGAGCTATTTGAACCGTTCGAAAGGTACCTGAACAATGCAAAGGCGATTGGTTTTGTCGAGCGACAAGTTCTGGACTGGACCAAGCCCGTCATGCGAATTTTGGACGTTGCCGCTTTGACAATCTTCATGGGGCAGCATTCACTGACCCGGAAAGCATTGGAAATCGCTCGGTCAGAATACGCCGCCATTACTGAGCACGAGTGGAAATTGTTGCTCCACGAGCTTCGATTGTCACAAAGGGTGTTGGGTCAATCACGATACGTCGCTTATATATTCACAAAGCCATATCGCTCGGCGGCTTCTTCCTTGGGTCGCGTTCGCGCGTCAGCTTCTAACTGCTCCTGTAGCGTCGCCACCCAGCCACACTGCGGCGAGCAAAAAATAAATCCACCAGTAAATTACGCGACTCTGAGCCTCTTAGCACTGCGTGTTTCAACAGCAATCGTTGCCGATGTGCTGGCGTACCTGCTGGCTACGCCGTGTGGCATGAACGACCAGCGGGACACGTGTCTCGCAGAGAAGAATCTCGGCCCGGCCGAGAGCTGGTCGCCTGTTCTGTCGGAAGTCGCAGAAGGGGGCCCTAAGTACGAACCGCGACAGCAAGGCCGGCGGATATGTCGTGCCCGCACCGCGGTGTGGCGGCTTGGTCCCAGAGCTAAGCGATTTTGGGCGAGCGGACTCACAACGCTGGACCAAGCGACATTGGTGGCGACGGCACTCCATTGATGCCGGAAGGTCCGTCAGCAGGAGGGGTAGATGTCCATCGATCGCAGACTGATTTCGTTGAATTTGATTCTTGCAAACTGGCTGGCAGTCGAAACACCGACTCGGCCGGCGAAATGCGCGAAGCCGCCTGTGTTGGTGAAACAGCAGGCCGCTCAGGCTTTCAGACGGCTTCCGTTGGTATTCGCGTCAAACTTGGGACAGACCGATCCACAAGTGCGCTTCCTCACCCGCGCCGCAGGTATGACGTCGTTCCTCCTAAGGATTGGGTCGGTTCAGCATAGACGTTTACCGCGAACTGATCGATGTCCTCAGGGCTTACCATGACTCCGTTTGGTCTCTCCGGCCTGCTGACCGGAATCGCCTCCGTTAGTTTCGGTCTCTTCGTCCTATTGATGAGTGCGAATCGCAAGATTGGCAGAATCTGGTTTCTATTGTCGCTGGCCGTCGGTGTTTGGGGTTTTGGCGGGATGTGGATCGGTTGGACAAAAACTGCAACCGAAGGCCTATTGGCCTGGCGCTTGGCATATGCTTTCGGAGTTCTATGGATTACTCCTCTTTTTTACCATTTCGTTTGTGCCTTCCTTGACCTTCGACGGAACCGATCCATTGTGCTCCACTATTTCATAGCTCTTGTTTTTCTTTTGACTATCCCAACCTCTCTGTTTTTCGCTCGCGTCAGATGGGTCTTCCATTCCCTTTACTATGTCCTCGGCGGCCCACTATACCCCGTCTATTTCGCCTGGTGGATCACCCTCGTTCTGTTTAGCCACTATGAATTGATTCGGGCGTACCACACGGCCTCGCCGGTTAGAAAAAATCAAATAAAGTATTTTTTCTTCGCTACAGCGATTGGATATTCGGGAGGGTGCATCGCCTATTTTCCTGCCTTTGGTGTTGATATTTACCCATGGGGAAATTTTACCGCCGTCCTGTATCCGTTGATCATGTCGGTCGCCATCGTAAAGCATCGTTTGATGGACATCGAATTGGTAGCGCGTCACACTTTAACGAAATTGCTCGCCTGGGGCGTGATTGGACTTCCGTTTCTCATCGGCATGATCATGGGTGATTTCCTAAGCAGCCGTCCTGCATTTCTCTCTGACCGCGCGCCCTGGGACCTGCTCCTCGTCGCCCTTAATTATTCGTTGGCATTAGCGCTCCTGCGCAACTACAAGGACCCGCTGTGCGACCGGCTTCGCTGGGTGTATACGCTTCTAGGCACCTGGGAGTTGACCGTTCTGCTGTTAACCGGCTTGCCCTACAGCTGGTCTCGGGTCGTCTTCCGCGGCGGTTATGCTGTTGGAGCGTTTCTGTTGCTGGCGATTTTTTCATTCTGGGAGCAGTTCTTTCAAAACGCCAAAGATCGATCTTCCACGATTGTGCGCCACGGCTTAGAGTGGACCGTTTTAGCGATGGCGGCATTTTCGGTGTTGACGCCTTGGATCATCCGCGGCCTCGCATTTGATCCCAGCCATCGTCTGGCCGCCAGGGAGATGCCGGGGCCGCTTTATGGCATTTTTGGCATATGGTTTGTAGTGTCTCTGGTCTGCATGGCTCTGTGGTCCATTCCAGCGATCCTCCGACTCCCGGAGGAAACGTCCCGATCCCAGAAAACGTGGATTGTGGCATCGTTTATCTCCGCTACGGGCGGGGCCGCGAGTTATTTTCTCTTTGTCATGAACCAGATCAGCTGGGATTACCATGCGCCCATGGCGGCCGCCATGTGTTTTTGCCTCACGGCCGCCTTGTCTCACCGGATGAAAAGGACTGCTCAGCCGATTGATTTTCGTCACGGGGCGATTATTCTGGTCGTTCCTTTCGCGGCGGGTGCGATGCTGACCTATTCCTTGGTGGCGCGAGGCCTCGCTGCCTTTCTGCTGGCTGTTTTTGCCGCTACCATCGTGAAAGAGAGCGAGGGCTCTATCCAGGCTCTTGTCGATCGGTTCTTCTTCAAGGACAAATTTCGTTACCTGGTAGAAATCGAACGCCTCGGTGAAGACATTTACCGACGCACGAATCTTTCCGAGCTTTTGCGCGGCTTGGCGCGCGACCTGGCGGAAAGCGCCCGTATGTCCTGGGTCGGGGTATGGCTCATGGACATCACAGCTGGGGCCTTTCATCTCCAGCGGGCATCCGGATTTGCCAGTGAAAACGACGTGCCTCATCATTTGTGGACTACGTCCTTTGGCGCTGTAAGCCCGCTGATCAAACGCTTTGAGTCTGACAAAACCCTTTTGCTTTCGGATGAAACAGCTCAGGATGAGGAACGGGACGCGGCGCAGGAATTGGCTCGCTGGAGCATCGCGGCCGCGTTGCCGATGTATTCCGGCGACAAATTTGTCGGATTCATCGGGTTCGGGCCCAAACTCCATCAGGAGGCTTTCCACAGCGCCGATATCACCACGCTGTCCAACCTGGGTCGCAAAGCCGAGCGCGCGATCGCGCAAGCCTACATGCTCTATCAACAGGCCAAGATGTTGGCCAAGTTGTCCCACGATATCCTGAATTTCATCAATCCCCAGACATTGGCGATTCAGGAATTGGCTCAGCATTGCGGCCCTGTAAGCGCTGACCAGAAAAAGCATTTGAAGACGCTCTGGAAGCAGAAGGACCTGATTGAAGAGAGCATTCGTGACCTGCTGGAGTTGGAGCGCCTGGTCGAGTTGCGAATGGAGGGCAAATGGCGCATGCGCGAGTATCAGCTCGGCGAACTCGCTCAGGCGTCTATCGCCGCCTATCAGGCTAAGGCCGATGGCCGGGGCGTGATTCTAGAAGCCTCTCTCTCGCCTTGCCCGGACGGCATCGGGGACCCTCGCTCGATTCGCCGCATCATTGATAACTTACTGATCAATGCTCTGAAATTCACCCCCACCGGCGGACGGATTCTCGTGCAGGTCCAGCCAGCCGGAGCAAATTTGCGATTGACGGTGATCGATACGGGAGCCGGCATTCCGGCCGAGGATCTTCCGCGAGTCTTCGATCCATTTTATCAAGGGTCCAATCATCCTGGGCTGGTTCAGGGCGCGGGTATCGGCTTGTCCAACGTCAAGGAATTTGTCAACCTGCACAAGGGTTCGCTCCGCGTCGATTCGGAATTGGAGCATGGAACAACGTTCGTCATCGAGTTACCTTCCATGTCCCGAGTTCAAGAGTTTGATGCGGCAATGGTAGATCCGAAAACGCTGGCTGGGAAGGCGGCATAAGGAGGCAGAGAGTATGGCGGAGCGACCGCACGTGTTGTACGTTGACGACGAAAAAGCGATCACCGACCTGATGACGTTGGCCCTGGACTCCGAAGGTTTCGATGTCACGGTGGCTAACGACGGTCAGGCCGCTATCGAGGCTCTTTCCGGAAACCCGAAAATTGACGCGATTGTATTGGATTACATGATGCCCGACTTGGACGGGCTGCAATTCTTAGAGCGTGTCAGCCAAAATCCGGAGATGCACGCCATCAAGGTCATTTTTTGTTCGGCTGCGTTCCCCGATCCGCAGGAGTGGTGGAACCGACTGGGAGGATCGATGCGCTCCATTATCAAGGGCTCCGTGCAGAAGCCTTGCAACGGCCCAACGCTCGCCAAGGCCATTCATGCGGCGCTAGGAACGCCCTCGCGGCCCGCCGCGGCCTCGTTTCTCGATGAAGCGGACGAGGCGCCGCCCCAGAGTATGCCGATTTCTCACGGCGCCGTTCGCATTCTGGTCGTGGAAGATGACAACGTCTTTGGTCCCGCAATCACGGAAAAATTGCGAGACCAGGGCTACGGCGTTGGCTGGTGCATGACGCGCAATGCCATGCGTGAGTTTATACCGAAACAGGCCCTCCGATTGCCTTTTGACATTCTTCTATTGGATCTGGCGTTGCCCGATGCCTTTGGTTCTGAAATCATTCGCGAATTAGCCCTGGATCTTCGTTCTTCCGGTCTCAAGATCGTTATCATTACCGGCCATCTGGTCCCGGGCGAGGAGGAGACGTTCCTCAGTCAATTGGAGCCGAAGGCCCGGGCATTGGTCGCCTCCATCTTGATTAAACCCTACGAGTGGAATTCGCTTCTGGCGACCATTGGCGAAGTGGCGGCAAAACTTCCCAAATAACCTTATGCGCATCCTACACGCGGACGACGACACCTTTTCGAAAGTGGGTGAAACAGGGTTTCAAGAAGCCTGGTTTCGCTGTAGACCGCGCCTGCAACGTCCAAGGATTTTGGGCATATGCTTCCTGATGCGCTCAATCTGCCAGCGTTGTGCGATTCAGGTGGCGGCCCAAACGGTGCGGATCGCCACGCCTGTACGCCCGGTAATGCATGGAGTAACTGTGACCGCCAAAAGAGCGGAAGTTAGTAATCGAGATGAACACTCCGGAGGGGGTGGTGTTATGGAGCTCCAATCAACCAGCAGGGGAGCGACTGCTCTCCGCGTTTCAGTCGTGCTCTTCCTCATTGTGGCTGCTTCGTTTCCTGCTTTCAGCCAGCAGACGGATGTGAGGCGTTTCGATCTCTTTACCGGGTACACGTTCCTCGATAGCCCGCACATCGGCCTGTTCGAGAATGGATTCCACACCCAACTCGGATACCAGGCCCGAACGTGGCTTTCACTGGGATTCGACTACAGCATTTCCACGGGCGACCTCACGCTCGTACCCAGCTTATTGCCACTCTCTTTGCGGCAGCAGATCGCCGCGCAAATCGCAGCCCTCGAAGCGGCCGGACGGCTTCCGCCCGGATATTCCCTAATGGTGCCGGCCACATCGGTTACCCAGACCTTTGCGTTGGGACCGCAATATTCCTATCGGCATTTCAAAAGGCTTACCCTGTTTGCCCGGCCGTCACTCGGCTTGGTACGCGAAGTGGCCACGCCGCACGCTCGCGATCCCTTTGCCGCGGCGGTGGCAATGCAACTGGCGCCTTCTGGTAAAAAATTGGACTGGACCGGTTTTTACGGTTTCGGCGGCGGCGCCGATATCATCCTGTCGCGGCATATATCGTGGCGCACGCAGGCCGACTTGGTCTGGGACCACCTGTTCAGCGATGTGCTGCGGGATGGCCGCTGGACTGTCCGGTTCTCGGTGGGTCCCGCCTTCAATTTCGGCAGAAATATTGCCGGACCGAAATAGCCGGCGCGGTGCGCAGGCCCACCCGCCGGTCAGTCCCCCGAGCCAGGAATTTTCGATTTAGGAGGGGGCTCCGTTTTTCTACGACTCTCCGTAACTATCGCTTAACCGATAGGGCAGAAGCTGGTGAGCCAATAACCTAGTGGTCCATTGAAAAACTCGTAACGTTCCGAGCGCTCATGATACTCTCCAAGAGCCCTCAACTGAGGAAAGGAGGTACGTCCGTTATGCGACACGAATTCAATCAACTTAATAAAGCGATGATCGGCGCGCTTCAGGATTGCCTGCTTTCCGCCCGTCCTCGCTAAGCCTAACCTTTCAACCAAGTTCGGCGCCATGGCCGACGTGTGTCTCCTAAAGGACCTTTGGTTTTTTATTGGGCACAGTGCGGAGTCTATTTTAAAACTTATGAATCCGAATATCTTCCAACCACTGCCAGTTCTTGGAACTGACGAAATTCTCGAGATTCTCGTAAAACGCATTGATCGACAGAAGCAAGCGGTCGGCATTGTTGTTGGCGTCATCGAACCTGCCGGCCGCCGCGTCATCGCCCATGGCAACCTCGCCAAAGGCGATCCACGCACGCTCGATGGAGATACGATCTTCGAAATTGGATCCATCTCCAAGGTCTTCACTTCTTTGGTATTGGCGGACATGGTGAGCCGCAAAGAGGTCGCCCTCGACGATCCAGCGGCCAAGTATTTTCCGGCACATGTCAGGATGCCGGAGCGAAGCGGCAAGCCCATCACGCTACTCGATCTTGCCACGCACAGCTCCGGACTCCCGGGCCTCCCCTGCAACTTGAATCGGAAGGACCCGCCAATCCTTACGCCGACTACAGCGTGGACGATTTGTACGAATTCCTTGCCGGCTACACCTTGCCGCGCGATCCCGGTTCCGAAGTGGAGTATTCGAACCTGGGCGCGGGGTTGCTCGGCCACGTGCTCTCGTACCGCGCCCGAACGAATTATGAGAGCCTCGTCCGAAGCCGCATCACGCGACCACTCGGTATGCCGGATACGGGGATCACACTCTCTGCCTCCCAGAAGCAGAGCATGGCTACCGGTCATAACGCAATGCTCGCGCCCGTCGCCAACTGGGACCTTCCTACGCTGGCCGGCGCAGGTGCACTGCGCTCCTCGGCAAACGACATGCTGACCTTCCTGGAGGCATTCCTCGGCTACAAGGAATCGACTCTTTCACCTCCCATGAAAGCCACGCTCGAAATCCGCCGCCCCGTAGGCAAGGCAAGGTTCGAGATCGGTTTGGCGTGGGGTCTCCTCGGAGAGATCGCCTGGCATGATGGAGGCACCGGGGGATTCCGATCGTTTATCGGATACGATCCGAAAGCGCGTGTCGGCGTAGTCGTGCTCTCAAATGCTTTCACCGTCAGCGGGGTGGCTGACATCGCGATGCATCTCCTGAACCCGAAGGCGCCGCTTGCCAATCTCGATCCTCCGGAATCGCACACCGGGATTCTTGGTGATCCCACGCTCCTCGATCGCTACACGGGGCGGTATCAGTTGCCAGATCGCATTCTCGAAATCACGCGCAATGGCGACCGCCTCTTCGCTCAGGTCACCGCAGTCGGCAGCAATCCCTTCGCCGGGCCCGTGTTTGAAATGTTTGCCGAGGGCGAGAGTATCTTCTTCGTGAAGGTGACTGGCAGCCGGATCAGTTTTGAAACCGGCCCCGATGGTCGAGCCACAAGGCTGATCATGCACCGAACTGGCCGCGAGCCCCGCCCCGCCCCTCGATTATCCTGATTCCCGCATCCATTCGGTCTGCCAGGAGACGATAAGTGTGAAATCGGCTCCAGGACCAGCCTGGTGCGTTCGGAAACGGCCCGCCGTTGATTTGACGGCGCCGCGGGTCACTCGCGAAAACGCCGTAGCGTTTACCGAGGAGGTCGAACTGATTCGAAAGGCAATTGGATACGAAAATGCCGAAGCCCACCACAAATGGCAACGGGTTAGCCGACTGCGCGAGCTGAGCTTTTCCGGCGCTATTCGACCGCATCATATCGCGCTTCGTTTTCCTTCTGTCAACTTGCCGCTGGATTTCGATGCGAGCTTGACTTCCAACGTGTGCTCACGCGGCGAATCTGATGACGGCGGCACAAACCCGACGGTATAGTTTGAACTGAAGCGAGCCAACGCGTGCTTCTTAACCCGATCCAGAACGTCGTCGGTTTCCCTGCCGGTCATGGAATACTGAGGAGCGTTCTTCGCAGAGAACAGTAAGCCCTGTGTGGGCTCGTCGGGCTTGTTGGGCGGAGTGTGATTGACCGCCTCGAAGTGGAGCCCTCCGGTGAGATCTCCGAGAAGTTCGAATGGGGTAATTGAGGTACTGAACGAACAGGGACCCGCAATTCTGACAGCCTGCTGGATTGCCGCCGGGAACCATGATCGTGTAGTCGTGAACAAAAAGTACGCCGCCGGGCCCCCACATTGACCTGACAGAGCTATCGTCCTGAATGCCGTCGTGCTGACAGCCATCGTACCCATGGCCGTCGTACGCACAATCGTACCCGTAGCCATCGTACGGCAGGATCAACACAACCGGAGAGCGGAGGAGGGCTACGGGATAGATGGAAACGCCGCCCGCAGCCGCCTGATCGGCGAGGTCCTGAGGTGTGAGGGCGGTTCCCTCCGTGCCCGTGGAAAAGATGACCAGGGCACGCGCCGCCGCCTTGTCCGCTCCCTCCCTGTCCTCACCAAGCGGGCGGGTGATTGCCGAGTCCCTCAAGACTGAAAGCGCTCCCGTCAACGACCAGGGCTCGGGCGGCCCGTGGGTCGCCAGCCTCTTCAGCGCCGCCGCGCGGACCGCGAGTGCTGCCGGCAACGGGATGTCCACGTCCCGTCCCGGCGTGTGGCTGCCCAGGAAGGGACCGGATAATCGATGTAGGGCCTCGAGCAGGATCTTGGGCTCGCTGGTAGATTGGCACAGCCGCTGCAACTTGGACTGATCGAAGCGATAGATCGAAAACCGAATTGTGGCCCCATGTTCGTCCAGAAGCCGCCGTGTGGTCGCTTCACTCCAGTAGTTGGCGAGTTCCTGGAGGCCTCTGGCCTCCCAAAACCCGATTCTTTGCGGCTTTTGGGCTGGCGTGGGGTTCGAGACATCGAACATCACCCGAAGATCGAGTGTGAGATGGACTGGAGGAGCTTCAAACATCGTGAAACTGCGTGGGACGCCGTCTTCGAGTAGAACCACATCAGAGGACTTTAGATCGGAAACCGGACGAGACCCGCGACGAACCTGGAATTGAACGATCACCAGGTCGGTCCGGGCGTGAAACGAGCCGGAGGGCGTGACAGGCTCTTGTTGCGCAACGCACAAGCCAACTAGCAACACGACTGCAGCGATCGTGCGACTGGCCTGAACGATCATATCCGAGAGGCGTTGCAGCCGAGGCGAAAGTAACGTTTTCGGCGCCAAGGTTTAGCCTTCGGCTGAGTTGAGAATCCCGGTTGTGAGCTAGGAATCACTCCCCCCCAAAATGGCATAGCATTTACCAGTGTCCGTTATTTCCGCCACCATGGGCGCGCCGGGCGGTTCCGCGGCGTCGACGAGTTCACCGTGAAGTCTCGATGATCCAGCGTCCCAACCGCAGCGTTTCGGCCAGCGAGAGCATTTTTTGACCGGCCCACCGGTATCGGCTTGGGTGGCGGAGCTCTCCTGAAGACGGATGAGGCTTTCACCCCACCAACAGGGCAGCCCGGCGGCGGGCGAACGTGGCCAGACCGAGTAAGCCGCTTACCAACGCAGCAGCGAGCAGGATTCTGGAACGACGGCCGCTGTTATCGATTCGTTAAATGCCACGGTATCGATAAAAAAGTCGAAGTTAACCGGGCTGCCCAGGGGTGTAATAGTGGCTGAAGTGATACCGGATGCCGTCAAATCTGCCACGGCATAGCTTGGTTTGTGGCTCGGCGCCAGAGCAAAGGTTTGCTGCGCAACTTGGTTTGCTCCGTCGTAAGCAGTTGCCACGTATGACTGAACGTCGAACCCATTCAAGATTAGAAAACTGATCTCGGTCGCGGCAAAAGTCGGATCGACAGTAATAGTGAGGGTTTCCGAATAACCACAACAATCGGCGGTCCCGGCGGTCCCGTACATGTTTGGCAGTGTGGCATAGGTAATCGCTGGAAAAGTGTTGGCAACGATGGTTCCGCCACTGAAGGTTGCCACGCCCGGTACGGGCTTTAATCCCCGCTCTTTCCTGAGCTAGGAGAGGCACCGCAACACCTCCTCCTCCTCCGCACCTCCAGCGGCGTCCATCACGTCCACGATGTGTCGCGGCTTGGGATCGACCCATTCGTCATCAGCATCGATCATCGTGTAGCGCGCGAGTGCGTCTCGTAATCGGGGATATTGCTTGCAATTCGACGGTGCCGACGGGAAGTCCAGCCGCGAATCGCGCTTTTTGCGATTCGTGGGTGGATAGTCTAAGTAGCCGAGCAATCGCAGCCCTTAACTAGTCCAGGGCGCGGCAAGCTCAATTGTGATCGGCAAGCTGAATCGAAAACCCCTCGAACCGATATGTTCTTCTTCCATTGCGAACAGTAAAAGCAGTGACCTTCCCGGCCCTGATCTCAGAAAGCGCCGGCGACACCTTTTCCAGTAATCTTGGGTCTGCCTCAGGAAGGTTGTGCGCCGGGCGCAGGACATCGATGACGTTAATGAGCTTTGAGATACGTTCCATCGAACGCTGATATGCATCCAAGTCGGTTTCCGGCACCCACAACCAGAGCGAGCCCGGATAAAACGTATCGCCAGTAAACAATTGCCGCTGCGCTCTGTCCAAAAGGCAAATGGCATCCGGCGTATGCCCCGGAGTCGCGATTACCTCAAGCTTTCTGCCACCCAAGTCGATCGTCTCGCCGTCGGAAACAACCCGAGTTATCCGGAAAGGTCTGATCACATAGTTTTCTTGAGTTACCCCTTCGGGGAGCGGCGGACAGAACTGCCCCGGCGCTAAGGATGCCGCCATCTTCGAATTAGGGAAACCGCGCGCGCTGTTGCGTGTATAAGCGGAGTCTATTCCCAGGACGTTGGAGAAAGCGAAGTTGCCGCCGACATGATCGTAATGGGTATGAGAGTTCAGCACCATCACTGGAAGCGCGGTGAGTTTACGGACCACTTCCTCGATGTGCCCGATGCCGAATCCGGAGTCGAATAGCAGCGCCTGCTTTTCTCCGGTAATGAGATAGGAGAAGACGTGTTCCGATTGCCGAGGCTCCCAAAGCGCGTAGACGCCGCCCGGAAGCCGGTATACTTCGAACCAGCCATCGGTAACGTCCAGCCTTTCATATTTCCCGAACACCGGACTTCTTGGTGTGTCACACCTCAATTGAGCGCGAAGTAAGAGAGTTGGCGCGAAACAGATGCAGAAGAACAATCTTGTTCGCATGGTCATGGCTGCTAGCCTACACGAATCCGCGTCGCCAGGGTCAACTGGAGCGCCCGGGCCTCTCAGACTCCAAAGGGATTCGCCGCGGAATTTCACGGCCGCGTCGCCGTTCGAACAATCTGTAAGTAATTGATTCGATGAGTGTCAGAAATGGGAAGATCGCCGAGCGAAGTATCTCTCGCATGAGATGAACCGCGCTCGCTCTGTTTGCCCAGGATAGCTGCAGCGCCACGCGCAGTCTCACCTTCAACTACGGCTTTCGCTGGGAATTCACACCACCGATGGACGAAATTGGACACCGTGTGCAGTCGTTCCGGCCGGGTCAGGCAACCACCAGCTACCCCTGTAAAATCGCTGCTGACAATTCCCTAGTGGACACGTTCGGAACTACCGACTGCGGGCCGGGATCGGCCGGAGAGTCGGTGTTCCCGCTGGGACTTGTTGTGCCCCGGCGATGCCGGTGTGCCCAACGGATTGACCGCTACCTACTACAAATCGTTCGCGCCACGATTCGGCGTGGCCTGGAGCCCGCAGGGCGAGTCCGCCATCGCGCGGCGGCTTTTCGGCGGACCGGGCCGCGCCAGCATCCGCCCCGGCTGGGGCATGTTTTACAACCCCATCGAGCAGCTCATCATGACCCAGTTCAGCGCCGAGCCCCCCTTCGGCGGTAGTGTCAGAGTATTGCGAGCGCAGTTTGGGTTGGAAGTCTCCGAACATCAAAATGGGGCGGAACGCCGACCAGTCTACCGCCTGGCCGCGAATAGGATTCAGGATTCCATTGAATGTTCAATACTCCGTTTATGGGACAGGACGGCACAGTGCATCCCAATTCCTTCGTGAACTACAACGTCAACGTGCAGCGGCAACTCACCCGGGATCTGCTGCTGCAGCTTGCCTATGTCGGATCGCAGGGTCACCGCCTCATGGCAAGTCAGGATTTGAACTACGGACAAGCCCAACCGTGTCTCGATTTGAACCAGTTGCCGGCCCTCACCGGCGACCAGTCGCTCGCCGGCGGCCCAATCCGAATCCGATCACGCTGGTAGGGCTGCGGAAATACTCGTCGCCGCTATGCAATCCGCTGACCGGGACGGGATGCTCCCCGGACGGCATTCCCGTATTCAGCAGCATTTTCTCCGAGGACACCATCGGCAACTCCAACTACAATTCCCTGCAGATCGGCGCGGAGAAGCGCTCCATCGCCGGACTGCAATTTCAGGCCGCCTATACTTTGAGTAAGTCAATTGACGATGCTTCCAGCTTCGAGAGCCTGCTCGACCCGTTGAACTACCGGGCCAGCCGCGCGATTTCTCTATTCGGCGCCCATCAGCGCCTGGTCTTCAGCTACGAGTGGGAACTCCCGCATCCGCGCGGCCGCGGCCTGTTCGCCGGAGCGCTGAAAGGCTGGAGCACGTCCGGCATTCTGACCCTGCAAAGCGGTTTCCCCATTCCCATCACTTCTTCCGCCGATCTGGAATTGATGAGCAGCGCCGGCTTTACTGCTCCCGGCGAGCCCGACATGGTGGCGCCGTTGCACAAATTGAACCCACGCGACGGACTCAATCTAGCCTTTGACCCGGCATCCTTCCAGCAGCCGACCGACCTGGGAAGGATCGGCAGTTCGCCGCGTTCCGTCTGTTGCGGCCCCGGCATCAACAACCTGGACTTCAGCCTGATGAAGACCGGATCGCTATCGGAACGTTATCGCATGCAGTTTCGCGCGGAGTTCTTCAACATCGCCAATCACGCCCAGTTCAGCCGGGTGGATGGCAACATCTCGGATGGCGATCCAGCCGCCGGAGGCACTTTCGGTAAGGTACTGGCGGCGCGAGATCCCCGGCTGGTGCAATTCGGGCTCAAACTCCTGTTTTGAAGTGACGCAAGGTAACTTCCGAAAGCGCATCATCGCACCACGGAACTTCCTGGCGTCCGCTGCCGTATGGCTCTAGCGAGGGAGAGAGCATGGGGATCGCCAACAACCCGGGCAGAGTTGCCGGCTTGCTTTATGTGCTCACCTCGATCGTTGGCTTCTTCAGTCTGGGCTATGTCCCCGGCAAGCTGATCATCCAAGGTAACGCAGCGGCGACGGCCACTAACATCGCGACATCCGAGACGCTCTTTCGCCTCGGAATGGCGGGCAATCTCATCGGCCAGGCCGGTTTTATTCTAGTGGCGTTGGCTTTGTACGATCTGCTCAAGGGAGTCAACCGGCGGCACGCCTCGCTCATGGTGATATTGATTTTGGTCTCGGTCCCGATCGTGTTTCTGAATGAGCTGAACTCCATCGCTGCCCTGTTCCTAGTGAAGGGGGCCGACTTCCTATCCGTATTCGACCAGTCTCAACGGGAGGCTCTGGCTATGTTGTTCCTCAAACTGCATGGCCGCGGATTTGTTGTGGCTGAAATGTTTTGGGGTCTTTGGCTCCTTCCCCTCGGTCTGCTTGTTTACAGGTCGCGATTCCTGCCGCGTTTCCTGGGCGTGTGGCTCGGCCTCGCCGGCGTCGCGTGGGTGAACCTGAGCCTTACAGGCATACTTCTGCCGGATTACGCCGGCAAAGTGGATACCTACTCTCAGCCCGCCATCGTCGGGGAGATCGCTTTCATGCTGTGGCTGGCGATCCGGGCGCCAACCGGCAGGCGGTGGACACTGCAGCCATGTCGTCAGCCGCTGCTTAGGGCGCTGTTCGCGACGAGCTCCATGAAGCTTCTGGCGCCAGCATTTTTAGCGAATCAGCACCCATCTACTCGAAGCCCGCTGCATTCAGACTCCGCTCCGCAATGCCAACCTGGACCATCGCACACTATCTGCGGGTTGCCGACGTAGCGGTACGACCCACGGGCCGCAGCCCTAAGCGACCATATGGGCCAGTGCGATCGGCGCGGGCACTGCGCCGTCTCTCGTAACTCGTATCAACACCGGCTCGATCGACCGAAACGGCATGAATTCTTGGCTGAAACACCTTATGCTCAGCCCACGGCACCGGATAATGCCTGGAACAGGTCGCGCACTCGTATTCGCCGTGCGCCGGCCACCGGACAGACCGGTGCTGTACCCGGCACCACCAGCCGCCCAGTCTCTCGATTTGAATTTGGAGCTTCTTCAACATGCGCATCCTCTTCACACTGTGATTTCTTCCATGGCGTCAAGTGAGGCGCTCTTGGCGGTCTCCGTACACCGCGATTTCCGATCTCGCGTCAGATTCCGGGCTGCTTCGATCATCCCGATTGCCGTGGCGGCTTTCACTGACTCGCGGTCCACATTCAGCAGAATCGCGATGTCCTCGATTGCTAGCTTCTCGAACATGCTTAGGACAAGCGCGCAGCGCGGAAGCCAATCGATCGCCAGAAGCGCCCGTTCCAGTTCGGGTTTGCCGACCGCCGGGTCCATCCTCCACTGGAAGCCGCGCCATGCCCCGGACCGCAGGCCCCGCAGTCGGGCGCCCAGTTGAGGCGCTCTCGCCTCCAGTGGCACATTTCCGAGCACCTTGGCGATGAAGATCTTTCGAGACCACGTCACCATCCAGTCCTCGAAGAACCGGTTCGAGGCCTCCGGCATTTCGAGAGTTTCGAATCGCGGCCCGGACGCTCCGTTCGCGATCTCCCGTGAGCAAGTATCCTAACCAGTACAGGTCAAACAATTGGTCGGCCGTCATATTCATTTCTCTTCCGTGTTGATTGTCAGGGCGCCTCGGAACAGGGGTGAGACGCAGCAGATGCTCGACTCCTCAAAAGCTCAGACGTAGTCCGATCTGCACGGTGCGCGGATCAGCCACCGCGGTGGTCTGCCCGAAAGTGGGGAGCGGATTCGTGGGATAAGTGCCTGTTCCGAAAGTTCCGTTCAGCGTTACTCCGTTGACGTGGTTCAGCGAGTTGAACGTTTCGCCGAGCGCCTGCAAGCGGAAAGGTCCACCGATCTCGAAGCTACGGCCGATCCGGAGGTTCACGTTCACGAAGTCAAAGCCATTGCCGGCATTCCGGCTAATGAACCCGCCGTTGATGGTGGGGCGCGCGCTGGTCCCCTGGATTGTAGCCGTACCGGCGCCGATATTGAAGGGCAGCGCGGAATAGTATTGCAGTGAGGTAGTCAACTGGAATCCGTGGCTGAAACGTTTCCACGCAGTGCCGGCCCTCTCCATCGACGAATGGACGGTGAATTCGAACGCCAGGCGGTGGCGCTGATCGTCATCCGAACGGCCATAGTCTTGCCAAATGTTGAAGTTGTCGATAGGCGCACTAAAGAAGAAGTCGCCTACATTATCGAGAGCCTTTGAGTACGCATAAGAAAGCCGGTAACTGCCCCACTTTGTCGGCCGTTGTACGAACGAGACGTGCAGGCCGTCGTAATTTGAATCGGCAAGTGACGAATACCGGCTGTCATTCCCGTAGCCCGGATTCGGACGGCAGGCATTATTCGTGCCGGCCGCCGCGCACGTTGGCACGTTCTGATTAACCGAAACAATGAGATGCTGTCCGCGCACATGCTGGTAGCCGGCGCTCAGCGTGGCGCCTTTTCCAAACTGCTTTTCTATCTCAAAGCTGCCTTGCCCGGAATACGCGTTTCGAATGTGCGGATCCATGGTAGTGAAGTTGAACACCACACCCGCTGGAACAATCTGGGCAACGAGGATTCCAGGGAATGTGGGCGCGCCTGCCTGGGCCGGCGAGAGGCTGACGCTCAGTTGCCGAAGGTTGCTCACTGACGTGGTATTGCCGGCCGAGAGGAGCGCATTGGCGAGCGGGCGAAGCGGGATACGATCGTAGAACATTCCATAGCTGCCGCGAATCACAATGCTGCGCGATGAGAATGGAAACCACGCGAAACCGCTCCGCGGCGAGACATTGTTCGTCTTGGTAACTATGGTCTCCAGGAACTGCAGCTCGTACCTCACCCCGAGGTTCAAGGTCAGGCCCGGAGTGACCTTCCATTCATCCTGTCCATAGAAGCCTGCATTCGGGTTGGTCTGAGAAACCTTAGAGGCCTGGAACGTCTGCGTGAAGCCCAGACTATTGTAGGCGCCACTTTCGAAATTCGCGAGCGAAGAGAACGCATAGCTTCCACGATTCGCGCGCGGATAAGTGATCGTGTCGTCGTTGTAAATGAAGTCCATACCGGCGCGAAACGCATGAGAGCCATGCCGCCAGGAGATATTGTCGGCGGCTTCGTAGAGGCGGTTGGCGCGCGCGGTGGGCGAACCCGAAAGTGTTCCGAAGCTAGCCACACCGGAAATGTTCACCGCGGGCCCGGTGGGGTCGGACGGCGGCGCCGCCAGGTTGCTATTCGTAAACTGCGCGCGGCTCTCGTTCACTAAGCGTGGCGAGATGGCGAGAACATTGCTCGCGGCGATGGTCTGGTCTGTGTCGTCGAGATTGGCCGACGCGCTGGGAGCGCTCAATCCTCCGGCGCCGCGGGAATTCACGCTGGTGACATGGTAGAGACTGTAGCGCAAGCTGGATTGATCCCGGTCGCTGAAGTGATGGTCCACCTTAGCGAAAAAGTTCTCATTGTGTACAGGGTTTGGGAATAGACCGGTGGAGACACGCGGCCCCGAATAGCTGGCGCTCGCAAGCTTTGCGTTGATAGTGTCAACAATGGACGGGGCGATGCTGACAAGTCCGGATTGATTCAGATCGCGAAGTTCGAAGTTGGCGAAATAGAAAGTTCTGTCGGGCACGATGGGTCCGGAAAGACTCGCCCCGGATTGTGTCTGGGTGAGCGGTAACACGGTATGTGAGAGGGCGTTGGCCGCGTTCAGGCGGCTGTTTCGAAAGTAACCGTAAATGTCGCCGCGAAGCGAGTTGTCGCCACTCTTGCTGATCATATTGATGTAGCCGCCCAAGGCGCGGCCCAACTCCGCTTGGCCGCCGGATGTGACCACCTGGAGTTCCTGGACCACATCCAGCGCGTAAAATGTGCCGGAGAGGCCCGCCGCATCGTCGTTCGCGCTCATGCCATCGACAATCAAGTTGTTCGAGAAATTGCGCTGGCTGCCCACTGAGATCCCCTGTCCGGGCACAGCCGAGGTTTCGGCGAATAGCTGATTCGCCGCCGTGTTGGTTGGC
Source organism: uncultured Solibacteraceae bacterium (assembly GCA_963815475.1). Taxonomy (GTDB): domain Bacteria; phylum Acidobacteriota; class Terriglobia; order Bryobacterales; family Bryobacteraceae; genus Sulfopaludibacter. The sequence goes on along the minus strand of CAWFHD010000003.1, from coordinate 2,107,391 downwards.
GAAACTCCGGGCACGAGTAGGGCGAGGTCGAGGAAGTTCCGGCCGTTGAGCGGAAGATTCCGTACTTCGGTTTGGGTAATGGTGCTGGCGATCTGGGTGCGGGCGCCTTCCAGGCCGGGCGATTCGGCACTGACTGTGACAGTGGTCTCATACGGCCCGAGCTTCAGCGCAAAAGGCAATTCAAACGCAGCCCCAGCGGTGAGTGTGATACGCTCCGTGGATTCCTGAAATCCCTCATGGCGCACAGCGATTTCGTACTCGCCCACGTGAAGATAGGGAAAGCGGAAGCGGCCGTCCTGGCCGGTTGTGTCGGTACTGGCGATGTTGGTGGCAATCTGGCGCGCCACCACCAGCGCGCCTGCGACTTCGGCGCCGGACGGATCGGTTACGCGCCCCCCGGCGCTGGCGCAGTTGATCGCTTCCTGGGCGGGCGCGTAACAGGCAAGGAAAAGCGCCCACACAGAAGTAAATAGAATTCGACGTACAGTTATACGATACACGGTGGTCTCCTTTGAGGCGGCCGAAGCCGGAAGAAATGCGACAGGACGACGCGGGCGGCTACGCCAAGGAATGAAATTCTGCGCGGGCGGCGGTTTCCTACAAGAACCGCCGCCTGCGCAAAGCGGCCCGAATTAGGGCCGAGCCTCGAAAACGATGTTAAAGGGCGTCTCCGTAGCGCGCCGGAAACGGCTGAACCCGGCCGAGGTCACGACCTCCCGAATGCGCTTCTCGCCCGCTTGGGCGCCTAAGCACAGTCCAACCTCTTGTGACCGCGAGCAAGGCGTACACAACAGCGTGGAAAGAGAATAGTAGACTCGCCCCACGGGGTTCAGATTGTCCTTCAATTCGTCATTGGCGAAGGGTTCGACGATCATCCACGTGCCGTCCTTGGCCAGGGACTGCCGGACATGGGCAGCGGCCCCGATCGGGTCGCCCATGTCATGCAGGCAATCGAAGACGGCTACCAGGTCGTAGCCTCTACCTGGAAACTCCTTCGCTTTCGATACTTCGAAGGTGACGCGGTCCGTGACGCCGAGACGCCTGGCGGATTCGCGCGCCTCCTGGATCGACTTGTCGTGGTAATCGAAGCCGAAGAAACTGGAGTTGGGAAACGCTGCCGCCATCAGTAGCGTGGAAGCCCCTTTGCCGCAGCCGACGTCGGCCACCCGCGCTCCCGCCTCCAGTTTCTCTTGGACGTCGCTCATGGCGGGAATCCACGAGCTGACGAGGTTGGCGGCATAGCCTGGCCGGAAGAATCTTTCGCAGCCGTGAAACACGCCGTCAACATGCTCGTGCCAACCCATGCCTGCGCCATTGCGAAAAGATTCCGCTATGCGGGGAACCGCCGCAAGTGAGCCCAGAGCCAGTTCAAAGGCTCCGGGCAAGTATGCGGGACTGTCTTCCTTTGCCAGTGTGAACGCCTGTTCTACGCTCAGGCTGAATTGATTTGTCTGATCGTCGTACGTGATATAGCCGCCGGCGGCTTGTGAAGACAGCCACTCGCGCAGGTAGCGCTCGTCGGTTTTGGTCTTGGCGGCAAGTTGTGCGGAAGTCATCGGGTCTCCGGCGAGGGCTTTGTAAAGCCCCAGCTTCTCCCCGATAACAACCATCCCGGTATGGACCGTAGCGCCGAGATCGGTCACGAATTGACCGATGAAGGCGTTCAGTTTGTCCATGTCGAGAGCGGGAATCTGTGTCGTACTCATCGAACTTATCTCCTTCTGATGTTTGAATCGTCGATCTGTTGAGTTGCGGCCGTCTTTCCGCTTAGCGATTCTGGCCGGCAAACGACTGGCACGAAACATTGGGATGCCAGTTCACGAACGCGCCATTGGGATTGTCTTTCCACGCCCAGACATGCAGCGTGTAGAACGCCGGGAGCCCGAAACGGTTAGGGCTGTCGAACAGATGAAATAACTGTCCCATGAGCTCGGGCGGACCCGAATGGGTCGCGTTCCAGGTGCTGGCGATCAGCAGATAGTCCGCGCCAATCAGTTTCAGTCCTCCCCCAGGTATCGCTTCATAGATCACGATGTGCGGGCGGGTGGCGTCCAAGATGCCGGAGTTCACCAGGTTCGCGTTTACATAGTGGAGTCCCATTGCCCCCGAACCATCACCGCTCACGCAGCCGAATTGAAGGGCATATCCCTCCGCGATGGCCACGTTGACATTGTTAAAGCGCTCGGTTGAATCCCGAACAATTTTGACCAGGTCGTCGCCCTGCTGCGCGGTTGCGTGTTGCGTTGCTCCAGCATGCAGATGATTGTCCTGTGCCATGATGCCCAATGGGCAAACGCTCATGAGAGCGATGGCGAGCAGGGAGTACCCGGACTTCGCCGCGAATCGTCTGACGTTAGTGTCGATAGTTGTAACCTGTGTTTTCATTTGAACGTTTCTCCTTTTTTTTCGAATCGTTTTTTTTGCGGCCCCATCCTACTGGGGGCCGCATTCTCTTAGCAGAGTTTGTCTTCGGTGGCGTGACCAGGGAGCCGCTGAATCTGCCAGTGATTCCGCGGGCTCATCGCGTCATTTCCTGGGCGGCCATCGCCCGGCGCGCCGCCAAACCGTTATAGATTAGTCCCACGTCCTCGCTGGCAAAGGGAACGCGCCTCAAGCGCATTTGGCAAAAGTCCGCGATATCCCAGCGTGCCTTCATGACCCCGGTATCTGAATGCCGGCTCACACCCTCCAAGACATGCGTGATCTCGTGGACCATCGCATACGCCATTACATACCCGGGGTATTTCGTCTTTTCGATACGGTCAAGGAAGATGGTGATGTGACCATCTCCGTTTAGCAGGGAGTATCCAAGCGCCGTAGGTAACCGAGTGTCCGGCGTTTCTGAAACCACGTCGATTACGATGGGCGATTGCAAGGATTCGGTGGCCGGTTGCCACGTCTTCCACTCCAGCGAGACGCCAATTCCGGCGAACATCCTGGTAGCCACATCCTGAGCCAGGCACCTGAGCAAGTATCGATCGACAGTCCTGAACCGCAAGTAAACTGTTAACTTTTCCTGGGGCTCTGCGCCGTGCGCCAGGGACCCTGCAATCCCCGCGATGAGCGCGATCCTCTTAATGATTTTCATTGTTCCTCCGACTTCCTCGTGCCCTACAGGCGGAAATCGCGCGCGGAAGCTATCATTTCGGTCCGATTATTCTGCGGGGTCCGCGGAGGGCGGAATATAATACGAGCTGCCGGAGTCCCATGGCTGACGTCGAACCATCTGAAACCACGGAACTTCTCCGCGCCTGGGCGCGCGGCGAGCCGGCCGCTCTCGATCTGCTGACGCCGCGCGTTTACCGCGAACTCCGCCGTTTGGCGGGACATTTCATGCAGAATGAGAAGGCGGGCCGCACCATTCAGGCTACTGCCTTGGTGCATGAGGCTTACTTGCGACTCATCGACGTGACGAACGTGGACTGGCAGCATCGGGCCCACTTCTACGCCGTGTCGGCGCGTATCATGCGGAATATCTTGCTCGATACCGCCCGTGCGCGATCCGCTGCGAAGCGGGGCGGCGATCAGCCCCACGTCGATCTGGAAGAAATACCAGATGTCTCGGGGCAGGGTGGACGCGATCTGATCGCTCTTGACGATGCGCTCAATGCCCTGGCGGTGATAGATCCGCGCCGAGCTCGGGTAATCGAGCTTCGATTCTTCGGCGGTCTCAGCGTGGAAGAGACGGCTGAGGTGCTGAAGGTTGCCCCGATAACCGTCATGCGCGATGCCAGGCTCGCACGGGCTTGGCTGAAGCGCGAATTGAGCGTCAAGCAATAAGCGCCAGCTACGTCAAGCCATCTCCCGGCTGCCTGGATGGAGGCATCTGCGCGCGTGCCGGACCGCAAGTTGTACAATATCGCCGGGGGGAGCAGCGGTTGTAGCCACGGATCCTCCGGGAAATGCCGCGCCAGAGTTAGGTCAGGCGATCCTTTGGCCGATCGTTTCGCGGTCATCGTTGCCAGTGTGGCTGAAACCGGGACAGACCGCCATGAGACCCGAAGTAGCTGAATTGTTCTACAAACTCGCGGATCTGTCGGCTGAAGCGCGAGCTCTTTACTTTGCAGAACATCCAGTGGACGCCGCGACGCGCCAAGAGGTGGAAGAATTGCTGGCGCACGATGCGACGGAAGCCGATCCCCTGACTCAGTCCATTGCCGTCACTGCCGCGCAGGCGTTCCAGCGGATGGATGCGACGGGCGCGCGTTGCGGCGCCTTCCGGCTGGTGAGTCTGATCGGCTCCGGCGGCATGGGGGTGGTTTACCTCGCGGAGCGGGCAGATGGCGAGGTTACGCAGCGGGCCGCCGTTAAACTGCTGCATCCCGGTTGGAGCGAGATCCATAGGGAACGATTTCTTCAGGAACGGGAGATACTGGCTGCTCTCACCCATCCAAACATCGCGCATCTGCTGGACGTCGGCCATCTCGAAGATGGCCAACCTTACCTTACGATGGAGTACGTAGAGGGCAAGCCGATCGACCAGCATTGCGAGGGCTTCAGCCTAAGACAGAAGATTGAGCTGTTCCTGAAGGTATGCGGAGCGGTCGGCTATCTACATCGAAATCTGGTAGTGCATCGGGACCTGAAGCCAGGAAATATTCTGGTGACCGCCATGGGAGAACCGAAGCTGCTGGATTTCGGGATCGCGAAACTGCTGGACTTCGACGGGGATCATACCGTCACTTACCTGCGAATGCTGACTCCGAAGTATGCCAGTCCGGAGCAGTTGAATGGCCAGGTAGTGGGAACAAGCAGCGATGTCTATTCACTGGGCGCGGTGCTGCATACGCTGCTCACCGGCAAACCTCCCCAGGATGTCACACCAGGGCAACTGCGTCCGGAGTTGAAAGGCGACCTGGAGCTGGTTCTGCAGACGGCCCTTCGGCAGGAACCAAACGAACGTTACGCATCGGTAGAGGAGTTTGGCGGCGATCTCAAGGCATTCCTCGATTCGCATCCCATTCGGGCGCGGGGAGGGGACCGGGCTTACCGGGCTAGAAAGCTTGCCCGCCGATACCTGGTTCCAACGTTGTTGGCTGGAACTGCCGCCATCGCCGTGCTGAGCGCCGGAGGACTTTTGTGGTATTGGTCCCGGCCCGTCTCCACGTTGAAAGATCTCAAACCCGAACGTCTCACGGCGAACACGCCCGAGTTGCCCATCCAGGCCGCCGCCATCTCACCGGACGGCAAAACCGTCGCCTACTCGGACCCTCTTGGAGTCCATTTAAGGGACATGGCGAGCGGCACGACGCGCTTACTGGCCGGAACCAACGGACACGTCTTAGAGCAGTGGGCGCCCAACGACAGCCTGGTGACAACTGTAGAGGATGCCGGTGGAACGAAGACTATGGCGGTGTTTCCGTCAGGCGATCCACCGGCGCAGATGCCTTGGTCCGATTCCTGGGTGGTTTCGCCGGATGGAAAGTTTCGCACGATGGCTACCGCCGACCGTCAACGGCTCCTGATTCAAGACGGCGCAGGAGGAAATCCTCGCGAACTTTGGGAAGCGGCTGCGAAGGATGTCCTGCTATGGTTTCAATGGAGTCCGAACACCCCGGAGATAGCGGTTGTCAGCTCGCGCGACAGGATCTCCACTCTGGAGATAATCGACGCCATCAGTGGAAAGAAAACCGTGGTGGTTCCGGAGGAGAGAAGGCTGGAGATCGGTTCCATCGTGTGGCCCGTCCAGAGTCGAATCATTGTGACTGTGCGGGAACGTATGGGCGCGAACGCATACAACTGCAATCTGTGGGAACTTCGACTGAATCCGCGCGGAGGACTGGTTTCCGGAGGATTGCGGAAGTTGACGGACTGGACCGATTTCCCGATTCAATCCGGATCCTTGACCACAGACGGCAAACGATTGGTCTTCGTTCGAAGCTTCAGCCAGAGGGACGTCTATGTCGCGGACATCGATGCGGACCGATCCCATCTGGGACTGCCCCGCAGGCTGACCATGGATTTAGGCGACGACTCTCCGGCCGCCTGGACGCGCGATAGCAAAACCGTGATACTTAACTCCGACCGGAATGGGCCGATTCATATTTTCCGTCAGGATTTAGACAAGCCAACGGCCGATCTGGTATCCGTAGAGCCGGGATCGCAGATTCTCTCCCGCGTCACTCCCGACGGCAAGTCGATTGTGTACTGCAGCATAGTCCCAGTGCAACATACCTGCCGGCTGACGCGGACACTCCTCGCTGGCGGAACACCGGTGCTGTTGGACGTGTTACCGAACATCGCAGACTTGCGCTGCTCCACGGCCGGTCCCTGTGCGATCGCGCAGATGCAAGGGCCGGATTTGGGGAACATCGTTTTCGAAATGGATTTGGTGAAAGGGAAGGGCCGCGAAGTCTATCGGGACGCGGATAGGCATATCGCCAGTCCGGATATTTCCCCGGATGGAAAATGGCTCGCAGCGCCATCGGGAAAGAAAGTGATCATCCGCTCCTTTGCAACTGGAGAAGTGGTCCGCGAAATTGCGGTCCACGGGGCCACAAATCTCCACACCCTGTACTATTCTCCAGATGGCAAAGGATTCTTCGTGGGCGAATCGTCATCCACCGAGGCAAGGGAACTGTACATCGATCTTACGGGCAAGGCGACCCTGCTGTGGCGTCAAGCCGGCAATCACGTGGTTTGGGCGGTCCCATCGCCAGACGGCCGCCATCTGGCGATGATGATGCAAACGATCGAAGCGAACGTGTATTCCGTGGAAGGCTTTTAGGCGGCGTTGCGAGTCTGCGGCGTGAGCTTGAAACTCCGGCGCTAAATTTCCGGCCCGATTCCGCAGGTGTATATGGGGGACTCCGCGTTTTTCAGATTTCCAGCTGTTCGCTGGGCCGGGGCCTTTCCGGTAGCGGATCGATGAGCTTAGACTTCCTGGCGCAGGCGAAAGGTAAAACCATGCAGATTACAGTGCTCCTTCAACGCTTTCATAGCAACGACCTCGATGCCATGCAGGAAGTGATGCCGTTTGTGTACCACGAACTGAAAAAAATGGCCAGGTCACACCTGAGGCGTGAGATGCGGGCCACCCCACTACAAACCACAGCGTTGGTGCATGAAGCCTTTCTCAAACTGATGGGAAGCCGGCACCCATCCTATGAGAATCGAGCGCATTTCTATGGGGTCGCGTCCCGGCTGATGAGACAGGTCCTGGTGGACACTGCTCGCACGATTGGCGCTGAGAAACGCGGTGCTGGACGCGAAGTGCAGGTGTCAATCCTGCCCGATTGGGCGCCTCAGCCGAATCGGTCCGTGCTAGCTCTGAACGACGCGTTGCAGAAGCTCGAAAAAACAGATCCACAGAAGGGGCAATTGATTGAGATGCGGTATTTTGGTGGGATGACTGCGGAGGAATCGTCGATGGCTTTGAGCATACCGGTGCACCTGGTCCGCCGTGAACTCCGCCTCGCCCAAGCGTGGCTGCGCAAAGAAATGGCTGAGTGACCGAGGCAATGCAAGCTCCGAAAATGTAGAAGCGCAGGAGTGGCGCTAGAACGCCCGTACCGCCCGAACGCGCCGCGGATAATCTTTGTCGTCGTAATGGTAGCGGCCGAAGTCGGCGAAGTCGAGGTGGCCGGCCATGTCGGCCGAGGCTTGGGTTGAGGTCCAGTAGTTGAAATTGTCAGGGTAACCGCCGTCGCGGAAATCACCGAGGCCGGCGGCGCCCAGGTTTCGGTACATCAGCGCCAGTTCGTCTCTCGATGGCAGATGCCAGCCTCGGACTCCGTTCGCAATGAGATTGGCGCAAAGCCATGCGGCGGAACTGGGATCGGAGCAGGCGGCGATCATGTCGGCGGTATTCTGTTTGCCGGTACCCACGGCGGCGCCCTTAGCACCCGGTATCGCGGTACGGAAGCAGCCCCATTTCGCGCCGGCGCTTTGATCGAAAGGCATTGCCTCGAGATAGCGCCAGCCATCCTTCGCATAGTTGGGATTGTCGTAAAAGATGAAGCCGCCGGCCGGACCCGTGTCGCCGATTGCGTACTCGCGCGTGGACAGCCACACACTCATTTCGCCCGCGCCCCGGTTGGACCACAAGTAGTACGGAATCAGTCTGACCGGCTTGGGCGCCGCGGATGGATTGGTGATGTTCCGGGCCTGCGCATCGAGAACCGCCGCGCCACCGAAGAAATCGGCGGCAAACGACGGTTTCAGTTCCGTTTTCGCATCGAACAGCAACTCCAGCACTCCCTTGCCGCCGGCGTCCGGCCATTCCGCGCAGTATACGATCGGTCCGCGCTCCACGGCCATTCTTCCGCGATCTTGCCTTACTCTGTCAACCGCCACTACCTTCCTGGGTTCGAACGGAAAGGCGATCTCCACGGAATCTCCGTCTCTCCATATGCGGTCTAGCGAGACATATCCCGATATGTCTACCGTAGCGGGCGCAGCTTTGCCGTTGATCCTCACCGCGATTGGGGTGCCGGTGCTGTCCAGGTACGAGTAAAGACCTCCGGGAACGGGCTGATTCCGGGCCCAGCCTGGCACACGCAGTTTGATGGCTCCGCGGACATCTTCCTTGGCTGCCACAGTGATTCGGGAAGCCCCGCCCCACGGCATTTCGCTAGTCACCGCGAGCGATAGAGTTTTGCCCCTGACCTGGAAAGAAACGTCACTGGAAACGTACAGATTGACGTAAATCGCGTCGTCACGGTCCTGCGCGTAGAGAAATCCCGGCATCTGGGACAAAAACCGCACCAGGTTCGGCGGGCAGCATTCGAGCGATGCGCGTTCCCAGCGAAGGTCGCGGCCGTCTCCAGCGCTTGCCAACCGGTTCACGTAGAAGAAATGGTCGCCCGAAGCGGCCACGCCATCGATGGCATTGTTGTACATTCCGCGTTCCATGACATCGATGTACTTGCTGTCTCCCGTCGCCAGAAAGAGCTTGTGGTTCAGTGTGAGGAACATGAGCACGGCACAGGTTTCCGCGTAGGCGGATATGTTGGGCAGCGCGTACGGTTCGCCGAAGCCTTCATTGCCGGTCGCGCCGACACCGCCGGTAATGTACATTTTCCGCGATACGGCGTCGCGCCAGAGGCGCAGGCCGGCATCGAAGTAATCGCGGAGGCCGGTGAAGACTCCCACGTCCACCAAGGACACCATCAGGGAGACACAATTCACAGCGTGGCCAACGGCCTCATTTTGTTCCAGAACCGGCATGTGCGCCTGGTTATGGCGTCCGCGATTCACCGAATCTTCCAGTCCGCGGATGTCGAGATAGTGCTTGGCCAGGTCCAGATAGCGCTTCTCGAGTGTCGCGCGATAGAGTTGGACACAGTTGATGGCGTCGCGTTCACCACCGGAAAAGGGTGGTCTGCGCACTTGGAAATCTTCGTAGAGCGCGTCGGCGTTTTGGATAGCCTTGTCGAGCAGGTCCCGCCTGCCGGTGGCTTGAAAGTAAGTGGCCGCCACTTCAAAGCCAGAGTTGCCGCGGGAGCTTTGCTTCAGCGCTTCAACACGGGCATCGATCCAGTTCTTAAGTTCGGGATCGGGGTGCGTCTGAAGCGACAGGATGGCCGCTTCCAGCACGTTCGCGCTGAAGCCCATACGGCCGTCTTCCTCTGTCAGCTTCCGCACCTCGAATGGAATGGTCACGCGCGCATTGGTATCGACTTTGTGCTTCCAAAAGTCATCCCGGAGCGTGACTTCGCTATAACGTTTGGCCCGGATTGGATGTTCGGAGACGGGCTTGTATGGCGTACTGGAGATTGCGACATCGGCAGCTTTGGCGGGTTCCGCCGGCGCAGGTAGCGGAGCGGAATTGGCGATCATGGCTGCTGCTGCCGGAGCGGTCCTCAAGAATAGGCGTCTGGGGATGTTGTGGTTCATGCCCTTTATTCAGTGAGCTATTTCGACGATGCCCCTCAGTATACATCCGGCGCCGTAACGAGAGCGGGTTAAGCTTTGCCCCGCCAGAAGCTAGAATCCGTATATGCGGACCAAGCTCATTTGCCTGCTCGTTCCTGTTGTGCTGCATCCGCACGTCTCGCGCGCGCAGAGCACGGTGCCCACATTTCAATACGGCGCCGGCCAGGGCTCCTACACTCTCGTAGGTGGCGATCCAGGTCGAAGTGGCACGACTACCATTCCTACAGTGCTGGTTCCCATCACGCTGCTTTTCGAATCGAAGAGGACTGCCGGCAAGCCATTCATCATAGACGCAACTCCGGATGTAGCGCGGCTCCTTCACTCGCCCGTCTTCTCAAAATTCGCCTTCCCAACCGGAGGCACTACGCAATATGCCGACGCCATGCTTCGCACCACCTTCTCTAAGGCTGAGGCCTGGCATACGTTGCTCGGCCAGCCGACAATCAAACCTGCAAAAATCACTGTCCCCGCCGGGTACGGCTACGTTCTTACTTCGAAGAAGACCGGCGGATCGCTGGCTGTGGTCGACATAGAGTTTCTGCAGAAGGAGCTTTTCAAGCAACTCCCCAAACAGGAGGGAAAGCTTGTCATCGCCGTTACGCACAACACCACGTACTACGCCGAAGGCGATGCCACGCTGTGCTGCTCCTGGGGAACCCACGGCGTCGACTCGGCCAGCGGCAACTCTTTCGTGCTCGGCTCCTATCTCCATGGCGCACCCACGGTAGTCGAAGACGGCGACGTGCAGCCGTTCACACAGCAGCTTGGGGAGTTCATCAACGATCCCCTGCATGATCCCCTGGTCCACGGACGAAACGTCAAAGCTCCCGGAAACACTTTCCCTGGTTGGATGCGGCCCGCCTCGATGCGTCCCGGAGACCAGGGCGGTTGCGGCGGCGCCGGCGTCGCCTCTGCGTACTTCCTCCTTGAACCTACGAACACGAACCCCAAGAACAATATTCCGGCGTCGAAGGCCTTCGTCGCCCAAGTGGGCGGAGCCACGTATCACCTGCAGAACATCGCCCTGCTGCCCTGGTACATCGGCACTTCGGATGGTCTGGGCAGCGCTTACAGTTTTCCCGACGCGCAGGCGCTCACGGACCCTGCCAAGCCGTGTCCAGCGCGCGGTGGACGTGCCGGCGCAGGCGCTGCAGCTGTTCCGAAACCGACGGTTGCGGCAATCCCGACCGGCCGCTCGCCGAACGGCCACCGGCTCATCGGCTACTGGGCCGGCTACGGCGCGGCGGGTTCCACATCGCCGCTGCGGGAGGTATCGCCGCAGTGGGACGTCATTTTGATCGCCTTCTCCACGCCCGATAGGAATGCGCCGGAAGGGACCATGCAGTTCCACACACCTGCCGGGCTCGATACCGAACAGTTCAAGGCCGACATTGCCTACTTGAAAAGCCAAGGTAAGAAGGTCATGATCTCGCTCGGAGGCGGCGGCCAGCACTTCACGCTAGCCGATCCGAAGCGAGTTCCGAACTACGTCTCTTCTGTCACAAAGATCGTCGCCGAATATGGCTTTGATGGAATCGACATTGACTTCGAAAGCCCGTCTCTTGCCATCGACCCCGGAGACACCGACTTCAAGCATCCGACCACGCCATCCATCGTGAACCTCATCTCGGCGCTTCGGCAACTACACGATCATTTCGGTCCCGGCTTCATGATCAGTCTGGTGCCGGAAGGCACGCAGATCCCCTCCGGTTACCCCAGCTACGGCGGCCAGTTTGGCTCTTATCTGGCAATCACGTATGCCATCCGCGACATCCTTTCGTTCATCGATGTGCAGGATTACAACACGCCGCCGCTCGAAGGGCTCGATGGTGAGATCTATCAACCGGGCTCGGTGGACTATCACGCCGCCATGACGGAACTCCTGCTGCACGGCTTCAACGTGGGAGGCGATGCCACGCAGTTTTTCCCACCGATGCCGCCTGACAAAGTTGCCGTCGGTTTCCTCACTGGAGACACGACGCCTTCTGTCGTCAGTCAGGCGATGGAGTACATCATCACCGGTAAGGCTCCGCCGGGAACGAAGTATAAGCTGCGCGCGCCCGGAGGCTATCCCGGCATGATCGGCGCTATGTTCTGGACCATCGACGCTGACCGCCGGGGCAATTACAACTTCTCCAACGTCGTCGGCCCGCAGCTTCACGGCTATCCGGCAATCAAGTAGTCGCCGCGTTCGGCCTCTGAAGCCAACCATCTGGTGCGATACAGTGGACTTGTCGTGAAACCGAGAATGGTCGCCTGTTGCCGTGTTTGTGCCCGCCGACGGTGGCTTTACACAGCGCGATTGTCATCCATCGGTCTCGCTCTGGCGGTCGGTCTGGCGGCTCCAACGGAGTACTTCGTAGTCCGCGTGACTGATGAAGCTACCGGCCGGGGCGTGCCTCTCATCGAACTGAAGCTCCCAAATGACGTGAAGTACTGGACCGACAGTGCGGGCATCGCCGCAATGCTCGAACCAACCTTTGAGAAACAGAGCGTGTTCGTCGCCGTCTCCGGCCATGGGTATGAATTCCCCAACGAGACCTTTTTCGGCCGCGGCGTTAACCTGACTTTGAATCGCGGCGGCCACGCGGACATCAAGGTCCGACGGACGATGATAGCGGAGCGCCTTTACCGACTCACGGGCGAAGGCATCTATCGGGACAGCAACCTCGCCGGTTTGCGCGTGCCCGTTCCCGACGATGGAAGGGTGCTGGGGCAGGACACGGCTGTCGAAACGCTGTACCACGGAAAGCTTTATTGGATATGGGGCGATACCATCGGGCCGGCCTACTGGAACTTCAGCGTCACCGGAGCGACGAGTGAATTGCCGGGGCGCGGTGGACTCGACCCCGCAGAGGGCGTCAAATACTATTTCACCGCTGGCAACGGGCGAGTGAAGGCCATGCTCCCATTGCCTCGCAAGGGCCTGGTTTGGATCGAAGGGCTGTTCACCGTCAAGGCTCCCGATGGCAGGGAGCGGCTCCTGGCAACCTACACACTGCAGCAAGGACTGAAGCCACCGGACGAGTGCGGCGTCGCCACATTTGACGACGACAAGGAACTTTTCGAGCCGTGGTTCCAGTATCCCTGCCAGAAGGAGTCTCACCGCTCCTCGCATCCGTTCCGCTATCGCGATGCAGGTCGGGAATATTGGTATCTGTATCCGTGGCTTCGCGTTCCCAACGAATGGAATGCGATACGCGACATCACCCGGTGGGAGCGCCGGGAGTTTCAACCCCCTCCGAATGCGAAGCGCGCCTCGACGGTGGCATGGAACGGTTATCGCAAACGCTTCGTGTTGCTGCTGGAGAATACGGGTGAGGTCTGGTACGCCGAGGCGGAGCGTCCAGAAGGACCGTATGGGACGGCGGTGAAGATCGTCCAGCACAACCAGTACAACTTCTACAACGTGCTCCAGCATCCCCTCTTCGAGCAGGAGGGCGGGCGCGTGATCTACTTTGAGGGAACCTACACGGATTCGTTCAGCGGAGCCAAAGAGAAAACGCCACGTTACAACTATAACCAGATCATGTACCGCTTGCGGCTGGATGATCCCAGGTTGAACAAAGCACAAAAACCGTAGTCGGGCGCCAAGGCTTTTTCGGCGCGCGTTGCCGGCGCATTTCTCGTATAGTACGTTTTATGGCCATTATCGCTGTAGCGGGCCGGAAGGGCGGGGTGGGAAAGTCCACCATTGTTGGGAATCTGGCGGCGGAGTTCACCGCCATGGGGCGAAGCGTGGCAGTGCTCGATTCCGATCCGCAACATAGCCTGGTAGCTTGGGCAGCACAGGGCGACGGGATGCTCGCGCAGTGCGTTCACAAGGTTTCCGACGGCGCCGAAACGTTGCGGGCCAGAGCGCGCAAGGCAGAAAAAGACGCGGACATCGTGCTGATCGATACGCCGCCAGGTATGCCGGAGGTGGGCTATCAGGCGGCGTTGGCAGCCGATGTCCTGCTGCTGCCGTGTGGGCCATCCCCTCTCGATTTGTTCGCGCTGAAAGAAGCACTGTCCTTGGGGCTAAAGGCGCGCGCCGAGCGTCGATCGAAAAAGCCACGTATCCGGTTTGTGCCTTCGAAGGTCCTTATGACAACCAACCTTGGGCGGGGATTGGCGTCGTCGCTGAAGGACATGGGAAGAAAGGTTTTGCCTTTTATCGGGCAGCGCGTTGTTGTGGCGGAGGCGGTGGCGCACGGCCTCACGGTATCCGAGTACGCGCCAAACTCCCCTGCACACGATGAGTTTCGTGAACTGGCCAAAGCGGTGGACAAGCTTTTAAAACGGTGAGTTGAAAGAGCCCTCATTCTCGATCAGGCACGGCATCCCGCGGCCGTCGGGTTTCGTGTCTGGCTGTCCCAATGACGAGTTTTGGTTGCGCACCGCACAAAAACGGCCAGAACGGTATCTGCGCTCGCCTTCAAATTCGCAAACTGTTCTGAAGCAGACTGCTGCGAAATACAAGTAACAATTTGTCTGTTGTCAACATAGCATTACTAGGCGTACTCTAACTGCAAAACAGGTTAGTGCGGGCGCTAAACCGCACCGATGTCGCCGAGTTGAAGCTCCCGCCGCAAAAACTGAGGAGAAGCATATGAAGACATGGTTGGATATCCGTGTGTGTTGGTGTGTCGGTATTATTCTCGCCTTAGGGACCGTTTTAACAACTTTTTCCAGCATGGCCAATGCGCAGGCAATCTCCGGAGTACTCGTCGGAACTGTACGAGATACCTCGGGGGCAGTGGTAGCGGGAGCACAAGTAACTGCCGCAAATGTGGATACAAACATTGTGCAATCTACGGTAACTACCGGTGAGGGCGACTACACCATACCTAACCTCGTCCCTGGCACTTACAAGATGACGGCTCAATACAAAGGCTTCAGCACCGCCGTCGTGCCCAATGTCGTTGTTCGAGTGGAACAAACCACCAGGGTCGATTTCTCGCTTTCGCCCGGTGAAAGCACACAGCAAGTTCTTGTCACGGCCGAAGCCCCGCTGGTTTCGAGCACAACTTCCGACATTGGGCACGTGGTGGAGTCAGGCCAGATCGAACGATTGCCGCTTAACGGCAGATTGTTCGAACAACTGGTGACTATCGTGCCTGGAGCGATTCAAGCCGGATGGGGCGATTTTGCGGAGAACCCGTCGGCAGCCGGCGCCTTGACGCCGACGCAAGCCGTGGTGAACGGGCTTCCCTGGTCAGGCAACTACTACATGGTCGACGGGGTGCACAATACCGAGCCACTCAACGCGTTCATCAGCATTACGCCGCCGCTTGATTCGGTCGATTCTTTTCGTGTCGAAACCAGCAATCCGAATGCGGAGTACGGCTCTTTCGGCGGGGCAATCGTCAACCTGAGCATCAAATCCGGCACAAACGCGTACCACGGCGAGGCATTCGATTTCCTCCGCAACGACGATTTGAACGCGCGCGATTTCTTCGCGGTAGCGCGCGCTCCCTATAAGTCCAACCAGTTCGGCGGGACTTTCGGCGGACCGATCCGGAAGAATAAACTTTTCTTCTTCATGGACTACCAGCAACTGGTATCGCACCAGGGTCAGACCAATGTCTTGACGCTGCCGACTTCGCTGCAACGCCAGGGAATTTTGACCGAGGGAGCCCAACCAGCTATTTACGATCCCCTCAACGGCCTGCCGTTCCCGAACAATACGATTCCGGCGAACCGCATCGATCCGGTAGCGTTCAAAGTGGCCAATACCATCTTCCCCGCGCCTAACCTGTCGGGACTGGCAAACAACTATGTCGAAAACACGGTGAACACCGTCAATGCCCCGCAAGGCGACTTCAAGATCGACTGGCAACTCAACGACAGGAACCACGTGTTCGGACGCGAGTCGATGGCCCAGAAGGATTACACAAGCCCTTCACCGGGCAACATATTCATGATGGGCGGGCCGAACTCGACGGCCTTCAATCAAAACGCTGTTGTGGGATGGACCCATACATTCTCACCCACGATGTTGAACGAAGCGCGGTTCGGGTTCAACCGCTTCAACGTTGTCGATTTCGCGAACTCCTACGGCATCGCCGAAAACAACGCGCTCGGCATCCCCAACGGCAACATTCCCGGACTGCCCTATACCTCAGGTATCGCCCAGTTCAACATTTCGGGATTCTCGAATACGGGCGATCCGGGATGGACGGACGCAAAACGCATCGCCAACACTTTCGAATACAGTGAAAGCTTCACCTGGATCAAGGGAAAGCACTCGCTGAAATTCGGCGCCGATATCCAGCGGATCCAGTCCACGTTGACCAACTCGCAAGACGATCCCCGCGGCATCTTCAACTTCAACGGCAACTACACCAGCAATCAGGGCGCGCCCGGGACTGGCAGCCCGTTCGCCAGTTTCCTGCTTGGCGATCCGAACCAGGTAGTTCGCGATTTCGTCAACACAGTCCCGGCTGTGCGAATGACCTTCGTAGGTCTCTACGTTCAAGACGATTACCGCGTGACGAACTCTCTGACCCTGAACCTCGGCCTCCGATGGGACCTATTCACGAGACCGGTCGAGAAGTATAACCGTCAGTCCAATTTCGACCCTGCGACCGGCCTGATTGACGTCGCGTCGTCGGGAAACCAGGGACCCAACGTCGACAATTATTACAAGAATCTCGGCCCCAGGTTAGGGCTGGCGTACTCGCCGGACAGGGGCAAGACGGCAATCCGGGCAGCGTTCGGGATCAGCTACTTTCCGGATAACTTCGGGGCAACCGGCGGCACCTTAGAGCGCAACTTCCCGTTCTTTACGCTGGGAAGTTTCAACACGCCCACCCCGTTCACTCCGTTTTGGAGCTTGAGCAGCAACGGGCTGATCGCGCCCATTACAGTGCCGTACACGCCAGGTGGCACTTTGGTTCCGCCTCCAGGCTTCGGCGTCTTTTTCGTGGCGAAGAACTTCAAACAGGACGAGGCGCAGGTCTGGAATTTTAATATCCAGCGGCAACTGCCCGCCAACATGGTGCTGACGGTGGCATATGTGGGCACGCATGGGCTGCACCTATATCGCGACCTTCAACTCAACCAGACCCTTCCGGGCCCAGGCCCGGTGGCCCCGCGGCTGCCGTTCTATGCAGTGGCCCCCAACATTCCCACTGTGGACCAACGCAACGGAGATGGGACCTCGCACTACAATGCCCTGCAAGCGAGTTTGCAGAAGCGCTTCAGCTATGGCCTCACCTTCCTGGCTTCGTATACGTGGTCGAAGACACTCGACAACACCACGAACATCGTGTACCCCTACAACGACGCACTGAATTATGGACTAAGCAACGGGTTCAAGCTGATTGACATTCCGCAGAACTTCGTCTTCAGCTATACCTATGAGTTGCCGTTCGGAAAAGGGAAGCCCCTGCTGAAGAGTTCGGGCATCGCGGGCAAACTGGTAGGCGGCTGGTCCGTCAATGGGATCACCACATTTCAAGCCGGGCAGCCTCTAATGGTTACCGTAGCCAACAACCTGCTGAATAACAATGGCGGCAGCAATCCGGCAAACATCACGTGCAGCAGCGTCGTGATGCCGAAGAACGTTTCGGAATGGTTCGATACGTCCTGCTTTTCGTCCCCGGCCGCGTATACATTCGGTAATTCCGGATTCGGCCACATTCGCGGGCCCGGGTTGAATAGCTGGGATTTCTCCATTGGCAAAGACGCGCAAATTGGAGACAACGAATTCAGGCGATTCCGATTGGAAGCGGATTTCTTTAACCTGACGAATTCGCCGCATTTCAGTAACCCGAATACAACGCTGGGCAATTCCGGATTCGGCACTATTGGCGGAGACCGCCTTCCGCCAAGGTTGATTCAGTTAGGCGCCAAGTTCATGTTCTGACATTAGCTCTACTGTTTGAGTGCGTCCTTCAGTTGCTTGACGATCGCAGCATGGCTACCTCGATCGGACAGCTTGACGATCCCGAATTCTGTTTGATAGGCAGCGGGCGAAGCGGGCGCTTCAGACTCAGCGCGCACTCGTAGATCCGTCTGCGCGCCCCCGCCAGGCGCGCGTTCCAGGATATACGGAGGCATAGTGCTGCGGGCTTGAGGTTGAAGCCCGGAGAAGCTTCCGATATAGCCCCAACTCCCAAAGCCTATCGCTTGCCCCGTGCCTGCGACAGCCTTGAGATCCGTCCATTCCTTCTTTACGGTTTCCACAGCCTGCGCATTCGCAACATCCGCCGAAGGAAGCCTAAAGTTAAAGATATCCGCGTTTCACCGCGGACACACCCAGGCCGCTGTTTGCGCCGCCATCCACGTAGGCGAATGCTCCCCAAACTTGAATCCTTTCAGGCGAGCGTTCATTGGGTTCGAAGACCACCTTCTCCACGATTCCGTAAATGCCAACAGGACCACTTGCAATCAGACGGGGCGCCATGAGAAAGACGAATAGAACCGCGATGGTTCTTTTTGCGTCGTTCGTGGACATGCTGTTCCTCCTTATATCATGATCCGGCCGCAAACCCACTGAGGGGTTGCATGCGCCGCCCTCCAGAGTGCGGGGCCCGCCTGGGAAATGCGGCGCATCCTTACTGGAAGCTCACGGCTTGTACCGAGAGGTTCACTTGGGCCCAATCCGGCACCGCTACTACGAGATCGTGAGCCGCCGGCAGCGCCACGCCCGCCACAGATTTGTTCACCACCGTATTGGCGACGGTCTTGTCGGTGGTAAATGCGTTCACGCTGACCGTTCGTGCTGCGCCCTGGTTGCCGAGACGCACGAGTGAGAGATCCGGCGACACCGTGAGATCGATATCGGCCCCCGGAGCTGCGCCGACGCCCGACACCGCGATGGCCCGCGCCTGCGAATTCACCTGGCGGCAGATCGTAATGTTGAAGGTCTTGTCCGCTCCCGCCGTAAATCGCATCTGGGTACCGTCCGCGCTCATCGAGAGCACGTCCTGCTGTCCGGTCACCGTCGGCACGTTCTCAATCACCACGCTCCCGGCATCCGGCTGTACCGACCCGAAGGTGTAATTCCCGTTGCCGTTACCCACGATAGTCCGCGTCAGCGCCGTGTCCGAAGGCAGCATATACATGTTCTTGGCGAGATAGCAGGGATGGCTGCCCGGAATTTCCGACCGGATCTGAGTGCCGAACGTGCCCGTCTTGTTCCCGGTCTCGTCGGTCACCTGCAAATCGGCGGGCGAGAGCAGGAACTCGATGATGAACGTGGTCAGCCCCAGCGGCCCGCTGAAGGGCAGATCGTGGTCCCCCAACAGGTAATTGCCGTTCGTCCACTCGCCCAGCGTGACCCCCTTCGATGTCTGGAGGTCCGGATCGGCAACGCCGTTCGGCTTGAACTGGAACGTCAACTGCCCGTTCTGCAGCGCGAGCGCCACAAAACAGTTCTGCGACTCCGGATTGTTGCAGTCCCACACGAACATCTGCACGCCATCGAGCGGGCTCACCGTGGTGCTTCCGTCACCCGAAAGCTGCGGCCCGGGATGTCCCGGCGGGTACACGAAGCGGTATGGCATCACGCAATGCGATTGACCCAGCTTGTCGAAATAACCCGAGTCCCAGACATCGCCCGACGGAATGAAGAACAGCAGCGGCGCCGCATTGCGGTCGCAGCCGCGCAGGAACGTCGCCTCAATCTCGCGGATCGATTGTTCGACGCGCGCGGTTCCCTGCCGTCCCTGGTCGTGGAAATGCAGCAGGCTCTGGCGGCTCAGCAGCTTCCCATGCACCCCTGTCAGCGTCTTGAGCAGACTGTCGGTCAACGTCAGTGTATTTGTGTCGTTCTGCCCGGTCCACAACCGGTCGGCGACCTCGCTCGCCAGCGACGTGCAGAATCCCGTGGCCAGCCCGCCGCCGCCTTTGCCCTTGAGGAAATAGACGTAGAAGGCGAAGTACGCCGCCGTCAGAATCGGATGCCCGAAGATGGGATCCAGCAGCTCGTGCCAGACCTCGGCCGTTCCGAACGTATCCTCATACGTGCCCCAATCCGGATTTCCCTTGTCGGGGTTCCCAAAGTGGAAATTGTTCGTGCCCCACTGGAAGGGAATTTCCAGGATGCGCGGCTTGGTCGCGGTGCGCGTGTTGCTCACCCAACCGTCGGGGTTTCGCACTTGCACGCTGACCGTTCCTCCCGTCGAACCGCCGCCGCCCGTTCCCGGCACGGTAAACGTAATGCTCGTCGGTGTGATTGCGCTGCCCGGTGTCGCCTGGCCGTTGATCAGGACCGACGCGCCGCTTTCGAACGCGTGCCCGCTCAGGGTCACGGCCGCATTCGGCGCCAGTAGCGCGGTGAACGCGTCCAGCTGCGGCTTGATGGAAAGCGACAGGCGGTTGCTGTCCGTTCCGTCGACCCGGCGCACGCTCACCGATTTGCTTCCGCCGGTGGTATTGAGTGGAATTGTGGCGGAGATGCTCTGATCCGCGTTCACGGTGGGCGCCAGCGCAACACTGTCGACCATGATGCGATCCGCGGTGGTGAAGGCGCTGCCGAAAATGGTCAGCTTTTCACCGGGGAAGAGGTCGGTCGGCTGGAGCTTGGAAATCCAGGGACGGGTTAGCAATTCGTCCCAATCCGCCTGGGTGAATTCGAAGAACGTCACCGCGGCATCGCTGCCGTTGACGAATCCGGCCAGGCCTTGCGGGCCGGGCTGGGCCTGCGCGCCATGATGTCCGTCGCGAGCATCGTGGCAGGTTTCGCCGTTGCCTGCGGCGCCGGCGGCGCCGCCCAAACCTCCGCTACCTCCCGCACCGCCCGGCCCGGAGCGTCCACCCTGGTTCTTCAGCAGGAAGCTCTTGTTGGTGACTGTGGTGGCGAGGGTTCCCTGCAGCGTGCCGATGGTGATGCTGCCGCCGTTGCCGCCGTTGCCGCCGCGTCCGCCCGCTCCGCCCATGCCGCCATCGCCGCCATCGCCGCCGTCCCCTCCCTGTGTGTCGCAATGCCAGCCGAACAGCCACCAGCGATGTCCAAGCGCGCCGTCGCCTCCGTTTCCGCCGACGCCGCCATTCTGGCCCCGGCCGCCGCCGATGCCGTCTTCGCCATTGAGGTTCAGATTGGGCAGCCCGGTCAGCGTCTTCACCCACATTTCGATGGCGGGCGCTTTGTCGCCGACGCGGCCATCGATGCCGGCCGCGCCCGCCAGTCCGTTGCCTCCGTCCAAGCCATCGCGCGAGTCGGCCTTCGTCTGAATTCCGGACCAGCTTCGCCCGTTCAATCCCGGGTCGCTCAGGCGCGCCGGTGTAGTGCCGCCGCGCAGCCGCCACGAAATGTTCGCGCCGGGCCCGCACACAACTTCTTCGGCGATGATATAGAGCGTGGTAACGGTGGGCTCCACCATTAGCGTGACCTGCGTGAGGTCGAGCGTCTGCGCAATGATGACCGCGCTGTCCACGGGAATGGTCTTTGGAATGATGAACTGGTTCGAAGGCGCCGAGATCACCGGCCAGTCGATGGGCTTCGCGCTGGCGAATTTGTCCAGCAGCGCCGTATCGAGCAGCTTCACAGATTCGCCAGTGACCTGCAAACTCTCGGTCAACCGCGACGGTTCTTTAGTTATCATCCGCAGAGCGTTGGCCCCGACGGTGACGGCGCCAATCGGTTTAACGGTGGACGCCCCAACCTCGGCCGGTATTACCGTCCCGGCGGTGGTCGCTCCTGCGGCGTGGGTCAGCGCCGTCGCGGTCATCGTCTTCAACACCGCGGTGCTGTTGCGGTTGGTCATGTACTGCGCCAGGCGCGTCCGGACCACGGCCGCATTGCCCTGGGCCGCCGCGACTTCAGTCGCCACCTTGCCCCAATCGATATTCAAGGGATTCGGCTTCGCGCGCCACCAGAATCTTGTTCGGTGTCATGGTGATGGGCGCGGTCAGTTTCAGCGTGGAGAGATCGGAGAGGCGGCTCACACCAGCCGCGTCTAAAATGTCCCGCAGTTTCTGCAGGCGCGCGAGCGACGGATCCGGGTCCAGGATGACTCCGATGTTCTTGGTGGTGACCTTATTCTTGACGCCTGCGAGCACGGCCGTCATGGTCGCCTGGCGCGCGGTCAGGACCGCCGGTGTGACCACGCCCTGTACGATCTGAAAGCTCAGAATCGAGCCGACGAAGGGAAACTGTTTGCCATCGACGTCGGAGCCGAGCTTGAATCCCGAAGCGCCCGCATTCACCAGTGGCCCCGCCACCTGTTTCGATGTCACAGCCTGCCCGTTGATCACCAGCGCCTCGGCCCCATTGGAATCTCGTGTGAACTGGATCGAGTACGTGGTATTCGCCTTGAGCAGGAACGTGCCGCTATCGATGTTCTGCCACCCTTGCGCGGTATTGACCGCGCCCACCACCTTGCCGGTGGCATCGACGTAGAGAGCGATTCCCGGCGTCTGCGCTCCGGCGATGTTGCGTCTGCTGGTTCCCACCGCGGTGGGCGTAACGGTCGCCTGAATGGTAAAAGTCTGGAGCCCATCGAGCGCGGGATGCCGCGCAAGCTCCATGCTTCCGTTCGCGATCTGCACTCCCGCGTCCGCTTTGAGCGGCTGAACGTTGTTTGTATTGAGAATCCCGACTCCCCGCGTAGACCCGTCGAAGAGTTGTCCCCGATCCAGGTTCAGTTGAAATAGCGTCGTTCCAGTGGTCATCTATGCCTCCGGTGCACCTTAGTATGTGCCCGGCGAAGCGAGAGCATATCAAAGAGTTTTCTTCGACTGTGTCTAAATGTACGTACTGGGATGCTGCCGAGTCGGGTCGGGGCAACCCCTGAAGGAAACGGAGTCGGAGCCGACGTCGATCACCCTAATCAGAACAGCAACTTCATGGCGAACTGGATGTCGCGGGACGAGTTCGCTTGCGAACTGATTACGCCGAGCGAGTTGGAATTAATGGCTGTGCCCGGCCCTCCGAAAACCACCTGATTCAGCAGGTTAAATGCTTCGGCGCGGAACTCCACGGTAAGGCGCTCAACGGGCTTGAAAATCTTGAAGAGCGAAAAATCGATATTGTGCGAGGATGGATTGCGCACATCGGGAAGCGTGCGTCCAACATTGCCGAATGTGAAGGCCGCAGGCTGCGAAAACACTGACGTGTTGAAATAGTCGTTGAGCCGCTGGGAAACCGATCCGCTGAGCTCGGCGGTGTGACCGTTGTTGTTGGGCCGCAGAGTCTGGATGCCGCAATCGGTGCAGTTGTTCGCGGCCGTCACTGAAATCGGAAAGCCCGTCGATAGGTATAGATGCCGTTCACCTGCCATCCTCCAACCAAGGCATCTACCGCCCGGTTCCAGTTCCTGCCGAAAGCGTTACCGCGTCCGACCGGTAACTGGTAGGCGCCGCTGATCACCAGACGGCGCGATTGGTCGTTGGAAGAGAGCGACCTCTGTTGACGATCGTCGTAAATATTCTGAATGCCGCCGGTCTGGTTGCCCACGTTGGAAATCTGAGAGAAATCGTCAATCAGTTTCTGCCCGGTGAATGAGAGGAGTGTAGTGAGGCCATGACTGAAGCGCTTCTCCACCTTCAACTGGAACGCATTGTAATCGCTGTAACCGCCGGTGGGAAACGAAGCAAAGACCGTGGTGAACTGCGGAAACGGTGCCAGCAGGTAATAGAGCGGAATGGTGGGACTCGATTCGGGGCCAGTGGGAATGATCCCGTAGAATGGATTCGCCACGCTCTGCTGAAGCTGGGTTCCGAGGGAGATGACGCCCGGAGTCAATTGATTGAGGTTGAGTTGATTTTCGCCCGACTTATTAAGGTTCACCCCGTGGCTGCCCACGTAGGCGGCGTCGATCAGAATGTTGCCTGGTAACTGCCGCTGGATGTCGATGTCCCAGTTCTCCGTGTAAGGAACCGTGTTGTCTCCGGTTACCGGATT
Organism: uncultured Solibacteraceae bacterium; assembly: GCA_963815475.1. Taxonomy (GTDB): domain Bacteria; phylum Acidobacteriota; class Terriglobia; order Bryobacterales; family Bryobacteraceae; genus Sulfopaludibacter. The sequence goes on along the minus strand of CAWFHD010000003.1, from coordinate 2,083,681 downwards.
CTCGAACGAGCTGCCGATGCCTGTCAGGAGGCCTTGCGAATTGCCGGCGGGATGATTCAGCCCATTCGGAAACGGATTGCTCAGGAGGCCGGTTTGAGTCAGGCCATTAGGGCTGGCGTTGAAGTCGGTCTCGGCGCTGAACCCTTCGTTTCCTATGGTGGCGTTGGCGGGGCGCAAAGTGGCGGCAAAGAATATGCCATAGCCTCCGCGGATCACGGTGTTTGTCGTCGCTTGATAGGCGAAGCCGAAGCGTGGATCGAAATTCGTGCCATTGCGGATCGAACTGGCGGCGGCTGTTCCCATTCACTCCCGCAAAAACCGTGCCGCCTTTCAGGCCGGCGAGTCCCGTGGCGCCGGCAAGCGGTGAGGCAACGGTGGGATCGAAAGTCTCCATGCGGTTATAGCGTTCCGTCCGGGGGATGTCCAGGTCGTATCGAAGACCCACATTAATCGTCAGTCTCCGCGTCACCTTCCAATCATCCTGGACAAAGGCTCCGTAGTAGAAGCTCTGGGTGGCGCCATCTTTGGAATCGATCAGCAACGAGCCGCTGCCGCCGCCCAGCAGCAGTGTAGCGAGACTGTTGCCGGCAGCGTTGCTGGCAGTATTGGGATTCGGGCCTTGGGTGAGCGCGGCGCTGAAGCTGAAGTTGCCGGTTGAGGAGCCGGATTCCGTATCGTTCGAACGAAACAGCCGTCCTTCCACTCCGAAACGCAACGTATGCGCGCCCAGTATGTGGGTGTTCTCAACTCCAACAACATGACTGTCGAACCCGGGAAACCGGGTGTCACCCTGGCCTGGGTTGCCCAGACTGTAATAGTTCACCGCCGCGATACCGGGAAAGAGGAGATGGTCGGCGTTGGCGGCGATATAACTTGGAAATCCGAGGGACGTAGGATTGAATCCCAGACTGATGGAAGTGTAATCGAGCTTGATGCGGGCGAACCCGTAACGGAACTCCAACAGATTGGTGGGGCTGAGGGAAAGTGTGTAGTCGAGCGCGGCGCTATTATTCGTTTGGGCCTGGTTATCGGGCGCGTTCTGGGCGACCCGAACAGCCGACGGCAGCTCCAACGGCGCTGGCTGACTCAGGCCGAGACGCGAATAGCGCACAAAAAAGCGACTACGGTCGTTCAGAACTTCATCGACCTTGGCGTCGACTGAGTTCGTATTCTCCACACTCGTGGTGGCGACGTAGTAGTTATTGGTCCCGGAAAAGGGCAAGCCCGGCTGGTTCGGCAAAGGATAGTAGTTGGCGATATTCTTGGCCACCGAATCGATGCGGTTCGTGGGAATCATGTTTCCCGGAAATGGTGTCCGCACGTATCCCGTGCCCTGCGGCACGGTGGTGTTCGGGTCATAGATGACAACTAACTGTCCCGCCGCGTTAAATGTCTGGGAGAAATCTCCCGTGCGTTGCGCGGCAGTGGGAACCGTTGTCAGCAAGGTGGTCGCGCTACCCTGGCGTAAGCCCTCATAATCGACGAAGAAAAAAGTTTTGTTCGTGCCATTGTAGAGATGGGGAATCTCCACCGGCCCTCCCAGGCTTGCGCCGAACTGGCTGCGCTTGAAATTGGGGAGCGGCGTCCCGGCTTTATTGGAGAAGAAGGTATTGGAATCCAGATCGGAATTGCGCAGGAATTCGTAGGCGCTTCCGTGGAAACGGTTGGTTCCGGATTTGTAAATCAAGTTGATGAGTCCGCTGCCGCTGCGTCCGAACTCCGTGGAATATATATTGGTCTGGACCTTGAATTCCTGGACCGCATCGACGGATGGAAAAACCGCAATACCGACAATCGGATTGGCCAGTCCCGGTGAGGAGGGAATTCCGTCCACCAGGATGTCCGTGCTCCCGGGCCGGCCGCCGTTGATTGAGAAATTATCGCTGTTATAGGTGAAGCTTACGCTTCCCTCCACGCCTGGCGCAAGAAAAACGAGCGAGTACGCATTCCGCTGATTGAGCGGAAGGTCGACGATGCTCTTCGATGTGATGACCTGGCCCATGGACGCTGTGGTCGACTCCACGAGCGGAGCGTCGCCGGTGACCTGTATCGTATCGCTCGCGGCGCCGATCTTCAAAGTGAAATCAAGCCGCAGGATCTGGTTCACCAGGAGCGTGATTTCCGATCGCGTTTCGGTGTTGAATCCCTGCATTTCAACGGTAATCGTATAGGGACCGCCAGGCGGCAACGAGGGAAACGAGTAGCGGCCGTCGGTTGCGGTGGTGGCGTGGACGGAGAAACCGGTAGCGGTGTCGGAAGCGAGAAGCTTAGCGTTCGGCACGGCTGCGCCGGCGGGATCCAGAACGATCCCTTCGACAGATGCGGTGATGACCTGGCCACGCATGGTTGTTGCCATAAGGGCGCCAAACAGAATAGCGGAGTAGAAGAGAGTAGCTGATTTCATGATGTGCGAGCCTCTGATTGCCCATCATGATATCCCAAATGAACTGGAGCGTCTCCAGATCCGTGCCAGAAACCGTAGTGGTGCGAACAGAAGAGACCGGACTACTGCTTCTTCACTTTCAGCTCGTCCGGAAAATCTGCTGCCCGGCCTTTTTCTGCATTGCGCTTATTGTTCTGGTTGCCCGTGTCTCGAAATAGCGGGATATTCATGCCGTCCGTGCGCTCCATTTCGTCGAACAGGCGTTTGTTGAATTCCTGGATGGTGGCCTTGCGCTCCGGGTTCAGTATGAGGTTTGTGGTTTCGAGAGGGTCTTCCTGAAGATCGTAAAGCTCGTCCGAATCCCAGATGCCATAGTAGTGGATGTACTTGTAGCGGTCGGTCCGTAGAGCGTGCATCGTGGGTGTCTGCGGAAAATTGCGTTCCCAGTAATACTCATACAGCAGTTGCGTGCGCCACTGCGGGTCGTTCTGACCCCGCAGCAGGGGCAACATCGAACGGCCGTCGAGCCCTTGAGGCGCCGTCACACCGGCCGCCTCAAGTACAGTCGGCATAATATCCAGCCCGGCAACCATCTTTTCGACGACGCTTCCACCGGAGAACATTTCGGGGCAGCGCGCCAGCATCGGGACCCGCATCGACTCTTCGTAAGCAGTACGCTTGTCGATGAGCCCGTGCTCGCCGAAGGCGAATCCATTGTCACCCATATATATCAGGAGTGTGGAATCGAGCTGCCCGCGCCGCTTTAAGGCATCGAGTACGCGTCCTAAGCTATCGTCCACGCCGAGCAGCGTCTCGGCGTAGCGCTTGTAATACTCGCCGACGTCCAGATCCGAGTGGTAGGGAAAATCGACTCCGTGCCAGCTATTGCGCTGGTTCTGGACCCACATGGGACGGTGCTGCGCGTTCGGGCCGGACTCGGCCATAGTCTTGGGCGGAGCGAACGTCTCCTTGGCATACACGCCTTTGTGTCGGTCCGCCGGGATGAAGTCGGCGTGAACGGCTTTATGGGAGAGGTAGAGAAAATACGGCTGCTCCTTAGGAATTGTGTTGAGCCAATTGAGAGCGTAGTCGGTCAGTTCATCGGTTATATATCCCTTTTGCGGAACGTGTTTGCCATCCACATTCAGTCCGTTCCGTTCGGGCAGATAAGAACCCTGTCCCCGGAAGCTGACCCACTTGTCAAACCCGGTTTGCGGCTGATCTCCGGTGTTGCCCATGTGCCACTTTCCGATAAAGCCCGTTTTGTAGCCCGCCCGCTGCAGCAACTGCGGAAAGAATCGCGTGCCTTGAGGGATCGCTGTATTGTTGTCGACGATCTTATGGCGATGAGCGTATATGCCTGTCAGAATGCTGGCCCGGCTGGGCGAACACAGCGCCGTGCTCACGAACGCGTTTTTCAGATGGACACCATCGCGCGCCAAAGTATCCAGTTGCGGCGTGCGCAGCCAGGTTTGCGGATGCATGAAGCCGAGGGCATCGTATCGGTGGTCGTCGCTGAGGATGAAGATTATATTGCGGTGGCGGCGCGCGTTGGTCTGAGCCATTAGGCTACTGGTTGTCAGCGCGGCGCCGGCTCCCTGCAGAAAATTCCGTCTGGACGGATGGGGCATGGCGACCTTGATTATATATCTCAGGGGCGAATGCGACCGTGAAGAAATGAACTCAGCGAGAGTGCCCGGCGGAATCAGAAGCTCGGGAGACATCGTTATGAGTCTCGACAATGGGATCGAAAAGCCAGATGTTGTCTGCTCATAGATGGCAGTTGTTCTTCTTAGTTCTGGCCTTGTAAGCGGACGACTGGCGAGATTGGCTCCGAGCGATAGGTTTGGTACTGAGCATTTCGGCCTGCGCCCTATTGCAGTGCTACCAATGCGTCGCGGCGCCGCCGGTCACGGTTGTCTCTCCCCCGTCAGAGATCAGGCCGCCTTCTTCTTCGTTGCTGTTGACTTCTTCGCCCGGAATGCTGCCCAACGCTTTCTCGTAGCTTCGGCAATAGCTTTACGGCCGGCGGCGCTCATTGTCCGCTTCTTCACCGGCGCCTTCTTCTCAGCCGGTGTCGCCCCGTGCCGCTTGTGGAACGCTGCCCAACGTTTCCGCTGCGCCGCTGCGATCCGCGCCTTCGCGGCTCCACTCATCTTGCGTCGTGGCTTTGCTCTATCGGTCGCGACGGAAGCAGAGAGTTCGAGCCGCGGTGCTTGCCCGTCAAGTTCACTACGAATCTCAGCGATCTTCTCGTCGATTTTTTGCTGTTTAGCCTCGTAGCCGATCAGGGCCATGCGAAGCATATCTATGTCTAACATAATCATACGATATCAGAGTCACGACGATACACTCTGTTAGATGACCGCTTGGTCGACGTCAGTTGGTGCTAAACACTCCTAAAGGGCGATGCTCGAATAAGCGCGGGAAGCGCCGTCACGCCAAACCCTGAGGGTTTTGGTTAGGGTTTGGTATCCGCGTGCCTTTGCGCAGATTGGAAATTTGTCAAATGCGTGACGGCTGACGAACGACTACACGTTCGCCTTTGTCGGGGATAGCGTCAGCAGGCGCCACCGATGTGACCGTCGGGTTGCTGGCCGAAATCGTGGCCACCGCGCCGCCATCCCCGATGCCGGCGCAGGGGACCGGAGTGGTCGACGTGGCCGTGACTAATTCCCGTCGGCCATCGGCTTTGCCTTATCCTCCAGCCACTGCCAGCCACCTCCATGCGAGCCGGAGGGTGAGCGCCCAAGAGTCCGCGCCCAGCATTTTCTAGCTCTAGTTGGAGCGTTCCTCCGATTCTTGAGGTAAGATCTTCCCAATGGGTCCTTTTCCACACTGTGGACCGAACCGGAGTTAGGAGGTAGTTTCATGAGGGATGCAAAACGCCATTGGCGTTCTCTGCTGGCTATTGCCAGCTTTTCGACGGCGCTTTTCTCGCTTGCGCCTGTCACACACAGCCAGACAATGACGACTGGGGATATCGTCGGCACGGTGACCGATGCCAGCGGCGCCATCGTCACCAATGCTAAAGTCACGGTCAAGTTCACCGACACCAATGAAGTCCGCTCCGCAGTTAGCGATTCGCACGGCCAATATCGCTTTTCCCTGCTGAGGCCCGGTGACTACTTGGTAACGGGGGAATCCACTGGCTTGAAATCCAGAACGGAGAAATTCACCCTTCTGGTTGGCCAAGAAACGTCCATTAACCTGAAATTGGAGGTGCAAGGCACCTCAGAAGTGGTCGAAGTTCAGGCCCAGGCGACCATTCTCCAGACCGAGAATGCGAACCTGGCGAGTGGTTTTAATAATCAGCAAATGATCCAGTTGCCGGCTAACGGGGGTGATATTACGACGATCGCCTTTACCGTTCCGGGAACCCTGGTGGGTAAAGGCGGACAAGCGGGTTTCGTGACCAACGGCATCCCAGGAAACTCAAACCTGTTCACGCTGAACGGCGCCGACGATATGGACCCGTACCTCAACCTGAATAACTCCGGCGCCAGCAACAATACGCTTGGCGCGAATGAGATCGCCGAAGCATCGGTGGTACTCAACGCATTCAGCGCGGACTATGGCCGCATGGCCGGCGCGCAGGTGAACTTTGTGGGAAGGACCGGATCCAACGCTTTCCATGGAAACCTGTTCCACAACTACAACGACAAGATCCTCAACGCCAACACTTTTTTCAACAACCAAGTGGGGCTGCAGGAACCGCGATCCGATTCCCACAATTTCGGCGGGTCGGTTGGCGGCCCAATTAAGAAGAACAAACTGTTCTTCTTCTTCAACTATGAAAGCCTTCAGTACGCCTTGCCGACTTCCGGAATAGTGACAATTCCCTCACCGCAGCTCCAGGCATACACGCTGGCACACATTCCCGCGTCGGCGACCACCCTCTACCAGGATGCGTTCAAACTCTGGAACGGCGCCAGCGGCGCGCCCAACGCCATCCCCGTAACCAATGGCAGCGGCCCCCTGCAGGACGGCAACAAGCACTTGGGTTGTGGTACGGGAACCTTCTGGAACGGGAATATTCCAGCTCCCGGCGGCGGAATTTTCGGGGCAGAACGTTCCCTGCTCTTATGCATTCGCGGAGAACGCCGGCGAAACCAATTCCGAGAGCCTTATCACGGTTCGCGGAGACTACACGATCAACGAAAAGCAGAAGATCAGCGCTCGCTATAACTATGATTGGGGTCTTCAGGCCACCGGTCCGAGCTTCATCAACCCGGCCTTCAATCAAATCAGCAACCAACCCGCACATAACGGGCAGTTGACCTACACCTACGTCATCAATCCCCACATGGTGAATAACTTCGTCGGTTCCGGCTCCTGGTACACCGCGATATTCGGCTATCCGGACCTCCAAAAAGCAGAGCAGTTGATGCCGGAGACATTTAGTCCGGGAGATGGCTGCTGCACGGGCATTGGCGTCGCAACCAACTTCCCGCAAGGCCGCAACGTGGGCCAGGCGCAGCTGGTGGACGATCTCACCTGGACTCACGGTAAGCACACGGTGAAAGGCGGGGTGAATTACCGCTACAACAAAGTGACCGATTTCACGAACAACGAATCGGCATTCAACGGCTTTTACAACTTCTCCGATTTGACCGACTTCGCGACCGGACAGATCAACTCCACCGGGCTGGGCAGCTCCTTCACTCAGGCCTTCCCCAACCTGCTGCAGGTTCACCTCCGCCTCAGCGCACTGGCGGCCTATGCCCAGGACGAGTGGAAGGTGCGGCGCAACCTCACGCTCACGCTTGGTTTTCGCATCGAGCACGATGGCAATCCTGCTTGCGTGGATAACTGTTTTGCTCGCATGAACACACAGTTCGGCATGCCGGGATATGTGGGCGGAGCAACTGTGCCTTACAACCAGACGATTACCACTGGCTTGCGCAATCTTTACCAGAGCCTGGAATCCGTCATTCCGGAACCGCGATTCGGTTTCGCATGGACTGTCAATCCGAAGACTGTGATCCGCGGCGGTATCGGTTCGTTTGCCTCGTTGTTCCCGGCTAGTGTGGCATCGAGCGTGTTCCGCAATGCGCCCAGTGTCTTCAGCGCCAGGGTTTCTTTCGGTGAAGTCGGGATGCCGACTGATCCGGCAAGTTCCGCCTACGCCGCGGCTGCGCCGCCGCCGGGGTCTTCAATTCCGGTTTCAAGGCCGGTGATACGCTCACACAGCTTCAGGCGGCCCTCGGAAGGATTCCCTTCAGCGCACCCAGCTACTACTCGGCGCCCAACAATTTCGTCTCTCCGAAGGTGACGGAATGGAGCTTCGAAGTCGAGCGTTCGCTGGACCAGCATGATGTCCTGGCAGTGACCTATACCGGCAACCATGGTTACGACCAGGCGCTGAGTAACACGTGGTCCAACTCCTTCCTGCAGTTGACCAACGGCGTGAATAAATACTACGGAACCAACTTTGCCGGCTTGCCGGTGGGCGGCGCGCCCGGATCCGCGCTTCCTGACTGTGACCCAGGTCTTGACACAGGGCTATTCGAACTACGATGCAATGACCGTTCAGATCCGGCACTCCATGAAGTACGGATTCCAGGGACAGGTCGGCTGGACTTGGTCGCATGCATTGGGTGACAGCACAGTTTATAACCCGTATAACCTGCACTTCGGATACGGCAATCAGGGCTTCGATGTGCGCCACGCCATCGTCAGCGATCTGATCTGGACCCAGCCGCGCAAGTTCGCGAATCACGTGGTCAACGCAGCACTGGGCGGCTGGACCTACGGCCAAAAGATGTATATTTTCACCGGAACTCCCTTCTCGTCGTCCGACAGCAAGATCAACGCGCAGATCAATTCCGGCGGCGGCACCGGCACCACGCCCCTTGCGACCGTCATCGATCCCCACATCCTGACCAACTGCACGGCGGTCCACGGCACGAGTGATACGCCCTGCTTTACCACCGGCCAGTTCGAGACTTACAACTCGACCTCGGGAGTCGCCACTCCGATTCAGACCGATTTCGGTATCACCGGCCCCGGCGTTTTCCGAGGTCCTGGCTATTTCGATATCGATAACCAGCTTACGAAGAAATTCTTCGTAAAGGAAAAGTACGCTTTCGAAATCGGCGCGCAGGCGTACAACGTCCTGAACCATCCGAATTTCAGCAACCCGACGGCTTCCATTACGTCGGGAACGCTTGGCACAACTAGTGGCCTGGTCGGGCCGCCCACCAGCCCCTACGGCTCCGGCCAGGGCGCTTCGCTGGTCGGAGGACGCATCCTCGTAGTGACCGCGAAGTTCAGCTTTTAATCGCTCCGTGTCTAAAGCGCCTCCCCTCAACCGGGAGGCGCTTTCTTTCGGTGAGCAAGCATCGCGCCGAGGCTTCCCCGGCCGATTTCGCTTTCAGCGACAGTGCGGTTGGCAGCACGGTTACGGCAAACTCATCAAACAATAACCAGGGTCACGGCTTTGACGCGGGTGGCGTGCCGGGCAGCACTTTCACCGGTAACACTTCGTCGTTAAACGGCGGCATCGGCTTTCGCGTCAATCGTCCGAGCAGTCTGATCGGTAACACGGCTATCAAAAACGGCACCCCCCGAAGTTGAAGTCGGAAGGGCGCCGGGCAGTTGCAACAAAGTGAACAATCTTATTCAGTAAGAACCAGTCCCGCCTCGGCGAAAACAAATGTACCCGCGCAGCTTGACGCGATACGAACTCCCGTCGTCCAACTGATCTGATGTTGCCTCACGACTGCCGGAGGAGCAACCGAGGCGGGCGCGCGGGCCGGGTTAATAACAAATGCGGTTCGCCACCTGATTGCCGGATGTTCTCTCAATTCGGTCGACGACGAGAACGTCAACCGGACCCTATCTGGGGAAAGCTTCAGTCCCAGTGGTTCCCGCAGCGCCTGAATGACGACGGGTCGGAATCCACCCATTGCAGCAAAGCGCCCCGAACCGGAAGTCTGATCAGCAAGTACACCCTGGCTACCCTCCTTAGGGCAACCAGAGTACATGGATGAACTTCGCACTCGTACGCTGCCGTTCGTTATGGATCGAAACCGCCGGTACTGAGATTGCTAACTTGCAGGGCGATACGGAGGCGTCGGGGTTCGCTGCGTGTACAATTGCCCGCACTGGATGGCCCATTGACGGGGACGCTCGTTAAGTCGAAAAATGTTTCACTACCAGCGGTCTCCAAAACGGTACCACCGGGCAGATGTCCGGGACAGCAACCTACGCAGAGACAAGTACCGTGACTTTCAAAGTCACAGATTCTAGTGCTCCGGCAAAAACAGCGACTGCCACGTTCGTCTTCACGATTCAATAGCGGGGACGGAAGAAACCGGCAGCATCATCAGGCGAGAAATCGAAAGATCCTAATCTGTTGCGCCTGGCGTCAGTGGCGCCTCAGTAAGAGCTCCGGCGTGCGGGTCTACTCCCTCGAGGAACTTTGCGTCGCGTCGTAGAATCGCGTTAGCAGCTAATATCGGTAGCCTCTTGCGAAGGCCGAACCCGCCGCCATCTGTGGCCACACCACATTGGCCGCCGCATGAATCCAGAAAGGCAGATGGTTTGGGACGGGACTTCGCCGCTACAGAGGCCGGAATCCTACTCCTTCGATCTTCCCGTCCGGCGTCAGCCCAATTCGAAACTCCGCCGCGGCCTTTTCAAACTTTACCTCATAGATATCGAACCCACCCGGCCCAACGCCCTTAAACGTTACCGATTGGAGCGCTCCCATCTGCGTGACTGCCGCCCTCAGATTGGTCAACTGTTGCCGCGTCACATCGGCAAACTTCGGCGTCATTTTCGAATAGTCAGGTTGACCGGTGCGCAATTCCTCGATTACACCGCGTAGATGCGCTTCACTTCCCTCCGCCGGTTTTTGCTCTTTGAATCGCTTGGCCACTAACTCGGCCCGGGCCGCCGCCTCTTCCGACATTCGCTTCGCGGCCGCATCATCCAGTCGCTTGGCAACCAAGTCCGCTCCATTCTGGTGGAGCGTAAGGCGTGTAGCCCGGCCCTCAGAATCCATGGTAAACGTGAACTGGGCGTCGACCACTTTCAGGAAGAACTCGCCGTCGCCATTCGGAAAAGCGGGGAATTTCGGCTGCCCCGTCAGTTGCACGAAAAGCTGCTGGTCTTCGCGCGTCACCGTGAAGGCCCCGGCGTCGCTCTGGTACACGCCGGCATACGTGTCGAGGACCTTCGGATCCACGGCTGCCACCGTGCGCTCCTTCGGTTGGAGATCGGGCCAGCCATACTCACGCGCCACGCTGCGTTCGATCTCCGAGGCCAATTGGCCTCCGTTGTCGCCGTTCGTCATGATAACGACGCCGTCGCCGCTGTTGTAGGCCATCAACTCGCAGCGATATCCTTCGTTCGCCCCGCCGTGCGTGAAGTAAGGTTGTTTGTCACTTCCGCCCACACCCGGGCCGAGCCCCTGACGTCCCTTGACCGCCGTCAGCATCTGGCGAACCATGGCCGCCGAGAGCACGCGGTTCGACGACCCTGCCAGCGACTTCTGCACTTCAATGGCGTACCGCGCCAAGTCCGATGGTGTGGTCCACAAGCCCGCCGGAGCCATTTCGGGATAGGTGTGCGGCCCACCAGGGACGGGCTGCCCGTCTGCACGGTAGGGCGTGGCGACTTCGGCCATACGGCTCTTGGGCAAAGGCTGCTCGTAGGTGCTCCTAGTCATGCCGATGGGCTCCAGCACAGTGTCGTGCAAAAGCTTGGCGAATGGCTGGCCAGTGACATCCTGCACCAACTGCTGGGCCACTACATAGCCGCCGCCGGAGTATCGCCAGACGCTCCCGGGTTCGGTGTCCACCCGGATCGGGCCGCTGTTGGCGGGTTTCTCACCGTCCAAGACCTGTACCAGCGTGGGCAGTGGGACTCCGGCCGCATACCCTGCGAATCCGTGGACCGTCAATCCGGCGGTGTGTGTGAGCAACTGGCGAATTGTCACTTTGGTTTTGGCTGTGAACTCGCTGGCCGGAAGCTTCCAGCTCTTTAGGTATTGGTTCACGTCGGTATCGAGGTTGAGCTTCCCCTGATCCACCAGCCGCAGGACCGCCATGGCCGCGACCGGTTTGCTGATGGACGCCGCCTGGAACAGCGTGTCCGGCGTCACCGGCGGACCGCCAATGCTGGCAACTCCAAAGCCGCGCGCCCATTCGATCTTGCTATCGTGGATGACGGTGATGCTGACACCCGGGACGTGCAGGGCCGCCATGCGGTCGGCCAGTTTCATGGTGGCGACAGGCTCGCCCTTCACGATCACCGAGGGAGGCAGCTCCTGAATCCGCTGGATCCGCTGTTCGATCGCTGAAGGGGTTTGGGCCGAGATACTGCCCAAAATGATTGGCGAGAGGAGCACACCGGGAAACCGGCGAAGCATAGTGGACATGGCGCTGCCAGCGTATCATAGGACGCTAGCGGGGGCGAGCCCGCGAGATTCTTACTGCGGCTCTACTTGGCCGCGGGCTATGGCTATTCGCTCTCAATCAAACTGGAGTTGCAGCGTTATGGCGAATATCGGCGAAAAACCCGGAAAGTGACGGATCGGAAACGCCGACCGGCGTGATCTACGACCAGACTCTGTTCGCATGATAGCCCGTCACGACTTCGTATCACGCCAGCGCGACCAGGCTGGTGAATTTTGGGTGCGCGACATAAATGCGGGTGATTCAGGCGGCCAGTGAGCGGGAAGCCCAGTAGTCTTCGAATTTGTTGGACATGCGGGTGCAACGTAAGGCGACGATGGCATTGGCACCGCGGACGGTCCAGAACATGCCGGATTGCTTGAGACGGTACCCGATCACCGCGCGACATCCTGCCTCGATCACACCAGAGCCAATGAACAGGCCCTGCTTGCGGAATTTGGGGTATCTCATACGGTCTCGATTTCGTTCAAAGTAGTCGGCCTCGCTGCGGAGGGCCTTGCGTAGTTCCGGCTTCCGGGTGGGAAAGTCGCGAAGGTCAGCTACGACCTTTTCGACCCTGCCTCGGTTTAGTTTTTGAATCAGCTTCTTGGCCCAATGCTTGCGCTGCTTTTCGTCAGCAGGAAATAGCTGGGCCGCCACATCCCAGAGATGCTCGCGAGCATGCCAGATGTCGACGATCTGGATCGCGCCGGCAAAATGCTGGTCGGCGATGTTCCAGATCCACTCGGCACCGTCGCCCAGCACCACCTTCTTTTTGGCGCGATCCCAACCCCGTTCGAAGGCTTCGACATAAAGCCGGCGACCAAACAACTCGGCCGATTCAATCGCCCCGGTGTAAGTGGTCGAAGCGGCATCCCGAATGGGTCGGCCCTCTGGGTCGGTTGTGGTTTGGGTGAAGACCGCACCGAGTTTGACTTCGCGGGTGCGCGCCGGTTGCCCCGGGATTCTGCCGGAGCGCCCTTGCAACTCAGCACGCACCATCGGCAATTGGGTGCCATCCATTTCGATATACAGCACGGGAACGGCGGCGCCCAAGATGTCGGGGAATTCCAGTTGCACGACGCGGTCTCTGTTAGCTTGTTCCCGGCCAACAATATCGCTACCGATGGCTTCGGCGTGGCGCTCCACAGCTTTGGCGGTGACCTCAAGGCCCGCCAGCAAGTGCAGTTGTTGGCGGCCTGCTGCGAAACTGCTCTCACTGCCGACCATGGCCATCATGCGTCGCACGCCAGGTGAACACTCTGTCCCGACCACATCCAGTTCTTGGTCGCGGACTCCGTCCTTGATGGCAACTTGGACACAGATAGTAGGCGCGGTCGAAAACTACCGGGCCTATAACGGTAAGCACCTGTTTCGGCCGTATCTCGTGGTATCGCGCCTGCTGGCCGCAGGCGCAGGGGACCTGGTGATCGTGCGACTCTGGCATGCACAACAACCGCTGCACGGTCAGAGCCCCGGCGCGGTGCATCGAATTCCGCACCAGCATCTCGACTGCCTCCAGGTCGAACGCGCCCGTCTTATGCCAACTGCTGAAGACAACTTGCACGATACGGCTTACTTCCTGGGCAACCTCTTGTTGGATTGCTTCGACCGTTTTCTTTCCTGCGGCGAAAGCGTTTCCTCCACCGGCCGTGTCCGGCAAATCTGTTCGTTCACCTCCACAAAGGACTTGCTCAACTGTTGAAACCGGCGGAAGGCGGCGACTTCAGATTCCGCCTTCCTTTGCGCGGCGGGGCTGGCGAAGCTCTCAGTGACGCTCTTCCCATTCACTTTGTAGGTGAGTCGGGGATGAGGGGAATGGCCTGGATCATTAGGGCGATGGCAGTGACAGCTTGCAGTGCCACAACGACCGCCGGTTCCCGTGATCGAGCCAGGACGAAAATCGCCCAGTTCGGAGATCTGCTGCAACAAGGATGATCGCTGTTGTTCCAAGGTGTTAAGCGGTACGGGCATGGGTGCCTCCTTTACCGAGCGTATCACATACGCTCGGTAAAAGGTGCCGTTCGCCCAATTAGCCTGACGATTACATTTACGTCGCGCACCCGTGAATTTTGGCTCACGTTGCTGTTCCGTGTCAGAATGAAATGATCACATGTCTGCCAAACTCACGAACACAATAATCGAGGCTGCAATTTATGGCTTTGAAGCACAGAAACGCGCGCTGGATGCTCAAATCGCAGAATTGCGCGCGATGCTCTCAGGCGCACCGGCGGAAGTCGTCACAATAACTCCCACTGGGCGCCCGCGTCGCAAGATAAGCGCTGCCGCGCGCAAGAAGATGGCCGAGGGACAAAAGAAGAGATGGGCCGCAGCCAAAGGTGAAGGCGCTCCTGAAACGCCCGCCGGACCTAAGCCGAAGCGGAAACTCACCGCCGCAGGCAGGGCCGCTATTGTGGCGGCAACGAAGAAGCGTTGGGCGGCACACCGGGCCGCAGCAAAGAAACAAGCCTAGCGGCGGGATTTCTTACGGTCGCCATCTCGGCCGGATAGCAGCATAGCCGTTGGATAGGGCCGTAAGATGGGCAACCCAAGGCCGTCATGACACGTCTTGCTTCCCGAGGAGGATGACATGACGCGCCTGATTCGTTCGATCGCGTTGTTGGCGATGGCCGCCTCGTGCTCTTGGGGGAAGGTTGCGGTCGTCTTTCGTCTCGCGAGCCCGCCGCTGCCGGTAGAGGCTGGGCAGCATTTCGGCCTGTGTGCGGCGAACGTCGGCACGGTGAAGGCGGATCTGACGCTGCAGTTCATTAACGTCCGTACCGGCGCAATTGTAGCGACCCGCGAAGTGACATTGCCCGCCCCCAGGATCAGCCGGGGGCATGCCAGACCCCTGCCTAAACACCACATCTGATGCGGTGACGACTCCGGCCGGTGCGGCTGCGGACCCATCCACTGCTTGTGGCCCTTGTGGTGATAAAAAGAGGCCTTTTCAGCCGGGTATCTGCGGCAACGGCGTCGGTGCAGGTCACTACAGTGGACGCTTCCGGAGGTCGACGGTTGGTGGCATCCATCCCTCTGCATTTGGCGACGCTGACCAACGGGAGGAATACACCGATCGAGCGGGTGCAATGCGGCGCGAGGGCCGCCGGCAGGCTGCGGCCCGTGACCGCCCTATGGTTCGGAGTGTCGCTGTCCGTCGTCGGCGTGGTTTACCTCCTCGTCGCTGTCAACGACCTCCGCGCGATGCTTTCACCGTGAATTTCACCCCCGTTAAACCGAAAGACGTACCCCTAACCTAGACAACCGCGCGCCGCCACTCCGATAATTGACTCAAGCAAATGGCACTCAGAGGGCGATGGGCGAGGCTCCACCTATTCCTGGTGGCATCCTGTAGCGCAGCTACGTTCAATCAGGACGTGCAACCGATCCTTACCAAAACCTGTGCCATCTGTCACAACGAAAAGCTTGCCTCTGGAGGCTTCGACGTTTCAGTCTTCCTCCGCCCGGAATCCTTCAGCTCCCATCGCGAGGGCTGGGAGGCGATTCTCGGCAAGATCCGCGCCGGCGAAATGCCTCCCAAAGGCATCCCCCGGCCCGCCAAACTGGACGCCTTCGTCACCGCAGTCGAAACCGAACTCGATCGCATCGACCGCGCCACCAAGCCCGATCCCGGCCGCGTCACCGCCCATCGCCTGAATCGCAACGAGTACGCCAACACGGTCCGCGACCTGCTCGGCGTCGACTTCCGCGCCTCCGACGAGTTCCCGGCGGACGATTCCGGCTACGGCTTCGACAACATCGGCGACGTGCTAACCGTCTCGCCCGCCCTCATGCAGAAGTATCTCTCGGTGGCCGAGCACATCGCCTCCCGCGCGGGTCGGCGGCGACCCGCTGCCGAAAGGCGGTTCCTTCAACCGTAAGGACCGCGTCCGCCATCTTGGCCCCGGCCTCATCGAATTCACTGACATTGTGGAGTACGATGCCGATTACATGGTCCGCGCCAACTTGGTCGGCCACCGTGGACAGACCGACCCACCTGTCACGCTCGTGCTCTCGGTGGACGGCAAGCCGCTCAAGACCGTCGCCGTTCCTGTGCAGATCAGCCGGGTCAACCAGCAGGGCGGCGCCACCCAACGCAGTTCCGAAGAGGTGCGCGTCTTCCTCCCTGGCAATCGCCACACCTTCCGCGCCGAGTTCGTCGACGACACTGCGCTCCAGGATATCCCCGCCAACCTCCGGACCAGTCCCAACCGCAACATCTTCCCGGAGAGCATCGAGCTCCTTGGCCCCTTCGCGCCCGCCGAGCCCCACAAGACAAACAGGCCGTTCCTCCCTTGCGGCCCCGCAGCCGGACCGATTTGCGTCGATCGCATCCTCGCAACTCTCGCGCGGCGCGCCTACCGCCGACCAGTGACCAGAGGCGAAGTCGGAGCGTTGATCGCGGTCTTTGACCGGGCCAAAGGCGCAGGCTACACGCCGGCCCAAAGCCTCCAGTTCGCCATCACCGCCATGCTGGTCTCGCCGCAGTTCCTGTTTCACATCGAACGCGAAGCCAAGCCCGGCGCCATCGCTCACATCTCCGATGTCGACCTCGCCTCCCGCCTCAGCTATTTTCTGTGGAGCTCGATGCCCGACGACGA
Source organism: uncultured Solibacteraceae bacterium (assembly GCA_963815475.1). Classification (GTDB taxonomy): domain Bacteria; phylum Acidobacteriota; class Terriglobia; order Bryobacterales; family Bryobacteraceae; genus Sulfopaludibacter. The sequence goes on along the minus strand of CAWFHD010000003.1, from coordinate 2,067,293 downwards.
GTTGCTCCGGCTCGGCGAGACGGGCCAGTTGCATCAGCCGGCCGTCCTCGATGCCCAGGTCAAACGCATGGTTGCCAGCGCCAAATCGTCGGCCTTCGCCGAGAACTTCGCGGGTCAGTGGCTGGAAACTCGCAGTCTCGATGCCATGAAGCCCGATCCCAAGAAGTTCCCGGAATGGACGCCCGAGTTGAAGGACTCGATGGCGACTGAGACACGCCTCTTCTTCGAAGCCGTGCTGCGGGACGATCGGCCCATCTCCGACTTCATCGATGGCAAGTACACTTTTCTCAACGAGCTGCTTGCAAAAAATTACGGCATCGAAGGCGTCACCGGCCCAGAATTCCGCCGCGTGGAGCTCACCAACGACTCAACGCAGCGGTGTCTTCACACAAGCGAGTGTGCTCACCGTCTCCAGCTATCCCACGCGCACCTCGGTGGTCCTGCGCGGCAACTACATCATGGAAGCGGTGCTCAATGCTCCGCCCCCTCCGCTGCCGCCCGGCATCCCGCGTCTCAACGAGGATTCCGTGGGAGTCACTCTTTCCCTGCGACAGCACATGGAACAGCACCGCGCCGACCCGGCCTGCGCCGCCTGCCACTGAAAATGGACCTGCTCGGCTTCGCCCTCGAGAACTACGACGCCATCGGCAGATGGCGCACACAGGACGGCAAGTTCCCCATCGATGCCACCGGCTTCCTTCCCGACGGCAAGAGCTTCAACGGGCCTGCCGAAATGAAGGCACTGCTGCATGACAACATGCCGAGTTCGCCCGCGCCTCGCCGACAAGATGCTCACTTACGCGCTTGGGCGCGGCGTCGAATCCTACGACCGTATCGTCGTCCAGGACCTGGTCCGGCAGACCGCCGGCACACGAGTACAAAATTCAACCCCTGGTCTTCGGAATCGTGCACAGCACGCCGTTCCACGAACGCCGGGGCGAGACTAAACCCTCGACAGGAGGTAGCCAGCAGATGATCATTACCAGGAAAGCCATGGGTCGCCGCATGCTCCTGAAAGGCCGCGGAGCCGCTCTGAGCCTTCCGTTTCTCGACGCCATGACGCCCGCCTTCGCCGCCAGCACCGTTCCGGGCGGCAAGCCCGTCCGTCTCGCGTGGTTCTACCTGCCCAACGGCATCGACATGCGCAACTGGACGCCGGCCGCGGAAGGGCCGCTGGGCGAACTCCCAGGAATTCTCGCGCCATTCCAGTCCTTGAAGAACGACGTCCTGGTGCTCTCCAACCTCACCGCCAACTGGGGCCGTCCGCTGCTGGTTGGCGCCGGCGATCACGGCCGCGCGCTCGCCGCCTACATGACGGGCGTCGAAGTCTATCGCACCGCCGGCGCCGATCTCAAACTCAGCACTTCCGCCGACCAGATCGCCGCCAACGCTGTCGGCCATCTGACCACGTCTTCCGTCGCTCGAAATCGGCCTGGAGGAAACCCGCCAGGCCGGCAATTGCGACAACGGCTACTCCTGCGCCTACGCCTACAACGTCTCCTGGAAAACTGAGACCCAACCGCTGCCGCCCATCTCCGACCCGCGCAACCTGTTCGAACGCCTCTTCGGCTCAGACGTTGCCGAACCTGCCGCCGCGCATGCCCGCCGCCTGGCGATGCGCCAGAGCATTCTCGATCAGGTCATGGGTGATACTCGCAAGCTCGAATCCAGTCTCGGCGGCGCGGACCGGCGCAAGCTTGATGAATACCTTACCTCCGTGCGCGAAATCGAACAACAGGTGGAGCGTTCCGAAAAGGACGGCATGGTCATCGATCCCGGAATGGAAAAGCCGTTCGGTGTTCCGCCCGAGTTCCCCGACTATTTCCGCCTCATGACCGACATGATGATTGTGGCCTTCAAGGCCGATATCACCCGCATCTCCACCATTATGATCGGCCGCGAAGGTTCCACGCGCGCCTATCCTGAAATCGGCGTCCCCGACGGGCACCATCCCCTCACCCATCACATGGGCAATATGCAGATGCTCGATAAGGTCAGGCAGATCAACTCACTCCACCTGCAACTTTTCGCCGAGTTCCTGCAGAAGCTGAAGGAGCACGAAGGAAGGCGATTCCAACCTGCTCGACAAATCGATGATCGTCTACGGTAGTGGCCTATCCGATGGCAACGTCCACACTCACGACCAGTTGCCCACCCTGCTCGCTGGGCGCGGCGGCGGCTTCCTAAATCCCGGCCGCCACATCGTATATCAACGCGAAACGCCCGTCGCCAACCTCTTCGCTACCATGATCGAGCAGGTGGGTGTGCGTCCCGAGCATGTCGGCGATTCCACCGGCCGCCTCGCCGGTCTCTCATTGAGCTAAGACGTCATGCCCCAAGGACCATTTGGCGGGAAGCAGCCTCTCGGCATCATCTACAATACGTCGATGCATCGCCCCGATGCCGCGCTCGCGCTGGCCGAACTCTACGGCCTGGAAGGCAAGCGCGAATCGCGCATGGGCTCGGTGTGTGTAGTAGGCGCGGGGCTCAACACCGCCATCTTCTGCGACATCGTGTCGCGCTTCTATCATCTCGGCCCGCCGCGCAATGGCAACGTCGAACTACCCACGGGATTGGCCGGCCGTCGATCCTCTGCCGCCCGACGCGCCTATGGTCAAAGCGGTGGTCGATAGCAAATACGACCGCACCATCCACAAGCTCACCGACACGTCGCTCGCCGAGGCCGTCCTCCGCAACGGAGTAATCTTCAACCAGGAAGCCGTGGTCATCCTCAGCGCGCCTGCCACCTATTTGGCTAAATCGCTCGATCTCCTCGGCACGCCGGAACTCTACAAGGAGCGTGTCAAACGCCTCGTGGTCGTCGATTCCGGAGAACGGCAGCGCGACGTGCCAGCCATCCGCCGCATTCTGGCGGAATGGCCCACACCCATCTTTTATTGCGGCAAAGCCATCGGCGACACTTTGCGATTTCCCGGCGCCCGTATTGCCAAGGACTTCTCCTGGACACCCGCCCACCCTGCAGCCGAAGCATACGCCGCCGCGCAGCCGATGCCATACGACGCGCCGGCTTACGACCTCGCAGCGGCCCACTTCGCGGTCCATCCCGATTCCGGCTTCTTCCAGCTTTCCCCCGAAGGTTCCGTCACCGTGGCCGCCGATGGCGCCATGCGTTTCGCGCCCAGCGGAGGCAAGATCCGGAGCTTGGCCGTCGATCCCGCCAAAGCCGAGCAGGCCATCCAAGCCTTCGTCGCACTCGCCGCAGCCAAACCAATCGCGCCGCCGCAACGCTTTCGCCGGCCGGATGCCGTCGATGCCGGCAAAGAAGTCATCAAGAAATAGGCAGGCGTACCGTTCGTCAAGAGCCAAATAGTATGGAATGAGTTGCCGCTTTAGAACGTGAAATTCACAACGGAACCGCCGGGACTACTTGCGGTCCGCGAACTTGACCCGGTGAGTCACGTAGACCAACCCGATTGGAGCGCTATGGCTGTAGTCGACGCGAAGGACGATCTGGGCGCTCTGGTAGGCGGGCTTGGAACGGTCGAAGATGCGTGCGTCCAGTTCGGAGACAAAAGCCGGGTCGGTGAGCTTGCCGACAATGTACGCCCCGGTCTGGGCGCGGTCTCCGAAGATATTGAGAACCTCGGCATCATGGCCCAGTCGGATGCTGGTGACCGGGGCGTAATCCGGATTACTCTCATCGCTTTGCATCACTAGAGTGGTTGCGAAATTGGGGAACCGGGCGGGCTCACCCGGCTTTGGTTCGGCATTGACAAAACCCGCGAGGTGCTCTCCGTGGGCACGCCGCACGGGACGAAAATTCTGCTCGGCGAGTAGATCGAGGAGCAACGGAGCGAAGCGCGGCTGTCCGATGACAATGGTTCGCTTTCCGGCCAACCCGCCGAATGAGAGCTGTCGCGCGGAAACTACGGTGGCGGTGGAGTTCAAACTGCGCAGAAACCGGTCCAGATTCACTGCGGCAGCTACGTCATCGAATGGCGCCCACAGATTCCAGACGGGGTACGCGGGCCGGTGCAGCAGCAAACTGTCGGCTACGTCCAGATCCTCCGGAAAGTTCGCGCCGAAGCTCCGCTCGAAACCGTCGGATGACCGGAAGAACAGTGGGGTTCCGATCGCCACGACGACATTGGTTGAACTGAAGCCGGCCCAGATTGGACTCTGGGCGAGTTCGCGCGGCACCCGATTGGCGGATGCGGCAATAAGCCACCAGACTAAAGCGGTCGAGAGCGCGATAAGAGCAAACCAACCTACCCCTGCGGCGACGCCCCTCCAGTAACGATCGGTCGGAGGCGGTGGGGGCGCAGGCGGCGCCAACTCAATCGCGGGCGGGATATTTGGTTCAACGTAGGGCCGATAGGTGTTTCGTTCGAAACGAAGCCGTAGCGGGAACTCAGCGCCCTCCAGAGCATAGTATTCCTCCAACTTCTGCCGGAGGCGGCGCATTTCCACGCGCACGATAGTATCTACTTTTGGATTGAAATCCTTCCGCCCGAACGCGTTGACTCCTATTGAGGTTTCCGACCACACCGCTGGATCAGTGCTTGCGGTGGCATCACGAAGGTAGATCAGCAGGCGCTTGAGCTGCCCGCTGCGCCGGAAAGTCCTGCTGGCAACCAACTGGTCAAACGTATCCGTCAGGATCCCGGCGTTGGGATACGGCTCGGCACCTCGTTCTGGGACGGAAATGCGGCCATGGTTATCTTCCACAATGAAACCAATTAAGAATCAGACAGTTAAACCACGTTGCTCCACGTGATTGTCACGTTACAAGCCAATATCATACCCTATTGTCACTTCCGTTTGAGTCCGGCTTGACGCCATAATCGACCCCATTGGTCTCTTGCTGCCGCGCGGTCCAAGAGGTCGGCCGACGGCTCAACTCAACGTTGGAGGTTTTCGATGTCTCGCAAACAATATTCTCTCCGGGTCCTCTCCGCGCTCACAGGTTGCGCACTCATGGGATCCGCACTCTACGCCCAAACTAGTGTCGGACGCATTTCGGGATCTGTGACCGATGCAAGTGGATCGGCAGTGGTCGCCGCCAAGATAACCATCACCAGCATCGAGACAGGGAGCATTCGCTCCGCGGCCACCGATGCCTCCGGCTTCTATGCGGTCACCAACCTGCCGATTGGCCACTATGCAGCCTCTGTTGGCATGTCGGGTTTCCAGAAGGAGGAACAGAAAGATCTCAACGTGGTGGCTGACGGCCACGTAACCGCTGATTTCCAACTGAAAGTCGGCGATATCGCGCAATCGGTTGAAGTGGTCTCAGCCGTGTCCGAACAGATCAGTACGGATTCTGGGGAAATGTCCAAGACCATCGACCAGAAAGAAGTGTCGAACCTAGCCTTGAACGGCGGCAACTATATCGAATTGCTGACCCTGGTTCCCGGCACCGTGGTCACCAATCCGGATCAGTTCAGCGTCACCACAAGTTTGACGGCCACGAATCAAAACATCAACGGGAATCGCAGCGACACGCAAAATCTCACGGTGGACGGTGCTTTCAACCTGGTGGTTGGCAGCAACGGCAGCCTGATGAATAACGTAAACTCAACATTCATTCAGGAAGTGAAGGTCCAGACATCCAACTTTTCCGCCGAATATGGACGCAACTCAGGTGTGGCATTCAATGTGATGACCAAGAGCGGGACCGACCAGTTCCACGGCGGCCTGTTCGAGATTTTCCGCAACGACAAAATGGATGCCCGCAATTTCTTCTCGGTCAATAAAACGCAACTCCGCTACAACGATTTCGGCGGCAGCATCGGCGGGCCGATCAGGAAGGACAAACTCTTCTTCTTCTTCGGCCAGGAGATCAAGAGGCTCCGCCAGACGCAAAACCCCACGCGCGTCACCGTGCCTGACACCAACTTTTTGAACGGCATCTTCACGGGCACGATCAAAGAACCGGGTACGTCGACGCCGTATCCCAACAATGTCCTTCCTGCCTCGCTGATCACCGTGGACGGCAAGGCCATCGCCAACGTCTATAAATTGATGTCCCAACAGGCGTCTTTCTTCAACGATTCGGCGATCTCCAACAATGTGATTCTTCAGCCGAGCAATCCGCTCAACTTCAGGGAGAGCATGGTCCGCATCGACTATCACATTACGTCGAAGCACACACTGTACGGCCGCTGGATCGGGGACGGCAACAGCCTGGTGGACCCGTTTGGCACCTTCTCCAGTTCCGGCCTTCCAACCACGCCCACCTTGCGCAATCGTCCAGGGCAGAGCTATCTAATGGGAGAGACCTGGCTGCCCACTCCAACCGTCGTCAACGAGTTCAGGGTCAACGCGAGTTGGGCGTCGCAGCACATACCGCCGTACGGCGACACCTGGGAGCGCTCTACTTACGGCTTCCAGTTCAAGCCGCTCTATACGGGTAACGATCCGTGGGACGCCAATGGGATTCCCGATGTGGCGGTGAACGGATACGCTAACTTCAAAGGACCGAGCTTTTCTCTGTTCTCGCCCTCCACCGACATCCAGGTAGCCGACACCGCGACTTATGTGCATGGCCAGCATGTTCTCAAAGCGGGCTTCGCAGTAATTCGCGATCGAGTGGATCAGAACGGACGATCCGCTGTCACCGGCAACGTCACGTTCCAGACTTCGGGCAACACCAACAGCACTGGCAACGCCGTGGCGGACATGCTGCTGGGGAACTTCTATAACTTTAATGAAGCCGGTTCCGATCCCGTAGGATTCTTCCGCTTCTGGCAACCGGGCGCGTTCGTTCAGGATAGCTGGAAAGCCACGCGGCGCCTCAGCTTCGAGATCGGACTGCGCTGGGAAAACCTGGGCCCCATCTATACCCAGGCTAACAACATGATGAACTTCGTTCCCGCGCTATTCGATCCGGCCAAATCGGTGCAGATCAACTCAGCGGGAAACCTGGTTCCCGGCATCGGTAACCCGTATAACGGCCTGGTGATGGCCGGGAATGGCGTGCCGCAGGATGAGCAGGGACGCGTCCCGGGCAGCAACACGGCAGCGTTCCAGGCATTCCCCACCGGAGCGCCACGCGGATTCTACAATAGCCAGAATGTCTTCATGCCGCGCTTCGGGTTCGCCTATGCGGTGACGCCGAAGACCGTGGTACGCGGCGGGTACGGGACCTACTACACGCGCGCCCAAGGCAACATGATCTTCTCCCAGTTGAATATTCCGCCGATTACTCAGATCACCCAGCTCTACAACGCCAACCTCGGCAACCCTGGTGGCGGTTCCACATTGGCGGCGCCGCTGGCTAACATCAGCGCGCTCAATCCCCAACTGGTCAATGGGTACGCGCAACAGTTCAGTCTCAGTATCCAGCGCCAGGTGGTCAAGGGGGTGGTGGCGGAAGTAGCCTACGTCGGCAATCTGGGCCGGCACTTGTTACGCGAGCCGGATATCAATCAGATTCCATTTGCGATCTTCGCGGCGAATGCGCAATTACCCTCCGCGCAGCAGAGTCCGCAAGCCGCCTTGCGCCCGTATGCTGGTTACTCCTCGATCCTTCAGTACAACAGCGACTCAACCATGAACTACCACGCCTTGCAGACGTACGTCTCCAAGCGTGCGGGCAGCCTCTTTATGACGGCGAGCTATACCTTTTCGAAATCGTTGGGAGACAGCAATGCGGAAGGCGACAACCCGGAACAGTATCTGAATCGTCATTTCAACTATGGACCCACCACCTTCGATCGCCGGCACGTCTTTATCATGACCTATGTCTGGAGCCTGCCCAAGCTGCAAAACTGGAATCCCGCGCTCCGCCAGGTAATGGGGTCTTGGATGCTGAATGGAATCGTCCGTTTGCAGTCCGGCCAGTATTACTCCATCACCGGCAGCACGGCGGAAGGCACGCGCCGTGCAGACTACATCGGCGGTACGCTCTACCCGACGAGTCAGGGACCCAACGGTTGGTTTAACACTGCGGACTTCACCGCGGCTCCGGTGAGCCGCCTCGGCGATTCCGGGACGGGTATGGTGGAAGGTCCTCCACTGCGCGTCCTGAACCTGTCGCTCGCCAAGAACTTTCGGTATAAGGAGCGATTCAACCTGAAGTACCAGGCCGATTTCTTCAACGCGATCAATATCGCGAATTTCCGGCCTCGGTACCACAGTCACGTCAGGAGGCTTCGGCACTTTGTCGAGCGCATATCCACCGAGACAGATTCAGATGAGTTTGAAGCTGACGTTTTAGTTTGAGATCGCGATCCGGTCAGGGTGTATGTGCCGGCCCACAAACCCTGTATCCCAGCCGAAGTTGGGTAGTGGGATCAATGGAGCGGAAAACTCGCGCACGCCTCCTGGCAGTTTCTTCTCAAAATAGGGGAGGGTTTGGTTTTTCGGGGGGCCGCAGGAATTGGTGGAGAAGCAGTCCTCGCCACGATTCCAATGCTGGATCCGTGTCGATTCTGGCCACGGGTGCGGTCAAGAACGGTTCCTGATTGCCAATCTCACAATGGACTCCTCGCGCTCGTCGTTTGCCACTGGCGAAGCGCGGGATCGGCTTACGTGTTAATTTGGCTGGCGGCGATAGGATTTGCGGTAGGCACAGCTTTGACCAGCATGCCTGTGGAGCGGAGCCCGAATCGCGTCCGTATCATTTTCGACCCTTGCGTAAACCCTCCACGATCTGGTGGAGGCGCAGGCTCGGTTTCAGCCTGAGGACTGTCTCGAACTCGGCGAGGGTTTCCGCCTGACCCTCGGGTAGTTGGGACAGGGCGACTGCCAAGTTGTAGTGCGCGTCTGCGGAGGCGGGGTCCAGTTCCAAGGCCTTGCGGTACTCAGACACGGCTTCCGGCAGGTGTCCGAGTAATTGCGAAAGCGCGTATCCCAGGTTATTGTGCGCCGCCGCCGACTCCGGATTGATCCGGAGCGCGGTCCGATACTCGGCAATGGCGTCGGGAAGGCGGTCGGGTACTAGCGAAAGCGCGTTTCCCAGGTTGCTGTGTGCAGTCGAGTAGTCCGGCTTCAGACGGATGGCAGTCTGGAATTCGGCGACGGCTTCGGCCAGCCCACCGGGCGTCTGCACCAGGGCGCGGCCCAGGTTGTTGTGCGCTTCCGCGAAATCGGGGTCTGTGCTCAGTGCAAGGCGGTACTCAGCGATGGCGTCGGACAAGCGGTCCGGGGTTTGATGGAGGGCATTGCCGAGATCATTATGCGCTTCGGCATTTGCCGGATCGATGCGCAATGCCTCCTGGAGTTGAGCGATAGCTTCGGTGGTCAGTCCCTTCTGGAGCAATGCGTTGCCCAGATTCGTGTGCGCCCTTTCGGACTCCGGCATGAGACGCGCGGCGGTTTTGTACTCGGCGATGGCATCATCGAGCCGGCCTGGCATGCCGAGCAGCGCGTTGCCCATGCTCAGGTGCGTTTCCGAAAATTCGGGCGCGAGACGGAGTGCCGCTTGAAAGTGGGCCAACGCCTCGGGACGGCCGGCGGGGCTTAGGAGCAGAAGGTTTCCCAAGTTATTGTGGGCCAGCCATGCACCGGGGTTCCGCGCCAAGGTCGCGCGGTAGAGGGTCTCCTCGTCCCGATATATTGCTGCCTGGCGCCACGTCAACACGCCGAGGGTAGCGGCCAAGATGACGGAAACGAGTCGGCCGGCCCTTCGGCCGACGTGGCCACCGGAAGCATACCCCACTAACGGAACGAGGGATCCGAGGATGGCGAGGTAGGCGAAGTGATCGGCGACGTATGAGTAGCGGAAAGGATAGACGTTGAAGAAGCCGAGAACGGGAAAGAGTGTGCCTCCGAAAATCAAAAAGGCGGCCAGGGGTCCACGATCGCTGCGCGCAACTCGCCAGAGGGCGACAGCAGTGGCGATGACTCCGACAGGAAACCAGTACTCCCACCACTCGGTGGGATCGACGTTCCAGCGTGGGTAGAAGAACGTCAGGTTGGCGGGCCATATTACCTTGCCCGCGTAGAACCAGATCACGCGGCCGGCCAGCAGCAGCCGCTGAAGCGGCAATCAGCGTGAAGTCCGCGCCTCTGGCGCCGATGAAGGTCTGTTCGACCCACGCGGTAAAGAGACCCGCAAAAGCGCCTAGCAACAACCACGGAACGAGCGGTTGCACATCGCGCCTCCATTCGATGCGCCCGTGCCGCCACCACAGAATCACCAGAAGAGCAGCGGGCAGAGTGGCGGTGACCGTCTTGCTTAGCAGCGCCAGCACAAATAGTCCCAGGGCCGCCAGATATCGGGAAGGTTTCCGCGACTCATCGAAGTCTAAGTAGACGAGCGCGGCGGCCAGATAGAAGACCGCGGAGAGTACGCTCTTCTGTTCGGAGACCCACGCTACGGATTCGGTGCACAGTGGGTGTAACGCAAAAATCAGGCCCGCGAGCAATGCGCCGGGCAGCGAGAGGCGTCGAACAATCCTTACCACCAGGCAAGCAGCTACCGCGTGCAGCGCGACGTTGACCATGTGGTAGCCCAGAACGGAATCGGCCCAGATGAAGTGCTCGATCCAGAATGCGCTGTGCAGAAGCGGGTAATACTGCTGCGTGGCGCTGAGGTCGAACCAGATTCGCCAAAGGCCATGCAAAGAGCGCAGGTCCGGCCGGGTCACGTGGCTGGCATCGTCCCAGAGCATTCGGCCACGGAGCGAAGGCAGATAGGCTGCGAAAGTGGCGCACATGATCAGTGCGAACGTACCCAAGTCCCGCGGGTATCTTCGATTGGACATCGGACAGAAGGAATCGGCGTCCCCCGGAGAGATACCGGGGGACGCCGACTAGGGTAAGCTACTGTCGGACGAATTACCAGCGGATGTGGCCCTGAACCTGGATGAATCGGTTCAAGAGCGTCGAGCCGGAGGTGATGGCGCCGAAACTGCCTACGCCGCTGGTCGGGGTAGTGCCGACGCCACCCATGTAGGAGTGATTCATGACGTCGAGGACATCGCCGCGGACCTGAAATGTGACCGGATGATCCTTGATGTTGAACCTGAAGTCGCGCGCGAGGCTGGCGTTGAGCTGTCCGAAATTGGGGTTGCGGACGTCCATGTACAGCGGAGTAACGCGCGCCTGGTAGGTACCGGGCTGCATCGCGGTGCGCTTCTCCCAGCCGGAAGTGCAGGGCGAACCAAGGGGAACGGCGGTGTCCCCGGGGCCCATCGGCTGTCCGGGCAACACGCAACCGGCAGTGTTGAACCATTGACTGATGGTGGGGTTAGGCAGCTTAATGTTCTTCGGATCGCCGTAATAGAATGTATTCGGCATGCCGAGCAGCGTGCCCATCGACCACAAGTAGGTGCCGGAGACGATCCAGCCACCGGCCACTTGGTTGACAAACTTACTCTGACCCCAATATTGGCCCTTCCCGAAGGGCAACTCGTAGCGCCACGTCGCGGTGATGCGGTGGGGTTGAATGTTATTCGGCTGCCATACCAGCGACTGCGGGTTGGAAGGATCGTTCGGGTTCCAGGGCTGCAGGTAGCTGTTGGCAAGCCGGCTGTCGAAGTAGGTATAGCCGAAATTGGCCACCAATCCGCGGGCGAACCGGTGATTGAGGCCGATGTCGAATTCCGTTTCGCGCTCCTTGCCGATTGGACTGGGCAGCGTCAGGTTGCTGGACGGGTAAGGGCGCAGCAGCGTGATTTTTGAAATGGTTGTGCTGGTGAAGAAGCTGCCCACGCTGTTGAGAGCGGCGTAGAGCGCCGGGTTGCTGCTCTGCAGCGCGCTCAAATTACCAATGTAGAACGGATTGGGAACGTTGTTGCCGAAGTTGGTATCTTCCAGGCAGCCTGCCGCGGTGGCGTTGGTGACGCCCGAAGCGCACGCGATAGTGGCGCCGCTCGAGTTCACCGGGCGCGCAGCACCCTGGTAAAAGTAGGACGCCGGTAGCCCGGACGCGGTCGCCCCCGCGATCCCAGTGCCTGACTGGCTGATCTGGACGTTCATCCGGCTTGTGTATGCGCCGGTGTACCCAAAGGAGACCACGTCGTGGCTTGTGAGTTGCCGCTCCAGGCCGATGCGCCAGCGCTGCATACGCGGGTGCTCGCTGGCAGGCACATTCCAAGTGCTCGGCCCGTTGCTGATGCCCAGGAGGCCCATCGAGCCGTATGCGTTGTAGACCGGAACGTTAAAGCGCGTGTTGCCACTGGTGGGGCGCAGCGGAAATGGATCGCTCAAGGGAGAGGTCAACGTTGCCCCCGCGTTGCACCAGTTGCCGCAGACCCCATTGTTGCCCCAGGTGACGCCATTGGTGGTTGTGAACGTAGTGTTGGTGCTGGTGCTGTACCCGGACTGATTCGGCCCGTAGACCAGCGCGTTCACATCCAGCGTGTCATAGTAAATCCCGTATCCGCCGCGGATTACGGTCTTCGAGTTCAGTTGGTATCCGATTCCGATGCGCGGAAGCCACATGAGCTGGCTGTCCCACGCCCGATCGGGCGCACCTGCTGTGCCGGCATACAACGCGCCGCCCTTTACGATGAAGGCGGAAGGCGACAATTCCGGAACCTGGCTGGCGGTGTTGGCTGCGTAGGCGGCTTGCGCAGCGGCGCTGATAGGCAGCACGGCGTTCGGATCCCAGCCGGAAATCCAGTCGTTCTGGTGACCTTTAGCTCCATTCTCCCATTCCGCACGTAACGAAAGAGTCAAGGTGAATTTGGGACTTACTCGCCAGGTATCCTGGGCGAAGAAGGCCAGGAACTGGTTCGACACCGTGTAGCTTGCATTGTTCGACAAAGACGCCGAGGTGGGCAGCCCCGTCATGAACGATGCCCAACTCAGGCCCAAGGTGCCCGGATTGTAGTTTCCGTTCGGACCGGCATCGTCGTACTGCCGGAAGTAGGTGTTCCCGAAACCGTATGTGCCATCGTTTTGTCCCGCGTGACTGACTCGCGTCTCCTGGCGGAAATCCCCGCCAAAGCGGAACTGATGGTTGCCGTGGTTCTTGTAGACATCGCCGTTGTAATCGTAGAAACGGTTGTATTGGGGATTCGGAGTTCCCGAGATGCCATTGGTGGCATATCCGCCGACATTCATTTGCGGCAAGTAGCAATTGTTGCCACAGTTCGAGTCGATGTACGAGGGCAGACCTGCGTCGGACGGTTTGAACTGGAAGGCGTAGGGATACGTGGTGGTGTACGACATCCAGTTGCTCGCCGAAGCTGCGGCATGCAGCAAGGTGGTGGAGTTCAGCGTGTACACTGCGTCAAACACTCCGTTCTGGTCATCGCGGGTCACCCCGGTGCCATTCGCGCCGCTGTTGTTGTAGCCCGTTACGATGAAGTATGTCCAGTCGCTGCGGTACTCCACGAAGTGGTTACGGGTGTAGCGTCCGAATATTCGCAGCTTGTCGGTGGGATTGACGTCCATGCGGCCCGACCATTGACCGAAGAGCCAGTTGTAGGGGGTTGTGATTCCCATGAAGTCCGCGCTACTACAATTAGTAGTCGACGGACAATTTGCATTTTGCGCCTGGGTCGGGTCGAACCAGTTGTTCGGATCGGGCCAATACTTGGTGTAATTCTTGTAGACCGGCTGGCCCATGCCAATGTAGGAGGCCGGAAGCACGTTGCCGGGCAGCGGGGTGCGGACGTAGTGGGTACCGCTACGGTTGGGGTCCACTTTCACCGAGAAGGGATCGTAGAGCTGGTAAGACAGGCCGTCCGACTTGACGTTGAGCAGATCGGAGAAGTTGCCGGTCTTTTCAGCGGCAGATGGCACCACGTGCCCATAGGAATTGGACGTTTCCGGCTTGGCGTCGTGCTCGCCACTGTAGCTGAGGCTCCAGAACACCTTGTTTTTCAGGTGGAATAGTTTGGGGATATAAACTGGCCCGGTCGCCGTGAAGCCGTAGAGGTGCGAGTGGCCCGAAGGCTGGATCGGCTGCGCCAGCGCCGATGCCGCTCCGGCGGTATCGCCCTTGGCAAGCAACGAGTCGACGTTCTTGTAGTAGGACTGCTTGGTGAACAGGTTGCTGCCCTGCCAACGCTGGCTCCAGTAGTTTTCGCTGGCGTCGCCGTGGAATTGGTTGGTTCCGGATTTGGTGGTGACGGTAATGCCAAGTCCCAGCGAATGGCCGAAGCTGCCGTCGAACGTGTTGTCGATAATCTTCACTTCCGCGACGGAGCTGACCGATGGCAGGTTGGATGGTGTTGCGGCCATTGCCGTTGCTGAAGGCGCCGTCGATAGTCCAGACGTTGCCGCCCACGCCGCTGCCGTTATTGTAATCGGAGCCGCCCTGCGTGGAATGCGGGCCAAGAAGCTGATCGGCGCCGCCGCCAGCATTCACGCCCGGCGCGAATTGGATCATGCTTGTGACCACGTTGGTCATCACCGGCAGATCGCGCACCGTGCGGTCGTCCAAGGTCATGCCGCTATCGGTATGTGTGACGTCCACAAGGGGCGCCTCCGCGGAAACAGTGACGGTTTCCGAGGAAGCGCCGATCTGGAGAGCAAAATCGACGTTCAGGACGTCCCCGGAAAGTAGGGCGATGCCTTCGCGCAAGTCCTTCTTGAAGCCAGCGGCGTCCGCCGTGACCGAGTAGTTTCCCGGCATGAGGAGCGGCGCCGTGAAGCGCCCAACCGCGCTCGTTTTCAAGGATACGGTGGCTCTGGTATCCGTGTTGGCAATGACTACATTGGCGTCCGCAACGACACCCCCCTGGGGATCTTTCACAGTCCCCTGGATGGTACCGCGAGATTCTTGGGCTCCCGCCATCATGGCGAGTCCCAAGGCTGCTGCAACCAGGCAGGCATAACGGCTCATGAGAAAAAGCTCCTTCTTGAACTGCCAGCGATTCGTCTCGCCGAGTCTACATCTCGCGCCCGAACACAACTAGCCTTCTTTCACGAATTGAGATAGTTGTAATCCAAAACAAATGCAAAGTCAAGCTTTCCAGGTCTCAAAATCCGAACTTTTTCCAGGCGCTACGCTAGCTGATTCTTGGTTTCGACCCGAACAGCAGATATAGTTTACTGTCCAAACGAAAGTAGCCCATTTTCGCTTGTGTTTCGCTCTTGCAGCGGTCGTGCTACTTCTTTTGGCTTGGGGCAACTGGACAGGCCGAAGGCCCGTCTTAAGAACGCCGTGTCAGCGACTAAGGCCGCACGGTGCGAACCTGTGAGGTCGATGCAGGCGGATCACGGGCAGAGTTTCAGGAAGCAAAGTTGGGTCAGTGATGGCCGAACCGACACAGATGGTTGCGCCAAAGCGAATCGGAGCGTCGAGCGAGTTCGTTCGCGACATCAACCGGCGAGTCATTCTGAATCTGATTCGCACGCGGCATCCGATTTCGAGAGCCGAGTTGGCCCGCCTCTCTGGTTTGCAGCGAAGCACGGTCTCGCTGATTGTCGAGCGACTGATTCAGGAGCACTGGGTGCTCGAAGGCCCTTCGGGGCGCCTGCCCCGCGGCCGCCGGCCGACATACCTGCGTCTGAACGATGACCGCGTGATAATCGCGGTGGATGTACGGCCGGCGCAGACTACGGTAGCGATTGCCGACGCCAATGGGCGATTCCTCTCGCAGGAAATCATGGCTACGTCGAACGATCCATCGAACCTGATGACCGGTTTGATTCAGTCCATCGAACGGCTTATTGGGACGAGCCGCAAGACAAAAATCGAAGGCGTGGGGATCAGCGTTCCGGGCCGTTACGATCACGAATCGGACAGTCTGGTGTTCGCGCCCAACCTGAAATGGCAGGACGTGGACATTCGCAATCCCATCGCCAAGGCAACGGGACTGGATGTGACTGTGGAAAATGCGGCCAACGCCTGCGTGCTGGCCGCGGTTTGGTTCGACCGTATGGAACAGGTGCGGAATTTGGTGGTGGTGACCATTTCTGAGGGCATCGGCACCGGCGTGTGGGCGAACGGACAACTGGTCCGCGGGCTGGCCGGCATGGCGGGAGAATTCGGACACGTGCCCCTGGATCCGAACGGGCCGGCGTGCGGATGTGGCGGCAAGGGATGTTGGGAAGTTTTCGGATCGAACCGCGCTGCTCTCCGCTATTATCGCGAGAGCGGCGCAGAGCCCGAAGATATAACATTCCTGGAACTGCTGGGCCGCGCCGACCAGGGAGACCAACGGGCCATCCAGTCGATTGAGACCATGGCTCAATATGCGGGCCGCGGAATGCGCATGGTGGTGGCGGGACTCGCGCCGGAGCGCATCGTAGTGGTCGGAGACCTGACGCGCTCGTGGCACCGCTTCGGTCCGGTGATCGAATCCGAAGTGCGCTTGCAAGTGCTACCCGGCGGCTACGCCCCCAGAGTGATTCCCGCTTACGAGGATGGAATGGCGCGGTTGCGGGATAGGGTGGCTTTGGTTCTGCAGAAGGATTTCGGAACGCTGATGGATATCACGGGACGAGACAAAGCAATAGGGCCGCAGCTCAACACTGATAAACACCGTTGAAAAGAAATCGTGTGTTTATCAAAGGTCACCCATGGCGCAAAGTTGTTTTTGCCAGCCAGGCGATTAATTCGATTCGTGAACTTTTCGAAGTGGTGTATGCTGCTCGCTTGGGGCCCTGGAACTTTGTTTGGTATCGGAAAGCCGCAGGTGGTAGATGTGCTGGGCCCAGGGATGTAAGAAGGCAGCCCTGGACACACCCCACTTCGAAATCGAAGTCCGGACTTGACATCGGCGAAGTAAGACAATACAGTTCAAGCGCTCAACAAAGACTGGAGACAGTTGTGGCAAAAAAGCGATCCGTTCGATGGCTGTTTGGCTTGGTTATGGGGACTCTGATTTGTGTGGCAGCCGCAAATTTGGCGCCGCCGGTCAAGCTCACTAAGGAAGAAGATCACAAGAAAGAGAACGATGGATCTTCTGAACATGTCGGAAATGCGTCGCGGCAAGAACGGCAGCGGCGACAAGAACGATCCGAACTACGCCAATTACGACGAAGCCAAGGCGAATCCGTTTCCCGATTTGCCAGATTCGCTGACGCTGAAGAACGGGAAAAAGGTCACGAAGGCATCCGATTGGTGGAACAAGCGGAGGCACTCCAGCGGCCACACCGACGGACCCAACTGGCCATTCTTCCTGGAGTTCGCGTCGAAGCATATGTCGAAGCATATGAAGTAGAGACAGGGTCGAGAAACGCTCCCGCTCGCGCCTGTCGCGCGCTGGAGCCGTTCGTGTAGAGAGTTGCCGGACTTAGCCCGGGTGCGTAGTCCTTGCCATGCTCTTAATCCTCTGCTTTTATGCTTGGAACCGCGCGTTGTTCTTAGGAGTTAAAGGGAACTGACGGTGTATTAGTTCTATTCTCATACTATATCCTTATGCGCCCCCTGTTGACGTGCCTTTTGTGCGCTGCGAATCTTTGGGCCCTCGGCGGTCCACGTTATGTGGAGACGTCTCCACACCTTGGCGCCTTCGCCTTGGTGGCAAACGGCTCGGCCGCAACTGTCCGGGTCGACGCCGCCGATTGGCCAGGCGTGCAGCGAGCAGCATACGATTTACAAGCCGACGTGAATCGCGTAACCGGCGTCACTCCCGCCTGGGACACCACCGCCCCCAAGATGGTTCTCATCGGGACCGTCGGCAAGAGTCCGCTCATCGAGCAATTAGTCCGCGCCGGCAAGATCGACGTCAGCGGCATCCGCGGTAAATGGGAATCCTTCTTTTTGCAAACCGTCGCCAACCCCTTCCCCGGCGTCGATAGCGCCGTAGTCATAGCCGGCAGCGACAAGCGCGGCACGATTTTCGGAATTTACGACCTGTCAGAGCAAATCGGCGTCTCCCCCTGGTATTGGTGGGCCGACGTCACGCCCGATCACAAGTCCGCCCTCTATGTTCTCGCCGGCAAATATCAGCAGGGTGAGCCCAGCGTGAAATACCGTGGCATATTCTTCAATGATGAAAAGCCCGACCTCGATTTCTGGGTACGCGCCAAATTCGGCGAACACACCGTACCTGGCGGCACTGCTGCGAACTTCAACAGCGCATTCTACTCCAAAGTTTTCGAAGTCATCCTACGCATGAAGGGCAACTACCTGTGGCCTGCCATGTGGAACAACGCCTTCGCCGAAGACGATTCCGCCAACCCCCGCCTCGCCGACGAATATGGCATCGTCATGGGCACCAGCCATCAGGAACCCATGATGCGCGCCCAGAAAGAATGGGACTGGCATCTTCGTGCCGCCAACGGCAACTGGAACTACGCCACCCAATCCGCCATTCTCGATGACTTCTGGCGCCAGGGCATCCGCCAGCGCAAGGACTTCGAAAACATCTACACCATGGGTCTTCGCGGTGAAAACGATTCCCCGATGGTGCGCACCGCCGCCGAAGGCGTCGCCTTAACCGAAAAGATCGTCACCGCCCAGCGCAAGATGCTGGCGGAAGAGGTCAAGCCCGATGTGACGAAGGTCCCGCAACTGTGGGCTCTATATAAGGAAGTACAGCAGTATTACGAAGGCGGTCTGCGCGTGCCCGACGACGTCACACTCCTCTGGGCCGACGACAACTGGGGCAATGTGCGCAGGCTGCCCACGCCCGAGGAGCGCAAGCGCTCCGGTGGCGCCGGCATCTATTATCACTTCGACTATCACGGCGGGCCACGCAGCTATCAGTGGTTGAACACGAGTCCCCTAAACAAGATCTGGCAGCAGATGTCGCTCGCCAAGCAATACGGCGACGACCGCATCTGGATCGTTAACGTCGGTCACTTCAAAGGTTACGAACTTCCCACCGAGTTCTTTCTCAGCCTTGGTTGGAACACGGAGCGATGGCGGGGCGACACGGTCAACGAGTACACCCGCCAGTGGGCCGAGCGCGAGTTCGGCGCGCCCTACGCGGCGGAAACGGCAGCGATTGTGAACGCTTACACCGACTACAACGCCCGCCGCAAGCCCGAATTGCTCGAGCCCGGCACTTACAGCCTCGTCAACTATCGCGAAGCAGAGCGCGTCGTGGAAGATTACACCGCCCTCGCCGCCCGGGCTGAAGCTCTCTACGCAAGAATTCCCGCAGGCAAACGCGACGCCTTTTTCCAACTGGTCCTATTCCCCACAAAGGCGTCCGCGAATTTGAACGCGATGTACCTCTCCGCAGGCAAGAATGTTCTCTACGCTTCCCAAGGTCGGGTCAGCGCCAATTCGTGGGCAGCCAAGGTCAAGACTCTATTTGACGCCGACACCGCCCTGACCAAGCAATGGGACGCGCTCAACGGCGGTAAGTGGGAGCACTTCATGGATCAGCCCCACATCGGCTACACCTCCTGGCGCGACCCGCCCGCCAACACCCTGGCCGCCATCAAGCTCGCCAGCGTGCAGGCCCCCGCTGAAACCTCCCTCGGCGTTGCCACCGACGGCGGCTCGTCCACGCTACCCGCCTTCGATTCGCTCAATCAGCAGCGCAGCTACATCGATGTCTTCAATAAAGGCCGCGAACCTTTCGAGTTCACCGCCATCCCCGGCGCTCCCTGGATCACGCTGAGCCAGTCGAAAGGGCGCGTGGAGGACGAAACGCGAGTCTGGGTCACCATCGATTGGGACAAGGTTCCCATTGGCGTCAATCAGGGCTCGATCAAGATAACCGGAGCCGGCGCTGACGAGACTATCAAGGTCGCCGCCCGCAAGCCCTCCGACCTGACACGAGCTACCCTCACCGGCTTCGTCGAAGGAGCGGGCTACGTCGCCATCGACGCTGGCCACTTCACATCGAAAACCGATGCCGGCCAAGCCGCCTTCCGCCCAGTGGAACAATACGGCATGCTTACCGACGCTCCAGTCGACGTCCAGGGACTCAACGCCGGTCCGCACCTCGACTACCGCATCTACGTCTTCACGCCCGGCGAGGCAACTGCCCGCCTCACGCTCGGCCCTGCGTTGAACTTTGCGCCCGACCGCCCCGTCCGCATCGCGGTCTCGATCGATAGCGAGGCGCCTCAGGTCCTCACCGTCGTGCCGCGAGGTTACAACGCCGCCAACGGCAATCGTGATTGGGAGCAATCCGTTCGCGACAATGCCCGCTACATCACTAGCAAGCTGCAGATCGCCGCTCCGGGCTATCACACTTTCAAAGTCTGGATGGTCGACCCCGGCGTAGTCCTCGAGCGCATCCTTATCGACACACCGGCCTCGGCGAAAGCCATCAGCTACCTGGGGCCGCCGGAGAGTTTCCGCGGAACCAAGCGATAGCACTGCCGCGACCAAAGGAGAACCTAAAGGCTGACTGGGAGCAGCGCAGGGCCAGAGGAAATGCCACCTCATCCGGTGATGTCAATACTGCACGCTGATCCGAGTCCTACCTGAAAAGCCAATTCAACTCCTTAATTCTCCACCCATGCACTAGATAGCACGGAGTAGCCTCAGTTCCCCTCAGTGGGTTCGCGACCTTTCGTGCGATAACGCGGGACGGTGATACCGCGTAAGGAGGGCTGAAGGTGGGAAAGCCGGAGCCTACGATCGGGTACGCACTAGACTAGCGGCTTAGCTGGGACTTGCCGTTTCACCATTTTTTGGTAAGCAAACACTGCAAGGGGTATCAGGATTGTGCCAGCGAACCACTGCCAGTTGTCCGTGAGGAAGCCCACTGGGTTTACCTGGACGTGTACCGTCCGGCTAAGGACTGGGAACGCGCGTCGCTGCGGGCCGAAGCCCGGCACCGCGATCTCTACTGATGCGGTTAGAGAGAGCGTTTGGTCCCCGCTGGCGACTGGCGTCACATCGAAGTCCCATTGGGTGAATCCGTCCGAGGTCACAATCTGGTCCTGCGGGTCGAGGGGAGTGATATGAAATGAAGCGCCTTGCAGTTGCACACTCATCACGGGACTTACTCGAATCGGCTCGGTCTGAACATTGCCGGACATCTCCGGTAATGCACTCGCAGCCTTTGCTTCGGCCACACGCACCTCGATCCGCTCGGCTGCCCCTTCTCTCATCGCCGCCGGAGGATTGAAGGCAATCTGTCCCACCGGCAATCTGTCCAGCTCGTCTTGAATGAGCTTGGAAGCACGGGCGGAAGAGGGCACTGCCGGCGCCTCCGCTGGCGCTAGCGCGCGGGCGGGCGCGGCCTTGTGCGCGTGATTCGGCAACGCAACCGATTGCTTTGGCGCCGGTTCCGACGCCATTTTTCGCGAGCCGCCGCACGAATAAGACAAAACCAGAGCCAACCCTAGCAATGCGCTGCGACGGTTCCGCAATCGCTGTTTCTTCACCGGGGCTTCCATTTCGGCCTCCGAGCTTTCGGCTTAGTATACGCCCATCCTCACACTCGATCTTCCTTCACGCGCGACTTGGGTGGGTTGGTGGCCCGATTGGATACGGCATGGTAGGACAGGCGTCCAGTGCTCACACCAATAGAGCGTCCGCATCAAGATTGTTCGGCCTTATCTCAGATGATCTGCCGGTGATGCTCGAAGCCGATGCGCCGCACGGGGTCAGCGGTACGTGTTCTCGTTGGCCGGCTACCTAAGCTAATGCGAGCGCAGAAACTGCGCAATGGAATCCTGCCACGCAAAGAATGCGCCCACGCGACGAGGGTACATGATGGCAGGTGGCAATTTGGCTATTGACCCAATTAGTGCGCATGATTCAACAGAAACCAAAGGAAGATAAGTCCCCCAGGCACTCCGATAGCCCACGCAACAATGTATTTCATATTTGACGTCCTCCGTTCCAGTCAAGAGCAATGCTCATGCCAACACCGGGCGCTCTTGTGATTGCGGCTTGAACTTCTCGCGGAAGTAGGTCTCCAAATTGCGAGGTGCTATTCGAGGACGTTAATGCATCTGAAATTTCCGCATTCCTTTAAGTACCGTCTTGGAATTCCGCCGATCATTCTCACCTGGGTATTTCTGCAAGCTTCGTACTTAACGGCACAGCAGTTGGCGGTGCGTCAGCCGGAAGGTGAGGTTCATGGCTTCCTGAGCTTGAGCTCTGAAGCTGGGGTTCTAATTGCGAACGGTGATTTGGAACAAACGACCCGTGGCAGCCGCGTGACAAGTCGAATCATTTTCCATTTTAAGGACGGCTCAATTCAGGACGAATCCACGGAGTTTTCGCAAAGCGGCCATTTCCGTCTGATCTCCGATCATCTAATTCAAAAGGGCCCGTCCTTCCATCGCCAGTTGGACCTCATGGTCAATAATTCCACTGGCGTGGCAACGGCCCGCTACAACGACGGTGACGGTAAGGAAAAGTTCGAGACCGTCCATCTGACTTTTCCGCCGGACCTCGCAAACGGTATGGTTCCGGTCCTTCTTAAAAACCTAGCGCCAGGGTCTGCTCTGACCGCATCGATGGTGGTAGCCACACCGAAGCCCCGAGTGGTGAAATTGGCCATCAGTTCCGAGGCCGAGGATGCCTTTCTCGTAGCCGGAACCCACCGCAAGGCTACGCGGTATGTGGTCAAAGTGGAAATCGGGGGCGTGAAGGGAGCCATAGCCCCGCTCGTCGGCAAACAACCCCCGGATACGAAGGTCTGGGTCCTCGGCGGGGTGGCGCCGGCCTTTGTCAGGTCGGATGGTCAGGCGTGCGAGGGCTGTCCTATCTGGCGAACCGAATTGGCAAGTCCTGTTTGGCCCAACGAAAAGGACTCGTTTGCCGATCGGAAAAAATAGCTCGCCAGATATCGCGCTCGGGCCTGCGAATAGCTACCGATATGGGCGGATATCTCGGAGAAGCCGCGCAGCCTGGGGCGGCGGACCGCTCAAGTAGATTTGGCCCACACCTCGCCGATCACGAACCGCACGCCCTGGTTGTCCGGGTTGGTTCAGCCACAGCCGATTGTCGATCGTGCTCAAAGGCGCCGGGCAATTCAGGTAATAATCGTGTGATGCGGATGGACGAGATCGACAGGCGGCGGTTTCTAAAGGCCTCGGCCGTGGGTGGCGCAACGGCATCTCTCTCGTCGGCTGAACCGCCACAAGCGGCGAGCGAGCCTGCACACGATGTGACACGGCGCCTGGCGGCTTGGGTGGTTTCATCGAGAAAAGAGGACGTGCCCGCGCCGATTCGCCACGAAGCTTTGCGCACGGTCCTGAATTGGACCGGCTGTACGATAGGCGGCAGCGCACACGAAACGGTCGAGATCGCGCTTCGGGCGCTGAAGCCATTCAGCGGACCGGCCCAAGCCTCCATACTCGGCCGCAAGGACCGACTGGACGTGCTGCACGCGTCCCTGATGAACGGGATCAGCTCGCACATTTTCGATTTCGACGATACAGACTTACGCACCATCGTTCATCCGGCCGGACCGGTTGCGCCCGCGCTGCTGGCGCTCTCCGAATACCGACCCACCTCCGGCGCCGATTTCCTACATGCGCTGATCGTTGGCGTGGAAGTGGAATGCCGCATCGCCAACGCCGTGTATCCGCGGCATTACGACGTGGGATGGCACATCACCGGCACCGTCGGGCCGTTCGGCGCCGCGGCTGCCGCCGGAAAACTTTTCGGGCTTTCCGAACAGCAGATGACGTGGGCCCTCGGACTCGCGGCCACGCAACCTGTCGGTCTACGCGAAATGTTCGGCACTATGACGAAGAGCTTTCATCCAGGCAGGGCCGCGCAGAACGGACTCACGGCAGCGTTGCTGGCGCAGCAGAACTTTACCAGCTCCGGAGCGCCGATCGAAGCGGCCCGCGGTTGGGCCAACGTATTGAGCACGTCGCGGAATTACCACGAGATCACAGACAAACTGGGCGACCGGTATCAGATCGCGTTCAACAGCTACAAGCCGTTCCCATGCGGCGTGGTGATCCATCCTGCGATTGATGGCGCTCTGCAAATTCGCGCGGAGAATCGCCTGACCGCCGATCGTATCGAGCGCATCGAGCTGCGAGTCAATCCTCTGGTGATCGAATTGACCGGCAAGAAAACGCCGCAGACAGGACTCGAGGGGAAGTTCAGCGTGTATCACGCAGCCGCCGCGGCGATGGTTTACGGTCGCGTGGGAGAGTCCGAATTCAGCGACCAGGCTGTGCGTGATCCCGCGGTCATCCAACTCCGCGACCGCGTCACGGCCACAGTGGACCGCAGCATTGCCGAAGACCAGATGCGGCTCGTCGTCGTACAGAAGGACGGCAGGCATCTGGACAAATTCATTGAACACGCAGTCGGCAGCGCCAGGAACCCTATGTCGAATTCACAACTCGAAGCCAAGTTCAAGGGATTGGCTGCTCCCATTTTGCCGGCCGATCGCGTGAACCGGCTGATCGATTTCTGCTGGAATCTGGAGAAGGCGCCCGATGCGGGACAACTGGCGCGATTGGCATCCGCTTAAACGCGGTCAGGTTGGAATCTTGAAAAGCTGCATTCCGTTGTCCCACGTCACTGCGCGGAAAATTTCGGGCGACGTCGAGCGTTGGAGCATGCTCAGTGTCTCACGAGCCACGCACTTGCCCGCCAGCCGGCTTGCCTCGGGGTTGTTGTTCTGAGAAATGCCGCCGCCGTGCCCGTCGGCGCAACTGCAATCGCTGCCGAAGATCAGCTTTGTCTTGTGACGAGCGATGAACCCCTTCGAGAAGTCGGGATCCCTGGATAACGCGTTGTTGCCGGAATTCGCCGACATGTCCGCGTAGAGGTTGGGGAAATCGGAGAGCCAACGATCGGTCAAACCTCCGGCTTTGATCGGTCCGGGCGGATACCCCCGGTCGCTCGGGACGTCGGCACTGATGTGAGCCCAGAACAGGTCGCCGTGCCCCACGAAATTTGTCTTCGGATAGGCGCGAAGCATTCTGTCAAACTGCGTGTAGCCGGTGTTGTATGGGAGCTCGCCCTCGAAATGCGGGAAGGTTTGAATGTGCATCATCACGGGCACTTGCATCTCGGCAGCGATGTCGTAGACGCGGCGCATCTCAGGTGAGTCCAGAGCAAGGTGGAACTTGAGCTCACCGATACTGACAGCGCCGGCTTTCAGCGCGTCGCGCAGGACCCGGCCGGCATCGGGCTGAGCCGGGTCGGTTGCGACTGAGCGGACCAAAGAGCCGGGGCGCCGCTCGATTTCCGCTTTTGCTCGCTCTTGACCGGCAGCCGGCGTCAGGAGGACCGCGCGGGTGACGCCGCAGCCTTGCATGTGAGTGAAGCACGCGTCAGCATCGGATCGGAGGTGGAGATGCGTGTCCAGGACTGGTCCACCCCAGGGCAGATCGGATTGTGCCGTGAGGCGCTGGGCGGCCGCGGCCGCGGGAAGAATCGATTTAAGAAATGTTCTTCGCTGCATCGTGATCCTTCGTCTGTTGAGTCTATCGGAAAAAGATGGATGCGAAGTCGCCAGGAATTTCGAAGAAGCGTCAGTCCGGAACTATTTCGCGACAGCCTTAACTGGATCGATAGAGTTCTTTTTCGCGCCTTTGCCGAAAGGGTTCAATTTGCCCAGCACTCGCCGGAGACGATTGCTGTTTTTTGGAGGTGTGGCTTCTTCAGGCGTTGGCGTCGTGGTTTCCGGTTCAGCGGAGGCGTCGGACACCGTGGGCGCCGGCGCAGCTTCAGACGCTGCCAGTACATCCGGTTTGGCCGGGGGGATCGCAGGAGGTGTTGCCTCCACTTTGGCAGCCGTGTTCAACCGCGGTGTCGCCGACGACGGTTCCGGCAGTGTACCATAGCTTCGAATGACGGGTTTTAGATCGACCTCAGGCGCGCGTCGCACAGAGTGGAGACGGGACGATGCCGGGCGGGGCGCGGGCTTAGCGGCAACCACAGGAACGTCCGGGACTTCGACAGCAGAGGCTTCCACAGGCGGCGCGGGCTCGACCGCCGGTGGCGGCGGCGCCGGCGCCGGTGTGAGCTCAGCCTTCGATGCCATGGCTGGCTGCGCTACTCGCGGGTGTGCCACTATGCGACTGGACGTGGGCCACAACAGTACGGAACAAGTAACGGCCACCATTGTGGCAGGGGCCAGAACCAACATTGCCAGTCTTCGCGCTCGCGGTGTCCTCTTTGGCGTGCGCGTCGTATTCGGCAGGTTCGCAGAATCCGGCGACTCGGCAACGGCAGCCTCCAATTCGAGGCGGAATTCATCGGCACTCTGGAAACGCGCCGCAGGGTCCTTAGCCAGGGCCCTGGCCACCACTTCGTCGAGGGCCTTGGGAACCTCAGAATTGTACGTACTGGGCGGCTGCGGGATCACTTCAACCTGGGCCGACATCACCGCGAAGGATCCGTCCGCATCAAATAGTTTCCTGCCCGTGAGCATCTCGTGGAGCACTGCCCCGGTGGCATAGATATCCGTCCGCGGGTCGAGTTCGTCCACTGCTTTGACCTGTTCCGGCGACATGTACCATGCCGAACCCACGGCAACTCCCGTAGCAGTCAGGTGGAGATCGGTGATCGCCCGTGCCAACCCAAAGTCGGTGAGCTTGGCAACTCCTTCGGGAGTGATGATAATGTTGCCCGGCGTTACGTCCCGGTGAACCACACCCTCGCCATGGGAATAAGCGAGCGCGCACAGGACTTGACGGGCATAGTCCAGAGCGGTATGGAGAGGCAGCCGCCCCCCTTCCAGCATCCGCTGCAAGGACTGGCCTTCCACGTATTCCATGATCAGCGCGATCGACCCGGCATCGCGCACTGCGTTATAGACGGCTGCGATATTGGGATGGTGGAGGCGGGCCTGCACCTGGATCTCCCGCTCAAAGCGCTGCACTTCCTCCGGCCCGATGCCGATCCCGAGAGGCAGCACTTTCATCGCCTCAATTCTCTTGGTAATTACGTGCTCGATCTTGTACACGGCTCCCATTCCGCCAGAGCCGGCCAGATCGATTACCTTATAATCGCCAACGGTGTCGCCCCTTTTGATCGCCAACGCAAGTCACTCCTGTCCAGCCCGTAAGCAGTGGAATCCCGTCTCAGTGCACCGCCATCCAGGAAACGATGACCAGACCGATCAACACCACGACGAAGCCGAAGATCAAAGGCTTCTTGAAAGTTCGTTGCGTTTCATGCTGCGCAAACGAGGTTGAGAAAATCGAATGAGGCCGCTTATTTTCCAGCGGCATTGAAGGCATTGCGGCTTCCACGGCGGCCAGGGCCGTGCGGAACTCCTTCGCATTACAAAAACGTTTATCGGGTTGTTTCTTAAGTGCAATGAGGACGATCTGGTCCAATTCCGGCGAAATCGCCCGGTTCACCAAACTCGGAGGCTGGGGTTCCTGGGTGATTTGCGCCGACAGCACTTCGAAGTCATTGCGGCCGGTGATTGGCAACTTGCCGGTCAGCGTCTGGTACAGCAGGACACCAACTGAGTAAAGATCCGATCTGCCGTCAAGCTCTTTTTGCGCCAGCACTTGTTCGGGAGAAATGTACCTCGCGTCCCCCATAGCTGTTCCCAGTTGAGTGAGCTTGGTATCGGAAGCAGGCTTCGCCAAGCCGAACCCGCCCAATTTCACAGTGCCATCCGGACTGACCGTGACATGTTCGGCGGTAATTCCCCGGTGAACGATGCCCAAGGCGTGCGCCTCCTCCAAGCCGTCCAGCACCTTCCCAATCGTCTCGATGGCATCGGCCAAAGGCAGGGGGCCTTCGCGGCAGAGTTCCCCAAGATTGGGGCCCTCGGCAAACTCGGTGGTCATCACCAGATGACCATCCATTTCGAATGCATCGTGGAACATGAGGATGTTCGGATGACTCAGGCGGGCGTGAACGCGAATCTCACGCAAGAGGCGCTCCACGGATTCGGGGTCGCTCGACGTCGTTCCCGGGAGAGCCCTCAGAGCTTCGAGTTCACCTGTCTCCACGTTGCGGACTTTATAGGTGATACCCGTTTTGGGTTTGTCGATGATGCCAAGAAACTCGTAATTATCGACAACTTGGTTGACCGCGAAAGCCATGATTAGTCACCACGCGCCTGGAGAACACGATACGGCGAAAGGCTCGGGCTAGTTCGAAGTCTAAAGGCCGCCACTTATCCAGTCAATTCCCCATACTGGAGCGCGCGCGTATTAACTTTAGATATGAAACTACTCTAATGCATGACGGTTCAATCCGATAGCGCCTGTCTCCTTCTTCCGGCGTAGCCGGTCGCGGGTTCATCCGACAGCGGATCGCTGCGGGAACCCGTACGATTTGAAGAGATGAGACGTTGGCGGGGCAAGTGGGGTAAGTGTTTACCTTTCTAGGCCTGTATTATCCATCGTTAACATTGCGTCGTATCATTCAACACAGCACAATGCCTACATGGCTGCACTTACTACTTCCGTCGCAACTACAATCCCGGTCAACTCGCTGGAACACCCGCTGGAAATCGGGGAGGAATTGACCCTGCGTGTACTGGGAAACACGGGGGAACACCTGGTCTCCGGCAGGACTGTCAAGTTGGTAGGACGCAAGCTGATCGCGCAGGTCGGGGAATCCCTGGAACCGGAAACGTGCATCCGAATCGACTGTGACGACGCATTCCTACTGGGCGAAACGCTGGGATGCTGGCGCGAAGGTGGCGCAACGTTTATCGCTGTGGAATTGCGCCAGGCGTTGACCGGGCTGGAGCGGTTAGCCAAGCTTGGGGGAGAATCCTGGGAACAGCCACGCCGGCTCGAAGTGCAGATGCGTCGAAGCGCTTAGCTTACGCGTCGCTCGGCCAGGCGAGGCGTCTGCGGCGCCCGAATTCCCCGATCAATCGACACAACATTCCGATTTAATGTGTCGATAACAGGGTGTCCGCCGGCCCTCTCGACTGTGGAGGCAGGTGTGGCGGTCAATTTTCGGGCCAGGCGAGAACCAAAAAGCAAAATGACTCCGAGAATCATGAGAAGCGACGGCGAAGACGAGTCCAGGGCAGCAAGTACCGAGTGCATATGAGTATTGTGGCGTCAGCGCAGTCCATTTGTAAGACCTAGCAGTCCCAGGCATTTCTTCAGTTTGTACCAGAACCACTAGTGGGTTAATTGAAAACGATAGGCCACACCCTTGCCGTCGGAGAGCCTAGGTTCGCTCAGTTTGCTGGTCTTAGCCCCGCCAGGACTGCTTTCGGGACCTTGGCCACCACGTGAACGGACGGATCCACCACTTCCCCGATGTCGTAAACCATCGCCGTGCCTAGTACCGATGAGACCTCGGCCGCGTTGATGCGGTGTCTTTGTTCCAGCCAGCGGACGAGGTTGGTAGTTGCGGCGCGAAAAGCGTCGTCCATACTGCCCGCGATTCCGCTCGCCATCAGGTATTCCGTATTCTCAAACCGCGGCGCCGGCGGCGTAGTGCCTTTTTGCAGACTGACGGTAAGTTCGATGTCCATAGAAGTTTCCAGGGCGTTTCCCGTCAGTTCCCCAGCCCCCTGAACTGCGTGGCCATCGCCAACGAACAGCAGCGCGCCCGGAACGAAGACCGGTAGGTAAACGGTCACGCCTTCGCGAAGCTGGTTGTAATCCATATTTCCGCCATATTCGCCCAGGAAGCCGGAGCGATACTCCATTCCCCCCGGCGGCGCAACCCCAACGCAGCCGAGCGTAGGCGCGAGGGGGACGCGATAGTTTTTCATGGCATCGGTAGGTTTCTGCAGCGAAGCGAAGCCGGCGACGCGGTCGAGCTTCCAATCGGAGTTATACCCGGCAACGCGCTTCCGCTGGCTGACGTAAGCGGGATCGAGTGCTTTGTCCAAAATGAGTGGACTGCTGATGGCAGTATCCCGATTCAGCCGGATGCGATTGAAATGCACAATGAGGGTGTTGCCAGGCGCCGCGCCCTCAATGTAGAACGGGCCGGTGAGCGGATTGCCGCCTTGGGTACGGTTGACGCCCTTGGGATCTGTGCCGCCGGCGTCCACCGACCAGGTCTTCACAGTGTCGCCGGCGTTGATGTGCAGCACAGGGGCGATCTTGCCGGAAAACGCGTGCTCGAACTGTGTGGGCTCGAAGTTGTGGGTGCGAGGGGCCGTGGCGGCCGGACGTCCGGTATTCTGGCAAAGCGCCGGAGCCGAAAGGCAAAGCAGACCCAGTAGGAATCGCATAGAGCTTCAGACGACAGTTTCAACGAAAGGTTCCGAGCCGGCGCCTCACGTGGAATTGACTGCCGCTCACAAGCCAACTATTGTAAGTAAACATGCCCCTCGCTCCGGAGGTAGCTCACGCGCTGTTAGCGACCACGCTGGGCACTGCGCTTCTGCTTCTGGTGGCGGCCGCATTTCTGTGGTGGTGGATCGAACTTCGGATCAACTCAATCGAAAAGCAATGGGAAAGGCGATTGGCGGATACGCAGGCGGGGGTGTTGGAAATTCGCAAGTTATTGGGGGAGATTCGGGAAAGATCGATTGGAGGAGAATCCGGTCTAGCCGAGAGTCTGGCGGCTACCCAAGCCCAGGCCCAGACGGAAGCGTTGCAGATTCGCAGCCTGGTGGAGGAAGTTCGCCGGAGATGGCTTGCTGCCGAGACTGCTCTGGCCGGAAACGTCGCGGCTGCCGAGGAAGGACTACGCGCGGATTTATCACAGGTTCGCAAGCTGGTGGAGGAAGCCGGCGCCAAAGCAGAGATCTTCGAAACCACCATGGTCAACCGTGCAGCGGCTGCTCAGGCCGCCGCGCAATCGGAGGCAGCACAGACTCGCAGTCTGGTTGAGGAAGCTCGCGACAGAGCGGTTTCCGCCGAAACCAGCGCATCGAACAGCGCGCTGGCTGTTCTGTCCGCGATCCGCGCGGCGGAGTTGGGCGCACAGAGTTCGGGACAGAGCGCGCTGGCCGCCGCACAGACCGCCAACGCGCTGCAGGCAGTGGCGGAATCCGGCCGAAGGGCTTGGGTGCATGCAGTGGATTACCGATTGACCCTCAAGACCCAACCAGCCGAGAATTCGAGTCTGGAAATTTCCGTCTCCAATTTGGGCGCCACGCCGGCGCGAGATCTGCGAGTCTTCACGGATTTTCTGGTTGCGGACGGCGTCCCAGAGGATCTCACGCTGAAACCCCGAGTCTCCAGCGTGGTGCTGGGGCCTGGAGTGAGTTTCAGCCTGTCGCACTTTCTCAGGGTTTCTCCCGCAGACCTGGCGAGCATCACTACCGGCCGCAAGATAATTTTGGCGTGTGGTAGGGCGCAATATAGCGATGTCTTCGGCGTGGACCGGGAAACGCACTGGTGCGCGCGATACGACTACTTTGCCAAAACCTTCGTGCCTTCGGACAAACACAACCTGACAATATGAGAAAAACCAGATTCGTAATTCGACTTGCCGCCGCAGTTCTGGCCTGCGGGATTCTATCGGCCCAGCAGTCGAACGGCTATGTGTTTGCGGGCGCTGGCGGAATCAGCACGGCGGGGCAGACCGGCAAAGTTTTGTATGGTGGCGTGGGTGCCGAGGCCATCGTGGGATCAGGGTTTGGATTGGGACTGGAGGGTGGAGTAATCCGACAGGTGTCGCAAGGCTGGCACGGATTACTCGCGCTGGTCTCCACGAACCTCTATTACCATTTCGTGCACGGCCTGGACCAGACCGACCCGTTTGTGACGGTGGGGTACAGCTCCGCATTCCGGGGCGCGCACCATGAGGCTGACCTGGATCGCGGCCAGGCCAACCTGGTGAATTTCGGCGGCGGCATGAACTATTGGTTTCGCCCGAACACAGCGGTGAAGGTCGAGTTCATCGACAATGTTCGGCCGAATCGGGGTCCGAACGCGAGTTATTGGGAGTTTCGGCTTGGGTTGGCGTTCGCGTTACGATAAGTCGTGAGTTTCGACCTCAAAGCCCTGGTTTCCAAGCTCAACGCGACTTCCCGCAAAGCTGTGGAAGCGTCCATTGCCGCGTGCGTGGCGCGGAGCAATTACGAGGTAGACCCCGAGCATTTGCTGCTCTCGCTGTTGGATATTCCCAACTGCGACGTGCTGCGGATATTGGCATACTTCGAAGTGGACCTGGGCCACATGTCGCGGGATCTCACGAAGGCATTGGATCGCCTGAAGAGCGGGAATAGCCGTAGTCCTACGCTCTCGCCGCGCATTATGAGGCTGCTCGGGGATGCCTGGGGATTTGCGTCGATCGATTTGGGAGATCGCGAGATCCGGTCGGGCGCGCTGCTGGTTGCGACCCTGTCCTCCGAGGATCTCGGGCGTCTGGTGCAGGAGAGTTCGGTCGAATTTCTCAAGATCAATCTGACCACGCTGCGCCAATCGTGGTCTTCGATTGTGGCCGGCTCAATTGAGGATCCGCGCCAGCCTTCGAAGGAACCCGCCGCCGCGCCGGCCGAGAATCCTTCGCGCTCCGCCACACCGAATCTGGATCAATACACGATCGACCTGACGGCGGCCGCTCGCTCCGGAGAGCTTGACCCGGTTCTCGGCAGGGAATTCGAGATCCGCCAAGTGATCGATATCCTCACCAGGCGGCGACAGAATAATCCCATCCTGACCGGGGAAGCCGGCGTGGGCAAGACGGCGATCGTAGAGGGATTCTCCCTGCGCGTGGCCGCCGGTGATGTGCCACCGTCGCTGCGAGAGGTGAGCGTGCGGACGCTCGACCTCGGTCTGCTGCAGGCAGGCGCAGGCGTCCGCGGCGAGTTTGAGAATCGGCTCAAGAGCGTCATTGGGGAAGTGAAGGCGTCTCCAACTCCGATCATCCTTTTCGTGGACGAGGCGCATACCATGATCGGCGCGGGCGGCAGCGCCGGGCAGGCGGACGCCGCCAATCTGCTGAAGCCCGCACTAGCTCGCGGCGAGTTGCGCACCATCGCCGCCACCACTCAGGCCGAATATAAGAAGTATTTCGAGAAGGACGCGGCGCTGGCCCGGCGTTTTCAAGTGGTGAAAGTGGAGGAGCCGGGCGAAGAAGAGGCAGTACACATGATGCGCGGCCTGGCGGCGCGGTTGGAAAAGCATCACGGTGTCCGCGTCTTGGATGAAGCCGTAGGCGCCGCAGTGCGGCTCTCTCGCCGCTATATCTCGGGCCGCCAACTCCCGGACAAGGCGGTCAGTGTGCTGGATACCGCGTGCGCGCAAGTTGCGTTATCGCACAACGGAAGGCCGCCTGCGATCGAGGACTGCCAGCGGCTGATTGCGCAAACAGAGGCCGAGATCAGCGCGCTGGAACGTGAGGATGTGGCCGTCGCCTCCCACCAGGAACGCCTTTCGCGGCGGCGAACGGAGAACGAGGAAGCGAAGGTCCGCCTGGCGGAATTACAATCGCGATGCGAGGAAGAACGCCGGCTGGTGGCGCGTGTGCTGGAAGCGCGGAAGCAACTGGAGGTTCGGCCGGAGCCAGCGGAAGCGGAGCGTCTTCGGGCCGAACTGACAGAGGCCGCCTCGGCGCTCGAAGCACTGCAAGGCGACAAGCCGTTGGTGCACGCATGCGTGGACGTGCAGACGATTGCGGAGGTGGTGGCAGGCTGGACCGGCATTCCGGTGGGCCGCATGCTGAAGGACGAAATCGATTCCGTGCTCAACCTGGAGGAAATTCTCTCCAAGCGAATCGTTGGACAGCCGCAGGCATTGGAAGCGATCTGCAAGCGCATTCGCACCGCGCGCGCGGGGCTGGACGATCCGGCCCGTCCGACTGGAGTGTTCCTACTGGTAGGCCCCAGCGGCGTGGGCAAGACCGAGACCGCGCTGGCGCTGGCCGAAGTCTTGTATGGAGGCGAGCGCAACGTCATCACAATCAACATGTCGGAGTATCAGGAGGCGCATACGGTTTCTGGCTTGAAGGGATCGCCGCCCGGTTACGTCGGCTATGGCGAAGGGGGGATCCTGACCGAGGCGATCCGTCGCAAGCCTTATTGCGTGGTGCTGCTCGACGAGATGGAAAAGGCACATCCGGACGTCATGGAATTGTTTTATCAGGTGTTCGACAAAGGCATGATGGAGGATGCGGAAGGTCGGGAAATCGATTTCCGTCACAGCGTAATTCTGATGACGTCCAACACCGGGGCCGACACCATTGGGAGACTAAGCGCGAGCGCCGAATCGGCGCAGTTGCGCGAGGCGCTCGGACCTGAGTTGCGGGCAGTTTTCAAACCTGCCCTGCTCAGCCGTCTTACCGTGGTGCCGTATCTTCCGATCGGCGATACGGCGCTACGACGCATCGTGGAGCTAAAACTGGAAAAGATCGCGCGGCGACTGCTGGAAAGCCATCAAGTGACGCTCGAATACACCACGCGGTTGGTTGACGAGATCGCGAATCGTTGCACTGAAGTGGATAGCGGGGCGCGCAACGTGGATCACATTCTGACGGAGACGGTGCTGCCCGAAATTTCGCGCGAGATGCTGGGCCGCATGGCGGGAGGCGCCGGATGCTCAGTGGTGAAGGTGGATGCAGGTGGCCCGACCGGTTTCCGCTACGAGATGCAGTGACGCGGTCTATCGCATGGGGCGTATAACGGCCGGACTGGGCTGGTCGCGAGAGAGCACGGCTGCGATTTCGGAGGCCTCGTCCCAGTCGCGGTAGGGGCCGACGCGGACAATGTTCCATTGTTTGGGGGCGTGGCCGCCGACAACAATCTGAGGGGCGTAGCCTTCCTCTTTCAATCGCTCGACGAGCTTTTCGGCATTGCCCTTATCCAGGAACGACCCAACTTGAATGGCCAACTGCACGCCAGCGGGCCCGGCAACCTTCACCGGCGAATCGGCCGGAGCCGCATCAGTTGCAGTCGCGGGAGGCGTGGCGGTGGGCGGTGTCGCCTCGGCCAGTGGGGCGGCCTTCGGTTCCGCACCCGCAGGAGCCGGCGCGGCAGCGGGAGTCGCCGCGACCAGAGGGGCTGGAGCAGCAGCCGACGCGGGGGGCGGAGTGCCAGCCGCAGCATTATCAGTGGGCACGGCATTTTGGGCTACGGCCGCCGACGCCTTCACCGGGGAAACCTGCCCCCGGTTAAGCGCAATGAGGGTGCGCTCAGATCCCCAATTCACGCCTGCCAGGAATCCCGCGGCAAAGACCAGGACGACCAGCAGCAAAGTGCTGGCACTCAGAGTAATGGTGGTCTTGCGGTCCAGTGAAAAATCGTAAGCCATAATGCGGTACCTTCTATGGAACCATAACCGTGGCCTGCCCGGGGTTGGCTACCTGAATCACGCCACCCCAGGCGCACATCAATTTGGAGTTGTTGTCCAGCGCCGGCATGTTCGCGATCAGAACCGTCGGGGCTCCGGGAACCCAGGGCGCCGGGATCACCGGAACGCAGGGCATGGGAGTCAAGGCTCCCAGCGCAGCCGCGGTCGCAGCCGCAACCGCTGGATTGGCGATCGACGAACACACACCGAACGGCATGATCTCCGCGAGCGGCTTGTTGTCCATGATGTTTGCGTCCGGCGTTTGCGTCAGCACCATACTCGGTGGTAGCACAACCATACTGCTGGGCGCAGCTCCAAAGCTGCACTGCAGCATCGCTCCCAGGCACACTTGCAGGGGCATATCATTTACTCCCTTGGATTCGCAGTGAGGGCGGACATGGGACAGGTTTCCCGTCTTTGAAGCATACACGATCTTTCAGTTTCCCATCTTCTGAATAAGTCAGAACCTCGCCATGCAGCTTATTACCTTTGTAAGAGTACACTGTGTGTGCTCTTCCCGACAGATAGTATTCAGTTGTAGGGCCGTTTAGGACGCCTTTGTGGTAAGTTGCCTTTCGTAAGACTCTGCCTGCCGCATCGTAATACAATGTCTCTCCGTGCAACTTCCCATCCTTATACTTGGATTTCTGCGAGAGTAGGCCGGCGTCATCGTAGATCAGGGATTCCCCGTTTTGTTTACCCTCCACGTAGTGCAGAGCGCCGCGTAGGGCGCCTCCCGAAGATATCAGCGTCTCACCTTCCTGCAAACCGTTTTGGAACGTGGACACTTGCGTCACCACGCCATCCTCGTCGTACATGGTTACCTTGCCATGAAGCAAACCGTTCTGAAAATCGGCGCGCTGCAGCAGTTGGCCAGCCGGGCTGTAGTGAAGCACCTCGCCTTGCAGCTTGCCATCCTGCAAGCGGTAGGTTTCCTTGGCCTGCCCATTCGGATAGTAGTCGGTTTGTAGCGGTGCGTCCATGCGAAGCTCAGTTAATCTTGACTAATCCGCCCTTGATGGTGAGCATCCCGCCTCCATCTACCGTCTGCGACGCTCCACCCTTATTAGTGAGACTGACCTGCGCTTCGTTGTTCATCGTAGTGCCAGCTTTGTTTTCGAGCGAGGTGCCCGCCTGGTTGGAGAACGACGTCCCCGCCTTGATGCTGACCGAGCCGGTCACGTCGATGGAGAGATTCCCGGAGACCTTCAGTGTATAGTTGCCGGTCACGGTACGGCTGAAATCGGCCTTGTCCGTGTGAGTCACATTGCCAGTCACCGTCACCGAGCGCGTGCCTTGCACAGTGTGTGTTTCGTTGCCGGTGCTGACGCTGACGGTTCGATTACCCTTGCTCACGGTCAAGGTCTCGTCCTTCTCCTTCACCGTGACAGTGCGATTGTTGGTCACGGTGATGGTCTGGTCGTTCAGCACGGTGACATTCATGTCTTTCTGCGCTTGCATAAAGACTTCCTCGGAGCCGGCCTTGTCTTCAAACCGCAGTTCGTTGAACCCGCTCCCGCCCTTGGAGCTATTGCTCTTGACGGTGCTCTTGGTCTGATCGTCGGGCAATGTGTAAGGCACGGTCTGCTGGGCGTTGTATACACATCCAGTAATGATCGGCCGGTCGGGATTTCCTTCCAGAAAGCTGACAATCACCTCCTGCCCGATGCGCGGGATGAAGATGGAGCCCCACTGCTTCCCGGCCCATCCCTGGGCCACGCGGATCCAGCAGGAGCTCTTCTCGTCGTTCGTGCCCACCTGGTCCCAAGGGAATTGAACCACGATGCGGCCATACTGATCGGTCCAGATCTCCTCGCCGGACTTGCCGACAACGGTCGCAGTCTGCGATCCATGAATCACCGTTCGGGGCGTCACGCGCGGCGGGCGGAACACTACCGACGAGGGGATCGCCTCAAAGGAATTCGTGTACAGCGCATTTTGATCGGCGGAATGGGAAACCCACGTCAAGAGGTATTCCGCGTTCATGTCGGAACGTCCGTGCCCGGCCAGGGTAAACTTACAGCCCGTTCGGAATGCCCAGCAATAACTGGAGCCGCGCACCATTTTGCCGGGCACTTCCAGGGCGGAAAGGCGCAGGCTGGTGCGCGTTTCGCCATCGCTCGCCGCGGTGTAGAGCCCGGGATACTCGTAGATGGAGCGGCTGGTATCGGAGCCGCTCGCGGTGGCCAGAAGGTCGGTGGTCGGCGTCAGGAAGTTGTAGTCGTCGGCTTTGAATTGCCCCACCACCACCTGTTGCTCCAGGGCGCAACTGGTGACGATATCCTCGGACTGCCACGCTTCTTTCTGCATCGTCGCCGTGGTGAGACCGGTACACGCCTGGTAGGCGCTGGTGTCGTCAGCCAGCACCAGTTTGTGGCTGGAACTATCGTGGGTGAAGAAATAGAAGATCCCCTCTTCTTCCATCAGCCGCGACACGAATGCGAATGACGATTCCATGTACTGCACGCAATATTCGCGAGAGGCGTAGGTGCCCGTGAGGGAATCGGTGAAATCGGTGAACCCAGCATTGGAGAAGATCTGCTTGATGATGTCGGGAGCCGTCATGTTCTGGAAGATGCGGCAATCGGAGTTCATGGTCAGCAGCCAGAGCCAGGGATACACCTCTGCCTGATAGCTGGTGAACCGGGCATCTCCTCCGGATTGCACGAAGCGGCCCACAATGCCGTTGAGGTACTGCTGGCTGCCACCCGCCAGCGAAATGGTGAGCGTGACGCTCTTGCCCACCATCTGCGTGAAATCCACGGCATTGTCTTGCGAGATGAGATCGAGCGAGAAGTGAAAAGGCGTGGAGATGCGCTCTTCACCATGAAAACTCCTGAGCAGAAACTTATCCGCGCCGAGGGGAGTGGTAATGAGGATGGGGCTGGGCCCTTGAACGAAAGATGCCATGGGATTCTTCAGGCCGGAGTGAGGCAGACTTGCGAGTCGTCGGCCGAAAATGGCCGGGTTTTCAGCCAGGAAGTCCAGCCGAGTTGTGTCTTGCCCAGGCGGGCAACCGGAACGTCGTCCGCTCGCAGGGTCAATCGAAACAAGAATTCAAATTCGGGACCGGCGTAAAAACGAGTCAGCTCGCACAGAGCCGGAAAGGCGGTTCGCTGTGAGGGAAACGTTTGGCTCTTGGGCAGGAAATCGAGAAACTGCCCAATCCGCAGTGGGCCGAGTTCCACCAGGAACGATCCCTGCTGATCCCAAATGCGCGTTCCCAGAACCACTCCATCCCCCAGCCTCTGATTCCGGCCGTGCCGAACGCCGATGGCGCTCCATTCATCCGGCTCGAGTGTACGCCAGCGTCCCACCAGTTGGCGCACCGATACACTCACCCGAAAGTGCTGTGCGAGCAACTGTCGAAGACCCACTGCCGATCGGGGCTGCTGCGACAGAATTCCGGCACAGAAGAGCAGACTCCGCGGCGGCGTCTCCATCTGCGCGAGAAGCTGCGGGAAGCCTGCGCCGAAGCACGAATAAAGGTAGCGTGCGACTCGAGTCTCCTCGGGGTGCTCCGCGGTCAATGCGACGCGATGCAGTTTGCGGACCTGGTACATCAAGCTGACGAGGCGATGGTTGAAGATGTCCAGGAAATCGCGCATGGCGAAATCCTTGCTCCGAACCCGTTCCAGGAGCATCTCGGTATCGGGAATTGCCATAGGCCCGAATGCGCCGGCCAACCCCATGAAGTTGACGGTCATCTCTGCCGGCGAGCCAGGCGCGGCGGGCGGCGTGATTTGCTGCACTTCGCTGGCGGGAAAATCGAGGCCGACGCGGGAATGAAAGCGAACCGCTTCCTCTTCCGGATCGAACTCCTGGCCAGCATCGGACGCTTCGCGGCGCAGAAGTTCCAGGAGGCGGACCGCCTGGAAGAAGTCGAAACGATAAGGCTCGGCGAAGAGCCATTCTTCTACCGATCGTTGCGTGCGCCAGCCAAAAGCGGACATAGGAGAACTTTGTGCGGTTCGGTTTCCCCGGTCTTGCGTTTAATTATGATACCCGATCGTTTCAATTACTGAATGTGTATTCGGTGCCACCGGACGTTAGATAGCGACGCGTGGCGCCAGAGACGATCGCGGTCCGGTAATTGGCGCCGGCGGCAACCGAGAT
Source organism: uncultured Solibacteraceae bacterium (assembly GCA_963815475.1). GTDB lineage: Bacteria > Acidobacteriota > Terriglobia > Bryobacterales > Bryobacteraceae > Sulfopaludibacter. The sequence continues at coordinate 2,028,338 of CAWFHD010000003.1, read as the reverse complement.
TGCCGTGCGGGCCGCCGCTTCGCCGCCGGGGTAATCGGGATAGCTGGTCGCGCCCGATTGGCCTATCGCAATTGCCATCCAAGCGTGAGGCGGCACGGCGGAGCGGTCGCCGGTGGTATAGTGTGGGCCATCGCGCTGGTTGAGAATGTACCAGCAGACCATTCCCTGGGGCATGTACTGGGGAAACATGGAGCTCCACTTACATTTTGCGCCGGCGCCGGCCGCGGTCCAGACCAGAATATGGACCTGGTTCACATTGCCGACGGTGAGCAAGACATTTACATTATCCGGGAGGACGCCATCGGTGTACGCGTGCAGGCCCGAGGGCGCGGCGGCCCTTACTTCCGCCGTGAAGATGTGATGGACGACAGTTCGAATGACCTGCTGAGCGTGGGTTCTGGCAGCAGTGGCATATCCATCCAGGATTTCCTGCGAGCGCTGCCGCTGCAGCGCAGCCTGGCGCGCTGCTTCCGCCAGGGCCGCGCGATAGTCCCGTAAGGCATCGGTGATCGCCGTCCACTCGCGTTCCCGATCGCCAAAACCCTCCGCAACCAGATGCTGCCGGACGCGGCCAACGTATGCGACGGCAGTTTCCACGAAGTGCGTATCGTCTGGAGGGTGGGCGGTCACAATCCGCGCCGCTTCCACCGCGGTGACGCCGCGGTAAGCGACCGTCACCAATGCGTTGTAGGCATCCCTGGAGGCGCGATGCTGCTCCAGCAGGCTGGCTCGTTGCACGATGCGCGGCTGCAGAACGCGCGCAACGGGAATCGCAAGAGCAGGGCGAGCAGCGGAAATGCCTCCTGGCCGATAGACTGGCGGCGGCGCAGCAACTGGGAGCTTGGGGCCCTGGTAGAACTTGGGAAGTATCGCTTGCGATTGCTGCGGGCGATAGACGGGCGGGGGACCTGTTCTTTTTGAAGCCGGCGCAGGGAATCTCGCCTTCGAGATCAAACGTGGCGCCAGTCGCTTCGGGCCCGGCGCATTCACGTACGGCGTTCCATCAGAGGGTTCCCGCGGCGTGAGCGTCCGGTGGTTCGAAATCCCATCTTCTGGTACATCGACACCAATGAAGTAGGAGTTACCTCGGTCCCCGGATCGGGACGTGCTTCCAGTTGCGCCACCGAATATCCCTGGCTGCGAGCGGTTCGCATGGCGGCCTGGACCAGTTGTTTCGCCAGTCCGTGCCGCCGATGTTCGGGATCCACTTTCAGATCGGAGATGTATACACCATTGTCGGAGGGAGTCAGGCGGACGTGCCCGGCCTGCCCCGGCCTTCCCATCGCTGCGGCATCGATCTCCCAACCGGAACCATTTTTTCGTGCCGCGCGCATGGCGTATTGCGGCTGCGCCGCAGGCTTCTGGTGAATCACACCCGCTCCGGCTTGAGTCCTGGCAGGCGCGTGGACGCCGCCGCTTGGAGCACCCGCCACGCTCATCGCGGCCATCTTCCCCAGTCGATCGGCTTCTGCCTCGAGTGTATGGTCCTGCACTACAGCCACTCCCGATCCGAATGGATTGGCAACCCTGCCCGCACGCTGCTGCACCACATGCGTCAATTCATGGCCGAGCAGGAATTGTCCATGGGGAGTATGCGGATTATATTGTCCCGGCGCGAAATGAATATCCGTGCCCCACGTGAAGGCGATGGCGCCGATGGAAGATGCTTCCGGCCCTACGTGGATCCGCACGTCCGAGAAACTAGCCCCGAGTGCGGACTCCATCTTGGTCTGAACATCCCGCGGCAGAGGCCATCCGCCAGATTTGTGCCGCAGTTCAACAGGGAAAGCGTCCATGCCGGGGCGAAGCTGGATGGCCGATTTCCGCTGCAGGACTTTGCCGACGGCGCCGACAGATCCGCCCGATCTGAAGAATCCTTGCAGAGCGATGTTGGTCTGGTTAGGCACGGTGTTACTCCTCGCTCCCCCAATCACGATGGAACGATAGGGTGATTATACTCCAGAAGGCGGAAGAGATTTTCATGGAATTTTAGGGGGTGATTTTACCTTGGTTCTCCGCTTGCCCGCAATGGCATTCTACTCTTGTGGATACCCTTCATCACGTCCTGATAAGTGTAAAACCGGTCCATCGGCAACGAGGCTTGCTCGGCATGCTCCGGGTCAGGCCGGTAGTTACCCGATCCGTTGCTCCACCAATCCAGCTTGCCATTCTCAAAGTGCACTTCCCCGGCGTAGAGCACGGGTTTTCCTCCCGCGAGCGTAGGATGGCGATAGGTGTGGTGCAGTAGCATCTCGCCGGTGGTCATGCGCACGAAGATGTATTTGGAATTGGCCACTAACTGGCCATGCGACTTCTCGCGCGCGAGCCGGTACTGATCGTAGAAGCTGTTCAGGTGGAAGATCTCGTCGCGGTCCACGGGAACGGCCGCTGAAGCATTCATGTTGGGGTAGAACTTCAGTTGCGCCTTGAGTTGTACAGCCGGCTTTCGCGGCACAACGATCGCTGGACGGTACACGGGTGGCCATCCCACGCGCCGTGGAACCGCGGCTTGCGGATGGTAGACCGTTGGTGGCGCCAAATTCGCCATATCGTTATATTACCGGTTGATATCCCACTTGTGGGAGCCAGCGCTTCCATTCGCCTTCCCGCTGCGACGTCCGAATCATGACCAACTGCGTGAAGGAATTGATGGAGGTGTAGAGCGCGAAGAAGTGCTGGAGCACCGCGCCAAGCAGGAAGGCCCCGCTGCCCGCGTAAAGATCCTCATCCAATTCGATGGTGATTTCGGTTCCCTGGCAGAAGCCGCGCCAATCGCTGTGCGCTACTCGCCGCACCACCTTCCGAGACGACATCTTGCGAATGCCCTGCACCTGCTTGTGCGTGGCCGGCGCATCGGAAAAGCTGTAGAGGCGGAGGATTTCCCGCAACGCCTCCAGGCTAGCCGTGCTGTTGGAGAGCGACAGAAAATTCAGGGAGAGGTTGGAGATCAAAGCCCAAAGGGACGAACCCTCCAGCGGCGGATAGGCCGGGCTGGTCGGCTTTTCCAAACAGGAGATCCAGTTGAGCGGAGCGGCGCTCTCAATCTGCAACTCCGCTCCCGCCGGCAACTGATTGGCCAGGTCACGATTGGTGCACAGCGTGTGGGCGAACACCATCTGCATCGGCGGCATGTCGGGCTTGAAGTCCAGATCCAGAAACGAGAGGTAGACGTCGGTCCCCGGCAGATCCTCGCGGCCCGTCTCGAGACGGCGGGCTTGCCAAAAGGCGCGATGCTCCTTACCGTCCTGCCGATGCTGGAAGGAAAAGAACGCGTCCAGTTTTGCCGTCTCTTCCATCGCGTTCGACGAGGACGAAACGGATTGGATGGAGTGGATCTCATGGGTACGCTCCCGCCGGCTATCAGGCACCAGACGATACTCGAGTTGCGTCTCATCCAACCGGATAGGTTCGGTTGTTTTGGGGAACAGATTGACGATAGGCGTGCAGCCGAGTCCGAACGTGTCGCTGGTGATGACCAACCTCTCGCGCGGGGTCTGGGTCAGCAGGATCAAAATGTCGAGCTTCTCCCGAGAGCCGCCCAAGTGGAGGTTATCGAGATCGAAGAAATGGTACTTCTTCGGGAAGAGGAAATACTCCTGCACCATCCGATAAGCGGGATGAGCATGCACCGGGTATGGGATGACCTCTTCGTCGGGTCCGAATCCCACCGGAAGGATAGACCCTTCGGGAAGAAAGACAGGGCTCGCGCCGGGCTCGGGCAGGACAGCCACGCCGCTCAAGTGACAGAAGAGCAGTTCGTAGAGGGCATTTGCCAGAGCCGACGATCCGCGCAAGTGGAAGCGCAATTTGCGCAGGCTCATCTCCGGCAAAGTAACGCCGCGCGGCGCCAGGCGGATGCGCAGCACCGCTGCGACTTCCGTTGCTCGAACGCCAAAATCGAATTGGTCGGGCGACTCAATGGCGGCGTGTTCCACTTCGAACGGCCAAAGTGTAACGGGATAGCAGGTGCGAAACCGGCAGGTGAGTCCTTCACTAGTCCTTGCCACCAGGGGAGTATGCTTCGGGACCTGGAATCCGGTGGTCAGCTTTCCCTGATCGGGATCGACATCGAATTTGGCGATGGCCATCGGCGGGATTGGATTGACCAGGTGTGGATAGAGGATGCCCAGCAGCGCCGTAGTGATCTGCGGAAACTCCGCATCCATCTGCCGCTGAATTCGCGCCGTGAGAAAGGCGAATGACTCAATCAGCCGCTCCACGTGAGGATCGGCGCATTGCTCGCCCGAGAGTTCCAGTTGTTCTGCAATCTGCGGATAGCGGGACGAGAACGCCTTGCCCATCCGGCGCAGATAGTTCAGCTCGCCGTTGTAATAGCGGAGGAGCTCTTCCTGATCCTTAATAGCCATAGCCAGGATAAGGCTCGGGAGAGATTACCACCGGGCCGTTTTTATCCCGCATGGCAAGCGGGAAGGATACGGGCTCGCGAATGGATTCGACCACAAGTGTCGCCTCAATGAAGCCGATGACCGCCCGCCGATCAGTAACATCAGACTCTATAGTGACGCGCACGTCCTGCAGGCGCGGTTCGAAGGCTCGCACCTTCCGTGCGATGGTGTCGGCCAGCAATTGACGGTCGTCGCCGCTGGCCGCGCTCATCCAGGAGAAATCGGGAATTCCGTAGTCGATCACGCTGCCATTGCGGTCTTGCCGCGCGGCGCACCGCGTGTTCAAAAGCCGCGCGATCTCCCGGCGGACCGATTCCTTCAGTTCCGTCCGGTTGTGCACACGAGCCGGCGATGGCGCTGCCGGATCGCTGCGCGAGGTGGTCAGGAGGCGCTCGAACAGAGGTGTCCGAGCGCCCCGGATTGGTTTTGGCTGCCTTGGTTCGGGCACGGGTTATGAGTTCTTGTTGGTAGAAAGATCCCAAATCGCGGAGTTGTTTCCGCTGGCCCCCGCCTCCTCCTTCTGCTTGTTATAGGTCCACGTCATCTTGGTGTAGTTAAAGGTGACCGTTTCCTGCGGTTTACCGCCGCCGCCACCACCTACCGAGACGGAGGAGATGAGCGCGTTGGTCATTACGTAAGTGAAGTACTTGATGACGGCGCCGTTGTCGTTCTGCCCAACGGTCACGGTGACACTAGCGAGCGGCTTCGCCTGGTTGCAAAAGTCGACCAGCTTGCAACTTGCCAGATCCACATACTTCGTCACCGTGAAGTCCTGATGATTTGGTTTCCCCGAGGTGCGTTTGGTGTTACTTTGGTCGCCGGTGATTTGTTGAGCTACCCCATGACTGTATGAGAGTAGCTCAACTTTTCCAGCGTAGTCCGTAAGCAAGCTTTCGCCGGGGATGTCAGTGCCACAATCCAGAATCAATACATCCATAGTTGTTTATCCTCCAAACTCTTACATCCTTCCCTATGCGGCCGGCGGCGGCAACTCCGCCACAAGCCGGATCGACACCGTCAATTCATCCAGTTGAAAATGCGGCCGCAAATAAGCTACGGCTTTGTAACAACCGGGCTTCCCTGGAATGTCAGCCACGTCTACTCTTGCCTCGCGCAGCGGGAATGCCGCTTTGACCCCTTGGGATGCGGTATCGTCCAGCAGCACATAGCTGGAGATCCACCGATTCAAGTAAGTGGAGACGTTGTCCCGCGTCATAAAGCTGCCGATCTTGTCCCGCATGATCACCTTGATATAGTGGGCAAATCGGGAAGCTGCCAGCATGTAAGGCAGCATGCTGGAAATACGCGAATTGGCATTTGCCTCATTGGTGTCGTACAGCTTCGGCCTATTAGTGGTCTGTCCGCCAAAGAAGGCCGCGAAATCGCTGCCCTTGCAGTGACACAACGAGATGAATCCCAGATCGTTCAATTCCTTTTCACGACGGTCCGTAATGGCAATTTCCGTCGGACACTTCAGGGCGATGTCGCCCTCATCGGTCTTGAACGTATGCGCCGGCAGTCCTTCAACGATGCCGCCGCCTTCCACACCGCGAATCGCGGCGCACCAGCGGTACAGTGCAAAGGCATTGGTGATGCGCTGGCCCAGCACAAAGGCGGGATTGCCCCAGAGATACTTGGAGTGATCTTTGCCGTCCACATCCTCCACGAAATCGAAGCCTTCCACCGGAACGGTCTTAGGGCCGTACGGCAGGCGCATCAAAACGTGGGGCAGGGTGAGGGCGACGTAGCGAGAGTCTTCCGAGTTGCGGAATGAAGTCCATTTGATGAGTTCCAGCGACTCGAATCCCTTGGCCAAGTCCCGAGGCGTGCTCAACTCGGTGAAACTGCCCCAGTCGAACAGTTTGGAGCTCGCCATCGAGATGAAGGGAGCATGCGCCGCCGCCGCCACATTCGAGATCTTTTCCAGAATGGCGATGTCCTGCGGATGGCGGCCGAATTCATAGTCGGCCACCAGGCAACTATAAGGATTGCCGCCAAAGGTGCCGTACTCCTCTTCGTAGATGCGTTTGAACATCACGCTCTGATCGAACTCGGTGGCCTTTTCCATGTCGGTCAGCAGCTCTTTCTTTGTGAGGTTGAGCAGCCGGAGCTTCAGCATGGTGCCGGTTTCCGAGTTCATTACCAGATAGTTCAGGCCGCGCCAGGATGCCTCCAGCGCCTGATACTCGGGGTCGTGCAGAATCTGGTTGAGCTGATCGCTGATCAACTTGTCGATCTGCGCGATCCGTTCTTTGATGGACGCAACCGTGTCGGCCGAGACCTTCATACTTTGGTCCAGCACCTGGCCGACGAACTCTCCTACCAGGTTTCGGGCGTAAGGCTGTTGGTTGGGGTCCTTGGCCATCCGGCCTTCCAGCACCACCTGGTCGAGAAGGCTAAGAGTTGCAGTCGAACCGCCATTAGTGGGGGTTGCGGCCTTCGGGGTGGTTGGCTTCGCGGCGTCAGGTTTTGGCGCGTCGGGTTTTGGGGCGTCGGGTTTCTCTGGATCAGGCATTGGTTCCTCCCGGGACTGACTTGGCAGCTTCGGCGTCCGCTGAGGCCTTAATCTGCTTCAATCCTTCTGTGTCGTTGACGATTTTCTGGAGCATGGCTTCGAGTTCGTCGTTTCCATCCAGTTTTGCCAGCAGATCGTTTAGCCGCCCTCGCGCGTCCAGAAGAGCTTGTAAGGGTTTCACCTGTTTCACAATGTTAATAGGGCCGAAGTCTTCCATGTTCTGAAAGCGCAATTCGACATTGAGTTTGCTTCCATCGTTGGCCAGCGTGTTATCCACGCGCAGAGCCAACCGCGGATTAGTCGCCTTCAGAATGTCGTTGAAGTTGTCGCGGTCTATCTCGACAAACTTCCGGTCTTTCAGTTTCGGCAGCGGTGTGTCCGGCTTACCAGAGAGGTCGGCAAGTATGCCAACCACTAAGGGCAGTTCTTTCTTTTGAATCGCTCCCCCAATTTCGACGTCATAAGTGATCTGGACCCTCGGGGGGCGGATCCGATCAAGCTTGTGTTGGGTGCTTTCCGGCATTTCCCAGCTCCTTTTCTTCGCGGTCTTAGAATGTTACTACACTTACATCCCAAATACTCTACTTATCCCCACTTTTTGGCTCTCCAATTTGCAAAAGACGAAACAACTCGGATAGCTCGCTTTGGTTTCTCACCAGTTGTGGTAACAACTCCGGTAAGCTCAAGCTTCCCCACTGAATGGCCCGCTTCACCAGGTAAGGCGCCGGGCTGTGGGGTTCTACTCGTGAAAGGTATTCCGCTGCTTCCGCCAATCGGCGGTAAGCTTCGTCGCGGCTGGTGATGGGGCCGCTTCCGAACACGGGCCGCATCGCCTCCGGCTCCTCGTCGCCTGGGCCAGAGTTTCCACCGGAAAAATCCAGGGGAGATTCCTCTTCCGGCTGGCGTTGGTTCAGGGTGCTGATGAGGAACGAATGAATCGAGTCCAGCACGGCGAAAAACTGGCGCAAACTCGGTGTTTGCTTGCCGCACAGCCGGTCCAGGTCCGCCTCCAGCCGCCCGCAAGCTTCCATCGTGCCCTCAATTTCGGCGGCCAGACCGGCAAAGAAATCAGTTGACGTAAACATCACGCTCTTCTGAAACTCCGCCAGCGTCAACTTGAAATGAGGGGCGCCGGCGGCGGCAGGCCGTAAGCGGGGATCGGAAACTTCCGTGCGGCAGGCGTTTTCCCAATCGGCCCAGCAATATGCCGGCACATCGCCGCCATCCGGATGGGTGATCGCGAGCAGTTTGACTTGTATGGAAAGCTTCTCGTTAATCCAGTTAATCGGTGCGATGCGATATTCCAGATCGCCATCCTCGATCTGGGGATAGAGAGTGTCCCAGAAACGCGCCACCAGTTCACGCAGCAATTCCAATCCGTGGGTCACTCCCACGACGTGGTGCAGATGTAGCCAAGCCTCCAACAGCCAAGCTGCAATCTGCAGGTCCTTGGTGCGAGTTTCCAACTCTTCCACGCAGAGGCTCTCCACCTCATTCCAGTCGGCTCTTTTCAGCGAACTCTTCCAGACCCCTTGAGTCAGGGTGGCATCGTCTTCGCGGCGCGCCGCGGCAATGCGATCGTATGCGCCCTCGTAGCGAAGGGATTCCCCTGACGGGTGCTCCGCCGAAATAGGCACGAGTATCGCTTCGAGTTCTCGGGATGAGGCGTTGGCTTCCACAATTGACCTCACTGCTTTTCGGTTAGCGCGGGCGCCAGGACAGGGAAAGGTAGTGGCACACTTACCCTGTCTTTGGCTCCTGGCGGTATCAAGGTAATTTGTAAATAGACCTGCACTTGGCCGGCTCCCGTGTCATCTTTGGTCTGCGGCGGAAGCGTCCGGTCGGGCGCGGTCGGAATCAGGAATGTCAGTGTGTGGGGTGAAGGATCCGCCCCTTTGTCGAAATCCGCGAGATTGGTTTTATGCGCCAGGAGCAACCGCAGCAGCGACCACGAACCCGTGTAATCGAAACTCACGGTTCTCTTTTGCTGCACACTCATTCCGTGCTGTGCAGGGTCCACCACTGGAATCAAGGGCGAGTCATCGGCGAAACGGAAACTTACTCGAACCGGGTCACCCAACCGCCAACGTCCGGTATTCTCCTTAGCACGATAGCGGAAGCTTTGTTGCCCGACATCGAGACTCCAGTCACTGATCTGGTTGCCCCTGACTTCACGCCCTTGATTAGCCCGGAAGTTGACGATGAAATCGAACGACGGCGAAGGGTCCTTTTCCACGCCCGCCAGATACGCCGAGAACACCTTCCGAATCTCGGTCATGTCGCCAAGAAATGAGAGGGCGGCATCGCGAGACTTGCCGTATTGCGGACTCTGGTTCAGGCTGTCGATGGCGATCTTACCGAACTGGTCGAATTTCGCGAAGAATTCCACCAGAGCTTTCGGATCGGCCTCTGTCACGGGATTCTGTGGTTGTGCCTGCGCGAAGGGGAACCGGCCGGCCAGCCGCCGATCGAATGTTCCCGCAATCTGCGTCGTATATGCCCGCTGCGACAGAATTCTGCACCGCTGCACAACCCCGCTCCGCAATTGACTGCGCATCTCAATGAAGTAGTCCGACCGCCCTGGTGGATCGCGCGTCGTGTCCACACAGGAAGTGTCCGGCGCGATCTTGTCCATCCCGGTGCGGACAAAGTCCTCCAGCAGGGTCACCGAGTTGCCAGGTGTCTTTTCGGTATGCTTTTTCAGTTCCTGTGCGATGAGGCGCCATTCGCCCTGCGTTTGGACCGAGTCCTTGCCGGTTCTTCGCTGGTCCAGGAACTTCACCAGCGGATCAGCCTGCTGGGACATGCTGGTCACTTGTGCTAGTTCGTGATCCGTATAGTCCTTCAGATCGTCAGGGGTGCGCTCGTCGTAGGCGGCGAGGGATAGAGGCTTTTCGCCCTCCCACCAATCGAAGTTCTGGTTTTTTACGGCGTAAAGGTTCTTCTCTTTCAGTTGCCCATCCAGCGTCAGAAGCAAATGGGCGGCCTGCCCCACCAGCAGCGTGTTGAAATTCTGCGTCTGCTGCTGGTTCGGGAACTTACCGAAACCGGCGCTGACGTGCTGCAGCACATCCATCGACTGGACAAAGTTCTGCAGTTCGGCGCCCTCGGGCGAGGTGGGAAGCACGGCACTCTGCGCCTGTCCCACCAGGTCGAGTGCGTTGTCCTGCAGGCGTTCGAGCGCCACCTGCCGCAAGGCCACACGGACCATGGGAGGCGCCGTGCGAAGGGAACCGCGCTCGTATTTGTCGTAGGCATCGAAGAGCTTGTCAGCATCGAGCAGCGTGTTGCGGTCCCATATGGGCGCCTGTTCGAGGGTCTTCCGCGGACCAGGGTCGCGGGCCACGAAACTCTGTTCCAGAAGGACCTGCAGATTCGCGTGGAGTGTGGCAACCGAACTGGTCACCTGCGCCGGCGGCGAATCCAGATCCACCACTTGTCCCGTGAGCTTGGTCGTCTTTCCGGCAAGGGCGTCTAGAAAATTGAGATAGCCCTCCCTACCGAACTGATCCATGTCGTTCTTGAGTTGGAAGCCCTGCAGGTATTGAATATCGGAGATCGGTTGCGTGAAAGCGGGGAAACGCTGCGCGTTGAAATCGCCGTCCGAGATCCAGGCAAACGCCGGGTTCGCCAGGTCGCCACTCACGTGCCCTATGCTGTCGGCAGTGTCCTTGAGGGCCTCATACCTTACCGCAACTGCGCTCCTGGGAAAATCGTTGATGGTTTCAACGACGTGGTTGATGTCGACCACCATCTTGTCGCAGGCCAGCAGCAGGTGGTTCCGCGGTCCGAACAAGGCATCGAAAAAGCCGCTCACTAAACTGTGAGCGTGGTCCACTGCATCGCGTCGGTTCTTCGTAAAATCAAACCGCCGGTTGGTGGCTTGCGTGAGCATCGCGAGGAAATAGGGGTTATTGAAATCGAAATCCTGAGGCAGCTCTGCGTCCAATTTCAGATACTTGAGGAGATCTTTGAGGTCGTTAACACCGCCCTCGCCTGGAGTCGCAATCCGGTTGTACCGCGCGATGTTCGTTTCCAGCTCTCTCAGACCGGCAATGTATTGCTCCCACGCGTGGTATTGCGGAACGCTCGCCGGCGATTGATAGATGGGCTCAGCCAGATGCACAAAAGTGGTATCCGCATTCGCTGTGGGCTCTGCATTGTCTGCGGCGTTGAAGGGGTTGGGAGAGGTATCGAGGATGAGCTTCTTGAGTCGCAGGGTGAGCTCCACTTGCAACCCTTGCAGAACAATACTGCCGAATGCCTTTGAGAGCGCGGCTTGCAGATCATGGTCCACATTGCCCGTCCATTGCAGCGGGTGGCCACCCACACCAGTCCAGGTGGCCGGTATGAACACCGACCGCAGCCGGTTATCCGCCAGAAGACTCATGCTCTGCAATACTCCCCGGGTATTCCTGGACTCCCACTCGTTGCGCGCCTTGGTTTCTCCCGCGCTCTCCTGCCCGGCTTGAGTCTTGGTGAACAGGTCGTTGTGCATGTCTTTGACGATCCCGTCGAACAATGGAGCCAGGTGGTTTTGAGTTAGGTTCGAGAATCTTACGTAAGCGGCGAGTGTTCCAATTACAGCCACCACAACGAAGATTGCGGTCAGGACCTTAGCGGTCAGGACCACGCGGTTCCTGGACATGTCGATCACCGATAAAGGCTTGGCCAGCCTGCATTCCGGAAAGATCTTGCGTTCGAACAGGTGGTTCAGGAAGACCGGCCGTGGGACCTCGTCGCGCACGCATACGGGCAAATGCGAGACGCCGGATGAGGCAGGAATCAAACTCGTCTCTTCGGATGAGAATCTATCCTCGACTCCCGCCGCCGCGCCCGCTGCCGCGACCATGGCCATCGCCGGCTCTGGCTGGGTCACCTCGGCTACATTTGTGGCGTCCCCGCAGAAGTAAATCCCACGAAAGTAATACGACTCCTCGTATGCCGTGGTCTGGAAAATCTGCGCCAGATAGCGGCGCAACGGAGCCTGCAACATCTGGAACTGTGCGGGAAACAGAAAGACGCCGTCCGGCTCCCGCAGGCGTTCGCGCTCCACGAAGAGTTCGATCTGCTGCTCCATGATCCGGCGGCGCATCTCCGCGCAGCACTGGTCCACCCAATCCGGCGAAAACGCCTCGTCCAGCGGATATGGGTTGGACCAGCCAAACATATCGGCTTGCAGCACCGCGGGCAGTTCGCTCGCAAAACTGGTGAACCCCGGAATCAGGTCGCACTTGGTCACCAGGACGTAGACCGGCATGCGCATCGACGCGCCGCGCCGCAACTGTGATAGCTTTTGCCGAAGCACGTCCGCGCGGCTGGTCAGTTCGCCGGGATTCGCCGAATTCGGGTTTTCCAGTAAGTCCCCCGCGCTGAGAGCCAGCACCACCGCATCCAGGGGCCGTCGAGCGCGCTTCCTGGCCAGCAGTTGAAGCAATGCGTGCCAGTTTGCGCGATCCGAGGTTCCATCACTGCGCAACACTGTATCGCTCGGCGGATTGAGCACCAGGCCCGCGTTGATAGAACCACCACTCCAGCCCGCCCGCCAGGCCGAAGGTCCGACCGCCCCACTGAGCCAGCGACGAGCTGGACGCCGCATTGGCAAGCACGGTGCTCGTGCCCGAATCCGCCGGTCCGAGCATCATCAACCACGGCACATCGTACAAGAAATTGCGGCCGGCCACATGCTCTTTGAGGAACCGTAGTCCGCGCGAGAACGAGAGCTGCATTCCACCCGCTACCAGGACCCTCGAGAGAGCAGTCGATGAAGGCTCGGTTCCTTGCGGTTGAGGACGCTCCCCGGTCTTACGCGCTTTTCGAAGCGTGAAAAAAATGATGATGGCGATAATCACAATCGCCAGCGTGACCACCAGCAACGGAATGTCGACCGACGGGAGATCCGCCTGCGGGTTCATTGCTTCACCTCGCCCGGCGGTGTGCAATCGACTTGTCCTGAACCCGCGGGATTCAGGATCGTGCAGATATTCGCCTCCAGCGGGTCGGTTACTCGATGCCACGCCACATAGGCGATGCCCACCCAGACAACGACCGCCAGAGCTAGTACTCCAAACCAACGGAAGGGCGAAGGCAGCTTCCGGGCGATGCCCTCATCGAGAGTATGCCGGTAACTGTCGGGAAACAGCCGGGCGCCTTCGCAGAACAACTCGGGCTGCCGCCGGTAGATCCGAACGTAAAGGCGGCGGCGATAGGCTTCCAAACGGCCGCCATCGTCCACGCCCCAATATTTGCCGCGGAAACCGAGCGCGATCGCCATCAGGTATACCGCATAGATGTCGGTATACGACCGTTCCGGCTGTTCCAACAAACGGTCAAGCCGCGTGTAAAACAGTTCGCCTGAGTTGTGCGAATTAAAAAGTTGGGTCTCTAGCAGATGGGATGTCCAGTAATCACGGCCTTTCCAATCGAGACGCAGGAACGTCTCATCGGCGAGAGCGGCCATGACGTACTGGACTTCGCGATAAAGCCCGAATCCGAGTTCGCCGGCATTCCGACCGGCAAACAGAGAGCGTCGTTCCATGAGCCCGATCAGCCTTGTACGAATGGCACGGGCGCGGCTTTCGATCACCTCTTCCTCTTCCGACGTCGCTTCGAAATCCACGCTCTCGGCGACGGTGCGCAGTCGAATTACCTCGGTGTAGAACTCCTGAAAATCGTTGACGAAGGAAAGGTCCCGGATTTCTGAGGCACTCATCGCAAGCCCAGGTGTAAAGAATACCGCAAAAATCCGGAGAAATCACGAATTCTCCGATATGAATTCTGTTAAAGCCGAATTACTACTCTTTACGAACGAATAAAAGAACGTCGGCGGGAAGGACGGCATCGCCTCTGCGATCAAAAACCTGGAGATCTTCGTCCTTGCGGATAAATTCAGGGTCGGCCGCCAATTCAAATAACAGCGTGCCCTTTCCCGGAATCAGGTCTTCCAAAGCCTGTACGTGGAGGCGCTGCGGCCCAAGAATTCGACGAGAAACCAGCGACCGGACTACATTCTCGCTACCGATGACACAACTGTTACCCCAATCGAGCATATCTTTTTCGCTCGACCCGGCTGGTCCGCGCAGAGCCAGCACAAGTGGCGGCTGCCTCGGAGTTTTACCCCACGGTACCAGGTCGCTCCAGCCGGAGCTTTCCGGCAAGATGAAAACGTCGCCGTCCCGCTGGAACCGGAAGGTGGCCCAGGTTTCCGAAATACCCTCCGCGATTACCTGGAAGATATACCGCCGCACTTCTTCGAACGACTGGAACGGATTAGTATGGTCGTACGGGGCAAATATCGGAGGCACCTGGCTCAATCCCACTCCGGCGATACTTCCCGCCAGCGAACAAAGCGCAAGGTAGAGCGAGTAAGGATGCGACACTCCCGTGTACAGTTGCGCTTCAAACGCCGGCAGGGCGGCCACCAGATTGTGAACCAGTCGCTTGTTCTCCAATTCGAAATCCAACCCGCTGTCCACCTGCGGATTGCGCGACCGTTCCGACAGGTACAGCGCCTTCTCCCGAACGCGTTGGGCCGTCTCCGAACAGAGATTGCCGAGCCGGGAAGTGACGGGCACCGACAGCAGCGGGCAGTCCGGGGAAGCCGTAAATACTTCGTTCTCGTAGCTCACCTGCAGGAGCGGAAAGCCGACATATTTCGGTGGAATGGTTCCCGCCAGTAACCCGAGTCTTGGACGCAGCCGTGGAATCGAAATGCCCGTAACCGAATCGTCTTGACCGCCCAAAGGGACACCGGGAACCGACCCGTATCGCTCCAAGTCACCCTGCGACGGAGCCGACTTCCGGCCCGGAACGATCAGGCACACCGGCACAGGCGCCTGCTTCATCTGCTCTACAAAAGGCTTCAGATCGAGCTTGAGCCCACCTGGCTCATCCAGAATGGCGACCAGACCGTCCGGCATCAAGGCTTCCAGAGCCGTAACTGCGAACAGGCCTGAAGCCAGCAGATTCGCGTCCCATTGAAACTGGCGGACACCCCAAAGATAGGGAGTGCAACCGAGGCTGTAACCTACCAGCATCTCGGCGCGCAGGTTCATCTGCTGAAAATGTTCTGGTGTGAGCAGCATTCCCTCGTGCCACTGGATGGCCTCGGGTATGTCTCGGGCATTCATTTTGACTTGAGCCTCATCGGGTATCGGTCGGACAACTGATCTTAGTGCATTCCGCCATGGGCGACACGGTCACATCGTCATCCGTGAGACGAATGGTTGCGCTCTTTCCATTGATCAGGCGGGCCCGATGGTCCCCCTTTCCGAAATAATTGGCAAATAGGATCGTCGCTCGGGGCATCGGATCGAGCGTTATTGACGCACAGGGGATATCCTGGCCCGGCACCCATTCGCGATGGTAGACCACCAGATCCTTGGGATTGGGATAATCCCTGATCAACTGCGCGCGTTTATCGAACCAATCGGCGGCCGCCATAGTCATCAGCTTCTTGATCAAGTCCTTATCGCGCACCAGTAGCACGTCCACCGCGACTGGCTGGTTTTGATTCGCGCTCGGTGAGATGCTGCTGCGCAGACACACTACTCTTTTGCGGCAGCCGCTGAACAGAGTCAGAGTAACTGCTAGCAATATCACCTGAATGAATAATTTTTTCTGTCGTGGGCTGCGGGCCACCAACCAAGTGTATACCGAAGCTGCAACTTTAGAACATAGCTCGAAATTGGCAGCGCACGATTCCAGCCGGCGCGCCTCAGATCGACATAAATAGCGTTCGTCGCAAGAGTGGTTGTACGATGAAGCGTAGCAACCATAAGGTGGAGCGCCGCGATGAGCAAAAGACCTGGCGGGGAACTGGCTAGCCGTCCGCTGCATTTTTTCTGGATCTGCGATTGCTCCGGTTCCATGCAGTCCGACGGGAAAATCCAGTCCTTGAACAACGCCATCAAGGAAGCCATTCCGCACATGCAAAAAGCCGCGGATGAGAATCCCAACGCCCAGGTTTTGGTGCGTGTCTTGAAATTCTCCGATGGCGCACAGTGGCATCTCGCCGACCCCACTCCGGTGGCCGATTTCCGCTGGACCGATTTGAAAGCCGAAGGCATGACCGACATGGGCCGTGCCCTCACCATGCTGGGGGAGCAACTCCACATCCCGCCCATGACCGATCGTGCACTGCCGCCTGTGCTCGTGCTGATCTCCGACGGCCAGCCCACCGACGATTTCGAAGCGGGCCTCAGATATCTGATGGATGTGCCATGGGCCAAACGCGCGGTGCGCATCGGGATCGCCATCGGCAACGACGCCGATCAGGATACGCTCCGCAAATTCATCGCTAACGCCGAGATTCAACCGCTGCAGGCGAACAACGCGGAGACTTTGGTGAACTACATCCGGTGGGCTTCCACCGCGGTCCTCAGGGCTGCGTCCTCTCCCGCAAGCCAGAGCAGGGATGCGGCCGCCAGTGGCGGCAATGTGCCCGTGCCCGCCCCGCCCGCAGTCGGCGTGCCCGATGTGGGAGACGTCTGGTAGTCTCGCGGCGAGCGTTTCATGGCCACGCA
This sequence comes from uncultured Solibacteraceae bacterium, assembly GCA_963815475.1. GTDB lineage: Bacteria > Acidobacteriota > Terriglobia > Bryobacterales > Bryobacteraceae > Sulfopaludibacter. Next base: position 2,011,893 of record CAWFHD010000003.1, on the reverse strand, counting down.
TTTCGGAGAAAAGATTCGGGGATGGCAAGTCGCGGGGCGGAGTGTTCGCGGCGCCTCACATATACGCTCCGGGCTGCCCAACCAGGATGCTCTCGGCTGGGCGCAGCAAGGCGACTCCGCGGACGGCCTCCTGCTGGCCGTTGCCGATGGCCATGGCAGCGCGAAATGCTTTCGCAGCGACCGCGGTTCGCAGTTTGCCGTGGATATCGCCATCTCCGTTCTGAACGCATTGGACATCGCCGACCCGGACGAGATACCTCGCGAAGTGGTGGGCCGCTGGCGCCAGACCGTGCAAAGCCATCTCTGCAATCACCCGCTGTCGATGGAAGAACTCCGCGAACTGGAGCGGCGAATGGGCGCGGCGGCGCGGCGATCGGTGGAATCGGACCCGGTGCTCGCATATGGATCCACGCTGCTGGCAGCCGCCGTATCGGACTCTTTGGGCGTCTATCTGCAATTGGGAGACGGGGATATTTTGACCGTCTCGGAAGAATCCCAGGTATCGCGGCCATGGTCCCGCAATCAGGAACTGGGCGACGAAACCACCTCGCTCGCCACGCGCAATGCCGCCGGCGCGGTGCGCCTCCATGTGACGCGCTCGCCTGCGCCGCTGCCGGAATTGATCCTGCTGGCCACCGACGGGTATGCCAATTCTTTTCGTGAAGACCGCGGATTTCTGGAGGTCGGGTCCGATCTGCTCCAGATGATTCGCAGCGAGGGCATCGGGCCGATCACCGCAAAACTGGAATGCTGGCTCTCTGAGGCATCGGAATACGGCAGCGGAGACGACATCACCTTGGGCATTCTTTGGAGGGGCACCCCGGCCGCCAGGGAGCCGTAGAACATGCGAGAGAGTGCCCTCAACATCAGCATCGAGATGGGCGACCTGGTTCGCGGCAAACTCCGCGAGGCGGTAGGCAGCTTTGGACGCTCCGCCTTCCAGGAGCCGCGGCGCTGTGAAGCCATCCTGCGCGATTCCTGTCCCGAAGCGCCGCGCGAGGTTTTCCTGCTGGTGAGCGCGCTGCGTGAAAACGTGGCGATGGAACTGGAGTCGGGCTCTGCCACCATGCCGGAATCCGCGCTGACTGCCAAACTGACTCGCCGGCTGTCTGAGAACCTCGGCCTCTCCGCGGACGCCGCCCGCTGGGCCGTGGAATCCTGGCGGTATGCGCTCGACGACAACCCTGGCCTGCTGGGCGATGGAAGAGGAACGCGGAGCACGCCGATGGCGGATTCAGACCCCGGATTCGGGCCGCGCGGCGCAACGTCCGAGCACCCCGCGAGCACCGTCAACTGGCCGTGGCTCGGCATGTGTTTTGTGGCCCTCACCTCCGCCGCGGCCGCACTCGCGGCGGTTGGCTGGTTGACCTTCGTTCACCCCTGGAGCACATGGCCAGGCGGCCTGCTGGAGTGTACCGCCCTCGCCGCCGTGCTCGGCGCTTCCCGCTTCGGCCAATTGCTGTGCGCGCGATCCTTCACTCAGATGACGCCCCCCAGTCATCAGTCGCCCGATCCTGAGAAGGTGGCGTTTGCATTACTCCCCGAGGTGCTGGTCCTGGTCTTGATGCCGCTGGTCCCAGTGCTCCTGCCGGCAGCATGGGGCCTGGAATGGTGGCTCGAACTGCACGTTGTGGGCGCTCCTCACGGGGCTGCGTTCCACGTGATTCGATCTCTGGAATCCCTGTGTCTGGCCGCGTTCGTCTACTATTGGGTGCGCAGCCTGACCTCCATTCAGGGCAGCATCGCCTGCTCAATGCTGCGCCGGCGCTGATATGTTGCGGGACTCGCCAAGAATCTTCGCCGCGGCCCTGATCTGCGCAGTGTTCCTCCCGCTGGCAATGCGAGCCGCACCGCAGAACCGGGCGCGCTCCGAACGCGATCGGCTGCTTCGCGACGAGTCGGCGCGCCTCCTGACCTCGCGGTACGAAGTATTTTTTGCCCATGCGCAGGCCGCTCTCGCTGCGGGCGATCTCGACGATGCTCGCAACTCACTCTTGGACAGCCTTCGCAACAAACCGCGCGACCCGCAAGCGCTGGCGGAACTCGATCGAGTGAACAAGCAGATCGCCGTAGTGGCAGCCTGGAACAGCAGCGTCTCCGCGATTCTGTCCGCGCTGGAACGGAACGATTGGCCGCTGGTAGAGCGATCCATCCGGCAACTTCCGGAAGCTCCTTCCTCCGTCAAGCCCCTGGCGCACGCGGAACTGATCCCGATCTTCCGGCTGGGCGCGCAAGGCCGCCTGCGAGACGCCCGCCACGCGGCCGCGGCGCTCATAGTCTCGAACCACGAGACAGCCGCCGCTTCCGGTTTCGCACGCTTCGTCAATGCGAACTTGCGAGCGGAATCGTTGCCTGCCGGGTTGGCGGCGGTTGGCGCCGTCTATTGTCTGACCTTGCTGGCGAGCCTGTACCTTGGCCTGCGCGGCGCCTGGCGAAGGACCTCGGCCGCGTGAGCCAGATCCTTAAGATCGGGCAGAAGGTCACCACCGAATCCTCGCGCATCGATTGCACCTTGCTGGAATTCCTGGGCGGCGGAGGCCAGGGCGAAGTCTACCGCGCCGGAATGGCGGACCGCGAGGTGGCTCTCAAATGGTATCTACCCAAATCCGCCACCGCACGCCAGCGAGCCTCGGTCGAACTCCTAATTCGCAAAGGTCCGCCCACCGATCGTTTCCTGTGGCCCCTGGAACTTGCTTCGTCGCCGGCCGTCCGCGATTTCGGATACATCATGCCGCTACGCGACCCCTGCTATCGCGGCATCGCGGACCTCATGAAGCGGCGCATCGATCCGAGTTTCCGAGCGCTGGCCACTGCCGGATTCGAGTTGGCGCACAGCTTTCTGCACCTGCACTCGCAGGGCTTATGCTATCGCGACATCTCCTTCGGGAATATCTTCTTCGATCCCGAGACTGGAGTGATCGCCATTTGCGACAACGACAACGTCACCGTGAATGGCGACCCTGCCAGCGGCATTTTGGGAACCCCGCGCTTCATGGCTCCCGAAGTGGTCCGCGGAGATTCGCTGCCCAGTACCCAGACGGACCTCTTCTCCCTCGGCGTCCTGCTCTTCTATTTATTCCTGGTCCACCATCCGCTCGAGGGTCGTCGCGAACTGGCGATCCACAGCTTCGACCTGCCAGCTATGACGAAGCTATACGGCGCACGCCCACTGTTTATTTTCGACCCGGTGGACCAGTCCAACGCCCCTGTGCCCGGTCATCACGATAACGCCATTCTCTCGTGGCCTATCTATCCCCGTTTCCTGCGCGATCTTTTCACGCGGGCATTCACTGATGGTGTGCACGATCCGGAACACGGCCGCGTGCGTGAGGGAGAGTGGCGCGCCGCGATGATCCGCCTGCGCGATTCGATCCTGTACTGCTCCCAATGCGGAACGGAAAACTTCTACGATGGTGACGCGTTGCGCGAATCCGGCGGCGCGGCGCCGAATTGCTGGTCGTGCCAGGCCGCGGTCCGGTTTCCATACCGGCTGCGCGTGGGACGCGCGATGGTGATGCTCAATCACGACACGCGCCTGTTTCCGCACCATGTCGACGAGCAAAGGGCCAACGACTTCTCCCGTCCCGTCGCGGAAATCGCGACTCATCCACAGCATCCCGATGTATGGGGGCTGAAGAATCTGACGGGCGATAAGTGGTCGTTCTGCAACGGCGGCGACCCTCATCTGGGGGAAGTCCTGCCCGGACGCACGCTCCGGATGGAGAGCGGCATGCGTATTAACTTTGGAAAGCTCGAAGGCGAGATCCGCATCTGAACGCCGGTCCCGGGTGTATTCTGAGATTCGAATCCGATGCCGATCCAACCCCGAAAGCCCATTTCCCCAGTGTCACCAACGCGAACCGCGGCTCCGCCTGTCTATCGCCCGCCTCAGCCGCCGAAAATGGCGTCGCCACCTGTATTCCGTCCCCAGCCCGCATTGGCTCCTCAAGGACTGCAGTTGAAGAAGGCGAGCAAGCGCGAACGCGAGGTCCGCAAGCAGCAGGAGAAGCGAATCAACGTGAGGGTGCAAACTCACGACGCGCAGGCAGGCATGTCGGCGGAGGCGAGCAAAGGCCACAAACGGTATGTGGGACACAGCGGAAACACGGCAGCCGTCAATGCCGCGCTGGCGGGGGGCGCGACACCGTGGAGCGGTCTCACCAGGGCCATTGCCACCAGGGATTTCGCAAGCTGCGCCGAGGCCGACATCTTCATGCAACTTCGCGCGGACGGCGAAAATCCCGCGCACTACGACATGATCTCCTACAACATGAGCGGCATCGCCGCGCCGCCTTGCGCCAATTGTTCGAAATGGGTCACGGGCACCTTTAAGTCGGTGGTAGGCGGCACGAAGAAGTACCGTGCGAGATCGAGACATACGGGCAGTTAATATACCATCGCCGATCAGCCGTGACACGTGCGTAAGGGGTATGGTGAAAGCATGCCTGCTCCGCAGCATGATGAGGATGTGGAATCGCCGGCAGACGAGTGGCCTTCCCGTGCTCGCCAATGGCGCCGCGCCTCGCTCGCGCTAGCGCTTGTCTTCGGCAGTTTGCCTGTGGCGAGCAAGCTGATTCTGGGTAGTTGGGGATTTGACGACGCGCCGGGAATAGCGTGTTTGTTCCTGGTCGCGGCAGCGTATCTCTACATTGCGGGGCGGGTGCGCCGGCCTCCCGTCCCCGATTCCGCTACGCTTCTCGGTGAGGCCATTCGAGCGGCAGCATCCGGCGATACCGAACGCGGAATCGCACTACTGAATCGAGCCGTTCGGCTCAGCCCACGCCTCTGGCAGGCGCGAGAGTACCGCGGCCAGATGCGCTTGGTAGAATCGGCAGCCGCGCAATCCGCTCTCCAGGACTTCACGGACGCCATTGCGCTGGCGCCCGCCGAACCGCATCTCTACATCCTTCGCAGCCACGTGTTCGGTCTGCTCGGCCGGGAGTCGGAAGCGCTCGCCGATCTGGAGACCGCGGCGCGCCTCGGCGCGGATGCGGAAGCGCAGGCTGAACCGAGCTAAAATCCGCCGGATCAGGCCTTGATTCCTTTGCCCTCTACGATGGTGATGTAGCGATCCACCGGAAGGTCGGTGAACCGTTCTTTCATGCCGCTGGGCAGTGGCCATTTCACCTCGAGCGACTCGATCTTCGAAGCCGTGCCGATTCCCAACACCTCGCGCGGATCGTGCGCCGATAAATAACTGCCGCCGCCATTCTTCATGCGCGAGTGTGTAACACCCCCGGCCGTCCAGGTGAGCCGCGCGCCCACGGCATCGCGATTCGCCTTCACGCCTTGGAGCTTGACGCCGAGCCAGTGGTTGCCTTCGCCGGCATTATTGCGAAGCAGCACGGGAGGGCCGCCATTGTTGCCGATCAACACGTCCACACGACCATCGTTGTTGTAATCGCCGATCGCCAGTCCGCGAGCGGGAAACGATCTGGCAAACACCGAACCCGCGCCCGCACTGACGTTGCTCAGTTTGCCGTTTTCGTTATGGAACAACAGAAGCGGCTCCTTGTACTTCACCTGCTGCGAATAATTGTCGATCATGTCATCGGGGTGCCCATTGGCGAGAAACAGGTCGAGCGCTCCATCGTTGTCGTAATCGAAGAAGCGCAAGCCCCAGCCGCTCAGCAGGCGTGTCGCCTGTGCCACCTGGTTCTGGAACGCGACGTCGCGGAAAGTTTCGTTCTTCATGTTCTTGTACAGCGAGAACATTTCCTGATCCACATTGGCCACGAAAAGATCCTGCCAGCCATCGCCATCGAAATCGGCAGCATCCACACCCATGCCGGATCGCGCCCGGCCATCGGTGCTGAAGCCCACTTCGGCGGCCAGCGCGATCTCCTCCCATTTGGTCTTGCCGTTGGCATCGGGCCCGCGATTCATGAAGAGGAAATTCTGCACCGTATCGTTGGCCACGAACAGATCCATGCGGCCATCGTTATTGACGTCCGTTGCCACCACGCCCAGACCTTTGCCGAGCGCCTTTTCGATATCCGTACCGCGGCCCACCTCCGTGAAGGTGCCATCGCCATTGTTGTGGAACAGCAGGCTGGCGGTGCCTTTGAACACGCGCGGGATGCAATAAAAATGCTTGCCGAGTTTGTTGTCTCCGCAGGAGAAGTGGCTGGTGGTTCCGTAGTCCACGAAACTGCATACGAAGAGGTCCAAGCGTCCATCGTTGTCGAAATCGAACCAGACCGCGCTGGTGGTCCAATGATTTTCGAACAGCTTCGCGCCGAGTCCTGCCTTTTCGCTCACATCGGTGAATGTGCCGTTGCCGTTATTGCGATAGAGAATCGGCCGTCCGTACGCAGTGAGGAACAGGTCGGGGAAGCCGTCGTTGTCATAGTCGCCCACCGCTACTCCCATGCCGAAGGTGTTTCCGGCAACGCCCGCTTTTTCCGTAACGTCGGTGAAGGTGCCGTCGCGATTGTTTTTGTAGAGGGCGCTGCGAACCGGTTTCGACGGCTTGTAAAAGTCGCTCGGCCCGCTGTTGACCAGAAAGATATCCATCCAGCCGTCATTGTCGTAGTCGAGAAAGGCGCACCCTGGACCCATGGTTTCGGGCAGGTAATGCTCCACCGATGCGGCGTTGTCGTGGACCCAGCGAATGCCGCTGACTTCCGGCGGAACCTCCTCGAAGATCGGTCGGCCCTCACTGCTTCCACGACGGGTAGCGGCGAGTACGCCCGCGGCGCCTGCCAGGAATTGCCGCCGGTTGCATGGAACAAAGGATCGCGACATGGTGGTTTTCAGTTTGGATAAGGATCGCCCGCGCCGGCGATGCGGATCTGATGGTCCGTGAATCGCGCATGTGCGCCGGGAAGTTCGATTTTCGGCATGTGGCATCCGGCGCAGTTGGATTTCGCAACCCGGCATGTTTTGGTGTGCAGCGCGGCCGAGTGACACGCGGCGCATTTCGCGTCGTAGCTGGTCAGACTTGTTTCCACAGGCGCGTGCGGATCGTGGCACGCAGTGCAGCGGATGCGACGGTCGGCCGCGTCATAGCACTTGCTATTGGCCAAGCGATACGGCTGGAAGCGCACGTTATTCACACCACGAGGACCGTTCAACGCAATCTGCGACCAGGTACGATGACACCTGGCCGCACAACTCCGATACGTCTTCCGCGGAGAGCGCTGCCAGATGCGGCAACCGCGCCGCGACCGCGTCTCCCGCGCGCGCCGCGATGGCATGCTTTTCCACAGCTCCGTGGCACGACTCGCACTGCACACCGGGTTGAATGGTTTCCAGATGGAGTTTGCGATCCACCACGGCGCCGTTCGAATGGCAGGCAAAGCAATCGCGCGCGCCGAGTGCATCCATCCGCCGGCCCGCGGCCTCCGCGATGCTTTGCGGCCTGGTGTTCAACGCGCCCATCGTGAGATCGAGCGCCCCCGAAAGGTTATAGAAACTCACGCGGCTCTCGTACAGCGAGCCCTGGTACTCAAAGACGTAGGTCTGCCCGGCCTGTCCACGCCCGAACGCCCACAGCAGCGGAACGGTGATACTCTCGCTTCCGTTGCTCACGGTGAGGATGCTGCTATCGTTGCGGCGCACAATGGCGGAACGGTACGCACCCTCTTGAAACGTCAACTCGGGATGACTTTTGAGGATACTGCAAGTCTCCACTCGTTCGAGAGCCTGCGCCATGGGCGTGGCGCGAAAGTGCGTCGTTTCGGAAGCGTGACAACTTGCGCAAGCAGTGGCTTCATTCGCGGGTGGCGAGGAGGCGGCGAACAGCGGCACAATCACCATCAAAGCCCCGCCAACAAGGCGCTCGCCGCTCACTTGCCTTTCGCTCCCGGTTCGGCGGCCTGCTTTTCCGCATTCAGCCGAAGGACGATGGCGCGCTCCTTGTCGGCGTCCGCTTTTCGCCCCGCACGGTAGTACGCGGTGGCGAGTGAAACGTGCGCTTCCACGAACTGCGGGATTTCGGCGGTCAGCTTTTCGAGCTCCACCCGCGCCTGCTCGGTGTGCCCGTCCAGCAGATCGAGCGTCGCTACCTGGTAACGCGCCGCGCCATCGCCGGGCCGCACGGTGCTGGCTCGCAGGAAGCACTTCCGCGCCTCGGCATAATTCTCGTCCTGCTTCAGCAGGATGCCCATCTGGATGTTGGAAGTGTAGTCGTTAGGGTTCGCCTGCAGTTCTTTGCGGAACGCCACTGCCGCCGCAGGCGTGTCGCCGGTGGCGGCCAGAGCCATGCCGTAGTACGAGTAGAGGTCTGGGAATTCGGGGTTAAGGTCCACCGCCTTCTTGAAGTCCACCAGCGCTCCGGCAAAATCCTGCACCGACAATTTGGTTGCGCCCATCAGGACGCGGGCCTCCGCGGAATCGCCGTCGCGCAGAATCCGATCCACCAGCCGCTGCCCGCGCGACGGCTGTTCATCGCGAATCAAGGCGGTGCCCAGCATGTACAGGAGCCCCTTGTGGTCTGGCAATTGGGCTTCCAGGGGTGACAGAATCTCGATCACTTTCTTGTTCTCGCCAAGCCGGAGATAGCAGTCCGCTAACAGGAGCGTGGCTTGCTGGTTAGAAGGCTGCGCATTCACCACGCGAGCCGCCTCATCGGCTGCTTTCGAGATGTCGGTCGACTTGTAATAGGCCAGCGCGAGATTGAGACTGACAGACGCATTTCCTGGCTGCGATTCCAGTGCCTTGTTGTATTCAACAATGGCTTCTTCGTAAAGGCCGGCGCGCGATAAAGCGGCGCCTAGGTTTGATCGTGCGATCACGTTTCCTGGGACCTGCTTCAGATAGGCGCGATATTCAGCAATGGCGGCTGTCACTTGGCCCGCTTGATGCAATTCGATGGCGTGACGCAGCACCTCTTCCACCGCCGGAGCCTGCTGACCCCACGCTATCAAGGTCAGCCAGGAGACTAGCGGCGCAAACCGGGCGCACGGAGGCATGCATGTGGGGCAGACTTTAGTCTGCGGCGGACTTCAGTCCGCCACTGCACCCGCGGGACTAAAGTTCCGCGCAGGCTGAAGCCAGCCCCACTGGGTTTCACGTCGATTCCTCCGGTCAGAGACCTAGCTCTTGCCAAGCATCTCACGAATTGCGCGCTCCAGATCTCCGGCGTGGAAATCCAACTCCCCCAGGCGGGTTTCATACGCCACCTTGCCATCGCGGCCCACTACGTACAACCGGCTCGGCCAGGCTTGATAGACGCGCTCCGCAGCGGCGTCCATGCCGTCCACCGCCACCGCGAAGGGGAGTTCTAACTTTCTTACGCAGAGCTCGGCGTGTTCCTGCTTCTCGGGCAGGGTTCGAGCCTCCGCCAGGTCGATGCCTTCTCTCTGATTGATGGTGCTCTGCCATTGAGATTCCGCACCATTGCCGGCATGGGCCTCGCTGATGTAAACCAGGCGGAAGTCCACTCGCTCGTGATATTGGGCGGCGATTCTCTTCAGCTCCGCGGCCGAATTCCGCAGTTTGGGGCAGCTATAACTTCCGAACACCAGCACCACCGGCCGCTTCAAACGGTCGAATGCGAGCGATCCTATCGGGGGCGCTGGTGTTCCCGGAGCGACGCCTGAATTCTCGGGGGCCTGCTGGAAGTGGAAGCCTTCCGCCAGCGCCGCCTTGGCCCCACCCGACCCAGGCCGCACTTGCACCGCGCGCTCCAGCAAAGCCCGCGATTCCGCCGTCTGGCCACGCCGCGCCAGAATCGCGGCCAGCTGGAAATTGGCGTCAAAGTCGTTTGGGTTCGCGGCCAATTCCTTGCGAAACGCCGCCACCGCGCCATCGGCATCGCCTGTGAACAAGAGTGCCTGCCCCAAGTACGACTGCAGAGAGGGAAGACGAGGATTGAGGGTTGCCGCCCGATTCAGTTCCTTGACCGCGCCGGGATAATCCCCGGAACTGAACAGGGTGGAGCCGAGCAGCAGGTGGCCTTCGGCTGATTCGGCGCCGCGAAGAAGGCGATCCACCCGCACCTGGCCCTCGGAGATTCTGCCTGATCGGATCAGGGCCATCCCCAGGACATAGCTGAGTGCGGGATCTTCCTGATGATCCTTTTCCAACGGGGCAGCCACGTCCACCGCCTCTTGAAATTCTCCAAGTCTCAGGCGGCAGTCTGCCAGCAGCGAAGCGATTCTCAGGTTGCGCGTATCCGCACCATGCAGGATTTCCAACTCGCCGACCGCGGCGGGGATCTGGAAAGACTTGTAGTACGCCAGGGCGAGATTGAGCCTCAGGGCCGGCGTCACTTCCGGGGGTGCGATCTTGAGCGCATCCTTATATTGATCGATGGCCTCTTCAAAGTGACCCATCTGAGAAAGGACGGCGCCCAGGTTCGATCGGGACTCAATGCGACCCGGCTGACTCACAATGCAAAGCTTGTACCCCTCCGCCGCGCCCACCAGGTCGCCGCTCTGATGCCGGCGGAGAGCCGCCTCGAAATCGCATCCGCCCGTCGGCGACTGGGCACTCGCGGCTAAGACCATAACCGCTCCAATCAGCCAGATGTGCGGCACCGGAATTTTGCCCCCTTACGGAAGGAAATTCTATCACGACCGCCGCACATCGCTGCTTCAAGAGAGCCAACCGCCATCGTTAACACTGGCGTTAACCTATTGATTCTCTGACTAGAAGACCGTTAACCTAGCTCCACGCCGATCTATGACAACCGGGAATCGGGGGTGGGATGGGAGCGTTTTCTATAAGTATTCATATACAAGAGTGACGAAACGAACCGTTTCTTTGTCTTCTGCTTATGTACTCTTACAACCCACTTAAGTCTCGGCTGCCGTTAACCCCAACTATCAGCCATTAGCCTTTTTTCGACCCGATAGTGCCTTTATACTACCTCCTAGCCCAAGAAGGCCGCTCGCTCCATGTGGAACCGCACGCTCTTGGGAGAGGGGTGCTATGAGAACGGGAACGGAATTCCGAATTGCCCGAGTATTCGCAGGGCTCACGCTAGCTGTCATGCTGGCCTCGAGCTTGGTCGCGCAAGGCATTTACGCAACTCTAACCGGATTGGTGACCGATCAATCGCAGGCAGTAGTAGCGAATGGCAAAGTCACGTTGAAAGACACCAAGTCTGGTTCGCTGCGTACTACCGTCACCAACACCGACGGCTATTTTACCTTCGCATCGGTGCCGGTTGGCACTTATGAGCTCAATATCGAGGCTAAGGGATTTACCCAGTTCAAGGTCCCAGGCATCGAGCTGAACGGCGGCGACAAACGCAACGTGGACGCCCAACTCACCGTAGGCACTACGACACAGACCGTCGAAGTCGCGGGATCGACCGATGCTCTGGCGCCGGTGGATTCGGGCGAAAAATCCGATCTGATCACCGCCAAGGAACTGCAGAACTTCGTCTCTGTGGGCAGCAACGCGGCCGAGTTCATCAAGATTATGCCCGGATTTGGCATTCAGAACGGGAGCGCAAATAAATCCAACTACAGCGGCGAGACCATCGGCATCAATGCCAACGGCGATGCCGGGAGCCAGAGCCCCCTCAATAATGCCTTCTCGTACAATGGCCTCCCGAGCAACTCGCTGGACATCACGGCGGATGGCGCGCACGTCTCCGACCCTGGCTGTAACTGCGATACGCCGGTGAATCCGAATTCGGATATGATCTCGGAACTCCAGGTGAAGATGTCCAACTTCAGCGCCGAGAACCAAAAGGGTCCGGCCGTCATCACCTCCGTCGCGAAATCCGGTGGTAAGGACTTCCACGGCTCCAGCTTCCTCTATGCCCGCAACTATACCTTGAACGCCAACGATGCGCTGTTCAATGCCAGCGGGCAGGGGCGGCCGGAAAACAAGTACTACTATCCTGGCATCACCTTCGGCGGCCCGGTTTTGATCCCTGGCACCAATTTCAACAAAAACCGCAACAAGCTGTTCTTCTTCACCGGGTTCGAGTACTTCTACCAGGTGCTGGACACTGGATTGCTTCGCGCCACTGTCCCCACCGCCGGCGAAATCGGCGGCAACTTCTCCCCCGCCGAAGTGGCTAAGGAAGGCAACATCACGGCATCCGGCGGCCCTCCTGGACAGCTCAACGCCGCTGCCCAGGCGCAGTTCCCCGGCGGCATCATTCCCGCGGGTCAGATCGACAAGAACATGCAGGCGTTGATGAAGCTCTACCCATCTCCCAATGCCGATCCGAACGCTACCGGCGGTTTCAACTACGTCCAGGCGGAGACTTTCAATCAGAACAACATCCAATGGATGTCGCGTGTGGATTACAGTATTAGCGATAATACCAAGCTGTTCGTTCGCTACAACCTCCAGCGCGAGACCCAGCAGTTCCCGGTTGGACTCTGGTGGCGGCAAACCGATCAGGTCCCATATCCCACTTCGGTCGAAGGGAAGAATCGCTCCGACAGTATTACGGCTTCTCTGACCAACGTGATCAGCCCGACTATGACGAATGAGATCGTGTTCGGCTACACCTACATTGGCTTCCCCAATGTCTTCCAGGATCCTTCCAAAGTAGACCGAGCGAGTGTCGGCTACGGATATCCTGGCATCTTCAAAAACGGCGTCGCGCAGATTCCTTCGTTCGGCGGTTTGGGCTGGACCAATCAGGAAGCGGCGCTGGTTTTCAATCCAGGCGGCTTTGAAGCGGGCGGACCCAGTGCCGGGCTTTATGCCGATAAGTGGATGCCCAGCTTCAGCGACACAGTTACCAAGGTGCTTGGCACGCACACACTCAAGGGTGGCATTTTCTATGAGTGGATTCGGAACTCCCAGCCTGCCAATAACAGCACCAACGGCCAGTTGCAAGTCTACCAGGGCAACTCCAACACCTTCGGGAACGAGTACGCCGATCTTCTCTACGGCAATTTGTACGGCTATTCGGAAAGCAATTTCAACCGGATTAACGACATTGCCTATAGCACGTACGAAGGCTTCGTGCAGGATTCCTGGAAGGTCAATCGGCGCTTGACGGTGGAATTGGGCCTTCGCCTGACTCACTTCCAGCCTTGGATTGACCGCACTGGGGCGGGTTATTCGATCTTCAACTACGCGCAGTACAAAACCTCGTGCAATCCCACCGATTACTGCGGCTTTGAGTGGCACAAACGCGACTCCTCGGTTCCACTTGGCGGCTTCCCCACGCGGGCTTTGTTCTATCAGCCCCGTATCGGCGTGGCCTATGATCTAAGGGGTCAGGGCAAGACCGTGCTTCGCGGAGGATGGGGCCGATACTACTACCACTCGGGCCAGTTCACCAGCGGCCTCGATGTAGCGGCCGGCGTGCAGACTTATAGCTTGCCCAACAACGTCAACGGGTCGCCTCTGCTGGCGCGCAACATACCCACTCTGAACGTGGCTGCGCAGGCGTTGTCTCCCGCCGCCGTCGACAGCACGGACGACAAGCAACCCTACACCGACAGCTTTAACGTAACAGTGTCCCAACGAACTCCCTGGTCCGGTTTGATGGAAGTCGCGTATGTAGGCAACCGGAGCAGGGACTTAGCCATTAACACGGGCGCAGGTTCGGATATTAATCTGGTTCCAGTTGGCGCGATGCTCTCCAGCAAGAACGGCGGAGTGGATCCCAACAGCCTGACGGCCAATAACTTCCGGCCTCTGCTGGGCTTCTCCGACCTCAATCTGGCCACCAACAAAGCCTGGTCTAACTACAACGCATTACAGATCACTTGGGTGCGCACGAAGGGCCGTTATACCATCAACGGCAACTACACTTTCAGCAAGGCAATGGGCATTGTGAACCCATCGCTCGACAGTTTCAACCTAAATAACGACTATGGCGTGCAACCCACGAACCGCACTCACATCTTCAACCTCGCTTATTCGGTGGAATTGGGTAACCCAGTCAAACATAACAAGCCGGTGGAAGGTCTGGTGAACGGCTGGCAGCTTTCCGGAATTCTGCAATGGGAAAGCGGCCCCAACCTCACGGGCTTTTCGTCCGGACAGAATTTCGGCATGGCGTTGAACAGTGCCACGATTCCCGGCACCACCTATAACATCAGCAATGTGTCGCTTTTGGGCACACCGAACATTCAGCTCAATCCCATCCTCACGTGCAATCCAGCTTCGAATTTAGGACCGCACCAGTTCATCAATGCGGGCTGCTTCTCATTCCCAACGGCCATCGGGCAAAACGGCGCCAGCGTCCTTCCGGCTATCTATGGGCCGGCCTTCTTCAACGCCGACCTTGGGATGTTCAAGAACTTCAACATCTCGGAGTCTAAAAAGCTCCAGTTCCGGTTCAACGGCTACAACTTCCTGAACCACCCCCTGTGGTCGTTCAACGGAAACAATCTGAATCTGGGGTTCAATTCCAGCACCGGCGCAGTCAACACGCCGCTGTTCGGAACGGTCACCAACAAGCAGGGCCATCGCGTCGTGCAGCTTGCCATCAAGTTCTACTTCTGATCGCCGCCACGACTTTGCAGCCACCGAAGCGGCTCCCGATTCTCGGGAGCCGCTTTTTTCTTGTGAACCTTCAAGTCAATTGCTTCTGGAGTTACCATCTAGTCAAATGCATTTCCGGGCCCCCACACTAGTCGCCCTTTCCCTCCTCACCGTCCTCCACACGCTTGCGCAAGGCACGCCGCCATCGTTCGCTTCTCTCTCCCGCCAGGCACAGGCTGCGCGTGACGCCAACCAACTCGACAAGGCGATGGAACTGTACAAGAAAGCTTTGAAGCTCAAGCCGGTCTGGGAAGAAGGGCTGTGGAGTCTCGGCTCCATCGCTTACGATCTGGATCGCTACCCCGATTGCGCCTCCGCTTTCCGCGCGCTCACGAAAGTGAAGCCTGACGGCGCCCCGGGCTGGACCATGGCAGGCTTGTGCCAGTACAAGCTCCGCGATTTCGACGCGGCCCTGCAGAGTCTGGCACACGCGGAGAAATTGGAATTCAACGAGAACGCCGAACTGGCCCGCCTGGCGCGCCTTCACTACGCGCTGGTGCTTAACAAAGCGGGGACGTTTGAGAAGGCCATTACGATTCTCACGGAGCTAACGCGAGTCGACAAGAAAAGTCCCGAGATCATTGCCGCTGCCGGAATCGCCGGGCTGCGGCAGCCTTGGCTGCCGGCGGAGGTTCCGGAGGCGCAGCGGGATCTGGTGTACAAACTCGGGGACGCCATAGCATTGGCGATGGAACTCGACTACAAGGGGGCGAACCGGAAATTCGAGGATCTCCTGGCTGCTTACCCATCCGAACCCAATGTCCACTTCCGTTATGGCGCCCTCCTCTGTATTCAAGATGCCGATCGCGGAATCGAAGAGTTGAAAAAAGCGGTGGAACTGGCGCCCAACCACGTCCTCGCACTGGTGAGTTTAAGCGCCATTTCCTTGAAGCGCGAGAATCCGCGAGCCGCGTTGGAATTCGGTGAGCGTGCCGTCAAAACCAGTCCCGCCGATTTCTCCACTCACATTGTTCTGGGCCGCGCGCTACTCGCTTCCGATAATCCAGCGCGCGCTGCCATCGAGTTGGAGCAGGCAACCAAATTGGCGCCCGCCGTTCCGGAAGCGCATTTCAGCCTGGCATCCGCCTACAACCGCCTTGGCCGGAAAGACGACGCCAAACGCGAGCAGGATGAATTCAAGCGTCTTGAGCACCTCGGAGGGAAATCGCTCCCATGAAGCATCTGATTTCGACCGTACTCATTGTGGCCGCGGCGCTGCCCGCGTGGCCGCAGCAACAACCTGCCGTCAAGGCCGGCGTGGAGGAGGTCCTGCTCGACCTCGTGGTTCGCGACAAAAAGGGCAAGCCGGTGGTGGACCTCAAGCCCGACGACATCACCGTTAGCGACAACGGCGTGAAGCAAACGCTCACCAGCTTTCGGCTCGTGCGAGGCTCCGAGGCGCTTAGCGCCACAGGCGCCTCCGTACCCCTGGACCCGTTGCGACAGGTACGCCTGGTCACCCTGACGTTCGAACAATTAGCCGCGCCCGATCAGCGCAAACTGGCACGTGCCGCGGCGCTCGACCTGGTCAAGGGAGACCAGGGAACCAACGTGTTCTATTCCGTAGTGGTCATCGACACCCGCCTGCTGGTGTTGCAGCACTTCACCAAGGACCATGACTCGCTTGCCAAAGCCATCGACCGGGCGACACAAGGCTTGAGTGCACCGCGCCTCAGTTCCGAATCGGATGCCATCACGGCCGAGTTGAAGCGGAACCTGGGAGTCCAGACTGGAGGCGATTCCCAGGATTCGAGCGTACCGGCGGTTGCCACTCAGACGGCCGCGCAGCCCGTGACGAATGGCGACAGCGCCCTTCAGGCGAAGCTGGCGTCGGTGATGCTCGGCATGTTGCGCATGGATTCCGCGGTCCAGGCACAGGACACACGCCTTTCCGTCTTCGCGCTGAAGTCGCTGGTCGACGGCCTTCGCCAGATGCCGGGCCGCAAGAGTGTGATGTACTTTACCAGGGGCATGTACCTCACGCCCGAGTTGGATTTCGCGTTCCGCAACCTCATCAGCACCGCCAACCGCGACAACGTGACCTTCTACAGTGTGGACGTCCGCGGCGTCATGACTTACTCGCAGAATTCCGGCGCGATGGGCCAATTGAACGCCGGCGCCAGGGCCAGCAACACCACCACGACGGCGAACACGCAGGTAACCACCGAGCAGATGAAGGCCTCCGATACATACGAGGTGGCAGCGCGTGCCAATCTGGACGAACCGTTGCGCGACCTGGCTGAATCCACCGGCGGATTTCTGATTGGAGACAGCAACGACCTGCGGGTTCCGCTGCGCCATGTTAACGAGGAAATCAGCAGCTACTACGAAGTCTCCTACAACCCGAACATCGAGAACTTCGACGGCAGTTTCCGCAAACTCTCCGTTGCCGCCAATCGAAAAGATCTGGTGATCCACTCCCGCACCGGATACTTCGCGCTGCCGGCAGAGGCACGGGCTGCCGGCCTGGCGCCATTCGAACTGCCACTCCTCAAGATACTCTCGGAGGGCAAAGTCTCCGACGCCCTGAAGTTCCGCTCCGGCGCCGTTATGCTGCGCGCAGGGAAGAGTGCTACCCAGGTCGCAGTGCTGCTGGAAATTCCGCTGCACGAATTGGAGGCAAAGACCACCCCAGGCGCCCTCGATGTGCATTGCTCCATGGCGGCGCTGGTCAAGGACGCCAAGGGCGAGGTGGTCCAGAAGATCAGCCGCGACCGGTCTTTCCACGTCACGCCGGACCAACAGAAAATGGGAAACCTTCTGGACAAGTCGATCCTGGAACTGGCGCCGGGCAAATACACGTTGGATGCGGTGGTGCAGGATCGGGAGAATCTCAAGACTGGCGTGGAGCGCGTGGAATTCACGGTTCCCGCCGGCGGAAGCGGTGTTGGCATTTCCGGCCTGGCCCCCATGCGTTCCTACGCGCCGAATGCGAAGGATCTCGACCCCGCCGAGCCGTTCCAATACCAGGGCGGCAGCGTCACGCCGACCATGGACAACGTAGTGAAAAAATCGCCGAATTCAGCGCTTCGGCTGTTCTTCACTGTCTATGCGGATCCGTTAATCCCGGCCAAACCCGCGGTGGAGATCGAGTTTGTACAAGGCGGCAAGACTCTGACGAAAGTCCCCATGGAGTTGCCCGCTGCCGACGCGCAAGGCCGCATTCCGTACCTCCTGACGATCCCTGCACAGGCGGTTCCGGATGGCTCGTACCAGGTTCGTGCAACCGCACGGCAGGGCAGTTCGTCCGCTGTCTCCACCACCACCATTCGCTTCGAGCCGTGAAAGGGCTAGTTGTGAATTCAGTGCGCCTCTAACGTTGCGCCCAGCCGGCCTTCCCGCTAAATGGCGTATTATCAGGCACGTTAACGGGGCTCGATTAAGCGTTAACGTATCCCTCACATTTGTTACAGGGGCTTGAACACCCGGTCCCGCGCGTGTATACTGCCTTCAATCAGGCTCGCACGAAAATGCAAACAGCCGCGGATTACGCGCAGGAAAAAAATGAGCTTCGATCGGTGCTTGCCTCGGGCCTGTTCGATCGTTCCCCGAATCTTGAACTGCTGCTGAAATACGTTTGCGAGAAGTATTTCGAAGGCGCGGCGGACGCGATCAAGGAGTACAACATCGCAGTGGAGGCGCTGGGACGCCGCCCGGGCTTCGACCCCAAGCGAGACTCGATCGTTCGGGTGGAAGCCCATCGCTTGCGCAAGCGATTGCGCGGGTATTACGAGGCGGAAGGGGCCACGCACCCCGTCCGAATCGACATCCCTTCGGGGCAATATGGGCCCCAGTTCATCCACCAGCAGCCGCCACAGTTCAGCCTGAGCCAGGAAGCAGTGGTTGTGCCCGCGATTCTGGAAACCGGCGCCGCAACGGACGCTTCGAACCAGGAGAGCCAGGAAGAGGCTGGATCGCAACTCATGGCGCCTTTGATCCACCCCATCTCCGTGGGGCCTGCCAAGCCACTGGCGCTACCGCCGCCGAAACGAACACCTGGTGGAATCTGGTTTTTTGTATCGGTTGCCGCCCTCGCCCTCTCCGGAGTCATCATTTGGAAAGCGCCGGCTGCCAGGCCGACAAGGTCCTCGCTTCCAGTCGTTACTGGCAGCGTTCTTTCCGCCTCTCCTGCGATTCGAATTCTCGCCGGGCTGGAAAATGGCTCTTACACCGACCGGGTCGGCCGGGTGTGGAGCCCGGACCGATATTTTCAAGGCGGCGCCGTTTTCGAATCCGCCGGCCACCCCATCGCAGCGGCGCGCGATCAGCGCCTCTTCCGCAGCCGGCGGGAAGGCGCCTTTAGCTACGACATTCCTCTGCCGCCTGGCGTGTACGAAATGAGGCTCTATTTTGCCGAGACGCTGTACGGCGAAAACAACATGGCCGGCGGTGGAGAGACCAGCCGCATATTCAGCGTCTCCGCCAACGGCACAAGTATTCTGAAGTCCTTCGACGTGATTGGGGAAGCGGGAGCCAGCACAGCCGATATTCGCGCGTTCAAAGACATTGCTCCGGCGGCGGACGGTAAGTTGCACCTTAAGTTCGATCCGCAGACCAATCCCGCCATGATCAGCGCGATTGAGATCACGCCGGGAGCTCCCGGTAAGATGCTTCCCATCCGCCTGGTCTCGCGCGAACATCCATACACGGACAAGACGGGAATCACCTGGGAGGCCGACCCGTATTCCCACGGGGGCCAACTGGTAACTCGCACGGAAACGGTGCCGAATATCGCCGATCCGGAATTGCTCCGCGGCGAGCGTTACGGCAATCTGACCTATGTGATCCCGGTGCCCGCGGGGCGTTACACCGCGACGTTATACTTCACGGAAGCGTGGTTCGGTCCTGGCTACTTCGCGGGCGGGGGCGCCGGCAGCCGCATCTTCGATATCCTGTGCAACGGTGTGGCAGTGCGCCGCGGCTTCGATATTTTCAAGGAAGCCCACGGCAGCGATCGAGCCGTGTTGTTCCCGATTCATGGCCTGGAGCCCGATCCTCAGGGAAAAATCACCATCAGGCTCGCCCCTGTGCGCAACTACGCTTCGCTGAATGCGCTCGAAGTTGTAGATGAATCCAAGTAACTAACTACAGTTAGCCGAGGTCATGAAGCTGCACGTAATGTAAGACGTTGCCATCTTTCAGAGCCTGATCGATTTGGCCGGCGTTTGGGACATAAATGAACGGCCGGCGAGGATACAGCCTGTCGTTCACCCAATACTTATTCCAGCCGGTCGTGGTCTTAATGAACTCCTGAACAAACAAGCCCTGGGTCTTCCGGTAAAGCGCTTCGATCTCCAGGCAGCCACTGACACAGATGTCCACATACGATTCCACAATTGGCATAGCGGGAGTTGGCTCTTTGGTTTTGGAAATTGAGGCCTCATTGCTCACAAAGATCCAGACTTCGCCGCCATCCCAAGGCCCTGCTCCGTCCAACATCTCGATCTTGTCCGTGAGGGTGGCCGTGTAACCGGTCTCTCGCTCTTTGGTTTTCTCGAAGTCCGCTACTTTATAAACAACGCCATTGACGGTCGCTCCCGCGTTCTTTATCGCCCCTAAGTAGGTGCACGTGCTGCCCACGTTGTCGGCGAACTGGTGAAACCAGCCGCGCTCATAGCCAGTGACTCGCGCCGGCCAGGCTCCGATCGCATCGGGATTGGTGCGCGTCCGCGATGCCCGCTCTAAAAGCGAACCATACCCAAACACATACGCACTCTTAGCCATAGGTATCTCCCTTAGTCGTCCTTCACGCTGGCCTTCCACCGTTACACTTTGGTCACACGGCCGCTCTGGATCGAGTAGTATGCGCCCACGATCGGGATGCCGGCGCTACGGATCACATGAGAGTACCGCGAAAGGGTCTTCGCCGTAAGACTGACATTGGCGCGAATGCCTTTCTCCAGATCGCTGGAACCCAGGTCTTTGACCGCGGGATAGATCCGATTCAGGATGCTCGGGACGAGGCCTCCGGCCGACTCGGCATGCATCGCGGCATCGACGGCGCCGCATTTCTCGTGGCCAAGCACCACGATCACTTTGGGCGTGTGCAGGTGTTCCACGGCATACTCGATGCTGCCAATGGCTTCATCGGTGGCGACATTGCCGGCGACGCGCACTACGAAGAGATCGCCTATACGCTGATCGAAGGCGATCTCCGGCGCCACGCGCGAATCGGCGCACGTGAGGACCACGGCGAATGGTTCCTGGCGCGTGCTGGTACAGGCGAGGCGGCATTTGTCCTTGCGGTCGGCCAGTTTGCCCTCCACGAAGCGCCTGTTGCCGTCGTCGAGCTCCTTCCAGGCATCGGCCGGAGTGCGATCGGGACAGGAACTGCATGGTGTCTGCGCGAACAGCCGTGAGGCCGCTGCCGACATTGAAAGCGCGAGCATGTTACGCCTGAGCATGATGCATACCTACCACTTGCTTTTCCCGAAGTCAATGGACCGGAGCGCATCCCGGCCCGGTCTCGCCCAAGCCGACGCCCACTCGTTCCTTAGAAAGTCTTCAGGAACTCGATGAGAGCCCTCTTGTCGGCGTCGCTCAAACCCGGTGGGCGGACGCCGGCCTTCTCGCCCGGTTCCAGGAAGTCGGTTCCAAAGTAGTGGCCGCGGTTCACCACCAGGTCGGGGCACTTGCTGAGGCTCAGCAGTTGATCCACCTGTTTTCCGAAGACCTGCGCAGCCTGCTCGTCGTTGGCATTCGCGCCCAGTTCCTTCAGATCACTCTTGAGTGCCGCCGACCAGTTTCAAAAGCTGGGCAGTATGCTCGGCCTGCTTTACCGGATCGGGATCCTCCGAGAGCGGATTCAAATTTGCCAGCAGACCCACCGGCGTGCCCGCGGGAATCGGACCGAGCTGGATTCCGCCGTCGCCGAACGGCCCAGGGGGCGAGGCGCTGGCCCAGCCCGAGAGACTTCTGCAGAGCATCCGGCAGGTAACCGCCGGCAATCCGGATGAAGCTGCTCTTGGTGGTGCGATCGATCATGCCCGGCACTTTGTTGCCGAGCTTGCTGTCCTGCTCGCGCCGCTCCGGCCACAGCATCTGCTCGATGGATGCCTGGAAGGAGCGCATACGCCCTTCCACCGAAGGATCCACTTCAAACGGACCCACCGAGTTGTTCAGCAGGAAGGGAGCGGACGACCACACGCTCACTAGCGATGGCGGTCGCGTATATCCGCGCCCACCGGCCGGCATGGTGTAAGTATGCTGCTCGCCTGTGATCGGGTGGTACCAGGTGATCTCGCCCACCGAAGGCAGGTCTTTGTAGGACTGCGATGTGAAATTGTCCCAGATATTACCGCCCAGGCCATTTGTGGCCAGAGGGCTGCAGGCGTTGGTGCGCAGCATCGTTACCGGAACCCGGAATTCGGCGGAAAGGTAATTGTCCTTCAGGAAATCGTCCGCCAGAACGATGTCGCGCATCTTACTCTTGAAGTCATCGGTCTGGGTCCAATCCCAGTACTTATTCCAGCAGCCCAGATAATCCTTGCCGGCGCACCCCCCGGGGTCGAGCCCTGCTGCGTTCGGCGGCAGCTTGCTGGAGTGGCATCGGGCGCAGTTTTCGGCGAATACAACCTTCCCGCGAGTCAGTAGCGCTTTGTCTTTCGTCAGGAATTGATCGCCGCCCGGCGCGTCGTGCAGATGATGCGGGTCGGTGGTCTTCAGGAAGAACTGCGCGGTGCCGAAAGTCTGAGCCTCGGTCGCGACGAAGTACGCGGAGTTCTTCCGGGCCACGCTGATCTCGATCGGCGAGACCGGCTTTCCGCCCAGCAGAGCATTGAAGTGCAGCAGCCACTCCTCGCTGAAAGTCCCGATGTTCAAATAGACGCGGTTGAGCGCGCCCATCACGCCTACCGAATCGGCGCCATCCTTCAGAACGCGCGGCGTGAACACGGTATCGGGCGGCTGGAAGAACTGGGTGAGCGGACCCTGCTTCACGTAATCGTTGATCTGGTGATTGTTGAGTTGCCCGCCGTGCAGGGTTTCCTTGCCCCAGCGCATCGCTTCCATAAGGCGCGGCCCCAGTTGGTAAACGGCATTCATGGTGCGCGGGTTGTTAATGTTGTCGCTCGAAATCAGCGATGTGTCGAGCGTGCCTGGCCGGTAGGTGTGAAAGAGTTGGTAGGCAAAGTTCTGCTCGTCGCCGCTCCAATAGAAGATACGGTCCGTCCAGAAATACTGCGCGCCTACATTGGAGCTGAGGTTTTCCCACTTCGGATGATTGCGGTCGGCCGGCGGCTTGATGGGGCTCGGTCCCACATGGCAGAGACCGCACGACATGCCCACGCGATACGGTCGGACGAGATCCTTCGAGTTGTAGTAAGTGGGATCTGTGTAATATCGAACGGGATCCCATTTCTTCTGCGCGGCTTCGTCGAAGTCCGGATTCGGAAAGAGGCGCATGCCCACCACGCCGCTGGCTAAGCCGTAATAGGAGCCGGCGGGAATGTTCTTGCCGCGCGCTCCGTATTTCACTCCCGGATACTTCTGCTCGCTTTCGAACGGATCTGGAGGGCAGTCGGCGTGGCGCTTGTCGAGCCACAGGCCGAAGCGCTTGGGGTCCGGTTCCGTGGCTTTGTCGAAGCAAGGCTCGTTCACCAGCCCCAGATAGTCCCATCGATTATCGCGGTTGTTCTTCAAGCTGGGATGGGACGACAGCGTCTTCACGAAATCGAGCGCGCCGGCGCTGGCAAGGCTCATCTTGTCCCACAGTCGGTCGTTGCCGCCGGTCCACACTATCCACGTGTTGCGGCCTTTCACCTCGTCGGGACTGAGCGCCGTGGCGTTGTCCATGTCGTGGAAGTAGTCTTCGTCCGCCGCTTTGAAATCTTCCGCCTTGAGGCCGGCGAGTTGGGCTTCATCCTGCACTCGGCCGATCTGCGGACTCCTCCACCAGTTGAGCAGAATCACTGCGCCTGCGATCAGTACAATCGCGACAAACACGACAGCCACCATTACGAATTTCTTCACGTCTGTTACTCCTGTCGGGCCGAGCCCGCCTTTCCTGCGCGCGCGATATAGCGAATGGCGCGGAGGCTGGGAAGAAAGAAATATGCGCCTCCACGCACGGTAACGAACTGAGGGATTCCAGTAAGGCGTCGCGCCACCTTACCTTCGCGAGGGATCGAGAAATTTCCGGTGACCGGACAGTCTCCCACTGCTTCGCGATTTCCCAGAAGCGGGTCGCTCTCTTCGGTGAGGCCATCGAATTTGGTGCTCATCAACCAGGCGTTCTGCACGAATTCGAACTGCCGCCCGATATTCGCCACCAGGCAGGCGAACTGCAATCCGCACGACTCTTCACCGGGCGTGGCAGGCTGAAGCGCTTCCTCTGGAGTGAGCCTCGGGCCATATTCACGGCCGCGCCGAAAGACGCGATGAAACCGCGTCGAAGCCATCAGGTCGTCCCCCGGCCGCGGCCGCGGAAGCGCCAACTTACTCGCGACGACCGCGACCGGTTCGTTCGGATGCCCGAATAGATCGGCGTTGCGTGGGTTGGCGCGCCGGATATGCGCTCCGAGAGGACACGTCGTGCCGGCAGCATCGCGGTCGTAGGTGAACGCGTTGCGCGGCTCGCCTGGCTTATCGGCGACACCGGCAATCGTCTGCCCGGTTGGCGGAATCAGCGGGTCGCCATTGAGACTGCGTCCAACCATTGCCGTGCCCAGGCGATATCGTTCGTCGGCATCGCCACCCGCTGCGCTCGCCACATATTGCCAGAAGCCGCGAACGTCCTGTTCGAGTTGTCGCAGCACGAAGAAGGTGCCGTTGAGCCCTAGATCCTTACGTCCCGGCTGATCCTCTGCCGGCAACAGTTCGTCCGCGGCCGGCGTATTGGGGTTGAGCAGAGGCCGATCGGTATACTTGCCGTATTCGTTGGGGTAGCCCAGCAGCAGTTCGCCCAAGGCCACCCGATTACCGTACGCGATCGTATTCCCCGGCGGTGTGTACTCGCGTTTCCAATCGAATGCCGGCTGGCTGATGCCGTCTGTAAATCCAAAAGGCTCGCGACCGTCCATGTTAGAAGTGGGCAGAGTATCGAGAGTGTCGAACGCCGCGTTCCACGGCGCCTTCTGAACGGCCTGCTTCCAACCCTCCAGGTTCTGTTTCGCAAACAGCATCACCACAACGTCCGGAACATGACCCGATCTGCCCCACCACCATTGTGAGGGGTCACTCTTCCCGGTATCGCCCAGCCGCCGCGAACGGCTCCCGGGACCTGCCATACCTCCCAGAAACTCACTCGAGAATCCCGCAATCACGCTCTCGGGAACGCCCAGGGCGCGTAGACCGGACGACGTAAACCCGATCTGTATCGCAGTGTCTGGCGCCGTAGGCAGCGGCTCTGCGTTGGTAAACTGCGTCGACGCAATCCAGGCGCGCGCGGCATCGGCGTCGCGAACTCGTAGCAGCAGATAGCATGCCTCGGTCAGCTTGCCGTAACCGAACATCGCCAGCCCTTGCACGTCGCTGTAATCTACCGGGTTCACATGGGCCTCACAGTAACGCCACCCACTCGCGGGCCTGCTGTTCATTCAGCGCCGATTTCTCCAGGCCCTCCCGGATTCGGCTGTTGCGCTGCAGATCGGAAGCGCTCAATCCGGCGTGTCCGTTGTACCAGACTTCGGTGGGCAGTTGGTGGCGCCGCAGGAAATACTTAAATAACTGCTCATTCTTTGCGCCCTTCGTTAAGAGCCAGTCAGTGCGCGGATAGCCCACTCCATTGCTGAACACCACGTTCAAGCCGAAGCCGACTTTGTTGATGAAGTCGTCCATGTAGCTTTCGAGACTGCCATCGTAATTGCTGCAGAAGAGGACGCGCGTTCGATTATCCAGATAGACCCAGCGCGCGAAGTGAATGGTATGGACGCGCGCCAGCCGTCCCTTGGTGAAGATCAATCGCGCCGTGAGATCGATGATCCAGAGCACTCGACCCATGATGAAGCTGCGCCGCCAACTCGGCTTCAGCGTGCCCATGGCGCTGAACTGGTTGGTGACATCGTAATCTTCCAGAACGGCCAGCCCCAGTTCCCACTGGTTGGTCGGTCGCGGCGCCAGTTCCGGGTCCGTAATCTCCAGCCGGTGGATGAGCCATAGTAGGATCAGCAGCGGGATCAGCGTCAACGGTATCGTCACGATCAGCAGGACCAGTACCACCCAGTCGAAGAACTGCCGCATCTTCCAGGCGGCTGGCGTCGGCGCCGGAGGAGTGAGTGTCAGCCGGCCTTTGCTTCTTTCCTCCTGCACGAACCGGCGCAGGCTCTCGTGAACCACCTGCGGCGGACTATCTGCCAAGTCAGGTGAACCCTGCAAGTAACCGCGTAGCGCCAGCCGGAGGCGCTCCTCCTCCCTGGTTTGTAGCACCGTCCGGCCCACCCAGTTGCAGTAGTAAGTGGCAGGACGCTGCTCATGAGCCACCATCCACGCGCCGAGATCGGCATCGGGGGAAAACCCGTCGCACAATGAGAAGATTTGCCGCAAACCTGGAGCAGCATGTTTTACCAGGAGCTGAATGAAGGCATCGTATGATCCGTCAAAATCGCCGAGGAAGGCCAGGTACACCGGCGGCTCCGGCTGGCTGATTCCATAGACCTGCGCCAAGTCCCCCGTAGTCTGATCGTCCAGCACGACGAAGCGCGCGAAGTGCAGGTTCTCAAACCTATTGAAAGGGACCAGTGAATTCTCCGGGTTGACCACCCCCGGCTGGACGTTCATGGAGGCGAGGATCTCCCGCATAGCTCCGATCCGGCTCTTCTGGAGCGGCGCAAGTATCATGAAGCTCGACTGCGGTGTCATTGGATCGCGCAGTGCATGGCGGCGGACCGTGCGCTAGCTACGCCTGCGCCGGCGGGAATTGGAGACAGAAATCGATTAGTCTTTTCTTCTGCCAATAAACCTTACCCAAGTAGAAGTTGGGAGCGATCAGCCGGATCTCATCCCGGATCCAATGGGCTACGAGAGATGTCTTGGAGTAATCCAGAACGATGCATTCCTTGCCGTCGAGCCAGCTTGCGTCCTTGTAAACTTCTGCAATAATCGCGTTCAGGCCGAATACAGAAATACGGTTTGACAGTACGCCGTGTTTGCCGTCGAAATTTTTGCCCTGCCACGAAAAGAGGCTGACGAATTCAGCCAGCTCAGTCGTAAACACTGTCCCAGGGGCGATGATCGCGGTTCCCTTTGCTTCGCCGTTGGGGATATCCCCCGCCGGACTTGCTTTGAACAAATCGTCCAGTTCCACCTGGCTCATTTTCATTAGTGCGGTTGCGTCCAAGTTAGCCCCTCCGAGGGTTGGAAGTTACTGGGTTGAAGTGGACTCATTATTCCGTGGTTTCAGAACGTTGTCAATCGTGAACCGTCCTGGAACCAAGAATTACATCGGCAGCCTTTTCGCCGATCATGTAAATTGCGCTGACAATGAAAAATCCCGGGATACGGGGAAACACCGAGGCGTCCACCACTCGTAGCCCCTTTACTCCGTGTACCCGGAAATCTCCGTCCAGCGCGCCGCCCTGCTCGCGTGGCCCAATCGAGCAGGTGCAGGATGCATGGTGGCCCCAGGCGTTGTTCCGCACGAAATCGCGAAGCGCGTCATCGCTTTCGATCTGTTCTCCAGGTATTTCCTCCTCGGCGATCAGCCTCTGGGCCTTCAACTTCTTGGTCAGCCGGCGGACGAAGCGGATACCGTCCACCACTGCCGCCAGATCCTCCTCTCCGCCTTCGCGAAAATAATTGAAATTCACTAGCGGCGTGTCGCGCGGATCGTTCGAGCGCAACGTCACCCCACCGGAACGATTGCGCGTGTGAGCTTTGAGCACCACCCAGGTCAGATAATTCAGCTTCTCGGCGAAAGCCCGCGAGTAATTGGGTGCGTAGCCTGAGAATCGAGCCAGCAGCGACATGCAGAAGAGGTCCGGCAACTCGTCCGCCGATTTCGACCGTCGGAACATCGTCAACAACGACCCATTAGTTGCGTAGACGCCGCTGCGGCCCTCCTGCCATTCCTTGTATTGCGGATCGGCGGTGCCGAAGGACGCGCCCTTATACGCATCCCATTCCTTGAAATTCATGCGGTTCACGACGCCAACTTCGTACCGATCCTGGAGGTTTCTCCCGACTCCAGGCAGATCGACGCGAACCGGAATTCCGTGTCGCTCCAGCGTCTCGCGCGGGCCTATGCCGGAGAGCATAAGCAATTGCGGTGTATTAAATGCGCCGCCTGATAGAATCACTTCGCGCGAGGCCGATAGCGTCACTAACCCACCCGTAACAGTGCTGGGCGAGGTGTGAGCGCGGTATAGCCTCTCGCCCAGGCGGTATTCCACTCCGGTTGCCCGATTGTCGCGGTCAAAGATGACGCGTGTAACCAAGGCATTCAACACAATCTTCAGTTTGTCCGGATACCGCTTGGCCACATCCAGGACACGCTCACGCGATCCGGTTCGGGCGTGCTTTTGAGTAGTGAGCGGAAGATACCGGATGCCGGTCGAGTTGTCCCGGACCAGCCGCCAGTCGTTAGGGTCAAGACCGCTTTCCAGAAACCAGCGAATCCGTTCCGCATGCTGACCTTCCTCTTTGTAGGTTTCAAGAGCGGCAGTAACAATCGTGTCAGTGAGTGTGACGCTATCCAGCAGCGTCAGTGGAAGCACCTTCTGAGTGGTAAGCCAGCCGCGCCAGCCATGACGCGTCGGGTTGAATCCGAGCTTCGCGAGCCACTTATACAGTGGACGATGGTCGCAGCGTTCCAGCCGCTCGAAGTACGTCCGCATGCGCGCGGCTTCCCAACTTCGGTCCCCGGTGAGATTCGCGATATTGTCCCAATCCGCGTTGTGCGGATACACCAGGATCATCGCGTTGTGGGCCGTGCACCCCCCCAGCGTTCCAGCGCGCGGGTACAGCACGCCATCGCGCGACGGCACGTAGTTTGGATCCCGCTGCTGCTGGCTGTCGTCCGCATAATGCCGCACGAAAAAATCCCACTTCATGGCGGAGTTTTCGGAAGCGAACGCGTGAAAGGCTGGCACTTCATAGTCGGCGGGAAGGCGGTTTTGCTCGCTCTGCACCGGATCGGTGCCTGACAAGGTTCGCGGGTCGCCGCCGGCCTCGAGCAGCACCACGCGGCATCCGGCTTCTGCCAATCGCGCTGCCACGGTCCCGCCGCCGGCGCCCGAGCCCACCACGATGTATTCGCAATCGGCAGCGTTGCCGCGGACTTCGGCAGGTTTACTCAAAGACCTCATCTCCGTTGGGTTCGTAAAGCGGAACGTTGTTCATGGAATGGCGCAACTTGGAGAGGGTATCGTACATCCGGCGCCGCGCACGGCTCTGATTGCCCAGCGGGCGATGCTCGGGAATGGAGTGCCACGGGTTGTAGGAAAGTGCCCTGGCGAATTCCAATTGCGCCGGAGAATCGAATTTCTGCCTGGGGATGCGAAGGGTGGCCGCCGACACGCGAGGCGACAGCTTTTCAGGCCAGAGCACGCCGTTGTTTTCCAGCGGCATCAGATACGGATCCGTCTGGCGTTGCAGACGAATATCCAGTTCCACATCCCCCTCTGACAGGGCAGCAACCATGGCATTCCGAAGATAGTCGTCGGGCGGGCGCAGTGGAAGGCGCGGTATGGGTGTCCGCCGGTTTCCTTTGGGCCACACCGAATACTGCATTGCCTGGCCTTCCCCCAGAAGGTACGGAACGCAACTGAAATAGGGAGCTTCAAACGGGCTGCTCTGCGTCTTGAGCCAGAGCGCCTGCATAATGAAATCCAGCACGTGGTGTTTATGCAGGTTGAGGAAGTAATAGATCTGTGCGTTCTTGTTGCTCTCCACCTGTAACTGGGCGTTGGCTATGGTGTCGGGTGTCACGAAGGTCGGGGTGGAAACGGCCAGCATGTCTTGCGTGAATTTCTCCTCCTCCATCAACTTCGGCCCGGGCACGCCCATCAGCTTGATGCTGATGCTCATGAAACCGACGTCGTCGATGTCGGGCGTGATGTAAGGACCCGGCCCGGAGAAGCGCACCCACGCCCGATATGTCTTCGGCTGTGCATAGATGCCATGCCGCAGTTCCGCCGGAAGATTGTCATGAACGATAAACTCCGCGCGGACGATGCCATGGGTCTTGGTGTTTCCCCCTCGCTCGAACCGCCCCGGTTTCCAGAGCCCGCGCATCTGCGTTTCGAAGCTGGAGATGATCGAGTCGAGGTACGCTTCCTCATTGGGTAGCAGCCTCTCCTCGGCAATCTTCAATCCTTCGTTCGGGCGGCTCTTGTTGATCCACGAAGTGACCAGCCTCGCGATGCTGTCGCGAAACAGGCTGTCGAAGGCAGGCCGGAAGAACGGATCGAAGCGGCGTTCCAGATGGACGAGCGAGGTGGAAGTATTCGCCAGCCAGTTCAACAACGCGGAACCCGTATTGGCTTTCGGGATCGGCCGGTCGGGATTGGAGATCAAAGATTTCCCCCCTTTGTGGGGCAGGCTTCAGCCTGCGGTGGGCTTCAGCCCGCCAATTCCGTTGCAGACTGAAGTCTGCCCCAGGACGCAGTACACTAGCTCTGTTTGAAGATAGCGGCCAGTGCGCGCAGCCGCGACGCATCGGCCGTCGATTTCGCGGAACCAGCGTCCTTCTCAAGACTGTTTCCCATGTTCTTGAGATCGTTGTTGTCTTTCTTGGTTGACCCCGGCGCTTCCACCTTGGCGATCGCCGCCTTGATAGCGGCAATCCGATTGGCAGCCAGCGCGCCGCTTCGATCCAACTGCGCAACGTATGCCTTGGCCACGATCAGGTTTGACGGCCAGACAATCTTCGGCTGGCTCTGCACATTGAGGATGTCGAAGTGCACCTGGTTGCTGGCGTCGATCTCTTCCTGCGTCAGGAATTTACTCGGCATCATACGAAACACGTCGACGCCGCGCGCGATCTCGGAGCCGTAGATGTAGCCGTTATACCAGTAGACCGACCAGAAGCCGCCGGTGCCGCGCTTGACCGAGTCGAGGGGACCGCGATCGAAGTAAGCGATCTCCACCGGGTGCTTGGGATCGGTGAAATCCACCATGGAGAGGCCGCCTTGATACCAGGCCTGCACGAAAATGTCGCGGCCCGGAACCGGAACCAGCGAGCCGTTATGCGCCACGCAGTTTTCCAAATCGGTCTGCGGAGCCGGCATCTTGTAATACGAGGAAAGCGTCAGCTTGCGGTTGGACAGGTTGAAGATGGCGTCCGCCCCCCAGTGCATCGGGTCGGTAGAGCGGCAGCGAGGCTGAGATCCGCCGCCCCATTCGTCAGTGTAAAGAACCTTCGATCCATCGTTGCTAAACGTGGCGGAGTGCCAGTAGGCGTAGTTCGGGTCACTGACGGCGTCGATGCGCTTCGGGTCGATGGGGTTTGAGATGTCCAGCAGAATTCCGTTGCCGGAGCATGCGCCCGCCGCCAGGCCAATCGCGGAATAGATGGTAATGTCGTGGCACTGATTGGTGGTCGATGTGGACTGCGTGCCTTCGCCGTGCGTGCCGCCCTTCCACAGGCCGTCCACGTCGCCGGTCTGCGTGTCGGTGAAGATACGCGGGCTGGAGACGATCTTCGCCAACTCAGGGTGAGCCAGCGGAACCTTGATGATGTCGATGCGGAAAAGTGCGGTCTCCGGGTTCGCCTTGGGATCGCCGCCCGAGCAGCCCGCGAGCTCCTCAGCTTGGCGCACGCCGCCAGTGCCGGAGATGTACACGTAGACGTTGTCCTTGTCCTTGGGGTCAACCAGCAGCGAGTGCGTGTGCGAGCCGCGGCAGCTCTGCACAGCGGCCACTTGCTTCGGGTTCGCCATGTCGCTGATGTCGAAAATGCGCACGCCGCGGAAGCGATCGGGACTCGGCGGAGGTGGTGGACGCCGTCCACCGCCCGCGGCGGGCGCGCCAGGAGCAGCAGCGGCGTCAGCGGGTGGAGCAGGAGGCGGAGTGGCGTTGGCAGGAACCGGTATGCCCTGCGTCCCACAATCGATGCGCCCGTTCATTGCTTCGGCCGACATGAAGAGCAGGTGACCGTAGACCGACACGTCGCCCTGACCTCCGGGACAAACCAGCGAGGTGCCGAGTTTGATCCTGGCCGGGTCGTCGATGTCGTAGAAGTTGATCCCGTTATAGTTGCCAACGAAGAGGTGGTTGCCGCTGAACGCGAGGTCGGAATTAACCGAGCCCGTGTTAATCGTGGGACCACCACGTCCGCCGCGGCCGCCAGCCGGGGGATTGGCAGGCGGAGGAGGTTCCGGGGCGTTGGGGTCGGGCGCGAATCCGGCCGGCTTCTGCAGGCTGGCCACTTTCTGCAATCCGAAGATGGCCTCCCCGGCGTCGTACAAGCCGGGCTTGAGGCCAATTCGCGGATCGTCGGCTCCGGAGCGCGGATTCGAATAGACGCCAGGGGGTAACGCTTTGCTGGGGTCGGGCTGCTGCCGCTGTTGCGCAGAGCACAGCCCGGCTAGCGTAAGGGCTGCTGCGAATGCGAAGCCGGCGCGCAAAAGGCCGGAGTATCGTCTTGGGGTCATGGCTTCTCCTTGTCAAGCATGGCGCGCATGATTTTGATCTCTGCGCTCTGAGTGTTGTCGATATCGGTGGCGAAGTCGAACAGGACGGGATCCTGCCCGCCGCCGGGGGTGTTAAACAGGTCAACCACCATGGTGAGTGCGCCGCCATGATGCTGGATCATTCCAGTGAGGAACAGGTGGTCGAACTGCGTGCCGCGGGCCTTGGCCAAGGCCTTCATCTGCTCCGGCGTGAGCATGCCGGGCATCAGCATGTTCATGTTCTTCATGTCGGCCGCGCTCATATGACTGTGGTCCATATGCATCGTGGTGGGTTGGCCCCGGCTTTCCAGCCAGTCCTTCATAAATCGGATTTCGTCGGTTTGCGAAATCGAGATCTTCTCGCCGAAGGCCCGGAGCGCCGGGCTCTTTCCGCGAGTGCGCAAGAGCGCGACCATGTCGACCGCCTGTGAGTGGTGCATGATCATGCCCTGCATGAACTCGATGTCGGCGGGGAACGGCGGTTTGGGCGGGATGCGGACAGTCGATTCGGAGAGCATTCTGCCAGGCTGACCGGGCGCGCCGGGCTGGACGATGGGGGCCGATTGCTGCGCCGGAGCGGCGACCGCGCCTAGAAAAAGGGGCAAGAAACAGAAAGGTTGCCTGCGGAGAGCCATGCGTTACTATACAATTCGGTTTTTTGCATAGTCAATCGCGTCGTTTACATTCCCCCAAAACACTTCTGGCGTACAATCACAAACGGAGGCCCACTCGCCATGAAACCCCGTCCCTCTGAGCTTGCATCGATTGACCGCAGAAGCATGCTTGCAGCCTTAGGCCGATTCACCGGAATCGCGCTCGTCGCAAAGATTGCTGCCGCGGGTTCCATGGTCAAGATCGTGGAGTTTGACGCAGCCGGCCGCAGTCAAGGTGTGGTCACCGTTCCCAAAGTCGTAAAGACCTCTGCCGAGTGGCGCAAACAGCTCACGCCGGAGCAGTACGAGGTGACGCGCCAGCAGGGTACTGAGCCCGCGTTTACCGGCAAGTATGCCAAGAATCACGAGGCCGGCATTTACCGCTGTATTTGCTGCGCCACCGCCCTCTTCAGCTCTGAGACCAAGTTCGAGTCCGGCACTGGTTGGCCCAGCTTCTGGGCGCCCATCGCCAAGGAAAACGTCGTCACCAATACCGACACCAGCGCCGGCATGGTCCGCGATGAGGTGCGCTGCGCTCGCTGCGACGGGCACCTCGGACACGTTTTCGACGACGGTCCCAAGCCAACCCACTTGCGCTACTGCATGAACTCGGCCTCGCTCGATTTCGTTCCTAAACACGCGTGAGTGCGCGTCGCGCCCTCAATTGTCCGTCGGCGTCTTCTCAATGTGATCCACAATCAGCATGTCCACCGGCGCCTTCTTCGCATCCACTCTCAGCCCCAACTGCTGCCGTATAGCTTGCGCAATAATGCTCGGCGCATCGGGCGGCGGCCCCGAGTTTGCCGACTTCATCGTCTCCTCAGTCACGAATGCATTGATGTCGAGCGTATAGTTGTAGAGCCCCGTGAGCCCGGTCTGATCGATGATCGGACTGTGCAGCTCATGCGAGAGAAATCCGGTGAGCTGACTCAGCTTCGCGCCCTGGCCGGTCAAGCTCAGCTTGCCGGTTTTGAAGCTGGGTGAGCCTTCGGTTTCCACCGGCTGCAGTTTGTGCCCGCCCTTATCTACCGAGAGGATCAGCGCGGAGAGCTCTTTACTCTGACGGTGGAACTCCAGCTTGTACCGCTGCGCTAACAGCGTCTGCAGCATCCGCCGCAGTTCGGGCTCGCGAACCGGGCTCGCCGCCTTGGCCGATATATCGAACCAAACATCCTGCAGCCATCCGGGACCTACAATCTGGTAGTCCTCGATTTCAAACGCCCATCGAAGACAGGCCATCAATCGAACGTTTCGCATCGTCAGACTTCCAGGCACAACCTCGATGGATTCCCTGCCCGGCTGAACGGTTTTGATCGCAGCCACCTCGAATGCCGGCGGCGCGGCCGTCTGAGCAAAGGCGGCGAAGGAGGCGAGAGCGATGAGCACGATGCGGATCATGCAAAAGTCGTACGAAGCCGCCCCGCCCCAAGTTCCAGGAAATCCGCCGCACAGTTTTTGGTGGCGCTGGTGGTCTTTGCCACCGGCGGGTTTTACTTGTCAGCCCCCAGCCCCAGCGTAGCCTCAATAATCGCCGCGTTGATGCTACGTGCCGCGTCCATTCCCGACTCGTAAGCGCCGGGATAGGAGCCGTTATAAATCGCCCGAGCGGTTCCTTCTCCCGCAAAGAACAGCCGCGGCATCGTGCCAACGCTGACGGCCCTGCGCAATACCTCGTGCTTGTCCCAATGCCCGGGCGCCGGCACGGAATAGGCCCCGAGCGACGTCTCATCCAAACTCCAGCGCGTCAAGTGAATCTCGCTCTTCTCAATCGCGCCCGCCACTGCCGCCTCCCCGTACATTTTGGAGAGTGCCCGTGTCGCCGCGTCAATCGCCAGGTCGTCGCAGCCCGACTTACTCCGAGGTCCGGAACTGCTTTCCTGGCCCCTGCACAGTCCCTCGAATGCCTTCGCCCAATCGCCACCAAAGAAGCCGATCGCGATGTTCGTGCCCAACGGCTTGATCACGAAGGCCATCACCCGGCGCTTTTGATCTTTCACCAGCTTCTGCTCATCCGCCGTCACATCCCCCTCATACAACACCCACGAGTTCGCCAGTTCATCGCGGAAAATGTCCCTCTGAAAGGGGATGATCACCTTTTGCATGTTCCCCATCTGCAGATGGTCGATGGCGTCCCGCTTCCATGCCGGCAGCACCGGTTCGAACGTGATCCGGTTCGCTCGCAGCACTCCTACCGACACCGTAACCAGCGCATACGAAGCTTCGTAGCGGCGCCCGCCTGCCTGCACAGTCACACCTTTTACGGAATAGCCGATCTTCCCAACCGGCGAGTTCAAACAGGCGGGTAGATTCTCGCCCGCCTTCACCACGAAGGCGCCCATCCCCTTATCGATGAGGTCGTCTTCGCCGGCGGCGAACTGAGCGGCGTCCACCACGGAACTGTCCTTGAGTTCGGCGGAAGTCTCCAGCGGGCCGGCGTTGGCAATCAGCAGCGGCAGCACTTCGCGAAATCGCGGCTCCTTGGGGACGTACTCTATCGCGGCATCGCGGGTCATCCGGATCGCGGTGCGCGCCTGGGCGCAGAATTTTTCGGTCGACGCGCCGGACCGCTGTAGATCCCGTGCCGCGCGGCAAAGTCGCTTCGAAGCGGCATGGTCCGGCATCTTGGCATTGAGCTGCCCGCAAAGCTCCTTGGGAGCCACCTGCTTCTCGTGGATCGCCGTGGCGGCGCTGCATGCCGACTCCGCCAGTTCACGCTCGCTCTCCTGGGTCGCTGCCGCCAGCCCGGCAGCCCCTTCGTACTCTTCCAGCGCCTCGTCGAAGAGTTCTTTCTGCTCGTGGTTCGCGCGCTTGCCGTCGACATAATACGGCACATCCAACTCACTGCGCGACCGCCGAAACCCCATCAGGTCCACCATCTGAGTCAGCGGATTGGTGGCGACCCCGTGGATCCAGGCTCCGCCGTAGTCGATGGGCACTGTCGAACCGCCGGCGTTGATCGCGCCTACGAAGGCGCGTCCCCCGATGCGGTCATTCGCCTCGAGGATCAATACCGATCGTCCCAAGTGGATCAGTTCCTTCGCCGCACTCAAACCGGCGAGTCCGCCGCCGACAACGATCACATCGTAGCCGCTGGTTTTGTCGCAATCCGCGCCGCCCACCGGCCGGGGCGCAGGCGCCTGACCGGCCGCGTTGGGTAGTAAGCAAATGATGAGGCAAGTGGCAACTAATTTTGCCGTGAGTGTCGGACGCAGATTCCCTGTAGGCACGCTGGTCCGATCAGTATATTCTATTTTCGCTGGTGCTTACTTCGGAGCGGGTCCGCGCACCACCTGCACAAACGAGTCGGGGCGAATCCACTTCTCGAACGCCGCCCGAACCTGGTCGGCCGTAGTTTCGTAGTAGCGCCGGGCCGCCCGGAATGGCTCATCTAGCGGAAGTCCCGTGAGCGCACGACCCACAAAGCCGCCGGCCACCGAGTCTTCGCTCGATTCGCTGAGTGTAATCTGCCGCAACAACAGCGCCTTGGCCTGCTGCAGTTCGGCGGGGCTCACATTGGTGGTCCGCATTGCCACAATGTTCTGGTCGATCAATTGCCGCGCCTTCGACACATTGTCTGGGTCGCAGCCATAGGTCACCGAGTAAGTAGCGCGTGTCTCCGAGGCTTGCAGCTCATTGTCCACGTTGTAAACATACCCGGCCTTCTGCCGCAGGTCGCGATACAGACGAGTGGCATAGAAGCCGCCGCCCAGCACGTGATCGCCAAGCTGCAGCGCGTAGTAGTCCGGGTGAAAACGATTCACGCCCACCTGCTGCGCCAGTTCCACCGAATCCTGCAGCTGTGTAGCATCCGGAACGTTCACCGCCGCGGATCGGTTCGCCGGCACCGCCGGTAGCGTCACTGCCGGTTTGGCTCCAGTGCTCTTCCAGACGCCGAACCACTTTTCAATGATTGGCCGCGCCTCCCGCGGCGTGATGTCGCCGATCACCGCGATGGTCGTCATATCGGGACGGAATACCTTGGCGTAGTATTCCTTGATGTCCCCCAGTGTCAAGGCCGAGACCGACTTCGGAGTCGCCTCGCGCAACTCCGGATCGTTCTTCGGCAACAGCGCCGGTCGCAGCGCCCGCCGCGTCTTGTATTCGGGACTGGTCATTTCACCGTTCGGCCAGTTGCGCCATCTGACCGCGCACCACCTGGAACGCATCGGCGGGAAGCGCCGGATGCAGTTCGTTATCCGCCAGCAGTTCCACGCCTTTGGAAAGTCTTGCTTCAGCACCTTGAGATTGAAATCGGTCCCGCCGCTCTCCGACGCGGCAATATCGTCCAGCGCCTCCTGAAACTTAAGCCGGTCGCGCGTCTGCGTTCCGTAGGAGAACAACTCCTCCAGAACGCTCGCCCCGCCTTCCTTACCGGCAGCAGTCTGCAATGACGATTCGTGCTTGATGGCCCCGATCACGCGTAATCGTCGGGCTCGCCTTTTCCGTTCGAACAATCAGTCGCATCCCGTTCGGCCAGCGTCACGTCCGA
The DNA here is from genome assembly GCA_963815475.1 of uncultured Solibacteraceae bacterium. Taxonomy (GTDB): domain Bacteria; phylum Acidobacteriota; class Terriglobia; order Bryobacterales; family Bryobacteraceae; genus Sulfopaludibacter. The sequence continues at coordinate 1,974,787 of CAWFHD010000003.1, read as the reverse complement.
GGGCTCGCCAGTGGCTTGCGGTACTTTCAGCGATTTCACCGAATCCTCGGCCCAATCCGGCAGCGTCACCGGCTTCGTGGGCGCCTTGGTGGTGGTCTCCGCTCCGCCGAACCCTTTGGCCGAAACCGCCTCCGCCGATGCCGATGGCTTCAGCGTCGCCACGATCGCGTTCTGCACCGTGAAGTAAGTTTTCGCCACTCGATTGACATCTTCCGCCGTCACCTTCTTCATGGCGTTCACGATTTCGGTCGGAGACGTCGCGACCCTCCGCGGCCAGCGCCTCCGACCATGTCGGCGGCCAGATCGGGAATGGAATTCTGTTGAAACTCGGCCGACGCAATCTCACCCTTACGCGCCGCATCTACCAGCTCGCAGGCACGCCTTTCTCCGCGTAGCCCGAGAGGATTCTCTTGATCTCGGCAGTAATGGGCGCGACATCGGCCCCCGCGGGCACAGCCGCCGCGCATATCCCACACTCGCCTTCGGATATGTCTCAGTGATGCCGAAATCCGTTCCCAGTGCCTTGCCCGATGGCACCAGCGCGTAGAGGTCGGCCCGCTGGCTGCTGATCACATCGCTCAAAATCCGCGTAGCTGCGAAATCCGGGCTGGATGTCCCGGCCATCCGGAACGAAACAAAACCAGCTAATACGGCAGATTGCTGTCGAGCGTGAAACTCTCCGGCTTCACCGGCTGCAGATTGATTTCGGCGTGCTCAGGCACTGGCCGCCGTTGAATCGGGCCGTACAGACGCTTTACCGACGCTAGCGCCGAGGTGGGATCCACGTCGCCGGCGATCACCAGGATGGCGTTGTTCGGCGCGTACCAGTCGCGGTAATACTTCTTCAGCATTTCGCCCGTGGTGCTGTCGAACGACGCCTTGGTCCCCAGCGCATCGTGGGCGTAGGGTGTGCCCGAAAATAGATCTTGGTTGAGGCGCGAAATGAATTTGTAGGTGGGATTCGACAGGTCGCGGGAAACCTCCTGCTCAATGGCGCCCCGCTCTTCGACCCACTGTTCCTGGGAATCCACTACATCCTGCATGCAGGCGGAATCCAGGCGCAGCGCCACTTCCAGATCCTTAGCCGGCACTGTCACGAAATATTGGGTAATGTTCTGCTGCGTGTCGGCGTTGACGCTGCCGCCCAGTTGCGCGTAGATGGCGGCGATCTGGTCTGAGGTCACGCCCGCGCAGCCGCGAAATGCCATATGCTCCTGGGCATGCGCCATTCCCGGAAAACCGTCCGGCGTTTCATTCCCCCCGGCGACGTAATTCTCTTCCACGGTCACCACCGGAGCCAGCGGATCGCGAACAATCACCACGCGTAAACCGTTATCCAGCGTGGCTCGAACCACCGCCTGGTGGGTTTCATCGGCGGGCTTCACGGCCATCAACATCAAGGCCATCAACACGACAAACGACAACAGTACTAGTCGACGCATCCCAGACACTCCTCCAGCTATTGTGAGTCTACAGCCTTGGACGCGCGATCCTGTGCAGTCCGGTACAGCATACAACCCCCAGTCCACCGAAGTGAACGTTGTACATGCCATCCGATCCGGGCTACGGTGATTCATGTCTCCTGCTTTCGTAGTCGCGCTGTTCGTAGTTCTGCTCGCCGCATTGGGTCTGCTCGTGTTTTGGGAATTCCGGCGGCGGCCACGCGGCCCGCGGATGTCTTCGCAGACCTTTCAGAATCAGTTGGATGATCAGGTTCACGAACCCTACGTAGCGCCTCGCGAGCCCCGCGCGCGCAGCATGGACCGCGGACCCAGAACTTAGCCAACGGCGCCCCTGTGCCATACTGGCCCTAAGTGCTCCGATTTTTGGCCTGCCTGATCTTTCTTCTCCCGGCGATTTGCGCGCAGGACGCATCCCTGCCCCTGGAATCCGTCTCCATCGAAGGAACCACTGTGTCGAAGGCGTTTGTGCTGGAGATCGCCGCCCTGCGCGTCGGCGCCCCTATCGACAAGGCCGGCATGGAAGCCGCCTGCGCCAAACTGAAAGACAGCGGCCTCTTCTCTTCCATTGCCTATCGTTATGGTCCGGGACCGAAAAAGGGCTTCACCCTCACGTTGACTTTGGTCGACCAGTCGCCGCTCTCCGATGCGGCAATCGATGTCCCCGGCATTGACGAAGCCGAATCCTGGCAGTGGCTGGCGGCGCTTTGCCCGTCCTTCCGCAACAAAGTGCCGAGCGACGATGCCGCGCTGCAATTCCTCGCGCGCAAACTGGAAGAACACCTCGGCGCCAGGCTCAACGGCCAGCACCTGGTGGCGCGCCTGGAATCCGAAATCATGCCGCGCCGCCGCACCATTATTTCGTTCCAGCCCGAAACCCTGCCGCGTCTCGAGTCCATGACCTTCACCGGCCAGCACGCGATCTCGGCGCAGAATCTCACCGCGCTTCTCGCCAAGGCGGTCGGCGGTCAAGGATACTCGGAGCGCCACTTTCGCGAAGCCGTCGAACTGAATCTGCGCCCGGCATATGAGAAGCTCGGCATGTACCGCGTCCGCTTTCCCGCGTTTGCGGTGAGAAAGTTGACTGAGTCAACTATCGGCGTCGACGTGGCCGTGGAAGAAGGTCCGCAGTACACTCTGGGCGACGTGCAATTCGTAGGCGACCCGCTGCCGCGTGACGCCATGTTTCAGGCGGCCAACTTCAAGAAGGGCGCGCTCGCCAATTGGGACGACATCCAGCACAGCATCTGGGCAGCCGAACGACCTGTCCGGCGCTCCGGCTACATGAGCGCTTCGGCGCGGCCCGAACGAATCTTCCACGACGACCATCACGTCCTCGACCTCAAAATTCCCTTCAACCTGGGGCCGCTCTCTCGCTTCGGCAAACTCATCCTCACCGGCCTCAAACCTTCCCAGGAAGAGGAGGCGCGCAAGAAGTGGAAACTCCAGCCGGGCGATCCCTTCGACTTCGACTACGGCCGCGAATTTCTGGCCGACTTTGTCCGGACCATCAACGGCGCGCCGTTCAAGAAGTACAGCGTCAAGACATCGACCGGCGATACTCCCCAAACCATGAACTTCGAATTGCTTTTCGAGCCCCGTTAGCCGTTTCTTGTCGCCTGGCTATCCGGGCCTGGAGTTTTTTCAGTGGCGCCGCCAGCACCTACCGCGCACCCGGGAAGGCCGTTTGCCAGGCGTCGTAGCCTCCAGTCACATTCGCCACGTTCGGGAAGCCCGCCCGCAGCAGCAGACTCGATGCCGCCGAGCTGCGATAGCCACCCTTGCAGTGCACAAACACCATGCCATCGCGGCGCAGTTCTCCCACTCGCGCTGCCAGTTGCGACAGCGGCAGGCTGACCGATCCTTCCAGGAATCCGCCGCTGCGCTCCCCAGGCTCGCGGACGTCCACCAGTTCCATCTCCGCCTGCCGCTCGGTGCGCCATTCCGCCAGTTCTTGCACCGACACCTGCGGCAGGAACGATACCTGCTTGCCACTCACGATCCAGTTCGGGAGTCCGCCGCTCAGATAGCCCTCCACTCGCTCGAGCCCCACGCGCGCCAGCCGCATCCGCGATTCCTTCACCGCCGCGTCGTCTTCCGCCACCAGCACCAGCCGGGCTCCCAGACCGAGCAGACGCGCCGCCCACGAGGCGAACTGTCCGCCTAAGCCGATGTGCACAGACCGCGGGACGTGCGCTCCGGCGAACTGCATGGTAGGCCGCGTATCCAGAATCACCACGTCCGGCTGCGCCTCCAGCGCTTCCACTTCCCCTGGCGAGAGTTCGCGGAGCGGCGTCCATTCCGCGATCGGTGCCGCGCCGCTGCGATTCCGTTCTACTTCGTCGCTGAAATAAGCCGGCCGCGCCGGCAGATCGCTGGTGAGCAGTTCAACAAATTGCTCCCGCGTCTTCGCTTGCAGCGCATAGTTGCCCGCGCGCTCGCGCCCAATGGTCGATACGGCATCGCTGCTCATTTGCTTCCCGCACAGTGATCCGGCTCCGTGTGCCGGGTAGACCATGGTGGCGTCGGGCAGCGTCAGCAGCTTTTGTTGCAGGCTGTCGTACAACATGCCGGCCAGTTCCTGCGGGGTGTGGCTGGGCGAGAGGTCGGGCCGGCCCACATCGCCGATGAACAGCGTGTCGCCGGTGATCACCGCGAAGGGCGCTTCGCCCTTGGCAGGGTCGGTCACCGTAATGCAAATGCTCTCCGGAGTGTGCCCGGGCGTCGACAGAATCCGCAGGCTGCCTTCGCCCAGCGGGAGCACTTCGCCGTCGCGCAAATCCCTGTGCGGGAAGCCCGCGCCAGAGCCTTCTCCCATGCAGATCGCCGCACCGGTGCGGTTCGCCAGTTCCACGTGCCCGGAGACAAAGTCTGCGTGCAGGTGCGTTTCAATGATCCAGCGGATCGGCAGACCCCGCTCGCGCGCCGCCTCCACGTAAATCTCCACGTCGCGTTGTGGATCCACAACCGCGGCTTCCCCCTCGGCGCAGATCATGTAGGATGCATGCGCCAGGCAACCCAGGTAGAAACGTTGAATTTCCAAAGCGATTTATTCTACCGCGCCGCCCGCACCACGTCCTCGTAATACTTTTCGTAGAGGGGAATGATCTTGTCTGTGCAGAATCTCTCGGACGCATTCCACCGGCCCGCCTTGCGCATGCGGTAATGCAACTGGTCGTCCGTCAGCAGCGAGACTACGCGAGCGGCCTGCGCCGCGGTATCGCCCGCCGCCTCCAGAAAGCCGTCCTCTCCATCCGTGATCAGTTCGGGAACGCCGCCCACACGCGTGGCCACCGGCACTACTCCGCACGCCATGGCCTCCAGCGCCGCCAACCCGAACGATTCCAACTCGCTCGGCATCAACAGCACATGCGCCAGTGGAATCAACCGCTCCACGTGTCCCTGCTTGCCCAGAAACGAGACGTGCCGTTCCACTTTCAACTGGCGAGCCAGTTGTTCGCAAGGGCCGCGATCGGGCCCGTCGCCCGCCATCAACAGATGCGCCGGCCGTGCTGCGCAAGACTTCGGCCAGAATCCGGATGCAATCGGGCACGCGCTTCACCGGCCGGAAATTCGAAAGGTGAATGAGCAGCTTTTCGCCATCCGGCGCGAAGCGTTTGGCTCCGGCCTTCGCTTCGTCGGGATGATAGATGTCGCAGTTCACGAAATTCTTGATCACGCGGATCTCATTCGAGACCCCGAACACGTCCACCGTTTCCTTGCGCAGATATTCGCTGATCGACGTGATGCCGTCCGACTTCTCGATCGAGAACTTGGTGATCGGGATAGTACGATCGGTCCATGCCCACCAGCGTGATATCGGTGCCGTGCAGCGTAGTGATGAACGGCAGCCGCCGGATAGGCGCGAGCATCTGTTGCGCCAGCATGCGCCGAGATGGAGTGGGGAATCGCGTAGTGAACGTGCAGCACGTCCAGGTCGTAAGATTCCGCCACTTCCGCCATGCGCGACGCCAGTGCCAGGCAGTAGGGCGGATATTGGAACAGCGGATAGTTGGAGACTTCCACTTCGTGGTAGTGAATGCGCGGCGTATCCGCGTCCAGCCGGATCGGATTGGCATAGGTGATGAAGTGGACCTCGTGGCCGCGCGCCGCCAATTCCAGGCCGAGTTCCGTGGCCACAATTCCGCTGCCGCCGTAAGTTGGATAGCAAGTGATGCCGACGTTCACTTCCCCAACGTAGCATTAACTGGACGGAGCGTCGCGTATCCAATCTGTCCGTTGACATTTTCCGCGGGCGATGCCACATCGCCGCCGCCGAACCACACGCGAATCTGGCCGCCCTCCACCAGCACCGTGGGGTCGCAGATCACCTTCGAATCCCACTCCTGCGCGCCGCTGAACACCGCAGCCTGCTTCTCCCAATGCACGCCTTCGGACGAGCGCGCCAGGCCCAAACGGCGATTCTCCTGTGCGTCGCGGCCGGTAAACAGCATCCAGTAATAGCCGTTCGACTGCCACACCGCCGGCTCGCCCAGCCCTTTTTCATCGAACGATCCAGGACCGCCCGATTCCAGAATCGGGTTCGACCGCAGCTTTTCCCAGTGCATCCCATCGCCGGGACCGTGCCACGCCCAGCCGCTGCCGCGGAGGATCGGCGCGGTCCTGGCCCAGGTAGTACATGTAAAAGTATGGGTCGATGCGGATCACGTACGGGTCGGCCACGGCGCGCTCGTCCCAGCTCATATACGGCCCGTAATCCAGCACCACTTGCCGGGTGCGTTCCAGGCCGATGCGCACACCCGTCACTGGGCCGCCCTCGTACCAATGCCACACTTGGCCGCCATAATTCAGAGCTGACCCGTTGCCGGCCATGTACGTTCCTTCCCACGTCTGCGGGTTGGGAGAAAGCAAACCGCGCTCTCGCCGCCATTGGATACCGTCCGTGGAACGGGCCAGTGCGGTGTGCCATGTGTGGCCGTCGTATGCCGAATAGTAATTTGAAAGCCCGCTGCCGTCGCGTACCACGGAAGGATTCAAGACGTCGCTGAACCCCTCGCGCCCCATGACCGGCGTGGGCGATTCGTCGAACGCGAAACTCATCTTGGGATCGCCGCCGGAAACGCGAGGCAGGGAGAAATCGGAGTATCCCGCACGACGAGAGGAGGCAGCAAGAAACAAAACAACAGATGCATAGTTCTTCATTGCATCGGAATGCGGAACTTCAGCCCGGCGCCGCGCCCCGGCCGCGATTCCAGATGCAAATCGGCGCTCAACGACCGCGCCCGCCGCTTCAAACTGGCCGGACCCAGCCGCAGCAGTTCCAACTCCTCCAGCGAATAGGTCCCGGCGAAATTGAAACCGTGCCCGTTGTCGTCCACCGAGATCTCCAGGCCGCGATCGGTCTTCTCCATCGTCACCGCAACCCGCGTGGCGCCGGCGTGCTTCTGCACGTTGTGCAGCGATTCGCGAATCATCTGCAGCACTTCGAGCGTCATTTCCTGCGGCAAACCCACCGGAGCGCTGGTGCCCATGAAGGTCACCGGGATCCCGCTCTCTTTCTGGAACGCTCTCGGCAGTGCGCCGCGCGGTCGCCACCAGGTTGCCGCCATCCACATCCACCGGCCGCATGCTGTGCAGGAAGGCGCGCAGGTCGCGCACCTGGGATCTGCGCCAGCGCCTGCAGTTGCCTCAGATCCTGCATGCCGGCGTTAAAGTCGCGCTCCAGCAGCTTGCGCAGAATCTCCAGGCGCATCTGCAGGCTGATGAAGCTCTGTAGCGGACCATCGTGGAAAGTCCGAGGCGATCCGCTGCCGCTCCCCTTCGCGCGCCTTCTCCGCGGCGATCTTGGCCTCCCTCAGCCTCCTCCTGCAACCGCCCCATCTCGCCCGATTTGCGGCGCTCATGTCAGCGCAACTCCGCATGCCAGAGTCGCCCGCCACCACCACCGTCGATTCCAGGTGCGCGCAGCGATTCGTAAGGCAGCACGGCGCAGAAGATCGCCGCCACTCCCGTGATCACCACCACTTCCACCGCGCTATAAAAGGCAGATCGCTTCGGCCAGCAGGAACAGGAAGAACATCGACGCCAGTCCACATCAGGTGATCGGTCGCCATAGCTGGCGATGATCAGGAAGTAAACCGTGTCGCCGAACAGCGCCAGCAGCCCCAGCATGCCGGTCTGCGCCTTGTCCGCGCACCAGCGACAAAAACGCTGTAGCCCAAGTACAGCCCCAGCAGCGCGTAGAACGGCGCGAACCAGGGAGTGTAGACGTACGTGACTATCAGGGCCGCGGCAGCCAGCAGCACCCGCGCCGTCGAGAGATATCGGCCCCAGCCGAATTTCAGCGGAAATAGCACATTACTTCCGATAGAGGTAAAGAGTGTGGCTGCGCCCTTCGCCATCGTCGGCGATGTTTTCCACTTTTTCCGGAGTCCAGTTCTTGAATTCGAAATCGTGCGCCACTACCCGCGCCCCTTTCTTCAACTGCTTGTCCAACAGCGGCTGTACTTTATTGTCGATGGAGTCCGGAAGCAAATAGACCGTCACCAGGTCGGCCGAACTGTAATTCTGGTTCAGCAGGTCGCCATTGACAATGTGCGCCGTCTTCGCCAGCCCCAGCTTTCGAATCCGGGCCAGGCTTTGCTTGCACAGATCCTTGTCCAACTCCACTCCTACCGCGTCGGCGTGGAACTTCTGCGCGGCCGTAATCACGATCCGGCCGTCGCCCGACCCAAGGTCGTAGACCTTTTCACCCGCTTTGAGGCCGCCCAACTCCAGCATCTTTTCAACGATCGTTTCCGGAGTGGGATAGTAAGGCGCCAGCTTCTCGTCCGCGCTCTGGCCGGTTGCCGCGGTACAGCAGACGGCCAGCAATATCGCGATTCTCATGACGATTGCCCCCTTCGGATTGTATTCAAATTCACACGCCAAGTCCTGGAATTTCTAGTACCGGAGCCGTGGATTTTTTTCCACGTAGTTGTGGAAAAGCCTGTGGAAATGCCGGTACCAGCGTATCTCTGCGCACGTCCAGTTACGCTTGGGTTACATTCTGCACCAAGGTTCAGCAACCCGAATTTCGCAGCCAGTTGTCCGATCATCCAATCCAGACTTTCTCCACCGGAACGCCCTTCTGGCACCACTCGCAATTGGCCCCATCCACCGCATATCCGGCATTCAGCCGGGCCAGGTAGTATAGCGGTAAGTCTCCGAAATTCAACGTCTTAGGCGTTGGCTGGTAGATGATCACAGCCAGCCCCACCACCTTCGCGCCGAACGATTCCAGCAGCTTCTTCAACTCCGCCAGGTTCGTGCCGGTGCGCAGAATGTCGTCTACCAGCACAACCTGCTCCCCGGGGGAAGGCTGCAAATATTGCCGGAAGCGCAGCGGCTCATCATGCTCCCGCTCAGCCCAATAGACCTGGTTGGCGCGCATGGCTTCGCAAACGCCGTAGGCCACCGGCAAGCCGCCCGTCATTGGGGTGACAATCGAAAGCTCGGAAGTAATGGCGCGAATTTCCGGATTGGCGCGCAGCTTGCGGCTCAGGCCCACGGAAAGCATCCGCTGGTACTGGGAGTAACGCAGCGCCAAAGGCACCTGCAGGTATTCGTTGGAGTGGAGCCCGGTGGGATATTCGAAGTGGCCGTCGCGCAGCGCTCCCGTCTCGCGCAGGACCCCTACTACTTCATCTTCAGTCGGAATCAGGTGCATTGTTGCTTCCTCTCAAGTGACGGGCGGCGTCAGTTGGCTCCGTGGCCCGTCAAAACACGCGGAATGGTGCGCAGCAGGATCTTCCAGTCGAGCGCCAGCGACCAATTATCAATGTACTGCATGTCCATCTTCATCCACGTTTCGAAATCCACGTTGTCGCGCCCGGAAACCGCCCACAAGCAAGTGAGGCCGGGCCGCATGCGCAGGCGGCGGCGCTGCCATAGCTGGTACTGATCCACCTCGCTGGGAACGGCCGGACGCGGACCCACCAGCGACATATCGCCGCGCAGCACATTCCACAACTGCGGCCATTCGTCGATCGAGAACTTGCGCAGGTAGCGGCCAATCGGCGTCAGCCGCGGATCGTCCGGAATCTTGAAAACCGTGTCGCGCGTGTTCAAATGGGCCAGGCCGGCTTTCAATTCTTCGGCATTCTGTACCATGGAACGGAATTTGTAGAAGATGAAATCGGCGGCCGTTCAACCCGCAGCGCTCCTGACGAAAAATCACCGGCCCCGGCGAAGTCAGGCGAATCAGAATGGCCGTCAGCAGCATGAACGGCGACATCACCACCAGGCCGGCGGCCGCGATGGCGACATCGGTAAGCCGCTTGACCAGCAGTCGGATTTCGTCGTAAGGCGCCGCGGAGAAGGTGAGCAGCGGCGTGGCGCCAAAGCGGTCGAGCGTCACGGTGCTGTTGACGTGCGGAAAGAAGTCCACCGCCACGCGCGTGCGCACGCCCTCTTCATCGCACAACAGAAAGACCTCTTCCAGTTGCGCCAGGCTCTCGCTGCCCACGGCGAAGATGATCTCGTCCACCACATGCTCGCGCAGGATGGATTGCAGTTCGGCCATTGGATGCACCTTGTAAGTAGCGCCCAGCGCCATTTCCGATGGCGCGTCGCGGCAATTCGGAAAGGAAGCCGCGCAGCCGCACGCCGTATTCCGACGAGCGTTCGAGCGCCACAGCCATCTTGCGCGCTCGCTCGCCGGTGCCCACCACCATCACGAAATGCGGAGCCGCAAACTCGCGCCGGATCACGCCCACCACGCGACCCGCAGTGAGTCGGAAGATCACCAGCAGGATCCACGCGAAGAGGCCGAACATCGCCACGAAGAAGCGGCTGAGGTCCTGCCTGATCAGATATTCGAAGACCACCAGGCCGAGCGCGCCATAGGTGCACTGTCGGGTGGTGTCGCGCAGAATGACAGCGGGATGAGCGGAATCGAGCTTCTCGTAAATTTCCAGCCAGTTGCCGATCAACACCCAGGCAAGCAGTGAAAATCCCATCAGCAGCGCCTTACGCTCGACCGTTAAGTAAAAAGAGTTCTGAAGATGAAGGATCGCGCGCAGCTCATAGGCGATTTCGAAGGCCATCGTGGCCAGGATGAGATCCGATAGCCCAAACAAAACACGGGCCTTACGCTGCCGACTGAACATCCGGACCCAGGATAACACGTAGCACGCACGGCCTTTTGGTAGTCGATCGGCCAGTACCCCACAATTTATGCAGCCGCAACTTTGGCAATTGGTTTGCGTCTTAAATATCAGGAGGAACGTTAGCTATGAGCACGGCAGCGGACCGAATGGCACTCTGCGAGGCAGTAGTAGCGCTCATCGAGCAGAAGCGCACCGAGACCGGGGATCCCACTCTGGGTGATGTCATCGAGCGCGCAGTTCTCGACTTGCAGTTCCGCGAATTGGAAGTCGACATTCTCGAAAACCCCGGGGCGTTCGAGCCGTGGCTGATTCGCCGCCGCGGACAGGAATAGCCAGCCCTCATAGCCCCCCCGTCCTGGTATCCGGGAAAGTCCCGATGGCCTCGGTCCCATTACGCCTCCCTTACGGCCAGCCCTGTCGAAATAATGCCGCGGGTGATGTAATTCAATCGTGGATGCCGTCGATTTAATGGTTTTCTTGCTGCTTGCGCTAGCAGACATCTGCCTGATCATCCATCTTCGCCGCCGGCGTGCTCGCATCCTCCGTGTTCGGCGCATGTATTACACCCTCACACTAGCCGTGCGTCGAGAACTCGCCGAGGAGACGCTCGCCCCGAAGAGAACGGGCAAGCTGGTCGCGCGCCGCAGAGAAGTGGCGCCGCAATTCAACTCCTAACGCCTGACTCCTAGCTCTTGCAAGGAGAGATCTTACCGAGCCACGACCGTAAAGGGAGGCGTTGTTTCTAGCTTCCCAGTTGTTCCAACTCGCCTTCGAGCAGCGCGACATGCTCGTCCTCCTCCGCGGCCAACTCTCCGCAGAGGTCTTTTTCCAAACCCGCCGGCAACTCGCCCGCGAGTTTTCGGAAGTAGTCCCGAGTACGCCGCTCCATCTCCAGCGCCACTCGATACAGATCCGCGATTCCCGAATGCTCCGTCACATGGATCCCACGGAATAAGGAGTTGGCGAGCAGCGCATCTTCATCCGCCGACAGTTCCACTACCTCGCGGTCCAGGTGCGCGTGATACTTCTCCTCCAGCTCGTGCAGGTGGTCCAACTCCGCCTCGTATAGCCGCTCCAACACCGCCCGCTGGTCCGGATTCTTCGCCTTGTCCCGCGCCAGTTTGTAAAAGTGGAACGAGTTCAGCTCGAACTGCACCGCGTCCCGGATGGCCCTGAAGCGCATCGAATCGCCCAGGTCGCGCGTGGGAATCACTTCCAGGTCGCCGCCGCACAGAAAGCATTTTCCATACGGGATGGCGAGCCCCGAGGTGAGCTTGAAGCAGCTCCGGCAGCGCCAGGAATAGCGCACTTGGGCGCAACAGATTTCGTCTTCAGCCAGTATGCTATGGCACTTCGGACATGATGACGGCATAATTAAACCTCCTGCAGGGCTTCCTTCCGGACTCCCACGCTCATGTATTCCAACATTCCCCGCGCGGCCCGCCTTCCGGCGCCCATCGCCAGGATCACTGTGGCCGCGCCCGTGACGATATCGCCGCCCGCGAAGACACCCGGAATCGACGTCATGCCGGTGCGCTCGTCGGTTTCAATATAGCCCCACTTGTTCACCTTCAGGCCCGGAGTAGTCTGCGCGATGATCGGATTCGCCGTGGTTCCCAACGCGTAAATCACAGTGTCCACGTCCAGCACAAAATCAGACCCGGCTAACGCCACCGGCTTGCGGCGGCCCGATGCATCCGGTTCGCCCAGTTCCATCTTCTGGCACCGCATCCCGGTGACCCACCCGGCCGCATTGCCCACAATCTCCACCGGCGCCGTCAGCCACAGAAATTCGATGCCCTCTTCGATAGCGTGCTCCAGTTCTTCAACCCGCGCCGGCGATTCCCGCCGCGATCGCCGGTACACGCACGTCACCTGCTCCGCGCCCATGCGCTTGGCCACACGCAGCGAATCCATCGCCGTGTTCCCAGCGCCCACCACGGCCACACGTTTACCCATTCCTACCGGCGTGTCGTAGATCGGCTGTTTGTGGCCGCGCATCAGATTCACGCGCGTAAGAAATTCGTTTGCCGAGAAGACGCCGTTAAACGCCTCGCCCGGGATCTCGGCGAATTTCGGCGACCCCGCGCCTGTACCCACAAACGCCGAGTCGTACCCCATATCCGTGAGCAACTGCGGAATGGTGAACAGCTTCCCGATGATCGTATCCAGGCGGATCTCGACGCCCAACTTCTTCAACGTCTCAATCTCCGCATCGATAATCATGTCGGGCAATCGGAACTCGGGAATGCCGTACTTCAACACGCCGCCCGCCACGTGCAGGGCTTCGAAAACGGTGACCGCTACGCCGGCCCGCGCCAGATCGCCCGCCACCGCTAGGCCCGACGGACCCGACCCAATGATCGCCGCGCGCTTCTGGGTCTTCACCTCGATCTTCGGTATCTCATCCCATCCGCGGCCTAAGGCGGCGTCGGCCACAAACCGCTCTAACCGGCCAATCGCTACGGGCTTAAACTTCAAACCCACTACGCAAGTGGCTTCGCACTGCGATTCCTGCGGGCAGACGCGGCCGCACACCGCCGGCAGCGCGCTCGACGACTTCAGGATCTGGTACGAACGCTTGACGTCCTTCTGCTGCAGCGCCGCAATGAAACCGGGGATGTCGATCTCCACCGGACACCCAGGCACGCAGCGCGGCTTCTTGCATCGCAGGCACCGGTCGGCCTCGTGCAGCGCGCCTTCCAGATCGAGCCCCAGTGAGACCTCGTTGAAATTGTGGATCCGCTCCTCCGCAGGCTGGTGCGGCATAGGCGCTCGCTCCGGCGGAATCGTCTTGATGTTTTTGGGAATTCTCGGTCCCGGCGGCGCGGCTTCGGGCACAGGCAGTTGGCACTTGGAAACACAGTTGGCCTCGCTCTCCTCGGCGGGTTGCAGGCTCGCCAGCTTCGCCGATTCGTCGCGGAACCGATCGAGCGCCGCCTTTTCTTCCCGAACAAACCGCTTCTGCCGCAGGTTGAGCTCGTCGAAATTTACCAGGTGGCCATCGAAATCCGCGCCGTCCACGCACGCGAATTTCATCTTTCCGCCCACCGTCACGCGGCATGAGCCGCACATTCCCGTGCCATCCACCATGATCGAATTCAGGCTGACCACGGTGGAGATGCCGAACGGCCGCGTCACTTCGCAGCACGCTTTCATCATCGGGATGGGCCCAATGGCCACCACTTCTTTCACGTTTGGCTCGCGGCTCAAAATCTCGGCCAGCGCGTGCGTCACGAAACCCTTGCGCCCGTACGTGCCGTCGTCCGTGGTGACGATCATTTCATCGCTGCAGTCGCGGAATTGCTGTTCCCAGAAGACCAGGTCGCGGCTGCGGAAGCCCACAATCGAAATCGTCCGGTTGCCCCGGTTCTTGTACTCGCGCAGTTGCGGATAGATCGGGGCCACTCCCAATCCGCCACCCACCATCACCACCGTGCCTTCCAATTTGCGGATATCGCTCGGCAAGCCCAGAGGACCGATGAAGTCGAGAATGGTGTCGCCCTGCTCCAGCGCCATCATCTCGAGTGTGGTTTTTCCCACCGCCTGAATCACCACAGTGACGGTGCCACGCTCTACGTTGAAATCCGCCACAGTGAGGGGAATTCGCTCACCATGCTCGTCAATACGAGCCATGATGAAGTGGCCAGGACGCGCCGCACGTGCCACATCGGGCGCTTGCACATCCCAAAGGAAGGTCGTTGGACCGAATTGTTGTTTGCGGGTGATGAGAAACACTACACCCCTCCTTCGAACCAACATATTAGCAGATTTTGGGATCTATAAGTCTTTAAATGTCAATTTAGGGCTCTTGCGGGCGAGTAGCCTCTGGGAGTGAGGTTTCGTGGAGGCCAGCACCACGGCTAAGCCCAGTGCGCTTTCTCCGTCACAGGAGGCTGCATAGATAGCCGTCGAACCGTGTCACGAAGTTCGGCCGGAGCGAACGGTTTGGGAAGATACGCATCTATCGGCAGACCGTCGACCTCAGCAGGTCCGTTTGAGGTTAGGATTATTGGAAGGGCCGGAAACAACGATTTCACAAGAACCGCGAGAGTGGCGCCATTGCGGCCTGGCAGGGAATAGTCGCAGATTATGACATCAATCGCATCGCCCAAGTCCTGGACGGTGGATAGCGCAGCGATGCCATCCTTGGCTTCGACGGTTAGGAAACCGTTTTTCGAGAGTACAGCCCGAATGAGCGACCGCACTTGAGGTTCGTCATCAACTATCAGGACGGTGCAATGTTGCACGCTAACCGCCTTTCGACGTTCCCCCGTGGGAGCGGCTTTTACTTTTGCTTATTCGGATAATAACATTCCCATATCCACAATTCTCAAAGATATTTTGCGGGTTAAGATATGCACCCGCAATTTGGGGGATTCTTTGGCAGTACTGTCGTCAGGTGCCTTTGCAACCGTTTTGGTCGTCAAGCCGCCATCGCGGCAATCGCAGGACGGGGACGCCGTGCCCGGCCCACAAGGTCACGCGCCGCTTCACCCCACTCCGGAAACTCGAAAGCGAACCCAGCCTTCAGCAGTTTGCCCGGCACTACGCGCCGGCTCTTCAGCAGCAATTCGGTCTCGGTCCGATGCACAAATGCCGCTGCCTCCAACGCCCAGACCGGCCCATTCAACCCGAGTCGGGCGCCTACCGCCTCACGCAGCAATCGCATGAACTCATCGTTGGGAAGGGGATTAGGTGCGCACACATTCACGACCCCTTCCATCTCCTGATGCGCTGTCAGAAACTCCACCGCGCGAACGAAATCAATATAGTGAATCCACGACATGAACTGCCGCCCGCTGCCCACGTGGCCGCCCAGCCTCAATCGCGCCAGTGTGAGGAACGCGTTGAAGACGCCGCCGCGCCCCGGGCTCATCGTCATCGCGCTGCGCAGCGCGATCTTGCGCGTGTGCGGCGTGATCGCGCCAAAGAACGCCCGCTCCCACGCTGTCGCCACATCGATGCTGAAACGCCATTTCGAGGGCGCATCCGCCTCCGTGCCGCCCAGTTCCCCGTTCTCATCCATGGCTCGGTCGAAGCTATGCCGGTAAATCGTCGCGGTACTCGCATTAATCCACAGCGACGGTTTGTGCGCCGATTGCGCGATAGCCCGGCCGATCAGCCGCGTGCTTTCCACGCGCGATTCCAGAATGTCCCGCCGATTGCCCGCAGTGTATCGGCAATTCACGCTGCGGCCCGCCAGGTTGATCACCACCGACGCGCCTTCCAGTTCGTGAACCCAATCCTCCAGGTCGCGTCCCGTCCAGAAGACGGTGCGCCACGGCGTCTCCTCCGGATGACGGCTCAACACGGTAACCTCGTGGCCGGCCGTGTGAAAATGCCGCGCCAGAATCCGCCCTACCTGCCCGCTACCTCCCGGAATCAAAATCGTCATACTCCCTCCATCACCGTTTCCACTAGTTCTACCACCATCCGCCGCACCGGTCGCAGCAGCGGGAATCCGGCCGCCTGAATCAGCCGGACCACAATCGGCAGGCTCTTGTCCAACAGCGCCCGCGTCCGCTTCTGGCCTTCCGATCGGTCGTAAATCCAGAACAGAATCAACCCCATCTGGTACATCCAAAGAATGCGCGGCAGCACCGGCCCCAGATCGGGCGTGATGCGCACGCGCGTGCCATCCAAAGCGCGGGCAAAGTACGCCACGTCGCGCTCCCGAATCTCGCGCGTCTGCTCGCTGAAGGGCGAGAGCGGATGCTGCGGGTCGGCATGCGCCGCCAGCGCCCCCAACAGGCTGCGATTCGGTTCGAATTGCCGAAACTTCACCTCCAGCAACCCTCCGATGCGCCCCTTGAGATCCTTTCCTTCAGCTAACGCCTCCTCCAGCAGCGGCTGCATCTCCGCCGCCGACTGCTGGTAGAACGCCATCACGATGGCGTCCTTGGAATCGAAGTAGTAGTAGGCGGCGCCAGTGGCCACCTTGGCCTCCAGCGCGATTCCCCGCATCGTGGTCTGCTCAAACCCCTGCCGCCGGAACAACTCCATGGCTGCCGCCAGAATCTTGCCCCTGGTTTCATCCCCTTTTGCTTTTTTGAACATGTTCAATTTAAGAGTACGGCGAATCGGATAAGGAGTCAAGGGTTTTGGGCTGCCTCTCCGTCCGAGCCCCGACCTGACGTAGGCTCTTTCGCGTCAGCACCAAAGTAGATAACCCTCCGTTATCGAAGGGGAGGTTGTTCCCTGAGTAACTTGATACTCAAATAAAGGCTGGTTTGCTGTCCCCTGGCACGCAGATCCCGTTTGGCTCTCTATGAAACTGCGTTTTCTCTGGCCCATTCTTCCCGGCGCGGTCGTCGTTTTAACTTGTGCGACCAGCTTCGTCGCGGGGAAAATCGCCGGCGCTCCTGCCCGCACCCGAACCTACTTTGCTATGGAGCGAGGCTGGGCGACTCACTGGCCGCTCGCTTACGGTAAGTACCTTCCCCTATCCCTGCGGTCGACTTTGGAGCCTTTCACGCCGGTTTGGGTGCAGGTGGAACCGGGCATTCACATGTGGCTGGATCCGAATGACTTCGTCTCACGCACCGTTCTGGAAACGGGCCAATGGGAGCCCGAAAGCTGGCACATTCTCGAACAGGATTTGCGGCCCGGAAGCACCTTTGTGGATGTCGGCGCCCACATCGGATATTACACTCTCAAGGCCGCAACCGTAGTCGGCCCCACCGGACACATACTGGCCATTGAACCGAATCCGGAGACAGTGCGGATTCTCGCGGGGAATGTCCGCGCCAGCCACGCAGCGGCGGTCTCCATCCAGCCGGTCGCCTGTTCGGACACCGAAGCCACGCTCGAACTGTTTGCCGCGGCGAAGGCAATACGGGAGAGTCCTCGCTCTCAAAAACCAACGCCTCCCAGGAGAAACCGATCGCCAAGAGCTATCAGGTTCGCGCGCGGCCCCTGGATGCGATCGTTCGCGAAAGCGGCGTCACGCGCGTGGATGCGATCAAGATCGATGTCGAGGGCGCCGAGTTCCTGGTTCTGCGCGGTGCCAAAGATACCCTCACCCGATTTCACCCGGCAATTCTGATCGAACTGCTCGATCGCCAACTGCGGGAGATGGGAACCAGCACTGCGGAGGTCATTGCCTTTCTGCAGGCGCAAGGCTATTCCATCCGGCATCAGGACGATAAGAACTTCGAATTCGTCGCGACCGGCACTGTGGCAAGCCGGCAGTAGTTGCCGAGGGAAAAATTTCAGCCACGGATTCACACGGATCAACACGGATAAGAAACGCAATGCTTGCGAACCTTGAAGACGTCCAGGCTCTCCGGCCAAGCCGCGACCGTAAGGGAATCGGTGCCTGTTTCTTATCCGCGTGGATCCGCGTCCAGCCGTGGCTAAAACCTTTTTCGCCTCGCCTAGTGGCTAGTCAAAGCCACCCCAAGCGCGATCAGTGATTTGATCCCCGGCACGATGCTGCTGGCCTCGGCATTCTCCTCCAGCCGATGCGGCATGTTCTCGATCGTTGCCCCGATCGCCACTCCCGGAATCCCCATGCTCACCGCGATATTCGAATCGCATGACCCGACATCGGTCGCTGCAATCGCGGGTGTGCCCGGCTTGCGGAAGTGATTGCTGGTCGCCAGTGCCGTCTGTACCAGCGCATGATTCAGCCGCTCGGCCTGCGGACGCGCCTTCGAGTAGTCGATCCCCATCTTCTTCTCCATGCGGAACCCGACCCCTTCCGTAACGCCGATCCGCCGCGCCGCCGCTACCACCGCGCTCTCCAGCCGATCCTGCGTCGCGCTGTCGAGCGACCGCAGATCCACCGTGAACCATGCCTCGCGCGGAATAGCGTTCACCACCGTGCCGCCGCCCAGCATACCCACGTTGATCACCGGCAACTTGAAATTATCGAGCCCTTGCGCGACAGGCGGCAGCGGAATTTCGTACATGGCGTCGATCGCCTTAGCCACGGCCTTCGACGGGCTCGGCGCTCCGCGGCTTTCCATGGTGTGCGCGCCGGGCGAGGTATAGATGAATTTGAACTGATCGATGCGCAGCGCGCCGTACCACACCTGTATCGACGAGACATCGGTCGCGATGAACATGTCCGGCGTGTAGCCGCTCGATTCCAGCCAATGCTTCGCGCCCAGCAGCCCCACCTCCTCTTGCACCGAGGCCAGGAAGATCAGGTCACCCTTGGTCTTGACGCCCCCGCGATTCAGCGCCCGGAACATCTCCAGAACGGCCATCAGGTTCGACGTGTCATCGCCGATTCCCGGCGCGCGCAGGATGTCTCCCTCGCGCTTCACCTTCAGATCGGTGCCTTCCGGAAACACCGTGTCCATGTGAGCCGCGAATACCACGGTCGGGCCGCCGCCTGTCCCTTTGCGCACTCCGCTCACGTTCGATATGTCGTCGGTGCGGATCTCGCTCAGCCCCAGCTTCTCCATCTCCGCGCGAATATACTTCGCGCGCGCCTGCTCCTTGCCTGAAGGAGAGGGGATCTCCACCAGCTTGATCCATTCGTCGACGATGCCCGCGGCCCGATCGTCCACCGATTGCAAAGCCTTGTGCACATCCGGCCGCTCCAGCAGCGAAGGCTGAAACCAGTTCTGGGCAAACACCGGCGCAGCGGCGAGCAGAAAAAGCGCAATACTCCTCGTGAGCATAAGAAGTAATGATACGCCGCGCGACACAGCTTGCGGTAGCGAAATCAGCGGCCGCTTTACGCGACGATGCCCGCTGCCTGGTCCGCCAGAACGCGCTGTACCTTCTGCAGCAGCGCCACTTCCGCCTTCGGCAGTCCCAGCGTGGACGCTACTGTCTGCGCATCGCTTCCCCGCCGATACATGCGCATCGCTTCAGCCCTCTTCTGCACATTCAGCGCGCGGCTCAAATCGTGCGACGTCACTGGCACCGCCGCGCGATCGCGCTCGCTCTTGCGCAGATCGTCCAGTTCCTGCTGAATCGCCGCCAGCGTATTGCGCAGCGATTCGTTCTGCGCGCGCTGCCGGTGTTCGGCCTGTGCGATCTCCATTCGGATGCTGACCACCAGGTAGAGACAGCTCATGATAGCAACAGCGATCGTTCCATAAATAGTGAGTGGGTTCGTGACGATGTTCATTGGACCATTCCTAAAGAGATTACCCGCAGCTCGGGCGGGACTTCGTTGTGTGACAGCACGAACAGATTCGGCATCGTGCTCTCCAGAATCTGCCGCACAAAATAGCGCGACCCGGCCCCGGCGATCAGCACCACCGGGGTATCGGGACGCGGGATGGCGCGTTCGACCCGGTTCACTACGTCGCGCACCGTTTCGGGCGAAGTGTTCAGGTGGCTGTTCTGCTCCCCGTGATCCACCCCGGTTTCGATCATGCGTTCCACGGCGCCATCCAGGAACCACGCCGGCAGTTCGCCGCCCTTGTTGAGGTACGGCTTCACCACCGCGCGCCGTATCGACTGGCGCACAAATTCGGTCAGCAGCACGGGATTACGCGTGCTCCCCGCGGCCTCTCCCAGCGCCTCCAGAATCGAAGCGGCGTCGCGAATGGAAACGCGCTCGCGCAACAGATTCTGGAACACGCGCTGCACCGTAGGCAGCGGCAGCAGCTTGGGCACCAAGTCTTCCACCACCTTGGGATTCTCCACCGCCACGCGGTCCAGTAGCCGCTTCGCGTCCTGCCGCGAGAACAGTTCGTGCGCGTATCGCCGTGTGAATTCCGAGATGTGCGTGCCCATGACGGTGACAGGATCTACTACCGTGTAGCCCGCCTTGCGCGCCGCTTCGTTCTGCTCGGCGCGGATCCAGATTGCCGGAATGCCGAATGCCGGTTCGCGCGTGGCCTGTCCTTCAATCTGCCCCGTCGGCTTGCCCACCGCAATCGCCAGTTCGCAGCCGGCCGGCACTTCGAAACGCGAAATCTCAACACCCTTCATGCAGATGGCGTACTCGTGCGCCTTCATGTTGAGGTTGTCGCGCAAACGCACCGGCGGCAGAATGTAACCCAGGTCCGTCGCCAACTGCCGGCGAATCGCGCCCACTCGCCTCAGCAGCGGCGAATCCGCTCCGCCCTCCACCAGTTTCACCAGCCCCAGTCCCACGTCGATGGCGAGCGTGTCTACCTTCAGCAGATCCTCCACGTTCTCCTTCGCGGGCGCCGCCTTCTTTTCTTCCACTGCCGGCTCGCCATCCGACGGTTCGTTCTTGCGCATGCGCCACGCCACCGTGCCCAATCCGCCGCCCAACACGAGGAACGGAATCTTGGGCAGGCCGGGGAATGCGGCCAGCGCGATCAGCACGCCCGCTGCGAACAGCAGCGGCTGCGACTTTCCGAATACCTGCGTGCGGAAGTCCGCGCCCAGCCGATTGTCCGATGCCGCGCGCGTAATGATCATCGCGCCCGACACCGAAATCATCAGCGCCGGAATCACCGTCACCAAGCCGTCGCCGATCGTCAGCACGGTGTAAGTCTGGATGGCGCGCTTTAAATCCATATTGTGCTGGAACACGCCGATCAGGAAGCCCGCGATGATGTTGATGGCCGTGATCAGGATACTCGCCATGGCGTCGCGCTGCGTGAAGCGTGATGCGCCGTCCATGGCGCCGTAGAACTCGGCCTCCGCGGCCAGTTCCTTGCGGCGCTTCTTCGCGCCAGCCTCGTCGATCAGTCCCGAGTTCAAATCGGAATCGATCGACATCTGCTTGCCGGGCAGTGCATCCAAAGTGAAGCGCGCCGTCACTTCCGAAATGCGCACCGCTCCGTGGTTGATCACGACGTATTGAATCGCGATCAGGATCAGGAAGATCACCGCGCCGATGATGTAATTGCCGCCCACCACGAAGTTGCCGAAGGATTCGATCACGTCGCCCGCCGCCGATGTTCCGGAGTTGCCGTTCAGCAGGATCAGGCGCGACGACGAGACGTTCAATGCCAGCCGGAATAGTGTCAACAACAGTAGCGTAGTGGGAAAGACGCTAAACTCTACCGGCCGGATCAGGTACATCGAAACCATCAGCACGATCACCGAGAGCATGATGTCGATCACCAGCAGGAAGTCCAGCAGGAACCCAGGCATCGGCGTGATGAGCGCGATCACGATAGCGAGCACGGCCAATGGCACGGCCAGTTCGGCTGCGGCGGCCATGTTGAATTTGGGGAATCCGCCGGGGCGGGTTGCTGCGATCGCGTTGGTCTGTGATGCCATCGTCTATCTCTTGTTCATCAACTTGAAAATGTACGCCAGGATTTCGGCGACGGCCTTATACAGGGCCGGCGGGATCTCGTGTCCCACATCCGCGGAGCCGTATAGCGCGCGCGCCAGCGGCGGATTCTCGATCAGCGGCACCTGGTTCTCTACCGCCTTCTGGCGTATGCGCAGCGCCAGGTAATTCTTGCCCTTCGCCACCACCCGCGGCGCGGCCATCTTCTCGGGCTCGTAGAACAGCGCGACGGCGTAGTGTGTGGGGTTCACAATCACCGCGGTGGCCGTGGGCACCGCTGCCATCATGCGGCGGCGCGCCTGGTCGCGGCGGATGGAGCGGAGCTTGGCCTTGACCTGCGGGTTGCCCTCCATCTCTTTGTGCTCGTCCTTGATCTCCTGCTTGCTCATGCGGAGCTGGCCCATCTGCCGCCGCTTCTCCCGGAATAACTCCACGCAGCCGAAAATGAAGAACAGCGCCGCGCCCTTCCATAGCAGCGCCTGCAGGCTCCCTGTCACCTGCGCCAAACCGGCGGTGAGGCTGGCCAGCGGCAGCGACATGTAGGTGTCCAGTTGCTCCGTAACTACTGCGTAAATGGCGAAACCAAACAGAGGCAGCAGGATCACAGCCTGCACTGCCGCCGGCAGGTTCTGGTTCGGAAGATTCTTTATCTTGGTCAGGGGATTGAGGCGCTTGGGGTCTGGAGCCAGCTTCTTCAACGTGAACCCCATCTGGGTGATGCCCAACTGCAGCACCAGGGTCAACACCACCAGAGCGCCGCCGCACACCAGTAAAGGCACGAAGCAGCGATACACCAGGTCGATGGACAGCGCCACCAGGTCCGAAGCGTTGAGTTCGGGAGCAAACGCCCGCGCTAACAGATTTCGCATGGCGAGGCCCGTATCATTCATCCAAGCCGGACCCTTGGACTGCAGCATGAAGACGAACACGCAGAACTGCACACCGCCGATGAATTGCCGCGCCGATGGAAACTGCCCCTCTTCCCGCGCCTTTTTGAGGCGCTTCTGAGTAGGCTGTTCTGTCTTTTGCGGATCGGCCATAACCTAGTGCCCTGTCACCGCCGGCAGCGCTTCGAACAATCGCGACGCGTACGTGCTGTACACCCGCGGAAACAATCCCGCAATCGCCGTGAGCAGCGCCAGCCCCGCCAGCATCTTCGCTGGAAAAGCCAACGACAGCAACTGCAACTGTGAATTGATCCGGCCCAACAGAGCCAGCGCCAGGTCCACCATCACCAGCAGCGCGATTACGGGCAGCGCCATCCGCAGCCCGGTGGAAAAGATGGTCGAGCTGAGATGGATGACCGAATCGGCCGTCACCTTTGTGAGCGCGAAACTCCCCGGCGGCTGTGTGCTCAGGCTGTTGGCAAAGATTCCGATCACTTGGCGATGTAGCCCGAGCGCAAAAAACAGCAGTGAAGAAATGGTTTGCGCCAGCACCAGGATCACGCCCGAATCGGCTTGCGTATTCGGGTCCACCGTGGATGCGAACGAGTAGCCGGCCTGCAGCGCCACCATCTGGCCGAACACCGCGAAGGCTTCGGAAAGGAAGCTCACCACCAGACCGATGGTGATACCAAGCGCCGCTTCTGAGATCAGCCATCCCGCCAGTAATCCGATGCCGGGGTTCGCCGGGACCGTGGGCCAGAGCGGAGTGAGTGCCATCGTGATGCTGAGCGCCAATACCACGCGCGCCGGTTCAGCCAGGGAGCTCACACCGGGGATGGGCGTGAAGATCACCGCCCCCGAGATGCGCGCCAGCACCACCAGAAACGAGTACAGCGTAGCGAACGGCAAGCTCATCTCACTGGGCATAGCGACTGAGGTTCCCGAAAATGGAGGCGGCGTAAGCGGTGGCCTTAGTGATCATCCACGGCAGCGCAATCACCAGGGCCACCAGCACGGCAGCCAGGCGCGGCACGGTGTTGAAGGCCGAGTCTTGAATCGACGTCACGATCTGGAGCAGGCTCATGAGAATGCCGACGACGAAGCCGACCATCAGGATCGGTATGCTTAGCCAGAACGTCACCATCAGCGCGTCCCGTATGATATGCACTGCGAATTCGGACGTCATTATGTGTAGAAGCCTTTCATCAACGACCCGATCACCAGGTTCCAACCGTCCACCAGCACGAACAGCAGGATCTTGAACGGAGCCGAGAGCATCACCGGCGGCAACTGCATCATGCCCATGGAGACCGTAACCGACGCCACCACCAGGTCGATCACCAGGAAGGGGAGATACAGCACGGCGCCGATCTGAAATCCAGCCTTTAGTTCGGAAATGATGTATGCGGGGATCAGCACTTTGAGGTCTAGATCGGTGGGTGTGCGCGGAGGCGTGGCGTGGGTCACTTCCACGAACAGACGGATGTCCTTCTCGCGAGCGAAGCGCATCAGGAACCCGCGCAGAGGCTTCATGCCCTCCTCAAACGCTTGCGATGTGGTGTACTTGCCCGCCTCCATCGGCTCCCAACCCTGGTGGTACATGTCGGTGGCGATGGGCTGCATCACCAGGATGGTGAGAAACAGCGCCAGCCCCAGCAGCACCTGGTTCGAAGGCGCCGTCTGCGTCCCCAAAGCCTGCCGGAGAAAATGCAGCACCAGCGAGATGCGCAGAAACGGAGTAACCGACATCACCGCCGCCGGCAGCATCGTCAAAACTGTGAGCAGGATGACGATCTGCATCGGAGCGCTAATCGCCGCGCCCGTAACGTGAGTACCCGGAAGCTGCATCTAGCGCGCGCCCCTGTCGTGCCGAAGTGAGGCTGGCTTCAGCCTGCGGACTTGAGTCCGCCCCGCGACTAGGCGAGCTGAAGCTGACCGCAGGCTGAAGCCTGCCCCACAAGCAAAGGTCATCGCCCTTGCTCCATCAAGGCGCCCTCGATCACCTGGCAGCCCGCCGGAGAGCAGGCAATCAACACTTCCCGCTCACCCACCTTCACCAGGTGCAACGTATGGGTCGCCGTCAGCGGCAGACGCTCGAGGCGCTGCAACCCGCCGGCCTTGCGACGCGCCGGCAGTCCGGCGATGGTCGCCAGCCCGCGGCGGCGCAGCCACCAGAGAGTGCCGCCCAGCAGGCCCAGCACCATCGTCACCGCCAGCACTTGTTGAATCGTTTCCATTCGAGGTCAGTCTTCGTGTTTGAAATCGGTGATGCGGATTCCGGTGGTGGTGGCTTCGTTTACCACAATCTCGCCGAACCCCACCAGCACGCCGCCAATCCGCACATCCAGGTTCTCGCCCGCCGACCGGTTCATCCGGATCACAGTGCCCAGATCCAAATCGAGAATCTGCTTCACCGTGAGAATGCGGCGGTCGAGTTCCACTTCCACATCCAGCGGGACGTCGAGATAGAGGGTGACTTCTTCAATGGCCGTCATGCACTACGCCGCGGGTAACAGGCCGATGGTGTCCTGGGTCAACTGGTCTTCGGTAGTCACCACCTTGGAGTTCGCTTCATAAGCGCGCTGATACGTGATCAGGTTGGTGAACTCCGTCGCGATGTCCGCGTTCGACGCTTCGAGCGAGCCGCCGATGATCTGGCCGCGTCCGCCCGTGTCGGCCGTGCCCACGGCAGGCGTCGCCGTCAGTCCGGAGAGCGCATAGTCGTTGTTGCCCACCGACACCAGCGAGCCCGGATTCTGAATCCCGGCAAGTGCCAACTGCGCCACCGTCAACTGCGTGCCGTTGGAGTACGTCGCCGTAATGATGCCGCCGTTGCTCATTTGCACGTTCGACAGTTGCGACGCCGTCTGGCCATTCTGCTTGTTGGCGGATACCGACGAAGCCTGCCCGTACTGAGTTACCATCGGGTTCCCGTTAGTGTCGTAGAGGCTGAAGTTGATGTTCATGTCGGAAGCGCTGTCGCTCAGCCCCGTAATGGAAATGGCAGTCGGGGCATCGGTCGCCGCGGGCGACGTCAGCTTGCCGTTGGAATCGAAGGTCAGCGTGCCCGGCGTGGTCAGCAGCGACGTCGGCGTGCCCGCCGTGCCGGCCGTGGTGGTGTTGCCGGGAACCGTCACCTGATAGGTCCATTGATTCGGCGTGGCGGGGTCCTTCGTGAACGTGACGGTCATGTTGACCGCGTTGCCCAACGAATCCACTGCTTGGATGGGCTGAGAGAAGGTGGTGTCGGCGGAGCCCGCGACCGCGCTCGCGTTCAGGTTCATGGCCAGGGAGAACTGGGTGGTCGCCACTGGAGGCAGCAGTTGACCGCCGGGAATCTGGATATTGCTGGGCGCGCCGTTGCTGTTGACCGTTCCATTGGTAGCTGTCCAGCCTTGCACATTCTCACCGCTGGTGGTCACAAGGTTGCCTTGGGCGTCCAGCGTGAAGTTCCCGGAGCGCGTATAGAGCGTCTGGTTGTTGGAGTTGGTGACGATGAAGAAGCCGCCACCTTGAATCGCGGCATCCAGAGGGCCGTCAGTGTTGGTCACAGCGCCCTGCGCGAACTGCGTCACGGTGATGGGCGGAGCCGTGCCCAGACCCACCTGCGTGCTGGAGGAAGCGCCGCCCGCGGACTGCGTCATCAAGTCGTAAAACGAAACTTCGCTGGCTTTGAAGCCGGTGGTGTTCAAATTCGCGAGATTGTTGCCCACCACGTCAATGGCGGTGGAGGTGGCATTCAATGCGGAAAGTGCGGTGGAAAATGCGGTGTTCATGGGTTCTCCTAGTTGCTGGTCGAAGTGGTGCCGTTCGTGGTTCCGTCTGTAGCCGTAGTGCCCGTCGTGCCCTTAATGGCGTCGGCATCCTGTCGAATCGCGATCACCTGCTCCAACTCGCTGAACTGCGCAAGCTGCGACACAAACTGCGTGCTGTCGGTGGGATTCAGCGGATCCTGATTCTTGATCTGCGCCACCAGAAGCTGCAGGAACATCTGCTCGCTGGGAGCGCTGCTGCTGAGAGCGGAAGCGGCCGATGAGCTCGACGTGCTCGATGTGCTGGGCGTGCTAGCGGCCGGATTTATCGGTGAGGTTGCCATACGTTACTCCTGTTATTAAGGGAATGATCCAGTTCTTCCATCCAGGAAGCGCGCTTGGAGCGATCTTCCTGTTCCTGCTGCTGCTCGCCGGAATTGTTTTGCTGCCCGGACGATTGGCGGCGCGCGCCGTCCCCGTTCTGATTCGACGGCTCGCCGCGTTGATCGGAAAGGTTGGACCCCGCGGTGTGCGTGGGCGTAATCGATTCGGTAGCGAATCCGCTCTGCGTCAGTTTGCCGGTGAGGCTGCCCAGATCCTCGCGCATCGCCTTCGCCAGCGTCTCATCGGGAGTGCGAACCGCCACGCGAATCTCCCCGCCGCGCTCCGTGAGCCGCACTTCCACCGTACGGTCGTCGCCTTTACCCGACGCGACATGCAGCGAAATCTGCTGTGGATTGCTTACCGCTTGCTTCGGCTCAATCGCCGTAGTCGCATGCACAGGAGCAGGCGCTGCCACTTTAGGAGCATCCTGATGAACTACCGGGGCCTGAGTCGCCGCGTAGGCCGGAACGGGGCCGGTGGTATCAGTGAGGCCGGTGGTTTTGCCACCGGCCGTCTGATCCTCCGAGATGCCTTTTCCGCCGGCATTTTCCTGTTGAGAAGAATCTTTATTCGAAGCGTCTTTGTTCGACGCTTCCTTTTCCGAAGCGCTCGCCACCGCCGGGACCACAACCGGAGCGACCGGCTTGGCCATCGCAGCAGGCGCGGCCGACCCAGCGGGTGTCACCGGAGCCTCGGGTTTAAGCTTCAGAGAGAATGCCAGGTTGCCCGCGGGAATCGTGCTGAGCGACGGCATCTGCTCCGGGGAAATTGCATCGGCCTGCCCGCCGACAGCTTGGGGAGCAGGCCGATCTCCTGCGCTACCTTCTTCCGGCGAGCCATCTGGCATCAGCTGCAACCGGAGCGGCAGGCTAGCGGGCGGACCTGCGGGAGCGTTCGCAGGAGCCACGGCGCTAAGGTTGATTCGATTCGATGGGGCTTTGGCCGCTTTCGGATCCTTCGCCGCAGCGCTACCTTTCGAAGAGGTCGACCTGGAAGACGAGGGGCTCGTCGGCTTCTGCTCAGCCGCGCCTGCATTTGCAGGTGTCGAATCCGCATGCTCCGAATCGTAGCTCTGCTGGAACTGCGTGTGAAAGCTGCCGTCCGACGATGACGACGACGCCGATGACGATGGCGCAATATGCGAAGCAGGTGCGCTCATCGGCAGGATCGAACTGGAAGGCATGGCGATCAAGCCAAGCGTTATGCATGTGCAGTGCCACGCAAAAGTTCATTGACGCATAAATAGGTTACGGTTTCGCCACGCCGCGAAGGGGCGTCGGAAACTCGCCGGTCATGGGGGTACTACCGTCGAGAATCAGACGAGAGGCGCACTCCCGCCACCTTCTTATCGGTCACTACCTGCTTGTTTTCCGTGAAAATCATTTTGGCGCGCAGCGTGCATTGTGCATCGCGTCCGACTATGGATCCACTTACCAGTACGGCGGCTAGCGGCTTGCGAGCCCGAATGGAATCGCTCGACCTGCTGGCCAACAACATCGCCAACGCCGAGACCGGCGGCTATAAGCTGGACCGCGAGTTCTACAGTCTCTACGCTGCGCCCGATGCCGCCCCGGAGGGCAACGAAGCCCTCAACACCCAGCCGGTCATCGAAAAGAATTACACCGACTTCTCGCAGGGCGTGATGCGCGTCACCACCAACCCTCTCGATTTCGCCATCCAGGGCAAGGGCTTCTTCTCCGTAACCTCGCCCGCCGGCGTGGCCTACACGCGCAACGGCAGCTTCCAAATCTCGGCGGCCGGCAACCTTGTCACGGGCGAAGGCTATCCGGTGCTCGACATCAAAGGGAAGCCGCTGCCGCTGACCGCGGGACTCTCCGTCGATGTCGCGGCGGACGGAACCATCAGCCAGGGCGGCCAGAGCGTCGGTCAAATCGCCATCACAGATTTCGCGCAGGGCGCGCTGGTGAAGCAGGGCAGCACACTCTTCCGCACTGCCGACCCCAACGTGAAGCCGCAGCCGGCAACCGGCGAGGTTCAGCAGGGCAAACTCGAAACATCCAACGTAGGCAGTTCGGAATCGGCAGTGCGTCTGGTGAGCGTCATGCGCCAGTTCGAAATGCTCCAGAAGGCCATCAATATCGGTTCCGAGATGAACAAAAAAGCATTAGACGAAGTAGCCAAGGTGAGTTCCTAATCATGATCAGAGCACTCTACAGCGCTGCCAGCGGCATGAACGCCCAGCAGATGAACGTCGATAACATCGCCAACAATCTTGCCAACGCCAATACCACGGGCTACAAGATGCGGCGCACCCAGTTCCAGGACCTGCTCTACCAGAACCATGATCCAGCCGGGCGCGGCGGCCGGACAACAGACCGTAGTGCCTTCCGGCCTGCAGGTGGGCCTCGGTACGCGTCCCTCGGCCAATGAAATTGTCTTCAGCCAGGGCAGCTTCTCCGAGACCGACAATCCGCTCGACGTCGTGATCCAGGGCAAGGGATTCTTCCAGGTGAAGCAGCCCTCGGGCGAGATCGCTTATACCCGCGATGGCTCGTTCCAGTTGGATAAGAACGGCAACATCGTCACCGCCAGCGGCGACCCCATCGAGCCCACCATCACCATTCCACCGCAGGCGCAGAATCATCACCATCGCCGCCGACGGGACGGTCAGCTACACGCAGGCCGGACAGACGGCGGCGCAGCTCGCCGGGCAGATCCAGATCGCCGGCTTCCAGAATCCCGCCGGCCTCAATAGCCTCGGCGGCAACTTATATATGCCCACCGACGCCTCGGGCCAGCCCACCGTCGCCAATCCCGGCGGACAGGAAGGGCTCGGCGCCTTGATGCAGGGCTACCAGGAACAGTCGAACGTCAGCATCGTGAACGAGTTCATTAACCTGATCGCGGCCCAACGCGGCTATGAAGCGAACTCCAAAGTGGTGAAGGCGGCCGACGAAATGTACCAGCAAGTAAACAACATGGCCCAATGATGATGCTGCTCATGGCCGCGGTGACCTGCATGCCGGTAGCTGGCGCACACATTACGGGACGCGATCTGGCAGCGGCGGCGCCGTCATTCCAGGCAGTCGCCCCCGATCTCGATCTCGGTCACGCCCCCGTGCCCGGCGCGCGCCGCTTCTTCGAGCCCGGCGAGTTGGCCCGCATCACGCATCTTCCGGCCGATTCGTCGGTCTGCTTCGAACGCGCCCTTGCGCCGCTCACCGCTGCCATGGTGACCGACGCGATTCGCAAATCGCCAGGGATGGCGGAGGCGCAAATCGGAGTCGTGGCCATCAGCGGTTTTCCGGCGCCCGCGGGCGAGCTGGTGTTTCCGCCCGAAGGTCTGGTGCAGCCCTCCACAGGCGAGGTCGCTGTGTGGAACGGCTATGTGAATTACGATGGCGGGCGATTTACCGTGTGGGCGCGCGTGCGCCTGACCATCCGGACGCATCGCGTGATCGCCGTCGCCGATCTGCGGCCTGGCCATGTAGTAGAAGCGGCGGACGTGCGCCTGGAAGAAGTGGACGGCTTTCCCTTCCGCGTGCCCATGCCCGATTCTCTCGACGCCGTGGTGGGGCGCGCCGTGCGACGCCTGCGCCGCCGGAAAAGCCGTGGTGGCATCCGCGCTCGGCGAACCTAACGACGTGGAAGTGGGTGATACCGTGATCGTGGAAGTCCACTCCGGCGCTGCCACGCTGCGCCTGGAGGCTAAAGCCGAATCGGGCGGACGCCGCGGCGACATGATCTCGCTGCGCAACGCCGATGGAGGCAAAATGTTTCGCGCCAAGGTAGACGGAAAAGGAAAAGCATTGGTGGAGACCAGATGAGAATTAGCTCCGTACGAAGTCTGAGAGTCGGGATGATCGCCTGCGCCACCCTGCTCCTCGGCCTGCCAGCCATCGCGACGGACAAGAAGCCCAAAAAGCCGGCCGAGCCCACGGCGGTCGATAAATACGTAGCCGCGGCGGCGCAACAAAGCGAAGCCATCAAACCCACCGCGGGAGCCATCTGGACCCCTGCTTCCCCCTTCGCGGAGCTCGGCCGCGACGTCCGCGCCAGCCAGGTGAACGACCTCGTCACCATCGTGGTGGCGGAGTCCACCTCAGCCGTAGCCAGCGGCGTCACTAAGACGCAGCGCCAGTCCAGCTATACGAATTCCATCGCGGCCCTCGCCAAGCCCACCAATCCCACAGGCGCCTTGGCTAACCTGGCCAACCTCAGTTCCAACATGCAACTGAACGGTCAGGGCACCACCAGCCGCCAGACCTCCATCACCACCACCATGAGCGCGCGCGTCGCCGCCGTGCTGCCCAATGGCTATCTGGTGGTGGAAGGCATCCGCCAGATCAACGTGAACTCGGAGCATCAAACCATCACCGTCCGCGGCGTGGTGCGGCCGGCCGATCTCGCGCCCGACAATTCCGTTCCCTCGAACCGCCTGGCGCAAATGGATATTCAACTCGATGGCAAGGGCGTCGTGGGCGATGCCATTAAGCGTCCCTTCATCCTCTATCGCCTGCTCATGGGCTTTCTGCCTTTCTGACCTATGCGCACCCTGGCTCTCATCCTCGCGCTCTCTGTGGCAGCTCCCGCGGCATCGCGCCTGAAAGAGCTCGTCTCCATCGAAGGCGTGCGCGACAACCAGTTGATCGGCTATGGCCTGGTCGTTGGCCTGAACGGCACCGGCGATCGGCAGCAGACGCTGTTCTCCGTTCAAAGCCTCACCAACATGCTGCAGCGCATGGGAGTCTCGGTGTCGCCTTCGCTAGTCACCGTCAAGAACACCGCCGCGGTCATGGTCACAGCTACGCTGCCCGCCTACGTGCAGCCCGGCGCCAAGATCGATGTCACCGCGTCGTCCATTGGCGACGCTAAGGCACTGCAGGGCGGCCTCCTGCTGCTCACCAGTTTGAAAGGCGCCGATGGTCAGGTCTACGCTGTGGCACAGGGCTCCGTAGTCACCGGCGGGTTCGTGTCGTCGCGCGGCACCGCTTCGCAAACCGTGAATCATCCCACCGCCGGACACATCCCTGAAGGGGCCACTGTGGAGCGCCCTTCGCCCTCCCCCGACCTTTCTACGCGCATCCGCCTGCTCCTGCGCGAAATGGATTTCACCACCGCCCGGCGTGTGGCCGACGTTCTCAACGGCAAGTTCGGCGCCGCCCGAGAAGCCCATCGCGAAAGTGGAAAACGGCCGCACGGTCACCATCGCGGTGCCCGCCGAGTGGAGCACGCGCGCCCCCGATTTCGTCGCCGAATTGGAAAACCTCACCGTGGAAACCGACCGCGCCTCGCGTGTGGTGGTCAATGAGCGCACCGGCACCATCGTGATGGGACATCAGGTGCACGTAGCGCCCGTCGCCATCATGCACGGCAATCTCAGCGTGGAAGTGCAGACTACGTACAAAATTTCGCAGCCCGGCTTGCTTTCGAACGGCAGCACCGAAGTAATCCCGGAAGACAAAGTGAAGTCCACCGAAGAGAAGGCGCGCAACCTGGTCCTGAAGGAAGGCGCCACCGTGGAAGAACTGGTGCGCGCGCTGAATGCCATCGGGTCCACACCGCGCGACATCATCGCAATTTTGCAAGGCTTGCGTGCCGCCGGCGCCTTGGACGCCGACGTGGAGGTTATGTGACAGTCAGTCCGATCCTGAGTGCCGGCGCTCTTTCCACCGCGCTGCCCACTCGCAACGATCCGGAAAAAGTGAAAGTGGCCGCGCAGCAGTTCGAAGCGCTGATGATCGGCCAGTTGCTGAAGACTTCCCGCGAAGCGGGCGGTAGCGGCGGCTGGATGGGCACAGGCGACGACGAAGCCGGCCAGGTGGGCATGGACATGGCCGAACAGGAGTTCGCGCGCATGATGGCAGCCAGCGGCGGACTCGGCATGGCCAAGATGATCGCCAAAGGTTTGAAGGACAAATGATCTCCGCGATTTTGACATTGGCGCTCGGCATCCTGGCGGACGACCGCCTCCCCTTCCAGAAGCAGGCCGACTCCATCGCCAAGCAGAAGGCCTCTCTCGAGAAACAGGCCGGGAAGCCCACCGACAGCTTTTTCACTACGGCGTGGACCAGCCCGCCGCCGGTTCTGCCGGGTCCTCAGTGCGACGCCATGTCCGAAGCCGAAACTGCGCCGCTGATCGCCGCTGCCGCCACTTCGCAGAGTGTCGATTCCAAACTACTGCATGCCGTGATCCAACAGGAATCCGCCTTCCGCCCCTGCGCGGTCTCGGCCAAAGGCGCAATGGGCATGATGCAGTTGATGCCGGAGACGGCAGACGAATTGAAAGTGGCCGATCCCTTCGACGCCGAGCAGAACATCAACGCCGGCGCGCGCTACTTGAAACAGTTGTTGGATCGCTTCCACGGCGATCTGAAATTAGCGCTGGCCGCATATAACGCCGGCCCGGCGCGCGTGGATGGAGCCGCCGCCGCGGTTCCCGACATCACGGAAACACAGGACTACGTAAGCCAAATTTTGAAAGCACTGGAGAAAGTGAAATGATCCACTCGATACGCAACTTGCATCCGGCGTCGCAGATGCAGACGCCGCCCGCGACCACTCCGGCATCATCGTCGAGCACTGCCTCGGACGGCCCCACGCCGTTTCAGCTTCTGTTCGGAGGCGCAACCACCAACACCGCGACACCCACGCCGCAGGCAGCCACGCCGCAGGCAGTCACGCCGCATGCAGCCGTGCAGGTAGCCACGCCTGCCGCCGTCGTCGGAGGTCCCGTCGCCAGTAATCCCGCCACCACCGTGCCCACCGCGGAATCGGCGTTCGGCGACAATCCCTGGATGGCGAATCCCACCGGCAGCGGCCTCGGCCAAAGCTGGGGCTACAATCCGCAATACTTCGCCACGGCCCAAACCGCGCAGACTGTCGCCAGCATGGTGGGCGGCACGGTGGTGCAGGCGATTGAAATGGCCCCCAATGGTCCGCTGGGCCAGGACCAGGCTAACGAGATGGTCAAAATGCCCAACGGCAGCATGATCAACCCGGGACTGGTAGCCACTTTTTACACCCACGGCTATTCCCAATCGATGGTCGATCAAATGATCGCCAACGAAGTGAAAAACGTCTAGGCCGTTCCCCTAACCGCCCAGTATTTCCAAATAACGGGCGACCGTTTCGATGCCCCGGTAGAAATTGGGCAGGTGGAACTTCTCGTTGGGGGCGTGCAGATTGTCGTCGGGAAGTCCGAAGCCCATCATCACGCTCGGAATGCCCAGCGCGCGATCGAATACGCCCACAATCGGAATCGACCCGCCCGAGCGGATGTACACCGTCTCCTTGCCGAATACCTGCTTCAAGGCTTCGGCGGCCGCATGAATGAAGGGGTTGTTGGGATTCGTTAACGAAGGCGCGCCGGTGTGGAGCACCTTCAATTCGGCCGTCACTCCCTTGGGACAGGCTTTCCGAATCGCGGCGCGCAACTGTTCCGCCGCTTCATCGGGACGCTGATCGGCCACCAGCCGCGTACTGATCTTGGCCACCGCGCGAGCCGGAATCACCGTCTTCGCGCCTTCGCCCGTAAAGCCGCCGCGAATGCCGTGCACCTCCACTGTAGGACGCGCCCACGTCCGCTCGAACAGCGGCACCTCGGGCTCTCCCACCAGTTCGCGCGCGCCCATTTCCTTCTCGGTATATTCCTTCTCGTCGAACGGCAGGCGCGCCCAGGCTTCGCGCTCCATACTGCTCGGCGGCACAACCCGATCGTAAAAACCGGGAATCAGAATGTGCCCATCGCGGTCTTTCAACGCGCACAGAATCTCGGCGATCGCCTGAATCGGATTGGGCGCGGCGCCGCCGTACATCCCCGAGTGCAGATCGTGATTGGCGCCTTCCACCAGCAGTTCGCAGTACACCATGCCGCGCAGGCCCACACAGATCGTGGGAAGCTCGGGCGCAAAAAACTCCGTATCGCACACCACCGCGGCATCTGCCTTCAGTCGCGGCGGCTTGCTCATCACGTACTCTTCAATATGTTCCCCGCCGGTCTCCTCTTCGCCCTCCAGCAGGAACTTCACGTTCACGGGAAGCTTCCCTGTGGTCGCCAGCAGTCCTTCCACGGCCTTGATCTGAATCAGGACCTGTCCCTTGTCGTCGGCGGCACCACGCGCGAACAAATCGTTGCCGCGCACTTCCGGCTCAAACGGAGGGCTCTTCCACTCGTCGAGCGGCTCGGCCGGCTGCACGTCGTAGTGGCCATAGAACAGGATGGTGGGCTTGCCTGGCGCGCCCAGCCATTCGGCATAAACCAGCGGATTGCCGGCGCCCTCGATCAGCTCGGCGGCGGTCATCCCGGCATTCTTCAATTGATCTCGGGCGAACTCGGCGGCGCGCCGTATGTCGGACTTGTGCTCCGAAAGAGTGCTGATGCTGGGAATACGAAGGAAGGCTTTCAGGGTCTCGAGATATTCGGACTGGTGCTGCTGGAAATAGTTCATGGAATGCTCCACGACTAGTGTCTCACCAGTACAACGCAGTATTTAGGTATTTAGTTTTTCCGGAGCACGATGCCGCCCGACCCAATCCGCCTAATGTGACATCGAGTAAACCACGTAATTCACGCCGATCCGAATCCCCAGCGCCGAATACTTCTCCGGATATCGCGGCACATCCGCCCATTCCCACGAATCGCCCAAATCGGAGTTGAATGAGATTGCGACCATGACACGGCCCTTGTCGTCGTAAATGCCCAGCCAGTGCGCCTTGGTGCCCACGGCGCGCTCCTGAAACTGGCGGCTATAAGTATACAGGCCCCACGAACCGGGAACCTGGTAGCGATCATCCAAATCGTAGACCACGTGAAAAATGGAGTCGTCCCCCGGCATATCCACCGCTTTGCGGTCCGGAAACACCTTCACCATGGTCTCTTCAAAGCGCGCATACTCCTCGGGACCCCAGAAATCGTCCAGCATCAGAAAGCCGCCGCGCAGCAGGTATTCGCGCAGCACCTTAACCTGCGCATCGGTGAGTTTCCAGTCGCCCATCTCGCCGGCGTTCATCCAGGGCCAGTTGTAGAAGTCGTCCGTATCGTCGGGATTCACCGGCTGTTCCACGCTGCGAACGCTCACGCGTGTCAGTCGTCGCAGCGCCGCCGCGAAATGCCGATCGGCCCGCGGATAATCCTGCGACCAACTGGTGCCGCCTTCCCGCCAATCGGTCGAGCCGCGCCCCCATCCGCCCATCCGTCCATAGCGCCCGCGACGCCCGAAGAGAGCGTCGGGGTGGTTCGGATACATCAGTCGGGCGAAGACCCACTCCGTTTTTTCCTGGTAGTCGGGAGGCAACGGAATATCGTCGCCCGGTTCCATGCTGATAAAAACACGGAACGGCTTTTGAAAGGCATAAACCGCGGAAATCAGGGCCAGGCCGCACACTATACGCACCAGCACCCTCTGAATGTTCATACGACCTGCCTTGACCGAAGGATATCACGGGGTTTCCCCCATCAAACCTCCAATCGCCGGGCCACCTCACTCACAAACTTTCCCTCGCGCTCAATCTTCATCCCGATCCTCAGCCAGTACAGCGGCAGAGGATTGAGTAACTGATCGCTTCCCTCGCACAAATTGACCGCATCCTTCTCCGTAGTCACCAGCGACTTCGCCTGCGCTGCCAGCGCCACGTGCGCAATGCGGCGGAGTTCGTTAGGCCGGTAGCGGTGATGGTCTTCGAAGTCCACCCACGCCGCGGGTTCGAATCCCAGCCGCTGCAGCGTGCGCCGGAACGTCTGGGGATTGCCTAGCCCGCAGAACGCGGCGGGACGTTGAAATGGCGCCCGGTCCGCCGGGAAGCGCTGGCCGGTCGCGTGCTCCACCCACTCTCGCGACTCCACGGACGCGCGGAAGATCGGCACCTGCGAATTCCAGCCGCGCACGGCGCGCTCCACGGCGCTCACGAGATCGGAATCCTGCGACCGCGTGATCACAATGATGTGGGCGCGCGCCAGCGCTTCCGGCCCCTCGCGCAGACGGCCCAGCGGAAATTCGCTGCCTCCGCCAAACGGATTGAGCGCGTCGATCAGCACGATATCCACATCGCGCGCCAGTTTGAGATGTTGGAAGCCATCGTCCAGCAGCATCGCATTCACATCGAACTGGCGGCGCAGCAACATCCCGGTCTGCCACCGGTCCGCGCCAATCCCCACCGGCGCCACTCCGGATCGCACGAAAATTTGGGGTTCGTCGCCCGTCACCGCCGGAGAGACAACCGCTCCCGGCGCCAACACCAGGTGATCGTGCGGCGTGTGCCGCTTGTAACCGCGCGTGAGAATGGCCGGACGCCTCCCGCGCTCGGTGAGCAGTTCCGCCAGTCGGAGCACGCACGGCGTCTTGCCGGTGCCTCCCATAGTGAGGTTCCCCACGCTGATCACCGGCAGGTCCAGATGCTTCTGTTCGCGCAGATCGCGCTCGCGCTTCAGCCTCCCGCCCCAGCGCCACGCGCGCGAGAGCAGCCATGCGAATGCATACCAGGGCATCGCGGGACGGTAGCGCGGAATGCGTTCGCAGTAAAGTTCGCGCACCGTGGTGGCCGTGCGGCTCGCTGGCTCCACGGCTGGCCTGCGCGCACTCCAGGGCGCGCCGGCCAACCTCGCGCGCGGCCTCCGGATCGTCCAGCAATCGCGCCACCGCCCGGGCAAGCCCAGCCGGTCCGTCGATTTCGACATGCGCTCCGGCAGCACGGAATTGGTCGGCAATCGCCTGGAAATTCTCCATGTGCGGCCCCACGATCACGGGCTTGCCGAACAGCGCCGGCTCCAGCGTATTGTGACCGCCGCGGTTCGAAAGCGTGCCCCCCATGAAGACCACATCCGCCGTGGAGAACAGCGCCGCCAGTTCGCCGATCGTGTCCAGCAGTAGCGCGCGCGCATCGCTGGGGGCGCCCGATCGACGCCAGTACTCGATGCCTGCCGCTTGCAGTTTCGCTGCCACGGCATCGAAACGCTCCGGCTTGCGCGGCGCCAGAATCAGCGCCAGCCGGGGATCGCGCCGTCGCAGCTCCAGCCACGCCTGAATCACCGCATCGTCTTCATCCACGCCGCCTTCGAAAGTAGTGCTGGCCGCCACCCACACTTTCGATGGAGCGATGCGGTCGAGCCACCGCAGCACCGGCGATTGCGGATCGGGCGTGCGAGCCTCGAAATCGTACTTGAAGTTGCCGGCGGTGCGGACGCGCGCCGCGGGCGCTCCGATGGCCACGAAGCGGCTGGCGATTTCATCCGACTGCGCCAGGATGGCATCGGCGGCAGGCAGCACCGAGCCGAAGAACCAGCGCCAGCGGCGGTACCGCTCAAAGGCACGGTCGGAGATGCGGCCGTTCACGATGGCAAGCGACCCGCCAATTCGCTTCACCTCGCGAAAGAGGTTGGGCCAGATTTCGGTTTCGGCAATCAGCACCACGGAGGGCCGAAGCGTGCGCAGAACGCGGCGCACGGCGAAGACGTAATCGGTGGGGACGTAGAAGATGCCGTCGGTGAGTTCGGCCATTTTCAGTCCGGCGGTGGCGCGTCCGGCAATCGTGGAAGTGGAAACGAAGAGGCGGGTACGCGGAAATTCGGCGCGCAGGCAGCGCACGAACTCGATGGAGGAAAGCACTTCCCCCACCGAAACTGCGTGCAACCAGATGGCTCCCGGACCGGTCTGTTTAAAGGAGCGGGGAAGGAAACCGAAGCGCTGCGGCAGCGACCGCCAGTAACCGCGCGTCCCGATGCTGCGGTAAAGGAAATACAATAGCAAAGCAGGTAACGCAAACGCCTGAAGGACTCGATAGAGGAAATAGATGCCTTTTGTTTTCAAACGTTTGGCTCTTCTCATGAGTATAGCCGCAGCGTTCGCGGCGGACAAGGAGACGCCCTTCCGGGCGCCTTCGGCCATGAGCATGGAGCATCGGCAGACGAACGCCCCAGTAACGGTGGGCGCGGAAACGTACACCTCGGGCGACAAGATCAAGGTGGCGTTCGGCAAGGTGGATCCCTACCAATACGGAATTTTGCCGATCCTGGTGGTGATCCAGAATGACGGCACACAGGCCATCAAGCTCGACCACCTCAAGGCGGAATACGTGACGCCGGGCGGCGATCGTGTGATGGCAACCCCCGCCGGCGACGTCCGTTATGCGCGCGGCGCGAAGCGTCCCGCCATTGTTACGGGACCGGCGGGCGCCGTGGCCGGCCGCATGAAGAAAAACCCGCTCGACGATCCGTCCATCCAGGTCCATGCGTTGGAGGCGCCCCTCCTCCTGCCCGGAAAAGCCGCCAGCGGATTTCTCTACTTTCAAACCGACATGCTAAAAGGAGCGACCCTCTACCTGTCCGGAATGACCGAAGCCTCCACCGGCAAAGAACTCCTCTACTTCGAAATCACCCTGCAGTAATGCAAGTGGCGCGGACTCTCAGTCTGCCGTGCCGGGACTCCTCCCGGCGCTTTTTTGCGTCCGAACAACTTCCCTGCAATGTTTGGGTTTAGGTTGTAATATAAAGATTCCGCCGCGTCTGGAGCAAGGATCAACCTGTGAACCCAAGGTGTCTCAAGTCTCTTCAATTCATTCGGTTCGCTCTGCTGTTGCCGGTCCTCTGGCTGGCTCCGGCGCGTTTGGCGCAGGCCCAGACGGCCACAGCGGCCACCTTCGGCGACGTCATTCCGTTGACCGGCGGCACTCCTTCCGACATCGTTCTGGATGAGCAGCGCCACCTCCTCTACCTGGTCAACAATAAGACGAATCAGGTGAATGTTCTGGACTACACCGTGCCCGGGTCGCAGTTCAAAACCCAGATCACAGTGGGCAAAACGCCCCTGGCGGCAGCCATGTCGATGGACGGCAATTGGCTCTACGTCAGCAACAGCGGAAGCGCCAGCCTCAGTGTCATCGACCTCTCCAGTTTCACCGTGGCTCAGACCGTGCTGCTGCCTTCCACGCCGCAAGGCGTCGAAGTGGGTGTTGATGGCCGCGTGTTGATCAGCATGCTGGGCACCGGAGTAGTGAACGGCGTGGCTCAGGGC
The DNA here is from genome assembly GCA_963815475.1 of uncultured Solibacteraceae bacterium. Classification (GTDB taxonomy): domain Bacteria; phylum Acidobacteriota; class Terriglobia; order Bryobacterales; family Bryobacteraceae; genus Sulfopaludibacter. The sequence continues at coordinate 1,935,038 of CAWFHD010000003.1, read as the reverse complement.
ACCCTCTCGGTTTTCGACCGCAACCTGGCCAGTGGACAACAAGTGCAGCCCGTCAGCGTCCCCGCCCTCACCGCGACCCCCATCGGAATTCCTTCGAACGGCGGATCAACCCGCCCCGTCACCACCTTCGCCAGCAAATTGCTGCGCACGCCCGATGGCAACTTCATCGTGGGCGTGGTCACGCCGACCAACGCCACCACCTACGTTTTCGTCTATGAAGTGGCTTCCGGCATCGTCCTGCGCAATCGCACTATGGGCGGCGTATCCTCGGTGCTGTCGGTGGCGCCTGATGGTTCGCGCTTCATGGCCGGATCCACCCTGATCGACATGGCCACGCTCGCCGTGATCGCACAGCAGAATAATGCCAACGCTCCCTTTTCGTTCACCGCCGCGCTCAACACCACCGCCAATATTGGCGGCAGCATCTTCACGCCGGATGGCTCCACCCTATACGCGGCCTTCAACGTAGCAGCCAGCAGCCTGCCCGCCCCGCCCGCGCTGTCTTCCACCCTTCTGGTGAATGATCCCACCAACCTCGGAATCCAATTGGGAATCCAACTTCCTGAAAGCATCGTGGCGAAAATGGTGATCACGTCGGATGGATCGCAGGCCTGGGGTCTGTCCGATTCGGGAGTGCTGCATCTGCCGCTAGGCCAGCTTTACAACTACCCCATCATCGCGCCGCAAACCACCGACGTCTTCCTGGCAATGGACGATTGCAATCACGGTGTGGCTGCGGGAACGCTGAATATCGGCAACGTGGGAAAGGGCAAGTTGACTTACACCATCGGCGCCGGTAATTCGGCGGCAATGGTCTTCGGACAGAACAGCGGACTCGCGCCCTCGGCCGTGACTTTCACCATGGAGCCGGGACGCTCCGGCGTGCTCCGCCAGCCTGGCACGAATATGTGGACGGCCGCGGGCACCGTGCAGGGCGTGCCCCAGAACGTGACTCTGTCCTCGTCCACCGCGATCAACGTGCCGAACGTCGTCCGCGTGTACATGAACTATCGCCAGCCGGACCAGCGCGGAATCATCTACCCTGTCCCCACCACGCCCAACTCCAACACCAATGCTCCCGCCAATGCCAATGGCAACGAGGGCCTGCAGGATATCGTGCTGGATGAAGCGCGCAGCAAGCTATACATCACCAACTCGGGCTACAACCGCATCGAAGTGTTCGACACCAACCTGCAGCAGTTCCTGGCCCCCATCAAGGTGGGACAATTTCCGCACCAGATGGCGATGAGCGGCGATGGAACCACTCTCTACGTTGCCAATACCGGCGGCGAATCTATCGGCATTGTCGATTTGAACCTGCAGCAGGTTGTGGGCAGCGTCGCGTTTCCGCCCATCCCGCGCAACGGCGCCGCCGCAGTCACTTACGTGCGCGCCATGGCGATGGGACTGTCCGGCCTGCAGTTCGCAATGTCGAATGGCGGTATGTGGCAGGTAATCGGCAACACCGCGCTGCCACGTCCGGCCAGCACCGTTTTCCCCAGCCCCACGGCGCCAACCATCTCCGCAACGGCCACCACTCCGGCGGCCATGCTGGCAACTCCCGGCATGGATTTCATCCTGACTCTCTCGGGCAACGGTAACGCCTATCTCTACGATGCCACGGCTGACACGTATGTCGCCAGCCGCCTGCTGTTCCCCACCATTCAGGGATACTACGGCGTGATCGGCGCGCTGCCAGGCGGCAATTACTTCACATCGGACGGCCTGATTCTCAATCCCTCGCTGAACACCATCGGCGGCTCGGCGCTGGTCACCGGGCAGGGGCCCATCACTCCTACTCGCCAGGTGTTCGCGGTGGCGCCCATGTCGGCCAGCACCTATCTGCGGCTGACCACGTCGGTGCGAGCCAGCATCGCGGCCACCACCATTGACGATCCGCGCGCCATTCTGGAAAAGGTGGACATCGTCGCCGGAACCGATTCGGAAGTGGCGGTGGCGCCGGAGCAGCCGCAGTTCAGCGTCTTTGGAACCACACGATTCAACGCCAATCCGCGCCAAATGGTGGTCGATTCGGCGGGCGCCAATGCGTACGCCATCACCATCTCCGGCCTGAGCGTGATTCCGCTCGCGCCCTCGGGCGCATCCACGCAGCCGGCCATTAACATCGGCGCCACCGGCATTGTGAACGCTGCCGATGGCTCGACCAACATCACCCCCGGCTCGTTCATCACCCTGAGTGGACAGAACTTGGCGACCAAGGCAGCAGCCTCGACCGTGCCGCCCCCCACCGTGCTAGGAGGTTCCTGCGTGACCTTCGGCGATATCGCGGTGCCGCTGCTGGCCACCTCAAGCGGACAGATTCAAGCGCAAGTGCCGGACACGCTGCTCCCGGGAACGCAGATCGTGCAAGTGCGTTCGCTAGCCACCGCCCAAGACAGCACCCCAGTAACCGTCACGGTGCGTCCGGCAGGCTCCACCGCCGCCAAGCCCGGAGCCACAACGGCCCCCCTAAACGGCCGCCCCCGGAGGGCCGGCAAGTAGTGTGGTTTCGAATGTCGGACTATGCCGCATGTATTTTGGGAATGCGATTTTGGAAGCCGACTGCTCTCAATTCCGCGAGTTGGCCGTGCCTTACCAAACTGCACCCAGTCCGGCAGCTTCACTGGTGAATCACTCTGACTATCCTCGTATGCTCTCCAGCTAAATCTATACGCCCAGATCCTCCTCTGGCGGACCGATGACTGACCGACCTGGTAAAACCCGATGTGACTACTGGCGCTTGCTGAGCTAAATCATATAAGTGAATCGGAGGGAGGGAACGGCATGGACTGCTTCCGAACCGTCCATGATCTCCAACGTTAACGGTCACGGACACTGGAGGCGGAAACTGTTTCCGCTGGCGCCACCCAGGCAGTCCCTATAGTCGTATCCGCTGTCTCCCACGGTTCTCAATCCGCATGTGAGTAACAGAGCGCCGCTAGTCTCAATACCAGTATTCGACACTTGCTGCCCCTGGACGCTTCCAGTTCCAGCATAAGGCGGAGTAACAGCCCAATCAACACTAAAGCCTGAAATCGGCACGAGACAAATACCGACACATGTGGCTAGGCAGTCTGCGCGTACATAGCCAATGGCGCCGGTACTACTACCGGAACAGAACGTGCCATTATTTCCGCCGTTGGTGCATGTGCAAGCCACAGATGCAATCTTGGGTTGGTCTGCATGAAGCAGGCCAACACAGGCTACCACGAAGGCCCATCGCAGATCATTCATTTTTCGCTCCTGTGTAATCGAGGAATCATGAGCCCCATCCTTGCCGAAACCGATGCAGAGAAGGCGTCTGAGGTTGGGAAATGTTCCCTCAGCATTAGGTACACAGCCGCAGACCGGCTCTGATGTCTCTCATACTCCGACGCAGACACTGGTTTCCGTTTCAAGTCATTCAAAAACGTGACAGCGCCAACCCGGTCGCGTGCTAGCACTTCCTGAGCTATTGCATTTTCAGCATCACGCCACGCATTCATGCGCGCAAGATTGCCGGTTCTATCGGGCCCCACTAGAAACTAGAGACCCATCTGCAAATGCGACCGAATCAAGAGTTATCGTCAGCGCTTTCACAACCTCAAGAGTCATTCGCCTCTCCGCAACTTGCTCGGCAACGTCGTAATTTCCGAACGACATAATCAAGTTGGGCGGCAGCTCTCTATTAAGGCCGGAAACTGGAGTCACCAAAATAGCGGCGCCTCGAGGAATAAGGTTGTCAACTGTCATAGTGCTGTACATCATATCTGAGGACACACTAATCCCTGAGCTGTGCTGCCAATCCATACCGACGACGACTGCGATTAGATCTGATGAGCTGTCGTTAACCAATAGCACGCAGTAAGGCAGAATTGGTTCGATCTGTTTTAACGAGCCGGCGTCAATCCTCGCAGTAATGAGATGCTTGAACTCGCTCGATGTGCTCGCATAGAGTGTTACACCACTATCGGGTAAACCCACAAAATTGATTATTGGGCCGGCATGGGCAGGCATAAGGGTAAGGGCCAAGCTCCATAAAATGCTGACTTTCAACGTTCACCTCCTCAGGTCAGAAGATCAATGGCGCGTCCGCCATCAGAAAACATTCTCGAACTGTCCCACAAGTAAGCTTATCCGATCGAGCCGTATGTTGTCCCCGTCCAGGCCGGGAGCACAAAAGTACTTACCGAGCTCGGTCATCGCACGCACGTAGCGCAACAATTAGCGCAGGTGTTCATCCCACTATAGTGACGCGGGCCCATTAAACATACCTGAGTGACCCCTAAGGATTGCACGACAGCGTCATTCACAGTGGATTGAAAGAAGTAATAGTCGCCCTGTGACGCGTATTGCACGCTCTCGTCATTCCATGCCGGGCTGCAATCCATGATATTGTAGTAGCCGCCACACTGTACGGTACCCATCAGGCTGTCGTGATTGTTATAGACGCCGCCCGAAACAGTCGAACATGTCTCGGTGTAAGTGTGTGTTTCTAGAATTGAACCAGAAACTGCGCCATCGCACGATCCCGAGTGGGACTCGCTAGTACTGACAGTTAAGCAGTGACAAGTTTGCGCCAGCACCAGTCGAGCAGGCGCGAAGGCCACAAGGACAACTGCCAGCACTGCGGCGGCAGTCAGAGAAATACGTAGGTGCCTATGAAGATGCATCGCGTTAGCCTCCCTATCGATCTCTTCTCGTTGATTGTCTTGCCATTGCTTCTGCCCGCAGCTGTAATACGTTAAGGAACCCATCGACAGCGGTCCAGCCACTCCGCTCATACAACGAGACGGCCTGATGCACCAGACGGGCTTTTCCCGTTGTATAAGCCACCGCCTGCAACGCGGCGCCAGCCTTCACTTCCCTCCGGATTGTGCTGTCGCCTCCCGTTCCGCCCGCGCCAGCCAGTTGGTCCCTAAGTGCCCTAAGACGGGCGCCGCCGCCCTCGTCACGAGGCATGGCTTTCATTTGTCGCACAGCGTCCATCTCCATAGTGGCATCTGCCTGGCGGTCCGCAAATATGCGCTCAATCGCTAAACCGTCACCGACGGCAGTCGAATCCTCGAAAATCACCATAGTATTAACCTCACCAATGATTTGCGCTGCGGAAAGGTCGCCCCAGGTGGTGGGTGGAACCCAGCTTAGGGAGTAGGTTTCATTTGCTCGAAAAGATGGCGCCGGTGCGCCCGCGGGCGCAGTTTGAGAATTTGCCGCTCGCAAACATAGAAGCAGCAAGAGGTCGACGGTTTCCTGATGGAATAGATCCACGGTGCCGGCACGTTTTGTCGCTAGCGACCACCCGAATGCAGTTACTTCCAGCTTTCCAGTATTTCGAAAAGTCACGGTAATAGCTCCTGTGCCGCGGCCATATTCCACTCGCTGCACGACTACGCCTACGGATTGGGGCAATGGCTGCGGGTGGTCGTGCCGAATCGGTTGAGCCAGAAGTACACTCGTCAGTAATGCAATGGCCAATACTGGAGCATGACGAGGATAGGTTATGCCGACGTATGTCATAATGAAAAGCCTCTCTAAATAGTCTATTCTTTCAAGTCTCAGCCGCACCCTTGCAGCACCTTCAGCGAGCCCGACGCTCAGGCGCCTGGCAACGGCCAGCACTTTCGATCAAGCCAACTGATCGGAACCATGCGTGAAACTAACAAGCTAGGAGCCTTGGCCACACACTTCCCAGTAATCTTGACAACCCTCACAGGGGCCTTCGCACTGCGTCATACACCCGACGCAATACTGGCAATTCTGCACGCAATACTCCTCATTCGGATCACATGAAGACTCGTTAGAGTCCTCGCAGTACACTTGACAACCGACCTCGCAGTTAACCTCGCAGCCGTCCTGGCAACCTTCACAACCGGCCTCACAATTTCCACAGCTATTCTGCGTGCTCGGGTCGGCGCAACACGAATCCTGTGCGCTCAATGGTCTCGCCGCCAGGGGAAGGAATGCTGCCGCGACGGCTGCGAAGAACCTGCGCCGGGACGGAGCTGCGTCCTCACAAGGAAGCTCGTACGATTCCTCTGTCTGGTCCAACGACAATTCGTCGCTTTCTTCGTTCATCTTCAATCCTCCTTACAACTAACCCAAGACATACAGGGAATCTGCCGGCGGTGCCGACGCTGGCCGCAAGCACCGCGGGGCCAACTCGCCCGGTAGCCCAGCAGTTCCATCGTTAAGCGCTACGACTCGTTGGACGGCCTTCCCAGAAGTGTTCCGGTTGAGGGGCACAAAGCGAAACTGCCCCAACGCGCTCATCCATTGGAGAGCGAGTGTCGCATTGATCCGCATCGTGGCACAGTAAACCGCGTTAGCGGTTCGAATGTCCCCCGTCCGTGCATAATTCATATATGGGCAACCACGGGAACAGGCCCAGCGAGCCCAGCAGGTCGAACAGTTGTGACCATTGCCGGAGACAACTTCTCGAAGCAGGACCGGATCGCACGCCTCGCGTCGCCGCGGCAGATAGCCCTCACACACATTCCCGAGTATCATTTCCGCTCTCGTCGCCGCATCGCACGCAAACTTGCCCGCGAAATCGTGACAAGGATAGATATCGCCATCCACAGTGATACCTACGATGCCCCTTCCCACCGGACACAAATTGCGTTTCTCCTGCTTCTTTACGAGCTTCATGATGGTCTGTTCGATTGTGTTGACGCTGATGTCGTTGTGTCTTGACCAATACTGAAACACCTTCGACATCTCCGATTCGTACTCTGCGAAATGCTCGGAGTCCCACTGGCCGCAATCGGAATCCGGGATAACTGAAAAACTTTTGAATCCCCGGTTGTGGAGTTCCTCGATCGACTGGGACAGATACGGCAGGTTGTGGACGGTGAGGGTCATTCTGCAGTTCGGCTGTTTGCGCCCAAAGTACCGGATGTAATTGTCGATTTGGACCATGTCAAAAGAACCGACCGGGCGTAGACCCGAGTTCGCTCCTCCCATCAATTGGCGGTGGACATCGTGGCCTTGCTGGCTGCCGTCCAGACTCAGTTGGACACCCACATCGTGGCTCCGCAGCATCTCGCAAACAGCCGTCGTAAGGAGAGTCCCGTTGGTGGTGACCCCCAACCTGAGGCGGACCCCCTGAGCCTCGCTCCAGGAGCGCAGTCGCCCAGCCAGAGAATCCACCATCCGCGGTCGAATCAGCGGCTCGCCGCCGAAAAAGTGCACGTAGATACTGCCGCATTGATCCGCATCGGCGGCGATATAGGCCAGTACGCTCTCGGCCATCTGGTCGGTCAAGTGGCGCCGATTGCTTTTGTCACTGACAAAACAGTAGTTGCAACGGAGGTTGCAGGCCTCAGTGACATAAACGTAATATCCCCGCTGGGTAAGCCGCTCATCGGATGTTGCTGCTTCTTTCGTCATGCCCCGTTCACCGCCTTTTTGAACCAGTAGGCTGCCGCGCTGAAGTTCTGCTTTACACCGGTGCCGTTGGCATAGGCCATCGCCGTCGCCGTATATGCCGGTGGATAACCCAATTTGGCGGATTGATGGACCTGATAGAACCCCATGTGGTTCGTGGTGGGCGCGCCCCCGGAGGGGGTCATATATAGAGATCCGAGACGGTACATGGCTTCTGGATCGTTGCGTCCAACGGCCGTCTTGAGGGTCTGCTTCGCCCGGGGCGTGAAATTGAAGTGATTCGATTTCTTCCGGTACAGTGCCGCGAGGTCCGACATGCTCAGTATTTCGCCCGCCGCCGCTGCTGCCGTCATCAGCGTCACCGCGCCTTTTACGTCACCCGCCTGTAGCGTAATCCGCGCCAAATAGGTTTTGGCGAGAGCGAACTGTCCAGAGGCAGCAGTATATAGCTGTTTCGCGAGACTTACGTTCGCGCGCAAGCCTCCTACGCCGAGTTCATAAGCCCTACCCATCAGGGTCTGCCCCACCGGGTCGCCGGACTGTGACACCGTTTGCAGCTTCTGAAGTCCAGCCTGGTTGACAGTCGCGCTCTTGGACCGGATGTTGATCCAGCCGCACCATGCCGTGGCGATTGGCGATGCCGGATCCATCTGCCGAAAATAGATCTGAGCTTGTTGGAGGTTCACAACGCCGGCGGAGCCACTGAGATAGCGATATCCCAAACGCACCGTAGACGTCACGTCACCCGCAACGACACCCATTTGCTCTTGCGCCAAACTCGGACAAAGAAAAAGATCGTCGGGTTTCATTGCCATACTTACTCGCCTCTCTATGTGTACTTCGAGTAAATCCTACGGCCAACAAGAACAAGGCACAATAGTCAAAATCCTCCTTTCTTAGGTAGTACTATTGATTCATAGGCATAGTACCCCACATAATGGCATCAAGGGATCGCGGAAGAACACGCAGCTTCGGTCCCAGCTTGTGGAGAAAATCGACAATGCAGGGCGAAGTCGTCGAAAAGGGAGCCAATCCATCCGGAGCGGCGGGCCACGTTAGCTCCGGGAAACCCCTCACCGCACGGCTCCGGGAGATCTCCTGTCACGCAGGGGAGTGCCGTGACATATGCCCCGGGGGTTACCATGAACATTGCTCTCGATGGACGGCGGCATTCGAGGATTGGCTGAGACTGTCTCCTCATGAGAAGCACAAAGACCTCGGTTGTTACTTGGAACTCAGCCAGACTCCGGATTTGAAGCCAATTTGCCTGGCCTATCACCTACTATTTCATCCTGAGCACAGGAACGCAGGATGGATCAGGGGTACCTGTTGCGGATTGCAAGCGTGCGGTGCTTCAATCGAATCGTGCGGTAGGATAATCGGCTTTCGGCCGGGTCAGGTGACTTGGTTCGGTAATGAACTAGAGTCGCGCTCCGCCGCAGCCCATCGCGGTTGCCTGAAAAAATCGGCCGAGCTGATAGCATCCTTCACAAGCGCTCAGGCAATGGAGACAGTGAGTGAGTACCTCAACCGAACTCAGCAGGGTATCTGCAGGCAGCGGCTGTGTCTACCGCATTACATGTTCTTTCCGCCGGCATGTGCTGCGGACCACGACTGTAGGCTTTTCCTGTGCTCTGTGCGGATGATTCTGGGGGCTACTCGTGTCGATCAACCCGGTGCACGCGAGGCACGAGAGCACGTGCGCGGTGCGGTGCAAGCGGTCGCCGAATCCTCTGGAAACGTTCAAATCTGTGTGAAGACGCTTTCCAGGAGACTGTTCGTGTCGCCCGGCCGTCTTGCGGCTGACTTCAGGAAGTGCGTGGGTCTTGGTTTCCGCGAATACCTTCGGAATGTTCGGGTCGTCCGCGCAGCCGAACTACTGGCGACGACTTCAGCCGGCGTCGGCCAGATCGGCCGGCAACTTGGCACCAGGAGGCAGGTAACTTTGTGCGGGAGTTCCACGGCGAATTGGGAGTCACACCTAAGCGGTTTCGTGCACTTGCTTCTTGGGCCGTGCGATGACACCGCGTGGGAGTTCAGCGCGATACCGGCGGACTCCTGCAAACCGATTCTACCTTAGCCGTTCTTCGACCCTTGTAAACCCAGCTTCTCTTGACGGAGTAGCATGCGTCGTTTCAGATCCAGCTCTTTCAATCCTCAACACTTGCTCGCAGTTCCAGACCCTAGAGGCGCACTTCGATCGCCTTTCAGCCCAAGCGGGGTTCGGCCGTTTAGCGGAGACCCGCGCGCTGTTTCAGGAATTGATCGATACCGGCTTGCTAATATCCGAAACCGAAATCGTTGAGCGTGCCGCAAGGAGGGCCAGTCCCCATTCGCAACATCCACAGATCGAGTGGCTGGCCATTCCCACATCCGGTCGTGTCTCCGAGTTGCGCGAAGCACTCGAAAGCTACCTGGGGAATCTCACGTTCTCCCATCGTAGTTGCGCGGTTTTCGTTGCCGACGGATCGCGGTGCGTAGCCGATCGGCAAAGATACCGCGAAATGCTGGCGTCCATTGCTGATTGCGGGCAACCTATTTACTATGCCGGCGAAGAAGAGAAAGCAGCCTACATTGACGCACTCGCCAGCCAGCGCGCTTTGCCTCTGGACACCCTGTCCTTCGCTCTCGGCGGTTCAGACCGAGGACTGGTTTCTACGGGCGCCAACCGGAATGCAATCCTGCTCCAGACTCTTGGCTCCCTACTAGTGAGTGTTGACGACGACAGCTCCTGCCGAACAGCGTGCGTGCCGGGACGCGGCGCGGCGGCAGGCGTTACGTTTAGTGGGCCGACGGATCTGTCCGAGATGTTCTCGTTTGAGGACAGAGCCTCGGCGCTACGATACGTGGAAGCGGTGAGCTTGGACTTTGTCGGAGCTCATGCCCAGCTCTTGGGCAGATCGTTGCCGGAACTGTGCGCGGAGTTCTTAAGCGAAGCGGTCGATCTGGGGCCAGCGTCCGATCATGTGCTCAATCACCTGTATTCCGGTCTTGGTCGGATTGTCGTTACTACATGTGGTCTGGCAGGTGACGCGGGGCGTCAAGGTGCGCCAACACTCGTGCGTGACGGCAGGTCTCGTGAGCGGTTCAGTGCGTCGCCGGAGGCACTCGAAACCGCGATCTCGTCGCGAGAGGTAGTTTACCAACCGGTTTCCCTGGCAGTTACACACGCCGGACCGCTTATGGCGGGCGCTATCGGGCTGGATAACCGGAAGATACTGCCACCGTTTTTTCCCTTTTGCCGAAGCGAGGATGCCATCTTATCGCGCGTGATTTCGAAGTGTTTCACAGATGCCTACTTTGGGCGTCTTCCGTTTACCATCGACCACTTGCCGCGAGCGGGCCGGACTTACGGCCCCAGTGTAGATACCCGCTTGGCGGACATCGTGATCGCATTCGTCTCGACCTTCGAATGGCCCGAATACATGGTCGGCGGTGAAGATTCACTGCAAGCGCTCGGAAGCCATCTGGAGAGTCTGGCGTCCTTGCCGGCCGAGCGATTCAGCCTCCTGCAGCAGGAACTGCTGTGGCAGAGGACATCCGCGATGATCAGGGCGCTTGAGGAGTTTCTCGCCCGAAACCCGAGGGGCCCGCGTTTTGGTCAGAACACATTGTCAGCCAAATGGTGCGGCTCAGGCAATCGGTTCTCGCCCCGTGTCACGCGGTTCCGTCAGACTTGCTCGATCACGTTCCACTGACGGAAATCCCGGCATTCACACAGGATATGATTGCCCAATTCGGAAAGCTTCTTTACTGGTGGCCCGCTATTGTCGACCGGGCGCGAGCGCTTGCGAACGGTGGCGTCACCGTTGGCCAGCGACTGGCGGGCGCGGTTCCTTCCGATGCTGACCTGGACCGGCGCATCCGTTAAATGCCACAATACACGAATGCTCCGCTACGGCATTCTGCTTTTAGCTGTCTCAGCGCTCGCCCAGGACCCCATCGCGCCGCACTCCGCTATTGAACCGCCGGCCGCTCAGGCGGCAGCCTCGCTCGCCGCCAGCACCAAAGCCTCCCCGCCCGAACTTCTCACCACTGGCGAAAAGACCGGCTGGAACGAAACCGCGCCGTACGCCGAAGCCGTCGAGATTTCGCACCGTCTTGAGAAGGCATCGCGCGCCGTAAAGGTAGTCGAGTTCGGCACTACTCCCGAAGGCCGCACCATGATCGCTCTCATCGTCAGCAAAGATCGAGCCTTCACGCCCGAAGCCGCGGCCAAAACCAACAAAGCGGTGATCTTCATTCAAAGCGGCATCCACGCCGGGGAAATCGAGGGTAAGGACACCGTGCTGATGCTGGTGCGCGATATGGCGGTCACGAAGCGCTTCGCCTCGTGGCTGGACCACGCCATCTTCGTGATCGTCCCCGTCTTCAATGTCGACGGCCACGAATACGTCTCGCCCTATCATCGACCCAGCCAGAACGGCCCGAAATCCACCGGCCTCCGCGCCAACGCGCAGCGCCTCAACCTCAATCGCGATTACATCAAAGCCGACACCCCCGAGATGCGCGCGTGGCTCAAGCTCTTCCACGCCTGGAATCCCGACTTCCACATCGACAACCACGTCACCGACGGGGCCGATTTCCAATACGACGTCACCTGGGACATGGCGCGCAATCAGGATCTCGCCGAACCGGCCGGCGCGTGGGTGCGCGAAAAATTCGTCCCCGAACTCGACCGCCGCATGGAAGCCGATGGCCACATGGTGGCGCCGTACGGAGCGCTGCGCAACGTCGGCGGCCGCCGAGAATTCTTCATGGAAGTTTTCTCGCCGCGGTATTCGCACCTCTATAGCGCGGTGCTCAACCGGCCGTCCCTGCTGGTGGAGAGCCACAGCCTTAAGACCGCGAAGACGCGCGCGTGGGCGCACTACGACATCAACCGTCACGCCATCGAAATCATCCTGCAGGATCCCGAAGCCTTGCGCAAAGCGGTGCGCGAGGCCGACCGCGCCATGTCAGCCCGCGCCGGCGACCGGAATGCGCCGCCGGTCTACTTGGCCGGCAAGGTGAGCGACAAGAGCCGCCGCTGGTGTATCACTCGCTGAAGAACGGTCCGTTCAAGAGCGAGGTGACCGGCAGCCAGGTGAATCGCTACCTGGCCGAGAAGGACGACATCCAGACCGTGATCCACGATCAGATCGACACCACGCTCGAAGTGCAGATGCCGCTCGGCTACCTGGTGCCGGCCGCGTGGACCGAAGTGGTGGACCTTCTGAAACTGCACGGAGTGGAGATGGAGCGGACGGCGAAGGCCCAGGAGGGCGAATTCGAAACCTACCGTTTCGCCAACATCAAGTTCGCGCAGAATAGCAACGAAGGCCACGTGGCCGTGAATTTCGAACCCAAACTGGTGAAGGAGAAGATCGCCATGCCCGCCGGAAGCTGGTGGGTGCCCCTCAAACAGCGGCGAGCGCGCTTGATCGTCTCCATGCTCGAACCGCAGGCGCCCGACTCGCTCGCCCGATGGGGCCTGATGAACTCGGTATTCGAAACCGGCTTCGGGGGCGGAGTGGGCGAGTATCTCTCCGAGCCCATCGCGCGCCGCATGATGGCCGATAATCCCGAACTGCGCAAGCAGTTCGAAGCCAAACTCGCCGCCGACCCGCAATTCGCCGCCGACTCCAGGGCGCGCCTGCAGTGGTGGTTCCAGCAATCGAAATACGAACCCAGCGACGCCGGGCGCTACCCCATCGTCAGGGTGTGGCAATGAGCTCCGATTGGAAGGCGCACGGTATTCGCATTGTCCGCGCCGGCGAACTCGACACCAACACCGCCCAGACTCCCGGCATGACGCGGGCCGCGGCCATCACACACGCCACTGCGGGAGCGCAGAAACTCTGGGCCGGCACCGTAGTGGTAGAGCCCAATGCCAAAACCGGAGCGCATCACCACGGCGAATTGGAGACCGTGCTCTACATCGTGAAAGGCCGGGCCCGCTTCCGCTGGGGCAACGAATTGGAATTCGTCGATGAAGCCGGACCCGGCGATTTCATTTTTGTGCCGCCCTATGTCCCCCACCAGGAGATCAACGCGCGGCCCGATGAGCCAGTGGAAGCCGTAGTGGTGCGCACCGGCCAGGACCCAATCGTGGTGAACCTGGATATCGCGAGCCCGGAAGGTCGCACGGACATCCCGGACTCGTTCCATCCACAGAGAGAGAAATGAGGCGGGCTACACCGTCACCGCCTTCCACTTCCCGCGCCGGAAGAGAATCATCGATGCCATCGCCAGAATGGACTCAGCGATGCAGATGGCCAGGTACACGCCTCGCGGACCCATTCCCATGGTGCGCGCCAGATACCAGGCAAACGGAATCTGGAACATCCAATAACAAGCCAGGTTGATCCAGGTGGGCGTGACTGTATCGCCCGCGCCGTTGAACGCCTGCTCCATGATCATTCCCCAAGCATAGAAGGGGTAGCCGAGACTCACATACCGCAGGCACGTGACGGCGATGGCGGCGAGCGCGGCATCGCGCGTAAATGCCGAGACGATGGCCGGCGCGAAGGCGAAGAACACTACTCCGACTGACGTGAGAAATACCATGTTGTACGTGCCGGCCAACCAGACGGAGCGGGCTGCACGATCGGTCTTCTTCGCCCCCAGATTCTGTCCCGCGAGCGTCGCTGCAGCACTGCTGATACCCCACGACGGCAGAATCGCGAAGAGGATGATTCGGAATGCCAGCGTGTAGCCGGCCACGGCCACGCTGCCGAACATCGCGTTGATGCGCGTGAGGCTGATCCAACTCGCGGTGGAGATGAAGTATTGGAGCATGCCTGGCCACGCCACTCCCAGCAGACGGCGCATCACCGGCCAATCGAACCGCAGATGGCGGCGAGCTACGGTGATGCGGCTGCGCCCGCCCGCCAGCGTATAAAGCTGGTACAGCACTCCGATGCTGCGGCCGGTGGTGGTGGCAACTGCCGCCCCGGTGACGCCGAGTTTCGGAAAAGCGGCGAAGCCGTAAATGAAGCACGGGTCGAGCGCCAGGTTGATCAAATTAGCGAGCCAGAGCGTGCGCATGGGCGCCGCGGCATCGCCCGCCCCCCGGAATACGCCGTTGATGAGGAACAGCATGATGACGGCGAGATTGCCGCCAAGCACGATGGCCGTGTAACGAGAGCCCATGCGGATCACCGATGGCTCGGCGTGCATCAGCGCCAACAGTTGCGGCGCGAACCACGCGCCGGCGGCTCCCAGCACGATCGAAACAACAGCGCCGCAGAAAATGGCCTGCACGGCGGCGATGGATGCGCCCTCGGAATCTTTCTCCCCGATGCGACGCGCCACCGTGGCAGTCGCGGCCATACTTAGGCCAAGGCCGATGCTGAAAATCAATACCACCAGCGACTCGGTGAGTCCCACGGTGGCCAGCGCGTCGGCCCCGAGCCGGCCCACCCACAGCGCGTCGACCATGCCGAATGTCGACTCCATCGACATCTCCAGCAAAGTTGGAATGGCCAGCAGCGCAATGCCGCGGCTGAGATTACCTTCTGTGAAATCCTGATTGGTTCCTGCGATGGCTTCGCGCAGGAATTCGAACGTCGACTGCATACACGTCTTCCCTTAATGACTTGGTGTTTGGTTGACAAGACGGAGCTCGGGCGACGGGCGATCGAGGAGATCGTCAGTCGTTACCGGATTGCGGGAAGTACAGCGACGGTATTACGCATCGGCGTCCTACTTTTGGTCAATCATAGCATAGAGGAGCGATTTTCAAAGGATAGTTGACAGAGTCAACTAATTAGTTGACAAAAGCAACCAATTTAAATAAGTCGCATTGGCTTGGCTTGCATCGAGTTTTAGGCGGCGTGTTGCGCCAGATTTCGGGGATTCCCAGTCTGGATCTGACCGCATGCTCGTGATAAGGTTGCGGCATTATGTTGAAACGACTTACGGCGGAATGTATCGGGACGGCGTGGCTGGTTTTAGGCGGATGCGGCAGCGCGGTGATTTCCGCGGCGTTTCCCAATGTCGGAATCGGCCTTCTAGGCGTGGCCTTTGCCTTTGGATTGACGGTGCTTACGATGGCATATGCCATCGGCCACATCTCCGGATGTCACCTGAATCCCGCGGTCTCCATTGGACTTTGGGCGGGCGATCGATTTCCGGCGCGCGACCTTATGCCTTACATCGCGGCGCAGGTGATCGGCGCGATTTTGGGCGCCGCCGTGCTGTATTCCATCGCCAGCGGCGCGCCGGGCTTCAGCCTCGACGGCGGGTTCGCCTCCAACGGCTTCGCCGAGCACTCTCCCGGGCACTACCCCCTGGCCTCCTGCTTCGTTTCCGAGTTCGCCATGACGTTCGGTTTTCTGTTTGTCATACTCGGATCGACCCACGGGCGGGCTCCGAAAGGGTTTGCTCCGATCGCCATCGGGCTCGGCCTCACGCTGATTCACCTGGTGAGCATTCCGGTGACGAACACCAGCGTCAATCCTGCTCGCAGCACGGGGCCCGCTATCTTTGTCGGATCCTGGGCCGTCAGCCAGTTGTGGCTTTTCTGGCTTGCGCCGATACTGGGCGCCCTCGCCGCGGGCTTCGTTTACCGGTGGCTGGGTAGAGAAGATGAGCCGGTCATCGGCGAGCCCAACCAAGCTTAATTCGCGGCGGGCCGTTCGATGTGGTCGACGACGAAGATGTCGACCGGCCCCTTTTGCACTTTCAGTTCGAGGCCGAGTTTCTGCAGCACCATGAAGAGCGTGGGGCGGGTGGGGTCCAACATGTTGCCCTCGCCGGTAGGCGGCCCCACGGGAGCAGCGGCAGGCGCGGGCGATGTTCCCGGAGGCGGTGGCGGCGCTTGCGGTTGGCGCATGGGAACCCAGCCTTCCGTCTCGATACTGAATAGGCCTTGGAGGCTGGTCTTATCGAGCACCGGACGGTCGGTCCAATTCTCGATGAATTCGACAAGGTCCTGCATGTCTACGGCTTTGCCGTGCAGACCGCGGCCCTGACCGCCGTTGAAGCGGTGGCACGGGATGTCCTCACCCTTTGGATCTTCCACGCAGCTCTTCTCATCGATAGCGGCCGTTTGCATTTTGGGACCGCCCTTGGCTACGGTCAAGGCGTAGAACGCCATGTCCTTCGAATCGTGATGGACTGCCATCTTGAATCGGTCTTCGAGCAGCGATTGCAGGAGTGCGCGGTTCCTTTCCTTGCGCTGGCTGGTGGTGAGGGTCGCAGGAAGGACTTCGTCGGACGCCTTGGCGTCGATATCGTAGCGCTCCCCGCGGGCCCAGTCGGGCAACCCGACGACACGCGGCGATTGAAACGATACGTGGTAGGCATCTGCCACCAGGAAGAGCAGCGGCAGGTTGACGGCCGAGAAGCGGGCGCCTACGAAATCCCCTCGCATGGCTCTGTCTTCGGTGTGGTTTGGCTTGACGGAAATGACGTCGAAGGTGAATGACTGGGGTTTGGTTTGACTGATGCCTAGGACGACGGTAAACGCTAGCGCAGTGAAGAGCCGGAGTGCCATGGCACGATAATGACGAACCTCTTCGTCAATGTCAAACGAAAAGTTTCGTCACACACAGAAAAAAAAGGCCGGTGGCAAGACCACCGGCCCCACTAACTTAGGCCTTGGGTGCGGGCGCCGGGGCGCCCTTCAGTTTTTCGCGCTGTTCTTTGAGGACGGCTTTGCGGCTGAGCTTGATTTTGTTGCCTTCGAGCGCCAGCACCTTCACCAGGATCTGGTCGCCTTCTTTCAACTCATCGCGCACGTCGCGGATGCGGTTCTCGGCGATCTCACTGATGTGCAGCAGACCGTCGGTGCCCGGGAAGATTTCGACGAAAGCGCCGAAATCCACCAGCCGCACCACTTTGCCCAGATAGGTTTTGCCGATCTCGGCCGTTGCCGTGATGTCGGTGATGATCTGGATCGCCTTGTTGGCGGACGCTTCGTCCGCCGAGGCTACGTGGATGGTGCCATCGTCCTCGACATCGATTTTGACGCCGGTCTGCTCGATGATCCCGCGGATCACCTTGCCACCTGGTCCAATCACGTCGCGGATTTTGTCGGTCGGAATGTGCAGGGTGTAAATACGCGGAGCGTACTGCGAGATGGCGGTATTGGCCTTAGGCATCGCCTCGTACATCTTGTCGAGGATGTACATGCGGCCGCGGCGCGCCTGCTCCAACGCTTCCTTCATAATGGCGATGGTGACGTGCGGGACCTTGATGTCCATCTGCAGTCCCGTGATGCCTTCGCGTGTGCCGGCGACTTTGAAATCCATATCGCCGTAATGATCTTCCGCGCCCGCAATGTCGGTGAGGACGGCGTACTCTTTGCCTTCCAGCACCAAGCCCATGGCGATGCCGCCGACGTGCGATTCGAGCGGAGCGCCCGCGTGCATGAGCGCGAGAGATGCGCCGCAAACGGTAGCCTGCGAACTGGAGCCGTTCGATTCCAGGATGTCGCTGACTACGCGCATGGTGTAAGGGAATTTCTCTTCCGTGGGGATGAGCGCCGAAAGCGACCGCTCGGCGAGCGCGCCGTGGCCGATTTCGCGGCGGCCGGGACCGCGCATGAAGCCCACTTCGCCGACGCTGAACGGCGGGAAGTTGTAGTGCAGCATGAAGCGCTTGGAAGCCTCACCCGGCTCCAGCAGCTCGATGCGCTGTTCGTCGTCCTTGGTGCCGAGCGTCACCGTCACCAGCGCTTGTGTTTCGCCGCGAGTGAAGAGGGCGGAACCGTGAGTGCGGGGCAGAACGCCGGTCTCGATGGTGATCTCGCGAACCGCATCGAAGGCGCGGCCGTCGGGACGGCGATGATTCTTGATCATCTCGTCGCGGAAGATACGCTCCTTGAGGGCTTCGTAGGCACTTGACGGCAGCGTCCTTCTGCTCTTCGGGAAGCGCCTCCACCACCTTCTTCTTGAGGGCGGCGATCAGTTGATAGCTTTCGATCTTCTCGTGCTTCTGGGTATTGAGGGCGTCGGTGAGTTCGGCGCGGATTTCCTGATCGAACTTCTTGTAGAGATCGGCATCCAGCACCGGCGAAACGAATTCGCGCTTGGTCTTCCCGCAAAGCTTCATCAGCTCGCGGATGGCGGCGGCGATCTTCTTGCAGCACTCGTGGCCGAATTCGATGGCGCCGAGCACTTCGGCTTCGGAAACCTGCTGTGCGCCGGCTTCCACCATCACGATGCCCTCTTCAGTGCCGGCAACCACGATATTCAACTTGGACTCGCGGCCTTCGGTGTAAGTGGGGTTGGCGATGTACTGCCCGTCCTTCATGCCGACGCGAACGCCGCCCAGCACGTAGCCAAAGGGAAGATCGGAAATGGCCAGGGCGGCGCCGGCGCCGGCGATGGCCAGCGAATTCGGATCCTGCTCCGGGTCTGCCGACATCACCATGGCAATGATCTGAGTCTCGTGGAGGAAACCTTCAGGGAACAGCGGGCGGATCGGACGATCGATCAGGCGGCTGGTGAGAACTTCTTTTTCGGAGGGACGTCCCTCACGTTTAATAAATCCGCCGGGAATCTTGCCGGCGGAATAGGTGTATTCGCGATAGTCGACGGTGAGCGGAAAAAAGCCGGCTCCCGGTTTGGGCTGATCGGCCATGCATGCGGTACGAGGACGACCGCGTCCCCGGAGCGAACGACAACGGCGCCGTTCGCCTGTTTGGCCATCTTACCGGTTTCAATGGTAATCTTGCGGCCGCCCAGGTCAACTTCAACTTTATGAAACATGTCTTTCTAAAAACCTCCAACTTCGGCCGGGAAACCCGGCTTCCGTCACGAATCGGCGACCCACTCGGTGAGTGCCGTTGGAGACCGGAGTTGACAGGATGAATAGCCGCGCCCGGTCCAGGGCAACACGCCCCGGCCCGGCTAGGCCAGTGAGGTATGGGATCGGAAGCTTCCGTATTGTGAACGGAGTATCCAGCGGCTTCCGACGAATGGACTACTTGCGAATGCCCAGACGTTGCAGAACTGCTTTGTAGCGCTCCGGGTCCGAATCGCGCAGGTAGGTCAGAAGCCGACGCCGCTTGGCAACCAAAGTCAGCAACCCTTTGCGGGAGCCGTGGTCCTTCTTGTGCGTCTTGAAATGCTCCGTAAGCATCGAAATGCGTGTGCTCAACAGGGCAATCTGTACTTCTGGCGACCCGGTGTCGGATTTGTGGCGCTGATTGTTGGTAAAAATCTGCCGCTTTGCTTCAATCGCCAGTGCCATTCTAGGGGTAAAACTCCTTGTCTTCTCTTAATCTCGATTTGGTACGTTATCCAGGATAACACAAGGGAAGGGGTATTCGGGGATACAAACCGGGCCTCAAAACACCTGGAAACAGAAGACCTGATTAGAACCTTCGGGGCTCAGTGAGTACTCGCCGGGCTCCAGTTCCTCATTCACTTCTATTTTATATAACCCGTCGGCGAGTTTGGTTACTTCCATATGAAAGGTGGGTGGCGGAGTTTTCGCTGAGAAGAGGATCTCGCGATGGCCGGCCTTCGATTCCAGGCGGAAGAGCTGTAAACGGTCGGGCGCGAGTTTGTCGGCTTTGAGGATGAAGATGGGCATCGCCAGAGGGGTCTTGGCGGTGGAAGCCGCGCCCTGAATGATGTAGAGCGATTCGTCCTTCCTTTTTTCCTCTTTGGCTTCGGCGGTCTCGGTGGGGATCAGGTTCGAGGCGTGCTTCAGGTACGGGATATCGGGTTTGGGCGGGCGCGGTCCATTGTACTGCTGCGCCCAGGCCGAAGCGAGCGTGAATATGGGCAGCAGGCACCAGCGGAGCATGGGGGTCGGTTCTTATTTTACCGCCGGGTGCCAGAGTCGGAAAGCCGGTGGCGAGACCACCGGCTCCACTATGCCGCCCTACGTCTCCAGCACTTGAACCGGCGTGCAGCCGCTGGGGTCGCCGAAGTTCAAGAGCACCAGTCGGTGGGACTCGTGCGGCTCGCCTTTTTCTTTCTGTTCGTGGAGGCACTCCTGCAGGTGGAACAGCTCATTCAGCGTCAACAGTTCCAGTTCGGTAACACCGACGGTGCTCGGGGTGCTAGTTGGCGGCCCATCAGTAACGCTTTCAGTCAAACCGGCGGAGCTCTTACTACCCACTACGGTGGCGGTGAGATTCAGCGGCGAATGAGCGCCGGTCGGGCTTTTCACTTGGAACATGGCGTTAAAGGGCTGATCGTGTTTCCGGGTGTGCCCCGAAAGTTGATCCGGAGTCATTTTCAAAATCATAGCCAGTTCGCTCGGCTTGGCGTTGGCGTAAATGCCGATATTCGCAATCGGCCGGCTGTGGATGGCGATCGTCTTGGCGTCCTCGGGTGGAACGGAAGCACCTTCAAGGTTGGCGACGCGCACGAAACGGACATGCGAACTGCAAGCCTTCTGGTAAGACACCATCACCACGGTGTGCACCACATCCGGACGGATCGAAAGCGCACGATGCGTGGGATCGCCGGTGGCCACATCGAAAGTGCGCGATTCCACGGCACGGAATCCCCGCATGACGTCGGGCTTGGGAATGATCAGCACCGTGCGAGCCAAGTGCGGGTGTACCTCCAACATAGTCCCGCGCAGCACAATGCTGTGACTTGGGGGCGGAGGACAACTGAAGCCAGCACAACTCTCGACGCCTTCCAGTAGAAATATGCCGCGCGGCAAGTGATCGAGCGCGTCGTATGGGTGGTGGGGATCGCGCTCGGGGTCGCCGATCTTGAAATCGTGCATGGGGGAATCGGGGATCAGGACCCAGTAGTAGCCTCCTTTTTCGACGAAGGCCAGCAATCCATGAAAGAGCAGATTCACCCGCGTAGGTTTTGTGTGAGTCTGTGAAGGTTCTTGTGGTTCGTGTGTCATTGGGGTCATCGTTCGCGCGGTCTCCTTTCAGACCTAAGTCTGGACAAAGTAAGAAAACAGGGCCCAGAAATATGGATGCTCGTGGCCGGGTTGGCGGCGAATGGTGTCGCGGGCGTGGGCCAACGCCAGCACCGCCGGCGTGCCCCTGGACAGTTCGCCGTGGAACAGCCGCATGAAATCGGCGGTAGTGGCGGAATCGGCATTCCACTGCGCCGCCACTACCTGCCGCGCTCCAGCGAGCAACAACTGATGCGCCAGGTGCAACGGCGACGCGGATTCCGCCTCTTCATAGCGCGCCGTAGAGCAAGCGCTGAGCACCACCAGATGTAATCCCTTGCCGGAAGGCGTCCAATATTCCGAGCCGCCGTCTTCGGCGGATACCAGAAGACTCACGCCTTCGGGCCGCGGGCGCGCATGGCCGGCGAAGTGAAGTGTGTCGGCGCTCTCCAGCGCCTGACGAATCGCGGGGGCAGTGGCTGCCGGACCCTCAAGGACGCGCAGATCGCGGTAGGCGGAGCGCAGGAAATCGATTTCGCGGCCGACATCGGGAAGAGGAAGATAGTCGGCATCCGGCGAGTTTGGAACTGCCACCGCCAGGACGTGCGACGGCAGGTCAGCGGGAATCCGGACGGCGTCATGCAGCGGCGCTCCCAGGGGAGACACTGCCACCAGAACTCCCGAAGGCGCCAGTGCCGACCACGGCAGCGCGGCCAGCGGGCCATCCGGCTGCACTACGAGCACGGTATCGCTCGGTTCCTGTAGCGCGCCGAAGAGCGCCGCGCTCAGGCTCTCGCCGGAGGCGCGCAAATTCTGTCCCGCTTCGGGCGGATGGCTGCACATCGCGGCATAAAGGCGGGCGCGCGCCTCCAGCGCATCGGCATCGCCTTCCAGCCAGGCGAACCGCACCGCGGCGCCATGCCGCATCCATCGGCCGTACCGCCGCTCAGACGCAGAAACGTCGCCAGCACGGCAGGCTGTCCGGCGTCGCCATGACTGTCGGCGCTTTCCAAATACTGCTGCCACATCCAGTAGGCGCCTTCGGAATCGCCGCGCTCAATCTTAGCCAGTAGCAGATCGCGCAGCGCGCTTTCGTAGGCAAATCGCCAATGGGCATTCCCGCCGATGCGCCTGGTTTCCGCGCCAGCCGCAAACATGGCGACTGCGCTTGAAAGGTGCGCTTCTGCCAAGTCCTGCCGCGCCTCCCGCAGATCGAACCGGGCCAACGCCCGCCAGTAGGTTGCATTCACCAGCGTGCTAACGGTGAGGTCCTGCCCGCGCGACAGGGCGGCAAGCGCGGCGCGAGTTTCCGCGTTTTGAGCAGAGACAGCCGCGGCAAAGGCGCGGTAAGAAGCCGTCACCGCGTTGGGCTCCAATTGTGCGAACAGCGCCTGTGAGCGGGCGGCCTGTTCGCGGGCTTCGCCGGCCATGCCCAAGCGCGCCGCCGCGCCCGCCCAGCGCGCGCGGACCACAGCTTCGGTGGGCAGGAAACCGCCCCGCTCCGCCATGGCAGCCGACATCAGAGCCGCCTCCCGAGCAGTGTGCCAGCGGCCCAGTCCTTCTGCCGACCACATCAAGTCTGTATAAGACTGCTGAGCTCTTCCGAATGGCAGCGGGCTTGACCAGAACAGGGCCAGCATCTGCCGCTGCAGCGCGTTGGCTTCGCGGTACTCGCCCAATTGCGTCAGACGGGAACTGCGGAATCCCGCCACGCGCAACTGGAGCGCTGGAAATCCGTGCTCGCCGGCAATCTGACCGGCTTCAGCTACCCGCTGATCGGCCATCTCCGCATGGCCTGTGAAGGCGTCGCAGGCCGCCTGCTCCAGCAGTGACTGGCTGAGCAGCCAGGCGTAGCCGCGCCGGCGCGCCAAATCCACTGCCGGCCCGGCGGCATGGACGCACTCCGCGGGATGGTGAGACTTCACCATGCGAAAGAGCAGCTCATAGCGGGCCCACGCCTGCAGCGCGGCCGAGGCTGGCGCCATTCCGGAGAGCGCCGACATCTCCGCTGGGAAGCCGTCAACGCGCAGGGCGATCCGGGCCGACGCCAACTTCCCAAGTTGGGATGCTTCCGGCGCCGACGATGCCGCGGCGGCCTCCCGCAGCCACGGGTCGCCATGAGCGGCGGCTGCCGATTCCGCCAGAGCCTGCACATCCGAACCGGATACGCCCTGCTGCATGGCGCGGTCGAAGCGAGTCTCGTATAGACCGTCCAAGCGATGCGGGTCGTCCAGTTGCGCCGCTCCCATCTTGCGTTTCAATTCTCTCTGGCGACGCCGCGCATCGTCCGGCCAGGGGCCCGCGCCATCCAGCTTGAGGTACTGGTCCCAATCGCGCAGCGCATTCTCATACAGAAAAAGCTGCTCCTCCACAATCGCGCGGTTGAAATACGCGACGGCCATGCGGGGGTCGATCTGGATGGCTTGCCCGAGCAACTCCACTGCTTTGGAATCGTCAATAGCGCGGTTGTCCTTCTGCGCCCTTTCAAAGTAGGCGCTGGCAAGATCGATCAACGTCTCGGCGCGTCCGGGCGAAGCAGCGGAGGCATCGAGCGCAATTTGCAGCGTCTGGATGGCGTCGGCGTAACGCCATTCGAGCAGGGCAGCGCGACCCTTGGCAAGCAACCAATCGGGCTCCAGGCCGGTGGCGGAATGGCCGGCGATAGCCTCCTCACTCTTCAGCAGGGCGAGGGAACGATCGCCGGCGTCCCCGCCACGTGCGACGGCCATCGCCGCGAAATGCGCGCCGGGAACGCGCAATTCTAAAGTGCGCCGCTCGCTGTAAGCTTGTGCCAGTAGACCAAGCGGCGCCCGATGCGAATGCCAGTACCAGACAGCGCACAGCAGAGCGGCGGCCGCAGCCAGTCCGCCATAGACCGGCCAAAGGGTCCGGCGCGGGACGGAAGCACGGGATGCCATGAGAGCGCCCAACTCCGCGGCACGGTTGTTTTGGCGCGGCTCCAACTGTTGCAACAGGGGCTCTTCAGCGGTTTGGATTTCGTCGCTCATCACAGCAATGGCCCAACGCAGGCGTCCGGCGCATGCCTGGCACCCGGCTGCGTGCTGCAGCAATGCCTGGATTCGGTCCGGGGATTCCAGTCCCCCAGCGACATCCAGCCAGACGGTATCCGGCGGACATGAGATAGGGTTTCTTCCCACAGCATGGGCCTTCATAACCCTTGACGCCTTTCCTTGCGACTTTCCTTTTCGGGAACCAGATCGTTCTTTACCTGAAGGATCAGCCGCCGTACCAGGCTTTCTACTCCGCTTTCCGTCAGGTTCACCGACGGAATGCTGGAGATCTCTTTGGCTGTGAAACCATCGCGGTAATAGAGCCAGAAAATGGAGCGTTCCACAGGGTTGGCGCGCAAAGCGGAGTCGATCTGGCTCAAGAGGATGGTTCTGTCAATGTTGCAGTTGGAACCTAACAGAAGGGTTAGTTCGGGACGAGCTTCCAGGCTGACTGTGGCATCTCGGCCCCGCTTCCCGGCGTATTTCATTTTGAAATAGTCGAGTGCGGCATGGGCGGCGGTGCGCTTTACATAGGCAAGCGCCCCTTCATCCGTGTCCGTTTGAACGCGACGGAGGGCTTTGCCGCCATCGGAGGACAACTTTAATAAGGCCGACTGGATAATGTCTTCGATTTCTTCCGTTTGAACGCCGCCCCATTCGGCAGCTACGCGCGCGGCCACCCGGGTCATGGGCGCCTGGAGTTCCCGCGCCAGCCTTGTCCACGAATCGGACCGGGAATTGCCCAGCGCCTCACGGACTAAGGCCCTGATGGACACCGGCGCTGTTCCCATGGAGATGTATGTTACTTTACACCAACCCGGAAAAGGATTTTGCGCGGCCCTATCGTCAAGGGAAGAAAGGAGAGAACGGGAGTTATTACGATGAAGTTATGGAGTCATATTAGTAGCTTTCCGCTCGTGGGCGGAGGCGCAGGTACAGTTTTGGGTGCTCGCTAACGGACCATTACCCCTTGCAAATGGTGGTTGGGCGCTCGGAATTGGCGGGCTGGAGCCCACCGCAGGTTGAAAGAACATGTGAGCGTTCGGAAGGCCATGCGCCCCGATGAGTCGGGGCGCGACAAACAGAGTGTCTGCGCCACAAGCACGGCGACACTAAGATTCACAGAACTGTAGCAAGCCGACACAGGTCCTGTAACCTGAGCCTATTAACACACTATTCCCATCTCAGAGCGATCAGGGGATCCACTCCGGTGGCGCGTTGCGCAGGCAGCAGGCCCGCGAGGAGCGCGACAGCCACGAGTAACGCGGCTACCGCAAGGAACATGGGAAGATCGGTGGGCTTCACTTCGAACAGGAACTTTTGCGAGGACGCGAGTGATGGCCAAAGCGCCTGCTACTCCGAGTGCTACGCCCGCGGTCACCCCAGTTCCGCCTGCGCCTGCCGCTGAGTAACAGACGGCCGCAATCGTCCGAAGGCCGGCGGGAAAAAGGAGAACTTCGCATCGTCTCCAACCGTCAGAGGCAACCACAATTGAACATCTCCCGGGAACGCGAAACCGGCCGGCATGACGCCAATCACGCTGGTTTAATGCCGTCCACCGTGATGGCCTTTCCCAGGATGTCCCGATCCGCGGCAAAACGGCTGTGCCAGAGTTCCTGGCTAAGCACCGCGACACCCGGTGATCCGCGCTTCTCTTCCTGGGCGGCGAAGGTTCTGCCCATAGCCGGGCTTGCACGCAGAATCGGAAAGAAACTCGATGTGACCACCGCCGCTTGCAGGCGAACGGCGTCTCCCGCTCCGGTCAAGGTGACCTGCGCCCGGTCCAAAGCCGCGACGCTCTCAAACGTGTGGGTCTGCCGCTGGAATTCGAGATAGTCATGGTTCGACAGGCTGGGCTTACTGCTAAAAGGGCCAACGCGCGGCATGTAGCAGATCAGGAACAGCCGCTCTGGTTGGACCAAAGGCAGTGGGCGCAGGAGCACCCCGTTGACTACAGTGAAGACCGCAGTGTTGGCGCCGATGCCGAGCGCCATCGCCAGAATTGCCAATGCCGTAAACCCAGGGGGACTTGCGCAGACTGCGGAGGGCGTAACGGAGATCCTGGCCGACCGTTTGGAGGGTCACGACGATGTTCATTTCGTGCGTCCTTTCTTTGGCCAAGGTCCAATTGCCGAAGCGCTGTCTGGCATCCCGTCGCGCTGCCTCCTGCGTCATGCCTGCGTTGAGGTTGTCATGGATACGCGAGTCGATGTGAAACTGCAGTTCCTCATCGAGTTCCCCTGCCCAAGGTCCTCACTGCGCCGGAGATTCGAGAGTCGATTCCACCAACTCATACCAGCGTCCCGCTGCTGTGCTTGCGCATCTTCTCCTCTAGCCAGCTATGGGAAAGCATAGCCCACGTTCGTTCGAGCGTCAAGCCAAAACCACTTTCCGACCACCGGCTCCACCTCACTGGCTCGACTGGATTGGATTGCACGATTCCGATTGGCGCAGCGTCTTTCCTGCAGCATGCCACTCCGCCACTTGCTGCCGGCACTCCTGCTGCTGGTCCACTTCGCGACCGGGCAAACTTCAGACAAGCCGGCTTTCGACGTCGCGGCAGTCAAGGTCAACAAGTCCGGTGCCGACCGAGAGTCGGCGGACATCCTTCCCAACGGGCACGTCACAATTCATAGCGCCACTCTGCGGCATCTGATCATGAGCGCCTACCGCGTGGAGTTCGATGCGGTGAAGGGCGGACCCTCCTGGCTCGATTCGGACCGTTACGATGTAGTGGCGAAATCGGCGCCGAAGACTCCCGAAGACGATTTGCGGCTGATGCTGCGGACGCTGCTGGGCGAGCGATGGGGGCTGGCGACCCACGTGGAAAAGCGAACGATGCCGGTATATGCGCTGATGGTGGGGAAGAAGGCTCCTGGGATGGCACAGTCGAAAGACGATTCAGGCGAGAAGGGTTGCAAGGCGAATGGCGTCCGCCGGCTGACCTGCCATCGAATGACGATGGCTGAACTGGTGAAGGCGCTGCCGCGGTATGCGGCGATCGATCAGCCGGTGGTGGACGAGACGGGTCTGACCGGCGCTTACGATTTCGATTTGGACTGGCGGGGGAACGCGGCGGTGGGGACTACGGGCACTCTCACTATTCTGGATGCGGTTGGATTGCAATTGGGGCTGCGAGTGGAGACGGTCAAGCGGGCGTCGGAGGTCCTAGTGATCGATCATGTGGAGCGGGTGGTGGGAGAGAACTAATTCTCTGACCGCTCGAAGCGCCAGAGGCCTGCATAGTCTTCCAAGGAACAGATCGTCGTCGGAATGTTCCGGCGGGGGCTTGAATCGAGTGTCGCCACGACGCTCGATTGCACTATGCTCCGGCCGCGTGCAGCAGGCAGGCAATCGCTAAGAAGATTGAGCCGAGCAGGATCACGATCATGATCCAAACCACAGTTTCCGTTTCGGAGATTCGATGATCCAGAACGGCTGGAGGATGACGCTTCGCACTTTGCATCGCATGATACCTCTCGAAATGGTATATGCATTTCAGGGTCCGGTTATCTGTAAAACACGATCGGCGCGCGCGTTGATGGGCAAGCAAATACTGCCGTGGATGTCCTGCACACCCTGGGTATTGCAACCCAGGTGCGCGTTGTCCCCCAACCTTCGTGGAAAGGAAATACCTGAAGACGGGGTTGAAAAAGCGGTCCGAGCTTCGCTCGGATTGGCAGGCGGAAGCGCCTGCCCTACCTAGCGCAACGAGTTTTTCATGGGGTTTCGTGGGCGGAGCGCCCATTCCAACAGACCACAAAAAGCGATGGTCCGTCCTACTTGCCGCTGAAGAAGGTTAGGGCGTTGTCTCCTTGGCGCAGGACTCTTGTTCGCTTTAGCGAGCCGTAGGATTCGCTTAGGGCGTAGCGGACCGAGTGCTGGACCACGGTCAGCTCGGGCGGATTCTCTCCTAGAATCTCCATGGCTGCTGTGTATTCGCGGTCCTGGTCGTAGGGCGGATCTAAGAAGACGATGTGCGCTTTCCACTTTGGGAGCGCCAGCAATACCGGCCCTGCGACCACGGTGGCCCGGGGGACGATTTGGAGGGACTGCAGGTTTTCGCGGATCGCCTCCAATGCGGGCCGATTGCGTTCCAGGAAGAAGGCGTGCACGGCCCCGCGGCTGAGCGCTTCGATGCCTACCGCTCCGGTTCCGGCGTAGGCATCGAGGAAAGTCGCTCCGGCGATTCGCGTCTGCAGGATATCGAAGAGCGTCTCGCGCAGCCGGTCGGGCGTGGGCCGGGTGGCGGCGCCGGGGATGCTTTTCAGGCGGCGCGATCGGAACTCTCCGGCGATCACGCGCATCAGCCCACCGTCACCAGTCCGTAGCGGCGCTGCCAGTGGTCGCGGATGTAAGCGACGGCGCGGCGCAGATCGTCTTCGGAAGGCGGTGTGGCGATGAAATCCACGGCCTCGCGGCGCGCGATCTCCAGAATTTCCGGCGTCGCGCAGAATGTTGGCGACGCGCAGCGAGGGCAGCCCCGATTGCTTGGTGCCGAAGAATTCGCCCGGGCCGCGCAGCTTCAGATCCATTTCGGAGATATAGAAGCCGTCGTGTGGAATCCACCAGCGTGCGGATGCGCTCGCGCGCGACGTTCGTTCAGCTTTCCGGTCACCAGGATGCAGTAGCTCTGCGCGGCGCCGCGGCCCACGCGGCCGCGAAGCTGGTGCAGTTGCGCCAGGCCGAAACGCTCGGCCTGCTCGATCACCATCACGCGTGGCGTTGGGCACGTCCACGCCCACTTCGATCACGGTGGTGGAGACCAGAATCTTGGATTTGCCCCTGCTTTGAAGCGCTGCATCGCGGCTTCTTTTTCGTCGGAGGCGAGGCGGCCATGCATCAGGCCGACGGCAGAGCGTGGGAAGACCTCCTGCGAGAGATGCTCGTACATCTTCTCGGCCGCTTTCATGGCCTGCGTTTCCGATTCTTCGATCACGCGGGTACACGACGTAGGCCTGCCGCCCCTCGTCCATCTGCTGCTTGAGGAAGCTGTAGACCTGCTCGACCCGATCGGCGGTGACGTGTTTGGTGATGATGGGCTTGCGGCCGGGCGGCAGTTCGTCGATCACCGAAACATCCAGGTCGCCATAAAGCGTCAGCGCCAGCGTGCGCGGAATGGGCGTCGCCGTCATCACCAGGACGTCGGGATGCAGGCCCTTTTGCACCAGGCCGAGCCGCTGCATGACGCCGAAGCGATGCTGCTCGTCGACGATGGCGAGGCCCAGCTTCTTGAACTCCACGTCCTTTTCGAGCAGCGCGTGCGTGCCCACGACCACGTGCGCCAGGCCCTCGGCCATCAGCTTCTTGAGCTGCGTCTTTTTCGCGGCTGGTGAAGGAGCCGGTGAGCAGCACGAGCGACGTAATCCGAGCTTGGCGAGGAGCTGCTTGAAATAGAGACAGTGCTGCGACGGCCAGGATTTCGGTGGGCGCCAGCACCGCCACCTGATAGCCGTTTTCGATGGCGATGACGGCGGCCTCGGCGGCCACGATGGTCTTGCCGCTGCCCACATCGCCCTGCAGCAGGCGATTCATGGGAGCGGGCTGCCTTCATGTCGTTCGCGATTTCCTGAGCACGCGCTTCTGCGCGCCGGTGGGCTTGAACGGCAGCATCGCCTTGATCTGCTCGCGCACGTTGTCGTTGAGCTCGAACGCGATGCCCGGCAGCGTGCGCGCCTTGCTGCGCTTCAGCGCGACGCCGCACTCCAGCCAGAAGAACTCTTCGAAGATCAGCCGGAACTGCGCCGGCGAGCGGAAAGCGTTGAGCAGGCGCATGTCGGCATCCGGCGGAGGAAAGTGGGCCTCGCGGATGGCGGTCCAGCGGTCGGGCAGCTTGAGGCGGTGGCGCAGGAACTCGGGCAGGAAATCGTCCGACCGGCGCGAGGGATCTGCGAGAATGCGATGGATGAGCGACGCGCAGCACGCGTGGTGCTGATCTTGGAGACCGCTTCGTAGATGGGCACCACGCGGCCCACGTGCAGCGCGGCTTCGCCTTCCTCATCGTCGCCCGAGAGAATTTCGAACTCGGGATGCAGCATGGTGAGCTCGCCGGAGTAGCTGTCGAACTCCACTTTGCCGAACAGCGCCACCTTCATGCCGCGGCCAGCACGTTGGCCAGATACCCGCCGTGAAACCACTTGCCCGCCAGCATGGCGCGCGAGGAATCGCGTGAAGCGACGCTTCGAACAACCCCAGGTTGCGGCGCTTGAAACCCGACATCTTGGCCGAGCGCACTTCGGCCATCACCGTCGCCATCTCGCCGGGGGCCAGCTGCGCGATGGTTTTCATGTTGCTGCGGTCTTCGTAGCGAAAAGGAACGTAGCCGAGCAGGTCTTCGACGGTGACGCAGACCCTTGGCTTCAAGCATGGCCGCGCGGGCCGGGCCGACTCCTTTGATGTAAGTGAGCGGGGTGGAGAGATCCATGGCGACGGAAGTCGCTCGCCAGCTCAGTGTACAATGCCCGAAGTGAAGCTCATCCTCATTCTGCTGGTGCGGCGCGCTCTGCGTGGCCGCGGCCGACATCCGCATTGGGATTATCGGCACCGACACTTCGCATGTTCCGGCGTTCACACAACTGCTGAATGACGATGCGTCGCGGCCCGACCACGTTGCCGGGCGGCGCGCGTGGTGGCGGCATACAAAGGCGGCAGCACGACGTGGAAAACAGCGCCACGCCGCGTGGATCAATACGCCGAAGAGTGCGCACGAAGTGGAGGTGGAGTTTGTGCCCGACATCGCCACGCTGCTTTCGAAAGTGGACGCTGTGCTGCTCGACAGCGTGGACGGACGCGTGCATCTGGAGCAGGCGCGTCCCGTGATTGCCGCGCACAAGCCGCTGTTCATCGATAAGCCGCTGGCATCCACGTTGGAGGATGCGCGGGAGATCGCGCGCCTGGCCAAGGAGGCGGGGTGCCGTGGTTCAGCGCCTCCAGCCTGCGCTTCGGCGAGTTGGCGGTGGCAACATGAAATTTACCGATACCACCGGCGCGCTGACCTGGGGACCGGGGCCGCTCGAGCCGCACCACAAGCTGGACCTTTCCTGGTACGCCATTCATCCCATCGAACTGCTGTACACGCTGATGGGGCCGGGCTGCGAGAGCGTGACGCGCACCTACACGGACGAATACCGACGTGATGGTGGGGCGCTGGAAGGACGGCCGCATCGGCACGGTGCGCGCCATGCGGCCGTACAGCGAATATGGCGCGGTGGTGTTTCGCGCCAAGGAGATTGTAGAGGTGAAGCCGCAGGGCGCCGGAAGCTATCGGCCGCTGGTGGTCGAGATTGTGAAGTTCTTCGAGACCGGCAAGCCGCCGGTGTCAAACGACGAAACGCTGGAGATTTTCGCCTTCATGGACGCCGCCCAACGGAGCAAGGAACAGGGCGGCAAACCGGTGATTGTGCGACACTAAGAGTTCATGTCAAACTTGCTGGAGGGCAAGACTGCCCTCATTACCGGTATTGCCAACAAGTGGAGTCTCGCATACGCGATCGCGCAGGCGTTTTCGCGCGAAGGGGCTGCGCTTGTGCTCACGTATTTGGGCGAGCGCCAGAGGGAAGCGATCGAGGAACTGGCGAAGGAATTTCGGGTGTCCGCGATTCTGCCGTGCGATGTGACGAAAGACGACGACCTGGCGTCGTTGACGGAATCGTTGAAAGCGCTGGGAAAGCCGCTCGACGCGGTGGTGCACAGCCTGGCGTTTGCGAATCGCGAGGATCTGAGCCGTCCGTTCGTGGAGACCGGGCGCGATGGATTCCTGCTGGCGCAGGATGTGAGCGCGTACTCGCTGGTCGCGGTGGCCCGCGCCACTGCGCCTGTAATGACGGAAGGCGGAGCGCTGATGACGCTGACTTACCTGGGCGCGACGCGGGTGGTGACGAACTATAACGTGATGGGCGTGGCCAAGGCCTCGCTGGAATCGGCAATGCGGTATCTGGCGGGCGAGCTGGGCGCGCAGAAGATTCGGGTCAATGCGATTTCGGCGGGTCCGGTGAAGACGGCGTCGATGCGCGCCATCAAAGGGGCTTCGAACATTCTGGACGAAGCGGCCCGGTTTCCGCTGCGGCGCAATACCGACCCGGCGGAAGTGGCCGATACGGCTGTTTTTCTGGCCAGCAATTTGGGACGCGGTGTCACCGGCAACATCATCTTTGTGGATGCCGGAATGCAGATCATGGGGTTCTAAATGAAAGTTGAAGTAGTTTTGACGGAAGCCGACATTGCGCAGGAGTTCGTGGAGGCGGTTGAGGCTCGCGATGTGCCGGAGAAGTTCTTCTTCTGGTTTCCCCGTTCCGCCGCCGAATGGGGCGCGCTTTCGGGAGATGCCGAATTGTATGGCGGGTTGCAGGAGACATGGAAGCGGATTGCGGCTGAGGCTCCCGAACTGGCCAAGCATTTCGGCACAAAAGTGCCGGTCATCAGCTTCGGGGCCGGCCAAGGCTCGCGCGACCGAGCACTCATGGTGGCGTTGAAGGATACCGGATCGGAATGCACTTACTTTCCGGTCGATGCCAGCCAGACCATGCTGGAAGCAGCTTGTGCCAGTGTGGAAGACGACGACATTGAAGCCACCGGGATCAAGGCCGACATTTCGAGTCCGGTGCATTTAGTGTATGCGGCGGATGCGGCCGAGCCACCTCGCCTTTTCATCATTTCGGGCAATACGATGGGGTCGTTCGATCCTTTGGCCGAGATCCGCTATATTGCGCAGTGCCTGAAGCCGGGCGACCGGTTGATTATCGACGGCGAGCTTTACGACGAGCAGAAGACGATGGGACGTCGCGACAATCCCGTGTCGCGGCGATTCGTTTCGTCGATGCTGGCGAGCGTGGGGATCGGCGAGAACGATGGCGAGATCCGGTTTAATGCCAAGACGGATGAACGGCACAGCGGGCTGCACTTGATCACTCGATACTTCCGCGCAGGCCGGGATATTTCGGCGACGGTGGCGAGTCGTGAAATCTCCATTGAGCGGGGCGAGAATATCGGCTTGAATTTCCAGTACACGTATACGGCCGCGGCGTTTCGCTGGCTGCTGACGGAGCATGGTGGACTGAAGATTCTCAAGGAGTACCCGAGCCATGACGGGCGATTTTTGACGGCGGTTTGCGGGAAGTAGGGGCCCCTACATCAAGGTCAGCGGGTCGACGTCGATTACCAGGGCGGTGGCTCCCCATTTATTTTCCTGGGCGAAGGTGCGGGCTTTCAGCAGGAGCTCGTTCAGCAGCTTGCGGCTGGCGGACTTGATCAGGAACTGGTAGCGATATTCGTTCTTGAGGCGGGGGACTGGCGCTTCGGCGGGGCCCATCACTCGCAGTTTTTCGGGCGGCGGCGAGAGCAGCATGCCTAGCTCCGCGCTCATGCGCATGGCTGCTTCCTTCTTTTCGGCTCGCACCAACAGGTTGGCCATGGCGCTGAAAGGCGGGTAGAGCATCATGCGCCGGAAATTCAATTCCTTTTCGTAGAAGGCCGGGTAGTCCTGCATGGCGGCGAGGCGCACGGCATAGTGGTCGGGATTGACGGTCTGCACCAGGACGATTCCCGGCACGCTGCCACGACCAGCGCGGCCCGCCACTTGAGTGAGCAGTTGAAAGGTGCGCTCCGCGGCGTGGAAGTCGGGCATACCGAGCCCGATATCGGCGGATACGACCCCCACCAGAGTCACGTTGGGAATATCGTGCCCCTTGGCGATCATCTGCGTGCCCACCAGGATGTCGTAACTACCTTCGCGGAAATCGTGGAGGATGGTCTCGTATTGACGCTTGCCGCTGACGGTATCGCGGTCGAGACGGGCGATGCGGGCGGTGGGGAAGGCGTGGTGCAACTCCTCCTCGACGCGTTCGGAGCCCAGGCCGGCGAAATAGATGTGCTCGCTCTGGCACTTGGGACAGAGGCTCGGGACCTTCTCGGCATAGCCGCAGTAGTGGCACAGCAGGCGGCGATCGCGCTTGTGATAAGTAAGCGTGAGGGAGCAGTTGATGCACTGCACGCGCTCACCGCAGGAGCGGCAGCTCACAAAACTGGAAAAGCCGCGGCGGTTGAGCAGCACGATGGTCTGCTCGCCGAGTTCGAGGCGCTGGCCCAGGGCATCGAGCAGCTTGCGTGAGAAGGTGGCCTGCTTGCGGGTCTCCAGGAACTCCTCGCGCATATCGATGAGTTCCACGGTGGGCATGGGGCGCGCTTCGATGCGGCCGGGGAGTTCGATCAGGGTGTACTTGCCCTTCTCGGCGTTGTAGCGGCTTTCGAGGCTGGGCGTGGCCGACCCCAGCACCACGCAGGCGCCGGCGGCTTGCGCGCGCACCACTGCCACGTCGCGGCCGTGATAGCGGGGCGTCTCCTCCTGCTTGTAGCTGCCATCGTGCTCTTCGTCCACCACGATGAGGCCCAGGTTGCGCACGGGCGCGAAGACTCCGGAACGTGTTCCCACTACGACGGAGGCCGCGCCGGAACGGATGCGGCGCCACTGCTCGGTGCGTTCCACGTCGGTGAAGGCGCTGTGCAGAATGGCGACACGGTCGCCGAAACGCGCGAAGAACTGGCCGGCCATGGCGGGGGTGAGCGCGATCTCGGGCACCAGCAGCAGAGCACTGCGGCCTTGTTCGATGACGACGTCGATGGCGTTGAGGTAGACCTCGGTCTTGCCCGATCCGGTGACGCCGTGGAGCAGAAAGGTGCGGAACTGCTGCGCGAGGATAGCCTCGCGGATCTGCGCGAAAGCGGCCTGCTGGGCGGGGTTCAACTCATGGCGCGCGCGGATGAGGCCGGCCGCCGCGGCCACGGTCTCGGGCTGCAGACTCACCAGGCCTTTACGCGCCAGAGAGCGCGCCGCGGGGCTCGCGTTCTTCACCATGTCTTCGAGCTCTTTGAGATTGTGCGAGCCGGGGTGGAGTTCGAGGAACGCGCGCAGTTCGCGCTCGGGCTTGTTGAGTTTGGCTTCGGGCTGGCCCGGTTTGGGCTCGGCGAACTCGACGCGGAGACGGTCGGCGGGCGCGCGCATGGGGTCGCGTTCGGTCTGCACGGATTCGACTACGATGAAGCCTTTGCGCTCCAGAGATCGGATGGCCTTGTCGGCGAGGGGGAGCGCCTTCTTCAAATAGGTGGCGGAGAGCGGACGCTTTTCGAGCATACGAAGGACTTGCGTCACCGGGTCGTCGGGCGAGGAATCGAGGAGAAGCTGGCGGGCGGCATCGCGGCCGGCGTCGGTGAGAGACCAGATTTTGCCCTGGCGAATTTCGGAGGCGAGGGGCAGCATGCCGCGGAGGACGTCGCCTAAGGGAGCGCAGTAGTAGGCGGAGATCCAGCGGCCGAGGGCGAGGAGTTCGTCGCTGAGCACGGGTTCGGAATCGATGAGGCGAAGGGCTTCGCGGGCGGTCATCGAAGGTGGGTCGTCATGACAGCGGAGGATGACGCCGGTGAGTTTGCGAGTGCCGAAGGGGACAAGCAGGCGACTGCCCGCGCGGACGCGGTGCTGCAGGGTCTCGGGCAGCGCATAGGTGAAGGGCTGGTCGAGGGGCACGGGCAGACTGACATCGCAGAAGCGGGGCATGAAATTTTAGGATAGCTTGCGGTGGTAAAGCGACACCGACTCCCTTAACTGTCGCGGCTCGGTAAGACAGCGCCGTTATTTGGCGTCAGGCGGGATGTCTTTTGTGCCAGTCGGTGCGGGACTGAAAGTCGCGGCCGATTGCCAGGAGGGTGTTTTCGGTGAAGGGCGCTCCTACGACCTGAAGCGCGACCGGGAGATTTTCGGCGAAGCCGCAGGGCAGCACTAGCGCGGGCAGGCCGGCGAGGTTGCCGGCCTGGATGATGCCGGAGAGTCCTGGCGGCGTGTTGGCGGGCGGCTCGGGCCCGGACGGCTGATCGAGCGGCTGATTCAGTTTCGTGGCGGGACCGGGACGTCCCGGGGCCAGCAGCGCGTCCACTTCGCCGAACAGCCGGGAGAACGCATCCTGAATCAGGCGGCGCACGCGCATGGCTTTCAGGTAATCCTTGGCGGGAAAATCGAGGCTGGCCTTCAGGCCTGCGATCTGCCGCTGATCGACGAGCTGGTCCACCTTGCCGCTAGCGATCAGCGGTTCGAAGATGGACGCCATTTCGGCAGTCAGGATTCCGGTGAGCACTTCGCCATAGGGGAATGGCGGCAGCCTGCTCTCGACGAGTGCGGCGCCGGACTGTTTCACTACGGCTAGCGCTGCCTGGAACGCGGCACGCGCCGAGGGCTCCGCGCGGTCGGCGAAATCCGAGGGCGCGTACCCGATCTTCAGATCCTTCAGCGGCCGGGCGAATTGCGGCACGTAGTAGAAGCTCTTGCCCGCCGATCCCGGATCCTTGCCGTCTTTGCCCGCGATGACTTGCAGGATGAGGCCGCAATCTTCCGCGCTCCGGGCGAACGGCCCGAGCTTATCGAGCGTCCACGAAAGGGCCATGGCGCCGTGCCGGCTCACCAGCCCGTAAGTCGGACGGAGGGCGGTGACGCCGCAATACGACGCCGGAGTCACGATGGAGCCCGAGGTTTCCGAGCCGATGGCGAACGGCACGAGGCCGGCCGCGACGGCCGCCGCCGAACCGCTGGAGGAGCCACCCGACCAACGAGTGCGGTCCCAGGGATTGAGGCCCGGTCCAAACAGCGAGGCTGAAGCGAAGCGGTAGCCGCCGCCGCCGGCGAGCTCGACCATGGAAAGCTTGCCGGTGAGCACGGAGCCCACGCCGCTCAGTTTGTCGATGACCGTGGCGTTGTAGTCGAACACCTGGCCGGCATAGGGCCTGGCGCCCCAGGTGGTGGGTTGGCCGGCGTAGGCCAGCAGGTCCTTTACCGCATACGGGATGCCCTGCAGAGGACCGCGCAGGCGGCCCCGCTTGATCTCCTGATCCACGGTTTTCGCCTGGCGCTGGGCCTCGAGCACAAGGGGCAGAGCCAGGGCATTGTAGCGCCGGCCCTCCTTTTCGAGCCGCTCGGCGAAGGCGTGCGTTAGTTCCTCGACGGTGAATTCCTTGGCGATGAGTTTGGCGTTGAGCTCGGGGATGGTGGCGAAGAAGATGTCGTTGCCGATAGCCGCCATATCGCGCCTCAGGCGTGGAACTGGAATGCGGGTTCGGTGTCCATGGGGACGGCGATTTTGTTGAGCGCGTCGCTGTTGGCTTTCAGACGGGACTGCGCGGCCTTCAACTCATCGGCCGGGGTGGCTGGGGACGCGGCGGGCGTCGCTGGGTTTTGGGCGAGCGCGGCAGCGGGCGCCAAAGTGGCGACGAGTTGGCGGCGGGTGAGCTTCATTTGTGCTCCAATGCTTCGAGCGCCGCTTTCATCATGACGGCGCGTGGCGCGGATTCGCCGGTCCACACTTCGAACTGCGCGGCTGCCTGCTCCAGAAACATGTCGAGTCCGGGGATCACGGTTTTTCCCTGATCTTTGGCATTGCGGCAGAGCATGGTCTCAAGGGGATTGTAGACCATATCGAACACCACATCGGCGGGAATATTGCCGTTGAAGAAGCACTCGTCGATGTGCGGGAACATGCCGAGCGGGGTGGCGTGCACCACGGCGTCGAAGTAGCGGCCGTTGAGTTGATCTTTGCCGAGGGCTTCGGCGCCGCAAATCTTGGAGAGCGCGCGAACGCGATCGGCATTGCGGCCAACGAGTGAGATTTTGGCGCCAGCGTCGGACAAGGCACAGGCTGCGCCGCGCGCCGCCCCTCCATTGCCGACGATGAGCACCGTGGATTTCGGAAGCCGCAGCACTTTTCCCAGAGGGGTGGTGACACCGGCGGCATCGGTGTTGGAGCCGCGCCATTTGCCGGCTTTGCGCCACACCGTGTTTACCGCGCCGATGCGCTTGGCGAGCGGATCCACCACGTCCAGGTAGCGAATGATCTTTTGCTTATGGGGAATGGTGACGCTGAAACCGGCCAGGGGCAGCTTGGAGGCCAGCGAGAAGAAATCGCGCAAGTACGCCGGGGAGACCAGGAACGGGAGATAGACCGCGTCCAGACGGCGCGACTGAAAGGCGCGATTGTGCACGGCGGGCGAAATGGAATGGCGAACGGGGTCGGCGATGACGCCGTAGATCTTGGAGCTCTTTCCCAGCTTTTCGACGCGGTACAGATGGCGCAACTGGCGCGCGCAGACCTGGCCCGCGGCGGTGCCCTGCGCGTATCCCGGAGCAGCGTACGTATAGACGCCACCGAACACCGGCGAGAGCACGCGCGTAGGAAAGCCCATCTCACCCATCGCTAGCACAATCAGTTTCTGTTTGGGAAGCGCTTTGGCGGCGGCCAGGACGCGCACATTGTCGGAGGGCTTGCGCGCGGTGGTGACCACTTTGAAAGCATCGGCCTGCACCTTCATGACGCGGCTCAGCACCGTGTCCATGGGCGGCGTGGCTTCGAAATTGTGATACGAGACGATGATCTGGGTGCGGCCGCGGAAGTGGTGCAGGCGGTCCTGCGACACCTCGGCGGTTTCGATCTCCACGTCAATGGCGTGAGCTCCGCTGCGCACCGCGGCTTCGAGAACGTTCAGTTGATCTTCGATGCTGCCGTTGAACTTTCCGTGATTCTGGTGGCGGCGGCAGGTGGCCAGAACGATGCAATCGGGATATTGCTCCAGAAAGCCTTTAAGGGCTTCAGCGCCTTTGAGCGGCTGATCGAGGAAGTCGAGGCGGAACTCCAGGAACACTTCCCCAGCCTCAGCTTCGCGCCGGGCGTGGTCCAGCAAGGTTGGTACATCGGGCAGGCCCAGCGCAATGCAGATGCGCGGGAGAGACCTCGTATGCGGCATCTTTCGTTAAGAACAACTCAGAATACCACAGGGTTAGCGGGCGGCAGTTCCGGGAGGCTCCTTAGCCTCTGTCCCTGCTGCCAGACGGGCCTTCCACTCATCCAGGATCTCGGCGGTGGAACCGGTTCCGATGCGCGTAGCCCCAGCTTCGACCAGGGCCAGCACTTCGTCGACCGTGCGAATGCCGCCGGCCGCCTTCACACCCATCTCTTCGGGGACGTGCTTGCGCAGCAGCTTCACATCTTCCATGGTGTAGCCGGATGGCGCAAAGCCGGTGGAGGTTTTGACGAAATCCACCTCGGCGCGCTCGCAGCAGCGGCAGGCGATGATCTTCAGCTCATCGGTGAGGTAGGCGTTTTCCAGGATCACCTTCAGGATGGCGCCTTCCTTGTGGCACAGCTCCGACATCTGCAGCAGCTCCGTCTGCACGTGCTGGAATTCGCGCGAGAGCAGCTTGGAGATGGCGATCACCATGTCGATCTCTTTGGCGCCGCGGCGCAACAGGTCGCGCGCTTCATAGAGTTTGGTGGCGGTGTTCTGGGAGCCGTGGGGGAAGCCGCACACGGCGCCCGGCAGCACGCTGCCGCCGGCCAGGGTACGCACTGCGAGATCGATATCGCAGGGGCGGACGCTCACGCAGGCGATGCGGTAACGCTTCGCCATCTCCAGGCCGGCCAGGACCTGGACGTCGGTGAGTTCAGGCTTGACCAGGGGATGGTCGATGAGGCGCGCGAGGTCTTCGTAGGTGGTCAACATGCTGTGAAGCGTCGGCATGAGTGCCGACGCGGCAGACTGAGAGTCTGCGCCACGAAGGCTAGGCGCCCTTCTTTTTCTTGGCGGCGCTCTTGGCCGGGGATCCGGCGGTGGGGCAGTGGAGCCCGAGCGAGGTGAGCTCGCGGCAGGCCGCGGCGGCTTGATCAGTCTTGGGGAACTGCGCGATCAGTTCCTTGAATTCGTCTGCTCCCTGGGTTTTGTGGCCGGCTTTCACATAGCTCTGGCCCTTGTAGAGCATGGCATCTCGCGTTTTGTTATTGACGGGATACTTCTCCAGCACCATGTCGAAATCGGATGCGGCCTGATCGAAGTTGTTCTGGGAGAAGTGAATGTACCCAATGTAGAACTGCGCATTGGGCGCCAACTCGGTATTCCCGTAATACTTCAGATAGTCGTTGAATTCCTGCAGGGCGAGATCGAGTTTACCGCCGTTCTTATCGCCGAGGGCCTGATTGTAGAGATCCTGAGACGACATGGGAGGGGCGGTGGGTGCTCCGCCGGCCGCGGCCATCCCGCCGTTCGGAACAGAGCCGCCAGGTCCGCCGGGGCCGCCGGGACCGGGTTGGGGAGGAGCGGCAATCGGTCCGATGGCCTTCACCTGCATGCTCACGTCGGTCAACTGCGACTGAATCTTGGACATGGTGCTGGCCAGTTCGGAGACTGCCTGGGTGAGCGTGCGCATGTCGTCGGATAGCGAATTCATGCGGCTGGTGAGCCCAACAACGGGAGCCACCACGTCGGCCTGCTCTTTCTTGAGGTTATCGCTGAGATTGCTCTGAAGCACCGCGACAGACGTATTGGCGCGGGTGGAAGCGTCCGCGGCCTGCCGTACCAGCTCGGTCAGGGCGGCCAGTTTAACCTCCTGGGACTGCTGCAACTGCTTGATGGATTCCTGCAGCAGGGCAACATCCCGCTGCAATTCCATAATCTCTTTGCTGGCCGCGGCGGAACGATCGGGTGCGATCGTAATCGCGACCAACAGAACAAGGGGGAACACCGATAGGCGTCGGAACATACAACTCTCCTTGGCACAGCCGGCGGCGTGCGCCGCCGGCCTCATACTCACATCCTATTTTACTGTCCCGGCGAGAAATGCACGCGCCGGTTCTTCTGCCAGCAGGCTTCGTCCGAATCGGTACATTGCGGACGCTCCTTGCCGTAGCTGATGGTCTTCAAGCGATCGGCGGGAACGCCCAGGCCCAACAGGAATTCCTTGGCGGCGCTGGCGCGGCGGTCGCCCAGTCCAAGGTTGTATTCGGCCGAGCCGCGCTCATCGCAGTGACCTTCGATGACGATAGAGGCGCTCGGGAAATCGGCCAGAATCGCCTTGATGGCGCCGGCGTTCTGGGTCAGAACGGCTTGCGCATCGCTGCGGATATCGTTCTTGTCATAGTCGAAATAGGCGTCCTGCACTTCCGACGACATGCGCTGGTCAAAGGGCACCTTCGGCGCAGCAGTCGGTGGCGGCGGAGGCGGAGGCGGTGGGGCAGTGACGGTCAAGGTTGCCGAAGACGTAGTGTTGCCCCCCGGACCGCTGGCGGTCAGGGTGTAAGTGGTGGACTGGGTAGGTGAAACCCGGCGGTTGCCGGTATTCTGAACCGCGCCGATGCCATTATCGATCCCCACGCTGGTGACGGTTCCACTCACTTCCCAACGTAGCGTGGCGGACTGGCCGGGTTGAATGGTGGTTGGCTCAACCGTAAACTGCGCGACAACAGGCGCTGCAGGCGGTGGGGGCGCCGGCGTGGACACCGGCCCCGGCGGTGGCGGCGGCGGTGGTGGCGGCACTTTCTTCTTGCATCCCGCGGCGAAAATCGCCAGCGATACCGCAAGAGCGGCTACGGAGAGTTTTCGTTTATTGAACATGAACTGCGCCTCCTGAGATTCTCAAAAGTTACATTCCCCAGACAGGACTGTAATTCTCTCCCTGTCTTGTGATCTGCTGCACCTGCGTTCCATTGGCCAGCATCGTGAAGATCTGTTCCGAGCCGGTCCGATTCGACATGAAAGTCAGATGGATTCCGTCAGGCGCCCAAGTTGGGTTTTCGTTCTTGCCTTCATCATGAGTTAGCTGGACATAGGAATGTGTGGCTATGTCCATCCAGAAGACATTAAATTTTCCGGCAGCAAATCCGCGGGTCCAGGAGAAGGCGATGTGTTGTCCGTCCGGGTTCCAGGAGGGATTCGAGGCTTCGCCGGTGCCATCCGTCAGCCGTTGTATGTCGCCGCCATCGATGTTCATGAGCCAGACCTGCTCGGCTCCGGAACGGCCCGAAGAAAAGGCAATTTGCTGGCTTTTCGGGCTCACCTTGGGTTCACTGTCGATGAAGGACGACGAAGTGATGGCTTTGAAGCCGGTGCCGTCCAGATTCGAGATAAAGATCCGGCAGCAGCGTCCCGCCGACGAAGCATAGACAATCTGTTTTCCGTCCGGCGTAAATGAGGGAGTTTCGTTCATCGACGCAACCTGGTTATAGAACCGTAAATCTCGGACCGGATCTACCGAAAAGACAAATATACCAGGAGTACCCTTGTAGTAGCTAGTGAAAGCGACCTTCGTACCGTCCGGTGAAACAGATGGCTGAATGGAAGTACTATTGAAACGGGTCAACTGCTGCTGGTTGGTGCCGTCTGGATCCATCCGCCAGATTTCCTTCACCGGGCTGCGTTTCGATTGCTGATGCACAAAATAGATATGCGTGCCGAAGAGCGGCTTCCCGCCCAGGGCGGCTATGATGTCGGCGGCAAACTGATGCGCTACTTTGCGGGCGCCGCCATCATCCACGGTTCCGACATATGACTTGCCAATGACTTGTGGATTACCTACGCCACTTCGCAGATCGTATAGCCACGCATGCAGCACCAGCACGTTGTTTTGATCCCCGGTGTAGCCGAAGGCCAGATAAGTGGCGT
This sequence comes from uncultured Solibacteraceae bacterium, assembly GCA_963815475.1. GTDB lineage: Bacteria > Acidobacteriota > Terriglobia > Bryobacterales > Bryobacteraceae > Sulfopaludibacter. The sequence goes on along the minus strand of CAWFHD010000003.1, from coordinate 1,892,391 downwards.
TGACTGGCGGTCCGCCCCAGTCCTGCATCCAGCTGCCGCCACCCGATGTGGGACGCGCCATCTCGCCTCGCTTGGGCCGTGGATTGTCGACTATCGGAGGCGGCGTCACGAAGTCGGACGGCTGCTGCGGAACGAATAAGGGCATTTGCGTGACGGGAACCAGATTGACGAAGCCCGAGCCATCTATGTCAGTGCGAAGCGTCTGGTTGAAGATCCCCATAAAGTTCTGGGCATTACCCGAGCCGCGAAAAACCGGAATCGCCATGGATGGCTTCTGGCCTCCGGAGATGGTTCCCTTGAAATCCTGCGCGATGAGCACGGCCAGGGCGCCTGCCGCGGCCACTGCCAGACAAACGATCCTTTTCATCTAACGCCTCAATTCGAAACTCAATTCAATATCCGCCTGACTTCGCGGGAAACCCTGCGGAAGCGGCGGAAAGGGCGCCGCGTCGAAAATAGCGCGCTGCGCCGAGTAGTCCAGCGGTGCAATTCCGCTACGCTGCGTAATTTTCACCGACCCCGGCGCCAGCGAACCGTCCTTCAGGATGGTGAAAGTTACGGTCACCCTGTATCCGTTGGCGATGTGCGAATCTATGTCGCCGGTTTTCCAGTTCTGCGCCACTCTCTGCTGGAGGATGTTGGCGTAATATCCAAATTGGGCGCCGAAAGGCGAACTATTCCCAATGCCCACACCACCAGCACCTTGCTTGCCAATCATGGGAGAACTGGCCGCCTGACCGGTGTTGCTATAAAGCTGGCTTTGATCGTATTTCTGCTGTTCCCGGAATTTGTTGGGAGCGGCTGTGGCGACCGGCGCCGGCCTGTGTGTGTCCTTTTTTCCGATAGCTATGGCATCCGGTTCGGGAGCCTTCACCTTGGGCAGCACTTTCTTGGCCGGCGGAGGAGTAGGGACGTTTGACTTGGTATCGTTCGCGACTGGGTTCGTGGGCGCCGCTATGGAAGGCAGGGGGATTGTGGAGACGGCGCTCACCGCGACGGCCCCGAAGCCGCCGCCGCGCGGATCTCCCATCTGAATGCGAGGGCCGTGAATGAAATTGTGCGCCATCAGCGCGACGATAACCGATATATGCAGGACAATGGAGCCGGCGAGCCATTTTCCTATCGGCTCCCGCTCATCGAACATGTCGGGATGCGCCACCATTTACTTTCTACCTCGGGAGGTGTCGAGCGGCTGCGTCACCATGTTGACCTGTAGACCGCCCTGTCCCAATGCGGCCGTTACCTGCGCGATTGGGTCCCAAATGGTCTCTTTATCGGCACGGACGTAGACTCCCTTGGCTTTGGGAAAACGCTGGTGCACCACCGACGAGAGCTCATTCACGTTGATCATCTTGCCGTTGAGCGTGGTCTCGCCGCGCTTATCGATGGTGACGACCGGCAGTTCTTCGGCACTGTCCTTGAACGTGTTGACCTTGGGGACGTCCACCTGGATGCCGAATTCCATCACGTGGGCGGTGAGCATGAAGATGATGAGCAGCACCAGCACCACGTCGACGAAGGGTGTGACGTTGATCTCGGCCAGGGTTCCGGTAGTGCCGCCGCGCCGCCGCGATCCGAACCCGCTACCGCCGTTGACGGACATTGCCATGGCGCTACTCTCCGAAGGTCCGTTCGGCCATGTTCAGAAACTCCATGCCAAAATCGTCCATGCGCGCGCCCATTTCGCGAATCTTGTGGCTGAAGAAGTTGTAGAAGATGGCCGCCGGAATGGCCGCCACCAGGCCGAAAGCGGTGGCTACGAGTGCTTCCGAAATTCCAGGCGCGATGGCGCTCAGGCTGGTGGCGCCCTGCGTTCCCAGGCCTTCGAACGCGGTGATGATGCCCGCGACGGTTCCGAGTAACCCGATAAAAGGCGAAACCGATGCGGTGGTGGCGAGCCAGCTCATGTTCCGTTCCAACTTCGCTAGTTCTTCGCTAACGCCGAGCTGCAAGCTGCGTTCGAGCGCCGTGCGATTGGTGAGCGTGCCTTTGGATTTCACCTGACGCTCCACTTCTTCATAGCCGAAATCGAAGACGGAGACGAGGGGCGATGGACGGTACTGTTCGCTGGCCACCATGACGGCCTCGAGGCCGGTAGACTTGCGAAAAGCGCGTAAAAACCGCGCGTTGGTGTTCCGCGCGCCGCGGAAACTTTGCCACTTGGCGAAGATCACGGTCCAGGAGAATATCGAAAAGAGCGCCAGGATCGCCAGCACGGCGATCTCGAACGGACCGTTCTGCTGGACCATCTGCAGGATATTTAGCTGGAATAGGAAGGCAACGGGAGTTTCGAAAATCAATTCGGCTCCTAATCTCAAATCTATCACACAGACGGGCCATTCCTTGCAAAAGACGGGGGTTATAAATGAATGTTGATTAATGGAGGGTTACGGGTTCGACCAAACCACAAGACCGCCGGTGGCAAGACCACCGACGCCACTCAAGACCACCAGCGCCACTGACGCTATAATCTCGTCAGAATGCTGCTGGAACTCGTGGTCGAAAACTATGCCGTAGTCGAGCGGCTCCGCGTGCATTTCCATCCCGGCTTAAATCTGCTGACAGGTGAAACTGGCAGCGGTAAATCGATTGTGGTTGACGCTCTGGGGCTGCTGCTGGGCAGCCGCGCCTCCGCCGATATGGTTCGCACCGGCGAAGCGCGCGCCCGAGTGGCCGGCATCTTCGACGTGCGCGACCAGTCAGCGCTGAATAAACTGCTGGAGCCGGCGGGGCTCGAGATCGAAGAAGGCGAGCTGCTGATTGAGCGCGAGATTCTGGCAGGTGGCAAATCGCGAGCCTTCGTGGGCAGCCGGCCCGTATCCGCGGCGCTGCTGAAGGACCTGGCGCCCCACCTGGCCGATATACACGGGCAACACGATCAGCAACTTTTGTTTTCGAGCGATGCGCAGCGCGACATGCTGGATGCTTTTGGCGGGCATCGGGAATTGCTGGACCACGCGGCCGCAATCTACTCCGAGTGGCGGAAGAGCGCGGCGGAACTGGAAGAACTGGAATCCTCGGAGCAGCAGAAGCTGCGGCTGTTGGACCTGTGGTCCTTTCAACGAAAGGAAATCGACGGCGCAGAGTTGCGCGAGGACGAAGAGACTTCGCTCGAAAACGAACGGCGCGTTTTGCAGAATGTGCAGCGCCTGCAGGAGGCGGCCGAGACGGCGTGGGCGGCGGTGTACGACAGCCCGGAATCGGCGCTCTCGCTCACGCGCATCGCGGGGAAGCGGATCGAAGAACTGTGCCGCATCGATTCCTCGCTCGAAGCTTTGCGCGAGCAGGTGAAGGCCGCCGATCTGAGCTTGCAGGAAGTCTCCTACGGGCTGCGCGACTACATCGGTCGACTGGAAGCCAATCCGGGGCGGCTGGAGGAAGTGGAGTCGCGGCTGGCGGCGATTGACAAATTGAAGCGCAAGTACGGGCAGTCCGTGCCGGAGATCCTGGCATTTCTGGAGGACGTGCGGCGCAAGATCGAAGCAGTGGAGAACGCCGGCGAGCGCATGGAAGAACTGCGCAATCTGCAAAAACGGTTGGCAGCGGCGTACGAGGCTGCCGCGGCCGAACTCACGCAGAAGCGCATCGCTGCCGGGCGGAAATTGGAAAAACGCGTGGAAGCGGAATTGGCGGAGCTGGCGATGGAGCGCACGGTGTTCCGCATCAAGATCGAGCGCGCGGAGTGGTCGGCGAACGGGGCCGATCGTGTGGAATTCCTGGTTTCCCCCAATGTGGGAGAGGAGCCGCGAGCTCTGGAGAAGGTGGCGTCGGGCGGCGAAATTTCGCGCATCGCGCTGGCACTGAAAACGTGCCTGGCATCGCCCAAACGCGCCGAGCAGAGGACGCTGGTCTTCGACGAAGTGGACGCGGGCGTGGGAGGCAGCGCCGCCGAGGGCGTGGGCCGGCGGCTGAAAAAGCTGGCCGCTGGAAACCAGGTGCTGTGCGTCACTCACCTGGCACAGATCGCGTCCTTTGCCGACTCGCATTACCGAGTGGAGAAGGCGCAATCGGGTGGACGCACCATCGCCACCATCGAAGAGCTGGATGGGCCGGGGCGCACGCGGGAAGTGGGCCGCATGTTGAGCGGCCAGACGTTGACTCCCGAGGCTCTCAAACACGCCGAACAATTGATCAAGATGAGCGTCGCGTGAGGTGAAGGGCGCGTTTTCGTAGACAGACCGCAGCGGTGGCAGAGACCACCGGCTCCGCGCAGTCGCATCGGAAACCGTACCAATTGATACGCTATTAGTGTCTCCGGAGGGTCGACGAGTCTTGCGCCGCAGGATGGTTGGTGGAGTTGCGATGGCGTTGGTCCTGACGGCCGTCGCCGTGGGCGCTTGGCTCGGGCTGCGACATCCCGACTTCGGTGGCCGAGTCTACCGAATCGGCTGGACGATGTCGCCTCCGTTTCAACTGCGCGACCACAATGGGCAGCCTACCGGCCTCGCGGTGGACATGGTGCGGGAGGCAGCGCGTCGGCGCGGCATCGCGCTGCAGTGGGTCTACTGGAACAACAGCTCGGAAGCCTCGCTGCGGGACAAGAAGCTGGACCTGTGGCCGCTTATCACAATTACGCCGGAACGGTTGAAGATGTTCTACATCTCCGAGCCGTACCTCGAGAGCGAGCTTTGCCTGTTGGTGCGCGCCGATAGCCCGTATCGAACCGTGCGGGATCTGGCGAAGGCGACCATCGGAGTTGCCAATGCGCCAATCGACCTTTGGCACATTCAGCATGACCTGCCCGAGGCGCATCCACATTCGCATCCCACACTGGGGCCCGTCATCGAGGACGTTTGCGAGCAGAAGGTGGATGCGGCCTTGATGGACGCGTACACGGCTGTATCGACTCTACTCAACGACCGCTCTTGCGGAGGCCACGGGCTGCGGTGGATTTCCGCTCCCAGGATCCGGTCGCGGATGGGTGTGGGCGCTACGTTCGCAGTGCGCGACGCGGCCATTGCCATCCGCGAAGAGATCGGCAACATGGCGGTGGAAGGCAAGCTGGCGACAATACTCGGGCAGTGGGGCTACATGTCGGGGCAGCATCTGGAATCGATCGAGACCCTGCTGACTTACCGCCGCCGCGAAGCCCGCCTGTGGTCTGTGATCGCTCTCTTCGGGGCGCTGCTGGCAATGGCCGGGTGGCTGACCATTCGGAATACGCGCGAGCGGAACAGGACGCGCCAGGCCGAGGGAGCGCTCCGGGAAGCCGAGCAGCGGCTGCGGCTGATGGGCAACAACCTGAAAGAGATGGTGGTGGCGTATGACATGAATCGCGAGTTGATTTACGCCAACCCAGCGGTGGAGACGATGACGGGATACCCGGCGACCGAATGCACCGCGACCGCCTTCCTCAGTTGGATTCATCCCGACGACCGGCCGCGCATGCAGGCCCGTTTCGACAGCCTGTTCCAGGGCAACTCGATAGAAGACGAGTATCGCATCGTCACCCGGGACGGCCAGGTGAAGTGGCTGGCCGCTACCTGGGGACCGATGCTGGACGAGAGCGGCCAGCAGATTGGCGTGCAAGGCAGCAAACGCGACATCACCGATCGGAAACGCGCAGAGGAGGCGCTGCGCGAATCGCAGGCACGCTATCTGCAGGCGCAGAGATTGGAGAGCATCGGCCGCCTGGCGGGAGGCGTGGCCCACGACTTCAATAATCTGCTCACCGTGATCAACGGCTACAGCGACCTGATCTATCGCAAGCTGGGCGCGGAGGATCCGCTGCGTCAACAAGTGGACCAGGTGCGGCACGCGGGCGAGCGCGCGGCTGAGCTGACGCAGCAACTGCTGGCCTTCAGCCGCAAGCAGGTGATTCAGCCACGGCCGCTCGACCTCAACAGCGTGATCGACGACTCGGAGCGCATGTTCCGCCGCCTGCTGGGCGAGGACGTCCAACTAATCACCAGGCTACAGCCTGGATTGGGGTTGGTGATGGCGGACTCGAGCCAGATGCACCAGGTGCTGATGAACCTGGTGGTGAACGCTCGCGACGCCATGTCCGATGGCGGGAAACTCTTCATTGAGACCGCCGAGGTGGAAATCACCGCCCAGTACGTGTCCAAGCATCCCGAAGCCTTGGTAGGCCGCGCCGTTCTGTTGACGGTCACAGACAGCGGGATGGGAATGGATCGCGAGACGCAGCAGCATATCTTTGAGCCGTTCTACACCACCAAGGGCGCGGCACAAGGCACGGGGCTTGGGCTAGCCACTGTGTACGGAATCGTGAAGCAAAGCCACGGTTGGATCATGCTGTACAGCGAGATCGGAAAGGGAACGAGTTTCAAAATCTACCTGCCCCGCATATCGAGCGGACTTCCCGAACAGCCAGGCGCGGCCACAGATGCCACCAGGCTGCGCGGTCGGGAAACGCTGCTGGTGGTGGAGGATCAGGAAGAGGTGCGCGCTTACGCGGTGAGCGTGCTGGAGAGCTACGGGTATACGGTTCTGGACGCTCCCGATGGCGCCAACGCGCTGGCGGTGGCCGAGCATCATTCCGGCCCGATCCATCTGTTGCTAACCGACGTGGTGCTGCCAGGGATGAACGGACGCCAATTAGCCGACCGGCTCACGGTCATTCGTCCGGAGATGAAGGTGCTCTACACGTCGGGATATACGCAGGACGTGATCGCGCATCGCGGGGTGCTGGATCGCGATGTGGCGTATTTGCCGAAGCCGTATAGTCCGGAGGCACTGGCGGAGCGGATCCGGTCGGTGCTGGGGATGGCGGCGAATCGGTGAACGGGCGATTCTAGTTTTCGGTGGGACGGTCTGCGTGATCCACTACGATCATCTCAACGGGAGCTTTGCGCGATTCCAGCTTCAGGCCTAATTGCGCGGCGATCTTCATCGGCATGTCGGGGTCGCTGAATGCCTGTTCGGCGGCTCGCTTGGCTTCGACGATTCCGCCGTTGGGTCCGCCGTCCCAGAAATGCACGGTGAGGTCGAAGACTCCGGGGATGCCGGTCATATCGAGCACGGGGCGATCCACCGAACGCATCCGCGAGAGGTAATCAGCCAGTTTGCCGAGGCTATAGGCTTGGAAGACCATATCGCCGCCCTGCAAGCGGACGCTGGGCGGGCCATCCGCTTTGGACTCGGCAAGCTTGGAATCCTTCTTGCCCGGCACCAGAGCATATACGGACACTTCCTTCGGCTCGCGATGGAACTTCAGTTTGAAGCGCTCGGCCAACAGTCCTTGAAGCATGATTTTGAGCTGATCGTCGCCGGCGCCGGATGCGGCCGTGGCCAGAATGTCGTACCGGTCGGACTCGACGCCGCTGCCGGACACCTGATAATCCTTGACCCCGTACGCTGTGACGATGGCGGTCTTCAGCGTCACTCCGCGCATGGTCAACCTGCCGGGCGAGAATGCCACGGGCGCTTGCCGCTCCTTGTAATCTATCGCGGTGGAAACCTTCACCGACGCCGCTTCAAATGCCGGCTGACCCGAAGCCCACACAGCGCAAATCACGAAAACCACAGCCAGTCGCATCGCAATCCTCCAAGGGCATAACGTCACAGGGAGACGAAACGTGACAGCGGCATTGGACGCGGATGCGGTATATAATCTCTGCTTCCAGGTAAAAAAGGAGAAACACGCCATGAAGCATTTCGTTTCCATTGCAGCGCTGACGCTGGTCGCGCTGGCCCCATTGGCCGCCCAAGCCCCCAAGGGTTGGAAGGAGCGCGTGGACCACAGCACATCCGCGGCGGACCCCGACGGCGCGGGCCCGGTGAAGTTCACGGCCCAGGGTTCGGGCTTCCACGCCGACAACCCGGTGGCGGCGGTGTACTGGAATCCGGCCAACACGGCGAGCGGCGCCTACACTCTCAAGGGCACGTTTACGCTGCTGAAGCCGAGCGGCCATACCAACTATTACGGCCTGGTGTTCGGCGGTAGCGATCTGGATGGCGCGCAGCAGAAGTACCTGTACTTCGTGGTGGCGCAGAACGGCACTTGGCTGATCAAGGCCCGCGACGGAGAGAATACTCCGACCATCGGACGCAAGACTCCCAACGATGCGGTGAAGAAGCCGGACGACACTGGAAAGTCGGTGAACGTGCTCGAGGTTCGGGTGGGCGCCGATAAGGTCGACTTCGTGGTTAACGGCGTGGTGGTGAACTCGATGCCGAAGACCGATGCGCTGGCCAAGACCGACGGCATCTATGGCATCCGCGTCAACCACCTTTTGGACGTTCAGATCGACGGGCTCGGCGTCTCGAAGTAGCTTGGCCTGATTCGGTGAATTCCCGTACCTTTTGCTGTCCTGGCGAGCCCGTCTTCGCGGGAAAATAGAGCATGGACATCAATCGTTTCACCGAGAAACTGCAGGAAGCGATCCGGTCTGCCCAGAGCAAAGCCACTCGCTATGGGAACCAGCAGATCGATGTCGAGCATTTGCTGGCCGTATTGCTGGAACAGCAGGACGGATTGGCGCCTTCCATTCTGGCCAAGGCCGGCGTGCAGCCCGAAGGCATTGCGCGGCGCCTGGAAGCGGAAATCGAAAAGCTGCCGAAGGTTTCGGGATCGTCGAGCGGTCCCGACCAGATCTATGTCACGGCGCGGCTGAACAAGCTGATCACTAACGCCGAAGACGAAGCGCGCCAGCTCAAGGACGAGTACATCTCGGTGGAGCACGTATTGCTGGCCGCAATCGACGACAAAGGCGCGGCGGGCAAACTGCTCAAGGAATCGGGCCTCACGCGCGATCGGCTGATGCAGGCTCTGCGCGAAGTTCGCGGCAGCCAGCGCGTCACTTCACAGAATCCCGAAGCCACTTACGAAGCGTTGGAGCGCTATGGGCGCGACCTGACCAAGCTGGCGGCGCAGGGCAAACTCGACCCGGTGATCGGTCGCGACGAGGAGATCCGCCGCGTCATTCAGGTTCTCTCGCGGCGCACCAAGAACAATCCGGTGCTGATCGGCGAGCCGGGCGTGGGGAAGACGGCGATTGTGGAGGGGCTGGCGCTACGCATTGTGCGCGGCGACGTGCCGGAGGGCCTCAAGGACAAGCGGATTATCTCGCTCGACATGGGCGCGCTGATCGCGGGGGCGAAGTATCGCGGCGAATTCGAGGAGCGGCTCAAGGCAGTGCTCAAAGAGGTGCAGGACTCATCGGGCGAAGTGATTCTGTTCATCGACGAGCTGCATACGGTGGTGGGCGCGGGTAAGGCGGAAGGCGCGATGGACGCGGGCAATCTGCTCAAACCCATGCTGGCTCGCGGCGAACTGCACTGCATCGGCGCCACCACGCTGGACGAATACCGCAAGCACATCGAGAAGGACGCAGCGCTCGAGCGGCGCTTTCAACCGGTGATCGTAGATCAGCCGTCGGTGGAGGATACCATCTCGATCCTGCGCGGCCTGAAAGAACGATACGAGGTGCACCACGGTGTGCGCATTAAGGATGCAGCGCTGGTAGCGGCGGCAGTGCTCTCGAATCGCTACATCACGGAACGCTTTCTGCCCGATAAGGCGATCGACCTGGTGGACGAATCAGCGGCGCGGCTGCGCACCGAAATCGATTCGATGCCCACGGAGTTGGACGAAATCCGGCGGCGCATCATGCAGCTCGAAATCGAACGCTAGGCGCTGCGCAAGGAGAAAGATGCGGCGTCGAAGGAACGTCTATCGCGTCTGGAGAAGGAATTGGCCGATCTCAAAGCCGATTCGGATGCGCTCACGGCGCGCTGGCAAGGCGAGAAGACGGTGGTGCAGCGCCTGCGGCAGTTGCGCGAGCAGGTGGAGCAGACCAAGGGCGAGATCGAAAAGGCTGAGCGGCAATACGATTTGAATCGGGCTGCGGAGTTGAAGTACGGCCAGTTGACGTCGCTCGAAAAGCAACTGGAGCAGGCGACGGCCGAATTCGCGAAGCAGCAGAAAGGCTCGCGCCTGATCAAGGAAGAGGTGGATGAAGAGGATATCGCCGAAGTGGTGAGTCGCTGGACCGGGGTGCCGGTTACGCGGCTGCTGGAAGGCGAGATGGCGAAACTGCTGGGACTCGAGGACGAACTGCATCGCCGCGTGGTGGGGCAGAACGAAGCGGTCACCGCGGTGGCAGAGGCTGTGATTCGCGCGCGCTCCGGATTGAAGGATCCCAACCGCCCCATTGGCAGCTTCATCTTCCTGGGCCCCACGGGCGTGGGCAAGACGGAACTGGCGCGCGCGCTCGCCGAGTTCCTGTTCGACGACGAGCACGCCCTGATCCGCATCGACATGTCGGAGTATCAGGAGAAGCACAGCGTGGCGCGCCTGGTGGGCGCGCCTCCCGGCTATGTGGGCTATGAAGAGGGCGGCCAGTTGACCGAGGCCGTGCGGCGGCGGCCGTACTCGGTGGTGCTGTTCGACGAAATCGAAAAGGCACATCACGACGTATTCAACGTGATGCTGCAGGTGCTGGACGATGGGCGGCTCACGGATGGCCAGGGCCGCACGGTGGATTTCAAGAACACCATCGTGATCATGACGTCGAACATCGGAAGCCAGCGGATTCTGGAGTATCGCGGGGAGTACGACACCGCCGCATACGAGCGCATGAAGGACGCGGTGCTGGAGGAGATGCGGCAGGGCTTCCGGCCGGAGTTCCTGAATCGCGTGGACGAGATCATCGTGTTCCACGCGCTCTCCGAGGAACACTTGAAACGCATAGTCGACATACAGCTTTCGCGACTGCTGGCTCGTCTGGCGGAGCGCCACATCACACTAGAACTCACCGACGCGGCACGGTCGAACCTGGTGCACACGGGCTACGACCCGTCGTACGGGGCGCGTCCCTTGAAGCGCGCGATTCAGAAGAAGGTGGAGACTCCGCTAGGCAGGCTGCTCTTAAAAGGCACAGTGCGGGATGGGCAGACGGTCCGGGTGGACTCGAAGAACCCCGAGGGCGACTTGAGTTTCACTCCTGTCGAGGCGACGGTACAGGTGTAGGGATAGGATTGCCAACCGGAGACGCCGAGATTCGTCATAGGTCCATGCCAAGAGCTTGGATTCTGCTTGTTCTTGCCGCGAGTGAGGTTTTGGGGCAAACGCGCCCCACCTTCGAAGCGGCGTCGGTCAAACTCAACACATCGGGCGCCTTGGGAAGTTCGTCGAATGGCGACCAGGGCCAGGTGTTGATGAAGAACCAGACCCTCAAGCGATTGGTGGAACGGGCTTACGACGTCAAGCCTTTCCAGGTGGTCGGCCCGAACTGGCTGGAGAACGTCCGCTTCGATATCGCCGCCAAGTACCCGGCGGGCACGAAGAACCCAGACCGTCCGCTGATGCTGCGCACGCTGCTGGAAGAGCGCCTCAAGCTGGCGGTGCATCGGGAGTCGAAAGAGATGCCAGGATATGCGCTGGTGGCAGCGAAGGGCGGATTTAAGCTGAAGCCAGTGGAGCCGGGCGCGGACGGAATCGACCACATCGGCGGCAAGGATCAACGCCTCACGGCGACCAAGGTCTCGGTGGGTACTCTGGCGGAGCACGTGGCCCGGATGTTGGGCGAGACAGTGGTGGACCAGAGCGGCATCGAGGGCGTGTACAACTTCGAACTTCGCTGGACCACTCCGGAGCAGGGCCCGAATGATGACGCCGCCGATATGGCAGTGGCGCGAGTGGCTGCGCTACAGGAGGCGTTGGATGCAATTGGCCTGCGGCTGCGGCCTCAAAAGGTTCCGGTCGAAGTGGTGGTGGTCGACCATGCGGAGCGAATTCCCAGCGAAAATTGATTGAGGCTGAGCGCGCGCTTAGTGCATCGTCTCAAGGTAGCCGCCAGTGGATGCATCCACGAAGACGGAGAAGTTCGATTGGCCCACAGATTCGCCCCAGATGACGCGCCATACCACATCGGGAAAGCGGTCGATCTTCTCCAGCAGGAAGGTGATCTTCTTGCCAGGGTTCTTCTTGTCGTAGTCGGTGGCTTTGGGCTGGGCGAGGGCCGTCTGATAGGCAGCGTCGGTATCCGTTTTTACGGCGGCGATCAGAAACGGTTTGGATTCGCCCTTGCTCCCCGAGAATCCGGTTTCGGGTCCGGCAAACACGCCCTTATGGATGGACGGGAGCAGTTCGACGACAGAGAAGTTATACGTGCGCGCACGGCCCAGAGTGGCGGAGGTGAAATTGCCCTCCCACGCTCCAGCTTTGCCGACAGCTTCGGGGATACCTTCGAGGTGCTGGCTGATCATGCTCAACACCTGCGTGTCGGGCGCCCAGGTTCGAGCGACCTGGTACATTTTGTAGACCGCGCTGAGGCCGGTGATGGGCTCTGGCGGTTTCTCGGGCTCTTTCTTAGTGGCAGTGGATTGGTCTGAGCAGGCGCTCAGAATCCAAAGCAGCGCGCAGCCTGGAAGAATCAAGGCATGTCTTAAGGTCATCTGCGGACATTCTAGCAGGGCGATGGCGCACATAGCGGGCGGTTTTACAATCGCCAATCGGTCCGTATGGCATAATGACGGCAGTCAAAGGAGTGCGGTATGTCTCCTCGTCTCAGCGTTTGGGTGATGGGAGTAGCAGCGGCGGGAGTGCTGCTGCAGCCAGGGTTTAGTCAAGCTCGCGGCGGAACCACCGGGGGCACTACGGGCGGAACGACCGCTCCGCCTGCAGGCGCTGGCGGGACCACGGGCGGAAACACGACAGGGCGCACGCCCGGAACTATCCCCACTACTCCTGCACCGGGAACGACAACTACCACACCAACGCAACGTCCCGGAGTGCTGTTCGTTACCGGCCGGGTGGTGTTGGAAGAAGGCGGCCCGCCTCCCGACACCGCGGTCATCGAGCGTGTGTGCAACGGCAGTTCGCGCGCGGAAGGGTATACGGATAGCAAGGGCAACTTCTCGGTCCAAATCGGCGACGAAAGCGGCGTTTTTCAGGACGCTAGCGAAACGTCGAACTATGGCGGAAGCAGCGGAGGAATTCCGGGCGCCCGCGGTCCTGCCACTGGTATGTCGGGCGGAGCCATGGGGGATCAACGCTACGCCAACTGCGACCTACGAGCGAAGCTGGTGGGTTTTCGTTCGCAGACGGTGAGCCTGGCCAATCGGCGGCCGCTGGACGATCCGAATATTGGAGTGATTCTGCTGCACCGCGAAGGCAAGGACGAGGGCAGCACGATCAGCGCCGTCTCCCTGGCCGCGCCGCGCGATGCCCACAAGGCGTTCGAGAAGGGGCTGCAACTGCTCAAGAAAGGCAAGACGGAGGAGGCCGAGAAGGAGTATCGCAAGGCCGCGACGCTGTATCCGACCTATGCCGATGCGTGGAACGAAATCGGGCGCATCGAATTTGGGCGTGGGCAGAAGGACGAGGCCCGGCAGTCGTTCGAAAAGGCTGTGAAGGCGGATCCCAAGTACGTCCAGCCTTTGCTGCAGCTCTCGCTGATCGACATGGAGGAGAAGAAATGGCGCGAGCTGGCCGACGTCACCGACCAGGCGCTGAAGCTTGATCCCTTCGATTATGCGCGCGCCTGGCTGTATAACGGCGTGGCCTACTGGAACCTGAAGAAGGTGGATACGGCGGAGAAGAGCATTCGTCAGGCGGAGCGGCTGGACGGCCAGCACACTTTGCCGGACGTAAGTCGCCTGCTGGGCGTGATTCTGGCCTATCGCCAGGATTACGCGGGCGCTCTCGACTATTTCCACCAGTACTTGAAGATCGATCCTACGGCTGAGGATGCCGACAAAGTTCGCGCGCAGATTGCACAGGCGGAGAAGTTGAGGGCACAGTCGGCAGCGACCGCGGCTGCGAAGCAGGATCAGTAGGACGGGTTACTGGATCTAAGCGACGCGGAAACCGAGACCACGAGTTTGATGGTGCTGTGGGTATCCCCGCTTACATGTGGCCGGAACAGGCTGGTAGCGGATTGATCGACCTCGCGGCCAACCGTTTATCGCACAGGATTTCGGCCAAGACGCCGATCAGCATGCAGGCGATTCGATGTGCCTGGGACAAAGCGGTGAGCAGCCGGGGGCTCTTTCGATTTATGCGTCGCGCCGGTGACTTCTGCAGATGCGGTCGATGGCCCGCGACCACTTTCGTTTCTCTGAGTCATCATTCGGGCTCGGTTTCTCGCGCCAGGCTGCGACATTCTTTAGGTTCCTGACGTCCTCCGGGCCCACGCCCATCACCTTGATGTTCGGTTGGATGCGGCGATAGCGTGCAATCAGGTCCTTAACCCCTTCCATCAATGGATTCACGACCAACAAATCCAGTGGAATCGTGGGGCGTTGGCCAACTACGGTGAAGGCATCGGAAACACTGCAAGCAGGCCACGGTTGGTACTTGGCGCCAATCAGTACACTACCTAACCAGTAGACAAACCCGAGATCGTTATCAACAATCAGGACATTTTTCATTTTCAACTACCCGAGGTCGGCAAAACTCTAAATCGTCTCACCGAAAGCACTTTAGCCGCCAAAGACTTTACTCTTTATTCTCAATGCATTGAATCTTTCCTGCGCAAGCCTGGGCAGATCTTATACGAGTTGCATTGGACCCCCCTGGAAAACTTACACGCCCGTTGTTAAATTATGCCTCGCCTCGGAATTCACGATCGGATGCTGAAAGGTTTCCGCAAAACGGATGGACTGGTGAAGGCCGCCCACGGATACGAGCGTCGAGCCACTCACAGGGATCGACCCAGAGCACCGAACTCACCGATGCGAATCGGGCCGACCCGCTTGAAGAAATCCAGCAACTGCGCTCAAGAATCTCGCTCTACCGCAAGCTCGTCAATCGATTGCTTGACGAACGCGCGGCATGGCAGGCTAAAATGTCACCCGAATCCGCATCGCCGGCGACCTCATAGCCGATCAGTGATCTTTCGTAAAAGTTCAGATGTTTGATCGCCGGACGGTACTCGGACTCGGGTTCACCATCTGAATGCAGCAACCGAACCGCAGTTTGGACAATACCAAATCTGTACAGGTCGATTAGACATCTGCTGGCGGAATTCTGCCAGTGTCAAATTAACGATGCCGCATCTCTCACATCGAACTGAGTAACCGCTCATCTTGGCATCTCGTGCGGAGCGGATAAGTGCTTTTCGCGCCTTTATGGTCTCTGGCATGTCGATTCTGTGACTAATGTAAATCCAGCCCGACCAACTGCAGCAGCATTCGCGGGAGTGAATAGGAAAGCGGCCTGGGTTCACGACGGATTGTAACAGGCTGTATGATCGAAAATTGCGATAATAATAGGCACCGGTACTAATCGGAAACGGTTGTGCCCCATTGGTACTGCGGACCTACAGATGTAACATGGGAGTTAGCACTTCCGGCCTAGTGTAGTACTCAGATCCACCATCCGTCCCCCTCGCAAATACTAGAAACTCCATTACGATTCCACGCCCGTTCGACAATTTGACCTGAGGTGATATTGACGAGGTCACCTGGCTTTCGTAGCTGCTGGTGTTTTTCCTCGACACGGAATGCAATGGGCCCGGGCGACCGCCTACACCCTTCCCGCCGGCGCGATGCACGCTTGTGAGCCGACCGTCATAAATTTGGCGGCGTCAGGATCTCGCCAGTGGACGTTTCGGCTAACCTCTCTTTTTTCATATAGATTGCATCTGCAGTCCACATGGCAATGCGATTGCCATGTGATCGTGACGTGGCTACAATTCCTTCTGACTCCTTCGTCCACCGGGACATCAGTGCCCTCTGGTCCTCCGCGCACCGGGCGCCGGAATCTACCAAACAAGAGACAGCACTCAAGATCCTGCCTCGCCGTTGGTTGTCTGACCAGCAGTGGACAGCCATCGAATGCATCCTAATAACCCTTGCCGTTATAGTCTCAATGGAAGCGATACGGGTCTTTTCGGCGATAGTACTACCATATCCCGGAGTATTTCTGCTTTCCGCCGTCGGCTGGGCGGCTCTGCGTGCAGGCGCCTGGACTACCGCGATCAGTACTTCTATGGCGGTCTGTTACGAGTGGCTGTATCTTTCAGGCTCTGGTGGCACGCTTCATTACACAGACAGGGGCTTGATGCATGCGCTTATCTTCACCGCGGTTACGCCGGTTGTAGCCGCACTAATCCTCGCCTCGCAGCGCCGTGTCATCTTAGCAGCCAGCGAGCGCGCGGCCGGTGTAGAGCGGCAACTCTCTCAGCATAAGCTCTTACGCGAACACGCGCGTCTTCAGTCTGTCATTCAGTCGCTGCCGCTAGGTTGCTTGATGGTGGATACAGCGCGCAACGTGACTGTACACAACACAAGGATTACATCTATCCTGAGACACCCGGTTTCCGAGTTTGGGAATCCATCCTGTGAAAGAATGTTCTACGAAAATCGGGCCGGCTTCATGCCCGCTGACCTACCAGTTAGTCAGGCTTTGGCAGGCAAATCCGTCAGCGACGAAGAGGTTCTATACCTGCGGGGGGACCAAACAATCGCAGTTCTCCGAATGAGCGCAGCCCCAGTTTGTGGGGACGATGGTGAGGTCATCGGAGCCGTGGTGGCACTTGAGGATGTCACGCAACAAAGAAGCGCCCGGCAGGCGGCGCAGGAACTGGCTGCGCTCGTCAGCACATCCGACGACGCAATCTTTAGCGTGTCCAACGAAGGCTTCATTTTAAGCTGGAACCATGGCGCGGAGAGGCTATTTGGATACACCACACCAGAGGCGCGGTACATGGGGGTCGAAAAGATCATTCCGAATGATCTAAAGCACGAATTTCAGGGATTCATGAAGATGGTGTACTCCGTTGACGACCGGCGGCCATTGTCAGCCACTTTCATCCACAATGACGGCTCAAGAATTGCCGCGTCGATTTCGCTTTCGCCACTCTATGGAGGCAAAGTCGGCGAGGTAGCCGGCGTCTCGGTGATAGCGCGGGCCTGCTCGGATCACGCCCGGGATTGCGCCGCCTGATAGATTCTACGATCTTGGCGAGAAGTGCGGGTAGCTGGGCCACGACGGACCCGGACGGACGGTATCTGCGGCGTCTTGTGTACAACTTGTATTTGACGGACCCCCTGGTCCCGAATCCGGACGCTTCGTGGGTCGAAAATCAGCCCGGCCGCTCTGTGAATGTAGGCGAGTGCTTCAGGGGCCGGACGGCTATTGGGCGCTCCGAATCGGCGCATCCGATATCACCAGCCTGGCGAGCGATCCGGCGAATGGACATCACTAACACCCCGCCCGATCTTGAAGTCGAACTTCAAAAGATCTACGACAGCGAAATCAACGTCCGGATCGGCTGGTTCTGGGACGCTGGCGTCGATATCCGGCTTGGGGACGACATGAACGGCTACTTGGCGGAAGAGAACGCGAAGACCGGTAACTCCGTGGAAGTGTCAAGAGCACCCGTAAATACTTGTTGCAAACCTGAAGAAAGCCGGCCTCAGCGTGGGACCAGGGTTTTTTCGACGGCGTCGCGGGCTGAGCCGGCGAGGTCCAGACCCCGCCGCACTTCGGCATCGGCTTCCCCGGTGCGCGTCGAGAATCGCAGGACTCGCGCTAACAGGAGATGCGGCAGATACCAGTTCGGAGCGGCCTCGATGGTTTCGCGCAGTTTCGCTTCGGCAGCGGTGTGGTCGTTCCGAAGGATGTCCAGGAGCGCGGACTGCAAGGCGGCGGCGGAAACCTCGTCGCCGTGGCGTTCGGCCCGGGCGCTGGCCTGCGACGCCGCGGCCCAGTTGCGCTGGGCCTCGGCGCCGTTTGCCAGGGCTTGCGTGGCGAATTGACGAGAGCACCAGAGGTCATCGCCGGATCTAGGAAAGGGGAGGGATGCGATGGTCTCGAAGGCCGCGAATGTCTCCGGCGCGGAGCCCTTGCCCACCTGCCAATACGCCAGGTCCTGGCGGAGATAGGCCCATGCGCATGCCGCGAAAACGAGCGCCAGAGAGACAGCGACAGATTTGAGAACTATGCCGGGGCGCCCCGGCGGCGCCTTTGCCGCGCCTTGCGGTTCCACGGCGCCCAGGGCCATGCAGGCGTACAACATGAGCGCCCCCTGGATGGTGACCGTGAGAAATGCAAGAGACACGAGCGTGGCCACGCTCGCCGCCCGCAGGGCCCCGCCCGGCCCGTCCGAGGCGGGACGCGCGGCGAAAATCAGTAGGAGCATGCCGGCTAGCGCGAGCAATCCCGGGAGCCCCTGCTCCACTGCCGTGGCCAGCAGCAGATTGTGAGGCGATTCCTGGAAAATATCCGGGTAAGCGCGCTCCAGTTCCGCCGATTGCACACGCCGAAACTGATTTCCGAAGCTCTCTGGCCCCGTTCCGAGCACCGGGTGCCGCGCAACCACCGCCATGGTGTCCCGCCAGACCAATAGGCGCGGCCCGCCGGCGAAATCCTGCCGCCACTGCTCCAGCCGCCGCCGGAAACTGGCGCCGAAATCTCCGGCCAGCAAAGCTATCAGCGCCACCCCAGCCGCGCAGCCCGCGGCCATGGCACTGCTACGGCTGAGCCGCAGTGTTTTCCCGGCCATGCCGGACACGGTCAACCCCGCGATCAGAGCCAAGACGGCCGACCTCGTGCCGGAAAGGATCAGTGCGAGGAATGAGCAGGCAGCGACCAGGATCAATCCGGCCCGGTAGAACCCCGCGCTGCGTGCGCTGAGCCATAAGACAATGGGGATGGCAGCCGCTAAGAAGCTGCCTAAGTAGACAGCGTGGCCCAGGGTTGCCGGAATCCGCAGCATCTCACCGTTGTAATCGATGGTGTATGACTTCCGCGATAGAAACGGATCCCAGCCGGCGTACTGGGCAATGGCATATATCGAAACCAGGGCCGCCGATGCGGCAATCGCAAATAGGACGACACGCACGATCCGCGGCCGGATGGCGGCGCAGCATGCCGCCAAAAAAGCGAATACTACCAGAGCGAACTGGGTTACCAGGCCATATCGCCTCCACCCCGAACCGGCCAGCGCCAGCGCCGGCTGCGGAGAGACTGCCGTCGAAAAGGCCACCGAGACTAGCTGCAGAGCGAGCACCACCGCCAGCAGCCTTCCGCGCCCGCTTCGCAGCAGAACCGACGCGCCCGCGGACCATACCGGCCAACAAAGCAGGAGGCCGGCGGCGCCAATCAGCAGCGCCAGCAGTTTGGGGATAACGTCATTTTCGAGCAGAATGCCCGTCGCTATCGCCAGAATGCCGCCGGCCATGCCCAGAGCCAGGAAGATCGAGGCGGGCAAGGCGCCCGCGCGTCGCGTCCCGGAAAGGCTGGCCAGGTAGACATCTTTCGTCTGGGAAGTCCGCACCTTTGCTCCGTGATAGAAACCTCTTTTTAGCACAGATCGACCTATTGATTTCACGCTGCGCGGGCAGCCTATTTCATCCCTCCGTAGTGAGTCACGGCGAGAAAGTGGTCTATGTGACCGAATCGGATCGCCGGCGCCGCCCGGCCGGAGTGTTTCGAATTCTGAAGCTGAAGAGTCGCGGTACTATCGATATTGAAAAGGGCGCCCGAAAATGGTGGAAGAGTCGATAAATCGGCCGCTTCTCAAGAAGCGAAATGCCAAGGGCGGAACGTATGGAATTCGATATCGTCTGTCCTAATAACCACAACCAGACAGTTAGTTTCAATCGGGAAGAATTCGAAGAAGCGCTAAAATCCGGCGCCTTGGTGTTTCACTGTAATACGTGCGAAACCAACTGGCCTCCATCGAGCGAAGACATTGCCAAGTTTCGAAAGCAGCTCTCGAAGGATGCGACTTAGCCCCAAAGAAAGCGCCCAAAGCGGCTCCAAAAACCCAAGCCCCCACGACCGACGGCGCACCAGCAAGACGGCGCAGATCGTCGCGATGCTGAAATGCGCGGGCGGGGCGACGCTTACGGAGATCATGACCACGATGCAATCGCAGAAGCATCTTCGGGTGGCCTCTCCTTAGTACTTTCCGTCCATACTCGGCAATAGTCCCGGTATTCCTGAAATCTTCTGTTACTGGATAAAGCGGAGAAGAACGCGCAGAATCAATTCTACGGAAGAGATATGAGCGCTTGGTCCCAGCCCGCATCCTACAGCGATCCGCTGCCTCACACCATGAAGTACTGCCAAACTTGTCAGAAGCAGACGCCGCACCAGATCCGTTCCCGCACGGAGGTCGCCGCGAGCATCTGTATAGGTTGTCTCCGCCGCGCACTTTTGTATGAAGGGGACCGGGATTGAGATCTTGAGCGCAAACTGGACGCATCGAGTTCTGCCGGGACGGCCGGAAATCCAGAATGCGCGGTCGCGCCATTCCCTAATCGGACTCAATGCCGTACAGCGGATCGGTGACCATCAGGATCGGCTTGGCTCGCCGGGTTGGCTCCAGCGGTGTTCTGTTGCCGGCATCCAGATTTGGACTCCAGCAGCCACACTTTCGGTGCTTCGTCGCCGGTAAGTCTTTGAGGAATTTGGTGGACCTGGTGAGATTCGAACTCACGACCTCTTCCATGCCATTTAAGAAATATCAATCACTTACAAAGATTCTGACGAGAAACAAAAGACTTAGTGAGAGGCGATTTGGACGCCGGTGGACGCCACTGGGGACGTTTTGAGCCTCTGGACTCCACTCGGACTCCGCTCAGGCCACACGAAACTCTATCCAATCCGGTTTCGCTTCGGTTCTCCTGAGGTGATCTCTATCAGCCAACAGATGCCTAAATGAAGCGTCTCCGCGATGCGTAGAAAGCAGCCCTGAAAGCACTGCACCTGCCTTCGGTGTACGACGGGGGCTTGATTTCTGACAATGTTGTATGGCACAATAAGTGCCATACAACGCCACAGTGGGTGTTGTGTATGCCACCATTGCTAGGTGGCAGCATATTTTTTCTGAGAGATGCGGGGCAGACGCCCACTAGAAAAGTTTAGCAGTTGAGCCGATACGTACAAAGAGCAGCAAGCGCCTTCGGGTTCGACTGCATCAATTAGACTAGAGGGAACGATTATGACCTCCGTTGTTTTGCCACGTCCCGTCGTAGGGTTGAGAGACATCACTCAGCGCACGATCGATTCGGCAACCCGAAAATCCCATCAAATCGATAGTGCTAAAGCACACATGGCGGCTCTGGTTTTTCTTCCTTCGGTTGCCAACTTGTTCTCAATGGGTGGGTTGCTAGTAAAGCTAAATTCCTGGCTTAACTCGCCTGAAATTGACGCTATCCCTGTTCCAGAGATGCGGCAGGTTTCGCATGAGTGTAGTCAATTGGTAGGAAGACTTTACAAAATTTGCAAAACATACGATGAGTTCGGCATAAGCCAGATGTGGCCCTATAGGTATCTAGTCAATCGCCTGCGCTTGAATACCGACCATCTAGCAAGTATCGTTGAAGGATTTCTTCTCTCCATGAACGCAGAATTTGGGGAGCTAATGAGTGACGCCGCACGGGAACTGCGCGAGAATAAGCAGACAGCCCGTTCGGAGAATCACTGTTGCCCAAGTGCACGTTAGACCTTAACTCGTCTCCTTCATTCCTTCGAAGCGTAAACAAGCTCTCCAGACCCTACCCCCACATAGAACAGGACTTGGCGGCCTTAAAGGTCATCATTGAAGAGGACTATACCTCCAGGAAAGCTAACGCAACTAGGTTGGTGATGCGAGATCGCCCCTCTGTCCAGGGCAAAGTTTGGAAGTATGATTGCAAAAGTACAGACATCAGAAAGCACCAGCGAGAGTCGCTGCGATTGATCGCGATGTTTCTGGACGACACGCCAACGCTATACGCTGTGGCTTGCTTTGTGCGGGCAAACAACGATTACGTCTCTCCGAAAGAAATGGCTGATCTCATGGAGGAACTCAGAGATGCAATCAAGGATCGGCGATGCTGAAACCGAGCACTGGCACTAGTATATCGTTTCATTAAAATATAGCCTAATCAATCTTCTGCAAGTGCCTCGAAGTTCTTCCAACGGTGGACGACGGGCGCAGCGTTGATTTCTTCGATGCCTTTTAGGATTCGGGCCTTCAGTTCATTGAGGGACTGGACTCGGATGTGTCGCAGGAAGCTTCGTGCCATCTTGCCGAACAGAGTCTCGACGATGTTCAGCCATGAGCCATGTTTCGGCGTGAGAACGTACTGGAATCGGTTGGGGTGCCTCGATAGGAATGCGTGCGTCTCTTTGGAAATGTGCGCAGAATGATTGTCCAGTATGATTCTGATGGTGCATTCAGGCGGATACTTCGCATCGAGGTCCGACAGCAGGCCAATGAATTCGACGCTGCGGTGGCGGTCTTCCACGCGCGCCGTGACGTGACCATCCTGGAGATCCAGCGCTGCCAAGATTGAACAAGTGCCCAGTCTCTCGTATTCGTGATCGCGGCTCATCGTGGGATGCGTACTCCTCAGTCATCCGGACCGTGCTGTGGCCGGCGATCTTTGACGCTTCGATGCTTGATCCCCCTACCTCTTGCCGCCACGTGATGTTGGCGCGACGGAAGGAGTGCGGACCCAGCCCCGGAAAATCGCAACCCTCCGCGGCCGCGGCCCGCTTTAGTGCTTGCCGCACGCCGGAATCCCATAACGTGAGGCCACTGCCGTCCGTCCGGACGAAGACCCAATTGTCAGGTTGCGCGCTGTCTGCCGTCGCTTTCAGGCGGTAGCGATCAACCAGGTATCCCAAAGTGAGTGGCCGCTTACTGGTTTTCGACTTCGGATCGTCGATATCGCCGCGCCAATTGCGCTGGACGATGCGGAGGGGAATCGCCCAGCCACCTCCGCTTCAACGTGGGCCACCCGATATTTTTCGACCATCTTGCTGAACAGGACCAACCCATCGGCAACCTTCTCCTGGATAGTGGGTTTGTTGAATTTCAACAGGAATTTATCGCGCTCGACTTCAGCCTGTTTCTTTGAGAGCCTGCTGTCTCCCTTGCTCGGCCCGACCACGTGGAACTTTCGCACGGCTTTCATCGTGCAATCTGCCTGCAGAACGTCATCCCAATAGCGGAAATACCAATACGAACCTCCGCGATCGGTTCGCTCGTGAACACCCGGGTGCTGAATCCGCACTTTCAGTCGCAAGCCTCCAGTTAGAGACTGGAGGTTACCTTGTGGCCCTAGAATCATTCAAGTTCCGTCTTTTCAGATGGTTCCTGGGATTCTGCGGCTTCAGGGACATCCTGAGCTGCCTTCTCAGAATCCTCACAATACTCAGAATTGCGATTCGGACTCTGGCGACCGTCCCGAAAAAGCCACAATGGATTGACTTCAAACTTGGGGCTGGGTTTGCGGCCGGGCCCGTCGGTAGCCCCCTCGCGCCGTGCAATGTACCCATGGGCGCGCAGCAGTTCCAACGGTGCGTCGACCTCCTCAACGCGTTTGAATTTCCCTCGAAGAGCCTGATGAACATCGCGCTTTGTAAATTGGGAGGCGTTTTGATGTTCGATCCATCGCAGGATCGTCTTAGCCTGCTCGACGCTCGCATCTGCTCCCATTTCGGCAAAGGCAGCCCTCGCATGAGGGATCAGGTATTTTCCGATGCGAATTGCGCGCTCAACAGTAACGGCGATGATCGGGGTCTTCCACGGCGCGCTGGTATGCGCCTGAGTGACCATGTGGAAAAGGCCGGCGATTCTAACCACCGCGCCGACGAGTTTCCCCGCCCAATCCGTCATTCCGCCCAGATGCCCGAATTCGGAGAGCTGTGGCTCCAAGCACGCTTCGAAGTCCCGGAGCCTCGCCCGCGCGTCAGGCGTGGAGCGCAACAAGTAAGGGCAAGGTACTCCATTTTCATCTGCGCCAAAAGGGAGATTGAGTAAAGCGGTGACATTGGCGTGGTACGCCGCCCGAATGGCATCCGGTACTGGTGGGGCATCCAAGTTTCGGTGGCCTAATAAGCTAATGGGAAGCGCGTACAAAAACCGGGCCAGAAGACCCCGCCCGCGGAAACCGGGATTTTCGGCCAGCCCACGAATCACGTCTGGCTGTACCGCTAGGGCGACGGTGACGGCTGGTGCCATCACGAATTCCGAGCGCGTGGAACGATCAATGCGGAGCGTGTCGCCTGCATGTCCCTTGAGAAACACTCCGAAATTCCCCATCCCTTTGGCGGAGTAGCGGCCTGCCATCAGGTCGAAGACATCACCCTCCGGGCTCATGACTGCGATACGGCCATGTTGATCGTGCAGCAGTGTCGCGAGTCGTTCAGGTGTGCAATCATCCGCGATGTACCGCGCGGGAGAGGCTACAATTTCGTTCTCTACTTCTGCTGCTAGCGCCGCTGCCTCTTGTGTAAGCTGGTCCCGGTCCTTTCCTTTGGCCGCGGCGGCCTGATCCTTGAGCCTCTTCAAGACAGACTCCTTGATCTGATGCTCGGCACGTTGCCTAGCGATCTCAGCAGAAGTGCGTTGAGCCTCGGAACGTTCGTGATCCGCCAGCGGCTTCGTCACCGCGGCGAACACTGCGCTTTTGCGACTACCCGATGCGAGCGCGACCGCCGTAAACAGGTTCAGAGGTTCTACATAGCCTTCCTTGATGAACACGGCCACTTTCTTCGCACAGCATGCCGCGATGACGGAGAGAGATAGCAATCCGGCGAGATCAACCGGAGTCTGGGTCGTCGTTGCTAACGCCTCCGCGAACGAACGCAACCAACCCGGGAGTGCGTCGATGGGAAATGCAGGCAGATCAATCTGGTGAAAAGGGAGAGGTAATTCCCATTCGAAATGGCCGGCAGGCGGTGCCGCTGCGGGCGCTCCCTGCCGATCAGAGCGCCATCCGGGCTCAATTTGGTCACGCAGAGCATGCCAATCCTTCCCTTTGCACCCGTTGTGGTGGCAACCTGCCGCGATTGCTCCATTAGGAAGTAGGACAATGTAGGCGGACTTGTTATTGTGGCTGCTATCCCAAGGGCAAGTCGTGAAAACCCATCGATTGCCACCTTGCCATGGCTGGGGGCCTTCCACCTCGAGACCGCAGGCTTCGATCCAGGTCTCAAGATCAAAGCCTGCCGGTCTGCTCTTCGCCGGGGAACTCGCACTATGTTCCGTGCCCTGCGCCAAGCCTTGCAGCAACTCGACTGAAACCGGCGTCACTGCGCCTCCAGAATCCGGGCCAGCCGGTGGGGACGATCGGCGACGTTATCACCCTTGCGGCTGACGGTTCCGTAAAGCTTCCAGATCCGTGAGGGGTTGAAAACCTTTTGATCGATTTTCACTCGATCGTCATCGAACCGCCCAGCCAGCGCTTGGAGACATCGCTTCACCAGTTCGTTATCGCTGCAAGGCAGTTCTACACGGTAGAGAAGATGGGCGCCGTTTCCGGAGTCGCCGACAATGGGGTCGGGCCAGCCTTCACGGCAAAGCGCTTGGCGTATTTGAACCGCCCGTTCGATGGCAAGCGTATGCTCTTGGTCTGTTGATGAAATCCCACTCGGACGCACAGGATCAAGGTCAATCGGCAGCCATCGACGGCTGAGAATGTCTGAATCGCTGGTCAAAGGGTCCTTTTTGCCCACAGTCCGGAGTCGATTGGAGGCGCGAGCAAGGAGCACCGGATTGACAGCGTTGAGCGTGACGTAAGCCCCCCTTGCCACGCTCCCATACCTACTCGCGCTGTCGGCCAGGAGTTTGAAGTCGTCAAAATAGCCGCTCATCGTTGTTGAGATCCGCTGCCCTGGGCCTTGAACCTCAAGCAGGCGTAATTCGACCACCTGACCATGTTCCGCGAGGAGGCCCAGGGCTCGCAGCACCTCAGGTCGATCCGGTTGCGCCGACTTCACGAATCGACCTCCAACCCGAGCGCGCGCGCCAACGCGATCGTGACGGTTCGCGCCTTAGGTTCGCCTGAGGCCTTGCCAGCGTGCGCGCCAACCTGGACCTCAGCGGTGAAACGATCATTCTTAACCGTGCTCAGCGTGTAGGCGGTTGCAATGCGATCCAGCAGTTGAAAGGCGTCGTCGAGCCGCGTGAGCGGCGCGAATCGATGTCGCGGTGTCCAACTTCGACCGGATTTGATGAAGCGACCAGGTGCTGCCCGCCAACCCAGAACGCGGCAAGCCAGTTCGTCAGTGAGCCTTTCGTCGTTCATGCTTGCTCCACCTGCCTTGATTCAGGTCGAGCGGTTGATCGGGGATCTCGTTTCCAACCGCCCGCGCCGCCAGTCTCCATCCATTCCCTAAGGCGCGAAGGCGAAAACCGCCAAGATCGACCGCAACGAATTGCGGGAAGCAGCCCTTCTCTGGCCATGGTTGCGACTCGATCGTTAGGTACGTCGAGGATGACGGCGACCTCATCGGTTCTAAGGAGTTTCTCAGCCATGGATCGTTTTTACATGGGTCTATGGCTGATAGGCAAAGGAAAGGTTCAATGGTAAAACGTAAAGCTTCTGAAATGTTTGGTTTGCGGAGCGCAAGAAGTGTCTAAATCGTAAATGAGGGTAAATCAGCCGCGCCGCGTTTGTGAGGGCACGTTAGTACAGGCTTCCGAGAGCCACTTCGTTACCGCCGATGTGTGACGTTTATAAGCCACTGGCCACGAGAGATCCCTCCACTTAGCGCGTGGGGGACGATCTGTGGTCGCAAGCCTGTCGCATATCGAACAGTAGTCAAGTTCTTCTTTTCTGAGTTCGCGAACTTTCTGCTTAATTCGTTGAACGGTCGAATCGGTCTTCCCACGTCGTGACTGCTTACGAGTTTCCCTGACGTTTTGCTCTCGTCCAGTGACCAATGCAGGAGACCCGGATGGAGCTAGCAGGAGATCATCAAGCTCTTGCCATTTCGTGGATTCCAAGAGCCTGTCGAACTGATGTTGATGGGAAACGCCGATAATTCCGGCAGCCCGAGATAGCTTACCGCCAAAGTGGCACAACTCGTCTCGCCTAGGTTGCAGATTTCCTCGCCGTGGTCGCGGAGATGCCGTTCCAGCTCCTTTGCGTTCAGGCCAGCTGGGACACTCAAGAAGTCTAGGATCGCCAAACCACGCCCGGCCGGTATAAATCCGCCGTCACGGAGAATCTCGACACGTCCTTTATGTGAGAGTGCCCGAAGCGGCAGGGTCACTTTGCGGCGAGAGCGCCGACTCAAGTCGCGTTATCCGCCTGGACATGGCCCTCACTTTGCTACTGCCCCTAGGTTGCAGATTTCCTCGCCGTGGTCGCGGAGATGCCGTTCCAGCTCCTTTGCGTTCAGGCCAGCTGGGACACTCAAGAAGTCTAGGATCGCCAAACCACGCCCGGCCGGTATAAATCCGCCGTCACGGAGAATCTCGACACATCTGTCAGTGTCCAGGGCGAATTCGACCTCTGTCCTGACAAGCGTGAACAGCAACCGATCCTGCTTGTCGGCAGCCATGCGATGTTCGAGTTGCCCGATCCTACGCTGCAGATTCCGCATGCGGGCTCAATCAACAGCGCTTCCTGTGCCCTACTGGGACCTGCGGCGTTAACTTGGCTTCAAGTTCCATTCTTCGATGCAAGTTTCTTGTCATCGTGATCCTGGGTTCTGGTTATTCGCTGCTTCTATTGCCGCCACACGCGCCATCAAGCAGCAGCCTTGGTCTGGCCCAATCGAATAAACCTATTTGGATCTCGCGTCCCTACGAAATGAACGTCGACGGTGTGGGTGTCAGGTGTGGGGCACTCATGGACGGGCACAGGCCCAGGTACCTCTTCAAACTCCACCCACTCCTGGCCGTGCTGGCTGGGTAGCTGTTTCGTGACCACGACGTGGCGCTCGCCTTTGTAATCCGCCGGCAACTGCCGGAGGTGTCCGTACCGTATTCTGATCGGTTGCAACGCTTCGGAGCGTGCCTCCAGACGCTCCAGACGCGATAAAAGCGTGCGGCGCGTTCTTGCCCGAGTCAGCACCCTATTTCCCGCCCGCTTTCGTTGACTCAGCAGCCTGCTCCAACTCCGCCACGCGTGCCGCCTCTTGCGCGCGCTTCGATTCCGCGCAGCGACGAGCTTGGCAGGAAGCCAACACATCTGCCCAGGTTCGAGGTCGGCCACGTTCATCGAGGAGCGGCTCTACTGGCAGCTCTTCCGGCGGCAACCCGCTGGCTTCTCTACGCCCGGCGCCGACGTTCGATGAGGACATCCACCCAGTTCGGCCCGTTGAAATTCGAACTGGCCACTCTCTCCTCAAGCCTGCAAATGCGCCTGATCATTGCTTTCATACCGCGCTCTTCATCCCTTAGGGTCCACGCAACAATAAACGCTCACCAATAGTCGCGATAGCTACATTATCTACGGCTGCCAATGTCGCTTCATTCCACTCGCAGTAGTAGGCTTCGCCAGTTTTAATGGGCATTGCAGCGGAGCCGATCCCTGTTCCGATCGCTCGGCGGTTATGTTATAGTCTCGATTGTGATGCTTGTGCGGTCGCAACTATAACATTATGAGACCTCTCGCCTTCTCGCCAGATTCGTTGCGGAAGCTGCTGCTCCACGACAAAATCGCAACCCTGCCCGATCTGAAACGTGCCCTCGGCACCGACGTAGACCTCACTGTCTTCCGAAAGCTCAAAGAACTCGATTACGTGACCAGCTATTCTCATGGCGGCCGTTTCTACACTCTTCGCGAGATCGCCCGTTTCGGCGCCGATGGCCTGTGGTCCTGCGCGCCGGCCTGGTTCTCTCGCCACGGCACCCTGCTGGCCACCGCCGAGGCGTTGATCCGTAGCTCGGCGGCCGGATATTTTGCGGAAGAACTGTCGGCGGTCCTGCATGTGGGAGTGCAAGATGCCTTACGCCACCTTGTCCAGCAGAAGAGGATCGCCCGGGAGTTGGTCTCCGACCTGTTCCTTTATGCTTCCACTGATCCAGCCGTTCACCAGCGACAATCTCTGACACGTCGGAGCAACCAGTCCGTTCCCACGGTGATTGATGCCAACCGTTTGGAAGTCTCTCCCGATGAGATGAAAGCCGCCATCATCTTGTTCTACAGTCTTCTGGACGAGCAGCAGCGCCGCTTGTACGCCGGCCTGGAATCCATGAAACTCGGCCACGGCGGCGACAGCGTGCTGGCCGAATTTCTTGGCCTCGATCCGCACACCATCGCCCGCGGCCGCCACCAATTGCTGGATCAGGATGTGGCGGTCGGCCGGATCCGACAGCACGGCGCCGGGCGCAAGCCGGTGGAAAAAAAACGCCCGAAGTAATCGAAGCCATCGAAATCCTACTGGAACACGACACCGCCGGCGATCCCATCACCGGCATTCGATGGACCCACAAGACGCCCGCCGGAATCGCCGAACTGCTGCGCCAACTCGATATCGAGATCTCTGCCAATACCGTGGCGCGGCTGCTTCACGATATGGATTTTTCCCTGCGCGTGGACCGCAAAGCCATTGCCACTGACTCTAGCCCGGACCGCGACCAACAGTTCCGATACATCTCGTCGTTGCGTACTCGCTTTGAGCGTCAGGGACTTCCCATTATCAGTGTCGATACCAAAAAACGAGAACTGGTTGGCAACTTCAAGAACCATGGCGTCAAGTGGGATCGCACACCGGTGCGCGTCAATGATCACGATTTCCGCTCCGATGCCATCGGAGTCGCGATCCCTTATGGGATCTATGACCTGCTCGCCAACCGAGGCTCGGTCTTCGTAGGTGTCTCGCACGACACGGCAGCCTTTGCCGCCCACTCCATCGCCGGCTGGTGGAAGCGCGACGGCGCGGACCGCTACCGCCGCGGCCGGCAGTTGCTCATCCTGGCCGATACCGGCGGCAGCAATAGTTGCCGTACCGGCGCCTGGAAAACCGAACTGCAAAGTCAACTCTGCAACAGCTTTGGGCTCACAGTAACGGTTGCTCACTACCCCACGGGCGCTTCCAAATGGAATCCCATCGAGCACCGCCTGTTCTCCGAAATCTCCAAAAACTGGGCCGCCGAACCTCTCGACAGTTACCCCAAAGTCCTGAACTTCATCCGCAACACATGCACCCGAACCGGGCTCGCAGTCTCGGCCCACCTCGACCGAAGGCAGTACCCAACCGGCACCTCACCCGATCCAGAGCACGTCCGCCGCCTTTGCATCAAACGACATTCGACCCTGCCAGCCTGGAACTATACGATTGCCCCAATGTGAATCTATTGTTGCGTGAGCCCTTAGCTCACTTCTGGTTGTTCTTCGCTGCTTCTAATGCCGCCACGCGCGCCTCGATGTCCAGATCCAAGGCTTCTTTCGCAAGAGCAAAACTGCCCAACGCAGCACGTATCCGGCTCGACGCCGGGGTAGCGGGATCGGCCATCAATTTCAAGAGAACCGCCGCTGCAGCCGGAGTATTCTGCTGGATGCGGGCATAGGCTTGGTCCGCGACTTCCCAACGCGACCGCCGCCACTCCTCGATAAACTCAGGCAGACGCATCCAGCGTTTGAGCGTGCCGAGATCAATGCCGGCGACGCGGGCGGCTTCTGCGTGGTTCTTCTCGGTGAGCAATGCCGCAATCGCAGCCTCCTTTTTCCTTCCAAATTTGCTCCCATGCCCTTTCATTTAAGGGTGCATCTGGGGTGGATCTGAGGTGGATCTGTCACGCCGCCGCCCGCTCATCATCGCCACGTGTTCGCCATCGTGGATTTATTACGTAATCGCCTTGCCTTTCAAGCACTTGAGAGTGATGAATGTGATCGCGCCGCAGAGCGGAGCACAAAGGAGAAAGATCATGAAAACGTTCACCATCGACGCCGACAACAACATCACCGTTCACACTTCCAAGAAAGCTGCCAAGGAGACGGGTGCGCCCGCTTTCGCGAGCGAAGAGCAGCTTGCCGAACTGATCGGCACCGACAACAAGCGACTGGTCGCCATCTTTAACAGCATCCCCGGAGTCACGCCGATCGCGAAGTTTGCTAATCGGAAAGCGGCGACGCAGCGCATCTGGACCGCCATCCAGAGCCTTGGAGAATCCGCCGCTGCGCCCGCCCAGGAAGCGGAAGAGCCGGTCGCTGCCACGCCGGAAGTCACGCCCGTACCCGAAGTCGCCGCAGAAGCGAACATCGAGTCCGAACCCGGCCCAGCCGCAGAGACCGCCGAGATTGACACCACCCTGCCGGCGGAAGTAACCGAACCCGCAGCGCAAGCGAACCCCGAGACGCCTGCGACGGTCGCGTCCGCCGAATCCGTTGCCACCACTGGCGCACAGGGCGAGGACGTTGCGCCCGCGGCTGCCGAGTCGGGTAAGAAGGCCACCCGGACAAAGAAGGCCCCCAAAGCGACCCCAAAAGCCAAAGCCGCGAAGACAGACGGCGCACCGCGCGAGGGCAGCAAAACGGCCCAGGTCGTAGCGATGCTGAAGCGCGAGGGCGGGGCGACGCTCGCCGAGATCATGAGCACAATGCAATGGCAGAAACACACCGTACGCGGATTTATGGCGGGCGCGATGAAAAAGGCTGGCTACACCGTCGAGTCCTTCAAGCCCGAAGGTGGCGAGCGCACGTACCGGATCAGCAAGTAGAATAGTAAAGTCCTTCTCTGCCCGCCCGGCTCCGGCCGCGGCGGGCTTTTTGCGTCTCTGCGCCACGGTTCCGGCGGTGGGCCAATACCGCCAGCCGTCCCCATCCGTGCGAACGTGGGCGAACTGTGGCGCAACGGTAGCTATTCCTCGGGCGTCCGCGAAGGGCAGGTACGCAACCCCAGTTCCAATTCGATCAGCCGGAGTTCGCAGGACCAGTCGGCTAGAGCCCTGCACAACCCCTCGACTTCGTGATGTCCGGAGCGAAGCTGCGTTTCCGCCTCCACGATTTCCTGGCGGCAACGGGCGATTCATGCGGCCGCCTGGTGGCGCTCGGCAGAGATCTCTTCGAAGCTCCGCCCATCCGCCTCGAGCGTAGCCTTCTTGCCGGACAATGTTTGCCAGCGCTGCACGATGACATCGACATATTTTGGATCAAGTTCCATCCCGCAGCAGACGCGCTCAGTGAGTTCGGCGGCGGCCAGCGTGGTGCCGCTGCCCAGGAACGGCTCATAAACCAACTCGCCGCGCTTCAGGTGATTCAGGATAGGGCGTCGCATCAGTTCCACGGGCTTCTGCGTCGGGTGATCGTATTTCTGTTCATCGCTTCCGCCCATGATGAATTTCGGACTCGGCGATGCCCAGATCGTGGAGTTTTCGCCAGCCTTGCCAAACCAGGGCGCGTTCTTCTTCCGCACGAACCAACATGGCTCATGCTGAAACCAGTAAAGCGTTCTGGTCAGGACCGTTCGGCCCTTATCCCAAATGATTTGCTGGTGATGGTCGAAACCGATGCGGAGCAACCCATCTAAGACCTCGCGTGTGAACTTCGATGCATGCCATACATAGGCGATTTGAAGGCTTGGCACAAAGGTCGAACGCATCTGACCAGTCGGCCCGCGTGTCGCCTGAAATCGTCGTTTCGGTATGGCCCGCAGTTCGCTTTTTCATGTAGCTGGCCTCCGCAGGCCCGCAGCCGTTGAGGCCGGCGCGGTCGCGCCATTCGCTATCGAGCTCGATGCCGTACGGCGGATCGGTCACCATCAGGATCGGCTTGTGCTCTCCGAGTAGCCGTGCCACTGCGTCCGCGCTCGTGCAATCCCCGCACAGCACGCGGTGCTTGCCGCAGATCCAAAGATCCCCAGAGCGCGACACTGGATTCTCGGGAAGCGGCGGGGCCTCGTTTGCTTTCTCCTCGTCCGGGAGCGCCAGCAGATCGTCCAGTTCCTTTGGATCGAAGCCAGTCAGGCTGAGATCGAAATCCGCGGCGTTCAGTTCCTGGAGTTCCAGCGACAGGAGCTCTTCGTCCCATTGAGCCCAGGCCACAGAGCGGTTCACCATCAGGCGGAAAGCCTTTACCTGCTCCGGAGTCCACTCGTCACAAAGGAGCACCGGAATCTGGGTGGTGTCGCCACCTGGCCAAGAGCCCAGCTTGCGCGCCGCCTTCAGCCGCAGATGCCCGTCTACCACGTCGCCGTTGCTCCGCGCTAGCACTGGAATCTTGAAGCCGAACTCGCGGATGCTGCTGCACATGCGATCCACCGCAGCATCGTTCTTGCGCGGATTCCGGGCGTAGAAAACGAAGCGATCTATATTCCACGCAAGGGTTTCCAGGGACTGTGGAGACATAATCATTGCCCTTGGATAGCAGTTCCTGATTTCAGTCGTCAACAGTCGCGATCAGCGTTCCTGAGTCACCTCGCCGGCTCGGCATTGTGAGTATTGTGAGGATTGTGAGAAGGCAGACTCAAGTTGGACTCGGGTCGTTTAGCAGAGCAAGGAAAGTCGTGGACTGCCTGCCGCACCCTCGCGGCTAATCTGTTCGAATCGACTACTTCGGTTTGCCTTTGATGAACGCTTCTCCGACGCCCAAAAGGTTCAGCTACGCGATAGACTGAGGATCAGGGAGGGATTTGCAGGTCGGCTATCGCGTCCGAATCGTGGCCAAGCACTCCAGGAGCTCTTTACTCGTGGTCTGGTTGCAAGTTTCTGGCGAAATGCGGACAAACCGGCTAAGGAATCCCGAACTAGACAGAGCATTCCACGATTGGTCGTCTCCCGAGGAGAAGATACCTAGGATGATTTTCTCGATTTCACCCACGGCTTCCGAGATGGCGGTCGCATGCTTCAGTTCCGCGTCGCTGAGGACTTTCTTTTCGTAGCCGTAATCCCCTTGCGGCGGAGAAAAGCCGATTTCGGCGCAAAGGCTTTCGAGTTGATCTTTGGTGTCTCTCGGCAAAGCAAAATTGTGTCCATACTGGATCGTCGCCGTGGCTGATCGTGCGAGCTTGCTCTTCTGCTTGTTCCAGCCTGCCTCCGCGGCACTGGTGGCGGACCGTTGCACGACGCGCGGCAGAACGCCTGGAAAAGGGGCCCGGTAGGTGCGGATGCCTGCAGGCAACGATGATGGCGCTTTGCCCTGCGCCACACGGAAGGCCGGCCGCAAGAAGGGAGTGCCCGCCGGAGCCTGTGAGAGAGATGGACGGCTCGGAAGGTTGCCGCTCGTCGGGAATCGCGAAATTGGGGCGGCAGGATTGGGTCGATAGACCGGCGGCGGGACGGCTGGGCCGGAGGGGTTGCGGGTGAGCCGTTGCGCCGCGAGGGGCTGCCGAAGGGGATTTGAGGCCACCGGGCGATATACAGGCGGAGCTGGCCGAGTAGTCCCCGCATTTTTTCGGTTCTGGTTCGCAATCCCAACACTTGCTTGCCCCGGAGTCGGTCCCGACTTGGTGCCCGTTGGAGTAACGGGAAATTTTGCAGGCATAAGGACGGCCTCTTAGGGAAGGATTATATCGCAAGCGGGCGGATGCCCGTCATACCTGGTTTTCGACGATCTTCACATTGCGAGAGGTGACATGCCACATGCTTTCGCGCGCATGCGTACTCAAATACCCCGCCCTGCGACGCCGAAAGTACACGTCGGACTTGACGGAATACTCTGCGATTCTCAAGAATCTTGACTCGCGAATTCAAATCTGGCAGAGGCCGGCAAGTCTCAATCCGCGCGGCAGCGGGGATTGTGAGTATTGTGAGTATTGTGAGAGCCGTATTGGCTTTTAGCCATGCCCGTAAGTAGGGCGTCTGAAATAGCTGAGAAGCTAAAAACCAGGTCGAATGGCCCAGCTGATGCCCGCGGTCCCTGTGGCTGGCGTCCAAATTTGGACTCCAGTTGGACTCCAGCAGCCACACTTTCGGTGCTTCGTCGCCGGTAAGTCTTTGAGGAATTTGGTGGACCTGGTGAGATTCGAACTCACGACCTCTTCCATGCCATGGAAGCGCGCTCCCAACTGCGCCACAGGCCCATCTTGAAGCGAAGGACGGACTCGCGCCCTGTTTACAGGAGGCGGGTACGTTTTCTACTTTAACACAGGCCTTGCGCCCGATTCCATGCAGCAGGCTCAAACCGATCACCCTCAGCCGGCGCGACACCACCAGCACGGTCATCGTGACACCCCTATACCACACCCCGACCGAACTCTTTTGATTGCGGCGTCCTTCCCCCGCTGCCTACAATGAAACGATGTCCCTGAGGCGCACAATCGCCGCTATCTTCTTGATCTGCCTGCTATCTACCGGGCTTTCCTCCTGCCTGGTGCGCCGCCGTTCGATTACCCGTAAGGGCAACCCCAGCCAGAAACTTCTGATCGCCGATCAGACTTCGCTGATCGAGTCCGTCGCGCGCCACTACAACGCCATTCAGGACTTTAGCGCCACCGTCGACATGACTCCGGCACTGGGCAGCGCCGAAAAAAGCCAAATCACCGAATACAAAGACGTTCGCGCCTACATTTATTTCCACAAACCCTCGAGCATCCACATCGTCGGCCTCTATCCGGTGGTCCGCAGCCGCGCCTTCGACATGGTGTCGAACGGCGACCAGTTTAAGCTCTACATCCCCTCCCGCAATCTGTTCATTGTAGGCCGCAACCAGATCGAAACGCCCGCCGCTAATAAGCTCGAAAACCTCCGTCCGCAGCACTTCATCGATGCCCTTCTGGTCCGTCCGATCGACCCCAATGCCGAAAAGGTCTTCCTGGAGAATTTCACCGACGAGGACAATGCCTTCTACATCCTGCACGAGGTTCACGACCAGGAGGGCAAACTCCACATCGACCGTACCGTCTGGTTCAGCCGCCTCGACTTGGAGATTTCCCGCGAGATCATCTTCGACGCACAGGGCAACATCCTCACCGACGCCCGCTACAGTCAGTGGCACGGCTACGACAACGTGCCCTTCCCCAAGCACGTCGAAATCAACCGCCCGCGCGACGAGTACGGCGTGGTGATCGATGTGGTCAAGATGGACATCAACAAAGGCGTGTCGGATGATAAATTTGTGCTACCCCAACCTGAAGGATCGACGCTCAAAACGGCCGGCCAGCCCACGCCTTCCGCTCCTACACCGCAAGGAAAGAAGAAGTGACCGGTAAACTGGTCCTGGAAAATCTCAAACACCGGCCCATGCGCAGCCTGCTCAGTATCCTGCTCATCGGCGTGCCCGTCACCCTGCAACTCACGCTGGTTGGCCTCAGCCACGGTTTCCTGCAGGGAAGCAAGGAGCGGGCCGGCGGCATAGGCGCCGACCTGGTGATCCGCCCGCGAGGCACCTCTTTTCTCACCCTCAGCGGCGCGCCCCTCTCTGACAACTACGTCGGTTGGCTCCAGACGCAGCCTCACGTGAAGGTGGTGATGGGGATTATCAATCAGCAGGTAAAGAACGTGACGCTGGGCGCCACCGGAGTAGACCTCGCGACCTTCAACCAGATGAGCGGCGGTTTTCACTTTGTGGAGGGCGGCCCATTCCGACAGCCGGACGACGTGCTGGTCGATCAATATTACGCCACAGAGAACCACCTTCACCTCGGCTCGAAGGTCACCCTCTTCAATCGACCCTGGCGGGTTGCCGGGATCATCGAAAACGGCCAACTTACCCGCATCGCCTTTCCCATCCAAGTGTTACAGGACGTGATGGAGAGCCCCCACAAGTTGAGCCAGATCTACGTCAAGCTCGATGACCCCGCCTACACCGATCAGGTAGTGCACGACCTGAAGGAGAAGATGCAGAACGACCAGATCTACTCGATGAAGGAGTTCACTTCTCTCTATAACGTCAACAACGTGCCCGCTCTCAGCGAATTTATCGCCATCGTGATGGGAATCGGTGTGGTCATTGGATTCGCGGTAGTCTGCCTGTCCATGTACATGTCGGTCCTGCAGCGCACACGCGAAATCGGGATCCTGAAATCGCTCGGCGCTTCCAAGAGCTTTATCCTTCGAATCATCCTAGTGGAATCTATGATCATGGGCTTCGGCGGCACGGTGCTAGGCATCGTCATGAGCTATGGGGCGTACTGGTTGCTGCGCGTTTTACGCCCTGCCTCCTTCCCTATCGCGATCGTGCCCGAGTGGTGGCTTTATGCGGGCGTCATCACGCTCCTCGGCGCCTTGCTCGGCGCGCTTTATCCCGGCCTGAATGCGGCGTCCCACGATCCGATAGAGGCCTTGTCCTATGAGTAGCGGCCACATCATCGAAACTCAGGATCTGCGGAAGATCTATCGCGTCGGCCAGGTGGATGTGCCGGCGCTTCGCGGTGTGGACCTGAAGGTCACGGCTGGCGAGTTCATCTCCATTGTGGGGCCTTCCGGCTCCGGCAAATCGACGCTGTTTCACATCATCGGCGGGCTGACGCCACCCACGTCCGGAAAGGTGACCGTGGCTGGCAAGGATCTCTCCGTCTTATCCGATGGGGGCCGCACCAATCTGCGGAAGCGCACTGTGGGGTTTGTATTTCAGAAATTTAACCTGCTGCCGAACCTGACGGCGCGCGACAACATCGCCGTCGCCCGACATATCGCCGGCATGGAGCCGAAGCCCGCGCCCGAGTTCACCGAGATCCTGCGCCTGCTGGGAATCGATCAACGCCTGGACCACAAACCCAACGCGTTATCGGGAGGAGAGCAGCAGCGGGTCGCCATCGCCCGTGCTATCGTCAATCATCCCGCGATTCTCCTGGCAGACGAGCCTACGGGCAATCTGGACACTGAGAACTCCAAAGCCGTCCTCGAGATTCTGCGCGACCTGAACCGCCGCCTGGGTCAGACCATCCTCATGATCACCCACAATCCCGAAGCCGCCGCCTACGGAGACCACCTGGTCCAAATGCGCGACGGGAAAATACTGTAGCGCACCGCTGACTTACCGGCGAGGACTAATCGGTCTTTGCTCTCCTGTTGCTTTCCCAAAGAAACTGTGGCAAGATTCCTGTGGGAAACCAAAAGGACAACGCGATGAAGCAGAGATCGGACGTCCGGCGCTTCTTGCACGTCAACGCGGAGGACCTGTCATGAGATTCCTGCGGCGTTTCCTCGCGCGTCTGACGATCTTGGGCGCGAGGCGGCGAAGCGACCAACGGTTGCGGGAAGAGATGGAGCAGCATCTCACGCTGCAGACTGCGGAGAACCTTCGCGCTGGAATGCCGGCGGCCGAGGCGCGCCGCCAGGCTGTGCTGAAGTTTGGCGCGACGACATTGGTCCGGGAAGATTATCGCGCGGAACAAGGGTTTCCCTTCATCGAAGACTGGCTACAGGATGTGCGCTATGCGTTCCGTATGTTGGCGAAGTCGCCGGGCTTTGCCTCAGTCGCCATCCTGACGATGGCATTGGGGATTGGTGCTACGACGGCGATTTTCGGCGTCGTCAATGCTACCCTGCTGCACCCTTTGTCTTATCCGCAACCGCAGCAGTTGGTACGGATTGAGGATGATCTTCCGGGCGTAGGCGCTCGCGACGTAGGCATGTCGCAACCGGAATGGATGGACCTGGCGCACTCCGGCATCTTCCAATATGTTTCGCCCGTGGGCGGCGGCTCCGTGAACCTCACCGGCTCGTCGCAACCCGCTCGCATCCTCTTCGAATCGGTGTCGCCCAATTACCTGGCGCTGCTCGGCGTCAAGCCGCAACTCGGCCACTGGTTCAATCCAGACGATCCGACGCCCGGCTTCACTCTGGAAGTAGTGATCAGCGACGGCCTGTGGAAGCGCGCCTTCGGAGCCGACCCGCAGATTCTGGACAAAAGCCTGCGCCTGGATAACGACGTGTACCGCATCATCGGCGTGATGCCGCCGGGCTTTCACGATCCGGGGCGGACCATGGAGCAGCGAAATACCGAGTTGTGGGCGGCAGCCGGTTTCGCCGCCGCGCCTGCGCCCAACCCGGTGCGCAACGCGCGCTACCTGCAGGACTTCATCGCACGCCTGAAACCTGGATTGACCATCGAGGCGGCGCAGAGCCATCTGGACGCCCTCATCGCATCGCTGCAAAAGCAGTATCCCGACGACTATCCGGCGCAAAGCGGATGGAGGGTGCGACTGGTGCCGCTAAAAGAGAGCGTGGTCGGCAACGTCCGCCAGTCACTGGTGCTTTTGCTGGCCGCGGTGGCCCTGGTCCTGCTGATCGGCTGCGTGAATGTGGCGAATCTGCTGCTTGCGCGCGCTAGCGCACGAAGACGCGAAATTGCCCTCCGCCAGGCGCTGGGGGCCCCACGCGGTCGACTGGTGCGGCAGTTGCTGACCGAGAGCCTGCTCCTGTCTCTTCTCGGCGGAGCGGCCGGGGTGCTGGTTTTGTTTAACGCCAGGGGATTTCTGCTGCGCCTGGTGCCGGAGAGTCTGCCCCGCCTGCAAGACATCGCGATCAGTTGGGACGTCCTGTTGTTTGCTCTCATCGCCTCGATCCTTGCCGCGGTAATCTTCGGACTCGCGCCCGCCGCCGAGACCGGCCGGCTCGATCTGACGCGGATGCTCAGGCGGGAAGGGCGCGGCGCCACGGGCGATGGCGAACAGGCCAAAACGCGGCGGCTGCTGGTGTTCACGGAGTTCGCACTCTCATTAGTGCTGATGATCGCCGCGGGCCTTCTGCTGCGCAGTTTCTGGGATTTGTTCCAGGCGCCGCTGGGTTTCAACCCTCGCCACACGATGGCCGTCCAGACCTGGCTGCCCATTCCAAACGATCCGAGCGCAGATATCTACGGAACTCAGGCACAGGAAGCGCCATTTCTGCGCGAACTGCTGCGCCGTACGGCATCGCTCCCAGGAGTGGAAGAAGCCGCGCTGGGAAACAGCGCCTCCATTCCGCTGAATCACGATCGAAATCTATTCCCCCTGATCCTCGAAGGACGCGACGTTCGCGGCAGCCAGCCTCCCTTGGTGGAACGGTCGGATGTGACGCCGGGCTATTTTCATTTGCTGGGAATCCCGCTGCTACGCGGCCGCCTGTTGAGTGAGCGCGATAACGAAACGGCGCCTCAGGTGGCAGTGGTGAATGAAGCGATGGCGCGGACGTGGTGGCCGGACGGCGACGCCATCGGCAAGCGGGTCAATCTGAACCCGAGGAGACCTTCCTGGACCACCATAGTAGGCGTGATTGCCGACGCTCGAACTGAATCCTTGGCGCAAGCGAACATTCCGCAGATCTATGTGAGCCTGTGCCAAACCAAGGCCAGGGATCTGACCGTATTTCTGCGCGGACAATTGAATGCCGGCGCCCTCCCCACCCAGGTGCGGGAACAGGTACAGTCCATCAATCCGGAACTGCCGGTTTTCCAGGCCAGGACGCTCGACGACTTGCTCACCGCTTCCCTTTCAGGAAGACGTTTCTCGCTGGAGATGGTGGCGCTGTTCGCCTTCGCTGCCCTACTCCTCGCGGGGCTTGGGATCTATGGAACCATCTCCTATATGGTGGGAGAGCGAACCAGGGAGATCGGCATTCGGCTCGCGCTCGGCGCGAAGCGAGAGGAGATTCTGGCCATGGTGCTGCGGCAAGGGCTGTCGCTCGCAATGGGCGGGGCCGCGATAGGCTTGGTCGGCGCGCTCATCGCCACTCGCCTGATGGCAGGGCTGCTGTATGGTGTGCGGCCCACCGATCCGCTCACTTTTGTGGGAGTCACGCTGGTGCTGACATTGGTAGCCCTGGTAGCCTCCTACATCCCTGCCAGAAGGGCGATGCGGGTGGACCCCCTTACCGCGCTGCGGTACGATTAGCGACTCACCGACATTTCGAGTTGTTGCGCGGCTTACTTCGCGGCCACCGCGGCGTGCACCGGGGACAGCCAGCCGTGCTTATCCGGCGAACTGCCATCGATCAGCGAGAAGAAGGCTTTCTGCAGTTTCTCCGCCACCGGTCCACGGCGGCCGCTGCCGATCTTGTAGTGGTCAATCGACCGGATCGGAGTAATCTCCGCCGCCGTGCCTGAAAAGAAAACTTCGTCCGCGATGTACAGCATTTCGCGCGGCACCAGGGTCTCCACCAGCGGGATCTCCAATTCGCGCGCAAGCGTGATGATGGTGTCGCGCGTGATGCCCGGCAGCACCGACGCGCCCAGGGGCGGCGTCGTGATCTTTCCATCGCGCACCAGGAAGATGTTCTCGCCCGAGCCTTCGCTCACGTAGCCGTTCGAATCGAGCGCAATCCCTTCCACGTACCCGTTGGAGATGGCTTCCATCTTGATCAACTGCGAGTTCATGTAATTCGCGCCCGCCTTGGCCAGCGCCGGAAGCGTGTTCGGCGCCATGCGCGTCCAACTGGAAACACACACGTCCACGCCTTCCGCCAGGGCCTCTTCTCCCAGATACTTGCCCCAATTCCAACAGGCCATGTAGACGTCGATGGGATTCTTGGTCGGGTTCACGCCGATATCGCCGTAACCTCGGAATACGATGGGCCGGAGATACGCCGAATCCATGCGGTTGACGCGCACCAGTTCCAGCATCGCCTCGGCAAGCTGCTCGGCCGAATAGCCCACGTTGTCCATACGATAAATCTTGGCCGAATCCATCAGACGGCGGACGTGCTCGCGCAGGCGAAACACCGCAGGACCGGATGGCGTGGCATAGCAGCGGATTCCTTCGAATACCGAGCTACCGTAGCTCACCACATGCGAAAGAACGTGTATGGTGGCCTCTTCCCATTTAATAAAGCGGCCATTGTGCCAGATTTTTTCGGTAGGCGTCAGCATGCCAATAATTATAGCGAACCCGCTCGCGAACTTACTGAGGGCCTCGAGCGCTGGCCCTCGCGCGATCCCGCAGTTCGCCGATCCGGAGCCCCGTAAGAGCCACCGCCACCGCGCCCGCCAGCAGCGGCGGCAGCGTCCATGCGCCGAACAGGAGAATGGAAAACGTCTTCGCCACATTCGGTTCCACGTCGAACAAATGCAGCGCCGTAACACAAGCCAAATTCACCACTCCCATATTGCCGGGCGCATTCGGCACCACCGTCCCCAGCCGGATGATCGCCAGGACGCCGAATGCCGACCAGAATGACAGGTCCATGACGTCGGCCTTCATCAGCGCATACATCGAGAAGACCTGCAGCACCAGGTAGAGAAGGCTGATGGCGGTAGTGATGCCGAGCGTTCGCAGATTACCCATCAGGTGCAGGCCTTCGATCACGTGGCGCATCGCGGCCGCCCACCGGCGCTCCCCCAAAACCGCGTGCGCCTCCTGCTTGTGCATCACGATCCAGAGCAGCAGAATCCCCGCCAGCAGCAGCAACACTGCCAGCCCTTTCACGAAGAGCACCATGTCGGGCGGAATGCCGTCGACGAACCCCACTGTCGCCAGGAAGGCGGCTACCAGAAGGGCGCCGTCAATCAGTCGCTCTACCGCCGCGGAAGCGAAGCTCAGCGACAGTCGCAGATCGTTCCAGTGCGCCAGCAGATAGCAGCGGATCACTTCACCGGTCCGCAGCGGCAGTACTTCATTCGCGAACAGACCGATATAGATCGCTTGAACGGTCCGCCAGAACCGCAGCCGGATTACGGGTTCGAGCAGGGTATTCCAACGCCAGGCCTGCACCACGTACACCGCCAGGTCCAGCGCCATGGCCAGGATCAGCCACTTCCAGTCCAGCTCATGCAAAGCCGGAATCAATTCTTCTTTGATGGGATACCCGCGAAGCAGCCATACCAGGCAGGCCGCCGATATCACGTAGCCGAGCGCCTGCGGCATCCAGGAGGGTATTTTCCGCATAGCGATCAGCCGACCCGGTGCATTGATTAGCTCACCCTGTCCACGTATGCCTCTATCATATCGTGAGCCCTCTGATCCTCTGGCCCCCGCTTGAGCTACCCTATCCCTTGATGAAGCCACTTCGCCGTGTTGCCGTCCTCGGAGCCGGAACCATGGGCTCGCGAATCGCCGCCCACTTCGCCAATGCCGGATTCCCAGTCGACCTGCTCGATATCGTCATCCCCAACCAGCCGAACCGGAGTGCCGCCGCCCTCGCTGGAATCGACAACGCTTCCAAGCAGAAGCCGGTCGCGTTTTTCACCGATGCCGCCAAGGCGCTGATCGCCCCCGGAAACTTCGAAGACCATCTGGACCGCCTCTCCGCCTGCGACTGGATTGTGGAAGCCGTGGCTGAGAATCTCGAGATCAAACGCAGCCTGCTGGAGCGCGTCCAGCATGTGCGCAAACCCGGCACTATCTTCTCCACCAACACCAGCGGAATTCCGCTGGCGCACATTGTCGAAGGCTCTCCCAGCGAATTCCGCCAGCACTTTCTCGGCACGCACTTCTTCAATCCGCCGCGCTATCTGCACCTCGCTGAGGTGATCAAAGGTCCCGAAACTTCGTACGACGTGCTCACGTGGGTTTCGGCATTCTGCGACTTCCACCTCGGCAAAGGCGTAGTGCAGTGCAAAGACACTCCCAACTTCATCGCCAATCGCATCGGATGCTTCTTCGGCGCCACAATCCACCTGCTCACCGAACGCCACGATTTCACCATCGAGGAAGTGGACGCTCTCACCGGTCCGCTGATCGGCCTGCCCAAGAGCGCCAGCTTCCGCCTGGTGGATATCATCGGGCTCGACGTCTGGGTGCATGTCCTGCGCAATCTCTACGAACTGGTGCCCAACGACCCTGCGCGCCAGCGCTTCGTGGTCTCCGACCTCATGAACCGCATGATGGAGCGCGGCTACCTGGGCGAGAAACGCGGCCAGGGCTTCTACAAGCGCGTAGGCAAGGGCGCCGAAAAAGAGATCCACGCCATTGACCGCAAGACGCTGGAATACCATCCAGCGCAGAAGGTCCGCATTCCTTCGCTCGAGACCGTCCGCACTATCGAAGACTTGCCGCAGCGCCTGCGTGCCCTGGTGGCGCTGCCCGATCGAGCCGGCAACTTCCTCTGGGAACTCTTCCGCGACCTCTTCATTTACTCGGCCGAAATGATCCCCGAGATTTCCGACAGCCTGGTGGATATCGATCTCGCCATGAAGTACGGCTTCGTGTTCAAACTCGGCCCCTTCGAGTTGTGGGACGCGCTTGGCGTTCAGGAAACCGCGGACCGCATGACTCGCGATGGATGCACAGTACCGGCGAGTGTCCAGCGCATGCTTGCTTCCGGCGCGAAGTCTTTCTACCAGGCGGCCGATCGCGATGGCGAGCCGCACACCCGTTACTTCGACCTAGTGGCAGGCGAATATCGCGACCTGGAGCCCCGGCCCGGAGTGCAGGTTCTCAAGGAGATCAAGCGCGCCCGCGGAGTGGTGAAGAAGAACCCGGGAGCTTCTCTCATCGATCTCGGCGACGGCGCTCTCTGCGTAGAGTTCCACAGCAAGATGAACGCCATCGGGGACGATACGGTGCAGATGATTCGCGCGGGCATCGAAGAGACCAGCCGCAATTACGAAGCGATGGTGATCGCCAACCAGGGCGACAACTTCTGCGTGGGGGCCAACCTCATGATGGTGCTGTTGGGGGCGCAGGATGGCGAGTGGGAAGAACTCGACCAGGCGGTGCGTCGCTTCCAGCAGATGAACATGGCGATCAAGTACGCGCCCAAGCCGGTGGTGGTGGCGCCGTTCGGTATGACTTTGGGCGGCGGCTGCGAGATCGCCCTGCATGG
The DNA here is from genome assembly GCA_963815475.1 of uncultured Solibacteraceae bacterium. Lineage (GTDB taxonomy): Bacteria > Acidobacteriota > Terriglobia > Bryobacterales > Bryobacteraceae > Sulfopaludibacter. The sequence goes on along the minus strand of CAWFHD010000003.1, from coordinate 1,848,184 downwards.
CGCGCGCGTGCAGGCATCGGCCGAAACTTACATCGGACTAGTGGAAGTGGGCGTGGGTCTCATTCCCGGCGGCGGCGGTTGCAAGGAGATGCTGCTGCGTCTCGGCCACGCCAAGTCGGCCTTCGAGTTGATCGGCTATGCCAAAGTCTCCACCAGCGGAGCCAACGCCCGCGAACTGGGCATCCTGCGCGCGCCGGATGGCATCTCCATGAATCCCGAACGGCTGGTGGGCGATGCCAAGAGCGCGGCACTGGCACTGGCTCCCACTTATGCGCCCGGCGCGCCGCGCGAAGATATCCAGGTGGAAGGTGATGCCGGGTACGCCCTGCTCAAAATGGCGATGATTCTGGCGCGCGAAGGCGGCTTCATCTCGGAGTACGATATGGTCGTGGGCGAAAAGCTGGCCAACATTCTCAGCGGAGGCCGGCTCACCGGCAGCCAAAAGGTCTCCGAACAATACCTCCTCGATCTGGAACGCGAGGCCTTCTTAAGCCTCTGCGGCCAGCCCAAAACGCAGGAACGAATGCAGCACATGCTGAAGACTGGAAAGCCGCTAAGGAATTAAAACCGCCGATCGCTTAGTCGGTGGTTTCAGAAGTTCGCCAGCGTATCAGGAAACCGATTGCTGACGCGCGCGGCTCCGATCAGAGCCGCGACCGTAAGGGAGTCGGTTGCCAGAATACGAGGGCGTAGTTGGGAAACGGTGTACTTAGGAACCAACATGCCAGAAGCCGTTATCATCGATTGCCTCCGCACTGCCGTTGGGAAAGCCCCGCGCGGCACGTTGCGCAACTCCCGCCCCGACGATCTCGCCGCCATCGTCATCCGCGCCCTGCTCGACAAATACCCGGCAGCCAAGGACGGCGTGGAAGACGTGATCCTGGGCTGCGCTATGCCCGAAGGCGAAGCCGGCAGCAACATGGCTCGCCAATCGCTGCTGCGCGCCGGATTGCCTGACACCGTTACGGGCATGACCATCAATCGCTTCTGCAGTTCCGGCCTGCAATCCATCGCGCTGGCGGCCGACCGCATTCGCTCGGGCGGCGCCGACATCCTGATCGCCGGCGGCAGCGAGTCCATGAGTATGATCCCCGCCGGCGGCCGCAGGCCCGCGCCCAATCCCTGGTTCGTCGACAACTGGCCCGAGGTCTACATGAACATGGGCCTCACGGCCGAGCGCTTGCAGCAGAAGTACGGCATTCCGCGCGAAGATGCCGACGCCTTCTCCTACAGCAGCCACCAGAAGGCGATTGCGGCGCAGCAGGCCGGCCGTTTCGACGAGGAGATTGTGCCGGTGGAAGTCGATTCGGTCACGCCCGGCAAGAAAGAGAAGTTGATGTTTCAGAAAGACGAGGGGCCGCGCGCCGATACGTCCATGGAAGCTTTGGCCAAATTGAAGCCGGTTTTCCACGTCAAAGGCACTGTGACCGCCGGGAATTCGTCACAAACCAGCGACGGCGCGGCCGCTGCGCTGATCATGTCGGAGAGCAAAGCGCGCGAACTCGGCCTCAAACCGAAGGCGCGTTTTGTCAGCTTCGCCACTGCGGGAGTTGCTCCGGAGATCATGGGAATCGGACCGGTGTACGCCATTCCGCGAGCGCTCGCCATGGCCGGCCTCAAGCTTGACGACATCGGCGTCATCGAGTTGAACGAGGCATTTTCCGTGCAGGCATTGGCTGTGATGCGCGAGGCGGGATTGAACCAGCAGATCGTCAATCCGAATGGCGGCGCCGTCGCGCTGGGCCATCCCCTGGGATGCACCGGCGCCAAACTCACGGCCACCATCTTGCGGGAAATGGACCGCCGGCAGTCGCGCTATGGAATGGTCACTATGTGCGTCGGCGGAGGCCAAGGCGCGGCTGGAATCCTGGAGCGCCTGAGTTAACACTTCTATCGTTGTTTATACATGCGCGAAATCAAACGGCCATTAATTAAAGACAACATTGAGATGCGGTGAATCCCGGTGGTAGGCTTTTGCCCAGGGATTCACCGATGTCTGTCCGGCTTACTTCGATCGCGATGCTGGCCCTCTCGCTGCCCGCTATCGCCGGCGATATCACCGGCCAGATCCTCATCACCCGAAGGCTATCCAAGAAGACCGTCTCTCCCACGATTTACAACCTGCGCGGTACGGCTCCGTCGGCTATGCCCTCCTCGGCCGATCCGGTCAACGAATTCGATCGTACGGTAGTGATCCTGGAAGGAGGCCACGGGACTCCAGCAATTCCGCAGACCCTGACCATTGAGCAGCGCGACAGCCGGTTTGAGCCGGAACTGGTGGTGGTTCCGGTAGGCTCCACGGTCCAATTCCCTAATTCCGACCCCATCTTTCACAACGTCTTCTCGCTATCCCGCGCGCAATCCTTCGACCTGGGTTACTACGCCAAGTCGCAAAGCCGGAATGTGAAGTTTCCGCGCGAGGGCGTGGTTCAGGTCTACTGCCACATTCACTCGAACATGTACGCTGCGATCGTAGTGACGGGCAGCCCGTGGTACGGGCATCCTTCGGCTACCGGCGCGTTCTCGTTTACCGGCGTCCCGGCCGGGCACTACCGCGCCGTGGCCTGGCACAAGATCGCCGGCCTGTACGAAGTGCCGCTGGACGTTCCCGAATCGGGCTCCGTCGCAGTGCAGATCCGCGTTCCGGTGGATGTGGAGCCGGTCCGTTGAAACGCTCGTACTCCTTGACCTCCCGCGCTTTTCTGGCGGCCTTCGTTCCCGTCTGCATGGTGCTGGTCTCCAGCTTTTTCGCCCTGAATGCGTTGGTGGAGCGGCGCGTCAAGCAGGGGCTTCGCGATTCCCTGGAGAAATCGGCCGACGCGTTGCTGCGTGAGCATGCTGAATCCGAACGCCGTGCCGCGCGATTTGTGTCGGCGCTGGCGGAAAACGCCGGCCTGAAGGCGGCGATCGGGCTCCTGCGGGAAGCTCCCCCCACTCGCGAGGCGGCCGATCAGGTGCGCGCCACCATCGAAGCCCAACTCGGCGAACTGCACGACCTGGTGGGGTATGACTTTATCGCCATCACCGACTGGTCCGGCCGCACCGTGGCGGCGGTCGATTGTCGCCGCGGTGCCTACCATGCCTTGAATCCCGCGCCGCAACTGCCCAACCAGCCGTCGCTCTTCGATTTCGACAGCTCCCTGTTCGATCTGTCGTCCGCCCCGATTCGCATTGCCGGTGAGCAGATCGGCGCCCTTCGGGTGGGCAGCGAGTTCGACCTGAAGCCCTACGAATTTAGCGAAGCGGCCGCCCTGCTGCATGACGGCCGCATTGTGCGCGCTACGTTGCCGCAGACGCGGTGGGCATCGCTCGAGGTTTGCTTGGCCCACAGCGGCGCGTTGACTCCGGCCGAATCTACTATCGACTGGGACGGTCAGACTTTCGTAATGGCGCGCGTCCGGCAGTCCGACCTGGGCGCCGGCTATCAGCTCATCGAGCTTCGCTCGCTCGACCGCGCCGTACACGACTTCACTGCCGGGTGGGTCGGCAGTTTTCTGATGGTCGGAGCCGGCGGGGTGCTGCTGGCGCTGCTCTGTACTCTGTTCGCATCGCGTTCCGTGTCCCGGCCGTTGCGCGACCTGGTGGCGCAATTGAAAGCCGGAGAGCGCGCCAATGATTTTCCCGAGCGTGTCACCGCCGGGCAATCGGTCACTGAACTGACCCTGCTGGCCGATGCCTTCAACGGCGTGGCAGCCGCCGCGCGCCGCTCCCGCGCCGATCTGGAGCAGGCCAAAGTCGCGGCGGAAGCAGCCAACCGCGCCAAGTCCGACTTCATGGCGAACGTAAGCCACGAGTTGCGCACTCCGATGAACGGCATCATGGGCATGAATGATCTGCTGCTCACCACCGAGCTCACCGAGGAACAATTGGACTACGCCCTCACGGTGCGCGATTCGTCGCAGGCCCTGATGGTGGTGATTGGCGATATCCTCGATTTCTCTCGCCTGGAAGCCGGCAGGATGGTGCTGCGGCCCGAGCCGTTCAATCTACGCCAGACCATCGAAGAAGTGACACGGCTGTTAAGCGCGCAGGTATTGTCCAAGCAACTGCGAATGCAAACGCGCTATCCGGCCGCGGCGCCCACGCACTTCATTGGGGACGCCTCGCGCGTGCGGCAAGTGCTGACGAACCTGGTGGGCAATGCCATCAAGTTCACGCCGCAGGGCAGCATCGATATCGACGTGGCGTTCGAACGTCGCGCCGATCTGCCGCCAATGGTGCGGCTTTCCGTGACGGACACTGGCATCGGCATCCCTCCCGACAAGCTCGAGGCGGTCTTCGAACGTTTTACCCAACTGGAGGGACATCTCTCGCGGCGCTTCGGAGGCACCGGGCTCGGGCTCACCATCGTCAAACAGATTGTCGAGCTGATGAGCGGCACGGTGAGCGTGGAAAGCCATCTCGGCAAAGGCTCCACGTTCCACGTGAATCTTCCGCTGCCGCTGACGCACCCGGAATCCGCAGAGGTTGTCCATAGCGCCGATACGCTGGATCGTTCTTTGCGATAGGTTGGCAGGCTCCTTGCACCGTGTCTGGTGTGAGGGCAATATGCGACTGTGCATTCTGATACTCGCGACGGCGGGATTGACGGTCGCCGTGAGTCCCAAGGAGTACAAACACAAGGTCCTCAATAAGGAGGCGGTGGCGGGTTCGGTTGCGCACGCGGGCATCGGGACAGCCATTAACAGGCCACATGAGTGGGGCCGAGGGCCTGCAGGTTTTGCCAAGCGTGCGGGATCGTCCTTGGGACAACATGCCATCAAGGGCGCCATCCAACTCGGCGTTGGCGCCTGGCATCACGAGAATCTCCACTACCAGCGCTCCAATCTCCAAGGCACTTGGCCGCGACTGGGTTACGCGGTGAAGAGCACGTTCATCGTGCCAAGGACCAACGGCAGGAAGGGCAAGACAGTGGCATTGGGGCGGATCTCCGGCAACATGGGAAGCGGAATGATCTCGCGAGTCTGGATGCCGGCCAGCGCGGCCGGAGTGGGAGCGGGACTGGCAAGCGGAGGAATCGGATTGGGCGTGGATGTGGGCGTCAACGTGGCCCGCGAGTTCCTGCCGCAAAGGAAGTTGAAGCGGCGATAGTATCATCGCCCGACGTTAGTATCATCGAAACATGCGCTCCATTCACACTCAGGCAGCCGTCCTTTCGGCTCCCCGAGGCAACGTCGCGATTGAATCAATCTATGTCGGAGAACCGGGCCCGGGCGAAGTTCTGGTGCGAATGGAAGCCTGCGGCATCTGTCACTCTGAACTGTACGTGCAAAGCTTGGAGAAGCTCCCACTGGTCCCCGTGACTCTCGGGCACGAAGGCATCGGGCGCGTGGAAGCGATCGGTCCCGAGGTGACGGGGTGGGCGCCGGGCGACCGCGTAGGCATCACGTTTCTCGGTCCTACTTGCGGCGTTTGCGAGTGGTGCCTCAGCGGGCGCGAACGATTCTGCCCCAAACAGGCTAACTTCGGATATTCGCTGCACGGCGCGCTGACCGACTATGCTGTGGCGCCCGCGGCCGGACTGGTGCGAGTTCCCGAGAAATTGGCGGCCGACCAGGCAGCACCGCTCTGCTGCGCTGGTTGGACGGCCTGGGGCGCGCTGCGTGAGGCGGGTCTCGAGCGCGGACAAACCGTCGGTCTCTTCGGACTCGGCGGTCTGGGCCATCTGGCGTTGCAGATGGCGCGCCATCGCGGACTGCGCGTGGCGGCAGTGGATATTTCGGAATCCAAACTGGAGATGGCCAAGTCGGACGGCGCGGAGATCACGGCCCAAGCCGCGGACGCCGGGCGCACGCTGCAGAAACAGCACGGCGGCGTGGACGCGGCCATCGTATTGACGCCCTCGCCGGCCGCCATCCAACAGGCCTTCCGCTCTCTGAGGCGCACTGGGACGCTGGTGCTTGTAGGGATCTCGGTAAACCAATACGAGCTGCCGCTGGTGGACACCATCGTGAAAGGCATTTCGATTCGCGGCAGTTACCTTGGACCGCGGCGCGATCTGGAAGAAGTCTTCGCCCTGGCGGTGGAAGGCGTCATCCGCCCGCACTCCCACACTCACGCGCTAGCGGAGACGCCCGGCTTGCTGGAGCAGATGCGCCGCGGCGAGTTGATGGGGCGCGCCGTTATTACGTGGTGAGCTTGGTGCTAATATCTCCGCATGGCCAATTCAAGCGTTTACCCGCCGCCCCCCGAGTTCGTCCGGCGGGCTCACGTTGCAGGAATGGAGGGGTACCACGCGCTCTACCGAAAGGCCGCGGAGAAGCCCGAGGAGTTCTGGGGCGAACTGGCGGAAAAGGAGCTGCACTGGTTCCGGAAGTGGTCGCATGTGTTCGAATGGAATCCGCCCTTCGCCAAGTGGTTCGTGGGCGGCAAGATCAACGTCGTCCTACAACTGCCTGGACCGGCATCTCACCACGCATCGCAAGAACAAAGTCGCCATCCTGTGGGAAGGCGAGCCGGGCGATCAGCGCATGATCTCCTACCAGGAACTGCACCGGCTGGTGTGCCGCTTCGCCAACGTGCTGAAGGGACGCGGTCTCAAAGCCGGCGACCGCGCCATCATCTACATGGGGATGGTGCCGGAGCTGCCGGTCGCCCTGCTGGCCTGCGCGCGGCTGGGGATCACCCACAGCGTGGTGTTCGGCGGATTCTCCGCGGAGGCGCTGAAATCGCGCATTCAGGATCTGGAAGCGCAGGTGGTGATCACTGCCGATGGCGCATGGCGGCGCGGCAAGGAAGTGCGGCTGAAAGATGCCGTGGACGAAGCGCTGACCGATTGTCCCAGCGTGCAAGCGACGTGATCGTCTACCGGCGCACCGGCGGCGCCGACGAAGATGCAGGAAGGCCGCGACCTTTGGTGGCACGATCTGGATGATTCCGTGAGCGAGGACTGCCCGGCGGAGGAACTCGATAGCGAGCATCCGCTCTACGTGCTGTACACCTCCGGCACCACGGGCAAGCCCAAAGGCATTGTGCACACCACCGGCGGCTACCTGCTGCAGGCGCACATGACCATGAAGTGGGTCTTCGATCTGCACGACGAAGACACCTATTGGTGCACGGCCGATATCGGCTGGGTGACCGGCCACAGCTATATCGTGTACGGGCCGCTTTCGGCAGGCGCGACCACCATGATGTACGAAGGCGCGCCCGATTATCCGCAGCCCGACCGCTTCTGGCGCCTGATCGAGAAGTATCGCGTCAACATTTTCTACACGTCGCCGACGGCGATCCGCGCGTTTGTGCGGCAGGGCGATCAGTGGCCGAATGCGCACGACATGTCGAGCCTGCGCCTGCTGGGTTCGGTCGGCGAGCCGATCAATCCGGCGGCGTGGGAGTGGTATTACAAGACGATCGGCAAGGAGCGCTGCCCGATTGTCGACACGTGGTGGCAGACCGAGACCGGCGCCATCATGATCGCGCCGATGCCCGGCGCCGTGCCATTGAAGCCCGGGTCGGCGACGCTGCCGCTGCCGGGCGTGATGGCGGACGTCGTGGACCTGCAGGGCAAGCCGGTGGAAGCGAATCGCGAAGGCTTCCTGATTATCCGGCGGCCGTGGCCGAGCATGGCGCGAACGTTGTGGAAGGATCCGCAGCGCTACAAGCAGAACTACTGGGAGCGCATCGCAGGCGTCTACATGGCGGGCGACGCGGCGCGGCGCGATGAGGACGGCTACTTCTGGGTGCTGGGCCGCGTCGACGACGTGATGAACGTGAGCGGGCATCGCCTCAGCACCATGGAGATCGAGTCAGCGCTGGTGCGGCACCCGGCAGTCGCGGAAGCGGCAGTGGTCGGGAAGCCGCACGAAATCACCGGGCAGTCGGTGGCTTGTTTCGTCACGCTGAAGAAGGGGAGTTGGAATCACGACGAGCTCGGCGAGGAGCTGCGCAAGTGGGTGGCGCACGAAATCGGAGGCTTCGCCAAGCCCGAACAGATCCGCTTCACGGATGCGCTGCCCAAGACACGCAGCGGCAAAATCATGCGGCGCCTGCTGCGGGAGATTGTGACGTCGAACGGCATTACGGGCGACGTGACTACGCTGGAGGATCTGTCGGTAGTAACGAAGTTAGCGGCGCAGCAGGACGAGGATTAAGCGCAGACGACAACGAGACACGGCCAACCCTGAGCCGCGTGTTGTCCATTAGCCCATTTCGTCTGCGATTTGGAAACGCCCGCAGCGAAGAAGCCCGTCGAAGCATAGTTTGAAACGACTCTCCTGATCCTCGCTAATGTCCTTATCAGCGTTCATCCGCGTTTATCTGCGGCCAATCGTGCTCCGCTAGTTCTGACTTTGTGAAGGCGACGGAACGGGTTTACTTCGGAGGCTCGGAGGGGTCGCGGATTCAGGTCAAGGTGGAGTAGGTGGCCAAGGCAAGGTCGCGCTGAGGCGCTGGACTGCGCCAGGGTCGGCGACTTAGAATTGACGTGTAAGGGAGGCGTTGTAGTCTATGAAACAATTCACGCCTACTGGGAAGATCGGTTCGCCTTCGGTGTTTCGGACTCCGGCTGCGACGACGATGGCGCCACCCGTCTACCGGCCCGTCGGTGGCGTTCAGCGAGCCGTGCCTGCGGCAGTGCGACCCGCGTCTCCAACACCGGTGTTTCGAACTCCGGCTGCGACGACGGTTGCGCCTCCCGCATGTCGGCCTGTCGGCGGTGTCCAGCGCGCGGCGCCAGCGCAAGTTCGACCCGCGTCTTCAACACCGGCGCCTCGAATTCCACTGGCTACGACCGTTGCGCCTTCCGTATATCGGCCTGCCGCCGGCGTTCAGCGAGCAGAACCGGCGCAAGGTCGCCGCCCATTCTCAGCGCCGCCTTCTCCTCCGGCGGTTCGCCCTGTGATCGTTGCACCGAATCCGACTCTGCACCGTCCGGTCCAGATGAAGCCAGTTGTCCCCGCGCCAATCGGGCCGGTCGCCACTCTCGCTTTCCCTCGTGTGCAGGCGGCGGTTCGTCCGTCTCCGCCGGTCTTTGCACAGGCCCCGGTTGTGCAACGGATGGAAGACGACGAGGATAAGGACCCCTCGTACTTCGAAAAGACGACGGTCAAGAAGACTCCGCGTCCCACATTCAAGACGGATGCGTACCTGCGGCTAGCCCGAAAACACGGTGTGGTTCGCTGTAACGGGACAGAAGCCTTGATTAAGGGCCGGGCGCCGTATTGGAAATACAAGCACGGCGTCCAGTGGGTCTATCTGACGCAGGGTTACAAGGAGATGCGAGCCGACAAGAGCCCGGCGGAATGGAGGATGATCGACAAGGATCATCTTGTCGATTATATTGCCCTGATTGCGTCGGCGAAGGAACAAGCGACATGGAAACCGCATGAGCGGGATTTTGCGTTGGCGCTGGCTTTCAAGTCCACGAAGCATCTGCGGTTTATACCGAAGTTTGCGCATAAGAAGAAAACGACGTACCGGCTACACACGGTTCCACTCGCTCTGAAGAATACTGCTAAGGGTTTGCTGTCGTCGAAGGTTGCGAAAAAGAAGAATCCAAGATATCGTCCGCATTACCTCAAAATTAAGCGGGCGCACGCGGCGAATACGCCGCCTTCGTGGAGCACTGAGAATTACTGAAAGCTGCCGAGCCCTGGACGTTCGCGCGGTCCTTCCGAATGCAGCTACAATTCGCGGTATCCCACCTGAGCTTCAGGGCGCGCCTTAACCATTCCCGTGGATCACTAACTAAGGCGGCTCCGGTCCTGCACGGGAGGCGTTTAGCCCGAGTGCAGGAACTTGCGCAGAGTGAGGTAGCGGGCAGTACTTACACTACAGTAAGATGACGAAACATGGCGCTCGAGTGGGCTAGCGAACTAATGCACAGCGGCATAACAGCGATTGTCGCACTGCTGGCGTCGTTTTTCGGAGCCAAATGGGCGGAATCCCGAAAACTGCAGGCACGTTTCGAAAAGCTCGACCACATACGCGAAGAGATGCGAGAGGTCACGCGGGTTCAGGAGCAGATTAAACGCCAGCTTCAGGGCGGCGAGTGGAACCGGCAGACGTTGTGGAAACAGCGGCTTGATGCGTACACCCAGTTGCTGCGGACCGGCACCGATTTTCTGGACCGCTGCTATGCGGTGCTGAACCGGATGAACGGAGAGGCTGGAGACGGCCAGGAACTGCGCACCCAACTGACGGAGTTACAGAAGGCGCGCGCGGAAATGTTCAAGGCTGTAACCGTGGTCGAGATATTCGGGGACCCGGCGATCCTCGATGCCTTACGGGCTTTCTTCTCGAGCATGCAGGAGACCAGGGGCGGCGAGACTTCGGCGGAAAACGTCTCGCAGGAAATTGCGGCGGTAGCGCAGTTGCAGACCGTGTTTGTCGCGGCCGCGCGGAGCCAGTTGAACAGCGTGCTCAATCAGGACTGATGCGCGGCGCGCGGCTTGCGATTGCGCTCGTGAGATTCGCCGAATGCCACGCCGGAGCGGATGCCGGCGCCGATCACCACCCCGAGGGCCGCAACCACCGGCATCGGAACATTCGCCAGGGATGAGGCGAAGGCCGGCGCCACGGAAGCCGCGGCGGCTCCGCCGCTGAAGGCGCCCTCGATATCGGGCCACACCAGCGTACGCCACGCGCGTTCGAGAACGTTAGCGCTTCGCGTGAGAGATTCGTCACCGCGGATCTGCCCGTTGGCCCGCTCCACGCTTTGTTCCGCAGTTTCGGCGATCGCCCGGGCAGCGGCGCTGGACCCTTCGCGAACGGCGATGGCCGCTGAAATGTCTTTGACTTCGGCGAGCCGGCGGTCGAGTTCCTCGGTTGTGGAGGCGCGGACTCCGGGAGAACCCTCCGACAAGGTGGCGTCAATCAGCTTGGACAAGGGCTCGGAATCTCCAGCATCGAGCGCCTGGCTGGCGCCCATGTCGGCGAGGGCGCGATAAGCCCGATATTTGGCGTTTTCGCCGGACTGGTAAGGCTCGGCGACCCGCTCGACAATCCGAGCGTGCAGCGCGGCAAACGGAACGGGCGGGTCGAGTGACGCCGCCGCGGTTTTGGGAGCCGGGGGAGCCGGGAACGACTCCTTCATGCGGGCAACCGCCAGATCGCGAAGCTGCTGGAATTCGGAGTCGTCGAGGAGACGTTGGCGATGCAGTTCGCCGATGCGTTCGAGAGACCTTGCTGTGGAATCAAACGAGACCGGCGCCGCGAATGCCGCTTTAGATTCGGGGGCAGAGCCCGGGACCGGGAATGCGGGTTCGAGGGTCATGGGCAGGGTGGAAGGAAGTCCGACGTAAACATTGAGAGGCATGGGAGATTGGCTCGCCGCGTGCCGCAAGTTGGGAAGAAGCTCGCCCTCGACACGGAAATCATAGTAGAGCCTGCTCTGGCGCACGATCCGGAACGATACCGCCAGAAACGGACGTCGAGATTCCGGTGAGCCGGGCAAAGCGCCCTCGGGAACGACGTAACGAGCGCCCCAATCGTTGAGATACTGCTCAGCCTCGGAGATGCTCTTCCATGAGCTTTGTTTTTCCCGAATTATGCACTTGACGTATTGGCTGACACGGGAGGAGGCCAGCACATACTCGAGCTGGTCCAAGGGGGGCGGGGGAAACGGGTCCTCGTCGAACTCGTCTGGGGCGGGACGCTGGTGAATCGTCGGTGTTTCGAAGAATGTGGCGCGCCCGTCTTCACCGCTCGCACGCAGAGTGACGAAGCCGAGGCGGTTCAGGGCTGCCTGTGACTCGTCGCTTAAGAAGCTGTCAGTGGGACCGCGCCTGGCGACCTGGCCTTCGTCGTACTCCTCGAACGAGGGAAGCTTGCCGAGTACGGCATTCTCTTCGAGCGCATGCAAGTCGGCGCACCAGCTCGTATTGCTGAAAGAGCGGCCGAGTTGAGCTGCAAGCGCCCAGACGGCGCTACCCCAAGGGAGGGCGCCGTCATCGCACCGCTCTTCAAAGCAGTACCTTTCCCCACCGGGGCATGTCTCTCTCGAGTAGGGGCGCCGCATTAGAACCGAAGGCAACACAAGAGCGACATAGGCGGCATCGGCGCGGGCGCGGAGGCTCATCCAGCGCGAGTATTCCGGGGAATTGAACAATCGTTGAAGAGCGAATTCCGGTGGGATGTCTGTAAAAGACTTTACGCCTAAGAACTGCGGGGCCGCCGTGCCGATGAAAGGCACGTGTGCCCATGAGCCCAGGCGGCGGAAGTGATCCAGGAGATTCTGATCCTCAGGGTCCGGACCAAAGGAAAAATTGCTGATGAGAGCGCTGAAGGGCTCGCCGCCGTAAGTTTCCAGGGCCGTTTCCCACACTTGCGAAGCGATAGCCGCCGTCCGGAACTCGGGCGCCTGATTGAGATCCTTCGTAATTTCCTTTTTCGACGCATTGAAAACCTGGATCTTCACGGAGTTCAGTTTTTCCGTGCGGCGGACCAGATAGTCGAGCCCGCGCCAGGTTGCCTCCAGCGCGCGGAACTGAGGAGCATGCAAAATAGGGTTGAGCTGCCTTGAAACCAGGGAATCAATGCTCGCGATGCGCACGTTGATCATCACTTCGACGTCTTGGCCCGGATGCATCTCGCCCGCGAGGACCTGACCTACGAATTCTTTAATCAGGTCTCTTCCGCCAGCGGATTGCGCGCGCGAGGCAGGTCGAACGGCCATAGCGAGCTCATCCAGAAGACCAGTGGATTGATCACGGTTCCTTTCGTATTGCGATTGAGGCGAAGAGGCAGTGCCCATGTCGTAAAACACTAGCATGAAAAAACTCCCTCTGAGCGCTTGGGAGACGCGGTCGGGGCGACGGGGCGGTCCATGATGGCGTGCTGGGCTTTCGCGACATTCGCCGGCCACCGACAACCCGCCGCTTCGCTACTTTTAGCCGCGAGTGATACTATTTGGTGGCTGGCGCACATGGTCAATGCATCTGATCCGAACGACAGGCGGTCAGCTCGCATCGCCATTGTTGAGCAGCACATTCGCCTTGAGAACGACCACGATCTTGAAGGCGTTCTCCGCACGTTCGGTGACACTGCGCGCTACGACGATGAGCCGTGGGACGAACACTATATGGGCCGGGACGGAGTCCGTCAGTTTTACGAGCAGCTCATGAAGGCGCTGCCTGACCTCGAGATAGCGGTCCAGCGCCGGCACGTGGCGGAGGACGCCGTTCTCGTTGAAGTGGTGATCCGTGGCACACACCTCGGCGACTGGCGCGGTCTTCCGGCGACGGGGCGGCGAGTCGAGTTTCCGCTTTGCGGCGTGTACACGTTTGACGCCGACGATCGTCTGGCAGGTGAAAGGATCTACTATGATCGCGGGTGTGTGCTGAGGCAGCTCGGCGTATTTCACGAGCCGCAAAGTGCATTGGGCCAAATCAGCATTGTGGTGACTCATCCCATCACGATCGCCCGAGCTCTCATCAGGAAGCTCCTGCGCAAGTGACAGAGCCGCCCGAATCGGCACCCCGAGGATCAGGAACTTCTGCTTGTATGTATTCTTTGAGAGCCTAAAGCGCGCCCGATGAGGGCTCCTAAGAGTACCGTGACGATGATGGCTGCTCCGTGCGCTCCCAGTGCATGCCGGAGAGTGGAAACCGGGCACGCCATGCGCCAACCAGCATTGATCGCAATACCCGCTCCCGCGCCGTACAGCGCGCCCGCCACAGTCGGCCGGACTGCGACCGAGTTCCGAAACATCCGCCTGAAGAGCAGAATCAGGATTCCTCCGGCGATGGTGCTGCCGAGGCCGCAGGCGACGTCTGCGATCCATCGTGAATCCCGTGCGATACCGCCGGTAGGACTGGTCGAGAAGGTCAGTAGAGTGATGGTCAAAACAACAAGAAACGCTCCGGCTGCCGCGGAATAAACGATCTGCCTCGGCAGCCTGCCGGCCGGTGTACTTTCGTGCGCGGCGATCCAGACGAGTGCGATCGCCAACACGAACTGCGCCCCGGAGGCGCCCCAGGTCAGCAGCGGTCCCAAGATGCTTGAGTCGCTGCGAACTCCCATCGCCACGAGGATCAGGGACGATATCAGCAGAGCGAGAGGGCCCATTCGCAACGCCAGGTGGAGCGGTTGCGGCGACGGTTTGACGGGCCTGAGATCCTGGGAGATCGCCTGAATCAGGGCTTCGGGAGGCTTGGGTGAACGATCCATCATGCACCAGCCCTTTGCAGACGATTGAGCGAGACGCGCAGGTCCGCCATTCCCCGACTGGCACGCGCGCGAGCTGCCTGGGCGCTAATGCCTAACATCCCGCCGATCTCATCGAAGGTGAAGCCCCACTCATGATGAAGCAGAAGGGCTTCGGCCTGTTCCGGCGGCAAAGATCCAATACATTTGCGGACTTCGTCTTTGGAGCCGAGCTTGTCCACTTCCGGAAGCACCGAAAACTCAGGCAAATCTTCCCTCAACTCATGAACCTCCGCCCAACGCCGGGCCGCGCGCCGATTCATCAGGAAAACATTTCGCGCCAAACCGAACACCCAGGGCTTAACCGCATACGCCGGATTGTATGCGGTTCTCGACCGGTGCATTTGAAGGAATGTCTCCTGCAGCAGATCATCAGCGACTTCGGAGCCGCTTGCCAAATGCAGCAGATAGCGGCGCACTCCGGGCGCGAGCTGGGCATAGATCTCCTGGAAGGCTTCGAGTGACCCGCCCTGATAACGAATCATCACGGCGCGAAGTTCGAGATCTCCGTCGCTCACTATTGAACTCTTTGCCGCGGGCGGCCGGTTTGTGACTGGTTCCGCGGAAAAAATCGATCATCCCCAATCCTGTCACAATGCAGCCGCCGCGGACAAGCTGAAGGGTTGCCCGATCATTTCCCTTCGGAAGAGGGAGGAACAATTCCTTTGAGGCGAAGGTAGACCGCGATGGCGCCGTAGGTTTCAGCGTCGTGCTGTACGTTGAAAGTCAACACACCAAGTTTCGGCTTTGGCCCGAACGGCGTTTTCACAATCTCGGCGCCATCCTGATCGGTCATCGTGTTGTAGACGGCGTCACAAAACTCGTTCGACGCCTTCAACGCGGCGATCAGATCCGCCTTCGCGGTCTTCGGAGCCGACTCGTTGCGCTTGAATGGCGCTCCCTTCGCCACGCCGCATATTGCGGTCTGTGCCTCAGCGGCGTGGGCAATCCACTCGCCGAACGTTCTGACATCCTTCGTAGGCTTGAAAGCGTATTCCGATTCCGGCATCTTCTCCGCCGCACTCAGGATATTTAGTCTTACAGGTTGATACGCTGCTTTCACGTCTTCGCTCATTCGGTTCTGGGCCTGCAGAGCAGCAACAGTCATCGCCGCTCCAAATAGATACAAGGAAACTCGTTTCATGTGATCTCCGTGGTGGCGGAATTTCGAATTATCCGCTCGCTTGTAATTTGCATCGGAGAAGGAATGTGTGACGCGGTTTTTTCGGCACGTTCTATGTTTCGGCAGGCGGTTCTTCGTCGCGAATGCGCTATCTACGGGATCATCCCGCAAGCAACTTCGTCACAGTGCTTGGAGGAAGGCCACAAGGTCCTGCCGCTGTTGATCGGTGAAGACGAAGTTCAAGTGTTGCTCATAGTGGCGAACCACATCCTCCAGACTCGCTGCGATTCCGTTATGGAAGTACGGCGCCCGGGCGGACAGCGCGCGCAGTGTCGGCGTCTTGAACTTTCCGAGATCGCTCCAGAACCCGGTGACGTTTCCCAGACCCGTGTCCGTCAACTGCCGCTCCTCTCCAGTGACCCGGTTGTGGATCGTGTACAAAGGCAGGTCCGGCGTCCGGGCTTCCGCCGAAGCTGTGTGAGTATCGAACAGCAGGTCATTGAAGTTGGTGCCGTTGTTTTTTGAATTATGGCAGCCGTTACAGCTCCGACCGTTCCCCGGATTGGGGTTGTTGAACAGTTCCTGACCGCGGGCAATCCTAGCGCGTGACTCGACCGGAGAATCCATCCAGGCGTCGAACAGGTCGAAGCGCCCCGATGCCTTGGTCATGCGCGAGAGCTCTTCCGGGCCGCCATGAGCGCCACCAGCACTGAGCAGGCCGGCGCTGAATGAAACCGATTGAGCGGTGGAGAGCGACGTCTCGAAGGTCACGATATGACCGATCACATCGGGGGACGCTGGTGAACCCTGTTGCGCCCCCGTCACATTCCGCGTCGCCTGGTTCGTAAGGCCGGCTAATTGGTCAACGCCGACGGTATTGCCGCCGTCCCACGCGACCGTCGCGCTGCCGAGATGAAAATTGATAGTCGGCATCACGCGCCGCCACTGCACGATGCGGGCGACGTTTGCGAAGCCGTGCGGGTCGTCCACCGTAACCACGTCCCATTCCCGGTTCGCCAGCGGCGCGCCGCCCCGGCGAAAGACGCCACGCGTAAGCAGCATGCTATATGCCGCCTGCCTCGCCCCCACGGAGGACAGATCTCTGTCGGGGTTGTCAGCGTCGAGAGGATTGAAAATCGGGTGCATGCCGCTCGTTTGGAGAAAGAGGTACCGGATGGTGTCGGGCGTGATGCTCCACGCGTTTTGGGGGATGTGACACGTGGCGCAACTACGGCTGTTGGAGCCTTGCGCCTGAAAGTACTCGCTTGTGAGATCCACGAACCCTGACGTGCTGAATGTCGCCGAGAATCCGGTCGGATTGACTTGCGGAAAGTTGTTGGGCAATGCCTTGGCGAATCTCCTGTGATCTGAAGCCCGCTCCTGCGCTAGGCCCACGCCAGCCGCCAACGCGGCCGCGACTGCCACGACCCCGGCGCCGTACTTAGGATAGGTGAACCGCATGTCTCAAGTGCCTCCTCTACTGGCTAGTAGCGAAAAGGCCAATCGGAATTGAACGAGAATTAACGAGTGTTCAGGCGCGCAGTTATGTTCGGAGCGGCGCCGCACGACACGGAAAAGTTGACAGGGTCAAAAAACCTGTCCGAGCCTCGCTCGATTGGCAGACGGAAGCGCCTCCCCACCCAAGGCCCAGGCCCATTCCGGCAGACGACATAAAGCGATCGTCTGTCCAACTGAAGAACATGCGAGTGGCCCGCGCCACGGGAGTACTCTGGAGGGGTGAAGCGCGTCAGCCTGTTGTTTATTGCATTCACGCTTGCGGCCGCGGAGAAGGTTGAAATTCTCCGCGACGAGTATGGCGTGCCCCATATCTTTGCCTCCACCGCGGTTGGCGCAGGGTATGGCTCCGGCTATGCCCAGGCCGAGGATCGTCTGGAGGAGCTGCTGCGCAATTATCGCAAGGCCGAAGGCACCATGGCCGAGGCGTTCGGCAAGGAGTTCATCTTTCACGATTATCGCCAGCGACTCTGGCGCCATCGCGCCATAGCCGAGGAGCACTACAAAGATCTCGACCCGAAGATCCGGGCGATTTGCGAAGCGTTTCAGGCGGGTGTGAAGAAATTCATGCAGGAGCATCCCGAGCAGGTACCGGCATGGGCGCCCAAACTGGAGCCCTGGCAGATCATCGCGCTGGGCCGCTACATTCTTTGGGGGTGGCCCGAAGGCGAGGCCGGGGGCGATCTGAAGCGCGCCGGCATCGATCCCGATCCGGTGGACTATCACGGATCGAACGAAATGCTGCTGGCCCCTTCGCGCACGGCCATGCATGCGCCCATCGCAGTGGTGGATCCGCACTTGACCTGGTACGGCGAGTTCCGCTTTTACGAAATGCGCATTTACGGCGGTGAGCTCAACTACTCCGGCGCGGCCATTCTGGGCACACCATTTCCATCGCTGGGCCACAATCGGTTTCTTTCGGTGGCGATGACCACCGGCGGGCCGGACACTTCCGACGCGTACGAAGAAGAAGTCCAGGACGGCAAGTATCGCTTCAAGGGCGAGTGGCGGCAGCTGACAGTGCGCACGGAGCATATCGCGGTGAAAGACGGAAAGCCGGTGGACATTCGAATCGAGTCCACGCATCACGGCCCGATTGTGGCGCACAAGAACGGCAAGGCCTATTCAATGGCGCTGCCGTACATTGATCAATACCGGTCGCTCGAGACGCTGTGGGGACTGGCGACGTCGCACAATCTGGCGGAGGCGAAGAAGGCTCTCGCGGGCCTTCAGCTCATGGCGCAGAACATCATGATCGGAACGGTGGATGGCGACATCTACTATGTGCGCAATGGACGCGTGCCGGTGCGGCCGAAAGGATGCGACACCTCGCGGCCGCTGCCTGGGGCCGCCGGCGCGTGCGAGTGGCAGGGCATCCATCCCTTCGAAGACCTGGTGCAGATTACAAATCCGCCGCAGGGCTACATGCAGAATTGCAACGTCTCGCCCTTCGCCATGATGAAAGACTCCCCGCTGGAGCCGGAAAAGTGGGAGGAGCATCCGTATCTGTACAACGACATCCGCCGGCCGCCGCACCAGCGCGCCGCCATGATGGTGGACCTGCTGGATGCGGCGCATGGCGTCACGCCCGAGCAGATGATAGGGATGGCGTTCTCCACACAGGTGTGGCACGCGGAGTTGTGGCAGGAGCGCATTCGCAAAGCCGCGCCGGACAGTCGATTCGCGCAACTGCTGGCGGGTTGGGATCGGCGCAGCGACGCGGGATCGCACGCGGCACTCGGCTTCTACCTGTTTAAGGTTGCTTTGGGGACCGCGGGCCGGAACGTGGAACCGTCGGACACGCTCACCGATGCCGCCATCACCCGCGCACTTACGCAGGCGGAACAGCGATTGGACGGGGCCTTCGGACCGGACGCCGTTTTCGGAACGCTGTTTCGCGTGGGGCGCGAGGGCGGGTCGCACACATGGCCGGTGGGCGGAGGCACGCTGAACGAAGCGGGGATGGCCACGCCGCGCGCCATCAGCTTCAATCCCGTGGGGAAGGAAATGGTGGGGCACAGCGGCCAGACTTCCACGCAAATCGTGATTCTGACGAGGCCACCGCAATCGTACATGGTGATTCCGCTGGGCGAGAGCGACCACAAGGGATCGGGGCATTTTGACGACCAGGCGGAAAAATTGTTCAGCGCCGCCCGCGCCAAGTCGACTTACTTTCTGAAACGGAAGGAGTTGGAAAAGCACGTCACGGGGCGGAAGACGTTAAAGTTCTGAGCGGTCGACAATTCGGCGGTGCTACGTGACGTCCACGGTCTGACTGCGATTCACCGGTTCGATCCTGCCGGCCGGCAGCGAGTGCCGGTTCAACCAGCGGCCATAGGCGGCCACAAGGAGAGTACCGGAGAACAGGTAGGCAACCAGTAAGGGCGCGACCTCCCGGGTGGAATTGTTCACGCGCGCCAGAATCAGGGGAAGAGCGATCCAACGGGTGGCTAACCCAGCCGCCAGGAGCGGGCGCAAGCGCGCGTCCGGACCCCCAACTACGTGGCCGATCAGAATCGAACACGCCACAAACAGGAAGACCAGTGCAATAGAGCTGATCTCCTGTTTACTCAGCGCAACGAATGCAAGGGGCAGAATCAGGAGCACAATGAGCGCCATCGCGACCCGAGCAAATTTGTTCAGAGGACGCAGGAGGCGGGCGGCGGCATGTGGCCACCCTTTTCGAATTGCCATTCCGATTGCGACGGGCGCCAGATAGAAGATGAGGATTTTCAGAACGACTGGCTTGATGCCGAGGTTGAGGCGCAGGTCAAAGATCCTCTGGACGATCAGCAACGCCAGGGGAATTGTCACGATCGAGAGAATGAGCGAGATTGTCTGCCATGCCAGCCCGAACGCCGTTCCGGTCAGCCTCTCCGATTTCGATACCAGGGCTCCCGACGGCGGCGACATAGACATCAGCAGCAGGCCTGTCCAGACCGGCCAACCGCCTATACCGCTCAACGCCAGAACTACAGCCAGGGCCGGCATGATGACAAATGTGGCAAGGAAGAACCGGCTCAAAACCGCGGGTTTAAGCAGCGGGATTGAAGCTGTGTTCACGGGTGAAAGAGCCAGGCAGAGAGCCTGAATTGGTCCAAGGACCATCGCCAGGAAGCCGATGTACTGAAGCAGTAGCTTGATCATGAATCTTAAAGCTTGAAAAAGTCCCCGCTCGAATTCCGATGTATCCAGGATTCAAAGGGGCGCAAATTCTTGGGGCTGTTCGCGACAGTGGACAGCGAGGGACCGAGATCCCTCCTGCGATACTGAAGTCATGCTCTTTTCGCCCCTGACGATGCGGAATTTGACGCTTCGCAATCGCATCGCGTGCTCTCCCATGTGCATGTATTCGAGTGTCGACGGGTTTGCCAATGACTGGCATTTGGTGCACCTGGGCAGCCGCGCGGTAGGCGGCGCCGGGCTGGTGATGATGGAGGCTACGGCGGTGGAGGCGCGCGGCCGCATTTCTCCGGCCGACCAGGGAATTTGGAAGGACGAGCACGTAGCGTTTCTGACGCGCATCGCGCAGTTCCTGCGGGAGCATGGCGCGGCGGCCGGCATCCAGTTGGCGCACGCGGGGCGCAAGGCCAGCACTCGTCCTCCGTTCGAAGGCGGCACGTTTCTTCAGCCCAGTGAGGGCGGGTGGACGCCGGTGGCTCCGAGTGCGATTCCGTTCCGGCCGGACGATCCGGCGCCACACGAACTGTCGAAGAGCGAGATCGCCGCCACAGTCGCGGCGTTTGTCGATGCGGCCAAGAGGGCTCTGCGGGCTGGTTTCCAGGTGGCGGAGATCCACGGCGCGCATGGATATCTGATTCACGAATTCCTCTCGCCGTTGTGCAACCAGCGCAGTGACGAGTACGGCGGGAGTTTTGAGAATCGCATCCGGCTGGCGCTGGAAGTGACGCAAGCCGTGCGCGCGGTGTGGCCGGCCGACCTGCCGCTCTTCCTGCGCATCTCAGCGACGGATTGGGCTGAGGGAGGTTGGGACATCGCCGATTCGGTGGAGTTGGCGAGGCGCGTGCGCGATCTCGGCGTCGACCTGGTGGATTGCTCTTCGGGTGGCGCGGTGGCTCACCAGAAGATCCCTCTGGCTCCGGGGTACCAGGCGCCGTTCGCGGAGAGAATTCGCAAGGAGGTGGGAATTCTTACGGGCGCGGTCGGACTGATCACTACGGCGGCGCAGGCGGATGAAATCGTGCGGTCGGAGAAAGCGGATTTGGTTTTGTTGGCGCGCGAGATGCTGCGGGATCCGTATTTTCCGATTCATGCCGCCAAGGAACTGGGGGCCGAGGTAAAACCGCCGGTGCAATATGGCCGGGCGTTTTAAGCGGCGCCTGCATCGCGAGATTCGACCGGCAAGTTTGATCTCACGCGGTCCACAGTTGACGGAGTTCTTACTTAATCCCAGCTCAGGATCACTTTTCCAGAGTTGCCCGAGCTCATGACTTCGAAGCCCTTTTCGAACTCGGTGTAGTGGTAGCGATGGGTGATGACGGGCGTGATATCGAGACCGGATTGCAGCATTACGGTCATCTTGTACCAGGTCTCGTACATCTCCCGGCCGTAGATGCCTTTGATGGTGAGCATGTTGAAGATCACGGTGCGCCAGTCGATGGCGCATCTCTTCGGCGGGGATGCCGAGCATGGCGATTTTCGCTCCGTGGCTCATGTTGGCGATCATGTCGCGGAAGCCCGAGGGGTTGCCTGACATTTCTAGCCCGACGTCGAAGCCCTCCGTCATGCCCAGTTGCTTCTGCACATCGCCGAGTTTCGTCTCGCGCACGTTCACGGCGCGGGTGACGCGCATCTTCTTCGCCAGGTCGAGGCGGTAGGGATTGACGTCGGTGATGACGGTGTAGCGGGCGCCGGCGTGGCGGACGACGGCGGCGGCCATGATGCCGATGGGGCCGGCGCCGGTGATGAGCACATCCTCACCCAGCACGGGGAAGGAAAGCGCCGTGTGGACGGCGTTGCCGAAGGGGTCGAAGATGGCGGCGACGTCGAGCGGCACGTGCTCGTGATGCCGCCAGATATTGGTCATGGGCAGGGAGATGTACTCGGCGAATGCGCCCGGGCGGTTCACGCCGACACCCTGCGTGTTCGCGCAGAGATGGCGTCGGCCGGCCAGGCAATTGCGGCATCGCCCGCAAGTGACGTGGCCTTCACCGCTCACGATGTCGCCGGGGAAGAAGTCCAACACGTTGGCGCCGACTTCCGCGATGCGGCCGACGAACTCGTGACCAATGGCCATGGGCACGGGAATGATCTTCTGGGCCCAATCGTCCCACTTGTAAATATGCACGTCGGTGCCGCAGATACCGGTCCGCAGCACCTGGATGAGAACGTCGTTGATTCCGACTTTGGGGACTTCGATGTCTTCGAGCCACAAGCCGGGCTCGCGTTTACTTTTCACCAGGGCTTTCACAATTCCTACGGTAACCGATTTCACTCGACGCACTAAGTTGGCGGCTCGGAAAGGCGCGCGAAGAAAAGTCACCGACTCCCTTACGGTCGCGGCTCGGAAGGAGACTGCGCGAAAATGGAGAGCGTGCCTCGTCTTCTGCTGTTTGCCACGACCACCGGATATCAGATTCGCGAATTCGACGATGCCGCCCGCCGTTTGGGCGTGGATCTGACTTTGGCCAGCGATCGATGCCACGTCATGGACGATCCCTGGGGGGACCGCGCCATTGCCGTGAAGTTCGATCGTATCGCGGAATCTCTGGAGGCGTTACGCGATCTGAGCTTCGATGGCGTTGCGGCGGTGGGCGACCTTCCGGCAGTGCTGGCGGCCGAAGCGGCGCAGGTGCTGGGCGTTAAGTTCCATCCTCCCGCGGCGGCGCGCGCGTGTCACGACAAGTTTCTGGCGCGACAGCTATTCCAAGACGCCGGCATGATGCTTCCTCAATTCTTCCGCGCGAAACTGGAAGATGATCCCCTGTCGCTAGCGAACGCCGCGACTTACCCTTGCGTCCTGAAGCCCCTGGGGTTGTCCGCCAGCCGGGGTGTGATTCGCACCAATAACGCAGCGGAGTTCGTGGCAGCATTTGGGCGAATCCGGGCGATGCTGGGACGCGGCGAGTTTCTGCAGGTGGAGAGCTACATTCCGGGCCGCGAGTTCGCGGTGGAGGGTTTGGTTACGGCCGGCGAGTTCGAGGCGCTGGCGATTTTCGACAAGCCCGATCCTTTGGAGGGGCCGTTTTTTGAGGAGACGATATATGTGACTCCTTCGCGCGAACCAGCCGCGGTGCAGCAGAAATTGCTGGAGACTACTGCGGCCGCTGTGAAGGCTTTGGGATTGCGGCACGGTCCGGTGCACGCGGAGCTTCGATACAACTCTGCGGGCGCCTGGATATTGGAGGTCGCGGCTCGGCCGATCGGCGGGCTGTGTGCTCGGGCTTTGCGGTTTGAGGGCGATGCGAGTTTGGAAGAAGTCATCATCCGGCACGCCTTGGCAGGCCATAGGGCCTGCCCTACCAAGGCAGCTTCCGGCGTGATGATGATCCCGATTCCGAAGGGTGGGATTTACGAATCCGTGGAGGGCATGGAGCGCGCTTCGGCGATCGCGGGCATCGAGGATGTAATCATCACTGCCAAACAGGGTCAGAAGCTGATCCCTTTGCCGGAGGGCTCCAGCTATTTGGGTTTTATCTTCGCCAGAGGCGATTCTCCGCAGGACGCGGAAAAGGCGTTGCGGCGGTCGCATGCGGAATTGCGGTTCCACATTGCGACCGCGCTCGAAACTTTCAACCCTTAGTCTTGGGCGGAACGAAATCCGGCGGCAACTGCGCGCCTTCGCCGAAGAAATAGTTGTCCATCTGCTGGATGAGGAATTCCTGCGCTTCCTTGGTGCCCAGATTGAGCCGATACTCATTCATGAGCATCTTCATATGCTCCACCCACATCTTCCAGGCTTCCTTGGACACGTTCTCGTAAATCTTCTGACCGAGGGGATGGCCTTCAAACGGTACGTCGTCCAAGCCCTCCATGTCCTTCTGGAACTTCACGCAAAACACCTTGCGCGCTCCCGGCCGGATTGCGTTCTCAATCCGGTTCAGACCGCCTCCGCCGCCGCTGCCACATCCCATTCGTTCAATCTCCTGAATTCAATGGTACTACTGCTGGAATCCCACACCGATCAAAATCACGCCTAAATCGCGATCGTCGCCCGGCGCGTGGAAGGTCTGATCCACTTCAATCCCCACCATTGCGCTAGGCCCGGCCGGCTTGATCGGCGCGGTAGTCAATGTATAGACGCCATCTCTGCTGTACGTCTGCGATGCCACTTCGCGATCATCGAGCAATAACGTGACTTTGCGCGCGCGTGCCAAGTTTGAGATGTACACAGTCACACTGAGCGGCTTGGCGGACTTCGGACTCTTCAGCACCACCGCAGCGCTCTTCGACATCCACCGGTCGTTGGGGTAGACGCCACTGACGATGTGTTCGGCGGCCTGCGGTGAGTCGAGCTTCACGTACTCCAGGGTGGGATGGCGCTCGCCCACCTGGACGGCGCGCACACGGTCGATGACGCCGCTCGAAAGGCCGAAGGGCCAGTAACCGCGCGACACTGTGGAGAAGCCGGAGCCGCTCTCCAGGCCGATCAGGCGCACGGGAATCGACGGGCGGATTTCCAGCTTGGCGAGCTGCGTCACAGGCGCGGTGAGATCGACAGCATGACCCATCTCGCTCGACACTACGATGTCGCCGGATTGCAGGCGCGTGGTCTTCATCAGGGGCAGACCGCCCTGCTCGCCGAGATAATGGCGCAGGCCCCATTCGTCGTCTATCCACACGCGATGGCCGGCCGCCAGCGGCCGTAGACGCTGGGCGAATTGCCGGTAGCCGTCCCAGTGCTGATAATTGACGGCGGCGAGTGCGAGGCTCAATAGCAGTTGCGCGCCAAAGCCGATGGCCAGCAGACGCGGCCGCTGATACGACGCCAGCAACGCCAACGGCGCCGCCATGGGCAGAAGGTAGCGCGCCGACCCGGCGAAGAAGATCACCAGTGCGCCGCCGAAAAAGATCACGATCCAGGCGAGTAGGAAATGCGCCTCTGGCTCACGGCGCCTGCGCCACGCGTGCGCCAGCGCCAGTGGGAACAGCAGCGGGAAAACGATGAACCACGAGTGGATGGTGAGCATCACGGCGTTGCTGAGCTTCGCCGCCAGTGTTTGGTAGATGGTGAAGTAGCCGGAGAGCACGGCGGCTGGCATCGCGCCGGTCGAGAGCCTCTCGAACACCTGCCACGCCGCGATGGCGGCGGGCGGCACTAGAATGGCGGCCCAGGCTGCGCGAGAATCGCGCCGTTTCAGCCAGACCCAGATGGCGAGAATCGGCGTGAGGAGGATGGCTTGATAAGCAGTGAGGGATGCCAGCACCATCGCGATGGCCGCCAGTGCGAAGCGGTCTGCGCAGAAGAGCGCGATGGCCGACATCCAAAATGCCAGGAAGGGCACGTCGGCTTCGAGTGAAGAGCCGTTCACTACGAAGGCCGGCACGGCGATGAATAGCAGTGTGGCCCAGATGGGCTGCGGAGAGAATCGGCGAGCAAGCGACCACATGGCGGCTGCTGCAATCAGGGAGAACACGATGTAGACGGCGTGGAACGCGATCTCGGGGACTCCGCCGAATGCCACGATGAGGGGCGCGAGGAACCAACCGTTGGTTGTGGGGTGGGTGTGGCCGCGGAGGTCCACTTCGCGACCTCGAAAAACGTATTGCGTGTTTCCGGGATGCAGCGGATCGACCAGGGCGTGCGTGCCTTCGCTGATGTAGACGTTGTCGTCGCCCTGGATCGCCTGATTGAGCAGCGGGAGGCGGATGAACAGGACGATGGCGAGGATGAGCCAGAGGCCCCGGTTGGATGGGGCTTCCATCAGGACTCCCGGGGCCACAAACGGAAGTGCTTTAGGGCTTCCATCGCAGCACAGGCTTACGCGCGGCGGTCACTTCGTCCACGCGGCTGGTGCGCGTGTTGTAAGGCGCATTCTTCACCATCTGCGGATCGGTCTCGATCTCTTTGGCGATCGAGATCATGGCGTCCACAAAGAGATCGATCTCGCGCTTGCCTTCAGTCTCGGTAGGCTCGATCATGAGCGCGCCGTGGACAATCAGCGGGAAGCTCACGGTATACGGATGGAATCCGTAATCGATCAGGCGCTTGGCGATATCGCCGGTGCGCACGCCGAGCTTGGCCTGACGATCGTCGCTGAACACCACTTCGTGCATGTTGGGCGATTGGTAGGGCAGGTCGAAGTAGGGCTCCAGTTGCTTGCGGATGTAGACGGCGTTGAGCACCGCGTCCATGGTGGCGTTGCGGAGTCCCGGTCCGCCGTGCGCCAGAATGTAAGCCAGCGCGCGCACCAGCACTCCGAAATTACCGTAGAAGGCCTTGACGCGTCCGATGGCGTGCTTGCGGTTGTAGTTGTAGGCGAGCTTCTTGCCCGAGCGCCTCAGCCGCGGCGCCGGCAGGAACGGCTCCAGCACCTTCTTCACGCACACCGGACCGGCGCCCGGACCACCGCCGCCGTGCGGAGTGGAGAACGTCTTGTGCAGGTTGAGGTGCATCACGTCGACGCCGAAATCGCCCGGCCGCGCGATGCCCACCAGCGCGTTCATGTTGG
Organism: uncultured Solibacteraceae bacterium; assembly: GCA_963815475.1. GTDB lineage: Bacteria > Acidobacteriota > Terriglobia > Bryobacterales > Bryobacteraceae > Sulfopaludibacter. The sequence continues at coordinate 1,821,769 of CAWFHD010000003.1, read as the reverse complement.
CGCCATCCATATAAAGCATGGCGCCCTTCTTGTGCAGGATCTCGGCGACGTGGATGATGTTGTTTTCGAAAACCCCGAGCGTATTCGGATTGGTCACCATCAAGGCGGCGACGTCGTCCGTCACCAGATGCTCCAGCGCGCCCACATCGAGCACGCCGGTTTCGCTCGACTTGATGTTTTCGACGGCGTAACCGGCAATGGCGGCAGTGGCGGGGTTGGTGCCGTGCGCGGAATCGGGAATCAGAATCTTCTTGCGGGGATTGCCGCGTTTTTCCAGCAGCGCGCGAATCAGCAGGATGCCGGTGAGTTCGCCATGCGCGCCGGCGGCCGGCTGCAGGGTCACTGCGTCCATGCCGGTGATCTCGGCCAGCGCCTGCTCCAGATGCCACATCACCTCCATGCAGCCTTGAGACAGCGCCTCGGGCTGATAGGGATGCGCCCAGGCCAGGCCTTCGGTCCGCGCCACCAGTTCGTTGATGCGGGGGTTGTACTTCATGGTGCAGGAGCCCAGCGGATACATACCGTAATCGATGGCATAGTTCCAGGTGGAGAGGCGCGTGAAGTGGCGGATGGTTTCCACTTCGCTGACTTCGGGGAAGCCTTCGATTTCGGCGCGCACGTTCTCCGCGCCCAGCGCCTCGGCGGCATCCACCGGCGGGACATCGAGCTCTGGCAGTTGGTAGGCTTTCTTGCCGGGCGAACTGCGCTCGAACAACAGGTCTTCGTTCGGCGAAAGGTGATTGCGGACTTTCTGGATCATGCCAGCACCTCCGCCACCGGCGCGGCGATCTTAGCCGTTTCGGCCAGGGTGTCCATATCGGCGCGGCGCGACATTTCGGTGGCGCACACCAGCATGCAATCGGAGAGTTCCGGATAGAATCGGCCCAGCGGCAGGCCGCCGATGATTTTCTTTTTCAGCAACGCTTTATTGATCTCGTCGGGCGATTTGCCCTCAGCCTTGACTACGAATTCGTTGAAGAACCTGCCGCTGAAACGCGGCGTCAATTTGCCGGCCAGGTAATGCGCCTTGGCCAGATTCTGCTCCGCCAGTTCGCGCAGCCCCTGCTTGCCATAGACGGTCATGAACACGGTGGCCATGAGCGCGATGAGCGCCTGGTTGGTGCAGATGTTCGAGGTGGCCTTCTCGCGGCGAATGTGCTGCTCGCGCGTGGAAAGCGTGAGGCAGAAGGCGCGATTGCCGCGCGAATCGGTGGTCTGGCCCACCAGACGTCCCGGCATCTGCCGGATGAACTTTTCCTTGGTGGCGATGATGCCCGCGTAGGGGCCGCCGTAGCTCGGCGAGATGGCGAACGATTGCAGCTCGCCCGCCACGATATCGGCTTCGGCCGGGGGCTCGAGCAGGCCCAACGATACGGCCTCGGTAAACACCAGCACCAGCAGCGCGCCGTGCTTGTGCGCGATCTCCGCCGCCGCCTTCACCTGCTCCACAATGCCGAAGAAGTTGGGCGATTGCACGATCACCGCGCCGGTGAGGTCGTCCATCTTGCGCTTCCAGATCTTCCAGGTCGATGGCGCCGCTCGCGGCAACGTAGCCGAACTCTTCGACCGGCATGCCCTGGTTCTTGGCGTAAGTGAGCAGCACCTCGCGATATTCCGGATGCACCGATTTCGCCACCAGCACGCGGCCCTTACCGGTTGCGCGGACGGCCATCATCGCAGCTTCGGGCACGGCAGTCGAGCCGTCGTACATGGAAGCGTTGGCCACGTCCATGCCGGTGAGCTGGCAGATCATGGTCTGAAATTCGAAGATCGTCGGTCAGCGTGCCCTGCGCGATCTCCGCCTGGTAGGGCGTGTACGACGTAAGGAACTCGCCGCGCGACACCACCGTATCCACCAGCACCGGCCGGTAATGATTGTACATGCCGGCGCCCAGGAAGGACGCGTAACCGGTCGCCGTCTCGGCGGCGCGCTGCTTGAAATATTCCACGATCTCGTATTCGGAGATCCCGGGATCGAGGGCCAGCGGACGCTTGCAGGCGCACTGCTTCGGGCAAATGCGCGAACAGCTCTTCGGGTGAGGCCACGCCGCAGGCATCCAGCATCTGACGGCGTTCGGAATCGGACTTTGGAAGATAGCGCAACTACTTTTCGGCTCCTATATAAGTTTGATAGTCGGCGGCGGTCATAAGATTCGGAACCTCCGACGGGTTGGCCAGTTTCACCTTCACCAGCCAAGCGGCGCCGTGCGGATCTTCGTTCAGCTTCTCCGGCGCTTCGGCCAGTAGGGCATTGATTTCGAGGACTTCGCCCGAAACCGGCGAGTAGACGTCGGAAACCGCCTTCACCGACTCCACCGAGCCGAGCGATTTGCCCTGCTCGATATGTGTGCCGGGTTTGGGCAGGTCGACATAAACGATGTCGCCGAGTTCCTCTTGCGCATGGTCGGTGATCCCGATGGTTGCCGAGTCCCCTTCCGCGCGGACCCACTCGTGTTCCTTCGTGTATCGAAAGTTGTCTGGATACATGATTATTTCGCTCGTTTGTAAAACGGAGTTTCCACCGTGACCGCATCCACAGGCTGGTTGCGAATCATGATCTGAATGGCCTTGCCCGGCTGCGCGTGCTCGGTTGGCAGGTAGCAGAGGCCGATGTTCTTGCACAGCGTGGGCGAAGGCGAGCCGCTGGTGACCCATCCGGCCGGAGCGCCGTCCAGGTAGACTTCGTAGCCATCGCGCCCGATACCGCGGCCGCGCATTTCGAATCCCACCAGCTTACGCTTCAGGCCGGCGTCTCTTCTGTTTGACCAGCGCGTCGCGGCCCACGAAATCGCCCTTGTCCAGCTTGACGATCCAGCCGAGGTCGGCTTCGAGCGGCGAAATGGAGGCGTCGATTTCATGGCCGTAGAGCGCCATTTTGGCTTCCAGGCGCAGGGTGTTGCGCGCGCCTAGTCCGCCGGGTTTGATGCCGAACTCCGCGCCGGCCCGCATCACTTCGTTCCAGATGCGCGCGGCCTCGGCGGGCGGCACGTAGATCTCGTAGCCATCCTCGCCGGTATATCCGGTATGCGCGATGCGCGCGTGCACACCAGCGAGTTCACCGTCGGCGAACCAGTAATACTTGATGGCGCCCAGATCCACGGGCGTCAGCTTTTGCAGCGTAGCGCGCGCCTGCGGGCCCTGGATGGCGATTTGCGCATAGCGATCGCCGGCGTTCTCCACTTCGGCGTTGAAGTGGTTCTGCGCGCGGATGTGCTCGAAGTCCTTGTCCTGGTTGGAGGCGTTGACGCAGAGGAAGAAATGGTCGTCCGCCACTTTATGCACCAGGATGTCGTCGACGAACCCGCCATGATCGTAAAGCAGGCCGGTGTAGTGTGCCTGGCCGATCTTGAGTTTTTGGACGGCGTTGGTAGTGACGAAATCGGTGAGCCTCGCGGCTTCGGGGCCGCGAATTTCGATCTCACCCATGTGGCTGACATCGAAAACACCCAGGCCGGTGCGGACGGCGTTGTGCTCGTCGATGATGCCCGAGTAGTGCACGGGCATATCCCATCCGCCGAAATCCACCATCTTGGCGCCGAGGGAGCGATGGACAGAATTTAGGGGTGTGGTCCGGAGCGAAACCGCATCTGGCATGAAAATTCAGGCTAACACAACAGCTTTCGGCGGTCAGCTACGGGCGATCTGCCAAAAACGAAAACCGCCAGCTTCCGGCCCCGGCGAGTCACCCTACCAGAGGGCGCCTCGATGCTGAAAGCTGACGGCTGTGATGGTTGAAAACTTTACCCTATTCCTACGCCCCGATCGCAATCACCGGCTTCAGGTTAGTTGCGGCAGCCTGAAAAAAACGTGGAGCGTGAAAGGGTTGGAAGCGGTAGCCGATGCCGAAGATGGTTTCGATGTACTGGTCGGCATAGCTTCCCAACTTCTTGCGGAGGCGGCGAACGTGAACGTCCAGCGTACGGGTGCGAATTTCTGCGCCATAGCCCCAAACCCTCATCAATAGCGCATCACGAGGGATAATTTCGCCGGCATGTTGTACCAACAGCGCCAGCAGGTCGTACTCTTTCCGGGTGAGTGTCATACGCTCGCCATCCAGTACGGCGTTTTGTTGATCGAAGTCGATTGCCAGATGCTCGTCGCGATATGGCGGAATATGATGATTGCCCAGCGGTTGCGGTCCCATGAAAGCCCTCCTCTTTTCTCTTAGGTCTATGGTTAAGAGTACGAGCGAGCAGGAATTAGGTGATGGCTAAGTTGTAAAAACTTTGTAAAAACCGCTTGAAAAGCATTGCTATTCAATAGTGAAGGGGCCGCCGTTGCCAACGCTCAGCGCGCGATCCCCCTTGTCGTAGGCGTTCATTTTGAATTGAATCGAACCGGGCGGATTGTTGGTTTCGACGTGGAACGCCTGTTCGTCATCCTTCTGGAGTGGCTCGTCGGAGACTTCGGTTTTTTGGGTGGTGAGGACGTCGCCTGAGGCGGAGAGGAAAGCGAATTCGAGGATCAACGCCTTGAGCGGTTTGACACCAGTGATCTTCACCTTGCCATCGAGGGTGAGGGTGTTCTCGTTGCGGTGCGACTTCACTTCGAGCACTTGCACGTCCGGCGCTTTCCTGGGTTTTTGGGCGGAAGCGGACACGGCGAGGATCGCCAGGACGAGACAGACATACCTCATAGGGGGCAGTTTAGCAAAGGTGGGGCAGGTAACCGGCCAAGTGGCCCGATGGACACACTTGGCAGGCCAAAGGGCCTGCCCCACCTAAGATTTACTTCAGGGCTGCTGGTTTGCTGTTTCCGTAGTACAGGCCGTTGAACAGCAGCTTATACGTGCCGTGGGGCTGATCGCGGAAGTTGACTTCCGGTCCCAGCAGCACTACTTTGCCTTCGCCAACGGAGGCCTCGGCTACCGCGGTGCCTCCATCGAGATACTGCTGGCCCCAGGCCCAGCCGCTATCGAGCACATTCGTGCCGGAGAACCAGCCCACGGGTGAAGTGTGCTGGATCTCGACCGTCGGCTCCAGGCGAAATACCGGGCTGCTATCGAAGAACACATCCACCGTCTTTCCCATGCCATATGCCAGAGGATTGGTGTTGTCGACATTCATCTTCAACAGCGATCCGGGAATGTAGAACTTCTCGGCCGGCAGGGGCTGGTCGCGGCCGGTAGCGTTCTTCTCGGTGAGGTAGTTCTTTACCGGGAGGCCAAACATCTGGGCCAGGTTGGTGGCGCTTCCGATGGTGACGATAGAGCCACCCGATTCCACAAATTTCTTGAGATTCGGCAGGGTCTTCTCTTCGGTGATGCTGCCCATCCAGGCGCGGTACTCCTCGGGTGGAGGTTCGGCGTTGCCGCCGCGTCCTCCGCCTCCGCCACCACCGCCACGTCCTCCGAAGCCGCCGGTACCGCGTACCGCGCCCGACACCAGCACCAGAACGTCGAACTTGCTCTTCAAATCGCCCGCATCGAGCGTAGTGGGCCACACCGTTTCGAACGGCATTTCATACTGCTCGAAGAGCAGGCGAGTCCAGCCGGCCGGCATCATACCGCCGAACTGATCGTAGAGGCCGATGCGGATGGGCTTCAACTTCAGCGCATCGCCCACCGGCGCCTTCGCCACAGCATGCACTGGGATACCCAGCTCGCGGGCGGCGCGATCGAGAATCGGCTTGGCGGCAAGAGAGGCAGGGACCCAGATCGCGCCAGTACCGAAGTCCTGGCCATCCACCATGTCGGCGCCCTTCATCCAATACACATCGCAATTGGCCTTGAGCAGGCGATTGGTCAGGATGAACGAATTGTTGATCTGGTGGCTGATCATGTAGCCCGCCGGACTTGCCGGGCCGGACACGGTTTGCGGAGGCGGAGGCAGCAGGCCGGTGACTTTGGTGAACGGCCCGTCGAACCCATCCAGGATGCGGTCATACTGCACGCCCATCTGCATGGCCAGCGTCCAGCCGGTGATATCGTAGGGACGCTTCGGTGGGCCACCGGGGTAGGCGAAGTCGTTGGGGTGGTCCTGCGGCTCGAACATGTCCATCACGTGCGGACGGAACGCCTGGGCAGTCTTCACTACGTAGGACCCCGCCGGATAGCTCTTCCCAGCGACGGAGAATTCTGAGCTTGCCTTCGTCACCGTGATGCCGTTCTTCAGCAGTGCATTGATGAACTCGGTGGCATTGGCGAAATCGGGCTGATTGGCCGGGAGGACATAGCCGCGCGGATCTCGCAGCTTGGGATCGTGCAGCACGGTATTGTACAGCTCGGTGGGAAGCGACCGTGCGCCGAAGAAATCGCCGCCTGCGGGTCCTGCGTCTCCGCCGGCCGCTACGGCTCCACCTCCGCCGCCGCGTCCTCCACGTCCACCGCGGCCGCCGCCTGCCGCGGCTTGGGGATTGGCTGCCGCCGCTGCTTCGAGCGCGGCGATGCGCTTGGGTGTGGTGGTCCAGTTGTCGCGGCTGCCCTTCTCAATGGAGTTCCGCCCCATCTGGTAGATGTTGTAGAGGAAGACTTCGCGATAGCGCGACGCCAGATCGAGAATCGCGCGGTTGTTGGTCATCTCGTATTCGATGGACTGGCGGTAGTGCCACTCCTGCGGCGCAATCGGCATGGGCCAGTCGCCCTGCGGCAATTGCTTATCGGGGACCAGCGGAATATTCATAGGCGTGGGGCTGCCGATGATCTCGGTGAGGATGCCGATCATGTTGTGGAAGTACGTGACGGTGCGCAGACCGCCGTTCCACCACGTGGAGTAGTTAGCGCCGCTGCGCATCGCGCTGCCGCCCTTGCCTTCCGCCACCAGGCGGCTGTGCATCGCCGTGCCCACCAGCTCGATTCCCAGCGGGACGAGGGGATCGAAATTGTAATTGAAGGGATCGCGGAATGGCGGCATGAAGATCACCGCGCCTGCCGGTCCAGTCTGGTGGTGGTTGTACATGATTTGCGGGAACCACTCCAGGAACATCTGGTGGTTCATGTTAGTGGTTTCCCGAATGTTCGACATGTAGAAGTCGCGATTGTCGTCGTGGCCTACGTACTTGTTGTAGAGCCGCGGCAGGCTGTTCATGGACCGCTTGGCCGGCTCGCGCAGCGGCCCATCCGGCTTCTCGGTGCCGCGCATATACCAGTTGGCGATCAATTCCTGCCCGTCTGGATTGGCCTGCACGCAGAGGACGATGACGTCGTTGAGGAATCGCAACGTCTCCGGATCGTTGCGGCTGGCCAGTTGATAAACCCACTCCATAAGCTGCTGCGAACCCACCGATTCCGAAGCGTGCAAACCGCCGTCAATCCACACCACCGCTTTGCCTTCGCGCGCCAGCGCGTGAGCCTGTTCGTCCGTGAGCCCTTCAGCGTGCGCCAAGCGCTGTGAGATCTCTTTATAGTGATCCAGCTTCTTCATGTTCTCGGGGGAACTGAAGATCGCCATGTACTGGTGACGGTTTTCCGAGGTCAGCCCGATGTCCACCAGCTTCATGCGGTCGCTTTCGGTGGCGAGCTTTTTCCAGTAGGCTTCCAACTGGGTGTAGTTGGCGACCATGTAGTCGTCGCCGAGATTGAACCCTAGGGCATCCTTGGGAGTGGTGATTTTGGGATTGATCTGTGCGCACAGAAACTGTGCGCACACAGCGAGGGCAAGGCCCACCTGGTGCAGCGGTCGTAACTTCATAATCGTTAGAGTTTACTACGACCGCCGCGGATCTTGTTCAGGACACTTTGGGAAGACGCTGCCGCCGCTGCGTCCATTTTTCGCTGGTGAAGAGCTGCGGCCCCACCTGGATCATGCGCGGCAGAAGCTTGAACAGCGCATTGGGACCCCACGGGTTGCCGTCGCGCATACTGTAGCCGCGCGCGTTCAACTCGTCAGCCACGCGCGAGAGGGGGCAGTCTTCCACAATCATGTCGAGCGCGATGGTGATGATCTCGAGCTCGGCAGGGGCTTCTTCCAGGCGCGAACAGTCATCGGAAACGCGCAAGCCGTACGGAATCTCTTCGCTCCAGCCCTTAGCGGCGGCAGGCTGGGGGGCACTGGAGTCGCCGGCGGGCGCGTCGCGCTCCCACTCCAGGCCTACGAGTTTCCAGCCGGACTGGACCCGCTGCGTCAGAAACTCCAAAGAGGGTAAACCGTTAACGGTTTCGTGCGTGCGTTCTTTCCTGGGCATAGCGCCTCCTGAAAGACGGGACGGGCACGCAGGGGGCCACCCCTCAGGATGTCCTAATGTAGTGCGGCAATCAGAACAACGATTATCGCAATGGACCCGAAATCCGCTGTGGGGCAGGCTTCAGCCTGCGGTGGGCTTCAGCCCACGCTTTCTGCATACTGACGACCGCCCGACGAGCGGAGTAAAGTCCGCTGCAGGCTGAAGCCTGCCCCACAATAAATCATCAAAATGTTCGACGCACTACACTAACCACACTCCCGACTTCATGACCGTTTGTGGGAAGACACTGTCCACCAACGGTCAGGCGGTTCCTTCGGGCAGGGTAAAGAAGAATGTGGAGCCTTTTCCGACTTCGGATTCCACCCACATGCGGCCGCCGTGGCCTTCGATGATTTTGCGGCACAGGGAAAGCCCGATCCCCACGCCGGAGACATCCTTGCCATGCAGGCGCTTGAAAGGCTCAAAGATGGTGTCGTGATACTTGGGATCGATCCCGATGCCGTTATCCTTTACGGTGAAGGTGCACGTGCCGCCAGCGCATTCCGCGGCGATCGAAATCTCGGAGGGCGTTTCCCCGCCGTACTTAATGCTATTCGAGATGAGATTGACGAATACGCGCGTCAGGGCAGCACGATTGGCGCGAACCACCGGCAGCGAACCCGCGTCCACACGGGCGCCGGATTCGCGCAGCAGCAATCCGAGCTCGCGAAAGCGCGGTCTGTAAAGCTTCATCGGCGGGAAGATTATCGGCCTCGAAACCCTCGTGCAAAGTGCGCGAAAACAGGAGCACGCCTTCGATGAGCTCGCTCATCTGACGCGCGCCCGAAAGCGTAAACTCCATGAACTGGCGCTCCTCTGGGGTCAGCCGGGCGGAGACGCTGTCGGCGAGCAGGTGCGCGTAGATGGTCATGGCGCGCAGAGGCTCGCGCATGTCGTGGGACAGCAGGTTGGTGAGTTCGCGAAGGTCCTGGTTAGAGCGCCGGAGCGCCTCCTCGGCCTGACGGGCGCGGAGCAGGGCACGCATGGTGGCCACCAGCACTTCAGGCTCGATGGGTTCGGTGAGATAGCTGTCGGCGCCGTTGTTCAAGCCGGCGATGCGGTCGGAATCGTGAATACTGGAAGCCGAGAGATGCATCACCACTGATGCTCTCGGTGGCGGGGTTGCCTTTAATACGGCGGCAGACTTCAAGCCCGTCCATATCGGGCATGTTCATGTCCAGAAGCACGATGTCGGGCTTCTGGCCTAGCTTCTCCAGCGCTTCAGTCCCGCTTCCCGCTTCCAGAACTTCAAAGCCGAACTGGCGCAAAACCTTGGTCCGCGCATAGCGGCCGGGAGCATAATCGTCGACATTTAGGATTCGCGGTCCTCGCATTTCGATCCAATCCAATCTATCTCAATTCGCCCTGAGTGGCGAACTTGCTTACGCAGAAGTGGCGAGGATTCGACCGGACTTACCCAGATCCATGGCCAACTTACTTAAACCGCCCTCACGCGTCAGTTCGTCCTTCATTATCACCGCGGAGGCTGCGGACAACCGTTCCCGATCCGGATCGGTCAACTTGGCGGAGGTGTGGATGACCACCGCGATGGCCTGCGTTCGCGGATCGCCCTTGAGCGCGGATAGCACTTCGTAGCCGTTCATGCCGGGCATGCCCAGATCGAGAAAAATCAGATCGGGGTGATCGGCCACCGCCATGGCGATTCCGTCGGCTCCGTTGGCTGCTTCCGAGATCTCGATGGGCGAACCGCGCAGCCGATGCTTGAGAATGTAGCGATCCTTTTCGTCGTCGTCGATAATCAGGACGCGCGGAGGCTGCACGCCGGACAGGCGGCGGATGGCGGACAGAAAAACCTCGCGGGTCACCGGCTTGACCAGATACTCGTCCGCGCCCAAGTGATACGCCTTGCCGGGATCGTCGATAGTGGAGACCACGACGATCGGGATCGCAGCCGTTTCGGGATCTCCCTTCAGCGAAGCGAGCAGGTTCCAGGTGTCTTCACCGTTCAGGAGAATGTCGAGAATGATCAGCGCCGGCCGCGCCACCAGAATGCTCTGATGGGCTTCGCGCGTAGTCAACGCGTGAACCATTCGAAATCCCGAGCCCTTGAGCCATTTCGAATACATCAAGGCGGTATCCGGGCCGGTTCTCCACTACCAGGATGGGCGTTCCGGTCTCGTCCGGAGTTTCAATCGGGATGGGCTCCTGCGCCTTCGATGCCCATTCGAGCGGTATATCCAGAGTGAAGGTGGAGCCCTGTCCCGGCTCGCTCGTCCAGGAACACATCTCCGCGCAATAAGTGGGCCAGCTTACGCGACAGCGGAAGTCCCAGCCCGGTGCCCTTGAGCTTGCGCTGCAGTGGGCTATCCACCTGGGCGAAGTCCTGGAAGATGCGCTCCTGGTCTTCTTTCGCGATACCGATCCCGGTATCCGCCACGGACAGGATCAGACGATCGCCTTTCACTCCGGCGCTGACGTGCACTTCTCCGCGCTCCGTGAACTTGAGCGCATTCGAAATGAAATTGCGGAGGATCTGCGAGACTTTGCCTTCATCGCTGAAGACTGCCGGTAAATCCTCTTCCACGGTAAATGTCAGGCCGACCGATTGATTGAGGAAGAGCGGACGCAGCATGCCACGGAGGGCGCCGAAGAGGTTGGCCACTTCGAAATAGGTGGGGCGGACCTCCACCTTGCCCGCTTCCACTTTGGCGAGATCGAGGAGATCGTTGACCAGTTCGTACAGATCGTCAGCGGCTTTGCGGATGTAGCCCACCTGATGGGTCTGTTCGAGATTCAGCGGACCATCGGAATGCCCCAGGAGCAGATCGCTCAGGGCGAGGATGGAGTTCAGCGGTGAGCGGAACTCATGGCTCATATTGGAAAGGAATTTGGTCTTGAGCGCATCGGCCTGGCGGAGGTGATCGGCCTTCTCATCCAGTTCCGCGTATAGCGCCACCACGCCGCGATTGGTATCTTCCAGCTCCTGATTGAGCTGCGTCAATTCCTCCTGGCGCTTGCGCAATTCCTCCAGGGTGCGCAACAGTTCCTGGTTCTGGAGCTGCAGTTCACCCATGGGATCCTGGGCTTTTTCGCGATTGATCTGGTCGACGATGGCGGCTGTACTGGTGCGGGAAAGGAGCGGGGCGCGTCGGGGAAAAACCTTCTTGAGCGTGACCGTAGTGCCGTGTTTGGGCTCGGAGTGGATATCGAACTGGTCTACTAAACGGCGCGCGCCGAGAATTCCCAGGCCCATGCCGGTTTGCGAGGTATATCGACCCTCCAGAATGTGCTCCAGGTTGGGAATGCCCGGACCGCGGTCGCTCACGCGGACGATGAGGAGTTGCGGAGAGGTGGCGCCCTCGACGATGAACTCCACTTTGCCGCCGCCGGCGTAGCGGAAGGCGTTGCGCGTGATTTCGGAAACCGCCGTGGCAATGCGGGTCTGATCCTGATTATCGAAACCGAGCAGGCGGGCAATCTGACGGGAACGCTGGCGCGCCGCGACGGTATCCTGCTCATACTGAATAGCGACCGAGAGTATGGGAATGGTCACTGGCAGACTCCCTATTTGACAACCACCACCGTGGCATCGTCGGTGTGACGGCAATGGTCGCGCATCAAAACTCCTGCGATCACGCCGGAATCGTGGGACAGCAGCCCTGGATAGTCCGAGAGATCCCAGCGGGCGCTCAACCCATCGGAATGGAAAACAAGGGCCGAGCCTTTAGGCCAAGGATAGCTGAATTCGCGCAGAACGCGGGCTTCCGCTCCCGCCGTGCCATTGGTGGAAACCAGATGGCGGGAAACCGTGCCGCCTTCAAAAATGCGCGCGGTGATGTTTCCCAGGCCGCAATAATGAACGATCTGCCTTTCCACATCGAGTTGGGCCACCCCGACGGCAGCGCCGCGCGTATGGCGCATGGATTCGTGCATCCGCGTCATCAACTCCTTGGGCGCAAGGTCCTCATATTTGCGCATGGCATCCACTGCCGCGCGGGCAGCCACGCGGGCGTCGGTGCCGTGGCCCAGGCCATCGGCGACCACGATGACAGCACCGCCGCGACGCTCACCGATGCCCCACTGATCGCCGCAGACTTCTTCGCCAGGTTTAGAGAGTTGCACGCCCACCACCTGCAACGGCGAAGGGGGCGGAGGGCCGTTCTGAGAGATGCGCGCGAAAATCGCGGTTCCCGCGCCGGGCTGGGAGTAGACATCGAAAAACGCGGCCATACGCATCATGGCGCCGAGCCCGGTGCCTGGCGTGCCGGTGGTGCTATACCCATCCACACGGCAAGCGGCGGGACTCATTCCGGGGCCGCGATCGAGCGACAGCAGATCGATATACCAGGCACCCGAGAGTCGGCACGCATTCAATAGAAGCTCGCCGCCGCCGGCGTGTTTCAGAAGATTGGTGGCGGCCTCGGTAATGACGATGGCGACCTTCTCCGCGGCTGCTTCATTGAAGCCATGTTCCACGGCGAGGCTTCGGGATTGCCTGCGGGCCTCCGCCGTCTGACTGGGGTCCGAAATATTGAGCCGAAGCGACGGCATGCGCTACAGACCCTTCCAGCGGACGATGGCTACACGCGTTCCTTTGCCAGGCTCGGAATCGATTTCGAACTCGTGGGAAAGTCGCTTGGCGCCGCCCAGTCCCAACCCCATACCGTTGCCGGATGTGTAGCCGTCCTTAAGCGCCAACTCGATGTCCGGTATGCCCGGTCCTTGATCTTGAAAGGTCAGCTTGAGACCGGTACGGACGCCGTTTTGCACTACCTCGACCGTAGCCGTGCCGCCGCCGCCATAGTCGAGCAAATTGCGCGCCAGTTCACTCGAAGCAGTGACGATTTTGGTCTGGTCGACGATACTGAACCCCAGCAGCAGGGCGCTTTTGCGCACCAACTGCCGGATGGCCACTACGTCTTCCGAGGTCCGCACATTAAGAGATTGGGATGACTGGACCTGCATGCTGCCCAGAGTCTCCTTCGAGCGCGGCGTTCAGCAGCGTCATGCCCTTCTCCACATCGAGTGCCGTGCGAATACCATGCATCGGCATGCCCAGTTCCACCAGGGTGATCGCTACTGAAGGGCGCATGCCTACGACTACGGTCTGGGCGTCGAGCAAGCGCGCCATGTTAGCGATATTGCTCAACATGCGTCCGATAAAGGAATCGACCATTTCCAGGGCGGAGATATCGATCAGCACTCCGCGGGCGGAGCGGCGCACAATCTGGTCGGTCAAGTCGTCCTGCAGCCCCATGGCGAGGCGATCATGCATATCCACCTGGATGGTGACCAGGAGGAAATCGCCCATTTTGAGAATTGGTATGCGGTCCACGATTTACCTGGCCGGTCCCGCTTTGACAATCGTAGCGCCGGTGCGCTGCAGCGCCACCTGCAGGGCGGCGGCCAGGGTTGCTTTGGTAGTGACCGCGGAAAGATCCACGCCCAAGTGAATGATGGTCTGGGCAATCTGCGGCCGGATGCCGCTGATGATGCAGTCGGCTCCCATGAGTCGCGCCGCTGCCACCGTTTTCAACAGGTGCTGTGCCACCAGTGTATCCACCATGGGCACGCCGGTGATATCGATGATGGCAATGTCGGAGCGAGTGCTGACGATCGCTTCGAGAAGATTCTCCATCACCACCTGGGTACGATTGCTGTCCAGGGTTCCGATAAGCGGAACCGCCAGGATGTTATCCCAGAGGCGCACCACCGGAGTGGAAAGTTCGAGTAACTCCTGCTGCTGGCGCGCAATGATCGATTCCCGAGACTTCTGGTAGGCTTCGGTAGTAAATAAGCCGAACTTATCGAGTAAATTCGATGTATTCATCACCTCGGCAGCTAATAGCGAGGGGTCTTTGACCTGCTCTCTCAGCAGCGTAAAGACGGGCGCCTTGAGGGAAAAGACAAAAGTGGCGGTTTCCGTGGGAGTAAAGCCATCTTTGGCACGGGATGCGGAAAGACTGGTGAGGAAGTCCCGGGTGTGCTGCCAAGCGGATGCATGCACATCGTTCATCTCTCCGGAGGCCAGGCCCTGGCGAAACAATGTCAAAAACTCGCGCGAATTAGCCGCCAGCGTGTTTTCGTCGGAGGCGCTCAAATGCCGGCCAGCGGAGGCGAGTTGCGACTTCGTCCATTCCTGTAGCAAGGCGTCGTGGTGTTTTTGAAGTAGCTGGGGAAGGTCGGATGGCATAGAAAGACTGGATTGGTCCTTGTAAAGTACTTCAGTATTGTACGGCAGGTGTGAAATACATTGGGAACCCATTGGGTTCGTTTGTGATTTTTTCAACAACGGATGGGGATAAACTCAGGCTCGGTGGAAAATATCTGCAAGCTGCCGTAAGTGGGCGCTATCTCCAAACTCAACCATGCGCCATCTCCAGTTACCACTAGGGGTTGAGGGTGTATTCATGCGTGATTCGCTACCTAAACCCAGTACGTCCTGCATCGGGAATAACACGGCTGCGGCGACCGACGCCATGAGAGCCCGGATCATGACCCAATTCATTTCACTTCCATCGGTATTCAGGTAGAGTCGTGCCTTTTCCTTTTCGTGCTCCACGCCGGCTGCAGTACGAGTGCTATCGCTGATACCTTGACTCCTCCACCAGCCCATCACCGTATCGTTATCGTGGGTTCCGGTGTAGGCGAAAAGTTGGCGTTCGTAGTTGTGGGGTTTAAAGCTGTCGGCCTGCTCGTCGGTGCCAAAGGCAAATTGCAGGATCGCCATCCCGGGAAAGTGAAAACGGTGGCGGATGGCTTCCACTTGCGGCGTGATCACGCCGAGGTTTTCAGCAAGAAGCGGCAAATCGCCAAGCGCCGATTGGAGTCGATCGAAGAGCGCCGCGCCTGGGCCGAGCACCCACTTCCCGTTGACGGCCGTGGACTCTCCCGCGGGCACGTCCCAATAAGCTTGAAAGCCGCGGAAGTGGTCCATACGCACCATATCGAACAGGCTAAAGGCGGCGCGCATGCGTTTCACCCACCAACTGAAGCCATCCTGCGCCATGCGATCCCAGCGGTATAGAGGATTGCCCCAGAGTTGTCCGGTGGCGCTGAAATAGTCCGGCGGCACGCCTGAGACGGCGGTCGGCCGGCCATCCGCATCCAGTTGAAACAATTCGGGATGTGCCCACACGTCGGCGCTGTCGTGGGCCACATAGATGGGGACGTCACCCATGAAGCGGATGCCGCGTTGGGCGGCGTATTCGCGCAGGGCGCGATATTGCCGGAAGAACTCGAACTGGACGAACTGGTGATATTCGATCTCGGCGGGCGCGACCACCGTGCTGGGCCGCCAATCGGTCCAGGAGACGTTGGCATTGGCCTCCTTCATGGCCATGAAGCGCGCGTAGGGCGGGAGCCAGTCGTTGTTGGCGACGAATTCGGCGTACTCCTCGCGGTCGGCAGCCAGCGAATGGGAGCAGAAACAGGAGAAGGCTTGGCGCAGCAATGCCGTCTTCCATGGAATTACCCGCTCGAACTCCACCTTGTCGAGGGCGAACTGGGGAACACTGGAAAGGTCGGTGTCCGAGAGCCAACCGCGCTCATGGAGGATATCCGGGCTCAGCAGCATCGGATTGCCGGCGAAGGCCGAGAAAAGCTGGTAGGGCGATTCGCCATAGCCGACTGGCCCGAGGGGCAGCACCTGCCAGATGCGCTGACCCGCCTGCGCCATCCAATCGGCAAAGCGGAACGCTTCCGGACCGAGATCGCCGATCCCATATGGACCCGGCAATGACGTGGGATGGAGAAGGATACCGCTGACTCGCCCAATCTGCACCTCTTTAGGGTGGCACAGGGTTCCGCCAAAAAACCTGCGAAAAAGTCCGTTCCACCGGCACTAACGTTCTAAACCAGCCATGCGCGCCGTCGTCCTATTCGTGCTGTGCGCCGTAGCGTCCTCCCAGACGCCCGACCCGGTGTACGTAACGCTTTCGCGCGCTTATGAAGCCCTGCGCGCCCGCGACTACGATGCTGCCGTGGTGGGTTTTCTGAAGGGAATCGAAGCCGTTCCGAACCGCGCCGCCATCCGTAAGGATCTGGCCTATGTCTATCTGAAGATTGGGGAAAGCGACCTCGCCCGGGAGCAACTCCACCAAGCCCTGACGATCGATCCCTTCGACACGCAGGCAGCCATGGAGTACGCCTTCCTCTGCTACGAAAGCAAAGAGCAGGCCCAGGCACGGCGGATTTTCGACCGCATCCGCCGTCAAGGCAACGAGACCGCCGAGCGGGCATTCCAGAATATCGATGCGCCACTCGCCGCGGGCATTGAGCGGTGGCAGAAGGCTATCGCGATGGGGAGCGATAACTTCAGCGCGCATTTTGAGCTGGCAACGCTGGCGGAACAGCGCGACCAATTCGACTTGGCGGCGGAGCATTACGAGAAGGCCTGGCGGTTGCTGCCGGATCGTCGCTCTGTACTCGTGGATCTGGGACGGGTGTGGAAAAGCCAGAAGGCGGGCGACAAGGCTAATGCGGCGCTGTTGGCCGCTTCGCGCGGCGGTGAGCCCCGCGCCGCCGAACTGGCGCGCGAACTGCTGCCCGAACGCTACCCGTTCGTCGACGAATTCCGCGCCGCGCTGGCGCTCGATTCGCAGAACGTGGAACTGCGCCGCGAGCTCGGCTACCTCCTGCTGCGGATGGACAACAAGGCTGAGGCGGAGCGCGAATTCGCTTTTCTGGCCGAGCACGCACCGGACGATCTGCTATCGGCAACGCAACTCGGATTCCTGTTTTACGCTCGGGGGGAACGTGCCGCCGCCATGCCGCTATTCGACCGAGTGCTGGCCGGTGCGGATGTGGAACTCGCCAATCGCGTGCGAGCGGTGCTGCGCCTGCCGCAGTTGCTGCAATCGAAGCCGGACACGCCGCCTCAATCCATCGACGCCAAGGTGATGGCGGAGCGCAGCATGAAGGCCGGCTATCTCAAGGATGCCGTCAAATACCTGGAGGTCGCGCACGAAGTGGACCCGGGCGATTTCGACGTGATGCGCAAACTGGGCTGGAGCTACAACGGCCTGCATCAGGACTTGCTGGCGGTGCGCTGGTTCGACCTGGCGCGCAAGAGCGCCGACCCCGAGATTGCCGCCGACGCCGCACGAGCGTGGCACAATTTGCGCGCCTCTACCGAACCTGTGCGCTTCAGCGGTTGGCTCTATCCGATTTATTCCACTCGCTGGAAGGATTTCTTCGGCTATGCGCAGGTGAAAGCGGAAGTGCGCACCAACTGGCTGATTGTCCCTTACGTCAGCGTCCGCTTTGTGGGCGATACGCGGGTGGATATGGGCCCGATGTCGCTTTCAGAAAGCTCGTTCATCCTTGGGGCTGGTGTGCGCACCGTGCCCTGGCGTGGCTTGATGGGCTGGTTCGAAGCCGGGTCGGCGATTAGCTACGTGAAGGGGAATATGCTGCCGGACTATCGTGGGGGCATCAATATTGGGCGCGCGCGCGGCCATTCACTTGGCGGAGAGAGCGGCGGCTGGTTCGCCGACACCACTGCCGACGGCGTGTTCATCAGCCGCTTCGGCAACGATTTTCTACTCTATAGCCAATCGCGCCTGGGCTATACCGTGGACCCGAAGTTGTTCCGCAGCCAGTTCTATTGGAACGGCAATCTGACGCTCGACACCAGCCGGCAGAGTTGGGCCAATTTCGGCGAGACCGGGCCGGGCGTGCGTGTGCACCAAGCCTGGATGCCCGAACCGATGTACGTGACTGCGAACTGGCTGCGCGGGATGTATCTGGTGAAGACGGGAAATTCCAATTTCAATGATTTCCGGCTGGGGGTTTGGTATGCGTTGTCTTATTAGGTGCGCAGTAATCGTGCTTCTCATCGCCTGTTTCCCGACTCCTTCCTGCGGTTCCAACCTTCCGTACTTCTCCGTCCTCTCCGACGACGCCGGGGCTTGGCCCGCCATCCTGTCCTCCATCGGACTGCAGCGGCAGCCTGCGGGCGTGGCGCACATCTTTGTGGCTCGCACGGGCGCTCCGGCGTCGAGTGAGTGGAACGGGCGGGTGGACCGTGGATCGATTCTGATTCTGGAGGGCGATTCGTCGCTGGCCGAGATGTTTGGCTTCCATCGCGGAACGGGCAACGTCCGCGTGAACAGCCTCAGCGATGTGCATAACCCCAAGCTGCCCATCGTTTGGGAAAAGGGATTGGAACTGCCGGTGTTCACCATACCGGAGGGCGCTCGCATCTTCGCCCGCGAGCGCTGGAGCGGCACCCCCATGTGCGTAGGGCTCAAGCGGGGCCGGGGCGCGGTGCTTTGGGTGGCTGTTCCGCCCGGAGAACGGGGCTACGAACGCTTTCCTTATCTCCTGGAAGCGCTGCACGATCTCGGCATGGAGACGCCGTTCCGCTCCTCGCGTCTTTGGGCATTCTTCGATTCCGCGTACCGATCTCGTGTCGACCTGGATTACTTCGCCGTTCGCTGGCGCAAATCGGGGATCGCCGCGCTGCATGTCGCAGCGTGGCACTTCTATGAGCCGGACGCCGAGCGGGATCGCTATCTGGCCGCGCTGATCGAGGCCTGCCACCGCGAAGGCATCCTGGTCTACGCCTGGCTGGAACTGCCGCACGTGAGCGAGAAGTTCTGGGATGACCATCCCGAGTGGCGGGAAAAGACCGCGGTGCAGCAGGACGCGCAGCTCGATTGGCGCAAGCTGATGAACCTCACCAATCGCGACTGCTTCCACACCGTAGCGGACGGTGTGCGTCAACTGGCCGGTCGTTTCGATTGGGACGGCGTCAACCTGGCCGAGTTGTACTTCGAATCGCTCGAGGGCATTGGCAACGCGGCTCGCTTCACTCCCATGAACGCCGATGTGCGCCGAGACTTCGAGAAGCAGGGGGGATTCGACCCGATCGAGCTGTTCGGCGCGCGCAAGGATCCGGCATCGGTGAAAGCATTTCTAGACTACCGCGCCGAACTCGCGCGGCGGATGCAGCAGGAGTGGATCCAGGAGATCGAAACCGTGCGCAAGCAGAAGCCGCAGTTCGACCTGGTGCTGACGCACGTGGACGATCGCTTCGATTCCGGCATGCGCGACGCGATCGGGGCCGATGCCGCGCGCGTGCTGCCGCTCCTGGACAGCCACAGCTTCACCTTCCTCATCGAAGATCCAGCCACGGTATGGCACCTGGGCGCGCAGCGCTACCAGAGCATCGCCGAACGCTACCGCCCGCTCACGACACACCGCGAAAAGCTCGCCATCGATCTGAACATCGTGGATCGCTACCAGAACGTCTACCCGACCAGGCAGCAGACCGGGACCGAGCTGTTTCAACTGGTCCACAGCGCGACGGCCAACTTCCAGCGAGTGGCCCTGTACTTCGAAAACTCGCTTCTCGCGCCCGATCTGGAGCTGCTGCCATCGTCTGCCGCCGCGGTGACGCGCATCGAGCGAATGGGTCCGAAGACGGTGGTGGATTCGGCAGCCGGAGTGGGGCTTCCGTGGCAGGGCGGGGCGATGGTGGACGGGCAACCCTGGCCGGCCGTGGATGGCGAGACCGTTTGGCTGCCCGCCGGGCCGCATAGTGTGGAAGCGGCGACGACGACGACCGGACCGCGGCTGGTGCGGCTGAATGGCGAGTTGAAGGACGCACGGGCGGCCGGTCCGCATAGCGTGGAATTCTCGTACGTGAGCACCGCCCGTGGTATCGCGATTCTCGACCGGCTGCCCAAGAGCATCGAGGTGGATGGAGCGATTGAGGCGCTCCATCTAGCCGGTCCGAAGTCGATCCTGCTGCCTCGCGGACAACATGTCGTGACAATCACTTGCGAGTGAGTTAGGATGTCGGATGACTGATGACGGATGTTGCGTTACAACCCGGATCCCCCGACATCCCGGATAAGCTGTACTTCAAAATCGGCGAAGTCAGCGATCTGCTTGGCGTAGAGCCTTACGTGTTGCGGTATTGGGAGACCGAGTTTGCAGTGCTCTCGCCCAAGAAATCGGGCACGGGGCACCGGCTGTACCGCCGCAAAGACGTCGAACTACTTCTCCGCATCAAGCACCTGCTATACGAAAAGAAATTCACCATCGAAGGCGCGCGGCAGTCGCTGCACGCCGAATCGCGAGCGCCCAAGGCAAAGGTTGCCAAGGTGGCGCAGCAGGAGCTCTTCTCGGAAGATCCCCTGCCCGAAATCCGCCGCGAACTGGCCGATATCCTCAAGATCATGAAGTAGGCGGCCGCTTCCGGAAAAGCTCCAAAACCGCTTCGCTGGGATCGAGCACTTCGGGGTGCTCGGGGGCTTTGGCTCCTGCGTCCAATAACGCCTCGATGGATCCCACGAAATCGCCGGTCTCCCGATGCCAGCCACCTCCCGAGCCGTAGATTCCCCAGCCCAGCGCCGTCCCTACGTTCTCCAACGATTTCATTTCGAGCGAGGGATTGTTCTGCAGGATCACACGCACCATTTCGGCGTTACCGTGGAACGCTGCCCAATGCAGGGCAGTGGCTCCGTGTTGTCCGCGACTATCTACCGGCCAGCCAGCCGAGAGCATCAGCCTTACGGCATTGGTGTTGTTGTTCTGCGCGGCATCGGGCAGCTTGCGATAGTCGGCCTCCGGTATGCGCGGGTGCGTCGCCATCATCTCGCGGAACGTCTCTTCGTCGCCCAATTCGCAGGCGAGCACGAGTTTCAGATCGTGCGGCGTCCGCTCCATCAGCAAACGGAAAATCTCCTCGTGCCCGAAATCGCGCGCCACGGTGTGGGCAGTGCGGTTCCTTCCCAGCATCCAGATGTAAATGGAGCCGCCTGCACGCGGGTCCCGCTTGGGGAACCACTCTTCGGAGACTCTCGTGCGAATCGAGCGCGGGTCGGCTTCGAGATGTTGTCGCACCAGGTCTGCGTCACCCAGGGCCGCCGCCATCAGGATATCGGTGCGGCATCCACGCGACACCAGGTATCGCGCCACGTCCTGCCGATTGTGCGTATAGTGGCGCACCTGATCCACCCGCAGCATGTACTGCGCCGGAGTGGATTCGTGATCGATATCCAGCGCATCGATGTTGGCGCCGTGCTCCAGCAGCAAGTTCGCGATTTCCACGGTGGAAGCGAAGTGGAGCGGCGTTTGGCCGTCTCCGCCGCGCGCGTGCACCACAGCCGGGTCGGCTGCTAGCATCGCCTTCAATTGGTCGACCCTTCCCAGGCGAGCAGCCGCCGGGGCGTCGAGAATCGCGCCGCGCTCCATCAGGAAATCGGCGAGATCGGGATGGCAATCGTCCAGCACGCTGAAGCCACCGGCCCACCACTCGGTCCGCTTGTTGATGTCGGAGCCGGCAGCGAGCAGTAAGTCGATGGTGGCGCGATCGCTACGCTGCACCGCGGCGAACATAGCGTGAATGCCGAAGGCGTACTCGGGCAGGGGCTGGTCGATCTTCGCGCGCAGTTCCGGGTGGCTGTGGAGCAGTTCGCGAACGCGGTCCGGCTCGCTATCGCACACGGCGTTCTTGAGCGCTTCGAAGGGATCTCCGAGAGACTCCACATGCGCTTTCAATTTCGCCCAAGTGGAGAAACCGTATTCATTGGCGAGTGTGTGCTGGGCGTCCGTGAGTTTGCCTTGCGGCATTGCGCGGAGCAGTTCTTTGGCTTGTTTCTTGAGATATTCGAGGTTGGGCTTTTCGGGTAGTTGTCGAGACATTACTCCTCCTTCTATGGCCCGGTGTCCGCTGTGACGGGCAGAAGAGAAGTCAACGCTCGGTGTTGCTCAACGCTGGCAGGTGGGATCATCCCTTTCCGCGGACGGGGTGCAACCTGGATTGCTTTCCGAGTATATCGCAGGCGGGCCGTTACAATAAGTCGAGAGGACCGGTTTGGAAAACAAGGAAATCGCGCGCGTGTTGCTGGAGACTGCCGACCTGATGGAGATCGCAGGCGAAGACGGCTTCCGCATTCGCAGCTACCGCAACGGCGCCGGCCGCGATTGACGGCTATCCCGAGCGCATCGCGGACATTCTGGGCGACCCGGAACGCAAGGTGACCGACATTCCCGGCATCGGCAAAGGCCTCGCCGCGGTGCTGACCGAAATCAACACCGGTGGATCGTGCAAGAGCCGCGATGAGCTGCTCAAGAAGTTCCCGGCTGGTGCGCTCGATTTCCTGAAAATCCAGGGGCTCGGTCCCAAGAGCATCGCGCTGATTTTCGAGCACTATCACATCGGCACGATCGACGAACTGGAGCAGCTCTGCAAGGACGAGAAGCTGCGGGTGCTGCCGCGCATGGGCGCGAAGCTCGAAGAGAAGGTGCTCCGGAGCATCGCGCAATATCGCTTGCGCACGGGCCGCTACCTGTTGAGCTACGCCGAGAGGATCGCCAACGAGCTGATCGCCGACCTTCGCCAGGTTCCCGGCGTGGAGGCCATCACTCCCGCCGGTAGTCTGCGGCGCGGGCGCGAAACGGTGGGCGATCTCGACCTGCTGGTGACCGGCCCTGAGGCCACGGCCGCGCTCGACCGCTTTATCGCCTATCCGACGGTCGGCGAACTGCTGGCTCGCGGTGAGAACAAGGCCAGCGCCAGAGTAGGCACGGACGGCCTGCAGGTGGACGTGCGCGCGCTTTCGCCCGACTCGTTCGGTGCGGCCATGCAGTACTTCACAGGCAGCAAGGACCACAACGTCGCCATTCGCACGCGCGCCGTCCGCATGGGGCTGAAGCTGAGCGAGTACGGCCTGTTTCGCATTGACGACGAAACCAAAGTTGCGGGCGCCACCGAGGCCGGCGTCTATGAAGCACTCGGCCTGGCGTGGATTCCGCCCGAGTTGCGCGAGAACTGCGGAGAGATTGAGGCTGCCGAGGAAGGCCGCCTTCCCGAGTTGGTGGAGCTGAGCCAGATTCGCGGCGACATCCACATGCACACCACGGAGACCGACGGTCGCGCCACGCTGGAAGAGATGGCTGAAGCTGCGCGGGCCCGCGGCTACGAGTACATCGCGATTACCGATCACTCCAAGGCGCTGGCAATGGCCAACGGGCTGGATGAGAGCCGCGCCGTGGCATTCGCTGCCCGTGTGCGCGAAATCAATCGCGGCGGCTTGGGCATCCGAGTTTTTTCCGGCATTGAATGCGACATCCTGAAGGATGGCGCGCTCGATCTCGCCAATGACGCGCTGGCGGAACTGGACGTAGTGATCGGGAGCGTCCACTCGCACATGAATCTGGAGGCCGCCGAGATGACGGACCGCCTGCTGCGCGCGCTGGAGTGCCCGCACCTTCGCATTTTGGGACATCCCACCGGCCGGCTGCTGCTGCAGCGCGATCCTTATCCTTTCGATTTCGACCGCGTAGTGGCTGAGGCAGTGAAGCGCGGCGTGTGGCTGGAAATCAATGCCAGCCCCGAGCGGCTCGACCTCAACGGCGCGCTGGTGCGCAGCGCCAAAGCGAAAGGCGCAAAGTTCACCATCTCCACCGACTCGCACCATCCCAAGCATCTGGAAGGCATGCGGTACGGAGTGGTGACGGCGCGCCGCGGCTGGCTTGGACCCAACGATATTCTGAACACGCTGCCCGCGGACCGTTTTGCGGAAGCGCTGCGAAACCGATGATGAAACATACCAAATCGAAGGAAGTTTACCAGTGCCGTCTCTTCCGCGTTACCGAAGATGAGGCGCGCGATCCAAAGACCGGCTTCACTATCAAGCGCGCCATTGTGCGGCATCGCGGCTCGGCCGTGATGATGGCGGTGGATGAGAAGAAGCGCATCCTGCTGGTGCGGCAATTCCGTTTGCCGGCGAAACAGTATATGTGGGAGTTGCCGGCCGGCTCGGTGGATCCTGGGGAGAAGCCGCTGCAGACGGCGCGGCGCGAGCTGGTGGAAGAGACTGGCTACAAAGCTAAGAAGTGGGAGAAGCTGGTCTCGTTTTATCCGAGCCCGGGATTCGTGGATGAGCGCATGACAATCTATCTGGCCACCGGATTGACGGCGGGAACCGCCACGCCCATGGACGATGAACAGATTGAGGCGCGCTGGTTCACCGCTCGCGAACTGGATGCGTTGATCGCGGCCGGCAAGATCGAAGACGGCAAAACGGTGGTGGGTTTCCTGATGTGGCGGCGGCGCAAGGCTTAGCGGGGATGGGCCCGAAGGCCGCACTTAGCAAACCGGACCCTGCCTGTGCGACAGTATGTGTTCGGATGCCTAAGAAAACTCCAACTCCGACCGCGGTGCGTCCCAAAGACAAAAAGGCGGCTCCCGTGGCCCCGGTCGAGGGCAAGGGCAAGGAAGCCAAGGGCAAGGAGCCCGATCTTAAGGATCCGTCGCTTTTTCTGAATCGCGAGTTAAGCCTGCTGGCCTTCCAGCGGCGCGTTCTGGAGGAGGCCGAAGACCCAGGCAATCCGCTGCTGGAGCGCGTGAAGTTCCTTTCCATTCTGGGCTCAAACCTCGACGAATTCTTCATGGTCCGGGTGGCAGGGTTGGCCGCGCAGGTTGAAGCCGGGCTGATGGAAGTTGGGCCAGACGGCATGAGTCCACGGGCCCAACTGGTGGCGATTCGGCGAGAAGTCAAGAAGCTCATGAATGAGGCCCATCGCTGCCTGGAGGCCTTGACTCCCGCCCTCAACAAAGAGGAGATCTTCGTTCCCGACTACGCGGAACTGAGTGAAGCGCAGATTAAGCGGGCTTCCAAATATTTCGACGACACGATCTTTCCGGTGCTGACGCCGCTGGCATTCGATCCGGGCCGGCCGTTCCCCCACATCTCCAATTTGAGCCTCAATCTCGCGGTGCTGATTCGAGATCAGCAAGGCCATGAGCGGTTCGCCCGCGTGAAGGTTCCGGATTCACTGCCGCAACTGGTAGAGGTGAGCGATGTCACGAAGTCCAAGCCGAAGCGGCCGAAGCGCACCGATGTGGTGTGGATTGAGCAGGTGATCGCAGCCAATCTCACCAAGCTGTTTCCGGGCATGGAAGTGTTAGATGCGCATCCTTTTCATGTGACGCGCGACGCCGATATCGCCATCAAAGAGCTGGAAGCGGAAGATCTGCTGGAGACCATCGAAGAGGGCGTGCGGCAGCGCCGCTTCCGCGACGTGATGCGGCTGATGGTGACGCAGGATATGCCCGCGCCGATTCTCGCCATTCTGGTGAACAATCTGGAGCTCGCGCCGGCCGACGTGTACCGCACCTGGAAGCCGCTCTCATTGAAACGGCTCATGGCGCTCTACGGCCTGGACCGTCCCGATTTGAAGGAAGTCTCGTTCGTGCCCGCCGTGCCGCCGGACGTGGCGGAGGCGATCGAGGAGGAGGACATCTTCGCGCTGGTACGGCGCAAGGATGTATTCCTGCACCATCCCTTCGACTCCTTTCAACCGGTGGTGGAGTTTCTGCGCAAGGCGGCGCGCGACCCCGCGGTGCTCGCCATGAAGATCTGCCTGTACCGTGTGGGGCGGAATTCTCCGGTGGTGGAAACGCTACTCGAAGCAGTGGAAGAGGACAAGCAGGTAGCGTCGCTGGTGGAACTGAAGGCGCGCTTCGACGAGGAGAGCAACATCGAGTGGGCGCGAGCGCTGGAACGCGCGGGCGCTCACGTGGTCTATGGCTTGATCGGACTGAAGATCCACTGCAAAGTGGCGCTGATTGTGCGGCGCGAGCAGGACCGAATTGCGCGCTACGTCCACATTTCCACGGGGAACTACAACACCGTGACCGCGCACCTGTACACCGATATGGGCCTTCTGACGGACGACGAGGCCATCGCCGACGACGTCAGCAACCTGTTCAACTACCTCACCGGCTATTCGGTGAAGTCGGATTACCAGAAGCTGCTGGTGGCGCCGGTGAATCTGCGGGAGCGAATCGAAAGCCTGATCGAGCGCGAGATCAAGCACGCGAAGTCGGGCAAGGGACATCTGATTCTGAAGATGAACTCACTGGCCGATCCACGGCTGATTCGCACGCTGTACAAAGCGTCGCGCGCCGGTGTGAAGCTGCAATTGCTGGTTCGCGGAATTTGCTGTTTGCGGCCGGGCGTGCCTGGGGTGAGCGACAACATCGAAGTGATCAGTGTGGTGGGACGGTTCCTGGAACATAGCCGCGTGTACTATTTCCGCAACGGCGGCGACGAAGAGGTGTTCATTGGCAGTTCCGACCTGATGTCGCGAAACATCGATCATCGAGTGGAGGTGCTGGTGCCGATCAAAGACTCCAGCATCATTCGGACGCTCAAGGATCGAGTACTGGATCTGTTTCTGGCCGACAACGTGAAGGCCCGGCAGATGCTGCCGAATGGAACTTACGTCCGCAAGAAGGCCGGCGATGGGCGACATCCGGTGAATGCGCAGGAACGGCTGATTCAGAAAAGGAAAAAGCATCGGAAGAAGTAGCGCGATCAACGGCCGATCTCTTGGATGCGGACATTCCGGAACATGATGATGGAGAACTGGTCATGCATCTGGAGCCCGATAGGACCGGTCTTGGAGCGCTGCGGATCGCCCGGATGCTCAGCCACCACGCGGCCATTCAGCTTGATGGTGATCTTGTCGTTGCGCGACAGGATGTCCATGCTATTCCAGTCATCGTCGTGCTGGGCGTCCTTGGGCGCATCGACGAAGCCGTAGATGCTGCCCGAAGGATGAGGATCGGGGAAGCGATTGTTGATCTGGATTTCGTAGCCGATCTTGGAGGGCGTGCGCTTGTAATCGGGAGGCGTGGTGATGGCCCACTGGGCGCGCGTGGTGTCGCGAATGGAGACGCCGCTGTTGCCGGTGGTCTTGGTCCAGTACTCCAGGTGCAGGTCGAACTCGCCGAAATCGTTACGCTTGGTGTAGAGCCACGACTGCGTGTCCACCCAACTCTTGAACTTGGTGGGGACATCGAACGGGCCGCCGGGAACCAGCATCTTGCGCAGGTCGGAGATGCGCTGGCCCAGCAGAGTGCCATCGGCCATCACCGTCCATTGGCCGTCGCCGATGATCTCCCAGCCGTCGAGGTTCTTGCCGTTGAACATGGGTTTCCCGTCGGCGGCGTAAGACGCGGCGGCCGCCAGGGTGAAAAGGAGAGTGGCGCACAACATCGTGTTTTTCACTCCTTTAGTATAGGATTTGGCACGAATTGGTTTGATCTCAGATACGCACGGCCTGCTGCGGCCGGAAGCGGTGGAGGCGTTGCGCGGATCAGACCTGATTATTCATGCGGGCGACGTGGGTGACGCTGCCATTCTGGACGAATTGCGGCGCATCGCACCAGTGACCGCGGTGAAGGGAAACATCGATACGCTGCCTTTACCGGAAACCACGGCCGTGGAGAATATCTGGGTCCTGCACAATCTCCGCGATCTGGATCTGGACCCGCGCGCCGCCGGTTTCCGCGCCGTGGTGAGCGGCCACTCGCATAAGCCAGGAAGCTTTGAGAAGGATGGCGTACTCTATATCAATCCCGGAAGCGCGGGTCGGAGGAGATTTCGATTGCCGATCATGGTGGCCCGGCTGGATTCGGCGGAGTGGACGGTGGAGTTCGTCGAGATCGTTGGGGCTCAAGCTTTATGAAATGTCTTTCCGGACAGGTCCGGCTCTCCGCCAGCGATCTTTCCAACCACTTATCGTGTCATCACCTGACAGCGGCCGATCTGGCCGTGGCGCGCGGCGAGCGCAAAGCGCCGGAGTGGAGGTCGCCCGATGCATGGGTGCTGCAGCAGCGCGGATTCGAGCATGAACGGGCATATCTGACGCATCTCGAAAGCCAGGGACTGACGATTGCCGACCTTGGCGGGTACGAAAGTGACGCCATCGCTGCCACGGCCGCTGCGATGCGGGACGGCGCGGCGGTGATCGCGCAGGCTGCCATGGCTGCCGATGGATGGTTCGGACGCGCGGATGTGCTCAGGAGGGTGGAACGCCCGAGCACGTTGGGCGCGTGGTCGTACGAAGTGTATGACTGTAAGTTGGCCTGCGAAACCAAGGCAGCGACGATTCTGCAGTTATCGCTCTATTCGAATATGGTGGCCGATATTCAGGGCGTGATGCCGGAGTGGATGTACGTGGTGACGCCGGGCAGAGATTTCGAGCCGGAGCAATACCGGACATCGGACTTCGCGGCGTATTACCGGTACGTGAAGGCGCGGCTGCGAGGGGCGATGGGACCGGAGTCCCTGAAGATTTACCCCGAACCCAATCCGCATTGCAGCGTCTGCCGCTGGTGGTCGGAATGTGACGCGCAGTGGCGGAGAGACGATCACCTGACGCTGGTGGCGGGCATAAGCAAGCTGCAGCGCAAGCAACTGGAAGCGTGGGGCACGCGCACCACGGGGCAACTCGCCGCGCTGCCACTGCCCTTGCAGTCTTGCCCTGAGCGCGGCTCGGGCGAATCGTACGTTCGAGTGCGCGAGCAGGCCCGCGTGCAGGTGGCGGGGCGCAATCAGGGTCGGCCGGTTCATGAGCTGCTGGACATTTTTCCGCAGCAGGGTCTTTGCCGCTTACCGGAGCCTTCGCCGGGCGACCTGTTCTTCGATTTGGAAGGCGATCCGTTCGTGGATGGAGGCGGGCGCGAGTACCTCTTCGGTTTCGTGGCCGTGGAGAATGGCGCGCCGGAATATCACCATCGCTGGGCGTTGACGGCGGAGGATGAGAAGCGGACCTTTCAGTGGTTCGTGGATTACGTGACGGCTCGTTGGGCCCAGGACCCGGCGATGCATGTCTACCATTACGCCGCGTATGAGCCCTCCGCGCTGAAACGGCTGATGGGTCGGTATGCCACTCGGGAAGATGAAGTCGATCGGATGTTGCGGGCCGGGCTGCTGGTGGATCTGCGCACAGTAGTGAAGCAAGCCGTGCGGGCTAGCGTGGAGGAGTACTCGCTCAAAGCCCTGGAAGCGTTCCACGGATTCGAGCGCCTTGTGCCTCTCGAACAGGCGCGGCAGGCATTGCACCGGATGGAGCACACGCTCGAATTGGCGCGTCCGACCGATTTGGACGAGTCTGTGGGCTCAGCGATTGCCGGGTACAACGCCGACGATTGCCTGTCGACGCGGTCGTTGAGGGACTGGCTGGAGCGGGAGCGAGCCGTCGCTGAGCAGCGCGGGCAGACGGTGGAACGTCCGCCTAAGGTCGCCGGTGATCCGACACCGGAACTCAACGAACGCCAGCAGCGGGTGGCGAAACTGATCGAGGAGTTGACCCCCGATATTCCGGCCGACCCCGCTGAGCGAACCAGGGAGCAGGCGGCGCGCTGGCTCCTGGCGAATCTGCTCGATTGGCACCGGCGGGAAATGAAGTTTGAATTCGGCGAGTACTACCGCCTGCGCGACGCCACGGAGGAGGAGTTGGTGGATGACCGGTCGGGCTTGGGTGGCCTGCGGTCGGTGTCTCGGATCGGGTGGGAAAGGAAGCGCCCGATTTATCGCTACGCGTTCGAAAAGCAGGAGACCAAGATTCGGGCTGGGGATAAGGTGCGGCAAGGCGAAGTGGCAATTGGCGAGGTAGTCGAGATCTGTCTCGCAGAAGGGACGATCGACATTCTGAAGGCGCAGAAAGCCATCGATTTTCATCCGACATCGATTTTTGTGGATTGCCGCGGTCCCAATACCGACGCCATGGCGGGCTCGCTGCTGCGACTCGGCGAGTGGGTCAAGACGAATGGCGTAGACGAACCCGGCGACTATCGCGCCGCCCGTGATCTGCTACTGCGAGAGCCGCCGCGGCTACGGAATGGCGGCGGTCCGTTCATCCGGGAAGGGGAATCCGCGGCGGACGCCGCCAGCCGGATTGTGAGCGAGTTGCAGGATTCGGTGCTCGCTATTCAAGGGCCGCCAGGCTCGGGAAAGACGTATGCCGGGGCCAGGATGATTTGTTCGCTCGCCCGGCAGGGGAAGAAGATCGGTGTCACGGCGATGAGCCACAAGGTGATCCGCAACCTGCTGGAGGAGGTGGTGGAGGCGGCCGGAAAGTGCGGCCTCAGCGGGCTGACAATTGTCGAGAAGGTTACAGATGGCGACGTGGATGAGCCAAAGGGGATTCAAGCCACGAAGAAAAACGAGGTGGCGCGCGCAGCTCTTGAGGAAGTCGGGCCGGTCGTGGTGGCGGGAACGTCCTGGCTGTGGTCGCGCGAGGATTTTCGCGACTCTGTGGACGTGCTGTTTGTGGACGAAGCCGGGCAGATGTCGCTGGCGAACGTGTTGGCCGTGGCGCAGGCATGCCGCAACCTCGTACTCCTGGGCGATCCACAGCAGTTGGAGCAGCCTCTGCAAGGCAGCCATCCGGAAGGGGCGGAAGTATCGGCGCTGGAACATCTGCTGAACGGAGCTAAGACCATACGGGCGGAGCAAGGTCTGTTTCTGGACAAGACGTGGCGGCTGCATCCGAAGATCTGCGAGTTTACTTCGGAAGTGTTTTACGAGAGCCGCCTGCAATCGCGCGATGGAATGGAGCGGCAGCGAATCGAGGGTCACCCGTGGTTGGGCGCGGCCGGTCTCTGGCACATCCCGGTTGTGCACGAGGGGAATCAAAACTCATCCACGGAAGAAGTCGACCGCATCGACGCGCTGGTCCGCGAATTGGTGCGCCCCGGCGTCACGTGGGTGGACGCCGAGGGGATGCGCAGGCAAGTCACCCTGGACGACATCCTGATCATCGCGCCCTACAACGCCCAAGTGTCCGACTTGGCGAGCCGCATCAGGGGCGGTCGAGTGGGGACGGTGGATAAGTTTCAGGGGCAGGAAGCGCCGGTGGTGATCTATTCCCTCACCACGTCGTCGCCGGAAGATGCGCCGCGCGGCATGGAGTTTCTGTACAGCCTCAATCGGTTGAATGTGGCTACCTCGCGGGGCCGCGCCATCGAAATCGTGGTCGGCAGTCCAAGGCTGCTCGAGCCGGAGTGCCGTAACGTAAGGCAGATGCGGCTGGCGAGCGCTTTGTGCCGTTTTGCTGAAATGGCTCGCAAGGAGGAGCGTGGGGATCGTGATGTTGCGGCGCTATGAGTGCGGGTCCGTCAGCGGCTTCGCGTTCGTGGATCGGCAATTTGATCACAAACGTGCACCCTGATTGGGCAGGCTTTCGAGTGTGAGAGTACCGCCGTGAGCCTCTACAGCGCACTCCGCGATCGATAGCCCAGGCCCGTGCCGCCCGATTCAGGCCAGCGAGCTGTGTCCACGCGGTATACCCTGCCCTGCTTCAAAGGTGGTAGATGAAGTCTTGACCTTTGGTGTTTCCGCCGTACTTATGCAGGGAACTCCCCTCGATAGCGGAGAGGCTCTTGGTGAATCGCCACCCGCTGCGCGGAAGATGAACCTCGAGTTGTGCTGAAACTTGGGAGCTTACACCTTCATATTCGTCCGGCTGAGGTCCGTGCTTGTCACTGCCATGCCACGCCCCTCGATTGGTCTCCTGGTTCGTGACCCACGCAGTATATCTTTCCTGCGCGTGAGTGAGCACCTCCTGAACGGCCGCCGGAAGGGCCGGCGGAGCGACCGCCACGGGCTTGGGCTTTGCAGCACTGAGGACGGCCTTCCAGAACGCGACGGGAACTGCTCCGAGTATCCCCACCGGCCACACCAGGGCGGCGGCATCTTCGGCGTTCTTCTTAATGAACTTCCCGTCAGGCTGGGCTACAATCACATCCAACGCGGCCCCGAGTAAGACCGCCCAATGCGATCCTCCTGCACTGACCGATTTGTTCTTGGCTTCCGCGACCAATGCCGTGTGCTGCTTCAAAAGTGCATTGCCGGTGCCGGCGCCTTTGCTCTTTTTGTGCGCGGCGCTTGCCTCGACGGCCTGCGTGTGCAGTGCTTTGAGCGCCGCCTCGTCGTCAGGAAAGAAGCGATCAATGATCGTTTCGTCCTGTAGAAACCCGGCCCACGTTTCTGAGGTAGCAGCCATGGGTCCGCATACTTTGTGCTTCCCCAGGGCATTCAATTTAAGCTGAGCGACCTGCAGACTGCGGGGCGGATCGGGCGGTCTCCCTGACTGGATGGGGCTTCGCTGAACCGTCGGACGATAGACAGGCGGCCCCGCCGCGATCGGTCCTGGGCGGGGGACGGGCTTCAATTGGAGGAGCTTGGGTGCTTGCGGGCGATAAACCGGGGGAGCGGCAGGCCGGAGCCGTGTTTGCGCCGGCGGAGTCTTGGCCTGCAAGATCTTTGTCGCCGGTTGCGGACGGTAAGCAAGAGGCGCGACGGTGCGCTGTTGAGCGCGCTTTACAAGAGGAGCCGGTTTCAGCTGGACGCCGGCAGGGCGTGGAACAGGGCGATACACCGGAGGCGGAGCCGGAGCGGGAGGCCGAACCGCGACCGGGCGCGTCTGGACCCGACGACCTGGCGATGGGAGTCCTTTAGGGGTCGAGTCTGGGTACATACGCCTCCTGGCCTAGATCAGTTTATCTCAGCCAACACAGCGGTCCGGCTTCCACCTCCCGCACCAGCCGCGAGGCCACGGGAATTCCTCTGGCGTTGTTCGGCCTTTCGATCGATAGTTGACGGTCGCCGGCACTCGGCAGCGTGTCGAGCGTGGCGAGCATCGAATCTCAGACCGTATCCGGCACCACGAACGGCTTGCGGTACTGGCGTGTGAAAAGCCGGTTGGCTTCCGCATCGCCTGGGCAGGTATAGCCTTCCGCATCGAAACGCAAAGAGCGGCCCAGGCGATAAGAAATATTTGCCAGGTGAACCAGCGTCGTGGAGATGGCGCCTTCTTCGATGGGTGCGTTCAGGTCCGACGAC
This sequence comes from uncultured Solibacteraceae bacterium, assembly GCA_963815475.1. GTDB lineage: Bacteria > Acidobacteriota > Terriglobia > Bryobacterales > Bryobacteraceae > Sulfopaludibacter. The sequence continues at coordinate 1,788,992 of CAWFHD010000003.1, read as the reverse complement.
TTGCGGCTGCGCACGACGTCAATAAAGTTTGCCCAGTGATTGTCCATCGACCCAGCCTCAGAAGACCCTGGCCCCGGCGTCTGCTCGCGGCCGAGCCAGGAGGAGTACTTGTGGTGGTCCTCGTCCCAAATCGAAAGGTAACCCTTGGCGCCGTAGAACGTAGTTCCAACAGTGTTGCCGGCGTTTGGCTCGCCGATACCGGCTTCGTGGTTGGAGATCCAGTGCCGGACTTCAAAAACGATCACCTTCTTAGCGGCGCCCTCGCCGAATTCGAACGTCGCGGTCAGCGTGTTGGGCGTCTCCTGGTCATCGTCAAACATGAAGTGGCTGCCGACAGCGCTGATCCTGGTGGGATATTTGACGCCTAATCCCCAGCGTGCCATATCGATTTGGTGGATGCCCTGGTTGCCCAGATCTCCGTTGCCGTAATCCCAAAACCAGTGCCAGTTGTAGTGCAGTCGGTTGGCGGTGTATTCGTGCTGAGGCGCCGGGCCCAGCCAGAGATCGTAGTTTACCCCGGGTGGGATCGGCTCTACCCTCTTGCGGCCGATGGTGTCTCGCCACTTGAAGCAAAGTCCGCGGGCCATGTAGACGTCACCAATCAAGCCCTCCCGAATGTGTTGCACAACCTCACGGCCGATGCCGGAACGTTGCTGGCTGCCGTGCTGCACGATGCGTCCGTACTTCTGTGCCGCAGCCACGATCTGGCGGGCCTCGAACATATTATGTGAGCACGGCTTCTCCACATAGACATCCTTCCCGGCCTGACACGCCCAGATCGTCTGGAGCGTATGGAGGTGGTTGGGCGTGGCGATGGAAATGGCGTCGATCGACTTGTCTTCCAGGAGTTTGCGCAGGTCGGTGTAGGGCGCGGGACGCTTCCCTTTGGTCTTTTCGAGCGCAGCTACTTGCGCGTTGAGTACCGATTCATCAATGTCGCAAAGGGCGGCGATCTCTACGTTAGGCATCTGGCTGTAGGCCCGCACGTGATCGCGGCCACGACCGTGGAGGCCCACGCACGCTACACGGACTGTGTCGTTAGGGCTCGCGAGAGCGCTGGAATGGAGTGCCACGCCTGCAGAAATCGCGGAACCCAAAAAGTATCGTCGGTCCATGCCAGATAGTGTAGTCGTTCGGGGAAGGGGGGAACGGTTCCGGGGCTTGGAGTCAGTTGGACTCGCTTGGCAGAGGTAGCAAGGACCACCTCATCGAGCCGGGAAACGATCCCCTTTGCGCCTCGTCCGTTAGCCTACTCCCTGGACCAGGTCAACGCCCGCGCGGCTACTTGGGAAAAACGAGGGGCAATGCCTTTTCGTCAGTGAACATGCACCGCGCATTGTGGCCGCATTCCGGAATCACCACAGCCTCCTGGTGACCCCCGAGCTTCTCATTGACGAACTTGCTGAACGCCAGGCCGCGCGCCAGCCGCGTGGGGCCCTGGGCCATGGCTGGGCAGGAGCTGTCGAATCCGCCGAGCGGCAGAATGTCCAACTCACCTACCAGATAGGTGGTGGGCCGCGAGGCCAGTTGCTTTTTCAGTTGATCGTCGCTGAGCCGCGCCGCGTAACCGCTGCGGTGCTGAAATCCGTAAGGCCACTGATCGAAAGTCGTGCAATTCCGTCCATCGCCAAAGGGACGGAACACCGCGCCACGCGCCGCTTTCGCCCTCCGCCGGTGCGGCGCCTCCTCGTCCTCCGCGCCCGGCCGGCTGTTCCGGCACATAGCCGGGAGCGCCGGCCTGCACGGGCCAATCGGCCGCGTTGGGACGCGTGTTGTCCGGATACGCATAACTGGAAGGGTTCGCCACGATGTAGCTCACGGGCACGCCTAGCGTTTCGTGGACTTGGTTGGCCATCTCGTACCGGTTGACGAACTGTCCGCCGGCGGAGTGCCCCGCCACCACAATGTGTTTCAGATTGGGGAAGGCCTGCTTGCGCGCCAGCTTTCGCAGCACTTCGTCGATGAAATCGAAAGACGTGAGCTTATCGTTATTGGCCGCAATCCCGCCGGAGCGCCAGCTATCGCCTCCGCAGCTATAGCTCACTTCGTTGGCCGCGAGCTTGTCCTGGCAGCCGCGGTCGTTGGAAGCGATGCGCGGTGCGATCACCACGGTGTTCTCCAACGCGCCTCCGAGGAACGCGGAAGCGAGCGCATTGCGGTAGTAATTATCGGCATCGCGATTGGTTCCGTGAATCATCACCAGCGCGCCGGTGATCTGATCGTTGCGGATATCGAGCGGATAAGTCCGATAGATCATCGACCGCCACGGCCCTCCGCCCAAAGTCACCCATTCGGTACAAGCCGAAGTTGCCGAAGTGCACGGACCGGCGCCATAAGCCGGCGTCAGCATAAGCAAAACGAAGAACCACGATCTTGGCATTGGTGACAACATACAACGAGTACCGGGCGTGTTGTCAAATGCGGCAGCCCGGCCCGCAACCACAACGGTCCCCGCCTCTCCCGTTGCGGCACGATTTCTGTATGATGTTCGTGAAGCTCACGAGGAGGAAATCGCGCTATGAAACTGGGCCTGACCGCGGGGACCCTTGTATTACTACCATTCCTGGCATTGGCGCAAAGCCGGCCCACTGTACTGAAGGTAGGCACGGCATACGACGGTAAAGGGAAGACGATCCGCAACACGACCATCGTGGTCGAGGGCGCCAAAATCACTCGCATCGGCGGCCCGGTTCCCGCGGGCGCCGTCACTTACGATTTGAGCGCCCTGACGGTCTCGCCAGGCTGGATCGATACCCATTCGCATATCGGCTACCATTTCGGCGACGACGGCCGCAACGGAGGCCGCGGCGAGCCGCCCTCGAAATCCACACTGCGCGCGGTCGATAACGCCATCGTGACGCTCGATGCCGGGTTCACCACCATCCAGAGCCCCGGACAACTCGCCGATAAGGATCTGCGCGACGCCATCGCTCGCGGCCTGATTCCCGGTCCGCGCATACTCACCTCACTGCAGCCGCTCACCGAGAACAGCGGCGCTCCGGAGAAGCTGCGCGAGTTGGTACGACAGCGGAAGGAAGAAGGCGCCGATCTCATCAAGATCTTCGCCTCCAAGAGCATTCGTGAAGGCGGGGCCCAGACCATGACGGATGACCAGCTTAAGGCCGCCTGCGGCGAGGCGAAATCGCTCGGACTGCGCACCATCGTCCACGCGCACTCGGCCGAATCCGCCAAGGCCGCGACCCTCGCCGGCTGCACTTCCATCGAGCACGGCGCCTATGTAACCGACGAAGTCTTCTCGCTCATGGAGGAGCGCGGCACTTATTACGATCCCAACATCGGGCTGGTGTTGCAGAACTATCTGGAAAACAAGCCGAAGTTTCTGGGTCAGGGGAATTACAACGAAGAGGGCTTCGCCTTCATGGAGAAGGGAATCGCGATCACCCGCGACACCTTCAAGAAGGCTCTCACGCACAAGAAGCTCAAAATCATCTACGGGACGGACGCGGTGGCTGGCGCGCACGGGCGGAATTACGAGGAGTTCATCGTGCGCGTGCGAGATGGGGGCCAGGATCCCATAGCCGCGCTGATTTCGGCGACGTCGCTCTCCGCCGAGTCTCTCAACTTGGGCGACCAGATCGGCTCGCTCGCGCCGGGGATGCAGGCGGACATCGTCGGCTTCGATGGCGATCCGCTGCGCGATGTCAACGCAGCGCGGCGCGCGGTCTTCGTCATGAAGGGCGGCAAAGTTTACGAAAACCTGCTGCCCGGCTCGAAGGCGACCCGCTGAGGGATATCACCGGGCTTCGCCGCGTTCGTGATAAAGGATGGCAAGGTGTATGAAGGCGCGCCGCACGCCGAATGGACCCCTACGCGGTCGAAGAACCTGAGGCATCGTTTCCTCACACCTGCGCCCAACCTGGCGCCTCGTGGTCTACGCCATTTCGTCGATATGTATAAATTCGCGCACAATTCCCGCTCCTGGGATTTTGCGCGCATTTTCGCGCCTTACCAATTTCCGTTTGTCGCGTATAATGTCACAAATCCGTTAGCGTCTGGAGGGATGTTATGCCACTCGCCCGTGCCCGCGCGGCCTTGCTCGCTGCCGCTGTATTTGGACTTTCCGGCGTCGGTCGGGCCCAAAATGCCGCTACTGGGGCGGTATTGGGCGGGGTGACCGATCCGACCGGCGCCGTAATCGCCACCGCTCAGATCGAATTGCAAAATGCGGAGACGGGTGTCAAGGCGTCCGTCGTCACGAGCGCGCACGGCACGTACGCTTTTCCCAGCGTGGCGCCCGGAAAGTACTCGGTCACCGCCAGGACCAAGGGTTTCCGGACCACGGTGATCAACGACGTGACGGTGCAGGTCAACAGCAGCACGACCGTGAACTTCGCGATGCAAGTCGGCGAGGTCAACTCAACGGTGGAAGTGAACGCATCGGGCCGCGCAGGTGGATCTGCAGCGCGCCGATTCCACCGTCGGCGATACCATCAGCACACAGCCGTTGCTGCGTCTGCCAACCCGCCTGCGCCAGGCGCAGGAGTTGCTGCTTCTGCAGCCGGGCACCACCCCGCAAACCGGCGGTGATAGCGGTGGGTCGATCGCGGGCGCGCTCAACGATCAGACCACCTTCACGCTCGACGGTATCGATATTACCGACAACAACACGAACTCCACCATCAACTCCGATCAGGGCGCCCGGCCTACCCTGATGGTGTCCGTTGAATCGACCGACGAGTTCCGCGTCGCCACGGCCAATGCCAACGCCACTTTCACTCGCGGCTCCGGCGGCCAGGTTTCGTTGATGCAGAGAAGCGGGACCAACAATTTTCACGGCTCGCTCTTCTGGTACACGCAGAACAGCGCGCTGAACGCCAATAGCTGGGATAACAACCGGCTGGGACTGGCCAAGCCGCATGTCGAGGACAATCGTGGCGGCGGCCGCTTCGGTGGCCCCATCATCAAGAACCGGACGTTTTTCTTTGTTGAGTACGAAACTCGGCGCTATCCGGAGACTTTTCAAGTGAATTACATCGTGCCTACAGCCACGCTCCGGCAGGGTATTCTCCGCTTCAAGGATTCGGCGGCAACGTGAACTCCTTCAACCTGGCGACGTCGACGGCGTGCGGCAGCACAGGAGATTCCGCCTGCGATCCTCGCGGCCTCGGCATCAGCCCGACCATGCAGGCGATGATGGCGCTCGACCCCGCCGGCAACAATCCGAATGTCAGCGGCGTCGACAACCTGAACACTACCGGATTCACCGCCAACGTACAGTCTCCGCTGAGCGACGATTTCGGCACCTTTCGGCTGGACCACAACATCTCGCAGAAGCTGCACTTCAACGGAAGCTTCAGCTACTCGCGCGATCTTGCCTATAATCCTTCACCCCTGGTAGTCGATATCCGCAATGCCAACGGAGTTCAGAACCAGGATTTCACTCCCTCCTGGACCAGTGCCGTTATTGCCGGGCTTACATATATGGTCTCGCCCAACGTGGTCAATACCTTCCGCTTCGGGGACGTCCGCAACCGCAACGGCGGCCTGCGGCCACAGCTATCGGCGATCGCCGCCGAACTGGGCCTCCCCGGCACGAATTCAGCGGCCGGTTACGTCGCCGTCACACCCAATGTTTTCGCGCCGCCGATCAGTATGAGCAACTCCGTGCGCACGCAGTTCAACAACGACGTGAACACGCAGTTCGTGGACGATGTAAGTTGGACCAAGGGCACGCACCTCATCCAGGCGGGAGGCAATTTCCAGCGGATGCCCACTTTCCACCTGCACTCCGGCAAAGTGGGCGGCGCGGTCAACTCACTCAATGCCACTACGACGGCCGATTCGTCGTTTCTGGTCATTCCGGCAGCCGACCGGCAGCCCACTTGCAGCGGGTCCGTCACCGCACAGTGTATCCCGTCGTCGCAGACCTCAACCTGGGACTCGCTGTACGCCACCACCCTGGGCATGTTGAACGACGACAACACACTGCTGGTCCGCAACAGCCAATTGCAGCCCCAGCCGTTCGGGACCTTCATCGACATGAACGCGCTGAGCTACTTCGCGTCGTTCTATGGGCAGGACAACTGGCGGATCCGTCCGTCGCTGACACTGACCTACGGCCTCTCCTACAGCTTCCAGACGCCGCAGAACTTCGGCAATCGTGAGGAGACCATGCTGATCGACACCAGCACCGGTCAGCCGATTTCCGGCAAAGCGTACCTTCAGTCCAAACTGGCGGCCGCGGTGCAGGGGCAGATCTACAATCCGCCTTTGGGATTTCAGCCGGTCACGCAATTGCACCGCTCGGGCCCTTATAACGCCGACTACGGTGACGTCGCGCCGCGCGTGTCCCTGGCCTGGAGCCCGCGCTACACTCAGGGCGTGCTCGGCAAGATTCTCGGGTCGAACAAAACCGTGCTGCGCGGCGGATTTGGCATGTTCTACAATCGCCTCAGCGGCGAAGATAGCGTCGTCTCCGCCGGCCTGAATGCGGGCTTCAGCTCCACCATTACCACGGGCCTGACGGCATGTAACGCCTCCGGACCGGGCGGTCCCGGCTGCACTGCCTCCTCCACCGCCAATCCTGCGATGAGTGTGTTCCGACTCGGCGTGGACGGCAGCGTCCCCGTTCCCACCTATCCGCAAACCATCACCACGCCATATATCCCCGCGGGAAATTACAGCGAATTGTACGCGCCCGGAATCGATCCCAACCTCAACAATTCGCGTATCTACACGGTGGATTTCACCATCCAGCGGAATCTCGGCCGGGGCGTATTTCTGGAGGCGGCGTGGATCGGCAGGTACGGCCGCGGCCTGTACAGCTATTCGCAATTGAACGCCAGCCCCTACATGTTCAAGGACACCGCCTCCGGCCAGACGTTCGCTCAAGCATTCGACGCAGTGTCCAACGCTCTCCGCGCCGGCCAAGCCCTGGCCGCGCAGCCTTTCTTCGAGAATCAACTGCCGGGGCTAGGTCCCAAGAACGCAGCCGCATCCAGCACGGCCTTCCTCGCCAGCAAGGACGCTTCCTATTTCACGCTCGGCTCCACTTCAAGCCTGTTCGATAGCACCAGCTCCAGCCAGCCCGGCCTGAACCTTCTGCGCTCGCAACTCGGTCTGCAGCAATACGACGAAACCCAGGTCAACGAACTCGCGCAGGTCATGAATACGGGATGGTCAAACTACAACGCACTGGTCCTCACGCTGCGCCACACCGGCACGAACTTCACCTTCGATACAAACTACACCTTCTCCAAATCGCTCGATAACGACCAGGGCGTGCAAAACGATTCGACCACACTCGGCAATCCGCTCGAGCCCGGTGTGGATTACGGACCGTCCAAGTTCGATCACCGGCATATTTTTAATGCGCTGTTCGTGTACAACCTGCCGCGGTCTTACCACACCCTTCCGTCCGCTTTGAACTACGTGGTCGGCGGATGGTATGTCTCCGGCATCGTCACGGCGCTCAGCGGCTCGCCGCTTTACGTGAACCAATCCAGCGCGGTATGGGGCGGCGGACAACGGTCGCTCCTGACCATCCCGGCGGTGCCGCTCGTGCCAATCTCGTCGCTCAGCCCCGGTCTGCATTCCGGCATCGCCGGCTCGGGCAACGTCGGCGTCAACGGCAATCCCGCAACCGGTGGATCCGGGCTTAACCTGTTTGCCAATCCGCAGGCCGTTTACAACGATTTCGGCTACGTGCAGCTCAGTCAGAATATCGATGGATACGGCCACCCGCTATACGGCCTTTCCTTCTGGAACGCCGATGCCTCTGTGGGTAAGCGATTCTTGATTCGCGAGCACGTCAACGCTGCTTTCTCCTTTGATTTCTATAATCTCTTCAACCACGCCAACTTCAACAATCCAAGCCTGCCTTTGACCGGCAGCAGCGTGGCCAATTTCGGAGTCATCTCGAGCACGGCAGTTCCCGCCAACCGCCAGGCGAGCAGCCGCTGGATCATGTTCGGCGCCAGGCTGGAGTTCTAGCGTGCGTTTGCCGCTTGCTGTCGTGCTGAGGTAGCGCTGGCCGCTTCGCGACGCATAGATCTCTATCCGGGCGTCCACTGACGCTCATCCGGAGCCAGACTCATTTGGAATCAATGTCGCCGGCCAAGCCGTTCAAACGGCCGCTCGCGGGCATCCCTTTCACCTGTGAAGGCGGTACGCATGAAGCAAGGGGTGTAAGTTGCAGGTTATGCGCTCCCTCGCTGCTCCATACTTCGTTTCGGGGAGATCGGCTGGTTTTTCACGGTAGCCCGGGCGCACCATGAAATCGGCAGGTCGAAAAGTCGGCGGACCAAATCTTTCATCAAATAGCGATTGCCCCATGTTGTCGATGACCGTTTACCCCGGGCATCAAAATCCATGATGAAACTGCAGCCAGCGCCCATACCAAGAGGGTGGCAGCTTCATAGTGCGAAATCTCTAATGGGGGCCAGGCTACCGCGTCGGGGGCAGCTCCAGGTCACTGCACAAAAATATTGGTATCGTCGCGATCGACTTGCGCGAAAAGGATCGTCTTTCCATCCGGCGAAATCGTCAGCCCGCCGCCACCAAAGACCGGCGGCTGGGCCATTACGTGAATGGTTCGCAGATGGTTACTGCCGATTTCCTGGTAAACGATGGCGGCATGGCGGTAATCGTTGCCACGCTGGATATAGTAGACACCGCCGTCGGTCGCGGCCCAGTTGCCCCAATCGCCGGGCATCAGGGAGGACACCACGATGCTTTCGGCGCCTGATGGCGCCCCATCGTTTAAGGGAAGCCGCCAAACCTCTTGGCCGTGCAGAAAGTAAAGAAAGTTGCCGTCGGGGGACTCTTCGCCAGCGAAGCCCTGATGCCTGGTGATCTGCTCCGGGGCGCCACCTTGCTCCGGAATCTTCCAGATCTGCATGTCTCCGCCGCGGTTGGATGAAAAATAGACGAAGCGTCCGTCGTGTGTCCAGGTAGGCACGCTGTTCCGAAAGGCATCGGACACAAGCGGCCGCGAGGCGCCGCCCCCGCTCGACATTACATAAATAGCGGCCTTACCGCTGAGCACCCATTCAAAAGCGATCTGCCGCCCGTCCGGGGACCATCTGGGATTGCCTATGTCGAAGCCCCGGCCGTCGCTCAACATTACCGCGTTAGCGCCGTTGGAGTCGCAGACCCAGATGGCTTGTGTCCCGGAACGGACGCTTTGGAACGCGATATGCCGTCCATCGGGCGAGAATCGCGGGCTTCTGTCGGGGAGTTCGGAATCGATCAGGGGGGTGGCGGCGCCGCTGCCATCCGTGCTTGCCCGCCAGATATTCACATCCCACAGTAGTTGGGTATAGGCCAAATGCCTTCCATCGCGCGACACCGCCGGTGCGACCGCGTCAACCGCGGCGGAAGTCACATGCGTGAAGCGGTTATTGTTCGGAGGTTTCCACCATAGCCGGTGGATGGAACTGGTGTGGAGCGATGAGAAAAGCAGGCCGCCATCGGGCGTGTACATGAATCCGGAGACACCGATATCGTCGAATGTGGTTCTCAGCGGCTCGCCGCCAGTCACGGGCACTATATAAATGTCTTCGTCCCCCGAAGGTGGCTTGGTCCGGCGAAATGCCACACGGGTGGAGTCGGGCGAGAAGACGGCTTCGCTGTCGCCGTGCCAAGCTGCCGGTGGGTTCGTAATTGTCCGCTTTTCCCCGGTAGCGAGGGAAAGAAGGACCACCGATGGCGGATGGTTGGGAGCTGTGGCTTCGGCAAACACGAACCATTTGCCATCGCGCGACCAATCCAGCCAAGGCGTGGCTCCCTTACGGAAGTCTGCCCATTTCCGCTCTTCCCGGCCCACTAGGGGCGCGGTGATGATGCTCCACCAGTTGCCCGAATCTCGCAAGAAGGCAATCTGCGTACCGTCCGGAGACCAGACAGGATGGAGCTCATCCATCGCGTCCTCCCGCAGCCGGACCGGCGACGTGGCCTCCATGCGTTGAATGTAGATGCCTGAATTCCGGTCTGGCGGAGCGGTCCAATCAAAAGCGAGCATCCCCCCGTCAGGCGAGAAAGCGGGATGCGAGGGACGACCCTTGGCGGTTGCAAAAGGTCTCATCCGATCGGCTACTGGCGGCTTCGGACGCGTGCCCATCCATATGGCCGCGCCACCGGCAGCCAGGACGAGCACTCCGGCAGTAAGCAATATCCAGGTTCGATATGCGGGTAGCACGGGCTCCGCCGGAGCCGGTGTGAGGGAAGGCAGCGACTCCTGCGGTGAGGCCGCCGATGTCAAGGAAGTGACCAGGTAGACGGGAGCGATAAACCGGTAACCGCGGCGGTGCAATGTTCTGATGAAGATCGGGTTCTCGACCGAATCGCCCAGCGCCTGGCGGATCTTGCGGATGGCGGTCGTGATTCCGTATTCGAACTCGACAAAGGTGTCGTCCGGCCAGGCGCAATTCTTCAGTTCTTCTTTAGTAACATCCTGACCGGCACGATCCACCAGTGCGATCAGGATAGCCATAGGCTGCGGTTGGAGTTTAACTTCTTCATTTCGGCGCAGCAAGACCTTGCGTTCACGATCGAGTTCAAACGTTCCGAAGCCAACTCGAGCCGATGGGGAGAGAGATTTCGAACTCTGTGCTTCCGGCATTAAGTGATCTTCTTGAGTATAAGCCACCCACTCCGATGAACGCCCAGGTTCGTCGATAACTTGTCAATAACTTGGTGCAACAGACTAATTCTATTAGCCTTATTCGTCCATAAATGGGCGCGCCGCACAGAACATGGTATTACAGGCTTTGTCCAGGCCTTTCGCTTCCGGTTCGCCGTACTCTGGCCTACGAGATTGAAGCGGAGGGTTGAAATGCGATGCTTAACAAGTTGGAAGAACGGATTTGGAGAGGCGCTCCCGAGGATCGTTCTCGCGCTGGCGGGTTTACTTGCCGGCGCCGGGGGAACTCAGGCGGCTTCGATTACCTGCTACTGGGTGGGCCAGGTTCATACGGTGACCAACCAGAACACCCAGACAATCGATTACTCGGCCCCCGTCTGGGGTGACGCTTCGGGTTGGTCGGCGAACGCGGGAGGATCGGGATCGACTTGCCCAGGGGGGTACCCTACCAGCACTGCGGCTAATACCTACAATGTGGTCATCAGCAACGCCAATGCCGCCGTGATTGCCGCAAACAAAGGCCAAATAGCGGCGGTCACCGCTGTGAATAATGGCGGAAACGCCGACATCAACCCGACCCTTGCTTCCCTTATGATTACGAACTCCACCCTGGGACTGGGCGGCCCGGAAAGGGGAACACTGACCACGGGCTGGCTCACGGCAACCGGTAGTTCCATCGGGGGCGGCACCGTCCTGGTGAATGGCACAGGCCTGAATACGATTCAGAATCTTAGCCTTTCCAGCACAGACCTGACGTTCCAGGGGAACGGAGCGGCTGCTGCCTTCACCGGAAGCCTGACTCTGGGGGAAGTCTCGCACAGAGTTGGCAGAACTGGCCTAGGCCCCATACGCTTCGGCCAACCTTCCACTCTCACCGGCTCATCGACTGCGCTCACCACATTCAACGATGTGATTATTTCGGCCGGCAATCTGGCAAGATCCACCGGCACGCTGGTCGAAACGGGCGGCGGGATGAACTTTACGGGGACTAACTTCGTGAATGGGCCCGGCCTGAAGGGGCAAATCACCGTCGCCGGAGGCGTGACCACCTTTACAGGGGCGACCCTCTTCGGTTCTTTGCACTCCGAGAATGGCGGTGTGGTTCAGTTCTTGGGAGGAGCCACGAGCGGCTCCGCGTGGGGTTTCTCCCAATCGGGAACTGGGCGCTTCAGCATTCAGGACCTCACTGCCTCGGGCGGGACGTTCGATGGTGTTATCAACCTCTCTAACAGTAGTGGAAACGCGAACACGCTGACCGGGGTTACGGTCCACTCGGGGGCTACGTTGTCGATCGATTCGGGAGTCACCACGTTCTCCGGCGTCAACGCGGGAACCTTGGTCACCAACGGCGGCTCTCTGATTCTGACTGGCGGTGTGAAAAATACGGGGGGCACTATCTCCCAAGCTAGCGGACCGCTTATTTTCCAGGATTTGACCCTCACCGGCGGCCAAGTCACCGGCGGGGCCACGCTGATGGGCGCGAATGACCTCCGTAACGTCACTCTCAACGGCAGCTACAACGTCGTGCCTGGCGCCGGGGGCTCGGCTGGGACGGACTCGTTGACCAGCGTCACCCTCCACGGCCAATTACACATCGATTCCGGAACCACCACGCTGAACCATCTGGTCTCCACCTCGGCCGCTGGTTTGATCAAGATCGGGAGTGGAGCGCAGTTGATCAACAACGGCATCCTCGATATCCAGGCGCCTCTTACGATCACCGGTTCGGTGAACAATTCGGGCGGAGGCATAAGCGGCATAGCGGGGGACCTGACCCTGGCCGGCGCGACGATTTCCGGCGGGCGAATTTCGACGGGCGGCGCGTTATCCGGGAACAATACACTCGCGGGCGTGATCCTGGCAGGAACTTATACCATCGATGGCGGGACCACCACGATCAACGCCGGCGTGAATAATGGGACGCTGAATATTGCCGGAGGCAGATTGGCGCTTGCCGGCGACGTAAAAGCGGGGACTATCGTGGAGTTAAGCGGTCATCCGGTGCAGATTGACGGCGTTATGCTTCACGATGGCCAGGTGACCGGGGGAGGGATTGTAGCGAATGGCGTCAATTCCTTTTCCCACCTGAGCATCGGCGGGACGCTGGAGGTCGATAGCGGGAATACGGCAGCGGCTGGCCTCACGTTCTCGGCGAATCCCGGATACCTGGTAAAAGGCGGTGTGTTGACGCTTTCGTCGAACACGAATGGCCCGGTGACGGTGCAAAGCGCGGGGGAACTGGATCTCAAAGGCACAATCGCGGTGAACAACGTGACCAGCCAGGGAACCGTGGTTGCGTTGGATGGGTCGGCGACTCTGAACTCGCTCAGTACCACGGGCGGAAGACTCGAGGCCAACGCCGGGGCTACTCTCGGTTTCAGCAACGCAAATATCCTCAACACGGTGCTTGCAGGCTCCATCCAGGCTAGCGGTTCAAACCTTCTGACCAATCCGACATTTGCCGATGGCATCCTGACCGTCACTGGCGGTAACACTACACTCTCCGGCTCCATCAGCGATCCCGCTGCGGCTATCCATGTGGCCGACAATGCCACCCTGACGCTCGGCGGCGGCGCGATCACGGGCGGCAACCTCTCTACCTCGGGCACGGGCCAGATACACGTTATCGGTGGAACCACATTGAATGCGACTTCTGCGCAGGGAGGCTACAACATCCTTATAGACGCCACCCTCTTGGCGTTAGGCGCAGACTGGGATGTTACTCCCGGAGCCACCACTCGCATCGGCAGTGCCGGCACATTACAAGCCGGGGGGGCGGTCAACAACAACGGGGGAACGATCGATATTCTCGGAGGGGGCATCCTCGATGCATCTCAGGGTTTCGTCCAGAATTCCGGAAGGACCACAATCGACGGCTCTCTGATGGCTACGGGGGGCATTGAGATCGACGGTGGAGTTTTCACCGACGACAGCACGTCCGGTTCGATTTTCGGCGACTTGCGCCTCAACAACGACGCGGTTGGAAACGTCTCCGGCAGTTTCGACATCTTGGGCTCGGTGGACCTTAACAGTTCTTCCACGTTCACCGGGGACCACACCATTGCCGGCGACTTTATCAACCACGGCACCGTTGAGCCTGGCGACGCGCCCGGAATCATCCACGTGAGTGGCGACTATTTACAACCGGGCGGCGCGTTGGATATCGAGGTAGGGGCGGACGCGGCATCGCTACTAATCGTCGGAGGACAGGCGAACCTCAGCGGCACGCTGGATTTGATGTCGTGGGCGGGTTTCCAGCCAACCGACGGGCAGGAGCTCACAATTCTGGAATTCAGCAGCTTGTTTGGCCAATTCTCGAACGTGGAGCAGTCCGGGTTTACCGGCGGCCAGTTCGATGTGATCTACAACCTGCACGATGTAACCATCCGATTCGACCCGTCGGGACAGACGCCGGAACCGTCCACGGTAGTGCTGGCTGGGTGCGGTTGCCTGCTCCTGGTATTTCGGCGCATCCGGCAAAGGTGGACTCAAACCATCAGACAGGACATCCACTTAGTTGGGCCTCTTCGTTAACGCGGATGAGGTCATTCTTGTAGACGAGAGGTATGGAACAACTGGCCGGAACTTCACAGGTTCGGATGTCAGGTCTTCCCTGGCGCCGCCGAGTTCTCTTCACCGCCTGGTTGTTCGGCCTCGCTGGCTAACTGTGTTATACAAGGGGGATTTTCAGGTGAAACAGATTTTGACGCTTTCGGCTCTGTGCCTTGTGCTCCTCAACGCGGGTTGCAACCGGGCGCAGCCTAACCCGGCTTCCGCTACGGTGGATGCGAACAAATACTATGCCGTTCTGCTCAGCAATGGCGCAGGCTATTTCGGAAAGCTGGAGGGCCTTGGTTCGACATACCCGGTGCTCCATGATGTCTACTATGTGCAGACCACGACCAACCCGGAAACCCAGGCCGTGTCCAGCATCCTGGTGAAACGCGGCAAGGAATGGCACGGTCCCGACCGAATGATCCTGAACGAAAAAGCGGTCATCTTTGTAGAACCGGTGGGAGGCGATTCTAAAGTCTCGCAGTTGATCGCCGAATCGAAACGCTGAAGCATGGGCGTGGCTCGTCCAGCTACATGCGCCGCGGAAGGTTCTCACAGTAGTCTGGAATCGCGGGGGGCAAGGTCACGCTCGCGGTGTGGCTTTCCTATGGAGGGCTTGAGTAAACCAAGAAATACAGAGCTTGTTATCTATTAATTGATGCCAGCCTGTCGCTCCTCGTCAGTGCAAGTTCGGCGGTGCCACCGGAGTTCGGGCTCTCGGCACCCCCGTCCGGCGGGCCCTGGGGATTCTCTTTGCCATCGCCCGACGGCGCATAGTGTAGTTTCCCTTGGGCCCACAATTCGCACGCGAAAATCGCGACGAGCGTGTGGAGATGTGAGTTAAGTAGTCGACCCGCGAGCAAGCGGTCAAGTCCTCCAACCCAGTTTTGATACGGTTATGATACGTTGGCGAAGTCCTGGAAGGGAATGTGAATTTGAGCTAACGGCGTGAAAAAGGCTCGTCAACCAATAGTCTTGAATCCTGTCCCCTGCTTTATTATCAGGAGGCCAACATAGCAGCGTGCAAGTGATTGAAAATAATGGTGGGCGCGACAGGACTCGAACCTGTGACCTCCTGCGTGTGAAGCAGGCTTAATACCGTCGTAGCTATTGTTTTCAATCGGTTGGGATCATGAAATATCGGGCGCAATCTGCATTTTCGGGATGGTCGGAGGTATCCGCCCTAATAACTGCCCTACGCCTTCGCCTGTCGGGCATTTTCGTCTTTGCCCGCCTTACACGCATCTGAAATCAACTGCATGGCTTTCGCTTGCTCTGCTGGCACTCCACGGGTATACACGTCTTGCGTAGTCCTTACGCTGGCGTGCCGGAGCTGGCTTTGGACATTCTTATCCACTACGCCAAGCTGGTGAGCCTCTGTAGCGAGCCCGCGCCGAAACATGTGGTAGGTAATGCGCTCAACGCCTATGGCTGTCGCAGCGGGCTTTAGAACGCGATCCAGCCAGTTCTTGTAGTTGATAGGCGTGCCGCTTCGAGACGCGAAGATGAAAGCATCGGGTTTCGCGTTTCCACACCACTTCCGCCACTCGTTGAGATCAGCGCAAACGTCTTCAGGCAGGGCTACGTCAGCTTCACTGGCTCTCGTTTTGACGACTGCTTCGTTTCCGAATCGGTTGATCTGCCGGAGGACGGATAGAGTACTGCCGTTGAAGTTTTTCCAACGGACGGCGAACAGTTCGCCACGACGAAGGCCACCCAGGTAAAGCAGCTTCACCATGACCTGGTCACGCTTCGAAGGCATAGCTTCTACAAGCTTCTGGTACGCTGCCAGCGGAAGATAGGGGCGATCCTCTCTCTTGGCAACGTCGGGCATTTGGAGATCACATGCAGGGTTTCCTGTGATGGCTCCCTTCTCGGCTGCATGGCCGAGAATGGCGCGAAGATAGAGGTGGCAGTGCTGCACGACCGTCCTGGAGTAGGTGGCCGCCAGTTTGCCGAGAAAGGCTTGCATGGCAGCGTCCGTCATTTCTCCTAGCGCCGTATCCCCAAACGCTGGGTAGAGGTGGCTGTCCAAATAGTAGTTGACCGTGGATTCTGTCGTCTCACGCCACCTGGGCTTACGCCTCACAATAAATACGTTTGCTGTGAACCATCGGAAGGTCTTCTTGGACATCTCCGAGGAGTGCTCCTTCGCCCCTCGTCCCATCACTGCGTCGCAGATCGTCAGCCACTTCTTTTTTGCGGCGCTAAGCGAGGTGAGCCCCTCACCGTGCTTGACCTTCGGCCCCAGGTCATGAGAACCGCCATATTCCTTTCGCCGTCCCATGGGCGCAGAACTATCCGGCACGTACTGCTGCCAATACGCTACGTACCGAACTCCGCGCCCAGTGCGCTTCTCTTCGATCCAACCGTTCCCGATTGATCCAGAGAGGATGGCTTTTCTAGGCATGATGCGTAGAGTCTAGCACTATGACCCCCTACGCACAAGCCGCTCTCTGCTGCGAGTCGAGCCACCGTTCGACATCCAATCTGCGGAACCGAAGGTGGCCGCCGAGGCGCAGGTGAGGCATCTTCGGCGTGCAGCGTGAGGTATGGTCATAAACCCACTTCACGCTTACTTTCAACCATGCCGCGACGTCATCCGGCGTCAGCAGTTCGTTGAGGCCATACAGGGGCGTCAGCCTCAATTCGCTCTGTCTGGTGGCCTCCGTCGGTGAGGACCACCATGCCTCACTGACGGGACCAACACGGGCGCAAGGGCTTGACCCGTTAGGTGGAGGAGCTGCACAATGTGCAGCCCCCTTAGTGTCTGAGAGAACGGGTAGGCTCATGCCGCATTCTCCACGGGGATTTCGGTGGGCTTCGCGGCCTTTCCGTCGCCTCCCCGCTTCTTTGCCTGGACTAATACCTGCTTCTGCTCCCACAACTGGCGGAGGCCCTTGTGCACAACGTGCTCTTCGTCATCCGTCACCTCGAACGCCTGCATGACCGAGGACATCTCCTGCATGAACTTCTTCGGGCTCTTTGCCCGGGCGAACTTGACCCACTTCTTCGGATCATTCGGCAACACGCCGCCCGTCTTCCAGCACGCGACCAGTAACGAGATGTACCAACCGATCTGGTAGTCGGTCATGCACATGATTTCCTGATCGCTGTTCCACTCGTTTATGTCGAGCTTGAACCACCAGAGCGGGCTATCCTTGCTCAAGGGTTCCGTAGCAGATGCCCCGACCACGTTCGGCTGGTACTTCGCGGCACTCTCCGCGATAGTGCGGACCTCTCCGTCCGCCAGCGGCGGCGAACACTTCTTTTCGTTTAACTTCATCAATTCCTCCATGATTTCTTCCATCTCACGCCCTTTCCCACGTAGGGAGCAGCCTACGCTGTAGAGGGTATTGTTCCGAGTACCCTCTTGGATCAGGTTTCCATCTACATCAGAGCCAGTTCCAGCCATCACCCGCTTCCCGGCCAGGATCGACTCCAAGAGCCACTCAGGAGCGTCCGCAACGGGACATCCTGCGTTCTCCCAGGCGTACACGCGACGACTAGCGTGTAAAGAAGGCGGCGCTACGATGTAACCGCCGTCCCCCCGTACATCAATGCCCTCGCCCACACTGCCGACGCGGTTGGCCACTCCGCGGGCAACCTGCCGGAAGTAGAGGTGGACTCCCCGACCGGTGATTGCCGTGAGCGTCGTGGGCTGCCACCTGTGCACTGCCTTCCAGCGCTCAAGGGTCTCGCGACCCTCAGGACCATCAACGTCGATGACGAAGACGCCGGACACCTTGCCGGTCGCTACGCCGATGTTCGCCGTGGGCCATCTGGTCCACCAGTCCCGAATCTGCCCCTCGTCAGAGCTGGCTGTCTTCTGCCACCCCGAGAAGCGGGGGTGCTTCCCCTTGCTCCCACAATCATCGTGGCCGCAGGAGCACGTACCTTTCTGAACTGTATTGAGCGGAAATACCTTCCACCCTTGCTTCGCGTACGCCAGCGCGTGCGTGAGCATTGCACAATCGTTTTCCATTTGCTTTTTCTTCGCTATACCCTTTCTATATATTCTTTCTTGGTAGTGTTTTGTTCTTGCTGTAACTCTGTCTTTGTCTCTTACTCTTTCTCTGTCTGCATGTGCGGTGCAGCTGCACAGTCCCTGCCCAAGCATCTTGTGAGCACGGAAACTGTACATCTCCCGCCAATTCAATTCGTTAGGCGCACTTCTCCTGTTCGCCTGGCAGCGTTGCACTGACCAGACACAGCTATTGCGACTTGGATTGTCTTGTTTGGGGAACTACGAAACTCCGCACGCCAAACGCGCCCGGAATTCTGGACTGCTGAAGGTGCGGCAGGTTCGTAAACGCTCTAGTCGCTTACGCTGCCGTTCCCGACCTACGACGAAAGTATCTCATGGGTGTCAACATCGCGTGTGCGCAACATGGCCGTCGCCGCGATGGTGGTAGATGTTGCGGAAGACCGCACTCGCCCACGATGTGTGTAAGCGGCCAGCGCGATATCGGGTCAAGTGCGAGATCCCCAAGAGACACACGCTAGACTGACTCTCCTTCACTTAGCGTGTGAGATTTGGGGTGAGCTGACCACCAGCTCTATCACGCGAACCTAAGCGCGTGGCCAGGAATGATTACCCGGCAACACTTCCACCAGGAGGATTTGTTCCTGGCGCACTGTACCGCTGTGTGTAGGCTGACAACAAGCGGTGTGCAATTGGGAACGGTGCTCTGTTCCCGCCGACAAATCCATTATAACAAAGCCACAACAAATTCCCAAAGGTGCGCACAATCTCCGCAACACGGAGGATGCTATATATTTGCCTTAGCGAGCGAGGAGTTAGATGAAGGGGACTAAGTTGGCCCACAAAGGAAGAGCTTGGTATCGTGAGGCGTGGTCTGTACACTGACCTTTACGTTTGTCTCATTCTCGGTCAACGAGGGGGCCGAATCGGGACCTATCCAATGAGGCGACCGCGGCGTGAGTGCTTCAAGTAGTGCGGCACTTAGCGGTCCTGATGTACCAGTAACTTCAAATCAGACCGAGTAGTACACTTATGTGCACGGTGTGCGGAGATTGTGCGCAACTTGGAGCCCGTGGTATACTGTGCTTGTTCAGGGCGAAGCGCCCAATAAGCGCTTCGCCCTTTTTGCTTTGGCGCTGCTAACGCCGACCTTGAACGGCCCCTGCCACGGGCTGATTACACGGCCAAAGGAGGCCGAATAACGATATGAAGACGAAGAACATGATTGCGGAGAGTGTGTATTTGAAGCGCATTAACCGCAAACTGAAGAGACGGGGTGTACAGGTGCGGACTGCCCGCGACGCGCAGACCGAGGCGTCCGTGGGGCGTCACTACATTGTCGATACCGAACTTGGGGTTATTGCCTACCCCCGTTTGAATTTGCCTGAATTCGCCCACCTGATGGATGTAGTAAGAACCGGTGAACGGCAGCCGGAAGGATGGGAGGATTGGTTCCCGAGATTAGACACTCCTGCCGATCCCCGCGAAGGCCCCATGCTAGAGTTGGCGTTCTCTTGCTCCTAATTTCCCCCTTTCCCCGCAGTTCGATCCTCAGGATACCGACTTAGTATTTCCCTCTGACAACCAAGCGCGGAACGGTGGGTGAGTGGTTTAAACCACCTGCTTTGAAAACAGGCACGCCCATTAGGGTGTCGCGAGTCCGAATCTCGCCCGTTCCGCCAGTTTCACGCTGTGTTGTGGGCTATGCACAACTAAACCCCATCTCAGCCAGTCCTCGATCACCGTATTGCGGCAGTGCCAGCCAGCACTCGTGTTCTAGTTGGTGACAGGGCTTACATAACAACTCGAAATTAGTCTCAACGTTGTTGGTTCTGTCGTGGTCTCGGTGATGCGTGGCCCATTGTCCCCTACCAGCCGTCAACAAGTCCTTGCCGCAGCGCTGGCAGTACCGTACAACATAGCGTGCAATGGCGCTGAACGCCTTGAACGCCGAGATTCCGTTACGGTAGCTGTGGTGGGCAGCCCCTGCCCCTTGGGCGTGGCCGCTGCCGATGCCGACGAGGACTCCCTTTCGACGCCTGTAGGCGTCAATACCGCGCCGCTTGGCTGCGGCAGCGATGGCAGGCCCGCAATCTGTGCAGTACTTCTGGGCGCAACCGGCAGGAAGGTACTCCACGCCGCACGCCTGACAGGTCTTTGGTCGAATCTTCATAGTTACCGCCTTCCTTGTTGTTGTCACGCAGCTCTTGGTGGACTGGGCACGCGCACTTCTTTTTCTACGAAGCGAAATTGCAGCCTTCATGCTTCGATCACGGTCATACTCCTCCACGCTGCGTCGGTGGCTTTCTTCATAGGGGCCTCCGGGCTCGATGCCCCAAATGGCCAAGGATGACCATTCATCTTCGGACATGTGGAGTCCGGCGCGCTGCACTTCGGGCATGTGGGCCCAAAGGCTGGCGACTTCTTCGTTAGAGCGTACCTGTGCACTCATGAGTATTACCTCCAGACTGTGATCTGAATTTAGAGCCTTGGCACTTCCCGAAAAGCAAAAAACCCTGTGGGCTGTTCCGCAGGGCTCTTCGAGGGCTCGGGTGTGTTATAGATCTCCAATTTAAGTATAACAGATCCGTATATCGTCTGTCAAGTATACTTTGGTTATGTATGCGGACTGTTCGGTTGCAGATGGTGCGGATGTGCCTGACGCCAGCGACAAGGGCGAGCGTCAGATAGCTTGCAACTGCCGCAAAGTGCGCGCAACTCCTCCAGCGACGCCACAAAACAGCCTGTTAGGCACTAAGCCCATGGGGACCAGTAGGGCTAGGCAAGGTTCCAACGGTAACGCTTGTCGAGTCATTACGTTAGGAGTGAGGCCAAGCCTGTACACTATTGTCATCAAAAGGTTCCCAGGAGCGTTCGGGAGTCTGCGGCACCCGTACCCATGGATGAGGGGCAGGCAGTCGAAGGACGGGCTTCCCTGACTCAAAGCCGGGGCATTTGGCGATCAGTCGGCCCCGGCGAAGCTCGGCAACGTCCTTTCCACGGTGAGCTGCCACCCTCGATATCTTAGCTTCGACAGGCACGCCGACTCCAGCGTGGACAGAGTTCCCGGCCCCTTACCAACGTCGGGGTGTCCCTCCATAGCTTTCACAGCTCCCGCCGAGCTGGCCGAATTGCGCCATCGGTACTTTCGCTCAGTCCATCGAGTGTGGAGCAGGTTTGTCAAGTTTGCAGTGGGAGCCCTAGTTCGGTGTCCCTTGCTTCGGCTTCTCCGGGTTTGCCACAACTTCCGCGCCGAACACGGCGATCACGTCGTTTTCCCCAAGCCGTAGCTTGACTCCCAGAAAGCCATGAGTTTGGAAGTACCCAACCACGATCCCCGCCAGCGTTTCCTCAGTGGCCACCTCTGGCACGTAGAAGACCAGTTCACCGAGGTGTGGAATGCGCTGGTCGCCGCTCCACTGTAGAACCCTGCCACCGGTTGTCGGCGGGTCCATAGAGTCTAGCGTGATGTCGTCATCAGCGTCATTTGGCGGCGTCATGTTCGCTGTACTCTCCTGCGTCGGACTCGGGTCCCAAACTGGTCCTGCTTGCTCTTGTGCGCCTGGCCCACCCTTGCGCCATCGCGATTAGGTCCTGTTGCTGGTCCTCGGTCAAATCGTCCCAAATCCTTTCCAACGGTTCCATAGCCGGGTTCTTGCCGACCATGACCGCTAGTAGGTCTCCGTACTTCTTGGTCAGATTGTCGGCGTTCGCGGTATCGAGCAGTTGTTTGTAGGGGAGTTTAAGCTCGTCGCAAATGGCCTTGAGCACGAACTTGGTCGGTATGCTCTCGCCCCGAACAATCCTGCGAGTGTGTTCGTAGGAGAGGTCCATGAGTTTCGCGAGCGAGTTAATCGTCAGCCCGCGTTTCTCCATAATCTCGCTAATGATCTCGGACAAACGCGGCATTTGAGTGTGTTCAGTCTTCACAACTCTTTCCAGTCTCCCCGGTACAATCGGAGTAGTTTTATGTGTGACCTTCTTCTGACACTGCGAGCCAGAGCAGCATTCCACGGGCCTTCCGCTCGTTTTTGGGATGTACTGGGCGAGACCCTCTTCGGCGGGGACGCCAAGCACCTGACACATCCGCATCATGGTTATCTTGGTGGGCCGGTTCTTGTCGGACCTGAAAAAATAGATCGCCGCTCTACTAATACCGCATGAATGCGCGAAGGATTCGACAGAAAGATTGCGCTCTTGCAACTTCGAATCAAGCCAGCTCTTTATTTGGTTCATTAGATGTTTCAGCGATCAAACCAGCATTCGGGTGCGCACGACCCCTGCCTGGCAAAGCAGAGCGGCACCGGTCAGACCGAGAACGCAACTTTTGGCTCCAGCCTTTAGCTGATTTAGGTGGGTGAGGCGGCGGCGGCGCGCCTGCCTTTTTGAACGACCCGTAATCTGATTCGGTGTTCTTTTGCCCGTAATCACATTACGACAGTTTCTGGGGGATTGCAACCTCCAGGACGATGCCATCACTACGCCGCAACTTCGGAAGGCGAATCAAGAGCATCCGGCTTGATCGTAAGCTCACTCAGGAGCAGTTTGCAGAACTGGTGGACATCTCCGTCGATTTCCTCAGCCTAATTGAGCGTGGCCGCAATTCGCCGTCGTTTGAAGTTCTGGAGCGTATATCGCAGCGGCTGAAGATGCCGGTACGGGATCTCTTCGACTTCCGCAAGAAAGCTGACAGCGGGGGCTAATCGAATGCCAACTCATTCGCTGTCGCGGCGTCCCCGCCGCCAGCCGGCAGCGGGATTCCATTTCGTCGAAGACGGCGAGAAGTAGGGTGTGGGTCGAGGCGACAACGGCGCTTGGTGTATTGCTGTGTGTTTTGTCTCTAGGCGAGTTTGCTAAGGGCGGGCAAGAACAGTGATGAGGTTGGTGGGCCCCCGTAGTCTTCGACGAGGTTGAGGAAGTTGTAACGCGGCGGGTGCTCCTCGTCCTCGTGCGTCCCTCTGGCGCGTTTGAAGAGGAAGGTGACGCCTTTGATGGCGCTTTTGACGAACTCGAGTTTGATGAGGGACTCCCCAATGTCGTAAAGGCTATCGCCGGCCTCTACGCAACTGGTGAGCTTTGCCCGGAGTGTGTCGTTCTCTTTGCGCCAGTCGTTGATGACGTCCACTGCTGCTTCGCGCACGCGTACGGCTCGGGTTTCCTTGTTCCGCATGGGTGGGATGCGTTGTGCGATCTCCTGGAGTGCCGTGCGCAGGCTGATGAGGTCCTCGCGGCGGTCCAGGAGCTCCTTGATCTGCTTAATCGTCAGCGTTGCAGGGTCCCAGAGTACGGAGTGCATTACCACCTGGAGGAGTTCGGCCTCGGGGTTCACGGGCGGCTTGGGGAGGGTGCCGAGGAGTTCTTGGAGTGCGCGATGATGCCGTGCTTCCATCGCAATGGCGTGCGCATCCCGCGAGGGCGTCACGATCAACAACCCGTCATAGTCCGCAATTGCGACGGCGAGCGTAGACATGATCACCTCGCCCAAGGCCGGGTGGACGGCCAGCCACTCCTCGCCACGCCGCTGGCCCCGAGTCCAGCCGAGATCGTGCTTGAGGAGCGGCTGCACGAGGGGCTCAATCTTCATGCGATGAATCTCAAAGGAGTCCACCAAGGCCGGATCACCCCCACCCTGCAGGTACCCCTCACGGGTGAAGCGAGACCGGACGATCTCATCAGCATGGTCGATCTGGCGACCGAGCACTCCCAGCGCATCCTGCACGTCCTGCACCCAGAGTTTCGCACTATCAACGAGCGGCCCATACGGTCCCGGTGTCTGGCAGCACTCCTTGACGACGTCGCTGTCGTCAGCCGTGTACATGTCCGGGATAATGCGGCACACACGCCCAAAGCAGAGTAACGTCATCTTGAGCCAGTTCGGATCATTAATCCGTATCCGGGGATAATACAGCGCAGCATCAAACGCCATCCCAGCGCACCTCTCGCAGTACTCGTGTCCAAGGCTACCAAAAAACCGGCCCTTGTGCTGCCGCGCACATGAGCAGCCGGGATCCGACTCGCAATGCAAGCCGATGCGGCTGGACAACTCGCACCACACTGTAACGGTTCGCCGGGAGATGTCGCCGTCCATTGCGAGTAGATTTCCGAGCAAAATCGAGTGGCGAATAAAAGGCGAATCTGCTACAATCCTATTCGTGGCGCGCCGTCCAGGTTCGGAACCAATCCTGAGCCGTGAACAACTGCTAGAATTCCAGCGCCGCCTGTCGATGTTGAGCATTGATGGTGTCGAAGGCACGTACCGAACTGCATATCTGGATTGCCGCCTTGAGATAAATCGCTTCCCGCCACCGGCAGCGATTCAAGAACTGGTCGCATGTTGGCGTGTGCTGAGGAAGATTCGGAGGGGAAAGTAGCGGTCGCTTCCGTTAGACCGAATTTTATTTGAGAGCTTTTGGCGGCTCCGTCCACTATATGGGCATGAATCACATTTCCGATCACGATCTGGAACGGTATCACATTGGCATGGTGGCCGACAAAGAGGAATTGGCACGCATTGAAGAGCATTATCTGGCCTGCCCGGAATGCGCTGAGCGAGCGGAAGAGTTGGCTGGCTACGTTGATGCGATTCGGTCGGCAATTATCGAAGGCGATTTCGCTTTGGATTATTTCGATTGATCTGGCCCGTGCTGGCGTCGAGACCGTGTGAGCCCAGGTGCCACATCCTTGCGGGCACAGAACAAGGACCGGGGGCTTGATTCTCCCGAAGCTAGCCGTAGTTTTGGCTGCTGCTTCACGGCATGACGGGACTAGTTTGATGGAATAAATGCTCTCATTGATGAAAAGCTGTTTGAGGGATTGATCCGTAGGCCCGTTATCGTCACTGGCAGAGTGCTGACACTTCGAATTACAAGTGTTCCCTGAATTCCGACAGTCTCAGGGGCCAGATCCCCATGAAGACTCAAAATGATTGATGCCTCGGGTTGCATAGGTATCGGAACAGTCCGCAGTAATTTATTGTTAACATCGTAAACATCAATGTTGATCGTCTGCCCCGTCGTCGTGCTGTTGACAAGGTACAGGGCAGTAGTGACTCCCGACCTGCCATCAAACAACATGTATTGAACGGAGGCTGGGTATTCCAGTGGGAAAACCGCCTCAAAGTCAGGCCGTGTAGCATTCCTATTTCTGAGCGTTGCTTCCCCATAAAGACCGGGAGTACCACAGCCATTCGCATTGCAGCCTATAGAGGCATAGCCGTATGCCACGGCGCTGGAGCCGATGAAGGTTGCTTCGACTATCCCTCCGACACCTAAAGAAAAACTAAAGGCGGTGCCGGTTACGGTGCTCCCACTGGTGGTCTGGAATGTTGCTGACATCGGGTTTCCATTATTGTCGAAAAAGAAGACATTGGTAGTCGGGATTGACGCCTTCCCACGGTTGGTCAACCTGATAGTGGTCGTCCACTCTCCTCCGATAATTAGCTCGGGCACGACAAATTCGACACCCTGAAGTTGGATCGCTTGGGGAGAAAGTCTTTGCGTGAGTAGCTGAATACCGGATTCAGTCTTGCGTGGCTGAACGTCCTGGGCCAATAGAGTGGCGGAGAACAACACGCTCAGGAGCAATCCATACGTTTTGAGATTCATGTTGCGTCCATCCCTTCACGAATTGATTTGAGTTAGTATTAGGGCTACCGACGGTGCAAGTCGGGTGCAGTCCGCAAGAGTGCCGGGCGTTCAGTCGGCCACGGTGCGGCTAAGCTTCGCCGTGAATGAATAGTGTACTCCTATTGACTTTTCAATTGCAATGTCGAAACACCCGACAATAGCCTGCTGTCCAAGGCGGAAACCAGATGGGAAGCTATCAGTCGGAGGCGTTATCACCGGAAGAGCTGGAGGCAATCAATGAACCGCCACTCCGAGCAGTACTTCTATTCAGCAAGGGGAAACATTCTTTTCTTTTGCCGCGCAGTCGCTAGGCTACCTGAAGGCGCATTGGAAAAGCAGTCCCCAGGCGATGGATTTACCTAATCTAAGGCACACTGGCGGGCTACCACTCAATCCAGGGGATGAATTTGTTGGTTGCCTTTCAGTTAATAGTCGAACAGCCGAGGCAGCACCATGATTGTCAGCTTTACTTGGGGCACCACCGGATGGTTCTATGAGGTTCCTGGAAGAGATGGTGCATTAATCCTTCCGAAAGACATGAATTCGAAGGCAGGGATCTCGCGGTGGATTACGGATATGAGATCAGCCGCTCCAACCAGCAGGTTTATCCAGTAGCGACTAGCTATTTTCCGGCCCACAAATGAGCGGTTAAGCCGTTTCGATCCAGTGGGTGACGCGTCGGTACTCTGCAAGATCGTACAACTTACTGCCGTGAAACATGGCTGCACGTTGTGGCCGCCGAATGGCAAGATGGTTCAAGTACCGACTGTGACGGCTTCGGATGAATTGCCCGGGCTCGCTCCCGGTTCTTTCAACGTCACGGGCACCAGCAATGACCTTCGTCTGGCCCCAAGAATCCAGAGTCGTAATCACGCCAAATGCTTCGGTTGGATTTCTGTACAGCTTCAGGCGGATCACTTGGGTACTGGAACGGGCAGGGTTTACACGCACGCGGCGGCAAGCGATCAGCCGGGCAACACGGCCACAACAACGGCAACCCGCACCGTGCCGCACGATCATGGAAGGTAACCCTGAAGGGACCTGGTGTCTGCCGTTCCATGGGCTGAGGAGCAAAGCGGTCCACCCCTCCGGTCCGCGCGGGGCCTGAGGCGCAGGCTTGATGGTGCTGGCGGCGTCGCCCTGAGACTTCGCCGACGCCGGAACAGCGGGCGTCAGCTCCACCGTATTCGCTGGCAATGTTCGGGCGATGTGGGGGCGTCGTGGTGGCGGCGAGAGGGAGCAGCGGTCTCGCTGTCATGGACACCTAGAGCCAGCAACAGACACAACCCTTCGGTTAATAACTACACCGATGGGTGATTTCGGCAGTCGTATCTGGCCCATTTCGGCAGTTGGGCTGCCCACCCACGACGAGCGGTGAAAATGCCAGCAAACCTAAGAAGCAAAGAAGCAAATCAACGACGACGACAAACCTACCGTCCCCGGAAGCGAAATACTTCTGGAGAGGAGCTTCGCGTCACATCAACGAGTTAGCCTGGGCCAGCGTCGCTGCCGAAGTGGGCCAAGTATAGTTGCCGGAAGCAATGGGATGGCCTTAGCTCCTTTCAAATCAATAATAACTGTTTTTGAGATCGACACAATGTAGTGAAAAGTGTAGAGACTGACACCAGAAAAACGCTGGCGATTTGCTCCCTGCCGCAAACACCTGTCTCGGTTCTGCCCAAAGGTCGGCAGCTGACGAAATCCGGTCACGTTATTAGCGCGCTATGACGATTCGCGGTCTTTCTGAACTCGACCGCGACCCCTCAGGCAGCTGTTCGAGGTTTCCTTACTTGATCGGGTATATTCCCCCGATTGAGTGGAGCTTCTCGCACGCCAGGCTTCGCAAATCCCATGGATTCCGCCAGTTCAAGAACAAAACTATTAAAGGTCTCTATACTGAGGCCCTTGGCTCCTACGAGAATGGAGCCTGCCAGTTGGGCACCTTCGATCAGAGCACCCGAAAGCCTTGCCCCAGCTAGGTTTGCGAATCGGAGATCCGTGCCTCTCAGGTCCGCGTTTTCGAGATTCGCGTACCTCAAGTCGGTTGACCTCAGGCAGACATCGCGAAGGTCCGATCCTGATAGGTTTTTGCCTGAAAGATCTTGCCCGCTCCAATCCCTCATACGTCCCTCTCGACTCTTGGTGCGTAGAATCCTTCCAAAGTTTCAAAAAATAAATGCATGGAGGCGTCAGTTTAGTACTAAAATGCCCAAAGGAATGCCTTAACTCTCATCCTTCCGCCCAAAAATCTAGCAATTTTGATGCCAATCACCGAACCATGAAACCAAGTAAAGTAGCTCTCGCCGTCGGGATTGATAATTATCCGACCGCGCCTCTAGGATCATGTGTGCATGACGCTATGGAAGTCTCGGCTGTGCTTTCAATGCCAGAGTACAACTTTTCCGTCACTACCCTCTTAAACGAAAACGCGTCTCGCCGCGCGATGAAGGAACAGCTCGATCAACTCTTTAGATCCCAGGCGGATTCGTTTCTATTCTATTTTTCTGGTCACGGTTGGGCTACCGACGTCGGGGTATATCTGGTGACCCCCGATGCTGACGAGATTGAACACGGAGTGGATCTGGAATGGCTGAAGCGCGCGATCATGAAACTCGCGCCAAGCTCCGCTACTGTCACTGTAATTCTCGACTGCTGTCATGCGGGAGCGGCAACTGCACGGCACTTAGGGGAAGCCGGAATCAGAATGCGGGCTGAAGACATCGCTGCTGCTATCCCATCCATGACCTCAGGCCGAGTTGTACTCGCCGCATGCAAGGAGGATCAGATCGCATATGAGGAGGAAGCGTTAGGCCATGGCGTTTTCACTTCACATCTAATTGACGGGTTGATGGGTGAGGCGGCAGACTCTGACGGAGCCATCACCGTGACGGGTCTTTACGATTACGTCGCGTTGAACGTGCTGCGCAGGGGGATGCAAACACCCGTTTTTCGTGGCGACTTCGCGGGTCGTCTATTACTCGGCGTTGGTTTCACTGGTCGAGCGCCAACAGGGTTAGGCGAGGAGAGAGCCGGCGAAATAGAGCGGGAGGCCCAGCGACACCTCAGCGAATACCAATCTCGGTTTGCGGCGGCCTACACCGATCTGGCAGGTTGGCAGCAGAGCGGTTACAAGACTGCGTGTCAGATGTTGGAACCGATTTTGCAGTGGTTCAACAAGCGTTTGAAAGAATTTCCGACTTTGGGCAAGCGGCAGCGTTTCTCGGAACTACGTGCTGCTGCATTGCAACGTCTCGAACCCCTTTGTAGAGTTGACGTCGGAACAACTTTGCCGGAAGGTACCATAAAGGAAAAATTGGGCAGTGGTTTGTTTGGAACTGTTTGGCGTGTGGCCGATTCCACTCTCCATAGTGATCTAGCGCTAAAAATCTATCATCCGCAGGATATCGATCAGGAGGAAAAAATTCGACGCTTCACACGTGGTTACGATGCGATGAAGATGCTCGACCATCCTCACATTGTCAAGGTCCACCGATTTGCTGAATGTCCTTTAGGATTCTACATGGACTACATCGACGGCCCGAACATGCGTAAGTTTAGCGGCACCGTCGAAGAGCCGGACACGCTGATCACGATTCTCTTGGCTGTAGCCGAAACACTTCAGCATGCACATCTGCGCTCAGTGGTTCACCGCGACGTCAAGCCCGAAAATATTCTGATGTCATATGATGTGGGACGCACTCAATGGCGTCCATACCTGACTGATTTTGATCTTGCATGGTTTTCTACTGCAACGCAAGTGACGAAGCAGGAGGGCATTGGGACTTGGCAATACTCCGCACCGGAGCAGATGAAGAGTCCAAAATCCGCAAGTGCCCATGCTCCAACAACCGATTCTTTCGCCTTCGGTCAACTCTGCTTCTTTGTTATGACTGGGAGTGATCCGGTGCCGCTGGATGAAGCTAACAACAAGCGGACCCTAATCAACCGAATACGTTCAGGGTGGCTTCTTAGAAGCGCTGAAATCTTTGCAGATCTCTACGAACGGTGCACAAATAGACAGCCGGAAAAAAGGCCGGGGTTCGTCGAGATCTGCAAGCAATTATTCACTGTGTCTCAGCTCCTGAAAGATGTTGACGGCAATAGCGTGCTTAGCGAGGAGCGGTTCATCGGTGACCTTGTGTTCTCAATTGTCGGACTCTCCCCGGACTACAAGTTTCTAGACGGGTCCTTTCTCACTCTTTCGAGAAAGACGAGGATAACCATCTCTGTGCTTTCTAGAAAGGGAAAGAACGTCGAACTTCTATACGATTTCTATTCCCAGAGCGATCCGATGATCAGCGGCATCTCTAGCTACGAAAAGATGCGTGCGACTCTCATGGGCAAGATCGAATCGGCTTTAGCCCCGATTGCAAGTACCACGTCGAAGGCGGGGACGCAAGCCCCATTCCAGGTGAAGATACGCCAAAACCATGTTCCCCTAAGTCTCGACGGGCTCAACGATGCCCGATCTCTAGTTGGTCTCGTCTCCCGCGTTATCGAGGGGGGCTGAGACGGAGATCTTGGGAAGCACCTAAGCGATTCGAGAGCGGTCGGGGCGTTGGGCGCGCTGCGTTGCGCATCCTTTTGTCGGCTATTGGAGTCGTTGGCCATCCTCCGGCTGTTGCTGTTCTGTAGGCGGCTCTCCCTGCGGTGCGGGTGCCGCCCTGCTGACTATGGATTCGAGGGCCCTGCGCTTGGCTTCCATGCGAATGTGGCTGTAACGGGCCAGCATCTGCCGGGAAACGTGTCCGGCAATGTCCATGATAGTCTGATCACCGGCCCGCGCCCTTACAGTGTAGACAGCGATACCAAGGTTCGGACCGACGCCCAAGCAGCGTGGCGTCACCTTCGGCGCAGTCGTTGGCAACGTAAAGGCGATGTCCGAATCGCCATTGGGCGTGAGCAATCGGTGGGCGTTCCTTTGAACGGCAGCGTTGCAGGCGCGTCACGGGGTTACGGACTACGTGACGAACGCCGGGTGTATCGAGGTCGTGCAACGCATGGTCGGCCACTCGAACGCAAAAACGACCGGCCTGTACGACCAGCGCAACGATGACGTTAGCGTCGGCGAGGTGGAGAGAACTGGGATCTGACGGTAATTAAAATGACGACCCACTTAAGGGCCTCAAGCGGCGATGTGTTCAGGTACTGGTACTGATATGCCCGTACCTTACACAGCTGTAGAAATACTCTAGATTCTTGCTCTACGCCACGTATTCCCTGATTTTTTGTGATATAGTCCTCAACGTCTTCTGAGATCCGTGCCATTTTACTTTCGAAATTGGAGGACAGAAGCTCGCTCCGCCTGGTGGCGAAATAAATAGAGATCGCTGGTGTTTGTGCCGCTGGAGGCCGAGGATGACAAGCGATAAGCGAATTGTTTGGGCCTGGAGTCTTATTCTCGCAGCGTCGATCGCGAGTAACCTTCATGCGCAGCAGTACTCGGTCAATTCGATCCCGCTGCCCGCGGGCGGGTGGCAGCCGTTCGCCGTCCCCTATGGCATCAACAATTCGGGCCGGGTTGTAGGGTATGACGACTATTATGTTTCGGGCAACTACTTCAATGGGTACTTCATCGGCACTGCGTCCGGCAGCGCACCGATCCCGCTGCCCGCGGGAATGTATGTTTCCAGCTTCGGCGACTTGGCTCAGGGCGTTGTCAGTGAGGGCATTAACGATTCGGGCCAGGTTACAGGCTTGGTCTGCTATGACACTTGCAGAGCTTTTATTGGCACCGCTGCCGGCATCACGCCGATTCCGCTGCCCGCGGGGTGGTCAGTTGCCGTAGGTGATAGCATCAATAATTCGGGTCAAGTTGCAGGCTGGGGCTCCAATGGAACCACTCACCAGGCTTTCATTGGCACCGCCGCTGGCAGCACACCGATTCCGCTGCCCGCAGGGTGGTCCAATGCCTATGGCAACGGCCTCAACAATTCAGGCCAAGTTACAGGGTATGCCTTCAATGGGGGCGGGAGTACTGGTCAAGCCTTTATAGGCACCGCCGCCGGCAGCACACCTATTCCGCTGCCCGCGGGATGGTCGAATTCCTGGGGTTACGGCATTAACAATTCGGGCCAAGTTACAGGGTGGGTCTTCCAAGATGGTGTCTGCTGCGCCCCCGACATGATCGGGACCACCGGCCAAGCCTTTATTGGTACCGCCGCTGGCAGCACAGCGATCCCACTGCCCGCAGGATGGTTCGCTGCCCTGGGTTCTGGAGTCAACAATTTGGGCCAAGTGGTTGGTTGGGGCTCGGGGGGAGGTTTCATTTGGGACGCCACGAATGGTAGCCGGGATCTCAACACCCTGGTACCGACCGGTTGGTCAATAGCATATGCCTTTTCGATAAATGATGCGGGTCAAATTGCGGGCCTCGGCATCAACTCCAGCACAGGCTTCAGCGGCATCGTGGTGCTGACGCAGTGTCCGGTGGCAGTGACTGTGACGCCTGGCGGTGAGGCCGCGTCCACGTTCGGGCTTCCGACTTATATGCAGGCAAAGTTTGTTCCCAACAATGGCAGTACGCTCCTCGACTACGCACATGCCTGCGGCTTCACCGGCTTTGACTGGGTACAGACAGTCACGCAAGACTTAACTGTGGGAAATTACGCCGAATCTGACCAGAGTATGCCCCTAAAAGCGGAGTACCCAGACCCCCCAAATGGCGGCTACTCTTGGCAATGGGACAATAGTGTTTACCCGCCGAAACTGCTTCCGTTTTGGCAAGCTTGGATGCCGAACGTTGCCAAAGCCTATCCGTATTTTTACAGTAAGTTCGATATTCCCACTGCTGACGGGGGCACTGGCGGCAATGGATGCGCAGTGGTGAACGGAGATACCTGCCACACGCGTATAATGAGCGATGCCTATACACTGAACTTCTACGATCCGCCGAGCGATTCGACCTGCAAGCCACCAGCACCTTGCCTCGGGTTTAAAGCGCAATTGGTAGGTTTTTGCCCGGCTCCCTCTCCCGCTTGTAACCTGCCGGGACCAGCCGCTCCTCTCTTTAAGTGGACTTATTCTACCAATTGGACCGGCAACCCTGGTGGCATACCCGGTCCCGGTGGCATAACGATCACAAGCATCAACGGGGTTCAATTGCCGCCCGTCGCATCGTCGAGCCAGGTTTCCACGATAGCCTCAGGTCTCGGCTACAGCCGGGTAAGTCAAACCTTCAACGGTACAGTGACGGTCAAGAATATCAGCGCCAGCGCGATTAGCGGCCCTCTGCAGATTGTCTTCTTTGGGATGCCAGCCGGTGTGACGCTGGTAAACGCCACCGGCAACCTTTCTGGAACGCCGTTCCTGACGGCTCCCGCCGTAGCCAGCCTCGCGCCCGGTCAATCGGTCGCTGTCAGTGTGCAGTTCAAGAATCCATCGAACGCCGCGATCAATATCACGCCGGTGATCTATTCCGGGAGCATCAACTAGCCAAGTGGTTTTCCGTGGAGTGCGGAAGCTGGCCAATGCCAGCTATTAGACTGAGAATTTCAACAATGCTTCTACCGGTGAGCGAGAATATCCCCATTTAGGGTCAGTGCGCTAAAACAGATTCCGTTGTCGGAGCGAAAGCGGATTGTGACGCCCCATTAGGAGCCTCTTGACAAACCGATTAGATAGTATTACTGTTCTGTTTCTTTTCGACCAATTCACTGGGGAGGCGGATGAAAAGTAGTAGAAGCTTCACCTACCCCAGATACCTACATAGCACGAACAGGGCAAACGGTTTAATGCCTCTTCGTAGAGTGACTGGCAGTGTGGCAGGGGAATTGCCACACGACCAACCTGATTAAATGGGAGCTTAAAGCGATGCGTTTACGGTTTGTCCTCCAGGTCTTCGTACTAATCGGTTGCACTTCGACCGGATACGCCGACATTATGTACCAGGTTAATGTCGAT
The DNA here is from genome assembly GCA_963815475.1 of uncultured Solibacteraceae bacterium. GTDB lineage: Bacteria > Acidobacteriota > Terriglobia > Bryobacterales > Bryobacteraceae > Sulfopaludibacter. Next base: position 1,755,322 of record CAWFHD010000003.1, on the reverse strand, counting down.
ACTTCTTCGATCTCCGGCACGGCTGGATCACTCGATCTGAACTTCAATCCTGGACCTCTGGTTACCCAGTCCGCATCGCTCCAGATCCTCAATTTCGCATCGGACGGCACCCTCGTAACAGGATCATGCGTTTCAGGCGGACCTTGCCTCACAGGCGACGTTAGCGGCACCCTTCCCGGAACCCTCACGTTCGACAACGGTACCGCCTTCAACGACTACTTCCAGGGGTTCAAATTCGGATCGACCCTTTCGTTCAAGGTTGATTTGTACGGGCCGGCGATCACATCTCCCGACGGAACCTCCACATCGGGGAGTACGTTTGCGTTTAGCATGTTCTCCGACTCGGCAGGGACAATCCCGGCGCTGACGACCGACACCACCGATGGGTTTGCGTTTACGGCCAATGTGAACCTCGACGGCACGGCGACGGTGAGCAATTTCTCGTCACAGACGAGCGTTACACCGCTCGTGGCCAGCACGCCGGAACCAGCCGGAGTCGTGCTCTTCGGGACCACGATTGCGCTTATGGGAGCGATGTTCTGGTTCAAACGACGGACATCCCAAGGTCGAACCAACACTCGGGTCTAACTAACACACTCCACTGGGACCAGCGCCGAGCATGGGGGATTGGACCGCCCCGTCGCACACTTTTTGGCACAGCATCACCGGAGTATCTTAAGAAGAGGCGCATCGAAGTGGCGGAAACCATGTTTCGGGTGCTACACGGAAACCAACGACTGGGCCAATGCTGGTCATTAGATTGAGAGTTCTTGCGACGGAAGCGATTGCGGGACTTGTCTGTCATGGACGCCCCTAGCCGAGACCAGACAACCCTTCGGTTAACCGCCATGCCGGCGGACAAAGTCTTAGCCGCTTTGGCATAAATAAAATCCATTCCGGGAATCTCTGGCTGTAGTGGAAAGTGCAGTGACCCACCGACACTTTGTTAGGTCATAGGTCCTGTCTTGGGTGTTGCGGGCCAATGGGACGGACACGATGTTTTAGGTGGCGCGGGCCACTGGAGATTACGGACTAGCTGGCGAGCGGCAGTCGTATCGAGATCGCGAGCGCATGACCGGGCACTCGGGCGCAAAAACAACGGGCTTTACGACGAGGTGCAACGATGGAATCAGCGTTGGGGAAGGCGAGCCGACTCGGGGTTTGACACGTAGTTCACCCGATCCACCAACGCCTCATCGGACATCGAACTGTGACAGTTCCGGTACGCCTAATCTGTCTCTTTGCGGAAATTTGTTTGACTCGTGGTCCTCTTCGAAGGCCAGAACCCATTATAATGATCCACATTATGTGGCACAGAACTGCTGTTGCTGTCACGAAGCCGTCTCATGACGGTGCCTCTTGCAAAGTCCTTTCCGACCCTCCGGCAAGTACGCGCCTTGGTCGGACCGTTTTCGTTGGCCGTGTGCCGTGGTACACAATCATTTTCCTGATTTTCTTCGGGACGGGAAGTGGTGTTTATGCGGCAGCACCAGTGAAATGGCAAGTAACTAACGCCGTGTTTAGCAGCTATGGAGTGTTCCCACATCCAATACTACCTGACGGCGGCGCCCTCAGCGGATACTTCGTATACGATGAGGAGACGAAAATCAACTCCTCACCTGGGATCTCATAACAAGTGGAGGAAACTTCCCCTCGTTTGAATATACGCCGTCTAACAGCGCGCGGGCCGGTTCGGTACCCAACGTTGATCGTACCCTCATCTCGATAGCGTCAAATGCCTCTTTTCCAACTGGCTTCGGCCACATTGAAAAACGGTATCTCACTTTCTATCTTCCAGCTCCTACTCTCCCTTTGACCGGCGGAACCGTCTCACTTCCTTACAATTACATCCAGGAATGCCTCGACTGCTTTCCCTCTCGCGCTGGCAGCGGGACTCTTATTGGTGTGCAGCTACTTACAATCCAGATCACCACCACTACTCTCCCGAGCGCATCGAGCGGCCAGCCATACAGTGCGATAATCACGGCTATAGGTGGCAGCGGCGCTGGCTACACATGGTCGCGCTTATCTGGGTCGCTGCCAGCGGGTTTTACATTCAGTTCCGAGGGCAGTTGTGGTAATCAGTGCGCAACAGTTGTCTTGAGTTCGGCGGCAAGCCAGACAACCCCGTCGGACTGTTACAGCTTCACTGTTCAAGTCACAGACTCTGCAGGAAGCATCGCAACGCAGACACTTACCTTGGCCGTAGTGAGCGTCACCGTGTGGCCTGACCTGCGCGACGGTATATCTCTGTCAGCGGAGCCGACTCAAATGAAGGCGAAGTTTGTTGCAGATACCCGTCCGATTCTTGACTTCGCACATGCCTGTGGCTTCGCTGGGTTTGACTGGGTACAGATAGTTACTACAGATCTAACAGAACCTCCTATTACTGCCGGGCCTTCTCCCGGCGTCCCCGTGAGCCCTATACCGGGTTATTATGACCCTCCTTTAGGCGGATACACCTATCAATTAAGTTCCTCTCAGTATCCTTATTGGCTAACATATCAGCCTAACTTTGCGAGCGCCAATCCTTATTTTTACAATCCATTGGACATCCACCTTGAAAACAGTCTTGCCGGCTGCGCAAGCTCGGTCCCGTTTGGAAATTACGGGTGCTTGCTATATATAATGAGCGATGATAATACAATTAACTTCTATGACCAGGCGGGGGATCCATCTTGCCCTACTGCGCCTGGGTCGCCTTGTCTCGCGTTTGAAACACTATTGGTTGGTATTTGCGACGCTCCCACTCCGATGTGCAGCTCGGTGGGGCCAAGCCCTGCTCTGTATCGGTGGGATTGGGCCACTAATTACAATGGAAAATCTGGGGGGATTTCCGGCACACGGTCCAATTTTTTCCCATCTGATCCCGGCAGCGGAACCGGCGGTATAACGATAACAAGTATAAATGGCGTTCACTTGCCGACCGCCATATCGACGAATCAGGTTGCCACTACGGCGTCCGGTCTGTCCTACAGCCGAGTAAATCAAACATTCAATGGGACCCTCACCGTCAAGAATATTGGCAGCAGCGCGATCAGCGGCCCACTGCAAATTGTCTTGTTTGGCATGACGGTGGGCGTGGCGCTGGCTAACGCCACTGCCAACCTTTCTGGAACGCCATATCTAACGATTCCCGCAGTGACCAACCTCGCGCCCGGCCAGTCGGCCACGGTCAGTGTGCAGTTTAAGAATCCTTCGAACGCCACCATCAATTTCACACCAGCAATTTATTCCGGGAGCATCAATTGACATGCGCAAACGCTCGTCGCCTTTCGTTGGGTCGGTGGCATCGGCTGACATCATTTATGACGTGACCCTTGATACCTCCTCCATTTTCCGGCACACCGGGATCGCTCGACTTCAACTTCAATCCTGGCCTTTGGTGCCCCCATCAGTATCGCTTCAGACCCTTAACTTCGCGGCGGATGGATCTTGCACGTAGCCCTGCGCTCACCGGCGATGTTATCGGGGCCTTGCCAGCGACGCTCACCCTCGACAACGCAACCGGCTTCAATGACTACTTCGGGGGGATTACCTTTGGATCGACCTGTCTTTCCCGGCTAGTCTGTACGGGCCAGCGTTGAGTTCACAGATGGGTATCGGTTCCGGCTGTACGTTTGGCTTCAGCATGTTCTCGGACTCGGCGGAGACGATCCCAGTGCTCACAGCAGACATGACCGGCGGATTCGCTTGTCACGGTGGACGACGGTACGACTACCGTGACAAATTAGACGGTGCAGACCACGGTTGTACAGGCAACTGGTTCTGTACTGGAACCGGCAACCCCAGTGGTGGGGCTGGATATCGGCATCTGGTTCGCGTTCCGTTTTTGGCTGCAACGGCGACGGAAGGTTGCCAGTCTCTTTGAACCTGCCACTTTGACACAGATTCCCGCGACTGGGGGAAGCGCTGGTGGATCAGAGTCTGCAGGTTGCGCTGTAGAGGCTATTGAACTCGCTGAGGCGTAACGCTTCCGGGCTGCTACTATTTCGTGCACTGCGGGGCTTGCGACGCCGGCGCTGGCTTGCTAACGATGGCCTCCAGGGCCTTGCGCCTGGCTTCCATGCGAAGGCGGCTGAAGCGGGCCAACGTCTGCCGTGAGACGCGCCCAGCAATGTCCAAAATGGTCTGGTCAGCGGCCTGCTTTTCAAAGAGACTCTCGGTCCTTGCACAATGACGGACTCACTAGGGTTGAAGCGTTGTTTTCGGAGCGAAAAAAGTTGTGAGCACCTTGCGCAGCCCTAGTAAGCAACGTTAACCCCTACCATCACTTTGCTTCCAAGATGCCACTAGCTCCCCCGCTTGGTGCAGTCGTGAGATAACCTCTACCATGCTCGCGCTTCTACAGGTCACTGCTTCTTCGTGGCGGAGGTCTTTCCCGGCATTGCTTTCGCTTCCCTAGCCAAACGTTCAGCCGTACGCTTCTTTGCCGCCGCAACGGACGCCTTCTTGGCGCGCGCCGAGCGCTCTTCTGGCGTCAGACTTTGTGCTGCTTTCTTGCCGCCCTGCCTGCCAAACTTGCGTGCTATCTCTGTCATTGCCGCCCGAACCTCAGGAGGAATCCTCACGCTTCAATCGTACACCTAACCCGGTGTGGTGGCAGGCGGCAGGAAAATAATCTGGCGAAGTCTGAAATAGGTCTTGACACCTTAGGGGGTCCGGTGTATCGTAAGGTTGGTTCTGATGTTCGATTAGTAGAACGAATCGCACACCAGAACGAAAACGGGACCGCATCAGATTGGCGTCTGGTACGGCCCCTAAACACCAAAGCTATAGAGGAGCTTCGATGTCTACAAACGAGAATACCGCACCACGTGTGGACGTTTACCAACGGGTAACGGACGCAATTGAATCCGGCATCGGCCAGTATCGAATGCCGTGGACGGTACGTCAGGACAAGGGCTTCAGCCCTTTGTCCGTCGGTTCTGCGAAGCCTTATCGCGGCATCAACACCCTAGTCCTGTGGGCGCAGTCCCAAAGCAAGGGCTACGGTTCCGCCTTGTGGGGAACGTATCAGCAATGGCAGGAGATTGGCGGGCAAGTCCGCAAGGGGGAGCATGGATCGCCTGTGGTGTATTGGGGAACGTACGAAAAGCAGATGGGCGATGACAGTGACGAGAATTCCCATCGCGGTCTGTTCGCCAAGGGCTACACGGTCTTCAACATCGAACAGGTTGACAATTGCATGCTGCCGAAGCGATTTGAACCGAAGCTCAGCCACAACGAACGCATCGCCCACGCTGAATCGTTTTTCTCCGGCATCGGAATCCAGGTTCGGGACGGCGGCAATCGGGCATTCTATCGCCCTGACACCCCCGAAGCGGTTTACATACCGGGTTTCGATCAGTTCCCGGACCGCGTCGATTATTACGGTGTGTTGGCCCATGAATCCACCCATTGGACTTCCCACGCTTCGAGGTGCGACCGGGAGTTGGGCAAGCGGTTTGGTGACAACGCCTATGCCGTTGAAGAGTTGATTGCAGAGCTTGGTTCCGCCCACACCATGGCGCGCCTTGAACTCGAATTGACACCACGCGCCGATCATGCGCAATACATCCAATCGTGGTTACGAGTTCTCAAGGCTGATAAGCGGGCCGTTTTCACGGCAGCATCGAAAGCGCAGCAAGCGGCGGACTTCTTGGCGCGGCAGTCGGCGCGGGCGGCGGAGGTGGCAGCGTGACCGGGCGCTACCTGATCTACACACCCGTCGAAAGCGCGCGGGATGAGAAGCGCTTCGATACCGCGTGGCGGAGGTTCGCGGAGGTGTGCCGTTCCCTGCATCGGGACGGGCTCGATTACCAGGTAAAACTGAACCTGGCCGATGCTAAACCGTACCTGCTGGTAACGGCCAGTGGGACCGCTACACCGCGAAAGCGGTCCCCCCAACACCACTTGACGCTGCCCCCACCCGTACCCGCGCAACGGTGCCGGGATCGCGCGTTGGAGGCGGAATGGTTTCTGCCGGAGAACCGGGAACGACGGAAGGATGGAACGGCGTATTGGGGCAAGCATCAAGCTCGCTATCAGGAACTCTCCCAAATGGCGCAAGAGTTTCTCCGCGCCGAAGCGGAATACTGGCGGGAAATGGAGCTGCTAAGCGGACGGCGGGAACACTTCAAACCGGGACGGACGGACGAAACAGCTCGCGCCGATGACGAGGTGGCCGCATGAGCACCAATTTACTAGACATTCTGCTTGGCGGCGCAACTGCGGTCGTTGCGCCCGCTCCACCGAAATCAGTCGTTCGCTTGCACTTTTACCGCTGTGCAGATTGCCTGTCTATCTGCACGTCGGCGGACGAACTGCGCTACCGTGACCGCAACGGTTACATGATCGCGGGTGGTAAATGCGGCGCGTGTGACGGCAGCCTGGAATATCTTGGACGGACTGAACGGGATCGCCTTGTCAAAGAGCATGAGGCTTGCCCGTGCGATGACCGCTGCACGTCCGCGCGTGGGCCTCACTGCTCCTGCCGATGCGGCGGTGAGAACCACGGCAGCAATATGACAGTCACCGTGCGGACTGATGAGGGCGGCATCCCGGTTGCCATGGTCGATCCGGCGGCGCGCGTGAAGTCTGAAGAATACCGGGCAGCTAAGCAGGCATTTTGGGAGGCGTGGAACTGCCGTTACCGTGCGATCACCGATAAGAAGAATCGTGGCGAGTGGATCGACGCTTTCAGCGTTTACCTTGATGGCCAGTATTGTGCACGGATGTACCATAAGGCGGCTGAACTGCGGACGCACGCGGGCCGGAACCGAAAGATTCGCGCCCTCGCGCAGGAGATCCGGGAAAAAGGCGAGGTGGCAGCGTGAACGACACCACCAAGGTTATCGTGTCGGTGCAAAAGGGGGCGGACTTGGTTCCGCTCCCCCAGATGGCTGCCCTGCCTTCTGCACCGCTGTCCGAGCAGGTCCGCCAGTACATCAAGGCATCGAAGGCAGAGAACACTCTCCGGGGTTACCAGAGCGATTGGCGGCACTTCTGCGCGTGGTGTGATTCGCACAGTATTCAGTCGCTTCCCGCGAATCCCGAATCCGTCGCATCGTACATCGCCGAATGTGCCACGCACCTGAAGGTGGGGAGCATCCAGCGACGTCTAAACGCAATCGCCGAGGCTCACAAGGCCATGGGGCTCGAATCGCCCACGCACAGCTCCATCGTCGTCAACACCATGAAAGGGATTCGGCGGACCCTGGGAACCGCGCCGACGCAGAAAGCGGCGGCACTGACAGACGATATCCGGGCCATGGTAGACGCTACCGACGAAGGGCTGATCGGCGCGCGCGACCGCGCCTTGATTCTGCTGGGCTTCGCGGGGGCCTTCCGCCGCTCTGAACTGGTTGGACTCGATGTCGAGGATTGTGCGTTCGGCAAGGATGGACTCACAGTGACGTTGCGGAGGTCGAAGGTAGATCAGACGGGCGAGGGGCGCAAGATAGGAATACCATACGGCTCGAACCCTGAGACTTGCCCAGTGCGCGTAGTTCAGGGCTGGATTGAGCAGGGAGCCATCACTGAGGGGCCGCTTTTCCGTTCTATCAATCGCCATGGGCAAGTGCAGGCCGCCAGGTTGTCTGGTATCGACGTTGCGCGCATCGTGAAGAAGCTGGCGCTACGGGCCGGGTTGGATGCTGCGAAGTATGCCGGGCACTCGCTACGGGCGGGCCATGCCACGAGCGCAGCTATCGCCGGGGCATCGGAGCGGTCCGTCATGAACCAGACCGGGCACCGCTCGGTTCAGATGGTGCGGCGCTACATCAGGGACGGCAGCCTTTTCCGGGAGAACAGCGCTGGGAAATTAGGGCTGTAACTCCCCCAGACAACGTTTGGCAGGGAGAGCCGTACCCACCGAGAGGTCCTTACTCGCTCTCCAGACGATCATTGACAACAGAATAACCCCACCCGTACGCGCTTGGAAGGATAGGCCACCAGGACCGTTAGCTCCAGGGCGAAGAAGGCACCGTTTGGTCGAGGTTCAGGCCATACGGGAGGGGCCATGTTTAAGAAACTCATCTGGTACGTCCACTTTTGTCTTTACTCAACCTTGCAGATTGTCCAGCTTGGATGCTGCGACCGTTGCGGGTCATTCTCCCCGTGTCGGGCACGCAGCAATCGCGCATCATGAGCCAAACCGGGCACCGTTCCGTTCAAATGGTTCGGCGATATATCCGGCACGGAAGCCCATTTCGGGAGAATGGTGCGGGCTAGTTGGGACTGTAAACCGCGCTCTTTCCGTGGGTTCCGACGTAGTTCTAGAGCCGCCGAGCCCGCCCGAATGCATTCTGGTGGGTTTCTTGGGCACGACTGCGAAGGCTAAGAACTTACTAAGCTTGAAAATGCTACTCAAAAGGCCTAAAGTGACAGAAGCCTATCGGACCAAGCAATAGTTGTTCGTAACGTACAGGGTAGATTATCGAGGAGGGTAGGAAAGTGGACTACAAACCTATTGCTGATTGGCCAGCACTTGTCAAACTCGAAACCGAGTTGGGCTTAGGCGGGCGAGAATGGGTGTTTCGGGGCCAGTGCGGAAGGGACAAAAATGGGCCGTACCGTCTGAAATCAACGCTTGAACGCGCTTGCGAGGACTCTGGTGTAGGTGTGGACGCGATCAGTGGAATAGAGGCATCAATTCTGTCGGATTTTATGCGTTCTTGCCATCTTTACTCGCCTGAAGGTGTTCCACGCGATGATGATCTTATCGAGTGGTTCGCACTGGCGCGCCACTATGGAGCACCCAGCCGTTTTCTTGACTTCACCTTTTCCCTCTTCATCGCCGCCTACTTTGCTTTGGAGTCATCCCGTCCAGATGCTGTCATATGGGCGATAGATAAGAGGTGGCTTTCAGGCGAAATGAAGGATAAATTGGCAAGGATCCGCGGCGGTAAGAAACTATGGGCTTCATGGCAAAGTCGGACCCGCCCGTATGTCCAACAATGCGATATCGACCATTTAGCCTTCAAACGCCTCTTCCTGGAACGAAAACCGAAACTAGACTTGATTGCGCCGCTTAATACATTTAGAACAAATGACAGGTTAGTCGTACAGCAGGGCCTCTTTCTCGCTGCCACTGATGTGTCAAAATCATTCCACCATGTATTGGATGGAATGCCAGAATGCGACGCAAACGTCCTCAGGATCCCAATTAGGTCCGGCGCGCGGCAGAAGATTCTGCCAAGGCTCCACAGGGCCGCCGTTAACAGCTCCGCACTGTTTCCGGGTCTCCAGGGCTTCGCCCAGTCCCTTGGTACGAAAATACTTACTTATCTCGAAATTGAAAATATCAAAAAACAAGATCGCGCAAGACGAGTCCGCCGCTCTCTAAGCTGACTGGAACCCCATACAGTAGCATAGGGACCTCAGCTCCGGTCGGCGATGTTAGAATTACCTTTTCAACAGAAATCCCCAATGCCTGGCCCGAATAAAAAGAACTCCAAGCAGAGAGGCAATGGCCTAGACGTGCCCGCACTCGAATCGTGGCTGTGGGATGCGGCCTGCACAATCCGGGGACCGCTAGACGCACCGAAGTTCAAGGACTACATTCTACCCCTCATCTTTTTGAAACGCTTGTCGGACGCGTTCGACGATGAGATCGCACACTTGGCGCGTGACTTCGGCGATTCCGCCACAGCCACAAAGCTGGTGAAGCAGGACCATAAGCTCGTCCACTTCTTCACCCCGGAGAAGGCCCGCTGGCCGAAGATCGCCGCCACCACCACCGGGCTAGGCCAGTTCCTGACCGATGCTGTGCGTGCCGTCGCCCGTGAGAATCCTCGCCTCTCCGGCGTCATCGACGTGACCGACTTCAACGCCACAGCTGCCGGGCAGCCAATTGTGGATGACCAGCACCTTACCAACTTGGTCCAGGTGCGCCACTGTTGACAGCGGCCATCGACCACCTATTAGCTACCCGAGTGTTCAACGTCCCCCTCAGCGACCTTACGGCCAACGCGACTTGACGTATTCAATTGATTCTCTCGTCGTCAACTCCTGGGTTGTGTTGCCGGTCCTGATATAGAACTTCGTGTGCTGACCATCTCCGACGTATACAGGAATCGTCCCTTTCGGGACCTTGACAATAGAGACGTCTTTACCTTCAACGCTGGCAAAAGAAATCGACAAACTCGCGCACGCCTCTTTACCGAGGGATGCCGACAGGAGGTTTACCAAGAATTGCTGATAGCCATCGCAATCCTGCCGTTTGGACAGTGTCTTGTAGTCCGGGTCGAGGCCGACTACCTTACCGCTGTCTTCAACACCGATTAGCAAGGTGCCCCCTTTGCCATTGGAGAGTCCTGCAATAGTTTTACAGATGACAGCCTCCAGAGCCTTGTTTAGAGCGCTCAGACGATAGTCCCACCGCGCCGAAGCCTTGAATTCTAACGCTTCACTTTCCCCGGCAGCGATAACCTGCCCGAGGTCAGTTTCTCGTTGGCTGTCGGCTTTGGGCTCGATAAAGTCGTTAATCGCCTGGGCCAGGGCTGCCCGCCGGTATTCCAGGAATTGTGGATAGGCGTCAATCGTCCACAGAGCCGGGTCTAAAGGAATGCAATGGGCAACGAGGGCTTCCTTTCCTTGCTTCTGGAGTATCGTCGCTAGATAAACGTCGGCAGGTGTCGCTGCAAGTTTGCGATTCGTCTTGCCTGAGATGAACGCCATGTTCGCGATCTCATTGATCGCGGCCTTCTCATACTCAGCCTGATTTAGGAGCGCTTTCGGAAATAGATGGTGGTATTGAATGAAGTGGAATTTGCCCTGATGCGTTAGTGAGAGACCGAGCTGCGAATGCCAGTCCTTGGCACCACGGGCTTTCAGTGCGAGGTACGACATCGCGAAAAGGGCGCTCCGCTGACCACGTCCAATGAGGTCTGCTGGTTCCACGTGGAGCCGCCCCAATTGGAGTTGCAGTGCCGCCATCAGATCCTCGTTCTTCTCAACGACGTTCAGGTCGGCATCCAAGGTTGTTTCACTTGAGCCGCTGTAATGACCGCGTACGCCGGCCACATAGACCCACTTCTTGATCCCGACCTCATCGGTGGGGCTGAGCGCAAAGTTTCGTTTTGCCCCAAAATATGCAAGCGCAATGACGAACACGGGCGATGAGAGAAGCGTCTCGTTTTCAATCCCGGCGTTTGTGCGAAGGAAGTTGATGGCAAATCGGATCCCCTCCTTGGCTTCCTCCCAACCAGCCTTCAGGTCTGAAACGGGAATTGTGCCAGCGGTTTTGAATCGACTCTGGCCTGTGGCGAAAACAACAAGGGCGCGCACAAGGACGCCTAGGTCAAGGGCAAACGAGCTCGCTTCGCATTCTTCTTGGAAAGTCTCGAACAACTTCAACGAATCCTGCCATCGTGACGTGATCTGCGCCAACGCAAGATCTGAACCTCGAAGCTTGATGCCCAAAGAGTTGACCCGTACGAAGATTTCAGCGACCTCCTCATACGAAAGCGACTTATCAAGAACGTGCATTACATACGGATAGTCTCGTATCTTGCGCACCGCCTGTAGGCGCTTTGAGTACTTGTCGAACAATGGATCATCGAAGGATGTAACTAGTGGCCTGAGAATCTGCGCGTCTGTTCTGTCTCCCTTGAAAACATCGGACACCTTTACCCAATGAGGATCCGCCAGCAGCGCACTACTGGCAACCACAAAGACACGTTGTTTCAGACGCTCCTGAATATTCTTCTCCCCTCCCGGCAGATCCGGGTCTGCTTCCTCGCCGTCTTCGGAGTTTTCATCTACTTCCAGAACCTCAAGAGGTGGGCCATCTGGATGGTCGAGGTTGAACAGGATGTCGATGGCTTTCTTGCCCTTGCGCACGACAACCGGCTCGCCGCGCACAATCGCACTCAATGAGGTGAGGCGTTGCTGTCCATCGAGCAAGAGCTTGTGACCCTTGAAAGGGCTGATCGCCTGTGACACCGCAAGATCCCGGCTCGGCATTTCGCGGTCGGTTTCCCAAACCAAAATCGCACCCGAGGGATAGCCTCTATACAGGGAGTCCAGGAGGTCACGGACGCGCGTCGCAGGCCAAACATAGCGCCGCTGCATCTCCGGGAGTCGCAATTCCCCGCCTTCAATCATGCTCACTAGTTTTCCGACATCCGTGTCGATCTTCTGCATAGAATTGTCCCCAAAATGTTCGCTCGTCGATTGCGGTAGGGCCCACCTCGCGTCCTCACTCTGCTGCGAAACGAAAGCACATGGTATAACGTTGCGAGGCGATATGCTTGCGACCGGGTGGCCCCGGAGTATCTAGCGGGATTCTGCCTGATACGCGCGGATCGAGATTAGACCTCGTCGAAGAGCGTAGCAGTCTCCTCGATTTCTTTCGGTCCGCGGTCAGCCGACTCTTTCCCCGCAAGTGCGTTTGCAGTCTGTAAATCGCTCTCGGAGATTAAGGGGCCGTCGCAGATTCGCGCCAATAGTTCCGCCTGCTTCGGCTCCAGTTCGACGACCAGCGCGAGAACGTTCAGGACATTCAGAAGTTCCGTAGTGTACTCTGGGAGCCAATGGTCGGGCTGAATTTCCCCAAGTGGCGACGGTTCTCGGCGCTCACCTATGATAGGACGGTCCCGGTGTTTCTTGCGATAGCTGAACCACTGAATGAGAACTTGCTTACCTGACACCTCATAATCCCAAACGGCTTGAGGCACGTTGTTGATAAAGCCGTCACCCACGAGTAGCCGCTTATTCATCGAGTCGTACTCGATGGTATCGGGCATATCGGAGGTCGCGGAAGAAATTGCGCCTTCTCTTGGCACGTAAGGACCGTGTCCGTTAGGAATTCTAGGTGGTCCTTCAAGGCGTCCATCCTTGGCATCAACCATGCGCTCACCGAAAGTGTGAAGCCAAAGCACTCGTCGGCCAATGTCAGATGCCTCATTGAAGAGGGATGCGTCTGCGGTTATGGGGACTCTCAGGCCCGGTGTCGAGAGGTCATCTTGGAAGCGTGCCGTATACGCTGAATTCGCAGCTATTGCAGCGATGTAGGCGAACATGTCTTCCGATGTCACCAACGATCCGAGGCGTTCCGAAACAAAACTGACGAGACGAGATGACAAATTGCCCCTCGTAGCGTTCCCGTTAATCCACAGTGGAATGACACGACCACCGAAAGAGCCACGGTAGTGATCGTAGTCGGGAATACCGGCAGTAAATGTAACTGCTGGCCCCGAAGTAGGCTTCGATCTAGCGAGGGCGGTTAGGAAGATTTGCCTGTTATTCCGTAAGGTCCAGAGACGCGGATTTGGTTGATTAATTACCCTAATATCTGGAATGATCCATTGTCTATCAAAGGATCTGTAGCCATACGGCACAGGGTCTGGGCAACTCTCAGTGGTTTCCGCCATCGACTTGGACGATACAGGGAAACCATAGAGAGAAATCTTCATTACTTTCCGGCTGTGTCGATCTCCAGGTACTCCTTCTCTCAAGTGCGGGTGGAACAGTTTTTCCTTCTTCTGGATATCAGCCTGTAGCAATGTCGTCCATCGCTTTTTTAGGCTGTCAACGTCGGGAGCGATTACCCGTGTGCGACCAGGTTGAACGCCAGAGCCGTCGTAGTTGACCAAACTCAATAATGGCGGATAGGTCGACCAAGCGCCGTGCGACGGAGGCAGAAACGGCGCGCGCCAGTCCCGCGAACAGTCAACCCAACTGGGATCACTCAGACGCAATTTTGAGAGTTGGCCGAATTTTAGCTCTCGGTTTCCGGGGGACAACGCACGATATCGGACCGTTGCCGGGACACCTGTCTTTACGGCCTTCGACCGCGACGCCAAAACAATGCAGACGGGTTGCTGCACGGCCTGGAAGATCCGCGTGTTCACCTCCGGCTGGTGGCCTTCAGGAGAGCAGTCAACTACCCAAACATCGTCGCACGTACGCCGCAGGTAATCACGCATTTTCTGAAAGCCGGGTCCTCCAAGGAAGCCGGACACGGTGATGAAGCAAACGATGCCGCTGTCGTGTGTGGATCGCTGATCGAATACCTTCCAAGTCGCCCACCGCCAGAAGTAAACATAGAGATTACGAAGATGTTTGCTGTGGGCTCCTGCACGCCATTCTGCCGGAGGTAGCCACTCTTGGAGCGGAGGCGCCTCTTTTTTGTTAGGGCTCGCACGCTCGATCCAGCCTCCATGCCCACTCATTTTTTCTTTATAGGGCGGATTACCGAGGACCACGGTAATAGGCTCTTCGCGTTTGATTTTGTTCGCATCACGTCGTGACCTGCCAAGCGCGGCGAGCATACTCGGAAAGTAGTCTTCATTTTCGTACGGGTCACCGAGAGTATTCGTGACGAATAAACGTAGCTGCCAGTTATCCGCGCTCCCGGTAAGGTCAACTACCTCAGCGAGAATGCGAAGCTGAGCCACAGCAAATGGGCCTAGTTGGATCTCGAAGCCTATGAGGCGCGAAAGGGCCGATTGGATGGCAGCCGGAACCGCACCAGGCCCCTCATCCCTGTTTACCGTTTCCGCAATGCGGCGGAGAACGCCGAGTAAGAAAGTACCAGTGCCCATGGCGGGATCAGCTAACGTGACGGATGGCGACGCCAAACCAGCGTGGAGTCCGAACCGGCTGCTGCTCAACGCTTCGTCCACTAGTGCTACCATCGCCCCGACAACCTCTGGCGGAGTGTAGTAGGAGCCGGTTTCTTTTCGAAGCTCACTGTCGTATACCTCCAGAAACTCTTCGTAGAAGTATAGCCACGCATCCGGCTTGCCCTTGCTAACGATCTTCCAATCGACAGCGTCGAGCACACGCATGAGGGTCCCAAGGGCGGTTTTCAGAGTGTCCTGGTTCTCGGCGTTATCGGTCAGCAACCGAAGGGCAGCGCCAATTAGCGTGCTGCTTCGGGCCAGCGCAGCGGCTACTCGGTCAAGTCCGTCATTTAGCGCGATCCCTTTCGCCCGCGCCATGAGCATACCAAAGGTGACGGCCTGCGCGTAACCATCTGCGAAGCGTTCATCGGTAGCGTCCGGGAATAGTAGCTTGCGCCAGTCAACGGCGAGATCCGTCAGGGCTTGACTTCCAAGGCCGAGCTGTTCAGTTACTTCGTCGCGTAGCAACCGGCAGAGACGAGCGGTAGTGTGCGCAAGTTCCCGAGCGCTCCGAGGTGGAATAGGCTTCCAGCTTAAGAAATTCTCGAAGAGAGTGAGCAGACCGGGTTTGGCTTTGAGCTTCACCCCGGCTATGTCGATATCACCTTCGAGGGTGACGATGGAACCTACGAGCTTACCATCCTGCCATAGGCTGAAAGAGTTTCCGTCCGTGTAGATGAGATTAGGTAGCAAACGTAACCTCGTCCACTGTGCTCTGTCATGGGGATCTTTGAAACGAGTAGGATTTGCGCCCTTTCCAGGTGCCTTCAACTCAACGAAACCCACGAGGAGTTTATCGACGGTTATCGAGTAGTCAGGGCGTGTCTTGAGGTCGCGCTGTGCGGCTTCGCCAACAGCCACAACATCACCGTGTGGATGATTGCAGAGCGTTGCTACGTCTGCAATCAATTGTTCAAACGGAGCGCGCAGTTGGTCTTCCGGTTGACCAGTCGCGCCAGGGTTGGTCAGCTTACTTTTCGCCGCTCGCCCGAACTCAGAGACCGCAGTCTGTATGTTTAAAGTCATTCAATTATCTCGGCCTTCGTTTGGGGCGCTCTAGAGCCTGAAGGTACTAGAAAAGCTTACCAGATGTCGTCGAGGGTTTTCGCCGATTCTAGAGCCCTTTGGTTCGTGTACCGTATTCCCTGGAAAGTCGCCACGCGCCCAGGCTTGGCCATCGGTATCGGTCCGATCTCTTTCGCAGGTTCTGCGAAATTCAGAACGTACTTGCCGGTGTCCTTCCACGGCTCAATCGACTTCACGGGTGCCATATGAGTGATCGCAGAGACAGGGGCCGTCCGGTAGACGGCGATGTACTTGATCTGTGGCCGCATTGAGCCGTGTATCCGCACGGCGTGCCACCGATTCTCGCCCAAGAAAACCTCCTGGAATCCGTCGTCATGAGCAGGAACTACGATGGAATCCAACTCGGCCAGCACGGGTTGAGCATCCGAGCGGCCTCCATTAGTGAGGGCTGTTTCATTTGGGCCGCCCAGGAGATCAGCCAGGAATGGCTCGAACCGATAGTAAAACTCGCCTTGGGAGTTGCTGTAGCGCTCCATCTGCAAGACTTCCACGCCGAACTGGAACTTGCTCGCCAAAACCCTCTCCAGATTGTCGGGCACCTCATCAATTATCACGAGAGCTGAAAATGGGCTGTCAAAAACCAGCCACTCCAGCATGTGATCGAGGTTCCGGTACCCATTGGCGCTGGCATACGCCTCACAACGAAGCTTGGTGCCCGACTGCGAATTGAGCGCGGTCATCAGCACCTTTTTCACCGCGATGGGCTCCGACTCGAATGATAAAGAGAACTGAAGGATCTGTACTGCAATGTGACGTAGCGGATCGTGGGAAGCCAATTCGTTCTCAACAACGAAAAGTTTGGGAGTCGGTCCGTTCAGGTCTAGCAGGTACCCATCGGGGACGTTCTGCTGCAACCCTTTGACTCCGATTTTCTTCTTAACGTCGAGGTAGATCCTACCTGCCCAAACAGCAAGTGTTGGACCTCAATGACCGAAGCCTCGAAGTCCGCCTCGCTGCTGAAATCGACCCGTTGGTAGTGGCCGCTCTTTGTCCACACGATGGGCATTGCGCGGACTCCTTTCTGCCGGGCACAAGGCTTCTTCTCGCCCGTTAGAGAATCAAGGATAGCTCACCTCACTTCGAAGAAGTGATCGCGGGAGCCGGAAAATCTCAGGACCGCTGCCGGGCCTCCCTGTTTGAGGGACGTTCTGCTTAAATGAAGAGCAGCCGTAGGCGCGGAAATATGGATCCGAACGAATCCGAGAAGATCCCCTTAGGTGATCTGAAAGCCGAGGAGGGTGCAGACGACCTCGCCGATTCGGCAATGATGCGCCCGTACGCCCGCCTGGCCGAAGCGATCATTACGCATCAGGGCCTCAAGGGAGCCGTCGATGAAATCGGGGACTTGCCCCTGGAGCAGCGTTATCTGTGGCGGGTTCTTTCGGCGTTGAAGTGGGGATTCGCCGACTTCGAGAGCGCAAACGTAGCCGTTGATCGCAAGACACTGCGTCCCGAAGACCGAGCGAAGGTGGCCGACCTGATCCAGCACCGGCCCGTCCAGTTCTGTTTGTTCCTAAAGGCTTTGCTGGGGGAGGAAGCGATGGAGGAAATGATGACCCAGGCGATCAGAGTCGCGAAGACGGTGCCATCTGTAAGCTGACTGGAGCTTGTTCCCGGAAGAAACAGCGCACGGGGCACGGCTGTTGAAGTCGCCGATAGTTGCCCGCCACGCCCGCTTCGATGCCAGCGTATCACCTTTTCTGTGTTCCGTTAGTCTCGTCGCTGCCGTGAGCTAAAATACGTCAGAGTCGGGCCAACCCCAAAGATGCCCAAGGACCGTAGTGCTGAGAAATTCCGATTAGGCGATATTGCCAATACAAGAGACCCGCGACGGGCACCTTGGGGATACTATTGTTGCGACGATAACGTATTCGGAATTGGCGTGTTCCTGTGGTTCAACACACGAGCACGGCTACTGCGGTTTCTAGCTGACTACGAAGGCCCCGACAGCGAGTATGATCAAGACAATCTGCGTCTCACCATGCGTAAGGTTGCAAGCCAAATTCTTGCGGGAAGGTTGGGCTTCCAGAAGGGGAGACTCAAATTTAATGCTTTGCTCAAAGGTCATATCCAGATCGAATGGATGGGACATTTCGATGAGCTACTATCGGGCAATCAGCCCTTCAGTAAAATGCTTAGAGTACAGTTTCTCCAAGTTGAGGAGCAGCGCAGGGTTCCGACAATCGAAACCACTGACGTGAAGGATTTCATTGAATATCTACGGGATTACGGACACTAACTTTAGGGCAGGCAGAATAGGATAGAGGAAGGCGGAAGAATACCAAAGGAATCATGACGAAGCAAATACGTGTAACCGCTCGCCACGAGGCAGGCCACGCAGTGATGGCGTGGCACTACTATCAGGGGATCAGAGATCGCGGCGTGTCGGTCAATCCCGATGGCAGCGGCGATACCCACGTCGTGCACATGGTGTTCCCGGACGCAGAACCACCGCTTTATCGAGGAACGAAGGACTGGGACAGTTGGGTCTACAGAGCCGAGTGTGACGCCATCATTAGTCTTGCCGGACCAATCGCGGAGTGGCGCTATCTGGGCCGCGCCATCTCCGGTGCGCTGCGATACGGCGATCACGTCGGCCCCGCGAATGCAGACCTGAACGTAGTGGATCGGCTACTGAAGGGGATCACTAGAAAGAAAGAAAATCTTTTCTATCAGCAGCTTCTTCAGGAGCAGACAAAGAGAATCCTCCGTGATCCTCGGGCACGGGCAGCGGTCGAGGAGATTGCTAGAGCTCTTATCGCAAGACGCCACGTCTCGGAGAAGACTGTTGAAGCAATCTGCGGTAAGTACAAGGTGCCAAGAGCTAAGCGCCTACACGCGGGCGGAGTCCGGGTCTTTGTCCGACCATGGCGTGGCAAGCCCACCAAATGAAGGGTACGAGTTTCCTTCCGTTTCCGCCCTCGGAGGTCGATTTTCCCGGATGCGAAAAACTCGTACTCAGGATTGGCGCGGAGTTGGAAAGCCTCGTACCTCGCTCGTACCCCGCTCGTACCGCCTTGGAATGCCTGTGTTCGTTGGCGCAGACCGCATTTCTGCGCTCAAAAGCCGCAAAAACAGCCTAAATTCGTACCCGTAGCGTCTATGAAGTGCTAGATTCTTAGCACCTCGAATGCCTGGGACAGGTTATGTGTGCGTGAGTAACCAGGTCCCCTTCGACGCATTGCACCCGTCTGGCGCTCAATGTTAGACTCAGCTCAGGTCTGGTGAGAGTCCAGCCCGCTCCAGTGGAAGCTGGAGCGACTTTGAAAACCAAAAGGCTTGATTTGGCCTTGAGGAGAAAATATGAATACCAACGGCGACTCTTTGGTCTCTCGTGTTCGTTCATCCTTCCAGCACCTTTCTTCACGTGCCGGCGATCTAAACGCCCTTTCAGATCAAGTTGGCAAAGTAATCGCTCGATTTGACGCTGAATTTAGCAGGCTGAATATCGGCATCGAAGCGTGGATCCCTTTTGAAACCTCGGCCTCCGAGGACGGCTTACACTACTCAAAGCGTGAAATTGGCTACGCCAAGATTGGGTCGAAATGGGGACTTGCGATTCGCGACTACTCCGGTAATGAGGCATCCGACGCTTACGATGATTATCAGGAGTGGTTGTTCAACGATGCCCCAAGACAGCTTCGATTACAGGCAATCGAGCTTATCCCTGAGCTGTTTGACAAGCTGGTGGCCGAGGTGGATAGGGCAACCAAAAGGGTCGACAGAAAGCTCAAGGAACTTGAAGAGCTGGCCTCTGCACTCGACCCCCTGCCAACCGATTCAGCGCCGCTACCCAACACCGTAGAGCTTTTCACCAAGATCGGCAAAGCAGCAAATGCCCGAACGCTCCAGAACGCAATGACCACACCTCCGAATGCTTCTACATTGAAGCGTCCGAATATGATGAAGAAGGGATGAAGTTGCCATGCCGATATACTTCATTCTCTACTTCGTGTTGGCTCTTGGTCCTATCGCTGGCGCTACCGCAATTGTCCTGGCTGCGCTGAAAAGTCCTCGAACGTCAGTGCGAGTTTTGGGTCAAAGCGCTTCAGCTTTACCTTGAGCGTGTCGGAGTACCCTTCTGCATCCGCGCCGCCATCACAGGTCAGCCCGCCGCCGAACCACGCGCCCGGTATATCGGATCAGTCCAGCGCTACCTTGCCGCCGCAGATGGGTTCACGCGGTATTGGTTCACCGTCCGGTGAGTTGCTTTGATCGCGGCTTCCTTCGTTTTGCCCACAGGGCGAGCCTAATCCGAGGTCGGCTGGCTTGGCCTCCTCGCAATGCGCAGAGTGTGCAGCACACGGACGCACAGGAGGCTCTTCACGAATCCCCGCGACCGGCGTGGACGTTTTGGTGAACACTCATATCGCCTAGGCAGCGGTATCGGCGGCCTGAACAGGTTTGCTCTCCATGGGTCTGATTGGGCGCGTTTCTTAGGAATCTGCCCGATAGATGCCCGATTTGTTTGATTGAGATAAATGAGCTAAGTTATTTGATTTTAATGGTGGGCGCGCACAGACTCGAACTGTGGACCTCCTGCGTGTGAAGCAGGCGCTCTAACCAACTGAGCTACGCGCCCGAAATGCGGGAATTCGCGGACCTGACGCCTATTGCGCCAACTTTCGAGTTTACCTGAAAACCGCCGCATCCGCCACTTCAAGCCCCACCGAAATCCATAAGCCTCTGGCCAGCCGATCTTTAGTATGATGAAAGCTAATGACCCAGCGGGAATCAACTCTAGCCCCGCCGGCTGGATTCTCGCCGCTTATCCTCCCAAAGCTCTCCGCCCTGGAAGCAGCTCTCGGGTCGGCGATTCGCGGCAAAGCCGAGGTGGTCCGACTCTCCCTCGTCTGCCTCCTGGCTCGCGGACATCTGCTCATCGAAGACGTTCCTGGCGTCGGCAAGACCACCCTGGCACAGGCCCTGGCCCGCTGCGCTTCGTGCCGTTTTCATCGCCTGCAATTCACTAGCGACATGCTCCCCAGCGATGTCCTGGGTGTCACTATCTACAACGTCCAATCCGAAGTCTTCGAATTCAAGCCTGGACCCATCTTCAGCAACTTCCTGCTGGCCGATGAAATCAACCGCACCACGCCCAAAACGCAATCGGCGCTGCTGGAAGCCATGAATGAGAACCAGGTCACCATCGACGGCAAGTCGCATTCGCTGCCGCGGCCGTTCATGGTGATCGCCACCCAGAACCCGGTCGAGCATCACGGCACCTATCCGCTCCCCGAGTCGCAGCTCGACCGCTTCCTGATGCGCCTCCGTATCGGATATCCCGACGCCGCCAGCGAACGCCAGATCCTGCGCAATTCGAATCACGAGCTGCCGCACGCCGCTTCTTCCGGCCTGTTGGCGGAAGACATCATTCACCTGCAGGACCTGGTCCATCAGATCACCGTGGAAGATGCGCTCGTCGACTACATGCTCGCCATCGTGGAAAAGACGCGCAATCACGAGTCTCTGGCGCTCGGTGTGAGCCCGCGCGGATCGCAGGCTTTGTATCACGCGGCGCAAGCCTTGGCCTTGCTCGAAGGCCGTGAATACGCCATCCCCGACGATGTGAAGCGCCTGGCCGCTCCGCTCTTCGCGCACCGCGTGGTGATCAATACCCGCACCACCCTGGTGCAGCGCCGCGCCGATGTGGGCGAGCGCATCATTGAAGAAATTCTCAGCCAGGTGGAAGTTCCACTATAGATCGCTCCCCATATGAAGACTGCCATTATCGGCCTGCCCATGACAGGCAAGACCTCTCTCTTTACGATTCTGACAGGTGTCCACCAGGAGACCCGAATCGGCTCCACGGCCGCCCGCACCGGCGTCGCCAAGGTTCCCGACTCCCGCCTGGACGCGCTCGCCACCCTCTTCGAGCCGACCAAGACCACCTATGCCACCGTTGAGTACGTTGACATGCCGTCCATTTCGAAAGAAAACCTCCGCGATCCCAGCTACCTCGCCAGCTTGCGCGTAGTGGATGCCTACGCGCACGTGCTCCGCCTCTTCGCCGACGAGACCGTGCCGCACGAAAAAGGGTCGGTGGATCCGATTCGCGACATGGAGGATGTGGAGACCGAACTGATTCTCAGCGACCTGGTGGTGATAGAAAAGCGCATGGAGCGCCTCGATAAGGATCGCAAGAAGATCAAGAATCCCGAATTCGACCGCGAGTTCGAACTGCTGGAGCGATGCAAGGTTGCGCTTGAAGAGAACCGCCCCATCCGCCAGTTGGAATTCGATGCCGACGACGAAAAGCGGCTGCGCGGCTTCCAGTTTCTATCGCAGAAGCCCGTGCTCTACGTTCTCAATCTGGGCGAAGAGGAGGCCGGCAAACTGCGCGACCGCGAGCGGGAATACCGCGAAGGGCCGCTGGCCGATCGCCGCCAGACCGCGGCCACGGCGATTTGCGGCAAGGTGGAGGCCGAGTTGGCCGAACTGCCGCGCGATGAGCAGCGTGACTATCTGGCCAGTTACGGCCTGCAGGAATCGGGCCTGGAGCGCCTCATCTCCGCCACCTATTCCCTGTTAGGTCTGATGAGCTTTCTCACTGCCGGTGAAGACGAATGCCGCGCCTGGACCATTCCTATGAACAGTCCGGCCGTGAAGGCCGCCGGCGCGATTCATTCCGATTTCGAAAAGAAGTTCATACGCGCCGAAGTGGTGAGCTGGAAATCGCTGATCGGCCTCGGAGGTTATGCCGGCGCCCGTGAAAAAGGCCAACTTCGCCTGGAGGGCAAGGAATACATCGTCAAGGACGGCGACGTCCTGGTGATCCGCCACAGCTAATCGGCTATGGCAGCTTTCGAGCCTTTTCGAAATCGTCCTTGAGTTTGGAAATAATCTTGTCGGCCACGTCGGCGCTGGCGCCATGGAATTTGGCGCCCATGCTTTCCTGCGTGGTCGACCAGATCACATCGCCATCCTTATTGACCAACCGGACGGCCGCGATAGCTTCGTGCCGCCGCTCCGCGGTGCGGTCCGATTCGTTGTCTCCCAACCCAAGCCCGAGGGTGTTTCCATAGCGCGAAGCGGAAGTCCCCCCGCTGCGGCTGGCGCCGAGATTGGCGTGGGCATTAATGGAGTCGGTCGATGAGTGGACATCCGTAAACACCAGATCTTCAGATGCGCCGCGCAGAATGGTGTCGGCCTTCTCCTGGTTCTCGGTGACCACGAAAAGATCCGTCCCCGCCAGGCTGCTGATGAGGATGTCGCGCATCTGAGCGGCTGTCTCGCCGCCGGTGAGGCGGTCGACAAACACGCGGTGGACGGTGAGCAGCTGCTTCACGTCACTCCCCGATGCAACGGTCGAGGCCGCCACGCCGGCCCAAAGCAGGAACAGAATGCGCTTTGTCATTTTCCGCTCTTTCTGGCTTCGTCGTCCTGGTATTCGATGCGCCGACCGGTCCGCGCCTCCAGCCCCGAAAGCACCGACCGGATATCGCCCTTCTCAATGCGGACCACCAGCGCCTGCTGCTTCCCGTCGCCATCGGTATACCCAAGAGTCACGAAGTGTTTGCGCTGCTTGCTCAGCAGCAGTATGGGCGAAATGAGCACCGCCTCTGCGATGCGCCGGCTCACGTTCTGTCCGTACTCCAGAGTGTTGATGCGCTGGTAAGGGATGCGCAGGTCGGAGCCTGCCCAATGCAGCACCAGCGTTTCGGTATTGGAGAGATCCATTCGCGCGCTCGATTTCGGCGCGACGCCGGAGACGGTTCCACCAACGAACTGCGCGCGCACGCCAACCTGCGCGCACGCGGCCGTCACTGCGACCAGCAACAGAGTAATTCGAAGCATTGTCTTGTACAGGATTCTAGTGTCCGAAAATACAGTGGTTTCTCAACAATACTTCGCTGGAGCGCTAGGATAGATGGGAGGGGATGCCCGAAACCATACCTTTGTCCACCAGTGCGAATGTTGCCCGCGCACGCACTCATCCATATGAGGACAAAGTCCTTCTACTGCTCACCCTGATCATCGGCGCGGTGGTTGGGCTGGTCGTCGTTGCCTTTATTCTTCTTACCGAGAATCTGGGCGCGCGGCTTTATCCGGTTGGCTCGCCCGCTTGGCGGCGCGTCCTCATCCCGATTTTTGGATCGCTGGTCAGCGGCGTTCTGCTCTTCCGATATTTCCCCGACGCGCGCGGCAGCGGAATCCCCCAGACCAAGGTGGCATTGTTCCTGCGCGATGGCTACATCAGCTTTCGCACCGTGCTGGGAAAGTTTGGCCTTTGTTCCATATCCCTCGCCAGTGGCGTCGCGCTGGGCCGTGAAGGACCCTCGGTGCAAATTGCCGCCGGCATCGCATCCACACTGGGCCGCAAGCTCGGACTCTCGCCCGCCAGCGTGAAGGCGCTATTGCCCACCGGAGCGTCGGCGGCGATTGCTGCCGCGTTTAACACTCCGATTTCGGCGGTGCTGTTCTCATTGGAAGAAGTGATGGGCGATATGCACGCGCCCGTGCTCGGCTCTGTGGTCTTGGGTTCCGCCACTTCCTGGATCGTGCTGCATCTGATTTTGGGAGATGAGCCCCTCTTTCACGTCCCCGCCTATCAATTGGTGCACCCCATTGAGTTCGTGTTTTACGCTGCACTCGGTGTGATCGGCGGCCTCGGCTCTGTTGCTTTCGTGAAGCTTCTGCTATGGCAGAGGAAGCATTTCAAGCGCGCTCCGCAGGGCGTGCAATGGTTCTTGCCGGGCGTCGGCGGCGTCACTGTCGGACTTCTGGGTTGGCTCTATCCCCAAGTGCTCGGCGTGGGCTATGCCTACGTAGGCAAGGCGCTCAATGGCGAGATGATCATCCGGACCATGGCGCTGCTGGTAGTGCTGAAGATCGTCGCCACCGCCACCTGTTATGCCTCCGGCAATGCCGGCGGCATTTTCGGCCCCAGCCTTTTCCTGGGCGCCATGATGGGCGGAACGGTGGGTGGCGTGGCCCATTTGATGATGCCGGACTATACGGGCAGCGTTGGCGCCTACGCGCTCGTAGGGATGGGCGCGGCGTTTGCGGGAATCATCCGCGTGCCGTTGACGTCGGTGATCATGGTCTTCGAAATCACGCGCGATTATTCCATCATCGTGCCGTTGATGATTGCCAATCTGATCAGTTACTTCATCTCCAGCCGCCTGCAGGAAGAGCCCATTTATGAGGCTCTGCAGCATCAGGATGGCATCCACCTGCCCTCCGGCGCGCGCGCTCGCGGAGACCTGCTGATGGTGGGGCATGCCTACCGCCCTGACGCGCAGATTCTGTCCGCCACCGAAACCATCCTTCAGGCCGCCGGTTCGGTGGATCGCGAACGCCGCGCATGGCCCGTGGTCGACGACGGCGGCCTCCGCGGCATGGTGACCATGGCACAGCTCGATCAGGCCATTCACGAAAGACGCGGGGAGACGAAGCTCGGGGAGTTGGTACCCCCGGCGGCCTCCCCGGAAACCTTCCCCGAAGAGTCTCATGCGCACATGCATCCCGACGATCCTTTGGAACTGGCGGTCAGTCACCTGGCAGACGGCCGGCTTGGCGCGCTGCCGGTGGTCAGCCGCACCAACGTCCGCGAACTGAAGGGAACTATTTCACTGGCCGACGCTCTGGCCGCGTACGCGCTGGTGGGAGACAAGCAAACCACCAACTCCCCACCGTCCACGCAGGAGAGATTTCCTACCAGGCTGCTGGCCGGTGTGCTGGCGGCCTTAGTCGCCATCGCCGTGCTGGGCGGATTCCTCAACTACTATTACCGCTCCGAACGCGCTCGTCGAGCGGAGCAGCATTATCGGGCGGGCAACGAGTTTCTCCAGAAGGAGCGCTTTCCGGAAGCGATTGAGCAGTATCGTGACGCGCTCTCCGTTTCGCACAGCGTCGATCACCGCCTGGCGTTGGCGCTGGCACTGGTGGAAGCGGGGAACGCCGGCGAGGCAGCCATCTACCTCAACGAAGTACTGCGTGAGCGCCCCAACAGCGGTCCGGCGAATCTGGCCGCAGCCACCATGTACGCCCAAAATGGGCGCATCGACGATGCCGTTCTGCACTACCAGCGCGCCAGCGTCGGCGCATGGCCGGACAATCCTGCGGCGAACCGCGTCAAGGCTCGCATCCAACTGGTGGATTTTCTCGCGAAGGTGGGACGCGCCGCACAGGCCCGCGCCGAGCTTCTGGCAGCGCTCGCGGATCTGCCCAACGATCCTTCAATCGAAAAGCAGGTCGGCCGGATGTTGATCGATTTCCGGCTGTGGCGCGAAGCTGCCGATCTTTATCAGGCGCTCCTCAAACGCGGACCACCGGATGCTGCCGCTTACAGCGGATTGGGCGAAGCCAATTTCGCCCTTGGAAATTATCGCGCCGCCGCAGACGCATTTCGCAAGGCGCTCCAAATCGATCCTGCCGATCAGACGGCGACCCACCGAGCTCAGGCGTCCGACCAGATCCTGGCGCTCGACCCCTCCCGCCGCAGCCTCAATTCGAAGGAGCGATTCCGGCGCAGCACCGAATTGTTGAACATGGTGGTGACCCAGCGACTGGCCTGTGCTCCATCCGCTAGCGCCGGCACTTCCGAGGACGCCGACGTGGCGCAAGCGCGAGGCGAACTGGCCCGCAAACGCCCGCCGGCCTCATTTTCAGACACGGCCGACGCCAATATCCTGCTGGCGGAGAAGCTTTGGAACGAGCGTCCGTCCTCCTGCCCGCCGCCCGCCGCGGAAGATCCTCTCACTCTCATCATGACCCGTCTGGCAGCGCACTAGCCGTGGCGCAGGTACTCGTGCCTGCCGGCTCGACACTCTTGTCGAGCCTTGTCGTTGAGTCCGCGCCACACTTCACTTGCCCGAAGACCCGAAGCCCCCTTCACCGCGCGCCGAGCCGGCCAAGTCGCCCTCTTCCCACTCCACCGCCTCGTAACGCGCCACAATCATCTGCGCGATGCGGTCGCCGGCGCGGATCGTGTAGGGCTCGCGCCCCAAATTCAGCAGGATCACTTTCACTTCGCCGCGATAGCCCGGGTCGATGGTGCCGGGCGTGTTCGGCATGGTGATGGCATGCTTCAGAGCCAATCCGCTGCGGGGCCGCACCTGGGCCTCATAACCGGGCGGAATCTCCACCGTCAAGCCGGTGGGGACCATCTGCGGCACTCCGGGGTCGAGCGTCATATCGGCCACCGACCGCAGGTCCATGCCGGCGTCTTCCTGCGGCCCATGGGCGTACTCAGGCAACACTGCGGCGCTATGAATCTTTCGAATTCGAATCTTCATCGGATGCCGCTATCATACCGTCCCTCTCGTCGCCGGTCGAAGGGCAGCACCGCGTTATCATATCGTCTTGACCCCCACCAAACGCGTTATCACGGTCGCGCCCATGCCGCCGGAGAAGAGTGCCTACGCGCTGGCTCGCTATAGTCGATCGCCCGATTCCATTCGCGATTCCATCGAGTGGGTGCGCACGCACGACTCGCAGAAGTTTCTGGAGAGCTTCTACTTTCAGTATGGCCACGCCTCCATCGCCGACCTGGGGCACACCGTGCTGTGCTTCGAAGGAATTTCCGAGCTCGCCGCCACCGAGATTGAAGAGGAGCCGCTGTGGGACGGCCAGGCAAAATCGTCCCGCTACCAGGACTTCTCGCGCTCCGGCTTCATCACGCCGCCCGAGTTCGCCGCTGACGATGCCGCCCTTTACCGCGCCGCCGGCGAAGCGCTGCTGGCAGCTTACGGCAAGGTGAACGAGCTGGCTTTCCGCTGTCTCAGCGATCGCCTGCCTTGCCCTGCCGACATGAAGCCCGACGCGTACCAGCGCAACATCGCGGCGCGCGCCTTCGACGTGGCACGCTACCTGCTTTTCTGGGGTGTCCCAACGAATGTGGGGCAGGTGAGCAGCATCCGCACCCTGGAAAAACAGATCCGCCGTTTGAAAGCCTCCGAGTACGCGGAATTGCGCGATCTTGGACAGGAGGTCGCGGAGGCCTGCGCCGCCGAGCCGGATTGCCGCTGGGATCTGAACGGTCCGGCCGAAGCGCTGGCGCCGACTCTAGCGCGCCATGCCGATCCCGATCAGCATACCGCGCGGGCGCGCAGCGATCTGAAGGCTTGGGCGGAGCAGAATCTCACCGCGCCGGCCGGCGAAGCGCCGCCGCGTGTGGATTTGGTTCGTCCCCTCAATACTCCCGCCGATATCGCCGCGACGCTGCTCTACTCCGTGACCAACCGTCCCTTTCGCGAGCTCTACGAAATCGCATCCCAGTGGAGCGAGCGGCAACGCGCTGAAGTGATCGATGTCGCGCTCGGCTCGCGCACGCGCCGCGATGAGATTCTGGGGGGGTTCCGCGGCGGCCTGTATGCGTACGACATGGTGATCGATATCGGCGCCTACCGCGATATGCACCGGCACCGCCGCTGCCAGAAGTTCCGACAGGCGTACTCGGGAGATCTTGGATTCGACACACCCACGCTGATCGCTGAATCGGGCGCCACGGAAATCTATAGCGCGGCGATGCAATCGGCATTCGAGATTTTGCACCGGCTGCCTGCGCCGGGCCGGCACTACCTGCTGCCGTTCGGCGCCCGGTCGCGCTTCCTGTTCAAGATGGATTTCGCGGAAGCGGAGTACATCTCCAAACTCCGCAGCGGCGTGAAGGGCCACTTCAGCTATCGCGAAATCGCGTGGGAGATGAAGTGCCGCATGGAGCAGGTGGAACCGGAGCTGGGAAGGCTGATCGAAGCCACCCCGCCGTGGGTTGAAGACCCATTGAAGCGGTAACTAAGCACACCGAGGCAACCGACTCCCTAACGGTCGCGGCTCGGATCGGAGCCGCGCGCGTCAGCAAGCGGTTTCCTGATACGTTGGCGAACTTCTGAAACCACCGACCAATCGATCTCTAATTCACCGCGATCGTGAGTCCGGTCTGACTTTGGAAACCGCCCACCTGCACGATCACCGGCACCGATGCTCCAGGTGTGATTCCTCCGGGGACAATTACATTGATCTGCGTCAAGCCGGAAATCAGCCCAGGCGCGCCTCCGGCGTACGTGACTTGCGCTTGGGCCCCACCGATCGAAACCGTAACCGGAGCCAGAAGGCGGGCAAACGGCTCGGCCGAGGGCGCCAGCGATCCATCGGCGCTGGCCGGCGTGGTGACGCCCCCACCCGTGGCATAGATCATCACGACCGAGCCCGCGGACGCGGGATTCACCGTGGTGTTGAGCTTGTAGTCGCTGTTCAGAATGGCGCCTGGACCATGCCCGGACATGTCGGCGGAGAAGATTGCCGGTGTCGCCAGTTGCACCGTCGCGGTCATCGTGTTCGAGTTTTGCTGCTGATACTGAACCTGGATCTGCGTGGCACCGCCAGCGATGCCGTACGGAACCACTGCGTTAATCTGACTAGCCGAAACGTATGTCAGCGGCGCGGCAGTGTTGCCAAACATTACCTGCACCCCGGCCAGGTTAAAGGGAATGGTCTGGCCGAAGGCCACTCCGGCGGCCGGTCCCATATTGGACCCGAAGATGGAGACGATCTCTCCCGGCGAAATGGGTCCGGAAGCGCCGCTGGCGCTATTGATGATTGCCGAGAGCACCGGAGCCGACGGCCCGGCGGCGCTGGTTTGGGTAACCGTGAAGACTTGCGTCCCGACAGTGATATGGGCACTGCGCTGCGCGCCGGGATTCTGAGTGATGTTGAACGTGACGAACCCAGGGCCGTTTCCGGTGCTGGTATTGTTGCTGATTTGCAGCCAGGAATTGTCGCTGAAACTGCTCCATGAGCAGCCATCGCCGGTGTTGACCTGCACCCGCCCGTTGCCGGCCGCCGGACCGAAAGATGCCGCGGCCGAACCTAACGTGAGGTTCGCCTGCGACCCGTCCTCCGAAATCGTGAATATGGGAGGCTGCGGAACCTGCAGTCCTGTATTGACCGTGATTGTTCCAGTGCGCGGCGCCACGCAGGTATTGGGGGCCGCCGTATAAGTAACCGTGCCATTCCCGAGCACAACGGGGGCCGTAACGGATAGCCAGCCGACATTGGGGCTGGCATTCCAGTTGCACCCGGCGGTCACATTAAAGCTGCCACTGCCGCCGCCCACAGGGTAGCTGGCTGAAATTGGCGGCACAATCTGGTAACCGCAGTCCCCCGCGGTCTGGGTAAAAGTGACGGTCTTCTGCGCGGTGACGCTGCCCACAGTGATGGTCCCGGTGCGAACCTGAGTTGTGGTATTCGGGTCTATTGTGAAGGCGACGCTTTGGCTACTGACGTAGGTCTGCGAGTTGAGGATCTTGATCCAGGGAACGCTTGAGGTAGCCGTCCAGGGACAGCCCTGTTGTGTCGCCACCTGGAGATTTAAGCCGCCTGGGACACCGTCGCCGCCGGTTGTAAAGGCGGTGAATGCCGGGGTAAAAGTGCAAGTTTGCGCGAACAGTGGCGCTGCCGCCGCCAGAAGCAGGAAGGCCTTCATTATAGGTATTTTAGCGCCTCCTCGCAGGCCTTCAAGATAGCCACGGAGCCGGGCGTGTCGGAGTGAACGCAGAGAGTCTGGGCGTTGCCTGCCTGCGCCAACCGGACGGCTTGCGCGGCGGCCGCCTGAGGGTCTGTGATGAGGGCATCGGGGAATTTGCGGGAGCGCAGCGTGCCGTCGGGTTCGTAACGGCGATCGGCGAATGCCTCTCCCGCTACCTTCAAACCCATCTCGCGCCACACGTCGAGCATGGGCGATCCGGCCAGGCCGAACACCACCGTGCCGGCGTTCCAAGCCGCGACGCCGCGTCCGATGGCGCGGGCCACTTCCGCATTATGGACCGCCACATTGTAGAGAGCGCCGTGCGGCTTGACGTAGGCGATCTCGCCGCCCAGCCGGCGAACCACCGCGTCCAGGCGATCGATTTGCTGGCGCACCGTCTGCGCGATCTCCTCGGGCGTCATGGCCATCTCGATGCGGCCGAAATTGGCTCGATCGGGATACCCCGGGTGAGCGCCGATCCTCACACCGCGAGCCAGCGCCAGGCGCGCCGTCCGCTCCATAATCGCCTCGTCGCCGGCGTGCCCGCCGCAAGCGATATTGGCGGACGTGATGTGCTCCATGAGAGCAGCTTCGTACTGGGCGTCTTCCATTTCGCCCATGTCGCAATTGATATCGATCATAGCGCTCGACCTTCAGCAGTCAGATCTCAGCTTAAAGCAACCCGTACAGCCACCGCTCCTGGTCCTGTAGCAGCTCCAGCGCCTGTTCGATGGTGACCTGCTGGAACCGCACCTCATCTCGCGGCCGCAGTTGCCCGAGGCGCCAGATATCTGCCGAAATCACGTTGGCCGGTTTGGGATATCCGCCGGTGGTCTGGTGCTCCACAAAAAGGATAATCGGCTGTCCATCGGGCGGCACCTGGATGGCGCCAAGGGCCACTCCTTCCGTGAGCATGTGTCCGGGATGGCTGGGAATGGCGGGGCCGCGCAGCCTCAACCCCATACGGTTCGATTCCTCGGCAACCGTGTATGCAGTGGTATAGAGGTCGTCCTGAAACCAGTCGCGTTGCGGCCCGGGGGTGACCCGCAGCAAGCCGCCGCGCACAAACTCGGGAGCCCCCACCGCGGGACTCCTTCGCGGTTTGCGGATGGCGGCGTCGCCCACGGGCAGTGTGTCGCCCTTCCGCAGCGGGCGTCCGCCCACTCCGGTCATGACATGCGTGGACGCGCTCCCCATCACTTTGGGTACGGCGATGCCGCCGCGGACCGCCAGATAGCAGCGAGCCCCGGAACGCGTGGCGCCGCAGCTCAGAATGGTTCCGGCCGCGACATCCACGGCTCGCCACAGCGGGACGTCGGCGCCAAAATCGGAGCCGGTCAGCGCCACTACGGCCGCGGCTTCGAACTCAAAGGATGCGCCCGCCAGGGTCATCTCTACCGCCGCCGCATTTTCCGCATTGCCCACCAGCAGATTGCCGGCCCGCAAGGCCAGGGCGTCGGCGGCGCCCGACGCTGAGACACCGTGGTGTGCGTAGCCGAAGCGTCCCAGATCCTGAACTGTGGTCTGCATGCCTGGTGTCAGGATGCGGATCGAATTCATGCGGGCGACTCCCCAATCCCGACAAAACGCACGCGATCCCCCATGCGCAGCAGCGATGGAGGCGAACCCTGTGGATCGAAGAGCCGCAGTGCGGTCCGGCCGATGAGCCGCCATCCTCCTGGGGAGGCCAGAGGATACACCCCGGCCTGGCTTCCGCCGATTGCGACACTGCCTTCCGGCACATGCTTTCGAGGAGCGGAGAGGCGGGGGGTGGCCAACTCGGCAGGCAGTCCGCCCAGGTAGGGAAAGCAAGTGGAGAAACCGATAAAGAAGACACGGTACTCGGCCGCACAGAAGAGTTCGATTACGCGATCGGCGGACAGCGCTGTATGGGCCGCCACGTCCCCAAGGTCGGGGCCATTTTCGCCTCCAAACCGGACTGGAATCTCGACGGTGCGGGGCTCTTCGGACTGCGGCCGGGGTGCTGAGGCGAAGCGATCCTGGATCAACCGTTCCACTTGGGCATGCTCAAAGAGACGAGGGTCGAAATCCACCAGAACCGTGGTGAAGGCGGGATGCAGATTTAAGATTCCGCGCACTCCATCCAGGCACCGCGTCAAATGTTCGACGTGATGGTGCGCATCGAGGGTAATCTCCTCACCGAAGGAGACAAGCAGCGAGCGGTCGCTGGCCGGGCGGATGGTCACTGTCAGGTGATGTTATCACCTGATCGCGTCGCCGGCGCGTGACGGCGCCAGTATCTCGCGCATTTTGTCGTGAAGCTGGTCTACGGTAAACGGCTTAGGCAGCAGGGCGTGCCCATGTTCCACCACGTATTTCTTGACCACATGAGTATTGTCGTAGCCGGAGATGTACAAGACCTTGAGGTCAGGCTGAAGGGCCGTCAGTTTTTCGGCAAGCATAGGCCCGCTCATGCCGGGCTGCACTACATCGGTGATCAGCAGGGCTAAGGGCGCCTTGAGGGTTTTGTAAAGGGTGAGGGCGTGTTCGCCGCTATCGGCCGTGATCGCGGTATAGCTTAACTGGCTGACCATGGCGCTCACCAATTTACGAACTACCGGCTCGTCGTCAACAACCATAATTGGGTTTTTGTCGTCGTCAGGCATGTTCCTTCGATTGTATATACGGCAAGCACCGCGGGAAAGGGTACGCCAAGGGTCGATGTGCGCCTGCTCACCGTGCTTCCGAAGCACCCGCGATTAGTCGAGCTTGGCCGGTTTTAACTGAGGCGAAAGCTTATTGATAATCAGCAGCGCCAGCACGTAAGCCGTCCCTGCGAAAATGAAAAGCGGCAGATAGCTGTAATCCGCAATACGGCCGGCCACCAGTTGCATAATGGCGCCGCCTGCCGCGCCCACCATGCCTCCGATACCGACAACGCTGCCTACGGCGGCCTTGGGGAACATATCGGAAACCAGCGTGAACAGGTTTGCCGACCATCCCTGATGCGCCGCCGTCGCCAGTCCGACCAATCCCACCACGACCCAGAGGTTCGTGGCATAGGGAGCGTAAAGCACGGGAAGCACCGCCAGCGCACAGACCAGCAGAGCGGTCTTGCGGGCGGCATTCACGCTTCTGCCGCCCTTCAGCATCATGCTGGACAGGGCGCCGCCGCCCACGCTGCCGATAGTGGATGCGGCGTAAACCACCAGGATGGGCGCGCTGCTCTTGGTCAGCGTGAGGTGGAAGGTTTCCTGCACGTAGCGCGGCAGCCAGAAGATGTAGAACCACCAGACAGGGTCGGTGAGGAACTTGCCGATGGCGAATGCCCACGTCTCTTTGAGCGGGAACAACCGTCCCCACGGGATGCCCGCCGGACTTTCGCTGGGGTCGCTGCGGATCAGCGCAAGTTCCTTAGCGGAAACGAATGGATGATTCTCCGGTTTGTTATACGTGATCAACCAGAAGGCGAGCCAAACGAAGCCCAGAGCGCCAGTGGAGATGAATGCGCCGCGCCAGCCCAGCGTCGCGTAAAGAAATGGCACAAGGGCCGGCACCAGTAGCGCGCCGATGTTGGCGCCGGCGTTGAACAGGCCCGTCGCCAGGGCGCGTTCGCGCTTGGGAAACCATTCCGCCACGGTCTTGATGCAGGCGGGAAAGTTGGCCGCTTCGCCGAGTCCCAGAAAAAACATGGCGACACCGAACGTCAAGGTGCCCACAGCCGCGCCCGGCGCCATGGCCGCCAGACTCCATAGCACGATCGCCATGGCGAATCCCTTGCGTGTTCCCAGGCGGTCTGTGAGGCGGCCCACGGTGAGCAAGCCGATTCCATAGGCAACCTGGAATCCCGTGGTCATGTACGAATACTCAACGCTGTGCCAGTGGAAAATCCCTTCCAGGAATTTCTCCAGAAAACTCAGCACGCCTCGATCCACGTAGGCGATCACTGTGGCGAAGAACAATAGCGCGCAGATTACCCATCGGAAGCGCGACTCTGCGGGCCGGGTGGCAGTAGAGGACATGGAGCACTGATTATAGCGCCGCGCCACGCTACAATCGTGCTTCGATGAGCATCTCAAAAACGATCGCGGAGCAGATGGAGCGCTCCTCGTGGATCCGGCGTATGTTCGAAATCGGCATCGAACTTCGGCGGCAGCGCGGGGCGGAGAATGTCTTCGATTTCAGCCTGGGCAATCCCGATGTAGAACCGCCCGCCGCTGTGATCGACGCCTTGCGCCGCGTGGTAGCGGAGAACCGGCCGCGCAGCCACGGATACATGCCGAATGCCGGATATCCGGAGGTCCGCGCCGGTATTGCGCGAGGGCTGGCGGAACGCACCGGCGTGCCGTTTTCGGGCGACGACATTATCATGACCGGCGGCGCAGCCGGCGCCATAAACACGGTCCTGAAGTCGATTCTCGATCCGGGCGACGAAGTTCTGGTGCTGAATCCCTATTTTCCCGAGTACCGCTTTTACATCGAAAACCACGGCGGGCGCATGGTGCTGGTGGAGACCGATGAGCATTTCCAGCCGGATATCGCGCGAATTCAGGCAGCGATCACGCCGCGCACCAAGGCCCTGCTTCTGAACTCGCCCAACAATCCCACGGGCGCGCTGTACGGAGCGGAAATCCTGCGCCAGTTGAATGAGGTGATTCCGCGAGTCCGATGCTGTTGATCAGCGATGAGCCCTACCGGCCGCTGACGTTCGATGGCGTGCAGCCGCCGGAGATCCTGGGAATCGTCGAGCGCTCCGTCCTAACGTGGAGCTGGTCGAAAGCCATGGCGATTCCTGGAGAGCGGATCGGATACCTGGCGATTCCGCCGCGCCTGACGGAGGCCGTGGCGCTGCGCAACGCGTGCACCTTCGCCAATCGCATTCTGGGATACATCAATGCGCCCGCTGTCTGGCAGTTGGTGGTGGGACAGGTTCCCGACGCGACGGTGGATGTGGCGCAATACCAGGAGAAGCGCGACCTGTTGTGCGATGCCCTTCTCGCCATGGGGTACGAGGCGCCGCGACCGCAGGGCTCGTTCTACGTGTTTCCGAAGACGCCCATCGCGGATGACGTTGCCTTCATTCGCCTGTTGCAGGAGGAAGGCATACTGGCGGTCCCGGGTTCCGGTTTCGGCCGGGGAGGGTATATGCGGCTCTCGCTGACGATACCCAAGGCGGCCATCGAGCGCTCGCTGCCGGGGTTCGAAAAGGCGCTACAACGGGCCAGTGTGCCGTTGCATGCCGAGCCGCGACCGGGCGGCTGAAGGGCGATCACGTACACCGGGCTCCCCAATGAGCTCGGTGACGTGCCATTCTACGGATATGAGTCTGATCGCGTTGCGCCCTGTTCACAAGGGTTTCGCTTTGGTTTTGATGGCTGCAGCGGGGTGCTGCAGCGTATTGGCTCAGGAGCCCAAGCCCGCCGCTCCTCCAGCGACGGCTGCCGATAAGGACAAGACTCCGGATAAGGAGCCACCGCTGCCTGCCAATGCGCACGTCACCCAGACGATGCAACTGGGTGGCAAGGCTCTCACCTATACAGTCACAGTGGGCACGCTGCCTGTCTTCGACAAGGATTCCAAGAAAAGCGGAGAGGTGGTGTTCACCTCGTACACGGTGGAGGGCGCAGACCGTGCTGTGACGTTTGCGCTGAATGGCGGACCCGGCTCTGCATCGGTCTATCTCAATCTGGGCGCCATCGGGCCGAAGCACCTCAAATTCGGTGACCAGGGCGACAGCCCTTCCGACCCCGCGACGTTAACCGACAATCCGGGAACCTGGCTGGATTTTACCGACCTCGTCTTCATCGATCCGATCGGCACGGGCTTTAGCCGATCGCTGGTCTCGGCCGACGAGACGAAGAAGCAGTTTTACAGCACCGATGCCGACATCCATTACCTCTCGCGCATCGTTTACGACTGGCTGGTAAAGAACGGGCGGATCGGCTCTCGAAAATATCTGGTGGGCGAGAGCTACGCCGGCTATCGGGGTCCGCGCATCACGCACTATCTGCAGTCGCAGCTCGGCATCGCGTTCAATGGTTTGGTGCTGGTGTCGCCATATCTGAATCCGACACTGAACGAAAATGGCGAGATCTCTCCCATGCCGTGGCTGCTCACGCTGCCATCGATTGCGGCGGCGCATCTGGAGCGCGAGCACAGGTTGACCGCGGCCACGATGGCGCCGGTGATCGAGTATACCCGCGGCGAGTATGCCACCGACTTGCTCAAAGGCCGCTCCGATCCGCAAGCGACGCCGCGCATTGTGAAACGCGTCACTCAGCTCACGGGGCTGGAAGAAGAGTTCGTGCGACGG
The DNA here is from genome assembly GCA_963815475.1 of uncultured Solibacteraceae bacterium. Classification (GTDB taxonomy): domain Bacteria; phylum Acidobacteriota; class Terriglobia; order Bryobacterales; family Bryobacteraceae; genus Sulfopaludibacter. The sequence continues at coordinate 1,718,880 of CAWFHD010000003.1, read as the reverse complement.
GCCGGCGGCAGGTTGGAGATCGGCGCCTACCTCCGCGAGGTTTATCGCGAGGAAGGCAAGATCGCCAGCGTGTACGATTCGAACGTCACTTCGTACGATCCCTATCCCTTCGCGCCGGAGCAGCGCAACAACGATCCACTGCTGGAGAGCATCATCGCACCCACCACTACGGCGATGGTGCGAGTTTGTGACGCAGGTGGTTGGCTGGAAGACCACGGCGCGGTATAACGCGCTCAGCTACGACGTGAACGGGCAGTGGGATCGGGATAGCCGGGCGCTACGCAACGGCGCCGTGCCCGATCTGCGGCAGGCAGTGGCGGCGGATACCAAGCTGCGCGTAGTGATCGCTCACGGCTGGAACGACCTGTCGTGCCCGTTTATGGGATCGATCCTGACGGTGGATCAGATGCCGGTAATGGGCGAACCGGGTCGCGTGTCGGTGCATGAATATCCCGGCGGGCACATGTTCTACAGTCGCGGGGATAGCCAGGCGGCTTTGCGCAAAGATGTGAGCGAGATGTTCGCCAAGCATTAAACGACTGCGCAGAGAAGAACAATTCCACTTGGCAGGCGGAAAGCGCCTGCCCTACCCGAATTACCAGGGAACCGATTTTGGAGAAGCGTCGTATACTTGTTGTGTCCCATATAAGGGACTAAACAATATGAAAGAAGTTTCGCCCGATCCGGAATGGAAAAAGGGAAGCGCCGAGCTTTTGGTGCTCTCCCTGTTGGAAGGCCAGCCTCGCCATGGTTATGACATTTCAAAGTCGATCGAAATGCGATCGGGCGGGGCCTTGCGCTTTCATGTCACTTCGCTCTATCCCTTGCTCCATCGGCTGGAGAAGGAGGGGTGGGTGGAGGGGAAGTGGGTGGAGAAGGCGGAACAGCGTCGGCGGCGATATTACAGCCTGACCCCGCAAGGCAGGAAGATGCTGCGTTCGAAGGCGCAGAGCTGGAAGGATTTCGTCGCCACCATCAGCCGTATCACAGGGATAGAGCATGCGTGATTGGGGAAAGATCGTTCGAGAACGGCTCACGCCATTAGGCATGGCGCCGGCAGCGGAATCCGATCTTGCGGAAGAGATTGCGCAGGACCTGGAAGACCGCTACCGCGCCCTGCGGAGCCTAGGCACTGCGGAGGAAGAGGCGTACCGCAAGGTCATCGCGGAGTTGGATGACGTGTACCCGTTGCGCGCCGGGTTGGAGAGGAATCAGATGATGACGAAACGCGACGCGGTCCCGGCTGGCGATGCGCGACCGGGCAACTTTATGGCGGATCTCGGGAGAGACCTGCGGTACGCCGTGCGAACCATGCGCAAGGGTCCGGTTTTTGTGCTGTTCGTGGTCTTGACCCTGGCGCTGGGGATTGGCGCCAACACCACCGTTTTCACCGTGGTCAATGCCATGGTGCTGAACCCGCTGCCGGTGGCGAACGCTTCCGGCTTGGCCGCGGTCGCGGTGGCGGATGCGGTGAACCGGTCGAAATCGAACGCCACCCTTCCCATTTCGTATGCCGACCTGAAGGAACTCGGAGAAAAGAACGCAGTCTTCAGCGCACTCGCCGGCTACACCTCCCCGCGCGTCTTAACGTGGCAGGAAAACCGCACCTCCGAGCGTGTGTTCGCCGAGTTGGTCACGGCCAATTACTTCTCCACCCTGGGCCTCACTCCCGCAAAAGGCCGCTTCTTCGCAGCCGAAGAGGACACACCGGCGGGCGCGCGCGCCGTCGCGGTGCTGAACTACGGAACGTGGAAGAGCCGCTTCGGCGGCGCCTCCGACATCGTCGGCAGAAGTCTGCTGATCAATCACGTTGCATTCACGGTGATCGGTGTGGCTTCGCCGCAGTTCATTGGAGTGAATGGAATCTTCGGCCCCGACATGTGGATCCCGGCCGCAATGGGAGATCAGATTCTGCCGCACGAGATGCAAAACACTTTGAGCGATCGCGCCAGAGCCCTCTTCCTTGGGGTAGGCCGTTACCGCGCAGGAGTCACACGGGAGCAGGCGCAGGCGAATATGACGGCGCTCGCGGCGGACCTTGCCCGCGAGTACCCGGCCACTGCCGAGGGCCACACCGTCGCAGTGCGGCCCATCCGCGACGCACTGTTTGCCAGCGCCTCCAGCGGCGCCTCGCCGATCATGTTTGGCAGTGCCGTGCTGCTGGCGGTGGTGGGAATCGTGCTCTTGATCGCGTGTTCGAACGTCGCCAACCTGCTGCTGGCGCGCTCGGCTGGCCGGCAGCAGGAGATGGCGGTCCGCCTCGCAATGGGAGCGAGCCGCAACAGACTGGTGCGCCAGCTTCTCACCGAAAGCGTGCTGCTGGGACTGTTGAGCGGTGTGGTGGGTGTGGTGCTGGGATACGCCGGACTGCGTCTGGTGATGGGCACGCTGCCTGGTTCGTCGAATTTCATCTCGCCGCAACTGAACGGAGTGGTGCTCGCATTCGCCCTGACCATCTCACTGGCCACGGGCTTTCTGTTTGGTTTAATCCCGGCCTTCCGGGCCTCGGGAGCGAGCGCGGCGGAGGCGATGAAAGAGACCCGCAGCATGGGCAGGAGCGCCAGGAAAGTCACACTGGGCAACGCTCTGCTGGTAGGGCAGGTGGCATTTTCGTTTCTACTGCTGGTGACGGCAGCGCTCTTCCTTCGCAGCATCCAACGTGCGTACCAGATCGACCCTGGATTTCAGACCGCACACCTGGCCGTGTTCCCCACCAATCCAGGACAGGCCGGATATGGAAAAGCGCAGGCCCTCGGATTCTACCGGAGCGCACGCGAACGCGTCGCAGCATTGCCCGGTGTGAGCTCGGCATCGTGGTCGTCCAACATGCCGTTATGGGCCCGGTCCACGGACGGACTGCAACTGGAGGGTCGTGAACAACGCTCCCGCACGGACAATCTGCGAACGGTAGTGAATGTTGTAGATCTGCATTATTTCGAAACTGCGGGCGTGGCGATTGTGAGTGGGCGCGGCTTTTCCGATCTCGACCGGGACACTTCGTTACCAGTCGTGATCGTCAACGAGAAGATGGCGCGCGACTATTGGGCGGGCGGGGCGATCGGTAGGCGGCTGCAGTTGCCAGGAGAGAAAGAGATGCGCCGCGTAGTGGGCGTCGCGAATACTGCGAACTACTCCACATGGGGCGAACCGGCCCAACTGTGTGCGTATATTCCGCTGTCGCAGCACTACTCGGACGGCATGACGATGTACGTGCGCAGCAAGGGAAATCCGCACGACGTGATGGTCCCCGTGGAGCACGAAATCCGCTCGGTGGGGCCGGAGATTCTGATCAGCAACGCGATCACCGGCCCAGAGGTTGTGAATGGCGGCCTCTTCCAGGCCAGGATCGGGGTAACGATGCTCGGGGTCTTCGGACTCCTGGCGTTGGGTTTGGCGAGCGTTGGGCTGTACGGAATCCTGGCGTACTCGGTGAATCAGCGGATGCGGGAAATCGGCTTGCGGATGGCTTTGGGCGCGGCGCAATCGAGCGTGCTGCGGCTCATTTTGCGGCAGGGCATGTCGCTGGTATTCACAGGAGTGGCGATCGGGTTCGCGGCCTCGGTGATGGTGGGAAGAGTCTTGAGCCGGATGCTTTACGGCGTGAGCGCGGCAGATCCAATCAGCGTGGCGGGAGCGGCAGTGGTGCTGCTTGCCGTTGCCCTGCTGGCGTGCTATCTGCCGGCGCGCTGGGCCAGCCGGGTGGACCCACTTGTGGCATTGCGGGAAGGGTGAGAATCAAAGCTGCCCCAGAACCTGCTCGGCGTGGCCGGCTGCTTTCACTTTGTTGTAGATTTTTTCGATTTTGCCGTCCACGCCGATGATGAAAGTCGTGCGCTCGATTCCCATCACCTTTTTGCCGTACATGTTCTTCTCTTTCCAGACGCCGTAGGCTTCGGCGGCGGCCTTGTCCTCGTCGGCCAGGAGGGTGAAGGGCAGGTTGTACTTCTCTTTGAACCTGGCCTGCGCCACCGGCTTATCGGGCGAGATCCCGACTATGGCCGCGCCTTTCTTGTGAAACCTCCCGATGCCGTCGCGGAACTCACAGGCCTCAGCGGTGCAGCCGGGTGTATCGGCCTTGGGATAGAAGTACAGCACCACGCGCTGTCCTTTCATACTGGACAATTGGAAAACCTCGCCGCTGTCGGTGTGCAGTCGGATGTCGGGAGCCGGATCGCCTTCTTTGAGCATGTTCACCCCAGTTTCTGCTTGAAAAGTTCCGTCACCGCAGTGACGTTCGCCTGGCCTCGCGAGGCCTTCATGGCTTGTCCCACAAGGAAATTGATGACAGTCGTCTTGCCGCCCTTGTACTGCTCCACTTGCTTGGGATTATTGGCTATCACATCGGCGATGATCTTTTCGAGCGCGCCGGTGTCGCTGATCTGCTTCAGGCCTTCGCGCTCCACGATGATGCCGGGAGCGTCGCCGGTGGAGAACATCTTGGGGAAGATCTCCTTGGCGAGTTTGCCCGAAAGTTCACCCGACGCGATCAGCTTTACCAGTTCGCCAAGATGCGCTGCCGTGACGGGCGAATCGGCGATGTCGCGGTTCTCGGCTTTCAGGAGGCCCATCAGGTCGCCCATCACCCAATTCGCAGCCATCTTCGGATCGCCTGACACGCCCGCCGCAGTTTCGAAATACTCGCTGGCGGCGCGGGTCTGTGTGAGGACCTCGGCATCGTACTCGCGCAGTCCATACTCGGCGATGAAGCGCGCGCGCTTGATGGCGGGCAGCTCAGGCATGGAAGCGCGGGCCTCATCCAGCATGGCGGCATTGATGCGGAGCGGAACCAGGTCGGGCTCCGGGAAGTAGCGATAGTCGTGGGCGTCTTCCTTGCTGCGCATGGCGAAAGTTTCACCGTGATCCGGATCGTAGAGACGAGTCTCCTGAACCACGCGGCCGCCGCTTTCGATCAGTGCCACCTGGCGCGCGATTTCGAAATCGAGGGCCTGCTTCAGGAAGCGGAACGAGTTCAAATTCTTCACCTCAGCCTTGGTGCCGAACTGGGGAGCGCCCTTCAGACGCACCGAGACATTGGCATCGCAGCGCAGGTGGCCCTTTTCCATGTCACAGGTGGAGACCTGTATGAACTGCAGCACCTCTTTGACAGCGGTCAGGTAGGCGTAGGCTTCGTCCGAACTGCGCATGTCGGGATCGCTGACAATTTCGATGAGCGGCGTGCCGCTGCGGTTGAGGTCGACGTATGAGAAGCGGTCGGAATCCTTGAAGCCGTCGTGGATGCTTTTGCCGGCATCGTCTTCCATATGAATGCGCGTGACGCCGATGCGGCGGACTGCGCCGTCTACGGTGATATCGACGCGGCCATGCTCGGAATAGGGCTCGTCGTATTGCGAGATCTGATAGCCCTTGGGAAGATCCGGGTAGAAGTAGTTCTTGCGCGCGAAACGGGAGTGCGGACGGATCTCGCAACCGAGAGCAAGTGCGGCCTTGATGGCGAGTTCGACAGCCGTGCGATTGAGGACCGGAAGCGCGCCGGGGAGCCCGAGGCAGACCGGGCACACGTTGGTATTCGGAGGCGCCCCAAAGCTGGTGGGGCAGCCGCAAAAGATCTTGGTGGCGGTGGCGAGTTGCGCATGCACTTCGAGACCGATGACGGGCTCATAGCGCGAGATTACTTCAGGCGAGGCAAGCGCGACGACAGAGGAAGACATGGCGTCTTTTTATTATGGCTGAAATTATTTCTTGGGCAGTTTCGCTTCCAGTGCGCTCACGAATTGCTGCAGCGCTTTGCGTTCGGCCGACTGCCACTTCACCACCACGAAGTAGACGCCCTGATTGAAGAAGACGGTGTCGGCGGAAGGCCGCCAGCGCTGCGTGAGATCGAGGCCGATGGCGGGAGAGGTCAACTGGTAGACGTGGACTTCGAGTGTCCCCGGTCCTTCATAGCTGGCCGCCCGTGATTGCTCCACGCTATTGGCAGGGACCGGGTCGCGCGCGCCGGAGAATTCGCCCATGCTGGTGCGACTCCATCCGCCTGGCATGGTTTCCGGCAGCAGGTCGGAGGGAAAGGGCTGCTGCGTTCGGCAGGCGGCGAGCGGCAGCGCGAGATACAAACAGGTCCTGCGAGTCATTCATATCGATTCTTGCATGGCTTCGGGAAGCAGGATGATACCATCGCAAGTATGGCTAAGTTCAAGCCGGCAAGGAAGAAGGCGAAGGGTCCGGCTGCCCCTGCGGGCGGTCTTCCCTGCGTCGTGCTGGCAGTTCTCATCCTGCTGTTAGGAATGCTATTTCTCTATTACATAATGAGCCATGCGAACGGATAACCGAAAGCCCGCGGAGATGCGGCCTGTTGAGATTGTGACGGGCGCCCTGGTCACGGCCGAAGGGTCGGCGCTGATCAAAGTTGGAAACACTCACGTGCTGTGCGCAGCAAGCGTGGAAGATACTGTGCCGCCGTTTCTGCGCAACTCGGGGAAGGGCTGGGTGACCGCCGAATACTCGATGCTGCCGCGCGCCACGGCCAAGCGCACACCGCGCGAAGTCACCAAGGGGCGACAATCGGGGCGGACACACGAGATCCAACGCTTGATTGGCCGTTCCATGCGTTCGGTGGTGGATATGAACGCGCTGGGCGAACGCACGGTCATGCTGGATTGCGACGTGATCCAGGCCGATGGCGGAACTCGCACCGCGTCCATCACGGGCGCGTACGTCGCGCTGGCACTGGCTCTGCGACAGTTGGTGCAATGGGGTGTTCTGCGCACGCTGCCTCTGCGGGATTCGGTGGCCGCCACCAGTGTCGGACTGGTGGGTGGCGTTCCCATGTTGGATCTCTGCTACGAAGAGGACTCGCAGGCGGACGTGGACATGAACGTGGTGATGACCGGCGGCGGCCGGTTCATCGAAGTGCAGGCCACCGCCGAGCATGCTTCCTTCGACGATTCGCAGATGGGCGAGTTGATTGGACTGGCGCGCGGCGGAATCGCCCGGCTGATCCGAATCCAGAAGGAGGCGGCAGGGTTTTGATCCGCCTGTTCTGCGCTACCGGCAACGCCGGCAAGGTGCGCGAGTTCCAGGGCATGGCGGCGAGCCTGGCGCCCGAAATTGCAATTGACCTGATCCCGAATTTCCGAAGTATCGAACCCTGCGTAGAGGACGGCGCCACCTTCGCCGACAACGCGATTCTCAAAGCGCGACACTACGGCGCGCACGTCGGCGATCCGGTTTTTGCGGACGATTCGGGACTGGAGGTGGACGCGCTTGGCTGCGCCCCCGGCGTTTACTCGGCGCGCTATTCGGGTGAAGGCGCCACTGACGAATCGAATAATCGACTACTGCTGGAGAATCTGCGCAGCGTGAAAAACCGGTCGGCGCGGTTCGTGTGCCGCATTGCGCTGCTGCACGCCGGGCAGGTTCTGGGGGTGTATTCGGGAAGCGTGGAGGGGACCATCCTCGATGCCCCGCGAGGCGCTGGCGGGTTCGGATACGATCCTCTGTTCTACTACGCTCCGTTCGGGTGCACCTTCGGTGAAGCCAGCGAGGCGCAGAAATCCTCGGTAAGCCATCGCGGGCAGGCGTTCCGAGCGATGCTCGAAGATGTCAGAAAAAACGGCTACTTCGTGGGATGAGAGATGGCGTCGGTCTTGTTGAACGGCGCGTAGGCCACGGCATCGATTTCGATCTTGGCGCCGGGTAGCGGCAGCGCGGCCACCCCGATGGTGGTGCGCGCCGGTTTGGCTTCGCCGAAGAACTCGCTGTAGACCTCGTTCATGGCCGCGAAGTCCTTCACGTCGGTCAAGTAGACCTGGCACTTCACCACGTCGGCGCGCGTCGCGCCGCAGGCATCCAGGATGCGCATGATGTTGCTCAGCACCTGGCGCGTTTCTTGCGCGATCTCTCCCAACACAGGCTTGTTGGTCTCGGGATCCACCGGAATCTGGCCGGAGACATAGATAAAATCACCCGCGCGTACGGCAGGTGAATAAGGGCCGCGTGGAATAGCCACGCCAGGGGGTGTCAAGCGCTCGATCATCGTTTAGTGTCCCTCCGCTTCCAGATAACGTTCGACCTCGATGGCCGCCATACAGCCGGCGCCCGAGGCGGTAATGGCCTGGCGATAGACGCGATCCTGCACATCGCCGGCGTGAAAGATGCCCGCGATGTTGGTTCGGGCTCCACCTTTCGAAATGATATATCCGTCGGGATCGGTCTCGATCTGGCCTTTAAAAATTTTGGTATTGGGGATGTGTCCAATGGCCACGAAGAAGCCGTCCACGTCTTGCTCCCACACCACACCCGTCTTTAGATTGCGCAGGCGAACGCTCGTGACAATGCCCTTCGAAGCGTCGTGGACCTCTTCCACCACGGTGTTCATGAGGAAGTTGATCTTGGGATTGTGGCGGGCGCGATCCAGCATGATCTTCGAAGCGCGGAACTCTTCGCGCCGGTGCACCAGGGTCACATCGCGGCCGAAGCGGGTGAGGAAGTTGGCCTCCTCCATGGCGGAATCGCCGCCGCCCACCACCATGATCTTCTTGTCGCGATAGAAGAAGCCGTCGCAGGTGGCGCACGAACTCACACCGTGTCCGATCAGCTTGTACTCCGATTCCAGGCCGATCCAGCGGGCAGATGCGCCCGACGCAATGATCACCGTGTGCGTCTCGATCCATTCACCATCGACGTTGAGACGGAAGGGGCGAACCGAGAAATCGGTGTCGATCACTTCGCCGTGGACGTACTCGGCGCCGAAGTGCTCGGCCTGCTTCCGCATGTTCTCCACCAGATCCGGACCCATGATGCCTTCCGGGAATCCTGGAAAATTTTCCACCAGCGTAGTAAGAGCCAGTTGGCCGCCGGCTGTGTGGCCGCCACTCACTACAAGCGGTTTCAGATTCGCCCGCGCGGTGTAAATGGCGGCGGTATTTCCGGCGCAGCCCGAACCGATGATGACCACGTTTCGCATGGGAATGTAGGTAGAAATACAAGGTTAGCATGAGTGCAGATTGCGGCTGAAGCAATGAGGCCGCTCGGCCTTCATTACCGTCGCGCCAGGAAGGCTCCCAGCCAGACGGCGGCATACCCCAATGCGACGCTGCCCACTACATTGGTGAGGCCGATCCAGAAACCGCCTCCCCGGATGGAGGAGTAGGTTTCCCACTCGAAGCTGGAGAAGGTGGTGTAGCCTCCCAGAAATCCTGTCACCAACAGCAATCGCAGGTTGGCGTAAGGCTGGTAGCGTTCCGTGAACAGCGTCATCAGCAAACCGATGACGAAGGACCCGGTGACGTTGACGATCATGGTGCCCAGCGGGAATCTTCCGGCGAAACGCGCCATGATCGCGGCGCCGGCTACCCAGCGAAGCAGCGAGCCCGCGCCGCCTCCGGCCACGATGAGCAGGTACTTCATTTGCGTCAGGAAGGCAGCAGGCAGTCGGAGATCTCTTTTTCCTCCACTGCCCCGGCGCGGATCAGTTTCCAGACTGGCTCCGTGATATCCACTGTCGTCGCCCCAGGGCCCGCACAGGCGCCGCCATCCAGCACCAGGTCGACGCGGCCGTCCATCATGCCGAAAACGTCGATGCCGCTGCGGCATGTGGGGCTGCCGGAAATGTTGGCGCTGGTGGAAATGAGCGGCTCGTTGAGCATGGCGATCAACTGATTCGCCACCACCGAACGCGATTGCCGGATCGCGAGCCGGCCTGTGTTCCCGGTGACCTTGAGGGGCAGCCGCGGCGAAGCCTGCACGATCATGGTCAGGGGCCCCGGCCAGAAACGCCGGGCCAGCACGAAGAAGGTTTCGCTCAACTCGGCAGCCAGTTCTTCGGCCATCATGGTGTCGCGGATGAGGACCGGGAGGGAGCGATGCGTCTCGCGGCCTTTGGCTTTGAATACCTGCGTAACGGCGCGTAGGTTGAACGGATCCGCCACCAGGGTATAGAGCGCGTCCGTCGGAATCGCGATCACTTTTCCGCGGCGGACCGCTGCCGCTGCGCGTTCAAGAGCATCCGGATCGGGCTGCTCGGGATTGATCTCCACCAGATCGGTAGCCATGACAAGAATTAACGGGGTCCGATTGCTTCGGCCACATCCAGCGCCATCTGATACCGGCCGAACGGCGCGCTTAATTGTACACCTTGAACCATGCGACGGACACGCGCGGTCATCTCGCGCGCGATGGCCACACCTTCGTCGCGCGCCTTATCGGCGCTATCCACGCGACGCATCCGCTCCATGAATTCATCCGGCACGGGCACGCGCAGTTCGCCCACCATGAACTCGGCATTGCGATAGCTGGTGAGCGGCCAGATGCCGCAGATCACCGGGATCTTGACGTGCTCAATTCGCTTGAGAAACTGCTCCAGCAGGTCAAGATCGAACACCGGCTGAGTCACCACATACTCGGCGCCGGCTTCCACTTTCCACTCGAAGCGGCGGATCTCTTCATCCATGTTGAGCGCCCCCGGATTGGCGCCCACGCCGATTAGCAGCGCGGTCTGCGACCCCATGGGGTTGCCGCCGATGTCGAGGCCGTGATTCAGGTTCTTGACGATGTTCACCAACCCGATGGCGTCCACGTCAAAGACGGCGGTGGCGTCGGGGTACGCCCCCATGCGGGGCGGATCGCCGGTGATGCAGATGAGGTTTCGGACGCCCACTTTGTGAGTGCCCAGCAGCTCCGACTGAATGCCGAGGATGTTGCGGTCGCGGCAGCAGAAGTGATTGACGGCTTCGATGCCGGCCTCCTGTTGGATCAACTGGCAGGTGACCTGGGCGCTCATGCGGGCGCTGGCGCGCGGACCGTCGGGCACGTTGATGGCGTCGATGCCATGTTCGGCGCAACGCCGGGCGCCATCGATTTCGCGCGAGGCGTCGACGCCGCGGGGCGGCAGAATCTCCACGAAGGCGACGAATTTGCCCTCCGCCAGCTTGGCGCCGACCTTGGATTTCTGCGCTACGGGAACGGGCGCCAACGCCTGGCCGCGGGTTTCAGGAGCATCCACCGTGATAGTGAGTTTCTTGGTGGTAGGCTGCAGCGAGCGGGTCTCGGAGCGGATGAGCTTGATGTGGTCAGGTGTAGTGCCGCAGCAGCCGCCGATGATCTTGACGCCGGCCCACAGCATGCGGCGCGCATACTGCGACATATACTCGGGCGAACAGAGATAAATGTTGCGGCCTTCCACGCGCATGGGCAAGCCCGCATTGGGCATGGCGCTCATGGGCTTGGAGGTGATGGCCATCATCTGCTCGATGGTCTCGAGAGTCGCTTTGGGGCCAACGGAGCAATTGAGCCCGATGACGTCCACGGGCCAGCCATCCATTTCGCGAGTGAAAGTTTCGGGGTCGGTGCCGCCGGGGAGATGGCCGAAATCGTCGATGGTCACCTGAGCGATGATGGCCATGTCGTTGCCCACCACGTCGCGTGCAGCCAACACGGCTTCGCGTAGCTCGTCCAGATTGGCGAAGGTTTCCAGTATGAGCAGGTCCACGCCGGCTTCGGCCAGCGCCTCAATCTGCTCGCGGAAGGCCTCGCGAGCCTCGGCGAAGGAAGTGGGACCGAGCGGCTCAATGCGCACTCCGAGCGGACCTACCGCGCCTGCGACAAAAGCGTGATCCTTGGCGGCTTCGCGCGCCAGTTTGACGCCGGCCATGTTGATGGCCTTGAGCTTTTCCGCCATGCCGAATGCCGCCAGGCGCGGACGGCTGCCGCCGAAAGTGTTGGTCTCAATGATCTCAGCGCCGGCTTTGACATAGTCCAGATGGATCTGGCGCACCATGTCGGGGGCGGAGAGATTCAGCTCATCGAAGCAGCGATTGATGAACACCCCTTTGGCGTAGAGCATGGTGCCCATTGCGCCATCGGCGACCATAACACGGCTAGACAATTGGTCACGAAATTCCTTAGCGCGAGTGCTGGTAACTGTAGTCATGGGAAATGCTCACGCATCCGGAAAAACGGGCGTGATTTATCAATTGTGGCATAAGGACGCTGCTAACACCAATTCGGCGGCCTGCGCAGCAGTGTCGGAGCCGACCGCCTACATCTCGAACAGAACGCCCGCCAGACAGCCGGCGCCTCCGACCACCGGCTCCACTAAACAACAACGCTGGCAGCCCACGCAGTTTCGCGTGAGATGCCAGCGTTGTGCCGAGGCGTTCGCCTGAAGTGGGAGACTAGAAGATTCTCTGGTGGACGCGGTCCACGGAGAATTGTTCGCCGGCGCTGTGGCACGCCGCGCAGCTCTCGCCGAGCACCGTGGTGTTGGCCAGAGCGTGGGAGGCGGTAGCTACGTCATCGTGGCAGCCTTGGCAGGCAGCCGAGATCGGGGTCGTGGTCTTGGTGAAGCCGCCGGGGCTGGCCACCGCGGCCTTGGCTCCGACGTTCTCTACCAGGTAAGTGCCAGTCATGTGGCAGGCAGTGCAATCGCGCAGGTCGCCAGGGAACTTGACTTCCTGATAATTGGTGGTTCCCAGCACGTACGGATTTGCCAGGTTCTCGCCGCGATGGATGCTGTGGATCTGCACGGCAAGGGAGACGCTCTGGCCGGAGGTGCCGTCGGCCAGGATCGGGTTGTGGCAGATCACGCATTCCTGCACGTTGGCGCGGGTCCCGCCGTGAACGAAGCCCAGGTTGGCGTGGCAGGAGGCGCATTTCGCCGAGTCCACTACCTGGCGACGCGCAACGGTGGCGCTCTTGTCTACGCTGAAGTAGAACTCCACGGGCTTCGCGGCATCCACAGCCGCAGTCTGCTTGGTGGTACCGGGCAGCAGTTGGACGGTGTTGCTGGCTTCCATGGAAACCGTGAAGGAACCGGTTGCGCCGGCGGGGATCTTGTTGGTCATGGTGTAGACGTAGCCGGCGTTGGTCAGCTTGGCAGCCGTGGGAGTTTCGGAGGCCCGCATTCCATTCGTTCCGGCGCCGTAGTCCACGTTGTTGCCGCCCAGGACCATGCGGATGGACGTGATCTTGGTGATGTCGATCGGATTGTTCGATTTGTCTGTCACGCTAAACGTGACTGTGGGAGAGGATCCGGGCACTGCGCCGGTGACGCTGAGGACCTTAACCACAAGTCCGGGCAGAGATGTGGAATTCGAGGGAATCAGGTGCGCGCCGGGAACGGAAGCATCGAAATCGAGCGTCTGCTTGGAGGTGTGGCAGTTCTGACACTGGTTGTCGTCCACCTGCGGCAGGTTCACGTGATTGAGACCGGTCGCGAAGTTGACGTCGTCATGGCAGGAGCCGCAAGCCGCGGCGGTGGGCTTGGTCATATAGTGAGTGCCCTGCGTGGCGGCCGCCGTGTGACAGGTGGTGCAGTTGCGAACGTCCTGCGGAAAGACCACGGCGGAGAAGTCCGACCAGGCTCCGCGGTGCCAGATCCGATAGGGCGTGCCGGCCTTAACGCTGGGCAGGCTCGATCCCATGTGGATCTTGTGGATCAGGACCTTCATGTCCTGCGTGATTCCCGTATCCGGATTGATGGTCTGGGGGGTGTGGCACATGATGCAGAGTTCAACCTTGACGCGCGATCCGCCATGGCCGATGAGCGGGTCGTGGCACTGGTTGCAGGCATCGGTGGTGACCACGGAGCGGGTCACTGTCACCGGCGATCCATTTGGAACGAAATTTAAGACGTCGTTCGAAACCTCGGCCCATTCGTCGAACGTGCCGAATTCCGCCAGATTGCGGAAGGCGGAGAGGCCGATGGAGTGGGTCGCGGTGGCATCGAAGGTGGTGGGGGCCTTCGTCTTGAAGGTGTAGGTGTAGTCGCCAATGGCGTTGGAAGTGAAGGTCCCGCCGGAATCGTTGGCAGCCTGGGTTTGCGGGGCGGCGGTGAGGTTCAACGTGGGCTTGAGGACCGTAGTCGTGTAGGACACATATTGGGACTGGCCTGCGGGGATGTACGCGGCGATAAAGCTCAACGAAACGGGGCCCTTGGTAGCAACCCCCAAACGATCGAGGGGAATGCCGTCGGAGTCCACAATCGTGGCACGGACGGTGATGGTGCCGTCTTTAGCAATGGCGGCGCTTTGGATTTTTGCAACAACGCCGGTCTTGCCGAGCGAAGTCGTACTACCGTTGAGCAGAGCGGTGTAATTTCCGCTTCGCTTCACTGTGCCGACTTGGGCTGAAGCAGCGTTGACAAATAGAACCAGGGCTAGTGCGAGGAGCGCGCTAACCAGGGTAAGGTACTTCTTCATGGGCGAAGCCTCCAAAATACGATAATAAGGTACAAATATCATATTTCCGACAGCACTTGTCCTGCCATCAATATGTCTATGCTATTGAAGAGACAGATGCTTGGCGTAGAGAAACTCGACAGTTAGCTGGGAAATCCTTCATACTTCAGCCCAATTTTGGATTTTCCGACGGTTTCCTCGGACAGTTCCCTCCCCCGATTGATCAGCGATGTTATCGGCTCGGTTGAGCGAGGTATGGGTCGTTTAGCTCAAAGAGAGCTTCGTGGTGAGTTTTACTACTCAGCCGGATTATCCGACTCCCATGCAATCGTCCGGACTAAGCCTTCTTCAGGACTAATCGACTCCTCAAAGTCCAGTTCCTGGCGAATGCTTGTCGTGTCGAGCACCATGTGATGTGCGAAGTCGAGTTGCGGCGCTTCCACTGGCACAGGCGCCACACGCCCTTGCCAGCCGGACGCGCGACCGAGGCCTTCGATCCGCGCGGCCATGGTGGGTGTATCGGCTTCTCCCACGTTGTAGACGCAGTTCGCCGCCCCAGGGTTTGCCACCGCGGCCACCACCGTCTCCGCCACGTTCTCTACATATCCATGGGTCCAGCGCCAATTCGCATAAGAAGGTTGTATACGCACTTCGTCACCGGCCGCCATCTGCTGTAGCCAGGGGCGAAATCGATGGTACGAGTCGCCGGGCCCGTATACGGCCGGATAGCGGAGGACGGTGGCCGGCAGCTCGGGGCAGGCCGACACGGCGCGTTCAACCAGTATCTTGTCGTATTGCCGCATCCACTCGGGACTGTCTGGCGCGAGTTTGTCCCGATAGGGATAAAGCGCTTGGCGCAGCGGCGCGTCCTCGGCGATGGGAATAGCTCCGGGGTCGCCCGATTCCAGGCGTTGCAGGCGGCCGTAAGCGCGATATACATCGCCGCTCGAGATTACGACCGCGCGGCAGGCAGCGCCGCGAAAAAACTCGACGAACGAAGTGGCCGCTTGCGCGGTCATGGCCCACATGTGCACCACTACGTCGGGAGCGGGTTCGCGCAATTGGGCGGGCAGGGTGGCGAAATCGCCCTGAATGATCCGGACGCCGGCGGGGAAATCGGCGGCATGCAGGCCTCGATGGAACACCGTTACCCGATGGTCCAACCGCTCGAGGCTTCGCACGGCGAACGGCCCCGTAAGGCCGGTACCACCCAGCACTACGATACGCATTCCGGCTCCAACCCACATGATACAATCGGGACAAATTGATCCTTTTGCGAGGTGCAGCTATATGGCACAAGACAACGACCTTTCCCGCCGAGATTTATTGAAAGCCGCAGGAGCTGTAACGGCCGTGGCAGCCGTGGCTCTGGAAGGCGCTCCCGCCATTCAAACGGTGAAAGCGGCCAATGAACCGGTGCGATACGGTGTGATCGGCACCGGCAGCCGCGGCAGCTACCTGCTGAAGCATTTGAAGAACATCAGCAACGGGCAGTGCGTGGCGTTGTGCGACATCAATCCGGAGCACCTCAAGAACGGTGTGACCACTATCGCCAACAACCCGCGGACCTACACGGACTATCACGAATTGCTGGCGCAAAAAGATATCGACGCCGTGTTTGTGCTCACGCCGCTGTTCGTGCACTTCCCTCTGACGCGCGACGCACTGCAGGCCGGCAAGCACGTCTTCTGCGAAAAATGCCTGGTGTTCAAACCCGAAGAGGTGCACGCGCTGACAGCGCTGGCGCAGGAGCACCCCAAGCAGATCCTGCAGACCGGTCTGCAGCGGCGCTACAGCACGTTCTACCAGACGGTGAAGCAGATGGTGGACAAGGGCATTCTGGGAAATGTGCATCACATCCATGCCCAGTGGCACCGCAACATGATCAACAAGCCCAGCAGCCTGTGGACCATGAAACCGGGCGGCGAGCAGAACATCGCCAACTGGCGCGTCTACCGTTCCATGTCGGGCGGTTTGACGGCGGAGTTGACGTCGCACCAGGTGGATATCGCCGACTGGATGTTCGGATCGCAGCCGGAATTCGTGATGGGGCTGGGCAGCCTGGACATGCTTAAGGACGGCCGCGATGTGTACGACAACATCCAGTTGATCTACAAATATCCGAACGGCCAGAAGCTGACCTACTCGTCAATCAGCACCAACCAGTTCCTGCCGTATTTCAACGGCTCGCGTCCGGAGATGGGCGAGATCATCATGGGAACCGAGGGCACCATCGAAATCACGGTGGGAGACGACGTGCATCCCTGCATCGCCTGGTGGTATCGGGAGCCTCCCAAGACCACCACGGTGTCGGCGGCTGAAGACAAGAAGAAGCCGTTCGTGGCCGGCGCCACCATGGTGGCATCGGGCGGCGCCAATGGGCCGATTCCCATCATGACCAGCGACCTGGAGTTCACAGGCAACGAGGGCTTCCTGAATCGCGAAGTGAAGTTCGCGCGCCGCTGGCTCACCGCTAAGGGCGTGATGCTGCAGGAAGAGCAGCGCAATCCGGTGGACGTGGAACTGGAGAGTTTTTTCAACAACTGCAAGGATGGCGGAGTACCGCGCGCCAACCTGGAAGTCGGGATGGCGGACGCGGTGGCGGTGATCCTGTCCAATATGGCGATGGACGAGGGCCGCAAGGTTTACTTCAACGAGATCGAGAAGATGGGTCGCGGGGAGAAGCTGACGACGTCGACTTCCAAGCCTGCTCCGAAGAACGTGGGCGGGTAAAGAGTGGAACCGTATCCGGCTCAGCCTGTGCGAAAGGCCGAGCCGGAGCCGGCGGATGGCCTCGACGCGAGAGGCTGAATCCATTCCATTGACCCGACTTTACGATGGCCCCTCGCGGGGAACAAGTTCGATTTAGGATACAGACCGAAGATAGTGTGTTTGGGTATTACCCGGCCAACAATAACTTCTGCGCGCATTCCGGGGCTTTCAAGTTGTAAACCAGGATACGCTTGTTAAGCGATTTCACGCGGTGGCAGCGTTCCGGCTCTGGCAGGCTCACACCCTTCAAGTATTGAATCTCGACTTCGATCTCTTTGGCTTCCTCGATCCACGCAGGCGCGAACCCGTTGTTTTTCAGGAGGCGATGCGCCATGCGCTGCGATGGATCTTCGAAGGGGTTTTCGCGAAGATCGAGCGGGCGGCCGGAACCATCGAGGTGGTCGAACGCGCCTTCCTCCATGGCTTCCCGGATTTTGCGCTCGGCGATGAAGCGCCACTCATCCATACAGGAAAAGATAACAGAGGTTGCCCGCCGGTGGCTTCGACCACCGGCGCCACCTGACTACCGGCCCGCTCCCACAAATTGGCGAAGGGGGATTGCGTCTCCTACGATGCCTCCCAGGTTGCCGGTCATGAGGTTCGTCAGGCCGGCGCCCAGCACATTTTGGCTGCTGGCGATGGTCATTTGATCGGGCCCGCTGTAGGCGGCGTAGAGCATCGGCTTGATGTTGCCGAGCCTCTGCACCATCTTCTGCTGCTCGGGCCGCATGTTCGGCAGGAACGCTCCGGCCAGCCCCGCCAGCGGCGCCAGCGTGGAGCCGAGGTTCTCATACACCACAGCCGAGAAGTTGGCGTAGTGGTCGCGCGGTGTCAACGACAGGAAGGTTGTGGACCGCATGATGGATGCGCCGCCGGCCTGGATCTGGATTGCCCGCGTCACGATGGCCTTGGTGGGTCCGGCGATGAAGTAGCCGTTGGCGAAAGTGTAGTGTGCTTCCGTCAGCGGGTTGGGATTGCCACCGGCGATCATGTAGATGGTGTGCCCTTCCACGGTCTCCTGCGCAGTGCGCAGCGGCTTTTCGCCGGCCTGGAGAGCCGCGTTGTTGTATGCGTCTACGGCCTTCTGTAAGCCGGCCTGCATGCGGTTGGCGTCGTAAACCTCGGCCACCAGTTTCCACGAAGGCACAGGGAATGCGGGCCCATCCAGCGAGAGCGCAAACTCGCCGCTCAGGCTGGCAGCCAGATCGTCACGCATCTCGCTTCCCTTCGGTCCCAGGTCGGCCGCGGTTCTCTGCAGCAATCCGGTTAGAGCATCCACCGTAACCCCGGCGTCGCGCGCCACAAACGCGGCCACGAAACTCGCTTCCGGCGAGACGTAATTGAGCGACCCCATCGGCGCAGGCGCGGCCAGCCAGGTGGCGATGCTTTTGCCAGCGCCAGTGGCGGCGCTATCGAACCCCATGGAGGCCCGCGCCTCCATCTGGTGATTCACTTCCTTTTGTTCCGCCACCACGTAGCGGACGCCGCGCAGGGGCGAGTCGCTGCTGCCCAAGTGCGAAACATCGGCGCACAGCAGGAAGCCAGCGCCATCGTGATAAGCCTGGTTGATGCGGGCGTAGAAAGGCGTGCCCTGGAACCCGCCGGCAGCGTTATCCAGTGCGGGTGCCACACGATCCAAACTCTCGCGCTCGGGGCCAAAGACCACCAGGCCGTTACGCGATTCCACCAGCAACGGCAAACCGGATTTCTGGAGGAATTCAGGGAAGCCTGGTTGCTTGACTTCGGCCAGGAAGACCGGCGCTCCCACTTTGCCATCCGGCCCGGCAGTCGAAGCGACCACCACTTCATCTCCCAGATAACCGCTGGCCGCGCGCAGCTTATCGATCATGGGCA
This sequence comes from uncultured Solibacteraceae bacterium, assembly GCA_963815475.1. Taxonomy (GTDB): domain Bacteria; phylum Acidobacteriota; class Terriglobia; order Bryobacterales; family Bryobacteraceae; genus Sulfopaludibacter. Next base: position 1,700,119 of record CAWFHD010000003.1, on the reverse strand, counting down.
GCACCGTGGCGGCCTTGCCGGTCCATAAACCGTTCAATTCGGGATTGCCTTCGGCCTTTTCCCGGAATACCGACTCGGCGTCGGCCAGGTACTGAGCCAGGTTCGGAATGCTGGCGAAAAACACGGTCGATGCCGGGAGACGCCCCGCCAGGTTGCTGGAGTAGCGCAGATCCGGCAGGTGCAGCTGCGTGATGCCGGCGCGGATGGCGGCGAGCAGCGCGTTATAACGGTCGCGATTGCGGCTCCACGCGATATCGTCGCGCACCGATTCCGGCTCCAGGCCGGGACTGGTGACCGTCTGGTCGCCAGGGTGGAGAATCTTTTCGTCGCTCTCATGGGTGACGTGAACTTCGCCCTGCACCACCGAGACGCGCGATCCCTTGATGCCCGCACTCACGCCGAACACGGTGCCGGTAACGGCCACGCGGCAATCGGCGGTATCCACATAGAGGTGGCCCGTTTTGCGCTTGGCAGCCTCTACAATCACGCTGCCCTGCACCAGGTGAACGGTGAGGTCGCTCGCGCTGGCCGACGTATTGAAAGCGGAGCGCTCGCGCAGTTCCACCACGGAGCCATCGCGCAACTGCAACATGGCGCTCGAGTCCTTGGCGGTGTGGATCTCGACGCCGTCTGGCAGCGCCTGTCCGGCGGCCAGGGGGCGTATGCCTTCGGCAGTGATCTCGTAAAGCGAACCATTCACAGTCTGGACGAACGCGCGTCCGGCTCCGGTCTGGCCCTCTCTTCCGATCCAGATGTAAATACCCGCAGCCGCCACTACTGCAGCCGCCGCTGCTACCCAGCGAACCGACTGCATGCGGCGAGGCGCGGCCGAGCGCTGCACCGGCATCACGGTCACGCGGCCTTCGAACACCTTACGGCAAGCCACGCACTCATGCAGGTGGTCCTTCAGCAACAGAGCGCGAGCGGGAGCCAGTTTGCCGGCGCGGTAATCGGGAATCAGCGCCTGGAAATCGGCACAGCTTCGAATTTGCTGGTGCGCCAGTCGCGCCCATACACGAGCCGCCGCCGCTTCCACTACCGCGGGATCGACTGCATCATCGCGAATTTCAGCCACTGCCTGCTCCAGCGTCGGGTCCATAAATCGATTGTCGGAATATTGTTGTTCGGGGGTCATGCTACGCCCTCCATATAAGCTCGAAACTCTTTTTCCAGCCGGTCGCGCGTTCGCGATATGGTCACCGCTACGGTGCCAGGCGTGGTGTTTAGCAGTTGCGCGATCTCGGGATTATCTTTGCCATCGAAGAACCGGAGCATGAACATCTCGGCGATCCGGGGATTGAGCCGGCTGAGCGCTCCGCGCAGCCACTCGCGTATTTCTCCAGAACTCTGGATCCGGTCCGGGTTGCGATGGGACGGTTCGGCGAGCACGGGCTCGAGTTCGTCCAGTGGGATATTGCGGATATTCTGCCGGGTCCGCATCAGGTCGAGAGCGGCATTGACGGCTGCGCGGTGCAGGAAGCTGGCCATGTTTCCGACCGGCTCGGCGGCCGCGTCCCGCTTCATCAGGCGAAGAAAAACGGTCTGCAACACGTCTTCAGCATCGTTGGCGTTGCCGGTCACGCGGTAAGCCGCGCGGAAGACCAGGGCGTGATGTTCCTTGAAGATCGCTTCCAGATCCGCGATTGCGCCATCCGCCGGTTCCATGGGGGCAGCCATTAGAGATTTCATCCTATCAGGCTCTTCAAATGATGAGACGCGAGGAACCCTGGGGGATTAGCGATCTGGCTTCAGCGGTGAGCCTCTCAGCGATCGACTTACCCGCCCTCGGCTCTGGCTGTTCCTTCCACAACTCCACGACCGCGGCTGGCTCAGAGTAGTAGCCCAAAAGGGCTAAGTGGCTGAAAGCAAGTCAAAAAAAAAGCCCCACGCCAAGGGTGGCGTGGAGCATAAGGTTCTACTACAATCTGTCTCGGAGGATGACAGACCGGTATCGATCCTAGCATCTGCCCATCTTGAAATCAATGCCATTTCACTCCGATTTGGCAGATTTCACCATAGCTAGTTAACGTAGCTCTTCCATAACCCTATCCAAGACTTCCCTGGATGGCCTTACCTGGGACTCAGGTAATGTAGCTAGCGGTTCCTCAGTAAGATTGAGCAACTCGGTAAAAGTAGGTTTGTTTGTATTCACATACAAGACACCCGTCAAGACTTCGCCCTTCGCCTCCGCTGCTTCGAGAGCTACCAGGGCGCCAAAGCGATCGGTGGGATCGAACTCCCTGCCGAGCTTCCGAATGCGTAAGTGGGAGCCATCGTGCATCTGGACATCCATGGTTTCCCCTTCAGGAATTTCCACGGTAATGTCTTCGAAAAATGGGACGAAATCTAACTCATGCAGGACCTGTTCGTGCTCCTTCATGTAGCTGTAGCTTTTGGTGGAACCTTCGTGATCGTTGAAGGTCACACACGGCGAAATGACGTCGATGACGGATAGCCCGTTGTGTGCGATGGCGGTCTTCAGAATGGCTTGCAACTGCTTCTTATCTCCGCTGAAGGACCGGGCGACGAAAGTGGCGCCCCACTTCAGTGCCAAGGCGCAGCAGTCGAATGGAGGCAAGTCGTTGGCAGCGCCGGTCTTCAGCTTCGAACCGAGATCGGCTGTGGCTGAGAATTGACCTTTCGTGAGGCCATAAACCCCATTGTTCTCAATCACGTAGATCATTGGCAGATTGCGCCGGACCAAGTGCATGAACTGGCCAAGGCCGATGGACGCAGTGTCACCGTCCCCGGTGACGCCCAAGCCCAGCAGACTATGGTTGGCCAACATTGCGCCCGTCGCGATGGCCGGCATGCGTCCGTGCACCGCGTTGAACCCATGGGACATTCCCAGGAAATAGGCGGGCGACTTGGAGGAGCAGCCGATACCCGAGAACTTGGCGACGCGGTACGGTTCGACCCCCAGATCGTAGAAGCACTCGATGATGCGCTCGGAGATGGAGTTGTGGCCGCAGCCGGCGCACAGGGTGGTCTTAGCACCCTTATAGTTGATAACCTCCAGCCCGATGTGGTTGAGCTTCTTGGGCGGGGGAGTAACGGTAGTGCTCATTTGCCCTCCTGTTTTACGATTTCGTCAGTGACGGTGCGCGCATCGAGCGGCAGGCCGCCGTAGTAGCGGACGCTGCGCAGTTTGGCGAGCAGGTCCACGTCAAATTCCAGCTTCATCAAGCCGAGCAACTGCGCGTCGCGATTCTGGTCGACCACGTACACGCGATCGTGTTGGCGGATGAAGTCCAACAGATGTTCGGTGAAGGGGTAAGCCTTCAGCCGCATGTAACTGACATGGATGTCGTACTCGTCCTTCAACTGGTCGCAGCTTTCGCGAACCGCGTAGTCCGAAGTGCCGATGGCGACGAAGCCGATCTTCGCCTTGTCGTTCACTTGCACAACCGGCTCGGGCACATGCTTGCGCATGACCTCAAACTTGTGCGCCAGACGGTTCATGTTGTGGATGTAGTCATCCTCGCGTTCGGTGTACTGGGCCTTCTCGTTGTGGCCGCTGCCACGGGTGAAGTAGGAGGCATTGGGCGCGTCGGTTCCGGGCAGTGTGCGGTAGCCGACGCCGTCGCCGTCGATATCTTTATAACGGGCGAAGCCGCCGAGCCGTTTGACGTCGTCCGCCGATAACACCTTGCCGCGATTGATGGGCTTCTCGGGGTAGTGGAATGGGTCGGCCATCCAGTTGTTCATGCCCAGATCGAGATCGGTCATGACGAAGGTGGGGGTCTGGAACTTCTCGGCGAAGTCGAAAGCCTCAATCGACATGGAGAAGCACTCTTCGGGCGAACAGGGGAAGAACAGGGGGTGGCGGGTATCGCCGTGAGAGAGCAACGCGGTGCTCAGCAGGTCGCCCTGTTGGGTGCGGGTGGGCAGGCCGGTGGAAGGGCCAACGCGCTCCACATCGAAGACCACGGTAGGAACGTCGGCGTAGTAGCCGAGTCCGATGAACTCAGACATCAGGGAGACGCCAGGACCCGCCGTGGCGGTCATGGAGCGGGCGCCCGCCCATCCTGCGCCAAGGGCCATACCGATGGAAGCGAGCTCGTCTTCGGCTTGCACAATCGCGTAGGACGCCTTGCCGGTTTCGGGATTGTGGCGGAAGCGGCGCGCGTAGCCGATCAGCGATTCCACCAGCGAGGACGAAGGCGTGATGGGATACCAGGTGACCACCGTAACGCCGGCAAACATTGCGCCGAGCGCGCAGGCGGCGTTGCCATCGATGATGATCTTGCCGGCGGTGCCGTTCATGCGCTCCACGCTGTAGGGATCGCTCTTGGTGAAGGTCTTCAGCGCGTAGTCAAAGCCGGCCTGCGCCGCGCCCCAGTTGAGCTCCGCCGCTTTGGCCTTCTTTTTGCCGAACTGCTTGATCAGCGCTTTGTGGATCTCTTCCATTTCGATGGAGAGCACTTGGGCCACCACGCCGTCGTAGATCATGTTGCGCACAAGCTTGCGCAACTTGGCTTCGGGGCAGACGGGCCCGACCAGTTTGTCGAAGGGAACGGGATAGAAGTGCAGGTCGCTGCGCAGTGCGTTGAGCTTGAGCGGCTCATCGTAAACCACGGCGGCGCCACTTCCCAGGTTCATCACGTCTTCGCGCGCGGTTTCGGGATTCATGGCCACCAGGAAATCGATCTCCTTGCGGCGTCCGATATAACCGTGCTTCGAAGCCCGGATGGTAAACCAAGTGGGCAGGCCGGCAATGTTCGACGGGAACATATTCTTTCCCGACACGGGGATGCCCATTTGAAAGAGCGAGCGCATCATAACCGTATTGGCTGTCTGGCTACCGGAGCCATTGACCGTTGCGACCTGGATGCTGAAATCGTTAACGACCGAGTGTACAGGCTGGCCGGAGGCAGGCTCGGCCGGAGAAACCTCTAATGTTGACATCGATCCGGAATCCTCTTTATATATGGTGGGAGTATGGCCCAATTCACAGTCCATTAGATTATATGCCCGTTTGACTGGGGCCGGGGAATTCACGGGGGCGCGGCTCCCTTGCGGGCGCGATGTGGCTGAAGTGCGATACTGAAGGCGAAAACGCCACGCTCTCTATGAGCCCCACCGACCGAATCCGGGAGCTGCTGCAGCAAAAGCCGGGTTTGAAAGCCCAACAGATTGCTGCCGATCTCGGCCTGGAGAAGCAGGAAGTCGCCGCCGCGCTACATCGCCTGGTGGGCTTGGAGGCGCGGCAGGATTCAGCTTATCGCTGGTGGCCGAACAGCCGCGAGTCGCATGGTGGCGCGGCGCCCGCTCCGCGCACACTGCTGGGCGATCTCTGCCGCTACTACCTGGAGACACTCGGACGCGAGAGCGGGTCCGGCATCAGCATTCGCGCCGAAGCGCAGGACGTGGATTATGTTGCCCTCGGCGAACTTCCCTTCGCGCACGGAGGCGCCGCGCCGCCGGCCAAAGAGCGCGTCATCAAGAGGATTATTCGCAAAGCACAGCAGGAGCGCGGACAGCTTACGCTCTACATCGGGTACGCGGTTCGATTACGCAGAGTGCTGCTGGAGCACGGCGAAGAGATGCGCATCGAACCGCTGCTGCTCTACCCCATCGAAGAGTCGAACGGCGATCCCGCCGAGCTGCTGCGGCCCGCGAGCGGCATTCCGCTTTTCAATCTCGAGGTGCTAAAGAGTCTGCTGGCGGCCGACAGCGGGAACCTGATGGACGAAGCCATCCACCTGGCCGACGAACTCGGGCTCGCCAACACCGACGACGATTTGCCGCAGTGGGACGAGGTGATTCTGCGGCTGCAGGATTGCCGTCCGGATTGGGATTGGCAGGAACCGCTCAACCCCTACGCGATATCGGAAGGCGCCGCGCTGGCCGAGTTGAAACAGCCGGGGATTTACAATCGCGCGGTGCTGTTCGCCGCCACGCGATCGCCCTTCACTTACGGACTCGAAGTGGAGTTGCGGAAGCTGGCGCAGTTGGACGACGAGGCCGTCCGCGACACTGCGCTGGGGTTGTGGCTACGCGGAGAGACGGTGGAAACGCCGCCGCGCGACGAGAGTCCGATTCTGGAACTGCTGCCGCTCAACAGCGAGCAGCGGCAGGCTGTTGTACAAAGCCTGTGCGCGCCGTTGACGGTGGTGACTGGTCCGCCGGGCACAGGCAAATCGCAGGTAGTGGTGGCGCTGCTGGCCAATATGGCGTGGCAGGGCAACAGTTTGCTGTTTGCCAGCAAGAACAATCATGCGGTGGATGTGGTGGAGGCTCGCGCTAACGATCTGGGGTCGCATCCTCTGCTGCTGCGGCTGGGCCGGGAGGAGCATCATGCGCGCCTCGCCGACCATCTGACGGCGGTGCTGGCGGAATCGGCAAGCGCCGACGATCGGACGGGATACGCGTGGCTGCTGCGAGCCCACGAAGAGAGCCGCGCGCGGTTTGCCGCCGTGCAGGGCGAGATTCGCTCGGTGGTGCAACTTCGCAATGAAGTGGATGAGCGGGAGCGCGCGTCGGAGCCGGCTCGTACGCTATTCGGCGCGGAGCGCTTCGCCGGAATGCGATCGCTGGATGCGGAGAGTGTTCGGCGCAATCTGGGATCGCTCGAGGCCGCGCTGGAATCGGCGCGCGAGGTGCGCCTGCTGCAGCCCCGGCGATTCAAACGCGTATCCGAAGCGGGCAGCGTGCTGCAGGCGGATGCGGAGCGGCTCGGTGTCGCGGTTCCGGCGGGCGAAGCGGCAGAGGACACGCTCCACCTCTGGGAGGAGTTTCACGGAACGCTCGCCGATCGGTTGGAGTGGGCCGTGCGCGCGCAGCAATATTGGCACGGCTTCGATCGCTTGCGGGAGGCCCGCCCCATCGAATCGCTGGCCCAGGAGCTGACGCGGATTGCGGAGGAATCGGCGCACAATTCGCTCGAGCTCTGGCGGCGCTGGCTGAAATTATGGCCCAGCCGGTGGAATCCGGAGCAGCGCAAGCTGCTGAGCGAATATGTGTCGCTGCTGCAGATGATAGCGAGCGGCGATCGTTTTGACGAGGGCGCGGGCCGCAAGGTTTTCCGCCGCTACTACACGTTGTTTCCTAAAGTGACGCGGCTGCTGCCATGCTGGTCTGTCACGTCGCTTTCGGCGCGCGGGCGACTGCCGTTTGAACCGGGATTCTTCGATCTGGTGGTAATCGACGAAGCAAGCCAGTGCGATATCGCATCGGCGCTGCCGCTGCTGTTCCGCGCTAAACGAGCGGTGATCATCGGCGATCCGCTGCAGTTGAAGCACGTGAGCACGGTGGCGCCGCAGCAGGATCGCATGATTCTGGCGGCGCACGGTCTGGCGGAAGGGCGCGCGGCCTGGGCGTACTCGGTGAACTCTCTGTTCGACCTGGCGCGCAGTTTGTGTCGCCACGAAGACATCGTGAACCTGCGCGATCATCATCGTTCGCACCGCGACATCATCGGCTTTTCCAATCGCCACTTCTATCGTGGCGGGCTGCGCGTGGCCACCGATCACGAGGCGCTGAAACGTCCGCAGAGCAGCGGACCGGCCGTTCGATGGGTGGACGTGCAGGGCAAAGTGACACGTCCACCACGCGGCGGCGCGCTCAACGTCAAGGAGGCCGAAGCGGTAGTGGCCGAGGTGCGGAAGTTGGTGGCGCAGCAGGGGTATCGCGGCGCGGTGGGTGTGGTGACGCCGTTTCGCGCGCAAGCCAATCGCATCCGCACGCTGGCGCATCAGGACCCGGAGCTTTCGGGAAGCTTGGCTACGCTGGAATTCGTGGTGGATACGGTACACGGATTTCAGGGCGATGAGCGCGATGTGATCTTCTTTTCGCCCGTGGTCTCGGCCGGAATCAGCGACAGCACGCTGCGATTTCTGAAGAGCCACGGCAACCTGTTTAATGTGGCCATCACGCGGGCGCGGTCGGAACTGGTGGTGGTGGGGAACATGCAGGCCGCGCTGGATTCGGGGGTCAACTACCTGGCCAGCTTCGCTGAATATGCCCACGGACTGCGGCCGCAGGAAGCGCGGGAGGCGGATGCCGCGACGCCCGGTGCGGAGTATCCAGTGGTGAACCATCCGGAATTGGTTTCGGCGTGGGAGCGGACGTTCTACCGGGCGCTCTATACAGCGGGTTTGCGTCCCGTGCCGCAGTTCGAAGAAGCGCCTTACACACTGGATTTCGCGCTGTTCGATGGCGACCGGAAGTTGGACATCGAAGTGGATGGCGAAAATTACCATCGCAATTGGGACGGTGAGTTGTGCCGGCGAGATCAGATCCGATCGAGGCGTCTCACCGATCTGGGGTGGGATATTCTGCGCTTCTGGGTTTACGAACTGCGGGACGACATGGAAGGGTCGGTAGCGCGGGTGAAGGTCTGGGCGAGGACGCGAGCGTCGATGTGAGAAGGCTCAGTTCTCGAAGATCTTCTTCATGACAGCGGTGCGAGCGGCTCCGATTGGCGTGAGGCCTTTGCTGCCGATCGAATGGCGATCCGCTCCGCGGGCCAGCAGTAGCGCTGCCACTTCCACCTTGTTGCAGTTGACCGCGCGCCGCAGCGGCGTTTCGCCGAGACTGTCGCGCACTTCAAGCCTGGCTCCGCAATCGAGCAGCGCTTTCGCTACCGGGAGATTGCCGCGGCGAGCGGCTATGTGGAGCGGAGCGCATCGCTTCACACGCTCCTGCACGTTGACATCGGCGCCGGCTTTGGCGAGGAGGCGGACCACATCGCCGCCTGTGGGAGCGGTACACGCATTGCCGACTTGGTAGAGCGCGCCATCGGTCGGCGCGCCGAGTTTCAGAAGCAATTCCACCATAGGGACACAGCCCGCGGCTGCCGCATCGTGCAGCAGCGTGCGTCCTCGGACATAGCGGGCACTGACTAGTTCCGGAGATGCCGCGAGTTGCTGTCGCACCGGCTCGAGCATGCCCGAGGCGATCATGGTTCCGAGAAGGCCGACGTGCGCCATGGGATCGCGTTCAAAGCAGGGCGCCAGCCGCTCCATTGACGGCGCATGGCCGGCGCGCACCTCCGCCACCGCATTTTCCAATGCAAGCTGCCGCTCCCAATTGGACGCAAGCGGGCCTTCTACCGGCGCCCGCTCCCCATTAGTCAGAAACGTCGCAGCCTTGGCGAAGAACTCCATCAATGCGCTGCGCTCGCTGGCACCGATTTCCACTTGGGCGAGGGTCGCCTGCATGTTGCGCATCCACGCATCACGCTCCGGTTGTCCAAACTTAAATTGGCGATGCGCTTCGCGCAGGCTCAAATACCAGCGCTGCGGCGAATAGACGCAAGGACCCTCAAGAAATTGCGTCAGGTATGTCGCCAACGCCTCAACCGCACAGTGGAAGCTGGAACCGAAAACAGGAATTAAAATAGGGTCGCGCGCCACGCGACCGTAGAACGCAGCGGAGAGCTTGCGGCAGCCGTCGATTCCTCCCAAAGCATCGTACAGTTTCGGTTTCATTTGCTTCGTGACGGCACCGCGACGGCTTTGGCTTCGGGCCATTTGGTGGAATCGCCGAGCGCGCTATAAACGGCCGGCATATCGTGTACGATCACCTTATTCAGGGCGGTTACCGACGCGGTGGCATCTTCCCACGCCCAATCGAGCTCGCGAAGTTGCTGCGCGGTGGGCAGCCCGTCAAAGCCATCGATTGCCTCCTCCACGCGAATGGTAGCAGCCAGGGTCCGGCTCACCTCTCCCGAAATGCGCGACACCTCCGGCGCCACTTTCTCCGCCGTTCCCAGCGCGGCCTTGGCGCTATCGCCGGCGGCAGAGAGCGATAGACGCATGAGGCCGAGCGAGGTGGCAAGCGATTGCGCCGCATCGCGCACCGGCAGCAACTGCTGCTGCAAGGTGTAGGCGCTCATCACCGACCGGTAGCGTGTCTTGCGATCGCCGTCCGAAATCGGAAATCCTGGCTCGGGAAGCACGGTCACGGAAGTCTTCAACGGAGGCCCCGCGGCGGGCGCGATGGTTACGGTGTACGCGCCGGGCAGTACCTTGGGGCCGATGCCGCCCGCGGCCGGCGCACGGCGAAGATCCCACGCGATTCGATTTAGGCCGGCTTGCCCAGGACCGTGGAGCGTGCGAATTAGCTCGCCCACCGCGTCGGATATCGCGATCTCGGTGCCGCCTTCCTGTTTGGGCACGTAGTAGGTAATCAAGGCGCCGTGTTGCGGATTGGGAGTGAAGTATTCGCCTGCCCCGAACCAATACTGGCCGGAGTAGATCAGTTGGTGGTGCGCCGGCGGTATAGGGAACAGATATGCGCCGCCGGACAGGACCTGGCGAGTGAGTTGCGCCAGCGGTTCGATATGGTCCAGCACCCAGATGCTGCGGCCGTGCGTGCCCAGCACCAACGCGCCCTGGCTTTCCTGGAAAACCAGATCGTACACCGGCACGGGGGCAGGTTGGCGCCGAGAGTGGTCCAATGACTGCCGCGATCGAACGTGGCGTAGGCGCCCATCTCCGTGCCAACCACCAGGAAGTTCGGGGTTCGCAGGATGCTCGCGCAGGCGATGCACGGAGGTCTGCCGGCAGCCCTTCCACAATCGGCCTCCAGGAGCGGCCGTAGTCTTCGCTGACGAACACGTAGGGATGGTAGTCGTCATTGAAGTGGCCATCCGCGGTGAGGTAGACGCGCCCGGCGGCGAATTTCGATGGCACGATGCCGCTGATATTCAGTCATCGGCGGAAGGCCGCGCGACGCCATTGGAGAGGTCGGTCCAGTGCTCGCCGCCGTCGCGGGTCACGTGGATGCTGCCATCGTCCGCGCCGGTGTATAGAAGATTGCGATCGAGCGGCGATTCGGCGATGGCTGTCAGGGCGCTGAAGTTCGACTGTCCATCGTGGCGCGAGAAGGCGCCGCGGCGGAACGGGCCCGCCCATCATGCTGAGCTTTTCGCGATCGATGTTGAGCGGTGAGATCGGGACTGATGGCCCGCCACGATACGCCGCGATCGTCTGACCGGAACAGCACGTTGGCCGCGGTGTAGACCGTTTTGGGATCGAAGGAAGGAGACCATAATGCGGCGACGGTCCAATACCAGCGGTAACCGGGATCGCCGGGCTTGGGGCGCTCCGTGGGCACGCACGGGGCCGATGGTCTGCCGTTCCATGTTGTCCAGGTCGAGCGCGGCCGGTGAAGCCGTTCTGCGAACTGACCAGCACGGTGCGATCGTCTCCATCGAAGACCGCGTGCATGCCGTCTCCGCCGCCGATGTTGAAGGCGTCTTTGAAGGAGATGCCGTAGGCGCTGCGCGAGGCCGATGGCGTACACCAGCTGCCGTTGTCCTGCAAACCGCCGCACACCAGGAACGGGTCCTGATTGTTGGCGGAGATGTTGTAGAACTGGCCGATGGGAAGGTTGAGGCGGAAGAGCCAGGTCATGCCGCGGTCGTACGAAATGGAGACACCGCCATCGCCGCCGATGATCAGGTGGTTGGGCTCCTCCGGATCGATCCACAGCACGTGGTCTTCGCCGTGCACACCGCTGAAGACTTCGCGGAAGTTACGGCCGCCGTCGTCGGAGATGAAAAAGCCGCGGTTGGAGCCCATGATGTAGACGCGACTGGAATTGCGCGGGTCGACATAGATGCGGCTGTAATAGCTGGGCCGCGGATTGAGGCCGGACATGTGCTCCCAGGTCTCGCCCCGGTCGGTGCTGCGAAAAACGCCGCCCAGATTGAGAGCCGTGCCGCGCCCTCCCCGACCACCGCGGCCGGCGCCTTCTCCGGCAGTGGCGTCCGCCTCCACGATCGCGTAGACCATGTGATCATCGCCGGGGGCCACGGCGACACCGATGCGGCCTTTGTCGCCCGCGGGCAAACCGTGTGTGAGTTCGGTCCAGGTAGCGCCGCCATCGGTGGTGCGGTAGATGCCGCTGCCGGGGCCGCCGCCATTGAAGCCCCAGCCTTTGCGCTGCCGTTGATACATGGCGGCATAGATGATATTGGGATCCCTCGGATCCATGGCCAGGTCGATGGCGCCGGTGTTTTCGTCTTTGAACAAGACTTGCTTCCACTCTCGTCCGCCATCAGTGGTCTTGAAAACGCCGCGCTCCTTGTTGGGCCCCCAGAGGTGGCCCGCGGCTGCTAGATAGACCGTGTTGGGGTCTGCGGGATGAATGAGAATCTTGCCCGACGTGCCGTGTCTCTGCCAGCCCCACGTTCTGCCAGTTCTCGCCGCCGTCGATCGATTTATACACTCCATCACCCCACGAGGAGCTCTGACGATTGTCAGCCTCGCCGGTGCCCGCCCAAACCACCAGTGGATTGGATTGCGCCACCGCGACGGCGCCGATCGACATCATGCCGCCCGCATGATCGAAGACCGGGGTGAAGGAGACACCTTCGTTGGTGCTCTTGAAGATGCCGCCTGAAGTGGTGCCAACGTAGATTTCGAGCGGTTTGCCTGGGGTCTTCGACATCGCCAGATCGGCAATGCGTCCGCCGGTGGCCGCCGGTCCAATGCTCCGCCACTCCAGGGCCGTTGTCGTGTCGGGAGTGACCGTTTGGGAGGAAGCCAGGGCCGCAACCGTAACCAGGGTTAAAACGAGACGCATGATTAAAAATAGTAGCGCAGGCAAACCGAACCCACCGGCTGTCCGATTGTGACAAGATATCGAGCGTGATTGGCAATCGCTATTTCGAATTGGTGGCGCTGCTGCTGACGGTTCGAGCGGCGGGCGCGCAGGAGTGGCGTGTCTATGGCGGCACCGCCGAAGGCACGCGCTACTCGGCGCTCAAGCAGATCGACCGGTCTAACGTGGGCCGACTCCAAGTTGCGTGGACTTACGATGCGGGCGGTCGCGGCGGTCTGCAAACGAATCCAATCGTTGTCAAAGGCGTGGTCTACGGCAACACGCCTGATGGCAAGGCGATCGCCCTCGATGGGGCTACCGGCAAACTGTTTTGGTCGTGGGATTCGCAAAATGGCGGGCAGCGTGTGCGCGGCATGACTTGGTGGTCGGAGGACGCGGACCAGCGCATCTTTGCCGCCTTCGGCCGCTACGTTTACGCGCTCAACGCCCGCACCGGCCAACCGATTCCGGCCTTCGGCAAAGACGGCCGCATCGACCTTCACCAGGACCTCGACCGCGATCCCGAAAAGGAGTCGGTGAGCCTCACTTCTCCCGGCACCATCTATAAGGACCTGCTGATCGTGGGCGGCCGTGAGAGCGAGAGCTTGCCCGCTTCCTATGGCGACATCCGCGCGTACGACACGCGCAACGGCAAGCTCCGGTGGAAGTTTCACACCATCCCGCGTCCGGGCGAGTACGGCTACGACACCTGGCCCAAGGACGCCTGGACCTACACCGGCGCGGCCAACAATTGGACCGGCATGGCAATCGATCTCAAGCGCGGGATTGTCTATGTGCCTACCGGGTCCGCGTCCGCCGATTTCTATGGCGCCAACCGGACGGGTGACAATCTGTTCGCGAATTGCCTGCTCGCGCTCGACGCTCAGACCGGAAACCGGATCTGGCATTTTCAGGCGGTCCACCACGATATTCGGGATCGAGACTTCCCCTCGCCGCCTACGCTGGTGACCGTAAAGCGCGATGGCAAGATGATTGACGCCGTGGCGCAGACATCCAAACAGGGCTATGTCTACCTGTTCGAGCGGGCGACCGGCAAGCTGCTGTTTCCCCTGGAGTCGCGAAAGTATCCGGCAAGTTCGGTTGAAGGCGAGGTGACCTCGGAGACGCAGTCTCTGCCTATCAGACCTGCGCCGTTCGCGCGTCAATTGCTGACCGAGGACCTGTTGACGAATCGAACTCCGGAGGCGCATCAGTGGGCGCTGGAGCAGTTTCGCAAGTTTCGCAGCGAGGGCCAGTTTGTGCCGCTGGGCGTGGGAAAAGAGACCGTAGTCTTTCCCGGCTTCGATGGCGGCGCGGAATGGGGCGGGTCGGCCTACGACCCCGCAACGGGCCTGCTATTCGTCAATGCCAACGATGTAGCGTGGACTTCGAGCCTGGCACTCAATACTCCGGCCGCCACCGCCCGCGCCCTCTACACATCGCAGTGCGCCACGTGTCACGGCGTCGACCTGAAGGGCGCCGGAGAAGCGCCCGACCTGACGGCGTTGCGCCGCGCCAACTCGCCCGAGCAGACCGAGGTTCATGTCACTGAAGTAATTCAAAAGGGCGCGGGACGCATGCCCGGCTTCCCGAACCTTCGTGGGAGCGCGCTGCGTGCGCTGGTGCAATACGTGGTTCATGGGGATTCGCAAGCGAGCGGGCAGGCCACGGCGGCGGCACCCTTCGACATGAAGTACCGCTTCACCGGGTATCACAAGTTCCTGGATCCCGACGGATATCCCGCGGTGGCGCCGCCGTGGGGCACGCTGAACGCGATCAATCTCAACACCGGCGAGTATGCGTGGAAGACGCCGTTGGGCGAGTATCCCGAACTGGTGGAGAAGGGCATGAAGGCGACAGGGTCGGAGAACTACGGCGGACCGATTGTGACTGCGGGAGGACTGGTTTTTATCGCGGCGACGAATTACGATCGTAAGCTGCGCGCCTTCGATAAGGATACCGGCAAGCTGCTCTGGGAGACGGTGATGCCTTCTTCCGGCAACTCCACACCCTCCACTTACGAAGTGGCCGGGAAGCAATACATTGTGGTGGCGGCCGCCGGCGGTAAGGCTCCGGCGGGAGGGACGAAGGCAGTCTACATCGCATATACGCTGAGGCGGTAGATTACCTGCGCCCCGGCTAAGACTCCTGCCAAAGTTTGCGAATGCGCGAACGTGCCGGGAGCAGCGAACCCAGTCTATGAGAACAAAGCACTATTGCAAATGTGCAGTTGAAATGCATAATTGCAGGTGGAAGTTCCGGCAGGGGCCGGGTTCGTCATTCACCCGGGAGAGATCCGACTGCCCTTGGCGCCGAAAGTCGTCTCGTTGCCATACGCCGAATTCTGACACCCGGGTTAACTAAGCGGAGTGCTGCAGCAAGCGGTGTTACACTTTTCGTCTGGAGCGTCCATGTGAGTCCGCCGGCCGCGAGAGTCCCTTGGTCGCATGACGAGCTTGTCGTCGCCTGCGGCTTGTATTTCACCTTGCCGTTCGGGCAAATGCATTCCCGAAACCCGAAGATCATCGAGATAGCCAACTTGCTCGGCCGCACACCGTCCAGTCTGGCGATGAAACTCGTGAACTTCGCGTCCTTGGATCCCGCTCACCAAGCCCGAGGCGTCAAGGGCTTGGCGGCGCACAGCAAAGGCGATAAGCACGTATGGCGGGAATTCCACGACAAATGGGACGAGATGACTGTCCTCAGCGAGACGAGGATTCAGAAGCTGGAAGCAGCGGCCGGGGAACTCACTGGCGTGCGCGAGTCCGAACCGCAAGCAGAACGTAACCCGCCAGATGTTCCCACCGAAGCCTTGGCGACCGTGAAAGTCCGGACCATGCAGAGCTTCTTCCGGAAAGCAGTGCTCGCGGCCTACAACTACAAATGCTGCATCACAGGAAATCCGGTTGAAGAGTTGCTCGTAGCGAGCCACATTCTGCCGTGGAGCGACTTCCCGGAACACCGCCTCGATCCGAAAAATGGCCTCTGCATGGCTCCCAGCTTTGACAAGGCATTTGACCGCCGCCTGATTACATTCGACAGCGAATTGAGACTGGTGCTAAGCCCTCTCCTTTTGCGGCACCTTCCGAATGCGGCCATCGAGTCGGAGTTCTTGGCGCGCAAAGGCCAGCGTTTGACGTGTCCCGATCGGTTTCCTCCAGACACTCGCTTCCTTGCTTACCATCGGGACCGGATCCGAATGCAGTAGCGCGCACCAAACGTGTGCTGGGCAGAGCCTGGCTACTGTCCAGGCAAACACTCCGGCTCCACATGACGAGACCGAGTAATATGCTTCGCTCTCGCGCGCAATGTGCCAATCTCTCGGATTGATCCAGTCGCCAGAACGCCCAATATGGCGTCCGTCGGCATTTTTCGAGCATGGCCGCAACTCGGCTCCAATGTCAACGTCGTTACGCGCAGCGGCTCCAACCAATTGCATGGCGATCTCTACGAGTTCTTTCGCAATAAGGCACTGAATACCCGCGGCTTCTTCGATAGTGAGAAATCGAAGTTCAACCAGAACCAGTTCGGCGGAACGCTCGGCGGGCCCATCCGGCACGACCGCCTGTTTTTTTTCTCGCTGGAGGACCGCCAAATCCGCCAGGGCATTTCGTCCGACCTGGTCAGTGTTCCATCCAGTGCGCAGCGTGCCGGCGATTTTTCCGGGGCCGCGCCATTCACGGGAATGCTGCAAGACGATTATCTGGCCACCATGCTCAACCGGCGGCCCGGATGCGCGGGCGCCATCGCCGCCGGTGGAGGCGCACCGCTCAGCGCGTATACTCCTTGGAGCGCTATCTTCCTCAATAACAAGGTGCCGGCAAAGTGCTTCGATTCCACTGCGGTCGATCTGTTAAACCAGTTCGTCCCACTACCGAATGTCGGGGGCGGGCTGTACCAGTCCGTGCCGGTGCTCAGTGAGGCGGCGTTGCAGCCCACTCTGCGTCTGGACTACTCGCTCAGCGCGAAGCACCAACTCAGTTTCTACGAATATTTCAACGACGGCTCGATCCAGCAGCCGTTCGCGCGCTTTCGAGACGGTGGAGCCCTTCACGGTGCCCTTCACGATCTCAGTGCCCCACACGCCGCTCACCGGTTCGCCCGTCCGTTCAAGGACGACGCGGATGTATGCGGGCTCCAAGAGCGTCGGGCTCGTCAGCTCGGCAACCCACTTGCCCGCCACCTCTCCACGGCCGACACTGGGCGCAAGAGCCGCAGTCACCACAATCGTTGTAAACCAGCGTGAAAGCATAGCCATCTCTTCGCCCCTCGGGGCCCATCAGAATTCAGTGATTTATACCACGCTGCGCTCTGGCACTACAACCGGCGCGAGCCTGCGCCGCAACCTGCGAGTTAACGAGGTATGCCTTTCCACAAATCAGGGCGGGCGGCGGCTTGTTAGAGGCCCTTCAGCAGTTATTACGCGCCCTACAATTGGCGGAGCTTTCTGGATTTCGGCGCCAGCCAGATCGGTAACTGGGCCATGCACTGCGCTGGCCCCGTCTAGACCGCCCTTCAACTCGGCGCTCCAACCAGCCTCGAACGGATCAACGTTACCGGTGAGAGCGAGACCACTTATCCGGTGAGCTCCTCCGTGCGGTTGCAATTCCCGGCGCGGAGCGATGCCACCGGTCACGGTCTACTACCACGAGGCGGCCGTTCGCCCAGAGCTTGGCGGTCGCGGGCAGGGACTCTTCGGTGAACCTGTCTCCCAATACATTGGCAATGGCGAAGAGGTTCTCGTGCTTGTTGTCCCAGTTGGCTCGCTCGATTTCCTGCGGGTTGGCGGCGCGATGGATGGCGATAATCTCGGTTACATCTTGCTTCATCCTCTTCGAGTCGAGTTTGGGCGGCGGCGTGATCAGGACTACGGCATCAGCCAATGTAGGCGAGATAAATATGGGTGTTTTGGGGGCTCTTGCCGGGGCTTGGCCGAAGAGAGATGCCGCCAGAACGCCGAAGAACAGAACGCTACTTTTTAGTGTCGTCATAAGTCGAATTCCTTCATGTCACTTGTATGGCTGCTGGAAATCTACCACCGCAATCTAAAGCGAAGCTTAAGAACTGAGTGTGTCATGGAACTTTAATGACACCTTTTCGAGTGTCTATCAGACGCTACGACAGGCCGACCCGTCGCGTCACGGACTCGTGAATCCGAAGGAAAGCGGCTCAGCCCACAGCCCGAAATTGCCTAGTTCCCGTACGCTCGTCCAAGAATGGCTCCGAGGCGCACACCCCGACTCAATCCTGACAATCCAAGCTTCCTATCCGCAGTTTCTTCTGACCAGCTCCAACGGCACTTGCCAGAAGTTCGGAGTGGAGTCCTTGGGACCCGTCCGAAGCAACTGGCCGCCCTGGCGGCGTCGTTGAGATCGACTCCGCCCTGGCCTCCGCAACCGATGGCAGCAACGCTGAGCTTGTCGTAGAAAGGCTTGTCGCCGAGTGCGCGGAGCGATGGCACGCTGCCGAATCCGGCGGTGGGAACCGCGCCGGCCAAAAGGCTTCCATAGAAGAACCGCCGTCTGGATACGTGGTGCGACGTATTATGAATCTCCTCGCGCGATGGGTCTCACTTGGTGAGGTCCGGAGGGAGCGGGATGGTCACCGCGCCGGTAGCCGCCCACTCGGTTCCCCGCACAAAAGTGGCGACAAAACCCGCCGTGCGCACGGCCCTCATGTCGTTACCCAGCATGGTGGCAAACACGCGTCCGGAGCCGTAGCTGACGGTCCACAGCAGGGGTTCGTCGCGCGACGGTCCCTCAGGCAGTGGGTCTGGCGGCTTGGCAACGTAGAGAGCATGGTCATCCCACCCGGTTGCGAGGACGTGAAAACCGGCCGGAGGACGGCACTTCAGCCCGGCGTACAATTCGTCGCTCTTAGCCATGAATGGTCCCATCCCACGCGTGATCGGATGCTCCATATCGCGGATGTCGACCTTGTAATCGTGTACGGGCGCATGATGGCTTCCTACGGTGCGCCAAACACAGCCCGCCAGCTTTCCGAACTCTTCCCAGTCTTGAAACGAAGCGGCGGAGTGGTGATACACCACTAATCCCTTGCCGGACCGCACGTACGCCAGCAGCGCATCTTTGGTCACCGGGCTCCAGCTTGGAATATCCAGCTTTTCATCCGAATAATTGAGAACCGCGACGTCGTAGGCCGCCAGGCTCTCCAGGTTCCCATGGCGAAACTCCTCGGTGACTCGAACTTCGAACCTGTCGGTCTGCGTGAGGATCTCGCGCAGATAAAGAGTGGTTTCGCGCCAGGGGTGCTTATCCTGGCCGGTGATGATGAGGACCTGGATCTTGTGCGGAGCCGGCGGCGCTTGGCCGCACAATGCCAACGTAGAAATCAGGATCAGCACGGGAATGAGGGATTTCATAGGGTACTGCGGACAGCATGTCATGCCGGTCTTAAGAGAATCTAAAGAAACTCTGGATACCGGAAAACTTTGCGCGATCGAATCTTACAGAACGATGACAGAGAAGGCTGGCCGGATGGCCCCCGAGATGAAATTCTCGTGACACAGCCAATCTTTAGACTCCCTTAAGAATCGACGCCTATCATTAGGCCTTACACCAGAACCGGACAGGTACGTCTTTTGGAGTGCGATTCAGCCGGCGAGCTTGGAAGAGGCGATGATGGCTTTTAGAAACGTTCAGTCGAGATCTCTGTTTATCGGCATCTGCGCCATAACGATGGTGCTGTTCACATCTGCTCAATGCGACGCTCAGTCTTTTACCGGCTCGATCACCGGCACGGTCAGGGATCCGAGCGGAGCCGTCGTCCCTTCCGCCACAGTCACCGTCACACAGGCGGAGACGAACCGGAGAGTCGCCCTCGTGACGCAGGTCGATGGCCGCTACCTTGCCACCGCACTACCGGTGGGAGACTATCGTGTCGAAGTGACCGCTCCTGGCTTCAAGCTGGGAGTGCGTACCGGCATCATGCTGGAACTGAACCAGGCGGCGGTGATCGACTTTGCGCTCGATGTAGGAGTCCCTACCGAGCGCGTCGAAGTGGTGGGCGACGCTGCGCTACTGGAATCGACCACGTCCGATTTGGGCAAGGTAGTGGACAACCGCCGGATTCTCGATCTGCCGCTCAACACCCGCAACGTCTTCACGCTCATTAACCTGACACCAGGCGCGCTCGGCTCCTCGACGTTCCGATACGATGGCCAAGCTTGGGCGGTTTATGGCGCGCGCACCAACATGAACGAAATTGTGGTGGATGGCGTGAGTGCGGTGACGCCCCGCCCCTCCGGACTTTCGGCCACGGCAGTCTTCCCCGCAGTCGACGCAATCCAGGAGTTTCGCCTCATCGGCATGAATCCGCCTGCCGAATTCGGCCGCACCTCCGGCGCCGTGCTAAACATCGTGTTTAAGTCGGGCGGCAACCAGTTTCATGGCAGCGCCTTCGAATTCATCCGCAACTCGGTTCTCGATTCCAACGACTTTTTCGCCAACTCGCGTGGCCAGGCATTGGGCAGCTACAAGCGCAATCAGTTCGGCGGCCTCCTCAGTGGGCCCATCCGCCGCAACAAGACCTTCTTCATGGTGTCGTACGAAGGGCTGCGCGAGCTGAAGTACAACAGCACCACGCTGAGTGTGCCGACGGCGCTCGAGCGAACCGGCGACTTCTCGCAAACGCGCGCATCCAACGGCCAGCTGGTGCAAATCTTCGACCCCTTCTCTACGCAGACCACCGCGTCCGGCTCTACGCGCGCGCAGTTTCCCGGGAATGTGATTCCGGCCGCGGAGATGGATCCGGCAGGAGTCAAGCTTGCCAACTACTTCCCCATGCCCAACACTCCAGGCGCGCTGTACACCAACCAGAACAACTATTCCGCCAGCGGAACGAACGTCACCGATATCGACAACTTCGACGTGCGCATCGACCACAACCTCACGGACCGGCAGCGCATCTTCGGGCGATACTCACAGCGCGCCAGCAACGAAAACCCGGGCGAGTTGTTCCCGCAAGATGTCAAGGCCGCTAGCGGTCGGGAAATCCAGGGTGACAAGCCTCACAACATCGTTTTCGAGTACTCCAACACGCTCTCGCCGACCACTCTGTTCACGGCACGCACTGGCTTGTCACGCGTGATATTCGACCTGGCCAACCAGAGCACGGGATTCCTGCCCTCTTCGCTAGGTCTACCTAAGATTATCGAGCAGAGCGCCGACGTGCCTTATTTCCCGGAGGTTCCGGTAGCGGGATATGCGACCCTCGGCGGCACACATGCGGACAGCCGCCACAACACGCTGAACACGTTTCCTCTGGTGTTGACCGCCAGTCGCACGCTGAGCCATCATTTTCTCAAGGCTGGCTTCGATGGCCGCCTGATCCGTGAAAACGACCGCGAGACCCGCGATCCGGACGGCACTTTCCCGTTCGCCGCCGCGATGACGCAGGGTCCCAATCCGCTCAAGGCTAGTAGCACGGCGGGCAACGCTGTGGCTAGCTTGCTGCTCGGAACCGGCACCAGCAACGGCTCCGAGATCATGTATCGCGGCTTCAAAGTGCAGGCAGATCAAAGCTATTACCTGGCGTGGTATCTGGAGGACGATTGGAAGGTCAACTCCAGATTGACCCTCAACATCGGTTTCCGCTACGACTTCGACACTCCCAAGACCGAGCGCTACAACCGGCTCAACTGGTTCGATCCCACCGTGGCCTCGCCGCTCGCCGGTAAGGTGCCGGGTTTCCCGAATCTGCTCGGCGGCCTGCAGTATGCCGGGGTGGGCGGCAACGGCCGCGGCAACTTCAATTTTCAACCCAACCAGTTTGGGCCTCGGCTGGGATTCGCCTGGCAAGCAAATTCCAAGACCGTGGTGCGAGGCGGCTACGGCCATCTCTACGCGGCCTCTTACGTAAGCGCGACCATAGCCGACGTGCCATTCGGTTTCGACAGCGAGACGCCGTGGATTGTTTCGCTCGATGGCATCACGCCGCTCAACCGGCTGAGCAACCCGTACCCAAGCGGGATCACCCCGTTCCTCGGCTCGTCGCAGGGGCTCATGTCGGCGGTGGGGCAGGGTTTTCGCGCCAAGGAATACGGCACTCCTAATTCCTGGAATCAGCAATGGAACGTCACCGTCCAACGTACCCTACCCGGCGGGCTATTCCTGGAAGTAGCGACCATCGGGTCGCGTGGCCGCGGCATGCCATTCCTCTACTATCCGAATGAACTCAATCCCCAGTACCAGTCGCTGGGCGCGAAACTGGCCCAACTGGTTCCGAACCCGTTTTACGGAATCGTAAGCAACGGAATCTTTTCCTCTCCCACCGTCAGCCAGGGCCAACTGCTACGACCCTTCCCGCAGTTCACGGACCTGACGGACGCGCAGAACATCGGCAGCGATACCTGGTATAACGCTCTGCAGACCACGGTGAAGAGGCGCATGGCCCATGGCCTGGAGTTCGAGGCTTCGTATGTGTGGTCGAAATCGATCGACCTCGGCGAGGGCTACATGCAGAGCCACTACCGTCCCGATGTAGAGCGCTCCGTGTCTTCGCGCGACACTCCGCAGCGCTTCGTCGCCAGCTATCTTTACGAATTGCCATTCGGCAAGGGACGCCACTTCCTGCACCAGTTGCCCAGTGTGCTCGAGTCGGCGGCGGGCGGCTGGCAACTCAACGGCATCACGACCATTCAGAGTGGCCAGGCGCTGAGCATCACCGCCAGCAATACGGCCGGGACGTTCGGCGCAATCGAGTATGCCAACGGTAACGGCCAAAGCGGCGCTCTCTCCGGAGCGGGCGTGGACCGGCTCAACCGCTGGTTCAACACCGCGGTCTTCAGCCAGCCGGATCCTTATACCTACGGCAATCTCTCGCCGCGTGTCGCCAATATCCGTGGAGACCACGTCAACAACTTCGACCTGTCGCTGTTCAAGGAGTTTCATCCGGCCCGTGAATGGTTGAAGCTCCAGTTCCGCGCCGAAGCGCTCAATGCATTCAACCGCGTGCAATTCGGCAACCCGAACACCACAGTGACGTCGAGCTCATTCGGTCACGTTTCGGCGGTGGCCAATACGCCGCGCCAGGTGCAGTTCGGACTTAAGCTGTTGTGGTAGAGAAGAGGACTTATGAAACGCTTGGAACTGATTATTGCTGTGACGAGTTCGGCATTGCTGATCGGCCTGGCGCTGGCGGCAAGCCGTGACAATCGCTTCCCGAACGTGAGGGATTCCACGGGCGCGGTCACGCTTCCGAATGGCTGGAAAATCACACCAGCCGGGAAGCACGTTCAGCTCCCGGGCGATCTGCCGATGAAAATGCAAGTTCTGAACGATACCTCGGTGCTGGTCCTGACCGCCGGCTATCACGACCACAGCCTGAACGTGATCGACGTGCGAACCGGCCGCGTTACCGCCACGCTCGATGTCGTCAAAGCCTGGGACGGTATGGCATTCGATGCGGCAAACGGCATGGTGTATCTCTCCGGCGGAGGCCGCCCGCGAAGTGGTTTCGATGAAACGATCGCACGGCGGCCCGAGGCGGCGATGAAAGACTCGATCGATAAGCCGATCCTTCGCGTGCGATACTCGGGCGGTAAACTCACGCCGGAACCGGCGCTCACGATTGCGGGACTCGACGAAGCGGAGCGATACATTTCGGGCGTCACGCTCGGGCCCGACGGGTCGCTTTACGCGTTGAACATACAGACAGACACGTTGTACCGGTTGAGCGGTCCAGACTTCAAACAGCAATCATCGGCCAAGACCGGATACCGGCCCTACGGTGTGGCGTTCTCGACTGACGGCAAGATGCTGGCCGTGACTAACTGGGGCGACCGGTCGGTGAGTCTGCTGGAACCCGAGTCGCTGCGCGAGACGGCGCGCATCGCAGTGGGCAGCCATCCTAATGAAATGCTGTGGTCGAAGGATGGCCGTCTGTTCGTGGCAAATTCCGGATCGAACGATGTCAGCGTAATCTCCGAGGGCGCCGTGATCGAAACCATCCGGACGTCGCTCGAGGCGAAGGCGCAGGTCGGCTCAACACCGGACGCGTTGGCGTTGTCGCCCGATGGGCGTCGCCTTTACGTGGCCAACGCCGACAACAACAACGTAGCGGTCGTGGATATTTTGAACGCCAAGGAGTCGAGCGTGCTCGGCTTCATCCCGACCGGCTGGTATCCTACTGCGCTCGCAGCGTCGGCCGATGGCAGGCAATTGTACGTCGGCACGGGCAAGGGGATGGGCTTCCGGAACAACTTCCCGGCCGTCACCGTTTTCAAGGAAAAGGCGCCCAATCCGGCAACGCCGTACGATTACATCGCCGCAGTGCTCACTGGCCATCTTTCAATCGTGGATGTTCCGGACACGCAACAACTCGCGGCCTACAACCGGCAGGCGGCGGCGAATGTTCCTTCGCCCGCTTCTTACGTGGACGCGGCTTGGGCGTCGAAGGTCCGCGCTGAAGTGTTTCCTAAAATCCGCCATGTGCTCTATATCATTCGTGAGAATCGCACCTACGATCAGGTTCTTGGCGATCTGGGCAAGGGCAACGGCGACCCAAAGCTGACTCTGTTCGGCGACAAGGTCACGCCTAACGCACACGCTCTGGCACTGAGAACGGTTACCCTCGACAATCTTTATTGCGACGGCGAAGTCTCCGAGGATGGGCACCAATGGTCGGACGCGGCCTATGCCACGGACTTCACGCAAAAGGCGTGGGTCAACAGCTATAGCCGCCGCGCGGAGCCTCGAGCCGACGAACGGTTGACGTCTTCGCCCGCAGGTTACATCTGGGACGCGTGCGCGCGCAAAGGTTTGAGCTTTCGAACCTATGGCGAGATGGCGAGGTTCGTCGCATCCAAGGAATCGGCTCCCGAGGTTAAGGCGGTCGGATCGTTGGCGGGTCATGTCTCCACGGAATGGCTGAATGTGAAAAGCAACAGCCCCGGGCGCGACACGGATAAGGCCGCCGTGTTCATCCGCGAACTTCAAGATGCGGAGAAGACCGGCGAGTGGCCAAGCTTCATGGTGATGGCACTCGGCGAGGATCATACGCAGGGCCTCGTGCCCGGCGCCTTCAGCCCGACGGCCCTGGTGGGAAACAACGACCTGGCGCTTGGGCGGATCGTGGAGGCGGTTAGCCACTCGCGCTTCTGGAAAGAGACGGCCATCTTCGTCATTGAGGACGACGCTCAGAACGGGCCTGACCACGTGGACGCGCACCGCACTGTGGGCCTGGCGATCTCGCCGTGGATTAAGCGCGGCATAGTGGACAGCACTATGTACACCCACATCTTCCATGGTGCGCACCATGGAGCTGATTCTCGGATTGGATCCAATGACGCAGTTCGACGCCGCGGCAACTCCCATGTATTTCTCCTTCACGACCGAACCGGCTTTCGGCGCCATTGACGCACAGCCTTCGAAGGTAGACTTGATGGCCCGGAATCCAGCCACCCGTCCGGGCGCACGGGCCTCGTTGAAGTTGGACTTCTCAGACATCGACCGGGCCGATCCTGACGAATTGAACGAGATTCTTTGGGCGGCACTGAAGCCTGGCGTGCCCATGCCGGCTCCGGTTCACGGCGCCAGGGTTCGTTAGTCCTCGCGTGGGGCGCGGACCGCGCCCTCAGAACGTGAAGCGAGCAGCCAGTTGGATGCTCCGCGCCGACCCGGTACCGATCGGCGTAGTGTTGCTGACCGACAGGATCTGGCCGAAAGATGGCGAGGACAGATTCACAGTCGGGCTGCCGAGCTCGGGGTGATTGAACACGTTGAAGGCCTCCATCCGGAGCGACACGTTGGTCTTCTCCGTGATCCTGACGCTCCTGGCGATTGCCGTATCGATCTGGAAGAGTCCGGGCGCTCGAACGAGCGCTCTGCCGGCATTGCCCCAAGTGCCTTTGGCCGGTATCGAGAAGGCCGCCGGATTGATCCAATCGGCGATGGTCTGCCCGCCCGCAGGAATCAGTGACACGCCGGGCACGAGGTTTGGACGCTCACCCGCGTTGTTGCCGTCCGGCATGTCGGTGGTCTTGCGGGTCACAGTGACCGTCAAAGGTAATCCCGTGCGAATGGAGCCGACACCGCTGATCGTCCAATTGCGCAGCAGCAGGAAATGGCCAAGCGGCAGTGGATAGCTCGACTGTATATATAGATTCTGACGGACATCGTAGTTGGCGGAGCTCCTCTCGCAGGAGCGGCATGCGACATTTTGCGGCGCCCCATCGCTGTCGTTGATGGCGTGCCCATAAGTGTAGTTCATGCCCACGAAGAGCCCGTTCCGGGCGGTGCGCTGAAGTCCGGCCAACAGACCGTTGAAGTTGGCGTTTGCCCAGTCGCCCTTGTAATTCACCTGGTCGAAGGTCGGAAGAGTGCGCAGGCCCGTCAGCGGGTTCACCACGTTATCCGGCGTTTGGGCGAAAGCGTGAGTAGTCTTGATGCCGACGTACGAAACCTGCGAAGTGAAGCCGAACGGGAGGGCCTGTTGGATCTGGGCCGTCCATTGTTGGCTCATTTCGCTCTTGCGATAACGCTCGGTCTCGTCCGGCGCGGTCCCCAGGGCCACATTCGGATTCAGATCCACGGGATAAGCGAGCCCGGGAGTGGTGAGCTGCGACAGGTTGAAGCGGTTGCCGCCGTTATACGTGAAGGCGAGCTGATTGCCGATCTGGACGTCGCCGTAGTAGATTCCGCCGCCCATGCGAAGCACAGTCTTGCCATGCAATCGCTCCGGCGACCAGGCCAAACTGACGCGCGGCGCGAGGTTGTTGAAGTCCGGCGTGCCGTTCTGGGCGCCGTACTTGCAGTAACCGCCGCACACCTGGATATTGAAACCGTAAGTGCGGCCATAACGTTCACTTAGCTCGTTGAAGAACTCATAGCGCAGGCCCAGGTTGAGGGTAAGATTAGGTCGGACCTTCCACTCGTCCTGGATGTAGCCAAAAGCTTCTGTCTTAGGCATGGTGCGCGCCGGATTCAGGCCGGAAACCACGACCGTGTCCACCTTGTTGGCGGCAAAGTCGTTCATCGACGCATAGCTGATTGTGCCGTCCCAGGAGTAGTAGTTGCTGATGACCACCCGCCGAATCTCGATGCCCGCTTTCCACGTGTGCTGTCCGCGTTGCATCGAGATGTTGTCCAGAACCGATTCTCCAAGCGAATGCGTGATCTTCAACAGAGAGTCCGGCGCCGTCGCCAGCGGACTGGCGGTGACCGCCAAAAAGATTCTCTGATCGTTTTGCGAATCCCAGGGAACCCAGTTTCCGCTCAGGCGCACTTCGTTGGTTGTCCGGGGTGAGATTACGTCGAGCAGTTCGAGGACTCCGTTGACCGGCGCATTGACGCTGTTGTTGCCGTAGTCAAGCGCCACCGGGACGCGGGTGCTTGCGGAGTTGCGAGTAAAACGGAAGTAACTCGACCACTTATCGTTGAAGCGGTGATCTACGCGCAATGTTCCGACGTCTTCGTTCTGCAGATTCTTCACGGTCCCGCGCCAGGTGCCGACATCGGGGTTGGAAGTGGACCCGGTGGGGTCCGGATATGCGTCGAGCAGAGGCTGGATCACAGGCGACTGCGCCGCTGCCCGGGCGCGAAAAGAGAGGGAGGGAACATTCTGCGCAGCAGCCAGTAAATCCTGGTTCTGCCGCAAGCCTTCATAGGAGAGGAAGAAGAAGGTGCGATTCTTCAGAACGGCCCCACCCAGGCTGCCGCCGTACTGGTTGAATTGAAACGACGGCAAAGGGCCCGTATCGGTGAAGCGCCGCGCATCGAAAACGTCGTTGCGGGCGTACTCGAAGGCCGAACCGTGGAGTGCGTTGGAACCCGATTTGGAGACTACTTCGACCTGCCCTCCGATGGTGCCTCCCGATTCGGCGGTGAACAAGGCGCTATTCACACGGAATTCGGCGATGGCGTCCTCCGACATCAACAGGCGGCTGTTGAGCCGCATGTTCTGGTTGCGGATGCTGCTGGCGTCCACTCCGTCCACACGGTAGTTGACGTCATCTGCGCTGGTGGCAAAGAAACGCACCGCGGTGTTGGCGCCGTTTGCGCCGTCCACAGCTCCGGGCGCCAAGGCCATGAACGACTGCCAGTTCCGTCCATTCACCGGCAAATCGTTCAACCGCTGCGAGGAGGTGAGCGAACTGACGGAGACCGAGCTGACGGTCAGCGCATCCGCGACTTCCTTTACTTCTACCGACGACCCGACGGCGGCAACCTCCAGGCTGACGTCCAGGTTCCGCGTTTCGCCAACCGCGAGGACGAAAGACTTGGTCTGAACCGTCCGAAATCCGGAAGCACTCACCTCCAGGTAGCACTCACCGATCGGCAGCTCACCCATATGGTAAGCGCCCTCCGGCGAGGTTTGCGTTTCGCGCCGCAACCCCGTGCCGGGATACACCAGCCGTACCTGAGCCGAGGCCATCGCCGAGTGCGATTGGTCTGTAATCGTGCCGGTAACCGCGGCCCGATCGGCTTGGGCGAAACAAACACCCAGGGGAACGATCACTGCCAACACTACTGCCTTAAGCATAAGGAAAGCCTCCAGATGTTCTTACTTGAGCCTTGGACCTGAGCTCTATCGGAAGCCATAACGCCTAGATGAGAATGAGCCCCCGATTCGCCGTTTGCACAATCTAAGCACGCGAGTCTTAAGACAATCTAAAGGAACAGCCTGTCACGAGAATTTCATCCGGACCGGCATTGTCTGCAACACCGTTGTCATCGAGATCAATGAATTCTCAGTTAAGGCGTCTTTCTTTAGATTGTCATTAGGTACGGGTGCTTTAATCGGTCGACATCGATCTGAAGGGAATCTTGTTACGCACATGACCCGAAGAGACCTGATTACCACTGCCGGCGCTGCGGCGATGACTGCAGCTTCGGTTTCGCGCGTGTCGGGCGCCAATGACCGCATGTCGATAGCCCTGATCGGCTGCGGCGCGCGGGGCAACCTGCTACTGCCCCACTTCCAAAAACTGAACGCAGCGCCGCTCACCGCAGTCTGCGACGTGTATCGCACCCGCGCCGAACAGTGCCAGTCATTGGCCCCAGGAGCGAAGCTGTTCGGCGACCATCGCAAGCTTTTGGAGATGCCCGGATTGGATGCGGTCGTGATCGCGACTCCGGATCACTGGCACGCGACGATTGCGACGGATGCCCTCAATGCCGGCAAGGACGTGTACGTGGAAAAGCCCCTCACGTTCCGTATGGAGGAAGGGCCGAAGATCATCCGCGCCGCCCGAGTGAACCAACGAATCTGCCAGGTGGGCGCGCAGCAGCGTTCGGGCGCACACTACATTCAGGCACGCGATGAGTACCTGCGCAGCGGCAAGTTGGGTAAGGTAAGCCTGGTACGCACCTGGTGGTTCGACGGCGCCGACCAGCAACAGCGCGCAAATGCGAACCCCACTCCCGACCCCGCGCGCACCGGCGGACATGCGACCCCAGCCGGAATGAAGGAAAAACCCGCCGACCTGGACTGGAATCGCTATCTGGGTCCGGTTCGTTGGCGCGATTGGGATCCGGCGCAATACTTCAACTTCCGCAATTACCGCGATTTCGCCGGCGGCATCCTGACGGACAAGTTCGTGCATTGGGTGGATGTGGTTCACATGTTGATGGAACAGGACGGCCCCATCGCCGCCGATAACTGCGGCGGTATCTTTGCGGCAAAAGACGGGCGCACGGTTCAGGACACCATCAATCTGCACTTGGAATATCCGGCCGGGTGGATCTGCACTTACTTCAACACGCCGCAGGCGGGACTCCAACGAGAGGGGATCGAGTTCTGCGGAACGCAGGGCCACCTGCGAATCGATCGCACGAAGTTCGAATTCTTTCCGCCCGAACGTGGCGCTATGCCGGTCGTGGTGGAGTGCCATACGGATCTGGTGGAGCAGCACGTTCAGGACTTCCTGGAATCCTGCCGATCGCGTAAGCTGCCAAAGGGCGACGTCGCCTTGGGCCATCGCTCCGCGCAGGCCGCGCACCTGGGCAATCTCTCGTACGAACAGCGCCGGCGGGTCCACTTCGATCCGGATCGCGAGATTGTGCTGCCGGCATGAGGAACATTCACATGAGCCGCATCTTCATCATTCTCACCGCCTGTCTTTCCGCATGGCCGCAACAGACGGCGCCTCCACGCAAACTTCAGGTCCTGATCATCACAGGCCGCGACGATCACGATTGGCGAGGCGTCACACCGCTCATGCGCCAGTATCTCGATGCGGCCGGCATCTTCGAAACGCGCATTGCCGAGGAGTTCCGTGACGCGGGACCGGAGTCCCTCAACCGCTATGACGTCGCGGTACTGGTCTATTCGGACAAGGCCCCAGAGGACCATTGGACGGACCGTGCCCGTGCCGTGCTACTGGATTTCGTGCGTAACGGCAAGGGGCTGCTGGTGTATCACCATTCCTCGACAGCCTTCAAAGACTGGCCCGAATTCTCGCGCATGTGCGGCGGTAACTATTACGGCAGCGCTCAGCACTCGCCCATTCACGACTTCACCGTAAGTCTCACCGATCGCGATCACCCGATCACTCGCGGCCTCAAAGCGAGCTTCCCACAGCCACAAGACGAGCTCTACGCGAGCATGCAGATGCAGCCCGCCGGTAGCTATCACGTGCTGGCGACGGGTTGGGACGATCACACCCTCTACAACGGCAAATTCAAAACTCCCCTTTCCGGGCCGGGCGCAAACGAGCCGTTGCTTTGGACCGTCCAAGTCGGAAAGGGCCGCGTATTCGCCACCATGATCGGTCATAGCGCCAAGGCCACCGAAAGTTTAGGTTTTCGCACCACCTTTACCCGAGGCGTCGAATGGGCGGCCACTGGCAGCGTGACGCAGATTCCGCCCGTCGAGATGGCAGATTCGGAGGCCCGATGAAACACCTCGGCGCGGCACTGGCGGTCTTCCTGGTCCTGGCCCCCGGCGCCCGTGGAGACTGGCCGATGTTCGGCGCCGACCCGCAGCGCACCGGCTGGGCAGCGCAGGAAACTTTGCTCAGTCGAGGCAATGTGGGCGCCCTGGAATTGAAGTGGAAGATCCGGCTGGAAAATGCTCCGAAAGAGCTGACATCGCTTACGGCGCCGATCGTCGTAGACCAAGTCAAGACCATCCGCGGCATCAAGGAGTACGTTGTCGTCGGGGGCAGTTCAGACGCAGTATTCGCAATCGACGCCGATACCGGAAAACTCGTTTGGCGCAAGTCTTTCACAGTCGCTGCGGAGCCGGTTCGAAAGCCGAATGGGCTCTGTCCCTTCGCGCTCAATGCCACACCCGCGGTATCGCCGACCGGGCGGCCGAAGACCGTGTACGCCATATCCAGCGATGGAAGGCTTCACGCTTTAAGCATGGTGGATGGCGAAGACCGCGTTCCGCCGCTGCCGTTTGTCCCGGCCTTCTCCAAGAATTGGAGCCTGAATATCGTCGGCGGGATGTTATATACATCTGTCGGGCAGCGATGCAACGGGACGCCCTCGGGCGTCTATTCGATGGACCTGAACTCGCCGGAGCACCCGATACGCTCGTTTCAATCCGGACCCGCCGGCATATGGGGCCGCGCGGGAGTGGCGATTTCGCAATCGGGCGCCGTATTCGGTGAAACCGGGGACGGGCCGTATCATCCCGAGAACAGCCAGTTCGCGGACACGATCTTCGCGCTCTCCGCCGACCTTAAACTGACCGGCTACTATACTCCCGCCAATCGGGAATGGCTCACGCGCAAGGATCTGGACATGGGAAGCATCAGCCCGGTGGTGTTCAGGTTTGGCGGCAAGGAGTACGTCGTGGGCTCGGGCAAGGAGGGACGGCTCTTCCTGCTGGATGCGGAGTCGCCCGGAGGCGAGGATCATCGGACGCCGCTTTTCCGCAGCGAGCTGGTTACGAACGAAGATGTCGCGTATGCCGCGCACGGGTTCTGGGGCTCATTTGCCACCTGGGAGGATGCGCAGGCAGTCCGCTGGCTGTTCGCGCCTGCGTGGGGTCCGCCGCATCCAGCCGCCCGGCCTTTTCCCACCGCGAATGGTGACGCCCCTGAGGGAAGCATCATGGCGTTCCGAGTGGAGATGAAGGACGGTTCACCTCTGCTATCGCCCGCCTGGATCTCGCGTAACCTCAACGTGCCCGAACCTCCAATCATCGCCAACGGCGTGATATTCGCGCTTTCCAGCGGCGAGGATGTCCATCAGGCAGATGCGGTTGGAAACGGCATGAATACCAAGGAGCGGCTGAAGGGTTCGACCCACGCTGTGCTCTACGCGTTCCACTCCGAGACCGGCAAGGAATTGTTTTCCAGCGGGGATACAATCGCGTCGTTCACACATTTCGGAGGGATCGCAGTTTCCAACGGCCGCGTGTTTGTTTCCACATTCGACGGATTCCTCTACGCCTTCGGTTTGAAGAATGAAGAGCGGTAAACGGTGAGATTCCTTATGCGAAAACTCTCAATCTTCCTCGCGGCCGGTGCCGCCACACTCGCAGCGCAGACCATCTACATTCCAGTAGATGCTCCTATCGCGCAAGACCTGGTGGTCGCCACCAAGAAGGCGCACCCGGAATTACAAAAGCTCGGGCTTCACGCGATTCCTCCCGGCCAGCATGACTACGCCATCATCGCCAATGCCATCATCAGCAAAATCGGCAAGAAGTCCAGCGCGGCAGACCTTACCGTGCTCCAGACCGGGAAAGCGACCGTCAAGCGTGACGAGGCGGGCAAATTCTTCGATCTCTGCCTGCCCATTGCCGACTCCGCAGGACACTCCTTCGGTATGACTGTGATGGAAATTCCCTTCGCCTTCGCCAAAGACGCAGACGAAGCGCTCGCCAAAGCAGCCGCCGTACGCGATCACATGCAAGCCAAAATCGGCAGCCAGGCGCAACTGTTCGAGGAGACCGACGCGCCGCTGAAGCCGCTCGACACCATCACGCTCCCCGCCAGAGTCAAGGGACGATTCGACCATTTCGGAGTCGATTTGAAGCACAATCGCCTGTTTGCAACGCCCGAGGATGATCACGCCTTACTGGTGCTGGATCTGGTGAACGGTAAACCGATAGCCGAGATTCCGGGACTCGGGAAACCGCACGCGGTTCTCTACCGCGAAGATCTCGATGCATCTTCGTCACCGATGGAGAAACCGGCGCGCTCAAGATCTTCGATGGCAAAACCTACCAACCGGCAGGCGCAATCCTCCTGGCGAAGGATGCCGATTCCATCGGCTACGACGCAAGCAGCCACCGGCTTTACGTAGTGAGTGGAGGAAAAGACGCCGGTCAGCCATACTCCATGCTCAGCGTGATCGACACCACGGCGGTCAAGAAGTTGGCGGATATTCGGATCGAGGGCGAAACCTTGGAGGCGATGGCGCTGGACGCCTTCCGGCCCCGACTCTACGTCAACAATCGGGCGCGCAATCAGATAACCGTGATAGACCGCTGGAAGAATTTGATTGTGGCGTCGTGGCCGGTGAAGCTGTGCAGCGACAACGTCGCCATGGCGCTCGATGAGGCGCATCAGCGCCTGTTCGTCGGCTGCCGCAACGGTCAGGTCACGATCTTCGATACCAATACCGGGTCGGAATTGCAGGCCCTGCCCATCGCGAAAGGTGTCGACGATATTGCGTACGATGCCGGCAGCAAGCGGATTTACGCGATCGGCGGTGGCAGAATCGATGTCCTGCAGGAAATCGACGCGGACCATTTTCGTGCCATCGGTAGTGTGGCCGCGGGAGATCAAGCCAAGACATGCCTTTTGATCCCCGAGATCAATCGTTACTTCGCGGCAGTTCCGCAGACGGGCAGCGGCAAGGCGTGGATCCAGATTCTACAGCCGCTTCATGTGCCGATCCAGAAGCCGGTGGAGGTGTCCGTACCGATCCCGGTGCACGCGCCGCGAGCCCTGGAACTCGACATGGCAACGCTCTCGGCTCACCCCGATTTGCGGAAGATGGGACTACACGCGGTCCCGCCGGGCGGGAAGTACAGCGTGATCGTGGCCAACGGCAACACTTCGCGCATCGGCGTGCCATCCTCGGCCGGAGATCTGGATGCAATAAAGGACGGCAAAACCTACTGCGCCAAAAGAGACGACGGCGCTTTCTTCAACATGAAATTGCCGCTGCACGACGCCTCGGGACACGCCATCGGCATTCTGGTGATGGAGATCCCCTTCACATCGGCGGCCGACGAAGCCACCGCGGTACGAGTGGCCGAAGGGATTCGGCAAGAGTTGGCGCAGCAGATACCGAATCCTGACTGGCTGTTCCAATGACGAAAATCAAGCAGAGACGCACGAACCGCCGGACCGATCTGTGGGGTGAGTCTGCTGCCCATGGAGCAGTGGGCTGTTCTCATCCGGGACCATCATCCCGGCTTCATCGATTGGGTCACCTTTGAAGCCAATCAGACACGGCTCGGCTCCAATACGAAGCCCAATCCGCGCCAGGCGGGAGGGGTAGTGAGAGGGGGGCGGCGCTCTTGCAGGGCATCGTCACTTGCGGACACTGCGGCCGCCGCCTGCATGTTCACTACCGCGGCCGAAACTCAACGCCGGGCTATCACTGCCGTGGCAAGGATCTGGTCATTGGCCGCGGCGTGTACTGTGTCAACGTTGGCGGGACAGTGATCAAACAGGCGGTGGCTGATGATTTTCTCCAGGCCATCACACCAGCAGCGATCGAAGGCACACGCCTGTCGCTCGAAAAGCTGCAAGCGAACCATGATACCGCTTTGTCCCAATGGTGTTTGGAAGTGGAGCGCGCCCGCTAGGCGGAGCGGGCCGAACGCCGCTATCGGACCGTCGAGCCAGAAAACCGTCTGGAGGCTCGCGGTCTGGAAACCGAATGGGAGAACCGTTTGCGCGACCTTGCTGCCGCGGAGATGAAGTTGCGGCGACGGGAGCAGCAGCGCCTCAGTACAATTAGTCCCTCACAGCTCCAGGCCATTCAGAGACTCGGCTCCGATATTCGTCAGGTGTGGACTGCAACGACGACCACCGAGCGCGACCGCAAGGAGCTACTGCGCACTTTATTGGAAGAAGTGAGTTTGAATCTCAAGCGGTCTGAAGGCCGCGCGCACCTGACTCTGCGCTGGCGCGGAGGCGCCTTCACCACACTGGATGTTCCCGTTCCAAAGTTCAAGCCGATGGGGCCGTGCACGGGCCGGAACGGGCGCTCTAGCGCGCTTGGGACCTGATATTTTCTCCGCGGTCCAAGAACAGGTCGGCCTGAAGCTGGAGTCCGCCGAAGCGCCCGTCCGGTTTCTGGTCATCGACCACGTGGAGCGGCCGTCCGCTAACTGAAGGACGGGGGAAAGCGCCTGGCCACCAATGTGAGTTCGCCAAAGAACAAACGTCACGACCACCTCTCTGCTTGTTCCGATGGGATCAGCCGCAGAGCGACCGGGTCACTTCCGGATTGCCCGCTCCGTGTCATCTATGGACTTTGTTTTCCACGCGCGGTCAGCGTCGACTGCTAGTACTACCGGTACAGGGAAAGTTTGCTTGCCACTCCGCGTCGGTGTAGAGAAACCTACGTCTGGAGCGATTGGATAAGCGTGATCGCACCATTCCCAAACGGGCTCTTAGAAAAACTCCTGAGCCGGAGAAGCATTCGGCGTAAGCTCTTAATGATGGGTTGCGATCCGGGACATGATATGCAGGCCGATAGAGCAAGTATGAAGATAGTAAGGATTGTCGCTTTGTTGTTCGTACCGCTACTCTCGTCCGCCACCAGGTTAAACGCAAGTACTATCGCGGAGACCTTTAGCGGAACGATCAGCAGCGGTATAGATAACGCGGGTATTTTCGGGGCGAAAGGGGAAAGCCTGGTGGGACAAACCGCGACGATCACATACTTTTTAAATAGTCCCCTACTGGCGGCGGACGGGCTATACCAGACATTTCCGCTCATTGCGGAATCACTCTACGCAACAACTAATGACGGCGCACTCGCCGAGAGTATAACTGTGAGTGGAAGCACCTTCACTCAATCAACCACAGCCGGCGGTCAGGAGCAGATTACGACGGAGAAATTTGGAACTGGCAGCCTGGTATTAACAAACCTGTACAATTCAACTACCGGGATGGGGTTGGGTTTTCAGTTCCAATCAGCCACGCCTTTTCAGTACCCGACTCTGGTTAGTAACCCACAACTGTTCCTCAACCAAGTGGCGTCTGCCACCACATCCGTTAACGTTGCCATCGACATGGACGGAGGTAACCTCGAGACGGACATTATAATAGCAACGAGCAACGTGGCTGGACTTACAGCGCCTGAGCCGTCGTCATTCGGGCTGGTGCTGGCCGCCGTGTTAGCGACTCTCCCAATTCGATTCCGCGGCTTGCGGCAACGCGCTGGAGGAAAGGGCGGGCT
The DNA here is from genome assembly GCA_963815475.1 of uncultured Solibacteraceae bacterium. Lineage (GTDB taxonomy): Bacteria > Acidobacteriota > Terriglobia > Bryobacterales > Bryobacteraceae > Sulfopaludibacter. Next base: position 1,664,222 of record CAWFHD010000003.1, on the reverse strand, counting down.
GCCATGAGGCGCCCTCACGGAGCGATGGACCGCGTTTCATCTAATTTCTGAACGCCATCTTTTCTCCTTACTTTTGCCCTCGCAGGTCCGTGGAACGGCCTCACGGCAAAATGTATGCGGAGATCAGAAAACTAGCGGAAGACGCCCGTAAGCAATGCGTACGTGACAAGCTGGAGTCGGTGTGCCGAACCTGCGTAAGCGGCGTCCGCTGACATGCGGCCCGCACCTCCGAGCGGGTCCGCCACTCGTACACAGGGCGAGCCGGGCGAACGCGAAATCGGCTCCCGCGCCAAAACGAACGGTGGGGAATAGTTGCCGATATTTGTCCATAACGCACAAATGTTGAGGGGTGCTGCGTTCGGCTGCGAGGCCCGTTCTTCCCGGCCGCATTCTTTGATTCACGGCTTCGAGCTCCCATGGGTTGTCAGTTTCCGAGGATCGCCGTTTTTCTACCCCGAACGTCCAGCGCCGGTTGAAAGGCACCAGTAAACGCTGCGCGACTTATCCGGCCAATTTCTGCCCGCTCCTATTCGGGACCGAGTTTGCGGAGTTCGGCAGCGATTTTGTGAGGCGGTTGGCCACGCGATCGAGTACGAGCAACGAATTGCCGTCTGGTGTCGGAGCAGCGCGCGCCGAAACATTTCCAGGACGTGCTGAGTGACTTGGAGTGCATGAAGGGTGCTGGTGAGATCGGCGGTTAGCCCGATCGAGGTGGTGGTAGCAGTTCTGGGAGGTGGCAGGAGATGCCGGGGCTGGGAGCGAGCGGCGCGAAACTCACGTTGTAGGTCGGTCTGTGTGAACTCGGCGTAGAGCATGGTCATTTCCGGCGACGAATGGCCAAGCAGTTTCATGAGTGCCGGGAAACTGACGCCCGACCGAAGCATCTCGGTGGCGAAAGTGTGGCGGAACATGTGGGGGACGATGGTCCTGGCAATGCCAAGGGTGGTTCGCACTTTGGTCAGTTCGGTGCGGAGTTCGCGCAACAGCGCGCTGCGATTATGACGGCGAGCCAGGAGCAACCCATCGTGGGGAACGGCGCTTAGAAATCGGAAGAAGCGCAAGCGGTGGACAAGTTGGCAGACGGAATCGTCGATCGGCACGAGACGCTCGGTGTTTAACTTGCCGAGCGGCACATGGAGCGCCCATTGTCCGGGCGCGACTGGCGCAGGCAATCGAAGGAGAGATCGACACACTCGCCGATGCGAATACCGGTATGGCGGATGAGCAGGAGGGCGTTGCTCGCGTATCGTTGCGGCGCAGGAGTTCTTGCTGGATGAGGCGATCCTGTTCAGGAGTCAACGGGCGCGGGAAGCGGTCGTCGGGCTGAGGCACGTCATCGGGATGGAAAAGACGAACCAGGGCGGGTAGTTCGTGGAGCCACGCCAACTCCTCCATGAGACGGCGCATGGAGATGACGTGCAGGGAGCGAGTGCTTTTGACCAGTGGGGGTTGCTGCGAGGAGAGCCAAGTCAGCCAGCCCAGAATGTGCGGCTCCCGCCGCAGTTGGTCGAGGGCCCGGACGCCGGGATGATGCTCACCCAAATAGCGGAGAAAGTATTCCGCCGTGGTCCGATAGCGGCCTTTGGTGGAGTCGCTCATCGAAGTGGTCACCGACCGAATGGCGGCGAAGAACACTTCGGCCAAGGGATGCTACGAGTGGGAGGCGGAGCGTGCGCTTCATGGCTGGGACGGTGGAGCAGGGCGCACCAGTTGAGCCACGGCGCGGACGTATTGCTGGTAGACATCTTGCGGAGTGATGCGGACGTAGACCATGGTGGTCTGGATCTGCGCGTGTCCCATCAGATGCATGAGTGCGGGCAAGCTGATGCCGGCGCGGATCATGTCCGTGGCGAATGTATGCCGGAATCGATGGGGATTGGCTTTGGCGACGCCGGTCGTCTGACGATGATGACGGAACAGGGAACGGAGACCCGCGGCGGTCATGCGTGTTCCGCGGGCGCGGCCTTTCAGGCAAACGAATAGCGCCGCGCCGCAGTGGGGCGGACGTTCCAGACGCAGGTAATGATCGAGTAACTGGACCGCTTCGGGAGCCAGTGGCAGGAGGCGGACCTTGTTCCCTTTGCCGCGCACGCGGATCTGCGCTTCCGACAGGATGAGATCTTCCTGGTCGAGTGCCAGCACTTCGCACGAGCGCAGGCCTTGCAATAACATCAAGCCGACGATAGCCAGGTCGCGGCAGGTGCGGAAGCTGCTCCAGAATCGAGATACTTCGTCCACGGACAAGGGCGTCACCACTCGCTTGGGAACTTTCACGCGCAACCGCGTCAGCGCCGGACGCGAGCGGCCATAGCCGAGCTTGGATTGCCGCCAATAGAACTGCTGAAAGCCCGGCGCCGTTGGCGGCACGACGTCGGGGAACTGGCAGCGCAAAGCACGTTCGGCAACCCAGACGCGGGTGTTGATGGTGTTGGCAGCCGGACGGGGTTGTTGGCTGGCCTGATCACGCATGTAGTCCAATAGGGAGGAAGCGGTGAGCGCCTGCTCGGTTACTTCATCAGTGGAATGGCGATCGGCCCACCAACGCACGAACTGCATCAGGGCGAAAGCATAACCACGCAGGGTGTGCCAAGCTAGGCCGCGGACGCAGCACTGATCCAGAAAGCGATTGATCCAACCAACCTCGCGGCCGGTGGGCTGAGCGACCACCCGAAACGGGCTCTGTGCGTTGCCGAGATCGACCCGGTAGATCAACTGGTAAGTCATGAGCGTGCCCTATCGAGCAGTGCCTGAAACTGCGGCGCATCGCCGCCGCCGTGGACGAAGAAGCTGTTGGGGTCGTGACCATCGGGCAGTCAACCAGGAAGGCTTCGACCCGGTGCGCCCACAAACGCTGGGCGAGTTGACGGGCGGCCCTTTGCCCGCTGCCGTTGTGATCGGCGTCAAAGGCCAAATAGACGGCACGTGAGGCACCGTCGCACAATTGATGAAACTGAGTGGCATTCAGGCCAGTCCCCAGCGAGCAGGTGACGTTATGAAAACCGGCCTGCCACAGGACGGCATAGTCGAATAGACCCTCGACCAGATCACCTCTGGACATTGTCGGACTTGCTCCCACGAGTACAAGCCACCCTTCGCGCCCGGCAAGAAACGATGCGGCGGTGCCGCGGCCGACAGGCTGCGGCCATACAGGTTGCCATCGAGTGGGAATACGACACGATGCGTATAGGCGTCGTATCCGGAGGCGGTTACCAAGCCGGCTTCACGCAACGTCTGGAGCGAGTAGCCCAACTGCATCAACCAAGCCCGCAAGCAACCGCCAGGCGCGTAGCCGATTCGCATGTGCTCGATCAGTTCCGGCGCGCGGACACCACGTTGGTACAAGATAAGCCACCGCCTCGCATGGCGGTGTAACTGCATCCGATAGAAGCCCGCAGCTTCGTGCAAGAGCGGTCGGCAACCCACGCCATTGGTGCAGCAACGCCACGGCCTGCGGGAACTTCACCTGGTGATAGAGTTCGGCGAAACGAATCACGTCGCCGCCGCGACGACAACCGTAGCAGTAGAACAGGTTTTTGTGGGGGTCCACGAGAAAGCTGGGTTTGTGGTCGGCGTGCAGCGGACACAGTCCCAGAAGGCGGCCGAAGCCGATAGGTCTCGCCCGCTGCCAATCATGTGCCTGCAGATACTCCAGCAACGGAATCTGCTGTTTCAGTTCGTCGAGCGCGATTGCGATTCATGGACTGCTTGCCTCGATTGGCAGAATACGGCAGACCGCGCTGAGATCCCAGGCAAGGATGGTGGGTGCCCGCAAAAAGGGCGCCCCGATGACTCCGGCGGTCAGCCAGCACCACACGCTGAGCAAGCGACGTTGTGCCCATCGGCCCACGCTAGAGGGATCCGGCAAACGGGCTGGATCTTTGCAGTGAGGTGCGGCTTGTTCAGCCGACTCGCCGGCGGCGATCCGTTCACAGGCCTGTTGTCGGCAATGGAGGGTATAGTGCCCGGAGGGCACCAGCCAATCGGGCAGGATCGTGAAGGTTTTTCCGCACGGCTGGCAGAATCCCCGCCGCACCCAAATGCATTCTTGCTGGCCATCATGGGCCGGACGGAGCCGTCGTCCATGGCCAATGATCGTGTGGTTCCCGCAAATCGGACATCGCCGCGGCAGCAGGTCCAGCGGGATCACCCCGGGTCGATGTTGTCTTTCGTCTCTGGCAGTGCGATAAAGAGAATCACGGCTGGCGTGAAGGCCCGCCGGTGACCGTTCTCTGCCAAAGTTTTCGATCTGCTGGCCGGGCCTTCACCCTCCGGCTAAATCAATTTCGAACGAAAACAAGGATACTGCTCTGTGTTGTTGGCCGCCACCCCCACTCAGAACATTGGCCGGTTTTTAACGACTGATCCTTATCCTAGCCTGCACGTTGCCTTTGAGCACGCAGAGGCTGGTGGTGGGTCAGCTTGAAATCCGCTGAGTTGTGGCCCGTTCTGGTTCATGCGAGACTAATCGAAGAATCGTCGGGCACGTGGACGTTTTTAGGCCACCCGTCAGTTAGTTAGGAGCCTGGATGGCAATCATCCCAACAGTCCGCTGCACACGCATGAAGACGTCGATTGCCTCTACACGAGAATCCTTGACTTCGAGTGGGTCGACGGCGATGACGACCAGAGTGATCCCTCCTTTAGCATGATGAGGCGAGATGGTCTCGCTCATTCTCTCGAGCCATCGCGGAGACGGCACGTTCGGTCAGGCGATAGTGGTGCAGGCGGACGACATCGAAGCCTTGTTTCGCAAGTTCAGAACGCGAGGGCTGAGGACGCCAGGCAACCCGGACGCCCCTAAGGAAGTCCACGAAGGGCCAATTGATCAGAGCTGGGGGACGCGCGAGTTCTACGTGAAAGATCCCGACGGGAACACCCTTCGGTTTACGCAGCAACAGAGCGCTTAGAGATTCGCGGCATTCGCGAAACTGACCACTACCCAGAGGCTGATCCTCCAATGGGGAATGCAACTGGCTGGGAAGAGAATGTCTCCGCCAGAGACCTCGACCCCGTTGCCATTCAGCGGCTGCTCGATCACGACGCTGAACCCAATCGTGCCAACCCCAAAGAATCCGGCACGGCGCTCGACTAAGTGATCCACCCCTACGTCCGCGACCCGAAACGCTTGAGCACCTGCATCGAGGCCCTCCTCGCCGCCCGAGCGCGAACCCGCTATGACGTGCCCGGCGTTCTGGCGATCCTCCGCGGCCACAACCAAGAACTCGCCGCGCTCCCGGATGGGCTTCGGCGTGCCCATGCAATAGGAAATCGATCCTTTCATCGAGCCCAAACCTGCTCCGATGTGACCGATAACGAGCCACTGGCGGGACAGCTACCGATAAGGGCGGATACTGCTCGCTGATGGCCAGGCGTATGCCCCGCGTCGCGAAACCTGGATCGGCCTAGGGCTAAATGGGGGTGATCTGCGAACCCGCTCAACGATCAAGCTGGTTAACGACGAGCTATCGCGCCTCTTCCACGAAGAACAGCAGCCTCGCCTGGATACGCTAGATTCCGAACTGTCTGCACATCGTTCCTTTGGACCCCGCCGGCGACCAGCTGAGCTGCATCCCCGGCCACCAATAGGCTGTCGAATCGTACCAAAAAGCATCTACGTGGTGGGCGAAGCATCACAATCAGTAGGGACATTAGACTTGATGTCACCCGGACGCCAGCCGAGCGCGTATCGCACGATGCACCTGAGGAGGCCAGATGGGACACTGGGCGAGATCCATATTGTTCTTGCTAACGCCGATCGTGACGGCTGCGATGATGCCGCACGCATCCGCGCAAACACAGCCTGCGACCATGGCAGAGCTACAGCCGTCGAGGCAGGCACTGCAACTGGCGCAAGTTCAGCAACAGAACACCAATAGTACGGCCAAAAGTGCGGCGGCCGGAGCCGCGGTCGAGGCCATGTCGGGGAATGCAGGCACGGGTTGCGGCGGTTGCAGCAATAGCCGGTCGTATGCCATATCGCCACGCCCGCCACCAGGAGAGGATAGACAACAGATAGCCTGGGGAGCACCGACGATTGCAACAGTCTCCAGCATCGATGTCAACTCTGCGGCCGAGCGGGCGGGCACAAGCGTATCGAGAGGCCAAACCGGCAGAGAAGTTTTTGTAAGCCTGGCCGACCGCATCATGATTATCGAGGAAGGAGATAACGTACTCGCGTCATATCCAATTGCGATCGGCAGGGTGGACTATCCCACGCCAGCGGGTGAGTTCAGGGTGATTGATATGGATGATAGTCCCACTGGCGCGCCAGGTGTGTCTGCTCGTTGGCTGGGATTCCTCCATACCGGCAACAAAGAGGGGCGCGTCGAGTTGGGCATCCATGGCACGAAGCAAACCGAGACCATCGGCACGCAGGCATCCCACGGATGTGTTCGACTGCGGAATCAAGATGCGATCGAAGCGTTCAGCCTGCTCGCGATTGGCGATCCGATTCACATACTCAGCACACCGTTCCCACATTTGGGGTGGGACGGCGACATCAGCCGCAAGTGGCGAAGAATTGATGTTGCAGTTCCGGCAGGACTACGCCACTACACTTGGCGGCATGACAGGCATCGCCCCCGATGACCTACTCGACACGAGGGCAGGAATACTCACCGATATTTGTGCGTCCAGCGAAGGCTGGCATGAACAGTGGGTGAAAGTCCCACCGGGGTAAAAGTTCAAAGCCCCGTAGCTTGAATAGCAGGAAGGAAGGAGACTGAAAATCCTGAAGCCTATTGACAAAGCCATCTAAAAAGGATGGTGAGCGAATCACCGGGCCGTAACGCAAGTGAACCCATATGGCCTCGAAAGTAGTGAACCCGAAGGCCGAGCCCTCAGTTATCGGGCGAAGGCAGCATGGATCGTCGCAAGGACTGACGCGGCGAAACACTTCGGCGGGGTTGGTAGGGACAGCACGGTGACAAGGTCATGCTAAGCAACTGGAGAAACCCTCCTCGTCCCGCCGAGAAATCGGCGGAGCAGGGAAGCCGTATAACCGGTAGCACCGGGAAGTCGGTGGACGGCGAGAGGGATTCGGCTGGGTCTGTAGTAGCGAGGAAGCGGAGTAACGTCCGTGGAGCGAAGAGGCCCTGCTGTTTGTAATGGCTCTAACAAAACGGGAGGCAAGGGTGAAATGATAAAAGCGCCCATCAGTTTGCAGGACCTGAGAAGGAGTCTATATGTCAAGGCGAAGGCAGAACCGTCTTGGCGTTTCTGGGGACTATACGTTCACGTCTGCAAGATGGAGACTTTGCGGGAAGCCTACCGGATGGCGAGAAGTAATGGCGGGGCACCAGGTATTGATGGGGTCACGTTCGAAGCCATCGAGGAAAGCGGCGCGGAGAGTTTTCTCGGGCAGATTCGGGAGGAATTAGTTACCAACACGTATCGGCCCATGCGGGCACGGAAGAAGGAGATACCAAAGGATGGGGGCAAAAAGGTCCGCGTCCTGTCGATTCCTGCCATCCGTGATCGAGTGGTCCAGGGGGCGTTAAAGCTCATCCTGGAGCCGATCTTCGAAGCGGATTTCCAACCGGGGTCGTATGGATATCGACCGAAACGGACAGCACATGAAGCCGTAGCCCGGGTGGCCCAAGGGATTGTCGAGGAGAAGACGCGCATCATTGATTTGGATCTCACCGCCTATTTCGATAACGTGCAGCACTCTCTGCTGTTAGAGAAAGTGGCGCGACGGGTCCGAGATGATGCAGTCATGCATTTGCTCAAGATGATTCTGCAAGCGACCGGGAAGAAAGGCGTTCCCCAAGGCGGGGTGATTTCGCCGTTGCTCAGCAACCTCTATCTGAATGAGGTAGACCGGATGCTGGAGAAAGCGATAGACATCACGCGGAGAGGCAAATACACCAACATCCAATATGCACGTTTTGCGGATGACATGGTGATCTTGACCGACGCCGAACGGCGGAGTGACTGGCTGGTGAAGGCGGTAAACAGGCGACTGCGCGAGGAGTTCGTGAAGCTAGGCGTTGCGATCAACGAGGACAAGAGTCGGATGGTAGATCTGAAAAAGGGAGAGAGCTTTAGCTTCCTGGGTTTTGAGTACCGGCGCATACTGAGCCTTCGGCGGAAGTGGCGACCGTACTACGCGCCCAAGCTGAAGAAGCGGACAGCGCTGTTTGAAAAGCTCAGGGAGATCTTCCGAAAACACGTCAGCTGGCCAGTGGAGACTGTGATTGCGAAAATCAATCCGATTCTGCGTGGTTGGGTGAACTACTTTCGGGTCGGACATTCGAGTTCCTGTTTTTCGATGGTTAAACGCTGGGTAGAGAAGAAGGTTAGGCAGCATCTGATGCGTGCCCGGGGACGCAAGGGCTTCGGCTGGAAGCGGTGGAGTAGCGAATGGCTGTACGACCGGCTGGGTTTGTTTAACGAATACCAGTTGCGTCGATGGTCAGGTGCGAAAGTCGCCCCGGCACGATAGGCCCCATAACTCTTGGCACCAAGCAAACAGGTGCGCCCAGTGCGGGAAATCCGCACGCTGGGTGCGATGTGGCGGGGGCTGGAAACGGATTCACGGTTCGGCTATTGAGGCACTCCCAACGGAAACGGGGAGCAACAAGCTAGGCCAGACCTTCGGAACACCGCGCCAGTCCTCGACCCGACCGTCTTAACGCCCTGTTTCCGAGTAGCCATCGTGGGCTCGGTCTCTGAAAACTCGACAGGAGTGCCGCAGCGGCTATCGGAGTTGACCTCGCACGGCCGCCTCGTCCTGCTCTTCTATCGCGGTAATTGGTGACCTTTCTGCCTTCGCCAGTTGGCGGACTACCGAGAGCACTACCCGGAAATCCGATCGGCGGGCGCGAGCGTAGTAGCTGTCTCGGTGGACGCGCCCGACAAGTCGGAGGCCCTGCGGAGCCACCTCTCTTTGCCTTTTCCGATTTTGTGCGATACGGAACGTCGCGTCGTTAGGGACTGGGACATCTACAATTCAGGCGAGAAAGGCGGCATCGCCAAGCCATCGGTCTTCATTACTGACCCTGGCCGCGTGGTACGTTACGCGTCGGTGGACGCGGTTGTGAGGCGTGTGCCTGCGGCTCAGATTGTTTCCCTGCTACAAGATGCCGCCGAATCGCAGCCGGCTCGACGCAGAGTTCACATCCCGCTATTATCCGAGTGGATAAGTGCGATTCGGAATAGTATTCAGCGGTAAGCGAAGCGACATTCCCACTGCAGGGGCTGGATTACCACCGATATCACAATGCTAACCAGATGCAATGCGCCAGTTGAGGCGAATCGGCCTACGTTCCCGCCCCTGAGCTACCGCGGCATAATGTAATCATGTTTGTCGACATTGTTTTCGATGGACCTCCCGGTCCTGAATCCGGACGCTTCGTAGAAGTCGAAAATCAGCGCGGCCGTTCTGTGACTACAGGGACTGGATTCAGAAACCGGACGGCTATTGGGCGCTCCGTTCCTACTCCTTTCGGGACGTCCGCTGTCTGTTGGGATACACGCATCCACCTGCGCCGACGGGTTTGACGACCGCTGACGTTCTGCGGATTATTTTTTTGCATTACGGCGGGAAAAGAGGCATCAAGGGACCGCAACAATTTCTTCTTCATAGTAAGTGGAATAGTCCCAACAAAGGGTCTCACGACAGCAGAAAGTGGACGGCCACGGGGGCACCTTCGCGTGGGCCTCGGGGATCACCCAAAACCGGCCATAGAGGATCACTTCAAAACCGGCCAACGATAACCATCATTCAGGACGTTGATTTTGACGCGAGGGCGGCTACCCTCGGTCGATGTGAGCAATGTCTTGAACGAGGAAAAGAAGCAGCAAGTCATAGCATTAGGGCGGCTCGGTTGGTCCCTGCGCAAGATTCAGAAGACCACCGGTGTCCGTCGAGAAACCGCCGCTGATTATCTACGAGCGGCAGGCATAGGTCTGCGTCCATCTGGTGGTTGGGGACGGAGTGCGCCGGCAAAACCGGCCAACGAAGTGATCCCCGACCCCCAGCCGGCAAAACCGGCCAATCGCGCCGAACTGACCCCCGATTCTAACGCTGTATTGGCGTCCCAGCCGGCGGCCACAGCCAACGTATCCGCCGGCCGTAGTGCCTGCGAGCCATACCGGGAAAGCATCGAATTGGAACTCTTGAAGGGCCGCAACGCCAAAGGCATCTGGCAGGACCTGGTGGATCGTAGCGGCTTCGCCGGTGGCTATCAAAGTGTCAAGCGGTTCATCGTTGGTCTCCGTGGCAAGTCGTCGCCGGAAGCCTGCGCAGTGATCGAAACTGCACCCGGGGAAGAATGCCAGGTGGATTACGGATCGGGCCCCATGGTGCGCGACTCCGGCAGCGGCAAATATCGCCGTACCCGCCTGTTTGTACTGACGCTGGGTTACAGCCGCAAAGCGGTGCGGCTGCTGGTATTCGGTTCCAGTTCCCAGATCTGGGCGGAGTTGCACGAAAAAGCTTTTCGCCGATTGGGGGGCGTCACCAAGGTGGTGGTACTGGATAACCTCAAAGAGGGCGTCCTGACCCCCGACATCTACGATCCCACGCTCAATCCCCTGTACCGCGACGTGCTGTCCCACTACGGCTCGGTAGCTCTGGCCTGCCGCGTGCGCGATCCGGATCGCAAGGGGAAGGTCGAGTCAGGTGTCGGCCATGCGAAGAAAACGCCCCTCAAGGGACAGCGCTTCGAAAGCCTGGACGAAGCTCAGGCCTACCTGGATCACTGGGAGGAACGCTGGGCCGACACCCGCATTCACGGCACTACCAAACGGCAAGTGGCGGCCATGTTCGGCGAAGAAAAACCCCTCTTGCTTCCCTTGCCGCTCGAACCTTTCCGCTACTACCAATATGGCAAGCGCAAGGTCAATCTGGATGGCTGCGTGGAAGTGGATGCGGCCTACTACAGCGCGCCGCCAGGGTGGATCGGACAGGAGGTTCCGGTGCAATGGGATCACCACTACGTCCGGCTGCTGCACCCGCAGACCGGGGAGCTGTTGCGGGAACACCTGCCGCAGCTGCGGGGCAAGCATCGGATCAAGGACGAGGACCGCCCCAAACACACACCGCCGGGGACGCAACAGCTACTGCTGCGCGCCGGCCGCGCCGGTCAGCAGATTGGCGTTGTGTGCCGCAAGATGTACGAGGAAGAAGGACAAGTCGCCGTGCGCCGCATTCAGGGTATGGTGGCGATGGCCAAGAAGCATGGCTCGGCGATGGTGGAAGATGCCTGCGCCGTGGCCCTGGAGGCCGGCGCTTCCAACTACTACCGTTTTGTGCGCCGCTATCTGGAACGGGGTCCGCAACTGCCGCTGAGCCTGCGCCAAGTGGATCCGCTCATCCGCGAACTCACCGAATACCGCGATTTCATCCAAAGCAAAACCCAGGAGAACCAACCATGAACCTGATTGAATTACAACGGGCTTTACGACAACTCCGGCTCGGCGGCACAGCCGCCGTGCTGGAAACCAGACTGCGCCAAGCACAGGCCGAAGCCATGGCGCCGATCGATCTGATCTCGTGTCTGGTGAGTGACGAGCTTACCCGCCGCAGCGAGAGACTCTTGGATCGCCGGCGCAAACAGGCCGCCTTCCGCGATCCGCACAAGACTCTGGACAACTTCGACTTCACTTTCAACCCGAAGATGAATCGCAGTCTGGTGTTTGACCTCGCCACCTGTGCTTTCATCGGCAAGCGGGAAGATGCACTTTTCCTGGGCCCAGGTGGGACGGGAAAGAGTCACTTGGGCCAAGCCATCGGGCAAGCCGCTATCCAACAGAACTATCGCGTGATGTACCGGGAAACCCATGTGCTGCTGGACAATCTGGCGGAGGCGATAGTTGAGGGTACGCGCAAGCAGTTCATGGAATCGGTGGCCAGCGTGCCGCTGCTCATCATCGACGATTTCGGCATGCGCAAACTGCCGCATACCGCCGCCGAGGACCTGCTGGAAATCATCATGCGGCGTTACGAGCGGGCGAGCACGCTGCTGACATCGAACAGACCCGTGGAAGACTGGGGAAAACTGCTGGGCGATGCGGCCGCGGTCACCGCCATGCTGGACCGCCTGCTGCATCACGGGCATGTGCTCAAGTGCGGCCCGCGGAGTTGGCGCACCAAGCTGGCGACAACTACAGCGGCGGAAAGCCAGTGATCACCCACGAAGAAAAACGGGCAATAGGGAAGGAAAAGGTGTTTTCTGATGATGAATCAGGATAGCGAACTCGACGCTTTCAAACGGGAGATCGACTTACGCGAATTTGCCGTGAGCCTTGGCTATGAGATCGACCGGCGCGAGAGCTGGCGCGGAAGCACGGTGCTGCGGCGCGGCGCCGACAAGATCGTCGTCAAGCGCAATGGCAATGGCCATTATGTCTTCTTTTCGGTGAGAGATGATCGGGACAACGGCACCGTCGTCGATCTTCTGCAAAGGCGCCAGAATCTGAGCCTCGGTGCGGTGCGTCAGATCCTGCGGCCATGGATCGACCGGCCTGCGATCTTCTCGCAGTTTCCCAAACTGGAGCCGGCCGGACCGGATCGGATGCGTGTCGAAGTCGCGTACCGGCGCATGGCAGACGCACAGCGGTTTCCGTACCTGGAACATGAGCGCTGTGTGCCTGCGGCAGTGTTGTTATCGCCGCGGTTTGCGGGCCGCATGCGGATCGACTCCCGCGGCAACACGGTATTTCCACATTTCGATGCCGCGGGGTTGTGCGGATACGAGATCAAGAATTGTGGATTCACCGGCTTTGCCGCTGGGGGCCAAAAGGGTTTGTGGTTGTCGCATACCCAGCCGGCCGACCGGCGCATGGTCTTCAGTGAGAGTGCCGTTGACGCGCTCTCCTATGCCGCGCTGTTTCCGGATGCGGAGGACCAGACCCGCTATGCCAGCCTGGGCGGCAGACCAACTTCGCGGCAAACGGCACTGGTCCAAGCCACCATCGCCAGGCTGACGGCAGGAGCCGAAATCCTGGCCGCATTCGACGCCGATGATGCGGGATGCCACTTGGTGGAGGTGATTCGCGAGGCTGCGGCGAGCGTCGCCCGCAGAACGGGAAGAAGTGACTTGATTTTCAAAGCTCACCTCCCGACGCAGCAAGGAAAGGACTGGAATATGGTCCTGCAGAACGTCGGGCTGGTCCGACAGCCGGGGTCTCAGGGCTGACGATGAGGGGCCGGATTGGGTCAAACTGGACTTGCCAGACCGCCAGCCGGTAAGGTAAAACAAGTTCGTCCAGGATGATGGTCCGTTGGCCGGTTTTGAAGTGATCCTCTATGGCCGGTTTTGAAGTGATCCCCGAGGCGTGGGCTTCGAGGTTTGCGAGTGTACTCCGTGGCGAGTAGCCTGCTAACAGGCGCAGTTTAGGCCAAAGTTATCAACGGAGCACTAGCTCTAGTTAGCAATTCCGGCGAGCGCCGCGAAAAAATGTATTGCGTCCCCCGGGTATTCTTGGACGCGGGCGAACGGGCCTTTTCGATAACCCCCTTTTTCTCGTGCGCGTAGACCGTCTAGTTTTGTCGCGACGGAATCTGCTGGTAGAAAGTGAGGCAAGGGGAAAGCTGTGGCATTCCAGCGACGACTCCTGATCTCAATGCCGTCGGTGTAAAGATGACTTAGTCGGTTGGACTTTCACCTATGAAAGCCACCCTTCTGCCGAGAAGTACAACGTCCTGTGAGCACTTCTCGAACTTTGACAGCCAAAGACTCAGGGCTGAACGGTTTTGGTAGATATGCTACATCCTGTTCCAGTACTCCACGTCGGGAGATCACATCTGCCGGATATCCAGACGTGAAAATCACCTTGAGCTTCGGGCGCAACACTCGCAGGTGTTCGGATAGAGTTCTACCGTTCATTCCCGGCAGAATCACGTCAGTCAAGAGTAGATGGATTTCCCCTGAATGCCTCTCGGCGAAACAGAGCGCTTCGGCGCCGTTTGCAGCTTCGAGGACGTGATAGCCATACGACTCCAAGATTGTCCGGGTCAGCCTTCTAACCTCTCCCTGATCTTCAACGACTAGCACGGTCTCGCCGTCCTGCGGTGGCTCGCTCGTTTCTAACGGCTCTCGATCCGGCAACAGACAGGCGTCTATTCGGGGCAGATAGATAGCGAATGAAGTACCACGGCCGACTGTGCTCGACACTCGAATCCAACCTCCGCTTTGTTGAACGATGCCATGTACAGTCGACAATCCCAGTCCCGTTCCCTGCCCATGTTCCTTGGTGGTGAAGAACGGCTCGAACGCACTCTGCAAGATCTTCTCGTCCATCCCGATTCCAGTGTCAGTGACGGTCATTAGGACATACTTGCCCGGGACTCTGCCACCAAGCAAGGCAGCAGTACTCTCATCGACATCGACATTTTTCGTCGTAATTTCGAGTTTGCCGCCGTTAGGCATGGCGTCACGAGCGTTGACCACGAGATTCATGATGACCTGATGGATTTGTCCGGAATCGGCCATGATCTGCCCCACGAGCGGGTCGAGTTCGGTGACGAATTCGATGTCCTCTCCAATCAGACGCCGAAGCATCCGCTCTGTGTCGCTGATGATGGCGTTTAAGTTCAGCGCCCTCGCCTCGATGACTTGCTTCCGACTGAAGGCAAGCAATTGGTTTGTCAGGCCAGCAGCACGTTCCCCGGCCTTGTTGATCTCGGAGGCTTGCGAATGCAACGAACCATGAGGATCAACTGACTTCAGCATGAGGTCACTGTATCCGTTGATGACCGTCAGAATGTTGTTGAAGTCATGTGCAATCCCTCCCGCCAGCCTGCCCAGACTTTCGAGTTTCTGTGCTTGTCGAAATTGACTCTCCAATTGAATACGCTCGGTGATGTCCACCGTTGCAGTGATCGCACACTGATTGCCCTCGATTTCAATCAGGTCCGCAGAAAGTAAGCCGCTACCCACATCGCCGTTCTTCTTACGAAAACTAAACTCCCAATTTCGGAGATGGTTGTCGTTCAGAAGGCGTCTAGCAGCTTCTTCCCGATTAGATGGATCAGCCCACAGTCCGAGTTCATCCCAACTTCTTCCAATGACTTCATCACGTCGATAGCCGGTAATCTGCTCAAACGCTCCGTTGACCTCAAGGTACGAACTAGTTGCGAGATCAGTGATGGTGAGAGCGGCGGGGTTTGATTGAAAGGCTCTGGAGAACTTCTCTTCTGACTTCTTCAAGGCTTCTTCCATCAAACAACGGTTGGTGATGTCCCTGATGGCGGAAACGAACACTGAGCGACCCTTCAAACCAAAATAGCTGCCCGAAATCTCCACAGGGAAAATGGTGCGGTCTTTCTTCCTATGCCATCGCAAAGGAATGAATGTTTGCATGTGGGTCGTGGCTCGAACAGTTTTATCCGGCTCCGACGACAGGTCGCTTCGGTTCATGGCAAGCAATTCTTCCCGACTGTAACCATAGAGGTTCGTCGCCGCTGCGTTGGCTGCGAGAATTTGGCCTGATTCATTATCGACAAGCACCATTGCATCGGACTCTACCTCGAACAGTCGGTGGTACAGTTTCTCACTCTCCCGTAGTGCCTGTTCCGACAGCCTTTGGTCGGTTATGTCAATGATTATCCCATCGTAAACCGTCTCGTTGCCTAGTCGTCTCGGCCGAGACACACATTGGATATACCTCGTTTCGCCGGTGGGTTTGATGAATCCTCCTTCAAACTCCCAGTCTTTCTTGAAGCGCGTCGACTCTCGGATTGAGGTGATGTATCGCTCTTGGTCTTCAGGTGCGATATGTTCGGCGAACCTCCTGAAGACAGTTTCAAGCGGTTCAGGATCTATGCCGAAGATATCAGCGGCCCGTTTATCGGCGAAGTAAACACCCCATTCCCCATTGTCTCTGACATAGTTCTGGTATACGAAGCCGGGAAGGTTCCTGGCAATCCCATGAATGCGTGATTGGCTGTTGGTCTGTTGTCTTTCTGGGTCTAAACTTTCCCATTCGGTGATATCCGACAACCGCAAAAGGATGCCGTCGCTCGAATCGTGCATGGCGGTAATCGCATAATGTCGGTTCCGAGCTTTTACGTACAGGTGGAACGTGAAGACGGCGCGCTCCGCCCTCGCACGGCGGAAGCTTTCTTCGATAGGTGTCCCGGCGTTTTCTGGATACACATCCCATAGCCTCTTGCCGAGCAACTTCGGCCGGTTGCTTCCGAGAAGTATTTGAGCCGCCTGATTGACGAATGTGCAACGGAACTCGCTATCGAAGCGAATATACGCTTCTGCCAAGTCATCGAGGGTTATCATTGAGACTTCTGGTATGGTTTGCATCCAGGTTCTCACCCCCTATGCTTTTATTTTAACGGCTTTCGAGGGAGCCGGCATCGCACCCGTTGGTGTATGAAGAGCATTTGGCAGTATAGAGCTGGCTTTGTAACCGCTTGATCGTTGGTGTCAAATCACACCACCGTTGACATGAAGTTGCCGGTTCCCGCGAACGTCGCGCCGCCCGAGCGACAGGTCTAATACCGCACTGTGATTTGCAAAGGCAACGTGTGCGGCGCAACGACAAACGAGTCGACTTCGCTAGTCGGTTCGGCCTCGAAAGCGGTGGGGGCGTAAGGTTATCCGGACCGTAGATCGTGGCGTAGACGACGCAGGTTGCGAGATATGTGCCCTAGATGCTTGGGTGGTCCAGGTCCGATCCGTGGAAGTTCATCCCGGTCGCTGTTTCAACGCTTGCTGCCAGGCACGACCTATCGGGGCCACTTCGACATTCAGCTCTTTTGCGGCGTCGCGATGCGCCCGTGCGATCTTCGCCATCGAAATCCAGCCGCGTCGTGGGTAGTTCCACGCCACGAACACCACCGGGCGAGCGTGGTTCTTTTGAACCTCAGCCACGAACTTGGCGGCGTATTCGCGAAAGTCAGCTACCGTCGTTTCCGGGATGTCTTCCTGCAGCGCAACGACGTCAAAGGCGGCTGTGTCGATGGTCTTGACCGGCTCCTTCAGATCCCACAAGCTCTGGCTGTGCGGCTTTAGACGGAACCGAACGCTGCGCTTAGAAGCACGGCTAATCGGTGGCGCAAAATAATTCAACGCTAATCGCTGATCTATTTCCCTGCGTGTTGCCTTGTTGCCTGCCGCCACCCGTGGTGATGGCGATTCGGTGTTGTTCGTCCTTACCGATGCGCCCATGGAGCGCAGTCTCATGGCGGTTAAATAACCATAACTCAGGAATGATTTCGGCAATGTACCCCTATATTCACTGTCGACTCGGGTCTTCAAGATCTCACTGCCTATGCGGGCTTAGACCTGCATCTGATAAAGCTCCCCCCTCCTATCATGTTTGATGCGAACCAACCGAGGTCGGCTCCTGCTGGGGTTACAAAAGCGCGTGCGGGCGGCAGGCTCTTTGGGGTGTGCAGGAGAGGTCCAGAGCTACCTCTACGGGTTAAACCACTCTTGTAGACAAAGCGTCGCATGCAAATGTATCGTTCCCGTTCTATGCACGTCAGACGCGATCAGGCTTCCCTTCACCGTTGTTTATTCGCAATACATCTCCTTTTGACCATCCCATTACACCCGTTAAGGGGCACGCTTCCTGAGTTCAAAATGTAAGCCCGGTAAGACGGGGCGGCATCTATAATCTTGAGCGCCGAAGGGCCGTTACCCGTGAACAGAAGTGTTTAACGCACATGGGGTGGGTGACAATGGACAAATTCGTCGCTGTCCAAGGCGAACCTCCCAGGGGATCAGGTCGGACCTCTGAAAATAGAGCGCAGCCCGATCGCCGATTCTCCAAAATGATTACTGTGGCCTGGCTCACTCTGGGCTTGGCCTCAGTTGCGCTCGCTTCAATGGCTGCATTGGCATTGCATTCAGAGGGTCAATCGACAGCGATCCTGCATCGCCTGAATCTCGTCGCGTCAAACATTCAAGAGGTGCTTTCGAATCTAGCCGATGCCCAGGGCGAGCAACGTGTGTATCTATTGACGGGTCGGGCCAACCGTCTCGAAGAATTCGAAAACTCGCGTCGAGCGCTATATTTGGAGTTCGTTCGACTCTCCGCGCTAGTGAAAGACAATCCGGAGGAACGTCGACAGGTGGAACGGGTCCGCGACTTAGTTGAACAGCAGCTGGACGAACTGAAAAGATCCAATGCTAGCCACATCGCAGCAGGGTCCCGAGTTACCAAGGTCGAAATTCTCACGGACCGCGCCAGGGAACTGACCGAAGCCCTTCGCCACAGCATTTACGGGATCAACCAGGAGAATGAAAGCACACTGGCTCAACTCGCACGGAAACGGAGGGTACGGCTGGCCAGCGTCCTCGCGGCGGTTTGTGGTGCTCTTCTCTTGGCGGGCTCCTACCTCTCAATTGGTCAGATTACAGTTTCTCGCAACGCTTCACTACGCCTAGAAACTGAAGCAGCGTTGTGCGCGAGTCGAACCCAATTTGAGACCCTCTGTGAGCAAGCTCCTGTGGGAATTTATAGCTGTGATGCACAAGGCTTTTGCGTCTACACCAATTCACGCTGGTCCCAACTGTCGGGTCTGAGTGCCGCCGAAAGCCTCGGGCATGGTTGGAAAAAGGCACTGCATCCTGATGACCGCGAAACTGTATTCGAAGGCTGGAAGATGTACGCGCGACAGGGGGCTTCATGGGAGTATCGCCTGTTAACTCCCGAGGGAGGGATCCGCTGGATTCGCGCTCTGGGCGGTCCGATCTATTCGTCGTCGGGTGAGATTACGGGTTATGTCGGAACCCTCGAAGACATAACCCAGAGGATACAGGCGCAGGGAAAGCTGCACGAGAGTGAGGAGCGCTTCCGAAATATGGCCGACGCGGCGCCGGTAATGATCTGGGTCTCCGGTCCGGACAGGGGTTGTATCTTCTTCAATAAGGTCTGGTTCGACTTTACTGGACGAACCATGGAGCAAGAATCAGGTAACGGCTGGGCGCAAGGGGTTCATCCCGATGACCGCGACAGTTGCCTTTCGATGTATTCTTCGTCATTTGAGGAGCGCCGGGGCTTCCAACTGGAATACCGTTTGCGCCGAGCGGACGGAGAGTATCGGTGGTTATTAGACAACGGTGTTCCGCGTTTCGCACCGAGCGGTGTCTTCGAAGGCTACATTGGTTCGTGTATCGATATCACGGATAGGAGGCATGAGGAAGAGCTGAGAGAGGAATTGAGACGAGAGCGGGAGAGATTAGCGGAAGCCCGCGGTATGGAACGCTTCCAGCTGTCATTTGAAGAGGCTCCCGTTGGGATGGCGCTGATTCGCAGCGATGGCGTCTGGCTCCGTGTCAATCGCGTCCTTTGCGAAATGACCGGCTACGGCGAAAGCGAGCTGATCTCGCGTGACGGCGAAATTACCCACCCCGACGACCGGGCTGAGGAGTCTCTCCTGCTTTCCCGGATCTTATCCGGTAAGCTGGCGACCGGCAGCCTGGAGGAACGCTATCTCCATAAGCAGGGACGCACGGTTTACGTACTTCTGAGCATTGCAGTTGTAGAGAGAGACGAGGCAGGCCATGCCGTTTATTTCGTGGCCCACGTGCAGGATTTGACCGAGCGGAAACGCGTGGAACAGGAACTGGAAGCCAGCCGCGTTCAAATGGTTTCCAGTTCGCGGTTATCGGCTCTTGGCATGATGGCGGGCGGAATCGCACACGAGATCAACAACCCGCTGGCGGTGATCCACGCATCGGCAGCGAATATCTGCCGCATCGCAGAATCCGGCTCCGTCCAGGTAGCGGCGGTACTGAAAAACTCTGCCAGAATTAGTCAGACGGCGGAACGGATCTCCCGAATCGTGCGCAGTTTGCGTCACGTGGCGCGAGAGGGCAGCGCGGACGAATTCCGGGAGACACCAGTGCGCGAGATCGTCGACGAATCTCTGGAACTGTGCGCCGAGCGGTTCCAGGCACACAATATCCGTCTGACTGTTTCCGCAGTCGACGCCGGTGTGAGGATTAGCTGCCGCGAGGCGCAAATCTGCCAGGTGCTGCTCAACCTGTTACAGAATGCGTTTGACGAACTCGTTGACCTGGAAGGGGAGCGCTGGGTGAAGCTGGATGTGACGTATTGCCCTGGTTGGGTCGCTTTATCAGTCAGCGACAGCGGCCCCGGCATTTCGCCGGAACACCGGGCTCACATCATGGAGCCTTTCTTTACGACCAAACCCCTGGGCAAGGGCACGGGGCTGGGGCTGAGCATATCGCGAGCGATCGCGTTGGAGCACGGGGGCACATTGGAATTAGATCAACATTCCTCCAATACCTGCTTTCGTTTGAAACTTCCACGCTTGGACGTGGCATAGGAGGAACGCACTATGGAATTAAAAAACGCTACAGTTCTGCTCGTCGATGACGAGCGCATGCTGCTCGACATCTTCCGCGAATGGCTGGAGGAGGAAGACTGCCTGGTGTTGACAGCGGGAGATGGGGCGGCGGCCTTAGAGATCCTGCGAAGCCACCACGTGGACGTAATTGTTTCCGACGTCCGCATGCCGGTCATGGATGGAATTCTTCTGCTGAAGAACCTCACTACCCTCTCGGAGAGTAATCCTCCGCCCAAAATGATCTTCATCAGTGGCTTTACGGACCTTGAGCCACGTGAAGCGTATAGTTTAGGAGTCGAAGCCATCCTGCCGAAACCGATCGATCATACCCAGTTCATGGGCGCGGTTCGAGGGGTTCTTCGCTCGCGCGAAGAAACGTGGAGCGAGCGCCCGACTCTAGATGGCCGGTCGCTGCATGTACCGTTGCCATGCGTCTCAGCGGCCATCGAGCAAGGTCGTATCGCGTTCGGTCGTGGAGGTTTCTGCTTGTATTCCTCCTCTCCGATCGGGGAAGGGCCTGTTCGGTTTGACCTGGCATTTGAGGGAGAGAGGGCGAAATTTGCTGGACATGGCCTGATCCGCTGGGCTGAGCCCGAAGAGGGACTGCTCGGGGTTGAGATTTTAACCTTGGACGAACCCGGGCGGGTGTGGGCTTCTGGCCTGATCGTCGCGAATGCCGGCTCAAGTTACATTCCACGTGCACCCCTGTCGTCGGCTCCAAAATCCAAAGCGGCGAAATGATGCAAGCTGCGACTGGCGCTGCGGATCACGCCGCCACCGGGGTCGGGCTTTCTCCAGATGCCCTCAGCCGAAAATCCATGGCCCGATGCGAATTGCGGACAGTGCGACGCTGTGTATCGTGAACAGGGAGAGTGGAACGAAGAAAACGAGGGACGGGTCAGGATCAAGCTGCTGGGTCACCGCTCAAAATGGCACGGCGCGGAATCACGGCCGTCATCGATGAGGGCGCGGCTGACATCCGTTTCGTATTCGCTCGTGTCATTGCACTCAATCGTGACGCCGCGCACTTCCTGCTTGCTGGTCGGATCGACCCTAAGGGTCCACGCAACAATAAACGCTCACCAATAGTCGCGATAGCTACATTATCTACGGCTGCCAATGTCGCTTCATTCCACTCGCAGTAGTAGGCTTCGCCAGTTTTAATGGGCATTGCAGCGGAGCCGATCCCTGTTCCGATCGCTCGGCGGTTATGTTATAGTCTCGATTGTGATGCTTGTGCGGTCGCAACTATAACATTATGAGACCTCTCGCCTTCTCGCCAGATTCGTTGCGGAAGCTGCTGCTCCACGACAAAATCGCAACCCTGCCCGATCTGAAACGTGCCCTCGGCACCGACGTAGACCTCACTGTCTTCCGAAAGCTCAAAGAACTCGATTACGTGACCAGCTATTCTCATGGCGGCCGTTTCTACACTCTTCGCGAGATCGCCCGTTTCGGCGCCGATGGCCTGTGGTCCTGCGCGCCGGCCTGGTTCTCTCGCCACGGCACCCTGCTGGCCACCGCCGAGGCGTTGATCCGTAGCTCGGCGGCCGGATATTTTGCGGAAGAACTGTCGGCGGTCCTGCATGTGGGAGTGCAAGATGCCTTACGCCACCTTGTCCAGCAGAAGAGGATCGCCCGGGAGTTGGTCTCCGACCTGTTCCTTTATGCTTCCACTGATCCAGCCGTTCACCAGCGACAATCTCTGACACGTCGGAGCAACCAGTCCGTTCCCACGGTGATTGATGCCAACCGTTTGGAAGTCTCTCCCGATGAGATGAAAGCCGCCATCATCTTGTTCTACAGTCTTCTGGACGAGCAGCAGCGCCGCTTGTACGCCGGCCTGGAATCCATGAAACTCGGCCACGGCGGCGACAGCGTGCTGGCCGAATTTCTTGGCCTCGATCCGCACACCATCGCCCGCGCCGCCACCAATTGCTGGATCAGGATGTGGCGGTCTGCCGGATCCGACAGCACGGCGCCGGGCGCAAGCCGGTGGAAAAAAAACGCCCGAAGTAATCGAAGCCATCGAAATCCTACTGGAACACGACACCGCCGGTGATCCCATCACCGGCATTCGATGGACCCACAAGACGCCCGCCGGAATCGCCGAACTGCTGCGCCAACTCGATATCGAGATCTCTGCCAATACCGTGGCGCGGCTGCTTCACGATATGGATTTTTCCCTGCGCGTGGACCGCAAAGCCATTGCCACTGACTCTAGCCCGGACCGCGACCAACAGTTCCGATACATCTCGTCGTTGCGTACTCGCTTTGAGCGTCAGGGACTTCCCATTATCAGTGTCGATACCAAAAAACGAGAACTGGTTGGCAACTTCAAGAACCATGGCGTCAAGTGGGATCGCACACCGGTGCGCGTCAATGATCACGATTTCCGCTCCGATGCCATCGGAGTCGCGATCCCTTATGGGATCTATGACCTGCTCGCCAACCGAGGCTCGGTCTTCGTAGGTGTCTCGCACGACACGGCAGCCTTTGCCGCCCACTCCATCGCCGGCTGGTGGAAGCGCGACGGCGCGGACCGCTACCGCCGCGGCCGGCAGTTGCTCATCCTGGCCGATACCGGCGGCAGCAATAGTTGCCGTACCGGCGCCTGGAAAACCGAACTGCAAAGTCAACTCTGCAACAGCTTTGGGCTCACAGTAACGGTTGCTCACTACCCCACGGGCGCTTCCAAATGGAATCCCATCGAGCACCGCCTGTTCTCCGAAATCTCCAAAAACTGGGCCGCCGAACCTCTCGACAGTTACCCCAAAGTCCTGAACTTCATCCGCAACACATGCACCCGAACCGGGCTCGCAGTCTCGGCCCACCTCGACCGAAGGCAGTACCCAACCGGCACCTCACCCGATCCAGAGCACGTCCGCCGCCTTTGCATCAAACGACATTCGACCCTGCCAGCCTGGAACTATACGATTGCCCCAATGTGAATCTATTGTTGCGTGAGCCCTAAGCGTGCAGCCCCGATGGGACACTCGGCCGACGCTGAGTTCTCGGTTCGCGCCTGTCAATCATCACGGGGTGCAACAATTCGACCGCATTACGATGGATCCCGAGGTCATGGGCGGCAAGCCGTGCATCCGCCGCATGCGCGTGACCGTCGGAATGATCGTCGAGGGGTTGTCCACTGGGCGCACAATCGAGCAGTTGCTGGCAGACTTTCCGTATCTCGAGGAAGTGGATATTCGCCAGACGCTCGCCTTTGCCGCCAGCCTGTCTCAGGGACACGAGATTCGACTTGTCAGTTGATGCAACTTCTCGTCGATATGAACTTGACCCCGAGATTCCGGTCCACTCTTTTACAGCGCCACCCACACCGATTTGACGTGGGTATACTGCTCGATGGCGTACGAGCCCAAATCGCGCCCGAAGCCGCTTTGCTTGTAGCCTCCGAAGGGCGATCCGGAATCGAAGTTGTTGTAGGAGTTGATCCACACTGAGCCGGCCTGCAGGTCGGCGGCCATTCGGTGCGCCAGGCGGATGTCGTGCGTCCACACCGCGGCGGCCAGACCGTAGACGGTGCCGTTGGCGATGCGGACCGCCTCATCGGTATCGCTGAAGCGGATGGCTCCCACCACCGGTCCGAAAACCTCTTCGCGCGCGATTCGCATCTCGGGCCTCACTCCGGAGAAGATGGTCGGCTTGACGAAGAAGCCCTTGGCCTTGTCGCCTTCGGTATCGCGTTCGCCGCCGCACAGCAGGGTGGCGCCTTCCTGCTTGGCGCTCTCGATGTAATCCAGGATGCGGTCCATCTGGCGCGCGGAAATCTGCGAGCCCATTTGCGTTTTGGGGTCCTGCGGATTGCCGAGACGCAGTTTGCGGGCGCGCGTGGCAAGTTCCTCCAGGAAGCGATCGTGCACGTCCTCATGCAACAGCAGGCGCGAGCCGGCGCTGCAGACTTCGCCCTTGCCGCCGAAGATGCCCCAAAAGGCGCCCTTCATGGCGGCCTCGAGATCGCAATCGGGGAACACGATGTTGGGCGACTTGCCCCCGAGCTCCAGACTCAGGCGCTTGAGATTGCTCACCGACGATGCATGCAGCAGTTTCCGCGCGGTGAGGATGCTGCCGGTGAAACTGATCTTGTCGACATCCTCGTGCAGCGCCAGCGCCTCTCCGGTGGTAGGACCATAGCCGGTCACCACGTTGAGGACGCCCTCGGGCAGACCGGCCTCCATACAGATTTCGGCGAATTTCAAGGCGTTGAGCGGCGTCAGTTCGGAAGGCTTTAACACCACGGAGCAGCCGCAGGCCAGCGCGGGCGCGACTTTCCATGCAGCGATCTGCAAAGGGAAATTCCACGGCACAATCGCGCCCACGACGCCCACCGGCTCCCGCAGCGTGTAGTTGAAAAACGGGCCATCCACCGGGATGGTTTCCCCATAGATCTTGCGGACCCAGCCGGCGTAATAACGGAAGCAATCGGCGGCCGGGCCGACATCGCCGCCGGCGGCTTCGCGCAGCGTCTTGCCGTTCTCCTGAGAGATGGTCGATGCCAACTCATCGCGATGCTTCATCAGCAGGTCGGCGATATTCCACAGAATGCGCTCTCGCTTCGACGGGTCCATGCCGCGCCACGATTTGGCAGTGAAACTGGCGCGGGCGGAGGCAACGGCGCGGTCGACGTCGCTGGCATCGGCATCGGGAACGGTGGTGATCAGCTCGCCGGTGGCGGGGTTGATGACGTCGATATGGCGGTCGCAGGCGGAATCGGTCCAGCAACCGTTGATGAAGAGTTGGCGATGCGGCACGAATTTATCGTAGCGCAGGCGGTCGGACGGGCGGTCAATTCGCCGCGGGCCTCACCTTGAAATTTGTGGCTACCGTGCCGGTGGGGTCACGGGAGCCGGCATCGCTTCCTTAGTGAAGCGCGGCACCATCTGGTCCATGTTGGCGACGTGCCAAACGGCAGATGCAATCACGGTCGCTGCCTTCTTCACGTCGTCGGGCACGATGCGCTCATAGGTATCGAGCTGCGTATGCCAGGTGAAACTCTGATACTCGATGGGGTCCTGCCCCATGCCGACGCCGGGCAAGCCGGCGGCGTTGAATGAAGTGCTGTCGGTTCCGCCAGTGGCGCGGCTGTTGGTGACGCTGGCGCCGAAGACGCCGAAGTCTTCGAACTCATGCAGTGCCGGGCGCAGAACGGCGGCGGCTTCGGGCGGTCCAAAAATGCTGGCGCCGCGCGGACGGCCGGTGCCGGAATCGATATTGAAATAGCAATCCAGTTTCGCCCACTCGGGCTTGGGATTTTCGGCGGTGCCGAAGTGCTGCTCCACATATGCCTTGGAGCCCAGCAACCCTTCCTCTTCACCCGACCAGAGGCCTACGCGGATGGTGCGGCGCGGATGCAGGCCCAGCGCCTGAATGAGGCGCGCGGCTTCCATCATGATGGTGGAGCCGATGGCGTTGTCGGTGGCCCCGGTGGCGGAGTGCCAGGAATCCAGGTGGCCACCGAGCATCACCACTTCATCGGCCTTGTCGCTGCCCGGAATTTCGGCGGTCACGTTGTACGATGTCTTGCCTTCGGGATACCAGTGATTCACCAGGTTGAATTCCAGCTTCACATCTTCGCTGTCGGCCAGCAGGCGCTCGATGCGGCCGTAGTCTTCATTGCGCACCACCACCGTTGGCGGAGCCTTTTTTTCGTCGAAGGTGCGGTTGTTGAAAGCGCGAATCAGACCGTGGTCCATCGCGGCGTCGTTGAGGCGGACCACCGCGCCGTTGGCTACCAGGAACGCATCCACCTGCTCGGCGACTTGAGCCGCGGTCGGACGATTCGGATCGGGAGTGCCGCGCCCGCCGCCGGCTCCGCGTCCACCGCCATTGCCGTTGGGACCGTAGCTGGCCTTCACCTGCTCATCGTCGCGGCGCAGGGCGGGCGGCGTGAAGTTCACAGGAATGACCGCGGCTTTTCCCACCAGCACCATCTTGTTCCGGATCTTGTCCTTGTTGGCGTCCTTCCACTGATCGAGCTCGGCCTGGGTGGGCTGCTGGAACTGCGGCCCGGCTGGGCCGCGTCCTCCGCGTCCACCATCGGCTGCAGGCGGGATCTCGGGTCCACGCGGCACGATCACCTGCACCACCGAGCCGGTAACGGGTCCATTGGTAGAGGGCGTCCATGCCAGCACTTCGAACTTGAGATTCTGGTGAACGGGCGCCACGATGTATCCGGCCGCACGCTCGTTGAGCCAGCCGGGATGCCCGAAATCCCAAGGCTCGAGCTTGGCGTTCTTGAAGCCCCAGGCTGTGAGCTGCTTCACGAGCCATTTGGCCGCCGCTTCGTGATTGGGCGAACCGGTGAGTCTCGGTCCGTAACGATCGGTGAGCATATGCATGGTGGGCATGATCTGCGAATGCTCGGCTTCTTCGCTGCGAATGCGCGCGAAAGTCTTGTCGTCAACGGCCGTCTGCGCCAAAAGAATGGAGCCGATTGCCAGGACGGGCAGCACTTTTCTCATTCGAACAGCATACCTTATATCGATAGGCATACGGCATTTACCCTCGTTTGGGTGGTGTAACCACAGCGCCTGTGGAAGACGCCTACATCAGCGAACAGTTCAGTGTTGAACTAATCTGCAAGGAGATCCAAGAAAGATCATGAAAATGAAATCATTCGTACTCGCTGGGGTGTTGGCACTTTCCAGCCTCGCTTTCGCAAGCAAGTCCTACGAGATAACGTTGTCCGCCCCCACGAAAGCCGGCAGCCTGCAGTTGAAGGCCGGTCAGTATCGCTTGAAGGTGGATGGCACAAACGCGACTTTCATCGGCGTGGAAGATGCGAAGTCCGCCACCACAACGGTTAAAGTTGTGAACGGTGACAAGAAGTTCGAGACCACGATCGTGGATGCCAGCAAAGATGGCGATACGGCGGTGATCAAGGACATTGAGTTGGGCGGATCCAAGACGAAGTTAGAGTTCTAAGAGAATCCACGCAGTCAGAAGCTATAAATAGAGGAGTCAGCGGATGGGTAATCTTCTGACTCCTTTAGTATTTCCACAACCATCTCGCCTTCTCCATCACCTTTTCGGCGTTCGGCAGGAAGGCTTCTTCCAATGGCGGGCTGTAGGGTACCGGGGTGTCGGGCGCCGTCACTCTCAAGATGGGGCCGTCGAGGTATTCGAAGACACTTTCGGTGATGCTGATTGCCAGTTCGCCGGCCATTCCCGCGGTTCGTGTGTCTTCGTGAACCAACAGCACTTTGGACGTCTTTTTGACGCTTTCGCAGACAGTTTCGCGATCGAGCGGCAGTAGCGTTCGCAGATCCACTACTTCTACCGATGCTCCTTCTTCGGCGAGTTTGTCGGCCACTTCCAGCGCCACCCAGACCATGGCTCCGTAAGTCACAATGCTGAGGTCGTTGCCTTCGCGCACTACTTTGGCTTTCCCGATGGGGACGGTATAGTCGCCGGTGGGCAGATCCTCTTTGATGCGGCGGTAGAGGCCTTTGTGCTCGAAGAAAATCACCGGGTCGTTGTCGCGTATGGAGGATTTGATGAGGCCCTTGGCATCGTAGGCGGTGGATGGGGCCACTACCTTAAGACCTGGCGTCTTGACGAACCACATCTCGGGATTCTGCGAATGGTACGGTCCGCCGTGGATGCCGCCGCCCGAAGGCGCGCGCACTACGATGGGCACCGGAGCGTTCCAGCGGTAACGGCACTTCGCGGCGAAGTTCACGATCTGATCGAAGCCGCAGGAGATGAAATCGGCGAACTGCATCTCCGCTACCGGCCGCAGTCCCATGAAGCCCGCGCCGATGGCCGCGCCCACAATAGCGGCTTCGGAGATGGGCGTGTCCACCACGCGCTTCTCGCCGAAGTGTTCGGTGAAGCCGGCGGTCACCTTGAAGGCGCCGCCATAGACGCCGATGTCTTCTCCCAGCAGGAACACGTTGGGGTCGCGCTCCATCTCTTCCCACAATCCTTCGCGGATGGCTTCCAGGTAGGTGGTGGACATGGATTAGCTCTCGTAGACGTCGTCGAGCAGGGTGGACCCGTCGGGGAAAGGGCTCTTCTCGGCCCAGGCGACCGCCTCGTCGATTTCCTGCTGAATGCGCGCCCGTAGTTCGTCGATGTCTTCCTGCACCGCCCAGCCGTTTTCCAGCATTTTGGCCTGCAGGCGCACGATGGGGTCGAGTTTGCCCCACTCGTCGAACATGCCGGCTGGAACGTAGTGCGCGGCATCGTGCGCGGAGTGGCCAGTCATGCGGAACGTCTTGCACTCGATGAGGTACGGCCCTTTGCCAGAACGTGCATGCTCTCTCGCGCGCTGGGTGGCTTCGTACACGGCGAAGACATCGTTGCCATCCACGATTTCGGCCGGCATGTTGTAGGCGGGGCCGCGGTCGGCTACGTTGGCGCAGGCCATCTGCAAATTGAGCGGCGTGGAGTAGGCGTACTGATTGTTGTTGCAGATGAAGATCACGGGCGCTTTTTGGACAGTGGCCAAATTCACGCCTTCATGCCAGTCGCCGCGGCTGGTGGCGCCATCGCCGAAATAGCTGAAGCAGACGTTGTCCTTGCCCTGGTAGCGAAGCGCCATGGCGGCGCCCGCGGCTACGGGAACGGTGGCGGCCAGCGCGCTGACAATCGAAACCACGTTCAGTTTCAGGTCGCCCATGTGCATGTTGCCTTCGCGGCCGCGGGTGAGACCGCCCATGCGGCCCATGTATTGGGCGAAGATGCGCTCCAGGGGCACGCCGCGGATGAAGAAAACGGCCATGTCGCGGTGGCAGGGAAAGAGCACGTCGTTGGGGTCGGCTACGAGGGCGGTTCCGACCGGGATGGCTTCCTGTCCGCGGCCGACATACACCCCACCCACAATCTTGCCCTGACGGTAGAGTTTACGCTCGATGCGGTCCTCTACCTCGCGCATCAAAGTCATGAAATAGAGGAACTTATGCGCCAAATCGGCCTGCGGATCGGAGGCCACGGCGTGCTTTGTAAGTTCGTCCGGACCTGTGACGTGGACCGCGCTCATCGGGAATACCTCAATTGCTCTGATTGCAATGGGTAGTATAACGCCATTTTACACGTAGGCCGATTCCATTGGCCTTCCGCGGCGATCCTAATAGTCCCATCCGTTGTCCTGCCGGATGGGTCCGACGATCTCCCGTGTGGGAAACCGGCGGACCAGCAGCCAGCAGGGGATGGCGACCGCTACCGGGCACGCCGCGATGACGGCCCCAAACGGCAGCGCGCCGCGACTTCGCGACGGCGCGTCATTCGATCGACAGCCGGGTCTTTTCCTTCCATCGTTGTTCGTTCACGCTGAACACAAGGAGCCACACGATCAAACCCAAAGCCCCGAGCAGGCCGAAAGGGGCAATGTAGAAGAACAGACGGTATCCGAGCGGCGGATACAGGAAGGTCAGCCAACCGGCGCCCGCAATCACCGACACAATGCCCAGGATCCGAGGGAGGTAGGTGGACTTAATAATCAGGTAGCCCGTCAGAATTGCGTAGAATCCGAAAAATGCCAGGGCGATTCCGGCGCCCCGGTCATTCACCTTGAGAAAAAGAAGGGCCAGCGCCTGCAGTTGTTCCCTTCCAAATACTTTCAAGTAACCCGCGCCACCCAGGACGAACATCGGTGCGATGTAAAACAGGCGGCTGACCGTCTTGATCACGCAACCGGCGAGGCCCAAGTACGCCGCGACCAGAGAGACGGTCTCGCCCGCCGGTTTCAGCAGACGGTAAAAGAGCGCGGTCATCGCAATTTGCCCGGTCATTTCGATGAGGTACGCTGTGAATCCCCACTCAAACAGGTTTCTGTGCGTCAAGATGTTGGCCGCGGTCGCCACGGCATCACCGTCAACTACCAGCCTGCCGCTGACGAAGCCCTGGGCGAATACGCCCGTCACCATGGCAAGCAGATAGATCGCGCCGGTAATCCTGCCCATCAGGCGCGGCGACGCACTTTTCATCCGTTCCATGATGAGAGCGCTCCTTGCGCTCGCTTCCCTGCCATCAGTGCATCTATGTTTGAGCGACTATTCGTACCGCAACGCCTGTGTAGGCGCAATGCGGGCGGCTCTCCGCGCCGGCAGCCACGCCGCCAGCATCGTCACCACTACCATCGACGGCACCACGACGATATAGACCAGCATGTCGACTCCGCCCGTATTGAACATCACCGCCTTGATCAGTCGCTCCACGCCGAACCCCATCGCCAGCCCGATCGCCGTTCCTATCCCCACCAGCACCAGGCCCTTGCCCATCACCAGGCGCAGCACGTCGGACGGGCCCGCGCCCAGCGCCATACGAATGCCGATCTCGCGGGTTCTGCGGCTCACGTTGTACGCCACCAGGCCGTACAATCCGGCGATAGCCATCAGCAGTCCCACCGCCCCCATCGTGCCGATCATCTTGGTGGCAGCTCCGGGTCCGTCCACCGCGTTGTACCGGTATAGGTCGTCGTAAGATCTTGTCTGCAACATCGGCAGGTTCGGATCGAGCGCCCGCACCACTTCCTTCACCGGCTGGACCCATTGCAGCGGATCGCCGCTCGACCGCACCAGCAGAACCATTCGCGGCACGGGATGCTGGGCCAGCGGCAGATACACGAAATCGATCGGCTTCTCCTGTGGGCTTCGATACTTGATGGTCTCGGCCACCCCGACAATCTCCACCGCCGCGCCGTCGCGCTTCTCGAGCCGGATGCGTTTGCCCACGGCATTGGCGCCCGGCCAATAGTGTTTCGCGAACTGCTCGTTCACCACCGCCACACGCGGCGCATCCGCCGTATCGGATGCCAGGAAGCCCCGTCCGCGCACAATCGGCACTCCCATCGTTTCGAAGTACCCTTCGTCCACGGTGTCCATGGTGGAAGTGAAGTTCTCGCGATCGCGCGGCATCTCGAACCCCTCCGGCACGAAGGTGACGGCATCGAACCTTTCCAGCGC
Source organism: uncultured Solibacteraceae bacterium (assembly GCA_963815475.1). Classification (GTDB taxonomy): domain Bacteria; phylum Acidobacteriota; class Terriglobia; order Bryobacterales; family Bryobacteraceae; genus Sulfopaludibacter. The sequence continues at coordinate 1,633,013 of CAWFHD010000003.1, read as the reverse complement.
CAGCGGAGGATTCTGCGTCAGAGCCGCGCTCTGCACGCCCGCCGTCATCCGCACCCGCTCGGTCAGATGCTTATAAAACTGTTGCGTCTGCGCTTCGTTATACTGCACCAGGCGCGGGTCGAACCTCACCAGCAGCAGGCGATCCTTCAGGAAGGGAGTTCCCTCAGCCAGGCTCCGGTTGAAGCCCCGCACCATCAGAAAGGATGCCATCAGCAGCATCAGCGAGGTCGCTACCTGCGCCACCACCAGGACGTTCCGGCCCCACAGGTGTTTGCGTCCAGGCATGTCGACATCGGCCGCCTTGAGCCCGCTCACCAGGTCCGCCCGCGCGCTCTGCAACGCCGGCGCCAGTCCGCAGAGCAGCGCGCTCAATAGCGACAGCGCGAGGCATGCCAGCGCTACGCGCGCATCCATCGCGGAACGGGAGGGTCTGTGGCAACTCGGCTGGAATCGTGAACGTTGAGAAGTAACTGATGCTGCCGTACGCGACGGCGAGCCCGCCCACTCCGCCCAGGAACGCGAAGATCAGGCTTTCCGTCAACAGCAGCCGGATCAGCCGGAAACGCCCGGCGCCCATCGCCAACCGCACGGCGATCTCGCGAGTTCGGGAGCGGGCACGGCTCAAAAGAAGTCCCGCGACATTGGTGCACGCCACCAGCAGGACCGCCAGCGTGAGAATCTGCGTGATCGCGAAGAACTTCCAGGGAGTCGCCGCGGTATCGCTTCGAGTGAGCATTTCGAAATGCGTGCGCACCGCGGCGCCGCGATTTCGATTGAGCTCCGGATAGTCGCGTTCGAAACCTCTCGCCAGCAGGGTCAGTTCGTTCTGCGCCTGCCGCTGGGTGACTCCCGACAGCAAGCGCGCCTTGACGCTCAATTCGCGATCGTCCCGGTCCTCGAAGAAGTGTTTCCGCGGGTTGGTGGAGAAGACCGGCGCCATGGCGAGCGGCATGTAGAAATCGGGATTGGCGAAGATCTGCAACCCCGGAAACGAGTCCGGCGCCACGCCAATCACGGTGAAGTCCCTGCCATTCAAGCGAACCGTCCGGCCCACCACTCCAGGGTCGCTCGCGAATTCGTTCTTCCAGAAGTCCGGCCCCAGCACTACCACGGCATCGCGGCCGGGCGCCTGATCTTCGTCGTCCCGAAACCCGCGCCCCATCCGCGGCTCAACTCCCAGCACACGGAAGTAGTTGCCGGAGACCATCATTCCGGCCCTCGCCCGCGGCGAGGCGGCGGGATCGGCGCTGAATCCGACCGTCCCCAGGGCGGCGTTGGCGATCACGCCGTCGAAACTCCTGGTGTGCTCGCGGATGTCCAGGTATTCGCGATACGAGAAATTGTCGTAGCTGCTGTCGTGCGAAGTGCCCACCAGAGTGACCACGCCGCCCGGATGCGGCACCGGATATGGCCGGAAGATCAGCGCATCCACCCCGCTGAAGCAGGTCGATGTGAACCCGATCCCCAGCGCCAGAGTGATGGCCACGAACGCCGTCAGTCCGGGTGTGCGGCGCAGGCTCCGGATAGCGTAGCGCACATCGTCGACGAAGTCCGTCAACCAGTGAATCCGCCGCGCGTCTCGCATCTCCTCTTTGCGTTGCTCCAGCCCGTCCATCGCGCGCAGCGCCGCCAGTCGTGCCTCTTTGGGAGAGAGCCCGTGCGCGATTCCTTCCTCGATCTTGTGCTCCAGGTGAAACTGCAGTTCCTCCTCGAGTTCCTGTTCCACACGGCTCCGCCGCAGGATGGACCTGAGCCGTAAGCGCGCCGTGAACCACCAATGTTCGATCCGCATGGCTCTTTCTAAACCTCCGAAAGCTGGATGACGTGCGAAATGGCGGCCGATAGCCGCTGCCAGTTCGCCGCCTCCGATTCGAGCTGTTTCCTGCCGAGGCGAGTGAGCGAATAGAACTTCGCGCGCCGGTTATTCTCGGTCTGCTTCCATTCGGCCGTGATCCAGCCTTCCTGCTCCAACTTGTGCAACGCAGGGTAGAGGGATCCTTCGCTGACTTGCAGAACGTCTCCCGAGATGGATTTCAGCCGCAGACTGATGGCCCATCCGTGCAACGGCTCCAGGGCCAGCATTTTCAGCAGGAGCAGATCCAGGGTGCCCTGTACGAGGTCGTTCGGTTTGCTCATATCGGTATCCGAGATGAGTATACGGGAGCTTCTCTCGGTAAGCAAGGGGAAACTGTGTTTGACGAATTGGCCGGCGGGAAGAGACCACCGGCCGCCCTTCCATTACTGCGGCTTGCCTGTCACGGTGTAGGTGTGGACTACTTTCGTTACGTTCCCCGCGACATCGGTGGCGGTCACCGTAAAGGTGTGCGGGCCTAGGGTATCTGTCGGTACGGGCTGGCCGTTGGGTAAATCGCCGGTGCAACCGGCAACTCCGGAGCTGTTGTCCGAGCACGAGTAGCTTGCTGACACCGCGGCGCCCTGCACGTAGCTCTGGCCGTCGCCCGGCGAGAAGAAGCGGATCAGCGGGGCGACCGTGTCGATTTTGATGCCGGTGTGAGTATTGCCGGCAGTGTTCCCCGCCACGTCGGCGCAGGTAGCGGTCGCCGACTGGTTGGTTCCGTCTCCGGTGACCTGCTGCGTCACGGTGGCGGAAACCGGGCCCGAGCCGGCATCGGCGCAGGACCAGGTGACAGTGACCGGACCGTTGCTCCAGCCGGCGGCGTTGATTGGCGAGACGCTCTGGAACTGGATGACCGGAGGAGTCCGGTCAAGCCTGACTGGCCCGATGGTCGCGGATGCCACGTTGCCCGCGACGTCGCGGCAACTGCCGGTGACCACCGAGCCATTCGTGTCGGCAGTGACCGTAGTATTGCCGGTGGGGTTACCCGAAGCGACACCCGATAGCGCATCGGTGCAGGTAAACGTAACGGCCACCGGAGTGGTATTCCATCCGCTGCTGCCGGGGGCCGGACTGGCGGCGCCCTTGATCACCGGCGCTGTGAGATCGACGCTCACGGTTTGCGAGCCTGTGACCGTGGTTCCAGCCTGGTTGGCGCAACTCAGGGTGACCACCTGGTTCGCGCCCTCGGTAGATACAGTGCGCACGATGGTGTTGTGCGTATTGGCGACTATGTCCGCGCACAGCCAGGTGATGGTAACGGGCGTGTTGTACCACCCGGAAGATGCTTGCGGCAGCGACTGCAGGGTAAGCTGCGGCGCGGTGGTTTCGATGTTGATGGGACCGGCCGTGATCTGGCCCGTGTTCCCCGCACTGTCCGTGCACCTGCCGGTGACCGACTGATTGGAGCCCTGCGCCGATAGGGTTGCCGGTGGCGTGAGACTCTGGATTCCCAGCCCGGAAGCGGGACTGCAGGTGAAGACGACAGTCACCGGCACGGCGGACCAGGAACCCGGGGTGTAGCCGTTGCTATAGGTGACGCCCATTGTGGGCGGCAAGGAACCGGTGGTGATGCCGCCGAACGTCGCCGAGCCCACGTTGCCGGCGCGGTCGGTGCACGTGCCGGTCACCGACTGTCCGACTGCGGGCGGCTGAATGGTCTGGGCAGGCGGCTGCGACACCACACCCGAGAGGGCGTCGGTGCAGGTGAAGGTCACGAGCACCGGCTGATTGGTCGGCGTGCCGCTGGTGTAGGGAACGCCGTTAACCGTGGCGCTGGCAGTCACCACGGGCGGTGTGTAATCGATATTGATCCCGCTAAAGGATGCGTTTACGCTATTGCCGGCGGTATCGGTGCAACTGGTGTTGACCGACTGATTGGCGCCTTCGCTCGTGACGGTGATCTGGCGCGTGCTGGGAGTCCCCACGGCCGGTGTGCACGTGATGCTCACCACCACACTCTGATTGGTCCACGCCCCCGAGGCGTAAGGGCTGCCGCCGGAGGTCGCGGATACCGAAACGGTGGGCAGAGTGCCCAGCAGGTTGATGATGTTGGACGTGGCCGGGCTGATGGAGAGGTTGGCCCCCAATGAATCGGTGGCGGAGAGGGAGACGGAGAAGCTCAAAGTGCCGGTGCCGCTCACCGAGCCGCAGAAGAAGGTGAAAACCTGCTGCCCGTTCGAAGCCAAAGAGGCGGATGCCGGCGCCGGGGCCCCGCAGCTTGCGGTGGCGTAGCCGGTGGTATTTACGGCGATAATCGGCACGACGTTATCGGCCTGAGTGCCGGAGTTCGTCACCGTCGCAGCCACCGTAATGGTTTGTCCTGCGCCGGCGCCAGCGCTGGCGGCGGCAACGCCTGAGAATGCCAGCGCGACGCCACTCACCTGGATACTGAGCGCTTCCTGAACCGGCGGCGCATTGGTGCTGTCGGTAACCTGGACCACGAAGTTGAAGGTTCCGCCCACTCCCGTGATGGTCCCGGTGATCTCTCCGGCGGGTGTAAGCGAGAGCCCGCCGGGCAGCGCGCCCGATGCCAGAGACCACGTGTAGGGCCCCTGCCCTCCGGCCGCCAGCAGGAAATCGTCATACTTACCGCCCACCACTGCGGGAGGCAGAGGGCCGGTGGCGGCAATCAAGTGCGACGATGCCACGGGAGGCTGAGTGCCGCCGGTATCGACAGCATGCGAAACCGAAACGGTGGTGATATCGGCGCCGGGATCGAAGCCCAGCGGCTGGGTGGCGTCGGTATTGAAGAAGCGCAGCGTGACGTAAACGGTTTCGCCGGGGCCGATGGTAACTGTGGCATCGTCCAAAGACGGGTCGGTGATATCGGAATCGGAAGCGGCGGTATCCCGGTCGTGCTCCTTGCCGCGCTGGCGGTGGACGCGGCGGCGCAGAACCGCGCTGATGGTGCGGCAGACTCCGGTCGACGCAAAATTCTTTTGCGGCACAATCGGCGGACCCGAGACGTTGGCGATCACTACGGTCTGCGGCTGCTGCACCAGGCTGCAGCCCGATGCCACCGGAGTGTTATAGACGCGATTGACGATGAGTTGGCTCAGCACGCGACTGGGAATCGTGACGCTGATCAGGAAGTGCACCGAGTACGTGCCGGCGGAGTTGCCGTTATTGGTGAGAGCCCAGTTGGCGTCGGTAATCGCGGTGTTGGCGATGGCCGGATTGGCGATTGCCGGATTCGCGATGGCGGGATTCGCGATGGCAGGGTTGGCGATATCGGCGTTCGAAGTGGACAGATTGGCGATGGCGGGATTGGCGATAGCGGGATTGGCAATCGCCGGATTCGCGATGGCGGGATTGGCGATGGCAGGGTTCGCAATCGCCGGGTTGGCAATGGCAGGGTTCGCGATAGCGGGATTGAACAACTCGTTGTTCGCGATGGCGGGATTAGCCGGATTGGATGGATCGGGATTGAGCAGCACCGAACCCTGCAGACCTCCCAGGCGAATTCCCGCCGCGCCCGGAGCCGTGATCTCGGCGACATTGATGAGAATCGGCGCCTGCGCGGAAGTGCTGGTGACGAATACCATGCGGGAGATGCTGGAAATGGGCGCGACACTCACATCCAGCATGGCGAGCGGATCGGGCAGACCGGCGGCGGGGAACTGCAGGAACGAAGCTTCGCCGCCCGGCGGTTGGTTGACGATGGTCAGACGGTAGGTCTTGGCGAGATTGGTCGAGTTCTCCACAACGATCGGGAAGGAGCGCTGAATCTTGCCCAGCGTTTTCGCATCGGAAGGTGAACTGACCGCGAGCCCTTGCGTAATCCGCGAGGTGTAGATGTTCTCGTTCCTCATGCCGGTCTGGCCGGTGATGCAGGAAGGCTGCGGCTTGGTGGGATCGTAGATGCTGTTGCCGGTAGTGGCTGACGAGACGGGCGGAGTGTAGTCGGTCCAGTCGCCATTGGCGGGAGGGCGCACGTCGCGATTGTCGGCCCAGGTGGCGTGAAATACGATGGAGGGCGAGGGATCGATATTGAACTTCCAGGTTCCCGCCTGAGTTCCGGGGACTATCGAAGGCGAAGCGGCCACATCCAGGTAGTCGCCCGCGAAGGGCACGGTGCCTTGGGAAAAAAGCGGGAAGTTGGGCGGATTCACTTGCAACTGCTGCAGGACGCTGGAGCCCGGCACGCTGCCGAAGACATATTGCGAGACGCGCGCGGCAGTGAAGGACGGTTTGTCGGCGGGATCGGCCTGGACGGCCCAGACATCCACGGTATGGCGGCGCAGCAGACCACCTTCGTTGAGATCGGCGGGCGCTGCGTCCAGGATGTACTGCGTGAAGACCTTCTCGGGATGCGGCGGCACGGTGGCCAAGTCACCGGCGGGCGCGCGGGATTCGGAATACTGGCCCTGGCCAAGGGCGGTGAACACGCCGGTGGTGGCATCGTCGCGTAGATCGTAGAACACGATGATTAGCTTGCCGCCGCCGAACGTCATGGCGGGCATGAGTTGGTGGCCGCGGCTGGGGGCGTCGTTGACCGGCTGGCGTTGCGTCCAGGTGTTGCCATCCTTGGAGGTGGTGAGCACGGTGCGGGCATCTCCTCCACTGGCAGGCCCGCCCATGGCACGTTCGGTCCATGCCAGGTAAACGCGGCCCGATCCATCCACCGCCATGGTGGGATAGGCATTGGTGCGGAAGCTGAAATCGGTGGTGCCCTGATCGAAGGGGTTGATGGCGGCCACTTGCACGGGTTTGGAGAAGGTCTGGCCGCCATCGGTGGACTTCGCGATCATGATGCCGTCCAACTGGGCTGCGGTAGCGAAGCGCCGCCATGCGACGTACAGCGTTCCTGTAAGGGGATCGATCGCCAGCGTGGCGCCCTGGTTGATGACGTTGTCCGAGAGTGCGAGAGGCTTGCTCCAGGTGGCGCCGCAATCGGTAGAGCGCACAAACTGGATGGACGAAGGCGGCTGGCCGTCGGTGGTGAAGGTGGTATACGCGATGTAAATGTTGCCACCGGGGAAGGTCTGCTTCACCGTGGAGCCATCGCTCTGCGGCGCGGCAATGCTGCAGGTGGCGGCGCCGGCGCGCGGAATATCCACGGCCATCCATGGCTTGTCCACGAAGATGGTGGCCGTGCCGGTGGCGACGGGATTGGCGTCGATGAACTTGATGGGATCGCCGTTTTCCTCGTTGTTGTTATCGATGAAGCGCGAGACAAAGACCACGCTCTTGGCGGGCGAAGTGCGGGTGAAGCCGATGCCCGAGTAGTAGAACATGCCGTTGGTTCCGGTGCGGACCACGGGGTCAGCGGCGGCTGCGTAGCCTTTGAGGGCAGGCGCCCCATTGCACACCGCTACGTTCTGGGGGCAGCCGGGGAGTAGGGTACTCTTCCAGGTCTGGCCGCCATCGTAGGACTTGAAAATGCCGAGCCACGCATCGCCGGTTTCGCCATTAGGGAGACCGGGAAGATCGACCGTGCGATAGTCGTTGGCGCCGCCCAGAAGGTGCAAGGTGTTACGCGAGGAGACGGCGAGCGAGGGCTCATTCTGGCGCTGCAGGAAGGGGTCGCCATCGGGCCAACTGATGCCGGAGACCATGTTGACGTTAACGCCGGCAATTTGGGCGGGTAACGGGAGTGAAGCAACCAATAAAGCTAACAGCAAAAATAAAACGGGATATCGCATGAGGCAGTACGCATTTTCCCTAAGTACCTGTCAACTATAGGGCTTTTAGGGTATATTCCGCAACGGCCGACGGTCCTATACCGGGGTAGATGGAAAGGCTCCAGATAGACGCGAGAAAGCTCCGTTCTCGGCAAATGAAGGTTCGATAACCAATGGCGTACTAGAACCTTTTCCCGTACCTGTTGTATATTCCGATCGATGATGGCAACCCAGCCCCTAGTGCCTGCCGAATCCCATCCGGAGGGTCGGCCAACCATACCGGATCGAGTAGAGGATTTAGGCATTCCCCGGTCGCTGGTGAACGATCTGGTTCTCCGCTACTTATGGCTGCACGGGTCGGCGACTCTAGCCAAACTGCACGAAACCCTAAAGCTCTCGTTCCCCATTTTAGAGACGCTATTCCACCAGTTCCGGCAGCAGCAACTGCTGGAAGTAAAGGGGATGCTGGGAAACGACTATTCCTTTTCCCTGACCGGCGGAGGGCGGACACTCGCCACTGCACGTAACGAAGTGTGCCAGTATGTGGGCCCGGCGCCGGTGTCGATTCAGCACTACCACGACGTGGTAAAGACCCAGGCCGCACATGTGAAATTGGGCCGCGAAAGCCTGAAGAAGGCCTTTGACGATCTGGTGTTGCCGGACGGCTTGTTGGACCAACTGGGACCCTCGCTGATCGGACACCAGTCGTTGTTTCTTTACGGCGGAACGGGCAACGGTAAAACCAGTATCGCCGAGCGCATCCTGCGAATCTACAAAGACACGGTGCTGATACCTTACGCCATAGAGGTAGACGGGCACATCATTACTCTGTTCGACCCGGTGGTGCATCGCACGGTGTCCTGCATGGACGAGATGCTCGATCCGCGCTGGGTATTGTGCGAGCGGCCCTGCATCACCGTAGGCGGTGAACTATCCATGGCTATGCTGGAGCTGCGGCTGGACGATGCCACCAAAGTGTTCACCTCGCCATGCCAGTTGAAGGCCAACAACGGCATTCTGATCATCGACGATTTCGGCAGGCAAGTGCTTTCGCCTCGTGAATTACTGAACCGGTGGATTGTGCCGCTGGACCGTCGTGTGGACTATCTGACACTGGCTTCGGGGATGAAATTCCAGGCGCCGTTTGAGCTGATGGTAGTGTTTTCGACCAACCTCAACCCGCGCGACCTGGCGGACGAAGCGTTCCTGCGCCGCATCCAGACCAAAGTGATGGTGCAGAACGTGTCTGCCGAGGTGTTCGACGAAATCTTCCGGCGGATCATGGAGAAGAACCAGATACCGACCGAGACGGGATGCGCGGAATATCTGCGGGAACGCTGCAAGGCATCCGGTTCGGATTTTCTGCGCGCCTGTTATCCCAACGATGTTTTCAAGCTGGTGAAGGCTATCAGCGAATACGAAGGGAAGCCGTTACGCATGACGCGTCCGAATATCGATCGGGCAGTGGCCCTGTACTTCGCGAAGTCAGACGCCGAGTAAATATTTGAACCAACCGGTTGTCCCGCGGAATTCGGACAGGGCAACTTTTGCTTCAGAATTGGGTTTATTCTCACATGGCAGGCGTGAAATCTAACACGTTTTGCAGTTACCTGCAATCCCTTCCTTACGAGTTGCTGGAAAGTGTTACCGAGGACTACGTCTGGCTCTCCGGGCAGAGTTTCGATGCGCCACAGAAGGCCGAATTCCAGAGCCGGCGCGAAGCGTGCCGTGAGGAATGCATGCGCCGCGGGATGCCGCAACTCTATCGCCTAGCAGAGCAGGTGATCTCACCCTGGGCTGCCTGACCCTCCCATTCGGTCACCGCAAAACAACCCTCTAATTCCAATCGCTTAACTCCGTAAACGGAGCCTCGTCTGCTACCGTTCGGTTGGTGAAAACGCTCCAACAAATCCTTGCTTGTGCGCTGCTGGCGGCCCTGGTGGCGGTAGCGGCGTATACCGTTCTTCTACTGCGGGCCGCAGATGCCATCCTGGCCGCAATTCCCTCAGAGATAGAATGTGCCCGCGCCCAACTGCTGGCGGAGGTGACAGCGGCCCGGCGCGATCTGAACGGTCAGATCGGCGCTGCCCGTGTGGACCTGTTGGTTCGCACGGAACGGCAGGTGGCATCGCTGCGCGCCGACACCCTCGTCGAAGTGGGCGAGATCCGCAAGACGGTCGATCGACGGCTCGGCGACACGCTGGGTCGCGTGGACACTGCGCTCGCCAAAATCGACGACATCCGCGGCGATCTCCGGCCGGTGCTGGCCAACACGGCGGCGCTGGCAGCCGATGCCAAAGATTCCATGGACGATCTGTACTGGGACGTAAAAGCGTCCACCGAATCGGCCACGGTGGCGGCCAACAATCTGGGCCAGATGAGCCTGGAGATCCGGAGCGCCGTGCCGCGGACGGTGGCCACCTGGAACGGCATTGGCAGCAACGTCCAGGCGATTACGAGCAATATCGACCGGCTCACCAAGCCGCATTGGTACGACCGTTTGTTGGGCTACGGCCTGAACGGCGTCATCCTCTATCGCAACCTCAATCCCGCAACCAACCTGACAGTGAAGGGCGTGCAGGCCATCACCGGCCGTCCCTAAGGAGAAGTATGAAATTCATGAAAAACGTAATGCAAAAGATTGTTGCATTCTTCGCATCCGGCAAAGCCGAAGCGGCCCTGAATCAGGCCGCCGCGCTCGTGCCGAAGGCATTGCCGATTGTCCAGGAAATCGCCGCGCTGGCGCCCAATCGGACCGACCAGGAGATTCTGGCGGTGTTCCAGAAGTTCGCCGTGCCCGGAGCGGCTCAGTATCTGGCGACTCCGGCGGCCGGTCGTGGATACGTCCTGTTGCAGCTCGCCTCGCAGGTGCTGGCGGCGGAAGTTCCAGGCGTGGCAACTCACATCCTGGATACCGCGGTGCAACTGGCCGTGACTGGCGCGAAGGCGTAGCTCAGGCGTTCATGCCTGCCATGTCGGCTACATTGCCGGCACGGCGGGCTTGGCGGGCTTCGCCAGGGGGGCCGTAAGAAAATCGAGAAATGGCAGCATCGCGCGGAACCGCTTCACCGTCTCGGGGAAGAATTCGGGAGTGGTGGCGAGTTCCGGCGCGAGTTCCACGTAAAAGAAAAACCGCTTGAAGCGGAGCAGGTCGGCGGCAGGATGCTCCGAGCAGAAGCCTTTGGGCACGCGCGACAACTGCTCGCCCTGCATTTCGCCGAAGAGTTCCTTGAGCGCGCGCACCTTCAAAATCTTCCGTAGTGCCAGATGATTTTCCGCGATGTGATTGCGAATGGCCAGCAGCGCGGCCGGGTCGGGCATATAGATGCCGCCGCCGATCGCGGTCTCTTTATGAGACATGGCAACGTAGTAGCCGGCATCGCCGTGCCTCCCGCCGCGGTAGTGAAAACTGGCGCCGATGTGATCTTTGTACGGCGTCTTGTCGTGGCTGAATCGCGTATCGCGATAGATGCGATAGATGGCCTTATCGGGATCGGTGACGTAGGCGGGCGCGAACTTGCGCAGATCGCCGTTCAACGCTTCCACCAAGGCCCTCATCGGCGCCTTCACCTTCTCCTCAAACAATGCCTTGCGCGGCTGAAACCAGTCGCGATCATTGTGCCGCGCCAGGCCGCGGAAAAACTGCGGCGCCTCCGGTGGAAATCCGGGAAATACAGCTCGCATGAATGCCTCCTTATATAATCGAGATGAATGCCAACCACGGAAGAGACGCAGGCGCGTCTCGCCGAGATTCCTAATTTAACTGTTTCCACCTGCACTCCGCTTTCGCTGCACACGCGATTCGGAATCGGCGGTCCAGCCGACATCTATGCCGAGACCGGCAATGCCGAAGCCTTTGCGGCGGCGGTGATGGCGGCGCGGCGGAGCGGCCTCGCCACCATGGTGATTGGCGGTGGGACCAACCTGATTGTTTCCGACAGCGGCTTTCGCGGCATTGTGCTGAAATTTCGCTCCGACCGTTTGATGGCCGCCAACCAGCGGGTGCACGCCGACGCCGGCGCCGTGCTGCAGGACCTGGTGGATTTCTCGATTGCGCGCGGGTTGAAAGGTCTGGAGACGCTTTCGGGCATCCCGGGCTGGGTGGGCGCGGCCGTTTACGGGAACGCCGGCGCCTACGGCCACTCGATTTCGGAACGCGTGTTGAGCGTGCGCTTTTTCGATGGTGTGTCGGTGCGCGTCTTCTCCAACGAGCAGTGCGAATTCCACTATCGCGAAAGCATTTTCAAGGACTACAAAGAGTGGATCATCTTCTCGGTGGAACTGCTGCTGGAGCCTGCCGATGCGGCGGTGCTGCGCGAGACGGCCGATGGCATCCTGAAAGTGCGCAACGAAAAGTTTCCCGTGACCATGAAGTGCGCCGGCAGCATTTTCAAAAATCTGCTCCTCAAGGAACTGCCCGCGGATGTGGCCGCGCAGGTGCCTCCCGCGACCGTCCGCGAAGGCAAAATTCCTGCGGCGTGGTTCCTGGAGCAGGTGGGAGCGAAGGGAATGCAGCGCGGCGATATCCACGTAGCCGCCTATCATGCCAACCTGCTCTACAACGCCGGCGCCGGCACTGCTGCCGATCTGGTGGGTCTGATCCAGGATCTCAAGGCGCTGGTACGGGCGCGTTTCGGGATCGAGTTGGAAGAGGAAGTGCAATACGTCGGGTGATTCTCCGCGATTTGGTGGGATGGCGCACAACCGTTGCGCGTGAAGCCGCACGAATAGCGCAAACGCTGAATTGACAGTTTCGCGCGGCATTCAAGACCATGAGATAGGCGCAAGTCTCGCGCGCCATTCGCGATTCTGTGATGAGACTATGGCCCGCATTCTTCCTCGCGCTTTCTTTGGCTGCCCAACCCTCTAAGCCCGATCCGTTGGGCCGCGAAAGCCCGCGCTCCGCCGTCAGCGGTTTTCTCGAAGCAGGCAACGACCGCGACTTCGCCAGGGCGGCCCAATATCTCGACCTGCGCAGTGTTCCCGAACGGCAGCGCGAGCAGCGCGGCGTGGAACTGGCGAAACAGCTCGAGAACATTCTCAATGCCGCCCCGCATTTCAGCGTCCTGCGCTTGAGCCGCGACGCGCAAGGCGATCTGGGCGACGATGCCGATCCCAATCGCGAGCACGTGGCTGCCGTGAACGAAGGCGACAAGCCGGTCTCGCTCGATATGGAACGCTCCGTGCTGACTCCTGGCGCCTCGCCTGTCTGGCTTTTCTCGCCCGACACCGTGCTGGAGATCCCGCGGTTGGCGGGGTCGCCGCGCCCTCCGTGGTGTCCCGCTATCTGCCACCGTTCCTTTCCAACGTCCAGATTCTGGAAACTCCACTTTGGAAATGGATCGCGCTGCTGCTGGGCACGCTGCTTCTAATCGCGGTGGCACGCCTGTTTGACCGTCTGGTGCTGCTCGCCATCCGCGCCACGGCGGAGAGGCTTCACGCCACCAACTACCTGCCATGGATCTCGGCCATTCTCGATCCGCTCCGTGTGCTGCTTTGCCTGCTGGTTTTTCGTTTGTGTCTGGAGTTGATCGGACCTTCCGCGATCGCGCGACTCTACATCGGACGGGTCGCCGAAGCCGTCTTCATATGGTCGGTGACATGGTGCATCATGCGCCTGGTAGGCCTGGCGATGGAGCGTGTGGAATCGCGCATGGACGACGCTCGCCGATTTGCCTCGCGCTCTGTGCTGCACCTGGGCAGGCGGACGCTGAACACGGTAGTCATCATCCTCGCAATCCTCACGGTCCTGAGCAACTGGGGATACAACACGGCGACTTTGGTGGCCGGCCTTGGCGTGGGCGGAATCGCCATCGCGCTGGCCGCGCAGCAAAGCATCGCCAACATTTTCGGCGGCGTCTCGGTGATTGCCGACCGGCCCATACGGATCGGCGAATACGGCAAGTTTGGCGATCTGCTCGGAACGCTGGAAGATATCGGGCTGCGGTCCACCAGCGTGCGCACTTTGAATCGCACCGTGGTTTCCGTTCCCAATTCGACGTTCGCGGGCTACAACCTGGAAAACTACTCATCCCGCGACAAGATTTTGTTCAATCCTACGCTGCAAATCAAGCGCGCCACCCCCGAGGAGAAGGTGCGGGGGCTGGTGGAGTCGTTGCGCAAGAGCCTGGCGGCGAATAAGGAGGTGGAAACGGTGCCAACGCCGGTCCGCATCACGGGGCTCGGCACTGCTTCCATCAACGTCGAGATCTTCTGCTACGTGTTGACCCCCGACATTAATCACTTCTATACGATTCAAGGCGACCTGTACCTGGCCATCAATCGAGCTCTCGAAGCTGCCCAAATTGAGCTGGCGTAAGGCAGTCGGTGTTTTTCTTGAGAGAAATCGATTCCCGATCCCACCAGTTTTGTGCCCGATTCGCTGTTCACGGCCGCCGCACGGCTCCACATCGGTAAAATGGTGCGCGAAGTGGCCCCCATTGCCCCGCGTCTGGAACGCCCATTCCGCCGGTTGCTGCGCGATGCCGGCATCGATTCCGGGCCCACTCGCGCCCTGCTAGCGATCTTGCCGGTCGCAAGCTTGCCCCTGCGCACCTTCCAGGAACGTGTGAATTATCATGGCCGCCGGCTGGCAAAGTTCAACATCACCATCGCGCAAGTGGATGGGCTGCTCCGCCAGTTCGACGGATTGGTAAGCGAGTTCCTGGACGGTCGTTTCGAGCCAGCGCGCGAACAGCTCTTGCTTGCCACGCTGCACACCCTGCATCTGGCGTTTTATGAAGTCCGAGAAGCGGAAGCTCAGGCGTTCTTCGGCATCTACCTCGCGGAGAGCGAGGCGGTCGACCTGGACGATCTGCTGCGGCGGTTTGTGGGTGTGATGACGCGGACCTTCCGCGCGCGGGCCGGACGGCTGGCCCTTTCGGCGCCGTTTGTGCCGCAGCGTCCGCTATATCTGAAACGCGGTCCGCGCGCCAAGCGGTGTATCGTCGACACTGCAATGCGTGATCGGTTCGCCTCTTTCTGGTCTTATCCGCTGGCGTCGGGAGGCGCGATCCAGTTGGCGTTCGCCAAGCCCTACCCATGGCTTCCGCGCGAACTGGCGCTGCTCGAAGCGGTGGCGGCCCGCTGCGAAGAGGCCATCCAACGGTCGCTGCGCGAGCAGGCGATTCGTCGCCTGGAAGCGCAGGCACACGCGGCGGAAGAGGAGGAGCGGAGGCGGATTGGCCGCGAACTGCACGACGAGGCCGGACAGTCGCTGCTGGTGCTGCGTTTGCGCCTGGAACTGATCGAGCGAGAATCGCCCGAAGGTTTGCGCGCGAGAGTGGGGGAGGCTCGCGAAATCGCCGAGAGCACCGTTCTGGAGCTGCGCCGGATCATCGCCGCTCTGAGCCCCGCGGTGCTGGAGCGCTTGGGCCTGGCATCGGCTTTGCGCCAACTGGCGGCGCGCTTTCGCAAGAACCACACAGGCTCGCTGCGGGTGCGCATCGCGATGGATGGCGCGCCCCTATCCAGGGGGATTCAGGAGGTGGTTTACCGGGTGGCGCAGGAATCTTTGCAGAATGTGGCGAAGCATTCCGGCGCCTTGCATGTAAACCTTTCGTTACTCACCGCCGATAGAAGAATCAGGCTGAGCGTTTCCGATGACGGCGCTGGCTTCTGTTTGGAATCCGCCCAGATCCAGCCGATGTCGTTCGGTTTGGCCGGAATGCGGGAGCGCGCTGCGCTTCTTGGTGGAAGCCTCGCAATTCGCAGCGCACCGTCGAAGGGAACTACGGTGACGCTGGAGTTGCCGTGGCAGCCCGTATAGCTGAACTAGGCCGGTGAAAAAATGTCAAAGATTCGCGTACTCCTCACGGACGATCACACGTTGTTCCGACAAGGCATTCGGACCTTGCTGGCAGCGGAAACAGATATCGAAGTAATCGGCGAGGCATCGAATGCCGCCGATGCGGTCAGCCTGGCGCGGCAGTCGCATCCGGATCTGATACTGATGGACATCGGAATGGCTGGAATGAGCAGCTTCGAAGCCACCCGGCAAATCCGTAAGGATAGGCCGGAAACGCGCGTAGTCTTTCTCTCTATGTATGACGATGAGGACTATGTTGCCGAGTGCGTCGATATGGGCGCCAACGGCTACATTTTGAAAGAGAGCCCGGTGGAGCAGTTGCTCACGGCAATTCGCGAGGTGAGCCGCGGCGGCAGCTATCTGAGTCCGCGCCTGCTATCCCGCCTGGTGGACGACTTCCGCTCGAACGGCCGGGGGTTTACACGGCAGCCGCGTTTCGACACGCTTACCAAGCGCGAGCGCGAGATTCTGAAAATGCTGGCGGAAGGAAGATCGGTGAAGGAGATTGCCGGCGAATTCGATCTCAGCGTGAAGACCGTGGAGGCGCACAAGTTCAATCTGATGCGCAAACTCGACATTCACAATAAGGCGCAGTTGGTGCAGTACGCCATTCAGAAGAAGGTCATCCGCCTGCCCGAGCTACTGAATTAGCCATACCGGGCACTGCTTACCCTGTGACGAATTTGAGGGCCGCCGAGTTGATGCAGTAGCGCAGATTGGTAGGCGCGGGGCCATCCGGAAAGACATGGCCCAAATGGGCATCGCACTTCTTGCAAAGCACCTCCGTGCGCTCCATAAAGAGCGACCGGTCGCTTTCTGTTTCCACGTTCTCCTTGGCGGCGGGCGCCGAAAAACTGGGCCAGCCTGTTCCGGAATCAAATTTTTCATCCGATCGGAATAGCGCGGTGCCGCAGCACGCGCAGCGGTAGAGGCCGTGCTCGTGGTTATTCCAATAGCGCCCGGTAAATGCCCGCTCGGTGCCTTTCTGGCGGGCCACCGCGAATTCATCGGGCGCCAGTTCCGCGCGCCATTCCTTTTCGCTCTTCACGACCTTCTGAGTGTGGATGGGACCGACCGGTTCACCGTTGTCGGCAATATCCACCAGGTCGACCGCCTCACCCGCTCCGCTTAATTTTGGATCCGGCACTTTCCTCTCCTTGCGATAGAACGCAGCCAGCAGACCGGCGAACGCCACCGGCATGATTAAGACAGCTCGACGTTCCATCCAGTCCCCTTACCTTCAGTTTATGCGATACGATCCGTAACTGATGACTCCCCTTCGCGCAGCTGTGGTCCAGGCAGGATCCATACTCTTCGAGACCGATCGAACCCTCGCCAAAGCCGAGCACTTGGTGGCTGACGCCGCCAGCCGCGGAGCGCAACTGGTCGTCTTTCCGGAGGCCTTCATCGGCGGCTATCCGAAGGGCTCCGACCTGGGCGCGCGTGTCGGATCGCGTACTCCCGAGGGCCGCAAGTATTTCCGCCGCTACTTCGAGAACGCCATCGACGTCCCGGGTCCGGCCACCGCACGATTGGGCGAAGCGGCGCGGGCGCATGGCGTGTGGCTGGTGGTCGGAGTGATCGAGCGGGATGGCGGAACCCTTTACTGCACGGCGCTGTTCTTCGCCGCCGATGGATCGCTGGCGGGCAAGCATCGCAAACTGATGCCGACCGCCATGGAGCGCCTCATCTGGGGCTTTGGCGACGGTTCCACCATGCCCGTGATCGACACGGGCTTCGGCAAACTGGGCGCGGTCATCTGCTGGGAAAATTACATGCCGCTGCTGCGCGCCGCCATGTATGCCAAGGGCGTGCAGCTTTACTGCGCGCCCACGGTGGACGATCGGGAAGCCTGGCCGGGGTCAATGCGCCACATCGCGCTCGAAGGCCGCTGCTTTGTGCTCTCGGCGTGCCAATTCGTGCGCGGCGCGTCGGAGGCGGAATCCATTCGAGGAGGCAGCGTGATTGTAAGCCCGCTAGGCAACGTGTTGGCGGGTCCGTGCTACGAAGGCGAGTGTATCCTGACAGCCGACATCGACCTGGGAGAAATCGCGGAAGGAAAATTCGACCTCGACGTTGCCGGCCACTACGGAAGGCCGGACGTATTCCGGCTAGTAGTGAACGACCAACACTAATTAGCCACGGATGCACGCTGATAAGAAGTTTTTGGATAAAACGTTTTTGTGTTATCCGTGTTCATCCGCGTGAATCCGTGGCTAAAATTTTTTCTACACCCCCATCTCACTCAGATTCCCGAAGTCCTTCTGCAGCACCAGCGCAACCGTTCCCCGCAGCCGGGCCATTCCATCTTCGTAGGCGGGAGTGAGGCGGGGAACGGCGCCTCCGGGCAGCACCTGCGCGGCCACTTCACTTTCGATGATCGGTCCGAAACGATGCCAGCAGCGAGTCAGGTCGCCGACCACCACAATGCGCTCCGGCGCTACGCCTGCCACCACCATGCGCAGTCCGCGGCCGGCATAGCGAGCCATTTTTTCCAAGGCCGACACCGCCTTCTCATCGTTCTGCTCGGCGCGGTTGAGCAGATCCTGGAATGTCATGTCCCCCGCCTCGGGCGTCGACTCCAGATAGTAGCGGAGGCCCGCGCGATTAGACGCGAACACCTCCCAGCAGCCGTGCCCGCCGCACCCGCAGGCAGGTCCGTTGGGGTCGATCGGCACGTGGCCGAACTCGCCCGCCATATCGTTCAGACCGCGCACTAATTGGCCGTTCGCCCAAATCCCGGTTCCAATGCCCTCGGATATCGTAACCACCACAAGATTGCGGCAGTCCTCCATGTGATCGAACCAGACCGCCGCCAGCACGCAGGCGTTGGCGGCGTTCTCCACGGTAACTTCGAGCCCGGTCGCCTTGGCGATGGGGTTGCGAATGTCCACGTCCTGCCAGCGCAGGTTGGGCGCGAATACCAAACGGTCCACGGTGTGGTTGTAGCGGCCCGGCAGGCTGATTCCCACGCCCTCGATCTTCTTCTTGCGATTGGCCGCGATCATTCGCTGGATGGATTGGATCAGCCCGTTTAACGTGACCTTCGGGTCGGCCGAGGTGACCATGACCTCCTGCGAGAGGAATCGGCCGTTGGCATCGGCCAGCGCCACGGTAGTTTGCGTGGGGCGGATGTCCACCGCGATAATCACGCGCTCGTCGTTGAGCCGCAGGAACGTGGGCCGGCGACCGCGCGGCAGGCGGCCGGTAGGCCCCTCCAGCACCCAGTGCTCCGCAATCAACTGCTCCACGATCAGCGATACCGTGCTGCGCTGCAATCCGGACAGGCGAGCCAGATCGGCGCGCGAAATCGGATGCTTCGTGCGAATCATGTTGAGGATGATCCGCCGGTTGATATCGCGAACGAATTCGCTGGATGCTCCCTGGATTTTTCTGGTTTCTGTTTCTGGCATCGTCTTCGCCGTCGTCACAAAACCATATCACTACTGTACTTCTTGCGGCGACCCTTCGATCCGCATCGTTACGCCTGCCACTCCCGGTTCGGGCGGCTTGCCCGCGACCCACAGGGTAACCAACCCCGGCTTCGAAATGTGCCGTCCGTCCGCCCCCACGCCGGCGAGTTGACGCGCCGAAAGTGTGAATCGCACCGTCCGGGTCTCGCCCTGGCCGCAAGGCAACGCGCTGGAAGCCGGCGAGGGACCGCGGCCCCGCGCCCTTCATATAAAGCTCCACCACCTCCTCGCCCGCGACCATGCCAGTGTTTTGCACTTCCACCGAGACGCGCGCATCGCCGCCGGTTTTGACCGAGCCTGGCGAAACCGGTTTGGCGTAAGAGAACGAGGTGTAGCTCAACCCGAAGCCAAAGGGCCACAGCGGCTCGCCTGTGAAGTAGCGGTACGTCCGCCCTTTCATCCCGTAGTCCGTGAACGGCGGCAACTGTTCCGCCGATTGGTAGAACGTCACGGGCAGACGGCCCGCCGGATTGTAGTCGCCGAATAACACGTCGGCCAAAGCGTCGCCGCCCGCCTGCCCGGGATACCAGAGCTCTACGATGGCGGGCACATGGGCTTTCGCCCAATTCACGGCCACGGCGCTCCCGTTCAATAGCACCAGCACCACGGGCTTGCCGGTCGCCAATACCTTTTGCATCAACTCTTCCTGCACGCGCGGAATCCCGAGTTGCACGCGATCGCCGCCCGCGAAGCCCTCCACCGGCACGGTCATCTCCTCGCCTTCGAGGCGCGGCGAGAGGCCCAGCACCAGCACCACGGCGTCGGCCTGTGCTGCCGCCGCCACCGCCGCTTCCTGCTCCGATCCGCCTGCCGGCCGCGACCACACCAGGCGGATATCGGCATCGCCCACGAACTCGTGATAGTCGAGGCGAATCTGGTAGAGCCTGCCGGCCTCGAGGTCCACCGCGGCGGAACGGTAATTGCGCTCGTGAATATTGTTGAGGTCGGCGATGCGCTTGCCGTCCAGGTAAAGCTCGAACGCATTCATCCCGTTGGCGCCGATTTCATAGCGGCCGTTGGACGGCGCTTTCAGATAGCCCGTCCAGCGGACTCCGAAATCATCGTCATTCATGCCGGCGCGCGGCGCGCCGTCCCACCAGTGGAAATCCACCTGCGGATCGACGCGCGTAAACAGCGGCTTGGGATCCGTGGGGATTTGGCCCACCATCTGGCCCGAGCTCGGATAGGTGAGCTCGCGCGGACGGTGCTGTTTGCCATCGAAACTCGCCGAGCCGAAATACTCGCCCTGGAGGCCGCTCTGGTTGGCGGCGTTCGAGGTGAAAAGCGCAGTGGTCGGAATAGTTTCGAAGTGGGGCAGGTTCGGCGCCAGATCGCTGCCGTGCGCGTAGATCACCTTCGTGTTCGCGCCCAGTTTCCGCCGGATGCCGGCCAGTGGCGTCACCGGTTCCGAAGGCTCGCCGTTATAGTTCCCCAGCAGCACATCCACATCGTCGGCATCCGGGCCGATCACGGCAAGGGTCTTCAGCGATTTGCTGAGCGGCAGCGTTTTGCTTTCGTTCTTCAGCAGCACAATCGACTTTCGTGCCGTTTCGAGCGCCAGTTGGTGATGCGCCGGGCTGTCGTTCACGTTGTACGGAATGCGCGCGTACGCCACCATTTCCGGTGGATCGAACATGCCGAGCTTGAACCGCGCCGCCAGCAGGCGATGCAGCGCGGCGTTCACTTCGGCCTCCTGAATCAGGCCGGCCTGCACTGCCGGCAGAATGTTGCCGTACTCCACGCCGCAGTTCAAATCGGTGCCCGCTTTGATGGCACTCGCCACTCCAGCCTGGGCGTTGGGTGACGATTTGTGGTTGAGATAGATGTCGCCGATCGCGCCGCAGTCGGAGACCACATAGCCTTTGAAGCCCCACTGCTTGCGCAGAATGTCGTCGAGGAGGCGCGGATTGGAGCAGGCGGGCAGACCATCCAAGCGGTTGTAGGCGCACATCACCGATTGCGCGCCGCCTTCTTTGATAGCGGCTTCGAACTGCGGCAGGTAGGTGTCGAACAGCTCGGAATCGGGCACCGTTGCGTCGAAGGTGTGCCGCGAAGCTTCGGGGCCGCTATGCACGGCGAAGTGTTTCGCGGTGGCGATAGTCTTCAGATATTTCTCGTCGTCACCCTGTAGGCCGCGGATCAGATTGACGGCCATGCGGCCCGTGAGGTACGGATCTTCGCCGTAAGTCTCCATGCCGCGGCCCCAGCGCGGATCGCGGAACAGATTGATGTTGGGAGTCCAGAATGTGAGCCCCTGATAGATATTGCGCTTGCCGCGGCGAACAAACTCGTTGTATTTGGCGCGCGCCTCGTCAGAGATCGCGGTCGCCACCCGAAAGATCAAATCGGAATCCCAGGTAGCCGCGAGTCCGATGGTCTCGGGAAAGACGGTGGCGCGGCCGGATCGTGCCACGCCGTGCAAACACTCGTTCCACCAGTTGTAAGCCGGAACGCCCAGACGGTCGATGGCAGGCGAGTCGTTCATGAGCTGGGAGACCTTCTCCTCCAGCGTCATGCGCGAAATCAAGTCGTCGACGCGGCGGTCGAGTTTAGCGGTCGGATCTTTGTAAGGAACGGACTGCTGGGCGGCGCCAGCCATGGCGAAAAGAAGAAAGAATATTGAGACGCGCATAAAAGCTGTGGAAAGCCTTCTTTTAGTTGTCGCTTCAAACTATATCGGCTATCGTAGTTGGAAGCAAGGAGTAGAATTTGGACTGACATGGCGAGATGGACTTGTTCGCTTCCCCTCTTCGTTGCATTGGTAGTTTCCGGCCAACCGGCGGAAACGCCCGCCTACCTGAATCCCGACCTCTCCGCCGAAAAGCGCGCCGCCGATCTGGTGGGGCGCATGACGCTGGATGAGAAGGTTCTGCAGATGCAGAACGGCGCGCCCGCCCTCGCGCGCCTCAATATTCCCGCTTACGATTGGTGGAATGAAGCGCTGCACGGCGTGGCCCGCGCCGGCGAGGCCACCGTATTTCCGCAAGCCATCGGACTGGCCGCTACGTTCGATACCGAGTTGATGCACCGCATCGCCGATGTGATCTCCACGGAGGCGCGCGCCAAGTACAACGAGGCCATCCGCAACGACAATCATGGCCGCTACTTTGGGCTCACCTTCTGGTCGCCCAACATCAACATCTTTCGCGATCCGCGCTGGGGCCGCGGGCAGGAGACGTATGGCGAGGACCCTTACCTCACCGGCCGCATGGCGGTGGAATTCATTCGCGGCATGCAAGGCGACGACCTCCACTACTACAAGGTCATCGCCACGGCCAAGCATTACGCCGTGCACAGCGGTCCCGAGTCGACGCGGCATCAGTTCGACGTGAAGCCGAGTGAACGCGACTTGAACGACACGTATCTCCCGGCGTTCCGCGCCGCCATCCTGGAGGGCAAGGCCGACTCCGTGATGTGCGCCTACAACGCCGTGGATGGCGTGCCGGCCTGCGCCAATACCGATCTGCTACAAACACGCTTGCGCGGCGAGTGGGGATTTCAGGGCTACGTGGTGAGCGATTGCGGCGCCATCAGCGATATCTTCCGCGGCCACAAGTACAAGGCCACGGCGGCGGAGGCTTCTGCGATCGCGGTCAAGGCCGGCACGGATCTCACTTGTGGCACGGAATATCGCGCGTTGGTGGACGCAGTGAAATCAGGATTGATCACCGAAGCGGAAATCGACCGGTCGCTGGAGCGCCTCTTCGTGGCGCGCTTCAAGTTGGGGATGTTCGATCCGCCGGAGCGCGTGCCGTTTTCCAAAATTCCATACTCGGTGAACGATTCCGAAGAGCATCGCAAAGTGGCGCTGGAAGCCGCGCGCAAGGCCATCGTCCTGCTGAAGAACTCCGATAATACCCTGCCGCTCAAGCCGTCGGTGAAGAAGATCGCGGTTGTGGGGCCATCGGCGAACGATGCTGTGGCACTGCTGGGAAATTACAACGGGTTCTCCAAGCGCCATATCACGCCGCTCGAAGGCATGGAGCAGCAATTTGCCGGAAAGGCGGAGATTCGCTATGCGCTGGGCGCCACTTACACGTCGCAGACCGGATCGCTGATTCCGGCGGGTAACACTATGAAGGCGCCGGTCTCGGGCGAGTATACGTTCGTCACAGTCGGACGGTTGTTCCTGGATGATAAGGAAGTCACCGACCTGCACGCGACACTCGAAGCGGGGCATAGCTATGCGGTTCGCATGGAGGCTCGCCAACAGCGTCCTGGCGCTGGTCCCACACTCTCCTGGAAGCCGCCCGCTGAGGCGCTGCTTGCCGACGCGGTGGATGCGGCGAAGAATGCCGATGTCACAGTAGCGTTCGTCGGCTTGAATCCGAACCTTGAGGGCGAGGAGATGCGCGTCTCGATTCCCGGGTTCGCCGGCGGCGACCGCACCGATTTGAAGCTGCCCGAGTCACAGGAGAAGTTGATCGCAGCGCTGGTCGCCACGGGCAAACCGGTGGTGGTGGTGCTGACGAGCGGCAGCGCACTCGCCGCGAATTTTGCCGCCGAGCATGCCGCGGCGGTTCTCGAGCTTTGGTACGGCGGAGAGGAAACCGGAACGGCCATCGCGGAAACAATTGACGGGGTCAACAATCCTGCCGGCGGCTGCCCGTCACATTTTACAAGTCGGTGGAGCAGTTGCCGCCCTTTGACGATTACTCGATGAACGGTCGGACCTATCGCTACTTCAAAGGCGACCCGTTGTATGGCTTCGGGTTCGGACTCAGCTACTCCAAGTTTCAATACTCCGGGCTGCATTCGAAGCGGACGGCGCAAGGCGCCCAGGTGGTCGTCAAAGTAAAGAACGAATCGGCTCGCGACGGCGATGAAGTAGTGCAGCTCTACGTCGATGGGACCGGCGATACCATCCGCCAACTGCGCGGGTTCCAGCGCGTGCATCTGAAGGCGGGGGAGACACGCGAAGTTACCTTTGCGGTGGAGTCGACGAGAGGACCGCTGAAGTTCAGTGTGGGCAGCGGTCAGCCGGTCGGCTCGATCCCACATGTCTCAGGCACGCTGTAGCGCAGGTTAGCGTAGCGCGGCAGCCGGGGCCCGCGCTACGCTAACCTAAATACTTGAACCCAACAGCACAGATTGTCGTTCTCGACGCCGGGGGACAGTATACCCATCTGGAGGCGCGCAAGGTCCGGGAACTGGGCGTATACGCCGAGGTGCGGGCCAGCGAAACTCCCGCGGCCGAACTCGCCTTGGTGAAGGGCCTGATCATTTCAGGCGGTCCTAGTAGTGTCTACGATCCCGGCAGCCCCACGGTCGATCCCGCCATCTTCGATCTAGGCGTCCCCGTCCTCGGCATCTGCTACGGCCAGCAACTCATGGCGCATCTGCTGGGCGGCGAGGTCCGCAAGGGCGTCAAGGGCGAGTATGGATTCGCCACTCTCCAACTGGATGAGACGGCCGACCCCATGTTCAAAGGGCTTGCCGGTGCGCAGCAGATCTGGATGAACCATCGCGACGTAGTAGGCGCGGTGCCCGTGGGCTTCTCGGTGGTGGGCCGCACGGAGACGTGTGCGGTAGCCGCCATTGCGGAACCGGTGCGCAAGCTGTACGGAGTGCAGTTCCATCCCGAGGTGGTTCATACTGCGCGCGGCAAAGAGTATCTCTCCAACTTCGTCTTCGGAGTGTGCGGCTGCACGCCCGATTGGGATCCGCGCGACCGCGTCCCGGTCATCGAGCGCGAAATCCGCGAGTGTGTGGGCGACCGCAACGTCTTCTTTTTCGTGAGCGGCGGCGTCGATTCCACCGTCGCGTTCAGCCTGTGCACGCGCGCTCTGGGTCACGAACGTGTGCGCGGCGTTTACGTCGATACCGGCCTAATGCGCGAGGGCGAAACCGATTTCGTTCGTCGCATGTCCGGGGTCAGTGTGGAGGACGCCCAGGAGCAGTTCCTCACCGCCCTGGCCGGGATCACCGACCCCGAACAAAAACGCCACACCATCGGCGAGGAGTTCGTGCGGGTGCAGGAGCGCATCATCGAATCGCGCCGCCTGCTGGACGAGCATTGGATTCTCGGGCAGGGCACCATCTATCCCGACACCATCGAATCGGGAGGCACGGACAAAGCGGCGCTGATCAAAACGCATCACAACCGGGTGGCCGGCATTCAGAAACTGATTGAGTGCGGCCGTATAGTGGAGCCGCTCAAGTCGCTGTACAAAGATGAAGTGCGCGAAGTGGGCCGCGAACTGGCGCTGCCCGCGGAACTGCTCGAGCGCCATCCATTCCCCGGTCCGGGACTCGCCATCCGCTGCTTATGTTCCGAGTTCGATGCGCCGGTGCGCACCACAGACGAAGGCTGGATCATTCCGGTCAATTCCGTGGGAGTCCAGGGCGATGCGCGCAGCTACGCGCCGGTGCTTGCCATCGACGTGCTCGACCATCCGCGCGCTACAGATCTGATCAACCGTTTGACCGGCGTGAATCGCGTAGTCTCGCCGGTTGGCGCCACGACCGGGGCCGAGATCGGGCAGATGCAGGTCCGCGCCTGCTCCCTGACACCCGGGCGCCTGGCGTTACTGCGGCGTGCCGACGCGGTAGTCCGGCGGCTCACGCATGCGAGTGGCTACGACCATCGGATCTGGCAGTTCCCGGTGATCCTGATTCCGCTCGGTACAGCGCAGGCCCCCGAATCTGTGGTGCTGCGGCCGGTGCAATCGGTGGATGGAATGACGGCCCAATCGGCGCCCATGGCCCCGGAATTGTTAGACCAACTCTGCCGCGAATTGCTGTCCCTGGAAGGAGTGGCGGGAGTCTTCTACGACCTTACACACAAACCCCCGGGGACTATCGAATGGGAATAACGATTTCGGCTACTGCTTCGAAGCCGGCAGTTTTATATCGTTGCCCGACTCTTTGTTGAGCCGCAAAGTCAGGTCGCGATCCACCAGCGAGAGCGACACCTGATTGTGGGTGTTGCCCGACGTGAAATAGTGCAGCGTGTCGCCGTCCACCCAATAGTTGGCCGCCGAGTAGATGGTGTGATCCTTGAAGGCGATCAAATAGTGGGAAGCCTCGGGAGGCGCCACTGTCGCAGCGTCGTCCTCCGGCTGCGTCGGCATATCATACATTCGCGGCCGCACATTCGCGGGTGCGTTGTCGGCCTGTCCATACTGATTGATGATCACAGGGGCGGCCTGCGGCGGATAGATCACCATCACGTTCGGCTGCTGCGGTTGCTGCTGCTCCGGTGGAGTGTCGCCCATGTACCCGTTACCGTAGCCGTAACCTCCCATGTATGGGTAATAGGTGTAGATAGGAGTAGCGGTGGCGCGCTTCTGTCCGTGATTGACGTTTGCGCCGGGGACCACCAGTCTGGGGCCGCCGAGCGGTGATACGAAGTTGCCTGTGGTGCGTACAGTTCCTGGAACTGTGGCGGCCGTTCCGCCGGGGAAGACCACATTGCCGAAACCACCGGTCAAAACCGGCTGGGCACCGTTGAACCTTTGGGCAAATAGCCCGCCGGAAATCAGGAGCGCGATGGAAACTGCGGAGAGAATTCTCATTTTCCGCCTCTGCCAGCATTGTACAACTTTGGTGGGGCCGGTAGTCGAAGCCACCGGCCGGATGCCTACCGCAACTGTGCCATCCACTCTTCGAGTTCAGGCGCCAGCGGGGAAACCAGTTCGATCTCCCGTCCTGACGTGGGCTGGTGAAAGCGAATACGATGGGCGTGCAGGAAGTAACGCTCTAGCGGCGTAAGCCCTTCCAGTTTGGCGGGCGCTCCGTAAAGTGCATCTCCCACCACCGGATGGCCGAGGCTCGAAAGGTGCACACGGATCTGATGCGTTCGCCCCGTGCCGATTCTAACCTCGAGCAGCGTGAAGCGATCGAAACGCCGCGCCACGTGGTATTCCGACCACGCGGCGCGGCCGGTATCGAGCCGCGCCGTCATCCGCGTGCGGTGCACCGGGTCGCGCGCGATAGGCCGCTCGATCCTGCCGCTTTCCAGTTTGACCGCGCCGTGCACCAGCGCCAGATAGGTCTTCTCCACTTGCCGGCCGGAAAACTGGGCGGCCAGCGCACGGTGCGCGGCGTCGTTCTTGGCCACCAGCAGCACTCCGCTGGTGAAGCGATCCAGCCGGTGGACGATGCCGGGGCGCAGTTCTCCTCCCACTCCCGACAAGCTTTCGAAGCGATGCAGCAGGGCGTTGACCAGGGTGCCGGAGTGTACGCCGGCGCCGGCGTGCACCACCATACCGGCAGGTTTGTCGATCGCCACCACGTCGCGATCCTCGTAGAGAACAGTGAGTGGGATGTCCTCCGGCGAGGCGTGCAAGGGTTCGGGCGCGGCGGGTTCGGCGTCGATGGTTTCGCCGGTGCGCAGCAAGTAGGAGGCGCGGCGGGTGACGCCATCCACCAGCACACGTCCGCATTCGATCCACTGCTGGATGCGGGAACGGCTGAATTCGGGGAGACGCTGGTGGAGCGCGAGATCAAGACGCCGACCGGCGTCGCAGGGTTCGGCGAGGAAGCGCACGGAAACTGTATTCTAATCGAATGGCAATCTCTCTCGAATCCAAGACCGCGCTCGTCACGGGAGCGAGCAAGGGAGTGGGCAAGGGCATCGCGCTCGAACTGGCGCGATGCGGCTGCGACGTCGCCGTGAACTACAACTCCGACCGCAAGGGCGCGGAAGCCGTAGTCGCCGAGATCGAATCGCTCGGCCGGAAGGCCTTCGCGGTGCAAGCCAATGTGGGCCAGGCGGCGGATGCGGATCGCCTGTTCGAACAGACGCTGGCGCAGTTTTCGCGGCTCGACATCCTGGTCAACAACGCGGGCACGCAGGTGTGGAAGGGATTGCTCGACCTCACCGAAGAGGAGTGGGACCGCGTGATCGATACCAATCTCAAAGGCTGCTTTTTGTGCACGCAGCGCGCCGGGCGGCACATGAAGGAGACCGGCGGCGGGCGCATCGTCAATATCGGGTCGGGCTGCAATAAGACGGCGTTTCCCAACCTGGTGAGCTATACCGCCAGCAAGGGCGGCATCGAGATGTTCACCAAGGTGTCGGCTTTGGAACTGGGCCGTTACGGAATCGCGGTGAATTGTGTGGCGCCGGGCGCCATTGAGATCGAGCGCACCAAAGAGGAGACGGGTGACTATGCCGGCACCTGGGCCGCGCTGACGCCGCTCAAGCGGGTGGGCCAGCCGTTGGATGTGGCGCGCGCGGTGGCATTTTTTGCCGGCGAAGAGAGCGGTTTTGTAACGGCGCAGACATTGTGGGTGGATGGCGGTCTGTTTGCGCACCCTCTGTGGCCCTACCCCGTAGGGTCATAAGGAAGATTGCGAGTCGCGGCCCTATCCCCAATAGTCGTGATTGACAAGGGTTAGGGGCCATCCGTATCATGAATCTTCACGTGTATATCCAACGCAGACGGCATACGTCTGTATCTTTCTGGGACACAATTTATGATCAAAGTTGAGGGTCTGACCAAGCGATACGCCCGCACGGTCGCTGTCGACAACATTTCGTTCGAAGTGGAAAAAGGGCAAATCGTTGGCTTTCTTGGTCCGAACGGAGCAGGGAAGACCACTACGATGCGCGTGCTGACTTGCTTTCTTCCACCTACTTCGGGCAGCGCCAACGTCGCGGGGTTCGACGTGCAGGAGCACCCGATGGAGGTGAAGCGCCGCATCGGGTACCTGCCCGAAACGCCCCCCCTTTATCCCGAGATGGAGGTGACGGAGTACCTCACCTTCGTCGGGCAGTTGAAGGGCATTTCGTCGCATGAGATCAAGGCGAAAGCCGATGAAGTGGTAGGGCGCTGCGCCTTAGGCGATGTGCGAAACAAGCTGATCGCCAAGCTCTCCAAAGGTTACAAGCAGCGCGTCGGGATCGCACAGGCGATCATTCACAATCCAGACGTTCTGATTCTCGACGAGCCCACCAGCGGCCTCGATCCCAAACAGATCATCGAGATTCGCGAGTTGCTGAAGGCTCTGGCCGGCGATCACACCATCATTCTCAGCACCCACATACTGTCGGAAGTGGAGCATTCCTGCGAGCGCGTCATTATCATCAGCCAAGGCAAACTGGTGGCCATCGATTCGGTCAATAACCTGACCAACCGGCTGCGCGGTTCCGAGGCCGTAGCGCTCGAAGTGGAGGCTGCCAACGGGAGTCCGAATCCCACCGAGGTGCAGCAGCGCCTGGAGCAGGTTTCCGGAGTCAGCCGCGTAATGATGAAGGATTCGCGCGACAGCCGACTGTTGTTTGAAGTGGAGAGCCTGCAGGGCCGCCACATCCGCGCCGACCTGGCGCGCAGCGTGGTCAACTCCGGCTGGAATCTCAATGAGCTGAAATCGGTTGGCCTGAGCCTGGAAGACATCTTCCTGCAATTGACCGGCGCTGAGCAGAAAGCCACCGACCAAGAGAAAGAACCGGAAGGAGCCAAGCAATAATGAAGAACATCCTCCTCATCTGTCAGAAGGAATTCAAAGGATATTTCACTTCGCCGATCGCTTACCTGCTGATGGCGTTCTTCGCGCTGATCTTCGGCTTCGGTTTTTACACCGCTACGCGTGACGTGATGCGCTTCAGCCTGCAGGCACAGATGATGGGCCAGCAGCAGCCCACCAACCTGAACGATCAGATTATCCGCCCGCTGCTGGGATTCGCCAGTACCATCGCGCTGTTCCTGATCCCTATGATCACCATGCGCCTCGTGGCTGAAGAGAAGAAGACCGGCACCATCGAACTGCTGCTTACTTCACCCATCAACGATATCGATATCATCCTCGGTAAGTGGTTGGGAGCAGTGATGCTGTACCTCTGCGTGCTGGCGATGTCTGTTCTCAACATCGCTATGCTGTTCGCGTGGGGCAAGCCGGATTGGAAGCCGGTGGCCGTGGCTTACCTCGGATTGATTCTGCAGGGAGGCTGCCTGCTGGCCATCGGAACGTTCATCTCGACGCTCACCAAAAATCAGATAATCGCCGGCGGCGTCACATTCTTTGTATGTCTCCTGCTGTGGCTCCTAAGCTGGATGACGGCGTTCGACAGCACCATAGCTTCGCAAGTGATCGGTTACCTGTCGATCATCACTCACTTCGATAACTTCGCCAAAGGGTTACTTAGTTTGAAAGACGTTGTGTTCTATCTCTCCATGATTTTCTTCGCTTTATTCCTGACTTCGCGATCACTCGAATCGCTGCGGTGGAGGGCATAACATGGCTGCTGACTGGATGAAATCCCGGCAAACAAAATTCGGCGCATACGCCGCCGTTTACATCATTGTGATGCTGCTGGTGCTCGCGGCCATCAATTTCCTGGCAAACCGTTACGACAAATCGCTCGACACCACTAAGAACAAACAATTCAGCCTCTCCGACCAGACCATCAAGGTGGTTAAGAATCTCAAGACCGATGTCAAGTTCACTTACTTCGGCCAGACCGACAGCTTTCCGCAGGCCAAGGATTTGCTGGAGCGCTACTCCGCCCAGTCTCCCAAGCTGAACGTGACTTATGTCGATCCCGTGAAGAAGCCGCAGATCGCGAAAGCTGCGGGTTACCGCTCCGATTCGCCGGTGGTCGTAAGTTCAGGCGCGCGCCAGGAAGGCGCCAAGAGCCTCTCCGAGGAAGAAGTGACTGGCGCGCTGATCCGCTCGCTGAAATCGGGCGAGCGTAACGTCTGCTTCCTGGAGGGCGCGGGCGAGCACAGCCTGGAGGATACCCAGGGGAACGGATTCTCCTTCGCCAAGCAGCTTTTGGAACGCGACAATTACAAAACCAAGACCGTGAATTTGAGGCCCGCGGCGCCAGATGCTGGTAAGCAGGTGGCGATTGGCCAGGCTGCCGCTCCCGCCGGCGCCATCGAAGTCCCCAAGGACTGCACGGCGTTGATTGTGGGCGGTCCGCAAACTGCTATCCCGCAGCCTGCGGTGGATGCGCTGAAGAACTACGTGGAGGGCGGCGGACGCGCACTCTTCATGCTGGACAACGTGCTCCAGATCGGCCGTTCCGAAGCCGCGGCGGAGAACCCGGAACTGGCGAGCGTACTAACCGGCTGGGGCGTCACCGTCAACAAAGACCTGGTGCTCGACCTCTCGGGCGTCGGACAGCTTTTCGGATTTGGACCGGAAGTGGTGGTGGTGGCGCAGTATGAATCGCATCCCATTGTGCAGCCGCTCACCCGCGTGATGACTGCCTTCCCCATGGTCCGCTCGCTGGATATCAAGACCGGAGGCAAGGCCACCATTCAGAAGCTGATCGCGACGGGTGAAGATGCCGTGTCCCTGACAGACATTCCGACCAATGGCGCCGTGGATCCGCGCAAAGGCAAGAAGGGTCCGCACACGCTGGCCGCCGCGGGAACCATTCCCGGAGCAACTGCGGGGCGGTTCGTAGTGGTGGGCAGCTCGCTCTGGGCGCAGAACAGCCTGGTGGGCTCGCGCCAACTGGGTAATCGCGACCTGCTGGTGAATTCGGTCAACTGGCTGACTTCCGACGAAGACCTGATTTCCATCCGTCCCAAAACGCCCGAAGATCAGCCGTTCAACGTCACCGGGCAGAAGCTGAACACCATGTTCTGGCTGAGCATCGTGATCTTCCCGCTGGGCGTGGTGGGCTTCGGCCTTGCTACCTGGTGGAAGAGGAGATAGGCGATGAAGCCGAAGGGACTGCTCATCTCTGTTGTTCTTTTGGCTGTTCTGGGCGGGGTTGTGTGGTGGTCGAACAAGAAGCAGGCAGCGGCCGCCAAGAACCCGACCGACACCAGCACCAAGATCCAGACCATCTCCGACGATCAGTTTCAGGAGATCCGCATCAAGAAGAACGGCGCGGAGCCCATCGACCTGAAACGCGAAAACGGCAAATGGCAGATCCTTCAGCCTAAGCCGTACCCCGCCGATCCGGATACCGCGAGCTCGCTGGTAAGCGCTCTGTCGTCGGTGAGCGCCGATAAGACCATCGAAGACAATGCCACCGACCTTTCGGCGTACGGCCTGGCGAATCCGCAACTGGACGTTTCGGTGATCCGGAAAGACGGGAAGACGGACGAGTTGTTGCTCGGCGACGATACGCCAACCAGTTCGGGAACCTACGCCAAGCGCGCCAACGACCCGCACGTTTACACCGTGCTCTCCTTCGTGAAGACCAGCGTGGATAAGAGCCTGAACGATCTGCGCGACAAGCGGCTGCTGACCTTCGACAACGACAAGCTGACGCGCGTGGAACTGCAGGCCAAGGGCGCTCCGGTGGAGTTTGGCAAGACCGGCGCGAACGAGTGGACCATCCTGAAGCCCAAACCGATGCGGGCCGACAGCTCGTCGGTGGACACGTTGATCGGCAAGCTGAAGGACGCCAAGATGGATCTGGCCAATCTCGACGCGGATGCCGCCAAGAAGTTCGTGGGCGCTTCCAGAATCGCGACGGCGACCGTCACCGACGCCGCCGGCACGCAGACTCTCGAAGTTCGGCAGGACAAGGACAAGAATTACTTCGCCAAAAGCAGCGGAGTGGAAGGCGTCTACAAAGTGGCGACCGATGTGGGCGACGCCCTCAATAAGTCGCTGGACGATTTCCGCAACAAGAAGGTGTTCGATTTCGGCTTCAGCGACCCGACCAAGGTTGAAGTCAAGGGTACGGCCTATACCAAGTCCGGCGATAAGTGGATGCTGGGAGCAAAGGCCGAAGACAACTCCACGGTCCAGAATCTGATCGATAAACTGCGCGATCTGTCGGCCACCAAGTTCGTCGAAAAGGGCGGCGGGGCCGAGGTCTTTCAGGCTAGCGTGACGTCGAATAGCGGCAAACGCACGGAAAAAGTGACCATCACGAAGCAGGGGGAGCAATATTTCGCGCAACGTGAAGGCGAGCCCAGCATCTATGAATTGGATAAGGGCGCGGTGGAAGGACTGGAAAAGGCAGCCGCCGACGTAAAAGACGCCCCTCCGGAAACGCCGAAGAAGAAGTAGTATCAGCCACCGATGAACACAGATAAACACGGATTGAGGTTTGGTTTTATCTGCGTTCATCGGTGTTCATCTGTGGCTCAATAAGTTTTCCTCATGAACGGGCTCCTCACCGACCTTTACGAGTTGACGATGGCCGCGGGCTACTTCGAAGCCGGCAAGGCGGACGAGAAAGCTACCTTCGAATTTACCGTTCGCAAGCTGCCCGAGCACCGTAACTTCCTTCTGGCGGCCGGCCTGCCCCAGGTAGTGGATTACCTGCTGAACCTCAGCTTCACGGCGGAGGAGATCGACTACCTCCGCGGACTTCCCCAGTTCCGCCATGTCTCGCCGGCGTTTTTCGAGCACCTCGCGAAGCTCCGGTTTACCGGCGATCTTTTCGCGGCGATGGAAGGCACGCCCATCTTCGCCGGCGAGCCAATCCTGGCCATTCGAGCTCCCATCATCGAGGCGCAGCTCCCTGAGACGTACCTACTTTCTACCATTACCTTCCAGAGCCTGATCGCCAGCAAAGCTGCCCGATGTGTGTCCGCTGCCGATGGCCGCGACGTAGTCGAGTTCGGCACTCGCCGCGCCCACACTCCCGAGGCAGGCGTATTGGGCGCCCGTGCGGCGTATATCGGAGGCTGCTCCGCCACGAGCAATACGCTGGCAGGTTTCCGCTACGGAATCCCAGTCTCTGGGACTTCGGCGCACTCCTGGGTGATGTCGTTCCCTTGTGAAGTGGAGGCTTTTCGGAAGCTCCAGCGCACGCTCGGCGAATCCACCGTCCAACTGCTCGACACCTACGACCCCATCGAGGGCGCGCGCCACGCCGCCAGCCTCGGCAAACCGTTGTGGGGCGTGCGGCTCGACAGCGGCGATTTCCTGGCGACCTCACGGCAGGTGCGTGCCATCCTGGATGAAGCCGGCCTGCAGGACTCGAAGATCATGGCCAGCGGCGATCTGGACGAGTACAAGATCCGCGACCTGCTGAAGGCGGGCGCGCCGGTGGATGCCTTCGGAGTGGGCACGCAACTGGCCACCTCCGCCGATGCGCCTTCCATGAGCGCCGTCTACAAGCTGGTGGAACTCGATATCCAGGGCATCAAGCGCTTCGCCGCCAAATTCAGCGTCGACAAGCCGTCCTACCCCGGCGCCAAGCAGCTTTTCCGCGACGAGCATCGCGACGTGATTGCGCGCAGCGGAGAATGCGGGAAGGGCGAGGCACTATTGCGGCCCGTAATCCTGGGTGGTCGGCAAGTGGAGCCGCTGCCCACGCTGGAACAGTCCCGTGCGCGCGCCGCCGAATCGCTCGCCAAATTGATGCCTGCTCTGCGTGAACTGGAGGTGGCGGAGCCGTGGCCGGTGATCCACAGCCGCGAATTGCGCGCACTCATCGAGCGGACTAACGCCAACCTGGGACGATGAGCACCCTCTTTTTCGATATCGATTCGCAGCTCGATTTCCTCTTCCCCACCGGCGCGCTCTACGTGCCGGGCGCCGAGCGGATCGTGCCCGCTGTCGCGAGCCTGAACCGCTACGCCGCGCAGCACGGCATCCCGGTGATCTCCACTACCGACGCTCACGCGGAGGACGATATCGAGTTCCGCCAGTGGCCGCACCACTGCGTCGCGGGCACTCTGGGACAGCGCAAGGCGGAAGCGACGCTGCTCCAGAAGCGCGTCGTCATCCCCAATCGCAATTGCGAGCTGCAGCTCCGCGGCGCCGAGCAGATCGTGATTGAGAAACAGACAGTCGACGTCTTTCAGGCTCCCAACCTGCAGCGCGTGATCGAGCGTCTGGGCGGCGATCGCTTCGTGGTATATGGCGTGGTCACCGAGATCTGCGTGCTCTTCGCCGCGCGCGGCTTATTGAAGCTTGGCAAACCGGTGACGGTGGTTTCGGATGCCATCGAGGCACTGCGCGCAGAGGATTCGCAAAAGGCGCTGGCCGAGATGCAGGCCGGCGGAGCGAAGCTCGCGACCACCCGGGAAATCACCCACTCTTAATTTTATAGTTGACAAGCCGCGGCGACCGGGTTCATGATAATCGCATACTCTTAATTCCTTAGTTCAGGAGCTGCGGTTGGCGCGAAAGAAATCACCGAATTTAACCGAGGCAGAACTGCGGCTGATGGACGTCCTTTGGGAAAAGGGCTCCGCGACGGTTGGCGAAGTGGCGGACGCCCTGCCCGCCGAACTCGACCTTGCTTACAACACGGTCCTCACCACGCTTCGAATTCTCGAAGAAAAAGGTTACGTTGAGCACATCAAGGCCAGGGAAGGCCGCGCCTTTGTCTATAGCCCCACCGTGGGGCGTGACGAAGCGGGGCGCAGCGCCGTCCGATACCTGGTGAGCCGCTTCTTTCGCAACTCGCCCGAACTGCTGGTCCTCAACCTGCTCAAGGACGAAGAACTCAGCGACAAGGAATTGGGACGAATCCGGAATCTACTGGCGGAGGACGCAAAATGAGCGTCGCATTCGGAACTTTGAATCAAGCGTCGGGCGCAGTGCTGGCGGCCGCGGCGAACAGCCTGTGGCAGGTCTCGGCAGCCGTGCTGGTGGCGTGGCTGGGCACGCGCTATGCGCCTCGAATGAACGCTGCTACGCGCCACCTGATTTGGTGGGTGGTGCTGGCGGCGATTGTGGTAAGTGGAATCGGTGGTCTGGCCACAGGCATTTCCCGGCGCGAACGGGCCGTCGCCATGCCGGTGGCAATAGCCGTGGCTTCACCAGTTCCG
This sequence comes from uncultured Solibacteraceae bacterium, assembly GCA_963815475.1. Classification (GTDB taxonomy): domain Bacteria; phylum Acidobacteriota; class Terriglobia; order Bryobacterales; family Bryobacteraceae; genus Sulfopaludibacter. The sequence continues at coordinate 1,597,602 of CAWFHD010000003.1, read as the reverse complement.
CCCACGGCAGCGCCGGTCGCGGAATTTAGCGAGCCCGCTCCGATGCCCACGCCTGAGCCCGCGCGAACCAGCAGCGTGGCCGTGCGCGCCGGATCGTGGCCTGCAAGAATCTTCTTCGTGTGGCTGGCGGTGTGCCTGGTGCAGCTTGGCCGCATCGGTTGGAGCTATCGGTATCTGCAGGGCATCAAGCGGCGGGCCGAGCGCGCCACACCGGAGATGCGCCGCGATTTCGATGTCTGGATGCTGGCCTGCGGTGTGCATCGTCCCGCGCAGCTTTTGATATCGCGGGAAATCGTGTCTCCCATGGCAGTCGGCTTCCGCACGCCCGCCGTGATTGTGCCCGAGGCGCTGCTCAGCGAATTCAGTGAGCGCGAGTTGGACCACGTGCTGCTGCACGAATTGGCGCACGTCGCGCGGCGAGATGATTGGAGCAATCTGGCGGCGCGGCTCGGCTGGGCGGTGTTTGCGCTGCATCCGGTGGCAGTGTGGGTGCTGCGCCAGATCGAGTGCGAGCGCGAAATCGCCTGCGACGATTGGGTGGTGGCTGCGACTGGAGAAGCTCGTCCCTACGCGGCCAGCCTGGCGCGCCTGTTCGAACTCTGCTTCACTCGGCGCCGCGCCTTGCTGGCCACTGGGATGGCCGAGCGCGCATCGCAGTTGGGTGACCGAATCGAAATGCTGCTGCGGCGGCAGCGTGAGTTTAATGCGCGAGTAAGCCTGCTGCGTATCGCGGCATGCGCCTGCGTGTTGCTGTTCCTGGTAGCGATAGGGTCGCAGGCGCCGCGATGGATCGCGTTCGCGCAATCGGAGCCGGTGGCCGCGCCAGCCCCTGTCGCTCCCGCCAAGTCGCGGACTACACCTGCGCCAAAGTCGACGCCAACGACACAGGCGCAACAGGCAGCGCCGTCACAAAAGACAGTCCCAGCGCAAAAGGCCGCGCCAACTCCGCAAGTGCCAGCGTCACAGGCAGCGCCGACGGCGCCGCGCAACGGGTCGTTCCTCGCGGCCGTGGTCGCGGCCGGATATGGCGATCTGCCGGTGGACGATATCATCGCGCTAAAGAACAGCGGCGTATCCGCCAATTACCTGATGGACGTCAGCAAGTCCGGTTGGGCCAAGCCGCCCGTGCGGGATTTGATCGAGCTGAGAAATCGCGGCATCAGCGCGGAGTATCTGCGCGCACTTCACGAATCGGGATTGGGCGCGCTCCAGGTCAGAGACATTATCGAACTGCACGACAACGGCGTGGAAGTTGCGTACTTGATGGATATTCAAGCTTCCGGTCTGGGGACATACAGCGTCCGGCAAGTGATCGGGTTGAAGCAACATGGCGTGCACCCGGAGCTGCTGCGCGCGCTCAAGGACGCCGGGTATCGCAACGTGGAAGCGGCGGACGTGATGCAGCTTCGGGATAACGGTGTGGAGCCGCGCAATCTGCAGGAAGCCCGGCAGTACGGCTCCAGTCTCACTCTCAAACAAATCATCAAGCTGAAACAGGCGGGGGTGATCTAATGAAAATCGACGGTTCGAAATTGTTAGTCTGGGCCGCTATCCTGATTGCAGTAGTGATGGCCGTAGCCCAGGAAGCCACCAAGGAATGGACTATCAAAACCACCGGGACGCCCGACATTCTGCAATTTACCGTGCGTCGCTTCCGCCCGGGTAACACCTGGTCGAGCAGCCGCAGTGTTCCGCGGTCGCGCTTTCAGGGCCTGTCCATCGATACTCTGGAGCACGGAGGCGCCGCCAAGTTTTCTTACGTCCAGGACGCCGGCGGGCTGGATTGCCAGGGGCGTTTTTCCTGGAACGGCGGATCGGGCAACTATACCTTCGTGCCGAATCCCGATTTCAGCGCCGAGTTGAGAAAGCTGGGCTATATTCCACCGGATCACGATCAGCAGTTCACCATGCTCATCGTGGGCGTCAATCTGGATTTCGCCCGCACCGTCAAGGAATCCGGTCTGCGGTCTTCCACAGATCAACTGATTGAACTGCGCGAGCATGGAGTAACCGGAGAGTACATCACGGAGACGCGCAACGCCGGATACAAGGACCTCTTGGCGCAGGACTTCATCGAACTGCGCGACCACGGTGTGAAGACCGATTTTCTGCGCGACCTCAAGGACTATGGCTACAAGTTCGATGCGCGCGATGCCATTCAGCTTCGGGACCATGGTGTGCAATCCGCATTTCTGCACGACCTGAAAGAAGCAGGCTACGATCTTTCGGCGCGGGAAGTTACGGATCTGCGCGACCACGGCGTCAGCTCCGAAGAGATGCGCGAGTTGAGGCGTTACGGCCTGCGCCCCCCGGCAACCGGCCTGATTGAGTTGCGCGATCACGGCGTGACGCCTGAATACCTCAAGGGCATGAAAGACGCGGGCTACGATCGGCTGACGCCGCGCGAGGTTGTGCAGTTGCGCGATCACGGAGTGGATACCGCGTTTGCACAGGACTCTCACGACCTGGGCTACAACTTCTCGGCGGACGAGCTGGTGCGTCTACGCGATCACGGAGTGGATGGCCACTATTTGAAGAAGCTGCGCGAATCGGGAATCCGGACGCTAAGCGCGGAGCAGATCGAGAAGCTGAGGACACATGGGATCGAGTAGGAATCTTGGTAATTGTTTTTAGCCACGGATTCACACGGATGAACACGGATAAGAACTCTTGGTGTTATCCGTGTTCATCCGTGTGAATCCGTGGCTTAATAATTTTGTTTTTGACCCAGATGCAGCGCTGCAATTCCCCCAGTCAAGTATTCGAACTCCACACCGCCGAATCCTGCGCTCTTCATATCAGCCGCCAGTTGCGGAGCATCCGGAAATTTGCGAACCGATTCGGGCAGGTAGGTGTAGGCATCGCGATTGCCGGTCAGCAGCCCTCCCAGCAGCGGCAGAATGCGCCGCGAATATAAGTTGTAGATTGCCGCGAAAGCCCGATTCGGCGGCTGCGTGAATTCGAGAATCGCCGCAATTCCTCCCGGCTTCAGCACACGCCGGATTTCGGCGAGTCCCGCAGCGTAATTGGCCAGGTTGCGAAAGCCGAATGCGACGGTGAGCAGATCGAGCGATGCGTCGCGTAGAGGCAGTGCCAGGGCGTCGGATTCGAAGAGGCTTGCCCGGGCGCGCCGTTGTTCCACTTTGTGGTGTGCCTCAATCAGCATGGGATGGCAGAAATCGGAGCCCAGGACTGAGGCTTTGCTGCGTCCGGCGAGCGCCAGCATCAGGTCGCCCGTGCCGCAGCAGATATCCAGCACGCGCGCATCAGGGCGGTCCAGGATGTGCTTCACGCGGCGCACCGTGCGGGCGCGCCACCGACGGTCGATATTGCAGGAGAGTACGTGATTCGCCAGGTCGTAGCGATGCGCCACGCGGCCGAACATGCCGCGGACCCAGCGCGCTGCCTCCTGCTCGCTTTGAACACCGGCCGGGGTGGTGCCTTTCATGCCAGGGCGGTCCGGATGGCCTCGAGCACCGGTTTGTCGTCTATGCCCGACACCACGGTCACCTCGCCAATCCGCACCGGCAGCACGAAGTGGACTTTGCCGCGCACGGTCTTCTTATCGTGAACCAGGCGGGCCAGCAGGTTCTCCGCCGAAATACCATCCAGCGAGGGAATCGGGCCGTAGCGCCGGATGAGGTCGAGTATCTCCACGCTGTCCTCGGCGGAAAGGTGGCCCGTGGTTTCGGCCAGATAGACGGCCGCGCGCATTCCCCACGCCACCGCCTCGCCATGCAGAAAGCGCGCGTACTTCGTCTCGGATTCGAGCGCATGGCCGAAGGTATGGCCGAAATTCAGAATACGGCGGAGGTCGCCTTCGCGCTCGTCTGTGGAGACCACCTCGCATTTCATGCGGACCGATTCGGCGATGATGTGATCCACCGCCGCCGGATCGCGCGCCAGCACCGCGGCGCTGTTTGCCGACAGATATTCGAACAGAGCAGTCTCGCGGATCACGCCGGCTTTCAGAATCTCGTAGAGGCCGGCGCGGTACTCGTTTTCCGGCAGAGTCGCCAGCGTGGCGGGATCGATCAGCACCGCCAGGGGCTGATGAAAACTGCCGATAAGATTCTTGCCGCTCACCAGGTTCACGCCCGTCTTGCCGCCGATGGCCGCGTCCACCTGCGCCAGCAGCGTGGTGGGGATCTGCAGCACCGGAATACCGCGCATAAAAATTGCGGCCAGGAAGCCGCCCATGTCGTTCACGATGCCGCCGCCGAATGCGATCACCATGCTGGAGCGGTCGGCGCCCAAATGCACCATCTGGTCCGCCAATTCCTCCACGTGCGAAAGGCGCTTGCGCTCCTCTCCGCCCGGCAGGTGCAGCACCTCATACGGAATGCCTGCAAGGCTCGCGGCAAGCGCATCGCCCTGGTGCTTCCAGACGTCGCGCGTGGAAACCACGAAGACCTTACCGGCCTTCGGCGGGATGTGCGCCGCGGCCTGCCCCAGGACTCCACGCTCCACAATCGCGGAGTAGGTTCGCTGAGGCGTTTCAACGCGAAAAGAGGGCATGTAAATTTTGTACCATGCCTCCATCGCGACGTCTGCCTTTTGCGAAGGACGATGGAGACCCCCTGTTATGATCGCAGTAGCGAATGAATCCAGATTTCTTGGTGATCGGGGCGGGCGTCGCCGGGTTGCGCGCCGCCATCGAACTGGCTGCGGCGGGCAGTGTGCTTGTGGTGGCCAAGGATAGCTTGCGCGAATCGTCGTCCGAATATGCGCAAGGCGGAATTGCCGTGGCGTTGAGCGACGACGACGAAGTGGCGCTGCATGAACAGGACACGCTGTATGCGGGCGACGGACTGTGCGACCTGCGAGCCGTGCACACGCTGGTGGAAGAGGGGCCGGCAGCCATCGAAGAGCTGATCGAATGGGGCGCGGAGTTCGATCGTGATGGCTCGCACCTGTCGTTCACACGCGAGGGCGCGCACAGCCGCAATCGCATCCTGCATGCTCACGGCGATTCCACGGGAAAGGAGATCGCGCGCACTCTCTACCGCCGGGCGGCCTCCCTTCCCAACGTGACGTTTCGCAGTTTCGCCGATACCACCGATCTGCTGACTGTCGACGGAGAAGTAGGCGGCGCGCTGGTGTGGGACGGACAATCGAACGCGCCCATTGCGATTGGCGCGCGAGCCGTGCTGCTAGCCACCGGCGGACTCGGGCGCGTCTTCCTCAACACCACCAATCCGGATGTCGCGACGGGCGACGGTGTGGCCATGGCTTACCTGGCGGGCGCGGAGATTTCGGATATCGAATTCGTGCAGTTCCATCCAACCGCTCTCCATGTGGAAGGAGCGCCGCGATTCCTGCTCTCGGAGGCGTTGCGCGGTGAGGGAGCGCAGTTGAAAAACCAGGCGGGCGAGCGCTTCATGGAACGCTATCATCCACTGCTGGAACTGGCGCCGCGCGATGTGGTGGCGCGAGCCATCGTCTCGGAAATGACGCGCAGCGGCGCGGCGCACGTCTATCTCGATATCTCGGGGCGCGAACCCGGGTTGGTGCGCGCGCGTTTTCCCAGAATCTTCGAAACGTGCCTGCGATACGGGATCGACCTGGAGCGCCAGGCCGCCCCAGTAGCGCCGGCGGCGCACTACGCGATGGGGGGAGTGCGCACCGATCTTGACGGGCGCACCACACTGCCGCGCCTCTTCGCCGCGGGCGAAGTGGCATGTACCGGCGTTCACGGCGCCAACCGCCTGGCGAGCAATTCCCTGTTGGAAGGGGTCGTCTACGGAGCGCGCGCGGGCAAGGCTATGCGAGACTCGGCGGGGGATGTCCTGCCGGTGCAGGGTCACGGCGCCGGAATTCGCGAACCCGGCGACGCCCAGAGGGTGGAGCAGATTGCCTGGGAGCGCTGCGGCATTGTTCGCGATGGTGACGGCCTGCGCGAGGCGCTCCGCTTACTGGAATCGATGAGCGGGCTGCAGGCGCAGGTGGCGCTACTGATCGCACGCTGCGCGCTGGCTCGCGAAGAAAGCCGCGGCGCGCACTTCCGCACCGATTTTCCGGAGAAACGCGAGGAGTTCGCCAAGCACTCCGTGGCGCAAAAAGACAAAGGAATCGCCTTCGTTGCCCAGACCGGTTAGAATGAATGTACACGCACAAATGGAACAAAAAATACGCTCGACGACGGTGATCTGTGTCCGTCGCGACAATAAGGTCGTGATGGCCGCCGACGGGCAAGTGACCCTCGGCCACGAAGTTCTGAAAGGAACGGCGCGCAAACTGCGTCGTTTGTACAACGACAAGGTGATTGCGGGCTTTGCCGGGTCCACGGCCGATGCCTTCGCGCTCTTTTCGCGCTTTGAATCCAAGCTCGAGCAGTTCAATGGGAATGTCTCGCGATCGGTTGTGGAGTTGGCTAAGGAATGGCGCACCGACCGTGTGCTGCGTCATCTGGAAGCGCTGCTGCTGGTGGCCGACAAGACGAGCACTTACTACGTAAGCGGCAATGGCGATGTGATCGAGCCCGACGAGGGCGTTGCCGCCATCGGTTCGGGCGGGCCCTTCGCTACCGCCGCAGCCACTGCACTGCTGCGCAATACCAAGCTCTCCGCCAAGCGCATCGCTGAAGAGGCCATGTCGATTGCGGGCAAGATCTGTATTTACACGAACGACAACGTGACGTACGAGGAGTTGGAGTAAGCCATGGTCATCTATCTTCCGGGGCAGTCGGTGGACGAAGAGCCCATTCTGGACGAGCTTACCCCTCGTGAAATCGTGCGCGAATTGGATAAGCATGTCGTGGGGCAGGCCGATGCCAAACGCGCCGTCGCCATCGCGCTGCGCAACCGAATCCGCAGGCAGAAGCTTCCGCCGGAGATGGCGGAAGAGGTGATGCCCAAGAACATCCTCATGATCGGGCCCACCGGAGTCGGCAAGACGGAGTTGGCGCGGCGTCTGGCGCGGCTCTCGAATTCGCCATTCCTGAAAGTGGAGGCCAGCAAGTTCACCGAAGTGGGCTATGTGGGTCGCGACGTGGAATCGATGATCCGCGACCTGGTGGATATCGCGATCGACATGGTGCGCGAGGAACGCCTGGACGAAGTGGCAGACCGCGCCGAATTGAACGCGGAAGACCGTCTGCTCGACCTGCTGATGCCGCCGCAACCGGAGCCCAGCGAAAGCGTGGAGCGCACCCGTGAGAAATTGCGCGAGCGTCTCCGCGAAGGCAAACTCGACGAACGGCTAGTGGAGTTGGAGGTGAAGGACCGCCAACCCACCTTCGAGATCACCACCAACGCCGGCATCGAGGAGATGGGCATCAATCTGAAAGATATGCTGCCCAACCTGTTCGGCCAGAAGACGCGGCGCCGCAAGATGCGCGTGGCCGAAGCTCTCGATTACCTGGTGCAGGAAGAAGAGCAGAAGCTCATCGACATGGAGCAAGTGACGCGCGTGGCGCTCGATCGCGTGGAATCGAGCGGTATCATCTTCCTGGACGAGATCGATAAGATCGCGGGGCGCGAATCGGGGCATGGACCCGACGTGAGCCGCGAGGGCGTGCAGCGCGACATTCTGCCGATTGTGGAAGGCACCACCGTCAATACGCGCTACGGCTTCGTGCGCACAGATCACATCCTGTTCATTGCGGCGGGCGCGTTCCACGTGTCCAAGCCCAGCGATATGATTCCGGAACTGCAGGGCCGCTTCCCCATTCGTGTCGAGTTGAAGTCGCTCACGGTGGAGGATTTCATTCGGATCCTCAAGGAGCCGAAGAATGCCCTGGCCAAGCAGTACACGGCGCTGCTGGAGACCGAAGGCATCAAGCTGGTGCTGATGGACGATGCGCTCGAAGAGGTGGCCAAGTTCGCCGCGCAGGTGAACGAGAGCTCGGAGAACATCGGCGCGCGGCGGCTGCACACCATCATGGAAAAGCTGCTCGAAGAGGTATCGTTCGAAGGCCCCGACCTGAAGAAGAAGACCGTGAAGGTGGATGCCAATTACGTGCGCAAGCAGTTGGCCGACATCGTGAAAGACCAGGATTTGAGCCGCTACATTCTATAGGCCGAACTGTTCTTTCCGAGGCGCGACCGTAAGGGAGTCGGTGCCTTTTTTACCGCGCCTTCGCGAAATTCCAGGCGTGCTCCACGATCGTCCGCAGCTCCGTGTACTCGGGCTTCCATCCCAGCTTCGTTCGCAACTTGTCGGACGCCGCCACCAGCGCGGGCGGATCTCCTTTGCGGCGCGGACCGATGGTGTACGGCACTTTCGCGCCTGTCACCTCTTCCACCGCGCGAATCATCTCCATCACCGTATGGCCGTCGCCGGTCCCCACGTTGAACTGATCGGAAGCGCCGCCGCTCAGCAGATGCTCCACGGCAAGGATGTGCGCCTGCGCCAGGTCGAGCACGTGGATGTAATCGCGGACGCAGGTGCCGTCGGGCGTGGGATAGTCGTCGCCGAAAATCGTTACGGGCAACCCGGTGCTGACGGCGCGCAGCAGCAACGGAATGAGATGTGTCTCGGGCTCGTGCTCCTCGCCGAGGCGTCCTTCCGGATCCGCGCCAGAGGCATTGAAATAACGCAGGCAGACGCTGGTCAGGTGATGGATCGAATCGAACCAGCGCAGCATCGTCTCCACCATCACCTTCGACTCGCCATACGGATTTACCGGCTGGATGGGAAACGTTTCCAGAATGGGCGACGCGTGAGGATTGCCGTACACCGCGGCCGTCGAGGAAAACACGATGTGCTTCACGCCGGTCTCCACCATGGCATTGAGCAGCGACAGCGAGCCGCCCACATTGTTGATGAAGTAGCGCGCCGGTTCGCGCATGGATTCGCCCACCGCGATGAACGCGGCGAAATGGATTACCGCCTCAGGCCGAAGCTGGCGCATCAATTCGGTGAGCGCGTCGCCTTCATTGAGGTCCAGCTTGTAAAGCCGGTTGGCAGGCACATTATGCTTGTGGCCCTTCGAGAGGTTGTCGACTACCGCGACGTCGTAGCCCTGGCGCAGCAGAAGCTGCACGGTATGCGAGCCGATATACCCGGCGCCGCCGGTCACTAATATTTTGCGTGGATTCACAAGGTCTAAATCCGATTGTAGTAGCATGGCGGTTCTATGCCAAACGGGGCCGAGCTGTTCGTGCGCGCTGTCACGGAGCTGAAACTCGACACGCTTTTCACGTTGGTGGGCGACCATCTGAACGAAGTGCTCGCGTTGAGCGCCCGCGCCGGAATCCGCATTGTCGATATGCGGCACGAATCGGGAGTCACGCATGCCGCCGATGCCTGGGCGCGGCTTCACCGCCGTCCCGCTCTGGCGCTGGTGACGGGAGGCCCCGGGCATACGAACTCGTTGACCGGGATTGCGACCGCGCAACTCGCGGGCAGCCCTCTCATCGCGGTGAGCGGCAGCCGTCCGGCCACCCTGGCGCATCGGCAGGCATTCCAGGATATCGATCAGGTGGGGATGGCGCGACCGGTAGTGAAATGGGCTGCCGAACCGCCGAACGCCGCGCAGATCCCGTTTTACTTGCGGCGCGCATACGCCATTGCGGATAGCGGAAGGAAGGGCGCGGCGCATTTGACGATCCCGGTGGACCTGTTTCGCGCGGAAACGGCCGAGATGGCCCCGCCCGTGGCGACAACGCCGGCTTCACCAAGACCACCGGCGGCCCTCGATATCGAGCGCGCCATCGCGATGCTGCGCGCGGCAGAGCGGCCGGTAGTGATCGCCGGCAGCGGCATATGGTGGTCGCACGCCGAGGACGCGCTGCGCGCCTTCATCGAACGGACCTTGCTACCGCTCTACACCATCACGATGGCCCGCAGCGCGGTCTCCGACGATCATCCACTGGCGATGGGGTATGCCGATCCGGCGCTCAACCACGCGGTACACTCCGTGTTTCGCGATGCCGATCTGTTCCTGGTGATCGGGAAGCGCATCGATTACCGGCTGGCAATGGGCGGACCCCGGCTGTTTCCAGCGGCCGCCCGGTTCATCCAGATCGATCTTCACGAAGAGGAACTCGGCTTGAACCGCAGGCTCGACCTGGCGATGTGCGCGGATGCTCGCGCGTCGCTGGAGGCGCTGACCAATGCCGCGGGATCCGTGCCATGGCACGAGCGGCCATGGCTGCAGGAGGTGCGTTCGGCGAGGCGGGCCTGGGAAGCCAAGTTATCGCGCGCGGCTGCCGAGACGGGCTTGCCGATTCACCCGGCGGCGTTCTTTCGCGAGTTGAAAGCAGCGCTGCCGGCCGACGTGCTGTATTCGTGGGATGGCGGCGATTTCGCCCATTGGGGCCGCGCCCTGCTGCCGGCGCGCGAGCCCGGCAGCTGGCTGCGCCTGGGACCGCTGGGCGCCATCGGTGCGGCACTGCCGAACAGCCTGGCGATGCAACTCGCGCATCCCGGCAGGCCGGTCGCGATGATTACGGGGGATGGCGCGCTCGGCTTCTATTTGGCCGAGATGGACACAGCGGTGCGCCACAAGCTGCCGGTGGTGATCATCGTGGGCAACGACGCGGGCTGGGGCTTGGAGCGGGAACTGCAATCGCATGCCATGGGCGGCACGACAACCGTCGCGTGCGAACTACAGTCGGCGCGCTACGACCTGGTGATGCAGGCCTTCGGCGGCGCGGGCGAGACCATCGAGCACCTTGACCAGGTGGGACCCGCGGTGGAGCGGGCGTTCAGCGCGGGCGTCCCGTACTGTTTGAATGTGAAGATCCGCGGTGTGCGTTCGCCATTTACGGAATGGCAGATCGCGGGGAAGTAGCACAGACTCGCAAATAACACCCCAGGACATCGACAGGGCCCTTGCTGGCCGTTAGTTTGAGTCCCAGTTGCTCGGAATCAGCGACCTAGATCGCGGAGACTCAGTTCGCTTCAGTGGGCACCGGCTCGTCAAGCAGACGCACCATTTCGCTCAGGTGAAAGGGTTTCCGGATGAAGTCCTGGATTCGCAGGCCGGCGAACGACGCCTCGACGAGTTCTTTACTATAGGCGCTGGTAACGACAACATTCAGATCCGGCCGTATCCGGAGAGCTTCTGCCAGAACCTCCCGGCTTGAGATCCCAGGCAGCGTGACATCGAGCAAGACTGCCCGCAGATCATCCTTGTGTTTGCGCATCAACTCGATTGCGTGGGATCCGTCGCCCGCCTCAACTACGTGGAAGCCGATCCTGCGGAGTAATTTGGAGACGGCCTCTCGCAACAACTCCTCATCCTCTACGACAAGGATCATCCCGGTCCGTGCTTTTGCCAGTGTCGGATCGCTGACCGGCATCGCGCGGGGGACCTCGGCGGCGCTTTTTGCGGAACAAGGCAGCAACACTCGAAAGGTCGTCCCCTGGCCGGGAACGCTCTCCACATCGATAGTGCCACCGTGGTCGCGCACGATCCCTTTTACAACGGCCAGGCCCATTCCGCGGCCGGCGAACTTGGTGCTGAAGAATGGCTCGAAGATCTTCGCTCCTGCGTCTCCAATGCCGCAACCGGTATCGGAGACCTCCAGCCGCACGAAGTCCCCCTGCGGCACGTCCGTTGACGTATCCGCGCCCAGGTCTTTGTCACGCCTTACGTGCGTGGTGGTTAGAGTAATCAGTCCGTGCTTTGCGCCGATGGCTTCGGATGCGTTGATGACCAGGTTCATCACCACCTGCCGGATTTTCGGGGCATTCCCGGGCACGCGAGGAAGGTCCGCTGCGAGATCTGTCCTCAACACCGCATGCTTCGAGATGGAGACCTTTACTAATTCCAGCATCTCTTCTACCAGGCTGGACAGGTCTACGGCTTCGACGAATTGGGATTCGTCTTGCCCGGCGTAAACCATCAATTCGCGCACGATCTCGGAGCCGCGGATAGCGGCTGCTTTAATCTTCTGAATTTCTTCGCAGGGAACCGATGTCACAGCCAAGTCCGCTTCAATCAGTTCCGCCAGCGCGCTGATACCTCCCAGCAGGTTGTTGAAGTCATGTGCGATACCGCTTGCAAGAACACCCAGGCTTTCAAGGTTCTGTTTCGCAAGCGCCTCCTCTTGGGTTCGCTTGAGATCCGTAATATCGATGCAGGCGCCGATGATCCGCTTTATGCTGCCAGCCGCATCCTGCAGCGGGATCAGGTTCGAATGGAAGTACCGGCGTCCACTCGGAAAATTCAGCTCGTCGTCATACTTGATCGCCCGTCCCGCTTCCAGGCACCGGCGATAATTTTCCGTTAGTTTCCTGGCAAGCTCCTCAGAGAAGACTTCCTCGACGAACTTGCCGGACACATCCGCGGTGGAAAGGCCAACTGCTGCCTCTTCGGCTGGATTGAATCCCACGAACTTGAAACGGCCATCCGGAGTAACATCCACCAGAAACAGGCAGGCCGAGATATTGTCAAATACCTCCCGGTATTGCAGATCGCTTTCGCGCATGGCGGCTTCGGCTCGCTTGCGATCGGTTAAATCCTGCATCGCGCCCACAACCCGCCAGGCATTACCCAGCCCGTCGCGCGCAATGTAGGAGCGATCGTTGATATAGGCCCAACCGCCATCGGCCCGGAGAAAACGGTAATCGCACGCCCAACTCGATGCGCCACTGCCGATCGCCTCGCGAAGGCCGCCGACAGCCCGGTCGCGGTCCTCGGGGTGGATACGATCGCTCCACCATTTCCAGGAGTCCGAGGTCTCCGCCGGCCTCTCGTAGAGCGTCGAATAGGTGTCGTTCCAGGTTACGGTTCCAGTCACCAGGTCGACGTCCCAGATAGCGTCATTGGTCGCCTTGACGGCCAGCCGGAACCGTTCCTCGCTTTGCCCCAGGGCGGCCTCGGCATTGCGCCGAAGCAGATCGATGCCCTGAACCTTGGAAGCTCCCATCCACAGAATGGTGATGGCCGTCAGTATGTTAATCGAGAGTAAGGCAACTTCGCCAGTGCTGTCGTAGAGTCGGAAATGCGCGAAAGCCAGACCTAAGATCGCGTTCAACACAGGGAGAATCATCGCCGCCGGCATCAGGCTGCGAGCGATCATGCCGGCGGGGCCGCGATCCTGCAGCAGGGGCAGGAAATGGCCGTTCTGTCCCGTGGCCAGTAGGTTGGCTGCCGCCAGTATCCCGAGAATCCCGGCAACCGGCGACATGCTTTTCGCCGAAGTTGTGCCCCATTCGATTACAACGGAAACGAATCCGAAGTAACACATTACGATGACCGCAATTGCGCTCCATTCCCGGACCAGCACCACTGGTTTTTTCCGCGAGCGGGCGAGAAACATGACCACACCCAGGAGACAGAAGCGAATACCTGCGATGGCTGCGGGCCGCCCCGGCAGCAAGGCGTCCAGCGGCAAGTGGGAGGGAAAAATCAGCCTGTCGAACGCAGTGGAGCCGGCGCCGGCCAAGTATTCGATGCAAACCACGGCGCCGATTGCAAATGTCAATAGAGCGCCGGCGCGCAGTTGTGCTCCGTTCTCGCTCGTCGAGTGGATCCACAGAGAACACCCTACGGCTAGGTAGGCCAACGATGACCACGGTGTCATGAGGGAAGGGCTGGCGATGTGGCCGGCCGCAAAAAGTCCCAGGAAGGCAAGTGGTGTAAGAATGATGATGGCCGCTGTCACCTTGCCGAACGAGTGGATATTCATGCCCGTGCCCGGACCGTCGCCAAACCCAAATGATGCTCCAAATCATATCAAGGTATGCATCCTTGTTTGGAGCGCGGTCGCGCTGGGCATCGGCCGAACAGTTTTTCTAGATAGTTGACTCTGTCAACTAAATCGGGCACGAGACCCGACGGACCGCCCATCTATTTCGCTGTTTCCGAACAACTGGGGCTCAATTTGGCCGCCGGCAAAGGCCCGGTCCAGGTCCTGGTAATCTAGCGCACCGAAAAGGCGCCGGAGGATTAGTCCTTCAACGTCCACAACACCACGGTTCTCCCGTCGCCTGCGCCGGACGTGAAATCGGACAGCCGTTCGCGCCCGGGGCCGGCAACGGAGAGCTTCAGAGTTTTTTCAGTTCGCTCGTAGATTCCGTATTGGGTCTTGCCCGCGTTAGCGCCGCCTGTGTTCTGGATGTCGATCGCGATCGGAGACTTGGTGCGGTCGACTGTGAACGTCGCTTTGGAATACAGCTCGCCGCCGAAGGTGACGGTCATCTCATTGCCCGCGACGACCCGCTTTCCCATGCGGACGTAGCCGTCGGGCACCGGTTGGCCATCGAAAGTGCCGGAAACCATCGACCATTCGCCTTCCAGGTCGGAGGGAGCGGCATGTTGCAACTCTTCGAGCGCAATGCCCGTGCCGGGTTCGGCGGCGAACCTGGCAGGCGCGGCGCCGCCCCGGGTGTTCAGGCAGAGGCGCAAACGGTCGCCATCCAACTCGTAAATACCGCGGTTAACGTTGCCCTTTTCCGGGCCGTCGGTGAAATGCAGCGTGATGGCTTTGGGAGTCGCGGCGCCATCCACCTCGAAGGTTCCGGCATACACGGCTCCCATGCCCGAAGACGTGAAGCGGTACCCTTCCATGACGAACTTCGCGCCGCGAAATGCCGAGGCCGGCAGAGTCTCCCCATCCATGGAGAGAGAAACCATATTCCACGTTCCCTGAAGTTTCTGCGCATCGCTGCTTTGTCCAAACGCGCACGCTGCCAGCGCGGCGAGTATCCACCAAGGCTTCACGAGTGTTTCCTCCCTCGTATGCAAATCCTGCCCCCTGCGAGCACCGCCGCAGGCCCTACCAGCACGAGCCCAATTTTGTACCAGGCCGCTTCGCCGGTCGGCATCAGAAGATTGAGTATCGACAGCACCGCGACTATGACCGAGAGCAGCAGCGCAGCCCGCGGCCGCATGGCCGATGCCAGGTAACCGCAGAGAGCCATTACCAGTGCCCCCACCGTAAGGCTGGCCAATTCCATCCGCCATCCTGCGCCGATCATGCCAACGGCCGAATCGCTGGCGATGATCAGGATCGCGGCCACTAGATACGCCACGATAGCCGCGCCCAGGGTCTTCAGCCAGATGCCGCGCCGTACGTTGGCCCACATTACGAACGGAATGGACCGCAGCATTTGGCGCCGATACCAGCGGACAGCCTGTCGCGGCGGCAGGGTGGCAGCCAGCAATGCTCGTTCCTCCACCAGATCGCCCAGAATCATTTCGCGGTCGCGCTGGCGCAGCAGCAGCCCGAATAGCCAGACGATCATACGGTGCGCCACCCCGTTTTCAGTCCAGCCATCATTTTGCGAATGGCGTCCTGGGAATCGCGCAATGCCCGCTCGCCAGAAGATTCGATGCGAAAGAAGCGTTTGGCGCGGCCGCCCCGCTCGGCGGTGGGTTCGCCCGCCGAAGAAGAGACGTAGCCCTTGTTTTCCAGGCGTTCGAGCGTGGCATATACGGCTCCGATGGAGACGCGGCGGGCGGTGCGCTCCTCAATTTCGCGCCGTACGGCCATACCGTAGGCCGCGGGTCCAAGGCGCATCAGCGCCAACAGAATGATCTGTTCGAACTCGCCGAGAGAATCGCCCTTCGCCACGGTTTCTACATAATAGAGTAAATGCGGGTGACGAGTAAAGGAAAAAATGAAGCCGGTGGTCTTGCCACCTCGTTTCGGTGTGTGTGACTAATGTTCGACTTGAGGGTATGCGGCGTCGGTCGCAAATTCGGTGCTTGCGCACAAGCGCTGGAACCGGGGAGCGGCGAAACTCCTGACGGAGAGCAAGTGAACCCTGCCTCGCGGGCTCAAATTGGGGAGCCACGCCGTATGCGGACCCGCAACGTGCGGTGGTGTGGAGGGGCCGTGGGGCAACCCCTAACCCATTGAGGGCGAGTCGCCGATGGCAAGACCGCCGGCTCCACTGCTACTTTGTAAAAATGGTCACATCCACGTTCATGCCCGGCCGCAGAATCAAGTTCTGCTGCGGATCCACCAGGATCTTCACCGGAATGCGCTGCACCACCTTCACGAAATTGCCGGTGGCATTCTCCGGCGGAAGCAGACTCATTTTGGACCCGGTGGCGCCCGCGATGGAGTCCACGTGGCCGCTCACGCTTTTGCCATACATATCGACGTGGATTTCGGCTCGCTGGCCGGCGTGCACGTCCTTCAATTGAGTCTCCTTGAAATTGGCAGTCACCCAGGTGTCCTGCAGCGGAATGATTGCCATCAGGCCCTGGCCTGGCGCCACCACCTGCCCCACCTCCACGCTTTTGCGCGTGACCACGCCGTCCATTGGCGCGACGATGGTGGTGTAGCTGAGTTGCAGTTCGGCCGCTTCCAGGTTGGCGCGCGCCGCCGACACCGCCGCCACTGCCGTTCCCGCATCCGCCGACCGGATGGGCACCTGCTTCCGATTGGCCTCCGAATTCGCCACCTGCGCCTTCGCCTGGTTCACTTTCGATTCGGCTGCCTGGACAGATGCCTGACGAATCGACGCCTCTTTTTGCGCCGAGGCGAGTTTGTCGCGCGCGCCTTGCAGTTCGCTTTCCGCCACGCGGGCTGCCGCCACATAGGAATCGTATTGCTGCTTCGAAATCTCTTCTTTGTCGGCCAGCGGCTTCATGCGGGCCAGATCGGCCTGCGCGCGATCGTTGCTGGCCTGCTTGGATTGAATGTTGGACTGGGCAACTGCCAGGTCGGAGCTGGAAGCCTGTTCCGCGGCAAAGCGGGCCCGCGTGTGCTCAGCCTCCGCGTCGGCGAGCATGGCCGATGCGTTGCTGGTCTGCGACTGCGTGGACTCATTGGTGAACGGCACCTGCAACTGTGCAGCGTGGGCCTTGCTCTCGGCTTCCGCCAGCGCTGCCTTGGCCATATCGACCTTGGCCTGGAAGTCGCGGGGGTCGATCTTGACCAATACCTGCCCTGCCTTCACCGCCTGGTTATCCAGCACCAGGACATCGGTGACATTGCCCGAGATCTTGGGCGCGACGGAGGTGATGTGTCCATCCACGTTGGCGTCGTCGGACGAGACGCGGTCCTGGAAGTGCAGCCAGGCGGCCGTCGCGCCTGCCGCCACCAGCAGAAGGATCGCCAGGATGATGAAAAACTTCTTGCGCGACGATCCCCGCGTGTCGAGTTGAGATGCCCGATCCGGCGCGAGCTGCGGTTGGGGTTGGGTTGCCATATATTACTGCCTTTCTTATTCCACCACTACCGGGCCCTTAACGGGGCCGGATTTCTTCATGAGAAGCATGAGAGGGATGATGGCCAGGAACAACATCGCCATCACCCAGAAGGCATCCGAGAATGCCAGCATATTCGATTGGCGGAGCATGCTGCCGTAGAGCAGCGCCTGCGCCTGGTTGCCCGCATCGGGAGCGCTTGACCCGTGAGCCTGTAAAAGCATCGTGGTGCGGCCCATCGCCTCCCGGTAAGCGGGGCTGTAGGGCGTCAAGTGCGCCACCAGCACCTGCGAATGGAATTGCGCCCGCCGTGCCAGCATGGTGGTCACGGTGGCGATTCCAGAACTGCCGCCGATGTTGCGCGCCAGGTTGTAGAGCCCGGTCGCGTAATTCATCTTCTCCCGCGGGATGAAGGTGAACGCGGTGGCGCTAATCGGCACGAAAAGAAACGCCAGACCCGCGCTTTGTGTCATTCGCGCCCAGGCGGCCGATTGATAGTCGATATAGAGGTTGAACTTCGACATGGTGACGAGGCCCGCCACCGAGACCATTACGCCAAAAACCACCAGCCAGCGCGCTTGAAAGCGTCGCAGCAGCACACCCACCAGCGGCATCAGAACGCAGATCACCAAACCGCCGGGCGAAAGCACCAGGCCGCTGAGCAGCGACGTGTAGCCCAGCAGCGTCTGCAGCAGCATAGGCAGCAGCGTGGTGCTGCCATAGAGCACGAAGCCCAGCACCAGCATGGAGAGCGTCGCCAGAGTGAAGTTACGCTCTTTGAGGATATGGAAATCGATGATCGGCTGCTTCTGGCGCAACTCCCAGAACACCACCGCGATCAGGCAGAAAATGGTGATCGCGGCGAAAGTCAGGATGAAGTGAGAGGAGAACCAGTCTTCCTTCTGACCTTCGTCCAGCACTACTTCGAGCGAGCCCAGGCCGAGAGCCAGCAGGCTCAAGCCGGTGTAATCGATCTTCAGGCCGTCGCGGAAACCGCGGCGGAGCAGGTAGGGTGGATCGAAAATCAGGAACGAGGTCAGCACCAGCGACAGAATTCCTACCGGAATGTTGATGAGGAAGATCCAGCGCCAGGAGAAATTATCCGTGAGCCAGCCGCCCAGAGTGGGCCCAATCACGGGAGCTACCACTACACCCATGCCGTAAACCGCCATGGCCATGCCCTGCTTCTCGCGCGGGAAGTTCTCCACCAGGATGGCCTGCGACATGGGTTGCAGCGCGCCACCGCCGATCCCTTGCAGCACACGGAAGAAGATCAGCGTGCCCAAAGTAGGGGCGATGCCGCACAACACCGAGCTCACCGTGAACAACGCGACGCAGATCATGTAGAAGCGCTTCCGCCCCAGCAGCATGGCGAACCACCCGCCCATGGGCAGGACAATCGCGTTGGCCACCAGGTACGATGTCAGCACCCAGGTTGCTTCATCGTTGCTGGCCGAAAGGTTGCCCGCGATATGCGGCAGCGCGACGTTGGCCACGCTTGTGTCCAACACCTCCATGAAGGTGGCCAGCATCACCGTCACCGCGATGATCCACGGATTCACGGACCTATTTGGCATACAACGATTCCATCTGCCCCGAGGCGTAAGCCAGATCAGCGCGCGCCTGGTTGTAGCGGTAGAACGCGGCGATCTGATTGTCACTGGCGCGCGACAGTTCGTCCTGCGCGGTGATGACTTCGATATTGTTGGCCACTCCGGCCTGGAAACGGTCGCGCGCCTGGCCTACTTCCTGGCGGGCCAGATCGAGGCCTAATCGCGCCACGTCCACTTCGCTGCGCGCCGAATTCAGGTGCGCCACTGCGTTCTTCACTTCGAGCGCGATCTGGTTGCGCAGATCCTGTTCCTGCTGCTTGAGTTGGCGGATGGCGATATCGGCCTTGGCCTTTTGGGCCTGGATGCGGCCCCCGGTGAAGAGCGGAAAATCGAGGCTGGCCTGATATTCGTACACCGGAATGATGCTGGAGGGCGTGAGTCCCTGTTCCAGCCACGCGCCGGAGACGGAGAGCTTGGGAAGGCGCTCATCGCCGGCGGTCTTTAAATCGAGCGCCGCGCGCTGTTCCTGGGAAACGATCTGGCGCATTTCCGGACGCGCGGTGTAGGCGCGTTCGATCGACTGAGCGGCCGAGACCGCGGGCGTTTCGAAAAAGCTAACCTGATCGGCCAGTTCGATGGGGCGATGCGGGTCGACGCTCAGCAGGCGGGCCAGCGCAAAGAGGCCAGTATCGAGTTGAGTGCGCGCCACGATCAGGCGCTGCTTCTCGTTCTGAAGTTGTACGTTGGAGCGCAGCGTATCGATGCCAGTGCCCACGCCGTTCCTTTGCAGGTCGGCCGCCTGGTCATAAAGTGCCTGCGCCAGGTCCACGCGCGACTGGGCGGCTTCGACGTCAGCTGCCGCGCGCTGTGCGCCGAGATATTGCGAGACCACCAGCATCACGCTCTGTTCGCGCGCCGCAAGGTCTTGCGAATGGGCGGCATCGATACCGATTTTCGACGAGCGATAGCGATTCCAGAGGGTGAGATCGAAGACTGGCGCGCTGAATCCCGCGCCACCCTGGAAGACGTAAAAAGGTCCGATATGTTGCGGCATGCCGGGAAGGCTGATGCCGATCGCCGTTTGCAGATTGATCCGATGCACCGACTCGGCAACGTTGCCGGACACCTGCGGCAGCAGTCCCGAGCGTGCGATATTACGATCCTGTTCGGTTTGTTTGACGTTCAGGTTGGCGAGAATCACCTGCGGGTTTTGCTGAAGAGCGAGCGCCACAGCGTCTTTGAGAGTCAGCCGGAGAGGAGCAGTCTCCTGAGCGGTTGCGCCGGCGGCCAGCACGAAAAAGAGCAGCATCCGCGAGTTCATTGCACTCAGGGAAGTGCACTCAGGCTACCGCTGCTAAGCGGTTGATAGGGAATGAAAAAGTGGATGATGCAGTGCCCGTATTTGGGCAGCGCCCAAATCTAGGCTAAAGCGCCGGTTGGTGGATGCCACCGGCGCCCTCAGGCAGGATGGAAAAACCGGTCCGAGCTTCGCTCGGATTGGCAGGCGAAAGCGCCTGCGCCACCCAAGCAAAGCACTTACTTCGGTTGCGGGACAATGCGGAGGTACGGCTTGGGAGAGCGCCAACCCTCTGGGTACTTTTGCTTAGCTTCTTCCTCCGATACCGAAGGCAGAATGATGACGTCATCGCCGTGCTTCCAATTCACCGGCGTAGCGACCTTGTGTTGAGCAGTCAGTTGAATCGAATCGAGCACGCGCAGCACTTCGTCGAAGTTGCGTCCGGTGCTCATGGGGTAACTCAACATCAGCTTGACCTTTTTGTCGGGGCCGATTACGAACACCGTGCGCACGGTGGCGTTGGTGGCCGCGGTGCGACCTTCGGAAGTGGCGCCCGCATCCGCCGGCAGCATATCGTAGAGTTTTGCGATCTTCAGTTCGGGATCGCCAATCATGGGGTAGTTGACCTTGGCGCCTTGCGTCTCTTCGATGTCGGCGGCCCACTTGCCGTGGCTGGTCACCGGATCGACGCTGAGCCCGATGATCTTGGTATTGCGCTTCGCAAAATCGGGCTCCAGTTTAGCCATGTAGCCAAGTTCCGTGGTGCAGACCGGAGTGAAATCCTTGGGGTGGGAAAAAAGAATGGCCCAACCATCTCCAATCCATTCATGGAAATTGATCGGGCCCTGAGTAGTTTCCGCGGTGAAGTCAGGCGCGACGTCGTTGATTCTTAACATTGGCTTGATAGCTCCTCTTCCGTTCGATGATAGTACGCCAAGGAGGATTCAAGCCGAGCTATTTTTTGACTTCACGCTATCTTTTGACTTCGGGATGTATCTGCTTCTTCACCACATTGGGCTTCGAAGAAGAACCAGTTGCTGCAGTTGATCTTCCGGCAGCGAGAAGGTGATATTTACCATGACGCCTGAGGTGCTGACGGTGAGTGCGTTGGCCAGGGCAGCGGCTTGGGGGCTCTTGTCGCTCTGCATCTTCGCCATGTTGGCCAGCAGTTGCAGCATGCCCGCCAGGTTGGTGGCATCCTGCGCGTTGTCGGCTTGCGCCTGCGCCGTCACCACTACGTTTGTGCCGAACTTCACGCCCGCTGTGCCGCCCACAATCTGCTGCAGAGCGTTGGCGGGAATGACACCCTGGCCAGCGCCAGCCGCTCCCGCCGGGGCCGTCAATGGCGGCGGTCCAATGATGGAGGCGACCCACGCATCCTGGTTGGCGCTCAGCGCTTTCGCCTCAGCGGCCAGGTTGGAATTGATGGTAGACGGAGCAGACTGGCGGTCGATAGCGGCTTTCACATCGGCGATGTCGCCTGCCACTGCGATGGTGGAGCCCAGGAACGCGATACCGGAAAGCGCTCCTTTGGAATGCGGGTCAGAGATGATGGTGGCGCCCTTGTAGTTTTCCGTGGTCGCGCCCGCCGAGGTTGCCGCGGCGAGAATGGCAGAAGTGTTAAATGTGCCCGTGGCTAGGGCGAGCCCACTGTGGGCGCCCACTGTGCCATTGGATGCGGCCAGAAGTTCAATGAGGTCCTGCCGCGGATCGAATCCCGTCAGCACTGCCATCTTTTGAAACTCCTGGTCCTTGGGAGCCAATTGGGTCAGCACGTACTGGCCGAACGGCGTGTTCTTGGCGGAGGCCACGTTGACGCCCGCCAAAACATTGGCGTCGGGCATCACCAGGCCGAGCAGATGCGGGTCAACAGCGGGTAGAACGCTGGCAAAAGTGGTAGCGAGTGTAGCGGTTAACAGTATTCGTGCCGTCATACCATTCCAGACGTGGAGGTTCGGGGATTATTAGTGTCCCACCGGCACCTGGTCCACGATTTCGATCCCAAAGCCTTCCAGGGCAACGATTTTCCGGGGGTGATTGGTTAGCAGCCGGATGGTGTGCAGGCCCAGATCGGACAGAATCTGGGCGCCAAGGCCATGCTCATGCTGCAATTGGCGCTGGCCGGCTTCACCCTTATAGTGCATGAAATCGCGGCCGTGCGAGACCAGGCGGGAGTCGCCGTGCAGATCCGTTTCGGTGCGAAACCCGGGGCCGCTCTCGTGCAGGTATACCAGCACGCCCGCGCCCTCCTCCGCGATGGCACGGAGGGAGTGGCGCACCAGACGTCCGCACTCGCAGGCATCCGATCCGAAGACGTCGCCGTAAGTGCAGCGCGCATGCATACGTACCAGCACGTTCTCGCGGCCGGCCACATCGCCGCGCACGAGCGCCAAATGGGTTTCGGGGCTTAAGTCGCTGGTATACGCGATGGTGCGAAACTCGCCGAATTCGGTTTGAATGCAGCCCTCCGCCACACGACGCACGAAGCGTTCCGTCTTCATGCGATAGCGGATCAGTTCCGCTACCGAAATCATTTTCAGGGTGTGGCGCGCGCAGAATTCCCGCAGCTCCGGCACGCGGGCCATGGTGCCGTCTTCATTCATGATTTCGCAAATCACTCCGGAGGGAGTCAGCCCCGCGAGTCGGGCCAGATCCACCGCCGCTTCGGTCTGCCCGGCGCGCACCAGCACTCCGCCTTCACGGGCGCGCAGCGGAAA
The DNA here is from genome assembly GCA_963815475.1 of uncultured Solibacteraceae bacterium. Taxonomy (GTDB): domain Bacteria; phylum Acidobacteriota; class Terriglobia; order Bryobacterales; family Bryobacteraceae; genus Sulfopaludibacter. The sequence goes on along the minus strand of CAWFHD010000003.1, from coordinate 1,574,979 downwards.
GACGTGCCCGGGACGGGCCAAGTCACTGGGACGGCAGTTCGGGTCGAGCGTTTGCAGGATGGTGCGAGTGCGGTCTGCCGCGGAGATCCCGGTGGTGACACCTTCGCGGGCGTCGATGGACTCGCAAAAGGCGGTGCCGAAGTTCGATGTATTTTGCGCCGTCATCAGAGGCAAACGGAGATAGTCGCAGCGTTCCGCAGTGAGAGAAAGACAGATCAGGCCGCGCCCGTGCGTGGCCATGAAGTTGATAATCTCGGGCGTGACCTTCTCTGACGCGATGGTGAGGTCGCCTTCATTTTCGCGGTCCTCATCGTCCACCACCACCAACATCCGGCCGGCGCGAATCTCCTCAATGGCTTCCGGCGCCGAAGTAAAAGGCATCCTTCCATTGTAAGGGAGAGCACTTCGGGGGGACAGATGAGACGTTGGACCAAGACGGCCGGTGGCTTCGACCACCGGCCCCACTTACCTCGGCGTGATATCTTGATTGCCGATGCTCCGGAAGTTGTGTGCGTTCCTTTTATCGGCGTTCCCCCTCGCCGCGGCCTCCTGCGGCGACCTTGCCAAGCTGGCGCTCCCACACGTCACCATTACCCGGGCTGAGACTACGACGACGGCCACGCCGCGCGGGCCCTACTGCCGTGTGGCTGCCACCCTCACTCCGACCAGCGATTCCGCCATCCTGATCGAAGTATGGATGCCGGAGTCCGGTTGGAACGGCAAGTATGAAGCGGTGGGCAATGGCGGCTGGAGCGGCTCCATCGGCTACACTGCCATGGCCGCGGCGGTCGACGCCGGGTATGCCGCGAGCGGCACCGACACGGGCCACCATGGCGGCAGCGCGAGTTTCGCCCTCGGGCATCCCGAGAAGCTGATCGATTACGCATACCGGTCCGAGCATGAGATGGCGGCCACGGCTAAGACGCTGATCGCGGCATTCTACGCCAAGTCGCCGCGCCTCTCGTATTGGAACGGCTGCTCCGCCGGAGGCAAGCAGGCGCTGATGGAAGCGCAGCGCTATCCCGGGGATTTCGATGGCATCGTGGCCGGGTCGCCCGCCGCCAACTGGACGGGCCGCGCGGCGCAATCCATCTGGGTGGCGCAGGCCGTTCACAAAGACGATGCCAGCTACATTCCTCACGAGAAATATCGGGCCATCCACCGAGCGGCACTGTCCGCGTGCGATGCGCTCGATGGCGTCGTAGACGGAGTGATTGAAAACCCGCCAGCTTGCAGGTTCGATCCCGCGGTCCTCACCTGCAAAGACGGGGACCGCGACGATTGCCTGACCGCGCCCCAGGTGGAAGCGGCCCGCAAGATCTACGCCGCATCCACCAATCCACGGACCGGCGCCCGCCTCTACGCGGGCCTGTCGCCTGGTAGTGAATTGAACTGGGGGGTTTGGGGTGGGCAGCAACCGCTTTCGATTGGTCTGGATTATTTCCGCTACGTCGTCTTCGAAGATCCGCAGTGGGACTACCGCACGCTCGATTTCGACCGTGATATCGCCCGCGCCGAAAAGCTGGACCACGATCGCCTCGACGCGCTCGACCCCAACCTGAAGCCCTTCTTTACCCACGGCGGCAAGATCCTCCAATATCACGGTTGGAGCGACCCGCAGATCTCACCCGGCAACAGCGTGGACTACTACCGCGCCGTGCAGGAACGGTTGGGCAAAGTGGACGATTCATACCGCCTGTTCATGGTTCCCGGAATGGCCCACTGCACGGGAGGCGAAGGAGCAACTTCCTTCGACGCCATGCCGGCACTCGAACAATGGGTGGAGGAGAAGCGTGCCCCCGACCGGATCATCGCCAATCGCAAGCCCGATTGGACGCACCCGCTGTGCCCGTACCCGCAGGTCGCCACCTACGCGGGAAAGGGAAACGAAAAGGATGCGGCAAACTGGAAGTGTAAGTAGCGCCGGCCAGCGATGACCATCTACATCGAGATCGAAGACAATCCTAACTGCGAAGCCATGGATGGCCAAGTCTTCCAGCCGAGATCCACTCCGCGACCCGTGGCACAAGTGCGCGCCGAGCGCCGTGGCGAAGAGCGATGGTTCAACGTCACGGGCCTGGACCGCGATTGGACGCCGTGCCCCGCTCTGGGATCTCTCATCGACGATTCCGGTGATGGCGCCTGCTATCTGATTTCCGGTGGCCAGTGGGGTTTACAGCTTCAGGACAATCGCGAGACATGGGGAGCGCCTTACCTCATGCTACCCGGCGATGGCAGCGACGTCCGCTTCTTATAGCGCCTGCATCGAAATCGAGAAGTCCATCTTCGATTGGGCCGCGCCGCGAAAGGTACCCACCACCGGGGCCGCCAGTCGCGGGTCGGCGGCCGCAGCCACTGCGACGTGCCCCGTGGACACCGCCAGTCCCCGCGCCGGATCGTATCCACGCCAACCTCCGCCCGGCAGATACACTTCTGCCCAGGCGTGCATGTAGCCCTCTTCAAACGCTGCTGCCTGCTCATAGCCGCTGACGAAGCGGGCCGCGAGGCCGCGCAAACGGCACGCCGCGCAGAAGAGCACGGCCAAATCGCGGCATGATCCTGACCCCTCACGGAGAGTCACTTCCGGAGAATTGGGCGGACCGTCATCGCGGATGATGTGCTGAAAATCGCGGAATAGCCGCGCGTTCAACAGCGACAGAAAGTCGAGAGGATGCGCGGCATCGGAGATCAGGCTGCTGACCGAGGGACATGCCTCGGTCGCGAGGTACGACGCCAGCGCTGTTCGCAGAGGCTCGTCGTACGTCTGCGGCGATAGCACGTAATCGAAGGGATTCTCGCGCAGCGTCTCCACTTGAAATGCGATCCGCACCGAGAGTTGCTCCGTAGGCGTATCGAACCACGCTTCGTACGCCACGCTGCCATCCTGGTCGAGCGCCGGGCTCTGCCCCGCCGGTTTCGGAAGGATGTCGATGGAGTATTGCAGCAGACGCTGCGTGGCGTCTTCGCGGGGCCGCAGGCGAAATGTGTGCGGCTCCAGGTACACGGGACAATCGTACCGGTAAACGGTGGAATGCAAAACCGAGATGCGCATCAGAGCACGACTTCGTCGCGCGTGAGCCTTGAGAACGCCGCTTCCACCCACTCCGAGGGCAAATCATGCACGGCGCGCCGCATACGGTCCTGCCACCAAAGCGAGATTTCGCGCAGGTCTTGGCGCTCGTAGCGCTGCTCCACCAGGGTGAGGCTCCCTTTGGAATAGAGGATTACGTCCATGGGGAAGTCCACGTCGGCGGCGCAGAGGCGGGTGGCGTCGAATGCCAGCAGCCCCACCTTGAAGGCGTAGAGCATGGAGTCCTTGCGCGTCAGCGAGCGCTCTAGAATCGGCTTGCCGAAACCTGACGCGCCGATGATCTGGTACGGCGTGTCGGGTCCAATCTCCACCCAGTTGCCCTCGGGATAGACCAGGAACAGCCGGTGCGTGGAATCGTCCGCCATCTGCCCGCCGATGAGAGAGAAGATGTTGAACTTGAGTTCGGCGCTCTCCAGCGCCGCACGGTCTTCGGCCACCACGCGGCGCACCTGATCGGCGTAGAGGTTGACCACTCGATACAGGCGGCCGCGCGCCGTAGTGTCGCGCGCGAAGGCCTCTTCGAAATAGAGCAGAACTTTATCGCGCAGTGAGCGCAGACCGGAGTTCATCACGAAAAACGCGAAACCCGGTCCCTGGTAGCTGGCGGTCTTCTTGGCCACCAGACATTCATTGCCGGCCACTACGCGCGTATCTGCAATCGCGATGAGTCCCTGCTCTACGGTGATTCCCAGGCAAAAGGTCATGGTTCGATTTGGGTCACCCACCGGCGCTTTGCGCGCGAGGCTGCTGCGCGAAAAAGTCGCCAAGGATGCATTCATCGATTGTATACGAGCGGTGCGAGCAGTTCATATTTCGTGTAATCAGCGGTGCTGAAGACGGCGATGTCTTGCGAAGCGGCTGTGGTCCATTCCATCGATTCGTTTCTGTCCTTTCGTGCGCCGGTGCCGCTGGGCGGACTCGAATTCGCTCTCGTGTGATAACGCAAAACATCCCTCAACCTCCCGCTCCGTTGGCACGTCTGCCCACAAAAATGGTGAACGGGACCCACACCGGAGATGACTCGTTCTGGCTGCCTGGTAGATTGAAGCAGTGTCGACACGGGCTCGGCGTTCTGCCACCTCTTCGATGGTCGCAGCATCAGTCCTCGCTGTCTTAGCGGTTTTCCGCTTCTTGGATCGATGCGATCGCGGAGGCTGACGCTAAACCGTCGAGACTCAGGACGACCTCCACTAGCCAGCGCGGTGTTCCAAAGCTGGGCCTTCGGTGCGGCGCCATTTCTAACCTGTGAGTTACTTGCCCTTCATTCCGCAGGTGCGCTGTCGGGTGATTTCGATATCGCCGAAAACAAGCTCGACCTCGGAAATCGGCCTGTCGAAAGTCAGAGCCGCGGTTGCCTCTCTCGGCGGGGTTCAGGCAGAACAGCCAGAGCAAACTTCCTCATCCTGACATGACCGGGGCGATTCCTGAACAGCGTTATCGATGGAACACCAACCTAGCCAGCATTGAGCAGCGAACGTCAGAGTGACCTGCGCGGTAGAAGTCTCATCGGCCATAATGTCATGCGGTCTTGGATCGGTATCCCTCTCGCGCGGGAAGCAGACAGCGTTCGCCCACCAGTATCAAGACCATCCAGATACCGAGGTAGTGCTCTACCGACGGCAGACTCCCAAATTCCATGCCACCCAGCCGAAATTGCGGTAGCGCCGTCATGATTGTGGCTGCCGTTCCCAGAGCGAGCGCCATTAGCAATGCGGTACCTTGACGCCGATGGTTGGGATAGTGCTTGGTGAGTGTGAACTCGCCGACGATGGCGAAGGCCTCTAATGTTCGATCGGAGTGGGTAGTCGAAATCTTCCATGGGCGGGGTACGAGCTTGCGGCTCAATGCCGATCGAGTCAACGAACTCGACCGCATATGGGAATGCCTCGTACAGACCGTTTCTCAACATCCGGATCGCGCACGATCTTGATAACGCTCCGTCAAACCAATGTCGAGGAGCCTCCGGATAGAACTATCCCCCATGCTGAACCCTCGGCGCCTATAAATGCAAGCCATACCCGATGGCTGCGGACGGTGCGCGGCAACGGAGTTTGCGATCCAGGACGGAATGAGGATGACGAGTCATTGATTGAGGCCAGCGCAAGGGCAGCGCTGGCCAGGAACCCGGCAAAACCGTAAGCTTGATGTTATACCGGATGCAGGGCGCTCTGGAGGCGAAGGACAAACGACTGGACGTCAGTATGGTTTGTAGTGAGAAGTCCCTGGATTTTGCTGAAAAGTCCCGGCGTTTTGAACCTTATTGGTACTTTCCTTTCATAATGTTGGCCGCAATCTTTCTGAGAGCTGGCAAATCCGATGAGGAAGAGGTGCGGCGCCTCTGGGACCCCAGGGCCGAAATCATCTCATGTGGGGTAGTGGAAATCAAACGGAAGGCCTTGCAGGAGTTAAGCGCTCTGTCCACTACCACCCATTCCAAGTGCCTTTTTCTGCGCGAAAAAGTCGCCGAGGATGCATTCATCGATCGTATTCATTTTTGCCTGTAGCGCGTCAAAGAACTCGTGCAGCCCGCCTGCAGGATGGACTCCACCTGGGCGTAATCCAGTTCCGATCGCAGCATGCCCAGAGCTGTTCGGTGCGGCAGGAGAAGGCTCCGGCGCGCGTGCCGGTGATGGTATGCAGCGAATTATCGGCCAGCCGCACACAGTAGCTCACGGCGCGCGGGAATTCGCCATCCAGCAGCAGGAACTCCACAATCCGCTCCGGCGCGATGCGCCCATAGCGCTTGCGGTACATTTCAAAGCCGCTGACCGATTTCAACACGGCGCCCATTGGATGTCGTCATAGGGAGTGCCCACGTCGCTCACCGATGGCAGCAGAATGAAGTACTTCACATCCAGCATGCGCGTGGTCTTTCGGCGCGCTCGAGCAGCGTGCCCAGCGCAGATAAATTCCATGCCTCGTTGTGGCTCATGGTGTCGTGCGTGATCCCCTGAAAGAGGTGGCACGCCATGCGCACTTCGTGGCAGAACGCCGGCAATTCCTCAGGCGACGGGCTTGCGGCCCTCCGCGGCAATCAACAAATAGAGGCTGTTGATCTGCTGCCACATTTCCGACGAGATGGTTTCGCGCACCGAACGCGCATTTTCGCGCGCCGCCAGCACGCACGAATAGATGGAGTTGGGATTGCGCGGTCGAATGCCAGGAACCGCACCACGTTCTCACGCGTGGCCGCGCCGTAATGCTCGCGGAACCGGCGCGTGATCGCCGGTAGTATCGACAATCGGCTGCCACTGGTCGCCATACCCGCGCGGCAGGTCGAGCATCAGGTTCTGGTTGACGTCGATGAAGCGCGCCACGTTTTCGGCGCGCTCAATGTACCGGCCCAGCCAGTAAACGGCATCGGCCACGCGGCTGAGAAGCGGACGCGTCCGGCATGCGGGCGTCATTGCGATTGCCTCCTGCCTGGGACTCGCCGGGCGCCAGCACCCAGGTGTCCTTGCTGCCGCCGCCCTGCGACGAATTCACCACCAGCGAGCCCTTCTTCATGGCCACGCGCGTCAGGCCGCCGGGCACCACGTAAATCTCCTTGCCGTAGAGCACGTACGGGCGCAGATCGACATGCCGCCCTTCGAAATGGTCGTCGACGATGGTGGGCACGCGCGAGAGCGCCAGCGTGGGCTGGGCGATGTAGTTGCGCGGATTCGCCTGGATCTTGCCGGCGAACTCCTCCTGCTGCTGCCTGAGTGGAGTGCGGCCCCACCAGCATGCCGTAGCCGCCCGATTCGTTGGCCGACTTTCACCACCAGTTCGGCCAGATGCTCCAGCACATACGCGCGGTCGCCGTCGCGCCAGCAGAGGTAGGTCGGAACGTTCGGCAGAATCGGATCGGCGCCTTCGTAATAGCGGATCATCTCGGGCACGTAGGCGTAGATCACCTTGTCGTCGGCCACGCCGTTGCCGGGAGCGTTGGCGAGCGCCACCCGGCCGGCCTTGTAAGCGCGCCATCAGCCCGGGCACGCCCAGCAGCGAGTCGGGGCGGAAGGCTTCGGGATCGAGAAAATCGTCGTCGATGCGCCGGTAGATCACGTCCACCGCTCCATGCCGTTGGTGGTGCGCATGAAGACATCGCCGCCTTCCACCACCAGGTCGCGGCCCTCCACCAGTTGCACGCCCATCTGCTGCGCCAGGAAGCTGTGCTCGAAGTAGGCCGAGTTGTAAATGCCCGGGCGTGAGCAGCACCACCCGCGGGCTCGTACAGCGGGCGCGGCGCGATCGATTCCAGCATCTCCAGCAGCCGGCTGGGATATTCGGCGACGGGCCGCACCGAGAGCCCTTCGAACACCGCCGGGAAGATGCGCTTCAGCACCTCGCGATTCTCCAGCACGTAGGACACGCCGGAGGGCACGCGGAGGTTGTCTTCCAGCACGTAGTAGCCGCCGTCGCGGTCGCGCACCAGGTCGGTGCCGGTGATGTGGCACCACACGCGCCAGCGGCGGATTCAGACCGTGGCACTGCTTGCGGAAAGATGCCGCCGAGAGCACCACTTCGCGCGGAATGACGCCGTCGTTCAGAATCTTCTGATCGTGATAGATGTCGTCGATGAACGCGTTCAGGGCGTGGACGCGCTGCTGCAAGCCGCGCTCGATGTGATCCCATTCGTCGGCGGGGATGATGCGCGGAATCAGGTCGAAGGGGAAGATGCGCTCGGTCCCGGCGGCTTCGCCATAGACGTTGAAAGTGATGCCCATCTGCAGCAGCAGGCGCTCCGCCGCGTGCTTATAGCGCAGCAGGTGGCCTTCGGACAGCGATTCGACGGTTTCGAGCAAGAGCGAGGCGTGCGGCCGCGGTCTGCCGCCGCTTCGAACATCTCATCGTAAAAACCTTGGGTGTCGTAAGACGAAAAGTGCATGGGGGCCCTTTTCCGTATCCCCCAGTCTCATGCGCGGGCTATGGGCGGCGCAAACGCAAATATTTTATGGCCCCGATTCGGGTTTTCGATGCAAGGGCCAGGAACGGCCGGTGGCTTCGACCACCGGCCCCACTCTACTCCTACTCGTTCCGCAGGGCGCTCATGGGGTCGATGCGCGAAGCACGGCGCGCTGGGACGTAGCCTGCCAGCAACGCCGCGCACAATAGGGTCGCAACGGCGATCGTCAGCGCCAGCGGATCCTTGGCCTTCATGCCGAAGAGAAACGACTCCACCAGTTTGGACCCGGCCAGGACCGCCGGCACGCTGATCGCAATTCCCACTGCCGCCAGAACAATGACACCGCGCAGCACCATCCAGACCACCGTGCCGCGCGGCGCGCCCAGCGCCATTCGAATGCCGATCTCGCCTGCGCGGCGCGCCACGTGATAAGACATGGTGCCGTACAAACCAACGCAAGCGATCACCAGAGCCAGCAGCGCGAAGGTGGTACACAGCCTGGCGAAAATGATCTCCTGATTGATGGTCTGGTCGATCTGCGCCGCCTGCGTTCGGATTCGGGTGACCGGCACGCGAGCATCTGCCTGGTGAACGATCTGCCGGATTGTGTTGACGTACGCTAGCGGATCGCCAGCGGTGCGCATGCAAAATACCATCTCGTCCACGGGCCAGGAGCCCTGGTTATAGGCCACGAAGATCGTGGGCGGGATGTCCTCAGTGAGGTCGCCGTAGCGCGCGTTCGTCGACACTCCTACGATCTCCATTTCCTTCCGCATTTTGGCGTTACGCCCAAATGTCAGGTGACGCCCGAGCGGGCTGGCATCGCCGAAGTTCAACTTAGCGAATCGTTCGTTCACGATGGCAACGGGCGTTGTTCCCAACCGGTCGTGCTCTTCGATTTGACGGCCGCGCAGCATCGGTATCTGCATGGTGGTGAAATACTGGGGGCCCACCGTCACGAATACGGTGCCCTTGGTGTCCTGCCCATCGACCACGACCGGCGAGCCGTAATGGCCTTCACCGATGAGGGAGGTAATCGCGAGGCTGGCGTAGCGGGCTCCGGGAATCGAGGCGAACCGCTTTCGCAGATCTTCGTAGAAGGTAGAGATTTCGGGCTCTTTATGCCCTGCCGGGCGAGCGTTCATCTGGAACAGCAGCAGATTCTCGCGATTGAATCCAATCTCTACGGACTGCAGGTTCGATAGTGTCCGCGTGAAGAGCCCCGCGGCCACTAGCATCAGCAGGGAAAGCGCGATCTGCGACACGATCAGTGCGTGGCTCAGGCTCACGGGAAATCGTGAGCGCCGGTCGCTTGCGCGCATATCCTTCAATGCAGGTAGCACATCCACGCGCGTCGCTTGCAGCGCGGGGGCAAGGCCGAATATCACGCCCGTCAATATCGAAAGCGCGGCCGCTACTGCCAGCACATGCCAGTTCAATTCGGCCCGCAGCGTGAAGTTGTCCTGGCCGTTGGCCAGGAGAACCGTCAAGACTCGAATACTCCAGACTGCGAAGAATATGCCCAGAAGGCCGCCCAACGACGCCAGCAGAATACTCTCAGTAAGCAGTTGACGCACCACGCGGAATCGGCCCGCTCCCACGCTCAGCCGGACAGCGATCTCGCGCTTGCGCGCCGTGGCCCGCGCCAGCAACAGGTTGGCGATATTAGCGCACGCAATCGCCAGGATCAGGCCCACCAACGTCATCAACACGTACAACGGCTCCGAGTACCGTCGCCGCAAACTGCCCAGGCCCAGTCCACCGTGTTTCATTACGAGCGCGGGCAGTGCTGCTCTCTGCTTGTCGTTGGTTGCAGTGCCGGCTACCCAGTGCTGAAACACTGGCGCCAGGGACGCTTGTGCCTGCGTAAGAGTGGCGTCGGGTTTCAGTCTTGCCATCATCCGGACCCAATAATGATTGGATTCCAGGAAAGTCTTGGCGTTCATGCCGTACGGACTCGCTGCTTCCAACAAGATGCCGGCGCGGAAAGGAATGTAGAAACCCGGAGCGGTGCCCGGGTCCACGCCAAAGAATTCCGGCGGCGCCACACCGATTACGGTGACCGGAACGCCGTTGATCAGGATCGATGCCCCCGCCGCTTCCGTCGCGCCTCCGAAACGCTTTCGAGCCAACGCAGCACTGATCACCGCTACAGCCGCAGCGGCCGGGCGGTCATCGTCGTCCACAATCAACCGGCCCGCGGCCGGCGCCACTCCCAATCCTCGAAAGTAGTCGCCCGTCACGTAGACAGCCCTCGCAATATCCGACTGATCTTTGATCGTGACAGTCAGACCACGGGCGCGGTAGTAAGCGAACAGGTTGGAGAAGAGGGAACTGTTCCTCTGCATCTCTTCGAAGGCGGGGTAGGGAAAGATGCCGCCCGTCTCGAATCCCGACTTAGGGTCGTCGCCGAAACTCCCGCTGAAGCTGAGCAATACCGTGTCACGGTGTGTTGCCTTCGGGAGACGCCACGTCGGCTCCACCAGCGACGCAGGATCGCGCACCGGCAGCGAGCGCAGTAGGATCGCGTCCATGAAGCTGTAGATGGCCGTATTGGCGCCGATGCCGAGGGCCAACGACAGCACCGCCAGCGCCGTGAAGGCCCTATTCTGCCGCATAGAGCGAAAGGCATAGCGCACATCCTGGGTGAATTGATCCCACAACGTCCACGACCAAGCGGCCCGCGTGTCCTCCTTCAACAGAGTGACGTTACCCAATTCGCGGCGCGCGCCGGCCCGAGCTGCGGTGTCCGCGAAGCCTCGCGCCTGTCGCTCTTCGATCTCCTCTTCCAGGTGGAATTGGAGTTCGTCTTCCAGGTCGGCCTCTTTCCGGCGGCGCCTCGGCAACCAGGTCAATTTTCGGAAGAAAGAGTTCATTTCCCCTCCTGTTCGGCTGGCCTCAAGATCAACCCCATGGCTCGGGATAGAGCTTCCCATTTCGACTGTTCTGCCGCCAATTGCTTACGGCCGCTCGGCGTGAGGCGATAGTAGCGCGCCCGTTTGCCTTTATCGGAAAGCTCCCAGGATGCCGCAACCCACCCCTTCGCCTCCAAGCGATGCAGCGCCGGGTATAACGATCCGGTTTCCACCTGCAGCAGTTCCTCGGAGGTCCGCTGAATATGCTTGGCGATGGCATGGCCGTGAGTGGACCCTGCCTGCAAGGTGCGGAGGATCAAGAGGTCGAGCGTGCCTTGAAGGAGTTCAACGCGAGGGTGCGATTCCAGACTCATTGTGTAGCCAGTCTACTAAATATTCTGTAGTCTGTCTACGCAAAAATTCCGAAATCTATTCGTGTCTGAGCGCCCGCATCGCGTCCATCCCTGCCGACCGCATCGCCGGCAGGAAGGCCGCGGCGATCCCGATGGCGAGCAGTACGGCTGCTGTGGCAGCGAACGCCATGGTATCGGCGGGCTTCACTCCATACAGCACCGAGCTGACATAGTGCGCCGCCGCCAGCGCCGCCGGAAGCCCGATAGCCAGCCCCGCCACCACCAGTAACAGGGCGCCTCGCAGCACCATCCAGAGCACCGAGCCGCGCTGCGCGCCCAGCGCGATGCGGATGCCGATTTCGCCCGCCCGCTGCGCCGTTCCATATGCCACCACGCCGTACAGTCCCACTGCCGCCAACAGCAAAGTGAGTCCGCCGAAGCATCCACTCAAGGTAGAGAGCAGCCGCTCCTCGAATATCGAATCGTCGATCTCCTGCCGGATGGTGCGCGGTTCGGGTGCGTTGACTTGCGGCCCGAGGCGCCCCGTTTCCCTGCGGATGGCCTGCGCGAGGGCACTTGGGGGAATGCGTGGATTGCACCAGGATGCTCCCCCAGTTCGTGCTCAGCGACGCCGGATAGTAGACAGCCGGTTCGCGCTTCTCCCGCACGCCGTGATTCAGCATGTCGCGAACCACGCCCACAATATGCGCGGAATTCACCAGGCGTTGCAGGGGATCCTTCTCATCCGGCAGAAACTTGCGCACGAATGCCTGATTTACCAGCGCTACCGACTGCGTGCCAGGCTTATCGTTGCGGTCGAACTCGCGGCCCGCCACCAGGGGGCTGCCAAGCATCGCGAAGTATCCCGGCGCCAACTCGCAATAGTTTACCCAGGCTGGTTCGTTGGCCGTCGCCGTGGAACCGGGAACCTTGATGGTGGCGCTCGCGGTGCCCTGCATATAGGGGCCGGGCATCCCGAAGGTCACGGCGGAAACGCCGGGCAGCGAGGAGAGTTGCGCCATTACACGCTCGCGAGCCGCTTTGCGGACCTCGGGTTTCCACTCATCGGGAAGATCGAGGCTCACCTCCATCACCTCCTGATTACGGAAGCCGACATCGATAGATCGTAGCGCTCCCAGGCTTTGGCCGAACAGCCCGGCCAGCACGGCCAGCACCACCGAGAAGGCCACCTGCGCCACCACCAGAGCTCGACGGAACATGGTCTGGCCGCCGCGTGTCCGCCCATCGGAAGTGCGCAGGCCCTCAACGGGATCGACTGCGGTGGTTCGCAGTGCCGGAGCCAATCCGAAAAGCAGCACTGAGGCCAGCGAGGCGGCCAGGCAAAATGCCAATACCGACATGTCGGGCGCGCTCTGGAACGGGTTGCCGGAAGTAAGTGGCAGGAAGCGCAGCAGGCCGCGAATGCCCCAAAACGCCAGACCAATTCCGAAGGCCCCGCCGGCCATCGCCAGCAGCAGGCTTTCGGTCAGCGCCTGCCGCACCAGTCGCCCTCGCGTCGCGCCCAGCGACACCCGCAATGCGATCTCCTTTTGCCGGGCGGCGCCGCGCGCAAGCAATAGATTGGCCACGTTGACGCACGCCGCCAGCAGCACCAGAAGAACTGCCGCCATCAGGATAGTCAGCGGCTTGCCGAATCGATCGCGCATTCGCGAGAGTCCCAGACCGGCGTCGCGCACCTCGATGTGTTGAGTCATCGCGGTTTTGCGAAATGCCGCGTTGGGGTGCGAACCGTACACGCTCGTCAGGAACTGCTGCAACACCACGTCGACGGCCGATTGCGCCTTTTGCCGCGAAATCCACGGCTGCCTGCGCGCCACGATCCACAGCAGATTCATTCCGGGCTCGTGGAGGTCGCTTTTCACCATCATCATCGGCGCCCAGAGATCGGGAGCCCTGTCGACACCGATCCCGCGAAAACCGGCAGCGCCCACGCCGATCACGGTCATTGGCTGATCGTCCAGCACCAGACCGCGGCCAACGATGGCAGGGTCGCCGCCGAATCGATTGCGCCAGAAGTCGTAACTCAGCACCACCACCGGATGCGCGTGAGGTGTGCGGTCGTCGGCTGGGCTGAAGACTCGTCCCAGCGCCGGTGCGACTCCCAGCACACCGAAGTAGTTGCCCGTGACAAACTCGCTCTGCACGCTCTCCAGACGGTCGCCGCTGCCTGTGCGAAAGTGAGTCTTTGCCGCCGTGGTGCTGCCGATCACGCCCTGGAACAGATCGCTGCGCTTCCCGATCTCCTGGTACAGAGGATAGGACGCGATGCCACTGCCCCATCCGCCGGTGCGGTACAAACTCACCAGTTGCTCGGGTTGGCGCACCGGCAGCATGCGCAGCATGAGCGTGTGGAACATGGAGAAGATGGCCGTGCTGGCGCCGATGCCCAACGCCAGCGAGAGCACAGCCGCCGCGGTAAAGCCGGGGTTCAGCCGAAGCACGCGCAGCGGCGTAGCGGAGATCCTTTCCCAGATTCTCCAGCCAGGGCAGGCCGCGTTCCTCGCGGTAAGTCTCCATGGCGTGCGCCACGCCACCGAACTCGCGGCGCGCCGCTGCTGCCGCGGCATGAAGGATCCATTCCCTTGCGGCGGAATTCCTCTTCCAGGCTGGCGAGGTGGAAGGCGACCTCGTCATTCAGTTCGCCATCCAGTCGGCTGCCGCGAAAAAACTCTGCGATGCGTTTCCAGATCCCCGCCATTCTCCCTCCCTACTCCGTCAGACGCACGAAACGATCCATCAAAGCCACGGTGCGCGCCCAGTCCTCCGATTCCTGCGCTACCTGCTTCCGGCCGCGCGCGGTAATTTCGTAGAACTTGGCCTTGCGGTTGTTTTCCGAATTCCCCCACTTCGATTTAATCCAGCCGCGATGTTCCAGCCGCAGCAGAGCCGGATACAGCGTGCCCTGGTTGAGATCGAGCACGCCTTCGGAGATCTGCTGGATTCGTTTGGCGAGGCCGAAGCCATGCTGCGGTCCCATGGTTTCCAGCGTGCGCAGCACCATCAAATCGAGCGTGCCCTGTAGAATATTCGGCTCTCTTGTAGACATCCAAAAGGAGTATGGCGCTCTTCCTTTAGAATGTCAACAGGTGGGGCAGGCGCTTTCGCCTGCCGAGTAACGTCTAACTTGGCAGGCAAAGCGCCTGCCCCACCCAGCACAACAACGCCATACTAAATGCTGCAGTAGCTCAGTTTGTTGTTGCGGCAATCCACGTTATAGTGAGTCCGATGGGCCGCATCCGCATTCTCCCCGACCAGGTCGCCAACAAAATCGCCGCCGGCGAAGTGGTGGAGCGTCCCGCTTCCGTAGTCAAGGAGCTTCTGGAAAACTCGCTCGACGCCGGCGCTACCGATATCCGCGTGGAAGTGGAATCGGGCGGCCGCCGCCTCATCCGCATTGTCGACGATGGCTGCGGCATGCTGCGCGACGATGCCCTGCTCGCCTTCGAACGCCACGCCACCAGCAAACTCCGCGACGTGAAGGATCTGCTCACCATCGACACCCTGGGCTTCCGCGGCGAAGCTTTGCCCTCCATCGCTTCGGTCTCGCGCCTGCTTCTGGAGACGCGATCGGAAGAGGAGACTACCGGAACGCGGATCGAAATCGCCGGCGGCAAGATGCTGCGCTGCGAGGAGGCGGCATTGGGACGCGGCACCGTGATCACCGTGCGCGACCTCTTCTACAACGTGCCCGCGCGTCGCAAATTTCTCCGCACCGAACCCACCGAACTCGGCCACATCGCATCCCTGGTCACGCATTACAGCCTGGCGCATCCAGCGAAGACCTTCCATCTCACCAGCGGCCCCACGGAGCTGCTTCACGTCACGCCTGTTGACACCATGGAGGAGCGCGTCTACCAGGTTTTCGGCAGCCAGGTGCTGGAGGATCTGGTGGAGATCGGCCAGCGCGAAAAAGAGATCCTCATGCAGCAGCCCAGCGTGGTCCCTTCCGAGGCCATAGCCGAGTACCGCCGCGAGCCCGAAGAGCCCCCCACGCGCACGTTTCGCCTCAGAGGTTTCTTCTCGCGGCCGCAGGTGCAGAAGGCCAATCGCAATTCCATTTACATCTTCGTGAACGGCCGTTTGATTCGCGACCGCCTGCTGATGCACGCCATCTCCTCGTCTTATCACAACCTGATGCCGGCCTCGTCGTACCCGTTCGCGCTGCTGTTTCTGGAATGCGACGCCGAAGAGGTGGACGTCAACGTGCACCCTTCGAAGACCGAGGTCCGCTTCCGCCACGGGTCGATCGTCCACGATTTTGTGCGCGACACGCTACGCGAGAGGCTGATGGAAAGCCGTCCCGCGCCATCGTTCTCGCCCGGCGCGCGCGGCGTATCCGCCCACATGGAACAGCCCGGCGCGCGCATGCCGTATTCCGAATTCAGCCAGATGATGGAAAACGAGCCGCCGCCGGCGGCCGTCAGCCTGGCCGATCCCCCAGCCGCGCCCGACTTGGTCCTGCCCGAATTCACGCTGCGTCCCGCCGCGGCCCCGGCTCCGCGCCTTGACTTCAGTGCGCCGCCGCTCGAAATCGCACCCGGCCCCACGCCGTCAGGCAAGTTGATGCGACGCCTGGATGCGCATGGTGAATTCCCCGCCGAGGCCGTGCCGCCCACCGAGACCTCGCTGTCGCAGCTCTCCGACTTGCGCCCCCTGGGCCAAATCCACGAGAGCTTCATCATCGCCGCGGGCCGAGATGGTTTGTGGATCATCGACCAGCACGTGGCGCACGAGCGCATCCTCTTTGAGCAGGTGATGAAGCAGCGCGCCCTCGGCCGCGTGGAAATGCAGCGTCTGCTGATGCCACTCATCCTGCAGCTCACTCCCGAGCAGCAGATCGACTACGCCCGCATCGCCGACGAACTACACGCTTCCGGCTTCGAGACCGAACCATTCGGCAATCGCACCATCGCGGTGAAGGCTGCCCCCGCCGCGGTTGGTCCCGGCGACCTGGAAAAGATCCTCTACGAGATTCTCGAAATCGCCGAAGAAGAATTGCGCGGAGCCTCGCTGGACGACCTGCGCCGCAACATTTGCGCGTCCATCGCCTGCCGCGCCGCCATCAAGATCAACACCCGACTGGACACATCGAAAATGGAATGGATGCTCAAAGCGCTGGCCGCCACCGATTGCCCCATGAGCTGCCCGCACGGCCGCCCCATCGCTCTGCACTATTCCACGCGGGAAGTGCTGAAGGCCTTCCACAGGATTTGACGCCCGTCTTTGCCACCGGCGACCTGCGCATCGCAGTAGAATATTCAGACAAGGAGTCCCCATGCACCTGAGAACCGCCGTGGCCGCCCTGCTCATCGCCGGCCTGCCCATTCTCTGCGCCCAGGATGACGAGGCTACACCGCCGCGCGCAACTAACCAAACCATGAAGCAGTTGGTGCGCGGCACAGAGTTCGCCGCCACCTCCATGGCGCCGCTCTCCACGTTGACTGCCGAGGAGGTGATGCGGGCCGGAGGCAACGCTTTCGATGCCATCGTAGCCGGCCAGGCCGTGCTCGGCTTGGTGCAGCCCAACCTCAACGGTGTGGGCAGCGACGCGACGCTCCTCATCTATGACGCCAAGGCGAAGAAGGTCTTCTCACTGAATGCCGAGGGCACCGCGCCCAAACTTGCCACCATCGAGTGGTACAAGGCCAACCAGGGCGGCAAGATTCCGGTCAACGATTCACTGCTTTCGGGCACCGTGCCCGGCGTGGTGGACGCCTGGTACATCCTGCTCTCGCGCTGGGGCACCAAGACGTTCGGTGAAGTGCTCGCGCCCGCTATCGAACTGGCCGAGCGCGGCATTCCTATGGGCCGCCTGTTCAATGCGCCTCAGCTCAAGAAGTGGCCGTCGAGCATGAAGGTCTATGGGCACGCCGACGGCACGCCTTGGAAGGACGGTGAGGTCTGGAAGAATCCCGATCTCGCCCGCACACTACGCCGCCTGGTGGAAGCGGAAAAGCAGGCATCATCGAAAGGCCGCCTGGCCGGTCTCAAGGCAGCACGCGACCGCTTCTATAAAGGTGACATCGCGCGTGAAATGGCCAAGTTCTCCGAGGCCAACGGCGGTCTCTTCCGTTATGAGGATTTCGCCGAATACACCGCCAAAGTGGAGGAGCCCGTCTCTATCGACTATCGCGGCTACACGGTTTACAAGAACGCATCCTCCAGCCAGGGACCCACCGAGTTGATCGCACTCAACATCCTGGAAGGCTACGACCTGAAGAAGATGGGCCTTAACTCCGCCGACTACATCCACACGAGTGTGGAGGCGATGAAGCTCGCCATGGCCGACCGGGAACGCTACCTGGGTGACATGGACTTCATTAAGATTCCTTACACCGGTCTGCTCTCCAAGGAATACGCGGCCGAACGCCGCAAGCTGATCGACGCCTCCCGCGCATCGCTCGATTTCCGCCCGGGCGATGTGACCGCGTTTGCCGGCTCCACCTACGAACCCGTGACGCGCCCTAACGACGTCGACATCCACGGCAATGCCGATCACGAAGGCGACACCAGCTACATCGCAACGGTGGACAAGGACCGCAATCTGATTTCCTTCACGCCCAGCCTGCACAGTTCGTTCGGGACGAAAGTGGTGATCGATGGCCTCGGTTTCCTCTTCAATTGCCGCGGCGATTACTATTCGCTGGTGCCCGGCCACGCCAACGCGCTCGCCCCCGGCAAGCGCCCGCGCAGCACCCTGCAAGGCACTCTGGTGATGAAAGACGGCAAGCCGCTGATGGTGACCGGCAGCCCCGGAGCGGATGATCAGTGCATGCGCACCATCCAGACTCTGCTCAACGTGGTGGAGTTCGGAATGAACGTCCAGCAAGCCATCGAAGCGCCGCGGTGGGCCACACGAAGCTTCCCGGCCTCGCCATTCCCGCACACAATGTACCCCGGCGATCTTTCGCTCGAAGGCCGGATTCCGGACGCTGTGCGCGCCGACCTCGCCAAGCGCGGCCACAAGGTCGCGATGAAAGGCCCATGGTCGATGAACGACAGCGCGGCCATCTTCGTGGAGTGGAACACCGGGACCGTCAGCGCGGGAGCCGACCCGCGAACTACGGCGCTGGCGCTCGCCTGGTAGGATCGCCTCGCGCGCCATGGTGTAGCCTCGACTCGCCGCCAAACCGTTGTAGCCTGTTTCTGTGGGGAAAGAAGAAGCCGCCGAACTGCTCTCCGTGGAAGGACGCGAAGTCCGCGTCACGCACCCGGACAAGCCTTACTTCACCAGGCAGACCAAGCTCTCGAAGGTCGACCTGGTGCGCTATTACCTCTCCGTGGCGCCGGGCGCGCTCGCCGGAATTCGCGACCGTCCCATCGTTCTCAAGCGTTTCGTCAACGGCGCGGAAGGCGAGGCCTTCTATCAGAAGCGCGCGCCTTCCGATCGACCCGCGTGGTTGCGCACTGTGACCCTGTCATTCCCTTCCGGACGCACCGCCGAAGAGGTGGTGGTGGACGATGCGGCGGGGCTCGCGTGGATCGTCAACCTGGGCTGCATCGAGCTTCATCCGCACCCGGTCCGCTCCGCCGATCTCGATCATCCCGACGAACTGCGCGTCGATCTCGACCCCGGCCCTGGCGTGGTTTGGGCCGACGTGCGCACGGTCGCGATGGAAGTGAAGGGCCTCCTGGAAGAAATGGGACTTCGCGGCTGGCCCAAAACCAGCGGCTCCCGCGGCATGCACATTAACGTGCGGATTGAGCCGCGTTGGACCTTCACCGAAGTCCGCCGCGCCGCCATCGCGCTCTCCCGAGCGGTGGAGCGAAGAGTGCCCGCGCTGGCCAGTTCCAAGTGGTGGAAGGAAGAACGCCACGGGGTGTTCCTCGACTACAACCAGAACGCCAAGGACCGCACTACCTGCTCGGCCTACTCCGTGCGCCCCCTGCCCGATGCCCGCGTCTCCACGCCGCTCGACTGGCACGAAGTGCCGGATTGCGATCCGGCCGATTTCACCGTGCTCACCGTTCCCGAACGTTTCGCGAAACTCGGCGATCCACACGCTGGCATGGACGCCGCGCCGGGCTCGCTGGAGAAGTTGTTCGAACTCGCGGCAGAAGACGAAGCCTCGGGACTCGGCGATGCGCCCTGGCCGCCGCACTTTCGCAAGATGGAAGGCGAAGCGCCACGCGTTGCGCCATCGCGCGCCAAACCGAAGACATCGGGTAAGGCGAAGACTCCGCGAACTAAGATGCCGCTGATTGTGGTGGCCAACTCGCCTGATAAAGAGGCAGCCCTCGCCGGCCTGGAACGCTGGAAGACCAGGCACGCCGACGTGGCCACGCTCCTTGCTGTGGACGACGTATTGGTCGACTCCATGCGCGGTCGCTCTTCCACATGGACGCGCATACGAGTGAATCTCCGCCATGTGCCGGAAGATCTCCGGCCGCCGCAGGCAACGCCCGACCCGGACGACGATCCCACGCGCGAATGGCGCAATCGCAGGTCGGCGAATCCTGCGGAATGACACGCAAACCGATGGCTCCGACCACCGGCTCATGAGCGAAGTTCCTGAAGTGCCGCTTATGCTATTGTGATGGTCGAATATGGAGTCGATTGAGGCGAGCATCAATGCACCGCCTACTACTCTGGTATTCGTGCAGTTCGGAGCTGCCGCCCGGCTCGACCCGGAAGAGAAGAGAGTCATCCTTTCGGTGATCGAAAGCGTGATTCTGCGCAATACCATCAAGGAAGCCGCCCGGCGCCTCGCCAACACCGATTCCGGAGGTTCCCGATGACCAATCCCCGGCGACGACGCTCACCGTTTGATTGACCGCTTACCAGAAACGCAACTCTCGGCGCTGGTGGGACTGCTGGAAACCATCGTCGATCCGGTTGCCGCCGCCCTGCGTAACGCACCCGTTGACGACGAGCCCGAGACGGAAGAAGAAAAACAGTCTGTGGCGGAGGCCCGCGCCTGGTTGGAGCGCAACGGCGGCAAAGGCATTCCACATGAGGAGGCCATGCGGCGGTTGGGTCTGGAGTGAGGGAGGTCGAGTGGACCGAGACGGCGCTGGAAGACATGGCCGCGCTCGATAAGGGTATCGCCCGCCGGATCAAGCATGCGGTCGAACGCTTCGCCGATACCGGCGCCGGCAACGTGAAGCGGCTCCAGGGTATCGACCCTCCCGAGTATCGTCTCCGCGTCGGCGACTACCGGTCCGCTTCCATCTGGACGACGAGACTGTCCGGGTTCTCCGCGTCCGCAATCGGCGAGAAGCTTACCGCTAAGATCGTCGCGTAGGCGCGGGTGATTATCATTACTTCCGCCGATGCGAAGCATCGTCTTTTTCTCGAGGGCTCGATACCGCGCCAATTGGGGCTACAGGTGGGAAGCCAAGAAGGAAAGCAACCGCATCCGGCGCGAGAAACCGGAAGCGTGAAATCCGTGACGAGTCTGCCGACGTCGAATCCGGCCCATCTGCACTTGGGACCGCGACCAGCATATTTTGTCACTCGGTGTTTTAACGTATAACGGTTGCCAGGAGAGCCGGATAGCCAACTGGAGGCTGTTGCCTGGAATTTGCTTTATGTTGGTACTTCGCCACAATTGCCATGCTCACGAGAAATGTAGATCGGCTATTTCGACGGAAAATGAGCCAACAGACACTTGCGTGAACCGTGAATGAAGTGATTCAGCGTTCCTGCTTGCTCAGCGAGGGATGTATACTCTGTGAACAGCGTCAGGCTTTTCTTTCTTCCTCCTACGAGTTCAAGCCGCAGGCTGTTCCCCTTCAGCGTCTTCCGCTCGAAAGCCCGTTCTATATTTTGCGCTCCGTATTGCCTCTCAAGGTCTATGCCCAAGAATCGCCGTCGCACCAGAAGAATGCCTGACTTCCGGTCGATGGAAATAGTAGACCGCACCAACCCACGCAATCCCAGGCCCAATATCCAAAAACACGCCAAGCCGACGAGTAGTTTGCCACCGATCTGATCGCTACGCTGGCGAATCGCCGCAACCGCCATTACAATTCCGAGGAAGACAAATCCAGATCCGATAATGTTGTGCGGCACCTCTTGGACCACGAAGCGGTCCTTCGTTTGTTCGATGATCTCCAGTTGGTCTCGCAGTAGACGCATCGGGCCAATCTTCATGTCCATTCTAGTCGGTCAAGGGCGTCGGTGGCCCGGCCGGAAGCATCTCAGTGTTGAGCTGGTTCGACAGATCGAACGCGTTCGTCGTGATGTTGCAATTGGCATCGATCAACATGGGCCAACCCTACAAAATGACAGGCCGCCAATGGCATCGACCCCCGACTCCACCTTACCGGCCGCCGGAAAAGATCGCCATCAATTCCTGCGGTGGCACCACTTCCAACTGCGCGTAGGTGCAGTCGCGCGGCGGCTTGTCGGTTCGCCAACGGCGAAATTGCGCCATGTGGCGGAAGCGACTGCCCTGCATGTGCTCATACGCCACCTCCACCACCAGTTCGGGACGCAGCGGCTCCCACGACAGATCCTTGCCCTGGCTCCAGCGGCTCTGCCCGCCCGGCATCCGATGCCCCGGCTCCGCACTCGCGGCGGCCCACGCCTGCCAGGGATGATTCGCCAGCGCGTCCCGGCGATAGGGCGCTAGGAACTCTATCAACTCTCGCCGCCTCTCCAGCGTGAAGCTCCCACACACGCCGACGTGCTGCAGCGCGCCCGCATCGTCGAACAGCCCCAGCAGTAGCGACCCGAGCGCTTCCTCATCCTTCTTGTACCAGCGAAACCCAGCCACCACGCAGTCGCAATCGCGCTCGTGCTTGACCTTGAGCATCACGCGCTTATCCGGCTCGTACGCGCCCTCAATCGGCTTGGCCATCACCCCGTCGAGCCCAGCGCCTTCGAAGCGGCGGAACCAATCGGCAGCCACGCCGGCGTCGTAAGTTGCCGGCGTCAAGTGGAGTGGCGGTGTCGCCGTCGAAAGCAGCGCTTCCAATTCGCGCCGCCGATTTTGAAACGGCTCGCCGCGCAAATCCCGATCGCCCTCACACAGCAAATCGAAGAACACCACGGATGAGGGACTCTGCTCCGACAGCATCTTCACACGCGACGCGGCAGGATGCAGGCGAAGCTGCAACCCATCGAAATCGAGCCCGCCATTGGTGGCGATGACGATCTCGCCATCCAGCACGCACCGCGCCGGCAACTGCGCGCGCAACGGATCCAGCAGTTCGGGGAAGTAGCGATTCAGCGGCTTTTCATCGCGGCTCTGGATCAGGATCTCGTCACCGTCGCGGAAGATCAGCGCGCGAAACCCATCCCATTTCGGTTCGAAGATCCAGGGCCCGGCCGGCGGCAATTCGGCAATCCGCTTGGACAGCATCGGCAGCACCGGCGGATTTACAGGAAGGTTCACGCCTCATCTTATAACGTGCGGGCGGGCATCCGGCGTCGGGCCCTTCCAAAGCAACTCGTCCACCGAATCGAACAGCGGGATGTCGGTGCGCAGCGTGGCCAGCGTGCGAAACAGCAGCGCCAAGTCGCGTTCGCGCGCCAGCGTGGCGGCCAGAGTGCTCGCGCTCGAGACGTTCACGTGCCACGCGCCGTAGTCCGCAGGGATCGCTTCGATGTGGCCAAACTTCGCCAGCACCGCAGCCGCCGATTTCGCGCCCCATCCCGGCAGGCCGGGAAACCCATCCGCCGAGTCGCCCACTAGCGCCAGATAATCGGGAATCGATTCCGGGGGCACGCCGAACTTGGCCACCACGCCCGCCTCGTCACGCATCTCACGGGTTCGCCGATTCATCTGCACCACGCGCGTGCCGCGCACGCACTGTGCCAGATCCTTGTCAGGAGTGCAGATGATCACACGATCCACACGCGGGTCCGCGGCGGCCGCCGTTGCCGCGGCTGCCAGCGCGTCGTCGGCCTCGAACTCCACCATCGGCCACACCACGATGCCCGCGGCGGCGAGCGCATCTTCTAGCAGCGGGAACTGACTGAAAAGGTCGGGCGCGACGCCTTCGCCGGTCTTGTACCCCACCCAGAGCCCGTTGCGGAACGATTCGATGACATGGTCCGTCGCCACTGCCACGTGAGTCACGCCGCCCTTCACCATTCCCTGAATGGATGCCACAACGCCGCGCACGGCCCCAACCTCGCGCCCCGCCGTATCTTTCGCGGATGGGACCGCAAAGTAATGCCGAAACAATTCGTAGGTGCCGTCAACCAGATAAATGTCCACGCAGAAATCAGAATACACGGCTTGGCAGCCGGCTTGCTGAAACAGGCTGTGACTATGGGCGCGGTCCATATCGGCACTTCGGGGTGGCACTACAAACACTGGCGTGGTCCGTTCTATCCGGAGAAGTTGCCTGCGTCGAAAATGCTGGAGTATTACACGCAGCACTTCGATACGGTGGAGTTGAACAATACCTTTTACCGCCTGCCTCTGGAAACGGGCCTCGAGGTTTGGCGGGAATCCACACCCAAAGGTTTCTGCTTCGCCGCCAAAGGCAGCCGATTCCTGACGCACATGAAAAAGTTGAAGGATCCGATCCCCGGTATCGCCAAATACTTCGAGCGCGTGGATCGCCTGGGCAATAAGCTGGGCCCCGTTGTCTTCCAGTTTCCACCCAATTGGGAAGTGGATGCCGGACGTCTCAAAGCGTTCCTCGAAGCCCTGCCGCCGCGCCATCGTTACGCATTCGAGCTGCGCAACCCCACGTGGCATACGCCGGAAATCTTCCGCATGCTTCGGCAGCACAACGCAGCGTACTGCATTTTCGAGATCGCCGGTTTTCATTCCAGTTGCGACATCACCGCAAACTTCACGTACATCCGCCTGCACGGTCCCGGCAACGCCTACCAGGGCAGCTATTCGCCACAAGCCCTGCACGAATGGGCCAGGCGGATTCGTGAGTGGCAGCAGGATCTGCGCGCGGTCTATCTTTATTTCGACAATGACCAGGCCGCCTTCGCGGTTGAGAATGCGCGTGATTTGAAGCGGATGTTGGAATAGCGGTCACATTCTCCGCACCGCCGTCCCCTTCTCGTCCGTCCAATACTCGAAGTGCGCATCCGGCCAGCACATGCAGAACCAGCGCCGGGCGGAAACACGCCACGCATTCCCCTCCCGGCCGCCGCACCGAGCGATAGAGCACACCGTCCGACCCGGCCGCCAGCAACTCACGGGCGTAAGCCTGCGACGCCGCGTAAGAATCGGGATCGTGAAGCGCGGCCTTCTTTCGGACGTCCTGAAACCGGGCATCGAAATCCGCCCGGTACAGCCGCATCTGCCAGCGCATCTCCACCACTCCCACTTCCAGCAGCTCCCGCGTGCGATGGTAGATCACCTCGGCGTGTGCCGTCTCCAGTTCCGTGCCCGCATACCACGCTCCGCGGCAGGGCCCGTTGAAGCGGCCGCCGCCAGGACGCGGATGGCAAAAGGCGGCCATCACCACGCTCGCCATGGGACGCCCCACCACCCATTCCTCCGCCGGAATCCGGTGCAGAATGCCAAGCTCGTTCGAGATGCGATCGTTGGTCCAGCTTTCCAATTCGAAAATGAAGGGCAGGTCTTCGGCGCTAGCCACGCGGTCCAGAATGCCCGCCGCGGGATAAATGCTGGGCGCCAGGCGGCAGGTGTTGCGGAGTTTCAATTCCACCCGCCGCGGCGGCCGTCCAGCAACCGGCGAATCTGGTACAGCGCGTCCATTCCACCCTCGGTCATGAGTGCCAGCGCCGGCCAGGCCCCCGAACATCGGATTGCTGTTGGGCAGTTGCACCCACCGGTCCGCCAAATCGGTCTCGGGGTACAGAATGTGCAGGTCCTTATAAATTCCCAGCACCAGCGAAATGCGCATCAACACATCGTAGGAGAGCGTGCCGCCCTGTCCCGACTTGTATTTGTAGAAGGTGGATTCGGGCGGCCATCCCAGCAGCGCGCGTTGCTCTTCGTTGCTCAGGCTCCAGGCTTCGGCAACGTGGAAGAAGGTTCGGATGGCGGGTCCCGACATCTGCTTGCGAACTTTGGGATCGCGCCGGCGGTCCGGCGCTACCGGCGGTAAGGTGGGTAATCCAGCGACTAAGGCTCGCTCCATATCTAGAGTCTCACCTACAAATCGGGATAAAGCAAGCCCCTCTTGACATCTAGCCCCCATCTTCTGTAAAAGTAAAGTGCAGGCGAATAAAAGGCGAAACAGTTGGGCGCGGCCATCCTCAAAAATCAGTTCGAATCCGTTCTTGGCGGCAACCTCGATTGGCAATCCCGCCCGCTGCCGGAATGGGTTCGTTCCGGTATTTCCGAACTCGATTCCGCCATAGGAGGCCTGCCCCGCGGAGCCCTTACCGAGATCGTGGGGGTAACTTCTTCGGGACGTACAAGCCTTTTGTTATCAATCCTGGCGGAGGCGACCGCGCGCCAGGAGACCTGTGCCCTGGTAGACGCCGAGGACGCCTTCGACCCCCATTCGGCCGCCGCCGCCGGGGTCCATCTCGACCGCCTGATTTGGGTTCGTTCCGCACACAACGCCGAGCACGCCCTCAAGGCTGCCGACCTCCTCATTCAGGGCGGCGGCTTCGGCCTGGTGATTCTCGATCTGGGAGATACGCCGCCCGCCACCGCGCGCCGCATCTCGCTCACTTCGTGGTTCCGATTGCGCCGCGCCGTGGAGCCAACCCCCACCGTGCTGGTGTCTGTGGCGCGCCAGTCCAATGCCAAAACCTGCGCCTCGCTCATTCTGGAATGCGAGCGCGAGAAGGTGGAATGGTCGGGCGCGCCGGGCACTTCGCGGCTGCTGCGCGGCATGCGTATCCAGGTGGCTCGCCGCAAGCCGCTGCGCGTGATCACCGCCCGCTTCCTGGCGAAGGCGCTGGAGTAGACTATGTTCGCCTGCCTCCACGGAACGGGCCCTCTGCTCGCGCTCGCCTCCGAATTCTCCCCCACGGTGGAACTTACTGCCGAGGGCACCGTCACGCTCGACGCTTCCGGGCTCGATCGCCTCTTCGGCCTGCCGCAGGATGTTGCGGCCGCCATGTCGCGGCGCGCTGCCGAATCGGGCGTGAAGGCCTCCATCGCACTGGCCTCCAATCCCGATGCTGCCATCTGCGCCGCGCGCGGATTTTCCGGCGTCAGCATCATCCCTTACGGCGACGAGGCGAAGTTTATCGGCTCGCTGCCGCTCTCGCTGCTGTCGCCCACGCCCGAGTTGCTGGAGACGCTGGAGCGGTGGGGCATCCGCCGTCTGCAGGATTTGGCCGGGCTGCCGCCGCTCGGCATCGCGGAACGGCTCGGCCCCGAGGGCTTGCGACTACGCGAACTGGCGCGCGGCGAGGCGGAGCGGAAACTGCTGCCCATCGCGGAATCGCTGCGCTTCGACGATGAGATCGAGTTGGAATACCCGGTGGAGTTGCTGGAGCCGCTGGCCTTCCTGCTGGCGCGCCTGCTGAATGGACTGTGCACCCGCCTGGCCACGCGCGCGCTGGCCACCGACGAATTGCGCCTCCGCTTGAAGCTGGAAAATCGTTCGACTCACCAAAGCACGCTGCGACTGCCTGTGCCTTCGCTCGATTCCAAAGCGTTTCTCAAACTTCTGCAGCTCGATCTGGAAGCGCACCCGCCCGTCGCACCGGTGCTGCATGTGCGGCTGGAAGTGAATCCGGTGAAGCCGCAATCGGCGCAGAGCGGACTCTTCGTGCTGGCCGCGCCGGAGCCGGTGAAGCTGGAACTCACGCTGGCGCGCATCAAGGCCATCGTAGGAGAAGGCAGGGTGGGCCGTCCGGAACTGCTCGACACCCACCGGCCGGGAGCGTTTCGTATGTGGGACAGGCATCCTGGCGTGACGGCTGTTGCCCACTCCTCCAAACTAGAAATCGCCTTGCGCATCTTCCGCCCGCCGCGAGTGGCGCGAGTCGCCATCGCCTCCGGACACCCCCGCTTCATCGCGGCCGAAGGCATTCATGGGCAGGTGATGGAATGCGCCGGTCCCTGGCGCACCGCCGGAGACTGGTGGACCCTGGACCCTTGGTCGAGAGACGAATGGGACATCGCCCTCTCCGACGGAGCGCTCTATCGAATCTACTGCGAACCCAAAGGCTGGTTCGTGGAAGGTAGTTATGACTGAAGTATTGATTCACCGCCGAGACGCCGAGACGCCGAGGCTTCCCATATTTGTTTTGGTTTTTCTCGGCGTCTCCGCGCCTCGGCGGTGAATCAATGCCCTTCGTTGAACTCCACGCCCGCTCTGCTTTCAGCTTCCTCGAAGGCGCGTGTGTGCCCGAGGAGCTTGCCGGAGCCTGCCAGGAGTTCGGCATGCCCGCCATGGCCATCATGGACCGCAACGGCGTCTACGGCGCGCCTCGTTTTCACATGGCCGCAAAGAAAGCCGAAATCCGCGCGCACATCGGGTCCGAGATCACCTGCACCAATGGCGTCACCTATCCGTTGCTGGCCGAGACTCGCGAAGGCTATCGCAACCTGTGCCGCCTGGTCACCCGCATGAAGCTGCGCGCCAAAAAAGGCGAAGGCGCTGCCACCCTGGAAGAGATCGCCGAGTTCTCCCCGGGCCTTATCTGCCTCACCCGCCATCCCGACGAACGGCTTCTCGACATCTTCGGCCCCCACCACCTCTACGCCGAGTTGCAACGCCATCACCATCGCGATGAGGAAGCGCGCAATCAAGCTATTATCGACCGCGCCCGCCAACTCGCGATTCCTCTGGTGGCTGCCAACAGCCCAGCCTACGCCCTGCCTGAGCAGCGTCAACTGCTCGACGTCTTCACCTGCGTGCGCAATCACGTGACGCTGGCCAACGCCGGCCGCCTGCTGGAGCGCAATTGCGAGCGTCACGTGAAGACTGCGGCGGATATGGCGCGCCTGTTTGCCGACCTTCCCGAAGCCATCGCCAACACGCTAGAAATCTCATCGCGCCTGGAGTTCACTCTGTCCGACCTGGGTTACGAATTCCCGCGATATCCCGTGCCCGAAGGCGAGACCATGATGTCGTTCCTGCGCAAGCGCGTGGATGAGGGCGCGCGCCTTCGCTACCAGCCGTATCATGATCGCGCCCGCCTGCAGGTGGAGCGCGAACTGGCGCTGATCGAGAAGCTCAAACTGCCCGGCTACTTCCTGATTGTGTGGGACATTGTGCGCTTCTGCCGCGACAACGATATTCTGGCGCAGGGCCGCGGCTCGGCCGCCAATAGCGCCGTCTGCTACGCGCTGCAAATCACCGCCGTGGACCCGGTGGGCATGGACCTGCTCTTCGAGCGCTTCCTCTCCGAAGAGCGCGGGGAATGGCCCGACATCGATATCGACCTTCCCAGCGGCGATAAGCGTGAACGCGCTATCCAATTCGTGTACGAAAAGTTCGGCAAGCTGGGCGCGGCCATGACTGCCAACGTCATCACCTATCGCGGCCGCTCGGCGGCGCGCGAAGTGGGCAAGGCGCTGGGCTTCGAAATCACCACTCTCGAAAAGCTCGCCGGCCTGGTACACACATGGGAATGGAAGGACCCGAAGGATACCACCGAGCGCCAGTTCCGCGACGCCGGCTTCGACATCCATAATCCGCGGGTGCGCAAATTCTTCGAGCTGTACCGCATGGCGCAGGATCTGCCGCGCCACCTGGGACAGCATTCGGGCGGCATGGTGATCTGCCAGGGACAGCTCGATTCCGTAGTGCCGCTGGAGCCCGCCACCATGCCCGGCCGCGTGGTAGTGCAGTGGGACAAGGAAGACTGCGCCGATATGGGCATCATCAAGGTGGACCTGTTGGGGCTGGGAATGATGGCGGTGATTGAAGACACCCTCAAGCTGATTCCCGAAGTCTATGACGAACAGGTGGACCTGGCCCACTTGCCGGCAGACGACCCGGCGGTCTTTGCGGCGCTGCAGAAGGCCGATACCATCGGCATGTTCCAGGTGGAGAGCCGCGCGCAGATGTCGGCGCTGCCGCGCATGATGCCCCGGCGATTTTACGACATCGTGGTGCAGGTGGCCATCATCCGTCCGGGCCCCATCGTGGGCAAGATGGTGAATCCTTACCTGAATCGGCGACAGGGAAGGGAAGCGCCCAATTGCCTGCATCCCATGCTCGAACCGGTGCTGCAGCGCACGCTGGGAGTCCCGCTGTTTCAGGAGCAGTTGCTGAAGATGGCGATGATCGTCGCCGGCTTCACTGGCGGCCAGGCCGAGGAGTTGCGCCGCGCCATGGGCTTCAAGCGTTCCGAAAAGCGTATGGCGGATATCGAAGTGAAGCTGCGTGAAGGTATGGCAGCCAACGGCATCACCGGCCAGGTGCAGGACACCATCGTGCATTCCATCACATCGTTCGCGCTCTACGGATTTCCCGAATCGCACGCCGCCAGCTTCGCGCTGCTCGCCTACGCCAGCGCTTACTTGAAGTGCCACTACCTGGCGGCCTTCACCTGCGCCATGCTCAACAACCAGCCCATGGGCTTCTATTCGCCCGCCATTTTGATCAAGGACGCGCAGCGGCATGGGTTGCGAGTGCTCCCGGTGGACATTGTGAAGTCGGATTGGCCGTGTACGGTGGAAGGCATGGATCTCCGGCTCGGTCTGCGCTACGCCAGAGGTCTGCGGGCAGGAAGCGGCGAGGCCATTCTGCGTGCGCGCGCCGAGCGTCCGTTCAGCAGCATCGACGACCTGGCGCTGCGCGTGCGCGAACTGCGCAAGGATGAGATCAATCGCCTGGCTGAGATCGGAGCGCTCAACTCGCTGGACCGCATCCACCGCCGCGATGCTCTCTGGCAGGCACAGCGCGCCATCCTGCCGGTGGGTCCGCTGCTCGAACCGCAGGAAGAGACCGGCCAGCCTTCGCCGCTCGCCCCCATGAATACCGAAGAGCGCCTGTGGGCAGATTATCGCGGCACCGGCATGACCATCGGCAAGCATCCGATGGCGCACCGCCGCGCCGAAATGAACGCTCTCGGAGTCACGCGAGCCATCGACTTGGCGAAGGTACCCGATGGCCGCATCGTCCGCATTGCCGGAACTGTGATTGTGCGCCAGCGTCCTGGCACGGCCAAAGGCTTCGTGTTCCTCAGCATGGAAGATGAGACTGGAATCATGAACGCCATCATCAATCCGCAGACGTTCGACCGCTACAAATTCGAAGTGCTGGGCGAGCGGTTTTTAATTATCAAGGGAGTGCTGCAGAACCTGGACGGAGTGATCTCGGTGAAAGCCGCCCACGTGGAAGGAATGCGAGCAGGCGCAGCGGCGGAGTCGCACGATTTCCACTAGCCGGAAAAGGTGGTTTTGCCGGCTAACTGGTCACCGCGGCCGTGCGACCGGCGCTCTTACTGACGCTCACCAGGTCGCTGAACACGCCGTAAGCCGTCTGCCCCACCAGCGGTTCGATCGAGATGGTGCCGAATGTGCCCATCAGGTCGGTGTGAAAGAGAATCAGGTTCGAGGTGCCGGGCACCACCGCCAGCAAGTCGTGGCGGTCGATCACTTCGGCGCGGACGCGCAGGGTGATGCCGGCGGATGTGCGCCGCGCCCGGCTCACCAGCCGCACCGTCTTGCCCTGTCGCGAGATTTCCTTGATGCGCTCCGGTGTGAGCTTGGTGATGCCGCGCGTCGCCACCTGCTGCGGCGTGGTGCGCGCGTCCATCAGCACGTTGGCCAGCGCCGCCGTTTTGGCCGCCGAATCCCAACCCTCCACGTCGTACGCGCCATCGCCTTCGGTGATCCCCATGGTGCGCGCCGTCGCCAGTCCGAAGTCGAACGACCCGCCCGCTTCCATGGTCTCGATCACCACCTTCGATGTTGAGTTCAACACGCCGGTGAAGCCCAAAACCTTCACGCGCCGGCATGGTGTGCTCCCACAGATTGAACACCGGCGCGCCATCCATCACCGCCGATTCGTAACGGAAGCCGAGCCCTGCGCCGGCGGCGCGGTCGCGCAGATCCGCGAAGGCGTGCGCGATCGGTCCCTTGTTGGCGGTGACGACGTGCATGCCACGATCGAAGGCGGCGCGGATGTGTGAGATAGCCGGTTCACCATCGGTCGGATTGAGCGTGGTCAGTTCCACCACGATATCGGCGCGTGCGGCATCGAGGAAGGCTTCGACGGTCGCCATGCGAGGTCCGAAGACCGGATCGGGCGGGAGTCCGCCGGCATCCACCGCCGTGCCGTGGCGCAGCGTATGGATGCCGGTGATGGTGAATGGAAATTCGTCGCGCTTTTGGCAAATGAGTTGAGCCAGAGAGCGCGCGACGTTACCGTATCCAATGAATGCGAGCTTCAAAGGACGATTGTAGCCTTAAAAGCTCTTTCAGAACGACAATCCTTCGATCAGCTTATTCAACTCCCCATCGAGCGTAACCTTCTTCTTTTGTAACTCCGCCTGTTTGTCGCGCAGCGCGGCGATCTGCTGTTCGTGTGTGTCGAGTTGGTGGGCGTAGGTCTGAACCTGCTGCTGCTGGCCGCTCACGGAGCTCAGACTCTGAATGTTCTGCCGGATGCGCTGCTCATCGGCCGTCAGATCCTGCACCTGCTTGGCGGCATCCTGAATCGCCTGGCTATTCTCCGCCACCAATGCCTTCTGATCGGCCATCTGCTGTAACTGACTCCGGCCGCTGGCGCTAAGCTCGCGATTGCGCACATAAGTCAGGAGCACGTCGGGAGTGAGGTTGGTCACCGAGTAGCTCTGATCGTAGATGCGCTCTTCGGAAACCGCAAACTCTGTGTGGCGCCCGCCGCAAGCGGGAGTTCGAAACGGTAGGCTGAGGGCGTTTTCTCGGAGGGCTTCTGATTGAGCAGCGTGTAGCCTTGACGCAACGGATGCTCGACGATCAGGGTCTTGGCCTTCTGGTCGACGTTGCGGATGGTGTACGTGCGAGTCTCCTCGGCGGCCAGTTTAGTAGTGAAGATTCCGCGGTTGGCGTGAATCTCGCGGACCACCTCCTGTTTGCTGCCGAACGTTTCGGTGATGCGCGTGCCGAGATCGACGGCGTAGCTGATCAGCCGCTTGTCGCCGGTCTTGAGAGTTTCCACCAGGGCTTCGCCGGCGTACGCGCCGCCGTCGTAAACGGTGATCGGTCCGCCGTCCAGCGTCTTGCCGGTGGCGTTGGTGAGTTCGGCGGCATTGGTGGGATGCTGCGAGGAGTGATCGGAATAGATGAGAAGTTTCCGCGCGGCGATCTGTCTGCTGCAGGAATGGCAGCAACGCCGATTCGTTCTTGCGGATGGTCACGGGCTGGGCGATGCGGTACTCGAAGAGTTCGCCCAGTTCGCCCGCCTCTGCACTGCTGACGATGGTGCTGGGAGCGACCTGCAGGCATGGGGGCGGCCGGGGCGGTGCGCGTGGTTTTGGCGAACTGTTCCATTCGATTTCCGGGAAGGTCACGTTCATTGTCCTTTAGCATCCCTCCCACCACGCCTCCGACACCCACTCCCCCTCCATAGCCCGAGCTGGTCATATATGCGCCCGCATGCACCACCGGCCGCGCCGCCGCATCATCCGCCAGTTCCGCCTCCGGCCGCGCCACATATTTCGGCTGCGTACAACTGGCTCACAAACGAAATCGGACGCCCAGACACCAGCGAAAGCTGCACCTTGGTCCAGTCCTCGCTCGTCGTGTTGTCCACGATCGCCCAGCCTTCGAGCACGGGCTGGCCCCTGCGCCGAAAATCAGCCGGTAGCTCGACTTCCACACCGGCGTTGGCACCATGTAGCTGGCCACCACGCCGCGCTCTTTCGCATCGCTGGAATCGATGTACACGCTGCGCTTTTCCTTCGACCGCGCTGCCGCCACCGCCGCCAGATAGTCCTTGAACTGGCGCTGCAGTTGGGTGTCGGGGAAATGAATGCCGCTGGCCGCGCTCAGATCCACCGTGCGCAGTTCGCCGTTGTCCAGCATAAGCGTGAGTTGCTCGCGCTCGGCCTGCTTGTCGCTGCCCGCCACCACGCGGCCGTTGACCATCGCTCCGGTCACCGTGTCGCTGCCGAACTTCAGTTCCAGGCGCGCGCCCTTCAGTTGATCGAGCATGCCGCTCAGCGGCTGCGCCATTGCCGATCTGAAACGGAAACTCCGCCAGGGTGTGGCTCAGCGGGTCCATGGAATCGTAGCGCAGGCCGGAGATCTTGCCGCCGCCGCTTCTTCGAGATGGTCAGCGACTTCAGCACGTCGTTCATTTCGGAAGCGTTGAAATCCAGCCGCGCCGATTCTCCGGCGGCCAGTTGTGCCCGAGCGTTCGAAAAATCCCACGCCGTGCTTGTATAGCACTACTTGTGTCACGGGCAAGTCTGCCGGATGCGCCAGCTCCACAGTAAGAAACAGCGTCAGGAACAGCGAAATCGAAATCCGTTTCATGAGGTCTCCAGTCAGGGAATGCTCTCAGTGGGGTTTCCCTTTCAGCCGTCGCTCTCTATTCGCCCATTGCTTTAATGATGACGCGTTTGGCGCGCTGTCCGTCGAATTCGGCATAATAGACCTGCTGCCACGGGCCGAAATCCAGTTTGCCCTTGGTCACGGGCACGATCACCTCGTGGTGCACCAGCAGGCTTTTCAAATGCGAATCGCCGTTGGTCTCCCCGGTGCGGTGATGGCGGTAGTCCTGACGAAAGGGCGCGAGTTTTTCCAGCCACTCGTCGATGTCGGCAATCAGTCCGTCTTCCGCGTCGTTGACCCAAACTCCCGGCGGTGATATGCATGGCGGATACCAGAATCATGCCCTCCTGAATCTCGCTTTTACTCAATGTGGTCTCGACCTGGGGAGTGATATTGATGTATTCTCGATGTTTTGTGGTCTTAAATGTGAGATATTCCGTATAGAATCGCATACGGCGATCATACACTTGGGCTATGGACCAATCTGCGGGGCAGATCCTGATCGTGGACGATGAACCTGCGCTCCTCAAGATGATGAGCGTGTACCTGGGCCGTTTAGGATACCCCGTGGCCACGGCGGACAGCACGGACACGGCGTGGCGCGAAGTGCAAGTCGCGCCCTCCAGTTACGCCATCGCTGTGCTGGACGCCACTATGTCAGGTATGACCATGGAGGATCTGGCGACGCGGTTACTCGGGGCCAACCCATCCCTATGTGTTCTGGCGGCCAGCGGCTACCCGGTGGACACTACGTCGCTCGAAGCCGTCGCTCCGGGCCGCGTCTCGTTTCTGCACAAACCGTTCACGCCTGAGATGCTGGCCGCGGCGGTGCGGAGGATGCTTGCCGCGCAAGAAAAAGTTTGATCTCACCAAGGAAGTGAAGGCGATTGCTCGCGAACGACTGGGAACGGTGCCGGCTGCCAAGACGCTGGAGCCCAAATCGCTGCGCAAAAAGCCCAAGCATAAAAAGCCCATCGAGGAGGAGTTGTAGTGAGGCAACCGGGAAACTATTCGCGTCGTGAGTTCGTGCTGTTCGGGTCGGTTCTGGGCCAGATGTTCGGTTGGATTCCGTGGTTCCGTCCCAAGGTCGTTGCGCTCGCCGGCGCGCGCTTTCAGATTATCCATTGCAAGGCGCCTAAGCACGTCAAGCTTCCGGAGCGGCGCTACCTGCTGATTCATGGCGATGAATCGACGGCTCGCGAGGTTCTGGCCGAGCACATCACCAGACGCCGCGGCACTGCATACATCATCGAGAGCAGGACCCGCGACGTGGGCATCATCGATGGCAAGATCGATCCCAATCGAATGTTCTCTCGCTTCGGCGCCGAGGCCAATCTGAAGAAGCTCAATCCCACCTGGACGCCGGAGAAATTGAAGGGCGCGCTGGATATGCTCGACGAGCATCGCGAGCGGTTGCTGCACCCGCTTTTGCCCGGCAGCAGCCATTTGCTGATCGCCCTGCACAACAACGGCGAGGAGTATTCGGTGAACGTGGAAGCGCCCATCAGCGATTTGAGGTCGCTGAAACAGCCCGAGAACCCGCACGCTTTCTTCCTTTGCACTGATCCCGACGACTATCAGATTCTGGCGGTATCGCCGTACAACGTGGTGTTGCAGGAGCATGTGCGCGCGCCCGACGATGGATCGCTCTCGCGTCGCGCGGCCGCGCGCCGCCAGCGCTACGTCAACCTGGAATGCAAGCAGGGAGACACTGCGCGGCAGCACGAAATGCTCACGTGGCTCGAAGCGCACTTGCCGTAAAGAGGTCTGAGCTTTGCTCGGATCGGCAGGCGGAAGCGCCTACCCTACCTTTGCTCATTTCTTGTACAGACACTGTACATTGGCTGAGCAGGGCTGTAATCGCTTCGATTGCATTTATTGGACATTTCACGCGGCGTTTCACTTGCATTGGTGAACGCCATGCAGACACCGGAACTTCAGACCTTCATCGAGTCGAGCAAAGCGAAAGGCGCTTCCGACGAGTTTCTTGCTTCGCTGCTCACGCGCCGCGGGTGGCCGGCTGACGACGTCTACTCGGCCTTGGGCGTCTATTGGGAATCGGCCACCGGACTGGCGATTCCCGCTCGCGGCAGGGCGGGCGAATCGGCGCGCGATGCCTTCCTGTATCTGTTGTCTTTCGCCACCCTGGCGACTTGGGCCACGGCGCTGGGCTCCATTCTGTTTGAGCTGATCAATCGCTGGCTGCCCGATGCGGTCTCGCGCGCCAACAACTATTACAGCTTTCGCTCACAGATCACCTGGCAGATGGCCAGCATGCTGGTGGCGTTTCCCATTTACCTGCTGGCCACTCGCGCCATCGCCCGCGAAGCCGAAGAGCATCCCGAGCGTCTGCAATCGGGTGTGCGCAAATGGCTCACCTACCTCGCGCTGCTGATCACGGCCGGCACTATGATCGGCGACCTGATCTGCTTCCTCGATTACTTCCTGATGGGCGAATTGACGGCCCGCTTCGTTTTCAAAGTGATTGTGGTGATGGCGATCAGTGGATCGATCTTCGCCTACTACATCGGCTGGCTGCGGCAGAATCGCGCGCGCAGCCTGGCATTCGGCGTTCCCGCGACCATCGTAGTGGCGGTAGCCTTTTGCATCGCGATGGCCGCCGCCGGCACTCCGGCACAGCAACGCCTACTGGAGGCCGACCGCACACGCGTGCAGGATCTGCGCAATCTCGCGATCGCCATCAAGATGGTGAACGATTCCGGACAGGGAGTGCCTGCCTCGCTGGCTAATCTCCGTGTCCGCAAGACCGATCCGGAAAACGGCGGTCTCTACGAGTACCATCCGAAAAACGGTACGCTGTACGAACTGTGCGCGAACTTTGCGGCGGACAGCAGTGAGGATCAGCCCGGGCTCGCGCCCAACACCTTCTGGAATCACGGCAAGGGTCGCGCATGCTTCCAGGTGGACGCCGCTAAAATGGCGCCTTGGTAGTTCGCGCCCAAAGAATCAGTCCCAGCAAGCCCAACACGCCATAAATGGAACTGATGTAGGTCAGCAGTGTTTGAAAAGGCGTAGGGTTGGGCGGCGCCGTGAGAGCACGAATTGAATTGGGGTCGAGAAGGTTGAGAATCGCGGGATCCGCATAGGTCCGTTCTCCATCGAACACAAGCGTCCGGTGGGCCCGAATCGCTTCCAGCACCCCTTGCTCGCTCGCCTCTCGCACAAACAGGATCGTTCTGCAGAGCCCAAGCGGTCCCATCCCGTGATAATCGCTGGACGCGATGGGCGCGGCGTGGCTGCGCGCATAGAATTCGCGCAACTGCCGCGCCAGCGGTTCGCCGGCGTACGCGGCGGGTTGCAGCACTTCCGCGCCGTCCAGTTTGTCGATGGCGCCATTCTCGGAGTAAGCCGGCCACGCCGGCTCGGTGGGGTGCGCTGCGATGGCCACTCCGCCCTGCCGGTGGACCTCGTCGATTGCCTGGGAAGCCGTCAGCCGCCAACTGATGGAATCGTGAATCCCGGCCGCGATCATGTGGAACCGAGGTCCGTGGATCTCTTCGCTCTCCAGCACGATGGGACCCCCGAACCGGCGTGCGAACCAGTGGCCCACTTTGCCTTCCAGCACATTGTTGTGGCCCGACAGCGCAATGACGTCCAGCCCCTGTCTCCCGGCTTCGATCGCTACATCCCATGGCGGCAGTGTGCTGGCACTGAGCGGAAATGTGTGGACGTGCAGATCGGCGGTAAGCACGCGATATCCATGCACGGAAATCGTCCCGCGTGCGTTGGGCGCGTCGGCAAGCGTGCCCGCGACAAAAGC
The DNA here is from genome assembly GCA_963815475.1 of uncultured Solibacteraceae bacterium. GTDB lineage: Bacteria > Acidobacteriota > Terriglobia > Bryobacterales > Bryobacteraceae > Sulfopaludibacter. The sequence continues at coordinate 1,537,701 of CAWFHD010000003.1, read as the reverse complement.
GGTGCCCAACAGACACAGCGATAGATTGCGCAGACCGATCATAGTCCTATCGCCGATGCGACGACCTGCCAGCCGCCCGGTGCCACGAAGATCGCCAATCCCATCGCCCAGCAAAGCAGCCGCTGAATAGCCAGATCGCGCGCGGCACGCCCTGGCGGCCGGCCCAGTACTCGCCGGAAGAAGCCGAAGTCGACGTACGCGGACCACGCCAATACAAGTCCCGCCGATGCGAACCACAGGGTCCTCGGAAACATCCAACTAAAGACTGTCGGGGCCGGCACGAACGCCCACATGGCCGCGAACGCCATCACCCATAACAGCCACGCTGTGTGGCTCTGGAAGTAGGAATCGATCAGTTGTGCGAACGGCATCTTGCGCCGTCGCGCTACCACAGCCAGCGAGACCATCTGGCAGACCGGTACGAAGGTCCAGTAGAGGGTGGCCGGCAAGGCCAGGCGCAGCGTCAGCCGGCCCGACGTCATCAGCGACACGGCGCAGCCCAGGACGAATGCCACTAGCAGCGGCCGGCGCAGCGCAATCCAGGCGTTCATAGAGGCATCGCGCAAGGCAGCGCCTTCTGCCACCCGATGCGGGCGAACGCCATGGCGGCATCGTGCCCGAAGCCGCAGATCCAGTTCTCTTCGACGGCTTGGGTCAGAATCCGCGTCTTGGTTTCGATGCTCTCCAGCGGATAGAGATCGAAGGCCGAGACCCAGGTGGGTGTGACGTGCGCGGCGGAAGGAACCAGGTCGGAGAGGAAGCAGAAGGTCCTGCCGGCGGATTCGGCCGTCACTACGCAGATGTCGCGGTTGTGACCGGGCGCGGGCCGCATCCACACTCCCGGCGCCACTTCGCAATCGGGATGCGCCAGGGTCATGCGCCCCGATTCCACCAGCGGATCGTAATTGGCGTCGATATAACTGACGCGGTCGCGTGCCAGCCGTTCGTGGGCGTGTTCCCATTCGGGCCGCGACGCAAAATAGCGGGCGCGGGGAAAGGCCGCGGTGGGCGTCCCGCTGCGCAAGGACGTGTTGCCGCCGCAATGGTCCCAATGCAGGTGACTATTGATGACGATGTCGATGGATTCGGGATCGATGCCGTGACGCGCGATCACTTCGGGTAGCGGATCGCTGTCGGGAGGCAGTTTCATGCGTTCACGGGCGCGCGCGTCCATCTTATCGCCGCCGCCGGTTTCGATCAGGATGGTGTGCTCTCCGGTGCGGATCACGTAACAGTTGAACGCCACCGGGATGCGGTTCAATTCGTCCACCGGGACGTGGCGGCTCCATAGCGTTTTGGGAACTACGCCGAAGGTGGCGCCGCCATCCCACCAATAAACGGAATCGCGAATGAGCGTGATTTCGAAGTTGCCCACGGTGCAGGATTCAGGGGCAATCACGGCGGACATCCAGGTGGTCAGCCCTTGACCAGCTTCTTGCCGCGGTCGAACAGTTCGGCGGCATCCTCCACTAGTTTGCGGCCGCGTTCGAACACCTCCTTGCCGGCGTCCACGATGTCTTTGCCGGTGTCGGTGACCGCGTCACGGCCTTGCTGGCTGACGTCGGAGATGTACTTGCGCGTATCCTTGCCGCTTTTCGGGGCATAGAGGACTGCGATGGTAGCGCCGATGATGGCGCCTGTCAGAAACCATGCGAACCGGCCGTAAAGGTCATCTGTATTTTCGGTCTCATCATTAACGTCGTCCGACATGAATGCCTCCAGGTTACTTCCACATTCTGCGATATCCTTGTGGCATGGCGCAAGATGCCGGGCAAGACGAACTCGAGATGGTGACGCTGTTCAGCTCCTCTACTCACGACGCGGAGATGGAAGCGGACAACGTGCACAGAGTTTTGGAGGCCAACGGAATCCCCTCCATTCTGGTGGGACCGAGCGTGCTTCCGGTAGTGGAGTTCCAGGTGCAAGTGCCCCGCGACCGTGTGGAAGAGGCGCGGAGGGTCGTGGAAGAGGCGGAAGCCGCCGGTCCGACCGCCGCCGCTGAGGCCGAAGCGGACTCGGAAACGGAAGCGTGAAAGCGCCGGCTCCCTGACGGTTGTTGGTCGGCAAGCCGGCGCTCTTCGCGGTTATTTCTTGCGCTGTCCCCAAGTGGGCGACGGCGGCTCGGTGGTCATGCGCGTCACCGGCTTCTCCTTCAACATCCGCATGGCTTCCTGCACCGCCCGCTCCAATTGCGGATCGTGACCGGCGATCACATCCTTCGGCCAGTTCTCCACATCCACATCGGGCGGCGTGCCTTCGTTCTCCACGGCCCATTTTCCTTCGCGCGTAAAGAAGCCTCCACGCGGCGCGATCATCGAGCCTCCGTCCACGAAGGCCGGCGTATCGGCTGTGTGCACCAGGCCGCCCCACGTCCGCTTACCCACCAGCTCGCCTACCTTGCGGGAGTGGAACATCCACGGCATCAGATCGCCGCCAGACCCCGCCATTTCATTCACGATCATCACCTTTGGCCCCCAGATGCCGGCCGAGGGACTGGTGAACGGATAGCGGTCGCCCGCCACGTTATTGAAGTAGCCGTCGAACTGGCGTTGGAGCACATCGATGATGTAGTCGGCAGCCGACCCGCCGCTGTTGTAGCGCTCGTCGATGACGGCGCCCAACTTGTCCTGCTGCGAAAAGTAGTAGCGATTGAAACTGGCGTAGCCGGGTTGGCCGGTGCTGGGCACGTACACGTACGCCAGTTGGCCGTTCGACAGCTTGTCCACCAGACGGCGATTCGCCTCCACCCATGCGCGCGTCCGCAGGCCCTGCTCGTTGGCCACGGGAATCACGGTGACCTGCCGCGCGCCTTCGAGCGACGGCTGCCGGTTCACCATCAGCACCGTCTGCCGGTTGGCCGTGCCATCCAGCAGGCGATAAATATTGTCGGGCGCCTTCAACTCTTCGCCGTTAATGGCCACGACGTAATCGCCCACGGACACCTCGACCCCCGGCGCGGATAACGGCGCGCGCAGCTCCGGGTTCCAGCTCTCATTGTCGTAGATGCGGGTGATCTTGTAGCGCCCGCTCTCGATCGCAAAATCCGCGCCCAGCAGGCCGCCGGGCGATGCGGGAAGCGCCGGCATATCGCCGCCGCGCACGAAGGAGTGGCCCACCGCGATCTCCGCGCCCATCTCATCGAGCAGGTAATTCAGGTCGGCTCGATGATTGACGTACGGCAGCATCTGGCCGTACATCTCCTTCATCTTGGGCCAATCGGCGCCGTGCATGTTGGGCACATAGAGATAGTCGCGCTGGTTGCGCCAGCCTTCGTAGAAGATCTGCTTGAACTCTTCCTTCGGCTCCAGGTACATGCGCAGCGCTACGTTGAGTCGGCCCGCACCCGCCACCGGCGCCTGCCGGTCGGCATCCACCAGGAAGATCTGCGGCCCTGCCGGAGCACCGGCGGCTGCTCCACGGCCGCCGCGTCCACCTCCGCCGCCGCCCGAGCGATACACCAGCTTGTGCCCGTCGGCGCTCACGTCATATGCCGCTGCCCCGGTGACGAACGGCGCCGGACGCCGGTCGCTCAGCCGATACCGCTGCAGCGTGTTGCCGCCGCCGCCGCCCCCGCCGGCGCCGCGGCTGCCGCCCGAGGATTCCAGGTAGTACACAGTCCCGGCCACTCCGGCCTTCAACTCCGAGTATTGGTGTTCCGGCACTTCCGTCACCGCGATGATGCGCTGCTGCAGACCGTCGAAATCGATCTGCACGTTCACCGGTGTGCGCGGCGCTGCCGCTGCCGGTTGTGGTGTGTCGCCCTGCGCATCATCCGTCGCTGCGCCGCCGCGACCGCCGCGGCCCGCGCGTCCGCCACCCGCGCCAGCGGTGGGCGCGCTGCCGACGCCCTTGTCCTCATCGCTCTCCGGCAGCAGGGGACTGGGATCGCTTTTCTTGAGCACCGCCAGATACAGCCCGAAATTTTCGTCGTGATCGTACGACGTCATGTCGAGCCACTGCGACTTGAGTCCGAAATCCGTGGCCGCGAGAAACCACAAATACTTGCCGCTGGCATCCCACGCCGGCCAGACCGAATCCGCCAGGCCATCGGTCACCTGTTTGGTTTCGCCCGTCTCCACGTTGCTCACAAAGATGGCATGGTAGAGCGACTTCAGCCGGCTGGCATATGCCACCCATTTCGAATCGGGGCTCCACACCGGATTGAGCGTGCGCGACGGCACCATCCACGGATCGTTGCCGACTACTTTGGCTTTCCCGCTGGCCACGTCCATCACCCACACCTTCAGATTGGTGTCGGTGTACATGATCTTCTTGGAGTCGGGCGACCAGGAGGCGGTGTAGTAATGGGTGGGATGGTCGAGCGCGATCTGGCGCGGCGGCGCCAGGCCGTCGGGCGTTTCGACGATCAGCTTATATTCGCCGGAGCGATCGCTGAAATATGAGACGTACTTGCCGTCGGGCGACCATGCAGGCTCGTGTTCGGCCGAGCCGCTCGACCGGCTCAGGTTGCGCGCATCGCCTTTCTCGGCGGGGATGGTAAAGATTTCGCCGCGCGCTTCGACGGCGAGGCGCTTGCCGGTAGGGGAAAGCACCATGCTGGAGATGCGGCCGGTGACATCTTCCCAGCGCGGCATCATCCACGGAAAATCGCCCGAAGCCGTGATGTTGACGACGTGCTCTTTGCCGGTTTTTGGGTCCAGTTCGTGGATGTAGCCGGCCTGTTCGAAGACCACAGCGCCCGATCCGGCGTCGAGCGACTTCACGTCGAAATCGGTGTATTTGGTGATCTGCGTCAGCTTCTTCGACTTGGTGTCGTATGACCAGACATTGGCGACGCTGTCGCGATCGGAAATGAAGTAGACGGTATCGCCCACCCATGCCGGGTCCATGTCCTTCGAATCGGTCCACGGCGGCGACACCAGGTCGAAGCTCTTCAGATCCACGATCCAGATGGGCCGGTTCTGGCCGCCTCGATAGTTGCGGCGCTCCTCGTCCCACGAGTTGTTCATGCGGTACGCGATGTGGGAGCCGTCAGGCGAGATTTTGCCCTGATAGCCGCGTGGCAGCGGCATCGGCTCTTCCACCCCACCCGCTGCCGGCACGGTCCAGAAGCGCGGCGCCGCGCTCGGAGCCCAAGTGGCGCGCGTCGACGAAAAGAGAATGGATTTTCCATCGGGCGTCCAACCCTGCACCAGGTCGGGACCCGGATGCCAGGTCAGTCGCTTCGGCTCTCCGCCTTCCACCGGCACGACATAAACGTCATTATTGCCCGCGTACTCCGCGCTGAACGCCAGCCATTTGCCATCGGGCGAAAAATGCGGATTGGTGGTCTGCCCGCCAAAACTGGTCAGCCGCCGGGCCGGGCCGCCCGCACGGTCGACAATCCAGATATTCTCCGCGTAAGCGAACGCGATTTGGGTGGCGCTCACGGTGGGCGTGCGCAGCAGGCGAGTCGCCCCACTGGCAGCCATCGAGCAAAGGACAAGCGTAATGCCGGCTAGCCGGCGACTATGGCGCATAGGATCACTCCGTTTGCACCAGTGTACACCGGCGTAAGCGCAGCGAGCGCTACTCGGCTTTGTGCTTCCGCCGCATCATAATCACGGCCCCGAATACCAGGACCAGCGCAGCACAGATAATCCGAATCGTTGTGGAATCCATTGTGAAATCCTTTCGTAAACCTTATCGGCGGACTACATATTTTCGATTAGGGGAATCAGATCGCGAATCAGGTGCGTCAGCACTGGCCCCAGCGTCACCACAAACAAGGTGGGCAGGACGCAAAAGAAGATGGGAAAGACCAGTTTGACCGCGAGTTTCGATGCCTTTTCCTCGGCTCTTTGCCGTGCCATGGCACGCAGATACTCGGCATGGCCTCGCAGGCTCTGCGCGATGCTGGTGCCGAAGCGGTCGGTCTGCACCAACACCGCCACCAGCTTGCGGACATCGTCTACGCCGGTGCGCTCCGCCAGGTTGTGCAGGGCTTCGTGCCGCCGCTCTCCGGCGCGCAGCTCCAGGTTCATCACGGTGAACTCTTCGCAGATCTCCGGATGCGCGTGTTGCAACTCCTTGGCCACCTGGAGCGTGGTCTGGTCAATTCCCAGGCCGGCTTCCACGCAGATCACCATGAGGTCGAGCGCGTTGGGTAGCCCCTTCTCGATGGCGTGCTTGCGCTTGCGCATGCGCCACAACAGGTACTGCATGGGCGCGATGTAGCCCAACGCCACCGCCGCCCCCACGCCCATCACCAGATTGAAGGTCTCGGCGGAAGCCCGCACCGCGATCGCGATCGCGATACAGCCGAACACCACCGCCGCCACGGCGCGCGCGCCTTGCAGATAGCGGGCCGCATTGGGGCCGCGCCAGCCAGCCCGGATCAGCCGCCGCCGCAATAGGGGGACATCCTTCGACGCGGGAGGAATTGCCGAGCCGATCCGGCTCACCAGTTCGCGCCAGATGAGCGCCGGAGACGGCAGGATATTCAGAGTCATAGCGCGAGGGGCCGCCAGCCGCTCCAAAGCGCGGGATCGTTGGGCGCTCAGTCTCATTCCCAAAACAACGGTTCCCAACGTCGTGATCAGGAAAACCGCAATGGTAAGAATGCCAACCATACTCTTGCTCCTTGAAAGCTCACAGAATCCTGGTGGACTGGAAGCCTGCCCCACAAGTCACACCTCGAACGTGACAATCTTCCGAATCACCATGTATCCGCAAATCTGCAGCCCGATTCCGATTGCCACTAGTTCATGCCCCATCGGATCCACTACGAAAAAACGTGCGTACTGCGGATTCACCACGAACATCAGCGCCCCAACAGCGATCGGTATCGACGACAGGATGCGGCCCGACATCAGCCCCTGCGCGCTCACCGCGCGGATGCGCGCCTTGAGCTTGAATCGTTCGCGGATCAATTGCGCCAGCTTGTCCAGCAGTTCAGCGAGATTGCCGCCGGTGCGCTTCTGCAACAGCAGCGCTGAGACGAAGAACTGTACGTCCATCGACGGGATCCTCTGCGAAAGCTTGCGCAGCACGATCTCGAGCGGCTGTCCCAGGTTCTGCTCCTCGAAGACGCGGCGGAACTCCACCGCCAGCGGGTCGCTGAATTCGCGATAAACCATCTCCACCGCTACCGAGAGCGCATGGCCGGCGCGCATCGATCGCGACACAAATTCCAGGCAATCCGGGAACTGCTCTTCGAAGGCTCGCACCCGCTTGAGCGCGCTGCGGCGCACGTAAGTCAGCGGGAGGCTGCCCAATGCGGCTCCGGCAGCCAGCGCCGCCAAAGGGAACGCGTTGGCGGTGAATAGCGTCACCGTCGCGAAGCCGCCCAGAAACAGCGCGACGGAGCGGTGCAGCAGGCCCGCTGGCGTCCACTTGATGGCTGCCGTTTCCAACAGCCGCACGGCCGCATCCCGCAGGCGCAGACGATCCATCAACCGCGCGGTCACCAGGCCCCGCACTTCACCTGCCGCTTCGATCAGGCGCGGTCGCGCGCGTTTTCCTTCGAGCGCCCCATCCGTGCGTCGCGGCGCCAGGCGGCGAACCGCGCGCGCCGTCATGGCCTTTTCCAGGCGCAGGCTCACCAGCCAGTAGGTCAACACGCTGGTAGTCGCCGCCAGCAGAAACACCATCATCAGAACTCTCCAATCTCCAGCACTTCATCGAACAGATCGAGCGGCACACGAATTCCGGCGGCCACCAATTTCTCATTGAAGCGCGGCAGAATGCCGGTGGCGCAGAAGCGGCCCAGCACCTTTCCCGACGCCGACACGCCGCGCTTTTCGAAGACGAAGATGTCCTGTAGCGTCACGATGTCGCCTTCCATGCCCGTGACTTCGGTAATGTTGGTGACGCGCCGCGAGCCGTCGCTCAGGCGCGAGCACTGCAGCAAAATGTGTACCGCCGACGAAATCTGCTGCCGGATGGCGGTGAGGTGCATGTTGGCGTTGGCCAGCGTCACCATAACTTCGAGCCGCGAAATGGCGTCGCGCGGCGTGTTGGCGTGGACCGTGGTGAGCGAGCCGTCGTGGCCCGTGTTCATGGCCTGCAGCATGTCGAGCGCTTCCTCGCCGCGCACCTCGCCCACAATGATGCGGTCGGGCCGCATACGCAGGCTGTTGATCAGCAACTGGCGCTGCCGTACCGCGCCCGTGCCCTCCAGATTGGCCGGGCGCGTTTCCAGCCGCGCCAGGTGCGGCTGCTGCAATTGCAGCTCCGCCGCATCTTCAATGGTGACGATCCGCTCCTTGGGCGAAATGAAGACCGAAAGCGCGTTCAGCAGTGTGGTCTTGCCCGCGCCGGTGCCGCCCGAGACGATGATGTTGAGCTTGGCCTTCACCGCCGCCTGCAGCAGATCCATCATGCCGCGCGTTAGGGCTTGCTTCGCTACCAGGTCGTCAGGTCCCAGCTTGCCGGTGCTGAAGCGGCGGATGGAAAGCAGCGGTCCATCCACCGCCAGGGGCGGAATGATGGCGTTGACGCGCGACCCATCCAGCAGCCGCGCGTCCACCATGGGGTTCGATTCGTCTACTCGCCGCCCCACCTGCGAGACGATCTTGTCGATGATGCGGAGCAGGTGGCCGTTGTCGTGGAAGCGCACGTTCGTCTCTTCCAGCAGGCCATGCCGCTCCACGTAGACCTGCTTGTGGCCGTTGACCAGGATGTCGCTCACGCTGGGGTCGGCCAGCAGCGCTTCGAGAGGCCCCAGTCCGAAGACCTCGTGCAGCACCTCATCGCTAACCTCGCGCTTCTCCGCGGCGGTAAGCAGGTTGGGCTCCTCTTCCACCATGGCCAGCACTGCCTGACGCACCTCGGCGCGGATACGGTCGTTGTCGATGCCCGCCAGCGCGTCCAGGTTGATGCGCTCCAGCAGCTTGCGATGCAGAGTGAACTTCAGCTCCTGGTACTCGGGCTTGAATACCGCGCGCGGTGTTTCCACCCCGGTCATTTCGCCGCCACCACGGACCCGTCGCGGCCGAATTCGGCCACGGTGCTCAGGTGTCCTTGTATGAGGATCATGCGGTCGGGCGCGGGGACAAGCACGGGCGTCACTGCCGGCTGTGGAATCGGGGCCGGCTCAATATGGCGCCGAGCCGCTGCTGTGGGCGCGGTCGCCGTCTGCACTGGAGCTGCCGGCGGCGCGCTATAAAGATCGCGCCACTGGCGGCCCTGCGTCTCGGCCTTCTGCCGATCGGTGGAGTTGCGCAGCACCAGTTGTATGTGTCCTTCGGTATTGGCGAGCGTCATGGCTTCGGCCTCCTGCGGCGTCACCAGCAGAGTGACCACCGGCGCCACGATCGACTGGCTCTTGCCGTCATTCTGAATGGTCTGGCCCGCCGAAAGCACTGCGATATTCTGCAGGACGGTGCGCGTGACGGAATCGTTTTGACTCGGCGGATGCCAGGTCACCAGCACATCGACGCGCATGCCGGGGAGGATAAATCCCGCGACTCCCACCACGTCGTTCACCCGCACCGCGATGGCGCGCATTCCCGGAGGGATGAGCGGACCCAGCCCGATGCCGCTGCCGCGCATGGCCAGACGGGCCTCCACTACCGCTTCCTCCGGTTGTATAGCGCTGATCACCGGACGTTCCAGCACATCTTCAAGGCGCGAGAAGGCGCCCGCCGGGAAAAGACTCTCCGGCACTTTACCCAGCTTGACCGACTCGCGGTCGATCACCGCGCCCATCGGCAGCGCCTTCGAGGCGAGTACGATGGGCTTTTCGGACGCCGCGTGCGCACCGTTGCCCGAACCTCCCGCCAAGCGGAAGAACACCCCTGAGACGATGAGAGCCCACACCAGACTGAATGCCATAACTACGGCAAAACGTCGATCGAATCGCATTAGACACCTCCTCCGAACCAACTGATCCACGCCGCCAGTACGATGGCGGGGGCGAAAGGAATAGCGGTCGCGCGCGGCTTGGCAAGCGACGAGGCGGCTGCCCACATTCCACCGAAGATCGCTGACAATAAGGCTGCCAGCAGAACGCCGGACGGCCCCAGCAGCGCGCCGAATGCGGCCATGAGCTTGACATCGCCGCCGCCCAGGCCGCCCGCCAGATAGAGGGGCAGCAGAATGACGAATCCCAGCGCCGTGCCCGCTAAGGAAGCGGCCAACCCGCGCCATCCCCCGCCTGCTGCGTGGAGAACCACTCCGCAGCACAGTCCGGCGACGACCAAAATATTGGAAAGGCGGCGGCGCGCCAGATCCTGGCAAATCGCAAAGCTGCCCAGGAGGAATGCCACATAGCTCATCTGGGATTCCTCGTGACGGCAAGATCGCCTGCGCCACGCCTTTCAAAGAGGACCGATATGGGGTCCCGGTAGATTTCCTGCCAGCCTGGCTCCCGACTCAGAAAGGTGCTCAGCGGCCAGTCGTTGGGGAGCAGCGCCAGATCGAAACCGTAGCGCTCCAGCAGCGGGCGCCAGTCTCCTTTGGCCGCCAGCAGCTTGCGATAATCGTCACCCAGCGACGGGCCGTAGAAATCGCTGCGCCCATCGAAGAACACACGCTCGCGAGGATAGAGGCGGAAGATCAGATAGTCGGCCCACTGGTCGCTGGTTAGAATGCGCGGCATGCAAGAGGCAGCCGGCGCCAGCCGTAGTTCGTTCCGCTCCACCGCCTGGACGGGAAACCGTGTGTCCGGGAAGCCCGTCGACTTCGCAAACGGAATCACTACCATCGCCGCCGCCAGCAGAGGTAGCGACGCGCCGGCGGGGCGCAGACGCCCGAGATCCTGCGAGAGCTCCCACAGAATGCGCAACGGCGCGCCGGGCTTGGCGATGGCCGAGTGCTTCCGCCATGCGGCGGCACAGACACTTGCGATTACGGGAGCGGCGGCGATTGCAAAGAACGGCACATGCCGCGCCGATCGTAACGCTTGAAAGCCCCAGAGCAGCACCAGTACGGCGTCGAACCGGTCGGCGCGTGCCGCCAGCGCGACCGCGCCCAATAGCAGCAGGGCGAACACCACCATACCTTCGGTGCGTATGTTGGGAGACTGAAACTCCTGCACATGTTCGAGAATCCACGGAGCGTTGAGATATTCCCAGACGTGCTGGTGCAGGCGCCATCCATACGGATTGAGCAGGGTGGCCGCGGCGGCCGCTAGCGCCAGGGGAAGATACCGTTTCCAAGGCCCGCATGCCGCCAACACCAGCAGCGTGGCGGGCAGAATCACGAAGCCCGCGTGCAGGTTCGCCCACAGAGCCGCAAGCGGCGCCAGCATCCATACGAACGGCGAAGGCGTGCGCCGATCCAACTCCAGAATCCACAACGTCAGGGTGTAAAACAGGATCGAAAACACGTGCGGACGCGCCAGGAAATGCACACTCGAAGCGCTCACCGCAGCCATGGTGGTGGCCATTGCGATCGAGAGGCCATCGCCGCGGCGAAGCATGCGCGCGAAGAGCGCGGCTGCTGCCAGCGCCAATATCATTCCGGAGAAGGATGCCACCGCCGCCACGCCGCGCCACCGGTTGAGCAATGCAAAGACCACGTCGCAGCCCCACTCCCAGGCAAACCAGGGCTGGCCCGCGCGGCTGAAGGAAAATGGGTCGACATGGGGTGCGCGCCCGGTCGCTAGTACCAGTTCTCCGGTGCGGATGTGCCAGCCGGTGTCGCCATCGAACAACAGGGCCTGGATTCCCGCCGGACGGGCGAAAGCGGTCAGGAAAATCGCGAGAAAGAAGAGTTCAACCAGCGACGGTGTCAGCCATCGGCGGCAAAAGCGTGACATGGTGTCTCGTAAGTGATATCGACCCGAAACTCCATTTCTTGAGCTTCGTACTGGAACTAGTACTGCTTCCTTCGAGCCCTTAAATCGAGTTAAGTTCTTTGCATTACCGTGACTCTCTTTCTTTTCCTGATTCTGCAATTGGGCGATCTGATCACCACGCTGCTATTTCTCCATCGTGGTGTCGCGGAAGGCAATCCGCTGATTGCCGCGGCGCTGGGCGCGTCCGGACATCCGGCGATTTCGCTCCTGCTCGCGAAGGTCGCGGGCTGCGCCCTGGCTTGGTTCGCGTGGAAAAGCGGGAGGTTGCGGCTGCTGCGCCGTGCCAATGTCTTCTTTGCGCTCTGCGTAGTGTGGAATGTGGCTGCGATGGTCTGCTGAAGCAGACCCTGCCTACTGCACGATGGTGGCCAGCGACGTGCTTTGCAGGGTCAGGATGCTGCCATCGATCGGCAGAATCTCGGGCTTGATGGAATACACTACCTGCACTTTTATGGTGCTCCCGGGAATATGGCCGGGATCCGACCAGGTCACGTTCGCCGTAACTCCGGTCAAGGGCGCAGCATTGCTTTGCGCCAAGGTCTGCACGTCCTGCGTTACCATCGGTCGGCCGCTGCTGCTGCCGCACACCGAAGCGTAACGCGCCGTGCGCTGCGCCGCGAAGGTCACCGCGTTGGCGGCGAACATAACGAAACCCGCCTCCATGATGCCAGCCATCAGCACGGCAAACGACAATAACGCGAGGGCCGATTCCACCAGCGTGCTGCCGCGGCGTCTTTTCATTGCGCCCTCATGGTGGCTTGGCTGCTGGTAGTGCCCGAGAAGCCCAGGCCGCTATAGTTGAAAATGGTTGCGGTAGAAGCAGTGGCCGTCACATGCACATAGATCTGCATACCGCTGCCATTGCAACTGCCGTTGCAATCCACGGCTCCGCCGCCAGAGCATTGACAGCCGCGGTAGGGGGTCACCGTCAGCACTTTGACATCGGGCGCGGCGGCGGCAGCTGCGGCGGTGATGGATGCGTTGGCCATGGCGTTAGCGGGGCTGCTGCTGGCGAATTGCGCGCCGGCCCGCGCCGCCGCGGCAACCGATTGCGCGGTGCGCAGCGCCATCCCGTAATCCAGCACGCCCGCCAGTAGAACCAGCAGAAATGGCGCGACCATGGCGAACTCCACCAGCGCCGTGCCGGCCGTCCGCGCGCTATGGCATCGTGTGATCACTCGCTCACCGCCGCGCCGCCCTTCGCGGGAGATCCGGCCGCCAGTGACGAATAATCCGAGTTGATCTTCACACCCCCGGAGAACGAAATCGTCCTGGCCACCAGAATGTTGTAAGGCGACGATACGCCATTCGAATAATTCAGCGAGGTAGTGGGAAAGTACAAAGCGCCGGTGAGGTTCAAATTTGCGCCGCCCGCAAAGTCGGCTCCCACTCCGCTGGCCACGGAGCGATCCTGGAACATCAGAATGCCCGCCAGTCCGCCGGAGCTAGGCGCGCTTAGAGTGACGCTCACGCCGTTACTGATAGTGATTGGTTTGTAGGTGTGGGTGGCGTCCCAGGTGTTATAGATGGTCACGTTGCTGCCGGTGACCGTGGCGCCTCCGCCCCAGTTGAGTCCGCCTCCCAGCAAGATGTAAGTGCCGCTCAGCGTGACTTTGGCCGAGTTTCCAATGGTAATCCCGTTGCAGTAGGTGCCACTGGGAGGCGAGACTACCGTATTGCCTTGGATCTGGTAGTTGTTCTGTAGACAGGCTCCTACCGCGGGTGGCGGAATGGTGGCGAATGGATCGATCGCCGCTGCCGCTTTGGATGGCAGCGGCGATACCTGGGCGCCGTTGTTGATCGAATAGCCTCCCACCACTCCGATGGACGGCGCGGTCAGTTGCGCGCCTCCATTGGCTAGCAGGGCCTGAGTAGAATCGCTGGAATCCACCATCACGCCGCAGGCAGAAGTGACTCCCACGCCGTTCGTCACCGAGATGGCGGGAGCTGCGTTCGGAGAGAGAACGTATACGCAGGTGGAAGATGCGCCCTGTTTGGCCACCGAACGCGCGCTCACCGTGACTGTGCTGAAGCCCAGTGTGCTCATGAAGAACGTGGATGCCTGTTGCGTAACGATCGCTTCCACGGCAGTGGGATCGTTGGTGGAATAGCCGCTCGCGGGTGGACGGTGGACCGTGACGGTAACGCCGTTCACGTTATTGATAAAGCCGTTGAGAGCGGAATCGCCCTGGGCTGCGCCAGTGACGCCTGCCGCGCCGTTCATGCGGTACTCCTGGGAGCCGCCGAGGGCGGCCGCATCGGCAGCCGTCTGCATTCGCGACTTCAGAAGTTCCAGATAGCCCGCGTCAATGCCCAGCCCGATGCATGCGATCAAGACGGCGGACGAGGCGACCATCGTCATCATCACAAACCCGCGCTGGCTCTTCTGCGGAAGCATCCACCATGAAATTAGCGCCTCCTGCTTCGGGAGAACATCGGGCGTCCCGCGTAGGCCGCCGGATTTTCTTGCGTAGATGGACTTCCTGCTGCGAGGTAAGCGCTTTCGCGCCGATGTGAAGAGTAGAGCCATGCCACCACCCGCCCCACGCGCCGCGCTCGCTGCCTGGAAACCGTTGATCGTTTGCCCCGATCCGCAAATGGCGCAGCGCATCCTGGTCGCCGTGCGCGAACTGGCGCCCACGGCTGCGGCGCCGTTGTCGGAGTATCCGCGCCTAGGGAGCATAGCCACCCTGGCGCGGCAGAACGGCTGTGACATCTGTTTCCTGGACGTCGCCACCAATTCGGAGCGGGCCCAGGTGCTGATCTCCGAACTGGCTCCGGATGTGCCGGTGGTGGCGCTGCACCACTACGCCGATGCCGACCTGATCCTGCGCTGTCTGCGCCGCGGCGCCTGCGAGTTCTTGACCGACCCCTCAGCCGACGCGCTGCGCGGCCTGTTCGAGCGGCTGGGGCGGGCGCGGGCTCCGGCGGCGAGGCGCACTGCGGGAGAGATCTATTGCGTCGCGCCGGGGAAAGCCGGGTGCGGAGCCAGCACTGTCGCCGCCCACCTCGCGATCAGCCTGGCGGCGGATGGCGGCAAGGTGCTGCTGATGGATGGCGACGCCTTGAACGGCAGCATCGCGTTTCTGCTGAAGCTCAAGCCCGAGTTTCACCTGGGCGATGTGCTGCGCGATTGGAAGCGCATGGATGACGATCTCTGGGGCCGGTTGACGGTGTCGGCGCACGGCGTGGACATTCTTTGCGCGCCGGAAAGTGCGGCGGCCGGCGCGGTAATCCAGCGCGAGAATGCCGTCCAGTTGGGCGTGTTCTGGCGCGAGCGCTACGATGCCGTAGTGATCGACATGGCGGATGCGCGCGCCGCCGCCGATAGCGGCTTCGCGGGACATGCGGATGCCGCCCTGCTGGTGAGTACCAACGAGTTGGCGGCTCTGCAGGCCACGCGCCGGGCTATCGAGTACTTCGAGCGTTCGGTGGAGAAATCGCGCCTGCGGCTGGTGATCAATCGCTATACGCCGGCGACGGGCCTAAAGCACTCCGATGTGCAGAAAGCGCTGGGCGTGGAACCCTATGCCATTCTCGCCAACGATTACGACGAGTTGCAGGCGGCTTTGCTGGAAGGCCTGCCGGCGCGTATGGGGTCGCGTTTTGCGGTCAGCGTGGCGGCGCTCTGCCGGCAACTGCGGAATCGTGAGGGTGAGGCACGGAAGAACGGGTCGTGGCTCTCTATACTGCGCTCCCACGGTAGGGCGGCATCGGTCAAATGAGGCGCCATTGTAAGGTCTTCGGCGGATTTCGGATGACAGCCTCCGATGTTAGTTTTGAAGAAAGGAAAATATATGAACACTTTTTGGAAGCGTTTCTGGCGTGACGACCAGGGACAGGACCTGGTGGAGTACGCCCTGGCCGCGGGATTGGTTGCGGTCGCGGCGGTTGCCGCCATGCCTGCGCTGGGCAGTACGGTAAGCAACGTGTTCGTCAAAATTGGTTCGATGATTTCCAATGCAGTGAATTGACGAAGGGCGAAAGGCAACAGCAGTAGTGAAGTTCAGAAGGAAACGCGGGAGCAACTATGAAGAGACTCAAAGATCAACTCTTGAAGCTGCAGATTTGGAAGGATGCCAACGGGCAGGATCTGGTGGAATATGCGCTGGCGGCCGGCCTGGTGGCGGTAGCGGCAGTGGCTTGCATGCCGGGATTGAGCGGCACGGTGAACAATGTCTTTACCAAGATTGGTTCCATCATCAGCAACAACGTCCACTAGGGCGAACGGTACCGGCTCCTTTACGGCCGCTGCTCGAAAGACCCGCGCGTTTTCCGAGCTACGACCGTTCAGGAGCCGGCGCCTTACTTACCAGATCAACAACTCGGCCGGGGCGCCCGCTTCGCAGCCGATGATCTTAGCGGCCGAGCCTTGATTCACCGACACCTCCAGATATCCGGAACTGCCCACAATCAGAAAAACCTCCCCCGGACTTGATTCCGCATAGTTGCGCACCAGCACATTCACTTGCCGGGGTCCCAGATGCATGGCGAAGTTCTGCTTCTCGAGATCGCGGAAGTCGTTGGTGTGGAAATTGGTGATGACGTTGCCGAAGCGGTCGATCTTGAGGATTCGGCCGGTCCACGTGCGCTTGCCGGTGCGCTGCGGCTTTTGAAACGCCGGGCGAAGGTAGTTGTCGATCGGTTTGCCGATGCTCGCCGGAGTAATGCCGGCGGCCAGGTGCGCCGCTACGGGCGAGAAGATATCGCGGCCGTGGAAAGTCCGGCTCACCGGATGCCGGAAAAGTTTCTCGTTGGAGATGAGCCGCACCTTATACTTTTCCACGCTGCTGTAGACCATCGAAAGCACGCCGTTGTCCGGCGCGATAAAATACTGGCCGCCGGCTTCAAGCAAAATAGGACGGCGGGCGCTGCCCACACCGGGGTCGACCACCACCACGTGCACTGTCTTTTTGGGAAAGCAGGCATACGCCTGCGCGATCAGATAGGCGCCTTCGGAGATCTCGAAAGGGCTGACGGTGTGACTGATGTCGACGATCTGCGCGCGCGGGCAGATGCCGAGAATCACGCCCTTCATGGCCCCGACGTAATGGTCGCCGAGGCCGAAATCGGTAGTCAAAGTCAGGATCGGGTTGGGCATTGTTAAACTAAAAGATAAGTGCAGCGCTTTTATTTCGACCACAACGCAACAACCCCCGTGGCTCCCGAAGTTCTGGAGACCGTGGTGTCGTGCCTTGGTCAAGTGTATGGTAACGCTTCCAGCATCCATCATTTCGGCCAGGGGGCCAAACAGCGGCTGGAAGCGGCGCGCCGGCAGGTAGCGGCGCTCATTCACGCCAACCCCACCGACCTTATCTTCACCAGCGGCGGCACCGAGGCCGACAACATGGCGGTGCTCGGCGTCGTGCGCGCTGCGGCGCCGGCGGCCGTCCGGTGCACGCGATCACCAGCGCCATCGAACATCCGGCCGTGCTGGCCACTTGCGTCCAGTTGGAAAAGGAAGGCGTGGCGGTGACGCGGCTGCGCGTGGGCGCGAGCGGCATTGTGAATCCCGACGATGTGCGTGCGGCGCTGCGTCCGGAGACCGCGCTGGTTTCGGTGATGCACGCCAACAACGAACTGGGCACCATCCAGCCGATCGCCGAGATCGCGCGCATCACGCGCTCGGCGGCCGTCTGCCTCCACGTCGACGGCGTACAGGCGCTCGGCAAGATTGCGGTGGATGTGGAGGAGTTGGGCGCGGACCTCTACAGCATGAGCGGCCACAAGATTTATGCGCCAAAGGGTGTGGGCGCGCTGTGGGTTCGTAAAGGCACGAGGCTGGCGCCCATCACGTTCGGCGGACATCACGAGCGCGACCGGCGTCCGGGCACGGAGAACGTTCCGGGGATCGCGGCGTTCGGCGCGGCAGCGGAATTGGCGGCGCGTTCGATGGCGAGTGAGCCCGCGCGGCTGACGTCGCTGCGCGACCGTCTGGAAAGCGCCGTGCTCGATCGCATGCCGGGAACGGGCATCAACGGCTCTCGATGGAATCGCGTGCCCAACACGAGTAACATCTACTTCGACGGGATCGATGGCGAAGCACTGGTGATCGCGCTCGATCTGCGGGGGTTTGCGGTGTCGACCGGCGCGGCGTGCTCGAGCGGAGCGCTGACGCCGTCGCACGTGCTGATGGCGATTGGAGCGGACGCCGACCGGGCGCGCTCGAGCATGCGATTTTCGCTGGGTCGTTCGAACGATGCCGCGCAGGTGGATGCGCTGGTGGATGCGCTGGGCGCGTCGGTGGCGCACCTGAGAAGGATTTCCGTGCATGCCTGAGCCGCCAATTGCAGTCGCCATGAGCGGCGGAGTGGACAGCTCCACCGTGGCCGCACTCCTGGTTCGCCAGGGTCACCCTGTGGTCGGGCTAACCATGCAGCTGTGGAACCAGCGGCGGCTGCCCGAGTTGGCGGTGGAAGGCGCGACGACCGGCCGTTGCTGCTCGCTGGACGATGTCTACGACGCGCGGCGCGTGGCCGAGCAGATCGGGATCCCGTACTACGTAGTGAACTTCGAGCGGCAGTTCGAGGAGCACGTGGTGAAGCCGTTCGTGGACGAGTATCTGGCCGGCCGGACGCCGATGCCGTGCACGCTTTGCAACAACTACATCAAGTTCGATCGCTTCCTGGAGATGGCGGATTCGGTGGGCGCGCAGCAGATTGCAACCGGGCACTACGCGCGCATTCGTTATGACGCAGCGTCGGACCGCTATCAACTGCTGCGAGCCGTGGATGACTCGAAAGACCAGACCTATTTTCTGTTCGGGCTGACGCAGGCGCAGTTGGCGCGCACGCTGTTTCCGCTGGGCGAATTGAACAAGCCCGAGGTGCGCGAGCTGGCGCGCGAGATGGATCTGGCGGTGGCGTCGAAGGGCGACAGCCAGGAGATCTGCTTCGTGCCGAACGGCGACTACGCCGCATTCATGAGCGCCTATCTGAAGGAGATGGGCGTGCCGGAGCGCGAGACGCACGGCGAAATCGTGACGGCGGACGGTCGCAAGCTGGGAGAGCACGCGGGCGTCCATCATTTCACGGTGGGGCAGCGCAAGGGGCTGGGAATTGCGGCGGCCGAGCCGCTCTACGTGATCTCGACAGACCCGGCATCGCAGACCGTTGTAGTGGGCGGGAATGACGATCTGCTGAAGGCTACCTGCGTGGTGCGCAGCGTGAACTGGATTTCGATTGCCGGTGTGAGCGCGCCGGTGCGGGCGCAGGTGAAGATCCGCAATAAGCACGCGGCCGCCGCCGGCAACGCTCTATCCGACCGGCGATCCGAACAGTGTCGAGGTGCGGTTCGACGAGCCGCAGCGCGCGGTCACGCCCGGTCAGGGCGCTGTGTTTTACGATGGCGATCTGGTGCTGGGCGGCGGCTGGATCGAGTAGCGCGGTGGACGCACTACTGGGGGCGTCACATCTCTTCAATGTGCTTAAGACGGGCGTCGAGAACCTCTTCAACGCGGCGAAGTTCGGCACGAAAAAGATCGCGGAGATCACTCAGGCGGGCGTTAATCATTGTGCTGAAGAGCAACAGCATGACGGCGTTGGAGACGACAGGAACGCCGATGGCGAGATAGAGCTGCGTATCGGTCATGGTACAACTACTCTTTCAGTTTAGCCTGAAATGGCGTGACGCGCCGCGCTGCCCGTTACAATTGCAATGAATGAAAGCCCGGCCGGCGGTTCGCAATTGGGCGGAGTACGTGGTGGCTTGGGCCGCCATGAAGTCGCTGGAGTGGCTGCCTGTGCGCGCGGCGCATCTGGCGGCGCACGGGTATACGCGGCTGTTCCTCGATTCCGCGATTCCCCGGCTGCGCCGCACGGCCTATCGAAATCTGCAACTGGCGCTGCCTGAGTTGTCGGAGCGTGAGCGGAAGGCCGTGGTGGATGGCGTGTTCCGTTCCATTGCGCGCATCCTGGTTTCGTTTGCCAAATTCCCTTCCATCCGCCGCGAGACGGCAGCGCGCTGGATCCGCTGCGAAGGCGCCGAACACTTCGAGAATGCCATGCGCGCGGGACGCGGCGTGTTGTTCGCCACGGCCCACCTGGGCAACTGGGAGTTGAGCGCATATGCGCACGCAATGCTCACGGCGCCCATGAACGTGGTGGTCCGTCCGCTGGACAATCCGCTGATCGACGCGCTGGTGGAGCGGCGGCGCGGCCTCTCGGGCAATCGATTGATCTACAAGAAAGATTTTGCGCGCTCCATTCTCAAGGCGCTGGCGGGTAATGAAGCGGTCGGCATTCTGATCGATCAGAACGCCTCGCTCGATTCCGGAGCATTCGTCGATTTCTTCGGCGTGCCTGCTTGTGCGGGCACAGGCTTTGCGAAAATCGCGTCGCATAGCGGGGCCGCGGTGATACCGGGCTTCGCCTTATGGTCGGAGAAAGAGCGGCGGTACGTGCTGCGCTTCTATCCGGCAGTGGAGATGACGGGCGACGCGGCGCTGGATACCCAGGCGTTGCAATCCAAGCTCGAAGAAGTGATTCGCCAATATCCGGATCAGTGGCTTTGGATCCATCGAAGGTGGAAGACGCGGCCGCCGGGTGAGGCAGGAGTGTATTAGTAGCTCAACGTTCCGGTGCGCGGTTCTTCTTCCGCATTCGGCAGGTACAACGTCTTGCAGTGCTCGCAGCGGTAGACTTCCACATCGGCGCCGAACTTCTGTTTGACTTCGTCGCCGAAGAAGAACCAGCGCTTCAGGTGGCCGGCGCAGAGCTTGCCCTTCTCATCTTTCTCATTGCAGGCGCGCATGCGCGGCGTGCGCCGCTTGACCTTGGCGCCGTCGCTCAGCGTGGCGACCAGTTCGGAGACAGGGACTGGCTTATCGGAGACCGCGTATTTCGGGTTCGCCATAGGTGAAGGAAGAGTATATCAAGTAACGCACAATGCGACACGTTGCCAGGAATTTTCGCTTGCGGCCCCTACTTGACGTTGATAGAAGCGGTGTTGCTCGCCTGGCCCCCGATGGTGACAGTCAGCGGATAGGCCCCCGGCGTGAGGCCGGCAGGAATCACGATATTGGCCTGCAGCAATCCGACGGTTGCCGGAGTCAGTCCCACGAAGGACACTTGCGCGGTGGCCGTTCCAATGGTCGCAGTCACTGTCGATGTCGCCTGCGCGAGTGGATTGGATGGCGACGGCGCGCCATCCGCCGGAGTTGGATTGACGGGACCCGAACCCGTCAGGTACGCGATGATGGTGCTGCCGGCAGCCGCCGCATTCGATGACGTGTTCAGCGAAAAATCCGCGTTTTCCGCGATGGAATACAGTCCAGGACCTGCCGAGACCACCGGCACCGAAAGCGTATTGCTCGGCCCGCCGTTCACCGTCACGACCACCGATGCCGTTCCTACCGCCGTCTCCCACGGCACTTGAAAATTGATCTGCCCTGCCGATACATAAGAGAGCGCAGCGGCCAACCCGTTCACCGTAACGGAGACGCCGCCGGCGGATGTCGGAAGGTTCGGTGTGGCCGCAGGACTGATGCTAGTCAGACCGAATCCGGATCCAAAGACGCTCGCAAACGCCCCCGGTGAAACTTGCGGTTTGAAGCTGAACGCGTTGCCCACTCCACCCGAGGAGATGGTGGGGAGCGTGGGCTGCAGCACGCGGATGACGGCGTTGTGCGTGTCGGAGACGTAGACGTTGCCCGCGTTGTCCACCGCAATACCGTCCGGCGAATAAAACTGGGCGCTGGTGGCCAACCCGCCGTCGCCGGTGTAGCCCTGCTTGCCTGTACCGGCGATCGTGGTGATCACGCCGTTGGTGGCTACTTTGCGAATGCGATTGTTCACGGAGTCCGCGATGTACACGTTGCCTGCCGCATCGATCGCGACGCCCTGCGGATCGCCCAACTGCGCAAACGCCGCCTGGTTGCCGTCGCCCGAAAAGCCGAAGTTGGTTCCCGCGAAGGTGGAGAGTTTGCCGGTGGATGCCGTGAACTTGAAGATCTTGCTGGCGGAAGAATCGGCGATGTACATGTTGCCGGCCGAGTCGAGCGCGATGCCGGTGGGATGCTTCAGCAGGCCGAGCGTGGCCGACGTGTTGCCGACCGCGGTGGTGATGATGCCGCTGCTGGTATTCACTTTGCGGATGAGTGCATTGAACGAATCGCAAATGTACAGGTTGCCGGCGGAGTCGAGCGCAATTCCGAGCGGCGCGTTAAGCTGCGCGTTGGTAGCCGCTCCGGCATCCCCGCTAAATCCCGGGCCGTATCCGAAGTTCCCTGCGAGGGTGCTGATGATGCCGCCCGTTGTGACTTTGCGGATGACGCTGCTGGCGGTGTCGGCGATATAGATATTGCCGGAGGAGTCCAGCGCCACGCCCAGCGGATCGTCCAGAAGTGCGGACGTGGCGGCTGCCGTGTCACCGCCGTAACCGGGTGTGCCGGTGCCTGCGATGGTGCTGAGGTTGCCGCCCGATAGAAGGCGGACGCGGTAGTTGAGGCCGTCGGCTATGTAGACGGAGCCGGAACCAGTCAGAAAGACCTGCCCCGGTTGGTCCAACTGCGAACTCAGTGCGGGGCCGTCGGCGAAACCGGGTGTGCCGTTACCGGCCACTGTGCTGACTGTATACACCTGTCCTGAGACGATGGCGGCTGAAGACAGTATTAGGGCGAGACCTGCAATAAAAGACCGAGCCATGGATGTATATACGGTAACAGCACAGCGCGGGTTTCGGTAGTGCGGCTAGCTCCTGGAGCCCACTATCTTTCTATTAAGAGCTATTGCGAAACCTACGCGCTGGCCAGCTTCAGCTCGTCTTCAATCTCGTAGACCCGATCTTCCAGCACACGCGATGGCGTGCCCGCGGCCTTGGCATCCTCCAACTTCTTGCGTGCTGTGGCGAGGCGCTTCTGCAGTCCGGCGAGTTTGGGATTCGGCTTCGCCTCCGGCGGTGGCGGCGCAACCGGCGCAGCCTTCGCCGCGGGTTTCGCTTTCGCCGCCTTCTTGCCCTTGCCGTGCGCCGGGGCTTTGTAGCGGAACGCCGTCACGGGTGAGGGCGGCTTGAGCGGCCCTCCGAAATCGGCGCGATATTCTTCGGCGATGGAGATCGCCTCCGTCAGCAGTTCGCGGAATCGTGACTCCATCGCGTGCTTCGCCTTGCTGCGGATGTCCTCGCCCTGCTGCTTCCACTTCTGATATTCGGAAATGATGTCTGTCATCGTGGTCCTAGTTTTTCGGTAGAGCGATGGTGAGATTGCGATAGCGCATGCCCGGGTCGTGATCGCCCTGGAAGAAGATGGGGCCGGGCTCGGCTTCGTTACTGTCCAGCGCGCCTCCGGTAATGCCGGGGATCTCCACGTTGTCGTGGATCTTCGTGCCGTTGCGCACCACGGTCAACGTTCGGCCCACCAGTGTGATGTCGAAGGTTTGCCACTCGCCGGCGCCCAGCGGCATGTCCACCGCGGGGGCGATGAAACCGTAGAGCGAGCCCATTTCATGTGTGGGAGCGGTGCCGCCCTCGGAGCCCACCTGCACTTCGTCGCGGCCGCGCAGATAGATACCGCTATTGCAGAGCTGGGTCTTGCCGTCGGGCAGTGTGTTGGGGCAGTTCACTTCCACGTGCAGTTTGAAATCCTGGAATGTCTTAGTGGTACGGAGATTCGATCCCTTCGCCTCGTTCACCAGTTCGCCGTCCTTGGCCGCCCAATGATTGTTGGCGGGATTGCCGATGGGCTCCCATCCGGTGAGATCCTTGCCATTGAAGAGAGCTTCGGGGCGGCCCACGATTTCGGCATGGGCCGCTTCAATTCGGGAGCGCGCACGCCTGCGATCTTGGTGTCGGTGTTGTCACCCTGCTTCTGTACGCCGGAGAGCTTGCCGCCTTCCACGGTCAGATCCCAGTCCACTGCGGGGCCGCGTCCGGCCGCCGTCACGTTGATCAGCAAGTGTCCGCCTTCCACCTTCGCCGCGGCCATGGGGCGCACTGCTCCGCCGCGCGGTTGGATGCGGCCGCCGAGAACGTCGCCCTTCTGATCCACTTCCATCCATTGCGGCCAAGTGCCGCCGCGCGGACTGGTAAGGGTGAGGTCCCATCGTCCCACGAAAGCTTTGGCGTCCTGGGACCAGGCTGGAAACGCAAGCGTCGCGATCGCAGCGAACACAAAACACGATGTTTTCATATTCGACCAGTTTATCTGAATTGCGTCAACATGCCAAAAATACTGGCTATCGTGTTCAGCTCTTGGTGGGGCAGCGCTTCCGCCTGCCAATCCGAGCGAAGCTCGGACCAAATTTGTTCGACCCTGTCATGCTTAGCAAACTGTGTCCTACCGCTGCCAAAAATATCGAGCAACGATCTTCGGACTCGAAGGCGCCCCCGAAATCACCTTGACGCGCAGCACCAGTTGCATGTTCTTATGCTGCCATCCGGGTTCGTTTTGCACGGCCTCCGTCATCAGGTCGGAATTGGTCACCAGGTCGCTCGCGGCGTCGGTGCCGTACTGCGTAATCCCGGCGAGTTCCACCAGCATGGCGTGCGTGTCGGGATGAAAGACGCGCGAGACAATGGCGTAGTCCTCCGAGGTATGCCGGTCGCGGGGCAGGTGCGGCAGCGCGAATTCGGTCGGCTTGCCGTTATCCGTGATCCCCACGAAACCGGGTGAGTCCTGAATGGAGTAGCGCATCTGGCTGGAGATTTCCTTCCAGCGTGTGTACGAATAGCCCACCAGCACGGCAGGGCCGGCGCGCAGGTCGGCGAACGCGTCGGCGCCCACCTTCAAGCGGTAGGGCCGGCGCATGCGCGCCAGCATGGCGGTGAGTCGCGAGGTGGCGATCAGGTCGCCGCCGCCCACGAACTGGTCGTTCAACTTCACGAAATCTTCCGCGTGGATGGGCGATGAAGGGTCGGCGTCGCGCTCGCGGCCCCATACCGGCACGAAGGCCGCGCACAGCAGTACGGGCGAAGGGCCAGTAAATACGGGTGCCCAAAACTGATCCACCGTGGTAGCCGCAGTGCGTGTGGCCAACCACCCGGCGCCTCCGAGGATGGCCACGCCGATCGCTGCGATGGCGGCGCGCATCGGTGTGAGCCAGGGACGCGGCGGGGCAGGCACGATCGGCTGGACTGTTGCGATCGATTCGAGCGGCGCCGCCATCGCCGCCCGTTCCGCACGGCATCGCACGAAACTCGGGGATGTAGGTGCCGGACGGCATCTCGATCCGCAACGGATTGTGCGCGCCTTCGCTGGAGTAGTAAAGCCCCAGCCGTTTGCGCACCTCGCCCGCTTTCACGCGCACGGTGGCATCGTCCGATGGGTCGTAGCTGGTGGACCGGCCGAAGACCTCGATGCCGATGGTCCGCTCCTTCAGCATGTCGCCATGACCGCTGAGGGTGTTCTCTACTACATATTTCAAAAACTCCTGGCTGCGCTTGCTGGTGCGGAATTCGTGGCTCGCCAGCACCCGGCCAAGCTCTTCGCGAATCCGTTCTTCACTGGGATGGTCCGGCGCCTGCGAATGCGCAAGCGCGGGGCACTTGACCCTGAGACATTTGATGGCCCGTTTCTGAATTACTGGTTCCGATTCTAACAGACTGACATGAAAACAAAAGCGTTCGATGCCGTAACGAACCTGGCATAACATACCGGCAACCGTTGTGAACTGGACAGGGCCGCCCGCCGCGCCGCACGATGCAAAGCGACCGAATGTCCAAGATGCTGGAAGAAACACGCGAGCAGCCGCAGGCGCTGGCGCGCACGTTGGAAGAAGGGCTGCGCCCTCTGCGCGAGTTGCAGCGCCACTTCGATAGCAGTCGCCCCCGGCTGGTGGTGCTGGTGGCTCGTGGGACTTCGGACAATGCCGCACAGTTCGGCCGCTACCTGATCGAGATCACCACGCGGATACCGGTCTCGCTGGCCGCGCCCTCCATCCTCACGCTCTACGGCAGCGAACTCGACCTAACCGGCATGCTGGTGGTGGGGATTTCGCAATCGGGCGAATCCACCGACACTAATGCCGTGCTGGAGGATGCTCGCCGGCGCGGCGCCGTGACGGTGGGGATCACCAATGAAGCGCACAGCCGGATGGCCGAAATCGCGGAGCACACCCTGCTGGCCCGGGCGGGCAGGGAAGAGAGCGTCGCGGCCACTAAAACCTACACCTGCCAGTTGCTGGCGCTCTACCTGCTGGCCCATGCCCTGGGCGGCGACGTTAGCCTGGATGTGCTGCGCCACCTTCCCGGCTGGGTAGAGCGCGTGCTCGACCTGGAAGAGCGTGTGGGAGAAGTCGCCGAGCGGTACACCTTCATGAGCCGGGCCGTCACCGTGGGCCGCGGCCTCAATTATGCCAACGCGCTCGAACTCGGCCTCAAGCTGATGGAGACCTGCTATGTGGTAGCCGAGCGATTTTCCTCCGCCGACCTGATGCACGGGCCCATCGCGCTGGTGGAGCGCTCCTTCCCGGTTTTCGTGTTTGCCCCGGGCGGGGTGACGTGGCCTTCGATGGCGATGGTGCTCGACCAGTTGGAAGAATTGCACGCCGAAACGCTGGTGTTCACCGATGAAAGCAATGTGGCAGCCTGCGCCAAGCCGGCGCGGCTGATTCAACTGCCGCTGCATAACGGCTGCGGAGCCGGCGATCTGTACACGCCGATTCCATACATCGTGCCGGCGCAACTGTTCGCTGCGCACTTGGCGGCCATCAAGGGACTGAACCCCGATCGGCCAAGAACGCTGCACAAGATTACGAGGACTATGTGACGAAAGCCTTTTTGCGGCTGCTGCCAGTATTGGCTGCCCCTCTGTTCCTGATGGTCGCCCACGCGGCGCCCAGCCTGATGCCGCTCCCGGCGAAGATGACGGTGAACTCCGGACATCTCACCATCGATTCCAGTTTTCAGATTGCCGCCGCCGGCTATCGCGATGCGATGCTCGATGCGGCCATGCGGCGCACCGAAGCGCGCATCTTTCGCCAGTTCGGATTGGCCACCGCCGCGCCCAAGCGCACCGCCCTCACCATCGACTGCCGGGAAGCCGCCGGCACCGACGAATCGTACGTCCTCGATGTCGCGCCCACCGGCGCGCGGCTCACGTCTCCCACAGTAACGGGCGCGCTCCGCGGCATGGAGACGTTCGTGCAATTGATCGGCTCCGACTTCCAGGCGCCGTCCGTTCATATTGAGGACCATCCGCGATTTCCGTGGCGTGGCCTGATGATGGACGTCTCACGGCACTGGATGCCCGTCGATGTGGTGAAGCGCAATCTGGACGCAATGGCGGCGGTAAAGCTCAACGTCTTTCACTGGCATCTCTCCGACGATCAGGGTTTCCGCGTGGAGAGCAAGCGCTTCCCCAAGCTGCAGGAACTCGGCTCGGATGGCAATTTCTATACCCAGGATGAAATCCGCCAGGTGGTGGAGTACGCCCACGCTCGCGCCATTCGCGTGGTCCCGGAATTCGACATCCCCGGCCACACCACCAGTTGGTTCGTCGGATATCCCGAACTGGCCAGCGCTCCGGGGCCGTATAAGATCGAACGAACCTGGGGCATCTTCCAGCCAACGATGAATCCCGCGCGGGAAGAGACGTACCAGTTTCTGGATGCCTTCATCGGCGAAATGGCGGCGCTCTTCCCCGATCCGTACTTCCACATCGGCGGAGACGAAGTGGAAGAGACGCAATGGAAACAGTCGGCCTCCATTCAGGCGTTCGCCCGTGAGCATCAACTGGCCACTAGCCGCGACCTGCATGGCTACTTCAACCAGCGCCTGCAAAAGATTGTAAAAGCGCACGGCAAGACCATGATCGGCTGGGATGAAGTGCTGGCGCCGGGACTTGCCGGCGATACTGTGATCCAATCGTGGCGCGGCCAGGAGGCCCTGGCCCAGGCATCGAAGAAAGGCTATCGCGGAATTCTGTCGTTCGGGTATTACCTCGACCATCTCAAGCCCGCGAGCTTTCATTACGCGGTGGATCCCTTGCCCGCGGGGGCCGACGACCCTCACATTCTTGGCGGCGAGGCGTGCATGTGGGCTGAATATGTAAGCGCGGAGACAGTGGACTCGCGCATCTGGCCGCGCATGGCGGCCATCGCCGAGCGCCTGTGGTCGCCGCGCGAAGTCACCGACGTGCCGTCGATGTACGCGCGCATGGAAGCCGTAAGCCGCTCGCTCGATTGGGTGGGCCTGCAGCATCGGGCGAATTACCAGCCGATGCTGGAGCGGCTGGGCGGTGGCGCGGCTTTGCGCACTCTGGCGGACGCGTCTGAAGCTACCGGCATCGAGATCCGGCGTGATGCGCGCAAGTACACCAGCCTGGTGGACCTGAACCGCTTCCCTGACGCCGTTCGGCCCCAGAGCGAGTGGGTGCGTCATCTGGAACTGGCGGCGGCGAAGTTCGCGCCGGCCGATATTGCGGAGCTTGCGCGGCGCGTTCGCGCAGTGGGCCGCGAACGGCCTGTCGAAGAATCTGGCGGAAGTAGGTGAGATGGGACAAGCGGCCATCGAGTATCTCGAAACCCATAAGCCCGCGCCCGAAAAATGGATATCGGATCAGAATCAAAAACTCAATGCGATGGAGAAGCCGAGCGGCGAGGTAATCCTGGCGGCGGTGCGGCCTGTGAGGATTCTGCTAAAGGCTTTGGAACAGCCCGTGGCGAAGACCGACCGGCCGCTCCATTGATCACATGCCATTGAAACCACGTACGTTCGATGCGGTAACGAACCTGTCATAACGGCGCGACAACCGTTGTGAACTGGACAGGCGCGCCGGGGTGGGCACACCATGTCCGGGAAAGTCAGAAGGGGTCAAAAGAGGTGATTATGAGAAGACGCGATTTCCAATTATGGATCCGACTCGGATTCGTATCGATTCTAGCCCTAGCGCTGCTCACTGCGATTGCGCCGTTCGGGGTGGCGCAGGAAGCCAGCGCGGGAATAACCGGAAAGGTCTCCGATCCATCCGGCGCCGCAGTCGCCAATGCGAATGTGACGACGCGCGATGTAGATCGGGGAACCGCCTGGACAACCAAGACCAACGATGAAGGCGTTTACAATTTCAGCCGCCTGCCCATCGGTCATTATGAAGTGAAAGTGGAAGCCACCGGCTTTCAGACCACTCTGAACAAAGCCTTCGACCTGCAAATGAACCAGACGGCGAAAGTGGACCTGGCACTGACGCTCGGACCGGTCTCGCAGCAGGTGGAAGTCACCAGCGCCGCGGCCGCCCTGCAGACCCAGACCACCGAAGTCTCCACCGTGATGGAGGCCAGCGCCATTGGCAGCCTGCCGCTGGAGACGCGCAACTACAACCAGTTGACCCTGCTGGTTCCCGGCGCCGTCACCATCAGCCCGGCCTCTTTTAACACCGGCCAGAAGACCTTCAACGCCGCGCGGCCCAACCTCAACGGCAACCGCGAGCAGGCCAATTACTACCTGCTGGACGGCATGGAGAACACCGAATTCGTGGATAACAACGTGGCGTACTCGCCCAATGTCGACGCGATCCAGGAATTCAATATCATCACCAACAACCCGAGCGCGGAGTTCGGCCAGTTCCTCGGCGGCGTGATCAACGTCGGGCTGAAGTCGGGCACCAACCAGTATCCATGGCAACGTATTCGAGTACCTGCGCAACGATTTCTTCAACGCCAATGAGTGGTCAAACAACTTCAACGGGCTGCCGCACTCCGCGCCAGCGCTGGAACGAATACGGCGGCACCTTTGGCGGTCCCATCAGGAGGGATAAGCTGTTCTTCTTCGCGGATTATCAGGGCTCGCGCTTCGATCTGCCTGCCAGTTCCAGTCCCAAGACCACCTTCACGGCCGCGAACCTGCACCGGCAATCTCACCGACACGGGCGTGACGCTGCACTATCCCGGCACCACCGTGGCCGATGCCATCGAACCTGACCCAGGCGAGCATTTGCGGTCCCGGCCAGAAGATGGGCGTGGATCCCTGCATCAACGGCCTCAGCCCCACGGCGCTGAAGATCGCTTCCGCGCTGCCCAAGCCGAACTTGCCCGGGTTGGCCGGCGGCACCATCAACAACCTGAATGACGTGGTGCAGAACTATACGCACGGCAATCAGGGCGATATCAAAATGGACTATGCGCCCACGTCGAACGATCATTTCTTCGCGCGCTACTCGCAGCAGCACATCGACAACCCGATTGTGAACAGCGAAGTCTTCCAATACAGTGGATCGGGCAGCAACGTCTTCCCGCTGCAGCAGGCGGTGTTCGATTACACGCAAGACGCTGAACCCGACGCTGGTGAATGATTTCCGCGTGGGCATGAACTACTTCCCCGCTGAAGCCAACACGCAGTCGCTTTCCACCACGGCTGGCGCCAACCTGATCCCCGGCCAGCCCACGCAATACCTGCCCGGCCTCTCGTTCGCCAGTTCCAAAGTGGGCGGCGCCTTGAACGGACCTTTCGCCTTCGGCACAGTGATATGCGCCGGAGATCTTCCACCAGACGTCCATACAGTATTCCGATACCGCCATCTGGACGCACAATGCGCACACCTTCCGCTTCGGCTTCCAGGCCATTCGCTACCGCAATAACTACGTGCCCGCCACCAGCAGTGATGGCGCGGCCGGACAGATCGGCTTCAATGGAACCTACACCGGATACTCGGAAGCCGACTTCTTCCTGGGCCTGCCGTCTTACATGGGCTATGGCCTGGGCTTCGCCGGCACGGTGGGGCAGCGCAACTACGCCATCGGCGCCTTCGCGCAGGACGATTGGCGCGTCAGCCGCAAGCTGACCCTGAACTTCGGACTTCGCTGGCAGGTCTTCACCCCCATCTACGAAGTGCACGACCGCATGACCAACTTCAACGAGTACACGGGGCAGATCGAACTCGCGGGACAGAATGGCAACAGCCGCGCGCTCTACAACCAGTACAACGGCATCGCCAATTTCCTGCCGCGCCTGGGCGCTGCTTATAGTCTGGACGACAAGACCGTGATTCGCGCGGCGTTCTCCCGCTACCAGCTTCCAGGAAGGCACGGGCGAATTCAACCGCCTGGCCACCAACGCTCCCTGGAACGTCGACCTGGTGGGCCAGTGGGGCGGCGTCGGCTCGAACGGCGGGATTCCCACCAACCAGGTGACGCTCGACCAGGGCTTCGGCGCGCTCGGCGCCACTTCCGGCTGCACGGTTTCGAACGTGACTTCCGCGCCCGCGGCCTGCTTCGCCGGTGTGCGCATTCACGCCACCGATCCGAATTATCGCCCGGCGGTGTCCAATCAGTGGAACCTGACCCTGCAGCGGCAGATCACCAACTCCTTCACCGTGCAGGCGGGCTATGTGGGCCAGCACACCGATCATATGGCCGCGATCTATAACATGGGTCAGAACATCCTGAATCCCGATGGCACCAGCCATGCCGGGACCGTACCTCGCCGGCAACCCGGCATTGCTGGCTGACGGCACCGGCCAGAAGCGGCTCAACACGTCCACCGCCATCCAGAACTACAACGGCCTGCAGATGTCCGCGCAGGAGCGGCTGACGCACGGACTGAACTTCCAGTTCAACTACACCTGGTCAAGTGCCTGACGAACAACCAGGGCTACTACGGCCGCTACGGCAACTCGGCGCCCGCGCAGACCACGGCCGACGTCGCGTTCCAATCGTACGTCTACAACATCGGGCTGGACTACGGCCTGTGCGACGCCGACGTGACGCATGTCTTCAGCGGCTATCTCAATTACGACCTGCCGTTCGGCACGGGCCGCCACTTCAAGAGCGCGAACAAGGCCGTGAATGCGGTGCTTGGCGACTGGCACTACGACACCATCGTCACCGCCCACGGCGGACTGCCGATTTCGATGATCCAGTTCGGCAGCGACCCCACGGGCGCATTACTTCCAGCCCGGCCGGATTGCATCGCCCCCTCGCAGCAGACGCCATACAAGAATTTCGCCGGCGGCGGCTACGTTTGGTTCAACCCGCTGACCATGGCGATTCCAGCTCCGGGCAAACTCGGCAACTGCCCCATTTCGAGTGAGCGTGGACCGGGCCTCAAGCAGATCGACATGAGCCTCTCCAAGCGGTTCACGATCGCGGAGAAGCAGATACGTGGAATTCCGCTTCGACGCCATCAACGCCTTCAACACCCCCATCTTTGCAGTGGGCGGCTACTCCACCGACGTCTTCCCCGGCGGCGGAATCGACAAGACCGAAGTACAACGTGGACCCGAGTTACACCGCGGGAATCCCGACAGGCGTAGTGAATACGTCAGTCGGGTCGAGGAACCTTCAGTTTGCGTTGAAGCTGTACTTCTGATGTAGGTATTTCCTAGACGCGGAGGCGCAGAGAATGCGCCTCCGCGTCCAAGTTTTCATTTCAATCTACAGCTTCCCACTTCCCCGATTCCCCCGATCGAAATACCGCGTCGATCACCTTCATATTCTTCAGCGAGTCTTCCAGCGGCACCGGCGGCTGGCCGCCTTCCAGAATGGCCTTGGCGAAATCGTCTCCTTGTAGTGTGTACTGATCGCAGGCGGGGAACTCTTCGATCGTGATTCCAGCGCCTCTCAGATCGGTTCCATTATCGATGCGGATGCGCGAAGTGTCGCCGGGAATCGCGTTGAACGGGATCTCGAATTCGATGCGGCCCGTCGTCCCCAGGATTTGCATGTTTTGATTGGGGACAATCTGTGTGCTGCAGGTAAACACGCAA
Source organism: uncultured Solibacteraceae bacterium (assembly GCA_963815475.1). Classification (GTDB taxonomy): domain Bacteria; phylum Acidobacteriota; class Terriglobia; order Bryobacterales; family Bryobacteraceae; genus Sulfopaludibacter. The sequence goes on along the minus strand of CAWFHD010000003.1, from coordinate 1,505,326 downwards.
TGGCCCGAAGGATACTCCAGAATCGCCGATGCCAGTGTGTCGGTTCCGAATGCGGGGTCGCGCTGCAGTACGCCTGCCACTCGCAGAGGCTCCTCGCCGAAGACCATTCGCGACGTCTTGATCGGATAGCAGCCCACATCCATCAGCCCGCCGCCTCCGTACTCGCGAACATTTCGAATGTTCTCCGCTTTGGGATTGAAGTAGCCGAACGATCCGTAAATGGCGCGGAGCTTGCCGATTTTTCCGCTGCGTACCAGCTCCATCGCCCGGATCCATTGGGGATGGCTACGCACCATAAAAGCTTCGCCGATCACCACGCCGGTGCGGTCGCGCACGGCGATCAGCTTCTCCACATCGGCCGCGTCCATGCCCACCGGCTTCTCGCACAACACGTGCTTGCCCGCCTCGGCAGCGCGCGTCGACCATGGCACGTGCAGGTGGTTGGGGAGGGGATTGTAAATGGCATCGATGTCCGGATCGGCCAGTAGCTCCTCGTACGATCCGTAGGCTTTCGGAATGCTGAGCTCACTCGCAGCTTCTTCGGCCCGCGCGGCATCGCGCGACGCAATCGCCGTCACTTCCGTCAACTTGCCGCGTTGCATGGCGGGAATCACCCGGACGGTCGCGATCCGGGCCACGCCCAACACACCCCATCGAATTTTTCGCATGCTTTAGATTATCCCGAGTGGAGCCGGTGGTCTTACACTTACTTTTATGCGACTGGCCACGCTGCTGCTTTCCCTTCTGCCTCTGTCCGCACAGACCATCGCCACCATCGCGGGCACGGGCATCGCTGGTTTCTCCGGCGACGGCGGACCTGGTGTCGAAGCGCAGGTCAACAATCCGTACGGGCTGGTCACCGGTCCCGATGGCGCGCTCTATTTCTGCGAGATCGGCAATCATCGAGTGCGCCGGCTCGACCTCAAGACTGGCGTCATCTCCACGGCCGCCGGCAGCGGACAGAAGGGTTATGCGGGCGACGGCGGTCCGGCACTCGACGCGTCGCTCAACGAGCCCTACGAAGTCCGCTTCGACGTCGCGGGCAACATGTTTTTCGCCGAAATGCAGAATCACGTTGTGCGCCGTGTGGATGGGAAAACCCACCTCATTTCGACCGTCGCAGGTACGGGCGTTGCCGGTTTCTCGGGCGATGGCGGACCGGCCGCGAAGGCGCAGTTCCGCCAGCCGCACAGCATCGCCTTCGATCACAACGGGCGGCTGTTGATTTGTGATGTCGGTAACCATCGCATTCGCCGCGTGGACTTGAAGACCGGCGTCATCGACACTTGGGCGGGCACCGGCGAGCGCAAGCCCACGCCCGATGGCGCACCCATCGCCGGCACGCCGCTCAACGGCCCGCGCGCCATCACGTCCACACCGTCCGGCGACCTTTACCTGGTGCTCCGCGAGGGCAATGCCGTATACCGGATGGACCCGGTCGCCAGACAGATCTATCACGTCGCCGGCACAGGCGAGAACGGGCTACTACGGGCGATGGTGGTCCGGCCAAATCGGCGCGCCTGTCGGGGCCGAAGGGTGATCGCCTGGGCCCCCGACGGGAGCCTGTACCTGGCCGACACCGAGAGCCACACCATCCGCCGCATCGACCTGAAGACCGGAATGATCACGACGGTGGTCGGGCACAGGCCAGCGCGGCAACGGCCCGGATGGCGACCCGCTGAAGTGCCAGCTTTCGCGGCCCCACGGCATCTTCGTGACCGCGGCGGGCAACGGTTTATATTTCGGATAGCGAATCGCACCGGGTCCGAACACTCAAATAACCCCGCCGCTTGCCTTTATCCCCTTGACCTTTCAGGATTTCTGTCTCAACCTATTACAAGCACCGAGGGGCTGGCATGCGACGAGCAACCCTGTCTGTTTTCGTTTGTTTCGCGGCGCTCTTGGCCGCCGATACCTTCACCCAGCGGCAGCGCGATTTCTGGTCGTTCCAGAAGATCAAGCCGCAGACGCCGCCGGCCGTGAAGCATACGGCGTGGGCGCGCAATCCCATCGACCAGTTCATTCTCGCCAAGCTCGAAGCCAAGGAGATCGAGCCCGCCACGCCCGCCGATAAGATCACACTGCTGCGCCGCGCCACCTTCGACCTCACCGGCCTGCCGCCTACTCCCGAAGAGGTCGCCGCCTTCGTCGCCGACCACTCGCCCGACGCCTACGACAAAGTGGTCGACCGCCTGCTCGCCTCGCCGCAATACGGCGAGCGCTGGGGGCGGCACTGGCTCGACCTGGCGCGCTATCGCCGAGAGCGAAGGCTTCAAGGCCGACGAGCGCGTCCCAATACCTGGCGCTATCGCGACTACGTGATCGACTCCTTCAACCACGACAAGCCCTACGACCGCTTCGTGCAGGAGCAGATCGCCGGCGACGAGATGTGGCCCGACAATCCCGAGGCGCGCGTCGCCACCGGCTTCAACCGCCACTACCCCGACGAAAGCAACGCGCGGAATCTCATCGCAGCGCCGCCAGGAAATCCTGAACGATATCACCGACACCACCGGCGCGTCTTCCTGGGCCTGACGTACGGCTGCGCGCGCTGCCACGATCACAAGTTCGATCCCATCCTGCAGGCGGATTACTACCGCCTGCAGGCTTCTTCGCCAACACCGCCGCGGACGATCACATCGCGATGGCACCCGCGCGCAGGTCGCCGAGTATCGTCAGAAAAAAGCATTGTGGGAGGAGAAGACCAACGCCATCCGCGCGCAGATCGCCACCCTGCTCGAGCCCGTGAGGAAGAACGCGTACACCGATTACTTCGACAAATATCCGCCCGAAATCCAGGCCATGATCCTGAAACCAGCGGCCGACGCGTACTCCGTTCGAATCGCAGATGGCATGGAAGGCCCAGCCGTACCTGCAAATGTCCGACGACGATGCGGCCAAGCAGCTCAAGGGCGACGCTAAGAAAAAGTACGACGATCTGAAGGCCGAGCTGGCCAAGTTCGCCGATCTCGATCCTGGCGAAATGCCTGAGGGCATCGGTATGGCCGACCTCGGCCGGATCGCGCCTGCCACCCACGTGCTGGCAGTCGGCGCCTACGATGCGCCGAAGGAAGAAGTGCAGCCCGGCTTCCTCACGCTGCTCGACCCGGCCCCGGCGCGCATCGTGCCGCCCGCGAATCTCGAATCCACCGGGCGCCGCACCGCGCTGGCCAACTGGCTGACCAACCCCGACAATCCGCTGACCGCGCGCGTGATGGTGAATCGCATCTGGCACTACCACTTCGGCCGCGGCATCGCCGGCACGCCCAGCGATTTCGGCGTGATGGGCGAGCGTCCCTCGCATCCCGAGCTGCTCGACTGGCTGGCGAAGGATTTCGTGAGCGGCGGCTGGAGCATGAAGCACATGCACCGCCTGATCATGACCTCGGCCACCTATCAGCAGTCGTCCGATTTCGCAAGGAGGCCGCCGCCATCGATTCGTCCGACCGCCTGTTGTGGGCCTTCCCCCGCCATCGCCTGGAGAGCGAAGTGATTCGCGATTCCAGCCTGGCAGTCTCCGGCTTGCTCAACAGCAAGACCGGCGGCCCCGCGTCTACCCCGAGTTGCCCCAGGATGCTGTCGCCGCGCGGCGGCTGGAAGCTGTCGAACACCGACGAGCGCAATCGCCGCAGCATCTACATCTTCGTCAAGCGCAATTCCCGCTATCCGATGATGGAAGCCTTCGACATGCCGGACACGCACGAATCCTGCCCGCGGCGTGAAGTCACCACCACCGCGCCGCAAGCGCTGACCATGCTCAACGACAAGGTCGTCCTGGAATGGGCGCAGGCCTTTGCTGCGCGCGCGCTCGCCGATCGCGACCCAGTCGACCGCGCCTTCCGCCTGGCCTATTCGCGGCCGCCCGACGCCGGGAGAAGGACACCGTGGAGACGTTCTTCTTCAAGCAGAAGGCGGTGATCGCCGAGCGCGCCGCCAAAGGCGAGAAGCTGGCGCTGCCGCCGGCCCTGCCCGATAGTGTCGAGCCGGCTTACGCGGCAGCATTTGTCGATTTCTGCCAGATGCTGCTGAACTCCAACGAATTTGTCTATCGGAATTAAGCCATGCTCCCTTTCAATCGCCGTGAATTTTTGATGCGTTCTTCGGGCGGCTTGGGCGCGCTGGCGTTTTCCGCCATGCTGCAGGGCGCCGATCGTCTCGACCCCCTGGCTCCCAAGAAGCCTGACCATCCGCCCACCGCGAAGTCCGTGATCTGGCTCTTCATGGAAGGCGGCCCCAGCCACGTCGACATCTTCGACCCCAAGCCCGAGCTCGCGCGCCTTGCCGGCCAGCCCATGCCGCCTTCGTTCGGAAAAGTCATCACCGCCATGGGCACGGCGTCCAACACCCTGATGCCTTCCAAGCGCACCTGGAAGCAGTACGGCGAGAGCGGCATGTGGGTGTCCGACTGGTATCCCACCTGGCACAGCACGTCGACGACATGACGATGCTCCGCGCCTGCTGGGCCGATGGCCTGAACCACGTGGGCTCCGTCTGCCAGATGAACACCGGTTCGATTCTGGCGGGACGCCCGTCGATGGGCGCGTGGGTGACCTACGGCTTGGGCACCGCCAACAACAATCTCCCGACCTTCGTGATTCTTACCGACGCCGCCGAGGTGCTGGGCGGAGGCAAAAACTGGAGCTCCGGCTTTCTGCCCGCCAGCTATCAGGGCACGCTGCTGCGCAAAGAGGGAGCGCCGATTCTCGATCTCGCGCCGCCCGCCACCATCGGCGAAGGCCAACAGCGCGGTAAGCTCGACCTGCTCAACGCCCTCAATCGCCACTACGGCGATACCAAGCCAGAGGATACCGAGCTCGAAGCGCGCCTCAATTCTTACGAACTGGCCTACCGCATGCAATCGGCCGCGCCGGAGGCGGTGGACCTCACCAGTGAGTCCGAAGCCACCCGCAAACTGTACGGCATGGACAACGAAGTGACCGCGAAGTTCGGCTCCAACTGCCTGCTGGCGCGTCGTCTGGTGGAGCGCGGCGTGCGCTTCATCGAACTCTACTCCGGCAGCGGCAGTGGGTGGGACGCGCACAACGATCTCGATAAGAACCACGGCCGCCACTGCCAGGAGACCGACGTGCCCATCGCCGGCTTGCTCACCGACCTCAAGGCGCGCGGCCTGCTGGATAGCACACTTGTGGTTTGGGGCGGCGAGTTCGGGCGCACGCCGTTCAACGAGAAGGGCAATGGCCGCGATCACAATCCGTGGGGATTCTCCATGTGGATGGCGGGCGGCGGCATCAAAAAGGGCGCAATCGTCGGCCGCACCGATGATATCGGCCTGCGCGCCATCGAGCGCCCGGTCCACGTCCACGATCTGCATGCCACGGTTCTCTGGGCGCTCGGCCTCGACCATGTCAAGGTGACCTACCTGCACAACGGCCGCTCCGAGCGTCCCACCATCGTCAGCGGCGAAGTAGTGCGCGAAGCCTTGGGGTAAGTAGGCTGAACCGCTTTCCGCTATATTGAAGTTTCATGTTCCGCCTTCTGCCCGCTTCTCTGTTCGTGGCCGCGATGTGGGCGGCGGAGCGGCAGCCCGTCATTATCGACACCGATTCCGGCCTTTTCGGCGACGATGGCGCGGCGGTCGTCATGCTCCTCCGCAGTCCGGCGCAAGTAGCGGTCGCGGGCATTACCATCGTACCCGGCAATGTCTGGCCGGCCCAGGGCGCGGAGTACATGCTCCACATCCTCGACCTGTTGAAGCAGCCGCAAGTCCCGCTCTTCCTGGGCGCCAGCGCTCCCCTGCTGCACACCGCCGCCATGGCCCGCGAGTATGGCCGCCGGTGGGGACCCACCGAATTCATCGGCGCATTTGCCGACGATCCCAAGGACGTGAAGCCCGCGCCAGGCGCGAAGCTGAGCCTGCACCGCCCGCAGCGCGAATCGGCAGTGGCGTTTCTGATTTCCGAAATCGAACGGCGACCCGGCGAGATCACCATCCTGGCCATCGGTCCCATGACGAACATCGCGCTGGCGCTGCGCATGAAGCCCGAAATCGAAACCAAGATCAAGCGCATCGTCTTCATGGGCGGCAATGTGCGAGTTGCGGGCAATGCTTCGCCCACCGCCGAATTCAACTTCTTCTTCGATCCCGAGGCCGCGCGCATCGTGCTCCGCTCGCGAATTCCGCAGAAGGTGATGTTCGGGCTGGATATCTGCAATACGGCGCCGATTCGCAAAGCCCAGTTCGACCAGGTGGCCACCGTGCGCACGCCCGTCACCGATCTGTTCCGCGAGGACCTGGGCAATCGCTACCCGGGATTCCTTACGCATCCGCAGGGTGTGGCTTACATGTGGGATTCGCTGGCCGCCGCCTACTTGATCGACCCTGGATTCGTCACGAAATCGGAGAGCCGCTATTTGGATGTGATGACTGCCTGGGGCAAATTCTACGGCTCCACCGTGCCGCTTGACCGGCGCGTGGCGCCCGACGCTACTCCCGTGCTGGTTGCGCTCGAGCTCGATTACCAGCGCGTCTTCGCACTCTATAAAGACAAGCTCACAAGGCACGAATGAAGATCGCCCAGGTGGAAAGCGCCGCCGACCTCACGCACGTGAAGACACTCTTTGAGGAGTACTGGGCTTCGTTCGGTTTCGCTCCCTGCTTCCAGAATTTCGGCGATGAGGTGGCGGCGCTGCCCGGACCGTACGCCCCGCCTGGCGGCCGTTTGGGTCTGGTGATCGTCGATGGCGAACCGGCGGGATGCGTGGCCGTCAAACGCTTCGACGACCTCCGCTGTGAAGGCAAGCGCCTCTACGTACGGCCGCAGTTTCGGCGCTCGGGTGCCGGTCGTGCGCTGCTCGATTGGGCCCTCGCCGAGGCGCGTGCGGTGGGCTATCGAGAACTGCTCGGAGATACCATGCCGGTGATGGCACAGGCGCTCGAGATGTACCAGCGCAGGGGTTTCGAAATCACCGGCCCCTATGCGCCCAATCCAACCCCCGGCGCGATTTTCCTGCGCTTGAAGCTGTAGCCGTTACTGGAACCTCTCGTCGATTTCAACGCGGTGGCCGCTCGACAATCGGTTCGTCTCGTTGGCCATTCCGACAACCGCCATCAACTCCGCAAACATCGCGTCGTTCATCCCGGTCTTGCGCGCCGAAGCGGTATGCGAGGCGATGCAGTAGGGGCATTGGTTTGACGCGCTCACCGCCAGGTAGACCAGTTCCTTGGTGAGCGCATCCAGGGCGCCCGGCGCCATGATCTCCTTAATGCTGCTCCATGTCCGCCGCAGCGTCACCGGATCGTTGGCCAGCGCCTTCCAGAAATTGTTGATGTAGTCGGTCTGGCGGGTAGCCATGATGTCGTCATACACCGCCCGCACTTCCGCACTCGAATCCGCGTATTCAATCAGTCCAAGGGTTGCCATGATGACTGCATTCTAACTGCTGTGATCGTGAATGATCTTCCACCCTGCCGCTGTGCGTTTGATCACCAGCGTGTAACGGCCCGCCGCATCGCCGCCGCCTTCCTTGGTCCGCTTCAATGCGAACTTGCCCGTCACTAGCACCAGTCCCTCCGCTAAAGGCCGCACCATAATCTCGGAAAACGTCAGCGTGCCCCTCGATTCGGGCGTCGGATACGATTTCTGATAGCGCTGCAGAATCGCCTGCACGCCGCCCCGCGTCACTTCGCGCCCCATGAATGTGGTCTCGGGCGAGTCCTCGTAGTAGGACGCGAAAGCCGGCAGGTCGCCGCGATTCCACGCGTCCTGGGAATCCTTCATCAACTTTTGGATCTCGGCGGTTTGCGCCAGCATCACCGGAGTGCATACCATGAAAATGAGCCATCGAAGCACGGATCGATTACGCATGGATCGATTATATAGTCGGCGCAGGCGAAAGTATCGACGGGATAAAGGCATTCGGTGGAGGGGAGGTCCGATGAAGTCGATTGTTGCCTTTTTGGTGTTGTCAGGCACGGTTGCCGCGCAACAGCGCGCTGCCCAGGGTGTGAACTTCTATTCCATTGACCGCGAGATCGCGCTCGGTCAGCAGTTAGCCGCCGGGGTCGCGGCCAAGATGACAGTCGTTCACGATCCCGCGCTCGACGCTTACGTCGCGAAGTTGGGAAAAACCATCGCCGCGCAGGCCGACGGCCACTTTCCATATACCTTCACCATCTTCGACGATCGAAAACCGTGGGTGGGTTCTGCCGCCGGCTTTGCCACGCCTGCCGATCGGCAGACCAGCGAGCCCACGGCCTTCGCCGGCGGTCCCATCTTTATTCCCCTGAGTCTACTCTCGAACGCGCCCAACGAGGCGACCTTTGCTTTTGAGTTGGCCCACGCGGTGTCCCACGTCGCCCTGCGGCACGCCACGCGCAATGCCACGAAGACCGATCTGATGCAGGCCGGCACAGACACCGTGGTGCGCACTCTGCCGGCTTCCACGGCATCGGAGACAGTGCAGAACGGCGTCGAACTCGGAGTCCCGTTGGCCCAGCTCGCCTTCGCACGGGCCAATGAATTGGAGGCCGACTATATGGCGACCGGAATCCTGGCCAACGTGGGCTACGATCCGCTGGCAGTGATTCCGTGCCTGGAAGCGCAATTGACTCCCCAGCCCAAAGTGTTGTCACCCTGGCCCGCCAGCGAAAGAAGAGTGAACACCATCAAAGCTGCGCTGGAGAAGTTGCCCGCGCATCCCTACGCGGCAAACACGGGAGAATTCGAAGCAATGAAAGCCAGAGCCGGATCTCAGTAGGCCACAGGCGATCGCCTTTGTTGTCTGCCTCGATGATCTTGGTGGGGTAGACGCTTTCGCCTGCCAATCCGAGCGAAGCTCGGACGGTTTTTTCGTCTTCTACCCCTGCATCAGCCGTTGGCGAGCATCCGAAGCCTTCTCGCTCGCCTGGTCCATCACGCGCCGGCACTGGTGCAACCGCCCAAAGTCATTAGCAAGATACGCCTTGATGTAAGGACGATGCGCCGCGTAGCTGTCGTCGAGCGCCCGCAAGTAATCCGCCAGCAACTGACTGTTTTGATGGCACGCCCGATTCCCGCGCAATCCGGACAGAAGTCTACGCATCGATTGTCATCCCTCCTCGCGGCACTGCCACATTCGCGCCCCACTGCCGCGCCACATGGACGCTCCGTTCCAAATCCCGCAGGTCCTGGCGCAGCGACTTGCGAATTGTGTCGAGCGTGCGCGCCGTGTCGTCGCCCGATAGCAGAACAGCCTTCGCCCGCTCCAGCAGAGTTCCGTCCAGCCGCCCGTCCAGTTCGCGAATCAGCTCGCCTCTTTGATCGCACAACTCGCCCAACCCTTCCAGAGAATGCTCGCCGGTTCGCGCCATCCGCTCCGTAACAGCTTCCAGCTCTGACAGGATTTCTTCGGTGGCGGTCATGGGTTTATAGTCCCTGGTTCGTCAGGGTCGATTGTCCGTAGGTGGTGTAGTTGAGAGCGTTGATGTTCGAGGTCAGCAGAGCCTGCTGCGATTGCAGAGCCGCTGCCGCCGCGTCCGCCGCTTCCAGTTGCGATTGCAGCGCCGTCTGCATAATATTGACGCGATCGTTATCGGCCGCGATCTGGTCGCTGAGGCTGGAGTTCTGTTTGACGAACTGAGCTTCCTGCACGGCGATGGTGCCGCTCACCGGATCGCTGATCTGCGTGAACTGTGCCGCCATCGTGCCGCCGAAACCCGTAGTCGCCGAGCCCAAAAAACTAAACGCATCGTTCAACTGCGAGTCGCTCAGCGAATTGAGCTGCGTGGGGTCGAACGACATCTGCCCCGTGGTGCTCAGGCTGATCCCCAGGTCGGCCAGACTGTGGATGCTGCCGCTTCCGCCGCTATAGCTCACCAGGTTCAGCATCGATTGGCGAAGACCGGTAATGATCGGATTCCCGATCAGTGAGCCTCCGCCGGTGCCGCTTTGGGTGGCCACCGATGATGCCAGGGAATTGTAGGCGCTGACCATGTTCTGCAGCGCGTTGCTCAACTGGTTGGGGTCGGGAGACAGCGAAACGCTGACCGTCTGTGAGGGCGCTGTGGTGCCGTTGATGCTGAGGGTAATCCCCGGAATCAAATTGTTGATGTTGGTGGCCGGTTCGCTCACTTGCAGGCCGTTGAGCTCGAAAACCGAATCGGCGCCCTGGTTGGTATTGGTCAGAAGCTGCGTGTTTGCCCCGGTTGGATCGTCCGCCAACTGGAGAGTAGTGGCCCCCGGCGAATTCGCCGACACCGATAGGTACGCGCCGTTCGCGGTGGTCAGCACGGTCGCCGTCACTCCCGCATTAAGGTTATTGATGGCGCTCTGCAGTCCGTTCAGGTTGTTTTTGCCCGAGCCGAGGCTGATCTGGTATTGCTTGGAGCCGATCGTAAGCTGCAGGTTCCCGGTGGTCGACACGGGGTCTGTGTTGGCGTACGACTTGAGGGAACTCTCCGACGCAGCGTGCGCCACTGAAGTGACGTTGGTGATGGTGTAGTTGGCAGCCGCGGTCGCGCCCGTCGCGGTCGCGGTGACCACCGAACTGTCCGTGCTGCTTGCCGTCAGCGCTTTGCTGGTCCCCAATTTCGCCAGGGCCTGCAGGCTGCTGGTCAAGCTCGTAACGGAAGAACCCAGACTGCTGATATCGGTCTGCTCCTGCTGCAGATCGGCCTGCCGATTCTGCAGTTGCTGTGCAGGCAGCGATGCGAGCTGCACCGCCCGCGTGAGAATCGCCTGGAAATCGGACGAATACTGACTAACGCCCGTAAATGTCAGCGGTGAAATCAGGCTGCTTGCCATAACGCCTTTCTCGCTCTTATTTCAGATCGGACACTAACGCCATTTTTTCCGGAATTTCTTTAGGGGTACATGCCTGAAGCAGGTGCGCGACAATATCCGGAGCACCCTGTAGCGCCTGTGCGGCTGCCATGTTCTGGCTGCGCACCAGTTCGATTTCGTAGGCAGAAACCGCCACCGAACGCGGCGCGCTGATCCCGATCTTTACTTTGTTGCCCTTTACCGAGAGAATGCGGATCTCCACATCCTCGCCAATTCGGATGGCTTCGCCTTCCCGCCGCCGCATTACGAGCATACGGTTTCCTCTACTGGCTGCAAAAATATGTGCTGGTGCGAGTATTCGTCTTCCGCCGAGAGTGCCTGCATGGCTTGGCGGCTGGCAAGATTCACCACCAGCGGAGCCATTAAATTAGCGGTGGTGGGGCGGCCCGGTTGAATCGTGATCAACGCCAGGCACAGCACGTCCCCCCCGATTTCAATGGGACGGCTGGTGGGCAGACCGAGTTCCGAGAGATCTTCCGCTGTCAGCGACAAGCGATATTGGCGATCCACTACGAATACCGGCAGCGCCACAAAGCACAGGCCCGGCGTGGACAAGCTCTGGAGGAACACAATCGGTCGGGCCGCCGGAATTTCGATGGGCAGGAAGTGCGTCTCGTGCTCGAAGCCGAAAAGGCCGCGCGGAAATTCGAAAACCGATGCTTCCGAATACTCAACTTCTCCGTGATACTTGGTCAGGCAATTGGGCATAGATAGAACACCTCTGCACGTAGGGGGCCTCTGCAACGGCGGAAAACACGCCGTCATAATTCCGTCGACGACGAATTCTCGTCACTGATTCAGCAGCACAATACTCACGCGGCGGTTCTTCGCGCGCCCTTCTTCGGAGTCGTTCTCGGCCACCGGCTGATTGTCGGCATAACCCGCAACCGCGAAGCGCTCGCCCGGAATTCCGTACCGCGATTCGAACCACTTCAGCACCGCGATACTGCGAGCCGCCGAGAGATCCCAGTTGCTGGCAAAGCGCCCGTTGTGGATGGGGACGGAGTCCGTATGGCCTTCCAGGCGGACCGGGTTAGGAAGTTTCTTAATAACTTCGGCTATCTTCGACATGCTGCCGAAAGCGCTGGCGATGATCTCATCCCCGCCGGAGTTGAAGAAAGCCTTATCGCGCAGCGTGATCACCAGGCCCCGCGCGTCCATGGTAACTGTCACCTTTCCCGCGGCAAGTTCATCGGCCAGTTCCCGATTCAATTGCTGATACGCGCGCGGCAGATTTCCTTGCGGCGGGGGTTCCCCGCCCATCAAGGCGCGCGACACCGAATCGGCCAAATCCTTGGCCTTGGCGTGATCGCTTTGCGCAATCGCGAACATCACCACGAAGAGGGCAAACAGCAGCGTGATGAAGTCCGCATACGAGATCATCCATCGCTCGTGGTTGGGCTTCGACGCTGTGCGGCGGCGTGTCACGAGCCGCTCCGCACTGCGCTGGCGCGGACTACGGGAGTTGGTTTGGGTGTAGCCGGCAGTGACCGCCTGTCTTCCAGATAGCTCTCCAATCGGGACCGAATCAGATACGGATTGAGACCCGCCGCAATCGCCAGAATTCCCTCCAGCGCCAGTTCGCGTTTGTCCGATTCCTGACGTGCGCGCTGCCGGATTTTGGCTGCCACGGGCAGCAATACCAGGTTCGCGAATCCCACTCCGTAAACCGTTGCCACGAACGCTACGGCTATTCCCTTACCTACATCGTTAATGTGGTCCAGCCGCTTCATAACCTGAATCAGGCCGAGAACCGCCCCGATGATCCCGATGGTCGGCGCGTATCCGGCGGCAGTTTCGAAGACGCCGGCATCGGCTTCGGCTCGGTCGTCTTCAATGCGCATTTCGAGCTCCAGAATGTGCCGGATCTCGCCGGAGTCGGCTCCGTCCACCGCCAGTAACATGCCCTTGCGGAAGAAGAGATCCTCCAGTTTGTCGGCGTGGCTCTCCAGTGAACCGATACCCGTGCGACGCGCGATGTTGGAAAAACTCAGGATGCGCTCCAGGGTTTCCTGCAGGTCATCCGTGCCGCGAAAAAGCACCAGGCGACTGCGCTTTACAGCTCGTAACAGATTGGCCGATGGCGTGCTGATTAAAAGGGCGCCAATGGTGCCACCGAAAACGATGAGCGCCGCTGTAGATTGAGTGAGATCGTAGATTCGGCCTTTTTCAAGCAACAGGCCCCCAACAATACCCGCGACGGCAACCGCCAATCCGGCCAGCGTCGCGTAATCGAGCCTTTTGGCTTTGGAGGTTCTCATGTGCTACTCAATTCCCCTGCCGCTTCGGCAGCAGGGAAATAGCCGGTCCCTGGGTCAGTCGCCGAAAATCAACAATGCGATCGATCACCTCATCGGTTGTTTCCAGGACGGTAATTTTTTGGCCCGTAGTCAGCGACAGCACGGTATCGGGGGTGGCCTCGATGTGCTCGATCAGATCGCAGTTGACTACCAGGGCCGAATGATTGAGTCGGGTCAGGCGAATCATATGTGTTGCTCCGTTTGGCCGATAAGTGGGGAGAGGACGTTGTAATGGCCAAATACTCCGAAACTTCTACTCGCTGCGCCGCCGCTATCCTGCGGGCGTGGCGTCGTCACAATCTCGATCTGCTGGACCGCAAGCTGACCAAGGCTGCCCGCGGCGATAGCGATCTCGCGGATACCTGCGAATCCGAACGCTGGGAATTGCTGACAGGGATTGCTCATGAATTTCGCCGCATTCTGGCTTCCGGCGAAGTTCAGGAGGCCATTGTCTTCGTGCCGCTTCTCGAAAACCTCGCCCGTCCCGGGTCCGCCGGCCGAAGGGCACTCGCAGCTTCTGCCTCCGCTGCTTACCTGAACTAACGGCCCTTTGCCTCTAACTGACTGGAAGCCCATCGTGGGGCGGGCTTCAGCCTGCGGTGGGCTTGAGCCCACCGGTTTCAAGCCCTGCGACCACCCGATCCTGCTTTGTTCTCCGCGCCCTCTGAACCTGACGGAAGACGAGCCCGCCGCCCCATTCACGGTAGCCGTTTTTGGCCTGGTGTTCTCCGCGCTTTCTCTGCGTTCTCCGCGTCTCCGCGGTGAATGAACAGCTTCACACTTTACGTGCTCTCTGCGAGTTCTGCAACTCCCTCTAAAGTCCGCTGCCGGCAGATGCCCCCACGAAACCGTGGCGCAGACGGTCGTGCTTGAGGAGTCAGCGAGCGACTTGCTACTGCTGTTCGGGCATGGTTTCAACGAGAAATGCCTTCTTTCGATTGGAATTCACCACCCGCCCGCGGAACTTCGCTTTTCCATTGATGTCGCAATCCAGCAACTGATCCACCCGGTAATCCAGCCGCAGCAGGTCTCCCGGCTCAATCTCCAGCAGATCGCGAATCAGCAGCTTCGGACCGCGCAGCCGCGCACTCAACTCCGCCTCCGCATTGCGAATCAGCTTCAGCACCCGCTGCTGTTCCGCCTCGGTAGGATCGGTCTTGCGCAGATTCCACTGCTGATCGAACTTCTGCCCAATCATCTTGATGTTGATGGAAGGGATTGCCAGGTTCAGCGTTCCCGAGTTTTCCCCGATACGAATTTCAATGCCCACCGCCACTACGGCTTCATTCGGCGCGAGAATTTGCAGGATCTGCGGCTCGGTGGCCACTGCTTCGATTTTGAAATCGATCAGCGTAACGCCCTTCCATGCCTCCTTCAGATCGTTCAGCACAATCCGGAACAGCGTCTCCAGAAGGTGCTGCTCAATCTCTGTAATTTCGCGTTTGATATTTGCCGCGCCCCGCCCTTTTCCGCCAAGAATAATTTCAATGATGGGGAAGATGAGCGAGGGATTCATTTCGATAATCGCGTTGCCGTCGTAAGGACGCAGGCTCAGCGAAACCAGGCAGGTGGGTGAGGGCAGACCTTCCAGAAACTCTCCATAGGATAGCTGCTCCACACTAATTAAGTTAACTGTAAGGTACGAGCGCAAATAGGCCGAGAGGCTCGACGCCAGGTTGCGCACGAAGTTTTCGTGCAGCAGGTGAATGGCGCGCACCTGCGACTTCGCGATGCGGTCCGGACGCCGGAAGTCGAAGGCCACAGCTTTCTTGGAAAGGTCGTTTGTGGTGCCTTTGACCTTTTGAAATACTGCGTCAATTTCTTGTTGAGTAAGTTGGCGGGTCACTGAATTTCCGGGGAATTCAATTGCAATCCGAGAGCCAAAAAATCAACACACCGGGCGCCGGAATCAGATCGTCAACTGACGAAGGATCGCCGACGAAATCTTGTCGAGAGGCAGCACCTGGCCGGCGCCACCCAGCCGGATCGCCTCGCGCGGCATGCCGAAAACCACACAGCTCTCCTCGTCCTGCGCGATGGTGGAGCCACCCACCTTGCTGATCTGCACCATGCCGCTCGCCCCATCCGATCCCATACCCGTGAGCAGCACGCCTATGGAATTGGCGCCCGCCTGCTCCGCCACGCTCGAAAACAGCACGTCTACCGACGGCCGTTGGTAGCAAATGCGCGGCCCGTCCTTCACCGCTACACGATAGCCGGCGCCGGCGCGGCGCAGCAGCATGTGCAATCCGCCGGGCGCAATCAGCACGCGGCCCATCCGCACCTCGTCGCCGTCTTCGGCTTCCTTCACTTCCATGCGGCAGATCTGGTTCAGGCGGTCGCTGAAGGCCTTCGAGAAAATCGCCGGAATGTGCTGCGTCACCACCGTGCCGGGAAAGTTGGCGGGCAGATCCACCAACACCTGGCGGATCGCCTCGGTGCCGCCGGTGGATGCGCCGATTGCCACCACCGTCGATTGGCGAAGCGGCGCCACGCTGGGCGGCGTGTCCTTGCGAGGCGGGGCCTGTTGCGTTTTGGTGGCCCGTACTTTCGACGCAGCGGCCGCGCGAATCTTGTCCGCCAGCGTGTTCTTCAAGTCGCCCACCGAATAGGGGCCCGCGGGCTTCGCCAACGCTTCCACCGCGCCCTCTTCCAGCGCCTGCAGCGTGGCAGCGCAGGAGGCCTGCGCCAGGGAACTGATCACCAGCACCGGCAAGGGATGAAAGTGCATCAGCTTCTTCAGGAAGGTGAGCCCGTCCATGCGCGGCATCTCGATGTCCAGTGTGAGGACGTCGGGTTTCAACTGCAGAATCAGGTCGCGTGCGGCGTAAGGATCGGCCGCGGCGCCAACCACTTCCAGATCGGGTTCGTTCGCCAGCGCTTCGGACAGAATGCGCCGCACTAAAGCTGAATCGTCAACAATCAGTACACGCGTTTTGCGGGCTGTTGCAGTGAGCGTCAAACCATCCCCCAACCCACGGCCAGCCATCCTTCAGCCAACTCGAACACCTGCCGCGTCCCGTCCTGGCGCTCCGCGCCGGGCAGCGGCTCCTGGCTCGTCCCCACTTCTGGGGGCGCAATTCGAAAACGCCCTTCGGGCTCTACGCGGCCGAGTAAGGCGCCGCAGAGCACGTTCGCCATCTCACCCAGCATGGCGGGCGCCTGGCCCTTGGGTAGTTCGTCCTCCATCACGCCCAAAAAGCTGCACGCCAGCGCGGTTACCGTGCCCTCCAGCGCCGAAACTTCCAGCGCTCCCGAATGCGATCCGGAAAACGACACACAGGCCGTCATCCGCGGGCCCTCCGTTTCCGTGCCCGGCCCAAAGACGGCGGAGAAGAACATCGTCTCCAGAACCTCGTTCACTACCGTATCCAGAACCTGTTCCGTATCGGTCATGCCACCTCCAGAATGCGTTCCAGCTCCGCGCGCAGTCTCTCCGGCTGGAACGGCTTGGTGATATATCCGCGAGCGCCCATGCCCAGCAGCCGATTGGCGCGATTGTGAGTAGCGTCGCTGGTCACCATCACCACCGGCACCCCGCACAATTCGCTGTCGGCGGCTAACTGCTGCAGCAGTCCCTCGCCATCCAGGCGCGGCATGTTTACGTCGCTCAACACCAGGTCCACGCGATGACGCCGCATCATGGCGAGAGCTTCGTCGCCGTCGCCCGCCATGTAGCACTCCGCCATTTCGAATCCCGACATTCCCAGAATGCGGCGAATCACCGTCCGCATCATGGCGCAGTCATCTACAATCAGCACTGAGAATGGCATGGTGTTCCTTTCTCCATAGGCACTTCTTTTCCGCCCGCGGTGCGCAGGAAGGCCTGGCCGGAATCCACGTCCAGCCGCATGGTGCGCGATTCGCTGCCGCCCACGGCTTCGGAGTGAATCATCAATCCCGCCTGCCATAAAAGTTTGCGCACGGCCAGATAGTTTCGCTTGCCGATGTTAAACACGCCCTTGTCATCCATTACCTGCGCTCCGCCCGCCACGCGGACCACCAGGCGGCGCTTTTCGGCGCCGGCGCTGTAAGCCCTGCGGAACAACAGAGGCACGCCGGAATCGGCGAACATGTATGGGTTCTCCGCCGCCTTCTCGCGGGCAATTGACGATTCGGGCAGCATGAAATGCAACAACCCGCCCACCTGTGTTTGCGGATCGTGAATCGCCACCGCGATGCACGACCCCAAAGCATAAGTAATCAACGAGCACTTAACGTCCCCGGTAACCTGGCAATCCGAAACCCCGACTACCATCTGACTGCACAATTCGGCCACGAGCCGCCTTTCCCCGGCGCGCGATATACCGCCGGTTGCACATATTCGAGTCCGTGATCCACGCCCGCCAGACTCTCGGAATGGCCGATGAACAAATATCCCCCCGGCGCCAGTACAGAGGATAGGCGCCGCACCACTGCGCCCTGCGTCGGCTTATCGAAATAGATCATTACGTTGCGGCAGAAGATCGCCGGCAAACGCGCCGCGGGCAGCGTGCCCGTCAGCAGGTTGAAAGAGCGGCAATTCACGCGCGCTCGAAATTCCGGCTTCACCCGATACCAACCCTGCCACTTGCCGCTGCCTCGCAGAAAATACTTGCGCGGCCAGCCTTGCGGCAGCGCCTCCACGCGGTCGGCGTGATAGACGGCCTCTTCCGCCGCTGCCAGGGCGCGCGTGGAAATGTCGGAGGCGGTCACGCGCACATTCGCGGCCGGTCCCATGTTTTCGAGCGCCGTAAAAAGGATGGAGAAGGGCTCTTCGCCGGTCGATGAAGCCGCGCTCCAGATGTCCAGGCTGCCGCCCGGCGCCACTCGCGGGATCACGTGCTTGCACATGAAATCGAAGTGCGAGCGCTCGCGCAGGAAGCTGGTGAAGTTGGTGGTGAGCGCGTCGGCCATCTCCGCCAGCGCTTCGCCGGTGTGGTCCGCCGAGACATGCCGGCAGTACTCTTCGAAGCTCTGCAGCCCTTTGCTGCGCAGGGCCTTGCCCAGGCGCGCCACAATCAGGCTCTGTTTGCCTTCCTTCAGGTCGAGCCCGAAGTGTTGGTAGGCCAACTCGCGGATTTGCAGAAACTCCGCGCGGGTCAGGGCCGGCGATGGCGCGGCGGCCTGCTCCAACGCTGTGTGAAGTTCCTGGAGCATGGTCTATCTGTGTCGTGAGGAGTTGAAGAGGGCGTTCATTTCCAGGATGAGGCCCACGCGGCCGTCGCCCAGAATTGCCCCGCCGGCGATGCCCGTAACATTGCGGAACGCTTCGCCCAGGCTCTTGATCACCACTTCCTGTTTGCCCAGCAGCGCGTCCACCATCAGGCAGTATTCGGCCCCCTGGCTCTCGGTGATGATCAACAGACTTTCGAGCGGATCTTTCGTGCGCGGTGTTACGCCGAAACGGCGATACAGCCGCACCACGGGAAGCACACGCTCGCGCACCAGCGCGATTTCACGGCGGCCTTCCACCGTGGTCACCATACCCTCGGTGGGTCGCAGCAGCTCTTTCACCGTGAAGATGGGAACGATATACCGCTCGCCGCCCACACCCACAATCAGCCCGTCGATGATGGCCAGGGTCAGCGGCAGCTTCAGTTGAAAAGTGGTGCCCTTGCCCAACACGGTCTGGATTTCAGTGCGTCCGCGCAGCTTCTGAATATGCCGCTTCACCACGTCCATACCGACGCCCCGGCCGGAAATATCCGTGACCTTTTCGGCCGTGGAGAAGCCCGGCTCGAAGATCAGGTTGTAGATGTCAACGTCGGGAAGCGTGGTGGTGGCCGAAACGATGCCGCGTTCCACAGCCTTCTTGAGGATGGCGTCGCGGTTCATGCCGCGCCCGTCATCGGCGATCTCGATCAGGATGTGGCCGCCCTGGTGGGCTGCGCGCAATTCAATCTTCGCCGTCGCAGGCTTGCCTGCAGCGATCCGTTCCTTCGGCGGCTCAATGCCGTGGTCGATGGCGTTGCGAACCATATGCATCAACGGGTCGGCCAGCTCTTCCACAATGTTGCGGTCGAGCTCGGTGTCCTCGCCCACCGTCACCAGTTCGGCCTGTTTGCCGGCCTTGCGGCTGGTGTCGCGGATCAGACGAGCCATCTTCTGGAAGAGCATGCCGATGGGCACCATGCGCATCGACATGGCGGTCTTCTGCACTTCGCCGGTGATGCGCGAAAGCTGGGCCACATTGCGCAGCAGCGCCTGGCTCTGCACGTTGGCCAGGTCCGGACTGTGGCGCACCAGCGACTGCGCGATCACCATTTCGCCCACCATGTCCACCAGAAAATCGAGCTTGGCGGTGTCTACTTTGATCGAACTGGTGACTACGGCCTTCTTGCTGCTCTTGGTGGTCTTCGGAGGCTCGTTCGACTCTTCCACCGCGCGCGAGAGCGCCACGATGTTGCCATCGGCGTCTTTCGAAGGTCCAGCTAGTGCGTCGCGCAGTTTATTGAGAAGGCGGCCCGTGGAAGCCGGCAATTCCGTGCCGCCGGCTTCGATGCGATTGATTTCGCGGGTCAGATAGTCGGCCGCTTCCAGAATCACGTCGATGACCTGCGGCCCGGCTTCCAGGTTGCCGTTGCGCGCCTGGTCCAGCAGCGTCTCGGTCTCGTGCGAAACGTCGCGGATGTCCTGAAATTCCAGGAAGCCCGCGATGCCTTTAATGGTGTGGAAGGCGCGGAAGATGGCGTGAATCGGGTCCGCTGCCGAGGGATCCTGCTCCAGCACCAGCACGTGCTGTTCGATGGCCTGCAGGTGCTCGCGCGATTCCACGATGAAGTCGTTGATCAGCTCGGGATCCTGCGCCATCGAGACAGGCGCCGCCGGAGCCGGCCGCACCTCCGCCGCGGCCTGTCGCGCTTCCAGAGTCTCCTGCAGAATCTGGATGCCGGTCTGCGCCGCATCCGAGAACTCCGCCGAGTCCGGAGCCAGGGCCGCCAGGCGCTTCTTCAGGCGCACCCCATCCTCCGCCATCGTGGTCATCCCGGCGGCTCCGGCGATCCGGACAATTTCGTCCAGCCCCGCCAGGGACTCCGAAGAGGAGCCCATCACAAACTGCATTGCGAGATCGTTGACCAGGCGGTGCAGTTCTGTAACCTGATCGTTCTGTGTCTGAGTTTTCTGCAAAACCGGCCCCCGAATCTTTGCCTGATGAAACTGGAATCTCATTGTGGGGCAGGCTTCAGCCTGCGAAGGGCTTCAGCCCGCCAGCCTCTCCACTTTTAACTTCTGCCCTCTTGCCTTTTAGAACTGCGAGAAGTCCGCGTCGTCCAAGGGGAATTCACGCTCGGCCTGGGACATCGGCGCGGTCGTCGGCTGCAGCACCTTACGCGGCGCTGGACGCTCCGACGCCTTGGGCCTGTTGCCGCCATTCATCGGCGCCTTGCCATAGTTGCCGCCATTCAGAGGCGACTTCCGATCATTGCCGCCATTCAGAGGCGACTTCCGATCGTTGCCGCCATTCATCGCCGGCCTGCCATTGGACACCATCTTGATGGGACCGCGGCGCACCAGCGGTTCGTCGCTCGCGCGCTCGCCGCCCACCATGGTGTGCAGCTTGCCCACGGCCGAACGCATCGATTCCGCATGCGCGCTCATCTGCTGGCTGGCCGCCGCGCCCTGCTCGGCGCTGGCTGCCGTGTTCTGCGTGACCTTCTGCATCTGCGCCACGGCCGCCGAGATCTGCTCGATGCTGCGCGATTGCTCCTGGCTGCCGTTGCTCACGCTGCCCATCAGTTCCTTCATTTGCGAAGCCTGCTGGTTGATGCCCTGGATGGCATCGGCCACCTGGTTCAGCTTGGTGCTGCCGTCGGTCGCCGTCTGGATGGATTCTTCGATCAGGCCGGCGGTGTCCTTGGCGGCCTGTGCGCAGCGTTGCGCCAGGTTGCGCACTTCGTCTGCCACCACCGCGAAGCCCATGCCCGCCTCGCCGGCGCGCGCCGCTTCCACGGCCGCGTTCAACGCCAGGATGTTGGTCTGGAAGGCGATCTCGTCGATCACTTTGATAATCTTCGAAATCTTGCCGCTGGATGCGTTGATCTCCTGCATGGAGCGAAGCATCTTGGCCAGGGTTTCATTGGCCAGTTTCACCTGGTGATCGGTCTCCGCCACCGAATTGGATGCGCGCTGCGCGTGGTCCACATTCTTGCGCGTCATGGAGGCCAGGTCCTGTCCGCTCGCCGCCGTCTCTTCGAGCGATGCCGCCTGCTCGGACGATGCTTGCGCCAGCGACTGGCTCACTCCAGCCACCTGCGCCGCGGCGCTCGCCACCTGGTCGGCCCCTTCCGCCATTGTGTTGGCCAAGCCGCGCAGCGTGGTGCTGATGCGGCGCACTACTACCACGATCACCGCGCCCACCGCCAGGCAAATGCCGGTGAAGAGCGTCACTACCCAACGGCCGGTAGCTGCTTTGGTGTCGGCCCCGTCGCTCGCCGCCTTCATGCGCGGCACTTCCTGCTGGATCAGGGTCTTGGCGGCGGCGGTTACTGCCTCCGCCTGCGGCATCACCTTCTCGTCCTCCACTTTCTGGACCAGGTCGAACTTCTGCTGTTCCATGTACTGGATGAGCTCGTTGTGCGCCTGCACCAGGGAGTCGAGCTGCGTTTTCACTCCCTGGTAAACCTTGCGGCCGGCATCGTCTTCAATCAAAGCCTGATATTCGCCCAGTGACTTCTGGACCGAATCGGCCGTGTCGCGATATTCCTGCTTGTGCGCTTCCACGGCCGCGGTCTGCTGCATGATCGAGCGCAGCATGATAGCTCGGTCGAGCGACTGCATCTTCAGAGCGGCGGAATAAACATCGTACGCGATTACCCTCCGCTGCGCCGCCACGTTTACAGCGTAGGTCATCGATCGGCTGAGGCTGGTGATCAGAATAGTGGCACAGGTGCCCAGAATCAGGGCCAGCCCGAGAATCGTGGCTACGCTGCCGATCAGTTTGGTGCTGAGTTTCATGCGCGAGATCATGGTCGAATTCCTTGTCGATAAAATTGACTTGCGTGATTACATCTTGAAAGTGAAATTAAGGCTGGCAACTGCTTTGACCGGTTTGCCGTCTTCGGTGAAGGGCGTGAACTTCCAGCGCTTCAGCGCCTCTTCGGCGCACTTGAACAGTACCGGATTGCCGCTGATGCTTTCGACCTTCTCTACTTTGCCGTCTTCGGAAATGAAGGCATTGACTTCCACCGGACCCTGGAGATGTAACTGCCGGGCCATGCCGGAGTACTCGGGTTGCGGCTTGGATGTGGCATTGCTTAGCGCTTCGGCGGTGGGCACATGCTTGGGGCTCTGGGCGTGAGCGGCGGGCAGCAGCATTGCCGCGGCGGCAAATAACACAATAAGTGATTGCTTCTTGGTAGTTTTGGAGATCATAGTTTGTCCTCTTTTCAGGCGATTGCCTGACTCCCCCCTTATCGGACATCGACAGGCGTTTTATGGGCCGCCCCGTACCCGCAGGCGTTATCTTTAGTTAATTGCGTTCTAGCACTACGCCGGCCGGGAGAGTGATGTCCTTCACATGCAGACAACCGATAAACGGCTTGTGGAAAGCTGCTTCGGCCGATAAGAAGGGCAGCCTCGGATTTTGAATTATGCTTCGCACGTCCCAGTTCGCAGCCCTATTGCCAACCGATCCGGCGTTGCTCGGGCATTGCCGAAGGGTGGCCGCGCTCGCTCATCTTGTGGCGCACCACTTGTTTTTGCCCACTGAAGAAAAAGATCAGCTTCACGCCGCCTGCCTGCTGCACCACTACGATGACGGCGGTTTTAGTCCACCCGCGTTGGACCGCCTGTTGGACGATGTCTGCGCCGGCGTGCGGGCCACGCCTGCCGTCGATCCGCTGCCGCCGGCGGTGCGCGCCATTCAGAACGCCAGTTCTACTCCCGGCGCGGGCAGCGAGCAGGAACGCAGATTGGGCGAAATCCTGCGGCTGTGCGATGCGCTCGATCGCGAAATCGAAATTCAACCGGTGGAGCGGCGTGCGACCCAGGACATCCTGACGCACCTTGCCGATGGAGCGACGGAAGGGCTCTGGTCCGGCCAGTTGATGGATGCGCTGTCGGTGTGCATGGCGCCACTGCCGCTGGCGGGGCCGGAAGTCTGGCCCATACCGGCGTTTCCCCAGGCCGCGGTCAAGATGCTCAATATGCTGCAAGAGCCCTCGGCTTCCCTTCGCAGTGTGGTGAAGGCCGCGGGCAGCGACCCGGCTGCCGCCGGCGCCATCATGCAGCTTGCCAACTCGGCCTTGTTCGGATCGCGCACGCCTGCCGCGACGCTCGGCGACGCCATCACGCGGCTCGGCTTCTCCACGGCGCATCGCGTGCTCACTGCCGTGGCGATGCGTCCGGTGCTGCACTCGCCGCGCCTGGAGCAACTGTGGCCGCACTCGCTTCAAGTGGCCGACCTGGCGGAGCAAGTGGCCGCCAACAGCGGTGTTGTGGATCCGGGCGAAGCGTATCTGGCCGGTCTGCTCCACGATGTGGGGCGCATCGCCCTGCTGGCCATTTCGCTCTACGACGCGGCCCGCTTGCACGGGCTGAAGGAATTGTCCTGTCCGGCGGTATACGCCGAGAGCCTGCTGCTGCGCACCGATCACTCGGCGCTGGGAGCTGAGATCGGCCGCATCTGGCGGCTGCCCGAAGCCACAGTCGAAGCTATTTGCTATCACCATGCGCCCGAGGCCACACGAAATCGAATGGCGCACGTTCTGTATATCGCGGAGTATCTGAGCGGATCGGACGAGGACCTGCCTTCCCACCTGCGCATGGAGTGCGCGCTGAATAGTTTGGGAATGGCGCTGGATGGCGTGAACCAATGTTCCGTGTCGGACGTCGGTTCGTGGCTGGCAACAACGTAAATGGGCCAGATTAGTTGACACTGTCAACTAATCTGGCCCATTCTTACGTTTTCGGTCTTTTAGTGAACCAGGGAGCCCAGGCCGGTGATCTCGGCCGTGTTCAACACCTTCTCAATGTCCAGCAGGATCTTCACCTTGCCCTTGCTCTTGGCGATGCCGAGCAGGTAGGGGATGGTGACGCCTTCGCCGAAATCCGGTGTGCTCTCGATATCGCCAGGCGAGACGTTGAGCACTTCGGAAACCGAGTCCACCACAATGCCCATCAGCATGCGCCCGGATTCGCCGGCCACTTCCACCACGATGATGCAGGTGCGCTGCGTGTATTCCATCGACGGCATGCCGAACTTCAGCCGCAGATCGATCACCGGCACCACCTTGCCGCGGAGGTTGATGATACCCTTCACGAACGAAGGTGTCTGGGGGACCGCAGTGATGTCCTGCACGCCCATGATTTCGCGCACGGCGAGCACGCCAATCGCGAACTCTTCGACGCCCACGTGGAACGAAAGGTACTTCTCGATGTGGCGCTCCGCGGTGGCGGCACGGCCGCTATGGCTGGTGGCGGTGGTGGTTTGCATATTGATCTTCCGTTGCATCTTATCGGTCATTCGAGTCACTCTTTCGCCGCTTCAAATCTCACTAAAGGTCGGCGCGAAATGGACGATAAGTGGCCTATGGATCAAAAGATCGCCGACAAACTGGAAGCTCTCCGCAAGCGCCACGATATGCTGATCAAACTCATCCAGGCCCTGGAGGAGTACATCGAGCGGCCGCACGTCACCACCGAAGGCCCCATCCGCCGCAGATCGCGGAAGCGGTGTGCCCCGCGCCGCGCCACCACCACCCGCCGCATCGCTGCATAGCTTCGATCCACACCAAACCACAAGACAAAGCCGCCGGTGGCTTCGACCACCGGCGGCACTGAAAATGCAAAAAGGGCAGGCCCTTTCGAGCCTGCCCTTTCCAATTGCGTTTGGTGATCCTTCTGCTTTAGACTCCGGCGTGAACCGGGTGCGAGAGCGTCACTCGGTGCGAGGAACCCTTTGAAGGGGCCAGGCACACGCGGATCTCGATCATTTCGCCCTTGCACTTGAACGGCAGTACGACCCATGCGTTGTGGCCGGTGCTGCGCGAGGTGAAATTGCGGCCATAGATCACGGTGGGGATGCTCAGGCAGAGTGGGCCAAGGAGTTCTTCGGCCATCGTTTTGAAATTGCCGATGATCATGTTGGTCAGTTCGCCCATGGCATCCAGCACTTCTTCGTTTACCGCGGGCGCATCCATCATCAGGAAAGCGGCACAGAGCTGGCAGGCCAGCTCGGCACTGCATGAAATGGCGCCAGCGCCGGTCCATGGGCCAGCCAATCCGATGAAGGTCAGCACGCCTTCGGAAACTGCCGGGTCGCTTGGGTCCACATGCTCGGGCGCCGGCTCCAACTCCAACCCCAGCATGGTCGTAAACACTTCCGCCGCGGAGGAGCGCACGAATTCAGCTATCTTGTTGTTGTCAATCGTCATGGTGTCCCCTCAGATGATACCGGTGAGCTTTTCTTTGATCTGCTCGGCGGTGAATGGTTTGCGTACGTAGCCCACGGCTCCCAGGGTGACGGCCTCCAGGACCTTTGCCTGGCTGCCTTCCGTGGTGATCATGACCACTGGCACGTTCTTCCATTCCGGATGGGCTTTCAGTTCTCCGAGGAGTTGCAGGCCATCCATGTTAGGCATGTTGATATCCGACAGAATCAACTGCACCATTTGATTCTTGAGGCTTTCGACGGCTTCCTTGCCGTCGCCAGCTTCGTAAATCTGGCCCAGGGGAATCTCCGCCTGTTGCAGCACGCGGCGAAGGATCTTGCGAATTGCAGCCGAATCGTCAACGATCAGAACGTCCATGTATTGATCTCTCCAATACCTTATCGGACGATTCCGTAACTTTTTATTGGCCGGCTGGAAGAACTTATCCGCCGTTGGGCAGCACGCTGAACAATGACTGCTGCGGCATGCGCGCCTGCGCTGCCAGGGCGGCCTGCATCTGCGTCTGCGCCTGCGTCAATTCCGTGATGGACTGGGTGGTATCGGCGTCCTGGCGGCTGCTCAGATCGGCCTGCAGGGCCACGTTCATGCTCTGCGCCTGCGTCAGTCCCGCGCTCACCCGATTCTGCGCCTGGCCGTAGAACGCCAGTTGGCCATTCATATAACTAGCGGCGGTGCTCAGTGCCGTGACCGATGCCTGGATACCGGCAGTATCGTTGTTGTTCAGCGCCGTATACAATCCGTTCAAGGCCGCGAACACGTTGTCGGAAGCCGGCGTGTCATCGGCGTTGCGATGGTCGAAGATATCGTTGGCGCTGCGAGAGGTGGAGAACTGCGAGCCATCCGCGCCCTGCACCAGGCGGGTGGACGGCGAAACGGCCAACCGGTCCACGCCCGTGGGTGAGGCGAGGTTCAACTGGTACAGCGCCGACTGGTCCTGATCGCCGCTGAAAACGTACCGTCCCTCCACGCTGGTCTGGCTGTTGGCCACCATCTGCTGCATCAGGCCTTCCACGCTCTGCGCCATGGTGGCGCGCGTGGCCGCCGTCTGGCTGACGCCCAGGCCTTCGGAGGCCAAGACCGACGCCTGCTGCAACAGGTCCACCGAACTCGAAAGCGCCGCCGCTCCCGCATTCACTTCCGCCTGCGCCGTGCCCAGACGGGTTTGCGCGTCCGTATTCGCGTGTATTGAGGCGTGCAATTGCAGAATGGGGCTAAGCTGGTCCGGCGCGTCAGACGCCTGGTTGACCTTGAGGCCCGTGGAAATCTGCTGCTGCGCCGTGTTGAGCCGCGACTGGATGTTATTCATCGCGTCCAGAAACTGCTGTCCGGAGGTGTTGATGGAAGATAGCATGGGAAATCTCTTACCGAACTAGTGAATCATCGCCACTACTGTCTGGGTCAACTCGTCGAGCACGGTGACCATCTTGGACGCCGCCTCATACGATCGTTGGAACTCCAGCACCTGAATGGCCTCCTGGTCGAGCGACACACCCGACGACTGGGTCCGCAGATTCTGCGCCTGGGTTACGACGCTTTGCTGCACCGATTGGTTATTCGTCGCGGTGGATATGGCCGCCCCCACTTGCGCCGCGATGTTGCCGAAGAACTGCGAGTAGCTCATGCCGTTCACTTCGTCGGCAGGGCTTTGCGGCGTGCCCAGGTTGGCCAGGCTCATCGCGATTCCGTTGCCGGTCTCGGGCGGTCCCGGGGCGATGGCCGCGAGCTGCGCCGGCGTGACGTTCGGATCGACTGCCATGCTGGCCGCCGGCGCTCCCGGCGTATAGGTAAAAATAGGGACGCCCGTAACTGGCGGAGGTCCGTCGCTGACGTTGCCCGAGGTCAGCAGGCCGTTCACGCGGTCCGCCACCGATTGCGCCAACTGGTTCAGGCTGGCGCCCACTGTCGACATCACTCCATTGCGCGCCTGCAGCAATCCACCCATACTTCCGCTGCCGATTTGCGACGTGATGTCGTTTCCGTTCGAATCCAAAACCTGCGCGCTGGGCGCGCCCGCCGCACTGGTTCCGATGCTATAAGCCGTGTCGCCCATCACCAGTGGGGTTTGTCCACCGATGAGCACCGTCATGGAGCCGTCGTTCTGCTTCAGCGTAGTGATCGGCGCGATTTGCGAGAGCTGTTCGAGCGAATTATAGAGGTCGGCATCGACGCTGGGATCCGGCGTGCCCGATCCACTGCGGTGCTGATTGTCCTTCGCGATCTGCGCTGCCAGCGTGTTCACCTGATTCGCCAGGCTTTGGAGCTGCCCATCGGCGCTGGTCACCGCGTTGGAGAGAGCGGTGCTGGTTTGGTTGAAGGTCTGCGCCACGGTTTGCGCCGCGGTCAGAACATCCTGCCGTGCCGATTGGTCGTTGGGCGCGGAACTCCACGCCGAGGCCGCCGTAGTGAACTGGCTCAATGCCGCCGGGATGCCGGTCTGGCCGCTGAGGTCGAAATTGTCTTGCAGTGGCGACAGCGTACTCACCTGCTGGCTCCACTGCCCCAGGGCTGTGGATTCGCGCTGTACCGTCTGCTCCGCGAAGACGTCGCGCGCGCTGTCCACCTGCGTCCCCGTGACGCCGCCCATCAGACCCGATCGAACGTCGAAGGGCTGGGACTGGAGCGAAAGCCGTTGCGCAGCGTATCCCGGCGTAGCGGAATTGGCGACGTTATTCTGGGAAACCGTCAGCGCGTTCTCGAAGGCTGCCAAGGCATTCCCCGCGCTACTGATGGAGGAAAACAGGTTGGACATTTACGCGTCCAAGTGCACGCGCGGGGCCGTTTCTCGCAACGGACCGGGAGTGTGTTCCGGACGCGCCGCCTGCATCATGGATTGCAGCATGCCGGCGTGGAATGCGGCCGCGCGATCCAGCAGAATCGCGATGGAGGAGACCTGCGTGCACAAATGAGCCGCCGATTTCAGCATGAGAGGACTGCGCTGGCTGGCGTCAGATCCGGCCAAGGCGGTGCGCAGCGAGTCCAAGCGCTGTGTGGCCTGGTGAAGTGCCGAACGGCAGAATTCGATATCGCGCGCCGTGGGATCGAGGAGCATTCGCTCCACTTGCCCAAGCGAGCGGCTGGCCTCGGCGATCCATTCCGCCGGGGACTCGGAAGCCGCAAAGCTACTTGCCGTCTCCATCTTTATCTGCTCCGCCGGTTATGGCATGGTCCACGATGGCGCGGCTCACGGCCTTGGCATCCACCTTGTAAGTGCCTGATTTCACGGCAGACGCGATCTGGGCTACTTTTTGCGCGCGCGCCGAAGCGTCAGTCTGGAGGCTTTGCGACACCTTGCCGGAAAACCCCGAAAGCTGGACGCTATCGCCCGACTGAGAGACTTTTCCGCTGCCCGAGCTTTTGGAACCGGTGGAATCGACCGGCCGTGTTGCACCGGTACGACTGGTTTGTGCCGGTGAGCTGCCACCGGTTTGATTTGTATCGACAATTCGCATAGCGTATGGACCTCGGGGGCCTGCGCCGCCTGGACTCCCACCATCAAAGCACATGGTGGGCCAAACGGACTACCCCTGCAATAGTCTCATATCGGTCACTGTTCCAGACTTTTCGGGGAAAATTGAGCGCCGAAATCTCGTCGATTAGCAATTTTCCGACAGCGGCCGACGAGTGTCCGATAAGCAAGCTGAAACGTAAGCTGTAGGTCCACTCATGCCCGACGACAAAGCCAGGCCGATTATTATCAGGAAGAAAGTTGTGGGCCATGGCCACCATGGCGGAGCCTGGAAAGTGGCCTATGCCGATTTTGTGACGGCCATGATGGCGTTGTTCATCGTATTGTGGCTGATGAACTCCAACGCCAAGGTGCAGGAAGCCGTGGCCGGCTATTTCAAGGATCCGGCCGGCACGGGTAAGCTGGCCGGCACCGATAAGGCGGGCACAGACAAGACTGTCCCAGTGGGCAAGGATGACATGCCGAAGCTGAAGGAAGAGCTGGAGAAAGCCCTCAAGTCGATGCCCCACTTCGACGACATGAAGAATCAGATCTCGATTACAGTGACCCCCGAAGGGCTGCGCATCGAGTTGATGGAGACCGAAAAAGGCATGTTCTTCGAAAGCGGCAGCCCAAAACCCACGGAACGTGGCTTTGTCCTGTTGCAGCGCCTTGCGGGAGAGCTCGGAAAACTGCCTAACCGGATGATGATTGAGGGGCATACGGACAATAAGAAGTACATTAGCGCGGCCAGCTACAGTAACTGGGAACTGTCCTGCGACCGTGCCAACCAGGCTCGTCAGTTCATGCAGGCGGAGGGCCTGCGCGACGGCCAGGTTTTTCAGGTGCGAGGGTTCGCCGATCAGCAACCCCGGCTTCCGAACAAACCCGAGGACGCTTCCAACCGGCGCATTTCGCTACTGATTTACAACCAGAACACCCCGGGAGTGGATGCACCGGCCAAGGCTGAGGCTCAGCCTGCGGCAGGCGCGCCCGGTAAGCCTACCCCATCGGCGCCGTAAATCCGATCCCTCCCCAAACGTCAGCATTGGCGGCGTCGAGTGCGGCGGTGATGCTTCGAGGGCAAGGCGCATGCCACTTCTTCCAGGAATAAGCACATCTGACTGTCTTTGAAATCCGAAAACGAAACTGAAGGACTCTTGTCATCGCAAAGAACTGCTGGCAGCGCGACCTGTGCCGGTGTGATAGGCTGAGGGCGCTCGCCGCCGGAGCCGGCCGCTGCCGGAGCCCGACCCGCGCGGGCGGGACAGGGAGGTGGCCAAAATGGATGAGAAATTGGGCAGGCGCGAATTCCTGGGAACGGTAGGCGCACTCGCGCCTGTGGTGCAGGGCGTGCTTTCGGCACAGAGCGTGGCGGCGGAGACACCGGCGAAAACGACTCCTTACAAAAAAGTGGTGATCGAGCCGTTTGACTACAATGGCGTGAGCCTGCGCCCGAGTTTCTGGCAGCGGCAGGCAACGGCGGGCCGGGATTACTACCTCGGAGTGTCGAACGACGACATCCTGCATGGGTATCGCGTGGCGGCCGGAACTTCCGACGCACCGGGGCGCGCGCTGGGCGGCTGGTGTAGTCCGAACTCGAACACTGTATTCGGACAGTGGCTGCAGTCGATGGCGCGAATGCAGCGGGCCTACGGCGACAAGGAACTGCTGGAGAAGGCCAATACGCTTGTGAGCGAGTACGCCAAGTGCTGGCCGGGGATGTCGCGCGGCGCGGCGCGCGGCGGCGGACGCGCGGCGGCAGGAGGCGCAACGGCCGGGCTGGGCCACTATGCGTACGAAAAGCTGGTGGGCGGTTTGGCGGACATGCACTCTTATGCCGGGCATCCCGACGCGCTGGCGCTATGCGACAGGATCACGGAGGCGGCGTCGGCGAACTTCAATCGTGACCGCGTGCCGGCCAACCGACAGCCGTGGGAGTTGCACTCGGGCCGTCCTGGCGAATGGTACACGATGGGCGAGAACCTGTATCGGACTTACCAACTCACGGGCAATTCGATGTACAAGGAGTTTGCGGACGTCTGGCTGTATCCAGCCTATTGGGACAAGTTCGCCGCAACGGCGCGACCCCAAAGACGCCCAGGGCGTACACGCGTACAGCCACTGCAACAGCCTCGCCAGCGCAGCGTTGGCGTACGACGTGACAGGCGACGCGAAATATCTGACCATCCTGAAAAATTTCTACGACTGGATGCAGCGGCGCCAGACTTATGCAACCGGCGGCTACGGTCCGGACGAGCGTTTTGTTTATAGCGACGGGGCGCTGGGCGATTCGCTGGAGATTTATTCGGCCAGCTTCGAGTGCCCGTGCGATTCGTGGGCGGCGTTCAAAGTGTCGAAGTACCTCATGATGTACACGGGCGAAGCGCGGTACGGCGACTGGATCGAGCGGCTTCTGTACAACGGGGTGGGCGCGGCACTGCAGATCAAAGACCGCGGAACGCACATGTACTACATGGATTATCACCTGGGTTCAAGCCTGAAATACTACTCGCGCAACGCGTACACGTGCTGCTCGGGCACGTACTTCCAGAACATTACGGAGTACTCGAACCTCATCTATTTCCGCGATCCGAAGTCGCTGTTCGTGAACCTGTATTTGCCGTCGGAAGTGGAGTGGAAGGGACCGTCGGGCGCGGTGAAGGTGGTGCAGACAACTGGGTTTCCCGAGGCCGACAGCAGCACACTGAGCCTGATAATGGACCGGCCGGCGTCCTTCGCCTTGAAATTGCGAGTGCCGGGCTGGTCGAAGGGCATGAGCGTCAAGGTCAACGGCCAGGCGGAGACGGTGGAGATTCGTCCGGGCCAGTGGGCGACGGTCGAGCGCGAATGGAAATCGGGTGACACTGTGGCGATCACGATCCCGCTTCACTTCCGGCGCATGCCGATCGACGAGCAGCATCCGAACCGGATTGCGATCATGCGCGGGCCGGTGGTGTACGGGCAGGAGGACCCGCACAAGTGGTTGTCGGACATTCCGGCAAACGACGACGAACTGGACAGGCTAATGAAGCCGGTGGCGAGCAGCGCGTCGATCTTCCAGATCGACAACGAGCCGGTGGCGCAACAGCGAAACGCGTTCCGACCGTTTTACACATTTGCGGAGTTGGAGCGGTATCGGATGTATTTCGACTCGCGACTGCGGCGGGTGTTGTGGTAGAAGCAGCATTGGCCCGCAACTAGTCGTCATGCGCCATGCAGAAAAACGATGATCCGCATCAACTCGAACTTCACTGTGGGGCATGCTTCAGCCTACGGCGGACTTCAGTCGGCCTGTCACAGCGTTCACGCTTTTCGCCGATGGGAGGGCTCAAGCCCTCCGCAGACTGAAGTCCGCCCCACTAATGATCATCGGGATTATTGACGCAATACACTAGCCGTCGTGGGACTCTGTTCCGCAGCTCCCCGGATGCCATTCGCAGGCCAGATCTTTGGACGAGGTCACTGAGCGCATTCGCGAGGCCGTCGAATTGTGTCTTGAAGTGGCGGGTGCGCCAGAGCAAGCACTGGAGTTCGTCGGCATTCAGCGCATCACGATTGCAGCATGAGCCGGACGCCTTGAGTTACGGGCTCGGACTTACTCGCCGCACTCGCCAAGGCGGGCTTTGGCGCCGGTTTTGATAGAGACGCAACCTGCCAGCCGGGTGTCGCGGCCACCGGCTTCCACTACGCTGCTGCGGCGGGGGCGCTGGTGGCGGAGCCTCCGCGGCAGGTGGTCTCCAGGTCCTTGAAGGAGGGACGGACGCCCGATGGCACGGCGCGGCGCGCGAACTCGACTGCCATAATCGGGGCAGATCCGCGCATGAAAGCCAGCACTCCCATGCGGATCACATGATAGAAGCGCGCTTCCGACTCGTTGGCACGCGCCATGCGCGCTGCCATCGGACCTAGAAATCCGTAGCAGAGCAGGATGCCCAGAAAGGTGCCCACCAGGGCTGCCGCAACCTTGTGGCCGATTTCTTCCGGAGGGCCGCCCAAGGCTCCCATGGTGATCACCACGCCTAAGACCGCAGCCACGATTCCCAAGCCGGGGAGCGAATCGGCCGTGGTGCTCAGTGCCGCTACCGGCTCGTTAACCTCGGCGTGATGCACTTCCATGTCGAGTTCCATCATCTGGTCCAACTCGAAGGGATCCACTCCGCCGCTGATGAACATGCGCAGGGTGTCGCAAACGAAGTCGACGGCGTGGTGATTCTTAAGGAATTTCGGATATTTGGTGAAGACGGAGCTCTTGCCCGGCTCGTCCACGTCGGCTTCCAGTTTGGCCACGCCGTTTTTGCGCGCGGCGCCGAACAACTCAAATAGCATCTTCAGGTTTTCCAAATAGAAGGCCTTGTTGCGTGGATCGCTGCCGAAGATTCCGGCCAGGCCGCTGGCCATCCGCTTGAGGGTGGGAACGGGGTTGGAAATCAGGATAGTCCCGAGTGCGGCGCCGGCGATGATCAGCAGTTCCGCCGGCTGGAACAGGACCAGCAGTTTCCCATGCTCCATCTGATAGCCACCGATGATGGCGCCGATCACTACAAGTATTCCAATGATTACGAACATGAGCGGAAATCAGTCCCTGCTCGTTCGTATCGGACACATGCGGCGAGCTTTCGCCAAAAAGTGATCGGGCCAGTTGCTATGCGCAGTTGGAAGCTCAAGATTTCCCGGCGGGAGTTGAATTCGGTGTTACCGGAGCGACCTTAGTCCCGAGAGCTTGCCTGGTAAGATCTCGCCCACGGTAGCCAAGAGCTCCTGCGCGTCGATGGGCTTGATTATGGTTCGATTGGCACCTAACAATCGTGCGGTCTTCAGATAGCTGCCGTGGACCGAGCCCGACATCGCCACGATGGGAAGTTGCGGGTGGCTCATGCGCAGCTCCCGAATGGTCTGAATGCCCTCGACTTCCGGCATCACCAGGTCGGTAATCAAAAGATCCACGCCACCTTGGCGAATGCGGTCAATTGCCTGCCGTCCGTTGGCGGCTTCCACGGGCATATGCCCGTAAGCCCACAACAATTTCATAATGGAAAACCGAACTGCGTCATCGTCATCCGCCACCACGATCGTGCGCGCCCACCATTTTTTTCGTTCCGTCAACCGCAAAGACATCAGCATTCTTGAAAACCCTTGTAAGCCAATCAATGCACGGCCGCGACCAAATCGAATATTGCACCTAAGTTGCCTGGAATGAGTGAGTGCTCTTACAGGGCAATGAAGTGTGGGCCACGATATTTCGTGGAAGGGAGCGACTTACGAGTGAGCTACGAAATGCTGTGGGGACGAATTATGCTCAAGCGCTTCATGCGGCTGCGCAGCGTGTTGGGGTGCAAGTCGAGGATGTGCGCCGCGCCTCTCGGTCCCTCCACCACCCAGTGCGTTTGTTCGAGGATGGAGATGATGTGCAGCCGCTCCACTTCCTCCAGCTTCATGCGTCCGGCAGCTTTGCTCTTCGGGGGCGTCTCTGGCGAAATTACTTCGGCTTTTATCTGCACCGCGGACGCGATGGCGGCGCCCGGCGGCGTCAGATCTTCACCCAGGCGGAGCACGGGTCCGCTGGAAAGCACCACGGCGCGGGCGATCACATTCTGGAGTTCCCGCACATTGCCCGGCCAGGTATAGTCCATCAGCCGTGCCATGCTCTCTTCAGCCACCGATTCTACTTTGCGCCCGAATTGGCGATTACAGTTGGCCAGAATGAAGGACACCAGGTCTGGGATGTCTTCGCGCCGGTCGCGCAGCGGCGGCAATTCGATGGGCACCACGTTGAGCCGGAAGTACAAATCGTTGCGAAACGTGCCGGTGTGCACGGCCTCTTCCAGGCGGCGATTGGTGGCCGCGATCACGCGGACGTTCACGCGCACGGTGCGATTGCTGCCCACCGGTTCAAACTCATGCTCCTGCAGCACGCGCAGCAACTTCACCTGCGTCTCAAGCGGCAGTTCACCCACTTCGTCGAGAAAGAGCGTGCCGCCATCGGCGAATTCGAACCGACCCACGCGGCGGTCAGACGCGCCGGTGAAGGCGCCTTTGACGTGGCCGAACAGTTCGCTTTCCACCAGCCCCGCCGAAATGGCCGCGCAGTTGATCTTCACTAGCGGCTTGTCCCGGCGTGCGCTGCGCGAATGCAGCGCGCGAGCCACCAGCTCCTTGCCGGTTCCGGATTCGCCCGAAATCAAAACGGTGGCGTCGGTGGGCGCCACTCTCTGAATGCGGTCGATCAGCGCCAGGAACGCGGGGCTGCTACCCACCATCTCCTCAAAGTTGTGCTCGGCGTGAATCTCTTCGATCAGGTATGCGTTCTCGCGCTCCAGGCGCGATTTCAAGCGCGCGATCTGCTCGTACGAGAGCATGTTCTCAATGGCCAGCGCCACCTGACGGCACATCTGGCCAAAGAACACGGTATCGTCATCGGTGAGGTAACCGGGGGCTTCGCTGGCGATGGTCAAGACTCCGAAGGGCGGTCCGAAAGTCTGCAGTGGAGCCGAGAGGTAAGAACGTATGCCCTGCGCCAGCATCACCTCTTCTCCGGCGAACTGAACGCCCTCGGTCAAATCCCTGCGCAACAGCGGGCGCCCGTTTTCGAGGACTCGGTTTCCCGGCTCCAGGTGGAAAGAGACTTCCTCGCCGGCATCTTCGCCGCCGCCCTGCTCGAGCGAGTCGTCTTTCAGGGCGACCGTGCGCACTTCGCCTGTTTCGCGGTCGCGCAGCGTGAGCAGCAGACGGTTGCAGGGAAGTGTTCGCCGCATGGCGCGGAAGAGGGCGGCAAACAGCGAAGGCCGGTCGAGATTGGCGATTACGGCATTGTTCAGGTCGAGCAGGGTGGAGCGCTGGTTGAGCATGCGCTCGCGTTCCAGGTTCATGGCGGCCAGTTCCGATTCCACGCGCTGCCGCTCGCGCCTGCCGGCGGCGTCGCGCAGTTCGCGTTCCAGCACGGGAATCATGCGCGCCAGGTTTTGTTTGGATACGTAATCGGACGCACCGGCCTTCATCAGGTCGACCGCGCGCTCTTCGCCGATCATGCCGGAGAGAATAATGAACGGCAGGTCGAGGCCGCTTTTCTGTAGCACCTGCAAGGCGTGCGATGCGTCAAACTCAGGCAGGGAATGGTCGGAGATGATGACGTCCCAGCGCTCCGACTGGAGTGCCGCCGTCATCTCGGCTTCCGTCTCCACGCGCTTCACGTCGGGCCGGTAACCGGCTTGGCGCAACTCGCGCACGATGAGGTCGAAATCGCGCCGCGAGTCTTCGATGATCAACGCCCGCAGCTCACCCATCGGTCAACCTCGGGAGTGTGAAGAATATGGCGGCGCCCTGTCCTGCGGCGCCTTCGGCCCACACGCGGCCTCCATGGCGATGAATCAGCCGCCGCACGGTGGCGAGGCCGATGCCCGTGCCTTCGAACTCGTCGGGCGAGTGGAGGCGTTCGAACGCATTGAACAGTTGGCCGGCCTTGCTGGAATCGAAGCCCACGCCGTTGTCGCGCACAAAGTAAACTGCGTCGCCTGGCGCCTGGCCCACTTCGATCTCGGCCACCTGGCGGGTCCTGGTAAATTTCCAGGCGTTGCCGATGAGGTGCTCCAGAACCACGCGCAGCAGCGCTTCATCGGCATACGCCAGAATTCCCTCGGCGATGCGGAATTGCGCCTGGCGCTCGGGCTGGGCCTCCGACAAGCGCCGCGCCACCGAGCTGGCGATGGCGCTGAAGTCCACCTCCTCGGGGTCAAGGCGGGCGCGGGCCAAGCGTGATAGTTCCAGCAGTTGCTTGGTCACCTGGTCGAGCTGCTGGCTGTTTTCGCAGATGGTGTCGAGCCAGCCGCGGCCCTTGCCGTTGAGCCGGCTGCCGTAGTCGTCCAGCACGATTTTGCTGCAGGTGTAGATGCCCCGGATGGCAGCTCGCACATCATGCGACACCGAATAAGAGAAGGCTTCCAACTCGCGGTTGGCGCCTTCCAGTTGTGCCGTGCGTTGCGCCACCAGACGTTCCAATTCAAGATTCAACTCCTGAATCTGCCGTTCCGCCTGCTTGCGCTCGGTGATGTCGCGAATCAGCGCCACGCGATGCGGCACGCCTGCAATCATCACCGGGCTGAGGGTCACGTGGCCGTCGAAGAGCGTGCCGTCCAGGCGGCGATACTGCCAGTCGAATGCCGACGGAATGCCTTGCAGCGCCAATTCGGTCCTGCGCTGAATGGACTCGCGCGAGCTGCTGCCATCGGGCTGGAACTCCGGCGAAAATTCCCAGGGCTGCCTGTTCAGAATCTGCTCGCGGGTGGCGCCGAAGAGATGCTGCGCGCGAGAATTGCAGTCCACCACGCTGCCGCGGCTCACCAGGATGGCTTCGCCTGCCGCTTCGAACAACCCGTGATAGCGCTCTTCGGCTTCGCGGGCGCCGTCCTCGGCGAGTTTGGCTTTGGTGATATCGCGCGTGATACCCCAGGCTCGAACCAGCCTGCGCCGTTCCACGATCGGAATCACAGTTCGTTCGAAATAGATGCTCTCTCCCGCGTTAGTGCGGGTGAGCACCTGCGAGGTGGTGGCGGTGTGAACGGGCAGGTGAAACTGATCGCGCAGGCCTCCGATGCGAGTCCGCATATCCGGCAGATCGCCGATATGCGCGCCCTGCAACTGCTCCGCACTGGTGAAGCCGTTGATGCGAACGAAGGCATCGTTGAATTCCACCAGGATTCCGTCGCGGAGGGCGCGTTCGATGATTTCGTCTTCGCTCAGCTCCAGCGGAATGGGCGGCTCGAATTCGATGCGCCACACGCCCTCCATACTATGGGCAATGAATTCGCGATAGCGGTGCTCGCTGGCACGCAGCGCGTCCTCGGCCTGCTGCCGCTCCAATTCGGCGGCCGCGCGGGCCGCGAAGATTTTGAGCGCGTCTTCGCAGGTCTGGTCGCCCGCCAGCGGCTGGCTGGACGAGAGGCCGATAGCTCCCAGGGTTCGCCCGTCCGATGCCACCAACGGCAGTTGCAGCAGGCCTTCCAGGCTATGCGCCGGTCCTTTGCTGGCGAGCACACGGTCGCGGCCGTCCGGCATACGTTCCAGTAACACCACACGGTCGGCGCCCATCGTCGAGCCTAGCTGTTGGGTGAGCAGCTCGAAGAATTGCGGCCCAGCGGGGATGTTGAGGGTGGTGGCAATTCTGGCGATCAGACCGGCTGTTTCAAGCGGCATAGAAAAGGCTCTAGCTCGAACCCCGCAGGGTGAACATCATGGTAGCTCCTATGATGGTTTGTCTACTCCAAAGTTGGGATGCAGCCCGGGGCCGACCATCGGGAGGCAGGCCCCGGCCGCGAGCTTTGCATTTGCCCGCTTTCCCTTATCTCAGTGAATCTTCGGAACGGCCCGGAGCCGTCCAGGGCGCGCGATTTGTGCGCGGCGGAGGAAAATCTGTTCCGGTTTTGAAAAGATTTTCCGGAGCGAACCCTGGACGGCGAGGACCGTTCTGGAACATAAGGCAGAAGGGAAAGCGGGCCGGGGGTCCAGGGGGTGCCCCCCTGGCAGGGTGCGGGGCAGCGCCCCGCCTTCCTTACCGCGCGCTCCTATGATGGTTTGTCTCCTATGATGGTTTGTCTACTCCAAAGTTGGGATGCAGCCCGGGGCCGACCATCGGGAGGCAGGCCCCGGCCGTGAGCTTTGCATTTGCCCGCTTTCCCTTATCTCAGTGAATCTTCGGAACGGCCCGGAGCCGTCCAGGGCGCGCGATTTGTGCGCGGCGGAGGAAAATCTGTTCCGGTTTTGAAAAGATTTTCCGGAGCGAACCCTGGACGGCGAGGACCGTTCTGGAACATAAGGCAGAAGGGAAAGCGGGCCGGGGGTCCAGGGGGTGCCCCCCTGGCAGGGTGCGGGGCAGCGCCCCGCCTTCCTTACCGCGCGCTCCTATGATGGTTTGTCTACTCCAAAGTTGGGATGCAGCCCGGGGCCGACCATCGGGAGGCAGGCCCCGGCCGCGAGCTTTGCATTTGCCCGCTTTCCCTTATCTCAGTGAATCTTCGGAACGGCCCGGAGCCGTCCAGGGCGCGCGATTTGTGCGCGGCGGAGGAAAATCTGTTCCGGTTTTGAAAAGATTTTCCGGAGCGAACCCTGGACGGCGAGGACCGTTCTGGAACATAAGGCAGAAGGGAAAGCGGGCCGGGGGTCCAGGGGGTGCCCCCCTGGCAGGGTGCGGGGCAGCGCCCCGCCTTCCTTACCGCGCGCTTTTGGCGCGGCATAAAGATTACCGTGCTCCGCATCAGGCCGCCTCCGCCAGCACGAAGTTGGGAAAATCCTCAAATACCCACTTGTTCTTCAGCGTTCGATAGATGATTCCGAGTAGTTTCCGTGCCAAGGCGATGATCGCTTTCCCCGTCCCACGCCGCGTCTTGATCTTTTCGTAGTACCGCTTCAGGTACGGGCTGTACCGCTGCGCGATCAGCGCGCACTGGACCAAAGTGGTACGCCCCAGCTTGCTGCCCCGTTTGGTGATTCGTCCCGTCCGCTCCGTTTCGTTGGAGTTGGATATCCGCGGCACGATCCCAAAGTATGCCGCCAGCTTGCCTTCATCGTCGAAGTCGTCGATGTCGCCGATCACACTCAGCAGAATGCTCCCACTCAGCGGCCCGATCCCCTTGATGCTGGTCACATTCCTGTACCCTTTCAATTTGCTGCCCTCGCCGGCGATTGTCTTCTCCAGCCTGGCGACCTTCTGGTTCAGGCTGCGGATCTCCTCGACGATGACCTCCAGTTCAATCCCCACCATCGGGTCGAATTTCATCGCCAGGATTTCGCGCAGCTTCTTCTCGCTGGATAACGCTTCCTTCTCCAGGTTGATGCCGTGCGCCGAAAGGATGTTGTTGACCTTGCACTTCAGCGATGTCCGCAGCTTCACCAGCGTGTCCCGCG
The DNA here is from genome assembly GCA_963815475.1 of uncultured Solibacteraceae bacterium. GTDB lineage: Bacteria > Acidobacteriota > Terriglobia > Bryobacterales > Bryobacteraceae > Sulfopaludibacter. Next base: position 1,465,530 of record CAWFHD010000003.1, on the reverse strand, counting down.
TCTGCGTCAAACTCGCCAATTGCGCTTGGGTCTTCTCCTTCATCCTCACCTCCGGCAGCAGATCCTTCTCCAGGTACAGCGCCAGGTTCCGCGCGTCGTTGGCGTCCGTCTTCTTCACCGAGTGGCTGATCACTTTAAACTGGTTTGGATCCACAGCCACTACCCGCGCCACGTGTGGCGCCACCGCATCACGGAATAACCGCGTGTTCCCGGTTACCTCCACAGCGATCTCATCGTCTGGCCGTAACTTCTTCACGAACCGCGGCAGATCCTCCAGTTTCCATTCGCTCAAATAATTCCGTCCATTGTCTAATCGCACGCAACACGTGAACTGGTTGCGGTGCAGGTCGATTCCGATGTGTCGTTGCGTTTCCATACTCCTCCTGTCGTGCACTGCAGGTGGAGTAGACGGGCTCTGCGGCGGTCACCATTCTCCTATTCAAGGTCCGGTATCCCGGCCTTACGGTGGCGCTCCGGTCACAGGTCTGACCAATCTCCTTTACGAGGTCAAACGCCTCAAAAAATAATCCAGCCTGTGACCTGTCTACTCCGAAAGAGGTTGCCCTCTTCCGAAGCTTATCCCGCCCGAGCTCACTCATTCATACCATCTCCTTTGTCCACCGCGCCTTCAGCCCATACCCGCCCTCCGTGCCGGTGAATCACACGGCGCACGGTGGCGAGGCCGATTCCCGTGCCTTCGAACTCTTCGCTGCGATGCAGCCGCTGGAACGCGCGGAACAGCTTGTCGGCATATTTCATATCGAAGCCGACGCCATTGTCGCGCACAAAAAACGTGCCGTCCCGAGCGCCGATCTCGATTTCCGCCACGGGCCGTGTCCTGGTAAATTTCCAGGCGTTGCCTACCAGGTTTTCGATTACCACGCGCAGCAGCACCGGGTCGCCCTGGACGCTCAAGCCATCCGCAATGCGGAACTCGGCATGGCGTTCGCGATGCGATTGCGACAGGCGCTGCGCCGTGGCGCGCGCCAGGCTGCTGAGATCCACATTGCTGCGATGAAGACTGGCGCGTGACACCTGCGATAGCTCGAGCAGCGCCAGGGTGAGCTTTTCCAACTCCTGCGAATCGGCGTTGATGTGCTCCAGCCACTGCCTGCCGGTCGCGTCGAGTGCGCCGCCATAACCGTCCAGCACCGTCTGGCTGGAGACGCTGATGCTGTGGATGGCGGCGCGTAAATGATGCGAAACCGAATAGGAGAAGGCTTCCATCTCTTGGTTAGCCGCTTCCAGTTGGGCGGTGCGGTCTGCCACCAGGCGCTCCAGGTTCGCCTTGAAATCGCGCAGCTGGGCCTCGGCTTTCTTACGGCCGGTGATGTCTTCTATCAGCGCCATACGATGGGGCACGCCGCCGATGGTCACGGGGCTCAGCGTGACATCGGCATCGAAGCACTCGCCATCCAGCCGGCGATGGCGCCATTCAAAGGTTACCGTTTGGCCCTGCGCCACAAGCGCCACTTTTTCGGCGCACTTCTCGCGGGAATTCCTGCCATCCGGCTGAAATTCCGGAGAGAGACTCCACGAAGTCTGCCCCATCAACTGCTCACGCGTGCCGCCGAACATGGCGAGGCCGTGTGAGTTGCAGTCAACCACTTCGTCGCTGAGGACGAAGATGGCATCGCCGGCCGCTTCGAGCAGAGTGCGGTAGCGATCTCCGCTTTCCTGCAGTTCCTTCTGCGCCAATTGCTGATCTGTCATGTCGCGAGTGGCGCCCCACAATCGCAGCAACTCGCCGTTCTCGACGATCGGCACCTCCTTGCGGTCGAACCACCGCACCCGGCCCTGGGGCTCGGTGAGTTGAAAGTGAAAACGGCGGGCGGGAAAACCGTCGCGCACCTGCTGGCGCATCAACTCCAACCTGGGCGTGACGCCCTCCCAGTCGATCAAGCGTTTGCCTAACAAATCCTGCGCCGAGTCGAGCCCGGCCAAACGCGCCGCCTCGTCGTTCAACTCCGCGAATCGGGCCTGATGCAGGTAGCGGTGGAGCACCTCATCGGATGGAAGTGAAAGCGGAATGGGTGGATCGCACTCCAGGCGCCACACACCTTCGGCGCTACGCAGAATGAATTCCTGGTAGCGACGCTCGCTTTCCCGCAGCGCCTCTTCGGCCTGCTTGCGCTCCACTTCCGCGGCAGCGCGTCCGGCGAAGATTTTGAGCACCGCCTGCACCAACTCGCAATCGGCCAGGGGCTTGCGGTAGAGCACCGCGATCAGTCCGAGCACAGCGCCATCCGATGCCAGCAGCGGGGTTCCGGCATACGCTTCCGCGCCCATTTCGGAGAGCATCAGGTCGCGTGGAAACAGGTGTGAAATCTGCGCCGGGTAGACGCAGAGGCTTTTCTGGAGCAGGTTTTCGCAGGGAGTCCCCGCCAGATCGTATTCCAGTTCCGGGGCAATACGGCCGTTGGCAAAGGCCGCCAGAGTTCTGACGCGACCTGCGTTGCCGGGGATGCGCTCGCCCACCAGCGCGTAATCCGCGCCTAGTGCTTCGGCCAGATGCCGTGCCAGTGACTCGAAGAACCGGCGCGCCAACCTCACCGGATAAGGCGGTTGCGATTTTCGCAATCAGTTCCGACGTTTGATCGAGCATCGAGCGCTCGCTTGCAGTATACACTCCCACCTACCAGGATCTAAGTACAATCAACAACCCTTCTGTAACCAGCACCCGACACTGACAGTTTAATGGAGTAGCTGCGGCCATTGCCAGCCACCGGAGTATCACTGCAAGAGGAGGCGCAAAGCTTCAGACTAGCCGTTGTGCCGCAGTTCGGGCTGTCCAGCGATACACGGCAAGTGAGTTCTTCCAGAAATACTTCTCGGCCACTGGGCGGGGTTTGGCGGCGAAATACTCTTGTACCAGGGTCAGTACAGTCGCGTAGGGCGCCCACTGGTCGCTATTCGGCCAATCGCTGCCATACATGACGCGATCCTCGCCGAACAGCCCGAAGATCTCGTCGAGATGCGCGCGGTAGAAGGCGAGGTCTGACGGAACGCGTCCCTCTACGCGCCGCAGCACCTGCGAGAGCTTCACAAATACCTGCGGCCTTTTGGCCAACTCCGCGACGTTCGAGCGTGCGGTCATTTGCGGCAGGTGATCCATCACGACGCGCAGGTTAGGCACACGGTCGGTGACGCGCAGCACCGCGTCGATCAGTGCCGGATCGGGATTGGCGGTGTCCAACACCAGGCCGGCCTCGGCGAGCATTTTCAAGCCAGCCACGAACTCGGGCTTCCCGACTTCGCGGCCCAGGTCGCGATCCCAGAGATTGCCGTAGCGGATGCCGCGGAACAGCGGATTGCGGTGGAAGCGCTCCAGTTGCGTCGCGAACTGGGGACTGCCCGGCTCCAAATCGCCGATCGTACCTACGACGATGTCGTCACGCGCCGCCACGTCGAGCACCCACTGGTTGTCTTCCAGCGTGGGGCTGCACTCCACTTCGATGGCGCCGCGAATTCCCAGAGGCGCCGCGATCCCGCGATAACGAGCGGGCAGCGCCGGCCGTACAATACCGCGTTGTCCTTGGCCGGCCAGGGAATACCGCCCTGCCGCGAGGTGTCGAAGAGGTGGATATGGGTGTCGATGATGGGCATGTTGCCCTCCTGGGCCAAGGCACAAGCCGAACCCGCCGCCAACAGAAACTCCCGACGCAGCACGCCGGTATTGTAATCCAGAAATGGGCGCGGGCGGCCGCCAGGTATAGTACGGTACCGAATTACCCTTTTTCGCGAGCTGATAAACTGAAGACCGCCAGTGCTCCCTCAGCTGCCAACCGGAAAGGATTTCATCCCAAGGGTTACTCCGCCCGAAATACTGGCCGCGCTGGATGGCGTGCTTGCCAGCCAGGCTTTCGTGAGAGTCGAGCGTCCGGCCCGATTCCTACGCCACCTGGTGGAAACCACCCTTGCCGGCGAGACTCATCGTCTGAAAGAGAGCGTCCTGGGGGTGGAGGTTTTTGGCCGTCCGGCATCCTGGGATCCGCGGCTGGACGGCATCGTCCGGCAAGAGGCGGCGCGTCTGCGAAAACGCCTGGCTCGTTATTACGAAAGTGATGGCGCACAGGCCGCGGTGCGCATCGAACTACCGGTGGGCGGCTATGTGCCGGTGTTCTCGCGTCTGCCGGAAGCTGTCCCGATGCCGGTGGCGGTCGACATTCCGGCGGTCAGTTCAGAACTCGCCGCTCCCACCGCGCGATCAAGCCGCTCAGGCTGGTACATCACGGCATTCGTGGTGTGTGCGGCCGGGTTGTTCGCCGGCAGCGGATACATGCGCAGCGTGTTTCAGGCCCAGCATCTCGAGCCGTCGCTGGCCGTGCTGCCGCTGAGGAACCTCAGTGCCGACCCCGCCAACCAGTATTTCGCGGAGGGGCTCACCGACGAAATCACCGACCTGCTCTCGCGCAACAAGACCCTGCGCGTGGCGGCCAGGAGTTCGGCCCAGATCCGCGGCAAAGCCGGCGACATCCGCGCGTTGGGGCGCGAATTAAATGTCGCCAACGTGCTCGAAGGCAGTGTGGAGCGCTCGGGCGACCGGGTCCGCATTGTCGCCCACCTGGAGCGCGTATCGGACGGCTCCCATCTTTGGTCGAACACGTATGTGCGCCAGACCTCCGACCTGTTCGCCGTCCAGACCGAATTGGCGGAGGCCATCGCGGGAAGCCTCAAAGCGGCCGCGGGACTGCCCTCCGGCGGCGGCCACATTCCGAGTGCGGGCGCGCACGAAGCCTACTTGAAGGGTCGATACGAGCTGCAACAGATGACTCGCGATTCGCTGCAGCGGGCGCAGGCCGACTTTCAGCACGCCATCGATATCGATCCGGCTTATGCCGCTGCCTGGTACGCGCTGGGCAGCGTGGAATACAACCGGTCCGGGGCCACCGTGAGCACCCGGACGGCCACGGAGCGGAAAGCCGCCGAGCAGGCTTATCGGAAAGCCGAGGAACTCGGGCCCGACCTGCCTGGGCCGCATGCCTCACTGGCCTCCCTGGCGATGCAATACGACTGGGATTGGCAGGCCGCGGAACGGGAGCTGCGACTGGCTCTTGCGGGTCCGCCGAATCCCAGCGCCGACACCTTCTATGCTTACTACCTGACGTTCCACGGCCGCTTCGCCGAGGCCAATACCTACCTGCAGCGAGCGCAGGATCTGGACCCGTTCGGGAGCACGACGCTCAACAACATCGCGGGTATCTGGTTTATGCAAGGCCGGTATGCCGAGGCCGCTGACCTGTCGAAGAAGATGCTGGTGCAGGCTCCAAGCATGCTGCCACCTCAGGTGCTGATCGGGTTCGCTTTCATCGGGCAGGGTCACCCAGAACAGGCCGTGCCCTACTTTCAACAAATGAAGGGCCGGTATTCTCCGGCGGAGCTTTGCGAGGCAATGGCCTGCGCCCGCGCCGGACAGCACGACCAAGCCCTGCGGCTGGCCCGTCCCTTCGAAGAAAAGTTCCCGAACCAGGGCGTGCCGGCGCAGTGGTTCGCCCTGTTCTACGCCTGCATGGGCGACCAGGCGAACACCCTCAAATGGCTGGAGCGGTCCGCCGACTTGCGCGAGTGGCAGGCGCTGAACCTGGCGATCAACCCCGTTTTCCGCTTCATGCAACACACTTCAGGCTTCGAAGCCCTGAAAAAGAGAATGGGTCTGGCGGACTAGGCGCTGGCCTGGCTTCCATCCTGAACTCCCGTATCTTGAATCGTTTGCCGCTGGCGTGCAACCGTTGCACGACCCCTTGCTACTGCTCTTTACGCACTTTGCCGGACTAGAATCGCTTCTAAGTGACCACCAAGTCCAGCCGGAACGTGGTTCCTGCGAGTTCTCCCGCAGCTTGGAGGAAGCCGGTGGAAGAACTTCTCCACGAGGCGCGATTGGTCGGCCCTCCGATTGATCGCGCCCTGTGGCTCGCGGGCCGATTCGGACCCTTCGTCGCAGCGTCCTTCCTGGCCCAGGGCGCCACCAGCACCGTCTATCGCGGACGCCGGGCGGACGGACGGTCTTGTGACCCCGTAGCGATTAAAGTGATGACGTCATCGAGCGCAGCTCCGGATTTCCTGCACCTCTTCCACGCCGAAGAACAAGCTTTGGCCGGTCTGGAACACGAGAACATTCCACGCTTGCTGCACAGTGGCGTGTCTTCAGCGGGGGATCCTTACCTGGTCACGGAATTGGTGGAAGGCGAACCGCTCGACCAATACTGCGACCGCCGTCGCCTCACCGTGGAAGCGCGCCTTCGGTTGCTGTTACAACTATGCGACATTGTGGATTTTGCGCATGGCCGCCGCATCGTGCATCTCGATCTGAAGCCGGCCAATATCCTGGTGGATTCCCAAGGCAGGGTGAAGCTGCTGGATTTCGGAACGTCCCGGTGCCTGCCTCCCCACCGCACGATCGCTGCGGGTTCCGGCCTGCGGATCTTCACGCCGCGCTACGCCAGTCCGGAACAGCTTGCCGGGCAGGCGCCGAGCATAGCGAGCGATCTCTTCTCGCTCGGTGTGTTGGCCTGCGAATTGGTGTCGGGCGAGTGGCCGTTCGGCAATCCCAATTCCGTGCTGGTCGAATTGCAGCGCGCCGCGGGAATGGCGATCATCCGATTCCCGCAGTCCACGGTCACGGCGGAACAGGCGAGTGACCGGTCGTGTGCGCCCGAGCGTTTGGTGAAACTGCTGGCGGGCGAGCTCGGCACGATTCTGGCGAAGTGCCTGCGCCAGGCGCCGGCGCGCCGATACGCTTGCGTGAGAGAGTTCGCTGGCGAAGTGAGCAGGGTGCTGGTGGGCTTTCGGAGGAGGTCCATCGGCGGCCGGCGCGGATTTTCTGCAGCCGGCCTGCGGGAACTCCGCGTTTACCGCGGCTGACGAAAAGTGGTCCTCGCAAACTGCCGACACGGAAAGACACTCAACAGCCACAGTGCCGATCAGGGGTGCAGTTTCAACAGTGTGGGGTATCCTCGATCCACAGTAGCAGAAACCAGAACTGCCGCATTGTATGGCGGGCCAAGACCCGGAACACGTCGAACTCGTCAGCCTGAACTTGACTGTGACTGCGTTGTTCTGGTCTGTCATTAACGGAACGTATATGCGACCGCGAAATGCGGTCGTGAAGGAGGTGAAAAGTGGTTCCGAAACTCGCTATGGAGAACGGCCGCGGGTTCTGAAGCCGAAGCCCGCTACAATTGAAGTTGCCCCAAATCTCCTTCGAAGTAGTCGCCGAGTGTCCCGACACGCGCGCCCGCGCCGGTCTGCTACACACACCGCACGGAACCATCGAGACGCCGGTTTTCATGCCCGTGGGAACTCAAGCCAGCGTGAAAGGCCTCACGCAACGCGATCTGGCGGAGGACCTCGGTGTCTCGATCCTGCTGGCCAATACCTATCATCTGTATTTGCGGCCCGGGCACGAATCGATCCGCGGCCTGGGCGGTTTGCACCAATTTATGTCGTGGCCCAATGCCATCCTTACCGATTCGGGCGGCTTCCAGGTCTTCAGCCTGAAGGGGCTCCGCAAAATTACCGACGAAGGCGTAGTCTTTCAATCGCACCTTAACGGCGACCTGCACACCTTCACTCCCACATCCACCGTCGACGTCCAACTCGCCTTCGGCAGCGACATCCTGATGGTGCTCGACGAATGCCCCGAGTATCCCGTGAGTCATGAGTACGCGCGCCAGAGCATGCATCGTACGGTGCGCTGGGCGCATGAGGCGAATGAGCATTACCGCCGGCGCATGGCGGAATCGCCTACCAGGCACGCGATGTTTCCCATCGTACAGGGCTCCATGTTCCCCGATCTGCGCCGCGAGTGCGCCACCGCGCTGCTCGATCTCGATGCCGACGGTTATGCCATCGGCGGCCTCTCGGTGGGAGAGCCGCGGCCGCTCAGTCTCGAAATGGTGGAAGCCACCGAAGCCATTTTGCCGCGCGACAAGCCACGCTATGCAATGGGTGTGGGCATGCCTGCCGAATTGCCTGAATACGTGGCCCGCGGCATCGACATGATGGATTGCGTGCTTCCGTCACGAAACGCACGAAACGGCTACCTGTTTACTTCCGAACGGCGCGTGATCATCAAACACGCGCAATATAAGGATGACCCCCGGCCTATTGACCCGGCCTGTACTTGCTATACTTGTCTCAGATATTCCCGAGCGTACCTTCGCCATCTGTTCCTCTCCGGTGAGATCTTGTACGCCATGCTGGCAACCAGGCACAACATCCGAAGGTACCTTGACATCATGCGTTCGATCAGGCAGGCTATAATATCGAAATCATTTCCTGAATACTTGAGGTCCGTCCGTTCGGCTTCTGTCGAAGCCGGGTGATCTGACCGTACGGTCAAAATGTGGTTCTAAATCTGTTTCTGCAAACGGCGCCGTCCAGTTCCCTCCTGGGATTCCTGCCCATTCTCTTAATTTTCGGAATCTTTTATTTCCTCCTGTTCCTTCCCATGCAGCGCCAGCGTAAGCAAACCGCGAAGATGCTGGCCAACCTGCAGAATGGTAATGTAGTGGTCACCAGTGGTGGAATTGTGGGCACGATCGTAGCCATCGATGCCGACGAAACGCTGGTGATAAGAGTGAAACCGGACAACGTAAAAATCCAGGTTTCGCGCAGCTCGGTCTCGAGCCTGGTCTCGAGTGAGGGCAAAAAGTAGAAGTCGAAGTAGTAGTAACCTAATTTAAGCAGGCTCCAACTCCCATGAAAAAGAATCTGAAGGTGCGGACCATAGTCATCGTTGCGACGATCCTGATTTGTATCGTCGGCATCATTGGCATCCCCAAGTCCAAAGCAGAGCTCATCAATAATTTCAGCAGCAACATTCGCCTGGGACTCGATCTCAAGGGCGGCAGCCACCTGGTGGAACAGGTGCAAGTGCAGGATGCCGTCAAGGCCGATGCCGATCAGACCATTGAGCATCTGAAGGACGATCTGAAGAAGCAGAACATCAGTTGGGCCGATATGTCGACCCCCGATGTCAAAACGGTGGACGATGCCGACAAGGTTCAGATCACTATAAAGGGTGTGCCCGCCACGCAATCGAGCGCCTTCCGCAGCCTTGTGGCAGAGCGTTATCCCACGTACATCCTGACGGCGTTGAACTCCACCGACTACTCGATGAAGCTGAAGCCTTCCGAGTTGCTCGCGCTCAAGACCGACACCGTCACGCGCTGCATCGACACCATCGGCAACCGCATCGACAGCCTCGGCCTCGCGGAAAAGACGGTCACGCAGTACGGCGCCACTTCGGATTACGAAGTCCTGGTGCAGTTGCCGGGCGTGGACGATCCGGCGCGCGTGAAGGAATTGATCGGCACCGCCGCCGTGCTGGAAATCCTCGACGTGAAGGACGGTCCGTTCCCCAGCAAGGAAGCAGCGCTGGCGCAGCACGGCGGAATTCTGCCGCTGAACACGCAGCTTCTGCGCTCCAAGCCTCGCGGCACGGGTGATGGCGAGCAATGGTTCCTGGTGAGCAAGGGGGCGGTGATCAACGGCCGCGACATGCGCAATGCGCGCCCGAGCCAGGACGAGTTCCGTAAGTGGGAGACCAATTTCACCCTGTCGCCCGAGGCCGGCAAGCGCTTCGGCCGCTACACCGAGAGCAATATCGGAAACCGCCTGGCGGTGTCGCTCGATCGCCAGACTTCGCCGACGCCTCTGGTCAGCGTGGCCACCATTCAATCGAAGATTGAAGATTCCGGCCGCATCACCGGGCTGGGCAGCCAGGAGGAGGCCGACGATCTTTCGAAATACCTCCGTTCCGGTTCGCTGCCCGCGGGTCTGCTGCCGCAGGAAGAGAATTCGGTTGGCCCCTCTCTGGGCGCCGACTCCATTCGTGAAGGTTTCCAGGCTGGTATCGCCGGGCTGGCTGCGGTAATCATCGTGATGCTGGTGTACTACCGGCGCAGTGGCATCAACGCAGTACTAGCACTTTTGCTCAATACCATCATCCTTCTGGCCGCGGTGTCCTATACGCACGCGGTGCTCACACTGCCCGGTATCGCCGGCGTGATTTTGACAGTCGGTATGGCGGTGGATTCCAATGTGCTGATTTTCGAGCGCATCCGGGAAGAGTTGCGCAGCGGCAAGTCTGTGGTGGCTTCGGTGGAAACAGGCTTTAACAAAGCCTGGTGGACCATCGTGGATACTCACGTAACCACAGTGGTTTCTTGCGCCTTCCTGTTTCTCTTTGGCGAAGGTCCGGTGCGCGGATTTGCGGTAACATTGACGATCGGCTTGATCGCTAACGTTTTCACCGCGGTTTTTGTCTCCAAGACGATTTTTGAGTACGAGCTTTCCGGCCGCAAGCGGATGGAGACATTGAGCATTTAAACGCTAAAGAGCCTCAAAGCTTTTTGCGTGATTGGGAACAAACAGAAAAGGGCCGGTGTCAAACCGATAAGAGGCATACACCGGCACGGCAACGTTAGATGGAATTATTCAAGAGCACGAACTACGATTTTCTAGGCAAGAAGTGGCCTTTCATCATTGCCTCGCTGGTTTTGACGGTAGCCGGGTTTGCGAGTATCGCAATCAAGGGTGGACTGGACTACGGTATCGATTTCAAGGGCGGAGCCCTGATGACCGTAAAGTTCGCGGGCGCGCCGCCTTTGGAGAAGATTCGCTCCGCCATGTCTCACTTGGGTGATGTGAGCGTGCAGGACTTCAAGGGTGGCAGCGCGCAGAACGAAGTGGCCATCGGCACCGAGCTCAAAGAAGAGCGCCAGTTGAATGTGAACCGTCAGCAGATGGAAACCATTCTGGCCACCACGTTCGGTCAACCGGGAAGTGGCAAGCTCGATTTCAACAATACCGGTGAGGACGCGCTGGCGCAGCGCCTGCAAGGGCCCTTGGCCGCGGCCGGTGTTCCCATCAGCCAGCCGCAGTTGCAAAAGCTGGCGCATGATATTCGCGCGTACGTGAACTCGAACTACTCGGGATTGATCACGGATTTTAATCAATTGTCTTCCGTGCCGGGAATAAATCCTGGTATTATGAACGCTCTTCAACAGGAGTTTTACCTGTCCCCGTACCACGTCATCAAAGTGGAAATGGTGGGGCCAAAGGTGGGCGCCGAACTACGCACCAAGGCCGTGCTGGCCACGCTGTACGCGCTGGCGGGTATGCTCGCGTACATTGCTTTCCGCTTTGAGTGGATCTACGGATTGGGCGCGGTGATTGCGTGCTTCCACGATACGCTGATAACCATCGGACTCTTCTCGATTTTCCACGAGCAGATTTCGATGACGGTAATCGCGGCGCTGTTGACCCTCGTCGGATACTCGATGAACGACACGATCGTCATCTTCGATCGTATCCGCGAGAATTTGAAGATATCGAGGCGCGAACCTCTCGAACAGGTCATGAATCGGGCGGTGAACCAGACGCTGAGCCGAACGGTGATGACTTCGGGGTTGACCTTCCTCACCGTAATCGCTTTGTTCCTTTTTGGCGGCCCGGTGCTGCACGGCTTCTCCTTCGCGCTGGTTTGCGGAATTATCGTAGGAACGTATTCGTCGGTATTCATCGCCAGCCCGATCGTTCTGTTCTGGCACAATTACGCGGATGCGCGTCGCAGCGGCAGCAGGACGCCGGCCGCGCCGACGACTACCGCGCGTGTGGATTCGCCCCGCAAGAGCCCGGCGAAGGCAGTGAAGTAGGACTTGGATGGCAGCGGCTCAACAACGCGCGAAGGACTTCACAGCGCCTGGGGCATCCCCAAGGCGCGCAGGGCGGCCGCTCCGGTCGATCCAGGCGGCGCCGTGTGGCGGCAGTTTGCCATGCCGGGAGTGTGAGTTTGCAGTGAAAGATTTGTAGGGATACGCCGCGGGAGCTTTTTCACGCTCTCCGGTGTCAAAAGGGAAAGGAAGCATATGTTTGAGCAGACATTCGTAGCGACCGGAAAAACCAACACCCTTTCGACGGTCATTATTTCGACCTTGGCACAGTTGCTGTTGATCGGTGTCGCGGTGATTCTCCCGATGTGGTATTTCGACGTGCTGCCAACTGCCCAGTTAACAAGCATGTTGGTAGCGCCTCCTCCTCCTCCTCCTCCTCCTCCCCCGCCTGCTCCGGCTGCGATTGTGAAGCCTGTTAAGGTCATCCCTCGTCAGTTCGATGCCGGCAAATTGATGACGCCGAAAGCCATCCCCAAAGACATCGCCCAGATTAAGGAAGAAGAGTTGCCGCCACCCTCCTCCGGCGTTGCCGGCGTAGTGGGCGGCGTGCCCGGCGGCGTAGCGGGTGGAACTCCGGGCGGCGTGCTCGGCGGCATTATCGGATCGGTGCCTTCGGCCGCTCCTCCGCCTCCGCCTCCGCCCAAGAAGGTGGAAGAGAAGCCTGTCACCCCGCAGCGTATCCGCGTGGGCGGCAATGTTCAACAGGCTATGTTGGTCAGCCAGCCGCATCCGATTTATCCTCCGCTCGCCAAGCAGGCGCGCATTTCGGGTACGGTCACGCTAAACGCGGTCATCGGCAAAGACGGCCACATCGCCAACCTTTCGGTGGCGAAGGGCCATCCGCTGCTGATCCAGGCGGCGCTCGATGCCGTGAAGAATTGGATCTACAAACCGACTCTGCTGAATGGAGAGCCGGTTGAGGTCGCGACAACGATCGACGTGAACTTTACGTTAAGCCAGTAGTAACCCGGCGGACGGTAGCGGACGTCGGTATTAAGTAAACTAAATTTCAACTCGCAGGAGAGATAACTAGAATGCTCGTGCAATTGCATGTATGGTCGCTTTATTTGCTCCAGAACGACTCTGTCGGCTGGGACCCGGTGCACCTCTGGACTCAAATGGGTCCTCTCGCCAAAGCGGTCGTAATCGGCCTCTTCATCATGTCCGCCTATTCTATCGGCGTGATGATCGACCGCGTTATGGCCTATAACGCCGCTCGCAAGCAGTCGCGGCAATTTGCTCCGGCGGTCGCCGGCGCGCTGCGCGAAGGCAAACTCGATGAAGCCGTGAAGATTGCAGATCGCTACAAGAAGAGCCACCTCGCTAAGGTTGTGGTGGCCGGCCTGCAGGAATTCCAGGCGCATCAGATCAGCTCGGAGATTCCGGGCGAAGAGATCGAAGCTTCCAAGCGCGCGCTCGAACGCGCCGAAGCCATTGTTCACGCCGAACTGAAACGCGGCGTTAGCGGTCTGGCAACCATCGGTTCCACGGCCCCCTTCGTGGGACTGTTCGGAACGGTCGCCGGCATCATCAACGCGTTCAAGGGAATTTCGACCGAGAAATCCACCGGTCTGGGCGCGGTCGCGGGCGGTATTTCGGAAGCCCTTGTGACCACCGCTATCGGACTGTTCGTGGCTATTCCGGCGGTGTGGATGTTCAACTTCTTCACGGGCAAGATTGAAGCCTTCGACGTGGAGATGGGAAATTCCAGCTCCGAGCTGATCGACTACTTCCTGAAGCGGTCGCAGCGCGGCGCAGGCGCCCGTAAGTAGTTAGCACAGGCCGCAAGGCTTGTGTATTTGACCGAGACTCTGTCGAGTTGAAACATCGGGGACCCGCGAAAACGGGTCCCCCTCCTGCACAGAGTCCAGGGAGAGCAAAATGAAAAAAGGTACAGCGCCCGGAGCCATAGCAGACATCAACGTCACCCCCATGGTGGATGTGATGCTCGTCCTGCTCATCATCTTCATGGTCATCACGCCCATGTTGTCGAAGGGCGTCAGCGTCGACATGGTCAAGACGCGCAATCCGATCGCGATGCAGGCAGCCGACAAGAGCGATGCCGTGTTGATCGCGGTCTCCCGCGACGGCAAGACCTTCCTCGGCACCACGCAGGTCCCGCCGGCGGACTTGGCCCCGAAGGTCAAGGATCTGATTTCTTCCCGGCTCGACAAGATGGTCTTCCTGAAAGGCGATCAGCGCGCCAAGTACGAAGTAGTGATGGAAGTAGTCGCCAATCTGCAAGCCGCCGGTGTCGACCAGGTCGGTCTCCTCACCGAGCAACTGCAGGACAAGGGCAAATCCGAGAGCTCGGCCGCTGCCCCGGCTGGACAGTAAGACCGAAGGATTTTTTTTAAGGAGCAATCATATGTCAATGTCAGTTGGCGGCGGTGGTGGTGTTAAGTCAGACATCAACATGACGCCCATGATCGACGTGCTGCTCGTGCTCATCATCATCTTTATGGTGATCACGCCTCTGACGCCGAAAGGGCTGGAGGCGATCGTACCGCAGCCGCCTCCGCCGGGCACCCCGCCCAGTCAGGCGGACACGCGCACCGTGGTCGTGACCGTGGATGGGAATCACTCCATCCTGATCAATCAGGAGCCCAGCGACTACGATAAGCTCGGCGGACGTTTGGAAGAGATTTTCAAGACGCGCGCGGAACGCGTGGTCTTCATCAAGGGCGACCCTTCTTTGGAATATAGCTGGGTGGCCAAGGTCATCGACATTGCGCACGGGGCCGGCATCGACAAGGTGGGCCTCATGCCATTCAAAGATCTGGGTGAACAATAGGAGCCGGAAGAACCCATGCGCAAACTATTCTTGATTCTGGCCGTTGCCGCACTGGCGATTCTGGGCACTAGCTGCACGCAGTTACGCGCGCGCGATCAGCTCAACAAGGGCGTGGCCGCGTTTAAGAACGCTCAATACCCCGAGGCCGTCGAGCACTTCAAAACCGCTGTGGACCTGGACCCGAACTTCCCCACGGCGCGCCTGTATCTGGCCACGGCTTACATGCAGCAGTACATTCCGGGCGCGGAGTCGCCCGAGAATAAGAACATGGCTGATGCCGCCCACGATCAGTTCATGAAAGTGTTGGAACAGCAATCCACCAACACCACGGCGCTCGCTTCCATCGCTTCCCTCTATCTCAACCAGAAGAAGTGGGACGAAGCGGAGCAGTGGTACCAGAAGTTGATCGCAGTCGATCCCAAGAACAAAGACGCTTATTACAGTCTCGGTTTTATCGCCTGGTCGCGCTGGTATCCCGCCTATGGAACCGCCCGCGCCAACCTGGGCATGAAGCAGGAAGACCCCGGTCCCATCAAAGACAAGAAGGTGAAGGAAGAGCTGAAGGCCAAGTGGGGT
This sequence comes from uncultured Solibacteraceae bacterium, assembly GCA_963815475.1. Taxonomy (GTDB): domain Bacteria; phylum Acidobacteriota; class Terriglobia; order Bryobacterales; family Bryobacteraceae; genus Sulfopaludibacter. Next base: position 1,450,482 of record CAWFHD010000003.1, on the reverse strand, counting down.
CCGGTGATCGATGGCGGTCTCAAGGCGCTCGACATGTGCCTGCAGATCGACCCCGAGTACGACGATGCCATGGCTTACGAGAACCTGCTGGTTCGCGAACGCGCCGATCTCTCCGACTCCAAGGAAGACTACGCTTCGCAGATCAAGGTAGCTGACGATTGGGTTGCCAAGGCTCTTGCAACCAAGAAGATCAAGGCCGAGAAGAAGGAAAAGTCGGCACAGCAAGGCGGAATCGTAGCGGAACCTTCGAAGTAGGTAAAACCGAAGTCGAAATTAAACCGGGGGCTCGGTCGTTTGACCAGCCTCCGGTTTTTTCTTTTTGTGGCGCAGACTCCTAGTCTGCCGCGCCCCGACTCTTCGGGGCGCCATGCTTGATCGAGTCAGGGCACCGGCACGAGTGCCGGCGCTGCCAACTACGAGTCCGCGCCACGAGCTACGCCGCGTTCGCTCTTTGTGCCAGAATGGTCTTAGCGTGTCCGCAGAGCCAGCCTTTCCGGTCGATCCTGTCCAACAGTTGTATCGTGAGTTGGAAACGAAGATTCGCGAGTATCGTCCGAAGGACGACCTGACCGCTCTACAGAAGGCTTTCCAGTTTGCCAGCAAGTATCACGAGGGGCAGACGCGCGATTCGGGCGAGCCCTACATGGTGCATCCCGTCATGGTCGCCCACATCCTCGCCGATATGCGGATGGACCCGGTCGCGATGCAGACCGGCCTCCTGCATGACGTAGTAGAGGACACCAGCGTCACCGTCGAGCAGGTTCGCAAGGAGTTCGGCGAAGAGGTGGCTCGCTGCGTGGATGGCGTCACCAAGCTCACCAAGCTGGATTTCTTCTCCGCCGAGGAGCGCCAGGCTGAGAGCTTCCGCAAGATGCTGCTCGCCATGGTGGAGGACATCCGCGTCATCATGGTGAAGCTGGCCGACCGCATGCACAACATGCGGACCCTCGGTTACCTGAGCCCGGAGCGCCGCGAGCGCATCGCGCGCGAAACCATCGAAATCTACGCCCCCATTGCCCACCGCCTCGGCATGGGCAAAATCCGCGGCGAACTCGAAGATCTGGCCTTCCAACATCTCGAGCCCGACGCTTATAAAGAGATCGTGGTCGAGATCGAATCGCGCCGCCATTCCAACGAAGAGTTCCTCACCGAGATTCGCCAGACCGTGGAAGCCGAATTGCGCCGCGAAGGCATTCCCGCGCGCATCGATGGCCGCCTCAAGCGCCCCTACTCGGTCTTCCAGAAGCTGCGCCGCCAGAAGATCACCGTCGACCAGGTCTACGACCTGATGGCGCTGCGCATCATCACCGATTCCGTGAAGAACTGCTACGCCGCCCTCGGCGTGATCCACAACAAGTGGCGTCCCATTCCCGGCCGCATCAAGGACTTCATCGCCATCCCGCGCCCCAATCTCTATCAATCGCTGCACACCTCGGTGGTGGGTCCGCACGGCCAGACTTTCGAAGTCCAGATCCGCACCGAGGAGATGCATCGCATCGCCGAAGAGGGAATCGCGGCGCACTGGAAATACAAGGAAGGGCGCAAGGGCCCGGCGGCCGACGACCAGCGCATCGTATGGCTGCGCCATCTGGTGGAGTGGCAGCGCGACGTGCAGGATCCGGGCGAGTTCATGTCCACTCTCAAGGTGGACCTGTACCCCGAAGAGGCTTACACCTTCACTCCGCGTGGCAAGGTGATCGTGCTGCCGCGCGATGCCACGCCCATCGATTTCGCGTACGCCATCCATTCGGATGTGGGCAACACCTGCGTCGGGTCCAAGGTGAACGGCCGGATCGTGCCGCTGCGCTCGGCGCTGCGCAATGGCGACATTGTCGAGATCATGACGCAGCCCGGTCATCAGCCTAGCAAGGACTGGCTGGCATTCGTCAAGACTACGCGCGCGCGCAACAAGATCAAGCACGTCATCAACGCCAGCGAGCGCATCAAGGCCATCGAGATCGGCGAGAAATATCTCGAGAAAGAAGCGCGCCGGCTGGGCGTGATGATGAGCAAGGTGACCAAGGCCGACATGGAGCGCGTGGCTTCCGAGTACGGTTACGGCAAGATGGAAGACCTGTACGCCGGGCTTGGATACGGAAAGTTCTCCGCGCGCCAGGTGCTGAGCAAACTCGCGCCGGGACAGGTAAAGGAAGAGCCCGAGGGCAAGGCATCCGCGCCCGCTCCGGGATCCGCCCCCGACCCGTACGTTTCGCCGGTCCCCGGCCGTCCCGTGGATGGCGATGCCGTCATCAAGGTTCGCGGCATGGACGACCTGCTGGTCTACCGCGCCAAGTGCTGCAATCCCATCAAGGGCGAAGCCATCGTGGGCTACGTGACGCGCGGCAAGGGAGTCGCCGTGCACTCCAAGATGTGCCCCAATGTGCAGAGCCTGATGTACGATGTGGAGCGCAAGATCGAAGTGGAATGGGCGGGCGCTACCGCCGAAGCCTTCCCGGTCCGCATCGTGGTGCACACCGACGATCGCCCTGGAATGCTCAATCAGCTCACGTCGATTTTCTCCGACGAGAACACCAACATCCGCAGCCTGGAAGCCAAGACCGAGCTCGACCAGGGCGGCGGAATCGTGGAAATGACCGTGGACGTCAAAGATAAGAAGCAGCTCGAAAAACTGGTGACGGCCATGCGGCGCATCTCTGGTGTGCGCGACGTGGAGCGGCTCTTTAACTGAAAATGTCTTATTCCACAGACCCCGAACACATCGCCATTTCCAAATCCAAAGGCATCAAGATCGATTGGAAGGATGGCCATCGCAGCGAGTACGGTTTGACCTTCCTGCGCGACAAGTGCCCCTGCGCGCAATGCACCGGAGCCCACGGAACTCCTCCGCGAGAGCCGGAAGCGGCGGCAAACCCGGGCAATCCTTTCCAGATGTACAAGCCGGCGCTGAAGATGTTGGGAGCGGAACCGGTGGGCAACTACGCCATTCGCATCAACTGGAGCGACGGACACAGCTCGGGGATTTATTCCTACGAGCATTTCCGCGCAATCTGCCAGTGCGATGAGTGCAAGAAGGCTGGAAGAGGTTAGGCACCCTGAAAAAGCAAAAGGGCCTCCGGAGTTCCGGAGGCCCTTTTGCGCATTCTAACTTCTACGCTTCTTATAGCAGCCTGAAGTTCACTTCGATGGAGGCCGCGACTGTGACGGGTTTCCCGTCCTTCATACCGGGCTTGAACTTCCACTGCCGGACAGCTTCCATGGCTTTCTCGTCGAGGCCGAGACCCAGGCTGTGCAGCACCCGGATGTTGATGGCCTTTCCAGAGGGGTCCACTTCCACGTACAGAGTGACAGTGCCCTGATACTTGGCTTTGCGCGCCTCTTCCGAGTATTCCGGCTCTTTCTTGTAGATCAGGCTGGGAGCCGAAACGCCGCCGCCGACGCGATAAACGCCGCCGCCGATGCCGCCGCCCTCTCCAGGACCAACGCCGCCGCCGTTACCCGAACCGACGCCGCCGCCCTTACCAGAGCCGATACCGCCGCCCGAACCAGTGCCATTCGAAGGGGGACCGATTTTGCCCAGCGGATCGCCGTAATTCGGCATGTTGACTTGTGGCAGGGTCACATCGGGCGGAGCCAGAATCGAAGGCTCCATGGTCATCTTGGCGTTCGTATTGTTGATGACTGCCTGCGGCGGAACAAATTGCCTCACGGCTGCCTTGGGAAGTCTGCCTTTGCTGGCAGGCAGCGGAGAGCGATCGCCGCCGCCGCCACCGCCTTTCATGACTTCCTTCTTCATCGGCGCTACCGGAGTGAGGGGGTCCATCGGCAGCACGAGAGAGACGGTTTGCTTCACCTTCTCCTGAACGGTTTTGTTCGAGAGCGCGGTAAACAGAATCACCACCACCGCGACCTGGAAGCCCGTCGACATCATGAATGACTTGTTCTGGCGTCCGTAAAGGCCCCAGATGTCTTTCACCACGATCGGCTTCGATGTCACCTCAAGAGGCGGCAGTTTCGGTGGGTTGACGAAATCCTTGAAGTTCCGGACGAAGGACTTATACCACGGCTCTTCGATTTGATCGACCAGTAAGCGTGAGAGATGGTCGTCTGGGTCCGGCGGGAGCGAATTGTTGGGTTGCGACAGGTCAGGCATCTTAAAACCACCAGCTCCCCGCTGAGGGGAGCGTCACGTCCGTCTCTATGTCCAAATAAGGGACGTTCGCGACTTCCTGAGCGTTACAGGTTTTGGAAAAACCGCACGCAGGGTCCACAGCAAGAAGTGTACCACAGAATGTTTCTCAGCGCCTGTAAAAACAACAACATACATGGGTGTCCGGTTTACCCCGCAAGTCCGTGGGATTCCAATAATGGAATTTACCCCCGTTAAGGGGGGCAGAAATTTGCAGTCTGGGGAGAAAGTCGGTCAAAATCATGATGATGAACATAACCAGCGAGACCACACCCATTGAGGGGGTAAAGACCGACGCTTTGATCGTTTCGGTCTTCGAAGCCCGAAAAGAAACGCGCTTCGGCGCAGCCGACTTGTCCGATTCCGGTGAAATTGCCGGAAAGCCCCTCGAAATTACCCTCCTTCATCATGTGCCCGGGGTGGCCGCCCGTCGGGTGCTGCTCATCGGGGCAGGGAAATCGGAGAAGTTTACCGCCGGCGAGCTTCGCAAGATGGTCGCTGCTGCGGTTCGCCACCTCAAGGCGAAGTCTGTGAAAAAGATCGCATTTGCGCTCGATCCGGAATTTCCTGGTCCCGATTTTGCCTCAGCCGCCGTCGAGGGCGCCATTTTGGGCGATTACGAACCGGACCGTCTCAAGACATGCGACGACAAAAAGTCGGTGGACTCTTTCACCGTGGTGGGCGCTTCGGCCGGGTTGAAAGAGGCCGTCAGCCGGGGCCGAATTCTCGCCGAGGCGCAAAACTTCTCCCGGGAACTGGCCAACGAGCCCGCCAACCTGCTGACACCCTCCAAAATGGCGGCCGCCGCGCAGAGAATGGCAGCCGACTACGGCCTGGCTTGCGAGGTGCTCGACCAGGCTGCCATGGAGAAACTGGGAATGGGCGCGCTATTGGGCGTCTCGCAGGGTAGCGCCGAGCCCCCGGCGCTCATCGTAATTCGCTACAAACCCGCCAAGCCCTCTGGAAAGGCGCATCTTGGACTGGTCGGCAAAGGCGTCACCTTCGACACCGGTGGCATCTCCATCAAGCCGGCCGAGGGCATGGAGAAGATGAAGTACGACATGTGCGGCGGCGCCGCCATGATCGGAGCCATGCGCGCCATCGCTCAGTTGAAGCCCGCGATCCCTGTGACGGCGCTGATTCCATGCGTCGAGAATATGCCGGGCAGCAAAGCCCAACGTCCCGGCGACATCGTGAAGGCGATGAACGGCACCACTATCGAGGTCCTCAATACCGATGCCGAAGGCCGCCTGATTCTCGCCGATGCCCTGGTTTATGCGCGGCAGCAGGGCTGCACCCATCTGGTGGACGCTGCCACGCTGACGGGCGCCATCGTAGTGGCGCTCGGCCACCTGAACGTGGGCCTCTTCTCCAATAACGACGCCATGCGCGACCGCGTTCTACAGGCCGCCAAATCCGAAGGCGAGCGCATGTGGCCCATGCCTCTCGAAGACGATTACAAGGAGTACCTCAAGAGCGCGTTTGCCGACCTGGGCAACATCGGCGGCCGCTGGGGCGGCGCCGTCACCGCCGCTATGTTCCTCAAAGAGTTCGTCGCCGAGACCCCCTGGGTCCATCTCGATATCGCCGGCACTGCCTATCTGGACGATTCCAAGCCCTACTCCGCCAAAGGCCCCACGGGCATGCCCGTCCGAACCCTGGTCCGCCTCGCGATGGAATGGAAAGATTAGGAATTCGGTGGGGCTGGTGGTCTTGCCACCGGCCTTCTTGAGCAAACATCACCCGCCCGACGGTAACGCCAGACTGATCGCCGCCCATCCACCCGGACTGCTGATCCGGACCTTTAACTCAACCGCTCCGGCGCCTGGCGGGGCATAGCAGATCTCATAGCGCGCCAGCAAATTCAGGTAAGCCATCGAGATCTCCCGAGCCACCGCTTCCTCCGAGTCCGCTACCTTGAACCCTCCGCCTACCCGCCGGCTGAATCGTTCGAGCGTCGCATCAGGCACGGTAGAAATGACCTGCACCAGCGTGCGTGACGCGCTGACCGCTCGCAACAGCCCGTCGCCGGGGGTGCGATCTGGCGGCTCGTCGCTGAACAGAATGATATGCCGGCGTCCCCGCGGCGGCTGCTGGTCGGCCCGCACGATATTCCACACCGACTTCCACAAATCCACGCAACCCGTCCGCGGCGGCGGAGTGCTCAGCGCGGCGGTGATCGTTTCGGGGTTTGCCGAATAGTGCGGCAGCGCATCCTCTGCGCTGCTCACGGCTTCCCCTTCGGCGAACTGCGACGCGATGTACGTCTGCACTGCCCACATGTCGGACGTGCGCTTCCAGCCGCGGCAGGATAAGGCGCCGCGCGTCCAAGCAGAACTCCCCGGCACGCCATTGCGAGGGAACACGAAGATCACCGACATGGCATCGGGCGCCTGCCGCTCCGTCACCTTGTAATTCAGCACCTGCTTCCCGTCTTCGGTGAGCAGAAACTGCGTCGGCAGAACCTTGTGATGCTCCCCGCCGTCTTCCGAGGTAATCGCCAGTTGCAGCTTGCGAAATAGCTTCTGCGGGTCACACTCCAACATCATCCCGGTGGCCAGCCACTCCGGCCCAAGCCGTAACCGTGCCATCGCCGCCTTGATCTTGCCCAATGACGTCATGGCGCGGCCTCGTAGCGCCGCGTTCGGCTCCCGCAGCATTCGGGCCAGCGATTCGGCAAAGCGCGGATCGCCGGTCTCACCCATCACCCAGGCCGCGCTCGAACGGAACAGTGCCGATCCGTGATCAGTCATCTTCAACAGTTCCGGAATCACTGACGTGTCACCCAAGAGGTAAAGCGCCAGCAGCGCGTTGCCTGCCACGCGATTATTCCCGTCGCGAGTGGCGGTTATGAGCAACTCGCGCGCTTCTTCACTGTCCGTTCCCCAAAGGGCTTCCACAGCGTTGGCGCGAATGCGCGGATCCGACTCCGTCAGCCGGCTCCGCACCCATTTGACGCTGCCGCTGCCTCGCCCGACCAGCTTGACCGCCTTCGAACGCACGTACGGGTTCGAGTGGCGCAGCAACCGCATTAAAGACGATTGAATCCGACTGCCATCGGAAATCTCAGACAGGATTTCCATCACCCGGCTGGCGTCATCCGGCCGTATGCCCGCATCGTCAGAGGTCGCGCTATCCGCCAGACGTTTGGCCAGCGCGACGTCGGTCATAGGATCGACGCTCGCTGCCGACCGTGCCAGTTCCATGGCCTGCGCCTGTGTGAAGGCCGGATCGCATAGGGCTCGCCACAACAGGTCGTAAGCCACCAGCATGGCAATCAGGAATTGCGAGGCGCGCGAATCGTCGTGTCCCTTCAGAATCGCCACGGCCCCGCAGTAGAAGGCTTCCGGGTCGCTCTCCAGCAGTTCACGGATCGCTTTTCGGCTGCCGTTGGCATCGCGGTCGAAATTCCGCACCAGGGCGATCAGTCGCGCTCGCGACTCTGCCATGGATGACGGACTGCCCGCCGAACTACCGGAAACATAAGCGGCCACATACACTATATCGGCGTCAGTCCCACAGACCTTTATGGCGGCGTTTGGCGCGCCGCTCGTCCCCGATATGACACAATGGAAAACAATGGGAAAAAACACTTTTGGCGCAGCGTCGAAGCTGCGTGTAGGCGCTACTGAATATGACTATTTCCGCCTCGCCCGCCTCCACGAATCGGGCATCGGCGACCCCTCCAAGCTGCCCGTTTCCACCCGAATCCTGCTCGAAAATCTCCTTCGCTGCGAGGATGGCAAACGCGTCTCCGCCGCCGACGTCGAGTACGTCGCCCGCGGCGTCGCCAGCCAGGACAAGGAAATCAGCTTCATGCCCGCACGAGTCCTCCTGCAGGACTTCACCGGCGTACCCTGCGTCGTCGACCTCGCCGCCATGCGCGACGCCCTTTCCGCCATGGGCGCCGACCCCAGCCGCGCCAATCCCCTGCATGCCCGCCGACCTCGTGATCGACCACTCCGTGCAGGTGGACAGCTTCGGCACCTCGGGCGCCTTCGACATCAACGCCCTCCTCGAATTCCAGCGCAATCGCGAGCGCTACATGCTCCTGCGTTGGGGCCAGACAGCCTTCCGCAATTTCCGCGTGGTTCCGCCCGATACCGGCATCGTCCACCAGGTCAACCTGGAGTACCTCGCCTCGGTGGTCTTCCGTCTCCGGCACGCATGGCCTACCCCGACTACCCTGGTCGGCACCGATTCCCACACCACCATGATTAACGGGCTCGGCGTGCTCGGATGGGGCGTCGGCGGCATCGAAGCCGAAGCCTGCATGCTCGGCCAGCCGATCTCCATGCTGCTGCCGCCGGTGGTCGGTTTCAAACTGCACGGCCGCCTTCCCGAAGGCTGCACCGCCACCGACCTGGTCCTCACCATCACACAAATGCTGCGCAAGAAGGGCGTCGTCGGCAAGTTCGTCGAGTTCTATGGCCCCGGCTTGAGCGCCCTTTCAGCCTCGCCGACCGCGCCACCGTCGCCAACATGGCCCCTGAGTATGGCGCGACCATGGGCTTCTTCCCCGTCGACCAGGAAACGCTCGACTACCTTGCCTTCACCAATCGCGACGCACGGTCGCGCTCGTCGAGGCGTATACCAAGGAGCAGGGCATCTTCCGCACCGACCAAACGCCCGATCCCGTCTACGCCGACACGCTGTCGAACTCGATCTCGCCACCGTCACGCCGTCCATGGCCGGTCCCAAGCGCCCGCAGGATCGCGTGGAACTCCCCGGCGTGAGGAAGAACTTCCACGACGCCTTCCAGGAACTGCCCAAAACCGCCACCGCCACCATCGGCGACGAGTCGGTCCAGTTCTCGAACGGCGCTGTCGTCATCGCCGCCATCACCAGTTGCACCAACACCTCGAATCCCTCGGTGATGCTCGCCGCCGGCCTGCTGGCCAAGAAGGCGGTGGAGCGCGGTCTCAAGTCGAAGCCCTGGGTCAAGACCAGTCTCGCGCCCGGCTCCAAAGTGGTGATGGATTACTACAAGGCAGCCGGCCTGATCCCTACCTGGAGCAGCTGAATTTCCACCTGGTGGGCTATCGGCTGCACCACGTGTATCGGCAACAGCGGCCCTCTGCCCGAACCCGTGGCGGAAGCCGTGCAGACAGGAAAAACTCGTCGTGGCGGCCGTGCTCAGTGGCAACCGCAATTTCGAAGGCCGCATCAATCGCGCAGGTGAAGGCCAACTACCTGGCCTCGCCGCCGCTGGTAGTCGCCTACGCGCTCGCCGGCACGGTCGATATCGATCTCGCACAACGACCCGCTCGGCAACGATCCCGCCGGCAAGCCGGTCTACCTGCGCGACATCTGGCCCACCAACCGAAGAAGTGCGCGACCGTCCGCGCCGCCATCAATCGCCGGCATGTTCCAGCACGAATACGAGCACGCCTTCGATGGCGATCAACAACTGGCAGCACCATGCCCGTCCCCACCGGCGAGCATCTTCGAGTGGGACGACCGACTCCACCTACATCAAGAAGCCGCCGTACTTCGACCACATGGTGGACCCCGCCACCTCTATCAACGACCTCAACGGCATGCGCGTCCTGGCCATGCTCGGCGATTCCGTCACCACCGACCACATCTCGCCCGCGGGCAACATCGCCAAGGACAGCCCCGCCGGCAAGTACCTGATCGCGCAGGGCGTGCAACCCAAGGACTTCAATTCCTATGGCGCGCGCCGCGGCAATCACGAAGTGATGGTGCGCGGAACGCTGGCCAACATCCGCCTGCGCAATCAGCTCGCGCCCGGCACGGAAGGCAGCTGGACGCGTCCACCTGCCCGATGGCGAGCAGATGTACATCTACGACGCCTCCATGAAGTACCAGCAGGAAGGCGTGCCGCTGATGATCCTCGCCGGCAAAGAATACGGCTCCGGCTCGTCGCGCGATTGGGCGGCGAAGGGCGTCATGCTACTGGGAGTCCGCGCCGTGATCGCCGAAAGCTTCGAGCGCATCCATCGCACCAATCTGGTCGGCATGGGAGTGCTGCCCGCTGCAATTCGCCGAAGGCCAAAGCGCCGCCAGCCTCAACCTCACGGGCAAGGAAACCTTCCACATCGAAGGCGTAAAGTCGGCGCTGAATGGAGGAGGCCGCCAGGCCAAGGTCCGCGCGGTCGCCGACAACGGAGTCGAGATCACCTTCCCGGTGCTGGTGCGAGTCGATACGCCGCAGGAAGTGGAATACTACCGCAATGGCGGAATCCTGCCCTACGTGCTCCGGCAACTGGCAGGGTAGGGTAGGCGCTTTCGCCTGCCAATCCGAGCGAAGCTCGGACCGGTATTTCGACTGAACGCATTTCGTCTCCCTGCGATATCATCAGATTCGATCGGAGTAACGCTATGCCCCGAACCGCCCCCGCGACATTGCTCGCTTTCCTGGTCTTCGCCCCGCACCTCCTGGCGCAAGGCCGACCCGTCACGCCCGCCGACCAGGCCGCCGGCGAAGCTTGGTGGGCGCACATCAAAGCTCTCGCCGACGACAGCATGCAGGGCCGCATCACCGGCTCCGACGGCTACCTGCGCGCCGCCAAATATGTGGTCTCGCAGTTCGACTCCGCGGGCCTGAAGCCGGCCGGCGTCGATGGCTACTATCAGCCCGTCAAGTTCGATGTCACCCGCGTGATCGCCGACAAGTCCTCCATGGCCCTGTCGGTCGACGGCCGCAATGCGCCTCTGGTGCTCGGGCGCGACGCAATGCTGGGTTCTCGCGGCACGCAGCCGAAGTCCATCACCGCCCCCCTGGTCTTCATCGGCTACGGCCTTCACCTGCCCGAAGCCAAATACGACGATTTCGATTCCCCCGAGTTGCCCCTCGCGTCCCTGAAAAGCAAGATCGCCGTCTTCATCAACGGCGGTCCCGCCGACCTGCCCGGCGCGCTCAAGTCCTTCGCCCGCACCTCGCCTCTGGCGCACGCTCTTGCCGACGCCGGCGCGGTCGGCTCCATCAGTATCCCCACGCCCAAGTCGATGGATTTTCCGTGGGATCGCGTGGCCAGCAGCGCCTCCCAACCCGGCATGCGCCTGGCCGCCGATCCCAAAGATGCCGCCGTCGCCGCGCGCCACCCGGCCCTCGCCGACTTGCATCACACCATGTTCTCCGCCACCTTCAACCCCGCCGAAGCGGAGAAACTATTCGAAGGCACAGGCCACACCTTCGCCGAACTCCTGGCCCTCGCCGACGCACAGAAGCCTCTGCCACGCTTTGACCTGAAGAAGAATCTCACGGCTACCGTGGTGACGCAGAACAGCAAGGTCGAGTCCCCCAACATCGTCGCCAAACTGGAAGGCTCCGACCCCGCGTTGAAGAACGAGTATGTGCTCGTCTCGGCCCACCTGGACCATCTCGGTATCGGCGCGCCCATCAACGGCCGCACCATCTACCCCGGCGCCATGGACGACGCTTCCGGCGTCGCCTCCGTCATCGAAATCGCCAAGGCGTTCGCGAAGAATCCGCAGCGTCCCAAGCGCTCCATGCTGTTTGTCATCTTTACCGGCGAAGAGAAAGGCCTTCTCGGTTCCCGCTACTTTGCCGGCCGCCCCACCGTCCCCGAAACGGCAATCGTGGCCGACCTGAATATGGACATGTTCATGCCGATCTTCGCCTTGAAGAAGCTGCACGTTCAGGGCCTGGTGGAGTCGACCCTGGCCGACGATGCCCGCGCGGTGGGATCCGAGCACAAAATCGAAATCGCCGTGGATCCCGAACCGGATCGCAATTCCTTCACCCGCACCGACCAATACAGCTTCGTGCTCGCCGGCGTGCCTGCCCTCGCCATGAAGTTCGGTTGGACCGCGAGTTCGCCCGAGTACAAGGCGTGGCGGCAATGGCTGGCCCAGCGCTACCACTCCACCGAAGACAATCTCTCGCAGCCCGTGGATACCGCGGCCGCGGCGCAGTTCAATTCGTTCCTCGGCGATCTGGCGCGCCGCGTCGCCGAACAATCCAGGGCCGCCCCCATTACGTGGAGTCGAGCTTCTTCCACCGCTTCGAGAAGTAAGCGCTGCAAGTAGCCACCGGCGCGGCTCGCGGCGTCGTCTCGTGATATACTCCCTGATCTGTCCCGGCCCGTTGTCTATAAAGAGATCTCTATGCGCAACTTTACCTGTCCCTCCGTTGTTTCCGCCCTGGCGGTAGTCTTTTTCGCCACGTCACTCTCCTCGGCTCCGCCAACCGTTCCCCTCTATCAGCAGTTCCTGAGCCCGGCTTCGCCGCAGGAGGTCGTCTCCGCGCACAAGGCGGACCGAGTGGCCTGGGTGGACTACGCCGAAGGCAAGCGCAACGCCTACACCGCGGCGGCGCCTCTGTTCACGCCCGTGCGGCTGACCAACTTCCTCAAAGACGACGGCATCATGATGTCCGCCATTAAGATCTCGGACGACGGCAGCACGGTGGTGTTCCTGCGCGGCGAGCAACTGAATCGCGATGGCTGGGCGCCCAATCCCTCCGCCGACCCCAACGGGCCGGAGCACGCTATCTGGGCGGCGCGCACCAGCGGCGTCGGCGGCGCGTGGCGGGTCGTCGACGCCACCAACCCCGAGCTCGCGCCCGATGGCAGCTCGATTCTCTTCGTAAAGGCGGGCCAGATTTATCGCGCCAAGCTCACCCCGGTAAAGCCCACCGGTGAAGTGGATCGCGGGGAGAAGGCGTTCATCACCGAGTGGGGCGTGCAGAGCGATCCCAAGTGGTCGCCCGACGGCCGCAAGATCGCGTTCGTCAGCACGCGCACCGATCACAGCTTCATCGTGGTGTACGACGTGGCCACGCGGTCCGTGAAGTACATGTCCCCGAGCGTCGACTTCGACACCACGCCGATGTGGACGGCCGATAGCAAGCACGTGGTATTTGTGCGGCGGCCCGGCCTGCCGTTCGGTTTGCAGGCGCAACAGGGCGCGGGCGGACTCGGTTTGCCGAATGGACCCGCTCTGCAACCGGGCACGGCCACGGCGGCGGCGCCAACCGGGCGCGGCGGTGGACGCGGTGGCAGAAACGCCGCGGCCCAGGCGGGCGCCCAACGCACAGGCACAGCAGGCGGCGGCTGCCGGTGCGCCGGCCGGTCGTGGAACTCAGGGCGCGGTCACTCCCCCTGCAGTGGTCAACAACTCCCCGGGCCTGATGCGGGCCACCTTCAAAGGCGGCTACACCATCGCCTTCTACGAAGGGGACGTCACCACCGGCGAGGCGCAGGAGACATGGCACAACCAGCCGAACGACCCGATCGTCGCGAACCTGGCGAACCCGCAACTGGCGGCGGGCGATATGGTCGTCTTCCCGTTCTTTGCGGGCGGCGGACGCGGAGGCGGACGAGGTGGACGCGGCGGAGTGCCCGGAGCAGCGGTGCCCGAAAGCGAAGCTCCCCCTGTAAATCCGGCGGCGCCGGCGGATGAATGGGAGCGCTACTACTCGCTCAAGATCTCGGATGCAACCGCGCGCCCCGTGCTGCTCACCACCACCGACGGACTGATCGAAAACCAGACTTCGATCGCGCTCTCGGCCGACAGAAAGACCTTTTACTACTGCACCAATGCGAAGGACATCGAACGACGCCACATCTGGGCAGTGCCGGTGGGCGGCGGAACTCCGGAGGAGATCACCACGGGCGAGGGAGTCGAGACGTACCCGGCCCCGCTCGCGTCCGGCAAGTTTCTAGCGACCCTGAGCGCCAGTTGGAACATGCCGCAATCGCTGGGTGTGTGGAAGCTTGGCTCCGAGGGTGCCACAGCCACGCAGAAGATCGTCTTTCCCACTTCATTCAAGGGTTTTCCCACCGACCTGCACGTGAAGCCCGAGATCGTGATCACCAAGGCCGCCGACGGCCTCGAGATCCACAATCAACTCTTCCTGCCAAAGGATTTGAAACCCGGCGACCGTCGCCCTGCCATCGTCTTTGTGCACGGCGGACCCGTGCGCCAGATGATGCCCGCCTATCACTACATGCAGTTCTACCACTGGGCTTACGGCATCAATGAGTGGCTGGCGAATCAGGGCTATGTCGTCCTCTCCATCAACTACCGCAGCGGCGTCGGCTACGGCCGGTCGTTCCGCACCGCGCCGAACACGGGAGGCGCCGGCAACAGCGAGTATCAAGACGTAGTCGCAGGCGGCAAGTATTTGCAGAGCCGGCCCGACGTCGATCCGAACAAGATCGGGATTTGGGGGCTGTCGTACGGCGGCCTGCTCACGTCGCAAGCCTTGGCGCGCAACTCCGATATCTTCAAGGCCGGAGTCGATCTGGCGGGCGTGCACCTGTTTGGAAGTTCGCTCGATCCCACGGCGGTGTCCTACAAGTCGTCGACAATCGGAGCGATCGATGGCTGGAAGTCGCCGGTGCTACTGATCCAGGGCGACGATGACCGCAATGTGGCCTTCCAACAGATGACCGGCCTGGTGCAACTGCTGCGCCAGCGAGACGTCTACTACGAACTCATCGTCTTCCCGGACGATGTGCACGAATCGCTACTGCACAGTCGCTGGATTTACACGCTGGGCCGCATGGAGACGTTCCTCCATAAGTTCCTCTGGGAAGCCCCCATCAACGGAAGCAAGTAAGTAGAGCCGGTGGTCTTTGCCACCGGCTTTTTCCTGCCCTTTTGCGCTCATTGAGAAGCCGCGGCCCAAACAACCGAGGAACCATTCCTCAGCGCTTCGAGGACAGCCTCCTGCTGATGACGAACAGAGGCGAGAGGCCTCCGCGCAATCCCCGCAAAGAAAATCTCCTGCCACGGATGGACACGGATTCACACAGATAAGAATTCTTGGTGTTATCCGTGTTCATCTGTGTGAATCCGTGGCTAATAAATGCGCCCTTCCCGACTACTTCTTCTTCCCCTTAACCACAGGCTCCGGCCCCACCCGTTCAATCGTCACGCTGATCAACTTCACAGGATTCACCGGCCGGTCGCCGCGCACGGGAGCGTGATTGATCTTCGAAACCACATCCTCCCCCTCCACCACCACGCCGAACACGACATACTTGCCGCTCCAACTCATCATCTGATTCACCGTGATGAAGAACTGGCACCCGCCCGAATCCTGCGAGCCCGTATTCGCCATCGCGAGTTTGCCCGCGCGGTCGAAACGCAGCCCCGGCAAAATCTCGTCCGGGATCGTCACGCCGCAATTGAATGACCCGGCGCCCGTCGGGTCGCCCGCCTGAATCATCTCATCCGGCACCACTCTGTGGAACGTGATGTTGTCGTAGATCGGCCACTTCACCATCTGTCCCGTCTTGGGACTGCGCGACGCCTTCGTGCCCTGCGCCAGCGCGACAAAGTTCTGCACCGTGATGGGAGTGTCCTTCTCATACAGCTTGGCGGTGATGTTCCCCATCGACGTGTTGAAGATCGCGTAAAGCCCCGGCGGCAGTTCGCCGAACGCGCTCGCGGCAGCGAGAAAAAGGAGAAGCAGTCTGGTCATCTTCATCGGCCAAAAATAGAGTACCATCGCACACCGTGGGAAAGTCGCGCGCAGAAGCAGGCCCGCCTGCTATACAATATGCCGGGAGGGAGCTGAAAACTCGGGACTATGTCAGATCGCGGATTCCTTTTCCTTTTTAGCGTCTTTATGATCGTGGCCTCGTTGGGCACCGTGGGTTGGTTGGCCGCTACCGGCCAGGCGCTTACGGTGGATGGCCTGTTTCTCGTGCTGGTCGCGCTGCTCACCGCGCTGGCCTTCCTGCTTTATGTGATCTTCGTAATTCGCAAAGCGATGCAACCGCCGCCCAAGCCGGTTGCGGCGAAAGCTCCGGCCAAAGCCGCGGCTCCCGTCGTAGCCAAAGAGCAGACAATCTAAGTGAGTCTTGGCGGGGCAGGCGCTTCCGCCTGCCAATCCGAGCGAAGCTCGGACCGGTTCTTCGACCCTGTCCGCCTGCCGCTTACTTTGCGACGGTCTTCTTAGGAGCTGGAGCGGCCTTCTTGGTGGCGGGCGGGTTCGGATCGGGACCCACTCGCTGGATCTCCACGCTGATCAACTTCACCGGCGTGACGGCCAAGCCGCTGCCGTCATGCTTCACGGGGACGCGCGAGATCTGCTTCACCACGTCCTGTCCCTCCACTACCTGCCCGAAGATGGTGTAACCGCCATCGTACTGCGGAATCTTTCCCGCCTGCGTGATGAACCACTGGCATCCCCCGGTATTCGGCGAGCCAAGATTCGCCATCGCCAGCCGGCCCGGCTGATCGAACTTCAGTGTGGGGACAATCTCGTCCTTAATCGTGATGCCGCACTGATGGTCGCCCTTACCGGTCGGATCGCCGCCCTGAATCATGCCATCCAGCATTACCCGATGAAAGGTGATGTTGTTGTAAAGCGGCTTGTGAACCAATGCCCCGGTCTTTGGATCTTTCCACGCTTTCGTGCCTTTTGCCAATCCCACGAAATTGCGCACCGTGTTCGGAGTCTCTTTCTCGAACAGTTGCAGCTTAATGACCCCGGATCCGGTGGTCATGATGGCATAGAGCCCATCCTTCAACGGAGCAGCAGCACCCTGCGGAGCCGCGGGAGCCGCCGGAGGCGCCTGAGCCAAGGCATAACTTGCGATTGCGATCAATAAAAATGAGCTTTTCATGAACTCTCCGTTAAACAGCTTATTGTGCCACGAACCAAATCCCACCGCATTCTAACTCCTGGCTCGGGACGCCTACTTCTTCTTCAACTCCGCCTGCAACTGCCGGTATGCCGACTCCTCGTAGTTCGTCTTCAACCGTTCCCGCTCCTCGATCTTCGGTTCGCCCGGACGCGGCCCTTCCTGCTTGAGCGCGCGCCCCAGCATCGATGTGGCTTCCTGATCGTTGGCATTGAGGGTCACCGCGGCGCGAAAGCTCTCCACGGCGGCGGTGTAATCGGCCGCCTGCCATTCCGTGTAGCCCAGATTGAAGTGATAGTCGGGATCGGCGCTGTCGCCTTCCAGCGCTTTATGGAAATTGGCCATCGCAGCAGCCGTATTGTGACGCCGCGCCTGGGCCACACCCAGATTATTGAAGACTTCGTTGAGCGGCACTGCCGTGGACACGGTCTGGAAGCACTGCTCGGCCCCAGCGAAATCGCCGGTGTTGTAACGGCACAGTCCCAGGAAGAACTGCGCTTCCAAATAGTGCGGATCCGATCGTGCTACCCGTTCCAGCCAGCCGGCGGCGATGCGATAGTCCTTCTTCTCCCAGAATGCTTTGCCCAATTGGAAGCAGGGCTGCGAGTAATGCTCATCCAGGCGCGCGGCCTGCGTGAAGTAGCGATGGCGCTGCTCGGCATTGGTGGAAAGCAGACCGCGCACGTAACTCTCCAGCGCATCCAGGCGCACCGGCGGACGGCGCAAATATTCCTGCTCCTCCGGCGCGCTCTTGGGATTGAGCTGCTTCAGAATTTGCCAGTCCAGGTTTGCCTGCAGCGATGCGAGGTCCTCCAGCGCTCCCGTTTCGCTGAATTGCGGACCCTGCCGTGTCTGCTTGAGGTACAGAATGCGCGACGTGATTCGCAGGGAGCCTTTCGATTCGCTCTTGCCCGGCTCAGCCGGTAGCAACTCGTAGGTGCCGTAGATCACCTGCGCCGCGTCCAGCGATACGCCGATTTTGAATACCGAGGCGTGCGTCAGCTCCGTGCCCGGACGCAGCGAGAGACGCCGGTACGCTTCTAGCATGTCGGGACGTTCCAACACCAGGAGGCCCTCCGATGCCAGGGACTCGCGGACGCTGACTGCGATCGATTCGCCAATCCAATCCAGGTTCGGAGACTTGGAGTGATTGAAAAACGAAAGAGCCAGAACCGTTTCTGAGCGAACAGAGCCGCAGAAAAGGAGCAAGAGAACCAAACACCGCTGCATGAACTTTCAGTTTAGCAGCGAGGTGTGTGGCGGATCCGCCTGCAATAGAGCGAGTGAGCGACAAGATAGCCCTCGCGGTCGAATACGAACGTTTTCCAAGAACTACACCCTTCCGATTCTGCTCGATCGCGAACGAAAAACCTTCGACGAGTTCGACGTCATCGGCGTGCCGGAGCGGGTTCGCAATTGCCCCCGTCCATGCCCCGAGTGCTTACCAAACGCTCTTGTCGTATCGTCTCGCCGCCCGGCGCTGGCAACTGCCTTAGCGGCCCCCACTGTTCGGGGAAACTAATGCTTCCGCTTCATCGAGCAACCCTCGTTGGGCATCTGCACGGTGAGATCGGACTGGTACCGCGGCCTGAAGTTCGGTCCGCGCCTTTTCGGTCTCGCCCAATCGGTAATGGGTCATCGCAATCAGTACCAAATCGGTTTGGTCGGGATAGCCTCGCAAACCCTCCGAACGCTCCAGCGTCTCCAGGGCCTCGCGATACTTGCCATTGCGATACTGCGCGGTCCCCAGCGTGGTAAGAAGCGCCGGACTCCAAGGAAAAGCCTGAAGTGCACCGGCAGCCGACTGTAGCGCGTCGCGGTAATCCCCGGCCACTTTCCCGGGATCCACCAGGATCGCCCGGGTGTCGTGATTCCATTTTCCAATGCCATCGCCGCGCCGGCCAGCCAGTTCCAGGGCCGCTTGTCGAAGCTTGGGATCCAGATTCCGGTCCGCCTTGATTCGGCCGCTTACGTCGCTCCAACGAAAAAGTGTCTCCCGGAGCGAATTGAAAAGTTCGGCGGCTCCTGGGGAGTATGCGGACTGGGTTCCCCAAATACGAACGTCCGTGTCATCGTCGCACGAATAGACCCGATCGCCGTTCGGACTGAATGCCACGTTACGCAACGGATTACCGCGGCCGGCGAGACTCAATAGCTCGTCTCCCGCCCTATCGAAGACGCGCAAGCCGCCACTGACGGTTCCGGAGACAAATCTGCTGCCGTCAGGGGAAAACGCAATGGAACTCGGCTCGGAAGACGGGCTGGCGTATCCGGAGGCGATCGGCGTGCCGCCGGCGGCGTCCCAGAGAAAGACTCCGGCCGGCGAAGCGGCCGCCACGAACTTGCCATCGTTGCTCAAGGCGGCGGCCTGGACTCTGTTCACGGTGGCAGGCAAGCGGAATCTGCGGAGCGGAGCTCGCCCGCTCAAAGGCTGCCACAGCGTAACCAGCGAATCGGGACTCGCCGGATGCCCGACGTTTCCACACGCGATCAGTAGCCCGTCTCCTCGGGGAGTGAAGGCTAGCGAGACCACGGAAGCAGTCAGGTTCATTCGGTTAACTGGTTTGCCGTTGCGCAGGTCCCATACGATGGCTGTATGGTCCAAGGCGCCCGATGCGAGATGCGTGCCAGCGGGATCGAAGGATACCGCGGTCACAGCCGTTGCATGCCCGCCCAATGCCTGAATCGCCGCGCCGCTGCGCGCATCCCAGATGCCGATGCTTCCATCCCGCGCGCCCGTCGCAATCCGCGAACCATCGGGGCTGTATGCGACGGAATCATAGACCAAATAGGAGGAGATGTAGCAGGTATCGCCGTAACAGAGCTTGTCCGAGCCCGCTTTCCAGGAGAGAATCTTCTCGCCCGAAACCGCATCCCAAATCTCGACCGCGCCGGGTTGTGTAGCCGCGATCCGGGATCCATCCGGACTCAGCGCGATGGAACTGAACGGGTGAGGGGCGTGTCTGAGAAGCTCTCCAGCCAGAGTGGGAACGTCCCATACGCGGGCTTCCCCGTCACTGGACCCAGCGAAGAGCCGCCGGCCATCCGGGCTGAAGGCAAGACTCGCGAACCAGTCGGCTCTATGTGCACCCACAAAACTGGCGATCTGTTCCCCCGAACTTGAATTCCAAAGCCGCACCGCGGCATCGTCGGGCACCGCGGAAGCAATCAGGGACCCGTCGGGACTGAACTCTACCGCTATGACTCCATAGAAGTGCCCAAGGAGACGTCGGACGATCTTACCCGAATTCACGTCCACCAGGAGCACGTTCGACCCACTGCCCACCGCGACCCGGCTTCCATCGGGGCTTAATCCGAGCACGTGTCTGCCGCGATCGGAAAGCCCGCTCCGCATGATAAGGCGCGTCGTGCCTACGTCCCATACGCTTAAGGTCCCACCAACTGTTACCGCCGCGACGCGCCTGCCGGTCGCCTGGAATGCAATGTGGGAAATGCTGGTGGATAAGGGGTCCATTGGGTCGGGGGCAAGTGTGACATCCACCAGATTCCGCGCGGACGCCGAATCCCAGACACGAAACCTGCCGTGGAAAGTTCCGGAAGCAACCTGCCTCCCGGAAGGGCTCAACTTTGCCTCGGTCAGCCGGTCCTCTTCCGGGAATTCGAGCTTGGCCTGAACCGTTCCCGACGCAAGATCGATGAGGCTCAGAGACCCGGGCTTGGACGCCAGGACTTCGCTGCCATCCCGGCCGATTGCGGCGAGCGTTCCGAAGCCGCCATACACCCGAATGGGCGTGTAGGTTGCGGCATTCCACACGTGAACTGCGTTCCCAAAACCCCAATAGATCCGCTGAGGATCACCAGAGAACGCGAAGCCCGGTTGGTTGTCCGCTGCACTCGCGAAGAGACTATCGGCGTACAAGGTGGCGAGACTCGGGTCGCTGCGGCGCCATAGAAGCCACCATTCAAAACCACGCATGGACGCATCGGTCCGCAAGAGCCGGTTTTGCGCCGTGGGCACGTCCACCAAACGCACGGCCAGGTCGGCGGCAGCCAGATTGGCGACGTAATTACTGCGGATCGCTGCGGCGCGCTGCCGTTCCGATCGCACGTACAGGACGCTGCTGACCACCAATCCCACCAGCATCGCGAGAACTACCGCCGCTGCCGCAGCGAGCGCCCCCTTGTGCCGGCGCGTAAATTTTCGAAGCCGGTACACCGAGTCTGGCGGACTTGCCACGACTGGCTCGTCTTGGAGATGACGAACGACGTCTGCGGCAAATTCCGAAGCGGAGGCGTACCGTCGCGTGCGGTCCTTCTCCAGGGCCTTCATGGTGATAAATTCCAAATCTCCGCGAAGCTCCCGTTGAAGCAGTTGGAGGTCCGTCGCGCGAAGTCTTGCCACCTCCGAGGCGCGCGCTCCGGAACTGCGCAGTCGCTCGCACGGTTTGGGGGGCTCGACTTCCCGAATGACGCGCACAATTTCCGCGAAGCCGAGCCGCCGCATCTCTTTCGGATCGAACGGCAGGGCGCCCACCAGTAGTTCATACAGCATGATGCCAAGCGAATAGATATCGGTTGTGATATCCACCTCAAGATCGGTGGCGCCGGCCTGCTCGGGGCTCATATAGGCGGGCGTCCCTACCAACACGCCCATTTGGGTGAATAGCGTTCGCTCGGTAAGCCTTTGATGCGTTGCCTTCGCCACGCCGAAATCGATCACTTTCGGCGCCGGCTTGCCATCGACCAGTTCCACCAGCACATTCGAGGGTTTGATGTCCCGGTGGATCACACCGCGCTGATGGGCGTGGTGGATTGCCTTGCAAACGTCGCAAAAGATCTCCAGGCGATGCCGCGTCGTCACGCGATGGAGGTCGCAATACTCCGTGATGGGGATTCCGCGCACGTACTCCATCGCGAAATACGGTATTCCATCCTCAGTGGCGCCGGCATCGAGTACGCGCGCGATACTCGGATGGTCCATGAGAGCCAGCGCCTGGCGTTCGGATTCGAAGCGCGCGATGACCTCTCCGCTGAACCCGTGCTTGATGATCTTCAAGGCGACTTGCCGCGAGATCGGCTCCTGCTGCTCGGCGAGATAGACGATGCCCATTCCGCCTTCCCCGAGAAGGCGGAGCGTGCGATACGGTCCGAACCAGCGGCCGGACCCGGATCCGAGGGCGGGTGCGCTGAGGCTTTGGGTCGCGGCTTCCGGGTTAGGCCGGCAGTTTGGGCAGACACCGGCATCGTTTAGTTTTCCACCGCATTCCAGGCAATTCGAGACAGGCGTCGACACGTGACGTGCTCCAGTTAGCAAGTATAGAAGACAGCCAGATCGGATGCTGACGTCATCGGGCTTCGAACGGGATGGACCACCTTTGCCGGTCGTCAGGGTGGTCGTACTGGTTTACCTATTTACCCACCGCTATCGACTGCTCCGTCCGCATGACGCCACTCGGAAACGTAGGCTGTTGGCGGTTTCGGGTCGATCTCCCTCACTATTTGACGCTGGGCGCGTCCGGTTTACCATGGAGTCACCAAAGGGTCAAGAAGGAGGAGCGATGAAGCGGTTATCTCAGAGGGTCTTCTGGCTCTCCGTTTGCTTGGCGGTGGTGGCAGCCGGCCAAACGCCGCCCGCCCCGGCGCCCACGTTCGAAGTGGCTTCCGTCAAACCGGCCGAGCAGCCCGAGCGTAGCCCCATCTTTTGCCTGGTTCCGTGCTCCCCCGGCGAACGGCTCACGCTGACCGGAACGCGCGTGGAAATCCGCTGGATGAGTCTGCGCAAGCTGATCTTCACGGCCTACCGCATCAAGCCGTACCAGTTGACCGGGCCGGAGTGGATGCAGTCGCAGCGCTTTGATATTGTCGCCAAAATTCCCGCTGGCGCGTCGCCGGACCGGGTTCCGGAGATGCTGCAGGCGCTGCTCGCGGAACGGTTCAAGCTGACAGTCCACCGTGAGACTAAGGATTTGCCGGTAGTGGCCCTGGTGGTGGGCAAGAACGGTCCGCATCTGGAACCGGCCGCGCCCGATGCCGACGCGGTAGCCGCCAAGGCAATGGCAGCGCCGGGAGGCCGCGGATTATACTCCGGGCAAGGCGAGGCGCACATGGACGATGCCGGCCACGCAACGTCCACGGGCGCGCCGTGGGGTCCGGTGACAGCCAGTCCGCCACGTGACGGGACCCCGCACTTCGATCTGACGGCGGTGAGCATGGCGGGGCTGGCGGAATTGCTGGCGCCGCACGAAGACCGTCCCGTGATCGATATGACCGAGCTGAAGGGGCGCTATCGCATCCAGGTGGTGATGGATCTGCCCCCGCCGCCTCCACCCGGATCCGATGGCGCGGGCAGGAAAGATGGTGGCGGAGGCGGCGCCATCGGCGATCCGTTGGGCGAAGCCTTTTTCAGAGCTCTCGAAAAGGCCGGCCTGAAACTGGAAAAGCGCAATGCGCCGGTGGCCACAGTGGTGGTGGACTACCTGGAAAAGACGCCCACCGAGAACTGATCGGCAGACACTCACCGATATGATCTTTTCCAAAATCGCAAAACTGGTCCTGATGTAGATCAGAGGCATTGGTTTAGCCCTTACGGAGTCGCCCGATGGTGGTCTCTTAGTTGCGCCAGGGCCGAAACCGCTGCTTAGTTAGTCGTTTCAGAAATTCGACAGCGTATCGGGAAACCGCTTGCTGACGCGCACGGCTCCGATCCGAGCCGCGACCGTTTGGGAGTCGGTTGCCTTGGCATACGAGTCTGTATTTATGAAACGGTGTGCTTAGTCAGAAAATATTGAAACAGTGCCCCTCCCCTGGCATCGGTCCTTTAAAGAATCTTCCCGCAGGCAGCACAGGAGGCACAATGAAGCCGTTCAAAGGAACAATCAATCTCGATATCCGCGACTCCAAACCCGATTGGTCAGCTTTCCTCGCGGACAAAGCGCCTAAGGGCGCGCCTAATGTTCTCGTCGTTCTTTACGACGATACCGGCTGTGCTGCCTGGGCGCCGTTCGGAGGGCGCATCAATATGCCGACGCTGCAGCGCCTGGCTGACCACGGCTTGATCTATTCGCAATGGCACACCACCGCCCTCTGTTCGCCTACCCGCTCGTGCTTCCTCACAGGCCGCAATCATCATCAGAACGGATTCGCTTCCATATCGGAAAACGCCAGCGGCTTTCCCGGTTACAGCTCCCATCTCCCGCCTGAGAATGCGCCGATGGCCACCGTCCTTCGCGATGCCGGCTGGAGCACATTCTGGGTCGGCAAGAATCACACCACACCCATCGACGAGTTCACTATGGGCGCCACCAAAAAGAATTGGCCGCTTGCACAAGGTTATGACCGGTTCTATGGCTTCAATGGGGGTGAAACCAACAACTGGTATCCGGATTTGATCGAAGACAACCACTTCGTCGACCAGCCCTATCAGCCCGAGGACGGGTATCACCTCTCCAAGGATCTGACCGACAAAGCCTTGAGTTTTATCCGTGATGCCAGGCAGTCCGAGCCGGATAAACCGTGGTACCTGTGGTTTTGCCCCGGCGCGAACCATGCGCCGCATCACGCGCCCCAGGAATACATTGACCGGTACAAAGGCAAGTTCGACGATGGCTACGAGGCCTATCGGGAATGGGTTCTGCCGCGAATGATCCGGAAAGGAATTCTACCCAAAGACACCGAGTTGACTCCAATCAATCCGATGCGGGAAGGAACCTACACCGCTGCCGACGCGGTTCGCCCTTGGAATACCCTGTCCGCCGACGAGAAAAAGCTGTTTTCGCGGATGGCCGAAGTGTACGCCGGCTTCTCTGAATACACGGATGCTCAGGTCGGCCGTATCGTCGATTACCTCGAAGAATCCGGCCAGTTCGACAACACGTTGATTATCTACTGTTCCGACAATGGCGCGTCGGGCGAAGGGAGCCCGAACGGATCGGTGAATGAAGGGAAATTCTTCAACGGCTACCCCGATGAAATCAAGGAGAACCTGGCGCTGATCGACAAGCTGGGCGGCCCGGAAACGTACGGCCACTATCCCACCGGTTGGGCCGTTGCCTTCTCCACTCCGTTCAGGATGTTCAAGCGCTACACCTATCAGGGCGGCGCGTGTTGTCCTCTGGTCATCTCCTGGCCGAAAGCTATCAAGGCTCATGGCGAGATCCGCGATCAATACCACCACGCCACGGACATCGTTCCAACCATTCTCGATTGTTGCGGTGTGAAAATGCCGGACACCGTGAACGGTGTGAAACAAAATCCGCTGGTGGGGATTTCCATGCGCTACACCTTCGATGACGCCAAAGCGCCGACGCGCAAGGTCACGCAATACTACGAAATGCTTGGCAGCCGCGCCATCTGGCACGATGGATGGAAGGCCGTCACCGAACACGGTCCCTTCAGCGGCATGGGGAACTTCGACAAGGACCGCTGGCAGTTGTTCCACACGTCAATCGACCGCTCCGAAGCTCACGACGTCGCCGGGCAGCATCCGGACAAGGTGAAGGAGTTGGTAGCACTCTGGTTCGAAGAAGCGAAGAAATACAACGTGCTGCCGCTCATCGACTATTCGATCGAGAAGGACCTCCAGAAGATCATGGATCTTGAATACAAACTTCCCGTCACGCCAGGCGGCAAATACACTTTTTATCCGGGAACACTCTCCGTGCCGGAGCGCTCCACTCCCAACGTTCACGGCGTATCGTACAAGATTCTCGCTGAGATCGAGGTGGCCAAGGATCCACTCGGCGTGATCTTCGCCCAGGGATCGCGTTTCGGCGGGCACGCGCTGTTTATTAAGAACGGAAATCTTAACTACGTTTACAATTTTCTCGGCATCCCTCCGGAGCAACTCATTGCTGCGGCAGCGCCGGGCGCGGGTAAGCACATCGTCGGTGTTGAGTTCACTAAGCAGAGGATGGGCGAATACCACGAATCGTTCGGCCCGCTGAAGCTGTACATTGACGGCAAGGTCGTGGCGCAAAGTGAGATCCGGACCATGACTGGCCATTTCTCGCTATGCGGTGAAGGCTTGTGCATCGGCTACGATTCCGGCGATTCCGTCAGCCGCCTCTACAAGCCGAGATTCCCTTTCACCGGAGGCCAAATCGTCAAAGTAGTCTTCGACGTCGCTGATGACGCATACGTCGATATCGAACGTCACATGGCTGCGGCAATGGCTCGCGACTAGTGAGTCTCCCGAATGTTGTGTGACAGCCTCCAGTGGGGCAGGCTTCAGCCTGCGCGGGGCTTCAGCCCAGCCGGACTGTAGCCTACGCCAAACGCGAAGGCGCGGAGTCGTTGAGAAAGATTTATCGATTCTCAGCGGCTCCGCGCCTTTCGTGTCTGGGAGGACTCTCTCGATTACGGCTGTGTTTCGGTGAAGACTACCTTCGTCTTCGTGCCCGCCAGATGGATCTCTCTAATGTGCGCCTTGCCGTCGCTGTTCGTCAGCACCACGCTGGTGGATGAATACGTCTCCGCGACTGTCTCCACTTTCACTGGATTCTCGGCGGAGATCTTTCCCTTGTGCAGAGTCGCCTTATCGCCCTCCACCTTCAACTGATAATCGCCCGGCTGTAATTCCGTGGCGCCTGCCAGCACTGGCTTATAAACGGCTACTGTGTACGATTTAGTGCCGGCCCATGCGGCCAATCCGAGACTTAGAATCGCGCATACGAACACACTGGTCCTATTCATCGTGTACAACCCCCATGATCTTTTTTGTTTTTTTATTGGCGAGATCTCGTTACATCAATCAATACGGACGAGGGGTCAAAACGTTCCTAGAATTTGCCGGGCTGAGTTGTTAAAAACTCTGCGACGCGCATCGTCGTATGCTCTCGCACAACATCCGCGTTGCCGAAATCCTTCAGCCACTCGAGCCCCTGCTCGCGACGGAACCACGTCACCTGTCGCTTGGCATAGTTGCGCGTATTGCGCTGCGCATAGAAAATGGCGTCACGCAAATTCAATTCGCCGCGCAGCAGTTGCAGCGTCTGTTTGTAGCCGTGCGACTCGAATGGCTTGCAGCTCTCCGCATAGCCCAGCGACAGAATGTGCCGCACCTCTTCAATCAGTCCGCCCTCGAACATTTGCGCGCAGCGATCGTTCAAACGATCGTAGAGTGCGTCGCGATCCGGAAAGAGTCCCAGCTTCAGCGTGCGATATCCGCGCAGCGCGTCGCGCCCTTCTCGAAATAGTTCGCTCACTGGACGGCGCGTCACCAGACAGACTTCGAGCGCGCGTGTCACCTTGGGCACATCGTTGGCGTGAATCTTCCCCGCGGCCTCGGCATCGAATCGAGTAAGTAGCCGGTGCAGTGAACCGGAACGCCGCGCCTCGCGCGCCGCCAGCCGGTCGCGCAGCGGTTGGTCACGTGACGGACCTTCGAAGAGTCCGTCCAACAAAGCACGAAGGTAGAAACCCGTGCCGCCTACCACAATGGGGAGGTGGCCTCGCGCCGTAATGCCCGACACAATCTCACGAGCCATACGGGCGTATTCGCCGGCGGTGAAGAGTTCGTCCGGATTGACCACGTCCATCAAGTGGTGTGGGATCGCTCGGCGCTCTTCCATGGGAAGCTTGGCCGTCCCGATATTGAAGTAACGATAGACCTGTAGCGAGTCGCAATTGACCACTTCACCGTCGAACTTCTCTGCGATTGCCAGCGCGAGGTCGCTCTTGCCCGAACCGGTGGGCCCGGCCACTGCAACCAACGGCGCCTTTGCCGCGTCTGGCGATACAGGCTCCCTGTTTTCGTTTTGATATGATTTGGCAGACACAGTACGGAACTCCGGTTGTTGCAGTGAGACCCCGTTATACAATAAAAAGGTGATCTTCGACCTTCTGGGGGCTCCGAATGGTCGAAAGAAAGTTAAGACCCCATGATTCGCTCAGCAAAAGCGCTTCTCCTGGCCGTTTCCCTGTGCTTCGCCTGCCTTGCGCAGAATCCGAAACCGCAAACCGCCACTCCAGCTACCGCTCCGGATGATAAATCCGGCGCCTACTACCACTTTGCCATGGGGCGGCTGTATGCGCTGCTGGCGGGCGCCGAAGGTAGTAAGGAAGACGTCGCCAAATCCATCGATCACTACCAGCAGGCGCTAAAGCTCGATCCGACAGCCTCCATCATTTTTGAGGAACTCACCGATCTCTACATCCAGACCGGCCGGCTGCAGGATGCCGTCACCCAGGCGGAAGATCTGCTGAAGAAGAATCCCGACAACCTGGACGCGCGCCGCATGCTGGGCCGGATTTACACCCGCATGATCGGCGGCAATCCGCAGGATGGCAAGATCAACGAGAACTTCCTCCACCAGGCCATCGATCAGTATCAGAAAATCGTGCAGAAGGACCCGAAGGACGCCGAGAGTTGGGTGACCCTGGGCCGCCTCTACCGTGTTTCCAACAATTCGCCGGAAGCGGAGCGGTCGTTTAAAGAGGCGCTCAAAATCGATTCCGAAAATGACGAAGCGCTCACCGGCCTGGGCTCGCTGTACATGGATTTGGGCGACACCAAGGCGGCCATCGAGAAGCTGAAGGCGGCTACCGACAAGGCCCCGAGCGAACGCACTTTGGCCGCGCTGGCCAAGGCTTATGAAGACGTGCAGGATTATAAGAGCGCGGCCGAAACCCTGAAGAAGGCGCTCGAAGTCGCACCCGACGATTCGCGCTACATCCACGAACTTGCCGAGGACCTGCTCTACTCCGACCAGGTGGATGAAGCGCTCAAACTGTACCAGGATCTCGCCACCGAAGAGCCGCGCGTTCCCGATTATCAACTTCGCATCAGCCAGATCTATCGCGTGAAGGGCGACCTGGCGAAGGCGCGCGAAGCGCTGAACAAGGCCAAGCAGGCCGATGCGCAGAGCCTGGGCGTGCGCGATGAAGAAGTCAGCCTGCTGCAGGCCGAGAAGAAATACCCCGAAGCCATCACCGCGCTGAAGAGCCTGCTGGACGATACCGCCCGCAAAAATTACTCCGATTTCGAAAAGAAAACCCGCGTCCGCTTTATGCAGAAACTGGGCGACGTTTACCGCGAAGCCGCGCAGTATCCGCAGGCGATCGAGGCTTATCGCCAGGTCGCTACGCTCGACGCCGACGCTGCCCCCCAGGTGAGTGTGCAGGTGGCCGAGACCTATCGCGCGCAGAAGGACTACACTAACGCCCTGAAGGAAGTCGAAGGCACTCTCAAGAAATATCCCAAGGACCGGATGGTGATTCTGGAGCACGCTTCGCTCCTGGCCGACCAGTCGAAAGTGGATCAGGCCGCGTCGGAAATGCGCACGCTCCTCGATGGCAAACAGGATCTGGCTATTCAGTTGGAAATCGCGCGGATCTACGAGAAGGGCAAGCGCTGGAATGACATGTCAAAGACTCTGGACGATGCCGAGAAGCTATCCAAGAGTCCGGACGAGAAAGAGAACGTGCTCTTTACCCGCGGCGCCATGCTGGAACGGCAGAAGCGCTTCGACGAAGCCGAAGCCCAGTTCCGCAAAGTCATCGAGTTGAATCCGAAGCATGCCGGCGCGTTGAACTACCTGGGCTATATGCTCGCCGACCGCAACGTGCGTCTCGACGAAGCCTACCAACTGGTCAAAAAGGCCCTCGACCTGGAGCCGGACAACGGCGCCTATCTCGACAGCCTGGGTTGGGTGTTCTATCGCCAGGGAAAACTGGACCAGGCGGAAGGCCTGCTGCAGCGAGCGGTTCAGCAGCAGCCCGATCCCACGGTGCACGACCACCTGGGAGATGTTTATTTGAAGGAAGGCAAGATCCGCGAAGCCATCGCGCAGTGGCAGGCTTCGTTGAAAGAGTTTAAGGCGCAGCCACCGGCGTCCGAGGATTCCGATGAGCTCGCCAGCGTCAATCACAAGTTGGACGACGCGCAAGCGAAGTTGGCGAGACAGCACTAAGATCCGCGACCATAAGGGAAGTCGGTGCTGTTTTCCGAGCCGCGACCGTAAGGAAGTCGGTTGCCTCGAATACAAAGCCAAGCCCTGCCTCCACGCGAATTTCCGCGCAATAACGTTACAAAATCCGCTAACTCATTGATTATCAGCGGTTTATTTTGGATTTGTAGCGCTAAAACCTATCGTTTTGCGCACTTCTGTGGGATACTCGATTATAGAACAGGTTCACAACTCAGAAATGTCCCAGTTGGACGACGCAGTCGCCAGATATAACAAGCTATTGGAGAGCGGACCGTACCGCGACCTCTCGTGGGCCGAGGCGCTTCATCAGCGCATGGAGACGGGTAAGCTTTCCGCGGGCGGAAGATTGATCTGTCCGTTCCTCCGGCCGAATTTCATTTCGCGCCGCCAGTACGAATCGCTCGTCAAAACCGGCGAATCGTTGATCGGCGCAATCGACCGCATGGAGCAGATGGTTCTTGCGAATCCGGCGCTCCTCGCCCGTCTCGAATTGCTCCCGGCCGAGAAGATGCTGGCGTCGATCGACCCTGGCTACCAGGCGCTCGAAGTGGCCGCACGGCTCGACACCCACCTGGTGAACGGCCATCTACATTTCGTGCAGTACAACGCCGATTCTCCCACGGGAGGCGCCTACGCCGATGCCCTGGCGGACCTGTTTTACGAGATCCCGCCAGTCAAGGAGTTTCGTAAGAAGTACACGCTCGCCAAGGTGGGCAGCCGCAAGTATCTCCTGCACGCGCTGCTGAAATCGTACAAGCAGTTTGGCGGAACCAAGAAACCCAATATCGCCATCGTGGAATTTCGCCCGGCGTACTCTTCCGGCCAGAGCGAGTTCGAGCTTTTCCGCGATTTCTTCCGCGATGAGGGCTACAACGTCGAGATCGTTTCGCCCGAGCAGCTCGAGTATCGCAACCACGTTCTGCGCCGCGCCAACTTCGAAATCGATGTAGTGTATCGCCGGCTGGGCGTGCAGGAGTTCCTGCTCCGTTTCGATCTGACGCATCCGCTGGTGCAGGCGTACCGCGACCGCGCCGTCTGCGTAGTGAACAGCTTCCGCTCCGAACTGGCGCATAAGAAGGCCATGTTCGGCCTGCTCACCGATGAATCGCTGATCTCCAAGTTTCCGGTCACCGAGCGCAAAGCCATCCGCGACCATGTGCCGTGGACCCGTCTGGTGCAGGCCACCAAGACCACGCACCAGGATAAGACGATCGACCTGCTGGAATTCATCACGGAGCACCGTGAGAATCTGGCCCTCAAACCCAACGACGATTACAGCGACCAGCACACTTATTTCGGTTGGGAGATGGATCCGGCGGAATGGGAGCGCGCCCTCAAGCAGGCAATGCGCGCGCCGTACGTAGTGCAGGAGCGCGTCGACCCGGTGCGTTCGGTCTTCCCGCTAATGAGCTTCGGCCACCTGGAATTTCGTGAAATGCAGGTGGACGTCCATCCGCACGCTTACCTCGGCAAAGTGCAAGGCTGCTCGAGTTGGCTCTCCGCCGGCCATGCTGGCTTTTCTTCGGCCGCCGGCATCGTACCCACATTTATCCTCGACGCAAAGTAGGATAGTTGACACTGTCAACTAATTAGTTGACAGTGTCAACTAGTTTTGCCCTGCGCTGCCAAACGGCGGTGATACTCACTGACGCAGTCGAGTCGCCGGATTTCATCCCCTAAGCGGGCTCGCTCCGAGCAGAGATTGCGTCGCGACCATTCGATCAGTTCGCAAGCATCGTGCACGCGCTTCGCCGCTTCGGCAGGTGGCAGGTCCGCCATCAGTGGGCCGAGGTGGTCCACATAGCGCTTGAGTGCCGCCTCGGCGGTGAGAAAATCACCGCGCCCGGCCGCCTCGCGCAGTTCAGCGGCGGCATCGTGGGCGGAGTACGCTTCCATCGTCATCAGCCTCCGTTCTGAGAATTGACTTGCATCGCCTGGAACATGCTGTACAGATAGCTGTACTGCTGCTCCATGGCGGAGATGGCGGCGTCGGCGGCGGCCATCTGCTGCGTCAGAGTGGTTTGCAGCTTGGTGACTTTGTCCTGCTGGTCGCTGATCTTCTGGTTGTCGGCGGTGATTTCGCCTTGAATAGTGTTGTAGCTGTTCGCGATCAGGCCGTCAGTGGTATCGGTGATAGAAGTCAGCGCGTCGTTGGCCATCTTCAGGAAGCCGTTCGTGGTGGTGGAACCGAGAAATGTGGAAAGCTGTTGAATCTGGCCGTCGGTGGCGGCGCCGAATTTCGACGAATCGAACGTCAGCGTGCCATCGGCATTGGAACTGTAAGTGACGCCCAGCGCGGCCAGCATCGAGATGCCGCTGTTGCCGCTGGAATAATTGACAATCTGGCCGAGAGTCTGGCTCAGGCTCATGATGGTGCTTTGGCCTTTCAGGGCGCCCGTGCCCGAGCCACGATTGTTCCCGAGTTCGGCCTGCACCGAGTTATAGGCGGAGACGAAAGTAGAGAAGGCGCTGCTCACCGCGTTGGTGTTCTGAGTGACCGAAATGGTGCTCGTGCCTGGAGTCAGCATGGTGACCGTCACGCCGGGCGAGAGCGTGAGGACACTGGAATCGCTGGTTAGAGGGTCGGCCGGTGAGGCTGGCTTTCCATCCACTCGATACGTGGCCGGCGCGCCCGTCGCCTGCTGTTCCAGCAGCGTTGTGTTTGGGGCGGAGCCGTTTACGGCAGTGAGTTGAATTGTGGCGGCGGCCAAATGGCTGTTTTGTATCGAGAGCTGGTAGGCTGGCGATGCCGTGGAGCCGAGATTGACCACGGTCGCTTGCACTCCCGCGCCGCTGGCGTTGATGGCGCTGGCCAGACTCGAGAGTGTGCCACCCTTGTTGGAGATGTTGTAAGAGCTCTGGCCGACGGCGAGCATGAAAACGTTGGCGTTGCTGATGTTTGAGGTGGTGGGGTCGGCCACAGTCGTGCTGGAGTTGCTCAGAGCGCTGGCGTAGGAGCCAATGGTGTCGACTTCCAGTGTGTACGTTCCTACGCCGGGTGTGCCGCTCAATGTCACCGACGCCACGTTCGAACCGGTTACCGACGAGGTGGCAGAGGAATTGAAGGAACCCGAGCCGAGTGCCGTGTTCAAACTAGTGAGGGCCGATTGCAGCCTGGTGAAATCGCCGCCTAGTGTGGTGAGTTCGCTCGATTGGCTGGTCAACGCTGTAACGTCGTTCTGCGTCTGCTGCATGGGCAGTTGTGCGAACTGAACGGCGCGCTGGATCACGTTGGCGAAGTCAGTGGAGAACTGGCTGCTCCCGGTAAAGATGGCTCCTGGACTGGTGCTCATAAGCGCTCCCTGAAATGAAGGTTCGGGCGGTGCGGCGAAGCGCCGCACCGCCCGAAGTTAAGCAGCGTTAGCCTTACCCACGGAGGAGGGCAAGCACTTGCTGCGGAGCCGAGTTCGCCTGAGCCATGGCGGCGATAGATGCCTGCTGCAGCACTTGCGCCTTGCTCAGGTTGGCCGCTTCCGCCGCGACGTCCGTGTCGCGGATCTGGGATTGGGCCGAAGAGAAGTTGGTGATCTGGGATTGAGCCAGGCTGAGACCGTAAGCCAGTTGGTTTTCCCCGGCGCCGATTTTACCTTGGACGGTGCCGAGAGTGGCCAGCGCGGTGGTGATGGAGTTGATTGCCGAAAGAGCAGCCCCAGTGGCGGTCTTGTCGGCGTCCGCCGCGGTTACTGCCTGGGCGCCCGTAATGGTCGCGAACACCTTGCCGGCTCCGCCGCCGCCGCCCGCGTCATAGGCCGATTCGTTGACAGTAAAGACGCTGCTGCTCTGGAAGGACATGTTACCACCGGTATCATAGGTTGCCGAGATGCCAGTGCCCGAAAGCTGCTGATTGATGACTGCCAGCGCATTGGCAGCGTTGTTGGCATAGTAGTTGCCGGCGGCGGAACTGAGAGAAACAGTAGTATTAGTCCCGCCTGCCGAAAACACCATCGTTTCGCTCACAGCGGACGAGGCGCCCACGGCGAAGCCCGTGAAAGCCGCACTGACATTGTAGTTGCCTGCGTTCACCAGGCTATCGGATACGATTCCGACACCCGAGCTGTTCTGCACTACCTGTCCGGAGGTGGGCATGCCGCCGCCTGCCGCGGCATACTGCACGGTGAACGCGCCGGAGCCCTGGAACTGAAGTTTGCCATCGCCGCCAATCATGGCAGTGACGCCGGTTCCCGACAGGGAGTTGTTGAGGGTGGTGACATAAGTGGCCCCGCTCATGCCGGCCGCCGAGGAGGTCATGGTGGCAGTGGCGGTAGCCGCGACACCAGCCGCGTTGACATAGCCGACGGTGAATTTCTCGCCGACGGCGCCGCCGGCGCCGATGTCGAACGTGGCTTGCGTGTTGTCGAGCCGCGCGTAATTGTCGGAGAATCCCGTGCCGCCGCCCATCACGGACGTGCCGGTCAGGCCGAGCCCCTGCGTATCCACCGCGGAACTAGCCAGATTGACGCTCACCTGCGCGTTGGCGTTGGCCGCCGATGCGCCGCCGAGATAGATGTTCAACTGTTTCTCGTAGGTTCCACCGGTATTGAGGTTGACGTTGGTGGCCTGCCGCGTGATTTCACCCAACAGATTCTGGTATTCCGTGTTCAGCGTGCTGCGGGCTCCGATAAAGGTGGTGGATGCCGATTCGGTCGCCAGTGTCTGCAGCCGGTCGAGAATGTTGGAGATGTTGCTCAAGCCGCCGTCCATGATCTGCAACTGTGCCACACCGTTGTTGCCGTTCTGCACACCCTGCGTTAGTTCCGCGGTGCTGTTGCGCAGTCCGTTGGCTACGGCCAGACCGGCAGCGTCGTCTCCGGCGGAGTTAATGCGATAGCCCGAGGTCAAACGCTGAATGGTCTTGCTTGAAAAGGCGCTGTTGACGCCCAGATTCTGTTGGGCGGTGAGAGAGTTTACGTTGGTTTGAATTGAAAGCATGGTTCACATCCTGTTTTTGAAATATCGGCATCATGCCGCAGCCGGTTTTCGCGGCGCCCTTAGCGCTGCCGCCTTCCGGTTCATTAATGCTTATCGGTGCGGGCGTCGGAAACTTGAAGGGAGCTCTCAAGAATTTTCTGACTCACTCGCGCGACCACTTCATCCCAATCGTTGCGTTGCTTTTGGCGGAACAATCGCATACTCGGATACCATGGCGTATCCTCCCGATCTTCCCGCCAGCGCCAATCGGCCGCCACGCTCAGGAGCGTCCATACCGGCCGTCCCAAGGCCCCTGCCAGATGCGCCGGCATGCTGTCCACGGAGATCACCAGGTCGAGGCAGCACATTAGCGCCGCCAGTTCCGGCACGCCGTCCGAATCGCTCAGAATCTCGCGCACCCAGCCACTTTGGCGCGCCTCGGTAGCGGTCTTTTCGCCAACATGCAGGCTGTACCACGCCACTCTCGCCAGTCCGCCGAGCGGCGCCAACGAGGCGAGTGCTATGGAACGCTGCCGGTCGCCGATATGGCCTGGGTTGCCGGCCCATGCCAGCCCTACGCGCAGGCCGCACGCCGGTCCGAGGGCGTAGCGCATTCTCTCCACCAGTTCAGGATCCGCCTGCAAATAAGGTGTGCGCCCGGGAATCGTAGCCTGATCCGTGCCGAGAATCCGGGGCAGGCTCATCAGCAAGGCTTGTTCGTCGAAGGCGGGCAGAGGCATGTCAGGCGTAACCACCTCCGCCACTCCTTCGATGGTCCGAATCAGCGGGGCCACGCGTTCGGAGACGTCGATGATGACACGTCCTCCGCGCTCGGCGACCAGCGGCGCATAGCGGGCGAATTGAATGGCATCGCCCAAACCCTGCTCCGCCGAGAGCAGGATAGTCTTGCCATCCAGTGGACCACCTTCCCACGGTCGATCCACGCACGCGCGCGGCTTGACCGCGAACACGCTCCAGCGCCATTCGTATTCCTGGAATCCCTCGCGCAGGCGGCCCGTCAACAGCAGCGCCATTGCGTGGGCCAGATGGGCTTGGCCGTTCGACGGCTGAATGCGCAACACTTCATCCAGGCAAACCATCGCCTCCAGGTTGCGGCCCTGCGACTGGCGGATCAAAGCCAATTCGATCCACGCTTCGGCGAATGAGGGGCGGGTTCGGAGCGCCGCCTCGCATTGCGCCGCGCCTTCCTCAAGACGGTCCAGGCCGCACAGGGCGCTCGAGAGGCCGGTGCGGATGTCCGGGTTGTCAGGCTCCAGTTCGAGACCACGGAGCAGCACCGCTTCGGCTTCCGCGTATCTTCTCTGGTGGAGCAGCACCGAGCCCAGATTGGAATGCACGTGCGCGGCCAGAGGCTCGATCGCCAGGGCTTTCCGGGCGAGTTCCTCGGCCTCATCGTACTTGCCCTGCGCCTTGAGCGCCATGGAGAGATTGGACAGCGCCGCCACCGATCGCGGTTTGAGCCGCACCGCGTGGCGCGCCCATTTTTCAGCCTCTTCGGAACGCTTCAATTGCATCAGGACGGCCGACACATTGACCGCCGTATCCGGGTTATCGGGCTTGATCCGCAGCACTTCCTGGTAGCACGGCAAGGCTTCCTCCGGCCGCCCGTCGCTGCGCAAGGCGTTGCCGAGGTTGTTATAGGCCTCGGCGCAATCCGGATACCGCCGGATGGTCTGCCAATAGGCAACGCAGGCTTCCTGGTGAAGGCCCTGGCTTTGCAGCGCCACTCCCAGATTCACCAGCGCTGAACGAGAACTGGGGTCGAGCCGGAGCGCCTCGCGGTAACACAGGGCCGCCTCGCGCGGTTTGCCCTGCGCCGCCAGAATCTCTCCCAGGGTGCAATGAAAAACCGGATTCTCCGGCTGTTTGCGGAGGGCCTGCAGCACGCGCGCCGTAGCCGCCAGGCGATCGCCCTTTTGCAGCGCCAACTGGCCGAGCAGGTGCCAGCTTTCGGGATTGTCGGGGTCGCGCTCGAGGACCGCGCCATAGAGGCGCTCCGCCTCCGCCAGACGGCCTTCGCTGTGGCAAGCAATGGCTTTGGCGAGCCCACGCCGGGCGCTTGCCGTCATGGAAGGATGCTCCTCAATTCCAGAGGCACGACGAATTCCGAGCCGGATTTCATGGCGCCGGCCGCCGCCAGATTCTGTTCGCGCGTGAGCTTCACTTCGCTACGCATCACCGCGATCTCCTGTGGCGCGCGGATTCCCAGCTTCACCCGTCCCTGGCCGCAATCGATCACCAGAATCTCCACGTCCTCCCCGATCTGGATGGACTCTCCGGGATGCCTGCGGATTACGAGCATACCGCCCCCTTGTCTGGAGGCGCAGCCAGCAGTGCCTCGCGACATTGATAGCGCTCATCCGGCCGGATCGCCTGCACCGCGCGGTGGGTTTGCATGTGAATCACTACCGGCGAGCGCAGATTGGCGGTGGGATCTTCGCCCTCGACCAGCGATAGAATGGCGAGCGCCGCCACGTCGCGGCCGATGACCGGCTGCCGGTCGCGCGGCAACTCCAGCATGGCACGATCTTCCGCGGTCAGCTCCAACCGGTAATCCGGCCGCAGCACCTGCGCCGGCATTGCCAGAAAGCACAGGTCGGCGAGCTCCAGGCTCTGCAGAAACACCAGCCCACCGGGTTGCGCATGTTGCAGCGGGAGGAAGCGGCGGCGGTCTTCGAAGCCGGGCAAACCTTCCGGAAACTCGATAGTGGACGATTCGTCCACCGCGATCGGCCCAAAATGGGCGCTCACAAACGTCATGGAGTGCTCCTCGCGGCCAGCGCAGGTTCGGACTTCTGTCCTTCCTGGGTCAGCAAAACCACCGCAACGCGGCGATTGTGCGCCCGGCCTTCTTCGGTCTCGTTGGTATCCGCCGGTGCGTTCTCGCCGTAACCTGCAATAGCCAGCCGCGGGCGCGATACCTGATAGCGTTCCGCCAGCGCCTCCAGCATGGCGATGGCGCGCGCCGCCGACAATTCCCAGTTGTTGCGGAAGTGGGCGTTGTGGATGGGGACGGAATCCGTGTACCCTTCGAGACGCACCTGGTTGGGCATACCCTGAATCTCGGCTGCAATCTTGGCCAGGATGGGATAGCTTTCCGCCGACAGGGTATCGTCTCCGGAGGCGAAAAAAGCAGCTTCGCGCAGATCGATCACCAGGCCGCGGCCTTCCAGCTTCATCTGCACTTTGCCGGACAGCAATTCCGCCGCAAGCCCTTTCTGAAGGTTGGCCAGCGACTTGGTCAGGTCCGCCGGGTGCGCGTCCTTGCCCTGCGGTTCGGGCGGTATGGGACCGGCCTGGTTGCGGTCCGCCGCCTTGCTATCATGCCTGCCCTTGCCCATCATGTTGGACAAGCGGCTGGAGATCTGACCGTGCTCCAACGCATCGCGCACGGAGTCGGACACCTGCTTGGCGCGATTCTTATCGCTCTGGTTGGTGGCGAACATCACCACAAAGAAGGCAAATAAGAGTGTGATGAAGTCGGCATACGATACCAGCCAACGCTCGTGATTCTCGTGTTCCACCGGACGTTTGCGCATGTCTACTCTTTAGCCGCCGGCCGCGGCCCGGGACGGCTTGTCCGCCTTCATCGCCGTGGCCGACTTAGTAGGGGCTGTCTTCGGCTTCGGAGGCGCCTGGATATAGGACTCGAGTTTCATGCGGATCAGAGTAGGATTGAGCCCTTCCACAATCCCGATGATTCCTTCCAGGGTCATCTCCTTGAGCATGGTGGCCTGGCGCACGCGGGCCTTGAGTTTATTGGCGGCCGGCAGGAAGAAAATGTTGGCCGCGCCCACTCCGTAGACCGTGGCGACGAATGCCACGGCGATGCCGTGTCCGACCTCTTTGATATCTTCCAGGTGCTTCATCACCTGGATGAGTCCCATGACGGCTCCGATAATTCCGATGGTGGGCGAATATCCTCCTGCCGCTTCCCACACTTTGGCTTCCGCTTCTGCCGCCTGCTCAGTGACGCTCATGTCGACCTCCATCATCTTGCGCAACTCCTGAAGATCCGTTCCGTCCACGGCCAGGTTCAGAGCCTTGCGCAGAAACGGGTCGGTGATCTCCGCCGCCTCCGATTCCAGGCTGACGATGCCGTTCTTGCGGGATTTGGAGGCGTACTGAATCAACTGGTCGATAATCTCGCCTGGGGCTATGACGGTTTCGAAGAATACTCCGCCGAGGCCGCGAAACGCTCGCATCATCACGGGCAGTGGTGTGGTGACCATGACCGCTCCCAAAGTTCCTCCCAAAACGATCATGGCCGCCGTAGCCTGCGCCACGTCTTGTATGCTGCCCTTTTCCAAGATCAGGCCGCCCAGGATTCCAGCTAGCGCTACGGCAATTCCGGCGATAGTCGAAAGGTCCGGCTTCTTGCCCCCGGCCTTCGATTTCGGTTTCTCAGGCTTGTTAATGGGCTGCGGGGTAGCGGGCATGGGGCTTATCGGGAACGATCCGCAGTTTCGACCGCTTCCTGGCCATCCTCCTCATCGGGCTGCAGGCTCCCAACGCAGGACGGGTCTTCGTCCGTTTCCCGCGGGGCCGAATCGGGGTTGAAGATGCGGCGCCGGAAGTCAACAATGCGGCCGATCACTTCGTCGGCCGTCTCCCGGACGCGTAGAATCTGACCGGTGGTCAGCGTAATCACCGTATCGGGGGTGACGTCAATGTGCTCTATCAGGTCGGAATTCAAGACCATGAGGGCGCGGTTCAGACGGGTCAGCCGGATCATATGTGCTCCGAATTCTCTATCGGCTGTAGTTGGGAAAAGGATTAGTCTAATGCCGGTGGCTTCGACCACTGGCGCCACAGGCTTTTACACTCCCAGCAACTTGTTAAACAGCTCCGGCATGCCGGACATAACCCGCATGGTACGCGCGCGATAGGCAGCCACCGCGTCCCGTGGGAACTCGACCAATTCGGACTCCTTCCAGGTTCGTCCGAAGATGTCGAGCAGCAGGGAGCGAAACTTTCCGGAGCACGTGGCGCTACCGTCTTCCCGCTGTTCGGAATACGCTACCCGTTCGGCTGATGTCAGTGCGCAAAGGAGCGGGTGGAGCCGTTCGGAAACCACGCTGCGGTACCGCTGAATCCCCTGAATGGTTTGGTCGAGCGCCATGTGATTGGAGAAGGCGCTTCCTATATGCAGGGTCTGGTCGCGCTTCCAGTGCGTCATGGGGAAAGCGCTGATCAACCAGTCGCCGAGATGCACCGCGTTTTGGCGGCAGGCGCCATACAGCAGCAGATCCTCCTCGGAGCGGGCAAACCAGACGGTCATGCTGTCGAGCAATTGCGCCATCCGCCGGCCATCAATGGACTCGCGGTATTGTGTCCCGAAAATGCCGACCGAGTGCGGAATGCGGCGCACCAATTCCAGTAACTGGTCGGTTAGCAGCGGTTGAAAGATGCTGTTGCCGATGCCGAGCACCAGCAGATCGAAGGGGCCGGGGGGAACTTCCCAGGGCTGGAAATGTCCGTGGTGCACTTCGACTCCGGCGGGCATGAGCGCATTGAGCAAGTGGAAACCCAGGCGGTCGCCAAAGTTGGCGATGTTGTTGTAAGACATTACCAGGACCCGGCGCTTCACGGGCAGGCGCGTCTCCACCGGTGAGATTCGCAGCAGTATTTGATTGCTGTCCGGCCGCAGCGAGCTCTGGATATGGAAACCGGTCGCCTCCAGTTGCCGACAGAGATCCTGCAGGCTGAGGTGGTTGACCCAGCCGAGCGCGCGGCGGTCCAGATGCGCGGTAAAGTCGGTGGGGCAGTAGCTCAAAACCACGGGCGTGTGAAACTCACTGAGTTGCAGGAGAAAGCTCTGCCAATCGTGAAGATACTCGATTAGACCCAAGGCGGCGATGTGGGTCACTGCCGGCGGCCGCGGCACGGGTTGTAGGTTGAAATCGCAGAGTAGCGTGCGCTCATCGCGAGGCGTCACGTCGCACGGGATATAGCGGCATCCGGGCGGAAGATAGCCTTCGAGCGCCATACGGCCGCATCCGAGGTCGAGTACGACTGCGCCGGAGGGAATGAAGTCGGCCGCCTGGCGGGCGCGATCGTTCCAGGCCGGATCGAGATTCGATATCTTCGACCAGCGTGCCAGGTCGGTTTGGCCAAGCGTAGCGGTTGCCGCGGCAGGGTCGAAAAAGCTGTCCGAGCTTCGCTCGGATTGGCAGGCGGAAGCGCCTGCCCCACCAAGAGCATCGAGTTTTTCGGGAGATTTCGTGGGCCGAAGCAACGCTCGCAAGGCAGCCGCCACGGTTTGCATCACGCTCTCCCAATCTCCGGCGGGGGACTGGCGGAAGATGCGCAGGCTGGGATACCAGGGCGAATCGTCTCGATCCAGTTGCCATCGCCAGTCCGGCGCGAAAGGGATCAGCGTCCACACCGGTGTGCCGAGCGATCCGGCCAGGTGCGCCACCGAGGTGTCGGCGGTGATGACCAGGTCCAGCTGCGAAATGGCGGCGGCTGTCTCCGCATAGTCGGTCAACTCCGGCGCCAAGTTGCGGATACGGCCGCCGATGCCGGGGTCGGCGAGTTGAAGACCGGCTGGGCCCACCTGCAGGCTGTACCACTCGAAGCCTGGAATCTGCAGCAGCGGCGCGAAGAGTCGGCAGGGGAAGGAGCGGTCGCGGTCATTTAGATGCGCTGCCGCCCCCGCCCACACCACACCCACTCTGGCGCATGTCTTCTCGCCCAGCAGCGCGATCCACTTCTGTTTCATTTCGGGAGGAATAGCGAATCGGGCGGGCGGCGGAATGCTGTCCCGATCGGTTTCCGCCAACCGCGGCAGCGAGAGCATCGGGCAGTGGACGTCGAAATCGGGAAGCTCCGCCTCGCAGGCGTATACGTCGCAATTCGCCAGCCAGCGCATGAGCCGGACCAGCGGCCGGGCGACTCGCAGGACTACGCGGCCTCCGCGCGCCCTGACGAAGTCGGCGTATCGCACGAATTGGATCGTATCCCCCGCGCCCTGCTCGGCCTGGAGCAGAACGCGTTGCCCTGACAGATCCGCGCCATCCCAAGCAGGCTGCCGAAAAACGGGCCGGCAGCCGCCTAGTTGGCGGATGCCCCAACGCCATTCATATTCGCGAAAGCCCTGGCGCAAATCGCCTGCCAACAGCAGAGTGAGTCCAAGGTCGTAGTGTGCTGCCGAGCTTTCCGGGTTGAGGGCAATGGCGCGCTCCAGATAGCTTTGGGACTCGGACAACTGTCCGAGATCGCGCAGAATCACTCCCAGGTTGACCAGGACGGTCAACTCCTGAGGCAGTTGTGCCTCCATGCGCCGCATGCACTCGAGCGCTTCCGGGTAGCGGGAGAGCGAATCCAAGGCCAGGGCGCGGTTCCCCAGAATACCGGGTTGCGGTCCGCAGACGATCATGCCCAGATCGCACATGCGCAGGGCGGCTTCCGGATCGCGAGCGTCCATCAGAAGAGTGGAAAGGCGGGTGTAGGCGTCGGGGTTTTTGGAGCCCAGGTTCACGGCACGCGCCAGGTATGGAACGGCGTCCACAGGATGTTCCGCCATCAGCGCTTCGCCCAGGGAGAAGAGGTAATCGACGTTGGCCGGCTCCGCTCCCACCGCCTTCCGAAGATTGGCGACGGCCGGTTCGTACTGTTTCTGGCGGATTTGCGCCACGGCGAGCAGGTACTGGATGGCGACAAGGTGTGGAGCGCGCTTCAGCGCCTTTTCGAGGAGGATCACGGCGGGTTCATTGTTGCCCTGCTCCAGATGACGGGTAGCTTTGGCAACAGCCTCCTGCACCGCGAGTTGACGCCGCGCTCCGGTGGCCTCCAGTGTTCGAACGAAATCCTTCACTTGGCGGGTGGGGGCAACCTGCGGGCCAAATCCCTCCTGCTTTGCATGGTGTCAGTTACGCTCCGGGAGAATGCCAGCCCAGGTTCGGCAGCGCCAGAAAAGCGTCGCGCTGTGACAATCGAATGGCGCTTTCCCAGCCGGATTTCCTAATGACCATCGCCGATTCAAGGCTTTTTCAGTCGGCACGATAAGTGCTGCATGGATACGTGGAGCGAGGAACGGCGCGAAGTGCTCGAGAGCGTGCTCGATACGCTGTCGCGGGGCACGGACGACTCTAGCGGGGCAGCCTGCTCGCTGCTCTTGCGCCATCTGGTTCGCACTGCGCCGCACATGGTATATCCTGAGTCGGAGGACCGCCCGCATGAGCTTCGGCCTATCGGTTATCGGACAGGTCGGCATCACGGTTACCGACGTCGAACGCGCTGTCGCGTTTTATCGTGACACTCTCGGCATGAAGCTGCTGTTCCAGATGCCCACGATGGGTTTTTTCGACTGCGGCGCTGTGCGCCTGATGCTGAGCACCTCGGAGCATGGAGAGCAATACAGCTCGATTGTGTATTACAAAGTGGCGGACATACAGGAGGCTTATCGGACGCTCGGCGAGCGCGGGGCAGTGTTTGAGGGCGAACCACACCTGGTAGCTCGTATGCGGGATCATGATCTTTGGATGGTGTTTCTGCGTGACCCGGATCGGAATCTGCTGGCTTTGATGAGCGAAGTTTATTTAGCCACGGATTCACACGGATGAACACGGATAAAACGACTTCTCAAGAACGACCGAACACACCGACTCCCTTACGGTCGCGGCTCGGTAAGAACGGGGAGGAGAATCGCGCTGGGGGCGGTTGGCTCGTGGTAGATGCGCTGGGTGGCCTTGATGTAGTCCGCGGCGTGGGCATCGAAGATGTTGGGCACGAACTTCTGCGGATTGCGATCGTAGACCGGGAACATGCTGCTTTGGACCTGCAGCATGATGCGATGGCCTTTTAGAAAAGCGTGCGCGTTGGTGTGCAGGTCGATCTGATATTTCACTACTTTGTTCGACGGCACAGGTTTGGGACTCTCGAAGCCTTCGCGGAAGCGGGCGCGCAGAATTTCGTCGGCGACGATCAGTTGGAATCCCGCCATTTTGGTGTGCGTTTCGGTGTCTTCCGGCGCATCGTCGGGGTAGACGTCGATCAGCTTCACGATCCAGTCACTGTCGGTGCCTGAGGTGGATGCGAACAGCTCTGTTAGGATGTCGCCCGCGACGCGCACATTCGCGGTCAGCGGTTCGGTCTGGAACGAGAGGACATCCGGCCGGTGATCCACGAAGCGCTGGTCCTGCACCAGCCATACCCGCCA
Source organism: uncultured Solibacteraceae bacterium (assembly GCA_963815475.1). Classification (GTDB taxonomy): domain Bacteria; phylum Acidobacteriota; class Terriglobia; order Bryobacterales; family Bryobacteraceae; genus Sulfopaludibacter. The sequence goes on along the minus strand of CAWFHD010000003.1, from coordinate 1,406,769 downwards.
TTCGGGTCCGGGATAGGTGGGCGGCACAGGCCTCGGCCGATAGGGCACGGGGTTCGCCGGATCGCTCACATATTCGTCGAAAGCGGCTCCGCCCGAGGGCGGATCGAACGAGAGGCGGCTGTCTTCGCGCAGGTAGAGCCGCTTGGCGGCCACACCTTTGACAGGAGGCCACGACTCGAATTCGCGCCACTGATTGCCGCCGGTTTCGAATACCGTAGCCTCGGCAAGGTGCAGTTGTCCCTGGCCGCGCAGCCAGTAGTCGAACCATGGCTGGAAGATAGTTTCGCGATAGTGCAGCGAAGTATCGGCGCCGAAGTCGATGGCGCCCAGGCGCTTGCCGTTACCGTTCCACTGGCCGTGATTCCACGGACCGGCGACGAAGTAATTGCGATGCTGGCTGTCGTGCGGTTCCAGCAGGCTGTAGATGGTCTGCGGGCCGTAGAAATCCTCTTGGTCCCACCAGCCGGCTGTGTGGATGATCGGAATCTTCACCGTTTTCAAATAGGGCGCGAAAGCCAGTCGCTGCCAGAAGGCATCGTAGTTGGGATGCCGCGTGAAATCCTCCCAAGTGGGCAGCTTGCCGTGAAAGTACTTCTCGTCGGCGTTGGAGAGCGCGCCGAGCCCCAGATACCAGTCGTAGGTGTCGGCGCGGTCGAACTGGAAGCGATAGTTCTCGGTCTTGCTGGTCTCGAGCATGGCGGAGTACTCGAAGCCGTAGCTGAGGCGGAAGGCGCCGTTGTGGTGGAAGTCGTCGCCCAGGAACTGGTCGGCGGGCGATGCCTGCTCGATGGCGGCTTTGAGGGCGGGGTGTGGATCGAGGGCGGCCATGACGGCGGTCCAACCGTCATAGGAGGTGCCGGCGATTCCGGCGCGGCCGTTGTTGTTGGCGATGTTCTTGACCAGCCAGTCGACGGTGTCCCAGGCGTCGGTCGTCTCGTCGACGCCTTTGGGCTCGTCTGGCTTGTGGGGAGGCCGGCCCATGACGAACGTTCCTTCCGACTGGAACCGCCCGCGAGTGTTCTGCTGCACCACGTAGTAATTCTCGTAGCGCCAGCGCGTCGCGGAGGGCATACCTCGTTCGGTGGCTTCCTTTGTGGGCACGCCGTAAGGGGTGCGGTCGATCAGAAAGGGTAGCGGGCCTTTGGGGTGCGCGGGGGAGAGGATTACGGTCTGAAGCCGGACCCCGTCGCGCATGGGAATCATGACTTCCTGGAAGTTGACCGGAATGCGGTCATCCGGCGCCTGGGCGGGAAGAAACAGCGCACAAGGCGCCAAGAAAAGGAGCAGGATTCGCTTCACGGCGGTGCCATCATATCATGGGCCGTAGATCTGGGCCGTCATGGCATTTAGGAGGGATGGTGGCGGCGGGGCGACTCGAACGCCCGACCTGCGGATTATGAGACCGCCGCTCTAGCCAGCTGAGCTACACCGCCAACAAGGTTTTAGTTTAGCAGACTCGCCAAGCTTGTCTGAATAGCGGGATTTACCGGATTGCTAATGTGGAAAAGGGCAGCCGCGCGGCTGTCTGGCTGCAAGTCATTTGCAACATCCACGGACGGTTTTGGTTTTTCGAGCTAAGCCCTTTCTTCACATTGGTTTCCCAGGAAATGCTGCGCGGTGGTTCATTTCGTTGTAAGTGGCTTTCTTAACAGGAGTTTGATGGTCCGCAGGCTCGTCTTTCCACAAAGTTTTCCACAGCTCTGTGGAATCTATCGATCGCGATCGAGACGCCGCTGGAGGGACTCGGGGATCTCGACATCCACTTCGCAACGGTCGTCGCGGTATCGGGTGGCGAGGACGCGTCCGAACTGGTGGAGGAGGGCCAGAGTGGCACCGTCCCCGGCATCGAGATCGAGGGTGGTGCGGACGATCGGGTCGAGCGGAAGCGCCTCGTCGATGGCCGCCAGCAGGCGGTCGACGCCCTCCCCGGTTTTGGCGGAGATGGCGACGGCGCGGGCGGTGGGGTGATCCCCTTCTTTGGTGAGTCGACGCTTGAGGCTGTCGACTTCGGCTTCGCCGGCAGGAAGCCGGTCCATTTTGTTCATCACCAGGATTTGCGGAATGGCGGCGGCGCCGATTTCGGTGAGCACCTGCAGGACGTGCGCGGTATGCTCGATGGCGGCCGGCGCGGAAACATCGACGACGTGCAGGATCAGGGCGGCCTCGGTGACTTCTTCGAGGGTGGCGCGGAAGGCTTTCACCAGCGTGGTGGGCAGGTTGCGAATGAAGCCCACGGTATCGCTCATCAGGACGCGCCGCCGCGAAGGGAGCACGAGCGGCGGCACAGTGGGATCGAGCGTGGCGAACATGCGCGGGTCCACGAGCACACCCGACTGCGTGAGGCGGTTGAAGAGCGTGGATTTGCCGGCATTGGTGTAACCGGCCAACGCCAGGGTGGCGAGCGGCACGGCGCTGCGGCGGCGGCGATGCAGGGCGCGGCCGGTCCTCACACCTTCGAGGTCGTCGGCGATCTTTTTGATGCGCTCCTTGATGCGACGGCGGTCGGTCTCAAGCTGGGTTTCGCCAGGGCCGCGGGTGCCGATGCCGCCGCCGAGACGCGACATTTCGATGCCGCGGCCGGTGAGGCGCGGGAGCCGGTAGTTCAACTGTGCCAGTTCCACTTGCAGGCGGCCTTCGCGAGTGTGGGCGCGAGAGGCGAAGATGTCGAGGATGAGCTGGGTGCGGTCGATGATTTTCGACTGGATGGCCTTTTCGAGATTGCGCTGCTGGGTAGGGGTGAGGTCGTGATCGAAAATCACCACATCGGCTTCGCTGGAAAGCACGGCGGCGGAAAGCTCTTCCACCTTACCTTGGCCGATGAGGGTAGAGGCTTCGGGCGCAGTACGAGCCTGCACCATGCGGTCGACGATATCGGCGCCGGCGCTGCTGGCTAGTTCCGCCAGTTCTTCCAGAGATTCTTCCGTGCGGACAGCGGTATGGCGATCGGAGGGACGCTTCCACTCCAATCCCACCAGAATGGCCCGCTCCCTAACGGGATTGCGCGATGCCGTGGGCTAGGCCTCCGACTCCTGGTGCACCGGAACTCCCGGAGCAGACGTACCACCCCCAGTGCTGGCGGCGGATTGCGAATTGCTCGCATAGGAATGGGAAGTCTTCTGCGTCACTACCGTGGAAATGGCGTGCTTGAAGATCAGTTGTTCCTGGTTGTTGGTTTCCAATACCAACGAATATTTGTCAAAGCTTTTGATGCGGCCAGAGAGCTTAACCCCACTCATCAGATAAATGGTGAGGACAATCTTATCTTTGCGCGCATTGTTCAAGAAGCTGTCTTGAATATTCTGCGCCGGTTTTGGATCCATCACATCCCCCAAAAAAATACCCCATACGGGCAAGTAAAACAGTAGTGCTTCGGGCGATAGTATTGTACAACTATTCACTCGTGTGACGTGAACGGGAGTTTAGGGTATGAATGGGCTACTCGTCTTCGTGATCGTCGTGGGCGTGGGCTACAACTCCGGCGGCGTTCGTCATGGCGGCGAGTTCTTCGCGTCCCACAGTGCGCGATTTGGGCGCGTTTTTCTTGTCGGACACCACGGCGGGCTCGAGCAGGAACTCGCCTACGGAGGCAAGATCCTGCTCCAGGTTGAAATCGGGCACACTTTTGAGCGCGGGCACCTGAGCGATGCCGTGCTGGGTGATGACGCACTCCATGCCGTTGGGCAGCACGAAGCGGATACGGTATTGCTGCTTGATGGAAAGCTTCTTTAAATCCGCCAAGGTCATCGATTGGCTTCCTGGAATTCGTCCACCATTTCGCCCTGGGCGATGCGGTTGGCGATCGATTCCTGGCAAGTCACGCAGTAGCGCGCCCACGGCACGGCATCGAGGCGCTTCATGGAAATGGGCTCTTCGCACTCCATGCAGGTGCCGTAGGTATCCTGATCGATGCGATGCAGCGCATCGGCAATCTCGCGCAGCAACTTCATGTCGATGGTGTTGCGGTTGAGGAAGATCCACTCTTCGTGGTGCTGCTGACTGAGATCGCCCTCATCGGAAGGGACATCGAGGCGCGCCACAACCTGCGCAGCCTTTTGTGCCGACATGCTCCGGCGGACTTCCTCGGCCTTCTTCTCGAGCACCTTCTTGTATGCGGCGGTTTTGGCCTTAGACAATTTCGTAGTCATTTCTCGTAAATACCAATCTTTAAGAGTTCAGATGGATATGACGCAGATGCCTCCTCAAAAGTTGCAAAGCTCTTTGTTAAAGGGGGCAATGCGCGCGGATTGTGTAGTATAGCGAGCAGGGCGGTGTGGAAGTCAAATACTACTGTTTGTTAACAGGAATACTGTGCCGGGAGGGGCCATACAGGATGACAGTTCTGGCAAGCCAGGCACCCCGATGAGTCGGGGCGCGGCAGACACGAGTGTCCGCGCCACACGCGGCCAGGCTATTTGGCCTTCTGGATGGCGTCGATCAGTTCGGGGACGATTTGGAACAGGTCGCCCACGATTCCGTAATCGGCCACTTCGAAGATGGGGGCGTTGGCGTCCTTGTTGATTGCCACGATGGTGCGCGAGCCCTTCATGCCCACCAGGTGTTGGATGGCTCCGGAGATTCCCACCGCCAGGTACATCTTGGGCGCGACGGTCTGTCCGGAGCTTCCGACCTGCCTTTCCATGGGCAGCCAGCCGGCGTCGCAGATGGGTCGCGAGGCGGCCAGCTCGGCTCCCAGGGCGTCGGCGAGTTTCTGGATCAGCGGAATGTTATCCGCCTCTTTGATGCCGCGGCCCACCGAGACGATGATCTCGGCCGCTCCCAGATCGACGGCGCGGCTGGATTCGCGGAAGAGGTCGAGGGGCTTGGTGCGGATGTCGGCCGCGGTGAGCTGGGGCGTGAACTTCTCCACCGGGGCGCCTGCCGGCAACTGCTGTGTCGGCGCGGATAGGCACCGGCCTGCAAGGAGGCGAAATGCGGGGCATCGCCAGCGAAACGCACATCGGCATTCACTTTGCCCTGGAAAAGCTGACGCACCAGCACTAATTGGCCGTTGTCGATGCGATGCGCCACTACGTCGCTGACCGCGACCTTATTCAGGGAAGTGGCCAGCTTGGGCAGGAAGTCGCGCACCTGGTAGGTGTGCGGCATCACCACGAGGTGGGTTTCACCTGGGCGATCAATTGGCGGAGCGCCACGGCGTAGGCGTCGGGAGTGTAGTCCTTGAGGAGGTCGTGATCGACGGCGTACACGGCTTGCAATTGCTTGGTAGCGAGTTCGCCCGCCAGCGGTTCGATGCCGGCGCCCAAGACGGCGGCACAGGCCGGAACACCCAGCTCGGAAGCGAACTGCTGCGCGGCCGCCAGGGTTTCGAACGACATGCGATTCCAGGCGCCGGCGCGTTGCTCCAAGACTACCAGGACACTCATATGACCCTCGCTTCGAACTTCAATTTTTCTACCAGTTTGGCGGCGGCTTCCTTGGGACTGCCTTCGAAGAGTTGCGTGCGCTTGGTGCGCTCGGGCAGATAGATGCGGTCCACTGCGATGTCGGCGGCGCCCGCGACACCTCCGAGGTCGGCAGCGGTCAGGCGCTTGATCTCCTTGCTCTTGGCCTTCTTGATGCCCATCAGGGTGGCGTAACGGAGTTTGCTGATGCCCGATTGAATGGTGAGGAGGGCGGGCAGCGGCATATCGACGTGCTGGAACCAGCCGTCTTCCAGTTCGCGTTTGACGCGGATGCCGGCTCCTTCCATTTCCACCTGCATGATGATGGTGGCGTGCGGCAGGCCCAGGAGTTCAGCCAGGATGACGCCGGTCTGGCCGTAACCCAGGTCGTCGGACTGCAGGCCGGTAAGGACCAGGTCGGGCGCTTCGGACTTCACGGCGGCGGCGAGAAAACGGGCTGCAGAGAGCGGATCGAAGGCGCCCATCTCCTCTTCGATATGGATGGCGCGGTCGGCGCCCTTGGCGAGGGCTTCGCGAATGGTCTGGCCGGCACGCGCGGGAGCGGCGCAGAGGGCGACCACTTCACCGCCGTGTTTCTCCTTGAGCTGCAGGCCGGCCTCCAGCGCGTAGGCATCCGGCTCGTTGATTTCGTACGTGAGATCGCTGTCTTCAATCCACTTGCCGGACGAGGAGATGCGCAGTTGGGAATCGCGCGCGGGGACTTGCTTGATGGCAACAACGATTTTCATATGAAGAAGTCAGGAGTCAGGAGACAAAAGGCGAAGGCGCCTTTCGGCTCCGGACTCCCTGCTTTCTAGCTCTCAAATTTCTTAAACAACAGACACCCGTTGGTTCCCCCGAAGCCGAAGCTATTGGAGAGCGCGTATTCGATCTTCATGGGCCGGGCTTTGAGGGGCACGTAATCCAGATCGCAGCCTTCATCGGGATTTTCCAGTTGATGGTGGGCGGGGCCACCTGATCCCGAATGGCCATCACGGTGATGCCCGCCTCGAGTCCGCCCGCGCCGCCGAGCAGATGCCCGGTCATCGACTTGGTGGAACTGACTGCGACCTTATAGGCGTGGTCGCCGAAGGCGCGTTTGATGGCCATGGTCTCGGCGCGATCGCCCACGTCGGTGGAAGTGCCGTGCGCATTGATGTAATCCACCTGGTGCGGTTCGATGCCGGCATCGCGCATGCGCGTTGCGCATCACGCGATAGGCGCCGTCGCCATCGGGCGGGGGAGAGGTGACGTGGAAGGCGTCGGCGCTCATGCCGTAGCCCACGATTTCGGCCAGGATGTTGGCGCCGCGGCGGCGCGCGAATTCCAACTCTTCCAGCACCAGGATTCCGGCGCCTTCGCCCACCACGAAGCCATCGCGGTCCTTATCCCAGGGACGGGAGGCGCGTTCCGGCTCGTCATTCCGAGTGGAAAGCGCGCGCATGGCGGCAAACCCGCCCACGCCCATGGGCGTGATGCAGGCTTCGGTGCCGCCGCAGATCATGGCATCGGCGTCGTCATGCTGAATCAGACGGAACGAATCGCCGATGGAATGAGCGCTGGTAGTGCAAGCGGTGGCCGTGGCCGAATTCGGCCCTTTGGCGCCGCTGCGAATGGAAACGTAGCCGGACGCCAGGTTGACAATGGTGGCCGGTATGAAGAAGGGGGAGATGCGGCGCGGTCCGTGTTCGAGCAGCGTCTGATGTTCGCGCTCGATGACTTCGAAACCGCCGATTCCGCTGCCGATGTAGACGCCGACCACGCTCGGCATCTTCGGGCGAGACGATCAAGCCAGAACCCTTGAGGGCAAACTCCGCCGCTGCGATGGCGAACTGGATGAAGCGCCCCATCTTCTTAATTTCTTTTTTTTCGATATAGGCCGAGGGTTCGAAGCCCTTCACCTCACCTGCAATACGGCAGGAAAAGGCGGTGGCATCGAACTGCGTGATGGGTCCGATGCCGCTCTTGCCGGCCCGGATGGCTTCCCATGACGATTCGGTCCCAATCCCAAGCGGCGTCAGCAAGCCGACGCCGGTGACTACCACTCTTCGCGTCAAAACAACTCTCCCTGATGAGAAAAGCGGCTATTTCTTGGCGGTCTTGGATTCGATGTATTCTACGGCGTCCTTGACGGTGGTGATCTTCTCCGCGTCCTCATCGGGAATCTCCAGCTCAAAAGCCTCTTCAAAGGCCATGACCAATTCCACGATGTCCAACGAGTCGGCGCCCAGGTCGTCAACGAACGACGCGTTGCTGTCCACCTGACTTTCATCTACGCCGAGTTGCTCGACAATAATCTGCTTCACCTTTTGCTCAACTGCCATGATTCCTCCTGGGATACGGTGCGAACGCGTTGATTTTAGCGATCTTTGCGGAGTTTCCGCAAGTATAAGGATATAGGAGCGTTCGAATTCTCCATTCTGACACGAAATCGGGCTGGTTGTTGGGATTAGGCAAAGGAATTCCACGTAGCGGCGGAGAGACGGGAACCTTTTTCGTTGGCCCGGTGTCAGGTTGACTATGCGCTCAGGCTTCCGGATGCTCAGCCGTAATCGTGCGTTCAGCGTGGTGGCGATTCTGTCACTGGCCATCGGGATTGGGGCCACTACGTCGGTGTTCAGCGTGGTGGACCGCATCCTCTTTCGCAGTCTTCCCTATCGCGATGGCGGACGGCTGATTTCGCTGGGTGTCTTCGCGCCCATGCTGAACTACGAATTCCTTTTTGGAAGCGCATGGCTGCATCTCCGCCAGACGCAGAAGGACTTCGTGTCGATGGCGTCGTGGAGCGGCGTGAGCGATTGCGATTTCACGGCTGGCCACACGGTTCGGATGAGCTGCGCGGCCTCCGACTCCTTTTTCCTGCCCACCCTAGGGCTAGAACCGATTCTGGGACGCAACTTCACGGCGGCGGACGATGGCGCGAATCGGCCGAAGGTCGCTCTCCTTACTTATAACGTCTGGCAATCGCGCTTCGGCGGACGGCCCGATGTGGTGGGTAGCACGATCGTGCTGGATGGCCAACCGGCGCGCGTCACAGGTGTGCTGCCGCGCCATTTCGAAACTCCGACGCTCGCCCACGCCGATTTCCTGGTGCCGCAAGCCATGGACGACGCTGCCATGCTGCGCGATCACACCGGGCGTCCTTTTCGACTGATCGCACGCATGCCGCGGTGGATGTCGTTCGCCGAGGCTCGGGCGGCGGGGGAGGCGATGATCGCGCGCGAAATGCGCCTGGCCGGGTTCCCGCTGGCGGGCGAGATCAAGGCGCGCGTGCGCACGCTGCGCGATTTTCAGGCGGGCGATGCGCGCATCGTTTCGTGGGTGTTGTTTGGGTCCGTGGTGGCGGTGCTGCTGCTGGCCTGCGCCAACCTGATGAACCTGCTGCTAGCGCGAACCGTGGCTCGGCAGAGGGAGATGACGGTGCGGATCGCGCTGGGCGCGAGTCGCGTGCAACTGGTGAAGCAGGCGCTGGCGGAAAGCCTGACGCTGGCAGTGGCGGGCGGCGTCGCCGGTGTCGCGCTGGCGTACGGACTGCTCAAGCTGTTCGTGGCTATCGCGCCCGATGGCATTCCGCGCCTTTCGCAAGCTACGCTCGATCTGCGAGTGCTCGCGTTCACGTTGGTGTGCTCGGTGGCGTGTGGTGTGCTGTTCGGATTCGCTCCCGCGATGGCCGGGCTGAATTCGGAAGCGCTGGCTGGCGGTCGTGCGGTGGCGGCAGGAGGCATGCTGCGGCCGGCGCTGATCGCGGTGCAGTTCGCGCTCTCGCTGGCGCTGCTCACCGGCGCTGGTTTGCTGGGCCGCGCACTCTGGCATTTCCAGCGCATGCCGCTGGGCGCGGAAACGGAGCGCGTGGTGACGGCATCGTATTCGCTCTCCCGCCAGCAATATCCCGACGTGGCCCGGCAACTGGCATTCTCGGAACGGTTGGAGGAGCGGCTGCAGTCGGCCCCCGGGATGCTCGACGTGGCGGTGGGCGATTCGCATCCGCCGGATGTTCCGCTCCGCTCGAAGCGCATGCACGGCTTGAAGATCGACGGTCGCGACCAGGTATCGCCAAGCGAAGGCACGGTGGTGTGGCGCGCCGTGACGCCCGGATATTTTCAGACGCTGGGAATCCGCGTGCTGCGCGGGCGCGTCTTCACGGAGCAGGATCGCACGCCCGGGCACGACGTGACAGTGATTAGCGACACGCTGGCGCGCCGGCTGTTCCGCGGCGCCGACCCGCTAGGGCACTTCCTCGATGACGCCCAGATCGTCGGCGTAGTGGCCGATGTGCGCAATAGCGGCGGTACGGCCGAGGACGACCCGGAATTCTACATGCCGCGCGTGCACCGCGCGGTTTACTGGATCTATGGCGCGCCCGATGAGCTGCGTCACGGCGTGGCCATTATCCGGACTCCGCTGATGCGCGACGCGGCGGCACGCACACTGCGCGATGCCATCGCGGGTTTGGATGCGTCGCTGCCGGTGGAGATCCACACGTTGAGCGAGAGCGCGGCGCGGCTATCGGTGCGTCCGCGGTTCAACGCCGCGCTATTCGGTTTGTTCGCCTCCATTGGATTAGCGCTGGCGGCATTCGGATTGTACGGCGTGCTGGCGTTCCTGGTGGCGCAGAGGACGCGCGAGATCGGAGTGAGGATGGCGCTGGGCGCCACGCCCGCCGCGGTGTCGCGCCTGGTGCTATCGAGCGCGGCGCGCTGGCTGGCTGTGGGACTGGTGGTGGGGCTGGCGCTCTCGATGGCGGTGGCGCGCGCGATGCATGGTCTGCTGCTGGGCGTCTCGGGCGGCGATCCGGCGGCGTGGATGGGCGCGGCTGCGATTTTGCTGACCGCGGCGCTGGCCGCTGCGTGGCTCCCTGCGCGCCGCGCTGCACGAGTGGACCCGATGGTGGCATTGCGTCATGAGTAACCAACCGCCCGTTCTTGAAACTCGCGACTTGTCCAAGCGCTACGGCGCTGTGATGGCGGTGCGTGACATCAGCTTCTCCATCCGCGCCGGCGAGATTCTGGGCGTGCTAGGGCCCAACGGGTCGGGCAAGAGCACGATTGTGAAGATGGTGACCGGGCTGCTCGATCCGCTGCACGGGCAGGTGTGGTTCGAAGGACGCCGCATCGATCAGGAGATGAGCGCGTACAAGCGCAGCCTGGGCTACGTTCCGGAACAGCCTGACCTGTATGGCTTCCTCACCGGCTGGGAATATCTGGACCTGGTGGCGACGATTCGCGGCCTGGACCGCCGGCGCTTCCAAGAGAAGGCTTCGGCGATGCTCGAAGGCTTCACTCTGTTCGGCGCCAAGGATTCGCCGATCCATTCCTATTCGAAGGGCATGCGCCAGCGCGTGGTGCTGATCGCGGCCATGATGCACGACCCGAAACTGCTGGTTCTGGACGAACCGTTTTCGGGCCTGGATGTGACCAGCGCCCTGGTGCTGCGCCACGTGATCGAGCGGCTGGCCAGGGAGGGCAAGGCGCTGCTGTTTTCGTCGCCGGTGCTGGAACAAGTGGACAAGCTCTGCTCGCACCTGGTGGTGTTGAAGCGCGGCTCGATTGTGGGGGCCGGGTCGATGGAGGAGATGCACAAGGGATTCGCGGGATTGAGCCTGGAGGCGGGGTTCATGCAGTTGACCGAGCAAGTGGACGCCGAGGGGATCGCGGGCGAGATTGTGGCGGCGGTGAGAAGTTAGGAGCACGGACGTGGCGTTTCGCGCTTGGCTGGATCGCATGACGGAGCGGCCGTTCGGCCGGCTGGTGCAACACTTTCTGCTGCGGCTGGCTCGCGGCGGGCAGGATGCGTCTTCCTCGGAGTTCGAATTGGGGGCGGGCGCGCTGCTGGGATTGCTGGCGGCTCCGGGAGCGTTCCAATGCTTCCTGATGCTGGACCGGTATTCCACGTTTCTCAATTGGGTGCGCGGCCATTTGCGCCAGAACCTCTATGTGGCTTCCATTCCCGACAAGTACGAATTCATCGCGCTGGCGATGGCGGTGACCGGGATTGTGACGGTGCTGAAGTGGGACAAGATTCTGCCAGATTCGCAGGACTACCTGAATCTGGCGCCCGCTGCCGATGCCGCCGCGAAATATTCTGCTGGCGAACGCGGCGGCGATTGCGATTGCGGTGATTGTCTTCTCGGTGGATGTGAACGGGCTCCCGGTGTTGTTGTTCCCGCTGTTCGTGTCGGCCGCGGCCGAAACCTCTACGGCGGGCTTCCTGCAGTTCGCCGCGGCGCACGGGGCGTCTGTGATGCTGGCCAGCCTCTTCACGTTCTGCGCGGTGTTCGCGCTGTTAGGCGCATTGGGCGCGGTGCTGCCGCGCCAGGTGTTTCGCACGATATCGCCCTGGGCGCGCGGCTTCTTCCTGGTGGCGTTCATCATGCTGCTGATCAGCGGATTTGCCGGCACGGCGTTGATCGGAGAAGCTTTGTTGAAGCCCGACTCGCCGCTACGCTATGTGCCGTCGCTGTGGTTCCTGGGCCTCTATCAAAGCATGCAGCACGTAGGGCCATCGCGATTAGCCGCCATGGCGCCGACGGCGTTGTGGGGCTCGGCGGCGGCGTTCGTTGCGATGGTGATGACTTACGCGCTCAGCTACCGGCGGCGCTTCGCGGCTTCACTGGAAAGTTTCCGCTCGCCGGGGGAGCAACGTATCTTCGCGCTGATGGTAGCGGGGCTGGATCTGTTTGCGGAACGCACCGCGGGCTTTCCGCGGGCCTGCCATCGTTTCGTGGTGCGGGCCATCCTGCGCAATGAATCGCATCGGCTGTCGATCGCAGTAGCGCTCGGGCTGGGCTATTTGTTGGCATTCCAGGGCGCATCGGAAACGCTGACGGCGGGCGCGAAGGGTCGCGAACTTCTGCCGGAAGGCCCGGTGCTGCAGGCGCCATTGATTGCGGCGTACCTTCTGATTCTCGGGCTCCGCCTGGCATTCGATCTGCCTGCCGGAGTGCCCGCCAACTGGGTCTTCCGTTCGATTCTGGATTCACGAGAGAACGAAACGGTGGGCGTAGCGCGCCGCGTGATCCTCAGCTTCCTGACGCCGCTGGTGCTGCTGCCGAGCCTGGCGCTTTCGGTGTGGCGATGGGGAATCGTGACGGGCGTGGTGCAGACGCTGTATGTGCTGGCAGTCTCGCTCTGCCTGATCGAAATCCTCATTACGGGTTATCGCAAAGTGCCGCTGACGTGCCCCACGCCCGGCTTCCGCGACAATCTGCTGATGCTCTGCCTCATGCTCCTTCTGGGCTTCGAACTTTTCACGCGCCTGGGCGCGGCCACGGAGCGCTGGATGTTCGACGAGCCGTGGCGCTTTCCGCTTCTGCCTGCTGTGATGCTGGGCGGCTGGTGGTGGAATCGTCGCCGCATTCGCGAGGCGCGGGAAGCGGGAGAGTTGGAGGAGGGCTTGACGTTCGAAAACATTCGCAGGCCGGTGGTGGAGCGGATGGATCTTTCATAGCTGCACGTAGCTCGGAAGTCCAAGCGCCCCCGATGAGTCGGGGCGCGGCAGAGAACGTGTCTGCGCCACACCGGTTTCAGCAAATCGGTGGCTTGGGCGCTGACAGCCTGCCGGACTATTAGCCCGTGAGAGATCACACTTCTTAACATTGCGGTTGAAAAGCACCAGCGCGGTGGTTTTTCACCACGCGAGGGTTGTGGGCAATACCTTACTTTTCAGGCGCTTGCGGATTGGCGAAACACATGCATATAGCCCTACGTCACACGAGGTAGGCTATGAAACGAACAGGTACTCTTCTAATCAGTATTCTCTCCGTTGGCGGTTTGGCCCTGGCGCAGCAGGAGCCTCCGTCCACGTGGCGCCGGGCTGGCGATCCGCCCCCGACAGCGCCGGCGGCGGCGCCCACTCCGCAGACCGCGCCGAATTCGCAGAACGACCCGCAGGATCCCACTCAACCTATCGAGCGCCCCAACGACGCCTACGGCCAGCCCGGACAAGCACCCATGCAGGCAATGCCGCAGGGACAGTCGCAGCGCCCAGCGTACGGCTTTCCCCCTCAGCTCACGTTGAAACCCGGCACTTATGTAACGGTACGAATTAACCAGGGTCTTACCACGGATCGCAATCATGTCGGCGACACCTTCTCAGTGAACCTGATCTCGCCGGTGATTGTGGATGGAATCGTGGTGGCCAATCGCGGCCAGATGGCATACGGCCGCGTCGCAGAAGTGGAGAAACAGCATTCCGACAAGCCTTCGCGGCTTGGAGTGGAGCTGACCGGGCTGGTGCTGGCCGATGGCACGCAGGCGCCGGTCAGGTCGCAGTTGGTGGCGCAGCAGGGTGGCAGAACGCCGGGCGGAGTACAGGCCGGCACGATTGTGGGGACCACCGCTGTGGGCGCGGCTATCGGCGGAATTGCGGCTCGTGGGGCAGGCGCCGCGATCGGCGCGGGCGCAGGAGCGGCGGCCGGTATCATCGGTGTGCTGCTCACGCGCAATCATCCCACGGTGCTCTATCCCGAGACAGCGCTTACCTTCCAGATCACCTCGCCTGTGACGATTTCGACTGCCAATAGCTCGGCGTTCCGCTTCGTAGGTCCGGAAGATTACGGCCGCACTTACAGCAGCTATAACGATCGTCCGGGCGGGCCGCGTCCTGGCCCCGGTCCTGCGCCGGCTCCCCCGGCCTATTACTACGGCGGCTATCCGGGTTACTACCCCGGTTACTATTACCCCTATTCGTATTGGGGTCCCTCGGTTGTGATCGGCGGCGGTTGGGGCTGGGGTGGTTGGGGCCGCGGCTGGGGTGGCGGTTTCGGCCGTCGTTGGCGGTAAGAGGATCCGGGTGGGGCAGACGCTTGCGCCTGCCAGGCAAGTCTCGACTTGGCAGGCCAAAGGGCCTGCCCCACCCAAATCGAGCTTCACAATGTTCGCCGGCCGATGGCGCCAGGTCCTGGGCCGTATAATCGCATGAATGGTCGATTTTGCTTCCGGCGTTCCTCTGGATAGACACTCGTACCTGGGCGTTCATGCCGTCAACATATATGTCAAAAACCAGGAGCGCAGCCGTGAATTCTACGTGGAGAAGCTTGGCTTCGACGTGGCATTCGACGCGCGTCTTCAGTCCGGGGACCGATGGCTCGCGGTTGCGCCTCCGGATGGCACGGCCGTGCTCGCGCTGGTAGCGCCCAAACCCACATCATTGGAGTCCAAGATGATCGGCCGATCCACTGGGGTGATGTTCGTTGCCGAGGATGTGGTGGCCAAGTACGAGGAGTGGCGAAGGCGCGGCGTTCGTTTTCTCTATACACCGCGATTGAGGCGGGTGGAGTATCGACGCTCATCGTCGGGCGGAGGCGCCCCGCAAGGGTCCCCGGTTTGGGGAGGGGTGTTCACACGGTTCCGTGACATCGACGGAAACACATTCGGACTGGCCGGCTTCGACGTGGTGAATCGCGAAATCGACGCTCAACGGAGTCGGGTTGCAGAGCGATTGGAGGCGGAACGCCGGGCCGCGCGCGAACTGGAAATTGCCAAGCAGGTGCAGGCTCGCCTCTTTCCGCAAAGGCTGCCGCCGCTAAGAAGCCTGGAATACGCCGGGATTTGCGTGCAGGCGCGTCAGGTAGGCGGCGATTACCATGACTACCTCGACTTGGGCCACGGACGTTTCGGGCTGGTGATCGCGGACATCGCGGGCAAAGGGATGGCCGCCGCTCTTCTGATGGCGAATTTGCAAGCGAACCTGCGGAGCCAATCCGCCACAGCATGTGACGCGCCCGAGGCCTTCCTTCGGTCTGTCAATCAGCTCTTCTACGAGAGCACAGACGCGAGCGCCTACGCCACCCTCTTCTTCGCCGAGTACGACGATGCAACACAGCGGCTGTGTTACGCCAACTGCGGCCATCTGGCGGGCCTGGTAATTCGACGCAGCGGCGAAGTGGAGCGACTCGAGTCCACTGGCACAGTGGTGGGGCTCTTCCAGGAGTGGACTTGCCAAATGGCGCAGTTCGGGCTGATGGCCGGCGACCTACTGGCGTTATACACAGACGGAATTACCGAAGCCTTCAGCGACGAGGAGGAAGAGTTTGGAGAGTGCCGGCTTATTGACGCTATACGAAAGCACAGCGAGGAAGAGGCGAATTCCGTTGTCGCGTCCGTGCTGGAGGAACTCCGGCAGTTTAGCCGCGAGCCACACGATGACATCACGCTAATCATAGCGAGATGCCGAGGCGCGAACGCGTAGGGCGATGGATGAGCGGGCCTACAACGTTTTGAGAAACGCGATGAGCGCCTGCTTGTCTTCCGGCGGCAACTTTAGCCCGAATTCGTGGCCCGGAATCGGACCCGATCCACGATGGTAACCTTTCGGCACGTAATCCGCTTTGAGACGGGCCGGGTCGAGCCATTCCTCCAGCGTATCGGCACTCCCCGTGTGGCTGAAACCATTGCGAAACCAGACACCGCGTAGCGACGGCACTTTATAGAATCCGGTAGCGCGGCGGGTTTGGATTCCCAGCACCGGGTCGGTTCCCACCGAGATATTCAGGATGTCGCCGGTTTTCAGGAGATCACTTGGAACCTTGAAGCCGCTCGCCGGAGTCAGTTTATTGCTGGTGTAAAGCGGCGGCGAATGGCAACCGGGGCAGCCCTCCCGCTTAAAGACCTGTTCGCCGCGGACGGAGCGATCGTCGACCGGATTCGGGTTGGGCGGCGGCCGAAGCGAGTACACGTAAAGGGCAAGAGCGTAAAGCTGCTCGTCGCTGTAGCGGGTGCCGTCCTCGCCACCCATCCCCGATGCGCTTTGAGAGGCGGTCGCCTGGAAGTCTCCATAACGGGCCAGGGTGTCCAGGCCCATGTTGATAACGGCGTATCGCATCAGGTCGCCAATGGAGCGGTGACGAACCAAACCAGTGGAATCCAAATACTTGATGTCTTGAACGCCGATTAGAGATGGTATGTGGGGCGGATGGACGGCACTGGTGCCCTCGCGGGAAAGGACACCCGCGTATTGGTCTGCGTGAGGGATCGTCATCATCGATCTCTCAAACTCCGCACGCGACTGGATCCACGGAGTCCCGAAGTCGATCCAGAGGAAGTCCATAAATTTTGGATCTGGCTGCCGGCCGGCGGGAAAGTCGGTTAAGACCCCGTCCGGTTTGTTTCCTTGTGCGCCTTCGAAGAGGGAGCCGTCCGGCATCAGGCGCGTATGGCACGATGCGCACGAAATGCTCCCCTTCTCCACGACGCCCTTCTTGCGAATGATGTAATCACCGCCGACGAAGCCGGGAATAGCGCCGTCTTTCGAAACAAACTTCGTGAAATCGGGGCGAACCTTCTGTCCGCCCGCCGTTATCTGCGCCGGAGCATAAAAAACGTCGGCTTCAAAGACGACCTTGCCGGCCCGGATCCAATCCTCTTTAGTGTGAAGTGTCGAGGCGTCGAAAATCACTTCGGGTTCTCTCTGCTTCAACCATTCGGCATATCCCGGCGGCTCCTTGCCCTGCGCATAGACGGGGTAGGAGCGGTATATGGGCCGCACTTTGAGCTTGTAATACTCCTCGGCGGACATGTAGCGCGGCGAGCGGTCAATTTGCGCGAGCGGTAGTTCAAAATCTTTGACCGCGCTGTCGTCCCAGGCTCTTGGGATATCCGGATGAAATTCCTGGGCACGAGAGAAACGCGCGAGAGCCAGAATCGTGAGGCCGATTATGTGTGCCGTCCGCATTGTGGTTCGCTCCGAGTTTACAGAATCGTATCACGGCGACGCATTACGGCAGGTCCCCGGCATTCCGAAGCCTCGAGGGTCTATTTCGATTTTGGTTGAGCCGCTGGCAAACCCTCTTCCCACTGGTTGTCCGTCAATTGGCGTAGATCCGTGCCGTCGGGGCGCATGGCGAAGAGATCCGCGTATGGCTGATCGCCGCTAGAGAGCATCCCTTCGTCTTTCCATCCCATCCGGCCGCTGGAAAAGATGTACCATTCTCCGTCGGCCGACCACGCTCCATGCGCATTGTTACCGCGGTCGTGAGTGAGGCGCTTAATTCCCGTGCCGTCGGGCCGGATGGTGTAGATTTCGAAGTCGCCGTCGCGAAAACTGCTAAACGCAATCAAGTCCCCCTTGGGCGACCAACCGGGAAAATCGTCATAACCTGTGGTGAGTTGCGTGATCTTTCCATCCTCGACATTCACAATCCGCAGGCCCTGTTCCGACCCCGCTACGCGGTATACGAGGCGCTTTCCATCGGGAGACCAGCTAGGGAATGCGGCATTACCCTTGTCGCCGGTGATCGTGCGGAAGCCGCTCCCATCGGGTTTAATGATGGCGATTTGCGCCGGAGTGGCGTGGTCGGCGAACGCGGCTCCTGTGCCAAATGCAATGGTCGAACCGTCGGGTGACCACGCAGAGCTCCCCAATTGCAAGCCTTTGCTGTCATAGAGGCCTTTTGAAGGGTAAATGTCAGTGATACTTTCCCGGCTTACGTCCATTTGTAAGAGCCCCGGGGTTTCGGCCAGGATCACCCGGTCGCCTCGCGGCGCCCATGCCGGGAAAAGGCCGGTGCGAAACAGGCTGAAATCAGGATCAAGGCTAAAGACAGGCAGCATGCGCGCCGGTCTCGACTCGATAGTCTTATGAAAAACCACCATTTTTCCATCCGTCGACCATGAGGGGCTTTTCATGTTCCCGTGAACAATCGTACC
Source organism: uncultured Solibacteraceae bacterium (assembly GCA_963815475.1). Taxonomy (GTDB): domain Bacteria; phylum Acidobacteriota; class Terriglobia; order Bryobacterales; family Bryobacteraceae; genus Sulfopaludibacter. The sequence goes on along the minus strand of CAWFHD010000003.1, from coordinate 1,388,723 downwards.
TGAGCCCAGCACGAGCCCTCTATCAGGTCCGATCGGATTCCAGTAAAACATCTGGCTGGCTGCGACGAACACCGGCGCCACTTTCAAGCCACTTCCAGCCGTTAGTATTTTGACCGAGCCGGACTCTACATCGATCGATGCGACCTGGGAGACCGCGAAAGGTCCCCTGGCTGTGCCCGTGCGGCCCGGATATATGTCCTTCGGAGTGGATTGGTAGAAGATAAGCGTGCGTCCATCCGGAGACCATTTGGGCGAGCCGGAGTAGCCATCGATTGGGGTCAGGCGGCGGAGCGATGTTCCGTCGGACCGCACTACGTAAATCGCGAGGGATTGGATCCATTCCCAACCACCATCCCAACGTGCCCGCTGCGTTCCGCGATCGGAGGTGAAGGCAATCCATTTACCGTCAGGCGACCAGTTCGGCCGAAAACTCCCGGCGCTAGTTTTCGCGAGAGGCCGGTACTGGCGCGTTGCCAGATCGAGCAGCCATATGTTTGCAAAACCGCTCTCCCGCGTAGACACAAAAGCCAGCGTGGAACCATCCGGCGATAGAGCTGCCTGGTCATCAAAACCCGGATAGTCCGTCAGGCGTTCGAGCCCGTCGCCGTCTGGATGCACGCGGTAGATATCGGCTGAGCCGGTTCGTTCCGAAGTAAAGACGATCCATTTGCCATCGCTGGAGAACGAGGCGTTGTAGTCGAGCGAGTCGGGCCGCACCAACGCTCGCTCGTGACCACCATCGCCGTCCGCAATGAAGACACCGGTTTTAACCGGCCCAAGACGCTGATAAAGCAGACGAGTCGGCGTCTGTCCAAGAGCCACGCCGCCTGTCAGGCAGAGGAGAAGTGCCGCGCGTAACATGAGCGAAGCCTAGCACAGAAATTTCTCTTAGTGTTCGGATATCGAGCTGACCGCAGTTCGTAGAAATGATATTCACGGTCACCTGCGAGATCTTTACCGATACGCCGGCTTGGGTCCACCGATCGGCATGGATCAAGCACAAACAAGAGCCGGCAACCGGCTTAAAACGCGTACCTCTGTTGGAATGGGCTGCACTGTGAGCTTGTATTACTTCTCGGCGGAGAGAAACGCGCGAAAGCTAGAATCGTGAGGCCGACCATGCGTGCCGTTCGCATTGTGGGGCTACTAAAGTTTGCAAGATCGTACACGAGGCACGCAAACGACGCCTTGGCCGAATGGCGCCCGCGTTATTTGCCGGGCGCGGCGGGATCCACACCGAAGCAATAGCCGTCGTTGGAGTTGGAGGGACTGAAAGAGTATTCGCCAACCGGAAGGTCCCTGACGGTGAAAACATAGGTGCTGATGTTGGACTCGTGCTTTTTCACGATGTCAACCGGCCATGTCATGGGGCCGCTCCCACGGCCGGGTTGGGACCGGGTCCTCCGGCCTCCGTTGACAGTATCCAAAAGGAACAGGCTGTAGCTGGCTGGGTCGACACCTTCGGGCAAGCCGACGACGAACACGATACTGGAGTCCTCACTGAGACGAACGCGCGATTGCGGGCCGGGCATCTCCCAGTATTGAGTGGCGCCGTTTTTTTGTGCGGTGGCCTTATTGCGCTCGAGCGGGATAACCACTTTGCCGGTCCAGAAGTAGACCATCCCAACTTCGTCCGGTTGCGAAAGGCCGCGCGCGGGCGCCGGGGGCGGCGTATTGGCTGAGGGCCGCGGCGCCTTTGGAGGCGGCGGAGCGGCGGCAGATGATTCCGCTGACTTCGGAGGGCGTGCCGGCGGCGCTGCGCTGGATTGCGGTGCTGCGCTGGATGGCGGTGCTGCGGGGGGCGGAGGTTGCGGTGATGTCGCCGATGGTGGCGTCGCGACCGAAGGCTGCGGAGGCAAGGGCGCACTGCCGAAGGTGATGGCCGAGACGTCGCGCCGGGGATAGTGTTCGAGTTGCCCCTTCACCAGAAGGTGGAGGTCAGTGGCGTCGATGGACCAATACCTGCCGGGAACGTGCGTGCCATCGCTGAGAATCAGGGTGTTGGGTTGGGCAGGGGCAGGTTCGGCCGCCGCAGGAGCGGGGTCTGCCGCTTTGGGTTGTGGCGGCGCGGCAGCCGGCCGAGGCGCGGGAACATCGAACTGGATGGCCTGAACCTGATCGAGATCGATTGCCTGCGACTGATTCCCGACCTTGATGTGAAGCTCCTGGATGTTGCCGGACTCCACCGAACCTGAGATCTGGCGACCATCCTTCAGGGTGACGACATCGGCGAAGAGTTGGCTGCCGGCCAGCAATTGCCCGAGGATAAGCAACAGGATTCTTCTCATAAAGCACATCCCTGATTTGCGGATTCGCGTTCAATACCGGAAGCGCGTTTCACACATCATGATAGTGCACTGTGTGGCGCGTAGGTTTTGCCGGCTCAGTTAGCGCTTCCGTTCTCCCACAGACTCATTGTCGTTTGAGTGGCGTCTCAGCACGTCCAGCCCGAACTTCGGCTCCGATTTCGTGCCGCTGATTCGCACGGGAATCTCGGCTCCTCCACCCTTCTTACTAAAGAACGGAGAGGCCACCTTCAACAGCGCCGACAGCCACTTGGAGTCGACCATCTGCGAAAGCGCGACATCGGTTTGGACCTTTCCGTGGAAGTCGAACTCCTGACCGTCCAGAGAATAGATCCCATCCAGATTCACTCGCGCGCCCGGCAGAACGTACGCGAGATTGCTGAATCGCATCATGCCTTCACCCAAGGAGAAGGTTCCGTTCATGTGAGTGCTTACGTCCGCCGCTCCAGGCCTGGCCTCCTTCGGCTTTCCCTGCGCGCGCAGGCTCATCATGTCGACCTTATCCTGCACCTTGGGATTGGTGAAGTGAATTCTCTGCAGGGTGAAGTTGCCTTTCAGGCTTAACTTTTCCACGACCCTTTCTTTGCCGGGCCGGATATGCAGCTTGGTCTTCGAGCTGATGATGCCTGTCATCACGGCCGGTTCCGTGTTGACCGCCAGGTCGAGAAAATCCCGGAGCTGGCCCTGGGGCACATCGACATCCAATTCTATGATGTGGCCGCGACCTTTCACGTTGATCACCGAGCCCCTCGTGGTGAATTTGGAGTTTCGCAGGCTTGCCTCGACAGGATCCAGATAGGTATCGCCAGTGATGCCGTCCACAACCGCGTGGAAGCGGGTGTGAAGAGGTAGCGGATGGTTAGCGCTATCCAGCGAAAAGTCGGGTGTCTCTGTCGTGCCGTCCACGACAATTTTGTCGAGTTGACCTTTAAAATCGCCGACCGAGGAGAGGATGCCGCCGATGCCTTTGATGGTATTCAGGTCGGCATGGTCAAAGTTGTAGTGGCCCGACACAGAGGAGTCGCCCGGGCTATCTGTCTGCCATGGCCCAAAGAAACCGGTAGCGTGGATTTCGCCGCGCGGAATTGCATTCGTGATTGCGGCATCGTACCGCCAGGCTGCGCGTGGGCCAACATCGTGCAACTCGATATGTTTCAGCTCGAAGTCCTTCGGGTCTTTGTCGGGTTTAGCCGTCCCGATGATCAGCCGCGACCGATCGCAGATGATCTCATCGACGAGAATCTTGATTTTGCCGCTGTGTTTGCCCGGTTTCTCAGATGCCTGCTGCCACATTTCACGGGGAGGGATCTTGATCTGAAGCCCCTTGACCTGCACCATACGCACATGCGTCGGCGCGAAGAGAAGCCCGATGAGCCCTGCCTGAAAGGAGAAGTGCTCGATGGCGATGAGCGGCTGATTTGCGCCGGCGGCGACCACGGCGTCGGGCGGATAGATGCGCAGGCCACCGCCGGAAACTTCGACGCCGGGTAGAACGGAGACGTTCAAGCCATCTAACTCCACCCGGCCGTTCAATCGGGCACTTAGAGTTTCGATAATGCGCGCCCTCAGAATGGGAGTGGCTCGACGGATGGCTACTCCGGCGGCAAGCAGCAGAGCCGCCAGGATCACGGCCAGGACGATAGCAACTGAGGTCCACACCCGCCTCCGACGGTTCGGCGCCCCCGACGAGTAGTGGATACTCTCTGGAATCTCGTGTCCCCCTTGATTACAAGCGTACAGGAGGGAACGTTTTCCTGCCGGAAGCGTAGTGCGGAATCGCTCGCTCCTGGCTGGAAGACTTGGCAGGCCAAAGGGCCTGCCCCACCAAAACCAGCCTATTATTTCGCGCGGCGCAACTGGTGCAAGGTGCGCAGTAGCACCATTGAGAAGCAGCAAGAGTAAGTTGCCTTATCGAGCGGTTCGTTCCATCACGCAGTTTACGGTTCAGAAGAGCGCGTGAATGAGACTTCCGTTTTAGGATGAGAGGTAGCCTCCTCGAGAGGCATATCTCACCTGTATCGGCACGGAGAATTGTGAAGAACCAACAGATGACAATCGAGGATCGCGCTATTCTCTCCCCGTCGGGCTCCATCCGGATTACACTGCAAATCAACAACACGCCTCACACCCTAGAGTTGGAACCGCGCGTGTCGCTGCTCGATGCATTGCGAGAGTATCTCGGCCTGACCGGCACAAAGAAAGGCTGTAATCAAGGAGCTTGCGGCGCTTGCACCGTCCTATGCAACGGAGAGCGAACCCTTTCCTGTCTCGCCCTGGCGGTTCAGTACGAGGGTTCGGAGATCACGACGATTGAAGGCCTCGCCGCGGAAGGAACGCTGCATCCATTGCAGGCCGCTTTTGTGTCGCACGATGGTTTTCAATGCGGCTACTGCACGCCAGGGCAGATCTGCTCAGCCATCGGCATGGTGGAAGAGTTCCGGCGTGGCTTACCCAGTGCCGTCACACCCGACGTGGCCGCGGAGGCGCCCGAGTTCTCAGACGAAGAGATCAACGAGCGTATGAGCGGCAACTTGTGCCGCTGCGGGGCGTACGTTGGAATCCGTGCGGCCATTCGCGAGGCGTTTGAGGCGGAGTTATCCCGATGAGGAACTTCAGCTACTCGCGCGCAGGCACATCCCAAGAGGCGCTCACTCTGATTGCGACTGTACCGAACGCAAAGTTCCTCGGTGGTGGCACGAATCTCGTCGATTTGATGCGCGAAAACATTGAGCAGCCGGACGCGCTGATTGATATCACACGGCTGCCGTCCGCTGGAATCGCCGAATCGGCGCAAGGCGGCGTTTCCATCGGAGCGGAGGTTAAGAACACCACTGTGGCGAACCACCCGTTGATCCGGCGACGCTATCCACTGTTATCGCAGGCAATCCTGTTCGGCGCTTCAGGCCAGATTCGGAATATGGCTACCGTGGGCGGCAACGTCATGCAGCGCACTCGCTGCTACTACTTTTACGATGAAGCCGCGAAATGCAATAAGCGAAACCCCGGGTCGGGCTGCGATGCCATTGATGGCTTCAACCGCATTCACGCCATCCTAGGCGCTTCGGAGCATTGCATCGCCACGCATCCATCGGACATGTGTGTCGCACTCGCCGCGCTGGACGCGATAGTTCGCGTCATCGGTCCCCAGGGTGAACGCACGATTTCATTCAATTCGTTCCACCAGTTGCCCGGCGACACGCCGCACGTGGAAAGCGCTCTCAAGTCCGATGAACTGATTACGTCGATCGAGCTGCCTTCACTCCCCTTCGCAAAGCACTCGCGATATCGCAAGGTCCGCGATCGTGCCAGCTACGCGTTCGCTCTGGTAAGCGTGGCGGCGGCGCTTGAAATAGAAGACGGCCGAATCCGCAACGCACGAGTGGCGCTGGGCGGCGTTGCGCCCAAACCATGGCGCGCTTACGAAGCCGAAAAGGCGCTGTCCGGCGCCGAAGCCGGTTTGGAACTGTTCCGGCGTGCCGCCGAAGCGGAGCTTTCGCATGCCCGCGGATTCCGTTACAACAGCTTTAAGATTGAACTCGCCAAACGCACCATTGTCAGTGTGCTGAGCGAATTGGCGGGAGACAACCAATGAGCGTCATGAAAAGTCTGATGGAAACGGCCGCGCAGTTCATGCCGGATAAGGATCGCGATCCTTTATTGGATCGCGATGGCCTCCTGGGACAGCCCTTGCATCGCGTGGATGGGCAAGCGAAGGTGAAGGGCGAGGCGCCGTTCACTGCCGAGTTTCAGAACGCGGACGTGGCGCATGCCACGCTTGTCCACAGTACCATCGCAAAGGGTAAAGTGTCGAAGATAAATACCGACCGGGCGAAGAGCGCCAAGGGAGTGTTGGAAGTTTTCACGCACAAGAACATGCCCTCCATGGTGGCGCCGCCTTTGGTGGACCTCACCGACTTGAAAAAGGGCATGGCATCCAGCGACCTGCCCATTTTGCAAGACGCCTCCGTGCATTGGGATGGACAGCCAATCGCCGTAGTTGTGGCGGAAACACTCGAGCAAGCCGAGCATGCCGCGTCATTGGTAGAGGTGGAATACCAGAGCGACGCCGCGGCAGTATCTTTCGAAGCGATTAAACCTCAAGCGGTTGTTCCATCCGACGTAATGGGCGAGCCCGCGGTGATCCAGATCGGGAGCGTAGAGAAAGGCATGCAAGAGGCGGATGTTCAAGTGGATCACATCTATCTGACGCCGCGCTATAACCACAACGCCATCGAACCACATGCGACCATGGCGTTCTGGAACGGCGGCCGTCTGACGGTGCTGGATTCTACGCAATCCGTCTATACCACCGCCCGATCACTGGCTTTGATTTTCAAGCTTGATCCGGACGACGTTCAGGTGGTTGCTCCCTTTGTAGGCGGAGGTTTCGGCGGAAAGGGAGGACTCTGGAACCACACTCCACTTTGCGCCGCGGCCGCCAAAGCGTTGCAGCGTCCGGTGAAGTTGTCCCTGTCGCGCGAAGGAGTCTACCGGACGGTGGGCGGACGCACGGCGGCGGAACAGCGGATCGGTCTCGGCGCTAAGCGGGATGGAAGGCTCTGCGCTTTACTACATACGGGTCTCACCGCCACCACCGAGCATGGGCGCTACGCGGAACAATGCACGTTTCCAACCCGGCACCTCTACGCATCACCGAACATTTTCATTGAGCAGAAGGTGATCAATCTGGACACGGTGGCCAACACCTGGATGCGAGCCCCGGGCGAATCCATTGGAACGTTCGCTCTGGAATCGGCGATGGACGAATTGGCCTACGCCTTGCGCATGGATCCGATCGAACTTCGGCGGATCAACGAGCCCGAGAAGGATCCCACCAAAGACACTCCCTTTTCAAGCCGCCGGCTGCAAGAGGCGTACCGCCATGGCGCGGAAAAATTCGGGTGGAGCGCGCGCAACCCGGAGCCACGCTCGCAGCGCAATGGCAAGTGGCTGATAGGCCAAGGCGTCGCCACCGCTTACTATCCGTTTTTCCGCTTTCCAGTAAAGGCCAAGGTGTGCATTTTCGCCGACGGCAAAGCGGTTGTCCAAACGCCCGCGGCTGAGATGGGGATGGGCACCGCGACGGTGCAGCTCCAGCATGCGGCTGACCGCCTGGGCATTCCCTTGGAGAAGGTTTCCTTTCACTACGGCGATTCGAAACTCGCGGATACGCCGGTCATGGCAGGCGGCTCCAATCAGACCGCATCCATTTTCGCGGCCGTGCAGGCCGCCGTGGAAGATGTCCACCGGCAACTGCTGACTCTGGCGCGAAAGGACCCGGATTCACCGCTGGCAAGCGCGAAATACGAGGAGATCGAGGCACGCGATGGCGGTCTCTATCGAACCGGAGGAAAAAGTTCGGGTGACACTTTTTCCAATATTCTACGCAAGGCGAAACAGGATTTCGTTGAAGTTGAAAAGGAATCGGGCGCGCCTATGGAGACGATGAAATACTCCATGGCGTCATACGGGGCGCAGTTTTGTGAAGTGCGGGTGCATGAAGAGACGGGAGAGGCACGCCTTTCGCGCTGGCTCTGCTCTCTCGATTCAGGCCGGGTTGTCAATCCCGAGACCGCGACCAGCCAGGTTCGCGGCGGCATCATCATGGGAATCGGCATGGCGCTAATGGAGGAGACGCTGTTTGACGATCGTCGGGGCCGAATCATGAATCCGTCTCTGGCGGAATATCACGTTCCGGTCAACCTGGACATTCCGGATATCGAAGTCCATTTCCTGAACATTCCCGATGAACAGGCGCCCTGCGGCGGGCGAGGAATCGGGGAGATCGGCATTACGGGAGCAGCGGCCGCGACCGCCAATGCGGTGTTCCATGCGACTGGCAAGCGAATCCGGGAGCTACCCATTACTCTCGACAAGCTTCTTTGAGTTGCGCTTCTTTCGGGAGACACCGATCCGGCGAGAACTGTCCCAGTGAGCAGGAACGTCACGGGTTCGGGAGTGGCCTCGAAGTTCATGCTACCTGTTTCTCCATCAGTCAGGCTAACTTGGAACCATCCACCAGCCCGGTGAAGCTGTGGGCCCCGGAACTGGTAGTCGGGTTACCAATTACGCTTCCACGTGTGGGCGTTATCGCATAACAGTTTTACAGAGGCGGTGTTAAGATTCCCAAAATGCCGACTTACAACGTTACCCGGATCGGCTCCGCCGACAATGGCTACGCCACCGAGATCAGCCTGGCGGTGGTCCCGGACGGTAGTGGCGCCGCAACAGCCACCCGGAATCAGCACGGAGAGGTTGAGATCACGCTGTGGAATTTAGCGCCCGGCGGCGCCATACAACAGGCTGGACAACTCAGCGCCGACCCGCAAGCAGGCGCCAGAATCGCTGCGATCGGCCCGAGCACGTACGTGACGGCCGGTGAAAGCACTCAGGGCAACCAAATCAAAGCGATCTTCTGGAGAGGCGTGAACGACACTATGGAAGGATCCGAACACGGAGGTCACAACGCTTCGGTCACAGCATTCCCGATTCTGTTCGCGATCATTCCGCAGACTCCGCCTCCGCCACCGAACACCCAGGTTGCGGACCCGGAGGGTTATCTGATCGCGACCGCACATGTCACCACCAATCATCACATTCGTGTGACCTCCTGGTTCGCCGCTGTTCAGAACACGCACGGAATTGCGCCGTTGGCGGCGGCCAATGGCGGTGAATCTGTCGGCGCGGCGATCGCGCCGAAACGCTCGTACATCACCAATACGAATCTCAGTTCCGCCGACGTGGTCACGGGCTCCATTGACCAGGCGAAGCTTCACCTTGCTACGTGGAAGCTTCACGTCGAGGCGATGCAGCCTCAGTCGGTGGAGCGCTTGCACGGAGTGGCCACCAGCGTGGCGGCGAATGAGGTTGCAGTAGCGACTTATCCAACCGATCCAGCGTCGACCCTGGTGACGGCTGTGGTCACTCCGGCGGGCAATCTGGAGGTAGTCGGCTGGCAAATGCACGACGATGGAACGTTCACGCGATGGCTGCAGACAACGTCGGAAACGGCGTCTCAAGTGACTTGCGCATGGTGTACCGGATCGATCGTGGTGACGGCCTTCAAGAGCGCATCCGGAAAGCTAAAGCTCATATACTGGCAGTTTCCGGCCTCGCCCTCCGATCCGCAAACGATCAGCCAGATCACACAAATCGATACGGGAATACCGCTTCCGTCCGGCGAGGTATCGGTGGGACATTGGCGGAAAGTTAACGCTCCTGCGAACGACCTGGGCGAGACACTGGTCGGTATTGTCAACCAAAGCGGAAACGCGGAAGTAATCCGCTTTCATCTGACGAGCGCCTGAACGGCCAGCGCCACCCTACTCCGGAAGAGCGAACAGGTACGTTGTCAATTTGTCGACATCTTTCGCCGACATCCGATATGGCGGCATGATCGAGCCCGGCGACAGTTTCTGCGGATCCGCGAAGTGCTCCACTACCCAGCTACGGCTCTGCCGTTTCGCCAGACCGTTCAATGGAGGTCCGATCTTCATACCGCCGCCATTCACCAGGTGGCACGACCCGCAGTGGTTCGTCTGGTAAATCAGCGCGCCCTGAGTGGCGAATTCGGGAGCGCCATCGAGCGCCGTGGCGTTGTCCGGATTCAGCTTGAGCAGGAACGCTGCCAGCGAGTTCAATTGCGCGTCGCTGAGCTGGATGGCCGGCATCGCGCTTCCCGGCATCATAGCCGCCGGACGCTTGAAATGCTGAATCATCCAAGCCGCGTCCTTATGGATGGTGATGCGCGTCAGGTCGGGCCCGACCTTCCTTCCCTGGTCGCCGATCACGTGGCAACTGATGCAGTTTTCCTGACGGAAATAAGCCACGCCTGCCATCTCTTCCGGTGTGAGATGCATCCAGTCGGTAGGCGCTGAGTAGTCCACCGCCACTTCGCGAGCCTCCTTCGGCGTGCCCATCACGGCGCCCACCGTCAGTCCCGTCCACGCGATGCCGGCAAGCGCCACGCACGCCATTGCCACGGTGCGGCGGGTCACCTTCACCATCCGGCTACGATCGATGAAGGGAACCATGATGATCGCCAGGATTGCCAGACCGGGCAGAACCACTGAACCGAAGACTTCGAGCGGTCCGGGGATTAACGTCAGGAATTTGAACAAGAACAGAAAATACCATTCGGGGCGAGGAGTGTACGCCGTATCGGTGGGGTCCGCCAACTGTTCCAGCGGCACACGAGCCACCACCGCCAATGTGAAGAGCACGGCGAACGCGATGAACACTGCGACCGTATCGCGGAAGGCCTGACGCGGATAGAACTGCTGATGCGGCAATACCTCGTCGCCGGGCGCCGGCGCGACGCCATGCTTGCGCACCAGATAGACGTGCAGGCCAATGAGGAAGATGGTGGCCGGCGGCAGCAGGAGCACATGCAAGCCGTAGAATCGCGCAAAGGTCACTACGCCCACCGCCCCCAGGCCGCCCATCAGCCGCTGAATATAGGGACCCAGCACCGGCGCAGTTCCAGCGATCTTCGTGGTCACCACGGTGCCCCAGTACGCCCGGTTGTCCCAGGGCAGCAGGTATCCCGTCAGGCCATACGCCAAGGTGACCAACAGCAGGACTACGCCGACAATCCACGTGGTCTCGCGCGGCTTTTTGTAGGCGCCGTACAGGAAGACCTGCACCATGTGAAGCACCACTACTACGATCATCATGCTGGCGCCCCAGTGGTGCAGTCCGCGGATCAGGCGGCCGCCGGTGAGTTCGGTCAGAATGTAGCGCAGGCTGTTGTAGGCATCGCCGGGAGTTGGCGCATAGTTGAAGGCGAGCAGGATGCCGGTGAACGCCTGCGTGAGGAACAGGAAGATGGCGACACTGCCGAACACCTGGTGCCAGCCGCTCGACGCTGGAATTTCCTCGTAGAGGAACTGGCGGATGGCGGTTTGAATTCCGGTGCGGTGATCCAGCCAGGCGGTGAGATCGTCCCAACTGCGCTTCATGCTTTGTCTCCGGATCCATCCTGCAGGCGGCCGATGAGCAGCTTCTTCCCATCCACTTTGGTAAGGAAGCGATCGAGCGGACGCGGCGCGGGCCCCGACACCACTTTGCCATCGATGGCAAAGAGCGAATTATGGCAGGGGCAGAGGAATTCGGTTTTGCTTTCGTCCCAATGAACCGCGCATCCCAGGTGGGTGCATTGCGGGCCGAACGCTGTTACGGAGTTGTCGGCGTGCTTGACAACCCACGCCGTGCCCTTCTCACTGGTGATCTTCCAGCCATCCACGCGATTGCGGCGGAACACCATCTCGACGGGTGAGTTCGCCGCCAGCTTGGTGATATCGCCCACTTCCACCCATTCGTCCTCTCTCCGCGCCTTGGGCGGGAGCAGGAGGTACACAGATGCGGGAATGGCGAGTGCGGCTGCGATCGCGGCCCAAATTCCGTAAATGGCTCCTATGTAGAAGCTCCTGCGCGTAGTGGTGTCCTGTCGGCACGGTTCCATAGCTGGCACGTCATTCATGCTATACCGGCAGTAACACAAATTTGTTCCCGAGTTGTATGAACTTTGCAAAATCTGTTACGCGGAATTCGATGCAAATGCCAGGAGAAACCTGACCCAATGAGACGCTCTGTTTACATGTTGCTCGCGGGGGCGCTAGCGTGGGCCGCCGTGCCCCAAGGCGGTGGTGAAATTGGGGCGACTTTGGCGGCGTGGAGTCCGGGAATGCTGGACATTCACCACATCTCCACGGGCCGCGGAAACTCCACGTTCTTCGTGCTGCCGGATGGCACCACGTTGCTGGTGGACGCCGGCGCGGCCGGCACTGGCGTCCCCGAAACCGACCCGCATCCCGACGCTTCGCGAACGCCCGGCGCATGGATCGCGCGCTATGTACAACGCCACCTGCCACCGCGCGCCTCCACGCTCGATTACGCCCTGATCACGCACTTTCATGCCGATCATATGGGGCAGGTGTTGGCGAACTCGGCGGCCGCGGCGGACGGGAGCTACAAATTGACAGGCATCACCGAGGTGGACAGCGCCGTGCCGATCCACACGCTCATCGACCGTGGTTGGCCCGACTACTCGTATCCGGCGCCTATCAAAGACGCGACCATGGAGAACTATCGAAGCTTCCTGGAGGCTCGCCGGAAGAAGGGGATGACCGTGGAGCGGTTCCAGCCAGGGGCGCGCTCACAGTTTCAACTCCGCTACAACGCGGCGCAGTTCCCCTTCGAGATCCGCAACATCGTCGCCAACGGCGAAATGTGGAGCGGAACGGGCGAAGCCAAGCGCGCACTGTTCCCGCCGCTCGATACGATCCCGCAGGCCGACTGGCCGAGCGAAAACATGTGCAGCGCGGGAATCCGGCTACAGTACGGCAGCTTCCGATACTTCACCGGCGGCGATCTTCCGGGCACCGCGATCCCGGCTTTCCGGCGTGGCACGCGCTGGAGGCGGCCATCGCGCCACTGATCGGGCCAGTGGACGTCCATGTGGTGAATCAGCACGGGTCGATGGGTGAGGAGAGCGAATCGTTTCTACAGGCGCTGCGGTCGAGGGTACTGATCGTTCCGAGTTGGGCGCCCAGCCACCCCGCGCCCGATGTGTTGAAGCGGATCATGAACAGTCGCCTTCCGCCGTCGCCGCGGTATGTCTTCGCCACCGACTTGCGCGAGGCTGCGCGCATCGTGATTGGGCAGCGCGCTACGCAACTGGCGGGGCCGCCCGGGCATATCGTGGTGCGCGTCAATCCGGGGGGCGACCATTATCGTGTGTACGTGCTCGACAATCGTGACGAGCGGGATACTATTTTGGCGGTGCTGTAGCCGCTACACTTCGAGGATCAGGCCGGTCACTGGCAAGCCTGTGGCTTTTTGCAGGGCCAACCCGTACAACTGCAACTGCACCAGGTTGCGCTGCTTGCGGCGATCGGTTTTGTAGTCGACTACCGTCCAGGTGGCTCCATCCGTCCACGCCAGATCGATGCGGCCTTCCACCAGGGTGCCGTCTTCCAAACGCACCATCACCGGCAGTTCGCGAAAGCTCTTGGCGTTGGCGGGAATCGCCATGGCCGGATGGCTGAGCGCCGCGCGCGCCACGGTGGCCGCCGCCTCGCACTCTTCCGGACTCGCTCCGTGACGTCGTCCCCAGGTGTCGGCCAGGGAGTCGACTTCGGCCGCGCCCGTGGCGTGCTGCAGAATGTCGTGGACCACGCGTCCGAACTTGCGGCCGGTGGGGCGCACCTCGTCTATGCGGATCGTCACGGTGCGGATGTCGATCCATTCCGCCTCGGACGCGCGCTCGACCGATTCCGCCCGTGCCACTTGGAACTGAGGCGCGCCTGCCGCCTGGATACGCTGCGCGCGCGCATCTTTCCACTGATCGTAGCGGCGTCGCCCTTCGGCTGCCTGCTCCGGCGTTCCGTTGAACACCTGCTCGTTCTCCACGCCCTCGGCGCGCGACACACGGAGCGCCAGTACGGACGGGTCGAACCACACCACCGGATGGCTGCCGATTTTCGGGTGGTGCAGGCCGGGCTTGACCGAAACTTCCTCCCATCGATCGGCAGGCCGGTTGAGCACGGTGGTCTCGCCGAATTTGGGACAACCGGGAGCGGTCTCCGAAATGCGCCAGCGCTCCTTGGGCGGATAAAGTGCGTCGTGCAGCGGACTGAGCCAGCTTCCTTCGCGTTCCTCCTCGCCCACCGCGGCCACCACCAGCAGATCGCGGGCGCGCGTGGCGGCGACGTACGCGATACGCCACGCTTCTTCCTGGTCGGCCTTGGCTTCGTCCTCGGCGGCGTCGCGCAGTTCCCAGGGGGCGCACCACAGCAGTCGCTGCGCGCATAGCCGACGATCGGGATCGCTGAAACGGTCGCCGCCTTGCGGACCGGACAGCTTGGCAGTGAGATCGGCCAGAATCACGACGGGAAATTCGAGGCCCTTGGCTTTGTGGACGGTCATGAGCTGCACGCCGCCGCCTTCCTGCTCCAGCACCGGCGCTTCACCGGTCTCGCCGCTTTCGTACTCGCTCTCCAGGTACTCCACGAAGGCGCGGAACGATGTGGCTGCGCCGCTCACTTCAAAGCTGCGCGCCAGGTCGGTGAGGCGGTAGACGTTGGCAAGCACGCGCTCGCCGCCTTTGCGAAAGGCGAAGCCGGCATGGGCGCGAGTGGTCTCCAGCAATTCGTGAATGGTGTCGGCGATGGGGCGGTAATTGCGCCGGCGATGCAATTCGCCGAGCAGCGTGAAGCCGTCGCGGATGGGCGCAAATTCCGGGTCGAGATCTTCCGGCAGTTCGCGCATGGGATGGAAGCGGCCGTGCGCATTGCGGAACTTCAGGAGTATGTCGTCCGGCACGGCGCACAAACTGCCGCGCAGCACGGCGAACACGCTCAGCTCATCATCAGGCCACTCGATGGCGCGCAGCGCGGTGCGGATGGTCCCCACCTCTTCGCGCCGGTGGAACGATTTCGAGCCCACCAGCAGGTGCGCAATGCCGCGCGCTTCCAGGCAGCGCACATACTCCTGCGTCAGGTCGACACCGAAGTTCGTGAAGCGGCGAAAGAGGATGCAGATGTGCTGCGGCTTGACGGGCACCCATTGCTTGCTAGAGCGGTCGCGCACCTTCCAGCCGCTTTCTTTCGTGAGCCACTCGATGAAGGCAGCGACTGCGTTGGGCGAGCACTCCTCGATCTTCGCCGCGGAAATGTTGCGCGTTCCGTAGGGCGCGGGCATGGGGAGTGCGATCACGGCCGGCTGCTCGGGCAGTCCTTCTACGCCGCCTTCGAGCGGCAGATAATCGGGGATGCTTTGATGGAAAGCGGCGTTGACGAATTCCTGAATGGCACGGTTGGAGCGCGTGCTGCTGGTGAGCGCGCGGGTGCCCACTCCGGCATCCGTGAGGTTGCGGCAAACCCGGCGGAAGAGGCGGGCATCGGCACGCCGGAAGCGATAGATGGATTGCTTCGGGTCGCCCACTACGAACAGCTTGCCTGGGGACGGCACGGCTTTGTGCCAGTCCTGCTGCGCGGAGTCGGCGGCCGCCAGGAGCAGCAGGATTTCGGCTTGCAGCGGATCGGTGTCCTGAAACTCGTCCACGAAAATCCGTTCGTACGCCTGCTGTAATTCGGCGCGAGCGCCGTCGTGGCGCAGCAGGTCGCGGGCATAGAGCAGCAGATCCATGAAGTCGAGTTGGCCCGCGCGCTGCTTGGCCTGCTGATAGAGCGCGACCACTTCCCACAACTCGTCGCGCAGATGCGCTGCCAGGTCGGCATCGGCAGATTGGCCGAACTCCTCGATGGCAGCTTTGAGTTGTTCCCAGGAGGCGAAGACCGCTTCGCGCGAGATGCCGTCGCCGTATTTGCCGCCGCCCGGTTTGAGCCAGCGGATGTCGCGGGGCACGCGCAGAATCTCGCTTTCCATGAGGTCGTAATCGTCGCGGCCGGCATCGCGCGCGCGACGGACGCGCTCCAAGAAATCGGCGAGCGGGCGAAGGCCGGTGTACAACGGATCGCCCTGCCGCCCTCGATTGCGAAGGTTGAGGGTACTCTCGGCGCTGTCAATCAGCGCTTTGAGTTGTGCGTCGCGATCGAAGTTGCGCTTATCCCAGGGCGCGTCGAAGTCGCGCCACTCGCAGATGGCCCATGCCGCCAGGCGCAAGGCGTCAATTGGCTCGACGTTGTCCCGCTCTTCGCGCCAGGCCAGACGCGCCAGGGCTCGTACCAGCGCAGGTGAGGGCGATGCCAGGCGCTGCTCCATCCACCGGCGGAAGACACGGCCGAAGACGCGTAAGGCGTCGGGCTGGGCCAACTCCTGAAATACGGGATCGACTCCGGCTTCCACGGGACGACGGCGCAGCAGTTGCGCGCAGAAGGCGTGGATGGTGCCGATGAAAGCGCGGTCCAGGCTGCGGGCCGCTTCGCCCAGGCGGGCGCGCACCGCGGGGTCGACTTCCGCGGCTCGACGCCGCTCCAGTTCCTGGCGAACGCGCAGCTTCATGTTGCCCGCAGCAGCGTGGGTAAAAGTGACGGCCGCGATTGTGTCGACGGGAGTGCCGGCGGCGATGGCTTCCACCATGCGGTCGACCAAAGCGGTGGTTTTGCCCGTGCCTGCGGAGGCCTCCACTACCCAACTGCGATCGAGCGCCGAGCCGATGGGCGATGTGCTCATCGCCACCCCCGCAGTTCTTTCAGCGCTTTCAACTCGGGCTGCGATTTTTCGTGGACCCGTTCCTCCTCGTAGGGTCCGCACACCGGCAGGTACTCGCAACGCTTGCACCCGTCCTTGCGCGGCGCAGCCGGTAGGAAGCCGTCGCGGATGGCATCGTCGATCACCACCAGCACGTGCTCGGCGCGGCGGCGCGCCCATTCGTTCATCGGCACTTCGACGGTCGCGTAGTTCTGCGCGATGGTGGCGTAGAAGAGGCGTCCGTAACTCACAGCCTCGCCCAGCATCTTCTCCGCCGCGAGCGCGTAAAGCGCCGGTTGCAACACTTCGCCACCGCCCACCATCTCGGGACGCGGTTCCGGGACGCGGCCAGTCTTGTGATCCACTACCCGCAGGATGCCGCTGCGGTGGCGCTCCACCAGGTCGATGGACCCGCGTAGTTGGACGCCGCCGGTCAATTCCACGGCTTCGGGGCGGCTGCGGGGATCGCGGCCGGACGGGTCGCGCAGGCCAAAGCTCAGCTCGAAGAACTCGGGCGTCCAATCGGCTTCGAAGGTCGCCTTCTGTTGCAGCCAGCCGCGCAGATCGGCCCGAAGCCCCTGGATTTCCGACCGCCAGATCTGCGGGACGGCGGGGGCCAGCCTGGCTTCCGCCTCCTCCGCTACCGCGTTCAGCGCTACTTCCAGGCGTTCGATCGCGACCGCCAGGTTTTCGGGCGTGACCGGCAGCGCACCGCGCTCCTGCAGATCGCGCAACAGTTCGTATTGCGCGCGATGGTAGAGGTCCCCGCGCATCTGGGGGCTCATGCGCTGGATGCCGCCGGGTTGCTCCGCAGGACGCAATCCATGAATGGCGTGGAGTGCGAAACGGTAGGGACAGCGCGCGTACTGCTGCAGCGCCGAGGGCGACCAGGGCCGCGCCGCCAGCCGATACGGCGTCATGGCGTCGCTGCCGATCTCCTCGACAAAGAGTCCGTCAGCCGACTTCCACGGTTTGTGCCACCGCACCCAGCGAGCACGCAGCGATTGCACGGCGCGGCCCGGCAGGCCCTTCAGATATTGCCCCGCGCCTTTGGTCAGCGGCTCCAGCGTGGCGAGATCGAATTCGGCGTCGTCGATGGCATCGGCGGCATTAGCCGGCGCGGGCCATCCGATGCGCGAGCCGGTGGCCGAGCGCGCGCGATCTTCAAACTCGCGGACATCCACGTCGCCGCCGCCGGCTGCCCGGTGCGCGGCGAACGCATAGAAGGATGGCACGCGCTCGCGCCCCGTCAGAAGGTCGAGGCGCGAAAAGGAGATGGCGAGACGCTCGGTGGCGCAGGCCGCCGCGATGCCCAGCAGTTCGGTATCGTCGGCACGAAGTTCGATGTCCAGGTGGCAGCGCTGTGCTTCGAGCAGGAGCGGATCTTCGGCGGGCGGTCGCGGGAAGAGGCCTTCGTTGACGCCGGGCACGAAGACGCGGCGGAACGCCAGCCCGCGCGCCTCATCGATGCTGCTCACCCACACCTTGCCGTAGCGCGATTCTTTCGGCACAGCGCGCAGCGCATTCAGCCGCGGGCCCAGCACGCGAAGCACCTCGGAGAGCGCCACCGGTCCGATCTCCGACATCGGTTCGAGCTCTTCCAACATCTCGATCACGCGCTCCGACTCACGCAACGTAATTTCGGCAAGTGCGATCAGAGCGGTGATCCAGTCGCCCCACAAGGCGCGGGCGGGAAGCGCCGCCAGCTTCGCGATCACAGGAAGCGCAATCCGCTCCAGGTTTTCCACGGAGGCGATGTTGCGGGCTAGTATTTCGCGCGTGGCTTCATCCTGTTCTTCGCGATAGCGGCGGTGGAACTCTTCGCGCAATCCGTGCAGGCGTGTGGCCCAACGATCGCTGCCTCCGATCACCGCGGCGTCCACCAGCATGCGCTCCCAAACCGCCGGAGTAGGCGGCTCCTCTTCCTCCGGCAGTTGGCCGAGAGAAAGGTATTCGGCGAAGCGGGAGGCGGTGAGTCCTTCCTCAGCGCAATAGAGCAGCGCAAGAAAACCGCGGCCCGCAGCGTCCGGCCGCAGCGACCCGTGTGTGAAATGGCCGGGAATGCCGGCGCGTCGCAGCGCTTCGGCCACCAGCGGTTGATGGCGCTCCGGAGATCGAAGCAGGATGGCAATGTCGTCGAAGCGGACGCCCTCTCCCGCGACCGCATGGATGCGCCGTGCGATCTCGACGCACTCCAGGGCTTCGCCTGACGTGGAGAAGATATCGACGCTGCCGGGTTCGACGTTGACCAGGTCGTCGCCCGCCAGATCGAGGCGCAATTCCAGACGGTGTGTGGCGAAGGCCAGCACGCGGTCGAAGAGTTCGCGCTCCAGGCGGGTGCGCGGCTTCAGATCTAGGGTTACGACCGCAATCGCGGGGAGCGCGGCTTCGCGCGCCAGGGACACGCGGGTGGCGTGATCGGCGAGGCGGCGAGCAGTCAATTCCTCGGTGTAGGCGGCCAGGAGGCGGGAGAGGTCGGGGCCGGAGCGTCCGCAGTTGCGCAGGCGTTCAGGGGTGACGGCGTTGAGTCGCAATTCTTCAAAAGTATCGGTGAGCGCGCGCGGGAATCCTGGAAATGCGGCGACGGGCGAGAGGTAGGTCAGTTCGCCGCGCTGCATGGCTTCGGCGGTAACTCGCGCGGCCAGAGCCTCACGCACGAACCGGCCTACGGGGGCCAGGGCGCGCCGGTTCAACTCGGCGATGGCAAGTTCCATCACCAGATCTCGGAATGCCAGGGTGCGAACGCCTACCAGAGCGTGCCCGCAGGCCAGGCGCGCCACCTCCTCGGCGGCGGTACGGACGGGCGCCAGAATCAGGACCGCGCCGTCCGGGCTATGCCCTCGGACGAACTCGACGGCGCGGGAACGCAACTCGGAATAACGATGCAAGAACCCTCAGGCTAGCATTGTGAGGTTCACAAACGCTCTTCGGACAGAAGACGCTTCTTCTGGCCCGAATCAGGGCAGGAATATTGGCGGCGAGTTCCACTGATGCCACTGGTTGTCCAGCGGAGTTGCACGCGAGTTTCGGTATCGGAGCCGTGATCGCCGCATGGCCAGTCCATCACGTCGATCGGGCCCGAAGCGCGTTCGAGGGCGTCCCACTCGCGTTTGTGAAGAACGAGCGGTTCGTTGAGACTGGACACCGTTCCAAAAGCGTGAAGAGTTGGATGGTCCGGTGTCACGCCGATCACAACGCCGATGCTCTTTCCGCACGGCAAGGTATCGGTCTGCAGGTAGAACTCGGTCTTCCGCCCGTCGTGGTTGAAATCGGTGAAGTGCATCACCTGAACGGTCTGCCGCCGGCTGGCGGCTGCGGGCAAATCACCGTGCAATGCCAGGTCGAAGTCCTTGGACGAATCGGGAGCCCAGCGCTGAACAGTGGGTTCGGGCTGTTCTCCGTGGAATAGCGGCGCGAGGCGGAGGCGGTCGATCTCAATGCCATCGCGCAGCCGCACCACGGACAAGTCCCCAGTCTCGCCGTATGCGAAACCCATACAGGGGCAGGTCAGTGAGACTTCGTTCGGCTCACAGGCGGGCTTGGGTTCGGCTGCCCACTGCAATCGCCAGGTCTCGTTGTGGCCATCCACCATCACCTGCTGCTCTTCCCGAATCAACGGAGCAGGATACTCCATCTGCGGAGCCAGGGCCGCCAGCAACAGAAGACCAAGTTGGTTCATGGGAGTTAGATCCAGATTACAACGGCACTTCGCGAATCCCAAGGAAAACCGAATGGGGTGGCGTCAGACTGATCTTCATGCCACCTGATCTTGATACTGCAACTGATACAGCTTCCAGTAGATCCCGCGCAGCGCCAGCAGTTCCTGGTGCGTGCCGGACTCGCGCAGCTTGCCTTTGTGCATCACCAGAATGCGGTCGGCGCGCTGGATGGTGGAGAGGCGATGCGCGATGACGATCGACGTGCGGCCTTCCACCATGCGGTCCAGCGCTTCGCGCACGCGGAATTCGGTTTCGGTATCGACGCTCGAAGTGGCTTCGTCCAGAATCAGGAAACGCGGGTTGTGCGCCAGCGCGCGGGCGAAGCTGATCAGCTGCTTCTGGCCGGTGGAAAGGCCGCTGCCGCGCTCGCGGATGGCGTGTGCGAAGCCCTCGGGCAGGCGACGGATGAAGTCCATCAGGTTCACCTGCTCGGCGGCCGCCTCCACCTCCTCGCGGCGGATGCTCTCGGTGCCCAGCCGGATGTTGTCTTCCAGGTGCCGGTGAACAGGTACGGATCCTGCAGCACTACGCCGAACTGGCGGCGCAGCTCCAGCGGATCGAACTGCGCGGATGTCGACGCCGCCGATCCGGATGGCGCCCTTCTGCACATCGTAGAAGCGCAGCAGCAGGCTGATCAGCGTGGTCTTGCCGGCGCCGGTATGGCCCACCACGGCGATGGTCTCGCCGGGCTGCGATGGTGAAGCTGACGTCGCGCAGCACCCAGTCCTCGCCTTTATAGGCGAACCAGACGTGGTCGAATTCGATGGCGGCGATGCAGCCGGGGCGGCACGCGGCGATTCCGGCGGCAGCACGATTCGGCTCGGTATCGAGCAGCTTGAAGATGCGCTCGGAGGACGCCATGGCGCACTGCAGGATGTTGTACTTCTCGCTCAGGTCCTGGATGGGCCGGAAGAAGCGCAGGCCGTATTGCAGAAACGCGACCACCACGCCGAGCGTGAGCGCTCCCGCGACGGACACGCGAAGCCGCCGTAGGTCAGAATGCCGGCCAGCGCCAGCATGGAGATGAACTCCACCACCGGGTAGAACCAGCCGTAGGCGGTAATCGCGTCCTTGTAGGCTTCCATGTGCTCGCGGTTGACCGCTCTCGAATTCCTGGCGGCTGCGGCCTTCGCGGTTGAACAGTTGCAGCACGACGATGCCGGTGATGTGCTCCTGCAGGTAGGAGTTGATTCGTGGCGATGGCCACGCGGATGCGGCGGTAGCTCTGGGTGCACGCTGCGCCGGAAGATGCACGGTCACCAGGATGACCAAAGGCATGGCGGCCAGCATGATGCCGGTGAGCAGCGGGCTCAGCCGGAACATGATGGCCACGAATGAAGCCCAGCACGAGCATGTCGCCCAGAATGGTGACCAGGCCGGAGGCGAACAGGTCGTTGAGCACGTCGACGTCGGTGGTGACGCGGGTGACCAGGCGGCCCACCGGATTGCGATCGTAGAAGGCGAGGTCGAGCCTCTGCAGGTGCTCCATGAGCTGCTTGCGCAGGTCGAACATGGCGAGCTGGCCGGTGTACTGCATCAGGTAGGTCTGGGCGAATTCGGTGACAAAGATGCCGCACCAGCATGGCCAGGTAGAGCAGCGCGATGCGCGCGAGGCCGTTCCAGGGATCGGCGGGAAGCCAGGCGTCAAGGAACGTGGTGGCGGCCGAGTTCGGCTGCAGATACTTGTCGACGGCGATCTTGGTGAGCAGCGGGCCGAGCACCTGCAGAACCGATTGCAACAAAAGGAAGACCAGGGAGAGCGCTACCAGTACCCGGTAGGGGCGCATATAGCCCAGCAGGCGGCGCATCAGCCGGGAGTCGTAGGCTTTACCGAGGACCTCTTCTTCCATGAATTCAGGATAACTTGACGGCAGGCGAGACCGTCGGTATTGTCAGGAACACTGTCCGGCGAGTTTTTACCGCCGTGCCGCGAATGTGGTACTGTTCCGGGAGCATGCCAGGTTGTGGGATTGCTATGATAGCCAGTAGCTTTGTATGACTCCCGCCGTGGACACTCCTGTGAATTCGTCCCACTTCGAGATGCCCTGGGCGAAGATCGCCTGGTTCGGAGCGCTGGTAGGAGTGTGTTACGGCCCCATCATGTCGGCCCTCATCAAACAGTGGGGCAACGACGAGGATATGGGACATGGGTTTTTTGTCCCCTTGATAGCGGGATATATCATCTGGCAGCGCAGGAAGGAACTGCTGGCTATGACTCCCAAACCAGACTGGCGCGGCTTGATGCTAGTAATCTTCGCCGCGCTGCAGATGATGGTGGCGGTTTTGGGAGTCGATCTGTTTACCTCCCGCACGGCGATCGTGATCACCCTGATTGGAGTGGTGTGGACACTGGCCGGAATCGAGATCCTTAAGAAGCTGGCCTTCCCGCTGTTTCTCTTGTTTTTCATGGTCCCCATCCCAGGGGTAATCTACAACCAGATCACTTTCCCGTTGCAGATTCTGGCGAGCAAGCTGGCGTTCGCGGCTCTCGATTTGATGGGCATTCCGGTGCTGCGCGAAGGCAATATTCTGGACTTGACCACGCAGCGGCTGTCGGTGGTGGAAGCGTGTAGCGGCATCCGGTCGCTGCTTTCCCTGACGTTCCTGTCGCTGGTCTATGGATACTTTTTCGAGAAGCGGCGCTGGGTTCGCGGGCTGCTGTTCGCCGCCACTATCCCCATCGCCATTGTGGCGAACGGCAGCCGCGTCACCATGACCGGGTTACTGTCGCAATTCAAGCCCGAGCTGGCGGAAGGCTTCTTTCATGAGTCCACCGGTTGGGTGATTTTCATGATCGCGCTGGGAATTCTGATTTTCTTCCATCAACTGGTGAGCCGCACTGCCCGCTTCATTGAGAACAGGAGACACGCTTGAATTTTCTGAACAATAAATATGCCCGCGCGCTTACCCTAGTGCTCCTGATCCAGGCAGTGGCCTATTACGCCATTGCGGGGCGGCCGGAAAATACTCCTCCGGTGATGTCGTTGAGTCTCTTCCCTACGGCTTTCAGCGGCTGGCAAATGCAGAAGGACATTCCCGTCGAAAAAGAGATCAAGGACTTCTTGAGGGCCGACGACCTGCTCAGCCGGTTTTATCTCAATCCTGCCGGTAACAACCAGGTCTCGCTCTTCATCGCGTTCTTTAAGACGCAACGCTACGGCCAGTCCCCGCACTCGCCTAAGAACTGCCTGCCCGGAGCCGGTTGGGAGACGGTTTCCGATGAACATTTGCCGATTCAGGTGCAGGGCTGGAATGAGCCGATCGTGGTGAACCGGTACGTGGTGGAGCATGGTGAAGAAAAGAGCGTCACGCTGTATTGGTATCACAGCCACAATCGCGTGATTGCCAGCGAATTCTCGGCGAAGTTCTGGGCGGTGGCCGATTCCATCCGCTACCATCGCAGCGACACCGCCTTAGTGCGGGTGATGGCAGACGTGCATGATAACAATGTGCAGGCCGCCACTGATAACGGAGTGCAATTTATACAGAGCCTCTTTCCGCAAATTCTAAAACAGTTGCCTCTTTAACCGTGTTAATGTTCAAAATTGTACAACGGCATTGGGAATGTCGCGCGCAAAGTGTAGCGATACATTAATCTAGTGGGAGCCCTGGGGAGTCGCAGCATGTCGCAACCGGTTCGAGTTTTATTTATCGGTGAAAGCGGCGCAGAAGCCGTGCTGGCGGAGTTGGAGCGCGGCGGCTACCAGCCGCATATACAACGGGTCACAACGGCCCTGCAACTCAGTGAAGCACTGGGTGCGGGGTGGGATGTGGCCATCAGCGACTTCACCGTCGGCGATTTTGGCGCACTCGAAGCCCTGCGGATCATCCATGAACAGGGAGCGGACGTCCCCCTCATTGTAGTCTCAGGCAGAATCAAGGATTCCGATGTCATTGCCGCCTTGAAAGCCGGCGCGGCCGACCACCTGACGCGCAGTAACCTGATGCGCCTGAATGCGGCCGTGGAGCGGGAAATCCGGGCGGTCACCATGCGCCGGGAGCGGGTCCGTCTGGAGGAGCAGTTCCGCCAGGTCCAGAAAATGGAAGCGGTGGGGCGGCTTGCCGGAGGCGTAGCGCACGACTTCAACAATCTGCTGACCGTCATTACCGGGTATAGCGACCTGCTGCTGAGCGGCCGCGACCTGAGCGACTCGATCCGCACCGCGCTCGAAGAGATCCGCCGTTCCGCCGAACGGGGCGGCGCGCTGACGCAGCAATTGCTCTCCTTCAGCCGGCGCCAGCCGCTGGCCACCTGCACGGTCCACATCAACAACCTGATCCTTCAGGTAGAGAAGATGCTGCGCCGCCTCATTGGTGAAGATATCGACCTGGTGACGCTTCCGGCCGCCTCGCGGGACGTGGTAAAGGTGGATCCGGGGCGGTTGGAGCAGGTGATTGTGAACCTGGTGGTGAATGCGCG
This sequence comes from uncultured Solibacteraceae bacterium, assembly GCA_963815475.1. Lineage (GTDB taxonomy): Bacteria > Acidobacteriota > Terriglobia > Bryobacterales > Bryobacteraceae > Sulfopaludibacter. The sequence continues at coordinate 1,364,124 of CAWFHD010000003.1, read as the reverse complement.
CGACGCCATGCCGCAGGGCGGAAAGCTGACGATCGAAACCGGATCCATCCACCTGGGCGGGAATCTGGCGGCCCAACAACTGGGTGTGCGGCCAGGCCAGTATGTCACGGTCTCTATCACCGATACCGGAATCGGCATGGATGAGGCCACCATGGCTCATCTGTTCGAGCCGTTCTTTACCACTAAGAATCCGGGGCGGGGTACTGGCCTGGGCCTAGCGACCGCCTACGGAATTATTCGACAGAGCGAGGGCGCCATCGGATTTTCCAGCCAGCCTGGCATTGGCACCACTGCGCGAATATACCTGCCCATGAGCGAAGAGAAGACCCGTGCCGTGACTGAGAGCCCCTCTGTGCCCACGCCAATGACGGGCGCTGAAACCATCCTGCTGGTGGAAGACGAACCGCGTGTCCGTAGACTGATTGCCGGAGTGCTGACAGCGCGCGGCTATACGGTGGTGGAAGCCACGCGCGGCGCAGAGGCCATCAAGCTTTGCAAGGATCGCAAAGGCAAGGTGGACCTGGCGGTGGTGGATGTGGTGATGCCGGAGATGAGCGGGCCGGATCTGGTGAAACAATTGAGGCCGTTTTGCCCGGGCCTGCGGGTATTGTTCATCTCAGGGTATACAGACGAAGCGATTATGCACCACGGTATCCAGCAATCGGGCGCGGCTTTCCTGCAGAAGCCGTTTCTGCCCGACGTGCTGGCGCGCAAGATCCGGGACGTGCTGGATATGCGCAACAATTCTGCCGCCGAATGCGGTTAAGTTACGCCACGCTGCTGCGCCACGCGCCATAGAGTTGCTCGCGCTCCGCGGGCGTCAGGGGCGCTGGGCTGGGGCAGACCTGATCTTCCAAACAGTGGTTGTTCAGATAGCAGTCGAGTTTCTCCCGCATAGCAGCGCGGCCGCGATGCAGGCGCGTCTTGACTACGGCGTTGTTCAGATCGAGGATGCGAGCGGTCTCTTCCGTGGAAAGCTCCTCGATATCGCGCAGCACTACCACGGCGCGATAGGCCGGCGGCAGTTCGAGGATGATGCGATCGAGCACGGCGCGGAGCTCGGAATCGAGCAGCGCGGCATCGGGCAGGCGATCGGCGCCCGCGAGTTCCACATTGGGCGGCATGGCATCGAGCGGAATCTCTTCCGTGGGCCCGGAGAGGCTTTTGCGATGCCGCATCAGGCAGACGTTGCGGGCGATGCGCAGAACCCAGGCGCGGACGTTGGCCGGATCGCGCAGCTGCGCCAGGTTTTGGAAGGCCTTGAGCATGGTTTCCTGCGCCACCTCCTCGGCATCCTGCGGCACTCCGCACATCAGCCAACTGTAATGGAAAACGCGGGCGCGGAAGTGCTCCACGAACCGATCGAAGGATTCGGCGTCTCCGCCTAATAACGATTGCGCCATCCCATTCTCCTGAACGAATTCCGAACGACCGTCTTCCATTACCCGGATTGTAGCTCCCAGCAGCGTCTTAGGCCGTTACCGGCGCGTTGTGCACCGCGATATCGATTGCCGGCGTGTGAAGCAGTGTGTTGTGAATCAGGCACGCTTCCACCGCCCGCCTTATGCCGGCTTCGTTGGCGGGATCGAGGTGGGGGGCGATGACTTCGATATGGAAATCTCCCAGGCGAAAAGGCGACTTGAGCTTTTCCGCCGAAACGACAATCTCAAGCCCATCGGTAGACAGCGAATGGTTTTTCAGATATTGCGCAGCGTAATATCCGGAACACGTGCCGAGCGACGCCAGCAGGAATTCCGGCGGCGTCATGCCCGAATCGGAGCCGCCATTGGAGGCCGGCTGATCGCAAACCACGCGGTGTCCACGCGTGGTTGCCTCAAACTTCACACCACCGAGGTGTTGAACTTTAATTTGCATCTCTACAACCAGAGATGCAGTTTGCCGGGAAAGGTGACATGCGGCGAGGTTACTGTGCCCGCTTTTCTACCTGCTCCAATTGATCCAACAGCATGGAGAGCCTGGGCGCTACCTCGGTACGGCCTCCGAAGCGGAGCGCGTTGTAGGTGGCGGTGAAGTCGGTGACCGCAAGCCCGAAGGACGACTCGTGCAGGGATGCCGCGAATTCTCCGGGGGTGAACCATGGCGGCTTATGGTAGCCGTGGCGCTTCAGGACGTGCAGCATGCGTTGGTACAACAGGGTGGCGTCGGCGACACACGCTTGCCCGCGGCGCGCCCTCTGCACGCGGCGGCGCATATGCAGCAGGCGGAGGACAGGTGGTCCGAAAATCCAGATCCATCCACCCAACAGCAGCACCAGCACTACTTTCAACCCATACCGCTTCAACCACCTGGTGACGTAGACATCCCATGTGCCGGGCACGCCCGAGAGCGAATCGAACCATCGAATCCCGAGGCGGCCGGCGCCTTGTTCCAGTTTGTCCGCCAGGGTCCCCTGCCGGCTGGGGTCGTAACTCACCACCCAATCCTGCCAGAAGGTGGACGCCGCATCCAGATAGAGTGAGAACCGGGTGGCCAGCGAGAAGGAGCGCCCTGTGAGATCGGGCGGCGTGGGGTCAAAGCTGCACCAGCCGCGGCCGGGAAGCCACGCTTCCACCCACGTATGCGCGTCTGAGGAGCGGACCAGCCAAAGTTCGGTGAGCGGATTGTAGATTCCGCTCTGGAATCCGGTGGCCAGCCGGGTGGGTATGCCCTGGGTGCGCAGGATCACCGCCATGGCGGAGGCGAAGTACTCGCAGTGGCCCTTGCGGCGAGTGAAAAGGAAATACGCCAGGGGGTCGGAGACTTCGTGATCCGGCAGTTGCAGGGTGTAGCTGTAGTCGGTACGGAGGCGATGTTCGATGGCGCGGGCGCGTTCCAGGTCGTTGGTGGCCTCTGCTGTCATGGCCTGGCCCAATGCTGGAATTCGGGGATCGAGGGGCGGCAGTTCCAGATAGTGGCTTCGCTCCGATGACTGGAGAACGGGCGCGGGCGTGGGCATCAGCGCGTTTTCGGGTGGATCTTCCAACAGGCTGTAAGCTTCGTAGCGGAAGCGCGGCGGCGGAGGACGGGTCAGGCGATAGCTATCCGTCTCGGTCCGCCACACCACGGACTGGCGGATGTCGAGCCACTCCGGACTGCCCGCAAAGAAGAGGGCGTCGGTGTCGAGATCGGTCAATTCCACGTCGAAAGTGACGTGCCGCCCCAGCCTGCGATGGCTGGCGGGCACCAGCGCGATGCGTCCGTGCTCGGCGGGCCGTGCCTCCTGCTGCGGGCGGGGATTCGACCAGTGCCGGCCGTCGAAATCGGTCAGGGCGCCGCCGCGCCACTTGAGGCCGCCCGGCATTTCGCGGCTGAAGACTCGAACGTGCATCACGGGATGAGAACTTGCCTGGATCTCGCCAATCTCGCCCAGCGTGACGTGATTGGAGAATCCGGCCAGATGAAAGCGATGCGAGATCAGATGCGACAGGGCCGCATCGGCGGTGCGCGGCAGCAGGAAGAAGAGCCCCGCGGTGAGCAGCAGAATGCCCACGGTGACGAAGGTAGAGAGGAAGGCGAGCCGCGTATGAAAGTGCCTCAGTCCGCTGCGCGATGTGGCGGGAGCGGTATGCATGGAGCGGCGGATTTCGTTGCTGGTGAGGGTGGCGATGGCGAACATCAGAAAGAGCGCCAGGCAGAGAAAGAAATTGAAGCTGGTGGAGAGGATGGCCGCCGCCAGCAGTTCCAGGAATGCGATCACGGCCGTATACAGGTAGTCGCGATTGCTGATGGACGTGAGGATCTTGACTACCGCCAGAAAAAACACCAGGTGGACGGTGGCGGTCAGCAGATCGCGCGATAGCAGAAAGTAGTCCGCCCCGAAGAAGACGATGTACCCGAGAGTGGCGATGGTGACGGCGCGCTCCGAGATGTCGCGGCGGAAGAAGCCGCAAATCAGCAGCCCTCGCAGCAGCAGTCCTGCCGCCGTGAGAGCGATGGTTGGGGTATCGAGGTATCCCGAGCCGGCGACCGCAAGGTATCCGCTGGCCACCAGCCCCAGCAGAGAGAACTGGAAGAAGCGTTCGACGGAAACCGCGGCATTCGCATCGAAACGCGGCATTGATTCTATTGTAATATCAGCCAAGGATAAGGATTGTTCTACTGGATGAGCAGTCCGTATTCGCGCAGAGGTTCGCTGCCGTTGGCATAGATCCGCACGAAGTAGGCGCCTTTGCTTTGCGGCGGCACGTGGTTTCCGGGGAACGTGCCGTGCCAGACGCTCTTTCCCACCGAGTCCACAATCTCCAGGCCATAAGAGGCCGCGGCCGGCAGGCCGGTGGTGTCCGGATGCATCGCCAGGGGAGTTCCCGCGGGCGCATGCGCCATCGGATCTCCTCCGCGCATCGCCATCAGAGTGACGGCAACTTCGGGTTTTGCGCCGAAGCGGCTCCAGCCGAAGATCAGCGCGGCTACGATGACCGCGGCTGCCGCCAGAAGCGGCATCGAACGGGTCCGCCATGCGTGGGCAGGCGTTGCTTCCTGCTGCCTGATTTGGCCCGCGGCCTGTTGCATGGCGCGAACCAACGCATCGCTTTCCGTTACCCGATTTCGGCAGGATTCACAAACAAGGAGATGTTCCTCAAATTGGGCCGAAATCTCTTCGGGGATAGTGCCCATGGAGTACCGCTCGACGTCCTCGGGATCCATATGACGGTTTGTATTGGGCGCTGTCACCAACATCTATTTTGGCTCACTCCCTATCCAAAATAAAGGTGTTTGAAGATAATCAGTATTCTCAGATTATTCGGATTGAAATCACCTGTTAGCTCCGAAATCCCGTGCGCATCGAGAATCGCCGCTTTCCCAGCTCTCCAAATCGAGCCTTGGCGCGCGATTTAATTAAACGGAACTGCGTGTCCGTCAGGTTCAAGTCCTGGCAAATCTGATTGACGGGTTGTTCCTTGAGATAAAAACGAATCAGGACTTCGCGGTCGCGGGGCGGAATACTCTGTAATACCCGCATCGCCAAATCGGTCTTCTGGCCTTCGATGACCGCCGCCTCCGGGTTGGGACTGCGATCGGTGAGGGTGAAGCCGACTTCCGCGGGAGCGCAATTGCGGCGCGACTGCACCAGAGTTTCGATATGAGCAGCCACCTGACGCCGCACGATGGTACGGATGTAGCCCATCAAGCGTTCCGGCTCCCGAAGATCGCCGCGCTGGATGGATTGCGTGATTATCAGGAAGGCGTCGTGCACGCGATCGTCGAGGTCCTGTGCGCCTAACTGGCGGCACAGGTAAAAGCGAACTCCCGTGGAGAAGACACGGTACAAGTCCTCCATGGCCGTGGAATCTCCGGTCCGTATTCCTTCCACCAATAAGGACCAGGAGGGATCGTTCGTGGTTCCAGAGTCAGCGTCCGGATCGATATTGGGCGACTGCTGTATGGTCATCGCATTCCTTCGATGCCAACGGTAAAATAAGCCGCCCAATAGCGCGGATGAGAGCGCCAATCCCCGGAATGCATCATTTCCAGTTGGGCTGCACGCAGAGCCTCGGCCGGATTCGGTCTGGCCTGCGCGCGCAGGTTGCGGTAGAAGGCGCTGAATAAAACGCCCGTGTCGTCAGTAGTGGCCCAGCGGCTGCCGATTGCATCGTCGGCTCCCGCTGCCAGCCAGGCTCGTGTCAGTCCGAGCACTCCTGTTCCAGGCAAGACTTCGCCCGCCGCCGAAAGGCAGCCGCTGAGGACCACCAGCCCGCTGCGGATTTTCCAATGCGCGATTTCGGCCGGCCTCAGCAGTTGCACCTCGCCTTTTTCGGTGAGGCTGCGCGCGATCTGTCCGTCGGAGGGCCGATCGGCAGATTCGAGCACACGGGTTGCGAAATGCACGACGGATGGATTCCGCTGCAGTTGCCACTGGAGCAGGCGCGCGCTGGCAGCGGGCCCCTTCAGAAGGGCATTCTCGCCGTTCCAGGCGCGCGCGCAGGCGTCCAATTCAGGTCCGCTGGCCATTAAGCGCGGCAACGCCAGGTCAGAGGCGCGAAGTTGCAAGGGGCTTGCGAATAATGGAAATCGGTTGGGCGAAGGAACCTGCAGCCGCGAATCGGCGGAGTTGTAGACTGGATCGCCAATCCCGACAAACAGCGGGGAGAGCGGGGCGCGCTGCCGCGCAGCGGCGTCCAGCCACCAGCCCACACCCGGAATCACTTGTGCGCTGTGTAATTCCACCAGGCGGGCAGGATGCGGCCCCGTGCGAGCCACAAGCGCGGATATAGGGGCTTCGAACAATGCATCGTCGAGCGCAATCAACCAATGCTGCTTGCGATCGAACCGCGCGGCGAGTTTACCGAACAACATTTGGCGCAGCGCGGAACTGGCATCGTCGGATGGCGCGCGATCTTCGCGGATCGCCTTTACAGCGGCCTTTACCTGTGCCGCGATCGGCTCGCGCGGGGGCAGCGGGTACAACTCCATGCCGCGGCGCTCGACTGCCCACATCCAGGAGACCGTTTCGCCAAGATGGAAACTGAAGAGCGCGGTATCGAGGTCCAGGGTGGATTGGGCGCATTCGAGCAGGTCGCCCGAAATCGGCGCAGCGCCAGGCGTCAGGGAAACCTCCCGGCGCGCCAGGTCAGCGCGTGCGGCGGCTGCTTCCGCCTGGTCGCTTCCGCTAAGCAGAGCTTGCACTTCCGCGCGCTGCAGGCGCAGCAGCGCTTCCCAATAGCCGGGCGAAAGATTGGGCTTGCGCGCAGCGCCTAACATACGCAGGCTGCTGGACCGATTCTCCTCCAGCGCCTCGAAGGGATCCCAACTGGGAATCTGGCCGTGCGGCGGCGAGGCAAGTTCCACGGCGCGGTCGAGCAGCACGGAGGCGGAGCGTACGTCGCCCTGCTCCAGGCGGAGGCGCCCCAGGTTGCGATACGACGAATCGAGCGCCAAATGGTGCAGTTTGCGCACGCGATAGGCTTCCAGCAGGGCTGGTTCAGCGGCGGTCGCCTCGTTTGAGCAGTTCCTCTCCCCAGCGGTTCCAGCCGAGGGCGTACAACTCCAGGTCGTCCGAGCGATCGGCGCCGCCGATTCCTTCCCGAAAGAGTTGGAAGGCTTCTGGAAGACGCTCCTGGCGTGCCCGGATCGTGGCGAGTTGGATGTTCAATCGAGGGAGGTGGTCGCGCCGGTCCACGGCGTTCGACAGGCGCTCGCGCGTCCCTTCCACCCATCGGGCGGCCGCATCCATATCCCCCATTTCGATGTAGAGAGAGGCGATGTTGGCGTCGAGGGCGGCATTGGCACTAGCATCGCCGGCCGCTTGGGTCAGGCGTCGCGCCTCCAGAAAGGATGTTAATGCCGATTGATATTGGTGGAGCGCAAACAGGCATCCGCCAACGTTGCCGGCAGCGCGCGCTTCTATATACAGATCGTGACTGGCTGCGGCGGTTGCGGCGAGGTTCTTAAATCTGACAGCGGCCTCCTGGAAGTGGCCAGCGCGAAACACGTCCCCGCCGGCGCGTATCTCTGCCAACAAGGAGACTCTCCTGGAAGAATCGTCTGAGTGAGTCAGGGACTTCGCCCTCACCGTCGGTATAGACCGCGTTATCTTGCTAACTAAAGGGAATAAGAGCAGACAACAAGCCAATACTTTAGCTGTCTTCAAAAAACCAGCTCCGCTGTATTTAGGGATTTCCAGAGGGGCGTCTGGTACTTTTGGGATACCCCTTCCGTGAGTACCCCAAAAGAATATTACCAGCTTTTACCTTAGATTGGTCAACCTCTAATTAGAAGTTTTTCAAATCATAACACGCCTGTGGGCAGCGCGACTGTTTGTTACCTATAGCTTAGAGCCATAATCCGCCAAGAATAATAATTATTGAATCTGTCGGCATTTCTTTTTCTGTGAAGAGGTTGGTTGAACCCGCCCTCCCTTTGTTCAACTCAAGGCTAGAACTAAGTCAATGCCAAACCTTGGCACTATTAGGATTAAGTCACTCCGCCTAAAAGAGAATCCCGGAGTGATTTCGATGTGACTCGAAAAATCGCCTCTGACACTTGCGCGCCAACAAATTGCCGCGCGCCAAGCAATTGCCGCAAAGGTTGTTTGGCTACTGCCGTTTTTTCAATAGGATGCGGCTGGCCCGCTACCTGCCTTTATAGAGCTCGCAATGTTGGATCGCATCGCCGGACAATTGGAACGCTACATGGACCTGCTGAGCGTCAGACAGAAGTTGGTGGCGACCAACATCGCCAACGCCGACACACCGGGCTATCGAACCCAGGACATCGATTTCCAATCGGAGTTCAGTTCTGCGATGACCTTGGCGCCGCATGCCGCTGCAGTAGATGGCCTGCCGGTGCGGAACGACGGCAACAATGTCAGTCTGGATCGTGAATCGCGCCTGCTAGCGGAGAACGCGCTGCGGTTCAACATGGTGACCAACCTACTGCGGGGGCAGATTCAATTGGTCCGGTCGGCCATTAAGGAGGGCCAGGGCTCATGAGTCTTTTTTCGGCTCTTTCGATTGGCGCCTCGGGAATGTCGGCCCAGCGCACGCGCGCCGAGCTTCTGGTGGAAAACCTGGCCAATGCCGAAACCACTCGCACGCCAGAGGGTGGTCCGTATCGCCGCAAAGATGTCGTGTTCGAGACTTCCACAGTCAGCTCGCCGTTTTCATCCATCTTCAATTCCCAGGTGCAAGAGGCGGGTGGCGGAGTAGCTGTGTCCGATATCGTCACTGACACCAGTGACCCTGAGAAACGATACATGCCCGGGCATCCGGATGCGGACAAGGACGGCTATGTGGCGTTTCCACACATCAATCCAGCCGAGGACATGGTGGACCTCATGGGCGCCGCGCGCAACTATGAAGCCAATGTGGCGGCGATTTCCGCTGTCAAAGACATGATTCAGCGTTCTATCGATTTGATGCATTGAGTAATTCGCCATGCCGGGATCCATCCTACCCATCTCGCCCATTGCGCTGCCGCAGAGCATTCGCCCCGCGGCGGAAACAGGCGGTGGCGGAGCCTTCCAGGAGGCCTTTGCCAGCGCTATTCGCAATGTGGAAGCCGCAGGGCAGGAAGCTTCGGGGTCCGTGGAAAGGTTCCTGTCAGGCGAGGGGGAAGAACTGCACAACACCGTGCTTGCCACCACGCGGGCCGAGTTGTCTTTCGACATGTTCCTGCAGACCCGCAACAAGGTGGTCAACGCCTACCAGGAAATCATGAAGATGCAGTTGTGAGCAGCAGGTTTAGCTCTTCTCTTTAGATTCAGATTGCTCCGGCCGATTCAAGCCACATATGCAGTATTTCCATGCCCCAACCGATCTTTGGTATATGAGTCGGGAATATGAGACGGGAACATGACAGGCTGTTGCAGGAGAACGGCCGCTGTACTGAAAGCCGATCGATGAAAGTCTGAATGAATTCTCTTCTTGCCAATCTTTCGATCCGGCAGAGGATCACGGTTGCAATCGTGGCCATAGCGGTGGCGGGCGGCATCTACTCGATGGTTCACTCCCAGCGTGAGAACGATTTCAAACCGCTTTTCACTGGCCTTTCTCCCGAGGATGCAGCAGCCATCGTGCAGAAACTCAAGGAAGGCGGCATCGACTACCGGCTGCCGGAGGCAGGTGGCTCGGTGCTGGCGCCTTCCGCCCGCCTGGCTGAACTGCGGCTGACTCTGGCGGCCGCCGGCCTTCCGAAGACCGGGCGCATCGGCTTTGAGCTCTTCGACAAGGCCAATCTCGGAGCCACGGAATTCACCGAACACATCAACTATCGTCGCGCTCTGGAAGGCGAACTGGAACGGTCAGTCGGCGCACTTGCCGAGGTGGAGCAGGCGCGCGTCCATCTCACTTTTCCAAAGGATTCTGTCTTCCTGGATGCGCAACAACCGGCCAAGGCCAGTGTGCTCGTGAAGACGCGGCCAGGCACGCATCTCTCACCGCAAAACGTGATGGCCATCAATCATCTTGTGGCCAGCGCCGTGGAAGGACTTTCGCCGGACGCGGTTTCCGTTCTGGATATGAACGGCAACCTGCTGGGACGGCCGAAGTCCACGGCTTCGCTGGATGGCTCCGAGCCTTCCGAAGCAGTCCTGGAATTCCGCCACCACGTAGAGACCGACCTGCTCTCGAAAGTCAACGCCACGCTCGAACCGCTGCTCGGCGCGAACCGGTTTCGGGCCGGCATCTCGGTGGAATGCGATTTCAGCGGCGGCGACCAGAGCGAGGAGATCTTCGATCCGGCGCATTCCGTGATGATGAGTTCGCAGCGTAGCGAAGATGGGGCCACCACCAGCACCGCTGCCGGTGTGCCGGGCACGGCGTCCACGCTGCCTCGTCCCACGTCGCGGCCGGCCGCGGGGTCGAAGGGAACTTCGCGCGTAACCGAGAACATCACCTATCAGACGAGCCGCACCGTGAAGAGAACGCATCTGCCGGCGGGTGGAGTGCAGAAGATGTCGCTCGCCATACTGGTTGACCAGGATGTGACCTGGCAGCAGGACAAGAGTGGATATCGCCGCGTGCTTGTGCCCCCCGCGCCCGAAAAGCTGAAGGTCATCCATGATCTGGTGGCCGGCGTCACCGGCTTCGATGAAAAACGCGGCGATCAGTTAGTGGTAGAGACGCTGCCTTTCGAAACCACGCTCCTTCTCGAACCGCCCGCACTGCCCGCGGCGCCCCAGACGTCGAAGCAGCCGGCCCCGAAGCTTGGGCCGATCCAGTTGAGTCCGCAAATGTTGACGATCGGCGGCGGCGCGGTGGCGGCTCTAGTCGTCGGACTCATCGTTCTTCGCGGGTTGCGCGGCAGAAAGCGGGGCGGTGGTGTCAGCATGTCGGCGGCGCTACCGGGCGGGGAGCCAGGGACGTCGGGGACACAAGCACTGGCAGAGCCGGGTATCGAAGCGCAGCTCGAAACCCAGTTGGCGGAGCGCGACGCGGCGCAGCGGAAGTCTGAGATGCAGGTGCTGAGTTCGCTGAAGCTGGCCCCCGTGATCACCAAGACCGCCGAAGTGCTGGCCAAACACCTGAGGGAAAAGATCAAGCAGGAGCCCGACGTTTCGGCGCAGATCCTGCGCACTTGGATTCGCGAGGACGAGAATTGACGCCACACCGGGAACGCCGCCCATGATTCTCAACACCACGAAAGAAAAAACCGAGGTCCCGACGATCCGCAAGGCGGCGATGCTGTTGATCGTGTTGGGCGAGCAGACCAGCGCCGAACTTCTGCAATCGCTTTCCGAAGAAGACGTCGGGAAGGTGAGCCGCGAGGTGGCTAAGATAACCGCCATCTCGTCAGAACAGGCGGAAGATGTTCTGAACGAGTTCCACCATATCTCAACCGCCGGCGATTACGTCGCCCGCGGCGGCATCGATTTTGCCCGCAAACTTCTGCAGCGCGCCTTCTCCCCGGACATGGCGAAGCGCCTGTTGGACCGTCTGACCAAGACTCTAGGTTCAGAAGCAGCGTCTTTTGACGCCATTCAGAAGGCCGATCCGCAGCAGCTCGCCAAGTTCATTCACAACGAACATCCGCAGACTATTGCGCTGGTGCTTTCCCACCTCAACTCCACGCAGGCCGCGGCGCTGCTGACTTCGCTGCCCGCGGGGCTGCGCGCCGACGTCTCGCAGCGCATGGCCAGCCTCGATCAGATTTCGCCCGAGATTATCCTTAAGATCGCGGGCGTGATCGGGCAGAAGCTTAAGACGCTGGGCGAATTCAGCCGCGAATCTTATGGGGGCGTGCGCGCCGTGGCGGAGATGCTCAACCGCCTGGACTCCTCTTCCAGCCGCGAAATCCTGGATCACATCGAGCACCAGGACACCAACTTGGCCGAAACCATCCGGCACCTGATGTTCGTCTTCGAAGACCTGCTGCTGATCGACCCACTGGGCTTGAAGGAAGTCCTGGGCAAGGTAGATCGCAAGATACTCACGGTGGCGCTGAAGGGCACCAGCGAGCAGTTGCGAAACCAGGTGTTAAGCAGCATGTCGCAGCGCGGCGCCGAGATGCTGCGCGAAGACATGGACGCACTGGGCCCGATCAAGATCAAAGAAGTGGACGCGGCTCAACAGCAGATTATCGCCGTAGTGCGGCAGCTCGAATCGGAAGGCGTGGTCAGCCTGAAGGGCACGGTCGGGGAGCAGTATGTCGTCTAGGATCGTGCGGGCGGACGATCCTCGTTCCTCCGCTCCGATCGTGTGGCGTCAGGTGGGTTCCGTGCTGGGGATGCCCGGGGCTCCCGAAGCCGGACCGCCACCGGTCAATACAGCACAAATCGCGGAGCTGGAGCGGGAATACGAGCAGCGTGTTCGAGCGGCTCGAGCCGCCGGTTTCGCGGAGGGCGAGACCTCCGGCCGCAATCGTGCCGCAGCCGAATTGCAGCCCGTTCTGGAACGATTGGCGCGATCTATCGAAGAGCTCGGCCAACTGCGCGCGCGCCTGCGCCGCGAGGCCGAAGCCGATATGCTCCGATTATCGCTGGCCATTGCACGCCGCGTCCTGCGCCGCGAAATGGCCGTCGACCCCGACGCCATGCACGGACTGGTGCTGGGAGCGCTCGAAAAGCTGCAGGCGCAGGAGATTTGCCGTGTGAAGGTGCACCCCTCGCATGCCACGCAGTTGCGCGGCTGGCTGCATCCGCAGGCCGGCGGACCAGGCGTGGAAGTGGTGGCCGATTCTGCCTGCTCGCCGGGTGACGTGATTTTCGAAACCGAGCGCGGCAATCTCGACGCTTCCGTGGATTCCCAACTTCAAGAGATCGAACGCGGCCTTACCGACCGCCTGCGAAACAACTCATGACTCTCGACATGGCCTCCTATCTGCCCGAACTCGACCGCGTCTCGCCGCTGCGCTGGACCGGGCAAGTGACTGAAGTGGTCGGGCTGCTGGTAGAATCGCGCGGACCGAGCGTGGCTATTGGGGAATTCTGCGAAGTTCGCACCTCGCCGGACGGTCGCATCCGCACCCAGGTGATCGGCTTCCGCAACGGCCGAGTCCTCTCCATGCCGCTAGAGGAGATCGATGGCCTGCAATTGGGCGACATGGTCACTGCGCGCAACGAGGATTCTCGTGTGACCGGTAGGCCGCAACCTGCTGGGGCGGGTGATCGACGGCTTCGGCAAGCCCATCGATGGCGGTCCCGCCATCCAGGCGGAGGGCGCTTACAGCCTCTATGGCGTGGCCACTAATCCGCTGGATCGCGAGCATATTACGCAGCCGCTGGTCACCGGAATCCGCGCCATCGATAGCCTGCTGCCCTGCGGTAAAGGGCAGCGCATCGGCATATTCGGCGGCAGCGGCGTGGGCAAGAGCACGCTGCTCGGTTCCATGTCGCGCCATAATTCGGCCGACGTCACGGTGATCGGGATGATCGGCGAGCGCAATCGTGAGGTCCGCGGCTTTTTGGAAAACGAACTCGGGCCGGAAGGCAGCGCAGCGCTCGGTAGTGGTGTGCGCGACTTCGGAACGGCCCGCGCCGCTTGCGCGTGCGCGCCTGCTTCGTGGCGCTGGCGGTGGCCGAGTATTTTCGCGATCAGGGGGCCAGTGTGCTGCTGGTGATGGATTCGGTTACGCGGCTGGCCATGGCGCAGCGCGAGATCGGCTTGGCGGCGGGGGAGCCGCCGAGTCCAGAAGGGCTACACGCCCTCGGTTTTCAATCTCCTTCCCAAAGTCCTGGAGCGCGCCGGCAATTTCCGAAAGGTGATCCATTACCGGATTCTTTACGGTGCTGGTGGAAGGCGACGATTTCAACGAGCCGATCTGCGACGCGGTCCGCGCCATCCTCGACGGGCACATTATTCTGTCGCGCCAACTGGCCGCACAGGGCCATTACCCGGCGATCGATATTCTGAATTCGGTTAGCCGGCTGACGTCCGCGATTGCATCGCCGGCGCAGAAGGACGCCGCGCGTCAGATGCGGGCAGGCCCTCGGCGTTATCACGATGCCGAAGATCTGATCCAACTCGGCGCGTATGTGGCGGGATCGAATCCGGCGCTCGATGCCAGCATCCGGTTGCGGCCCGAACTGCTCGATTTCCTGCGGCAGGACCACATGGCGTATCACCCATTGAAGAGACCTTGAGCGGCTCGAGAACTGGCGGGCGCGCCTCAAATGAGGTCCTTCCGCTTTCCGCTGGAAAAGGTGCTGCGTGGCGGCGCACCCAGCTGGAGATCGCGCAGGCAGCACGGGCAAAAGGTGGCCGCGCTGGCCGCCCTCGATCATGCGCGAGCCGAGCTGGAAGCGTCGGGTATCCAGGCAGAAGCGCAGGTGCGTGGCTGGAATCGAGTGGCGGGATGCCGATTTGGCGGCGCTCGGCGGCTTCCGGCGCGCTGTCCGCGTCAAGGAAGCGCAAGTGGCAAAGCGCCGCGCGGAATCTGCACAGGCTGCCGATGCTCAATTGAAGCTGTGCTGGAAGCGCAGGGCCGCTGCCGGCTGTTGGAGCGGCTCAGGGAAGCGGCGCCAGGCGGAATGGAAAACGGCCAACGAGCGCGACCTGGAACAACTCGCCACCGAAAGCTAACTGGCGGCGATTCGCCAGGGAGCATCGCGCCTCGTGATTGGGATTGAGTCCCGCGCCGCCCACTATAATAGTGACGATGACGCCCGAAACGATTGCCGCTACCGCTCTGCCCCCAGTCCCCTTGACGGTCGAAGGCGCCAGCGTGCTTCACCAGATGATGCGCTTCCGCTCGCCCGGCATGGCGCGCGCTCTCCGCGCCAAACGCAAGCCGAAATCCTGGCCGAAGCCTCCGCTCGCCCTCGAAGCCATGGAGCGACCCTCGCGAGGGCCGGCAGAGCGCGCTCTTTTCGCTTATCGGGCACAAGGGCGACCTGATGTTCGTGCACTTCCGCCGCAGTTTCGAGGAACTCGAACCAGGCCGAACGCGAATCGCCAGCCTGCGCTTCAGCGACTATCTGGAGTCCACTTCATCCTACCTTTCCATCATCGAGCTGGGACTCTACGAATCCACCTCGAAAATCTACGCGGCCTCGCCGCCAAGGGCATCGCAGCCGCAATTCGGACGAATGGAAAAAGGAAATCGAGCGAGTGTTCGAACGCCAGCGCACGGCCATGGCGCCGCGGCTGTGGCCGGAGATTCCTCCCGCCAAATATCTGTGCTTCTATCCCATGGACCGGAAGCGCGGAGAAACCGTCAACTGGTACACGGAGACCATGGCAGATCGCCAGCGCATGATGCATGAGCACGGCATGGTCGGGCGCCGCTATGCGGGCGAGGTCCGCCAGATCATCACGGGCTCCATCGGCTTCGACGATTGGGAGTGGGGCGTCGATCTCTTCGGAGAGGATCCGCTGGTCTTCAAGAAACTCATCTACGAAATGCGCTTCGATTATGTCAGCGCCGTCTATGCGCTGTTCGGTTCGTTTTACGTTGGCATTCGCGTGCCCGCAGCGAAACTGGCCGAGATCCTGTAACGCGCTCTACGGCATCTTGTGGCCATGCGCCGCCTTCGTCCGCAGGTGCGCATAGTATCCCAGTTCCGACCCGGTCAGCATCTTGGTGGCGAAAATGATCTGGCCGGTGTGCCCTGAAAAGTGCTCCACCACGTGATAGATCGCTTCCAGCACGGTCACATCGTAGTTCTGGATGATCACCCGCTCCAACATGCGCTCGGGCGTCACCCGCTGCAGCACCGACGTCGCATCCGCAATCGTGGTCCGCAGCTTCTCCAGTAACTCCGGAATCGGGACGCCCCCGCGCGCATCGAACTCCTCGTTGCGTCGGCGGATGTCAGGCTGCGCGCCGACTCCGGATACGATCCACTGCCTCACGTTGCCGCAGAGGTGCAGCACCAGATTGCCGACGGCATTTTCGTTCTCGCCGCCGCGCGCCCAAACCTGTTCATCGGAGAGCCGCTTGACGCAGTCTTCAATACGCTTCGACTGTTCCTGCAACTTGGCGGTGGAGTAATCGAGAATGATGCGGTCGGCGGTAGGAGTCATGCTTCGATCTTAGCTTCTTCGGCTCGCCTCGCGCACGCTGGAAAAGCGCGTCGGTTATCCTGAAATCATCAGGTACCCTTTGCCTCAACCCATTCACATCATCGGCGGCGGATTGGCCGGCACGGAAGCCGCATGGCAGGTGGCGCGCCGTGGCGTGCCCGCGGTGCTGCACGAAATGCGTCCAGTGCGCCGCACGCCCGCGCATCAGACCGACCGGTTAGCCGAGCTCGTCTGCAGCAACTCGCTCAAGTCGGAATCCGAATCCACTGCGCCGTGGCTCCTCAAAGAAGAACTGCGCCGGCTCGACTCGCTGCTGCTGCGCGCCGCTCAAACTGCCCGCGTGCCCGGCGGCCACGCCCTCACCGTCGATCGCGAAATCTTCTCGGCCGAGATTACCGCCGCCATCGACGGCGAACCGCTCATCGAACTTCGCCGCGAAGAGGTCGCCGCGGTGGACGATACGGCCATCACCGTGATCGCCAGCGGTCCTCTCACTAGCGATGCGCTTGCCGCCGAGATCTCGCGGCTCACCGGGTCCGACCGGCTGTTTTTTTACGACAGCATCAGCCCCATCGTGGACGCCGAAACGGTCGACACCGGCATTGCCTTCTGGGCCTCACGCTATGGCAAGTCCACCGACGGCACAGACGACTATCTCAACTGCCCATTCGATCGCGAACAGTATGAGGCTTTCGTCGACGAACTGTTGAAGGGCCAGAACGTCACCGCCCATATCGAAGAGGACCGGACACCGTTCTTCGAGGCCTGCCTGCCCATTGAGGAACTGGCGCGCCGCGGCCGCGAAACGCTGCGCTTCGGCCCCATGAAGCCGATGGGGCTCACCGACCCGCGCACGGGTAGGCGGCCGTACGCCGTGGTGCAATTGCGCCAGGAAAATCTACGCTCGCAAAGTTTCAACCTGGTAGGCTTCCAGAATCATTTGAAGTTTGGGGAACAGGCGCGCATCCTGCGCATGATCCCCGGCCTGCAGAATGCCGAGTTCCTGCGCTTCGGGCAGATTCACCGCAATACGTATATCAATGCGCCGGCGCTGCTCTCTCCAGCGCTCCAACTGCGCGCCCATCCGCGAGTTTTTTTCGCCGGCCAGATCTCGGGTGTCGAAGGGTACGTGGAGGCCATCGCGACCGGACTGATGGCGGGTATGCATGCCGCCGCATTGGCGGTCGGCGACGAGCCCCGCGCCTTGCCGCGCGACACCGCGCTCGGCTCGCTGTGCCATTACATCTCGGGCGCCGACTCTTCCAACTATCAGCCCGCCAACATCACCTTCGACCTGCTGCCGCAGCTCGACGATGCGACTCGCCAAAAGCTGCGCCGCGATAAACACGCGCGCCACGCGGAGGTTTGTCGACGCGCGCTCGAAGCGCTCGACAACTACGCTGGGCAGGCAAGCCATGTCTGAGGTAGAGGAGAGGCCGGAAGGCAGGAGTCCGTTGGCCCGGCACATCGAAACGTATCTTCAGGATTTGGCCCGCGCCGGCAATTCCGTCCACACCATCACCGCCTACTCCAGCGACCTCGCCGAGTTCCTGGAATTCCTCTCGCCGCCCGAAACCGAGCCGCCCCTGCCGGAAGCCATCGAAGTCCTAACGCTCCGCGAGTGGCTGCTCTGGCTCTACAACCGGCCCAACAGCGCGGTCACCATCCGTCGTAAGCTGGCGGCCATTCGCGGCCTTTTCAAATTCCTCTCTCGTGAAGGCGTGGTGAAGGTGAATGTCGCCAAACTGGTGCGCACTCCCAAAGCTCCCAAGAAGCTGCCCGAGGTGATGACGGCGGAGCAGGTAGGTACCCTGATCGATGGCGTGGCCTCCAACCAAATGGAGCGTCCGCATCCGGCGCGTGACCGCGCCATTTTCGAATTGCTCTATGGCTGCGGCGTGCGCGTGAGCGAACTGGCCGGCCTCAACCTGCAGGATCTGGACCGCTCCGAGGGATGGCTGCGCGTTCGCGGCAAAGGCCGGAAGGAGCGCCAGGTGCCCATGCCCGGCAAAGCCGCCGAATCGTTGGATCGCTACCTGACGGAGCGGTCCGTGGTCCTAGACGAGCCGGCGGTCTTCCTCAATCATCACGGACGCCGCATCACGCCACGCGGCATCGCCTTTATCGTTAAGCTCTACGCACCTACATCAATGGCGACCCCTCGGTGCACCCGCACAGCTTTCGCCATGCGTACGCCACGCACCTTCTGGCCGACGGCGCCGACCTTCGCGCCATTCAGGAACTGCTGGGCCACGCTCGTCTTTCCACTACCCAGAAGTACACGCAGGTTTCCCTCACCGACCTGATGGCGGTCTACGACAAGGCTCATCCGAAAGCGCACTCGAAGGCTTGAGCGAATGCCGCACTTCATCGCCGATCTGCGAAGGGAGTTTCGTCCCATGCTGCAACTGGCTGCGCCGCTCGCGCTCGCCGAGTTGGGCTGGATGGCGATGGGCATCGTCGACACCATCATGGCTGGGCAGTTGGGGCCGGCTGCGCTCGGCGCGGGCAGCCTCGCCAACATGGTCTTCTTCCCGACGGTGATCGGCGCCACCGGCCTGCTGCTGGGCATGGACACGCTGGTGGCGCAGGCGTTCGGCTCCAACAATCACAAAGACACGCGCCGCACGCTGGTCAACGGAATCTGGCTGGCGCTTGCCGTTTCACCGCTGCTGGCAGGGACCATTCTGGCTTTGATTCCGGTGCTGCGCGCAGCCCACGTGAACCCGCACGTCATGGTGCTGCTAGTGCCCTACACGAAGGCGCTGATCTGGAGCATTCCGCCGCTGCTGCTCTACACGGCCTTCCGCCGCTACCTGCAGGCGGTGAATATCGTAAAGCCAGTGATGTTCGCGCTGGTCAGCGCCAACCTGGTGAACATTTTCGGCAACTGGATTCTGATCTTTGGACATTGGGGCGCGCCGCGGCTAGGCCTCGCAGGCTCCGGCTGGTCCACATCTCTGGCGCGCCTGTATATGGCCGGAGTGCTGTTGGCCGCGATTCTGTGGCACGAGCGACAAACCGGCGAGGCGCTCTTCCACATTTCGTGGCGGCCCGATTGGTCGCGCATTGAGCGCCTGATCCGGTTGGGACTTCCTTCCTGCGGACAGATCATGTTCGAAGGCGCGGTCTTCGGCATCGTTACCGTGTTGGCCGCGCGCCTGGATGAGGTTTCGCTTGCGGCCCACAGCATTGCCGTGCAGGTGATTGCCACTACGTACATGGTGCCGCTGGGAATCAGTTCGGCCGCCGCCGTACGTGTAGGGCAGGCTGTGGGGCGGCGCGATCCACACGGTGTCGCCGCCGCCGGCTGGACCGCACTGTCCATCAGCGCGCTGTTCATGGGGTCGGCCGGCATTCTGCTTTGGCTGGCTCCGGGATGGCTAATTCACCGATTCATTCCCGACTCCGCCGTCATCGCCGCCGGAGCCACACTACTGCGCATCGCGGCATTCTTCGAGCTCTTCGATGGAGTGCAGGTGGTGGCCACCGGAGCGCTGCGAGGCTTGGGAGATACACGCAGCCCAATGCTCGCCCATCTAATAGGCTACTGGGTGGTGGGAATGCCCATCGTGTACTGGCTGTGTTTCCCCAGGAACTGGGGAGTCAAGGGAATCTGGGTGGGGCTCACCATCGCGCTGATCCTGATCGGAGCGAGTCTGGTGATGGTGTGGAGGAGACGATCTGTCAGCTATCAGCTACTTAGCCGATAGCTGACAGTTTCTTAAGCGCTCTTGCTCGTGCTCACGGGCGATAGCCGGCTGCGAATCTGATTCATCACGTCCGACGCCAGGAACGGCTTTCGCAATACTGGGAAGGTGTGCTCTTCGCAGAGCGCTTCTTCTTCCGGCGGCAGAATCGTTCCCGTCATCACGATCACCAGCATCTGCGGCACGGTCTGCAGGAATTCGACGCCGAGTTCCACTCCGTTGCCGTCCGGCAGCATATAGTCGAGCAGCGCCGCATTCGGTTTATTCTCAGCCACGAGGCGCTTGGCCTCGGTCGCCGATTCCGCGGTAAGCAGCGTCCAGCCGGCGTCGGCCATCAACCGCTCCAGGAAATGCAGCAGGTCGCGATTGTCGTCCACCAGCAGCACCGTGGGATTGGCCGGCGGCGGTCGCGCCTACCAGATCCTGCGAACGGATCGCCAGTTTATCGCCGTCTTCCGCCACATCCACGCGCACACGAGCCCCGGCGCTCACCTGGTTGGTCGCCACCATGGTGGCCAACGGCTGCGTGAGAAAGCGGTGGATGGTGCGATTCAATTCGCGCGCTCCGTACTCGGAACTGGTCCCTTTTTGCAGGAGGAATTGGCGCGCTTCGAACGGCACTTCGAGCGTGAATGACCGGTTCCCCAGCCGCGTGATCACATGATTCTGCAAGTCCGTAATCTGATGATCCAGAATCGCCGACAGCGCTTCGGGCGATAAGCGGCTGATAGGTGATGATGCAATCGATGCGGTTGACGAACTCCGGTGAGAAGCGCTTGCGCACGGAAACCAGCGCAATATTTTGCAGCTTACCGGTGAGATCGGCCCGTTCGTTTCCCTGCGCTGACTGGAAACCGAAATCCGGGTTGATCTCCTTCATCATTTCGCGCGCGCCCAGATTGCTGGTGAGAAATACCAGGCTCTTCTCGAAATTGACGGTCGAGTTGTCGCCCAGCCGCAGCACGCCCTTGTCGAGCACGCCTAACAACAGGCGAGTCATGGAAGGCGCGGCTTTTTCGATTTCGTCGAACAGCACCAGCGAGAGGCTGCACTTTTCGCTGGTCACCGCATTCAGCTTTTGCTGGGTGAGCATCGGCTGCGTTTCGCGATGGCCCAGGTACCCTGGAGGAGCGCCAATCAGTTTGGCGACTTCGTGCTCCATCTGGAACTCCCCGCAGTCCACTTTGAGCACATTTTTTTCGCTTCCGTGCAGCACTTCGGCGAGCGCTTCCACGGTCTTCGTCTTGCCCGTCCCCGTGGGACCCAGCAAGAGAAATACGCCGACCGGACGCCCTTCCGGGGCCAAGCCCGCTTGGAACATTTGAATGTAGGGAACGATGACGCGGGTAGCGTTCGGCTGCCCCACTACCTTCTGAGAGAGGACCTGGGTTAAATCTTCCACCGGATCGGGCGCCGGTTTCTTGCTCCGGTTTTGTGAATTTCTTGGCTTTTCCACCCCATCCTCCGACTTGATTATAGCCGTCGCGCGGGTGCGACCCTTGGTCCGGCGCTTCTCTTGAGGCGGGTTTGGATCTTTCATGGGGTGCCTTTCCGCAATTAAATCAAATGCTTACAGCCTGTGGTGGCGGCGAATGGAATTTTTGTGAAAAACAATATTGACCGGCCCCCCTACTGACTATTAACACGTAGCATGAATATGGGGTGTGAAATTGGATACCTGATAGTACTTAAGTTTCGAAATGTGACTTGTAGACTTGTATAAGAAATGGCGCAGTTATCTGTGCCGGAATGTAATGCGGCCTTTGGTGAGATCGTAAGGGGACAGCTCCAAGGTGACTTTATCGCCCGCCAGAACGCGAATGCGATTGCGGCGCAGGCGGCCGGCCAAGTGGGCCAGCACCACGCGTTCGTGTTCCAGTTGGACACTAAACAGCCCGCTGGGAAATTTCTCTAAAACGGTGCCGGTTACTTCTATACTGTCCTCTTTGCTCATAGACCTCCACGGTCTTGGCGTGCGGACCGGCTTCCTGCAGGCGAGGCCGGTCCGCAAATTCGCTCAGGCGGCGGTGACGTTGGTCGCCTGCAGCCCTTTGGGCCCTTTTGTGACTTCGAACTCTACTCTGGCGCCTTCATCCAGGCTGCGATATCCCTGTGTCTGAATCGCCGAGAAATGCACGAAGACGTCTTCTCCGTTTTCCCGTTGGATAAAACCGTAGCCCTTGGCTGCGTTAAACCACTTCACTGTACCTTTTTCTTTCATCTGCCTATATTTCCTTCTTAACGTTTGCTGAACTGCATCGACCCGGACGTCTCCACCTAACAAAAAAGGGGGTGCGGTATGGACTCACGCAGCCCCCTCTTTGTGCGAAACGGAAAACTCAGAGTCAAATGCCCTACCATTATACAACAGGAGAGTTTCGCTTACGCCGCCGCTTCTTCATACCCCCGTGACTACATTCGAGTTCTACCGCTTCCGCTTCTATTTCCGCGCTCTCGACTGCGTCAACTTTCCGCCTGGAAAGAGTTCCAACGTGGTGCGTGGCGCTTTCGGCACACTGCTCCGCCAAGCCGCTTCTCCCGCAGATTATGCACGCCTCTTCGAACCCGGCACGGCGTTGGGAAAATCACCGAGCGGCCTGGCCGATTGGCCCCGTCCGCTGGTATTTCGCGCCTCGCACCTCGATGGACTGAACCTGCTGCCCGATGCCGCCTTCGCTCTGGATGTGCATGTCTTCGATTTGTCTATTCCCGTACTCTCGCTGCTGCGCGCGGCTTTCTCCGAACTCGCCATTTGCGGCCTGGGTCCGGGACGCGGCCGCGCCGTGCTGGAGCGCGTGGAACAACTCGATCTGGAAGACAATGGCCGCGAAGTGGACGAAACTCCAGGCGATCCCGCGAGCCTGAACCTCAGTGTCGATCCCGAGCCGCGCAGCCATGTGCGGCTGCGTTTCGTCACCCCGACCGAACTGAAAGCGGAAGGCGCCACGGTGGATAAGCCCCAATTCCCCGTGCTGTTCGCCCGGCTGCGCGACCGCATCAGCACGCTGCGCGCTCTCTACGGACCGGGACCGCTCGACATCGATTTCCGCGCCCTTGGCGAACGCGCCGCCGCGGTCCGCCTGGCCCGCGCCGATCTTCGCTGGGAGCGCGTCGTTCGACGCTCGGGGCGCACAGGTCAGGTGCATCCCCTCGGGGGCTTTATGGGAGAAGTGGAATACCAGGGCGATCTAGCGGAGTTTGCCGCCTGGCTGCGCGCCGGCCGCTGGGTGGGTGTGGGCCGCCACACCGTATGGGGCAAAGGGGATTTCCGCGTCCTGTGAAAAAGCGGTACCGTAGAACCCATGGTCCGTTTCCTTCCGTGCCTGCTCGCGCTTGCGGTTTGTGCTGTGTCTCAAACTCCGCCCACTCGTAAGGCCGATCCGATATGGCCGGGCGGCGCTCCTGGCGCACTCGGCACAGCCGATGAGGACATTCCCACCCTCACCACATATCTGGCGCCGCCGGCGAAAGCCATCGGCACCGCGGTGATCGTCTGCCCCGGCGGAGGCTACTCTCATCTGGCCATGGACCACGAAGGTGACCAGGTGGCGCGATGGCTGAATTCGCTGGGAGTGCAAGCGTTCCTGCTGAAGTACCGCCTGGGACCGCGGTACCACCATCCCATCGAATTGGGCGATGCGCAGCGCGCCATTCGCACCGTCCGCGCCAAGGCAGTCGAGTATCACGTGCAACCTGACCGCATCGGCATCATGGGCTTCTCCGCCGGAGGGCACCTGGCCTCCAGCGCGGGCACTCACTTCGATTCGGGCGATCCGTCTGCTGCCGACCCGATCGACCGCGCCGGCAGCCGTCCCGACTTCATGGTGCTCGGGTATCCCGTGATCTCGTTCACCAGCTTTGCGCACAAAGGTTCGTTGAAGGCGCTGCTTGGCGACAACCCCGATCCCAAGTTGGTAGAGCTGATGTCGAATGAGCTACAGGTGACGGCGCAAACTCCGCCTACCTTCCTCTTTCACACCAGCGCCGACGCGACGGTGCCCGTAGAGAATAGCGTGATGTTCTATATGGCGCTGCACAAGGCCGGAGTTCCCGCTGAGATGCACATCTACGAGCAAGGTCCGCACGGCCTGGGCCTGGCGCAGATGGATGAAGCGCTCTCCTCCTGGCCCGAGCGTCTTGCGAATTGGCTCCGCGTCCGAGGGTTGTTGAAGTAGCGCACTTCGCAAAGCATTTTCCGGCGAACTCGAAGATCGATTCTAAAATTCCTTGACATCTCTCTAGATTCGCGCTACATATTGTAGCGCTACAATGTTTAGCTCTCGAAATCGAAAGTCCCTCAGCGAACTCGAACACCTGGTGATGGAAATCGTCTGGCAGCGCAAGGCCGCTACCGCCGAAGACGTGCGCGTGGCGCTGGCCGACCGCCATCCCATGAAGGAGTCCACCGTTCGCACCATGCTGACCCGTCTCGAAGAGAAAGGATACGTCTCTCATCGCGTCGACGGCCGCACCAATGTCTACAGCGGTGTCGACGCGCCGCAGAAAGTGGCCGCCATCTCCGTGCGCCAGATTATCGACCGCCTGTGTGGCGGTTCGGTGGAACAGCTTCTGGTCGGTATGGTCAACAACGACGTGATCGACGAACAGGAATTGCAGCGACTGGCGCAGCGCATCGCGCGCCGCAAGAAGATCGAGGAGAAGTAGATGCAACTGGAATCCAGCGTTCTCGCGTTTCTGGCCGGTGTGACCTTGCGGTCGCTATGCCTGTTGGTGCTGGCTCTCGCGGCCATCGCGATTTTGCGTGTGCGCACTGCCGCGGCACGCCACGCCATGTGGTCGGCGGTGGTGGCGGGAATGCTGCTGCTGGCGGCCCTGTCCGCGCTGGCTCCGCCCATCCCTCTGCGAGTGTTGCGCTCCTCCGCCACTCAGGTCATTGCCATCGATGCGTCTGCTATGTCCGTCTCCGCCATTCGGGCAACCTCGCTCAAGCCGGCCGCGCCGACATGGCAACTACCCACTGGCGAGCAACTCGCAGTCGCCTTCTACCTACTGGTCACACTGGTGCTGCTGGTCCGCTTGGGGTTCGGCTACCTCTTCACGCGCCGTCTGGTGAAGGGCAGCAGGCTCACCGAACTCGGCCCCGAAGCGATTTACGAGTCCACCTGGATCTCGGTGCCGCTCACCGTCGGATGGGTGAGTCCCAAGATCCTGCTGCCTGCCGACTGGCGCGAATGGGAAGGTTCCAAGCTGGCCGCAGTGTTGGCGCACGAACGCACGCATGTGCGGCGCGCCGATTGGGGCATTGCCCTGCTTGCCGGTTTGAATCGCTGCCTCTTCTGGTTCCACCCGCTGTCCTGGTGGCTGGAGCGGCAACTCGCCGCACTCGCCGAGCAGGCGTGCGACGATTCTGCCCTGCTTGAAATGGAATCGCGCGAACCTTACGCGCAGGCTCTCTTGGATATGGCCGCGGCTGTGAAGAACAGCCAGGGCCGCTTAGTTTGGGAAGCCATGGCGATGGCCAAGGCTTCGGAGGTCAAAATGCGAATTGAACGAATTCTGGATGAAACCAGGCAGATTCCACGCGGAGTCTCCAGGCGCCGATGGGCAGCGCTGGTGGCGTGCAGCCTGCCTTTGATTTACATAGCGTCCGTGCTGCAACTGACGCCGGCACAGGCACAGGAGCAGCACGCTTCGCTCATGGCAACTTCCAGCCCGGCGGAAGCTTCCAAGCTGACGACCGCCGACGTCAGCCGCATGGAGCAGCAGCTGGTTTCCAGCCCCGACGACCTGGAGACGCGCAGCAAGCTGATCGCCTACTATTTCCTGAACAACATCCGCGAGCCGCGCCTCACCCACATCCTGTGGATGGTCCAGAATCATCCGGAGTCGGAACTGACGGCATTCAACTCCGCCGGCATTTCCCCGCAGGCCAATTCACTGAACTCCAATAGCGACTACCAGCGCGCCGCTTCCCTGTGGCAGCAGCAGGTGGCGGTGCATCCGAAAGACGGGCAGGTGCTTGCCAATGCCGCGCAATTCTTCGCGCAGCGCGGCGGCGATTGGTACGAAGCCGAGCGGTTGTTGCAGCAGTCTGGAAACACCGCGAAGTTGGCCGCACTCTATTCCAAAGTGCTGAACGTGTCCACCGATTCCACCGGCGCCCTGCATTTCCCTGCGATCGATGAGAACACTGTGTTCGCCAACAAAGTGATCGCCGGGCTGGAATCTTCCACCGACCCCAGTTTCCTGGCGAACGTGGGAAACAACCTCAAAGCCATTCCGCCGAACGCCGATTCGCAGTTGCAGCGGACGCTCCAACCACGAGTGGAACTAGGGAATCGCCTTCTCGCCAAGGCAGAGCAACTGGGCGGTCCGCGCTTCGCCCCGCGCGACCTGGTCTTGCGGAGCGACGCGATGCCACGTGCGAACGGTGTGGCAGCGCCTCCCAAGCCGGTCGATCTCCCGCAAGCCCCACAGATCCTGAGCAAGATGGATCCGCAATACCCGCAGCAAGCACGAGACGCGAAAATCCAGACCGACGTTCATCTCCTGGTGACCATCGGGACCGATGGGCGTGTCATGAACCTTTCGATCGCTTCAGGCCACCCGCTGATGATCCAGAGCACACTGGAGTCCGTGAGGCAGTGGCAGTTCGCATCGGCGATGCAGAACGGCATCCCGGTGGTTGCGCGCTTCCCGCTCACCGTGCCGTACCGTCTCGATGGCGGGAACGAACCGCTGCCGATGACGCCGCCACCGCCGCCTCCGCCCGGAGCCGGTGAAGCGCCTCATATGGTCCAGGATTCACGACCGCCAACCCCCAGTCGCATCCGCGTGGGCGGCAATGTTCAAAGCGCCATGTTGGTGAACAAGGTGGACGCGGTCTATCCCGAGGCGGCGCGCACTGCTGGTCCTAATGGAGGGCCGCTGGAAGGGATCGTGAAATTGGCGGTCGTGATAGGAAAGGACGGCGCGGTGCAAAGTGTCACGCCCACCGAAGGGCACCCGCTGCTGGCCGCCGCCGCACAGGAGGCCGTGCAGCAGTGGACCTACAAGACTACGCGATTGAATGGCGACCCGGTAGAGGTTGCCACTACGGTTGACGTCAACTTCACTGCGAAATAAGCCCAGTCGAATCAAAAAAGGGGGATAGGCTGAGCCGCAACAACCTACGGGTCAGCCTATCCCCCTTCTTACTTTTGAATCCTACGCCCCTGCTTTCAGCCAATCCCGGAAGGAATCCCGATATAAAATGATTCCCTTCCGTGAATACCGCAGGTATCCCTGACGGCGAAATTCATTCATGTAATGAGTGACGATCTCGCGTGACGTCCCCACATACTGCGACAGCAATTCGTGAGTGAACGGTACCATACGGATGGAGCCGTCATCCTCGGGAGTCCCCAGGCGCTCCGAGAAGCGGATCAACGACCGCGCCAAGCGGCGCGAAATGTTGTCCACCGAAAAGCTCTCGATGCGGTGTGTGAAGTCGATCGCCCGCTGAGCCAGAATCTGGAGCAGCGCTACAGCCAAGCGAGGCCGCTTGGTGACGATATCTTCAATCTCCGCTGTGGTCCACGTCATCAGCTTAGTGTTCTCCAGCGCGGTGGCCTGTTCGGAACGGTGTTGCAGGCTGAGGAAGGCCGATTCGCCGAAGAATTCGTCGGGCTGATAGATGTCCACTACCACCTGGTGCCCGTCATCTGCCAGACGCGATACCTTCACCTTCCCATCGATAATCAGGTAGATGCTGGTGGACGGCTGGTCCTGGTTGTAAATGATTTGGCCCTTCCGGTATTCCACAATGCTGGAACACGGCAGATGAGCTAAGGGATCTTCCAGCGACTTTTGAGGTGCTGAGACTGCGAAACTGGTTGCCATAGGTCTCCTCCAAAAAGACTGCAATCACTTATTTTCCTGGTGCTGGGGTGCGCAGGTTTCGCTGACGGTGTCAACGGTGCGCACCTTGAAAATGAGGCGGCCGGAACCTGAGTTGGACATCCCTCGGACCGTGACTTTGTGCCCCATGTGTTTTGCGAACGCTTCCGTTGGGAATCCGTCCGCCTCCAAATTGGCGATCGGCGTGAGCGTCCGATCGTCAACTAGAACGTAGCGTCCATCCTGCTCATCGACACACCCCGTAAGCGAAGTGTTCCCCGTTTTTTTCGACTCCGTTTTTTTCTGTTCCTGTAGCGTGTCGGGGCCAGCGGCGCAAATCGACTGGGCGTTTACAAGAGCGGCGAGCAGCGTGAGTGGCAGCGTGATAGAGGCCCATTTACGATTCATACACGTCCCTTGTTCTTGGGGATTATTTTGCACTTCACGTGCCAAATGATACGCCGGTTTCGAAGATGGACGCAATTTATTTTCTAACCCCATGCGCTTGTGATAGATAACCCAGAGGGTGCTTCCCCTATCACTTGTTGACGTCGACCAAATAGTATCGAAAGGCAGTAGCATTCTCTACAGGATCCGGCAGAAATTGCTCAAACCGGTGAAACCCCGTGCGTAAGAAGGAGTTGCGGCGCCGCCGGATTTCAAGGGTTTTACCCGTGCCGGCGGTTGATATTATAGAGAGGTGCTCGCCGTCTGGCGCTCGCCTCTGGCGCTGCTGATTTTCGGCGCTGGCCTCGCAGCCCAATCTCATACCGCGCCCGCCGGCATCCGCCCGCCGATGCGGAAAGGCGGCGCTTCCATCCTGCCCGGCGGCCGAGTCATCTCTCCACTTGGCGATGAGTACGCCGTGGGGCCCGGCGCTTTTGGCCTGGTCATGAGTCCAACGGGAAAATCTCTCGCCACCGCCAATGGTGGACCTTGGGTCTATTCCATCAGCGTTCTGGAGCGCCTGCGGACCGGCAAATTTGAAAATCGTCAGATTGTCGCGAACGGCAGTTTTGGCGCGATTGAAACGATCGGCTCCGGCTCCGGCGCCGATTGGAAAGGCGTGTCCACCGGAATCGCCTTCGCCGCCGACCGCGGCCTCTATGTGTCGGAAGGCAATTCCGGGCGCATCGCTTATTTCGATGCTTCCGATGACCGCCGCCGCACCTTCGAACTGAACCAAAACGGCTACCACGACAGCTTTTCGGGCGACCTGGTGTACGATTCCGAGCACGGCATTCTCTACGTTGCCGACCAAGCCAACTTTCGTGTGGCCGTCATCGACGTAAAATCCCGCCAGACAGTGGCATCCGTCAAGGTCGGCCGGCTGCCATTTGCTGTCGCGCTGTCGCCCGATCGACACAAGCTTTACGTCACCAATGCCGGCATGTTCGAGTATCGAACTATCCCCGGCGCCGATCCCGATTCCGCGCGCGCCGCCGGACTCTCGTTTCCGCCATTTGGATTTCCTGGCGCGGAGGCGATTGCCGGCGTCGAGCGACTGCTCGTGGGCCATCCCGTGCAAGTACCCGGCTTGGGAGATCCCAACGCTCGCGAGTCGAATTCCGTGTGCGTGGTGGATGTCTCTGTGCCGGCCCAAGCCAAGGTGGAAGCCTTCGTACGGACCGGTTCGCCGGTGGGCGAAAAGAGCGTGGGTGGCAGCGGCCCGTCCGCCGTGCTTGCCACCGCCGATCGCGTCTTCGTCTCCAACGCGAACCAGGATTCCATCACGGTGATCGACGCCCACACCAACGCCATCGAAACCGAAATCCCGATTCGCATTCCCGGCCTGGAGACTTTGCGTGGAGTGCTGCCGCTCGGCATGGCGTGGAATGCCGATTCCGGCTGGCTGCTGGTGGCCGAAGCTGGTATCAATGCGGTGGGAGTGATCGATGTCGCCGGTCGTCGCTTAGTCGGCCACATTCCCACGTCGTGGTTCCCCACTCGAGTGCTGCTCGACCATGACACCGTGTTTGTCGCCAACGCCAAGGGGCACGGCGTGGGGCCGAACGTGGCGGCATGGAATGCCCCAGGTCCTCCGCCTTACACTCAGTTGTATCAGGGCACCGTTTCGGTGTTCCCTCTACCGCGCGCTGAAGAGTTGCCTGCCCATACTGCCTTTGTGATGTCTGCCAACGGTTTCCTGCCTGCGAGCGCCACGGCGCCGACGCTGCCTGGCGCCATCCGCCACGTCGTCGTGATTGTGAAGGAGAGCCGCAGCTACGACGAAGTACTGGGCGACATCGACGAAACCATCAGCGGCCCGGCCATGGGCGCTCGCTCGCTGGCGCGTCTAGGCAGCAACGGCTATGTGGATGGCCGTCGTGAGCGCGTGAGCATTCGCGGCGCCGACCTCACGCCGAATCACCACGCCATCGCGCGGCAGTGGACCTTCAGCGACAACTTCTACTCCGACGCGGAAAGCTCGGTGGACGGCCATCATTGGCTGGTGGGCGCTTATCCCAATCCGTGGCTCGAGACCTCGGTGATGGCCGCGTCGGGTGAGCGCAAGGATTTCCGGATCGGTACCGCGCCGGGCAGGCTTTCATTTCCGGGGACGGCCGCTTCCGTGCAGCCCGAGGACATGGCCGAAGGCGGCACGATATGGAATCACCTGGCAAGCCACGGCGTATCGTTCTTGAACTTCGGCGAGGGCTTCGAGTTGGCAGGCATCAACCAGGGCCGCGGCCTCGAACCCTCCGGCGCGCGCTACTTCACCAATGTGCCGATGCCCGGCCCGCTGTACAGCCATACTTCGCGCGACTATCCAGGCTTCAATATTCATATCCCCGACCAATACCGCGTCTCACAATTCATCAATGAGATCGACACCAAATACGTGCAGGCGCACGTCGACCTGCCCCAGCTCCTCTACATCCACTTGCCCAACGACTACCTGGCGGCCGCACAGCCCGCCGAAGGCTATCCCTACGAAGAGTCCTACATGGCGGATAACGATCGGGCGCTCGGCCGTCTGTTGGAATACCTGTCGGGCACGCCCTGGTGGCGCGATATGGCCGTCTTCGTCACCGAGGACGATGCAGCGGGAGGAGTGGATCATATCGACGCGCATCGCACGCTACTGCTCTGCGCCTCGCCGTGGGCTCGCCGCGGCTATGTCTCCCACGTCAATACCAGTTTCCCCGGACTGCTGAAGACCGTCTTCCGCCTGCTCCACTTGCCCCCGCTCAATCTGTTCGATGCCGCGGCAGCGGACCTGAGCGACTGCTTCCAGAAGAAGCCCGACTTCACTGGCTTCAAGGCAATGGACGCGGACAAGCGGATCTTCGATCCACCAGCCACCACCGCGAGCGGCGCCGCGGGACACGGCGACTCGCGCTAGCCGCCGGCCGATATGGCGTCGGCTGTTTACAGCAGCCGCACTCGATTAAACTCGGGAACTTCTCCGTGCTCCACCCGTTCATCGAGGGCGCGCAACTCCGCCGCATCGGGCTGATCGAAATTCCAATACCCCGGATCGTCCCCGTGCGAGTTGGCTGTGCCGTCCAGATTCGGCGCTTCGCTGCCGCCGCCTGTGCCGCCCAGATGCATGCTCAGGGAGTCTTCGACCGTATCGGGCAAAGACGACAGCGTCTCCTCTTTCAGCCAGCGGAATACGTCGTTGTAGACTGCCGGGATATTGGTGAGCCCTCCGTGGGCGCCCTTCACGTATCGCATGGTCACACCGCCCAGGCTCCCTGAAGCCACCGTTACACGGCCGTCGCCATCGCGGTGAGGATCTCCCGGTATGGACTCGGTGATCTTGTCCATCTCTTTCCACACCGCGGAAAAACCGGAGCGGTATGCCAGGCGGTACAGCGTCTTCATTCCCACCCCCGCCACCATCAGCATCTTGTCGCGGTGATCCTGGTTGAGTTGTGTGTGCCATTCGTGCAGGCTGCGATGGAATGCCGCCGAGCCGTCCAGCACTCGCTGCAACTGCTGGTTCTCCGCGTCCGTCAGGCCGAGTTGCCACGCTTTGGCGTCGTACATATTGAAGTTGGCGCAGGGGTGCTGATAGAACAGATCGTCTCCCGACTGAGCTTTCCATTTCGGGTTATCTTCCGCGCGAGTCCAGGGGTACACGCCCAGCGGCGCGGGTAGAAGGGACAGCACGCCCCACAGCGACCGTAGCGTCTCACGAGTGAGATACTCGCCCAGAATCGCCATCAGGTTGAATCCCCAAAGATGGTTCTTCAGGTATCCCGCAATCGCAGGTGAGCCGTAGTGCGGGGTTCCGATGAAGGCAATTCGTCCCACCCGCGGCCAGAGTCGATCGCCGAATTCCATCAGGGTGGCGCGCGTCATGAGGCCGCCCATGCTATGCGCGACGATGTGCACCGGTTGGCCGCCGTTCTGCTCGTACATCTTGAGGATCAGATCCCGCAGCGCCTGTGTGTTCGAGGAATACGGCTTTCGCCAGTCATACGCGAAATTGCGGTGGCCGAAATCGTCACGAGCCAGCACTGCCAGGGCGAACGGCTCGTAGCTGGTGTCGACCGTGAAGGCGCGGACCTGATTGTTGCTGTCCCGGTCCTCCATGCCGTCGGCGGAGAGGCCGAGATCGTCGATGTGCTTGCGGGTGCGCGCGTCGATCCACCAGACTCCGCCCTTGGTCTCCGACATCAGCAAGCTCCCCATGATGCCGGGAACAAATACCAGGTTGGGCGGCGATTTCACGCTTAGGTGATCGGACACGTCGGCCCGCCCCGTGAGCGCGAGCAAATCCTGAAAGGCCGCATCACCCAGGTAAGCCTTCAATTCGCCAGCTACGGCTAGATCTCGCAACAGTTCCACGCGTTTGGCGGTATCGGCCTGAAAGAAATCGGCAAGTGAATTGGTCATCGGTCTAGCTCTTCTGCAATTCGGCGATCTCGTCGTCGCTGGCGTAATACAGGTCGTACTGATTTACGTACGAGTACAACAGGCCGCCGATATTTTTGTAGCGGGTCCACAGCAGCAGCCGCGACTGGCTCATCGCTTCCCCGCCTGCCATCGGCTCCTGATCCACCAGGCGAAGGAAGAACCCAAAAAAAGCGGCGGCAAAGCGGCTCGCCATCTGCACTGGAACCTTCGCTTCGGCGCCGACAAAGGCGCGGCATCCGCGATCGAAAAATGCCTTTTCCAGTTCATTGGCGGCGTACACGCCGGCCGCTCCCGTGGTGCAGGCATTGGCGAAGACCAGCGGATGCGATACAAATTCCGAGGTGCCGAATTCCGTCTCGTCCAGGATGTCATCGGGATTACCGGAATCGGTTCCGAAACGCAATATCGGTACGTTGTTCGCATTTAGGGCGTAGTGACAAAACAAATAAAGCACGCCCGCAGGCCGGGGGGGACGCGCCAGTTCCGCGAGAATCTCCGCCTTCGGAGTAGCCCCTTGCGCGTCGAGTGGAACGATGCGCTGATTGCGCCAGGAACTCCAGACCGAGCGCTGCCATTTCGCTTCCGCCGTGGCCGGCTCGTTGGGCGCATTGCCGTAAAAAAGGAGTGTGGAGCACCAGGTATCCTGGGGCGGTCCCAGAGACATCATCGCGTCGCTCGGGCGATACGCCGTGTATTCCAATCGGAACCGCAAGCCCCAGAAACGTGTGGGGTCTATCGGCACACCATCGGTTACGTCGTCTATGTAAAGAAGCTCCCAGGGTATATGCGGCGCCCAGTCTGCGCCGCTGTCGGCACGCCAGTTGATATTGATGCGCTGACCCGGTTCCAACTGGTCGAGCAGGTCGCGCAGAGGGGGCGCGTTGCGGGGAAACAAGACGTTGTAGAGCTTGTGCCCGTAATAGGCGAGCTTGTTCAACTCGTTGCTGGTGGAAACCTGCTGCCAGCTCGTCTGGTGCGGAGAATCCTCCCGGTCGGGAAGGCTGCTCCAGTGATCCGTTTCGGGCGCCCGGTGCAATTGATCCAGCAGATCCTGCGGGTCAATATCGTTCAGATAGTCGGTATGCTTGGCGCGAAACGTCTCCGCCCATTTCTGCAGAAGTTCGATCGGCTGTTTCAGTTCCTGCTCCCTGGTTCCCAGAGATACAACGTCGCCGCTAAAGACTCTTCCGCGGGCTCTCCCTACCAGGATGGCCTTGCCGCCCGCAAACACGGTGAGCGTAATCTCGCCGGGAGGCGTGGTCCATTCATGGGTAGTGCGGGTATTGATGAGCTCCAGCGGAGCGTGCGGCACGTCCGCTGTGATGCTGGCGCATGGCGCCGGCGCAATGGACGACGTGGCATCCCCTTCCAGGCGTAGATCCACTTTCAGCTCGCGATAGATCTTGTCATTCACATGGATCAATAACGTAAGCTGAGCCGGCTCCGCCAGCGGGCGCAGCGTCAGTTGGACCGTTAGACTGTCGCTGGTCTTCGGTGTCACCAGTTCAAACTGTGCGCTATCGAAAGGGCCCCCCGAAGTGCGGCTCAGGGTAATCAGGCGGGACTGGTCAACGGTCCCCAATTCGATATTGGTGGCGATCATCACCCAATGGGTCGGCAGGCCGGCAGAGGGGATATCTTTTCCCGGGATGGTGGAGCCGGCGCCGGTGAATAGATTGGCCTTGACCGGCGCGCCTATCCGGCAATTGCCCGTG
Source organism: uncultured Solibacteraceae bacterium (assembly GCA_963815475.1). Taxonomy (GTDB): domain Bacteria; phylum Acidobacteriota; class Terriglobia; order Bryobacterales; family Bryobacteraceae; genus Sulfopaludibacter. Next base: position 1,330,092 of record CAWFHD010000003.1, on the reverse strand, counting down.
TACTTTTCACCGATCTTTAAAGCGCGGGCGGGTTCCGTCTCGCGCTCGCTGATCCAGAAGTTGATTTGCCGCTCGGGGGACGGCGGCGTGTCATCGCCGTCTCCATTGCCGCCCGAGCCACCGCCATGGCCTCCTGCGCCGCTGCCTCCTGCGCCGCTGCCACCGCTGCCCCAGTCGCCCCGGGCTTCTTCTGCTGCTTCGTTACGCACGGCAGGCTCAAGTGGTTTAGGCGCCTGGGCGCTGGGAGCAGGCGGACTGCTGAACCGCTGTGTGAATTCCGTGGGCACTCCAAGGTCGCCTGATTTCGGGCTCGGAGCAGGTCTCGGGGCTCGAAGATTCAGGGGGTCGAAGTCGGGGCGCACCTCGGGTCTGATCTCCGGTCTAATCTCGGGGCGCACCTCGGGTTTGTCCATAGGATCCTGGTGCTTGAGGTGGACAGTACCGAGGCGGATACTACCAAAATCCGTGACGTCGATCTTCGGTGAAACTCCGCTTGTGATCGCCTCCGATGTGAGCATCTGCGCGGCAGCCGACGAGGCATTCTGCAGAGCCAAACGCGTCACTCTGGCGGGATCGATGACGCCCGAAAGGAACATGTCCTCGTACTTGCCCGTGAGGGCGTTGAAACCGTAGTTGCGGCTGCCGGATTGGCGGATCTTTCCTATGACAACAGTGCCATCGTAGCCTGCGTTGGCAGCGATCTGCCGCATCGGCTCTTCGATGGCACGACGCACGAGGGCAGTGCCGAGCTTCTCGTCTCCCGTGAGCGTGAGCGCATCCAGGGCCCTGCCGGCCTGCAGCAGCGCCACTCCGCCTCCGGGAACGATGCCTTCCTGCATGGCGGCGCGAGCACTGCGCAGCGCGTATTCCGCCAGCGCCACTTTCTCTTTCAGTTCGGTTTCGGTGCTTCCGCCAACCCGAATGATCGCTACGCCGCCTGCCAGCGCGGCAACGCGATCCCGGATCTTCTCGCGGTCGTAATCCGCGGTAGTCTGGTCGACTTCCGCGCGGAGTTCGTGTATTCGGAGCTGCAGCGCTTCGGGCGAACCGCCGCAGCCGATCAAAGTGGTCTTATCTTTCTCCACCACCACCCGCCGCGCTCGCCCCAGATCGTTGAGGGTGATTCCGGTCATCTCCAGGATGGCTTTGCCGCCGGTGAGAATGGCAATATCCTCGAGCATAGCCTTTCGCCGGTCGCCGAAGCCGGGCGCCTTCACCGCGCAGCATTTCAAATTGCCGCGAATCTGATTCACCACCAGTGTCGCCAGAGCCTCGCCTTCCACATCTTCGGCGATGATGAGGACTGGTTTTCCGGATTTCGCGACCTGCTCGAGGATGCTCTGACCGGTCGGTTCGAGAAGTTCCTGTAGCCTGCTGATCTTCTTTTCGCAAATCAGAATGTAGGGGTCATCCAGCACCGCCTCCATCCTTTGAGCATCCGAGACGAAATATGGCGACAGATATCCGCGATCGAATTGCATGCCGTTGGCGGTCTCGAGATCGCTCGCATTCGTCCTGGACTCTTCGACGGTCACGACACCGTCCTTGCCTGCATGGTCGATCGCTTTCGCAATGAGATTGCCGATAGCATAGTCGCCTTTGGCCGCGATGGTCCCGATACGGGCAACGTCGTGTTCGGAAATTGGTGTTGCGGACGACTTCAGCTCCTGGACAACCGTTGCGACCGCCGTCTCAATGCCACGCCTCAGCGCCATGGGATCGGCTCCAGCGGCCACTGCTTTTACGCCGTAATGCAGGATGTTTTGTGCGAGGACCGTAGCCGTGGTGGCGCCGTCTCCCGCCGACTCGGAGGTTCGGGAGACAACTTCGCGGACCATCTGTGCACCCATGTTTTCCATGGGATCGGCAAGCTCAATCTCTTTAGCGACCCGGATGCCGTCCCTGGTGACGGTCGAGCCGCCGAACTTCTTGTCTAAGACGGTATTCCGGCCCTTCGGGCCAAGCGTCACTTTGACGGCATCGGCCAGTTGATCCGCTCCGCGCAGGATAGCCTGGCGCTGCTGCTCATGGAAGACCTGCCGTTCCCCTGGCATATTTAGCCTCGGGAATTAGTGTAATCTACCGGATTGCCCGGCATCTTGCGGCTGGTTGGAGACTACCCCGCCGGATGGTTAGTCCGTCCCGACTTGGTCACCCAATCTCGTAGCATCGCGGTGTAATTCCGGGCCTCGGGATTTTGCCGCAGTTGCTCCACGGTGAAACGCATCTTCCGAGCCCAGTTGGGATACTGCCACGTTGTTCCCGGCAGATTCTGCTGCGCCGTTTCCTTCGTGATGTCTTCCTGATTGATGGCCAGCAACTGCGACGGCGTGAGCGCAAGAAAGCCCGCTACCGCGTGATGCAGTTCGCCCGTCAACTCGGGATACTCCGCGGCGCTCCGCGGCAGGTCCGCGTGCAGCAGTCCTTCGCGGAACAGCACATCCAGCATCTTCTGTTTTTCGATGGCGCGCGCTTCCAGTTGAGCGCGCCAGGCAGCGTCATCCAGAACCCCTGCCTCGCGCCGCGATTGAATGTCTGCGCCAATCCAGAAGCCCGCCAGCGTGGGCAGATCGTGGGTGGTGGATGCCACCAGCGCCTGCCTGACATATTCGCCGTGCGGGCGAAATTCGCTCTGCGCGTTCTTTTCGAAATAGAAAAGCCGGTAGCTGAGCATCCCGAATCGCGCCAGTTCCTCGCGCACCTCGGGCTCCACCGTGCCGAGATCTTCTCCCACCACCACCACGCGGTTGCGCACGCTCTCCAGCGCCAGGATGCGCACGAAATCGTTGCCGCGCTCCTTGACGTACGCGCCGCGCTTGGCGTCGCAACCGTCCGGAATCCAATACAGCCGGAACAAGCGCATCACGTGGTCGATACGCAGGGCGCCGCCGTGGCGGCAGTTCTTGCGGATCGATTCGGCGAACAGCCGGTAGCCGTCCTCACGATGGCGCTCGGTATTCGGAGGAGGGAAGCCCCAATCCTGCCCGTTGGGTGAGAAGTCGTCAGGCGGTGAACCGACGCGGCAGCCCTTCACGAAAAACGGCCGATGCGCCCACAGGTCCGAGCCGAAACTATCGGTGGCCAGCGCCAGATCGTGGTACAGCCCGATCGCCAGGCGCCGATTGAGAGCGTGCTGCTGGGCGCCGCTCAACTGGATATCGATCTGCCATTGCAGAAACTGATAGAACATCACGCTGCGCCAATGTTTGCGGCGGAAGGCGCTGGTTTCGGGCGAATCCGGATCCTGATATTCACGCGGCCACTGCGGCCAGTTCCACAAGTCCGGGTTACGACGGTGCAGGTACTCGTCCAGGGCGCAGTGGGTGGCATACTTTTCCAGCAGGTCGCCCTCACGGTCGCAGAATGTCCGGAACTCCGGCGCCAATGCCAACTCGGCCTGCTGCCCCGGCGCGTTCCTGCGCCATTGTCGCAGCAGGCCGGCGAAGATCAGCTTCAGGAAGCGCAGCTTCAACGCGCTCACCCTCTCGTACTCCACGAACGGTGTGCTCCGCAGCTCGTCGATTTCATTCTGAACCGCCGGCGATTCGCGTAAGTGGCGCACACGCCGATTGCTGGCGTAACCCTCGACTGCTTCTACGTCGATGTACAGAAAGTTCTGGTAGAAGATGCAGTCGGGAAGGTACGGGCTGGTATTGAATGGCCGTCGATTGTGGATGGCGTGCAGTGGATTCAGCGCCACAAACGCCGCCCCCAGATCGTCAATCGCCCAATCCACCGCGGCATGCAGATCCGTGAAATCGCCGCATCCCCAGTTGCGCTCCGAGCGCACACCGTACAGGCTGATAGCGACGCCGGCCAGCCGCCCGCCGCGTCCGAGATAAGGATGGGCGTAGGCGCGGTCGGGAGTCACAATGTAACGGGTGACTACATTCTGCACGCCCAGGCGGATTTCGATCTCATGATAACCCAGGGGCAGGGAAACCGTGAGGCTGGCGCTGACGCGCACGCGCGTTTGCCCTTCCATCTCGATTGATGCGGTTTGGAGCAGCCCGGTGAGCGGGATTTCGTGTTCCGAAGTCACACCGCCTTCGCGGCGTAGAGTCACTCGAGCCGTCTCCCCGAGCATGTCGGCCGGAATCTGGATTGGAAATTCGATCTGGTCGCTCTCATCGGCCAGAACAACCGGGGGCGCCAACCGCTGCCACTCGCGCCGCGCGCGTTCTGCCAGCGAGTGCTCCAACTCTTCCGCGCTGCCGGCTTCCAATCCCTGCGCCCGCAGAATCGCTTGTTTGGCTTCGAGGGTGGTGACGTGATGGCGTCCCCAGATATCCCAGAAGCCCGAGCCGACTCCACAAACGGCAGCGGCGCGCTCCAACAACTGCTCAAATGTCTCGGATGGCATGCAAGAAGAAGGGTCTATTTGATTCTACAGGAGCAGCCCCAAAGATCGCTGCGGAACATGCGAAAATAGAGACATATGGATAAGCCCTATGCCTCCGGACCAGCCGAACTCTTTACGCGTGTCGACGATTATTCCATCGACAACGCGGAAGCGGCCGCGTCGGAAGGCATCATTTTTACGACGCTCGATAAGGCCGTAAACTGGGCCCGCAAGAATTCCATCTGGCCGATGACTTTCGGACTTGCGTGCTGCGCCATCGAGATGATGTCGATGAGCGCATCGCGGTTCGATATCGCACGCTTCGGCGCGGAAGTGTTTCGCGGCTCGCCGCGCCAGTCGGACCTGATGATTATTGCCGGCCGCGTCTCGCAAAAGATGGCGCCGGTAATTCGCCACCTCTATCAGCAGATGCCGGAGCCGAAGTGGGCCATCTCCATGGGGGCTTGCGCCACGTCAACGGGTGTGTTTAACAACTACGCCCTCATTCCCGTGAACCAGGTGATCCCGATCGACGTATTCGTGCCCGGCTGCCCGCCGCGTCCCGAACAGTTGATCTACGCGCTGATGATGCTGCAAAACAAAATCCAGGACCAAAGCGGGACCGTAAAACAAGTCTTGAATATGGCGTAGCGCAGACCGCCGTATCGGCAATCTTGCCGACAGACTAAGCAGTTTTTTCAGGCAAGGACTGTACCGGGAGCAGGTTTCTTCCGCCGTTAGTCGACGCCTCGACAGTCGCCGGAATCAGGGACGCCTGCGCCGCGTCGAACCACGATTGGATAGTGGGCAACGCCGCAAGTGCAGCGTCCTGACCCGCTTTGATCATCGCGGGTCCGCACCCGAAGGAATCCCAAGACATGCCGCGCAATTCGGGAGCGATGATGATGTCGCTCTGCTGACGCCAGGCCTCTTCACTTTGGGTCTGCATGATCTGAAAGCAGCGATTGATCACTTGAAACATATTGGTGGGGGAAGCGTCCGCGCCCAGAGCCGGCAAATGCACCGAGATCACGTGCGTGGCGCCCAACTGGCGCGCCAGCAGCGCGGGAATCTCCATGCTCATGGCGCCATCTACCAGCGAGCGGCCCTCGTAGCGCACTGGCTGAAATAAGCCAGGGTAGGAGCAACTGGCGCGGATGGGAAGGAACACATCGCCCTGGTCCCGGAAGTTCACCGTCTGGCCATTGCAGAGATCGGTGGCCAGCACACCCAGCGGGATCAGCATCTCTTCGAAACGGTAATGCTTCAGCAGTTTTTCCAGGAAGCGCTTCATCCGCTCGCTCACCACAAAACCCATGCGTCCCAGAGTCCAGCGGGCCACGTCACCGAAGCGCATAGCACAGCCGGCGCGCGCGATCTCATCGGGTGTGGCGCCGCTGGCGTAGGCGCCCGCCACAATCGAGCCAGCGCTCACTCCGGTAATGCAGTGGATGGGAATGTGGTTGCGTTCGAAAACATCCAGAACGCCGGCGTGGGCAATACCGCGGGCGAACCCGCCTCCCAGAGCCAACCCGATCTTGGGTGGCGGAGGCGGAGCGGGACGTACCAGCATCCGAGCCGGTCTTGGGCGCGAAAGTTGACGGAGAGCCGCGAAAAAGCCGCGCGCAGCTTTCATGAGACCCCTCCTTGTTCATGCCATTCCGACGCGGAATGGACTCTCTGATACTTCGACGAGCAAGTTCATTGCCAGGTTACTGCAAGCCCCGCAGCAAGTCACGTTGTTTCTGTCCGATCGCTTCCCAGCCGAAATTGCGTTGCACCTGCCATCGCGCGGCGTCGGCAATCTGGGCGCGGCGCTCGGGGTCGGCGATGAGGGTGGCGACGCCCGCGGCGAATTGCGTGGCGCCGTCTGCCACCCACACACTATGGCCGTGCAGCAACCCCAGGCCCGCGCATCCCGATGTGGTCGACACCACCGCCCGCCCCATCGCCATGGCTTCCAGGACCTTTACGTTGGTGCCGGCGGACACAGTGGTGGGCACGATGACCAGGTTCGATTCCACATATAGCGGGCGCACGTCGGCCACAAACCCGAGCAGCCGGATGCGCGGGTCTGGCGGCGGTTCGAGCGAGTCTATAAAGTGGCGCCAATAGATCAGGTGGTCGGGGCCGCACACCACCGTCAAAGTCATGTCGGGAAACTGTTCGCGCAGCAGCGGCCATACGTGCTCCGTGAAGAAGCGGTATGCCGTGATATTCGGAAAGTGGCGGAACGAGCCGATGAACAACAGATTGCGGCCCGGCGTTTCCGGCTGTGGCTGGAAGCGCTCCAGGTCCACGCCATTCTCCACCACCACGGAAGCAACGGCCGGCCCGAGCAGTTCCACATCCTTCTTCGACATCACTACTACCCGGCGATATCGCCGTACGACGCGGCGCTCAAAGCGCTGCCAGCGGAAGAAATCCCACCACGTGGACAGCGTGCGGTCGCGGCGCGCGATCTGGCCGAACAGATCGAACGTGACATCGTGCTCTACCAGCACGTCGCCCCCGTAATCGGCTAGCTGCGTGTACTCCACCTGGAGCGACCGATAGCCGAAGACCAGGCGCTCTTCGGCCAGTGCGGAACGCATGGCGGGCGAGCGGAACTCGTGCACCTCGGGCGGCAGCCAGGTGGACCATCGGGGAGCGCGGTAGGTTGGCTTCTGCGCCAGCACGACACGCGCGCAGAATTCCAAGATCGGCGCCATTTCGGGAAGACCGGGCCCATCGGTGAAGCAGAACAACTCCACGTCGAACTCGCGAGCGATTTCGCGCAGCAGATTGAACATCCGCACCGCGCCGCCATGCGCCAGCGGATAGGGCAGGTATGGCGTGAGCACGGCGATGCGCGGACGCTCCGGCGAGCAGGCACGGCCGTCGAAACGTCGATGACCCGCGGGCGTAACGGAACGTGCTCGCTTGGGAAACGGCCACCACCACGGTCGGAAATAAATGCGCTCCAGCGGCACTCCGCGCCAGAAAAGGAAAGACGCCAAGTCCGGCCGCAGATGGTGGCGCTCCAGCCGCGAGTTGTACGCCAGAATCTTGCGCGGCGCCAGTCGCCAGGCGGCACGGCGCAATGCGCTGGATTCACCGGTGAGCAGCACGGCCGCGAGTCCAATCCGATAGCGCTTCAGTTCCCCGCGAAGCTCTGGCCAGTTTTCGGGAGTTGCCATGAAGTGGCGGCGGTCCGGTTCGAGCGACCGAACCTCTTCCGCCATGCGGCGGCAGAGTTCGGGATCGCCAGTGCAAAAGGTGACCACCACCGCCTCCGGGTCCTTGCCCAGCAGTCCGAAGATCCAGCGCTTCAACTTCTGCTTCATTGCGGTGAAGTAGCTCTGCTCAACCAAAGCACGCCGCAGGCAGCGAGCGGTGTTACCGCGGTCAGGGCCGCCAGCAGAGGCCACTGATGATGGTCCATCATGCGGCCTAAGGAACTGGAAATCGCCAATTGGACGGCGCCGTAAGCTGCCACCAGCATGGAGATGGCGAAGCCGGCCCGCTCCCCTCCGAACGTGTCCAGCGGCAGGCTGTACATATTAGTGCTAAACGCCGAAATAGCGAAAATGCTGAGTGAGATGCCTGCCGTGGTCCAGGCCGGTGTGGAGGCGAGCGGGACGACGGCTGTTGCCAGAGCCAGCGCGGCGGCAAACAGGCAGACCCGGAAGCGCGCGCCGATGGCCGGGATGCCGCTGAGCATCAGCCGTCGCGAAAGCCAGCCGCCGGCAAAGCCGCCCAACAGCGCGATCGCCGGTGGAATCCACGCGTATCCCGCCGAGTCCTTCAACGTGAGTTTGTACTTATCCACGAGATACACCGTGGTCCAGTTGGTCCACAGCGAATAACCCACCATGGCCAACGCATTGGCGCAGGCAAATGCCCATAAGCGGCGGTCGCGCCACAAAACATTGTCGCGCGTTTGTGTTTTGGAGAGCGGGGCGGGGCCGGCGCGCCTCGCCGTGAAATTCCAGATTGGGATCCACAGCAGACCGAGCACGCCGGTGAACACGAAAGCGTCGCGCCACCCGTACACCATCGCAATTCGCGCGGCAAGCGGCGGCGCGATTACCATACCCAGACTCACGCCCGCCTGGTTGAGAGCGTTGCCGAGTGCGCGTTCATTAGGCCGCAAGTAAAGATGGATTGCCTTGCCAGCCGCGGGGATTCCGCCGGCTTCGGACGCGCCCAACACCAGTCGGCAACCCAACAAGCCATTGAATCCCTGCGTGAAACCTGTGGCGATGCCTGCTCCCGACCAGACTCCAATCACCAGGCTGGAAGCGCGCGTCAAGCCGATGCGGTCGATCAACATCCCCATGCAAGGCGCGCTGGCGGCATAGGTGGCGGAGAAAAGGCCGATGATCCAGCCGTACTGCTCATGCGTCAAATCGAAGTCGTGCTCGATGACGGGCGCGAGCGCGGCCAGCGTCTGCCGGTCGAGATAGTTGATGGCGGAAGACAGAACGAAAACGGAGAGCACGACCCAGCGGTAGCGCTCGGCAGGCGAAGGAGTGATCACTGGAATTCGATGGTGGCCACTTCTCCGGCTGTCGCCAGACGGGTATTCGGCTTCGGGAAGTATTCGATGGAGACGGGCCGCGCCTTCTGCACGCCGCAGCCGAGCGAGCGTTCCCCGCCGCCGCTAATGACGATCTTACCGGGGTCCACGATCAGCAGCTTCACCAGTTTCTTGTCGGGTCCCTGCACTACCAGGCGCGCTTGCTTGCCCAGACAATCGATCTGCTTGAGCGTGCCCGCCAGTTTACCCGAAGGCTGCGGGCCATCCCACCAGGGCACTGCGGGCGGGCCGGACTTTGTCGAAGGGTCGCTGTATTTGGCTTCGAGCGCGTGGATGTCGGCTCGCGCCTTAGCTTTGAGTTGGTCCAATTCGCGGGCGTCCTCTTCAGCCTGGCGGCGCTTCTCGGCCTCTTCGTAATCAAGCCGCTGTTGTTCAATGGCGAGGCGCGATTGGCGCATCTTGTCGCGCAGGGCCGGGTCGATGGCGGCCTGCTCGCCTTCCTTCCAGGACTTGGCCGCATCGGCATAGTTGTGCTCGGCGAGGTAGCTTTCCGCGAGCGACTGCCAATAAGCAGGGTTGCGCGGATTGCGCTCGGCCGCGGCTTTCCAATGCGCGATGCGTTTAGCAGGATCGGTGTCGCGCTGCGCCATCAGGGCGAATGGCTCGTCCAGCTTGGAGTTGATGCCAGCCGCGCGCAGCAGGGCTTTGATGGCCTTGTCGTTATCGGGCTCCAGCCGCGCATACTCTATGTAGCAGCGCGCGCTGGGACTGTTGGCATCCATGGCAGCGGCGAAGTGGCGGCGCGCTTCGTCATTGCGATGGTCGCGCAGGGCAAGGATGCCGAGACCTTCGTGGGCTTCCGGCACTTTGAGATTATCGCGGATCAGGCCTTCGTACTCGGCGGCAGATTGCGGACCGGCCAACAGGTCGGCGCGAGCCAGCCGAACGTCGGTGTTCGAGACCTGCCGCTCGGTGAAATCCTTGGCGGCAAGTGGGAGGCTATTGATGGTTCCGGGCTGAAAATTGTGAGCGGCGAAATGCTCCTTCACCTGCGCTTCGACCGTGGCGGGCGATTTGCCAAAGGCGTTCCGGTAGGCGGGATCTTCATCGACGCCTTTGCGCAGGTTGTACAGGAGGACGCGGATCTTGCCGTAGTAGTCGGGGTCGGTCACCAGCAGATGGATACGCGCCCAATCCAGATCCGGATTGGGTGGAGGAGTGCCGACCACGATGTGAATGCCCTTGACGGCGAAAGTGGAAAAGAATTCGATAAGCCCATGCTCGAAAGCCGTGGGCATGCGGGTGGTGTTCGATGTGAGGAACAGGCGTGTAAGCGCGGTGTAAATCTCTGGGGAGACCGCCTGCTTCTCCTCGAGCACGATGGCGTAGCGATCACGGCCTTCGACGAGGGGAGCGGGAGAGGTCCACCCCTTGGAACTTTTGAAGACCAGGATGCGGATGGGAAGGGGTGTTTGCAGATCCTTCTCGCCGACGATCTCGCCCAATGCGTGACGGAACTCTTCGAACTGCACCATCGCCAGGCGGCCGGCGGTGGGACCGGCATCGCTGAGCACCTCGTAGGGGCCGGAGTTGTACTTCACCCAATGATCCTCCGCGAGCAGAAGAGCGGGAAGCAGGCAAAGAAGGAACAGCCGGCGCATTACCTTATTATCGCGCCGTAGCGGACGGGAAAGTGTCCGCGATCGGGATTGGGTTTGTTCCGTCATTTCTTGGGGCGGCAGGACGGGTTGGCAATGTTGTTTGGGTGTCCCCGGCACGATTTGGTAGAATACCAGTGCGTGGCGCTATCGTCTAACGGTTAGGACGGAGCCCTCTCAAGGCTTAAATACGGGTTCGATTCCCGTTAGCGCTACCAAGCAACCACCTGTATTTTCTGCTACTTAGTGGTAATTTCCTGCGCCTCGTGCAAACATATGCAAACATAGCTCTATGGGGATGATCCTTATGAGAGTTGCGCGCGGAAGTAGAATTCCGTGCCATCCAAAACGTCCGGGGCGTGACGGTACGACCGTTCACAGACTGCAATTGGAATGAAGGCGCGGTTAGGTTACCAGTCGCACCGCGAAGTTAGCGTTTCGACCATATATTTCTGCTGTTTGGCCAGGTTTATGATGGATAAAATTGAGAATTGGGGTGATAATCGTTGCACTCCGGTCCTTGCCAAGTAAATGCAACGGAGTTTGGGTTCAAGCGTAATATAGGTATAGGGAAGGAGAAAATCCTATGGAACGAATCAGTCGGAAGGACAGCTTAACCCTTAAGCGCCGCGGTTCCATCTCGCGTGGCTCTTTCCTCAGGGTCAGCCCCGCCGGCCGGCTCGAAGTCGACGGTAAGCGCCTGTTCAAACGGAGCGCTGTCCAAGATGAGATCAAGACTCTGCGGGCGATCCCGTTGGACGCAAGACCATAAAAAGCTCGCGCCAGTAGATGCCGAGCAACCTCCTCCTGCTGCCCCTGCTGGCGGGCTTCCTGTTTATCCGTTTTTGCTACTTTACCCGGTATAGAGCGCAATCGTTGGACGGTTATCGCCTATTATTTGAGGCGACAACTTTTGGCTCCATTTCGTTGGTCGTTTCGAGAGTTGTGATAGTAGTTCTGAAGCACACGTCTTTTGGTGAATGGCTCAAGAGCGTTGCGCTCCAGTTCTCCACGATTCCTTATACGGCGACGGCGGCGGGCGCGATCATGGTTGCAGTCCCAACCGCCATTCTCCTAAACATACCGCTATGGGAATCGTGGCTGCGGGCGTTTCGCCGGAGGCGTCTGAGGGCTTTTGCGTGCAGGCGGATACGCATATATTGCAATTTGCGGAACTCGGCTTGCCGAAGGCGCACTTGGAGGATTTGCCGGCTCTGGGACGCGGATTCGTGGGAGTTGATCCGAGACGCTCTCGCGTACCGCAAGCAAATTGCATTGAACTGGGCCACTCGTCGCCAGAACAATCAACTGCTGCTCATGCTAAATCACGCAGTCCGGCGGTCCCATATGGTTTCAGTGTCGCTTCGAAACAGGAAATTCTATATTGGCTACCTCAAGTCGGCTCCAAGCCTCAATCCTGTCGACGTATACGTGAGATTCTACCCCGTGCGAAGTGGTTACAGGCACAAGGACGATCTTCGATTCGAAATGACGACGGATTACGATCCCGTTCGTGGATCGGAATTGACGGAGCCTCTTTTTGTACTGTTCCCGATGAGCGATATTGAAACTATCAACCCATTCGACCCAGAAGTCTACGCCAAGTACTTCACGCACAAGCAGGCAAATTGTCCGGGCTTTTTTGATCCCTCCTAATATCCCTGTTTGAGTTTCACGAGATCTTAGGAATTCACGGCCTCGTCCCATACGTCGGCCGCGGCCGTCTCGTCTTTTGACAGCGCGTGGCTGTATATGGTGGCCGTGACGTAGACGCTGGAATGTCCGAGACGCTTGCTTACAGCGGGCAGCGGCACGCCCTTGGAAAGGAGTACACTTCCGTGGCTGTGGCGCAGTGTGTGGAGGCCGATGCCTTTGAGCCCTGCTTTGCTGGCCAGCAGGCACACCTTCGCTGTCAGGCTGTCGGGTTTCAGATAGTTGCCATCAGGCGTCGCGAAAACCAGATTCAAGTCGTCTCTGTAGTCACCGCTGAACAGCCGGCGGTTTTCGGCCTGGCTGCTACGGTGTGTCCGCAGAACTGCGATCGAGGACTTCGGTAGGGAAATCTCCCGCGGCTTCTCCGTCTTGGTCGATTTCACGCGCAGGCCTTCTTTGGTCTGTTCAAGGCTTTTGGAAACGCGGAGTATCCGGCCGACAAAGTCAATATCCGACCAGGTGAGGGCCAGGAGCTCGCCGCGGCGGCAGCCGGTGGCCACGGCGATCATGACGAATTCGTAGACGCCATGAGCGCGCGTGGCTTCAACGAAGGCCGTGATTTGTTCGGTATCTAGGCACCGCGCTTCGCGCTTCTTTACCTTTGGTAGTTGTACGCCGTCGACCGGGTTCGCCTTTATCAACTTCCACCGAAGCGCGGTCGAGAGCGCAACGTGTAACAGACCGGCGACGTGGCGTACTGTTTTTGCCGACAGTGGTCGCGCCGCCTTTGCCTTGCGATCCCATCCGCCGGCATCCTTGATCCGGTTAAAGACGCGTTCCAGCATTAGCGCGGATAGATCCTGAAGCCGGGTGGCACCGATGTGGGGCAGGATGTACTTGGCGAGCTGGCGGTAACGCTCGACCGTTTTCGGCGTACAATTCCGGTCTGCGTGTTCTTTGAGCCATTCTTCAATGAAGGCGGCGAACGTGGTAGGGTCCGGCTTCACGAGCTCGCCGTCATCCTTCTCGTTTAGCCTCTGGCGCAGTGCCGTGCCGGCGGCGTTCTTGGTTCCGAATCCACTTTTAAAAATCTGTTTTCGCTTGCCGTTCTCATCCTTGCCGGCATCGATGCTGTATCCCCACGTGATCGACCCGGAGGGCAGCTTCCGCTTAAAAACGCAGCCGTTCATTTTTTCCTCCGCTTGGGGTTGCGCTTCGGGATTGACGGAGCGCTCGCATTGCGTTCTTCCTCTAAGTCCCTTTCTTTCTCTTTTTCCAATTGCCGCTGTAATTGGGGATTCGTTTCCACAACTTGCTCATAAGCGGTCCAGAATGGGTTGCCGGTTTCCTTTGCGCGCTCGCGTGCAAGCTTCGTTAATTGCTCCTGCGGTGGAATCGCAATGTAGCGGCGGCTTTCGGAAAGCGCGAGGGCAATATCTTCTGGGCTAGTCATCCGCGAGCCCGTTTTATTTGCATGGACCGACTCCATGCCGCCAAGAATGTTTTGCCGAAGATCGCGCCAATTTGGAACCAAGTGCCGATTCCGAACGAGATACAGTACCGCCCGAACAAAGGCCCGCTCTTCGTCTGTTCTTGGCTCAGATTGCCCAGCAGACGCCTCACTGTACGCCTTAGTGAAGATCTTTTGCAGATCTATCCGTTTCTGCTCACCTGCAATCGAAACGAGCTGCTCTAAGACGGAGATGGTCGGCCTTCTCGAAGCTTCATAGTTGGCGATCGCGCGGATCGACAGCCCGAGACGGGTAGCAAATGCTTGCTGGCTGTCTCCAAGATCAGCCCTCAATTGTTTAATGGCTAGCACTAGATCATCCATAACGGCATTAGAGCACACTGCTAATTTTCTTGCAAGCACTTTCCTTGACTTGTTTCATGCACAATGGTAATTTACTGTGCATGGTAACGTTGAATCAAACGGTATCGGACGCCACTACGACGTATTCATCGGTAGATGAACTCGCGAGAGAGCTACGTCTGAGCCGGCAATCGGTTTACGTCGGGCTGAGAAATGGAACTATCCCCTCGATCCGGCTCGGAAAACGCTTCATTCTTCCCCGTGCCGCGATCGGTGAATGGTTACGTAGCGCGGGATCTCAGAGGTCCGGCGAATGAACTCTCCGCCGGTCGCGAGACCGTCCAGCATCTCCGAGAGTAGCCCTCGGAGCAAAACAATCAACCCGAACCATGTCTCGGTGTTAAACGCTTATTGGAGCGGTCGACCTGAGGTGAAGGCTAAGGTTGCAGAACGAATGGTATCTGATGGGCGCGCCGAGTGGGTGTCTTTGCCGGAAGGTCGGAAAGCGTTGCGCTTGCTGATGTCGCATAGAGTCAACGGTGCCGGCGCGGCCGCGGCCACTCGCGAATACGCTGATATAAGTGCTCCACAGTTCGGCCGACCTGATTTAGAAATTCTTCGGCATTCTCATAACGCCGCAGATCGGGATCGGTACCAAATCTGGAAGGGTGGCAACCAGGGGAAAGCCGGCCGAAAGGTGGCGCCCAATTCTGGAGGCCGTGGGGCGACTGGACGTCGCACTGACGACCGGTCGATTGCATTCAAGCTCTGATTGTCGTAGCAAGTAAAGTTTCGATAGGAAATCAAAAGGCCCGCTTGGTGTGGCTCACCAGGCGGGCCTTAAATTTTGAGTTTGACATCAATGATCATACGCTCTCATGAACCGGCGTGCAAGCCGGAAGAATTGCAGTCTTCTGTAGGTCCGCCTAAACCCGTAGGTGCGGAGGCGCAGGGTGGGGACTCGATCTGGCCTGAGGCTTTGGCGCATCTGGAGCTTTGGCGTGATGGATGTCTGCGTTGGGTCGTTCAGGCCTGTGGTGCTTGCGGCCGACGGCATTTTCACGGCGCTGGGGGTTTGCCTGGCGAGAGCGGTCACCCACGCTTGTTTCTCGGCCCCAGGTCACCTCACTGCCCGATTAACAAATGCCGCGGCGGCTACCTTTTGGTCGATCGTGACCCGCAAGAGACCGAGCGGTTTCTTGAGCGGGCTGAGGCGGATCCGTGTGTGCGTCGCGCGCGTCGACTGCGCGTACGGATGGCAAGCGAGAGTAGATTACACACGTGCGTAAAGTCTGATTGCGGAGTGGCGGTTGCGCCGGGAGCGGAGGCCGGAGCGGCTTTCCGGAATCCCGCGTGACAGAAGAGCCCCAGAAGTCAACGCTTGAAGCCGCACTTGAGCTTGGAGGATATGGTTTTCGGGTTGTACTGCTGCACGGCCAGGCCGGCGGTAAGTGTACCTGCCAGGAACACCGTGATAGACAGGCCAAAGGACCCTGTCCTACTCCAGGCAAGCATCCGCGATTCCTGGACTGGGCCAAGACAGCAACTACCGACGACGCGAAGATTCGCGGGTGGTGGAAGGCATACCCAGAAGGCAATGTAGGTCTGGTCTCGGGTGAGGATTCTGGATTCTTCGTCCTCGATACGGATCCCCGGAACAACGGTATCGAATCTCGGGAAGCGCTGATTCTAAAACACGGACGTTTGCCCTACACGATGACGGCGAAAACCGGGGGGGCGGATAACTTCGGGCGTCGCGGATCGCATGAGTATTTTCGATGGCCTGTCGGGCTGCCGAAAACGAAAACGGTTATCGAGCTTGACGAAGGATTGGAGGTCTTGCTTGATCCGCATATTGTCGTCGCGGCTCCATCGGTCCATCCCAGTGGTCGCCGTTACGAATGGGAAAGTGAACTCGGGCCGGATGAGCAGGTCCCGGTAGACGCGCCAGAGTGGCTCCTGAATCTTATTCGCGGCAGATTGCAAGAAATGCCGAGCGAAGCAACGCGCCGCGGCGGGTGGCCCTTGGCGGATATTGGCAAGATCCTCCAGCGGTGTGCATGGATGCGCCATTGCTCTGATGATGCTCGATCGCTTGCGGAGCCGGAATGGTATTCGCAGCTTTCAATTCTAGGCGCGTGTGAGAACGGCGAGCAGCTCGCCCAGGAATTGAGCAGTCCGCATCCTGGGTACAACGTCGCGGCCACGGCCGCGAAGCTTAGGCACGCGGTGGAGGACGCCGGGCCGGTGACATGCGCGAAGGTGCGCTATTCGCTTGGGGGGGCGCGGTTTTGCGAAAGCTGCAAGGAGACCGTAAAATCGCCGATCGTTCTGGGGAGATCGGATGATGCGACGCAGAAACGGAGAGCTGCAGCTACGCCAGAAACGCCGGTTGTGCCGGCGGCCGCAGGGGATGTGACCAAGGATATCGGCTCAGACGAAACTGCTGAGCTTCCCCGTATTTATGTCAATAATCGTCAACTGCCCGATATTTCGGGTGAGGCGCTTTCTGCCCTCCAGGTAGCGAATGAGCCGTCGCCGTTTCTGTTTGTGCGTACGGGGGCGATGGTGGCTGTAGTCCGGGACGAAAAGCAGCGCCATGTGATTAGCGATCTGACGGAATCAGCCCTTCGTGGGTGGCTCGCGAGGTCTGCGGAGTTCTTTAAACGCGGGTCGGCAGGGGGATCATCGGGAGTTCCTCCACCGTTGGATGTCGTGCGGGACATTCTTGCATTAGCGCCTTCATGTTGGAAGTTTCAATCACTCGATGCCGTCGTTGAATCACCTATCCTGAGGGCGGATGGTAGCATCCTCGATCAACCGGGTTATGATCCCGCGACGCAACTCTATTACGCTCCTGATCCCGATCTTCGGGTGCCTCCGATAGCAGAGGAGCCGATGCGTGATCATTTAGACGCCGCCCTCGACCTGGTCGACCAGCTGATAGGTGAGTTTCCGTTCGCGGATGATGCGAGCAAGGCAAACGCTATTGCCGCGTTGCTGACTCCGATCGTGAGGCCGGCGATAAACGCTCCCGCTCCCATGGCTATCTGTGACGCACCGCAGGCGGGGACTGGCAAGTCACTCTTGGCGGACGTGATTTCCATCATTGCGACGGGACGTTCCGGCGAGATGTTCTCGCTTCCACGTGATGACGATGAAGTGCGAAAACAATTGACAACGGCATTGTTGAGCGGGACTGCCGTGATTGTGATCGATAACATCAATCGAAGGCTTGATAATTCTGATCTTTGTAAGGTCCTTACCGAGACGCAGCATGCTGACAGGGCGTTTCGAACACATCAAAAAATTGTGCTTCCAGTCAAATCCACATTTCTGGCAACAGGAAATAATGTGCAGCTCGGTGGAGACATGCCACGGCGATGCTACTGGATTCGAATGGACGCGCGGACGTCTAAGCCATTCATGCGAACCGGTTTTAAGATCGAGGATCTCAAGAAATGGGCCACAATACACCGTGGCGAGCTGCTGGCCGCGCTTTTGACTCTCGCCCGCGCTTGGTATCTCATCGGGCGCCGCAAGCCGAAGTTGACTCCCTTAGGCAGCTACGAGGTGTGGTCTACAACCGTCGGCGGCATTTTGGAGTATGCCGGGGTTGAGGGCTTTCTTGCGAACGCGGGCGCGATGTATGAGGAGGCGGATAGCGAAGCGATGGCGTGGGAAGGCTTCTTGCTGATTTTGGATGAGGTCTTTTACTCGGAGCCCTTCACTGTGGCGCAGATCACGGAAAAGCTGGCTGCGAAGAGTTGGGATGGCAATGGCGTGGAGCCTACTGGGCACGCCCAGATGTTGCGCGCCTCGATGCCGGACTTCTTAGTGGAGGGCGTCGACCGTCCGGGATTCTTTCAGAAACGGACGGGGAGATCGTTCGCGGAGCGTGTTGGTCGCCGTTATGGATCCTCGCAGGTCCATCTGAAGCGTTGTGGAATGGTCCGCGGTTCGCAGCAGTGGTCTGTGGTTTTAACAAATGGGCTCGCCAAGTGAGAGGGTTACTGGACATGGACGAAATTACCGCCAAGTCTTTACCTTGTAACCGCTTAGTACTCATGGCCATGCGACTCATGAGGGTTATGAGGGTTAGTTGGCATTGGGGCCTACGCGCGCGCACACACACGCACGCGCGCGTTGGCCATCAACCCTCACGTAACCCGCTAACCCGCAGGTGTGATGCTATATGATTAGCGCCAATACAGTTAGCAGTAATCAGCTAACCCGCAGACGAACCTCACTTGATGTTAAAGGTTTGTGTGATGCGGGTTTTTCGGCCTGGAGTCGAAAGCGTAATCGGAACAGCTCAATCTGCTTCACTTATCGAGGCCAGCGCTACCGAGTTAGAGCCACGGTGTTCCGGCTGCTTGTAGATACCGATAGAGGGCACCCTGTGGCTTGCCGCTACTGGTAAAGCGAATTGGATTCTTACGAGATCGCGGTCAATGCCGACGCCGCGATGGCGGCGGGCTGCCTGGTTTTCCTCCTTTCCCAGGTGGCCCGCGCGGGCGGCTGAGATTTTTCGGGGTCCTGTCTAGCGTCGAACCGCCCGCGGGTACTTTGATGGCGTCTTGCGCGAAATTTCGGATCTGAAATTCAGGTTAACAGTAAACGAGTTAACGGGTTAGATGGTAAACGGTGAACAACTATGGGGAAGGTATTGGCTATGCCGCTGATGGGACTTCGTGAATACGCTCGGCACCGCAAAGCGAAAGGGCTCCCTGGTGGTAGTGGAGCCGCAGTTTCTAAGGCCCTTGGTGATGGCCGGATTAAGCGCGGGGGCGATGGGCGCATTGATTCCGATCAGGCTGATCTTGCATGGTCACAAAACACAAGAGAACAGGGCCAAACCGACCGAGCGAAGCCACCTAGAGGGGGCAGTGGTCGACCTTTGCAGGTTAGGCAGGATGCTCCTAAGCACGATGGTGTCGCGAACGAACTTCACGAACTCTCAGCCGCCGCGGCACAAAGCCCTGAGTTCCTTCGTGGGGCGCGTTGGCTCGCGACGTGGGTTTGCCAGAACGGCCGTCTAATATGGGCTCCAGCCGTTCAGAACTATTGGCCGGAATTGCCATGGCGATTACAGGTTTCGATGATCGCTCTTTTCTGTCAGCGAATAGAGACTTGGACACGCGGTTACGTGGAACTTTCGGGCTTACCCGCGATCGAATGGAGCGAATTGTTTGGCACTCATGGCGAGGAAGCCCGTTGGGAATACGCTGAGCTTTGGCGAAGGTGGCCGGCTGAAGGTTCAATAGATTTAGCGGCGGCCTCCGGATCAATCTCTCGCGTCAACACAGGGCTGAAGGATTGCGGCCCGGAGTGGCAAAACGGCGCCCGGTCTATGGGCCAAGCGGTCAGTGCCGCGGCAAGGTTACTGTATCCGCGTCTGGTTTGCAATGAGGTTTTTGGCGCTGAGGATAGTTCACCGGAGCTGACTGCCAAAGTCGATTTGATAGCGTTACTACTCGCCCACGTTGAACCATGGTCGATTTGCCCGAATCCCGAGAAGCTTCCGTTTATTGATTGGTCTGGGCTTTTTGGGGACCGGGCCGCAGAGGCGGCGAAGAAATATCAGGCGCTGCGACAAGAATGGGCGGCATAAGCGCCGCGATTACGCACGTGTGTAAAAAGAATGGGCGCGGCGTCGCTCTTACACCCAAAAACAACTGAAAAGGAGAAAGTCTTTATGTCGCATGAGAATCAATCTCGTGAGTATTTTTCCGCGGCCGTAACTCCCGACACTCTCAACGATGCCCAGCGCACAGTTGACGTGGTTTGGTTCACGGGCATCGATGTGCCGCGGACGTCTTGGAGTGGAACCTATATCCGCCGCTTCGATAGAAAAGGCGTGGATCTTTCGTTGCTCAATAACGGCGCGCCCGTATTCAACAATCACATGACTCATGACGGCACCGAGGCGCAGAAAGGTGTCGTGGAGAAAGCGTGGGTGGATGGTTCACTCTATAAAGGCACACTTCGGTTTTCTAAGCGCCCGTCGGTGGATGGCTTGTGGCGCGACATCAAAGACCGAATCGTCCAAAAGTTCTCGATGGGCGTAGAGATCCTCGCCGAGCATGAGATTCCCACCAAGGGGCAGCCCACGGTCCGCGTGGCCGACCAATGGCGGCCCTTTGAGATCTCCTGTGCTCCTTTGCCAGCGGACTTTGGCACTACGACGCTTTCCGGTCGGCCGAGCAGGCGGCATCATGGCGGGGTTAATTCTTGGCATCTCGACATAGAGCGACGCTCTCGTGAAATCGATGTTTTGAGGCTTCGTTAAACCTTTCCCCTGGGCAACAAGAATCACAACAAAAAAAGGAGAACTACAAGATGTTCGGACTGAAGACGGCAACAAAGCAAGTCATAGAGCAACCCACTGAGCTGGAGATTTTAGGATTGAAGGAAATCGAGCTCGCGACTTTGAAACTTAAAAAGGTCGACGAGCTCAGGCGCGCCGAGCTGGCCGCGGGCGAACACTACCTGGAGTCGCCCTTGACTGACGTCGGCAGCGATACGCACCAGGTGATCCGACTGCAGGCGGAAATCGCTGCGATCGATCGAGCGATATTGCTTCTGAGAACGCGCAGGCCTGAAATTATCTACCGTGGCTTCGTGGTCCGCGCGAACGAATTGCAGAGGGAAGCCAGGGAGAAGCGCAGCGAGGGCACCGCGCTGGAGCTGAAGGCATCGGCACTACTGGGGCAGCTCGCCGAGATAGAGGGGTCTGCTTACGCTCCCACTGGTACACCACGCTCGTCTTTTCTGCGAGCGTCGGCAGAGGCGTTGGAGCGTTCTGCGGCAGAACTTACCTCTCAGGAGATGCCTTCGACGGGAACTGTCGATTTGGAAGCGGTTGCGGAGAACGAACAGGTCTTGCGGGCAGTTTTGAAGTGCCCTGCTCTCGGTCCGACAATCGAGCAAATCCGCGAATGGTTGGATGCCTGTGACGACTCCGCGCAGAAAAGCCGCGCGGCTTCGTTCGAAGGTCATCCTCGGCGAGTATTCTTATCATGGACCGCAGAGGGAATTGACCTGAAGCAATCCTACGTTTTCTGCGGCGCTCTGGCAGCGAAGCATAAGGACGATTCCGGTACTATCGACGTGGGCAGCGGTACTTTCCGGGCTGGTGTGCTGTCGGTGATTTCTGCTTGGCCGGGCGCGCCCGCGCCCGTTGAATCGAGCCGTGGTTGGTACCGAGCTTAAGCCATGGCAGACGCTGACGGAGAAGTGCCGCCGCTTCCGTGGACGTATCCCGAGCAGCGGGTGATTATAGGACTTGCCGGAGACATTGCCGCCCGGCGCGCGCTACGTCCCGACGGGCAAGGATGGTGCCGCCTGTTGTCCGAGGATCAGTTAACGTGCTTTCACGAAAGCGGCCATGCTGCGGTAGCTTCTGCCCTCGGGTGGCACTGTTTTCAAATCAACATGGACCCCGGTCCCGAGAAGACCGAAAGGGGAAATGTTCGCGCATACGTCTCCCTTGGCCCGACAGCAGACCCGATTGATAGCTACGTGGTTTGTCTATACGCCTGGGCTATCGGGCGCCAGTACAGGGCAAGTCGTGACAAACCTCTTCCGGAAATATTCAGCGACCGTCGTAACGCCGCGCTGATTTGCCTGTCCATTGGTGGTAATTGGAAGGCCGCCCTCAAAAGTCTTCACGTTTTGAGGGCGGCGTCTCACGACCTAGTCGAGCAGAACTGGAAGGCCGTCAGGTGGCTTACTGAGGAGTTGCAATTACGCAGGCGAATTGACGCAGCCCGAATCGCATCGATTCTTGAGCGGGCTGTGGATACTCGCTGAGTCCGCCCCCAAATCAAAAATTGCAGGAGTTGCGCCGGTGACCAACTTAAGCAGTTTGTCATCGGCGCGTTTTGCACGCGCGTGTAAAAGAGAAACAACCAAAGGAGAGAGTGTATGGCAGAAAACGGAACGGTAAAAGCTTTGACGTTAGCCGCGGCCGGCGCTGCAGTTGAAGAGATTGAGAATCACTGTGGCCGCCTGGTCGGGATGCGCGCAAGCATTGCGGGGAAGCTGGAGGCCCTTGAACAATCGGCCGGCGACCGCTATCTTGCCGGCGATCGGTCGGCTATCAAAGAAATCGATGAGTTTAATTCGGAGCTGAATCTGATCGAGCGGGCCCTTAACACGTTGGGCCGGCGACGCCACGCGGCCGGGGTGGATTTAAGGCGCGCGGAGGCCGCCGACGTCCGACGTCAGGCTGGGGTCAAGCGATCGGATCTCGGCGCGCTGGAGAAGGAGACAGGTAAACATCTGGCGGCACTTTCTGGTCTGGAAGGGATTCAGTACCGACCGGGTATTCTCAGCTTGGAACCTCGTGGCCATTGGTACGCGGACGGTGTGCAGTCGCCGCAGCCTTGGCAAGGTGCATTTGTTGACCTATACCCCGACCCGACCAACAACGACAAATTTGCTATACCGCGTTCGAGGCAGCTACGGCGGGAAATCGCGGAGTTGGACGCAAAGGCCGCGGCGATCGAGCAGGCGTTGCAGCCGCAAGCGACAGAGCCCGAGGGTGAACTTGTTTCGACGGAAACGCCTAATTTTGCGGATCGATCTTTCGCGAACAAGCCGGACCGCGGAGAGTGGGGCCAATAAAGTGAGTGCGGCTCGCGAAATGACGCTGGCTGAGGCGCTGGTGATGGCGCTGGAAGAGGGCTTGATTGCGCTCGCTGGCGATGCGGCCGTGCGGCGCGCGCGCGTGGCGGGGCCGGATGGATGGCGGCGCCCGCTTTCGCGGGAGCGAATAGCTGCCATCCACGAGTGCGGCCATGCTGCCATTGCGATCGTCTTCGGTCAGTATGTTTTCGGATTGACGATAATCCCCGATTCGAACCTGAAGGCCGGCAAAAACAAAACACCATTGGCGGGGGTCGCTCACATTGGCAGGAATGCAGAACCGGAGAGCACGGCCCCCGACGGAGGTCTCACCTTGACGGATCACCACAGGGCCGCCAAACTCGCTAGCCTTTCGTGTTCAGAGCCCACGTGGAAAAACACGCTGCGCGTGATTCGCGCCTGGCGCGCCATGGCTGACGTGCTGATCGCGGAGCACTGGCGGCTCGTGACCAGGTTGGCTACGGAGCTGGAGGCGCGCGGCCGCTTAAGCAGACAACAGATCGAGGATTTGTATTTGGACAAGTTCGACACGGGCTGGGGAGATACTTTGGCAACGAACCCGCCCATTTTCGGCTCCTTAGTGTTGCCGGGCGCGCTCGCTGCGCTATTGGTTGTGGTCTATTCCGTTGTATTCTGCGCATCCGTTCACGCCGAACATTCCACCCGGCAGCCCGTTATCGCTTCGACAGAAGGTAAGCCAGTGTTCCACCCCGAACGTGTCAGAGTAACTGAGCTTCCCAAACATGACTATGTAACCCCGACCGTCCTTCAGAAACGTAGGCGACAGGGGCCCTGTTGTGATTTGTCCGTTTTCGACTCTGAGCATGGGGTTAATTTTTACCGACATGGACGAGCCGGGGAAGACCGCTCCAAGCTTGACTGCTGTTTGCAGGCTAGGCTCGGGGTGGCTAAAATCCAGAGTCCAGCCCGGAGAAATGAATGTCATCGCTACGCTTCCACTGACATTCAGCGCCGGAGTTTTACCCGAGTTAGAAATCTCTATAGCGCCGGTGAGTACTCCGTCTCGGACAGGAAACTGGGGCGCTTCCCACAATGCCGCGATCCACGCACGCTGGTCTATTTGAGAGCTTTTGATGCTCGCATCAAGCGCGGCTCTACCCTGCTGGAGCGTTTTAGTGGTCGCGGCTTGGTTGATCGTCAAGGCTTGCTGCGCGGCCGTGGCAGCATCGGACGCTGCCTTGCTCTGCTTGGTCGCCTCGGTGATGATCTTGTCGGTCTGGCCCGAGGCGACTATCATTTGGCGCAATTGCCCCTGCATCACCTCTTTCTGGTCTTTCATCGATTGCCACTGCTGGCAGGAGGTCCACCAGAGTCCGCCCGAGAAAATGACCACGGCCAAATCAAAGACGGCCTGTATTCGTTCAAGCGTGTGCCAATCAATCCAAAAACGCTTTCTCGTTTCTTCGGGCATTTGGTATTCTTCTTCGGCTGTTCGGGGATCGCGTGTGGGTTAGCGTTGCTGTTTTCTCAAAATGAAAAGGCTCGCATTGTAGCGGCAGTTGGCCTTATCGCATTAGGCTTGCGACTGCTTTGGATCGGGATGGACGCGCTGGACAAGCAAACAGGGCATTTCACAGAACACAGTGTAGCAGCGCAGGACTCGGGTAGCCTGGCGGAATTCACTGTGATGGGCACATCGTCGCTAGTCAGCGGCCAGAGCCAGGGCGGCGGCCACACCTATATCGTGCAGCCCACCGCGCGGGTGTGGATGTGGCGGCAGAGGCCGTGGAACTGGCCCGGATCGGCACTGGTCGTGATGCCCGCAGCGGTAGACGGCGTCGGCTTAGGTCCGCATCGAGCGCCCGGGCCGTGCAAGCTGAGATGGCAGGGCGGTGGGCGCGCTGGCGGCATCGGCGGGCGCGGCTGTGGTGCTGCGCCGCAGAGGGCCTGGAGATGGCCGGATCGGGTGCGCAAGTGCACGTGGCGGCGTGAGTCGGGCAGGAACAGTGGCGCGCCCGTGGCTGAGCGGCTCCCGTGACGGCTGGTGGGATGCCTGGCCCGGATCGGGCCGCCGGCCGTGATGCCCGCGCGGCGCGCCCGTGCCTCTGGTGGGATGCCGCGCGGCTGCGGATGAGGCGGCAGAGGCCGTGGAGCTGGCACGCCATCTACCGCGCGGCGGGCATCACGACCGGTGCCTGGCGTGGCGCTTGGCCGGATCGGGGGTGCGCCAGGTGGAAGTGACGGTGCGAGTCGGGCGGGAACAGCGGTGCGCTCGTGTCTGCGGCTGCCGTGCTGCTAGTGGGACGCGGGCGGGCGCGGCTCGTGGTACCCGCGCGATAGAGGGCGTGGAGACGGCCTGCCGTGCTGCTGGTGGGATGCCTGGCGGGCGCGGGCTCGTGGTGCCCGCGCGACAGAGGCGTGGAGACGGCCGGATCGGTGCGCCAGATGGAAGTGACGGCGCGAGTCGGGCGGGAACAGCGGTGCGCTCGTGTCCGCAGCGGCCGTGCTGCTGGTGGGATGCGGGCGGGCGTGGCTCGTGGTACCCGCACGATAGAGGGCGTGGAGACGGCCTGCCGTGCTGCTGGTGGGATGCCTGGCGGGCGCGGCTCGTGGTGCCCGCGCGACAGAGGCGTGGCGCTGGCCGGATCGGGGTGCGCCAGGTGGAAATGACGGTGCCAGTCGGGCAGGAGTGGCGCGGCTCGTGTCCGCGGCGGCCGTGTTGCTGGTGGGATGCCTCGCGGCTGTCCGCTGTGCGGTGGTAGGACTGGGCTGGGCGCGCACAGCGTAAAGCGGTCGCAGCGCGCACCCTTTTAATTAAATCCTCGTCTTAACGTGCTGGCGGTGCGGCCATGGCACCGAATGCTTCTGGATATTTTTGTAAGGTTGAGCGCGCGTGGCGGATGTCGCGGTCGAAATCCAGCATATGGCTCTTGAGGAGGCCCATTATGTCCTCTGGCGTGGCCCTTCGCATTCCATTTTCTTTTTTGCTTTGGGCACCGATGGCAAGGGCGCTGTGAATGAAGTCGTAGAGCCAGTCCTCGCGGTCGATTGTGATAAGCGTGAGGGCTGTGAAGTCCTCAGCGTATTTCTTAATATCTGTAGTGATCAGAGAGATCCCGAGGGCCTTCGCGCCGGCATGTAGCGCCGCTTCCTCCGGCGGGACGGGTGCGTCAGCAAAGTCCGTGAGTAGGTCGTATATGAAGCCTCGTTGTTTTTGGCTGGATTGATCCATTGCGCGGATGAGAAGTGCGTGTTCGCTAGGTGCAATGGGGGCATCATCGGGCGTTATTGCTTTCGTTTTGGTCTGGCTTTCTTCTGCTTTGGGTATCTTGGCGAGCATGTTTTGTCCTCTTAAATTCGGGATTGCAAAATCGGTTCAGGGTTGTTCCTGCCATGTTTGGCTCAGGCGATTAGCGGCTGGCAGGGTTCCAATTAAGCCGGGTTACCTTGGCCCTTGTTCGGGGTCGGTGGCGGCATTCTGCGAGACCAGTTGTGGATAGGCTAGGGACATCCGTCGGGCTGTATCCATCGCCTCAGTGAAGTTCACCAGAAATCCATCTGTGTTTTTGGGATCAATCTCTTCAGCAACAGTTTCCGGCGTGATGAGGCTGCCGCCTTCCCAGTAGTGGTTGTTCACCATGCGAAGGATAAAATCTTCGGTGGGTGTTGAACAGCCCCTGTTGTGCTCGGAAATGTCAATCAATCGTGCGATCTGCTGAAGTTCATGGGCGCTCTGCTCTGCGACTATGACTTCAATCAACCTGGCGCGCAGGGCCGCGCGTTCCTGATCGTTTATGTCACGCCTCATGTAACAAAGTAAGTCTTCAGTTTTAACAGGGGCAGTGGATGGCACCGACCCGGCGGTCTGTGATTCTACGGCGATCTGTGGGGTGAGTTTCAAGTTTTTCTCCAGGCATCCGATATTTGTATGCATGCTTAACAACTCGGATGATTACACAGCGCTGTGTATATGGTCAAGTTGTTTTTTCAAACCGCTGTGTATATACTTCGATTGAATGGCAAAACGAAAGAATCCCGCGGCTGTCGCTCTCGGGCGCAAGGGCGGCAAGAACAGCAGAAAGAACCTGACGCCAGAGCAAGCCGCGGAGTTGGGCGGCGGGCCGTAGAGGCTCGGTGGAAGAAGGTGCGGGAAAAAGCGGCGAAGGCTGTCTGATCTTGCAAACACCGTGCAAACAAATTCGCCAGATACGATGGCACGCGATAGCAAAGCGGCCTTGGGTCCTTCAATAGAAACAACTGGTTAGCACGTCAAGGCATCAGTAGGTACGCTGCAAAGCGGGTTCGATTCCCGTTAGCGCTACCAAATTCCTCTTTATCTTCGATCCTTCCTTGTCGCGTACTCGTTCCATGTCCTCCAGCACAATGGCGTCGCGGGCAGACGTTTGTGCGCGGCCGAGATTCTCTAGACAGGTCCGAGCCTTGCTGGTGACCAATGCGGCCTCCTACCAGGAATTCTACACTGCGGCGGAGTTCCGGCCCACGCACCTCACCCTTCAATATGCCAGCACCACGCGCCGGTCCGGCCAACGCAAGTCATGAAATTCTCGTGACGCTCCGTTTCCTTTAGATTTTCTTTAGATTCGAGTGCTTAGATACTGTTGTGCGAATCGAGCTTTAGGTAGTTTCCCTCTGAGACGTTACGGCTTCCCACCCAGCGATGGGGCGGCTCAGTCTCTTCACTCGAAGGTGAAACAAATCATCTGGAGGTTGTGCATATGCTCAAAGCGGTAGTGTTTGCAATCGCCGTCCCCATGGCCCTCTGTTACGCCCAAGCCGATCGGGCAGCGGTGACCGGCGTCATTACGGACGCGGCGCAGGCCGCCGTTCCGAACGCACATTTAAAGGTCGTCTACCCCAATACCGGGCTCTCCCGCGATACGATCACCTCCAACTCTGGTGTATACCGGCTCAGTGGGCTTCCCATCGGGATCTGCTATGTCGAAGTGGAAGCCACCGGCTTCCAGACGCTGAAGACGACAACGATCGCGCTGAATGTCGGCGAGACGCGCACGTTGGACCTGACGCTCGAAGTTGCCAGCTCAAAATCCACCGTCGAAGTGAAGGGCGTGATTGAAGCACTTGAGCAAAGCAACGCAACCGTTGGCGATGTGTTGGTTGCGTCGCAGTTGAATAACCTGCCGGTCAACGGGCGTGACTGGAAGTCGCTGATGTCGCTCGTCCCCGGCGCCGTGAACGGCAATGACTTCTTTTCCAGCGGCGGCGATGACATCAACTACCGCGTAGACGGAACCGACGCGAGCGGTATCCGCGATCAAAACATGAAAGTCTACACTCGTCTGACCATGTCGCAGGACGCCGTCGCCGAGTTCAAGGTAAGCTCTGCGTTGTTCAGTGCGGAAACCGGTGGCACGCCCGGCGCGCAGGTCGAAGTCGTAACTAAATCGGGGTCGAACGAATTCCACGGCACAGCGTTTGAATACCTTCGCAACGCCATCTTCGATTCGCGCACGCCGTTCGATCCGGCGACTCATCCGCCGTTCAAATTGAACCAGTTCGGCGCCACTATGGGCGGCCCCGTGTTTAGAAATAAGACATTCTTCTTCGTCTCCTACGAGGGCTATCGGCAAAGGCTGGCCGCGTCATTGATTGGATACGTTCCAACGCCGTTATTGCGCAGCCAGGTGCTGGCCACATCGCCAGTCTTGACGCCGTTCATCAACGGCTTCCCCCTGCCCAACGACGGCTTGTTGAGCTCTCAAATCGGCCAGTGGACGGGCCAGGCATCGCAAGCGGAGGATGAGGATGTCGGAACAATCCGTGTAGACCACCGGTTCACCGACAATTTCACCTCGTACTTCCGCTTCACCCGGAACGAAAACCGCCTCAACGTGCCACAGACCTTAGGCGAGGCAAACCCGCAAGTGATCGCCCCAACCAGCGGTGTCCTGGAGTTCCTCAATATTCTGTCGCCCCGTTCCACGAATGAGTTCCGTTTCGGCGTAGACTTTCTTCCGTGGAACTCCGAGACTCCCTCGGATATTACCAGTACGGTCAGCGTGCCCGGGCTTTCGGCACCCGCTGCATTCCAACACCAGATCTGGCATTCGACGTCGGAAGATTTTGTCGACAGCTTCACCACTGTGCACGGAAAACACACGTGGAAGGCGGGCGTAGAAGCCAGGCGCATTCTGCTCGACCTGTTCGCTGTGCCAGGCTACAGCATTAGCTATGCCACGGTTGCGGACTTCATGCGCGGCATGGGCATCAGGGCGGGAATGGCAGCGGAGCAGGCTGCCGCGGAGAGGGTCAACATCAGAATCGTTTTGCGCATGCTGGCTCTCAGCTACTGCAGGTCGGGCGTGCCAATTTTGCCAGAATCTCAATGACTGGATCAACATTGCGGCATTCGCGACGCCGGCCAATGGCACGTGGGGAAATGCCGGGCGGGACATCGTCACAGGTCCCAAGCTGTTTCAAGTCGACGCTGCCTTGCAGAAAGACACGAGGCTTTCGGAGCGCATGGGCCTGGTTTTCCGTGTCGATGTGTTCAACGTCTTCAATCATCCGGAGCTGGGAAACCCGAATCTGAATATCTCTTCGCCCGCGACTTTCGGGCGCATTACCAGCCTAGAGAATACTTCGCCAATTGGCACCGGCGGCGCACGTAGTATTCAACTGGCGTTGCGGCTGAAGTTCTGATTCGCTCCTGAACACTCTGTCCAGATATGGATTCTTGCGGGAAGGCAAAGGCTCGTTCGGGCTCGGGAGTTCACAATGGTCAGCGTCCCCAGACCAGTTTCCTTCCAGCCGCTCGGCCGTTCGCTTTGGACACGGAGACGGCCGTCAAACGGCTCCAATGTCGCATCTCTATCTCACCGCTGCGGAAGCCCCCGCCGCAAATTGCGCGAGATCCCGGTTCAGTCTTTCCTTATGCATGAAATACAGGCCATGAGGTGCTCCTTCGTACACGATAAGGCGGGCGCCGGGAATCAGCGCCGCGGTCGGCTTGCTCGTAAGCTCTAATGGGAACGATGCGTCGCGGTCGCCATGAATCAAGAGCGTAGTGATCCGCAGGCGTGGCAGCTCGGCGCGGAACTCGGTTGACATGATCCGCATGGTCCAGTCGACGGCTGCTCGAGGAGTGCCCAGCGCGAAGTGCGGCTCGGCGTTGGCTTCCACCCATCCCGTCAAATCTTGGGAGAACGTGTGGCGGACTTGATCGAGAGCCGCTCCATCGATGCCGTCGGGATTGCCCGGCGTCTTCAACAGGAACGGAATTGCCGCAGCGGCGAGGAAGACGACGCGAACAATTCGTTCCGTTTCATACATGGTTAAGTAGCGCACCATCTCGCCGCTGGCAAAGGAATGCCCGACTATCATGGCATTCTTGATATCCAGCGCGTCGAGCACGGCGGCGAAATCGCCGGCAAGCGTGTCGAAATCGTAGCTCTTCCCCGGATCGCTCGATCTGCCGTGGGAGCGGCGGTCGTAGGCAATGCATCGGAATCCCTGCTGGGAAAGCGGTTGCATCTGGTAGGCCCACATGTCGGAGTTGAGCGCCCAGCCCGAAAGAAAGACTATCGGCTGGCCGCTGCCCCACTCACGATAAACAACGCGACATTGTCGCCGGTCCGGATGACGTTTGGTTCTATTGTCCCTCCCGGGCCGCGACCTTCGGCGCGAAGTCGATGAAGCCTGTGATCTTCTGCAACATGCCGGCGCGAGTAACGCCGAAGTCCACGCCGCCTGCGACTGCCGGACCTTCCGCCGGTCCGAGTTCCCAGGCGAAGCGGAGACGATCGTGGTGCGCATCCACTTCGCTGGTGCGCCGAAACTTCAATCCGGCAAACTGTTTTTGAACGGCTTCGATCATCGCGTCGATTCCGCCCCTGCCGGCTCCCTGCACCATCGGGTCGAGATATGTTGAGTCCTCCGTCCAGGTGCGCTCGATGAGCTCCTTTCTGCGTTGCGAATCCGCTTCATTCCATGCCGCAATGTAGCGATCGATCAGTTCATTTTGTGATGTCATTTCGAATCTCCTGTACGGTCATGATGGAATGTTCGAAGCCAACAGTCGATTACCTCGGAGGTAATGGAAGCCGCCGGACAGATCGCGCTATCGTCGAAATATGCCTGCCTCCGTAGTCCATGCGGGAACACTATTGAAGGAGTGGCGTCTTCGCCGACGTCTCAGCCAGCTCAATCTGGCGTGCGAGACGGGCATCTCCACCCGGCATCTCAGCTTCATTGAGACAGGACGGTCGCAGCCGAGTCGTGAGATGATTTTGCGCGTTGCTGAGGGGCTTGAGGTTCCATTGCGAGAACGCAACGACCTCCTGCTCGCAGCGGGCTTTGCGCCTGTTTATTCTGCCAAGCCCTTGAGAGATGCAGCACTCTCCGCCGCGCGGAAAGCTGTAGATCTTGTGCTGGCCGGCCACGAACCCCTTCCAGCCCTCGCGGTGGACCGCCACTGGCGCCTGATTGCCGCCAATCGGGCAGTGGCCCCGCTGCTCGCCGGGGCTGCGCCGGAATTGGTCGCTCCACCGGTTAACGTATTGCGGTTGAGTCTGCACCCGGATGGGCTTGCGCCGCGAATCGTGAATTTACCGGAATGGCGCGCGCACATCTTGGAACGGCTTCGGCATCAAGTGGAAGTCACGGCCGACCCGGTGCTGTCTGAGTTGCTCGCCGAGCTTCGCGGATATCCCGTAAACGCTCCGAGATCTGCCGGGCACATGGGCGAGAATTCGTCCATCGTGGTCCCCTTGGAACTCGCCACGGAAACAGGCACTCTGAGGCTCTTCAGTACGACTACAGTCTTCGGAACGCCGCTCGATGTCACTGTCTCGGAGATCGCCATCGAGTCGTTCTTCCCTGCCGACGAGGAGACCGCCGATCTCTTGCGGTTGACATGCCAGGAACTTGAATCCCGCTCCTTCATAGTGTCTCGACGCTTATCTAGGCTGCCTGGACAATCAAGTTGGAGGCCGTCGCGAAAGTGTTGAGAAGTGTCAGTCCGACAGACTGAAATGAAGTTTGGGAACTGGAGGATTCGCGGTTCGTGGGTTCCGCTGCACTCGATTTTGTGCACCGCTGCCGCCATTCGTAATCCACTCAATCTGAACGTCTTGATGTCGGAGCGGACGCTACAGATTCAGTAAAAGGCCAACCGTTCAGCAGTGTTAGCCGCATTGGCGCTGCAACCCGCCGTGTTGGCGCGCATCCAATGGTCGAGGATTTTATATATGCGTGCCGACATCGTACCAGGGGCGGTCTTTCCCGACTATGAGCTTTCCGATCACACCACCAAACGCCGGAAGCTCTCCGAATTACAAGGGCAGCATCCAATGGTCCTGGTGCTGAGCCGCGGAGGTTTCTGTCCCAAGGACCGTCGGCAGGCGGAAGGACTTCTGCAACTCCATCGTGAGATCGAGGTAGGCTACTGCCGGCTGGTTACGATTAGCACCGACAACATTGCCGAGACCAATGAATACCGCACCGGAGTGGGCGCTCACTGGCCGTTTCTCTCCGACGCCGGCCGGATGGTGCAAAAAGATCTCGACATCGCCGAATACACTGATCCAGCCCACGATCCCATGATCCCGCACACGATTGTTCTTGAACCTGGTCTGGTGGTTTACAAGGTTTACAACGGTTATTGGTTCTTCGGCCGACCTACTCTGGAAGAGTTGCGGCAGGACCTGCGTGCGGTTACCAGGAAATGCCGGCCGGACTGGGACATCACAACGCCTGAACTCAGGGCGGCCTGGCAGCAAGGTCGCAAGGATCTCTTCTATCCGTACGGCAAGACGTACGCTCAAACTTTCGGCGAGCAGGACTAGGCGCGCAGCCCTCGCCGATCTTGAGGGGCACTGCGGCGCTCCTGCCGTACCCCGTCTGAGGTATCGGCAGCCCTCCAATAAGCGTTATCCGCAAAACACTGCATCTCGTGATGCTCTCACCTTCGCAATAGCGCAGATTGTCAACTAGAAGGTTTGAGCGACTGCGATGCCGAGAGAGGACCGACTAACGCGCAGTTGAAAGAAGCCGTACTGCCATGCATCGGGTCGGTACTCACACAACAATTACCGCAGTTTGAAGGAGGTTTTATGAGAAGGATTGTTTTCGCGCTGGTTGCAGTTGCAGCCGTAGCTGGCGTAGTGGCCTGCATCGTCCCCGTGTATGGGCAGGCGAGCGGACAGGCCGCGCCAGTCTTCGTAACCAAAATTCCTCCCGGATACCGCGACTGGCGGTTGATCTCTTTGGCCCACGAAGAGGGCAACCTCAATAGTCTTGGAGCCGTTTTAGGTAACGATGTGGCGGTCAAGGCCTACCGCGAGGGAAAGCTTCCATTCCCCGACGGCACAATCATCGCGGCTTTGCACTATAGTCACGTCCCATCGGAGGAAAACAACAAGGTCTTTGGCCGATCTCAATCTTTCGTTGTCGGCGCGCCCACGAATATTCAGTTTATGGTCAAGGATTCGAAAAAGTATGCCGCGACGGGCGGCTGGGGGTTCGGGCACTTCAAGGACGGCAAACCTGGCGACGAGGCGTTTATGAGTAGCTGCTTCCCCTGCCACAATCAGAACAGAGCCACGCGACCTTGTCTTCACCCGGTACGCACCCTGATATGGAGAATCATGGCAGATCGGAGTTGTCGTTATGAACAATCTTGGGTTTTGGATTACAGCCACGGCGGTCATCGGTGGAGTGGCCGCGGTCGCGTCAGCAACAAATGATGAAGGACGAATGCCCGACTTGGATGGCGCGGTGGGTTGGCTCAACTCTGCGCCGTTGAGCGGCAAAGCACTGCGCGGCAAGGTAGTGCTGGTCAACTTCTGGACGTACTCGTGTATCAATAGCCTGCGAGAGCTGCCGTACATGAAGGCCTGGGGCGTGAAGTATAAGGATGCCGGGCTGATCGTGATCGGTGTTCACACACCCGAGTTTGGATTCGAGCGGGATCCGGCGAACGTGAAAAATGCCGTGTTGGATTTGA
This sequence comes from uncultured Solibacteraceae bacterium, assembly GCA_963815475.1. Classification (GTDB taxonomy): domain Bacteria; phylum Acidobacteriota; class Terriglobia; order Bryobacterales; family Bryobacteraceae; genus Sulfopaludibacter. The sequence goes on along the minus strand of CAWFHD010000003.1, from coordinate 1,296,507 downwards.
AAGTCGCTTACCCTACCCCGATCGACAGCAACCATTCGATCTGGTCGGCCTTCCGCAACGAATACTGGCCGGCCGACTACTTCATCGATGCCAATGGACGAATCCGCTACCACCAGTTCGGTGAAGGCGAATACGAGAAGTCCGAGCGCGTCATCCAGGCCCTTCTTAAAGAAAACGGCGCCACTCGCCTGGACGAGAGCATGGTGCGCATCAGGGCTGAAGGCTCCGAGGCGCCACCGAGCAACGATGTGCAATCGCACGAGACCTACGTCGGCTATGCTCGCACGGACAACTTCGCGTCGCCCGAGGGTATGGCGCAAGATTCGCGAAAGAGCTATAGCGCACCGTCGCGGCTTGCACTAAATCAGTGGGGGCTCGGCGGCTCGTGGAAAGTTGCCGCCGAGAGTGGAAAACTCGAGTCGGCGCCCGGCAAGATTGTGTTTCGGTTCCACAGCCGCGACCTCCATATGGTCCTCGGTCCGGCAAAGAACGGGACGCCGGTGCGCTTTAAGGTACAGCTGAATGGCGCCGCTCCCGGCGACGATCACGGATCCGATTCGGCCGCCGATGGCTCAGGCGAGGTTCAACAGCCACGGATGTATCAGCTCATCCGGCAGAAGGGCCCTATCAAAGACGTGACCTTTGAGATTGAATTTCTCGATCCCGGTGCTGAGGCCTTCTCGTTCACGTTCGGCTAGTCATGGGGCGTCAGCGCTGCAGTCTGCCGCGCGGTCTAGGACGGTCGAAATGATATAGTCTTTAGAACCGCCGGGTGATACATGGCCGCAAATCCCTCAGAGCGCTCGTCCAATCCGCCCCAGGCCCCCCCGGTTCAACGACTTCGACTGTACGGCCCCTCGCTCATCACGCTAGCAGTTTTGCTCCCGTTTTTCGCCTACTACCTCCAGGAAACCAAGGCTGCGCAAGGCTATCTCAATGACCGCGCGTTCCGCATTCTGGATGTGACGTCTCGCCAATTCGGCTCCGAGATTACCGGCATCGGTAACACCATTGGCGCCGCTTACCTTCTGCCTGGCCAACTCGCGCTTCGCAAACGCGATCAGGCCATCGCCCGGCGCACTAAATGGCTCTATGAAAAAGGGGCGAGCCTGCCCGAAATCGCTGAAGCGGAAGTGCAGAGCTACGTCAACACGTACGTATTAGATGGCGTCTCGTCGGTAAAAGTGCAGCAGGTAGTCTCCAAGAACCCGAAAGAGACGGTAGCCGCGGCCACCAAACCGAAAGTCCCGGAGTCTTCCCCCCAGATTTCCATCTGCTGCCGATTCGGCAATTCATCACTGCGCATTCAGTTCCTGGAAGAGAAAACCGTGAGTATGTCTGGCACTGACCTCCAGGTCCGCATGGATATCAAACTCGACCCGGATCGAATGCTGGAGCGCACGTTCGGAGCCAGAGGCGACTTGTTCGAAACCGTATTCGTCGCCAGCCGCAACGGAGAAGTGCTCGCGGAAACCAGCAGTTCCCGACTGACGGTCAAGGATGTGGAAGCCATTCTGGCCAACCGCCGCGTGCGAGGTGTAGTGGAGGGCGGTCAGAATGGCCAGAAAGAAGAAGCCGGTTCCGGGGCCTCCGATCAAGGAAAGCTTCCCCGCGAGGTGTGGGGAGCCGATCAGCGATTTGACGTTCAGGTTTCCGGAACCAGCTACGTCCTCTTTGTCGCGCCGGCGCCCTTCGTCCTCAACGACGAGACCGGTAAGGAAACTCCAATCGCTTTCTACGGCCTGACTCGAAAAGACGAAATCGACGCACAGGCCCGGCGGATTCCATCCCTAAGCCTGCCGCTCATTTTCTTCACGATCATCGTGGGCATGGCGTTTCTTTGGCCGGCGCTGAAGCTGTACACCATGAGCGATCGCGATAGGTTGACCAAGTTCTCAGTGACCGCCATGCTGGCCATCACGGTGACGGCGGCATCGCTATTTGGCGCCCTCTATCTTTCGTACGGGTTCTTCCTCGACATGTCGGATCGCAGCGATAGCCAGATCGTTCAGCTCTCCGAACAGATTCGCAGCAACTTTGCGCGCGAAGTCAGCGACGCGCTGAACGCCTCGGAATCCGTTCTGCAAAAGCTGCGAGTCTCCAGCGATTCTTCGGCGGACAAGTGGCCCCCAGATACCTATTACCTGCTCTCCCAAACGGGACCGTCTTTAATCGAGCCGTATCCGTTTCTTGCTCACGTGATGCTGCTTGGCGCCAAACCCAAAGGCGACCCGGCAGTTGCGAGGGACCCTGCAGACGAGCCCTCGGAGCTGCGCCAGATTATCAAGTTCTCGGCGACTCCCATTCCGACGCCGCTGATCTCACTGCCGCCGGCGCGATTCGATTTCATCGCCCGTCTGCGCCACGGGCGGTACGCAGTGCAGGATTCCATTCCATTTGTCATCGAAGCCCTGATCTCGCCAAGCACCGGCGAGTTCCTGCCCACCATGATCTTCAGCCCCAAGGCTTCGGAAAGCTCGGAATTCCGCATCCTGACCACCACGCAGTTACCGTCGCTAGTGCGCGCACTGCTTCCACAAGGCTTTAGCTTCGCGGTGGTCGATTCGACAGGCCAGGTTCTCTTTCATTCCGATCCGTCCCGCAATCTGCACGAGAATTTCTTCGGTGAAACGGACGATCCGGGCGAATTGAAACTGGCGCTGCAGCGCATGGAGCAAAAGCATCTCTCGCTCCGTTATGGCGGCCGCAGCATCCGGGCCTTTGTTCAGCCCCTGGGGTGTGAGGAGTCCGACAAGGGCGCCCAGTGTATCCACGATCTCGGCATGGGGCTCATCGTTTTTCAGGGAGTCGACGCGCAGAAAGACCGGCTGTCCACCGTCGGCTCCAATTTTCTGGTGTACTTGCTAGCGTTGCCGATGTTAGTCGCCGTTTTCGCGCTCGCCGCCACAAGCCTGAAGCATGCTGTGTGGCCGGCCGCCACGCTCGCCTCGGCCCGCCGCCGGATCTGGCCTCGAGAATCGGAGAAGACACTTTACCTGGTGAAGGGGATCTGGGGCGTTGCCTGTTTTGCGATCACCATTCTGATCGCGATTGTGTTTCGAATCTTCGCCGATCGGTTCGTCGCATTCCCTCTGCTTCTTCCGGCGCTTTTCAGTGTCCTGTTGACCGGCTGCGTCATCGGCGCGCTGATGCTGCGACGTCGATCGGCCTTGATCCAGCGGCTGAGGGAACACCAGTGGATCATTCGCTGCGAAAACCGGATTCCCCTTAGCGCGGCTTACTCCCTCCGGGTATTCGCCGTTTGGCTCGCCATTTCCGGCATTTTGTCGCTCCTGATTTATCAGTTGGCGGTTTCGAGCGCACAGTTGCGCTTTGAGTCGGACAGCTATCGCAGCCTGGCGGCGGCGATTCAAAATCGCAAACTGCGTTACTTGAACGACTTTCATACCAGCTTCGAAGATACACCGTACAACACTGACAGCTCTTGGCAGCAATTCTGCCAAGACCGAATTAACAAAGGCTACGACTCATACGATTGGCGCATCCATAAACAACCCGGCATCCTTTCCCTGCTGCAAGACGCGCGCATGCTGAATGGGTTCACCTTCTTCGACCAGAGCCGCAATTTCCGCGCCCTTCCCGACCCCTGTCTGTGGACCGTGGCGACGCCCGCCTCCGGAACCGACTCGCTTGACCGGGAGCCCATCTGGAGCGCACTTCCGGCGCCGTCTTTCGGGTCCACCGCAGCTTTCTATTTGCCCTGTCTGCTTCTGCTAATCGGCATGTTTTTGTGGGTCCATCGGATCGTGCGCCGTCTCTTTATTCTCGATTTTCGCGAGCCGGATCTGCTGCCCCAACTGGACGAAGAAGCTTGCCGGCAGCGAATGCAGGCGGCCATCGATGCCGAAGGCGGTCCGCTCGACCGCGTCCTGATCTTTGCTCACCCACGATCGGGAACCGGCGTTGCGCTCGAAAGAATCGTAAAGAAGCTGAAGGAGCAATCGCCATCCGCCGGTTGCGAGATTATCGACTTCGGAAAGACCGCCCCCGGCGAAATCAGCGATCGCTCCGAGGTGCTGACGGCCGCCACCGATTCCAAAATCGTAATCCTGGACAATTTCGAAGTGCGCTTGCTTGAGTCGGAGGACCGGATCAAGAGGCTGTCGTTCCTCGAATCGTTGGCCTACTCCCACAAACCTTCGGTCTACGTTCTCACTTCCATCGATCCACTGCTGCTGTTGGAATCATTGGTTCGTGAGCAGCCATCGGAGCGGCTCCAATCCGAGTTGAATCGGTGGACCCGTCTGATCGGGAATTTTGAGCGCTTCGTTTTTGAGGATCGTTCGAGGGATGCCATTGTCACCAGTACCGTGGACTCATTAAAGAAACGCTGCCTGCATGAAGGCATCGAGCCCGCTGTCGCCGACGAATACGCGGAGATATTGACTGCCGAACTCCAGCCCACGCTCTTTCTTCGCGCCTGCGGTTGTCTGATCAAAATCGACAAGCTCGATCTTACCGGCGCCCGCCATTTCGAAACCTCGCTGGTCACGCAAGTGCGCAACCTGACCGATGGATACTATCGCGTCCTTTGGCTGAACTGCACCAGCGACGAACGTTTGGCGTTGTACCAACTGGCCAAAGACAATTGGCTGAATCCACTGAACGAGGTGTCCATCTCGCACCTCCTGCAGAAGCAACTCATCCGCCGCGATGGCGCCTACCGCCTCATGAACGTCAGTTTCCGCAAGTTCGTGCTGGAGGCCGTCACCACGCGTGAACTCACCATGTGGCAGAAACAGCAAAACCTCAGCCTGTGGCCCGCTCTCCGGATGGCGCTGGGCCTGGCGTTGTTTCTGGTAGTCCTGTTCGCCTCTTACTTCTGGCGCGACATTTTCGATGTCTACCTCAGCTATCTTGTGGCGATAGCCGGCGGCGCCGCCGCGCTCTTTAGAATCGTCGCTCAGTTTTTCACCAAGGACGGTTCGAAGCTCGCGGTCCTAACCGCCGGCGACTCCCCTAAAACCGGCGGCGCTGCTGCTTAGGTCTGGCCCTAAGCTTTCTTGACCTGCTCCAACTGCAGGGTGCTGCGTAGCTCATCCAGAAACGCCTGCTCCCCTTCACAGACCTGCTTTCCACCGAAACCCAGGAATCCGCCTTCCCGCGCTGCATTGGCGACCTTTTCCGCAATCCCGTACAACATCCGGCGAAACGCTTCGGTTTCTTCCCGGCTGCAGGTTCTTTCCAGGATGGCCACAGAAGAGGCAGACTGCTGCAGAGCGGATTGCCGCGTCTTGTCGGCCGCGGATTGTCCTTGTAGGGGGCCCAGCGATTGTTTCAGCGAAGCCTGCGCGGCTTGCATTTCACTTGTAGCTGTCAGGTCTCGGATGAGGGGCAAACTGCTCGACTGGTTCTCCATGATTCCTTGGGACAGCGCGATCAGTTCCTTAAAGGTGCCGAGCCCGCTCGACCCGGCCAACAAGGTGGCGAAGCCGACGAGGTACGGCGTGTCTCTCAACGTGCTCCAGTCTGTGGGAGCAAAGTCGTTCTTAGTAACCATAATTTCGCCGATGCCGCCGAGGGGACGGAGACTCATTCTCCGCAAACAAATTTTTCGAGCCGGCACGATTCACGTCGCATCATTCACCATGAGGGGAGCCGCATGAGCAGCCTCACTGAGCGACCCGTAACACAGGCGCGACGCCGGAAAAGCCACTGGAAGCTCTGGCTCGTTCTGATCCTTCTCGTTCTGCCGGTTGTGGTGATTGGCGGTTACACGTGGGTGGCGCTCCACTACGCGTATTCCACGGGCGAGCGTGTCGGCTACGTGCAGAAAATCTCGAAGAAGGGTTGGCTCTGCAAAACATGGGAAGGCGAGCAGGCTTTGACAACCACGCCGGGCACGGCGCCCCAGATCTTTCAGTTCAGCGTGAGGGACAATGCCACCGCCCGTCGTATCGAGGAGAGCGCCGGACAGCGGGTCGCCCTCGCCTACCAGCAGCACAAAGGAGTCCCCTCATCTTGCTTCGGCGAAACGGAGTATTTCGTCACGGGAGTGCGAGTGGTGGGTCAGTAGGCGATGCCGGATCTTCTACGGGCGGTGGAGTGAACAGACGCACCGGCGGCAGACCGCGTTGGTGGCGACGTCGAGCGACTCACGAAACGCGATGGCTTCCGGGCTGTTGAGGACGGCTCGCAGCGTGCCGCTTGCCGTGTTGCCCAGAGGCGGGTGGAAAAAACAGGGGCGCACGTCGCCGTTCGACTCGAGCACAGCCGAAACCCAGGGCGCATTGCAGCGCGGCGCTTCGGGGGCACGGCCGTGCTCCACGATGCGCCGCAACTTGGCTGGCGACTCAAGAACGAAACCGTCCGGCGGGTATGCCGCAATCAGCAATTCCATTTCCTGCTCTAACTCAGCAAGGTCGGGAGCAACCTTCGACTGGCGGGGCTCAGGCCAGACTAGCGGCCGGTTGAACGCGGTGGACGTCACGTCGGCGGCCAGGAAGGAAATCGAACCGAGGCCCAAATCGCGGGCCGCGGTCACGGTGGCGCGCAGATGCCCGGCGTTCAACGCCTGCACCGTGCAGCGTGCGGCGATGGGGTAATCGGGCTTCAGGCGGTGAATCGCGCGGACGCCGGAAGCCAACGCGTCGAAGGCGTTGGAGACGCGCCGGATGGCGTTGTGAATGGCGCGCGGTCCATCGAGCGACACGATGACATCTCCCATCTGGCTCACGATACGTTCCGCATTGTGCTCCAGGAGCAGGCCCGTGCTGAGGAGCGTCGTGCGGACCGCCGGGGAAAGCATGCCGGCGAGGCGAAACAAGTCGGAGTGCATTAGCGGCTCACCGCCGGTAAAGACCACCCATTCCACGCCGAGGGCCTCGATGTCCGCCATGTGGCGCTGCAGTTCCGCGGCGGTCAACTCGCGGCCCTCGGCAACTTTCCAGATGTCGCACATCACGCAGCGGCAGTTGCAGCGATTGTGCGGTTCCAGGATCAGAATGGGGAGCCGGTCGAGGACTGGGTTCATGTCAGAATCCGTTTGCCCGCGAGGCAGACGTCACTGCCGAGATGGCGTGCCGCGGCGCGGTAGAGCGATCGCACGTTGGCGGCGACCAGCACCGGCGGGCGGCCTTCGACGGCGAGCAACTGAAAGCGGCGCCGTTCGCGGGCCGGGAGCTGCGCAGCAAGTTCGGGCGCGATCAGGCGGATGCGACCGCGTGTCACCACGAGAGCGATGGTTCCGTTCAGCAGAGCCTCGTCCGGCGTTCGCGCAGTGCTGCGAACGGCGATCCAGTCGCGGTTCGAGGGCGCAAGGCGCAGCATCCGCGCCGGTATCGCCGTGACCATCTCGAAAAGGCGCGCGGCAGGAAGAAAGCGGCGTGCGACGGCGAGTTCATCGAGCAAGTCTACGGGAGCACTAAGTGCGGAATCGGTGGCCAGTGCGATCGGGAGTTCCGAACGCAGTACGCCTCGCGATAAGGTGCGGCCGAGCATTGCCAGATTCGACGTGGGACACCAGACCAGCGACGCCCTCCGGCGCTTGAGCAATCCAAGAGTGGCGGGCGAGAGCGCGACACCGTGCACCAGAACGGTGCGGTGGTCGAGCGCGCCCAACGTGTCGAGTTCCTGGAATTCTTGCCTCGCTGTGGAGTCCGTGCCTTCGCCGCAGTGCACCAGGAAAGGATTGGCGGCCGGAGCACGCCGGAAACGCTGGCTGAGTTTCGGTTCAAAGGCGAGAGAGTGAGCCCAGGAGAAGCGGCGGACCACCCTCACGGGAAAATCCGCGGTAAAGACAGCGGGCTCGTAAGGATTGTGGTGGCACACGGTGGTCACGCCGCTTAGCAGATTCTTGAGCGCGCCCCACCACATACGGACAGGCTTAGGCACACGTAGATGTTCGCGGATGGGGCTGGCATCCGGATGGTGAATGTCGCTGGCCCAGGCCGTGGCGTTGGGGTACGGGCCGCGGCCGAGTTGGGGAAAGAGATTGAACTCCAGGTGGTCGTGAGCGTTGATCAGGCCGGGGAGGATGAGGTGGCCGGTGAGATCGAGAGCGCAACCGGCGACGCGTGTCATGTGCGGGACCATCTGGAGAGCAGCACCGCCGGGGTGCGGCAGGCAGCTTCGAAAAGCCCGGGCTTTCCGGCGCGCGCGAAGATAGCTCGTTCCGCTTCGCCGATCACTGCTTCAACGGAGTCGCGGAGCACCAGGCTCGATGTGGCGGTCTGAAGCTCGCACAACGTGTATGGGTGGTTTTCCAGTTCGTACGTTTCGCCATCGTGACTGAACGTGCGGCGCCAACCCTGCGCTGCGGCCGCTGGATGAAAATCGGTGAGAATCAGGGTGCCGCCGGGCTGCAGAATACGTTCGAATTCGCGCATGGCCGAAGCTTGATCGCGAACGTGGCCCAGTGTCAGAGTGCACAGCACCAGATCGCAGCAGTCGGAAGAAATGGGAAGCGCTGTGGCTTCCGCAACGGCGAGACGACCGCCCAGACCAGGCTTTCCCGCCGCGATGGCGAGCATGGCCGCTGAGGCATCGATGCCGATTCCCCCGAGTTGCGCGGTCCACCGGCCGGTGCCGCAGCCCACATCCACTGCGCGGTGTGGATGGAGACCCTCCATCCAGGGGCGCAAGGCCCGCTCCTCCACCGCTACGATGGGTGACGGGGTATCATCCCACGATCCGGCCCAGAGCGCATAGCCTTCGGCGGCGGAGACGCTGATCACAAGCTCTCCAGGCGCGGCTGCCGGAGACGCACGAGTTTCTGGGCGAGGCGGAGTTCGGCCGGAAAATCGTACGCGCCCAAGGCGTATCGCCAACTGCTGAGCGACCGCAGGAGCGTGCGCCCCCAGCTTGTCAGACGCAGGTCCTGCGTGGTGGGCCAGCGCGAATTGATCACGGTCTCGAAATCGCGGATCTTGCGCCTGACGTGGGGCGGCAGCCAACTCAGATTCGGATCGGTGCGGATCAGGTAGGGATACCAGCGATCGGTGATCCACTCGTCGGGAGTCGCAGGAAAGGGCATGTCGACGCCGCCATACTGGCCAGACTTCTGCGGCGTGGGCACGTAAGTCTGGACGATGATTTCAACGTCGGGGTTGACCTTCTTCACGCGGCGCGCGAACGCGATGTTTTCGGCGACATCGCGCGCCGGATCCTCGGGATTGCCGAAGATGAGGGAGTACTCGGGCACAATATCGAACTGACGAATGCGCCGCGCAAGGTCGACGCTCTCCGCTGCGGTGAGTTGCTTCTTCATGCTGCGCAGAGTGGCATCGGAGCCGGATTCGACGCCGAAGAAAATCATCACGCAGCCGGCTTGGCGCAGGCGGCGAAGCGTGTCGTCGGAATAGGAGTTGACGATATCGATGCGCGCTTCGCACCACCAGTGCAGGTTCAGTGGAGCAATACGCCCCGCCAGTTCCAGCGCGTGATCTTCGCGCAGAAAAAAGTTGTTGTCGTAGAACTGAACGCCGTTGATGCCGCACGTCTTCTGCAGATGCTGCAGAATAGCCACAGTGCGCGCGGGCGATTCCATCTTCTCGCGATCGTAGACCGGAACCACGCCGCAAAAGTTGCAGCGAAACGGACAGCCGATACTGGCCTGATGGACCGCTGTGCGCGAGCCGAGGAAGGTTCGGGCAATGTAGCGCGATGCGTCCAGGCGATGATAGGGCGGCCAGGGAAACTCGTCCGGCGCTTTTAAGGGCCTCTCCGCGGTGTGCACGTGCAGGCCGAACTGGTCCTTGAAGGCAAGCCCGCGAATGCGGCTGAAATCGCGCGAACCGCGCAGCGCATCGATCAGTTCCACCAGGGTGTCCTCACCCTGGCCTTTCACGACGAAATCGACGTACTTCGCATTGAGCGCCGCTTCGGTGTAGAGCGAGGCGAAGTAGCCGCCCCAGACAACGGGCACATTCGCGTACTTGGCGCGGAACGCCCGGCAGACCGGCACGGCGCTCTGCAATTGTGGGCCGGGCATCACGGACACGGCCAGCAACTCGACGGACTTCGACTGCATGAGGCCGTCGATGGTGGACCACGGGTCGGGATCTACATTGCCATCCACGATCTCGTATTCTTCGCGACCTTCAAGCGCCGCCGCGAGATAGAGCACGGAAAGCGGCATCCGCCGATTCTTCGGCTTGGTGCTGCGCGGATGGAAAAGAACGATCACTGCTGGAACCTCCCGGCGAGAATCCAGAAGCGGGATGGCGGCCGCGCGCCCTTCCAGCGAGCTTTCCACGGGCGCATGGCCCACTGCCAGCCATACCACGGGCGGTAGATGCGCCACTGAATGCCTAGTGAGCGCGAGAGCTCGGTGAGCATTTCTTCGTCGAAGAACTCGATGCTTTGCAGGGTGTCGGACGCGAATCCGTAGGTGGATTGAAACTGCTGGTGGCGTTCGCGGCGCATCATCTCGCCGTGCTCACGGCATCTGTAGATGGGCGAATCGATAATCACGAAGCTACCGCCGGGCCGCAGGCAGCGGCGCGCTTCGGCGAGCGTGCGGTGATAATCGGTGGAGTAATGGATGGAAGCGTTATAGATGCTTAGATCGAGGCTCGCGGCGGCGATGGGAAGATCGTCGAATTCGGCATTGATGCGCGAGAAGGCGACGTGCGGCTGGTAGTGACTCCCGGCGGCGAGGCCGTCCAGCCGATCGGACAGGATGTCCGTCGCGATCACCTGATGACCACGCAGCGCCAGTCGATACGACATCCAACAGTTGCCGGCGCCGAGATCGGCAATACGCAGCGGCCGTCCAGCCTCTTTCTCCATGGCGGGGAGCACACGGCCTTCCAAGTAACGGTAGCTCTTGGCGCGGATGGTCCACTGGCCCTGCAGGCGACCAGTGATATCGCGGTACGGCAGCGCCAAATAGTAATCGGCATCCTGGGAGCCGCGGCCCTCTGCGTGGCGGATCTTGACGTAGTCTTCGATAAAGCGCTGGCGTGCTTGTGCGAGCATGTCAAGTCCTCTTGAAGATGAGCAGCCGGTGGTCGGCCATTGCCCGCAGGACCGGCAGATCCGCCAGTGTGCGATCGATCGCAGCGGGAGACCATAGACCCACGCCTACCCATCGCACCAGTTGGAATTCCGGCGCAAACACATTGCGCAGTTGAGCCACCGTAGGATAGTAAACGGGAATTCCCATGGATGCCTGCGCCTGCCCGCCGATGCGACGGAAGGCCTTGCGAAATTGGAACCTCGCGGAGTAACGAAGTGTTTCCCAGGCACAGAAGCGGCCGATGATGCAGATGGCAGCGAGGCCGCCGCAGCGTACTTTGGCGGCCAGCGCAGTCGCCACCGGCTGAAGATCGGCGACACAGTTCAGCGCGCCAAAATTGGAGAGGGCGCCATCGTAGATTCCGGGCAGCGATGCGATCTCTTCGGCCCGGAGTACCTTGCCGGACCATTGCGGATTGCGGCTCAACAGGACCTCGCACTCCGCGAGCATTGCGGGCGAGGCATCGGTGGCATGGATTCCCACTCCGCGGGCCAACAGGTGCGCGGCGTCGGCTCCCGTGCCGCAGCCGATATCCAGAATGCGATCGCCTGCTTGAAACAGCGGGTCGATGTGGCGCCAGACTTGAGCACGCTGGGCGCGACCCCCTGGCGTCTCGGTCCAGAGTTCATCGTAGCGTCGGGCGATGCGGTCGAAGGCTGCCGCGCTCATAATTCCACCTCGGCCGATGCGGCCCGCAGACCCTGGCGCGCGGCGTCGGCCTCGGAGGCAGTTTGGCTGCGCAGAAGCTGATCGGCCATTTGGTAGAAGCGTCGCGAATGGCGGCCGCGAATCGCGATATTGCGATCAGTCGATGTCTCCCAGGCGCCAAGCTGCACCAGCCTGGAGGAGACTTCATCGTGATAGGGCGTACCCTTGATGGGATAGGAGACGGTGGTGAAGAAGACGTCGGGCTGGCAAGCTTTCACATGGTCGTAGGTCGCTTCGATGTCGGCAAGCTCCTCACCTTCGTAGCCCCACATGAGGAACATGCCGGTTTGGATTCCGTTGTCTTTGAGCTGACGAACCGCGTCGCGCACTTGCTGCACACTCACGCCGCGCTCCATGGCATCGAGCAGGCGCTGCGACCCGCTCTCGGAACCGATCCACACGCGCGCACAGCCGAGCTCGGCGAGTTGCGCAGCCACGCGAGGAGTCATGCGGTCGCCGCGCGTGATGCACTCGAAGGGAATGCGGAGACCCCGGCGGCGCATCTCCGCGGCGTATTGATCCAGCCAGCCGTGATGGATAGTGAAGACGTCGTCGGCTACCCAGAGCTGCTCCGGCTGGTAGCGGTGGAGAATCGCTTCCACCTCATCCACCACCGCGACTGGCGATCGCCGCCGATGGCTTTTGCCGAATGTGGAATGGCTGCACCAGCGGCAATGGTACGGGCAGCCGCGCGCGGTGATCACCGAAATAGAGCCCGCGCCGTGATGCTCACGCCAGGCATCCAGGTACTGCTGCATGTCGATTCGTTCGCGGTCGGGCCACGGTTGCGCATCCAGGTCGGCGAGCAGTTGCGCCGCGCCGGTGTTTACCGCGGCGCCGCCCGCCATGAACCACAGTCCGGGTATCTGCGCCAGCGGTTGGCCGCGAAGAATCGCTTCCAAGACCAGTTCGCCCTCGCCCGACACCACGATGCTCGCGCCGGCGGCGAGATACTGAGTGGGATAATTCGCCGGCTCGGGCCCACCGACAATCACCCTCCATCCACATTCCACGGCGTGGCGCAGAATTCCGATCGCGCTCGGGCGGGTCATCAGATTGGCGTAAATGCCAATTGTTGCCGGCGGCTCCGTCTCCAGAATGCGAAACAGCTCCTCTCGCGAACCGAAAGTGGAATCATAGATCTCCACTTCGAAGCCCCGTGCGCGCAAATAGGAGGATAGGTAGAGGATTCCCAAGGGCGCGTAGGGCTTCATGATCTGACGCTCCTTCGCATCCTCCGCGAGGATGTACCCGTGCGTCAGCAGGAGATCCATATCGGCAGTTTCCGCGCGCTCATATCCCGCAGCGCCAGCGCATTTTCCCAAGCGCCTTGCGCCGCATCGCGTCCCTCGCGGACTTCACGATGGAGAGCGTCGGCCAGCGCACGGTAGAAATCGGTGGTGAATGCGCCCTGGAACATCATATCCAAATCGTCACTGTCGGCCCAATTCTCTTTGGGCCCGAGTTGGCTGGAGACCATGCGGTGGAAGGCCGTGCCGGGAAGCGGATAGGAGACCGAGACGCCAATGTCGTCGGGCCGCGTTTCCCGTACCAGCTCGATCGTCTTCTCAATCTCTGCCCAGGTCTCGCCAGGGTAGCCGAACTGCAGGAAGTAGCCGGCGCGGATTCCATGGCGGCGGAGATTTTCGCGCGCGTCGCGGATCTGCCAGACACGGGTGCCTTTGTCCATAGCGTCGAGCACACCCTGTGCGCCCGATTCCACTCCCATCCAAACCTCGGCGCAACCGGCGCGTCGCAGGTCGGCGACCGTTGCGCGGGTCATCAGATCGCAGCGCGACTGCATCTTGAAGGGAATGCCCGCGTGCGTGGATTCCACGGCATCGGCGAACTCGTGGGTCCACTGTTGAGACAACGCGAAAATATCGTCGGCGAGCCACAGGTGGTCGGGATGGAAGCGCCGCTTCAGTTCGAGCATCTCGGCGGCAACCACTGCGGCGGATCGGCAATGATACGTATCGCCCCAAATCGGCTTGGCGCACCAGTTGCAACGATAGGGGCAGCCGCGGCTCGAAACCAGGTTCAACGAGAAATATCCGTGGGCGGAGGTCCAGGCACGCCGATAGGGCTCGGGGTCGATCAGATCCCAAGCCGGCATGGGCAGCGTGTCCAGGTCAGCGAGAGGAGCGCCCTGCGGCGTGTGGCGGATTTGTCCGGAGGCGCGATCGAGAAACGCGAGATTGCGGACGCCGGTGGGAATGGACTCCGCTTCGGAATGCCCGGCCAGTAGGCATGGGGCGATCTCGACGAGAGCGGCTTCGACCTCGCCGGTGATCACGCACGTAAAGCCCGCCTGCAGGTACTCCGCAGCGCGGTCGCTGGCATCGGAACCATTGACGATGGCGGGAATGCCCGCCTCCACAGCCTTGCGCGCCATCCAAAAAGCCAGTTCGCGATTGCGCAACAGGCACATCTTGGTCAAGTAGTTGAAATTGTCTTCGCAGACCGCAACCAGGCGTGGCCGGTAGCGTGCCAACGCCTCCTCGAAGCCCGATTCCGGCGATTCCAGTGTGGCATCGAACAGCGCGACCTCATATCCTTGCCGACGCAGGCAAGCCGCCGCGAGTATGGTTTGGAGCGGCGGATAGGGCTGCATCTTTCGAACCTGTTTGCGATCGTGGAACAAGTGGTTCGAGTGAGTGAAGAGGACGTCTACCATTGGGCGGTCCTCAGCATGTCACCGGCTCCGCGGAAAGCTGGCTGGCATCAACCTTCGGCTTGGGAGGAGTGAGCACCTTCTGCGCAGCGTTCCGCAGCCATAGCTCTACGGGCATGGCGTAGACGTTGTGGTCCAGACGCCAGCGGGCGGGAATGCTGATCAATTCAAACAGCAGCCGGTCGAGCGCGGGCACGCGGTATTTGCCAATTGGCACGCGGTGAAAAGCCACTCGCATATACTCTCGCATGTTCTGAACGCGTTCGTGCTCCCGGCCTTTCAACCACGGCAGAACGGTATAACGGGGGAAGAAGTCGGTCCAGCCTTCCAGCGATTTGGGGACCTCGATGCCCAGCTCAAACGCGCGTTTCATGATCGGCGAACCGGGGTAAGGAGTGAAGATGTTGGTCCAGAACTCGGCGCCCGGGTAGCGGCGGCAGATGTTCATCATGAGCTTCACGGAGTCACGACGCTCGATCTCCGTCTCGCCGGGATAGCCGAAAATCAGGTTGAAGCTGGGGCGGATATCGGCGGCACTAAGTTTCTCAGCCGCCGTGTAAATCATGTCCAGCGTCTGAAAATCCTTGTTCATGAGATGCATCATGCGAGTGGAACCGGTGTCGGCGCCCTGCGACACTTGGGAGAGTCCCGCCCGCTTGAGGAGCTTCAGATCGTCGACGGAAAGGCGGCTCACCAGATTCGTGGAGGCTTGAATGCTCCAGTCGAATTTCACACCGCGCCGCACCAGTCCTTCGGCAATGCCCACCGCGCGATCCAGGTCGATCAGGAAATTGTCGTCCACAATCCACAGCAATTCCAGGTTGTAGCGCTTCACCAGATCGGTGGTCTCTTCCACTACCTGGGCCGGCTCAAGGGCGTTCCATTTGCGACCGTAGACGCCGTCGTTCGTGCAATAGCCGCAATTGTAGGGGCAGGCCAGGCTGGACGTGTACATTGCCCAGCGGCGTCCGCAAACTCGTTGGTAAGCGTCGAAATCGGCGAGATGATAGGCCTTCGGCGGCATCTCAGACAGCGGGCGCAGGGGCCGTGAGGCATTGAACGCGATGTGACCGTCTTCTTTGTGCCCAACGCCGGCGATGCCCTTTAGCGATTCGCGAGCCTCGATGCGCTGCACCACCTCGAGCAGGGCATCTTCGCCTTGACCCACTACGATGGCGTCGACGAAATCGGCGGCGAGAGTCTGGTCGGGGAGCAGCGAAGGATGCCAGCCGCCCAGGACGATCGGCATTTTGGGGTAGATGCGTTTTACCTCCCGCGCCATTTGCACGGTCTCCCGGATCATGGGGCCGGTGACTAGCGAAACCGCCAGGCACAGGGCGCCATCGAGCTCCTGAATGACACGCTGCTGAAAGCGCGGAGTGATAGTGGAATCGATGATCTTGACTTCGTAGCCGGCCCGGAGCAGCGGTGTGGACACGGCCAGAATACCGAGTGGCGCAGTAGCTTCTTTGCTGGAAAATGCCGGGAAGAAAAATACGATCTTCTTGCCCCGAGGCTTCGCCGACTCATGCATGACTCCAGAATGATACAACCCGAAGGCGGTTTATTGAGGAAGATGTAAAAACTGTGTCAAAAAGGTATTGCCCCGCCTTATAGTGTTGAGCGGAAAATCACATGGACGGCCGTAGGAAAGCAAAAGCCCGACCCGATGCGCCACTGGTCGGCGCTCTTTACTTCCGCGGCCGCGAATCTCCTGAGAAGGACGCGGGTGGCGGCGGAGAGTGCCATGCGAATCGCCGCCGCGCCCACGCAGGAATTCCGGCCGGCGCCGAGCGCCAGATGGCCCGCGGAGGAACGCGCGATGTCTAAGCGATTCGGGTCGGGAAAGACGCTGGGGTCGCGATTGGCTGAGGCCAGCATAAGGGCGAGCCGTTGGCCTTCGCGGATGGTAGCACCCGCCACGTCTAGCTGCTCAGTGGCGCGCCGGTAGATGCGGCGAACAATACCGGCGTAGCGAAGGAACTCGTCAATCGCGCCGGGCATCAACTCGGGTTGAGCCTGTAGGCGCGCATACTGATCGGGGTGAAGAAACAGGGCAAGCCATGAATTGGTAAGCAGGCGGGCGGTGGTCTGCGATAGTGCGATGAACGACGGTTCTCCCATTGGGATAGGCCCGTTCTCGAAGAATTGCTCGAGTTCGGCGGTGGCCGCGGCGGCCGGTTCGCGCAGGCTGGAACCCTCAGGTTCACCAGTGGCTGCGAAGACGCGATCGCCGAGTTCGGCGAGCCGCGATCGCTCCGAGGGCGGAGCGCCAGTCACGAGCATGGCCACGGAAAGACACCAAGGCTTGGCAAATTCGGAGAGGATCTCTACGGGACCATCCATTGGCAGTTGGTCCAGCGATGCCCCCGCCAGGCGTTCGGCCTGCGGTTGCCACTCCGCTGTATGCGCGGATGCCAGGGCGTCCAACATCGCTGGGCGAAGGTGGAGTTTGCCGGTCTCATCGCGATCCTGATATTTGCCGGCGACGGGCCAAAGGTGCGGCTCGCGCAGGCCGGCCGCGACATCGGCGTACCGGCTCAGAATCCAACAATCCTGCTTTGCGTCGAAACTTGGGGGCGTCGGAGGAGCAGGCGTCATGGGATCGGGCAGCATTACTGAAGATCGTAGCATCGCCGGGACGAAGTTCTCCTGTTGAAGGGGAGTGGACCGCAAGCCCCCTCCCCTTCGCGGCGCCAGGAGGAATTGCCCGCAGGGATGTTTAGTGCTTACTTCGTGGCAAATGCGCCGGCCAGGATCGCAGCGCCACTAGAGGTGACGCTCGCGACATCGCCGACTTGGACCGCCGGCACGATTGCTCCGTCTTGCGAGTCGAGCTCCAGTTCGCCGGACCCGTTAGCGGATAATGTGATCATGCCAACCTGTAGGGGCGCCGCCGTCCCGTGCTGAAGCATCACAACGAGCACGGTGCCGGCCGGAAGATTGGCATGCTCCACTTCCACCTGAAGCCGCGTGCGAGTTCCGTCGATACGAAAGTCCGCGTTGCCTTCGGGATTGCTCGTTTGAGTTGCCTGGCCAGTCATCCGGGCCCTGAGGCGTACTGAATTGTTATTGTTGTTGTCCCCATCCGCTCTGGCGATACTGCTGATGCCAAATACCAGAAGCGCCGCCGCGCAGACGGCCTGCATTCGAGATAGTCGATTCATGATTTACCCAGTCCTTTAGTGTTTTGGATTCGCCATATGGATGGCGTCTGTGGGTGAGACCAGGAACCAAACCGAGCGGAACAGCGACACATGTGAACATCAGGTAAAACGGGAGGTCGGGTGTGCGATACCGCCCGCCCACGCGGCTGAGTTAGCAGACGTAAAGGCGATTTGGGGAGCAGATCAGTTGGACGTCAGGCATCCAGTCGAAATGCGCTTGCGTCAATTCTCAGAGCGGTACACGTCCCATCTGTTCTGACGGTATGAGCAGTTGCGTGGAGCTTTAGGCCGGCGCCTTTACCGTGCTGTGCGGGCCAGGTAACGATCAGTTCGACGTCGAGGTCCGCTTGCAATGCTGGCCAACACTCGGCGATCAAGCCTGTGGAAGACAGATTCAGCACTCGACCCGATCCAGAGTCCCCGGCATTCGTCGTCCCCAAAATTTTATACACGAGGTCGACATCGACTGGATAGCGGTCCGCAAGGCGCCGTTCTCCTAATTCCAGTTGCACCGCATTGGTCCCCCGAGAAATCATTATGCCGATTATCCCCTTAACAGCTTGTCATTTCTAGAGGATGGAGTTCGGTATCGTACTGGTACGAATTCCTGGTACTAGGACTAATTGCTAAAATTTAGTGCGTCTTGGTGATCTTGTCGTCACATCAATCCAGTGAGAAGTCGCTAGATACAAGATTCTAAATGCGACAGTTCCTGGGCGTTTAATTGCTTACGGCGGGATGGGAAGCCATTGAAGACCGTACTCATTGTCGACAGCGATTTGGGATTCGTGTTCTGGCTCGGTAAAGCCCTGGATGCGCACTCTTATACGGCCCTTCCGGCCAAAAGTGTACCCGACGCCGCCCTGTTGATCATGCAATTGAATCTGACGGTCGACGTCCTGGTTATTGATGTTGCCCTGCCCGGCGCTCCGGATTTCATCACCGCTCTTCACCGGTCGCAAAAGGACGTAAGAGTCATCAGCACCCAAGATGGCGATGCGAAGCCTTTCAATATCCCGGGAATCCACGCGGTCCAGCTCAAACCTTCTGCTTTCGGGGCTTCAGCGAGGGACGAATGGGTGAATCGCGTGGACAGCGTACTCGCGCAGCACATCGTTCCTTAAGAGAATCGACTAAGGTTCGCGAGAGGTCCGACCTGGGATGATGGGACTAGAACCCAGCGACCCGTCACACTCCACCGATCCCGCCAATCTCGTGGCCAGCGGAACATCCAAAATATCCTCTCCGACATAACCGCCGCCAATTCCCCTTTCGATAGAATTCAGCCAGTTCAAACCGCCTGCGATACTTGCCAGCACATATACGAAATGGATAGTCTTGAGCCGGGAATTGTATTTATTCTCTTAATATTTCGACCCAAAAATACTAGTACTCTAATGTGATTCACCGCAGTACCTTTTGCCCGGAACCCATTCTTAAGATTGGAGTTCCACTTTTTGGCAAATGTGAATCCTGGATGAACCCCGGTTATCCATTTGAAATCATGGCTTTCGTGTTTTGGCCTCCATCTTGCTATTTGTTATTCCCGACGACACCTTGGAGGTGCCTTTAAATGACGAGATTTTCGTTCGGCTTGGCGCTGGCTGGTTTACTGGCGTTGAGCAGCGGCGCGTTTGCCGACAATTTTTATTTCCCCAGCAACGGCGGCGGCAACGTAACGTGGAACGGCGTTTATGTGAATCCCTATTCGGCCAATGACACGACGACCGGGCAGAACGCTTTGACAATCTTTTGCGACGACTGGAATACCGATTTCACTCCACCGGTGGGTTGGACCGGCACTGTTTACGCATTAACCGCCGCCAATGTGCCGTCCCTGAAATATGGCAATGTTACTCCATCCGACGTATTTGACGTGACAGACTCGAGCCACACGCTCAGCTATTCTAATCCTGCAACAGTAAATGCATACCAGAGATACCTCGAAGCGGCCTGGCTCGACAATCTATATCAGACCCTTCTGGCGCAGGGTCCGGTTGACTCCACCACTCAGATCGAAATCGACGCGGCACAGTGGACGCTGTTTGTCGATCCAAGCCATGTCGCCGGCCTGGTCGGCGCCATCAATAGTTCCGGCTATGCCGACGCCGTGAATACCTATTTGACGGAGGCGCAAGACGCTCTTCTACCCAACGCTCCGGGCGGACCGTGGACTGCTCCGGGTTGGGACGTCATCGTGCCGGCAAGCGGCGTTGCGATGCAGGAGTTTCTAGTGCATGACGCTTCGCCTGTACCGGAGCCTACGGGTGTGATCTTGTTGGCAACGGTTGCGGGGCTGATTGCGTTTGCAAAGCCCCGGCGCAAGCGCGCCTAGTTCCCCGATTCCCTCGATAATCCTGAAACAAATCCCGGGCACAATGGCGACGCTAGTGTCGCCATTATGCCCGTTGTTTGTTATTCACCGTAAGAAACCCACCCTCCCGATATCGCGGCTCGGCATCGCTCAAACGCAGCTGCAAATTACGATTCCATTTCTGAAGTGCCGCATGGGTATGAAAGACTGGAAATCCCTCTTGGGATGCGCAACTGGTTCAAGAAGCCGCGGCGGCGTTGAACATCCAGGTCATGCGTGATTTAGCGCGATTCTGGAATGTCACGGCTACGGTACAGTACCTGCCCAATCCAAAGCACATTCCGGTGGGTGTGTGGCCTGTTTTTCTGGTTGCCAGTCTGCCGGCCGACGAAGGTGGAGTTCATCTGGACAAAAACAACCGGCCGTACGCGCTGGTAATGGGCACGCCGGACACTGCCGATTGGACCATCGACGCCAGCCACGAAATAATCGAAATGTTGGTAGACCCATCGGGCAATCGCATGCAGAGTGCGCGCGCTATCGCGATATCCGGGGATGATGTGCAGGACACTCCCGGCGAGGTCGAATATCTGTTGGAGGCTTGCGATCCCTGCGGGGGGCAACCAATTCGCATACAGCATCAACGGAATCGCCGTTTGCAATTTTATTACGCCACGCTATTACGATCCTGTAGTTGCCCCCGGAACGCGCTACAGTTTCGGCGGTCATATCACCCGGCCGCGTCGACAAGAAGGTGCTGCTCATCAAGTCGGGACTGCATCTGGATTACGATGGCCCGGCGACTCCCCTGAAAAAACTTGTCACCGAATTGGCGCAGACCATCAACCCGAAAGTGTTCATCACCACCGGGACCGGCGGCGGTATCGGCAAGACTACTGCCCTCGGTGACATCGTGATCGCGGAGGTGGTCAAGTTCGATTGCACCGCGCAGTTCGCCAAGGAAATGTGGGCGAAGGCGCAATATAAATCGTCATCCGTTCCAACCGGCCCGCTCGCGGCCACTACACCGACTCTATTGGAATTGAACGCATCCTTCCTGCCAGGAAAACCTACGCCCAAGGTATGGCACAGCGCAAGCGATGCGATTGTGACCACGGACTTCTTCGGCTTCGATGACTCAACCGATCACTACAAGTTGCAGGGCTTGGGGCGTGTGTGTGAAATGGGTGACGCCATGGTCGCGCAAGCGTTGCAGGCATTTCCCAAAGTGAAGTGGTTCGCGATTCGCAACGCCTCCGATCCGCAAATTGCCAACCCTAGCGGCAATATGGAAGAGGCCAACAAATCTGCAGGCGATATCTACACAAAATATGGCGCATTCACCACAGCAGGCAGCGCAATTGCCTCCTGGGCCGTGCTGAGCAGCATGTAATCGACTGTAGTTCAGACACCTGCCGTTCTGGCGCCTCGCTTGCTTCACAGATAGTGAGGTGCGACGATGCGAACGTCCTGTTTAGCCCTATTGTTTCTGGTTGGATTCAGTATGGTGTCTTGCAGCCGACGGGATGACCGCCGCAACGAACCGGTGGCCCGTCAGGCTGGAAGGGAAGCAGCCCGCGCGTCCCAAGAGGTGAAGGAGGGCGCCCGCAACGCCGAGCGCGACCTGCGGAAGGCCGGCAAGGAGTTTCGCCAAGGCTGGAACGAAGGCAAGCACACCGACCGCACCGAGCCACGAAAGTAGACTCGGCGCAGTTTTAGCCTTTACTACAGCAATCCTTTCTCTTGCAGAAGTTTCTTCAATGTAGGACCGAGCTTCAGGAACTCTTCGTAGCTAGGCGACTTCCGGAAATAGCTGGCCCCCAACGCGGCTGCCTGGTTTCGATCGCTGGGCGCGTCCGACGACGTCATGATCAGCACGGGGATCGACGCCAGCCGCGAGCTGGCTCGCACACGACGCAGCACCTCGAAGCCGTCCACCATCGGCAGATTCAGGTCGAGCAGCAGAATCTGCGGGCATGGGGCAGTCGCGTCTTGCTCCGCCCGCGTAATAAACTCGATTGCCCGGGGACCGTCCTGCGCCACGTGGACGTCTATGGGCAGGTCCTCCATACGGATCGCCTCGCGCACTAATAAAGCGTCCGGAAGGTTGTCCTCAGCCAACAGCAGATTCAGCCGCGTTGGAGCTGACGGACTGGGCGCGTCGGGGGACGGTGAAGAAGAAGGTTGATCCTTTGCCGGGCTCGGACTCGACCCAGATCCTTCCGCCGTACCGTTCAACCACACGCTGGCAAATTGCCAATCCAATGCCGGTCCCGGCATACCTTCGGTCATGATGGAGCCGCTTGAATACACCAAAGATCTTCTCCTTATATTGAGGGTCAATTCCGATGCCGTTATCAGCTACCGAGAAGCGCCAAACGGCGCCGCGACTACTCGCGGAGATATGGATTTGGGGCGGGTCCTGATCTCGATACTTGAGCGCATTGCCGATGAGATTTTGAAATACCTGGAGGAGGTGAGCTTCGCCCATGTAGACTTCGGGCAGCGCGTCGTAAGTGACTTTTGCGCCGCTCTCCCGAATCGCTTCCGCGAGGTCGGAAAGTGAGTTCTGCAAAACGGCCGATGAATCCACCGGCGCTTCACGCACCTCAACCGTACCGGCTTTGGTGTAAGCCAGCAGGTCGTTGATGAGTGTTGCCATGCGGCGGCCTCCCTCTTTCAAAAACCCCAGGAATTGCTGCCCGTCGGCGTCTAACAGATTATAATACCGCTGCGCCACGATTTCGCTGTAGACCGCGACGTTCCGGATGGGCTCCTGCAGGTCGTGACTGGCGGAATAGGCGAACTGCTGAAGATCTTCATTGGCCCTCCGCAGCGCCTCTTCCTTTTCTTTTTGTTCGTGGATTTCCGTGTCGGACCCGATCCACATTGAGATAGCACCGTTGGCAGCGCGCATGGCGTGGGCCCGGCTCAAATGCCACCGGTACTTCCCGTCGGCGCGGCGAAAGCGGTGCTCGAAATGAAATGGCTCGCCGGACGCAACCGCTTCCTGCCACGCCCGCAGGTTGCCTTCAAGGTCGTCGGGATGAATGAACTGCGTCCAACCCCACTTCTCGATCTGCGCGAAGGAGAGTCCCGTGAATTCCAGCCATTGCTTGTTGAAGTAGTCCACTTCGCCGTTCGGCTTGGCGGTGAAGATCTTCTGCGGCATGGATTCCGCCATGAAACGGAAGCGCTCGCGCTCCCGCTCCACGTCACGCAGGGCCGCTTCCCGGTCAAGCAGCGCTCTCTTCAGGTCGTTTTCCCGCGACTGGATGCCGGCCAGCATCTCGTTAAATCGATCGACCAGAACGCCGAGTTCGTCGCCCGAAAGTTTCTCCGCGCGTGTGCTGTAATCTCCGGTTTCCGATACCGAGGTGGTAGCGTCCACCAGCCTGGATATCGGCGTCGCAATCACCTTTCGCACCTTTGAGGCCAGCAGCAGCGCCAGCAGGCTCGAAGCCAGCAGAACGCCCAGCACGGTTCCGCCGATCAGGCGGACGCGGTCGTAGGCTTCGCCCAGATCGTAAACCAGCATTAGCGTTCCCATCCGGCTGCCGGTCTGCACAATGGACTGCGAAACGATCACCCGGCGCGCGCTGAACCGCACCCGATCGCGGCTGTCAGGCGCCGGACACGCGATGGCTTCACGCCGCGAGTAGGTGGCGAAAATCGTGGAATCGGAACGGTACACGCACGCGCCGATCACGCGGGTCCGTTCGCGCAGGGATGCCAGGGTATCGGTCGCGGCTTGAGGATCGTCGAAGGCCAGCGCCGCGGTGCTATTGTCGGCGATGATGCGGGCCAGCGCGACCAGATCGCGGCGTAGATTGCTTTGAAACAGGATTGAATCCGCGATCACCACTCCGAGTCCGGCCAACAACAGCGCCGCCGCGGTGGTTGCCATGATCAGGATCACCAGCTTTTCCTTAATCGGTCTGTCGCGGAACTTTCGCATCTCTACTTCGGGCTCGGCCCGGTCCTATTTCTCGATGGTTCTGGCTACGCTCATCAGTTTGGAACTGAGCTTCACTCCGGCGTTCACCGCCGCGGTTTGATTGATGTCGAAGCGAACACGCCGCCCGTCGATCACAAGGGCGATCATGCCGCCGTCCCGCACAAATTTATCCCCTTCGCCTACCGTCAGCACTCCTGGTCCCAGCGCGCCCAGGGTCTTTGCGAGATCTTTTTCCGGACTGCCAAAGAACACAACCTGGCATGCTTGCGCCGCCGGCAACTGGCTCAACCGCTGCACCGTCAGTTTCCGGGAATTGACCGATTCCCCTTCCACAATGTCATCCAGGACTCGTCCGAACGGGTCCTTGCCCAGGATGCAAATCGCGATGGGCGCATCGGCAGCGATGCTGTTAGCAGGCCATTCCACAAACTTCGTGAAGTTGAGCAGGAACGCCGCCTTGACCTGATACTCCGAGGGTTGATCCGCAATTTCGCCGGCCATGCGGACAGCAAGGCCGGCCAGCAGGCCGATCGTCATTCCGGCATGGAGCAGCTTTGGCAGCAGGCGCCCCCACCCGAATTGGATCACCTTCTCCATGTGAGTTTGGCGTACGCGCCGCGTCTGATACCCACCAACGGACCGGGATCGCCGGCGAACTCTCCATGGCTGGGCTGGAAAAGATTCTGCCCCACCAGCGACAATTCGAATTCGCGGCTGAAACGCCAGCCGAACCGGACGTCGCCCGTGGAGTACGCAGGCACAAGTTGGGCCGGCAGCGCGCTGACATACCGGTAAGTCAGATCCAACTGCAGCGTTTTCGAGAGGTTGAAGGAAGACATCACGACCGCCTGGTGTTGCGGGCTCGCCCCCACAATTCCAGGCGCGGTTCCGATATCGAGCGAATGCGGCCCTGGTTCGATGTTCATGTGTAGATATGAGTACGAACCGCGCAGCCGCCAGAAAGTCGCGAGCCGCCATTCGGGAGCGATCTCCACTCCCTTGGTGTTTCCCAGTAATCCGTTGCCGAACTGTGCGGGCAGCAGAAGATGCGGCGGCGCCGGACTGTCTTCGACGGAGAAGCCCCCCGTGATTTCCTCGTCGAATAGATTGTGGTAGTGGTTATAAAAGCTCGCGACATCCACCGAGAGGTTCTTGCTCAGCAGGCGCCGATAGCCCACTTCGTAGCCGTTCATTTGCTCCGGCGCGAAGTGCGCATTGGCGTTGAATCGGGCAAACTCCTGGAGCCCTCCCGGGGCGGTTCCAACGTAGCCCGAGAGAAAAAAGTTCTCTTCGGCATCCGACGGTGTGCGCAGAGCGTGCGTGAACGCCATCCAGACCGTTTGCTTCTCCGAAGGCGTCCACAGGACCCGCGCGCTCGGTTCGAACTCGAACCCGGTGAAGTTGGTGCGCAGCAATTTGGTCCCTACGATCAACGACAGGCGATTGTCCACCAGTCCGATCTCATCCTGCAGGAACGCCGTAAACAACTGGTCCGTTCTCTGATTCGGAAGGAACGAAAGTCCCGAAACAACCTCGAGATTGTCGGCGTGGCTCAGGCGGGCGCCCAAGCCCCATGAGATCTGATTCCGCGCGCGCGGGTGCAGGTGCTGCAGGAAGTCGATATCGTACGTATTCCGGCGCTCGCCGAAGTTCGGCTCGTAGCGATTGGTCCGGTCGTAGTAGGCCTGCACCTGGATATCGTCGCCGTTAGCCAGCGCCCTTTGCCAGTGCACCATGAAGTTTCCGCCTGACAGATTCGCGTCGGCATTCAGTATCTGCGAGTAGGGCGCGGTATAGCTGGTGGCCTGGACGCTTTCGCCCGCCTCTTCGCTGTAGAGGTCCCCCTGCACGGTTACCGCGTCATGCGAAGTCGGGTTCCAATCCACGCGGAAGCCGGTTTGCGCGGCGCGCCAATCGTCGAAGTTCTGGCCATCCGGATGAACTTCGGGACCGCGCGTGAAGGCTTTCGCATAGACACGATAGGTCAGGTCGTTGCCGTTGCCGCCGCCATAGCGGACACTGGCTAAGCCCTGTTCCTCATTGCCGCCCCCTGCTGAAGCCAGCATTCCCATCGTTTCCCTGGTGCTTTTGGTGATGACGCTAATCACACCATTCACCGCGTTCGGTCCCCAGATAGTGCCGCCCGGACCGCGGATCACTTCGATCCGGTCGATGTCGTCCATCATCGTGTCTTGCACTTCCCAGTACGTGCCCGCCAGCAGCGTTGAGTACACCGTGCGCCCGTCAATCAGCACCAGCACGCCGCGGGAGAAGCGGGTACCGAAGCCGCGAATTCCGATCGACCATTTATTCGCGTCAATCCGGGCGACCTCGACGCCTGGCGCTAACCGCAACGCCTCCGGAATACAGGTAGCGCCGGAACGCCGGATGTCGTCCTGCGTGATGACGTAGATGGCCACTGGGCTCTGAAACGCCTTCACAGGTTCTTTCGACGGTGTGGTCACTTCGATCTCGGTTAGTTCCTCCAGGCTGAGAGACTTCAGCGCGGCAGTGCCGGCATCCTGCGGTGGATTCTGCGCCTGCAGAAACGGCGTCAGAACCAGAAAAGGGGTTAGGCGCAACAGAGTTCTGAGTGTGATAACGCGAACACTTCGTCGAAGTGGTGCCATGAAAGCCAATTGCTAGTCTATTGCACTGCAAGCACTTTTGACTAATCCGAAGTCCACGAACTGGCCGTGAGTGAAAAATCATCACGCCGGTCATGCAAAGCACGTGTTAGCCCTTAAGGGCCATACAATGATTGGAGCGGGTGGGGCACAATTGGGGAGTCTATGGCGAGGGGATTGGACCCTAAGAACATTTTGCTGGTAGAGGATAATCCCGCCGATGTGTTTCTCGTTCGGCGGGCACTCAAGCTTCCAAGTATCGATTGCTGGATCTCTGTCGCCGAAGATGGCGAGGAAGCAATGCGCTTTATCGACCGGCTGGACGCCTCGTCCAGGCCCGTTCTAGACTTGCTTCTGCTGGACCTGCATCTGCCGAAATGCGACGGCGCGGAAGTGCTCAACCACCTTCGCGCCAGTGAGCACTGCGGCAAGACGCCCGTGGTCATTCTGACATCGTCGGATTCCCCGAAGGACCACGTGAATGCCGCGTGCCACGCTCCGATCGATTACTTTCGCAAGCCGAGCTCCCTCGAGGAGTTTATGGAATTGGGCACGATCGTGGAGGCCGTGATGGACCGCACTGAGGTGTCGAATTCGTTGCGGACGCGTAGCGCCACCAGCATCTAACACTACTTTGCAGGCATCGCCTGTACGTCAATCGAGTAGACAGCCACGTTCGCCCCTTTGGCGGCGTTGATGGCGGCTTCCAACTGGATGCGGTGGTTGGTATCGGAGATCGTCGCAAAGCCTTTCGCGAGGTAGATCAGCAACTTCTTATCAGGCAGAGCGCCCAGCATCTGGAATGTGCGCTGCACATCGTTCAACTGGCGGTCGCCTTCCTGATCGGTTGCCGCTGCAGACGCGGTCTCGGAGATCTGTCCCGCAGGCAAATCGGCGATCTTGTGAATTTCCTTCAAGAGCACATCGCGGTCGGCAGTGAAATCCTGCCTCACGATGATTCCGTCGGCTCCGGACACCATGATGGCCACTACGTCGTCGGTCTGCAATTTGTTCTGCACGAAATTAGCGCCGAACGCTAGGGCCTTGGCCTGGTCAGCCTGGGTAAAACCGCTGTTGTCGAAGAACAGAACCAGGTTGCGATGCATTTTCGCCGCCTGTGCTTGCGCGGGCCGCGAGTCCGCAATTGGACTGGGGAGCTGGGCAGCGGCGGGCTGGGTGACAATCGCTGCAGCAGCGGCTGCAGCCAGAACCAACTGATTCATTGGACGACCGATCTTTTGCGTCATGGAGATCTCCTTGGGTTTGGTGGCGAAGGTGAATGGCGCCGGTGAGTGCGCCAGCAGGACGGCCGCCCCGGTGAGGGCAGCGGCGAAAACAGAAAGCCGTGCGGCGAAGAGGCGCGTATCGGCGCCGCGCGTTTCTTCCACCAGCAGTTCGACTCGCCGCGAGAGATGCGACCGGCGGCCGGTAGCGTGGGCCGCCGCAAGCGTGCCGCGAACCGAACCGCATAGCGCCATCGCCCGCGTAAGGCATTCGGCATAGTGCCGTGGATTCCCAGTGGCTTGCGCCGCCAGATCGTCGCAGGCGATTTCGCGTTCCAGATCGATCTGGCGCGTGATCCAGCGGACCGTCGGGTGCGGTGCGAGCACCGCTTCGAGAAAACGTTGAAGCAGCAATGTGCAGTCGTCGTGCCGTGCTAAGTGCGCGGCCTCGTGCAGGGCGATGGGCGCCACCAGGTCGGCGTTCGATTCCTCAAGCAACGCCGCGGGAATGAGAATGGTTGGGTGAAATGGTCCGGTGGCCACGGGGATGGCGATCGTCGGCGATATCGCGAGCCGGAAGCCGCGGCGCTGAGCGCCGGCAAGGCCGCTCCACTGCCTGGCACGTTCGCTCCATTCCGGTGGGATATCGAAAGCGGCGCCGGCCGCGCGCCTCACCGCTCTGTGGCTCAGCAGCAAGCGAAGCAGCAGAACTGTCGACAGCGCCATCCAGGCGGCCGCCAGCCAGCGCATCCAGGGACCGGTGCGGATTTCCAGCGGAAGATGGAACGTCGCCGAAGGTGGAGCAGGCTGAGCCGCCGGCCAATTGTCGCTCTGTATTTCGACCAACCGCAAATCCACCGAGCCCTTCGGCATCGTTGCCGTGGCGCGATGGTTGGCGGGACCCTGCGGGAAGAACAAAGGCATCGTTATCGTGATCGCCAGCACAGACCACCAGATGGCGTATCGGGTGGCGGCATTGATCGCCCGGCGCGAAATCAGCCGCAGCACTATCCCAGCCGCAGCTGCCAGCGGCACGCTCAGAAGGGCGGCATTCACCAGGGAGGACCACACGGTATTCATCCCTTCCTCCCCGCATCTTCCACCAGTCGTCGCAGGCGCTGCAACTCCTTCGAATCCACTTCGCCGGCCTCGAACAGGCTGGCCATCAGAAGTTCGGGCGACCCTTCGAAGAAGCGCTGTAGTACCTGTTTCAGCGCACTTCGGCGAGCATCCTGCCGCCCAACAAGGGGCTCATACTGAAACGCGCGGCCGTCCTTCTTGTGACGGACATAGCCCTTCTCCTCCAGAATGCGCAGCGTGGTGATGACGGTGGAATAGGCGAGGGCTGGTTTGGCGGGCAGGCCTTCCAGTACCTCCGACACCGTGGCGCAGCCTTTGGTCCACAGCACCTCCATCAACCGAAGTTCCGCCTCGGTCAAATGAGCCGATTTCTTCCGCGCCATCACCGCTCCTTTTAATAAATTAAAACATCGAAACGGGGCCGCGTCAAGAGAAATTTTAAAACCTTAAAAGTTGCTAGGAACCGAAACCTTCCAGCGGACCTAAAGACGTTTTGGGCGGTCAGGCGTCAGATAGGAATCATGCACGCCATCCGGCAGGACTTAGTCTATGGCCTCCGAATGTTGGCCAAGAAGCCTGTGTTTACCGCCGTGGCAGCCCTTTCGCTCGCCCTGGGCATCGGACTGAATACCGCTATCTTCACCCTGGTCAATACGATGTTATGGGCGCCCCTGCCCTATCACGGCGAAGATCGTGTCGCCGTGATCTGGTCGGTGCCGCCGCAGCATCTCGATCAGTTCGAAACCGTCTCGATCCCGGACTACGTGGCCTTTAAGGATGGCAACCGGTCGTTCGAAGCATTAGGCGCGATGAACCTGACGGCGCGCGACTTCGGGGCGGGGGAGAACGGAACTCCGGCCGAGCGGATCGTCGGTGAGGTCTATTCGCCTGGACTCCTGCAGGCATTGGCCGTGCAACCCATGCGGGGGCGCGTATTCACGCCGGAAGAAGATGAGATCGACCATGCCGCTCCGGTAATTCTGATCAGCTACCGCCTGTGGCAGCGTCGCTTCGGTGGGGATCCCAACATTTTCAATCAAACCGTGCTGGTGGATGGTGTGAAGACCAATATCATCGGCGTCCTGCGGCCCGATTTTCTCTTCACTGACGACCGCGCCGATTTCCTGGCGCCACTCCCCATCAATCGCCCCCAACTCCGCGGCTCGGCGCGATTCCTTACCGTTGCCGGGCGCCTGAAGCCCGGTGTGACGCTCGCGCAAGCCCAGGCGGATTTGGAACCTATCGCCCAACAACTGGCCAAACAGTTTCCGCGCGATCTGGATCAAGGCAAGCCCTGGACCATTCGTCTGCAGCCCATCCGCGAAGCGCTGTTCGGTTTCATGACGCGTCCGCTGCTGTTGCTACAGGGCGCGGTGGTATTCGTGCTGTTGATCGCTTGCGCCAATGTGGCGGCGTTGCTATTGGCGCGCGCCTCGTCGCGGCAGACCGAGGTGGCCATCCGCTCCGCGCTGGGAGCGGGCCGGAAACGGATCTTCCGCCAGTTCATTACGGAAAGCGCCATGCTCTCCCTGTTGGGCGGCGCTCTGGGCGTGATCTTCGCGTGGTGGGGAGTCCACGCGCTTGTCGTCATGGCGCCGCCATGGTTTCCACGCCTGCGCGAAACCTCCATTGGCGGACGCGTGCTCTTATTCAGCACCGGCATTTCGCTCCTGACGGGACTCGTCTTCGGGCTCGTGCCGGCACTGCAGGGATCGAAATCCAATTTCGTCGAAGTGCTGAAGGATGCCACCCGCGGCGGAACTTCGGGCGCATTCCGCAACCGCATGCGCTCCGTGCTGGTGAGCGCACAACTGGCGCTGGCGCTAGTGCTTCTCATTGGCTCCGGCCTGCTGATCCGCAGCTTCCTCAAGATGCAGGGCGCCGACCTGGGTTGCGATCCTCGCGGCCTCCTGACCTTCCAATTCCGCTTTCCCTTTCAGCAGTTCGGCAAGACGCAGATGGGCTATCACGGCGTGCCGCTTTGGGAAGTCAGTCCCATCCCCGCGGTCACTTTCCAGCGAGTTCTGGAGCGCGTGCAAAGCATGCCGGGCGTGTTGTCGGCCGGCGCGTCGGCGGACCCTCCCATTACCTTCGCTCCCGACATAAACTTTGAGATCGAAGGCCGTCCCACACAAGCCACCGACCAACCGAGCGCCCTGTACTATCCGGTGACTCCCAATTTCTTCCAGACCATGAAGATCCCCATGCGGCGCGGTCGTGACTTCACCCTGCGCGATAACGCCAGTTCGCAATGGGTCATGATCGTCAACGAAACCATGGCGCGCCGCTATTGGCCGAACCAGGATCCCATCGGCCAGCACGTCAAACTGGATCTCTCACCTGAAGATATGCCCCGCGAGATCATCGCCATTGTGCACGACACGCCCAGCAATCCTCAGCAGAGGACGCAGCAGCCGGCCATGTATGTGCCGTTCTTTCAGGCCGGACCGCACACCGCCGGGCCCTACGCATTCGCGCGGACTCGGCTCACCTTCCTGCTGCGCACCCAGGGCGACCCCATGCGCCTGCTGCCCGCGGTGCAGCGCGCGGTAGCCGAGATCGACCCGAACCGGCCGCTGAGCGAACCGCGCACCCTGGAGAGCCACCTCGCCGAACAGATGCAATATCCCCGCTATTACTCCATCCTGCTCGGTCTGTTTGCCTTCGTCGCTACGCTGCTTGCTGCCGTCGGGATCTATGGCGTGATGGCGTACGCAGTAGAACAGCGCACCCGCGAGATCGGAATCCGCATGGCGCTCGGCGCCGACTTGTGGAGCGTTCTGCGCCTCGTGGTGGGTCAGGCAGTCTGGATGATTCTCGTCGGCCTCGCGCTCGGCCTGGGAGGCGCCGCGGCACTCACCCGCTTCATTTCATCGCAACTCTGGGAAGTGCAATCCACTGATCCCGTCACCTTCGCCGGGGTCTCCCTGCTGCTGGTCGCTGTTGCACTGCTCGCTTGCATCATCCCCACGCGTCGAGCAGTGGAAGTTGATCCAACGATAGCCCTGCGCTACGAGTGAATCGCCGCGAATGCAATCGCGACCGGACTCGCGTTGCGTATCGGATCGCCAGTTGGCGTCAGGCGGCCATCGGCAGCCTTCCAGCACAGCACCGTGTCGCTCTGCTCATTGGCGGCGTAGATGAACTGCCCGGTGGGATCGAAGCCGATAAACCGCGGAACGCGCCCGCGGCTGGCCTCCCATCCAAGCGACGTCAGCAGACCGGTGCCTGCATCGGCGGAGAACACCGCCACACTGTCGTGTCCGCGATTGGAACAGTACACGAAGCGGCCGTGCGGCGCCACCGCGATCTCGGCAGCGGTGCTCTCGCCGGTGAACTCCGGCGGAATCGAAGGTAGAATCTGCACCGCGCGCAGACTGCCGTGCTCAGCTTCCCAATAACAGGTGGCGATGGTGCTGGCGATTTCGTTTACTACCCAGACGACGGGTAGTGTCGGATGAAAGGCCGCGTGGCGCGGACCCGAGCCTGCGCGTGCGGCCATCGACCCCTGCGCCGTCGGAGTCAGCTTGCCCGCCTCGCTATCGAAGCGGAACACGAAAATACGATCGAGACCCTTGTCCGGCACGATCGCGTAATGGCCCGAGGGATCGAATACCACTTGGTGCGGATGCGAAGATGCCTGCTCGATGCGGTGCGGTCCCGGCTGCCCGGGCAGCGGCACAACCTGCGTGGCATCGCCCAGTTTCCCCTCGCGGCCAACCGGCAGCACGCCGACGTTGCCGCTGGAATAATTCGCCACGATGACGAACCGGCCGTTGGGAGAGAAGGCCGGATGCACGCCATTGCGGCCGCCGGTTTGGGCGCGACCGAGTAGTGTCAATCGTCCCGTCTCGCGATCCACGGCGAAGCTGCTGGAGTAGCTCTCGTCGCCATGCACGGAACACAGACAGCGCTGGTCCGGTGAGAGCGCGAGGTACGACGGATTTACCAGGTTGCCCACATGCTGTATGTGCGTCCATGCCCCCGTGGAGGAATCGACCCGGTAGACGTGAATGCCATCGCCGCGCGCGTAACGCTCCGCGGTGGTGTAGCTGCCAACGTAAGCGTACACGGCCTTTGCGCCGCTCGATTGCGCCCGCGCTAACATCGCGGCCGCGCCCGATTGCAGCAGCGCTCGCCGCGTGATTTCGAATCGCATTTCAGAGCAAGTATAGCGCCGCGCACCGGACCGTCTTCCCGTTCTTGGTTATCATTGAGTCGTGTCCAATCGCCAACACGCGGGCCCCGGCCCCTCCACTCCGGGAGTGCCCGAACCTTCGCTCGCCGAGCGCGGCCGAACTCTTGCCGCCATCGGCCGCGTGGGCAGTCTCTCCACCCATTCGCGCAAGCTTCCCGGGTTTCCGTTCGGCTCCATGATGCCCTTCGCGGTCGATAACCTCGGCCGTCCCGTTTTCTTCATCAGCACCATGGCCATGCACACTCAGAACCTGCAGCAGGATGGCCGCGCCAGCCTGCTGATCACGCAGCCCGATGTCTCTGGCGATCCTTTGGCGTCGGCCCGCCTGACGCTGGTCGGCACCGCTGCCGTCGCGCCCGCCGATGAGGTTCGCGACCTCTACCTCTCGCGCTACGAGAACGCGCGCTACTGGCAGGAGTACGCCGATTTCGCCTATTACCGTTTGGCCGTGGAGGGCGTTTACTTCATCGGCGGCTTCGGCGTGATGGGCTGGGTTGCCGCGGAGGAATACGCCGCCGCCGCGCCCGATCCGTTAGCCGAAGCTGGGCCCGGCATCATCCAGCACATGAATGCCGACCACGCCGATGCCTTGCGACGCATTGTGGAGCGCGATTCCGGTGAGACGCCGGACGAAGCCTCCATGACGGCGGTTGACCGCCTCGGTTTCCACGTCCGGCTGAAGACCGCCGATCGCGTGCATGGACGCCGCATCGCCTTCCCGCGCGAGGTCCGCGACACTGGTGAAGCGCGCACCGTGCTCATCGAGATGGTTCGCGCCTGCCGCTAGTTTCCCATGGTGAACGTCCAGATCTTTGGCGTGAAGAACTCGCCCGCTACGCGCGCTGCCGAGCGATTCTTCAAGGAACGGCGCATCGAAATTCACTTCGTCGACCTGAAGAAAAAGCCGATGTCGCCCGGTGAGATCCGCAGATTTGTGGAGCGCTTCGGCATGGAGCGCCTGGTGGACTCGGAAGGCGTAGCCTATGTGGATGCCGGTTTGAAGTACATGAAAATGTCGGAAGCCGAATTGCTACGGCGCATCGAGCAGGATCCGAAACTGCTCCGTCTCCCGCTGGTCCGCTCAGGAAACCACCTCGCCGTCGGCAGCGATGAAGCAGGCTGGAAAGCGATGTTATAGGCCGCTTACACAATCCAAATCAGCGGCACTAATCCGGCTGCCGCGAGTCCTGCCAACAGGCACAAACTCCGAACGCCAGTCGAGCGGTCAGCCCAGGCGTAGGCATAAAATCCCTTGGCCACGTTATTGCTCGCCGCCGCAATCAGAATCGCGGCAGCCGAAACGTTCAGAACCGTAGTTTTGCCGGCGGCCTGAGTCATCCCCATAATGAACGGATCCACATCGGTAACTCCCATGAGCGCCGCCAGCGAATAGACTCCCGCCTTGCCAAGATATGTTACAGCAAGGTGCGTGATCACTAACATCGCCAGAAAGAGCACAGCGAAAAACAGAGCCGCTCCCAACTCCAGCGGATTCTTCGGCTCGTACTCTCGTTCCACTTCGCCCTTCTTCTGGTCTGGCACGATGGACCACATCCAGCCGACGCCAATCCCCAGCGCGGCCAGCAGCAGAAACGGCACGCCCAGCGACACAATCAGGCTCCGGTTGAAGAGGGTTACCAATCCGGCCAGCCGCAGATACATCACGCCCGATGCCGCCAATGTCGCGCCCGAGAACAGGTGCGGGCGATTTTCCCGGCCGGCGCGTTTCGCCAGTGCGACCGTGGTCACCGTGGACGAATAAGCGCCGCCTAACACGGCCGCCAACATCACTCCGCCCTTGCCGGTGGTCAGCTTCTGAATCACATAACTGCCGTATGAGACGGCGCTCACCGCCACCACCACCAGCCACGTCTTGGCGGGGTTGATCTCAAATGACCCGAACGATTGATTCGGAAGGACCGGTAGAATCACCGCCGAGAGCAGCAGAAACTTGGTGAAGGTGAGGATCTCCACCGGGGCGATCCGCTTCGTCAATCCCTCCAGCCCGCCCTTCAATTCCAGCAGCAGCATGCTGACGACTGTCAGGGTGGTGGCGATCCAGAACTGCTCGCGGTACACAAGCGCCGCCACAATGTATGTGGTCAGCGCGGACATCTCCGAAGTGACTCCCGCCAGACCGGAAGTCTCCAGCTTGTGCCGGTACGACAACATCAGGAACGCCGCCACCACTGCGAAGCCCAGTGTCACCGGTAGGATCTGTCCGCCCGCCAGCAGCGAAATGGAATATGCGATGAGTCCGATTAGTGGATATGTGCGAACGCCGCCGAAGGAAAAGCGCTCGCTGCCGGCGCGATGCTCCTCGCGCTCCAACCCTGTCAGGAAGGAGAGGAACAGCACCAACACGATCTTCACGCCTTCAGGCGGAAGTAAGCGATAGAGATCCTGTATCAAGGAGTTTTGCCCGGCTTAGCCGTGCTCATGATCTGTTCGTTTAGTTCCTTCAGCCGGCGGAACTCCTCCATCCACTGCTTCAGTGTGAGCATGTTGATGGTTCGCACCGCCACCCCGCGGTTGATCCAATTCTCAGTCTCACCCGACTGAAA
This sequence comes from uncultured Solibacteraceae bacterium, assembly GCA_963815475.1. Classification (GTDB taxonomy): domain Bacteria; phylum Acidobacteriota; class Terriglobia; order Bryobacterales; family Bryobacteraceae; genus Sulfopaludibacter. Next base: position 1,261,013 of record CAWFHD010000003.1, on the reverse strand, counting down.
ATAGAAATAGCCAGCGCCCTTGACCAGTTCTGCCTTGTAGCCGCGGCGGGCCAGTTCCTCGTTAATCACCTTCAAGTGCAGGCGCATGTCCGCTTTCTATTATGGTCCCAGCCGCACCCGTAAAGGAGCCGACTTAGTTCTCGATCGGCTTCTGTTCCGCGCGATCCACCACGATCACTTCGAGCGGTTGCTTCGACGATTCCAATTTGAGACCGAGTTGCTTGGCCACCGCGCCGAAAAGATCCGGGTGCGCCGCGGAATCGGAGGCGGTCGATGTGCTCGGCGCGTCGTCGGGAGTCCACTCCAGGTTTATATCGTAGAACCCGGTTAGACCGGTGTGGTCAATCACCGGTTGTTTTAATACGCGCGACATCAGCACGGCCAATCGGCCCATCGGAATGTGGAGGTACCACAGGTGGCCGTTCCCGTAGTATTTTCGCGTGGATGGCCCATCCCCGGAAGACTCCTGAAGCTTCGGCCCACCTTTGCCGACCGTCAGGTCGAAGTGCGCGATCTTTCGCGGCTCGCGGTGGATTGCCAACCGGAAGCGTTCCGCCAGCAGAGCCTGCATCATGAGCAAAAGCTGGGTGTGAGTCGTTGCGGGCGGGGCCTTGGCGATGATGTCGAATCGCACCCGGCGTTCGCGGATCCAATCTGGACCGGCAATCTGGTCTTCGCTTACCAGGTCGTAGGCGTAACGGATGCATTCGCTCAGTGTGGTGTTGGTGAGCGTCACTTCGCCGTGGGACTCCGCCCCGAGGTTGATGTTGATCAGATCTCCCGGCGGCGGTGGACTGGGTTTCACCGACGCTACATCGAAGGCCGGCTGGGCCAAGGCGATCGCCATGGGGAAAACCGCCAGCAGTAATCTCATTACGAATAAATTAGTACTAAGGATTGGATGATGTCAAGTGTTAGTGTAATCTCGCTGGTTAATTCCGCTATTATGTCTTGAAGATGAGCTCCCATCTGAAGACTTCCCTTCTGCTGGTGTTGGCCGCCACGACGTTGGCGCCCACCGCCGTCTGGGCGCAGTTCCGCCATCCTCTTTATATGCACGCGCGCAGCGATCTGCGCCGGGCCATTTTGCTTATGCGCGTTCCTGACGAGCCCAACGTCATGCGCGACATGCAGGCTGCATCCGGCCTGGTGGAGCGCGCTATCCGCGAGATCGACGTAGCCGCCGTGCTCGATCGCCGCGATATCGAAGACAACCCTCGCGTCGACACCGGCCTGGGTCGCGGCGGCCGCTACCGCGAGATCACTCGCCTGCTGTCCAGTGCGCGCAACGATCTCGGCCAGGAGGAGGACAACCGCAACGCCGCGCAGTGGCGCAATCGCGCATTCGGCTTTATCGACGACGCCATGGCCATGGTGCGCAAAGGCGGTTATGACAAGTTCCGTGACGAGGCGGTCGGCGGTCCGCCTCCGGCGCGTCCCGCGGTCCACCCGCGTTACGCCAGCGCTATCGCCGATCTCCGCTATGCGCGGGCGCTCCTCTACCGCCAGGATTGGCGCGATGTGATGCGCGATCAGCGCGCCGCTGTCGACGAGATCGATCGCGCCATCAGCGCGGCCAAAGCAGCCGCGATCGACGACGGTCGAAATCCCGACGACCATCCGCCCATCGATACCCGTATGGGTTGGGAAGGCCGCTTTCGCAAGGCGGTCGAATTGCTCGATTCCGCCCTGCGCGATCTCTCCTTCGAAGAAGACAATCGCGCTGCCGCCGGTTGGCGCTCGGCCGCTGTGCGCAACGTGGAAAGCGCCAAGGGCTTCGTCCTGAGAGCCATGCGCGACTCGTGGTGGAGGTAGCTCAGCTCAGTAATAGGGGCCCGCGTTACTTACACGAGGGCCCCGTCAACGTAACGCCCGCCACAGCGCCCACATCCTGCTTCGCCAGCGCCCCGTTCAAATTGGCCAGGTCCGTCTTCATCAACTCGTTCCAACTTTGCACGGCCGACGCCAGTTCTTTGCAGTAGCCCTCATACGCCGTGGTCATCACGGGAGTGGGCGCGGCATCTTGTCCATCGATCACCGATGCCAGTGAACCGATACTCCGATTCAGCGCCGCGAATGCCGGAGCTTGCCGCCCGCCGCGTCCTCCTCCTCCTCCTCCTCCGCCGAAGCCGCCCTCGGAGCCCTGCAAACGCTGCGCCTTCTGGTCGAACTCCTTCAACGCCGTGATCACGGCCTCACTCGCTGGCGCCTTGTTCTCCAACTCCTTCTGGTCTGCTGCCAGTTTCTGGCGAAGTGCCACAGCCTTGCGATAGAAGTCGTAGCTCATCGCCACCAGGTCGATCACCTTGGTGTCGAGTTGGTATTCTTCCTTGAGCGCCTCGTTCGACACATCCACGCGCGGATCCATCGAGACCGTCAGCGGCTGTTCGTAGCTCTTGCCGTTTACCGTCACGCGCACGCGATAGTTCCCAGGCGTCACCACCGCTCCAAGCGGCAGTCCCGGCGTGTTTCCGTAAAGCGCCGAAATGGGATACTCGTGGCGCAGCACCGGAGGCGCGGTGGCATGAAGATCCCACACGAAGCGATTGTGCCCCACGTTTTTCGTCAGCGGTTCAGGATGCCCCACCCAGTAATCCGGAACGTTGGGCGGCGGCTCCGCGATCGTCTCCTCCGCTTTGGTGGAGAACTGCCGCACCATCTTTCCGGCGCTATCCAGAATCTCGAGCGTCACATCCTGGCCCGGCGCCGACGAGATGTAATAGTCGAGGATCGCCCCATTCGGTGGATTCTGCCCCGCCGGCATCTCCGGAGGCAGCGGCGTATCCTGGTTCAAATCCAGCCGTACCCGCAATGCCTTCTCCGGCTTGAACAGGAAGGCGGCTGAGGTCGCCACGTTGCGGTCGATTTGGCGCAGCGGCGTCACATCGTCCAGAATCCAGAAGGCGCGGCCGTAGGTGGCCGCCACCAGGTCGTCGCCGTGCACCACCAGGTCGCGCACCGACGTCACCGGCATGTTGAGTTGCAAGGACAGCCAATGGTCGCCCTCATCGAAGGAAACATAAGCGGCATTTTCCGTTCCGGCATACAGCAGCCCCTTACGCTGTGGATCTTCCCGCACCACGCGTGCAAACGAGCCCTCGGGAACGCCCGCCGAGGTCTCCTGCCAGGTCTTGCCGAAATCATGCGTGCGATAGAAATGCGCGTGGAAATCGTTCTCTTCGTGGCGATCCACCGCCGCATAGGCCGTGCCCGCATCGAAGTGCGAAGCCTCCAGCATGCTGATCTGCGACGTCGCGCCCAAACCCGGCGGCGAAACTTCCTGCCAGGTGGTCCCGCCGTTTCTTGTAATCTGGACCACGCCGTTGTTGGTTCCCACCCAGATCTCACCAGCCGCCACTGTCGAAGGCGAGAAGCAGTTGATGGCAGCGCGATTCGTGGGCGCGATGGTCTCCTGCTGCTCCTGCGCTCTTGGCCGCGCGGGAGTGCCAGGAAGGAGGATGCCCTCGGTCGACGCCGCTTCCGTGGGCGCGGGTGCATTCGCCTTCGCCGTCAGGTCCGGACTCAGCGTCTTCCAGTGGACGCCGCCGTCGCTAGTGGCCAGCAGAAACTGCGTGCCGAAGTAGAGCGTATGCGGATCCTGCGGCGAAAATCCCAGCGGCGGATTGGTGGCCGTGCGATATTGATTGTCGCCGCGCACTACGCTCGGCGACACTGTGGACACCTGTCGATTGCTGCGATCAATCCGCACCACGCCGCGGCTGGGCCCGCCCGCATACACCAGATTGTTGTTTAGCGGGTCGGGCACAATGTAGCCGAACTCGTACCCGCCCACCGGGTCCCAATCCATGAATGTGATCTCGCCGTAGTCGCCGCGGCTCGCGGTCCCCACCGACCCACTATCCTGCTGCGTGCCGTAGACCCAATACGGGTAGCGGCTGTCTGTGGAGAGATGGTATATCTGGCCGGTCGGCTGGTTGTACCACGAGCTCCACGATTTGCCGCCGTCCATGCTGATGGTTCCGCCCTGATCACTGGCCATCATCATGCGATCGGAATTCATAGGGTCAATCCACAGCGCATGGTTGTCATCGCCGCCCGGCGCGCCCTTGTACGAGTTGAACGTGTGCCCACCGTCCGACGAGCGGTAGAGCGACGTCTGCGCCACATACACCACGTCGGAATTCTTCGGGTCGATAAACACGCGGCTGAAGTATCCGCTACCCGTGATGCGCGAATCCTGCGTGGATTTGGTCCAGTGCGCACCGCCGTCATCGGAGCGGTAGAGCCCGCCCCCGCCGGCTGCGCCGCCTCCGCCACCTCCACCGCCGCCGCCTGCGACGATAGCGAAGACCTTCTGCCCGTTTCCTGCCGTCGCCACGCCGATGCGTCCCAGCCGCCCTGTGGGCAGTCCGTCGGTGAGTTGCGTCCAGATGTCTCCGCCATCGGTGGTTTTATAGATGCCCGCGAAGCCTGTCGCTTCGATGGCGCCGCGCCCACCCGGCCGCGTATAGTGTTCCCACAAAGACGTGTAGCCCACCTTCGGATTGTCGGGCGCGAACACGATATCCACCGCGCCCGTGATGTCGTCTTTGTACAAAACCTTGCGCCACGTCTTGCCGCCGTCGGTGGTCTTGAAAACGCCGCGCTGTTCGCTCTTCGAGTAAGTTCGCCCCAGCGCCGCCACCAGCACAACATCGGGATTGTTCGGGTCTACCCACATGTTCCCGATGTGCTCCGTCTCATCGAGCCCCACGTGCTGCCACGTCTTGCCGGCGTCGACCGATTTATATACGCCGTTGCCCATGTTGACCGATCCGCCCACCATGCTAACGTCCCCCGTGCCCACGTAAACCACATCGGTCTTGGAAGGCGCCACCACCACTGCGCCCACCGACGAGACGTCCACGCTGTCGAAGACGGGCGTCCACGTCACGCCCGAGTTGAGCGTCTTCCACAGACCGCCGCCCGGAGTGCCCATGTAATACACTGCGGCGTTGCCAGCGATGCCCGCAACCGCAGTGACGCGGCCGGCGCGGAAAGGGCCGATCTGCCGCCAACGCATCGCGCGATAAAGATTGGAATCGACGGTTTGGCCGAACGCGATTGAACACACGAATGCCGCAAGAATCGATAGGCGAACCAGCATGGAAGAATTGTCCTACGAATGTGCTGGTAGGTACAACTCAGTGTTCAGTTCCCGCAGTTGATCGCAGCAGTTAGCGGATCCGGCACCGCAACTGCCGCGACCCCCGCCTTCGCCAGCATTCCATTCAGCGTCACCAGATCCTGCGACCGCAGACCATTCCACCGAGCCAGCGCAGCCTTCGTATCCTGGCACATACCCGTAAAGGTCTCGACGATCTCGCTCGCCGGAGGAGAATCCGACTGTCCCACCGCGATCATCAGCCGCGTCAGGTCGCGATTCATCGGACCCAGCGCAGCCGGCGGACCACCAGCGTCGGTCAAGCCCTGCGCCTTCGTGTCCGCAGCCTTGGCTGCGTCGAGAGCCTCCTGCGATTTGCCGTTCTTCTGCAGCTTGTCTAAGCGGTCGGCCAACTCGGTGCGCAATTGCGCAACCTGGTTGTAACCGTCATACGTGGCTTTCATACTCGCCGCGATCTTCTGCGCCAGGTCCAGTTGTTGCTGCAACTCCGCCGTCGAATAGTTCAGCCGCGGATCGAGTTTCACCGTGATGGGTTGCCGCAGCGTCTGCCCACCCACGGTGAGCCTTACCTCGTACTGGCCGGGCACCACCATCGGGCCCTCGGGTTCGTGCCACGGCGTGTTGTGCGGAATGGCGTGGTCCGCCAAAGTGTACTCGAAGTAATTCACGTGAATGCCGTAGTAAGTGTAGAGGAGTTGCTCCGGGTCCGGATAACGCAGGTTCCACACGAAGCGATGCATCCCGGCATCCTTGGCCAGCACCGCCGGTGGCGCTAGCCATTCGTCAGGAACGTTTACTTTGTAGTCGAGTTTGGCCGCGCCGCTGCCCGTATACGACCGCACCAGCTTGCCCGCCGAATCGTAAATCTCAAGTTTCAGATCGCTCACCGGCGATTTCAAATAGTAGTCGATGATGGCTCCGTCGGGAGGATTTGCGGCTGCCGCCACATCGGGGTTCAACGGTGTGTCGGTATAGCCGTCCCAGAGCATCCGCACCGCCGGAGCAGGCGCAAAAAGATGCGCCGTCCCCGTAGTCAACTGTCCCGCCTTGGCTGCCAGTTCACGCAGCGGGCTGATGTCGTCAATCGCCCACAGCGCGCGGCCATAGGTGGCCACCACCAGGTCATTCTGCTCAATCGCCAGATCGCGGCACGAAGCGGCGGGCAGATTCAAATCGAGCGACTGCCACTGCTCGCCGCCGTTGAAGGAAACGAACACGCCCGAATCGAGCGCCGCGAAAACCAGATTGCGATTCTCGGGATCTTCGCGGACTGCGTGCGCCGCGCTGTTGGGCAGGCCCGTATTGGCGAGCTTCCAGTTTTGACCATAGTCGTCCGTGCGATAAATGCGCGGCGGAACGGTCGCCTCGCCGCCGCGGCCTCCACCGCCGCGTCCTCCGCCGACCACGGCGAATGCGCGCGCCGGATCGCTGGGTGAAGCGTCGATGGCCGCAATGGAGACGCCCGCCGCCACATCCGCCGGCGCCACGTTATTCCAATGCGCTCCGCCGTCGCGCGTGAGCTGAATGAGTCCGTTGCTGGTGCCGGCCCAGATCTGTTTCGCGTCCTTCGTGGCAAATGCCAGCGCGCTGATGGCCGCTCCACCCAGCCCTCCCCGGCCGGCGGCTGCATCCGGGCGCCCGGTTCCGTGCCCACGCGAACCGTCAGGTCCGGACTCGCGGTCTCCCAATGCATGCCCTTATCGCGCGTCGCCAGCAGATACTGCGTCGCCAGATAGAAGGTGCGCGGATCGCGCGACGAAAAGCCCATAGGCGGCGACCCGCTTTCGCGGTACTTCGGAGTGCGCTCGAACACGTGCTGGGTCTGTCCCGTAATTTTATTCACGCGCAGAATTGACCCGTACCATCCGGTGGCGTACAGGAAGTTAGGATCTTCCGGGTCGGGTGCGATCTTCGCCGTTTCGAAACCGTTGGTGGTGTACCAGTCGCGATACGTGATCTGTCCGCCGCGGCCGAAAATCGGCGTGGCCACAGTGCCGCTGTCCTGCTGCGCCGCATAAATGAAGAAGGGGAAGGCATGATCGGTGGTCACGTTGTAGAATTGGCCGGTCGCCTGGTTGAACCAGGTGGTCCACGTGCGCCCTCCGTCCATGCTGATTTCGGCGCCTTGGTCTACCGCCAGAATCATGTGTTTGTCGTTGGTCGGGTCGATCCACACATAATTAAAGTCGGCGCCCGATGGCGCTCCCACATATGACTCCCACGTCCTGCCGGCATCCGTCGACCGGTAGAGCGATGTCTGGGTGGCGAATAGCACATTGGCGTCGCGCGGATCCACAATCACGTCGTGGAACTGCCCGCCGCCAATCAATCGCGGGTCGTCGCTGGCGCGCGTCCAATGCGCGCCGCCGTCGTCGGAGCGGAACATGCCCTGTGCCACGTAGTCGTAGACGCGCTGCCCCTTGGTGCCCGGCGCCACGGCCAGCGCGATGGAGCCGAAATTGCCGCCCGGCAAGCCGTCGGGGCTCGTCTTGGTCCACGTCACACCCTCATCGTTCGACCGGTAGATCTGCGAGTCGGTAGCGGGTGTTGCCACTGGAGCCGCGCCGCGGCCACCTCCGCCGCCGCGCCCGCCACCTCCGGCGGGTCGCGTGCCGGCGTAAACATTCTTTGCATCGTCGGGGTCGAAGACCAGCCACACCGCGCCCACCTGCGTCTCCGGCAGCGCCGACTTCCACGTCTTGCCACCGTCAGCAGTGCGCATCACGCCGATATCGCCCGCGGCCGCCATCACTACGTCGGGGTTGTGCGGATCGATCACGATGGAGCTCACCGCGTGCCCATCCAGCGCGACGCGGTCCCAATGGTCGCCGCCATCGTTGGAGCGATAGAGTCCGGCCGTAGTTCCGCCGGCGGCGCCCACGTAAACCGTTTCGGGACGCGACGGCGCAACTGCCACCGCGCCGATCGATTGCAGCCGCACCGAATCGCTCACGCAATTCCAAACCTGCCCGCCATCCACCGTCTTCCACACACCGCTGCCGGCCGTGCCGAAATAGTACACCGCTGGGTTGCCTGGCACGCCCGCCGCCGTGGTCGCTTTGCCCGCGCGAAAAGGTCCCAGCAGGCGCCAGCGTATCCCCGCGTACAGATTCGGGTCGATGGACTGGGCGAAGGTAGACGCCACAAGTGCGAGAAAAAGAAGGCCGGGCTTGATCATTGATATGGCTCTAAATGATTATGCCACCGCGGGTCTTTAGCGCTCGGTTTTAGACCGATTTTTCCGGGGCAAATGGTAGGGTAATAGATATAGCTGTTTCAGGTGCTGGGTTCGAAAAATGGCCGGAGATTTTCTTGAGTGGTTCGATCAGCAGCAGGGCAGGCAGTATGAGTTGCACGCCCGCCATATCAATCCGATCTTTCCGAAGATGTTGCAGACCATCGGCTTCGACAAGGGATTTGTGCGCGGCCAGGGCTGCTATCTTTACGACGCCGACGGCAACCAATACCTCGACCTTCTGACGGGCTGGGGTGTTTTTGCCCTGGGTAGAAACCATCCCAAAGTGAAGGTGGTTCTCGAAGCGATTCTGTCGCGCGACCTTCCCAACCTGGTCCGCATGGATTGCTCTCTGCTGGCCGGGCTCGTGGCTGAGAAGCTCACCAGCTATACGGCGCGGGCCAATGGCCAGGGGCTCAGCCGCGTATTCTTCTGTAACTCCGGCACCGAAAGCATCGAGGGCGCGATCAAATTCGCGCGATGCTTCACAGGCAAGCAGCGCATCCTTTATTGCGATCACGCGTTTCATGGCCTCACCATGGGGTCGCTCGCGTTGAATGGCGCGGAGTTCTTTCGCGAGCGCTTTGGCCAACTGATGCCCGGCACTCAGTCTGTGCCGTTCAACGATGCCGCGGCTCTAGAACAGGCCTTGGCGCGAAAGGATGTGGCGGCATTCTTCATTGAGCCGGTGCAAGGAAAAAGTTGCGATGCAGTGTGCGAGGGATATCTCGAAAACGCGCAGAGGCTGTGCCGCCAGGCGGGTGCGCTGCTGGTGGCGGATGAGGTGCAGTGCGGAATCGGACGGACCGGCAAGTGGTTCGCCTATCAGCATTCGCCCGGAGTTGAGCCGGACATCGTGTGCGTCGCCAAAGCGCTCTCCGGAGGCTACGTCCCGGTAGGCGCGGTGATCACTACGCCGAAAATCATGGACTCCGTCTTCAACACGATGGAGCGCTGCGTGATCCACTCGAATACCTTTGGCCAGAACGATCTCGCGATGGCCGCGGCGCTGGCGACTCTGACCGTGATGGAAGAGGACGGCCTGGTGGAAAACGCCGCCACACTCGGAGCCTACGCCATTCAGCAACTGAAGAACATCGGACGGGACTGCCCATTCGTGGCCGATGTCCGCGGCAAGGGCCTGATGTTCGGCATCGATTTCAAGCGCCCCGACAGTTCCCCGAAACTCAAGATGGCATGGGACGCCCTCCATGCCCTGAACTTCGGCGTGTTCGGGCAAATGGTGATTGTGCCCCTGATGCAGGAGCATCGCATTCTCACCCAGGTGGCGGGCTATCACACGGAAGTGATCAAGTTTCTTCCCCCGCTGATCGTCACGAAGGAAGACCTCGACTGGTTCCTCTCCGCGATCCAGCAGGTTCTGCAGAACACGCAAAGAGTTCCCGGCGCCGCGTGGGACACCGTAATGACTCTCGCTAAAGGTGCGATGCGCGCTTCCGGGCGCTGACGCCGGTGGGGATTGACTACTTAGGGAACGGCGTGGCGCCTTCCGCGCCATACCAGTCGTAATCCACGGTGCGACCGTCGATCCTCCAGCGGCCCGGCGTAGTGGTATCCATCCAATCGAGAGGTTCGGCGAGTTCGCGCGTTTGAGCGGCAGCCGCGAAAGCCCGCCGCATCGCATTCTTCGAATCGGCATTTACCGCTGCCGGGTCGGGCGACACAAACAGAGCAGTGCCACTGCGCGCCACGAGGTCGAGCCAGCGTGCGCACAACTCCCACGGAAGCTGCGGCGTAATCGGCGCGCAATCGGCGTCCAGATCGAAAAACGCGCGATGCTGTGGGCCGCGAAATGCCAGCGTGTTCACGCCCATCCGGCGCGTGCGGTGAAAGTCGCGGCCGCTGGTATCATCGCCGGTGCGCTGCAGTTCGAATAGGCCTGCTGAGAGATGGCCGAACGTGTTGCAGCCAATGATCAGAGCATTGCCGGCAGCTTCGCGAATCGCGCGGTAGAGGGCCAGCGCAATCTCGGCGGTAGTGCGTGAGCGGTCTGCGAACTGCCAGCCACCCTCGGTCAGGTCCGCGCCCATGGTGGATCCCCATCGGCCAAGCAGATCGAAACTGGTGTAATCGTGCTTGATCAGTTCGTAACCCCACGAGGCCATCCGCGCGATGTCCTGTCGAACGGTCTCGATGGTCTCGGGCAGGCTCGGGTCGAGTGTCGTGCTGCGGGCGCCGGCGCGCGGCCGCAGACGCGCGTTCTGAGGGATCTCGGCCGTAGTTGACAGCGGACGCAGCCAGATGCCGGGGCGAACTCCCTGGTGCTTGATTTTGGCAGCAAGCTCCGCCATATCGGGAAAGCGTGTGTTCCCGTGCTCCCACGGACCCTGCGTGTTGGTGAGCGACCAGCCGTCATCGATCACCATGAACGGGCGGTTCGCGCCGGATGGCGCCAGTTCCGCCATCAAGCCCGCATCGCGCTCGATGTCGGCGGCGGAGCAGTTGCGGCCGTATGCGTAATACCAGTTGTTGCCCCCGTAAACGGGCGCCGCGGGAAAACGCGGTTGCGTGCAGAGCTGATGGCAGAAGCGCCGCGCCGATTGGAACGCGCTCTCGTTCGGAGTCCCGCGGCGCACACGAATGACGGCGGCTTCCAGGGTTCGCTTGCCTAAACGAACCGCCGAGCCTCCATTGCGCACGTCCAGCCAGAGCGAAACGCCGTCCGGGTCGACTTGCCAAAAGGCGAAGGACGACGCGCCGGTCGCCACTCCGTAGCCATGCGTGGCGCGGCCATCGAACGCTAAGAAATACCACGGCAGAACCCGCTCGCCAAGCACGCCACGCCATTCCAGGTCGCCGTAGCTGCGCTCCCACTGGTCATTGAGAATGCGCCAGCGTTCCGGCGCCGCTGCTTTCCAGCGCAGATGCACGCGGAGCAGCGACGCTTCCGGCGCTTCGATATTAATGGGCATTCCGCCCGCCGCCGGTTCGGTTTGGACGGAGATGCCGGGCGCGCTCCATCGCCGTCCTTCGCGGGTTAGTGGAACCGCGCCGCCTTCGAGGAAAGCCACGGCGAGGTCGGGCGGACGCAGGATATCGATATAGCCATCGGCAGCACGGCCCGATTGCGCCGCGGCCGCCAGTGGCAGGCCCGCCGAGAGCGCTAGCAGTTCGCGGCGGGAGAATCGATTACTTCGCACACCACCCGCCATCGATGAGGATATCGGTGCCGGTGATGAAGCCCGCGTCTTCGGAGCAGAGATAGACCGCCAGCTTGCCGATCTCTTCCACGCGACCCCAGCGCGCCAGCGGAATGCTCGACAGGAATTGCGCGTTTGCCTCCACGTTTTCCATGAGCGGCCGATTCATCTCCGTGGCGAACGGCCCCGGACTGATGCCGTTGCAGGTAATGCCCTCCGGCGCGAGTTCGAGCGCCAGGGCTCGCGTCATCCCGAGCAGCGCCGCCTTACTGGCGGAATAGGCAGTGCGGCCCGGCAGCGACACCCAACTCATGATCGACGTCATATTCAGAATGCGTCCATACCCAACGCCTGTCATGTATGGGACGAACGAACGGCACATCAGAAAAGCCGCCGTTACGTTGGTGTCCATCACCCGATTCCATTCTTCCAATGTGAAATCGGTCACGGGTTTGCGTACGTTGACGCCGGCGTTGTTGATCAGGATGTTGACCTTTCCGAATCGCCCGGCCACCTGCTCTTCTACCTGCCGCACCTGCTCTTCCACCGTGATGTCGGCCGGGAACGGATCGGCCAATCCGCCGCCGCTCACAATCTCCGCCGTCACCGCATCTAACAGTTCGGCGTCGCGCGACACCAGAGCCACTCTCGCTCCTTCCGCCGCCAATGCCAATGCCATCGCTTTGCCAAGTCCCTTGCTCGCGCCTGTGATCAGCGCCGTTCGCCCATGCAATTTACCGTTCATATGGATTGACCATACCATCAAAACGGTGGAAACCAGAGAGTGGTCGACTCACCGAAAAGTTTTGCAACATTTCGGGGGTCCCCCAACGTAATGACTCATATGGACTCTGCTTTCCGCGATCTGCGTCACGCCTTGCGCTCCCTCATCGGCGACAAAGGCTTCACCATCACGGTAGTCCTGACGATAGCGGTTTGCATCGCGGCCAACACCGCTACCTTTGCGGTTGTGAACTCGGTGTTGTTGCGCCCCTTGCCCGTGTCCGAGGCCCGCTCCATCCTGCTGATGGCGAATCGCTATCCGAAAGCCGGCGCCAACTTCGGCTACAACAGCGCTTCGGGCGACTACTACGACCGAATGCGAGACATCCACGTTTTCTCCGAACAGGCGCTGTTTCGCACCACGGGACGGACCGTCGATATTCAAAACACGCCGCAGCGCGTTACCGGCATGCTGGCCACCCCATCCCTTTTCCGTTTGCTGCGCGTCGCGCCGGCTTACGGTCGGGCCTTCTCCAATGCCGAAGGCGAGCCCGGCGGGGACCAGAAGACCATCCTGAGCGACGGTCTCAGCCGTCGGCTTTTCGGCAGTCCCGAGGCCGCCGTGGGCCGCGATGTCCGTATGAATGGGCAGCCCTTCACAGTCGTGGGCGTGATGGCTCCGGGCTTCAACTTCATCGACCCCGAAGTCAGCCTCTGGGTGCCGGCGGCGTTTACTCCGGACTTGCGCGAAGTGCGCCACTCCAATAACTGGCAGCATATCGGCCGGCTCAATCCCGGCGCCACTCTGCAACAGGCGCAGGCCCAGGTGGACGCCCTCAATCGCGCCAACCTCGACCGCTTCCCCAGTTACCGCGATCTCCTGGTCAACGCCGGCTTCCACACCGTGGTAGTGCCGTTAGAGGATATGTTGGTGTCGCAGATCCGCGGCTCGCTCTACCTGCTTTGGGGCGGCGCAGCCTTCGTGCTGTTGATCGGCGCGGTGAACGTGGCGAACCTGGTGCTGGCGCGCACCACTCTGCGGCGGAAGGAATTTGCCACCCGCTTGGCGCTGGGCGCAGGGGCGGGACGTCTGATGCGCCAATTGGTGACCGAAAGCGTATTAGTGGCGTTGGCAGGAGGCGTGGCGGGAGCCGCGCTGGGGATGGGACTCCTGCGCGCCCTGTCGCAAAGCGGCATTCAGACGCTGCCGCGTGCCGGCGAAGTCCGTGTGGACGGATTCGTGATCCTGGCGATGCTGGTAACGGCGGCGTTGGTGGGGATCGTCGTCGGGCTGATTCCTTCGGTGCAGGTGATCCGCTCGCGCGTGAATGAAGTGCTGCGCGAAGAGAGCCGTTCGGGCACCGGTGGCCGTCGGGCGCAGCGCGTGCGTCAGATGCTGGTAGTGGCGCAGGTGGGCCTGGCATTCGTGCTGCTGGCCGGCGCGGGATTGATCCTGGCGAGTTTCCGCCAGTTGCTCCAAGTGAACCCGGGCTTCGACGTCAAAGGCGTGGTGACCGCTTCCACCAGCGTGCCGCAGTCGCTCTACCCCAAAGACTCGGACGCACGCAGTCTGATGGACCGCGCACTGGCTTCCATTCGCTCCATCCCTGGCGTGACGGCCGCAGGCGCCACCAGCACAATTCCCTGGGGCGGCAATCATAACGACAGCGTCATCCTGGCGGAAGGCTACATCATGAAACCGGGCGAGTCGCTGATCTCACCTGAGCAAGTGACCGTTACGCCCGGCTATTTCGAAGCCATGCACATCACGATGGTGGCGGGCCGGCCGTTCGATGAGCGGGATCGCGACTCGGCTCCCGGTGCTATCATCGTGGACCAGCGCCTGGCGCGTCATTTCTGGCCGGACCGCAATCCCATTGGCCGCCGCATGTTCCTGCCGCAGGACATTCACAACCTCTTAAAGACCGATGAGCACACCCACTTCATGACCGTGGTGGGAGTGGTCCGGCCCGTGCATACCGCTGATGTGGAAGGCACTGGCAATCCTGTAGGCACCTACTACATGCCTTACGCGCAAAACATCCAGCGAGGCTACGCCCTCGCCATCAAGACTCCTGGCGACCCCGGCCCCATCATGGCTACGGCCCGCGCTCGGTTCGCGGCCACCGCTCCGAATCTGGCCCTCTTCGACATTCACACCATGGAGGAGCGCGGCGACCTGGCCCTGGCCTCGCGGCGGGCATCGCTCACGCTGGCGCTGTTCTTCGGCGGCCTGGCGCTGTTCCTCTCGGCGATCGGCATTTACGGCGTGCTGGCCTATCTGGTGACTCAGCGTCAGCGCGAAATCGGAATTCGCGCCGCCTTGGGCTGCACAGCCGCTGGCGTGATGAAGTTGGTGGTTCGGGAAGCGCTCTGGCTATTGGGCGCCGGCCTTCTGGCTGGCATCGCGGGATCGGTGGCGCTCCGCTCTGTGGTCGCGACCCAACTCTACGGTGTCAAACCGCTCGACCCGCTGGTGATGACGGCCGTCATCATAACGCTGTCGATCGTCGGACTCCTGGCCTGTGCGATGCCGGCCCATCGGGCTACCCGCGTCGACCCCATCACCGTGCTGCGCGATCAGTAGCGGTTACCTGATCGACGCACGTCAGTGGCAGCTATCGATGCTTACGTCCTGAGTGCCGCTCCAGGAGCCAGTGAAATTCGAGCCCCCGCCTCCCCTGGCGCCTCCGATCACGAATTGCGTGAAAGCCTCCGGTGTTCCGGCATGATTGCCACCGCCGGCCGAACAGGAGTTGCCGTGAGCGGGCAGGATCTGTAAGGCATTGTAATCTGTGCTGAACGTCGAATAGACCGCCGCGCCCCATTTCCAACTGACGGAGATGCCGGGAGTGTCGGAGCCCAGAGTGCCTTGCCAGATTACGGGTCCGCTCACCTTGCCGCCCACGCTGGCAAAACTCGCCGGCACGGCGAACGCCCGTCCTGTCAGGAAAATCTCGTCGCTCCCCGAAACCGGAACAACCGTGCTGAAGGTGTTACTGATCGGGTCGTAGGAGGTGGTGGCGCATTTGACAGTCGGATCGAAAGTGATCTGGGCATTCGGCACGGCCAGGCTATAAGCCTGATCCGCCGCGAACTGAATCGTCGAATTGCGGAAGAAAACCTTCGCGCCGGTGCTCGGTATCCCCTCCGCTTTGAAGTTGGCGTTGAACCAAATGAAGCCGCCTCCATTGATTGGAGTGGCATTGAAATTCGATACATTGGCAGTCTGCGCCATGCACCTTGGCCCTGAAACCGAAACAGCATGAACCGTAACCGCGCCCAACGCAACCGTTGCCACCAAAAACGCACACCGCAACGCCACACGTCCCATCTTCAACATTTTCGCCTCCAGCAAAGGTCTATGGATTCGCCACAGTATGATACGCGGCAAAGAATGCTGCAATATCATCTTTTGACAAGAGCTCCGTCGCTATCGATAGTCGTGCCGGAATCCCCTGGCGCGCTCGTTCGCTTCCAGGCCGGAGGTGATACGATTGCCATTTCGACACCATGACTCCCGGTTCCATCAGACTCGTCCTTTTTCTGTCCTTCGCATTGTGCGCGGTCCCGGTTCCGGCCCAGCAGCCATTCACCGGGCGCTGTGCCCCGTGCCACGGTGAGGATGCGCGAGGCACGGCGCAGGCGCCCGGCCTTGCCATGAATCCGCGCGTGGCCGAACAGTCCGCCGAGCAACTGACCGCCTACATGCAGCATGGCAATCCGGCCGCCGGCATGCCGTCCTTCGCCGACCTTTCCGCCGCCGACCTGTCGACCCTGGTGAAGTATCTTCGCCGCATCAATAACGACACCATTCTCACGCCGGTCCCTTCTACGGAGTCCACGCGCAAATTCACCTGGGGCGAGCCCCAACCCGGCGACTGGCGCAGCTATAACGGCAGCGATTCGGCAAATCGCTTCAGCCCGCTGCAACAGATCACCACCGCCAATGTGTCGTCCTTGAAGTTGAAATGGATCTTCCCCATTCCGTATTTCGGACTGGAGACCACGCCCATCGCGGCGGATGGCGTCCTCTACGTCACGGGACCGAATCAGGTCTTCGCCCTCGATGCCCTCACAGGCGACCCGCTCTGGCATTACTCGCGCCCGCCCAGCGCCAACCTGGTCGGGGATGCCAGGCTCGGCACGAACCGCGGAGTTGCGCTGCTGCGCGACAAGGTCTTCTTCGTGACCGACAACGCGCACCTCCTTGCGCTCGATCGCGGCGCCGGCAGACTTCTGTGGGAGACGACGATGGCGCCCGCTTCGAACGAGCACCACACTTACGGTGGCACAGTGGCCCCTCTGATCGTCGGCGATCTGGTAATTGCTGGCGTGGCCGGCGGCGATCACGGGATGCGCGGTTTCGTCGGCGCATTCAAGTCCGACACCGGCGCTGTGGTCTGGCGGCACTGGACCGTGCCCCGCCGCGGCGAGCCCGGCATCGAAACCTGGCAAGGCAAGGAACCACTCCTGGGCGGCGGTTCCACCTGGCTCACCGGCTCGTACGACTCGTCCACCGATACCCTCTACTGGGCCACCGGAAATCCGTGGCCCGACAGCGACGATCGCGACCGCCCCGGCGACAACCTATACACCAACTGCGTTCTCGCGCTCGACCCCAAGACCGGCGACCTCAAGTGGCACTACCAGTTCACGCCGCACGATGTGAAGGATCGCGATGCCACCGAACCCAACGTCCTGGTGGACACAGACTACCGCGGCAAGCCTTCCAAGCTGCTGCTGCATGCCGACCGCAACGGCTTCTTCTACGTTTTCGATCGGACCGACGGCAAACTGCTGCTCGCCAAACCGTTCCTGCGCCGCGTCGACTGGGCATCGAGCATCGACTCCGCCGGCAAGCCCGTCGTTGCCGATCCGCACGGCTGCCCCAGCGACGCCGCCAATTGGGATGCCACCGCGTTTTCCCCGACCACTCACCTCTACTACATGATGGCGCTCGAAGAGTGCACTGGCAGGCCGACCGGCTATCCCGATCAAACCGGTCAACGGTTCCTGCGCGCCCTCAACATCGAAACCGGCGAAATCGCTTGGGAAGTTCCGCAGCCCGGGGCCGCCCGCGCCAAGACCTGGACCGGAGTTCTGGCGACTGCCGGCGGCCTGCTCTTCTACGGCAGCCCCAACGGCGGCTTCACCGCGGTGGATCAAAGGAACGGCAAAAACCTATGGCAGTTCCCCACCAACGTACGCATGAAAGCGTCGCCCATGACCTTCAGCGTGGGCGGCAAGCAGTACGTGGCGGTGGCCGCCGGTCCCAATATTCTCTGCTTCGGGCTTTGACCGCCGGTTTACCGTTACTATCCACGCGGCGCCATAACAAAAGGCATCTTGTGCACCCGACAGTCCGCGTCTTATCGTGCTTTAGGGAAAAGACCGGATTGGGGCACCTGCCGAATTGTTGTCGGCCTAAGCTGCCGTTGTCCACGCCGCGATGGGTGACAAAAAAGGACTGTGAAGGATTCACGCACATTGGCGGGAGTATCGCTGGATCTGCCAGGCGAGTGGCTCCGCACTTTAGCGTTGGCCTCCGCGATGGTGTGCCTGACCCTCTCCGTTCGCGCGCAGGAAGCCGATTTCGGACTCAGTGTTCCGGTCACCGCTAGCTTCGGAGTCCTAGATAGCCAGCGCCTCCAGTTGGCCACTCCCTCCGCTTCTCAAGTGGCGCCCGGCCTCCGTTTCATGTTGTATCCCGCCCTCAAACTGGGATCGCACTGGTTCGTCTATGCCGCCGTGCAGGTTCGCATGCGCCCGTATTTTTACTACGACGCCTTCAGCAGCGAACGTGAGTGGGACACCGATGTCACGCAGGCGTTTTTGGGCTATGCCTTCCACCCCGGGAAAGTCTCGGTGGTGTTCAAGGCGGGTCGATTGTCCACGGCCTTCGGGTCGTTTCCCCTTCGCTATGACGACGCGGACAATCCCGTGCTCGATCAGCCTCTCAGCTACATCACGGAGATACCTCTGCGCGCCGACCAACTGGTTTGCGGCACGGCCGATCTGCTCCGCCAGAGCTATGGCTTTGTCGGAGGCTCCTGCGGGGCGCCGCCGGATTCGGGCCGGGACTGACGCCCGTCACCCTTTACGGTCTGCCTGGCGTCGAGGCCGATGCCTCCCTCAGCCACTTCGACGCCCGCATCCAACTGACCAGCGGCTCTCCCGCCAATCCGCAAGGCTGGGGCGTCTTCCGACCTTACGCGCAGTGGGCCGCCGGTGGCGGATACACCATCCGTCAGGGATTCCGCGTGGGCCTCTCTACCTTCACCGGTCCTTATCTCAACAGCGGGGTTGCTGGAGTGCTGCCGGCCCACACCTCGGTTCGCGATTTCCCCGCTTCCGGCGCCGGCGTGGATGCTCAGTGGGCGCGCGGCCGTTTTAGCGCCAACGCGGAATGGCAGCGCCTGCAGTTCGATTTACCGGGTTTCGTGGTGCAGCCGTCGCTGACATCGGGATATGGAGAAGCCAAGGCCGTGGTGACGCCGCGTTATTTTGTCGCCGGCCGCGTCGGCTATCTGAAGACCGGTAGAGTATCGGACACCGCGGGCGTTTCGGACTCCGAGTACGCGCCCACGCTCAAATCGTACGAACTCGGCGGCGGCGTCTGGCTCAGCCGCAGCCAATTGCTGAAAGCCAGTTACTCGTGGTTACAAATCGCAGGTCAGCCCGGCGCCCGTTACAATGTTTTCGGCTTTGAGTACGTCGTGCACATTACGCCGCCCTCACTAGCGCTGCGGTAAGGGGTGACGAGCCATCCATCCTGGTTTCGTTAGTTCGGTTGCCTTGCCCTACGGGAGGGCGCCACCGCCTGAGGTCGAATCCGTAGCGATCGTCACCGGAACTGTCGCGGCGAACGGCAGAGAGTTGGTGTTCGTGACCACAGCCTCCACCGTGTAGTCGCCGGGTTGGAGAACTCCCCCCGAAGTTGTGGGCCAGGGGATCTCGACAGTCGCGCTCCATTCGTCCGCCACAATTCGTTGGTGTAGCGCCTGCAAAAACGTTGCGCTGGCGGACCACCTCCAGAGAGTCGTGCCTCCGCTGCTCTTCAGGGCGAAATCGTATTCCTGACCGGAAGAGAACGCGAGCGTAAGCGGCAATTTCGAATTGACGCGAAGGCGAAACGTTGCCGGAACAGGGCCCGCGCCGGTCGTCGGCCCGAGCGACACACTGAAGCTTGCGCTTGGGGCCGCATCAATCGTGATATTGCCGACGCGCGCTGCGATCAAATCGAAGGTGCGCGGGCCGGCGATCGTAGACACAACCCGTCGCAGCATTCCCAGGTGTTCCGCATACTGCTCCTGCAGCGCTCCGACATCCGCGCATCCAATAGCGCGGTACTGGATCTGCAGAACGCCGGCGACCGGCCCGGCGGGGCCGTCGTGATTGCCGAGTTTCAGTTGCCCCTGCCCGTCCTGCAACGGGCACGGCCGGAAGGGCGCCAACCAATAGCCGCCTTCGAACTGCTCGAAGGACGTCAGCAGGATCTCCTGATTGCGGGCTTCATCCCAATATACGAGCGTTCCGTACGTCTCCTCGATTCTCACCAGCAGGTCCGTGTCTGTGTAACCGATCAGGTCATAGTATTGGTGGCCCGCAATTGCCACTGGCTGCCCGACGCGGATGTTGAATGTCTGCCCGGTGGCCGCCTCCCGATACGTCCACGTATTGCCCTCGTGCATTGGAAAGAAGTCCGCGCCAAATAGGGCGCAGGAATGTAACCCAATCGCAACGATGGTCGTTTTGAATAAATTCATCTGATCTCCAAAGGATAAGACTGGCGGTTCGCCTGTTTTAGGACATCGCCGTGAAGAATTTACACTCAATCAACAGGCGTGTTTTTTGAAATGGTCAATTGCAATCTGCGAGTATTGGCCAACCTCAATCACGTAGCCGTCTGGATCGCGCATGTAACAACGCAGTTCCCATCCATGGTTGTCGAGAGGCTCAGTGAGAAAGACCGCGCCTTTGTCGCGCCATTCTTTGTAACAGGCCCAGATGTCCGCGACACGTAGATTGAGAAAGCTGTTCACCCTGTTGAGATTCAGCGGGGTTTCGAGGAGGACCTCGGGCTTATCGGGAGTCGGACCGCCACCGGAATTGAGAACGATCCAGGAATTCGCGAGCTTGATATAGCAGGGATTCTCCCGCTTTATCACTTTCCCGCCAAGAATGCGCACGTAGAAGTCTCTCGATTTCTCCTGATCCCTCACCGTGAAGAAGTGCGTGACGAAGAAGCCTTCCCGTGCAACCGGCGCGTCCGGAAGATTCATGTAGTTGCCTCCCATGTAGTTGCCTCCCTTGATCGATTATCCGATGCGGCACACACGCATCGAATCCGTTGCCAAAGGCTTACGAGTTCGCGGGTCAGAGCTAGGCGTCGTTTGATGAACGCCAAGCTGACGTCTCGATCCGACCGGTGATAACGTAGGCAGGTGCGCTGCCTGAAGTCCGCCGACGTACACTGGAGCTGGAATGACGATCTCCATGCAACCGATCGGATACGTTAGAAGCCCATATCGGGATACGCACGAGATTCCGAAGGGACTCGGCGCGACACACAGAGCGGAAGGCGTTCTTGAGCTAAAGGAAGAATTTGAGCCCGGGCTCAAGGACATCGAAGGCTTTTCTCACCTTTTCATCATTTGGGCATTCGATCGCTCCGAAGGATTCACCCTACTGGTGACACCGCCGAGCGACGATCGGCCGCACGGCCTCTTCACCACCCGGTCACCGCGTCGCCCGAACCCGATCGGGTTAACGGTGGTCGAACTGCTCGCCCGCGAAGGGCCAGTCCTCCGCGTTCGTGGTATCGACATGCTCGATGGGACCGCGATTCTCGACATCAAGCCTTACCTCTCCTCCGTTCCGCCGGAAGGCCTGCGACGCGGTTGGTTGGCGGAAGCCGAAGCACGGAATCGGCAGCAATCGTAACTGAATCACATAACTCGTCTGAATTGAACATCGATCTTAGGTATCGATACACCGCAGTAACCTATCCGGACCTTTCCTTGTCGTGCATAACTGCGTACTCTTGACGTCACGCCCTGGATGGCGTGAAAGGGAGAGAGTATGAGCATCCACTTGAACATGCGCCGGATTCTGCGGGCGGCTATGGTCGTCGCTTCTTGCGCCACGCTCGGCCACGCGGCGGTTCTCTATACGTTCTCCAACACGGGCGCCAATCCGTACATCTTCTCGTTCCTGGAACCGAGCGTACTCAGTTCGACGGGGGCGTTCGCAATCCCTCCGTTCCAGGTGGGCGGCCTCACATTCACCCAGGCAGCTCTTAGCCAGTCTGGTGGTACCGGATGTTTTGAGTTCGGCACTGCTGGCGCAGGGTTGACCGCCACACCTTTTTCCTGCGGTCTGAGCGCCTTCGCTCCCGAAGGCGGATGGCAAAGCCTTTTCTTTGGAGCGACTGCTCCCGGCACGTATACTGCCTTCAATGCTGCTGCGCAGGGAAGCGCGCCCGCCGGTCCCAACCAGTTAACCATCCAGGATGTTTCAGTCTTCCAGTACACCTTCTCGAACAACGGTCCAAACCCGTATACCTTTTCATTCCTCGAACCTGCCATCCTCACCACGACAGGGCCGTTCGCCATCGCCCCGTTTCACGTGGGCGGACTCACATTCACCCAGGCAACTCTCGTCCAGGCCGGCGGCACGGGATGCTTTCAGTTCGGTACTGCGGGCGCATCGTTGACCGCCACGCCTTTTTCCTGCGGTTTGAGCGCTTTCGCTCCTGAAGGCGGATGGCAGAGCCTTTTCTTCGGCGCAACTGCTCCTGGCACGTACGCTGCTTTCAATGCTGTTGCAAACGGAAGCGCGCCTGCCGCCCCCGACCAATTGACCATCGCATCGCTGCCGGAGCCGGCGACTCCCCTGCTGTTAGCCGGCGGTCTGCTGGTTCTGGCGTCGATGGCTCTGCGCCGCCGGAGGCGCTGCCGGAACTACAGATAGCGCATTGCGCCGAGTGGAGGATTTCCGCCTAAGCTGGAGGGCATGGAAACCACAACTCGCGTCGCCGTCATCACCGGCGCAGGCCAAGGTATTGGCCGACGAACGGCTGAGGTGCTTGCCGGCAAGGGATACGCCTTGGCGTTGAACGACATCAAGCCCACGCAAGCCACCCTGGATGCGGTCCGCCAACTCGGTTCAGAGGCCATTGAAGCCCTGGGAGACGTTTCGCACGAAGGTGATGTCGATCGTATCGCCCAAGCTGTGCAGCAGCACTACGGAAGAGTGGACGTGCTGGTCAATAACGCCGGGGTCAGTTTTATTCGTCCGGCGGAAGATACCAGCGCGGCTGAGTGGCGCCGCGTCCTGGAAGTGAACCTCACCGGACCGTTCCTCTTATGCCGCGCCTTCGGCAAATTGATGCTGCAGCGGGGGGAGGGCGCAATCGTGAATGTTGCCTCGGTGGCCGGTCTTGCAGGTATTGGCGACCGCGCTGCCTATAACGCCAGCAAGCACGGGCTGATCGGGCTCACGCGAACGCTTGCCTCCGAATGGGGAGGCAGGGGCGTTCGCTGCAACGCCGTTTGCCCCGGCTGGGTCAAGACCGAGATGGACGAATCGGACCAGGCCGGTGGGTATTACAGCGATGCCGATATCGAGAACCGCGTGCCTATGGCCCGTTTTGCGAGACCCACCGAGATTGCGGAGGCAATCGCTTTTCTCGCCGATCCGAAAGTGAGCGGATTTGTGAACGGCATGGAGTTGCGCGTCGACGGCGGCTGGCTAGCCGATGGCAGCTGGGACCGGCTGAGACTGCAGCATCGGAACGCTCGCTGAACTCCGACGGAAGCTCCACCAAGCCAGCCGACTACTGCGATTCCGCCCGTGTGAAACTCACGCGGCCGTTTGTAGTAGCGACGTGAATCACTGGACCGCCGGCGCCTACATTGAACTCCAGCCGGCGCGGCCTCAAATTGCCTTGCACGGCGACTGGGAAGTCTGACTGGAAGCCGCCCCTTTCGCTCTCCGCCTGGATGCGCGCCGAGTAAGCCGACGGCATGGTAACTGTCACTCCGCCATTCTTAGTCGTGAGGTCCAATTGCCGCCCATCCCAGATCGTGCCGGTCAATTCCGCTTGGACTCCGCCGTTGACGGTCGATCCGACCACATCGCCGGCAAGCCGCTTCAAGTGCACGCCGCCGTTGTGCCCCTCGAACCGGATTTGGCCGCGCACATCGGAGATATTGATCCCCCCGTTGTGCGCCGCTACGGTCAGGTCGGTATTCTGCGGGACGAAGATTTCGAAACTGACGCTCCACCACGAATTGTTGTTGCCGTTGTTGTTGTCTACTGACTCTGGCCCGGTGGCACGCACCTGCCCGCCGCTGCCGTCGATGGATACCCGGCTCGCCAGGTTCGTCGCGGCGCCTTCGTTCTCGCCCGAAGCCTCCACACGCGCGCGCACCAGGACGTCACTTCGCAGCCAGCCTTTGACCGTGACCCCGCCGTTCCGGTTCGCGTCCACGTTCAGGCGGCCGATGGCGGGTACCGTCTGCTCGCGCACCTCGCAATGCCGCACGCCATCGCTATCGTAGCCATTGTTCTGGCAGGTCAGTTGTTTTTCGGTGTTGTCACGCAATTGCGCAAGTAAAGGTTCTCCCCCTGCGAAAATAGCCACACCGATCCACGCCGCGCACGTAAATGCAGATCTCATCGAATCCTCCTAGCTTGTCGTCCCCACCGCGGCTCACAAGGCCGCCCGGGGGACCGTCAGGATGGAATACCGCCGGGCCCGGAAAAGGTTACACAAAAAGTGGTCATGCCCGGATCGCGTCAAATGGTTATTGATTCCCCCGAACCCTCGCAGGACAATACCCGGATAGCCATGAGCTCGCCGCAGGTGTTTGGACCCTATCTCACACTGGTGCTGTTTCTGATTGCCGCATTCGTAGCGGTAGGTCGAGAGTTCTGGACGGCGCAGGGATTCGACAAGGCTTATCCGCTCGGTCGTGTTTCTCTGGCTGTTCCGATCGCCGTCTTCGGCGCGGAGCACCTTACGTCGCCCCAAGCGATAGCGAAACTCGTCCCGGTGTGGATGCCCGGCAAACTCTTCTGGACCTATTTCGTTGGTATAGCCCTGATCGCTGCCGCCCTCAGCTTCATTTTTCGGGTTGCGATCCGATTATCGGCGACGCTCCTCGGAATTATGTTCTTCTGCTTCGTGGCAATGATGGATCTCCCGGGCGCCATCGGCGCGCCGCATAATCGTTTTGCATGGACGCTGGCCGGCAGGGAGGCGGCATTCGGCGCAGGCGCGGTGCTCCTGGCCGTTACCAGCGGCGCCCGCCAACGCACGCCAGGCGAGAATCGCATCGCGATCGGTGCGCTCTATTTGATTGCCCTGATCTCCATGTTCTACGGCATTGAGCATTTTCTTCACCCTGAGTGCGTGCCCGCGGTTCCACTTGTGAAAGTGACGCCCCTTTGGATTCCATTCGCGCATTTCTGGACGGTTCTCACGGGAATCCTACTGATCATCGGTGGGGGAGCAATGTTTGCGAGAAATGTCTCGCGACAGGCGGCCGCCGCACTCGGCGGGTGGGTCGTCCTGCTGGTGCTGTCGCTTTACCTCGCTATCATGATTTCGAAGCCCAATATCGAGGGTTTGAACTATTTTGCGGACACACTGATGTTCGGCGGCGTCCTGTTAGTCGCTTCTTGCGGGTACGACGCCCCGCGGAAGTCACTCATCTCCGGATCTCGCGCCGATCGCGCTACTGCTGTTTATCCGGCCGTTCCGTAACCGGCTTGGCGCCAGGGCCAGGCAACTCAGTCTTCCGGCCTCCAGCGGCTTCGCCTTCGAATAGAGCCTGAAGACTTGGATACGCGTAGATCGTCGGGGCGTGATTTTGCATCAGGCCGCCCGTATCGGCGGTCGGTCCATAGTTGCTGTGCTCTTCCCGGCCCAGCATCCGCAGCAGCGCCAACTGCTGGCCGCGATGATGGGCCGTATGGGTCATACGACGTGTCATCACCCAAGCCCGCGACCGTCGCACGTCGAAAAATGTCGTCTCGCCTTCCCACCACGCCTCATCCTTGTTCCGCAACGCGGCCAGGCGTTTTCCGCTGTCTTCCTCGTACTGCCGCATGAATTCCAGCCGGACCTCTTCTTTCGGCAGCGGCGCCGCTCCGACGTCTATATCGAGCATCGTCCGAAACCAGATGTCCTCGCTGACACATTGATGCACCATATGCTCGTGGAAACTGCGGCCGCGCGTGTCGGTCGCGTTAGGGCGCATCGGGAGATCGCCGTCCCTGAACATGCTCCAGGCACTGATCACTTTGATGCGCTCCGTTTCATAGGTGTCGATCAGAAAGTCGTATCGCATCGCGGCCTCCTTGAAACTTTGAGATGTGGCCTTCGACGTCCGGTCCTGATGATATCGTGTTTGAAGCAATGTCCCGCGCCCTCATAATTGCCTTGGGCAGCGCAGTTTTCGTCGCCCGAACGCTGACGCCTGCGCCGCAGGAAGAGAGCGTCGACTGGCGTTTCGATCGTCTGGATCAGATCGGCGGACATGGCGTCACCGTGCTGGGCCACCCGCGGATCATCGAGACGCCCGCGGGCAAAGCAATTCAGTTCAATGGCGTGGATGACGCCATCGTTCTGGACGTGCACCCCTTGGCGGGCGCAGAAGTTTTCACCTGGGAGGTTGTTTTCCGTCCCGACGTTGGAGGAGCGGCGGAGCAGCGCTTCTTTCACCTTCAGGAGCGCGATCCGAAGACGGGGGCCGACACCAAAACGCGCATGCTGTTCGAGATCCGCGTGATCGGCGACAAGTGGGCGCTCGATAGCTTCGCCTTGTCGGGGACGGAATCGCTGGCGCTTCTCGACCGCACCAAATTGCACTCGCTGGGCGCCTGGCACACAGCCGTTGCCGTGTACGACGGGCGGGAGTTTCGTAACTATGTGGATGGTGTATTGCAGGGAGCTGGGCCGTTGCATCTGACGCCGCAAGGACCCGGGCACACATCTGTCGGCGTCCGAATCAATCGGGTGGACTATTTCAAGGGCGCCCTGCTGGAAGCGCGGATGACCCGCCGGGCCCTGGCTCCGTCGCAATTCTTGAAATCACCGAACTGAAGGCCCTCCCCGCCCACATGGGAGCCAGTAAAACAGGAAGCTCGACGTGGGCGGATACACTCGTAAACTCAGCCACGATGTAGGCGATAGTACTAACCCCGCGATCAGCCCCAAAAGTTTGGGAGTGTATCTTGGAACGTACCCCTGTTGAATCTGGCCTCCGTTCATGATAGCTTTGCATCAATCTGTCCCGCGTCGCCGAAGGCGCGAGTTTGCTCCGGGTCTTGAGCACAGGGGGTCCTAGGCAAATGTCCGACTGGAGAGGGAAACATGAGCACAGTTCTTACTGAAGAGCAAAGACGTGACTTTGTAAAACGCGGCTTTTCGCGCCGGAATTTCGGCCGCATCGCTGCCATGATGGGCGCAGGCGCCGCCGCCATGCCGTTCTTTAACGAGCCGGCGTTGGCCCAGCTTTCGCGAGTGGATGCTCCACCGGACTCCGTCTTCATCAACTCCAACGAGAATCCGCTTGGACCTTGCAAGGAAGCCCTGGAAGCCGCTCACAAAATGGTGATTCAGGGCGGACGCTACCGCTTTGGCGAAGCCGATAAAGTGACGAAGCTCCTGCAGGACCAGGAACAGTTGAAGGCTGGATATGTGCGCATTCATCCCGGATCGAGCGGCCCTCTGCACCAGGCCGTGCTCGCCTTCACTTCCCCCAGCAAGCCGTTCGTCACGGGCGATCCCGGATACGAAGCCGGCGGGCGCGCCGCGCGCTTCATCGGCGCCGACACCATCAACGTGCCGCTCACCAAGAGCTATGCGCACGATGTGAAGGCGATGGTGGCCGCCAGCCCCAATGCCGGACTGATCTACGTCTGCAATCCCAACAACCCCACCGGCACGTTGACGCCGCGCGCCGATCTTGACTGGCTCGTGGAAAACAAGCCCAAGGGCTCGATTGTGATGATCGACGAAGCGTACACCCACATCGCCGGCGATATGTTCACCACCGACATGGTGCGCGCCGATAAGGACGTCATCATTCTGCGCACGTTCTCCAAGATCTACGGCATGGCCGGCTTGCGCGCTGGCGCGTCCTTCGCGCGTCCCGACCTGCAGGATAAGATCAGCGGCTACAGCCAAACCATGATGCCCATCACCGGCATGGCCGCCGCCAGCGCCAGCCTCGAAGCCGCGTACCTGATTCCGCAGCGCCGCAAGTTGATTGGCGACGTTCGCGAGAACGTGTTCGGCTACTTTGAGAAGAATAACTTCAAGTATGTGCCGTCCGTTTCCAACTGCTTCATGGTGGACGTAGGCCGTCCCGGCGGGCAGATTGTAGCCGCGCTGGCGAAGGAAAAAGTGATCGTGGGTCGTGTCTGGAAGGCCTGGCCGAACCACGTCCGCGTCACCGTCGGTCTCCCCGACGAAATGGAAAAGTTCAAGACGGCCTTCACTAAGGTGATGGCTTGAACTTTCGGGCCTTTTTGCTGACGGGCACTCCCCGCGGTGAACGATACGGCCCGACTCAACTGGTTGGCGATTGTGCGGGCGGCCTCATCGCCGCCCTCATCGCATTGCCTTACGGTCTGGCCCTGGCATCCCTCATGGGGTTGCCCCCGGTGCTGGGCGTCTTCACTTCCATCCTCACTGCTCCCATCATCGCGATGATGGGGCGTAATCCCGTGCTCATCGGCGGAACGGCCAGCGCCACGGTTCCCTTCATTGCGGCGGCAGTCCGGGCGCAGGGAATCGGCGGCGCGGCCAAAGTCTCCATCGTGGCGTCTGTCATCATGATGGGCTTTTGTGTGATGCGCCTCGGACGGCACATCACGCGCGTTCCGCATGCCGTGGTCTCTGGTTTTTCCTGCGGCATCGGCGGTATGATGCTGGTCTCGCAGCTCGATATCATCTTCGGAATCTCCTCGCCTGTCTCGCGCTCCGCCAGCACGGCGATGGGGCAACTGGTAGCGTTCTTCAATCACCTGGATTCGATGCGTGTAATTCCCCTGATCCTCGGCGTCACCGTGATTGTGGTGGCGACGGGGGCCGCGCGCGTATCCCATCGCATCCCGGCGCCGCTGCTGGGAGTGGCGCTGGCCATCCTGCTGGCGCGCCTGTTTGGCATGCATGAAAAAGAGGTGGGCGATCTTCCGCGAGTGCTGCCTCCCTTCATCGGTTTCTCGTGGAGCCCGTCCGACGTCTTCACCGTGCTGCCATCCGGCTTCGCTCTGGCCTTCGTATCCTCGGTCAACATCCTCATCACGTCGCGCGTGGTGGAACACTTCCGCGGACGCCACAAACATCTGAAGACCTCGGACGCCGATGCGGAGTTGGGCGCTTACGGAATCGCGAATATCTGCGCCGGCATGTTCGGGGCGCCCCTGAGCGTCGGCATTCCGGCGCGCAGCCTGGCAGTGGTCCGCTGCGGCGGTACCACGCGGCTCTCGAACCTGTTTCATGCCGTGTTTCTGGTGGCCATCCTGTGGCTGGGCGCAGGCGTGGTGGCGCACATTCCCATTCCCGCCATCGCCGGAGTCACAGCCTGGATGGGCTTGTGCCTGCTCGATTGGAGCGCCTGGAGGCGGCTGCCCAAGATGAGTCGCGTAGACGCTGCTGCCTTCCTGGCCACCGCTGTGGCCGTGCTGGCTGTCAACGCCGTGCTGGCAGTGGCGATTGGCTGCTCCTTCTACGCAGCGCGCTCGGTCTGGATCAAGTGGGTGCGTCCGGAGCCAAGGGAACCGATGCGCTCGCTCTCACAAGCCGCCGACTAGTGCTTCGACCGTCCACCGCGGCATCTTTCCGAGCCGCGACCGTCAGTCTTCTGAGTTAATCCGTCAAGAGGAAAGTTTCGCCGGTTTGGAAAAGCCTCCACAGTTTTTCCACTGGACAGTAGGGAGGCCGAGAGGCTCGTTGGCGTTCGTGGTTGGCTTGGCTTTGGCGGCCCCGTGGGTGCGAAGCGCGGCCAGGTAGTGTTGTTCCGAATAGGGCACGCGATCCCTCCAGCAGCGGTAGAGAATGCGGATCCATTTGTAGGCAACGCTGCGCACCGCGGCGTGATGGCCCTTGCCTTTGGCCCTCTGCCGCTCGTAGTGATCGCGAGCCCAACCCTCCTTTCGCACCGTACAAGCCGCCCATTCATGGAGTGTCTGCCGGACGAATTTCGAACACGCCCAACGCCAATGAACCCAGCGGGAGTTGCCGCTGCCTTCCGTGACCGGGGCGATACCAAAGCAACACGCCATGTCGGCCGCGGATCGGAAGCGATCACGGTCTGTGCCTAACGCCGCCATCAACCGCGGCTCTAATGCCGGTCCGGCGCCCGGGAATGACTCGAGGATGGAGCGGTCGGGATGAGTCGAGTAGACAGCCTTTATCTCGCAGTCGAACTTCGCGATGGCTATCCGCGGAGACTCCAGCATCTGAATGGAAGTTTGAATCATTAGATTTGCCGTCCTCAATAGGGCGGCATCATGGGTAGCGGTTACGGCCGTGCGGATCGCTCCCAGTCGCTGCTGATTCAACTCCGCGCTCCGGCAGTTATGGTCATGGAAGAACCGTAGCAGGGTTTCAGGTCTGGAAGTCTTCAGTTCGGCTAATGTGGGCCAGCGCTTGAGCAGATCGCCGACCAGAGGCGTAGACACGTCGCCGAACCACCCAATGATCTGCGGGAACACCTGCTTGAGCCAGCCCTTCATCATCTGCACCTGGCGGGTGTGCAAGTTGACCAGTTCGCGGCGCTGCTCGGTGAGAAATTGCAAACTGCGCGTTTCTACCGTGTCCGGTGCCAGGCAACGAAGCAACTCGGGATGCTTGAGTTGAAAATCCAAAATGAGGTCGCCATCCACTGGATCGCTTTTCGCCCCGGAGGGGGAGACACTTTTACGGTAATAATTCAACCGGCTGGGATCCACGATGAACAGATGCAGATGCGCATACTTCGATAGCATGGCGACCAACGCGCCACGCGCCTGCTCCAACGCAATCGCTACCGGCCGGCCGCCGAACCGCTCGGCCAGTTCCGCAGCCCAGGCGTCAATCGCTTCCGGGGTATGCTTCAGCTCGCCGCGCGATCGTTTGCCGTCGGCGGTCTGCATGGTCAAATTATGTTTCTTGTCGGCCCAATCCAGCCCGATGTGTGCCGCGAAGGAATGGCCCTGTTCTTTGAGGTTGGTCACTGTTCATTTTTCCTTAGTTCAATCACGTCGCTTACCACGAGGAGGCAGGACTTTGTTTCCGCGAAGGCCTTATAGTAGAGTCTGGGACCAGACGGCTTCTGAGGATTCGTTTTGGAAACCAAGTGCATCCCACGGTCGAAGCTCTGACGGTAGACCTCTCGACGCTACGTCAATAGCATCGCGGTGTCAGGGAGTGATATTCGTAACCGCGGGATGCCTGCTCGCTCTCCTACCTTGCCACCGACCGTCGCCGCTGGCAATTGAGCGAACACACTTTTCCACAGGCAGCCGATTGCGACGACTGTGGAAACCCATCCTTAAATTTCTCCTTACGGAGTAACTATAAGGGAGTCGGTGTTGTTCCCCCTGACAAGTCGTCAGTCTCGAAGTGACATTGTGTCAGTCGCGATCCTGCAAATCCTTTTCTTTCAGAAGTTACATCTGGAAAGAAACGTGCCAGGAAAGTACTGACGCCATGACGCATCCAATCAAAGTTCTGATCGCAGACGCGAGTCCGGCCTCCCGAATGGTGCTCCACAGCATGCTCTCCAGTTGGGGCTACGACGTGGTGCTGGCCTGCGATGGAACCGAAGCGTGGGACCTGCTTCAATCCGAAACAGGTCCGCGCATGGCGATTCTGGATACGCGCATCGGCGGACTCGATGCCGTCGAACTGTGCCGCCGCGTGCGCGCTGCCAATCGCCTGAACTATGCGTACCTGTTGCTTCTCACCGATAAGGGTCCCATCGAAGACCTGGTGGCCGGTTTGGATGGCGGCGCGGACGACTACATCACGCGCCCGTTTCACTCGCAGGAATTCCGAGCGCGATTGCAAGCCGGGTGCCGCATCATCAAGTTGCAGGAGCGCCTGATGCACGCTCACGAGCAACTCTACGAGCAGGCCACCCGCGACAGCCTCACCGGTCTGTGGAACCGCATCGCGGCCATTCAGATTCTGGACAGCGAAATCGCGCGCGCCGCCCGCGGCGAAACCTCCATCGCGGTGATCATGGCGGACCTGGACCACTTTAAGAACGTCAACGACACCCACGGCCATCTGGCCGGCGACGCGGTGCTGCGCGAGGCCGCGCGCCGCATGAGCTCCATTCTGCGCAAGTACGACTCCATTGGCCGGTACGGCGGAGAAGAGTTCCTCATCGTAGTGCCCGCATGCCATTTCACCGACAGCCTGATGGTGGCGCAGCGTCTGCGCGAAGCCGTGTGCAGCCAGCCATTTCAGGTGGGCGAACTGACTTATCGAGCCACCTGCAGCTTCGGCCTGGCCTGGAGCGACTGCTCCGAAAGCAGCGACGCCAATCGTCTCCTGCGCGAGGCCGACAGTGCCCTCTACGCCGCCAAACGAAACGGCCGCAATCGAGTGGAAACCTTCGAAGAAGCCGTCAGCAATCAGCTATCGAGTTGCTGAAAAAGGAGTCAGGAGAGGGAGTTGCGAGATTCCGGCGGGCGGTCCGTGATGAATTGCCGAACCTGCTTTGTTTTCTGCGCCCTCAGAACCTGACGGAAGACGAGCCCACGGTCGCCGTTTTTGGCTTGGTGTTCTCCGCGCTTTCTCTTCGTTCTCCGCGACTCGGCGGTGAATGAACAGCTTCGCACTTTACGTGCTCTTTGCGAGTTCTGCAACTCCCTCAGGAGTCAGAATTGGAAGCGGCCTCGCGGCTACAGTTTCTGACTTCTGCGGGAACTCTCGGGTCAGACGCAATCCTGCCACGCCCGACTATACCCGACTATATAAGATAAGCAAAAGGAGTCGAAGCGAAGCCGGGAGGCTACGTCGACTCCTGTTTCCTGAATTCCGACTCCTTCTCCCTATTGAGGAAATACCGCCCAGAACCGGCTGCCCTGACCCATCACACTGTCCGCGCCCACCGACCCGCCTTGGGCCTCCACGATTCGTTTCGTGATGGCGAGCCCAAGACCGGTTCCGGCCTTCGCCGCTTCGGCCGCTCCCAGTTGGCCGAACTCCGTGAAGAGGCGTGGCAAATCGGCGCGGCTGATTCCGATGCCCGTGTCTTCTACCGTAATGCGATAGCCCCCGCCCGCCTCGAGCCTCACATCCAGCGCCACGCGTCCGCCTTTCGGCGTGAACTTCAAGGCGTTGGAGAGGTAGTTGAAAATCACCTGGCGGAGCCGCGAAGGATCTGCCTCCACCGGTAACATCCGATCGTCCACGTGCAACGAAACGGAGATCTGCTTGGCGGCGGCCAGAGCCTTCACGCCGTCCAGTGCAGTGCCCGCCAGGTCGCCCAGCAAGACCGTCTCGTACTCGAAGTCCATCTTGCCGGCTTCGATCTTAGTGATGTCCAGAACATGATTGATCAGCGTTAGCAGGTGCTCGGAACAGTTGAGAACATCGTTCAGGCACTCTTTCTGTTCGTCGTTCACGGGTCCCACCGCGCCGTCGTGCAGCAGTTGCGAGAAGCCGATGATCCCGTTCAATGGCGTGCGCAACTCGTGCGAGACACTGGCCAGGAAACGGCTCTTCGCCTGGCTGGCTTCCTTCGCCAGTTCCAGCGCCGCGCCGAGTTCGTCGTTCGATTTCCGCAGCGCCGCCTGCGCCTGCTGCAGTGCTCGGTTCGACTCCTGCAGTTCCTCGGTTTGGTGAGCCAGTACGTCGCTTACCAGTGTGTCCCACGACGACGAAAGCTCCACACCCAGGCGGTGTTCGGGGCCATCCGGCTGCTGATATCGGATGGTTCCGGAGATATCGCGATTCCTCCAGGTGATGCGAACGCGGGCCGAAGACGGCATCGGCCGGTCGATGGTGAACTGCATGCCGCGCCGCGAAATATCGCGAATGCGAGCCTGCCAAACCTCGCCAACAACACCCGGCACCGTGAGTAGGGCAGGCTGGTTGACAATGAACCGCCGGTCACTTCTCTTAGTGTGTTCTGTGGCCATCAGGTGCAGACTCTCGGCGTACTCCGCGATCATGGGGATTCCGTTCACATCTCGGGACATTGCACGACAGGTTCCACATCGAAGTAACTCAAAACAAATATTGGCTTTGTATCTCTCAGCGGGGCAAGTGACAGAGTGTCACTCAAACCCTCGGACAAGTTGGCATTTCAGCTAGCGGCAGCCAACGCGCCGGGCATGTTGTTTCAAACGCTTACGGGAGCTGAGTTATTGGCCGCACAGTTGCCTTTGGTGAGCCCGTCATGCCCAGTTCGATCCAAAAACACAAACAGAAAATCGCACCCTTTGCCACGCTGTGGCTTTTCCTGCTCGCGGTCACCACCGCCTTCGCGGACACCTCCAAGATCTCGCCTGACCTGCAACCCTTTCTGGCGAATCCCACGGCTACCGCTCACGTCATCGTCCAGTACAATAATCCTCCCAGCAGCGGAGGGTTGCTCGGCGGCCTGCTCGGCGGCCTGGTGGGTGGAGTCGTCAACCTGTTGGGCGGAGTGCTCAACACCGTCTTCAGCCTGATCCCGGCCGTCTCGGCCACCCTGCACGGGGCGGACATCCTGGCTGTGTCGAACCAATCCAACGTCGCCTACATCTCGCTCGACCGCGCCGTTGCCGGCACGCTCGACTATACCGCCGCCGCCGTCAATGCCAGCTATGCCTGGAACACTGGCCTCGACGGTAAAGGCGTCGGCATCGCGATCATCGATAGCGGCGTCTATCCGCATACCGATCTGCAATCACGCATCGTCTATCGCCAGAGCTTCGTCGGCGGTGTCCAGCCTGACGATTTCGGCCACGGAACGCATGTGGCCGGCATCGCGGCCGGCAACGGCGCTGCCTCCATCGCGGCTCGCTCTTCGCGCGTCTTTAAGGGCATTGCCCCCGGCGCCAACATCATCGACCTGCGTGTGCTCGATGCCAATGGCATGAGCAGCGACAGCGCCGTGATTGCGGCCATCGAAAAGGCAGTGGCGCTCAAGAATCAGTACAACATCCGGGTGATCAACCTTTCGCTCGGTCGTCCCATTTTCGAAAGCTGCACGCGCGATCCGCTGTGCCAGGCCGTGGAAGCTGCCTGGAAGAGCGGCATCGTGGTGGTGGCGGCGGCCGGCAACCTGGGACGCAACGGTTACGCCACCGTCCTGTCTCCCGGAAACAGCCCCAAAGTTATCACCGTGGGCTGCATGAAGACCATGGCCACCAATACCCGCGCCGACGATCAGATTGCCAGCTATAGCTCGAAGGGCCCCACTTACATCGACATGACGGTGAAGCCTGACCTGGTGGCGCCCGGTAACCTGGTCGACTCGCTGCTGGCCCCGGGCTCCACGCTGGAAGCGATGTATCCCGGCAACGTGGTTCCGCCCTCCTATTTCCAACTCAGCGGCACCAGCATGGCAACTCCGGTGGTATCCGGCACCGTGGCTTTGATGCTGCAACAGACGCCCGGCCTGACCAACGACACGATCAAGGCCCGTCTGATGAAGTCGGCCACTAAGAACTTCCCGCCGTACAGCGTAGCTCGGGATACCACCACCGGCGCGACTTACCTGAGCACTTACGATCTATTCACCGTCGGCGCGGGATACCTGGATGTGGAAGGCGCCCTCAAGGACAAGGACACTGCTTACTCGTCGTCGGCTTCCCCGAGCGTGTTGTACCAGCCGTTCCTCGGGCTGGCGCTGGTGTTGCCGAATTTCAACACCACCTGGTGGACTAACGCGGCTACCGCTACATCGGCCGTCTGGGGATCAACAGTGTTGTCGCCCGCGCCGACTTCGGCGGTGTGGGGCAGTTCAGCGGTATGGGGTAGCTCCGCGGTTTGGGGCAGTTCGGCAGTCTGGGGCAGCTCTGCAGTATGGGGTAGCTCCGCGGTTTGGGGCAGCTCCGCAGTCTGGGGCAGTTCCGCGGTTTGGGGTAGCACAATCGGACGAGGTGAGAATTGATGACGTTACATAGCGATAGATCTTCAGTGGTTTGGGGGACGATTCGACGGTCGGCATAGTCAGTAGCAACTAGACAGGGCCAGGCGAAATTCATTCGCGCCTGGCCCTATTTTTTTGCCAAGATTGCTTTTCGGTAATATCGTTTTACTAACTTTTGTCAACGTAATCAGTACGCAGATAGTAAGCCCCAAACTTGTTAGTTTTCCCTACAGGCCGCATAGTGGCATCAGATCGTTTTTTGCACTTAAGGGAATGAAGATGCACGGAGAACTCAATCAAAGCAGTGCCTGCTCGTTTCTGGGGATGACCGCGGTAATCAGCAGCAATCCCATGCGCCAGTTGATGCGTGTGGTGCAGCGAATCGCCAAGAGCAACGCCGCCGTTCTGATTACCGGGGAAACCGGTAGCGGCAAGGAAGTTGTCGCCCGTGCCATCCATCATCACTCCCTGCGATGCTCCCGTCCCTGGATTGACGTCAACTGCGCGGCCCTCCCCGATCATCTACTGGAAAGCGAACTCTTCGGATACGAGAAGGGCGCCTTCAGCGGCGCCGATTCCATGAAACAGGGACTGTTCGAAGTGGCCAGCGGCGGCACTCTGTTCCTCGATGAAATCGGCGAGCTCGATCTCAAGATGCAGGTAAAACTGCTCCGAGTGCTCGACGGCACACCATATTACCGCTTGGGCGGCACGCGCAAAGTCGCGGTGGACGTTCGCATCATCGCCGCCACTAACGTCGATCTGCGCGAGGCCGTCGACAAAGGGGCATTTCGCCGTGATCTGTATCACCGGCTGGACCAGGCACGGCTGGAAGTTCCGGCGTTGCGCACCCGTCTCGACGATATTGAAGCCCTGGCGCAATATTTTCTGAATCAAGAGGCGCCGCATCTTCGCCTTTCGCCTACCGCGATGCAGGTGCTGCGGTCTCACACCTGGCCGGGCAATGTCCGCGAATTGCGCAACGCCGTAGTAAAGGCCGCTCTGGTGGCTGAAGGCCCCGAGATCTGTGCTGGCGATCTACCCACTGGCCTGAACGGCGAGCCCTCAGGCAGGGCGGCCATCGTAGGCCGAACCCTCGACGCCCTGGAGCAGCAGGCCATCCTGGAAGCCCTGTCGGAAACCGGCGGCCGTCAGGACCGCGCCGCGCGTTTGCTGGGCATCTCGCAGCGAACCCTGATTCGCAAACTCAAGATTTACGGTAGCCCCGACACCCGCCGCAATGCCATGGCGGAATGCGATTCCATGAGCACCGCGGAGGTGGTCTAATGCAGAACCAGCAAGTGATGTCGTGGCAGGCGCGAGTTTACATAGGGGCCATTACGGCCCTGGGCATATTGTGCCTCGTGTTGGCCAATTGGGATATGCAGCATGCCACGCGCTTTGCGTGCTACCTGCTGGTATGCATTGTGGCGTCGGCGCTCAAAGTGAATCTGCCGGGAATCCTCGGCACCATGTCGGTGAACTTCCTCTTCATCCTCATCGGCATCCTGGACATGGGGGCAGGGCAGACGCTGCTGATGGGCTGCGTGGGCGCCCTGGTGCAGTGCCTGTGGAAGCCTAAGCATGAGATCCGGCGCGTGCAGGCGCTGTTCAGCGTAATGAACATTGCAGTGGCCACCTTCGGCGCCTATACTACCTACCATTGGCTGCTGGCGCATAAGTTCGGCGAAGGCACGCCGGCATTGCTGATTCTCAGCTCCCTGGCTTACTTTGTGCTCAACACTACCGGCGTGGCCGGAGTGGTCGCGCTCACCGAACGCAAGTCCGTGATCGCCACCTGGCGCAACTGCTATTTCTGGTCCTTCCCGTTCTACCTGGTGGGCGCGTCCATCGCGTGGGTCTTCAGCGTGCTCACCGAGCACGGCCACACCCAGAGCATTCTGCTTCTCCTGCCGGTGATTTTCGTCATCTACCGCTCCTATCGCATGTACTTCGTGCATCTGGAAGGCGAGAAGAAACACGTGGAAGAGATGGCCGCCCTGCACCTCAGGACCATCGAAGCCCTGGCGCTCGCCATCGACGCCAAGGACCACACTACCCACGAGCATTTGAGCCGCGTGCGCACCTACGCCGTCGAGATCGCGCTCGAAATGAAGCTGCCGCATCAGGAGTTGGAAGCGCTTCGCGCAGCCGCCCTGCTGCACGATATCGGCAAGCTGGCCGTGCCCGAGCACATCATTTCCAAGCCGGGCAAGCTGACTCCCGAAGAGTTCGAAAAGATGAAGATCCATCCGGTGGTAGGCGCCGAGATTCTGGAGCGCGTCGAGTTCCCCTACCCGGTGGTCCCCATTGTGCGCTCGCACCACGAGAAGTGGGACGGCAGCGGCTACCCCGACGGTCTGAAGGCCACCGAGATTCCGATTGGCGCGCGCATTCTTTCGGCCGTGGATTGCCTGGATGCCCTGGCGTCAGACCGCCAGTATCGCCGCGCTCTGCCGCTCGACCAGGCCATGGAAGAAGTGGCCAGGCTCGCCGGCAAGAGCTTCGATCCCGATGTGGTAGCCATCCTCAAGAAACGATATGTAGAGCTGGAAAAGAAAGCCACCAGCCAGAACAAACCCATGGCGCGCCTCTCCACCGATGTGAAGGTAGAGCGCGGCGACGCGCCCGATGCCGGCTTCGAAGTCTCCGAGCCAACCATTGACCGCACCGGCAAAGAGTACGACTTCCTCGACTCTATCGGCGCGGCGCGGCAGGAAGCGCAACTGCTGTTCGAGTTCACTCAGGACCTGGGCAGTTCTCTGAGTCTCGACGAAACCCTGTCCGTGGTCGCCACCCGCATGAAGCGCCTGGTGCCGTACGACGCCATCGCCGTGTGGGTGTGCCGCGAGGGCAAACTGGTTCCCGAGTATGTCAACGGCGAAAGCTTCCGCTTCCTCTCGTCGCTGCAGATTCCCATTGGCCAGGGCCTCTCCGGCTGGGTGGCCCACACCGGGCGCACCGTGCTGAACGGCAACCCCGCCGTGGAATCGGGCTACCTGGACGATCCTTCGAAGTTCACCACTCTGCGGTCGGCGGTCGCCGTGCCGCTGGTGGGCCTGAACGGCACCATGGGAGTGATGACCCTGTACCAAACCGATCGCGATGCATTCTCCAGCGATCATGTGCGCGTGCTGCAAGCCATCAGTTCGAAAGTGTCTCTGGCCATGGACAACGCCATGAAGTACCGCCAGGCCGAGACGAGCGCCACCACCGACTACCTTACGGATCTGCCTAACGCGCGCTCGCTATTCCTCCGATTGGATAGCGAACTGGCGCGGTGTAAGCGGACCGGCGAGCCTCTCACCGTTCTGGTATGCGATCTGGACGGCTTCAAAGCTGTGAACGACCAGCAGGGCCACCTGATGGGAAACAAGGTGCTCCGAGCCGTGGGCTCGGCCCTGCGCGACAGCTGCCGTGAGTACGACTACGTGGCGCGCATGGGAGGCGACGAGTTTGTGCTGATTCTGCCGGCGAGCGACTGCGAGAACATGCAGCGGCGCATTTCGCAGCTCCGCGAAATTGGAGCGCACGCGGGCTGCGAAGCCGCCGGAATGCGCCTCATGACCATGAGCATCGGCGAAGCGTTCTTCCCGCAGGACGGGTCGGATGCCGAACAACTGCTGGCAGAAGCCGATCGTCGCATGTACCGCGCAAAGCAGGGCGCCAAACTGCGCAGGCTCGAACCGCCAGCCATTGAAGCTCCGGTGTTGGCCACCATCCAATGACTTTGGGTACTCAGCTTAGGTGGGGCAGGCCCTTTGGCCTGCCAAGAGAATCTGGCAAGCCAAAGGGCCTGTCCCACCTGATCTCAATCATCTTGACTACAATCCTCGGCGGCCTGCTGACCGCGGCGCTGGTCCGTAACAGCCCCGGCTTCGATTCCGACGAGCGCCTTCTCGATCCGCGCCTCGACAGCGCCAGCATTGCCGCCATCCACGCCGAGCATGCTGCCAATCACGACATTCTGCGCCTCTTCGGCCGCATGCTGCATGGCGACTTTGGCGTGTCGCCTTCCTTGAACCAGCCCATCTCCGAATTGCTCGCCGCCCGGCTTCCCGTCACCTTACGTCTCATGGGGGTCGGTATCGCCGCGGCCTGGGCGGCCGCTCTGGCCTTCGCCATCGTCTCCGTGACCGGGCGTAGCCGAATCCTGTCGAGCGCCGCCGCAACCGTCAGTGCCGGCACATTGTGCATGCCTTCAGCGGTCGTTGCCATCCTGGTCTTCGCCCTGGGCGGTCCGATCATGGCCGTGATCCCGCTGGTGCTCTTTCCCAGAATCTTCGAAAACGTCCGCA
This sequence comes from uncultured Solibacteraceae bacterium, assembly GCA_963815475.1. GTDB lineage: Bacteria > Acidobacteriota > Terriglobia > Bryobacterales > Bryobacteraceae > Sulfopaludibacter. The sequence goes on along the minus strand of CAWFHD010000003.1, from coordinate 1,221,375 downwards.
ATCTGCTGGCGAATGCCTATGAGCGTCCGCACATCCTGACCGCTCGCGCCAAGGGCGTGTCCACAACCGGTATCCTGCTCCGCCACGCGCTTCCCGTCTGCGCCCCCGAATTGCTCGCGCTCGCCGGCGTATCCGCCATCATGGCGTTCGGCGCGGCCATCCCCGTAGAAACCGTCTGCGACATACCGGGACTAGGCCAGCTCGCCTGGAAGGCCGCCACCGCGCGCGACCTGCCGCTGCTGGTCACCCTCACCCTCATCATCGCGATCCTTACCCAAGTAGTGAACGCGGCTTCCGACTGGCTCACTCCGGAGCCCGCGTGAGCATCCCGGCAAAAATTGCGGGAGTCGTGCTGGCACTCATCTTGATCGCGTCCCTCTGCGTCCCCGGCGAATCGTATGCGCAGCAGCACCGCGAAGCCACCAGCGCCGCGCCGTCCCTGCATTTCCCACTCGGTACCGACGATCTGGGACGCGACCGGCTGGCTCGCCTTCTCTACGCCACTCGCTTCTCTCTGCTCCTGGCGGCTGCCGCATCGTGCGGCGCCATGGCGCTGGCATTTCTAGTGGGCGGCTGCGGCGGGCTACATCGGTGGATGGTGCGACCGTGCCATCGTCCGGGTCATCGACCTGATGCTGTCTATTCCGTGGCTGCTCCTGCTGCTGGCCGTGCGAGCGCTGCTGCCGCTGAATGCTTCGCCGGCAGCCTCGTTGACGGTGACCTACGCGCTGCTGGCCGCGCTGGGATGGGCATCTCCGGCGCGTGTGGTTCGCGCGGGCGTCCGCAATTTCCGTAACTCCGACTTCGTGCTGCTGGCGCGCGCCGAAGGCTGTACCGAAACTCACGTGCTGTTGCGCCACGTGCTGCCCAACCTCAAGCCCACCCTCCTGGCTCAGTTCTGGACGTCTGTGCCGGTGTTTATTCTTTCCGAAGCCAACCTGGGATTCCTGGGCTTGAGCGCCGGCGAGCCGTTTCCCACCTGGGGAAGCCTGCTGCGCGAATTGCAGAATCCCTTGCTGCTGCGGCCCGAAGCCTTCGCGCCGGCCGCCGCCATCGCCATCACGTTGCTCTGTTTCAAGCTAGTCACCCCCTGGGGAGGTTCTCAAGCATGACCCGACGGATTGTTCTCGCAACTCTCGCTCTCGCGGCCTCGGCCTTCGCGCAATCGGGCGGCGAATTGCGCTTCTGCCTGCGCGCCGACCCCAAGACCTTCGACCCGCAGCGTGTGGAGGACGATAACTCCGAGACCGTTCGCTACATCACCGGCGGTGTGCTGCTGCACGTCAATCGCAAAACGCAGGAGTTCACGCCCGAGCTCGCCACATCGTGGAAAGTGGACCAGCAGGGCCGCCGCATCACCTTTCACTTGCGCCGCGGCGTGAGCTTCTCCGATGGCACACCATTCACCGCCGACGATGTCGCCTACACCATGACGCGCCTGATGGATCCGGCGCTGCATTCGGCCACCGCCGATCCGTTCCGCTCCAGCGACGCCGCTCCGCAAATCGTCGTGACCGGCCCCGACGCCATCGCCATCACCTTCGGCGCACCCGTGTCCGGCCTGGAACGGCTGTTCGACCAGGTGGCTATCCTTTCAAAGAACTCCCCTAAGAAGCTCAGCGCGGTGCTGGGACCGTTCTACGTGGCCGACTACAAGGCCGGCGTGGAAGTGCTGCTGACCCGCAATCCGAACTATTGGAAGCAGGACTCCGCCGGCCGCCGCCTGCCCTATCTCGACCGGATTCACTTACAGATCCAGCAGAACCGCGACATGGAGTTGATCCGTTTCCGTCGCGGCGAAGTGGACCTGATCAATTCGGTGGATCCCGAGGTGTTCGAGCAGCTCTCGCATCAATCGTCGGCTGCGGTGCAGGACGCGGGCGCGTCCCTGGAATCGGAAATGATGTGGTTCAACCAGGCGCCCACGGCTCCCATCGCGGCGTATAAGAAGGCATGGTTCACTTCCCGCGAATTCCGTCGCGCCGTGTCGGAAGCCATCAATCGCGCCGACCTCTGCCAGGTGATCTACAAAGGACACGCGCAGCCGGCGCCGGGAATGATCTCGCCGGCCAACCGCTATTGGGTGAATAGCGCGCTCAAGCCGCATGCCTTCGATCCGCAAGCGTCGTTGAGCCGTCTGCAGCAGATAGGCTTCACGCGCCGCGGCGGTCAGCTTTACGATCGTGAAGGTCACGCCGTCGAGTTCTCGCTCATGACCAACGCAGGTAATCGCACTCGCGAGAAGATGGCGGCCATGATCCAGCAGGATCTGCAATCCATCGGTATCCGCCTCAACGTGGTGACGCTCGACTTCCCTTCGCTGATCGAGCGCATGACGAAGAGCATGCAATACGAAGCGTGCCTGCTGGCCCTCACCAATCTCGACCTGGACCCGAGCGCGCAGATGAACGTGTGGCTGAGTTCGTCGAGCGACCACCAGTGGAATCCCAATCAGAAGAGCCCGGCCACGCAATGGGAAGCCGAGATCGATAGGCTCATGCGTGCGCAGGCCGCCGAACCGCGCCCCGAAAAGCGCAAGCAGATTTTCGACCGCGTCCAGCAGATCGTGTGGGAGGAAACCCCGTTCCTCTATCTGGTAAACAAGAATTCGCTGATGGCCTTTTCCAAGCAGTTGCACAACGTAGCGCCGGCAGCCATTCAGCCGCAAGCCTTCTGGAATATCGAAACGCTGCAAGTGACGCCGGTCACCAAGGCGGTGGCGCGGTGAGATCTCCTCTTCTCGCTGCCCGTCTCTCCGCTGCATATTCCGGCGGTCAGGACGTCCTGCGCGACTTCGAGTTGGACATCGCGCCGGGCGAGGTGGTTGGTCTGGTCGGCGAGAGCGGCTCGGGCAAGAGCACAGTCGCCATGGCGATCCTGTGCCTGCTGGAATATCGCGGCGGCGCGTCTCGCGGCGAAGTCTGGTTTCAGGGCCGCGATCTGATGGCCCTACCGAAAGGCGCGATGCGCCAGATCCGCGGCAAAGAGATCGCCCTGGTGCTGCAGAGCCCTCTGGCATCGTTGAACCCTTCCATGCGGATCGGAGCGCAGATCCGCGAATGTTGGACCGCCCATAGCAAAGCCACTCTGCCCATCGGCGAAGTAAGCGACCTGATGGAAATGGTCAACCTTCCGGGCGATGAGGAATTCCTGAATCGCTACCCCCGTCAACTCAGCGTGGGGCAAGCGCAACGCGTGTTGATCGCGATGGCGATTCTGCATCGCCCCTCGCTCCTGATCGCCGACGAGCCCACCAGCGCTCTCGACGCCGTGACGCAAGCGGAAATCCTCAAGCTGCTCTCGGGCCTCAGCCGGCAACTCGGCATGAGCATCCTCTACATCTCCCACGACCTGTTATCGGTGGCCTCCTTCTGCCACCGCATCGCCATTCTGCGCCAAGGCCAGATCGTGGAATCGAACACCCCCGAGCGCCTCTTCGCCAACCCGACTCACTCGTACACCAGAACCCTGCTAGCCGCTATCCCCACCGTGAGTTTTCAGCTCTGCCATGCCGGCGAAGACTAATCCTACTCGTCCCGCAAAGCAATCCACGGATCCACGCGCGATGCCCGCCGTGCTGGACCGTACCCCGCCAGCAAAGCCGCTGCGATCAGCATCACCGCCGCTGCTCCCAAAGCCGCCGGATCGTTCGGCTTCATCCGGAACAGGTACGCCCCCACAAACTTCGTAGTCGCCATCGCCGCCGGCAGTCCGATTGCGAGCCCCAACACCGCCATCGCCATCACCTCTCGCACCACCATCCACATCAACCGGCCGCGTTCCGCCCCCAGCGCCATGCGGATACCGATCTCGTTGGTCCGCCGCGCCACGCTGTACGCCATCATCCCGTAAAGCCCCACGAATGCGATCCCCACCGCCAGCACCGCAAAGCACGTGCACAGCATCGCGAACGTGCGCTCCTGCCCGATGGTCTGATCGATCTGTTGCGCCTGGGTCTTCAAATTCAATACCGGAATGCGCGCATCGGCATCGTGAACCATCCGCCGCGCCGCGCCGGCCAGCGCCATCGGGTCGCCCGCCGCGCGCAACTCGTAAACCATGTCGCGCACCGACAGCCGCGGATTCTGGCTGTACGGCATATAAACGGTCTCCGGAATTTCACTCTTCACCGAATCGTAGCGCGCCGCTTTGGACACCCCCACAATCTCGAATTCCTGAGCATTGCGGCCCCCGCCCACAATGATGTGGCGTCCCAGGGGATTGGTAGTTCCGAAGTGAGCCTTCGCCAGAACCTCGTTCACCACCGCCACTCGCTGCGCGGACCCGTTGTCGCGTTCATCGAAATCGCGCCCCAGCAGGACCGGAATTCGCATAGTGCCGAAGAAGTCCGGTCCGACAGCCATTATGTACATGTCGTCGATTTTGTCGGTCATTCCCGGAATGCGGCCATTCGTCGAACTCGTGGAGTTCGACACCAGCGCATACTGCGAGAGGCTCACGGCCCGCACTCCGGGGATGCCGCGGAAACGCTCCTGCAGATCGTCGTAGAAGCGCATCAACGCCTCGTCCTTATACCCCGCCTGCCGCGCATTCACACTCACCAGCAGCACATGCTCGCGGTCGAACCCCACCGATACCGAATTCAGATTCGTCAGTGTGCGCACGAACAGTCCTGCCGCCACCAAGAGCAGCAGAGACACCGCGATTTGCGTTACTGCCAGCACCTGGCTCAGGCTCAATCGCAGCCGTCGATGGATTCTCACCTTCCGCTCCCCGGCGCGCGTCTGTTTGAGCGACGAGATTAAATCCACGCGCAGCGATTCGAGTGCCGGCGCCAGTCCGAACAGGGTTCCGGTCAAAATCGAGAGCCCCAGCGTCAGTGCTAGCACATGCCAGTTCAGTTCGGCATGCATCGTGAAATTCTCGCGCCCGTTGGCCAGCAGCACCGTGAGCGCGCGGATGCCCCATTTGGCAATCGCGATTCCCAGCACCCCTCCCGTCAGTGCCAGCACCACCGATTCAGTCAGCAGTTGCCGCACCACCCGTGCACGCCCGGCGCCCAGGCTCAGCCGCAGCGCCATTTCGCGCCGCCGCACCGTGGCCCGTGCCAGCAGCAGGTTCGCGATATTGGCGCACGCAATCGCCAGGATCAGTGCCACCAGCGTCATCAATATGTAGAGCGGCTGCGAGTATTGGCGCCGCAGTGCCTCCATACCGCCCGCGCCCTCTTTCAGGAGCAGTATCGGCATGTCGGTGCGCTCCTTTTCACTGGTCGTGGTGCTTTCCACAAAGTGCTGGAACATCGGCGCCAGAGCCGCTTGCGCCCGCTCGCGCGTGACTCCGGGACGTAGCCGCTCCATCATCTGAATCCAATAAAACGTGCCCTCGGTATACTTCGCCTTGGGGTCGCCGAACACCTCCAGCAAGAGGCTCGTGTGGACCGGCAGGTAGATATCTTCCTGCTCCTGTGGATTCACCCCGAAGAACTCGGCAGGCGTCACGCCCACAATGGTGAATGGATTGTCGTTGACCAGCACCGCCTGGCCCACGGCCTTGGCGGCGTCGCCGAACCGGCGCTGCGCGTAACTGTAGCTGACCGTCGCAACCGAGGGCGCGCCCACCTGGTCGTCGCTCAAATCGATCAACCGGCCCGCGACGGGAGGAACGCCCAGGCCGTTGAAGAAGCCGCCCGAGACATAGAGCGCCGACCCGGTATCGGCCTGGCCCGCGATTTGCAGATTCATGCGGCCGGCGGCGGAGTAACCGAAGACCGAAGCCAGCACCGGGCTGCTGCTGTCGCCGCCCTTGACGGAATCGCGCACCTGCTCGAAGAATCCGTACGGCATATTGCCGCTGGTGAGTCCGGTGTGGGGATCGTTCCAGGAGCTGCCGCTGGAGCTGTGGATCACCGGAGGCCGGCGGCCTTTGGCGTGCCATTGAATCAGCGCCAGAGATTCCGGCTGCTGCACCGGCAGGGCGCGCATCAGGATCGCGTCCATGAAGCTGTAAATCGCGGTGTTCGCGCCGATTCCCAGCGCCAGCGAGAGCGTCGCCATCGCCGAAAACAAAGGATTCGCCGCCATCATCCGTCCGGCATACCGGATATCCCGAGCTAGTTGTTCCCAGAACAAGGCACAGCCCTCCTTACGCCCTTTGACGCCGCGGCTGCGGGAAACGTTGGGCGGCTGCTGAAAAAATCACCGCAGCGCATCCTTCAGCACATCCACTTGATTCCCCGTCCCGACAGGAGTAGCTTAAGTGAACCATGCTTGGCTATCTCGACGTTTTGATCGGATTTGCAGTGATCATGCTCGTAATCAGCTTACTGATTACCATCCTCACCCAAGTGGCCTCTGCCATGATCAATCATCGCGGAAGCAATCTCCGATGGGGACTCAGGACCCTGTTCGCGAATATCGACCCCAAGCAGCTTCCGAACCTCACCGCGGATGCCGATAAGGTGGCCGAAGCCGTATTGACGCATTGCCTGGTTTCCGACTCGTGGTTTTCCGACAACAAATTCGCTCAGCAGCTTGGGAAATTTCCACCGCTCGGGAAGTTGTTCCGCCGGTTCCAACTCGCAACCGCAATCCGCCCCAACGAGCTCACCGCGATACTGAGGCACCTGTCCACCAATTCGCTCTCTAAGGATCACCAGGAAGTAGCTGCGGACGTCCGGAAACTGCTCGGTATCACGCAGGTGGTTTCCGCCGCTGCAACCGCGGCTGGCCAGCCAGGGGTGGCGAAAACAATTACTGACGCCGAAAAAACGCTGACGGACAACGCCGAGAAAGCCGTCGAAAAAGCAGAGGATGCGGCCGAGAGGCTGCAGGCCTGGTTCAGTTCCATGATGGACCGCGTCTCGCAAAAATTCACCATGTACATGCGCATCTGGACGGTGGTCTTTGCTTTCTTCTTTGCTTTCGGACTCGGGCTCAACACCATGAGCCTGGTCAGCGAACTGTACAGCAACAGCACGCTTCGAAACTCACTGGTCGCAGCGGCGGACCAGGTCATGAAGTCCGCTTCGGAGGTTCTCGATTCGAAAAGCTCGCTCGGCGCGAGGTATAGCGCGTCTCTGCAGCAGGCACTGAAAGAGGCTGGCGCGAACCCGGGCCAGCCGGTTCCGCCGGCCTTTAATACGCCCGATGAGGCTGCCATGTGGGTTGACCAGAATGTAGCCGAGGCGCAGCGTGCCGACGTCCTGAAGCGCTTCAACACCCTGGCGGTTACGGCCTCGCGGGACGCGATCCAGAAGTCCTTTACCGAGGCGAATACGCTCGCCGCGCTAACTGCGGAGACCGGATTCGGCATGTTGGATTTTGAATGGCCGTGGACGCGGACTTGGACTTGGCGTGGATTGATCGGCGTCCTTGCGACCGCTGGATTGCTCAGTCTTGGGGCGCCCTTTTGGTTCAATGCGCTAAAGACACTCACCAACCTGCGCCCCGCCATCGCACAGAAGCAGGATGCCCAGCAGGCGGACGCATCAACATAATTTGACGCCCGGTCGAACCACGCCGCCGTTGACTTCCTCCCCTGTCCGTGCTACCTATAGTCTGGACTAGGGAGCATTGTAATGGCAGACGATTCACCCCCACTCTTGCCCGGCACGCTTTACATGCTGATCCTGCGATCTCTGTCTGCCGGCCCGCTGCACGGATACGCCATTGCGCGGCGCATCAAGCAGTGCTCTGCCAATGTGCTGGACGTGGAGGAGGGTTCGTTGTATCCCGCCTTGAACCGTATGCTGCTCAAAGGCTGGCTACGCGCCGAGTGGGGAATTTCCGAAACCAATCGCAAGGCGCGGTTCTACGAACTCACCAAGGCCGGCAGGAAGCAGCTCGCGGCCGAAGCTAGTGAATTCGACAAGCTGGTAACGGCCATCCAGATGGTAATGAAGTCGGCGTAACTAAGGACGCTTTATGCAATTTCTGAAGGGACTTTGGCTTCGCTTAACCTGGCTGGCCGGCCGCTCGCGTTTCTGGTCCGACCTCGCCGATGAGATGCAGTGTCATATGGAAGAGCGCGCGGCGGAACTCGAGCAGAGCGGCATGGCGCGCTCCCAGGCGCTCGCTGTGGCGCGGCGCGAATTCGGCTCCCGCCTGAAGGCGGCCGAAGACACCTCCTGCGCATGGCAAATGCAGTGGCTGGAAGAGCTAGTCTCCGATCTGCTCTACGCCGGCCGCGCCTTTCGCCGCAATCCGGGTTTTGCCCTGACGGCGGTGTTTTGTCTCGCGCTCGGTATCGGCGCCAACATTACGATCTTCAGCATTACCAGCAGTTTTCTCTTCAGCCAACCGTCCTGTCGCGATAGCGCATCTTTGATTGCCATTTGGGAAGGCGGAAACAGCGCCTCGCCGCTCGGTGACTACAAATTCCTTCGAGACGCCCACATCTTCGATGGCATGGCAGGCATCGATGTCGAGCGCGAGGTGAACTGGCGCGAGGGCGAACGAACCAGCCGTTTCTATTCAGCGGTACTCACCAACGACTTCTTCACCACGTTGGGCATTCCGTTCCTCCTGGGCCGCGGAATCGCATCCGACGAAGCCAATACAGTGGTGATCTCTGAGCGGGTGTGGCGGGGCGCCTTCAACGGGGATCCCGCCATTGTGGGCCGAAAACTGATTTTGGATGGCCGCATCTACGCCGTCGCAGGCGTGCTCCCGGCCAACCATCGTTCGATAGTTGGTTTCAGCATCTCGCCCGATGTCTACCTACCCGCCGCGCATGATGAGGAGTACGTGCAGTTCTACGCGCGCCTGCCCCAAGGTATGACTCTTCCGATTGCGCGGGCCCGCGTGCAAAGTGTCTTTGCGCAGCTTGACCGTGTGCATCCGAAGGAGGGACAGAAGCGAGCAACGCAGGTTCGGGTCACGGGTGTAACCGGTTTCGACGTCCTGAACCAAATGCTGCCCGGCGCGGTAACGGCTTTCTTCGCGATGCTCATGATCGTCGTTGGATTGGTGCTGTTGATCGCTTGCACCAACGTGGCCAGTCTCTTGTTGGCGCGCGCCTCCACCCGCTCGCATGAACTCGCCATCCGTCTGTCGTTGGGGGCAAGCCGTAGACGGATTGTCCGGCATTTATTGGCCGAAAGCCTCCTGCTCTCCATTCTTGGTTCCGTCGCCGGACTGGCCATCGACATCGCGTGCTCGACATTGATGGGCAAGCTCACTCTGCCGGTGCCGATTCCCATCCACTTTGTCATTCTGCCCGACTGGCGCCTGTTGTCGTACTCCGTGTGTGCCGTCCTCGTCAGCGCGCTGCTTTGCGGCCTGCTTCCCGCGCTGAAGGCGGTTGGCAAGGATGTGAACCACGCGCTGAAGCAGGATGAGCGCCAGCCCCGGGGCGCCTGGAATCTACGCAGCTTTTTAGTTGCCGGCCAACTCGCCGTTTCCATCGTGTTGTTGGTGACCGCATTTTTGTTCGTGCACAACCTGCTTCGGGCCACCACGATGGACCCGGGCTTCGATGTCCACCACACCGTTTGGGCTTATATGCGACTGGTGCCGGACGAGTATAAAGACGGCCACCAGACCAGGCAGGTGAACCTGGTGCGCTCTACGCTGGAGCAGTTGCGGGCTCTACCCGGCGTGGAATCGGCGGCCATCACGCGGCGCGTTCCGTTAAATGACAACTGCGTGATTGGAACGAGTATTCGAACCGACATGTCCACTCGCGAGATACACGTCGAGTACCAATGCAACAACGTCGGCCCCGATTACTTTCGCACTATCGGCATTCCGATCCTGCGCGGCCGCGAGTTCACCTCTGACGACGGAAAAGGCGCGACGACGGAGGTCATTGTCAGCGAGAGTTTCGCGCGTGCTGTCTTCGGCGACACGGATCCCGTGGGCCACACTGTTACGCTTGATCTTTCGAACGAGAAACCAAAACGCGTGGTGGGGATTGCCAAAGACAGCAAGTATTTCACACTAAGCGAGAAGCAGCGCCACGCTGTGTACGAGCCGTATTTTGCCGGCGCCGAGCCAATCAACCTGCACTTTCTGATTCGCACCGCGGGTTCGCCGGCGGGATATGTCAAGACCATTACCAGGCTCCTCGCCGGTCTCGATTCCACGGCGGCGATTGAAACCAAACCCATGAGCAGCGCCCTTGGGTTGGCGTTGCTGCCAAGCCGCGCTGGGGCGGCCATCCTCGGAGCCATGGGAATACTCGGTCTCATGCTCGCAGCCATCGGGCTGTACGGAGCGCTTTTGTACTCGGTCTCACGCCGCTCTCGCGAGATCGGTCTTCGTGTGGCACTGGGCGCAACCCCTGCCGACGTTTTGCGACTGATCGGCAGGTACAGCCTGATCCTGGTGGGAAGCGGTGTGATCGCGGGCCTGGCTCTCTCTTTTATTGCCGTGCAGCCCCTCGCTCTGTTTCTCGTTCCAGGAATGAGCGCGCTGGATTCCACAGCCTTCATAGCTATGACTGGGGTGCTCGGCGCAGTTGCCCTACTGGCAATGCTCACGCCCTGCGTACGGGCCCTGCGCGTAGATCCTATGACGGCCTTGCGATACGAGTGACGCCCGCAATCGTGCTGACACCCCCTAATTGAAGCCGCCCGCGTTTTCCGGAGCATCGTAATTCGTGGTGACGCTTTTGATCACGAACTCGAAGACCCTCCTCGCGACTCTGATTCTGCTCATACTTGCGCTCACCGTATTTCGGCCGGGGCAGGCGCGCAACCGGCCCCTTACGGTCCCGATGGACGAATATGAAAGGACGTCGCGTGCGCTGGAGCAATATCGGGTCCTGGCTGCGCAGGACGATGGAGCACAACTACCGGACATCGGGGAACCCGTGGAACCGGGCGCCCACTACGCCGATACACCTCGTCTGATTCGCCTGCTCATGCTGGTGGGCGATCTCTCCGCCGGGGCGGTTCCCGACGATTCGGAGGTGTATGACGACGAACTGGTAGCAGCTGTAAAGAGGTTTCAATCGCGCCACGGGCTCGAGTCGGACGGCCGCATCGGCCCAGCCACGCTGGAGCAACTGAACACACCGCTCAGCGCCCGGGTTCGTCAACTGGAACTGGCCTTGGAGCGCTGGCGGCGCCGTCCGTACGATCCGTCTCGCCCGGCGATCGTCTTGAACCTGCCGGAATTTCGCCTGCGCGCCTTCGGTGGGAGCAACGGCGCGGAACACGATCCGCAACTTGAAATGAAGGTGGTTGTCGGCGAGGCTCCCGATCGCAAGAGCCCCATTTTGCGTTCGCATCTCGAAACCGTGATCTTCCTCCCCTATTGGAACGTGCCGGCCAGCATCCAACGCAGCGAACTGGTGCCGGAAATCAAGCGAGATCGTTCGTGGGTCTCGGCGAACCGCTTCGAGATAGTCAACCCACAGGGTGAAGTGGCCCGGGCCGGAAAGGTGTCCGACGACGTCCTCTCGGAATTGCGCACGGGAGAACTTCAGTTGCGGCAAAAACCGGGCCCGAAGAACACGTTAGGGTTGGTGAAGTTTGTGTTCCCCAACGAATACGGCGTCTATATGCACGACACGTCCGCGCCCGGGCTCTTCAATCGGACGCGCCGCGATCTCAGCCACGGCTGTATTCGCTTGGAAAAGCCGGAAGAAATGGCAGCCTGGGTTCTCCGCGGGCAATCCGGCTGGTCGCAAGATCGCGTGATGGAAGCGATGCGAGGGAAGGAATCGATTGCTGTCAAGGTCAAGCGCCCGATTCAAGTCGTGCTGATGTACGCCACCGCTGTAGTCATGAGCAACGGCGAGGTGCACTTCTACCCGGATATTTATGGCGAGGATCAGGCCCTCGCAAGGGAACTTGCCGCACAACGAAAGTAGACGTCATGAGGAGTCCCGCATGTTCTAGCCAAAACCGCCGGACCTTTCTGAAGTATCTGGCCGGGAGCCCCTACATCGTCGCGCTTGGCGGAATCCGCGCATACGCGGAGAGCGCGCCGGAGATCGCTGAGGCCCTCGCCGATCCGAAAGAGGCTCTCAGCGTGATGGATTTTGAGGAGGTCTCGCGGCGCAAGGTCGCTCCGGTCCACTGGGCGTTTCTCGCCGGCGGAGTGGACGACGACGCTACGGTCCGCGCCAACCGCGAAGGGTTCCAGCATGTTCAGTTACTACCGCGTCGGCTTCGCGACGCCGGCAAGGTCGATATGCGGACCGACTTGTTCGGCGCAGTGTACAACAGCCCCATATTCACGTGCCCTGCCTCCGGCGAGAAATTTCTGGATCCGGATGGCGAGTTAGCGGTAGCGCGCGCCACCAAAGCGCGAGGAACCCTGCAGATGCTTTCCACTTCCACGTCCTCCGGAGTGGAGGATGTGAACTCCGCGCACGGCAGGCCCGTGTGGTACCAACTCTACGCTCCCAGCGCGTGGCAGGCATGCGAAAAACTGGTGCGGCGCGTGGAGGCGGCGGGTTGTCCGGTGATCGCCCTCACCGTCGACAACAACGCGGGTCGAAACAGTGAAACCTTCCTGCGCGCCCTCCCGAAAGACCTGCGCCCGTGCCAAGCCTGCCATACCGACGGACTAGGTCCGACGGTCAAGAGACGGAAGATGTACGACGGGATCGACATGACCGGTGTCGCCATACACAATCCGGGCATGACCTGGGAATTTGTCGACAGGTTACGAAAAGCGACGCCGCTGAAGCTCTTGATCAAGGGCATCGATACTCGCGAGGATGCGCGCCTCGCGGTGGAACATGGCATGGACGGGATCTTGGTCTCCAATCACGGAGGCCGGTCTATAGAAACAGGACGATCCACGATCGAGGCTCTACCCGAAATTGTGATAGAGGTGCGCGGCCGAGTTCCGGTGTTTTTGGACGGCGGTGTCCGGCGCGGAACAGACGTCTTCAAGGCGCTCGCGCTCGGAGCCAGGGCAGTTGGAATCGGCCGCCCGTTCCTCTGGGGATTGGGAGCGTTCGGGCAAGCGGGCGTCGAACGCGTGCTCGAAATTCTTCAAGGCGAACTCAGGCTGGCGATGGGAAACTGCGGCACGCCGACAGTCGCAGCCATTGACCGGTCCTACGTTGCAATAGCAGAAAGACGCCGCTGAATGTCAAAGTCTGCTTTGCAGTCCGCGGCGCCGCACCTGGCTACATCATCCTTCCCCTCGTTCTTCATAGCACACGCTACAGCTTTACTCGTCGAAGCAATTGGGCGTTCACTGCAACGATGATTGTCGAGAGACTCATCGCTATCGCGCCAACGCTCATAGGTAGGCTCAGTCCCCACTTAACGAAAACGCCTGCAGCAACTGGAATCGCGATCAGATTGTAGGCCGTCGCCCACACCAGGTTCTGGACCATTTTTCGATAAGTCGATCGAGAGAGCTTGATCGCTCCAACAACGTCGCGCGGATCGCTACGTACCAGCACCATTCCCGCCGACTCGATCGCCACATCGGTTCCAGCGCCAATCGCTATTCCAACATCTGCCGTAGCTAGAGCCGGCGCGTCATTAACACCGTCGCCGACCATTGCAACTTTTTTGCCCCCTCGCTGAAAATTCGTTACCGCGGACGCCTTGTCAGCCGGCAAGACCTCCGCTGCAACATCATCGATCCCAATACGACGGGCCACAGAATCGGCAACTGTTTTCGAATCGCCGGTTATCATAGCAACCCGTATTCCGGCTCGATGAAGTTCCGCAACAGCTTCCTTCGACTCCGGCCGAATTTGATCCTCGACGGCGAAAGCGCCAAGCACCTGGCTATCCGCAACTACGTAAAGAACGGTTTTGCCATCTGCGGCCCAGGTGCTTGCGGCCTCCAGGACTGCTGGCAACGCTTCCAGGTTTGCCTCGGCCAACAGGCGTGGTCCACCGACAGAAACCGGCCTGCCGTCCACCACAGCCGTTGCTCCCCGGCCGGGCCGAGCCTCGAATCTCGTGGCTGTCCTTTCGGGCATCCCACGTCGTTTCGCGTCGGCGACGATCGCCTTCGCGAGCGGATGTTCTGAGTTCGCTTCAACTGCGGCGGCCCATGCGATCAAGTCAGCCTCCGCTGTGCCAGGGCTCGCCGCTACACCCGATACGGCGGGGGAGCCCCGTGTGAGTGTTCCGGTTTTGTCGAAAATCACCGTATCCACTTCGCGCACCTGTTCCAGCGCGAGTCGGTTTTTGACCAGCAGGCCGTGCCGCGCGCCAAGCGAGGTCGAAATTGCAATTACCAGCGGAATCGCCAATCCCAGAGCATGTGGGCAGGCAATGATCAGAACCGTCGCTGTCCTGATCAGGGCGCTTTCCTTTTCTCCCGCAAGCCACCAGTACGCGCACGTTGCGGCGCCGGCTGCGATCGCGACGTAAAAAAGAACTGCGGCCGCGCGGTCGGCGAGGGCCTGCGAATGCGATGCGGATGCCTGGGCAGCGGCGACAAGCCGCATGATGCCTGAGAGAGCGGTCCCTTCACCGACCGCCGTAGCGCGAACCCGCAGACTTCCACCGCCGACAACCGTTCCTGCGATTACCGTAGCTCCTTGACTTTTCCCCACAGGCTTCGACTCCCCGGTGATCATCGACTCATCCACGTCGGCGGCGCCCTCGATAACTGCGCCGTCCGCGGGAACACGACCGCCCGGACGGACCAGAACAACATCGCCGGGCTTCAACTCCGAACGCGGAACGGTTTCAGTTCCGGACTCAGTGACACGTTCGATCCCGTCCGGAAGCAGCGCCGCAAGAGCGCTGAGCGCGCCGCTAGCCTGGGAGATGGCCCGCATTTCCAGCCAGTGGCCCAGGACCATAATCGTGATGAGCGACGCGAGTTCCCACCAAACGTCGATCTCAAAGATGCCGAATGTTGCAGCGAGCGACGTTCCGAATGCGACCACAATGGCCAGGCTGATCAGCGTCATCATCCCCGGTTTGCGGTCAGAAAGTTCGCGACGTGCGCCACGGAGGAAGACGAGGCCGCCATAAACGAAAACGACCGTGCCGAGAATTGCAGGGATCCATCCCGAGCCGGGAAAGGAAGGCGCCACGTAGCCGAGCCAATGTTCGACATCGGGTGACCAGAGGATGACGGGAATAGTGAACACGAAGCTCAACCAAAACTTATCCCGGAACATCGCCACGGAGTGGCCGGCATGCCGATCATGATGTGGATGGCCGTTGTTTTCAGGGTGATGGCTGCTTTCCATGCGCAT
Organism: uncultured Solibacteraceae bacterium; assembly: GCA_963815475.1. GTDB lineage: Bacteria > Acidobacteriota > Terriglobia > Bryobacterales > Bryobacteraceae > Sulfopaludibacter. The sequence continues at coordinate 1,206,273 of CAWFHD010000003.1, read as the reverse complement.
TTCGTGCGTCACGTGATCCATGCTTGTCGCCCCCCTTTTTGGAAGATATGCAATTCGGATTCCACGGATGGCATGAAGCACTGTCCCCGCGCCAGCCTGGTCAGGAGTATTGCAAAGGCCGTCCAGTGATCGACTAGACCGGAATCAACGAACGATTCGATATTCGTGTCGAGTTTTTCGCGGGAGGCCAGCCAAGGCGTCGGTCGAAACGCTCCACCGCGGTCGGTGTCTTGAGTCCTTCCTTGATTACTGTGACAGTGGCCTTATCGCCAGTGACAGTAATGACGGAAATCTTGCCGCTACCGTTCTCGGCAAGCAGCAGTTTACCCTTAGCAGCGCGCATCCCGTCCGGCCCTTTCACGGGCTGATCCAAGGAGATCTCGACAGGTTGCCCCGCCTTACCCGCCGCATCTACCGGGATTCGGTAGACCTTGTTCATGGAGACACTGTTCACATACAACGTGGCATCGCAAAAGGTGATCCCATCGATGCCGCGGAGGAGCGCGGTATCTTCCAGGTGCAGGATCTTGCCCACGGGCTCGTCCGGATCCTGTGCCGGGGTCATCCGCTGGCGGTCGCCTACTGCCAGAAACAGAGAATTGCCGTCGGGCGCGAACGCGATCTGAGCGCCCTCCTGTCCGCCTTTGCCCGTGGGCATCTGGCGCCACAGCACCTCGAAGTTCTCGAGCTTAGCCGAGGTGGCGGTAACGTTCAGCTTGGCCCGCGCCATCGCCAAGCCTCCGCCATATTCACCCGGCGCGGCGTAAGTGAGATAGATACTATGGTCGGTGGCGTAATGGGGCGAGAGAAAGACGCCGTGCATCCCGCTCTGGCCCGAGAAATAGACGGCGGGCGTATTCTCCACCTGAATCTTCTCTCCCTGCTGCGTTACCAGCCAAACGGGCCCTACCTTTTCCGTCACCAGCATGCGCCCATCGGGCAGGAAGGCCAGCCGCCAGGGCAGTTTAAACGTGGCCACCGTCGTCAGGGTGAAGGGCAGGCTCGCTTCAGGCTTTCGCCAATTTCATCGACATGGTTCTTGTATTGTATACAAGACAATGTCTCGGATGAAGGACGCCGGACGTGTCAGCCCAAATCCCTCGTCACTGCCCGACCTCGAACAACACATTGGCTTGCGACGTCTTGCCCCCCGCCGAAACCGTGATGGAGTATTCGCCCGCAGGCATTTGCGGAACCGTGAAGTTGACCTGGAATTGGCCCGGAGCAACCAGTGCCGCGGCCAACACGGGAGCGTTCAAGGCGCCAACGGTCACGCTGACTCCAGTAATCGGAATCGGCGCGGACACAGCATTGCCGGATGGAGCTGGTCCCAAGCCCGCCGCGTAGAGTTGGATGATATCGCCTGGATTCGCCTTGTGCGTTCCCGGCGTCACCGCTGGATCCCCCATCAGGGAGTAGTCCTGAAACAACGCGGCCGCGTAGTTCTTCTGGTTCACCGAATAAAAATAGAGGCTGGGTTCGATTTGTGCGACCGGCGCCGTCAGGATGTTACTGCCCAAACCGAGACGGAAAACCTGCACCGTCATCGTACCGCTGACGTTCGAAGGCGCCTGCGCATTTACCTGGCCGGGGCTCACGAAATAGACCGGCACTGGCGCGCCATTCACCCACACCTCCACCCCGTTCAAATCGGTGGGAAGCGCCGTCGCATCCGTGAAATCCGCGCCGCCCCAGATCCGCTGCACGTCGCACAGGTCCGAGCCCTTCACGTAAAACCATCCGCCTGGCGCCACCGGATTGCCGTCAACCAGATTGTCACTCACAGTCGTAATCGTCGGCCCCGTGGACGGCGGCGCAGTGCCCAGCAGCAGCACCAGCGCATCTTGTGAACTGGCGCCGCCGCCATTCGTCCCTTGCATCGCTCTCGTGACGGGAAAGTCCGTGGAAGTTCCCTCCCCGGCGATGTGGATGTTCCCCAGCCGGTCTACCGCGATGCCGCGGCCCGATTCGCTCCCACTGCCGCCGATGAAAGTCGAAAACAGCCTTGCCGACCCGGCCGCGTTGATCTCGGTAACGAACATATCGAAGGCGGTTCGCGTCGTCTGAATCGGATTGGTCAACGGAAAATCGCTCGAATTCGTGCGGCCCGTAATATACGCGTTGCCGGCCTGGTCCACCGCGATGGCGTACGGATCGTCTGCCGAGCCGCCTCCAACGTAGGTCGAATAGACCAGGCTGGAGCCGGATGCGCTGAACTTGGTCACGAACGCGTCGTCCACGGCGTGGCTGCCGAGTGTGTCGTCAATTGGATTTGCCAAAGGAAAGTCCTCCGACGTCACAATGCCTGTGACATAGGCGCTGCCCGACGAATCCACCGCGATGGCAGTCCCATAGTCCAAGGCGGAACCACCCAGATAAGTGGAGTAAACCAGCGCGGAGCCCGCAGGATTGATTTTCGTTACGAACGCATCGACCACACCCGCATTAGCGCTGCGAAAAGCCGACTGTACGGGGAAGTTCGTGGACGCTGTGTATCCGGTGACGTATGCATTTCCGGTGGCGTCCACCGCGATTCCATTCCCCTCATCCACGTTATTCCCGCCCAGGTAAGTTGAATACACCAACGCAGTGCCGGCCGGATTGACCTTCGTCACGAACGCGTCTTGCTGCGCGCCCTTCGTGGCCTGGAACGGACTCTTCGTCGGGAAATCGGCCGAGAAAGTAAGTCCGACTACGTACGCGCTTCCCGCGGCATCGATGGCGATGCCGTTACCTGTGTCCGTGCCATTGCCGCCGAGATAGGTCGAATACACCAGCGCCGAACCGCTCGCATTCAGCTTCGCCACGAACGCGTCTCCAGATCCCCCCGGCGTTCCTTGAATCGCATTCTTCGTCGTGGGAAAGTCGAGCGAGCCGGTGCTTCCCGTGATGTATGCATTTCCTTGGACGTCCACCGCGATCCCCCTGCCTTCGTCCACAGCATTTCCGCCCAGATAAGTGGAGTAGAGCTTCGCCGATCCACTGGGATTGATCTTAGTCACAAAAACGTCCTCCGTACCCCGCAGGCCGCTTTGCAACGGGCCACCAGCTGGAAAATTGGACGAGCCTGCGCCCCCCGTTACGTACGTATTGCCGACGGAATCCACTGCGACGGCGTACCCGTAGTCGAGTCCGCTGCCGCCATGATAGGTCGAATAGATCAACGGCGGATCGATCACCAGTTCTTGACTGGCGTCGTACTTACCGATGCGGAAGCGGCCTTCGCGGCCATGTAACTCCCACCTGCCGGCCACCGCGACGCGCTTTCCCCCAATCGTCTGATAGACCGTAGGGCGCTTATGCCGGTACTCATGGTCGCTCCCACCGATGACCAGATCGCCCCGACCGTCGATTCGTAACCGAGTTGTTCCTTCGAAGCTCATCCGGATGCTGCCAGGATCCGCTCCCGGGGAAACGATCCAGTCGTATTCCAGATTGCCGTCTTTTCCGTAGTAAACCAGATCGATGCCTGGATACACGTCCGTGTACCGGACCTTACCGTAATTCGGAACCGAGGAACGCCACTTCCCCGGGTCGCTGCCGATGTAATAGTTGCTGGTGGATGCCTGCGGCGCTTCGCCTGTGATGCGAGCGGAAAGGTTGGCGCCGGATATCTTCGTCCGCAGTGGTGTCTGGTTACGACCGGCGATCGCCATCTCGCCGGGCCCGAAGTACAAAGTATAGGAACTGCCCCTGGCAAGATAGCGGACCGTCCTCGATGCCTGGCCTGCATTCGGTTCGAAACTCAGCGGGATGTGATCCCACCGGACACTCGGAGCTGCCATCGCAGTTCCAGCAATCAGAAGCAGTGCCATGCGCATCGCGATCCTCCATTCGGGCGGCCACGCCCGGTCATGCTGGGATCGCGGCAAAGTGTGGCCATCATAGCCGTTGCAACCTGATGGCGCAACTTTGCTTCCGTTAGCTCCGGCTACTCGGTCCGAAGCGCCACCATCGGGTCCACACCAGCCGCGCGCCAGGCGGGAATCACCGACGCCACCAGGGCAGCCAGACCCAGCAGCAGAGCCGCCAGCGCGAGCATCACCGGATCCCAGGGCTCCACGCCGAATAACTGGCGGCTCATCAGTTTGCCCGCGCCCACCGCAGCCGGCAGGCCCACCGCGAGTCCTATGCCTACCTGCAGGAATGCGCCGCCCAGGACCATGGACACCACCTTCCTGCGGTCCGCGCCCAGTGCCATGCGCACGCCGATTTCGCCCGTGCGCCTCTCCACCATGTACGCCAGCACGCCATACAGGCCTATGGCTGCCAGCACGAGTCCAAGCACGCCGAAGAGCGTGGTCAGGGTCGCGATCATGTTTTCCTGCTGGAAATTCGAGTTCACCACCCTCGAGTAGGGGTCCACTCCGTAGAGCACCAGGTTCGGATCGACACTGGCCAAAGCCTTGCGAACCCGCTCCTCCATGCCGGACGGACTGCCCTGTGCCCAAAGCACGATGTTGTAGAGATAGTGGGACCAGATCTCACCGCTCCTGAACGCCGGGTCGTCGTACTCCACGGTCTGCGCTTCTGCCAACCAAAACATGGGGCGCACCGGATCCTTGTAGCCCCACGTCATGTACCGGACGTCATTCGTAACTCCGATGATCTCGTACGTTCCGGAATACTTGATCTTGTCCTGCCCGAAGTGCTGACCGATAGGGTTCTCGCCCTTAAAGAACTTTCTCGCGAAAGCCTGGTTGATCACGGCTACTTTGCGGCCGGCATTCGTGTCGTGTTCGGTAATCGGCCGCCCCAACTGAATCTTCGCGCCGATCGCTTCGAAGAACCCCGGCATCACCCGCACCCATCCCGCGCCGGTGTCCTCCTTCGCGGGCGGCTCCGGCCTGCCCTCGATGCGAACCCCATCGTTCCAGCTATCGCCCGTCATCGGCGCATAGAGAGCGGGAGCCACCATCCGCATACCCGGAATCTGGAGCAGGCTATCGTTGATCCGGCGAAACAACGGCTCCATTTGCTCGGGTTTGTAATTGCCCAGCATGGGATTGATCCATGCAATATATCGGTCCCGCGTTTCGAATCCGAAATTCTGGTGCTCCAGGTTGCGCAAACTGCGGCCCAGGAGTGCGGCTGCCGACAGCAGTATGATCGACACGGCGATCTGCGCGATCACCAGCACCTTCTGCGCCCACGTGCGCCCGCCGCCAATCGCACGACCCGTGCCCCGCAACGCGTCCGCCGGGTCCGTATGCGAAGTCATCCACGCCGGAGCGATCCCGAAGAATACACCCGTCAGCACCGACACGACCAGCGCGAAGAGCAGGATCGGCCACGATGGCGCCGCCTGCACAGGGATGTAGTTGATCTGCCCGCCGGTATGGAAGGCCAGGCGGAGCACGAGGCTGGTCCCGGCATAGGCGACTCCGATACCCAAGACCCCGCCCATCGCAGCCAACAGCAAGGACTCCACCAGGACCTTGCGCACCAGGCGCGCTCGCGAAGCGCCCAGCGCCACCCGTATGCACATTTGCGCGCGATCCTTCAGGCCCCGCGCGAGCATCAGATTCGCCAGATTTGCGCAAGCCACCAGAAGCACGCATCCCGCGGCAATCAGCAGCAGCCGCAGTCCGGCCTCATATTGATCCCGCATCACCGCCACTCCAGCGCCGCCTGGAACCAGGTGCAGGGTCTGGTTCCGCCAGAGTTCCTTTTCGCCCGGCTGCATATCCCCCACATGGCTGGCCAGCCAGTCATGCAGTTCCACCTTCAACTTCGCTTCCAGCGACTTCGGGTTCACGCCCGGACGAACCCTTCCGATCAGGTCCAGAAAGTTGCCGTCCGGCCGCTTCAACCGCGCCGTGGTTCCATCGATCAACAGTTCCGCGGTCAACGGCAGCCAAAAATCCGGCATGCCCCATCCCGCCAGCTTCGCGCCATAAAATCCCGGCGGCGCCACGCCGATTACGCTGAACGGATGACCGTTGATCTGGTACGTGGTCCCCAATACAGAATTGTCGGCACCGTACTTCTCGTTCCAGATGCGGTAACTCATCACGGCGACCGGCGGCGCGCCCTCACGGTCGTCGTCATCCGCCATCAGCCGGCCGATCCAAGGCTGTATGCCGAGGGTCTTGAAGAAATTGCCGGACACGTACTCGCCATTCCGAGTGTCCGCTGCCGACGGAGATCCCGCCTTACGGACACCCAGCGGCGCATTGCCGGCCTGTAGTGCCGCCAGGTCGACAAACTCCGGCGTCTGCGTTCGGAAGTTCTTGTATGACTCCCAGGAGAACAGGGTAAAATCGCCGTCATCGCCCTGGTTATATCCGCCCCAATTGCAGCAGCGGACTTTATCGCCGATTCTCCATAATTCGTCCGGCCTGGTCACCGGGAGCGACTTCAGCATCACCTGGTGCACGAGAGTAAAGATAGCCGTAGTCGCTCCGATTCCCAGCGTCAATGTAATGACCGCCGTCGTCGTGACACCCAGGGTCTTACGAAGTTGCCGCAACGCCTCCCGCAACTCGATCAGCACTGGCGCCCTCCATCTCTGGAGTGCGTTCGGTCACAGTTTGCAGACCGCTCCTGTCCTTCGCCTGATACTCTCATTCCTCTTATACTGGTCTGCCGCGAAAAAGTTACGCGAAGCCGTGAGGCACGGTCGAGCTTAGACGAATGCCGACGCTAATTGCCTTTAGGCGAGCATCTGGGATCGGCGATCTCCACCCGGCGATTCTTGGCGCGCCCATCGTCGCTGCCATTGTCGGTGTGGCCCTGGACCTCGAGCCTCAGCGTGTTATCCGCCGTCATCGTATTCGCCGCGGGTTGTAGTGCCGCGTCGGAAGCCCGACGTCCCGGTTTGGCGGGAAATTCACTTCCGCCCACATCTCGTAAGGAATGTTCTTTCTGACTTTGAGAATGGTCGAAAGAAAAGAGAGTTCGGGCGGCGGCTCCTGCACGATCTGTCCCTCGGCCGGCATCGCAGCCAGCACGCCCAACACCGCGGCAAGGCCGCTAATCGTCCCAACAGAGTAAGTGGAGAGCATTGATTTGAGTCGCGCGGCCCAAGCTATTCTAGCTCAAGAAGGATGTCGCGCTGCTTTGGTAGGGTAGGCGCTGTCGCCTGCCAATCCGAGCGAAGCTCGGAACAGAACGTCGACAATCGTCTTGCACAGAAACGGGAAGATTGTCATCATGTACCCATGCAAACCGTCTTCGAGGCGGCCGGTGGCATCGACGGTCTGCGCCGCCTTGCCGGAGCCTGGCATCGTCGGGTGATGGCCGACGACGTGGTCGCGCATGCGTTCAGCCACGGCTTCCACCCCCAGCATGTCGAGCGGCTCGCCGCTTATTGGGCCGAGGCGCTCGGTGGCCCCGCCATGTATTCCGATTCCTATGGTGACGAGACCACTGTCGTCAAGATGCATAGCGGCAACGGGGAGCACGATGAAATGGATCGCTGCGCAATTGTCTGTTTCGACCAAGCCCTGGTCGATGTCGGACTAGCCAACGACGCTGCTTTGCGACAAGTGCTGCACGACTACTTCGCCTGGGCGACCACGACCACGATGTCTCGCTACCACCAGTCCGCCGACGATGTGCCGAAGGGCCTCACCATCCCACGCTGGTCATGGGACGGACTCCAGGTGTAAGAACCGTGTCTTACAGGGAGGGCGTTTCGACCGCCAGGAAAACGAATAGCGCGCGTTCAGCCATTTCCAGGGCATCCACTGCCGTTCCGCGCCTCATTGTAAAAGAAACATCCCGTAAGTCCTTGGTCAGGATTCTCAACTTTCCGGCCGCACGGTTGTATGTAGGGCGGTCCCGTTGCGCCCCCGGTTGCGTGATCTCTTCTCGATACATTGGGCCGGACATCCTGCAGGCCCGCTCAATAAGCCCAACGGTGCGGTCTTTGGCTATTTCCAACTTACCGTCGCGTAGGGTTTGTATTATCTCTCGCAGATCTGGTTCCACGTTTGAGATCACGCGCTTCCTCCTTCGTTTAGGCAGATGGCGCAGGACCCAACCGACTTCGGCTCGATCCCAACGCCATCTGGCCTGTTACTTCTTCTTGCCTTTGTTCGCTTTCGCAGCAGCATTCTCAGCTTTTGCGGCGGAGTGATTCTTTTGGTGTCGCGCTACAGCCTTCGCGATTTCCTCTGAGGAAAGCGTGCTGTGATTCTCCGAATGCAAAATGTCGTTGATCGGACCGGTATTGGTGGCCATTGCTGAAAGACCTCCTTGTCTTCTCGAAATCGGACATGGCAGCGGTCTGTCGGATGGGAAGCGCCGCCTATGCCTGTTGAAAACGGTGAAGATTTCGCCGCGTTGGCTAAAAGAACAGGCCTTTGGGCTAGCGGGACGAGATTGACGCTGCCGCAACTCGGAAGATCCCTGGCTGAACAGCAACGCCTATTCGGTATTGTACCGCCGATCCGCCAGGTGGATTGGTTCTTAGCCGCTCCGGACCGCCGGAGCAGAACGAACTCTGCGCGAGAGCGGTCACGAGTGGGTCGCATGTGAACCGCCTTGCCCGGGCACGTTCGTCACCAGGATCGCTCTATCCTTAGTGGGCATTTTCGCTATGTCTCAGACAGCTACCACAGCGACTGCGCGGCCGGAAGCCCCTACAAGCCGTTCTATGTCGTCTGGATCGCTTGTGAGAATTATGGCTTTATGGCGAAGAGCTACCGTCACCACAACGGCGTCAACCACATCCGCCGTTCTTGTCATGCCGAGAAGTCGCCCCGCTTCGTGGGCCTCGCTCTCGCCAAGAGGTACGACCACGCACCCGGTCAAGAAGCGCCGGAGTTGCGCTTGTTTTGGTGACCGGCTGACTTGAGCGACCACCGGCGCAGGAACCAAAGGAATGACGCCTAGTTCCAAACGGGCCTTGTGTTCAGCCCACGCCCGCCGCTCGTTTCTATCCGCGGCCACGAGAACGGCTGCGTCATAGACAACGGTGCTCATGCCGAACGCCGGACCGTTCGCGACGTTCGGAGTTGCGCCCGCACGTTGCGGCGAGCTTCATTCATTTCTTCCGCGCTGAGGCGCCCGTGCTGCTTCTCCCACAGGGCGACCGACGCCAAACCAGCCCGCCGTCGCAGTGCTTCGCGTGCCGCGATCGTCATCCAGGCTGAGACGCTCACCCCGTCGCGGGCGGCCGCCTCAAGAATGTTTTTGTGAATGTCAGGGTCTATCGTGATCGCAAGTTTCGGCGATGGGTTGCCGCGTGGCATTCAAAGTATCCTACTACAATATGATACCTCGCGGAGAAAAGGCCGAATGACCAAATCCGTACAACTCCGTCGTCGACACGCTAAATGGTCCACACATGAAGGAAACTGGGATTTCTCCCGCTCGCATCCGGAACCGGTATCTTCTTGCTCCTAAGCAACGTGACGATTCCGGAGAAAGCACTGGTGCAGCCGGCTAGATTCTTGTTACCGGTCGGCGCCTTCGGCTTCGTGGTGACACTAGGCTTGTAATTCTACGAGCTCCGCGGGATCCAATACTGTGTCCATTTGATTGCGGCAGGCAGGGCGTTGGAAGAGAAGTTGGGGGTTCGAGGAGCTTTTTCCACCCGCCCGATAGGACATGTCGGTCGACGCATCAGCGAGATTTCGGCGGCTTACGTGATTTACGGCGCCGTGCTGGCAGCCTGGGCATTTGTCGGGTCGGTATTTGCATTTTCCGGCGGCGACCCAGCTAAGCCGGCCATATTGCCAGCTTCTCTGCTGGCGCTTGTCGTCGTAATTCTGGTCATGGGTGTTACTTGCCGAATGAACTTGCGTCCAGACCAGGTGAAGATACTGGCGATCTCGCCAGTCGGACCCGTGCGGCCGGGTGTTCCCACTAAATTCACGATCAAAATCGGCGTCGATCTCAAATCGGGGACGAAGGGAGTCGCCCAAATCGGGTTCAACCTCCACAGCCCGGACTCATTCGAGACCGTGGAGCGCCACGATCTGGATGGTGGAATCCAGCAGATCACGTTCACAGTCTGCGTCAACCCGGTAGACTGGCGCGACACTTCGGATTTTGCCGTCGCAGTGGGTATTGGCCCCGAAAGCAAAGGCAAGGAATGGACGCCGACGGCGTCTCTACAACAAAGCATTTCGTGCGTGAGACTGCCTGAAGTGGCGGCAGGCGCTGCTTCACATTGACGATCGAGGACTCCCCTTTTCCTTCGATCGTCACGTTCGTTCGCCAGCCTGTGACACGCTCCCGCCAACCAACTTACGGAGTCACACATCCCGACACTGAAGGTGGCGCAGAATCTGGCCGAACCCCGAGCGAGCACTCAGTTGTAGGGGCAATCGCTCAGTGGCGGCGGTAGTCTTGCAACAGGCGATTTCTTGACGTAACGCAGATCGGGAACCTGGTCGGCGAAGTCTGTCATCTTGTTGCCGCTCTGGCCGCCCCGGCGGGCAGCGTTGGCCCATCGTTCCAGCGCGCCTGATCCGCTCCGACAAGTAGTAATAAAGGAAGGCCAGGCGCCACCAAACCGGCGGTGATCGCGCGGACGGTCCTACTGGCCCCACTCTCATTAGTGCGGCCCGCACACCCCGTTGAACACACACGCCGGTCCGGCCGAGCCGAACATCGTATCCCGAATCTCGGGCTTCACCTGCGATTCGAATTCCAGGTCGTGATACACGTAGATGTCGCGGGTTGCCCCCGTCGCCATCGGCTTCGAACACTCGATGCGATATTGGTCGCCGCCCATCTGAAACTCGAGAGCGTTGCCCTTCAGTGTGCCAGCTTTTACGAACGCAGGATTCTGCGCCGGATCGAGCGCAATGAGAAAGCGTCCCAATCCCGCCAACCGGAACCACAGCGTCGCTCCCGATGACCAACCGCCGTCGTCGCTTGCCACTTGCCGGCCGTTCTTATAAAGTTTCGGATCTTCCATCGTCAACATCTGTGGCTGCTGTTCGCGCGGCGGTTGCGGAACCCGATGGAAAGGTTTGGCCGAGAACTCCAATCTCGAGAAAACGCGCTCGCTCCCGGATCGATACAAATCCACGTCCAACGCCTGCCCGTCCGCCACCACCTGCGGGGCCGGAATCTGCGGCAGCGGCGCAATGCCGGCCGTGACCACGAACACGCGACTTTGGATGTCCGACGTCTGCAGAGGGCTGAAGGTGACGCGATAACTCCCGCCGGCAACCGGCTCGGCTTGATATTCAAACCCGTAGAAGAGCTTCGCGGGGCGGTCGTGCAGCGCGTTCATGCCGCGCGCCGCCCCCGCGCTCGATCCCACCGATGCGACGTTGCCCTTCCACCCCCATTTCAGCCCTGCCAGCGGCGGGTCCACCATCTGGGTGATCTGCACGTAGACCGTGCTCCCTGGCAACTCCGCCGAACCCCAGAAGGAATTCAGCTTGCCTTCGCCTACTAGTCCGGTTCCCACCGCCACAACGCCGGCGCTCACCGCAAAAGCCACAATCCAACGCACCGGCACTCCCCACAGCCGCCGCCGAACGTCCGCCGGAAATGCCGCGCCCAGTCGCCGGCGCAAAGAAGGCGCCGCCTCCGGCACGTCCCAATTGTCCAAGAGTTGATCCAGTTCCTCGTCGCTCATCGCTCTGTCTCCTCGCCCACCGCATAGGCGGCTAGCATCTCTTTTAGAGCGGCGCGTGCCCGCTGCAAACGGGACTTCACCGCCGTCACTTCGATTTCCAGTACCTGTGCGATCTCCGCCAGCGGCGTCTGTTCGTAATGCGCCAGGAGCAGGACTTCCCTCTGCGTTTCGGGCAATTGGCCGATGGCCCGCGCGACCATCTCTTCCAGTTCCTTGCGCATCGCTTCGGTCTCCGGCGATCGAACCTCCACGGTTTCTGCCGTGGCCGCGGTGCCCGCCCGCGAGCGCAGCCGGCTGAGCGCCTGGTTGCGCACGGCCCCGAAGAGATAGGTGCGCAGCGGCGTTCGCGACGCATCGAACCCGCACTCCAGCCGCAACAACCCCAGGAAACAGTCCTGTACGATATCCTCGGCATCCGCCACCGAGCCCGTTAACCGATAGGCAAACCGGAACAGCGGTCGCTGATGATCGTCGTACAACTGCAGAAACGCGGATTGTTTTCCCTTCCGGGCCGCACGTAGTAGATCCATGTATCTGTACTGTATTAGCGCTCGACGGCAAAAAGAATCGGCGGCAACGGACGTATTTTCCAGCTAGTCCGCCTTCCGGTCTTCCATTCCCACCACCAGTCGTTTCCCCAGCGCCCGTGCCGCCCGAGCCATGCTCTCAAGCGAGATCGCAACATTGTATCGATCCAGCAATCGATCCAACTGCGACCGGCTCGTCCGCAGTTCCCGCGCCATCGCCAGCTTGGTCTTTCCCAACCGCCGCATCTCTTGCGAAAGTTCGGCCGCCAACCGCCGCTTGATCTCCACCGCGTCCGGATCGAGCCAGATATCCGCCGAATTCCTCATGCCGACACTGTACCATGCATGGTACATTCGGCAAGAGATCCATTACAGCCAAAAGACTTAGGAGTATCGGTGCCCGCACTGGCGATACTCTGTAAGAAGCAGAGATCCTTGACAACTAAAAGACTTAGCCGGAAATCATGACCTCCGCAACTGGTTTCAGCGTCACCCAAATCCAAGCACTCCCCGCAACCCCAAGCATCAAAGGTGTTTACGACGACGAAAATTCAAGCACACATTTCACTTCCTGCGTCACCCGACGAGTTGCAGCCACCGGCCTTCTTCCCATCCCAGCCGCGGAACTTTCCCATCCGAAAAGCGTATGCTGGTGAGGGAGCATTTTCCAAACCTTTTATGACAGCTACTACCAGCCCTCAACTGGGCCAGATACACGCGCTGTTGGCGGAGCGCGGATATGAAGTCTCCGAACCAGCGCCTGACACCCTCACCATCAAAGACACCGGCAGCGGCGTCAGCCTCCAGGCTGTTCTGCAGGGCGAGATTCTGTTCCTCTCGCTCGTCTGCATCGTGGTGCCCGAAGCCGCCATCACGCCCGACATCATGGGGCGCATGTTGGCTGGCAACAACGGCATCTCCACCGCGGCCTTCAAGTTGTATCCGGCGGCGCCGGCAAAGTAGCCATCGCGCTGACCAACTTCTGCAAACTGCAGGATCTGGGAGCCGATGATGAGGACGACATCCTCTCCTGCGTCCACTTTTTGCTGGTCGATGTGATGGATGCGCGTCACCTGCTGGGAGATTTGAAAGCGTAACGGAGGACTACGAGACATATGGCTTTCCTAAACGATGTATTCAGCCGCCTGGGCCGCGTGGGCCGCGGACAGGTCAACCAGGGCGTCGGCGCCATTGAGGATGCCACGTTCGAGGCCACCATCAACCAAACCGTGGCCGACATGAAAACCGAGTTGAATAAGGTAGTGGTTGCCTCGGCGCAGGCCATGAGCAATTACAACCGGCTCGACGCGGAGTATCAGAAATACGTCCGCCAGTCGCAGGAGTGGAAGGACCGCGCCGGCCAGGCCCTCGACGCCGGTAATGAGGATCTCGCCAAAAAGGCGCTCGCCAAGAAGGCGGAGTCCGACAAGCAGGTCGCCTCCATGCAGACGGCCGTCGAGAGCGCCCAAGCCACTGCTGAGAAGTTGAAGTCACAGGTTGGCCAGCTCAAAAGCAAAATCGAAGAGGGCGAGCGCACCGCAACCACCTTGGTGGCGCGAAAGAACGCCGCTTCCGCCCAGCGCAAAGTCGCCGAGGCCATGGCCGGGGTCGGCAATGCCGACAACGCCTTCTCCGCGCTCGGCCGCTTCGAAGAGTCCGTATCCAAGGAAGAGGCCACCGCCAAAGCATTCGACCAGTTGAACTCCGCCGGCAAGGATGACGACCTCGAAGCGCAGTTCGCGCAACTCGGCAGCCACGGTGTGGACGCGGAACTGGAAGCCATGAAGAAGGAACGGCAGAAGCCCAGCAATCTGCCTCCCACTTATGCCAAGGAAATCGCCGCGCCCAGCGACTCCATCTCTTCCGGGCAGACCTCTGCCGATCGGGCTAAGGTCTAGCGGATGATTCATGATCACCTTAACGCTGGTCGCCATTCTCGGCGTACTGCTGGTGCTGGTGCTTATGCAACTTTTTAAGAAGAAGCCGCCGGCTCCCACACAGCCGGTGCAAGATCTAGCCAACCTGAAACCGACCGATGCCCGCGTGGGAGATGCCATTTCCATCTCCGGCGCGGGCGACGCCATGACCGACCTGGATTTCACCATCGACCGTTCCACCTGGTTCCAGGCCGGCGCCCGCCAGTGGTTCGAACTGAGCGCGCCGTACAAAGAGCGCCGCGTTGCCATGCGGGTGAGCAATGCGGACGAGATCGAAGTCAGCCTCCACAACGACCCGCGCAAGCTGACGCTGGAGGACCTGGGCCTGGCCGAAGAAGACCTGGCGCAGATGGATGAGCGGCAAAACACAGCCGATTCTTTCGAGTTCGATGGCCGGACGTTCATGTATCACCTAAGCCGCGAAGGCCAGTCTAAGCGCACCGATCTGCCGCAGCCCGAAGCTTTCTATTACTGGGAATTCGTGGAGCAGGGTGGGCCCGGCCTGATTGCCGTTCGCAAAGCCGAAGGCGAGCCATTCTCGGTCATGCTGTACACCGACATTAACGCCGGTGACGTAACAGTCTACCGAGGTAAGTAAGGTAGGGCAGGCCCTTCAGCCTGCCAATCATATGAGTCGATCAACTCTGAAGTTCTTAGCCGTTTTATTAGGTGTCCTCATTGTCGCAGTCCTGCTCTCGGGCCTCGACGATCTCCCGCGCGAAGTCCGCGCGCAAATCAAAACGGAGCGCGCCGCGTTAGCCACGGCGCAATCCCAGTTACATGTCGAAAAGGAAGCAGTCAACCGCGATGTCGAAGCCGACCCGGCGCTGTTTCATGCCATAACGGAAAGTGCCCAATGGCCGGCCGCGCTTTCCAAGGACGAAGCCGCCCTCGCCGACGCATCGCGCGACATGGACGAGTTGACGCGCCTCGAAAAGGCCAACCGCAAGAAAGACCGCCAGCGCGTCGAGACCCTACTGGCCCGCGAGCGCAGTCTGCGCACATCGGCAACCACCGATGCGGCGAACGTTCAGAAGGAAGCCACGCATTGGGTGGAGTGGAAGCAGCACCTGCCCGAAGCCGTCCGCCAGATGGAGAGCGATTACCACTCGGTGCACACGCTCGATCTGGCGCCGGTCTCGGCCGCGGTGCTTAGGGCAGAGACCGATTGGCCGCAGAAGAAGTCCGATCTCGATTCGCGCATGGCCTCGACGCGCGCGCTGATCGCCGATAGTGAAACCGCCTGGCAATCCAGCGCCGATGCGCGGAAGGCCGCCGCGGCCGGCGACTACGCGAACGTCAACCTGCAAGCCCTGGCGGGTTCGGCCGACACGCTGCACACCGACGCCGTCGAACTCCCCAAAAAATCCGCGGAAGTGACGGCCCTCAGCGGCCAGTTGTACAACAACTGGGACAAGATGCTGGTGGACATGGAGACCCGCGGGATGGGGTCGGACAAGTCCTACGACCAGAAGATCCGCACGGTCACCACGCGCCTTCCCGACGCCGCCGCCAAGACTGGCGAGACTACCTCCGACGAAAAGTGGGTCGAGGTTCCGCAGTCCACCTTCAACGCCCAGAAGAACGATCTGGGCATGGTCCTGGAGCACAAGCCCGCGGGCATGTACGATTTCGAAGCCGAACACACGCCGCAGCCGGCGGGCTTCGCTTACATGGTGCCGCCTTCGGTGGGCCGTAACGAGTACGGCTACTGGGACCATCACAGCGACGGCACCAGTTTCTGGGTCTTCTACGGGCAATACGCGCTCATGCGCGATCTGTTGTTCAATCACTCCTACCGCTCGCCGATGCCGTACGATTACGACGGCTACTACTCGGCGCGGCGTAGCGGCCAGACCTACTACGGCAAGGAGTACGGCACCCACGGCACGGCCACGCAGGAGCGCTACTCGGGCAGCACCTACGCCAAGAGCGGAGGCTTCCGCGATTCGCAATTCGCCAGCAAAAGCGGCGGTTATCGCGATTCGAAATTCTCCAGCCCGGGTGCGCGCGACCCCAATGCCGATCACAGCCCGCGGAAATTCGGCAGCGGGTCGAGCGGTGAAACTCCGCACGTGAGCCCGCCGGCCCGTTCCTACCGCCCCGCGCCGTCGCGGCCATCCATGCCCCGTTCCAGCCCGGGCCGGAGCTTCGGCCGTCGAAGGTAATGCTGGTCCGGCTGGTCTGCTGGAACCAGGATGCGGCCCGCGAGCGCGTCGAGTCGCTGGCCGGAAGCGGCCTCGAAATCGACGGTTCGCCTTTCCAGGTTTCCGGGCTGATCACTCATTTCAAGAAGCTCGCGCCCGCGGCTGTGCTGATCGATCTCGACCGTAAACCGTCCTACGGGCAAGCGGTCGCCGGCATGCTGCGGCAAAGCCCGTCGACGCGGCATCTGCCCCTCGTGCTCGCCGGCGGGGCGCCCGAGAAGTTGGAGAGGATCCGCAAGGAACTGCCCGACGTCGTCTTCGTCGAGTGGAAAAACGCCGCCCGCGCGCTCAAGAAGGCCATTGCACATCCCGTGCTGAATCCCGCAGTTCCGGTCCCGCACATGATGCGATACCAGGGATCGGGGCTCACCACCAAGCTGGGCCTCAAGCCGAATCAAAAGGTCGCGCTGATCGCGTCGCCCGAAGGCTTCGAAGATCTCGTCGGCGAGTGGCCCAAGGGCATCGAGATCCAGCCGAAGTTCACCAGCCGCACCGAGCTGGCCATCTGGTTTATCCGCTCCGCTCGCGAAATGGTAGCCGTGGCCGACCACCTCGGAGTGCACCTGCGGAAAGGGGTCTCGGCCTGGATTTGCTACCCCAAGAAAGCCGGTCGCCACAAGGTCGACTTTAACGCCTTCGACGTCCGGGCCGCCTGCCTCGAAGTGGGCCTGGTCGACTACAAGATTTGCGCGATAGACGCCGACTGGACAGGAATGAAGTTCACGCGCAAACGCTAGCCCTTCTTCCGCTCGATCGCCTTCGGATACCAGGCGCCGGGCACGAAGAAATCCTGCCAGGTGAGCTTGCACTCATCCACCATGCGAAGTCCGTATTCGCAGCGGCCTAAATCGGTGGGACCGGTGTTGTTGGTGCCGAAGCTGAACTTCGCTCCGCTCGCTTTCGCCGCCTTGATGAAGTTCGCGCTGGGCAACTTGTAGCGATTGTTGATCTCGATGGCGACCCCGTTCTTTACCGCCGCGCCGATCACCTTCTGCATGCGCTCGTCGGTCCAGAGGCGGTCGTAGTCCTTGGCGATCACGTCGGGCAGGAACGTCGGGTTGGCATAGATGTCGACGGGCTCGTGTTCCAGGATGCCGACGGTCCGGTCCACCAGCGTGGCCATAAACTCCTGCGGGTCGGCAATGGTGCCCACCTCCTCCGGGATCCACGTGCGCATGCGCTTGCCGCGATTGTCGGTCCAGGTCATGGAGTCGGTAAAGATGTAGTCGAAGAGCGCGGCCACTTTGGGGGAGAACATCTGCGTCCACTCGCGCCCTTCGGCCTGCATGGCGATGAAGCACGGCTGGCCCTGCATGGAGTCGAAGAAGGCGCGCACTGCCGCGTCGTTCTCCACGGGAAATCCCTTGCCGCAGTTGACCGCGATCCCGTACTCGATGCCATCGCGCCGCGACTTGGCCAGCGCCTGTTCCAGCGTTAGCCCTAGCTTGAGGTGAACGTGGTAATCAACCATCGGGATGTTGTGGCGGCCGGTGTTGATGATGGCGCGGAAGGTGTCGTCGACCGGGGGCGCGGGGCCGCCGGGCGTAGGCAGATCGTCGGGCAGCGGCCGGACGCGCACGCCGCGGAAGCGCGCCACCGACCCGCTATTGTGGCACTGCAGCGCGAACGTGCCACGATCCAGGAAGCGGCCCGTCTCAGGCCCATCGGGAATCACCGGCGGTGTGGGCTCGGTGTAGTCCACCACCAGCAGGTCGTTGAGCCGGATCTGCACATTCTTGCCGCGCACGGCCACGCGGATCTTGAACCAGGTGTCGTCGGGAATGAATTGGCGGTAGACATTGCGCAAGCCGTAAAGCGAACCGCTCTTCTTCCGCTCTTTGTAACTGCCCTCGCCGAGGAAGGTGTTATTGATCTGTACTTCGAAACCTTTGAACGGGAAGTTGGTTTCCTGGTATGCCGTGTGGAAGTAGACGCCGGAATTGCAATTGGGCCGCGCCAGGCAGTCCACTTCGAGATCGAAATTCTTGAAGGTGGCTCCGTGCACCGGACCTGTATAGAAAAGATGCGACCGGCCGCCATCGGCGACCAGAGCGCCTTCCGAGACTTTCCAGGAATCCTTGTGCTCGCTGGGAGTCCAACCCTCCATGGAGCGGCCATCGAACAGCTGCACCCAGTCGTCGGCGGCAAAGGCCAGCGGCAGAGCTGCCGCGGACGCGACGAAGGCGCGCCGCGTGAGATCGAATTTCGGCATGGAAAGTCCTCTTGGGCCAGTATAGAGGAATGCGCCGACTCTTACGCTCGCGGCTGGTTATGGTTCCTTCTTGTTAGGGGTTTTTTCCAGCTCGGGAACGCCAAAGTGGCCACCCAGTTCGGATAGGGCATCGAGGTCCACCGCGCCGACGATGTTGACCACGGTCAGGCTTTTCGGCTTACAAGCCAGGATGGCGACCCCGCTGATTCTCTTGTTCTCAGTGCGGACGTAGATCTCATCCGTTTCGCCGTCTTCCGCGCTCTTGTAGCCGAGCATGCGCTCCCATTCCGGGTTATGAAGCTGCGCGCGGATTTCGTCGAGATCGGACTCGGACCACATACCGTCCCTCTTGAACTCGAAGGTCTTGATGTAGATGCCCTCCAGGCCGTTGATCAGTTTTTTCACTTGGGCCTCATCGGGATCGCTGCTATCGAGGAAGCGCGCGGCGAACTTCAGGGTGGCGCCGCTCACGTTGAGATCGACCGAGTTCGAGGCCTTGGCTGCCAGGTGTTCCAGATGGAATTTGAACTGTTGGGCGCAGAGCAGAGTGGCCAGGGGCGCCAGGCACATCAGTTTGTGCAGGCGGGTCATCGGCGCACCTCGCGCACCTGCGTTTGGATGTGGTTCAAGCTGCTGCCGGCGATGCGGAAGGCCTGCATCACCTCGCGCCGCGCCTCTTCACCCTGATGCTGGCGGTACCCGATTCCCCCGGCGCCGGCGACGATCACGAATGCGGCAGCGGTAGCCAGCCACCACTGCAAGCCGTGCGCCGGGCGGTGTTTTTGCACGTGCAGGCTCCAGCGAACCCGCTCTCCAAAATCGGGCGAAGGGTCCTTGCGATTCAGCGCATCGCGTAATTCCTGTTCCAGCCAATCCATCAGAGTTCTCCCAAACCGCGCCGCTCGAGTTTGCCTCTCAACAGCGCCAGAGAGCGCTGCAGGTGGCTTTTTACGGTGGCTACGGGCATGTCCAGCAGTTGAGCAATTTCCATCGGGTCCAGGTCTTCCTGGTACCGCAAAATCATTACCATGCGCGGCGCATCGGCCAACGTGGCGATGAGGCGGCGCAGCGTTTCTCCCAACAGCGGATCGCCGGGCCGCACGGCGGCGGCCGGTTCCGCGATATCCTGCAGCGCCACTTGCGGCTGGCGCTTGCGGCGGCGGCCTTCGTCGAAGGCGCGCTGCACAGTCACTTTACGCAGCCAGAATCCGGCGTGCGCAGGCGATTGAATCGAACCCAGATTGCGATGCAGGCTCAGAAAGACTTCCTGCGCCACTTCCTCCGCCGATTCCCGATCGCGCAGAAAGTGGTAGGCCAGGCTGAACACCATCGACTGGTGCACGCGCATCAGCTCTTCGAAATCCAATGCTTGCCCGGCGGTGGCCAATCCGGTCACTTGTCCTCTTGCTTATCCTTTTCCTTGTCCTCGGTCAGATACGCGATGTTGCTGTTCACATCCAGCTTATGAAAATCCGTGTTGGTCATGGAAATCGACATCGTTCGCCGGTAGAGGAACAGTCCGCGCACTTCGAACTCCCCGCCATACGTGACAGGGAACCACACGCCATCTTCGAACTTCTGATACGTCAGGGTGAAGCCCAGACCTTTGATATTGGTGCCCAGCAGGGTCTTGACCAGCAGCGGCATCTTGAAGGCAAGATCGGTCGTGACAAGGACCGGCTGCAGTTCGGTCTTGTCGATCAGCGCCGTGCCTTTCCAATTCGCGTCTTCCATGTGCGGCTTGGGCGTGAAGCTCACGCGATAGACATCGCGGCCCTGGTAGGTCTCGCTCCCCAGTAGCTTGAAGGTGTACTTCAACTGCTGATGATAGGTGAGCGGGAAAAGGTCGCGGGAGATGCCATCGGCTGCCTTACGGTCGTTGGTCATGTCCTGGGACATGTCGTTGAGGAGCTCGGCATCCAGGTCGAGACTCTTGTGCTCAAAGCCCGGCTTCTCGAAAGCAACGAACTTGGCGCCATCCTGATACCTGCCCTCGAAATGCACCAGATTCTTTTTCACTCTGTGGAGGCCCGGCGTGACCACGTACTCGCGGCGTTCCTCGCGCGCGATCTTGCCGTTGCTGCGCACGAATCGCAGCAACTGCTTCTGCGTGTAAACGTACTGGGAATGCAGGTCGTGTGCCCTGGCCTGGTTGATCGCAACCTGCGACATGATGGATTCCACGTCGGGCGTCTGGCCCTTGGCGAACCCGGTAGCGGCGAGGATCAGGACTAACAGCTTCATGCAACCTCCACTCTATAGATGGATACGCCCGGGAAAGATCGGGAGGATGCGGAAAAACGAGTTGCTTCCCGGCAGTTCGGCGGTGCGGCAAATGGTACTATGTGCCATGCTTACCGGGGTTGGACGGATCTGCTGCGCCGCAGCCTTATGCAGCGCCTCGATTTTCGGGCAGACGTCCCGCGATTGGGCGACCCTGGGGCACTCCCCGGCCATTGTTGCGGGCACGGAGATTGAGGCGAGAACCACCGAGAGCAAACGTTATCGCGGCCACTTCGAGTCCGCTACTGACGACGCCCTGGTCATCAGCTCCGACGCCGGGGAGCAGCGGCTACCGCGCGCGACGGTCTCGCGGGTCTCCATCAAGAAGCCGTCACACAGGCTGCGGAACACCGCGATCGGGTTCGGGATTGGAACGGCCGCGGGCTTGTCGCTGGGGGCTGTTGCGGATGCCCGATGCACAGGCAAGTGCATCGAGGGCAACACTCCTTGGGGAAAATACGTTGGAACGGCATTGGGGGCGTTGATGGGGACCATTATCGGAGTCGCCATACCAACCGGCGGCTGGCATGAAGTCTATCGGGTGAAGTAGGGGCCGGCTGAACCGTTGGGCCCCTTCAGGTTACAGGAGGCGGAAGTTCATGGTTACCTGCGCCTGCATGGCGACGGCGCTGCCGTTTTTCATGCCGGGCCTAAAGCTCCACTTTTTGAGGGCTTCGATAGCCTTCATGTCCAAGCCCAACCCCAGGCTGCGAAGCACCCGGATGTTCACAGGTTGGCCCGATTCGCTGATCTCGACATAGAGGGTAACCGTTCCCTGGTACTTGGCTTTGCGAGCCTCTTCCGAGTACTCGGGCTCCCTCTTGTGCATCAGGATTGGAGGCGTGAAGTCGAGCGGGCCGCTGCGGCTGTCGCCGGAGTTGCCAGTCCCATCCAGGCCGGTGCCGGTCCGCATGGTGTAGCCGGGGCGGTAATGCAATTGGACCGTGTCGTCACCCTTGCGCGTGACCGTGATTTTGCGGAACGTCCCATCCGGTGTCCTATTTCTCGGATAGTAGCCGAGAATGTAGTAACTCGTAAGGGCATCCGGCGTTCCCGCGGGAGTTTCGGCTACCTTCTGGTATTCGAAGACGCTGATGGCTTGCGGCACTCCATCTTCGGCGACCGCAAAATCGTCGGCGCTGAGTCCTTCGACCACCCTGCCGCTCGAATCGTTGACCACCACGGTCGTGATCACCAGCAACGAGCCGCCTGAGAACTGCGGTGTCGGGGTGACCTTGATGGCCGTGGTCTGCTCTTGCGGCGCGGCGGCTACCATTTTGAGCGGCGAGACGGTCAGCACCAGCGCCGCCGCCGCGGCACAGGCCATTATTACGGCGAACACGCCCGCGCGGCCGCGACGCTGGCGGCTGTCGAGCACGGCTCCGACACGCGTCGCGAGGTGGGCACGGCTCGCCATGGCAAGCAGCGGCGATTTCCCGGAGGTCGACAAGCGCCGCGCGAGACCTACCAACTGGTCGGCGTAGGCGGTGGCCTCGGACCGTTTCAAGACCGCGTCGTCGCAGGAGCGTTCGGCTTCGAGTTCGAGACGCCGCCACGCCATCCAGACCAAAGGGTGAAACCAGTACACGGCGCAAGCGGCCCGCGCCAGGCAGTGGGTCAGCCAATCGGCGCGCCGTACGTGCTCCAACTCGTGCACCACCGCCCGATGCAAATCCTCCGCTTCCCAAGTTTGCGCGTCCATGGGCAGCACGATGGCGGGATGCGCCACGCCGCAGGTCATCGGTCCGGGCAACTCACCAAGCAGCACCTCGACGCGGCGACGAATTCCGGCTTCGACCGCCAGTCCGTCGACCGCCGATTGCCCTTCGCGCCAAGGCAGCGCTGAGCGGCGCAGGGAACGCACCTGCCATAGCCCCGTCCCGACCGGCAGCAGGAAGAGCACCGCCCCTGCGATCCAGGCCGCGAGTAGAAGGGCAGAAACCGGGAAATCCGCCGATGGCGAAGCGGCAGGCGCAGTGCTCAGGCCCGCTTGTGCCGGCGCGGCGGACGGAATTGCGTTCACGGCCGCGGCAGGCGCGGGCCGCACTTGAGCCGCGGGAGGCACCGCGATGCGGACCGGCGGAGAGACTACGGAAGCAATCGGGAGCACTAGCAATACGGCGAACGACGAGGCAAGGACCGCGTGGCGCACCGCTGCCCGGCTCCTGCGCGCCAACCGGGCCCCCATGAGACCTAGCGCCGTGGTGACGGTGACTTTGACCAGGATCGACGCGGCCAGCGAACTGCTTACCGCGAGCATCATTGTATTGAGAGCCGAATTGAGAGCGGGCATCATGACTGCTTCTTCCTTTCCTTGCGAACGCGATCGATCTCCGATTCGAGCGCGTCGAGTTCGTCGTCGGTCCACGACGCTTCGGACACCAGGGAGGTCACCATCTGCCTGAGCGAGCCGCCGAAGAAGGTTTGCAGGTGCTGCTGCAGCGCCGTTCGCCTGGCGACTGCCGGCGAGGTAGTGGCCGAATAGAGATAGCGAAGGCCGTTCTGTTGATGTTTCAGGCAACCCTTCTTTTCGAGGCGAGCGAGCATCACGCGTACCGAAGAATCGCCGGGAGGATTCGTGAGGCGGGCGCGGACGTCTTCCGCCGACGCGCGATTTCCCAGCGCGAAGACAGCGTTCATAATCTCACGTTCCCGGCGGGTTAGGGGTTCCACGGTGGATTTGGACATAGGCGAGTGCGACACCTGTCACATAATAGACGCGACAATTGTCGCACGTCAAGAAGTATTTTTCGAACCTTGTGCGATCGTCGGCCTTGTCGATACGGGACTGGCGGGGAAACCGATATTTTTGTTCGACTACGTTAGAAACTCTGTGATGAGCCGACTACCTTAAGTATGGGAGGACACTAATCCATCTCGACCAGACAAGCGGGGCAGGATGACCTCTACGAGCTCTTGTCGGCCTTGAAGAACTGGAAATGCTCTCAGACCGAGTCAAAGGTTCGTTTACTCCTGACCGGCGCTTGAATCTGGACCGGCTCGCGGGCCTGATTCAACGTCTCAAACCGCTCGATCGCCAAGTCATCGTCTCTTATCTCGACGACATGGATGCGGCATCGATCGGCGAGATCACGGGTTTGTCGCCTGCGAATGTTGCCATGAGAATTCATCGGATCAAAAACATCCTCGCCAGGTGGTTTCACGAAGGAGGGCACGAGGGAGAGAACAATGCGAGATGACTTGCCCGGAGACGGCCCGAAGAAAATCTGGCTGAGCCAGCCAACGGAGACACGAACGATGACATCGAAAGTTCCCTTTGCTCCTGGAGCCTGATCATGAAGTACGCGACTATCCAGAGGACGATCAAAATCAGGAATGGCAGCCCGTTGGGAAACAATCCGCCAGCTCTCGTGGTTGCCATTGCGAGCGCCAGAATAAACGTGCCAATGGCCAGGAGATTGACGAATTGAACGAGATCGGAACGGAGAATCACCGGCCATGACGATTGCTTAGCCGTGATGGGGGAAGACTTTGTGTTGGCTTACGTCGTCTCCGTCTCCGCTTTTGAGGTCGCTGAAGATAGTGGTGGAGAGTACGGTTAGCGTGCCCAGCACCAGGAAGGCTTTGTGGATGCCGTGTATCATTTCGAGTGAGCTGGAATGAAACCGATCCGGGACAAAGAAGGCCGTCGCCAGGGACGCTGTAGCTACGCCGAAGCTGATGGACATCTGCTGCATGGTGCTGGCAATGGTGCTGGCGCTGCTGGTCTGCTCGGGCAGCACATCGGCATAGACCAGCGTATTCATGCTGGTGTATTGCAGCGAGGTGACAAACCCGAAACCGAAAGCCTGCAGCACGATCAGCCAGACGGGCGTACGCACTCCGATGGTGGCGAAGAGTAAGATCATCACTCCGAGGATGATGGTATTCGAGATCAGCACGCCGCGGTAACCCAGACGCGCCAAGATTCCCGGCATGGTCACCTTCATTAACATCGCGGCCGCTGCCTGCGGCATCAGCAGCATGCCCGATTGAATGGGCGTGAAGCCGAGGCCCACCTGATAGAGCAGCGGGAACAGGAAGGGGATGCCGCCGATTCCGAGCCTTGTGAAGAAGCTACCGCTCACTGCCGCGCGAAAGGTGCGCAGGCGAAACAGGCTGAGGCGGAGTAAGGGGAATTGAGTCCTGCCTGCGCGAAATCCGTAGGTGGCCAGCAGGACGGCGGCGATTGCCAGCATTCCCAGCAGTTCGACGGCGCTGAGGGTATGCTCGCCGAAGACCTCAAGCACGTACGACACCAGCCCCACGCCAGAGCCGAAGAGCAGGAGGCCGGAGACGTCAAGCGGATTTGTATGGGCTTCGCGATAGTCCGGAAGGTGGCGATACACCATGTACAGACCGATGAGTCCGATGGGAATGTTGACGAAAAAGAGGACTCGCCAGTGAAAGTAGCCGACGATCATGCCGCCAGTGACCGGCCCCAGCATGGGAGCGATGAGGCTGGGGATGGCGACGAAGCTCATGGCGCGGACCAACTCCGCTTTGGGGAAGGTGCGCACCAGGGTAAGCCGGCCGACCGGCACCATCATGGCGCCGCCGAAACCCTGCAACATGCGGCAGCCCACCAGAACGTGAATGTTGCTGGACAGGCCGCAGAGCAGAGATCCCAGCGTGAACATGCCGATGGCGGAAGCAAATACGCGCCGCGTGCCGAAACGGTCGGCCATCCAACCGCTGATGGGGATAAACACGGCGAGGCTGAGCGTGTAGCTGGCCAGCACCGACTTCAAGCTCAACGGCGCCACGTTCAGAGCGGCGGCGATGGCAGGGACGGCTGTGTTGAGAATCGTGGTGTCCAGCGATTCCATGAAAAACGCCACGGCCACCAGCCATGGCAGGAGACGCTTCGAGGTTTCGGGCGAGTTGGCGGCGGGATCGGAGGGCATACCGGGCCGCGGTCTACCGGTCCTTTTTGAGCTCGACCACCATCACTTCGATGGGCTTGTTGCCGCCGTTGACATCGGCGTGCATTGTGCCCGGAGCGTTCGGAGGCAGCCAGTAAGCTTTACCCGTGTCCCAGACATGCTGCTCGCTGCCGCCGCCCTGCTCAACAATCTTCATGACGCCGCCCTGCAGGGCGATAATCACTCGCCCGTGCTCATGGCGGTGCATGGACAGCGGGGTGTTCGGAACTACCACGGATTTCCAAACCTTGACGTCGTCATTCTCGAACTGCGGGAATCGCTGCGTCTGTGACGCAGGCTGTTGAGAGCGCATCACGCCATAGGCGCCCAGGAAGCCAATCAAGACAAATGCGGCACGACTGCATAGCTGTTTCATTTTGTTCTACGCTCCAATTCAATTATGCACGGTCGATGGTGGGAATCATGGTTTTGGGGCCATGCTGTTGTGTTGTCGACATTCGACAATTAGTATATATTGTCGAATGACGACAGCATAATCAAAATGGTGTGGGCTCACTACCGCAATGGGCGGAGTTCTGGAGGTAGTTTCGATATGAACTGGAGCGATTTTCTCTTGCGCCTTCGTGCAATGTTTTTGGCCCGCCGTGTTGAGGCTGAGATGGAAGAGGAGTTGAACGCGCATCTGGAACTGCAGGTCCGAAAACATACGCGAGCGGGCATAGATGCCGATCAGGCCACAGAGCTTGCTCGACGGGAGTTCGGTTCGCTCGCAAACGCGAAGGACCAGTGTCGGGATGAACGGCGCGTGACCTTGGCTGCGAACCTGGGTCGCGATCTCAAGTATGCAGCGCGCGCCTTCCGGCGTGATCCCGGATTCAGCGCCCTTGCCGCATTCGTGCTTGCCATCGGGATAGGCGCGAACGTCGCCGTATTTTCCGTCATGGATGCCATGCTTCTGCGGACGCTGCCCGTGGAAGATCCGGGTCGTCTGTTCCGGACGGCGCGGGCAAGCGGCCCAAACGATGATCCATCGGGCGGAGCCAGTTCCTATCCGGTCTATCTCCAAATGCGCGAGCGGACCCGGCCGTTTGCCGATCTCATGGCATACGAACCAACTGAGCCGCAAACTGTCACTCTGAATCGCGGAATTGAGGAGCGACTTTATCACCAAGCAGTTTCCGGTAATTATTTTCAGGTTCTTGGTGTACGGCCTGCCCTCGGAAGGCTCATCTCCGCAAACGATGACCAGCCAGTTCAGAATCCCGTAGCGGTGATCAGTGATCGTCTCTGGAGGGAACGATTTGACAGGAGCACGGCGGCCCTCGGATCCAAAGTCCGGATCGAAGACCAGATGTTCGAGGTCATCGGAGTCGCGCCCCGAGAGTTGTTTGGCGTTGAGATCGGGAAATTTGTCGATGTCTGGACCAGTGTTGCCGCGCAGCCTCAGGACCGTCTCCGGAACGATCATCTCTTCTGGCTGCAGACCTTGGGCCGCTTGCGCCCAGGTGTAAGCATCGGCCAGGCGGCTGCCCCCATGCAGGCAGTAATCGACGAAGTAATGCTGGAAGATGTTCGTTTACACGCTCCTCCGGGTACGCCGAAATCCGTAATCGACCGGTTCCTGGCGGGCATGAAGATCAAGGGCGTGCCTGCCGGTGGCGGCATCGCAGCTCTCGGGCAGCAGTATAAACGATCGCTAGAACTCGTGATGATTCTGGTAGCTGTGGTTCTACTCATTGCGTGCACGAATGTCGCCAACCTGCTTCTAGCGAAGGGAGCCGCTCGACGGCGGGAGATCGCAATTCGCATCTCTCTCGGAGCCGGGCGCCTGAGGGTCCTCCAACAGTTGATGACAGAGAGCACCCTTCTTGCAGCCGTTGCGGCTGCATTCGGTATTCTGATCGCGCGCTGGACAACACCGCTTTTCGTTCGCATGCTCACATCATCCAGCCAGCCGGCGGAACTTGCGATCGGTATGGATGTCCGGCTTCTCGCGTATGCAGGCTTCCTGACACTCATCACTGTCACAACCAGCGGCCTTATTCCGGCTTTTCATTCGGCGAAAGCCGATACCGCTGCTGCACTGAAGAGCGGCGGTCGGATGACTGGTGAAAAGAGCAGGCGTCAGAGGAAGCTTCTCGTCGCCGCGCAAATCGCTTTGTCGCTGGTCCTCGTGATCGGTGCGGCGCTATTTGGCCGCACCTTGACAAACCTGCTCTCGGAAAAGCCTGGCTTTGAACCGCGCCAGGTTTTGGTCACGCGTCTCACTTTGCCCCGACCCGGTGATGAAATGTTGATGTATCCTGGCGCCTGGACAGAGCTGCTTCAACGCGTGCAGGCATTTCCTGGTACTGAGAAGGCGAGCGTGAGTTCGGCCACCCTTTTCGATGGCGCTGCCCAGTCGATCGGATTACGCACGGATATCGGCCAACGGGCCTCCATGGATCCGACGGCGGTCATTTTCTTTGTCTCACCGGACTACTTCACGACTCTCCGGATCGGGCTTGTTGAAGGCCGCAGTCTGGAGGATAGCGCCCTGGAGCGAAATGCGTCTGATGTGGTTGTGGTCAACCAGGCGTTTGCTCGTAAGTTTTTCGGTGGCGCAGACCCCATCGGTCACAAGGTGACTAGAATGGCGGACTCTCCCAATTGGAGCGATATTTCGGGGGTTGTCAGGGACGTAAAGGTCGCCAATCTGCGGGGCGCGGGACCTCCCATCATCTATGTGCCTTATGGCGCGATGAGAGCCTGGGTCTCCCCGCAAGGACATCCCGGGTTCGCCATGACCTTGCAGGTGCGGGGCCGGCAAGACACCTCCTCCCTTATCCGTGAACTACGGCGAGAAGCGGGCGTGCGATTCAAGGTTTCGAGTGTCTCGCAACAGCAGGAATTCATCGACAATACGCTGGTTCGCGAGCGGCTGCTATCGAGGGTTGCAGGCCTTTTCGGCGTCGTGTCGCTCATTTTGGCAGCCTTGGGGCTCTATGGAGTGATGAACTACGCAGTGGCACAACGGCGGCAGGAGATCGGTGTGCGCATGGCTTTGGGGGCAGCGCCTATGAGGATTGTCGTTTCCTTAATGCAAGAGTCCACCGCTGTCGTTCTTTCTGGAATGTTTCTTGGGCTACTGCTCTTCGGTCTCGGAAATCGTGTGGCGAGAAGCGCCCTTTATGGGCTCGCGCCAAATGATCCCGGCGCTTTGATGTCAGCGGTTATCGTTCTATTTTTCGCTACGTTTGTAGCGGGACTGTTCCCTGCCTGCAAAGCGGCGGCTACGGATCCGATCATCACGCTACGGAATGAATAGACTGCGAGGATCCGGTGCAGTTGGAATGCGTCGCGTTAATGAGCGCGCAGGTCGGCTTCGCGCTGCCTGTCGGCGGCGGCTCCGCGTAGGTCTCCGAGGGCTTCTTTGGCGCGGGCTCGATTGAGGTAGGCGGGGGCGAACCGGGGATTCAATCCGAGTGCCGCATCGTAGTCGGCAAGCGCCATGCGATATTGCTTTCGCCGAAGATACACTCCGGCGCGTCCTCTCAAGGCCGAGGCGAGGTCCGGCTTCAACTCCAGAGCATGCTGGAAGTCGATTAACGCTTCGGGGTCGCGGTGCAGATGGACCAGGCAGACGCCGCGCGACGCATAGGAGGGCGACATGGCCGGCGCCAGGCGAATCGCGTCCGAATAATTCTGAATGGCGAGTTCGTAGTGCTCCAGGTTTTGCTGGGCGGCGCCGCGGTTGTGGTAGGCCGGAGCGAAGTTCGGGTGGAGTTCGATCGCTTTCGAAAAGGCCACAATCGCGGCGGGGTAATCCTTGTTTCGGAGGCGATCCAGGCCTCGTTGATTCGCCGTTTCGAACGGGGTCTCCTTGGCGCCGCTGGGGCGCGCCGGCGGCGGAGGCACGTTTTCCGCTTCGTCCGCCACTTCCGGCGGATCGACCGGCACTGGTGGCGCGGTGGGTTTGGTTTCGGCAGGTTGGGATTTGGATTCGGGAGATTTGGACACCGACGGTGAGGCGGAACCTTCACGGGGCGGCTCGGGTTTGGGGACCGACGTCGCGGCTGCGATTGGTGGCGCAGGCACTGCGGCGGCTTCTTGTGGAGCGCGATTCCAGGGCTTCCAGACGGCCAGCGCGGCTCCGGCGGCCAGCACGACGAGGGCGGCAGCAGCCAGCGCCGCCGACCGGGAGGAGCGGGCGGCGGGGGCGGCTACTGCCGGCACGGGCATCACTGCCGGCGCCGTCTGTGTGAGAGGGACCGTGGGCGCTTCAGAGAAGACTTGCGACAGCGCGCTTACGAACTCGCTGCAACTGGCGAATCGCGCAGCAGGAGACTTGGCCAGGGCCTTCGCCAGAATGGCGTCGACGCTGCGGGGCAGGCCGGCATTTCGAGAGCACGGCGGCGGCGGAGTTTCGTTGACCAGCTTGTAAGTCAGGGTGGCCATGGTGTGGGGGCCGAACAGAGTGCTCCCGGTCAACATTTGGTAAGCCACCACGGCGAGCGAGAACTGATCGGCGCGCCCGTCGAGCGACTCGCCCAGGATTTGCTCGGGCGCCATGTAGTCGACCGTTCCCATCACCATTCCCGTGGGCGTGCAGGTGCGAGTATCGGTGATGCGCGCGATGCCGAAATCCATGATCTTGGCGGTTCCCGTGGAATCGATCATGACGTTAGCCGGCTTGATGTCGCGATGGATCACGCCGCGGGAGTGCGTGTAGTCCAGGGCCTCCGCCATCTGCCGCAGCACCCTGAGTGTGACGGAGGGATCCGGGAAGGGTGTGGCCTTCAGCATGGCGGAGAGCGTGTCGCCTTCCACGTACTCCATCACCACGTAGGCGCGCCCGCCGTCTTCGAAAATGTCGTGGATGGCGACGATGTTGGGGTGTTTGAGGAGAGCAGCGGCGCGGGCATCGCGTAGGAGGCGGTTGCGGAGAAATTCCCGCTGATCGGCGTCTTCGACCTGGAGGTCGACTGTCTTCACGGCTACCTGGCGGCTGAGCATCGGGTCGGAGGCGAGGTACACCACTCCCATGGCTCCGCGGCCCAATTGACCCTCCACAACGTATCTGCCAAATGTCTCGCTCATCGCCGTTCCGATTGATTGTGCGGCTGCGCCACTGAAGTCTCGGTATGATATCACACGCTGTTGCGAGCGCCGGAACGGGCTCCCGACTTAAGCGTTTTTGTCGTTCCCGGGAGCTTTAGTGGGCTTTCCCAGCCGCAGCAATTCTCCCAAATCATCTACCTTTTCATCCAACATGCTCAACTTATGCGCCAGTCCTTGTATCTCCATTTCCGAGCGGCGGTTCACTTGAAAATCGAGTTCGCTGCGCAGCCGATCCTTGGCGTCCTGACGGTTCTGGCTCATCATGATGACCGGCGCCTGAATCGCCGCCAACATAGAGAGAAACAGATTGAGCAGGATAAACGGATACGGGTCCCACGCCTTTTTGTCCAGGATCACGTTGATGCTCGAGTAAACGGTGAGGGTAATTCCAAAGAGGATGATGAAGGTCCATGACCCACCGAATTGTGCAACCGAGTCGGCAATGCGTCCCCCTCGGCTTGTTTGTTCGTCGATCACCTCGTTAGGATTGCGGCTGGCGCGGGAACGGACCAGGTTCTGCGCCGCATGGAATTGCCGGCCCAGCATCGTCATAAGATCCATCCCTGCGTGCGGTTTACGTTCCAGCAGAACCTGGATATCGTCGCGTGAGACCTCCAGGCAGACGCTCTCCTCAAGGGCGTGAGCCTGCGTCTGATGCGAAGTTTGTTGCAGCATGGAGGCAAAGCCGAAGAAGTCCATTTCCGCAGGCTCATCCACGACCACTTCCTGATGATCTTCATCCAGAGTGGTCACACGGACCTTTCCGGAGATCAGCACATAGGCTTGGGGGGACGGTTCGCCGATCTTATAAATGCGAGCCCGGGCAGGGAACGTCTTCACATCTACCTGGCCGGCCAAAACGGCCATTTCATCGTCGTCCAACAAAGAAAAAAGAGCGATCTTCTTCAGTACCTCTATGTCGCAGGGCAACGGAAACCTCCTAAGCAAGCCCTCCGACCACCCGCCCCCGCGATCGGCAGGGTGGGAAGCCGTTGGGGAATTCGAAGTAGATGGTATCAAATGGTTTTTAGAACAATGTGAATGGGCGCGCATCGGGACGGGGTTTGCGGAACACATCGGGAAAGTCGACTGAAAAACCGATTTGCGCTCCGACGCGCGGACTGCCTACATACTTCCCGCCGAGAACGCCGAGGTCCACCCCCAGGCCGTTCCGGAGTTGGTATTGTGTTCCCAGCATGAGTTGAAGCTGACTCCGGCCGAAGTTGCCGGTCGGATCATATCCCCCGTAAACTTCGATGCCTAACGTCAGGCGAGAGGTGAAGTCGTGCAGAACGGAGGCGCCCCCGGTATAGACGCGGCCACGACTGGATCGCACCCCAAGCACGCCGGTACTCGAGTTGCCGGCGAAGAGGTATCCCAAGTTGAAGTTGACGCGGGTTTTCTCCGACAAAGATTCCTGCGCGATGGTGTTCAGCCAGTAGTCGGTCAACCCCGATCCAAGCTGCCGGCTGGAGTCTCCCGTGGGGAATTCGATGTAGAGGCTGGTGGCTAACGCAGGCACGTGGGAACCGCGCGCCTGCTTATGGAACTCCCATTTAATGCCTAAATTCGTATCGCCGCCGCCAATCGCGTCGGGGGTGGCCGCAGCGCGCAGGATGGCGAGGTATGGCACATCCACATCGACCTCAAGATTCCGGGGCAGACCGTAGTTCAGTTTGTAGTTGGCGGTGTTTTGGCGGACGTTCGGATACTGGAGTTGGAGCGCGTCATATTCGTTGAAGAACTCGAAGTGGAACTTGCCACGATCGGTGACGGCGGGATCGTCTGTGTAGAAGGGCAATTGAGCCTGAAGCGGTCCGGCGAGGCCGAGCGTACACAGCAGGAGCATGCGGAGGGTAGCTGACATCGGGAGTGACCCTACATGATAGCCCGTTGGCGTTGGACGCCTGTCATGCGATTGAAATTCGGGGCGATCCGGGTTGGACGCGCCACAACAAGCCTGGATTTCGAGTAAGATGGGCCAATGCATTTCCCGACTCTTTCTTCGCTGCTTGCGCTTCCCTTGCTTGCCGCGGGGCTGTTCGCCCAGACGCCCCAGGCGATCGACAACGATCAGGTGAAGGTGGTGACGGCGCTCGACCAGCCGCACAAGAAGGGACAGCCTCACGAGCACCAGACGAATCGAGTGATGATTTATCTGAATGCCGGCCGCCAGGAGATCACGCCGGTGGGCGGCAAGACGCAGGTCTTGAACCTGAAGGCGGGCGAGGTGCGATGGAGCCCGGCGAGCGGCATGCACACCTCCGAGATTACGAGCGACGCGCCGGTGAAGATGGTGGAAGTGCTGATCAAGAAAGACGGCGACCCGAGCAAGGTGGTGAATACACCCTTGGACCCGTTGAAGGTGGATCCCAAGGACTATAAGCTGGAGTTCGAGAACAGCCAGGTGCGCGTGATCCGCGTCAAGATGCCGGCGGGGCAGAAGATACCGCTGCACGAGCACGTGTTGAATCGCGTGGTGGTTTACCTGACGGATCAGAACGGGAGCATGACGACTCCGGACGGCAAGACCGATATCGCGAAGCACAGCGTCGGGGAGGCGAGTTGGGGCGGCCCGACGAAGCATACGGAACAGAATTTGAAGAGCACTCCGTTCGAAGCGATTGTGGTTGAGCTTAAGGATTAGTTAGATCGCGACAGGGTCGAAAAAGCGGTCCGAGCTTCGCTCGGGGGCGGAAGCGCCTACCCCACCGAGCGCATGGAGTCTTTTATGAAATTTCGTGTGCCACTACTTCGGCTTCTCGGCTTCGAACTTGACTTGTTTCAGGACTTCGGTGGCGGTTGGCAGGTCCGTCTTGCCGGCCGCGAATTGATTGGCGCTTAGGATGAATGCCAGGATGTCGGTGTTGGTTTGGCGGCTCAAGGTTTCGGCACGGCCTTCGGGCATCGACACTCGAATTCGCTCGAACAGTTCCCCGAGACTCAGGCCGTTCCAATTGGCTGTGAATGCGCCGCCAGTGAGCGGCGGAGCTTCCTCGCCTCGGGTGAGTTCCGTGCCGTAGCATCCGGCGCATTCCTTCGCGTAGAGCGCTTTGCCGCGACCGGCCTGGTCCTGGCTATACACGCCATCCCAAACCGAGCGAGTGGTCTGCGCTCCCAGCAGGAAGGCCGCGGTGGCTACCAGGCAGCTATTCCGAAGGCAGCGTGAACGCAATGTATTCCCCGGAATAGGCTCCTCCGCTGACTGCCACAATGATGTACGGTTTGCCATTCAGCATGTAGGTCATCGGCGAGCCGCTTTGCGGCGCCGGCACATAGACCGCGCCCACTTCCTTGCCCGTCGACTTATCGTACGCTCGCAGCGTGGCGCCGCGCGGATGATCGGCGGTGGTGGTCACCTGGCCTTCTCCCGCGATCACCAAGGTTTTCGTGATCAGCGTGCCGATGTTGTAGCCCGATTGCCCAGTGCGCGGGATGGTGAGGCCCTTGAGCGCCGCGTGATTGCGGATGTTGTCGGGGGTTTCGCCGTGCGCGACCTGCCATGCGATCTCGCCGCGATCCAGATTGATGGCCGAGATGGTCGCGTAGGGCCGGCGTGAAATCGATCAGATCGTCCACGGAGATGCCGTTGCGGCTATAGGCGCGCGGTTTTGCTGGGGAAGGGCTGCGTGGGCGAATACCACTCGCCGGGAACACTGCCTTGCTCCACGGCCTTCTCCTCGATGGGCCACACTGGCTTGCCGGTGACGCGATCGAACACGTAGAGGAAGCCCTGCTTGGTGGGCTGGGCAACGACCTTCACCGGTTTGCCATCCACCATAATGTCGGCCAGGAGCGGTGCCGACGAAATGTCTATGTCCCACAGGGGATGGTGCACCAACTGGTAATGCCACTTACGCTGACCGCTCTTCAGGTCCACGCACACCAGGCTCTCGCCGTAGAGGTCGTTGCCCTGACGATGGCCGCCGTAGTAGTCGCCGGTGGGCGATTCCACGGGCAGATAGACCAGCCCGAGTTGCTCGTCCACGGTGACTTGGGTCCACACGCCGGTGTTGCCGGTGTATTCGGCCGAGCCGTTGAGCCACGTGTCGTAGCCGAACTCGCCCTTCACAGGGACGGTGTGGAAGATCCACTGGCGTTTACCGGTGCGGACGTCGAAGCCGCGCACATAGCCCTTGTTATTGCCCATGCTCTTGGGCGTCATGCCTTCGCGGAAAGAGGCTCCGATGATGATGGTGTCTTTGGCGACGACGGGCGCGGATTGCAGGCCTATCTCGCCGGTGGTGAGGTCGGGGAAGATGGTCTGGTCGTCATTGAGCTTGAGGTCGACTACGCCCTTCTCGCCGAAGGTGGAGACGAGGGCGCCGGTTTTGGCATCGAGCGCGATGAGGCGATAGCCGGGCGTCATGTAGAGGATGCGCTCCTCCTTGCCGTCGGTCCAATACGCCAGGCCGCGACCGGAGAGCTGGCGAGGGGCCGCGGCGCCGCGCGCGCCTTCATGTTCACCGTGGACCCAGAGGAGTTCGCCTGTAGCCGCATCGAGCGCGATGGCGGCGCGGCGAGACCCGGCGGTGGCGTAGACCACACCGTTGACCATGAGCGGAGTGCCTTCCAGTTTGTACTCGGGCCGATTGCCGATGCTATCGGTCTTGAAGCGCCACTTCACTTCGAGCTTGCTGAAGTTGGAGGCGTTAATCTGGTCGAGGGGCCGGTAGCGCGAACCGGCGAGGTCGGCGGCGTAGGTGGGCCACTCAAAATCTTTCTTGGATTGACCGGACAATGAGGCGGCCGCACACACGACGGCCATCAGGCACCACGTTCTCCTCTGAAGCATGTTTCCTCGTGGGCGCCTACGCCATCAGGTGCAGCTCCTGTAGTTTGGCTTTAATACCGGCCTTCTGTTCGTCGGTGACATCGAGGAACGGCGGCCGTTGATACGTCTGGCGCGTCCCCATCATCAGGCTGAGCGCGTATTTCATGGGGCCGTACGAGCCCACGCCGAACGGGCGCAAGGCTGTGTTCAACTCACGCAGTTTGTTGTACGGCCCTTCGATATCCTTGCCCTCGCGGTGCGCCGCGAAGATGTCGGCAGCGGCTTTGGGGAAGAGGTTGGCATCGGCCAGGATGGCGCCCATGCCCCCGGCCAGAGCTGGTTTGAGATTGTTGCCAGTGCCGGTCATCATGTTGAGTTTGGGGAACTCTTTGACGAAAGCGGCGTACCCTTCGGCATCGCCGGTGGAATCTTTGATGCCTGCCAGGTTGGGGTATTTCTCCAGGCTGTGGAGCAATTCCAGCGTGATGGGCACGGCGCTGGTGCCGGGGATGTGATAGAGGTGCACGGGAATCTTCGACGCTTCCATGATCAGGGAATAATAGCGGGTGAGCCCCTCGGTGGCCGGCTTCTTGTAATAGAACGGGGGGATGCAGAGCGTGCCGTCGGCGCCATTGGCGGCGGCGTGCTGGGTCAGTTCGATGGTGTCGGGGAAGTTGGTGGTGCCCACCTGCACGATGATGGAAAGGCCGGAGCGATGCTTCAGCGCGGTCTCGGCGATCTTCTTACGTTCCGCGATGGAGAATGACGGATATTCGCCGGTGGTGCCGAGCACGACGATGCCATCGACGCCCTTCGATTGGAAATAGGGCAGCATCTCCTTGTAGATGCCGTCGTCAAACTTGAGGCTCTTGTCGCAGGGCGTGCACGCCGCCACGTACAGTTTCTGCTTGGAATCTGTGCCGGTTTTGGCTGGAGGCGTGGCCGCTACGGCCGCCGCTGCTCCCACCGTTCCTAGAAAAGTTCTTCGAGTTGTATCCACGGGGTAACCCTCCTCGCTTGGTGAATCATTGTATTACAAGCGGAGACGGAAGTCAGTTGCGGTCAGGATCGAGAAGATTATTTGGCCACGGATTCACACGGATGAACACTGATAAGACATAACATCTTAAGAACAGGCCGTTTTATCTGTGTTCATCCGTGTGAATCCGTGGCCAAATATGTTTTCTTCAACCTTTCCACGGTCCCACCGATATGCAAAATGTGGGGTCCGGTCCGGTCTTTATCTCGATAATGCTTTGTCTGAGCGGTGCAGCCAATGCCCAGCAGGGCGGGGAGGACCCCGTTCTGTTTGGGGATCTGCCCAAGGTGGAGGCGGCGGCGCTGCACGCGCAGACGCTGGCGGAAGCTCCGGCGAATGTCTCCATCGTCACCGCGGCGGACATCCGGCACTACGGCTATCGCACGTTGGCGGAGGTCCTTAGCGCGGTTCGCGGCTTCTATGTCACGTACGACCGGCTGTACCACTATGCGGGCGTGAGCGGCATATCGCTGCCGGGGGATTTCAACACCCGCTTCCTGGTGATGCTGAACGGTCATCCGCTCACCGACAACATTTACAACTCGAACGGCTTCTACGGCCAGGACTTCGGTCTGGATATGGACCTGGTGGAGCGCATCGAAATCATTCGAGGGCCCACTTCGGCGCTCTACGGATCGAACGGTATGCTGGCGAATATCAATGTCGTCACGCGATCGCCGGTGGATGGGGAGAAACTGCGCGTCTCCGCCGAGAACGGTTCGTTCGGGGAGCGCAAGGCATCCATTTCTTCGTCGATGTACCTGGGCCGCGGCGCCAATGCGGTGGTGGCTGCTTCGGTGTTCAATAACGCGGGCGAGGGACCGGCGGATGGAGAGCGCGGCTACCATACCTTCGCCAATGTGATCTGGCGCAACTGGAGTGTAACCGCGTATTTCAACTCACGCGACAAACAGCCGCCCATCGGTCTGGGTGCGAGCCTGTCGGCAGATCCCAGTCAGCACGTTGTGGATGGCCGCAGCCTGGTGGGGGTCTCGTACAAGCGCCATGCGGGTCCAGGGCAACTGCAATGGCAGATGTACTACGACCGCTATCGCTACCGCGACCGCTACGACTATCCGGAGAGCCAGGGCATCGATGTGTTGCAGGATGTGAATCGCGGCGACACGCTGGACACGCAATTGACATACGCGCTGCCTGTGACCAGCGCGGGTCTGTTGACAGTGGGAGTGCAGGGACAATGGGATCTAAGAGCCGAGCAGTACAACCTGGACGACGGCGCCTTGCAGTTTTACGCCAACCATCCCGATCGCGACGCTGCCCTCTTCGCGCAACAGGAGTGGAGTTTGAGTGTCCGGTGGAAGCTGTACGGCGGGGTGCGACTGGAGGAGCCGCGCAATTACGGGCATTTCATTTCGCCGCGCATGGCCGCGGTATACCAGCGCTCCACGCGGACCGTATACAAACTGGTGTACGGCAGGCCGTTTCGCAATCCCAGCGCTTTCGAGCAGTCTTACAACGACGGTGGATTGTCCTATGCGGCCGCGCCGGCCCTGCAGCACGAAGCAGCGCAGACGTTCCAGGCGTCGTTGGAACGGACGGTGGCGAAGGCGTGGACGCTGACGCTGGATGGCTTCCACTACCGGATTGGCGAAGCGATTGAAGCAGTGAACCTGGCGAGTGGCGCGCAACAATACCAGAACACGGGAGTTTTGTATTCGACCGGCGCAGAGGCGGAGCTCTCCGGCAAACTCTGGCAGCGAGTGCAGGTCTCAGCCAGCGCGGTTTGGCAGCGAGCGAACGGCAATGGCAACTCGTGGCTGCCGAACTCGCCGCGGCAACTTTTCAAGACGCGTTGGGGCGTGCCGCTGTTCAGCGACCGCCTGTTTCTCTCGGCGGCGATGCAAGTGATTTCGGCGCGACGGACGTGGTCGGGCAGCAGCCTGGGCGGGACGGCGATCGACGATTTCACGGCCACCTGGCGGCTGCATCCACGCTGCGACATCGTGGCGGGGGTGCGCAATGCCTTCGACAGTCATTACGAGGATCCAGTGTTCCTGACCGTCGATCATGTGCGCGTGGACGGCAGGACGGCATTTCTGAAACTGGTCTGGCGCATATGGGAATGACGAGCGCCATTGCCGGATTGTTTTACGCGGCGGTGTCGATGCCGCTCTCGCAAGCCGCGATCGTAGTGGCGTACGAATCGGGCGTGGATGCTTATGCGGAGGCGATGGCAGGGATGCAAGCGGGGCTCGATCCACGACAGACCCATGCCATCGATCTGCGTGCGGCTACCGGTGAGGCCGACCTGGCGCGCCTGCTCTCCGCCACCGATACGAAGTTGGTGATCGCAGTGGGAAGCCACGCGTTGGCCGAGGTGCAGGCGCATCGTCCGGTTGTGCCGGTGATGGCGGCGATGGTGGCGCCCGGGGCGGAACTCGAAAGGCTGGCGGGCAGAGTAGACCTGGACGTCTCGTTGAGCGCGCAGTTGGACGTGATGCATGGGCTGCTGCCGCGGTGTCTGAGGGTGGGGATGATCCACAACCCGGCACGCTCGCGATATACCGCCGAGGCGCTGGAAGCGCGTGCGCGCAAACTGGGCTTCACTCTGGTGGTGGTGGAGTGCGGCAGCGCCGCGCAATTGCTGAAAGCCATGGCATCGCTCAAAGGCAAAGTCGACTTCCTGTTGTGTTCCCCGGACCCCGATCTCTATAACGCGGTGACCATCAAGCCGCTAATCCTGGCATCCATCGATCTACGCTTGCCGATAGTGGGTTTCTCGCCGGCGTTCGTGCGCGCCGGCGCGGCGGCCGGCATCTATCCCGACTATCGCGAAATCGGACGGCAGGCAGCCGCGATGGCAAATCGGTTCTTGCGCGGGGAGGAGCGCATGCCCTGGGAAGAGCCTGCGAGAGTGCAGGTTGCCATCAATCAGCGGGTGGCGCGCCTGTTGGGAGTGGACTTTCAGACTCGAGCGCGGGCGGTGGAGGTGTTGCGTTGATCCGGGCCTTGGACAGGAGCCTGTTGGCGCGCGTGCTGACGGGGAACGTAGTGTTGAACGCCGGCCTGGCCGCCGCGCTAACCTCGATCTTCCTGTGGACGTACAGCGGCGATCTGGACCGGCAGATGACGCGCAGGGCCGAAACGCTGGCCGAGTTTGTTGCCGCGGAGAGCCAGTTTCCCATGCTGGTGGGAGACCGCATGGAGCTGGAGCGAATCGCCGCCAACACAGTCTCGGCGGAAGAGGTGTTGTTCGTGGAGTTGACGGACGGTGAGGGCGGGCAGCCGGTAGTGCGGATGCGCCCGGGAATGGACGCGGGTCACATTGGGCCGGCATTGCAGGTGGTGCGCCAGGTGAGAGGTCCGCGGCAGGAAGGCAGCCTGGGCTGGGAAGGCGCCGCGGCGGCTCCGGGGCGCCTTGGGAAGGTCCGGCTGGGATTCTCGAAGGCGCGCGAACGGGCGGCGCAGCAGCGTATAGTCTGGCTGACCGTGGGGATGGCGGTATGCTGCCTATTATTGGGAGGCGCGCTGCAGCATTTGCAGTTGCGCGCGCTGTTGCGGCCCCTGCAGGCTCTGACGGGCTTCACACGGCGAGTGGCGGCGGGAGATCTGGCCGGGCGCGTTGCGGTGGTCCGCATGGACGAGGTGGGCCGCCTGGCAGCGGCAT
The DNA here is from genome assembly GCA_963815475.1 of uncultured Solibacteraceae bacterium. Taxonomy (GTDB): domain Bacteria; phylum Acidobacteriota; class Terriglobia; order Bryobacterales; family Bryobacteraceae; genus Sulfopaludibacter. The sequence continues at coordinate 1,166,132 of CAWFHD010000003.1, read as the reverse complement.
TCAACCGCATGGTGGAGCAACTGGGCGCCACGCTGGTTTCGAAAGAAGCCGCGGAGACAGCCAATGCGACCAAGAGCCGGTTCCTGGCCACGATGAGCCACGAACTGCGAACTCCCTTGAACGCCATCATCGGATACAGCCAACTATTGCAGGAAGAGTGTGGCGAGCGCGAGATCGATGGCTTGACCACCGATCTGCAGCGGATCGAGCGTTCCGGCAACCTTCTGCTGCAACTCGTCAACCAGGTGCTCGACTTTTCCAAAGCCGAGTCCGACCGGATCGAGCTGCATCGGGAGATCTTCGACGCGCGCAAAACGATCGAGGATGTGATGGAAAGCGTGGCGCCGCAGGCAGCGCGCAACCGCACACGGCTTGCCACCCACGCGCCCGTACAGGCAGTAGAGATGTACACGGATGAGACCCGTTTCCGCCAGAGCCTGCTTAACCTGGTGGCGAACGCCTGCAAGTTCACCGAAGGCGGCGAGGTGACCGTGGAACTCACGCCTGAGGACGAAGGCGGCAGCGAGTGGGTCACGGTGAGCGTTCGCGATACGGGCATCGGCATCAGCCCGGAACAACAGAGCAAGCTGTTCCAGGCATTCGCCCAGGCGGACCCTTCCACCACGCGCAAATACGGCGGCACGGGTCTGGGCCTGGCTATCAGCCGCAAGCTATGCCAGTTGATGGGAGGAGACATTTCGGTAGAGAGTGAACTCGGGCAGGGATCGAACTTCGTAATGCGGATTCCGTCCGGGAGAACGAGCGAGAGGAAGGCGACGGATGGCGAAACTGCTGGTAGTGGAAGACGATGAATTCAGCCGCGACATGTTGGTGAGGCGCCTGGCGCGTCACGGTTTCGAAGTGCTCTCGGCGCCGGACGGCCGCGAAGGCTTGAACGAGGCGCGGCAGCATCGTCCGGACCTGATCCTGATGGACCTGGATATGCCGGTGATGGATGGCAGGGCGGCTATGCGTGCGTTGCGCAACGATCCGCGCACGTTCAAGATTCCGATTATCGTGCTGACCGCGCATGCATCGCCAGTCGATGTAGCGGCGGCAATCGAGGCAGGGTGCGATTCGTATGAGACAAAGCCCATCGTGCTGAAAAGGCTGGTGGAGCGAATCGAAGAAGTGCTCCACGGGGCGCATGCGGCCGCCGGCAAGGCTCGGGGCGCCGAGACGGAGGCTGCGGGGTGAGGGCAAGGGCTCCCAGACTGGCGCTACTTCTTTTTTTCGATGATCTTCACTTTTGGCGGGAGGGTGAAGAGATCGTCCTTCAGGTTCTTGTTGATTTCTACAGAGGAGGAGTACATTTCGTAGATCTTGTCTCCGTTTCGTTCCCGCTGCGTGTCGAAGGGCCACTTGATGCCTCCTACGTCGCGATACTTGCCGAAGGTGGTCACCTCAGTATCGAAATCGTGGAACTGCTCATTGCGGCGGCGGTATTTCTGGCGCATGGGAAGTTTGTCGAATTGGCTGAAATAGACCGTGACGGTGACTCCGGCAGCGTCCGTGATATCGACAATCTCCACCGGCACCCGCTCCAGCATGTCGCTGCCCTGGGAGTAGAACTCCAGGCCAGGTTCCTGCAAGCGCTGGCGCAGGATGTAGAAGATATTTCGCAGCGTGCTCTCGCGGTAGGTCTTGTAGCGTTCCGGTTCCAGCGGGCGGGCGCCGTGGAAATTGATGTCCCAGGCGGCATCCTCGGTAAACAGCAGGATTCCGGAGTCCTGATCTTTGCCGAAAGCCTCGCGCTCGCGGAGCATCACCTTACCGGCGGCCGGGGCCAGGTAGCGCGTGTAGATGGTGGCGATGGAAGTTCCGCTGGTCTGAGCGCGATAGAACGAATAGGCGCGCCCGGTCTCCACACGATCTTCCATATGCAGAAAAGTTTCGCCGCCCAAGGCCTGGACGGCTTCATAGACCACGCGTTTGCCGCGCTCCTGGCGGGTTTCCGCAGGTCCGGCGGCCTGGCAGACTACCCAGCTCACGCAGCCCAACACCGACATGGAGAGAATGCGCCTGCTCATGGGCGTTTCACCAAATCCTCCAGCTTGAGGCCGGAATTTATTTTGACTTCGGTCAGGTTGACCTCCGCGAATTTCTGGCCGCCTTGCAGTATGGTGACCTGAAAAGGAATCTTCATGCCGGCATAATCCCGGAAATCGCCATAAACATCTTCTACCGATACGGACGGTCCGCTCACGGCGACGGTTTCGTACGACACTCTTTGCGGCAGCCCGGACTCCGCGTTGAACATGACTCTCGCCACCTGCCCATCGGCATCGCTGATTTCGAGTGTGAGAGGGTCCACTGAGCTGACCGTGCGCCCCGGAATGCGATCGCTCAGCAGGAGGCGAAAGTAGATACGAAAGAGGTCGCCGCGCACTTGCTTAAGCTGCGACCCTTCGAGGGCGCCAGCGCCTTGGGGCGTGGCGATCCAGCCGGTTTTGCCGTCGGTATAAGCCGAGATGCGGCCCGCCGGCACCTGACTGTCCTGGCGGAAGTGGCTGGGAGCGACGAAGCGGTCGGTCTCCTTTACCAGGATTCCTCCGGCGCGTGGATCCAACTGGAAGTTGACGGTTTGCAGGTAGTCCTTGATGCCGGCCAGTTTGTCCACGCCGCCCGCCGCCTTCTGGGCGGCTGCCAAAAGCGGGTGAGCTGGTTTGCCGGGCTCCGTTTTCGGCTCGGGGATTGTGAGATCGATGTTGGTCACGGGCCCGCCGAGCGAATCGAGCGGCTTGTCGAACATATCGGGATTGCCCACCGCGACGGTCACGAAGCGGGCCGGGTCCAGATGCTGCTTGGCAACGCGCAGCACGTCCGCCCTGGTGACGGAATCGAGCGCCTTCTGATACTGCTGGATAAAATCCTTGGGATAACCGTAGTATTCGTAGGTGAGCAGGCGGCCCAGCGTTTTCGTCTTGGTGTCGTAGGCGAACACCAGGCTGTTGAGCGCCGTCTCTTTGGCGGAATTCAGCTCCGCATCGGTGACTTGTTCGGCGCGGATGCGCGCCACTTCCTGCTGCACGGCGCGAATGGTTTCGACGGTGGAGAGCGACTTGGTGCCGACAGAGATCTCGAACAAGCCGGGGTGATCGTAATTGGCGCCCCAACTGGCGGAAACGCTGTAGGCGTCCCCCATTTTGGTGCGAATCAACTGCATCAGGCGGCTCTGAAAACCTCCGCCGAGAATGTCGGACATGATTTCGAGCGCCGGGTAATCTTTGTCGCGCAGGTCGCCCGCCATTTCTCCCATGCTCAGAAAAGTCTGAGTGACGTCCTTTTTCACGGCCAGGTAAACGCCAGGCGCGGCCTTGGCAGTGACCTTGGGGAACTCGGGCACGGGCGGCTGCTGCGTGGTCCAATCGGCGAAGAGCTTCTCGATTTTCGCCTTCATCTCATCAGTCTTGAAGTCGCCCCAGACCGCCAGCATGATGTTGCCTGGGAAGAAATAACGCTGATAGAAACTTTGCAGATCGGCGCGCGAGATGCGGTCGAGCGTGGCGTACTCCTCGGACCAGCCGTACGGCGTGTCCTTGCCGTAGAGGATGTCGCTGAACTCGCGGCCGGCGATGCCCGCGGCATTGTCGTTGCGGCGGGAGATGCCGCTGTGCAACTGCGATTTCGCCAGATCGATCTTGTCCTGGCGGAATTCGGGAGCAGTGAGCAGGTCGTGGAAGGAGCCCATCACCTGGTCGGTGTTTTCCTTCAGCGCGGTGAACGAGACCGAGCCGGATGTTTCGCCGATACTGCTTTCCACACTGGCCGCCACATTCTCCAACTCCACGTCGAGCTGGTCGCCTGTCTTGGTTTTAGTGCCGCCGGTGCGCATCACGATACCGGTGAGGCTGGCAAGTCCGACCTTCTCCGCGGGGTCGAACAGATTGCCGGTGCGAACTCTGGCAGTGCCGTTTACGACCGGCAATTCGTGGTCCTCCAGCAAGTACAGCTTCAAGCCGTTTGGCAAGGTGAAAGTGGAGACGTCGGGGATTTGAATAGGCCGCAGCGGGGGATATTTCAAGTCCTTGTAGGAAAGGCCGAGCGCCGGTCTGGCCGCGGCTGCTCCCCGTCCGGCCGCAGTAGCGGTGGGCGCGGGCTTTTTGGGATCGGCTTGAGACGCCGTGCCCCGTCCGGCCGGAGTTCGATTCGGCGGAAGATCCGGAATCGGCGGGGCAACCTGCGCCAGGGCGGCGGCCGCGGTCAGGGTCAGCAGGACAGTGACATTCTTCATTTGCGAACTCCCGGAGCGGCTGCGGGCGGCATGGTGTAGGCAACTGTGCGGCTAGTCGGGTTGAAATACTTCAGCGCTACCCGCTGCACGTCTGCCGCAGTGACCTTGTTCAGATCGTCGAGCGACGTGAAGAGCTTGCGCCAGTCGCCGTATGTGGCATGGTAAGCGGTCAATACGGAAGCCAGTCCGGCGTTGCTGCCGAGACGGCGGACCAGACCTGCGCGTACTTTGGTTTTGATGCGGGTGAGGGTCTCGTCATCCACTGGCTTGGCTTCAAACCGCACCAGCAGCTCATCGAGAGCTTTCTGATTCTCCTCCACGGTGTGGCCGCGCGACGGCACCAGGAAAAAAATGAAGAGGTTGGGGTAGCGGCCATCGGGGAATGTGGCGGCGGCTTGCGCCTGGACGGAGAGAACTTTCTCTTCCACCAGTTGCTTGTAGAGCAAGCCGGTGCGCCCGCTGGAGAGAATCATCTGCAGTACGTCGAAGACGGCGTCGTCCCGATCGTACTGGTCGGGGCGTTTATATCCGACGATGAGCAGCGGTTGCGAGGGCGAGTTGACGACGGCGGTCTTCGGCCCAGGCTGCGGTGGTTCGACGGTATGCAGAAGCGGAGGTAGAGGCCTTGCGGGCAGGGGTCCGAAATACTTCTCTGCCATGCGGCGGGCCTCGGCGGGGTTCACATCGCCGACGATCGCCATGTTGATGTTGGACGGCGCGTAGTATTTTTCGTAGAAAGCGCGCGCGGTGGGCACACGCAGGCTGGCGATGTCGCTGGGCCAACCCACGCCGGGATTGCGATAGGGATGGGCGGCGAACGCGGTGGCCAGGAAATCCTCGATCAGCTTGCCTTGCGGACTGGACTCGATGCGCATGCGGCGCTCTTCCATCACCACGTCGCGCTCTTTGTAGAACTCACGAAAAACAGGATGGAGGAAGCGCTGCGATTCCATCAGAAACCACAGCTCGATGCGGTTGGAAGGCAGGCTGTAATAATACTCGGTGCTTCCCAAAGAGGTGCCAGCATTCAGTCCAACGCCTCCGTTCTGCTCGATCACCTTGGTGTATTCGCTGGGTTCGACGAAAGTTTGGGCGCGGTCGACGGCCATTTTCAGATCGCGCTGCAGAACATCGACGCGGCGTTCATCGGCTTTCGGCCCCTTATTGCGCTCGGCTTCCAGCTTGTCGTAAGCGTCTTCCACTTCATCCAGCGCCTTCTTTTCGCTGGGCCAATCCTTGGCGCCGATGGTGTCGGTGCCTTTGAACGCCATGTGCTCGAACATGTGGGCGATTCCGGTGGCTCCGGCGGGGTCGTCCACCGAGCCGGCGTTCACGTAGGTGTGGAATGAGACCACCGGGGCGTCATGGCGTTCCACCAACGTGAAGTGCAGGCCGTTCGGAAGAGTGAATTCGGTCACCTTCTTCTCAAATTCCTTGAGATCCTGCGCGAACAGGCCGAGTACGGCCAGAGTCAGGGCGGTGAAGAGGCGGAAAACTCTCACGATGTCGATTGCTCCAGATATGAGGATAGCTCGCCAGAACTGCTGTCGTCAGGTTTGGATGGGGTCGATCTGCTGTGCGGGCCTCGGGTGCGGTGCACTTTTCGCTTGCGCGAGTAGCTCGCCGGATCTGCGGGAAGAACGAGAGGGTCGAAAGAGCGGTCCGAGCTTCGCTCGGATTGGCAGGCGGAAGCGGCTACCCCACCAAGAGCATCGAGTTTTTCGCGAAATCTCGTGGGCCGCAGGTTTACTTCAGTGGTTCAGCTTGGAATTTTCGGTACTGTCGAGAAAAACTACGTCTGCTGTGGCGATTTGACCATCAGAGTGGGGTGTATTCGCCTGAGAATACGGCGTTATCCCGATATCTTTCGGGTGCCGGGAAGCACCCTTGGGGATCGCCTCTCAGCGATTTGCTTAGGACGCCAAGTACCCATCTGAAGTACCTGCATGACTAGTCTGCGGGATTCCTTGGTCTGCATAATGGACTGGTCCTGAAGAAATCGAACAAATATGTCAAGCACCAATTGGGAACCGCACATTAGGCAGGTGGAAGGGATCGCGGGAGATCGGCGCTCGGATCGCCGCTACGACCTGAATCTGGAACTGCGCTGGAAACTCATCCGACGGCGGCGGATTTTGGAAACGGGAACGGGTCAGACCATCGACTTCTCGAGCGGCGGTGTTCTCTTCGACACCGGGCGAGTGATGCCTGTTGGACTGAATGTGGAGTTGGCCATCGCGTGGCCCGTTCTTCTCCACAACACGGCGCAACTGCAACTCGTGGTCTCGGGAAAGATTGTTCGATCCGTCGGATCTCGCACGGCCATCCAGATGATGCAGCACGAATTCCGCACGGTAGGCACGTCGGGCGATCGCCGCAATGCGCAGCCTTCCCGTCCGCCGATCGATTTCTTCTCGCGGCAGGCAGCCGGCTCCCGGTAACTGACAGGACCGAAAACCAGGTCCGAGCTTCGTTCGGATTGGCAGATGGAAGCGTCTGCCCCACCAAGAACATCGAGTTTTTAGTACCAATACTTCGTCTGCCGGGTCCATTCGGAGTCCGGATAACGGAGATGCAATAAATCAAAAGCCTGTTTGGAAAAAGCACTGCTGCTCTTGTCGGCGTGGCCGAAGTGTGTGGCTACCACGGCTTCGTGCAGGGCTTGCGGCACGCGTGGATCGCGCGGGTGCGACTTCGCCCACGCCAGGACTTCAGCGCATAGATAGTTGACCGAGTTTGCGGCGCGGTCCAATAGCGTGCGCCATTCGGCTTCCCCGGCGGCGCGCTGGTCTTTCGGCAGGAAGTCCGGTGGAATGGACTTGCCATCGGGGTACAGGTCGTAGAGCGCGTCGTGATTCTGCGGCTGGCCATCGTTGTTGTTGGTGTTATTGGCATCGCCGAGTATCCACCAGTTGTCGCGAAGCATATCCCGTTCCAACACGGTCGACCCACGCGGAAATCCCGGTCTGATCGTGGGATCGAGACCGGGAGCGCGCAGAAAGAGAAACACGGCCGTGAAGTGGGACGCGGCGGGATCGGTATCCGCCAGATATTTTTTCATCTCTCCGGCCAGGTCCGGCTTCAATTTGGCGACTCGCTGCGCCAGCGTTCGAGCCGCGGCAGTCTGATTGAGGAGGACGGCTCGCACCCAACCGGCCTGCGCGATGTCCGCTTGCAATTGTGCCGGGAGACCGCTAGTGCTGGCTGCGTCGATCCAAAGCTGCAACGGGGTCGCGCGGTTCAACGCCTCGGTGGTGTCGCGGTCGAAAGCAGCCTCGTGCTTTTTGATCTCGTCTTCCGCCATGGGCTCGTCCAGGCCGTCCAAATTGTCGGTTGCCACCGGCCTGCGGGTGGAGAAGCGAAGGAACTCGGACCAGTTGCGGGCCAGCCGGAGCCGTTCGGAACGAAGCAGGTTGATGGCTGCCGGCGACTGCGCTTTGGATAGCGCATCGTCCGCCCACAGACGCGCGGCATCCAGTTGGCCGGCGCGGATCTGGCGCAGGATGCCGTAGTAGACGGCGCTGGCGTAGGCCGGCGAATCGGGCGCGATGGTGTGGGCGACGTTGATGAGGTCGGCGGCGGGGTCGGTAAGCGGAGCCCAGACCAGCGCCGCGATGAGCCAGGGCGGTGTGTGTCTGCCGTGCCAATCCACATCCTTGCTGTGAAGCTGAAAGGCGGTAATCCACGCGGCGACGTCGCTCTGTTTCACCGGGGGCGCTTGGGACTTCTCTTCCATGCTGTCCCAGATTTTGGTGTAATCGGTGAGCACGCGGCTGAGCTGCGGTCCCAGGTTCGGCTTCATCAGTTGGTTGCCCAGTTCGACCAGTCGCTGCCCCGGTTCGAGGCGCGCCTTCACGAATCCCAGCAATTCGACAGCGGGAGCGTGCCACTGCTGGCGCGCGGGATCCTTTAGGATCGCTTCGAGGCGTTTGGAAGCCTCTTCCATCTTTCCGGGTGCGGCGCCGATGGTGGCATGGCGGATGCAGGCGCGCGCGGCCAGGTAGGGCGCGATGTCGTGCCAGGGCGACGCCTGCTCATTGGCGATGCGGTCGAAGGCGGCTTCTGCCTTGTCATATTGCTCGGCGTAGAACTCGGCAGCGGCGATCTGGTATTCGCGGTCGGCGCCGATATTGGGCGCGGCGGCCGGGATGGTGGCGCCGGCCTCGCAGTTCTGAAAAACCTGATCCTGCCCACGAAGCCATTCGGCTAGTTGCGGACTGGCGGCTCCCCATGTGGCGATCCTCTGGTTCAGAGTGTCGGTGGCGGAAGCGAAGGCTCCGTCCAGACAGTTGGAATAAAACTGAAAATCGCTGCCGGGAACCTTGCGGTCGGCGGTTAGACGATCGAGCGGCGGCGCGGCGGCCACTTTGCGGCGCGCCTCCAGCCAGGCTTTAGCCCGGTCGTAGGAGGGCGCAGCCGGGATTTGTGCCGACTCGTCTTCGGCGAGACGAACTCCCGAGAAGGCACGGTATGCCAGCAGCAAATCCAGACGCCAGAAGTGAGGTCTCACCACTCCGAGATGCCCGCTTTCCAGGTCTCCCGGCAGCAGCCCGTGATACGTGGTGAACATCATGCTTGCGATGAACGGACCGCAACTATCGCCCGCCTGCGGCATCACCAGGAGAATCATGAGCGAGATCGGAACCGCCATCCACCATCGGTACGTCATTGCCACCGCCTCACCATCTGAATTGCACCACGATACGCTTCCGGCGTCCAGGGGCGCGGATGAAAGACAAAGACGCGGCGTCCGCGCGGCAGGCGGGCAGGGAGTTCGTCGGTGGAGATGCCGAGGCTGGAGCGGCAGACGTCGAGCGAGAAATCGGTGATGCCGCGCGGTTCGCCCGGGCCCATGCGGAAGAGCATGGGGACAGCATCGGCGATGGGGAGATCGCGAATCCACGGGTCGCGCTGGCACCAGGAGGCGAGAGCCGTGACGGTGAGCGGCGTGGAGCGGGGCAAGCGATCCAGCACGCGATGAAGCAGGCCAGTGTACCAGGCGCGCTCGGAGAGCCGCGCATCGAAATCGATCTGGATGGCGCGGACGCGGGGCAGGGAGGCGGTGGCGACGATGTCGTCGACGATGGGATCGATGGCGGGCAGCGGCGGTGAGAAGGCATCGAGGCGCGTCACCGCGATCAGGGTGGTGGCCGGTGGGACTTCGAGGGGCTGATAGCGCGGGCGGGAATCGACGCGGCCTTCGCGCCAGGCGATGCGTCGCGCCAGAAACGCTACTCCCGCGATGTTCGGATCGATGAACGTGAGATGCTCGGGACGCTCCCAGGCCCACAAAATCAGGCGTGGGAAGCCGGGCAGCGGATCAGGCGGCCGATGCCCGCAGGCAGAGAGCGCCAGCCCCAAAATCAGCGGTGTCAGACACCATCGACTTGCCAGATACCATCGATTACCGCACACGCCGTGCCATGGCAGTCTGCGGGGTGGACCAGGAACTGGGCGGAGGTGGTGGCGGGGGCGGCGGCTCTTCGGGCACGGGCGGCTTCTTCACGCGGCGATCCAGGCGGTGGGAGATGAAATCCTCGCGCGCTTTGTTGTACTTCGGCGTTCCAGGTTTGCCTTCCACCGTGGCCCACTCTTCCGGTGTGATCTCCTGCACCGTCTGCAGATACTTCTGGAAGTAGTTGCGAAGTCGTTCCTGCACGGGCTTGGCGGTCGAATGGTAGAGCAGGAATAAGACCTCGTCGGGAGCGGCATTGGTGACCAGGTGGTACACCTGCGACGCCTTGCGAATACGCGCCGATTTCAGGGCGGTTTCCAGTTTCTTGGAGCGTGTTTCCAGTTTCTGCCAGACGTCTACGTCGTGCTTGGAAAGCTCGGCGGCCTTGACGAGCGCCTGTTTTTCCTTGGGCGACAGCTTTTCGGTGAGGGCTTGCAAGAACGGTCCGAGCCGGGCTGAGCGGGAGCGTATGTCGTCGGGCATCAGCTTGATAATCTTTTCGAGTTTGACCAAGCCGGCGTGATTCGATTTCGGCCCCACCAGCGCGGGCGAAAACAGCGGCATGAGCCCCGCATCTTCCAGCGCCTTGACGATTTCGGCAGGACTGTCCTCGGCCGCGATGCGCTTCAGTTCCTCGCCCAGCGTGCGGGCGGGAATCTGCTTTTCCACTTCGGCCTCGCGCGCATTGGCCACCTGCATTTGCGTGCGCTCCTCCACGGTGAAGCCGAGCCGCACACTGAAGCGGATGAGGCGGAGCAGGCGCGACGGGTCGTCGTAGAAGCCGTAGGTGTTAATGGCGCGCAGTTCCTTGTGCTCGATGTCGGCGAGGCCGTTCATTGGGTCGAGCAGCAGGCCGCGCGACGCCTTATTCAGGGACAGGGCTATGGCATTGGCGGTGAAGTCGCGGCCGCGCAGATCTTCTTGAATCGTGGCCGGCGTGACTTGCGGTTTGGAGCCGGCGCGCCCGACCTTCTCCTGGCGCGACATGGCAATCTGCGCCGTGACGCCGCTGGGGAAGACGAGTTCGACGCACTTGCGGTTCTCGTCGGTATACAGGATCTTGGCTTCGTTTTTTTCGGCGACGGACTTGGCCAGTTTGAGGGCAGCGCCCTCCACGACGAAATCCAGGTCGCGGATGCGGAATCCGGCCAGCATGTCGCGCATGGCTCCGCCGGTCAAAAACAGATTGACGTTGGCTTGCCCGGCGGCAGCCTGGACTGTCTCCACCACCCGGTTCTGATCCGGGTTCAGGTGGCTCTCCAGCATGTAGATGTAGTCGCTCATCGACGCGTTCTCGCTAACCGAAAAAATCCTTGGGCCTCAGGCCCGGGGGTGGTGTTTCTGTACTGTATCCCGAAGTCTCGACCGCATGACATGGGTATAAATCTGAGTGGTCGAAATGTCGGCATGGCCCAACATGACTTGCACGCTGCGCAGATCGGCGCCACCTTCCAAAAGGTGGGTGGCGAAGCTATGACGCAGCACGTGGGGGGTAAGGCCGCGGAAAATCCCAGCTTTCTTTCCGTATCCGGCCAGGAGCGTCCAAAAACACTGCCGCGTCATGGGTCCGCCGCGCGCGGTTATGAATAGATATTTGCTGGCGCGGCCTTTGAGGAGCAGCGGGCGGCCGGCGGCCAGGTACTGTTCCACAGCTTGGATGGCGGCTGTCCCCACCGGCACCAGGCGGTGCTTATTTCCCTTACCCAACGTCTTAACCACACCCATGGACATGTTCAGGTCGCCTACGCCGACACGGCAGAGTTCGGATACACGCAGGCCTGTAGCGTACAGCAACTGCATCATGGCGCAATCGCGCTGGCCCTTGGGTGTGGAGGTGTCGGCGGCTTCGATCAGGCGGTTGATTTCCTCCAGATTGAGGAACTTAGGTATGGTCTGCCACTGCCGCGGGGCGCCCAGGTGTTGGGTAGGATCCTCGAGAATCTGATTTTCGCGAAGCAGGAAACCGTAAAAGCTGCGGAGCGTGGTAAGGTGACGGGCTACGGAGCGGTTGCCTAGGCCGGACTGGTATAAATGATCTAGATAATGACGTAGAGATTCCGTGTCCACGGGCGCCGCGGGACTCTTGTAAAACTCGATAAATCGTGCTAAATCAGCAGAGTAGGCGTCCATGGAGTTATCGGCCAGTCCCTTCTCCAGGCGGCAGAAGTTTAGAAACGCGGTGACCTGGTTGCGAAACTGAGCCGAATCCGGCATCGTGCCAATGATACAATAAGCGCCGAAATGTTTGAAACATAGTTGTTGCAAAGAGGTGTTTTTGGCCGGTTCCACCACCAAGAAAGCGGTCCTCCAGCGCTTCGATAAGGAAGCGTTGGCCGGTTACGTCAACACCGTTTCCTATCTGCAACCTGCAGGCGTCGAATTATTATCGGCACAAGGCAACCTTGCCACGGTTCCTTACGCCGAAGTCAAATCCGTGGCTTTTGTGCGCGAATTCGAGGCTGAGGAGCAGGAACGCGAGGTTTTCTTCACCCGGCCCAAGATGGAAGGCCTCTGGGTCCGCCTGCATTTCCGCGATGGGGCGGTGATGGAGGGCATCATGGCGAACAATCTGCTCCAACTGGAACAGCACGGCTACACAATCATCCCGCCGGATTCGTCGGGCAACCGCCAGAAGGTTTTCGTGCCCCGGACGGCGCTCGAAGCCATCGAAGTTCTGGGGGTGGTGGGAAGCCCGCTAAAAAGGCGGAGGAGCAAGGCAAGTCCCAAAGAACAGATCGGCCTGTTCGAGGAGTAGGGCGCAGGGGCGGGGGGCTGGGAAAGAGCCAGTTCGCTTGTGCTGCGTGAGCGGGATCACCGCCCCTGGCCCGCGCGCGTGAGTTCGCTAGCCCGGCCTGTTAAATACGGTATACTGGAACTTAAATTCACCCAAGTCTCTACGTTGGAGGTTTTATGAAGTTCCGCAATCTGGCTGCCGCCTCTGCCGGGCTTTTGGTTCTCGCCTTGACTTCACTCGCCCAAGTCACTGCAATCGAAGGGGATGTGAAGGGGACGGACGGTGCGCCGTTGAAGGCCGCCGTCATTAATATTGAACGCACGGATATCAAAGGCCACTACACCGTCAAGACGGACAAGAAGGGCCACTACATCTACACCGGCCTGCCCATGGGGACGTACAACGTCTTCCTCGTGGTGGAGGGCAAGGAAGTGGACAACGTCAAGGGCGTGAAGACGCGGCCCGGCGATCCGACGCGCGAGGACTTCAACCAGAAGGCTGCTGTTGCGGAGAACTCGAACAAGCAGGCGGAGTATCAGAAGGCTCTCGAGACCGGTCAGATTTCGAAAGATCTGGAGCGTCAGTTAACGCCGGAGCAGAAGGAGCAGCTCAAGAAGGACATGGAGAAGAAGGAAGCCTCCATGAAGAAGAATGCTGCCTTGAACAGCGCGTACAACGACGGCTTAGCCGCGCTCAATGCGAAGGAATACGACAAGGCGATCGAAAACCTCAATAAGGCTTCGGAACTCGACCCGACGCAGCTCGCGGTGTGGAGCAACCTGGCGACGGCGTATACGGAACTCGCCAAGACCAAGACCGGCACCGATTTCGATACCAACATGCAGAAGGCGCTCGACACGTATGGCAAGGCCATCGCGCTGAAGCCGGAAGATGCGGGCGTCCACAACAACTACGCACTGACCCTGGCTCGCGCCAAGAAGTTCCCCGAAGCGCAGGCGGAACTGCAGAAGGCCGCTGAACTGGATCCGCCGAACGCCGGAAAGTATTACTACAACCTGGGCGCGCTGCTGGTGAACGCCAACCAAAGCGACGATGCCAGCAAGGCGTTTAAGAAGGCGATGGAACTGCAGCCTACCTACGCCGACGCCTATTATCAGTACGGTGTGACGCTGGTGTCGAAGGCGCAGGTCGGCTCCGATGGCAAAGTGACGCCCGTTCCCGGCACTATCGAGGCTTTCCAGAAGTATCTCGAACTGCAGCCCACCGGACCGTATGCGCAGGGCGCCAAGGATATGTTGACCACCCTCGGTTCCACGGTGGATACCAACTACAAGAATCCGGACGCGAACAAGAAGAAGACCAAGAAATAGATAGAATGGAGATGGAGGGGCAGGATCGCTCCTGCCCCACATCATGATCCGCGCTTTTTTTGTCGAGATTGTTCTTCCGCTATTGATGTTCTTCTTCCTGCGCGGGATCCTGCGCAACGTCATCCAGGGATTCCGCGGCACACCCCAGCCACAACCACAGCAGCCGGTATCGCCACGGGCTCCGACAGTTTCAGCGGGTGGCGAATTGAAAAAAGACCCGGTGTGCGGCACCTATGTCTCCACCGCGGCCAGCATCACGCGCACGGTGCGCGGCGAAGTGCTCTATTTCTGCTCCAAAGAGTGCCGCGATAAATACGCGGCGGCTTAAATCAGAATCAGTCCTTTTCGAATTCCCAGGGTCACGGCTTCGGTTCGCGTGGCGGCGTTCAGCTTGGCCAGGATGGACGCCACGTGAAACTTCACCGTGTGCTCGGAGATGCCGAGTTTCCAGGCGATGTTTTTGTTGGCGGCGCCTTCGGCCAGCATGCGCAGCACTTCGAGTTCGCGCGCGGTGAGGACGGCCGCTTCGATAGCGGCCGGGGCCGATGCCGGCGTCGCTGCCCCGAGCAGCGTCTCGAGCTCGCGCGGATCGATAGTGGCTAGACCGCTGGCGGCCGCTTCCACCGCGGCGATGATCCCGGCTGCGGAAGCGTCGCGCGGCGCCACAGCCCGCACGCCGAGGCGGACCAGATCCTGTGTCCACGCCGGCTGGGCTTCGGATGACAGCAGCACCATTGGCGGGGAAACGTCCTGCGGCGCAATAGTGGAGAGCACGACATCGGGCTGCAGCGATTCGCTCTCCGACAGGTTGGGATAGACGCCCACCAGTTCCATGCCGGGACTGGAGGCGATGAGCGCCTCCAATCCCGAACGCATCACGGTGGACGGGGCGACGATGAGGACGCGGATCACGCCGCCTTCACATACGCCTTCAGACGCACGTATGCCTCGCGCACTTTTCGCTGGTCGTCGCGCAGGAAGCGAAGCCGGATCACTTCCTGGCCGGAATCGAGCGCATCGCTGAGATCGTCGAACGAGCCCAGGATGACGTCGCCCTCGCGCAGGGAGGCGGCGGCCGCGGCCCCATCGGGCGCGATCTGCTGGATGAGCATGCCGAGCCTCACGGGTTGCAGCACCACCCCCAGCGATGGACGCGGGCCCCGCCGCAGAAACTCGGCGGCGGCATTCACCGGCACGGCGACCCCGAGCCCGTGCACAATGGCCGTGTTGATGCCGATCAACTGTCCCTGTGCGTTGGCCAGCGGGCCGCCAGAGTTTCCGGGCGCGAGGCGCACATTGGCGCGAATCCAAGTCTGCCGGCCCATGCCGGGAATCGCGCCGGTGGAATGGACGATCCCGGTAGAGGCGGCGCCGGCGAACCCCAGCGGGTTGCCGATGGCGATGACCAGCTCACCGGAGCGCACGGCATCGGAATCGCCCGGCTCGATGGGCGCCAGGTTGGCGGCACCCTCGATGTGAAGAGTGGCCAGGTCGCGGCGTGAATCGCGCGCTGTGACTTTGGCGGCGAAGCGGCGGCCGTCCCAGAGTTCCACTTGGACCTGCTCGCTGCGAGCCACGTGAGCATTGGTGAGGACAGTGCCGGCAGCGTTCCATAAGATACCGGAGCCGCTGCCGCCGCGCCCTTCATGAAGCAGCACCTGCACGGTGGAGCGGCGCAGGCGTTCCGCGATCTCTCCGAATCCCTGCATGGTCAGCTCCTGCGGGGCCGCTCCCCGATGACGATGTGGGCTGTCCTGCTTTCCCCCCCGCGCAGAAATTCCGCATCGATGCTCTGGCCCACGGCGCGGCCTTCGAGCACGGATTGGATGTCGTCTGTGTCGCCGGTGGAAGTGCCGCCCAGCGAAACCAGAATGTCGCCGATGAGAACGCCGGCTTTGGCCGCGGGTCCTTCCGCTTCGAGCGACAGCACGATCAGGCCAGGTTTGGGGCCGGGCAACTCGACAGGTTGCAGGCCGATGCCCAGATAGCCGCGCGAGACGCTACCGCGCGCCAGAATCTCATCCACGACGCGGTCGATGGTGGACGCGGGAATGGCCACGCCGGCGATGCGCGACAGCGTGGACGTCGCGATCCCGAGAGCGCCTCCGGCCGTGTTCACCACAACTCCGCCCGAGGAGTTGGGGTAAAGCGTGAGATCGAGGCGGATATAGCGGTCGAGCCGTCCGCCGCGCCAGGTTCGCCACGAGCCACTGACCGCGCTCACGATCCCCATGGTCGCGTTGACACCCGAGTCTTCGGAGCGGCCGATGGCGAGAATCAGGTTGCCGGGCGTGGGCTCGGCAGCGGCTCGTGCGATGGGTGTGTGGGTAGCGTTTTCGACCTTGAGCACCGCGAGATCGGTGCCGGGATCGCTGCCTGCCAGTGTGGCGGCCGTGTTGACGCCGTTGGGCAGCGTGACGGTGATGTCCTCCTCACGGCGAATGGTGTGTTCCGCCGTGACGACAATGCCGGGGCGCCAGAAGACTCCGCTCGAGGAAAAGCGCGGCCGGGCGTGGACCGCGACCACTGCTTTGCCGGCCTGCTCCACCACCGAGGCGAGCTCATTGGAGAGGGCGGCTAATTCGTTTGTCATGAAACCTCCGTGATTTCAGGATGCCGCGCGGAGGCACGTGGACGCATCGGCCGTTCGGGTAGGCCGGGACTAGCAAAGGGAATGGGGCGTTAGCGATGCGCGACGCCTGCTGGCGGAGGCGGCGGTATGGCGCAGCAGGGGCTCGTAGTGATGATTTCGGGGAGGTCTGATCTGCGGGTTGGCGAGACGCCGAGACCGGCGAAATAGTTCTGGTGCGAGAGATTGCGGTAGAACGCGCCTGCCACACCCGAGGCCAGCGGGCCGCTGACCGATTTGTTGGGGCTGGTGAGCATCACGACGACCACCAAGTGGTGGATGCCTTCATCCACGAAGGAGCCGAACCATCCCATGTGGCTGCCGGACTTGAAATCGGTGCAGGTGCCGGTCTTGCCGAAGATGGACTCATTGGGGTCGTAATTGGCGCGGCGTGCCGTGCCGTAATCCACTGCGCCGCGCATGCCCATGCGAATGTCGGAGATGCCGTTGGGAGCGAGTTCCGGCATGCGTTTGACTTTGGCGCTGAAGGTCTCGATCTCGGCCTGGGAGCGGGGATACTGCAGGTAGTAGAGCGTGCCGCCGTTGGCGACTGTGGAGAGGAGCGCGGCCAGTTCCAGAGGCGTCATCTGGAAACCCTCTCCGAAGCTGGTCATGAGGCCAACGCCGCCCCACTTCGGCGGCTCCAGTGCGATAGTGCCTGACTGCTCGCCGGGAATATCCAAGCCGGCAGTTTCGCCGAAGCCGAGCATCTGGGCATAGTGCACCACACGATCAAACCCCAGGCGCTTGCCGAGCTCGGCGAAGTATTGGTTATTGGAGCGGGCCAGGGCGGTGGTGAGGTTGTAGCTCATATAGCGGCCCAGGTGAATGAATGTGTCGCGATCGACGACGCGTTCGCTGAGGGCTGCGAGTGCGGTTACGAGCTTGATGGTGGAGCAGGGAATGAAGCCGCTCTGAAGCCCCAGCTTCTGGTTCACCATCGACAATACACGACCGTTGTTCGGATCGACCACCACGATGCTGCCGGCCTGCGTGCCGAGGGCGTCGACGGCGGCGCGGCGGATGGTCAAATCGTCGCCATCCACGTTATCCCCTACGGTCGGGTCCACTTTGGGGCTGACGGGAAGCCTCCGGCGAACGGTTTTTTTCTTGCTGGCGGAGGATTTGGAGGCTTGGGCGTGGATCAGAGGGAGGGTCGGCAACAGACCGGAGATGAGTAGCGCTGGGAGGATAAACCGTTTCATTATTTATACATACCGATGTCCCCCTGCGAGCGCCGGCTAGGAGGATGAGTTCGAATTCGTACAACCGACGGGTTCATTATGCTTGATTCTAAGGGGAAAGGTCAATTCGCCCTTTTGAGGGGGTGCACTTTGATACCAGATACAAAAAAAGGTCAGGCTGATTTATTTATTGATCAGCCTGACCTTTTTTGTCGACTTCCGGAAAAACTAGGTAGTCGCTTTCTTCGCGGTCACTTTGCTGGTCATGGGGTCGCCACCGTTGCGTCCGGGGCGGGTGATGGACAGGTCGATAGAGTCGCCGTTGACGGTGCCTTTATAGGTGATCGTGATTTCGCCGTTGCCACCCATCGTCTGAACGGTCTTGAAGCTGATGTCGTTGCCGTCCACTTTGCCATCCGAGATCGGCGTCTCCATGGCGTTGCCATCGCGGCCCGGTCGTGACATGGTGCCGGTGAGGGCACCGCCCGCGGCCTTCAGCGTGAGGGTAACCGTAGTCGGGTTCCCGCCTTGCCGGCCGGCTTGCTCATAGGTCCACTTGCCGCTGACATCGGCAGCCATCGCCCCGAATGCCACGACAAGCATAATCGTAACTACAAAAAGCAGCTTTTTGGTCATAGTGAACAGGTAGGCGTTACTGGGAAGCCGGACGTTACGCATTTTCGGATTTTGCACCGAAAACTCGCCTTTGAGATGGCACCCTTTGGCGGAATTTCCGAAATGTTGTTCGTTTACGGACGGTAGCTCGTAAGATATTGATTCGCAATACGGACAAGGCGGCAGTACCCGTTCGGCTAAAGCCGACAGACTGAGCGAACGCCTGAAAGGCGCATAAAGCGGGTGGAGCACGCTCTCAGCGTGCCGCGTCCCCGACTCTTCGACTCAAAGCAAAGGTGACACTGAACCTAAAAGTGCCTACGCAGATCGCTGAAGCGGTCCAATTGGAGCAGTTGTCCTTTGCCCGGGCGGATCTCCTGTTTTTCGAGGACCCAGGTGTGGGTGTGCGGCACGAAGACCGCGTTCAGCCCCACCTCCAATGCTGGATTGATGTCCGACTTTGGACTGTTCCCGACCATCCAAGTCTCTGCGGGCGACATGCCTCGCTCTCCCACCAAACGGCAGTAAGCGTCGGAGTCTTTCTCATGGACGATGGCGGTGTGATTGAAGAAACGGCCCAGACCGGAGCGGTCGATCTTCAGCTTCTGCTCTTCGGGGTGCCCTTTGGTGAATAGCGTAAGGTTGTGGCGCCCGGCCAGGTACTCGAGCGTCTCAGGCACGCCCTCGATGACCTCCATGGGACATTCCAGAATGCGCTCCGCAAAGCCCATCACCGTCGTTAGATCGGCCTCACTCACTTCCCGTTCTGCCAAGTGCCGGTAACACTCACCCATGTTGCGTCCGAACTTCAGGGAGCCATAGCCGTGAATCCGCGCATTGGTTCGTTCGATCTCATCCAAGACGTCGCGCACCTCGCGCGGGCTCATCGACGAATGGCCCAGGAAGTCGACGAACTCCTCAAAGGCGCGTTCGAAATAGATGTTGTTCTCCCACAACGTATCGTCGGCATCGACAATCAGAAAGCTCTTGGTCATCTTTTGGGTTTGGGGGCCAGGCGGAACGGTATCTCAAATACGGCATCCACGTCTATGGGGTTGCCATTACGCTGCGCGGGTTCGAATTCCCACTTGGCGAGCGCTTCCTGGGCGCTGCGGTCGAGCCGCCCATCCAGATGCTGCAGGAGTTGCACCGCCTCCACGTGCCCGGTCTTGCGGATCACGGCCGCAAGGCGCACCGTGCCTTCCACTCTCTCTTCGACGGCGGCCTGGATATACTTCGGATCCACTTTGCGCACGGCAACCGGAGCCCGCATGTCGCCGGCCGGCGCACCTGCCTCGGGTTGGTGCTCGGCGAACCACACGGTCCAGCTCCCCGAGTAGCTGGTGATGTTGGGCATCTGGATCGCCAGGGTATAAATGTAGCGGCCGGCCAGCCTGCCGTCCGGCGCATTCGCAGCGGGCGCCGCGCGGCCGCTGCCGGCGGGAGGGGCTGCAACAGACTTGGGGATCGATTCGTGCAGCGCCGCCATCAAGGTTTGCCGCGCGGCCATCGGCGCCAGCGTGCCCGCGGCGGCCGGACGGTCGACTGTGACGCCGCCGCGCGTGGCAAGCCCGGGGACTGTGATGGCCGCGGCTTCGTTAGCGGCGCTCTCGCTGTTCGACGGCTGCGGCTTGACTCCCGCGGAGAATCCGGCTTCGTGCGATGCGGCCGGCGGTGGGATGTCCATCGAGTTGGTGGGATTGAGGCCGACAATCGCCAGCGTGGCATCGGCGCCGGGTGTCGGAGTGGCGTTCAATAATGGCGGAGGCGCGATCGCCGTGGCAGCCGGCGGAGGCGCTGGTTGGGTTGCCGGTGGTGGCGTGAATCCGCGCGGAATCCGCGGCGCGGTCGCCGAGAGCGGTGCGGGCGGCACGATTTCCGGAGCGGCAGGCCCGGTAGGCTCAGGCGCAAGCGGCCGTGCGAACGTTGGGGGCGCGGAGAACGCACGCCGCGGTCCGGCGAGGGGCGCAGTCACCGGCAGGGCGATGAGCGGTGTGGAAGTTGCGATTTTGGGCGCATCGGGAAGCACGATCGGTGCGGACGGCGCGGCAGCGGGGCGATGTTCTTCCGGCGCAACGAAGGCACGGGTGGGACGCAGTTTGGAGGTGGCCACTTCCACCGGCTTGGCTCTGAGCCCGGCTTCCAGGCGCGGAGCTACGGGCAACTCGGGTGTCGCCGCTGCTGGAGGTGGAACCGCGGCAGGCGGCACAAAGGCTCGCAATCGAGAAGCTTCTTTTACGGCCAGCATATTCGGGAGAGGCAGGGGCTTCGGCATCTCGATAGCCGGAGCGGGCATGGCGATCATTTGCGGCGCACGCGAGTCGTCTTTCTTTCCCGCGACGATACTTTGACTGAATTTGGCGCGCGCCCGCGGCGGTAGCTGGTTGTTCGATGCCGAGGAGGGTTTTACGTCCGGCAGTTTATCGCGCAGGTTGTACCAGACGATGTGCTTCTCGTAGGGCCTGATCTCCTGATCGTAGATGTTCTGCGCGCGCGGCTCCCGTTGCGTAGCGGCGGCCAGCACCAGCCAGGCGAGCAGGGAGCCGTGAATCGCGGTGGACAGTCCAAACGAGGACGCTTGCCGTAACCGTTGCGGACCGCCGCGGATTACGACGCGCAGGATCATCCGCTACATCCCCGCCGGTTTGCCGCCGAAACCATTGGTCGGCGCTAACTGTTTCACGCGTTGAATGGTGCGCTGTCGTGGAATGTAAGCGTCAAGGAATTGATTGAGCTGCTTGAGTCGCCCCGTTTCCGAGCGATGGCGCAGCAGGCTGTGTAAGAAATCCAAATCGGGCAAGGCCTGCGCCAATTGAAAGCTGAGCTGCGGGTCGTCCAGGTCGGGGAGCGTGTGTTCGCGCGGCTCGGCGAGTTCGGTGAGGTCGTTGAAGTGGGACAGCGCCTGGTCTCGCAACTCGGGCGGAGTGGGAGCGAAATCCTCGTCATCGAAGAACTCCACCTCCGCCTGGAGGTAGGCATTCTCCTCATTCAACGCTGAGATCTCAAAGCGCCTGCGCCCGCGAGTAAGAATGTCCATGCGGCCGTCCGGGTGCATTTCAATCAACTTTTCTACCACCACGGTGCAGCCGGCGTTGACGATCCCCTCGTCGCGGGCAAGCACTACGCCGAATTCGGAATTATCGCGAATCGCGTTTCCGATCATCTCTTTATAGCGCTCCTCGAAAATGTGCAGGGGAAGCGCGGTCCTGGGGAAGACTACCACCTGGAGCGGGAACAGCGGGATGAGGCTCGAAGCCATGGTAACATTATGACGTTTCAAGCCAAAAGCAAGCAATGTGGGCCTTCCGAGGGCATGAAGATCGAGGGTAAAGTCGTACTCATTACAGGAGCTTCCCAGGGGATTGGGGCGGCCTGTGCGGCGGAATTCGCGCGCGCCGGCGCCAGGCTTTCGCTGGCTGCCCGCTCGGAAGATGGCCTGCGCGCCGCCGGTGGTCCGGACGCCCTGACCACTTCGGCCGATCTGACTACGGAAGAGGGCCGCCGCCGGGTGGTGGACCGCACCATGGAACGCTACGGCGCCATCGATATTCTGATTAACAATGCGGGTCTCGGCCTCTACCGACCCTCATGGGACACGCCCATGGACGAAGTGCGCCGACTGATGGAGTTGAACTTCTTCACGGTGGTCGGTATGACTCAACTGGCAGTGCCGCACATGCGCGCCCAACACAGCGGTATGGTGGTGAATGTCGGATCCATCGCGGGCAAGATGACGCTGCCGTGGCTCACCATTTATAGCGCGTCCAAATATGCGCTCGGGTCGCTCACCGAAGGGTTGCGGATGGAACTGCGGGGCGACGGCATCCGTGCCATGCTGGTGTGCCCCGGCTATGTCCTGACCGGTTTTCAAAAGAACGTGATCGCCGGCCAGGCGCCACCCAAAGTTCTGGAAGGCCGTCGCTTTGCGATTTCCGCCCCGAACTGCGCGCGCGACATCCGCCGTGGTGTGGAGCGCAACGCACGCACCGTGATGACGCCCCGGTCCGGCTGGTTTCTGGTGGCGGCCATGCGACTGTTCCCTTCCATTGTGGAAGGGCGCATGGCGGGGTTGAACGGGACTGCATGAACCTTACGCTCAAACGCACGCCGGGAATCTACGTAATCGGCTTCATGGCGTCAGGCAAGTCCACCATCGGCCGTGCGCTGGCCCACCGTATCGGCTGGAGCTTCTTCGATAGCGACGAGGAAATCGAAACTGCCGAGAAGGTGGCAATTGCGGAGATTTTCAATTCGCGCGGCGAGCTGGAGTTCCGGCGCATCGAGCAGGAGATCATCCGCCAGCATGTCGGTTGGATCGAGCGCGGACGTCCCGCGGTGCTGGCGCTGGGGGGCGGAGCCTATGCCGAACCTGCCGTTCGCAACCTGCTGGCGGGCAATGGCATCGCCATCTGGCTGGATTGCCCTTTCGAAACCGTGCAGCGTCGCGTGGCGAAGGCTTCGCACCGCCCGCTGGCCCGCGATCCCGAGAGATTCGCCGAGCTCTACCACTTGCGCCGCGAGGCGTATCGCGTGGCGGACATCCACGTTTCTATTGAGAGTGATGACCCGACGGTCGCGGTAGACGCTATCCTGGCGCATCCCATATTCAAATGAGCACACGTCTGTTACGCAAGCAGGCGCTGACCATCTTCAAGGCCGCGTTGGCGGCAGCCGATCCTGCCGATGCCGTGATTCGGCATCTCAAGCGGAAGGATTTTTCGCGTTTCCGGAATATCTACGTGGTGGGGGCAGGGAAGGCCGGAGCCTCGATGGCGCATGCGGCGGAGCGAGTCATGGGAAAGCGCATT
Organism: uncultured Solibacteraceae bacterium; assembly: GCA_963815475.1. GTDB lineage: Bacteria > Acidobacteriota > Terriglobia > Bryobacterales > Bryobacteraceae > Sulfopaludibacter. The sequence goes on along the minus strand of CAWFHD010000003.1, from coordinate 1,143,142 downwards.
ACCGCCGGACTGGTCAACGTGAAGGACGGCCATCTCGCGAAACTTCGGCGCATCGAGCTCAACGAATGCGGCCACCCCGTGCCCGATGTTCGCGGGGTATCGGGAGCGGAGCGGATCGCGCGTATCGCCGCAGCAGCGGGCGAGGACGATCTGGTTTTGTGCCTGATCTCGGGCGGCGGCTCGGCACTGCTTCCCTTGCCGGCCGCTCCGGTGACGCTCGAAGAGAAGCAGGCTGTGACGCGGCTGCTACTGAACTGCGGCGCGAACATTCACGAGATCAACGCCGTGCGGAAACACATATCCGCCATCAAGGGAGGCCAACTGGCGCGGCTTGCCGCTCCTGCGGCAGTGGAAGCGCTGCTGCTTTCGGACGTCATCGGCGACGATCTTGACGTGATCGGTTCCGGCCCAACCGCCCCCGATGCTTCGACCTTCGCAGCCACCCATGCGATTCTCGAACGCTACGGCATTCTCGATCGCGTGCCGTCGTCGGTGCGCGAACGCCTGGAGCAGGGTCTGCGCGGCGAGATTCCAGAGACGCCCAAGCCCGCCGACCCGATCTTCGCTCGTGTGCGCAATACCATTGTGGGCAGCAGTCGCCTGGCGCTTGACGCCGCTGCGCGCCGCGCCCGCGAGTTCGGATTCCGCACGCTGATTCTGGCCAGCGGCATCCAGGGCGAAACTCGCGACGTGGCGCGTATGCATGCCGCGATCGCGCGCGAGATCGTCGAGACGGGACGGCCCATCAAGCCGCCAGCCTGCATCATCACCGGGGGCGAAACTACGGTGACGATCAAAGGCGATGGGCTGGGCGGACGGAATCAGGAGTTCGTGCTCGCCGCCGCGATCGATATCGCGGGCCTGCCCGAGACGGCCGTACTCAGCGCGGGCACCGACGGCACCGACGGTCCCACCGACGCCGCGGGCGCGATCGCCGATGGGGAAACGTGCCATCGCAAGTCCGGTGCGCAGCAGTATCTCGATCGCAACGATTCCTACCACTACTTCGAAGCGCTGGGCGATTTGCTGATCACGGGGCCGACCAACACCAACGTCATGGATGTGCGGATCGTTCTCGTGGGGCAGGGGAAATGAGCTTTTGGCGCAAACAGATGATCCAGCCGGCACTGGATCACGAGACGCAAAAGCACATCGATGAGCAGCGGGCCTGGATCGCGCGGGAGCCCCGCAACGCGCGGCCGTACTACCATCTCGCCCAGCTTTATCGAATCGACCAGCGAACCGACGACGCGCTGGCGCTGCTGCTGGAAGCGGTGAGGCTGGATGAGACGTTCGCCGATGCGCACCTCGCACTGGCCGAGATGTATGTAGTGCGCCATGACGATCGTGCCGCATGGCGTCACGCCAGGGCTGCCGAACGCCACGGAAATGCGCGCGCAGTGGAACTGCTGCAGCGCTATAGAGTGGTGGAATAAGACCTTGAAATCCTGCTAGGATCTGGTTTCGCCTTGCGTGTGGTTCGTGATGGGACGTTCAGGCGTCCTAAACGAACCGGCCCGGTTGATACCCGGGCCGGAATTCCCACGTTTAGGCGGAAAGGAGGCCCCCGTGCTCTTAATTAGCATAGGAGTCACCGCTATGATCGCCATATCAGTGACGATCACGATAACGGTCCGTGTTACACGGCGCCGTCGTCGTTCCAAGTAGCGAACCGTCCTGGGTCAGAACATCGGCCCAGGACAACCTCCTTCATCATACGCCAATCGGCCTCGCGGTGGAATCGCGTGATCAGTCTTTACAGATCGATAGAATAAGACCTTGAAATCCTGCTAGGATCTGGTTTCGCCTTGCGTGTGGTTCGTGATGGGACGTTCAAGCGTCCTAAACGAACCGGCCCGTTTTGTACCCGGGCCGGAATTCCCACGTTTAGGCGGAAAAGAGGCACCCATGCTCTTACTCAGCATAGGAGTCACCGCTATGATCGCCATAACAGTGACGATCACGATAACGGTCCGCGTTGAGCGGCGTCGTCGTCGTTCCAAGTAGCGAACCGTCCTGGGTCAGAACATCGGCCCAGGACAACCTCCTTCATCATAAGCCAATTGCCGCAGTTTGAACAGGCCCACTCTGCGCCGCCACGCTCCTGGCTCCGCCCCACAACACTCCTGCCAGCGCCACGCAGAGGACCGGGATCACGTACATTGCTTGATGCAGGCCGATCGCCTTGGCGGTCTCCAGCGCCGCTCCCGACTGGCGTGCGAAGTGGTCGCTGAGGCGGCCGGTCAGCAGCGGTCCGAACGATGCTCCGCCCAGATAGCTCACCATCAGGTAGGCCGACATCGCCGTGCCTCGTAGTTCCGGCCTCACGATATCGTGCAGCGTGGAGTACACCAGCCCGTAGTAGGTTTGGAGCAGCCCATAGGAGACCATCGCGAGACAAAGTGCGCCTGCCACATTGCCCGCCGGCAACAGGATCGCCGCGAAGGCCGCCGGCGCTGCTGCCAATGCCGCGACCGCCGCCACCCGCAGTCTGCCCGCTCCGAAAACTCCCGCTGCGACCGCCCCGAGAATTCCCGCGACACCCGATCCGATTCCCGTATACAAGCCTGCTTTGCCCACCGCTACTCCGTGGAAGCGCGTGAGGAATGCCGGCAGGAAGTACGAGAACGTGTAGAGCGCCGAGTTGACGATCGCTCCCGACGCCGCGATCCACCACAGGGCCCGCACCCTTACCAGCAGCAGAGGAGAAGCATTGGAGCCTCCGCCGCCGTGCGCCGGCTCTTCGATCCACAGCAGCGCTGGAATCAGCAGGACCGCCGGCAGTGCCGCGACCGCCACCGCGATCCGCCATCCGTACGCCTGCGCCACCGGTCCCGTGATCGCGAGACTCAGCATCACTCCGACCGGCACCGCCATCATGAAGCCTGCCAGCGCGCGAGCCCGGCGTTTCGGAGGCACCAGGTCGCCGATCCAACTAGTGGCTGCCGGTGCGCAAACCGCCTCGCCGATGCCGACTCCCAGCCGGGTGGCCAGCAGCATGGCGTAACTCGACGCCGCCGCGCCGAGCGCGGTGAGCCCCGCCCATGCTCCCACGCCGACCGCCAATAGGCGTTTGCGGCTTCCCGTGTCGGCCAGCCGCCCTAGTGGCAGGCCGGCGACCGCATAAATGATGGTGAAGAGCGTGGGTAGTAGCGCTAACTGCGTATCGTTGAGCCCGAACTCGTGGCGTAGGGGCTCCACCACCGCGCCCAGGGCCTGGCGGTCGTAATAGTTCAGAACGTTGACTAGGAACAGAACGGTCAGCGGAGCCGCCGCCGGGAAGGAACGGTTGCCCCGGCTCACTGGCCGGCGAGCAGCGCCAGTGAAGCGAAGCCGGTGGCTGCATCGCTCATGAACTGCACCTGCATGGAATCGGGCTCGTAATGTTTGTTCATGGAACTGGCAGCCCACGAACCAGTCTTCGGATCCTGATGCGCGCGCAGCCAATCGAGCGCGCGGCGAATTGCCGCATTCGACCTCGGCACTCCCGCCAGTTGCAGCGTGTATGCGGCCAGCCCCGTGGCATAAGCGTTCGACCCGCTAGACGGAGGCGCGTTCGGATGCGGCTTCCATGGACCCAAGCTCTCCAGCGTCCAACCGCCGTCGGCCGCTTGTTTCGTGAGAACGCTGTCTACGATTGCCTTGCGCTCGGCCGCCGTCAACAGACTGGGCCACTTCGTGGACGCCCAGGCCAGCACCAGCCGATTGTGAGCCGGCTGTGCAGACTGCTGCGCCAGCAGAAAAGATTTCAGCGAATCCAGGTTGGCGGCGATGCCGGGCCGTGCCGCGTAACCTCCAGGAGCGGTTCCGATCGCGAGCGCAGCCAGGGCAGCGCCATAGAAGGTGGATTCCGGCTCTTCCCACGGTTCCAGGTCAAGGTTGAACCAGTTCCACGCTCCGGCATTTTTCCCGTCGGCGATCTGCAGCTTCCACAAGCGGTCGAACGCCTGCTCGGTTTCCGGCGTCAATGCACCCTTCGCCGCATCGTCGGAAGCCAGCAGCAAAGCCGCCAGCACACTTTCCGTTCCCAGCGACTGCGATCCGGGCGCTGCCTTTCGTGCAAGTCGGTGCCGCAAACTATCGAGCAACGTGGCGCGGTAGGAAGGCTCTGCCTGGTCGTGCAACGCCGAGCTTAGCGCAGGCCGGGCCAGCAGATAAGTCAAATTCGTATGGCATGAGATGCAAGGCGCGCCATCATGCACAGCCGTGGGCCAGGCAATCCAAGCCTTCTGACGAGAGTCCAGATAATCGGCCGCCAGCCGGGGATTCCAATCCGCGGCGAAGACCACCACGACCCCGAAAGCCAACAAGACAGCGAGACGAGTGCGCATGGCGTTGCACCATTATCGCAAAAAGAAAGAGAGCTCCAGTCCGACTGGAGCTCTCGCTCTTTTAACTTCTACTTTGGTTACATCTTGATCTCGGAATCCTTGAGATCCTTCGGTGTCTTCGGCGGCCGCGGCGCTTCGGGCGGCGTCATCTCGCTCGACGACGTCCCTTCCTTGCGCACTTCCACCGAACCGCGGCTGGCCGTCACATGGACGGTGGGCCCTGTGCCCACGCTGCCTTTGAGAATCGCGGTGCGCCCTTCGGTCTGTTTTTGGATTGCCGATCCGAAATCGTTGATAGCGTCGCCGCGCTCCGCCGTAGCTTCCAGTTGAAAACTCCCCCGCTCGGGGAGAATCAATTCGACACGGCCGTTGCCCGAACGAACTTCAATGCTCGGCATCGGCGTGCCCGGCTGCAATTCGATATCGCCGTGCTGTGTCTCCATCTCCAGCGATTGCGTGAAGTGGTCCATCTTGATATCGCGCGACCCGCTGATCAAACGCACCGGACCGGTGAGGTTGGTGCCGCTGAACTGGCCCAAGTCCATGTTGATGTGTCCAGGCACCGCCTGCACACTCAACTCGGTATTTCGCGCGCCTTCGAACTGCAGCGGCCTCGCCAGGTTCTTGAAATCCAGCGTCCCGTTGTAAGCGCCGGTTATCGTCACCTGCCCGCCGATGTTCTCCAGTTCCAGATCGGACCCGCGTCCCTGAATGTCCAACTTGCCCTTCAGGTCATGGGCACGGATCAAATCGCTGCGCCCGATTTCGAGGCGGACGCTGCCGCCGATGCGCGCCAGCCGTACATCTCCGCGCGAGCCGGCCAGTTCCAGGTCGCCGTTGATTTCGGAAACCTCATAGTCGCCCACATTGCCGCGAGCTTCCACGGCCATGTTGCGCGGAATGGTCACCTCCAGGTCATCCGACACCCGCTGGTTATCGGGCGCATGATCCTGGTTGGTGCGGACCAGCAGGCGGTCGCCCTGCGGAACGATTTCGAGCGGCGTATTGCCGTTGGTCCGGTCCGCATCGGAGCGCTTGTAAGCCCGAATGGTTTTGTGGCCGGTGACAGTAATGTCGCTGCCATCGCCGCCGATCACCTTGATGTTGCCGTGTGGATTCTCAAACACGACGCGGACCATTCCCTTGGTGGAGGCGGTGGCGGAAACCGGGAAGTCGTAGGTCTCCCCAAACCACTGCAAACTCCCGGAGTTGAAGTGAATTCCAAACTGGCTGGCCTGCCACATGCCTGCGCCTACCAGGCAGATCAGGATCACCAGCACCACTTCGCCTCCACTGAAGCTGCTGTAGTGGCCCTCCCGGGTGAACAGAACTTCGATCAGCCGGATCACGCCCCACCCGATCAGGAGGAAGGGCCAACCGTTGGCCATCATCTCGAAGACAGGAGCCTCGGGGTGCATGTTCTTCCACAGGAACAGCCCGCCCACCAGCAGGAGCACGATTGGGCCAGTCAGAGAACGGCGTCTCATACATTGCCTCCCGAAGATTCCGCAGGATCCTTACTTCGATCCGGCGCTGTGGTTCCAAATCCGCCCTTAGCCGTGCCCGCCGGCGGCTGCGAATAACTGCTCTGCGAATACGAGCCTTGCGGCGGAGGCGGCGGAGCGGGAGGCGTGGGAGGCGTGGGAGGTGGAGGCGCATTCCACGGGCCTTGTGAATTCCACGGTCCCTGCGCATAAGGCGGCGCTCCCGGCGGAGGACCCGGCATATTCCGCTCCAGGCTGCGGCCCAACAGGCTGAGCAGCCCGAACACAATCAGAATCACCGGCCAAGTCTGGTCGAAATGATACTGCGTGAAATTGTTGAGCGCGAAGAGCCCGCCGATCGTGATCAGGGTCACCGGTCCGCGGATCGCTCGAATGGCGGACCGCTCATTGGCGTTCATGATGCATCTCGCTTCCCGCGGGTTCACCGAAAAAACGCCCCCATAAGAGGTACACCCCGGCAGCGATCAACAGCACTGGCCAGTAGCGGGCAACATACTCGAAGTTGAGCAGATCGAGAGTGTCCAGCAATAGCAGCACTCCCAGCACAATCAAGGCAATGCCGGCCACGGGCGTGTGCCCGCTGCGTCCACGGAAATCGATCAGGCTGGAGTACTCGTCCACCGATTCGCCCGCCAACCGCTTGCGCGCCGTGTGGTAGGCTTCCATCGCCATGTAAAACCACCAGGCGATAATCAGTATCACGAACAGCGCCTCCAGGCCGTGAGAAGCGTGCGAGTTCGCGATACTCATCAAGAGGCCCCAGATTACGGCATGCACCAGACCTTTGGCGTATTGCCCGTTGTAGATTGCGCCGACTCCCGGGATGAGTCCCAGGAAAAAAGCCAGCGGCGGCGATACGTTGGAGAGCGCATACGAGGGCGCGCCGGGGATCGCTCCAGGCCCCGGCATGGGTGGCATGGTAACGGGTGGCGGCTGCGGGGCAGCAGCCGTGGGCGCGGGCGCGTGTTCCGCGCAAAAAACCGTGCCATAAGCGTCGTGCCGGCATGCTTCGCAGACCGGCTTGCCGCAGCTCCGGCAATAGGCGGTGGCCGGTGTTTCAGGATGATTTTGACAGTTCATACATAGACCCCTTAATGTGATCCCCCTACTCCGTTCGAAGGTGTTGCTTGTGGTCCTTTCACCGGCAGCTTTCTTTCATCCGCTGGCCGGTCCGATTTTTTCTGGCCGGTCTTGGGCTGCTGCTCTTCGTCCTGCTGCTGCAGATCGCGCAGCATGGATTGAATCTGATACACGAATTTCAGGTTTTCGTAAAACTTCACGGTGCGGCCCCAGGCATAGCTGGCGCGATCTTCCAGCGCGTTCCATACCTTGGCAGGCTGCAAATCGGACGGCCGCAATTCCCGCGGCACCGCGTAGGTCCACAGAAACGACAGCGTCATCATGGTCATGGCGATTCCCATGGCTAGCTTGGGCTGCAGCATGGGGCTCAAAATGGCGCGCAGCCATTTGCCCAGCGTCCCGCCCTGTTTCTCTTTGCTCCATGGCGCGTCGAACAGAATCCGCGTCACCAGTTCGGGCGGGGGCTCTACATCGGCCGTGCGCTGGATGAAGCCCACGGCAGCCGCGGAGTCCTGCGCCAGTTCGGCACACGCCTGGCATTGCGAAAGGTGACGCTCCACTTCCGCCTTTTGAGCGGCGTCGAGCGTGCCATCCACGTAATCGCAGATCAGGATTTCGATATCTGCGCAATTCATACAGCCAACTTCTGCTTGCGCAGCAGGCGCGTCAACTCGGCGCGCCCGCGGTTAATCCGTGATTTCACGGTGCCTTCAGGAATCTGTAGCACTTCCGCGATTTCCCGGTACTCCATCTCCTGCAAGTCGCGCAGAATCACCGCCTCGCGCAAATCGGGCGAAAGCTTCTGCAGCGTAGCCTGAAGAATTTCACTGGCCTCCCGGCCAGCCAACGCCTGATCCGGGCGCGCCGATGCCGTGGAGCCCACCTCTTCAATCATGGGGAGCTGTTCTTCAATCGAATCCGTCACGCGCTCCTGACGTGTTCGGCGATAGTGATCGATCAGGAGGTTACGCGTCACCCTCGCGAGCCACGTGGCAAAAGAGCCCTCGGTGGAACGAAAGGTCTTGACCGTACGGAAAACGCGCAGGAACACCTCCTGCGTCAAATCCTGTGCCTCCGACCCGCTTCCCGTAAAGCGGTAACATAGACCGTACACTTTACGCGTGTGGAGCCGCACCAGCTCTTCCCATGCGGCTTCATCGCCACGCAGGCATCGGGAAACGAGGCTGGAATCCGGATCCAAAGTATTTTCTAGCAGATTGCGGCTTCGGTGGAAACCACCGGCGGCTGGCCCGGGATCAAGGCCGTTCATTTTGTTTTCGAGAATTCCCAAGTGTAGCGCCGCGGATGCCATAGCACTCGATTCTTTCAATTGGAGAAACGAGGCTTTATCATGATAGGTTCAATTTTTCCGGTATGCCAGTTATTTTGAGGCGGTTCCGGCGGGAGGTCGGGTATTCGGCGTCAAACGTGGATTTGGGCGGTTTGCTGTGTCGCAGCCGCAATGGCTCTGGCCTGGTTCGGCTACGTCCTACTGGCGTCCCGCAGTTTCGATTGGGCTCTGGCATGGAATAGCGTCCGCCGGCTCCGCTGGGGCTGGCTGGCGATTTCGCTGGTGCCCATCGCCGGAACCTATTACGGTCGCGCCCTTCGCTGGGCAGTCTTCCTCAAACCCTTGAAGGCTCGGCCCTGCCTCTCCAACCTCTTCTCGGCCACCGTGATCGGGTTCGCCGCCATCACCGTATTCGGCCGCCCCGGCGAGTTCGTACGCCCGTATCTCATAGCGGTCAAAGAGAAAGTGCCCGTGCCTTCGCAAGTGGCGGCGTGGGTTCTGGAGCGTATGTTCGATCTCCTGATGGCGCTTTTTTTCTTCGCCTTCGCCCTCACCCGAGTCACCAGCGCCGGGCTGCACTCGGGATCGAAGCTGATCTGGGTGTTGGCAGCCGGTGGCCGCATTGTAGGCATCGCTTCGGTGGCGGTAATGATCCTGATCCTTTCCATGCGTCATTTCGCCGAACCGGTCCGCCGCTGGACCTTGGCCGGTTTGCGATTCCTGCCTGAGCGGCAATTCCTGAAGATAGAGAAGCTGATCACGGCATTTGTCAGGGGCGTGGAATCAACCCGCAGCGACGGAGCGCTGGCTCTGGTACTCTTTTATTCCGTCATAGAGTGGATCCTGATCGCGCTGTGCTACTGGTGCCTAGCCCAGTCGTTCTCCGGAATGTTAACTCTTACGTTTGTAGATGTAATCGTCTTCGTAGGCTTTGTTTCTTTCGGGGCGGCTGTCCAGATTCCCGGAGTCGGGGGTGGAATCCAGGTGGTGGCGGTGCTGGTGCTGACGGAACTGTTCGGAGTGCGCCTCGAAATCGCCAGCACGTTCGCAGTCTTGATTTGGATTTTTACTTTTGTCGTTATTGTGCCCGCAGGCGCCATTTTGGCTCTCAAAGAGGGGTTGGATTGGCATAGTTTGCGGGAGATCGGACGGGAGGCTTCGGCATGAAGTGTCCATTTTGCAATCACCAGCACGACAAGGTGGTGGATTCACGGGAGAGTAAAGAGGGGGATGCCATTCGCCGCCGCCGAGAGTGCCTGAAGTGCGAACGGCGCTTCACCACTTACGAGCGCATTGACGAAGTTCCGTACATGGTCATCAAAAAGGACGGGCGGCGTGAGAAATTCGACCGGCAGAAGGTGCTGGGCGGCCTGCTCAAAGCCTGCGAAAAACGGCCGGTGGGGATGCCGAAGCTCTCAGAACTGGTAAATCAGGTGGAATCGATGGTGAGCGATTCGCCCGATCGGGAAATCTCTACTACGGAGGTAGGGGAATATCTGATGGAGACATTGCGCGAACTCGACAAAATCGCCTACGTCCGGTTCGCCTCCGTTTACCGGGATTTCCAGGATGAACAGGCATTTTTCAATGAGTTAAAGCAGCTCATGAGGCAGAAGCTGACCTGATAGCCCCGAAGAGCGGCAACTCTATGTAACCTTCTCAGTTTTAAGACATCTCTTAAAATAGAGCTTTAATTTTGCTGGGCAATGATGCTATCATCAGTCGAAAGTCGAACCCCGAATGCAGCCGATCTTCGTCACAATTGGGGCCGGGCCAGCAGGTCAAACATTTTTCAGTTAAACCCCATTTCCCAGACATCCGATCTAATAGATTCGCGTGTCCATGGGGGAGGTGAGTCTTAGTGGACCAATTTGAAGATCAGTTTTTAGCGGATAATCCTGAAACGTTAGGGCTAAATTTCGAAGACGAATCGAAGTTCTTCGATCCTGAAGCTGCGCACGAAGCCGATTTTTTACATCCCGCGCCCGTTGAAGAATCCATATACACGGACGATCCAGTTCGCGTGTATTTGCGCGAAATGGGAGCAGTTCCCCTTTTAACCCGCGAAGGCGAAGTGGATCTCGCGCGTCGCATGGAACGCGGCAAGCTGCGGATGCAAAAGGCGATCAGCCGCTCCGCACTGGTTCAGGGCGTAGTCGTCGAACTCTCCGAGCAGTTGAAAAAGGGCGCAGTCGAACTGGAAGGCGTGGCCGATCTCGGCGACGTGGAAGAGGGCACTCCGGCAGATGTAAAAGTCCGGACCGAAGCCGCCAAGAAGTTTGCCGACGTCATTACGCTACAGAAGAAACTCCAGCAGTTGGAGGAAAAGGTCGAGGCTACTCCGGTAGCCAACAAACGTCCGCGCAAGCGTCTTTGCGCCAAGTTGAACCGCGCCAAAGTGGAGATGTCGCTGGCCATCCGGCGCTGCCCTTTCCGCGGCAACAAGTGGAAAGAATTCTCACGCGAAATCGAGCGAGCTGTAGACGAGATCAGTCATCTCGACACCGAGATCAGGAAGCTCGAAACGCGCAATAATCCCATTCAGCAGCAGCGTCTCCGCGAACTGAAACGGGAAATCCGCAAACGCGAAACCGCCGCCGGCGCTACGCTTCCCGAGCTCAAGCACAGCATGACCGTGATCCGTCACGGCGAAGCCGAAGCTGAGCGGGCCAAGAAAGATCTGGTGGAAGCCAACCTCCGCCTAGTGGTTTCGGTCGCCAAGAAGTATGTGAATCGCGGCCTGCACCTCCTGGATTTGATTCAGGAAGGCAACATCGGCCTGATGCGCGCCGCCGATAAGTTCGAGTATCGCCGTGGCTATAAGTTCTCCACGTATGCCACCTGGTGGATCCGCCAGGCGATCACTCGCGCCATCGCCGACCAGTCGCGAACCATCCGTATTCCCGTTCACATGAACGAGAGTATGAATAAGTTCCTGCGCGCCACGCGCGAGTTGGAAAAGGAACTAGGCCGTACTCCTACAAATGACGAAATTGGCCGGCGCATGGACATCCCGGTCGAGAAAGTCCAGAAACTGAAGACCATCTCGCGCGATCCTGTGTCCCTGGAAACGCCGGTCGGCCGCGACGGCGAGTCGGCGCTGGGCGATCTGATCGAGGATCGCTGGGTCGGTTCCCCGGTAGACGCGGTGATCGAATCGAACGTCCGTGACGAAACCGCGGGCATCCTCAAGACGCTTTCTCCGAAAGAGGAGAAGGTGATCCGGATGCGCTTCGGGATCGGCTGCGAACGCGAGCACACTCTGGAAGAAATCGGCCAGGAGTTCGACGTCACCCGCGAGCGCATTCGCCAGATCGAAGCCAAGGCCCTCCGCCAGCTCCGAGCGCCGGAAAGGGCTCGCCGGCTGAGAGCCTTGATGGCCGCCAGATAGTTTACCGACTCCCTAACGTTCCGAACCGCGACCGTTCAGGGAGTCGGTATTTTTCTCCTCATCCAAACTTACTCTTCCTCCGCTTGCTTTTCGGCCCCGTGTCATTATAAGGGCATGCAGTTACGAGGAATCTTTCCGGGCGCCGGTGTGCTGCTTGCCGCCACCGCCCTGTTCTTCGCCGCCGACAATCCCAAACTACCCGCTCCTTACGCCACGCCCTCCGCGAACAACGGACCCCGCGTCATTCCCAAACCTGCCGATGCCCGCCTCAACGTGCCGGCAGGCTTCAAAGCCGAAGTATGGTCTGACGATGGGTACGTCCGCCCGCGCTTCATGATGCTGGGGCCGAGCAGCGAAATCATCCTGGCCGATTCCGGACCCAACAATCGTCACGAAGGCGTGGTCTACGTTTTCGACAAGAATAAGCAGCGCAAGGCTCTGATCGAGCACCTTTATCAGCCTTACGGTCTCGCCTATCTCAACGGGAATCTTTACGTAGGCGAATCCGATTCCGTCAAGCGCTATAAGTACGACACCAAGGCCATGACGGCCGGCCCTGGCGTGGAGATCGTCTCCCTGAAGGGCCAGGACACACATCACTGGACGCGCAGCCTGCTGATCGATCGCGCTGGCAAGAAAATCTACGTAGGTGTGGGATCGGCCTCCAACGTCGACACCGGTGAAGATCCGCGCCGCGCCGCCATCAGCGTCTACAACATGGATGGCACGGGTCACGAGATCTTCGCTGCCGGCACTCGCAATCCCATCGGCCTGCACTTCTACCCCAGCACCGACACCATGTGGGCGGCCGTGCAGGAGCGCGACGATCTGGGCGACGACCTGGTGCCCGACTACTTCACGCACATCCAGAAGGGCGGCTTCTACGGCTGGCCCTACGCCTACATCGGACCGCACGAAGATCCGCGCAACGCCGGAAAGGCCCCCCAGTTGGTTGCCAAGACGATCGTGCCCGACGTGTTGCTGGGCGCGCATGTCGCCGTGTTGGACTTCGCTTTCTATACCGGCAAGCAGTTTCCCGCCGAGTATCAGGGTGGCGCGTTCCTGGCTTTCCACGGGTCCTGGAACCGCTCCATGCGCGTGGGCCAGTCCATCGGCTTCATCCCATTCAAAGACGGAAAGCCGTCGGGCGACCTGCGCGAAGTGATGACGGGTTGGATGCTGGCGCCGGACAAGCGCGAAGTCTGGGGCCGGCCAGTCGCGATTCTCCAAATCCCCGACGGCAGCCTGCTGATTTCGGACGATGGCGGCAAGAAGATCTGGCAGCTCAGCTACTCGGGAAAGTAGCAGTTGAAGCTACTCATCCTGGCCTGTATTTCATGGGGCGGTGCATGGTCCGCCGCGCCTCTTTCGCATCGCATCCATTTAGGCATGGGACTGCCGTGCGGGGAATGTCACACCGCCGCGGCAGCCAGCACTCGAGCCCAGGACAACTTGCTGCCCGCCAAACAGGTCTGCCTGCACTGCCATACCGAAGACGAAATCCCCGCCATTCCCCCCAAGCCTGCGACTCGTGTGAACCAGTTCAGCCACGCCTTGCACCTCAAGATGGGAGACGTCGCGCCGATCCTGGCAAAGGCCATCGATAAGAAGAATTACCTGCAGCCTCCCGGCGACATTCGAAGCCATCTCAACACCAGAAATCCCTGCGAAGCGTGTCATCGAGGCTTGGAGCAATCGGACCAGGTCACCAACGCCGCTATGCCCCAAATGGCCGATTGCCTGGTGTGCCATTCCCAAATCGAACTGCCCTTCACCTGCGAGAATTGCCACGTCAAGGACGCTCCCTTTCTGAAGCCCGCCAGCCACGTGGAACACTTCCTGGACCTCCACAGCACAGGCAAACTGCATCTCGACAAAACAGCTTGCGCTCTCTGCCATGGCAGGGAATTTACTTGCATGGGATGCCATTAGCCGGAGCTTGACTCCGCATTTTCTGGCGCCCCAATTGCCCTCACCCTGGCGCTTCACCATGCTCCACGATCTTTCCATCGCATTCCGGGGCCTTCGGCGTAGCCCGGGGTTCACAGTGGCCGCCACCGTCACGCTGGCCCTGGGGATTGGCGCGAATACCACCATGTTCTCCGTGGTGGATGGCGTACTCCTGCGTCCCCTGCGTGGATACCAGACCGATCGTGTGGTGACCGTCTGCCATGCCCGGCCGGACGGCTGTTTCTTCCTTCCTCCCGAAATCTATCAGCGGCTGCACGACCGCCTGCATTCCTTCGCCGCGCTCGCCGCCAATCAGAACTGCCGCATGAACCTCACCGGCCACGGAGAGGCGGAACAGATCGACACTCCCTGCGCCACCGCCAACTGGTTCGAGGTGCAGCACGCCCAGGCGATGTTGGGCCGCACCTTCCTGCCCGATGAAGACCAGCACGGGCGCAACCACGTCGTGGTGCTCGACAATGGCTGCTGGCAGCGACGCTTCGGCGCCGATCCGAAGATCGTCGGCAAGACGCTCACGCTCGACAAGGAGCCCTGGCTGGTGGTGGGCGTCATGCCGCGAGCATTCGCACCCGTGGGTTCCGCGGCATCGCCGTTCTACACGCCGTACGTTGTGGCGGACAACCCGCACGGTCTGAATGTGACCGCACGTTTAAAGCAGGGCGTCTCGTTGACGGCTGCTCAAGCGGAGCTCACCGTTGCTGCCGCCCAGTTGGCCGTCGAGAATCCCGACTGGCGCGACTATCGCTTGCAGGCCGTCCCGCTTCTGGAGCGCGTAACCGCCGGCCAGCGGCCTTTGCTGCTGCTGCTGTTGGGCGCCGTCTCGTTCGTCCTGCTGATCGCCTGTGCCAACGTCGCGAATCTCCTGCTGGCGCGCGGCACAGCGCGTCAGCACGAGATTGACATCCGCCTGGCCCTCGGCGCAACACGCTCTCACATAGTTCGATTCGTGATGGCGGAAGCGCTCGTAATCGCCGGAGCCGCCAGTCTGGTCGCGGTGGGCATCGCCTTTGCGGGATTGCGCGCGCTCTCGCCGCTGATGACCAATCTGCCGCGCGCCGACGAACTGGCCATCGACTCCCGTGTGCTGGTCGCTGCTTTGCTCTTGGGCTGCAGTTCCGCGCTGCTGTTCGGAATGTTGCCGGCGCTGCGCCCCATCAGCGTCGTACGTTCCGGATCGACACCAAATTCGCAAGTCTTCCTGGTGGCGGCCGAAGTCGCCCTGGCATTCGTCCTCCTGATGGGGGCTGGCCTGCTGCTGCGGACCTTCGCGGCTATCCGCGCCACGGATCTCGGCTACAACCCCCGCAATGTCCTGACGCATTTCCTGGCGCTCGAGCCATCGGCCGATGGCACGCGCACTGCCGGCGCGGCTCTCTACTCCCGCATTCGCGAACGGCTGCAAGCGCTGCCCGGCGTTCGCGTGGTCGCCACAGCCAGTTCCCTGCCGATGTTCGGCGTGCAGATCCAGATGGACGTGCATCCCGAAGGCGAACCCGAGCGACATCGCGACCACACCTCGTCGCTCACCGTCATCAGCGACGACTACTTTCGCGCGATGGAAATTCCTCTGCGCGCCGGCCGCAGCTTTAATCGCGCCGACCGCGACGGCAGCCCTCGCGTGGCAGTGGTGAGCGAATCCATCGCCGGCCGATACTTTGCAGGCAAACCGGTAGGCCGGGGCATTGTGCTCCCGGAGTTTCTCTTCAACATCGACGGCGGGAAGGACGTATTGCCGGAGATCGTAGGAGTTGTAGGCAACGTCTGTCAGGGTTCCATCGAGGACTGCCAGGCGGAGCACATATATCTCCCCGAATCGCAGAACGCGCTCCGCATGGAGAATCTGGTGGTTCGCACCGAGGGCGACCCGATGGCCGCCGAAAACGCCATCCGCACCGCGATGCGCGCCGAAGCGCCATCCGTCCCGTTAGACGAGGCGCAGACGCTCGCTAGCCGCACATCGTATCTGATTGACGTGCCCAGGCGAGCCATGTGGCTGCTGGGAGTGTTTGCCGGGTTGGCACTGTTGTTGGCGGCGGCCGGGATCTACAGCGTATCGGCATACCTGGCGGCCCGGCGCAGTCGCGAGATTGGCATCCGTATGGCGCTCGGCGCCGGTTTTGCCGACATTGCGAGGCTGGTCTACCGCGGAGTCCTGGCACCCTCGGCTTTGGGACTGGCCGTCGGCATGGGAGCGGCGCTCTGGCTCACTCGATTCGTGCAAGCGCTCCTCTTCGGGGTCCGCGCCAACGATCCGAAAACGCTGCTGCTGGCAGCCGGCGTCCTGCTGGCAATTCCAGTCCTGGCGGCCACCGTCCCGGCCTTCCGAGCGGCCAGCACCGACCCGGCGACCGTCCTTCGCCGCGACTGACCGCCGCTTGCTGCTTTCCGAACCGCGACGGTCATGGAGTCGGTGCTCTTGCCTGTGGCCGTTGTATCCGCATGTGCCCGCCAAGACACAGCCCACCACTGCCAATCCCATTGAGAAAAAAGAATGTATCTGCTGGCTCCAGGATTGCATCCGAGTCTCAAGGGAGGCGACTGATGCCCATCGTGAAGATCACTGGACAGGGTTTATCGGCGATTGCGCTGTCAGTCGCCCTTCTTTGGGGCTGCTGGATCGAAGAGCGTGTCGTGACCAGCCACGCCTCCATCGAGCGGGCGCGCGTCCTGCGCGACTTACGGCAGTTGCAGCGCATCGTGCCACATCCCCAACCGGTTTTCGCCCCGGTTCCCTCCACGCAACGGACATTCCGCGTCACTGCCGGTTAAAGCCTCAGCTATCAATGATTTTCGATAGGATGGGCGTTTGTCAGGGACACGGCTATTGGCCGACTTGTCCGAAGCCCCCATATTCGACTCGGGCTCCTACGTGGGTCCCTGCCGGATCCGCCAGAAATGCCGTCCCACCCCTGTACAGAGAGTCCCACAAGCGAACACCATATTTGTCCTGCTATCCCTATTAGTTCCTGAAACGTCATATGTTAGACTCCGGCAGGATTTGGCAGGCGCCGTGCCCCTCTGAGGGCCCGGAACCCAAAATGGATATACAACGTAAGAATGTTGGCAGGAAGAAAGCCATCAAGTGGACGGTGACAGCCGTTGTGCTGCTAGGCGCTGCGGGTGGAATCACTTACGCGCTCACCAAGCTCAAGCCGGCCGCCCCCAGCGTGGAGATGTCGGCGCTTTGGCCCGACCAAGTGAAGCGGGGTCCGATGGTGCTGGAGGTTCGCGGACTGGGAACGCTGGTTCCGGAAGATACCATGCTGATCACCGCCACTACAGACGCGCGCGTGGAGCGGATTTTGGTGCGGCCCGGCGCGGATGTGCGGCCCGATACAGTCATCATGGAGTTGACCAGCCCCGACCTGGAAACAGCGGTGCTTTCTGCGCAATTTCAAGTGAAGTCGGCAGAAGCCGATTACGAGAGTCTGAAGGTTACGCAGCAGAAGGCCTTCCTCGACATGAAGTCGAAGGAAGCGCAGGTGGAGGCGGATTACAATACCGCTGTCCTGCAGGCCGAGCGCGACTCTAAACTGGCGAAGGACGGCCTGGTTTCCGATATCGATGCCAAGATCAGCACGCAGAAGGCGGCGCAGTTGAAGGCTCAATTGGCGCTCGAAAAGGAGCGGCTAACCATTTACCAGAAGGGTGACGATGCGGCCTTGGCGACGGCAAAAGTGAAAGTCGACCAGTTGAGCGGCGAGTACGAGCTGAAGAAGAGTCAGTTGAACCAGATTAAACAGGTGCGGGCCGGCTTCGCAGGCACGCTGCAAGCCCTGCCGCCACCTTTGACGGATGTAGAAGAAGGCCAGAAGGTGCTCACGGGCGCGCCTCTGGGTAAAGTCGCCCAGCGCATGCACCTCAAGGCGCAGTTGAAGATCGCCGAAACACAAGTTAAAGACATCACCATCGGCAAACTAGCGGTCATCGATACGCGTCTTGCCGGAGGAGGCTCGAACGGCTTTATTAACGGTAAGGTCTCCCGCATCGATCCTTCGATTTTGAATGGCACGGTGACGGTGGATGTGGCGTTAGAGGGCAAACTGCCCGAGGGCGCGCGGCCGGATTTGAGCGTGGACGGGACCATCCAGTTGATGAAGCTGGACGACGTAGTATATGTGGGACGCCCGGTATTCGGGCAGCAGGACAGCACCGTGCGACTCTTCAAAATCGATCCGGACGGGAAGTACGCCAACGCGATCAAGGTCGCATTCGGGCGCAGTTCGGTGAACTCGATCGAGATCAAGAGCGGGTTGAACGTGGGTGATCGCGTAATCCTCTCCGATATGTCGGCGTACGATGCATACGACCGAATAAAGTTGAACTAAGGCTTCACCATTCTCGTAAAAGGGGCATATATGGATAATGGCGGCGAATCGTTAATTCGGCTGGATCAGGTAAGCAAGGTCTTCGTGACCGACGAGGTGGAGACCCACGCGCTATCGGGTATCCACTTCGACGTGAAGAAAGGGGAATACCTGTCGATTGCAGGTCCGTCCGGTTGCGGCAAGTCGACGCTGCTGGCGATTCTGGGCCTGCTCGATACACCCAGCGACGGCGTCTACTATCTGAACGGCAAGCCGGTGACCGGGCTGAAGCTTTCCGAGCGGGCGCGCATCCGCAACCGCGAGATCGGCTTCATCTTCCAGGCATTCAACCTGATCGGCGATCTCACGGTGTACGAGAACGTGGAATTGCCTTTAACTTACCGCGGTATGCCCTCCTCGGAGCGCAAGCGGCGCGTGCAGGAAGCGCTGGAACGCGTGGGGATGTCACACCGCATGAAGCACTACCCTTCGCAGCTCTCGGGCGGTCAACAGCAGCGTGTCGCTGTGGCCCGTGCGTTGAGCGGCGATCCGTTGATCCTACTGGCCGACGAACCCACGGGAAACCTGGATTCGGCCAACGGCGAAGCGGTGATGAATCTGTTGCGCGAACTGCATGCCGCCGGGTCCACCATTTGTATGGTGACGCACGATCCGCGTTATGCGGAGTTCGCGGACCGAACGATTCGCCTCTTTGACGGCAGGATTGTAGAAGAAAGTATTGAGTCCGCGAAGACGTAAATAGCATCTAGCAGTCAGCGATCAGCCACCAGCTTGCGTCATACAAGCTTGAAGTGTCTGCAATCTTTCTAGCTGATAGCCGAAACACTGGTGGCTGAACGTGTCTTGGGAGGGGGACGTGATGTTGCGATTGGTGAAGGGGCTCTGTGCAGTGGTGCTGGCCATGATCGCCGGCGATGCCTTGCACGCTAATGTGATTGGAACTCCACATGCCGAGTTCCGGCAGCTTTATGCGCTTGGGCCGAATGGCCATGTGCTGGTGCAAAACCTCTACGGCGACGTGAGCATTACCGCGTGGGACCGCGACGAAGTGCTGGTGGAGGCGATCAAGCGCGCCAATGACCCGCGCCGCCTGGACGATGCGCGCATCGTGGTGGAGCCGTCCACCGGGGGGCTGTCCATCCACACGCAATACGCCGGCGCGGACGCCGAACATCCCGCCAGCGTGGAGTACCGCATCATGGTGCCGCGCCACGCAACGCTGGACCAGGTCAAACTTGTAAACGGCGGTCTCTCGATCAGCGGCGTGACCGGATACATCAAGGCAACCTCCATCAACGGCAGCATTACCGCCGAGAAACTGGAAGGCGAGGCCGATCTTTCAACAGTCAATGGCCATCTGACAGCCGGCTTCATTCGAGTGAGCTCTACCAAGGGGATTTCGCTCAGCTCCGTCAACGGCCCCATCAAGCTTTCGATTCCGTCGGGAACTCACGCCAACGTGAGCGCGCGCAATCTGAGCGGAGGAATCGCTTCTGATTTCGGAACGGTATCGCGGGCAGAGGGCGGCCACGAATTGCATGCGGTGGTGAACCGCGGCGGCGCGCCCATTTACGTGCACAATGTAAACGGTGGAATTTCCATTCACTCGACGTGGAATAAGCGGTCGCCGCGTCCTTGCTCGTAGTAAAGCTGGTGGCGCTGCCGCCGGTTTATGCGCTGAAGTTCCAACCCGGCGAAAAACCACCGGCCCCACTTAACCGATGACATTTGATAACCTGACGTACCATGCACTCCTTGGGGCAGGACGTACGGTACGGGGCACGTCTACTTGCCAAGGCGCCGTCGTTTGCTGCGATTTCGGTGGCTGCCTTGGCCTTGGGCATCGGAGCGACCACGGCGATTTTCAGCGTGGTGGACGCGGTGCTGCTTAAGCCGCTGCCCTTTCGCGACGCCGGCCGGCTGTTGGCGATCTACGAAAAAATACCCGCGGCCAATCGTTTTCGCCTGTTTGTGGCGCCGGGAATCTGCGGGCATGGCAAAGCCAGAACCACACGCTGGAAGGCATGGAGGCCCTGCAGCCGGGGCTTCACGCCAATCTGAGCGGCGGCCCGAGCGGCCCCATGGAGCCGGAGGAATTGCGCGCGGAGCGAGTATCGGCAGGCCTTTTTCCGCTTCTCGGCGTCCAACCGATGGTGGGACGCGCATTTCGCAGCGAAGAGGATCGGTCCGGGCACTTGAGCTACGCTCTGCTCAGCTACAGTCTCTGGCAGCGGCGCTTTGGAGCTGATCGCGCGATTCCTGGAAAGTCGATTCGATTTCGAGAGCAGAATTATACGGTGTTGGGCGTGATGCCGGCAGGCTTCGCAGTGCTGGATCCGCAAGTGGATATCTGGGTGCCACTGGGGAGCAATCCCAACGATGCGCGGGCATCCGCGGGGCGGGCGCTCACGGTGATTGCGCGCATGAAACCGAACGTTACGATCGAGCAGGTGCGCGGTGAGATGGAGGCGATCGGCGCGCAGTTGGAGATCGGGAATCGGGCGCTCAACGGCGGCTATCGGCCTTCGGTATTTCCGTTTCGCGACGAACTCGTATCGCTGCACGACCAGAAGATGGGATCCACGCGGCGGGCGCTGCTGATTCTGTTGGGAGCGGTGGGGTTCCTGCTGCTGTTGACCTGCGTGAATGTCGCCAACCTGCTGCTGGCTCGCGGCGCGTCCCGGCAAAAAGAAATCGCGATACGTATGGCCATGGGCGCGACGCGCCTGCGGCTGGTCACGCAACTCCTGTCGGAAAGCGTCCTGCTGGCGTTGGCGGGCGGCGCCGTGGGAGTGGCGCTGGCGTTCGGCGGCATCGCGCTGACGCGCTGGCTGGGGCCTGCTGCCCTGCCGCGTCTTTCGGAAGTGCGAGTAGATGGCCGCCTGCTGCTGTTTGCGTTGGGCGCGTCCCTGGCAACGGGAGTGCTGTTTGGGTTAGCGCCCGCACTGCAGGCCACCGCCGGTAGCCTGAACTCGGCGCTGATCGAAGGCGGACGCGGCGGCACCTTGGGACGCACCGGGCGGTTCCTCCGCCGTTTCATGGCTGTGACCGAAGTGGCGGTGGCTGTCTTGCTGCTGATCGGCGCAGGCTTGCTGATTCGAAGCTTCGTGCGCCTGCACTCCGCCAATCCGGGCTTTCACTCATCCGGGCTGCTGACGTTCCGTCTGCCGCTGGCCGGCAGGGCGAAGGCATCGCCGGGACGCCGTATCGATTTCATGCAGAGGGTGACGGAGCGCGTGGCGGCCCTGCCCGGCGTGCGGGCCGTGGGCGCGGTGAATGCGCTGCCGCTGACCGGCTTCGCCTCGGGTTCGACTTTCGTGGTGGAGGGACGACCGGCGGAGTCGGCGGACCAACATCCCACGGCGCTGCTTCGTGCTTCCACGCCGGGTTACTTCAACGCCATGGGAATTCGTCTGTTGTCGGGCCGTGAATTTGCCGCATCGGACACCCGCCTGGCGCAGCAGGCGATCATTGTCAACGAAACGCTGGCGCGGCGTTTCTGGCAGGATGGAAATCCGCTGGGCGCACGCCTGACGCTTGACCAGGTGAATAGCGGGCTTTCGGCGGCGGTGGTGGGAGTGGTGGGCAACGTCAGTCCGGAAAAAGTGGATGGCGAGGATTGGCCCACCATTTATATTCCCTACGCGCAGTGGCCTGCCGATACCATGGTGATGGTGGCGCGAACCGCGGGGTCGCCGAAAAATCTCGCCCCGGCGGTGACGCACCAGATCCACCAGATGGAGCCGGAGCAGCCGGTGGCCGATGTCAGGACCATGGACGAAGTGCTGGAGCAGTCGATTTCGGATTCGCGCTTCGATGCGGTAGTGCTCGGGCTGTTCGCGGGAATCGCCTTCGTGCTGGCGGCGCTGGGGATTTACGGCGTGATTTCGTACGGCGTCACGGAGCGAACGCACGAGTTGGGAATTCGCATGGCGTTGGGCGCGCAGCGCGACGACATGCTGAAGCTCGTGTTAGCAGAAGGGGCCCGCTTGGCAGCGGTCGGAATTACGGCCGGGTTAGCCGCGGCCTGGGGTCTCACGCGGCTGATGTCCACCATGCTGTATGGTGTGGAGGCCACCGACTTTTATACGTTTTCGGGTATCGCACTCCTGCTGGGAGCCGTGGCGATGGTGGCGAGTTACATTCCCTCGCGCAAAGCCATGGCGCTGGACCCATTGGATGCGCTGCGCCACGAATAGGACAAAATCATGATCACACTTCGCAATGTCGAGAAGTTTTACGAAGGCGGTTACGGCCGCAGCTACGTGCTGCGCCGCGTGAATATCGATATCCGGGAGGGCGAGTTCGTCACCATCATGGGGCCGTCGGGCGCCGGAAAGTCGACGCTGCTGAGCATTCTGGGAATGCTGGATGGAGCGTGGACCGGTGAGTTCGAATTCGCCAACCACCTGGTGCACCGCATGAAGCCGAAAGACCGCGTCGAACTGAACAAGAAGTACATCGGGTTCGTATTCCAGAGCTACCACCTGATCGACAACCTTACGGTGTACGAGAACCTCGACATTCCGCTTTCCTATCGCAACGTCAAGGGCACGGAGCGCGCCGCCATGGTGTGCGACACGCTGGACCGTTTCCACATCGTGGGCAAGCGCGACCTCTATCCCAGCCAGCTTTCGGGCGGACAGCAGCAGTTGGTGGCGGTGGCGCGCGCGGTCATCGCGAATCCCAAGCTCATTCTGGCCGATGAACCCACCGGCAACCTGCATTCGAGCCAGGGCAAAGAAATCATGGATCTCTTCAAGAAGCTGAATGACGAAGGCACCACGATTGTGCAGGTGACGCACTCGGAAGCCAATGCGGCTTACGGTCACCGCATCATCAATCTGGCCGATGGCTGGGTGGTGAGCGGCGGCAGCGAAGACGCGAAGAGCGCTTAACGCGCTTTGCCGGACGGTTCCACTGTTTCGTGCAGGGGCTCGCCGGTCGTTACGTCTGTGCCGTACAACTCAATGGATTTCACACTGGGGACTGCGAGCACCTTGTGGGCATTCACATAGATGCGGCTCAGGTAGGCGCGGCGTCCGGCGATGAGGGTTTCGGCGCGCACCGTGTTGCCGTCGCGGTAGATCTGGATGGGCCGCTGCTTCTGCGATACCAGTTCGATACGGACCAGGTGTGCATCGGAACCAGGCTCGACTGTGAATCCGTACGCGCGGCTGCGCTCAAAGGAGGTTAGTTCTTCACGGTGCCCATCTCTCGCTGCCATCACCCAATACGCGTCGATTGGCTGACTCGTGTCGATCTCGCCGTTCGACGTGAGATGAGCATCGTAGTGGACCACATTGGCATTCGTGCTGCGCTCAATGACAAACAAGGGCAGACCCAGCGTTCTTCCGCTCCCCGAGAGTGCAACTACCGTTGCCACCAGCAGCGGTAAGAGTTTCATGCCATTGCTATTGCATTCCGCTTGCCACTGGAAAGTCAATTAGAATGAGGCCGATCGACTCAGAGGATGTGCCCAAATGCTGTACACCTGCCAACCGGGTGGCAGCTTCGCGCGGCATCGAGACAAGATTCGCCACATCTTTCAGGATTTGCACTAGATGACATCTGGCAGACCACGTGCACTGTAAGTGTTGCATATGATGGGGTGGAGCAAATCTGACATCGGACTGGAGGGCGCACTCGCCCGTGCCTTTGCAAACCAACATACCGAACTGTTGTGGCTGGCATTTCTGTTAACGGGCGATCGGGAAATGAGCGTGGACGCGGTGGCCGACGCCACCGACAT
The DNA here is from genome assembly GCA_963815475.1 of uncultured Solibacteraceae bacterium. GTDB lineage: Bacteria > Acidobacteriota > Terriglobia > Bryobacterales > Bryobacteraceae > Sulfopaludibacter. Next base: position 1,119,493 of record CAWFHD010000003.1, on the reverse strand, counting down.
GAACGATGCCGGCAATCCGTTTTTCCGCAATTGGATGATTTCGTGGTCGAGGAAACTGGTGATCGCCAAGGCTTTGAGCGTGGTGGAATTTGAGATGGCCGAATCGGTCCGTCGAACACGCGAGCGACGCCACGACCGACCGGCGCCTGTTGTTACTGAAAGCTGGAGTCTCGATGCCGAGGCTGATAAAGAACAGTTGGAGCACGCTCTCTTGGCAATCGACCTCTTTCCGCGATGCGTGCTCCTTTTAACGGTGTTCGAGAAGGTTTCGATTCAAGACACTGCCAGCCTGTTGAACGCCGACCGGGAAGCCGTGAAGAACGCCAAGGCGATCGGCTTGGCGGAACTGACGTGGAACTTAGCCGATCCGCAATGGAATTCTTCCGCCGTTCGCAGCTCCGGCCAAAGTTGCCTGAGCATGTAGTTTCCGCGTGCGCAGAAGTTTCGGTATGATGCTGGTAGGCGGAATCGGGATGGCAGTACCAGTTCCGCCGGACGCATACCGCCGACCCTCACGGGTCCAAACGATCAGCGCCGTAAGACGGCCGATTATCGACCGGTACTTTACCAGCAGAAGGATCATAAGCTAGAACCTCCTTTCTAGCTTCAGTAGAGGAAGGCCCGGACGTCGCTCCGGGCTTTTCCATTTGAAGCTCCAAAGGCCTCGCCTGGAAACCAGCCCATTCCACTCATCCGCTAGAAATCAGAGAGTAGCATCCTTTATAGAGGCGAAACCCTGACGGCCAAGCAGCGCCATGGCGTTCTGTCTTACACTGGTTTCCTATCAGGAGGAATTACGTGAGGAGATTCGCCGTCGTAGTGTTGTTCGCCGCATGCGCGCTGGCGCAGCCCAAAGTGAGCGCCGACAAGGAGGCCTCCATGAAGGCCGATCTGACCGGCCAGATCGACGCCATGAAGAAGCAGGCGCAAGTGATGGTGGATAGCGTCTACAGCTTCGGAGAGTTGGGCTTCCAGGAGTTCGAGACATCCAAATACCTCACCGGCTTGCTGGAGAAGGAGGGCTTCAAGATCGAGCGCGGCATCTATGGCATTCCCACCGCTTGGGTAGCTTCGTGGGGTTCTGGGAAACCCGTCATTTCGCTCGGCTCCGATATCGACGACATTCCGCGCGCCTCGCAAAAGCCGGGCGTGGCATGGCATGAACCCATGATCGAAGGCGCCCCCGGCCACGGTGAAGGTCACAACTCGGGCGTGCCCCTCAACATTGTGGCGGCGCTGGCGGTGAAAAAGGTGATGGAGCGCGAGCACTTGCAGGGCACGCTCCGGCTCTGGCCCGGCGTGGCCGAAGAAGAAGTAGGCACCAAAGCCTACTACGTGAAGAACGGTATGTTCAAGGATGTCGACGTAGTGCTGTTCTGTCACGTGGCGGCCGACCTGGGCGTTTCCTGGGGGCCGGCGATGAACCAGAACGGCCTGGTCTCCGTGGAGTACAGCTTCAAGGGCGAAAGCGCCCACGCCGCGGGCGCGCCGTGGCGCGGCAAGAGCGCGCTGGACGCCGTCGAGCTGATGGACGTGGGCTGGAACTTCCGCCGCGAGCATCTGCGCCTGGCGCAGCGCTCCCACTACGTGATCACCAATGGCGGCGACCAGCCGAACGTAGTGCCGCCCGACGCTTCTGTCTGGTATTACTTCCGAGAAGCCGACTACGAGCACATCATGGACATGTGGCACATTGGGGACAACATGGCGAAGGCTGCCACATTAATGACGGACACTGCCTACACATCGCGATTGTTGGGCACCGCGTGGCCGGGCCACTTCAACAAAACGATCGCCGAAACCATGTACGAGAACATCAAGAAGGTGGGGTTGCCCACATGGTCGGAGGAAGATCAGACGCTTGCCAAGGCGCTGCAGAAAGAGCTGAAGGTGCCGGTTCGCGGACTGACTTCCACCGTGCGGCCGATGCGTCCGCCGCGCACCGCGCAGGATACTGCCGGCGAAGGCCCCGATGGGCAGGGCGCGCAGCCGACCGGTGGCGGTTCCGACGATATCGGCGATGTCTCCTGGGCGGTCCCCACGGTGACGCTACGATATCCCTCGAACATTCCCGGCGGCCCGGGACACAACTGGGCGAATGGCATCGCGATGGCCACACCAATCGCGCATAAGGGCGTGATTGCGGGCGCCAAAGTTCAGGCGATGACCATGCTCGACATCCTGGTGCATCCCGAGATCGTGAAGGCGGCGTGGGATTACTACAACAACGTGCAGACGAAAGAAGTGAAGTACAAGAGCTTCCTGCGCGACGGCGACGTCCCCGCCATCTGGCTGAATACCAAGATTATGGAGCAATACCGCCCGGCGATGAAGAAGCTGTATTACGATCCCTCGAAGTATGACACTTACCTGGAGCAGCTAGGTATTAAGTACCCGACCGTGAAAACGGATCCTAAGTGACTTACCGGGCAGGCCGCAAAGCCTGCCCAACTTATCTGAGTGCCTACGCGGCCTTGCTGTATTTGCCGAACAGTTCGATCATCGCTTGATTGAATTGCGGTATGTCGTCGGGCTTGCGGCTGGTCACCAGGTTGCCATCCACCACGGACGCTTCATCCACCCACTCCGCTCCGGCGTCGCGAACGTCCGTCTTGATGGAGGGCCATGATGCGATGCGGCGGCCCTTGGCGTTTCCGGATTCTACGATCATCCACGGACCGTGGCAAATGGCGGCCACGGGTTTCTTCGCATCGAAGAACGCTTTGACGAAAGACACGGCCTCGGGCCGCATGCGAAGTTTATCCGGGCTGATGACGCCGCCCGGCAAAAGGAGCGCGTCGAAATCGCCGGCTTTGGCCTTATCCAAAGGCACATCGATCGGGTAGCTCTTGCTCCAATCCGTGAACGACCACGCCTTGACTTCCCGGTCGGCGGGTGAAACGATGGCGGTCTGAGCGCCTGCCTCATCCAGGGCGCGGCGAGTTTTGGTCACTTCCACTTCTTCGAAACCGCTGTCAATTAAGATAGCGACGGATAGTCCGTGTAAATTATTCTGCAATGGGGAATACCTCAGACTGCATTTTGCAGATTGAGTGCCAGTGGAGGTTCGGACCCCAAGCAGCATGGCCGCCGCTGAGGAATGCGTGCGCCAAGCCACATCCGCGACGCAAAACCGCTTACAACTTTTTCCGTCAAGCCAGCATCGGCAAGCCGCGATGACGTTGGCCGGTGGCGTCGAAGATGGCATTTCCGATAGCCGGAGCGATCGCCATAATGGGCGTTTCTCCCGCGCCTGCCGGAGTTAGGTCCTTGCGGTCCAGCAGCACCACTTCGATTACCGGCATGTCGGTGAAGCGCGGCAGCCGATAGCGCGCCAGCCGGTTGGTGATAATGCGCGCGTCGGCGAAATCGATGTGCTCGAACAGCGCGCCGCCGATCCCCATGGCGACCGCGCCTTCCACCTGGTTCTTCAACTGGTCGGGATTGACCACGGCTCCGCATTCGAACACCGCAACTACGCGCACCACCTTCACAGCTCCATTGACCACGCGAACTTCGGCGCAGTTGGCCACGTAGCCGCCCTTCTCGAACCCCGCGGCGATACCGAAGCCGCGCCCCTCCGACTTCTGCCGAGCCTTCCAACCGAACTTGTCCGCAGCCGCTTGTATGGCGTTGCGCAGCCGTTCGTCCTTGGCGTTCTTGAGGCGAAATGCCAGCGGGTCCATCTGGATGGAATGCGCCAGTTCATCCATGTACGATTCGCGCACGAAGTGATTGGCCGTGCCTGCCAGGCCGCGATAAGAACCCTGTCGCAGCGGCGTTTGCGATGGCAGGTGCTGTTCCTTCTTGTTCGGGATCTCGTAGGGGCTCTCCAACCCCGAAGGCCCCGAATTGTAGTTGTAGAACTCCCAGGTGGCGATGGTTCCGTCGGGATTCAGCTTGCCCGCAACCTCGATGAGGCCGCCGGGACGGAAGTACGCCCACGTGAGTTCCTCTTCGCGCGTCCAGTTGCGCCTTACAGGCTTGCCGGCAGCCTTCGCCAGGCGCGCTGCTTCCACTGCGGCGTCGCCATTGTGCTTGCCGCCGTACCCCGAGCCGGTATCGGGCATCATGACGTGGACTTGCTCTTCGGGTATGCCGAGGTCCTGAGAAAGCTCGCTGCGCACGCCGAACGGGCGCTGTGTGCCGGTCCACACAGTGAGCTTGCCATCGGAATCCCACTCGGCGGTGGCAGCGCGCGGTTCGAGCGGCGTGTGCGCAATGTAGGCCACGGTATATGGCGTAAGTCCGGGACTCTCGACGGCGCCGCCGCGCGCGGTCTTTTTGAAGTGGGCGAACACCTCTCTGCTATCGGGGACGCCGGTCACTTTCGACCATTGCGGTTTGAGCGCCGCCAGCGCCTTCTCGGCCGTGAACTCGTCGGGCGCCACTACGCCCACCAGGTCGTTGCCTGCCCAAGGAGCGATGGAGCGCGACTTGAAGGTGTCGCGGACTACTTTGACGCCGGGCATGGCTTCCGCGGCGGACGTGTCGACGGAAAGCAGTTTCGCGCCCAATTGCGGCGGATACAGCACCTTGCCGTAGAGCATGCCGGGGCGCTTCATGTCGAACGAATACTTGTGCGCGCCGGTCACAATGGCGCGACCGTTGATCTTCGGGATCGACGTGCCCGCGACCTTCCATTCAGTGGCGGGCGTGAGCGAGGGTGTGGTCGGAATGGTCTTGCTGAGCTTCTGCCCCTGCGTCAATTCGCCGAAACCTGCGGACTTGCCGGAGGCGGCCACCTTCCCGTTCACGACGGTTATGGAAGCGCGTTCCACCATCCACTTCTGCGATGCCAGATCGATGAGCATTTCACGCGCGGCCGCCGAAGCTTTGCGGATCTGCGGCCACATGCGAGGCGTGGTCTGGCTGCCGAAAGTGCCCTGATCGAACGGCGTGATGGTGGTGTCGCCCATGATCATGCGGATAGATGCGACCGGAGCATGGAGTTCCTCCGCGACAGCCTGCGTTAACGACGTGCGCGCGTTCTGGCCCACTTCCACCTTGCCGGTGTAGACAGTCACCGCCCCTTCCTCGTTGATGTGTAGCCACGCGCTCACCTCAGTCGGCATGGCCTGGTTCATGCCGCGACGCCCGCCGCCGCCCGATTCCTGCGCATCGGCATCGTCCACCATCCAGACCACAATGCCGCCACCCACCACCGCAAAGAAATCGCGACGGGTAATCATGCGGGGACTCCCTTCTTCGCCGCGGAGCGCACCGCGCTCACGATGCGCGGATATGTGCCGCAGCGGCAGACATGGCCGTTCATGCCGCTGACGATCTCGGCGTCGGATGGGTGGGGCGTGCGCTGCAGCAGGCCAACCGCGCCTAGGATCATGCCCGGCGTGCACCAGCCGCACTGCATGGCTTCCTCTTCCAGGAACGCTTCCTGCACGGGATGAAGTTTGCCTTCGGGCGCCAGCCCTTCGATGGTGACAATCTTCTTCGCGCCCACGGCGCTTAACTTCGTGAGGCACGACTTGGTGGGCTGGCCATCAATGAGGACCGTGCAGGCGGCGCATTGTCCTTCGCCGCAGCCGTACTTGGTTCCAGTGAGATCCAGGTCGTCGCGCAGCACGCTAAGCAGCGTGCGGTCGGGATCAGCGTCGATGGGGCGCCTGGCGCCATTCACATACAACTGGGTAATGCGGGCCATACCGATATTGTATGCCCCTGGCCAGTCTTAGCAGCGCTTTCAGTTAGTGGCCGCTAGCAGGCTGCGGTAGGAACGGCACCATGATCTGCTGGGTCCAGGTAGCTCCACTGGCGTCGCGGCCCGTAAAGACGAGTACAACGTTAGAGGGGACATCGATATTCGCGGCCTTCAAACTGGCCGAGAGAGTGCCGTGCGCAGGTAGCGAGGTACTACCGAAGAACTTCGCGACCAACCCCGAATAGTTGACGCCGGCGATGTTGAGGCCGGTTACAGTGGTGTTGACGCCCGCGGTTTCACTCAGCTTGATGGCGAACGAGAAGGTGGCGCCGCTGGCATCGGGCGCCTGCTGGTAGACCGGGTTGGGCGTCACCGATGGTGTCACCACGGAGAGCGTGGTGGGGCCGCCCAGGTTGATGGAGGTTACCGCCGATGACCCAGTGAAGGTCGGGCTGCCTTCGTAATTCGCCTGAGCTGTGGTTTGGGCGGCAAGCAATTGTCCGCCATATACAGTGATGGACGCCGTGGCTGTGGCTCCCGACCCCGACAGAGCCGCGGAGCCGGCGAGATTATTCCCCAGCGTGAAGGAAACCGTCCCGGAGGGCGTCACCGCGCCACTTGCCGCCTTCACGGTGGCGGTAAGCACCGTGAAACCACTCGCCAGCACGGTGGTAGGCGCGGCGGTCAGGGTCATAGTAGTGGGAGTGACTGGCAGGCCAGCCCAAGCGGTAATCAGATTGTACGCGTTCACCGAGCCCAAGCCCGTGACCATGTCGTAACCCACGCCGGCTTTGTACCCGAATTGGCCGCTGGTGCAATCCGGCGTTTTCATCTGGCAGGGAACGATATTGTCGCCGAGGGTTATGTCGTGGAAGACTCCCGATGCGCCTCCCGCGGCCATGGCATACAGTTTCGGATTGATGTTGCCCAGGCCGGGTTTGGCTTGCACCTTGTTCTGCACCAGGTATTGATTGAGCACCGCGAGCATTCCCGCGAAAGAAGGAGCGGAAGCCGAGGTGCCGCCGATTCCAAGCGCAAAGCCTTCCGAAACCACCACGTAGGGATCGTGGCCGGCGGCGGCAGTCAACGACACGTCGGGCACATCGCGCGCTCCGTCATTCGGGACGCCGGCGCCCGTTTGCCATGCGGGCTTGGGGTAGACCGCACTCACACCGCCGCCGCTCGAGCCAATGGTCCCGCCCACCGCCACGCTGGCAGCGGTTTCGTTCCATGCCATTTCGGGAATGTAGGAAAGCGCTGAGCCGCCGTAGAGTCCGTTGCTGCCGCTCCAGTAAGTCAGGTTGCCTTCGTTGAGTTGCGTGCCGCCCACGGCGGTGATCTCGGGAATGCTGGCGGGAATGCTCACTCCCAAGCCCTGCGTTGCCACGCTGACATTGTTGTCGCACCCGGCCGCCCCGGTATCGCCCGATGAAGCCAGCCAGGTGATTCCCAGCGAGGCTGCCTTCTGTGCTTCCACTCGAAAATAATACAGGCCTAGCCGGTTCGAACCGACAAGATATTCGCACAGTCCAAAACTCTCGCTGACGATGGGCGCCAGGTTGTTGTCGACGGCGTAGTTCGCCGCGTAGCTCACATCGTCGCCGTAGACGTAGATCAGGTTGGCAAACCGGGCCATTGCGCCCGACCATTCCAGATCCAGATCGGCCTCCACTTCATCGTCGTTGACACCGGGATAATTGCCCACCGGGACCATCTGTATGGTCGTGTCGGGCATGCCCCACGCATTGCGAAAGGCCGCGATGTCGGCTGGATCGATGTCGCTCTGGCCCACGATCACGATGCTCTGCCCGGCGCCGGTGTATCCGTACCGATACATGGGCATCAGGTTGTAAATAGTCGCGAGATCGTCGGGCAACAGGTAGTGCGTCCCGTCACCTTGTGTGTAGTTCGACTGGAACTGATGGCGAGGCGACTTCGGATGAAAGTCGTGCAGGCCCATGACTCCGGCCACCATTGGCTCGATATCCACGGGCAGGGACACGTCGGACGCATTCGCGAAATGAGCGGCGGGACCTACACGGTAGCGATGAATCTGCGTATGCAGCGCGGATTCCACCTGTGCGGCAGTGCCTGTGAAACTGATGAAGTCGCGCCCGCGTGCCGTATACCGGACGGCGAAGCCCTCGGAGCGGAGCCAGTTCGTGATCTTGTCGAGATCGGACGGACTAGCGCCGAAGCGTTCAGCGTAAGTTTCGGGTGTCAGCCACTGGTGAAACTCGGGCGACGCGGTGTCCTGCTGTTGCGCGAGTAACTGCTCGAGCGCAGCCTGTTGAGCGGCCGAGGGCCGCAGCATTAGAGTAATGTTGCCCAGCGGGAAACTCGGTTCCACGGCGCCCTGGTCGTATCTGGCCTGTGCTTGCGAAGGAACGCTGCCCCTGATGCTTACCGAGTGGCGGCCATCGATTGCCGCTTTGATGCGATCCTGCTGTGCCGGCAACACGGAACTGAACAGGAAGAGGGTAAGTACAGTACAGACACCGGGGCGCAATAGCATGATCCCTTGTACCGCCCGTACAGAGGCGGTGTCCATAGCCAAAAGGTTAGCAGGAGGTTGTAGCTGTAGTTAATGGCGAGCATTGTCAGATGCAATAAATCACGGAACCCGCAACGAGAGATCTGCGTATCCGTTTGACGAGTGCAATAGGCATAGATAGACTATACGTAGTCCATTTAAAGGTATGTCCAAAACCGAACTCGTGCCCGGAACCTTGATCCTCCTCGTGCTGCGCGTCCTGCAAGCCGGCCCGCTGCACGGCTATGCCATCGCCCAGCGCATCAGCGAGCTCTCCAGCGACGTCCTGCGCGTCGAAGAAGGTTCTCTGTACCCCGCCCTCCAGAAGATGCTCATGAAAGGGTGGGTGCAGTCCGAGTGGGAACTGTCGGACACGAAACGTCGGGTTCGTTCCTATCGCCTCACCGCCGCCGGACGAAAGCAACTGGCGGCCGAATTGGCCGGTTATGACCACGTCAACCGCGCCATCCAGTCCGTTCTAAGACTTGCATAAGGAGCCGATCATGAGGGAACTGCTGCGACGCGTTGCATACTTATGGAACCGCCGCCGTCTGGAACGCGAAATGGCGGAGGAGATGGCGTACCATCGCGAGCTGCTGTCACCGGAGCGTCGCGCCGAATTCGGCAGCGACCTGCGCTTGCGCGAAGACGCTCGTGAAGTCTGGGGCTGGGCCTGGCTCGACCGTCTGCGACAGGATCTCGCTTACGGCGCCCGCGTGCTGCGCAACTCCCCCGCCTTCACCCTCACCGCCATTCTCGTGCTGGGATCGGGAATTGGCGTGCCCCTCACGGTTTTTCGTGCCGCTGTTTCCGATCTTCAGGGAGGGCCCCTCCCCAACCCCGACACACTAGTCCAACTAAGACGCCGTGCGCCCGGTGTGTTCATCAGCCGCCTGCCTTATCCCGAACTCGCCTTCTATGCAGCCAATGCCAAGTCTTTTCGCAGCGTCATCGGTATCTCCGAACGCGATCAGGCAGCTTTCGGCGAAACCGCGCCCGGCGCCGCACCGGAGCAAATCCAGGTCGCCTTCGCTACCTCCAACTACTTCCCTGAATTCGGTGTCGTTCCTACGCTTGGCCGCGTCTTGACTCTGGACGATGAGCGCCGCGACTCCGAGCCAGTGGCGCTCATCGGTGAACTGTTCTGGCAGCGACGACTGGGTGGCGACCCCGCGGTCATCGGTGAAAGCATTCGCGTCAACGGTAAGCTGGTGCGCGTGGTCGGTGTGATGCCCCGTTCCTCCAGGGCTCGCTACGATCTTTGGATGCCTCTGGCCCGGCAGCCGTTCGTGATTGACGGCAGCAATCTCCTCACCGATTGGGATTCCGCGCTCGATGTGTACGCGCGCCTTCGCCCCGGTGTATCGGTGAAAGCGGCGCAACAGGAAACGCTCGCGCTGGCCGCCAGGCTGCATCAACTGCAGCCGGACCGCGCGCGTGCGGGCGAGTATCTCGAAGCCCATCCCATTCTCCAATTCGAAACCGACAGCCCCGAGTTCCAGATTGTTCTGGTCTCCGTCGCCCTGGTATTGCTGCTTCTGGTGGCCGCCTGCGCCAATCTGGGGACGCTGGTATTGGCCCGCGGCGTGACGCGCGAACGCGAGATTCGCATCCGCATGGCCCTCGGCGCCGGGCGCGCCCGGGTAGTGCGCCAGTTGTTTACCGAATCGCTCATGCTGGCGGCGCTCTGCGCCCTGTGCGGCCTCGTGCTCAGCACCTTCTTCTTGAAGTGGATTCAATTGGAGCACAACCCGACATCAACTCTTCTCCCGGATTGGCGGACCATCGTCGTCACGTTCGGCGTCTCCCTCCTTTGTGCGCTGGTCTTTGGCTTGCCTCCGGCGCTGCGGCTCACCAGCCTCGTGCCCAGCGCCGGCCGCGCCCGCAGTATCTTCCTTGCGGCTCAGGTAGCAGTGAGTTGCCTCCTGCTGGTCGTGTCCGGCCTCCTCGTCGGCGGCCTCAAACAACTCGGTCATGCCGAGCCGGGCTTCGATTATCGCCAACTCCTCTGGGTCTCGCCCGGTCTCAAAGCCCACGGCTACGGCGACGCTTCCGCGAAGGCGTATCTCGACGCCCTCCGCGCCCGCACCGCCGCTTGGCCGGACGTTCAGGCAGCATCGCAGGTTTCCTTGGGGCCTTGGGGCAACCTGCACATGGGAGCCGGGTGGATGGGCCGCCAATTCGCGGGTAATCGCGTGGATCCGCAATTTCTCGAGACCATGCGCATGCGTCTCCTGCGCGGCCGCAACTTCCTGCCCGGCGAAGAAGGAGTGGTCATGGTCACCGAGGCGGCGGCTAGAGTTCTGTGGCCCAATGAGGACTCTCTCGGCAAATCTCTTCCGTGGGATCCCCAAGGCGGCGCTCATGGCCCCACCGTGGTCGGCGTGGTTGCCAATGCCTCCACCGCCGCAGTCGGCAATCCCGAACCGCTGGAATTCTACCTGCCGCAATCGCCGGGTGACGCGCTCAACTCGGTCCTGCTGCTGCGCGTCTCGGGCAATCCGCACGATTTCATCCGGCGTTTTCAGGACGCCGCCCGCGCTCTCGATGGGCGTCTGCAACCGGCCGTGCCCGTGATCTCGGACGCTTACGATGGCGAAATGAAGAACACTTCCCACGCGCTCGCGGGAGTGGCGATCCTGGGTTTCGTGGCCATCGTGCTCTCGGCCATTGGCTTGGCCGGCCTGGCCGGCTATACCGTGGCGCAACGCACGCGTGAGATCGGACTGCGGATCGCGCTCGGCGCTCGCGCCGCCCAAGTGGTGCGTGCCATCCTCGCCCCGATGAGCGGTGCCATCGTCATCGGTTTCGTGTGCGGCGCGCTTGGCGGCGCGACGGTGGGCAAACTCCTGCGGAGTGGAATACCCGCGATGGCGGGGATCAATGTGTTCGACCCGCTGGCATACCTGGCTGCCATGGCGTTTTTCGCGGCAGTGGTCGCGCTCTCCATCCTAGCGCCGGGACGCCGCGCCATTCGTATCGACCCCAGCAGAGCGCTGCAGCACGAGTAGTGCCTCAGGCGTTCCTATCGCGTCTGTTTAGGAGCTGGTGAAGTGCGAATGGGACCTCATCGGGGTGCGAGGCGCACCACGCGACGATACGTTCCAGCTTGACGCCTTCGTCGGCAATAGCGCTGATTTCCATCAGCTCGGTTTCGATCGTCTCGGGGTCTCGCATAAAGACCAGCATGGCACATTTGCGCCGGCCTCCTGACATGGCCGCAGGAGTTCAGTGCCCGGGCTCCGCGGCCTTTTGCAGCGGGTAGCTCGCGTTCAACAGATGGCGGCCGATATCGTCCGGACCCGCCGGGCTGGAAACGTTCGAGAGCACTACTACGCCGGTCCGGGCCTTGGGATCGTAGCCCATATAAGTGCGGTAACCGCCCGTGCCGCCATTGTGCCAGATGATGGAGCTTCCATCTTTGGTTTGCACGTGCCAGCCGTATGCAATCTCGATTTCGCCGGCCACCGGTCTGCGAATGGACACTTCGTCGGCCATGGCCTGCGCCAGCGGCGATTTCACGTACCCGAGATTCGCCGCCAGAAAGACGAGCATGTCATTGGCGGTGGAACGGAGTGCGCCGGCGCCGGCCAGTGTGGGAAGGTCCCAGTTCTCCACCGGAACAAGAGCCGGATTGTGGCCCACGGCCAGCCGCGCCTTCATCTCGGGTGTGAGCGTGACCCGTGTGTCGTTCATATCCAGCCGGTCGCAGATGCGCGACTTCACCAGCGCCTCATAGCTCATGCCGGCGCGCATCGAAAGCGCGTGCCCCAGCAGTCCCACCCCCAGGTTCGAATACTCGTACTGCGAGCCGATGTCGCGCGTCAACTGATATCGCGAAAGGAAGTCGTACAAATTCTGCACGGTGTAGTCGGCGTAGGGATTTAAGAAATTCTTCGGCGAAAGGTTGTTGGGCAGGCGCGGCAGACCGGAGCTTTGCGTGGAAAGGTCGGCCAGCGTGATCTTCCGCCCGTTGCGCTCGGGCACCTTCACGCTCGCAGGCAGGAACTTCGCGACGGGGTCGGTGAGCGCCACTTCGTTGCGGCGGACCATGTCCATGAGCAGCAGAGAGGTGAACACCTTGCTCATGGACCCGATTTCGAAAACAGTGTCGCCGTCAAGGCGGCGCTTGTCATCTTTGGCGAGACTGCCATAAGCCACCACGCGGCGGCCATTCGCGTCGATCACCCCTACCACCAGGGCGCTCCCAAGATTCTCTCCGCCGACCCGCCCTGCCAGAATCTTGCGAATCTCCGCATCGGACGGGATTTGGGCGAACGCCGCGCTGCAGACTGAGATCAGAATGACTGCTCCGAGTAGTCGATGATTCATATCGCTCCTCACGGTGAGATAGTCGCCTACTGCCAGAAATTCTTACACATATTTACGAACGGCGGAAGCTGAACGCTCCTTAACATTAAGTCCCATTCACAGGCCGCAACGCCAGCGTGGTCGAGAGCGTTCATCTCAATAGGAGGCTGTTATGAAACAAAAGCTGCTCGCCACGTCGGCGGTTCTGCTGGGGACGATACTATCGGCTTGTGGAGGCTATGCCAACGGCTTTGTCGCTTATGGACCGCCGCCACCTCCGCGTTACGCGGTAGTGGGCGTTGCGCCCGGTCCAGGCTATGTTTGGGTGGATGGCTATTACAATCGGTACGGCAATGACTGGCGCTGGGTGAATGGGCGATGGGCGTTGCCGCCGCGCGGCTATCGTGTCTGGGTGCGCTCTGAATGGCGCAACGAAGGCGGCCGCTGGAGATTCCACGAAGGCCGCTGGCGACGATAGGTGGTGTCGCCGCGTCGTGTGTCGCCGCTGGGGTCGGAGATGGGACAGGCCATCGCCTTTCGTGGCCTGTCGCTTCCGCCGCTACTTCTTCTTTCCCTTGGGAGCTTCCTGCACGGCAGCGGCGCGAATCGCCGCTACCTCCGCGGGTGAGTACGGCTGCCCGTTGGGATGCAGAATGTCGTGGAACCACATGTCCGGAGGCCGATCCGTATAAGGATGCTGCCAGGAATCCCACGGCAGATAAGTCTGTGTTTTCCCGGCAACGAATCCCCAATTGATGGCGCCCACGTTGTACTTCTTGGCGATGGGCAGAATCGCCTGGAAGGTGCTGCCGCGCGGCCGCGCCATATACTCCGTGCAAATGATCGGGCGATGCCACGCCTGCAGCCACTGGATGCGCTTCTCGAACTCCTCGGGCTTATCGTAATTGTGGAATGACACGATATCCGAATTGTCGAGCTGGATCTTCTCCACCGCCGAAAGCTTCTCTGGCGACGACCAGTCACCGCGCCACACTCCGCTAGTCAGAGGCTGGTCGGCAATCGCCGCGCGTGCATACTCGAAAACCTTGGGCAGCAGCACCTTCACCAGCGCCTCTTTGTGGGCCGCGTCGGTGTTGCCGAAGTTCGATCCGTTGGTGTTGTCCGGCTCGTTCCATAGGTCCCACGCCACAATGCGCTTGTCGTGGGCGTAGTCCGTCAGAATTCCCTGCACGTAGGCGAACAGGCGTTCGTACTGCTTTGGGTCCATCAGGGCGGCGGCTCCGGGGCTCTGCACCCATTGTGAATTGTGGACACCCGGGCCGCGGCGCGCGCTGCGGTCCGAGCGATGGGAACGGACTCCACACCGAATCGAAGAGCACGAATATGATGCGGATCTTGTGCTTGTCGGCCAGCTTCAAGAAGGCGTTGATGCGCTTTTCAAAGCCCGCCGAATCGCGCTGCCACAGCAGGTCGTGGAGGAAGACGCGCATCGTGTTCATGCCCAGCGCTTGCGCCCAGCCCAGTTCGCGGTCGATCGTCACGGGGTCGAACGTGTCGGCCTGCCACATCTCCAACTGGTTGACAGCAGTCTGCGGGATGTAATTGCTGCCGATCAGGAAGGGCTGTTTAGCGTACCATTCGTTGGCCTCGGCTTCGGACCAATGGTGAGGCTGGGCGATGGCGGCCGCGCTCAGGAGCAGCCACGCCCCAATCTGTGAAATTCTCATGAAGAGACGATTTTACACCACCGCTTCATGCGAAGAGCCATGCGCACTCGTCGCCCTACCTCGGCGCCAGGATGAAGCGGTCGATGGAGACGCGCGCGCTCCGGTCCGCCCGTGGGCGCGCCCGGCGAAAGACCACCTGAAGTTCGTTGAACTGGTGCAAGGGTCCGCCCAGGGGCACGACGAAATCCAACGTCTCCGGCACAGGCGCCACGGGATCCGCCTTCAGATTCGGAGTGGAAAGCACCTGAGCTGTCCCCAGCGATTCCGTGGCGCTCGCGCCGAACTGGGTGTACACCAGCATCAATTCGAGCGACACCGTGCCGGGGAACTTGTCGGCATTTAAAATCGCAATCTGGATCTTGCCGCAACACGACACGTCGATGTCCTGCTCCAGTTTCTGGTGTGCCTCCATCTGCAGCGGCCAATGGTCGGTGGTGCTGAACGACATGTGCGCCGGAGTGCCGCGTTGGAAATACGAATTGGGCGGCGGGCGCTTGAACATGAGATAGCGATACATCCAATACTCGCCGCCGAAGGGAATGCTGAGTGGATGCGCCGGCGTGGCATACCCTGCGCCGGTAGAAGGAAGCGGCGGCACAATCAGCGTGACGGGTTGCACCTCTGGCCACAGGATGACGCCCGGAAAACTGCCTGCAAGGCTGTCAGGGGGCGTCATCGGAAGCGGCGGCGGTGGATGCAGCCGATACGGCTCACTGCCCCTCGGGTCAGGAACAGGAGGCGCCGGCTTCGAGTCGTCCTTTTGCGCGGCCGTGCCGGGCTTGCCCTTCTTAAAGAGGTCGGCGATCGCGCCGGTGCCGTCACCGCTTCCGAATCCGAAGACGAAGCCCATGCCACTGCCGCCCGCCACTCCAACCACGCTCAGGCCGGTCGCAAGGATAAGTGTCAGGAGAAATCCGAAGATCGACCGCGGCAAGCTCGGTTGTCTCTGCCCGTTCCAGACTCCCGACGAAATCGCAAACACGGTCAGGATCGCCGAACTCATCACCAGCAAAGCGGCCGCCAGCATGTGGCGCCGCAATAGTTCGGCGGCCAACCCGGACTGCGCACCTACCGAAACCAGCAGGGCCGGTCCGAAGTGGCGCGGCAGAATGGCGTGGGGAAGTTCGCCCGCGCCCAGCATTCCAGACTCCTGCGGTACCAGAACCGGCGCGTGCGACTCCTGCGGATAGACCATTTGCCACTGCGAGTACAACAGACGCGTGGCATTGACCACCAGTACCAGCGCCGCCGGCATTCCCCAGGCCGAGAAGGACGAGAGCAGCATGGTGGCGGGAGCGAACCAAACCGCCACCGCCGACGTGCGAAGTGTGGCGCCGATCACATCCACGCGCTCCACCCGGCGGATCGCCAGGTTCAGAATCAAGGCGACGGCCGCGCTCCACACAGCCGCCCCAAGCGTAAACATCACCGCGCTGCGGAAGGCTGGAACGAACGCCTCGCCGGCAGTTCGAGGCGCGAAACGGAAGCGCCACAGGAACCAAACGGTGGCCAACAGGCTCGAAGTTTGCGCCATAATCCCGAGGTGGGAACGCCAGGAACGGGTTTTGGCGGAAAGGGACACGCTATGCTATCGGACTCCAGTGGTATGGTGAAGGTTCCAAGGTTATGGAAGCTCTCTTACTGAAAGAATACAAGCGCCTGGAAATGGTGCAGATGTCGGCCCCCGAAATCGGACCCGACGATATCCTGGTCCGTGTGCGGGCCTGCGGCATTTGTGGCAGCGACGTGCACGGTTTCGACGGCTCTACGGGCCGCCGCATTCCGCCCCTGGTGATGGGACACGAAGCTGCCGGCGAAGTGGCCGCCATCGGCGCCAACGTCCACGACCTCAACCCGGGCGACCGCGTCACTTTCGATTCCACCATCTACTGCGGACGCTGTTTTCACTGCGCGCGCGGCGAAGTGAACCTGTGCGAGAACCGCGAGGTGCTGGGCGTCTCGCCGGGGCCGTACCGGCGTCACGGCGCTTTCGCCGAATTCGTCGCGGTGCCGCGGCGCATCGTCTACCGTTTGCCCGACAGCCTCAGCTACCAACAGGCGGCGCTGATTGAGGCGGTATCCGTGGCGGTGCACGCCGTGGCCATCAGCCCGAAGGCCGAAACCGCCGTAGTGGTGGGGGCGGGGATGATCGGGGTGCTGGCGGCGCAGGCGTTGCGTGCCGCGGGAGCGAAGCAGGTGATCGCCATCGACGTGGATGACGCCCGCCTGGGACGCGCGCGCGATCTCGGCGTCCAGGTGACGATCAACTCTAAGACTCAGGATGCCGTAGCGTTAGTGCGGGAGATGACCGATGGACGCGGCGTGGAACTGGCAGTCGAATGCGTCGGCGCCACCGATCCCATCCGCACGGCGATCGGCTGCACGCGCAAGGGCGGCGCAGTCACGTTGGTAGGCAACGTGGCGCCGACGGTCGAACTGCCGTTGCAGGAAGTGGTGACGCGCCAATTGCGTTTACAAGGTTCGTGCGCGTCGAGCGGCGAATATCCGCAGTGCATCGACTTACTGGCATCCGGAGCCATCCAGGTGGATCCGCTCATCAGCGCCGTTGCCCCGCTGGCGGAAGGTCCGCAATGGTTCGACCGCCTCTACCGCAGGGAAGGGAACCTCATGAAAGTGATTCTGACACCGTAACGCCAGTGGACTGGAATCTGATGGTGGGCGGGCTTCAGCCTGCGCGGGACTTCAGTCCCGCCCGGCCGGTTGGCGGACTCAAGTCCGCAAGGTTCACACCGTTGCAGACCTGATGGCCTGAGCGACAAGGGCCACCTCCTCGTCAGTCAGTTCCGGAAAGCAAGGCAGACTCAAAACCTCTCGGCAGCACGCCACCGTCACCGGCAACTCACTCGTCCACCGCGACGACTCCTGCAAGTGGTCTGGGATGGGATAGTGAACGTCCGTTCCGATGCTCCGCGAGTACAACGCCTCACGCAGGCCATCGCGGTCCTGGCAGCGCACTACATAAAGATGCGCCACCCAGTCATCGCTCATCGCTGGAGTGACCAATCCGCATTCCGTCAGTGCCCGATTGTAATCCCCGGCGATCTTGAGTCGACGCCGGTTCCAGCCCGCCAGCCGGGGCAGTTTGACGCGTAGCAGCGCCGCCTGTATCTCATCCAGCCGGCTATTGCGGCCCCCCGCCAACGCCGACCGGTACTTGCCGCTCCACCCGTATTGCCCCAAGCTCCGGACCCGCGCCGCCAGCCCCGCATCGCTGGTGACCACCGCTCCGCCATCGCCGAGCGCTCCCAGGTTTTTCGTGGGATAAAAACTGAAGCAGCCGAGCGCTCCCCAGCTTCCGGCCGGGCGGCCATTGAGACGCGCCCCGTGCGCTTGCGCGCAATCTTCGATAACCGGCATACCCGCCGCGGCTTTCAGAATCGCGGGCATGGCCGCCATCCGGCCGTAAAGGTGAGTGGCCATCACGGCGCGCACCCGCGTTCCCATCGCGGCGGCCAGCGCCCCGGGATCCATCGTCATGGTGTCGCGGTCCACGTCCACATAAAGCGGCTCCGCGCCGGCCGCCACGATTGCCGCGGTGCTATAACCGCCGGCATTTGCCACCGTCGCCACCTGGTCGCCCGGTCCGATTGCGAGTGCCCGCAGCGCCAACTCCAGCGCGTCGGTGCCGTTGCCCGTCCCCACGCAGTGCGCTGCGCCGCAGAAGGCCGCGAACTCCGCCTCGAAGCCTTCCACCTGCGGACCCAGAATGAACCACCCGCTCGCCAGCACGGTCCGAATGGCGGCCTCGATCTCGGCGGCCAGCGCGACGGTCTGCCGCCCCAGATCGTTGAACGGAACCTTGGCGCTGCTAGACATACCACCCCAGGTGCTTGCGATAATACTCCACCGTTCGCGCCAGCCCCTCGCGCAATGCGGTGCGCGGCTGCCAGCCGAGCGCTTCGCGGATGGCGCTGCCATCGGCGTAATAGTCGCCGATATCGATGCGCTTCCGCTCCGCCGGAAAGGATCGCTCGATGTACACGCCCGAGCCCACCGTCTCCACCAGCAGATCGCCCAACTGCTTAAGGCTGACCGGACCATCGCCGCTGATGTTGAAGATGCGGCCGCCTACGCGGTCATCGGCCGCGGCCAGCAGGAACGCATCCACCGCGTCATCCACATATGTAAAATCGCGGAGTTGGTGGCCATCCCAGATTTCGAACGGCTTGCCCTCCAGCAGCAGTCGGATCCAGATGCCGAGAAAGGTCTGGCGCGCATCCTTCACACGCATGCGCGGTCCGTAAGTGTTGCCCAGCCGTAGCGCGCAAGCCCAGATTCCGTAGACATTGTTATACAGAATGTGGAACTGCTCGCCGGCCATCTTGTTCACGCCATTCACATCCACCGGACGCAGCAGGTGCTTCTCATCCACCGGCAAATAGTCGGGCTTGCCGTAAATCTGGCGCGTGCTGGCGAACACGATGCGGAGCGCGGGGTTGTACTTGCGGCACGCCTCCAGAATAGAGAGCTGCGAGCGGCAGTTGATTTCGAGATCGGCGAACGGATCGCGCATCGAATCCAGGTGGCTGGTCTGTCCCGCCAGGTTAAACAGGTAGTTCTTGTTCTGCACCAGGTAGTGGAAGCTATGCTCGTCGCGCACGTCTGAAATGTTCACCTGCACCGAGCCTTCCAACCCGTCGATGTTGAACTGGTTGCCGCCGTACTCGGGAATGAGGCTGTCCACCAGGAGCACTTGCGCCCCCAGTCCGGCCAGCCGGCGCGCCAGCGTGGATCCGATAAAGCCGAGGCCGCCGGTGATCAACACGCGTTTACCGCGAAAAGAGGCGTCCAAAGCGCCGGGTGCCTGTGTCATGGGAGAGTCAGAATCTTAACATGTCAAAGCCTAACATCTCGCGCGGCGCGCGTGGCCTGTTCGCGTCGGCTGTCAACGGTAGTTCGCCTATCGGCAGCGGAGCGATTCCCTAGCTCCAGGTTGCGGTGCGGCTGAAGTTCCAGACACGAAGAGCAATAGCGGATCCGCTGGGAATCAACTTTTACCGGACGTCCGGCAGCCTGGCGCCGATAAGTATTCGATCTGCGGTGACGAGCTGATTCGCAAAGAATAGTCCATCTTTGGAGCCTCGGACGCGCAGTAAAAGCAATATACGTTCCAGCTCATGACCACCAGCCAGCCGGGATTCCGGTTGTGCCTTTAGCGCCAGAGCCGAATAACCCGCGGCCATCAAGACGTAATCCGAATCGGCGCCAGCTCGAAATTCCTCCTTGGCGCGCTCAAACTCGGCGAGCGCTTCCGCGTATTGGCCCCTCGCAAGATCGAGTGCCCCTATAAGCCAGTGGGCGCCTCCACGCTGTTTATGGCCCAGATTCAACTCCACTGCCAGATCCCGGCAAAGCACCGCCAGCTTCAACCCAGCTTCTACATCATCCGGTTTTATGTCGATACCGGCGTCCCCCCATCCGGGCCAGCAGTTGGCCGCCGTATTGTAGGCAAGTATTCTGGCTTGTTTTCTCAATCCCTCCGCATCCTCGGAGCTCCCGGCGGACGAGGCTTTCAAGGCGAATTGAGTACCGGCATTGCCGATCTCAACCATCGAAGAGACATCCTGCAGTTCGCGATAGGCTTGTTTGGCAAGTTCGATAAAAGCTACCGAAGCATCCATCGGATTCGGAATCGCTTCCACGATTGAGATCGCCTCAGACACTTTGCCGTCCTGAATGAATGCGAGCAGCGAAACAAAGTCCACTCTGCTTGAGTCGGTATCCTCTGCATTCATAGACAGACCTACGCTACGATTCCCGTGCGCATTGCATCCATCGCCACGTGCAGATAGTCGTTATAGAGATCCACAAACAGTTCCTGCAGGACGCGGCTCCGGATTCCGTTTTCCGCCAGCATCGCAAATAAGTCCTCGACTGTCTTGCGGTACAGCCCCTCCACGGAGTCCACATTCCAGGCTCCCGCCAGAACTGGTGTGACCCTTGCCCCGTCATCCTCGTCTTGGTCCACCCAGTCGTCGATCATTTGCATAAGCAGTGTCGTATCCGCCATCCACCTCTGCTCGCGATTCCATGCGAGTGGCTCAAACCGCGACAAGCCGCCATCCAGCCCCATACGCGGGCCTACTACGTACCACATACCTTTGATCACGGCCTCGATTCCGGCCCGTCGATGTCCCATGTCCTTGGGATCCGGAGCGCCAGCTACGGCTAGCGCTTCCGCCAAACAATATTCACGGACTGCCGGCTCCAGAACCGTTTCCCAATACTCGGATTGCCACGAGCTCTCATTCTGCCGGATCAGTTGAGCCAGAGTGGCAATGGTCTGTTCGGTTGGCAGCATATCCGGCGGCGCCCGTCTGGTGACTAACGAGGCGATTCGAATTACAGCCGATTCGCCCGACGAAGCTACCTCATCGAGAACCACATCCAGTGTTCCCATGAGTGCGGAAGTCAATAGCAATTGCCGGTGAACCGCTTGAGGCGTCAGTCGATTAAGCCCGGACACCAAAAGACCACCGAGACGTATGGCCACTCCTCTGGAGAGGGGCATGAGACTGGTGGCTCGCACGGGTATGCGCGCTACTGTCGGACCATCGGCGCTCAACATGAGCATGGAATAGCAAGCTCGCACATACATCTCCCCAATGAAGCGAGCTTTGGCGGACTGCTGCTGAGTTGCGCAGAGCGAGCGGCCAATGGCCGAGCTTCGCACGAACCTCTCCCAATGTTGAGCTACCGCCACGGAAATGGCGACCCGCAGGGGCGCGATGTCAACCGGGGGCCGTGGAATGAGAGGCTCAAGGGCGTCGGCTCGCTGCGCGGCGTTCATGCTTGACATTGTATAAGGCGCCCGCTACATTCATGTGCGCTCGAACGCCGTGCCCACCAAAACATGGTGTGTGAGGTTCACCACGCAGGTCATTTGTCTTTACGTCAACAATTGAGTTAGAGTGATCGCTCGGCTGTCACCATTCCTGTTCCAGCCTTCCGACCCGCTCCTGCGGCCCGGTCCAGAACAGCCGTCTGACGAAATCAGTTCGACCAGTAACCGGGGTTCCCCCCGGAACGACAGGAGATTACTATCTATGCAGATCCCCATCCGCGTAGCCGCGGCGCTGTCTCTTTTCGCCGTTTTTGCAGTCTGCAACGCCAACGCGCAGACTGTTCATTCCGTTGGCGGCTGCCAGATCCTCCCAGCCAACAACATTTGGAACACGCCGGTCGACAACTTACCCGTGGATCCCAACTCGGCAACCTACGTCAACAGCATCGGCCCCTTGTCGCCTTTGTTTCCTGATTTCTGGTCGAACGTAAGCGGAGTGTTCATCAACGTCGTGGGCGCAAACCAGCCGCGCGTGCCGGTGTTTATCGGCTTCAGCGGCGAGGCCGACCCGGGGCCGTTTCCGATTCCGCCGAACGCGCTCGTGCAGCAGGCCTCCGACGCGCACCTGCTGGTGGTGGATTCCGCCAACTGCAAGCTCTATGAGGCGTGGCAGGCGATGCCTAACGGAGATGGGAGTTGGAGCGTCGGCGCCGCGGCCGTCTTCGATCTCAAGTCGAACACTGCGCGGCCGCCTAACTGGACGGCAGCGGATGCGGCGGGCATTGCCATCCTACCCGGCCTTGTGACCTATGACGAGGTCGCGTCCGGCCAGATCACGCACGCCATCGGTATGACGGTTCCAGCCACACAGCAGCGGTTCATTTGGCCCGCCAGCCATTGGGCGTCATACGTCAACGGACCGCAGTATCCCTACATGGGCCAGCGGTTCCGGCTAAAAGCGAATTTCGACGTCTCGCCTTATCCGTACGAAGTGCAGGTGATCCTCAACGCGTTGAAGAAGTACGGCGGCATCGTGGAAGACAACGGCGCCCCATGGTTCTTTTCGGGGGTGCAGGATCCGCGCTGGAACAATGACAACCTGCACATGCTCACGGGGGTGCTGGGCAGCAACATGGAGGCCGTGGACGAATCCAGCCTGATGGTGGAAGTGAATTCGCAGGTGGCCGCCGGTTCCCCGCTCGCGCTCGACGGCATCTATATCGACCAGCGCCAGGTTTCGACGGGCGCGACTGTCAACGCGGAGGCGATCCTGACCACTCCCGCGCCTGCCGAAGGCGTAACCGTCTCGCTTTCCACTTCCAGCCCTGGCGTGCTGGGAATCCCGTCTTCGGTTACGGTGCCTGCAGGCGCCGTCTCCGCCGCGATTCCGGTCACAGTCAACAATATCGGCTTCACCACGCCGGTGACGATTAACGGCAGCTATCAGGGGGGCAACGTGCAGTCTGCCGTGCTTCTGGTGAACGGGACCACCGGAGTGCCTGCGCCGCGGCTCTCAGCCGTCGACATCACTCCCACCATGATCCCGGGCGGCACAGGCGTGGCCGTCACCGTAACGCTGACCAGCGCCGCAGTCGCGGGAGGCGCCGCCGTATCGTTGAGCAGTTCGAACGGCGTGCTTACGGTTCCATCCATCGTCACAGTGCCGGAGGGCGTACTGAGCACGACCGTCGCACTGCCGGTGGGTTCGGCATCCGCGAACACCACTGTGAACGTGACCGCCTCTCTCTATGGCGAAAGCCTGACGGTTCCGTTGACGATCACACCGTAAACTGCCGTTGTTTCTAAATATGAGGTTAAACTTACTCTAGTACGAACTTAGGAACCCACAGGACTGGTTCTTCTTCCATCCGCGTGCATCTGCGTGTATCTGTGGCCCAAAAAGAGCTATTTTATAATTACTGCTGTAGAGTACGTACTGAATCTCAGCCACTCACTCGCGAGGCTGCGTCTCCCAGTTCGCCACCACGTGAATTGGCTCCGAGAATTCGGCCGGCTCCGCTGCCGGGTCGGGTTCGATTACCAGGAACTGGTGTCCGGCGGCGTCGCTCCCATACTGCGCAAATCCGGTATAAGGACGAAGCCGCGTCCGAAACAACTCCTTCGGCCTGACAGTCTGGACGCTCTCGTTTTGCATCTCGACGGACATCAGCCTCCCGTCCATCGTGAGATAGAACAGTTCCTTGCTGTCGGCT
Organism: uncultured Solibacteraceae bacterium; assembly: GCA_963815475.1. Taxonomy (GTDB): domain Bacteria; phylum Acidobacteriota; class Terriglobia; order Bryobacterales; family Bryobacteraceae; genus Sulfopaludibacter. Next base: position 1,096,284 of record CAWFHD010000003.1, on the reverse strand, counting down.
CGCCAGATAGGTTGGCATCCGCCTCCGTCGGAAATGCGAGTTACCTGATTCACGGCGGGATAGTTGGTGACATACACTTCCGACCTTCCAGACTCCGGGGAGTTATACGCGAGCCATCGGCCATCCGGTGAGAACTGGAATTGATCGGCCGGACCTTTAGTCTTTAGTACAACCCTACCCTTGGCCTTGCCATCCACCGATGTCAGGAAGGCGATCCATTCGCCCCCAACCTGTTTCCGATCCTGTTTGGGAGCCTGTTTGTGGGCGAGGATCCATTTGCCGTCCGGCGACCAATCGTCGGGATAGCTCGCCGACCCATCGTCCAGCACCACGCGCGGTGTCGTTTCGCCCACGGTCAGCGCCAGGATTCGCGTCCTTGAGGGCGTGTAAATCTGGTATGCCACCGTGCGCGAATCGGGCGACCAAACGCCGTCATATACCAGCGGACGTTCCGAGGTGATCGGCGAAATCGTATTGGCCGCGAAGTCCACCAGCGCCAGGTTGCCGCTTGCGCTGCCCAGGTTCACCACGGCCGACTTTCCATCGCGAGACAGGAAGAGTTCCATGAAGCTGCCCGGTTCGCCCACGGAGCGCAGGTAACGTCCGTCGCGGCCGCGCCAAACCAGCCTTTGGCGATTGGTTGTCGGACCAGTGCGGAAAGCGAGCACTCCATTCTGCGATGCCGAAAATGTTGCGACGCGATTGCTTGCGGTGTTGGCGGTCGCGCCCGTCCTGTTCCTAGCCACCGCAACGGCTTCCGCCATCGGCCGGGCGTTCACCCAGTCGAATCTCTGAGCCATGAGGTTGCCGTCGCGCAAGTACAGCAGGTAATCCGGGGGCGCGAACTGAGCCGCCGAGGCTCTCTGGATCAACACACGAGGAGTTGGCGAATCTAGGCTGGCCAAATACACTTCCGCGGTGCCAGACTCGCGGTCCCATCCAGAGAACAAGAAGCGCCGTCCATCGGGAAAGAACTGAGGCCACGCGGCGATGGAGACCTCGCCGAAACCTCTCACCACGCTAGGCGAGCCCCCGCTGCCCTCCACCAGGGAAAGGCGGCCATCGGTTGCCGTGCCAAATAGAATCTTCCGGTCCGACCCCCAAGAGGCGCCAATCGGTCCGGCCGCTCCGGCAACAAATTGTATGGAACCGCCCGACGCCGAAATCGAGTGGAGTTTCCCATTCGCAAAGAAGCCGATTCGCCGCGAATCGGGCGACCAGAAGGGAAAGGCAGCCCCCTCGGTCCCCGGGAGAATCCTTTCGACGGACGATGTGAGAGATCGCACGAACAAATGCCGCACTCGTCGTTGGTCCACCAAGATTGCGGCCAGTTGGCTACCCTCGGGCGAAAGCGCGATTCCGCCCGCCCACACGAAACCCTCCGGCGGGTAGATGAGACCGCTGCTCACCGGCGAACGAAACAAGGTAAGACCTTGCATGGCTCGCCATCCCGCCGTCAACAAAGCTGCGCCGCCGGCCAGCCCCAGCACCACACGCCGGCTGGGAAACCGGCTTTCTGGAACGGGCGGCGTGATGACTATCTCTTCCACCCCATCCGGCGCAATTTCGATCTCGCGGAAGGCTTCCGACAGATTGGTGGGACGGCGGCTGGGATCCTTCTCCAGGCATTGACCAATCACTTGCTCCAGGCTGGCGGGCAAAGCCGAGCGGGACGGCTGCCGTTCCAGAATTGCGGCGATCACGCTGGCCGGATTGTCGCCCGCGAACGCCTTCGCGCCGGTGCTCATCTCATAGAGGACCGCGCCGAACGAAAATACGTCGCTGGCGGTGTCGACCTCTTTGCCCTGGGCTTGCTCCGGAGAAAGATAGTGGAGCGTCCCCAGAATCGCTCCAGTCTTCGTCATGGCCGCCAATTCGGGGTCCAGCAGGCCTTCGCATGCAAACTTCGCCAGCCCGAAATCTAAAACCTTGGGGCCATTCGCGGTCAGAATGATATTGGCCGGTTTGAAATCGCGATGCACGATTCCGGCGCAGTGTCCCGCGTCGAGCGCCGAGGCCAGTTCAGCGCCCAGGCGGCGGACCTGGTCCAGCGACAGAGGGCCGCGGCCCAAACACTCCGCCAGCGTCTCGCCCTCCAACAATTCCATGACAATCGCCGGTTCGCCCGCAAAATCCTCCACAGCGAAAATCGTGCAGATATGGGGATGGCTCAGTGCCGCCGCCGCTCGCGCCTCCCGCCGGAACCGCGCCAACGTGCCGGGGGCGGCCTCGCGCGCAGGCCCATCCAGCAGCTTGATCGCGACCTTGCGGCCTAATCGGAGATCCTCAGCCCGATACACCACGCCCATGCCGCCGCGCCCGAGTAATTCCAGCACCCGGTAGTGGCCAATCGTTCGACCCTCCAGTTCTTCGTGATCGGGCGGGGCTGGCTCGGGTGGCAAATCCGCGGGCTCCAAGGCGCCGATGAAACGATACCCGCGGCGCGCCAGCGTCTCGATGTAGCGTGCCTTCGCAGCCGAATCCCCCAAAGCGGTCCGCAGGCGTTTGACGGCGGCGTTAATCCCCTGGTCGAACTCCACCATCGTCTGGTTCGGCCACAGGGCCTGCTGAATTTCCTCTCGCAGTACCGCCTCGCCGGGCCGTGCCAGCAGCATGGTGAGGACGCGGAGCGGTTGCTCCTGAAGCCGGACGCGCGTGCCGTACTTACGCAGCTCTCCCGCCCGAACGTCGATTTCAAAAGGGCCAAACCGGTACAGTTGAGCCATTTGTCCGCCCTCCCTGCTGTAAGACGCGAAGCGTCGCGGAAAGTTACTAACGCAAATCGGTTCATGAGTATAGCCCGTCATATTTAGACCTTTCATGGGTCATCGCCACGTCATGGTGCAACCCTTCCGGTCCGCCCCACAATCGCTGCCAGGCGATGTCGAAACCGCTTACCAATCTTCTGGCCTTCGGTCTAGTGGCGTTGACCGGTCCCCAAGCCAGCGCCGCGGGTCCCGAAACCTTGGTCGTACAGGTCTGCAACCTCAGCCGCGCCGATGACAAATTGCTTGCCAAAGCCGAAGCGGTCGCCAGTCAGGTCTTTTCCGATGCCGGCCTCGAAACTGCCTGGCTTACAACGGATAGGCCCGAGTCGGCTAAGCTCACCGTGCAGATCAATCCCGGCCGTTCCCACCGTTCCGATCGCAGAGACGCCTTCGGCATTGCGATGACCGACACGGATCCGAGCCGATCGTTTCTGGCCGACGTGTTCCTGGGGAACATCGAAGAGTTGGCGACCACGCGAACCGACGAAGCTTTCCTGCTGGGCTATGTCATGGCGCATGAAGTCGGACATCTGCTCGGTCTTGGCCACGCTCCGCAAACCGTGATGGCGGACGGCTGGAATGCCCGGGATATTCCCCGCATGCAAGCCGGCCGCGTGCGATTCACCCCCATCGAGGCCGGCCAGATACGCGCCGCCGTGTTGACGCGTCAACGAACTCCTTGAACCTTCCACAATTGCGGATGCCATTCGAAATGCGTTAGTCTCCAAAGACGCGTCGCGGCTTTTGCCGGATGCAACCGGAGTTGGGAAGGGGAGATGCATGAAAGTGAAATGGGCGGTTCTGACGGGCATAGTCTGCCTGGGATACGTCGGCGAAATCCTGCAGGGACAAGAGAAAGAAGACCGTACGCTGCTATCGCATGAACAGATGACAGCCATTATTAATGAGGTTTCCGGTGAGCGGGCCATGCATCACGTGCTCGAACTCGTCCCATATCAGTTCGTCCGACCGCCCGCCGAATACGAAGGCCACTTCCGCGAGTCCGAGGTCATGGCGAAGTTTGCCAGGGAATACGGCTTCAGCAACGTCGCGATCGAGGACTATCCCAATGGCCAGACTTATCAGCCCATCGTTGGCGAACTGTGGACCACCTCCCCGAAGAGTGTGAAAATCTACGACATTCACGACATACCGGAATCGCTCGCCTCCACGAATGCAAACGGGGACATCAGCGGCGAACTGGTCAGTGTGGGACAGGGCACGCCTTCGGAGATCGACAGCAAGGACGTAAAAGGTAAATTCGTGCTGTCGCTCGCGCCAAATGGTCTTGCTGCCATTTATAACCGTGCCGTGGCGGCCGGCGCCATCGGTGTCGTAGGCATCAGCGCGATTGGCGCCGGCGACCGTTCCACGGACTACAATACCGCGATCGTGTGGACCACCGTGAATGCCAAGCCGAATACCGCTGCGTGGGCCGTATCCCCGAAAGCGGCACGGGAGCTCGAAACGATGGTCAGTCGCGGACAGAAAGTCACCATTCGATCCGTCACCAAGAGCGAGCAGGTGCCCAACAAACAGGAAATCGTTCATGCCGAGATTCCGGGCGATGGCAGCACCACGCAGGAAGTAGCCATCGGCGGCCACCTCTTCGAGTCATACATCAAGCAAGGCGCCAATGACGACAATTCGGGTTGCGCGCTGACCCTCGAGATCGGCCGTGCCTATCTCAAGCTCATCGCGGAAGGAAAGCTGCCGCGTCCCAAACGGACCATCAACTTCCAATGGGTCCAGGAGATCAGCGGCACCAACGCCTGGTTTAACGCGCACCCGGACAAACAGAAGGTCATCATCGGCGATTTGAATTTCGATATGGAAGGGATCCGTCTGACTCAGAGCCGCAGCTATTGGGTGCTCCAGCGCACTCCGGATACCTTCCCGTCGTATATCAACGACATTGCCCAGAGCATGATGGAATATATCGCCGACATTTCACGCGAACGGGTTCGCTACCGCAGAGATGGTTATGGCGCATCGCAGCCGGTCGAATCGCCGAACGGCAGCACGGACGCTTTTTACATCAAAATCGACAAGCACTACGGAGCCAGCGATCATGTGACCTACATGCAGCACGGCATTCCTGCCGTCATGTTTATCACCTGGCCGGACATGTGGTATCACTCCTCCCAAGACACGCCGGACAAGCAGGATTCCACTCAGTACAAACGCGCAGCGGCTGTGGGGACGGGGGCATTGGCCGCTCTGGCATCCGGCACCGACGAGATGGCAGCGCGGATTCTCAGTGAAAACATCGGCCGCGGTTTGGCACGAATGGGCGAGTCGCACACCAAAGGGCTGGGCTATATGGCCGATGCGGCGAACGCGACGGCGCTCACGGATGGCTACAAAGAGGCCAGAATCACCATCCTCCATCAAGCGGAAGTCGAGAAGGGCGTCGTGAATTCCGCAAACGTTTTGTGGACGAACGCCGATAACGGCAAGCAGAAGACCGCCGCCTTTGCGCCTATGATCGACCAGCGTGCCTCGGCGCTCTTGAACGAGGTGAAAGCAGCATATCAACTGCAGGCCATGCAGCGCGGCGTGCCGCCTTCAGAGCCGGTCATGACCGCGGAGGAGCGCGAAGCGTCCAATCTCGTAGTCGAGTCCGTAGGCGGTGGCGGCGGGCGCGGTGGTGCTGGTGGGGGCGGCGGCGGACGGGGCGGCGGTGGTGGTGGCGCACGCGGCGCCGCTAATGCCGGTCCCGCGCTTCCGCAGGAAATGACTGCCGAATTCACCATCCTGCTCGGTAAACATAAGACTGCTCTGGAAATCCGCGACTTCCTGTCCGGCGAGTTCACGCCGCTGCCGCTCGCCGATTTGATGGTGGTGCTGCGCGCCCGAGAAACTGCCGGCACAATCAAACTGTCGCCGAAAGCGGGTCAATAGGCAGCGGTTGCGTGAAGCAACGCGCCAGGTCACTCCGAACGCAGAGCTTCCATTGGATCCACTCTCATCGCGCGCAGTGCCGGGATGTAGGTGGCGGCCGACGCAGCCGCAATCAGTAAGATCGAAACCGAAGTATAGGTCAGCGGATCCACCGCACTGACCCCGAACAGGGATGATGCCAGGACGCGTGTGAGTCCCGCGGAGGCGGCCAAGCCGCAGGCGATACCGAACAAGGTGAGCACCAGGCCATCGGCGATAAAGATGCGGGACAGATGGAGCGGCCGCGCGCCCATCGCCATGCGGATTCCAATTTCCCGGCGGCGCTGCGACACGCCATACGAGATCACGGCATAAATCCCAACCAGTCCGATCAGCAGCGCCATCGCCCCAGCGATCGCCAGCATCACCAATGTGAACGATGTGCGCTCCATCGACTTCGCGTAAATCTCTTCCAAAGTGCGGACATCGGCGAGCGGCAGGCTCGGATTCAGGCTCCAGACGGCGCGCTGCACGTCGCCCACCAAGCCCTGCGACCCCGCGCGGCTACTCCGAATCACATAGCCGGCGGTTCGAAACACCACCACCGGATTGTTGTCGAACTGGTACATCAGCAGTGGATAGTACGCAATCTGCGGCGCCTGCTGCTGCATACCTTCGCTGCGCTCGTCCGCCACCACCCCGATCACTTCACGCCAGGGGTCCTTCAGGTTCGGCGTGATCTCCTTGCCTATGGCGAGGCGTGGATCGCCCCACAACTCGCGCGCGAGATTTTCACTGACCATGGCCACGGGGCGGCGCTCATCAATGTCGGTCCACGCGAATTCGCGGCCGGCGATCAGGCGGTTGCCCATAGCGGCGAGCAGTCCCGGTGAGATGAACTTCTGGCGTCGCAGCGGCGGCACCTTGGCATAGACCTTGTCGCGCGCATAAACCTGGTAACGGCTGCCGCCCGAATCGGTAGGGATGAAGGTAGTGGTTCCCGCGGAGGCCACGCCCGGAATCTCGCGGATCTTATCCAGGATCGATTGCTCCAGTCGCGCGACCGCCACCGGGTCACGTACCTGCGCTGCCGGAATGGCGATTCGCACGGTAAGCGCGCCATAAGGATTGAACCCCGCATCGACGTTACGCAGCGCCTGGAATGTCCGGATCATCAGGCCGGAGCCGACGAGCAGGATCACCGCCAACGCCACCTGCACAATCACGAGCATCCCGCGTGTGCGGCGGCGTTCGCGAGTCTGAGACGAGGTTCGTCCTCCGCCACGCAGCGGGATGGCGATGCGGGGCCCGGCGTACTTGAAGACTGGAAGGATGCCAAACAGAACTCCGCTCATGATCGCAATGCAGAAGGTGAACACTAGAACGGTGGGATCGATCGAGATCTCGTTCAGGCGCGGCAGATGCGCCGGCGCGATATCGATCACCAGGCGGATCGCTCCCTCGGCGATCCCCAGGCCGAGCACGCCGCCGAGCAGACCGAGCGCGATGCTTTCCATCAGCAGTTCGCGCGCGATGTCGCGCCGCCTCGCGCCGAGCGCCGCTCGAATCGCGAGCTCATGCTGCCGGCCGTCAACGCGCACCAGTTGCAGATTGGCGACGTTGGCGCAGGCGACCAGGAGCACGATCCCTATGGTCCCCATCAGCACCCAGAGAGTTTTGGAAAGATCGCCGATCAGGCTTTGCTTCAGGTATTCAACGCGCGGGGCAAAGCGTACATCTTCGAACGCCTTTACGGTAAAACCGGGCTGCGGAGGATAGCTGTGCAGCGCGATGGGAATGAGACGCGCCAGGTCGGCGATGGCCTGCTCCACGGTAACACCCGGCTTCAGGCGTGCGATTCCTTCATAACTGACGTTGCCGAGGATGGTCCTGTTGCGGTCGAGCTGCAGCGGCAACAGGAACGCAGCGTTGCGATCGAGAAACGTGAAGTTTGGCGGCAGCACGCCGATCACTTCGCAAGCATTTCCGTCCACGAGGATAGATCGGCCCAGCACCGAGCGGTCGCCTCCGAATCGCGCCTGCCACCATGCATAGGACAGGACCAAAGTCAGCGGATGGCCGGGCGTGTCCTCCTTATCGGAGAACCAGCGTCCCAGAGTGGGCTGCACACCGAGGATCGGGAGAACCTGTGCGCTGACATTGAGGCTCAGCGCGTCTTCGGGCTCGTGGAGACCCGTTACGGTGCGGCTCGACCAGCGATAGAGCCCGATATCCTGGAACGAATGCGCCTGATCGTGATAGGTGAAATGAAGAAACGGAGCGGTGCCCGTTTTGGGAAGATTGACGCCGGGCGCGAAATGGTTCACTGTGACCAGCTCGTCGGGGCGGGGATAGGGCAGCGGTTTGAGCAGTACGCCATTCACCACGCTGAAAATGGCGCTGGTGGCGCCTATTCCAATGGAGAGCGTGATCAGTGCAATCAACGTGAACGCCGGGTTCCGTAGCAGCGTTCGAAGGCTGAACTGCAGGTCGCGGATCAGCGTCTCGATGAACCCGGCTGCTCGCGCTTCGCGGCATTCGTCTTTGATCTGAGTGAGCGGGCCGACCGTCAAATGTGCCGCGCGTCTCGCCGCCTCTTGGGACATGCCGGCCCGGATATTGTTTTCGATTTCGCGTTCGATGTGCTCGCGCAACTCCTCGTCGAGTTCGTCATCCAATTGCCGCCGCTCGAAGAGGGAGCGCATGATCATTCGCAGTTTCGCGAGCCACCGCATAACGTTTCCTTAAGTTGCCTCCACCACCAGTCCGATCGCGTTGGACAGCCGGCGCCAGTTGTCGAGCTCGGATCTGAGTTGCTTTCGACCGGCCGCGGTCAGCGAATAGAACTTGGAGCGGCGGTTGTTCTCGGAAGCCTTCCATTCGGCCTTGATCCAGCCCTGATGCTCAAGGCGATGCAGCGCCGGATACAGGGAGCCTTGCTGGACCTGCAGAGCTTCTTGTGAAATTTGAACGATGCGCTTTGCGATCGACCACCCGCTCATGGGTTCGAGGGAGAGTGTTTTCAAAATCAGCAGGTCGAGCGTGCCCTGAACCATATCTGTCGGTTTCAATGGGAGGCGTCCTTTGTCGATTATCTATAATACGGGAGTGTTTGTAGATAATCAAGGGGAGAGTCACGGCTTGCGCAGCCTCATGAAGAAGCTCTTGCCGGCCCCAAGTTCCTTGACCTCGTCGACCTGAAACCCTGCGTGCGTCGCGAGCCCGGCGTAATACGGAACATCCAGCGGCTTCTCGAATTTCAGCATCGAATAACCGTAGACGAGAGTCTCGTTGGGCAGGTGCGTCCGCAACCAGGCGGTATACGACTCTTTCTCCGAACCAGGGGTCGCGGCCGGCACTACTGAGTCCCACACCAGCCACGTGCCGCCCGGCTGTAACACTCGAAACACTTCAGCGAAGACCTTCTCCTGAATGTCCGGCTTCATGAACATCAGCGAGTAGTAGGCGGTCACCGTAGGGAAGCTGTTATCCAGGAACTTCAGGTCGGTCGCATCCATCACGATCTTCAAGAAATCGGACGGAGCTTCTTTGAGCTCGCGCGGGGAGATGTCGATGGCCACCACCTGCTTGGGCTTGATCCGTCCGATAGTGCCCCGGCAGCCGCCTCCGATGTCCAGGATGTAGCCGGTGTCGGGAAGACCTTGGATCACGATGTCTTGACGCTCTGACAGGTGTTCATCGTGACTTGGAGCGGGGGCAGTTTGAGCGGGAGCCAGAAGTGCAGCGGCGGCGAGGGCAAGCGGAATGCGAAACCAGTTCATATATCGCATAACACCGCTGGGCCGAATTTTGTGGCAACAAAGGTTTGTTGTCAGACTTGCCGGGTGATCTTTGCGATGACGGGACCATCCGGGGGCGATTTCTGGGTGTTTGTGGAGCTCCAGAGCACGAGGAGAGCCCGTCCTATAGCGGCGAATCCGGCCGTATCATCGAACGCCACATGTGTGCCACAGGGCTATTGTCGTAACCTAGACCCTCTTTCGGCTGCTTGAACTGGCGGCCAATGATGTCGATGAAGGGCTCGATGGTCACTCTTACGTTCGGGTCGAACGCGTACAAATCGTTCACAGTCACTTGGCGGGGCAGAATGTACTTTTTGTGATTCCGCACCATCTTGTATGTATCTTCGATATACTTTTCCGGCCTGTAGTCGGCGCCGAACATGTTGCGGTACAGGTCGGGATATTCGTACCCGGCTTCTTTGTCTTCGTAGAAGCGGAGCGCCTGGTGATAACGAACGGCGAACGTGATGTTCTCGGAAACATACGGCTCGAACATCTGGGCTCCCCACCATCCGTGGTCAACCTTGATTAGCGCGTGCACCAGATCGTGGCAGAGACAGGCGAAGATGACTTCTTCCGTCATTCCCGACTTCATCGCCTTGTTCGCGCTCTGCAAGCAGTGGTTGGCGGTGCCGCTGAAACGCTGGTTGAAGAAATCGAGGAATGTCGGCTTGTCCGGCATCTTCGACAGAATCTTCACATTCGCCCCACCGGCAACGAACAGGTTACCGACGCCACGGCGGCGGCTCCCCCTAGAGAGGCAATAAACAGTCTGCGGTCCAGCTTCAAATTCATTGGGCGGCCCTCCGGGCACAAATTGGATACAGCATACCTCAATCTTTGGGTCGTCGCTTTAGTGGTCCATCACTGCAATGCGATTCACTTTCGACATGGACCTCCAGGTACGGCTCGGACGGTCGAATACTGGCCGCAGTACCGGATCCCCCAGAAGTAATGGCTTATGGCTCCAGCGAGGACAATGTCAATCAGATTTCAAAGCAGCATTTTGCGATCTGAGGCCGGATCAGGTCCCACGCCCGGCGGGTTGGACCTTCTACGCGAGCCATTCAAAGACGCCAAAGACTTCAAAAGACCTCTGGAGTGAGACTGACACCGATGAACCCAGATGGTTGGCTCTGGTTCTATCTGTGTTCATCCGTGTGAATCCGTGGCTAAGAACGCCTTTAAGGGTCCACGGAAGAATGCGGCTCAACGCCTTACCCGGTGAGCCACTGGAACCCAAACGCATCGACCTTCCTGAGTGACCAGCAGGAAACGAAAGGGGCAATTTGCCCTCCTCGTCTAATGCCGACTAAACCCTAGTCGCCACTGACTTAGCCTGCAAGAACAGCAACAAATAATCCGGCCCCCCCGCCTTGGAGTCCGTTCCCGACATATTGAAGCCGCCGAACGGATGCGCGCCCACCATCGCTCCCGTGCACTTCCGATTGAAGTAGAGGTTCCCGACGTGGAAGCTTTCCTTGGCCTGGCGCAGATGCTCGGCGTTATTCGAGAAGACCGCTCCGGTCAACCCGTATTGCGAGTCGTTGGCCAACTCCAGCGCATGCTCGAAGTTGTTGGCCTTGGTGACGGCCAGCACCGGTCCGAAAATCTCCTCCTGGAAGATCCGCGCCTTCGAATCCACGTCCGCGATGACCGTCGCCGGAATAAAGTAGCCGCCTTCGGGCGCCGCCGCGTCGCCGGCCACCATGCGGCCTTCCTTCTTGCCCGTCTCGATGTACTTCAGGATCGACTTGCGCGCGCTCTCGCTAATCACCGGACCCATGTAGTGACCCGGATCGTCCGAAGGCCCGATGGTCAGTTTCTTCGCCTTGGCGGCCAACTTCTCCACAAACGGGTCGTAGACTTTGGCGTCCACAATGGCGCGCGAGCACGCCGAGCACTTCTGCCCCTGATATCCGAACGCCGAGGCCAGCACGCCGTCCACCGCCTTATCCACGTCCGCATCGCCATCCACGATGATCGCGTCCTTGCCGCCCATTTCGGCGATCACGCGCTTGATCCAGATCTGTCCCGGCTGCGTTTTGGCGGCCAGTTCATTGATGCGCAGGCCCACGTCGCGCGACCCGGTAAACGACACGAAGCGCGTCTTGGGATGCTGCACCAGCACGTCGCCCACCGCCGCGCCGCTGCCCGTCAGCAGCGTGAACGAGCCCTCGGGGAAGCCGGCTTCCAGCAGCACCTCGGCGAACTTGGCGGCGATGGTGGGAGTCTCGCTCGAGGGCTTCACAATCACCGTGTTGCCCGTCACCAGCGAGGCCACCGTCATCCCCGCCAGAATCGCCAGGGGGAAGTTCCATGGTGGAATCACCACGCCCACACCCAGCGGAATGTAAATCATCTCGTCATGCTCGCCGGGGAGTTGCACCACCGCCTGCGGCCCGGAGAGACGATCCATCTCGCGCGCATAGTATTCGCAGAAGTCGATCGCTTCGCCGATTTCGGCTTCGGCTTCAATCCACGTCTTGCCGGCTTCGAACACCATCCACGCGTCGAACTCGAACTTGCGGAGGCGCAGGATGCGCGCCACGTCCAGCAGCATGCGAACGCGTTCCTTGGCGGGCGTGCGGCTCCACTGCGTGAAGTAGGAGTAGGCGCTCTCCACGGCGCGCGTCGCCAGTTGCGTCGTCGCCTTGTGGTGCACGCCCACCACTTCACTGGTCTTGGACGGGTTCACCGAGATCAGTTTGTCGCCGGTGGAGAACATTTCGCCGCCGATGCGAAGCGGGTATTCCCGCCCCAGTTCGGAGCGAACTTTCTGGAGAGCCAGTTCCATGGCCTGCCGGTTAGCAGGCTGGGAAAAGTCAGTGTATTGCTCGTTGCGGAATTCGGAAAGAGTTGGGGTTGCCATCTGATTCTATGGTAGCGCGGGCAAAACCTGGGCTAGCTTCTAGATCTTCAAATTTGCCTGCCTGAGCCAGATTCTGGATCTTCAAATCTGTCTGCCGAGCCAGATTCTAGATCTGCAGGTCTGGTTGCCGAAGTGGGGCAGGCTTGAGCCTGCGGCGGACTTCAGTCCGCTCTTATCTGCCGCTACACGAAATAGTCTTTGACCTTTTCGAACAGGCCCTTTTCCGATGGCGAGTTATCCACCGGCAGGGTCTCGCGCAGTTGTTCCATCAGCTTGCGCTGCTCGCGCGTCAGCTTCGACGGAATCTTCACTTCCATGTGCACGTAGAGATCGCCGCGGCTGCTGCCGCTGAGCGCCGCAACGCCCTTATTCCGCAGACGGAATTGGGCCGCGTTCTGTGTGCCTTCGGGAATCCGCAGCTTGTACGGGCCGTCCAGCGTGGGCACGTTGATCTCGGCGCCCAGCGTCGCCTGCGCCAGGTTGATTGGGATGCTGCAGTGCAGGTCGGTGCCCTGACGTTCGAAGAAGGGATGCTCTTTGACCTTCAGGAATACATACAGATCGCCGTTCGGGCCGCCATGCGCTCCGGGCTGTCCCTCGTTCGCCAGGCGCAGCCGCGTGCCGTCGTCCACACCGGCCGGAATGTTGACCTTGAGTTTTCGCTGGATCTGCTGATACCCGTGCCCGCGGCATTCGCTGCAAGGATTGCGGATCACCTGTCCCGACCCGCCGCATGTGCTGCAGGTGCGCCGAATAGACAGGAAGCTTTGCTGGTACAGAATCTCGCCGCGTCCGTGGCACGTGGGACATGCCGTGGCGCCGCTGCCCGGCTCTGACCCGGTTGCTTTACAACGCGCGCACGCTTCCATGCGCGGCACCTGGATTTCGGCGCCCAGTCCGAAGATGGCTTCTTCGAAGCTGATCTCCAGATCGTAGCGGACGTCTTCGCCTCGCTGTGCGCGGCCGCGCCGCTTGCCGCCGCCTCCGCCGAACAGGTCGCCGAAGCCGAAGAAATCGCCCAGAATATCGCTGAAATCGGCGAAGGCATCCGGGTTGAATCCCTGACCTCCGCCGGAGCTCTGCAACCCCTGATGACCGAAACGATCGTAGGTGGCGCGCTTCTGCCCATCGCTCAGAACGCTGTAGGCTTCCGACGCCTCTTTGAACATCTCCTCGGCGTTGGGATCGTCTGGATTGCGGTCGGGATGGTACTTCAGCGCCAGCTTGCGGTAGGACGCCTTGATCTCCCCATCACCGGCCTCCCGGCCGACACCGAGAACTTCGTAGTAATCTTTTTTTGACACTGGATTCACTGCGCTTACGGTTTTACCGCCACCCGAACCATCGCTGGCCTCAACAACTTGCCTTTGAAATTATAGCCTCTCTGAAACTCGCCCAGCACGGACTGGTCCTCCGCCTCTTCGGTGGGGACGCGCTCCACAGCCTGGTGGATATTGGGGTCGAATTGCTGCCCGGTGGTATCGAGCGGTTCCAGCCCCAGCCTCTTCAACGTCTCGTACAGACGCGAATAAATCAGCTCCACGCCCTTGGCATAATTGCTGTCGGCCGTCTCCACCTTCAGCGCCCGCTCGAAATCGTCCAGCACGGGCAGCACGTCCTTCACCATGTCCATGGCGGCGAACTGCAGGTATTCCGAACGCTCACGATCGTAGCGGCGGCGCGCATTTTCGAATTCGGCGCGCGCCCGCAGCATGCGGTCGTTCAGGTCGTTCTTGTCCATCGCCAACTGATCGCGCTCCGCGGTCACGGCAGCCAGTTGGCCTTCCAGAGTTTCGGCAGGGCTTTGATCTTCAGGGGGCATTTCAGAAAGATTCGGGTCCACTAGTACAAGTTTAGCAAAACAGAGCCAGCAGTCAGATGCTCTTGGGTGGGGCAGGCGCTTCCGCCTGCCAATCCGAGCGAAGCTCGGACTCCGTACTTTCCCTTCTGAAATCGACCCCTCACCGATACTTGCTACCATCGACCAGGATAGGGATGAGTGTAAACGGTTCCCGCAGTATGGGCGCATTTCGCGCGCTGATCGCGTTGGCGCGCCCTTTCAAGAAACGCTTCATCGTGATCGCACTGCTGGCCCTCCTGGGCACTGGCGCCGATCTTCTGCAGCCCCTCATCTACCGCGTAGCCATCAACGATGTCGCGGGATTGTTTGTCGACCGGACCCGTCCGGCGCCGCCCCCCGCCACACCGCGGCCCGAACGGCGCCGCGTAGACGAGTTGGGCCCGCGCAACACACAACAACCGCACCGTACCGACTTCGTGGCCCCGCGCACACGCCAGCAAACCCTCTCCACGTTGCTCTGGGCGGTCGCCCTGCTCTTCCTGATCGGCGTCGTGGGACAGTATCTATCGCTGGCGGCCGATTCGCAAAGCACAGTCGTGGCCAGCCACATGGAGGCCAGCCTCATCCAGGCGACCTTCGGCCACGTGCTGCGGCTTCCCCTCTCTTTCTTTAATCGGCGCGCCAGCGGCGGGCTGGCCAAGCGCATCGATCAATCGGATCAGGTGGCGCCGATTGTCTCCGCCTTCTCGCAGCAACTGGCGCCCGAAGCCTTGCGCATCGTCGGCATCTGCGCCATCATGCTCACCCAAAGCTGGAGGCTGACGGTGGCGGCACTGCTCACTCTGCCGCTCTACCTTCTCATCTCGCGAAGGGCGGCCCGCCGCCTGGAATCGGGTATGGCCCAATACTACGTAATGTGGGAGAAGGTGTCGGTGCGCGTGCAGGATGCCCTCGCCGCCATCAAGACGGTGAAGCTATCGGGCGCCGAACCGCGCGAGACCAGGGGCCTCCAGGCCGCGTCGCAGAAGGCCTACGACGACTATCTGGAGCGCAACCGTCTCGCCAACGGCTATCTGTTTTTGCAAAGCACCTTGAGCCATCTAAGCAAGGCCCTGGTGCTCGGCTACGGCGGCTGGATGGTGATGGATCAGCGTCTCACACCTGGCGACGTCGTAATGTTCGTTGCTTACCTCGACCGCCTTTACGACCCGATCGATTCGCTCAGCAGCATCGCCGTGAGCCTGCAGCAGCACCTGGCATCGTTGAACCGAGCTGTGCGCCTGTTGCATACGGGGCCCGAGGAGCCGGGCGGCGCCAGCCTCACACCCGGGTCCGGCAAAGTGGAATTCCGCGACGTGAGATTCGGCTATGTGCCCGAACGCGAAGTATTGTGCGGCCTCACTTTCACCCTGCAGTCCTGCAAAACCACGGCGCTCATCGGACCTTCCGGCGCCGGCAAGTCCACCACAGCGGACTTGCTGATGAAGCTCTGGGAGCCGTCATCGGGCGACATCCTCATCGATGGGCAGCCGCTGTGCGACGTAGCGCCAGCATCCGTGCGGCGCGCAATCGGAATGGTGGCCGCCGATGGAGCGGTCTTCCGCGGCACCCTCGCCGACAACATTCGCTACAAGCGACCCGATGCCACCGATGCCGAAGTGATGGATGCGGCGCTGGCCGCCGGCCTCGCTAACACCCTGGAGCGTCTGCCTGCCGGTGTGGATAGCGAAGTGGGCGAGGGTGGCTTGGGACTCTCGGTGGGAGAACGCCAGCTCTGCAGATCGCGCGCATCCTGGCCGACCAGCCGCGCATCCTGGTGCTCGACGAAGCCACTGCTAACCTGGACTACAGCACCGAAAGCGAAGTAAAACTGGCGCTCAACCGTTTGCGCAACCACACCACCATCCTGGTGATTGCGCACCGCTATTCCATGGTGAAGGACGCCGACCACATCGTGGTCATGAATGCCGGCCAGATCGTAGAACAAGGCCCGCCCGACGAGCTGATCGCGGCAGGAGGCTGGTTCGCGCGCCTAGCCGGCGAATCGCAGCACGAGAATACCGGAGTCTGACAGTGGAGCCAGTGGTCGAAACCACCGGTGGTCTTCCAAAACCTATACTAAAAGGTAGGAGATGAATCAGCCCGCCGCCTTCCCCTCCGATCCCCTCGAAGCCTTTCATCCCCCGGTGCGGGAGTGGTTCGAATCGGTCTTCCCGGCGCCCACTCTGCCCCAGCAACTCGGTTGGCCCGTAATCGCCCGCGGCGATTCCACCCTGATTCTGGCCGCCACCGGAACCGGCAAGACCCTCACCGCCTTCCTCTGGTGCATCGACCGCCTCATGTTCACGCCGCCTCCGCCGGCTGCCGAACGCTGCAGGGTGCTCTACATCTCGCCCATCAAGGCCCTCGCCGTCGATGTGGAGCGCAATCTGCGGGCGCCTCTTGCCGGAGTCGCACAGCTCGCGCGCCGGCAGGGCGTGGAGTTTCACGAGCCATCCATCTTCATTCGCACCGGCGACACCGCCGCCATTGAACGATCGCGCTTCGCCCGCAAGCCCGCCGACATTCTCATCACCACGCCGGAATCCGTCTACTTAATGCTGACCTCCAGCGCCCGCGAGTCGCTACGATCCGTGCAGACGGTAATCCTCGACGAGATCCACGCGCTGGTTCCCAACAAGCGCGGAGCCCACCTCGCCCTCTCGCTCGAACGCCTCGAACAACTCTGCGGCCGCAAGCTGCAGCGCATTGGTCTTTCAGCCACCCAGCGGCCCCTGGAAGAAGTCGCCCGCTTTCTGGGCGGAGCCGAAAGTAACGACGCCGCTTGGACTGCGCCGGCCGCCGATCCTCCCGAAGTCTCCTTCGACCTCGAAGCGCCTTCGACGAGCCCCGTCTACCGCCCCGTCACCATCGTCAATGCCAGCACTCCCAAGAAGCTCGACCTGTCCATCGAGGTGCCGCTCGACGACATGAAGCGCCTCGACGAGATCGAGGACCTTCCCAGCGGCCCCGCCTCGCAAGCGCCCAAGCGCCCTTCCATCTGGAGCGCGATTCATCCCAAGCTTCTCGAACTGGTGCGGTCGCACACTTCCACCCTGATCTTCGTCAACAGCCGCCGCCTGGCGGAGCGCGTAGCTGGCGCCATCAACGAGCTTGCCGGCGAAGTGCTGGTCCGCGCCCATCACGGCAGCGTGGCGGCGGCACAGCGCAAGGAGATCGAAGAGCGTCTGAAACTGGGAACGCTGCGCGGAATCATCGCCACGTCCTCGCTCGAACTGGGCATCGATATGGGAGCGGTCGATCTCGTAGTACAGATCGAAGCGCCTCCTTCCGTGTCGAGCGGCATGCAGCGCATCGGACGCGCCAGTCACCATGTCGGCGGCGTCAGTGCCGCCATCCTCTTCCCCAAATTTCGCGGAGATCTGGTGGCCTGCGCCGCCATCGCGCGCGCCATGCACCAGGGCAATGTGGAGCGCGTGAGCTATCCGCGCAATGCGCTCGATGTGCTGGCCCAGCAGATTGTCGCCATGGTGGCCATGGACGATTGGGACACCGGAGCCCTGTTCGCCGCCATTCGCCGCGCCGCGCCCTACGCCGATCTGCCCCGGTCCACGTTCGAAAGCGTGCTCGATATGCTCTCCGGCCGCTACCCCTCCGACGAGTTTGTGGAGTTGCGGCCGCGCATCACCTGGGATCGCGTATCCCACAAAATCACCGCGCGCGAGGGCGCGAAGAAACTCGCCATCGTCAACGCGGGCACCATCCCCGATCGCGGCCTCTTCGGTGTATTTATGTCCGGCGCGGAACGCGGCGCGCGCGTCGGCGAACTCGATGAGGAGATGGTCTTCGAAAGCCGCGCCGGCGACACCATCATCCTGGGAGCCAGCACCTGGCGCATTGACCAGATCACGCACGATCGCGTGCTGGTCTCTCCCGCGCCCGGCGAGCCCGGCAAGATGCCGTTCTGGCATGGCGACACCGCCGGCCGCTCCTCCGAATTCGGGCAGAACATCGGCGAGATGACCCGCGAGCTGGTGCAATTGCCCCGTCCCGTGGCGTACACGCGGCTGGTAGAGGACCACAGCCTGGAGCCGAATGCCGCCGAAAATCTGCTTCGCTACCTGGAGGATCAAAGCGCCGCCGCCGGCGTCATCCCCAGCGATCGGGAGATCCTGATCGAGCGATGCCGCGATGAGCTCGGCGATTGGCGTCTCTGCGTGCTCACTCCATTCGGCAGCCGGGTGCACGCGCCCTGGTGCATGGCAGTCACGGCGCGCCTGCGGGCCGAGCGTGGCCTGGAAGCCGAGACCATGTGGTCCGACGACGGCTTCGTAGTGCGCCTGCCTGATTCCGAAGAGCCTCTCGAATCGGAAATGCTCCTGCCGTCCGCCGCGGAGCTGCGCGACCTGGTTCTGCGGCAACTCGGCAGCACGTCCATGTTCGCCGCCAAGTTCCGCGAGGCCGCCGGCCGAGCCCTCCTGATCCCGCGTCGCCGACCCGGCCTGCGCGCGCCTCTCTGGCAGCAGCGTAAGCGCGCGGCCGACCTGTTAGCCGTGGCGGTGCGCTACTCGTCATTTCCCATCCTGCTCGAGACCTATCGCGAATGCGTGCGCGAATTGCTCGACCTCGCCTCCGCGGCCGACGTGCTGAAGAAGATCGAACGCGGCACCATTCGTGTGACCACCATCGATTCCGCTAAGCCTTCGCCCTACGCCTCGGCCCTCTTGTTTTCCTACATCGCCAACTACATTTACGAAGGCGATGCGCCCATGGCGGAACGTCGGGCGCAGGCGCTCTCTATCGATCAGTCGCAACTGGAAGAGATCCTGGGTAGCACCGATTTCCGGGAGCTGCTCGACAAGTCGGCAATGGAGGAAGTGGAAGCGCAGCTTCAGTCGCTCGATCCCGATTATCAAGCCCGCCACGCCGACGGCCTGCACGATCTGCTGCTCAAGTTGGGCGATCTGACTGAGGAGGAAATCGCGGCGCGATCGGCCACTCCGGAGGTCGCGGAAAGTATCGCCAAGCTGGCGCAGACACGGCGCGTAGTGCGCGTTCGAATCGCGCGCCAAGCCCGTTTCATCCCCGTGGAATATGCCGCGCGCTATCGTGACGCCCTGGGCACGCCGCTGCCGCCGGGTCTGGCCGAAACCTTCCTCGAACCTTCGCCCGATCCGCTCGCGGCAATCGTACGCCGCTTTGCCCGCACTCACGGACCCTTTACCACGCTCGAATTGTCGTCGCGCTACGCCATCGCGTCCGCCGAAATCGAAGCCGTGCTGCGAGGTCTGCACAACCAATCCAAGCTCCTCGAAGGCGAATTCCGGCCCGGCGGCGTGCACCGCGAATGGTGCGATCCCGACGTGCTCCAGCAAATCCGCCGCAAGACGTTGGCGCGCCTGCGCAAAGAAGTGGTGCCGGCGGAACAGCACGTCTTCGCCCGTCTGCTCGCCCGGTGGCAGGGAGTCGCCGCGCCGCGGCGCGGACTGGACGCCCTGCTCGACGCTATTGAAAACCTGCAGGGAGCCGAACTGATCGCATCCGACTTGGAGCGCGAGATTCTCCCCGCGCGCGTGGCCGATTACAAATCGTCGGATCTGGACGCGCTGCTCGCCTCGGGCGAAATTGTCTGGGTGGGCAGGGAGCAACTGGGCACTCGCGATGGCCGCGTGTCGCTCTATCTGGCGGGCTCGTTGGGTAGCCTGCTCGCCCCGGGCTCGGGCGATGCTTTTCCCGAAACTCTGTCCGAAAAAGCGCAGCGAATCCTCGAACACCTGCGGCAACAGGGAGCCTCGTTTCAAGCCACTATTCATCAGGCGCTCGGCGGCGGCTTCCCCAATGAAACTACCGATGCCCTGTGGGAACTGGTGTGGCACGGCCTGGTCACCAACGATACCTTTTTCCCGATTCGCTCTCTGCTTTCTTCGGCGGAGAAGGAGCGTCCGCGAGTGCAGCACCCGTACATGCCGCCAGGCTCGCCCGGCTTCCTTCAGCGTGCCCGAGCGCGTCGCGGAACCGACGGCGTGGGCGAAGGCCGCTGGTCCGCCGTGCTGCAGCGAATCGCCGAGCCGGTCACCGCGACGCAGGCGATCGCCGCCACCGCGCAGCAGTTGTTGGTGCGCAATGGCATCGTGATGCGCGAAACGGCAGCCGCCGAAAACATCCGCGGAGGTTATGCGGCCGTCTATCCGGCGCTCAAAACCATGGAAGAGAGCGGCTGGATCCGTCGCGGCATGTTCGTTTCCCGAATGGGCGCGGCGCAGTTCGCCACTCCCGCCGCCGTGGACATGCTCCGCAGTCTGCGCGTGGAACCGGAACGCCCGGAGACCATCCACCTGGCGGCATCCGACCCCGCCAATCCCTACGGCAGCCTCCTCCCCTGGCTGCAAGGTTCCACCGATCACACAATGTCGCGCGCCGCCGGCGCCAACGTCATCCTGGTGAATGGCCGCCTCGCAGCCTTCTTCCGGCGGCGCAATCCGGCTCTGCAGGTCTTCCTCCCCGACGACGAACCCGAGCGTGGCAAAGCCGCGCGCGAACTCGCTCAAAAGCTCGCCGCAGACGCCATTCGCAATCAGACCAAACGCAGCGGCTTGCTCATCGGGACCATCAATGGCGACCCGGCCGGCGAGCATTTCCTGACACGATTCCTGGAAGAGAGCGGCTTCGTGCTCACCGCCGCCGGTTTGCAAATGCGCCGCGTCACGCACCCCGGAGCCGCCACACCCGAACCGCCTGACGATGGCGCGGATGACGACGATGCCTGAGGGTGACACCATCTTCCGCACGGCCCGCACCCTGAATCGCGCCCTGGCCGGCCGGGTGGTGACGAAATTCGAAACGCAACTGCCACAACTTGCGCGCGTCGACTACGACACACCGCTGGCGGGTCGCACCGTGGAGCGCGTAGAGGCCGCCGGCAAGTGGATCCAGATGTATTTCTCCTGCGACCTCATCCTGCTCACTCACATGCTCATGAGCGGGAGCTGGCACATCTACCGGCCAGGCGAAGCGTGGCAACGCAGCAGAACGCAAATGCGAATGGCAGTCTACACCCCGGAGTTCGTGGCAGTGGGCTTTCAGGTGCCGGTGGCGGAGTTTCATACCGCGGCCACACTGCTTCGCCACCGTATTCAGGAACTGGGTCCGGACGTGCTCGCGAAAGATTTCGACGAAGATCAGGCGGTGCGGCAACTGCGTGGCGCGCCGGAACTGGAGGTGGGAGTCGCCCTGCTCCGGCAATCTCTCATCGCTGGCTTGGGCAACGTCTACAAATCGGAGGTCTGTTTCGCCAACCGAGTGAATCCCTTTCGACTCGTCGGCTCGCTTTCGGAAAATGAACTGCGCTCGCTGGTGCAGACCGCCCGCCGTTACATGTTGGCGAATGTCGCGGAAGCCAGCGCAGGTCGGCGAACCACCGGAAGAATCGATCCCGACGAGAATCTCTGGGTATACAAGCGTCCCGGAGAACCGTGCCGTCGCTGCGGCGCGCCCATCCAGTCGCGCAAGCAGGGCCTCGAAGCCAGAGTCACCTTCTGGTGTCCGGCCTGCCAGCCGGGGACCTCAGCCTGACTGTGATAGCATAAATCCGATTTCCAACATTGGAGGGGAACTGTGCTTTCTGTGAAATTCTCTTCGTTCAACAAGCTGGCCGCCATTACCTGCTGTGCGGCCGCTTTAAGCTTTGGCGCGAGCGTTAACATGCAAACCGGCAAAGCCGACCTCAAATCGGCCGGAGCCCTGGCATTCGGGCCTGACGGCATCCTGCTGGTGGGCGATTCCTTGGGAGCCGCTATCGTCGCGCTCGACGTGAATGATCGCACGCCCGGGCAGCCCGGCGGCAGTCTCGAAATCAAGGGGATCAACGAGAAAGTGGCGGCCATGCTCGGCACGGCTGCCGACCAGATTTCCATCCAGGACGTGGTGGTCAACCCCATTTCCAAAAATGTTTACATTTCTGTCTCGCGCGGCAAAGGCCCCGATGCGGTGCCCGTAATTATGCGCGCCGACCGCTCCGGCAAACTCACCGAAGTCTCCCTGGAGAAGATCGCCCATCAGCGCGTGGCCCTCTCCGATGGCCCGCAGGAAGCCCGCCAGCGCATGGAATCCATCACACAGTTGAAGTACGTCGATGGCAACGTACTGGTCGCCGGCCTCTCCAATGAGGAGTTCTCGTCCAGCCTGCGCTCCATTCCCTTCCCTTTCCAGGCCGCCTCCAAGGGCGCCGGTATCGAGATCTGGCACGGCTCGCATGGTCGCTTCGAGACCAATGCCCCGGTCCGCACCTTCGTCTCCTACCAGATTAATGGGCAGACCAACATCCTCGCCGCCTACACCTGCACGCCGCTGGTGAAGATCCCGGTTTCGGAATTGAAGCCCGGCAACAAGGTGAAGGGCACCACCATCGCCGAGCTCGGCAATCGCAATAAGCCGCTCGACATGATCGTCTACACCAAGGGCGACAAACACTACATCCTGATGGCCAACAGCAGCCGCGGCGTCATGAAGCTCTCGGCCGACAACCTGGAGTCGTATCAACCCATCACCAAGCAGACCGAAGTCACCGGTGTGCCGTACGAGACCATCGCCAACCTCAAAGGTGTGATGCACCTCGATAAGTTTGACGACACCAACGCGCTGGTGCTGATGGGCGAGGGAGCGTCGCTCGACCTTCGCACCGTGCCGCTGCCGTAGTGATCCGCTCTCTGCTATTTTTCTTCGCGCTTTGCTGCGCGGCTCAAGACGCCGTCATTCATATGGATGACGGCGTTTTCCGTGTCAGCCCGGCGCCCATCAAGGCCGAGCCCGCCGATGGCTGGCAATCGACCTTCGCCGTATACGTCGGCCTAGGCGATGTTCCGCCGCTGCTCGGCGCTTACTCCCTCGAAGGCAACTCACTCGTCTTCCGTCCGCGCTTTCCCCTCTCGCCCGGCCTCGAGCTCCGCGCCGTTTTTCACCCGCCCGCGGGAGCCGGCATCACCCAGCTCTTCCACTTGCCGACGGCCGCCCCACTCGCCGCCACCACGCGCGTGGCCCACATCTATCCCTCCACCGGTATTCTGCCGGCAAACGAATTGAAGTTCTACGTCTACTTCACCGCGCCCATGTCGAAAGGCGAAGTGTGGCGCCACGTGCGTCTGCTGCGCGAAAACGGCTCCAAAGTGGACGTGCCTTTCCTCGAACTGGACCAGGAACTCTGGGACCGTGACAACCAGCGCGTCACCCTGCTGCTCGATCCCGGCAGAATCAAACGAGGCCTCGCCTCGCTGGCCGAAGAGGGACCGGCGCTGGAGGAAGGCGCGCGCTACAGTCTGGTGGTCGACCGCGACTGGCCCGACGCCCACGGCACGCCGCTGGTCGAGGAGTTCCGCAAACCGTTCCGCGTGACGGAGGCCGATCGCAAACCGCCGCAAGTCACCGACTGGCGCATCACGCCCCCGCCCGCCGGCTCTAAGGATGCGCTGATCGTCGAGTTCCCCAAGCCCCTCGATTACGCCTTGCTGCAGCACATGATCGAAGTGAAGGGCGCCGCGGAAGCCGTCGCGGGCAGCGTCCTGGTAGTGCGCGACGAGACGCGCTGGCGCTTCACACCCACCCAGCCCTGGGCCGCGGGCGACTACAAACTGGTAGTGCAGACCGCGCTGGAAGACCTTGCCGGAAACCACATCGGCCGCGCGTTCGACGTCGACACCTTCGACTCCGTCACGCAGGCGGTCACCACCGAGACCGTCTCAGTGCCCTTTCGAATCCGTCAGCAGTAGCGCATACGCCACCCACGCGGTCGTCGAAATCCGCTCGGCATAGCTCTGCCCGCCCGAGGGACGAGTAGTCTCGGGCCAGCCGCCCCCCACCTCCTGCATCTTGAGCAGCAGTGCGCGACCTCGCGCCATGGGCTTCCGCTCCCCGGCCGCATCGAGTGCCAATAGCACCACGGCAGTGTCGAACGCCTCGGCGGGAAGGTGTGGCTGCGGGCCCCAGCCGCCATCGCTGGTCTGCGCGCCGAGGATCAGCGGCAAACACTTTCGCCGCACCACCGCGGACCGAGGCATCGCCAAAAGCATCGCGGCGGCATCCAATATATTGCCGGGCGCCGTGACTTCGAACCACCGGTTCGCCCGTGCGATGGAAGCAACGTAGCGCGATGGACCGGCCATCTCCAAAGTCCGGCGAGCCATGTAAGTCGCCAGCGCCGCGCCGTAAGTGGCCGGAGCGCCGGGAAGGCCGCCGGTATCCACGCGCCACGACCCATCCCCATCCTGGTAAGGCAGCAAAGAATCGGCAGCCTCGATCAGCGGACGCCGATCGCGAATCGCCCCCGCGCGCCAAGCCTCCGCTAACGCCGCCGCGAACTGTATGCGAGCCAGTTTCCGATCGCTAGCCGCGGGGTTGCCATGATTCTCGTCCCACCTGCCAGGCTCCGTCAGCCACTGGGACGTATCGGCGAGAGCCTCCTTGGGAACGGCGTATCCGCGAGTCGAAGCCAGGTAAAGAGCGCGCGCCGCGTCGCCATTGTTGTGGCAAGAGAAGCAGTGATTCTCGCGCGACCAGCGAGGAACCTCGCCCGCCAGAAAATCGACAGCCCGCTGCTGCGGAGTGGAAGCGGAAAAGAGAAAGAAAGCCAGAGCCGCGATCAAGAATCGATTCTATAGCTACTTCGTCCCCTTCGTCTGCACGTCCTTCATCGACGGCAATTGCGAGCTGTCCCATCCTCCGCCGAGAGCCTGCACCAGCAGCACGCTCGCCGTCTGACGCCGCGTCAGCAATTCCACCGCGGTCCGCTCAGCCGACAGTGCCGTAGCCTGCTCCGTGATCACCGTCAGGTAACTCGTGGTGCCCGCCTTATATTGCTCGGTCGAGATGGTCAGCGCGCGCCTCGCCGATGCCACCGCTTTGTCCACCGTCAACGCTTCCTGTTGCATCACGCGCAGCGCCGAAAGATTATCTTCCACCTGCTGGAATGCCGTCAGCACGGTTTGCCGGTAAGCCGCAATGGTGCTGTCGAAGTTAGCCTGGTTCTCCGCCAGCACCGCGCCGCGGCGTCCGGCGTCGAAGAGTAGTTCCGAAATATTCGGTCCCGCCGAGAAGAAGCGACTGGGCCACTTCAGCCAGTTTGTGAAGCTGGAATTTTCCAGGCCCGCGGTCGCGCTCAACGTCAGGGTCGGGTAATAGGCTGCCT
This sequence comes from uncultured Solibacteraceae bacterium, assembly GCA_963815475.1. Lineage (GTDB taxonomy): Bacteria > Acidobacteriota > Terriglobia > Bryobacterales > Bryobacteraceae > Sulfopaludibacter. The sequence goes on along the minus strand of CAWFHD010000003.1, from coordinate 1,070,981 downwards.
TGGCGATGCCGATCTGCTCGTTCGCCGCTGCCATCTCGCGTTCTGCCGCCGCGATGTCGGGCCGCCGCTCCAGTAACGTGGACGGTACGTCGATCGGCACCGGAGGAGGCGGCTCGGTGATCACCAGCGGCGGCACGTTCAATTCGCCAGCGGCAGGCCCGTGAGCACCGCGATAGCGTGTTCCAGTTGCGTGCGCTGCACCTGAAGATCTTCCATCGACGATTGCGTGTCATAGACCTGCGATTCCGCCTGCGCCACGTCCAGGTCCGACGCGATTCCGCCGGCAAAACGATTCTTAGTCAGCGTGAGGTATTCCAGGTATTCCTGCAACGTCCGGTTGAGCAGGTCGGCCTGGCTGTCCAGCCCGTGCAGCATGAAATAATCTTGCGCCAGCGTGCTCTGATACAGCAGCCGGGCGTTTTCCAGAGTGGCTGCCGAGGCCTGCGCCGTGGCCGAAGCAGCCGTGATATTGCGCCGAACGCTGCCCCACAAATCGGGCGCCCACGAAGCGCTGAAAGGGATGGTATACAAGGTGCGCAGCCCGGAAGCGGCCACACCGCCGCCGGCGGTTACCGTTCCTCCAGTGCGCGATTCGGTGATGCCTGACCCCACGCTTACCGTGGGAAACAGCGCCGCGTGCGCTACCCGCGTAGCCGCGGAAGCGAAGCGGTAATTGGCCTCCGCCTGCAGCACGTTCTGATTGTTGATGGCCACCAATTCCTCCAGCGCATTCAGCGCCGGATCCTTATAGATCTCCCACCACTTGCCCTTCAGCAGGCTGTCGCCAGGCTGCGCGGGCTTCCATCCATTGGCTTCCTTGTAATCGGGCGGAGCCTGTTCTTTGTACGCGGGCGGCACAGGCGCGGCGGGCCGCTTGTAGTTCGGACCCACCATGCACGCGGGGGAAAACAGGAGTGCGGCGGCAATCAGCGAAAGCCATCCCACACGGGCGGAGGCCCGGCGCAGACCGAATTCTGCCTGGCGGACAAAACCGTCCGCGCTTCGTTTTCTCGTTTCCATCATGCCTCGGAACCCAACTCCATATTTGGCTCGTGACGCCGCACCCGGCTCCACCAGTGTTGCAAACGATCGAAATACAAGTAAACCACCGGCGTCGTAAACAGCGTAAGCATCTGGCTCATCAAGAGTCCGCCGATGATCGTGATGCCCAGCGGCCGCCGCAGCTCCGAACCCGTTCCGTTGCCTATGGCCAACGGCACGGCGCCCAGCATTGCCGCCATCGTAGTCATCATAATGGGACGGAACCGCAACAAACAAGCCTCGAAAATAGCGTCGCGCGGCGATTTGCCTTCCTGCCTCTCGCACTGCAGCGCGAAATCCACCATCATGATTCCGTTCTTCTTCACCAGCCCGATCAGCAGAATGATCCCGATCATCGCGATCACCGTGAGTTCGGTCTTCGTAACCAGCAGCGCCAAAAACGCGCCCACCCCCGCTGAAGGCAGCGTCGAAAGAATGGTGATCGGGTGGATATAGCTTTCGTAAAGAATTCCCAGCACCAGGTAAACCGTAACCAGCGCTGCCGCGATCAGGATAGGCTCATTGTCCAGGGAGTCCTTATACGCCTGTGCGGTGCCTGCATAACCGGTCTGAATCGTCGGCGGTAGTCCCACCTCGCGGGCGGCCGCGTCGATGGCCGTGGTGGCATCGCCCAGAGCCACGCCCGGCAGCAGGTTGAAGGACAAAGTCACCGCCGGGAACAGCCCCTGGTGAGCAATGGAAAGCGCCGCCGTATTCGAGCCCCAGTGAGCTATGGCGCTCAACGGCACCGTCTGTCCGTTGGGCGCGTGCACATAGATATCGCGCAGAATCTCCGGATTTTGCCAGTACTGCGGGGCCGCTTCCATCACTACGTGATATTGGTTGAGCGGCTGGTACATCGTCGATACCTGCCGCTGCCCGAATGCGTCGTACAGCGTGTTGTCGATCAACTGCGGCGATATGCCGAAACGCGCGGCCTGGGCGCGGTCATACACCACCATCGACTGCAAGCCTTTGTCCTGCAGATCGCTGTTGAGATCCGCGATGACCGGGATCTTTTTCAGCGCGTCCAGCATCTGCGGCGCGTAAGACTGTAGGTCTTCCACGTTGTCGCCGCGCATCGTGTATTGATACTGCGCCGAGCTTTGCCGGCCGCCAATACGGATGTCCTGGTTCGCCTGAAGATAAAGCGTCACGCCGGGAACTCTCGCCAATTTGGGACGCAGCCGCGCAATCACCTGGTCTGCCGAGATGCCGCGTTCGGCCCGCGGTTTCAAGTTGGCGAACATGCGTCCGGTGTTGCTGCCGCCGCCACCAAAGCCGCCCTGGCCGCCGCAGAAACCGTTCACCGCGTCCACCGCCGGGTCGGCCGCCACAATGTTTACCAGTTGCTGCAGCATCTCGTTCATCGCCTGGAAAGAGATGTCCTGATCCGCCACAATGGAGCCGCTCAGGCGGCCATTGTCCTGTTGGGGGAAAAAGCCCTTGGGCACGCGGATGTACAGGAATACGTTCAGCGCGATAGTGCAAAAGAGAACCATCAGCGTGATGAACGAATGGCGCAGCACCACGTTCAGCGCGCGGCCGTAAGTATTCATCACCGCGTTGAAGTGGCGCTCGCTGGTGCGATAGAACCATCCGTGCTCGCCGTGCTGCTTCAGCAGGTGCGCGCACATCATGGGAGTTGCCGTCAGTGAAAGCGCCATGGAAACCGCGATGGCCACCGAAAGTGTCACCGCAAACTCACGGAACAGCCGGCCTACAATTCCGCCCATCAGCAACAGCGGAATAAACACAGCCACCAGCGAAATGCTGATGGTCAGCACCGTCGATCCAATCTCCGAAGCGCCCTTCAAAGCCGCGTGGAACGGGTTCATTCCCATTTCCAGGTAGCGCGAAATGTTCTCGATCACCACGATGGCGTCGTCCACCACAAAGCCCGTCGAAATAGTGAGCGCCATCAGGGAAAGATTGTCCAGGCTGTAACCCAGCAGGTACATCACGCCAAACGTGCCGATGAGGGAGAGCGGCACCACCACGCTCGGAATGAAGGTGCTGCGCGCGCTGCGCAGAAAGAAAAAGACCACCAGCACCACCAGGATGATGGAAATGATCAGGCTCTTCTCCACGTCGAACACCGAAGCGCGGATGGTCACCGTCTGGTCCATCATGATCTTGTAATCGATGGCGTGCGGCATGGCCGCCTTGAGCTGCGGCAGCAGCGCGTTGATCCGGTCCACTGTGTCGATGATGTTGGCGTTGGGCTGCTTATTGATGATCACCAGCACCGAAGGCTTGCCATTGGCATAGCCCGCGTTGCGGAGGTCCTCCACCGAATCCACCACCTGGCCCACATCGCTCAATCGCACCGGGTTGTTGTTGTTGTAGGAGACGATGAGCGCAGCGTAGTCCTTGGCGGTGAAGATCTGGTCGTTGGAACCGATCTCCCACATCTGCAGTCCGTTGGTCAGGTGCCCCTTCGGTGTATTGGTATTGGCGGCGGCCAGCACCGTCCGCACCTGCTCCATTCCAATCCCGTACTTATTCAGTTGCTGCGGATTCAACTCCACTCGAACGCCGGGCAGCGCGCTGCCGCCCACGTTCACCTGCCCCACGCCGGGCACCTGCGACAACTTCTGCGCCATGATGGTGGAGGCAGCATCGTACATCTGGCTCTTGCCCAGGATGTCGGACGTGAGCCCGATCATCAGAATCGGAGAATCGGCCGGATTGACTTTGCGATACCGCGGGTTCTGCGGCAGATTCACCGGAAGGTAGCCGCGAGCCGCATTGATGGCCGCCTCCACGTCGCGGGCGGCAGCATCGATATTGCGGTTCAAATCGAATTGCAGAGTGACGCCGCTCGAACCCAAAGAGCTCGACGATGTCATCTCGGTAACGGCGGCAATGCGCCCAAACTGCCTTTCGAGAGGAGTCGCCACGGCCGAAGCCATAGTCGCCGGATCGGCTCCGGGCAAACTCGCATTCACCGAAATCGTGGGAAAGTCCACCTGGGGCAAAGGAGAAACCGGAAGCAGCCGAAACGCCGCCACGCCCGAAAGCCCCAAAGCGCACAGCAGCAAAGTGGTGGCTACCGGTCTGCGTATGAATGGCTCGGAAAAGTTCATTTCGCGCTCAGGGTTTTCTGCTTACCGCAGAAACGTCGAGCATTCAGAGGAACCGCGGAGAAATACAAGAGGTTTTCTCCGCGCCTTCTCAGCGTTCTCGGCGTCTCTGCGGTGAAATTCAATCTCCACATGCGACTATGCCGGATACATTTCCTCACTGCCGGGCTCCGGTTCCGTGACGTGGTGGCGCGAGAAACGCCGCGCCAGGCGGTCGAACCAGAGGTAAATGACCGGAGTGGTGTAGAGAGTCAGCAATTGGCTGAAGATCAGGCCGCCCACAATCGTGATGCCCAGCGGCTTCCGGAGCTCAGATCCTACGCCCGTGCCCAAGGCCAGCGGAATTCCGCCGAACAGGGCCGCCATCGTGGTCATCATGATCGGCCGGAACCGCAGCAGGCAGGCGCTGTAAATCGCATCCAGCGGCGCCATGCCTTCCTTGCGCTCCGCTTCCAGCGCAAAATCGATCATCATGATAGCGTTCTTCTTCACAATACCGATCAGCAGCACGATTCCAATCAACGCAATCACGCTGAAGTCGGCATGGCAGATGTTCAACGCCAGCAGCGCGCCCACGCCCGCCGATGGCAGCGTCGAGAGAATCGTCACCGGGTGGATGTAGCTTTCATACAGCACGCCGAGCACGATGTACACCGTGACCAGCGCCGCCAGAATCAGCACCCATTCGTTCGCCAGCGATGCCTGGAACGCCTGCGCCGTGCCCTGGAAGGCGCCCGTGATGCTGGCCGGCATTCCCAACTCATCCTTCACCTTGTTGACCGCGTCCACCGCGTCGCCCAGCGAAACATTGGGCGCTAGGTTGAACGAAAGCGTCACTACCGGGAACTGCCCCTGGTGGTTGACCGTGATCGGAACGGGCGACATCACAATGCGGCTGAAAGCGCTCAGCGGCACCTGGCCGCCATTGGGGAATACCGAGTTCGACTGCGGGTTCGCCCCGAACACCGTGCTCGATTGATTGGTGGTCGACGTCGACGCGCTGCTGGTCACCGCGCTGGTCAGATTGCGCGCGCTGGTGGATGCCGACGAGCCGCCCGACACCAGGCCCGAAGCGCCGCTCGCGCCGTTGCCGATGCCCGTCCGGATGAACAGGTTGCGCAGATCCAGCGGATTCTGTTCGAACGATGGCTTCAACTCCAGCACCACGTGATACTGATTCAACTGCGTGAAGATGGTGGAGACCTCACGCTGCCCGTAGGCATCGTAGAGGGTCTGGTCGATCGTGGAAGGCGTAATCCCCAGGCGCAGCGCGCTGTCGCGATCCACCACCACGTTGGCGCGCATTCCCAGCACCTGCTGGTCGCTCGCAACGTCGCGCAGAATCGGCAGCGCCTTGAGCTTCTCCACCATCTGCGGCGCGTAGGTGCTCAACTCCTCTGTGTTGGGATCTTCCAGCGTGTACTGGAACTGCGTGCGGCTCACGCGGTCTTCCACGCTGAGGTCCTGCACCGGCTGCATGAACAGCGTGATGCCTGGCACCTCGGCCAGTTCCGGTTGCAACCGGCGGATAATGTCGCTGGCGTTGATTTTACGCTCATCCAACGGCTTCAGGTTGATGAGAATGCGGCCGCTATTCAGAGTGGTATTGGTGCCGTCAATGCCGATGAACGATTCCAGGTTCGCGATCGCCGGGTCTTTTAAAATGATCTTCCCCAGTTGCTGCTGCAGCCGCGACATCTCGTCGAAGGAGACCGTCTGCGCCGCTTCGGAGACGCCCTGAATCACACCCGTATCCTGAATCGGGAAGAAGCCCTTGGGGATGTAATAGAACTGAACCACCGTCACCGCCAGGGTAGCCATCGCTACCAGCAGGGTGATTGTCTGGAAGCGCAGCACGAATCGCAGCGTCTTGCCGTAGAACGCGATCACCGCTTCGAAGGCCCGCTCCGACACGCGATAGAAACGACCCTGGCTGCCTTCCGGAGTGTGTTTCAGCAGCTTCGAACACATCATGGGGGTGAGTGTCAGCGATACTACCGCCGATACAAGGATGGTCACGCTCAACGTCACCGCGAACTCGCGGAACAGGCGTCCCACAATGTCGCCCATGAACAGCAGCGGAATCAGCACCGCGATCAGGGAGATGGTCAGCGAAATGATCGTGAAGCCGATCTGCGCCGAGCCCTTCAACGCCGCCTGCAGCGGAGTCTGACCTTCCTCGATGTAGCGCGAGATATTCTCGATCATCACGATGGCGTCGTCCACCACAAAACCCGTCGAAATGGTGAGTGCCATCAGGGTCAGGTTGTTCAGGCTGTACCCCAGCAGGTACATGATGCCGAAAGTGCCGATCAGCGAGAGGGGCACCGCGATACTCGGGATCACGGTGGCTGCCAGGTTGCGCAGGAACAGGAAAATGACCATCACCACCAGGCCCACGGTCAGCATCATTTCGAACTGCACGTCCTCTACCGAGGCCCGGATGGTGTTGGTGCGGTCCACCACCACGTGCACCTGCACCGAAGCCGGCAGCGTGAGAGTCAGGGTGGGCAGCAGCGTTTTGATGCGGTCCACCACCGAAATAATATTGGCGCTGGGCTGCCGCTGGATGTTCAGAATCACGGCCGGAGTGTCGTTCATCCAGGCCGCCTGCCGCACATTCTCCGCGTCGTCCTTCACCGTCGCCACGTCCGATAGCCGCACCGGACTGTTATTGCGATAGGCAATAATCAGCGGCGCATAATCCGCGCTCGAGAGCAACTGATCGTTGGCCCCGATTGTGAACGCCTGGCGGGGACCGTCGAAGTTTCCCTTCGCCTGGTTCACATTGGCCGCGTTGATGGCTGTCCGCAGGTCTTCCAGGTTCAAGCCGTAGGAAGCCAACTGCGTGGGGTTCGCCTGAATCCGCACCGCCGGCTTCTGCCCGCCGGAAATACTTACCAGTCCCACGCCCGACAACTGCGAAATCTTCGGCGCCAGTCGGGTGTCAGCCAAGTCTTCCACCTTGCTGAGCGGCAGCTTGTCGGAGGTGAGCGCCAAGGTCAAGATCGGCGCATCGGCAGGATTGGTCTTGCTGTAAATCGGGGGGATCGGCAGGTCGGGCGGCAGGAAAGTCCCCGAAGCGTTGATGGACTGCTGAACTTCCTGCTCGGCCACGTCGATGCTCAACGCCAGCGTGAACTGCAGCGTGATCACCGAAAGGCCGTCTGAGCTGGTGGAGGTCATCTGCTGCAGTCCCGGGACCTGCCCGAACTGGCGCTCCAGCGGAGACGTTACCGAAGTGGCCATCACATCCGGGCTCGCGCCGGGATAGAACGTGGTCACCTGAATCGTGGGATAGTCGACTTCCGGCAGGGCCGAGATGGGAAGCTGCTTATAGGCGACACCGCCCGCCAGCAGAATACCAACCATCAACAACGACGTCGCGACCGGCCGGAGAATGAATGTCCGGGACGGGCTCACTTGGTGTTCTTGCCTCCACCTTGCTTCTTGCCGCCAGTGCCACCGTCCCCGCCATTACCAGGCGTATTCGCCCCGCCCTTCTGTCCCTTGCCGCCGCTGCGTCCGCCCGCTCCGCTGCGCCGCCACTGCCATCCTGATACGTCGCGTTCACCTTCGTGCCCTCAGCCAGCTTATCCACGCCGGTCATCACCACGGCATCGCCGCCCTTCAGCCCCGAAAGGATTTCGGAAGTATCGTTCTCCACAACACCTTCCGTAATCTTTTGTGCCGTGACAGTGTTGTCAGGCTTTAGCAGCCACACGTAGTTGTACTGCGTAGTTCGCTGAATGGCCGCCGTGGGCAGCAGTACCACGTTGCTCTTCTGCTGAACCAGCAGATGAACATTGATGAACTGGTTGGGAAAGAGCGCGTTGTCTTTGTTGTCGAAGCTGGCCCGCAGTTTCACCGTGCCGGTGGTCTGGTCGATCTGGTTGTCGATGGTGGCCAGCTTGCCGGTCGTGATCTTGGCGCTATCGGCGCCATCCCAGGCTTCCGCCGTCAGGCTCTGTCCGCCGTCGAACCGCTTGCGCACCTCGCTCAGGTCTTTTTCGGAGATCGGGAAGATTACGCTGATCGGTTGAATCTGCGTGATCACCAGCAGCGCGTTCGTATCGGTGGCATGCACAATGTTGCCCGGATCAACCAGGCGCAACCCGATACGGCCCGTGATTTCAGCCTTGATGTGGCAGTAGACCAGGTTCAATTCGGCGCTATGAACCATGCCCTCGTCGGTTTTGACTGTCCCTTCGTACTGCGCCACCAGCGCCTTTTGCGTAGCGAGTTGCTGTTCGGGAATGGCGTTCTGTTTGAGCAGCGTCTCATATCGCGCCTGATCCACGCGCGCATTCGCCAGCAAAGCCTGGTCCCGCACCAACTGCCCCTGCGCCTGCTCCAGAGCCACCTGGTAAGGACGCGGATCGATCTCGATCAGCGGATCGCCCTTCTTCACCAAGTCGCCTTCTTTGTAATGAACGTCCATCAACTGACCGTTCACCAGGCTCTTCACCATCTCGGTGTAAAGAGGAGTGACGTTTCCCAAGCCGGTGACGTAGACGCCGATGCTGCCCATTTTGGCGCGTGCCGCAACCACCGGCGGAGGTCCACCGCCCCCGCGCCCCTTCTTGCCCGATTTGCCGCCTTCGGAGGCCGCGGGCGTGGTTCCCGCGGATGCGCCGTTATTGCGTTGCCAGTAGACGTAGGCGCCGGCTCCCGCAATCACCAGCAGGAGCAGCCACACCCAGCCTTTGCCCGAACTCTTCCGGGGCGAAACCGTCTTAGACTCTGGCGGCAGTTGTGGCCGCACATGCGTGTCGGGCTCCAGCCCAGTGGGCGTTTTCGGATTCATGCTTGTCCCAGAACTCCTATTCTATGACGATCGGGACAAGTGGAAAAAAGGGCGCTTGGTGTACACATGGGCCTAGTGCGTTACATACAAAGGGGCGAACGGCCATCAACCCATTGTTACCGAGTTCCGAAATATTTTGGAGTCATTTTGCGCAGGCCCTTTAGGGCTAGGGGTCAATTTGCCTTGCTGATGTCGATTTTCCCCTTTTGACTCTGGCCTCCGGAACTGGCCTCCACATCGCCCTTCATCTTGTTTCCATCCAACACCATGGAGCACTTGTAAACAGTGCCGCTGTCGGGGTCCTTTACCTCGATTGTGATCGTGTTGCCGGCGATCTTGCCGGTTTGGATGGCCCACTGGGTAGACGCATCTGGACCGGCAGTACCGGTAATGGTCGTGCCGCTTTGCTTGATCACCATATATGCCGTGCTGGAATCTCCGCCTTCGGGAACGAACGTCCCCGACCACGTGCCGGTTACGTCGGCAGCGGCGGCGTAGGCAGCCAAAGCTACGAAAAGGAGCGCGAACGCGAGTTTATTCATGCTGGATAAAGACGGCGAAACGGATGAAAGGTTCCACCGAAGTCCCGATGCAAGCCGCTTGCCAGAGCTTGGGACTTCCGGAGCAGGTTCAAGCCCGCTTCAGAGGGGGAGTATTCGACTACGCCTTCCGAAACCGTACACCCGTGGGTCGAACTGCGCTCAAAACGGACACTTGGGCGGTGTGACAGAGGCGATGTTTAGCGTCCAACCCGAAGGCATATTACTTGCAAGCGACCGTGCTGGGTAAACATGGCGGACGGAGTCGGCAAACCGGCCCGTATTTGAAGTCGACACTCGTTACGGGTCTTGCCACGATCGAGTCGCGGGGAGGGGTTTCCGTGTCCGCACCGCGCGGAAGTGAGGTTGGGCAAAATGTTCAGCGGCTTGAAGATGCAATCGCAAAGCCGAAGGCAGCGGCCCCGGGAATTATGGGGGATGCTGCAACGCTTCGGAGTGATTGCCGTTTACCTTGTCGGGTTTTCAATGTTCTGTACAGCGCTGCTCCTTCTGGCGGTAGTCGGATGCGTGCTGGGAAAGGAATCCACCTGGAAGTCAAGGCACTTCAGCACTACCTGACCGTGTTTGGGTGAACAATCGCATATATAACTCTCGGGAGGGGTGCGATGAAGATTCCGAGGCAATACAATTACCGCTTCCGGATCGCCACCATCCTGGTTGTCAATGCCGGATTCCTCCTACTTTCGGCTTACGTCAAGACTTGGACGGAACACAACATTTTCTCAGTCCTCTTTCCCGCCGTCGTACTGAGCGCATGGGTCGGAGGCAAGTCAGGTGGACTGCTCTCCACTGCGATTCTCGCCATCGGTACCGCCTATTACCACATGCCACCCGCCGGATTTGCAGTCAGCGATACGGCCGATCTGATCCGCTTGGGGACTTTCACGTTTTCCGGAGCCCTCATCGCCTGGCTGAGCGGCGCACTCCAGGAGAATCAGGGAATCATGGCGGCTACCCTGAGAAGCATCGGCGACGCCGTCATCGCCACAGACCGCCGTGGCCGCGTGCGCTTCGTCAATCCTCTGGCGGAGCAGTTGACCGGATGGTCGCAGGACGAAGCCAAAGGGAGGCATCTGGCGGAGGTGTTTCGGTGTAGTTATCTGCAGACAGGGGAAGGCGTGCCTCTGCCGGAAGTCGAGACATTGCGGAGCGTCGTTTCGCTTCCGGAGAACACTTGCGTCATCTCGAAGTCGAATGAGCAAGTGCCCGTCGATGATTCTATGGCCCCGATTCAAACCGATTCGGGAAGGATCGTGGGAGCGATCCTGGTATTTCGCGACGCCACCCGGCGCAAACAACATGAGGCCGCCCTTCTGGAATCGGAGCGCCAGTTGTTGCACTCGCAGCGAATGGAAGCTGTAGGACGGCTCGCGGGCGGCGTGGCCCACGATTTCAACAACCTGCTCACCATCATTAGCGGTTACGCCGATCTCGTCCTGAAACGAGTCGACCTGGACGATTCCATGCGCAGAGGCATCGAGGAAATCAGCAAGGCAGGGCAAAAGGCCGCCGGGCTGACGCGGCAGCTCCTCGCCTTCAGCCGCGGGAAGCCGTTGAAATTGGAAGTCATCGATCTGAATCAAGTGGTCACTGAAGTGGAAGCCATGCTCCGCCGCCTGATCGGTGAAGACATTGAACTGGTCACGATTCTGACCGGCGAACCGCTCTGTGTCATCGCGGACGTCGGCCAGATTGAACAGGTGATCATGAACCTCGCAACCAATGCCCGCGATGCCATGCCCAAGGGCGGCCGTTTGACGCTGCAAACCGGACTCAAGGAACCCGACCGGAATGCTGCGGACGACACTTCCGACTCACGACCCGGCCTGCACGCGTTACTGGCCGTGACCGACACCGGAATCGGCATCGATGAACAGACGAAACTCCGCTTGTTCGAACCCTTCTTCACCACCAAGGAAGTAGGCAAGGGCACAGGACTGGGCTTGTCCACCACCTACGGCATCGTAAAGAACCACAACGGGCACATACGCGTCCAAAGCGAGCCAGGCCGCGGATCCACCTTCGAAGTCTTCCTCCGCCGCGCCGAGGGCCTGCCGCAAGCGGCGACGCCTTCGATTCCGCGAGCAATCCTCACCGGGAAAGCGACCGTTCTGCTGGTAGAGGACAATCCGGAAATTCGACAACTGGCGAGGGAGACACTGCTGAGTCTCGGATATGTCGTATTCGACGCCGCCGACTCCGAACGAGCCCTCACCGTGGCGCGGGATCATGCGGCGCGCATCGACCTGATGGTGAGCGATGTCGTGATGCCCGGCTTGAGCGGGCCTGAACTCGCCAGACGCGTGGCCCCGCTACACCCCGAAACCAGGGTGCTTTATATATCCGGCTACTCTGACCATGAGATGACCGACCGGCCGCTCCGCGACCCTACCGTGGCCTTCCTCCAGAAGCCATTTACGCCTTCCGAACTCGCGCGCAAGGTGAATGAGATGCTCTCGAACTCCCAAAACGGCTAGTGCAATCCTAATGGACCGGAATCGCACCGTGGGGCAGGCTTGAGTTTGCGGCAGGCTTGAGCCCACCAATTCCGGTGGCCGTCCAACCTATGGCCCCGTAATGGTGACTGGCTACGCCCCAAGAAATAAGTCGCGCCTATTTCCAAAAGAATCCACAGCAATAGAAGGGCAGACGACGCCCAAGGCGTGAAACAACGGGGTAATTATGACCAGACCCGGTTCAGCAGTAGCGGCAATTCTTCTATTCTGTGGGGTGGCGTGGGGCACGTCGCATGCGGGGGGGTATCCTCCAAGGCTCAGCGAGTACGCGCCTCTCTGCGTCTCCAACGTTTCGACCTTCGGTGAAGACACCATGGAAAGCGAAGTCCATCGCGAACTGCTCAACCTGGCTTTCTTTGGGGTCTTCGATCATCTGGAATTCGCAGTCCAGGGCGCCACCGTGATCCTGCACGGCCAGGTGTTTCATCCCGATCTGAAGTACGATGCGGCGAGGGTGGTCAAGGGCATCCCGGGCGTTGCCCACGTCGTCAACTTGATTACCTTCCTGCCCGACTCGCCCGCGGACAACCGCGTCCGCATCGCGGTGTTCACGGCCATCTATGGGCATTCCTCGATGAGTATATACACGACGCAGGGCGGCGGCGGGACCATCCATGTCGTGGTTCAATCCGGCAGCGTGGTGCTTGAGGGCCGTGTCAGTTCGAATGACGACGCGCGAAGGGCGGCCGGATGGGCGAGAGCAGTGCCGGGAGTGGTCTCGGTGACGAATCGTCTTACCGTCGGCCATTGACGCGGAAAGCAGATCATTCCCGCGGGTCGGTCCCGCCTGACACATCGCGCAGTTGAGCGCGTCGATCGTTAACTGGTGGGCATAGATTGCCCGAAGGACCGCCCAGGCTCATCATTGAATCTGGTCTCGCATGAAAAACTCGATTCGTTTGGTGGGGCTTCCGTCTGCCAATCCGCAGGTATTTCGGCCTTGATTCCCAGCCACAACCGGGATTCTCAATTCAGCCCGAAGGCTGAACTTTGGCAACGAAGCGTTACGTGCGGCTCGACGTACACGTCTTTCCAATATGATCGGTCAGGCCAGTCGCAACGTTGCCGCGGCCGTGTTGCTGGTTGGCTTGTGCATCGCGCAACAAGAGCCCGTCGCACCCTCGTTTCACGCCCGGACCGACCTTGTGACCGTTCCTTTCCAGGTTCGTCGCGGGTCTCGTTCGGTTTCCGATCTGAAGCCCGCGGATGTGGTGCTGCTCGAAGACGGAGTCCCGCGCGGCTTCACGATATTTGAAGCTCCTCCCGTCCATCTCACGCTCGATCTTGTGGTGATGTTCGACGTCACGAACCCCAGGGTCACGCCCCCCAGGAGAGATCTGAGGGGAAGAGCCGGGTTTTGGGACACCGAGGCCCTTTGGGACCTTGCCGACTACTGGAGCGAAGCGATCGCACGGCAGCTTCTTGACGAGCATGGGGCTTCCATCCGGTTTTCGATCTATCGCTTGGATCAATTTCGGCTGCAGCGGCTGTGCCAATCTACCAGCGATCCCAAGGTCCTCGCCGATGCTCTGCATCGATTGGCTGGTCCAAGGCTGGCCGGCCAAGCCGTTGGTCAGGACATGGACATTCCGTTACCGGCAGGTCTCGCGGTTCGCGACATGGAGCGTAAAGCGCAGGCGGACGGATATCTTCCACAGCCGTGGTCGTTAGCGGGGGCGGTTTCGGCTTTGAAGGACTCGGCTGTCGGTCCCTCGCCTCGTGAGGAAGAGGCGGATACCGACAGGGCGAAGGCAGCCCGTGCCCTGGTAATCTTTTCCACCGGCGCGGAGGGAACCTCCATAACCCCGGGGGACCTCGCTGACCAGGCAGTTGCGGCCGGCGTCCCTGTCTATCCGGTAGCTCTCCCAGGGTTCCCATGGGTCATGCCGTACGAGGGCTACACGTACAGTAACCCTGTGAATCATGGTGTCTATTATTTTTATAGCTCGAAGGACGACCGGAACGGCGCCGTTAAGCCTTCAATGTTAGGACCAGGCGGCGCAAATTATGTGAAGGGCGCCTGTTCGAATTGTGGGCCGCCCTACTTCGCTTCTTACTACAACTACCCGTTTGAACTCCTCGGAGCCCTCACCGGAGGGCTCCGCTTCGATGCCATGAATCACTTCGTCAATGCCGACGCCGACACACCAGGCCTTGTGTTGCTTTTGTCCCCCAACGGGTATTCAATGAACGGCGGGGAAACCCACCACATTCTTGAACGGGTAAAGAAGCATGCGTTGGCTCGCTTCAGTTCGAACTATACCGTCGGGTTTATACCGCCGCCATCAGAATCGCCGCGTCAGCACAAGCTGGAAGTTAAGCTCGCACCGAAATCCAGCGGCAAGGTGACTGAAGGTAAACGGAGCGCGACATATTGAACGAAGCATGGACAACTAAGGGCCGGCCAAATCGACGCAACTCCGATTCCTCGCTCACCGTGGCCAGTTAGTCCCGCCCGGTCGCGAAGGATCGACTGATCCCACGAAGTGGGAAAGCCGCTGCCGCCGATCGCCACTACGCCGTTAGAAGGAGGACTGCGGGCAGGCGGTTAAGGTTGGTGCTGTGGAACGCACAACTCTCGTACGGCTTTAACAATCGCGTCTGGGCGGTCGGAAGGCATGTCGTGGCTACTGTTCGTCACCACGACGCGCCGGCCCAGCGTGGACAGGCGTGCCAAGCGAAGCTGTAGGTCGTTGACCCAGGTTTGCTCATAAGCTATCTGATCCTCTTTGCTGAGGGCAGCCTTCAAACCGGCATCGATGACCCTGTTGGCCGTGAGCACGACGAGTGGCTTAAACCCGATATGATCCGCTCTTCGGGCTTGCTCGGCGCTCACTTCGATGTTCTCGAACTCGCTGGTCCTCGCCTTGAGGTACTTCGACTGGAGAAGCACTGGCGGTGCGTGCTGTCCTTGCAGCCGCAATTGGAGGCGAGCGATACCCAGGTCGATGTAAAGCGGAGCCCAAAAGGCTTGCCGTTGGGCGCGCCGGAGCGTTGCCGCGCCCAGGTTACTCCAAGCCCTCGGGAGCAGCCGGTACTGATCCTCCTGGGTGGCGTCGATCAGAACGATCCCTCCTACCTCGTCCGAATACTTGCCATTGAAGACCCGAACGTTGAAGCCGCCGAACGAATGGCCGACGAGCAGATAGGGTGGTTTTTCGCCGGCAGATAGCAGCGCTGCATGCAATTCCGATGCGATCCGGTCGCTGGTTCGAGGCATCGGTCCACTCTCGCTGTAGCCGTAGCCGGCGCGGTCATAGGAACAGACACGAGCGAATCGCGCGATCGTTGGTTGCAAACCTCTCCACGTGTCGAGCGAGTCGGCTAGTCCGGCCTCCAGAACAACAGTTGGGCGCCCTTCTCCTGTGCAGTAGAGGTTGAGCCGAAACTCGCCGGCACTAACGAGCTGGCCGGGACGACGAGAGCGTTGGACGTCCGCACGCCACGCGATGGCTTGGTATGAGGCGCCCGCAAGGGCGATCAGCGACAGCAGCGCTGAAACGAATAATACTATCCTGAGTGACCGCAGCCTCCCATTAGTAAGAGTCATTTGTAAACCATCCCCCCGGGGACCCTTCGCAACCATATTCGCATTGCCAGAAGCCGCCGAATTGAGCCGGGACGTTGGATCCTCCCTGGTCGCCAGCGTTTACCGATGTTGAAATGTCTCACTGGCAAGAAAACGGCAAAAACCAACTGGTGGGCCACAACCGGTTGGTAATTGGCCGTATATGTACCCACTCTTCGTCCACTTGCCTGTTTCCGAGGGGTCGACGATACTTTCCCTGACTCTCTACGAAATAGTTCGTTGACTTTACGAATTGTTTCGTATAGACTCGCTCTCGATGGGCAAACCCCCACGACCGACCGATTCCGAATTGGCGATTCTCCGCGTTCTATGGCGGCGGGGACCGAGCACCGTCCGCCAGGTCCACGAAGCCCTGAACTCAATCAGAAAGACCGGGTACACCACCGTCCTGAAGTTCATGCAGCTTATGCACGAGAAAGGGTTGGTAACCCGCGACGAAAAGCCGTGGGCGCATATTTATGAAGCGCTGCTGCCGAAGGAACAGGCCCAGCGCACTCTAGTGTCCGACCTTCTCGACCAGGCGTTCGAAGGGTCGATGAGCAGATTGTTGTTGCAGGCGTTGTCGTCGAGAAAAGCCACCGCGGAAGAATTGGCCGAGATTCGAAAAGTCCTCAGGGACTACGAGCGAGGCGCCAAATGACGTTGGAAATCTTTCTCGCGCACCCCTCAGTGCAGGCTTTGGGCGGGGCGCTGCTTCATTTTATCTGGCAGGGATCGCTACTGGCTTTGTTGTTATGCTTCGTCAAGACGATCACGCCTCCATCGGCGGCCCGCCTTCGGTACGCGGCGGCGAGCCTGATCATGCTGGCGATGCCAATCGCGCTAATCGTTACCGCGACGTGGAATTCCCGAAGCGCGCAGCAGGGCGATGCGCCAGCGGCTCGATTCTCCCAAGAGGCGCCGGCGACTACGCCTGCGCAACTAGTCTATGATGCCCCGGTCTCCAGTGCGCCGCACCCCGGAATTTTCGGGTGGGCCGTGTGCATCTGGATAGTTGGAGTATCGTTACTCTCCGCAGGGGTCGCAGGCAGTTGGATGGGCATCCGGAAACTGACGCGTGAAGCCAGCCCGGCGATGCCTGATTTGGAGGACGCTCTGAGACGATTGCAGCGGAGGCTGCGCGTCTCCGCCCCTGTCCGATTGTGCGCCTCCGCAACGGTCCGGGTTCCGACTGCGATTGGCTGGCTCCGGCCGCACATTCTTCTTCCTGTAACGGCGCTCACCGGCCTCAGCGAGACCCAGATCGCGGCAATCCTGGCGCATGAGTTGGCCCACATTCGCCGGCAGGACTACCTTCTCAATTCTCTTCAAACGGCCATCGAGACGGTGCTGTTCTACCACCCGGCCGTGTGGTGGGTGGGCAGGCAGATGCGGCTCGAACGCGAGCACTGTTGCGACGATATCGCGGTCGCCGTTTGCGGCAGCGCCTTCGAATATGCCAGCGCGTTGGCTGAAATGGAGCAAATCCGCGGCCGGATTCCCGAGCCCGCGCTCGCCGCTAACGGAGGTGACCTGCTGGGCCGAATCCGGCGGGTGTTGGGCCGGCAGGAACCTGCGTCGCGTTCCCTGGGAGACGTTGCTGCGGCGGTTTTGGTGCTGTCGATCGCCGGCGCAAGCGCCATCGTTTCGCTATCTGCCGCGCCGCAAGATCCGCCGCCTGCGTTCGAAGTAGCGTCGATCAAGCACGACGTCAGCGGGAAGCACATCCGATTTAGCAAGCCGTTTCCAACCTTGCACATCGAAGGATTCACTCTGAAAGATCTCATCCTCTCGGCTTACCATGTCCATGATTTCGAGGTCACGGGCGGTCCGGCTTGGATCGATTCCGACCTGTACGACATCGATGCCAAGGCCGAGCGCCCTCCCACCCCCAGTCCGCAGTTCGCGAATCTTCAATGGCGGAGGCTGCAGACTCTGCTGCATAACCGGTTCAACCTGACCATTCACCGTGAGACGAAAGAGCTTCCTGTGTATGAACTGATGGTGGCGAAAGGCGGCTTGAAGGCACAGCCCGCCACCTGCATTCAGCGCATAACTGGCGACACGAATATTGCGCCCGACAAGAAACAGTCGGACTACTGCGGCCCCGCTGGGTTTGGCAAAGGCAGAATTGAAGCGTCAGGCGCGGCCATGGCGTTTCTGGCCTATATGCTTTCCAATGAGTTGAGCCGCCCGGTCGTGGATAAGACCGGGCTCCACGGCGACTTTCAAATCCACCTCGCATACGCCCCGGATGCGCCTGCCGCCTCGCTTGGCGCGCCCGGGCCTCGTCCCGCCGATGCCGCAGCAACGGTTGATCTCGGTCCGGATATCTTCACCGCCATGCAGGAGCAGCTCGGGCTAAAACTCCAACCGGCCAAAGGCCCTGTCGAAGTTCTGGTCATCGATCATGTCGAGAAGCCCACGGAGAATTGAACTTCAAAAAGACCGACAACGTGCAGCGCAGCGCCGCTCGCGAACCGGCGGCGACCGGCGCCAGGGAATCGGCGGTGTGCACATTCGCGCTTGACCAACAGCAGCGGGAACGGGCTTTGAGAGCAGAGGCACGGGCGTAGAACACATTCTGGCCGAGACCATTTTCCAGTCCACCAAGGCGGGTGAGGGTTTTTACGGACTCCTGCTTGACGATCTGAACGGAGACACACCAACACGTCGACATGCTCTTTGCGCGGCTCCAGCCTCAATCCGAGTTGCTCACGGACAGCAGCAAAAAGGTCGGCGGTAGGCGCGTTGGAAAGACCGGCTCCGTCCGCCGCTTCCGGGTGTGCGCCGCATAGGCTCCAGCGTACGGCCCCATCGGTTCGAAGGCCCGATCTGGCTTCCAGGCGAGGTCGATGTCGTATTTTCCTTTGAGCCCGGTAAGATCTTCGACAGGACCGTATCCCTTGCCTGAAAGATACCTGGCAAGGCCCGCCACGGTCATGGACCCTTTGATCCCGGATGCTGCGAGTCCGCTACCGAACCTCACCGCGCCAGAGGGTTGGATGCCCAAAGAGCTCGAACTCGGGTCGGACTCCTTGAATTTCGGGCCATTCTTGTCCACCACCAGCGCATCCCCAGGGCTCGGGCGAACCTCTTTGTGGGCGGCGAGCTTGAACCGTTCGGCTAGCAGCGCTTGAAGCATCGCCGGAACCTGATCGCGGGTCGCGCCTTCCGGTATCTTGGCAAAGATGTCGAAGCAATCTGTACCCAGCCAAGACGGTCCGACGATCTGATCCATCTTAACCCGGAAGGCTTCCATCAGAACCGGCCTGAGAGGGTCGCCCTTGAATGAAATCTTGCCGGGGTCCACCGAGTTCTCCATGCTGCATCGGTCCATCCGCTTCACTGACGCTGTTTCGAACGTCGGCCGGTCCGGGTGTTCTGGGCAGCAAGTACGCCGAGAGCGGAAAGCGCGATGGCCGACGCCAGGCAGGTATTCATGGCGAAAATTCCAATTGAATATCTCGTATCTAGATTCTGGCCCTGCTGAACGGCTTCCGCAACCCAAGTTCAGTTGGAGCGGGTTCGGACCAGGAAACGCAACAATAATGGTGAGCGAACTGAAAAGTCAAAAAGGAAACTGACCCCGTGCGGCTCCACACCTGATGGTAATGTACGCTATGCCCACTTCCGATCAGGTGGACGGGTGCTGATGAACACTCGGGCGCCGCGAGACTCAGCTTTCCGCACAGGTTGAATGGCGGCGGGAAATAACTATAGCTTCGCGTATTCCGCCCTGGCCTTTTTGAGGATCGGGATGTCTGCGTCGGCATCCTTCCAGAGCCTGAAGAAATCCTCGTAGACGCTTTTCGCTCTGCTCCTGTCGCCCGCGGCAAAGTAAGCTCTTCCCAATTGCAAATGCGCCAGAGCGCCGATCGGATCCGCAAGCACGATCCCGCGATGATCCAGGACCTTCTGGAATTCTGCTGCCGCCTCCCGGCCACGACCTGCCTCCAGGTACGCCAGTCCGCGCACGTAGGCGGGATAGAGCCCTCCGAACTTGGCGAAGAACGCCGTGCCCGACATTGCCAGGTCGTAAGGAAGCGCCGTTTCCAATCGTTGGATCGCGTCCAGCGGCGCCTTTCGGGAAATCGCGGAAAGCGCGCGCAAGGTGGGAAGATACTCGAACTGGACGGGAGTGTCTTCCGGGAATCGTTTCGCCAGGTCCTCAGCCAGGCGTTGCGATCCGGCGGAATCGCCGGAGAGCGCCAGCGCGAACGCCGCCGCATACTCCACATCGCGGCCTTTTGCAAGATCCAGCGCGGATCGGGCAGATGTCCGAGCGGCGGCGGCATTCTCGAAATGGACTTCGCACACCGCCTGCGCCGCTTCGTAAGTCGCGGCAACCTCGCCCCTGCCGTCCTGTTGCGCCATCGCGACCGCGCGCGTCCAGAGCGTCCGCGCCTCCCGCATTCGTCCCGACCGGGCGAGCACCAAAGCTTGGTTGTGCGCCATCCAGTCTTCCAAGTGCTCTGAGGGCGCGCGTGCGATTTCACGTTCCATTCCCGCCTGGTCGCCCTGAAGAAAGGCCAGATAGTAACGGGTACCCAGCATTTCCCCTAATTCGATTTTGCGTTCCGCAGCCCGACGCAAGACAGCCGCGGCCTCGGTATAGCGGTCAAGGAGAAGATAGTGCTGAGCCACAGAATAAGCGAATGGCATCTCCGGATCCACCCGAATGGCCTTTTCGGCCGCTTGAATCCCCTTTTCGTATTGGCCCGTACCGAATGCGACCCACCCCCCTGTAATGGTTAAGAGCATTGATATCGCGAGGATACGCCTGTACCCACGCTTCCAGAGTATGCAACTCCTTCTGTAAGTTACCGGTTACATTCCGGTCCCAGAGCATAAGAATGTAGAGCCTCTCCCGGTCGCTGACGCGATCGCGCAACGCATAGGCTTTGCGGATTTCCTCGGCGCCCAGATCGGTTTGGCCCATATTATAGGAAAAGAACCCCAGGTCGGCATGCGCCATCGCGAATTGGGGATCGATGGCGATGGCGCGCTGAAGGTGGGGAATCGCGAACGCAAAACCAGAAGCGTAAAGAGCTTTCTTCGCCGCGCTATATGCCTTCAGAGCTTCGAGCGACGGCGTTGTTGCCTGCTCCAGCGGGGTGGAGTGCTCCTGGATCGTGGCCAGCGACTCGCCCAGCCGCGTCCGGATCTGCACCGCAATGTGGCTCAGCGCATTCAGAACTTCTTCTTTCTTGCCGGCCAGTTCCTGCGCCTGGGCCAGGGCCTCTCCGCTGCGGCAGTTTCGGGCCCGCAGCCACAGCACGTACTGGCTCCCGAAGCCTGCAATCGAGCCTTCCAGAACGGCGGCGCTGCCGTTGCGCTCGCAGATTTCCCGGGCGATCTCCGGAGTCAGCGGTGTCTCCACCGGGCGGTTCATCAGAGCGCAGCGCCTGTTTGATGCTCTGGTCCGACGCCAGGCTGAGGAACGGGGACTGTTCCAGTTGCACCGCCAGCCCCTGGCGAAGAGTCTGGTCAAATACCGGATCGCCCGTCTTGTTTTCGAAATCGGCGAGCACTACGGTATCCTTGGCCGTGAGTTTTGGCGCCCGGTGAAAGTAAAAATAAGCCGCGGCGAATAGCGCCAGCAACGCCGCGCCGCCGATGGCCGCGAGCGTGCCCAGTGCCCTCGGCGTGACCCCCGCCAACGCCTTCTGCAATTCGGCAGCGGATTGCCACCTTCTCGCCGGGTCTTCTTCCAAACACCGGCTTACGATCTTGTCCAGCCTCCGCGGCCGGATGCGTTTGCGCTGCGGCCCCGGCCGCGCGCCCGTCAGCATTTCGTGGAGGATCAAGCCGAGAGCGTAAATGTCCGCGCGCGCATCCGCCGGTTTGCCCTCCCGCTGCTCCGGCGCCATGTAGGCGGGCGTGCCGATGATCATGCGGCTCGCCGTGACGGTTTCATCCTGGCCCGAGCGCGCCAGTCCGAAATCCAGAACCTTCACGCCGGACTTCCCGATCATGATGTTGCCGGGCTTGAGATCGCGATGAATGATGTCCTTGGCGTGGGCCTCCACTACCGCCGCCAGGATCTGGTCGCCGTACAGGAGCGCCGTTTTCAAGGGAAGCGGTCCGCTCTTCAGCCGCGCCGCCAGCGTCTCGCCCTCCACCAGTTCCATCACCAGGTAATTGGGGCCAACATCGTGAAGCGTGCAGATGTTCGGGTGATTCAACGACGAAATCGCCCGCGCCTCGCGAGCGAAGCGGGCGTTGAACTGCTCGCGCGTCGTCTTGATGGCAACCGCGCGGCCTAATCGCGTGTCGATCGCCCGAAAGACCTCGCCCATCCCGCCCTCGCCGAGCTTGCTTTCCAGACGGTATGGCCCCAGACACGCGCCCGAAGCCAGTCCGGTAACCGTAAGGTCGTCCCGCAGTTCCGGAATGTCCTGGATGGCAGGCCGGTCCGGGAGTTCCCCGCTGTCCGGTTGCGCCAACAGGGATTCCACTTCGCGGCGCAATTCGGGGTCTGCCTGCTCCAACAAGGCTGCGCGCTCGTCGGCAGTGCCCTCGCGAGCCGCGTGGTATAGCTCTGCGATCTGCCGGAAACGCTCCGCAGTCATATCTATGTCCCGACGGTCTTCCTATTGTACGGCTTAACTCCCGCAGCAACCAAGCCTTGGCGAGGCCCCAATCGCGTTCGACGGTCCGCTGCGAAATCTTCAGTACCGCCGCGATTTCCTCCTCCGTCAATCCACCGAAGTAACGCAGTTCCACCACCCTTGCCTGCCGCGGCGCCACTTGTGCGAACGCGATCAAAGCCTCATCGAGGGCCAGCATCGATCGGTCCGACTCGGGCATCAGGATAGCGGTTTCGTCCAGACTCACTTTCATTGGGATTCCATCGCTCCGCCGCGAACCGCGCCCGCGAGCCGCGTCCACCAGAATGCGCCGCATCATCTGCGCCGCGATCGCAAAGAACTGCGCGCGCGCCTGCCATTCGACGTTGGTCACGTCCACCAGCCGGAGATAAACTTCGTGGACCAAAACGGTGGCCTGCAGGCTGTTGCCCTCGACCTCGTTTTTCATGTACCGGCGGGCCATGAGCCGCAGTTCCGGATAGACGCGCTCCGTCAACTCGGCAAGGGCAGCTTCGTCGCCGCTGCCCCAAGCCTTCAAAAGATTTGTAATTTCCGGCGTGCGTCCGTCGATGGATGGCCGATCCCCGTGGCTCCCACAAATATACACAAAATACATGGCGGGTTTCGGGGAGCCGCTGCCGCCTGTACCGGCGAAGGAGAACCAAGTCTCTCAGAATCTCCTCCAGAAAGCAGGAAGACAAATGAAACACACAGCAACTATGGCCCTGATGCTCACTCTTGGTGTCGCCGTCGTCTACGCACAACCGAATCACGTGAACATGACGTTCTCGGGAAATGGCACGCCCAGCGTGATCGATCTGAAGCACCCCAACACCGGCACCTCGGAAGAGAATCTCGAAGGGAATGGCACGCTGGGCCCATTCACGTTTCGGCTGGTAAAGGCGAGCGCCAATGCTCCGCAACCGTCCACCACTTGCACCGGCCCCACCAAGTTCTTTTTTCCCAATGTGGCCGGCGCTGGCCTGTTTCGCTTCTTTGATGGGAGTCTGTTGCAGGTCAATCTCACCGACGGAGGCGATTGCATCGATTTCGCGGCGAATGAGGCCCATTGCACTCTGACCTTTCAGGTCACCGGCGGAACTGGTCGTTTCCAGGGGGTCTCCGGAGTCCTTACGTTTACCGAGACGGCGACCCCCATATTGAGCGATGCTTCCAACCCACCGAACCCCGTCTTTTTTACGGAGACCGGGGAGTTTACGGGGACGATTTCCAGAGGAGGCAACGCGAGACCGTAAAGGCCTCCTGTCGCGGGCGGCGGTCCGGCCGGAACGATACCGCGGATCTGCTCGCCCGCGCCAGGGTATTTGGGTTCCACGGGTCGCCATACCGGGCCCAGGGATAGCTCCCGAACATGTGCCCAGCGTCGATCTCGAGCGGCGCGCAGTGGGTGTCATGCAAGATCGAGGCCGTGAAACCGCCCTTCCGGAAAGTGGCCGACACTAGCCCCAAGGCTCTTGCCTCTTGCGTACTTGCTGGCAGGCTTCCAGGGCCTTCGCGTACAATTCAGCATTTCACGGTTGCAGGCGCCGACGCCGACGCAAGAACGGTCTGGTAAACTCGGGATGGGCGATGAGATGGGATCTCCAATACGTACTCGACACGCTCCGCAAACACGAGGCGGACTTGCGGCGGCTTGGAGTTGTGCACGCAGCAGTATTCGGTTCGGTGGCGCGAGGCGAAGCTGGCGCGGAAAGCGACATCGATGTGCTCGTGGATCTCGACGAGAACAGGCCGATGGGCATCTTTGAGTACGCCAGGACGAAACTGTACATCGACGAACTCCTCGAAGGCTCCAGCGACGTCGTAAATCGGCGTACGCTGAAGCCTTTACTCCGGGCAAATATTCTGCACGACGCGGTTCATGCCTTCTAAGAATCCCGCTCAGCGGTTGGCCGACATCATTGACAATGTCGAGGCGATCCATGGGTTTACTGCGGATCTCGATTTTCCTGCTTTTCGGGCCGACCGAAAGACGATTTACGCGGTGGTGCGCGCCCTGGAGATCATCTCGGAAGCTTCGCGGCGCCTTCCCGACGATCTCCTCCGCCGGCATCCGGAGATCGATTGGGCGGCTGTCGCAGCCGCCGGGAATGTCTATCGGCACGAATATGAAGCCGTAGATGAGGCTTTGATTTGGCACACCGCCCAACATGGTTTGGTGGCTTTACTCAAAGTGGCCGAGGAGGAGATGCCTGACTTGCAGGCAGACCCTACGCCGAGCGTCCCGCCGGGGTCAGATTGCTCCTCATAAGTCGTTGTGGGAAGTTGCGGGGCCAACGGCCGGGGCTGAAGCGGCTGGCGGGCCCCGGGGTGCAGCGTCATCGTTCACGAGATGGTTCACCTCATTGAGCCGACTCACAGCGATCGCTTCTTGGCTATCCTCGGGGAGCACTATCCTACCTGGCGCGAAGCCCGCGCCGAACTCAACGACTTGCCCTTGGCTGCGGAATCGTGGAGGGAATAATGAAACGCCCGCGAAACCCAAGACGAGTGTGAAGCAGGAACCGTCACGGCGTTCGCAGGCCGCGAGTCACCTCGGGTCCGCATTGCGCGTAGGGTCGGACGTTCCAGCTATAGATCGCCTTCGCGTTGGCCTTGATGGCGCAACTGGCGAGCATAGCGTCGTAGATGCCGCCGCCCACGATACCCAGAGCGGCGGACGCTTCAAGCGCATCGGCATATTCATCGCCGTCTAGCGCGACGATGGAAAGGCGTTCGCGGATGCTGCCGATCCGCCTGCTCTGCGCTGATGCGATGCTTGCCCGGCATTCGCGTCAGCGTGGAGTAGACTTCGCCCAGCCTGTTCGAAAATCGCAAAATCCCTTCATTTGCTCTTGCCAAGGTTAGATAAGTCGCGCTCCTCGCGGACTTGCTGCAGCATTTCATCGGTTGCCGATGCGGGTAACGGCTGCCCCGTGTGAAACATCCAGACGCCGTGTTCCTTCGTAAGCGGATCAGTCCCACGCACCGGGCGCAGGGTGATCTGTTCACCGGCGCTATCCATTTCCAGGGCGTCGCCTGGTTCCAGATTGCAGTTCTTCCCGCAGCGGCTTGGGAATGACGACACGGCCAGCTTTATCGATGATAAGGCGAGTGTTCATTTTGGCACTAAACTATGGGCTCAACCATTAGCCAATGCCATTCTACGCCAGCATCGGTCTGCTGATGCGGTCCCGGAAACACCCTGTCTTGCCGCCCGTAATGACCGTTCTCGCGGCTCGGCGGGATCTCCGACTGCGACACAGCATCACCCTCCAGCACGCCTCTGTCCTGACCGCTGCGTCTCCGCGCTCGGCATCGAAAAGTAGCACGTTGCGCCCTGTCGGGTCTTGCTCACCGCCCACATCCGGCCGCCATACCGTTCCACAATCCGCCGGCAAATCGCCAGCCCCAGTCTGGTGCCTGGATACTCGTCTTTGTGCAACCGCTTGAACAGGCCGAAGATCCGCTCGGCGTACTGCTGCTCGAAGCCGATTCCGTTATCCCGCACCCGCGATTACCCAACGGTCGTCTTCCTTTGCTGCCCAGATCTCGATGCGCGGCGATTCCACCAGCTTACGGTGCTTGATCGAGTTCGACAGCAGGTTCTGAAATCCATGCGAGGAAACTGGTCGGCTGGGACACCAGGCCTGGTACCAAATTGTCCTAGCCGCTGCCCCCGGCTCGGGGTTGACGCCTGACCCTCCCGACCCCTTGAGACGGGCGCGCCTTTCGCCGGGTCCTTTCCGCTCACCCCGACCGATCGACGAAGCGTCGGAAGTAGGAACGATGAATGCGCCAGATCGGCCGCGGCCACAAACGTCGTATTTCCAGGAGCACTGCCAACCTGGCATTCTCAATCCTGGGAGATTTCCTCGAAGGCTGCATTCGGGGACCGTACCGCGGATTCAGCTACCAACACCTGCAGCGGACAGGCTGACGCAAGCGCGTTAGAACGAAGCCGCTGGCGCGGCGGACGCTAACGCGTGCTCGTCGGTCGAGGGATTCTCTTCCACCGTTTGCATTCGCGAGGCGGAAGCGATAT
Source organism: uncultured Solibacteraceae bacterium (assembly GCA_963815475.1). Lineage (GTDB taxonomy): Bacteria > Acidobacteriota > Terriglobia > Bryobacterales > Bryobacteraceae > Sulfopaludibacter. The sequence continues at coordinate 1,044,765 of CAWFHD010000003.1, read as the reverse complement.
TCTCTGGGCGATGCTCCATATTTGGAATGCTCACTATAGAGCCCCTTTAGTTTTATTACTTCCAGTGGAATATCGATTCAAATTCCAATAATGGCCGGAGTCTGCCCTAAAGCGGCCCCGCGTCCGCCGCACACGCCAGCGGCTTCGTTCAAACGCCCCAATCGAAAGTGCCCCGACCCGGACCCTTCGGCTTGCCCGAGGCTCGTCCGCCGGGGCACTTCCGATTGAGTCATAGCGTTTACCGTTCCTAATCTGTCGGAATCCTGGAACTAGGCCAAATCCGTGGTAAGGGCGCCATAACGACTGCGTGGCGCGTATGGAGTCCATGGGTGCCAAGGCTAAGCTTCGAAGCGCCGTTTCGGGTCCCTTCATTGTTGCCGATGACACAGCTCTAACGGATACTCAGGTTGGCGACGACCGATTTTCGCACCCCCGTTCTCCATGTCGGGCAGCCGGCTCGGAAAGCCTCTCACCGCGGCGGACAAGGGAGCGGTTACGCCATCACTGAAAGTGGCGACCGCCACGACCGCGCTTCCGAGAGGTGGTTTCCAGGTTCGCATGACGCAATCGCTCAGGATGGTAGGACAATGCAGTGCTTCGGCGATCAGGGCCGTTGCCGGCGGCGGCGATTCTGGGAGCGTGCTGGGTGGCCCTACAGGGCGCCATGCGCGGCCCCAGAATCGCATTTGGTTCCTCTGGGCATGGGATCGACTCTCCCAATCTACGGCTTACCGAACTTTCGCCGCGGTCTGGTATTCACGGACCGCCTTGGCAGCGTACCGGCCCAGTGTCACTTCGACCGGCAGATCTTGCCTTTGTAGGTTCCCTCAAAGTTTGACTTGCCTGGGCCCGCATTCGGACCGAAGGCATTCACCAGCGTGCCGGTCACGTTAATAAACCCGGTCGCTCCTGTGTATTTTCCTGTCCCGCCGGCCACGGTGTAGGCCGTAGCGAGACTGACGGTTCCCACCGGTGCTCCGGAAACTGGAGTGCCGGTCGTCTTGCAACTCAATATCAGGAGATCCTGCGGGCTGAAGTACAACACCGCCATGCTGGTCGTTTGTATCGTGCCGTCGGCTTGAGGAGTCAGGCTGGTTAGAGAATCCGTTGCGGCAGCCTTCAAGTCCCCGGTGTAGGTTCCGAGAGAGCGGCCCAATGGCTCATTGGGCGCGGGAATCGCCGTCGAAGCACTATGCCCTTCCACCTCCTTGCATCTGTCGTCGTCGGCGCGGGCAACCGGCGCCAGCGAAACTACGGTCAGACACACAACACCTAACATGGTCAACTGTCTCGTTTTCTTTCTCATGACACATCCCCTTTCGACTGAGATCGATTTGGTTTGCCGGCTGCAATCCGGCTCGCCTACCACGTATAAGGAATCGGGGGAAGGAAGGTTACATCGTTTGGCGCGAAAGGCTTAAAATAGTCCCTGCGACTCGTGCGCCAATGCCAAATTGCCCTCAGTGCGGAGCGGAATTGGATTCCGATGATCCTGCTGGACCGTGCCCGAAGTGTCTCATTTTGGGCGCTTTCGAGAGTTCCACTGGCGCGGACGAGTCCAGAACTCAGACCCCCGAAACAGCCAAAGCGGCAGCCTACGGTGACGACTTCGGCCGTTATCAGATCGTTCGGCCGATAGGGGAAGGAGGCATGGGCACCGTATACCTGGCCGAGCAGCGCGAACCCATTCGCCGACGTGTGGCTCTCAAGGTTGTGAAGCTCGGTATGGATACCGCCCAGGTGCTAGCCCGTTTCGACAACGAGCGCCAGGCGCTGGCAATGATGGACCACCCGAACATCGCCCGGATCTTCGACGCCGGCGCGACCAGCAGAGGGCGCCCGTACTTCGTCATGGAGTACATCGAGGGCGCATCGATCACGCAGTATTGTGATCGCAAGCGGATGAGCACCAAGGAGCGGCTTGCGTTATTCCTCGCTGTCTGCCGTGCGGTCCAGCACGCGCACCAAAAAGGCGTGATCCACCGCGACCTGAAGCCGTCGAACGTGCTTGTGACCGAGCAGGACGGCACGCCGATTCCCAGGGTAATCGACTTCGGCATCGCGAAGGCCACTGATAAGTGGGCCGTAGAGAACACGCTGCTCACGCAGTTCGGCCAGGTCGTCGGAACACCGGAGTACGCCAGCCCCGAGCAGGCTGACACGATGACGGGAGAAATCGACCATGTCTCAGATGTGTATTCGCTGGGCGTCCTCTTATACGAGCTGCTGATCGGAGCCGTGCCGTTCGATACAGCCACGCTGCGCAACGCCGGTTTGGCGGAAATGCTGCGGATCATTCGCGAAGAAGAAGCGCCGTCGCTACCCCGAAAGCTTACCTCGATGGGCGCCGCAGCCAGCGACATTGCTGCACGCCGCCAGACCGATCCGGTCTCGCTGCGCCGGCTCGTGGACGGCGACTTGAATTCGATTACGATGAAAGCTCTGGAGAAGAGGCGGGAGCGGCGCTATGCCTCTGTTGCGGATCTCGCGGCCGATATCCACAGGCACCTGGAACACCGACCTGTCTTGGCTTCGCCGCCGAGCCGCCTATACCGAACCCGGAAGTTTTTTCGAAGGCAAAGGTTGGCCGCAATCGGTGCGGCGGCTGGGCTCCTATTTGTTGTTTTAAGTGGAGCGACTGTTTGGTCGTTCCTACGCCGTGACTCTTCGCCCAGGCCCAGGCTAACGGATAAGCGAACCATTGTTCTGGGAGATTTCGCGAATGCCACCGGCGACCCCGGCTTCGATCAGGCGCTGCGCCGGATCCTGGCAGCGCAATTGGGGAATTCACCCAGCCTGGCTCTGCTTTCCGACGCGCGCGTCAGCCAGACGCTCCGCTTCATGACGCATCCCGCGGATGCGAAGCTCACGCCCGAAGTTGCGGCAGAAATCTGCGAGCGGACAGCAAGCGCGGCGGTCGTGGAGGGCTCGATCACAAACCTCGCAAGCGAGTACCTGTTGGACCTGCGCGCACGAAATTGCCGAACGGGAGACGTTCTCGATGAAGAACGCGCGCGGGCTGTCAAAAAGGGCGACGTCTTAGAGGCGCTCGCCGAAATGGCAAACAGGTTCGGGACGCGGGCCGGGAAATCGATTCCGAAGGTGGAAAAGGAGCCCAGTCTGAGCGCCGAGGTGACCACGCCTTCACTGGAGGCCTGGCGGTCGTTCAGCGCGGCAATGAAGGCCGCGCAAACCAAATCAGTGGGAGCGGAAACTCGTTCGCTGCTGAGGCGTGCCATCGAGATCGACCCGAAATTCGCGATGGCTTATGCCCAACTCGGTCTCAGCGAGCCCGAAACTGCGGCACAGAACGTCGCAAAGGCTTATGAATTACGGGATCGGGTCAGCGATTGGGAGAACTATTACATCACCTTCTTCTACCACAGGCAGGTAACGGGCAACCTCGAACTGGCCCGACAGACCCTCGAATCGTGGGCGCAAAAATATCCCAGCAATATAGAGCCTCACGGACTTCTATCAGCCTTTACGTCCCAGGCTTGCGGACGCTACGAGAAGGCGGCAGAAGAAGGTCAAAAGGCCATCAAGCTTGATCCGAATTTCGCCATGGGCTACGCAAATACGGCTTGGGCGTACGTCTACCAGAACCGTCTGGCAGAAGCCGAGGCAGTGCTTCGCAAAGCATCGGAACGTAAGATCGATGTCATTCTCCTCTCGCTGTGCCGGTACTTCATCGCTTTTCTGAGGAGCGACCGTGCGGCAATGAAAAGCGAAATGACCTACGGTAAGGCAAAATTCGAGGCCCAGGGGCGATTCGAGTACCAGGAGGCTCTGATGCTGGCGTATGAGGGGCGCTTAAAAGAAGCGGGCCCCCTGTGCGACCGGGCGGTGATGCTGGCTCGCCAGGGAAATTTCCTGGAGCAGGCCGCCATGTTTCAGGGCGCTCACGCCGTGTGGAATGCGCTGTTCGGGTTTCGCGAGCAGGCGCAAACGAACGCGGCGGCGGCGTTGTCCCTTTACCGGGGCAGGGACGCCGATTATGGGCCTGCATTTGCGCTGGCGCTTCTGCACAATTCAGCGCAAGCTCACGAGCTTGAGGCAGGCCTCGGAAAGATGTACCCGGCCTACACCTCGGTCCAATTCAATTACCTGCCTGTGCTGCGGGCGCTCGAAGCCCTCAATCATGACGACCCCATGAAGGCGCTCGAAATGACGCAAGCCGCCGCGCCGTACGAACTTGCCGTTCCCGGCATTGCGTTCTACAGTAGCGCCTTTTTCGGAGCTCTCTATCCAGTCTACGTGCGTGGCCTCGCGTATTCCCGAATGGGCCGCCATAGCGAGGCCGCGACGGAGCTTCAGAAGATTCTGGATCATCCCGGAATCACACTGACCGACCCGATCGGACCAATGGCGCGCCTCCAATTGGCGAGAACACTGTCCGCCTCTGGAGATCGCGCCAAGTCGGCCGCCGCCTACAAAGAACTCCTCATGCTCTGGAAGTATGCAGATTCCGATATTCTGGTCGTCCGGCAAGCTAGGGCCGAATCCACCAGGTGACGACAACCCGGTGTAACTTTGGGATTCGAATTCCTTATGCTGTGTAGAGGAACATGAACGGCCAGACCATGCACACGTTGGCGGGGCGATCTGAATTCCCGACCACCCGCTGGACCCTGGTAGTCGCTGCCAGCGATCCGAAGCGGAAGGAAGTTCGGTCCGCTCTGGCTTCTTTGTGTGAGAACTACTGGTATCCGTTGTACGCTTACCTGCGCCGGCGCGGGTATCCGGCCGATCAGGCGCAGGATCTTACGCAGGAGTTCTTTATCGGGGTGTTGGAAGGCCGCTATCTCGATCGCGCTAAGCCGGAAAAGGGCCGGTTCCGGGCCTTTCTGTTGACTTCCCTGAAGTTCTTTGTGGCCGACGAGGAAGACCGAAATCGCGCGCAGAAACGCGGCGGCGGAGCACTTCTGCCGCTTGAATTCTCGTCTGGTGAAGAACGCTACCAACGGGAGCCTGCTCACGATGAGACGCCCGAGCGGATCTTCGAACGGCGCTGGGCGCTTTCGGTGCTCGACCGGGTTATGCTCAGATTGCGGGAGGAGTTCGTGCTCCATGGACGCCTGGAGCAATTCGAGCGGTTGAAGGTATTCCTGGTTGGCCAGGCGGACGCGCCGTATGCCGCGCTGGCTCGCGAAATGAACACGTCGGAGGGGGCGCTCAAGGTGGCCATTCACCGGCTTCGTAAACGGTATCGCGACCTCTTTCGCCAGGAAGTCGCGGATACCTTAGCCGACTCCACGGAAGTGGATTCCGAACTCCGGTTTTTGGCGGCTGTGTTGACGAAAAGGTAACTGTATGAGCATCACCTGAGACGGAATAGCATTTTTCCGACCGACGTTTAAGTATTGAGATTAAACTCGTTGGTGCGAGTCGCTTCGAAGCAGTGCCTTTGGTTCCGAACCAAGCCGTCGCACGCGCCGTAGAGGTGTCCGATTAGGAACGATAAGTCGGCCTGGGTCGGTCGATCCGATCTAGGGCACATGTGCGCGTCGTCCCGAAGCGGGACTTCCTAACGTGCGGAAGCCCAAGGGACCCTGTTACCACACCGGAGGCGCTCGCGTAGGTAGTAGACACTGTTCTCAAGTGCGGCCGAACAGCAGTTGCTGAATGTCGTCGAGCCCTACCGTGCAGCCCTCAAATGAACACCGCCGCGACCCGGCGGGATCTCCGACTGCGACACAGCATCGCCCTCGGCAACACCTCTCTCCTGCCCCGGCCTCTGCGCTTCCGCGCTCGGCAGCGAAAAGTAGAATGTTGCGCCCTGTCCGGTCTTGCTCACCGCCCACATCCGCCCGCCATACCGCTCCACAATCCGCTGGCAAATCGCCAGCCCCAGTCCGGTGCCTGGATACTCGTCTTTGTGCAGCCGCTTGAACAGTCCGAAGATCCGCTCGGCGTACTGCTGCTCGAAGCCGATTCCGTTATCCCGCACCGCGATCACCCAACGGTCGTCTTCCTTTTCCGCCCAGATCTCGATCCGTGGCGATTCCACCAGCTTGCGGTACTTGATCGAGTTCGAGAGCAGGTTCTGAAACACATGCGCCAGTTGCCGGGCATCGCCTCGCACCACCGGGAGAGGCGTGTTGTGCAGCACCGCGCCGCTTTCCTCAATCCGGTTCTTCAGCACCGAAGTCGCTTCCGCCAGCGCCGCCGACAGTTCCGCTGTACAGGCAGCCGGCGTGTCGGCATGGACCAGGCGCGAGAACCGCAGCAGGTCGCCGATCAGCTCCTCCATTCGTCCCGCGCCCTGCCGCACAAATTCGCTGTACTGCTTGAGCGTGGGGTCCGGGTTTCCCAGCGCCTTCAGCATCAGGTGCGTGTAAATCTTGACCATGCGGATCGGCTCTTGCAGGTCATGGCTCGCCACGTAGGCGAACTCCTCCAGTTCGCGATTGGCCCGCGTCAGATCCTCGTTGGTCCGCTTCAGGACCCTGTTGTTCTCCGCCAGTTCGGCCATCAGGCGCTCTCGCTCCATATAGGCCCAGCAACGCTCTACCACCTCTTCCCCTAACGCCACCTCGTCAACCGTCCAGTCGCGCGGAACACGGTCTTCCACCGACAGCAGCGCGATCAGATTTCCCTCCTTCACCAGCGGACAACAGATGATGGCCCGCGCTCCCATGGAAAGGAGCATGTCGCGACCCGCGCCCGGCGGCGTCTCTCGCTCAACGTCGCGAATCGCGATCGTTCGTCCGCCGCGCAGGTCGGCCAGAGCCTGCGGATCCAGCAGCGCCAGGTCGAGCCCGCGCGACGTGCGCGTCCTCTGCGCCCAACCAGGGGCATGCTCGCTGGCCGCATCCATGGTCGAGTAAGAGACATCCGCCGCGCCCAGATGGTTGCGCAGGCGGCGTGCCACAATGGCCGTCACCTCATTGGGTTGTGTCACCGCGCGCGCTGCCTCGCTCAGTTCGGCCAGAAAACGGAAGCGGGCCTCGCTGGCTCGTAGTGCCTGCTCGCCCCTTTCGATGCGCGTCAGGTAATTGCAAAGTTCATACTGGCGCCGTCGATTGCGCAACGCCGCGCGCAGGCTGCTGATCAACGTTACTGGACGGAGCGGACGCTCCAGCAGTGCCACATTCCCCAGCGGCTCCAGGAGTCCCAGACGATATCGGCTGGCGCGCGTGGAGGCCCCGCCCGACGTCATGATCAACAGTGGGAAGTCCGACCAGCGCGGCTGATTCTTGAGCTGCCGCGCCAGCGGTTGGATGGTGGAGGCCACCAGCGCCTCGTCCCCGATCAACGCCGCGCCCGCCCCGTTCCACATCAGGCTGCAAAGTTCTTCCATGGACGCGCAGACAGTGGACGTAAAACCAGCCGTCTGCAGTTCGCCCTGGATCAGAACTCCGTCCCGCCCGTACGGGGCAAGAATCAGAACCCGCAGCCCTTCTGACGGACTACTTCCCTGGAGCATCCTGCTCTCCCAACATCTTTTCGACGCCTACATACTCCGGCACACCCGTGAGGACGCCGCGGAATCCGGACAGCGAATCGCCGATGGACAACTGGTTACTCACCATTTTCAATTCACGAATCGCGTCCTCGTGCGATCCGCTGCGCTTCTTCACCACGGACAGCGCTTTGCGCACTCGTCCCCCCGCCTCGAAGTAGCGAAAGAGCATGACATTGTCGGCCAGGTAGCTCAAGTCTACGGGCGATGTCATGGCGCTGCCCATCAATCCCGCCTGCGCCAGCACCAGAATCGAAACTACTCCGCGTTGGTTCAGAAAGCCCAGCAGCTCGTGCATCTGCAGCGCCAGGTGATGCTCGCCCGGCATCGCGTTGATGAAGCCGTTCAGGCTGTCGATCACCACCAGGCTCGCATGCTGCCGCTCCACCGAATCGCGCACATACTGGATGAACTGGCCCGGCGACAATTCGGCCGGGTCGATCTGTTCCATGCGCAGCACGCCTGAATCCAGGAAGGGGCGCGGATCCAGGTTGAGGCTAACCGCGCGTTTGACAGCCAGGTGCGTCCGCTCCTCGAATAGGAAGACCGCGCACCTCTCGCCTCGCCGGGCGGCTTCCACCGCGTAGGTCATGGCGATCGACGACTTGCCCGACCCGGCCGGTCCCAGCAGCAGCGTGCTGGTGCCACGATCCAAGCCGCCTCCCCACAGATTGTCCAGTTTCGGAAGCCCGCTGGACGCCACGCCGTCGGGAGCGTCGTGACGATGCTCGGACGCCACCAGGCGTGGATACACCTCCAGTCCGCCGGTCACGATGGTGTAGTCGTGGTAGCCCTCGCGATAAACCGACCCGCGCATCTTCGACACCTGCAGCCGGCGGCGCGTCCGCCCATACTCTCGCGGAACTTTTTCCAGCACCAGCACACCATGGGCGATGCTTTGCAACTGTACCTCCTGGCTCGCGGTGGTATCGTCCAGCAGAAAGACCGTGCAGTTGCGGTTGGTGAAGAAGTTCTTCAGCGCCAGCACCTGCCTGCGATAACGCAGGGAATCGCCCGCCAGCAGCCGGATTTCGGACAGGGAATCCAGCACCACGCGGCCCGGCTGTACCCGGTCCACCTCTCTGAGAATATTCTGCGTGGTGTCCTGAAACTCGATGTCGGACGGATGGAACGCCGAGTACTGATCTTCCGGACGCAGGCTGTCTTCGGTTGGCGTGTATTCGTAAATCGTGACCTTGTCCAGCGACCAGCGGTGCGACCGGCCCACCTTCTTGATCTCCTTCTCCGATTCAGACAATGTCACATAAAGCACAGCCTCGCCATTGCGCGCGCCTTCCATGAGAAACTGCAATCCCAAAGTGGTCTTGCCGGCGCCGGGCTCGCCTTCCACCAGAAAAAAGTGCCCCTTGGGAAAGCCACCGCGTAAAATATCGTCGAGTCCGGCGATCCCGCTGGAGATCAATTCATCGCTCAAGGTTCCTGAATTCGTCTCGCACATTTTCGTCGTCTCCTTCGCCAAGTACCGCCTTCACCACCGCGCCAAGCTCCATGAAGGCGTCGAAGCTCGACGGTTTTCGGAAATAGCGGCTCACGCCCAACTGCGCGATGCGTTCGCGATCTTTGCGCGCGTCTGAGGAACTGATCACCACCACAGGTGTTTTCACGCACGCAGGGTGTTTGCGAAACTCGCAAAGCACATCGGGCCCATCCACCTTTGGCAGGTTCAGATCCAGCAGCATCACATCGGGACAAGGTGTCTGGCCCGGTTCCCCCAGGTGCGCAACGGTCGCCAGAGCCTGCTCACCGTCCCGAACAATGTGCAGTTCATGCGGGATGCCATGCTGTCGAAGCGCCTGCTGCACTAGAAAAACGTCCCCCGGGTTGTCCTCGGCTAAGAGAATGTGCAACATGCGGCCTCACCTTGTCTGCACAAGCAAACAGGTTGCCATTCGCACAAAAACAAAAAGGCGCCGGCCCCATAGGGAGCCAGCGCCTTTCGCGACCGTTAAGGGAGTCGGTTCCTTTTAGAGCGTTTAATTCCGAACGTTGGTGGTGATCACGCCCGCATCCACCGGTTTCGTCACCGAAGCGTCCACTGTGTGCGGCTGAAAATTCCGAATGTAGGTCGCTCGCGGCAACTGGAAGAAGCCCATGCCATGCGATTTCGCATCCTGCAAAGCCCGCCCATTCGCCCACTTGTCATGGTCGATGTGATAAGCCGCGATCACCGCGCCGGTGCGGTCTGCTCCGCGCAGGCAGTGGACAAATACGGGTCCGTCCGCGCCCTCTAGAATCGCCAGTATTTTCGCTGTCTCCGCTTCGCTGGGCGGTGTGAGCCCGGTCATCGGGACATTGATGTAGTGCATACCCGCGGCCGTCGCCACCTTTTCTTCGTCGCGCGACCGGCTCCCGCTCTCGCGTAAGTCGATGATGTGCTTTACGCCGATCTTGGCGAGATATTGAAGGCCTTCGTTGCTGGGCTGACCGCCGCGGTAAACGTGGTCGTCCACTTTGTCGAAGTTATGGATTCCAGGGGCATTACCGGCCAGAAGAGGGAGGGAAGCGACCAGCAAATAGAGGGGCAGACGTTGGGACAAAATCATGGTAAACAAATTCCTTTATAACAAAAAACTGCGTAAAAAGCGTTCGTATCGTGAGATGCGCTCCGGCCATCCGGGGTTTCACCCGCATTGGCGTCCGTCACCCCCTCAAAATTGGCTATTTGCAAGCACAAGTGTCCATGTTACGATTTCTTCATATTGCATTTTCTAGAGGCAAATCCTCGCCTCTTGCTGCTCAAGCTGTTCTCGTACTACGCCCTCTGAACGTCCTGCAGAACCTCAACGGTTGGAATAAAGAAGCATGAAAATATTCCTCGTCGCCCTATTACTGATGTGCTCCAGGTTTATGCCTCAACACCTCAAAGCTAGTTATATCCCTACTCAAACAATCGCCGCCAAGCCGCCCGTCGATGTGCACGCCATCATTCAGGCTGCCGCGCTCAAGCACAATGTCCATCCGGCATTCGTCAAGAGCATCGTGGCAGCGGAATCGAACTTTAACTGCGATGCCGTATCGCCCAAAGGCGCGATCGGCCTGATGCAGTTGATGCCCAGCACCGCGTCGGAATATGGCGTGGATCCTTCGGTTCCGGCGGAAAATGTCGATGGCGGCGCGCACTACCTCAGTGTTCTGCTCAACCGATATCACAATCGCCGCAACGGTTTTCAGTGCGCGATTGCCGCCTATAACGCCGGTCCCGCCATGGTGGATCACTACCGTGGCATCCCGCCGTTTCGCGAAACGCGAACGTACGTCGCCCGCGTAATGAAGTTCTTCAAGCAGTTCCAAAAGGAAGGATAGTTAACACTGTCAACTAATTAGTTGACAAAGTCAACTAATTGTTCAACTGCGCATTCTGAGCAGAAAATAGAGTCCTACCAGTCCGAACACCACATCCGGCGACCATGCCGCCATAGTCGGCGGCAACTGATTTACGTTGCCGAGTTTTTCGAAGAGGGTGTTCACCGCGAGATAAGAAAGCGCGATGCCGAGGCTCACTCCGACCGCCGTCATCGCGCCCCGATTCCCCACCATAAATCCGAACGGCACTGCCAGCGCCGCCATGATCAGCCCGAACAGCGGCATCGAGAATTTGCGGTAGAACTGCACTTGCAGGTTCGTAGTAGGAATGCCGCGATGCGACAGGTCGCTGATATAGGTATCGAGCTCCAAGAAATTCATCTGCTTGTACTGGTGCATTTCCTTGAGAAAATACCCCGGCTCTTCGGTGAGCTCGGAGAAAGTGGTGGCGCGGATGTTCTGCGCGTTGGCCGGCGCATCGGCGCGGAACGACCGGTAGTCCGTGCAGTTGGAGCCTGTGAATGTGCAGCTCCAGCCGTTTTCGAAGACCCACGTCTTCGACAATTGGCTCCAGGTGGCGCGGGCCGCGATGATCTCGCGCTGCAGGCGGAAGGTATTCGGCTCCAGTTCGAAGACGTAGACGTCATTCATCGCCTGGCCGGTGGTGTCGAAGTAGCGATAGAAGTAGATGCGGTTGTCCTTGCCCATCATCCACTTGCGATCGGGCCTCTGGCGGCTGCTGGTCTTGCCTTTGATCAAATCGCGGAGCGCGTCCTGGCGCAGATTCGCGGCCGGCACGTACAGGTAATCGAAGGCGAATAGCGCGCCACTGAAGAGCGTGCTCCCCACCAAAATCGGGGCGGCCAGGCGGTAGAGGCTGACTCCGCACGCTTTGAACGCGGTGATCTCGTTGTTCTTGCACAACACGCCCAGGTTGATCAGCACGCCCACCAGGATGCTGATGGGAAGCTGCTCGTAAATCTCCATCGGGGTGAGGAAGAAGAGATACTCGAACATCTTCGAAAGCGGGATGTGATTGCGAATCTCATCGCCCATCAACTCGAAGAAGTTGTACACCAGGATCATGCTCACCAGGCTGGCCAGCACCATCACGATATAGAACACGAAGTTCGACAAAACGTAGGTATCGACAATCTGCGGCAGTAGCGGCAGCCGCCATGCGGCCGTCCCAGGACGCTCCTCCACCTTCCGTCCCGCCACGTCGAGCCAGCGGCCTACCGGCGCGAACAGGCCCTTGATGCTGCTCATCAAGTCGCGATCGCCGGGGCTTTCCATGCGATACAGGAAGACTACTCCGGCCAGAAAGAACGCTGCGTCGGGAAGCCACACCGCCACCGGAATGGGAATGGTGCGCGCGCGCGCCACGCTGATGAGTGAGACCAGCGAAAGGTAATAGCAGAAGAAGCCCAGGAACAGCGCGATGATGTATCCCGCCGACTTGCCGCCTTTGCGCGTGGCGATGCCCAGAGGAATTCCCACCATGGCCAGCACCAGGCACGCCACCGGCATGGCGAACCGCTTGTGCATCTCGATCTTGAACTCGATCCAATCCTTGCCGTAATAATTCATGAGCTGGCGCGTGCTCATGGAATTGGCCTGCAGCGTCTTCTGTTCCGGCGGCGCGGCATCCAGACCCTGCGTCTTGCGCTGCGCGTGATCGTCGTTGGCCAGACCGTCCTTGCCCATCTCGTGAGTGGAGACGTCGGTCATGGTGAGCTCCACGCGATTGCGCTTCGAGTTGGCCACCGCGAGCGCTTCGCGCGCCACCATCACCATGGGCCCATCGGCCTTGTCCTTCATGCCGCTGGTGCGCTGGGACGGCGGCGTGACGTCGGCAATGAAGACCGAGGTCCACCGCGCCACAGGCCCCGGCTGCACATTGCCCACGTAAAGAATCTTGTTTGGAAAGTTCTCCACGAAGATGCGCGGCTCGATGTCGGCGGTGAGCTGCGTCTCGGCGATCTTATTCAGGAGGATGGTGCTTTCCTGAATCGATTGCGGCGTGAGCCGCAGCGACGCATAACCGGCGATCCCGGTGCCGATCAAGGCGAACAGCAGCACCGGCGCGATCACCCGGCGGCTGGAAACGCCCGCCGCCCGCATGGCGGTGATTTCGCCATCGCTGGCCAGACGCCCCAACCCGATCAGGATGCCCACCAGCACGCCGAACGGAACGGTCTGCGGCAGCACCGGAGGGATGTTCCAGGCGAAGAGCTTGACGATATCGAGGAAGGCGACGTTGTTGCTGTTCACCAGCACGGCGAACAGCTTGTCGGCGGCCTTCAGAAAGATAATGATGGTGGCCAGCAGCGTGCCGAGCACGGCGCTGGTGAGGATCTCCCGAAAAACGTAACGGCCAATCAGGCGGAGCACAGGCCGTTACCGGGTGATATCCGGGGCCGGCACCACCGGCAACTTGGGCAACTGATCCTCGAAGGGATGCAGCTCCAGATCGTCAACCAGAATGGAAGGCGCCACTACACAGACCTCGGTGGTAAACGACGATGCGCCGACGAGAGCGAAGGGGGCCTGGCTGTCCATGAATTCGAAGACGTTGGAATCGTCGCCGGTGGCCAGGATGTCCTTCAGGCTGCGCGCGCTGAAACCGCGAAAACGCATGCCGCGCACCAGCTCTTCGTGCCCGTCGGGGAACACCTTGTAAATGAGGATCGGCATGCTCACTGGATGAGCGCTGCCTTGCGAGCCGGCCAACAGACGGCGCGCATCGTCCACGGAGCCGGTGGACGGGAAATCCATGCGGCGGACGATAATGCCATACGGCTTGCTGCGCGACTGAATCATCTCGATGAGCTTCTTCTTCAGATCGGACGCGGGCACGGTTTCGGTGGAGCTGACAAAGAAGTTGCTAAACGTGGGATACGACGCGCCGAAACTGCCGGGCAGCCGCGCGCGACCGTTGGAGCCTTCGAAGCCGCGGACGGGCTGGCGAGTGAGCAGATAGCTCTTCAAAACTCCCTTATCCACCATGCGGAGCGGCTTGGCCGCGACGCCTTCGCGATCCACTTCGTACGTGCCGAAGAGCGGGCGGCCGCGCCACTCCTTCTGAGTGGGATCGTCCACTACGCTGAAGCTGTCGGGCAGCACGCGCGAGCCGATGCGGCCTTCGAACTCGCTGGGCTGCTGCGCGCCGCCGCCGCCGCGGCCGCCATCTGCCACGGGACGGCGGGACAGCGAGAGATTGCGCCCCAACACCTCGGCGAAAACCTGCGCGCCGGCCTGACCCTCGAACAGCACGGGGCCGCTGTAATCCTCGCCTTTGGGCGCTTCGGCCAGCGCTGTTACGTTCTGCGCCAGGGCCAACACGCTGCGGTTCATTTCGGCCTCGGTGGGGAGGCGCGAGGCATCCGCGGCCTGGAAGGTCACCGCGTCGTGCACCGTCATGCCGTCGGAAGACTGCGCTGAGGCGCGCACACGCAGCACCACTACGTTCTCGGGTTCCTTCACTTCGGAGCCTTCGGAGTTGACCATGGTGTAGCCGCCATCGCTGGCTTCGAGATCGACGGAGGAGTTGCGGATGGCGGGGAACTTCGTGAACAGCGCGGACAGGGAACGAACCTTGTCCGTCCACGCATCCTGGTCCAGCGTCAGATGTTGGAATGGGGCGACATGATGCACGGGCTCGGCATGCGCAAAGTCATTGAGCTTTTCCGATTGCGTCATGTTGCGCAGCGCCGCTCGTTTGCGCGAGAGGGCTTCCACCGCGCCTTTATAGGCTGAATCGGCCTCCAGCCAGAAGTAGCGGCGCAGCACAGGGTAAGAGTTCTCCAGAGGAAAACGGCCCAGGTCGTAGCGCGATCCGCCGGGTCCACCGCCGGTGTAATTGGTATTGTCGAACGCGTAATCGCCCACGCGCATCTTCACTTCCGGAGAGCGGAAGCGATCGTGATGCCGCGAAAGGACGCCGCCCAAGGTGGCCGAGACTTCAAAGGTTTCCGATTCGTCGAGGCCGAAAAGGATAAAGTACGGCGCCTCGAGGCTGGTGATGGTGAGCTTGCGGGCGCGCTCGATCTCATCCTTCATGGCCTGCATCACGGGATCGGGCGGGGCGGCCGATTGCGCGGTGAGCATTACGGCCGCGCCCGAAACCATCATTGCCGCCGCGGCGGCGGAGGAAAGAAGACGCTTCATTTTCCTCCTCCCCGAGTGGTTTCCATCACGGTGGGCTGGGAAAGAATGGGAGGCCGGTCATTCGATTTGGCCTTCTTCTCGATTTCAATTTCGGAGACCAGAATGGCCGGCGACACCGCCGACACTGGCACGCTGCCAGACTCGGCGCCGCAATAGCCGTTGAATACTTCCTGTTTGTCGCCGGTCGCAAGAATCTTCGAGAAACTCGCGAGCGGCGTGCCTACGATGTCGGCGCCGCGCACCAGTTCATCGGGGCGGCCATCGGCGTACACCTTGTATACGATGACGGGCATCACCTTGAAGGCTTGCATGCCGCCGCGCCCGGTGGTGGTGAACCCGCCGGTGATGTCGCGGAAATAGAGGCCGTACGGCTTCTTTTGCTTTTTTACTTCGTCGATCAGCATCTGGTGCAGTTTCGCCTCGGGAACCGAATTGGTGGATTCCACCAGGAGGTTGGATTGGCGCGAAACCACTTCGAGGCCGGGCTGACGGCGTCCATGGCCGTTCGATTCGGGGAAGCCCTTGATGGGCGAGCGGGAGAGCAGGAAGGTCTTCAGCACTCCATCCTTGACGGCGGTTACGGGCTGGCCTTTCACGCCCTCATCGTCGTAATCGTACCAGCCGTTCAGATCGATGTTGCCCACCTTGCGGCGCGTGGGGTCGAAGACCACCGAAAGAAAATCGGGGAGCACTTTCGTGCCGACGCTCTTGGTGAAGGTCTGGCCTTCGCTCTCGTCCTTCTGGCGGTGTCCCTCGATGCGATGGCCGAAGATTTCGTGGAAGAAGACGCCGGCGGCGCGGCCGGAGAAGATGGCGGGTCCGACGAACGGCTCGGCTTCGGGGGCTTTCAACAGATTGTTAAGGTCGTTGGCGACGCGGTCAAGGGCGGCGTTCAGCGTCTTATCGTCGGGAAGGCCGGAAGGATCGACGGCGTCGAAGTAGTCTGAGGTGTTGAGGTCGGTGCCGTCGGAGGCCTTGGCGGAAGCGCTGATCACGACGCGCGCGAACCCGCGCCCGTGCTGCAGGCGCGAACCTTCGGTGTTGACCAGGTAGCGTGTCTCCACCTGGCAGATGACGGAGATGTGGGAGGTGAGGACGCTCTGGTAGTTCTGGAAGCGCGCCGAGAGTTTGCGCACACGATCGGTCCACTCGGCTTCATCGAACTTGATCCTGGGCACCGGTTGCACGGAGACGGCGGCGGGAGCAGTGCTCCAGTCATCGGAATCGTCGGCCTCCGCCACCTTCACCTGCGTATTGGTTTTGATGCGGATGAGGCGCTCGGCGGCAGTGCGATAGGCGCGGTCGGTCTCCAGCCAGAGGCGGCGCTTGATGGCGTTGGCGTTGTCCTCATAGGTGAGAAGCGCGCCCGAGGTGAACTGCCCGCGATCTCCCCGGACCTTGTGATAGTTGTCCAGCTTGGGGCTGCCCACGCGCACCGATACATCGAGAGCACGGCCCTTGCCCGAATTGGTGGATTCCACCGTGCCGAGTGTCCCGGAGATGGTGTGGAACTCGTCCTCGGTTACCTCGTAACTCATGTAATAAGGAGGAGGGTCGGCCTTCTCTTTCAGGACGGTGTAATTGCGATTGAGTTCCTGGGACATGGCGTCCAGCAGGACCGTGGACTGCGCCGCGGCGACAGACGCCGCGGAAAGCAAAAGCAGCAAGCGGGGGGAGATTATGGGGGTCAAGCCTTAAGGATATCACCGGGGATGGAATGGCGTGACGGGCGTCGGCGCGGACTCCCGATGCCAACGGAGGTCACGAAGCTTGCGAGCGCTCGGATGCCAAGCGCCCCGATGAGTCGGGGCGCGGCAGACAAAAAGTGCTGCGCCACAAACACTTCAGCAAAATCGGTGGATTGCGAGAGCCCGACCGCCAGGCCGTTTCTTCGCTAGCGCACAGCTCGATGCGGGAATAGCACGATGGCGCGAGGGTATGCGTGGGCCTCGGTGGTATATTCTGCACTAAATGGAGGTTCACGTTCGCGAAGCAAACGTCGCTGACTTTGAGTTCGCTCGTTCGCTCTACTTCCAGACGATGCGGCCCATGATTGAGTCGCTGTTCGGCTGGGACCAACGTCGTCAGGAAGAAAGCTTCGGGAGCTGGTTCGACCTTCACGAGGCCGGAATTATTGTAGCTGATGGATGCGATGTCGGTTGGATGCAGTCGCGCACAAACGATCGGGAAATCTTCCTTGGGTCGCTTTATATCCTGCCCGAAATGCAACGACTCGGGATCGGCACGGAAATTCTCCGCAGGCTGATTGCGCGCGGAAGAGACTCGTCGAAGTCAGTAACGCTGGCTGTGATGAAGATTAATCCGGCCGTTCGTTTGTATGAGCGTCTTGGTTTCCGGGTGACCCACGAAGATCAATATAAGTGGCATATGGAGGCAAAGGACTGAGAACTGCGCCGGACGAACACGTTTGTGCTCCTCCGGTCATGCGACTGGCGCCATTTCGTATGAGAGCTATTATGCAAATTGTGTTGCCCAAATTTGACGATGAGCTTGAAGACGAATACGGTCTGGAGACCTTCGAGGACGCTGACCGCTTCGGCGAATTTGAGATTCTGGGCACAGACGATCGCCAACTGGTCACTGACACGGACCCGATACCGTTCCGCTTCGTCTGCTGTCTGGGATCCTTATTCAGAGGAAGAGGCTTGACGCCTCAAGCAACTGCGAACCTGGATGAGGGTGGACGGGGTCACGCCCACCTCCTGACATTGCCGAAGCCGCTATCTTCTGCTTATCACGCCTGTTCCAGAATAACGCTCGCTGTCACGCTACCGAGTTCGTCTGTGCGTTCCTGCCCGTTATGGGGTGACGGCAACGCGGACGGATGACGACTCAGTCGAAGATGTGACAGAGATGGTTAAGCTGTGCAACGACGAAAGAAGACTCGAAATCAGCGCACCCGGATCCCGAAGCTCAACAGGAACTCCACCTGATTCTGATTGGATTGGAGAACGTTGGACGCCCCGAGTTGATTGGTGCTCGCCGCCCAACGCGTATACCGCAGCTCAGGCCGGAGGCGCAGCCGGCCTGCCTTCGCCTCGCCGCCCAACCCGACCGAGAAACCAACCTTCGACCGGCGATCCACTAGCGCATTGGGACTGATCGAAGGGTTCACATTTGGAGTGTAGCCACCGGGATAGGTTTCGTAGCCGGTCAGCGAAACGTTTGTTGTCGCGCGAAAAGACGGGCCAGCGGCAACATACGGCGTTCCCGGCAAGCGCCGTGGCAACCTATGTGTGGCCATCGCCGGAAATTCCCACGAATTCTCGATGGAGCGCGTGTACATGGCCACGCACGCCAGTTCAGAATAGTCGTCGTACCCGAGGCGCTTGTAAAGCGCGCCGGCGGTTACGCCGAAACCATGTGGCAACGAAATCCGGAACTCCGGCCCGACGGTATACCGCCGTGTTGCCGAGCTCCCATAGGCGTTGTTGCAGATGTGCGGGTATAAACCAGTCCCCGTCTCGTAGGCTTCCATGACCGGAACCCCACCGATTACCCCAAGCTCGACCGATTGTCCCCACCCCACCGCCGCCAGGCAGACCAGAACCGCCAAATATCGCCACACATCCAAAGACCCGGCGGAGGGCCACCGCAACTACAGCGCGGTCGTTTTTTGACGTGATACCGGGACTGCCTTTGCTTCCGCTTCGGCGAAAGCCGATGTAGGGCGGTCTGCGTGTACCTCCGGTATCCCGTCTCACGCCCGGAAACAAGTTCTCGTGTCACCGTTTACCGTGAGTTGCATGACCGTACGTGCGTACCACAGTCCAAAACCAAGTAAAATCAAGCTAAGTGTACCGTTTCATAAATACAGTGTCGTATTCCGAGGCAACCGACTCCCTTAACGGTCGCGGCTCGGGTCGGAGCCACGCACGTCAGCAAGCGGTTACCCGATACGCTGTCGAACTTCTGAAACGACCGACTGAGGAGGCGCCTGGGTCAGCATGGAAATCCAACTTCCGCGACCGATTTCGGGGATCGTATTTCGAGGATGCTCGGGTCAGACCGAAACGGAGCTTCTTTCCAGAATGCAAATCCGCGTAGGGGCGATTCTCACGGAAGAACTGCTCCAACGGGAACGGGAGGTGGCCAGAGGGTACAACGAACGGCTCGCGATGCTGGTAAGACAAAGCATCCGAGAGGAGGAGTTCCTCAAAGCCGCACCGGAGATGAGAAAGACGTTTATCCCTCCGACCATTGATCATGCCGTGAACATCATCATCTGGAATCGGGCAACTCCGCCGGAGAGAATCCGGGTGGATGGCAGCGAGCACGAGACCATGTTGATCGAGAAGACCGCGCCCGGCGCGCACGTTGGCAGCGGTGAACCTGCGAACGGTTTGGTCAAACTCGCTATTGTCATCGGAAACGACGGAACGGTAATCGACATCGATCCCTTGGCTGGACCCGAGCCGCTGGTTGCCCCGGCTGTGGATGCGGTCCGGCGCTGGAGGTACAAGCCGACAACGCTGAACGGCCATCCCGTTGAAGTAGAAAGCACGGTTGACGTGGCCTTCCCGTCAGACAAGTAAACTCAGGGCGGGAAAATTCGTGAGGCGACCGCCAGACGAGTTGGTCACCAAATTTGAGAAACTTCTGACGCACCGTTCTCGCTCCGATGACGGGCACACTGCACGCGGCAGTAAAGTGAGCATCTCGTACACTGGCCCCAAACGGCCTCTGGGCAGGGGTGGGGGCAAGTAGAAGTGCCCGGGCGCTGGTCGTGCAATCTACACCATAGTCCGATGCGGTCCATTTGCCGTAGTTAGGCTGTATGGTCGAGTTAGAACTCACCGAAGCATCACAAGGGAAATCCCGTCCCAGCCCGATTTTCCCAGAGCGGAGGCGAGTGGGTCCGCAGCAGGTATGGCCTCCACATCCTGGCCCGGCAGCAAGCCAAAGCGATTCGTGATGTAGCTCTGGACGGCATCCGCCCGCTGCTTTGCGCGTATGAAGCGCTGGCTCCGCGAACCCTGCTTCGCGTATCCCTCTACGACGATCGTGCCCTTCGGCAGATAGGGAATCAGGCCGTTCATTCCTGTTTCGATCCTGGCCTCACCGTATTTTGTCAATTTCTCTTTGCCGTCGGGCCCGGCGGAAAAGAGCTCATTCCTGTTCAACCACATGCGCTCGCAGGAATGTTCGTTCAGAAGTTTCAGGTACTGAGCCGGCGTCAATTGATCCAGGCTGTAGTATCCGCGCTTCTTGAAGAATCCGCTGACCAGGAAGTTGTGTTTGAGTGCCTCTGTATTCTCCGCCAGGTTCACCATGGTGGCCCGCGCATTGGCGATCGTGTCACGCAAATCCGTAGCGGTGCTTTCGTCTGCCAATGGACTATTGGTAAGCTTCGCGACCGCCCGGTTTAATGTTTCCGTCAACTGGCGGCTGTTCTCCAACATCGCTTGTGCCTGGCCCAGCAAATCCCGCCTTTGAAAGTCGGCAGCCGTCACATTCAACTGTGCGGAGGCCTCGTTCAGGTTCACGGCTGATTGACGCGCGTTCCTTACCGTTTGATCCACGATCTCGGCGAGCGTGGGGTCTTTGAGAAGTTTTCCGATTGTTCCGCGGCCCTGCTCGACTTCCGCGAACGTTTTTCCTGCCTCGTCCGACGCCTGCCGTGCAGAGGACAATAATTTCTGCAACTCCACGCCGGCCGCGAGCACCGTTCGATCGGTCTGGTCGGCAGCCAGGTCGATCGACTGGAGCGCGCGCTCCGTGCTCGCTTGCAGTCCGGAAATGTTCGTCTGCACCGTTCTCAGCACGTCGCCTCCCAACTGAATCAGGTCGCTCAGCTCGAATGGCTCCGTGCCGGGTATCGTGCCTCCGGACGGCAATTCAGGACTGTGTTGAGTTCCCTTCTGGATTTCGACGAAACTGCCTCCCCCCAAACCCGTGGTCTTGATGAACGCAATGGAATCTCTGCGCACTAAGTTGCGGAATTTCTGGTCGATGCGCAATTTCAAGCGAAACTGTCCATCTGGCCGGCTCGGAACTCGCGTTTCCAACACTTCTCCCGCGTCCATGCCCGACACACGCACCTTGGCTCCCTGCTGCAATCCGTCCAGGCGCTCGAACTCCGTGTAGACATCCAAATTCGGACGCAACAGATTGTGCCGGTTGGCAATCAAGAACAGGCCACCCGCAAAGAGAAGCAATCCTCCAATCACAAAGGTGCGGTTCGCAAAAGAATGAGGGCCAGGCATTATAGGTCCCGCAGGAAAAACTGCCTCACCACAGGGTGATCGCATCGTTCCACTTCGTCTGGTGAACCACATGCGACCAGGCGTCCTCCATCGAGGACGGCGAGGCGTTCACAGAGGCCTCGCACCTCGGTAATCCTGTTGGCGGCAATCAACAAAGTTGTGCCGAGGCGCTCCTTCAGGCTGAGCAGCAGTTCCCGAATGAGAGCACCCGTGACGGAATCGACGCCGCCCCAGGGGTCGTCGAGCAGAAGAATCGCAGGATCGGAAGCGAGGGCCCTCGCGAACCCGAGGAGCTTACGCATGCCGAATGACAGATCATTCGGCATTCTGCCGCTCTCCTCCCCAAGACCCACCCGATCAAGCTGTTGCCGGACCCTGTCGCGCAGTTTACTCTCCGGGATGCCGGTGACGCACCGTAAAGGAAAGGCGACATTCTCGGCAACGGAGATCGAATCGAAGATAGCCGCCGTCTGGAATACGAACCCCGTCGACCTCCTAACGTGCAAGAGCCCTCGATGATCCAGCGCGGTGATGTCCTGGTTGTTGAGGAATATTCTGCCCACATCGGGCTTAAGAAGGCCAATGCTCAGTTTTAGCACGACAGTCTTACCCTCTCCCCGCCGCCCGAGAATGGAGAATACAGTGCCACGGGGAACTTCGAAACTAACATCGTCCAGGATGTCTGTCTCGCCGATTGACTTCGATACCCGCTCGAAGCGAACCGCCATATCCTCAACCGGCATCAACCTAAACTCCTGCCAGACAAGAAAGGTATCAGCGCATTGAGAATCAGGTGGGATGCAATCACGAACAGGCAGGAGAAGACGACGCTGTACATAGAAGCGCGCCGTACACCGGCTGCATTCTCGTGAACTGTATAGCCAAAGAAACTAGGGATCGTGCCGACCACGAATCCGAAAACGGCAGTCATTAACGTCGGCACAACATAATCATTCCATTCGACTTTGTCGAACACACGCCGGGCATATAACTGGAACGATATTTCGGACTTGGCCGCTTCCCAGAGGAACCCGCCGGAAATTTCAGCAAAACTCATGAGCGTGGCTAGAATCGGCAACGCGATGACGCACGCAACTACCCGGCTGATTACCAGGTAGCGGAACGAATCTATCGCGAGCGACTCCAGCGCATCGATCTGCTCGGTCAGTCGCAGAACGGCTAGTTCGGCTCCGATGGCCGAGCCCACACGTCCGGAAATCAGTAAGCCGGTCATGAGAGGTCCCATTTCGCGGAATGTCATGCGCGCCAACTCGGCTGGAATCACCGGACCCACCCCACCCACATTCACCAGCGATGTCCAGACGAGTTTAGTCATGGCAACACCCACGACGACTCCGCTGGCAAGAATGAGAGGAGCGGAGCGCCACCCAATCGCATAGAGTTGATGAGAAACCTCGTGGGCGTCCCATGGCGGCTTCAAGAGTTCGTCGAGTGTACGAGAAGTAAAGCTGACTAAACCGATAGACGCGTTCCACAGCCGGCTGGCCAATGACGGCTTAACGAGTGGGTGACTTTTGCTGATCGAGAGGCCTATGATATGCCGCATGGCGATTGTTCCGCGCTCAGCGAAGCCGTCATATTACGCTCAATACCCAGACAGGGCCGTCTCACACCGCACCGGTCCGGCCCGGTGGCGTAGTATCCCCTGGAAAGGATGAACCAAACGGCATCGCCGCCGTAATACTACGGCGCAAAAGTTATCCTTTTCGTGCTCCATCAGACAGTTGACGAGAGCGTTCAGCCTAATCGCTTGCCATTGCCAGCGACTCGAAAAAACCGGGCCGCTTCGGAATCCGACGGCGCGCATATGCCCGGCGAACCGCTACGCGCCGCCTGCCTCGGAAGCGGGGCGACTGTGAACGCGCGTCTTCCCCAGTGTGTAGCGGAGGAGTTCAGTCAAAGAATCGGTTATGTTTGGACTTTCGGGTTCGCGACCGCACAGCGTCGCCCCAGCGTGCAAGGTCGAGCGGTAGACAGAGAGCGACATCCGGCCACGGCTTCGGTATCTCCCTGGACCCCTGGCAAGAGCACGTGCAGACGGTCGAGGGCGCTCGGAATTGGCGGGCTGAAGCCCACCGCAGGCTGAAGCCTGCCCCACGATGAGATTCCAGCCCACTAGGATAATCGTTATTCTGTATGACGCGCTAGCCAATCGGTGGGAGGCGTCACTCCACCGGTTTCTCCTCGATGTGATCTACCACGATCACGGGGTACATTCGCCTCTGCTTCACCAACTTCAGCCCCAGTTCCCGCTCGACAGCCTCGAAAAAAGTGATCCCCGTGGGATCCGCCGCGGCCCCCACGGTTTGATTCGAATTGTCCGCCTGTGGCAGCATGCCGCGCGGCGTCCAGCCAATAAAGAAGTTCCAGCCGCCCTCGATCCCCGTCTCATCCACCACCGGATGATCGATGTACGCGGGCGCCATTCGCTGCATATTCTCGGCCAGTTCGCCCATGCTGGTATTCGTGCATCCGGTCATCCGAATCCCCGGCAGGGGCGGTGTTGCGTTTGGCGCAGGTCTGCAGTCGGTCCGGTCCGAATCCGTTGCCGCCGTCATCTTCGGCTTGCCCTTCCCCGCCGTCAGCACGTACACCGTAATCTCCCGCTGCTCCCGGTGCGTCTTCAGCCCGAAGCGGTCGATCAATAAGTTATTCAGCATCTCCAACCCGATGCTCAGAGGGGGAGGCAGCGGCTTTCCGTTGACTACGTTGGGCGCCCCTTCGCCCGTGGGTGGGACCTTCGCGTTGATTTCCCAGTGCGTTTCATCGGCAGACTTCGGCAGCCCGACCACGATGTCCTTTCCGAAGTTCGGAGAGACCTGCAGCGACATCGAGATCAGATTACGCAAGGTCCCCCCGGCGCGCATCGTGCTCCCTCCCTGGTAAAGCAGCCCCGTCATCTGGTTGTCCGGCGTGGCCGGTTTGATCGACGCCGCCTCAAACTTCGCGGGCTCGAGCGCCAGTTCCTTCTCCGCCCGCGGCTCATTCGCTGTCGGCTTGCGATTCACGCTTTCGATCACCAGCGCCGGCATCGGCACGTCCTTGAGTTCCAGCTTGAGTCCTAACTGTTTGTCCACTGCGTCGAAGATGGAAATGCCGCCGGCGCCTTTGGCCACAAGCGCGACCGGGGCGGTCCACTCGAGCTTGAAGTCGAACGAGCCGCTGAGCTTCGTCTCGTCGTTCAAATCGTGGTCGAAATAACCGCCGCCCGCCATCCGATGGAGGTTGTCCGCGATCTCCGCCGTCGTCATGTTATGGCACTCGACGATGATGTTCGGCAAAGACCCCAAGTCGCTTCCCTGGCCCCCACCCGGCTGCTGCACCGGCTGGCAGCCTTGTCCCGACCCACTCGCCGGCTTCAGCTTCGATCCACCCTTGCCCACCGTGAGCACATACCGAGGCACCGGATGCGTTTCTTGTTTGACCACCAGTTTGAACCGGTCCGCCAGCAGCGACTGCAGCATCTGGTTGGCTTCCGCCATCTTCGTGCCTTCCGGGACCTTCGCAATGATGTCGAACAGGTCTGAGGCCACCCACCCCGAACCGCCCGCGATCGCGTCTTCCTTCACCTTGTACGCCGCCTCGATCAGCCCGAGCATGGTCACGTCGCGATTGACGTACTTGCCGGCTCGCAGCACGCCGCCAAAATTCTGCGCTGCGCTACGCGAGGTCTTGCTCGAATGCACGTCTGCCAATTCGAACTTCGGCTGCTGGCAGATCGCAACCCCAGCGGCGCACAAGCCAACGACTACCATCTTCTTCATCATTCCCTCCAACGTGCTCCTAATTCGCCGATGGCCGCTCGATCCAGTCGATCACCGAGAACTCTACCGGCCCCTTGGTCGTCTCCTGGTGTCATGATCCTTCCTTTCCGAGAGGCCGTCGATAGGTTCGCGGTCGGCCCTGGCTTCCCCCATCGAGAACCGTCTTATGCTTGCTGGGAACCAATTCCAAAATCCCGTAGCAGGGCAGTGCTCTGCACACGTGTCGCCATCTCTACTCGATTGATGATGGGACGAAAATGAGCTGGCGGCCGTCCTTTTATGGCACTATGGTGTCCTCTGGCGGACACCTGGCGAGGCTTGCCTGGGCCCTAATCTGGCGCCCGGCGTAGCGTTTGCCAAGCTGGTTCGGAAGGCACCGGGCTACGAAAAAGCCGACGCCCCGCCGGCAACGGGTTCGCCGGCTGCCGGCTACCAAACCAACGAGAGATTTCCCCAGGTCCCTGAGGAGCGCGCCGTCAGATTCAACCCAACCGTCCTATTTGGTTGGGCGGGAACCGGTGATGAGGATGTCGACGAGCCTTCTGGCACTCTGCTGCCAGTCCGGGCTGGTGGAAACGTTGGCGACGCCGATCAGCGCTCGCAGCAGGTCGATCGGATCGAGGTCCTTACGGATATCGCCGCTTTTGATCGCGCGCTTCACCAGTGCGCGAATCGCGTCCCAGATTCGGGTGTAGGAAGCCTCGAATACCTTCTTCGGATCTCCCACCAGCGCGTTGACCGCAGGGGCGATCAGCTGCTTCGCGGCGATGTAGTCGATAAACAACAATAACCAGGCCCGCAGTGCCTCGATCGGCGGCAATTCTTCAGCGAACTTCTGTTCCGCGGCGGCCAGCTTTTCCATCTCAGTCCGATAAACCGCCTCCAGAAGTTCTCCGCGAGTGGGAAAGTGACGGTACAGAGTGCCCGGTCCTACCCCTGCCTCTTTGGCGATATCATCCAGGCTGGCGTTTGCGCCCGATCGGGTAAACGCCTCCTTCGCCACTCCCAGAATGCGTTCTCGATTCCTCTGCGCGTCACTGCGCGGCTTGCGAGCGGAAGCGTGTTTACGTTTGACGGACATGCCCGAAAAAACTTGCAACCGGAGATAGTCTCCGCTAATCTACAGATACGGAGACTAGCTCCGTTTTAGCAGGCGCACAGCCGCTAGTCAAGCGCTGGTGTTCACACATCGCGTCACCAATTCGGCGAATACGGATTCGCCACGCGAACGGGGCGGAAGGAGAAGACAACATGCGTGTTTTTCTAACCGGGGCCACAGGCTTTATTGGTTCAGCCATTGTATCGGAGCTTACCAACGCGGGTCATCAGGTGCTTGGATTGGCGCGTTCCGATGAGGGCGCGCGGGCTCTTGTGGCCGCAGGCGCCGACGTTCATCGGGGAAATCTGGAAGCCCTGAAAACTCTGCGCAGCGGGGCAGCCGAGTCGGATGGAGTGATTCACTGCGCTTTCGATCACAGCGCATTCGGAAACGACTTCTCGAAGTTCGCGGAGGTCTGTGAGAAGGACAAGCGCGCTATCGAGGCTCTGGGAGACGCGCTCCGGGGATCGGACCGCCCCCTGCTAATCACCTCCGGCACCGGAATGGGGAACGCTGTTCCAGGTCAACCGGCAACCGAAGACCATTTCGACGCCAACCACCCGAATCCGCGTAATGGGTCGGAAGTCGCCGGAGCTGCGGTGGCGGAGCGTGGAGTGAACGTATCGGTGGTGCGTCTTCCTCAGGTCCACGACACGTTCAAGCAGGGCCTCATCACCTACGCGATCCAGGTGGCGCGTGAAAAGGGGGCCTCGGCGTACATTGGCGAGGGGCTCAATCGCTGGCCGGCGGCGCACGTTCTGGATGTTGCCCAGCTCTACAGGCTTGCGCTTGAGAAACACGAGGCCGGTAGCAGGTACCACGCGGTCGCTGAAGAGGGAGTATCGATGCGGGAGATCGCTGAAGTCATTGGCCAAGGCTTGAATGTGCCCGTGGTCAGCCTCTCTCAAGAGGAAGCGCAGGCGCATTTCGGCTGGCTGGCGATGTTCGCGGGCTTTGACATGCCAGCGTCAAGCGCACAGACCCGGCAGCAGCTCGGATGGCGCCCAACCCGGCCCGGACTAATTGCCGATCTCCAACAGATGCGCTGGGGCGCGGCCATAACGCAGTAGCGCGTCGCGGATGCAGTCGCTAACGTGATGTGCAGCAGAAGGAGAAAGAAATGACGACAACATGGGGAGCAACCTCAACCACAGACGATGTTCTATCGGGAATCGATTTGCATGGCAAGCGCATTCTCGTCACCGGCGTGTCCGCGGGCATTGGCGTTGAGACGGCGCGGGCTCTTGCGGCCCACGGCGCGCAGGTGGTAGGAGCAGCGAGGGACCTCGAAAAAGCCGAGGCCGCGACCGTGCAGGCGCGAAATGACGCCACGGCGAATGGTGGCAGCTTCGAACTGATCGCGCTCGATCTGGCCAGTCTGAAGAGCGTCCGGGCCTGCGCCGACCGCCTGATAGGCAAGGGGGAGCCGTTTGACGTGGTCATTGCGAATGCCGGAGTGATGGCGACGCCGTTTGGCCATACCGCGGATGGTTTTGAGACGCAGTTCGGCATCAATCACCTGGGGCACTTTGTCCTTGTGAACCGCATCGCCACTCTGATTCGATCGGGTGGACGGCTGGTCAACCTGTCCTCCGCGGGTCATCGGAGAGCCAACGTCAACCTCGAAGATCCCAATTTCGAGAGGACGCCCTACGACCCCATGGTTGCCTATGGGCGATCGAAGACGGCCAACATTCTTTTCGCCGTCGCCTTCGACGCGCGGCGCCGGAGACGGGGCGTGCGCGCGACGGCCGTCCATCCGGGAGCCATACAGACGGAGCTGGGGCGCCACATGAACGCCGGCGAGCTTCAGAACCTGGTCGACCGAATCAACCAGCAACTGGCGGCGGAGGGAAAGGGCTTTGGGTGGAAGACCATTCCGCAGGGTGCGGCGACTTCGGTGTGGGCAGCAGTGGTGGCTCCGGCAGACGAGATCGGTGGACGGTATTGCGCAAACTGCCAGGTCGGCGAGACTGTTCGGGATGAAACGACGATCACCGCCCTCAGTGAGGGAGTGCTTGCATACGCGCTCGATCCGGATAACGCCGAGGCGCTCTGGAAGAAGAGCGAGGAACTGGTCGGTGAGTCTTTTTGAGCTTCCAGAGGGGTTCGGGAAGTCCGGATTCTATATCCAGTAAAGATCGAGAGGGAGGGAGACAGAATGAGAGAAACGACTAATCCCGGGGGCACCTTTGCGCTCGCGGGCACTTCGCTGACCGTAAACCGCATGGGTTACGGGGCAATGCAACTCGCTGGGCAGGATGGCGACAAGCGAGTGTGGGGTCCGCCGCGCGACATTCCCGGCGCCATCGCGGTTCTGCGCGAGGCGGTGGCCTCGGGCGTGAACCACATCGACACCAGCGATTTCTACGGTCCGCATGTCACCAATCAGATCATCAAGCAGGCGCTGCATCCTTATCCCGACAATCTGGTCATCGTGACCAAAGTCGGCGCGCCGCCGCGGCGCCGATGGTTCCTGGTCTCACGCACGCTCTCGCCAGGAGATCATCGACGCCGTACACGACAATCTGCGCAACCTGGGCCTCGATTCTCTGCAGGTGGTGAATCTCAGGCTCGGCGGATTCGCCGCTCCGGAAGACGAGCCATTCGAAGAACCGCTTTCCGCACTTGCCGAGTTGAAGCAGCATGGCCTGGTTCAACATATCGGGCTAAGCACCGTGTCGCCGCGGCAGTTGGCCGAGGCGCAGGCGATCGCGGAGATTGTCTGCATTCAGAACCTCTACAACGTCGCGCAGCGCGGTGACGATCGATTCATCGACGATCTGGCCGCTCAGGGCATTGCCTACGTGCCTTACTTTCCACTCGGAGGGTTCTCGCCGCTGCAATCGGCAGAACTCAACGCGGTTGCGGCATCCCTCCAGGCGACTCCCATGCAGGTCGCGCTGGCCTGGCTGCTGCAGCGATCTCCCAACATTCTCCTAATACCCGGCACATCGTCGATCGGCCATCTCCGCGAAAATCTCGCGGCCGCAACACTGGAACTGCCACGGGAAACCATCGCCGAACTGGACCAAATCGCGAGCGCCGCCAGGCGCGCTTCGTAAAGGACAACATGCAGGACAACGTATCGCCCTGGTAGACGAATCTCAATGGATATGCGGGCACTGAATCTGTCGAGGACGGCTCTCGCGAGGTGGTGCGCGTTGCGCTGCTGGGCCCGGATGGCCCGACAGGGGCGCTTCCGCCTGCCAATCCAAGCGAAGCTCAGACCGGTTTTTCGACCCTGTCGTTTCGGTCACCGCTCAAACAACGGACGTACCGGTCGCGGCGGGTCAGGAAGAAGCGTTCCTGTCGTCGGCAATGTGCCGGCGCCACGTCGAGTGGATTCTTGGATTCCGTGTATCCGGGCGGCGCCAAGTCGTCCTATAACCAGATCGGATTTCCGGCTCTATTTATTCCGCTCGCAGTGCCTGCACCACGTCGACTCGCGCCGCGCGCATCGCCGGGATCGCCGACGCCGTCACCGCCGCCAGCAGCAGCACCAGTGCCGCGCCGCCAACGGGCAGCGCGCCCGGAATCTTTACCTCGCCCACCAGCCCGACCGCCAGTTGCGCCAGCCAGAATCCGCAGGCGAAGCCCGCGGCCAGCCCAGCAAGCGCCATCGCGGCGCCTTCCGCGATCACGCGCAGCAGCAGACCGCGCGGCGCCGAGCCCACCGCTAACCGGATGCCGAACTCGCGCGTGCGTCCGCTGACCGAAAACGCCAGCACGCCCGCCACCCCCACCACTGCTATCAGCAGTGCCACCCCGGCGAACACGCCGGACACCGCGACGTTCAGCTTTTCGGGCGACAGCACTTCGGTGCGGATGTCGGCGAGCGTCTTGGCGTGTTCCACCGGCTGGTCCGTCGAGAGTCTATGGATGATGCGCGTCACCGGCTGCACCAGCGAGTACGGGTCGGCGCGAGTGTGAATCAGCAGATGGCCTCCGCCCAGGAACCGCTCCTGGTCGAAGGGATGGTAGATGGCAATGATCGGCCGGGGCAGCAGGCTGGAATTGTCGATATCGGGCACGACACCGATAATGCGCCGCGGCTGCGGTTTCATGGGGGCGAATTGCAGGAGCTGGTCGGTGAGCAGCACATGATGATTGAGCGCGCTCCCACCCGGAAACAGGCGTTCCGCCAGCGTCTGGCTCACCACCGCTACCGGTTCGGCGCCGTCGCGGTCGGCGTCGGTAAAATCGCGCCCTTCCACCAGCGGGAGCCCCAGGGTCGCAAAGAAGCCGGGCGTGACTACCTCAATGTTGGCGCGCGGATGATCTTCGCCAGCCGCGGGCCCGTGGCCATCGGGCGCGAATTCGAATCTAAAATCGTTGGAATCGTGCCACGGCACCTCACCCACTGCCACCGTGGTCACGCCGGGTAGTTGGCGAATCTGGCGGGCGGCCTCACGGTAGTATTCGACCACCTCGCCGGGATCTTTACCATCGCGCATCACCGGCACGTCCACCGCCAGCACATGTTGGGTGTCGAACGCGGTACGGGCGCCTTCGAGAGCAAGCAGCGTGTTCACGGTGGCAGCGGACGCGGTCACCAGCACGAACGAAGCGGCAATCTGAATCACCGCGAACGCCTTCAGCTTGCGATTGCCGGCGCGGGTGATGCGCGCGCCTCCCGAAGCCAGACCGAAGGCCTGAGTGCTTCCCAGCGAGGGCAGCCGCGGAACGAATGCCAGCAGCAAGGCCGCGATCACGGCGAGCCCGGCGCCCACCCAGAGCATGCTCGCGTCCACTGTGAGATCGAGCGCGCGCACGGAATAGCGCGAGGCGTAGCGCGCCAGCACCCCCACCATCGGCTTGGCGAGCAGGAGGCCGGCGACGGCGCCACCGACGCACAGCAGCAGGCTTTCGGCCAGCAGAATACGGCGCAAGTCGGAGGGGCTTGCTCCCAACGCAGCGCGGACTCCGAGCTCGTTTTCGCGGCGCAGTGTGCGCGCCAGCACCAGGTTCGCCACATTGCAGCAGGCAATGACGAATACCAGCAGCGACGCCGCCATGAGTGCCAGTAGGATGTTGCGCGCGCCCGAAGTGAGCTCGTCGCGCAACGGGGTGGCGCTGATGCGGAAGTCCGATTTGGCGGGATACGCTTCGGAATTGTCGCGCTTAATGCTCGCGTAGATGGAAGCCAGTTCGGCGCGCGCGCTTTGCAGGTCCTTGCCCGGCGCCAGGCGCGCAAACAGCTCGGTCATGCGATGTCTGCGGCCGGTGACCATGGTCGCCGAAAGATGATGCGCGCTGGTCACGATGTTGGCGATAATTTCGGTGTCCTGCGGATAGGGGACGCACGGTTCCAACACCCCCACCACGGTGGCCGTGCGGGTGTCCAGAAACGACCCGAGACGCACGGTTTTCCCAATCACGGATGGGTCGCCGTTCAGCGCCGTGGACCAGAAGCGGTGCGTCAACACCACGGCGCCCGGCGCCTGCGGGCCGTCATCATGCGCGTCAAGCAGCCGGCCGAGCACCGGACGCAGCCCCATCACCTGGAAATACGAGCCGCCCACCACGCCGGCCTGCACCGAGCGCGGCTCGCCGAGACCCACCATGGTGAACCCGACGGTGGAAAAATCGCCGAATGCGTTGAAGGTTTTGGAGCGCGACTCAATATCGCCAATTTCAGGAACCGAGAATGCGGCGTTCTCGCGGCCGGCGCTCTGCCGGATGTAGATGAGGCGGCTCTCGTCGCGGTTCACCAGAGGGCGCAGCAGAACACCGCGCACCAGGCTGAACATGGCGGCATTGGCGCCGATTCCCAATGCCAAAGTGAGCACCACCGCAAGCGTGAGCCCCTTCGAGCGGGCGAGCGAGCGGGCCGCGGAACGGAGATCGCGCCCGAACGTCACAGCGTTCTCGATCATGGGATTCCTCCTGGCGAGTTTTGAGTCACTACCGCGCCTCGCTTCCGGCTCAGAAAAAATAAAGGCGCTTACGGAACTTGTAGCATATTTGGGTGCTGCTTTTGGGAATGGCTCCGCATGGAAGCAGACAAATCGCCCGCAGAAAGCGATTCGCAGGCCCTGCCTTGCTTCGTGGGCAATTGGCAGATCATCCTGGCAAGACGGCCCGCGGGAAGTTAGACGGCGAGGGAATGATCTCCCTGGCTGCAGCTTACGTCCCGGCGCGGCACGCGTCGCGAGCCGATCCCATGGTGGTTTCGCGCGCGGACTAAGGGAGATTCTCTCCCCGACGGTAGGCTATTTTGCCTTTTCGCCGGCGGAGCGGTCAATAGTTTCCGCCACGGGATTCGACACACCCAGGAGAATCAGCCGCGAGTCGTAGCTCTTCATGTAACCAAACCCCTCTTGCGCGTCCGTACCCATCTTGCCTACGTACTCGAACCGACCGACCACGGTGGCTGTGACCTTGTATAGGGGGCACCTGCTACACACCGCCCCGCCCTTCGGCTTATATTTCTTGTCGAGATAGTCCAGCATCTTCTGGAACTGACGGTCCTTTTTGAGCGCCGTAACCGCGTCGGCACTCGCCGCCTGATTATCGGGACTCTCACCCACGACATCGATCCCCTCAATCCAAATGAAAGTGGAACAGCTATCGTCGCGGAGAAGGCTTGTCTGGTATCCCGTCTGCACGACAGCCCGGATCTCCACCACCTTGCCCCGGTAGTGTTCGGGCGCGGCCGAGACCTCACATAGCGTGGTCTTGATGGGCATTTGCGGAATCGAGATCCGGTCGGCGGTAGCGTCGGCAGGGGCGCTCGCCTGGGAAGCTGCGCCCTTGGCATTTCCCTCGGCGTTCTCCTGGCCTGGACACTTCCCGGCGAACAGGCCCAAGGCTGCGATAACCAGAGCGTATTTCGATTGGTTCATGGCAACCACCTTCCATATGGCCGCTCGCATTGCTACATCCAGACTGCTGGCAAGGCCGGCTCGCCTCGGCCGAACCGGCCCTCCACGTTGTAATGTCAGAAGGTCAGCTTAAGACTGCCTTGGATTTCGCGTGAGTTTGAGACGCCCACAGGGGCGCCGAAGCCGAGGAGCGGGCTGGGGGCCACCGACAGGCTCGGGTTGCCCCACAACGTCCCGATCTCCGTGACATTCATGTGATTCAGAAGGTTGAACGCATCGGCGGAAAATGTCATGCGTAGTTGCTCGCCCAGTCGAAAGACGCGTGAAAGGCGAAGGTCGACACTCTCCGTCCCAGGGCCCTGCATGGTGTTGCGACCCAGATAGCCCGGCCGGTCGGAGTTGGGGTTGCCGTCGCCGTTGGCATCGCTGCCTGCAAACACGGTATTGAATCGACCGCTTTGCACGGTCACCACCGAATTGAGCTGTATGTCATGAATCAGCGGAGTCCGGCGGGGAACGTCAGCCATCCATCCCAAGGTCAGGCGGTGGGGAACGTGCTGCCGCGAAACGCCAAACTCCAATGCCGGGTTCCATTCGGGGTCATCGGCAAAATTGGCAATCGAATCTCCGTTGGAAATGGTCTTGGAGAAGGTATAGTTCGCCTGGAATCCGAAGCTCTTTGCAAACCGTCTGGAGATCTCTATAGTAGCCCCGTTATAGTCCGATACACCGGAGTTGCTCGCGGCGATGAAGTCGCCCATCTCCGGGTATTTGCGCGCTCCGTAGAAAGGCTTGCCGCTGGCCAGGGTCGAGGTCTGCACGGCATTCAAATTCGCTCCGAAACCGATCAGGTCGCGCGCCGCCACCGAGAGATAGCCAACGGAAATTACCAGGCCGTGGAACTCGTGCTCAATCTGAACGCTGCCGTTGCGGGCGAACGGTGTCCGCATATTCCGATCCAGGGTGTTGGCCATGCCGTTGCGGGTGGGCGCCGGATACTGGCCGGTGCGCAGAAACGCAATGGCCGCGGCCTGCGCCGCGGGCCCTGTAATTGTGTTCTGGTCGAACAGTCCGGGCAGCGGCAGAGCGTTGGGGAAAAGTAATTGCGCGGAAGGCAAATTTCCTTTGCTGTTGAACTCTGTGGAAGTGAAGAGCTGCGCGATGCTGTTCGCCAGCCGGGTGTTGAAGATACCCCAGCCGCCGCGCACCACGGTCTTGGCGCCCAACTTATATGCAAATCCTGCTCGTGGCTGCAAATGAGTCCAGTCCGTGCCGGATTGATACTGGGCGGGGAAAGTTTCAAAATCATTGCGAATGCCGTAGGTCAGGCTGAGCTTACCCAGCGTCCAGACATCTTGCAGGAAAAACCCGTACGCATTGTGCGACATCTGCCAGTTGGTGGCGCCTTGCCATGCCGCCGGCACCGTCTGATGCCAGGTGATGTCAGCTGGTGGCGCCGAATCCGCGCCCTTCAGCGTAGGGAACCAGAATACGGCCGGTGTCATGGTGCTGAAGGCCGTCAGGTTGGGAAAGATGATGCGTGCCGGGAAGAACAACGGATATACCGTACGGTCGTCGAAGCTGCTGAAGTCAAACCCCGCCTTGATTTCGTGCGCTCGCCAGGAATGCGTCAGATTGTCGGTAAACTGGCGGCGTGTCTCGCCATAATATGACGGATCGGACGTCGTCTTTCCCATGGCGATCAGGTTGGAGATTTCCATGTTTGGTTCGCTGACCACCGGGGCATAGTCAAAGGTGCGACGGGCCCATTGGACACGCGCCTCATTGACCGTGGAGGCATTGAGGACAGATGTTGGACTGACTACCAGTGTCTGGTCTTGCAAGTCTGTATTGCGCGCGGCGCTCGAAGTTGGCGCGCCTCGCCCAAACAGACCAGGGAAGCGCAGCGCCTCTCCGGTTTGAAAGTTATAACGTGCCATGACAGAGTTCGACTGGCTGATCTGGTAATCCAACTTGAACATGGCCAGATCGTAATCGCTGGTGCGCTTCTGATCGTTGGTTTCCGGTGACAGTCCATACTGCGTGCGAACCTGGTTGATCATGGTCAGGTTGTTCTGCACCACCTGCGGCACGGCGTTGGACTGGACCCGGCGTTGTCCCTCCCAGTTTGCGAAGAAGAAAGCCTTGTCTTTCCTGACCGGCCCGCCCAGGGTTACGCCGTACTGATGTTGTTTGAGCGCGCTGGCGGCAGCGGTGTTTAGCGCCGGCCGGGCATTCAGCAGATCGTTGGTCCCGAAATAGTAGGCCGAGCCGTGGAGATTATTCTCGCCGGACTTAGTCACGATATTGACAAAGCCTACCAGGGCTCCGCCATACTGCGGCAGGTACGTGGTGGAAAGGACACGAAACTCGCCCGCCGCTTCCTGCGATGGCGTGGCCCGCGGTAGACCCGTCATGGTTTGGGTGTTTTCGGCGCCGTCCACCTGAAGAACGGTATTCAATTCCGATTGGCCGCCGAACGACAATCGCGGCACGGCCGACGCGCCCACGCCCATATCCGGCTCCTTAAAAGGACCTCCGCCCACATTCTCCCGCCCTTGGGCCGCGCCCCCCGTGAGTTTCACGAAATCCACGAAATTGCGCCCGCGGTTGGGAAGCATGTCTACTTGCTGCCGCCGAACAATTCGGCTTTGGTCGCCCGTCGTGCTTTCGATCAGCGGCACATCGTAGGTAACTACGTCCTCTCGCTCGTTGGTGTTCGTCATCGTGACCGGTAAAACCGTCGTGCCACCTACGCTGAGGACGATCGCCTCGACCACACGGACCGGAAAACCACCCGCGGTTGCGCGCAGGAAGTACTCGCCTGGGTCCAGATTGGACACCACGTAGTTGCCTGACTTGTCCGTGGTCACGCTGCGCGATATGCCCGTGGCGGCGGCGGTCACCACTACCACCGTTCCGGCGATAGGTGTGCGGGCCGGGTCACTGACAACACCCGACAGAGTGCTCTTGGCGCTCTGCGCCAGCGCGCCTGTCGATAACATAATCAGCGACAACACTAGAGTAAGTGCGCAATACGGCAATCGCGCAGCTTGTTTGTGTCTCATTTTATCTTTCCTCCTACACATTGCCGTGGGCCATCCGGTGATTGCCTGCTACGGCCGAAAACTGATTATGATATTCGTAACTTTTTATCTCAAGGTTGAGAAGTACTCGGTGATAGTGAAACTAAGTTTACTTAGGTTAGTGGTGGCGGTCGGTTAGAAGGCGCCTGCCATCAAACCATCGAGGGGCTGCCGAGGAATCCGGCAACCTATTTCCCGAAACGTGGATTAACGCGGCGCCGTGTCTGTTGATTAGCGCTGAAGGGGAAGCGGGCGAAGGACCGCCGATGGCATTTTCCGTGTTCGCTCGACAGCCCCCGTGCGAGGTGGTGGAATTACATCCGGGTAGCGCAACTCGATGTTATAGGTGGGGCAGGTGCTTCCGCCTGTCAATCCGAGCGAAGCCCGACCGGTTTTTCGACCCTGTCTCTTCCGTAGTCTGTTTTCGCCGCCGCTCTCCTTACCTCATATTGTGTTTAACTAGGGGAAACATGAAAACACACCTTTCGGCCGCCGCTGCGGTGGCCGTAGTGCTGTTGGCGGTCTTTACCGTCTGGATCGACCGCCGGGCGAAGTCCCTCGAGACCGTCACGCTCACCGGTGTCCGCACTCCCGCGCTCACCGGTAAAGCTGCGCCCGATTTCTCGCTTCCCGCGCTAGACGGCCATAACGTGTCCCTGGCTGACTATCGCGGCAAGAACCTGCTGGTCACCTTCTGGGCAAGTTGGTGCGGCCCTTGCCGCTCCGAGATCCCCGCGCTCAATCGCCTCTATGCCGCGGCCCACAAGCCCGATTCGAATTTCGAACTGCTCGCCATCAGCGTAGACGAAGATCCTGCGGCTGCCTCGGCCTTCGCATCCAGCATGAACGTGCCCTATCCGGTGCTGCTCGATCGGGGTATGAAGGCCGTCGACGCCTTTCAGGTGGAGAGCATACCCACGCTGTTCCTGGTCGGCGCGGACGGCAAGGTGGAGTACGCCAAAGCCGGCTACGCTCCCGGAGAAGAGATGATCGTGGCACAGCGTCTCGGCCTTCGCGATTTCGCCATGCCGTTCCAAGGAGGCTTTCGTGTCCGGCACGGCAATTGAATTTCACAACATCACCAAGACCTACCAGCGCATCTTCAGCGATGAGCGCGTGGAGGCCCTTTCCGACGTCTCCTTCGAAGTGAACACCGGTGAAGTCTGCGCTTTTCTCGGCCCCAACGGCGCAGGCAAGTCCACCAGTATCGGCATCCTCATGGGATTTCACTTCGCCAATTCGGGATCCATTCGCGTGCTGGGCTATGAGCCCGGCGACGTCCGCGCCAAACAGCACATCGGCTTCCTGCCCGAGAATTTCGCCTTCTACCGATACCTCACCGGCCCCAAGCTTCTGCGCATGCACCGCGCGCTGGCCGGGGAAGGCTCCTCCGGCGGCGATGCGCGAATCGCCGACCTGCTCGCCAAAGTGAAACTGAACGGCTACGAGAAGTTGAAGATCGGCAAGTACTCGCGCGGCATGGTGCAACGTCTCGGCATCGCGCAGGCGCTGCTTTGCAATCCGGACCTCGTGATTCTGGACGAACCCACATCGGGGCTCGATCCCGCCGGCCGCCGCGAAGTGCTGCAGGTGCTCGCCTCTCTCAAATCGGAAGGCAAGACCGTCTTCCTCAGTTCGCACATTCTGCCCGAAGTGGAGCAGATCTGCGATCGCGTCATCATCATCGATCGCGGCAAAGTGGTCCGCACCGGCAGGCTCAACGAGATGCTGGCCGGCGGCGACCGCATCGATATCATCGCCGATCGCGTGCCCGCCGAACTAGAACAGGCTTGGGCGCAGCGCGGCGCCACCTTCGACCGTGGACCTTACGGCGTCCGCCTCAACATCGTGGCCTCCATGAAGCGCGAAGTGGTGGAAGGATTGTGGGCAGGCGGCGGCGATGTGGTCAGCATGATTCCGGTCCGCAGCACACTCGAAGAGTTGTTCCTCAAGACCGTGGACAAGAAGGAGGCAGTAGCATGAACGGAAAGGTCCGCGCCGTTGCCTGGAACACTTTCCACGCGCTGCTGCGCAACAAAGTAATCATCCTGTTCCTGGCCGGTTTCGTTTGCGTGCTGCTGTTGATGATGACGCCGCTGCTGCTGGCTCGCGGCGCGCGCGCCGGCCAGTCGCAGGAACAGATGCAGGCCATCGTGCTGCCGCTCATCGGCGCCATCATGGGACTGGTGAGCGGGTTCGGCAGTCTACTGGCCGCGTGGGCCGCCGCCGATGCGGTAGCCGGCGAAATGAAATCGGGAACCATTCTCGCTGTGATGGCGCGGCCCGTCCATCGCTGGGAATTCCTGCTCGGCAAGTACCTCGGCACGCAGTTGCTGATGCTGGTTTACGTAATCGCCATGCTTGGACTGAATTACCTGATGGCTGCCATCGGCGGCGCCAGCATTCACGCCTCACCCTGGCTGCTGATCGTCTACCCGATGGTGCGTTATGCCATCTTCAGCGCCATTGCCCTCTTCCTGGTGGCGGTGATGCATCCAATCATCGCCTTCGGCTTGGTGCTGGTGATTTCCATCGCGGCCCAGATCGTCTCGCCCGCCTCCGCGCCGCCTACATGGCTGCCCGATTGGCTGCGCACCGCGATCTTCCACGCCCTGCCCTCTACCGCCCTGCTCTCGGAGATCCGCTTCCTGACCATCACCAGGTCGACGCTAAAAGTCGCGCCCTTCGCCGATCACCTGACAGCCTTGGCCTACGGGCTCGACTACGCCCTGGTCTGCTTCCTCCTGGCCGTCTGGCTCTTCCACAAACGCAGCCTGTCTAGGGAGTAGCACTGACTAGTGTAAGAGAATCTCATCGTGGGGCAGGCTTGAGCCTGCGGTGGGCTTCAGCCCGCCAATTCCGAGCACCCGACGACAGTCTGGACGGACTAAAGTCCGTTGCAGGCTGAAGCCTGCCCCACGAATAATCATCAAATATTCGACGCAGTACACATAGGTTGGTGTCATCCAACCTTGCTCTTGCGAACCCGTTTCTTGGGAGCCTCTGCTTCCGCCTCCGCTACCGGAGCCGCCTCTTCCTCCGCCACCGCGCTCACCGTCGCCGCCTGCGCAGGCTTCCGTTTCTCCGCCAGACTCTTCTTCAGAGCCTCCATGATGTCGATCACGGGCGCGACGTGCTGCTCCGGAGTCGCCACTACCTTCTTGCCCTCGATCTTCGCCTCGATCATCTTGTTCAAATTATCGCGGTACTCATCATGGTATTTCTGCGGCTCGAAATCGGCCTCCAGCGATGAGATCAGCATTTTCGCCATGGCCAGTTCCTTGTCCTTCACCAGGCTGGTGTCGGTGCGGAACTCGTCCACTTGGCGGATCTCGTCCTGGTAATACATAGTGTGCGACAGGATACCCTTGGCGCCGGGACGCAGCACGATGATGTGCTCACGATTGTGCATCGCCACCTTTGCCAGCGCATAGTAAGCGGATTCGCGGAGAGCCTGGAACAGCAGCGCGTACGGCTTTTCACCGCCTTCATCCGGCGCCACGTAATAGGAGCTCTCCAGGTAGATGGGGTCCACCTGCTCGGACTTCACGAATTCCAGAATCTCCATTACCTTGGCAGTCTTGGGCGCAACCTTCTTGATGTCCTCGTCCTCGATCACCACGTAGTGGTCCTTCTCATACTCGTAGCCTTTGACGGTGTCGCTACGAGAGATCGGTTTGTCTTCAGCCTGACAATACGTCACCTGCTTGATGCGCGAGTGGTCTTCTTTGTGCAGCAAATTGAAGCTGACGGTTTCGCTGCGCGCCGCGCTAAAAAGCCGGACTGGAAATGAGACGAGGCCAAAGGTGAGATGCCCCTTCCAAACGCTCGATGCCATAAAACGCTCCCCCGCGAAAATGGTGTCAGACACCATTTTTTCATTGGTACACTGCGGACTTCAACATACTACAAAGCCCAATTGGATGTAAATGTTAGGATGTAAAGGGATTTATGCCTCTCGAAGAATACGCCGCCAAACGCAGGTTCGAGAAAACCCCGGAGCCCGCTCCGTCGAAGGCCAAAACCACGGCGGGGTCCAACTATTTTTGTGTGCAACGGCACGATGCCACCCGCCTGCATTACGATTTCCGCCTTGAGATCGATGGCGTCCTGAAGTCGTGGGCAGTTCCCAAAGGCCCCACGCTCGATCCCACGGCCAAGCACTTCGCCGCGCACGTGGAGGATCACCCCGTGGAGTACGGCAGCTTCGAGGGCAATATCCCTGCCGGCAACTATGGAGCCGGCAGCGTAATGCTCTGGGATCGCGGCACGTTCGAACTCCTCGGCGATGTCGCCGGCGAAGCCCAGATCCAGCGCGGCGATCTCAAGTTCCGGCTGCACGGCGAGAAATTGCAGGGCGATTTCGCGTTGGTCCAGATGAAGGGCCGCGGCAAGGGCAATGAGTGGCTCATCATCAAGAAGCGCGACGACTTTGCCCAGGAAGGTTGGGACGTGGAGGCTCACGCCCACAGCGTCCTGAGCGGCCGCAGCCAGGAAGAGATCGCGCGCAATCTGCCGGCGCGCCAGGCTAAGCGCAAATCCGCGGGAGCCTCCGACCGCGTCTGGGCCAGCGATCGCCCCGCCAAGCGAACCGCCAAGGCGGCGACCACTGCCACCGAGGCCAAGCCGGCTAAAAAAAAACCGCGAAAATCGGCCTAGCCGACCTCAAGGGCGCGCGCCAGGCGCCCATGCCCGCCGACATCGATCCTATGAAGGCCGCCATCGCCGAACGTCCGCCGCGCGGTGAGGACTGGCTCTTCGAAGTGAAGTGGGATGGCGTGCGCGCCATCGCCTTCGTCGACCACGAAGAGGTGCGGCTGCAATCGCGCACCGGCCATCGCTGCGAGCGCCAATATCCGGAGCTCTCCACTATTCACCATCAACTGGCCGGGGAACAGGTGGTGCTCGATGGCGAAATCGCCGTGCTCGATGATAAGGGCGTCTCGCAATTCCACCTCATTCAACCCCGCATCGCCAATACCGACCCCAATACGGTCGCTCACCTGGTACGCTCCACCCCAGTGGTCTACTACGTCTTCGACCTGCTCTATCTGGATGGTTACGACCTGCGTAACGTGCCCTTGAGCCAGCGCAAGGAACTGTTGCATCAGGTGCTGACGCCCGGCGGTTCGGTGCGCATTTCCGAATCGTTCCCCGGCGCCGGCGAAGAGATGCTGGAAGCGGCGCGCGCAACCGGCCTCGAAGGCCTGCTGGCCAAACGCGCCGGCAGCCGCTACGAATCGCGCCGCAGCAGCGACTGGCTCAAAATCAAAATCGTCAACGAGCAGGAGTTCGTGGTCGGAGGCTTCACCGAGCCGCAAGGCGACCGGTCCCATTTCGGCGCGCTCGTGCTCGGCGTATACGACGGCAAGAAGCTGCGCTGGGTGGGAAACGTCGGCACTGGCTTCAATCAGAAATTACTTGCCAGCTTGTATGCCAAGCTGTCGCCTCTCATCACTAAGACCTGTCCCTTCGATGATCGCCCCAAGCCGGATCGCGGAATGACGTGGGTCAAACCGGAGCTCGTCTGCCAGGTGAAGTACGCTATCTGGACCCAGGACAATCGCCTCCGCGCGCCTGTGTTTGTAGGCATGCGCGACGATCGCAACCCCAAGGAAGTGGTCCGCGAAACTCCCGGCGCTGCCGACGAGCCCGAGTCCGAAAACGAGCCCGAGCCTGAGGCCAAGTCCGAGTCCGCGCCCGCGCTCCTCGCACCGGACGCCAAGGAAGCGGCGATGGAGATGGATGGCCGCCGCCTCAAGTTCACCCATCTCGATAAGCTCTACTACCCCGCCGACGGTGTCACCAAGCGCGACGTGCTCAACTACTACGATGGTGTCGCCAGCCTGATCCTTCCGCATCTCAAGGATCGGCCGCTCTCTTTGAAGCGCTATCCCAACGGCATCCAGCAGGAGTATTTCTTCCAGAAAAATGTGCGCGAAGGCCTGGCACCATGGCTACGCACCGAGCTCATCGATTCCGATCACAACCACGCGCCCATCAAG
The DNA here is from genome assembly GCA_963815475.1 of uncultured Solibacteraceae bacterium. Classification (GTDB taxonomy): domain Bacteria; phylum Acidobacteriota; class Terriglobia; order Bryobacterales; family Bryobacteraceae; genus Sulfopaludibacter. The sequence goes on along the minus strand of CAWFHD010000003.1, from coordinate 1,002,777 downwards.
TACTGCTTCGCCGAAGACCGTGCCAGCCTCCTCTACCTGGTGAACCTGGGCTGCATCGACCACAATCCGTGGATGAGCCGCTCCGGACAACTGGAGAATCCCGATTTCGTGCTGATCGATCTCGACCCGCAGGAGTGCCCCTTCGACATGATCGTGGAGGCGGCCCTCTTAGTGAAGCAGGTGCTCGACCAGATCGGGCTCACCGGCTATCCCAAAACCACCGGCGGCGATGGCATGCACATCTACATTCCGATCGAGCCGGTCTACACCTACGAAGAAGCTCGCACCTACGCCGAAGTGATCGCGCGTCTGCTGCACCACCAGAAGCCGCAGATGTTCACCACGCCGCGCTCCGTCTCCAAGCGGGAAAAGAACCGCGTCTATTTCGACTATCTGCAGATTGGAAAATCCAAGACCATCGCGGCGCCCTATGTGCTGCGCGCCTATCCCGGAGCGCCCGTGGCCACGCCGCTCGAATGGAGCGAAGTGAAGCGCGGCCTGCACCCCAGCCAGTTCACCATCGCCAATGCGCTCGCCCGATTCCGCCAGAAAGGCGATCTCTTCGCGGGAGTGCTCAACGAACCGCAGCGCCTCGAAGACGCCCTGCCCAAACTGGAGAAGCTCTTCCGGTAACCTACTGCCCCGTCGCCACGCACGCCGACAGTTCGCCCGAGTTGAGCCCGCGGCGGAATGCCGCCTGCCTTTGCGCCGATGAGCCGTGAGTAAAGGTCTCCGGGCTCACATGGCCGGTCGCCATGCGCTGCAGTCGGTCGTCCCCCACTGCCGCCGCTGCCGCCAACCCGGCATCGATATCGGCCTGGTCCACCAGCTTCCGTTCCGCCGTGGAATTGCCCCAAACTCCGGCCAAGCAATCGGCCTGAAGCTCCAGTTTCACCGAAAGAGGATCGGCCTGCGACGGATCTTCCTGCTGCAATCGGCGGACCTGCTGCTCAATGCCGAGCAACTTCTGCACGTGATGGCCGATTTCATGTGCCAGCACGTACGCTTGCGCAAATTCGCCGGGAGCTCCGAAGCGGCTGGTCAGTTCATCGAAGAAGCCGAGATCGATATAGACCTTTTCATCTTGCGGACAGTAAAACGGACCCGTCGCCGATTGCGCCAGGCCACAGCCCGATTGAGTGTAGTCCCGAAACAGCACCAGCTTGGTATGACGATAAGGTGTGACGGTCGGCTGCAAGACGCGCGTCCACGTGTTCTGCACATCGTCCAGCACAAACGAGACGAACTGCACCTCGCGATCGCTATCGACCGTGCGATCCGCGTCGCCCGAATAAGCGGGTCTGGCCGGCACTGGAGCGCCGCCGCTGAACAGAGATAGCAGATTCACCTTAAAGATGAAGCTCAAAACCAACAGGACAAGAACTCCGCCGATGCCCAGATGCATCCCGCCGAAGCCACCGCCCCCGAATCCGAATCCTCCACCGCCGCCACCCTGACTCCGCCGGTCTTCAATGTCGCCGCTTACGCCCCCCGGTGTCCATTCCATCTCTCACCGCCCTGCCAACCCTTCAGCAACCGCCGGGCCACGTGCGGCAGCGTACTTCGCGCTCTGGTAAACCACGTGCTGTCTAATGCAGAGTCGCGTATGCAGAAGTCCATAGGCCCCGATTCCCGCCGCCTCCCGTACAAATCCGGCGCAGTGACACCGGAGGTGGTGGATCCGAGAATCGCAGACGTGGAGGCAGTCGCACGATGGCTGGATTACAACTTCGCGCTGCCCGGCGGCTTCCGTTACGGCCTGGGCGGCATCATCGGGCTCATCCCCGGAATTGGCGACCTCATCGACGCGCTATTTTCCTTATATATCGTGACGCGGGCTGTCCAATTGGGGATACCGCGCGTGACTCTGACACGCATGGTGGTGAACGTGGGCATCGAAACCGCCGGAGGTTCCCTGCCCTTCGTCGGCGCCATCTTCGACACGGTGTTCAAGGCCAACCGGCGAAACTACCAGCTTCTGAAAAGACACGTCGCCGAACCGAGCTCACGACGGCACCGCACCAACGACTGGATGTTCCTATTGCTCACCGCCCTGCTGCTTCTGGCCAGCGTGGCGATCCCCGTATTCCTGGTGATCGAACTGTTCAAGCACCTTTGACGCAGTCACTCTTCCGGCGAGACGTAAACGATCACGCCACTTCCCCGGATCACCAGATTCGCCAACGCCTTCTTCGCGTCGTCGCCCTTGCGCTGCTCCACCCGGCCGTAGATCACCGCCCAGCGGTCGTAATCCGGCGTGCCGAAGCGAAACTTGCCTAGCGAGGTGCGCTTCACCATGTCGGTGAACTTGTGCCGCACGGCGGCGCCGTCGATTTCGAAATCGGCGGGCGGGCGCGGGGCTCCGTTGGCGTCTTCCACTAACGAGAACTGCGCCGGCCCATCCACCGGCGGCGCACAAGCCTGCTCCCCAAGCCATCGCCCTGTGGCGCGGAAGGAGTAACGTCCGAATACTGTCACGCTCTTGCCTTCGTGGGCCGGCAGGTCATGCAGCACCTCGCACACGGAAAGCGGTTCCAGAGGAGCGTCAGCGGGCAGCGCCGCCGCACATAGCAACGCCAGGGGACACAACACCCGTGCGGCTCTGCCGGCTAGTTTGAGTTTTTCCCGAGGCACGTTCGTAACTATGAATAGACTAGCCGAGTGCGCCTTCCGGTTACAAGAGGTTGGGGCTCCACGTGGTATCGTCTTGTTTGCATGAAACGGGCCTTCTGCGCCGTTGCCGTGCTGGCGCTGGCCTGCCTGCTGATACGCGCGGCCCGCGTGGGCATGGCCGGCGACTATGTCGATCCCATCGGCAAAATCACCGCGCAGGATGAAGCCCTATACGCCCATAGCGCCATATATATGGCTCGAAATGGCCAGTGGCTCACTCCGATGTTCATGGGCCGGTTCGCGCTCTACAAGCCGCCACTGCTGCCATGGGCCGCCGGATTTTCGGCGCGCATCGCAGGAGTCGCCCGCCTCACCCTGCGCTTTCCCGTAGCACTGGCCTGCAGCCTGGCCCTCGGACTCATCTTCCTTTGGGTGGCCGAATTGCGATCGTGGCAGGCCGGCGTATGCGCGGCCGGCGCTGCTGGCGTCCAGCCATCTCTGGCACGTCCTCGCGTCCCTCAGTATGACCGATGGATTGCTGGTCGCCTTCTTTATCGCCGCCCTCTACTGCCTCTACTCCGACCCCTGGCTGGAATCGAAGGCCGGACTGTGGGGCTTCGCCGCGGCTGTGGCCGGCGCCATCCTCACCAAGAGTGTGGCCGGCGTGCTGCCGCTGATGGTCCTCGGGCTCTACTGGCTGGCCGCGCCGCCCCGCTACAAACCGGCCTTCTGGCGAGTCTGCCTGGCGGGCGCATTGTCCGCAGCGCTGGCGTCTCCCTGGTACATCTACCAGTTTCTGGTCCATCGCCGCTGGTTCTTCACCGAGCACATCGGAGTCGAGATCCTGGGCTACGGAGGCGCCGCGCCGCCGCAGACCAGCGCCGATTCCCACCTGTTCTTCTATCTCTCCCGCCTGGTCCTGCTCGACCCGGTCCTGGTAGCGGCAGCGCTGGTCGCCATCCCGGCCTTCGCCAGCGCGTTGTGGAAGCGCTCGGCCGCAGCCACGCTGCTGGCATGCTGGGCCGCCGTGGTGCTGCTCTCGATCTTCGGCTGGCAATATCGCAACGCGTCGTATCTGCTGCCGCTCATTCCCATGCTGGCGATTCTGGCGACGTCGTACGGCCCGGTTTCCCAGACCAAGCCACAGTGGTGGCTTCTCCTGATGGCCGGCGGAATGCTCGTCTGGAAGGCGATGATGCCCGCGACACCCTGGGGCATGTCCTTCGCCCACGGCACCGTGCAACCGGTGGCACCCATCGTGTCCACTTACTGCCAGCAGGAGCGGGCCAACGAACTGATCATCGCCGGGATGGATGACGACCTCTATGCCACCGTCCTGCCGCTGCCGCGCCTGCGTTACGCGCTGGAAGGCGCACCGCCCGCCGAAGGACCGTACGCCATGGGATTCGCACAGATGGGAATCGTTCTAACGGCGCCGCAGTTCAATCACCTCGACCAATGGACCCCGGTCTTCCGCCAGCGCCTGCGCGAATGGGGCCTCGATTCCGATGCGCCCATCGGAACCCTGATCATGGCGCAAACCCCGGCAGAATTCGCCGACATAGTGAGAGCCCACCCAAACAGCGACTTCCTGTTTCCCGATCGCTACCGGAGCTCCGTGCCGCCGCCCCCCTCGCACATCCTGTTAGATGCAGCCCCCGACCATTTCCTACTGCTCTCAAGGGAAGCACGAAAGCGACGCGGCCCCGCTCCCGTGGTCCTGTTGGATGTAGTAGTATCATGTCTTGCCAACTGGCAGTTATGGGGAAACCGCTTTTGACGCGCCCGGCTCCGATCCGATCCGAGCCGCGACCGTAAGGGAGTCGGTGCCTTGAGGCTATTATGGGTTTGCTCGACGTCGGAATTGCATCGGGAAGCTCAAGGAGACCGAAGAAAAGTCCGCGCAGTCAGGGATTCACGGAAGAGGAACGCGCCGCAATGAAGGAGCGCGCCCAGGAGCTAAAGGCGGAAGCGCGCCGAGGCTCGCGCGCGAAGAATGTGGATGGCGAAGCTGAAGTGCTCGCGAAGATTGCCGAGATGCCGGAACCCGATCGCGCCATGGCCGAGCGCCTCCATTCCATCATCAAAGCCACGGCTCCAATCCTTTCGCCACGAACTTGGTACGGCATGCCCGCATACGCCAAGGACGGAAACGTCGTCTGCTTCTTCCAAGGCGGGCACAAATTCAAGGCGAGATACGCGATGCTCGGCTTTAGCGACAAAGCCAACCTCGACGAAGGAACCTCGTGGCCGGTCGCCTTCGCCCTGAAGGAGTTGACCGCCATCGATGAGAAAAGGATCGGCGCGCTCGTGAAGAAAGCGGTGAGCTGAGGTCGCTGCATTTCCAGGCGCAGGGTACTCGCCAACCCCCACCTACTCTTCCCGCAAAGCCACCATCGGATCTGTCCGCATCGCCCGTCGCGACGGGAAGTACGCCGCCGCCACCGTCACCAACAGCAGCACTCCCACCGCTCCCGCGATGGTCAGCGGATCGTTCGGCCCAATCCCATACAGCATCGCCACCAGCACCTTCCGCACCGCCAGGCACCCCACCAGACCCAACGCCGCGCCCACACTCGCCAGAACCAGCGCCCGCGTGGTGATCATGCGAAACACTGTGGCCGGCGACGCCCCCAGCGCCAATCGAATTCCGATCTGCGACCGGTTCGCCGTCACCATATACGACATGACGCCGTACAACCCCACCGCCGCCAGCACTAGCGCCAGCACCGCAAAGCTTCCCAGAATCTCCATCTGGAAGCGTTGCCGCGCCAAGGACTCGGCCATCACCGATTCCATCGTCTGCGTGGTCGGCGCCGATTCCGGATTCACCGCGCGCACCGCATTGCGCACCGCTCCTCCCACGCTGCCCGGGTCGGTTTGCGTGTGCACCATCAGCGTGCCCCCGGACAACATCCCCGCCAGCGTCTGCTGCGTGTACAAAACATATGCCTGCGGCTCGGTCGCCTTCTGCGTCACGCTGAACTGCCGGACGTCGCCGCAGATTCCGACGATCGTCAGCCAATTCTCCTTGGGGCTGAAGCTGTCGAACCACAAGTGCTGGCCGATGGGGTCTGAGCCCGGAAAGTACACGCGCGCCATATCCTGCGAAATGATCGCCACGCGTTGGCTGTTTTCCGAATCCCGGTCCGTGAAATCGCGGCCCCGCAGCAACGGAATCCGCATCGTCTTCAAGTAGCCCGGGCTCACCATCACATAGTCCGCGTCATTATTGCCCGACGTCGCGATTCTGCCTTCAATCACGAAGTGGCCGTCGCCCGTCATGCCGCCCACCGGCAGATTGCGGGTGGTGCTGGCCTCCACCACTCCCGGAATCGCGCGCACCCGCTCCAGCAAGTCGCGGTATTTCGGAATCACTCGCGAAGCGTCCTTCTCGCTCGGGAACGATGCGTCCACCACCAGCACGTGATCGGTGCGGAAGCCCGGATCCACCGACCGCAGGTGCCAGAAGCTGCGCGCCAGCAAACCCGCGCCCGCCACCAGCACCAGCGAGAGGCAGACTTCCGAGATCACCAGCGCCCCCTGCGTGCGGTGCGACTGGCGTCCCGCCGTTGCCGATCGCGAGCCCGATTTCAGAGCCTCGCTCACGTTCATCGCGCAGGCGCGCCACGCCGGCAAAAATCCGAACAGCAGTCCCGCCGCCGCCGAAACCGCCAGCGCGAACACTACGACAACGCCATCGATGCGGATGTCGCCCACCCGCGGAATCTCCGCCGGCAGCAGCACCCGCAGCAGTTCCATCGACCATCCGGCCAGCACCAAACCCGCCGCTCCCCCCGCCACCGCCAGCAGCAGGCTTTCGCTCAGCATCTGGCGGATCAGATGGCGGCGTCCCGCGCCCAGCGCCGTCCGCACCGCCAGTTCGCGTGACCGCGCCGTCACCCGCACCAGCAGCAGGTTGGCTACGTTCACGCAAACAATCAACAGCAGGAAGCCCACCGCGCCGAAGAGCGTCAGAAGCGCCGGCCGCACCTCGCCCACAATGTGCTCTTGCAACGGAACCACCGCCGCATCCTTCGATTGGAAGGCGCCCGGATGCTCCTTCTTGATCCGACGCTCAATTGTGCTGATATCGCTCTGCGCCTGCTCCATGGAAACGCCGCTCTTGAGCCGTCCCACCGCGCGCCAGTTGTGGCCAGTGCGAACCGTGTACCCGGGGTCGCCGAACGAAGTGATCGGCAGCCACATCTCTACTTTTTCGGGACACGAGAAGCCGCGCGGCATGATCCCGATGATGGTGGGAGCAATATTGCCCACGCGCAAGGTGCGGCCAATGGCTGCCGGATCGCCGCCGAAAGCGCGCTGCCACAATCCGTAACCGATCACCGCCACGTGCGGCGCGCCCATCACCTGCTCCGCCGCGGTAAAGGTGCGCCCCATGCCGGCGTTTGCGCCAATCACCGAAAAGAAATCCTGGTCCACCACGCCCATAGTGGTCCGCAGCGGCGCCACGCCGCCCGTTACCGCGGCCTCGAAGTGATAAAAGGCGGCGATGCCTTCCAGGCTGTGGTTTTGCTCGCGCCAGTCCATGAAATTGCGATAAGCCACCTGCGTCTGCCGGCCATGATCGTTCACCTCCGCGATCCAGGCCAGCCGTTGCGGCTCGGGATAGGGCAGCGGATTGAGCAACACCGCTTTCACCACGCTGAAAAGGGAAGTGCCTGCCCCCACACCAAGCGCTACCGTGATCACCGAAATCGCCGTCAGGCTGGGAACTCGAAGCAAGGCGCGGACGCCATGGCGAAACTCTTGCAGCAGCATCCAAGCACAAGATGCAATTCGCTGCCCGTGTTAACTCGTTGAAATAGAGGAGTGCTAATGAGCCCCGCTGTCCGCTTGTGGGACGGCCGTAATCCATGCGGTCGTATATCCGCGCGGTATCACGTACGTGGACGTCGAGGTCTCGAAGGCGAAGGTGCTGCCCTTTGGGAAGGCGCGGCGCGCTTCTACGTGCACTTTCCAATTCCATCCAAGTTCCTGCCTGGCGCCCTTCGATTCCAACACCGTGGCTGGACGATCCAGCAGGGCAGCGAAGGGCAGCCATTTGCCGTCCGCCTCCAGGCCTTCCCACACAATCGAAATGGCGAAATACTGTTGGCTCTGGGTGTGATGCATCAGGTGCGTGATCCTGCCGCGCACCGCCGCGCCAGCCGGCGCGATGGTTCGTTTGCTCCGCTTCTCCACAATCGGCTGGAGGAGCTTGCCCAGAATCCGATCGCCCGCCGCCGCTGTATCGGTATTCAACTGGGTCTCCAGCGCAATGTTCACCGGCAGGCCCGGCGGCACGGCGCCCACACGCGCCGGCTTTGCAGTTGCTGCGCTGGCTCCATCCTCTGGCCCAATGTCGTCATAGTGAACCGTCACGTCTCCATGAAATTCGTGGCAGTTCGCATAGGTAGTCGCGTTGCTCTGCTCGCCGGCGTCACGGCGCACAATCTGACGCATAGGAATAAGAACGCGGCGGCTCGCGCCAGCGTATTATTCGCGTCTCCGGAGTAGTCATCGTGACGGCTACCTTCGGGTCCGGCAGCAGGCTCTTCCGCGGCAGCAGATACTCGCCTGCGCCAATGTGTGAGCGCGCGAAATCCACCGTTGTGGTGGCTTCGCAGGTCCCCGTGCTGCGCGATAGCTCGCCGATCCGCACCGTCAGCCGGGCCAGTTCCCCCGACGCCGGGTCCAGCCAGAAACGGCCCTCGTACGGCGCCACTCGCATAGCTGCCCGCCGCCTGCACGCGATAGCGACTCAGTTTCTCCGGCACGTAGAAGCGATACTGCTGCAGGCTTCGCCCGTCCATCTGCTTCTCGCCCTCGCCCACAAAAGTCCACACCATGATTGTCGAAGATATCGATCAGGAACGGTCCGAACGGGCCTGTGCTCATGGAGCCTTCCCCCACCAGATCCTGAACTCGCTCGGTGGAGATGCGGGTCTCCCCAGGCCACGAGTAAATCTCGAAGCCCTCGTCCGCCACCTCCACGTCCAGGCGCAGGCGGTCGGTCTCCTGCTGTTCTACGTGCGCGGTTCCGTTCTGCCGGTTGGCGACAATCTGGTCGCACCCGCCCCGGCTCATACCGGCCTGAGCAGGCGCCAGGTAGACCCGGTCCACCGTTTGCGTGCAGGTGTATTTCGGCAGGCTGTGTATGGCTTCCAGGATGCGATCTCGGGCGCGTTCCAGAACCGCGTCCGACACACTGGTCTGCGCCCACATCGCAGGCGTGGCTGCCAAAAGTAGAAAGGCGGATTTCATGGCGTTTGAATCGGCACGGTCATCGTTCCGAAGGTATCCGAGCTCAGATCCAGCACCACCAGGCGGATCCTGCCGGCGCTTGCGCCCAGCTTTACGGCGAGCGTCACCGCGTTCTTCCGGCCGATGAGCATGGGCTCCTGTAAGACCTCTACCCGGTCATCGGTAGTGTAGATCAATGGCTGAATCGCCAGTTTTCCGATAGGCTCCGGCGCATCGATCCGTATGTCGAGGCTCACCGCCGATCCCCGGCTCCCGATGTTCGCGCGCAGACCGATCGCTGAGGAATCGAACGCGCTGAAGGGAACCAGGTCCGGGATAGCTTGACGGCGGTCGTCAGCGACATCCACAGGCTTCACGGCGTCGTATCCCGGCTTCACCTGAATCGCCACATTCGAGCGGCTCGACGTCACCCGAAGCTGATGATACCTGCCGTCCCAGTTATTGTCCGCCGGGAAGTACCCGATGCGATAGCGGCGATCCACGTCCACCAGTGCGCGGGCAATAGTCTTTTCGATATTGCCGCTGGGAGGAATCTCACCCTTCACCCAAGGGTGCGTTGCCGAGGCGAGTGCCGCATCGTGCGGTTGGCCCACACGGTAGACCGGGATGCGATTCAAGGGCGTGGCGCCTTCGAGCGTCGGCTTACCCGCCGCGGGCGGTCCTACCCAGACGATGCTTCTGCCGCCTGGAACGGCTGCCAGTCGCGTTGCCAGTTCGTCGAGCGCCCATCCCGGCGCCGCCTTTCGACCCATATCATTCTTGCGCTTCTGCAGCAAGTCTGGGTCGGACTTCGTCGGCTCGGCGCGATACAAGTCGCGCATGTCTTCGAACAGAGCCGGAAGATCTTTCGCCCATGGCTCCTCACGCGGCGCTTCGTCCACCCACGAATCGGGCAGGCCGTGCAGCGGGTAGAGTAGGCCGGTCTTGGTGAGCGCGTAAAAGTACAAGCGATTCGGCGCTTGCTCCCGGCTCACTGCGCCCAAAATCCGATTCCATTCGTCGCTTTTGAGTTCGGTCTTACTTTGCAGTTGATCGAGCAGGATGACCACGGCATGCGGAAACGGGGCGACGGTTCGATTCGAATACTCCCGCGGCATCAACTCGCTTTGCCGCTCGACCTTCTTTTCACCCGCGAGAAACAGCGCAATCTTCTGACGGCGGCCATTGTCATATACCTGAAGTTCGTCGCCGCGCAAATCGCCAACGAATTCACCGCGCTCGTTCATTGCGGTGATATCGAGCGTGACCATCCGGGGACTCCGATCTGTGCGAAAACCGGCACCGAGCCCATCGGATACCATAGAGCCATCGTGGACAACAGCATCACCACCGAAGACTGGAAGTTGCTGCTGCGCTTTGTTCTGGCCCAGCGGCTCGAGATGAACGCGATCGAAAGCGCGTTGAAGTCCGCCAACGTCCTGACGGATTCCCAGGTCAAAGACATTCGCGTGCAAGCGTCAGACACCGCCAAGGCGTGGACCGCCAAGGACACCCACGATGCACTGACTCTCATCCGCATACACTCGTCGCCTGACGCAACTATGCTAATCCCATTGGGGAGTGAAACCAAAGACGAATTGCGCCGCGAGATCGACGATCAGACTCCCCAAAGGTAGTCTTCACTCACCGGGGCGCTGATGGGCCCGCTGTCCGCCTGTAGAACGGCCGTCAGCGTAGACCCAGTAGTTGTTCCACGGTCATCCCTGCTTCGTTCAGAATCTGCCGAAGCGTACCAGGGCGGACCTGCTTGTGGTCGGGCACGACGACGCGAGCGTACGGACTATCGCGCCTAAGAACGATGTGGCTGCCCCTTTGGCGGTTAACGACAAACCCCACGCGTGAAGCACTTTTACAAGCTCCTGGCCGGATATATCCGTCGGCAGCTTCACTGGTGGCTATCGGTTACAAGCTCGAAGTATTCCCTTCCCGCTTCGGTCGGTACCGGATCGCCAGAGGCGACACAGTCTTCGATGTACAGATCCGCTGCTTCGCGGATGTTCTTCATGACCTCATCACGAGTATCGCCTTGCGACACGCAGCCGGGCAGAGCCGGCACGGTGGCAACGAATCCGCCGTCTGATTCCCGCTCGAGAACAACTGTATAGCGCATCGAGAATAGCCTTCGAACCTCATGATACCAATCAAAAGCGAACCGCTGCCTTGCCTTTGCTGTGCGTCTAAAGGGAAAGGTCTGGCTTCTTGCGGAGAAAAACGCCGGGATAGGCGATCGCGGCGGTATGGCGCGACGCGTTCGAGTGACCGCAAACATCATGTGGGAGCCGGAGCAGGGGCGATTTGAACTTTGGCCATCTGCATCGTCGGATAGCCGATCGAGAGGTAATCTTCACGCGCCGATTATCCCAATGGGCTGGACTCTCATCGTGGGGCAGGCTTCATCCCGCGGTGGGCTTCAGCCCGCCAATTCGCAGCGCCCAACGAGCGCCTGCATTCTTAGTTACCGCAGGCCCGTCATGCCGCTTCGGTCCCCGGCAGCCCCGGTTTTGACAGCGGCAGCGTTAACGAGATCGTCTGGTACGGAACCTTCGGGATGATCGAGCCCCGCGCTCCGCGGTTGAGTTGAACGAAGCCATACCTCTCCATGGTCTTGAGCGTCCGGGAGAGATTCGACTTTTTTCGCCCCGTCAATTCCGCCAGACGCGTAAGTGACTCAGGACCGGATGCGGCGATAACCCCAAGTAAGGCACGATTGCGATCGGACAGAACCCTCGCAAAGCTCTCAGCGGACGTGAACCAAACCTTCGGCTCCCCTGCCGCCGGCTTGTATTTGCCGCGGGCGATCGCAATCGTGCGGGCTTTCATCTGTTCGTAACCGGCAATTCCAACGCGCAGTGTCCTCATTTAGATGACTCCTCTCTCCTTCAAGAGTTTGTCCACTTCGGCCCAAAAATCCTCAACCAGCGTAGCCGCGTCTTTGAACCGGTAAGGCCGGACCGTTTCCAGCCGATGCTTGTGATCATGGGAGCCTTGGCCTTTGCCGCCCGGTCCGCGCGACTCACGGACAGGATGAGCGTTGTCAAATCCAATGAGCCGGCTGCCGTCCGGTCCGTGCAGGGTCAATGAATACTTTAGCCCGTGCGGCCGCTCAGGTGTGGAGGGTACCCGGTTGACGGAGGACCGAACCCAGTATCCGCCCTTTGCGTCAACTACGAATACTTGGCCGTCGAGATCCAGCAGCACCCCTGCGCCCGGATCTCGATCTACAAGCTCATCGTTACAAGGTTATCATCTATTGATAACCGATACAACCGAGCGGGTTCTATCAAATTCGGCGAAAGGGCGGTCGCTTATAAACCGATCCGGAAGGAAGACTGGCTGCGTTGTGGTCAAGAGAATGAAGACTGGGAGCTGCTGCTGCTCCCCGGCTTCTTCTCCAACGCCGTGAGATCGACGATCAGACGCCCCAAAGGTAGTCGTCACTCACCGGCACGCCGATCTTACTCGCCTCTTCACGACCGCGCTCCAGAGCCCGCAGATCCATTTCGTAATATCGGTCGTTCTTCACCAGCTTGCGGAGAGCGCGCGTCACCTGCTCGTTGTCCAGAAGTTCAGTAGCTTCCAGCAGGGCGCCCAGCACCACCATATTGGCGGCTTTCGTGAGACCCAGCTCGTCGGCGATCTGCGTGAAGGGCAGCGCGATGACGCGAATGTCACTCCTCACGCAATCGGCGGGAAGTTCGGCGGCGTTATAGAGAACGATGCCGCCCGGCTCCATCGCCGGCAGGAATTTGCGCAGCGACGGTTCGTTGAGAGCCAGCAGCACATTGGGCCGAGACACCAGCGGCGAATCCACTTCGCGGCTGCCGATGCGCACGTGGCAGTTGGAAGTGCCCGAACGCATCTCGGGCCCATACGATGGCAGCCAGGAGACGTGATAGCCGGATTCGAGCCCCGCCTCCGCCAGCACTTCTCCCAGCATCAAAACGCCCTGCCCGCCGAAGCCGGCAACTTTGATTCGTAGGTCGAGCTTGGGCGGTGCAGTCGTCTCAGAGGCATCGACTTCCTCTTCGATGCCCAGAATGCGCGCCAGTTGATCCAGCGGCGGCGGAGCGGGCAGTTCCGGATGCGGCAGCGCTTCCAAAGTGCGGTCGCGGTAGTTGCCGATCGAGAAGGTGGCGGCCATTTCGTCGCGCACGAAATGCTGCGCCGTCACCGGATCCATTTTCCAGATGGTGGGGCACGGCGAGAGCACTTCCACCAGCGAGAAGCCCAGGCCCTTCACCTGGTTCTCCATGGCTTTGTGAATCACCTTGGCGGCCTTCATGATCTGCTTGTTGTCGCCCAGGCCCACGCGCTCCAGAAACACCGGCGCTTCCAGCGTGGCCAGCATTTCGCAGATGTGCAGCGGGTAGCCATCGGTGGCGGCATTGCGGCCGAACGGCGATGTGGTGCTCTTCTTGCCGAGCGGCGTAGTGGGGGCCATCTGCCCGCCCGTCATGCCGTAGATGCCGTTATTTACGAAAATGATGGTGATCGCTTCGCCGCGATTGGCGGCGTGGACAATCTCCGCCGTGCCGATCGATGCCAGGTCGCCATCGCCCTGGTAGGCCACCACCACGCTGCCGGGACGGCTACGCTTCACCGCCGTCGCTGCCGCGGGCGCGCGGCCGTGCGCCACCTGGATGTTGCCCACATCGAAGTAGTAATACGCCGAACACCGAGCAGCCCACCGGCGTCACCAGTATGGTGCGGTCCTGTATGCCGAGCGCGTCCATCGCCTCGGCCAGCAGCTTATGTACGATGCCGTGGCCGCATCCAGGGCAGTAGTGCGTCTGGTGCTGCAACTCAGCTTTACGCTCGAACGTGTCGTAGAAACTCTGCGGCCGTTCGTGAACCACAGTGAAGTTGTCAGTGGTAAGGCTACCCATGGATCAGTTCCTCCTGCATCGTCTCCACTGCGAACTTCTGTTCCAGGAATCCGAGCACGTCTTCGGCGGAAGGCACATTGCCGCCGGTGCGGCTGTAGAACTCCACGGGGCGCCTGCCGTTCAGCGCTAGACGGACGTCGTCCACCAGTTGGCCGGTGCTCAACTCCACCACCGCGAAACCCTCAGCCGCAACGCTCAGGCGGCGGATGGCTTCCACCGGGAACGGGTACAGCGTGATGGGACGGAGCAGCCCGAGTTTCAGGCCGCGCGCGCGCCCCAGTTCCACCACCGCCTTCAAGATTCGGGCGGTGATGCCATAACCCACCAGGATGAATTCGGCATCCTCGGTGCGCCAGTGCTCGGCGCGAGCTTCGTGCATCTCGGCAGCCTTGTATTTCGATTCCAGCTTACGGACGTGCTTCTCCATCATGTCAGGCTCAATAAAGATGGAGGTCACCAGGTTGGGCCGCGCCTCCTTCGTCCCAGTCACAGCCCACGAAGCGGGCGCGGGCACGGGCCGCGGCGCCGCGAAGTGAACCGGCTCCATCATCTGTCCGATAAACCCGTCGGCCAGCACGATCACCGGATTGCGATACTCATCGGCCAGGTCGAAGGCCAGCGTGGTGAGGTCGGCCATCTCCTGCACCGAGTCGGGCGCCAGCACCAGCGACTTGTAGTTGCCGTGGCCGCCGCCCTTCACAATCTGGTTGTAATCGCTCTGCTCCGGCGCGATGTTGCCCAGTCCCGGACCGGCGCGCATAATATCGGCGATCACGCAAGGCAGCTCCGCGCCCGCCAGGTAGCTGAAGCCTTCCTGCATCAGGCTGATGCCCGGGCCGCTCGACGCGGTCATCGTGCGCGCTCCGGCGGCCGCCGCTCCGTAAACCATGTTGATGGCGGCCACTTCGCTCTCCGCCTGCACGAAAACGCCGCCGGCCTGCGGAAAATAAAGCGCCGCGGCTTCGGCAATCTCACTGGCCGGAGTGATGGGATAGCCGTAGAAAGCGCGCGCGCCCGCCAGCACCGCGGCTTTGACGATGGCCTCGTTGCCCTTGGTGAGTTGTGAGTTCATGCCACCCTCCTAAGGACGGCGATGCCGCCCGGTTCCGGACAGGCAAAGAAACAAATGCCGCATCCCGTGCATCCCGCCCCCAGGTACACCGCGGGGTGATAGCCATAGCGGTTCAGGCCTTCGGCCAGGCGCAGAACTTTAGGTGGACAGGCCTCCACGCAGAGGCCGCAGCCTTTGCACTCCTCGGAATTCAAACGAACGGAGCCTCGATCTGGCTTGGATGCCATATAGAACCTCAATTTGAAATGCGTTGCTTCATGCCACCAACTGCGGTGCTGCTACGTGATATGTCTTCTCAGCGAATTCCTGCAGAGAGTCGCGGAACTTCGGATCGGCAATCGCGATCAGAGCCTCGGCCCTTTGCCGCAGGGTCTTGCCTCGCAGGTACGCCACGCCATGCTCGGTCACTACATAATGAATGTCCGACCGTGTGGTCACTACTCCCGCTCCCGATTCCAGCACCGGCACGATGCGCGAGATCGCACCGCCCTTCGCCGTCGAAGGCAGTGCGATGATCGGCTTGCCTCCCTTGGAGCGGCCGCGCCGCGCATAAAATCGAGCTGTCCGCCGAAACCGCTGTAGGGCGTGGTGCCCATGGAATCGGCGCAGATCTGGCCGGTGAGATCCACCTGCAGCGCCGAGTTCACCGCGATCATGCGATCGTTGCGCGCGATCACGTAAGGATCGTTCACGTATCGAGTGGGACGAAAATCGAAGGCCGGATTTTCGTGGATGAAGTCGAAAAGTTCTTTGGAGCCGAGCACGAAGCCCGCCACAATCTTGCCGGGATGGAGCGACTTGCGCGATCCGTTCACTGCGCCCGATTCGATCAGAGGGATCACCCCGTCCGAGCACATCTCGCTATGAATACCCAAGTCGCGATGGTCGCGCAGGCAGGCCAGCACTGCGTTGGGGATTCCGCCGATGCCCATTTGCAGCGTGGCCCCATCGGGGATGAGCGATGCGACATTCGCGGCAACGCGTTCCTGTACGGGAGTGGAGGGTTCGGGCCGCATTTCGTGGAGCGGCCGCGACGTCTCCACCATGGCATCGACCTCGCTGACGTGAATGAACGTGTCGCCCATGGTGCGCGGCATCTGATCGTTGACCTCGACGATGATGCGCCGCGCCAGCCGGCACGCCGTCAACGTGCAATCCACGCTCACCCCGAGACTGAGGAAGCCGTGCGCGTCGGGCGGCGAAGTCTGCAGCAGCACTACGTCGAGCGGCAGTTCGCCCGATTCCAGAAAGTTTTCGATGTCGCTGAGTGAAATGGGAGTGTAATCGGCGCGGCCGCCGCCACCGCCTCGCGAACGCAACCGCTGAGGAAGAGGCTGTTCAAGCGGAATCGGCCGGAGTTTTCCGGGCGCGCATAAGCCGCATCGCCGCACGCCACCATATGTACGATCTCGACATCGCGAAGGCCGTCGGAGCGGCGAACCAAGGCTTCAAGAAGCGTCTCCGGGGTGGCGCATCCGGTATGCACCCAGACGCGATCTCCGGACCGCACGAGTTCGACTGCCTGGTCCGCACTGGCTGCCCTATTCATGCCACCACCTTGAGGAGGTGCTGATTGCCTCCGATTTGATTATATATTGAGTCAAGCAGGTCTTCAACCCTTTTTATCGGGTGAAACACCTCCCGCCCCTTTTTGAGCTATGCTGACTCTGTGCCGGGTGTCCTCTACATTCCCTTGACCCGACCACGGGGGGCGCCGTGAAAACCCTCCACGCCCGGCAGTTGGCTGGGTCCTCACTTCTAACCCCTCACATCCAAAAGCCCGAGGTGTCCATACATGCATAAGACCTGTGTCATTCTGCTGGCGTGCCTTGCCATGGCGGCATCGGCGCCACGTTCCCGCAACTTCCACTTTCAGTACAAAGCCACGGTGAGCGACGTGCCTGCGGGCGCCAGACACGTGGACCTGTGGGTTCCCGTTCCTCACGACGACGCCTGGCAGAAGATCGGCAATCTGCGCATCGATTCGCCCTATCCATATAAGGTGGCGGAAGCGGCGCAGGGGAATGAGATGCTGCACGTGAGCATCGACAATCCCAAGGAGAACACCTTCAGCCTGACTTTGAGTTTCGACACGACACGCGTGGAGCATTTCCAATCGCGCGTGGCCCACGATGAGGATCCCAAGGCGTTGGCGCAGTATCTCAGGCCCGACCGCCTGGTGCCGCTCGACGATCAGATTCGTGCCTGGGCCCGCGAGGTGGTGCAGAAGGCGAACGCCCACACCGATTTCGAGATGGCGCGCGCCATTTACGATCACGTAGTCGCAACCGTGAAGTACGACAAGACCGGCAACGGCTGGGGTCGTGGGGACATTTATTATGCGTGCGACGCGCGTCGCGGCAACTGCACCGATTTCCACGCCATCTTTATCGGGTATGCGCGGGCCATGGGGATTCCCGCCCGCTTCGCCATCGGGTTTCCGCTGCCCGCCGAGCGCGGCACGGGCAAGGTCGCCGGCTACCATTGCTGGGCCGAGTTTTATGCCAAGGGAATCGGGTGGGTGCCGGTGGATGCGTCCGAAGCCGCCAAGAATCCGGACAAGCGCGAGTACTTCTTCGGCGCGCACGATGAGAATCGCGTGGAGTTTTCCAAAGGCAGAGATGTGACGCTAGCCCCGAAGCAGCAAGGCGATCCGCTGAACTATTTCGTCTACCCATACGCCGAGGCCGATGGAAAGCCGTTGGCCGGAACGTCGAACGAGATCGCGTACAAAGATCTTTCCGAGCCGCGACCGTAAGGGAGTCGGTGTTTACGCCTCGACTTCCACTTCGTGCTCGACCGGAAAATTCACCGACCGTGCCAGCGCGCAAACTTTATGAGCCCGGTCGTGGATTTCGATGGCGTCGGCAATCCGCGACGAGTCGGTGATCGTCATCCTGGGCCGCAGCAGAACGCGAGTGAATTCGCCCGATCCGTCGGGGTTCTCCACCATGTCGCCGATCGCCTCATCGGAATAATCCGTGATCGTAATCCCGGCGTCCGCGCAGAGGTGCAGCACCCAAAGCATATGGCAGGATGAGAGCGCGCCCACCAACAGTTCCTCGGGGTTGTAGCGCGCCGGGTCGCCACGAAAGACGGAGTCGGACGCGCCCGGAATCACGGCCGATTTTCCTTCGGCTCCCAATTCGAAGTTGCGGCTGTAGGCTTTGTAGGCGGCGGTGCCCTTGCCCAGGTTGCCGGTCCATCGGTTCACAACACGGTAGTGATGGTAGCGTGTGGCGCTCATGGTATCGCCATTATAAAGGCTGGCTTAGTGGGAAGGTAAGCCTGCGCCTTCGCGCGGTATCGAAGGCGCAGGGTGTGGGACTCTGTCTGCGCGGGCCAGAAGTGGTTGAGAGGATGCGGTGGCCCGTTGCCATCCGTTGTAGGCTCAATAGGCGAGCGAGCGGATGGGGTTTCCCCTAGGACAGACGTAACAGATGTCCTCCGCCATCCGCTCGTCCGCCTCAAAGAAGAAGGGGCTTAAATCCCCACCGCACCGCCTCCAAAAGCAGGTATCGGACCAATCTACTGAAAATGACAACTGGCCTATTTTCAATCAGCGTGGAGGGGGCACAGGACTAAAATCGTAAACTATGTTGGCATGCTGTATACCTCATAGACACCGGAACGTCAATGCGATAGACTGAGTACCCATGGCGTCGATCCCGCAGCCTGAGATCAATGAAAAACTTGCCGCTATCCTGGCCATTTGCCAGAAGATGAACTCGGAGCGCGATCTCGGCAGCCTGCTCGATTTGATCGCACGCGAATCCACCAACCTGCTGGATTGCGACCGCGCCAGCATCTTCCTGTTGGACCGCGAACGCAACGAACTGTGGTCGAAAGTGGCGCTCGGCAGTGAGGAGATCCTGCGCTTCGACGCACGCATGGGCGTGGCCGGTACGGCCGTCGCCACCGGCAACACCATCAACGTCCGCGACGCTTACAGCGACCCACGCTTCTATCACGCCATCGATGGCCAGACCGGGTATCGCACACGCAACCTGATGGCGGTGGCGGTGCGCAATCAGCGTGGCGAAATCATCGGGGCGTTCGAAGTGCTGAACAAGCGGGTCGGCGTCTTCGTGCCGCGCGATGAGGAGACCCTGCTGGCGCTGGCATCGCACGCGGCGATCGCCATCGAGACCGCCCAACTCATCGGAGAACTGCGGCGCAATCAGGACGAACTGGTGCAGCAGAATGCCCACCTTTGGCGCGAGGTGGAGAGCAAATACTCCAACCACGGCATCATCGGAACTGGCCAGAAGATTCAGCAGGTGGTGCGCCTGGTGGAGCGGATCCGCGACAGCATGGTGAACGTGCTGATCACCGGGGAGAGCGGCACTGGCAAGGAGATGGCGGCCAAGGCAATCCACTACACCAGCCCGCGGGCGCGCCGGCCGTTTGTGGCGCTGAACTGCGCCGCGCTGCCCGAAACGCTGGTAGAGAGCGAACTGTTCGGCATCGAGAAGGGCGTGGCCACCGGAGTAAACTCGCGGGTTGGCCAATTTCAGAAGGCCGATGGTGGAACGCTATTCCTGGATGAGATCGGCGACCTCAGCCTCACGGCGCAGGCCAAGATTCTGCGAGTGCTGCAGGAGCGCGTAGTGGAGCCGGTGGGCGGCCGGGGAAGCAAGCCCGTAGACGTGCGACTGCTGGCGGCGACGAACAAAGATCTGGAAGCCGAGATCGCGAAAGGCACTTTTCGCGAGGACCTCTACTACCGCATCAAAGTGATCCACATCCACATGCCTCCGCTGCGCGAGGTGCGCGAAGAGGTTCCGCTGCTGGCCAATCACTTCTTGAAGGAATATTGCCGCGAAAGCGGCCGCGGCAGCATGGAGTTTACTCCGGAGGTGCTGCGCAAGCTGGCGAACTCGCCGTGGCCCGGCAATGTGCGCCAATTACGCAACGAAGTGATGCGCATGGCGGCCTGCTCGCGCGGCAGCGTGATCACGGAAGAAGATCTGATGGAAGGGCTGCCATCCGCCGGCCGGGACGTGCCTGCTGCGGCGGCCGCGCCCGTGAAGCTGCAATCGCTCAAAAAAGCGGTGGAAGATCTGGAACTGAAGATGATCCAGCAGTCGCTTCAGGAAACCCGGAATAATCAGCAGCAGGCCGCGAAGCTTTTGGGGCTGAGCAGGCAAGGACTGATAAACAAGATGAAGCGGTACGCAATCGCAGGATAGTTGACACTGTCAACTAATTAGTTGACTCCGTCAACTAGTGTTGCCGTTTACGCGACTTTTTGGACTTTGCCGTCGCGGATGCAGGACGTGCAGACGCGCATGCGCTTACCGGCGCCTTTTACCAAAGCCCGCACCGATTGCAGGTTGAGGTTCCAGCGGCGCTTGGTCACATTGTGGGCGTGGCTGATGCGGTTACCGAACTGGGGACCGCGGCCACAAACATCGCAAACTCTTGCCATAAGACAGAAATCTCCTGATGAATCGAAAGCCAATTATAGCAATGTCGTTTCGGATGTAGCAAGTGGAAGCGATTTCACTTCAGCTTATCGAGCTTTTTGCGGATTTCGGAGGCATTTTTGGCGTCGGAGGCCACTTCCAGGTATTTGGAATAGGCCGCCTGCGCCGCTTTGCGGTCCTTCAGCTTTTCCGATGCCTCACCCAGCTTCAACCAGGCTTCGGCGTTGCCTTCGTTGTACAGAGTCGCGCTTTTGTAGCGTCCTGCGGCCGCTACGTAGCTGTGCTTTTTGAAGTAGTAATCGCCGGCCGTAATCTCCTTCACGGATTGCAGCGGATTGAAGGATATGTCCTGCTTGGAGAGCGATGTGTCCTCTTCGGGCGGCACCTCTTCTTTATCGGAAGTCTTGGCGGGCTTACGATCTTTCTTCAATTCGCCGGGCTGAGGTTGCGGCGGTTGCGGTGGGGGCGCCGGCGGAACAAACTGCAGCGCGCTCAACGGCAGAACGCACGCCAGCAGTAAGAGTGGGGCCCAGCGAGGCATACCCCGATTTTAGCTCAGCCTTGCGCCGCCCGCTATAATTAGAGGTAGCTTCTCCCTTCCAATGGAACTCCGCGAAAAGGTTGCCCAACTTCCCATTTCGCCCGGAGTGTATCTCTACAAGGACGCCGGCGGGCATATCATCTACGTTGGCAAAGCCAAGATCCTCCGCCACCGCGTGCGCAGCTACTTCTCCGAAGACAAGCTGGCCGACATCAAGACCGGCACGCTGATTTCCGAAGCGCGCGATGTCGACTACATCCTGGTGGACAACGAAAAAGAGGCGCTGGCGCTTGAAAACAATCTCATCAAGCAGTACAAGCCACGCTTCAACATCCTGCTGCGCGACGACAAGACTTACCCTTACGTCAAGCTCACGAATGAGCGCTATCCGCGGGTCTATGTCACGCGGCGATTGCGCAAGGATGGCGCGACGTATTACGGTCCGTTCTTTCCGGCCAATCTGGCGCACCGGCTGGTGCACTTCATTCATCGCAGCTTCCTGGTGCCCTCTTGCAAGGTGGATCTGACGCGCTTCCATCCCAAGGCGTGCCTGCAGTATCACATCCACCGCTGTCTGGGTCCGTGCGTGGAAGGGCTCACTACTATCGAGACCTATAGCAGCTCGGTTCGCGACGTCAAACTGTTCCTGGAAGGCCGCCACGGTGACCTGGCCAAGGGGCTTCGCGCCCGGATGAACGCCGCATCCGACGAGATGCGTTTCGAAGAAGCGGCGTCTCTGCGCGACCTGCTGAGCACGGTGGAGGAGATGGAAGAGCGGCAGAAGATGGCCGCCGCCAAAGGCGACGACGTGGATATCTTTGCCGCCTATGCCGAACCGCCGCTGGTAGCGCTGAATCTGTTCCATCTGCGCAACGGGCAGATTGTAGATCGGCGGGAGTTCTTCTGGGAAGACCAGTTCGAGTACGACGAGCCCACGTTCTTCTCGTCGCTGCTGAAGCAGATTTATCTCGACCAGCAGTACATCCCTGGTATCATCCACGTGCCGGTGGACTTCGAAGATCGCGAGGCGCTGGAGGAGTTGCTCTCGGAAAAGCGCAATCGCCGGGTGGAGATCCACACGCCGCAGCGCGGGCAGAAGAAGCATCTGCTGGACCTGGTGCAGACGAACGCGAAACACAGTTTCGACGGTCGTTTCCGCGTGCTGAAGCCGTCGTCGCGAGCCATTCAGGAAGCCGTGCAGGACGCGCTCAATCTGCCCGAGCCACCGGCGCGCATCGAGTGCTTCGACATTTCGCACATACAGGGCACCGATAAGGTAGCGAGCATGGTGGTGTGGGAGGACGGCAAGATGAAGAAGGCTGACTACCGCAAGTTCATCATCAAAACCGTGATCGGCAATGACGATTTCGCCAGCATGCGGGAAGTGGTGACGCGGCGGTATTCGCGGCTGCAGGAAGAGAAAATCCCGATGCCCGGCCTGGTACTGATCGATGGCGGCCTGGGGCAATTGCACGCCGCCGCACAGGCGCTGGAATCGATCGGGATCAGCGATCAGCCGCTGGCGTCCATCGCCAAGCGCGAGGAGATTATCTACGTGTACGGGCAGGAGGACGAGCCGATCGTTCTCGACCGTTTTTCGCCTATTCTTCACCTGGTGCAGTCGATTCGCGATGAAGCGCACCGTTTTGCGGTGACTTTCCACCGGTCGCGACGGAACGCCCGCCAGCTCACTTCGGAGCTGGACACCATCGAAGGCATCGGCAAGAAAACTGTCATCAAACTGTTAAAGGAGTTCGGGAGTTCGGAGCTGGTGCGGGCGGCCTCGGAAGATGAATTGGCAGCGAAGGTGGGGAGGGCCGCGGCCCGAAAAGTGCGGGCCCATTACTCCCAGCCCGTTGACCCTTTACTTTCAACCGACTACAATGGTGTACAAGGTAGTCTCAAGTCGCCATGAAAACGGACGCGCCACTGCAGCCGAGGCATCAGGAAATTCTGCATTCCATCGTGCGCGCTTATATTGAGACCGGGGAGCCGGTGGGATCGCGCACTATTTCCCAGCGCCGCGGCAGCGAGTTGAGCGCAGCATCTATTCGCAACGTGATGTCGGACTTGGCCGATGCGGGCTATCTTTCGCAGCCGCACACCTCGGCAGGTCGAATCCCCACTGAAAAAGCATATCGCTCTTATGTGAGTTCGCTCACAGTGAGCAGGGTGACTACTGTCGAAGTGGAGCGCCTGCGTAGCGAATTCGTTGGGTTGACCACTATTGGCGCACGTGTGGAGCGATCGAGCCACATCCTGATGGAGCTCACGCGCAATGTGGGAATCGCCGCGGCGATCCCGGCGCTGGCGCAGGAGCTGGACCAGATCGAACTGGTGCCGCTGGCCGAAAGCCGTGTCCTGATGATCCTGGTGACGCGCGACCATTCGGTGCGCAATCGCGTGGTGGTACTGGATGAGCCTGCGGGCCCGGACGAATTGCTCTCCATTCGAAATTATGTGAATCGCAACTTCTCCGGCTGGCAGTTGGGCGCGGCGCGCCGCGAATTGCTGCGCCGCCTGCTGGAAGATCGCGAACTCTACGATGCCGCCCTGCGCAAGCTGCAGATGCTGTGCTGGAAGGGCATGCTGGACGACGTCGACACATCGCCCGAAGTCCACATGGAAGGCGCGTCTAACCTGGTGGGTCTGGACCTGCGCCTGACGCGCGAGAAACTGCGCGATTTGCTGCGCGCGCTGGAAGAGAAGAAGCGCGTGATCGAACTGCTGGATCGCTTCCTGGAACATCCCGCCGGCCAACTGGAAGTGCACGTTGGGCTGGAAGAGGCGCATCCGGCTATGAAGGACTTGGCCCTGATCGGCATGACTGTTCGGATGGCCAGCGGTTTGCCCGCCAAGGTGGCGGTGCTGGGGCCCATCCGTATGCATTACGAGCGGGTGATGGCTGCCGTGCTGGAAACCAGCCGGGCGTTGGAAACGGCCGAGTTTTGAGAAGAAAGAAGACAGGAGCCCGAAGTCGGAGTCGAAAAAAACGGTCCGAGCTTCGCTCGGATTGACAGGTGGCAGCGCCTACCCCACCAAAACGCATCGTTACTTCTGGGCGGCTTTTTTCATTTGGCGGATCATGTCCAGTTGTTGCGACAGGTTTGGCGCAGGTGTGCGGGCGGGGGCTTGGAGCGCAATGGCTTCCTGGGCCAGAGTCTCGGCTTCCTCGAACTGGTGTAGATGCGCCAATGCCATGGCCGCATCCATGCGGGTCTGCGACCGGCGCCAATCGGAGTTGCCATTTGGTGTGCAAAGCAGGTCGCTGATGGCCACGGCTTTCCGACGCAGGGGCAAGGCGCGCGCAAAATCGCTGGTCGCGGTATACATTGACGCCACGGACTGGAGGTCCATGAGGTAGGCCTCGCTGGTATTGCCGCTCATCGATTCCTGAGCCTGTAGCAGCTCCCGGCCAAGTCCGTCGACCGCGCTCCATCGCGCTTGGGTCCGTACCAAGTCGAGTTTCATCCGCAGAGCCTCCAGGAGGGTGGCGCTATCCGGGCCATTGGCGTCCGCCAGGACTCGGCGCAACGATTCAATGGCAGCAGGCGCTTCGTTGGCGCGATCGGGTTGGCCGGTCAGAAAACGCGCGTAACTGCGCGTGGCCCCGACCAAGATATTCCTGGGGACTGCCGGGGAGGCTTGCGCCGTTGCCAGGAGATGCTGGAAAAGCTGGTCGGCCTTGGCCATCTCTTTTTTCGCCGCCAGGCTCTGGGCGATCTGCGGGATGCGCCATTCGGCTTGCTGCCCATCCGTGGCCTGCCCGGCGGTATCGGCCGCATGCAGCGCCAGACGGTAAGCCTCATCCAGGCGGCCCGCATCTGCGGCTTTCTGCGCATTCTGTAAGTCGTCATTGATGAGTATTCGTGGCGCGGCGGCCACCGGGGTCGGCTGTGGTGTTGGCTCTAATGCCGGGGCCGCCTTCTGGTATTCTTCAGAGGCTTTGGAGTTCCCCATGCTGCGGGCGACGTTGGCCAGTTGGAAGTAAGTACTCCTTTTATCTTGCGGCTCCATATTTGGATCGGCCGCCAGATACTGCTTGAGCAAGGTTTCGCCCTGCGCGCCACGGTTCGTCCCAGCCAGGTATTGGGCCTGCGCGGCGATCACACGACCCTGCTCCGGCCCGTTCCGAAATTCCTGCCGCAGCTCGGCGTAGGCCTCATCCGTCTGGTCCAATAAACCTGCGCTCGCCATATACCCGGCCAGGCTGATTCGCATCCACAGGGACTGATCGCGAACTCCCGGATTGCCGGACTGCTGTACCGTCGCGACGGCCTTCTGCATGGTGTCGATAGCATCGTTGTAGCGCTGCTGGCGCGCGTCCAGATTTGCCAGTGACTGCCACGCGTTCGAGACCTCCTGCGGATCGGTGGAGCTTTCAGCGATCTTCCGATAGATGGCGCCGGCCTCATCGAGTTGGCCGTGCTGCTCGTAGAAGCCCGCCAGCGCCGGTTGATCGTTGGCGGACAGCGCGAGGATCTTCGACGCCACTGCCGCTGCCGCCTCGGGCCGGCCCAACTGCTGGTAGAGTGTTGCCAACCGGTTGTATACACTCACGGCATTGTTCCCATACTGGAAGCGGGATCCGCTATAGACCATGTTTGGGCCCGAAATCATAACCGAGAAGACTGCTCGGGACGATTGGGCCGGCGCCGGCGCAGGCTTGGCTACTGCCGCCGCCGCCGCTTCCTGTTCCAGGTAGGTGACCGCTTTGAGCAGGTTGCCGTCGTTGCGCCACGACTCCCCCAGCGTGTCGAGAAGTGCCATCTTTGCAGAACTCGAGTCTCCCAGAGGAGCCACGCGCAGGAGCGCGTCCAGCAAAAGAGCTCGCGCCTGGGCGTTCAGGCCGGCATTCTGGTAGATGTTAGCGAGTTGCTGCACCCAGCCGGCAAATCGTGGCGAATCCACGGGAGCGCGCTGCAGCAGGGCGCGCGCTTCATCTCGCCGGGCCGCTATGGCTTCGATCGGGCCCTTATCCGGGGCTTCCCACATAGCCTGGATCGCCGCAGTCAGGCGATCCTCCAGCGTCGTGGGCTGTCCCATGATCGTCAGGGAACAGACCAATAGCAGGCACGCGCAACGCATGCTCCCATAGACACCGGAACGGCCAGTTCGGTTCCACATGAGCAGTCCTCCATTGCATCTGACGCTTGGAACAGGCGAAATGCCGAACTTAAGTTGTGGACAGGAAAGACATGGTCGAAAAATCGGTCCGAGCTTCGCTCCGATTGGCAGGCGCTTCCGTCTGGGTATTCATTTGACTCCGGTAACCACTACCGGTTGCGTCCGGTCAATACCTTACGAAACGTGGTCTGAGCCGCCATCTGCGGATAGGTGGTCGGAGGCGTGGCCACGGCCTGTTGCATGAGTCGATAGAACAGCTTTCCGCGGCTCTTGGAGGTTCGCCGATTAAATCGAAAAGTGAACTCGTCCAGATAGTAGGGCAGATGGATCATGGAAACCGCCCCTTGGTGGATTCCCAGTAACCATCGTTTGAGCAGCGAAATGACCAGGTGTACCCAGGGCAGCGCGTCGCTGGCGTTCTTACGCCGGCTACCGATGACGTAGATCTCGTGGTGAAAATCGAACTGCTCCAGGCCGTCATATCCGTTGTGGCCGTCAGTGATCACCGTGCTGCCGGGCGTAATCGTCTCCCGAATAAACGGACGCAACGAACCGAAGGTGTTATCCGGAATGTGTCGCAGGCGAATCCGCCCGATTCTCTTGCCATCAGCTTGGGCAGCTACCACAACTAGCGCCTTGTTCTGCAAATGTCGGCCGAGGACCTTCTCTTCTTCGCCGCCCACATAAGCCTCGTCCACCTCAATCCTTCCTCTGAGTTGGTCGCGGTCTGGCCGCACCATGGCGCGCCGCAGCTTATGCAGCCATACCCAGGCAGTCTGATAGCTGCGCAGACCCAGTGCCCTCTGCAAGCCCAAAGCGCTGGCTCCGTTCTTCTGGCTGGTCACATACCACATGGCGCGGAACCACAGCACCAACGGCTTGTGAGTATCCTGGAAAACAGTGCCCGCCGTCAGCGATGTCTGGTGGCCGCATTGCCCGCACTCAAACAATCCGCGCGGATGGCTCCAGGCTTTGTCACGGCCACATTTGGTACAGCGGAAGCCATTCGGCCAACGCAGGTCAAGCAGGTACCTGCGGCAGTCTCGTCCGTGGAAAACCGAGATTCAAATTCAGGAAATCGCGCGGATAGTCTTCCAAGCCTCAAATACTACAGATTGTGGTTACCGGAGTCAAATGGATACCCAGACGGAAGCGCCTACCCCACCAAGCGCAGGCCGAAAGATTGCAGCGTACGTAGAGCGGGCGGCCTGGGCTTCGAGCGGTACACTAGTGGTCCGGGAGGGAGATTTGGGAATGCGAAATGGCATCTGGGTGGCCGTGTTGCTGCTGGGTCCCACGGGGGGCTTTGCACAAGCGCCTGTGGGGGCGAGGGAAGCCTTTCAAAAGGTCTGCAGTGCTTGCCACGTGCTGGAAACTGTCACATCGCAGCGCCGCACCCGCGCGCAGTGGCAGGAAAGCATCAACTCGATGGTGGAAAGGGGCGCGAAGGGCACTCCGGAGGAGTTGGGGCTGGTCCTTGACTATCTGACCTTGCAGTATGGGCCCACCACACCTGTCGCGGCTCCCACGGCCGCCGGACGCGGACGCGGCGCGGCTTTCTCTCCCGGACCCGCCGATAAGCAGGTGATCGATGAAGTGGCGGCCAATCGCGGCCGGAAGGTCTATGCCGCGGAGTGCATCACCTGCCACGGCACGCATGCACGCGGGGGCGACAAGGGCGCGGACCTGGTGCGCTCCGAAGTGATTCTGCACGATCGCTACGGCAGCACCATCGGACCTTTTCTGAAGGCCGGGCATCCCACCCAAACCACACCCCCTGCCCAACTGACGCAGGAGCAGATTGCCGATCTCTCGCACACTCTCCACCAGGAGGTGTACAACACGCTACGCGCCGCGCTGCAGATTCAGAATGTCCTGACCGGCAACGCCAAAGCCGGCGAGGCGTACTTCAACGGCACAGGCAAGTGCGCCGGGTGCCATTCCCCCACAGGCGACCTGGCGCACATTGCGGCGCGTATGGATGCCGTGGGATTGCAGCAGCGGTTCCTCTTCCCCGGAGGCGGCGGCGGACGCGGAGGGCGCGGGCGTGGAGGTCCACCGACGGCGCCGGTTATGGTGACCGTCTCTCCGGCATCGGGCGCGGCGATTACTGGCACGCTGATCCATCTGGACGATTTCAACGTGGCGTTGCGCGATAGCGGCGGCGAGTATCATTCGTTCAAGCGCACGCCGTCATTGAAGGTAGTAAAGAAGGACCCCACGCAGGCACACCATGACCTGCTGGATCAGTACACCGACCAGAACGTCCACGACATCGTCGCGTACCTGGAGACAATGAAATGAAGGCTCTCGCTCTGCTCTTGCTGGCCGCTGCCGCCCTGCCCGCGCAACCTGGCCTGAATCCCGCC
Organism: uncultured Solibacteraceae bacterium; assembly: GCA_963815475.1. Lineage (GTDB taxonomy): Bacteria > Acidobacteriota > Terriglobia > Bryobacterales > Bryobacteraceae > Sulfopaludibacter. The sequence goes on along the minus strand of CAWFHD010000003.1, from coordinate 974,473 downwards.
AAACTCGGCGCGCCTCCGGTGGACACTTGGCCAACGTACAACGGCGACTACACGGGACGGCGCTACAGCACGCTTTCGAAGATCAACCAGACCAACATCAACTCGCTGAGCCTGGCGTGGGTTTATCGCGCCAACGGCGCACTGGGCGGAGGGCCTCCGGGCGGACGCATCTCGGCGACCCCGGTTCAGGTGAACGGCATCCTTTATTTCACGATGCCCGACCATGCGTGGGCGGTGGACGCGCGCACGGGCCGCGAAGTGTGGCACTACTTGTGGACTTCGCACGGCGGCGACCATATCGGCAATCGCGGCGTGGGTGTCTATGGCAACTGGCTCTACTTCGAAACGCCCGATTGCAACCTGGTATCGCTCAACCTGAGCGACGGCAAGGAGCGCTGGCACAAACCGATTTGCGACCTGGACCAGTATTATTTCGGCTCCATGGCCCCCCTGGTGGTGAAGAATCACGTGATTACGGGCGTGAGCGGCGACGATCTCGACCGCCCCGGTTACATTGAATCGCACGATCCGGAGACCGGCGAATTGCAGTGGCGCTGGTACACGGTGCCGCAGAAGATGGGCGACGCGGGATCGGACAGTTGGCCCAGTGTCGAAGCGATGAAGCACGGCGGCGGCATGACGTGGCTCACCCCAACCTATGATGCCGAGCTCAACATGATTTACGTGCCTACCGGGAATCCGCAGCCGGTGATCGCAGGCAAGTCGCGGCCGGGCGCGAATTTGTTCACGGCATCTGTGGTGGCGCTGAATGCGGACTCGGGCAAGATGCAGTGGTACTTCCAAAGCTCGCCGCACGATACGCACGATTGGGATGCCACGCAGACGCCGGTGCTGTTCGATGCCGAAGTGGGCGGGCAAAAGCGTAAGCTGGTGGCGCAGGCCAGCCGCAACGGCTACTTCTTTGTGCTGGACCGCGCCACGGGGAAGAACATTGTGAGCACGCCTTACGTGAAGGTGAACTGGTCGAAGGGCGTGGATGCGAAAGGGTCGCCGATTCCTGATGTGGCGAAGGAGCCGCAAATCGACGGATCGCTCGATTCGCCGAATCAGGGTGGCGCGACGAACTGGCCACCGCCTACATACAATCCCGATACCGGGCTGTTTTATGTGAGCGCGTCGCGCGCCTTCAGCGTTTACTACATCTACGATCCGAGCGATAAGCCGGAAGGTTGGGGCGGCAACGATCGTGGCGGCTGGAGCGAATCGATGATCGAGGCGATCGACTATAAGACCGGGAAGGTGAAGTGGACTCACAAGTGGGAGGATGGCGGCCGGTCGGGGCTGCTCTCGACGGCTGGGAAGCTGCTGTTCGCGGGCGACGGCAGCGGCAATCTGATTGCGCTCGATCCGGCTAACGGGAATCCACTGTGGCACGCGAATCTGGGGAACTCGGTGACGAACGGGCCGATCACGTATGAGCTCGATGGCACGCAGTATCTGGTGGTGGGCGCCGGCGATACGTTATTCGCGTTTGCGATGTTGCGGTAGGCAACGACTCCCTGAGGGAATAGGCAAACGAAAACCGTGTAGTTCGGCATAGATTCAGCCGATAAGTAAATCGGAGTGTGTGATGCCTGAATCCCTTGCCGTTCCCCAGGCGCCGTGGGCGTTGCGGCTACTGCCGCCGTTTCCCGCGGTTGCCCAGCGCTTGATGGCGCTCGCCAGCCGTGAGGATGTCAACATCCAAGAACTGAGCGACTTAGTCAAGATGGATCCGTCCTTTTCGGCTGAGTTGCTGCGCTTTGCCAACTCGGCGCTGTTCAGCGTGCGCGGCGAAGTCACCAGCCTGCGACAGGCGATCATGATGGTCGGGATGGATCGTATCCGGACAATGGCGACCCTGGTTGCCGTCAATCGAATGGTCCGGTCCTCGGTACGAACGGCCGCCCTCCGCAAAGTCTGGCTGCATAGCCTGGTAACTGCAATCATCGCGGAAGAGGCTGCCCGCATCGTCCGAGTGGAGCGGGATAGCGCATATACCGCCGGTTTGTTGCACAATCTGGGCAGTTTGGGAATGATGTCGGCATACCCCGACGAATACTCCCGCATGCTGGAGGTCTCCGACGATTTTGGCTTCGACCTGCTGCGCACGGAGCGCGATCTGTTCGAGATCGACCACTGCGCCGCGGGTGCTTATATTGCGCAGGATTGGGGCTTTCCGGACGAACTGGCGGCCGCCATTGCGATTCACCATGACGATCCGACCGCCAAAGAAACGAGTCTGGAAAACCTGATCAAGGTCAGTTGGCGGCTCAGCGATGCGCTGGGCTACGCGGCGTTCTCGCCGGTGCGGGAATGGTCGTGGGAGGAACTGGTTGCGATGCTGCCGAGCGGAGGTTCGTCGTGGCTGGTGGAATCGGAAGATGCGGCCAAGGCAGAGCTGGCGAAACGCATTGCTGCGGCTCCGGTGTAGCGCGAATCGGCGCCACTGAGTTTGTGCGGCGGCGAGGGAGAGCGACGCGTCCGCCTTACCGAGTGCTATCAGTTACTATGAGGCTTGGAATCATCTCGCCGGCGCACTGCCGCGGTGGTGTTCGCCGGGTTCTGCGCCTTCCTGACTCTCTACGCTCCTCAGCCATTGCTGCCGATGCTCTCGACGGCGTTTGGCGTCCCGGCGGCAGCCGTGGTTTGGGTGATCAGCGCTTCCACGATGGCGGTGGCGATGGCGGCTCCGTTTGCCGGCATGGTGGCCGATCGCTTCGGCCGCAAACGCGTGATTGTTCCGGCGGCGTTTCTGCTGGCTGTGCCCACTCTGTTTTCGGGGTACTCGCATAGCCTTGGACAACTGATCTTCTGGCGTTTCTGGCAGGGCATTTTCACTCCCGGCATCTTTGCCGTGATCGTGGCATACATCAATGAAGAGTGGGAGGAGGGCAAAGGGTCGGCGATGGCCGCCTATGTCACGGGAACTGTGCTGGGCGGGTTCTGCGGCCGGATGCTGGCGGCACTGCTGGCGATGCGCGGGTCGTGGCGACTGCCGTTTTTCGTGCTGGCGGGGCTGGAGGTACTGGGCGGTGTGGCGATGTGGTCATGGCTGCCCGCGGAGCGGAAGGTGGTGGCGGCGCGTGGGGGCGAATCGGGTTTACGGGCAATGGGTCGCCATCTGCGCAATCGCCAATTGTTGGCGACTTATGCAGTAGGAATGTGCGCCTTCTTTACCCTGGTGGCCAGCTTCACGTATGTCAATTTCCACCTGGCCGCGGCGCCGTTCCGGCTGGGCACGGCCGCGCTTGGATTGGTGTTCACCGTGTATCTGGTGGGGGCGGCAGTGACGCCTTTCGCGGGTCGTGCGATCGACCGCATGGGGCATCGATTCGCGCTGACGATTGCCTTCACGGGCGCGATTGCTGGCATCCTGCTGACGCTCGTGCCTAATGTCGCCATGGTGATGGCCGGGTTGGCGCTGTGCTGTACGGGCGTGTTCGCGGCGCAATCGTCGGCATCGAGCTATATAGGGACGGTGGCGACCGATGCGCGGGCCGCGGCGGTGGGACTCTACGTGATGTTCTACTATCTGGGCGGCAGTTTGGGTGCGGCACTGCCGGGATTCTTGTGGTCGCGTGGCGGTTGGACGGCGTGCGTGGCGATGGTGGCAGGCGTCCAAGTGCTCACGATTGCGATTGCCCTTACGTTCTGGAACAGACACTGCCAACCCGAAGGCCGGTTTAGCTACTCTTCCACTGGCCACATCACTCGTCCTATCGCATGTGCCAGTTGTTTCCACTTCGATTCTTCGGCGGCCAACTGCTTCTTGCCGGCGGGCGTCAGACGATAGAATTTGAACTCGCGCTTCTGCTCTTTGGCGGCCTCCCATTTGGCTGCCACCCAGCCTTTACGCTCCAGACGGTGCAGGGCGGGGTAGAGCGAACCGTGCTCCACCTGCAAAACGTTGTCCGTGGTCCGCTGGATGTGTTTGGCGATCTGGTGCCCGTGAGCCGGGCCGAAGAGCAGTGTGCGCAGGATTAACATATCGAGCGTCCCCTGCAGGAGCTCCACCCGGTCTTGAGGGTCGTTTGGCATGCCGATGGTAGATATTCTACCGTAAGTCGTATGCTATTCTCCTGCCATGCCAAGTATCTTTCGCGATCATCTGCTGAAGGATAGAGTCGCGTTTCTGACAGGTGGCGGCAGTGGAATCGGTCGGCGCATGGCCGAGCGATTCGCCGAACATGGAGCGAAGGTAGTGCTGGTTGGCCGCAACGCGGAAAGGCTGGAAGAGGCCGCCGCGTCCATCCGTGCGACGGGCGGCGAGGCAGTAGCGGAGCCTCTCGATGTGCGCAATTTCGAAATGCTGCGTGCAGCGTTCGAGCGCACACGGCAGCGCCTGGGCGAGATCGACATTCTGGTGTGCGGCGCGGCGGGAAACTTTCCGGCGCCCGTGACCGGCATGTCGGCGAATGGCTTCAAGGCGGTGATCGATATCGACCTGCTGGGAACGTTCAACACCTGCCGGGCCGCATATCCGCACCTGCGGAAGCCGGGCGCATCCATCATCAGCATCTCGGCGAACCATGCGGTGATGCCTTACGCCTACCAGGCACATGTCTGTGCGGCCAAGGCCGGAGTGGAACTGCTCACCAAGACTCTCGCGCTCGAATGGGGGCCGGAGGGGATCCGCGCCAACTGCATCACTCCCGGAGCCACGGCCGATACCGAAGGTATGCGGCGCCTCGCTCCCACCGCCGAAGCTCTGGAAGCGTGTGAACGAAGCATTCCGCTGCGGCGATTCGGCACCAAGGACGAACTGGCCGACCTGGCGCTCTTCCTCAGCTCCAGCGCCGCCGCTTACATCACCGGCGCCGTTTATGTCTGCGATGGCGGAACGTCGCTCAGCCGCAGCGACTTTTCGGATGCGGTGATGGGACGGGCGTAGGACTAAACTGAAAAAGGGCGCGACTGGGAGGGCACATGGCAACGACGAAAACACCGATCACCGCGATGCGGGCCAAGGGCGGCAGCTTTCTCATTGAAGAGCGGCGGCCCGAAGATGTCTTCACGCCGGAGGATTTCACCGACGAGCATCGGCAGATCGCCAAAACGGCCGTCGAGTTCACCACTAATGAGGTGATGCCGGCGGCCGCTGAGATCGAAGCCAAGAATTTCACCGTCACGCGCGGGCTGCTACGCAAGGCCGGCGAATTGGGCCTCATGAGCGTGGACGTGCCGGAGCAGTATGGCGGTCTGGAGATGGACAAAGTGACTTCGGCCCTCATTGCCGAATCCGTGAGCCAACTCGCCAGTTTCTCGGTGGCGTTCAGTGCCCATGCCGGCATCGGCACGCTGCCAATCGTCTGGTATGGCACTCCGGCGCAAAAACAGAAGTACCTGCCCAAACTCGCCACCGGCGAATGGATCGGCGCGTATGCGCTCTCGGAATCCTCCTCGGCGTCGGACGCCATGAATTCGCGGACGCGCGCGGTGCAGTCGGCCGATGGCAAGAGCTGGGTGCTGAATGGCGAGAAGATGTGGATCACCAACAGCGGCTTTGCCGACCTGTTCACGGTCTTCGCCAAAGTGGATGGTGAGAAGTTTTCGGCTTTCCTGATCGAGCGCGGAACGCCCGGCTTCTCGGTGGGGCCGGAGGAGCACAAGCTCGGCATTCGCGGCTCTTCCACCTGCCCTTTGATCCTGTCGGACTGCATAATCCCGGTGGAGAATCTGTTGGGCGAGATCGGCAAGGGTCACCACATCGCGTTCAACATTTTGAATATCGGCCGCTTCAAGCTGGGCGCGGCCTGCGTGGGCGGAGCGCGGCACGGCTTGCAGCATGCCATACAGTACGCCAAGGACCGGAAGGCATTCGGCAAGACAATCGCCGATTTCGGGCTGATCCAGGAGAAGCTGGCGGAGTGCGCCACGGGGATCTATACGGGCGAGGCGCTCACTTACAGGACCATCGGCATGATCGATGCGGCCCTAGCGGATGTGGATACCCACGCCGAAGGCGCGTCGCGCGAGATCCAAAAGCGCATCGAAGAGTACGCGGTGGAATGCTCCATCCTGAAAGTGTGGGGATCGGAGATGCTCGACATGGTGGTGGACCATGTGGTTCAGATCTTCGCAGGCTACGGATACGTTGAAGAGTATCCGGCCGAGCGCGCCTATCGCGATTCGCGCATCAATCGCATCTTCGAAGGCACCAACGAAATCAACCGCATGATCATCACCGGCTGGTTGATGAAGCGCGCCATGACCGGCCAGTTGCCGTTGCTCGGCGCCATCAAGCAGATTATGGACGAAGTGATGGCGGGGCCTGTGGCATCGGAAGATAAGGAAGGGCCGCTGGCAGGCGAGCACAAACTGCTGGCCAGCGCCAAGAAGCTCTCGCTCTTCGCCGCCGGCGCGGCATCGCAGAAATATATGCAGGCGCTCGCCGACCAGCAGGAGATTATGGGAGCGCTGGCCGATTGCATTAGCGAAGTGTACGCGCTGGAGTCGTGCATTCTGCGTACGGAGAAGCTGATGCAGAGCCGGGGCGAAGTGGGGGCCGCGCAGGCGATCGCGATGACGCAATACTATGCTGCCAAGGCGATCGACACGGTGGAGCGATCCACTCGAAAAGTGATTGCAGCGGTGGCCGAAGGCGATATGCTGCGTACCCAGATGGCGATCCTGCGCCGGCTTGCGAAGCACGAACCGGCGAATACGATTGCACTGGGACGGCAGATCGCGCGGCACGTTCTCGACGCTGGGAAGTACGCGCTGTAGAAGCGAAAGACACCGACTCCCTTACGGTCGCGGCTGGGTCTGAAAAGAGCGGTAACATGAAATCGTGCCTGGCCCCCTCCATGGAATTGTCACCGCGCTCGTGACGCCTTTTCGCGACGACGAACGCATTGACTGCTTCGCCTGGCAGACTATCATCGACGCGCAAATATCGAGCGGGGTGCACGGCCTTTTCGCCGGCGGGTCCACTGGAGAGTTCTACGCGCAGGACCTGGAAGAGCGCACCATGGGGCTGCGCTTCGTGCGGCAAGCTGCCGCCGGCCGGGTGCCCGTCTATGCCAATGTCGGCTGCATCACCACGCGCGACACCATCAAGCTGGCACAGGCCGCGCAGGCCGAAGGTGTGGATGTGTTGGCGATCGTTACGCCGTACTACCTGAAGCCGTCGCAAGCCGAACTGGCCGAGCATTACATCGAGGTGTGCCGTGCGGTGCGGCTTCCGGTGCTGGCCTACAATTTTCCGCTGCATGGCGGCGTGGAGATTCTGCCGGAAACGGTGGCGCAGATCGCGCGCCAATGCGCCAACCTGGTGGGCGTAAAGGATTCGAGCGGCAGCATGGAACGGCTGACGGGATATCGCGACGCGGTCACGGATCGCGAGTTCGCGATCTTTATCGGCCCCGAGCATCTGGTGCTTGCCGGACTACAAGAAGGCTGCGCCGGAGTGGTTTCGGGATCGGCCAATTTCGCCCCGCGGCTATTCGTCGATTTGTATCGCGCCTGCCGCGAAGGCAACCGCGAGAATGCGGCACGCCTGCAGGGGTTGGTGGATCGCGTGACCGGCTGCATCTCGCTCCACACGTTCCCCAGCGTGATCAAAGCGGCGGTGGGCATTGCCGGGTCTTGCCGCAAACCGGTGGGGCCACTGCCGCCCGAGGCTCGCAACCGCCTGCGTGAAGCGTTGGTCCTGCTGCAAAAAGAAGGCTATTTTTCAGCCGCACTCCGCAGCGTCAACGCGTAGTAAAGAACACAATGCATACCAATCGCCTCGCACACGAGAAGAGTCCCTACCTGCTGCAGCACGCCCACAATCCCGTGGACTGGCACGCGTGGGGGCCGGAAGCTTTCGAAAGAGCCCGCGCCGAAAACAAGCCCATCTTTCTTTCCATCGGCTACTCCACGTGCCATTGGTGCCACGTGATGGAGCACGAATCGTTCGAAAGTGAATCTATCGCCGAGATTTTGAACCAGCACTACGTGCCCATCAAGGTGGACCGCGAAGAGCGGCCAGACGTGGATCGCATCTACATGACCTTTGTGCAGGCCACCACCGGCAGCGGCGGCTGGCCGATGTCGGTTTGGCTGACGCCCGAACTACAGCCGTTCTTTGGCGGGACCTATTTCCCTCCGCAGAACCGTTTTGGCCATCCGGGATTTGCGTCGATTCTCACTCAGATTGCCGACGCGTGGCAGAATGATCGGGAGCAGATTCTCACATCGGCGCGCGACGTGGTGAAGCAGCTCGCACAGCACGTGTCGGTGGAGCCGGTCCACGCGGGCGGCCCGGCTATCGATACCGCCGCGCTAGACAGCGGATTTCAGATCTTCCGCCGCACCTTCGACAGCCACATGGGCGGCTTCGGCAGCGCTCCCAAGTTCCCGCGTCCCTCGGTCTACCAGTTCCTGCTGCGGTACCATCTTCGCGCCAAGAGCCAGGAAGCGCTCAACATGGTGCTGCTCACGCTGCGAGAGATGACCAAGGGCGGGATGAACGACCAGCTCGGCGGCGGCTTCCATCGTTATTCCGTGGATGAGCGCTGGTTCGTTCCGCACTTCGAGAAGATGCTGTACGACCAGGCGCAGCTTGCCATCTCGAATCTCGAAGCCTTCCAGATTACTGGCGATTCGCAGTACGCGGATACCGCGCGGCGCATCTTCGATTACGTGCTGCGCGACATGACCGATGCCGCGGGCGGTTTCTATTCGGCGGAAGATGCCGACAGCGTGATCGACCCCGAAGAGCCCGGCATCAAAGGCGAAGGCGCGTTCTACATTTGGAGCGACGAGGAGATTCGCAAACTCGTGCCGACCCCTGCCGCGAGTTGGTTCTGCTATCGCTACGGCGTGGCCGAAAGCGGTAATGTGGCCAGCGACCCGCACGGCGAATTCACCGGCAAGAACATTCTTTACCAGGCGGCCACCTTGGAAGAGACCGCGGAGCAGTTTGGGAAAACGGTGGACGAAGTTCGTGCGGGAATCGACGAAGCCAGCCGCATCCTGATGAGGGTGCGTTCCGAACGCGTACGGCCGCACCTGGACGACAAGGTGTTGACGTCATGGAACGGTTTGATGATCTCGGCGTTCGCGATGGGCGGGGCGGTGCTCAACGAGCCGCGGTATGCGGACGCGGCGAGGAGGGCGGCGGAGTTTCTCATGACGCAGATGTGGGATCCACAGGCTCGGATTCTCAAGCGCCGCTACCGGCAGGGCGACGCTGCGATTCCAGGCTTCCTGGACGATTACGCACTGTTCGCGCAGGCGCTGCTCGATCTCTACGAAGCGCAGTTCGATCTGCGTCACTTGGAGCTCGCAATCCGCCTGACTGAGAGGATGCAGGAACTGTTTGAAGACGCAGCGGCCGGAGCGTTCTTCAGCTCGGGAGCCGGCGATGAGAGCCTCGTTCTGCGGGTCAAGGAAGACTACGACGGCGCCGAGCCTTCGGGCAACTCGGTAGCTTTGATGAACCTGCTGCGGCTGGCGCAAATCACCGGCCGGACGGCGTTTTGGGATTCGGCGCAGCGCAGCCTGGCGGCCTTCGGGTCGCGATTGACGCACGCGCCGGTGGCTCTGCCGCAGATGCTGGCGGCCTGCGAATTCCTGCTGGGCCAACCGCGCCAGATCATCGTGGTGGGAGAAAAGGACGCGCCCGATACGCAGGCGCTGCTGCGAACTCTTCATTCCCATTTTTCGCCTCATCGAGTGGCCCTGCTGGTGGATTCTCCCGAGACGCGCCGCCTGCTGGCCGCAGGCATTCCAGCGATCGCGTCGATGGATAAGCTGGAGGGGAAAGCGGCAGTGTATGTTTGCCGCAACTCCACGTGCCAATTGCCCGTTTCCGGGACTAAGCAGTTTGCCGAATTGCTACAATAAAAATTCACCGTCAAAATCTAGGAGGAGTTATGGAAAGAGCAGGAGCAACCACTCTGAAGGGGAATCCCCTCACCTTAGTCGGACCCGAGCTGAAGGCCGGGGATGCCGCGCCGGACTTCGCAATGGTCGATAACGGCCTGAAGCCTGTGACCCTCAGCGATACCGGCAATCATGTGCGCATCATTAGCGTGGTGCCGTCACTCGATACACCCGTGTGCGACGCCCAGACCAAGCGCTTCAATGAAGAAGCCGCCAAGATGCCCAATGTGGACATTCTCACGGTCAGCATGGATCTGCCATTCGCGCAAAAGCGCTGGTGCGGCGCATTCGGCGTGGACAAAGTGAAGATGTTGTCGGACCACAAGGACGGCTCGTTCGGTTCGCACTACGGCACCCTGATTAAAGAATTGCGCATCGAAAGCCGGGCGATCTTCGTGATCGACTCGGAAAACAAAATCCGCCACGTCGAGTACGTGAAGGAAGTGGCCGATCATCCCAATTACGAGGCGGCTCTTTCGGCCGCGCGGAGCGCCGGCGCCGCCAGCGCGTAGAACCGCATCCCCCGAGGCTGGACTGGATTCCTTCCAAACATCTCCGTTGGCCAGCAGCGAGCGACTCGTCTCTCGCGCCGTGGAAAACCCGTTGGTCCGCGGCGGTCTGACCCTGATTGCCGGAGTGCTCACGGGCAACGTTCTGGGCTTCATCCGGGTGGCAGTAACCGGCTCGCTGCTGGGGACCGATAGCCACGCCGATTCGCTGGCAGTGGCGATGGGTCCCCTGGACACGCTCAACTCCGTGCTGATCAACAGCATGATCTTCGCGTTCGTGCCCATGCTGACGTCGTGCCAGGGCGAAGCGCGAACGGCCTTGCTGCTGAAGCTGAACCGATCGTTCGCGTGGGTGTTTGCCGCCATCACCACCACGGTGATTCTCACGGCGCCGTGGTTGATGCGCGCGTTGGCTCCCGGGCTGGCGCAGCCGTATTTCGATACTGCGGTGAATGTGCTGCGGATTCTCTCGGTGTCCACGGTGGCAGCGGGCGCTGGCGCCATCCACTGCGCCCTGCTCTACACCGATCGGCGATTCGCGCCCACGGCGTTCTACCAGGCCGCGCTTAACGTATTCACGATTCTGGGCGCGCTGACGTTGTGGAAGTTGCTGGGGGTATATGCGTTCGCGATCGGCTATACCGCCGGCGCGTGGGCACAACTCGCGATTGTGTACTTCGCCGCGCGTTCCGGGCTCGACACCGCCAACGCTCCGCCATGCGAGATTCACTGGCGCGACATGCTGGGCAAGCCGGCATTCTTCGTGATCTACGCCGCCGGACTGGGTCTCAACATTATCTTTACGCGCGCCTATGCCACGCATGCCGGTCCGGGTATGGCGGCCGCGCTGGATTACTGTATGCGCGGCGTGGGTGTGCCGATGGCGCTGCTGGTGACGCCGATTTCGAATTCCATTTTGCCGGAGATCGCGAGATTGCGCAGCCTCTTCCGCGTGCGCGAAGCGTTCCGGCTGATCGACAAGACTATCGCCTTCACGGCGCTGGTGGCGGTGGCCGGCTGCGGCTTCGCACTGCTGTTCCGCGAGCCTGCCATCAAGCTGCTTTTCGAACGCGGCAAATTCACTGCCGACTCCACTTCGCTGGTGGCGGCCGTCTTCCTGGGGCTGGGACCCAGCGTGATCGGCTGGAGTCTCATCGAGATCAATGCGCGCTCGCTGTTCGCGCTCGATCGTACCGGACCCCCGGTGCTGGCAGCGTGGATTCCGGTAATCTTCAATGTGGCGTTCACTCTCTGGATGCACAGCTTCCGGCCGCACTGGATCGGACTGGGCTCGTCGATCGGACTGATGCTCGGCTTCGTAGTGCTGTTCGCACTGGCCCACAGCAATCGGAAGAGATGGGTCTGAGGCCAGGGCAGGGAAGCGGCAACTATTGCTTCTTCGTCACCCTCACCGGCTTGTTGTAGACCTGCTGGAAAGCCTCGGCGGCGCGTTCCGCTCCCCATTGTTCCAGGTCGATGTCTCCCGGCGAGCGCACCTGCAGCACCACCTCTCCGTTTTGCAGCCGGCAGTCCAGGCTCTCGATGCGTTGTGCGTGGCTGCGGACCAGGTTGTCCGCGAGGCGCAGGATGGGGATCATGAGAGTCAACAGGCGCTTCTCGTCCGCGGTGAGCGCCTGGTAAGAGCTATGCATCGGATTGGGCAGCGATTTGCGATGGTAGCGGCACAGGCTTGCAATCAGCAGTCGTTCGCGCTCCGTGAAACCCGGCATATCGGAATGGGCCACCACGTAGTAGGAGTGCTTGTGATGGCTGGAGGCGCTGATGTAGTGGCCCACATCCAGCAAGTGGGCGGCGGCTTCCAGCAACTTGCCGCATCCCGGCGGCAGAGTGTGCAGCGGATGCAGCCCGGCGAACAGGATGCCGCAAATCTCCGCCACGCGGCGGGCATGCTCGCGCGAGACGCCGAAGCGGCGGCCCATGTCCTCCACCTCGCGGCGCTGGTCGCGGCTCAGGCGCGATAGCTCAGCGCCCACGTTGCGGGCTGCCAAGTCGGTGATGATGCCGTCGCGCACTCCGGCGCGTGAGTAGTAGACCGCGGGAAGATGGAACTGTTCCAGAAAATCCAGCAGCACGGCGATGCCGGGCACGATGATCTCCGCGCGTCGCGGCCCGATGCCGGTCACTTTGCGGCGGCCCGCCAGGTTACGTTCCGCCAGCTTGCGGTAGAGTTGGCGAACTTGGGCGGTAGGGACGCGAAGGCGGTCGATATCATCCCGCTTGGCGCGCGGCAGTCGTGCCACGGCGCTCGCGACCGCCGAAGCGGTGGCCGAAGTGGCGATGGCGCGATCCCATCCCCGGTGGCCAAGCCGACTCACGGCACTGGCCATCTTCTCCTGAATATACTCGTGCATCTGGTGCAACTGCCGCGGAGCCGGCGGCTCGTCTTTGAGGAATATCTCGCGCAGTCGCACCGCTCCCAGCGGCTTTGAGTATGCCTCACGCAGGCGACCGTCTTCGGCAGCGATGATTTCCGCGCTGCCTCCGCCGATATCGATGATAAGCACTCGCTTGTCGGGCTGCGGCCAACTGTTTTCGACGCCCAGGTAGATGAGGCGCGCTTCTTCGCGCCCCGAAATGATTTCCACCGGGGTGCCGGCCGCTTCCGAGGCCCGAGCCAGAAAGTCCCTTTGATTCCGAGTGTCGCGGATGGCGCTGGTGGCTACGGCGCGCACGCCCACCACTTCGAGGCGCCGATAAAGGTCGGCCATGCGCGCCAAAACGGCGCAAGTATCGCGCATGGCCTGCTCGCTGACGGTGCCGATGCGGAAGACGCTCTCGCCCAATCGGGTGACTTCGCGGTCGGAGGCCAGCACTCGGGTGGGCTGGCCGGGGATCACTTCCGCGGCTTCCATGCGGATGGAGTTGCTGCCGATGTCGATGGCGGCGTATCGCGGCACCATTCAATGTTAATTCACGGCAGTGACGCGGACGCTCGAAAGATCCCGGAAAAAACTGAGGTGTAAAATAGCGTCGATGCAGATCTACCTGCTGCGCCACGGCATCGCCGATGAGGGCAAGCCCGGACATCCGGATTCCGACAGGGCGCTTACCAATGAAGGCCGCGACAAGCTGCGCCGCGTGCTGAAGCGCGCCCGGGCAGCCGAGGTGGCGCCCAGCCTGATTCTGTCGAGCCCTTATAAGCGCGCGATGGAGACAGCCGAAATCGCCGCGGAGGTTCTCGGTTACCCGGGCAGGATTGTGCGCGCCGGCGAGCTGGTCCCGGAAGCTTCGCCGTATGACATGTGGGAAGAAGTTCGGACGCACAAAGACGAGGCGTCGATTCTGCTAGCAAGTCACGAGCCTTTGATGAGCAGCGCCGCAGCGTTCCTGTTGAACAGCCCGTCGCTGGCAGTCGATATGAAGAAGGCGGCTCTGATTCGCATCGATGTAGACCGTGCATCGCCGCAGCCTCACGGTATCTTGAAATGGATGCTGACACCGGCCCTCGCTGAGTAACATGAAAATCACTAAAGCCACCGATCGCTATGAGGCTTGGCTGGCCCGCCACCTCAAGATATTGGACAAAGACCTCGCACTCAAGCATGAGGCCATGCGCTCCGCGCCGTTTCCCTTCCTGCGGGCCACGTTTTACCGCTGGGCGCAGATCTGGCCGGAGGTCTGCCCGGACTTGGCGCGCGCTCCGAAGGCGTTCGCGGTGGGCGACCTGCACGTGGAAAACTTCGGGACGTGGCGCGACAAAGAAGGCCGCCTCATCTGGGGCATCAACGATTTCGATGAAGCGTGGCAGCTTCCCTACACCATCGACTTGGTGCGGCTGTCTACCAGCGCGCTGATGGCCAACATGGGCTGCGAGTCGAAGGCTGGAATCGACGCCATACTCGGCGGCTACATCCAATCGCTCGAAGCCGGCGGCCTGCCGTTCGCTCTGGCGGAGCATCACCATTCGCTGCGCCTGGCGGCCACGGCGCGCTTACACGAGCCCGAGCGATATTGGGAGCGGCTGCACGCCCTGCCCGAAAGCACGGAAGAACTGCCGGCCGGCGCGGTGAAGGCGATTGCCCGCCTGATGCCAGAAGGCGGCCTGCATTGGCATGTGGCTCACCGGATCGCGGGACTGGGTAGCTTGGGGCGTCAGCGCTATGTGGCGCTGGCAGAATGGCGCGGAGGCACGGTGGCGCGCGAGGTGAAGGCGCTAGCGCCCTCGGCATGCGTGTGGGCCGGCGGAGGTGGCACAGCGCCCATCCACTACCAGGAGATTCTGAATAAAGCCGTGCGCTGTCCCGATCCGTTCGTGCGCCTGCAGCGACGGTGGATTGTGCGAAGACTCGCGCCCGACTGCTCGCGCATCGAGCTCAGCGCCTTGCCGAAGGAGCGCGACGAGATACGTCTGCTCCACGCCATGGGTTGGGAAACCGCCAACGTCCACCTGGGAACGGCGAAGGCTCGCACGATTCTCAACGATTTGAAGAAGCGGCCCAAGGCTTGGCTTTGGAACGCCGCGAGAAAGATGCAGAAGGCTGTGCTTGCGGATTTCGAGGCGTACTCGGCGAAGTAGGTGTCATGACTTGGCGAAAGGCGATGTGAAACCCAGTGGGGCAGGCTTCAGCCTGCGCGGGACTTTAGTCCCGCAAGTCCAGTGTCGGACTGAAGTCCGCCCCACAAGGGACTCTTTCCACAAGGTCGCAGTGCTACTCCACGCGATAGTTCGGGGCTTCTTTGGTGATGATCACGTCGTGGACGTGGCTTTCTCGCAGGCCGGCGGGTGAAATGCGCAGGAAGCGGGCTCGCTCGTGCAGTTCTTCGATGGTGCGCGCTCCGACGTAGCCCATCCCGCTTTTGAGGCCGCCGACCAGTTGGTAGGCCAGTTCCGCCAGTGGGCCCTTGGCTGCCACACGTCCTTCGATTCCTTCCGGCACCAGCTTCGAATTGGGATCCTGCTCGTAGCGATTGGCTTGCCCGGCTGACATCGCGCCCATGGAACCCATTCCGCGATAAGTCTTGAACGTGCGGCCCTGATACAGAATGGTTTCCCCGGGGCTCTCATCCGTTCCCGCCAGGAGGCTGCCGATCATCACGGTATCGGCTCCGGCCGCGATCGCCTTGGTGATATCGCCCGAGAACTTGATGCCGCCATCGGCCACCAGGGGCACGCCCGCATCGCGCGTGGCCTTGGCGCATTGCGAGATCGCCGTGATTTGGGGAACGCCCGCGCCCGACACGACACGTGTCGTGCAGATGGAACCGGGTCCGATCCCAACCTTGATGCCATCCACGCCGAGTGAGATCAACTCCTTCGCGCCTTCGTACGTGGCCACGTTGCCGGTGAGAAGCTGCACTTCCGGATACTTGGACTTGATGGCCTTCACCGCATCCATCACGCGGCTGGTGTGGCCGTGGGCAGTGTCGATGGCGAGCACGTCCACTTTGCGTGAGATCAATTCCTGCGCGCGCTCCAGCGAATCGCCGCCCACTCCGATAGCCGCGCCGCAGCGCAGACGCCCCTGACTATCTTTGGCGGAATTCGGGTACTTCAACTTCTTCTGAATGTCCTTGACGGTGATGAGTCCTTTGAGCCGGAACTCATCGTCCACTACGAGCAACTTCTCCACGCGGTGTTTGTGCAGGATAGCCTCGGCCTGCTCGAGCGTGGTGCCCACGGGAACGGTGACCAGGTTTTCCTTGGTCATCACTTCGGAGATGGGCAGGTCGAAGCGCGTCTCGAAGCGCAGATCACGATTGGTGAGAATGCCTACCAGCTTGCCGTTCTTGGTGACGGGCACGCCGGAGATGCGAAAGCGATCCATCAACGCCTGGGCCGCATAGATGGGCTCTTCGGGGTCGATTGTGATGGGGTCCACGATCATGCCGCTTTCGCTGCGTTTCACGCGGTCCACTTCTTCCGCCTGCCGTTCAATCGGCATGTTGCGGTGGATGATGCCGATGCCGCCCTGCTGGGCCAGGGCGATCGCCAGGTGTGACTCCGTGACAGTGTCCATGGCGGCGGATACGATCGGAATATTCAGCCCGATCTGGCGGGTGAGGCAGGTCCGCGTATCGACTTCGGAAGGCAGTATTTCGCTACGGGCCGGTTCGAGCAAAACATCGTCGAAAGTCAGGCCCTCCATGAGTACGTCTTGAATCATAGGGATTCTTCCCATTGTGACACAAGACGAAAAAGGCCCTGCTTTGCTACCCGGCTTTGCTGGCTCGGATTCCGCTCCACTGTTCGGCGAGCACGATGGAGTTGGCGGGATTGCGCGCGTCGTACTTCACGTAGACGGGACCGATGTCGGAGAGGTTTGACGGCATGTAGGTTTTGAGCAGCGAGACATCCTGCGACGCGGTGTACTCCACGCCGCGCACGTCATAGGAGTAGAAGATCAGATCGTCACGGACTTCCACTAGGTTGGCATCACCCATCTTGCCGACGGCGACCAGCCCGGCGCGGCGCAGCCGTTCGCGTTCCTCCGGTGTGACCCGCGACTGCTTCCAGGCCCGGTAGCCGATGATGGCAACCAGGACAAGCAGCACTCCGGCCAAGGAAAGTGTGACGATTTCCGCGGCTGAAAAGGGCAAAGCCAGAGCACCCGGCATGTGTACCGTTACCCAGCTAGGGGCGTCTCCCGAAAGCGGCCTTTACCGGCGAGGGGTTGATTGAAAGCATAGTCGAGTACCGTTAAGGGCATGGCTGGTTCTGGCCCCCAGGTCATCTCTAGTATACCCTTTCACTCCAGCGGCAGCCCTCCGAAACCACTACAATAGAGGCAGTGTCTGGGAAAACCTTCTACATCGAAACTTTTGGCTGTCAGATGAATGTGCACGACTCCGAAAAGGTCATCGGCACGCTTCTGCAGCAGGGCTACTCGCAGGTGGAGGAGCCGGCCGACGCCGGTTTGGTCCTCTACAACACATGCAGCATTCGGGATAAGGCCGAGCAGAAGGTTTTCAATCGTCTTCAGAACTTCAAGCGCGAGGCCGGGAAGGGCAAAGTCTTCGGCGTGCTGGGCTGCGTGGCGCAGCAGGAAGGCGAGAAGATTTTCGACCGCGCGCCGCACGTCAGCCTGGTGTGCGGATCGGCCAGCTACACGCGCTTCGGCGAGATGCTGGTGCAGTTGGAAGCCGGCAATCGCCGCGTCACCGGTTTGAGCCTGGACACAGAAGAGACATTCGATACCCCGTTCACCCGCCGCGACAATCCGCATCGCGCCTACATCACGATCATCGAAGGCTGCGACAAATCCTGCGCATACTGCGTGGTGCCGTTCACGCGCGGACCGGAGCGGAGCCGCACCAGCGAAAGCGTCATGAGTGAAGCCCGTGGGCTGGCCGAGCGTGGCTTTACCGAGATTCAACTGCTGGGACAGAACGTCAACAGCTACCGCGACCCTTCGCCGGCCGGTTGGGATTTCGCCGCGCTGCTGGAGCACGTCGCCACGATACCGGGTATCCGGCGCGTCCGCTATACCACTTCGCATCCGCGCGATTTTGTGAAGAGCATCGTGGATGCGATGGACGCCAACCCGGTGCTGTGCGATCACGTG
Source organism: uncultured Solibacteraceae bacterium (assembly GCA_963815475.1). Taxonomy (GTDB): domain Bacteria; phylum Acidobacteriota; class Terriglobia; order Bryobacterales; family Bryobacteraceae; genus Sulfopaludibacter. Next base: position 956,565 of record CAWFHD010000003.1, on the reverse strand, counting down.
CACCTGCCGGTGCAGTCGGGTTCGTCGAAGGTGCTGGCGGCGATGGATCGCCTCTACACGCGCGACCAATACATGCGGCGCATCGAATGGTTGAAGACAGCGCGGCGACGATACTCGCTCACCACCGACATCATCATCGGCTTCCCCGGCGAAACGGAGCGCGACTTCCAGGAGACGCTCGACCTGCTGGATGAGGTGCAGTACGACTCGCTCTTCAGTTTCAAATACTCGCCGCGGCCCAACACATCGGCGCTGGCGATGGAAGATCGCGTTCCCGAAGATGAGAAGCAGCGCCGTCTGCTGGTGCTGCAGGAAAAACAGCGCGCAATCCAGATTCGCCGCAATGCGGAGCTGATCGGCGGCATTCAAGAAGTGCTGGTGGAGGGACGCCACCAGTCGCTGGGCCAGTGGATCGGCCGCACGTCCTGCAATCGCACGCTCAATTTTACCCATCCGGAAACCACCGATTCGCTGATTGGCAAGTACTTGCCGGTCCAGGTGACGCGCTCCGGTCCCAACTCCTTGGTGGGCGAGAGCGCAACTGTGGTGTAATTGGAATTGGGGAGGGCGTCATGGAAGTCGAGATGAAAATTCGCGGGCTCATGATGGATCCCGTGACGAACATGCCCATCGTCATTTTGAAAGACGTGGGAGGGAACACGGTGCTCCCCATTTGGGTTGGCGTGTATGAGGCCAATGCGATCGCGCTGGAGATCGAAAAGGTCTCGACGCCGCGGCCCATGACGCACGATCTGATCAAGAGCTTGCTGTTGGGTCTCAACACCAATCTGCGCAAAGTGGTGGTGAGCGATTTGAAGGACGATACCTTCTACGCCGTGATCTGGTTGGATCGCGATGGGGAATTGATCAGCGTGGATTCGCGGCCTAGCGATGCCTTGGCACTGGCGTTGCGCCTGGATTGCCCGATTTACGTGGAAGAGACCGTCCTGAAATCGTCCAAGCTGGCGGCTACGGTATCGAGCAAAGTGAGCGATGCCGACGAACTGCGCCGCATGCTGGAAGGCCTGAACGACGAAGACTTCGGCCGCTACAAGATGTGAGCGGCGAAATCCAACTCATCGCCGAAACCAAGGAATATCGAGTCTACGGACGCGAGAACTGCGTCGCCATGGTGCACTTTACGCAATCGGGCGACACGTCCATCGGCAGTTCAGGGATGATGACCGAGAGCGGCGTCGCTTACGTGGTGTGGCGCGATGGCAAGCCGTCGCTGGTTTCGAAATCGACGGACGTGCCGGCGACTCCGGAGCAGATGGAGACGCTGCGCGCATTCGCCGAGGATCTGAAAGCTTTGATCGCACGCTGAGCTATTTGCCTACTTCCGGACTATTGGCAGAGGCCGGCTCCGCGCTCCAGTTTTGATGGACCATGCCGTCCTCGTCGATGTAGAAGGTACGGCGGCCGTCCTTCCCGAAGACCTTTGGGTTCGCATTGACCGAGAAACCTGTGCGTGTCCGGACCATCGTGAAGATGTAGCCGTTTCTTTCGCCCGACGAGAGGCTGGCGGGAATCAGTTTGGCCGATTGCGGACCTTCCGGGCCGTGGGCAGGCGGACCCAGGTCGGCAAGCGTCGCGGCGTACTCGCCGAACTGGGAGAGATATTGCACCTGCGCTTGATACACGGTTTGAATCTCGCGCATAACGGCGATTTCGTTGGCGTTTCGATGTCCGTTGAGGAAGCTCGGGACGGCAACGGCAAGGAGGAGAGAGATGATCGCGACTGCGACCAGTAACTCGACTAAGGTGAAGCCTTGACGGGTGCGGTGTTTGTGGTGTGGCATGTCTACAGCTACGACGCTGCGCCCTCGGCACGCGTGCAGAGTATAAACGTAAAAGGCGGCAATGCTTTTTGTGCCACGATAGTTACGGTGAGAAAACTCTTTTACTGGAAGCTTAAAAACCGCGAGATCAAACTCGGGGAACGCACCGCTATCATGGCCGTGCTGAACGTGACCCCCGATTCCTTTTCGGATGGAGGCCGCTACTCCGACCCTGACCGCGCTTTCGCGCGTGCGATTGAACTCGAAGAACAGGGAGCCGACATCATCGATATCGGCGCCGAATCCACGCGGCCCGGGTCGGCACGCATCACCGCGGCGGTGGAACTGGGCCGCCTGGTTCCGGTATTGAAGCGGCTGAAGGACCGGCTGAGCATTCCCATCTCAGTGGACACTTACAAATCGGAAGTGGCCGAACGCGCCTTCGAACTCGGCGTGGAGATCATCAACGATCCTTCCGGACTGACTTTCGAGCCGCAACTGGCGCGGACCGTTTCCAATCACGATGCAGGCCTGGTGCTGAACCACATGCGTGGCCGTCCCGAAACATGGGCCAAGCTGGCTCCCATGCCCGACCCCATCGGCACCATTGCGCGCGACCTGGAAGCTTCCATCAGCCGCGCTCGCCACGTGGGTCTCGACAAAACGCGGATCGTGGTGGACCCCGGCCTCGGATTCGGCAAACGGAAAGAGCAGAACCTGCTGATCATCGGACGGCTCGGCGAACTCGGCGGGTTGGATATGCCTGTGCTGGTGGGCGCCTCGCGGAAACATTTCCTGACGCGGGATAATACGGAGGAAACCAAGTTCGCCACGGCCGCAGCGGTGACGGCCAGCGTGCTGGGCGGCGCTCACATTGTGCGAGTTCACGACGTTCCTGAGATGCGCGCTGCCGCTGACGTTGCCGATGAGATGCTGAGGGCGCGAATGGCCTGAAATGGCTAGCACCAATTCAGTGGGGTGGTTCGTCAAAAGGAACGCTATGTTGAGGACCCTGTTTGTTCTGGCAGTAGTAGGCGCGCTATCTTTCGTACACTCGCGCAGCCGTATTGGAGAGTATGCGCTGATCCTTAAGGATCAGCCGATAGCCCACGAAATCCATTCCCGCGCCGAACTTTCCAACGCGGCAGCCCGGCAACAAATGCAAAAGATCCGTCTGGCACAAAGCAACGTGCTCGCGGAACTGAAGCGGCGCAAGATTCCCGTGCAGTGGTCCGGCCAGATTCTGGCCAACGCAATTTATGTGAGGACCACGGCCGAGGCCGCCGCGCAACTGAGTTCCATTCCCGGCGTGGCGCACGTGCAGTATCTGCCGCCGCTGAAGCTGGACCTCAACACCGCGCTGAATCTGATGAACATCCCGCAGGCGCAGAACGCGCTGGGCGGGTCGGCGAGCGCCGGGGCGGGCATCAAGATCGGAATCATCGATACCGGGATCGACCAGAACCATGCGGGGTTCCAGGATGCATCGCTCAAGCCGCCGGCCGGTTTTCCCAAAGGCGACCCGAACTTCACCAACAACAAAGTAATTGTGGCGCGCAGCTACACCACGCTGAACAGTTCCACCGATCCGAATTACTCCACGCCCGACGACCCGACCCCGCGCGATCATACGGGCCACGGCACCGCCATTGCGATGATCGCCGCCGGCGTGCAGAATACGGGACCCATGGCCACCATCCAGGGTGTCGCGCCCAAGGCGTTCCTGGGCAACTACAGGGTGTGGGGCTCGCCCGGAGTCAACGATTTTGCCAGTTACGCCGGAGTGCAGCAGGCGCTCGAAGACGCGCTGAGCGATGGCATGGACATTGTGACGCTCTCGATGAGCGAAGGCTACACCATCGGGGTGGGCCCGCTCGACACCGGCGCGGCGTGCAACCTGGATCCGGGACAGCCGTGCGACGCTTATGCTAGCTTTGTGGAGAACGCAGTGCAGGCCGGCATGGTAGTGGTGACGTCGGCAGGCAACGATGGCAATATCGGCACGCAGCCTACGACTTTCGAAACGGTCCACACGCCCGGCACGGCCCCGTCCGCGATCACGGTGGGCGCTTCCACCAATGCGCACATTCTCTATCAGGCGGTACACGCCAACGGCCCCGCGCCCACCAGCCTGCAGAACATCCACGCACTGTTCGGCGACGGACCTCACGTCAACGCGGCGATCACTGCGCCGCTGGTGGACGTGAAACTTGTGGGAACGGACGGTCTGGCTTGCGCGCCACTTCCCGCCGGGTCGCTGGTGGGATCGATCGCGCTGATACAGCGGGGCTCCTGTAATTTCAACGCGAAGATCAACATCGCGGAGAACGCCGGCGCTGTGGGCGCGATCATCTATCAATCGACCGGCGTCGATTCCATTTTCAGTTCGCTGTTCGCGCAGGACACCGGCATCCCCGCGATGATGATCGGCTTCACCGATGGCGGCGCGCTCAAAGCGTACATCGACGCCAACGCCGGCGCGACCGTGACGCTGGACCCGACGTATACCGCATCCAGCACGCAATCGAACGTAGTGGCGCCGTACTCTTCGCGCGGTCCCTCGATTGGAACGTTCTCGGGCCCACCGGTGCTGGTTTTGAAGCCCGAGTTGGTGGCCACCGGCGACGGCATCTACACAGCGGCCCAGAAGTTCGACCCGGCAGGCGATGCCTACAATGCGACGGGCTATACGCCAGTATCGGGCACCAGCTACGCGGTCCCCATGGTGGCCGGCGCGGTGGCCCTGGTGAAGCAGAAGAATGGACTCACAGCCACTCAACTGAAATCAGCGGTGGTGAATACCGCGTCCTCGTCCCAGACTGATATTGTGGATGCGACCGGCGGCCAGGCGCGCGTGAGCGCTGTAGGAGCGGGGAAACTGAAAGCCGACGACGCACTCAACGTAGCGGCGACGCTCGATCCGGCGACTCTCTCTTTCGGGTTGATCACTGCCACTACCGTCTCCTCCAACCTGACCTTGAATGTGACGAACGTGAGTGCCAGTTCGGCGACGTTCAATTTCGCCGTGCAGCAGCGCGATGCCGATAGTCACTCGGCTGTCACTGTATCGCCCAGCCTCACCCTCAATCCCGGTCAAACCAACAGCGTGATCGTAAATTTACGGGGCAGCCGCTCGAATCCGGGATCGTATGAGGGCTCGATCGTGATTACGGGAGCCGGCCCCACACTGCATGTTCCCTATCAATACCTGGTGGGCAGCGGCGTCCCTGCCGATATCTACCCAGTTTTCGACGGCTCCTTTCTGGGCGGTCCGGGCGACACCAATTGGCTGCTCGGATTCCGCGTGGTGGATCAGTATGGCATTCCCGTGGCGAAGCAACCCGTGACTTTCCAGGTGACGCAGGGCGGCGGCGCGATCACTATCGGCGACCCTCAGACGGATGTCTTTGGCGGAGCCGCTGCCCGCGTCAACCTGGGTTCGAGCCTGGGGCCGCAAATCTTCACAGCCACCGCGGGCAGCTTGAGCTACCAATTTCAGGGCTTCGCTCGCAACTATCCCAGCATCAGCAACAACGGTGTGGTGAATGCGGCGACGAATCTGGCAGGACAAGGGATGGCTCCCGGCTCGTATATCGCGATCTACGGAACTGACCTGTCGGATGCAACATCATCAGCGTCGACGCCGGCGCTTCCGATCTCACTTTCCAACGTGGCAGTGAGTTTCGACGGCGGAGGTCTCAGCTTGCCCGGCCACATTTTCTTCGTGAGTCCCGGTCAGGTGGACGTGCAGATTCCCTGGGAATTCCAGGGACAGACGTCGGTGCAGATGAAGGTCACGGCACTGGGGTATATGTCCAGCTTGATTTATACGGTGCCGCTGGCCACCTATTCGCCCGGCGTCTTTGCCGTAGTGGACTTTGAGACCAACGCGGTTGGCACTGCCAAACGCGGCGACACACTCATCATCTACGCCAACGGCTTGGGGCCAGTCAGTAATACTCCTGCATCGGGTGATCCCACTCCAGCGCAACCTTTGCCTGGAACTAGTGTTTCTCCAACCGTAACTATTGGAGGAAGCATCGCGAAAGTGATTTTCAGCGGCCTGACACCTGGAAATGTTGGGCTATACCAGGTGAATGCGACCATCCCGACGGATGCGCCAACCGGCAGCCAGCCGCTTGTGGTGACAATCGGAGGGGTGGTATCCCAGGCCGTCAACATAACGGTGCAATAGACAGACTCACCCCCCAGTCAGCCGGCGTCGGCATGGGTCGACGCCGGCATTTTTCGGAATGGTAGGATTTAGAGACGGGAGTCAGGAGAATCCCCCTTCACCAAACAGGACTGTTGCTTGGCTTTCAGGTCCGATAAATTTGTTCTAGATGAGACGCATCTGGGTCCTTTTATTTACCGCCCCGCTGTTCAGCCAGAACCTCGTCCCCAACCGGTACATTCTTGAACTCTCGCAGGAACCTGTGGCTGCACACGCAGGCGCCGCGCGGGCTTCGGCGCTCCACACCGCGGCGGCCGAGCAGCAGCGCAGCCGTGTCCGCAGCCAGCAATCCGCCGTTCGTGCCGCTATCGAATCGCGGCAGGGAGCAGTGACTGGACAGGTGGAAACTGTGAGCAACGCGCTGGTGGTGCGCATCTCCGACGCGCAGGCTGCCGCGCTGGCTTCCATTCCCGGCGTGGCGCGAGTCCACCCGGTGCGGCAGTTCCACATGCTGCTGGACCATGCGCTGGCGCTGCACCGCGCCATCGACGCGTGGAACCAGATTGGCGCGTCCAATGCCGGAGCAGGCATCAAGATCGGACTGATCGACACCGGCATCGACATCGGGCACCCGGGTTTCAGCGATGCTTCTTTCAGCGCCCCAGCGGGATTTCCAATTGCCGACACCATGGCCGATCTTGCGTACACGAATAACAAGGTGATTGTGGCGCGGAGCTACGCCAGTCTCTTTGCCACTCCCGATCCCGACCCTTCAGCCGCCGACCATGTGGGCCACGGCACGGCTACCGGCATGGCTGCGGCCGGCGTGACGAATACCGGCCCACTGGCCACCATTACCGGCGTGGCGCCGCGCGCCTGGCTCGGCAGTTACAAGGTGTTCGGCACTCCCGGCTACAACGACTACGCCCCCGAAGATGCCATCCTGCAGGCGCTCGAAGATGCCGTCACCGATGGCATGGATATCGTCAGCATGAGCCTGGGCGCCGATCTGGCCGAGCGCCCGGAACTCGACCCTGAAGTGCAGGCGATCGCACAGGCATCCGCGCTGGGCGTGATCGTTGTGGTCTCAGCCGGCAACAACGGCAACAACCCCAACACCATCGCCACGCCGGGCGATGCGCCTGCCGCCATTACGGTGGGCGCGACGAACAATGACCGCATGTTCGGCGGCACGGTTCTGCTGCCCGCCGGCAACACGCTGCTGGCCATCCCGGCTGCCGAAGCGAATTCCGCGACGCCAATCGCGGCGCCGCTGGCGGATGTCTCGCTGCTGGATGGCGACGGCCTGGCCTGTTCTTCCTTGCCGGCCAATTCCCTGACCGGCATGATCGCGCTGATTTTTCGTGGAACCTGCCCCTTCGAGGCAAAGCTGGACAACGCCCAGGCGGCCGGCGCCATCGGCGCGGTGGTCTATGACAACGTCCCGGGCGAGATCCCCATTACGATGGGAGTTGGGGCGGCGACGTTGCCGGCGGAAATGGTGAGCAACGCCGATGGTCTGGCGCTCAAATCGCAACTCGGCGCGGGATTGAATGCCACGCTGCAGTTTACGCTTTCACCGTCATCCATCAATCCGGCCAGCATCGCCAGTTTCTCCGCGCAAGGTCCCAATGCCGATTTCTCGATCAAGCCCGATCTGATGGCGGTTGGCGAGAACCTGTACACAGCCGTACAGCACCTGGACCCCGCCGGCGAATTGTACGACCCCAGCGGGTACGCCGTGGAGCAGGGCACCAGTTTCTCGGCCCCCCTGGTGGCTGGCGCTGCGGCCATTCTGAAGCAGGCTCGGCCCGGCTTGAACGCCGATCAGTATCGTTCGCTGCTGGTCAATGCCGCGGCTCCTGCGTGGAGCGTGCCGGGCACGGCGGCCACCGTACAGCAGGCCGGAGGCGGCGTTTTGGACGTGCTGGCATCGCTCAACGCCACTGCGGCGGCATCTCCGGCATCGCTCAGTTTTGGCCAAGGCGGGGGCTCGATCAACACTGCCCAAATCCTCACCGTGACCAACGTGGGCGCGGTTTCGGATACGTTTCAGTTGTCGGTAGTGCCGCGCAATAGCGGCGGGGCGGCTCCGCAATTGATGGCTGCTTCCCTGCAGCTAGATCCTGGCGCATCGGCCACCATTCCCGTTCCATTCCAGGCGAACAACCTTGCACCGGGAGCCTACGATGGCTACATCGCCATCCAGGGCACGCTCTCGAACTATGCGAGCCGGGTGCCGTTCTGGTATGGTGTGCCCTCGAATGTGCCGGCGTACGTCACGGTGCTTTACCCCACGGGAGTGGTTCCGCCCGGCAAGGCTGGAGCGCGGCTTTCCCAAGGTGTGATCTTCCGCGTCACGGACGCAGCGGGCCTGCCTGTAGTGGGAATTCAACCATCGGTGACAGCGACTTCGCCCGGCAGCCAGGCATCTTTCCCCATTTCGATCGATGGTTCGGCGCCAGGCGCGTTCGAATTCGACATCCGCCTGAGCAGTCAGCCGGGTCCCAATGTCTTCCAGATCCAGGCCGGGTCTGTTTCAGTCAGTGTCACGATCACAGGTCAATAAGCGGGAAACGCCCGATTCTCCGGTATAATGTGACCTTGGGGGCGTCCCCCGTTCGATGACCGACATTAAGAAGAAATTGCAGGACGAAATCACCGTGCTCGAGCGCGAATTGCACATCGAGCTGCCCAAGGAAATTCTCAAGGCGCGCGCCCACGGCGATCTCAGTGAGAATGCCGAGTACCACGCGGCCAAGGATCGGCAGGGTTTCGTCAATGCCCGGCTGAACCAGCTTAAGAAGCGTCTGGCCGAAATGTCGATGGTCGATTTCACCAAGATTCCGCATAACAAAGTGGGCCTTGGGTCCACGGTGGTGGTGCTCGACACCAAACGCGACGAAGAGATCACGTATAATCTTGTGACCAGCGAGGAGGCGGATCCGCCCAACGGAAATATCTCCACTACCTCGCCGATCGGCCGCGCACTACTGGGCAAAGAAGTGGGCGACGAGGTAAAGGTGCAGAGTCCCGGGGGGGTCAAGGAACTCGAGATCCTGAAATTGACGACGATTCACGATATAGTCAGCTAAGAGTTATGACGGCGACGGGCGGTATCGGCAAGTTTTTCGGCGCGATCATCAATCGGATCGTGCGCTGGCTGGCGTTGTCCCGCATCCATCCCAATGTGCTCACTTTTGTGGGACTGCTGATCAACATCTGGGGAGCTTGGCTCTTCTCGCAAGGCAGCTTCCTGTGGGCGGGCGCGGTGGTTACGGGCGCCGCACTGTTCGACATGGTGGACGGCCGCGTAGCGCGCGCTACCAGCCAGGTGACACGTTTCGGCGGCTTCTTCGACTCCGTGATAGACCGCTATTCCGATCTCGGATTGCTGATGGGCCTGCTGGTTTATTATGCCTCCATCAACCGCAATTCCTACGTGGTGCTGACGGCGGTGGTGATGACCGGATCGGTGATGATCAGCTACACGCGCGCACGCGCCGAAAACGCCATTCCGCGCTGCAAGGTCGGATTTCTGGAGCGGCCCGAGCGGGTGGTCCTGATCATAATCGGGGCCCTATTCGACAAAATGGCGCCGGTGCTCTGGGTGATCGCGGTGATGGCCAACCTGACGGTGATTCATCGGATGATCTACACGTTCCAGGAGGCCAAACGGCTGGAGGACGCGCAACTCAGGGCCGTCCCAATGAATGAAAGGCCGTAGCTCAGGCCTGTCAGTCTTCCAGAATTACGTGCGCCATCCCGAGTTCCGCTGTATGCGTGATGGATAGCGACACATTGCGCACTCTTAGTTGTGCCACGACCTCTGCCGCCACTCCGCGGAAGCGAAGAGTCGGCTTGCCCGAAGGCAGATTCACCACCTCGAAATCCTGCCAGGTGACGCCATGTCTCCAACCGGTTCCAATAGCCTTCATGCCGGCTTCCTTGGCCGCGAAGCGTGCCGCATACCGCTCGAACTTGTTGGCTTTGCGCTCCACATAGGCGATTTCGAGCGGCGTGTAGATGCGGTGGATAAACTTCTCGCCGAAACGCTCTATGGAGGCTTTGATGCGCGGCACCTCAGCCAGGTCCACGCCGGTTCCGACGATCATTTCAATTCCGCCCCGGTGGTAGTGATGGTGAGCCGTCCGTGCTTCACCCCCTTGGTGCTGATCAGCACATCGGCGATCTTGCGCACGTTGGCCGATGTGCCGCGCACCACCAAAACCTCCAGGCAGTTATCGTGATCCAAATGGACGTGAAGAGTGGAGAGGATGGAGTGATGATGGTCATGCTGGATGCCGGTAAGTTTTTCGTTCAGCATGCGCACGTGATGGTCGTATACCAGCGTCACCGTGCCCACCACATGACTTTCCGGGGATTCCCAGTTCTTTTCCACCAGTGCATCGCGGATCAAGTCGCGAAAGGCCTCGGAGCGGTTGGTGTAGCCGCGCTGCCCAATCAGGAGGTCGAACCGTTCCAAAAGCTCGGAATCGATGGCTACGCCAATCCGACTGAGGTCGCTCATGCGTACAACATATTAGCACCAGCAAATTGAAGAACTGGCCTGAGTGCCACGATCCTAAAATTCGTGCTACTTTGAGGGAGAACCGTGCACATACCGGATGGTTTCTTGTCGACGGGCGTTTGGGCCACGATGGACGCAGTTGCAGCGCCCGCCGTGATATCCCTCGCACGCCGGGCGCAGCGCGAGTTCGATGAATCCAAAGTGCCTCTACTGGGCGTGATGGGCGCGTTCGTGTTTGCCGCCCAGATGATCAACTTTCCCGTGGGGATCGGCACCACCGGCCACCTTGTGGGCGGCGCGCTGCTGGCGTTTACGCTGGGCCCCGCCGCGGCCACTATAGTGATGACGGCGATTGTCGCCATCCAGGCGCTGGTATTTCAAGACGGCGGCATCCTGGCGCTTGGCTCCAACGTTCTGAACATGGCGGTGCTGGGAGTGCTGGCCGGATACCTCCCGTACCGATTCTGGAGCGGCACACGCTGGCGCAAGGCATCCATCTTCGCGGGCGGTGCGTTGTCGGTAATGGTCAGCGGCGTGGCTGCGCTTTCGGAACTGTTGGTTTCGAAGGTCCCTATGAGCGCACTCACAGTCCTGGTGTCGCTGGGATTCTTTGTGCTGATGGCAATCGTCGAAGGCGCCATTACTCTGGCAGTGGTGGAAGCGCTCGAAGGGATGCATCCGCGATTTGTGCGGCAGCCGGGAGGCCAGCGATCGTTAGCCCTGGGGGCGATCGGAGTGACCGCCGTCTTACTGGCGACGGTGGGTGTGCTATTCGCGGCGACGGCGCCCGACCCAATCGAGAAACTCGGCCACTCGCAGCGATTCTTCTCCACTCTATTTACGGATTACCAAGTCACCTTACTGCATAATCCGTGGTTGAGCAAAGCCTCGGCCGGGCTCGCCGGACTGCTGCTGATTTATGGCGCGTGCCTGGTCATCGGCCGAGCCGTGGCGCGCAACAGGAGCGTCTGACTTGCACCACGTAGTGCTGGAACGATGGAGCCGCGGGGCCAGCCTGCTGCACCGGCGCGATCCTCGCGCGAAGGTGGCGGCGCTGCTACTGTTTCTGGTAGTGCTGGCGACGGCGCATCGAAATCTGCCGTTCTACGCGGCCGCGCTCGCGCTGGTGCTGGCGGCGGGACTCGGCGCCGCCAAACTCCCTGTGGCCGGAGCGATGGCGCGGTCCGCACTGGTGCTCCCCTTCACGTTACTGTTCGGTGTGATCTGCTGGGCCGCAGGAGATACAGCCCGCGGAGTTGCCGTGGTGCTGAAGAGTTATCTTTCGGCGCTGGCCGTCTTACTAGTGGTTTCCACGACACCTTTGCCCGACCTGTTAAATGCTCTTGAAAGTTTTGGCACTCCGCGCTTTCTTCTGATGGTGGCGCAGTTCATCTATCGCTACTTGTTCGTTATCTCCGAAGAGGCGCAGCATATGAGCAAAGCGGCGGTCTCGCGCGGCGCGACTGCGGCGGGGGTGGCGGGTAACCGGCAGCGTTTCCGCGCCGCTGCGGGAGCGCTGGCGGTGTTGTTCGCCCGTTCCTATGGACGCGCCGAAGAGATTCATCGCGCCATGCTATCGCGTAGTTTCCCCGGACGCTTCCGCACTCTGGGCGCACGGCACTTTCAAACTGCCGACGCGGTCTTTCTGACGCTGGCGGCACTTACTCCAATCGCGCTGCGCGTCGCCATCGAGAGGTTTCTATGAAGCTGGCCGCTAATCGAAGTGCGTGGTCTGCGCTATCGCTACGACGATGGCACGGCGGCCCTCAATGGCGTGGACTTTCAGCTCTTGCCCGGTGAAACGGTAGCTTTATTAGGGGCCAATGGGAGTGGGAAGACTACTTTCGTGATGCATCTCAACGGCTTGCTTGCGGGCGAAGGCACTGTCGAAGTGTGCGGGTTGCCAGTGAATCGCGATAACCTCACGACCATTCGAAAAAAGATCGGGCTGGTATTTCAGGATTCGGAAAGTCAACTCTTCATGCCCAGCGTGCTGGAAGACGTTGCATTCGGGCCTTTGAACCTGGGGATGAGCGCTCTGGAAGCGGCAGACCGTGCGAAGACTGCTTTGGAGCGGGTGGGAATGAGCGCTGCTGTTTCGCGCGCTCCGTATCATCTTAGCGCGGGTGAGAAGAAGAGAGTGGCTATTGCGGGGATACTTGCGATGGAGCCTGAGATTCTAGTGCTAGATGAGCCGACGACGTTCCTAGACCCGCCGGCTCAGCGGGCATTGGCCGAGCTTCTCACACAGTTACCGCAAGCGAAGATTCTGGTAACCCACGACATTCCATTCGCCCAAGCTGTATGTGGACGCTCGGTTTTCTTTCGCGATGGCAGGATTGTAGCGGACGGACCGGTAGAGCAGATTGCCGGTCAATTTGGATGGGATTTTGCGCTTGAGCGCATCCAGCCGAATCGCTAATCCTGCTACGCCTTAGCGGCCGCAGCCTTGCGCTTGCGGTGTTCCGCCCAACGTTTCTTCTGCGCTGCCGCAATCCGGCGGCGCGCCGCTGCACTGAGAACTCGCTTTGTTCCCGCAGGCTTCGCTTGGCTGGCGGTTTCTGTTACCGGGACGCGTTTTCCTTTGAGCTCCGCTTGAATTTCGCGAATCCGCTCATCGATCTTCTGTTTCTCTACTTGATAGCCTACCAATGCCATTTGCAAGGTAGTTAAGTCGGTCACGCTTTTCCCTCTTGCCATGCGTTCTCCCCCGGACACTATAACATAAGGTGAGTCATTACGAGCAATGTGAAACAATAGAGGGTCTGGTTTAGTTCCACTTTGTGAGAGGCGGTCCTATGAAGGTGGTCCTACAACGTGTAACTGAGGCTCATGTAAATGTCGACGGACGTACTGTCGGGGCTATACGTAAGGGATTGGTTGTATTGCTTGGGATTTCGAAGACCGATACCACTAAAGATGCGGATCACATCCTCGACAAGATTGTTTATCTCAGGATCTTTCCTGATGACGTTGGAAAGATGAATCGCAATATCCAGGAAGCTGAAGGATCGTTACTTGTGGTGTCTCAATTTACACTATATGGTGACTGCGGCAAAGGGCGAAGACCTAGTTTCGACACTGCAGCGCCGCCCGATCAGGCTCGTGCTCTTTATGACTATTTTGTACAAATAGCCAGGCGTGGACCCGTCCCAGTCGAGACTGGAGAGTACCGGGCACACATGCAGGTCCATCTGATTAACGATGGGCCGGTGACTATGTTGCTCGAAACCAGCGAAGTGTGACAGACGATACGGACAATGGAGTTAATAAGTAGTTCGGAAGGCTGAGTTGGCCTTCACGCGCCATTGGTAATCGAGCCCGGCTGGGAGCGCGCCGGACAGCCGTTCCACCTGCCTCGGGGGCGCCCGCTCGTGCCGACGTATACTGAAATTTGCCTAAACCAAAGCAGGTTCGCTACCGGGACGCCGGCGTGAACATCGACGAAGCCGACCGCGCCGTCTCCTCCATCAAGAAACTCGCTCAGGGCACGTTCACTCGCGGGGTGCTCACCGATATTGGATCGTTCGGAGCGTCCTTTCAAATCTTGGGCTACCGCAAGCCCGTGCTGGTAAGTTCGGCCGACGGCGTAGGCACCAAGCTCAAAGTGGCCTTCCTTACCGGCCGCCACGACACAGTGGGTGAGGACCTGGTAAATCACTGTGTGAACGATATCGCTGTTCAGGGCGCGACTCCGCTGTATTTTCTGGACTATTTCGCGGTCGGAAAGTTGGATGCGCGGGTGGCGCAGGCTGTGATCTCAGGCATCGCACGCGGCTGCCGCCAAAATGGCTGCGCGCTGATCGGCGGCGAAACGGCCGAGATGCCGGGCCTCTATTCCGGCTCCGAATACGACCTGGCGGGCTTCATTGTAGGAGCCTCCGAGCGCAAGGACCTGTTGACGGGTTCGCGGATCCGCGAAGGCGATGCGCTGCTTGGCCTGGCTTCCACCGGGTTGCACACTAATGGTTATTCGCTGGCCCGCAAGCTGATGTTCGACGTGGCCGGCTATGGCGCCCAGACGCTTCTGCCCGAAGTCGGCGCCACGGTTGGCGATGCTCTGTTGGCTGTGCATCGCAGCTATCTCAAACCGATTCGCGCCCTGATGGCGGCGGGCTTGCTCCGCGGCGCGGCTCATATTACCGGCGGCGGAATTACGGATAATACGCCGCGCATGTTACCTAAGGGCCTGGCCGCTGCGATCGAAACCACTGCCTGGAAGATCCCACCGATCTTCGAGGTGCTGCGCCGTATCGGCAACATACCGGTAGATGATTTCCGGCGAACGTTCAACCTGGGAATTGGAATGATTCTGGCAGTGCCGGCTCGTGGGTTGGCGCGCGCGGAAGCCATACTCACACGTCTCGGTGAGTCGCCGATACGCATCGGCTCGGTGACTACACAGAGACGCGGCCGCGGACGGGTGGAATACAGGTGACCCGGCTCGGGATTCTGATTTCCGGCCGCGGATCGAACTTCGAGGCCATCGCTGACAGCATTGAGTCAGGCGGCCTGAATGCCGAAATCGCCGTTGTCATCGCCAATCGCGCCGAGGCCCGCGGCCTGGAGATTGCCCGCCAACGGGGACTCAATGCGGTCGCGATTCCCTCCAAGGGGCTCGATCGCGAAGTCTACGACCGTATGCTTCTGGCGGAACTCGACAAGCATTCCGTGGATCTGGTGTGTCTCGCCGGTTTCATGAGGCTGCTCAGCGCCTCCTTCATCCGACGCTTTCCCAACCGTATTCTCAACATTCATCCTTCGCTGCTGCCGGCTTTTCCGGGCTTGGATGCGCAGCATCAAGCTCTGACGCACGGCGTCAAGATCACCGGTTGCACGGTGCATTTTGTCGACGAAGAACTGGATGCCGGACCGATTATCATTCAGGCGGCAGTCCCGGTGCTCGACGAAGACACTGCCGAAACGCTATCGGCACGGATTCTTGAGGAGGAGCATCGCATCTATCCGGCGGCCATCCGGCTGGTTGTGGCCGGCAGTTACCGGATCGAAGGCCGGCGAGTAGTTTTCTGCTGAAGATAATCGGATAACTTCATAGGCGGCCCAGGGCCAGCCTCCATCTGTCGGCTGACGGCTTTTTCATATGCCCTCAGGGTCTCCAGCCGCCGGCGCGGCATAATTTGGCAGTTAGCCAGATCCAGTAGGATTTCCACCTCCCACGGTTCGAATGCATTGCGGCCAGTGGCGCCGCGCGTGATATCACCCAGGAGCCGGTGGAACCGATTAAGCATCAACTCCAGTTGCGTAAGATCTTCCGCTACCATGACGATCACTTGATCGGCTGGATGTCAGAAAAGGATTAGGACGGAGCGCAGCTAATCGCGCCTAGGTTCCTTGTGGCCTACGCTACAACCCGTACAGCGTCCTGGCGTTTTCCCTTAGGGCCATGCGCGCCAGTTCGGAGGCACGCGCTCGTGTGATCTCACCATCGCGCAGCATGCCGGTTAGCGCCAGCCCGAGAGCCTGCCGGCTGTTGTGCATTGCGATCCAGCCGGACTCCTCCCACCCCACTTCCGGCAAGTAAGGATACGCGTCGCTGCCGAACATCACCTTTTCGGGGACATACTCCAGCCATTGGCGCAGTGTCGCGGCCAGAGCGGTGGGAGTGCGGTCCAGATTCTGCTGCGAGAAATCCAAATATGCATTGGGCTTAGTGAGTAGGGCTGTAATCTCGCCAATAAACGGCCATCCGCCGTGCAGCATCACAAATCTGGTCTTGCGCAGCTCCGGATCGTCCAGTAACGGTTCGAGGGCCAGCGGATTCGCCCCCGCGACATCGAAGTATCCACCAGCCCCAGCCATCGTGTGGATATGAACCGCCATGCCCAGCCGGCCGCACTCGGCGGCGATATAGCGGAAGAGATAGTCTTGCAACGGCTTGTACTCGGCAGGCGCCGCGACCTTATTCGCATACTGCTGGTAGATGTGGTCGGCAACAGCGCGGTCCACATGGTCGAAGGCCAGTGATCGCAGATAGGCGGCTTCGAACTTCTCAGCGACGGCGCCGCCCTGCTTCTGCTTTTCAAGCGTGGGAGTCACCACACGGGTGAGATACTCGGCAAGCGTAGCGGGCGCCTTTTCCAGACCAGCCTCGCGCAGGTACCGCGACCGCAATTGATCCTCCAGCGCGAAGAACGCTTTACGATCCGGATTCTGCGCCGACAGAGCGGAATTGTCGAGCGGGAAAATCAAAGCGTCGGCATACGGCACCCAGCGGAAGCGCGGCGGCTGGATGCTGGGCCCCATCGACACACGATTGGCCAGCATCGTCTCCACGCCCATCTGATCCAGCACCCACGCAGGATAGTCGCCACGCTTTTGATCGATCAGGCGCTGCTTCGCCGTCTTGCCGTCGCGCCCGAATAGCGCCGTCCAGGCTTCCGCAATCGCGGGCGAATTGGGACGGAGGTTCACTGGGTCGGATTGCGGCTCCATATTGTCCACCGGCAGCGCATCGAACCCGCGATCGGCCGGCTCGCCGGCGCTGGTGTAACGGACCGGGTGCGCATGATTGTCGATGGCTCGGATGCCGGCGATCTCCGTGGCGAGCCCCTCGTCCACCGCCGGCAAGGGCGCGTGGCTGCAAGCGGCGAGTGAGATGGCGGCAATCGCGAGGGCGATCTTCATGGAGTCAGATGATAGCAGAGTGAGACCCTCACACTGGAGGCCGGAAGACCATCATGTGCGTTAATGAAACTCGCCGGGCGCCGTTGGCGATAATGGCATCCGCCGCAACTTCTCCGATGTAAGCGCTCGGCAGTCGATTCAGCTTGCGGTATCATTTCTTTTCATGCGTTACTTGCTAGTACTGCCGTTACTTATGTTTCACGCACCGCTGCAGGCACAGGATCGATCCCAGGCGCGCTCGATGATCATCAGCGATCGCGGCATCGTCGCCACCAGCCAGACGCTGGCTTCCCAAGCGGGGGCGCAAGTGTTGGCACGGGGCGGATCGGCTATGGATGCAGCCATCGCGGCCAACGCGGTGCTCGGTGTGGTGGAACCCGAAAGTTGCGGCATGGGCGGAGATCTCTTCGCCATTTACTGGGATGCGAAAACCGGCAAACTGACCGGCATCAATGCCAGTGGTTGGGCGCCGAAAGGGCTTACCATCGACCTGCTGAAATCGCTCGGCCAGACCACCATGCCGCAGGAGGGCATCCAGTCCGTCACCGTGCCGGGATGTGTGGATGGCTGGTCGAAGCTGCACAAGCGCTTTGGCCGTCTGCCCTGGAGTCAGTTATTCCAGCCTGCCATTTACTACGCCGAGCACGGCTTCCCGGTCACCGAAATCATCAGTGCCGCGTGGCACGAAGAAGAGGCCAAGCTCGGCCGTGACCAGAATGCCAGCCGCATCCTGCTACGCAACGGCAAGTCGCCGGCCATGGGCGAGATCTTCCACGATCCGCAGATGGCCGCGGCTTACAAGCTAATCGCCGCTGAAGGCGCAGCCGCCTTTTATCGCGGCGCTATCGCGAAGGCCATCCTCAAGACCAGCGACCGTCTGGGCGGCAAGATGAACCTGGCCGATCTGAGCGAGTTCGAATCCGAATGGGTAGAGCCGCTCTCCACCGACTACCACGGCTGGAAGGTCTACGAACTGCCGCCGCAAGGCCAGGGTATTGCGGCGCTGCAGATGCTGAACCTGCTCTCTCTGTTTCCCCTTGCCAGCTACCAGTCGCGCGGGGTTGAGGAACTGCATACGCAAATCGAAGCGCAGAAGCTCGCCTACGCCGACTTGCACCGATATGTGGCCGATCCGCGCTTCGCAAAGGTGCCGGTGGCGGGCATGCTCTCGATGGATTATGCGCGGGAACGCGCCAAGTTAATCGACGCCGGCAAGGCCAACTGCGGCGAGAACCCGGGATCGCCCACCAGCATTCCGGGCGACACCATTTATCTGTCGGTGGTGGACCGTGACGGCAACATCGTGTCTCTGATCCAGAGCCTCTATCAGCATTTCGGATCGGGCGTGGTGGTAGACGATTACGGCTTCGCGCTGCAAAACCGCGGCGGTCTGTTCGAAGTGAACCCGCAGCATCCCAACGCGCTGGCGGGACGCAAGCGCCCCTTCCACACCATCATTCCAGCCTTCATGGAAAAGGGCGACATCCACATCGGGTTCGGCATCATGGGCGGGCTGAATCAGGCGCAGGCGCACGCACAGTTTGTCTCGAACATGGTGGATCACGGCATGAGCATCCAATTAGCGCTGGAAGCTCCGCGCTTCACCAAGAAGACCTTCGGAGGCTGCGACGTGCTGGTGGAGAATCGGATTGCCCCGGCGGTGCGCGACGCTCTGACAGCCAAGGGCCACGAGTTCAAAGTACAGGGCGATTTTTCCAATGAAATGGGCGGTGGCCAAGCCGTGATACACGACGCGAAGTCGGGAGTCAACTACGGCGCGAGCGACCCACGGAAAGATGGAGCCGCCGTCCCGGAGCCCCACCCATATTGGAAGTAACGCTATTTCCCGAACTCTTCCTCGAAGGCGGCCACCTTGCCTAGCCTTCTGCGATGGCGCTCCGCTCCCGAGAACTTTGCGTTGACGTAGTCGCGGACCAATTCCGCCGCCAACTCAGTGCCCACCACGCGAGCGCCCAGACACAGCACATTCACGTTGTCGTCTTCCACGCACTGGCGCGCCGAGAAGCTGTCGTGACAGGTGGCCGCGCGAATACCTTTGAACTTATTCGCAGCGACGCAAGCCCCCGCGCCCGAACCGCAAATCAGCACCGCGCGGTCAGCCCTACCATCGACTACAGCATGGGAGACGGCTTTGGCATAGTCAGGATAGTCGTCGCCGGGGATCTCGGAATTCGGGCCAAGATCCAATGCCTCATTTCCTGTTTGGCGTAACTCTTCGACTACCCGGGCCTTCAGGGAGTAGCCTCCGTGATCGCTTGCCACTGCCACTTTCATCTGAATCCATCATACCCACGTTGCGGCGGCAGGGGTCGAAGTGGTACGGATCTAGAGTGCGGCTATTTTGGGGACTCGTCGGACTGACCGCCGCAGCGGTCGCTTTTCAAGCTCCTCCCGCGGTGCAGGAGCTTTCACATGCAAGCCAGGCGATGGGTGGAATGCGCACTTATCGCGTGTTCTTTCCCGCTTCGTATGCAGCGTCGCAAAAACGCTATCCCGTGGTTTACTGGCTCCACGGATACGAAAGCTCCGCCGAAGTGGAGGCTTACAGCCGCCAGATTTCCTCTTACGTGGCGGCCCACGATCTGCTGGTGGTGGACTCGGGGCCTGTGGAAACTACCGGCGAATATCCGCAATACTTTCCCGAACTGGCCGACCACATCGATAAGACCTTGCGCACGGTGGCCGATCGCGACCATCGCGGCTTGAGCGGCTTCTCCGCCGGCGGTTTCATGGCCTTTTACCTGGCGGGCAAATATCCCGACCTGGTGTCGAACGCTTCCAGCTTCATGGGCCCCACCGAGTATTCGGTCGGCCCCAAGGACTTCGACGTGGAATATTGTGCCGACGATTTCTATGCCAATTACGGTGGCGTGCGCACACGCCTGGTGACCGGGACGCGCGACTTCATCCAGTTCTACCACCGCCGCCTCAACGCTACGTGGGTCAACGTCAAGGGCAACCATCAAACCGAAGAGTTCGATTCCCCGCATGCGGCCCCGGAAGTCGCCAAGACCCTGGAGTTCCATATGCACGCCTTCGCCAGTCCGCTGCCGAAGCCAACCGTTTTCACCCACGCCGATGCCTATCCCAATTTCTCGGTGTGGGGTTGGGAGGTGACTTCGGAGCGCCGTCAGCCCGGCTACACCATGCTGGAAAACGTATCATCGAGCGGTTTTCGTTCTTCGGTGCGTGAGTGGGCTCCGGGAGGATCGACCATTCCGCTGGTGAAGCTCACCGTCGCATCGCCGCGAGCCTACGTGCCCGCTAGTCCGCACCCCGTGACTGTCTTGCGCCTGCGCGATGGTAAAATCGAACGCCGCATACTGAAGGCTGACGAACGCGGCCGCCTCAATGTCGACCTGGATGGCGATGCGTACGAGGTGGGAATCGGGGCCGAGGCCGTGATCGCGGCCTCTGGTTTCGACCTGACGGACGCCGCCTGGGTTACGGCCGGCCAACCGGCACACCTGCGGGTGAAATTCTGGAATAAGGGCGCGGGCCGTTCCGCCACGCTTCCCATTCAATGGGAAAGTTCCGACCCCAACGTGAAGTTCGACCCGCCCAGCAGTCGCCTCTTCGGGCTCGGGTCGGGCGAGTCTGCCTCCTTGCCCGTGACCATTACGGTAGCTGCGCCAGCCAGGCCATTGGTGCGCATCTTTGCCGTTACCGGCTCCAGCCGGCTGCCGGTCGACGTGCCGGTCTTCCCCGTCGCCGAGCGGGGCGACTATAAGATCGCTGACGGCCGCACGGTCACTGTATGGAAGCAGGGTGTGGAACGCACCGAGGCGCCTTTCGGCGAAGGTAACGGCGATGGATACGCGTCGCCCGGAGAAAACTTCGCAGTGCTGGCGCCCGATGGCGACGCGCTGCGCGCCGCGGAGTTATTCAGCACCGATGCCTGTTTGGATCTGTCGGTGAGAGCCTCGGATTCCTGGGCAGCCTACGACCATACCGGAGCGTCCGTAAAGTACACCCTTGCCACCATTCGAAAGGAATGCGAGCCGGGTCGTCCGGTGAAGATGCTGGCGCGCATCATCGTGCCGCATGCGCCCAATCACATGGTCCGCTACGTCGCCATCGAATTCCCCATCTGGTACAGGAAGTAACGTCAGACTGGTTTTGTGGCGCTACTGCCCCGGATGGTATTCCTTTTCGGTGTGCCCTTTTAGCTGCGATTTGTAGAAGTAGACGTCGCGGAGGTTGCCCGTGGCGTAGCGCTGAGCTTCGTCGTTGAAGTGCTTCGACGACGGATTACCGCTTTCTCCTCCCGCAGTCACGGCCTTCGCCTTCACGGTGGGACCGAACTCCACCACCGCCACGAAGCTGTTGCCGCTGGTGCCGTACCATTTCTTCGTGCCGGGATAAGCGCGGGCGCCGAAAGAGGCGAGGGAACCCCACTGCGAGGATGTGAAGCCGACCGGAATGCTCGGCCCGGCGTCGGTGAAGGGATGGACGATGTCGTCGGTGAGACGCTGGAATCGATTGATGTCGCCCCACTGCGTTTTCCAGGAGCCGAAATCGGCCTGCAGTTTATCGGAGGCTGCGACGAGCGCTTGCAGCAGTTGATCCGCCGGCGCGTTGACGATGTTGTCCTCGGGTGAGCCGCCGCCACCGCCGCCTCTTCGTCCGCCGCCACCCACGCGGCGCCGCACTTCGTCGCCCCAGAAAACGGCGAGGGCCGTTGAAACGGAACTGACGCCCCAGCGATAGTCCCACTTGCGGAGTAGCGCGATCTGGTCGGCGGTCTTCGCTTTGAGCGGATTTGAGTCAGGAGTGCTGTCCCAGGCTTTGATGAGGGCGGGCATGGGCTTCTCGAACCACGTAAGGTAGCTGTCGAAGGCCGCTGCCATCAATGAGTCGAGCGTGAAATCTTTTTTATTCTCCAGCACACGGATGGCGTGCAGGCCGCGCGCCGATTCACCGCCGCTCTCCACATAGGCGGGATAGTCGGCTTTCTTCGGACTGCTGGGGCCTGCCGCCGACCACGGCCAGTTGTTGGTGTTGTAGAGCCAGCCGCTGGCGGGATTCAGCAAGTGCGGCGTTTCATCGACTGTCAGAAGGCCCTGGTATTCGGTGGCCGGATCGCTGCCGTCCACTGGTTTGGTCCAATCGAAACGAGTGTCGCGCTTGGGGATGTAGTTGCCGTGGAAGTAGGCGATGTTGCCATCGGCATCGGCGAAGATGGTGTTGTTTGACGAGTTGCCCTTGAGCTCCATGGTCTCGCGGTAGGTCTTGTAGTCGCGGGCCTTGGTACGCATGTACGACTGGGTCAGAGCCTTGATGTGCTCCTCCATCAGGCGCATCGCCACCCACTTGCCATTGGCTTCCCGCACGATCGGTCCGTGTTGCGAGCGGTAGACGGTGAACTTCTTGTCCGCCATTCCGGAATCGGTCTTGTAAGGCACCGTGATTTCGCGCATGGTGAAGGGCCGCTCTTCGCTGCCGAACTTATACAAGTAGCGGTCGCCCTTCTTCACCACGGTTTCGAGATATTCGTCGACGGCGTCGACACCACTCGAAGTGTGCATCCAACCGGCGCGGTCGTTGAAGCCCTGGTAGATGAAGAATTGGCCCCAGGTGGAGGCGCCGTAGGCATTGAGGCCTTCCTCACTCACCATCTGCAACTCGGAGCGGAAGAAGAAAGACGTGTGGGGATTGATCAGCAGCAGCGCGTGATGGGCCGAGGTGTTGGTTGGCGAGACGGCGGCGCCGTTCGATCCCGATGGCTCTACGAATTCCTCATCGTCGTTCTGCACGGGCGTCGCGGGCGCGGGAGTCTTGCCGTAGAACGATTGAAGCTGGCCGATGTTGATCCGCTCGATGTCGCCGCCGATGGAGCCTTCCGTGAAACTGAGCGCCATCCAGGGCTCGAAGTGTTTGATCACGCGCGGCTTCACGTCAGGGTGCTTATACAGGTAGAAGTTCAGGCCATCGGCGAAGGCGACCATCAGTTTCTGCAGCCAGGCGGGGCTGGCATCGAATTGCTGGCGCAACTCGGCGGGGTCGATGAAGAGCTTCATGCGCAGATCCTGGTAGATCTTTGACTCGCCCTCGGCCTCAGCCAGCCGGCCCATCGAGTTGAGGTAGTTCGTCTCGATGCGGTTGAAATCGTCCTCGGCCTGGGCGTACTCGGCGCCGAAGACGGCGTCGGCGTCGGTCTTGCCGTAGATATGCGCGATGCCCCAATCGTCGCGGATGATGGTGATGTTCTGCGACTGGCGCTGCCAGCGCGCGAGGTCGGTGGCGGCCTGAAATGCAAGGCAGGCGGGCGCGGCTGCCAGAAGCAGAACGAAAAGCTTCGCGAAGGGTGTCGGATTCTTCATGATGGCTCTCCACGATTCTAGCGTGTAGGCTGTGGCAAAATCCCGCTAAATAGGGTCAGACGTCGTCAGACGCGATTTATTCGCTTTTCACCACACTTGGGGGCATCAGGTCAGGTTGTCGAGGATGAAGTGCGCACGCTCGACCGGTGGCACCTTCGGCACTTCCACGATTGGGTAGCTGCATTCGCGGTAGACCTGGACCATCAGAGTGTAGGTTCGCTCGGCATCGGCGAAATCCTGTTTTCGTTCGTCGTCGATCCGATAGATCTCTTGCCAGGGCGGCGCCATAAATACCGGCGAGGCGTAGCGGTACAGCCGGCATGCCTCTTCGATCGCATCGGTGTCCGGCAATCCGATGAGGCGGGCATAGCAGAGCACGTCCGGAATTCCACGATCGGTGAAGAGCGGCGCCGCCGCGGGCGTGTGTTCTTCGAAGGACTCGATGGAGCGGCGGAGCATCAGCGCGGTGTAAGTCTCGCGATCGGCCCAGGGGAGCGCAGTGCCTCCCGACTTCATCTGTTCCTGGATGATCTGCCGCGCCACTTCCGGCGCGTGGCGGAAGCCGAGTCTCTCAAGTTCGAGCAAGGTGGTGGTCTTCCCAGCGCCGGGACCGCCAGTGATCACGAACAGGTTCGGATTCCCCACGTTCACTGTCCTGAGGAGTGGCGAACGCGATCCACTACGCGGCGGGTAGCGTCGACCACCACTTCAGGCTGGTCGATTTCGACGGCGTGGAAGCTCTTTTCCGCGATCAACTGAATGCTGCGATGCGACAGAGCGATCAGCTCGTTCTGCAAGCGCTCATAGCCCCTGGCTGGATTCGCGGTGCTCACCACCGCCAATGGCAGATCGTGCAATGAAAACGGACCTGGAGCGGCGGTCTTCAATTGCGCCAGGCACTCCTCGGCCGCTTCCCAGGTGGGGAGGTTGGGGTGTAGCCCAGCGGCCCACCGATGTAGGTGTTGAATACGTTCCGGCAGGCGCTGGAAGTTAGACATATCCTCCACCGTCAAGGCAATTGGCGTCTGTGAAATCAGTACGGGAAGTGAGTCGACAGTGGACGATGGAGTGGGCCGCTGCTTGCCGGCATCGGGATCGAGGTCGGGACGAAAGGCGTGATCGACGATCACGAGTCCTGCAACGTCGGAAGGATATTCGGCGGCATACAGGCGCACGACACAGCCGCCAATGGAGAGTCCGACCAGCACCAGTGGGACGTCCAGATGGGCAGCGCGGACAAGTTTGTGAATCTCATCGACCCGTGCGCGGCAAGTGAGGGGCGGGCCAGGATCGCTCCACGCCGTCCCCGAGACGTCATACGTGCAAATGGTGGTGAAGCGGGCGACCTCCGGCTGCACCAGCGCCCAATCGAAGGAGAAACCAGCGCCGGCCACCAGGACGGTTGGGCTTCCCGAACCTGTGCAATACAGATGAACGCGATAGCCGCCGACGTCCACCAGGCGACCGGGCGGATCGGGAGTCTGGGCCGGCGCAGGAATCGCAGCCAAGAGTAACAGACAGGCCACCCAGAGACGATGCATCTGTTTCATTATGGTCGGGGAATCTGCCGGGAGCCAATCGAAAAGTGCCGTAGCCGCTGCTATCCTAAATAATTGGAGTTTTATCTTTGAATCGTATAGCTCTCGCTTTTCGCTGTTTTTTCAACATGCTGTTCGGCGGCGCTCTGTCCCCCGAAACCGTGGCCGCGCTGGGGCTTTCGACGAGGCCGCAGGCAGCGCCTAAGCCGGCACCGGCAGCCGCGCCCGCCGGGCCGAAACCGTCAGACGGCGCGCTACAGTTCCTTGGAATCCTGCAACGCGATTCGCGACTGGTGGACTTCCTGATGGAGGACATCAGCGGCTATCAGGACGACCAGATTGGCGCGGCCGTGCGCGAACTTCACGATCAATGCCGCGATGCGGTGAACCGCTATGTGACATTGCAGCCGGTGATCGATGGCGTGGAAGGCACGTTCGCCAAAGCGCCATCGAGCGATCCGAATGTGGTGAAGTTCGTGGGCAACGTGCCGGCCAAGCCGCCCTCGGGCGGCACGCTACGTCACAAGGGTTGGCGCGCGAGCAAGATCGACCTGCCAGTGCTGGGCGGCAAACAGGACACCTCCATCATCGCCCCCGCGGAAATCGAAATTGAGTAAGAAACCGCAAACCCAATACGTCATCGGCATCGACCTCGGCACTACCAACTCGGCGTTGGCGTATGCCGAGATCCGCCCGGATGCCGACCCGTTCGCGCCCGCCAACGTCCAGCTTCTGGCCATTCCGCAACTGGTGAATCCCGGCGAAGTGCGCGAAGAGGGCCTGCTGCCTTCGTTCCTATATCTGCCGGGATCGTCCGATTTCGCGGCCGGCGCGACGGCACTGCCCTGGGATGAAAAGCGCAGCTTCGTAGTGGGACGGCTGGCGCAAAAGCGCGGCGTGGAGAATGTCGGACGGCTGGTGTCCTCGGCGAAATCGTGGCTCTCGCATTCGGGCGTGGACCGCACGTCGCCGCTGCTGCCGTTCCGCGCGCCGGAAGGCGTCGACAAGATCTCGCCGGTGGAGGCCAGCCAGCGCTACCTGGAACATCTGCGCGACGCGTGGAATGCGCAGATGCCCGATGCGCCATTCGCCAAACAGCAGGTGCTGGTGACCGTGCCGGCGTCGTTCGACGCGGTGGCGCGCGAGTTGACACAGGAAGCCGCGAAGCTGGCTGGCTATCAGAACATCACACTACTGGAGGAGCCGCAGGCGGCCTTCTACGCCTGGATTGAGCGGCACGGCGATTGGCGCGAGCGCGTCGGGGTGGGCGACCTGATTCTGGTGGTGGATATCGGCGGCGGCACCACGGACTTCACCCTGATCGCGGTGACCGAGAGCGGGGGCGAATTGTCGCTGAACCGTGTGGCCGTGGGCGAGCACATTCTGCTGGGCGGCGACAATATCGATCTCGCCCTGGCGGGCACAGTTTCGCAGCGGCTGGCCGAGAAGGGCACCCGCATCGACAGCCGGCAGTTGCAGGCTCTGTGGAACAACTGCCGCGTGGCCAAGGAAAAACTGCTGGAGCCGGATAGCACCGCCAAAGAACAACCGGTCACGATCCTGGGCAAAGGCACTGGCCTCGTGGGCGGCACCATCAAGGCGACACTGCTGCGCAGCGATATCGAGCAGGTGCTGGGCGAGGGTTTTCTGCCGACGGTCGCCAGCACGGACATGCCGGCACAGCAGCGCCGCATGGGCTTGCAGGAATTGGGACTGCCGTACGCCGCCGATGCGGCCATCACACGGCACATGGCGCGCTTTCTGCGCCAGCAGGCATCGAGCGCCGAACATGGCGCGGTGCGGC
This sequence comes from uncultured Solibacteraceae bacterium, assembly GCA_963815475.1. Classification (GTDB taxonomy): domain Bacteria; phylum Acidobacteriota; class Terriglobia; order Bryobacterales; family Bryobacteraceae; genus Sulfopaludibacter. The sequence goes on along the minus strand of CAWFHD010000003.1, from coordinate 929,748 downwards.
GCGGACCAAGCGGGATCGCATGCCCGACGCACGTGCTGTTCAACGGCGGCGTGCTCAATGCGCCACTGGTGCGCGAACGGGTTCTCGCCACGCTGGATCAGTGGCTGGCAGAGGAAGGCATGTCGCCGGTGAAACCGCTGAGCGGCGAAGATCTGATGCACGCAGTGTCGCGCGGCGCGGCTTACTACGGGCTGGCGCGGCAGGGTCGCGGCGTGCGCATTCGCGGCGGCGTCCCGCGGACTTACTACGTGGGCGTGGAGAGCGCGATGCCCTCGGTGCCGGGCTTTCCTGCGCCTATCAAGGCTCTGGCGGTGGTGCCGTTCGGCATGGAGGAAGGCACCAACGCGCGCATTCCCGGACGCGAATTCGGGCTGGTGGTGGGGCAGACCGCCGAGTTCCGCTTCTTCACTTCGGCGACGCGCAAGAACGACGAGCCCGGCAATCTCATCGAAGATTTCGGCGAGGAACTGGAAGAGTTGTCGCCCATGGAAGTGAGCTTCGGCGCGGGCGAGAGCTCGTCGGAGGTGGTGCCGGTCTCGTTTGAGACGGTGGTCACCGAGACCGGAATGCTGCAGCTCTGGTGCGTGGCGCGCGACGGCCGCCGTTGGAAGCTCGAGTTCAACGTGCGGGAGAAGGTGCAATGAAGGTCGGGATCGACCTCGGCACCACCAACTCGGCGATGGCGTACATCGACGAACGCGAGGCCGAGGATCGCGATTTCCCGCCGGTCCACATCTTCGAAACGCCGCAGTTGGTGGCGGCCGGACGAGTGGAGGCGCGGCGAACGCTGCCCTCGTTTCTGTTCCTGGAAGACGGCCAGCCGGTAGGCACGTATGCGCGCGAGCAGGGCGCGCTGGTGCCGACGCGGCTGGTGCACTCGGCGAAATCGTGGCTCTCGAATCCCGATGTGGACCGCACCGCCAAGATTCTGCCGTGGGATTCGCAGGAGACGGGCCGCGTGCTCTCGCCGGTGGAGGTGTCGGCGCGGTTCATCGCCAAGTTCCGCGAGGAGTGGGACAAGTCGAAGGGCGTGCCGCTGGCCGAGCAGGACGTCGTGCTCACCGTGCCGGCGTCGTTCGACGAAGAGGCGCGCGAGCTGACTGTGATGGCGGCGCGCGATGCGGGCATCGAGAAGCTCACGCTGCTGGAAGAGCCCGCCGCGGCGTTCTATTCGTGGATCGCGAACAACCTGGCGCATCGCGCAAGAAGCTGTTCGACGGCCAGATGGTGCTGGTGTGCGACGTAGGCGGCGGCACCAGCGATTTCAGCCTGATCAAAGTGTCGCGCGAGGGCGACCTGGTGAACTTCACGCGCACGGCGGTGGGCAAGCACCTGCTGCTGGGCGGCGACAATCTGGACCTCACGCTGGCATGGCTGGTGGAGACCAAGCTGGACGTGCCGCTCTCCATCCGGCAGCGCAGCGGACTGCGGCGGCAATGCTCGGCGGCGAAGGAAAAGCTGCTCAACGATCCCAACTTGAAGAGCGTGGAGATCACGGTGCTGGGCACCGGGTCGTCGCTGATCGGCAAATCGCTGAAGAGCGAGATCCTGCGCGAGGAAGCGCTGGAACTGGCGCTCGAAGGCTTCCTGCCGTTCACCGAGCGCGGCGAGCTGCCCAAGGACGAAAAGCGCAGCCTGTTCCGCGAACTCGGTCTGCCGTATGTTTCCGACCCGGCGGTGACGCGGCATCTTGAATGCAGTTCCTGGAGCCCACGGGCCAGGCGCCGGACGCCATCCTCTTCAACGGCGGATTCTTCATCCCGCGGATTTTGCAGGAGCGCGTGGCCGACGTGGTGGGCAAGTGGTACGGCAAGCGCCCGGAGATCCTGGAGAACACGCGAGCTCGATCTGGCGGTGGCGCGCGGCGCGGCCTACTACTCGTACGTGCGGTCCACGGGCAGCGGCGTGCTGGTGCGCGGCGGGCTGCCGCGGACGTATTACATCGGGCTCGGGCGAGCCGCGCGACGGCAAGTTCCCGGCGGTCTGCCTGGTGCCGCGCGGCGCCGAGGAAGGCAACGCCATCGAGATCGATAACGACGCGCTGCAGCTTGTGGCCAACCGTCCGGTTTCGTTCCGGCTGTACAGTTCACTGACGCGGATCGACGACAAACTGGGCGACGTGCTGGAGTTCGCGACCGGCGATTCCGATCTGCACATGCACGCTCCGCTGAACGCGGTGATCCGCTTCGGCAAGAAGGCGGAGGAGCGGCTGATCCCGGTGAAACTCGGCGCGCGGCTGACGGAGATCGGCACGCTGGAGACGTGGTGCGAATCGAAGATCAGCGACAATCGCTGGCGGCTGCAGTTCGAATTGCGCAAGGCGGCGGCACAACAGCCGGCCGAGCGCAAGGCCGCGGCGGTGGTGAGTGAGCAGGCGCTGACGACGTCGCTGGAACTGATCGGCGCGGTGTTTTCGACGACGGTGAAGTCGCCCGTCGCGCCCGAAGAGTTGCCCGCGAAGCTGGAGCAGACTATGGGGCTGGGCCGCAATTCGTGGCCGCTCTCGGCCATCCGGCAGATGGCCGATGCGTTTCTGGCGGCGCTCAGATGGCCGCAAGAAGAGCCCGGCGTATGAAGTGCGGTGGCTCAATCTGGCGGGCTTCTGCTTGCGTCCCGGCTTCGGGTATCCCGGCGACGATTTCCGCATCGAGCAGGCGCGCAAGATTTACGCCGGCGGCATCACGTATGGCAACCAGGTGCAGAACGAGATCGATTGGTGGATCTTCTGGGGACGCGTGGCGGGCGGGCTGAATCGCAATCAGCAGGCGGATGTGTATCAGCGGCTATCGGGCCATCTGCTGCCGCGCGGGAATAAGAAGCCGCAGCGGATCAACGCGGCCTTGCTGCGTGAGATGTGGCGCACGGCGTCGAGCCTGGAACTGCTGCCTCTCGGCACCAAGACCGAGTTGGGCGAAGCGCTGGTGAAGCGTGTGAAGACTGGCGATTTCAAGGAGAGCGAGCTGTGGTGTCTCTCCCGCCTGGGCGCGCGCAAGCTGTTCTACGGGCCAATCAATCTGGTGGTTCCTCCGGCCACGGTGGCGCGCTGGGTGGCGACTACTCTGAACCTGCCACATGCGGGCGATGCGCTGGCATCGATGGCGCGGCGCACCGACGATCCTACACGCGATCTGCCGGCTGACACACGCGAGGCGGTGCGCAAGAAGCTGCAATCGGCGACACACGCCGATCGTCTGCTGAAAGTGCTGGATGGCGAAGAGGACGAGGTGGCTCTGGGGCGGATCTTCGGAGAAGAGTTGCCATCGGGCTTAGTTCTGGCGGAGTAAACGACTCTTTCCGAGGGCACCGGCTCCCTTACGGTCGGGGCTCGGTAAGCTTCTCTCCGAGCCGGTTTGCGTGGGTATGCAGCCTCTTTCCGAGCCGCGACCGTTAGGGAGTCGGTGCCCGTTGTGTCCAAGAAAATGGCCGCCGATTCGATTCGGCGGCCAGGCAGGAAAAACAGAGGTCTGGAGGTCCGCGCTTACATCGCGCGGCGGCGGCGGGGCGCTCTGGATTTGAAGAGGTATTTGGGCGCGGCCGGCTTGATCTCTACGATCTCGGCCAGACCGGGGACGGCGCGGCGCTCCATTTTACGTCCGATCACCTTTTCGATGCGGGCGATTTCGCTGCGCTCCATACGGGTGGAAAACGTGGAAGCGGTGCCGCGGGCTCCAGCGCGGGCGGTACGACCCACGCGATGGATGAAGTCCTCGGGAACTTGCGGCAGGTCGAAATTCACCACGTGCGAAATGCCTTCCACGTGGATGCCGCGGGCGGCAACGTCGGTGGCCACCAGCACGCGGTAGTATCCGTCCTGGAAGCCTTTGAGCGCCTGGTTGCGCTGGTTCTGGCTGCGGTCGCCATGAATTGCGGCCACTTTGAATTCGGGCGAAAGCTTGCGAGCGAGTTTGTCGCAGCCATGCTTGGTGCGGGAGAAAACCAGGAACGAGCCGGGTTCTTCGCGCAGCATCTTCTGCAGCAGTGTGAGCTTGGATTCGCCATCCACTTCGTAGTGATGCAGTTCCACTTCATCTACGGGCTTGGTAGTGGACCCAGCTTCGACGCGCACGGCATCGGGCACATGGACTTCCACCAGGTGTTTGACCGAGGTTTCGATGGTGGCCGAAAAGAACAGCGTCTGACGCTGGGCCGGCATGGCGCCCATGATGCGCTTGATGGTGGGCAGGAAGCCCATATCCAGCATGCGATCGGCTTCATCCAGCACCAGCATGCGAGCGGTACTGAGGTTGACCAGATTGCGGCTGATGAAATCGTAGAGGCGGCCCGGGGTAGCGATCACCACTTGGGCGCCCTTGCGGATGGCCTGCAGTTGCGGGTTTTCGCCAAGGCCGCCCACCACAGTGGCAGCGCGCAGGCCCGTTCCGTATGCCATTTTGGCAAACACTTCGTTGATCTGGATGGCCAGTTCGCGCGTGGGAATCAGCACCACGGCGCGCACGCCTTTGGTTTTGGGTTCGGATTCGAGTTGGTGGATCAAAGGCAGGACGAAGGCCAGGGTTTTCCCGGTTCCGGTCTGCGCGGTAGCCACAAGGTTACGTCCGGCGAGGGCCGGTTCGATGGAAAGAGCCTGAATAGGCGTCGGTTCGGTGAAGCCATGCTTCGCGAGGTTGCTCTTGAGATGAGCTGAGAGTGACAGTTCTGAAAAGTTTTTCATTCAAATTGTGAGAAGGAAATCAGCGAGCCGGCTACCGACTAGGGTGGGAGGTGTTGCGGATCAACTTCAAAGTTACATTTAGAGTATACCTTGTTTTGGCGGGAAAGTGTGCGGGGCCTAATGCCCCGCAACTGTGAGGGTAAACGTGGCGCTGCCGGTGAGGGGCGCCGCAGCCGAATCCGTGGCGGTCACGGTCACGGTGTATGAGCCGGCAGAACCGGCGGCGGGAATTCCCGTGATGGCACCCGTCGCGGTATTGAACTGTAGGCCGGGGGGCAGGGAACCCGCGGTAATCGCGAGCTGGTAGGGCGCGGTCCCTTGGCTGGCAGTGGCCTGATTCGCGGTGGCGGCCCAGGCAACTCCGATGGCACCGTGCAGGGCAGCAGCGGCCGGAGCGGTCACTTTGAGACGCGGTGCCACCCAAATGGTGACGCCCGGTTGGCTGCTGCGGCCGCCCACGGTGATCAACACCGGCAGTTGCGTCGGCGCGCTGAGCGGACCGACGGCTACCGAACCTGGAAGCCGGACGTTCAACTGATACTGGCCGGCCACCGAATCGGGCACCCATCCGGCATAGGTGACGACGGCAGGTTGGCCGCCGATGGTGACAGTGGGGATGCTGGCGGTCGATTGCAGGCAGGGAACCAGTCGCCCGGCGCTCAGCGCGGCGCTCGCGGTCAAGGTCCCATCGAGATTCGGGAAGGCGCCGGAGGTCAGCTTGTTGAGCGACGCCAGGTAAGACGTGGAGGAAGCGCAGTCGGCGGGCCAGAGCCCCCCGCCCGCGACGGAATTGTCAGCCTTGCTGTCGGGTGCGCCCAAGCCGGTGGCGAAGATCTGGACCGTGTCGGAGTCTGCCGCGTTCTGGCGGATGCCGGCCGGATTGCCCTGACCGATCAGCGACCAATCGAGGCCCAGGATCGCGCCATCGCCCTGGCCATCGGAGCCCACCGTGAACAGGCCCGGGTCGGCGGCCGCGACGGTGACGCTGAAGGGCGCGCTCGCGGAAGAACCGGCGTTCACTACTGCATCGATGGTCTTGCCGATGAAGTTCGACACGGCGGACGGGACCAGCAGGTTGATCTGGTTATTGGTGGCGAACAGCAGCGGGGCAGTCGCGACTGCCACCGGAGGAGCGGCGTGCGTCTGAAAGGTGACGGTGAGCGTACCCGGGCCACCGGATGGCGTGAGCGAGGTGGGGAAGCGCAGAGTCACGGAATCGGGAGCGCCATAGAGAATATTGCCGGCGCAGCTAGCACAGAAGTTGATTCCGAACAGGCTGACAATATCGTAGGGAGCCACCGCCGGCAGCACGGGCGGATTCACCTGCACGAACGCGGAGGCGCTGGTGAGCGCCTGGATCAACGGATTGACGCCGATGGTGAGAGTCGCCGCCCCTGTGGGAGTGCTGCAACTGGCGCCCAGCGGATTGCAGACACCGAGCGTTATGGTGCCGCCCGAGGCGGCAGGGCCAAACGGCAGGTAGGAATCGGCGGATGCCGGCACGGTGAGGGTCACAATAATGTTCGAAGGGTTCACCACGGTGGCGGTGATGTTCGGATCAGAGACCAGCGAACCGCCTGACACGATCCCAACGGTGGTCCGTTGCGCGGGGTCGGAGCCTGCAACGAAGTTCGTGCCGCTCAGCGCTACGGTGAAAGTCTGACCCGGCGTGCCCGTCGGAAGGGAGGCCGGACTCACGGCCAGCACAGTGGCGGCCGCGGACTGAACACTCACGTTGAGCGTGACGACGGTGGTGGTAGCCGGATTGCCCCAGGTGATACTCACGGTGCCTGTGAGGATGCTGGCGGCAGGCGCAGCGGCGAAAACATTCGGGTTGAAGGTGATGGGTATCGGCGTATCGTAACCGTAGGCAAAGCCCTTCAGAAAACTATTCGAGACGACGGGCGCCAGGGGACCAGCGGTAGCGATGGTGTACGCAATCGGCGCGCCGCTCGATGCGAGGGTGACATAAGGAATAGGCAGGGGATGGCCAATGGTCCAGGTCAGATTGCGCGAGACGCCGTCGGACACAATGAGCGTGGGGGGTGGATCGTTGACGGTCAGATGGAACGGGACTGCCAGGTTCAGATAGCCCGGCACCTGCACTTGAACCGTGGCGTTGTAAATGCCCGAGGGAATGGAATCGGCGATGGATGTGGTCGTAAAGTGCAAGCTCTTCGGGAGTCCGCCGCTGGAGGCATCCACGGAGAGCCACGACGGCATGCTGGCCGGGTCGATGGCGAATGTCGCGGCGGCGGAGCCTGCAGCACTGAGGGCGACGGTGGCGGTGGCGGGCGTGCCGGATTGCTTGGTGTAGGAGAGCGTTGGAGCGGCTGGAGCGGCGTTGACCGGCGGCGGACCGAGGATCTGCAGCGTGACCGGGATCAGTGCGTCGGGCGCGGGCAGGTTGCGAAGGTGGATGGATGCGGAGTTACTGGTACCGGCGGCAAAGCCTCCGCAGGGCGAAAGCGCCGCGACGGTGATTGCGACACCAGTTGGATTGGCCACTCCACCGGCCAGCGGCGTCACCGACAACCAGGACGGGAGGCTGGTGGCATCGACGGTAAACGGAGTGCCTCCGGGAGTCGCGGAAATGACGGATACCGATTGCGCAGGTCCGGGTGTGTTGGTTGAGGCCGCACCACTGCCGCGGACGCAAGTGAGGACAACCGGCGTGGCTGCCAGTGGCGATGCGGAAGCGGACAAAGTCACCGCGACCGATACCGACGCATCGGCGGCGCTGCCGGCATTGAACTGTATCGTGAGGGGAGCGTTCGTCAGTCCGGCACAACCCGCGGCTGCAGCGACGGTATAAGTCAAACCTTGGATTTGATTAGTAGAACTGAGAACCGTATTCGCCGGGGGCGATAAGACCAATCCGGGGCTCTGAGAGCCGACAGTTACAGAAATGGAATTACCGGCGAGCGTTGCCACCGGTTTAACCACGATTTCGGCAGCGCGGCGGGTCCCGTGAGGGTGTTGCAAGTGAGGGAAACAGTGCTGGGAGAGGCTGTCAACAGTGTGGCAGCGCGCAATCCACCGGAGTAGAGGATGGCCAGGATAGTCAGCCGGAGGGCTGTTCTGGAGGAAGTTCGTACGGTGGATGAGTTCATGGTTGTCCCGCAATTGGGTTTCAGTTATGGCTCGGCGGCGGGAGTGGTACTCTCGCCGCCGAGGCCGGTTTACAACTAAGCCGGGGTGGCCGGGTCCTAGCTGATGACGAAGGTAATGCTAGCCGAGCCGGTCAAGCCGCTCACTGTGTCGGTGACGGTAACCAGAACGGTTGTGCTCCCCACGGCGCCGGCCGAAGGAGTTCCCGTGATGGTTCCATCCGAGTTCAGCGTCAGGCCCGCGGGCATGGTGTCGGAGGTGGCGTAGGTGTAGGTGCCGCTGCCACCGGTAATGGTCCAGGTAGTGCCGGCCCATGAAGTTCCATGAGTGCCGGTGAGGCCTGACGCTCTAACTGTCAGGTTCTTGACTACCCAGAGATTCACGCCGCTGGGCTGACTGGTCTGCCCGTTGGCAGTCACCACTACCGGCAGAGCGACGGGAGTAGAGCCCAGGGTCACCGAGCCCGAGGCATCGGCGAAGGAAGCGCCGCTGGCCGGAAGTTGCACATTGATCTGGTACAGACCCGCAACCGAACCGGAGACCCAACCCGCATAAGTGATTAGACCCTGCACGCCGCCAATCGAAACCGTGGGCACGTTCGGGGAGTTTGCCTTGATGCAAGGCTGAATGGTATTGACAGGGTAAAGCGCGCTCTGCAGCACTAGACCGTCATTGGAGGTCAGTGCGATGGAGGGCGAAACAGCGGTGTTTACCGCGGCCCAGTAGGAATCGGCCGGCATGCAAGTGGCAGAGTAACCGGTTCCGGTGCCGTCGCTATCGGGGCGGCCCAAACCGGTAACATACAGTTGGACGGTGTCCGAGTTGGTGGACACGAGTTGCGAGCCCGCCGGATTCGTTTGGCCGATCAGCGCATAGGTCGCGCTCAGGGCCGCGGCATCGCCCTGGCCGTCGCCGCTCATGGCGAAGACGCCGGGGTTGGTGGCTGCGATGGTGACGCTAAAGGGGAGGCTGTTGAGCATCGTGGAGCCCGATCCGTAACCGAAGCCCACGACCATGTCGACCGTGTTGCCGGTATAGGCCTTCACCGCGTCCGGAACCAACAGGTTGATCTGATTGTTGGTGGCGAACAGGATGGGGGCCGTGGCGATCACCATCGGCGAGGAGCCGTGGGTCTGGAAAGTCACGGTCAGGTTGCGCTGCTGTCCGCCCGAGGCATCGGGGCTGACCTGCGTCAGGTAGCGAAGCGTGGCAGGATCCTTGGTCCCGTACAAGATAGGGTTAGCCGGGCTGGAAGTGGTGCAGCCGGTGCCGTTCGAGATGCAGAAGTTCGTGCCGAAGACGCTGAGCATGTCGTAAGGCGCCACGGGCGTCAGAGCCGGCGGCGTGGCCTGCATGAACGAGGAGCCGCTGGTAACTGCCTGCACGATGGGATTGACGCCGATCGTGAGGTTGTAAGTGGAAGACGGGGTATAGCACGGACTGCTGATTCCCGGATTGCAGACACCGAGTTGCACGGTTCCGCCTACGCCGGAGAACGGCAGGAACGGATCGGCGTTGGCAGGCACGGTGATCGCCAGATCAATGGTGGTGGCGTTTTGCACAGTGGCCACAACATTGGAATCCGGAACCACTAAGCCGCCGCTCATGACTCCAACCTTGGTAACCAGGTTAGAAGGCGCGGAGACGAAGCCGGAGCCGGTGAGGACCACGGTGAACGTCCCGTTCGTAGCCGTCGGCAGGCTTCCCGGGGAGATGCTGCTGATGGTGGCGGCCGGAGATACGGCCGTAACGTTGATCGTGATCACGGCAGATCCGCCGCCTCCGGCAGTCCACGTGATGGTCACGGTGCCGGACAGAACCGCGCCGGGCGCTGCTGCGCTAAAGGGCGCCTGCAGGAACGACACGGAAAGCGCGGGGCCAAAGCTGTAAGCCACGCCGCTCATCTGGTTGACCTGGGGAACCAGGCCGCCAGCCGTTGCCGCGGTGGTCACGGTGTACGGGATGGGCGCGTCGCCAGTAGAGATCGGGGTGAGCTGCAGGGAGGGAAGGGGATTGCCCAAGGTCCAGGTGATGTTCTGCGTGGCGGCCTCGGCAACCACGATGGAGCTGGACGCACTCTTCACCTGCAGCGTAACGGCCACGGTGGAATCCAGATCGCCCGACACCTTGAGGTGAACCGTGGCGGTATAGGTGCCTAGAGCCAGCGTATCGGCGCCGGCGGTGGGGATCAAGGTCAGGGTTCCGGCTCCGCCAGAGCTCAGGCTGCCGCTGGTGGCAGTAGCATTGAGCCACAGGGGAAGCGTGGTGGTATCCACAAGATAGAAGGTGCTGGCAGGTCCGGCAAGCGTGCTGGGCGCGGAGTTAAAGGTGTGGCTGCCCTTGGTGTAGGTCAGGGCGACTGCGGTCGATGTCAGCGGAGCTGCGGCGCCAACCTGGATGGTGACCGGCACCACCACATCGGCCGCCGGCGGAGCCGACAAAGCGAAAGACGTCTGAGTATTTCCGACGGGCAGATTGCCGCAGCCGGAATTGGCCGTGACGGCCAAAGCAACCGCCGAAGAGCTCGCGGTACCGCCAGTGGTCGGTGTCACCGAGAGATAAGAAGGCGGCGCATGGCCAACCGACGTATTGACGATGAAGGGCGTGCCGTAGTTCGCCGGAGAGGTCACGTTCACGGTTTGCGAGCTGATGGAAGAATAGGTGGAGCCGGTCTTGGTGCAGGTGATGGTGACGGCGGCGGGCGAGGTGGCCAGCGCGGATCCACTGTTCGTCAGAACCAGGGTAGCGGTCACGGTCAGAGCCTGTCCGCCGGAGGGCGAAGTAGGAGTGAAGGTGAGGGCAACTGTCGAATTATTGACGACGTTCTTACAGCCTGCCGCAGCGTGTACGCCCCACACCACAGGAGTGGATATGGAACTGACGCTGCTGGAACTTGGGTTGACCAATACGACCGTTGGCGAGGGGGATGCCGCCGTGACGGAATAGGTGGTGCCGGCCGCTGCCAGCGTAATGCCGATGTTCGCGGGTGAAGGCCCGAGGAGGGTGTCGCAGGTCAACGTAATCGCAGAGCCTACGGAAGAGGTAAGCGTCGGGCTGGTCAATGATATGGTGGCAGTCACCACCAGAGGGTTGCCAGTGGCGGGCGTGAAGGTAATCGCGACTGTCTGACCGTTAGTGGCTCCGGAACAACCGGCCGCCACGCTAAAGCTGAAATTGGTATTTACGCTGGTAGAAGATACGGTTGCGGCAGCAGGCGCGGCTGCGAGAGGACTTCCGGCGGGAAACGACGGCGCAACCAGATAGTTGCCGGCGCTCTTCAGTTTGATTCCGACGATGCCCGCTACGGGACCGCTCCCCAAGTCGCAATTCAGCGTGATGGCGGATGGCGTGGCGACCAGAACCGACCCCGTGATGCTCAGCGTCGCCGGAATGACGAGGGCTGTTCCAACGGCGGGCGTGAACGTTAGGTTGATGACTTGGCCGTTGCTCGCTCCAGCGCAGCCTGCGGCCACACTGAAGTTGAAGTTCACAGCGACGGTGGTGGATGCAACGGTAGCCGCTGCGGGGGCTGTCGCCAGGGGACTTCCTGCAGGAAACGACGGCGTGACCAAAGTGGAACCGGCCGCAACCAGCTTGATGCCGACAGCGGAGCTAACCGCGCCGCTAGTTGTGTCGCAGACAAGCGTCACGCCTGCCGGACCTGTTAATGTTGCTGCTGCTTGCAGCGTACCCGAGCAAATGGCCAGCACGAGCAGTGCAAGAACAAGTTTTGAATAGTGTCGAAGGAGCATACGTCTGAACCTTTTCGTTAGTTTTTTACCCGCACTTCTGCATGGGTACGATCGTCTTATCGGTCCTTTGCTCCAACTCGCGGTGGAAATGTTCAGTTATTTGTGCCGTTTGTTCGAGATTACCTAATGTGTACAAGTAGGCATATCAATCGATTACGGAAGAGGCAGGGTTAGGGGTAAGTACACCTTTGGATGGTGACGAAACGCTGGCGAGGTGGCAAACCGGATGTGTCCGGTACCGGTGTCGAAATATCCCCAGAGGGGTTGCGGCGCCGCAACTTCGAAGCGCGCGTTTTGACTTGAACGCGTCAGCTCTGCGGTGCTGCGTTGTGAAGAAAAGGCGAAGAGCTGGTATCCTGATGGAATGGCATTTAAACTGGCGGTCAACTACCGGCCGCGCGGGGATCAGGAGACGGCGATTGCCGAATTGATTCGCGGCATTCGCGAGGGCGAACAGCACCAGGTGCTGCTAGGGGTGACCGGGTCGGGAAAGACCTTCACGATGGCCAAAGTGATCGAGGCTATGGGGCGGCCCGCCTTGGTGATGGCCCACAATAAGACGCTGGCGGCTCAGCTTTATCACGAGTTCAAGTCGTTCTTTCCCGAGAACGCCGTCGAATACTTTGTCAGCTACTACGACTACTACCAGCCGGAAGCGTACATTCCCTCGAGCGACGTCTACATCGAAAAAGAGGCCACGATCAACGATGAGCTGGATAAGCTGCGGCTGGCGGCTACCAAGTCGTTATTCGAGCGGCGCGATTGCGTGATTGTGGCGAGCGTGAGCTGCATTTACGGCCTCGGGTCACCGGAAGCGTACTACGGCATGATGCTCATGCTCGAAAAGGGACAGAAGATTTCGCGCAATCAAATTGTCTCGAAACTGGTGGAGATTCTGTACGAGCGCAACGACGACAATTTCGTGCGCGGCAATTTTCGCGTGCGCGGCGACGTGATCGAGGTGTATCCCACGTACGACGATTACGCTTACCGGATCGAGTTGTGGGGCGATGAGGTGGAGAGCCTGTCGCAGATCGACCCGCTGCTGGGGCAGGTAAAGCAGACCTATGTGCGGCTGCCCATCTATCCGAAGACCCACTATGTAATGAGCGAGGCGACCAAGAACGACGCCCGGGAGAGCATTCGCACCGAACTGGAGTGGTGGCATAAGGAACTGGAAAAAGGCGGCAAGCAGATTGAAGCGCAGCGGCTCTACCAGCGAACCATGTTCGATCTGGAGATGATCAAGGAGATCGGCTACTGCCACGGAATTGAAAATTACTCGCGGCATTTTTCGGGACGGCTGCCGGGTGAAGCGCCGCCCACTTTGCTCGACTACCTGCCGCACGATTCGCTCATGTTCCTGGACGAAAGCCACCAGACGGTTCCACAACTGCACGGCATGTACCACGGCGACCGGTCACGAAAGGAAGTGCTGGTGTCGCACGGTTTCCGGCTGCCGAGTGCGTTGGACAACCGGCCGCTCACTTTCGAGGAGTTCGAGCATCGAGTGAACCAGGTGGTGTACGTTTCGGCCACACCCGGTCCTTATGAGCTAACCAAGGCGGCGGGTGTGGTGATCGAACAGATCATCCGTCCGACCGGGTTGGTGGATCCCACGGTGGAGATCCGGCCCGTCAAAGGCCAGGTGGACGACCTGTTGGGAGAGATTCGCAAGCGCACGGAGAACGACCAGCGCGTGCTGGTGACCACCTTGACGAAGCGAATGGCCGAGGATCTGTCGGAGTATTACTCCGAGGTCGGCGTGAAGTGCAACTATCTGCATTCGGAAGTGACCACGTTCGACCGCATCAAGATCCTGCGCGATCTGCGTCGCGGCGTGTTCGACGTGCTGGTGGGCATCAATCTTCTGCGCGAGGGTTTGGATCTGCCGGAGGTGTCGCTGGTCGCGATTCTGGACGCTGACAAGGAAGGCTTCCTCAGGTCGGCCGGTTCGCTGCTGCAGACGATCGGGCGCGCCGCGCGGCACGTGGAAGGCCATGCCATTCTCTACGCCGACGTAATGACGGACAGCATGCGGAAGGCCCTCGAAGAGACGAACCGCAGGCGGCGCACGCAGGTGGAGTACAACGAGCTCCACAGCATTACGCCGCAATCGATCGTGAAGCCGATCGACATGAGCCTGGTGGCGGTGGCCGAAGGCGACTATGTCACGGTGCCGCTTGAGGAAGACGAGGAAGTCGACAACCTGACGCAGGAACAGCGGATCCGGTTCATCGCGGAACTGGAGGAGCGGATGCGTGCAGCGGCGCGGAAGTTCGAGTTTGAGAAGGCGGCGCAGCTGCGCGATCGGGTTAAGGCGTTGAAGCTGACTTAGAAGAGAGGCGCTGGTGGCTAAAGGCCACCAACGCCGCCTAAGTGATGTTACCAGCGCAGTCCGATAGTTACCGGAACATAGCTGCTCGCGACTCCGCGGGTGAACATATAATTGAAACGCGCTTCGGCGAACACCTTTGCGCGGGTTGATCCCAACTTATAAGAGATACCAGCTCCGCCATCCACTCCACCGTGGTAAGTAGTATAAGAAGCCAGTACCTGGGTGGTGGGAACAAGCGCCGGGTAGAAGCCGAACCATGGAGAGAAGAATGTGGTGCTGGCTACTCCAGGCGAAGTGAACTCCACATTGCGGTGGTAAATGCCGCCGCCGCCAGTAACATACACATCGACTGGACCTTCCTGCGTCAAGTGAACCACAGGATCCAGTGTGAATGCCCAGATACGAGTGGTGCCGCCCGGCGCTTGTACCTGGCTCAGAGTATTTGAGTTAATGCCGAAGTTGTTGAATTGGAAATCGAGCATGAGGCCGAGATGGTTGTTGGTGATACCGCCGCCCGCGGAAATGTCCCAACCATTGTCCAGGTGAGATCCCAACGGATTGACCGGCACCGACGGCCCTGCGCCGACAAAGCCCGTGAAACGGGGCTGTGAAAGCCCGGGAAGCGCTGCGAGGCAGCATAACGTCAAGTAAGATGCTAACTTTTTCATAAAGCGAGGCTCCTGTGCAGGTCATGTGGCACGAAGTTTGCCAATGAGCGGAAACCATCACTTACTTTGAAATAGAGAAATTCCGGCGATTCCAGCCGCGCCGGTAGTTGCGCAATCGGCGGCGTTGGAGTGTGTGATCCCTCCCAGAGCGAGCACGGGAATGGAGACGCTGCGCACAGCTTCGCGTAGAACGTCGAGCCCCAGAGGCGCTGTGGTGGCGGATTTCGAGATCGGCGCGAAGATCGGTCCGAAGACGGCGAAATCGGCGCCTTCCTTTTCGGCCTGCCGCAACTCGAATCAGGGAGTGAGCAGACACGCCGATCAGAAAATCCGGCGAGGTAATGGCACGCAGAATTTGCGGGTCGACACTCTCAGACGGCACGTGGACGCCGTGGGCTCCGCATGCCAACGCCACATCGGTGCGTGAATTCACCAGTATCCGCGAGTTGTGCGGATTCGGAAGAGCCAGGGCTTGCCGCACCAGTTCGCACAGGTCGCGGGCGGGCAGGTCCTTTTCGCGAATCTGGATGCGTTCCACACCATCTTCGAGCGCGCGCGCGATGAGGCGGAGCAAGGGACCGGCGCCGCCCGCAGATCGGCGGTCGGTGATGTAATAGCGCAACATGGTGAGTTAATAAAGCAACATCACGCCGGTTCGTAGTAACGCTCGCCGGCACAGGCGCGGCAGTGCGGGAGACCGTCGCGAAGAACCTCGCGCTTGAAGTTGATGCCTTCTCCGCACTGGGAGCAGACCACGCGCGGTGCTTTGTAGCCCGGCATATCTTCGGGGCCCACTGTGACGCGGACCCATTGAACATCGAAGAGTTCATCGTCGGGGATTAGCCGGTAGGCGCTCATCTGCTGATGATTGTGATTCTCGATCTCGGGAAACAGTTCCCGCGCGCGCTGTTTAGAGCTTTCGCGAGCGGACACGCGAACGGCGCGCTGCCCGGTGAGATCGCAGAAGGTAGCGGCGACCTTGCCGAAATCACGGAACTTGAGAGCGCGCTTCCCGAGGCGGCAGCCGGTGACGACGGGTATGGCATCGGTGACGCAGCGATCGATTTCGACGAAGGTGACGAGGCGCTTGCGGTCGGCGCCGGTGGGATCGTCGAGGCCGAGAAGGCGAACGCCGTGGAGAGCCATGCGCAAGCCGAGGATCTGGCCGGCGCACAAGTGTCCGTGCGCCTGCTCGGCGAGCTTTTCGTAGGCGGGCAGATCCAGGAGAGGCATAGTTTTCGCAGGGCAAGCCAAAGCACCTGCCACACCTCCAATTATCAGCTATAGGGGACGGAAACGTGCGCTGAAGTGGCGCAGGAACGGCGGCGCTTCCACGATCTCGAAGCCGCGGATCTGGTCCTTGCGGTGCGTTTACTTCGAGAATGGCTTCCACCACGTAATCGATGTGGCTCTGCGTATAGACGCGGCGTGGGATGGCGAGGCGCAGCAGTTCGTGGCGAGCGGCATCGCCGAACATCAGCGAGCCGATCTCGACCGAGCGGATGCCGGCATGCCGATAGAGCTCGACGGCGAGCGCCTGGCCTGGGAACTGGCTGCGGCGGAATGTGCGGCAGCATACGCGCGGCATCGATGTAGATGGCGTGGCCGCCCGGCGGCTCCACGATGGGCACGCCATGGTCGGCGATGTGGCGGCCCAGATAGCCGGTGGAGACGATGCGGTAGTGGAGATAGTCGGGGTCGAGAATTTCGTCGAGACCGACGGCGATGGCTTCCAGGTCGCGGCCGGCAAGACCGCCGTATGTGGGGAAGCCCTCGGTGAGGATGAGCAGGTTGGTCTCCTGCTGCAAGATGCGGTCGTCATTGCTGCAGAGGAAGCCGCCGATATTCGCGAAGGCGTCCTTCTTGGCGGAGAAGGTGCAGCCATCGGCGAAAGAGAACATCTTCTGCGCGATCTGTTTGGGCGACCATGTGGCGTAGCCGGGCTCGCGTTGCCGGATGAACCAGGCGTTCTCGGCGAAGCGGCAGGCATCCAGGTAGAGCGGAATGCCGTGAGCGGCGCAGACGCCCTTCACCGCCTCGATGTTGGCCAGGGATACCGGCTGGCCGCCGCCTGAATTGTTGGTGACTGTGAGCATCACGAGCGGGATGGCGGCCGCGCCTTCGCGGGCGATCAGCGGTTTCAAGCGCGGCGACGTCCATATTGCCCTTGAAGTCCAGCCGCGCCTGGGTGTCGGCGGCTTCGGGGAGGGGAAGATCCACGGCGCGCGCTCCGGTGAATTCGATGTTGGCGCGGGTGGTATCGAAGTGAGTGTTGGAGGGGACGACGTGGCCGGGCTTGCACATGACGGTGAACAGAATGCGCTCGGCGGCCCGGCCCTGATGGGTGGGAATCATGTGGCGCAGGCCGGTGAGTTCGTCGGCGACGCGCTTGAGGCG
Organism: uncultured Solibacteraceae bacterium; assembly: GCA_963815475.1. Classification (GTDB taxonomy): domain Bacteria; phylum Acidobacteriota; class Terriglobia; order Bryobacterales; family Bryobacteraceae; genus Sulfopaludibacter. The sequence goes on along the minus strand of CAWFHD010000003.1, from coordinate 912,810 downwards.
AAAGAAACTCTCGCTGCCCGCGTAGGATTCATCGCCGCGCATGAGCGCGGCCCACTGTTCGGTGGACATGGCGCTGGTGCCGGAATCGGTGAGAAGGTCGATCAGAATGTTGTGGGCTTCGATGAGGAAGAGGTTGTACCCGGCCTGCTCGAGATAGCGCTCGCGCTGCTCGGGGGTGGTGTGATGGAGCGGTTCCACGCTCTTGATCCGGAAAGGTTCAATGATCGTTCGCACTGTAGGTATTATTTCACCGGCTGCTTGCTAAAATGGACCGATGGCGGATCCACAGACCGACGCCAAGCCGGCCGCAAGCTTTGAGGGCAGTCTCGACGAACTCGAAAAAGTCGTTAAGGAACTGGAAGGAGGCGAGCTTTCGCTCGAGCGCTCCATCCAGTTATTCGAGCGGGGGATGAGCCTGAGCGATACGTGCCGCAAGCAACTGGAAGAGGCGGAAACACGCGTCGAGATGCTTATCCGCAAAGAGGGCAAGATCGCCGCCGAGCCGTTCCGCCCCGATAAAACCGAGAAAGCATGAATCTGCGCGAATACCTGGCCCAGCAGCAACAGCTTGTCGATGCCGAACTGGACCGGCTGGTTCCAGCGGAATCGACTCAACCTCAAACCATTCACCGCGCCATGCGCTATAGCCTGTTCGCGGGCGGAAAGCGGATCCGTCCCATCCTTTGCATCGAGGCAGCGCGCGCCGTGGCAGACGAGCCTGAAGGTGTGGCGGCGTGCGCGTGTGCGCTGGAGTTGATCCACACATACTCACTGATTCACGACGACCTTCCGGCGCTGGATAACGACGATTACCGGCGCGGCAAACTCACCAATCACAAAGTCTTTGGCGATGCCATGGCGATTCTGGCGGGCGATTCTCTACTCACGCTGGCATTTCAAGTGCTAGCGCAATTGCCGGTGCGCGCCGACCGGAGAGTGGGGCTGATCGCAGAACTTTCGATCGCGTCGGGCACGGTGGGCGGAATGATCGGCGGGCAGGTGGCCGATCTCGAAGGTGAGGGCAAGACGCCGGACGCGCAGCTTCTGGAGACGATTCACCGCGCCAAGACCGGGGCGTTGTTGCGCGCCAGCTTGCGTCTGGGCGCGATTTTCGCCGGGGCATCAGAGACGCAGTACGGGGCGCTTTCCTGCTATGGCGAGCATGTCGGCCTGGCCTTCCAGATTGTCGACGATATTCTGGACGTGGAAGAGTCGTCGGAGGCGTTGGGCAAGACAGCAGGCAAGGATGCGCAGCAGCAGAAGATCACATTCCCGGCCGTGTATGGGTTGGAGGCGTCGCATCGAATGGCGGAGGAGGAGTGCGTGCGCGCTCACCAGGTTCTGGAGCCGTTCGGGGTTCGCGCGGTCCGTCTGCACGAACTGGCCGATTTGATTGTGCATCGCAAGTCATGAGGCTGTTGCTTCGGCAAGGACTGACAGGGTCGAAAAACCGGTCCGAGCTTCGCTCGGATTGGCAGGCGGAAGCGCCTGCCCCACCAAGCACGCGCATGGCTGCCTGTCTCATTATGAAGAGCCGGCTGGATCGCATACTGGTGGATCGCGGGATGGTGGAGTCTCGCGAGAAGGCACAGGCGCTCATCATGGCAGGTGAGGTTCGGGTCAACGGCCAGAAAGCCAGCAAGCCGGGACAGTCTTATGCGGACGATGCGGCCATCGAACTGCTGGCACGGCCGCCCTTCGTGGGTCGCGGTGGATTCAAGTTAGCCGGCGCGCTGCGGCACTTCGCGATCAATGTGAACGGGATGGTTTGCGCCGATATCGGTTCTTCCACTGGAGGTTTTACGGATGCGATGCTGCAAGCTGGGGCGGCGCGCGTTCACTGTGTGGATGTGGGCGCGGGCCAGTTGGATTGGAAGCTGCGCACCGATCCGCGCGTCCGCGTGCATGAAGGCATCAATGCGCGGGAGTTGAAGGTGGAAGAGATCGGCGAGCCCATCGATCTGCTAACGTGCGATGTCAGCTTCATTTCGGTTACCCTGATCCTGCCGGCCGTCACGTCGTTGTTACACTCCACGGGCCAAATGGTTATACTGATCAAGCCGCAGTTTGAAGTCGGCAGGGGGCAGGTTGGCAAGGGCGGGATTGTGCGCGAGCCTGCGCTGCATCAGGCTGCATGTGAACGCGTGACGCAGGCCGTAAGAGAGTTCGGGTTCGAAACCAGCATCATGGAAAGCCCCATCCTAGGCGCCGAAGGCAACAAGGAGTTTCTGCTCCATGCCCATCATTAAAACCGTCGGGATCATTTCCAAGCCGAACGTGCCGGCCGCTGTTGGGATTGTTCCCGACCTGTTGGAGTGGCTGAACGCCCGGGGAATCGCGGCGCGAATCGATCAGCAGACTGCCGAGTACGCTTCCGGGCTTGAAGGGCTGCCTCGCGAAGATGTGCCCGAAGGCTGCGACCTGGTGATTGTGCTGGGCGGCGATGGCACGCTGCTCTCGGCAGCGCGCGCCATCGGCAAGCGGGAAATCCCGCTGTTTCCGGTGAACCTGGGTGGGCTGGGTTTCCTCACAGCGATTACGATCGACTCGCTGTTTCCCGAGTTGGAGCGCGCCTTTCGTGGCGAGCACAGAGTCGCCAGACGCAAGCTGCTGGAGGTGGAGGTGGTGCGGCAGGGCGACGTGGTGGCGACGTACGAAGCCCTCAACGACGCAGTCCTCGCGAAATCGGCGCTGGCGCGCATGATCGATCTCGACACACACGTGGACGAGCAATTCGTGTGCGCTTACAAGGCCGACGGGCTCATCATTTCGACGCCCACGGGGTCGACGGCCTACTCGCTGTCGGCGGGAGGGCCCATCATTTTTCCGTCGGTGCCCGCGATCTGCCTGACTCCGATTTGTCCGCACATGCTGACGAACCGGCCCGTGCTGGTGCCCGAAACCAGCGTCATCCGGATCTTGTCTCACGGCCCCGATGACAGCGTCTACCTCACCATCGACGGGCAGGTGGGCACCCAAATTCACGATGGCGATACCATTGTCTGCCGCAGTTCCCGCTATTCGCTGTTATTAATTCGTCCGCCGCATCAGATGTTTTTCGATGTGCTGCGGCAAAAGCTGAAATGGGGCGAACGTTGAAGCGAATTTCTCTGACTGCCTGGATTTTCATCGGAATGGCTGTGGGTGTGGCCCTGGGAGTGTTCCTGCCCGGAGTGGCGAAGGAACTGGGGCCGCTCAGCGCGATCTTCCTGAGACTCATCCGCTGCATTATTGCCCTGCTGTTGTTCAGCACGCTGGTGGTGGGCATCGCCGGTGGCGGCGATATGAAGCGTATGGGGAGGATCGGCGGCAAGGCGATTATCTATTTCGAAATCGTGACGACCTTGGCGCTGTTCCTGGGCCTTGCGGCTGTCCACCTGGTGCAGCCGGGCGTTGGCATTTCCCTGCAACGATCGGCGGCTGAATTGGCAGTTCCGCAAGTGAAAACTACGGCCGGCACCATGGTGGAACATACGTTCCCTGTGAGCATCGCGGATGCCATGGCGCGAAACGATGCGCTGCAAATCGTGGTGTTCGCATTTCTGTTCGGCGCATCCTGCGCGGCTGTGGGCGCGAAGGCCGCGCCGGTAGTCACGTTCTGCACTTCGCTTGCCGAGGTGATGTTCCAGTTCACCCGATATGTGATGAGTCTCGCTCCCATTGGAGTGGGAGCCGCCATCGCGGTTACGGTGGGCACCAAGGGTGTCGGCGTGCTGTTCGGTTTGGGCAAGTTGATTCTGACGATGTACGCGGCGTCGGTTATCTGCATTTTGGTGGTCCTAGCTCCGGCTCTGATCCTCTTTCAGATCCCCGCGGCCTCTTTCTGGCGGGCCGCGCGTCAGCCCTTTCTCATCGGATTCTCAACGGCATCGAGCGAAGCTGCGCTTCCGTTGGCTCTTGAGAATATGGAGCAGTTCGGAGTTCCCAAACACATCGTGGGGTTTGTGATCCCGACGGGATACAGTTTCAACCTGGTGGGCAGCGCCCTGTATCTGTCGCTGGCATCGATCTTCGTGGCGCAGGCAGCGGGGAAACATTTGTCGCTAGGCGAGCAATTACTGATGATGCTGACCCTCATGTTGACCAGCAAGGGCGTGGCCGGGGTTCCGCGTGCCGCACTGGTGATCCTGGGCGGCACGCTGGTCACGTTCGGCCTGCCACTGGAAGGTGTGGCGGTTCTGTTAGGCGTGGATGCCTTGTTGGATATGGCGCGCACTGGCATCAACGTTCTTGGCAATTGCCTGGCGAGCGCGGTGGTGGCGCGGTGGGAAGGGTTCAAGGTCGGGTAAATGTCGAGCGGCGGGAAACCCCAGGTGATGATTGGCACGCCCTGTTTTGGCGGGCAGGTGAGTTGGCTGTATACGGTGTCCTTGCTCCGGTTGCAGAGCGCCTTTTTGCAGCGAGGCTGGAGCCTGGGCTTTCTGCTGCAAGCGGGCGATGCGCTGGTTACACGGGCGAGGCAAACCATCGTCTGCCACTTTCTGAATCACCCCGACGCTAGCCATCTGCTGTTTGTCGACGCCGATATCGGTTTTCAGCCGGAGCAGGTAATCCGGCTGGTGGAGTTCGATAAGGACATGACGGCCGCCGTGTATCCAGTAAAGCAGATCAATTGGGATCTGATGCCTGCGGTGATGCAGGCCAGGCGGACGCCTCTGGAGTCGGCGACTCTGTCCTACGTGGTGGAGAGCGATACCAGCAAAGAGATCGAGGTTCGCGATGGCTTCGTGAAATCGCGCTATGCGGGCACGGGTTTCCTGATGATCCGCAGGGCCGCGCTGGAGGCCATGATCGAGCACTATCCGGAATTGCGGTACACGCACGAGCACCAGTCGAAGGATCCCTTAGAAAACAGCCGCTGGCGCTCGGCGCTGTTCAACTGCATGATCGATCGGACCACCGGGTTTTATTTGAGCGAGGACTTCAGCTTCTGCAAACGCTGGACCGATATGGGCGGCGAGATCTGGGTGGACTACACGAGCCGCCTGGAACACGTTGGGCTGATGGTCTACCGGGGCAACATGGCAGCTCGGGTCGATTTGCCGAAGTGAGTCGAGATGTCTATGACGCTCTGCGGAGTTGCATTCGTCGGATGCACCCTGGCCGCGGCGTCCGCTGCTCAGGATCTTAGCCCCGAGACGATTCTGCTCTCTCGCATCAAAGCGCACATGGCAGCTGAATTGACGCAACTGCCGAATTACACGTGCCTGGAGACTATCGCCCGCTTTCACAAGGAACCGCGCGCCCGCCGGCTTTCGCCTTTGGACTCGGTGCACCTGGAGATCGTTTATAGCGGCGGCCACGAGTGGCACGGTTTGCCCGGCGACGTCAGTCTTTCGGAGGAGAATCCCGTCGCATTCATTGGCACCGGAATGATCGGCTACGGTCTGTTTGGCATTACTTTGCATAATGTATTCGTGGCGGATGCCGCGCAATTCACCGCGAGGGGAGAGGATTCCATCAACGGCCGGAGAGCGGTGAAATACGATTTCCGGCTACCGAAGCTTACGAGCAGGTTTGTGATAACCCTTGTGGGCGGTCGCGGGATCGTGGGCGAAGAAGGATCCTTCTGGGCCGACCCTGAGACTCTGGATCTGTTGCGACTGGATGCCGAAGCCACGGAAATACCGCCCTTTCTGCCTCTCGCTTTTATGAAATCCTCTGTGTCTTATGCGCGCACGCGTATCGGCGAGTTCGACGCGCTGCTGGCGCAGCAGGCCGATCTGCAAATGCGCGGCACTGACGACGTGGGAAACTTCGACCACTTCGATTTCACGCACTGCCGGACGTATCACACCACGAGTTCGATCAGGTTCGACGCGAATCCCTTCGATGAGTCCAAGGTCCCCGATGCGGCCAAGCCGGAAATTCGTGTAGCCCAGACCAAGATCCCGGCGCTGCTCGGAGTCACCATCCAATTAACCGCTCCCATTACTGACCGGGATCCTGTGGGCAAACTGCTTGAGGCTAAGGTGGTGGGCGACGTGAAATATCGCGGCAACGTTGTGATCGCAAGCGGCGCGCCGGTGCGCGGCCGCATTCGGCGTCTGGACCAGGCCCCCGGCAAGGCGATTTTTGCAGTGGGCCTTGAGTTCACCGAGGTGCAGGTTCAGGGAACGCCGGTGCGCTTCTACGCCGATCTTCTGCGCCTGGATAAGATGAAGGGCGTTCAGCCCGAATTGCGCCAAAAAGTGATACTGCTGGAGGGACGGATAGGCGACCGCACCCTGGTCCTTCCAGAACTACCTGGCGTCGCGTCCTTTTTCGTGACCGGGAAGACATTCACCTTGCCCATTGGATTTCGTACGGTATGGCGCACGCGCGGCCCGATACGCGGTACGCAGTGAGGGCAGATTTCAGCGCTGCGCCCAGTATTTTTGCCGCGCCTGCACGGTCAGGCCCTTCGGCTTCGCGGTCAGTTGAATCTTGCGAAACTCAGCGACGGTGACTGGTCTATCTGAGACGTAGCCCAGGTTGTATTGCGTGCGCAATTCTTCCTGCAGGATTTCGAAAACCTGGTCGACGGTCAGTTTCTTCGAGACCTCGAAGAAGCCTCCGCCGGTCTCGCCCGACATGCGCTCCAGGACCTTCCTGCCATCGCGGCCGCCCCCAAATAATCCGTAAGCGCCGGAGTCCGAATAGAGGATGGAGTAGATCAGGGTGTCGGCGCGCTCGGCGGCTTCGATGCTGTCCGCTGCCGATGCGTAACTGCCGATGTCCACGCCGTCAGTCAGCAGGATGATGGCTTTACGTCCCTTCTCATTCTTCATGATTTCGTCGGACGCCTTGATGACGGCGTCATAGAGAAGGGTGCCGCCTCCATTCTGCATGCGGAGCTGCTTCATGGTTTCGGAGTCGACGTAGTCCAGCGCATCGTCCAACTTCTTGAGCGAGTTCGTAAGGCCCTGGCGCACCAGCACCGCGCTATCGAACTGCATGATGAAGACGCGGTCCTTGTTGGGGCGCACCACCTGGTCGAGAAAATGGTAGCTGGCGCCGCGCTCCCCATCCAACACCTTCCGCTGGCTGCCGCTAGTATCCACCATCAGGCCGAGCGTCAGCGGAAGGTCGGTTTCCTTGGCAAAATAGCGGATGGTTTGGGGACGGCCGTCCTCCAATAGTGAAAAATCGTCCTGATTGAGCGCGCGCACAATCGCGCCTGTCCGGTTGAGGACGGTCGCCAGAACGTTCACCACTCTGACATCTGTCGAAAATACCGGTTCCTGTTGGCCGCGGGCCATGCCGGCGCAGGCCAGGGCGGCCGCAGATTCCAGAAATCCGCGTCGGGTGGGATGGGGCATAGGACGTTCCAAAAGAATGACGCACGCGGCAACCATTAGGGCACACCGAATTTGCGACACTACAGGCAATGCGATGGAAGCTAGCACTCCTTCTGGCCGCGCTGCCGCTGCGCGCGGAGACCGGTAGCCTGGTGATCCACATGATGCTGCATGCGATTGGGGAGGAACGGTACGAAGTGGCAGCCTCCGCCGACGGAATTGCCATCAACACTACTCTGAAATACTCCGACCGCGGGCTTTTTGAGCGTACCGTAACGGCCTCGCTCGGCCTGAAGTCCGACTACACGCCGGTGAGCGCCGAGGTGAAAGCAACGGGCGAGCCTTATATCGCGCACATAGTGGGGACGTCGGCCACCGTATCGGAGAGCGGAAACTCGCGGACCTTCAATGCGCCGGAACGGTCATTTCCCGTGATTGGCCCCACGCCATTCGCGCTGCAGATGGCGATGATGCGGTACTGGGCTGCGCATGGCAAACCGGCGCGCCCTCGCGATGCTGCGGGCGAAGCCGGGTGCGGAGCCCATTGGAATCGCACTCGCAGGCAAGGATTCGATCACGGTGGAAGGGCGGAAGATCGCGCTCGACCGCTACACGATCGCCAACCTCATGTTCGGCCGCGAGATTCTGTGGATGGACGCGCAGGGCAATCTGGCGGCGGCCATGACCTTCGCAGGCGGCCTGCCGATGGAGGCTGTGCGCGCCGAGTACGAACCCGCGCTGCAGGATCTGTTCCGCAGCGGCGTGGCGCAGGAGATGGCTGACTCTGAACGAGATCGCGTCTGCAAGTGAGACCTGAACATTCGGGCGATTTTGTCATCGCAGGCGCGACGATGATCGATGCCACAGGCGCCGCGCCTGTGGAAGATGCCGTCGTGATCGTGCGCAATGGGCGCATCGCCGCCGCCGGTCCGCGGGGCAAGGTGGCGATTCCGCGCGGCATGGGAGTGGTGGATGCCAAGGGCCAGACGCTGCTTCCGGGGCTGTGGGAGATGCACACGCACTTCTCCGGCGTGGAATTCGGACCCGCGCTGCTAGCGTCGGGGATCACGACGGCGCGCGATTGCGGCGGCGAGTTCGACTATCTGGTGGCGCAGCGCGATGCTGTGGAGAAGCGGGTCGCCATTGGACCGCACCTGCTGTTGGCTGGCTTGGTGGATGCCGGCGGGGCGAAGGCCTTCGGGCACGTGACGGCAGAAACGGTCGAGGAAGGCCGCGCGATGGTGAATCGATATCACGCAGCCGGGTTCCAACAGATCAAGTTGTATACCTACCTCACGCCCGATGTGGTGAAGGCCATCAGCGTGGAGGCGCATCGTCTGGGAATGACGGTGACCGGCCATGTGCCGCGCGCGCTCACTACCCTGGAGGGCATTGAAGCGGGCATGGATCAGATCAATCATCTGAACTATGTGACGAGCATGGTGCGCGCCGAGGGGTTCGACAAGGCAGTGCGCTTCCTGCTGGATCACCACACCGTGGTGGATCCGACCGCCGGATGGGGCGAGATGTCCGGGCACTCCAAGGAGGTGGACGTGGCGTCGTTCGAGCCTGGGATCACGCGGGCTCCGTTCGTGCTGGACGTGAAGTTTCGCGGTATGGGCGGGAATGCCACGGCGGAGCAGATGGGCACCCGCATGAAGGATTCGCTGAACTTGATCGGGAGGCTGCACAAAGCGGGTGTGACGATTGTTGCAGGCAGCGACACCGGGTTAGTGGGTTATGGGCTGCATCGCGAACTCGAGTTGTACGTGGAGGCCGGGATGACTCCGATGGAGGCGATTCAGTGCGCCACGATCGTTTCGGCACGCGCGATGAATCTGGATCGCGACACGGGGACCATCGAGGTGGGCAAGCGGGCCGACCTCATTCTGGTGAACGGCAATCCACTGGCGAATTTCGCGGATCTGCGCAAAGTATCGCGCGTGGTGACGAATGGCGCGATGTACGATGCCTCGAAGCTGTGGGAGACCGTCGGATTCAAATAGCACGAACCTCGAGGCTCCGCGTCAATACTCGCGAGTTTTCTTGATGCCGGGTTCAGGCACCGGATATTTACCGTCGGGGCCGGCTCGCAGGGGTGCGGGACCGTCCAGCGTCAGCTTGTCGACATCCGGGGCGAACTCGTGGTCGTGATTCATCATCTGATCGAAGGTGACAATTTGGCCGGTGTGCGCGGCGAAGCGGCCCATCGACGCCACCAGGCTCGCCTCGGCTCCGCGCTTCACCTCGTTATACGGTTTGTCTTCGCGCATGGCGGCGATCAGGTCGTCCCACTCCCAGTCGTAGGGCGAGCGTTCGGGTTGCGGGAACGCCCACACCAGATTCTCGGGCGCCGGCTCCTTCTGGCCGTTTTGCCAGCGGGGGATGTCCTGGCCTTTGTAGATGCGTGTGCGGCCCGGGCGTGTGCGCATTGGTGGAAACCGCGGCTGAGCCCTTCGAGCCATGGATGTAGCTGGCGAATTCTTCGTGCACTCCGGGCATGTTGCGCCCATCGAAGAAGAGGCGGGTGCCGTCCGGGTAGGCGTATTGCACGGCGTAAACGTCGAAGTTCTGGTCCACGGAATTGCCGCGGTAGTGCCGGCCGCCGATCGCCATCGCCTCCACTGGCCATGCGCCCTTCATCCATGAGAGTTCGTCGATCTGGTGAATGTAGTAATCGCTGAAGACCCCGCCACTGGCCCACAGAAAGGAGTGGAACGAGCGGATCTGGTACATCAGTTCCGTGATGCCTTCCGGCTTCACCGGCACAGTTCCGCCGTTCCCACCCATGCGGTAGCCGCGCATGGCGACGATTTCGCCGATCTGGCCGTCGCGAATGCGGTTGAGGAGTTCCTGCCGGGCCCGGCAATGGCGCACCATCAAGCCAACACCGATCTTCAGGTTCTTGCGGCCCGCTTCTTCGCCGAGTACGATCATGCGCCGGGTGGTCGGCCCATCCACCGCGACGGGCTTCTCCATGAAGACGTTCAGGCCCTTGTCGATGGCGGCGCGAAAATGCGCCCAGCGAAAGGCCGGAGGCGTGGCCAGGATCGCAACGTCGCCCGGCTTGAGGCTGTCCATGGCCTTGCGAAAGCCGTCGAAGCCGATGAATTGCCTATCCTGCGGCACATCCATCTGAGAGGGAAAGCGGCCGCGCAGACGGCCGTGGCTGTCGCTCAGCTTTTGCGGAAACACATCGGCCATGGCGACCAGTTTGATGGGACCGTTCTTGATGCCGAGGGCATTCTCGGCGGCGCCAGTGCCGCGCCCGCCGCAGCCTATCAGGGCAAGTTGGATGGTATCGTTTCCAGCCGCATGGACGTAAGGCAGGGCCATGCCGGCCAAGCTGGAAACCGCCAGAAACGTCCGGCGCGACGTGGAGTCGGTGAGCTCACTCATGGGATCAACACCTCGGAATTACATTACTCCATTTGAGGGTCGGTGAGGGAACGAGTGGTGGTGGGGCCGGCGGTCTCGCCACCGGCCATCCTGAAGGAGCAAAGTTGTTGGCCAGCGGCGAGACCACCGGCCCTACTTGATTAGAAACTCAAGCGAGCGCCGAGTTCTACGTTGCGCGCCTGATTCTGTTGCGACGGTGTCACACGCCCAAAACTGGAATTGCCTGGATCCGTTTGAGGCCCGCCGAAGCGAGGATGATTGAAGGCGTTGAACACGTCGAAGCGAAGCTGCAGCCTGACGCGTTCCACTACCTGGAAGTTCTTGCGGAGTCCGGCGTCTACGTTGTTTACGCGACTGGCGCGCACGATGCCCCAACGGGTTGGGGACGTCTGAACGTAGTTCGCGAAATCCTGGTACACGCCGTTCTTGACGGTATCCGTCGCCGTCGGTTGATAGCCATAGCCCGGCAGACTCTGTACGCCGGTCCAGGCCGGGTACGACGCGAGGGTAGCGACCGTGGTGTTGGCGTTCGGGAAGGGATAGAAGCAGGTGGTGTCGAACCACTGGTTGAGCGACTGCTGGCTGCGCGACACGGAGAAATTCTTACCGCAGAAGAAGCTGGCAGTGCTGAATACGACAGGGACGCCCGACTGAATGTTGAAGTTGCCGGACATTTCCCAGCCACCGATTACGGCATCGGCCCACTTGGGCATGGACGCGCCGAAGTGGTGCTTACGTCCGACCGGGATGTCCCAGATGGGGGAGACGGTGAGGTGGAACGGACGGTCCTCGCCGCCCAGTTTGTGCTCCACGTGATAGCCGGCGATCTGCGGTCCGAGGAACGAAGTGTCCTCGAACAGCTTCGACCAGGTAAAACCGGCCAGAACGCTGAAGCCCTTGGTGAAGCGTCGTTCGATTTTGCCCAGACCCGCATCGTATTGGTTGGTGCCGCTCGGCTTGCTCTCGGAGATTCCGGTGGAGCTGAACATCGGGTTGGGAGAAAGGAACTGGTTGAAGTTGAGCGTGGAGTTGCTGCCGAGCGAAGTGCCGTTGAGCGCGGCGATTCCCTTGAACGGATTGGGAATCGGCTGGTTCCACGTGAGGGTAGCCACTGGCTTGCCGGTGGAATCGAACGTGGGCGTCTGGTACTGTTTCCAAAGCGAGAAGCTCTGTTCGTTCTGCGCCCAGGTTCCGAAATTCCAGATGCCGTACGTCTTGTTGTGCGAGAAGCCGATTTCGAACAGCCAGCTCTTCCACTGGTGCTGCAGGTGGACGCTGCCTTCGAGGGAGTAGAGGCGGCCGAGGTTCGGGTCATACCAGGTAGGCGACGATGTGGGGTTGGTCAGCGCTCCGAGCGAATTGCCGGTTGGGGGCAGGATTCCGCTGTGGAACGGGTTGGCCAGCGTGTCGTAAGGCGTGATGCCGTTGTCGGTGGAGGATACCAGCGACGTGGTCAGGCTGAAGCCGTTCTGACTGCCGGTCATGAAGTCGGCTTGCGTGAAACGTCCGAAGCCGCCGCGCAAGACCGTGTTCGGGCCAATCTGATAGGCGAAGCCGGCGCGCGGCTGCCATTCGTGATAGTCATTGTTGACGGTGGAGCGCGGAGTGCCATTCACTCCAGCGAATTTCTGAACGCCCAGAACCTGGAACTGGCTGGCCGGCAGCAACTGCGCCAGCAACTGGACACTGGGGTTGCTGGCGTTAGCCGGATTGGCCAGGATGGCCGCGTAGTTGGCTTGCGCCTGCGCACTGATCGGATTGACCGCAGTGGGGTCCCAACGGGCCACGAGGCGGTTGAAGCGCTCCGTGGGCTCGTCTTCGTAGTCCCAGCGCAGGCCCACGTTGATGGTTAGTTTGCGGCTAATGCGCCAATCGTCCTGGAAGAACCCCGCGGCGTAACGCTGCGACCAGAAGGCTTGCGCGTTGTTGTCCACTTTTCCGCCGGAAGGCAGTCCCAGCATGAATGAAGCAAGCGTGGAACCCACGCCGGTGCCGCCGCTGTTCAGATAATTCTGTCGCGTATAGTTGCTATTGAAATCAAATTCAGGCTGGTGTCCGATGCCGTTGTTGGCCTGTTGCAGCACCCAATATTCGGCGCCGTAATGCAATGTGTGGTTGCCGTGTATCTGGGTGAGCGTGGCGCCCAAGGAATAGTAGCTGGTCCCTGTGAAACTGCCGGCATTTCCCGTGCCGAAATCGCCCGCGATCCCGGTAATATTCGGGAACGAAGGCCTGGTCAGCGACCCAGCGAAACTGGAGGAGAAGCCAAGCTTGGTAATGTCGAAGCCCGCGCCCGCATCATAGCTGGGTTCTTCGTAGCGGCTCACGTTGAAATGCAGATCGAGCACCTTGGTGGGGCTCATGGTCCACACGTGGTCGATGCCGGCATCGCGAGAGATACGAACCTGGTAGGCGCCGGAGGCGATGCTGCTGGGGCCGAAATCGTCGCCCGTGAGCTCGGTCAGATGATGCCAGCGGACCGTCGCAAAGGTGCGCTGCGACTCGTTCCAGTTCTGGTCGCCGCGGATGGAAAGGGCGGGAAACTTGTCGGTGCGCACGGCCGGAGGCACGTAGTTGTTGGCGTCGTTGCCCGTGGGGTCGGCCGTAGTGTTTGGCATGGGAACGTAATTCAGAATGTTCTGCGCGATGCCGCTCAACCGCGACTTGGGAATTATGTTGCCAGGGAAGATCGTGCGATTTCCCGAGGTGGGGTCAGTGGACAGGGGATCGTAGATCTGGATGGGGAAGCGCTGCAACTGGCCGCCGATGGTCTGGGTAGTGAAGGACTGGCTGAAGTCGCCGGTTCGTTCGGCCGCGTTCGGCACCGAACGCGTGCCATCGCCTAAGGGATTGGCGTTGCGCGTGTCGTCGAAGGAAACGAAGAAGAAGGTCTTGGCCGTTCCTTTATATACTTTCGGAATCCACACCGGTCCGCCGAAGGTGCCGCCGAAATTATTGAAGTGCACTGGGGCCACTGCGCCGCCGATCAGGTTGGTCTGCAGCAGGTTGGCATTCAACGCGCTGTTCTGGTTGAACTCGTAGAGCGTGCCGTGATAGTCCTTGCCGCCGCTCTTGGTCTGCATGTTGATGGTGGCGCCCGCCTGGCGTCCGATGGAGGCATCGTAGGCGTTGGTTTGGACACGGAATTCCTGCACGGAATCCATAGGCGGGATGAAGGCGATGTCGCCGCCGCTCTTCATGTCCTGCATGCCATCGAGCTGAAAATTGTTGGAGTAGAGATTGTTGCGACCGCCATCGGCCGTGAACTGCGAGGCGGCGTTGTATGACCACAGGTGGGCGATGTTGTTGTTCTGGTCCTGCGCCATCACGCCCGGCGACATCATCGCGAGCAGGGTGATGACGTGGGACGAAGTGGGCATCTCCAGGATTTCCTTGTTGTTGATGACGGTGCCGGACGTCGCGGCTGTGGTGTCGATGAGCGGCGTCTCAGCCGTCACTTCCACCGACTGTGTTGACACGCCGACTTCCAGTTGAACGTCGAACTGTTTGTTATCGGCGGCCTGCAACTCCACCTTGCGCTCGGTGGTCTTGAAGCCCGGCGAGGTGATCGAGAATTGGTAATGCGCCGGCAGTAGGAACTGCACCGCCCAGTTGCCCTGATCGTTGGTCTTGGTCTGTATTTGGACGTTGGTGTCTTCAGAGAGCACAATAACGGTGGCGCCGGGAATCAGGGCCCCCTGGGGATCGGTCACTTTTCCGCCAATGGTCGCGCGCACCTCCTGCGCCAGCGAGAAATTGGCCGAAACACACCAGAGGGTGGCCAGCCAGAGACAGGCAATTAACGTTTTTCGGAACAATTTTTTCAACTCCCTTTATTACTATTCAGATGCTGTTGTAGAAAATACTAGCATGTGGCACCCGATGGCACCACGGTCTCAACAGGCAGTGTTTTCCTATCTTATGGCCATTGACATCCTTATTATTCAGGTTCGTGGGCGGTATAGAGCGCTAACGAGACCGAAAAATCCGGTATTTCCCACAAGGGGCTTTATTCCGCAGGGGATTTCGGTTACACTCTTCCCGAACAGTAAGTTTGGGAGTTTAGGATTTGATAGGGGTAAAATGACGAAACCACGAAGTTTTGTGTGCCTTCTTCTTGCGCTCGTACTCTGTGTAACGCTCGCTTACGGCCAGGCGGTCAGCGGAACGATGGTGGGAACCATCTCCGATTCGTCCGGCGCCAGCGTACCGAACGCCAAGATCACCATTACTGAGGTCAATACGGGCAACATCCGTACGGCCAATACCAATGAAAGCGGTAATTACAATTTTGCCGATTTACCGCCCGGAAAGTATAAGGTCAGCATTGAGCTGACAGGCTTCAAGCGCGAAGAACGCTCCGATGTGGACGTGCTGGTGAACACCACGCGCCGTATCGACATGACACTGCAACCAGGCGCGGTGTCGGAAACGGTGGAAGTGACGGGGGCTCCCCCGATGCTGCAGACCGATCGAGCCGACACCAGTTCCTCGATTGAAACCGCGCAGATGGCCAATCTGCCCGTGGGCACGCAGCGAAATTTCCAGAGTTTCCTGAACCTGGTGCCGGGAACCACGCCGGCCTCCTTCCAGCATTCGCAGTTCTTCAACGCCGCCAGTTCGTTGCAGACGGAAGTCAACGGACAGATGCGGCAGGGCAACAGCTACCAGATAGAAGGTATCGACGACAACGAACGCACCGGTCTGCTCCAGATTTTGGTGCCGCCAATCGAAGCGATACAGACGGTGGACGTATCCACCAGCAACTTCGAAGCCGAGTTGGGCCGGGCATCGGGCGCCAACACCAACGTCATTCTGAAATCGGGCAGCAATCAGTTTCACGGTGGCGCATACGAGTTTCTACGCAACAACGAACTGAACGCCCGCAACTTCTTCGACACGTCGTTGGGCCACCTGTCCTACAACTATTTTGGCGGTAACATCGGCGGCGCCATCCGGAAGAACAAGCTGTTCTTCTTCGGCGATTATCTCAAGGTGCTGGACCACGAAGCCAACTCCAACACCGGAACCATTCCGCCCACACCGTGGCGCACCGGCGATTTCACCGGCGCTAACACCGTGATCTACGATCCGTCAACCGGCAACGCCGACGGCACCAACCGCACGCCTTTCGCGGGCAATGTGATTCCCTCCAGCCGCATCAATCCGATCTCGGCGAAGATCATCGGGCTGATTCCCGACCCGAACCAGGCGATCAACAACACTTCACCGAACAATAATTATTTCGCTCTGCTGCCGTACACCAAGGACACCGATTCGTTCGATTACAAGATGGATTGGAACATGTCCGACAAGGGACGTTTTAGCGGCCGTATGAGCTACGCGCGCCCGGTTGTCTTTCAGGCTCCGATTTTCGGCACGACCGCTGGAGGCTGGGCTCAAAGCGCCTTCCAGGGCACAGCGGTCCAGAAGACCTATAGCACCGGCATCAACTATGACCGGATCGTTTCCCCGACACTGGTGGGTGAATTCCGAGTGGGCGTAGCACATTATCATAATGACGCCCTGCCTTCCGATTACGGACAGAACGAAGCGCAGACGCTCGGCATGCCGGGAGTAAATATCGATCAGTGGACTAGTGGTATGCCTGCGATCAATATCAACGGCTTCAGCACTCCCATCGCCGGATACTCGGGCAGCGTGCCGTGGCGCCGCGCCGAAGTCAATGCCTCCATCTCCAATACGTGGACCAAGACGAAGGGCAATCACACGATCAAATTCGGCCTGGACTATCGCCGCATTCGCGACGATTTATTACAGACGCAGACTATTAACCCGCGCGGCTCCTGGACCTTCGATGTGAACCAGACGTCGCTCAATCCGGCCGGCGGTACGTCGCAGCCCAAGACGAGCGCCGCCAATAACATGGCCAGCTTCCTGCTGGATCTGCCGTCGGGTTCCGGCCGCGACCTGGCCGCCGGTTACTTCCCCGCCATCCGCGGCAACGAATGGTTCGCCTTTGCCCAGGATAAGTGGCAAATGTCCTCCAAATTCACTGTTGACTTCGGTCTGCGCTGGGAACTCTATGAGCCATTCACCCCGCACTTCGCGGGCGGCTTCTCCAACTACAATCCGACCAACAATACGTTGGAAGTCGCCGGCATCGGCAGCGTTCCCAGCAATCTCGGCGTGCAGACGCGATACAAGAACTTCGCGCCTCGTCTGGGGCTGGCGTATCGCTTGACGGAGAAGACCGTGATCCGCGCTGGTTTCGGCATCACCTATACTCCGTTCCCGGACAACACCTACGCGCAGAACTATCCCGGTCAAGCAGAACAAGCAGTACACCGCTCCCAATGGATTTGCCGCTGCCGTGTTGGACGATGGCGTGACGGTATCCACCTTCCAGAACGGTTTCCCGACACCGACGTATGCCGCCGTTCCCGCGAGCGGCATCATCGCCAATCCCGATCCGAAGCAAGCCGACTTCGTGATTCCGAAGAACTTCAAGAACCCCAGCGTCCAGTCCTGGAACCTCGCCATCGGGCAGTCGCTGCCAGGCCAGTTCACCCTCGACGTAGCGTATGTGGGGAACCACGGCGTGGATTCGGTGGTGCAGTACAACCTCAACCTGCCGACCACAGTCCTGGGCGGCGGCACCAATTCGCGTCCGATGGTGGCTCAGTTCGGACGCTCGGCCGATACTACCATCTACTTCGTCGGCGCATCCACGCATTACAATGCGCTGCAGGCCAAGTTGAATCGCCGGTTCACCAACGGTCTGGCCATCACCACTTCATTCACATATGGGAAGGGCCTGAGCTACCAGACCGGTGACGATGGCGGGTTGTGGAGCTACACCGCGCAGCGCCGCGGCTACGCCCGCACCGACTTCGACCGGACCTACAACTTCGCCCAGAGCTACGTGTACGACCTGCCCTTCGGCGTCGGCAAGAAGATGCTGAATCACGGGATCGCATCGCGTGTTCTCGGCGGCTGGCAGATCAACGGCATCCTCAGTCTGGTAAGCGGAACGCCCATGACGTTCAGCGCCAACGGTGGAACGCTCAACACCCCGGGCACGCCGGCTACGGCCGATCAGGTTGGCCCGTACCAGGTACTCGGCGGCATCAACACGGTGGCCAAGGGCGGCAGCGCGTACTTTACGACTTCCGCATTTGTGCAGCCAGTGTACAATCCGTCTCCCGGTGTCTTCCGGTTAGGCAGCAGCGGCCGCAATATCGTGTCCGGCCCAGGGTACTTCAACCTGGACGGTTCGATGTTCAAGGTGATCGCGATCAACGAGAAGATCAAGGTGGAGATTCGCGGTGAGGCGTTCAGCGTTACCAATACGCCGCACTGGAGCAATCCGGACACCACCGTTAGCGACGCCAACTACGGTTACATCACGGGCGCAAGCGGCGGTCGTGGCATGCAACTGGGAGCTAAGCTTAGCTTCTAATCCAAAGTGGATGTAATGCCGGCCGCCTGGGAGTTCGCCCCAAAGCACTCCCAGGCGGCCTTTTTCATTTTGTTAGGGTCGACGCGCGGAATTCGGCGTGCGGCCGATATGCCACCATTTCAAACGATGGCACGGTGCTGTTCACAATGCGTGTGCGCAATAACAATTCGAAACGCGGCATCGGTTTTCCTGCCTGCAATCCGAGCATCTGGCGGAACCGCAGCATGGAGTCTTCCGAAGCGATGAAGCGACCTCCAGCTTCCGTAGAGATCACATCGCTTCCCGAGATGAGTAAGACGTTGCCGGTGTGCCGGGGATTCGGGAGAAACGTGATGCGGCAATATCCGGTTCTTCGCCATTCGGCCGGGTAGGCTGCCTGTTCTCCCGGCAAGGGCGACCGGTTGACAAAGCGGACACTGGCCGGCGACTCCTGGTAATCGGTGTGGAAATTCATCTGGTCTTCGAACAGTCCCACCCATGGATTGGCGCGCCAGCTTCCCAGCAGAATCGTGTTCATGGAAGACACCAGCGACGAAGAAATGTCGCGTGCGCTGATGATGGTCAAGGGGAGCCGGCGGTTCGATGCCAGGACGCCGAAATCCCGCGCCACTTGAACGTCGGAAACCGCTGTGGTGACGCGGCTGACCATTTCACGGGCCAGAGACTTCTTAACCGGATCTGTGATGTTGAGCTCGGATAGCCGGTCGAATTCGTGAGCTTCGTATTCGGAGAGCGGGACGCGCTTGCCAATCAGAATCTCGAACTCCATCAGGGATACGTCCGAGAGCACGAGATAGGTGGGCTGCCCGTTCCCAAAAATCTGGCTCCAGAACGCCTCCACTGTGGGGCGAGATGTGCGCTTCAATACCAGGCCGGCACTGAGCGCCGCCGCGCAACCTAATAGCACGGCGACTAGAATTGCCACAGTCGCCCGCGCGCTGAGCCATCGACGAGCCACCGGTCCGGCAGCCGGAATCGCCTCCACGATCACGGTGCGGGCCACACCCACTTCACGCGCCCGGATCACTGGAAGATAATTTCCCTTTGGGATTTCGATCACCAAAGGCTCGTCACTGCCGTCGGCGGAGAAATACTCCTGTAGCTTCTTGCGGAGTTGTGAGACTAAGACGCGGACCAGGGTGTCATGGCTCGTATCGTAGTCGGATGGACGGCCTAGTACGTCTACGCCGATCTCCTGCTCCCTGAGGATGCAATCCGGATCCTTGAGGGCTCGCTCTCCCAAATACAGAAGTAACTCTCGCAGGCGTTTTGATTTTTGGAATTGAGGACTGGATGAGACACGATGCAACAGTTCCCGAGCCTGCACCGGCGGCGTGACGGTATTCCCCTTCATGCGAGCGTTAACCCCAGCCTGAGGGCGATTATAACATCGGCCCTCAGAGCACTCGGTAACGCATTGAACAATCGGAGTTTCACTTATGCTTCACCTTTTTTATCGAGAATTTACGGCGAAACACCTTTGATCAGCATCAAGCACGCAGTAACCTATTGCTGCTTAGAGGTCGCACAAGGTCGAGTTGCGCCTTGGCGTGTCAAACATCACTAGATGTGTTCCAACATACAGATCCGAATTCTGGGGGGGAGTAAGCATGCCACGTTTACGCTTGTATTGCATCCTTTCGCTACTGCTCACGACGACTGCCCTTGTCGGTTGGTCGCAAGTCGTTAGCGCAACCTTACTCGGGACGGTTACCGATGCTTCCGGCGCGGTGGTGCCGAATGCCAAAGTGACTATAACAGAGACTCAAACTTCCGTAGTTCACACCGAACAGACCAACGCGAGTGGCAACTATATCGTTCCCAATCTGCCTCCTGGTATATATGCAGTGAGCGTAGAGGCAACCGGCTTCAAAAAGGAAAACCGCCGCGACATCGCGCTAAGGGTCGATACCAATACGCGCGTGGACGTACAATTACAGCCCGGCTCTATGACCGAGACGGTGGAAGTTACCGGTGCCCCGCCCATGCTGCAGACCGACAGCGCTTCTACCGGTCAGACGATCGAACGGACCGTGTTGGCCAACGTTCCCCTGATCAGCTCAAATCGAAACTTCCAGAGCCTGCTGACCTTAGCGCCGGGAGTCGCCCCGGTTCAGGAACAGCATTCCCAGTTCTTCAATGCGTCGGCATCGCTGCAAACCGAAGTCAACGGCCAGGGCCGGCAGGGCAACAACTTTATGATCGAAGGTACGGACGATAACGAACGAACCGGCCTGCTGCAGATCTACATTCCACCCATCGAGGCCATCCAAACCGTGGATATGTCGCTGACCAATCATGATCCCGAAATGGGTCGTGCCACCGGGGCGGTGGTGAACGTGCTTTTGAAGTCGGGCACGAACGATTGGCACGGCGCGGCATATGAGTTCCTGCAGAACAGCGATTTCAATGCGCGCGCGTTTTTCAACCCTTCCGTGGGGCATTTGGCATATAACTATGTCGGCGGTAATCTTGGAGGACCCATACGGAAGAACAAGCTATTCTTCTTCGTCGACTATCTGCGCGTGATGGATCACGAAGGCAACACGAACAACGTGACGGTTCCTCCCAATCCATGGCGGACAGGCGACTTCAGTACGGCTGCCACAACCATTTACGATCCGAACACCGGGAATCCGCTGGATGGCACCGGGCGCACGCCGTTTCCCGGTAACATGATTCCGGGTAACCGCATCAATCAGATCTCGGCGAATATCATGGCGCTGGTGCCGGGAACGAACGAGAGCTTCAACATCGCGAGCCCGAGCAACAACTATTTCGCGCTGCTGCCCTACCAGAGGACCACGGACTCGTTCGACGTAAAGATAGACGACAACATCACAGACAAAGACCGCTTGAGCGGGCGCTTCGGCTTCTCGCGCCCTGTTATTTTTCAGGCTCCTCTCTTCGGCACGGCGGGTGGACCTGGACCGGGCGGCGCATTTATGGGAACCGGCACGCAGAAGACCTACGTCGCCGGCCTGAACTACGACCGCATAATATCCCCCACTCTGGTAGCGGAAGTCCGCCTGGCGGTATCCCACTATCACAACGAAGCCCAGCAATCCGACTTCGGCACCAACGCCTCCACAGCACTGGGCATTCCCGGAGTGAACATCAACCAGTTCACCAGCGGCCTCGTGGGCATCAACCTCAACGATGGCATTTCCCAGCCGATGGTTGGCTACTCTGCCAGCCTACCGTGGATCCGCGCGGAGGCTAACGTCGACTTGGTCAATACCTGGACCAAGACCAAGGGCAATCACACCTTCAAGTGGGGCTTCGATCTCAAGCGCTTGCGTGACGACCTGTTACAAGATCAGACTTATAGTCCGCGCGGTATTTACTCATTCGGCAATCAGCAGACCGCGCTCTGCACCCCGATAGCAATAGGGTCGAACGGCCTCGCCACGAGTTGCAACTCTTCCAAATTGGGAGTCGCCAACGACGTGGCCAGCTTCCTGCTGGATGTTCCGTACCAGCTTGGCCGCGACGTCAACACCTACTTCCCGGCATATCGTCAATGGGAATTCTTCGCGTTTGGCGGCGACAAGTGGCAGGTCTCGCCGAAGTTGACGGTCGACCTGGGACTTCGCTGGGAGTTTTATCCCCCCGCCACGCCCCAGTTCCCCGGCGGCTTTTCGAACTATGACCCCGACAACAATACGCTGGTACAGGCGGGTATCGGCGGGAATCCTTCGAACTTGGGGATGAAGACGCGCTACCACTACTTCGCGCCGCGCGTCGGCCTGGCTTATCGCCTGACGGAAAAGACGGTGATTCGCGCTGGCTTCGGCATGAGCTATACGCCGTTTCCGGATAATACCTACGCATACAACTACCCGGTTCGCTCCAATAACTTCTACACCAACGTGGGCAATGGGTACGCTGTAGCGCTGCTTCCCAACGGTCAGCCGGCCACGTTCCAACAGGGCTTCCCGCTGCCGGTGCCGGTACCGGTTCCCGCTAACGGAATCATTCCGGCCACCGGTCCGCTGTTGAGCCAAAGCTTCGACGTGATTAACCTCAATTTCAAGAACCCTTACACGGAAACCTGGAACGTGGCAGTGGAACGATCCCTGCCCAAGAATTGGGTATTGGACGTCGCGTACCTGGGAGTTCATGGCGTGGACACCGCCGCGACATGGAATCTGAACGCGCCCACCAGCGTGTTGGGCGGCGGCACTGCCAGCCAACCGCTGAACATTCTCTACGGCAAGACGGCGGCCGCTACTTTGCGCTGGCAGGGCTTCTCCTCCAGCTACAACGCCTTGCAGGTGAAAATGGACCGGCGCTTCACGAATCTCACCATCACCACTGCCTTCACCTGGGGCAAAGGCATGAACTTTCAGAGCGGTGACGATGGCGGACTAACGTGGCAGATCAATGTGCCCCGTAACTACGCGCGCACGGATTGGGACCGTACCCTGAGCTACGTGCAGAGCTACGTGTACCAGTTGCCGGCGGGCAAAGGCCAAAAGTGGCTAACCAGCGGGCCGGCCGCGTGGGTGCTGGGGAATTGGCAGTTGGCCGGCACGCTCACCCTTATGACGGGAACACCGATGACGTTTACCGCCAGCGGCAGCAGTCTGAATACTCCCGGGGAAACGCAGACGGCCGATCAGGTAGCGGCTCTCAGTATTCTGCACGGCATCAACGTGGGCAACCCATGGTTCAGCCAGGGCACCTTCGTGCAGCCCACCGGAGTTCGTTTCGGAACCAGCGGCCGCAACATCGCGAGTGGGCCTGGGCTCTTCGCTTTGAATCTGGCGCTCTTCAAGTCGTTCCGGGTTAAGGATCGTTACGCGGCAGAATTCCGCGCCGAGACCTTCAACTTTACTAACACACCGCAGTTTGCCAACCCAAACTCGTCGCTAACCAGTTCGACTTACGGTTACGTGACCGGAACGCTTGGCAGCGGCACGGGAGTTAACGGCACGGGAGGAGGCAGGGCGGTGCAGCTAGGAGTCAAGTTGAGCTTTTAAACTATGAGGCAAGGCAGGCGATCCATACCGATCGTCTGCCTTGCTGGAAATCAAACCCTCAGCGCCCAGCCTTCTGTAGCTCTCCTCGCGCCGCCCTCAGGTTAAACTGAGCGTCCTGATAACCTGGCTTCAACTTCACTGCCGCTTCGAAGTTGCTGATGGCTTCGGGCAGTTTGCCCGGCATCTGCGACAACACTACTCCCAGATTGTTGTGCGCTTCGGCATTGTCCGGTTGGATGCGCAGGCATGCCTCAAACTCCGCGACTGCCTCCGCCGCGCGGCCCTGGTTGGCGAAATCGACTCCGGCATTATAGTGCGTGCCGGCTTCGTCGGGCCGCGCAGCCTCCAGGTTCTGCTTTGCCTCGACGTACGACGGGTCGATGCGCAGCGCCTCGCGGTATTCGGCGGTCGCCTCGGCGGCGCGGCCTTCGGATGCCAGCACATTCGCCAGGTTGTTGTGCAGGATTGCTGCCTCGGGACTAATCCGCAATGCGGTTCGGAACTCCTCTTCGGCTTGCGGTAGCCGCCCGGCCTTGGCAAGCGCACTGCCCAGGTCGGAGTGCACGCGCTCGGAATCGGGGCGCAGTCGCATCGCCGCCTGCAAGTGC
Organism: uncultured Solibacteraceae bacterium; assembly: GCA_963815475.1. Lineage (GTDB taxonomy): Bacteria > Acidobacteriota > Terriglobia > Bryobacterales > Bryobacteraceae > Sulfopaludibacter. The sequence goes on along the minus strand of CAWFHD010000003.1, from coordinate 889,115 downwards.
TCGATGGCTTCGGGCAAGCGGTTCGAGTCATCAAGCAGGGCGGCTCCCAGATTGTGCTCGGCAACGCCATTGTCCTGCGTCACCTCGAGCGCGTGACGGAAGAGAATTTCGCTGTTCCGCCAGTATCCCAACTGAACCGCGGTAAGCGTCGCACAGCACAAGCACGCCGCTACCGCCGCCACTGCGACCGGTTTGACATGCGGTAAGCCCCACGCCAGCATGATTCCGAGACCCACCATCGGCACATACATGTAGCGGTCGGCATGTGCTTGTGTGCCCACCTGAACCAGTCCGATCACAGGCACGAGCGTGCCTGCAAACCACAGCCAGCCCACCGTCAGGTAAGGCCGGGTGGCAACGGTACGCAGCACCAGAATAGTGATCGCCGCCAGCATCGCGGCAGCAGCCAGTGCCTGCCACGCCGCCAATTGGGCAGGGTAGGGATAGAACACCGCCAGCCCCGAGGGCCAAAACGTTTTCACCAGGTACCAGGCGTACGAAATCAGCGCGTTCTCCAGGCGCGAGTCCAAAGGGAGCGAGCCGAGCGTCTTTACCGCGCCCGATGCCTGCTGCACGCTATACGTGATCACCGCGACAATCCCGGACAGCACAAACAGCGGGAGTTTCTCGCGGATGCGCGGACCCCATGGCGGCACGCGCCGCAGCGGCCAAACATCGAGCAGCAGCAACACGAATGGCAGCGTCACGATCATTGGCTTGGCCATTAGGCCGCAGCCAAAGCTCACGGCCACCAGTGCGTACCGGCGCAGGGTGGGCGCTTCCACATATCGGACATACCCCCACAGCGATAGAAACCAGAAAAGAGCGCTGAGAACATCCTTGCGCTCCGACACCCACGCCACGGACTCCACATGCAGCGGGTGCAGCGCGAAGAGAAAAGCCACGAAGGCGCTGGCCCATCGCTCGCCGGTGGCGCGATTCAGGAAGGCGAAAAGCAGCAAGGCCGCCGCCGCGTGCAGTAGGACGTTGGTCAGATGGTGCCAGCCGGCGTCGAGGCCGAATAGCGCGCAATCCGCCATGTGAGAGATCCAGGTCAGGGGAAACCAATTTGCTCCATATCCGGACGTGACGGCCCACGCTAGGCTCTCAGCGGTCAGGCCGTGGATCACGTGGGCGTTTCGCGTGACGTACTCCGGATCGTCGAAATTGATGAAGCTGAAATGGGCGGCTTGGAGATATACGGCCAGGGTTGCGGCCAAGAGCGCGGCGTAGATCCAGATATCGGATAAGGCGCGCGGCGTTGCGGCCTGCTGCGGTTTGGGACGGGGTTTGGGCACCGGGAAACTCTCATCATAACGGTTAGGGCTCAGGCGGGTGGGGCTAGGGTTTCGGGAGCCTGTTCGAATGTGGCTAACCTTTTCGGAGGAGGCCAGTCTAAGGGGGTAGATCGTCGACTACCTGATGGCGTAGATTGTCTGCCACCTATGGGCGAGAAATATCAAAACCGCATCGAACTCCTGCAAGGCACGCTCGACATGCTGATCCTGCGCACGTTGCAGTGGGGTCCGCAGCACGGTCACGGCATTGCGGTGGCCATCCGCGCCAACTCCGAGGATGTTCTGCAGGTGGAGCATGGCTCGCTCTATCCGGCATTGCAGCGGCTGCGCAAGGAAGGCCTGATCGACGCCGGCTGGAAGCTCACCGAGAACAAGCAGCGCGCCCGCTACTACAAACTTACACCCAAGGGACGGAAGAGGCTGGCGTCTGAAGAAACGCGCTGGGACCGCATGGTGGAGGCCATTGCGCGAATCATGCGGCCCGCCCGTAACCATTGAGGAACTCGAATGCGCTTCTGGCACTGGATCCTGCGCCGCAACGACGAAGACCGCGAACTCGATGAAGAGTTGCGGTTCCACCTTGCGGAGGAAACCCGATTGCGCATGGAGCGCGGAGAAACGGCTTGGAGCGCCCGCAGCGCCGCCTGCCGCGATTTCGGAAATATCACTCTGGCCAAGGAGGTCTCACGTCAAATGTGGGGATGGACTGCTGTGGAACGCGCCGTACAGGATCTGCGATTCTCGGCGCGGATGTTGGTGAAGAACGGCGGATTCACCGTACTGGCTCTCACCGCCCTGGCTCTCGGCATTGGCGCCACTAGTGCGGTCTTTACGGTGGTGCGGTCGGTGCTCCTCCGCCCGCTGCCATTCCCCGACCCGGGCCGCCTGGTGATGGTGTGGGAGCGCCAGCCCAGCGGACGCACCAACGTAGTCCAGACGCAGAATTTCCTCGACTGGCGGCAGCGCAATCGCTCTTTCCAGGACGTCGCTGCGTTCGTGCAAATCGCGATGAATCTGGAGACCGGCGGGGAAGCGGTTCAGGTTCCCGGACTGCGTGTCACCGCCGGCTTTTTCGAAATAGTGGGCACGCCGCCGGTGTTGGGGCGGGCCATTCGTCCGGAAGACGACATTCCTGGCGCACCCTCTGTGGCGGTTTTGAGCTACGGCATGTGGGAGCGCCGCTTCGGCGGCCGGCCCGATGCGATTGGGCAGCGGATCGTATTGGCAAGCCAGCCCACAGAAGTGATCGGAGTGATGCCGCCGGAGTTCGTCTTCCCGACCGCGCCGCGCGCCGCCATCTTCGCGACCATGCAGATCAATCCGGCCCAGGCTCCCAGGGAAGGCCGCAATTACAGCACGGTCGCGCGACTGCGCCCGGGTGTCACACTTTCCCAGGCGCAGGCCGATATGGAGGCGATCGCCGCCCAGACCGCCCGCGAGAGGCCGTCCATGAATGCCCGCTGGAGCGCCACCGTTACGCCACTCATCGAGCAGACCGTGAAGGATTCCCGCACCACGCTGCTGGTGCTGATGGGCGCGGTGTTCTTCGTGCTCCTGATTGCCTGCGCCAACGTCTCGAATCTGCTGCTGATGCGCGCTTCGGCGCGGCGCCGCGAGATGACTGTACGGATCGCGCTGGGCGCCGGACGTTGGCGTCTGCTCCACCAACTGCTCATCGAGAGCCTGATGCTCTCTGCCGCCGGCGGAGTTGCCGGTTTTCTGCTGGCCTGGTGGGGCGTGCCGGCCATCCTGCGTTCGCTGCCGGCTGGATTTCCGCTGCCGCGGCAGAACGAAATCGCAGTGGACCCTGCCATTCTTGGCTTCACCATCGCGCTGGCAGTCGGGTGCGGACTCTTCTTCGGAATCGTGCCTGCGCTGCAGGGTAGCCGCGGTTCCCTCGGTGAAGGCCTGCGCCAGGGCGGCAGGCACGGGAGCGGTGGCAACCGCCCGCTGCGCAATGCGCTGGTAGTGGCCGAAGTGGCACTAGCCATGCTACTGGTGATCGGCGCAGGTTTGATGATGCGCAGTTTCCTGGCGCTGAACTCCACCAACCCTGGCTTCCATCCCGAACATATGCTCACTGTGAAGATGACGCTCGCGCCACCTTTCCAAACCTTCGAGGAATTGACCGCTCGCCGCAGGGCGATGGTGGGCCAAATTCTGGAGCGCGTCCGCGCCCTTCCTTCGGTGACTGCCGCAAGCTCGATCCACATTCTGCCCATGGGAGGCACCAATTCGGGGACCGGCTACGGCCGCGCCGATCGTCCAGCGCCCCCAGCCGGCGCGGGCGATGGCGGAGAAGTCTCGATTGTTTCCGACGACTACTTTCGCACCATGGGAATCCCCATCCTGGCGGGCCGTGAATTCAACCTTCGGGATCGTCCCGGGGCCACCCGCGTGGCGATCCTGAACGAGTCGGCCGTGCGGCACTTCTTCCCCGGCGAGGACCCCATCCGCAAACAGATGCGCGTGGATTGGGGGCCGAACAACGTGGTCGACATCGTAGGAGTTTCCGCGGACATCCGGCACAATAGTCTCGACATTCCACCCTACCCGTGTCTGTTCATGCCGCAGGCGCAGCAGCCGCAGGCGTTCTTCTCGCTGCTGGTCCGCACTTCGGGCCAGCCGACGTCGCTGATCGCAGCTGTGAAGGATCAAATTCGGACCGTCGCGCCCAGCCAGGGGACCGCCGAGATTCAGACGATGGAACAGGTAATGGCGGACTCGATCGCGCGTCCGCGACTCGAAATGACGCTGCTCGGGATCTTCGGTGTGCTGGCGCTTTCACTGGCCAGCGTTGGCATCTATGCCGTGATCTCGTACTCCGTGGAGCAGCGCATGCGCGAAATGGGGATCCGCCTTGCACTGGGCGCCGCGCCGTCGGGCATTCTGCGCATGGTGCTGCGCGAAGGTCTGCTGCTGGCCGCGATCGGAATCTCCACCGGCTTGGTTGCGGCGGTCGGTATGACGCGCTATCTTGCCACGCTGCTCTACGCCATCCGCCCCACCGATCCCGCGGTATTTGCGTCGGTCAGCGTCGTGCTGGCCATGGCCGCTGTTGCTGGTTGCTTCTTCCCCGCTCGCCGCGCCACGCGAGTCGATCCGGCTGTGGTCTTGCGCGACGAGTAGGTGGCGCCACCCGGTGCGGGTACAATACCTCAAATGACACGCTTCTTCGCGCTGGCGCTTGCGGCAGTTGGTTTGTTGTCCGCCCAGGCCGATCGCTTCGACGTTCTGATCACCAATGCCAAGATCATCGATGGCTCGGGCAGTCCCTGGTTCTACGGCGACATCGGCATTCGCGGCGACACCATTGCCGCGGTGGGTCTGCTGCCCAACGCCACTGCGACCACACACGTGGATGCGCGAGGACTGGTGGTCTCGCCTGGCTTCATCGATATTCACTCGCACGGCCGGCGCGGCATCTTCGAAGTGCCAACTGCCGAAAATTACTTGCGCGAAGGAGTCACCACGTTTGTCGAAGGTCCCGACGGCAGTTCGCCGCTGCCGCTCGCGCCGTTCTTCGAGCGTTTGTCGAAGACGCCCATCTCTGTGAACGTCGCGGCCTTTGTGGGGCAGGGAACCATTCGCAGCCAGGTGATTGGCCTGGCCAATCGCAAGGCAACTCCCGAGGAAATCGAGAAGATGAAAGCCCTGGCCGCGCAGGCCATGAAGGATGGGGCATTCGGCCTTTCCACCGGCCTCTACTACGTGCCCGGCAATTTCACTCCCACCGAGGAGGTGATCGAAATCGCCAAGCTAGTGGGCCGCATGGGCGGCATCCACATTTCGCACATGCGCGAAGAAGCGGCGCACGTGCTCGATAGCGTTCGCGAGACCATCCGCATCGGCGAGGAGGGTGGCCTACCCACGCAGATCACGCATCACAAAATCATCGGCGTGAGCAATTGGGGCGCGAGCGTGGAATCGCTCAAACTGGTGGAAGCCGCTCGGGCGCGTGGGGTGGACGTGACCATCGACCAGTATCCGTACACTGCATCGAGCACCGGAATCGCCGCGCTATTCCCGCAGTGGGCCCTCGAAGGCGGCCAGAAGGCGACCGTGGAACGGCTCTCCGCCACGGACACGCGGGCGCGCATCAAGGCAGTGATCGTGGAGAACATCAAGCATGACCGTGGCGCGGGAGATCCAAAGAACGTTTCGATCGCCAGTTGCGGCTTCGACAAAACGCTCGCCGGTAAAAACCTGGCGGAGATCACGCGGGCTCGCGGTGTGGACCCGAGCATCGAGAACGCCGCCGAGACAGCCATTGAGCTGCAGCAGAAGGGTGGCTGCTCCGCCATCTACCATGCCATTGGCGAGGATGACGTGGTGCGCATTCTGCGCTCGCCCTACACCATGATCGCTTCGGACGGCGAAATCCCCGTGTTCGGACAGGCGGCTCCTCATCCCCGCAGCTATGGCACGTTCGCGCGCGTGCTGGGAGTTTATGTGCGCGAGCAAAAGGTGTTGACGTTGGAGGAAGGCGTGCGCCGTATGTCGGGCTACCCGGCGGCGCGACTGAAGATCTGGGATCGCGGGCTGCTGCGTCCCGGAATGAAGGCCGACCTGGTGATCTTCGACCCAGAAAAAATCGCCGACCGCGCCACGTTCGAGCAGCCGCATCAATACCCCGTGGGTGTGCGAGACGTGATGGTGAATGGCAGATTCTCCATGCGAGAGGGAACTGTGACAGCCGAGCGGCCAGGGCGCGTGGTGTACGGCCCATCACATTAGCCGCACGCTATACTTTTGGGGATGAAGACAGCTTATGGTTTTGCAGTGGTTGCGTCACTGGCGCTCACCGCTTGCTCCAACCAAGCCTCCGCGCCTGCTGCGCCTGCAGCGGCAGCGGCGCCGGCGGCGACGGCCACCACCACCGATCCCGATGCGCGCGACGACCACCGGCCTGCGCGAGTCGAAATTACCAGCAAGACACTGCTGCTGCCGCCGGGCACTCAGATATCGGTTCGCAATGACGAGCTCATCGATTCCAGCCATGCCTCGGAAGGCCAGACATACGCAGCCCGGGTAACGCGAGATGTGCGCGATGCGGCCGGCGACGTAGCGATTCCACGCGGCGCGAACGCGGTCATCATCATCCGTTCGGCCTCAAAGGGAGGCAAGATCCGGGGCGCTTCCGATCTCGACATGGATCTGGCATCGGTCTCCGTGGAGGGCACGCGTTACCAATTGAGTACGGTCGACCTGATTGAGAAGGGGCGCGACGGTGTCGGCGCGAATAAGCGGACCGGCGAAATCACCGGTGGCGGAGCCGCAATAGGGGCCATCATCGGAGCCATCGCGGGCGGAGGAAAAGGTGCTGCCATTGGCGGAGGAGCGGGAGCAGGCGGCGGGGCGCTTACCCAAATTCTCACCAAGGGGACGATCAAGGTGCCGGCGGAGTCTGTGCTTACCTTCCGATTGGATGCGCCGCTGCGGATTGTCGAAGCGCAGTAGCGATCATTCGTAGCGCAAGCACACGATCGGATCGAGCTTCGCCGCACGGTCGGCCGGGTAATATCCGAAGAACAGTCCGACGCTGACCGAGATGGTGACACCCATCGCGATCCAGAAAATCGAGACGCTCGCAGGAATCGACGGGATGGTCATGCGGATGAGAAACGCAATCATGCCGCCGAACAGAATCCCGAGGATGCCGCCGATTCCCGATAGCGCGATCGCTTCCAGCAGGAACTGCAGGCGAATGTCGGACTGCCGCGCGCCGATGGCCTTGCGAATGCCGATTTCGGCGGTGCGCTCAGTCACCGAGATCAGCATGATGTTCATCACGCCGATGCCGCCTACCAGTAAACCAATAGAGCTGATCACGCCGGTCAGCAGCGCCATGGCGCCAGTGAGCTGATCCCACAGGTTATTAAAGAAGTCGGCGTCGGTGACGTCGAAATCGTTCTCGGCATTGTGCGGCACATGGCGACGGCGTCGGAGCGCGTCCACTACCAGTCCTTTGGTCGTAACCAAATCGGCATCCTGGCGAGCGGACGCCATCAGGAAGACCTCTTTGATTTCCGGAAAGCTTTTGTGAAAGTTGGTGAGCGGGATCACGGCGAACTGATCCACGCCGAAGCCTCCAAACAGGCCAGGATCTTTTTCGAAGACGCCGATCACTTCGTAAGGCCGGCCATTCAGCCGCGCCATCTTGCCGATCGGGTCCATGTGAGGGAATAGCGACTCGGCAATGGCGCTGCCGATCACCACTACAGCGCGCGAATGGTCGTAGTCGTAGGGCGAGACGAAGCGGCCTTCCGCCACGGTGAATAGGGGCAGTGCGTAGTTGTAATCGGGCTGCACGCCGCGCACGAACATACGCTCCACATGCTCGTCGCCGTAGCGCAGGGAATCCACCACTTCGCCGAAGTTGATGCGATTGGCGAATGCCGTGGCGAAATCGAGGCCCGGGACAGTTTCCTTCAGGTAGGCCGCATCTTCGAACTGGAGGTACTTCCGTGTGCGGATATTCTGCGGCAGGCGTCCCCCGGTGTAGCCGGGCGGGATGCGCGTGATGAACAGCGAGCGCGAGCCCAGCGTGTTGATGCGGCCTTTGATGTAGCCGTTCAGTCCGTCGATGATGGAAGCCACCGTGATCACGCTGGTGACGCCGATCACGATGCCGAGTATGGTGAGAACCGACCGCGCTTTCCGCGAGCGAATGGTGTCCAGCGCCACCAGCAGGTTCTCTCTGATCTCAGAGCGTGTCATGTTATTCAGATCGCAGCGCCACTACCGGGTCGAGCTTCGACGCCTTCACCGCCGGGTAGATGCCGAAGAACAGTCCGAGCACCGAGCTGATGATGACGCCGGTGGCGGCCACCCACGTTTCCACAGCGGCCGGCAGGCTGGTGAGCGTTCGCAGCCCGAGCGCGCACACAAAACCGATGCTCACTCCAATAATGCCTCCGATGATGCACTGGGTTACGCTTTCTGCCAGAAACTGGCGCAGAATGTCGTTCTGAGTGGCGCCGACGGCGCGTCGCACTCCGATCTCCTTGGTGCGCTCAGTGACGCTCACCAGCATCACGTTCATGATGACGATGCCGCCCACCACTGCCGAAATCGAGCTCACCATCAGGAAGACCGCGAAGAACGCCGAGCTGATGCTCTTCCATAGCGAGATGTAGTTTTCAGCGGTGCCGATGAAGAAGTCTTCCGTCTGGCCCTGTCCGATGTGGCGGCGGGCGCGCATGATGGTGCGGACTTCGTCCTGGGCCTGTTCAAAAATCTGGCCGGAATTCTCTGCCTTGATCTGGAGCTGAAGGCTGTTTCGCAAGCCGCGAAAGTGCAGGTAGGTGGTGAGTGGGATGACGATGAAGTTGTCCTGATCCTGTCCCAGCACGGAACCGATCCGCTCGAAAGTGCCGATTACTGTGAACTCCTGGTTTTCAGCGCGGATGACGCGGCCCAGCGGGTCCTGGCCGGCAAAGAACTCATTCACGATGCGATCGCCCACCAGGCAAACCGCGGCCGCGTGCCGATCCTCCTGGTCGGTGAAATAGCGTCCGCGTTCCACGGTGCGAGTGTCGATGTCGGACATGTTCGGTGTGTGGCCGTTGAGCGCCGTGTCGTCCAGTTGGTGGTCGCGATACCGCAGGCTGAGAGTGGAACTAACGGTTGCGCCGACGTATTCGCAGTGCGTGCAGAGGTTGACGACGGCCTGCAGGTCTTCGGGCACGATGTTCTTGTTGCGCTGCGCCTTCACCAACACGGTGAAATCGGTAATGGCGAAGGGCAGGCGGGAGATGCGAAAGACGTTGGTGCCGAGGTTGGCCACCTTTTTCTCCACGTAAAGGTTGGCTCCCTGCACAATGGTCATCACGCTGATCAGGGTAGCGACACCCATGGTGAGTCCGAGAATGGTGAGCGAGGCACGCAGCTTATGCGCACGGATGGAACTGACCGCGAGCGCGAGGTTGTCGGCTACGTGAAGCATGCGGCTGCCCTGTGACATCTTAGTATCCCGAACGCGGCCGAAACTTACAATCAACACGCGTAAAATGAAAGGCGGAATGCGCGCAAGTGTTGAGGGATTCACCGCTCCGTCGCGGTCGCGGCAGTGTAAGAGCCGGCCCTGACCTATGCGCCGCCGCGACGCTATATCTTTGCTGTTCGGAACAGCGGTTGCCCGTGGGGCTGAGTCGCTTGCCGGCTTCTTTGAAGCGGATAACGGCTCGGCAATCCTCATCGACATTCAGAGCCGGCGGATCATCGCCGCGCACAACACTCCGGCCGCGGAGGGTTTTCAGGCGCCGCCGGGGTCCACTGTCAAACCATTCGTGCTGGCGGCGCTGCTGAAAGCGGGGAAGCTGACCGCAAGCGAATCCTACCTATGCCCGGGCACTCTCACGCTTGCCGGGCGGTCGTTCAATTGCTCGCATCCACCGGTGAGCGCTCCCATGCGCGTGGATACCGCCCTCGCCTACTCGTGCAACTGCTTCATCGCCCATGTCGCCGAACGCTTCGAGCCGCGGGAACTGGCGCCGGCGCTGCAGGCTGCCGGATTGGCGCAGTTTTCGGGGCGGATCGTCCCGGCTCGGAACCGCGACGCCGTCCGGATGCAGGCGCTTGGCGAGGACGGCGTCGTTGTTACGCTCTCCGGCCTGGCGATGGCGTATCGCGGGCTAGCGCTGCACGCTCCGGAGGCAATCATCAGTGGTCTCGAAGAAGCTGTCGATTTCGGCACAGCGCAGCGGGCGCAGGTGGCGGGGGGCAAGGTCGCGGGCAAGACAGGCAGCGTCCGGACCGCGACGGGCGCGCGCGTCGCGTGGTTCACCGGATTTGTTCCCAGCCGTGCGCCCGAGGCCGCGATTGCCGTAATGTTGCAGGGCCGCTCGGGCGGGTCGGACGCCGCGCCCATCGCGGGCCGGATTCTGCAAGCGTATCGAGCGGGCAAGCTGTGAGAACGGTGCTGCTGCTGTGGCTCGCGATTCCACTGATTGCGGCCGAGCCCACCTTCAAAGTGCGCATCGGCGATACTACCGTCGAGGCGACCCGCGAGCGCTACGTGGCGGCGGTGCTGGCCGGCGAAGCGAGCGTCTTTCAGTCGGGCGAAGCACTCAAGGCGATGGCCGTGGCTGCCCGTACGTATGCCGTGCGGCTTCGCGGACGCCACGCCGCCGAGGGGTTCGACTTCTGCTCCACGACGCACTGCCAACGCGTGGACCTCAATGGCATCACGCCGCGCCTGACGGCCATAGCCGCGGCCACTGCCGGCGAGCTTCTCTGGTATCGGGGCAAACCGGCCTTCACTCCGTACTCACGGGATTGCGGCGGCCGCACCGAAGACGCCCGTGTGGTGTGGCCCGACCTCGCGGCGCCTTATCTCACCAGCCGTGCCGATCCTTACTGCGCGCGAGGCGGATCGTCCGTATGGCAGTGGAGCGCCGACGCCGTCAGGATCGTGGCTGCGCTCCAGCACGCGCAGCTTCGAACTCCGCGGGTGCTCGAACGTATCGCGATTGCGCAGCGAACTCCGTCGGGACGCGCGCTTAATCTGATGCTCTCGGGAGCCGGCGAATCCGTGCCGCTCAACGCCGGGTCGTTCCGATTCGCCGTCGGCCGCGACATCACTTGGAACTCGGTCCTCAGCGATCGCTACGAAGTGCGGACCGTCGACGGTCGGATGATCTTCCAGGGCTCGGGCTCAGGACACGGCGTCGGGTTGTGCCAGCATGGCACCGAGCAAATGGGCGCGGAGCATCATTCGTATCGTGAGATTCTGGCGTTTTATTTTCCAGGCACGTCACTGAGTGTTGCCGCCAGCGGGATCCCATGGCAGCGACTGGGCGGTGATTCGGTGATGCTGCTCACAACCGATCCTCAGCGCGACGGCGCGGTGCTCACGATGGCCGAACGCCAGATGCGCGCACTGGCCCAGCGGACCCATTGGCCGGCGCCGTCGAACGTCGAGATTCTAGTCTACTCCGATCTCGACACATTTCGCGATGCTACAGGAGAGCCGGGCTGGGTGGCCGCACATACCGTGGGACGCCGCATTCATCTTCAGCCGACCGCGGTGCTGCGAGCTCGCAATGCGTTGGAGCCGACGGTGCAGCACGAGTTGCTGCACGTGCTAGTGGAATCGCAGAGTGCGGTGGGGCTCCCCTTATGGTTCCGCGAGGGGCTGGTGGAGTTTCTGGAGGCTCCACCGCATAGCGGCGGACCGGTTCGCATTCCCGCCGATGCTGAGTTGCGCGACACGACCGATGCGGCTCGCGCGCGGCGAGCATATGAAGCCGCCGCGCGCGCGGTCGCCGATCTTGTCATGCGTTATGGGGAAGGGACAGTTTTGGGCTGGGTGGCCAGCGGCTTGCCGGACGCCGTTAGGAACACCAGCACCAACCAAGCCCCGATGAAGCACAGGTAAGCCACTGCCATACGCAACGCGAAGCTCCCCACTTCCATGCCGAAACTACTGACGTGCGGCTGCCATCCCCAGAGCTTCACCGGAACCAGGAAGGCGCACAGCAACAGCACCGGCACCTCAATCCAATAGAGCCACGAACGCTTGGCCCGCCGCACTCCTGAAGCCGCCCACGCGATGACCGGCAGCACCAGTACGGGGAGCACCTCCCAGCGAACCAGCCAGAGCACGATGTTGAAGATGCGCAGCACCGCCGCGGGCCGCACCGGCTTGCGCAGTTTCAGCGTCAGATACGATGCAATGCGGAAGGCCGGCTGGGCGCTGTAACCAGCCCACAGCGATAGCAGAAAGTAGATCGCGCCTGCTACGGCTACTGCAGCCAGCAGAGGCGCCAGCCGCCTAATCACGGGCCTGGCGCCTGCGAAGTACGCGAAAGTGGCTCCCTGCAGGCACACCGTCACGAGCACGATCACCGCGGCCACCAGGAGACTCCAGACCAGTGTGAGCGCGCTGCCTTCGCCAGTGCCCAGCCAGTAGTAGGCCAGCCACAGCAGCACTGCATCCACTGTCACGTGAGCCGCCGCAATCTTAAGCCAGGTGCGCATCATTTCACCTCCAGGCGGCGGCTCTCGCTGGTGGCTATCACGCCGGGTTGGTACATAGGCCCGACCTTCGCAGGACTCACCTGGAACGACCCGGGGTTGACCACCTTCAGCAGATAGAAGTACGTCTGCTGCCCTTGCGGCATCCACGTCTGGAACAGAGCCATCCGGTTGTCGTGCAACTCGCGCCGCGTGAAACTGTAGGCCCACCAAACCGGGCGAGTCTTCAACTCGTAGAGATTGTCGGCCTCGATGAACTCCGTGCCTGCTGGAATGGGATCTTCCACCATCACGTATTTCCATTCCGACCCTGTTACCGTCAGCCGCACCGCGATGATGTCGCCTACCGCGACCGGCCCGTTCAGCGGCGTGGTGTCGTAGACAATGCGCTCGCCGTCGCGGCTGGGCATCAGCCGGAAATAATCGCGCAGCAGATTGAGTGAGATGCTGCCCGTTTTCTGCAGCTTGTCGTCAGTGGAGTAGTATTCTGCGCGCGCGGAGTAGTATACGCGGCCGCTGCCGCTCGTGGTGATCCGGATGTGATTGGCTGCCGGATCGAGACTGACTTCGTCGAGCACGAACTCCGGCTCGGCTACAGTTCCGGACTGGTTCAGCTTTTGCGTGAGCACAGGCTTCTCATTCACCAGCACGGTTGCCGTCAAGTTGGGATTCAGCTCGTTAGTGGCCTTCAAATAATCGCTCAGGCCGTAAATCACCATGGCTGTCTGTTTGGTGGAGGCCCACCAATAGCCTTCGTCGCGATGGTTCATCAGCCAGAGTGCGGCCTTCGGCAGCAGCGGGTTGTCGGCGTGCTGCCGCGCCAGAAACTTCACAGCGTAGGCCGTGGCTTCAGGCGTCACATCCTCCGAGAAATCGAGCATCTGATCGCGCGTCGCAGTCCACCAGGCTTCCTGGCCATCCTGCTGAACGCCGTGTTCGAGCGCCGCGCTGATTTCTTCCGCGCGCCCATCCTTGGCCTGCTGCAGCGCCAGTCCGAGAATTGCCAGGCCATACGGCGAGAGGTTACTCCGTTTGTCGTAGACCTGCGAAAGGCCAGCGGCATCGGGCTGCCCCGCCAGCACCAGCGTGTACATCATATAGGCGCGCAGATCGGCCGCCAACTTTGGATCGCTCGCGAACTTCTTCTTCAGCCAGGCCACTCCGTTCTGAACGGCCTCGGGTTTGATTTCGGAGCCGGCAGTTTGCGCCTGCACCAGGCCGGCCACCACGTAGGCGGTCATGAAGGGATGGCTCTCGTCGGTCTCCCACCAACCCCAGCCGCCGTCTTCGTGCTGGAAATTGTAGAGGCGATCCAGGCCGGCGCGGATCTTCTCCTGCAGTGCCGCCTGGTCGAGATTGGTCTTCAAGCCGAGATCGCGCACTGCCTGCGCCACTGTAATATTCGGCAGGAAGCTGGACATGGTCTGCTCCACGCAGCCATACGGGAACGACGTGAGATACTCCAGCGCGCCGAACAGCGAACCGGCGATGGAAGGGGAGAGTCGAATGGCGATGCGCCGGGACCCCGGCTGAACCTTCTGCGGGAAAGTAAGATCGAACGCAGCGGTGCCACCCGCCGCCATGGATCCGCCCTTCGCCTGCGCCATTTTGACGCCCGGGATGTTCACCGGCAGTTGCATTTCCAGTGCGTCCGATTCTTCATTAGTCAGCGCCTTGCCGGTCACGGTGGCGCTGCTCACCTGCTTCGCGCGCACGCGCCAATTCACCTTGGCTTCGCCGCGGCTGGGAATCTGCACATCGCGGGGCGCGCCGTCGATGATGTCGAGCCCCGTTACGTCGAGTGTGACGTGTGCGGTCTTGGCATCCGTCAGATAGTTGTGCACCAGGGCGGAAATAGTGACTTCGTCGCCCTGGACGAAGAATCGCGGGACCACTAATCGCAGGATCAGGTTCTTGCGCACGATGGTCTTGAGAACGGCACTGCCCACCTTGGTGTCCGCGGTAACGCCGCGCGCCGTGGCCCGCCAAGTGGTGAGCGAATCGGGAAATTCCACTTTGGCGCGGGCGTGGCCGGTGTTGTCAGTGACCAGGTCGGCCGCCCAAAAGGCGGTATCGGGGAAGGCCTTGCGGATTTTGGGCGCCACCAGGCGCTCCGGTTTCAACTGCGCCAGCCGGGAAGCGGGACGCAATTCCGCCAGACGCATGCGCCGCTTGCCCGCTTCACCGTGAAAGTAGTAGTTGAACGAGTCGTCCGTCACCACGCGATTCCAGTCGCGGTCGAAGAAAAACGTCAGGATGTCCTGCGTGGTGTCCTTGCGAATGCCGTAGATGGCTTCATCCACCACACCCAGGCTGAACTCCGCTCGCGGCGCAGGTTGACCGTTGCCAGTGGTAGCTTCTATGCTGTAGTCCGCCGACTCGCCCGGCAGGTATTGCGGCTTGTCGGTAGAGACTTTGACGTTCAATTGGTGCTCAACTGGTGGCACCTTTATGTATTTCGTGCCGCTGAGAAGCTTGCCTTTGCGAACGAATGCGGCGCTCACCGTGATTCCCGGCTCGTCGACGGCCGTCACCGGGATTTCGAAAGTCGCCGTTGCATCCGGTGAGCGAATCAGTTTGTATTGGCGCAGATCGCGGCCCTCCACGGTCACCCACACCGGCGTGTTGGGCAGACCTGCGACGATCAGCAGTTTCACCGTATCGCCTGCCCGATAACTCTTGCGGTCGGAAATAATCTGCACCGCGCGATTGTTGGCCGTGCGCTCATCGCTCCAGCCGCCGCCCGAAACCCAGACATACGAATTGTCTTCCAGGTCCCGGCCTTCGGGTGTTCTGGCCGTCACGCGCACGCGGTACGATCCACCCTGCGGCGGTATATCGAGCGTCGCCGTTGCCGACCCATCGGTTCCGATGTTCACATCGGTCGCAGCCTTGGTGTCCCACTTGTCTGGTTCGCGCCGATTCCCCAACTGCAGTTCGACGTGGGCCCGCGTCTGCACGGGCTTGCTGTCATAATCGCGCGCCTGGATCGCGAACGTGGCCTTGGCTCCAGGCGCATAGAAATAGTGCTCAGGCGCGGCATTTACAACGAAGCTGCCATAGGTGGCGGTCACAAAGCCGCGGCCCGAAATTTCACGATTGCCCTGATCGGTCACGCGCGCCTCAATGCGGTAGCGATAGTCGAACTTGTGATCGGAGAGAGTGGTCGGCACGTTGATGGTGAGCTTGCCATCGGCATCGAGTTTGCCTTCCGTCTCGGCGAGTTGATCGCCGCCGTCCCCATCGTCGTCGCTGGCCGGCGGCCCTTCGGCGTCGTCATCGGGCTCGTACCAGAGCGGGAACCAGTAGCGGTCGCGATAGATGGCATAGGTGACTTTGGCGCCATTTACCGGCTCGCCGAAATAGTAGCGGGCGTCGATGGTGGCCTGCACGGTTTCGCCTTCCAGTACCCGCGATTTGGTGGGTGTGACCCGCACCTCGTATTCAGGCTTCTTGTACTCCTGAACCTCGAAATTACCATTCATAAAGGCGTCGCCCGATTTCACCTCGATGAAGTAGTTACCCAATGCGGCGCCCGAAGCAAGCGTCAGGTCATCGCGTATGGCGCCGGTGGCGCTGGCGGTGAGCGTCTTCTGATAAACCGGTTTCTGGTCCGGATCGTTGATGGTGACGGAGACGGAGCGGCCTGCCGGCACGGTGTAGCCTTCGGCAGTCCGTAGCCGGAGGATGCCCTTGAAGTGCACGGTATGACTGGGTCGATAGACCGGGCGGTCGGTGTAAAGATAGCCCATCCACTGCTCACTATTGACGCCGAACGCGTAGCCTGCGAGCGTGTTCACAGCGTAATCGCCGCCTTGTCGCCCGACCACACGGATATCGTCCGGACGCGCCTCCGCCATCGCCATGTCGGCGATGCCATCGCTGTTAGTCTCGGCCTCGCTGATTCGTTTGTCGCGCGAGAGCAGCGCGATTTTCGCATGCGGTACGGGCTCGCCGGTGCTTCGGTTAACCAGCAGGTTGACCACGCGGCCCTTGCCGGTTTTGGTGATCATGGCGATGTCGGAGACTATCAGGATGGTGTATGCCCGCAGTTCGCCGTGCACGGCTTCCACCAGGTAGACGCCCCGATCCTTCACTCCGATATCGACGGTTTCGTTCTCCCAGCGGGAGTGGCTCAATACCGGCTGTAGAAAGGAGAGCACCAGTTGCTGCGAATTGAGCAGCGGCGCTTCGGCGTAGTGCGTTCCCTTGGCCCCGGTTCCGGCCGCCGGTTTGGAGGCTGGCGCCGGGCGGCTTCCAAAGTGGGCGCTGGGAGGTTCTGTAAACTGCCCGCGCAGCGAGCGCCGGAAGGTCGTCCGCATGTTGTGCTTCCATAGATGGAACCGCTCCAGCATGGTCAATTCGTGCGGCGGACGGGGCGCGCGCCCACCGAACTCGTGGGGGTTCTCGATCTGTTCGAAGAACTTCATGGCGTCATCCACGCGGTAGACGCGGAATTCGAGCGAATCCACTTTCCAGGCGCTCAGGGTGACACTGGGGCGGCCCTTGGTTCCGAAGGTGCGCGCGGTAGCAAGCGCGAAATACGGGTCGCTTTCGCCCTGGCTGAGCCCGGGGGCGGCGGCCGCCAGCAACAGCGCGAGCCGAACGATGTGCTTCAAGATTCGCTCTCCATTCTCATTGGCGATTTCAGTTTGTGCCGCCCGCACACAGAATGTTCCAACGATACACACCCAGGAACGCCGGGTTACTCGCCAGGGGCCGCCACTCCGATTGAGGGAACTCCGCCAGTTCCTTCATCGAGAGCCGCTTCATTTCGCTGTCGCCTGTGTGGTACACAACGTAGCGGCTCCCATCGCTTCGAATCTGGCTCTCGCCCAGGTAAATCATGCTGTGAAACTCCCGCCGGCCGGCCTCCTGGCGAAAGAAGAACAGGTCGCCAGGTTTGGCCGCGGAGACTTCGCGGCTCACAAAATGGCAATTCAATCGCCACAGCGTTTGAGCGTCGGCGAACTGTGCGAAGGCGCCATCGGCGAGGTCAGACGCGCGGAACGGACCTTGTCGAACACGGAAGAGCGCCGCGCCGAGTGGTGTATGCGGATATCGATACCTGGCCACAGATTCGAATGCCGGCACCAGCGGCAGTTGCGCCGTCGCGGTCCAGGCGCTGTCGTGCGCGTGCAGAGCCTCGCGATAGGCATAGCGGATGAGCGCCGCGCAGTCCTTGATCTCGGATGGCCGCTGCTCGGGCGTCTGGAAATATTGCGCTTCGGCGAGAAAAGTGAACCAGCGGCGAAAGGCCAGGCGGTCGTGCTCATCGGTGAGGCGAAGGAAATCGGGCGTGCCGTCTTCCAGGCTGTCGCGGGGATCGAGCACGGTTTCAATGTCGACGCCGGCGGATTGGGCGCCGGGCAGCGCCAGGGAAAAGCGCACGTGGCCGGGGACGATTCCGGCATGCACCGTGACGGTCCATTTTCCTTCTTGCCAGGAGTGGTCGGAAACGAAGGCGGTAGCACGATCGCCGCTGGATGCGATGTCGAGCTTGCCGCCGGAGTTGTCGTCCACTGTGATAGTGGCGGTGTCATACCCATTCGCCAGCAGGCGGGGGTGATCCACAGTCGCGCGAGTTTGGCGGTTGAGTCGTACGAAGGTGTTCCGAGCGTTGAGAAAGCTCAGCACACATACCGCTCCGAACGCAAAGGCCAAATACGTGCGATGCACCGCACGATTATAGCGACTAGGCCACATCTGCGCACCATTAACAGTACTGGCAATCTTGTGGCCCAGGGTATTCCCGGCTCAACGCCACACCCGCTACAATAACGCCGTGTATCCTTACGATGCTTCTTTACTCGCGACCGTACAGGCTGTTCCGCAAACGGTTGCGGAAGTTTTGCAGATGCTGCAGACCATCGAGGCGACCTGCATTGATGGCGATGGCTTGAAGTGGTTCAACTGGCTCTACCTGCAAGTGACTCAGGCGGTGGAGGCCCGCGTGGCGAACGCGGGATTCGCCGACCCCGCATGGCTGGCTGAACTCGACGTGCAATTCGCCCGCCTGTATTTCTCCGCGCTGAAAACGTGGCTGTCCGGCCAGACCACACCTAGTTGCTGGGCGGTGCTGTTCAACAGCCGCAATCGAACCCCGATTGCGCGCATCCAGTTCGCGCTGGCCGGAATCAACGCCCACATCAATCACGATCTTCCATGGGCGATCGTCGCCACCTGCCAGGCCACCGGAACCACTCCGGATCACGGCGGCACGCACTACAACGATTACACGGCCCTCAATACTACCCTCGATGCACTCGTGGAATCCGCCAAGCAGACCTTGCATGTCCGGCTGTTGGGAGACGCGCTACCTCCCGTGGTGGGCAAAACACTGCTTGTGCCCGTGCCCTGAGGTGAGAACTAGAATTGGGTTTTGGCTTTGGGAGCGGATCCTGCTGCCTTCGCCTTCTGTAGCGCCTTCTTTTGACGGCGCGGCAGGCGACTCTTATTCTTCGGCTTCAGCTTGCCGATCTTCGGGGTCGGCGGAGTGTTCGGCCGTTCCGCAGTGACGCCGACCATGGCCGCAACTTTGCCGGCGGCCAGCGCCTACTGCTTCAGCAGCAGCGACAAGGCCGCTTTTCTCGGTGCTCTGCTCAGCGCCTTTATCCGCCTTATCGGCTTTCTTCTTGGCGCCCTTTTCGCTGCTCTTAGCTGCGCCCTTCTCTACCTTCGGTTCGGCGCTCTCTTCAGTGTTTTTCTTGGCCATATCGTAATCCCCGGTCCTTGTGTAACATTTTCAACTGGTTCTTGTATGTGCTAATTAGACCAGACGACCTAGGGTACCACTTCGTGGCCCGCGTACTCATAAGAGATGAGTCGAATGCCGGATGTTTTTGCCCGGATCACCACTTGATATCTGGCCGGAAAGCCCTTCAGCCCGGCTGCCTGGAACCGCGCTTTCATCTCTTTCAGGTAGATGGGCGAACAGAAGAACTCCACGGCCGCCTGCACCGCGGCGGAGCCCGACCCGGAAAAAACTGCGGTGCGTTTCGGCCTGCCGGTGGAATCCACCGTGGTGATGATGCTGATCAGGCCGTACATAACGGAGGGCACCGGGTCGCCGGTCGGCTGCGATACGAAGCGTTCGTTCTCACCGGCGGGCTTGCGCTGGTCGATCACAGCGAAGTGATCGTCGCGGCCGTAGTTGACACTCAAGGGAAGGTTGCGGAGCAGCAGCGACGCGGCCATGCTGTTGGTCCCCGACCCGATGAGCGCGGAGTTGCGCCCTCTGAGCGCCGCCACAGGCGCCTCCGATTCGGGTAGCAACTGATAGGAGCCGCCAAAGGACTGGCGCATGTTTGCCAGATCCGTGGCCGCGGCCAGTTCGGCGAGTGGCACCGAAAGCTGCGCAGGCTCCATATAAAGAGGTGAGCCTGGCTGCAAGGGGCGATTGGGGCCATAGATGGAGCCCAGCTCCTCAGGGGCCGGGAAGCGCCAGGGGTGCTGTGAAATGTGCGGCCGGCACGATCATGTGGAGATTCGTCGCGATACAGATGAGCAGGTTGTCGCCCGGCTCTGCCAGCGGACCCCAAGCCTCCCGTACCACCGCAGCGGGATGGGACTGGTTGAGAAGGCGATCGCTTAAGGCGCCGGCTGCCACGCATAATATGCCGATAGCCGCCAGAGTTTTCCAGCCAAAGGAGCGCGACCCCTGCAAGGGCGTCGGCAGTGCTGGGGGTGGCTGCGGGACCGTGATCGCGATATCCTCCACCGGCGGTTGATAGCGAGCGTAGTAGGGGATGTAGCCGCCCCGCGGGATGGCGATGCGGATGGCCGCACTGGGGTGCTCCTGCGCATAATACCGGTCGATGCGCTGGCGTAATTCGTAAGCGCGGTTGCGCACCGATGAGTCATCGGAAAGGCTGAAGTCTTTACGGCGTCCTAGTACCGCCACCGCGATCTGGTATTCGGTCAGGCTCTCGGAGTGCCCGGCCATTTCCTGTTCGCAGATGTAACGCAGAAAGGCTTTGAGCTGCGCCGAGCGGGCGAAGGTGGCGCTCGCCAGCACGGCATCCAAAGCTT
Source organism: uncultured Solibacteraceae bacterium (assembly GCA_963815475.1). Lineage (GTDB taxonomy): Bacteria > Acidobacteriota > Terriglobia > Bryobacterales > Bryobacteraceae > Sulfopaludibacter. The sequence goes on along the minus strand of CAWFHD010000003.1, from coordinate 868,806 downwards.
CGCGTTTTTCATTTTCCGAAACTGGAGGTTCGGAGATCACCATTGCGAGATAAGGCGATTATAACTCCGTGAACGGGTTTGCAAACGGTTCGCAAACGTCTGGAAACTTGCAACTTGCGCGAAACAGCTCTATTCACCTATAAAGGGTCAATTTATTTAGGGAGAACCGGAATGTCCAAGCAGACAACGTTCACATGTGTTTTGCGGCTCGGCTTTGCCGCTGCGCTACTTCTGGCTGCGCCGTTAACCGCCCAGGAATATCGGGCCACCGTCAGTGGAAACGTCACCGATCCGTCCGGAGCTTCGGTGCCTAGAGCGGACATCGAGATCCGCAATGTCGAAACCCAGGCGGTCGCTACGGCGCAGACGAACGATTCGGGAGCGTACTCCGTTCCTTTTCTGCTTCCTGGCACCTATTCATTGACCGCGTCGGCCCCCAGGGATTTAAGCAAGCCGTGCGCCCGAACATTGAGTTGCATGCCGGCGATAAGGTCCAGGCTGACTTGCGCCTGGAGGTGGGTGTTGCTACCGAAACCGTCACGGTGGCTGGGGCAAGCGAACAACTCAAGACCGCCACCGCTTCCATGGGCCAGACCATCAATACCATGGAGGCTCGGGATCTGCCCATTATGGGCCGCAACTCTTATATGCTGGCCGACCTGGCCACCGGCATGTATTCCGCCCTCAATACCACGTCGCAGGCGAGTGGCTTCGGCCGGCCGTACGATGGCGCATCGGCGCAGATGTCGTCGGAAGGCATCGGCAGCCAGTACCAGATCATGCTGAACGGCATTCCCAACGCGCCCGAAGAGCGGGCCTCGGCGGCCATCTACGTCGGCTTCGTTCCCTCGCCGGATTCCGTGGAAGAAGTGACGGTCCAGACCCACACGTACGACGCACAGTATGGGCACAGCGCCGGCACCGTGGTGAACGCGGTGCTGAAGGGCGGCACCAACACCTACCACGGTTCACTTTACGAGTTCTTCCGCAATGACAAACTGAACGCCAACAATTTCAGCGGTAACGCGGCAGGCTCGGCACGCGGCGTGATGCGCTGGAACCAGCCTGGCTTCGTGATTGACGGGCCAGTGCGTATTCCCAAGATCTATAACGGCAAGGATAAGACGTTCTTCATGTTCAACATGGAGTGGATTCGCAATGCGAGCCCGCTGCCCTACACAGCCTCTTACCCGACGGCAGCCGAACGTAGCGGCGATTTCTCGAGCCTGGTGAACTCCAACGGACAGCCGGTGCTGATTTACGATCCGTTGACCACCACGCTAGTCAATGGCCAGTACATTCGGCAGCCGTTCGCGGGCAACGTGATTCCGGCCAACCGCATCAATCCCATAGGCAAGGCGCTGATCGGCGATTATCCATTGCCGAATATTCCCGGGACGCTCGGCGGGTTCAACAACTACGTGGTCAGCCCGAATTCGCAGCAGGACCAGTATCACTCCCTCTCCTCCCGCGTGGATCACCAGATCAACGAGAAAAACCGCCTGACCATGATGGGCTTCTCCAATGTGCGCCACCAGCTATTTCCCGACTATGGCTGGGCGAACGCCGCCGCCAGCCCTGGCTACCTACATTTCCGCAACAACCACGGGGGCAGCCTCGATTGGACCAACACGCTTTTCGCCCACCACAGTGCTCGACATCAAGTACGGCTTCATCTTCCACCCGTTCCAGGTGGGACTTTACGGCGACAACTACGACATCAGCAAGCTGGGCTTCTCGCAGCAGTTCATCGCGGCAGGCGCCGCACCTGAACTACCCCGGCCTGAACATCGGCAACGGCTACACCGGCACCATCGGCAATGCAGGCACGGGAACCCCCACCACCAGCCAATACACCACCACGTTCGACCATTCGCTTTCGGGCACCCTCAACAAGACCATCGGCAAACACAGTTTGAAAGCTCGGCGGCGAGTTGTACATCATGAAGGCCAACAACAACACACCGGCTTCCAGCATCAACCCGTTCAGCTTCAGCTCCGGATTCACGCAGCAGAATGCGCAGACTGGCAGCGCTACCGCTGGCAACCCGTTCGCATCTCTGCTGCTCGGCTGGCCTTCGGGCGGCGGCCTCAGCTACACCATCGCTTCCGCCTTCCAGCAGATCTACCAGGGCTTTTTCGTGCAGGACGACTGGCGCATCACCTCCAGGCTGACGCTGAATCTCGGTCTGCGCTGGGAATACGAATCGCCGATGAGCGAGCGCTATAACCGTCAAAACGCGGGCTTCGCCTTTGACGCCACCAACCCGCTGCAATCTCAAGTCACGGGTCTGACGCTTGCAAGGCGGCCTGCTGTTCACCGACGGCAGCCACCGCTACCCGTTCGTCCAGCGACCTGAACAATTGGGGACCGCGAATTGGCGCATCGTACAAGCTGTTTAAGAATACGGTGCTGCGCGGCGGCTTCGGCACCAACTACTCGGTCACATTCCAGACCGGCGGGAACACCGGCTTCAGTGCCAACACCAGCTATGTCAGTTCCAACGATGCGAACCTCACTCCGGCCAACGGGTTGAGCAATCCGTTCCCAGGCGGCGTGGTTCAGCCTTCGGGCAGCACTCTTGGTTTATCCACGGCGCTGGGTCAGGGCTTCTCCTTCGCCGATCCGAATCGCACCATTCCCAAGGTCTACAACTACTCGTTGGCCCTGCAGCAGCAACTTCCGGGGCACACGTTGCTGGAAGTCGCTTTCGCTGGCAACGACGCCACGCAGTTGCCGGTTTCCAAGAAGCATCAACTTCCTGCCGCGCTCCTATTACGCGCTTCCGGGCAACGCCATTCCGGTGCCGAGCACCACGCTATTGGCCCAAGTAACCAACCCCATGGCCGGAAAGATTCCGGGGTCGAGTCTGAATAATGCTACCGTGGCTTACCAGAGCCTGCAGATTCCGTACCCCGAGTTCGGCGGCATCACCGAATCCACGCATGCCATCGGAACGAGTCTCTACAACTCCACTGCAGGTTTCCGTGGAGAAGCGCTTCGCAGCGGCCTGCAGGGACGTTTCAGCTTCACCTGGGACAAGATCATGCAGGAGACGGGCTACCTCAACGACCAGGACGATTTCAGCATGCTGGCGCGCGTACAGGCGGGCGAGCCCCCAAAATCGCCACCCTGAGCCTGACTTACCTGCTGCCGATCTTCGCCAATGGCAAGGGCTTCCTGCATAACGTGCTGGGCGGCTGGGAAGCCAACGGCATCGTCCGCTATCTCAACGGGTCGCTGGTGGGCGCTCCCGGCGGCGTCTATTCCACGGGCATCAACCCCAAACTGGACGACCCCACTTACCAGCAGTGGTTCAACACCTGCACGCTGAACACCTCGGGCGTGCGGCAGAACTGCGCCGATGCCAACCAGCCGGTGGCCTTCATTCAGACGCCGCCGTTCACGTTGCGCACGCTGAGCGGCGTGATTCCCGGCATCCGCACCGAAGTCCCCACCACCATGGACTTCGCGATGTTCAAGACGTTCCAGTTCCACGAGAAGGCCAAGCTGCAATTCCGCGCCAACGCGTACAACTTGGCCAATACGCCGATTTTCGGGCGGTCCGAACACTACCTCCGGCGTGATCGGCATCGGACAGGTGAACGACCCGCGCATCGTCGAATTAGGGCTCAAGCTAAACTTCTGAACGGGCGGTTCCCTAATGGGATCAATTCTGAAGCCGGACGCCGCCGCTGGTATGCGGCGGCGTGTTGCTTGGCCGCCCTTGCTGCGCCCATCGCTTGCGCTCCGCGGACAGGATGCTCTGGAAGCCGGCTTCGCCAATCCACCCGCGGAAGCGCGTCTGCGCTGCTACTGGTGGTGGCTGAACGGTCACACCACCCAGGCCGCCATCACGCGCGATCTGGAGGAAATGAAAGCCAAAGGCTACGGCGGCGCCCTCCTGGTGGATGCCAACGGCAGCGACCAGCAGCATAACGACGCGGTGCCCGCCGGTCCCATGTTCGGCACTCCCGAATGGCGGGCTCTGTACCGGCACGCCCTGAAGGAAGCCGACCGGCTGGGGTTAGAGATCAGCCTCAATATCGAAAGCGGCTGGAATCTGGGCGGACCGGCAGTGAAGCCGGAACAGGCCGCCAAGCTGCTAGCATGGTCGCGGACCGCGGTGGAGGGTCCGGGCGAATTTCACGCTGCACTCTCGCCGCGCCGCCACAGCGCCAGGGATTCTATCGCGATATCGCGGTGCTGGCTTATCCACTGGCGAACCACGGCGGCGGCAAAACGGCTCGTCCGATCCGGCAGCTCCCGATGAAATCGGCCGCGATGGAATTGGGAATGTCGATGCCGCCCTCAATTCCTCTGTTGGAAGATGTTCCGGCGACGCCCGGCGAGGAGGACGCGCGCGCGTCGCAAGTGCAGGATCTGACGTCGCACATGACCCCGGATGGATCGCTCGTGTGGAGCGCGCCCGCGGGCAACTGGGAAATTCTCCGCATTGGGTACACTGCCTCCGGCGCGAAGATCTCCACTTCGAGTGGCGCGTGGCAAGGCTTGGCGATCGACTACCTCGATCGCAGTGCGCTCGAGACCTACTGGCGCGAGAACGTCGACCCGCTGCTGGAAGACGCGCGCCCGTACCTTGGCCGCGCTCTGCGGTATCTGGTAACCGATAGCTGGGAACTCGGCGGCCTCAACTGGACCCGCCGTTTCCGTGAGGAGTTCCGCCAGCGCCGCGGCTACGACCCGCTTCCCTATCTGCCTGTGGTAGCTGGCCGCATTCTGGATAGCCGCGACACCAGCAATCGATTCCTCACCGACCTGCGCCGGACAGTTGCCGACTTCGTGATCAGCCAGCACTACGCCGTCTTTTCGGAATTGGCCGCGCGCTCGGGGCTGCAGATCCATCCGGAATCCGGCGGGCCGCACGGCGCGCCCATCGACGCGCTGGAGACGCTCGGCGTCAGCGCTTTCCCGCAGACCGAATTCTGGGCGCGCTCGGCCACGCATCGGACGCGCGACGAGGAACGCTTCTTCGTGAAGGAAGGGTCGAGCGCGGCCCACACTTACGGCAAGACTCTGGTGGGGGCCGAGGGCATGACCAGCATCGGTCCACAGTGGGAAGAATCCATCTGGGACGATCTCAAGCCCACCTTCGACCAGGCGGCGTGCGAAGGTCTGAACCGGCTCATCTGGCACACGTTCACTTCTTCGCCGAAGGAAATGGGGCTGCCGGGGCAGGAGTATTTCGCCGGCACCCATATGAATCCCAATGTGACGTGGTGGAACCTGGCCGGCGCATTCTTCAGCTACGTGAATCGCAGCGATTTCATGCTGCAGCAGGGCCGGCCGGTGAGCGAGGTGCTCTACTACTACGGCGACCAGATCCCCAACTTCGTCCGCACCAAGAGCGCCGACCCGGCAAAGGTGCTTCCCGGTTACGACTACGACGTCTCCGATACCGAGGTGTTGACCCATCGGGTGAGCGCGCGCGATGGCCGTATCGTACTGCCGGATGGCGTGTCATATCGCCTGTTGGTGCTGGCCGACGTTCCTGGAATGGCCCCAGCCGCGATGCGCAGCATTCGCCAGGTGGTGCAGGATGGCGGCGTGATTCTGGGCGAGAAGCCGCATCACGCGCTGGGAATGCACGGCGATGAAGAAGTGGCATCGCTGGCCGCTGAGGTGTGGGGCGATTGTGCGCCCGGTAAGCCGCATCATTTCGGCAAGGGAACCGTGTATTGCGGTGATAGCACACGCAGCGTTCTACAGGCTTTGGGAGTTGCGCCCGATTTCGAATATCGCGGCGCGCCGGAGGGCCGGATGGATTACGTGCATCGCCAGTCCGCCGGGGCCGATATCTATTTTCTGCGTAACACGGAAGCCGCACCACTTTTTGCCGAGGTGACCCTGAATGTTCGCGGCAAAGCTCCGGAGCTATGGCATCCCGATTCCGGGCGCACGGAGCAGGCGGCGGTCTTCGATGCTGCATCGGACGGTCGCACACGCATGCCGCTTTGGCTCGAACCCAATGGCAGCGTCTTCGTCGTGCTACGCCACCCGATGGGCCGCCACTTCGAGCAACTCTCAAAGGACGGCAGCGCGCTTTTTCCGTGGGACAAGGCAACCACGCCGCCGGTCCACGTAAGCGGCCTGGATCTGACTGCCGATACGCCCGGCCGCTACATGCTGAAGGAAGCGGGGGGAGTTACTCTCTCCGCGGAAATCGGCAAGGCGGATACGGTCGCGATCGCCGGTCCCTGGACGGTGCGATTTACGCCGGGCTGGGGCGCGCCGCCCAGCGTCAACTTCGCCGGTCTGCAATCGTGGACCGAGAACACAGACCCCGGAATTCGCTACTATTCCGGCACTGCGACCTACGCGGCGCGATTCACTGTCAGCGCTGGGCAACTGGCGAACGGCCGCACGCTCACGCTCGATCTTGGGGATGTTCGCGAAATCGCGCGTGTGCGCCTGAACGGCAAGGACCTCGGCATCGTATGGCAGAAGCCCTTCCAGGCATCGATCGCCGGCGCGGCCAAAGCGGGTGCCAACGATCTCGAGGTGGAGGTCACCAACTTCTGGCCCAATCGATTGATCGGCGATCAGCAACTGCCGCCCGAGAAACGCTACACCCGAACCAATATTCGAAAGTTCCGCGCGGATTCGCCGCTGATGCCATCGGGCCTGTTGGGCCCGGTGGAGGTGAGGGCGGGCTATACGGCACGGCTGCGCTAGGCTGGTTCTGTGCCCACCCATTCAGCACGCATTGGAGTTTTCGGCATCGGATTGGCCGCCTACTGGGAGCAGTTCCCGGGCCTCAAGGAAAGGCTGGAGGGCTACCAGCGGCAGGTGGAAACGCGCATTCGCGGCTTCGGCGCGGAGATGATTTCCGCGGGCCTGGTCGATACGGCCCCGGCGGCGCGCGAAGCCGGAGCATTGTTTGCGCGCTCTGATCTGGATCTATTGATCTGTTACGTGGGAACCTACGCCACGTCGTCGCAGGTGCTACCGGTGGCGCAAAAGGGCGGCGTGCCGGTGCTGGTCCTCAATCTTCAGCCCGTGGCCGCGCTCGATTACGAACACACCGACACCGCGGAGTGGCTCGCCAACTGTTCCACATGCTGCGTTCCCGAAATCTCCAACGCCTTCACACGCGCCCGCATCGCGTTCCACGTGGTCTCGGGCATTTTGAACAGTGACGATCGCGGCTGGTCGGAGATAGCGGAGTGGTGCCGCGCCGCCGCGGTCTGGCGCGCCGTGAAGACCAGCCGCATCGGCTTTTTGGGCCACACTTATCCGGGCATGCTCGATATGTACGCCGATTTCACGGCGGTCCACGCCCAGTTCGGCGCGCATGTCGAGATTCTGGAAATGGACGATCTCGCCAAGGCCGTTGCCGGCGCAGCCCACCCGGACGCGCACGCCAGAATGGCGGATGCGTTCAATCTCTTTGACGTCGCGCCAGACATAGCGCCTGCCGATATGCATTGGGCCGCGATGGTCGCCGTAGGGCTCGATCAACTGGTTCACGACCATGACCTGCAGGGCCTGACTTACTACTACCGCGGCCTCGATGGCAACGAATTCGAGCGTCTCGGCGCCGGTCTGATTTTTGGCAACTCGCTGCTTACGGCGCGAGGCATCCCCGCCGCCGGTGAAGGCGATCTGAAAACCTGCCTGGCGATGCTCATGATGGATCGCTTCGGCGCCGGGGGCTCCTACAGCGAGTTCTACGCCATGGACTTCAACGAGAACTTTGTCCTGATGGGACACGACGGTCCGGCGCACCTGGGCATCACCGACCGCAAGCCGACCCTGCGCCGGCTGGGCCTGTACCACGGTAAGCGCGGCGAAGGTGTCTCGGTGGAATTCAACGTGAAGACCGGGCCCGTGACCATCGTCGGGCTGACGCAGGATGCGGAGGGCCACTTCAAGATGATCGGCGCGGAGGGCGAGTCGATTCCCGGGCCGATTCTGAAGATCGGAAACACCAACTCACGACTGCGTTTTGGACTGCCACCGGACCAGTTTGTGGATCGCTGGTGCGCGCAGGGTCCCACTCACCACTGTGCGCTTGGAGTGGGACATCGTCTGAGCGAGTTTCGCAAGCTGGCGAAACTGCTCGGTGTGCCATTGGACGTCGTCGGCCGCTAAAACTGCACTCGCAGCCCGAGTTGGATCACGCGCGGGGAATCTGCCGACAGGATTTGCCCTGCGTTTTGCGCATCCACGAAATTCACCGGCAGCCCGAGATTCGCGTGGTTCATCAGGTTAATGGCTTCCGCTCGAAACTGCAGCGTGCGGTGCTCGGGCAAGGCGAAATTCTTCAGCAGAGCAGCGTTCACAGTCTCGCTGGCCGGACCATCCACGATGTTGCGCCCGGAATTGCCGAACCGGAAAGCGCGCCGTGCCACCACGGGGAAGGCCGCGAGGTTGAACCAGTCGGCAACGGTGGGATTCGGCAGATCGCCATTAGCGATGCGGTCGGGACGGTCCGCTTCGCCCAGATTCAGGTTGGCGTTGGCGACGCGGGGAGTGAACGGCTGTCCGGAGTAGAAGCGGCCCGTGGCGGAGAGCTGCCAGCCACGGATCCAGTGATTCCCGCGGAAAGGTAGTTGGTACGATCCGAACATCAGGAGTGAGTGTTTGTTGTCCCAATCGGAGCGCCCGCGTTCGGCCGCCAGATCGCGAGAATTCTGCGCTCCCGGGTAATCGCCCGTCGAGTTGCCGGAAGTCTGCGATGCGTCGTCAATCGACTTCGCGAAAATGTAGCTCACCCCGTAGAAGAGGCCGCTGTGCCAACTGCGCCGCACTGTCACCGAACCTGAGTTGTAGAACGAGTTCGCTCCGAAGTCGTAAAAGTTGACCGTTCCGAAGCCGCCGAACGGGCGTGGAAAAGTTCCGTTCGGAAGCTGCAGAGCAGCCTGGCGGAAAGGTTGATTGAGATCGTATTGTTGCTCCAGATGAGTGCCGCGCGAGCCCGCGTACTCCAGTTCCAGGGTGGTGGAGGTTCCGAGCTGATGCTCAATGGAGAACGAATAACTTTGCAGGTATTGGGGGCTCGGGTGGAGCGCAAAACCGTTGACGTTGGTGACGCCCGGCAAACTTGCCAGGCTCGTGGGAAAGGGATTTTCGAGCGTCAGGGCGGTGGGTTGAGCCGCGTTCCGGCTGAAAGTCTGCGACACCGTGAAGGGATAGACGTTGCTCAGCGAGTTGAGAATCGGGTTGGCTAGCGAATCGGCGTAATAGAGACCATAGCCGCCGCGGACCACAGTGTTGGAACTCGCGAGCGGCCGCAGTGTGAAACCGAAGCGTGGCGCAAAATCGTGATGGTTGGCGTAGACCAGCGATTGCGGAAGGCCTGCCTGCGCGGCTGTGGTCACCAGCCCTGTGAGCCCGGCGGCAGCCAGGCGCTTCGACAAGTCGGGAATGGCGCTGCCATCGGCGATCACCACCTTTCCGATCTGCGGCACGAAGCTCGAAATGCGGCCGTACTTTTCCGTGGGCGGGTTGTTGATTTCGTAGCGGATGCCGAAGCTCAAGGTGAGTCGCGAGTTGACTTCGAACTGGTCCTGCACGAAGGCGCCCCAATTGGTATAGAAGAAGTACGCTGGCCCGGAACTGGACTGGCGAGTGCTGCTGTCCGGCAGGCCGAGGAGGAAATCCGCGAACGGCACGCTGGACCACCGCCCCAGAAAGTTGTACGTGCCGCGTGTGTTGCTGTCCAGATTGCGGAAGAATTGCGTGCGCAGCACGTCGAACCCGGCGCGAATGATGTGGCGCCCTTTGGCGCGGCTGACCGTGTCGGCGATTTCATAATCGTTGCCCGTGAAGTCGATCGGCATGGCAGGCGAATCGCCCAGCGAAGCCAGGTTCAGAATGGTGATGCTCGGGAAGCCGAACTGGTGCGGTCCCGAAACCGAAGGCAGGCCCACCATCCCATTAATGTCCTGCCCCGCGTAGAGCGACGTCTCGTGGTCCGTCATGCGCGTGAAACCGGCGCGCAGCTCATTCACCATCGAGGGTCCGATAATGCGCGTGTAGTTGACTCCTGCCAGCGTCGGCTGGATTCGCGCGTTGCTGCCGAATAGGCCTAGTCCGCTTCCCGAATACGGATTGGCGGTGGCATTGAGTCTTGTGAGATAGCGAAAAGACACGACGTCCTTGTCGTCTGGATGCTCGTCGAGCTTCAACAGGACGCTGTCGAAGTGATTGCGATTGACGGCATCCGCGTGGAAGTTGTCGGTGGGGTTGACACTATTGTTGGGCAGTGGATAATACCCGGCGAGCCTGGCCGCGATGGGGTCGAGCCGCGACTGTGGAATCCGATCGAGCGGGAACGGCGAGCGCGTTAGCGGATCGGTGATGACCACGGGCTTGCCCGTGGCGCCCAGGCTTTGCGAGAAATCCCCGGCGCGCTCCAGCATGGTAGGCACTTCCGAGAGCTGGTTTTGGCCGGACGATTGATGCAGGCTCTCCCAACTCACCAGGAAGAATGTGCGGTCGTGGCCATTGTAGAGGTGGGGCACGGTGACAGGCCCGGAAAGCGTGGCGCCGAACTGATTCCTTAGCAGGTACGATTTCTGCTGATCGAAGAAATTGCGCGCGGTGAGGCCGCTGGAGCGGAAGAACTCGAATGCGCTGCCGTGCAGGCGATTGGTTCCGTTGCGCAGCACGATGTTCATCACGCCGCCCGCCATATGGCCGAACTCGGCGACGCTGCCGGTGGTCTGCACTCGAAACTCCTGCACGGCGTCGTAGTTCGGCATGGCTTGTGCGCCTCCGGTTCGCGGATCGTAATCGCTGAACCCGTCGAGGATGAAATTGGTGTTATCGGCCCGCGCGCCGCCCACTACGAAGCCCGAGCCCAGACCGCCGCGCGCATTGCGACCGACCCCTGAAACAAGGTACGCGAGATCGGTGACGGTCCGGCTGTCCTGCACCAGGTTCATGATTTCATCGAACTTGAGCAGATCGCTGACCAGGCTGAGCGTGTCGTCCACACCTTTGCCACCGGCGGCGACGTCCAGGTTTTCCGTCACGTGGCCCACTTCCAGCACCAGCTTGAGTTCCGTGGTACGTTCCAACTCCACCTGAATGCCGGTCTGGCGCAGCGGATGAAAGCCGTCCTTGGTGACCGTAACCTGATACTCGCCGGGTGGAATGTTGGCGACGCGGAAAGTGCCTGCCGCATCCGTGACGGCTTCGCGTGCGCTGTCGGTGCCGCTATTCCGAATTTGCACGGTAGCACCTGCCAGGGAGGCCGCGGAGGAATCGACCACGCTGCCTGCGATGGTGCCCGTAGGAATTTGGCAGTAGGCGAGTGAACTCGCCAGAAGGGCCGGCAATAGAAGAAACTCGCCCCGTATACGCACACAATCCCCGCTTAATGAATTATGCGGGATTGTGAATGGGATTGGAAGCGAGGTTGTGGGAAAGGCGCCGTCCTTTACGCTACTTTCCTACTACCAGGACCGTGAACGAATCCGGCAGCATAGGCGCGCGCGGCCCACGTCCGCCTTTCTGGGCGGGGTCGGCCGCGGGTGGCGGTCCATATTCGGCCGCGATGATCAGGATGTGGCCGGTCTTGCTATCGAGCGTCAGCGTCTTTCCGCCGCGCATGGTCTGCAAGGTCTGCTCCACTGCAAAGCTCGTCGGGCTGCTCTCCTTCACGATCGTGAGCGTGCCATCGCCCTGCGAGCTGAACGCTTCCATGGTGTCCGGATTGAAGACGGCGCCGTCGGTGCCCTGGCCGATCGGTAAGGTGGTGATCACCTTGCCATCGTCCGCGCCCAGAATCACCATGTTCTGCGGGTTGCGGCAGGTGGCGAAGAGGATCCGGTTCTTCACATCCATGGCAAGCCCGGCGCAAGTGCCGCCCTTGCCTGCGATGTCGTAATTGGCAGTGACCTTCATCGTCTTGGCATCCACGACGGCGATGTTGTCCTTATCTTCGATGTCCACGTACAGGTGGCCCTTGCCATCGGTGACGGCCTGCTCGGGAGCGCCGCCCAGATCGATGGTGCCAACAACGGATCCATCGGCAGCGTTGATCACAGTGGCGTTCGGAGCGCGGTGGCTGAAGATGTAGACGCGGTCATTGAATGCGTCGTACATCAACCCGTCCGGTCCGCCATCCACGTCGATGGTCTTGATCGGCTTCATCATTTTGGTGTCCCACATCGCCACTGGTTTGCTGCTGGCGAATCCATGGCCCGACTTGGCGGAGACGGCGGCGCCGTGGGCGCTCACCTCTGGAATCTCGCCCGCGGGTTCGATGGTGTCCAGGCTGAACACCGTCATGCGCCCCGGATTCCCGCTGCGGGCAACATACAGCTTGCAGCAGGCCGAATCGGCGTACACATAGTCAAACCCTCCCACGCCTCCCACCTTGGCGGCTTTGATTATTTTGTATGGTCCCGATTGGGCCAACGCCATGCAGCCCGATAGCGCGACCGCTGCCAAAAAGCGGAGTGTTTTCATTAGGGATTCCTCGCGAGGCCTAGTATAACAACGATTCCGGCGTGGCTGGACTTAAAATGGAGAGCATCATGCTGGAATCCATCGATGATCGAGGCAAGCGCCTGAGCTGATGGGAAAACCTCAACGCCAAAGCAGTAGCCGGTCTCGCTTGCCGCGAACGCTCGACATTTTGTACGAAGACGATGCCGTAGTGGCGATCGATAAGCCTGCCGGGCTTCCCGCCGTGCCGGTGCCTGGCTCGAATGCTCCCTCGGCCTTCTCTCTGCTCTCCGCTGCCTTGAAAGCGAGACGGCAGCGCGCCGTGGTGGTGCATCGCATCGACCGCTTCACCTCGGGGATTCTGCTGTTTGCGAAGAGCGAGCGGGACAAGGATGCACTGGTCCGTCAGTTCCTTGCCCACACGCCGGTCAGGCAGTACCTGGCGTTGGTCCGTGGGCGCATGAGTTCGAAAGAAGGGACGCTGATTCACTACTTCCGTAAGGAGGGAATGTTTCAGAAGCTGTCCGGGGAAAACGATTCCAATGCCGCTCGCGCCGAGCTCCGCTTTTCCGTGGAGCGTTCTTTTCCTGGAGCCTCCCTCGTCCGCATCACACTCGTGACCGGTTTGCAAAATCAGATCCGCGTGCAGTTCTCGGCGATCAGCCACCCCGTGATCGGCGATCGCAAGTATCACCCGGCGGAAGCGGAAGAGCGTCGTATCGGGCGTGTAGCGCTGCATGCATCGCATCTGGAATTCGTCCAACCGCGAACCGCTCAGCGCATCTCGGTGGATTGCGACCCTCCCGCGGATTTCCGATCACTCCTGCAATCCTTGTCGCCGCGCGCTCCACGGAGGCCGTCGTGACTGGCGTCCGTATGGACAAGTGGCTGTGGGCCGCACGCTTCTTCAAAACGCGTTCCATCGCGGCGCGCGCTTGCGAACTCGGCAGAATTGAATCGAACGAGCAGACTGCTAAGCCGGCGCGCGAAGTCAAGATCGGCGACATGCTGCGGATCAAAAACGATACCGGCGATTTCCACCTCGAGGTTCTGGCGCTGAGTGAGATGCGCGGGCCGGCTGCGGTAGCGCAGACGCTCTACCGCGAAACGGAAGCCAGCCGCGAGGCGCGCATGAAGCTCCTGGAAGAGCGAAAGGCCGCGCCGCACTTCGAGGCCTTGCGGGAAGGCAAGCCATCGAAGCGCGATCGCCGCGAACTCAATCGCTTCCGAGGTCGAGGGTGAGTCGGCCTCACGTAGACTTCCGACTTGTCGGACCTGGCACGCCTGGCCGCGCCTCCGCGGAATCGGCGTATAATTTCGTTACCATGCGACAACTTTTGGTCCTGTGCCTGTTGGCCGCTTCGGCTTTTGCCCAGACCGGAAAACTGGGAGCCTTCACCAATTCAGGCGACGTGGGTGGTCCCGCGATCAAAGGCTCAACGCAGTTTGACACCGCCAAAGGGCAATATCGAATGACCGGCGCGGGGGCGAACATGTGGGCCAAGGAAGATCAGTTCCAGTATGTCTGGCGCGAGATGTCCGGCAACGTGAGCGTCACGGCCACTATGCAATTCCTGGGCGAAGGAGCGGTGGCGCATCGCAAAGCCGGCATCGTACTGCGGCAGTCTCTCGACACCGATTCGCCTTACGTCGACATCGTGATCCACGGCAACGGCATGCCTGGGATTCAGTGGCGGACCATCAAGGGCGATATCACCAATGCAGTCGATTTCCCGTTCGACGGTCCGGGTAAGTTCAAGCTGAAATTGACCCGCCAAGGTAGCACCATCGGCGTGTGGATCGCGAAAGACGGAGCGGAGTTAAAGGAACTGGGACATACACAGGTCGCCTTGGGCAATCCCATCCTGGTGGGGCTGGCAGTCTGCTCGCATGCGCCGGATAAATCGGAGACGGTGGTGTTCTCCGATGTGTCCGTGGATGCGAAGTAGGCGCTACGGCCTCAACGGTGGCGTGCTGGCGGGCGGCCGCCGATGGTGCGTCACCTGCTCGTAGGCATAGGCCAGCTTGAGCAACTTCGCCTCCGACCACGCCCTTCCGTAAATCGTCATTCCCGCCGGCAGCGTGCCGCCGCGCGTGAAGCCCATCGGAACGTTGATTGCCGGAAAGCCTGTGGTGGGGGAATAGAACTGGCTGTTGTCCCCCGCCGGCGTGTTGAGATCGCCGATGAGACGCGGCGGATTGCTCCACGTCGGATAGACGAACGCATCGAGCTTGAGCTTGTCCATCGTCTTGACCACTGCAGCGCGCACCTGCTCGCGATAGGCGCGGTCCGCTTTGCACGCGTCGGAATCCGGCCCATTGTCCGGCGCTTTATCGGCCGTTTCTAGACGACGCTGATTGCTCGGATGGTAGCGGCCGGAACTGATGATCGCAGCCAGGTTCTTCATCGGGATCTTGTCGCCGCGCGCTGCCAGAAAGCCGTTGAGATCGTACTTAAAGCCCATGCACCCGCCGCCACCTTGCGGACGGCGGATAGCGTCCAGCCCTTCCACAGCGGCCGGATCCACAATGGTCGCGCCGGCGTGCTTCATGTCTTCAAGAGCAGCTTGAAAGATGCGGACGATTTCGGGATCGGTCGAAGCTCGCTCGTAAGCCGGTCGCAGGATGCCGATCGTGGCCCCGCGCAACCCATCGCGGTCGAGCGACGCCGGGTAGTCTTGCGCCGGATGTTCCTTCGCGGCAGCAGTCACGGGGTCATTGGGATCCTCGCCCACGATCACCTGAAGAACTTTGGCCGCATCCTCCACCGTGCGCGCCATTGGCCCGGCGATATCGGCGAGCAGACTCAGGGGGAAGACGCCGGCGCGGCTGGTGAGTCCCATGGTGGAGCGAATTCCCACCAGCGCCTGGTGCGACGACGGCCCACGAATCGAGTTGCCCGTATCGCTGCCCAGACCCACCAGTCCGAGACTCGCAGCGATGGCCGCGGCCGTCCCACCGCTCGATCCGGCGGTCACGCGGTCCAGCGCGTAGGGGTTCTTCGTGTAGCCCGGCAAAATGGAGTTGACCGTTTCGTAGGGGCTGAATGCCCATTCCGCCATGTTCGATTTCGCCAGCACCAGTGCCCCAGCCTCTTTGATGCGACGCACCTGGAAGGCATCGTTTTCCGCCAGGTAACCGGAGAAGGCCAATGCGCCGTCGCTCGTTTGAAGGCCTTTAGTCTCGAAGTTATCCTTCACAATGACCGGCACGCAGTGCAACGGTCCAGTGAGGCCCGATTGCGCATAGCGGCGATCCAACTCCTCGGCCTGCTTCTCCACATCGGGGTTCACCACCACGATGGAGTTGATCGCCGGACCGTTCTTGTCGTAGGCGTCGATGCGGCGCAGGTAAAGACCCACTAGTTCGCGGCAAGTCAGCCGCCCCGCCTTCATGGCGTCGTGCACTTGCGCAATGGTGGCCTCCTCCACTTCGAAGGGCGCCGGCTTTTGGGCCGGCAGCAGAGACGCGGCGAGAAGGAAGCAGTAGAGGGGGCGGAGCATCCGATCATTGTATGACTGGCGCTGCCATGGCGGCTATCTGACGCGCCTAGTATACCCAGGTCTTCGACGAGCCGGCAAGCGAGCCGTCAGGGCTGCTATCATAGAAGTATCCTTGCTTTCCATCCAAAACATCTCCATGCGCTTCGGCGCCAAAATTCTGTTTGAAGACGTCACCTGCACTTTTCTGGCGGGGCGGCGTTATGCCATCACAGGTCCCAACGGCGCCGGCAAATCGACGCTAATGAAGATCCTTTCGGGCGACCTCGAAGCTCCCGTGGGTACGGTGTCGCGCCCCAAGAAGTTCGGCGTGCTGCGGCAGGACCAGTTTGCCTTCGACGCGTTCCGCGTGATCGACACCGTCATCATGGGCAACGGGCCGTTGTGGAAGGCGCTCGAAGAGCGCGACAAGCTGTACGAAAAGCCGCACGACCAGCTCACCGATGAGGACGGCATGCGCCTCGGCGAGCTGGAAGGCATCGTGGGCGAAGAGGGCGGCTACACCGCGGAGGCCGATGCGGCCACGCTGCTCTCCGGACTCGGCGTGGATGACGTGCTGCACGAACGTCGCATGAGTGAACTGCAGGGCGGCCAAAAGGTGCGCGTGCTGCTGGCCCAGGCTCTGTTCGGCGCTCCCCCCGCGCTGCTGTTGGACGAGCCGACGAACCACCTCGATCTCGATTCGGTCCACTGGCTGCAGGACTATCTCACCCACTACGAGGGCGTGCTGATCGTGATTTCGCACGATCGCCATTTTCTGAACAGCGTCTGCACCCACGTTGCCGACATCGACTACGAAACCGTCATCATGTATACCGGCGGTTACGACGACATGGTGCTTGCCAAAACACAGGTTCGCTCGACCATCGAGGCGCAGAACGCCCAGCGAGAAAAGAAGATCGCCCAGCTCAACGAATTCATCGCGCGCTTTTCGGCCGGCACACGGTCCAGCCAGGTGACCTCGCGTAAGAAAGAAGTGGAGCGGCTGCAGACTTCCGATCTGGCCAAGTCCAACATTGCGCGGCCGTACATCCGCTTCGAAATGAAGCGTTCTTCGGGACGCCACCCATTGGAGATCAAGGGGCTGGTTAAGAGTTACGACGACCTCAAGGTGGTGGACGGCTTCACTGCCAGCATCTCGCGCGGCGAAAAGATCGCGCTGATGGGCCGTAACGGCGCGGGGAAAACCACGCTGCTGAAATCGCTGATCCGCAGTGCTATCGGCTTTATTGAGGATGGCGACAAGGTCTTCGACGTGGACGGAGGCTTGGTGGTTTGGGGTCACGAAGTGGCCGTCGGCTATTTCGCCCAGGATCACACGGACGCCATCACAAAGAACACCACTGCCATCGAATGGCTGCACGAGTTCGACCCCCAGGCATCGCAGGAGGAATTGCGCGGCCTGCTCGGCCAGATGCTCTTCAGCGGCCAGGACGCGCTCAAGCCTACCAATGCTCTTTCGGGCGGTGAGGCGGCGCGTTTGATTTTCTGCCGCCTGATGCTGCAGAAGCCGAATTTCCTGGTACTCGACGAACCCACCAATCACCTGGACCTGGAATCGATCAACGCTCTCAATTTCGCCCTGCAAAAGTACCAGGGAACCGTGATCCTGGTAACGCACGATCACGACCTCATCGAGGAAGTGGCCACGCGGATCTGGCATTTTGAGCACGGCCACATTGAAGACTTCAAGGGCCCGTACGAGGAGTATGTCGCCTATGCCCAGGAGAAAGCGTCCTAGTCGTGTTTGCTCCGTCGGCGCTCCGAATTCGATAATGCGGGCGCTGCTGGTTTTCCTCGTTGCTTTTGCCGCGGCCAGCCAGGATCACACCACTTGGCGCGACTATGCAGGCGGCGGTGATTCCGCTCAATACTCGGCACTCACGCAAATCAATCGTTCCAACGTGAGCCGTTTGGAGATCGCCTGGACCTATCCCACCGGCGACGGACTGAAGTATTCCTTCAATCCGATCGTAGTGGATGGCGTTCTCTACGTGCTGGCGAAGAAGAATTCCATCGTCGCCCTGGATGCGCGCAGCGGCAAGGAAATCTGGACCTATACACCCGATCCGCCTGCCGCCATCATCACCAATCGCGGCATCAACTATTGGGAGAGTAAGGATCGCGCCGACCGCCGCTTGCTTTTCTCGGCCAATCACGCGCTGCAGGCCATCGACGCACGCACCGGCAAGCCCATCCTCACATTCGGCACTGGAGGCCGCGTCGACCTGAAGGACGGTCTCGGCCGCGATCCGAAATCGCTCACGCTGGTGCAATCCACCACTCCGGGGCGCGTGTTTGAAAACCTGCTGATCCTCGGCTCGGCGACCAATCAAGGATATGGTTCGGCGCCCGGCGACATCAGGGCCTTCGACGTGCGCACGGGCAAGCTGGTGTGGACCTTCCATACCATCCCCCATCCCGGCGAGTTCGGCTATGACACCTGGCCGCCCGACGCCTGGAAGACCGTGGGCGGCGCTAACGTCTGGAGCGAATTCTCGATCGACGAGGCGCGCGGCATTCTCTACGCCCCCACCGCCAGCGCGAAGTACAACTTCTTCGGGGCCGACCGCAAAGGCGCAAATCTGTTCGCCGACACTCTGCTCGCGCTCGATGCGCGCACCGGCAAACGTCTGTGGCATTTCCAAATGGTCCACCACGACGTTTGGGATTACGACGACGCCACTGCACCGAAGTTGCTGAAGGTGCGTCACGAGGGCAAGACCATCGACGCGGTGGCGCAGGTGAGCAAGCAAGGCTTCGTCTGGGTCTTCGATCGCGTGACCGGCGCGCCGTTGTGGCCCATTGAAGAGCGCGCCGTGCCCAAGACCGACATGCCTGGCGAGCAGACCTGGCCGACGCAGCCGTTCCCCACCAAGCCACCGCCGTTTGCGCGCCAGAAATTTACGGCTGACGATCTGAATCCGTACATCGGCGCGCAGGACCGTGCCCGTTTCCGCGACCAGATTCTGAGCGCCCGCAATGAAGGCCTGTTCACGCCGCCCGGCTTGCGGCCTACCATTCAGATGCCGGGAAACAACGGTGGCGCCAACTGGGGCGGAGCCGCGGTGGACCCGGGGAACGGATCGTTATTCGTCGTCTCCAAGGATCTGCCCGCCATCCTCAAGTTGGCGCCCGACACCACGGCGCCGGACGGAGTGCGTTACACCAGCGGCTTCGGTCTGGTGACCGCCGCCAACGGCCTCTCGCCGATCGCGCCTCCCTGGTCATCGCTCACCGCTTACGACTTGAATGAAGGAACCATCAAGTGGAAGATCGCGTTGGGCGATGTGCCCGAGCTGGCCGCGAAAGGCGTGAAGAACACCGGGTCGCATTACCCCAAGGTAGGCCCTGTGGTCACCGCCGGTGGCCTGCTCTTCGCGGGAACGCGCGACCGCACCATCCGCGCCTTCGATGTGGAGACCGGCAAGGCGCTCTGGGGCAGGGAAGTGGATGCGGCGCTCGAAGGCATTCCCGCGGTTTACGAGATTGCTGGACGCGAGTTCATCGTGTTTTGCGCCTCCGCCCAGGTGGGCCTCACGCCGGCCACGCAGGGCAATATCTCGGGCGCTTACGTCGCCTTCGCGCTGCCTGCGAAGTAGCTTTTCACCGACGCAAGAATCTTTATTCGAATCGCAGCGCCATCATAGGGTCGATGTGCGTAGCCTTGCGCGCCGGCAGGTAGCCCGAGATGGCAGCTACGGATGCGATGCCGAGCACCGCCACCGCCATAGTGAACGGGTCGGTAGCCTTGACGCCGAAGAGTTGCGTCTCCACCAGTCTCGTGATTCCCCACGCTGCCGGCAGTCCGATTGCCAGCCCGGCGGCGGAGAGTATGATCACCTCGCGCATCACCAGCCACACCACCGATCCGCCGCGCGCGCCCAATGCCATCCGGATGCCGATTTCTCGGGTCCGCCGCGCCACCATGAACGCCATCACCCCATACAGTCCGATGGCCGCCAGCAGAGTGGCGAGCGCGCCGAAAACGGTTGAGAGGGTGGCCAGCATGCGCTCCGTCACCAGCGAGTTTTCCACCTGCTGGTCCAGCGAGCGCATGTCGTACATCGGCACGCTGGCATCCACATCGCGCACGATCTGTCGCAACGGCGTGTAGAAATTTGCCGGGTCGCGATCGGTCCGAACGTAGGCCGCCATGCCGGTCACAAAATCCGACTGACGATAGGGGATGTACACCTCGTAGGGAATCTCCTCCCGCATGTTTTCGTATTTGGTGTCTCCCACCACTCCGACGATTTCGATGTCCAGCTTGGTGCCTGGATCCTTGCCCATCCCGATATGGAGTCCGATTGGGTTGGCTCTGCCGATGTATCGCTTCACGAATTTGTCATTGACCACCGCCACTTTGCGTGCGCCCTTATCGTCGCGCGCGTCGAAAGTCCTGCCCAGCAGCAGCGGAATCTTCATGGTTTCGAAGAATCCGGCAGAGCAGTATTGCATGTGCGGATCGACGCTCTCTCCTTGCTTGGCAGTGTAGCCATCCACCGTCACCCAACTGTCCCATTCGTTATCGGCCAGCAGCGGAATTACGGCCAACGTCGCGTTCTGCACGCCGGGAAGCGCCTTCAATCGCTCGGTAAGTTGGCGATAGTATTCCAGCGTCCAACCAGGTTTGTAGCCGCTGAGCGTGGGCTCTAAACTGAAGGTCACTACGTTCTGAGTTTGGAAGCCGGGACGCAACTCCTTCAGGTTCTTCAGGCTTTGAATGAACAAACCTGAGCCGATGAGCAGCAGCAGCGACAACGCCACCTGCGCCACCACCAGCGCTTTGCGGAGCCCTACCGAAGTGCCGCCGACCACCGACCCCGCAAGGTCTTTCAAAGTGGATGCCAGTTGCGGCCGCGTGGATTGCAGCGCCGGGGCCAATCCGAAGATCAGCCCGGTGGCCAACGACACGGCGGCTGTGAAACCAAGCACCGTGCCATCCGGGGTGCTCGAAAGCGTCAAGGGAGTGTTGTCGGTTGGCAGAAAGCTGATCAGCGCCTTGACCATGACTACCGCTAGACCCAGGCCCGCCGCGCCGCCGATGATCGAGAGCACCGCGCTTTCCACCAGCAGTTGACACACCAGGCGCGCGCGGCTTGCGCCTAACGCCAGGCGCACCGCGATCTCCTTTTGCCTTGCCGAAGCGCGCGCGATCATCAGGTTCGCCACGTTGGAGCAAGCGATCAGCAGAACCAGCGCCACAATGGCCATCAGAGCCATCAGTGCCGTGGAGAAGTGCTTGCGCAAGTCCGATCGGCCTTTGGATCCCGGCAGCACATCCATCCACATCGCCAGGAAACGCTCCTTGGTGTAGGCTGTGGCTCGGGCGAATGCCGGCATCTGCACTTCCATCTGCAGCGTCTGGTGGAAGAGCGGCTGCAGGCCAGCCTTGGCATGTTGCAAGGTCATGCCGGGCTTCAAGCGTCCGTAGACCTGCACGAAGCGGCGGCGCCGATTGTTCAATTCGGGGAACGGACTGGCCGGTGTGATGTCGTGCATCGTCATGGGCATGCGGATTTGCGGCGAGAACCCTACTTCCAATCCGTCAAAACCCGGCTGGCTCACACCCACCACAGTCATGGGATAACCGTTGACCACCAATTTACGACCGAGAATGCCGGGGTCGCCGTTGAAGCGCGTCTTCCAGTATCCGTAGCTCAGAACGATGATCGGATGACCTCCCTGCTGCAGATCATCGCTGGCGGTGAAGACGCGGCCCAGCGCCGCTTTCACGCCCAGCACGGGGAAGTAGTTCCCCGAGACGTCCTCACCCGCTACCAGCTCCGTGCGGCCGTCGAGGCTGACGCTGAGAGTCCGTCCGTGGCGGCAGAAGATGCCGCTGAACACTTCGTTCTTCTCGCGGAAATCGGTGTACATCAGATAAGAAAGTGCGTTCGAGCCGGTGTTGCTTCCGTAATGGTTGCCGCGCGCAGTGAGCAGCACCAACTGTTCGGGGTGCTGCACCGGTAATAGTTGGAGAATCAGTTGATTGATGAGCGTGAAGATGGCCGCATTCGCCCCAATTCCCAGAGCCAGCGAGAATACCGCAACCGATGCGAATAAAGGCGACTTCCGCAGCGTGCGGAACGAGTATTGAAGATCGTGCAGTATCGTCAGCATCACAGGGTGATACTGCCGGACTCAAAAAAAGTTACGTGGATTGGGTGCTTTTTATGACGACCCGATCAGAATGCCGGTGACGAACACCAGGATTCCGCCGAGCCCGACCTGCAGCGCCGCCGACACCAGCGACGATTCCATGTACTTGTGCCGGATCCACGAGATGGCCGCCAATTCCAGGATCACCACGATCATCGCCGCGGTCATGGCCGCCTGAAAGCTTGGAATCAGGAACGGTAGCGTGTGTCCAACGCCGCCCAGCGCGGTCATCAGGCCGCAGATGGCGCCGCGCACCCATGGGTGGCCGCGGCCCGTGAGGCTGCCGTCATCGGAAAGCGCTTCGGCGAAGCCCATACTGATGCCGGCGCCGATGGAGGCCGCCAGTCCCACCAGAAAGGCGTCCCACGGCTTGTGAGTGGCCACGGCCGCCGCGAACACTGGCGCCAGGGTGGAGACCGATCCATCCATCAATCCCGCGAGCCCCGGTTGCACAATCTGCAATACGAACAGTCGCCGGTTGGCGGCGTCTTCCTGCTGCTTCACATTGCTCGGCAGTTTGTCTTTTCCCAATTCGCCGGCGCGCTCTTCGTGCGAGCGCTCTTCCTGCGCAAGATCGTCCAGCAGTTGCCGCGTGCCGGCGTGCTGCGTGCGCGCTGCCGCGGT
Source organism: uncultured Solibacteraceae bacterium (assembly GCA_963815475.1). Classification (GTDB taxonomy): domain Bacteria; phylum Acidobacteriota; class Terriglobia; order Bryobacterales; family Bryobacteraceae; genus Sulfopaludibacter. The sequence goes on along the minus strand of CAWFHD010000003.1, from coordinate 846,093 downwards.
CTCATAAAAATGGCGCGTCTCCAGTTCCATGGTGGCGGCCTGTTTGCGGATGGCCCCCAGATTCAGCGGCTGCGAAAGCCAGATGGGCTGCCGCTGGAGGAAGCCGCGCACGTCCTGGCGGCGGATCAGGGGAATGTGCTCGCCGAAGCGCTCGCGGTAGTTCTCGATCAATCGGCGGCGGTGTCCCGATTCCTCCTCGCGCATGCCGTCGAAGACCGATGCAGTGGCGGCGAAGTCCTGGCGCAGTCCTTCGGCGAAGTCGGCGTAAACGCGCTCGTCTTCCTCTTCCAGCGATATCGCCAGTGCCAGGATTTCACGATCCGACAGACTCTCAAAACTCCGCATATCTCTAATTTACGCGACATGATAGGATCAAGCGAGAATGGCACTAGTCGAATTGGGCAAGCAGTTCGCGCAGCAGGCGCTCACCGACGTCATCGTGGGCAAGGAGAAGGAAAAGGAAGCACCCCCTGCCCACGCCGCGGCGCCGAATACCGGCCTCATCATCTTTGGCCAGATCAATGCCATGCAGAAGGCATTGAAGGAAGACGAAGAGCTCGTGATCCTGTTTCAGAGCGGCGTGGAACGGGTGCGCGTGATGGAGATCTTTTTACCGTCGTCCGCCGTGGCGGTGCTCACCGGGACGGACGCCAATCGCAACCTGACGCGCGCCATCGTGCCGGTGGATTCGCTGCAACTGCTCTGCAAAACCATGAAGGCGCCCGCCGGCGCCAAGCCCGTGCGTGTGAACCTGGTCACCCCAAGAAATCCGGCATAGATCGATCCGCGTCTTTGTTCCCCCTCACGGCCGCGGCCCGTTAACGGTCTCCCATGGAGTGAGATTCCAGCGCGCAATCACTCGCGTTTCCCGTTCGAAGCCCAGGACGCTGACTGACGCCGTCCCTAGCGCGAAGAAACGCGCCGCTGCCGGTTCCATCTCCAGCCATCGCGCTGTCAAAATCCGCAGGATGTGGCCGTGCGCGAACAACGCTACTGCGCCGTCCGCTTGCATCACTCGCGATAGCACCGCATCGGCGCGGGCTGCCACCGCCTCAATGGGCTCGCCGCCCGCCACCCCATCGCGCCACAAATCCCAGTCCGGCCGCCCCTGCCGGATCTGCGTCGTAGTGCGGCCTTCGTATTCGCCGTAGTTCCACTCTCGAAGATTTGGCTCGATCTCCGCTGCATCGCCAAATCGCGCCAGGCGGCACGTCTCCATCGCGCGCTCCAGTGGGCTAGTCAGCACCATCGCGAAGCTCCGGTCGGCCAAGTAGCTGCCGAGTGCGGCCGCCTGTTCACGGCCCCGCGGAGTGAGAGGAATATCGGTGCTGCCTGTGTGCGCGCCGGAGAGACTCCATTCCGTTTCGCCGTGGCGGATCAACCAAATTTCTCTGAGCATCAAGCCTCACTATACTTTAGAAGGTGCCTGCTCCCAGTTACAAATATGTTCTGTCGCTGCCCGAACGCGCCATCCGCTCGCTGAGCGCGCTCTCGGGCGGACTGCTCCGCGAGATCGGCAACGTCGCCTTGCCTGCCAGTGTGCGTCGCACCACGCTCTATCGCACCATGGTGGAAGTGGCGCTGCGATTCCTCATCGAAGAAGTGGGCCAGGTGGAAGGAGTCTACCCCAACGAACATACGCTGGCCGGTAACTTCCTGCTCAAACGCACCGCCAGCCACGGCATCGAACTGCTCGGCATCCTGGCCTTCCACGCCTCCCCGGTTTGGGTGCTGGCCGCGCTGGCGGATGCCACCGGCGGCGGCCGCAAACTCATTCGCGAACTTTCGCAGGCGCTCGCGGAAGAGGGGCTGGTTGAACCCGGCTCGCGATTTGAAACCGTGGAGCAGGTTCTCGATGGCTTGGAGCGTACCAGTGATCACCTCGCCACCACGCTAAACCTCCCGCCCGTCGATATCCCCACGCTACGCCGCGAATGGGCGCGGCTGAAGGAGGAGGTGGCGGCCATCCCGCCGAAGAACGTTCCAAGGATTGAGCGTGTGGAAAGTGTGTGGGACAAGGTGAAGCAGACCGCCGCGCAGCAGGGCCGGCCGGTTTTTGTAGTTTCCTCGCTGATGGCCATCTCCACTGTGGCGCATGTGCCGGCCAACGTGGTGTGGCTTTCCCGCGCCGCGCGCTCGGCTGCCAGGCGCACCGGCAAAGTTCTCGGCGAAGCCATTCTCGATCACTACACCGATGTGCTCACTGACATTCAGACCACGGGCTTCATCGAATACTGGCAGCGCGAATTTCGCCCGTACCTGAGAGCCGCCGCCGAACAGTTTACGCCGGGCAAGGAATCGTTGACGGAGAAATTGCTGAAAAAGCGTGAGTGAATTGCTCACCTGAGCCTTCGCGGCACATCCCGCGCCGCCAATTTGAAGGAATCTTCGCTGCCCTGTAAACCTCCACGGCTCGAAATTGGTCTATTCCTATGAATGGAACGAAGTCGGTCGTCCGGACAGGCGGCGGTGGCAGGCGAACCCCGAACAGATGAGTTGGAAGACTTCGATGCGTTGGTCGAACTGCACCGGCCGCGAATTTTCCGTTTCCTGCTGGCCTCCCTGCGCAATCGGGAGACTGCCGAGAATCTCACCCAGGACTGTTTCATCCGCGCATATCAGGCGCGCGATCAGTTTCGCGGCGCCTCCAGTATTGGCACGTGGTTCCTGCGAATCGCCGCTAACCTGGTGCGCAATCACGAATCCAACAGCCGCCTGAAGTTCTGGCGCCGCAGCCTGCAAGCCGACGTCGACGTTGCCGATCTCGGCAGCGCCATTCCCGACCGTCAACAGTCTCCCGAAGCGCTCGCCCTGATGCAGGAGCAGGTGCGGGCCATCTGGGGCGCGGCCGCGAGCCTGCCGGCGCGCCAGCGAACGGTGTTTCTGCTTCGGTTCGTCGAAGATATGGACCTTCTGGAAATCGCCGAGGTGACCGGCATGAAAGAAGGAACGGTGAAGGCACACCTCTTTCGAGCGCTTCAATCGGTGCGCGCCCGCGTGGAGGGAACAAAATGAGCAAGCATTTGTCCGATCAAGGAGTTTCTATGTATCTCATCGGCGGCGCCGGGCTGGAAGAACGGCAACACGCAGAGGAGTGTCCCACATGCCGTGCGAGGATCGCGAACCTCACGGCATCCCTCACGCAATTCCGCGGAGCCGTCCGCAACTGGAGCGACCGCGCCGGCGCCAAGGACCGCGCGGCCGAACTTCGTTGGACCGTGATTCCGGCCGCCGACCATCTGGAGCGCATGCTGCTGCCGGCGTCGCTCGAAACGCCGTGGTATCGGTCGCTCTGGAGCAACCTCCGCGACTTCGTCACGCCGGAACGCGCGCCGCTCGACATCACGTCGAAGCCTGTACTGGTGCGCGATATCTGGGGACAGTACGGGCATCAGAAAAAGTCGTGGGCCATGTCCTTCGGGTTGCAATGTGCGCTGGTGGTGTTGGTGTTTACGGTTGCCTCTTCGAAGAACGTGCAGCAAAAGATGAGGCAGACGGTTTCGCTGGTGCTGCCAATGGATCCCTATACACCGCAGGCTCCGCCCCAGCGCAACACCATGCAGGGCGGCGGAGGCGGCGGCGACCGTTCCCCGCTTCCCGCCAGCAAAGGACGGCTCCCCAAGGCTGCCATCCGGCAGTTCGTTCCGCCCCAGGCAGTTCTGAACAACACTAACGCGAAGATCACGATGGAGCCGGCCATACTCGCTCCACCGAACGTGACTTTGCCGCAAGTCAACATGGCGCAGTACGGAGATCCGCTGGGCAGGATCGGGCCTCCGTCGAATGGCACGGGTTCAGGCGGAGGCATCGGTTCGGGTAAAGGCGGCGGCGTGGGATCGGGAACAGGTGGCGGCGTGGGCCCGGGTGAAGGCGGGGGCATCGGGGGTGGCGTTTATCGTGTCGGGGGCGGCGTTTCTGCGCCAAGCCTGATTTACAAGCAGGAACCGGAATACTCGGAAGAAGCTCGCAAGGCCAAGTATCAGGGTACCGTCACTCTGTACGTCGAGGTGGATCCTTCGGGCAGGGCTGTGAATGTTCGAGTATTGCACAGCATTGGCCTCGGTCTTGACGAAAAGGCCATGGAAGCCGTGCGGCAGTGGAAGTTCAAGCCTGGCATGAAGGACGGCAAGCCCGTCACGGTCGCGGCCAGTATCGAAGTCAACTTCCGCCTGCTTTGAAGCTCAGCCGAAACTCTTGTCGTCCGCCGACGGACCGTAGAGCGCCGGCACCTTCTCTCCCATCAAGCGCAGATACACCGTCATCTGTCCGCGATGATGGGCCCAGTGATTGATGGTGTCCCGGAGCATCTCATGGCGTGGTGTGTCGGCCACCACGTTGCCGCCCGCCAGCAGTTTCCAGTGAGTCTGCAGGTGCGCCTCACTTGTGCCTTTAAACGTTTCTTTCGCCTCCGCGGCGCACTTCTCCAGTTCCTTGATGTACTCGGCGCTGTTCTTCGGCTGTGGACGCTCCGGCCGCTTACCATCCTTCGGCGCGATATCAAATTCGTCCTGTTTGATGATCATCGTCAGCCACGTCGGAATCGTCGCCACCATATCGGTCAGATAACCGAATTCCATCGATCTCTCGTGCGGCTTCCAACTGCGCTTGCCCTCCGGAACCATTTCCAGAGCGTGCCGTGTGCGATTCACTTCGCGATCCAGCTCCGAAACGAACAGGTCAATGATGTTCATGTGCTCCTCTTCCGAATATGCTCCCACGCCGCGTCTGAAAATCGCCGCGAACCAGAGTACGCACGGAATCTGACGGTGCGTTCGCGCACCACACCGCTGGACGGCCGAATCCATTCGCCAGGTAAACCCCGCCGCACGCAAATCGGTCTATCCATACGAATACTGCGGAGCCACATGAGCAAGCACCTGTCGGATCAAGGAGTTTTTATGTACCTCATCGGTAAGAAACTGTCACGCGCCAAGGATCGTCCGGCCGAATTAGGCTGGAACGTGACCCCAGCCGCCGACCATCTGGAGCGATTGCTGCCGCCGGCATCGCTCGATACCCCCTGGTATCGATCGTTCTGGAGCAACCAGCGCGAGTTTGTGACCCCCGCGCGCACACCGCTCGATGTCACGTCGAAGCCGGCTGTGGTTCGCGACATCTGGGGCCAGTATGGCTATCAGAAGAAATCGTGGGTCATGTCCATCGCGGTGCAATCCACCGCGGTCCTACTGCTGTTTACGGTGGCATCCACCAAGGTGGTGACTGGCCGATTGGCGCCGTTCGTTTCGCTTGTGGCCCCGAACATCGCTCCCTATGAGGTGAAGCCGGCTCACACTCGCGCCGCGTCGGGCGGCGGCGGTGGCGGCGACCGTTCGCCGCTCCCCGCCAGCAAAGGGAAGCCGCCCAAGGCGGCACTCCGCCAGTTCGTGGCGCCGCAGGCGGTGGTCAACAACCTGAACCCGAAGCTATCGATGGAAATGGCCATCCTCGCTCCCCCGGATGTACGGTTGCCGCAAGTCGACATGACCGAGATCGGTGACCCTCTGGGGAAGATCGGACCACGATCCAATGGTCCCGGATCGAATGGCGGCATTGGCTCCGGCTCAAACGGCGGCGATGGACCAGGCAAACGCGGCGGAGTTGGCCCGGGCGAAGACGGTGGCGCGGGCCTCGATGGCGGCGTCTTTCGGGTCGGCGATGGCGTCACGGCGCCGCACCTCCTGTTGAAGGTGGAGCCTGAGTATTCCGAAGAAGCCCGCAAGGCCAAGTATCAGGGGACCGTGGTGCTACGTGTCGAAGTGGATGCCAGCGGCCGCGCCACAAACATCCGTGTGCAGCACAGCCTGGGTTTGGGGCTGGATGAGAAGGCGATTGAGGCCGTCAGGAAATGGAAGTTCTCGCCCGGTAAGAAGGACGGCAAACCCGTTACGGTAGCCGCGCTGGTGGAAGTGAACTTCCGGCTGCTGTAGGCACTGCGTCCGGTCTTTGTAAGGGCGATCTGCGTGCGCAGGTCGCCCTTTTTCTTACGTGAGTCCAATTAGCGCGTCCAAATCCTACCGGCCCACCCTCACCCTGTACAGTCCCGACGCATGTGGCGCCAGCCGGAACGAATAGCCGGTAGCGATCGTTCCCATATCCGTCTTCAGCCAGAGATCGCGAAGTTCGCACCTGTCGGGAAGTCCGAGTGCGCCCCAATCCACCTGGATGGTAGTCGGCCGCTCCCCAGTGTTGAAGACTCCCAGATACTTCTCCTGAGCATTCTCGCCGTCCGCAGTCCAAGCGACCTGAGAGCCCGATTGCCAGAACGGATATCCATGTGCGCCCTTCTGGTTGACCGCGAGCACTTCGTCGTTACTGAGCAGCGACAGCGTGAATGCATCGATGGTCGGAAGGTCACCGCCAAAGATGAGCGGCGACTGTGCAATCGACCAGAGGCTCATCACCGTCTGTGCTTCATCGTGCGTGAAGCGGGTCATGCGGTCGTCGCCCCTTTCGGCGCGAAGCCCGATGTGGCCCAGCGGCAGCATATCGGCGTCCGGCCATGCGCCCGGACGTCCCGAGCCGCCCCAAACGGAGAGCAGCAGAAACATCTGCTTCAGCGACTGCCAGTCATCCCAGAAATCGTCCGAGATGCGCCACATGTTGGCATTCTCCTGCAGAAACGACAGATCCTTCAGTGTGGCGGGGCCTGGCGACAAGCTCAGCACAATGCTTCGCCCGGTCTTCCCGATGGCGCGATGCAGCGCGGCGATCTCGTCGCGGTGCACCGGCCGCGCGATGTCGTCGGCCTTGATGTAGTCCACGCCCCAATCAGCGTAGAGCTTGACGAGCGAATCGTAATAATCCTGCCCGCCCGGCTTCTTCATGTCGACGCCATACATGTCGCCATTCCACGGGCATACCGAGTGGACATCGGCGACGTCGGAAGCGCGCGCCTTACTGCCTTCGATCGGCAGATTGGCTTGCACCGCCCGCCGCGGAATGCCGCGCATGATGTGAATGCCGAACTTCAGCCCGAGCCCGTGAATATAGTCGGCGAGAGGCTTGAAGCCGCGGCCGTCCGCGGAGGAGGGAAACCGGTTGGGCGCGGGGATGAGGCGGCCGTAGCCGTCCATGGCAAGCTCGGCGTCCGGCCGGTAGCCGTGCGCGCGGGCATTGGGATCGGACCATTGAATGTCCACCACCACATATTGCCAGCCATATTGCTTTAGGGTTTTCGCCATGTAGTCGGCATTTGCCTTCACCTCCGGTTCTGTAACAGTGGTGCCATAGGCATCCCAACTGTTCCAGCCCATCGGTGGACGCAGCGCGGGCGGATCCGCAGCGACGATGGCGGACGCCATCAGAAGTAGGAGGATCGCATGCCGGCCAAAGGTTCGCATAAGAACACTCGTTGACGGAGCTATTCTCGCATGTGGCTATAGTGGCGGCCAGCGTGCAAGAAGTGGCCGCGTCATGAACGAACCCGACCCCAAGCTACCGCCGCCCGATCCCGATCCGGACAAGAGGCAGCCCGAGCCCCATGAAATGCCCGATCCGCCAGAGCGCGCGCCAGATGTGATCGACCCGATCGAACCGCAACCGATGCGCCTCTAGTGAAATTCTTTCCGAACCGCGACCGTACGGGAGTCGGCGCTTTTGGCAATTCCTTCACTCGCACCGCAGCGCGACCGTCGGCTCCACCTTCATGGCACGACGCGCCGGAATGTAGCAAGCCAGTAGCGCGACCGCCGCCAGCAGCATCGACACCGCCGCGAATGTCAGCGGGTCCGTGGCGGTGACTCCGTACAGTTGATTCGCAAGCAGCCGAGTCGCCGCGAGCGCCGCCGCCAGTCCGATCGCGATACCCAACGCCGCGAGCCTGGCCCCCTGCCCGACGATCATCGCCAGGACTGTGTGCCGCTCCGCGCCCAACGCCATGCGGATGCCGATCTCGCGCGTTCGCTGCATCACCGAGTAAGACACCACGCCGTACATCCCAATCGACGAGAGCACCACCGCGAGCACCCCGAACGCCGCCACCAGCAGCATGGAGAATCGCGGCTGCGTCATGGAATCGTCCACGATCGATGCCAGCGTTGCGGCCTTACCCAATGGCAACTCGGCATCGAGCGAGTGCAGCGCATTACCGGCCGACGCCATTACCGCCGCCGGGTCGCCCTTCACCCGCATCGCCACTTGCATGGAAAGCATCGAGGGCCACGGCCGCTGCGTATAAGGCACGTACATTTCGGGCGCAGGCTCCTCGCGCAGCGAAAGATGTTTGACGTCGGCCACCACTCCCACAATCATCGATGCCGGATAGCGCGCGCTCCCCGGCCCCACTTGCTTGCCGATCGGGTCATCGCCCGGCCAGTACTTCTGCGCCATCGCTCGGTTGATCAGGGCCACGTAAGGCGAATCGGCGGTGTCCGACTCCAATATGGGCCTGCCGCGCAGCACCGTTGTCCCCACTGCCGAAAAATATCCCGGCGATACGATGGTGAAATTCGCGTACCGCCGCTCGCCTTTTCGCGCAGGCGTCGCGCCAGGAATGCGAATCCCGGTGCTTTCGCCGGCGCCTCCTAATGGTACGATCTCGCCTATGCCTACCGCCTCCACCGCCGGTAGCGCCTGCAGCTTTTCGAGCGCGGCGTGATAGAAGCGCGCCATGCGGTCCTTGTCGCTGCCGAACCTGGCCTCGGGCAACGAGATTTCAAACGTCATCACGCGCGCCGCCTGGAAGCCGCCATCCACACGGAGCAATCGGTAAAACGTGCGCACCAGTAGCCCAGCGGCGATGGTGAGCACGAGAGCCAGCGCCACTTCCGATACCAGCAGCGCGTTGCGCAATCGCGCATTCGATGGGCCGCTGCCCGCGCGCACTCCGCCCGCGTTCAACGATGCTGCCAGATTGGACGCCGACGCTCCGAGCGCCGGCGCCAGTCCGAAGAGTATTCCGGCCGCGAACGTTATGGCCAATGCGAACACGAAGACGCGCGGGTCAAGCGCCACTTCACGCAAGCGAGGAATGTTCGCCGGTCCCAGCACCTTGACGGCTCCGATGGCCGCCTGTGCCAGCATGATTCCGGCCGCTCCACCCGCTGCCGCCAACAACAGGCTCTCCGTGAGGAGTTGCCGAGCCAGCCGTCCCCGGCCTGCTCCCAATGCAGCGCGCAATGTGAATTCGCGACGCCGTCCCAGCGCGCGCGTGAGTAGTAAGCCCGCCATGTTGACGCATGCGATCAGCAGTACTACTCCCACTGCGCCCAGAATCACCAGCAAAGGCGCCCGCGTATCGCCCACTACCTGACGTGAGAGCGGTGTGACGCGAACGTCGTACCAGCCCTTCGCTCTTGGTGACACGCTCTCCAGGCGATGGGTGAACACGTCCATCTCTGCCTGCGCCTGCGCCGGTGAGACGCCGGGGCGAAGCCGGCCCATCACCGCCATTTCGTCGGGATCTTCAGGATGCGCCATGGTTGCGGGCAGTGCCAGCGGCACCCAAAGCTGCGTCTCGCGCGCGAAGCCGAAGCTGCCCGGCATTTCCTCCGCGCGGGGAAAAACAAACCCCGCCGGCATGACTCCCACTACCGAATACGCAGCGCCGTTCAGCGCAATGGTGCGCCCCACAATCCCAGGGTCGGCTGCGAAATGCTCGCGCCACAGGTGGTCGCCCAACACCACTTCATGCTCGCGGCCCGGTTGATCTTCATCGAACGTGTATGCGCGGCCCAATGCCGGCAGGATGCCGAGCGCGGGAAAGAATGCGGCGGAAGCGCGCAATCCCTGCAGATGGACGGGTTCTCCCGCGCCCGTGAGATTGAATGCGTCGGGTTGGAACGCTGCCAGATCCTGAAACGATCTCGACTCGCGCCAGAACAGCCGCACCGGGGTGAGACCCCACGGCACTTCGTTGTACCCGAGATTCAGTCCACTGGGCGCCTGCCTCCACGGAATCACAATCCGGTCCGCGTGCGGATAAGGCAGAGGCTTCAATAAAATTGCGTTGACGATGCTGAAGACCGCCGTGCTGGCGCCAATGCCCAACGCCAACGTCAACACCGCCACCACAGTAAAACCTTTGCTCTTGCCCAGAATTCTAAAGCCGAATCGCAAGTCTTGAAAAGTGTTCATGGTGTCAGCCTGACGCCGTGAGCCTAGCCGCTCCCGACTTCCCACGCCATTTTCGATTGACGGCCCGCTTACCCGAACGTCTCCCTATGGACTGTAAATTATGCTTCAATGGCCCCAAATGCAACTCCGAATTGCTTTCGCGGCCGCCGCTGCCCTTTTTGCCGGAATCGCCCACGGGGATTCCAGCTACGACCAATACGGCGGCTGGCTGAAGCTCTCGGGCGCCAGAACCGGATTCTTTCATACGCAGCAGATCGACGGCCGGTGGTGGCTGGTCACGCCCGACGGCCACGCGTTCCTTTCGAAAGGCGTAGACAACGTCGGCTTTCACCCGGAAGCTGCGTCCTCGCCAAAGCCGCCCGCCGACACGAATGCCTGGGCTACCAACACCGTCCGTCAGTTGCACGCATGGAACTTCAACACTGTTGGGGCATGGTCGGTTAGCGAACTGTATGGCAAGGGTATCGTGTACGCTCCGGTCATCAACATGGCCGCTTCAGTGCAACGCGACTTGTGGCTCAAGGGCGGAGTGGTCGATTATTTCAGTCCGGAATTTCGCGACGCCGCCAATCGCGTCGCGGAGCGGATGTGTGCGCCGCACGCCAAGGATCCGTGGGTGCTGGGCTACTTCACCGACAACGAACTGCGTTGGGGCAAAGACTGGCGGTCGCAGGACAGCCTGCTCGACAGTTATTTGAAAATGCCCGAAGCCTCACCCGGATTTGTCAAAGCCGCCGCATTTCTGAAAGCGCGCGGGCATGCTGCCGCGAGCCTCACTGACGACGACAGGAGCGAGTTTCTCGGTCTGCTGGCGGCCGAATACGCGCGCGTGACCAGCGAGGCCATCCGCCGCGCCGATCCCAATCACCTGGTGCTGGGCTGCCGCTTTGCCGTCTACCCGGGCGATAGCGCGATCAAAGCCGCCGGCCAATACTTCGATGTCATCTCCTTCCACAGTTACAACGCCACTGCGCCGGTGGAGCGGCTGCAGCAAATCCAGCGTGTGGCCGGCAAGCCCACTATGATCACGGAGTTCAGCTTCAAGGCTATGGATAGCGGCCTACCGAACACCAAGGGCGCCGCCAAGCCCGTCGCCACGCAGCAGGATCGCGCCGACGGTTTCGCGCGCTACGTGGAGGCTCTGGCTGCGCTGCCAGGCTGTGTGGGCTTCCACTGGTTCGAATATCGCGACGAACCCAAAGAGGGCCGCTTCGACGGCGAGAACAGCAACTACGGCGTGGTGAAAATCGATTTCACGCCGTGGGAAGTGCTGACTGCCCGTATGACGCGCGTCAATGCCGAGATGGAAACGTTCCACGCCAGTGCGGCCGCTGCGCCCGCGGAACTCATCGATCTGCTGCCGCCCGAAGATCTGAAAGGCTGGACACGCATTCCGATTCCGCCGGTCGACGGGCTGAAGCCCAAGATGCAGTGGCGCGTGGATGCCGCGCAGCATGCCCTCATCTGCAGTGGCGATGGCGGCCACGAGTGGCTGCGCTCGGATCGGGAATTCGGTGACTTCATCCTGCAGGCCGACTGGCGCTTCACGCCGCGTGCTTCAGAAGAGAAGCGCTACAACAGCGGCATCGGAGTGCGCATTTCGAAATACGGCGAGGTCTGGTATCAGGCACAAACCGGACTCAGCGGCGGCTACCTCTTCGGCAATAACATCGTAGATGGACTGCTGAAATCCTTCAACCTCAGCAAGCAGATGAAGGAGAACCGTGTGAAACCCGCCGGCGAATGGAATCACTACGAGGTGACTGCGCGCGGCGATACGCTGGCGCTCTCCGTGAATGGCGCGGTGGTCAGCGAACTGACGGGCTGCGGTTTGCGCCGTGGTTCGGTGGCGTTTGAGGCTGAGGGCTTCGAGATCACCTTCAAGAATCTCAAACTGCAGGAGATGCAATGATCGATCGGCGGAATTTCCTCGCAACGGCCGCGGCGTTGGCTGCCGCAGGCAGGCTGAACGGTGCGGCCAACGGCATGTACCTTTCCATGAACGGGTCGCTCACCGGGGGCAAACCGGCGTGGCCCGATTTTGCGCGACTGGCGGCGCGCGTTAGCTTCGGCGGCGTGGATGTGAATCTGGGAGCCGCGATGCGCGATGGCCTCGACGTCACCCGCGCCCTATTCGCCGAAATCAAAATCAAGGCTTCCAACACGAATCTGCCAGTGCAGTTCGCCGGCGCCGAAGAGGCGTTTCAGACCGGCATGAAGAAGCTCGATGAGGCGGCCCGCTTCGCCGAGGGTATCGGGTGTCCATGCATGCTCGGCATTCTGCCACCTTCCGGTGCGACTCCAAAGGCCGAGTTCCGCAAAATCCTCAAGGAGCGCTGCAGCACGATTGCGGATACTCTGCGACAGTCCAACGTGAAACTCTCGCTCGAATTCCTGGGGCCGCTACATTTCCGAACCCGCCAGCCCTACGAATTCATCTGGCGGATGGATGAGGCCCTGGCGTTTGCCAAAGAGTGTGGGCCTAACGTGGGTCTCACCCTCGACGTCTGGCACTGGTATCACGCCGGCGCCACCAAGGCCGATATAGTGGCCGCCGGAAAGGCTCGCATCGTGCATGTGCACCTTTCCGACTGCCCCAAGATGCCACCCGAAGAAGTCCGCGACGATCATCGTGTGCTGCCGGGCGAAGGCGTCATCGACCTGGTGGGCTTCCTGCAAACGCTGAAACAGATCGGCTACGAAGGCGGCATCAGCCCCGAACCCCTGGGTCGCATCCCGAAAGATATGTTGCCCGAAGAAGGCGCAAAGCTAGGGCTCGTTTCCGCCCTGGCCGTTATGCGCAAAGCGGGGGTGTGAGTCAAATTCCTGCGCTACGCCTAAAATGGGCCTAGTGGCGAGCCCGAAACCCACCGACTACAAGCGCGTCCGCATTCATCTAAGAGGCATCGTGCAGGGTGTGGGATTTCGTCCCTTCGTCTATAATCTTGCCACGAGCTTAAAACTCGCGGGATACGTGCTCAACTCCTCTGGCGGCTTGCTTGCCGAAGCCGAAGGCCCTGCCACCGCAGTGGATGCGTTTGTCGACGCAGTCCTGCACGAGCCGCCTCCGCTGGCCTGGATCCAAGCGACCGATACGACGGACATTCCTACTCTCGGCGAGGCATCTTTTACGATCCGCGACAGCCTGAGCGTGACGGGCGAATTCGCTCTCGTCTCGCCTGATGTCGCCACTTGCGAAGATTGCCTCCGAGACCTCACCGATCCGCGCAATCGCCGCTACCAGTACCCGTTCACCAACTGCACCAACTGCGGTCCGCGCTACACCATCGTGCGGGACATTCCGTACGACCGTCCCAATACCACCATGTCGAAGTTCGTCCTCTGCGACGCCTGTCGACGCGAGTATGAGGATCCGGCCGATCGTCGCTTCCATGCGCAGCCCAATGCCTGCCCCGTCTGCGGGCCTTCACTCTCGGCGCCGGTCGCGGATGCAGTGGCGCGACTGGCCGCGGGCGAACTTGTAGCACTAAAGGGATTGGGAGGCTTTCACCTGGCCTGCGACGCGCACAATGAAACTGCGGTGGCCCTGCTGCGAACGCGCAAGCGGCGCTCGGATAAACCATTCGCGCTAATGTGCCGGGACCTCGCGGCCGTTGAACGGATTTGCAAAGTGAGCGAAGCAGAGCGGACGTTGCTCCTCAGTCCGCAGCATCCCATAGTAATCCTGCCGGGCCGCGGCGCCCTGCCCGAAGCCATCGCCCCCGGCAACTGCACGCTTGGCGTCATGCTGCCCTATACGCCGCTGCATTCCCTTCTGTTCGACGGCGCCCCGTACGACGCGCTGGTGATGACCAGCGGTAATCTCAGCGAGGAGCCGATCGTGGTCTCCAATGCGGAAGCGCTCCACCGCCTCTCGCCAGTTGCCGACTTCATCCTGCTGCACGATCGCGACATCTTCATGCGCACCGACGACTCCGTCGTCCGCATGTTCGAAGATCGGCCGCGCGTGATGCGCCGCTCGCGCGGATACGTGCCTCATACCATAGAGCTTGCCTCCGATCTTCCCGAACTGCTCGCCTGTGGCGGCGAACTCAAGAACGCCTTCTGCCTGACCAAGGGCCGACACGCCATTCTGAGCCAGCACATCGGCGATCTGGAGAACTACGAGACGCTGGTCTTCTTCGAAGAGACGCTGGCGAATCTCAGGAAGTTGTTCCGCGTGGAGCCGCGCGCCGTGGTGCACGATTTGCATCCTAACTACCTCACCACGCGCTTCGCCATGGGGATTCCCGGCCTGCCGAAGATCGGTGTGCAGCATCATCACGCGCACATCGCGAGTTGCATGGCAGAGAACGGTCTCACGGGCGAAGTGATCGGAGTTGCGCTGGATGGCACGGGTTACGGCGCCGACGGACAAATCTGGGGCGGGGAATTTCTAGTGGCCGGCTTCCACGGTTTTGAGCGGCGCGCTCACTTTCGCTATGTGCCGATGGCCGGCGGCGATGCGGCCATTCGCGAACCGTGGCGCATGGCCCTGGCGTACTGGATGGAAACGTTCGGAGGTCAGACGCCGTGGGCGCCCGAGACGATTCCCGCGGAGCGCATCCAGGTGGTTCGGCGGATGATTGCGACGGGTGTCAACACGGTGCAGACCTCTTCGTGCGGGCGTCTTTTCGATGCCGTTGCGTCGCTCATCGGACTGCGCCAGGAAGTGAACTTCGAAGGGCAGGCCGCCATCGAACTGGAGGCCATTGCCGACCCGGCGGAGACGGGCCGCTACACTTTCGAAATCGAGCTCGGCGATCCTTGGCGAATCGATTTCCGCCCGATGATCGAATCCATTGTCAGGTCTCATCGCGATCTCTCAGTCATTTCCGCGCGCTTCCACAACACGCTAGCCGCGGCCATCGCTGAAACGTGCAGTCGACTGAGACAGGAGACGAAGCTGAACCGCGTATGTCTGAGCGGAGGGACCTTTCAGAACCTCCGTCTCCTGAGAAGCTCCTGCGCATTACTGCGTGGCGCCGGCCTCGAGGTGTTCTTGCATGCTGCCGTGCCGCCGAACGACGGAGGCCTGGCGCTGGGCCAGGCGATCATCGGAGCGGCGCAGTAGCGCAGTTCACCAGGCCCCGCGCCAGGATGCAATGCGCTACGGTGTGGGTTGGCCAACCGCAGCCCCGTATCCGGACTCCGCTGGTGGATTGCCGGACTCATCTTTCTTGCGACGTTGATCAATTTTCTGAACCGCCTGATCGTCGCGGTCTTGGGACCTGTGATCACAGCGCAATTGGGTCTCACCAATTCGCAGTTCGCCAGCCTCACTACGGTTTTTCTGGTCGCCTACACGTTGAGTCAGGCGCTGTCCGGCAAGCTCTACGACCGCATCGGTACCAAACGCGGCTTCGCCATCTCAATCGTAGTCTGGTCCCTGGCGTCGATGGCGCACGCGTTCGCTCGCGGTCTGAACGGCCTGCTCTGCTTCCGCTTCATGCTCGGGTTAGGGGAGGCCGGCAATTGGCCCGGCGCGGCCAAAGTGATCGCCGAATGGTTTCCCGTGCGACAGCGCGCGCTGGGCATGGGCATCTTCAATAGCGGCACATCGATCGGTTCGGTGATTGCGCCGCCGCTCATCATCTGGATGCAAATCCGTTTCGGGTGGCAAGCCACCTTCGTGGTGATGGGCGCGGTGGGCTTTGTGTGGCTGGCATTGTGGTTGCGCTTCTATGAGGCGCCGGAGCGCCACCCCAACATCAGCGCAGCCGAATTGGAGTTGATAAAGAAGGACCGCGCCATCCAAGCCCTACCGATTCCGTGGTCGATGCTATTGCGCCATCGCCAAGCCTGGGCCATCGTGCTGGCGCGCTTTTGCGCCGACCCGGTCTGGTGGCTCTACATCACCTGGCTCCCACTCTATCTCTACAACGTGCGCCATTTCAGCCTGCAGCAGATCGGCTCATCCGCGTGGGCGCCGTTCGTTGCCGCGGACGCGGGCAGCTTGACCGGCGGATGGCTTTCGGGTCACCTGATCGCGCGCGGTTGGAGCGTGAATCGCGCGCGCAAGACTGTCCTGATCGGCGGTATGCTGTGCATGTGCAGCGGAATCTTTGCCGCGAGCGCGCAAAACGCGGTCTCCGCGCTGGCGCTGATCGCAGTCGTGCTGTTTGGATTCCAGGCGTGGATCAACAATGTGCAGACCCTGCCCAGTGATTATTTTCCAGACACCGCCATAGGATCTGTGACGGGTTTGGGCGGTATGGGCGCCGGGATCGGTTCGATTCTTCTGATCCAGACCACGGGGCTGGTGGTGGACCGGTTCCATTCGTACACGCCGATTCTGATTGGCGCGGGACTGCTGCCCATCGCCGCCACCGCAATTTTATTCGTGTTGGCCGGACCCATCCGGCGTCTTTCGTTCGAAAATACGATACGGAGCTGAAATGCAGAATTATTTGGATCTGACGGGAAAGGTCGCGCTGGTAACCGGCGCATCGTCCGGAATTGGAAAAGCCACAGCGGAGGTGTTCGCGAACTTAGGAGCGCACGTCGCGATCGGCTACCACAAGAATCAAAGCGGAGCCGAGCAGGTCCGCGATCGAATCACCGCTGCGGGCGGGAAAGCCGTCGCCATCGGCGGCGACATGCGGAAGCCCGCGGAGATTCGTTCGGTGGTGGAGCGCGCTACGGCGGCGCTCGGGCCCATAGACCTCTTGATCAACAATGCCGGTTCGCTGGTGAAGCGCATGCCGCTTCGGGACCTGACGGAAGAAGGGCTCGACGACATCCTGAACGTCAACCTGAAAAGCGCCATCATGTGCTCGCAGGCAGTCGCGCCCTCCATGATTGAACGCCGGGCCGGAGCCATCGTCAACGTCGTTTCCATTGCGGCGCACAGCGGCGGCGGTCCGGGCGCGGGTCCCTATTCGGCATCGAAGGCTGCGCTCATCGCGTTCACGAAGTCGCTGGCGAAAGAACTGGCGCAGTATGGAATTCGCGTAAACGCCATCTCGCCAGGCGTGATCGATACGCCATTCCACGAAGTCTTCTCCACGCCGGAAATGATCGCGAACTTCGTGAAGGGGATTCCCATGGGGCGCGTCGGTCAGTCGATCGAATGCGCCAAGGTGATCGCCTTTCTGGCATCGGACGCGGCCAGTTATATGACTGGAGAAACCGTCGAGGTCAATGGCGGCCAGTTCATGAAGTAGCCGCACCCCCGGGGTTATCTCCGGTAAACATTTACTTTAGCCATCCGACAGGCCGACCGGCGGAAAACCTCCATGCTAAGAAGGGAGGTGACGGGCATGAACCAGGTCGCGGCATCTCCGGATTCGACGGTAGCGGTGCGCCCGCCCCAGGCGCGGCAGTGGCGCGTCATGCCGGTGATCCTGGCGGTGATGGTCCTGTGCGGCCAGGCCTGGCTGGTAGTCGGGCGCCATTTCGCCACAATTCTGGAGACTCCGTTCCTGCCCTACTGCCTCATCGGAGCCTTCGCGATTCACTTTTGGACACGACCAGGACGCACGGAGCAGATGGCGACCCTGGCGCTGGCCGCCGTGTCCGCGCTCGCGTTTGTTTTGGGAAGCGGCCGCTATCGCTTCGATTGGCCCAGTTCCATCGCGTGTGGGTCTTTCTTCGGACTCGCCAGCCTCGCGGTGCTCGCGGTCGAGACCATCCGGTTGCGCGGCAGCGCGCAAAAAGAGAAGCTCGATACGCTGGTCGCCGGCAGCACGTTCGGATACAGCGCGCTGTTCATCGCGTACATCCTGACTCTCACGACGCGGCTCCATCCGCAGACTTACGATCTCTATTTGTACACCGCGGACGCCGGATACGGCATTCCGATTTGCGCCTGGCTTGGCAAGTTCGTGGGTGGACGCCCGCTGCTGCTGCACGCCTGCTCCTTGATCTACGAGTCGCTGCCGCTGGCGGTCAGCCTGTTGTACGCGTATGAGCGGAGTGGCGCGAAACCGATTCCGGTGCGGGTCCTGCCGGCTTTTCTGGGTGGCGGCGCGGCGGCATACGTCCTGTACAACTTTCTTCCCGCTACGGGTCCGCACTACATTTTCGGAGGCGCGTTTCCAGACCATCTTCCCGCGGCTGCGCGCGCGGGTCTGCATCTGGTAACGGTGGGCGATGCGGCTCGCAATGCCGTGCCGTCGATGCACCTGGCGTGCGCGCTCATGATTTTATGGGCCTGCCGTCCGTTGTCCTGGTGGGTGCGTGCGGCCGCCGCGATGTTCCTGGCGTTCACCGTGCTTGCGACCATCGGGTTCGGCGAGCATTACGTGGTTGACCTGGTGGCTGCGGTCCCCTATGCGCTGGCGCTGCAGGCGATCTGCGCGCCCCGCAATCTTGGTGTGCGGCGCGGTGCTGCGCTACTCGGTTTGGCACTGACGGTGGGTTGGATGGGAGTGCTCCGCTTCGGGACAGGGTGGTTTGGGTCGTATCTCTTTACGTGGCTCGCGACGCTGTCCACTGTATCGGCCTGCGCGGTGGCGCAGGCTACGGGAAAATGGCGTCCCCAGGGGGATTCGAACCCCCGTTACCGCCGTGAAAGGGCGATGTCCTAGGCCGGGCTAGACGATGGGGACCTTGCTGGCCGGATGCAGGCGAACAATTCTACTGTAGCTGGCCGGACCTATAAGCGTCAACTTTTGCGAATTCGGGCGTATACCGCTGGAGTGGCGATCATGGGGTTTAAATGCGCCAGAGCTGGCCGGACCTATAAGCGTAAGCGTCAACGTTTGCGGATTAAATCCCCTCAGGAGATTCGCGCTTGGGCCGTTGGGTGATCCGCAGCGGCTGCGAGCATGGCTCGTGCGATTTCCGGTAGCGCCACCACAGACTCTGCCGCGCCCAGTCCAATCGCTTCGCGCGGCATCCCAAAAACCACGCAACTGGCTTCGTCCTGCGCAATTGTATGGGAGCCCGCCTTTCTCATTCTAAGCAGCCCTTGTGCGCCGTCGTTTCCCATTCCAGTCAGCAGGACGCCAACAGCGTGGCCGCCAGCCGCTTCTGCCACTGAAAGGAACAGTACATCCACTGAAGGGCGTTGGTAACAGACGCGCGGCCCGCCTTTTACGTTGACAATGAAGCAGCCTCCGGCTCGGCGCAAAAGCATGTGAAAATCGCCCGGCGCCACCAGCGCCAGGCCCGGCTGGACCGCGTCGCCATCCGCGGCTTCTCGAACCTCGATGGCGCACAGATCGTTCAACCGATTGGCGAACGCCCGGGAAAACACGGGCGGAATGTGCTGGGCGATCAAAATGCCGGGCGAATTCGCGGGCAGCTTGGTCAGCACTGCAGCGATGGCTTCCGTTCCTCCCGTGGAGGCGCCAATCGCGATGATCGCGCTGGATGCGGCGCCGGACACGTGAAGCAGTGGAGGCGCCGAGCAGGGAGTTGCAGTGGAAGGCATCGCCTTGCCAGACAGCAAGGGCGCCAGGTTACGCACGCGTGCGCCGGCGGCAGCCCGAATTTTGGACGCCAGCGCGTTACGCAGCTCGCCGACCGAATACGGTCCCCCTGGCTTGGCCAGAACCTCAACTGCTCCGAGTTCGAGAGCCTGAATAGCCGCTCGGCAGGACGGCTGTGCGAGGGAACTGATGACCACCGCGGGCATGGGATGAAAATGCATCAGCTTCTTCAGGAAGGTAAGGCCGTCCATCCGCGGCATCTCGATATCCAGAGTGATCACGTCGGGCTCGAGCGCCAGTATCTTGTCGCGGGCCACATACGGGTCCGGCGCGGATCCAACCACTTCGAGATCCGGCTCACCTGCCAGGGCTTCGGTCAGGATCTTGCGTACAATCGCCGAATCGTCGACGATCAATATGCGGATTTTTTGGCCGCCGGGCATGCCGCGTTCTCCGTCGCTCCGGGTTGCGGAGTGGTCAAGATTGCCGTGAAGCGGCCGGTCGAGGTTTCCACAGAGTGAATCGTAGCCGTCGTATCCCCGTCCACAACTGACGACGGATTGGTCACAATTTCAGGCGCGCTGAGACGAAACGTTACTGCACTCTCTACCCGGCTGAGCACCGAACCGCAGACCATATTGGCTAGTTCGCAGACTACTTCTCCGATTTGGTGGTCCGCTACTTCGCATACTTCCATTCCGAGGAAATCCGCCGAGATGGCGCGGGCAGCTTTCGCGGTTACGCGGAGCCGGAGCGACCCCGGAGGCTCTCCGTCGAAAGTCAGGCGGGCTTCTACGACGGCTTCGGCGTCGTGCAGAGCCGGGTTTGGGGCGCTGGTAGCTTCGAGAAAAAACATCCGCTCCAGAATTTCCCTCATCGCGTCGTCTAGGGCCGGTTGCACCACAAGCTGACTCATTCGTACACCCCCAGAATTCGTTCCAGTTGTGAACGCAGCTCTTCGGGGACGAACGGTTTGGTGATATATCCCCGTGCGCCGGCGGAAAGCAGGCGCGCGATCCGCTTCTCAGTGGCATCGGTCGAAATCACCAGCACTGGTATGGAGCGAAGCTTCTCGTCGCCGGCAAGAGCCTGGAGGAGTGCTTCACCGTCCATCCGCGGCATGTTGATGTCGGTGAGTATCGCGTCCACCCATTCACCTTTCAAGCGATCCAGCGCTTCCACTCCATCGCCGGCTTCGAAGCAGGAAGACAAGTCGAAGCCGGACATTTCGATCACGCGTCGCACGACGGCTCGCATAGCGGGAGAATCGTCAACAATCAGGACGCGGTAGGCCATGGATTGCCTCCCTTCCGCGGAGCCGGCGGAGCCAGTTCCTTCAAATTGCCGCCTTGCTGAAACCACAAACGGCCAGTGCCGATTTCCAGCCGCAGAGTGCGCGATTCCTCACCGCCGACTGCCTCCCCTTGCAGCAGAATGCCGGCCTTCCAAAGAATTTTGCGCACCGCCAGATGATTGCGCTTTCCGATCTCGAACACGCCCTTTGGATCGAGCATGCGGGCCGCGCCCACGGCATACAAAACCAGGCGGCGTTTGGAGGCGCCGCGCTGGTACAGACGATCGAGCAGAAGCGGTATTCCGGTGTCGGCGAACATATATGGATTGGCACGTGCTCGTTCCGGGTCGATGGTGGAATCCGGCAGCATGTAATGGAGCAGTCCTCCCACCGATGCGATGGGATCGTATGCGGCCAGCCCGATGCACGAACCAAGTGCGAAGGTCACTAGCACCTGTCCGGGCACGTCTCCCACCGCGCAATCGGCCATCTTCACCACGACCTGTTCCACTTGCCCTCGCGATTTCCCGGCTTACGATAAACTGCCGGCTTGACGTATTCCAGCCCATGAGCAACCCGGGTCAGGCTTTCGGCGTGACCGACAAATAGATAGCCGCCTGGTTCCAGGCACTCCGATAACTGTGCGACCGCGCGCTCCTGCGTGGCTTGGTCGAAATAGATCATCACGTTGCGGCAGAAAATCGCGGGGAAGCGCTTGCGCCACGGCGCCGGCTCGAGCAGGTTGACGCGGTGAAAGCTCACTTGGCGCCGAATTTCCTCTGCGATCCGGTAGCTTCCCGGCGACTGCTCCACAGGCGCGAGGTATCGTTTGGCCCAGGCCTGCGGCAAGCCGGCACAGCGCTCCGCCGTATACTCGGCGCGGCGGGCGATGCGAAGAGCCTTGTTCGAGATGTCGCTGGCGGTGATCTGAATCTGGCTTGGCGGTAAGCCGTCATTCAACAGAAATGCCAGCGTCCAGACCTCTTCTCCCGTGGAGGAAGCGGCACACCAGATTTCGGCCGATCCGCGGGCGGCACACAACGGTATCACCTGCTGCCGGAAGAAATCGAAATGCGCCGGTTCTCGAAGGAAGGCTGTGTGATTGGTGGCCAATGCATCGATCATGGCGGCCAGCGCCTGCCCCGTGGTGTCCCCGGCGACATATCGATGGTAGTCTCGGTACGAACGAAAGCCGCCATCGCGCAAGAGGCGGCGCAATCGGGCAGCCACCATCTCTTCCTTGCCGGACTTCAAATCCAGCCCGGAACTCCGATAGGCTAGTACCCGGATCTGCTCAAACTCAGCAGGAGCGAGCGGTACAGCGGCCTGGTCGCTCCATGCGTAATCGCCAGCGGTATCTTGTCTCGAATCAGTGTGTCGCGTCAGCATTTCGCTCTTGGAATAAACGATCCAGGTCAAGGATCAGGCCGACACGACCGTCGCCTAGAATTGCTCCGCCTGCGATGCCTGTTACGGATTTAAAAGTTTCCCCCAGGCTCTTGATCACGACTTCCTGTTTGCCGATCAGATCGTCTACCAGCAAACAGAATCTCTGGCCTTCGGTTTCCGCCACCACCAGGACCGAGGCCTGCGGGTCCTCGGAACGGGGCGTGACGCCGAACTTTCGGTAGAGACGCAGTACCGGCAGCAGCGTCTCCCGTACTAGTGCCATCTCAGCCTTCTGCTGGACGGTCCAAATGGTATCCGCGACCGGACGGAACATCTCGCGCACGGCAAATAGGGGCACAATGTAGCGCTCCTGACCCACGCCGACGACCAAGGCGTCGATGATGGCGAGTGTCAAGGGCAGCTTCAAGACAAAGGTGCTGCCTTCTCCGAGGGTCGAACGGATCTCGATGCGCCCGCGCAGTTTTCCGATATGGCGGCGAACCACATCCATGCCTACGCCGCGGCCCGAAACGTTGGTCACTTGCGCCGCCGTGCTGAAGCCCGGCTCGAAGATCAAATTGTAGATTTCGCTGTCTGCCATTCCATCGCCGGTAGCGATCAAGCCTCTCTCTATGGCTTTGGCCACTATTCGTTTACGGTCCAGTCCGCGTCCGTCATCGGCAATCTCGATGACTACCTGACCTGCCTGATGATGTGCGCGTAGTTGTACGTGGGCCTGGAGATTCTTGCCCTGCGCCGTCCGTTCGGTGGGCGTTTCGACCCCGTGGTCCAGCGCATTGCGGACCATATGCATCAACGGGTCGGCGAGTTCCTCCACGATGTTACGGTCGAGTTCGATATCGTCGCCTTGCGTCTCCATCTGCACCTGCTTGCCGAATTGCCGGGAAAGGTCCCTCACCAGCCTCGCCATGCGGCCGAACAATGGGCCGATGGGAACCAGACGCATGGACATCGAGGTTTTTTGCAGTTCCGCGGTAATGCGTGTCAGTTGTGCCAGGTTACGATGAAGCCGCGGGCTCTTGATGGCCGCCAGGTTGGGATCGTGACGCACCAACGATTCGGCTATGACCATTTCGCCGGCCATGTCCACCAGATAATCCAACTTGGCGGTATTCACTTTTACCGCCATTGTTTCGTTGCGCGGCGTTACCGGAGCCGCAGCCGGAGCAACCGCTTTTTCTTCTATTACGGCGGCGCTCACCGCTCCCGCCATGGCTATCAGCTCGCCCGTCACCTGTTCCCCCGCTGC
Organism: uncultured Solibacteraceae bacterium; assembly: GCA_963815475.1. Classification (GTDB taxonomy): domain Bacteria; phylum Acidobacteriota; class Terriglobia; order Bryobacterales; family Bryobacteraceae; genus Sulfopaludibacter. The sequence continues at coordinate 822,689 of CAWFHD010000003.1, read as the reverse complement.
CGCCGGTATTTCGGCTGTGGATTCCGATAATCCCTGAATTCGTCGCAATAACACCACATTTTCGGGCGGCGCTTCGGTTGGGCGGTTTTGCAGCAATGCCTCGACGTGAGCCAGCCACCGGCGCAATTGGTCGGCGCTTTCGAGGATCACGTCGATTGCTCCAGGTGTAATGGATAGCTGAAAATTACGTGCGCGATCCAGGACCGTTTCCACTTCGTGAGCCAACTTCTGAACGTCCCAGAGTTCCAGGAATCCCGCGAGCCCTTTGACGGTGTGAAAACCGCGAAAAATCGCGTTCAGGGCTTCCGTGTCGCCAGGCTCCCGCTCCAACGTCAAAACCTGCGCTTCCACCGCGGCCAGGTGCTCACGGCTCTCCAGAACGAAGTCCGAGAGGAGTTCCGGATCCTGCGCCAGAGACATGTGGCGAGACTCCGTCCGCTGCATCTCCCGTTCGAGAGCCTGCTGCAGCCGGGCCATGCCTTCCTGCAATCCGTCAGCGCCCTCGGGGTTCGCCGACGCAGCCTGGCGAACCGATTCGATCGTTGCGGCTGCGGCCGCGGCTACCAGGGGAGCCTGGCTAGTCGCGGCATCTTCCCGGATCCGCTCCAGCGGCGCGATCCAGTCCTGCATTGTCGCAGCGTACTCGGTAGCGGCGGGGTCGGCTACGACCATGCGAAGCGCCAGTTCCTCGACCTGCCGTCGTAATTCAACCAATTCGGGCACACGCCACCTCAGAATCCGTCTTCTTCGCCATCGAGCGGGAACGAATTGCGGACTTGCCGCACTGGGACCTTCACGCTGGCTGGAGTAGGCTGCGCGCTGCGCAGAGAGTTGCCTAACGCGGCAATGCCGGCCGAGTTTGGCTCGGCGATCTGGCGGGGCGCAACCACCCGTTCGGATACGGGCGGCTTGCCGGTTGCGCCACCCACCAGCACCCGCAGCCGTTCCACTACGTCGTAGAGGCTTTGCGTCTGTGCCGCGAGTTCCTCACTAGCCGCTGCGCTCTCTTCCGCATTGGCGGCGCTGCGCTGCGTCACCTGATCCATCTGGCTCACCGCGGAGGTGATCTGTTCGATGCCGCGGGACTGTTCCTGGCTGCCGGCGTTGACTTCGTCCACTAGAGTCTTCACCTGTGCGGAACTGTCGGTAATCTGGCGGATCGACTTGGCGACGTTGTCTAGCTTGGCTCCGCCTTCGTTGGATTTGGTGATGGACTCTTCAATCAGGAGGGCCGTATCCTTCGCCGCTTGCGCGCTCCGCTGCGCCAGGTTGCGGACTTCGTCGGCGACTACGGCGAAGCCCATTCCGGCTTCACCCGCGCGCGCCGCTTCCACTGCGGCGTTTAGCGCCAAAATGTTGGTCTGGAACGCGATCTCGTCGATAACCCGGATGATCTTGGAAATCTTCGCGCTCGATCCGTTGATCTCTTTCATCGATTGCATCATCTCCTCGAGGTTGTGGTTGGCTGCCGTGACCAGTTGCGCCGTTTCTCCCATCAAGCCCGCCACTGACTTGGTGTTCTCGGCATTCTTGCGCGTGATCGCCGCAATTTCCGTTGTGGACGACGATGTCTCTTCAAGCGTAGCTGCCTGTTCGGAAGTCCCTTGGGCAAGAGACTGACTGGCCGAAGCAACTTGGCCGGCGGCAGCCGAGACCTGTCGTGAACCTTCCAGCATTTCGCCCGCATAGTTTCGTAGCTGCCCCGTTGCGGAACGGGTAATGGCAAACGACGCGGCGCCCGCCAACACACCCAAAGCCAGCAGACTCATCATCAGCCACTTGCTGGTCGAAAACTGATTCTCCGCGGCCTGCTTCTGCTGTTCCAGGATCTCTGCCTCAATCTGAGCAAGTTCCTCGGCATCCTTACCCACGGCTAGGTACTGTGGCTTAATCCTTTCGGCGGTCAGTTTCGCAGCCGCGTCGGGCTGACCGGCCTGCAAGAGGCGATTCATGTCCGAATAGGCTGCGAGCCATAGCCGCATACCCTCCGTCATGTGCGTGACCGTGCTTTTCGCCCGATTGTTGCTGATGAGTGACTGCATTTCCGCGAGTGCTGTTTGAAACCTGGCGCTGCTAGCCTGAAAAAGCTGTTCCGCCGATGTTGCTTCAGAGGTGCTTTTGGCATACGTGAATAATATCTGCCCACGCAACCCTACAGCCATGTCGGCTTCCGAGTTGTTGAGCGTGTTCGCCAATTGAATTTTATGGACGGTCTGTCCCGCCGCGGTTGCGAAGCTGTCACTCAGCACTCCGATCGTGTGTAAGCCATACCAGGCGGTAAGCATCAGCATGGCGGCGAGCGTGCCAGTGCCGATAGAAGTTTTTTCCCCGAACGTAAGTCCGCGTCGTCTCATGATTTCTTAGCACTCCTAGTGGAGAATCTTGTCCAGGCCGGCGAGTTCCTGGTTGGATAGAACCTTTTCGATGTCAAGCAGAATCTTGACCTTGCCCTTTACCTTCGCCATACCGAGCAGGTACTGGCCCGCCGCATCGTCGCCAAAATCGGGCGCGTCTTCAATCTCCGCCGCGGCGAGATTGAGCACTTCCGAGACTCCATCGACGATCACACCCATCAGCATGGATCCCGACTCACCCTGCAATTGCGCGACGATGATGCAGGTTCGCTGCGTGTATTCGGCGGCCGGCAGGCCAAATTTGAGACGCAGATCGATTACAGGCACCACCTTTCCCCGCAGATTGATCACGCCTTTGACATGGGCGGGCGTCTGCGGAACCGCAGTAATTTCCTGAATCCCCATGATTTCGCGAACCTTCAGAACGCCGACGCCGAACTCCTCGCTGGCTAGCTGGAAGGTAAGATATTTGCCGGCGCGCGAGTCGCTTCGCGCGGCGGACACTGCTTCGTTGCTGGAAAGCATAGTGAGAGCCATAATTTCTCCGAAATTGATTTTCAAACATCCACAGAACAAGGCTGTGCGATGGGATGTAGGGACATGTGAGCTGTCTTACCATCTGCCGTGCGTTCGGTTGGCGCCAGACACAGTTTTACGACCAGCGGCTCATCCTCCCACTGGAACTGGACCACGATCCACTCGGCATGGCCGGCGCTTTTGGTCCTGAAGTTTCTCCCGAAGACTACCGTGGGGATACTCAGACCGAGTGGGCCCAATTGGCTCTCCAGGTCGGTCTTCACGTTGCCCACTACCATGTTGGTAAGTTCAGCCACCGCATCCAGCACTTCTTCGTCGACGGATGTAGACTCGGTCATCAACAGTTGCGAACAGATGCGGCAAGCCAGGACTGGAGAGCAGCGAATGCTCCCGGTGCCCGCCCACGTTCCCGCCAGCCCGATCAGAGAAACGACCCCGTCATTCGCCTCCGGACTGGTGGTTTCCACCGATACTGCGCCGGTTTGAATCTCTACGCCCAGCATGGTGGTGAAGACTTGGGTCACAGATTGACAGATCGAATTCACAATAAAGTCTTGAAGATTCATAGGGTCGGCGCCGGTTCCAGAATTCCAACCAGCTTCTCCTTAATTTGATCGGCGGTAAATGGCTTGCGAACATACCCGGCCGCGCCCAGTCGGACGGCTTCTCCCACTTTGGACTCTCCGCCCTCGGTGGTGATCATTACGACTGGAATGGATTGCCACTCCGCTGCTGCCTTTATGGCGCCTAAGAGTTGCAGCCCATCCATCTTGGGCATATTAATGTCGCTCAACACCAGGTTGATCGGCCGGCTCTTCAGCAGATCCAACGCCTCCTGGCCGTCGCCTGCTTCATGAATCGTGCGGATCGACATGCCCGTCTGCCGCAGGACGCGCTGCAGGATTTTTCGAATTGCAGCGGAATCATCCACAATCAGAACGTCTGACTCCATTGGACTCCTTACAAGGAATCTATCGGTAGAATCAGCGGATTCATTAGGCCGGGCGAAGACAAACCGAAATGACGCAGCGGACTTGTCCGGGAGCTAAAGAATTACCGTGGTTTGCCGATTTATGCACACAGGAGACGCAGAGTGAACCGGCAGCTTTCACAACAGGAAATCGACGCGGTGTTCCAGAATATGCAGGATCACCGGCGCGAGACGCCCGCCACCAAGTTCGATTTTCGCCGCCCCGACCGCATCCCCAAGTCTCAGGTCCGCGCCATCCACTTGTTGCATGACACGTTCGTGCGCAACCTGGTCTCGAGCCTCTCGGCCTATCTCCGCTCTTATCTCACCGTCAACCTTGTAAGTGTGGAACAGCTTTCCTATTCCGAGTTTCTGGATGGGCTGCCGTCGCCTACCTGCATGGTCTCGCTCGGACTTAGCCCATACGACGGCAACGGCGTGCTGGAGTTGAATCCGTCACTGGTCTTTCCGATTCTCGAAATGCTGCTGGGCGGCACCGGCAAGTCTTCGGCCGCAATCCAGCGCGACATTACGGAGATCGAACAAAAGCTGCTGGACGGACTGTTCCGCATCATTCTTCACGACCTGCGGGAAGCCTGGAAAGGTGTGACCGCCGTCGATTTCACCATTGACAGCATGGAGACCGAGCCGCAACTGCTACATATCCTTGCGCCTAACGAGGCGGTGGTTTCCATCGGAGTGGAAGTTCGCATCGGCGAAAGCGTCGGCATGATGAATATCGCCATGCCTTCGATCGTCATCAAGATGATGCGGCAGAAGTTCGACCAGCAATGGTCAGTGCGCAAGACACACGCCAGCAGTAATGAGCAAACACGAGTGCTGCGGCTGCTGCGGGAGTCATCTCTTACCTTGGAAGCTGTTCTTGAGGGCCAGACTCTGACCGTCGAGGATCTGCTCGATCTCAAGGAGGGTCATCTGTTGACGTTCGATTTTCCGGTGGAACGTTCGATTGACCTGAAGGTAAACGGCGCCAACAAATATCGCGCCCAGATGGTGAGCGCCGGCAAGAAACGCGCCTGCCTGATTGAGAAAGTTCGTCCCTCCCCCGTTGCCGAGGGGGCTCACGGAAGGATGAGCGAAGTGGGTGGAACCTCTTCTACCGTCGCTGCGGCTTCGGAGTAAATCCCACGCAAGAAATCGAGAAACGCGCGTCCCCGTTTGCGGCTGTTGTTGCGATCGTACTCCAGCCGCTGCAGAAATACCAGCGCGCCCAGCACCTCCGCATCGCGGGTCTTGGACATTCCCAGTCGTTCCGTTTCCTCGCGGCGAGCGTTGGCAATGCCGTTCTGCACGGCATGATAGATAGCGGCGGCCAGAGGGTTCGTCGGCAGGCTCTCATAGTACACACCGCTCTGCAGCGTGCGATAGGTCCGGATCAGGGCGTCGAGCCCTTCCCGCACATCGTAATCGACCGCTCCCTCGGTTTCCATTGCTGCTCTGAACACCGCGCCGCCCAGGAACATCAACAACTCCTGGTGTTCTTCGAGAAAGCGCTCGCTCACCTTGATATCGCGGTTGGGAACCTGAGTCTCGTCCAACTCAGCGGGCTTCTCGTGCTTGCGCGCCTCTCCCAGGTACTCGCATTCCAGCGGGCAGCTCACCGAGACTTCCCGCTCGGCGCCGCAGCAAAGCGAACAGATATCCGCGCGCACTCCGGGGCAGAATCGCCGGGGACGGCGGGTCTCGCAGATCGCGCATGCCATTCTCTTAGTATAGAAGGTAGGGAGAATGGCGCCGTCGAATGCGAACGAATCTGTTTTTCAAAGTGGAGTTGGAGCACGGCCGGGACGAAAGTCCGGAGAGAATCGGGGAAGAGATCCGGCGGCACCTTTTGCGCCTTTATGGCGTGCGGGAGGCCGAATTGACGAATCTCACGGTTGCCGAAGAGTGAGCCCGAGCGTCTGGTCGTACGTTCGGTGGAAAAAGACGTCGGTCATACCCGCGATGTAGTCGCATACCACGCGATGGGCGGGCTCATCCAGCGCCTGTCGGCTATAGGGTTCGGGCAATCGGCCGGGATCATCCAGAAAATACTGGAACAGTTCGCCGATCATCTCGACTGACCGCTGACGGTCGGTGCCCAGCGCAGGCGAGGCATAAACCTGCTCGAACAGAAAGCGCTTCAACGCGCGGCTGGTCTCCGCCGCTTCGGGCGTAAACGCCGCCAGCCGGCGCCGGTAGGCTCGCACATCCTCCACATTCGACGCTCCCGATTGCCGCGCGCTCGCCACCGTGCCCTCGATCAGGCTCGACACCAGGGTGTCCACCAACTGGCGCAGGCTTTCGTGAAACCGCTCACGGGCCGTGGCGCCGGGAAACTGGGTTTCGGTGGCTTCGTGGATGGCGCGGTATTGCGGCACGAATTCGGCTACGTCCTCCGCGGCGATCATGCCGGCCGAGAATGCATCGTCCAGGTCGGCCGTGTTGTAGGCTACCTCATCAGCCAGGTCGATCAACTGGGCTTCGAGCGGCGGCCGCAGCCCGGGCAGGTAGGGGTCGAATTCGGCTTTTTCACCTGGGCCGAAATCGCGCGAGTGTTTGACCATGCCCTCGCGAACCTCGAATGTCAGATTGAGGCCGGGGAAGCGCGCGTATCGCTGCTCGAAGCTTTCCACGATGCGCAGCGCATGCAGGTTGTGGTCGAAGCCTTCACCGAAGCGCTCCATCTGGCGATTGAGTTCCTCTTCGCCAGCGTGAGCGAAGGGTGGATGGCCGATGTCGTGGGCTAGGGCCAACGCCTCGGTCAAGGTTTCGTCCAATTGCAAGGCGTGCGCCAGGGTCCGCGCGATCTGCGCCACTTCGATTGTGTGGGTGAGACGATTGCGGAAGTGGTCCGAAATCCCGGGAGTGAACACCTGTGTTTTCGCCTCCAGGCGGCGAAACGCACGGGAATGCACCACCCGGTCGCGATCGCGTTCGAAGGCGGTGCGATAAGGATGTTCCGGCTCCGGGTATTGCCGCCCGCGACTCTGCTCCACCGGAAACCGCAGGTGCGACAGCATCAAGGATGCCCCGCTATTTCGGCGGGAGTTCGCCGTACATGGTCAGGGCTAACTGTCCCACGCTGCCCGGCACGGTCCGCAGGGGATCCAACAGCTTACGGGCTTCGATGGGGTTCCCCTTAATCAGGTACTTGGCCAGCATCAGGGTCGCCTGGTCCTTAGAGACGAACGGCGTGGGATGCGCCATCAAATCCCTTAAAGTCGCCTCCCCCTGCTGATTGCGCCCATCGGAAAAGTAGATCTGAGCGAGCGACAACTTGGCCAGAGACGAGTACTGGTCGTCGCCTTTTTGGGCCACTTGCTGGAAATCTTTCTCCGCTTCCGCCAGCTTTCCCTGGTCGGCCTTGATGGCGCCCAGGTAGTATCCCGCGATCATCGCTTCGTCGCTGCCGGAGTACTTGCTGGCCAGGTCGGAAAATACCCGGGTCGCCTCCACGTCTTTGGCTTCCTGGGTGGGGAAAGCCAATCCGCCGTTGCCCGACATACCGCCAGCCGGGGCCTCTTGCACCTTGATCGCCTGGCCAAGCGCTTCCTGCCTGGCGGTGTGCTGGTGGCCGCGATAAATCGCGAAGCCGACGATCAAAGCCACGGCGGCCAATGCGATCCCGCCATAGCGGATAACCTCTTCGCGGTGTTCTTCAAAAAAAGGGACTGTGTGTTCGACCGCAAGGGCGAACTTGTCGGACTTTAGCTCTTTTCGGGTGATTCTCGACACGAAAACCTCAGGTGTTGGAAAGCTTCATTTTATCACGGACTTGAAAGGCGCGGGCTGGGAGTTGCCTCCCGGGTTTACGCCGTCGCGGCGAAGCGCCTGTTATCCTGGATTTCTCTATGTACCTCAAGATTCTGGGCCATCCCGTATTCACCTCGCTGAATTTCCACATGCCGATGATTGTGGATCTCTCCCACCCGCTCGTCATGCTGCAAGGCGAGAACGGGTCCGGCAAATCCACCCTGCTCCACTCCATTCACTACGCCTTGCGTGGCGAAAAAGTGGAGAACTACGTCTACCGGCTGGATCCGCGCGAAGTGAAGATCGGCCAGTCGTTCCTCTTCGATGCCGAGCAGCACAATCCGCGCATGCAGCTCGAAATATTCCAGGATCAGCCCGAAATGCTGGAGTTTCTGAAGATGGCCAGCCACGGACAGGTGATGCTCTCCATGTTCAAGGAAACCTTTCCCAAGCTTCCGGATGGCACCATTCTGCTCCTCGACGAGCCGGAAATGGCCCTCTCCACCTCGAACCAACGCCGCATCCTCAAAATGTTGATGGAACTGGTGGAAAAGAAGAATTTCCGCATCATCTGCGCCACTCATTCGCCGATATTGATTGAAGCGCCCGAGACCTACGTGATCAATCTGGACCGCCACGTCAACCAGAACGTCATCCCGTCCGACCTCGGCGTCGAAGGGGCCAGCACCATTCAATGACCTGCTGCACGGAGTTCGAAAAGCTGATCGACCGCGACCTGGCCCGCAACGCCCAGCCTTACCAGCTTTCCAACGGCACCATCATCACCGAAATCGACACCGAGTTCTTCCTGGTCTTCGGGGACGATCGCCACCAGTTCGTAGGGGTCAATTATTGCCCGTTCTGCGGCCGGGTCCTTTCCCGCCAGTTGTGGAATCAGGAGAAGAAGAAGTAGCGTCCCTTACGCTGTCACCAATTCGCGCAGATTGCGTCCGCAGATCATACTGGCCTGATGCTTGTCGCTGCCTGGACCAGGCCAGTGGGTCTCCAGGCTGATCCACCCCGCATACCCGTCGCGAACCAGCGCCGCCACCTGGCCGCGCCAATCGATCCCCATCTCGCCGAGTGGGCCGAATTCCGGCTTGTGGTCGTGTACCCGGCAATCCTTGGCATGCACGTGAACAATGCGCGAGATGGGCACGTGGCCATACCCTTCCGGAAAAGGATTTTCGCCGGACACCAAAGCGTTGGCCGGGTCCCAAACCACCTTTAGATTGGGATGGTCCAGAGCCGCCAGAACCCGCGCCGTTTCCGCGCCGGTAGCCACATTGCACGCGTGCTCGTTCTCTATCCCGATAGTCACGCCGTGGCCCGCCGCTTGCTCTGCGAGCCGTCCCAACGCGTCCACCACGCGGTCGAAGCAGGCCTCCGGGCGTACCGTTCGCCAATAAGAGAAGACGCGCACAATCTTCGCGCCGGTGCGGCTGGCGATCTCGAACACGCGCGCCGTAAGCCGCGGCTGATCTTCGAAACGGTGCACTGCTGCAAAGGAATCCTGCTGGAAGCGCGCGTCCACATCCGGAGCATCGGGCAGCGTGCATTTCAGCAGCGGCGAGGCGATCGAGATAATCTCCATTCCAGCGCCGCGCACCATCGCAATCGCGCGATCCAGTTCCTCATCCGTCAAGTCCGCGATGTTCTTGCCGAACACCACGCGCAACTCGGCGCCAGTCATCCCCACCTCTGCCATAGAGCGCAGGGCGACATCGAGTTCCGGGGAAAACTCGTCCGTGATGCCGGCGGTTCGAAACAGTTGGGCCATGAGTGCGAGAATAGCAAACATGTCCCATGTCGCATCCTCCGTCGAAAACGTCCCGCATTCCCGAATCCGCGAGCTGGCGGAAATCGCGATGTCGATGGAAGGCGTGCTGCGGCTGTACTTCGGCGAATCGAACCTGCCCACCCCCGAATACATCAAGCAGGCCGCGGTGCGCGCCATGCAGGATGGCTTCACCTTCTACACCGCGAATGCCGGTCTGCCCTCCACCCGCCGCGCCATCGCCGAACATTACCGCAAGCTGCAAGGCGTGGAGCTCGACCCGGCCGGTGAGATCGTGGTCACGGCGTCCGGAGTTCAGGCGCTCAACCTCGGCATTCGCTGCGTGCTCGACCCCGGCGACGAAGCGCTGGTGCTGACGCCGGCATGGCCCAACGGCAGTTCCATCGTCACCATGGCGAACGCCGTGGTCAAGCAAATTCCCCACCCTCTGTGCGGCTCGCGCTACCGCGTGGATTTCGACGCGCTCGAAGCCGCTGTCACACCCCACACCCGCATGCTGCTGTACACCTCGCCATCCAACCCGCTGGGCTGGGTCGCCACCGACGAGGAGCAGCAAGGGCTCCTCGATTTCGCCCGCCGCCACAACCTCTGGCTCGTGGCCGACGAAGTCTACGACCGCCTCTATTATGCGAGTCCCAAACTCGGCACGCCCGTGCCCTCCATCCTCAAGAAGGCCACGCGCGAAGATGCGGTCATGGTGGTGCACTCGTTTTCCAAGAGCTACTGCATGACTGGATGGCGCCTCGGCTATCTGATTGCGCGCCGCGATCTCACGTCGAAGGCCACGCAGTTGAATGAGTTTGTCGTCTCGCATGCGCCCACCTTCACGCAGAAGGCCGGTGAGACAGCTCTCGCGGAGGGCGAGGACGAGCTTTTGCGCATGCTGGAGCGGCTCAAGGAGAATCGCGATCTGTGCCTCAAAGCGCTGGCGGGCATGAACGGCATTACCGTGCCGAAGCCTGACGGCGCGTTCTACCTCTTCCCTCGCATCGAGGGTCTGAAGGACTCGTTCCGTTTTTGCAAACGCCTGTTGGAAGAAACCAAGGTAGGGCTGGCGCCGGGTGTTGCTTTTGGCGCCGGTGGTGAAGGCTCGGTGCGAATCTGCTATGCTGCCGAGCGGTCGATCCTGGAGCCGGCCATGGACCGGCTGGGTAAATTCTTAAATCATCAGGGGGGCGCATGTTAAAAGGCTTCAAGCAATTCCTGCTGCGCGGTAACGTGATTGACCTCGCAGTGGCAGTGGTGGTCGGCGGTGCGTTCGGCACCGTGGTGGCGGCCCTGGTCAAGGACCTGATCACTCCGCTGATCGCGGCGATTGGAGGCAAACCCGATTTTTCGGCGCTGATCTTCACGGTGAATGGCAGTAAGTTCCCGATTGGCGATTTCGTGAACGCGTTAATCGCGTTCTTGATGGTGGCGGCAACAATTTATTTCCTGGTGGTGGCGCCGATGAATGCGCTGATGGCGCGCATCAATCGCGGCGAAGTTCCGCCCGATCCCACCACGAAGAAGTGTCCGGAGTGCCTGAGCGAAATCCCCATTGCGGCGAGGCGCTGCGCCTTCTGCACCAGCACCTTGCCGGCTTGAGCTTGTAACATCAGCACCGCGGCGTGATAGGACACTTGTGCCCGGAACCTTTCCCGCGCTCCGGTGTCCAAGCTTTCATGCTCGATGTCCGCGGGCTTACCAAGAAGTATCGGCATCGCGCCGTGGTGGATCACGTCACCTTCACCGTCCATCCCGGCATCGTCACGGGCTACCTGGGCCCGAACGGCTCCGGCAAATCCACCACGGTCAAAATGCTCACCGGCCTGCTCCCTGCCAGTTCCGGACAGATTCTGTGGCACGGCAACGACATCCGCCACGACCTCATCGGTTTCAAACGCACGCTGGGCTATGTGCCCGAGGAAGCGTATGTCTATCCGCACCTTACCGGCCTCGAACACCTGCAACTGATCGGTCGCCTCCGCCAACTGCCCGAGCATCTTGTGGAGCGCAAGGCTAACGAGTTGCTGCGCCTGCTGTGGCTGCATGAGCACCGGCACTCGCCCATCTCGTCTTACTCGAAAGGCATGAAGCAGCGCGCCCTCATTGCCGGCGCCCTGCTGCACGACCCCGAATTGCTCATCCTCGACGAACCGCTCTCGGGGCTCGACATCACTTCGGCGCTGCTGTTGCACGAGCTGATTGCCGAACTGGCGCGCCACGGCAAGACCATTCTTTACATCTCGCACGTGCTCGAAGTCACCGAGAAGGTGTGCTCGCGCGTGATCATGCTCTATCAAGGCAAGATCGTCGCCAACGACGAAGTGGGCCGCCTGCGCGACCTCATGAACCTGCCCTCGCTGGAGATGATCTTTCGCCAACTCGCCAAGCAGGAAGACGTGGGCGCTTCCGCCCGAGAGATCGTCGCCGTCATGCAGGAGGCTTGATGCGCTCCGCATTCACCTTATTGGTCGGGCATTTCCTGGGCCGATTTTTCGACAACGAAATCGTCTCGCAGGAAGGCGACATGCGCACCAATGTGGTGCAGGCGCTGGGGCTGGTGGCCGTCCCGGGGATGTTCGTCGCATTCTCGCTGCTGCCCATGTCACTGCGCTTCGACCACCTGCTGGCGCACGGCGGGGCACTGCTGGCCAACTGCTACTTTTTCGTTCTCTACTCCATGGTGGTCATGGGCCTGGTGATGGTCTTCGAGTGGGACGCCCTGTTTCCCGACCGCAAGGATTACCTGATCCTCACGCCCCTGCCGCTGCCCTCGAATTCCATCTTCGTCGGGAAAGTGGTGGCGTTGATCGCATTTCTCGCGCTGTTCGTCGTCGATTCGAACTTCCTCGGCGTGCTCCTGTTTCCGCTGGTCACCGGTCCCGCCCCGCTTCTTTCCGCCATCCTGCGGGCGCATGTGACAGCCGTCGTCTCGGGCGGTATCTTCATCGCCCTCGCCTTCGCATCCATTCAGGGCGTTATGATCAACGTGCTCACGGGCCGCGCGTTTCGGCGCATCTCGCCCTGGGTGCAGATGGCGGCAATGGCGATCGTGATCGTCGTGCTCTTCCTGACGCCGCTCATCTGCGCGTCGCTGCTGCCGCTTCTGGAGCGCGACAGCGCGCTAGTCCGCTGGTTCCCGCCCTTCTGGTTTCTCGGACTGTACGTCGATCTGCTGCCTGGGCATCCCGGCGGCGCCATGTTCCACCCCATGGCCGTGCGTGCCCAACAGGCGCTCGGGATCGCCGCCGCAGCGTTCGTCGTCACCTATCTGGCTGGCTACCGGCGTCACGCACGCCGCATCGTGGAAAGCGTGGAGAGCGGATTCGGCGGACCTGGCTTTGTTCGCACCCGCCTGGAGCGCCTGGCCAACCGCAGACTCCTGCTACATCCGCTCGAGCGTGCCACCTTTCACGTCATCAGCAACACCATCCTGCGCAACGCCCGTCAGCGGCTCTTTCTGGCGACGTATGCCGGCATCGCGTGCGCAATGGCGCTTCCCAGCATCGTGCGGATCGCGGAGCAGCCGGGAGACCCGCTGGTTTCGTTCGTCTCCGCCGGCTTACTGGTCATTCCGTTGACATTCTCCTTCTTTGCCGTCACGGGATTGCGCGCGGCATTCAATTTTCCCGCCGAGCTGCGTGCCAATTGGATCTTCCAGATGTGCGAAACCGAGAGTTGTGTGCAGCACATCCGCGCATCTCGCAAGTGGATTGTGGTGCTCGGGCTGATACCGACCTTCGCTCTGCTCGCGCCGTTCGAACTCTACTTCCGCGGCTGGCTGTTGGCCGCGGTCCACTTGAGTTTCGCGCTGCTGCTCTCGCTTCTGCTCCTCAACCTGTTGCTGGTGTGGTTCCGCAAGATCCCGTTCACGTGTTCCTATTTCCCGGGCAAGACCAGCCTGGCAGGCATGGCGCTCATCTACTTCATCGGCTTCTTCTGCTATAGCTGGCTCATGGGAAGGTTTGAAGACAAGATGATCCAAAATCCCGTAGGGCTGGTGGCGTTCTACGCCCTGTTGATTGCGGCGCTGTGGGGCCTGGCAAGGCTCGAAGAGCGAGAGCGAGACATCTACAGCGTCCTCATCTACGAAGACCAACCTGACCCCACCGTCCGAACCCTAGAGCTGGGCTAGGTGGGTCGACGGTGAGCCCACACCCGGAAAATGGGGCTGCACGTTTTCCGCGAAGACCAGCGAGGGCGCTCGATCTCCGATGGCGGAAAAGGCTGCCTGACCACTTTTTGCCGGCGCATACCCCCGACTCCCGGTCTGCCGAGTTCCCCTAACTGTCCGAACCATCGAATTGGGCGAGTAGGATAGGCGAATCGCCTTTTGTCGCCTGTCGCGTTGGCTTTTTGTAGTCCCCGTTGTTGTATCGTATCGACATGCGAGTCCTGATGCTGGCGTTCCTATTCGCCGCCCAAGACCAGCCCCCGGCAACCTGCACCCTCTCAGGCAGCGTTGTCAACTCCGCCACCGGCGCGCCCCTGCGCAAAGTGGAATTGGTCGCCGAGCGCATCGATCCCCACAATGCCCCGCTCGCTTCCACCACCACCGACGCCGATGGTAACTTCAAGCTGGTGGATCTTCCGCCCGGCCAGTATCGCCTGAAAGGCAGGCGCAACGGCTTTCTCGAGACCTACTTCGGCGCACGGCGGCCCGGTAGCATCGGCACGTCAATCACTCTCGAAGGCAGACAGGAGATGAAGGATCTCCAGCTCAGAATGTTCCCGTACGGCGTGATCGCCGGGGCCGTGCGCGACACGGATGGCGAACCGATGGCCGGCGTTACCGTCAAACTTTTCCGCCAAACCTTCGACGAAACTAGCCGCCGCACCATAGCCGAAGACGACCACACCGTGACCGACGATCTGGGCCAATACCGCATGGCCGATCGGGAGCCAGGCAAGTACTTCATTCGCGCCGAGCCGCGCGATGACGGCAACCAGGCGCCCGTCGACCACTCCCCGAAATCGGCCGCGCCGCCCGCCGTCCTGCTCCCGACGCTGTATCCCGGCGTGATCGATCAAGCAGCCGCGCGCACCGTTGACCTGGCATCCGGCGCCCACGTCACCGGCATCGATATTCCGATGGTGCGCAGCCGCGTCTTCCGCGTGTCGGTGCATGCCACAGCGGCCTCCGGACTGACCGTGACCTCGGTTGGGTTGGAGCCCTCCTCGGGATTTGCCATTCTGGGTACCCGCCTCTCAGGACAGCGAAACAGCAACAAAGAGGATTTCGAGATCCGCGGCGTTCCCCCAGGCTCGTATACCCTGGTGGCCTTTGCCAATCCGCCTCCGTCCAGATCTGAATCGGCGGGCGCCTTCACGATCAATTTCTTCGAGCGCCAGTACAAAGGACGCGCTCCCCTCGCAGTGGATGGCGACATGACCGGAGTGCGCGTCACAGTCGGCAGCGGCTCCGAAGTGACCGGCCACGTCACCATCGAGAAACCGGATCCGAAAAAAACGGGGGCAGCGACCCCTGCCCCAACGCCCGAACAGCCTGAAAGTGTCCTGACCGATGACAGTGGCGGCTTCTCCATGCTGTTCACGGGTAACATGATGGACGGGACCGTGGCTTTCATGAGTCCGGAGGGGTCCGGCGAAGTTCGCACTCCCGTTAATACGCAGAACCAAACGTTCGCCACCGGCCTCTATCCGGGTCACTACAACGTATATGCCGGGAATGGGAAGATGATCGTCAAAAGTATTCGTGCCGATGGTGTGGATGTGTTCGGCGACGGCCTGAACATTGTCGATGGAGCCAAGCCGGCGATTCGAAATTGTGCTGGCGCCCGAAGGCGGCCAGGTGAGTGGCGTGGCTCTGGACAAGGACGACAAGCCTGCCGCCGGCGTCACCGTCCTCCTGGTCGCAGAACCCAAGCTTCGCTCGCGGTCCGACTCCTTCCACGAGACCACCACCGACCAGAATGGCCGCTACCGTTTCGAGAACATCCGCCCCGGCGACTACAAGGTGTTCGCCTGGGAAGATTTGGAGCGCAATAGCTGGTTCGATCCCGATTTTCTGAAGGACGTGGAAAGCAAAGGCGAACCGGTGACCCTCGCCGCCAACGGCCAGGCCGCCGCCCAGGTGCACGTTCTTCCCGCACGATAATGAATCATGAGCCTTGAGGGACAAGTGGCCGTTATCACCGGCGGCGGACGTGGATTGGGACGCGTCTACGCGCAGACGCTCGCAGCCGCTGGCGTCGCGGTGGCAGTGCTGGCACGGTCGGCCGATGAACTGGCCGAAACCGTGGCGCTGGTGCGCAATGCCGGCGGGCGCGCCCTAAGTTTTCCAGTGGATGTCGCCGATGCCGCGGCCGTGCGCTGCGCCTTCTCCGAAATCGAACGATCGCTCGGACCGGTCGATCTGCTGGTCAACAATGCCGGCATCATCGGGCCTATCGGACCGTTCTGGGAGATCGATTCCGAAGTGTGGTGGCAGGGCATGGACGTGAATCTGCGCGGAGCCCTGCTGTGCGCCCACGCGGTGCTGCCCGGAATGGTTGCGCGGAAGAGCGGGCGCATCGTCAATGTGGTCACCGCCGCCGCGCCGCTAGCCTATCTCTCCAGCTACATCACCAGTAAGTCGGCACTGGTGCGCGCCGCCGAGTGTATGGCTGTCGAAACCAAACCGCACGGCGTCGCAATATTTTCGATTGTGCCGGGAACCGTGCGCACCAGCATGACCGAGACTTCGCTGTTCTCGCCGGCCGGGCGTGAATGGATCCCGTGGTATCGCCGCTTCTTCGACGAGCAGCTCGATGTGCCGGCGGAGCGCTCCGCACAACTGGTCCTGTCACTCGCCTCGGGAGCCTTCGACGAACTCACCGGCCTGTATGTGTCGGTGTTTGACGACCTGCCGGCGATCGCCAAAGAGATAGAGCGCGTGCGCCAAGAGCAGCTTCATTCCATGCGCGTCCGCGTGCTGGCGGTGAACCCGGCGCTAGCCGCTGTAGGCGCTCTCCGAGACGTCGGCGAACGAGCCAGGTGAGCCAGTTGCTGCCGCCCGCCAAGTAGTTTTCCTTCTCTAAAGTTCCCCCGCCGAACCGTCGATAAGACTCGTGAATGTTCTGACCACACATGATCTCCATTCTTGGACTACTCATCGTTATCGGAGCTATCGTCGGCGGCTATTTGATGGAACATGGCAAGCTCCTGGTGCTGTTCCAGCCAGCCGAGTTGATAATCATACTTGGCGCGGCGATTGGAACGGTCCTTATCGCCAACCCTCTGCCGGTTCTGATTCGCATCGGGAAGGGCATGGCCGGTATCTTAGGCGGCAGCCCGTACAATAAGCCTTTTTACGCCGAAAATCTCAAGATGCTTTATGAGCTCTTCACTCATGCGCGCAAAGCGGGCACCGCCAAGCTCGAAGAAGATGTGGACAATCCGTCGAAGAGTCCGGTGTTTTCGAAGTATCCCAAGTTCTTGAAATCGCATCACGCCATGTATTTCCTGTGCGACACCCTGCGCATGGTGCTCTCTGGTGGCGTCGAACCGCTCGATATCGACATGATGATGGAAGTCGATCTCGAAGTGCACCATCGCGAAGCCCACGAGCCAATTGCGGCCCTCACTACCATGGCAGATGCGTTGCCAGGCCTGGGTATTGTGGCCGCCGTTCTCGGAGTGGTCATCACCATGGGCGCACTGGGCGGCCCCAAGGAAGAGATTGGACACCGCGTGGCCGCGGCCCTGGTTGGAACCTTCCTCGGGATTTTGCTCTGCTATGGAGTCTTCAGCCCTCTGGCAGCGGCCATGGGGAAACAGTCGGAAGACGAGGGCAACTATTTCGGTTTCCTGCGCATGTCCGCACTAGCCTTCGTGAAAGGGCTGAGCCCCATGATGGCGGTGGAACTGGCTCGCCGCTCCATCCCCACAACCGTTCGTCCCACCTTCCAGGAAATGGAAGCCGCCTGTCGCGGAGGCGGTAAAGTGGCCTCCAAGGCGGCATAACTATGGCCCCTGAATCCGATGCTCCGCCCCCGCCGCCAAAGCCGGTCGCGCCCATAATCGTCATCCGCCGCAAGAAGGTCTCCGGAGGAGGCCACCATGGCGGCGCCTGGAAAGTGGCCTACGCCGACTTTGTGACCGCCATGATGGCGCTGTTCATCGTGCTGTGGCTCATGAGCGCGGACAAGGAAGTACAGCAAGCCGTCAGCGCCTATTTCAACAATCCCTCGGGTCCCGGCAAGCAGATGGGCACTGCGGCCGCCGGAGTCGGCAATTCCATCGAGATTCCGAGACAGGACATGGCGAAGCTGCGCGAAAAAATCCAGGAAGCGCTCAAGACTGTGCCCAACTTCCGCGCCCTCAAAGACCACGTGGAAATCACCGTCACCTCCGACGGTCTGCGCATCGAGTTGATTGAAACCGAGGCCGGTATGTTCTTCGAATCCGGCCGCCCGGTGCCCACCGAAACCGGATCGGAGCTGTTGACCACTTTGGCCGGCGAACTCGGCAAGCTCCAGAATACGGTGCTCATCGAAGGACACACCGACGCCAAACCCTTTTCCGGGGATGGCTCCTATACCAATTGGGAACTCTCCGCCGACCGCGCCAATTCGTCCCGCAAACTGATGCAGTCGCATGGCCTGCGCTCCGAACAGGTGGGCCAGGTGCGCGGCTACGCCGACCGCCAGTTGCGCCACCCGGAAGATCCCAATGCAGCATCGAATCGCCGCGTCTCGGTGATTGTGCAGTACCTGGATAACAAGCCGGCAGACGAGCCCCCATCCGAGGAGCCGAAGCCTGCCGAGGCGAAGCCTGCCGTAAAATAACGGCACATGCTTCAATTTCAGAATGCCGCGGTGCTCGGCACGGGAATGATGGGCCCCGGCATTGCCCTCACGCTCGCCATGGGTGGGGCCCGCACCGTGCTCGTCAGCCGCACCGCCGAAGGCGCCGCAAACGGAATTGCCAAAGCCCGTGCGCTCGGCGATTTGTTGGCGCGAAATGAACTCGCGGGTGCAGCCGAAATCGAAGCTGCATTGGCCTTCCTTCAAGGAACATCCGACTTCGACGCGGCCACCGCCACTGCCGATCTGGTGATCGAATCCCACCCCGAGAAGATGGAACTCAAGCAGCAACTCTTCGCGCGAATGGACGCCATCGCGCGCCCCGGAGCCGTGCTTGCCTCCAATACTTCATGCCTCAGCATCACAGCGATCGCGTCCCTCTGCGCCCACCCCGAGCGCGTTCTGACCACTCATTTCTGGAATCCTCCGCACCTGATGCCGCTGGTCGAAATCGTGAAAGGAGAGCGAACTACCGAAGATGCTGTGGAGAGCGTCCGGGCGTATCTGGTCGCCTGCGGCAAGGCGCCCGTCGTAGTGAAAAAGGACCGCCGCGGCCAACTCGGCAACCGTCTCCAGATGGCGCTGGTGCGCGAAGCCGCCAACATCGTCGCAGAGGGCATCGCCGACGCCGAAGCCGTCGACACCGTCGCCAAGAACGGATTAGGCCTCCGCATGCCGGCCTACGGCATTCTCGAGCATCAGGACGTGGCCGGGCTCGATCTGGGAACCTCGGTCATGGATTACGTGGTGCCCGATCTCTACAACCAGCCAAGAGCGCCTGAGCTGATGCGAGAGATGGTTCGCCGAGGCGATCTGGGAGCCCGCACAGGCAAAGGCTTCTATGACTGGTCCGTCAAGAGCGCAGACCAGGTCAAAGCCTGCCGTGACGCCTTTCTGATCGAAGTGCTCCGATACCGCCGGGGCCTTTAATCCGCGTCCAGTTAAACCCTACATATACGCCGGAATCTCAATCCCCAAAATCCCAGCCGTCCGCTCCAACTGCCGTCGAAAGAAATCCGTCATCCAAAGCAGAAAAACCTTCTTCTCCCGATTCTCCTCATGAATGATCGGAAACTTCTCGTAGAAGTTGCTGAACGTCTGTGCCAACTGGAATGCGTACCGCGCCACATGAGCCGGCTCGCCCGCCGCCACTGCGGTCTCCACTGCCGCATCCGCCTTCGACGCTGCCAGCAGCATCTGCCAGAAATCCTCGCTCTGCAACTGCCGTGCCATGGCCTCCGCACTCAGCTCCGCCTGGAAATCGGGCAGCACCTCGCCGCGCTCCGCCAGTTTCCCGAGCACGCGCGACGCCCGCACCGCTGTGTACTGCACATACGGTCCGGTTTCGCCCACAAACGCCAGCGCCTCCTGCAGATCGAACGCGATCACCGTATTCCGCGTGTACTTCAACAGGAAATATCGCAGCGCCGCAATCGCAATCTGCGTAGCCACACGCCGGTTCGCCTCCTCCGGGTCGTCTGGGTGCCGCGATTTCACTTCGTCCAGCGCCTTCGCGATCAAGCTGTCCATCAAATCGTCGGCCTTTACGCCCAGCCCCTTGCGCCCCGACACTTCCACGTACGGCCGCTTGCGATCTTCTTCAGAGAGCGGAATGCCTAGGTCCGCGCAGCACCGCGGCGAAAGCGCCACCATCTCGTAATTGAAGTGCACCGAGTGGTCGGCCTGCTCGTTGTACCCCAGCGCCCGCAGTCCCGCCACCACCACATCCTGCAAGTACGACTGGCGCGTGTCGATCACGTTATACACCCGCGTGCCATGCCCGAATTGACGGTCCGCCGGCGCGCCCGGATCGTCGGTCGATACCCACAGCACGCGGCCGTCGGCATACGTGTGGATCGGTTGGTAATAAAAATCCCTGCCCAGCAGGCCGAATTTCCAAAGCTGGTAAGCGATGTCCTTGCCGGTATACACCACCGTGCCGTCCGACCGCACAATCACCTTGCCCTCTTCCGAGAGGCCCGGCATCACCCAGCATCCCGCCAGCTTGCCTTCGGTTTCAAAGTAGATGGCCTTCTTCTGTTTCAGCAGCTCGAACGCCGCCGCCCAGAACTGCAGGTGCAAAATCTCGCTCTCGCGCGGCAGCACGTCGTACTCCACGCCCAGCCGCAGCATGGTCGCGAGATGCGCCTCCACGATGGCGTCGGCCACCAGGTGCGCCAGTTCCGCCACCTCACCCTCGCCGCTCTCGATCGCGTGCAGTGTCGCGCTACGCCATGCCATCGACTCGGGATGGTCCTTGTAGTAGCTCGACGTGTGCGCGTACAGGTCCCAGCAATAATAATCGAACCTCACCGCGGGGTCGGCCAGCATAGCCCGCACATCGGCCGGCGTCTTGTGCTCCAGATAGTGGAAGCCCACGACGACATCGGCCACCTGCACGCCCGTGTTGTCGATATAGTTCTGCACCTCCACCTGGTGGCCGCGCGCGCGCAGCATGCGCACGAACGTGTCGCCCAGTGTGGCATTGCGCAGGTGCCCGATATGCGCAGCCTTGTTCGGATTGATGTTGGTGTGCTCGACTATGATCTTCTCGCCCGAGCCTTCGCCGCCTTCGCCCTCAGCGCGCAGCAGTGCCGCATACGCGCCGCGATCCAGGCGGATGTTGATGTACCCGTTGCCGGCCACCTCCATCGAGGCCACGCCATCGATGGAGCCGATCTCTTCCACCAGCTCCGCGGCGATCTTCTTCGGCGCCTGGCGCAACTGCTTGGCGAGCTGAAATGCCGCGGGAACGGCCATTTCGCCAAATTCACTCTGACGCGGCTGCTCCACGGTGATTGCCAGATCGATGCCGTAACGGATCTGGATATGCGCATGGAACGCGCCGGCAACTTGCTTTTCAATGGAATGGAACACGGGAAACTCAAGTATAACAAGCGGCCCTCTACTGCTTTTCTTTCGCCGCCTTTTCCTGCGCTGCCTGTTCCGCCCGACATGGTATGAATGGGGAAAACTGCGTCGGCCGGATCACCCAGCGAGAAGATCAAGGCGTTCTCGCCGTATTCTGCCCTCTTCTTTCTGCCGTAGCCCATGGTCAGAAAAACCTTCAGATCGAAAGCTCATTGAATGTCCGATCCTTTTCGCAGAGAATGAATCCCGGCTCGGTGAAACGGCCACTTGGCCTTCATTGACTTTGTGAGAGCGGGATTACCGCACGGGGATGCCATCGTGCCCTGATCGGACATCTTGCATTTTCCTGCATCTAATGACACACTCTCTTCAAGAAAGGGGGCTCCGACCATGAAGAAACTACCGATCCTGCTTTGCGCGCTGGCTGCGGTCGCGCTCGCCGCCGACCTGCCGTTTCTGGGGAAATGGAAGACGAACCTGGCCAAGAGCGATTTCGGCCTCACAGCGTTCACTATCGAGAGTCTGCCCAGCGGCGAGTGGCAGACAACGGCGTTCGGAGTTACCGCCAAGTTTAAGATGGACGGCAACGAATGTCCTGACGGCATGGGAGGAACCGTGGCGTGGAAGGAGGTGGGCAACAACACTTGGGAGAGCGTCTCGAAGGCGAACGGCAAGGTGACGGCGAGGGATACGCTCAAGTTGTCAGCCGACGGCAAGACTCTCACCGACAGCAACAAAGAGATGAAGCTCGATGGCGGCTTGATCGACAGCACCACCGTCTACTCGCGTGCTTCGGGTGGCCCCTGGGCTCGCGGGCAAATGGCAGACTAAGAAAGTGTCCGGTGGCGGGGGCATAATTGAAATGACTGCCTCCGGCAGCGACGGCTTGACCTTCAAGGACCTTGATCAGGGGATGACCTGCGCAAGCAAAATGGATGGCAGGGACTACCCCTGCACCGGACCGATGCTACCGCCGGGCTTCACCAGCGCTGTGAAGGCCTCCGGCCGATCGCTCGACCTTACGGTCAAGAAGGACGGCAAGACCTTCTTCACAGCCACCTACACAGTCTCCGCGGACGGCAAGACACTCACCGAAACCGGCGCCCCGCCACCGGCGGAGACAGGTTCAAAATAGTGTTCGACCGCATGTAGGCAACACTCCGCCTGTATCGACCCGGAACTGGAGACTACACGCGTGACCGTCACCGATGGCTCGAAGGTGCAACCATTCAGGAAATCATGGCCGAAGTCGATCGCCGGGACAAACCGGCTGCCTAACCGTGCCTCCATCTCTATCCTTAACTCATCGCTCGCGGCAAGGGGATTTCCCGACAACGAGCCGGCCCTAAAGCGCCCGGTACGAAACAGCGTGATCAGGTGCGACTCTGACAGTCACATTCCGGAAGCCGGGCTGCCGCCGAGGAGCGGCAGGTCGTGCGTCAACTTGGGCGCCTCTTGATCGCATCATCGGATTCAGACGTTCCCAAAGGCGGTGCACCGCCTCCGATCAGAAACGTCCGACCATCGTCGCCGGCAGTGCCAGAGTGCCAAAATCGAATGACTCGCCGACAGATGTTGCTTTATTTACGCCGCGCCACTATATCAGTGAACTAACGCACAGACGCGTTCACGAAAACTCTTTATCGTTTGTTCTGATGCGAACAAAGCGGATCGGAGGAACCGCGGATGACTCCTGGCGAGTCCAGCCAAAGAGGTGCGCGCCAACCAAAGAAATCCGGCCATCCCCGAACGCCAACAGAAGGTCAACCGTCACCAGCGCAGGGCCAGCCGGGGTATGGCGTTGGCGATCAGCAGGCCAAGAACTCATCGAAAATCTCTGATCCCCTTCCGCGCATTGCGCTCCCGCACGGCGGCGGAGCGGTTCGTGGTATCGGGGAGAAATTTTCGGTCAGCGCGGTCACAGGCACCGCCGGCATCTCCATACCGCTCGCATTGACTCCGGGACGTTCTGGATTCACTCCCTCGTTGGAGCTGAGTTACGACTCGGGCGCGGGCAACGGGCCGTTCGGGTTCGGCTGGAAGCTGTCCTTACCTGGGGTGACGCGCAAAACGGATAAGGGACTGCCCCAATATCGCGACGCGGGCGAATCTGACGTGTTCGTGCTCTCGGGCGCGGAAGATCTGGTTCCGATTCTCGATGGCAGGGGCGCCAGGGTACAGTTTTCGAGAACCGTCTGCGGCGTCGGGTACCAGATTCACACCTACCGTCCGCGTATCGAAGGCCTGTTCTCCCGCATCGAGCGTTGGGTGAATGTGGCGACTGGGCTCAGTCATTGGCGGAGCATTTCCAAATCCAACGTCACCACGCTGTACGGATACGACAATCTAAGTTCTGTCACTAGCCCGGCCGATCCCAAGAAAATCTTCTCCTGGAGGGCTTGCCGAAGCTGGGACGACAAAGGCAACGTCGCTGTTTACCATTACGTCGCGGAAGACAATCAGGGGATCTCCCAGGGCCAAGCGAACGAAGCCAACCGTAGCAGCGCCGACCGCGCCACCCAGAGGTATCTATCGTCGGTCTACTACGGCAATACCCAACCGTACCTTCCCGTGTGGAGCGAGACCGGTCCGGAGACCCCGTTGCCAGCGGAATGGCTGTTCAAAACCGTGCTGGATTACGGCGATCACGGAGCGCAGTCACCCTCGCCTCTGAGATTGCCGGGCTGGCCCGTTCGTCCCGATCCTTTTTCCAACTACCGCTCCACGTTTGAACTGCGCACGTATCGGCGCGTCCGGAGAATTCTGTACTTCAACAATTTCCCGCAGGAGACCGGTGTGGGCGCAGATTGTCTGGTGCGCTCCACCGACTTTCTGTATTCCGATCAGCAGACACCCACGAATCCGCTCAATCCGATCTACACGTTTCTGACAAGCGTCACCCAAAACGGGTACAACGCGGCTGCATCGGCCAGCCGCTCTCTGCCGCCGCTCGAATTCGAGTACAGCCAGCCCCGGATCCAGCAGCAGGTGATGACGGCGGATCCCGCAAGCCTGACAAACCTTCCGGAAGGCGTCGACGGAGCTCAATTCCGATGGGTCGATCTGGACGGCGAGGGCACACCCGGAATCCTTACGGACTGGGGCGGAGGGTGGGGATACAAGCGCAACCTCAGTCCGGCGAATCTTAAGGCGCAGCCGAACGGTAACCTCATCGCCCGCGCGAGCTTTGGGCCTCTCCAGACGCTTCCTCTTCTGCCTTCGCGCGCTGAGTTGGCGGGACAGCACCTGGTTGATCTTTCCGGCGCGGGACGAATGGACCTGGTGGATCTGGAGCGGCCCGCGCCTGGATTTTTCCAACGGACGCCGGACGAGAACTGGGAGCCTTTCCAGAACTTCTCGTCCTGGCCGGATATCGATTGGTCCGATCCGAACGTGAAATTCGTCGATTTGACAGGCGACGGTCTCACCGACGTTTTCGTGACTGACGATGGCGTGTTCACGTTGTACCCATCGCTGGGCGAAGCCGGGTACGGACAGGCCTTGTTGACGCGGACACCCTGGGATGAGAACCAGGGCCCGAAGGTAGTCATGGCCGATGGCACGGAAACCATGTTCCTGGCCGACATGACCGGCGACGGGCTGAACGACCTGGTCCGAGTGCGCAACGGCGAGGTATCGTATTGGCCGAATCTCGGCTACGGCCGCTTTGGCAAGCGCGTGAGCATGGATCACGCGCCGCGTTTCGTGGACCAAGACCGGTTCGACCCCTTGCGCGTCCGGCTGGCGGATGTGGACGGCTCCGGTTCCGCGGATCTGTTGTATATCGGTGGCGATGGCGTGCAGGTGTGCTTCAATCAGTCGGGCAACGCGTTTTCCCGGCCCAATAAAATCGCGGTCTTCCCCACCGCCGACCAACTCAGCAACGTGCAGGTGGCCGATCTGCTGGGGACGGGAACGGCATGCCTGGTATGGTCGTCGCCGTTGCCATGGTCGGCTGGAAATGCGCTGCGCTATGTCGATCTGATGGGTGGTAGGAAGCCTCACCTGCTGACGCTGGTCCGCAACAATATGGGCGCGGAAACGCGGATCGCCTACGCGCCTTCAACGCAGTTTTACGTTGCTGACAAGATCGCTGGAACGCCGTGGGTCACGCGACTGCCATTCCCCGTGCAGGTGGTGGAACGCGTGGAGGCCTTCGATTGGATTGGGCGCAGCCGCCTGGTGAGCCGCTACGCCTACCATCACGGCCATTTCGACGCCTACGAACGTGAGTTTCGTGGATTCGGCCGGGTGGACCAGTGGGACACGGAGGAACACCGCACCGATACGGCCTTTCCCTCCGGCGATGCCGTGAACTGGAGCGCGGAATCCTGGACGCCGCCGATGCTGACGCGCACCTGGTTTCACACGGGAGCCTTTGAGGAAGCGCGGCCGGTCTCGCAACAATACGCCGGCGAATATTGGATGGAGCCTGCGCTGCGTGCCGTGGAGCCTCCGCCCATGCTGTTGCCGGATACAGTGATTCCACCGGGCGTCAATCCGTACGAAACGCGCGAGGCTTACCGCGCGCTCAAAGGGCACATTCTGCGGACCGAGATTTACGCTCAGGATGGGTCGACCTTCGAAGGGAATCCGTACTCGGTCACGGAGCAAAACTTCACCATCGAGCTGCTGCAGCCCATGGGAGTGAACCAGCACGCAGTGTTCTTTACGCACGCGCGTGAAACGGTTCAGTTTCACTACGAGAGAAATCCCGCGGATCCACGCGTTACGCACGAGTTCACGCTGGAGGCCGACCGGTTCGGCAATGTCCTTAGAAACGTTGCCGTCGGTTATCCGCGCCGCACCGGGTTCGCCCCGCCGGAGCCCACGCTTTCGGCTCAATTCCAGGGCATGCTGGCATACGACCAGACCCGGCTGCACGTTTTATCGACGCGCCACGAATTCACCAATGCCGTTGACACCGCCGATGCGTATCGCTCGCCGATGCCATACGTAACCACCGGCGCGGAGCTGACCGGAATCGCCCCGTCGGCGAGTGTTCCCCGCGTCACGAATCTCTTCGGATTCGAAGACATGAACGGGATCTGGAAATCGTTGTGGGACGGCACGCACGATATTCCGTATGAGTCGATTCCGCCATCGGACGTGGATGGCTTGGGCATTCCCGCCGGCGGGGCCACGCGGCGAATCGTGAACCGGTCGATCACGCTATATCGCCGTGACGATCTGACGGCCCTGCTGCAACCGGGCCAACTCCAGCCCTTAGCCTTGGCGGGCGAGGTCTATCACGCCGCGCTCACGCCTGGATTGTTGTCGACCGTCTTCGGTGGCCTGGTCAGTAGTGCGACGTTGGCAGAAGGCGGATACGTGCAATTGCCGGGCGACACCTCATGGTGGATGCCGACCGGCCGGGCCTACCTTTCCGCCGGTGATTCGGATACTCCCGCCCAGGAATTGAGCGCTGCGCAGACCGATTTTTTCCTTCCCCTCCGGTTTGTGGATCCGCTCGGCTCCATCACGCGAGCAAGCTACGACGCCTATAGTCTAATGAGCGTGACCGCCACGGATGCCGTGGGCAACGTGACTCGCGCGGCGAATGACTACCGCGTCCTCAAACCGGCGCTGATTACGGATCAGAACGGCAATCGCGCCCAGACGGCGTTCGATGCTCTCGGCATGGTGGTGGGCACGGCGATGATGGGGAAGACCACTGAGAATCTGGGCGATTCGCTCACCGGCTTCGTAGCCGATTTGGACGAAGGCTCCATCGTGGCTGCGATGAACAATCCGCTGGGGAATCCTGGCGCGATTCTGGGCAGCGCGACAACGCGCCTGGTCTACGACATCGACGCGTTCTACAGAACCGGGACGAATCCTCCAGCGGTCTACGCGTTGGCGCGTGAGACGCACGTTTCCGATCTATCCCCGGGCCAGGCCACGCTCTACCACCACAAGTTCGCCTACTCCGATGGATTTGGCCGTGAGGTTCAAAGCAAGGGGCAGGCCGCGCCTGGCCCGCTGACGCCGGACGGTCCGGTGGTCTCGCCGCGCTGGATCGGTTCCGGATGGACCATCCTCAACAACAAAGGCAAACCCGTCAGGCAGTTCGAGCCGTTTTTCTCGGCAACCCACGCGTTTGAATTCGCCCCGGTCAGCGGTGTCAGCGGGGTTCTCTTCTACGATCCTCCGGGGCGGCAGGTGGCTATTCTGCATCCGGATCATAGCTGGGGGAAGATCGTCTTCGACGGCTGGAGGCAGGAAACCTGGGATGGCAACGACACAGTCCTGATTCCCGATCCGCGTACCGATCCCGACGTGGGCGATCATTTCGAGCGGCTGTTGGGCGCCGCGGCGTTCGTTTCCTGGCACGACCTGCGCATCCATGGAACCTACGGACCCACGCTGGAAGGTCAGGCCGCGGAAAAAGACGCGGCGCAGAAGGCGGAGGCCCACGCGGGCACTCCGGTGGTGGAGCACTTCGATGCGTTGGGGCGCTCCTGCCTGATCGTCACCGACAACGGCTCTGGCCTGCGCTATCCCGGCCGGCGGTGGATTGCGAGGGCAAAACGCTGGCCGTGTTTGACGCAATGGGACGGCGAGTGCAGGAGAACGTCTTCCGCCCATCGCCTTCCAACCCCCCGTATCTCGCTGGAACAGACATGGCCGGCAATGCCATCTACTTCGCCGGCATGGACACCGGCCCGCGGCGTGCTTTCGCGGATGTGGCGGGCAACCACATCCGAGCTTGGGACGCGCGCGGAAACGCGTTCCGCATGGTCTACGATGCGCTTCATCGGCCCACGCACCGCTATCTGAGCGTCAACGGCGCGCAGGAGATTCTGGTGGAGCGCCTGGTATACGGCGAAACCCTGGCGGCCAATAATCTCTGCGGCCGCCTCTTTCGGCAGTATGACAGCGCCGGCGTGGTGACCAACGAGCAGTTCGACTATAAGGGCAATCTGGCGGCAAGTGCGCGGCAGCTTGCCGTCGAATACCACAAGTCGGTGGACTGGACTGCGCTGGCGAATCTGACAGCGGCAGCCGATCTCGATTCCGCGGCAGCGCCGCTTTTGGTGAAAGCCGATCGTTTCGAAACCAACTCGGTCTTCGACGCGCTGAATCGGGCAATTCAGGTGGTTACGCCGCATACCACCGTCATGAAGCCGAACGTGCTGCAACCCTCCTTCAACGAGGCCAGCCAGATGAACCGGATGGATGTTTGGTTGCAGCGGGCGACCGTGCCCACCGCGCTCCTCAGTCCATCCACGGCGGACCTGCACGCCATCACCGCCATCGACTATAACGAGCGCGGACAGCGGCTCAGTATTACGCATGGAAACGCGGCGGTGACCACGCACACGTACGACGGGGAAACGTTCCGGTTAGCCACCCTCTCCACCACGCGGACCAGTTCCTTCGCGGCGAACCAGCGGGGCGTACAGAATCTGTTCTACTATTACGACCCGGCTGGCAACGTTACCCGCGTCCGCGACACCGCCGACACACAGGATGTCATCTACTTCAACAATCAGCGAGTGGATCCTACCGGCGACTACACCTACGATCCACTCTACCGCCTGATTCAGGCGAAGGGTCGAGAACATCTAGGACAGAACGGCGGTGCTCTCAGCGCTCCACAACTGGTCACCAACAGCGATCTGTTCCGCACCGGACTGCCGCAGCCAGGCGACGGAACCGCCATGGCGAATTACGCCGAGATTTACGCTTACGACCCGGTGGGCAACCTGCTCACGATGTCCCACCAGGTAAGCTCCGGAAATTGGACGCGCCACTACACCTACAGCGAGCCATCGCAGATTACTCAGGCGGAAACCAGCAATCGGCTTTCGACCACCAGCCTTCCCGGCGATCCGGCGGGCGGTCCCTACAGCGCGACTTACTCTTACGATGCGCACGGCAACATGATCCGGATGCCGCACGTTCCGGCGCTGACTTGGGACGAGGAGGATCGCCTGCGCTCCACCACCCGTCAGGTTGTCAACAATGGAACGCCGGTGACGACGTTCTATGCGTACGACCCAGGAGGGCAGCGCGTTCGCAAGCAGACCGACAATCAGGCCACGGGTGGCGCAACACCGGCGGCACAGACCGAGCGTGTGTATCTCGGCTCCATCGAGATCTACCGCGAATTCGCCGGCGACGGCGTTACGATTACACTCCAGCGCGAAACCCTACACATTCTGGACGACTCACGCCGCGTGGCTCTGGTAGAGACCCGAACCGCCGGGACGGATGCAGGCCTGCAGGAACTGATTCGCTACCAGTTCACGAATCATTTGGATTCGGCCTCGCTCGAACTCGACGATCAGGCGCAGATCGTCTCCTACGAAGAGTTCTTTCCGTACGGCAGCACCTCGTACCAGGCGGTGCGCAACCAAACGGATACACCGAAACGCTATCGATACACGGGTAAGGAGCGGGACGACGAGAACGACCTGTATTATCACGGCGCGCGCTACTACGCGCCCTGGCTGGGCAGGTGGACCAGTTCGGATCCGGCAGGCATCTCCGCGGGAATTAATTCGTATCTGTATGCTTCCGCGTCTCCGGTCTGCATGCTGGATCGCAATGGTATGGACGACACGGCGCCTCCGGCGCACCCCGAGGACACTGACATCCATCAGTACTGGAAAGAGGGGCCACCTTCCCCGTCCGACGCCGACCCCCCTGCTCCGCCGCCCACAACAACGCCCTCTTCCGGAAGCGGCGGCAAGAAGAGTCACGGCTGCTCGGTTTGGGGCGCCATCAAACACGCCGTATCCTCGGCTTGGGAAGCCATCAAGCATGCGGCTTCTTCCGCGTGGGCGTGGATCAAGGGCGCGATTTCTTCAGCATGGGGATGGATCAAAAGCACGGCGACGGCGGTATGGGATTGGATCTCGAAAGCGGCTGCCGCGGCTTGGGATTGGACCAAGCATGCGGCGTCGGCGGCGTGGAATTGGACCAAACACGCCGCAGCTACGGTGTGGACTGGGATCAAGAGGGGCGCATCCGCGGCATGGAATTGGACCAAGAAAGCCGCGGCCACGGTTTGGAGCGGCCTGAAGACTGCCGGGGCCGCAACCGGGAATTGGTTTAAGAAAGCGACCATAACCATCTGGAAGTCGCCCGTGTTCAAAATCATCGGGCATCTGACGTGGGGTCTCCCGGGAACACTGGTCGGCCTGTTGGTCGCGCTCTTCAACCTGACGATCGGGAATCTGATCACCGCGATTCACAATGCCGCCTCCGACGATGCCCATAAGTGGGCCTATGGCTCGCTCGATGTCGGCGGACCAAAGGGCGATCTGCCCATGATCGGAAATTATGGAGGTGTTCTGAGCGCGGGCGGATTCGGCGCTGCCGTGACGCTCGGTCCGTTTGTGTTTTTCCAGGGAACACCCGCGGGAGGCGGCAGCGTCCGGAAAGGTTACGAAAAGGAAGCAGCTAGTTCGATTTACGGCTCAACGGGGCACTTACAAACGGCACAGCACGAGAAAGGGCACACCGAGCAGAACCTGGTGTATGGCCCCCTGACCCTTATTTTCGGTCTGGTTTTCAGCCTGCTACCGAACGCTCTCCACGCCAATCCGAAAGATCCGTCGGTGGGGTGGTATTGGTTCGACAGGCAGGCCAACAAATGGGGCGGGGCCAACAATCCTTTTGAATCGAATCCCAATATGTACCCGGCGGCCCCGTAGTGGCCGGAGCGAAACAAGACCAGTCTTCAGAGAACGGATGGAAGGACGCTAACGGAGGAAGCTCATGACACTGCAAGGACGGAATCTTCAGCAAGGCCTCACCGGCACGGACGTCGCTCAATTGCAGACGGCGTTGGGGCAGCTCGCTTTCACGATGCCGGCGACCGAAACGCAGGCCTCCAGTTTCGGAGCGGGCACTTTGGCGGCGGTACAACAATTCCAGACTTCGCAAGGCTTGACTGCGAATGGCGTGGTGGACGCCAATACGGCGGCGGCGCTCAGCGCTGCGATTCTCACCATGACCTATGTGATTAGCGGAAACGTAACCAGCCCAGTAAGCGCCGGAGTGGCAGGCTTATCGCTGCAACTGGTGGACAAGAATGTCGGAGGAGACGTTAATCTTGCGACTGGGACGACGGGGGCTGGCGGCGCATATACCATCAGCGTGGTGATCTCCCCCGTCAGTCTGCGGGCGAGAAACAAGACCACGCCCGATTTTCAGATCCGGGTATTGAGTGGGTCGACTTTGCTGGCCGCATCCAGCGTGGCCTATAACGCGAACCTGGCGGTTACGCTCAACGTCTCTTTGCCCCCGACTGCTACGGGACTGCTGAGCGAATACGAATCCCTAACGGTAAACCTCTCGGCTCTATACAAGGGCCAGCTCAGCACACTGCAGGAAAATGCGGACCGCCAGGACGTCACGTTTCTGGCCAACAAGTCGGGCTGGGACGCGCGCGCGGTGGCGCTGGCGGCGCTGGCGGACTCGTTTTCTCAGATCAGTGCGACGGCCCCTGCTCCAACTAGTCCGACGAGCCCTGCTCCAACGAGCCCGGCATCGGCGAGCCCTACACCGGCGCCGCCAACGGGCGTCACGGCGACGGTTGGGAGTGTAGTGACGACTCCAATCAGGAGTGTGCTTACGCCTGTATCCGGACCCACGGTCACACCGGTTCCTACAACCACACCGGCTCCTACGGCCACACCGGTTCCTACTTCGACTCCCGCGCCCGGTTCCACAGGGGTCACCGTGCCGCCGCCCCCGGCTACCGCGGCGACAGTCAACCTCCCACCGGCGTTCTACTATGCGCTGTTTCGCGCCGGCCTCCCGGCCAATCCGAATAGCCTCTTCCGCACGCCGGCATCGACCGTTCAGGGGATATGGCAGCAGGCGATCGGGCAGGGCGTCATTCCGCAGTCTCTGTCCAGTCAATTAACGGCCGCGGTGCAGAACTATCAGACTTTGGCCGCGAGCAATCTCTTGAACGCCGCGCCCGTCACGGGTGTTTCCACCTTGAGCGCCATGCTCGCGGTGAGCAATCTGACGGCGTCCCAGCAGGCGACGTTCGCTCAGCTTTATACCCAATTTGGCAGCGATCCGACCACTTTCTGGGCCAATGTGACAAAGAGTCTGGGCGCGCCGGTAACTACGCGCCTCCAATTTGACGGCCAGCTTCAGTACATGTCGCTCAACAACGCGCCGCTGATTCAGGCCTTGCACAACGCAGAACCAACGCTGGCGGCGCCACTGGATCTGGTTGGCCTGGGCTATTACAACGCGGCGAAATGGACGCCTCTCATTGGCGACTCGGCGCCTTCTCAAATCCCGAGCGTGGCTCACTACGCGCAGTTGCTTGCGGCGCAAATCCGGCTGACGTATCCGACCGCGGTCGCCGGGGATCAGGTGAAAAAAGGGGTCTTTACGGTTTCCGACACACCCGCTGTCGCCGCCTCGGTGGCGAGTTTCCTCGCTCAACACAGCAGCGATTTCTCCATCGGCGCGGAGCCGATCGAGGCTTTCTTGAGTCGCAGCAATATCACCAATGTTCAACCTGCCGTGAAGAATCAGGTGAAGCGCCTGCAACGCGTCTATCAGATCACCAGCGATGACCAGACCATGTCGTTGCTGCTTCAGCACAATCTGGACTCAGCCTATGCCATCACCCGCTACGATGCGGCGGGGTTCCAGCGCGCCTTTCAAGGTCCGCTGGGCGGCGCCGATAACGCCACCCGGCTCTACAAGCGGGCACAGCACATTTATAGCGCCGTGCTGAACATGGCAGCGGGCTACTTGAGCGCGCGAAAGGGCCCGGCGTTGGGCGGTGAGTCGAACCTCATGCCTTCCTTCCCACCGGCGCCCTCCAACCAAACCTATCCCGTGACGGCATATCCCACGCTGGAGAGCCTGTTCGGCTCACTCGATTACTGCTCGTGCGAAGACTGCCGTTCGATCTTGAGTCCCGCGGCCTATCTGGTGGATCTGCTGCACTACATCGATCAGCTCGCGCCCACCGCCGGCTACCGGAATCCGCAGGCGGTGTTGTTCAGCCGCCGTCCTGATCTGCAGTACCTTCCTCTCACCTGCGAGAACACAAACACCGCCCTGCCTTACATCGACATTGTCAATGAGACGCTGGAATACTTCGTTGCCAATAAACTCTCGATCAATGGCTTTCAAGGCTTCAGCACCGATGATACGGTGACTTCGGCGGAACTGATCGCCAGCCCTCAGTTCGTCAATGACACCGCCTACGCCACGCTCCAAAGCGCTTACTTTCCGCCGCCGCTTCCGTTCAACCGCCCGCTCGAGGAGTTGCGGCAACTGTTCCAGAACATGGGCCCCGCTCTGGCCGATGTGATGGCCGCGCTCGGCGCCAGCACGTCCACCACCATCAGCCAAACCGGCACGGGCTACAGCGCCGCGGACATCCTGATTGAGCAACTCGGCATCTCGCGCAACGAGTACCTGATATTCACGGACAGCACTCTGGGCAACCCGACCCACACGCTGAATCTCCAAGGCCTCTATGGATACCCGAGCAGCAATGCCACGGTATTAGCGACTCTGCAATCCATCACGCTGCAAGACTTTTCGCGGCGCACTGGCGTGTCCTACGACGACATCGTCTCCATTCTTCGGACGCAGTTCATCAACCCCAACGCGATTCTCATTGAACGCCTGGAACGGCTGGACGTAGGATTTCCGGCGCTCAAGAATCTGCAGAGCAATCCCTCCACTGGCGCGGCGTTCATTGCCGGGCTTCCTGCCGGTTTGGATGCGCGCGCGTATGGGGGGAGCTATCCCACCGATTACAACGCCGTGGTTCAGTGGGTGATTAATCCGGCGAATTTCAGCCGGATCATGAGCATTTTTACTCTCTCGTCTACCGGCGGCGATCCCTGCTCCGGCACTTCTTTCGACTTGCAGTATTCCGGCGGGGCTCCGCTCACCGCCACCGACTTCGTCAAGCTGATTCGCTTCATCCGGCTTTGGCAAAAGCTGGGGCTCTCCATCGAGCTGACCGACGACATTCTCTCCTCTCTGTACCCGGCCGCCGATCTGCCTTCCGGAACCAACGATGCGGTGAACATTCCGCTGCTGGATAGCGGGTTCAAGGTTGCCCTGCTGCGCATCGGTGAATTGTTCCGGGTCATGCAACTACTGTCCCTCACGCCGTCACAATCGGTGCAGGCGCTGCTGGCATGCTGGGCTCCCATTGGAACGATGGGAGACAACGCGCTCTACAAGAGGATGTTCGGCGGGCCGGCGATTCAACGGGAAGACCCTGGCGCGCCAATTGCAACGATCGGCGGGGGCCCCAACACCGGTGACGTCCTGATCACCACCATCAACTCAGTGCCCATATCCCAAACCGTGAGTGCCGGAGACACGCCCGCTTCGATTGCAGCGAAGATCGTAGTCAAGATTAACTCGACCACCACCATCGATCCCGGCACAGGCCTGCCGCTCAACCAGCGCATCGTGGCCTCCAGCGCCAATCTGAGCCCGGTGGTGACGATTCGGGCCGGTTTCGTGCTGCAATGCGGTCCGGCGGCGGTATTCAGCACTGCTGGAACGCCATCGCTTTCGCAGACCGCGACGGTAGCGCCAACTGCTGCACCCGGAAATGTGCTGACGGCAACCATCAACTCCGTGCCGAACTCTTACACCGTCGCCGCCGGCGACACACCCGCGACGATCGCCGCCCCCATCGCGAGCCTGATCAACAAGAACGCGACGCCCGATCCGTATTCGGGCATGCCATTGAACAGTCTTTTATCCGCATCGAGTTCGGCTGCGATGGTCACCATCGTCAGCGCGAACTCGGGAGCGCCTTTGGTTCTGTCCTGCTCGCTCACGCCCGGCGGCGCGGCAAGTTACTCGGCCGGCTCCGCAACGGTGGGCGGGACGGTCGCCACCGGAGCCGTCCTGACCACGGTCATCAACGGACTGAACGTTACGTTTATGGTCACCGCTGCCCAAACGACCACCGCGGCGGTGGCGGCAGCTATTGCGAGCGCAATCATGGCAACGGGCACGCCCGACCCGGTTTCAGGCCTGCCGTTGAACTCCGTTCTGCATGCCTCAAGCAGCGGCGCCATCGTCACGATTGCCGCTAATAATTCGGCGATGCCGCTGACCTTGGCCTATTCGGCGGCCGGCGCAATGACATACGCCGCCGTGCCCACACTTTCCTCGCCGCAGATTGCAACGGTGGCAGGGTCGCTCGCGCCGGGGGCCGTTTTGACAACTACGATCAACGGCGTGACCCTGACCTATGCCGTGGTCGCGGGCGACACTGCGACTTCCATCGCCACCAATATCGCGAGCGCGATCAACGCAGCCACGACGGTGGATGTCAATACCAATACGGCTCTCAACCAGTTCGTGTCGGCCGCGGCCTCCGCGGGTGTGATCACAGTGACAGCTATCAACTCCGGCGGACCCTTCCGCTTTGCGGTAATGCTCACCACTGGCTCCTACATTGCGGGCGTGCAACCGCCGCCGTTTGCCGACAACGGCTATGGCACATTCCTTTCGGACCCGGCCCAGACCGTGTTCGGCCACGAGCCGGTTTTGCGAGCCGCATTCAATCTGACCGGCGCCGAGTTCACGCAGATCGCCAACAGTCTTCAGTTCAGCTATTCCACGCCCCTCACGCTCGCCAACATCAGTAGCATCTTCCGCATCGGTTGGTTGGCGCACGCACTGGGCATCAGCGTGATGGAGTTCCTGCTGCTGCGGCAGGTGACCGGCCTGGATCCTTTCGCCGCTCTCGATCCGGGATCGGCCGCGCCAGTGGATCCCCCGATAATCCGGTTCCTCAATCTGGCGCAGGCGCTCTCAAATGCGGGGCTCGAACCCGTGCAGGCCCTGTACCTGATCTGGAACCAGGACATCAGCGGCAAATCCACTCCGGACGTCAGCGCGATTACCGGGCTCGCCTTCGCCTTGCGGGCGGCCTTCCAAGCGGTCGCAGCCCAATTCACCATCCAGACCGACCCCGATGGCAACATCGCGCAGGGGTTGATGACTCTGGTTTACGGCGCCACGGCCACCGGCTTCTACTTCGGCTTGCTCAACAACACACTGGTGTCCACCATCGACTACCCCAATCCGGGTTATCCGAATCCGCAGCCGGCTCCAATCCAAGCGGTGCTGGATGCTTCCGGCGGAAGGCTCAGTTACGACGACCTGCGCAAGCAGATGAACTTTTCCGGTGTGCTCGATCCGCAGACACAAGCGGCGATTCACGGCGACATCACCGCGAATCAGAACGTCCCGGCCTTGCTGCAAGCCCTCACGGATCTTGCGACAGCCAACAGCCAGATGGTGGGGCCGTTCTTTACCGCCTATCCCGAACTGTTGCCTCTGTATGTCGCCTTCGTAACTTCCACCGCTCCCCTGCAGCAGAAGCGCACCACGCTCCTGGCGAATTTCCTCCCTGCCTTGATTAAGAAACGCAATCAGGAACAGGCGCTGGCCACGATCACGTCGGCCGCCGGAACCGACCCCAGCTTTGCGAACACTCTGCTTGACGACGCTACCGTATTGCATTCAGCCGCCGATCCCACCGCGTCCATCGTGAATGATTTGACCGCGCTGAATATGCAGGGGCTGGCGGCCCAGATGTTTTTCTCGAACCACCATTTGGGTCAGCCCGATCTTGTGCTGGATGCCGATCCGGTCAGCTACGCCCCGGCGGTGATCGTCGCGCAACCAACAGCCTCAATTTCGGGAAAGATCACTACTGGAGATGTACTGACCACAAGCATCAACGGTGTGGCGCTGCCGTATACGGTAGCCGCTACGGACAAAACCGCCGCGAACGTTGCCGCCGGAATCGCCAAAGCCATCAACACTGCGGTGACTCCGGATCCATTCTCGGGCCTGCCGCTGAAATACGTGGCCACCGCCACGGCATTGGCAGGAACGGTCACGGTGCAAGCGGCGAGCCAGGGTGCGAGCCTCGCCGTGACCTGTTCGGTGACACCCGCGGCTCCGCCTCCGACTTATACGCCGGGACTGCAGATTCCCGCCTCGCAAACCGCCACCGTAGGCGGCGCGATCACACTCGGCGACGTCCTCACGACTACCATCAACACGGTCGCAATTCCGTACACCGTCGCCGCGGGAGATACGTCCATCGCGAATCTTGCCGCGCACATCGCGGCAGCGATCAATGCTTCTTCGACCGCGGATCCCGGAAGCGGCCTCCCGCTGAAGCAGGTGGTGACGGCCACCAGCGCGGGCGCTGCGATCACAGTTACGGCGGCATCCTTCGGCCCGAACCTGACTGTTGGCTGCTCCCTGTCTGGAGGGGCTACGGAAACCTACACCGCCGGTCCGCCATTCAGCGCTTCACAGACCGCGACGCTTTCCGCCGTGCCTCCGTCCAATGACGTTGTCATCACCACCATTAACAGCGTTGCGGTCCAGTACACGGTAGCCGCCACCGACACGACGTTGGCCGGGCTAGCGGTCAACATCGCCAGCGCGATCAATGCCAACGCGACTGTAGACTCGGTTACAGGCAAGGCCTTGAACACGATCGTGCATGCATCGAGTTCAAGCGGCACGGTTAGCGTTTCAACGCTTTCTTCAAGTGTCTCCTTCGATCTGTCCGGTTCGCTGGTCACAGGTTCCTACACATTAAACAATCAGGCGGCGGTATGGCAGTGCGCCATCGTCGCGGGGGGCATCGCGGCAGGAGACCATCTCCGCACCACCATCAACGGGCTCACAGTCGATTATCCGGTGACAGGCGCCGAGGCGGCCATTTCCGCGGTGGCCGCCAACATTGTCACGGCGATTAAAGCGACGGCGGCGCTGAACGGAATCGTATCGGTAGCCAGCACAGGTGGGATCATCACTTTCCAAGGGTCTATCGCCTTCACGCTATCCTGTTCCACTTCGTCCGCTGCGGGGGCGGAAGCGGCCGAGTCCTACACCACGGGTCCGCAGTTCCCGGCCTGGCAAGCGACCGTCGCGGCAGGTTATACAGCCGGCGACGTACTGACCACCACCATCAACGACGCTTCGCTCTCCTACACGGTAGTTCCCGGCGACACGGCGCCCGCCATTATCGCCGCCAACATAGCCAAACAGATCAACGCCAGTGCCGCGGTCGATCGTCTCACTAATTTGCCGGTCAACGGACTGGTGTTGGCCGCGAGTTCCGGCCCGGCAATCACGTTCCGCGCCGCAGGGGCTGCTGTGGTGCTGAGTTGCTCGGTCTCCGCCGGCGCCACCGAGATCTACACTGCCGGCGGGGAACTTCCGGCGCGGCCCGCATCGGCTCCCATGGCGGGTAGCTGGAGCGGCTATCTGAACGCGCCGCAGGATGGCTTCTACAACATCGGGGTGGAAACCGACCCCGGCGCCAAAGTCACTTTAACGATCGATGGCGACCCGGTGCTTTTGACGTCTTCGCCCAACGGGTCCGTGTGGAACAACCAGGGACCAATCGAGTTGACGGCCGGCCAGCTGACTTCCATCAATCTCGGCATCACTTCCCTTCAAAGCACTCTCACGCTGAACTGGCAAAGCGCCGGCTTGGGGCTGCAGCCGGTCCCACCGGTTTACTTGTATTCCGACACCTTGATGGACCACCTGCAGACCGCTTACGTCCGGTTCCTCAAAACGACGTCGTTGGCTGGGGCGTTGCTCCTGACTGCGGACGAAATCGCCTTCCTGGGAACCAGTTCCAGTTTCACAGTGAACACGACCGACAGAACAGACAAGCTCTCTCCGGGTGTGGTCACCTTCACACCGGCCTCGATGAAGAACATCGCGGCCGGGTCGATGCTGATCATCGACAGCGGCCCGGCGCAGGAAGTTGTATCGGCCGCATCAGCCAGCGCCACCACCTTTACTGCAACCATCGTGAATCCACATGATGGGACCGCCTCGCCATTTCCGATCGTGGATCTGCCCGACGCGGGCACGGGGCACGGATGGCTCAATTTGCTGGCGGTGTCTCCGATCGCCGGATCGTCCACAGCCGCTCTACAGCCCATCGCCACTTACACCGCCGGTCCTGCCGTGCCCGCATCGCAACCGGCTACCATCGGCGGAACCACTAAAGCCGGTGATTCGCTGGTGACTACCATCAACGGTGTCTCCACCACGTATACCGTCACTGCCGCGGATACGTCTCTGGCAGTGCTGGCCGGACACGTGGCCGGCGCCATCAACGCGAATGTGAACCTGGACCCGGCGAGCGGGCTGCCCTTGAATCAGGCCTTTTCCGCCACCCAGTTCGGGGCCGTAGTTACGATCACTGCCGGCCTCTTCGGGCCCGATTTCACATTGGCCTGCGCGGTGTCCGGTGGCGCGACCGAAACCTACACCGCCGGAGGCTATGTCCAAGCCTCACAGACCGCGACTCTGTCGGGCGTTCTTCCGGCGCACGAAATCGCCGTCACCACGGTCAACGGCGTGTCGGTAAATTACGTCGCAGCTCGCACCGATACGACCGTGACGATCCTGGCCGCCAACATCGCCGGCGCGATCAATGGCGCCACTGCAGTGGACTCCGTAACGAACCGGCCTCTCAATAGTCTGGTACACGCCTCCAGCGCGGGTGGAGCGATTACGATTGCCTCTGTCAACCCGGGTGCAAGCTTTACCCTCAATTGCGCCATCGCCGGCTTCCGCGACGTTCTCAGCGACATCCTCAGCTTTGCCCGCATCAAGGCGACCGTCTCCCCCAACGATGAACAGTTGCTGAACGTCGTGGAAGACCCTACGATGCTGAGCGCGGACGGCGTCACGCCTCAGGTAGTGAAACTGACGGGGTGGTCCCAAAGTTCGTTGAACTCCCTGCTGCAGAATTTCTCATTGCAGCTCGCGAGTCTTTCCACGATCGAGAATCTACGGATGGTGTTCGACGCCTATTCTTTCGTGACCACTTGCCGGATTTCCGCCGCGGCGCTCCTGGCGGGAGCGACGAATGCTCCTACGCCGGCTACCGTCGCTTCGCTGCAATCCGCGCTGCGTGCGCTCTACGCGGCATCAGACTGGCTGAACGTGATCCAACCCATCAACGACGCGCTACGCATCCAACAGCGCGATGCGCTGGTCGCCTACATTCTGCAACAACTCGGCGACCAATACGCAAGCAGGTTAGTCTCGTTGACGACGTCCGCCGCCACGTCCGCTGGATCCACCGCTTTGACCTTCGCCAGCACAGCCAAGGTGCAGGTTGGCATGGGAATCGACGGGCTCAACATCCCTCCGAGCGCCACAGTGACCGCGGTGAGCGCAACCACCGTTACCTTAAGCACCGGGGTTGCCGCCGCCGTGCCTTCCGGGACGACGTTGGTGTTCGCGCCGGCCAATGCAGCGGCCATCAGCACGGCTGACGACCTCTACGAATATTTCCTGATTGACGTGGAAACCCAGCCGCCGGTTCGAACCTCGCGGATCCGCCTGGCACTCTCTACGGTCCAATTGTTCGTCGAGCGCGTCTTGCGAAACCTCGAGCCCCTCACCAATCCCACCGATATCGATGGGGCTCTGTGGAGTTGGATGAAGCGGTATCGAGTATGGCAGGCGAATCGCGAAGTATTCCTGTGGCCCGAGAACTGGCTCTATCCGGAACTGCGCGACGATCAGTCGCCGATTTTCCAGCAGATGATGAGTTCCCTGCTGCAGAGCGACATCACCGATGATGCGGCGGCCGAGGCGTATCTGGACTATCTCTCCAGCCTCGAGGCGGTCGCAAAACTGGAGCCGTGCGGCATGTACTACATGCCCGCCGGCAGCGACACGCAGGAGAAGTCCTACGTTGTGGCTCGAACGGCCGGCGCGCATCGCAAATACTACTTCCGCGAACTGCAGAACGGAAGCTGGATGCCGTGGACCGAGGTGTCCATCGAATGCGAGGATATGCCGGTCACCCCGGTAGTCTGGAACGGGCGATTGATGCTTTTCTGGCTCAAAATCAACAAGGCCAGCACTCCGCAAACCGGCCCGGAGAAAGCCTCGCTGACCGGCAGCCACAAATCCAGTGATAATGTCACCGGGCTCAGCCTGGACGACTTCCAGAGGTTCGGGTCCAATTCGGCGGGCAATCAAACCAGTTCGAACGTCACCGTTTTTGGGGTCCTGTATTGGAGCGAGTACTACAACGGCAAATGGCAGCCTCAGAAATCGTCGGACGTGCATGCGCCCGCGGAACTTGGCAATCAGTTCGACACCAACGGGCCGAACTCGTTCGATGTGCTTCGCTCGCTGATCACGATCGTGCCGGTCTCGGTGGGCTCACATGCATTCTTTGGGAAGGCCAGGCTCACCATCGTCTCGTCCCTCCCCGGCGATGCGCTCATTCTTGCAGTCAGCACTCCGGGCAAACAGGTC
Organism: uncultured Solibacteraceae bacterium; assembly: GCA_963815475.1. GTDB lineage: Bacteria > Acidobacteriota > Terriglobia > Bryobacterales > Bryobacteraceae > Sulfopaludibacter. The sequence goes on along the minus strand of CAWFHD010000003.1, from coordinate 781,301 downwards.
TATGGCGGGTTTGTCATGTACAACACGCATAGCCTTCCGGTGCGTTGGGAAGATGTGACCGCGACCGTCAAATTCCAGACAATCAGCACGACTGGAGAGTTAGTCGGACTGATCGAGCAGGCCAATCCAGGGCGAACCTTCCATCCGGGAGGGGTCTACACCGGCGGAACCTCCACGGAAAAGTTCAGCATCGCCTACTACACGGTGGACGATCCCGGAAACCCAACCTCAGCAACCACCAAATTCTGCCAGAACAGCCTTCTGGGCCTGAACCGGCAGCCGAGGGTGGTGGACTGCGCGCCCAACGCCGCGGGCTGGGATGCTCCCTTCCTGTTCGAAGATCGTCGAAATGTTTTCTATGTGACAACCACGGAAACATTCCGAACGATTATCGACACGCCCATCTACGGGATTCTCAATACTCCCATCTTCGCGCCAATCGCGACGCCCAGGATTCCAATTCTGGTGGTCAATACTCCCACGCCCCCGGTGAACGAAACGCCGCTGGCCTACGGAGTGGCGGGGGGAGGTGACGATCACGCCGCGGTCTCAGCGCTAGTCACGCAGGACCCGCGCATTCACACGGCGCTAGGCACTGTGAATGCGGTGATGTATCAAGGAGTGGCGCTGTACCCCACGGGCCAAGTGACCGAGCAGAACAGCACCTTCCAGATCGCCGTGGGAAGCACGACAAAGGGAACGTAGGGCGTGCTTCAGCCGCAGCCGTAAGAGGATCTCACAGGAGGAAACGATTTATGGCGCTCATCAAAAGCTTTCACAATGCCGCGGACACCGGGCTGATCTATGGCGCCGCATCAGCGGCCGGTCTTCAGGCGATGCACCTTGGACAGAGCCGGACCTTTTTCTACGACTTTGAGAATTTCTTTCACCCGCTGGTGGGCAAACTGATCCAGCAGCTCAATAGGACGTCGGTGGCGGGTATGCTCGACCCGACATTTCTCAACAGCATCGCGGACCCGGATGGATCGTGGTTCTGGACCGACTACAACAAAGCGGCCGACTCGAACGATGTCACTTCCAGCCCGCGCAACATTGACGTTCAAATGGGCGGGCCGTACGCCAACTACAACTGGGAACTGCTGTATCACATTCCGGTGATGATCGCCGTGCACCTGAGTAGCAATCAGCGTTTCGCGGAGGCGCAGGAGTGGTTTCATCTGGTCTTCGATCCCACTTCGACCGACAGCAGCGTTCCTCCTCCAATGCGGTATTGGAAATGCTTGGCCTTCCGCAATAACCAGCCGATCCTTGACATCAACAGCCTCCTACAACTGCTGAGCACACCCAATAGCCAACTGACCACCACGCAGCAGAAGGCCAAGGCCGCCGTTTTGGCCGGTTACGATGCGATGCTGCAGGGTCCCTTTCAACCGCACGCCATCGCCCGCACTCGCCCCAGCGCTTATCAGTGGTACGTGGTGATGAAGTACCTGGACAACCTGATCGCCTGGGGCGACAGCCTGTTCATGCAGGACACCATCGAGACCATCAACGAAGCGACTCTGTGCTACGTGCTGGCTGCCAACATTCTAGGCCCCCGACCGCAGGCTCTTCCTGAACAGGGCGCGTCCACCTCAATGAACTTTCTGCAACTGAAGCAGGCCGGGCTAGACCCCATGACGAATGCGCTGGTCAATCTTGAGTCGCAGTTCCCATTCAACGAGGTGTCGACCCCTGCCCCCGGCGGCGGCGACGATCAGAGTGGAGCCTTATTCGGCATGACCCGATCGCTTTTCTTCTGCGTGCCACCCAATCCCCAACTGCTCGCCTATTGGGACACTGTGGCAGACCGGCTCTTCAAGATCCGCAACAGTGAAAACATTCAGGGCGTGTTCCAGCAACTGCCATTGTTCGATCCGCCTCTCGATCCCGGGATGCTGGTGAAGGCAGCCGCAGCCGGAATCGACATCGGAAGTATCGTCAGCGGCCTCAATCAGCCCATCGGCCCGTTGCGCGCCCCGACGCTGATCCAGAAGGCCATGGAGATTGCCGGTGAAGTTCGCTCTCTGGGCAACTCCCTGCTCGCGGCTCTGGAAAAGGGCGATGCGGAGCATCTGGCGCTGCTTCGCCAGGGCCACGAGATCAAGCTGCAACAGTTGCTTCAAAATTCGCGCTTCCTGCAATGGAAGCATGCGCAGGAACTGACGAACGGTCTTCTCAAGACGCGCGCCAGCGCCCTGGAGCGCTACACTTACTATCTGCGGCTGCTGGGCCAAGCTCCGGACAGCGGCGCCGCGCCGCCGACGCTGAGCCTCAATCGAGTGGCTCTGACCGAAGACAACTTTGACGACACATACAGCGCATTGGTGGAGAAGTACAATCAGGCTGTCCCGGTTCAGGCGTATCCAAAGCTGCAACTGGCACAGGGATCCTCGCCTTCCAACCAGTCCGGCGCTTCCGGGTCTGGGCAGTTGTACCTCAATACACGGGAAGACGCCGAACTCAACAACTACCTTCCGGCGGCCCGCGATACCGCACTTGCGGCGCAGCTCGCCAACGCGGCGGCGCCAATTTTGAACGTCATTCCGGATGTCCATGTGGACCTTCACTACTGGGGCCTCGGCGGGCATACCAAAGTCTTCGGCGGAGACTGGATGGCATCGGCGGCCCGAGCGGTTGCCGAAGGATTACAGATGGCCGCCGCCTGGGATCGTGACCAGGCCGGCATCGCTTCCCGCACCGCCAGCTACCAACGCCGCGCGGACGAGTGGATGCTGCAGGTCAATCTGGCGGCCCGCGATTTGATGCAGATCGGCGAGCAAGTGATCGCCGCGCTCATCCAGGAACAGGTCGCCCATCACGACTATCTGACCACCAAGACACAGGTGCAGCAGGCGCAGGACATTCAGGCTTTCCTGCAGAACAAGTTCACCAGCGCCGTCTTCTACAACTGGATGCGAAGCGACTTGTCGAATCTTTACTATCAGTACTACCGTTTCGCATGCGATACGGCGCGGAAGGCCGAGGCGACGATGAAACGGGAGCTGATGCGGCCGGAACTCGACCAGACTCAGTTCATTCAGTTCAACTACTGGGACAGCGGCCATCAAGGGCTGCTCTCGGGCGAGGCCCTCTTCCTGGATATCAAGCGCATGGAGATGGCCTACAACGACAACAACAAGCGGGAACTGGAATTGACCCGCCATGTCTCTTTGCGGCAGCTCGATCCAATGGCCCTGCTGACGCTGCGCATCACCGGCTCATGCTCGGTGGCGATTCCGGAGTGGCTGTTCGACCGCGATTGCCCGGGCCACTACATGCGCCGGATCAAGAGCATCAGCCTTTCGATCCCCTCCGTAGTCGGCTCATTTACGAGCGTCAACTGCACGCTGAGTTTGCAGAGCAGCACGCTACGCGCCTCACCCCTTTTGAATGGCGGAGTCTATGCGCGTGACACCGCTCAAGACGATCCGCGTTTTGTGGACTACTTCGGCGGCGCCGAATCCATCGTTACCAGCACCGGGACCAACGACAGCGGCATGTTCGATGCGAATCTCGAGCAGCCCCGGTTTCTTTGGTTCGAAGGAGCGGGGGCAGTCAGTTCCTGGAGTCTGAGCCTGCCGAAACAGCTTCGCACCTTCGACTACACCACCATCTCAGACGTGATTCTGCACATGAAGTACACGGCTCGGGAGGCAGGCGACCCGCTCGGCTCGCAGTGCGCCAAGGAGTTGATCGCGGCATTCGATACCGCGGGCCAGTCGGGACAGATGCTCTTGTTCTGTCTTTGTTACGACTTCCCCACGGAATGGTCGGCGTTTGTGAACGGGTCTGGAAACTTCCAATTGGTCCTGCAGAGGAGCTACTTTCCCTACGCGGTGCAGAGCGCCCGCCGGGTTACGATCGACTCCATCACAACTTATGCGGGGGTGAACGGAAAGGTGGCGCCGGTCACGCAACAGAGTATCGACCTCGGGAACTTGTCCTCCGGTCTGAGTAAAACCGGAAGCTCAACCCTGAGCCTTTCGCAGGATAGCCAGGTGATGACTCGAGTGAATGCGCAGCAGGTCTTCCTCGTCCTGAATTACCATTTCGGGACGTCCTGAGCGCTATCTGAGAACTGAATAGGCGCCTGATATTCCGGGCAGAGTGATCTTGCGGGGGCATGCACTAGTGGAACGTCCGCTGCTATGCAGCGTTTCTGCATCGCCGCCGCAATCCCGGTGCTGATCGGGGCTTCCATTGCTGTGTGGCCCTTTCCCCAGTGCAGGACATGCAGCATATGCCGGAAAGCTTTCCGTTCCCCCTTCCCGATCGCCCCGGTCAGTTGCGCAAAGCAGTTCTGCTGCTACGGGAGGGCAAAACTGCCGAGGCCCGTAAAGAGCTGGAAGAGCAGCGAGCGCTGCGGCCTAATGATGCCGAGGTGCTATACCAGATTGCGCGCTCGCACCTCATCGATTTCTACCAGCAATCCGACCCGGAGAAGCGGCGCGTATCGCTTGCTCTGGCTACGGAGAACCTCGCAGCGACTCTCGCACGTAATCCCGATCACATTCCCGCGCTGCGGGCGACAGCCGTGATTCACGCGCGCGCTGAGCTGCTCTGCTACGATCCAAGCCTGGCTTACGAATTGGGCACGCGCGTCGCCGGGCTGGAACCTAACAATAACGGCTTCCTGCTGAACCTCTCCGAGTGGATGTCGGGCGAAGTGCGCTTCACCAGCGAGAGCGGACATCGCGCCCTCTGGATCGGCTATTCTGGACGGTTCTGCAGGTGATCTGGTCTCGCTGGAAGGATGCGCTCATCATTATCAAGCTGAAGATTTACGGAATGGGCATCGGACCCAGTAGACGCTGAAGTTGCATAAGTTCGAGGCAAATCGCTGCGTCACAGCGCGAACAAGAAACTATGGTGTATCTGGGAACAAGAGCATCTGCCTTCCAGGTTTCCCATTGATGGACTATCCGGGATTCATAAGAGGAGCACTTTTCACATATTCTTCTCTGCTCGCACGAATACGGCGACAGGTGCTCCCAAGGCTGCCATTCATGCTCACGACTACGCATTTGCCAGGCGCGGTGTCGGCGACACTCGGGTTCGAAGGTGGGGGCGCGGATCCTCCTAAAACAGAAGTGCGCAGGAAAGAAACTACCAATTTTACTGCCAAACCAGGAGGTGATTTGCATATGTAGTGCCTACCAGATCCCCGGCATCAGCCGATAGCGTGTAATAGTGGTGTATTCTTCGTATCCGGGGAGCTCTCGACGAAGTGTCCGATCTTCCAGAGCAGTACGCCACAGAAACATGATAGTTATGAGTGCAGCTAGCCCCATCGTCCACGTCGAGCCCAGAATGAGAGCTAGAGATTGATGTAATTGAATCAGGCCCGCATACATCGGGTGGCGGATGAAACGATAAGGTCCAGAGGCAATGACGCAATGACCACGATCGGATTGAATTCGTACGCTGCTTTCCGCGTGAGGATTCTTGACCAGCACCCAGCTGATCGTTATCGCGGCGCCGATGAACGATGCGATTCCAGGATAAATCATCCAGAATGGCGTGGCAGCGCCGTTCCATCGGAAGTCCAGACCAGCCACTAGAGGTTCAACGATCGTGAGAGATAGCAGGAGCCGCAAGACAATTCTGTCAAATGGCTTCGTATCTTCGCGTATCGCTATTTGGCGCTGTTTGAGTAAATCTGGATTCAGTCTCTGAAGGACCGCCCTTGTGGTGTAGAAGCCGCCAAGATAGAGGACAGTACAAATCCAACCCCGGGTCCAAGTAACGCGCCCAGCGCCGCCGAAAAGTAAGGCCACCCACCACAGGATTAGAACCGAACCTTGAAAGAATGTCTTGATGTGTCGGCTTAGACTCATATATACATCCTATTTTCAGTTGATGCCTGGAGTACGACCGCCGCGGGCGAGTACGCCAGCCGGCCGTGTGACCATTGCAGGGGAGGCGGCCGGCAGCTCGCGACTCATCCCATCAGCCTCTCGGTCGCTCAGCGAGCCCTGATCCTGCAGGACGGCGATGAACTCGCGCTGGAGCTTGTCCATCTGGCTGCGGCTCATGCACCTTTCATCGATCGAGAAATAGAAGCGCATCTCTCCATTGACCGTATAGGGAATCAGGCCGAATGTTCGGAAGCTGAAGGAATGAATATACAGCCGCAAGTCCTTCATCCCGGACGGAACATCGCGGCCGCTGGTCGCGATATTACCGAGATTCGAGAGTCCGAACCTACCTGCGTTGAACTTCAGCGCATCTCCCAGCCGCATGATCCACCGGATCTGGCCGGTCGATAGCGGACGAAGCTCTTCGAGGAAATGCAAGCGTGCGGGCATGTCGCGTATTTCACGCTCCAGTTTCTTGCGTATCTCTTGGTGAACCGCGCGCGCCCTTGCCCAGAAGGCCACCTTAGGCGAATGACAGGCGCGCAGCTTGATATCTCCGCCCCCAAAGAAAACGGTATCACTCTTCAACGCGGTGAAACGCCCTCTCCTGAGATCGAACGGGGATACGATCGTCTTCGGCAGCTTTCTTCCGAACGTAAGAAACAGAGCTCGCTCCAGGGCGACGACCAGAAGCGCATGGACGGAGACGCCTTCTGCCTTGCAGCGCTGCTTCAGCGCGGAGGAGAGCGCGCGTCCGGCGTCCCATTCCAGATTGTCCTCGTTATTTTCGGGCGGCCGGCGGGAGGTTGGAATCAGTCGGAGAACGCCATTCATCAGGAGTACCGCGAGTTTGCGCTTCCACGGTTTCAGAGGCCGGTAGTCGCCAATGATGTCGTGCACGGTAACCGGTTCGTAGGGAATGAGTTCCTCGTCGTGCTGAAGCGCCCATAGCACCTCCCTGACAATGGTGAACACGCTCATGCCATCGCAGACGCGATGCGTGGTGGTGAGGAGCAGATCGCTTTCCCGCTCCGCCCGCAGCCAGACCGCCCGCAACTGGGGCTGGTCCTGTGCGAAGCCCGTAGTCAACTCAGTTTGGCACTCGCGCTGGTAGTCATGTTCACTAACGCGAGTGATGATCCTAAGCGGAATCTCCGGTGCAGTGTCCGCTTCGTAATACAGGCAGCCACGTTCCTCGCGAACCAGGGCGCGCAAAACAGGATGCTTGCGCTGTACGCGCGACAGCGCCGACTGTACCTGGCGCACGTCAAAGCTCCCCTCCAGCCTGATGAAGCAAGTGATATTGACGTCGACGATTCGCTCGATATAGGACAGATTCCTTCTCATGAGTTGAGCATTCTTATTGAAAATCACCCAGCAACAGCAGCGGGCACGCGGGCCGTCTCACTGGGACCGTTTGACGCCCCTGGACTGTGATTCTTCAGCAGGGCCATGAACTCACGTTGCAACGTCTCCATTTGGCTGCGGCTCATGCATTTCTCGTCACCCACACAGTAAAAGCGCATTTCCCCTTCGAACGTATAGGTAACCAGACACAGCGCCCTGAAGTTGAGCGAGTGCATGTATAGGCGCAGATCTTTCACTCGAAACGGAGCGGCGCTGGAGTTGACCATAATGGCGCCGAGGTTAGATAGCGCGAAACGATTCCAACTGCCGTTCTTCTTCAGGGCATCCCCCAGCCGCACGATCGACTGGACCTGCCTCCTTGTCAGCGGGCGGAGCAGTTCAGAGAAGTGATACGTGCTGGGAATCTCGCGCATGTCCCGCTCAACGGCGCGCCGTGTTTCTTCATGGATCGCTCGGGTTCTAGTCCAGAACTCCACCTCCAGGTCCTGCCCGGTGCGCACCCTGAAATTACCGCCACTGAAGAACACAGTGTCGCTTTTCAGCGCTGGGAATTGTCCTCGCCGGATGTCGACTGGATTTTCGATCCACTCCGGCAGTTTCCCGCTTCCGCACGCTGCGAGCAGAGCCCGGTCCAGTACGACGAGCAGAGCGGCGTGAATAGAGACGCCTTCCGCCTTGCAGCGCTGTTTCAGAGCATCCAAGACAGCCGGACCGGCGTTCCATTCCATATGGTGTTCGCGATTTTCGGGCGCCCGGCGCGATTCCGGAATCAGCCACACCACGCCGTTGATCAGGGCTGCCGCAATTTTTCGCTTCCACGGGCTCTGAGGCCGATAGTCGCCGATGATGTCCCGTCTCGTAACAGGTTCGTAGGGGATCAGAGCCTCGTCAGTATGGAGGCCCCGCAATAGCTCTCTGATAATAGTGAGTACGCTCATGCCGTCGCAGATCCGGTGCGAAGTCGTGAGCAGTAGATCGCTCTCCAACTGCGACTCCAGCCAGACCACGCGTAAAAGAGGCTGATCGCAGGAGAACTCGCTGTTCAGTTCGCGCTGGCACTCGCTCCGGTAGTCATCTTCCGTGAGGCGTGACACAATTCGCAGCGGAATCTCCGGTGCGCTGTCTGCTTCGTAATACAGTCCGTCCGGTTCCTCGCGAAGCAGCGCGCGAAGGGCAGGATGCTTCCGCTGCACACGGCAGAGCGCCGAGCGCAATCGGTCCTCTTCGAAGGAACCTTCGAGTCGGACCATGAAAACCACGTTGCCCTCGACGATGTGCTCGATGTGAGACAGTTTGCGCCTCATGATTTGCCCTCGGCCGCCTTCGCCGGTGAACTGGCGCGGTGGCCTGTTTTCTCGCGTCCGGTCCCTTTGCAAAATGCGGCGATGTGCGGATGCCGCCGCTCGAATGGGCCAAGCCGGCCAAACATCCCGTCCAGATGGCCGCACGCAATTGCGGTGAGCTTCCTCAGTTTCTGCGAATCGAGCAGCAGCACGCAGATTGCCTCGCGAATCGCCATCAGCCCGCTGAGCCAGTGCAGCCCACATAGCGATCGGTATTCCCTCAAACAATGCACCGAATTGCGAGCGATATAGTAGCGCCGCCATGCGGCATGGTTTGTCGTGAACCACCTGCCGCGCCGCTCGATCCGTCCATTCGTCTGCCGCAACATCACCCCGGCGTTCATGTATACAGGAACGTCCTGGCTCCTCGCCCGCAGGCTGTATTCGATATCGACATACTCGATAAAGTAGTCATCCCGGAACCGGCCGAGCATACGGTACGCCGCCGCGGAGATCGCCGAACCGGAGGAGATGATACAGAGTGTCGGAAAGATCCCCTGCGTCCGTTCGTCAATGCGGATAGGCGTGGGGAAGCGTTTGCCGGGTGGGATGACCGGCATGCACTTGTTCAGAGCAACCTCGTGGATCTTCGGTCCGATCAGGAACGTATCGGTGCCAAGCGTAGTGGCCGCCTGCACCATCCCGTCAAAGAACTCCGCCCCGATGCCGGAATCCTGATCGAGCAGGAAAATCAAATCGCACTGACGTCCCAGCAGCACATCTGCGCCCTTGTTGTAGGCCCCGGCGAGTCCGCTCTCGTTGCGGTTAGAGATCACCTCTATGCCTTGCCGGTGCAAGTACTCGTGCAGCCGCACATCCTCCTCAGGCGAGTTGTCGACAGCGACCACGTTCGCGCAGGCCGAACGCGCCTTCAGGAGATTACCCAGGAAGTCGCCGGTGGGCTCGTATAGCACGAAGATCAGGCCGAAGCTCTTCATAGCCTCGCCGCCGGAGTTACGGATTTCTCGCGACCGGGCGCTGCCTGGTTAGGCTCGGGTAACGCAGCGCAGATGCGTAAGATCTCCATGGCCCGCTGCTGAATCTCCATCGCCTGCGCCTGTGGTAGCGATTGCTCGTCAGAGATGATTGCAAATTCCACATCCGCGGCAAAGCTGGAGAGAACTATCGTGTTGGCTGGAGTGGGCGAAACCATCACCAGCGGACTGAAGACCCTCTCCAGCCTGAAGTCTCGGTAGTCTCTAGGGAGATCCAACCTCCCCAGGTTCGATAGCGTGAGATTGCGGATCGCGGGTGCGTTCTCAAAGAACGCCACAAGCTCGTCGTACCGATCATGCAAGGTCTCCAGGCCGGCAAGAGTCTCATAAAGACCGGCCCCGAAACGCTCGATCCGACTCGTCAAGTCCACCTTGACCGCCCGCGCCCGTGCCCAGAACCCGTCAGGGCCCATCTCCTGCGGCGGCGGCAGTCCTTTTGTGCGAAGTGTCACGCCCGGCGCAAGCCCGAACATCACATCGGTGCTCACGTCCGGCAGGAACCGGCGCGCATTCACCATCGTGCAGGTCTTGCCCAGTCCCCGTACGCCGCGCACGTCGCGGAACGCCTGCATGAAAGCCACGCTGACCGCAGCCAGTACCGTGACTCCCTCTGACTTGCAGCGTTCGGTCAACGCCCGTGCGGTCTCGCTTCCGGTGTTCCATCGACGGAAATACATCTGCTCGGCCGCAATGTGCGGACGCGACCTGCTGCCACATCGCCGTTTGAGGAAAAGAGTCAGGCGCAGGATGCCTGATTTCCAGCGCACGCTGCGCTGAAAGCGTCGACTCTTCAGTAGTTCCGGGGGCACCAGGTCCTCGATTGCGCCGAGCATGTCATAGACACCCAAGTCATGTTCAGGCTGGTCGTAGGCGCTGAGCAGTTCGCGGACAAGATTGATGCCGGAGTGGCCGTCGCAGACGCAATGATGCCCGAACAGAACCAGGTCGCTGACCCCGTGGCCGCGCACCCACACGACCCGCACCAATGGCTCGCGGCCTGCGTCGAACGGCGCGACCCATTCCCGGAGCACCACGGTTTGCCAATCGTCCTCGGCGCTGCGTTCGACGATGTGCAAAGGAATCGGCGCGGCCCGGTCCAGCAGCATGAATCGGGGCGCACGGGCAACTTCTTCGATGACACAGCGCAACAGCGGGTGCCTGGCCTGCACACAAGCCAGCGCTTGACGCAATCTGCTCTCGTCCAGCTCACCGGTGACTTGAATGGGAAAGACGCTCGTGAACGGCGTTAGCCCTTCGCGATACATCGTCCGTTCCAGCAACAGCAGCGGCCGCGACCGTCTGGTGTACGGAGCCCGCGTGCCCATAGCGACCGCGGAGCCTTTCAACAAACTGGACCCGCTCACCTCATACTCCTCACGACCCGATCGTCTGTGGCGTGCGGCACACTACCCGGCAGTAGATCCCACGCACGCAGCCTGCGCATGGCTTCGCCAATGCCATCTTCCGCCCGTACGGCACGTCCCAACGCCGCTGCCGCCTGGATCATGGCGGGCTGCTGCGTCGCTTTCAGCGCGGAGGCCAACGCGTCGGCGGTCATGCGCTTGCGGTTCAGTGCAGGCGGCGCCACGCCCTTGCGATGGAGGCAGTAGGCCCAGAAAGGCTGATCGCCGAAGAATGGCACGATTGCGGATGGAATTCCGGCACGCACGGCAGCGGCAGTGGTGCCGGCGCCGCCATGATGTACCGCCGCGGACATGAGCGGAAATAAGCCATCGTGCGGCGCGTGGCGCAGGAAGAAGATTCCCTCGCCCTGATCGCCATCTTCACCGTCCAGGGCGCCCCAGCCCGTGGCCAGCACAGCGCGCCGGCCGCTCCGTTTCACAGCGTCGAGCACGGTCTCTGTGAACCCCGTCGCATTGCTGCTCACCATGCTGCCAAAGCCGATGTACATGGGCTTGGGTCCCGCGGCAAGAAACCGGCTCAACGCCTCGGGGGGAGTCCAGTGAGGTTGATCGAAAAACCAATAGCCGGTTACCTGGCAGTTGTCCGGCCAGTCCGCTGGTCTCGCCAGTACATGTTGGCTGAAGCCATTGATCACCTTGGCTGCATGCAGATCGCGGAAGTAAGGACCGTACCACGGATATCCTGGCAATCCGAGCTGCGGCCGAACGATATCATTGATCGCCGGGCGCATCACTCCCCACAACATCTTGAAAATCAGACAGTACGCCGCCAGGCTCAACATGCCCGGCAGCGTGCGGCGCGAGCTGCTGAACATGACAGGAGGTAGGATTCTGGAACGCGTCATCGGCTGTAGTCGTGCGATCGCAAACGGTATGCACAGCGCCTCCGATAGTGCCTTGGCCAGCAGGATACTGTTGCTCACCCCGATTAGCAGTACTGCACCCTCTGCGGCCGCCAAGCCCTCGTTTACCCAGTTGGCGGCCCACTTCGTATAGCGCTCGCGAAAGATGCGTGCCATTTCCCGCAGGTTCATGCCGTGGTCGGCGATCGAGCGGTCGGATTCCAGCATTGCCTGGAAGTCGGCTGTCAGCGGGAAGTACTCCAGACCCGCATTGCGCACCAGCCCGGCGAAGTTTCCGCTGGTGGCAATCCGTACCGGATAGCCGGCACGCTGCAGGCCCTGGCCCAGGGCCACGCAAGGGCGAACATCCCCCTGTGTGCCTATAGTGAAGATCACGATAGGTTTCGCCATAGATTGCGATCTCAGCCCCAGACTGCCGTAGTTCGTTGCGACTCCAGTTCGATGAACGACGGAGTTTGCCGCGCCCATTGGCCGTGTTTTATGGCGAGTGTTTGTTGCAGCCTACCAGCGATCTGAACTGCCGGCGCCGGATTCAGTACGGCCTCGTGATGGCATTCCAGTTCATGCACCTCGATCCGGCGCACGTACTGCGCCCATGCGAGTGGATTGCGGTCCAGGATATCGTTCAGATCCCCCGTCATTTCCGCGGCGTGAAAATACAGCAGGTCACAATCCACCTTACGCGGGACGTATTGGCGCGCGACTCTCAGGTTGTTCAGGATCACCACTGACAGGCGATTCGCGAACCCCGGATCGCCCTTCCCGATTTCCCGGGCCAGCGTGATCGCTGCCTGGACCTGTGGGATTGATCGCCCGCCGCTGCCTTGGAGCAACCACTCGTTCAGTTCTCGCAGACTTCGCGGCGTCTCTTGAGCCGTGAAATGGATGTCGAGGAAACGCAACGCCGCCGTCACCTCTTCCTTCTCCGTACACTGCCGAGCAGCCTCCGCGGGCGTGAATACGAAGGTATCGATCATTGCCAGCAGCTCCACCTGCAAGCCGCGGGATCTCATCTGCGCGGCGATTTCGTGGCCGATTAGCCCGCCGAGAGAGCGCCCCATAATCCGGTACGGCCCCTCCGGCTGGATTCGCCGGATATGAGCCACGTAGTCGGCGGCGATTTCCTCGATGCTGTCCGGCAGACCGGCGCCGCTCTGCAGCCCCCGCGACTGCAGGCCATAAACCGGAATCGCGGGATCCAAGAACCGCAGCAGGCTGGAGAAGCCCATGCTGACGCCGATAATCGGATGGATGCAGAACAACGGCCGTTGCGCATTCTCGCCCGTCTTTCGAAGGGGTAACACAACGTTGAGCTGGCCAATGGGCTCGCTCTCGAGGCGCTCGATTAGGGGGGCCAACGCGGCAATTGTCGGCGATTCAAACAGCATGCCCAGCGGCAACTCGATTTGGAACCACTCAGGAAAGAGTGAGGCCATCTCGGCTGCGTTCAGCGAATTGCCTCCTATTTCGAAGAAATCATCGTGCAATCCCACCCGCCCGGCTTTTAGAACTTGCTGCCACAGAGCTGCGAGTTTCCTCTCGGTCGCCGAGACTGGCTCGACGTAGGCTTGCCGGCTTGCGCACTCCGGCATCGGCAATTCTTTGCGGTCGAGCTTCCCGCTGGCCGTCAGCGGCAATGAATCAAGCACCGTGAAACTCCCTGGCATCATCGAATGAGGCAAACGTCCGGCCAGAAATGTGCGCAGCGAGCCGATGTCGAGCCGCTCACCGCATCGCGCCACTACGTAAGCTCCTAAGGAGACAGCGCCGGCGCTGTCGCGATGTGCGGCCACGGCGGCCTCGGCAACGGTCGCGTGCTGTAGCAGGAGGCTCTCGATCTCGCCCAACTCGATCCGGTGGCCGTTCACCTTGACCTGATCGTCTGCACGGCCGATGAAATGCAGCAACCCGTCGTCGCTCCAACGGACCAAATCTCCAGTCCGATACATACGGCCACCGTCGCTGGTGAATGGGTTCGGGAGGAACCGTTCCTTGTTGAGCTCCGGGCGGTGCAGGTACCCCTTGGCGACTCCCGCACCGCCGATATATAGCTCGCCCACAATCCCGGTTGGGACCGGCTGGCGATCCCTGTCCAACACATAAACCTGTGTGTTGAGGATCGGGCGGCCGATCGGCGGCGGGTCTGCGCCGATCTCTTCCAGCTCGAATGCCGTGGACCAGACGGTGGTTTCCGTAGGGCCATAAAACTGGGTAACGCGCGCGGCCATTCCTTTGAGGCGCGCAGCCAGGTCGGCGCTCAGCGGCTCGCCGCCTATTAGCACATGCATACCATCCAGCTTCGTTTCGGAGCTGGCCAACAGGATGCGCCAGACCGAAGGCGTTGCCTGCATACGGCTCACACTGCTATGCCGGATCAGGCGTGCCAACGCAGTTGGATTTCGTACAGCGTCGCGGCCGGCCACCACGACGCATGCCCCAGCCGTCAGCGGCAGGTACAGTTCGAGACCCGCGATGTCGAAACCGAGATTGGTGGTTGCCAGAAAACGCTCGCTCCTCTTTGGCCTCAACAGGTGCCGCATACCATACAAGAAATTGCTCAGGTTCCGGTGCGTGATCTCCACCCCCTTGGGCCTTCCGGTCGACCCGGAGGTATACAACACGTATGCCGTTGCTTCCGGCGCACCCAGATTCGGCTCCTGCGCGGAATCGCTCCGCGAGGTATGCGGAAGCTCGGGCTGTAGAAGCGGGAATCCGAGGCGGGCGAGTTGCGGGTGCATCTGCGGCTGGGCGATCACGGCGCTTGGCATAGCATCTTCGAGCACCAGGGCCATGCGCTCGATGGGGCCGTCTAGATCGAGCGGCAGGTAGGCCGCTCCGGTGCGCATGATAGCAAGCAACACAATCAGCAGTTGTTCGTTACGTGGCAATGCGACGACGACGATGTCGCCCGGTTTCACTTCGCTGGCGAGCAGTTGGCGAGCCTGCCGAACGCTACGCTCATGCAACTGGCGATACGTCAATACGGCGTCCTCGAACACCACTGCCGGTGCATCCGCGGTTGCTGTCGCCCATTTCGCGACAAGCGCCGGGAGGCTGGTGTCCGGCAGCGTCACCGCGGTGTCGTTCCAGGCCATGAGAAGACGGTGGCGCTCCTCCGGTCCGATAATGTCAAGCTGTCGCAGCGGCATGCCGGGGTTGGCCAGCACTTGCTCGATCAACCGCGTCAACCTCCGCCGATGCTCGTCCAGTTCCGCCATCTCGTATAGAGCGGGATTGGCGTCGAGATCGAACCGCAGGCCTTCCCCGGTTCCGCGGTCGTACACGAATATGACCAAGTCGTCGATTGAGCTGTTCGATAAATTGTGCAGGGTGGCTTTTGCGCCGGCGAAATTCAACTGGTAGTCAAACGGCTCGATATTGATACCGAGCCACGCGACATTTTGATCCTGGCCGAATCGGCCCAGGTCGCGGCGCAGGTCTTCGTATCGGTATTGTTGATGGCGTAGCGCTTGGCCAATCATTCGTGAAACCTGTGCGAACAGTTCTGAGATGGTCATCTCAGGCGTAAAGCCCAGGCGTATCGGAACCATGTTGGCGCAGACCGAAACGGCTCGACGCAGCGTAGCGTTGATCCGACCCGATACAGGCATGCCGACTACCAGGTCAGTGACACCGGTAGCGCGCTGATAGTAAGCCGCGATCAAGCTGGTGAGGAGCTGCGGCAGGCTGATGGCAGCGGTCCTGGCGAGATCGGCAAGCTGCCGCGCGTTTTCAGAGGGAAGGTAACCGGTGCTGCGCCGCAGATTGCCGCTAAGTGCGTGTCGGCGTCGGCTGCGCGACAGTGTTACCGCCTCGGGCAGATTCGCCAACTGTTGCAGCCAATACTCGCGATCTCGCTCGAAGCGCCGCGAAGAGCGATAGTTAGCTTCAGATGCTACTACCTCCTCTACCGTACAGAAGACGTTCGCTGCCGGCGCACGGCCCTCGGCATACGCCGTATACAATTCCGAGAGACGTCTGGCGACCAAGCCGCCGCCGTAGCCGTCACACACGATGTGGTGGGCGCGATGATACCAAAAATAGTGACCGTCCGCCGCCTTTAGCAGGGCAGAAACCCACAGAGGGTCGTTGGCCAGATCGACCGGCCGGGTCAGCTCGTCCATCATCCACGCTTCGATGGCATCGCGCGGATTAGCCTCACGGCTCATATCGACATACGGAAAAGGGCCTTTATAGACGGACCGCAGGATCTGCTGTGGCTTACCGTCGCGCTCGATGACGCGCACGCGTAGTTGTTCCGCCTCGGCGATCACCTGGTGAAGCGCCCGCTGAAATATTTCCGGCTGGATGGGGCCACAGATTTCGGTCGCTTCGGCAATACTCATAATTGCGCCCGGATTCATTTTCTGGCTGAACCACAGGCCACGCTGGGCAGTAGTAAGATGAAAACACTTATCCCCGTAGTCGTTCATCGCAGTTTCCTTTCTTAAAGCTCCACTAATACGGCACAAATCTCGTAGGTAAGAGAAACCTCGGGATTTGTAAGTATGTAAGGAGCGACTTACTATCTAGGCGCTGTCGCGGCGACACCAAGGGCGACTTGCCTTCAGTAAGAAAGGCATGGAACCCTTCTAATCTAAGTCAACGGCTTATTACGGGCGATCAGGACAGATGAAATCACAGCATACCCGATCGCGGCAGGGATCAGCCCAAATCGCTGAAGGCGATGAAGGAGAAATGTCGCAAATAAAGCCAAAATCGGCATCGGCGGGCACGCCAAACCGGTCCCGCATTTCCGATATTCCCCGTTGATTGTAAGTTTTATCTATCCGCGACTTTTCTGTCGGCTAAGCAGTGAAACCTGATTTGTCTCCATTGATCTGAGCCATCCTCGTTATTCACCCATGCGGACTTGGCGTGGTAAGGTTATTCGGGTCAAAGTGATACAAAACCGGATATCCTGTAGTCCTATGAGTCCTAGAACTCATCAGTCATATGGTGAATATAAACGGAATCCTGACGTGCAGTCAAGGCACAAATTTAAATTGTTTATCCCCGAGTAAATCGGAAGTATTCTATCGGACAACTGGCTTTGGGCTACTATCCGAAAGAATCTGTCAGGACTCGCTTTTTGAGCGATGGGCGGCGCGCCCTCCCAGACACCATCAAGCTGCCCGATGTGCGTAGCCAAATCGGCGTCGGGCGCCTAAAATGAGAGACTTCCGGGCGGACGCTGCACTTTGCAACGGAGACGTTACGACTACATTCCGGGGCTGACTTCGCAGTAGATTTCGTCGCCGATTCTGTTTGCCAGCGTGAGATCACGGCTCCGTCTCATTCGCGGACGTGCATTGACGTCGTCGCATGGTCTTGGCTGAGTATTCCGGGGGCCAGGCGCGTCCCGATTTCCAAACCACCCATTTGCAACTGCCGCTGCGAGAATCCCGGCGGCTTCCAGAGCAGGCCCCCGAATTGGCGATGGTTTGGATGCTGCATTCCTACAGCGCGTTGCGGATTCGTGACCGACGGCGTCGCAAGGCGCTTTGACCTCCCAGCAGAAGTCAGCAGAGGGCATCCTAAGTCCGGAAACGGATGAAGGCCCGAACCGTGATCGTGGGTAGTCGTGCGCGGCTCTCATGGATGGCCATGCGCCAGCCAATCCGCTTCGGCGGAGCGTGCCAGGGGCGTATAGGGTGAAGTGCCCGAAAGGAACCTGGGAGCGGCGAAGCCTCCGTGGAAAGGGCGAAACGAACCTCCGGCCTTCACCGGCTCAAGTCGCGGAACCGCCGTATGCGGACCCGCATGTACGTGGTGTGGGAGGGGAGGAGCCGCGAGGCTTCCCCCTATCCCGATTTCCACAAGGGCGGGCTCATTAACATGAGCGGCAGATTCAGTTGGGCAACAGATACACCTACGTTGGGATGATCTGGCCAGCGTTTGACTGTCTGCTGCAAAGCTGCGCGCACTGCAGAATCTGAAGCGGATGAATCGAACGGAGCCTCGTGAGCGGAGGCGGCGAATTTGGTTGAATCTTCGTGAATCGAATTCTGACCCAGTGTCGCAAGATTAGCCGAAAAAGCAGGCGCTTATTCTGACGCAGTCGTCGTTTTTCGACATCGGTGCGATGACTATAACTCTTTTTTAATCAATGGTCGGGGCGGGGCGATTCGAACGCCCGACCCCCTGCGCCCAAGGCGGATGACAAGAAGCTGGAAAAGCAGCTTGTTTTCAATTACTTGTGGCGGAAGGAGTTGGTGCCAACCTATTGAAGCCTGTTGAACCCTGTTGAAAGTGAAGGCTCCCGACAGCTACAGTTTTATCTACACTATATCCTAAAGCTTTAGGAGAATGGGCTCCAGGCTCAAGGTGAATGATTCAAGGTAGCTCAGTAGAGTGAATCGTCCGAACCTGTCGCGGAATTAGCTCGGTACACTTCCCGAACAGAATTCCCCGCGGACGCCAGTCTGATCAACCTCTTTCCGAGTCGCGCGTAATTCGTCAAGAACTTCAGAACTGAGTGTGCTGCCGAGCATAGTCTCCATAACCTCGATGAGCCCAGCAGTATCTGAATGGGGCGGGCTTCTGCGGTCTTGCTCGGACCTCAACGTCCACGGTGCCAAGCAGCAACAGGTTCATTTCTCAATGACTGCCGGCTCAATTCTCTGTCGGCACCTTTTCAGCATGATCGATGACCAGCGCGTCAAGCGCGGTCTTCTTCTGTTCCAACCTCAATCCGAGCTGCCCTTCCAGCGCTGCCAAGAGGGTCGGGCCAGCGACTTCCGGATGATCCTCGAGCGCCGGACCCACATACTCCAAATCGAAGTCATACTTTCCAGTCAGTCCAGTCATGTCGACGACGGTTGGCAGAGCGCTAGCCGAGGCCCTTCGTATTGCGGCTAAATACAAGCCTAAGAACATGTCTAGGGACACTGTCGAGTCGTTTTGGTCCGTTTTTGAGATTCGAACTGAGCGGAATGTGTCGTGTCTGATCCCGTCTTTCGCCTGGCCACCGATTTTTGGAGCCGCGTTCGGGTCGGCAGCGTCCTTAAGCTTGGGCGGCTCCTTGGCGATCACCAACGCCCAAGTCTGAAACTGTTTTTGCTCATGGTGAAGAACGAGCTTGAAGCGTTCCTCCAATGCCGTTTGCAGCATGAGCTTCGACTGCTCTTTGGTTGTACCGGGCGGCACTTTCGCTTCAAGTACGTACTCTGTTTCGGTGATCCATGCAGGCCCAGAAACCTGATCGCTCAGTACTCCATATGCCGCAGCCACGAGTCGCTGCAAGGTAATACCAGTCGCGGTGATGCGTTCAGGGTTGTTCGTGCCGGGGCCCCCTCTGAGGCTGCTGGCTGCCACCCGGCTCACAGAATACTCACCAGCCGAAACAGGAGCGCTCGACTTGTAGGGCTTCAACGAGATCACGTCAAAGTTAATTGGTCCGGTGGTGGACACCTCTTGTAAGCTTGCAGCGGCGGACGCAGAAGGTGGCACACTCTGGTTTTGGGTAAGAGCAGGCACGGAGACTGAAAAGAGAGCTAACACTCTAACCAGATTGCTTAAACTCGGCATACACTAAATCCCCTTTCGTCTGTTCAATTGAATCGCACCATTTGATCCGGCAGAGATCCCCGGCTCTCCTCGACGCCTTGCCCGGCTTTTTAGTATCGTGCTAAAAAACTAGCATCGAGCAGGTGCCAATGTCAATGGGATGATTGCAGTTTCAAACACCCCGCCGGCCGCCCTAGCCAACTATGCCGCGACAGAAAACAAAACGAACCGACGCGTCGAACGGCAAGCGCGGGTCGCGGCTGTGTCGTCGGGCATTCGGAGAATCTTGGCCGAAGCGGTCGCCGCCTCACCGAAAGGGCGCTGGCCGAGCGAGTGTAGGCGACATTATTGGCGGCGGGTGGTGTGCATTGTCGTCGTGCCTGAGTACGCGTATGCCGTGTTGGCGTGTAGGATGGATCGCCTGGTTCCTTCCGTTCCCCATCAACCGTTGGAATTTCCAAGAGCCTGCACTCCAGGCCAAATCGGGCTCGTTGGGGTCTCGCCCTTCAGATTGTGGCGTATTCGCTTCCCTGGCAGAGCTCTTTTTGGACGAGATCATCTAGCCCAGTGGCGCTAGGGCTTGCTGCGATGTTCTTCGTGTTAGCCGCAGTTTGGTCCTGGACCGGAGTTCACGCACTTGGGCGCCATCTGCGGTTTGATGCGGAGCTCAGCGCGACCATCAACTCGTTCGCGAAGGAGCCTACCGTTGCCTCCGCCATCCCATCTATACTTCGATGTTTTGCATGCTGCTGGGCACCGGGGTCCTGGTGACGCCGCTTCCACTTCTGATCGCTGCGATTATCGTCTTCGCGGCCGGCACGGAGATCCGCGTGCGAATCGAAGACGGTTTATTGGCTTGTCGTTTCGGCGATCAGTTCCGAGACTATCAACGTCACGTCTCCGCGTGTATATCGATTATTCGTTAGTTTTTTGGCGGTCAGCGATGGCCGTCCCTACGCGACACACTGTCCGGAACGCATTACGTCCACTCGTCCATTGAGGCTGGCAAGACAGGACATCGATATAGTGTTACCTTCTTGGATCAGGATCGGCACTGTGGCCGGGAAATTCCGATTGTGACCGTTGACGGCTGGCTCTCATCGTGCTATTTTTCTGGCATCTTGGAGGGAAACATGACGAAGCTGATCCCGATCGCACTCCTGTGCTTTGCCGCACAGGCACAGACAGCGAAGCCGACCTTCGAAGTGGCGTCGATCAAGCCGCCAACTCCGCTGGGACCGATGGGCCAGCGAGCCAATCGCAAGGGCGGTCCGGAAATGGGGGATCCGGTGCGGTACAGTTGCGGCAACTGTCCGGTCTTCTGGGTGCTTTCCGAGGCTTATGATTTGAAACCCTACGAATACGTGGGCCCAGCCTGGGTTAACGATGTTCGGTTCGACTTCGATGCGAAGATTCCGGAGGGTACAAGCAAAGAGGCATTTCGCAAAATGCTGCAAAGCCTTCTGGAAGACCGCTTTAAGCTGGCGGTCCACCGCGAGCAGAAGGAGATGCCGGTATACGAACTCATGGTAATGAAGGGAGGGCCAAAGTTCAAGGAGTCAGTGCAGGACGATGCACCCAATGAGAAAGGGTCAGGTGGGCCGTTAAAGCGCGACACAGAGGGGTTTCCGATCCTGACGAAAGGGACATCGATGGCCGTTATCCCTGGGCATGCGCGCATTCGGTCCGACTCCCAGACGATGACATGGCTGGCGCAGATGCTTTCCGGGCAGATGCAGACTGCTGTAATCGACGCGACGGGATTGACGGCGAAGTACGACTACCAGCTTTCGTGGTCCTACGAGCAGAACAACCCCGCTGGTGGGCCGCCTGTGGATGAGTATCACCCAGCGCTGATGCGCTCCTTGCAATCGCAGCTTGGCCTTAAGCTGGAATCGAAGAAGGGCCAAGTGGAAATGCTGGTGGTCGACCATATCGACAAGGTGCCGACCGAGAATTGACAGTAAGGTAAATTCCGAAGGCCGGAGTACACTTATTCCTGCCCCCAACCATTCTCTGAACTACGTCATCGACTCCGACGAGCCGGCTGAATGTCACTGAACCACTATGCAGGTCCGTTATTAACGGAATAAATCGGGACCCATGAGCCACAAAGCTCATGTGACGCCGTTTGCCTTCAATCACAATTACTTTGCTCGAATAATCCAGAAGATGTAAACGTTTCTGGGTCGAGTCTCTACATCGCCACCGGTTAGCACATTGGTACGTTTCTAACGATCACATGCTCTCGACTTTGCTCGCCCGCCACCCCCGCCACCACCTGAGCATTAACATCGTAGAACGGCAAGCATCGTGACAGCCAACGATTTGGTGGGTTTGGCAGCCCTGAGTTCCGGCTTAGGATTACCTATATAATGAGCGGTCCTCGTGTTACCTGGATCGGTCATGGCTGATTTAATGATCAAACTCTTGTCTCTACGATTCCATCAGCAGTCATTCCGACTGCTCATCCCAACACAACCTTGGAGGAATCGAATGGAACTGCTGACGGCGGAGCTGCGCGCGCAATTTGGGATCATTTTGTCCTAGGCTACACGATGGGCAAAGCAAGCGGACTGGTGGCGACTCTTGGATGAGCGTAGACACCTCTGAAACCAATGAATCCATCTCGGACTCGCTTAAAGGCATGGGGAAGGCCGGGTGGGAATTGACATCAACCCTCTACATTCCTCAAAACTATTCTGGTGCCGGGGAGATTTTGTGCTCCTTCAAGAGACCAGCTTGAAGGTTGGGAGCCGTCAAGGCAACCAAAACGAAAAGCCGCCAAGGGTCCCCAAAAACCCAAGGCGGCTTATTTCTACTTGCCAAGAAGTCAGGCCGCTTTCACCGCTCGAGCCGCCGCCCAACGCTTCTTTGTTGCGGCCACTATAGCGGCCCTGCCAGCGGCGCTTAGTTTCCGCTTCTTCTTCGTCGGTGCCTTCTCTACGGCTGAATCTGGCGATTGCTCTTTGTGATATGCCGCCCACCTCTTCTTCTGTGCGGCTGCAATCCGAGCTTTCGCATCAGGACTCATCGTGCGCTTTCCTGTAGGCGCTGGAGTGACACGGTCGGAAATCACGGCAACCTGTCCCGAACCACCGAGTTCACTGCGAATCTCCCGGATCTTTTCATCAATTGCTTTCAACTGTGCCTGGTAGCCGATCACTGCGGCGGCAAGCAGTTCTTTATCAGCGATTGCGTTCATGGGTCTCCTTGCGGCAAGCTTAACATGCAGCACTGCAATGTGACTAACGCAGAGTCGCCTCAATCATGTTTTGTCGCCTGACTCCTACCAAACCAATACCCGATCAAAGAACGGCGTAGAGTAGATGTCGCTTTTTTGGGAATTTTTCCGTTCCACGCCATCACGCAAATGCCGCCGAATACCACCAAACTGAAAACCGCACTCGTGGCAAAGATTCCGCCACTGATTGAATGGTTTCTTTTGACATCATCGGCGTGAGCGTCAATCCTCACTAATTTATATCCGTACTCATCCGTACTGGGAAGTCGCACGCCATTGTAGGGCTCCATCGCAGAAGGTTTGAAGAGCCGGGGCAAGCAGCGCATCATCCGGGCGCTACGTGGCGATGACGACAAAGCCGCGCAGCACCCGGTGGGCCGCAACAATTGTCCCGTGCTCTGATCCGGTGACCGGATTCCTGGAGGTGGTGGGCACACCCTTGACGGATTCGATCCGTCTGCTACGATTCCTGTATTCTCTTGTCCGAACAGGGACGGCTCCCACCTACCCCGGCCTGAAGGGCGGCAACACTGTCAAAGGGACGGGCCACAATTCAGTAGCACCGCAAAACCTATGCAATCATTAATCGTCATCAGAAAATCCAAAACCTCCATGCCGCCTGCCCTCCCGAGCTTGGCGTGGTCTGATATGGCACCTGCAGGGAGGAAGCTATCAATAATCTGGCCGAGCAGTTCCGAACTACCGACACTTACAATGGCGGGAATGTGAGCGCACCGGCCACTTCATCCCAATGCTTAACAATGGTAAGGGCGAGGGATTTGTAGTACGTAGTTTCTACGAGTTCTTTGCGGGCGGAGGCATGGTGCGCGCCGGCCTAGGTCCGGAGTGGCGGTGCCTCTTCGCCAATGATTTCGACCAAAAGAAAGGCTGTGTCTATACCGAGAACTGGGGCGACAGCGAACTCAAGACCATCGACATCAACGGCCTAACTACTGCCGATATACCGTCCGGCGCACACATGGCGTGGGCTTCTTTCCCTTGTCAGGATTTGTCGTTGGCAGGTGGAGGTGCCGGACTGAATGGCGATCGTTCCGGAACATTCTGGCCGTACTGGAGGCTCATGCAAGGCCTTATCCAGGAGCAACGAGCTCCGCGGCTCATCGTCTTGGAAAACGTCTGCGGAACCCTCAATTCGCACGATGGCAAGGATTTTGCCACCATCTGCAATACCCTCGGCGAGGGAGGATACTCAGTCGGTGCGCTCGTGGTTGACGCGTCGTTGTTCATCCCGCAGTCCCTGGCCGCGGCTTTTTATCATCTGCCCACACCAGGACATTCAACTGCCCGATTCTCTGATAGCGGCCGGACCAGAAAAGCCGTGGCACACGACCGCCCTTCTTGCCGCTTTCAAGAAGCTCCCAGCGAAGGCAAAGCGCAATTGGATCTGGTGGTCTCCGCCAGTCCCGCCGAAGCGCACCAAAACGTTCGCGGACGTGATCGAGGAGGTCCCCGCCGATGTCGATTGGTTCAGCAGCGAGGAGACGCGCTATTTGCTGTCCTTGATGAGCGACGTGAACCGTGAGAAATTGGAGCAGGCTAAGAAGCAAAAAAGCCGTGTCATCGGAGGACTGTACCGCCGCACGAGATTCGATGAGTCCGGCCGCAAAGTGCAACGCGCGGAGATCCGGTTCGACGTTTCAGGGTGTCTTCGAACGCCGGCGGGTGGTTCAAGTCGCCAGGTGATTCTGGTCATTCAAGGCCAATCCGTGAAAGCACGGCTGATATCCGGCCGCGAGACGGCACGGCTGATGGGCTTGCCTGACACCTACAGACTACCCAAGAATTACAACGAAACCTATCATTTTACCGGCGACGGCGTGGTCGTACCAGTCGTCAGACACCTTGCGGAGCACATCTTTGAACCACTACTCGACACGATTACGCCACGGAAGTCGATAGCCGCATGAGCATCAACCCTTGCCCGCAAAATGAAGATCTTCGCTGGCTGATTGATGAATATGCTGGTTGCCAGTCACGCTGAACAAGGCCCCTGACCATCGGTTCAACGCGCTGCCGAATTCAATCAGTAGCTTCGGCAGCGACCACGCCAGCGGAAAGAACGCCAGCGGCAGAGTTGAGTTCCAACGGTTGTTTGAGGATGCCGCCCAACGGAAGTTTGACCTGGTGCTGTTCTGGGCGCTGGACAGGTTCAGCCGGGAAGGCGTGCTGGCAACCCTGCAATACCTGCAACGGTTGTCCGGATACGGTATCGGTTACCGCAGCTTCACAGAAGGCTATCTGGATTCGTGTGGGATGTTCGAGGATGCCGTCATCGGCATATTGGCCGTAGTCGCCAAACAGGAACGCATACGCATCAGTGAACGTGTGCAGGCTGGCCTACACCGTGCGCGTGCTGCTGGTCGTGTTGGTGGAAGACCCAAAGGTGTGTTTGATCGGGAAATGGTTCATGCACTTCGGCACCAGGGGCTCAGTATCGCTCAGATCGCTGTAGAGGTTGGCATCCCGCGTACCAGCGTACACCGTGCGCTCAAGCAATCGGACGCCGTAGCGGTCATCCCTGCGTCAATGACGGCAGTTCAGACAGACGTTGTGTCCGCGCTGGTGAACCTGAAATGTTCGCGTCCTGATGCTGAGAAGGCGGTACGCGCTGTTCCTGGTGAAGCGCTGGACTTCGATACCCTGTTCAGGGCAGCATTGCAAAGCGTGCGGACGGTGGCATGAGGTGAAGAAGACGATGAGTATATTTAAAACATGGAGCGAAATCGGGATTGCCGACGACTGAAGAGGTCCTAGCGTATGTGCTGGCGGGAACGCCGTAGCCGTCGGAGCATAGCTAATGCTGAAATCCCGATAAGCATCATTGCGCCTGTTAACGGCTCTGGTGTCGAGGATATGGTGATGTTGCCGTGGGAGTCTTCCGGGTCGTCCTGAATGTAGGTGTAGCTCAGGTAGGCGACGACATTCACTTGAGCTAAGAGGTGAGAGCTGTTGTCGAACAGGGTGAGCTGGCCACCGCCGCCTCCAACGACTGCATTAAAATTAAAGCTGGATTGACCATCAAGCGAGACAGAACCAAGCTCGCTACCGCCTAAGGTACTACTATTGTATACACACGAAAGCGCGACTTCCCCGCTGTAATTTGCAGAGATGGTGTCGGTGCCGTTTGTTCCGCTGAACGACAGCGTGTAGGCGAAAACTGCGTCCTGTCGGTCGCAGCCCCAGGTGCCACTTCCGCTGACGGGAATCGGAATTGTCCCTGCGAAAAGGCTCCCGCCCGTCAACAATAGTAGAACTGCAATCCGTCGCATTTGCGGGGACTATATCACAGACCGAAGCTCAGTTCAATCGATTTGCGCTAATTGTCGCGGGGCCTTTAAGAATACCTACTTGCAGGCATCGCAAAGTCACTGTCCGGTTAATGGCTTAATCAATGCCGATTGGCTGGTTTTTGGCTTGATCGGGTTTCCAATAGAATCAATCGGTTGCGCTATTCGTCTATTGGATATAGTGGGCATTTCCCACGTTTAGCCCTGGTGACCGCGCCTATTGACGCTGGAGACCTCTTTTTTCTGGATATTTAGGATTTATTGTCATTTTGGGAATACTGTTTGACTTTCCATTCTGTCGCTCATCATTGATTGCTGCGTCATTCAATGTTCGGCAGGTCAATTGCAAGCGGCGTGGCACTCATGTCCACGAAGCTGGCCTTCTTGATGTTTCTCGCGTCTGTCGCCTATGCCGATGGGTTTGGTAGCATTACTGCCTCCGGTGAGGTCATAAACTTGCAAACGATAGCCTGCCAAGCCACGACTACCGGGAACACTGCTGTATCCTTGAGCGTTGGTTGCGAGACATCTGTAGGTTTCAAAACCGCCTCTTCGTCGGCAGAACTCGGCATTGGTCCTTATGGGATCGGCGTGGAGACGCAATTGTTTGGTGGTGGCTGTTGCGTCGACTTCAGCGAAGAGACCATACAATATAGCTGGGACGAGGATTTCACGATTGAGGGCGCACAAGGTAGTGGCTTCGTTCTGCCCGAGATTAGTGGTCCGTGCGGGAACGGAGGCTTCGGCGGATTCAATGTCAGCTTCAATCTTTGGGGCGCAGCTTTTGGGGACGAGCTGCGGCCAATTCCCGGTTGCAACTACCTTCGCCTCTCCGACTTTGCGGTTAATCCTCCGATCCCGGTGACTTTCGGCGTCCCGTACTCGCTTCAGTTTTCTGGTATGCAATTTTGTCAGGAGGGTGAGGGCGTGGGGGCGTGTGGGGACATAGCGACATATCTTTCGAACTTAACGATTACTGATGCCGCTGGGAACCCGCTCGTTATTGAAAGCGTAAATGATGGTGTCATCTTACTCGCTCCCGAGTTCGGCTCATTTGCTCTCCTAGCTACGATAGCATTGCTCATTACCTATTCGAGGCTCCGTAAGGGCCATTCGCCGTTGCCTCTATGGGACGCAGGGCATGGTCGGGCCAACGCCACGCTCCGGGAACCCGAATGCTGCCGGATGAAGGCGACGCACCTAAATATCAAACGGCAAAGATAAACCATCACAGCGGCCACAACAAGTAAGAGTAAGCAGCAGTATTCAGTTAGCTTCTTCCTCCCAAGACTCCCATGCACGAATACGTTTATGGCGAAATCCAGGGATTACTTGTATCCATTCGGTGGGATCTGGACGGGTAGAACGAAGCCAGAACTTGGCATGGCGAATCATCACACCATCGCTGTAGGTAACGCAGCCAATAAGCCAGATGTAGTAGAGGTCGTTTGTTGGCGCTTGGGGATTGGAAGCGCTGGATGACAGTGATTATAATCGCGATCCGTCGTCAACGAACCGAGTGAGGCGAATGTGCCTGGGTGAAAGCCAAATGGAGAATGCCGCCCAGGATTTTGCGGGGAGCTATAGAGCATATCGCCAAACTTCTAACTCTGGACAATAAACATCTGACCACGCAGGCTGAGCGGGCGTGGCTACCTCAATGAGCGATATCTTTTTGTTTCCAATCCAAATGTTATGAAATCGATACCATTTATTAGCACTCACTGAATATGTAACTCATTGAATCTGAAGTGTTGGTGCTGGGCGTGCATCGACCCCCGGCTAACTGATTGTGTCACCAACGGCTGCTCAGCGTGGCTCTGTTGGCTTCAGCCTCGCCCTCTACTAAGGAGAGAAGGATACTATGCGCTTTCACTGGCTTGCGTTCACCGCACTCGTCTTCCTGCCGGGAATGGCTCGGGCGGACTTTTTCGTCTTCAACGCCACAACGGACCCCATGACTGGAGTGTACATACCCGTCGGAAGCGGATATTACAATCATGGGGTATTCGGAGGAGACGGTGAGACGTTTTTTATCTTTCAGGGTTCTCCATCGCCTGCGGGAACACAAAATGGTACATTCTCGGCGGAACGGGGGGTTCCTGTCCCGCCAAACCCCAATTCTTCCCTGCCATGCGTCGCCTACGAACGCATGTGTCTCGATACCGGTCAGTTCTTCTCGGCGAGCGACGGTTCCTCGTTGGGCTTTGTTGGTGGTCCCACGGCGGGAGTTAGCATTTATGATGCGAGCGGGAATCTACTGGGATTCATGCAGGTTGCTGGTTTTCCGCCTATTGGCTACCATGAGGTGTCCCTATACGTTGGCATCAACGGCCCCATAGACATCAGTGCACTGCCACTCGGCGATCAGACCGATATCCTTAACTATCCGAAAATGATTTACACCGGCGGAATACAAGACGCTATAGATGTACAGTGGTACGATGGCGCGATGGATTCTTTCGAGATCATATTATCGACACCCGAACCTGCTTCGTTGCTCTTGTTCTCCACCATTTTGGTCGGAATCGGTGTAGCGATGAGGCGGAAGTTTCGTCCGCTCAATCGGTCCGTGTCTAGAAGATCAATGGCATAGCTGATCAACCGGTAGCAGGCAAACAGCAGCCCGATCCGACAAGGGCGAAGCAAGGCACAGCCCAGAATCGACCGGCTTGAAGACTGAAAACGATGCCAAAAAAGCACGCGAAACAACCCCGGCAGATTCGCGAGCCCCGCCAAGAAATACAGATATCCGCAATCTCTCCAGGGAAACTCAGGCGTGTGTGGATTTGGATCGGGAGTTGGTCTGTCTGGATCTGGATAAAACACAAGGCTGACGAAGCCTCTCTTGCTGATTGGGCGATGGTGTTTTTTACGTTCGTCCTCGCCGCCACCACGATAGTTTTCACGGTCTACGCAAAAAGACAATGGCAGGAGATGAAGAGCGGAGGAGAGGATACTAAAGCCCTTGCTAAGGCTGCTGGTGAGCAAGCTGGGGCCGCTGGGAAGCAAGCCGACCGAATGAAAGATTTCGCGGATCGGATGAAGGAACAGGCGGACCAAACGAAGATCATAGCTGAGCAGGCAGTTGTTCAGGCTAAGGCTGCTCAGATAGCCGCTAATGCCTCCAGCGGGCAAGTTGAAAAGTTGGAAGCCGGGGTGGAGGAAACTCACGCCCTCGCTGAACAGGCTAGACGAGCCGCCAAAACTTCCGAGGATGGACTGAAACTCTCCACTGATGTTTTTCATGCCCAACAGCGCCCTTGGCTCTACGTGAAAGAAAACATGATAAGAGCGCTTCGACCCGTAGATCTCGCCGGAGGGTTCACCTTTGTGGGATATAGCATCCGAAATAGTGGCTCGGCTCCCGCAGTTAATACCAACGTGACTATAAATCTCAAGATTGGAACTCCTGATCCGCCTTGCCGTGACAAGGGCAAATTGGAGGCATCCACTGCCCTTAACGGGGGGTTCTACCCCACCGGCGACTTTGAAGAACGGCAACAGTTTGTACTGACCCAACTTTTCCGCCCTCCGATTAACATAGGCGACCTCTCCGGAAACATGGTTCGAGTCGCCCTCGAAGTCTGCATTGCCTACAGAGGGCAGTTCAACGAGCCGCATCTGTTCGGAGGGTATTGGCTTTACACAAAGCGCAGCAGCGGATATATGGTTGATCCAAACGGAGACACATCCTTTCCGGCGGGCACAGTCCTGAACGGAGGAAATTGGGAATACTATCCCCGCAATTCCATAGCCTACTAGCCTAGGGCCAGGAAAATTAGGACACTACCGTGGCCAGAGACGGACTTGAACCGCCGACGCCAACCTTTCAGAGCTGTAATCTACCCCTCCCACCCTCTGTGCGGGAGTAAAGGCAAGTAAAGCGGTACTGAAAGCGGTTCGGAGCGCTTGCAGTCCCACGCAACTACCCATCTGTACCGATGTTGTACCGATAGCCCTTTTTGCGTGAGATTTATGAGATTCACTTGCTTTTACTGTCTGTAACTTACAGATTCTACATTGGTTATACTTATCGTGGTTCGAATTCATCTTGTTAGCGTGCCAGACTCGGGGCCGGGCCATCCGACTATTGCTTCAGTCCACCTTTCATTCTGGCAGCATCACTGCAAGTCTGAAGCTGTGCGTTGAGCTGCTTGAGGCAGTTCAGGGCTGATATTCCACCCGTCTGGACACAACTTGAGCGATGGGCGCGATCAAAGCGCCAACATTCATCCATTGCCTGTGCGTAGTTCCGTGGTGAAACATTCGGCTCCAGCCTCCGCTGAAATAGTGGCTCCGCGCCGGAAACTCAGCGCTGCCGCGCGCAAGAAAATGGCCGATGCGCAGCGCAGGCGATGGGCCGCAGTGAAAGGTGAAGCCGCTCCTGAAACTCCTGCTGCTGGACCGAAAAAGGTAAAGCGGAGAATGAGCGCGGCTGGGAAAGCTGCTATTGCCGCAGCGACGAAGAAGCGCTGGGCGGCGTTCCGCGCGGCGAAGGCGGGGAAGAAGTAGCTGAGCAGGCGGGATGTCTACTTGACGGATGCGTGCCAATCGGCGGCTCGTCGAGACGAATCAACAGAAAAGCATCTGGCCGGATCCCAGCCCAAAAGCGCTTCACCGAATGGAATCTGCTAGACTTCAACAGAACCATGCATACCCTTATGTGGCGGCGTACCGTTGTTTGGTCTGTGACGGTGGCTGCCGGCGCAATGCTGTGGAGCGGCTCAGCCCAGGCCGCAATCATCCCCCCAATCTATGATGGCCCTGCTCCCACCGGCCATTCATATGTCCTTGGTCTATTGCCGGGTTCCGGCGGGGGCTTGGGTGGGGGGATCAACGTGGACATGGTAACGGTCTCTGAGGCTTACTGGTCTACATTGTATGGCACCGCAGGACTTCAATTTGTGAAAGCCTTTGACGTCACCGGCGACATAAGTAATGTAGACGTCACCACGGGCGTAAGCGCCACTCGGGCGGGCACCAACGTGTTCGTCTATTCGAGCTTTTCCGCATTTCAGAACGCTCTCACAGAGTTTGCGTTCTCCCTCTTCGCCCCTGAGCCAACAGTATCCCAGGCCTACATGCCTCCACCGTCGCCGTTCCAATTTCCTGAGGGAATCGCGGAGGACGACCTCCTGCAGGCCTACGCATTTTTCGACAACGGGATCTGGCAGGTTCAGAGCTACAAGGACCCTAATCTCATCAAGGTCATCGGCGGGTCCGGCCCGGGTGCGCTAACCCAGGCGAGCTTCGGGCTGGCGGTCGGCGACGGCATCCTGTACGCGCTTGACCAGCCTAACTCCCGAATCAACCGCTATGATACGGCAAGCGGGGATTTTCTCGGGTCTTTCCTGGTTTCGGGGGTGGACGGCGTAAACGACATGATTGTCAGCTCCGGCTGGTTGTATCTGACCAACGGCACGGGCGGCGTCAATGTCTACGACTCTGCCACGGGTACACTGCTCGAAACCTACCAGTCCTTTGCGGGTACTCCCGACCCCACTCCAGGGCGCGATGCCCTGTACCTTGATCCACAAGGCGATCTGTATCTCTACGATTCTGCCACTCAACTCCATATATTCTCCACGGCACCGGACCCAGCTAGCGGCATTCTGGCTGCGTTGGGCCTGATCGGCGTCACAATCTATGGAAAGGCGCGGCGAAACCACCCTGGCGGGGCTACCGGGTCCCAATCCAGATAGCAGGAGAGCTCGCGAGGGTTTAATCACTGGAGGTTCGCTTTGGGGTAGTCTCGCGCTCCCCGCGCGCTGTTATTCTCCGGAGGACAGGGGCTTCGATGGCGAAGGCTTATTGCGGGTGAGTAACGCTCTCAAAAATCTGCGATACAACTTTTAGGCGTTGCACAGTTCGCGCCCTCTGCGGTCAAAGGAAAGCACAATGTGCAGTTTGTTTTCTGCCCGTTTTAGGGCGTACGAACCGATCTTCGCCTGCGCAGTCGCCGCGCGTGAGTTCTCGGGGCCGTAGTGCGCGCGTGGTCCGGGCCGAACGTCCTGTTTCGATCCCAAGGCTAGTGTCCTCAGGACACTACCTGCAGCTAGAATAAATAAGTGTGGAAGTTCGCGCCATTCGTGGACTGGTGCCTTTGCTCGGGAACCAGCGGGGTCGGATCGTGGGAATGACCAACCCCGATCCCGCCGGACCGCTCCAATTCATTCCGCGCTCAGGCTAAAAGTACACCGATACAGACACGGGTTTGGTTTTGACAACTTCTGAAAGCGATCAAGGAAGCCTTCACCTTGAAGCCGCGCAACGATTCGTTCCCAGGCTGCATGATCGGCTGCCTGGGCGTAATTGGTTACGCGCGTGCCGTCCAGGCTCTTGTGAATGCTCGCGGAAATCCAACCGGGCATTCCGCTCACCCGCTGGATAGCATCTTTCAACAGATCCGCAAGCGCGTCTTGGTTGTGAGGATCGACTTCGTAGCCAGTTGCCGCGAAGATGAGCGGCGGACGATCGCGGGGCGGGAGCAGAGTGTGGGAGCTCTACTGGTAGTGGAGCGGGAGCATTTGTTGCCACTGGCTGCGGAGGGAATGGACCTGGCGCAAACGAGTTTCCCGACTGTAAACAGTTTGGGGTGCGCCAAGGTGCTTGGATCGGCATGGCAAGCAGAGCGGGACCAAACAGATGATCGAGATGTTGATGCTGACCAGGCGCTCAATGCGCCAGCACCGCGAACTGATCCTCAACTATTTCCGGCTCAAAAGCTGCTCTCCAGCGGCGTTGTCGAGGGTCTGAACAACAAAGCCAAAGTCACCATGACAAAATCCTACGGGTTACGCACCTTCTGTTGCCTCGAACTCGCGCTCTATCACTCACTTTGGCAAATTGCCCGAGCCCGAATCAACCCAGGATTTTTTGGACGAACCTCTTTTGAAAGCGCGGGTTCGCTTCGTCGTGAGAGTGTGGCCGAACACTGGCCTGTGATCGGCTTGAACGTCGAAGGACGGCATCGGCGGGCGGTGGCGTTACGGCGGGCAGAGACTTCTGTGGTAACAAGCAACAGCGAGCTTTCGTCTTATTACTGACATCATGGCTGGGGACATCAACGCTAACATCCGGATCACGACCAGGACTTGTCCTGCAGCAACACCGAGCGAAGAGGATCTACAATTCATTGCCCAACTGCACGCCCGGACAGAGACGAGCTATGAGGAGCTGCTCAGGAAAATTCGCAGAGTCGTTCTGGCGCTCTCAGCGCGGAAAGAGGCGCGGCACGAAGCGGAGGACGTCATTCAGAACGTCGCATTGAAGGTATTCCTTGGCCTCGCCGGTTTCCGGGGAGAGTGCTCGTTCAGTTCGTGGATTTACCGAATCGCAAGCAATGAACTGCACGACGCGGGCCGGCGGCTTCTCAGGCATCGCCTTCCGGCACCGGAAGAAGGGTCTGCGAGCCGCGAATGGACGGAGCGTACCGTAGCGCCAGGGCCTTCCCCGTTCGCCTGGGCCGCCGATCAGGAGTGGCGGGTACGAACACGGACGGCGCTAAACCGCGTCAATCCGCTTTGCCGCGAAGCGCTGCTGTTGCGGGTCTGGGACGAATTGACGTATGAGGAAATCGCTGAACGCCTGGATCTTTCGGTGGTTACTGTAAAGTCACGGATCTTTACCGGCAGGCAGCGGCTCAGGGTCGAACTTTCATCGTGCCGCCGCCCCGCTAATTAGGAAGTTTGCTGCCCAAGACCGCTGGCCCAGCAGAGTCGAGCAGATTTCGATCTGGCGGTCCGCATGTTGATTCACGGCTTCGCCCGTTGTATAAATATGGCCGCGTTCGCGGAGTGCCAAAGGCGCGTGACCAAGATAGCCTTCAGTTTGCCCCGATATCCCAGACGATAAATGGCCGGCTCGTTGGGGCGCGCCGGCAGCGAGTGCTGGTGTTCCTGCCATGCTGCAGCGGTGTTGGTCGGTTAACCGCCGGCCAGGGGCTTCCGGAGGCCTAAAACACTGCTTTCGTGTAGGCGGCACCCAAGCGGGATATTGGGGAATGCCTCTTCAACAAGCCTCCTCGTTACCTATCTAAGAGCCTTTCGGGCTGGTTTACCCCGACAAAAACGACCGATTAAAAACGGTAATTTCCGTCGAAACCATTGACAGCAATTTGGTTAGCCACGTCGTGCTACTCCGTAAGCAGAAAAAGAAAGTCGAATGGGCAATAATGCCGAAAATCCCCGGGATTTCATCGTAATTCTATTGCGAGAATCATACTTTCCAGTGAATACTAATATAAGATGCTGATCAGGGGAATTCCACTGCGAAACCTGGTCCGTCCTGTGCCCGAAGCCGTTCGGCCTTACGTGATCGCGCTACTGCTCTTCGCGGGCACATTGTTGGTCTCGGATCTGCTGCAGCACTTCGTCGGGCACCGTGCGACGCCCCTGTATTCCTTCCTGCTCCTGGTCGTCATACTTGGCAGCGCCTGGCTAGGGTATGGGCCCGGCATCCTCATATACACCCTCACTTCTTTGGTGGCGCCTCGCGTTTTGCTGCCGGGGCGTCCCCACCATTTCGACCCAGTCAGCTTCGGCCTCGCTGCGCTCGTGATGCTGCTGATCAGCGCCGTCGCTTCATCCAGGCGCAGCGCCGCAGCCACCTTGGAGCAGCGCGTAGCGGAGCGCACGCGCGAACTCAGCGAACATCGGGAGCGGTTGCAGGAGCAAGCACGTCTGCTCGACCTGACGAGCGATGCCATTCTCTCCAGCAACCGTGAGGGCGTCCTTCTTTTCTGGAACCGGGGAGCCGAGGAGCTCTACGGCTGGACCGCCCATGAAGTCGAAGGACATGTCGTGCACGAGCTGCTGAAGACAGAGTTTCCGGAACCCTTAGCCGCGATACAAGTGGCGTTGAACACAGCGGGGCAATGGCAGGGAGAGCTTATCCATACGCGCAAGGACGGCACGCAGGTCACCGTCATGAGCCGCTGGAGCCTCCGGCGCGACGGCCGCGGCGACGCTTGCGGGTGGCTTGAAATCAACACCGACATCACGGCGCGTCGCCGGATGGAGGCGCAATTGCGCCAGGCGCAGCGGATGGAAGCCGTCGGCAGGTTGGCGGGCGGCATCTCGCACGACTTCAACAACCTACTGACCGTGATCAACGGCTACGCCGACATGGCCATCGAGGAAGCTTCAAACGGGGAATTCCGGGACATGTGTAGGGAGATCTCCGAGGCCGGCTGCCGCGCGGCCGATCTCACGCGCGGACTGCTCGCCTTTAGCCGCCAGCCGCCGGTGAAATCCTCAGCCGCCGACCTGAACGAGGTGGTTACAAACATCGAGAAGATGCTACGACGGCTCCTGGGCGAGGACATTGTGCTGAGCTCCGTTCTCGCGGTCGATCTCTGGCCGGTGCACGCGGACCGCAGCCAATTGGAACAGGTCATCATGAACCTTGCTCTCAATGCCCGCGACGCGATGCCCACCGGAGGCCACCTGACGATCGAAACCAGCAACGTCGCCATTGATGAGACTTATTGCGGAACCCATCTCGGCCTCAAGCCAGGCGATTACCTCCTGCTCGCAGTAAGCGACACGGGACACGGCATGGATTCGGAAACTCAGGCGCACATGTTTGAGCCGTTCTTCACGACAAAAGCCGCCGGCAAGGGCACGGGGCTGGGGCTTGCGACCGTGTACGGCATCGTGCAGCGAAGCGGCGGCACGATTTCGGTGTACAGCGAGCTTGGCCGGGGCACCGTCTTCAAGGCCTACCTTCCAAAGGCTTCGACCCTCGCAGAGCCGGACCCTCCAGCGGTGGCCCGCATGCCGCAACCGACTCGCACCGGGGGACAGGAGACCGTCTTGCTGGTGGAAGACGATGAAAGCCTGAGGAAGCTCACTGCGTCGATTCTCTCTAGGCATGGGTTTCAGGTGCTGGCGGCCGGGAATTCCACTGACGCCTTGGAAATGTGCCATAGGAACGGCGCCATCGACCTAATCCTCAGCGACCTGGTGATGCCCCACATGACAGGTCCCGAGCTAACATCGCGGATCCGGCAACGTTACCCGGGCGTGCGAGTCGTCTTCATGTCGGGATATACGGAGCACGCGATTGTCGATCTGGTCGCCTTCGACCCGGAGACGCTGTTCGTGAGCAAGCCGTTTTCTTCGGCGGCCTTGATGGCGGCAGTCCAAAAGGCCTTGGGCAAGGAGGCAAACGCCGAAGGTGCATAGATGGACGGCTGGAAATGAGCACCCCGGTAAGATCACGCAAGAGGAGTCGGCGCACGTCTGCGGTAAGGGTTCACTCGACCCCCATATTACCTTCCCAGAGCGTGACACTTTCTGCCACTACCCGCATTTGGGTCGGCCGATACCCGTCTAATATTCCTACGCAGCGACGCGAATCCAGCTTAAGATCACAGTAAGTTGTTGCAAGAAGACTGCGTGGAGGCGAAAAGGCTTCTCGACTCCTACCTGATGGCGTTGTCCACTCTGGATTCGTTCCGATCTTCCTCTGACGCTTCCGTCCGTGAAGTTCGGCTTGCGCTGGAGCAGGTGAACCAATCGCGGGGGCGATACTGGCGGCATGTAGAGCGGCATCGGTGCGGAAGGCATCGAGGGGCTGTCCGCAGCACACCGCAGGAGCTAACCGCTGAGATTCTAAGGATTACCCAGGAGTCACCCCAAGCGGCGATCCCGCCCGAGCTTCGGGCTTGGCGAGACTCCTCCAGGGGTAATAAGTAGGTCTACCCACAAAGGCGTTGCAGCGGCCTCCTTCTTTGCCGCCACGCCGCGTTGGAAAAGTGTTGTCCTATGAGAGCAGACACGGGAGATATGATGTGCGGTCCCCGGAGCGCCACTATTGAACTGCAAGACGCGTGGCGCGAGCGGCTCGCCGAAGCCGCACAGAAGTTGAAGGAGAATCGCACCAGCGAGACACGCCAGAACTACCTGCGGGTCCTGCGCATCTTCACGGACTTGGTTTCACACGGCACGCGGCCACTGGAGATGTGAGCGTTCTGCGAAGGTTCGACACCGGAGCGGTGCCGCGATCAAGTTGGTGCCCTGTACGGCTCACTGATTAAAGGCAGACTGAAGGGGGACCACCTCCGTCAAGGGACCGGCCCTCTTTTCATTGCGATCACGGCCTGCCATCTCCTCTCTTCGTCATCCATGCCCGCGCAAACGTGTCGGGTTGTATGGGCCGAGCATGAAGCTAACTAAAGGTGGTTGACCAGCTTGAACGAATCTCTGAACGTCGAACTCCGGAAATGCAAACCACAACTGGGGGCAGGATTCTTGGGAATGGCCGAGCGGCGGTTAACGTTTCGATTCGGCTTGGAACTTGATGTTAGCTACAGCCTCATCCAGAAGAATCGTGTTTGCACCATCGGTGTTGGTCGAACAAAGAATATAACCCTGCTCAGCAGAATCTGTGGGGAGATTCTGGTTCCGGAAGTCGTCCCAAGTTGTGATAGAGGGCGATTTCCATAGCGTCATAGGTTCGGAAGCCGTAGGATCGTCTGGTGACCAGTCGGATTTTGTTGTTGAGGCCCTCAACGGCACCATTGGAGATTTCTCTTTTGGCTCGAAACCAGTTCAGGATCAGTGGTTCATGTGCGCGCAGCATCCGGGCCACGTGTTTCATCGGTTCCAGACGGCTCCGCATAGCCCGGAAGCACCAGTAGTCGAGAAAGGCGCCAGCCCAGATCACGGATTTGTACTTCCAGAAATAGGCGAAGGTTTCTTTCAAATCCCAGGCCCGTGCGGTGGCCAGCTTGCTGGCCAGCAGGGCATTGAGCTTTTGCCGAGCCCGTCCGCGTACCCGGCTGCCGCGGCGTAGCAGGGGCCACCGCATATGCTTGAGCCGCTGCGCGGCTTTTGGGCTTTTGCCGCGCAGGTGTGAGCTCTCGGCCCGGCGCACCTGGTCCACTGCCTGGTTCAAATGGCTGGTGATATGAAACCGATCCAGCACGTGCAAAGCCTGACCAGCCTGGGCCGCGATGACTTGCAGGTAGGGTTTCCACATGTCGCTGCATACAAAACACAGCCCTTTGACGACCTCCGGCCCCAGTGCCTTCAGGCCGCGACGCAGGGTGGTTTGCGAGCGCCGGCGACCGACCCACAGCAAACGCCGGCATTGCCTGTCAATTTGGTAGATGACGGTCAGAAAGTTGTCCGCCTTCAAGCCGCGTCCCCAATGAATCTCGTCTACCCCGATGGCCTGGATTCCGCACAGTTCGCGGTGCGCTAAGCCCCACTCGACAAACCATGCCACCGACCGATACACCGCTTCCCAACTGGTCTGGAACGAACACGCCGTTTCCCGCCAGCTCAGCCGCCGTGCCCAGCGCGCCAGGAAACCCATCATGGCGCACGTCACCGGACGCTTGCCGTTGCTCCACGGAATGTGCTCGACGACGACGCCGTGTTCGGCACACTCCACCCGCCGTGGCGCGTACCAAAAATAGGTCGGGATATTCCATAGCGGCACAAACAGCCAGCACCGCTGGGACAAGCGGTCATAGCCCGGCGCCGGCAGCAGACAGTGCGAACAGCGCCCACGTATGCCGGCATGCGGCTCAATGGTGATCTCGATCGACGGTGACTTTCCCTGGCGGCATTGCAGGCGCACCTCCCGGTACACGAAGCCCGCGAACCGCTGTACGTGATTCAGAATGGTCTTAACCTGTAGTTGAATAGCTGCTCTCCTCTCTGCTGGATGAGTCTCGGTCTCTTCAACTGCAGATTAATCCAAGCCGCCGGAGATCAGCTATTCTTCTTTGCCACGGGCTCCCGATTGGCTACTCCTTCCCTTCGCTTTGTTCTCAGTAGGATTTGTTGGAAGGTCGGAGCGGTGTCAAGGGCGCGCGGTTTTTGCGCGGCGAAGCGAACCCTTGACACCGCTCCGACCTTCCATAGAATGTCAATGGAAAGCGAAGGGAAGAAGACGCTGAAAGGCTGGGGTATATGCGGGTTCACCCATAGATTCTGCTACAGATCCGAATATAAGCAGTAGGGGCGTACTGCTCATGCTCCAAGCGCCAATCGGTGACGCCGAAGAAATCCGGCTCTCCATCGCCTGGCCGGCGTCGCTGAAAAACGGCGCGCCGTTGCAGTTGTTCCTTACCGGTCAAGTCCTTCGCGGAGACGGGATCTATCTTGCAGTCAGGACACTACGGCACGAATTTCGGACTCGCGCTGCGCCCGGTGGACACTCGCGGTCTGCTTCTGGTTAGAGATCAAACGTAAACCCGTGCTACCGGTCGGCGATCATCCGCCAGGCGTCGGCATTGATGCGCAGCTTGCCGTCGATATATAACTTGGATCCGTCATCGGAGCGGATGGCGAACCGGTAATTGCCGGGCTCATTGACGTAAATCTTGCCGCTGAAATCGATGGCAAACCATTCGATGCGGGTGGTTACGCCGGGAAAGCCTTCGGTGAATTCGCGCGGCGGGACTCAGGCGGGACCCACAATTCCTTGGTGTAGATCGACCCCACCAGAGGCAAATCAGCTTACAGGTGTCTTCTGCACGCCGCGCGATTGGTCGGCATCACTGGATTGCGGTGAGCTTCTCTTTAATCTCGGCGGCGTTGAATGGCTTGCGGATGTAACCTGCTGCACCCAATTGCAAGGCCTGCAAAACCTTGGATTGGCTACTTTCGGTCGAAATCATGACGACCGGAACATCTTTCCATTCAGCATGAGACTTCAATTCTTCGAGCAACTGCAAGCCGTCCATGTTGGGCATATGGATGTCGCTAAGGATCAGCTGCACAGTCTGGTTCTTGAGTATCTCGATGGCTTCCTTGCCGTCGCCTGCCTCGTAAACCTGGCCCACGGCGATTCCCGCCTGCTGCAGGACGCGGCGCAGGATCTTGCGAACGGCGGCAAATCGTCGACGATCAGGACATTCATTGGAGAGTATCCTCAATGAGTCTGGCACAACCATCTGCGACTTGTCGTTAACAATCCTTCAAATGAATGAAGTGGTCATAACCACCACCGGCGCTGTCTACTCCGGTCAACCATTCTGGAATTGTGGACTTTCGCCGGACGGCTCCCTCCTGGCGATTCGCTTTGGAGGGCAGCATCCGAATCCTTAGTCTTAAACCGACTGGCGACGGCGAAGTCCACGATATTTGCATCATAACGTCGAGAATCACCAAGGAGATGTGGCGAATAACGCTGCAGCATCTCCAAACCATCGTGGCCGTTGTGAGCTTCCAGGGAGGTATATCCACGTTTGGAGAGAGTTCGCCGTATAAGGTTCCGAATCTGTTCGTCGTCCTCGACGATCAAGACCACCGTTGGGGCGGGCGCAACCATCCAAATCTCCAATGTGCATTTGACGACAGTATGGGACCTTTCGTAGTTCTCTGAACGGCCGAATTGATGATAAACGCATGGCTCTTTAGGGCTATCACTTGGATTTCTTCAGCTTCCGCAAGGCCTCTCTAAGTTCTCTAACTTATTGATTGTGGTGTTCCCGACGCTCGCGTATACGATTCACTGCGAACTGAATAAGGCATTCAAAAGAGCAAAGTCGAAAACGATCCTTCGCTTGCGACAAGACAAGTCCCTGTTCCATCGGCAAGTCACAGGCACTACACCTTCTCTGTTTCACGATTTGCATTATAGCCGGGCTTTCTTGGCCTAAAAGAGCAGAGCGCCGCACCCAAACCGGAATTCCTTCGGGCCCGGAGATGTTCATGGCCTTGCTTATGCGGGGAACGGGGCCCCCTCAGATCGACCCGTCGCACACGCCAATCGGTTCATGCCGAGGCGAGCAGGTGACGAGGTGTGCAAGTCGATCAGGCTTTTCCGCCGAGTGCGCAATCTGCAGCGCGCCTTTCACGGCTTCGAGCAGACGCGCAGCGTCAATGGGTTTCGGCAACGCGGCATGAGCGCCGAACTTGACAGCAGTGTCCAGGAATCCACCGCCGAATGCGCCGGAAATCGCGATGATTCCAATGGCCGGGTAGCGCTTGCGAAGCAGCAGAATCGTCTCTAGGCCTTCTTGTTCGGGCATCACGAGGTCGCTGACGACGATATCGACGGTGCACTCGGTTGGCAGGCGCGCGAGCGCCTGGCGGCCGTTCTCCGCTTCGATGACCGCAAATCCTGCACCTGTCAGGATGCTGCTTAGTATCCGCCGAACCGCCGGATCGTCATCGATGATCATGATTGTGGGCGTGACCTCACGCGGACCGAGCACCTCGCGAACCTTTGTACCGAGTGATCGTGGCGTGAAAGGCTTTTGCAAGTAGGCTACGTTACCGTCGAGGACGCCCCGGTGCGAAATCGCCGCCTCCGTGTAGCCGGAAACAAAGAGCGTCTTCATGTTGGGCCGCCGGACGACCATCAGGTCGGCGAGTTCACGGCCCGACATGCCAGGCATTATCACGTCGGTGAGCAGCAGGTGAATCACGCCGCCGAACGACTCGCAGACCGCCAGCGCCTCGTCACCGTTTGCGGCATCAAGTACGGTATACCCAAATAGCCTTAACGCAGCCGCGGCGAGGCTGCGAACCTCGGCCTGGTCTTCGACGATGAGGACGGTCTCGTTTCCGGCGGGGTCGTTACGCGGCACCACTTTCAGTTCAGCGCGCGGAGCTTCGGTTCGTGGAAAGTAAATCTTGAACGTAGTGCCGTTACCGGGTTCAGAATAGACCCAGATCCAGCCACCACTCTGCTTCACCATGCCATACACGGTAGCCAACCCAAGCCCGGTCCCGGACCCTTTTGGCTTGGTTGTGAAGAACGGCTCGAAGAGGTGGTCCTGCACTTCGGGGGTCATTCCGGTTCCGCTATCGGTGACAGCGAGCATGACACTCGCGCCCACCTGAACTTCGGGATGAGATTCTTTGTAGGATTCGTCGAACAGGACGTCAGCGGTTTCAAAAATCAGCGTGCCGCCTCCAGCCATGGCGTCCCGCGCATTAACGGCTAGATTGACTATGATCTGCTGCAGTTGTCCGGCGTCAGCGAGTGTATTGGCGAGAGTCGGCGACAGGTTAGTCACTAATGCGATATCCTCACCGATCAGTCGCCGCAGCATTTTCTGGACGTCGGTGACAATGTCGTTGAGGTTGACAACCGAGGGCTGGATTAGCTGCTTTCGGCTGAAGGCGAGGAGTTGCTGCGTCAACCCGGCGGCCCGCTCCCCGGCGGCGCGGATTTCCGCGAGGCCGTCGTGGAACGAAGAGTCCGGCATGACTTCAGCAGTAAGCATCTCCGCGTACCCGTTGATAACAGTCAAAAGATTATTGAAGTCGTGCGCCACACCGCCCGCTAGGAGGCCAACGCTTTCCATCTTCTGCGTATGCCGTAACCGTTCTTCTACAAGACGTCTCTCTGTGACGTCAGTGTTGATCTCCAGGATTGTAGTTGGGCTACCATCCACTCCCCGGCGCAGTGCCCACCGGCTCATGACGGCGAGTTGGGAACCGTCCCGCGTGGTTTGCTTCTGTTCTCCATGCCAGAAACCATCGGTCAGCAGTTTGGCTCGAATGGCTTCGGTCGGCTCGGGGAGGATGGTTGGGATCAGGTCGGTCGCATCGCGGCAGATGGCCTCCTCCGACGTCCATCCGTACATGCGTTCGGCGCCACGGTTCCAGTAGCGGATCACGCCGTCGTGGTCGGTGGCGAGAATGCCGTCTTGCGCGAGATCGAGGAGGTCCGCATGTTCGCGCAACATCTGCTCATTACGTTGCAGTTCGAGGGTCCGCTCAGCGACCCGGATTTCCAATTGCTCCGCGACGCGCCGAAGGGAAGCTTCACTCCGGCGCTTGCTCTGCGAGATTCGGCTGATGAGGAACGATATGAGCACGAGAAGCGCAAATTTCCCAAGGTCGACGTGGGTGGATGGTCGGTTCGGGAGCAGGACGTGTGGGGCCAGGTACGTGGTCAGGCCGCAGACAAGAAGCCCCGGTCCGTAGCCAAGCCAAGCGGAGCCCATAATGAGGAGATCGAATAATAAGGTATAGACCAGCGCCGGCTTCGTTCCTACTGTCCGCAGCAGGATCTCAGCCAGCGTCATCGTGCCGACAAATACTACGGCGGCGATGGTGTAGCGACGCAGATGATCGGGCAGTCTATCCAGGCCCATCGTCCATCGAGATGCCCCTGCGAACGCAAAAGTCTTCACGGTCTTGCCTCCGCCAGCCTATCGGTCAGAAGATCTGGGACTTCAAAAGAACCAAGACCAGGGTAGTGCAGCCGGCTCAGTCTTAAGGCTTGCTGGCGAGGCGGCGGATGTCAAGTTCACCTTCGCATACACACGCAGTACTGATAGTGCTACGACTGACTCAGTTGCATAGAGACGGCTCGGCAACAGCCCCTTCGCCGACGTCAAAGGGCCCCATCGCGAACCAAGCGGGTAGCGTTGAGGGGAACTACCAAGGCACTTCGCGGCCTCACTGCCAGTGGATATTCTGTCGGCCGGCTTAGTCGTCTTGGCCGGCGGCAAGATACTCCCTTCCCGGCTTTGTTCGAAATGACCCGAACTCTCACTCGGGATTCTACCCTGCGACCACCTGCCGCAAAAACAGGGGGTCGGATACGTTCTAACGGTCTATTTACAGGGTCGTCAGGCAGTTCCGCTCGGCGAATGTAGTCGAAAGTGTAGATGTAGCAGGTTCAAAAGGACAGAGGGTCGGGACCTCAGAAATCGCTAACCTATTGAAAATACAGCCCAAACTGCACCGGGTATCGACCGGAGATCCAAGTTGCCCAAGGCGGATGACGAGAAGCCTCGAAAGCAGCTTTTTTCAATTACTTGCAGCGTAAGGAGTTGGTGCCAACCTGTTGAAGCCGGTGGAGCCCTGTTGAATCTGGAGGCCCTCCACCGCTACAAAATCATCTACACCTCATTACTCAACCTTTAGGAGAAGCTAGCCAATCCCCGCCCGGTGATGCCTCAACGCCCATATCCGGACCTAGCGTGTTGGTTCCGCCTCCTGGCTAGCCCGCGGTCGGACTCGACACCAGGCGTCATCCACCATCAGCCGGATCGGCCGCAATGGATGGTTCGCAGGTACGCGCTCTTCCGGCGACAGGTAACTGAACATCGAACTCTGTTGGGTATCGGTTCCTCGCATAGGCTGAAACATAAAGACGCGCTTTTGTTTCAACAGGTAACGCGCTCCGGGACTTTTTCAGCATCCTGCTAGCCTAGCCTAGGGGGCCTCCATTTGACCTGGGCAACACCCGCCCCGCTGTTCCCCTCCCGTGCCAATTTCCTCCGTGACACCAGCCCCACTTTGAGGGCTACTCCCAATGGACGATACATCCCGCGCCCAATCCCAGGTACACTGTACCCAACCAACTTCCAAACTGGGTGGTGGCTGGACCGGTCAGGACCTGCCACATAAGGAGACCTGAATGAAGATCGCACTGATTACT
This sequence comes from uncultured Solibacteraceae bacterium, assembly GCA_963815475.1. GTDB lineage: Bacteria > Acidobacteriota > Terriglobia > Bryobacterales > Bryobacteraceae > Sulfopaludibacter. The sequence goes on along the minus strand of CAWFHD010000003.1, from coordinate 737,017 downwards.
ACAGCCGCGCTTGTGCTGGCCTCTGGGGCCGCAATCGCTCAACCAATTCAGATCAACCAAGCGGTTGTGGCGGCCAATGCCGCCAATCGCGCCACGGGAGGCTTCCCGTATATGATCACCCAACCTGGGAGCTACCAACTCTCCGGCAACCTCGTGGTGCCAGCGGGAGTCAACGCGATTGGCATAGCCGCCAACAACGTCACGCTGGACTTGAACGGGTTCAATATCACCTCGCTTGGTCCCCTGAGCATTTCTTCTGCTGCAATCTTCACTGATCACCTTCAAAGTGGGATCACCATCAGGAATGGGACGCTGACCGGCACAAACGCCACCGGCGCCATCGGAATCGCCCTGCGCCTCTTCATCAGCACCAGCGTCACCGTTCAGGATTTAATGATCAGCGGCTGGCTCAACTCCATTGCCGTGGGTTCAAACTCAATCGTGCGGCACAATGTTGCAGACGGGCTCATCCAAGCGAGTTGTCCAAGCATCATCTCAGAGAACGTTACGACGGGGTTCATAGGCGAGCTGGCTCCCGGTACCTGTGTACGCTGGAATAATCGATCCCTAGCGGACACAGGAGAAGTGCGCCAGTAGGCAAGTGGCTCGCGGTGGAGGAGGCTGCGCCTGAAGCCAAGGAGATGCGCCTCAAACGCAGCCTGGGGGTAAACTCAAGTGCTCGCTAGTCTATCAGGTTCCACCCACCCAGGGCAGGGTGCTGAAAGAAACTACACCCCCCACCGCTTCCCTGCATCAAGCACTACTGAAGCATAGCCGCCGCGTTGTCATTACGCGGCCTCCAGGGTCCGATCCGGTAGTGACCTGTCCGGGTCGGGCCTTCCGGCTCCGGCCTGTCGCCCGCATGCAGAGCGGCTCCCCTGCCTCATTCCGTACAGTGATGCGTCGCCACGTGCCACTTGAAAGCCTGCTCTGCTGCACGTGCCCGCTTCCTCGCATTGGTCAACTCACCCGCCAACCGGAGGAGATCTCCCTCTAAGGCAGGCTTGGAGGCGCGCACTTCATCGTACTCTTGCTTCGCCGCGTACACCAACGCTGTTGTCACCACCATTGCCTGCCCGAGTGCAACGCGCTCTGGGCATACTGCTGCTGGGTTGGGGTCCGGCACTCGGAGATCATAACATGTGCCACGCACCGCCCCGCAAGAGCCGGAAGTGAACGCTAGCGTACACACGAGCCCGGGGGGAGAGTATCGTAATCCCTAGGGCTGCGGTGCCTGTGCGTGGCTAACTTGCATGCCGTGTGGAGAAACCACCCGGTTCTTCTACAACGGCAATCCGCTTTGCCTGACCTGGCTCTGCCCTGCCTATCGAGGAACGCCTACGCAGACGTGAGGGTGCGTAGCAGAAACAATCATCCCCGAAGGCAGGGGCAAAGCCAAAGCCAAAGAAAGCCCCTTCCCAGGCAAAGCGAACGTCCGGGTGAAGCCAGTGTGCGTTGAGTGCCACGTCAGGAGCCGTGCTCCGTTACGGCGGTATCTACAGAGCGGAGCATCACGTCTGGATTTGACGTTCCACAGGAGCACTCGATAGACATTAGTAGCCCTGGGGAACTCACCCCCAGCCAGAACTGCTGATCGGGAGGGATCACAGCCTCAAGGTCTTTACCACACCCCGAACAGGTCTGCCCCGGAACAACTTCGTACCTCATCGCCGCTACTCCTCTCCTAACCTAGAACAAGCCACGCACCCATTGTTGCGCGGAAACCACATCGTTATCAAGTGTACGCCTATCGCACTGTCGGCCCTGAACATGAATCCGGTTGATCAGCACGCGAATATTCCCATTGATTGCCTCGACTACCCCAAAGCGAACCTTGGTCCGGTAGTAATTCAAGATGCCGTCCAGGTGTTTGATCAACATCGCAGCGAGTTTCTGAAATGGGCTCTCCGCAGGAATTGGTAAGAGGGTGCATTCTACGCGGCCTTCCGGATCTTCTCAGTGGCGACGTATTCGGTGTTCGTAACCACCATGGGTTTAGCCTTCAATACCCGGCAAGCCCGGATCCCGCAAACTCGCCGGAGTCGAATCGACTCTATTCCGGAAGGTGGCCGAAATCGACGTCCAGTTTGTACCAGTTATGGGGATTATGGATCTTCATGTCCTGGTTCAGCTTGTTGAGGCCTATTGAAACTGGTGGCTCTTGGCAGCTACAGAATCAACTACAGTTCCTCCTAAATCTTTGGGAGCACCTTCCCCGATCCATCGGCTTTTCGCGATGCAGGACTCGGTTGGCGAAGATGAGCAGCGTATCACTCCTTTTTGAATACCTCGACAAAGCCTCGGTTTGCGACTAGGAAGGCACCGCTCGTTAGAAACTCGGCAGCAGCGTAGTCCAAATCGAAGCCGGGAAGATTCTTACGGAGTTGCTCTCGGAGGCGCTCCCGCTTCTCTCTGAGCGTCTCGTTGTGCCGACCGCCACTTTCAATGCTGTACCCTACGCACATGGCCAGTTTGGTCTCGTGACACGCTCTGCGCCATGAATAGTCTGGGCCGAAAACAGGGAAACACTCGCCAATTCTAAATGCCTTGTTTATCTTTCCCTCGCTCAAGAACAAGACAACAGGCTCTCCAGTCTTGAAAATGGCGCGCTTGAATAACATATTCGGGTGGCTACCGACATGTGGTCCGCGAAAGTGCTCTTCTGTATGATCAAAATCCATCCCGGAAGCTGTGGCTAGATAGAGTCGGGGTGCACCGTCCTTCTGCAATGTCTGAATCGTCTTCGACACGGCATTCTTTTCAGCTGGGAATAACTTCCGCGGAATATGCGGTGCAAACTCGGGATCTTTTAGTAGCACGTCATCGAACATGGCCCCATAATAGTCTTCCGGCGCACCTGCCGGCCTGGGACTGACATCTAGATGCGTGTCGAGCAGCAGTTCAAGCAGGACCAATGCATTATTTGTCGTAATTTTCCAATACGCGTTTCGATCACCTTCAGAGCGGCGTATCTTTTTTTCAAATTCCTCACACAAAAAGGCGAGTGTCGATCCAGATTCGAAAAAGAGATTTCGATAACCACACCGTTTTATTCGACCAAACATGACCTGCCAGAATGCCCGCGCCATTGCCTGCTTCGCGTAAGGCTGGTTTTCTAATCGTTTGGTGAGCGTGCTGAATTCATAGAATCGATCGAGGATCCGCTGAAGAAACTGATTCTGCTCGATCGATCTAAGGCGTCGGCCCCGCTCGCTACTGGATGGTATCCAGCCCGCGCCCTCTCTTAGGGAACCGGAGTTTATCGCTCGGTTAATCGAGTTTACGCAGTCGGTACCGAGCCTATCGAGATGCGTTTCATTGAAATAGCGGCAAAAAGCACGTGCCTCTAAGACTTTTCGAAATCGAAGGAGCTTCTCCTTGGCAATTCTCCACTCATTGATTTCTTTCTCCGTCTTCTCCCGAGCGGCATCGGTACTGGCTCTAAGTGCTTCAGCTTTTCTTCTGACTTCATCAGTGCCGGTCTTTTCGATTTTGGCTAAAGGTGCTGCGACATCTTGTAGTATCAACCTCAGATCTGCAAGCTTTTGGTTCAGGGCAGATTCTTGTTCTTGTAGCATTGCGTTTAGCGATACATCATCCAGGAGGAACGCAATTACAGGTCGCCGTTGGTCAGCGGATCTCCGGTATTCCCATTCGGTGAAACTTAGTCCGTCCTTAACGGTACTGCCGTAGCGTGCTCCTAGCAGTATCACGTGCAGGTCACATAGGTTCAATTGGGATTCAATTGCCAGCAATGTCGGAATGTGACCCGCTGCCCACAACTCCATTCCACTGGGAATGTGACCAGCCGAGAGTACGGCATCAATCACCGCGACACGGGCACGGGAAAGATCCACCTTCGTTGATCCGATGAACACGCCTAGCTTAAGATCCTGACTATTCACACGCGTCCCCCCTCCTGCCTGCTTCAACCATGCATCCGCAGGATCTTAATCATAATCCAACTTCTGTGTGTTGTAGTACGGATTGTTGGTTGAAGGGCAGTCTCAGTTTCCTGAAACGGACTCGACGGCCGTTCTTGACCGTGCTGTCGGTGTGATAAGCGTTTCACCGAGCGGGTCTGTATTCTGATTTCTCCGAGTTCCGCTTTGTTCCTGGCGTCGGCGTCGTGGGCAGCCGCTCCCCCGCGGTTGATTCGATGCGAAACTGCACCCAGTCCGGCAATGCTCGCTGTCAAGTCGTGGTATCGGTTTGCGACTGTATGCCGCCACCATTGCCGCCTTACACTAGTGTTAGTTGAACGAGACTTCTATAAATTGGCAACTCGCCCAGGAGCTAATGGCCCACAATGTGCTCATGCTCACAATTCAAGGATCGAAAACCGAAGAGAATGCGTGAATGTTTCGGGAATTGAGCCCAGGCCGGGCCTGCCGCATTCGCGTAGGCCTCAGCGCGTGACTCCGTTTGCATCGGGATTCTACCTGAGACCACCTGCCGCAAAAACAGAGGGTCGAGTACGTCCAGAGGGCCTGTTTACAGGCCTGCCAAGCGTTTCCGGTCGGCGGTTGCAGTCGAAAGTGTAGATGTAGCCGGCCTAAAAGGACAGAGGGCCGGGTCCCTCAAAAATGCCAACCTATTGAAAACAAGGCGTAAACTATATCGGGTATCGACCGGAGATCCACGTTGCCCAAGGCGGATGGCAAGAAGCTGCAAAAGCAGCTTGTTTTCAACTGCTTGCGGTTTCAGGAGTTGTTGCCTGTTTGTTGAACCCTGTTGAGCCCTGTTGAACCCGGAGGCTCTCGGCAGCTACAAAATCATCTACAATTAATCCTAAATATTTAGGAGGACCTGGCCGACGTCTCACAAGCATCAACGTTGGGTGTCGCGCCGCCATGACACACCGGCCCGTAGCTTGGCCTCCTGCGTTCGTGGAGTAGCCGAGGGGCGACTACTATGAACCGCAAAGCACAGGCCCCTGCCGGAATCCGCCGCAAGATTCTGATCCAACCATACGCGAAGCGGAAAGCCTCGCGGCTCCTCCCCTCCCACACCACCGCACATGCGGGTCCGCACACGGCGGTTCCGTGACCTGAGCCGGTGAGGGCTGGCTGGTCGCTCACGTGTCCCCTAGCGGTTTCGCCACTCCCAGGTTCCTTTCGGGCTTCACCCTATACGCCCCTGGCAAGCTCAGCCGAAGCTGATTGGCTGGCGCATGACCGCTGTGAGTTTCGCAGACTACTACTCACGACCACGGTTCGGGCCTTCATCCATTACCGGACTAATATGCCCTCTGCTGGCTTCTGCTACAAGATCAACGCATCTTGCGACGCCTTCGGTCACGATTCCGCGACGCGCAGCAGATGTCCCGCGGTAAGCTCGAGCGCCTTCCCCTTACCCCGATTGCCGGATGAAATCCGATTTGGCGAGAATCAAACACCACCAGAATGACCGCCACCGGGCCGACTCGCACTCGGAAGAGTCCCTTACGAATTGATTTTGGTGCGGCAGCTCATTCTAATGTGCTGCGGATTTCGGACTATAGCATCTACTTGTTGAGGTCGTGGAGCAGTTTTTGGAATGCTTGTCGATACCTCTGTTTGTCTCCCCATCCAGTAAAGTCTCCAATTTGCCTCTGTCGGCGTATCGACGCAGCCCATGCAAGTTCTGTATGCATGATGGCGTCGTCGATTCGGATAGGAACGAGGATATTTCTTTCTTGACGTCGTTCGCGTTCGAAGCATGACTCTACTTCCTCTCTTACCCAATCACTTCCAACCGAGTGGCGAGATAAGACGACTAGAAGCTTATCGTGACGCAAGATCGCTTCGTCAATCCGTTGCCGAAACGGATCACCAATCCTGAGATCATTGGGTGCATACCAACAACGGACGTTGTTCTCCTGGAGATTGACGTAGAGCCGATCAGCGAACTGCTCATCCTTGGTCGAGTAGCTAAGAAAGCAAGAATAGAAATTAGCTATTGCGTTGCGTACCTGTCCGGACATGAACTCTGCTTTCCATTTACCGGCCTCCCAGAACCTTTTCATCGTCGCGGCGGCGACACTTCCCCCGATAAAGGTTGCGAAGCCCAGGACTATTCGCGTGTGGTTCAAGAGCAGAGGTGTATATGAGCTGAGGGCTATTACAGCAAAAAGTGTTTGGAGGAAAAGGATGACGACTAGAATTAAACGAAAAGGTGCACCTCGAAACTGCGGGAGGAGGGCTTGATCCAAACTGTTGACAACCGGGTTGAGGCCAGTGAGGTCACAAGTCTGCAAAGCTGCGGTCGTTTCTCGAATCCAAATGGCAAAGCGAGTCTCTGGAGCCCAAGTCGCCGCCTTTAGAGTGCTTTCATCAAAGACAATTAAGATCGTGGGGCGGCACGTTCGTCGAAACTCCTCGAGGTCGGACAGTACTGTCGAAGAAGATACAGTGCTTGGGGTTGCGACTAGAATCATCAGCTCACTCTTCTTGAGAGCGTGCCATCGAAGACGGGGTTCAGTATCCTCGGCTGCTAAAAAGCAATGCCAACCACGGGCCTGCAAAAGCCGTCGCAAACTCAGGGCGTACAGGTGACCATCGATGGTCGAAAATGAGATCATGGCGTCGTAGCGCCGGAAGTTTCCAATCACCGTGCTGCTATTCTACGACAACCCCTCATGCGGAGTCGCGAACTTCAATGATGCGATTTGTTCGAGGCATGCAGAGCGAGAAATTCTGAAGCCGCGTCCCAAAGTTGTCTCCGGCAACGTCCAGCCAACCATGGCCGCCACGCCACGCGCACCGCGCCCTAGGGTCCCACCCCGGTGCCTACAGGAGAGTCTATCGGCCCAAGTTGGGGGGTGGCCGTCATGGCTCCTAGCGCGAGATTGACCACATCTCCTAAATATTTAGTAGCCAGCCTGTAAATGACTCTGTAGCTGCGATAGCACCAAAGTTCAACGGCCTCTGATCGGTTTTTGATAAGCTTTTGACACGAGCCACAGATTTCAAAGAGTTTGGAAGCGCGGCATCTTCAATAACTTCGGCTTCATTGTTCGATGACTGTGCCGTAGCCGTCGCGAATCGGCGTGTACGGACCCATAAGCGAGGTGGTACTGTGGGTTCTCCGCACTCACAATCATCTACATTGCCGGTACGATATTGTCCGTCACGCCCACAAAGGGCCGGTTGGAGGCTCTAGTCTAGACGGGATGGTTGAAGAGTAACCATTCCGATCACATTTTGTCTTAGCACATGACGTTGGACCAGTACTGGCTACCCGATCAGGTCGTCGTAGCTGATCCGATACTTTTCAAAGGCGATTGCGCCAGGAGATATTTCAGTTTGACGAGCTGCTCTTCAGTGCTCTGAATCATCCAGTTGGCTATTCCCTCATGAGCTTTGGCATCGCTTAGCAGTTTCTGGGCTCTCTCTTCGTCCCCAAGTCCCGCGTAGGCTTCCGCTATCGCGGCCTGAATCCAATACCAATCGGCTCCTTTGGGAGCCGGAATTGAATCCAGCAGAGCTTGACAGAGTGCCGCCACTCGACGCCTGACCCGCTGAGCGACAACAAAATCGGCTATTGCCTCGGCGGGTTCTGCGACGGAATTCAACGCAGATCGCACATTGAGCAGGAATGCGAGGTTGATGCCATTATAGTAGTCATTCCTAACGTAGAAGCCTTTCTCGTGCGCCCAAATGGCTTTGTCCAGGTGGGCTCCACGTTTCGTAGCATCCCATAGATGTTTGTGCACCGCTCCGAAAAGACCCAGCGTTTCGGTATCCGTTGAAGTCGTAGGCGAAAGCGTTTCCAGAACCGCGGCTGCCTGGTTCAGAGCATCCTCCGGGCTGGGTAGTTGGCTCTTGTAGGTTGCCAAGGCCAACCGCTGGGCGACGTAGTTGTCCATTGGCATCATTGTCCTCACGACAGCCAGAAGGCTCTTTGCCGCCACGAAATCGGACCTGTCGAAAGCGGCATCGGCTTGGTCCATCAGGGTTCGAATTGTAGGCCGTGTTGCTGAATCCGCTTGAGAGCCCGTTGCGAACGCCCGCTCGGCTTCCGCCCTTGCTAGGGCGGGCGGCTGGAGGTCCCGAAGAAACGTATAGACCGGACTGTCACAGGCAGCCTGGTCACCGACAATTTTGATCGCCCTCTGGAGTTCACTGCGCATACGCTCGACCTCGCCGAAATCGATACCTTCGCCTAGGTGGTGATATGTCCGGATGGCAATCTGTCCGACGTCGAACGGGAACACAAGCTTGTCCTCCGCGATCGTGATTGTTGTGTAGGGCTTCAGGGCATGCCGAACACCGAGCTCATAGAACGAATTCGGGTTATACGTAGACACGTCGGCGACTACGACATCCGCATTCAACAACTGCTCGTACATCGGCACATTTATGTTTCCGGCATGCTGGATCTCATCGGCGCGAATGCATTCGTAGCCTGCGGCCTCCGCGGCCGGTCTGATGATGTATTTGTACGATTTATCGAGGTCGAGCACTCGGCCCGTCGGGTAATCAGTTTTCTTGCCAAAGCCCATAACAACGAAACACTTGCGCATGGGGCGAGATTATCACGTTACGGTCCAAGCGGCTACACCCACTCTTCGTGACCTTTCGGCTCACCAGTCTGTTCATGTGCCTACTCCGATCAGAGCGAAGTGAAATTTTCCGCCGCTTTTGCCCAAATGGCCTTCGACAACTTCGGCTACCATGGAGGCCCACGCCCGACGATATCGGGGAGGCGGACACCGGCAAGCTGGCGTGGAGGGAATTGCTGGGCAGGGAAGTGAATTACCGGTCAAGCAGCCCGTCCTCTGCATGCGAGTCAATCAAAGATACCGAATTCGTGCTTGTGTTATGCTGGCGAAGCCACTACTATGGCATTCACGAGTTGTTTCGTCATCGCTCCGATCTGGCCCGATGGAACCGATGTCCGGAAACGCAGTGATAGACTGTTCAAGTTCGTCATCTCGCCAGCCGCGACAGCCGCAGGCTTTTCTCAGGTGTTTCGTGCCGACCACTTAGATCATCCTGGGTCCATTACTCATCAGATCCTCCAGCATCTCAGGGATATCGATGTGGTGATCGCCGACCTCACTGATCAGAACCCGAATGTCTTCTACGAACTTGCCGTCCGACATTTGCTGGGAAACCGACAATCCAGTTGCTGGTTAACGGCCAGCAATTGCCTTTTGACGTAGCCAGATGCGCACCATAGCCTACGACCTGACCGATCCAGAGGCAGTAGAGGTTTGCCGAACTACAGTCGAAGCCCAATTGCGTGCGCTTAGCGTGTCACCTCACGTTTGGTCACCGCCATGGCCAGGCATGACTCCAGCCACGGTCAACTCCGATGCATATTTTCTGGTCATCACCATGCCCCCGGAACTCAGCGGACTGCAAATAGAGCGCGTTCGGTGGCGACGAGGGGACTGCACCGTCGAGTATGGTGGAATCTCTGAACCGGTTCAAGTCATTCCGTCGGGTGTGGGGCCCAGCCTGCAGGTTATTTTTCCCGAGCGGTTCTTCGAGCGAGTTCGACCCACGCAGAGCCTGTCGTTGGCGCTAAAGGATCAGAAGGGAATAGAATGGCGAGTCGAGCCGTTTTTTCCGTTTCGGAAGCAGTTAATGTTGGAACCAGTTGCTTCCAAAGCGGACATCGTGTCGGCCTACGATGGTGACGAGGAATGAGCATAGCATTCTCAACGTACTGTATGCTGGTCGATTCCGACGGAGAGTTGCCACTCTATGACTGGTGCGTGTTCGCCAGCTCCGAACCTGAGAAGCTACACCAAGTAAGATCGGTTCAATATACTTTACATCCAACGTTTCCCAATCCGACTCGAATTACGTCCGATCTACAGCACAGATTTGTCCTTATGACGCGCGGATGGGGTGGCTTTGTCATTGGAATCAAAGCCGAGATGCTGGACGGCCATAGCGAAACGCTCACGCACTGGTTTTCTGTACGCGAGGACGACTGGCCCCGACCTGGAGAGCCCGAACACTTCGCAACCGCTAACCAAAAGGCCGTTTGCGAAGCCCTTCGCCACCCCCGATACCGCTGGCGGAAGTTCGATACGATCGTTCGACAAAGCGGCCTTCCATCTGGAGCGGTTAGGGACGCGTTGAACGAATTGTCCCGCCTGGAATTTGCTCGTGAGGCACCTACCCCGGCAATCGATGGACAAGCAAGATGGGGAGCAACTTTCGTTGTGGGAATCACGCCTTAAGCTCTGATTGGTCACCGATAGGAATCTCTGCAAAAGCCGCAAGAGAGTTCACGGAATCGCGCACTGGGGATCGCCGCTTCGCAGCACTTCCTGCACGGCGTTGGCGTATTCGGCCGGTAATACTGCCAGCAGTCCCAGGTGGCCGATGTCGTGGAGCAGTCCGACCGCGTAAGCGGGCTCCGGCTTGACTCCGACCATTGTTGCCAACTCATGGGAAAACACAGCCTATGCCAGCATGTGCCACCCGCAGAAATGACGCGGCAACCGGAAGTGGCTGTCGTGTATCCCGACGCCGACCGAACTCGCCAGAATTGAAGACGGAGCCAAACATAACCGTCGTACTGACCGGCCAATTTCGGAGATGCCAATCCTAGCCGGCTTCTCCGAAGAACTCGACAAACGAAAAACCTATCCCGGTGCGGACGTTTGGAGATTGGCATTACCCTTCTCCGGGGTTTTTCGAAATGGAGGCTCTCCGCAGGAATTCGTAAGTGCGCGCATTCTACGCGGCCTTCCGGATTTTCTCAATGGCGAGGTCTTCGGTGTTCGTCACCACCATGCGTTTAGCCTTCAAGATCGCCGCGACTAGCCGGGATATTCGATGAACTGCAGAGAGCGTGAGAAGGACTCATAGGCTATAACGGCAGCGGGCGGTTCCAGAGCAGTGCGCGTCCAGAAATCTACGTGCGGGGCAAGTGAAGCCTGGACTGCAGCACCGCCGCCGGGACCGGCGTTGAGAATCAAGCCGATCCCCGAACCAAAAGAGACAGCTCCCGGAGGATCAGATGGATCAGGAGGGGGGCCCGGGTCGTCTGGAATCTTGATGATGGTTGATCCTTGCTTCGCGGCATTGAAGAAATCAAACCATGTCAGATGGGGCACAACGACTCCCTCCGACGCGATTAGATTCTGTCCCCATTCGGAATCGCCGGCAACCGTCGCCTCGGTTGCCATCGCCTCCGCTTTCTCTCTCACCTTCTGTCCGGCGGTCCGGATCAGCGTGCGCAGTTTACGGATCTTTTCGTCCTCAGAAGTAGGGAAGATATCGAACTTGTCATGGCGGTCCTGCAGCGCAAGCTCGACCGCGAATTGCTGCTGGACAGACCTAGCGAGACTCACCGGCGACACTCCCAAAGGAAGAAATTGCGCTGGGCACAACAGGGTCAGTTCGGTGCAGCCATCGGGAATTCTTCTCGGATTCACAAACCGGAACGCATGAAGCATGTTGGCGAGGGCCGACTCGCCCGCCGAAGGAAAGCAATAGGCGATGACGTGGCCCAGCCGGGAAAGCCGAGCGAACTGGTCAGCTGAAATGGACCACCCGGTACCGCTCCAGCGTTTGAACTGCAGCCCAAACAGATGCCACCGTACAGCACCATCGAAGTCAAACCACAAGGCGATATCCAAGTCCGATGGAAAGATCTTCTCCTGCCGCAGCGTCACACGCCGCGTGCCAAATCCACCGCCTTCGCCCCGGACGAAGTTCCGCAGTCCGGCCTTAAACGCCTCGATAGCATCATCTTCCGAGGTCCGCTCCAAGTTCATAGTCGCATTGCTCGTCTCCACATTGAAACACCTCGATCAGGGTGCCGCAACAAGCAACCGAAGACTACCTGCGATGTGAGCATCGAACAAAGACGCACGCTGACCTATAACGCCCTCCTCTCAGATGCCGTTCGGCCGATCTGGGCAGATTGATCGGGCGACTCTTCCATTGGTGGCGTGGACGGCCAGCGAATCGTCTATGGCACTGGGCGTGACTCGGTTCCGCATTTGAATTAACCCCAAGACCACATGCCGCAATAACAGGGGTCGGATGTGTTCCGAGGGCCTATTTACAGGGCTGCCAAGCAGTTCCTCTTGACGAACGTAGTCAAAACTGTAGATGTAGCAGCCTCCAAAAGACAGAGGGCCGGGTCCTCCAAAATCGCTGACTTATTGAAAATATGGCCCAAACTCTATCGGGTATCGACCGGAGATCCACGTTGCTCAAAGCGGATGGCTAGTAGCTGCAAAAGTAGCTTGTTTTCAACTGCCTGCGGTTTCAGGAGTTGTCCGTTGCCTTTTGAACCGTGTTGAGCCTTATTGAAGCGGGTGGCTCTAAGCAGCTATAAAATCATCTACACTTGATACTAAACCTTGCTTGGAGTCTGCCTCGGCTTGTGCGATGGCCTATGCTGCCTTCTGCGCCCGGTATGCCGCCCAACGTTTCCTTGTCGCATCGGCAATGTGTTTTCGGGCAGCGGGACTTAAGACTCGCTTTTTCTTCGTTGCCGGCACTTTTGGAGCTGCCTCCTTATGGAAAGCAGCCCAACGCTTTTTCTGTGCCGCTGCGATTCGTGCCCGTGCTTCAGGACTCAAGCCTCTCTTGCCCTCGCCGTCATTTATATCGGCCACAGCTTTTAGCGCTTCACCGCTCAGTTGACTCCGAATTTCAGCGATCTTGTCGTCAAGCTTTTTCAACTTAATTCGGTAACCGATCAGTGCGGCTTCAAATAGTGAGCTATCGTTTATGTTCACTGGGTTCTCCCTTGCCCAAAGCATAACACGGAGAAATGTAACTCCGGACATGACGGCCTTCAACTCCTGCTGTTCCGTAGTTTGGCGACGATTCGGCTCTTGCATTATTTTGGATTTTTCGGTATGTCGGCCGGGAACGGTCGAAGAGTATACAAGGGGGTCGCACCCGACAGTTAGGGGCATGTCTACGAGAGGATACTTTCGGCATTACCATCGTCTCGCACCCACAATTGGGATCGTAATTATCACCGGGGTCGCGCTCAGCGGGACTGGCTTCATGGTTGCACGCGGTTGGGAGGAACGCTATTCGCGTGCCAATTTCGCCCTCCAGAGCGAGAATCGGGTGTCCGTGATCCGCCGCGAGATCCACAGCAACCTGAACGCGCTCAATGCCATCCGCGGCCTGGCTGAGGTGGCCGGCCCGCTCACGCAAGCACGCTTCGACGGCTTTGCGGCCCGTATCCTTGAGTCGAATCCTAGCCTGCGGGCGGTCGAATGGCTTGACCGGATCTCAGACGGGCAGCGCCAAGCATTCGAGACGCAACTTCGCCGGGAAAGCGCGCCGCAACCCTTTATCAGCGAAGGTCAGCCGGGAGCCGGAACCCATGCCGGTCACCGAGCCGAGTATTATCCCGTAAGGTTCCTGTATCCGGCTAACAGCAAGAACCGGTCCGCTATCGGGTTCGATTTCGGGGCTTGCCGAGGATGTGCCAGCGTCCTTGAGGCGGCCAACCTAGGCAATTCCCCGGCGGCAACCGTCAAATTCCGGATCTTGGAGCACACCGGTGACGGTTACGCTGTCGCCGTGGTCCTCCCGGTCCGTGACCAGAAGACAGGGTCGCTGATAGGATACGCCATGATGTTGCTGCAAGTCGCTGACGTCGTCGAGCGCGCCATCCGGAACTTCAACGTCGAGGGAATCAATATCCAGATTTACGACCAGGATGCGCCGGCAGGCGCTCGACTTCTGTATTTCCACTCGTCTCGCGCGAACTCCCATCCACTGCCGGAGAATGCGTACCGACGTCCCGATGGATTTGAATACCTATCGCCACTAAATATGGGCGGCAGGCAGTGGTTGGTGGTGTGCACCCCGACGCCGGATTACCTCATGGGCGGTCGGAGTTGGCGACCGTGGCTCATTTTGGCCGTCGGGCTCCTCACCACCACGGCGGTGGTAACGGTTGTTGTCCTCCACATGAGGCACGTCGGGCGCGTTGAGATGACTAACGGTCTCCTCAATGAGCAGATTCAGGTGCGCATCGCGACCGAACGCGAATTGTCGGCCGCACGCGACCAGGCGCTCATGGCCTCGCGTATGAAATCTCAGTTCCTGGCCACGATGAGCCATGAAATTCGGACACCTATGAACGGCGTCATCGGCATGACCCAGCTTCGGCTCGACACGCCGCTAACCACCGATCAGCGTGACTACGCCGAATCGGTGCGGGTGTCTGCCGAGGCGCTGCTCAGGGTCATCAACGATATCCTCGATCTATCCCGCATTGAGGCGGGACGCATCGCCATAGAATGTTCTGCGTTCAATCTGTGCCGCCTGATTGAGGAAGTTGTGTGCATGCTGGCACCGAAAGCGCGCGAGAAAGGACTTGTTCTTCGCGCCGACATTCCAGAATGCATGCCTACGCATTTCTTGGGCGACACGGTGCGCATCCGACAGATTCTCATGAACCTGGTTGCCAATGCGGTCAAATTTACTCTCGCGGGCGAGGTTGCCGTGATGGTCGAATGCGGCGAATCATGTTCACCAGCAGAACGAGCGGGAATACCGCGCCCTGCCGGCTCGGCCTGTGGATGTGGCATGGAAAAGGTTCCACTGAGAATCTCAGTACGTGACACGGGTATCGGCATTTCCGCTGAGAATCTCGGTCTGCTCTTTGAAAAATTCAGCCAAGTCGATAGTTCCGATTCCCGGCGGTTCGGTGGCACCGGCTTGGGATTGGCAATCAGCAGAGAACTGGTCGAACTGTTGGGTGGAAAGATGGGGGTCGAGACCGTGGCCGGACAGGGCTCAGTGTTCTGGTTTACGCTTCCCTTGCCCATCGCAGTGACCGCCGGCATAACGAGGGCTGAACCGGCAGTTCCATCCCCACATCTTGATCCCGGATCATCTCCGCGTGTCCTGGTGGCAGAGGACAATCCCATAAACCTGCGGGTCGCAACGGTCATGTTGGAGAAGATCGGCATCCACGCGGATATTGCCGCTAACGGTGCTGACGCTGTGGAACTCTTCCGGGCCCAACGCTACGACATTATCTTCATGGATTGCCAGATGCCCGAAATGGATGGGTACTCCGCAACGGCCGCGATCCGTCAATGCCAAGATCCGAACCGGCCACCGGTCATCATCGCCATGACTGCGGACGCAATGGAGGGATCACGCGACCGGTGCCTGAGTGCCGGGATGGACGACTACATTGCAAAGCCGGTCAACCGTGCGGTTCTCGCCGAGACGATAACTCGCTGGCAGTGTCCATATTCGGCGTTGACTGATTAAGGTGGCTATCTCTTGGCGACTGCCCTCGATGCCTTCCGCACCGGTGCCGCTCCACATGCCGCCAGTATCGGCCCCGTGATTGGTTTACCTGCTCCTGCGCAAGTCGAGCTTCGTGGGCTGAAATGTTAGATGATGATCGGAGCGAATCCTGAATGGACAACGCCATCAAGTAGGAGTCGAGAAGTCTTCTCGCCTCTACGCAATTCTCTTGCGACACCTTCCTCTATCTTAACCGCGATTTCACGTCGCCGTGTAGGAAAATCAGACGGGTATCAGTCCGGTTGACGAATGCGTTGACGGATGCACGGACACGTGCCCGCGAAGCTCAGCACGCCTTCGATGCCCATATCTCGGAGCACAACTGCAAAGCGTGAAGCAGCGGGGACAGGCCCAAGCACGGACTGCTGATGGGTACCTCCGATGTTGACAGCGCTGCGTGCTATGATCGCCGCGTGACGCGCCCACATCAGGTAGTGTGCCCAGAACGAACCACACTTGTGAGGGCAATTGCAGAGGCGGAAGTGTCGGTTGATGCGACCACGCGTGATGCGACCACGCGCGAATGGGATCAGGTGCGCCAGTCCAGGTCCGCCAGCCAGGAAGAACTCCTTCGGCTCCTGGAGGCGTTGACCCAGGCGCAGGCACGTGCGCTGGAAGCTCAGCAGGCGTATGATGCCCACGTGGAAGAACACCACTGTGTGGAGTGAACCAGCCGAGCCGCACCGCACTTGGGCAACGGCCCGGAGCAAGAACAAAGGCCCGACCCGGCACAGGAGTACGGATCGGACCTCAGGTGGCCGCGTGAATGAGGATACAGCTATAACGCGGCTCGGCTTCTTGAGGGTTGATGCAGGGGAAGCGTGAGGGATCTAGTTTCTTTCGGCCAGCCCGCACGTGCGCGTGTCGAACCTGATAGACTACCGGGCACCTCTTGGGTAATCCTCTTGGCTGCGCTTGACGTGCGTCTCCTTGGCTTCAGGCGCAGCCTACTTTCACCAGCAGTTTCCAATACTCCACGGCAACCCCATCGTGTTTAAGAGCGCTAAGGGCACCATGACGGCAACGCTCACCCTACAAGGTGACCCGTACTTTTCGGGATACATGGTACCGCAGATTCAGTTGAGCGAATCTGCGCTCAGCCGGTTCACGGGCAACTACCACAGTGACGAGTTAGAGGCGACCTATGAGTTGTCGCTGGTCAAAGGGGTTCTGACGCTCAAGAATGGCAATCAAACGCCAGTAAATCTGCTTCCGGTCGGTCCAAACGAATTTCAGGCGGGAGACCTCGGAACGATCGTCTTCAGTGTTACTACCGACCGTCACATCCGCGGACTGACCCTTTTCTCACAACCCGCACGCGGCATTGCTTTCGCCAAAGGGGGTTAAGCTAACGGGACGTCGAGAGTGGTCTCGGTTAGGTGGATAGATCCTCGAACACGGCGTAGGGTAGACCCATGACGCGGCTGATGTTCGGCATCGGCCGCAATCCAGGATTACTCGTCCCTTGGCGACCAGGCGTTCTTTATCCGGGCAGTACTTCTCACCGTCGACATACCGTCAACTCGGATTTGGCAACGTAGAGCCTTTGAGTCGGGGCGCGATTGTCCGGCCCCATTCGAAACTCTTGGGTACTGCGATTCGAGATGTACTCCAGTGCAAATAATCGCCGGAAGATCCCTTTGCCTGAATTCTCCTACTCGTTCCGTAGCGCCACCATCGGATCGATCGACGATGCTTTCCGCGCCGGCAGATACCCCGCCACGAGGGCCGCGGCGAACAAGGTGGCCACCGCGGTCGTCAGAGCCCACGGATCGTTCCGCTTCATGCCAAACAGAAACGACTCGACCAGCTTCGATGCCGTTAGCGCGGCCGGCACGCTCACCGCCACTCCAATTCCCGCCAACATCAGGACCTCACGCAGCACCGACCAGACCAGCCGCCCGGGCTGCGCCCCCAAGGCCATCCGAATCCCGATCTCGCTGGTGCGCCGCGCGACGTTGTACGACACTGTGCCGTACAGTCCTACACAGGCGATGGTCACGGCGAGCAGCGCGAATACGGTGCACAGCCGGGCCAACGTGGTTTCCTCATTGATGCTTCGGTCGATCTCCGCTGCTTGGGTCCGGATGTCGGCCACGGGCAAGTGCGAGTCGGCCCGCCGCACAATCTCGCGCACTGCATTGACGTAGGTGAGCGGATCACCGGCCGTACGCAGTGCGAAGACCATGTCTGCGGGAAGCGGATAACCCTGATCGTACGGAAAAAACACCACCGGCCGAATCTGTTGCTTCAGCCCGCCATAGTGTGTGTCCCTCGAAACTCCTACGATCTCCATATTGCGCCCCGCGGTTTTGCTGTTCTCGATAATCAGGTGCTGACCCAATGGATTCTGGTCTCCAAAATTCACCTTCGCAAACCGTTCGCTGACTACCGCAACCTCCGGCGAGCCGGGCCGGTCGCGCTCCTCTATGCCGCGTCCCACCAGAATCGGAATCTGCATCGCCTCAAAAAAGCCCGGTCCCACGGACATCACGCGGGTTTCAGGATCTCGCTTCGCGCCCTGCACGTGAATGCCGATCGCCCAGCCCCCTTCAATCATCGATTCATCGGACAGGCTCGCCGCCCGCACGCCTGGAATCTCGCTAAAGCGCTTGCGCAAGTCTCCGTAGAACGCCGAAATCTCAGGGCCCTTGTGCCCGGCCTTTGATGCCTCCAAGTGAAAGAGCAGCATGTTCTCACGACTGAAACCGATGTCCACCGACTGCAAGTTCGAAAGCGTACGCACAAACAGTCCTGCCGCCACCAGCATCAACAGCGAGAGCGCGATCTGTCCGACCACCAGCAAGCGACCCATTCCGCCGCCCCATAGCGAGTGGCGTCCCCCGGCCTGCCCGCCGCGCGTCTCCTTTAGCGCCGCCATCACGTCGACGCGTGTCGCCTGCAAGGCCGGCGCCAATCCGAAGAGCACCCCCGTGAGGAGCGAAAGCGCCGCCATGACGCACAGCACCCGCCAGTTCAACTCGGGGTGTAGCGTGAAGTTGCTCTGCCCGGCTCCCAACAACAGTGTCAGAAAGCGAATTCCCCAGATCGCCAATGCCACGCCGAGCGCGCCGCCGAGCCACGCCAGCAGAACGCTCTCGGTCAACATCTGCCGCACCACCCGCAACCGGCTCGCACCCACGCTCAGCCGCATGGCGATTTCGCGCCGCCGCGCCGATGCGCGGGCTAGCAGCAGATTGGCCACGTTGGCGCAAGCGATGGTGAGGATCAATCCCACGAGCGTCAGCAGCACGTAGAGCGGCCTCGAGTATCGTCGGCGCAAGCCGCTCAGTCCACCCTTACCCGGCGTCACCACCAGTTCGGGAAGTTGCGCGCGCTCGGCCGCCGTTCTTGCAGTGCTCGCGACCCATTGGTGAAATTGCGGCGCCAGGACGGCTTGTGCCTGCGCCCGGCTGACTCCCGGACGTAGCCGGCCCATGATCTCGATCCAGTAGGTGTTTGGGTCCTGGTATTCGGTAGAGGCAAGCCGCGGATTGGCATGTATTGGAATGTATAGGTCGGGCGCGCGCGACGGGTCGACACCGAAAAACCCAGGTGGCGCAGCACCTGCCACCGTGAACGGCATGTTATCGATCAATATGGCTTGTCCTGGCGCTTTGGCGACGCCGCCGAATCGCCGCTCGGCGAGCGCATAGCTCACCACCGCCACTGGGGAAGCGCCCACGCGATCGTCATCCGGAATCGTCAACCGCCCGGCCGCAGGCGGAACGCCAAGTCCGGAAAAGAACTCCCCGGATACGTATTCCACGCTCGCCATATCGGCCTGCCCCTGAACCATGAGGTTCAAGTTTCGGGCCTGGCTCGATTGATGGAAATAACCGAACACGCTGGAGAAGACGGAATCGTTTTTCCTGAAAAGCTCCAACGCCCCGTATGGGAACATGCCACTGGTGGTACCCGACATAGCATCGCCCCAGTTGCTGCCGTGACTGCCGTGAATGACGAACTCGTGGTTGTCCCTGATCCTGGCGTGCCAGTTGAGCAGCGCTAGGCGATCCGGTGCCGCCACGGGCAGCGAGCGCAGCAGCAGGGCATCCATGAAGCTATAGATGGCCGCATTGGCTCCGATGCCGAGCGCCAGCGAGGCCACTGCCAGCACCGTAAACAGGCGGTTGCCGGCCATAGTCCGCAAGGCGTAACGAAGGTCTTGTGCGAACTGCTCCAGCAGCGTCCATCCCCATGCCGCGCGGGTATCCTCCTGCACTATCGTGACGTTTCCGAATTCGCGGCGCGCCACGCGATTCGCCTGCCGCGGCGAGAGGCCCTCGGCCTCACGCTCCTCGCGGAGTTCGTTGAGATGCCATTCGATCTCGCGGTTCAATTCCTGCTCGCGCGCCGTGCGGCGCCCTCGCCATGGCCACAGCTTCATTTCAGACCTCCTCAGGGCGGCGTTTCATCACCTTGGCAATGGCCTGCGCCAACCGCTCCCACTTGGATTCTTCAGCCCTTAGTTGTTTGCGTCCGGCGGATGTGAGGCGGTAGTAGCGTGCCTGCCGGTTCTTGTCGGGCATCTGCTCCCAGTTCGCCGCAATCCAGCGTTGTTTCAGAAGTCGGTTCAGTGCCGGGTAGAGCGAGCCGTGGTCCACTTGCAACGCCTCGTCCGACAATTGCTGGATGAGTTTTACGATGGCGTGACCATGTGCAGGCCCCAGGAGCAAGGACCGGAGGACCAGCATGTCTAGGGTACCCTGCATGAGTGCGACGCGGTTGGTGTCCGGTTTCGGCATGTGATAGTAGAGATTCTACTATCAAGTAGACGTGCGTGGGAAGCAACGGTTAGCCAACTTCCGTGAAGCCGCCAGATCGAACCCGACAGGCGTTCCGCGGAACGCCAGTGGCAGGATGTTGTGGAACACCGGTGCGAAAACCCTCCCTGACGGCGTATTGGCGATCGGACCTGGGAAACGAACCGCGCTGGGGTCGGTCGCCCCTTGGCGACAAGGCCGGATCTATGACGGAACAGCGATTCGATTCGCACTACGCCGACCAACGTCCGACATTGCGGCCGTGCAACCAGTAGGCGTAACTTCGCTATGTGAGGGCAGGCCCCTGGAAGCCTGCCCGCAATTGCAGGTTGCTCGACTCCGAAATTGAGGTTGTGGTTTCGAGTCGTCCGTCTTGCTCGTGAGAGTGTGTAACCTTTTGTCCGGGCCGAAGTAATCTGAGTATGATGGCTCGCCTTCTCCTTCCCGTTCTCGCCGCGTGGGCCAGTGCTACGGCACAGGAAGTCGGTCGCCTCAAGGTCGGAGTGCCCGTCGATCGGCCCATTGCGGCGGGGGAAGTCCATCGGTATGCCATCGAAGCACCCACGGGGTCGTTCGTCCGGGGTGTTGTGCGGCAGGTAGGAATCCCAGTCAATGTGAAAGGGCTGTTCCCTGACGGTTCCAAGATCAGGATGTTCAATGGTCCGGCAACTGGGAACAGGAGTTTTCGATTTGTAGTGGAGCGTCCAGGGACATACACGCTGGAACTGACCGGCGCCCAGGACTCCACAACTGCCGGTTCTTATACGCTGACCCTCGAACAAGTGCAACTCATTGATGACAGGCTCTCAATCAAGGTTCCCGAACGTGATTTGAGTCCGCGGATTCAAGCCCTGGAGAAGGCTTTGCTTCCCGACGACCCGAGTGCGCTGGAGGCGTTTTGGAATCAAGTGAAACGTGAGGGGACACCGATGGTTGAAGCACTCGCGGATGATCCCGGCCACCTCCTGGTCACTTTCCTGTGGCGGGCGACGTTTGAGACGCGAAACGTCTTGGTCCTCTGGAACCCGTATGCCACGGAGCACCCTGAGGATTTCGCGATGAGCCGGCTCCGAAACACCGACGTCTGGTATAAGACGATCCGATTTCCCAAGGGCTCACGTTTCCTCTATCAGCTTTCTCCCAATGACACTTTGACGCGCGCTCCAAACGCTCAACGCTTTGCCACGGCGCAGGCCGATCCTCTGAATCCCAACCGGCGTCCGAACGATCCGGTGATCACGAAATATGAAGTGGCTTCGATTGCGGAGTTGCCGGGGGCAGCCCCGCAACCCTGGAGCGAACGAAAGCCTGGCGTTCGATCGGGCGAGGTGCATACGCACCGCATGCCCAGCAGTATCCTTGGCAACGAGCGGGGAATCGCGGTTTACACGCCCTCCGGGTTTCAGAAAAAAGGCGATCGCTATCCACTGCTTTTGCTGTTCGACGCGGACTCATATCAACGAGACGTGCCTTTACCGGTGATCCTGGACAACCTCATCGCTGAAAAGCGCATTCAGCCTCTGGTATCGGTGCTGGTTAACTATCCTCCCGGCGCCCGGGAAACCGAACTATTCGGCAATTCGGCCTTCGGCGACTTCGTGGTCGAGGAACTTGTACCGTGGATGCGGCAGGAGTATCACGTTTCGCTCGACCCCCGGCACAACGTTATCGGCGGGATGAGCGCGGGTGGATTCGCCGCAGCTTATATCGCATTGCATCATCCTGGGTATTTTGGCAATGTGCTCAGTCAATCCGGTGCCTTTTGGTGGGCGCCGGATCTTGAAAAGGGAGGGGAATCAAACGTACTGGCCCGAGATTACGCGGCTCAGCCGCGGCGAGACCTTCGATTTTTCCTCGAAGCAGGGCTGTTCGAGAACGACGTCAGTGGAGGTGGGGGGAAAATCCTGGAACATAACCGGCACCTGCGTGACGTTCTCAAGGCTAAAGGATACGAAGTCCGCTACCAGGAATTTCCGGGCGGGCACGACTACCTGCAATGGCGCGGTTCCCTAGCCGACGGGCTTCTTGACCTGATCGGTACTCGCTGACCGGATTGTCGGATGCCAGGCGGGTTCCCTGCGTAACGCGTGATAGCCCTTCCGTAACGACGTAGCGTTTTTACCGGAGAGGGCAAACTAGTTCGACAGGCAACTGGCTACGAAGGAAAAGCTGGAGCCGCGCTATCCCACATCGGGTTCGCGGGCTGCGCGAGCCGAGCTCCCGGCGCCCATTGGAGCGTATCGGTGACCCACAGATTTCTCCGACGAGGCTTATTCATTACCTTCCTTATTCGTGGATGGTTCTTGCTTCTGCTCGCCAGCATGCAAGACATCCTCTAGCGTCTGGTCTGTTATCTTAGATTTCGGCTCGGGAAGGGCTTGACTCTCACGCCTTGGCGATGCTGGATTTGGCACACCTGTCGGGCCCGCGTCCGGGGTCGGTGTTCGTTGCCGAGATGGATCCAGCTTTGCAGCAAGCGTGTCGAGACTGTCTGGGACCAATCGCTCCGCAAATCCCGCTAGAAAGGCCCACACGAACAGTTTTCCGTAGTCTTCGCTGGTTCGTGGGAGAGTGTTCCAGGTAAAATGAAAGAACGGCAGTCCTTGGGAACCTCCATCGGACTTAATAAACTCCGGGAATAGCGTACCTTTTAGGACACCCGCTACGAACATCGCGGTCAACGTGACGGCAAATATGGAACCTAGTAGTGGAGAAAGCCACAGATAGTAACTGGCATTTTCAAGTCCGAATACACTTATAAGTGGGTCGCCTTCACTCGGAATACTCTGCAAGCGCCGCTGGGAACTGACGAAGCCGCCCACGATGCCGCAATATAGCACGAAGGCTAACGTTGCCAGGAAATCCATTCTGTGAGAACTACAATAATAAAGAATTACTCCAAGAATGATCGTATATAAGCCAATTAGACCGATGCAATCGATCGTAAGAGCTTTTCTCTTTCGTTCCCGCATCGGTATCAGTGAGTAGTACCAGTGAAGGACATCCAGAACGCGGGTCAGGTCGGCTTTCAGGAGCGAAAGTTTCTCCGGAGTGTCAGTCTCCCTCGGAATATTGGAAGCGACATACTTATCGTAAACAGACGGACAAGCGATTTCCCGAAAGCGCTCCCTGAGTATCCAAGCGCTACGGTCGACGACGTTCGGAGGCTGCAATGAAAAAACCGTGTTCTCCAACAGGAAAATGTCACCCCACGTAAGGTCTTCAGCCCTATCACGCGATTTCTTAATTACAGCATCCGCGCGGACATCTGCAGTGTTTAACGTCACATATACAGCCACCAAGTGATCAAAGTAGGACCATCCGTAGGGTGGAACGTTCGGCGGATCGCGAAGACTCAGAGCGACCCCAAATTTCCGCCACAGCCTTCTCCAGTCGAGCATCACACCTCCTCCATGCTACAAACTAACCAACCGCAACGATGGGTACCCCCGCCGGATTATTGTCGACGTAGCAGTGCTCCCGGGGGCATGGTGTCCCCCACATTGAATGGAACGAATGCTGATTGAAGTACATGCTAATATCAGCGCCAACAGGTGTCAACAAGAAACATGACTTGAATTCGAGAATCCTCGACTCGAAGGCAGACAGACATGAGTGAGGCGGGTGGAGGCGGCGGCAAATAGCCCAGTTTGGGTTTCGCGGTTACGCGGCGGCACTCTGAGTGCCGGGCTGGTCTGGCGGTAGCGAACTGGCTGAAGCCGGTGGAACAGCGGTTCGCGGCTCGCTGCAAGCAGCGAGGTTCGAGAACACGTTCAAGATAGTAACGAAACGATCTACCAGCGGGTCGATGGGTAGAATGGCCCAGGCCAAGCCGCCCGGTGAGTTAGTCGCCAGCAGCACCATCCGCAATCCAAAGACCGCGGCAAATGGCAACCCCGCCGTTGCGACGGACGCCAGGCCAGAGAGGACCAATACCACAAGAGCCAGGGAGTTTATGGCACCGTGCAGCCGGTAGAACAGGACGTACGACGCAACCGTGGCGATATAGATGGTGGTGCCATTCTTGTTGATCGTGGTACAGAAGTCGAAGACGCCGCGCCGCGAGGAGTTCCCGGCAAGCAGTGGGGTGGCAGCGATTCCAGGCAGGGCCGCATATGACGAGGAGGTGGCCAACGCGGTCAGGAGCCCAGGAATGCCGGGAATCAGCCCGCGTTCGAACCACTCGCGCCACTTGCGGCGTGCCATGACCCACGCCAGCAGGATTGAGGACTGGGTCACCAGCGCACCAAGAATCACCAGGATCAGGGTCAGCATTTCCCATAGGAATTCGTAACTCACGGTCGCCCCAAACTTAAGGCTGATGAAGAAGACACCCGCGGGGGTGGCCAAGTCGGCCCAGTCTGAAACTGCCCGCCATTTCAGGTCCGCGTCCTTGACGATTAGCGCTAGCGTGTTCTTCAGCCACTGCGAAACAGTGTTGCGCCGCTCTTCTCCGATTACAGTAAGCAGAAGTCCCACCATCACCGCCAAGAAGGCGACCTGGAGGCCTTTATTGCCGTCCGGGTTTGATAGGGCCTCCAAGGGATTTGTAGGAATGATTCCTATCAACTGGCTGAGGATAGGGTGTGGATCGTACTCGGCTACCGAAAGCTGGTTTCCAATCGATACGGACGCGATGTCGCGCAGATTCGCCTGCGATGGTTGAGACCGATAGGATATGTAACCGGCTGCCGTACCGATCGCGCCGGCCACCAGCGTAGTGACAGCGAAGTAGCCGAAGGAGTAACGAAAGAGTTTATCGGTTCCAGGATTCGACTGAGCCGAATCGATTACCGCCTTCATAATCGAGAGCGTCAACGTTGGCACGAAGACCATGAGCAGAAACGAAATGAACAGATCGGCCAGCGCCGCCGGATAAGCCACCCAAGCCGTGCTCAACCGGGCGGTCAACGCGCCTTGACCTACTTCCTCGATGGGAATCGCGATCTTGATTCCCGAGGCCACCGACATGGTTCGATTCCCGCGGCACTGATATACTGACCCCTCGCCGGTGATTTCCCCCGCGTAGTGTCCGGGACTCACGCGGATCGACTTTGCGGTTCCGGAGACAGCGCCTTGGAACCATGTCTGGCCATAATCCGCGAGGAGGTGACGAAACTCCTCGTCGGTCGTTTCGCAAACCATGGCAGCCAGGGCGTATTTATCGGGGACGAATAGCTGGGCTCCATCTTTGGCGCGCAACGAAATGGGGCTCTTGAGACTCACCGAAGGGCCAGAAAACGGCACGGTGATCGCCTTTGAAGCCGCAATTACTGGCATTCCATTTCCTGTCTCGATTTCCCGCAGCAATTCCTCCCCGCTCATTGGAGTTGGCGAGTGGGTTAGGCGCCAGCGAAAGAGGGAAGACATGATTCCTCCCACAAGGGCGGCGAGGAGAGTTAATACAGCCAAGTTGTTTCGAACGACTTTGCCCATATTTGTTCCTTCTTCCGGTTAAGCGGGAAATGGAGGGAAGAGGGGCCACAACGATCGGCAGGAAGCAGCCACGACCTGATCCTAACGCGAAGATCTGGAGACGACGGCGCGGCGGAGGAAGAAAAGTGACACCCATCGCCCAGTTGTTGCATCCGGACTCCAACCCGGCGTTGTACATCTCTTCGGTGCTCACGCTCCATGTCGATCTTCCGGATACCCCGTTGCGCCCACTGCTTCGGATCAATGGCTCGCCCGCCGCTCATGATGATGGTGTGCCCCTACGCGATGTAGAGACTGCTCTGGACTTCGGCACGGACATCTAGTGGTTCAGGAAGTCTTGGGCCACGCCTCGACTTCGACAACCCAGCGCTACACCTACGCTTCCAAGGAGCATATACTCTCGACGTTACAGTCGGCCGTTCCATTCGCCGACGACAGGTACGCGCAACCTCGCGCACCGCATGCCCAATTTGACCGTCGCGACGGGCCACGGTATTCGGGGCTTCACTGAGATTGGTACTGGTTGCCGTATGAGCGCCAGTGTTGTATCTTCATGAAGAACGCGCCGGATTTGATCGCAGGCATCTCTCCATGGACGAGCCAAAATCGGGCCAAGAGCACATTACCACTCTTCTTGGGGGCCTTCGCCAAGGAAACGCCTCCGCGCGGGATCAGCTGGCGGAAATCGTCTATCCCGAGCTCAAGCGGATCGCTCAGATTCAGATGCGCAGCGAGCGCCCCAATCACACACTCCAGCCGACCGCATTGGTGAATGAAGTCTTCGTCCGAATTGTCGCCAATGAGAAGATCCAGTGGGAAGATAGAGGTCATTTCTTTAGCCTAGCGGCTCAACTGATGCGCCAAATCCTCGTCGATCACGCCCGCCGCCGCCGTGCCGACAAACGAGGAGGCGGAGCCTTCGCCGTTGAGCTTGAGGATTGGCACGCCCGGTTTCATGAGGACCCCGAGCGAATCCTGGAAGTTGATCGCCTCTTGCAGCGGCTCTGCTCGATAGACCCGCGGCAAGCCGCAGTCGTAGAGATGCGCTACTTCCTTGGTCTGAGTGAAGCCGAGATTGGCGAAGTCCTGAATATCTCGGAGCGAACAGTCAAGCGCGATTGGAGTATGGCTCGAGCCTGGCTGCGAAGAGAACTCGCCAGGTGATCGCCTCCGTCGACCGATGGGAGCGTTTAAAGTCCCTTTTCAATCAGGCGCTCGACCTCGGCGAGGATGAGAGAAAGCGTTTTGCGCACAACGCGTGCGGGAACGACGAATCTCTCGCTCGGTCCCTCTATGAACTGCTGGCTTACCATGAGGCTGCCGGCTCCGTTTTAGCTGGGCCGCTTATCACCCCCGAGCGAGCCGCCGAGTTGGTCGCCTCGGGTCTTCGAACGTTTGTCGAGGGGGAATTGGTAGCGGGACGCTTCCGTGTCCTGCGCTTTATCGCCGAAGGCGGCATGGGAGAGGTTTATGCCGCCCAGGACCTCGAATTGAACGTGCCGGTCGCCCTCAAGACAATCCGCCCCAGCCTCACGGTCAACCCGGATGTTTTGGATCAGTTTAAGCTGGAAGTACGACTTGCGCGCCAGGTTTCGCATCGCAATGTCTCGCGGGTGAATGATCTCTTCCGTCATGAGATCGAACTCGATGGACGCCGCAGCAACGCCGTATTTCTTTCAATGGAGCTTCTCAAGGGCGAGACCCTCAGTCAGCGCCTCCGAAGGACAGGGCCGATGCCGTTTCGCCTCGCCACTCAGTTGATTCTTCAAATGCTTGACGGATTGGCGGCGGCACATCGGCAGGGCATCATTCACCGCGATTTCAAGAGCTCCAACGTTGCTATCGAGACGGAGCCGGACGGCAGCGAACGGGTTGTCATCATGGACTTCGGCCTGGCTAGTACAGAGCGCCACATCGACTCTGGCGGCACCGGGTTCGGACTCGCTGGCACGCCTGCGTACATGGCCCCGGAGCAGGTTCGAGGCGGTCGGCTGACACCCGCTACCGATTTGTACGCCCTGGGCATAGTCGCTTTTGAAATGCTGACGGGATATCTTCCGTTTCGAGGGAATTCTAACACCGAGATAGCACAGTTGCGATTGAAGCAATCGCCGCCGGCCCTTCGAGGACTCGTTCCCGGCGTTCCGCTCTCTTTCGAGCGTGCGGTTCACGTCTGCCTCGCGCGCGACCCCGCCCGAAGACCCCAATCTGCGCAGGAGGTCGCCTCGCGCATTACAGGACGCTACTACTGGAGTAAAGGGCTCCGGGTCGCAGCTTATGCCGCGCTCATCGCCAGCGCCTTTTTGATGGTTTTCTATTGGGTTGGCCGACCCCACCAACCGAAGCCGGAAGCGCAACGAATGGTGGAGAGTGCGAGGGTCAAAATGGAAAACCTCGCCGCTGCGAGCTTCGTAAGCGCCATCAAGCAGTTTCAATCCGCCGCGGAGACCGACCCTGATTGGGCGGGTGCCTGGTCCGGTTTGGCTTATGCTTATGCCAGCGCCGCAAACGCCCAACAGATTCCAGCTGACGAAGCGAGAAAGGAGGCTCGCCAAGCAGCGTTACGCGCAATCAAGCTTGATGGACATTCCGGTCAGGCCATCGGTGTCCTGGCTTGGGTTCAATCACTCGACCTCGACGACTGGCCGAACGCTGAAAAATCCTTCCGCAAGGCGACGACATACGCGCCGGACGATTCGCAGATCCACTTCTGGCATGGCGTTCATTTACGCAAGCATGGGGAGTTTCGTTTGGCTGAGGCTGAAGATCGGCGTGCCCTTGAGCTAACTCACCAGAATGACCCACAGGTCTGGTGCGAGATTGCGTTCCTTTACTGGACTGCCCGCCAACTCGACAATATGGAAACTGACATGCGCGAGTTGCTAGCGATGTATCCGAATTTTGGCTTTGCGCGCTATTTGCACGGGCGCCTCCTAAAAGAGCAAGGGCATTATGAGGCAGCGCTTCATGAACTGGATTTTGCCGAGGGGCTACAATTCCCTCGAGTAACCGTAATTGCCGAAAAGGCTTCGGTAGAAGCTTACCGGGGTCGGCTTAAGCAGGCTCGCGACGACTTGAAGATCCTCACTCAAGCCGCCACCGCGGGCGAGGGTGTGGACAATATACTGATTGCAGGCGTTTACGCGAAACTCGGAGATTTCGACTCCGCCTTCCGGTGGCTGGAGCGGGCAATCGAACTGCGCGACAGCACGATTCTTTCCCTCTCGACAAGCCCAGTCCTCGACCCAGTTCGATCCGATCCTCGGTACAATAGGCTGCTTAGCCGCCTTCATTTCCCGAATTAAATCATGCAGCGGACCGGATTCAAATCCGCCTCGTCGAATGGTGTGGAGATCCAGCCGAGCTTCACTGGCACATCGTACAGCCTCCCGGGTGCTCTGCGGTTCCATATGTGCCGCATGCCCGGCACCACGGCGCGCACTACTCGCGTGAGCACTTCCGGGCGGCTGTGGTCGACGGCATACGTTCTTAGTCCTACGGATTCGAGCCGTTCTACAAGATAGGCCACCGACCAGAAATGGCCGCTCTGCGATTCCGGGGGCGGATTGCGAAACTCGAGAGGGACCAAGAAACTCTGCGTCGCCAACGTTTCATGCATTATCCAATCGCGAAACGAGGACGACGATCCACCTGTTCTCATCGCTTCAAACCATGGCTGGCCAACTTCAGTGGCTGCACGCATAGCCGCGACGCGAGGCGAAGGATGCGCCGCACCTGCAAACAGAATCTCCGATCCATCGCGGAGCGGGGCCACCGAGACATATACTGGAATCCCAATATCGGTTGTGCAATCGAGGAGGTACAAATCCCGGCCAGTAGCCCGAATTCCACGGGCGACGCCCTCGAGTTCAGGCCACTCGAAAGCCTCTAGGCGAAAGGCCGGGCGGCGGATCCGGTTCTCCCACCAGATGGCAATCGCATCCCGCTCAATCCACTCGAGCAAAGCGTGTTGGAGCGCGTCCTCGTACGTGACACCCCCTCCGCATCCGATCGTGTCGGCTCGGGCGAACTGCGCCACTCCGGACTCCGACGGGTACCACATCAAGCAACTGGCCGCAGCAACTAGCTTTCCCTCCGGCGCTGAACCCAGAGGATGGGTCTCCAACCAATCCGTGACTTGATCCTCGTCAAATGGATCTGTCACAAGAAACTCCTCGCTACAGCATCTATTCCACTCGTGCCTGCCAATATATTGGCTCTGACTAAAAAGCATGATTTCGTTTGGGTGGATAGCGTTGAGATCGGAAAACCGCCCCCGCACCATTGCCTCGTTTCCCTGGTACACCAGACTATAACGCTCGAGCGCTTCACCGATGCAACCGGCTTCCGCTTCCTGCTGATTAGCCCCGCGCCCATAGGACGTTTGCCTTCTTAACAATGGTCTCGTGCCCGCAGCGGGTAGAGGGCTTGCCCAAACTGCCTTGGCGCGGAACGCACCGGCTGTGGCTGCCGAGGTGATCTCCATTTTACTCACGATGCCCGTCAACGGACTGCAATGGATTCTCAGTGGCGTCTCCGGGTCGATCACAAGATCGCCGCACCGCGGACAGTTTCGAAATGGGAAGACCGGCTGCAGCCTTGGTTCGTGAAGTTCGCTGATCTCAGTGGCGTTAGAAAATAGCTCTAGGGAATCGAATCCGAATTGAAGCTGGTGCTCGATGTTCTTCAGGAAAACGCACAATTTCTCACCAACAGTTTCCGACGGTTGAATCGATTGCTGCTGTTGATCAAAGAGGTTGCGCGCCATTGACTCCTCAAAACATTTGGGGCAAACGCCATATTCGGGTATGTAAAGTGGGCTGACCACCAGTAACGAACCCAGCGTGGAAACTGCCAGTACTGGCGGTTCTTTGCGTAGGGCAATCTCCCCGATCCGGGCTGGACCCGCTTGCACGATGACGGCAAATCGGAGTGAGAGACTCTCGAGTGGCTTAGTCCAAGGCTCAAAACCGGAACGATCCAGATGTGAAAAGTCAATGGTCATTTGGCTTCACACTAGTGTATTCCGTCCGAAACGCACCGGGGTACCTGCAGCGATCCTTCAATATCTCTTCGGCAACAAGTGCCGAACCTTATTGTCAAATGAGCGCTGTATTTACCCTAGTTGCGGAAGCTGCATCCATCTTGTACACTCTCCTGATACGTATTACCAAGTCGAATTCACTCAAAATGGAGGATTCTGCACGATGGGATGCCACGCCACACAAGACGGTCTATCCGTTCAGCACTACGATGATAAGAACAAACTGAAGGGAACGCCAATTTATGGGCCCTACGCGAGGATGTTTGGAAAGAAGCGGGATTCCGTCGTAGGAGCGGGAGGTTTTACCCAACAAGAAGCAAACGCGAAAGGTAGCGCCGACTGGCTCACGGTAGTGGCTGTGACCGACACCGACGCCCGCCTGAAAAAAATTATCGAGGAACACGCCGGTGGGGAAGTTGCTTGTCTCTCGTCGGGCAGCAGCCATCGCGTCACAATCCACATTTGGGTTGGAGAGGCGGCAAAGCCAGCGACCTTCACAGGGCGGACAACCATCGCCTCCGGTGCCATTGTGAGAAACCCTGAAACCAAGTTATTGTCGGACGTTAATGTCACACATCTCAAGGTCCTGGCTGAGGGCGCCGACGTGACTAAGGATCCGCAGCTTGCCGCCGAGTTCGATGGCATGACCATTTATCTCGAGCAACTCTTGCAGTGACATAGAGTTCAGCGGCAAGCGCTGCCAACACCCTGCGAGACCGTTTACAGTTCCTGCCCCAAGACCCCGTCAGAGGTCATTTCAAGTAATCAGGCGCTGTTCAACGTCGAGGTCGCGACTCAGCCCGTCCGGGCAACCTCGGCGCGCCTTGTTCCGGGAAAGCGAGCGGGCGGAGGCCACGAGCACGCTGGCCCGATGTGAAGGCGCTCAGGCGCCAAGTTCCTCTGCGAGCTTTTACAGATCCGATCATGCTTGCACGCAAGATCATAGCGGCTTCGCTGTGTTCCACCTTCGGCGTGGGTATCTCCCCGAGAGAACACCTGCTGCAAGAGCCGGAGGTCGGAGACGTTTGAAGACAACGCCGCGAGCCATTTCCGATTTGCGAATGTAGTCAAGACCGTAGATGTAGCAAACCCAAAAGGACAGACGGTAGGGACGTTATGAATTGCTAAGTTGTTGAAAAAAAGGGCTCTCCGCAGGAATTCGTAAGAGCGCACATTCTACGCGGCCTTCCGGATCTTCTCAATGGCGACGTATTCGGTGTTCGTCGCCACCATGCGTTTAGCCTTCAATAATAGGTAGCGCGTGTTCTTGTAACCGCGTCCGCGGTTGATCAGCATGCGGATGTTGGCGTTGATGGCCTCAACTACTCCGAAGCGTACTTTGGTCCGGCAGTAATTCAGGATGCCATCCAGATGCTTAACTAACGTCCAAGAGAGCTTCTGGAACGGAGGCAAGCGCTGCCAACGTAGTTGATCCATCCACTTCCCCAAATAGTTGGTCATTGCCCCTTCGTAGCAATAGTCCCAAAGGCTTCCAAGACTCTCCTTGAGCATGTAGGCTTTGAATACTCGCCGGTTTAACTGGAATAGCCGATTCAGCACCCCGCGCTGCCGCGGCACCAGATTCTTCCAGCGGCTCAGCAGCAGCCACTTCTTCCCTTTGATCAGGTCGCGCATTTCCCGCCCCTTGCGGAAGAACTCTGCTTTCCGCACCTCGTCCACCGCATCGTTGGCGTGTTGGATGATGTGGAACTTGTCATAAACAATGCGGCACTTCGGAACCCATTCCTCTATGCTCAGCCGGAACGGCTCCCACATGTCCATGCAGGCCGCTTCGATCCGCTGGCGCTGTCCGCTCCTGAGTTGCGTCCGGAAGAACTCATCCAGAGTTTCCTTCTTCCGCTCATTCCCAAACCACAGCGGCTCGCCGGACTCCAGGTTGCTCACTACCGTTAGAAACTTATCCTTCTTCCCGCGGTAGATCTCATCCACTCCCATTTGCCGCAGTGGTGGTTTACGGCGGTGCCGCTCCCACCGTTCCAGGTAACGCAAATCGATAGCGCGCACCGTGGTCTCTGGCAATTGGAAGCGCCGCCCCACCTGGCTGACGGCGGCACTCTCGCAAGCTTGCCCGACAATCTCTTCGAACCGCTTGCTGAAAGGTGCCTTGGAGGGCAACTGCTCGATCTTTTCCACTCGCACGCCACATTCCGGACATCGCAGGCGGTGCACTTCCACGACCACCGTCGCGCGGTAAACGCTCCACGGCAAGTCGCGGATTTCTCGCTCCCGGACATCGTGCAACTTGTGCAGTCGACGCCCGCACCCACTACACTCAAACCCCCGATGGATGGGTTTGCGACGCACCCACAATTTAAGCGTCTTCGCCTGCTCGTCCAACTCCACCCGATACACTCGGTACCCCGGCCAAGCCAGAATTGCTGTCCACTCTTTGTGTGTCAAACGCTGAGTGTAGCCAAAAACTCCAGTTGCCTGAAACATCGATGGTTAACGGGTCCTCACCAATTCCTGCGGAGAGCCAAAAAAAGGCCAAAACTCCAGAGGGTATCGACCGGTGATCAAGGTGTCCAAGGCGGATGGCATAAAAGCTGCAAAAGCAGCTTATCTTCAACTACTTGAGTTTCCGAAGTTGTTGCCAGCCTGATTGAACTCTGTTAAGCCTTGTCGAACGCGGAGGCTCTCTCCAGCTACAAAATCATCTACAATTCATCCTAAGTCTTTAGGAGAACCTGTGTGATATCTCTTGGCTAAAAGATTCGGCCGGATTCGAGCTTAGGGTTGCGGAACCGAATGCCGGATAGCAGCTGCCAGCCGCTGGGCCCCTTCACGTAGACCCGGTGAAGAGCATTCGTTCGTCTCCGTTCTCGGTCTGCGTGCCGGTGACTGCGGCCTCGTCGGCGGACACACGTACCTCAAATGATTCCGTGGTTAGCGACGAGATCTTGAAGGACCGCCACCACAGGTCAAGGGTTTCCGCTTTTTTCCTGCCGTTGCCGTTTTGGTTCATTTCATAGAAACCGTCGGCGAGTATCTGATTCAGGGTGCTGGTATCATTCTTCAGCTTGGCGATCCAGTAATCCTCCTCAAGACTCATGACGAGACCGTCAATTTTCCCAGTTGCCTTGGCCGGCGCGGCTCGGATTGCTCCGCCATCAATTTCGGGTTGCGAGACTGCGTGCTGGAGAATAGTTGCCAGTCGCTGGACCCCTTCACGTAGACCCGGGTGAAGAGCATTCGTTCGTCTCCGTTTTGGTAAAGCGCTTGATCCATCCATAGGACGTCATCTGCTTCGGGCTGGTCAGCAATCAGAAAGTCGTCGAGCGGGACCTTGACGTCGTCGCCGCCACGCTTTTGGGCAGTGCGGCGGCGGGCACGGTCCACCAGTAGATGCCGCATGATCCGCGTGCGATAAAAAATGCTCGCTGTTGCGACACAAGTTTCCGCCGACCAGCACCTTGAGATAGACTTCGCGCACCAAGTTCGTCGCCTGGAGGGAGAGTTCGGCTCGCTCCCGGCGGCGAAATGAGGACGCCAGGCGCCGCAATTCGGCGTAAGTGACTCGAGCGAGCGTGTCCTCAGCTGCTTTGTCACCAGCGGCGACAAGCTTCAATAGGTCCGTGATATCCTCGGATCCCTTCAATGGGATCTCCTGAATGGTCGCAGTTTAATGGGAATCGCACCCTCCGAACATGCTGATCCCTTCGCGGGCCAAGTATAAATGTCCCATTTCGATTACATTTTGCGCTGGGGCTGCTAGAAGAGTCTAAAACTCTTTCGCAAGTAACGAAGAAATTCAAGAAAAGGAGACTACTTTTATGCCCACTCAAGGACTGGCCATATTAAAGCGCACGACTACCATGGCCGTAAAGACCATTACCGCTCAACCGTCCGGCTGTCTAAACCTGGGAGACGCCGTTGACGTCGTTGAGCACTGCATTGGAGGAGCTGCCCTCAGCCTTTCCACCATGCTGAGCGACTTCCTTCCGACCGACGCCGCACGGCTGCTGTTCTGCGATCGCGTGAAGAACGCAGCGGCATCGGCAGGCTGCACACGGCCGTTTCCCTGCGCGACGGACACTGCCCTCATCGATATCGTGAACGCGCTTAAGTGCTGACGGAGGATCTATGAACAAATTAATTGCACTGACAGCCATCCTGACGGCCGCCGCGTTCGCCGGGGACAAGTACTCCATTCAGTCCGCTGGCACCGCAGAGACAGGACAGATCGTGGTGATCTTCGATTCGTCCGCTACGCCGTCCAGCGTAGACGCCGGTAAAGTCGCCTATTGGAGCATCGAAGCCGAAACGCAAACGGGACCGGCAGCCGGCAAGATTCTCGGCGATCCGGTAGTCGGAGGCGACTATCCATATGCCATCATTCCGATGGTGACGCTCACCGTCCAATTCTTCAATGGAAGCGATTGGGCAGCAGACTTCCCGCCGGGAGCCCTGAGTTATACCGTGAAGTATTCAAAAGGAGGGCAAACGGCCATGCTGACTACTCCGTGCACGACCCCTGCGCCCACCCAAGGGAAGGGAAGCAGCACAAACGATCTCAATCTGTTCGGAGGCATCAACTCAGGCGTAGGAACGAAGCCGACCTACACTATCGATTCATCGTTCGATTTCCATCCGCTCGGGAACGGTTGGGGTGTGGCCGCGAGCGTCAAGACCGACAACCGCGCGAGAGTCGATCCGGACAGCTTTTCCGGGACACTCGACTATCGGAAGCTGCTTTCAACTCCCAAATCTTCCGGCGAACAGATCGTATTTCAGGGAGCGCTATTGCAAGTGAACTACGCTGGGGTAGAGTTCGATCGCAAGGGGCACAACCTGAACTTCGTATCGTCGCCCTACATCGTACTACCTTTCGATTTCCATACGGCCTCCGCCGGGAGCGTGGTGAATCTCATCGGGTTCGATCTCAAGCTTGGCGTGGAGGCTGGTCGAAATTTTCGCAACAGCCTTAACCAGAACGGATACGGCGGATTCGCGAGAACGCTCGGCGGTGGCGCGCTGAATGTTACGCTTCGCTCGGTTCCGGGATTTACGAAAGTTGTTCTTAAAAGCAGTTACGAGGTTCGCCTGCCGGACAAGGCGGAACTCTTCGGCACCACGAACGCAGCCAATGTCACCACGTATGTGTACTCCAAAAAGGCGAGGAACTGGGTGTCCACTTCAGCCAGCTTCTACTTCAGCCAGCAATGGAGCTTCACGGTTCAGCACAGCTACGGCTCTCTTCCTCCTGCTTTCGACTTTACCGATCAGCAGTTGAGTTTAGGATTTAAGTTCGCGCTGAAGGGTAAGTGATTCAGATCCTAGGTCCAGGATGCTTCGTTGAGTAGTCCTCTTTCCCCTCTTGAGGAAGTGGAAGCCTTCAACGCAGGGCAAGCGAACGAATCCTTGATCTTCAAAAAGGTTCACCCATTGCCACTTCTTGAGGCGATTCGGGGTCTTCAGAGCGATATGCCGGAGTTGCCGGCGCATGAACTGGAGAATCGCTTTTTCGGCATATTGCTCTGCAGCCCGTTTTCAGGCAGGAGACCGCCCAGGTCGAATTAGCGGGTCGTTAGCCGCGGCCATTCGCTGGATTATCGATGCCATATTGTCACTTCGCCGCTGAGCACACGGGGCAGCACTCCGCGCAGTAGTGACCGAACAATTTCGTAGGCCAATGCAAAAACGGATTGCTCGCGCCGCAGCTTTGGCAACTTGCGCGAGTTCTCCGCGACTGGAAGCAATCTTTTGACAGGCTGGCGAGGGTGGGCTGCGGTGATGCCTTCAAGGGCGCACTTCCCTCGCGATGCCAACTCCTTTTCAAAGGGTCACTCCTTTCCCGGCTTCTGACTAGAGTCGCCGCATGCCGGGCAACACTTCCCGCAGTAGTAGCCCACTTGCATCGTGGGAAGGTGAACGACCGCTGGCTGCTTCCCGCATTTCGCACACGCTCGCCGGGAGAATCCAGTTTGATAGCACGGTTTGGGATTTGGCATGTCTAGTCGCCCTTCTTCACGGGATTCTCGAACCGATCAATGAACCGCTGGAGCTCAGATTCCGTCAGCCCAATCGCGCCGTTTTTCATCTGGGTTGCCCAAAGGGTCCCATCACGAACCAAGCGGCGTAGCGTTGAGAGAGGAATGCCAAGGCGTTTCGCGGCCTGACTGCCAGTGAAGATTTTGTCGGTCGGATCAGGCGGTGGCAAACTGCTTCCTTCCGGTGGCGTTGAGCTGTTCCAGTGGGCCCTTGCCGCACGGCCGTCTGAATCTTTCTTGGCCGGGCAACTTCCATGCTGGGCGCTTTTCCACGGAAACGCAAGCTGTCCTCTGCTCTGCTTCGAAATCGCCCGAATTCCCAATCGGGATCTACCCGAAGACCACCTGCCGCAAAAACAGGGGGGTCGGATACGTTCGGAGGGCCTATTGACAGGCCTGCCAAGGGTTCCCGTTCGGCGGTTGTAGTCGGAAGTGTAGATGTAGCAGCCTCAAAAGGACAGAGGGTCGGGACCCTCGAAATTGCTAACCTATTGAAAACGCGGTGCAAACTCTATCGGGTATCGACCGGAGATCCAAGTTGCCCAAGTCGGATGTCAAGAAGCTACAAAAGCAGCTTGTTTTCAATTACTTGCAGCGCAAGGGGTTGTTGCCAACTTGTTGAGGCCTGTTGAGCTCTGTTGAACTCGGAGGCTCTCGGCAGCTACAAAATCATCTACACTTTACAATGAACCTTTAGGAGAAGCGGAGAAGCTAACCAATCCTCCACCCGGTAACCAAGGCTTTTCCCCGAACCGCCATGCAAAATCGTCTACATCCCGAAGGCGGCAAACGCCCCGACTCGCGTGTGTGTGGCAACCCTTCCGTACTGGTTTCCCACACCGTGCGAATGGAAAGTGGCTAGATCGGCCCAACGTCGAACACGATACAATCAGTGCCGCGGGCCGAGTAGTTCACCACGTTGTACTGGTGTGCAGTCGCATAGCACAACTGAATACCGTCCATCTGTAGAGCCGCCAATGCACACCCTACAGTCGAGACCTTCGTATTCAGAGGAGCCACGGCAACATTGTGGTCAGGGTATTTCAGTGCTTGATATATCACCGCGTCACGACTGTGGATCGCGTCTGCCGGGGAGAATTTGAACGTCTCGACACCAGAATATTTGGCCGCTAGCCGTTTGTGTAACGCTGCATTAACTAGATAGTGAGTCGGAGTAATGGATTCGGCCTCTTCGCCCAGTCCAAGCGAAATCTGATTCGGCTCGGAATTGTCGATGAGTCGTTCTGCGCGTTCGCCTTCGTATCCCGCGAGGACAATGAGATGCAACTTTCGGGCGGGCAACATTAATCCCGGGAAGCCGAGGACTGAGCGAATCTCGCCGATTCCTTTTGTCAGCCATTTGGAATCAGGAGCATCACCGATCGAATATTCGACTGCTGTTGTGTATGCGAACTGAACAGTGTCATGTGCCGATAACGTAAGGTGAAGTACGCGTATCAGAATCAATAAAAGTTCATGCGTAAAGGTAGTAACATCGACTAAATATCGTTTTCCCGGCTGTGATGCAGATTCAGCGACCGCCTTTCGGACAGAATCGCCTGAAGTGAGTGGGTTACTCATTTCAAGCGGGACAACGGTGCTTTTGCCAGCAAACATTCCGGTCAAGAGTTGTGTGTTGGCCGCCGCAACCTCCCGGAATTCGGTGTTTGAAAATATTATTGCGCTTTGAATAGTGAGCTCTGAAATTGCGGATGCTATCGCCGTTGAGCGACCTTCGAAACTAGAGCAGCAAATAAACACATCTGGGGCGATCATATCTTGACCGATTCTCATCGTCATTGCTAACCGATCAAGCCCCAACCGTCGCGAAAAAGTCATAATTCATCACCGTTCTCAAACAAGCTCATCTGCGGACTTTCAAACATCACATCAATACCAGCACGCTTCACGCGGCCGACGAAAGTGTTCGGTTTCTCCATTGCCTCGCGAAGAATCCTGTTCGTGACAAACTTGTATCCGGCAAAGCTTGTAGGGTCTAGGAGAAACACGGGTGCCAATCGACGGTTGAGAATGTAGAGCCTTGTGCGGCCGGTGCCTTCCTTATTCCCAATGGTTGATTGATGAAAGTAGCCATATCGAACCCCGAGTTGCAGAACCTCGAAGACATCCGCGTCCGGCTCCTCTGATAACGCTATTGAAAACACGCGCCGCTCGGATGCGTCCGAGATCAGAATCTGATGGAACGTACCTCCCAAGGCCCGGATGAGGTTTCTTAGTTTGCGGGTGTTGCTTAAGGCACGCTCATCGTCCGCTTCGTCGGCAGACCATCGATCGAACTCGGAAAAGAGAAAAGCCGTGGCCTGCTGACGGAGAACCCGATCCTGCGCTTCTGGGCTTATTTCCATAATAGGTCCATTGGATTCTGAGAGCATTTCGCCATACATCAACGAAGCAGATTCCAGAAAATAACGCACGATGCCAGAAGACAGGTGAACCAATTGATCGAAACCAGCGTATTTATAAGTAGATCCCGATTTGTGCTCTCCGAGCAGGCTTGCAATATATGTTGGTCGGGCGTATCGGACGACGTCGTCGCTGGCACGAAAGCCCCTGCCCTGATTAGCCCAATCTGCCTTGATCTTATCCGCGACGTCTCTAATTCGCTTTTCCTGTTCCGCGTACGGCGGGAAGAATTCTTCCGGAGCGCGATCAATCCCCGCAATTTCAAGCCGTCGCCTAACGATCTCAGATACACGATCAAAGTACTTGCTCTTAGCTGATGTGTAGACGGCAGAAATATTAATTTCTGAAAAATCATGCGGCGAGTCTATGGTCTGTCCAGTAGCCGTTAGATAGGTCTTGTAACTAAGTTGGGTCGAAATCTTAAGACTGACATCGGCCTGAGTGCGGCATGAAACCCAGGAATTAAGGATTGTCGTCTGGGTACGGTTCAAATTATCGGCGTCATCCAAGAGCAGGAAAACCGGACCGCACGGCATCATCGGCAACACTTTTACTGCGCGTATCAGAGGCAGCAAGAAGTCCAAGTATCCACATAGAGGCCCTGAGTAGCGGACAGGGTCTTCCGCAAAAGATAAACGCCTCAGGTACGCTATTACGGCTGCGTGCTGGTCGCTAAAAATATCTTGAAATGCCGAAAAGTAATCGGCTATCCGGGCCGATTCGGCAATCTCGGGAAGAGCACCTGTCCAGCCGGTCCTTCGGAGGAGGCGAGTCAAATCGCGATTGTAAAAGGCGCGTATGGCTTCTGTCTCCATGTTATCCCATTCTGCTGATGGCACTTTGAGGAGGGACCCGAAAAACTTGGCAGCGATGTGAATCACCAGAAAATGCTCATTTATGACCAGTGCTGCATTCTTATTTTCAAGACGTTGCAACTCTGTAAGCTTCAGATCAGTGTTTTTGATCGATATGTACACGGCGAAGAACGGGAGGTTCTTCACAGTTGTGTTCTCGATCAGGCATTGGCAATCCGGTTCAAGATACCGAAACATCATGCTTTTTCCTGAGCCGCGCGGTCCGTGGAGAAAAGTGTGGCCGAGTTTTGGTATGTTATAAAAATCCCCGAACACATCAACGAAAAGCGAAACTACGTCTGCTGCGGAAATATCCTCAGGAGTTTGTACTGCAAATGGGTTAGATTGAGGCCTGGGGCTCGACATAGCTTACTTCTCCTTCTCGATGAACCTATGGACCGCGCTACCGTTTACGGATCCGCCGAAACGGTCATCACTTAACTCAGGGCAAAGGCGGTGGATGTTCTCACCTGGTAATGGTACTGGATAGCCAGCCTCTTTCAAGATGTACTGGAGTTCGATAGGTTTACCCAAGAATCGGGGACCATAAATGGAAAGTCTCACGCCTATCTTGTCAATCGAGAGTTCCGGACGTAAGAACCGCATACAGTACATCCGCTCGCGGTGCATCTTCAAGGTGCGTTCAAAAATTTCATCGATCAAGTAGACTTCCCCGGTGCCTTTGCCAAATGTTTGGCATGCGAGTTCTCTCGTCATATCAAACCGAAGTTCAACAGAATCACCTGGGACGCGGACTATGACGGAATGCAGCGCATATGCATATTCATGGTAGATTCTGCTCGAAGGAGGGATTTTCTTGAGTTTGAGGAGTGTCTTAGCAGCGCGGGTGCGGTCGTCTGCAAGTTCGTCTGCAAATCGAAGAAGTGCCGCGATAACTCTGGGCCGTATGGTGGCGTTCATGACAAAGTCTTCGGGCGGTAGGTAGGAGATTGTGTCAGGATCGCCATCGACGGCTCCGCCATGTGCGCGAGCTATGGTGAAAATGGCATTTCGCTCGACGGCATCGTCTCCGAGGTAAGAATCGACGCTCGCAGTCACTTCCTCCGCCTTCTCTTCATGACCTATTCGTTCAAGGATGTTCCCGACATCGTGGAGGTGCGCTGCGGTGCAAAAGAGATAAGCTTCATATGGCGA
Organism: uncultured Solibacteraceae bacterium; assembly: GCA_963815475.1. Taxonomy (GTDB): domain Bacteria; phylum Acidobacteriota; class Terriglobia; order Bryobacterales; family Bryobacteraceae; genus Sulfopaludibacter. The sequence continues at coordinate 696,073 of CAWFHD010000003.1, read as the reverse complement.
CAGCGAAAAACGTTCGGCTCGAGCTAGTTCGGAAGCACGCAGGAGTACCGTTGTGATGTGGTCGGGACCGTGATCGGTCAAATACCCACCGTCCGCCAAGGATGCTCCAACTGTTACCAGCGGGTGCACCTCCTTGACCAAGTAGTCTTCAAATGCGAGAAACCTCTTCCAGTAATCCGGGCGACCACGGCCGGGAAAAGCGTCAGGCGGAACAGTCCCCATCCATTCCCGTATAGTCAATCCTTTTAAATCCATTCACTCCGTTCTCCGATCATCAACGGTATCAAACGGCCCCGACGATGGCACTAAATACGGCCTCGGCCAAAAGAGGAGGGACAGCATTTCCGACCTGCTGCTGTTGGAAGCCGATGCTTCCTTGAAAGATAAAATTGTCAGGAAAAGACTGTAGGCGAGCGGCCTCGCGCACGGACAAGCCGCGGTTTTGTGAGGGATGGATGAGCATATTCTTTCGAAAGTTGCCAATCACAACCGACGGTTCCTCCCACTTGAGGCGTCTATAAATCCCCGTATGGCACCGTTCCCTATCAGAATAGTTGTGCATAAGCGTGCAGGGTATATCTTGCCAATTCCCTCCTCTCGGCACGGATTTGTATCGCGCAATAATGTGAGGCTGACTATCTGTGACTAAATGATTTCCGCATTCGGTACGCCGACCGCGCATTCGCCTCGCGAACGGAGACGCGGCAGCGGTCCTGTAGGGTAGCACTGGCCTCGCCGCTCCGTTTCTGAGGATGGGAAGATCGGCGATAGCCTCACGAACACTTATTGCGCCCTTGCAATTTGGAAGGGGTTCGCGGACCTTTACTCCGTCACGAGATCCGATGACGAATACCCGATAGCGGGTCTGAGGTACCCCGTAATTGCTTGCGTTCAAGAGCCAGACTGTGACAGAATAACCGAGCCGCCGCAGCCCGGAGTGAACGCGATCAAGAAAGTATGCCCCCTCCGTCTCGAGTATGCCTTTCACATTCTCAAAAACGACCCAAGCTGGCGCCACCAATCTAACGAGGCGCAGGTACTCGGAAAAAAGCCAGTTGGTCGGGTTCTCAGCAGAACGCGTTCGTTGATTTGACGTAGAAAAACCCTGGCACGGAGGGCCACCAAATACTATGAGCTCTTCGGGCTTCTCTTGAAGGTGCCAGGAATCGATAGAACGGATTGATTCAATCGGGGACTCTACGAACACCACCCCTGGGTGGTTCACTTTGTATGTGCTGGCTGCATGTCGATCGGAGTCCACCGCAATGCGAATATGAATCCCGGCAGCAAGGGCGCCGACCGAAAGTCCGCCAGCCCCGGAGAAGAGGTCAACGCCTACCATTGTCGCGAGTCCTCATGGTATCGCAACAATGCCGAGGTTTCCAGGCTTTTTGTTTTTAATGCTTTACTGAAGCAATGCTAGCTGTTCCACGATAACCTGATGTATACGTTCTGCGCAAGCTGTGGCCCGAAATTTGACATCGTGTTCCCACACGCGTACGACTCGCCATCCAGATCTTCGCAGTTGCGCTGATCGTCGCCGATCACGTTGGCGATTGCATTCAATCTTCCTCTGCCAATACGGCTCCAGATTTTGCCGCCAAGTTGGAAATCGCCAGCCGTGCCAGAAATCGCCATCTACAAAAACCACTACCTTTGCAGCCGCAAAAACGATATCAGGACAGCCGGCAAGTTGCTTGCAGTTCTTCCGAAACCGAAGACCCCGCCGGAACAGCAAGCTCCGAAGCATACGTTCAGGAGCAGTCTCTGCACTACGAATGCGGGCCATGGTTTGGCTCCGTTGTTCAGGAGTCATGTTGTCCATCTGCTGCTAGTTTACCTCTGCCGATGGAGATATTCCTGTTCGCCGGGTTCGTTGGTGCCTCTGGTAATGGATTCTCCAGTATTCAATTCCTGTCCGACACTTGGCGTTGGAGGTCTTTCCGACACGATCTCAGGCTCGCAATTGGAGGCGGGTCCCGCGTTACGTCGCCACTAATATGCTGCATGCCACTTCAAATTGGTTTCTCCGCCAATTCGACCAGCGGACACTTCGGGTGATTTTTGTCTGGTAGACCTTGTAAAAAGAGCCTACGACTCTGCCGACCTGTGCGTCGCGAACATTCGACAACCTTCCCGGATCAGGACGTTTGTCGACGCGTCTAATAGTCCCTCCGAGAGAACAACCTTGCGATAGTTCCACTCACGTAAGCGAGCCATAAGCAGCGAATCAACCGCGTAAACCGCAAGAGCACCGACTAGCTGAAGAATGTCGGCTATAGCCGCAGTGCCCGGACAGGGATAGCGGGCATCATCAGCCATGTCGGGGAATAGGCAGCCTATACACGGCCCATCCTTGTCTTGCACAAACACGTACCCGTGATCGCCGTCCCGGCTGACCGCAGTAAAGACTACCGGAATACTTTTTCCACGGAAGAAACGGCTCACGGCGACCCGTGCCGGATTGTTGTCCACGCCGCAGATCGCGACACAACCGGAGAGGTCGATTCCGTGTTCAATTGCCTGTTCCAAACGGAGTGCGTGGCCGCAGAGTTCGGTCGCAGCGATGCACTCACGTTGCAGATTCCGGGTCAGTGCCAACGCCTTGTTCTTGCCGATGTCCAGTTCATAGAACCGCTGGCGGTTGAGGTTGCTTGCCTCTACGATGTCCCGGTCGAGCAAAGTGATGCGACCGATTCCTTTGCGGCAAAGCGTGGGCGCGATGTGGGAGATAATCCCGCCCGCCCCCACGCAGACCACAGAGGCTTTGGAATAAGCCTCCTGGTCAAACCCGGCAATGAGCCGTTGCCGATCCTCGGCTCCGGAAATGGATTTGCCGAAGAGCCTAATTGATGTTCGTGAGTCTGTAGATACCCGGCGCATGCTTCTCAACCCCCTGTCCGTAGATTTCAATCTCGATGTTCTGGTCCAGCCGCACAAACCGGATGAATCCATCGCGGCTAAAAATAGCCATCACCGCCACGTGTCCGGCGCTCTCCAACCGCCTCTGAAAATTCTCATCGATGCCAGATGGACTCGTGGCATCCGGGTCCATTTCCGGGATGGCTGTGGAAATGGGCCAATAGGCGGTGCCCGAACTGCTCCAGCTTTATGAGCAGCCTGTGGGTGGAGCGCGTGTCGGCGGTCACGCCCACGATGCTGCGCTTTTGGTGGGCGAACTCCGCCCACTGGTCCAGCACGAACACGCCGTCGATCTCGTTGCCGGTGATGAAGAAAAACTCCTCGTCCTGGTCGGCGGTGAGCTTGGTGAAGCTCTCATGCAAGAACAGAGAACTGACCGCATAACGCCTGCGGCCGGGAATCACTTCGGTCTGCTTGCCGTCAATCTGCTCCAGGGACCGCAGGAATTCATTGGTCTGGCAAATCTTGATGAACAATTCGGACAACCGCTTCGATTTGCCGGTGCCGGCGGCTTTGGTGAAGGCTGACCAAGCATGCGTCGCGTTTCTTGATGAGTCTTTGTCGTTCGGTACGGACTTGGTCTAGAACTTCTTTTTCCATGTGATTGCTCCCTTTGTAATCCTCAAATGCCTCGGTGATCAAACGTTCGATGGCCAGAATGCCGGAACTTACGTCCTTGGGCCTTCTGCCCATATGCACCAGATACCAGTCGTTGCGTTGGTGCTGAAAGCAGGTCCAATGGCTGTGCCGCTGGATTTCTGGGATGGTTGATAAAGGAAGAATTCGATGTCATTGCCGTGGTGCTGCCGGATCTCTCCGGTAAAAGCACCGTAGCGCGTTCGGTAGCTGCCGGTGTAGGTGTTGCCGTCGCTGGTGCCAGCCCCGTTCCTGCCAATAGGGAATCTGGCGGCGCTGCACGGGAAGCGGGGCTGCCCCCGCACACCCAGGAAGAGATCCTGTAGGGATGCAGGCACAGGGCGAGGTGGTCTCTTCACCGCATGCGAGCACGCCCACCTCGGCTTTGGTGGAAGCGAAGATTTTCTCGCCGTCATTGACCTTGTCGTATATCGACTCGGCATTGGCGAAGAAGGGGTCGTTCGGCCCTTTGGAGAGAAGTAGTCCCTCAGGCTGAGTTGGTTGAGCATGTCCCCAGCCGTAGTGCCAGGCTGGATTTCCACGTCGCGAATCTGGCCGGTGCCGGCCACCACAACGGAAAGTCGTTTCATGCTTTCTCTCCTTGGATATTGATTGGGATTTCGGGAATCAGCGTTTCGCCTGTTCCCGACATATCTATTACAGCGGATGCCCTGTAAGGAGGTTTCCGCGGCGGCCATAAAAAAGAGACCAAGAAGTGAATCTTGGTCTCAAGAATCCCGCAGTCCGATCCTTTAGAGATCGGGCGCGGGTATTACATCAGTGAGCCGTCCGGGAATGAAATGCGTATCCCGCTCGACTTGTTTGCCCATCGTGGCTTGCGACCTGGCTTCCAGCTCTGAAAGCCGGAAGTAGCGGAACAGTCGTTGCGGCCGAGCACGAAACCGAAGAACAGGTAGTCCTCCCCTTCGGGCTGGCCTTCAATGACGTACCAGACCAGCGGCGTACCGGAAAGCGAGAAGCGGGCGTAAACCATCGGTCCAGTCTCGTCGTCCTGCGAATGGAGTGGCGGCAGGCGACTTTCGAGTTCTTCGGGCAAGCAGATCCATCATGGGCTACATCCCTTCGAACAGCTTCTTGGCCTCTTCGAACTTCTCGAGTTGGCGCCGTTTGGCCTTGATTCCTCCTCCATCTCGGCGATCTCGGCCTTCAGCTTGTCGGCTTGTTCCAAGACCACTTCAACGGGCGTCTTCTTCTTCCACGGTTTGCGGCTGTCGGCTTGGCTCGGGCTGGAGCCGGTTTCGGTTCGTTCTGTTTCGGTGCTGGCATCTGTCATGCTCCTTGTTTGAGTTGCTTGCTGTTGTTGGTTGACCCACGCCTCGAGTTTCCGGATGGCTTCGCGCTTCGCCGGAAGCTCGATGTGGGTGTAGGTTGCGTGAACTTTCGAGCCCGAAGAGTGGCCCATCAGCGCCATGCGGATTTCTTGCAGGACGCCGGCCTCCATCAGGCGGGTGTTGAAGGTGTGGCGAAGATCGTGGAAACGCACGTGGCGGATCCCGGCGTTCTTGAGCGCGGTTTTCCACGAACGCTTGATGATGCGGACCTGCTCGCCTTCGTAAGCGAATACGATGCCCTTGTCGCAGCGATTTGCTGCGAGCAGTTGGAACAGCCGTTCGGTCAGCGGGATTTCCCGGGACTCCCCTTCGGGAGTCTTCGAGCGAGTCACGAACAGCACCTTGCGAGTAGAAGTCGATGTCCTCCCACCGCTGGTTGGTGATCTCGCCCCGGCGCATCCCGGTATCGAGCGCAGCGATGATCATGGCGCGCAAGTGTGGCGGCAGCCGCCGGCCACGAGCAGTTGCTCCTCGGCCAGGCTCAGGACCTGGCGCCGGGTACGGCGCTCGCGGGCCATTTTCAGGCGCGCCAGCGGATTGGCCTCCAGCAATTGCTCGTCGACTGCCCAGTACAGAATGTGGCGCAGGACGCTCAGGTCCCGGTTGACGGTGGCATCCTTGAGCGGAATGCCCCGGTCCGTTGCGCTTTGCGTCTCTTCGACGGAATTCCTCGGTCATTGGCTTGGTAAGCCGCAGCACGGGAACGTCAGCGAAGAACGGCAGCAGGAACTTCAGGTGATACAGATGGTGCGGATGGGCGATGCCGCTGGCGATGAACCGCGCGGCAGAGTTCGCCGAACTTCATATGCGGGTCGGCCTGACACCAGCTTGAAAGCGCCTGGCGTTGACCTCTTCCTTCAGCTTGGCTTCGATGGCTTCGGCCTGCCTGCGGTTGGACGTTTCGGTTGAATACTGGTGCCGGATGCCGTCCACGTAGAAATACGACCACCAGACTTTGCCGCGTTTGAACAGGCTCACTTGGTAGCTATCCTCCTTGTTGTTGGCGTTCGATCCAGCGGACAACTTGGTCGTGGTAGAAGATCAATTTGCCGCTGGCCGCGGACCGGAAGAACGGAAGACCTCGGGGAAGGAGCTTCTGTCTTACGGTCCACGGCGAGCAGCCGATCAAAGCGGCGACCTGTTTAATATCGAGCGGCGTGCCCAAGTGCATGCTTCCCGAGTCGGGCAACTATCCAGGCCACGTTCGCGGGCAACCCCGCGGGTAACCTGCCCGTAGAGTTGCCCGAGGGTCTGGCAGCTAAAGCCTTAGAAATGAAGGCCTCGGCCTTTCGCCTCTGCGCGGCGAGTGTCAGTGTGAATGCCTGTCTTTCTTTCTTGGTTTTCGCCATATTGACCTGAACATGTTCTGAATGAAGTGGGGAAGCTGAGGTACAGCCACCAGAGCAACGCCAGAATGAGCGATGGCTCGCCAGCATTTGGCCTTGGACGGCCTGGTTGGTCAAGACCTCATGGATGATGCCGACGACCGCCACCGAACCAGCAGCAGAAGCAGCACGCGCCCGGCAGCAGCGAGCCCGGCGAGCAGCAGCGGAGCCTGAGCCACAGCGGCACGGGCGGCGCCGGCATGCTCAAATCGCGCGAGCCGCACTGGGAGCAGACCGTTGCCCAGCGCGGATTGATGTGGCGGGCCGGGCAGAGTTTGGCGTCGTAGGTGGAGCCGCAGGAATGGCAGAATAGCGGCTCGCCGGTTGTCGTTTTGTGGCAGTTGTGGCAATAGCGCATAGAATTTATAAAAGAGGATTGAATTGATCGCCGGTAGGGCGGAGCCAAGCGGCGGACCAGAACCTCTCGTCTGCGACGGCATGTCGAGTGTTCCAAACCAGAAAATTTTGTCCGTGATCTTTGGCGACCGCGCCGCGCAGTGTTTTCCAGACGCCGGCGTCGAGGTCGTGATCACCAGGACGCGGAACTGGCTGCGGCCAAAATCCGCGCGAATTCTCCGGAGGCGGCCAGTTGGAAGTACAGGTTGGCCTTCTTGGCGAGGATTGGAACGGCTTCGGTACCGAGGTCAACCTCTACGAATGCGGGACGGAATCCCTGCTGCGATCCGACTTCGAAGTATCCATCGGGGATCAGCGGCACGGTCGGAGACAGCGGCTTTTGAAAACTCTGCCACTTGCCGAACCACCAGCCGCGTGACGGGAATGCGCTGAATATTGCACGAGCAAATGCACGCGATTGATTTCCAGTTGATGCTGCAGGAATAACGCTGCTGGTTCGACCCCTGGCGTCTCGCTCTTGCGCTTTCCTGCCTGAAGCGGCTTGTTCGGTAGCCAGTAAACAGCTTGGCGGCTGCCGACGAAATGCGCGCTTCAGGAATCCGGCGCGAGTCAGGGCCAGCAATCGCTCGTTGGCGCGGGTGGTGGAACCAAAGCCTGCAACAACCCTGGCCTGCTCTGCCGATCAATCACCCGCATGGTTTCCAGCGCTTCCAACAGCCGCAGATCCCGCTCTTGCAGCATCAGCGTTGTCCGCTTATTCCCAGCCATGAAGCACCTCCCGAGTTTGTTGCCCCTGATCGGGGCGAATGCGATTACGGATTTCACGCTCAACATCAGTGCGGCGTCTGGCCCAGCGGTGCGGCAGCGGTGTACAAATCCTGATAATTGCTGCGAGCCGGTTCAAATGCCGGCACCACCACGCGGCTGTGATGGTGGTGGCCGGATTTCGACTACAAGATTTCTCTGCGGCAGATTCTTGAGGATTTCCGCCAAGTGTTTGCCGCCGTCCAGCGCCGCTGCCATCTTGTCGGCATCCCGGCTGGAAAGCTGGAAGAGAATGTGCGTGCCGATGGCCATGATTGCCGAGCGCATCTGCGGCGGGTACTGATCCAGGAATTGATTGGCGGAAACTAGCGCCGATGCCAAACTTGCGAGCTTCTGAAAGCAGAGTATCGAGGCCGCTGTCAAAAGCAACCAGGTTTTGGATTTCATCGCAATACAGAGTGAAAAGCTGCCGCCTGCGACGGGCGAACAATGCGTTTTTGACTTTGGTCAACAGCAGGCTGCCCAACGTGGCGGCATGCTCGCCGAGCCTGCCCTTATCCAGATTCAAAATGATCCAGTAGCCGCTGTCGATGGCGTCGATTAGAGAAAAGGTAGAGCGCTGCTGGCCCGAGAATGTGCCGGAAGTGCGGATCGGCGGTGAACGCCGACATCTTGTTCAATACCGCATCCCGGAACATGGTCTGCTGTCCTTCGCTGGCTTGGTTGTAGCGGGCCGCAAAATAATCGCGAGCTTCACTGTTACCGGCACCACGCAGGCACCGAGCCCGGAATGCATCATCGGTAAGCAGCGGCTGCCAGTTCCAGAAGGGTCAAGCTGATTTTCCGAGAGAAGAAGCAAGCTGTTACGCAGCACTTCTTCAGTGCGCGCGCCAAAGGAATCCAGATGCCAACGCTGTTTGAGGAGTCCGGGCGAACTCCGCGATCTGCACGAAGCTGTGTTGCGCGGCCGGCGGCTTCCAGGACATTGAGGCCAACGGAAAACTCCGGATCACCGGGCTCAATGACAATCAGCTTTGTGCTCAAGTCCTGCCGGTGCCTTGTTCCTGCTGCGCCAGAAGCTGGAGCAGCGTGGAAGTCGCATCGCCATGCAAGTCGAAAAAGAGAAAGCCGCGGCTGCAGGCAATGTCCTGGGATGCCAGAAAGCGAAGCAGTGAACTTTTCCCGGTGCCAGTCCGGCCTAGGATTGCCATATGTTCCGCCCGCTTGATTTGCGGAATGATCATCCGGTTTCGGTTGTCTGCCCGTCGATCACCAAGGACCCCAGGCTCAGGGAATGTCGGGTTTGTAGGGTGCGCAGGTTTGGCAACCATGCGGTTCCAGCCCCAAGAGAATAATTGTTCGAAGAAATGAGTTCATAAGAATTCAAAGTTGCGTGCGATGGCAATCAATCCGTTCCTGCGCCATGCCGCAGTACTCGGGATCAAGCTCAAAGCCGATGAACCGGCGGTTGGTATTGAGGCACGCAATGGCTGTCGTGCCGCTACCCATGCATGTGTCGAGCACGAGGTCGCCGGGATTGGTATAGGTGCGGATTAAGTATTCAAAAAGGGCAACGGGTTTCTGCGTCGGGTGCATCGGCCTGCCCTGGGAAGGAAAGCGGAGGACGCTGCGCGGGTAACGGAAGCCGTTGTTTCGGGTCACGGCCGGCCCGACAAACGTGCCGAAGTGGCGCTCAAAACGTTTGCCTCTAGTGCTCACATAAGGTTCGCCCTTGGTGAACTGAGGATGGTAAGGCGGCATGCTTTTGTAAAAGACCAGAATATTTTCGTGAGCTTTTAGCGGCGCGTGCTTGGCATGTACGAAACCGGTGGCGCGACTCTTTTCCCAGATCCACTCGTATTTGAGCCAAGCCTCGTTGCTCAGACCGAGTACCTTGTCGAAAGGGCATTGGGCCGTGAGGACGATGGCCCGGCTTGGCCGAATGAGCCGCTTGTACTGCTGCCACAATTGATCCAGGTCGATAATCGTGTCCCAGGCATTGCGCGTCTTTCCGTAGGGCAGATCAGTGAGGATCAGGTCAATGCAGCGGTCAGGTAGCTGCGGCATCCCTTCCAAGCAGTCCATGCGGTAGATCCGGCCGGCTTGCAAGGGTTGCCCCACCCTGAAACTGCTCATTGCTGGCCCCCGGTCATGCGCTGACGCAGCCGCCACCAGAGCAGAACCCAGACATTTTTGCCGATCATGCCGCCCTGGCCTTTACTGTTGCCCTGAATGCGGGCATAGATGGCGGCCCGGGAAACGCGCTCTTCGCGAGCGATGGTGTTGATGCTAACGGCGGAAAGGATCTGCCGCCAAGTCCGGCGTTCGACGTCATTAAGGTTGACGTAAAACCGTGGGTCGTCAATCCCAAGACTCGGGGAGTCCTGATGCGGTGGGGCGTCTGCCCAGTTGGGGGGCAGCAGCACGACCAGTTGACCGTTGCGCCTGCAAAGGCCCACCCTTTCGCTGTGCCCGTTCAAGTTGTTGCAAGACTGAAAGAGAAATAGGGAATCGTCCGAAATATTCACGGTCACAGATTGCGGCAGGGGCAATCCTTTCGTACAGGACCGCAGCAGGCAGGTCCGCGACCGGACCTACGGCGGACCGGCTTGGCGACAGGTTGCCCGAATCTCTTAGCCTTGTCAGCTCAACCCTTTGGCAGCTATAATAATTCGACTAAAGGTATCCTTCTCCGCCTACAACTACTTCCGGGAGCGCTGGATAATACGAGTAGGTAAGAAATTGTGTCATCGCCGCTCAATCCCCCGTCGCTTGGCAGTGCCATAGCAGCGGAACGTCATTCTAGGGGGCTAACGCAGAAGGAGGTGGTGGGGCGGATACTGTCCTTTTACAGCGATGAGCGTTCCTACCGCCGGGTCGAGTTGGGAGAGCGCCAGCCGGACCGGGCCGCCCTTATTGCCATCTTAATATCCGGCCTATCAATAACTGAGAGCGAAAAAGTCAACCACATTCTGGCCCTCGGGGGCTATGCTCCCCTGACCGCCACGGAGTCACAGGAGCGCGACACCGTCGTTCTCCAGCCTGAGGCCGTTTCGGTAGAGTACAATCCGCCAAGCGCCAGCCTCTGGAATCGCCTCAACGGGAGCTCCGGGCTCACAGCCTCAACTTCCATCGCGGTTTGCTCGCTTGTAATCGGGTCCGCAATTGCAGGTCTATCCCCGGAAACGGGGATGGTAATGGTTTCGGCAATTCTCTATGCATGCCTCTTTGGCGTCTCCATCCTATTAGAGAGCGAGTTTGACCCGGTTCCAGCCCCAAGGTGGCCCGTGGCCGTAGCCGTCTTTGGGTTAATCCTGGTGACGTCGGTGATAGCCTTGGTAACGGATTGCTTGTTTGCAAGACGTGGCGCAGCCGCCGCACTGCCGCTGTCGCTGGCTGTCTTCCTAATTGCGGCAGCGGCTCAGTGGGCCATCGCCAGATCGGCACTTTCAGAATCCATCGTGGTACCCACGACGCGATTTCATGCACATACTGCCCAAACGGCGCATCTGAAGAACACGGTCTATTTTCTGGTGATTGTCGTTCTATTCTGGCTGACGCCGTTTCACTGCGTGACCGCGCTGCGCCGCGAAATCCAGATGGGGCATGCCGACTGGGTCAGGACAATACTCAGCCGTCACGTGCTGCTCGGTCCGAACTTCGCCTCCTTTTGCACTGGGTGGTTGTGGTCCGCCTTCCTATTCCTTTTGCTCCTGTCATTGCCGATGGCTGTGTGGCTGCTGGACAATCTCAAGCCCGATCCGAGGCGCAACGCCTACACCGCACTCTTTTATCTCCGGGGAGCTCTGTATTTCTTGCTTATTTTCGTTTGTTTGCTTTGGTATTCCGGCGCGATCGCTTCTCTTTCTATCTAAACAAGCGCAGTCCACGGTAATCTCCCCATCTACCTTCGGGTCGGGACGCAAATTCCAAATGGCGGTTTTGCGGATCGGCCCGAAGGAGGAAAGGAATGGACGACAGCGGGCAAATGAACTTGGCCGTCAATTTCGGCGAAGGTAGACAGGCAGACTTTGAATACGGTGGGACGGATCAACTGTGGGTGGCGGTAGGCCCTGGATTCCATGTAACGGATCTCTGGCTCAAAGGCGACGGCCGATTGATCGACCTCAGGGTTCGGGTTCGCCGGACAGGCAAGGGCATAGAGATTTCGGTGGATCGAGGTGACGACGAGAAGGCATGGTGGGCTGGTGCATCAGCGCCAAGGCTTGAAATCGCCGTCAACTTGTCCGCCGGTGCCGCCTCGGCGATGGCTAGCGTCGGCATGGGTCAGGACTTTCAGGAAGTCCTCCTCGGCGAGACTACAATCTAAAGGTTCGCAGGTTTGTGCGGGATCGGTTCCAATTTACATTGGACCGACCCGCTTTTTATTTGCCCCGGAGATCAACCGTTTACTCTGTGCCGGGCTTGCCAGGTTCAAAATTCATGATCAACAATTCGCCATACCGCTTGCCCGTCTTTATTTGGGCGGTATATGCCAGCTCAACCCGCTGAATGTGCCAAAATCTGAAAAGCTTCCGAACTTCCGGATGGTCATCAAGTGAGAGGATGAATCGCCCCTTGATGTCGTGTAGTCGTCGTTCCAAGTCCACGAAGTTCTGGTCGCTGAAGTTGAACTTGTAGAGCTTGCGCTGCCAGTACGGCGGATCTAGATAAAAAAGTGTGGTTGGCCGGTCATACCGCTCCAGAATCTGCTCGTACGGTAGAGATTCGATCTGCACCCCCTGTAGCCGGTTGTGCGCTGCCTGGATGATTTCCGGAATGCGCTTGGAATTGTAGTTGGGCCGCACGACGACGCCATAGTGGTAGTGCTGCTTTAGGATGAGACCGCCAAATGAATTTTTCTGGAGGTAGAAGAATCTGCCCGCGCGCTGGATGTCCGTAAGGGATGCGGGCTGCTCGGCGGAAAGGAGGCCGTACCATCTGCGGCTAATGAGGCAGTAGCTCAGATACCGAACCAATTCCTGATAATGATGCTGGCATATCCGAAAGAAATTGACGATTTCAAAATCCAGATCGTTCAGCACCTCCACGTTGGAGGGCTCCTTGTGGAAGAACACCTGGGCTCCTCCGGCAAAGGGCTCGACATACGTCTGGTGTTCTGGTAGGAGGGCAATGATTTGTTTGGCAAGGCGGTTTTTGCCGCCGATGTACGCGAGGGGACCGACCATAGGTAAAGTTGATTAAAGATTAAAAAGGTATTCAGTCTGGCAGTACAGCCCGAGGGCAAGTGCGTCCTTGATGAGCGGCGCGCCAAAACTTCCATTCATATCCGGCCAGATGGCCTCGATGATTTTCTGGACCTGACTGCGCGAGTTTAGCGCCGGATACTGATATGCGGCCAGAATGTCGCCTTTGTCAACTTGCCAGATGCCAACTGCCTGCTCAGAAAGAACATTTTGGACGACCCTCAATAGGGTCTCCCGTTGGACTTCAGCAGTCCCTGGCAGCGATTCCAGTGCTGCTGTGGCAAACGGGCATCGCTGCATGACGCTGCTGATGAAACCGGCGGCGCTGTTTTGCGCCTTGCCAGTATTTGATGGCAACTGCCGGACCAAGGGTGGGTATTCCAGGTGGTAACCGGAGAGAATGGCCACGGCCACGCCGCGGCGTTCCAGCCGAATTGCGGCGAGTCTCCGGCTGGGGATTTCCTCAATCTCCCGGTCGCCGAGGCGTATTAGCTCATCGTGAAACCGGCGAGCCAGATCGACGTGTGAGCCTCGGGCCACCGTCCGGCGAAATGCCGTAAGCAGGTGCTCCACGGTATAGTGCCGCAGCAAGTCGGCGTAGTGCTGGGCTACGCTGGGCTCATGTAATTTGTACGCGAGCTGGAGCGCGAAGAAATCTTCGGGGCTGGACGGCTGGAAGTAGTTGCGATTTAGAAAGGCAGCTCTATAGGCCACCTGATCGAGTATGCCGGGCATGGGCTAAGGGGATTAATGATCTTCAAAACAGGACGGCCTGAGTGGGCGCGGCCAGCCGTTCTTCTTCCGCGCGGATCTCATCGCGCAGGCCGTCGTAGAGCGATGGAAAGAGGAATTCCACAGGTGTTCTGAGGATTGCGCTTAGCCTGAATGCGTTGGTCAGAGTCGGAAGGCGGTCGCCCCGCTCGTAATCGCAGTAGGTTGAACTGTCCTTATGTCCAAGCAAGTGCCCGATATGAGAGGTTGAAAACCTCATCCTCCGTCTGAAATAGTCCAGCCGATTTTGGTTTTTGGCTTTTTGTGGCATGTGGCCTCCTAAAAGTTTTTTAATTTTCCTCCTGTGGTCACTGTAGCAATTTGGTGGATTTCAACAAGTAGGGAAAATCTGGTGCACCCGCCCAAATCTTCACAGCAATGTGGATAACCGATGGCGCAGTCGTCGGCGACACTGGCGATGCACATGGCGGCGGACCTCGGCCATGCCGCGCGGGCCGCGTCGAAAACGGCCGCAGATTCCGGCGATACGTTTGGAGAGCGCCTCCGCCAGAATGGTGCGGACCGCGTCAGTAATAATCGCAATGAGAGCATCGAGCCTGAACATCCATCGATGATGTCGCTGACTGGCACAAACGTAAAGACGGGAAAATGTGGCTGACAAGCCTTTCAGGGCGGGGTAGCCACATTTTCCCGTCTTTCCAAGATCGCGATGTTGTTCTATGGTGAACTGGCCATGACATTCGACGAAGCATTTCGGCCGTTCCTCCTGCACGGGCAAGTGGAACGGGGCTATTCGCCGCAAACTCTCGACAAGTTCCGCGAGTGTTTTCGGTCGTGGATTCAGCCGCGGTTGGGACAGTTAGCACTGGAGGATGTTACCTACCTCGATCTGCTGGAGTTTCGCCGGGTAATGGCCGAGACCGGTCTCAGCGTCGCTCGCCAATACAGCATCCTCATGGTGCTCAAGCTCCTGTTTCGATTCTGCCGCACCCGTTTGCATGTCCCCTGTTACGACCCGGCGGAGATCAGCTTGCCGCGCCGCGTGTCCAGGAAGGTGGAGTTCCTGACGGAGCAGGAGGTGGCTCAGCTGGTTCGGATTATCCCGACCCACACGTCGACAGGGCTGCGCCTGCGATCTCTCGTCGAGGTGCTCCTGTCCACAGGTTTGCGTATCTCCGAAGCCCTGTCCCTTAACCGCGACAGTATTGATCCGGATACCGGCGAGGCCGAGATCGTCGGCAAGGGCAACAAGCCGCGAGCGGTCTTTTTTTCGCCGGTCTGCCAATCCTGGATCAATCGTTATCTCGCATGCCGCCGGGATACATGCCCGGCCCTGTTTCCCACCACCGGCAACAAGCCGAGACGGCTGAGTCGCAACGACATGTCTAAACTGTTCAAACGGCTCAGGACAAGAAGCGGCATCACCAAGAAACTTACCCCCCACCTGCTCCGGCACACGTTTTGCACGAGCCTGCTGCATAACGGAGCCGATATCATGTTCATCAAAGAGCTGGCCGGTCACCGCGACATCCAGACCACGGCCCGCTACTACCTTGGAGTGGACAAGGAGTCGCTCAAGAACGTCCTCCGCCGCTGCCAGATTTACGGCTGGCGTCCGGACGGCGACCCTACAAAGGAGCAAGGGCCGGATCTTCCGCATACACCAGATACTTCTGATGGGCCTGCTTGGCCGCCCGGCGGTCCAGACCCAGGTAGTAACGGCAGGTGGTGTCCAGGCGCTCATGCCCCAGGATTTCCTTGATGTGGCCAATGGGACAGCCGTTGAGCAGCAACCGTGTCGCGGCGGTGTGCCTTAGAAGATGTGGCGTAACCCGTTTTTGAATTTGCGCCAGGTTGCGGCAACGCACGAATGGGCGCCAGATGTCAGTGCGGCTCAGCCGGGACCGACCGCCCTGGGTTACAAATAGGGCAGGGTGGCTATCCTGGCGTAGGTCGAGGTACCGCTTTAGCCACAGCAGAGATCTTTCGGTAAAGAACACCGTCCGCTGTTTATTGCCCTTGCCGATGACCACAGCTTCGCGGTTCATAGAGTCGATGTCCTGGCGATTTAAGGACAACACCTCCGAGATACGCATGGCCGTGCCGAGTAGTACCTCAACCAGTGCGCGAAAGCGCAGGCCCGACTCAAACGGGGTCTGGTTTTGGTTCCAAATCTCGATGGAGGACAGGAACCGCTCGACCTCGGCGGTGTTGAGATAGGCCACCTCGCGGCGCGGTCGCTTGGGAAGAACGATCAAGCCCGGCTGCATCACGGGCAGGCCTAGTTCCCCCTGGCAGAACAGCAGAAGTCGCTTCACCGCGGCCAAAATGCAGACCTGCCGGCCGGCGCTGTGATTGCGGCTCAGCATTACGGACTTAAGCGCCAAAACGTGTTGCTTAGAGATCTCGGTGACGGGCACATCGCCGATCCAGCGGACAACTTGCCCGAGGCACTCAGCGTACTTGGCGATGGTCTGGGGCGCAAAACCCAGTTCTACCTTGGCGAATACCAGGCAGGGGCCAGTGGCTTCGGACAGCAGCGGCACTGGCGGCACTTGCGTTTGATTAGCGGACATACAAAAAGACCCTTTCGATCAGGGCGCATAGCGCCTTACCAAAAGGGTCTTTTGCAAGCTTTAACGGCTTGGTAGTGGCAAGAATAATCCCGTGAAGTCTCGCATAGCGAGACCACGGAATACGTACAGAAACCGAACGTTACGTAAATCGTTTTCAAGAATAGGACGCCAATTTTCGAAAAAATTGACGACGACCAGTGGATGTACTTGACAGAAACATCGAAATGTTGCCTGTTAAGTAAAAATATCCTTAGAAAGGAGGTGTTTACGTAGCCACGATTCGGCTGCAAATGGGAGACTGTTTCGGCGGACGCTAAATGTTTCGAACCCTGATGTTAATGTTTCTAAGGGAAGATTACCGGAGTTCCGCCCGGAAGTCAAATCAGTTATCCCCTAGGTCACAATCCACCGCCGCCCATAGGTGCTTCTTGGTTACTCCCGTTGCCTATACCTGACTGTTCTGGAATTCCATACTGCAAACACCGTCCGACGACTTCCCTCAGGACGTTCTTATCCTTCCCCAAGTAGTAGCGAGCAGTAGTGTGAATATTCTCGTGCCCCGCCAAGTCCTTGATGTGGGAAATGTCTGCACCGTTGTTGCGCAGCATCGTGCAGAAGGTATGCCTTAGTATGTGCGGCGTAAGCTTTTTGGTAATACCGGCCTTACGTTTTAAGTCAGCAAAGAACCGGTGAACGTCTTCCCGGCGGCACGGTCGAACTGGGTATCCAGTGGTCACGAACAAAGACGGGTGGTCATCAATGCGTCGATTTAAATACTCCCGCACCCAGAAGCGGCAGCGTGACGAGAAGAACACAAATCGTTTACGCTTACCCTTACCGACAATTTCAGCTTCCTGAGCGCCAACTTCAAAAACTTCACGCTTAACGGACAGTGCTTCGGATATGCGAAGACCCGTGGACAAGAGCAGTTCGATCAAAGCCCGGAGGCGAATACCGGCGAAGGTGTTGACATTGGTCGAATCCAGGACCTTCTGAATTTCTTCGTTAGTCAGATAAATGACGTTGGGAATCGGCCTTCTTGGGAGTAACACCTGAGCCGGATCTAGGCAGTTGATACCCAAAGTCACTCTGGAGAACTTTAGAAAGCTCTTCAGACACATGGTGATGCTGTACTGCCTGGCGACGGAGAGCTGCCGATCTACCATGGAACGACGTAGCCCTAAAACGTCAACGGGCGTGACGCTGACCAGTTCCTTGCTCCCCGCCCATGGCAAAAGCCAAGACTTAAAACAGTCCCGGTATTTGGCAATAGTGGACGGCGCGGCTTGGCGCTCGGCCAGACAGAAGTTGATGTACGGCTCAACAGCTTGGGCAAAGGTCATAGTTTGAATAGCATAGCAAGCTGGAGGATTCACGCAAGGAGGGAAATCTTTACTCGGGAGCCACACTATTGACGAAGCTGGGGATAATGCAGCCGCAAGACCGCCCACATTGCTAAGCTCGCAGTGAATACCCTACTGCAACCGCAACTGACATCCATGGCCGCCCAACCTGATCGCGTGGCGTGTCAGCGCGTTGCTGGACGTGCGTTCACGCATGTCGTTACCATGGTAGATACATACTTCAATCGATATGTTTCAAACATCCTTCTTGATATTTGTTTGCATTTCAAGCCTCAAGGCTCTATAATGAAAGTGCTCGGCTACATTCATAGGTCCGAACTCCCGGAGCGGCCGCCGGAAGGCACGAGACCATCACAAGCCTGAACTCCCCCACAACCTGTTACTCTAGTATTGCAGAAGGCGTACGAATGTGGTATTCGTGTTTACTTCTGAAGAGGTTTTGTTTTGTTGGAGTTGCCCGCCTGCTTGGGTCTGGTTCCATGGAGCCACAACTCGGGCGCCAACGGGTGGCGAGACTGGCGATACGTCCAATTCAAGAAATTAACGGATCAGCACAGCCGGGAGTTTCGACGATATGTCGAGTACAGACGACGCAATTCAGAGAATCCTAGGGAGCGCACTGCCCGTTGTTGAGACAGATGAAAGCAGCGAAGGCCCGCTTCACAAGCCTGGGACGAAGCAATTGATTAGGAGTTTGCTTGAGTTGTATTCTAAGACGAGTGAAGGATTAGCATCCGAAGCGGCACTCGGTGACTTCTCGAAAATGTGGCTCATCCGGGGGCTCGCTCACGAACTTCTCCAGAATTCGATTGAAGACGCCTACGTTGACCTTAAAGAGGATAGAGAGAGAATCTTTAGAGCACTCCGTGAGTTGTATGAACACAACCACTGGTTTGAAGATCCGCGACTGCATTCTCTCCTCTCAGCGTGCCGCGAAATCGCGAATAAAGAGCCGATTCCAGATATCCGCGTCCAAATCAAGCTAGACGATGGTATACCGGCAATCGCCCGAGTGGCAGCCAGAGGAAGGCCTCTTATTCAGGTCAGTTCCAAGGCGTACAACTTGGCTCCAATTCTCGAAGACAGCATTGCCCATCCCGCTTATGTCCGGCAAGTCGAAAATGGGTACGCAGCGCATTTGTGGCAACTGAAGAAGCAGTTCGGCCTAACCGCCTTGTGCTTCGTCGAAAAGGATATTGGGCCGGTGGGTGCGCTAAGCATGGCCTCGGTTCTTGTTAGGCAGATAAACCTTCCGGCGATGATCTATCGCGTCAAGCGGTGGTCCATGCGATCAAAGGTCGCTGGCTACGTACCAAGCCCGTCCGACCGGATAGCTATCATCTATGACCTGCTCGTAACGGGTGATGCCTTGCAGCAGGTCGCTCATGATCTCTCTGAGTGCTTCCAATCGAAGCCGGTCGCTGCTGTGGTCCTGTTTGGATACGAAGGTAAGCGCGACCGTATCCCCCTCGGTTCTGGTGCGCTGGAAGTGCGAGCCTTGGGCTGGTATGACACAACGATCCGAGACGAAGCCGAACAAATCCGCTCTTGTAAGGTCTCCGAGACAAAACATATACGTCGCTTGAGTGCCGAGGATATCTTTAGAACGTCTTCGTGGAATGGAACAGAGGGCATCGATTCCATGAAGGAGGAAAAGATGTCCGCACCCATTAAACTCGAAGATTTCGAATATGGAATACCAGAAGAAGACTTGGATATTGTTTTGACCGGATTAGAACGCCTTACAAGACCGGACTTGGTTGAGTTGTGGCCTGACTTCAATTCCTATAACTCAGCCCGCGATGACTTGGGCTCGGCGTCCGAGTGGGAACTCCGCCACGGGTTTGACGAGATCGCTAGGCAGCTCTATCACCAAAATCCAGTTGCTTTACGGACAATTCGTGCTAGGATTGAGGAGATTTCTGTACAAATTCTAGAAAGGGAAACTCAATCGCACATTAAGTGACTCCCGGACCTGAACCTTGCGCTGATCTCAAGCTCATAGCCGACAAGTGGGATGGAAATCAGGACGATCCGCTGCTTGTTTTTGCAGCAACTCACTATTGCATTTGCAAGCAAGTGGCGGCGCGTTGTGACAATCTTCTAGATGAACTCAATCGCGAGTTCTGTCGGAAGTTTGTGTCCGTATACAACAGTTGGAGTCGACGCCACTTTAGGGGTCTCCATATCCGTTGGGTCTGGGCACTCACGGATTATAACCGCGGAAAACTCATCGGGACAGAAGCCCTCATTGAGTTCGCATTTGTTCACATCGCTGTTGACTTACGGCATGTACTTTGCCTGTTTGCAGTCCCACCACAAGCCTACTCTGCCGTGAATACTGATGTCAATGAGTGTGTTCGCCGGGTAGTGTTGCCTTACGTCTTTAGCCGCAATCCGGGACAGGACTTGGAGAGGGCCGTAATGACAATGTTGGCCGACAGATTTAAGCAGGTTGCGGAAGCTGTCGTTCACAAAACTGTCGCCCAGCCCTCGATCATGGGCTTTCGATGGTGGATTTATCGTCAGGCCCTACGCGACAGGGCGACCGGGTGCATAGAGGCTCGTCGCCAGACCGTTTGAATTCGCTTTGTCCGCGTTCTCGTTTGTGAGGACGCGGCTTTTTTGTTAGGGGGCCCGAAAATCACCAGAGGCAGCCAACCAGGAGAACCATCGCGTTGTGGTTGGAGTTTTGAGGCCATCGTATTGAAGAACTGGGATGTTCTATCTGCGCCGCCGGTGGGCCAGAATAACCCACTGGGCTGGGTCCGTGTCGGCAGTTGCGCTATGCACAGTTTTGCCAACGTAAAATAGAGCGCAAGTGAAACGATCTGCTTCATTCATCCCCCTGGAGTTCAGCTAGGTTCAAGGTGTGGCCTTAATGGTGCAGGACTCGAAACGTAGTTAAGATTTCAGCTTCAAGATTCGAAGCTACAGATTGATCGAACACGAGCGTAGTGATTTTACCATCGGGTTCTTGCATGGCGGCGACATGCTGGGTAGAGATGTCACCTAGTGTAGTGCGGCGCTCATTTTGAACAATAAGATTCGTCGCATGTCATTGATGGCGACTGTCCTTCGAGCGGCGAATATTGGGCACTGTTTCAGCCGCACAACACTAGGTCGTCAAGGAGAAAGAACTTGTTGCCATCCACGGTCGTCACCCCCTGGATCTTTAATGCCAGGTACGATCCGTGGTTCATCAGGGACTAGTAGTAGGTGAATAGTTGATCCAATATATCGATACTATGACTGCGGACGACGTCGGACGTATCCTCCGGAATCTGGTAGAAGTATCCGCTGACGAGCGCATCGATATCGAGACTAATGTGCGAACTAGGTGGATCTATGAAGTGCAGCCAATCCAGCAAGGGCGATTTCGGAGTGACGATCAAAGCGGAACGATTTAACTCCGCGAGGCGATAGCTCCCTTCAGTCCCGGCCATATTGATGAGACCCCGGCGTGCGTACGCACCCCCCAATCTGTTTTCGGGTATTTCTCCGAAGTCCGAACTTGAATTAGCTGTCTTGGTGTCTGACATTAAACGCCAGACTCTTCTGTGAAGGTCACAGTAGTTTATGGCGCGTTCCCTGCGATACCTACTAATTCGTTAGCGCAACTGGCCTTCCAGTTACTGTCGGCTCCCAGCGCAGCGAGTATTTGCCTTGACTCTCGGCGACCCATCTGGTAACAACCTGTCTTCCAGTGGTTCTTCGTAGTTGGAGGCATTCCTAAGATTGGAGGGTTTGGGACATGGCGCAAGAAGGGCGGAAGGGTCGGTTCAGGTGCGGTGCGGGCGGGGCATGTGAGGCAAGTCTCTTCACATTTACTAGCAGGTGTGAGGAGGGCGAAGAGCCACCGGTCGGCAGGATCGCTGCCGCCAGTATGGAGGAAGCGCTGGAGTATATGAGGGCCCATTGTGCCGACTTTCAAATCATCCGGCTCGAATTCGTCGGCATGCTCCGGATGCTGTCCGGCACTCCGGTGGACTGACGCAGTGTAACCGACCGCGAGTTCACGGCTGCTTCCTTTGATTTGCTTTGTACAGGGCTTCATACCTCCGTACGTCGGTCAGTTTGGCCTCAATGAGGATCTGGCGGATGGTCGCGATATGGGTGTCGAAGTCGCCAGGGGCCTCCTTCTTCTTGGGCGTGGGAGACGCTACGGATGGGCGTGATGCTTCAATTCCTGTAAATAGTTCCGAGGCCGGCACCTCCAGGCCCCGTGCTACGACTTCCACCGTGCTGACCGACAGGTTCCTCTCCCCCCGTTCAATGAGACCGATATAGGTGCGATGGAGGTTGCAGATTGCTGCCAGGGCTTCCTGGGATAAGCCTTTGTTCTCACGGAGTTGCCTCACGCGCTTGCCGATTTGCTGCTGAAGAGCTTGCATTCTCAATCATTTGCGCGCGAGCTTGCACCCGGCGTCTACAGACTGCTAGACTGTCTTCCATTCGTATGGAGACTATTGGTATCCATACGAATGGAAGAAAGGAAGGCGCAAATGATACGAACACGCAAACTCTTGCAAATGGGGCGACTCGCTGGCTTGGTCCCCACACTACTAATATTGGCGGCACCAGCCACTTCATCGCCGGGAGACGTGGATTCCAGCGATATTCCGCTTAACATGGCTCCCGGCATCATCGTCACGTCCCCCGTTTCCGACAATACGCAAAACCATCTGCGGCTGGCCGCCACCTTCATGGTGACGGGCAATCTCCCGGACAGCACGATCTTGGCCACGGCCGTGCTGCCGAGCGGTGAACATCTCGTCCTGCGAGAATTCCCGGCCGAGGCCTGCTCCGTTCGTTACAGCCATACCCTGCCAAGTCCGTATCCGAAAGCCCTATCAGAAAACTCCTGCAGTCCCACTTCATACCCTCTCACAGGCTTTGGGTTGCCCACTGCCTCCTTGCCGGTCGGCGCTATCGTCGAAGTCGTCGTCAGGCCTGCACGGCTAAGCGGTGTACCGGTCAAACTGTTCATCATTCGGACGAGTGCTACCTTGCGTGGCATCGAGCAATCCACTGATCGGCTGAAGCTCGAGATTCCTGGCACCTTTGCGGTAAGCATGCCAGCCTTCGTATATTTTGGTTTGTGGCCAGTACCGGTCCGACCGGAAGCGGTAGCCGTTCGCTCGGACGGCATCACGGTCGATTTGAACAAGGATTCCTACGCCCGGCGCTGGGCGACTGACCTGTATTCCATAACGATCTACCAGCCGGGCAGAACCTGTGACAGCGTCCTTGGCCTATTCCGTTCGCCTCTTGACCAGAACTGAAATCGCGGCTCAGGAGTAGATGGATCATCTAGTTTCCAAGGAGACCGGAGCCAAAACAGCCCTGTCGGTCAAGTGTCGTGTTTTCGAGCGATGCGAGTGCCGAAGCCCGGAACTTGGACATGTACCGACTTCTCTCCCTCCGCCGCGACCTCAGAAGCCTGAGGAGTGGCCCAGACAATTCAAGAGCGGTTTGAGCCCCCACCTCTAGTCCCGCTCACGCGGCGCGTCGAGATTTCGGCGCACTCCCCCTGCCGAGAATTGACCTCACGCTACCGGTTTGTCCCGAGGCTTGCTATCAACTCCAATTCGATTCTTCGCTGCTCGCACTAAAGACGATATGGCTATACAAGTTGGCATGCGTTGCTGCCGCGCCTGAAGCTGCTAAATTGGCACATGACTGCGACCTTACTGGGAACCCAGCTCACAATTTGATGACACCGTCTTTAAGCCGCTGCGAGATTGCCTCAAATGATTCCTTAGGCAAAGCACCACTGCGCCACATTAGACGGTACATTTCCATCGCGGCATTGGAAAGCATCACGTTAATAGGCCGCAGTCGAAAGTCGAACTCATAGACAATATAAGCTGCGCTTTCATCGGTGCTCTCGGCAACGTTTACCGTGATCCTACCCGCAGCCACTTTCAGATAGGCCACTCGGTTGAATTCCAGGTCCCGACTGAGGGCGGTGCGGGGAAAGAATATTATTGCCTTCTCCGTACCCGGAGCCATCCCCTGAAAGTACGTGCCCCCTTTGGGATTCTTGGAAGCCCCTGTGATGTTCCGCGGGTCAAAGATTACGAGCGTGGCCTGTTTGTATTCGGGAGCGTCGTTTACACCACCAAGCAGAACTTCGGCTTCCCTGTCCCCGTCAAGATCCGCCACGGCCATGTGCAAGAGGTGGCCGCGATGCCAGAATTCGCTGACAACCCGGCCGGTCTTGCCATCAAGCACCGCCACCTGGGTCGGAAAGCTCCAATTGTGGTGACTGCTGACCACTACCTTGGCAGCTTTGGAGCCTTTGGATCTCAAGACTGCGAACTGGTTAGGCCAAAACGGCGGTCTAAACTCCCGGCGCAAGTTGTCAACAACCGGCTTACCTGGTGTGAACCTCCAGAGCAGGTCACCCCTCGAATCGAAGCAGACTAGGCGTCGCTGTTCCCAGCGCTTGGAATTAAAGAGAAAAACAGTTTCGATCCTGCCATCTCCATCTAAGTCGTCAAAAACGCAGAGCGGCCCAAACCATTCCGCGCCACGGTACGAACTCTCATCTAACTGCTCCGAAAACGTGTACCGCCACAATTCGGCGTCGCCTTTACCGAGGACCACAAGGGTTGCACCTTCCACCCGATACGCGGTCGGCGGTTCGTTGCTGTAGAGCCGCAATTTCGGAATAGCATAACCGCCAACTGCTGCCGTTAGGATTGACCCACCGAAGCCGGCATACCGCAGCCACTCGCGACGTGTAGTGTAGTTCGCAGAAAGTACCGGCAGTCCTGGATCTTGCCGCCCGTTTTCGAAACGCGTTCGCCACTGATCGAGATCAGCCGGCAGCGCAAAAACGGCACCCTTGACTCCGGGCCCCCGGCGCACTGGCAGACCCTGGTCCTTTTCAAACGTCTGTGCAGTCCGGACACTGATCTGGAGATAGCCGGCGATCTGCTTCCAGCCGCTGAGTTCCTTCCTTTGATTGACTACGTCCGACATTGCTCACGACGACCTGTGGATACTCAGATTAGCAAATGCCGCAATAAACTGCACTGGTTGGACTTGCGCATGTTGCGCATGTTTGCGCATGTTTTTACTTTGTACGAACGACAAACGGCGATACAGTTTTGTTCACAATAGTGCCAAAGACGGTAACACGCAGATGCGAAGAACTCTACTTTTGATCGCTATCCTAAAGCTCGCATGTCCTGTGAACGCGCAGACCTTTCACACAACCGGCACCCTCAACCAGGCCCGTTCATCGCATACGGCAACATTGCTCGGAAATGGAACTGTACTTGTCACGGGCGGCATCACACCTTCTGGGCCGACCTCTTCCGCCGAAATATATGATCCCGTTGCGGGCAGTTGGCGCTACGCGGCACATTCGTTGAATATAGCGCGTACGGGACACACTGCAACGTTAATGGATAACGGTCAAGTGTTGATCGCAGGAGGGGCGACTACAGGCAATGCTCCGATCGGAAGCGCTGAGATCTTCGACCCAAGTACCGAATCGTTCCTACCGACTGCATCTTTGCTCGCCGCGGTTGGCCGAGGCAGTGCTTTCAACGTCGGGAGCGGCCGAGTGGTATTCATCCAGGTTTCTACGGCGATCGATGTCGAAATCTTTACAACGGCGACGCGGAAATGGACCCACGGTACTCCGCCCCCATCAGGAGCCGCGGGTCCGACAATGGCGTTGTTGAATAATGGAACAATCTTCATGTGCGGAGGCGCTAGCCCAGCGGTTTATTCGCCCAACGCTGATTCTTGGCAATCGCTGTCCGCATCGGCGGCCGCCAATCCCGGCCAAACCGCTACTACGCTCCCCAGTGGCCAGGTGTTTCTCGCTTCTGGATACTTCTCGACCTCTTCAGGCGCTGGTGAAGTCCTTAGCACGCAGGTCTACGATCAGAACCCTTCCCCGGCTGGAACCGCCACACCCGGTCCGGACCTCTCCTTCCCTGCGCCAGGCGGTATCGGATTCGCCAGCACCTTAATGGGAAACGGCTCCGTCTTGATCAGCGGCGGGGGATATAACCCCGCTTTCGGCGCTGTCTTCATGCCGGTCGCAAATGCCGCTGTGTACAACCCTCAAATTAATACCGTGAGCTTTACCGGTCAAATGAACGTTAGCCGGACATACCACACTGCAACACCACTTCCCAACGGGCTTGTGCTGATTGCAGGAGGACTCACAGACCAAAGTGGCACCATTACGCCAGTTGCTGAGCTGTTTGGCTACGGCGGCTTTCCGGCGCAGCCCACGTCCTTCATCCAGACGGGTTCGCTAATGGTCGCTCGTACAAGCCATAAGGCTGCCAACCTTGCGAGCGGAAGTGTCCTCATCACCGGCGGAACCACCGCACAACAAACCATCACCCAAACAGCAGAAATCTACGATCCGACGGCAAGGACCTTCAGGTTCACAAAGACACCCATGCTGACGCCCAGGGTCGGACACTCAGTCGCTATGTTACCGGACGGGCGGGTCCTGATTGCTGGTGGTACGAATGGGCAACAAAGTGGTTTGGCAACCACAGAGATCTTCGACCCCGCAAGTGAAGTTTTCACGGCTGGTCCGCCCATGAACCATCCGCGAAGCGAGCATCAATCGGTAACCTTAACCGATGGTCGGGTGATGGTTATCGGTGGCCACACCGACTTCTTCACCAATACAGTCGAAATCTACGACCCAGTGCAAGCCACCTGGGCCGTGGTAACACCTCTTCCTTCCACGCGGGAATATTCAGCCGCCACCCTCCTGCTTGACGGCAGAGTTTTTATATCGGGAGGAATCAACACAGCTAACGGAAATGACTCGGGCGCTGTATACAGTTATAGTGTCGCCGCCAACACTTGGACAACGATGGCTCCATTGCTCCAACCGCGTCTGAATCACTGGATAATAACCCTCACTAATGGCAAGGTGCTAATTGGCGGCGGTAGTGACAACTCCGGAGTACTTCTTAACGCCAGCGAACTATATGACCCAGAGGTCCTACCGAATGGTCTGAGCGTTAACGCCGGAACTGTCGCCGCAGGATACGCCGGAGCGCCGCCAGTTGCACTGGCCGACGGAACCGTCTGGGTCAGCGGAGGACAGGCACCGCGCTGGAATGGATCCGTAGTGTGCGACATAGGCAGCGCAGCGGTCGAATTATTCAATCCCAACACCAACTCGTGGACAGATCTCTCCTCGATGCTTATAGGGCGCGGCGCTTTCTCCGCATCACTGCTTCCGTCAGGCCAAATTCTAGCCGCCGGTGGTTTGCAGTCCAGTTGCCCCGCCACATCGTCTTCATTTGGCAGTTTGATCATGGCCATCCAGGCAGAGCTCTGGACCGGTATAGCTCCTTCGACTGGCACGATTCAGGTCACGACAAACCTTCCCGGTGCGACCTTCACCATTACCGGACCGGCTACGTATTCTGCTAGCGGCACGAGCTTCACGCAGACGAACGCCCCGTCCGGAGTTTACACGATTACCTATAGGGCTAATGTCTGCTATACCGCACCGGCACCTCAGACGTTCATGTTGACCGCAGGAAGCTCCATCAAGTTCGCCGGGACCTACCAAGGTGCGGTGACACTTTCGGTCGGCGTAGCCCCTGTTGGGGCTTCCAGCGCGACGTTCTCAATTAGTCCGCCGGTTCCTGGCCTTAAAACTATTCCGCCATACCCCGTCACACAAACCGGTGTTATTCCACAAGCATATACTGTTGCGTTCAATCAGGTATTAGGCTTTAATACTCCCCAACAGCAAACCTTGAACCCCGACAGTTCGTGTAACTTATCATTTTCAGGCGTGTACACCGCATCATTCCCGACCGGAACCGCTATTCTCTCAGTTGCGCTCAATACCAACCAAGGCGGATTTACTATCTCATCAATTAGCACACCGGGATTTCCCCCAATCAGTGGCGGCGGGTCTTTTACCGCTTCGGTGCCATCGGGGACTTATCAAATAACGTTTTCAGACATCGTTGGATATTACAAACCAGCACCGCAAACAGTAACTGTAAAGCCGGACGCCTCCGTACAGGTCAACGGATACTATCAGCGACTCCTAGTCGTCGCCTTTACCGGATTTGACACTGCCCCTAACCCTTCCAACTGCTTTGGCCTGGGACCATTGCACACATCGGGATCAGGGGTCACTTATACTACGCCTCAAACAAAGGCTGGTGTGACAGAAATAGTGCCAGAAATTGATGGCCTTGTCCCTGGTATTCTTCCAGTCCCAGCACTTGAGCCCGGCATCACTGGAGCAGCTTTCACTTTCTATGGAAATGACGAATCCGGTATATTGAATGGTGATGCATGCACTGCTCCTGGGGGAAACCCGGACCATATCGATGCCGAGAACTGGCTTGCGGCTCAGAATCCCACCGCCTTTGACAAAATCGCCATAATCGGGCACAGTTATGGTGGAAATCGTGCGAGACTGTTTGTGGAACAGTTGAGAAAGAGAAAAGGTTGGATCGCTGATTTGCTAGTTACAGTCGACGCTATTGAATGGAGTCGCTGTAATATTCCTAATGTGATTTCTGCAAACAATCCACTCAGCGAGGCTTCCAAGGATTGCATACAGACTAAATATACAAGCAGCGATATTCCGGCATCTAGCGCTAATTCCTCATTTAGCTTTTATCAGACCAATGGCGTTCGGCCGTTCCTAATTACCCTGCCATTTATTGAAGGCTATGCTGTGCCCGGTGCCACTAGTCAGCAGGTAACGACGGCCAATGTTGAACATCTCTCTATCGACATAGACCCAGGCGTTGATCAGACCATCAGAACCCTCATGTTGAATCTCATACGCAATCCTGCCGTTATACCTATTGCCACCGCACCAACACGAATCGGTGGCCAACTTGTAGCACCCATTATCCTTTCGGTCACAGGGATTAGCACAGCGACGGCCGTCCAAATTACGTCAGCATCTCTCAATGGAGTGTCTGCATCGAACTTAGCTTTGCTCTCGAATCTCGGAGACCTGCCCTCGGGGAGTTCTTTCCACCTGTCGCTGATATTTCCCGGCAGCGCCGCACAGTCCGGTAAGACTGTTGTGCTAACAGTGAACGGCCAGCATACTTCCGGCTTGCCGTTCCTTTTGAGCAAACACATCTCGGTTCCTTAGCTTTAGTTAGAAGATCAATAGGACACGACTATGATAAGCAAACAAGCATTGATGAAGCTGCTTTATTTAAGCGCTCTTTTTGTTGTTAAGCCTATAACATCAAATGCGGGCGTTCTTACGCTGACCTTAGATTCGCCAGTCTTGACAGGTATGCCGAACTCGCTCGTAACATTTACGGGAACACTGGACAACACCAGCGGCCAAGAAGTATTTTTAAACGGTGCAGATTCGAATCTCGGCTATTCAGAATTGGAGCCTGATTTCACGTTGTTCTTCGCGGATGCGCCACTTTCGCTTCCAGATGGGACCAGCTACTCCGGCCCTCTCCTGTCAGTTGGTATTAGTGGGATTGCGATTCCGGGGAACTATTTTGCGTCGTTCGATATACAAGGTGGTGGAGACGAAAACGCCTCAGACCTGCTTGTAAGTGGCAATGTTGAGGTTAACGTGTCAGCGGTACCTGAACCGCCCATGGGATTGGTGCTGTGGATGCTTTGTTTTAGTGGGACCATAGCTGAAGTTTGCCGCACACGAGAGATACTTAAACGCGGGAAGTAGTTGTGTTTCTGAAGATTCCGATGAGGCTTATCACAATCAATACGAGCGCCAGCAGAGCACAGGCGCTCGCGAGAGCTGCTTCCAACAATCCGTGGGGATTGCTATCGCTGAAAGTCAGCCCTCTAAAGAACAAAAACAACGGCGGAATTGATCCGAACATTTCAAAAGGAAGGTTAGGGAGTGCACGGAGAGTATTTCCAGCCAAAACAGGCTGATCCTTAGCGACAGAACTTAGATATATACTGAGAAGCATCATTACTAAGGCGATCGGCAAAAGTGTTTTCCAGGTGAGATTAGAGCTTGTCATTGTTATGTTTCTAGGTTAAGAATAATGGTTCTATAATTTGGCGGATCTTAGGGTGTCGGGTTTGATTGTAAGGGTAAAACCTTGCATGTGCTGATTGGCGGCAGGCCAGTTTGGAATTGAGGAAAGCACCTGCCTGAGGTCACTGTTCGTACTTATATAGTAATAATAACAACTTCATAAAATAAGTCAAATTGCTGTTCCCTCTGGGTCATTGGTGTTAGCGTGGCGCATTGGTTCGGACCAAACACCTTAAGCTTTCTCAAAGTTGACTTTGGGCGGCTTTGAGTGTGTCCGGGTGAACCATCTGCTGATCCCAAAAAATTGTTCGATGCCTGGTATCAGTATCGGTCGCTACCATACGTGTAAGCATCCCCGCTTTTCATCACGCGATGGATATCGTACACAACAATTGTCTCTCCAGGGTTCATGTCCTGCCGAGGGATTCACGCCAGCGCTTTGTCCCCCATTTGCCATACTTTTAGTGTGAGCGGAGATCGTAGGAGTATCCGAGGCCATTACCTCCGCAAAATCCCCCAGGCTGTCTCTCTGGTCCTTCGGAACGCGTATCAGATCCCCGACTTTGAGATTACTAAAGCCCAGCATCGGCTCCGTATAGCCGCCCATGACCACGCAAAGTGGTCAGGGTATCGGGGTTCTGGCCAATAACGCCCAAGGCAGATGCTTCGTGTTCTTTGCCTCACGCAGGTGCCCTGTCTACAAAATTATCTACAGCGAATTCGCGGGGTTGCTTGAAATGGCCCGCATCTGGTTGATTTAATTGGTCGGGG
Organism: uncultured Solibacteraceae bacterium; assembly: GCA_963815475.1. GTDB lineage: Bacteria > Acidobacteriota > Terriglobia > Bryobacterales > Bryobacteraceae > Sulfopaludibacter. The sequence continues at coordinate 665,987 of CAWFHD010000003.1, read as the reverse complement.
CGGGGCGATTTGAACGCCCGACCCCCTGCGCCCAAGGCAGGTGCGCTACCAGGCTGCGCTACGCCCCGACATTCGTGGACTCCTTCATTCTAGTCTAGTTCCGACTTCCTTCCAAATCGAAGTGGCCGTCCGACGCGGGGAACGCAGGGCCGTGGGTCTGCCAAGCCCGCATAACGACGATCGGTTACTGGACTTTGGGTAGCGTCGGCGGATCGGCGTATTGATGCACTTTGGATGGCCAAATCCATCTGCACTGTTGCCGATGCCGCCGTTGGGATTCGCCGTAATATCGTAATAATGTTGTCGAGGTGGGTCGCATCACCCGAAACTCCGACCCCGGTCAAGTGGTCGAGACCCAAATTGTGGCGCACACGCCATGCGATATCGTGATCGGCGCAGGACGTGTCGCCGCTAACGCCGACGCCGCCGATCTTGCTTCCCACCATCGGATCGTTGTTGCTTCCGTAGTTAGAAGATGGGCCTGATAGGCGACCTCTGTGTCCACCGGATTGCTTGCGTGAAGACCCTAAAGGCTGCCGCTCCGCTGGCGGAATAGAGATTCGAGGTGGAAAGTGCTAGCGCGGCTGGCTGGCCGGAGCCGTTGCTGCTGGATGATGAATCCAGCCTGAAGGCGTTCGCGGCATTGGCTTTTGGGCGGAGATGGCGCGGCTCCCGAGGGCAATGGGCGTCCCGATTCACACCCGAAAACGCAACGACGCACACATTATTACCGTCACGATCCACGATCGTGGCCCACATCTGGTTATTCAAACCGCTGGCCTCGGCGGAGACAGCGGCGGTCAAGAAGAAGCCTTTCAGGATCATGATCTTTTCCTCCGATGGAATAAGAAATAGCTCGGAGAGTATGCCGTCGCGAGACTGGCCCTCAAATTCGGGAGGTTCCGCTCGTGAAGGTAAATGCGATCGAAAGTACGGGTGCATGCTCGCGACCGCCTCCCGATCCCGCTTAACCCTTGTTTCTTTCCTAATTGCATTCCATTCAGGCACTGCGATAAACTTCTGAAAACTTAGGGTGTAATAGACTGCTCCAGGTCCCTCGAAAACCACGTGGCTAAAGACGTCATACTCGAAGCTGTCCTTGGCGGTGAACCGATTACTGCCGAAGAGCTCTCAGCCATGCCGGACTTTTCCGGGATCCGTAAGGAGATCTGGGATAAATTCCCTGGCGCGATCGTCCGCAAGACGTACAAGCCAGGCGAAGTTCTCATGCGCGAAGGTGAGAACGGCACCACGGCTTTCTACATTGTTTCCGGTGTCATCCAGATCTTTATTAATAATGCGAACGCCAGGGAAGCCCCGCGCCGGCCCGCGGGCGGTCTCTTCCGCAAGCTCGCGAACTTCTCCGACTACCTGAAAGGCGTTCCGGCGGCCCGCCCCGGCCATGACGCGCGCACCCATATCCCCATGGACGGTCCCGTCGATCTGCCCATGGAAAATCCCATCGCCGACGTCGGACCGGGCGAAGTGATCGGCGAACTTGCGGCGCTCGCAGCGTTGAAGCAGGAGCGGCTCAAGCGACCGAAATTCTATCCGCGGTCGGCTACCGCGCAGGCCAAGACGGAAGTAGTGGTCTTGGAGATGCTCCCCAACATCCTGAATAACGTCCTATACAACGCCGCCGCCTTCAAGGACAAGCTCAACCGCAACTATCGTTCCCGAGCGCTGGAAACGCACTTACGTACGGTGCCGGTATTCCGCGATCTAAGTCCCGAGTTTCTGTCGTACCTGAAGGACCACGTCGAGTTGGAGGACGTGGTCCCGGGACAGGTCATCTGCAGGCAGGGTGAGCCCGCCGATGATTTCTATCTCATCCGCATGGGGTTCGTGAAGATTTCGCAGATCTTTCCCGGCGGCGAATTGGTGTTGACTTATCTTTCGCGCGGCTCCTACTTCGGCGAGATGGGACTGCTGCCCTCGGTGTTTCGCGTGCGCGCCAAAGGTCCCAAACCGGGACAGGCTGTCGAGGGCATCGTGTCGAGTGCGCCGGTCCACGTGGGGCGCGCGCCTGCCGGGCCCGAGTCATTGGCGGCGCCGTGGGACGAATACATATCCCGCGAGCATGCAACCATGCGTGTGGAAGGCCGCCAGGTTTTGGTGGAGCGTTTGCCCTCTGGGAAGAATCCGCTGATCGTTGCCGATAAACCTGCGGAGCTAGCCCTACTGTCGTCCGGCGACACTTTCATCATCGGCGAAACCACTTTTGAGATTCTGGAAGATCCCCTGCAGGCCGGTCGTCACACAGCGACTTGCACGGCAGTCGACTTCGTCCAACTGGTGCGCATCAAGCGCGACGAGTTTAACAGTATGCTGGCGACATTTCCGGATATCGCCCAGTCCATTACAGAGGTGGCTCGCGCGCGCCGCCAGATGCAGTTGGAAACGCTTGGCCGAGTGCAGCAGGTGTCGCTGGGAACCTTCCTGCAACAGGATCTGATGCAGGGGCAGAACCTGCTGCTGCTGGATCTGAACAAATGCACGCGCTGCGACGAATGCGTGAAGGCTTGCGTCTCCACGCATCACGACGGCGTGACGCGCCTGGTGCGAGACGGTCTGCGCTTCGAGAATTTCCTGGTGCCTACCAGTTGCCGTGCCTGCCTCGATCCGTTGTGCATGATGCGCTGCCCGGTGGGCTCCATCCGCCGTAAGCAGTCGCTCGACATCGTCATCGAGGACTGGTGCATCGGCTGCGGCAACTGCGCCACCGATTGCCCCTACGGCAACATCAACGTGGTGGAAATCATGTCGGGTCGGCAGAAGCCGGAGCTTCGCCCCAAGGCCGTGGTTTGCGACCTTTGTGCCGAATATGCCGAACCGAATTGCGTGCGCGCCTGCCCGCACGATGCAGCCATCCGGGTGGAGGCGCGCACCTTTTTCGCGCGCGATTTGGCCGGAATTCAACTGGCCGTGGGTCCGGCTGAACCCCCGCCGGTATTGGCAATTCCCGGCGCCGAGAACATGGAGACGCGGCTTTATTCGGACGTCAGCGAATTGCTCGGCATGCTGCCCAAGTTGAAGATTGTGGCCGGCCCCATGGTCGGCACGTTCCTGCAGCTTCGCTATCCCTCCACCTCCTTCGGCCGCTCCGCGGGCAATGACTATCGCTTTCCCGACGATTCCCTAATGTCTCGCTCTCAAGCCGTCATTGTTTGTGAAGGCTCTTTGTTCATACTCCGCGATCTGAATTCCACCAACGGCACGCTGGTCAACGGACAAGCCATTTCCGAAATCCAGTTGCAGCCTGGCGACGTAATTGAGATGGGTGAGATGCAGATGGAGTTCCTGGCGGGGAACGCCGGATGATCATCGATCGCCGCCAATATCGATGGGTGGTAGGAACTATCTTCGCGGCGCTCGTCAGCGCGGCCGCCTACGTTGTTTATGCGATTCTTTCGCCGAACGGACCCAACGGCGGTTCCATTGCCGGCCTGGTCTTTGCCGCACTGGGGACGGGAATCATCGTTTTCGAATGCCTGCTCGGGTTGCGCAAACGCTATCCCGCGTCACCGTTTGGCCAGGTCAAAACCTGGCTGCGCGCCCATACCTGGTTGGGTCTGTTGAGTTTCCTGCTGATCCTGATGCACTCCGGTTTTCACTGGGGGCACGGCCTAGCCGCTGTCCTCATGTGGATGTTCGCCTTCATTTTGTTCAGTGGAGTCCTCGGCACTGTCTTGCAGAACTATCTTCCGCGCCGCATGACGGAACTGGTTTCCCGCGAAACCATATACGAAGAGATTCCGACGGTAATCCATGGCTTGCGCGTGGAAGCCGATGAGCGCGTGGAATTCATCACCGCCGATCTGGGCTTCGAAGAGCCGCCGGAATTCGTGCGCGCCGGCGGCGTGAAACGATATTTCGATCCCGATCAGAAGAAGAGTGCGGGTGAAAAAGTGCGAGCCGTGGCGTTGAAGCGCAAAGCTTCGCCGCAGATCGAACTGGCGGAAGGCGCCCGCACGGCATTTCGCGCGCATTACCTGCAGGAGATGCGTCCGTACCTGTTCGAACAACCGGCAGCCTTGTCATTGCGGTTATACGCCAGCGCCGATGCCGTGTCGGCTTACTTCGGCCATTTGCGCACCATCATGCCGATTGCCGCGCATAACGTGCTGCGTGATCTGGAAGAGATCCTGGAAGAACGGCGCCAGTTGCTGGTGCAGCGCCGTATGCACCTGTGGTTACACGGGTGGCTGTTTGTTCACGTGCCCCTTTCCTTTGCTCTGCTGGTGCTGGCCGCGCTGCATGCGGTGCTCGCGTTGAGATACTGATATGCCGAAGGAAGAAGGGCCTCTCGAATATCAGCGCCGTACACGCGACACCAAAAGCGCGGCGCAGCGGCTCAACTTGAACTACCTGAAGCGGCCCGCCTTCCTCACTTTGTTGCGACGAAGAATCACCTGGATTGCAGTGGCGGCTGCGCTGTTGGCTTGTATTCCGATGGTGCTGGGAATCGGAGGCGGTAAGAAGGCTATCTTGCCGGGACCGCTATCGCCCGCGCACGCCATGTTTCAGGAGCGCTGCGAAGTTTGCCACTCGCAGTCGTTCTCCACGGTCCCCGACGCCGCGTGCAAGACTTGCCACGATGGCTCGGCTCACCCCGCTAAGACCATAGACACAGCGCATCTCGATGCGGCTCCGCGATGCGCGGAATGCCACGCGGAACATCGCGGAAGCCCGTCGCTGTCATCGGTGGCGAATGGCAACTGCACGCGCTGCCATCGCGACCTGAAGTCGCACGCACGCGAAGTGCAATTGGCGGCAGCGAACATCAGCGCGTTTCGTGCCGGCAAGCATCCCGAATTCCCAGCGATCTCGCGCCCGGACCTTCGGCCCATCCGGCTGAACCACGCCATCCACATGCCGGCCAAGCCCACCGTCATCCGCAACATGAAGCTCCCGATGCAGTGCACCGATTGCCACCGCATCGATCCTGCATCGCCCACCGGCGATCCGATAGCGGTGACTTTCGAGCAGAGCTGCCGTTCCTGCCATGCGCGCGAATTGGAATTCGACGTCTACGGAGTGCTCCCAGCCCCCGCGGCAGCGCCGCACACCAAAGATCCGCAGACCACGCATCAATTCATTCTCGACACCTACCGCCAGGCGATGGCCGCCGATCCGGCGATCGTTCGTAAGCCTTTAGGCAACGAAACCGATCCCCAGCCCAATGCGGCCGCGTGGCTGGATCGCGTGGTGCGCGATTCGGAGTCGTTTCTCTTCCAGCGGAAATGCAATTACTGCCATGAGTACGCCGGCATGAACGGATCGTTTCCTGCGGTCGGCAAAGTGAATCGCATCCGCGGCAGCTATGCTGCGGACAAGCCTGAGGGGGAGCAGTGGCTGCAGCGCGGTGAATTCAGTCATCGTGCGCATCGCGCGGTGGAGTGCGAGTCTTGCCACGTTTCGGCGCGCTCCAGTGCCAGGACCGCCGATGTTCTGATCCCTGCGATCCAATCTTGCCTGCCCTGTCACCAGGAGAGTGAGGCGGGCCTGGATCGCTGCTCCACATGCCATCTGTATCACAATCGCGATCTGGAAAGGGACACTCGCCGGTCCACGCAAGTCATCAGGGGAGGCGCGCAATGAGCGGGCGAATGCTGGCCTTCGGCGCCACGCATCCGGGATGCAGGCGCGAAAACAATGAGGACGCCTGGTCGCTCGAAGCGGCGCTGAACGCTGCCATCCTGGCCGATGGCATGGGCGGCGAGAATTGCGGCGAAGTCTGCTCCGCGATCACCGTCGAAATGGTGGCGAAGTACCTGAAGGTCCCCGAGGCCGGACTATCGATGGAAGATCTGGCGAAGGAAGCCATCCGCGCGGCCAATCGTCGCGCGCTGGAAGTGGCGCGCGAACGGCGGGAGTGCAAGGGCATGGGCTCAACCATCGTGCTGGCCATTTGGGAGTTGCCGCGGATCTTGGTGGCCAACGTGGGCGATAGCCGCGGCTATGTGTTTCGAAATGGAGCGCTGCGGCAGGTGACTTACGACCAGAATTTCGCCAACGAGTTACGCACCAACCTGGGACTCAGCGAAGAGCGTGTGCTCTCCATGCCGAATCGCAACGTGCTTACCATGGCAGTGGGCACGAATGAACAGGTTTTGATCCGCATTCACACGGAGAATCTGCTCCCTGGCGATCAATTGCTAATGTGCTCTGATGGCTTGTACGGGCCAGTAAGTGATGCAATACTGGTGAGCATTTTGTCGGAGTCCGGAAGCTTGCAGGAGAAGGTGGAGCGGCTGATCGCCTGCGCCAACCAGTTCGGCGGACCCGACAATATTACCGCCGTGCTGTTGGAATACCAAGGTGAGGGCCAATGACGAAGATCGGGCCATATCAGGTAGTGGAGGAGTTGCACCGCGGCCCGCGGCCGTTGTTCAAAGTGAAGTCCCCGGATGGACGGCTGTTGGCGTTGAAGTCCATTGCGGTGGTGGGGCTTTCGGCTGAAATGCGGGAGCGTTTCAATCGGGAAGCCGAAATCTGCCGCACCCTCGATCACCCCAACTTAGTCCGGGTCTACGATGCAGGCGAGGCCGACGGCGTGCTGTACCAGGTGATGGACCTGCTGGTGGGCAGCGATCTCAGCAACGTGCTGGCGTCGGGTCGCCAATTCACTTGGCCGGAAAAGCTCTCCATCATGGAGCAAGTTTCTGATGGTCTACAGTTCGCGCATGAGCGCCATCTGGTGCATCGCGACATCAAACCGGCCAACATCTTTCTGGAGGATTCCGGCCGGGTGCGGTTGCTCGATTTCGGAATGGCCCGCGTCTCGGCCTCGGAGTTGACCAAAGCCGGCACTACGCTGGGCACGCTCAACTACATGTCGCCCGAGCAAATCAGGGGCGCCCGCTGCACCTCGGCTGCCGACGTCTTTTCGGCAGGCATCGTGTTCTATCAACTGGCTTCGGGCCGTCACCCGTTCTCCGCGCGCGAGCGTAGTCTGGCGCAAGTGGTGAGTGCGATCGTCTTCGAAGTTCCGCCCAAGCTGAGTGAACTCGTTCCCGGCGCGCCGGAAGGCCTGGAGTTCCTGCTGAATAAGGCGATGGAGAAGGCGCCGGAGGCTCGCTTTCAGAGTGCCGGCGAACTGAGGCAGGCCCTCGCGCTTTGCCGGATCACGCTGGAACTAGCGGCTACGGCCCCTCCCGCTCCTTCGCCGCAAACTCCTCCCAGTCCCGCTCCGCGAACCGGCGGAGCCGGGGAAGGCGAGAAAACGCAGGTGCTGCACCGGCCTGCCTCCACGCCGCTGGCGCCTGACGACCAGAAGACACGCGCGTTCAAACGCCCTGAATCCATGTTGCAGCCGCCTCCGAAGCCGGCAGCGGGAGCGAAGGCGCCGCCGGCGCTTTCGGGCGTGAAGCCCCCGGCAGTGTCCGGCGTGGTGACGCCGCGGTTTCGATATTGTCCCTCGTGCACCTTTGGCAATGCGCCGTCCGCGACCATTTGTGGAGGCTGCGGGCTTCCTTTGGGGAATGCTCCCGAAGAAAAACCGGCCAGTAGACCTTGGGGTTTGTACTCGGCGATTGCGATTGCCGTTCTGCTGGCGATTGCCCTTGCGGTGGTGCTGCTCGTGAAACGATGACGACTATATGAGACGCGCTCTGTTCTTTCTCACTGTTGCCGTTATGGCCTGGCCCCAGACGCTGTCGCATACGATCGTAGGGGCCGGAGGGTGCCAGTCTTCCAATTGCCACGGCGGCGCCTCCACTCTGCCGGAAAGCCAGAGCCGCATCCTGGGAAACGAGTTCAAAACATGGTCGGTGGAAGACAAACATTCTCTCGCGCACAAGAAACTCACCGAGCCGCGCGCGAAGCGCATGGCTGAGATTCTCAAGATCACGGATGCTTCCACCGACAAGCGGTGCACAGTATGCCACGTGGTGGGCTCGCCCGCGAAATCGCTCTCCGACGGCGTGGCGTGTGAAGCTTGCCATGGTCCCGCGGGCGATTGGTTGGGCAGCCACATCCAACCCAACTCGCACGCCGAGAGTGTGAGCCGCGGAATGGCGGACACCAAAAACCTGGAGACTCGCGCCAGGGGTTGCCTGAGCTGTCACTTGGGCTCGGGCGATCGTGTAGTGGACCACGAGTTGATCGCGGCGGGCCATCCCGATCTGGCGTTTGAGCTCGATACATTCACGTTCGCGCAGCCGTCGCATCATCGGGAAACCAAGCCGTCGACCGGCAACACGTTGCCGCGAGTTCGGGCTTGGGCAGTGGGGCAAAGCACGGCGCTGGCGGAAGGCATGCGGCTGTTGGCGGCGCATGCAGAAAAAACCTGGCCCGAGTTCTCCGACCTGGAATGCTATCAGTGCCATCACGATTTGCGCGCCGATAGCTGGCGGATTCAACGTGGCTACGGCGCGCGCAAGCCGGGCAGTTTGCAGGTGAACCTGGCGCGATTCGAAGTGCTGCGCACACTGGTGGCGCAGGCCGCGCCCGATCAGCGGGCGGCGTTCGAAAACTCCATGTCGCGTCTGGATGGGCTGGTGGCGAACCGGTTGACCGACGGCCCAGGCATAGAACAGGCGGCCCAGGCCGTGCAGCGGATCGCCGATACGCTGACCGCGAAGTTCGTAGCGCAGGATTTCAACATGGCCTGGACTCAGGCGATGGTGCAGGCGTTGAACGCCGGCATCCAGCGCATCGCCGATTCCGGAGTGAATGCCGCGGAGCAGGCAACCATGGCTCTCGATTCGCTCTCGGCGTCGCAGGGGCGCACGGGGAAGCAGCAGGCAGTCACCGCGCTGTACACCTACCTGGAGCATCCGTCGACGTACAAGCCTAGCGACTTTGTAGCGAAGTTCAAAGCGGCGGCGGAATAGCGGATGAGGGCTCGCGACAGCATGAAGATGCCAGGCGTCCAGATGAATCGCGCCGGCGCTTGGTCTCTCCCACTACTCTTGGCCAGCCAACTTCTAGCTCAGCAGGCGATTCTGCCCCGCAAAGGGCGACAGCCCGATCGCACTGTGCCGGCTGCGGAAGAGCCGCTTCGTCGTTTGCCTCGCCCCGGCGCCGCGCGGCCCGAGACGGTCATTTCGCCAGTCACCTTTGGTCCGCATATGCCGGACCTGCCGCAATCGGAAGATCGTCTACGTCCCTTAATGCGAGGTTCCGTCACGCCCGCCGAGAACCTCGACGAAATGTGGATTCGGGTCCTTCCGAAGCCGCCCGTCACGATTGCTGCGGCGAGCGTTCCCACGCCGCAGACGCAGGCCACGGCCATTCCGAATCGTTGGAAGATCTTTCCCGCAGCCCCGTGGCGCCGCTACGACAACAAAGACCTGGACGCCATCTTCGCCGGGTCGAGCTTCTGGGATCCATTCAACCGCAATACCATCAAAGGCGACTATCCGCTTTTTGGCCGGCGCATCTTTTTCGATTTCATGGGCTCGAGCGAGACCCTGGTATCGAGTGTGCGCATTCCCGTGCCCACGGGCGCGAGCACTGCCAGTCCCAACGAGACGGGATTTTTCGGTAGAGGCGAGCAGTTCGCTACCGATCAGAACTTCCGCGTGAGCTTCGACCTCTTTCGCGGCGATGCCGGCTTCCGGCCCATCGATTGGGAACTTCGCATCACGCCCGAGTTCAACATCAATTACACGCTGGCGCGCGAAAACGGCCTGACCTCCATCGACGTAGCCAATGGATTTCGTCGCACCGATACCAGCATCGGCATGCAGGAGGCGTTTTTTGAAAAGCGCCTCTTCACCAACAGCCGCGAGGCGTTCCAGACCCAAAAACAGACGGATGACACGGGCAGTGCCTATTTCGATTTCACCTCGCTGCGCCTGGGTGTCCAGCGATTCACCAGCGATTTCCGGGGCTTCATTTTCTCCGATGAGCAACCGGGAGTGCGCCTCTTCGGCACGCTCAAGAACAACGTCTTCCAATACAACCTGGCCTACTTCAACATGCTGGAGAAGGACGCCAACAGCGGCCTGAACCGATGGCGGCGCCGCAACCAATCCGTCTACGCGGCCAACCTGTTCTGGAGTGATTTTCTCGTCAAGGGCTACACGCTGAACTTCAGCCTCTTGTACAACAACGATCAACCCACTTTTCTGATCGATAAGAACGGCTTCCTGGTGCGGCCCGCGCCTATCGGCACGATCCAGCCACACAAGGTCCGCGCGGCCTATGCCGGCGTCGCCGGGAGCGGCCACATTCGCCGCATCAACGTGACCAACGCGTTTTATCAGGCCTTCGGGCGCGACGATTTCAACCAGATTCCGCCCACTCCGTTCAGCCGGAATGCCCAGCACATCAACGCACAATTCGGCGCGGTCGAACTGGCGTATGAGAAGGACTGGATGACGTGGAAGATCTCGGGCCTGTACAGTTCGGGCGAGCGCGATCTTACCAGCGGTCAGGCCACGGGCTTCGACGCCATTGTGCCCAACCAACAATTCGCGGGCGGCGGCTTTCTGGGCAATCCGGCGCTGGCAGATCGCGGGCTGATCAACAATGCCTTTGAAGGAGGTGGCATCAACTTTCTCAATCGGACGCCCATTCCGCTTACCGGGACGGGCCTGTTGCTGTTCGGTCCGAACAGCCTGATCCCCTCGATGCGCGCCGGACAGTTCGAAGGTCAGGCGAATTTCGATAACCCGGGAATCCTGCTGTTTAACGGTGGGTTCGACGCCAGGATTACTCCCAAGCTGCGCTCCACGGTCGACGTAAACTGGGCGCGGTTTGACCGGACCACCGTGTTGGAGACGCTGCTCTTTCAGCCGCACATTCGGCACGACATCGGAGTGGATTCCGGGGTCGGCCTGCAGTACCGGCCGCTACTCAACGACAACATCACGGTGACGGTGGGTTACAGCGCCCTGGTTCCGGGCGGAGGTTTCAAGGATATTTACACGGGGCGGGTTTTGTTCTCGGGGTTTGTCAATCTAAGGATGGTGTTCTGATGCGAGCGCTCATCCTATCCCTTCTGCTGGTGACATCGCTATGGCCGGCCGATCTGCTCCGGCAGACCGTGGACCAGGCTGCGGCCAAAAGTGCCGGCTGCCAGTCCGCAAAATGCCACGTCGGGATCGAACCGATGCACACGTCGCCGGCCGTCCACCTGGGCTGCACGGATTGCCACGGCGGCAATGCAGAGACTACGGACAAGCTCAAGGGACACGTGCAGGCGCGGCATCCGCTGTTTTGGCAATCGAGCGCCAACCCGGTGCGCAGCTATGCGTTGCTCAATCAGGAGAGTCCCGAATTTGTGCGCTTCCGCAACCCGGGCGATCTGCGCATCGCCGACCGGAGTTGCGGATCGGCATCGTGCCACGCGCCCATCGTCGACAAAGTGCGCACAAGTATGATGAGCCACGGGGCGTTTCTGTGGGGCGCCGCGCTCTATAATAACGGCGCGTTTCCGTTGAAACGCCCGCTGTTTGGCGAAAGCTACAATGCCCAGGGCCTCGCGCAGAAACTACGGACGGCGCCGCCTCCCACTGCCGACCAGATGAAGTATCAGGCGAAGTTGCCGGAACTCTGGCCGCTGCCGCAATATGAGGCCACGCAGCCAGGCAACACGCTGCGCGTTTTCGAGCGGGGAGACGATCGCTTGAGCAATCGCGGCTTCGGCACCTTGACACGCACCGACCCCGTGTTTCAAGGGTTGCAGCGCACGCGCCTGCTCGATCCGATTCTGTATTTCCTGGGAACCAACGATCAGCCCGGCGATTACCGCTCTTCCGGGTGCACGGCGTGTCACGTGATCTACGCCAACGATCGCGACCCCGCGCATGCCGGCCGATACGCCGCGGCCGGGCATCTGGGCTATAGCATGACCGCCGATCCCACCATTCCGAAAAACGAAGAGGGCCACCCGATTCAGCATCGCCTCACGCGGTCTATTCCTTCCAGCCAGTGCGTGACGTGTCACATGCATCCCGGCACGTCCTTCGCTTCGCAATACTATGGCTATACCTGGTGGGACAACGAGACCGATGGCGCGGCCTTGTATCCGGCGAAAACGAAGCAGTGGAAGCCGGAGGACACGGCGAAATCGCTGGCACGGAATCCCGAGTCGGCCTCGTTGAAGGGGAACTGGTCGGACCCGCAGTTCCTGCGTAATGTTCGGGACCTCAATTCCAAGAACCAGCAGACGCAGTTCGCCGATTTCAACGGCCACGGTTGGATCTATCGCGCGGTGTTCAAGCACGATCGCCACGGCAATTGGCTCGACAAGGACGGCGGCACGGCGGATTTCAAAGACCCGCAGAAATTTCAGAAGGCCGTGCAGTTGAGCGATATTCATCTCGATAAGGGTATGCAGTGCGTGGATTGCCACTTCGAGCAGGATAGCCACGGCAATGGCAGTCTGTACGGAGAGCCGCGTGCAGCGGTGGAGATCGATTGCGCCGATTGCCACGGCACCGTGCAATCGCGCGCCACTCTGAAGACGTCGAATTCGGCGGCGCCTGCCGGCGGAACGAATCTCGCGGCATTGCGCACGCCGTTCGGCACACGCCGCTTCGAGTGGGTAGACGGCGCGCTGGTGCAGCGTTCGATGATGGATGCCGACGTGGAGTGGAAGGTGTCGCAGGTGCTCGACTCCATCACGCCCGGCTCGCCCAATTACAACGAGAAGGCGCGGCTGGCGAAGACCATCCAGCGCGACGGCAGCACATGGGGCGAGGCTGGGGCGGGGAACCTGGCGCATTCCAACGAGAAGATGTCGTGCTACACCTGCCACACATCGTGGATGACCAGTTGTTTCGGCTGCCATCTCTCCATGAAGGCAAACGCCAACCGGCCTTCGTTGCACAATGAGGGCGACGTGACCACGCGCAACTTTACCACCTACAACTTCCAGGTGCTGCGCGACGACGTCTTCATGCTGGGCCTGGATAGCACCGCGAAGAACCATCGGATTGTTCCGGTGCGCTCATCCAGCGCCGTGATGGTGAGTTCGCAGAACGCCAATCGCGAATGGATCTACCACCAGGAGCAGACTATCTCCAGCGAAGGCTATAACGGGCAGGCTTTCAATCCACATTACCCGCACACCGTGCGCACGAAGGAGACCAAGACCTGCGCCGATTGCCACATCTCGCGCGACAACGATAACAACGCGTGGATGGCGCAACTGCTGCTGCAGGGCACGAACTTCGTCAACTTCATTGGCCGCTACGCTTATGTTGGCGAAGGCCGCGAGGGTTTCCAGGCCGTGGCTGTGACCGAACATGACGAGCCGCAGGCCGTGATCGGAAGCTATCTGCATAAGCTGGCGTACCCGGAAAGATATACGGCATTCGAAAAAAAGCGGGAACTGACCGAGGCCTATGAGCACGGCGGCAACACGCTGAGCCTGCAACTGCGCGGCGAGTATCTGTATGCCGCCAAGGGCCGCGACGGCGTCGAGGTCTACGATGTCGCCAACATCGATAACAAAGGCTTCGCGGAACGGATCGTCAGCGCGCCGGTATCGCCGCTGGGCCAGCGCTTCTACGTGAAGACCAGAGATGCGCGCTGGATCGCGTCGCCCACCACGCTGGGTGTGGACCCGGCCCGGCGGCGCAATCCGGAAAACGAAGAGCGCCCGATCCATCCGCTTTACGGGTACCTGTATGTGGCGGATGCGCAGGAGGGGTTGATCCTGATCAACGCGGCCACGCTCTTGGACGGCGACCCGCGCAACAACTTCCTGAAGCGCGCTCTGGCGTTTAATCCGAATGGTGTGCTGAACGGCGCGAGTTTTGTAGTGACGGCGGGCAATTACGCATACGTCTCGTGCGATCGAGGAATGGTGATCGTCAACATCGCCGATCCCATGAAGCCGGACGTGGTGGTGGAAATTCCGCTGAAGGGCGCGGGCCACATCGCCATCCAGTTCCGTTATGCCTTCGTCTGCGACGCCGAAGGGATGAAGGTGGTCGACATCACAGACGTTCGCAAGCCCACCGTGATGGCGTCGGTCGCCATCGCGCAGGCGCGCGACATCTATGTGGCCCGGACGTTCGCGTATGTGGCGGCGGGCAAGCAGGGCCTTGCGATTGTGGATGTGGAGCGGCCCGAGCATCCGGGCGAACCGCGATTCTTCAATGCCGGCGGCGCGATCAACGACACGTGGGCAGTGAGGATCGGGATGACGAACGCGAGCCTGTTCGCGTACGTCGCGGACGGCAGGAACGGACTGCGCGTGCTGCAGTTGACGGCGCCCAATCGGACCGAAGGGATCTGGGGATTCAGCCCGGTGCCCGAACCCGAATTGATCGCGACGTTCAAAACCAGGGGCGACGCCATTGCGCTATCGAAGGGACTCGACCGCGATCGGGCGGTGGATGAGAGTGGGAATCAACTCGCGGTGTTCGGGCGTCGCGGCGCGGGGCCGCTACCACTGGAAACGATGGAGCGGTTATATCTGCGCCTGCCGGAGCGCAAGGTTTATACGGTCAGCAATGAAGCTCCGCGAGGTGGCAAGTGATGCGGCTCTCCCCCATCTTGCTGCTCTTTTCGTTTACGGTGGGTGCTCAGCCCACCATCACTACGCAGTTGCAAAACGGAGTGGTGCGCGCCGTGGTGCTGCACGCCTCCGATCTTTCCCTGGTGACCGATGACTCTCCGGCGCAGCGCGGTGAGGTGCTCATTCTCCAAGGTTCGGGGTTCGGCGCCGACGTGCAAGTGCTCGCCGGCGCGACCGCGGCTGATACCACAGCCATCGACGACGGCAATGCGCAGTTCACATTGCCGGCTGGCGCGGGCGGAGGCTTCCTCGGCATCGTGGCGCTCTCGGGCGGCGCGGCCAGCAATGGTGCCACGCTGCCCGCCGCAGCCCCCGCCGATTCCACGCAACTGACTGCCGCTGAGGTTCAGGCTCTGGCGTTGACCACGGCGGGCATCGCCGCGGGCGATGGGCTCGCGATCGCAATCGTGGATCGTGCAGGCAACCGGCTGGCGATTTATGCGCGGCCTTCCGCCACCGCTGCCGCGATTGAGAAGGCCCTGGCGCTGGCCCGCACAGGCGCGTTCTTCAGCAATCAGCAGACGCCACTTTCGTCGCGGACGGTCAGATCGATCAGCCGCGTCAATTTTCCCGAGGGGATTCCGAATCAGCCGTCGGGCCCACTTTACGGCATCGAGAACACCAATCGCGGATGCAATTTCAATACGACGTTTCTACAGGGACAGGCCGTGCCCCAACCGCTCGCCTCCGATGGCGTCAGCTACAGCCAGGGCATCGCAACCGTCCCTGGCGGGCTCGCCTTGTACCGCAACGGCAGTACGGTAATCGGGGGCATCGGCGTGGCGGGCCTGGCCAGCGACGATGTTGACGAGTACGTCGCCGCCGCGGGATCGGCCACAACCGGACTCTTCGTGTCGCTGCCGCTGCCGGCTCCCGGCGCTGTGTACGTCAACGGCTTCCAGCTTCCTTTTATTAACGACGTGGTCCACAATACTCTCGGTCCTCCGCCCGCCGGTCTGCAGCCTGCGGCGGCGCCGGGCGGGAGTTTCCTGGCCGGGCCGCTCAACGGGAACCCCGTGCCGGAGGGTTGGTTGGTGGGTCCCCTTGCCAGCGCGACCATGAGTACAGCCGATGTCACGGGCATCATCCAAAATGCCATCGCCACGGCGAACCTCACGCGCGCCGCCATCCGCCTGCCCGATGGATCGCGCGCCAAAATGGTGATCTCGGTGGCCGACCTGGAGGGCAACATCCTCGGCCTCTACCGCATGACGGATTCCACCGTCTTCTCCATCGATGTGGCCATCACCAAGGCGCGCAATGTGGTGTACTTCTCTGGGCCCAATCGCGATCCTCGCGATCTCCCTGGCGTGCCGGCCGGGACTGCGGTGACGAATCGGACCATCGGATTCGGTGGCCAGATCTACTTCCCTTCGGGCATCTGGAACACCCTCCCCGGTCCGTTTTATCCGATGTACCTGGAAGACATTGCCAACCCCTGCACGCAGGGCCATCAACCGCCCAATCCGAACCAATCCGGCATCGTCTTCTTTCCCGGATCGACGCCGCTGTATCGGAATGGCCAGTTGATCGGCGGTCTGGGCGTTTCGGGCGACGGCGTGGACCAGGACGATTTCGTGACGTCCGGCGCCGCGCTAGGCTTCGATGCGGCGTTTGCTATTCGCGCGGATCAGGTTTTCATCCGCGGCGTCCGTCTGCCATTCTGGAATTTCCCTCGCAATCCGGAACAGTAGTGTCCGCGGCTGCTAAAATAACTCCGCCGTGAATTCGCGCAGAAAATTTTTCACCCAATCATCCCTGGCGCTGCTCAGCGCTGCCACTGCTTGCCGCAATTCGCCGCCGACGACGAGCGAGTTGCCGCCCGGAGCACCACCCGCATTCGGCACCGCGCCTGAGGTTGGGCCCGAGGTGTCGCCTTCCACGTTCGCGGAGGCGGAGAAGTTGGTGCAGGTCAAGATGACCGGTCCCGACCGCGCCGAAGCAGCGGGCAACTGGCGCAAGGCGATGGCGCCGGTATATGAACGCAGGACCGGTCCGCGCAAAGTCGCGATTGAGCCCGCTGTGGCGCCCTATTCGAAGTGGGACCCCGTGCTGCCCGGCCAGAAAGCCGGCCCGGATCACGACCGCTTTGTGCGTAGTAAGAACGACCCGGGTCCGCTGCCGGCGAACGATGTAGACATCGCGTTCGCCCCACTGGCGCAGCTTTCGCGCTGGGTCGAGTCGCGCAAGCTCACGTCGGAACGGCTCACCAACATCTACCTGGAGCGGCTGCAACGCTTCGATCCGAAGCTCCGCTGCGTAATCACGCTCACGCGCGATCTGGCACTGGCGCAAGCCCGCAAGGCCGATCAGGAAATCGCGGCGGGCAAGTATCGAGGTCCGCTGCACGGAATTCCCTGGGGCGGCAAGGATCTGCTGGATACGGCCGGCATCGCGACGACGTATGGCGCCGAGCCCTACCGCGATCGCGTACCCACGGCTAATGCGGCGGTGGTCCAGCGTCTGAACGATGCGGGTGCGGTGCTGGTGGCAAAGCTCAGTCTGGGCGCGCTGGCGCTCAACGACGTTTGGTTCGGCGGGCAGACGGTGAACCCGTGGCTGCTGGAAGAAGGCGCGTCCGGATCGAGCGCGGGACCGGGCGCTGCCACGTCGGCGGGATTGGTCGGCTTCTCGATCGGCAGTGAAACGGGCGGCAGCATCGTCAGTCCATCGATGCGCTGCGGCATCACGGGGCTGCGTCCCACTTACGGGCGCGTGCCGCGCACCGGCGCCATGACGCTTTGCTGGTCGTTGGATAAACTCGGGCCCATGACGCGCGGCGTGGAAGACGGTTTGCTGGTGCTGCAAGCGATCTCAGGCCTCGATCCGGGCGACCTTTCGAGCGTGCCCAGCAGGCTCGACTTCGATGCGAGTGCGCCCGTGCCTGGGCTGCGCGTCGGCTACTTCGCAAGCTGGATGAAGGAAGATCCCGCCACGGACGTGGATCGAGCCGCGCTCGAGACGGTGCGGAAGTTGGGGATGATGCCGGTGGAGGTGACGCTGCCCGACTGGCCGTACGACTCGCTCGACCTCATTCTATTCGCGGAAGCCGCGGCGGCATTCGAGGAATTGACGTTGAGCGGCGGAGTGAATCAATTGAAGGCGCAGGTGCCCGACGCGTGGCCCAATTTGTTCCGGCAGGCGCGATTCCTCTCGGCGGTGGATTTCGTGCAATCCGATCGGCTCCGCCGCAAAGTGGCGAACGAAATGGCGCGCATCTTTTCGCAAGTGGATCTGCTGCTGGTGCCCTCGCTGCGCGATGAGATGCTAACCATCAGCAATTTCACGGGCCATCCGTCGCTCACGCTGCGCGCGGGCTTCGTGGAAGTGTCGGAAGCGCGCAGTGATTGGGCGCCAGACCCGGCGCATCCGCTGCCGAAATTCAAACCGCCTCGCCGAGTGCCGCACGGCGTCACGCTGATCGGACGATTGTTCGATGAGGGCACGTTGGGACGAGTGGGGATGGCGCTGGAACGGTCGTTCAACGTGATGGCGGAGCGTCCTACGGGGTTTTGAACGGCGGGTTACTGCACGCGATCGCCGGGTTTGAGCGGAGCCTCGGTCGGAAGCGCCACTTCATCGCCTTCGCTGAGTCCTTCTACCACCTGCACCAGCACTACCGTCGAGTTGCCCGTTTTGACGGCGCGCCGCTCCACCGTGTCGCCCTGCCGGAGCAGGACGTAGTCTCCGCCCTCATTGTGGCGGAGGGCTTCCTTTGGTATGACGAGCGCATCGGGGACCACCGCGGTGCGGATCTCGGCATCCACATTCGTGCCGGGTATCAGGTCGCGGCCGGGATTCTCGATGATGCAGATCACTTCTCCCACTTGTCGCATGCCGAGCGCCTGGATGGCGGTGGGCTTGCGCGCTACTGTGCCCTGCCACTGCTTGCCGGGTAGCGCTTCCCATCGAATCGTGACAGGTTCGCCTTCGGCCACCCGGCCGAGCAGCGGTTCGTCCACGTAGACGCGCACGCGCAGCCGGTCGAGCCGTCCGATGTTGGCCACCAGATCGCCCACGTTGAGGTAGGCGCCTTGACGGATCGCCAGGCCGTAGACTTCGCCGGCCATGGAGGCGTGAACCACGCGTTGCGCGGCGCGCTGCCGCGCCAGCTTCAGCGCGCCTTCGGCATCCTCCAGACGAGCCTTGGCGGCATCGATCTCGGGATGAGCTACCAGCGAAGTGCGGCGCTTCTGCAGACCCGCAATTTCGATTTCGATCTGGTGGATTTTGTCGGTCTCCGCCTGGACTTCGAACGCAGTCGCAGCCTGGTTCTTCTGCAATCGCTGCAGGGCGGCTAGTTCCTTCTGCTCCTTTTCAAGGTTGAAACGCGCGTGGGTGAGACTGTTCTCGATATCGGTAAGATCGGAAGGGCGCCCACCTTCCTGCAGGGCCGCGAGGTTGGCGCCGGCTTCCGCGACTTTGGACTGCGCGGCGTCGATATCAGCCTGCAGCGAGGGCTCGGTCATCTCAGCCAGCACTGCGCCCTTGGCGACGATCTGGCCTTCCTGCACGGCAAGTTTAGTAACGAGCCCGGCGGTTTCGGCGCGCACCGGCTCCCATTCAATGGGCTCTGCCTTGCCGTTGGTGGCGAGCGTGCTTACCAGTTCCTGCCGTTTGACTTTGGCGAACGTCACTTTGGCCGGCGCGTTCTTGCGCAGCACCCCCCACACCACCACTGCTCCCACGATGGCGAGCAGCAAAAACAGCCACTTTTTCAAATTTGGGTCTCCATCCTTATCTTAGCCGGGCCGGTACGGCGGTAACTGTATCCATGCTCTCAGGATTTAAGTAAGCTGCTCGCGCGGTATGCCACAATAGACTTGGTCGAAACCTATGCGCATACGCGTTCTGGGAATTGTACTGGCGGGTGGCAAGGGTACCCGCTTGTACCCCCTGACGAAGGAGCGGGCCAAGCCGGCCGTTCCTTTTGGCGGAAAATATCGCATCATCGATTTCGTGTTGAGTAACTTCATCAACTCCGGAATCTATTCCATCTATGTGCTCGACGCAATTCCGCAGCCAGTCGCTGCTGCAGCACCTGAGCGAAGGCTGGCAGTTCGGCAGCCTGCTCAAATCCCAGTTCGTGATTCCCGTGCCGGCCCAGATGCGCTCGCCCGGTGAGACCTGGTATCAGGGCACGGCCGATGCCATCTACCAGAACATCAACCTGGTGGAGCAGTCCGACCCGCACGTAGTGGCGATCTTCGGTGGCGATCATATTTATCGCATGAACATCACCAACATGATCGAGTTTCACGTGCAGAAGAGCGCCGAGGTGACGGTGGCGGCGATTCCCGTGGACCGCAAGCACGCCTGTCGAGTTCGGTGTAATCGAGACCTCCGAAGACGGCCACATTCTGGCCTTCCACGAGAAGAATCCGGATGCGCCTACCATGCCCGGCGATGACAGCCGCGTCTACGCCTCCATGGGCAACTATGTTTTCTCCACGCGCACCCTCTTGCGCCTGCTGCATGACGACGCAGCGGAGCCCAACAGCAGCCACGATTTCGGCCGCGATATTCTGCCCAAGCTGGCCGGCAAATCAGAGATGTACGCTTACGATTTCCAGACCAACCGCATTCCCGGCGAGCCCACCGACTGCCGCAACCTTACTGGCGCGACGTGGGGACCATCGACGCGTATTACGAGGCCAATATGGATCTGCGGTCCGTGCATCCCGCGCTGAATCTCTACAACCGCGAGTGGCCGCTGCGCACCACCAGTTATCCCGATCCGCCGGCGAAATTCACCTTCGACGAGGAGAACCGCCGCGGACAGGCGATCGACTCGATCGTTTCCGGCGGCTGCATCCTTTCCGGCGGCATGGTGCGCAATTCGGTGTTGGGCCGCGGTGTGCGCGTGCATTCGGGCGCGACGTGGTGGACGGCTGCGTCATTCTCGACAACTGCGATATCGGCCGGCGCGCGAAACTGCAGCGCGTGATTCTGGACAAGAATGTGCGCATTCCTGAGGACGCCGTGATCGGCTACGACCTGGAGCGCGACCGGCAGCATCATCACGTGACCGAGAGCGGATTGTGGTGGTGGGGGAGCGCGCACGCCAGTGGAGATCGCCGGACTGGTGGTCTAAGCGGGCCCACCTTCATAAATGGAACAGCAGGTTCTCGCCTGGATCACGCAGTACGGCTATATCGCCATCTTCTTCCTTCTGGTGCTCGGGATCGTGGGACTTGCCGGTGCCCGACGAAACCCTGCTCACGTTTTGCGGCTATCTGATTTACAAAGGGCACTTCGCGCCGGCTGCGGCTTTCGCCGCGGCTTTCGCCGGTAGCGCCTGCGGCATCACTTTCAGCTATTGGCTTGGGCGCACTTTCGGCATGAAGCTGATTCATCGCTATGGGCGCTACGTGCGCATCACCGAGGCCCACCTGCACAAGGCGCATGCCTGGTTCGAGCGGGTGGGACATTGGGGCCTGACCTTCGGATACTTTGTCCCGGGCGTGCGCCACCTCACGGCTTACGCTGCCGGGATGAGCGAGGTGCGCCCGCACCAGTTCGCAGTCTTCGCATACTCGGGCGGCGCGCTCTGGGTGTCCAGCGTTCCTAAGCCTCGGATATTTACTCGGTGAGAGATGGGAGGCCGTAGAGCAAAACATCCACCATTACCTCCTGCTGGCCACCATCGCCTGCGTTATCGCGCTGCTTGGGTATCTGGTGTGGCGGAAGTGGGTCCGGGCGAAAGGTAAGTGATCAGCAGGCCGGTCACTACCACTACCACGCAGCCGATGACGTTGTACCAAAGGTAGGAGATCGGGCTCTTGAAAAATGCCCAGAAAACCACGGCCTCCCCCGCCAGCATGCCGACGAACGTCGCGGTGCCGCCTACACGGCGGAAGCCGAACGCCAGCACGAAGCAGCCCAGCAGTGACCCGTAAAACAACGATCCCACCACGTTGACCGCGACAATCAGCGAGCCCAGTTTCTTGCCCCAACCCGCAAAGGCCACGGCGTAGATTCCCCAGAATAGCGTGGCCAAGCGCGAGGCCATCAGGTAGTGGTGGTCGGTAGCATGCGCGGTGGAAGTAGCGCTGGTACAGATCCACCACGGTCACCGTGGCCAGTGAATTGATCTCTCCCGAACTGGCCGACATGGTGGCCGCGAAGATCACGGCGATCACCAGGCCCACGATGCCCGCCGGCAGGTAGCGGGTTACGAACGAGAGGAAAATGTAGTTGGTGTCGCTGAATCCCTTTTCGCC
Source organism: uncultured Solibacteraceae bacterium (assembly GCA_963815475.1). Classification (GTDB taxonomy): domain Bacteria; phylum Acidobacteriota; class Terriglobia; order Bryobacterales; family Bryobacteraceae; genus Sulfopaludibacter. Next base: position 644,282 of record CAWFHD010000003.1, on the reverse strand, counting down.
GCCGGAGCGTTCCACCAGTTTGGCGGCGCGGGCGCGCACGGAGTCGATCTCTTTTTGCGCGGCGCGGTACTCTTCCACGCTGCGATTTTCGCGATTGTGGATCGCCGCGGTGGTGCGCTTCCACCAGCCCGTTGGCGGCATCGCGGCGCCGTTCGAAGGCGCGGCTGATAGCTCTTCCTGTATGGGCGCAAAATCGCGAGCGCGCCTCGATGCGCGCGAGTTCGGCGTGCTGGAAGAGCACAGGCGGCTGCACGAAGAGGTAAAACACGAAGACCATGGCGCCGATGAACAGGATGAAGAACTGCATCGGAATTTTGGCCACGGCGTTGAAGAGCAGGCCGAGCCGGCTCTGCGCGATGGATTTGCCTGTCAGGTAGCGCTGCACCTGCGACTGGTCGCAGCCGAAGTACGAGAGAAACAGGAATGTGCCGCCCAGAAGGCCGCTCCAGATGTTGAAGCGGTCGTTCCAATCGAAGTTGGTGGTGACGGCATTCAGGCGGCCGGCCGCGCCCGCCAGAAATACCGCGTCGGGAAAAGACACCGACGACGGCAGCAGAACGATCACCGTGACCAGCGCGACGATCAGGCCCAGGAAGATGACGCACATCTGCTGCACATCCGACCACGTAACGGCTTTGATGCCGCCGATCACCGTGTAGGTCACGACGGTGGCGCCCATCAGAGACGTGGTGACGTGCTCGGGCCATCCCAAAATGATGGAGAGCACAATGGCGGGAGCGTAAATGGTGAGGCCGGCGGACAGTCCGCGCTGGCACAGAAAAATCACGCTGGCGAGGGCGCGGGTCTTGGCATCGAAGCGCTTTTCCAGGTACTCGTAAGCCGTGTAAACTTTCGCGCGGTGGAAGGCCGGGACCACCGTGGCGCAGATGATCACCATGGCGATGGGAAGTCCGAAGTACGACTGCACGAAGCGCATGCCATCCACGTAGGACTGGCCGGTGGTGGAGATGAAGGTGATGGCGCTGGCCTGCGTGGCCATGATGGAGAGCGCCATGGCGTACCAGGGCATCGACTTGCCGGCCAGCAGGTAGCGGTCCACGGTGTTGCTGCCGCGGCTGCGATAGAGGCCGTAGGCAATGATGGAGATCAGGGAAGCAAAAAGGACGATCCAGTCCAGTAATCTCATCGATAAATCCGGGCGAATAGATAAGCTGCGGCGATGATCACTACCAGGTAAACCAGCACGGCGGTGTATACACGCTTCCACGTGCCCAGAAAGGGCGGCGGCTCGTCCGGTACGTCGTGCGGGTGATCCATGGGGGAAGTTTATCACGGGCTGGAGCCGCCATTCCAATTCTCCTGTTGACATTAGCTGTAACATGTGACATGTTACACCTGTGGTGCCTTTCCGGGTAATCTTACAGACCGGCATCCCGGTTCACGAGCAGGTGGCCTTTGCGGCCCGCAAGGCCATGCTCTCTGGCCAACTTCGGCCGGGCGATCCATTTCCCTCCGTGCGCGCTCTCAGTAAGGCCATGAAGATCCATCCCAACACTGGGCAAAAGGTGATCGCGCAGTTGACCGCGGACGGCCTGCTGGAAGTGCGCCCCGGCATTGGGACGGTGGTCTGCGAGCCGCCACCGGCCACTCGCGCCGAGCGCGGCCGCCTGTTGGGCGCGGAGGTGGAGCAACTGGTGGTGGAAGCACGGCGGTTGGGCTTGAATGTGGAAGACCTGCACGCCGCGCTCGACGAGCATTGGCGCAAACTGCAGGGCCGCCGCAAGGAGGAAGCATGAGCACACTGCTGGCTACCGAGAATCTGGCGAAACGATTCCGCGGCGTGGAGGCGCTCAACGGCCTGACCATGGATGTTCCCGAAGGCGCGGTCTTCGCGCTGGTGGGGCCGAGCGGAGCAGGGAAGAGCACGGCCATCAAGACCGTGATGAACATTCTGGAGCCCACCTCGGGGCGCGCCGAGGTGCTGGGAGTGGATTCGCGCCGCCTGGGGTCGGATCAACTGGCACAGATCGGGTACGTGTCGGAGAACCAGCAGTTGCCCGAGTGGATGCCGGTGAAGTATTTCCTGTCGTACTGCAAGCCGTTTTATCCGGCAAGGCGCGACCACGATTTGAACGACCTGGTGCGGCTCTATGAACTGCCGCTCGACCGGCCGCTGGGAAAGTTGTCGCGCGGCATGCGGGTCAAGGCCGCGCTGGCGGCATCGCTCGCGTACCGCCCGCGCCTGATCATTCTCGACGAGCCATTCAGCGGCCTCGACGTGCTGGTGCGCGAGCAACTCATCGAGAGCATTCTGGAGCGCACGCCGGAATCCACCGTATTGCTCGCCTCGCACGATCTGGCGGAGATCGAGAGCTTCGCCAGCCATGTCGGCTATCTCAACGAAGGGCGCCTGGAGTTTGTGGAAGAGATGGCGTCGCTCAGTCAACGCTTTCGGGAAGTGGAAGTGACGCTGGAAGCAACTGCCGCAATCCCGCCGCAATTGCCTGCCGCCTGGCTCACTCCCGAGGCCGCGGGCGTCGTGTTTCGGTTCGTCGATTCCCAATTCGACGCGCGACAGGGCGACGCCGAGATCCGTGCGCGGTTCACCGGAGTGCGGGAAATCGTGGCACGCAGCATGTCTCTGCGAGCGATGTTCCTGGCGCTGGCGAGGTCAGCGCGGCAGATGAAACGATCGAGGTGACGCCATGCGTATGATGCTCCATGTTTTCAAAAAAGACGTTCGGCGCCTATCGTGGGCGGTGGGGTTAACGCTGCTATTGCTAGGCACACTGGCGCGGCAGGATCGCTGGCGGTCGGATTCCATTCCGGGCTCCATGGAGGGATGGCTGAACGTCATCGTACCGTTCGCCTGGGCATGCCTTCTCGGCCTGGTGGTGGAGCAGGATCCGTTGCTGGGCGACCGCCAGTTCTGGATCACGCGGCCGCACAGCCGCGCGATGCTCCTTGGCGCGAAGCTGTTATTCGCCGCAATCTTCATCCACGTCGCTTCGTTTGCAGCGGACTGTTATATTCTGGCGGCGAGGGGCTTCCCGCCCGCACAGTTCCTGCCGCAGCTTCTGTGGAAACAGGTGATGCTGGCCGCGGCGCTGACGCTGCCGTCCCTGGCTGTGGCCGCGCTCTTCCGCAACTTCACGCAGTTCATGGTGGTCGCTCTTGCGATCGTGGTGGCCATTGTCGTTCTGAGTGGAACATATCAACTGCGGCCAATCATGCGGCTTCCGAGCGATGAAGTCAGGACCTCTATAGTGGTGCTGGGGGTCTGCGGCGCTGCCGCCGCGATCATCTTGTTGCAGTACTTGCGCCGAAAAACAATAGGCGCGCGTGCCTTCGGAATCGTGGCGGCCTCGCTTGCCGCTGCGGCGTACTCGTGGCTGCCGGTCACAACGTTGTGGGCGGCCCGTTCCCGTACCGAGGGACCGCGCGGCACCGTGTCGGCCCACGTGGAAGCAGGCCCGGTCGCGCCGCCGGATACGCGAATGCGCCAGTCGATCAACACCCAGACGATCTTCTTGCCGGTCACCCTTTCCGGCGTCCCCGCCGGCGAACGATCCCGGGCACAGCAACTGGAACTTGAGATTGAGGGCGCCGGTGGCGACCGGCACGAATGGCACCCACCATTGCGGGGCCGAACGTTCGAGAAACAAGACTTCGATTCGTATACGATGCTCTCATCGGATCGAACCACCTGGCTGGCGGTGCGGATGGATCTCAAGCTGTACCGACACCTGAATGAGGGCCTGGTTACGATACGCGGAAAGAATGGAGTCACGCTGTCGCACATGGGGCGGTCCGCCACTGTCCCGATTGTCGGCACTTCCGCAGTCCTGGGGCGATATCGATGCACAGGCTTCCCCAAAGAGGATCCCTGGCATCAGGCGGGGGTGAAGTTCGAGTGTGAATCGCCCGATGAGATTCCACCGTATATATGGACGGAACTCGCTGTGCCGGGACCGTTGCCGAATTGGAAGCAACTCCTTGGCGACAGCGGCACCTTTGCTCCGTATGCCAGCGAGACTTGGCTTTCGCCTCTCAACCGGCGGCAGACGTTCATTAGTAACTACATTAATAGCTTTAGAGGGGGGCTTCTTTCGGAGCGATTGGCGTCGCCGGAAGCGTTGGCCAACAGCAAAGTGACGGTCACGCCCGAGTTCGTCACAGGCTATTCGCTGGTGAACTTCGAGCTCAAAAATGCCCGGCTCTCCGATTACACCTATATGGAGTCACCCACGAAGCCCTAGAAACCCTATCGAAACGAAAACGTGAAGTCCGGTCCCACCGTCAAGATCCGGCCGGTCCGGTAGCCCAGTAGGAGATAGTAGTACCGCGCCGTTAAGCCGGCGCGGAAGCGGCCTGAGCGAGTGAGGCTATAGTCGCCCGCCGCGACGAACTGGCCGCCCCATCCCGAAGCGCCCATTAGATCTCCGTTCGTGTTGCCGATGGTGTGGTTCATATAGGCCCCACCGCCGCCGGCCGACAAACGTATGCGCTGCCCCTGCGGCTCCCACACATATCGTGCGCCGAACGGCGCCAGGAACAACTCGTCGTTGGCGTTGTTCTGGAAACGGCAACAGACGCTGGAGCCGAGGGGTCGTGGAATTTGTTCGAGTCCGGCCTCCAGAGACAGCCACCGAACTGGCCGATAAGCATACCTGAGACTGTACCCAGGAGCGTCGGGCAAATTGTAGGAGGTTTGACCCAATTTCACCTCATATCGAAACCCGGCCCCCAGATCGTGCGCTAAATAGGCGCCTGCCGGAGTGCCCTGAGCGAAGCAGGCGGGCAGACACAGGAATAGAATGGCGAATCGCATATCTATAAAGACCCAGGGCCGGTCGGGACCGACTACAGGGCAGCCCTTAAACTCTGATCAGGCGGCGTCGATAAGAACGGGTATGGACGTGTTTGTCGCGCGTCAACCGATCTTCAATCGCGGATTGGAAATCTACGGCTACGAACTGCTCTATCGTTCCAGCCCGGTCAACATGTACACCGGCGCCGACGAAACCGTTGCCAGTCTGCAGGTGTTGAGCAATTGCTTAAACACATTCGATATTGGCGATGTAGTGGCCAATGGTCTCGCGTTCGTCAATTTCACGCGCGATCTCCTGCTCAATGACGCCGCCGAAGTGCTCTCGCCCAAGACGGTAGTGGTGGAAGTGCTGGAGAACGTCCCCGCAGATTCCGAGGTGCTGGCTTCCTGCCGCCGCCTGCATGAGCGCGGTTACATGATTGCCGCCGACGATGTCTGCCGGGCCGACCAGAATCAGCCCCTGCTGGAGATCGCCGACTTTATTAAGGTGGATTTCCGTCTGGCATCGCCGGCCGAGCAGCAAAAGATCGTGGCGAAATATGCGCCGCGCGGCGCCCGCCTGCTGGCGGAAAAGGTGGAAACGCAGGACGAGTTCGAACGCGCCCGGGACATAGGCTTTACTTTTTTTCAAGGGTATTTCTTTGCCCGCCCGGTGGTGCTCAAAGGCAAGGAGATTCCAGGCTTCAAGTTAAATTACCTGCGCATTCTGAGTGAAATTCAACGGCCCGAGATCGAGTTCACCCACCTGGAACAACTGATCCGCCAGGAAGTCTCTGTAGCGTACAAGCTGTTGCGCTACGCCAATTCGGCTTTGTTCTCCCAGCGAACGCGGGTCGATTCCATCCGCCGTGCCCTGGTGATCCTGGGCGAAACGGAGATCCGAAAGTGGGTCTCCATCGTTCTGCTCATGCACCTGGCCGTCGATAAGCCTAACGCGCTGGCGATGCACTGCATGATCCGCGCCAATTTTTGCGAGTCCCTGGCCCAGCTATCGGGAATGGGTGGGCGCAAATCGGAGCTGTTCCTCATGGGCATGTTCTCCCTGCTCGATGCCATGATTGACCGCCCTTTGCGCGAAGCTTTGCGCGACATCCGGTTGTCCCAGGATATCCGCGACGCCCTGTTGTCGAACCAGCCCGCTACCGATCCGATCGGTATCATCTATCACCTGGCGCAGGCGTACGAGCGCGGCGACTGGCCGCAGGTATTGGAGTATGCCGGCCACCTTCGCCTGGAAAGCGCAGAGATCCGCGGAGCCTATTTCAAGGCCGTGAACTGGTGCGACCAGGTCTTCGGGACTCTTTCGAACCCTGGGTCTGCCCGCGACCGTGAGCCGGCAAAGGAACCTGCCGGGCGTTAACCCCCCGACTTCGTCACAAAACCGGCCCGATCTTCGTCTATATGGAATGCATTGGTTTCGACGATTCGTCACGATCTTGGTGGCGGCATCGGGTTTGGCGCAGACACCGCGGCCTGGCGGGCAGTCTTTCGACGTGGCGTCGATCAAGCCCGCCAAACCGGGTGCCCGAGGATATTCGATTCAGCCCCTGCCGGGACGGGTGAGCGCCCAGAACGTCACCCTCAAATTGTCGATCGCCGAAGCCTATCACGTCTACGATTTCCAGATTTCCGGAGGACCCAGTGGCTCGACGACGATCGCTACGATGTGGAGGCGAAGGCGGCTGGCGAGGGCCACTCCGAATAAAAATGAGCTCCGCGCCATGTTGCGAAGTCTGCTGGAGGATCGCTTCAACCTGACCATCCATCATGAACCAAGGAAATGCAGGTGTCTGCGCTGGAGGCTGCCAAGGGAGGCACGAAGGCTCAACCGGCGAAGCACCCGGATTCCCCTGCGCTGTTTCGCGTCTTCCAGCGCCGCCAGATCACCGGCGAAAACGCTCCCCTGGATTATTTGACCGAGCCCTGACATGGCCGCTGGGCAGGCCGGTGCTCGATCGGAGCGGCCTCGAGGGGTCGTTCGATTACAAGTTGGAGTGGGCTCCCGACGAATTGCAAATACAGGCCCAGGAAGCTCCTCCGCAAACCGATGGCTCCGCGCCCTCACTGAGCGCCGCGCTGCTGCAGCAGATGGGCCTGCGCTTGGTATCGAAGAAAGATGCCGTCGATCTGATTGCGGTAGACAAGGCGGAGCGTCCCACCGCCAACTAGCGTTATTCGCCGGTTTCAGCGTCATTCGCCGGTTTCCAGCTTGCGCTCGCCGATTCCATCTGTGCTCTTTTCGCTTCCGCCGCTAGATTCATATCAAGGAGCAATTATGACGAGCGCAGTTTCCGAAAAAGCTTATAAAGGCATGGGAATGGAGGGGTTCACCGCCCGCTGGTACGCATCGCTCACGCACAAATCAATGGACGAATTCGCGGCATTGGCACGGCGTGTGGCCGAGGACCTTCCGGCCGGCGCACAGGTTCTCGAAGTGGCGCCCGGTCCAGGGTACTTCGCCATCGAGTTGCCGAAACTGGGCGACTATGGCGTCAGCGGTCTCGATATCAGTCACACATTCGTCTCCATCGCTCGCCGCAACGCTGCCCAGGCTGGAGTGGACGTCGACTTCCGGCAGGGCGACGCGGCCGCGATGCCTTTCGATGGCAAGACCTTCGATTTCCTGTTGTGCCGTGCGGCCTTCAAGAACTTTTCCCAGCCGGTTCGAGCCTTGCAGGAGATGTACCGGGTGCTCAAGCCGGGCGGGCACGCCCTCATCATCGATCTGCGCCGGGATGCGTCCCGCGAATCGGTTTCCGAGGCCGTCGACGGAATGGGTCTCGGACCCGTGAATAAGGCCATCACCAAGCTCACCTTCCGATTCATGCTACTCAAGCGCGCTTATACCAGGACCGAATTCGAAGAGTTTCTCTCGCAGACGAAGTTTCGCGGTATCGATATCAGCGAAAGTCTCACGGGGTTGGAACTGTCTCTGCGCCGGTAGCCGGACCACCCGCCGCCCTATGAAACCGATCTGCCAATTGGCGGACCCGTTCCACCATCTCGGGCGGGTCCTGCACCTCGAAGTCGAAACCGATCAGGGCCATCCAGACCGATAGCGAATCCAGCGAAAAGCCTCCCGTGTGCAGCATGCAAGTCTGGTGGTCGATGGCTTCCAGCATGCCTACCGACGCCGGAATGCGTTCCGCCAGCATCTCGACGCTGGCCGCCACTTTCACGCGCGCGCGGTAAGGATAGGGCGCATAGGCAACGCTGCGCGACGCATAGACGGCGAAATCGCCATCGGGTGGCTCGCGCGGTGGAAAGCGTACACCGCTGGTGAGGCGCTTCTCGATGCGGTCTACTCGAAAGGTTCGCCAGTCGTTGCGCTGCAGATCCCAGGCAATCAAGTACCACCGCCGGCCGGTGTGCACCAGGCGATGCGGTTCCACTTCCCGCTTGCTGGGCTCGCCAGTGCGGCTTTGGTAGCCGAATCGCAGCTTCACGCAATCGCGGCATGCTCCCGCGATAGATGCGAGAGTTCCCGCGTCCACCGTAGGGCTCGCGCTGGCCAGTGGCACAATGAAGCCATGCAAGGCAGCAACGCGGCGGCGCAACCGCTCCGGCAACACCTGCTCCAGCTTCGCCAACGCCCGCAATGACGATTCCTCAATGCCCGCCACCGAGCCGCTCGCGGCCGTGCGCAGACCGAGTGCCACCGCCACCGCCTCATCGTCATCGAGTTGTAACGGAGGGAGAGTGGCGCCCGAGCCGAGCTGGTAGCCGCCCGCTGTGCCCGTGGTGGAGTTCACCGGATAGCCCAGACTGCGCAGGCGGTCGACATCCCGCCGCAGTGTCCGCGAAGTCACTTCCAGACGCTCGGCCAGGTCCGCGCCCGACCAGTAGCGTTGCGCTTGAAACAGCGACAGCAGGCGCAGAAGGCGCGCGGAGGTCTCCAACATTTTTTTAGTGTGGCACAGATTGAGGACCGAATCTGTCCGCAAGCGCTGGTAAGGTCTCGATAGGAGATCAACATGCCTTTCAGCCAAAACCTGTTACCCGAATTCGACGAAGAAATGAAGAATACGCGCAAGCTTCTGGAGTGCGTGCCCGACGGCAAATTCGACTTTCGGCCGCACCCGAAATCGATGACTCTTCAGAACCTGGCCACCCATGTGGCGGAACTGCCGTCGTTCGCCACCATGACGCTCGATACCGAAGTGCTCGAGATGGGGGCGGACCACAAACGCACCATCGCCAATACCCGAGCGGAGTTGCTCGAGATCTTTGACAAGTCCTCAGCCGAGGCGCGCGCCAAAATCGCCGCTGCTACGGATCAGGATTGGCAGGTGACTTGGACCTTCAAGTATATGGGGCAGTTGGTGATGTCGATGCCGCGCGCGGCGGTGGTGCGCAGCGCCATGCTGAATCACCTGATTCACCATCGTGCACAGTTGGGAGTCTATCTGAGGCTCAACGAAGTGGAATTTCCGGGGATGTACGGACCGTCCGCGGATGAGATGAAGCTTTGGGAAACTGCCAAGACTGCCTAGAAACAAAGAAGGCCGGTGGCGAACACCACCGGCCTGAATCGCGAAGCATTAGTTGTCGGTGGGCAGCTTTTCAACTTTCTCGACAACGATGAAATCGATCGGCATCTTGCGCGGCTCCAACTTCAGTCCGAGCGATTGAAGGATGCCATAGATGGACCCAGTGGGTTCCGATGCCGCATCGGCTGGCCGGCTGGAGTCGGCTCCGCCTCCGCCGGGAGCATTGGGAATCGGCGCTCCCATTTTTCGTGCAACATTCATAAGCTCCGCCATTGGGATGTCCATCGTGATATCGTACCGGCCCTTCAAGTCCGTGACATCGATAACGGGCTTATCCACCATAGGCGTCACGCCCGTATCCACGAACTTTGCCATAGTGATGCCTGTGATCTCGTAGTGCATCTTGCCGTCGGCCAGGCTTACTTTCTGCTGCAGGCCGTCGCCATCGGAAACCACTGCGCCGCTGGCGTTCGGCTTGATGCTCACCTGGTTGCTCCCGGTGCTGGCGGCCGTGGGTCCGCCCGCTTCCGGCGGCGGTGCAGCCTCCATGGGGGCGGATTCCTTCAGCTTGGGACCGCCCTTGGCCACCACCAGCGCTAACACCGACTGTTCTTTCTTCTCTTTGCGGATCACCAACTTGAAGCGGTCGGCCAACATAGCTTGCAGCATCTGGGGCACCTGCGACTTGTTGGCGCCCTCCGGCATTTTGGCAATCACGTCGAAACGCTGAGTGCCAAACACGTTTTTCAGCCAATCCGGCCCCTGAACTTGGAACGATTTGACATCATATGCCTTACAGATGAGTTCCAGCAGGCTGGTGAGGCCGATATCGACACGCGCCGCGTCGATCTTCATGCCGGCGTGGATCTTACCCGATGCGACTTGGGCCTGACTAGGCATATCGACTGCCTTGATGGACACCACCTCAAATGCCGGCGCGGCGGCCGGCGTTTGCGCGAGCAAAGCTCCTGCCGCTAAGGCCAGGACGCTGGTCGCCGATAACAGTTGTTTCCTCATAATTAAGTTCCTTGCGTACCTCTATAGACTGCTCGGAAGAAGGTTTCTTACAACCTTTATTGGATGGTTGGCTTAAGGTCAGTGGAGCGCAACAGGGTATCTAATGATTCCTTGAGCAGTCGATTGACGTCCTGTTGTGCCTGTTGTGCTTCAAACAGTTTCTGCTGATTGTCCTTGAGTGCTACGGCCGCTTCCAGGTGAGCATCGTTGGCCTCCTCCAGAACCTTGATGCGGGCGGCCAGGTCCCCCATCCCTTGAATCGCCGTTTGCAGCATTTCCACCAGCTTGCGGAAATCCTCAAACGTAATCTCGGGAGGTAGGGCCATTCGCTCTATGGTAGCGCGGTCTGGTGAGACGACCCGTCGATCGAGGGATCCCCGGATTGTGCCGTGCAGGAGTTTACCGGGCCTTGAGCAGCGGCAGCGGATCGACCGCTGTGCCCTTCCACCACTGCTTCTCCGCGCCGAGACGGAAGATCGCGAAGTGCAGGTGCGGTGCGTTGGGTGGCGCATCGCCGGTGGTGCCGACATAGCCCAGGATGTCGCCTTTGCGGAGCAGCATGCCTTCCTTCAGCGATGGCTGGTAGTGGTCCAGGTGGGCGTAGTAATAGCACCACCTGCCGGAGTCGTCAAACTGGTAGACCGTCAGGCCGCCTTGTTTGCTGGTGAAGAGCTTGGCGACATTGCCCTCGGCCACAGCCGTTACCGGGGTACCGCGCACTGCCGGAATATCCAGCGCTTCGTGTTTATGGCCGCCCCGCGTGTCGCTGAACGTATCCGTCACGCGGTCCGGCGGGATGCCTGCAATCGGCATGGCAAGCCTCAGAGAAGGTTCAGGCGCTGTCCGGTCAGCGTCGCCATTTGCCACACTGCCGGGGGAAGGCAGCGACGCCACGGGTGTGTGGGGAGGCGGCGGAGCGCTGAAGTCCGTCAGGCTTGGCGCCGGCACTTCTGGTCCCTGCATGGCGTGAGCGGCGGTGGGCGCCACGCGCCGTGAGAGTCCGCCTGCGGCCCACAGACCCAGTGTGAGGCTGAGCAGACCCGCGGAGAATCCAATAGCGAAAATGCCGGTTTCTCGTGGCGTCATAGACTACTCCTTCAAAATGACGGGCATTCCCTGTTTCACGAGCGAGGCCAACTCCAGGGCGTCCCAATTCGCCAACCGGATGCAGCCGTGCGAAAATGTGTGCCCGATCTTCGATGCGTCGGGGGTGCCGTGAATGCCATAGTGGGGTTTGGAAATTCCGACCTTGGCGAGCCCGACCGGATTCCGCGGCCCCGGCTTGACGGTAGCGCGATCGTCTTTATTCGGCGCATCCCAAAATAGCGCGGCATCGTAATGAAATGTCGGATTGCGAACTACTGTAGTCACTTTCCAATCGCCCAGGGGCAGCGGATCGTGACTGCTCCCGATGGTAGCCATGTAAAACGCCATCAGCTTGCCACCGTCGTCGTAGACGCGCACCGAGCTTTCGCCGGCGGAAACCTCCACGCGCGCGGCGGCGCCCGAAGGAGGCATCGTCACCACGTTCGGCACTGTGATCTGCTGGCCCGCCGCCGCAAAATCGATGCCGCGATTGAGCGTCTGCAGCAGTTGCGGACTGGCATGGAAGCGCTCGCCAAGCTCATCGAGCGGGGAGGCATAGCCCGGATACGGAAGCTTGGCCTGTTCCATGACGTCGCTCGGCAGCTCCACGAACGGCCCCTTCTCGTCATCCTCAGTGATGACGTAGCGGGTGAGTGCAGGGGCCGTGTCTCCATTCAGCGATGACCATGTGGCCGCATCTACTCTGCCGGTCCTTTCAAGGTTGCGATCCTGCTGGTAAGCGGTAATGGTCCTCTGCAGATTGGCCCCGAAGTTCCCATCGATCTGCCCACAGGAGAAGTGGGCGCGGTCCAGCAGAATTTGCGCGCGTGCTACTGCCGAGCCGGTCGCGTCCTTATCGAGTTCCGGCTGGTCGGATTTATTGATATCCCCCGCATCATAGGCTTGCGGACGCGGCGTCACCTTGCGATCGGCTCTGCCATGCGGCTGCGAGCCGTACGCTTCCACACCAATGACCAGCGGAAGCAGTGCAAATACGAGGGTCCAAGGCCGCATACGCGTCTAAAAGAGCACGCGGCATGCCGAAGGCATTCTGTGAGAAAGCGTCCTGCCGAGGCTTATGGCAATTCCGAGAAGTCGTAATACTTGTGCGTCAGGCCGGTCGGTGAAATCGTTACCAGCCGCATGCCCGAGCGTCCCCCGTTCAGCGGCATTCCCACCGGACCGGTGGTTACCATGTCCAGATCGCTGTCGTGGCCTTCCGAATTCCGATGCAGATGTCCCGCGAACACTTCTCTTACGCCATATTCGTGGAATAGCTTGAGGTATCGCTCCCGGGTAGCCAGTGGGATGTTGAAGTACTGATTCGGCTCGTCGGCCTTCTCAAGGAAGAAGGGGATGTGTTGGAAAACGATGATCCGCTTGGCTCCGTCGCTGCGCGCCTTGGCGAGTTGCGTCTTGAGCCACGCTTCCATCTTGGCGGCTTCCTCGGGGACCTTGGCCGGAGCTTTTTCGAGATTGGAATTCAGCACGATGCCGGTAACATCGCCCACGCGAAACGTATAGTAGTCCTCGCCGATCCGTTGGCGGAACGCCGCCAAACTCGCAGCCGTCGGCTCGTTGCCGACATCGTGGTTGCCGGGCACGCTGAATAATCGAATGCCGCTCGCCAGCTTTCCCGAGATGCGTTTGTATTCCGCAATCTGCGCCGGGTCGCCGTCCTTGTTCACCAGGTCGCCATCTACCACCACGAAAGCCGGCTTGAGCCGGTTGGCGCTCGCGATGGCGAACTCGAAATTGATGGTCTCATGCTCGAAATTCTTGTTCTGCGAGAACATGCCGAACTGCGGGTCGGACATCACAATGAACGTGGGATGCACTTCCACCGGCGGCGGAAGGGGTGGGAGCGGTGGGTCACTCTGCGCCGCCAACGTTCCGGCAATACAAAAGGTCACGAAAAGGATTCGCATTGTCATGGTTTGAGGTGATAAAAACTTCCCAGCGGCCCCGCGCCCGCCAAATATTTTCGCGCCCGCACCAGTTCGGCCATTTGCCGCACGTGTCCCAGATCGTGCAACGCCCACTCGTGCAGCATTTGCGATAACGTAATCTCGCCTTCCTCCCGGTGGATCGCTTTGCGTCCGGCAGCGCCCGCGGGCAGGCTCCGCAGGAATTCCACGTTGGTCTCGCGCTGTTCCTCGAAATGAGCGAAAGACTCTTCGGGATCGGCGTCGCGGTAAAGATCGAGATACATCTGCGCGTCGTCCGGTTCGAAGGCGGGAAGTTCCTCGCTTATAAAACGGTCCAGGCGCATCCGGTAGCAGTGCCCTTCGCTGTGCGAAAGATGGGCCAGCACCTCGGCAACCGAGAAGCGATCGGGAGCCGGCTTCCACAGCGCATCGTCATCTGAGAGTTCGCACATCAGACCGCGCAGAATGTCAGGCGTTGCCTCCAACTGTTCGACGCAGGGCAGTCCATTTTCGATCATCTTCTCAATGGTGGCACAACTCTCGCCGCAGCACTGCGCCTCCGAAATCAGAGGCCGAACTGCCGCAAATGATGGTCCGCATGCAGGTATCCCCAACGCATCCACTGGCTATCGGTCATGAGGCCGAAGATCGGATGGGGCGACCAGGTGAAGGTGCGCTTAGGGTCGCAGAAGCGATCGATGGATGTCACCAGGGCTTTGCGGTCACTTTCGAAATCCACCGGCGGAGTGCCGCCCAGGCCCTGCTCCACTTCGGGCCGGGTGGGCGTGCCCTTGGGCCAGGGAGTGGGAAGGTAAAGGGCAGCCCACTTGACGACGGTTCGCTGCAGCGGCCCGGTCGCCGGGCTGATCGTTCTCAGGCCCATCGCTCCCAGGTACGAATCGTTGAGGTGGCAGATCATCTGTCCCGCCGTCATTTTGCCCCAATGCGCCGCCGTCTCCCGGCTTCAGCAATGCAAGCCGCTGCGCCACCAGTTGGCGGACGTTTGGATCTCCAATATCAGTCATCGCTCATCCCACTATATTTTCCCCGCCATCCACGTGCAGCGTATTCCCCGTCATCCAGTAAGTCGCCGGATGACACAGCGCCGCGATGCAGCGGGCCACATCTTCGGGCAGGGTCAACCTCTTGTTGGGATTGCGCAGCCTTGCGATCTCCATGATCTTCTCGTGATTCGGAATCTGGCGGAGCGCCGGGCTGTCGGTCACGCCCGCCAGAATCGCATTTGCCGTGATCCCCGCCGGCGCGAGTTCCATCGCGAGCTGGCGGATGTGCGCTTCAATGATCGCCTTCGCCGCGCTCACCGGCCCGTACTGCGGAATGGCGCGCGTGCCGCCGCTGCTAGTCATGGCAAAGATGCGCGCACCCTTGTCGAGCAATCCGGCCCACAGGCACTCCTGCACCCAGTAGACCAGCGAGTGGCCCATCACGTCCGCCGTCATTTCCAACTGGTGGCGCGTCGCCACATCCTCAGCGCCGGCCAGCGGTTTCAACGCGCCGAACGCCAGCGAATGCAGTAATACGCGCAAAGTCCCGTTCGAATCGGCGACGCGTTTGGCGATCGCCTCTACCGTCTCTTTGCGCCTTCCGTCGTCAGAGGCATTGCAGTTGAAAAACTGCACGTCGCGCCCCATGGCGCTGATCTTCTCGATGATCTCGTTGACGTGCGGCATCTTGTCGCGGCGGTCCAGGTGGACGCCGAAAATGTTCATGCCGGCGTGCGCCAATTCCAGCGCGGTGGCTTCGCCGAACCCGCTACTCGCTCCCAATATCAGGGCCCACGGTTGTTTCGTCATGTCAGTGCGGTAACTTCAATCTCTCTTTCGTCCAGATTGCCGGTGAGCCGGATCTCGATGCGCTCCCGCGGCAGCAAATGCGGAAAGCGCTCACCCCATTCCATCAACACCAGTGCATCGCGCTCCAGCAGCTCGTCGAGCCCGAGCGTCGCCACTTCGCGCGGCTCGTCCAGCCGATACAGGTCGATATGATATACGCGGCCGCCACCGTATTCGTGAATCAGGGTGAAGGTCGGGCTCGCCACATCGTCCTCATCTGCCGCGCCCAGGCCGCTCACGATTCCCTTCGCCAGCGTCGTCTTTCCCGCGCCCAGATTGCCGATCAGCAGCACCAGTCCGCGCGCGGGCAACTCGCGCGCCAGCCGTTCTCCCAGCGCGATGGTCTCTCGCTCAGAGGCCGTCCGATACGTCGGCACACTCCTCCATCGCGTCGGGAAGGTACTCCAGAATGTCGGTGGCGATCAAGCACTTCTCGCCGAGGGCGCGTGCCCCGATTTCGCCCGCCAGACCGTGCAGGTATACGGCGGCCGCCACCGCCACGTCGGGCCCCTTCGGAAACTGCGCCAGGAAGCCCGCGATCAGGCCGGTCAGGATGTCGCCGCTACCGCCCGTTCCCATCGCCGCTGAGCCGGTAGGATTGATCCACACGCGACCATCGGGAAACGCGATCACCGTTCGATGTCCCTTGAGCACCAGCGTCACCTTTCGTTCCATGGCAAAACCGCGGGCTACGCCGACGCGGTCCTTTTGCACTGCCACCGTGCTCTTGCCGGTGAGCCTCGCCATCTCGCCGGGATGCGGAGTGAGCACACGAGTGCGGCCGGACCCGGAGATCGGACCCGCCAACGCGTCGGCATCGATCACCATGGGCTGCTCCAAACCATCCGTCAGCCGCTTCACCAGCGCCTCGATTTCGGGGCCGCGACCCAGCCCGGGCCCGATCGCCACCACGGTCTTGCCCTCCGCGACGCTCTCCACCTTAGCGCCGGGCGACACGAGGCCGGACGGCGTCTCCTCGAGCGGTTCCGTCATCAACTCCGGTGTGAATGCCGCGATGGAAGCGATGGCGCTCTCCGCCGATGCCACGGTCACCAGGCCCGCGCCGGCGCGCAGCGCGCCGAGTCCCGACATGGCCGCTGCGCCGGTCTTGCCGCGCGATCCGGCGATCACCAGTACGTGTCCAAACGTGCCCTTGTGCCCGTCCGACGGTCGCGGCGCCAACAGGCCTCGGAACATTTCCGGCTCCACCTCGGACAGCCAGACATGGTCGTACAACTCGGCGGGGCTACCGATCGTCCCCACTACGAGTCCGCCCACGTGATCGCAATTGGGCGGCAGCACCTGCGCAACTTTGGGCGCCGTAAAGGTCACGGTGAAATCGGCGCGCGCCATCTCGCCCACGGGATCGCCCGAATCGCTGGGCATGCCGGACGGGATGTCCACCGCCACCACTTGCGCCAGTGGAAATCCGTTGTTGATTTCGCGGATGGCCTGCAGCACACGCCCCTTGGCTGGTCCCGTGATGCCGGTTCCGAGCAGGGCATCGATCACCAGCGTGGCGGTGCGCGCTTCGGCTGGAATCTCCTGCAGCACTGGGCAGCCGCATGCGCCCAGCATCTGGTAATTAGAGGCAGCATCGCCTTTCAGCTCTTCGGGAGAAGCCAACAGCACCACGTGCAGTTCCTGCGGATGGAGGCGGGTGTGCAGTTGGCGCGCGATCGCCAGGCCGTCGCCGCCATTGTTGCCTTTGCCGCACAGCACCGCGATGCGCTGCGCGGAAACGGGCGCGAAGCGCTCCACCAGAAACTCCACTACGCGATGTGCGGCATTCTCCATCAGGACAATGCCCGGAATTCCGTGCTCGATGGTCTTGCGGTCCACCTCGCGCATTTCCGACGCTGTGAGGACTTTCATAATCTGCGCGCCACCAGCATGGTCATATCGTCCTGCAACTCGCCCGCGCCGGTCCATTCCACCACCGCTTCCATGGCGCGCGCGATAATCTCGGAGGAATCGGCGTTGGTGTATTTCACTACCAGGTCCTTGAGGCGCTCCTCGCCGAACATCTCCCCGTAGGCGTTTTCCGGCTCCACGATGCCGTCGGTGTAGGCCACCAGGATATCGCCATGCTCCAGCGCCACGGTCTTCTCGGCATAGCGCGCGATGGGGAAGGCCCCAACCACGGTGCCGGTAGAATCCATCATGGAAAACTCGCACCGGCGTAACAGCATCGGCGCAAGGTGCCCGGCGTTGGTGTATGTGAGCGAGTGCGTGGCTTCGTCGTACATCGCGAAATAGAACGTAGCGTACTTTTCGGCCGACGTAGTGGCGAACAACTGCCGATTGAGGTTGGACACCAGCGTTGCGGTGGAGAGCGCCGGCATGCTGCTGTTCGATGGGGCGTTCAACTGCGTGCGCATGGTGGATTGAATCGCCGCCATCAGCAGCGCCGCCGAAATCCCCTTGCCCGCGACGTCGCCAATGGCGAAGGCCAGCTTGGTATCCGAGATCGACATGAAATCGTAGTAATCGCCCGACACCATGCGGGCGGGATTGCACACGCCCTTCAGTTCGAGCGTACCGGTGAAGGGCACGTCTTTGGGGAAGAGCTGATTCTGCACCTCACGCGCGATGGCCAGTTCCGATTCCAGCCGCTCCTTCTCCTTCGCCACCACGATGAGACGGCCCAGGTTTTCCGTCATGGTGTTGAATGACGCGCCCAGTTCGGCAAGTTGGTCGCTGCCCTTCACTGGAATGCGATAGGAGAAGTCGCCCTCCTTGATGTGCTGCGTGCCCTGGTACAGTTCGTGGACCGCGCCCGTGATGCTGCGGCTCAGCGACACACCGGCCACCAGCGAGGCGATTTCCACCAGGATGAAAAGGACCGACACCGCGGTCAGGAAGGCGAGCAGTTGCTCGCCGTAATCCACTTTCTGCCCGAACACTTGGCTCATTACGGCCGAAAGGCGCGTATCGACAAACAGGTATGCCGAGGTGATGTTGTGGGGAGATTCCCAGGCGGGAATCATTACGGGGTCGAGAAACCGCAGGCGGAAATCGAAGAGGTTAATCGCCTCCGGCACGTGCGAGCCGCGCGCGCGGCCCATCACCTTGGTGAAGTAGACGTCGCCCAAGCCCGGCACCAACCGGGAAAGCAGTTCGTGGGTGATGGGGGCCACGATGGTGACATGATGCCCGTTCTCTGTGGCGTGCGCCCAGGCGAACAGGCCCATCCCGCCTTTCGTTGGCTTTACGATCAGCCCGCTCTGCAGCGAATCTTCCCAGGTGTCCGGCGGGTGCGTCAACGCGCTCTCTTTGGGAAAGCGATACTCGCGCTGGCCGTTCACCAGCAGGTTGAATTCGGGAAAGCTGTGGCGGATAAGCTCGGCCGTGCGGTTCATCGCCACGTCGGGATCCGAGGCGGGAAAGCGCGCCAGTGCCTGCGCCGATCGTGCGAGCTGGGCCTCGCGGCTCTCCAATTCTTTGTTGACCAGGTAGACCGCCATCTGGCCCAACACCACGTACGAGGCGAGCGCCACCAAAGCCACAACCAGAATCAGCGGCACTACAGCGATAAACAGGTAGGCAACAATCAGGCGATTGCGCAACCGCCAGATAGCCTGCCGAAGCAATTGCCGGGTCCACTGAAATGTTGCCGCCAAAGCAGTGAGAATCGTAAGCACGCCCACAATGCTCTGGCCCAGGGGAGAAGCATGCGATAAGTACAAAAGGACGTAGACAACCAGGAAGACAAAGAACGTCTTCTGCGTCCGGCTGAGCCGTCCCAAATAACTCACGTAGCCTGTTGGCATGCTTACAAACTAGAGTAGCTGAAACTGGCGAAGGCTTCCATTCACCGCAGGTGCGCAGAGAACAACTTAAACTGGTTTTCTCTGCGTATTCTCAGCGCTCTCGGCGTCTCAGCGGTGAGACAAATACTTTCAAGCGAACTCAATCCGCGCGATGACAATCTGAGGCAGGACCCGATTCCAGCTTTCCGGAATGGTGTCGAACGGCAGCCGGAAGTCCTTCGTCTCCCCCGGAGCCAACTTGCCCATCTTCTTATTCACGATGGCCACCCGCTCGCGCAGGATCACCTGGCCGTAGGAGTCGTAAAACACGCAGTAGATCTCGGCCGTTTCGATTACCCGATTGCCGGTATTGCCGATCTTGCCAGTAATCTCCACCACCTGCTGTTTCAGATAGCTTTCGTGCGCCGCCATCTGCACTTCGCTGATTGGCAGGTGTCCGCCGGCCACATAGGCGCGCGCGTCACCCGTGAGTGGGGGCAGTTCGGGTGGCGGCTGCTTCGCCTTGTAGTTGAGGTACAGGAGGCCCGCCACGCCCAGCAGGAGCACTGCCGTGATCGCCACCGCAGCGGGTGGAATGGAGAACTGCTTCTTCTCCAGTTGTGCCGCTCTATTTGCCGCCAACTGTCATCTCTCCAATCTTGAGCGTGGGCGCCGCCATGGAGCCGCGGAACTGCAAATCGTCGCCGATCGTCTCCACGTTCATCAGCATATCCTTCAGGTTCCCGGCGATGGTCACCTCGGAAACCGCGAAAGCCAGTTCGCCATTGCGAATCCACAGGCCGGCCGCGCCGCGCGAGTAATCACCAGTCACAATATTGACTCCGAACCCCATCAGCTCGGTTACATAAAACCCATCCGCGATTCCGGCGATGATCTGCTCCGGCGTTTGGACGCCTTTTTCGAGATAGAAGTTCCCGTGCCCGATTCCGGCATTACCCGTGAGGCCGCGCGAAGCATTCCCGGTAGTCTTCATCCCCAGTTTGCGCGCCGCATACGTATTGAGCAGGTAGTTCTTCAGCACGCCGCGCTCAATCACCACCGTACGACGGGAAGGCACTCCCTCGTCGTCGAATGGCGAACTGCCGAACAGGCCAGGCATGGTGCCGTCGTCATAAACCGTGACATTCTCGCCGGCCACCTTTTCGCCCAGCTTGCCCGCCAGGAAGCTCTCGTTGCGGTAGACCAGCATGCCGTGTACCGCTTCGAAAATGTTGTCGAGCAGGGATCGAGCGGTGCGTGGCTCGAACACCACCGGAGCCTTCCGCGTCTCCACCTTGACGGCATTGAGCCGGCGCAGCGCGCGTTTCGCCGCCGTCTGGCCGACCAGTTCGGGAGCCTCCAGTCCACTGAAACCGCGCGCCACCGAGTCCCAATAATCGCGCTCCATCGATTCACCCTCGCGCGCCACCGGCACCGTGGAGAGCGAACAGTAGCTGGAGCGATACTCCCCCGCGAAGCCGCGCGAGTTGGCAAAGATGTGGCGGCCGGTATGTGTGTCGAACGAGGCGCCTTCGGAGTTGAAGATGCGCGGGTCGGCGGATAGTGCCGCTTCCTCCGCGCGCTTGGCCGTTTCGATCTTCAGCGACGTTTCCAGGCCTTCAATGTCCGTGGCGTAGAGTTTCAGATCACCTTCCAGGCTCCCGAGTTCGTCGGCGTCCGGCAGGCTGGCATGCGGGTCTTCGGTGGTGATATCCGCCAGTTCAATGGCCGATTTCACTAGATGCTGAATGCCCTCTTCCGAAAGATCGGAAGTATAGGACGCGCCGGTCTTCCTGCCGATCAGGATCCGCAAACCGGCTCCGCGCGACCCGGCCTCCTTCAGGTTCTCGAGCTCGCGCATGCGAACGTTGGCCGAGAACTCCTCGCCCTCCGCGATGGTGCATTCGGCGTCAGTCGCGCCCGCTTGCTGCGCGCGCTTCACCACATCCTGCGCCAGTTCCAACAGGTGATTTTGACTCATCCAGATCCTTGTTCTCAGGGTAACATCCGGGCCGGGTAATACCGGGTGATAGCGGGGGCCAGTGGGTCTAGGCGGTGCCGCCCACCGTCATGCGGTCGATTTTGATGGTCGGAATGCCCACCCCAACAGGCACACTCTGGCCTTCCTTGCCGCACACCCCGATGCCCTCATCCAGCTTCAGGTCGTTGCCAACCATGCTTACGTACTTGAGCGCTTCCGGGCCGTTGCCGATCAGAGTCGCGTTGCGCACCGGGCGAGTCAGCTTGCCGTCTTCGATGAAGTAGCTTTCCGATGCCGAAAAGACAAAGTTCCCGCTGGTGATGTCCACCTGCCCACCGCCGAAATTGACACAATAGAGGCCCTTGGGCACCGAGCGGATGATCTCCTCGGGATCGCTTTCTCCCGCGAGCATGAAGGTGTTGGTCATACGCGGCATGGGGATGTGCGCGTAGCTCTCCCGCCTGCCGCTGCCCGTGGATACGGTATCGAGCAGCGTGCTCGACAGCTTGTCCTGCAGGTAGCCGCGCAGCACGCCCTTCTCGATCAACACATTGCGCTGGGTGGGCTGGCCTTCGTCGTCCACATTGAGCGAACCACGGCGGCTGTTGATGGTGCCATCGTCGATCACGGTGCACAATTCGCTGGCCACCTTTTGTCCTACGCGCCCGCTGAACGCCGATACGCCCTTGCGATTGAAATCCGCCTCCAGCCCATGGCCAACGGCTTCATGCAGCAGAATGCCAGGCCAGCCGGGACCCAGCACCACGGTCATCTCACCCGCCGGCGCATCCACCGCATCCAGCATGGTGACCGCCTCGCGAGCCGCCTCGGCCGCGAAATGCTCGGGCGTCTTCTCATTCAGGAAGTAGTCGAGTTCCACGCGGCCGCCGCCGCCTGCGTGTCCGCGCTGCGGAGGTCCGCCATTCTGCCGCGCCAGCGCCGAAACGCTCATGCGCGCCAGCGGCTGCCGGTCCAGGGTCAGGACGCCTTCACTGGTCGCGACCATCACATGCCGCAGATTGTCCGCATAGACTGCCTGCACCTGAAAGATGCGCGGATCGTACGCCCGCGCGGCACGGTCGGCCCGCTTCACCAATTCCACACGCTCCGTGAAAGCGGTCTCGGTGGGCGCGATCAGTACGGGATATAGGTTGTGGCGCGCGCCTTCATTCAGATCGAACTTGTCCACTTTGCTGGGACCGGAGGCGATGTAGGCCGATACGCGTGCGGCTTTTCGGATCTTTTCCGGCGACAGGTCGTCGCTATAGGCATACCCTGTTCGCTCCCCCGCGATGACTCGAACTCCCACTCCCATGGAGACGCCTTGGGCGGCACTTTTCACCATGGATTCGTCGATGCTGATGGAACTTGTTAACAAATATTCGAAGTAGAGGTCCGCATAATCGCCCCCTTGGGATAGCGCTTCCGAAAGGTAGTTTTCCAGATCCTGTTTAGTGATATTGAAGCGCGCGGCGAAGATGGAATCGGAGAATTGCATGATTTCAGGCTATCATCTCCTGAGTAGGAGTGACAGGGCTGGCTAAACCCAACAAACGGAGCGGGTTTTGTAGCATACTGAAGATATTGGGAAAAATCCTCATCGTAACGGGCGCGTCGACCGCCCCATTAGCCCTTTTGCGTTTCCCCGCGAAGGTTTGTAACCTGTCTACTGGCCGGTACGCCTATGTTATCGAAGCAATTGGCGCTTTTTCGGATGCCGGCACTGACTATGGTGCGGCATGCTGGTTGATTTCGACGTAATCCGGCGCGCTCAAAAGGGCGACAGCGCGGCATTTAACGAAATCGTATTGGCTTACCGGAAACGCATCATGGGGCATATCAGCCGAACGATTGCCCGGCCGGAGGATGTCGAGGATGTGGCGCAGGAGGTTTTTCTGCGGCTCTATTTCTCCCTCGATCAACTTCGGACCGCCGAGGTGTTTGAGCCTTGGCTCTATCGGCTGACGGTGAACGCGGCTTTCGACTACTTGAGAAAGCAGCGGCGTCGGCAGGAGTTTCGCATGTCCGATCTGTCGGAGCAGCAGGTCATAATGGCCGATGCCACGGCGGGCGGCAAGGTGGAACTGGAAGAGCAGCATCAGAAGAAGATTCGGGAATCGGTAGATTCGCTGTTGGGAGCCGTCTCTGAACAGGATCGGATTCTGCTGATGTTAAAAGAAGTTGAAGGGCTTTCGTTGAAAGAACTTGAAAAGATCTATAATGTCAACGAAAATGCTCTTAAGGTTCGATTGTTCCGGGCTCGGCAACGGGTCTTGAAAGCTTTCGGATCGAAACGGGAGGGAGCCGGCTAAGACCGGTGTAAGGCGAGGTCGAAAGATGATGGTTGATCCTATCCGCAGTAACGAGGACGAAAAGCTGGACGCGCTGTTCCAGGCTTACCGCCGGGCGTGCCCAACCCCGGAACCCAGCGCGAACTTCATGCCCAACTTATGGCAGCGGATCGATTCGCGCCAGACGGTGACGTTCACGTTCCGCCGCATGGCCAACGCCTTCGTGACCGCCGCTGTCGCTATGTCGATTGCCCTTGGCGTTTACATGGCCATCCCCCGGACCCCGGCAAACATCCCCATGAGCTACCTTGAAGCTCTGGCGGAGTCTCGTCCCCTGGACACGCCGGATTTCGTAACGCCTGTCAATCTCGACTTGGCCGATCACGGCCGGTAAACGGACCAGCATGCCCAAATCCAGACTCTCCGCGTTCATCAGTCTGATGCTCGTGTTCCTCAGCGGAGCCTTGGTCGGCGCAGTCGGCCATCGTCTGTATATGGTGAACACGGTGACGACGGCTGCACGGCCGACGCGGCCTTCCCCGGAAGAGATGCGTAAACGCCAGGTGGAAGATGTGCGCACGAGGTTGAAGTTGGACGACCAGCAGGTAGCGCAATACAACGCCATCCTCGACACCACGCGGCAACAGTTCGATCAACTGCACGACAAGTTAAACTCCGAGGGCCGCTCCATTCACGATCAGCAGGTGGAGAAGGTCAACGCCATTCTACGCGCGGATCAAAAGCCGCTTTATGAAAAATGGCGCGCCGAGCGGGAAGCGGAGCGAAAGCGCCGCGAGCAGGAACGCGACTCCAAGAAGAAGTAGTGGCGCTGGTGGTCTTGCCACCGGCGAAAATACACCTCTAAAAATAAAAACAGCCATCCGATCCTAAAAGGGTCGGATGGCTGTTTGTTGTTTGTGCGCGCGCAACCCTAAGCGGGCTGCTTTTCTCTCTTGTCCTTCTCGCCGCGCGTGGCCTTGTACTTTCGTTCAAATCTGTCGATGCGTCCGGCCGTGTCCATCAGCTTCTGTTTTCCGGTGAAGAACGGATGGCAGCTCGAGCAGATTTCAACGCGCATATCGCCCTTGTGCGTCGACCGCGTTTTGAAGGTGCTGCCGCAGGCGCAAATGACATTAATCTCGTTATAAGCGGGGTGAATTCCAGCCTTCATTTTATTACGGGGGATCCTTTCGAGATTTCCAGTATAGCAAAAATACAAACCCCCGTGCGCCGTATGGCTCACGGGGGTAGGTAGCCTAATCGGTGAAACCTGAGGCTTTAGCTGACGCAAGAGGCAGCCGGTCCACAGGAACTTGACCCCGCCACTGAGACGGAATCGGCTACGTTAGAGGCACGACTTTAACAGTCGGCCACCTCTCGCGGTCGTATGCCATTACTCATATATTTCTGGACCACCTCCTTTTTCAGTGATAAAAATATCCTCTCACGAGGTTGCGAGGTTGTCAATATGGTTTCCCGTAGAAGCACGCCATGATGTGCTTCGGAATGGGCTTTCCACAACAGGCGGTAGTGCGGTTACAGATTTCGGGATGCGTACCGGCACATCGCCAAGCCGTCCATCAGGTTGAAAGGAAACTGTCCGGTGGTGTAATGGCCGCACGGCAGCGTGAACACTTTGTGGGGCAGTTTCATCTCCCGAAAACTCGTCAGAACCTGTTGGGAATAGACCGGGAGGAAGGTGCTGTCGTGCCGCGCCCAGATCAGCAGAGTCTTCAAATCGCGGCCCTTCATGCGCTCCAGATAGCTCGCCGGACTGATGATCGACCAGTAGCGCCGCAAATCGTCCTGCGTGATATGTTGATCGAACCCCTGGCGCACATTCTGGGTTGAAAGCCCCGTCCATACCACATCCGAGAAGTACATCGAAACGTGATTGAAGATTCCCACCTGCACCCGCGCGTCGTGTGCTGCCGCGATAAACGCCACGCACGACCCCAGGCTGGTCCCGAGAATGCCGACCCGTTTGTATCCCTGCTGTCCCAGCCAGTCCAGGCAAGCCCGCACATCGATCACCGACTGGCGGCAGGCGTGGATGGTGCGGCCCACATTGCTCGACACGTGATAATCGGCGCGCTGCAACTCCGCCGGCTTGCGCTCGGCGTGATAGGCCATGGTCATGCGCAGCGCGCTGATCCCGAAGCGATTCAGTAACTTTGCCAACCCCACGTGGCCGTCCGGCCCGGAGTTCCATTGCGGCAGCACCACCAGGGCGCGGCCCCGATCCTTTTCGGCCGGAACCCAGAGCGCGCGGACGGTATCGTTCTCCGGATAACCCGAACGAACTGGACTGCTGAATGTCAGATTGCTTTCCCGCAATTCGAAGTCAGTGGGCGTATCGTAAGCATAAAAGCGATTGGAATCTGCCAGCACGTCGGCGACGAACTGATCCAGGCAGGCCGCCGAGTTGCCGTTGGCTTCCGCCGGGCAGGAGGGGTAGCCGATCCGGCTGAGCCAATCCGTGCCCCAGTCGAACGGCCGCACCACACGGTTCTTGTCGCGTGTGGCGAGCTGCCGCTCCCAACCGTCCATCCATCGAGCGTAGAGTCCCGTCATGTTTATGAGAACTTCCCAGTTTAGCAGGGCAGATCGACAGTGCAAAAACGGCCAGTCTGGGCTATGATGCTGGTAGTGGGAACCGGGAGTGGCTCCCGGTTCCCACACGACGCTTACCGTCGGCCTTTACGGGTCCAAACGATCAGCGCCGTAAGTCGGCCGATGAACGACCGGTACTTAACCAGCAAGAGGATCATAAGCTGCATCCTCCTTTCCAGCTTCGTGTAGAAGGCCCGGGCTGATTTCCCGGGCTTTCCCGTTTTGAAGCCCCAAGTGGCCTCTTACGGAAACAGCCCCATCCACATTCCACTGAAAACTTGAACTCAAATGAGGGAATCGGCAGGACGCCTTAGAAACTTGCTATGCGGGAGCGCATCTTGGACACAAAAAAGCCCTGCTCCGGCAGATGGAACCGAAGCAGGGTTATGTAGCCCCAAAGGAGGCAACGCACCAAAGCAAAAAACCTCTAATAGAACCCGGCCTCGTACAATGCAACCCGCCTGCCACATGTATGTGATTGATTCTGAATACGGTAACCTCCGCATATCCCGATTTCGGAAGCCATTCTCTCCCGATTTTCAGAAAAAGCTAAGGAGTTTCCCTCCTTCGACGCACGGTACAATCGGACCTAATGAGTTCCGAGCCCAGCCACAGTACCCGTCTGCCCGGCAGCGGTGAAGCACTGGCGGGCTTCTTTCTTTCCGGCTTCCTACTTGCCCTTCTCGGCGCCATTTTGCCCAAATGGGACGACCGGTTCCAGGCACCCGATTTCTTCGCCATCGGCAACTACTTCCTGAGCATCGCTGTTGGAATCGTCGCCGCATCCCTCATCGCGCGCCACATCATGGAGCGCCGCGGCGTCGCTTTCCTGCTGGTTGCATCCTGCGTGCTTTGTTGTTTTTGCGTGGCATTCCTGGCGCTGGTCTCGCCGCCCTCCTCGCAATGGTGGCGCGTCTGTGGACTGTTGGGGTTAGGCGTGGGCGCGGGCCTCGTGAACATCGCCCTGTTTTACGCTCTGTCCGGCCGCTTTCAAGCCGATACCGCCGGCACTGTCAACCGCGGCGGCATCTGGTATGGACTTGGCTGCCTCGCCGCCACACTCCTGGTCGCCGGCACGTTTTACGCGTACACGCTCCCCAGCATCCTGATCTTCATGGCAGTCGTGCCAGCGCTCTTCGGAGGCCTCTATCTTCGGACCTCCTACGACGCCCCGTCGGCCGGCGCTCCTCCCACATTCCGCCAGGCGCTGCAGGATTTCCGCAGTCCTGGCGCTGTGATGTTCGCGCTGCTTCTGTTTGTTCAATTCGGCAACGAGTGGTCCATCGCCGGATGGCTCCCACTCTTCCTCATCCGCCGCGTGGGATTGAGCCCCAGCAACGCCTTGATCATTCTGGCACTGTACTGGCTTTTCCTCCTCGCCGGACGCCTGGTGGCAGTGGCCATGCTGCCGCGCATGCGCCACGGCCGCTTGCTCCTCGGCAGCGGAATTGCCGCGATGTTCGGCTGTTTCCTGCTCTTCAATACCAACAACGCCTTCGGTGCTGCCACCGGAGCCTTCTTTGTGGGTGCAGGCTACGCCAGCATCTATCCGCTGGTCGCCGAAGCCATCGGCCGGCGCTTTCCTTATTACCATCCCGGCTTTTTCAATGGCATCTTCTCGTTCGCGCTGGTCGGAGGTTTGCTCGCACCGGCCAGCCTGGGATACGCCGCGGTGCGGTATGGTGTAGGAATCGTCATCGGCATCCCGTTGCTAGGGACCTGCCTGGTGATGATTTTGCTGCTGTTGATTTGGCTCGAATCGAAAGTGACCGGAAGATGATCCGCTACGCACTCCTGCTCCTCCTCGCCTTCACCTCCAGTGCAGCCAGTCTGGCGGAGCGCATCAACCAACTCATCGCCGCCTCTCCCACCGCCCGCGCGGCCTTCTTCGGCGTCGAGGCCGTCGACCTCTCCAGTGGCAAGACATTGGTCGAACTGAATCCGCGCAACTTCTTCATTCCTGCCTCCAACACCAAGCTCTTCACGACCTCCATGGCGCTGCTCCGCCTCGGTCCCGATTTCACCTTTCGCACGCGCGTCATGGCTGACGATGCGCCCGACGCCGATGGCCGAATCCACGGGCCGCTGCGCCTGATTGGCGGCGGCGATCCCAACCTCTCGCCGCGTCCCATCCCTTACCGTGTGGGACCGGTCACGGGCGACCCGCTGGGCGCCATCGCGGAGCTAGCCGACCAGATCGCCGAACGCGGTGTGACGCGGGTGGATGGCGACATCATCGGCGACGACTCCTGGTACACGTGGGAACCCTTCTCCAGCGGCTGGTCGGTGGACGATCCGCTTTACGACTACGGTGCGCCCGTCTCCGCGCTATCGATCAATGACAACAGCCTCACTCTGCACGCCCAGCCCGGCGGCGATGTGGGCGAGGCTGCGTCGCTGCAGTTGAATCCGCCGATCGACTTCTACCATATCGATAACCGGCTGGCCACCGTCGCGGCCAAAGGCATCTTGCACGCTGAGGTAAAGCGCGTACCGGGGAGCAGGGAGTTGCAGGTCTGGGGCGCGATTCCCCTGGACAGTTCCGGACCCACCTTCGGGCTGGGAATCGAGGACCCCGCCGAGTTTGCCGCCATCGCCTTGAGACAGGCGCTCGAAGAGCGGGGCATCACGGTGACTGGCAGCGCCGTTGCGCGCCATCAGTTCCCAAACCAGGTCGCCGACTTGAAACAAGCGCCGCCGTCCGAACCGCCCGCCGGTGTCGAACTCGCCTCGCACACTTCCGCGCCGCTACTGGAGGACCTGCGCATCACCGATAAGGTGAGCCAGAACCTGCACGCCGATATGGCGCTGCGCGCCGTGGGCCGCGCCCGCCGCAACATCGGCAGCCGTGAGGCGGGGCTCGAAGAGATGAAGACGTTCCTCGATGAAGCCGGCATCTCGCCCGACGCCTGGCACATCAGCGATGGCTCGGGCCTCTCGCGCACCAACCTGGTCACGCCGGAGACGGTGGTGAAACTCCTGCGCTTCGTGTACGATTCGCCGGTGCGCGAGAGCTTCATTTCGCTGCTGCCGGTGGGCGGACAGGACGGCACGCTCAAAAACCGCTTCGCCGATATTCCAGGCGCGGCGCGCGTCCACGCCAAGACCGGCACTGTAGCGCACGTGAGCGCGCTATCCGGCTACATGCAGCGCGCCAACGGAAACTGGATCGTGTTTTCGGTGCTGGTGAACAACTACAACGGCCCGTCGGGCGAGATCACGCACGTAATGGATCGCATCTGTGCCCTTATAATGGAGTAAAGCTATGCCGATTTACGAATATCTCTGCCAGGATTGTGGAAGCAAGTTCGAGAAGCTCGTCCGCCGCTCGTCGGATGTGCCGGAACTGGAATGCCCGTCGTGCGGCCAGAAGCACTTGCGCCAGGAGCTCTCCACTTTCGCCGCCCAAACCAACGGCTCCTCGAAATCGGCCGACATGCCGGTCTGCCCGGGCGGCCGCTGCAGCAACCCCGGCATGTGCGGCATGAATTAAGGGGTTTACGCCCCTCCGAGCATGTTCTCCACGAACTTGCGCTCAATGGGCCAATAGCCATACACGCGACGGCCGTCTGCGCGAAACGATCCAGATGTCAGGACTCCGCTGAAGTCCGCGGGATTCGGCGTCTGATGCTCCCGCTGGATCATCTCCCGCAGCAATGAAGTGATCCGCCCAAGTTGCGTGGCCACTTGAGCCGCGTCCTGCTCATTGCGGCACAGCACGTTGAGTTTGGCGGCCAGCCGGCTGCCTTCCGGCTCGAACCCCAAAGTCACACTCTCGGCGCCCTCGATGCTGTGCGCGAACATGCGCGTGCCTTCGGGCAGGCTGTCCCCACCCTTCAATACCGACGACGGCAGCGAGATCCACACCGGCAAGCTTGGCGATGATTGGGGGTCGGGTCCCGCGGGAGCGCTTGCCAGGCGCTGCACCGCGAAATCGTCGGGACTCACCGCCATCGCCATCACATTCGATTGCAATGGGAAAAACGAGATGCGGCGATCCGGCGTGCTCCCTACCATCTTGCAGATCGAATTCGTGGTGCAACTGCCCTGCTGGCTCTGCGTGTACTGGCGCAGCTTCGGCCAATCGAATCGGCCGCGCAGCAGCAGGAACCTGCCGGTAGGCGCGAACGCCACCATCGCCGTGCTCAAATCGCGCGCATAGTTGAAGCCCGTATTGGCGACGAAGCTCTTATACTCGGGATCTTCGGCGACCTTCGATCCCTCCAGCAGTTGCAATACACCGCCGCTTCGCAGGGCGTCGAAATCGACGAACAACACCATGGCGTCGGCCGACGGTAGCCGCTTCAGCAAGTTTGTGTTGGACAGCGAGTTCGACCGTACGGCGATGAATCCGCCGGAAACCGCAGCCACCGTCCCGGCAACAACCGCCACTACCCGCGACTTTACCTTCACGACTCAAAGTATCGCACGCTGTTACCCCACCGCCACGGCTTCCGGTGTGCGCTGGCCGCTCCACAACTTGATGTACGGCTGCAGATCGCGCATCATGCCGCGGAAACCTTCGAGAGTCAGCGATTGCGCGCCATCGCTCACTGCCTTCTCCGGGCAGGGGTGGACTTCCACGATCAGTCCGTCGGCGCCGATCGCCACCCCCGCGCGTGCCACCGCCGGCACCAGGCTGCGCTTGCCCGTGGCGTGGCTCGGGTCGAGAATCACAGGCAGGTGTGTCAGTTCGTTGAGCACCGGCACGGCCGCGATGTCGCAGGTGTTGCGCGTGGCCGTTTCGAAGGTGCGGATGCCGCGTTCGCAAAGAATCACGTTGGGGTTGCCGTGCGCCACCACGTACTCCGCCGACATCAGCAGTTCCTTGATGGTGGAACTCATGCCGCGCTTCAGCAGCACTGGCCGGCCGCAACCGCCCAGCGATTTCAAGAGCGCGAAGTTCTGCATGTTGCGCGCGCCCACCTGCATGCAATCGGCATACTCCGCCACCATCTCCACGTCGCGATCGCTCATGATTTCGGTGATGATCGCGAGGCCGGTGGCTTCCTTGGCCTTGCGCAGCAGCTTCAGCCCTTCCAGTTCGAGGCCCTGGAAATCGTAGGGCGAAGTGCGCGGCTTGAACGCGCCGCCGCGCAGCACGTGCGCCCCCGCCGCCGCCACGCCCTCCGCCGTCTCCATGATCTGCTTCTCGCTCTCCACCGAGCAGGGGCCGGCCATCACGATGAACTCGGCGCCGCCGACGTCAATCCCATTCAACTTGATGGCGGAGTGCTCCTTCTTGAACTCCTTGCTCACGAACTTATACGGCGCGGAGATCCGCATGGCGCTCTCCACGCCCGGCGTGGCTTCGAGCGATTCCAGGCAGGCGGTCACGTCCCCCACTCCCACCACGCCGATCACCACCCGCGCCTCGCCTTCGATGGAATGGACCTTATAGCCAAAGTCGCGAATCCGCTCGCAAACGTGGTCGATCTCTTCGCGG
Organism: uncultured Solibacteraceae bacterium; assembly: GCA_963815475.1. Lineage (GTDB taxonomy): Bacteria > Acidobacteriota > Terriglobia > Bryobacterales > Bryobacteraceae > Sulfopaludibacter. The sequence continues at coordinate 613,033 of CAWFHD010000003.1, read as the reverse complement.
CTGGCATGTTGACGCATCGAAATAATCATCACTATCCCCTTAAATGAAAAGCCCACCCGTTTCCGAGTGGGCTGGTCTGAAACTGAAATTGGGTTCGTTCCAACGCCACTCTATCCGGTTCGGGAGCCCCGGAACCGTCCGGTAAACGAGGTGGCATAGTAAAACGACATCGAAGTCAGATTGTACACCGAATGCGTGCAGAAATGCAAGTTAATTGGCGTGTAAACTATAGTTTAGCGGCACCACTACTAAGGGGTGTATCTAGCGCCAGCAGGCTTTGTACGCTGGCTAGAAACGATTCCGGAGTGAATGGCTTCTGCAGGAACTCAACATTGCCCGGGGCCAGGTCCTCGTCCTGCAGCAGGCCGCGTTGCCCCAGTTCACTGAGGCTGTAGCCGCTGATGAAGAGCAATCGCATGTCCGGCTGCAGCACCTTCGCTTTTCGGCCGACCGCCGGGCCATTGCTGCCTTGTAGAATCACGTCCGCCACCAACAGGTCGATGTTCTCCGACGTGTTCCTGCAGATGCTGATGGCGCCCTTCTCGTCTCCACTCTCCGCTACTCGGACATCGGCACGTTCCAGAATCGCGCGCAGTGTGAAAAGCGTGTTCGCGTCATCGTCCAAAAGCAATACGGTCTGCGTGCTCATCTCCTTAAGTATGTCGTCGCCCACTCTGCCAAGGCAAGATAGTACGCAGAAACACCTTTGCCGCTCACGCTCCAAGTCCAAGGCGAGGGCTACGGAAACTGCACATCGACCACCGCCGACCGGGGACCTTCGCGCCCGTCTTTGTCGATGGCGGTGACCGCATAGCGATAAGCCTTGCCGTGCTCCGCGGTCGGATCCGAGTAAGTCGGCACCGCGGTCACTTCGCCGATCTTCACAAAGTCGGCGCCGGCAGTGGCGCGGTAAATCCGATAGCCCACCGTCTCAGGCCCCGCATTGCTGTCCCACGAAAGCTCGATGGTGTTCGGCGCGGGCACGGCTAGCAGACCGGACGGCATGCCCGGCAGCGGCGCCTGGCGCGTGATCTTGTATTCGTCTGACAAATCGCTCTGCGCCTCTTTGTTGTCGCCGAGCGGCACGAAGGTCAGCACGATGTAGCTATATTCGGTCCCGATCACGGCGGTGGTGTCGAGGAAGTCGGGCTGGGGCACGTCCACCGTCGTCGGCAGCGCAGTCGGATCGCTGACGATCTTGCGAATCACGTGGAAGTGATTGCCCTGCGCGCGCCAGGTAAGATGTATGCCGGTGGGCGTGGTTTCACCCTTCAGATTCTTGGGCTGGTCGGGCGGGGCCACCACCTGTGCCACAACCAGGTTCGACCAGTCGGACTCCTTGCCATTGGCCCCGATCACGCGCACTCCGATGGTCATCTCTTTCCCGGTCCATGGCGCGGAAGGGATCTCGTAATGCGCCGTGCCCTTTGGGTTCGATGGCGCAGGCACTGGCGTTGCTTGTGCGGCCCATCGGTCTGGCGTGAATGGATTGACCCCGGCGCCGACCCGCAGATCGAGAGTCAGGGGCTCGTGTATGGTCTCCCTCTCCGTAGTCAACGTCGGGATGGTGAACTGCGCGATGATCTTGCCGCCGCGCTGAATCGCCGCGAGGTCCCGCACCGGAGCCGGCACATTGGCCAGCGGAGCCTGCGGACCCCCGACATAGCCGCAACCGGTGAACAAAAGCGCCACCGCGATTGCTGAGCCGCGACCGTAAGGGAGTCGGAGTTTTTTCGCTTCTTTATTACGGCCAAAAGCACCGACTCCCTTACGGTCGCGGCTCGGTACGCTGCCGAACGGCTCGTAGCAGCCGGGCATTTAGCCTTTTTCCGGCCGCCGCGTGATGGCTAGCCCCAATTCCTTCAGGTTTTTCTCGGGCACAGTGGACGGGGCGTCGCACATCAAATCGGCGCCGCGCGCGGTCTTGGGGAAGGGAATCACGTCGCGGATCGACGTCTCCCCCGCCATGATCATCACCAGACGGTCGAGTCCGAGCGCGATGCCGCCATGCGGCGGTGCTCCGTATTCCAAAGCGTCGAGCAGGAAGCCGAAGCGGCGGTGCGCCTCCTCTGGCGTGAAGCCAAGGGCCGAGAAGACCTTCGACTGCACGTCGCGCCGGTGAATACGAATCGAGCCCGAACCGAGTTCGGTGCCGTTCAATACCAGGTCGTACGATTTCGCGCGGCAGCGCGCCGGGTCGGTCACCAGTTTTTCCAGATCGTCATCGTGCACCGACGTGAAGGGGTGATGCGCCGCGTTCCAGCGGTTCTCTTCTTCGTCCCACTCGAACATGGGGAAGTCCACCACCCAGAGGAATTGGAAATTCCAGGGGTCGAGCAGCTTGTGACGGTCGGCGAACTTCTGGGCGCAGTGCAGCCGCAGGAAACCGCAGGCCTGATATACGGTCTCTTCGGGGCGCTGTCCTTTGGGCTCTCCGGCCCATGAGGCCAGCATCAGCAGATCGTTCTCGCCCGCGCCTGTGCGCGCTCGGATCTTCGCCATCTGCTCGGGATAATCGCGCTCCAGGCGCTTCGGATCGTCGAAAACGCGGAGTCCGCGCTCCTGTCCCACGGCCTTGATCTCGTCGCGCTCTTTGCGGCTGGGCGCGCCGGTCGCCGGAACGCGAATCGCCACCAGCGGCAGGCCATTCGCGGTCAACTCGGGGAGAATGTCCTCCACCGGATGCATAGGCGGAATGCGGCGGTCGGGCTTATCGCTGCCGTAGCTGCGCATTGCCTCGGCATACGTGAGGCGCGGGATCTCGGTGGGCGGCTTCTGGCCGGCCACTTCGCAGATGCGCCGCACCATAGGCTCCACCACTTCGAACACGCGCTCCTGCTGGGGAAACGACATCTCCAGATCGATCTGGGTGAACTCGGCTTGCCGGTCGGCTCGGAAATCCTCGTCGCGGAAGCAGCGCACAATCTGGAAGTACTTTTCGAAGCCGCTCACCATCAGGAGCTGTTTGAAGATCTGCGGCGATTGCGGCAGCGCGTAGAAGTTGCCGGGATACACGCGGCTGGGAACCAGATAATCGCGCGCGCCTTCGGGCGTGGAGCGCGTCATGAAGGGCGTTTCGATTTCGAGAAAGCCCTGCGCATAGAGAAGCTCGCGCACTGCGAAGGAAATCTTCGAGCGCAAAATGATGTTGCGCTGCATACGCGGGCGTCGCAGGTCGACGTAGCGGTACTTGAGGCGGACCTCTTCGGCCACGTCCACCTGCTCTTCCATGGGGAATGGCGGAGTGCGCGATTCGTTCAGGATCCACATCTTCGAAGCGACGATCTCCACCTCGCCGGTCGCCATGGTCGCTTTCACGTTATCGGCGCCGCGCGGAGTCACTTTGCCTTCCACCGCGATCACGTACTCCGGCCGCACTTGTTCGGCACGACTGTGAACGGCCGGATCGGCGTCGGCATGGACGGTCACTTGCGTGAGGCCGTAGCGGTCGCGCAGATCGACGAAGATGACGCCGCCATGGTCGCGGCGCTTGTGCACCCATCCCATCAGGACGACGGTCTTGCCTTCGTCGGAAGCGCGCAGTTCGCCGCAAGTATGAGTGCGGCGAAGCTCGCCCAGAAAATCCAGTGCAACTGAGGTTTCCATATCGATCGTTTCTAGTTGAGAGCGGCGGCGAGTTTTGCCGCGATCTCCTCTTGTGTCAGATTCTGCTGCTCGCCCGAAGACATATTCTTGAGCGCGTAGCGGCCGGCGGTGATTTCGTTATCGCCCACTATCAAGGTATAGCGCGCGCCCAGCTTGTTGGCCAGTTCCATGGCGCGCTTCAGCTTGGTCTCCACCAGTTCCACCGAATTGCCGCCGGCCCGGAAGGCCCGAGCCATTACGGCGGAGTGGCGCAGGGCGGCATCGCCCAGCGAGGCGATGAAGAGATCGAGCGCGGCCGGTGGCTGCTGCTCTTCCACGCTCATAACCAGCCGATCCTCGCCGATCGAGAAGCCGATGCCTGGCGAGTGTACCTTGGAGCCGAGCGATTCGGCGAGACCGTCGTAGCGGCCGCCGCCGAGCACGGAATTCTGCGCGCCCAGCGCGCCGTGCACCACTTCGAAGGTAGTGCGCATGTAGTAATCCAGGCCGCGCACCATGCGTGGATTTACCTCGTATTCGATGGCGCGGTCGGTGAGGAATTGCTTCACTGCTTCGAAGTGCGCACGGCAATCGGGGTCCAGGAAATCGAGAATGCTCGGCAGGCGATTGATGATCGGCTGGTCGGCCTCCACTTTGCAATCGAGTACGCGGAGCGGATTGGTCTCGGCGCGGCGCTGGCAATCGCCGCACATGGTGGCGGCGACGGTCTTCAGCTCTTCGCGCAGGCGCTCGACGTACTGCGGACGGCAATTCTGATCGCCGACGGAGTTGATCATCAGCTTGAAACCGGTCAGCCCGACGCCCTTCAAGATGTCGACCACCATCTCGATCACTTCGGCGTCGATCATCGGCGAGTCGGAACCGATGGCCTCGGCGCCGATCTGGAAGAACTGGCGATAGCGGCCCTTCTGCGGCCGCTCGCGGCGGAACATGGGGCCGATGTAATAGAGTTTCTGCACACCGGGTCGCTGGTCCAGGCGGTGCTCGATATAGGCGCGGATCACCGACGCGGTATTCTCCGGACGCAGGGTCAACGAAGAATCATCGCGGTCCGTGAACGTGTACATCTCCTTGGTGACGATGTCCGTATCGGCGCCCACGCCGCGCGCAAAAAGCTGCGTCTCCTCCAGAATGGGCGTGCGGATTTCGTGGTAGTTGTAAGCGCGAAAAATCGAGCGCGCCACAGCTTCCACGCGATTCCACACTTCGGTGGATGGAGGCAATAAGTCCCTGGTTCCTTTGACGGCTTTAATCACTGTAGTTGGAAAAAACCATGCTAACACGTGGGGTGAGGGGGACGCAGAGTTCGGACTGTCCCCCACTGTCGACGTCGTTTTAGCGGCACGCCAATAGGGCGTAAGTCATCAGGATATTGTCGGTTAAGGTGAAATTGGCTTTGTTCCGTCAAAAGGCCGAGGGCTTCCTTGGGTCGAACCGGGCTTGGCGATATTGTCGCTATAACGGCTGGCGCGATTTGCGCGCGCTTGCGGCGCAATGCCCAATCGAGTGAGCGATCGATTGGTTACGAGCCACCGGCGCCCAGCACGGTGCGGAGCGCCACGGGACGATCTTTCGCCGGCACGGTCACCACTCCCGGTGTCACATTGAGAACTGTTGGCGCGGGTGTGCCTTGCGCCACCAAACCGATGCAACCGATGGTGAACCGGATGGCGCTCAGGCCTGTCAAGTTGAGAGCGCCGGCCGAACTGTCGGTGAAAAGAGTCCAGTCCGCCAGAGCGCCGCGGCCCCAGAAAGAGAATGGCGGCCCTGGATCGACTCCCGAAGGAGGTTGTGCCGGAATGATGGAATGGAGCACGCCGGCGCCCGCCGCGAAGTTAAAGGCCTCGATGTGGGGGAAGAGCGTGAACTCGACATCCTGCGGGGTCGGATTGTCCGGCGCCGGCCGACGCTTCATGATCCAGTGCCCGCCATGCTGGATCCACAGACGTGAGGCGTTGCTCGCCGAAACGCCATCCAACTCCAATGCCAGGTTGTCCACCTTGAGTTCAAAGATATTGTTCGGCAGATTGGCGCTGGCGGGGTCCGGACCGATGCCTACCGAGAATTTCAGCCCCGCTCCCTGACGAAGCTGCGCTAGAGCGGCGGCATCGTTAATCACTACCTCAATGGCCGGATGCACCACGTCGAAACCGCTGCTGAGCGATTCGTTCAAATCGACAAAGATGTTGTTCCACGTAATGACGTCCGCCGGCAAAGTGCCAACGCTTTGCATGGAAAGCTGGGCGCGCTGCAGCGGTTGTAACATCAGGTCGTTGTCCTGATCCGGAGGTAGCCAGCCGTAATCGAAGCGCACACTGGAGGCATCCTCAAGCTGGTAGATTTCGAGCGCACGGCGCGCGATGAAGATATCTTCGGCCACAAGGTCCGAGAGGTTCCGCGCCATCGCCAGCATCACTCCAACCGCTCCGGCGAAAAAGCTCTCGTTGGCCTGCCACTGGTTCACCATCGCGGTCGCCGTCTGAATTTCGGTTGCATAATCGGTTGCGCGGGCTTGGGCTGCCACCAGGGTGTCTCGCGCCTGCTTAAGTCGCAGGTCGGCCACCATCCACTGCAGGTTGAGCGTGGCGATCTGCAGCGTAAGCTGTTTGACCGTGGGATCGTTCACCGACCGGCTCAGTTCCTGGTACACCTTCGTGAAATTCGTGATGGAGTCGCCGCCGCCCTTCAGCAAGTCCGTCAGATCGCCGCCGATACTCTTGGTATCCCAGAACGAATTGCCATCGGCGAGGAACTGAGCCACTTTCGCGAAACCCGACTCGGCATTGTCGGCAGCGGCGAGGGCGGCCGGTATCGAGACCAGCGCCCCAACGCCGGTCGCGAGTCCAGCGATTGCGCCCGCCACGGCCCCCACGGTAGTGACCAGATCTCCCAAACTCAGGTGCGTGCTCTGCAGGTCGGTGATCTCTTGCTGGAGACTGGCAATCTGATCGGAGATGGAATCGCGGTCCGCGCTAGCCACTTGCACACCGTCGGTAGCGCTCGTGATATCAAGCTGAGCCTCCGCCAGACGGTCTTTCAATTGACCGAGGACGAGCGAGAACTGATCTTTGGCGGCCGCCGCGATCTCGTCTTGCGAGGCCGTCCCCTGCAGGGCGAGAAACTCGGAAAGCACCAGTTGTGTTTCGCCAAGCAGTCCGGCCGATACGTCTTTGAAATCGGGCGCCATGTCCAGATCGCGGGCAGCCCCGCCCGGAGTCTGCTGCTGCAGGACGCGCGTCCGCAGCGTCGCGGCGCGAGCGTTGGAGGGATTGAGTTCGATGGCCGCGTTGAACTCGGCGAGTGCGTGAACCTGGCTCAGGGGGTCGAACAGCCGGAAGAGATACTCACCCACGTCCGTTCGGTAATCCGACCATCCGAGTAGAAAGTCGGGCTGCTGCCCCGCGAATACGTGGCCGGCTTGAAGTTGCTGTATGCTGACCGATCCTGCAGGTCCGGCCTTGCCGTTGGGACCCGCGGCGCCCTTCTTGCCCGGGGGAGTTCCGGATCCTCCCGCGCCGCCCGCGCCACCCTTCCCACCGGGACCGCCTGGAGCGCTCGCGATGGGAGCAGTGGCCGCGGTGGCGTATCGAATGGTGATGGCGCCTCCCGGTCCGCCAACTCCGCCGGGCCCGCCCGGTCCGCCGTCTCCACCGGGAAGGAAGTGCGGCTTTCCATTGATGATCTCGCGTCCGCCGTCGTCGCCTTTGACTCCCGGAGCGCCAGGTGTTCCTGGGACGCCGGCGACAGTCAGATTCATCGGCACTGCGATGTTGTTCGCAAAGATGCTGACAGAGGGGGCGGGCACACCCTTCGCGGTCACGACAATGGAAGAACTGGAGACGAGCGTGTCGGCCAGGATGACATAGTTGAAATCCGGAGACAAAGTCGTCATCAGGCAGTGTGCGGCTCCCAAAACCAGAGTGTCTCCGGGTATCGGTGTAATGCCGGCGTTCAGAAGCCGGGTAAGTAGAGTGGTATCCAACGACAAACTGTCGCGGAAGAATCGATAAGTGGACATAGTGTAACCTCCGAAGTCTTTATTGATTTACTGTCGTGCAAAGTACTTAGCGATACCGTTCGATTCGAACGGCGCTTGTCGGACTTTCCCGGTCGTGGTGGGATGTATTCTGGTAGGAACGGGCCCGGCTTTGTCCAAAAATGCTCGATCGTTTACACATCGATGACAAGTCTTCCCTGGACGAATGGACCGCGACGCTGTACCGCGAGCTCCGTCGAATCGCCTCTTTGCAGTTGCGAGCCGAACGGCCCTGTCATACTTTGCGGACCACTGCGCTGGTTCATGAGGCTTACCTCAAACTCGCCGGCGACGACTCCCGCGGGTTCGCGGATCGGGTCCATTTCCTGGCCGTGGCGTCGCGCGTCATGCGGCAGGTTCTGGTCGATTACGCCCGCAGTCGCGCCACCAGAAAACGCGATGCCAATGCCACGATTGTCTTGGCTCCCGGCTTAGAGGCGGACGCCAAGGCCGCCCTGGATTCCGTCGAACTCCTGGATTTGAACGACGCCCTCTGCGCGCTTGCCCACGAAGACCAGTCGCTCGAACGCCTCATCGAAATGCATTATTTCGGCGGAATGTCGGCCGAGGAAACTGCCTCCGCCCTCGGCCAGTCCGTTCATGTCGTCCGCCATGATCTGCGTCTTGCTAAAGCGTGGCTGCGCCGGAAACTCGGGCGCTCCTCTACGTAGCGTTCCTTGCCAGTCATATCGACTCCGTTTTCATCGCCATCCTCCGTCTGGTTAGTCAAGCGAGATTGTGGCGGAAATTAGCAGGAAAACTGGAGGCCGATCGTGCGCAAGCACACATCAGGTTACGGAGGCCGTCGCATATAATGATGCGCATTCCGGGGTGATAGATGAATGACGAGGTGCAACGTCTATTCCACGCGATCGTCGATCTCCCGAAGGATCAGCGTGAGCGGGTCCTGTCGAGCGAGTCGATCGATCGCGAAGTGCGAGCGGAAGTAGAGTCGTTGCTGAGCTTCGACTCTGTTGGGCAGCTCAACATCACGGGCTGCATCGCGGAGACCGCGAGTCGCATGGTGGGTTCGTTCGAGAAACGGGACTTGCCAACTTGCGGGCCCTATCGTCTGGTGCGCTTGCTCGCCAAAGGCGGCATGGGCGCTGTCTACCTGGGGGAGCGCACGGACGGTGAGATTCAACAGAATGTCGCGATCAAACTTCTGAATGCCGACGAGCAGCGGCCCGGATGGCACGAGCGCTTCCTGCGCGAACGGCAACTCCTCGCCTCGCTGAACCACCCGTCTATCGTCCGTGTCTTCGATGCCGGGCAGAGCAGCGACGGCCAGCCCTACCTGGTGATGGAGTATGTGGAAGGCGTCCCCATCAACATCTATGCCGCCGGCATCGAGCTGCGCAAACGGCTCGCCCTGTTTCTGGCTGTGTGCGAAGGCGTATCTCACGCCCAACATCACCTGATCGTTCACCGCGATTTGAAACCGTCGAACATTCTGGTGGACGCCGCGGGCCAACCCAAAATATTGGACTTCGGGATCGCCAAGCTGCTCGGTGAAACCGACGGCGCTCAAACGGCGCTGACACAAGCCGGCGGCCGTTTGCTCACGCCCGACTACGCCGCGCCGGAACAGATCACAGGCCTGCCGGTCAGCACCGCGACCGACGTCTACGCTCTGGGAACCGTGCTCTTTGAGCTCCTGTCCGGCGAGCATCCCTGGAAGCAGCGGCGCGAATCGCGCGCCATGCTCGAAGAGGCGATTCTGCGCGTGGACCCTTGCCGCCCCAGCGAGGCCGCTCGCAAATCGCGCAAGGTGGCAGCGGCGCTGCGCGGCGATCTGGATTCCATCATTCTCAAGGCCCTCAAAAAAGAACCCGCCGACCGGTATGCTACAGCCGACGCCTTAGCGCTCGATATCGAACGCTATCTGGCCGGCGCGGCGGTGCTGGCCCAGCCGGAGAGCGCCTCCTACCGGGCGCGCAAGTTTTTCTCGCGGCACAAAGTGGGAGTGCTCTCAGCCGCCGCCATCGTTCTCGCCCTCGCCGGCGGATTGGGAATCGCGTTGTGGCAAGCCCACGTAGCACGAACTGAAACGCGGACCGCCGAGGCAGTGGAGAACTTCCTCGAGGACATCTTCCGCGCCAACAGTTCGGACCAGCCCGATCCTCTCAAGGCACGTCAGACCACAGCCCGGGAACTGCTCGACATTGGCGCGCAGAAGATCGATGGTGAGTTGGCCGGAGCACCGGCGGCCAAGGATCGAATCTTCGACATTCTGGGACGCATGTACCGTGACCTCGGCCTGGACGATCAGGCTGTGAATGTGCTACGCAAGCGGCTCGCACTGGCGCGAGCGCTATACGGCAACAATTCACGCATCGTTGCGGTCTCCCTGATGAAGCTTGCGGGCGCGCTTCATGCATCGCAGTCGGTGAACGAGCGGGAGGCGGTGCTACTGGAAGCCAGGCGTATCCTGGACCGCAACCGCGACTTCACCTCGCCCGACCGCGGGTTGTTGGACCAAACCCTGGCGGAGCATTATCAGAGTTCAGACCTGGTCAAGGCGCAGGAATATGCGCGACAGTCGACGGCGATTTTTCGCAAGCTGCCGCCCGATGGGCCTCTGGGCAATGCCCTCTATGAGGAGGCTTCCATCGATCTGTTCCGCGGCCAATGGCGCGAGGCAGAGAATACCTTCGCAGAGGCCATCGCCGTCTCAACCAAGGTCTTGGGCGATCCCAATCCGAACCTTCCCAGGCTCTTCGCGTACCTGGGCGAGACGCAACAGACGTTGCTCGAGTTCGCTCCGGCCGAGACGAGTTACCGGAGAGCGCTGGATGTCTCGCGCCGGCTCAACGGAGAGAACCACACGGACACGCTCGAAACCGAACTTCGCCTGGGACAGTTCCTGTTCGCCACGTCGCGCGTCAAAGAGGGACTGCGCTTCCTGGAGCACGCGAAAGATAGCACACTGCGCACGCGCGGCCCGGAAGACGCTTTTTACACGCCGCAAATGTTGCTGGAGTACGGGTGGGCTTTGCTGCGAAGCGGCCGTTTGGAGGAAGGACTGGGCTATATTTCACAGGCGATAGAAAACCGCCGTAAGAATCGGCCTGGCACTCGCTTCCTGGGGCAGATGCTGGAGGATCAAACGCGCGCATTCCTCGATCTGGGCCGCGAGGCCCAGGCGCGCAAAACGCTGGACGAAGCGGAGGCCATTGCCAGGCAGGTGAGCGCTCCGCCCAATTACGTGCGCCTTGAGGATCGTGTGCGGGTGCTGGTTTTGGCAGGCGATGCTGAGGCTGCCTCCAGCGCGATCCGGACATACGAAGGGACCATGCCGAAGAGGAGCGGATTGTCGCTGGAATCCCTGAACCTGGCGTTGCTGAAGTCGGAAATCACGCTCGTGCGGGGCGATGCCGCGGAGGCTGTCCGGCTGGCGGCGGACGTCAGCGCGACACTCAATGCGGGTCCGGCGGCATCCGTAATGCGAACCATGGAGGCGCGCGCCGCGCTATCCCAGGGTCGCGGCGCCCTGACCCTCCAGCGTCCGGCCGAAGCGCTTCCTCTACTCAAACGAGCAGTCGAGCTGCGCACCGAGGTGCTGGATGCCGCCAGTCCGGCGCTGGCCGACGCACAAGTCGCTTTGGCGATGTGCGCCTTCGACCTGGGGGACCGCGATCAAGCCAGTGCCCTTTTCGCGCGAGCCAGGGCCATACAGGCGGCGCATCGCGAATTGGGGCGCGAGTTTAGAGAGCCGCTACGGCAACTGGATCAACGGTTGCGATGAAGCTGTGCTGCTACCAACAGGAGCAGGGCGCCGCCGATCAATATTCCACTGGACGGTTCCGGCGTGGAAGCTGCAGCAGTGGAATTCAATTGGATAGCGGGAGTCGGTGAACCAGGTGTAAACTGCAGCAGGGCGTTGAGGCTGTTGCCCGCATAGAGCCCTCCGTTAACGCTCTGATTGTTTTGATACCAGGCGAGTTCGTTTTTTTGTGTGCTGGTCAGGCTGACGACGAACCAGTACGGCGTGCCCGCGAGTAACAGGGGGTTCTGTACGGAGGTGAGTGTCACAAGTTGAGCTGGAAACCCCGGCACTGTGACACTCCAGTCTTCCAGCAATGCGCCGGGCTTGCCGCCGAAATCGGTGTATAGACCGAAGGTAACCGGAGGGTCGAGGCTGAATATAGGCGTGACGATGTCCTCCAGGTTTCCCCCGCCGGTGCTGACGAATGTGGTCGCCATGAAATCGAAATTGGACTGGTAGACTCTGTTGATGGTAAATGTATTACCGGACCCAAAGTTGTCGTAGATAGTGCCCGCCAGGCAGGGGATGACCGGAACAAAAACCGCCACGAACAGCGTCTTACGAATCGCGGCGCGTATTAAATCGCTCATTTCTTGGTTCCTCTCGCACAATGACGCAAAACAAACTCTCCCCATTAAGCGAGAACCGGGGAGCATTGCGCAAGAAAACTACTCGCCCCGTTGTAACTTTGCTAACTCTCGGCTGCATCCGCCCAACTCACGAGCCACCTGTACCGGCAATTGTCGGTCTGCTGCGGCGAGTCTTCCTTCCCGATCCAGTTCCATCCATAAGTCGTAGCTTCGCTGGTAAAGAGAACGTGCCGCGGTAAATTGCTGCAGGCGCGTGGAGTCCGTCGCTTTCGTCTGCGACGCCATACGGGCGCGGAGGCGCGCCGCACTTGCCAGCGCATCCGCCAGGCGCATCCGATTCTGCGCGTCACTCATATCCGTCACCGTCACATGATTCAGTAACTCGATCGCGCGGTCATACTGCCGCAACGCGGCCGCCGTGTCACTCCCTGCGAGCGCCTTACCCAGATTGCTGTAACACTCCGCCAGAGCGCCCCGATTCGCGTTGCTCTCTCGGCTCTTCTCAGACAACTCCAGCCGCGCCTGGATCGCCTTCTGGTAGTAGTCGACAGCCGCTCCGCTCTCACCGCTTTTCCGCAGGCAGTCGGCCAGGCGCGTGTAGCTGTTCGCCAGATAGCCGTACATGAGAGTGCGGGTGGGATCCTTTTTCAGCAGGAGTTCCTGCCGCTTCACTCCACTACGCAGCAGCACCAATCCCTCTCCCGTTCTCCCCAAGGTTGCCAGGGCAGAGCCGGCTTTCCCTTCGCTGAAGGATAAATCCAGCAGCGCTTGCACATTGCCGGCGTCCGCCGACGACAAGCCTTGATCGATCGCGAGCGACCTCCGGTACTCTTCCAAAGCGCGCTGCGGCTCCGCGTTGCGCATCAATGCGTCGCCGATCTGTTTGTAGGCCAGCGACCGGTTTCGCCGCGCCTGGGCGTCTTTGGGGTCGGCGGCGCTGAGGGAATCGAATAGCGCCAGGGCGCGGCGAAAATGCTCCAGCGCGCCCGTCACATCGCCGGCCGCCATGAGCGAAAGGCCGACGTTGTGATGCGAGAAGCCCAGTTGCCTCTGGTAATGCGCGTTGTCCGGTTCGGAGGCGAGCAACTCCTCCCGGATCGCGAGGCCCCTGCGGCGGCTTTCGAGCGCACGCGCCGTGTCCCCCTTCTCTTGCAGAACCCCGCCCAACCCGTCAAGGCTGGTTGCCAGATGGATTTTTCCATTCGTGTCCGACGGGTGTGCCGCCAACATCCGTCCGCTCAGCTCGGCTGCCCGACCGTACGCCGCCACCGCGCCGTCGTTTTCTCCCGCCAGCCTCAGCCGGTTGGCGTGATTGTACGTCTGTGTGATCAGCGCGCTCTGAAATTTGGCATCGCCGCCCAAGCTTCCAGCCAAAGCCTCGTACAGCGCAAGCGCCTTTCCGGAATGTTCGATCGCGCCCTTCGAATCGCCCGAAACACCCAAAATCTCGCCGATCTGCGAATGAATCGACGCCAACGCCAGGTTCAATTCAGGATCCCGTTGGCCAGTCCGGGACAACGCCTCCCGGATCGCCAGCGACTTCCGGGAACTCTCCAGCGCGCCCCGTGAGTCGCCCAGGTTGGGAAACATCGGATCTCCCTGAACCTCACCCACCCGCTCATATGCAGCCGCGATCTCCATTTGCAGCGAGCGGTCTCCGTGCGCTTCCGATGCCAGGCCGTCCAGGTATTCCAGGGCGCGCTTCACTACCAGTTCTCGCGCCTTTGTGGATCCGGGGAGATTCTTGATGGCGTCATCGAACTCGAACAGAACGGAATGCGCCAGCTTGCGAACATCGTTGAATCTCCGCTCCGCCCGTCCCCGTTCCCAGACGGCCACGCGTTTCTCCCACAGTGTGGTCGCGGCGCCTGTTGCGAGCGCGGCAAGCACCAGCGCCGCGGCGACGACGCTGATTCGATTCCTGCGGCTGAACTTGCCCGCTCGATACCAGAGCGTGTCCTTGCGCGCCACCACAGGCAAACCCTGCAAATACCGGCGCAGGTCCTCGGAAAACTGGTCCACCGAGCGATACCGCCGCTCCGGGTCCTCATGCATCGCCTTGAGAACCACGTTGTCCAGATCGCCGCGTAACTCGCGGGCCGGGACTCCTGAGTCGCCGCTGGCAACACTCGGAGGAAGCACGTCTTGCGAACCGGGCGACTGCTCCCCGTGGAGCGGCGGACGTCTCGCCGGCCGCGCGCTAGTCAAGGTTTCGTACAGCACTGCGCCTAGCGAATAAACATCCGTCGCGGTGGTCACCACTTCTCCGCGCAACTGTTCCGGGCTGGCGTATTCCGGTGTTAATAGCCGCGTGGGCGCGGGCGCGCGGCTTGTCGGGTTATCGTTCACTTCGGGAGTGAAGATTCTGGAGATTCCAAAGTCGAGCAGTTTCGGGACCCCGTCGGCGGTGACCAGGATGTTCGCCGGCTTCAAATCGCGATGCACCACCAGGTTCCGATGCGCGTGTTCAACGGCGTCACCGATATCCAGAAACAGTTTCAAGCGTTCCTGCAGTCCCAGGCTGTGTGCGCTGCAGTACTCCGTGACAGGCTTGCCTTCAACCCACTCCATCACCAGGTAAGGCAATCCGTCCGCGGTGGCGCCGCCATCCAGCAGGCGCGCGATATTCGGGTGATTCAGCAGCGCCAGGGCCTGCCGCTCCAGGCGGAAACGCGCGATCAGGAACTCCGTCTCGCCGCCGCCTTTTACTACCTTGATCGCTACTTCCTGCCTGTAGTCGTCGTCGCGCACCGCGTGGTAAACCACGCCCATACCTCCGCAGCCCGCACGATCCAGCACGACATACGGACCGATTCTGGACCCGCGACCATCCTGCGCCTGCCGAAAGACCGGATCGAGAAAAGCCCCCGATTCCTGGAGCGCCGACAACAACCGCTCCACCTCGCTCCGCAATTCACCGTCGCTCGCGCAGTTCTCATCCAGGTATTGTGAGCGCGCTGCGCCTTCCAGTTGCGATGCCGAATAGAGAAGCTCCCGGACCTGATGCCAGCGTTCCTGTGTCATCGTCCCTGCCTTGGCCGTTTGTCGTCCGTCCGGTTGAGCCGGTCAAATAGCCATGCCTTGGCAGTGACCCAGTCGCGAGTGACCGTCGCCGGAGAAATGTCCAAAGTTTCGGCGGCCTCTTGAATCGTCAAGCCGCCGAAGAATCGCAGTTCAATGACACGAGCCTGCTGCGGATCGAGCTCGGATAGCTCCTGCAATGCCTCGTCGAGCGCAATGAGATCGAGATCCCTTTCCTGCGGGATGCCTGTCGATAGATCGAGTGTAAGCGCCGGTTGGCTCCCCCCGCGCTTGTCCGCATTACGATGGCGCGCATGATCTACCAGAATGCGCCGCATCATGCGCGCGGAGATGGCGAAAAAATGCATGCGGCTGCGCCACTCTACGCGTTTTTGGTCAACCAGGCGGAGGTACGTTTCGTTCACCAGCGCCGCGCTTTGGAATGTGTGCTCACGCCCTTCCATGGCCAAGCGCCGTCGGGCCACCCTGCGCAGTTCGTCGTAAACCAGGGGCATCAGGCGATCGAGCGCGCTTTCGTCACCCTGATTCCAGCCGATGAGCAACTCCGTGATCCCCGGCACACTTCCCCTCGCGTAGTATTCGAAAAATTATAGCACCGGTGATTCAATCCCCCTTCGATTTACGCGTCTATCCACGTACGGGATAACCCTGCGCGAAGCGCTGGAAATAGAGGATCGGGGGACACGGGAATGACGGGAAAAGTTGGATGCCTCCTATTAGTACTGGCCGGCTGCGCGGCCGCGCAGAGCATGGCGAACTGGAACCTCCTCGGCGCCGGGAACTGGAGCAATGCCGCCAACTGGGACTGCGTGATCAACGGTGCTTCCAGCCATTGTATTCCTGGCGCGGGATTCGCTATCACCAACGTCGGGGGCGATATCACGCTCGATATCAACACCTCCGTAGCCCATATCTTAGGCACCGCCGGCTCACTGACACTGAGCAACAAATCCCTCACCGCAACCGACCCCCTCGGCATCCAGGTGATTAACGGAGCCGTCAACCTCTCCAATTCCGCAGTCATCAATGGCACCCTCATTACTAACGATCTGAAGGTTGAGAATTCCACGATCAACGGCAGCACTCAAGCCTTCAATGCCAATATTGCGAACGGCGCCCTTGGCTCGCTCCTGATCGCCAATCAACTGACGGCGGCCAACAGCACTTTCGGTTCTGGCTCGAACTTGACCCTCAACCAAAATAGTTCCATTTCGAACTCCACCATCAGCGGCGGATTTGGTATCAATACTTCTCTCACCGTGGATAACGCCTCCATCATCAATGCGACTCAAACCGGGATAGGCACGGGGTCTCTGACCCTTCAGGGCGGCTCCACATGGAACGCCTCATTCAGTCCGGTTACCCTCGGAGCCACACCGGGCGGCGCCGCAGCCCTCGATGTGACCCGCACGGGCAGTGTCATGAATCTGACAACGGCGCTGGAGCTGGGAGAACTCGCCAATTCCACGGTTACTGTGGAGCACGGCGGCAGCATCGCCGCGACCGGCGCGAACGGAAACTTCCTGATCGGCCTCGGCGCCGTGTTCACCACCGACTCGAAAATGCTCGTGAACAGCGGCGGCAGCGCCTCCGCCACCAATATCACCGTGGAGGGAAGTTCAATCGGCTCCACCGGGCTGCTTTCCATTTCCGATTCGACCTCTCGCGTCACCGCCAACGGACAATTGCTGGTGGCTGCCGGCGGGGAAGTGATTGCCGCGAACCAGAGTAACCTTACCGTGAACTCCCTGCGCATTCAAACCGGGAGCGTCACCATCGACACTGGCGCGACTCTCAACCTCCCCTCCGGGAATGCAGTGCTAATCGGTTCCGCGGGAACGGGCTCACTGACTTTCCAGGGCGGCGGAACCGGCACAAGTTCCGGACAACTGGTTCTGGGCACGAGTAACACGTCGTCGGGCGCCGTCACTGTGACGGGCCTCGGTAGTCAATGGAGCGGGAGTAACAGCGTGATCGTCGGGTCGAGCGGCTCCGGCTTCGTGAACGTGCTCGACGGCGGCCTTTTCGAAACAGGCGCCGATGGCGCCGGTGTGGCCGGATCACTTGGCGATCAAGCCAGCGGGGTCGGCACTGTAACCGTACAGGGCGCCGACTGGAAGGCTGGCGGAGACTTACAGATCGGCAATGCCGGAACCGGAACGCTGCAGCTTTCGCAGGCCGGGACTGTTGAGAGCGAGGACGGAAAAATCGGCGTCAGCGCAGGTTCCATCGGAACTGTCGCCGTGACCGATCCCGGTTCCAAGTGGACTCTCTCCGGTAACCTCACCGTAGGCTCCGGCGGCCGCGGCGCTCTCACCATCTCCAACGGCGGACAGGTCAGCAACGGCAATGCGGTGATCGGCGAACTGTTGGGCCCAGCCCCTTCTTCCGCCTCCGTGACGGGCCTGGGATCGCGCTGGGTCAACTCCGGGAAGCTCACCGTCGGACAGAACGGGACCGGATCGCTTCTAATTTCGGCGGGCGCCGTTGTCACCAACGTCGACTCCGTGCTCGGTGACAAAGCAGGGTCCTCAGGCTCAGTCACAGTTGCTGGTCTGGGGAGTTCCTGGCAGAACAGCGGCATCCTGAGCATCGGCGGCGATGGAGCCGCGGGCCTTACAGTGGATGCCGGCACAGTTACCGCGGGGGGCGCCGCGATTGGAAGTAACTTCGCGCCTGTCCAGGTTACAGTTACTAATCACGGCGCCTTGAGTGTGCTCGGTGACGTCTCGATTGGCGGCGGCGGGACCACTCAACTGACTATCGAAAATGGAGGCAAGTTCGAAAGCGGCACAAACGCCACCATCGGAGGCGCGGGGGGCGATACCACCGTCATCGTCACCGACGCAGGCTCCGCGTGGACTCTCAACGGCGCCGGCAGCAGTCTCACCATCGACGATAAAGGCACACTGATGGTCATGGATGGCGGTACGGTCACTTCCTCCAGTATCACGGTGGATACCGGCGGTCTTCTCGCCACTCAGGACGGAAACATCGTCGGTAGTGTGTTCAACAAGGGTGGCACGGTCACCGCGGGCGATGCCACAGGCACTATGTCGATCACCGGGAACTACTCCCAGACTTCCGGCACGCTGCTGTACGAGATCGATGGCCTGGGTCCCGGGCAGTTCGATAGCCTCGTGGTCTCAGGCGTAGCCAACCTGACCGGCGGTGACATCGAAATACAATTCGGAAATGGCTTCGTGCCGACTGACGGAGAGACCTTCGACCTGTTCTCCGCCCTCGGCGGGCTCACAATTTCCAATGTCGCCTTCGACGTAATCGGCCTTCCCTCTAACTTGCGCTTCACCGAAACCATTGGCGCAAACGGCTTCGACCTGAGCTTCGCCTCCACGGGCTCCTCTGCCCCGGAGCCGGGCGGTGCCGTCCTGTTCGCCGTCGGTCTCGGCATACTGCTGGCGCGTCGCCGAATGCTGGTCAGAGCGACTCCGCTCCTCCCCGACACTCCGCAAACATTTGATCCCAGCCCTGCAATGTGGTATTCATGGAAACGGTTCCGAGGTGCCCGCCGGTAACGGCGGGTGAAAAGGGAAGCGGGTGTAAATCCCGCACGGTCGCGCCACTGTGAGCAGCGAGCGAGTCGGCTGGTAAAACCACTGTTCTTTGGGGAATGGGAAGGTTGCCGAAATCGTGATGACCTGTGAGTCAGGAGACCTGCCTTGGGACGACGCTTGTACCGCGCTTCGAACGAGAGCGGATGGTAACAGGCCGCAGGCCATGACTCATACCGCCGGCGGTCCCTTCCTTTTCTCACTTTCGAATTCAGGCGACGGGCAAGCAGATCGGAGGCGCGTTTACCTCGTTCATGCTTACGCTCGTCATCGGCGGTGCTCGCAGCGGCAAAAGCCGTTTCGCCCAATCCTTACCATCCGGCTCGCAGCGCGTTGCCTATCTCGCCACCTCGCGTTGCGAAGATTCGGAAATGGCGGAACGCGTCGCGCGCCATCGCCACGACCGGCCGTCGCACTGGGTGACCGTCGAGGAGCCACTTGAAATCGCCAAGGCGGTCGAGCGACTGTCGGTCGATCGCGAGTTCATCCTGCTCGATTGCCTGACTATATGGCTGAGCAATCTCTCGTGGGAGCACCGCGAGTCCGCCGCGGAGAATCTGCGCCGGGCCGCCTCGCAGGAAGTGGCGCGCCTGATCGCAGCCGCTGCGAACGCGCACCTGGTGCTGGTCACCAATGAGCTCGGCTGTGGGCTCGTGCCCGAATCGCCCGTCGGGCGCCTCTTTCGCGACCTGCACGGTTGGATGAATCAGGATGTGGCGCGTTCGGCTGACTGGGTCTATCACCTCGTCGCCGGTATCGCCGTCCCCATCAAACGTCCGGGGGAAGGTCGATGATCAGCATCCCACGCATAGTCATCGCAGGCACGCACAGCGGCGTCGGCAAGACCACCATTGCCACCGCATTGATGGCCGCATTCCACCGCCGCGGCCTTCGCGTCCAGCCGTTCAAAGTGGGCCCCGACT
Source organism: uncultured Solibacteraceae bacterium (assembly GCA_963815475.1). Taxonomy (GTDB): domain Bacteria; phylum Acidobacteriota; class Terriglobia; order Bryobacterales; family Bryobacteraceae; genus Sulfopaludibacter. The sequence goes on along the minus strand of CAWFHD010000003.1, from coordinate 593,495 downwards.
TCATCGACCCTGGCTTTCACGAGGTGGCCTGCGGCAGAAAGAGCCGCAACCTGGATGCGTGGATGCTCTCCCGCACGGCCAACATCGAGATTCTGGCTCGCGCCTGTGCCGACGCGGACCTCGCATTGATCGAAGGAGTCATGGGTCTCTTCGATGGCCGCGAAGCTAACGCTGAGAGCGGCTCCACTGCCGAGATGGCGAAGTGGCTGGGCGCGCCTGTGCTGCTGGTAGTGGACGCATCGGCGATGGCGCGCAGTGCCGCCGCCCTCGTGAGCGGCTTCGAAACCTTCGACCCAGCGCTGAACCTGGCGGGCGTGCTCTTCAATCGCATCGGCGGGCAGCGACACGCCGATCTTTTGCGCGATGCCGTGGCTTCCCGTGGCCTGTCGAAGCCTCTGGGCTTTCTCCCGCGCAACGACAAGATCGCGATGCCGAGCCGCCATCTCGGCCTGACCATGGCGAGTGAAGCTCTCACCGTCACTGGCCTCGATGAAATGACGGACTGGGTCGAAAAACATGTCGACCTGGATGCCCTGCTTGCGCTCGCCCGCCAGCAGTCAACTGACTTGATAGCTCCTATAACCACGCCCTCTCCACAAGCATCGCGAGTCCGCATCGGAGTGGCGCGCGATGCGGCGTTCTGCTTTTACTACCAGGACAACCTCGACCTGCTGTCCGAAGCCGGCGCGGAGTTAGTGGATTTCAGCCCCATCATCGACCAAGCGCTGCCCGCGGACCTGGGCGGTCTCTACCTCGGCGGCGGCTATCCCGAGATCCACGCCGCCGCACTTTCGGAAAATCGCCCCATGCTGGCGGCCATTCGCGACTTCGCCCAGTCGGGAGCGCCGGTCTACGCCGAATGTGGCGGCTTCATGTACCTCACCGAGGCAATCGCGGATTCCGCAGGGCAGGAACACACGATGGTCGGGCTGTTTCCCACGCGCGCTCGCATGCAGACGCGGCTGGCAGCGCTCGGCTACCTGGAAGTCGGAGGCATCCACCGACGCGCTCTGGCTGCAAGACCGGCGAGCGCCTTCGCGGCCACGAATTCCGCTACTCCGAAATCGATGCCATGCCGCCCGAAATCGGGCGATGCCTCACCTTGAACAACACTCACGGCGCTCGGCAGGAAGGCTATCGTGCCGGCTCCGTGCTGGCCGGTTACGCCCACCTTCACTTTCGCTCTTGTCCCGATTTTGCCGCGCGCTTCGTGGAAGCGTGCGCCACTTACAAACGGATCGTATGAAAATCAATTCAAAACTCTGGCTTCTCATTCTCGCGCTCGGTTCCGCTGCATCCGCCGCATCTCTCACGGGAACGGTGAAGGACCCGCAACAGCGGCCCGTTTCCGGAGCCACCATCACGCTCTTTTCCAGCACCGGAGCGGCCGGCAGCGAAACCACCAGCGATACCGCCGGCGCCTATCGCTTCGATGGTTTGCCGGGCAACTATCTGCTGCGCGCCGAAGCGTCCGGATTCGCGCTGTTTGTCGCCGAGGACATCCACCTCGCTGAAGCAGCCGCGACCCGCGACGTCGCTTTGGAATTGGCCGATGTCCGCCAGCAGGTGGTAGTCACCGCGTCCGGCACGCCCCAAACTTCCGACCAGGTTTCGAAGGCCATCACCGCCATCGACCAGGCCGATGCCGACTCTCGCGATGCCAATTCGCTGGCCGACGTCGTGGCCCTGGCGCCCAGCGTGCGCGTGCAACAACTCGGCGGACCCGGAGCATTCACCAGCATCCAACTTCGTGGGCTTCGCACGGAGGACACCGCCGTGCTGGTCGACGGCCTCCGTTTGCGCGATGCGTCCGCTACACAAGCCGACGCCTCGGGGCTGCTCGAAGACCTGCTGTTCACCAATTCCAGCCGAGTGGAAGTGCTGCGCGGCTCCGGATCGTCGCTCTACGGAACCGATGCGATTGGCGGGGTGATCAACATCATCACCGATGAGGGCGGCGGCCGCACTCGCGGAAGCCTGCTGCTGGAAGGCGGCTCGCTTGGAACATTTCGAGGACGCGCACAGCTTTCGGGCGGCACGCGCAATAACCACATCCAGTACAGCCTGGGAGCCTCGCAAATGGACGTCACCGAAGGTGTGGGCGGAGATGCTCCCTTTCGCGACACCAGCGCGCAAGGCCGCGTGACCTTTCATCTCGCGCCATCGGTCCGCCTGATCGCGCGGTTGTATGCGGGGGACACCTTCAGCAAGGTTCTAGGTGAGCCCAACATCATCGGCTCCCCTTCCGGTTTCGGGATCGTGAATGCCGTACCGCTCTCTGCGTCGCTGGTTCGCCTCGTTGAGAATGGGACGCCGCTTTCGCAAATCAATACCGGCAATGCCACGTTCATTCCCGCTCCGGACAATCCCGATTACACGCGTGCGGCCCGCTATCTTACCGGGGCCCTGATTCTGAATGGCCAGGCCACACCCGCGCTCGATTACTCTGTGAGCTACCAGATTGTGTCGAACTGCCGCCGCTATGGCGATGGACCGCCGGCCTCGGCTTTCAGCCAGGCGGCAGCACGCGCTCGCTCTACGATGGGCGCATCCAGACCGGCGACGCACAGGTCCACTATCATCTGGGGCGCTTCAATCTGCTGACCGCCGGCTATGAGTTCGAAAGCGAAAACTACGCCAACGACAATTCCGATCGCAGCGACTCCGCCTCCACTTCCGCGGTCAACGTTACCCAGCGCAGCAACTCCGTGTTCGCGCAGGATCAGGCGCAGTTCTTCGACGGCCGCCTGCAACTCTCCGGCGCTGTGCGCGCGCAGTTCTTCGCGCTCGACCGCCGGGCTTCCTGCCGCTGGCTGCGGCGCCCTATCAAGGGATCGCGTTTGCCTCCCCCGACGCGGCCTACACCGCCGATGGTTCCGCCGCGTATTTCTTTCGTAAATCCGGAACCAAGATCCGTGCCCACGTCGGCCGCGGCTATCGCGCTCCATCGCTGTTCGAACGCTTCGGCGCCGGCTTCGACCCGGTCTTCGGCTATACCGTTTACGGCGACCCGCGGCTGAAACCAGAGCACTCCATCGGGCTCGATGCCGGCGTGGATCAGACATTCCTGCATGGACGTCTGCAGACGTCGGCCAGCTACTTCTATACGTGGCTCCGGGACGTGATCAATTTCGACACCTCCGGCTTGATCGACCCCGCCACTGACCCGTTCGGCCGCTTCATCGGCTATCGAAATACGCGAGGCGGAATTTCGCGGGGCTTCGAATTGAGCGAGGCGGCGGCGGTCACCCGCAGGCTACGCGTCACCGCGTCTTACACTTATGTGAACGCGTTGGAGCGAACTCCGATTGTCGGCGATGTGCTCCGCACGTTCGTGGTTCCCCGCAATCAATTCTCCGTGCTGGTTACCGAGCAGGCCACGTCGCGGCTATCGCTGACCCTCGACACTCGCGCTTCCAGCAGCTACCTTGGACCCATCTATGGAAACACCGTCACTCAGGCGTACCGCTTTGACGGCATCCACAAAGTGAACCCGGGAGCCAGTTACCGGATTCCCATGAAGGAGTATCAGGCCATCCGCTTCTTCGTAAGGGCGGATAATATCTTCAACCAGACTTATTTTGAAAACGGTTTTCTCACGCCCGGCAGAACCGCCATGGGCGGAGTGCAATTCGAGTTCTGATATGAAGCGCGCGATCCTCATCGGCCTGGCACTCCTCCTGCATGCAGGGGGCGCGGACGTTCCACACCGCATCGTGTCGCTCTCGCCGAATGTCACGGAGATGCTTTACGGTATCGGCGCATTCGGCCAGGTAGTTGGCATTTCCGATTACTGCACCTACCCGCCGGATGTGGCCAAACTCCCGAGCGTCGGCGGCTGGCACGATCCCAGCCTGGAGAAACTGGCGGCGCTGCATCCCGACCTGGTCATCATCGACGATGGCCAGGCTCCGTTCATTGAAGACAACTTCAAGAAACTCGGGCTGCGCGTCATGACTGCCTCGGACCACTCGGTGCAGGATGTCTACAATTCGATGGCCGCCCTGGGGCGCGCCACCGGGCATGAACAGGATGCTGCCCGGCTCACCGCCGCCACCCGCGAAGGGCTTCTTCGTGTTTCGCAAAAGACAGCTCACCTGCCGAAACCGAGTGTGGTCTTGATCGTTGAACGAACACCGGGAACTCTGCGAGACTTGTACACGGCTACCGCCGGAGGCTATCTGGGCGGAACTGGTGGAGATCGCCGGCGGGCGAATTGCCGTGCCGCCTTCTAAGAAAGGATACGAAAAACTCAGCAAGGAGGACCTTCTGGCGGTTAATCCCGATTTCATCCTCGATTTCATCCACGGCGTGAAAAGCCGCTTCGCTGGCGACCCCATCGAAGCCTGGCGCGAAATGTCCGAGTTAAAGGCGGTGCGCAGCGGCCACGTGCGCGGCGTCAATGAGGACTACGTTCCGCATGCCAGCCAACGCATAGTGCAGACCGCCGAACTGTTCGCGCACATGATTCATCCCGAGCTTCCATGAAACCGTTCTTTGAGGCGCGCGCCCTCACGTATGCGTACCCGCGCGGACCTCTCGCCGTCCGCGGAGTCAGCCTTGAGGCAGCCCCGGCATCCATGACGGCCGTCATCGGCGCCAATGGATCGGGGAAGTCCACCCTCATCCGCATGCTGGTGGGCCTCTTGCGACCGGCGTCGGGCGAGGTGCTGCTCGATGGCGTGCAGTTGCAGGACTGGGAGCCAGGGCCCGCGCCCGCGAGATCGCGTATATGCCGCAAGTCACCGTGACGGCTTTCCCGTTTCAGCGTGGCCGACGTCGTCCTCACCGGGAGATCGCCGCACATGTCGCGATTCCATTTCGACAACTCGCAAGATCGTGAGCGAGCCATGGCGGCCCTCGAAAGCACCGGCGCCGCACACCTGGCGGACCGTAACTTCACCGGCCTTTCAGGAGGCGAGCGGCAGATGGTGATCCTGGCCCGCGCTCTTGCCCAGGAACCGCGTCTCCTGTTGCTCGATGAACCATCGGCATCGCTCGATCTCAAGCATCGCGCCGAGCTGATGCGGGCCCTGGCGCGATTGCGCGAAACTCGCGGCTTGAGCGTCATCATGATCACGCACGACCTGCAATTGACCGGATCGCTCTTCGACCGCATCCTGGCTCTTCGCTGCGGTGAGATCGCCGCGCAGGGGACTCCGGACGAAGTGCTGAAGGGCGATCTGCTGGCCGAAGTTTTTGGGGAGCCGAATGTGCGCGCGCAGCGCATTGGCAAGCAGACGCTGGTCTGGATCGACGCATGAAGGCCGGCGACATCGCGGGGCCCTTGCAGACAAGGTTGATCAGGGCGATGGCGATCCTGACATTGATTCTGCTGGCGGCAGTAGCCTTAGCTTTGACGATCGGCCGTCAGCGCATCGATCTCGCCAATGTGCTGTCGGATCCGTTCGCCCGCACGCTCTTCTTTCGCCTGCGTTTGCCGCGCGTGCTGATGGGCCTGCTGATTGGCTCTTCGCTGGCAGTCACCGGCGGCGCACTGCAGGCGCTCTTCCGCAATCCGCTGGCCGAGCCTTATACTCTCGGGGTGGCAGGAGGCGGAGCACTGGGGGCCAGCATCGCCCTGGCGCTGGGCTGGAGCGCTCGCCTCTTGGGTGTGCCGATGGTGTTCCTCGCCTCATTTGCCGGAGCCATGCTGGCGGTTGTGATGGTCAAGGCAATCGCTCAAACCGGCGCCACGGCTCTGCCCGGAGCGCTCCTGTTGTCCGGCATCGTCGTGAATCTGGTGGCCACCGCCGCCGTGCTTACCATTCAATATGTGGCAGACCCTGCCAGTTCGCTGCGCATTCTGCGCTGGATTGTCGGCAGCCTCGACGTCGTCGGCCTGGAGCCAATACGGGTGATGTTTTTTTTGCTCGCGCCGGCTTGGCTAGCTCTGCTGCTACTATCGCGGCAATTGCACCTGTTGGCCATCGACGAAGACACGGCAGCCACTCTCGGTGTGAATGTGAGGCGCTGCGAAACCACCGTTCACGTGCTTTGCTCGTTCATCGTGGGAGTCGACGGTGGCTACCGGAGGCGCCATCGGGTTTGTGGGCCTCATGGCCCCGCACGCCGTGCGCTTAATGTTCGGTGAGGATCTGCGCATCGTACTGCCCGGCTCGCTGCTGCTGGGCGGAGCTTTTCTGGTGCTGGCCGATACGCTGGCGCGCACCGTGCTTCCATCGAGCGAACTCCCGGTCGGAGCAATTACGGGCCTTCTGGGAGGTCCCGTGTTTCTCTGGCTCCTGCGACGGAGACAACAGTATTCGATGATGTAAGGAATATTTATGACTGGCAATCTTACACTGTGGCCCGCAGCGCATTGTATGCCTGACCGAGGAGACAACCGAGACGCTTTACCTGCTTGGTGAGGACCAGCGGATTGTCGGAATCTCGGGCTATACGTGCCGCCCCAAGCAGGCGCGCGAGAAACCCAAAGTCTCGGCCTTCACTTCGGCGAAGATCGAGAAGATTCTGGAACTGCGCCCCGACCTGGTCATCGGTTTCTCGGATCTGCAGGCGAAAATCGCGCACGATCTGATTCAGGCCGGCGTCAACGTGGTGGTCTTCAATCAGCGCTCGGTGGAAGAAATCCTGCAGGTGATCCTCACCCTCTCGCGCATCGTTGTGCGCCGAAGCGGCGGGGATCGCACTAGTGGAGAGCAACTTCGAGCGGAACTTGCGTCAAATCGCCGATTCCGCATCGCGATTTCCGCATCGACCGCGCGTTCTTTTTGAAGAATGGAACGATCCGCTCATCAGTGGGATTCGCTGGGTGGAAGAATTGATGGAAATCGCCGGCGGTGATCCGGTCTTTCCGCAGCTTCGCCAACATCAATCGGCGAAGGATCGCATTGTGGATCCCGCCGCCGTCATCAGCGCGAACCCGGAAGTGATCATCGCATCGTGGTGTGGACGAAAGGTGAGCAAAGATCAGATTCGCCAGCGCGCCGGCTGGGATTCGATTGAAGCCATCCGTGCCGGCCACATCTACGAGGTGAAGTCCACGCTATATCTTGCAGCCCGGCCCCGCCTCGCTAACCGAAGGCGTCCGGCAACTGCACGCGATTCTGGCACGAGTGGCGCAGTGCGAGCCGCCTCGCGAACTGGAACCCGCCGAGAGCCTGGACCCCGACGTGAAAGGGATCCGCGACATGAACGCCAATCCCCCGCTCGGCATCGCGTGCCTGCTGGTTCTGGTGGGACCTCCGGGCTCGGGCAAGAGCACCTGGGCGCGCCGAAATGGAGCCGGCGCCGTTCATGTCTCACAGGACGGATTGATCGACGCAATCACGCCGGATGGCTTCGATCATGTGTATCGCCCCGTTTACCGCGCGGCCGAAGACGCTGTCGGCGCGCGCAGCCCTGGAAGACGGACACACCGTGATTGTGGATCGCACCAATCGCACCCGCGCGGCACCGGCGAGCGCTGGCTCCGCATCGCACGTGAGGCCGATGCTCCCGCCGATCGCTATCGAAATGCGCGCGCCCGCGGCGCTGTGCCGAGAGCGCAATCGCGCGCGCAATGCCGCCCGTCGCCTCAGCGAAGATCGCATGGACCGGATGCTGGCCGCCCTTGAAGCCGTCGCGCCAGACGAAGGATTCTCCGCCATCTGCGACGGCGGATGACACTTACCGAGATTCTCTCGCAGCTCTTGAAAGAGAAGGAAGGGACAATTGTCATGAGTATAGCCACGAAGCGAGGTGACGGAGGACAGACCGGCCTCCCCGGCGGAGTTCGCGTTTCGAAGACGCATCCGCGCGTGGAATGTTACGGCACCATCGACGAGTTGATTTCGAGATGGGCTTGGCGCGCGCCCTCTCTAATGATGCCGAAGTGAACGAGTGGACGCGCGGCATCCAGCGCGAGTTGTTCAAGGTGGGCAGCGCCATCGGCACCATGCCGGACTCGCGAAAGCCCGCTCCCGAGATCACCGCAGAGATGGTTGCCGCGCTGGACCGCGAGGTGGAGCGCATCGAAGCCATTCCCGGCCTGATGAACGATTGGACCGTTCCGGGAGAGCTCGCCGACTCAGCCGCGTTCGACGTGGCCCGCACGGTGTGCCGCAAAACCGAGCGCCTCGCCGTGGGCTTGTTCGAGGCCGGTGAGCTAACTAACCCACACATCCTGGAATATTTGAATCGCCTGTCGGATGTGTTGTGGCTGATTGGCCGCGCGCTGGAGTTGCAGGCCGGCGCGGACGCCGCGCTTCGCCCCAAAGATCAGCCCGGCGCGCGATGGTCGCGGGCGTGGTGAACAGCATGGCGCAACCCAAGCGAGCTGCGTTTTCCCCCAGGAGCGGCAGGGAGTGTATCGCGCTATTTACGAGCGCCGCGACATCCGTTCGCAGTTCATTGCCGACCCGGTGCCTGACGCGGTGCTGGGCCGTTTGCTGGACGCGGCGCATCACGGGCCATCCGTGGGCTTCATGCAGCCGTGGGATTTCATTGTGATTCGTGATGAAGCGGTCCGCCGTTCGGTGCACGATTGCTTTATCGAAGCCAACCGGCAGGCGGCCGAGAGCTACAACGGTAAGCAGCGCTCCACGTACGACAACCTCAAACTCGCCGGAATTCTGGAAGCGCCCATCAACCTCTGCATCACCTGCGACCGCGAGAGGACGCTGGGCTCCGGCCTGGGCCGCCGCACCGATCCCGCCACCGATCTCTATTCCACCGTCTGCGCCGTTCAGAACCTGTGGCTCGCGGCCCGCGCCGAATCGCTGGGAGTGGGATGGGTGAGCATTCTCGATTTCGACCGCCTGCGCCAGTTGCTGCGCATCCCCGCGAGCATCGTACCCGTGGCGTACTTGTGCCTCGGTTATGTTTCGGAATTTCCCCCGTGTCCGGATTTGGAAACCGCCGGCTGGGAGCGTCGCGAGAGCCTCGCTCGCCTGATTCATTTTGACGGTTGGGGCGATCGTGACGAGCAGCGCGCCGCAGATCTGTTGGCGTCCGCCGCCCATGAGGGGGATGCCGGTTGAGCGCACGCGCCCTCATGGTGCTGGGCACTGCATCGCACGTCGGCAAGTCCATTCTCACCGCGGCGCTGGGAAGGATTCTGTCGAACGAAGGCTATCGCGTCGCGCCATTTAAGGCGCAGAACATGTCCTTGAATTCCGCGGCCACGCCGGATGGCCGGGAGATCGGCCGTGCGCAGGCGCTGCAGGCAGAGGCGTGCCGCGTCCCATCGCGCGCCGAGATGAACCCCATCCTCATCAAGCCTTCGAGCGACAGCTCCTCGCAGGTGGTGGTGATGGGCCGTGTCTGGGGCCAGGTGACCGCCGCGGATTACCATCTGCGCCGCGTCGAAGAACTGTTCCCCATCGTGGTCGAGGCCTACCAGACGCTCGCGGAGCAGTACGACTTCGTCTTGCTTGAAGGCGCGGGATCGCCGGCTGAGATCAATCTCAAAGCGCACGACATCGTAAACATGCGGATGGCGCAAGCCGCCAAGGCAGCCTGCCTGCTGGTGGGAGACATCGATCGGGGAGGCGTCTTCGCATCTCTGCTCGGCACTGTCGAGTTGCTGGATCCCGTGCGAGCGCGAACTGATCCGTGGATTCGTGGTCAACAAATTCCGCGGCGATGTGCGGCCTGCTCGAACCCGGCATCGATATGATCTCGCGCCGCATTCAACTGCCCTGCGCGGGAGTCGTCCCGCACCTGCCGGACTTGGGGCTGGACGAAGAGGATAGTGTCTCGCTCGAAGAACGCCCCTACGCGCGCGCCGCCTGGAGCAGTCACGAGTGAGAGCCCCCATCGCCCGCTCCGCATTGGCGTGCTGGCGTTCCCGTACCTGGCCAACTTCACCGATTTCGATGCCCTCGCCGCTGAGCCATCCGTCTCGCTGGCGTTCGTGCGGCAGCCGGAGGAATTGCAGCAGGCGGACCTCCTGATTCTGCCCGGCTCGAAGCAGACCTTGACGATCTGCATGGCTTCGCCGCAACGGATTCGAACCGGCCGTCCGCTCCTTCGCGGCACGGGCGTGCGTCATGGGAATCTGCGGCGGCATGCAGATGTTGGGACGTCTCCATCGAGGATGCCGAGGGATCCGAGAATCGCGGCGTCCCGCAATCGGAGGCCGGCCTCGCGCTGCTGCCCATCGCCACGACGCTGCGAGCCGAAAAAGTGACGCGCACCGCGCAGGGCCGGCTAGCTTCCGCGAGCGCTGTTCGGCCATCCGCTCCAGGAGAGACTGCTTTCAGGGCTACGAGATCCATTTGGGCGAGACCCTCTATCGCGACGGGCGCGCAGCCCTTCGCGCAGATCCAGCGCGGCGGCGAGGAAGTCACGACAGGCGGACGGCGCGATAGATGCCGGCGGGCGCGTGTTCGGCACCTATATTCACGGCCTCTTCACTGACGACCGCTTTCGCCATTCCTTTCTCGATGCCGCCCGAGCCTCGTGCGGTTTGGAGCCTGCGCAATCCACGCTCTTCGTCACGCGCGACCGCGAGCGGCGGCTCGACCGTCTGGCCGATCACGTCCGCGCTCGCTCGACATGGAATTGATCTGGCGCTGCCTGGGCGTGCGGCCATGATCTCATCCACAAGCTTCGCGGCCGGCGTACGCCATCGACTGGCTTGCCGGCGATCCGGCAGGCATGCCGCATCCGGTGCGCATCATCGGCTCGGCCATCTCCGCCGGAGAACGATGCATTCGCCGGTCGGGCAGTCCGACGAGTGAACTGGTGCGTGGCGCGGCGCTGACCAGCGCGATTGTGGCTGGCTCGTGGCTCGGCGCGCGAGGCACGCGGCCCGCACAAGCCGTTTCGCCGAAATCCATCTGGCCTGGACGACGCTTGCCACTCGAAATTTGCTGGATCAATCGGCGGCCGTTCTCGAAGCCATCGACGGAGAGGATCTCCCGGAGGCGCGCAGGCGTCTCGCCATGATTGTGGGCCGCGATACCGAAACGCTCGACGAGCCAGAGATTCTCCGCGCAGTCATCGAAACCGCTGCCGAGGGGCTTTGCGATGGAGTGGTGGCGCCCCTGTTCTACCTCGCTCTAGGCGGAACCCCCGGCGCCATGGCGTACAAGGCAATCAACACCCTGGACTCCATGATCGGACATCGCGAAGCGCCCTACCTTTATTTCGGACGCGTACCCGCGCGCCTCGATGATGTGGCAAACTTCATCCCAGCCCGCGCGACGGCTCTCGCGATTGTCGCAGCGGCGTTGGTGACTCGTGGCAGCGCGCCCCGAGCTTGGAGGGTTTTTCTCGAAGACGGAGACAAACACCCAAGCCCGAACGCCGGACAGAGTGAGGCGGCGATGGCAGGCGCGCTCGGCGTGAGGCTGGGTGGGATGAACTACTATGGCGGCGAACCGTCGCCGAAGCCGCTTCTCGGCAGAGAAGGCCGGCGCCCCAATCGGGCCGATGCGCATACCGCGCTCCGGATCGTAGGCATTGCATCGATCATGGTCTTCTCCGCGGCGTGGCTGTGTCTCCGCTGGCGGGAGAGCCGCCGATGAATTCCGCGCACGGTGGAGATGTGAGTCGCGTATCCGCGCGGACTGGAATCCCCGTGGAGCGCATTCTCGATTTCAGTGCCAACGTGAACCCTCTGGGTCTGCCGGCCTGCGCCATGGAACAACTGGCGCGCGATGCCCGTGACCCGCGCCTGCTCATGCAATATCCCGACCCGGAGGCGTCCGAACTTCGGCGCGTACTCGGCCAACGCCTCCACGTTCCCAGTCGAGAACATTGTGATCGGCGCCGGAGCCGACGCCCTCATTCACGCGGCGGTGCGGGCGCTGCGCGCCTCAGTCACTCCCTCATTCCCGTTCCGGCCTTCTCGGAATACGAACGCGCCGCCCGCGCCATGCGGTTGCCCAGTCCATCACGGACAGGCTGCGCAGCCTGAAGATCTAGTCGTCCTGAACAATCCTCACAATCCCACGGGAGCCTGCGCCAGCCGCGCGGAAATGCTGGAGCGCATCGGCCAGATCCGCGCTGCCGGAGCCACGGTGCTCGCCGATGAGGCATTCATCGATTACGTTCCCGAGGCCGCCATCACGCGCGATGCAGCCTTCATCCCGGCGTAGTGGCGGTTCGGTCGCTCACGAAATTCTTCGGCTGCCCGGGCCTGCGTGTGGGGTATGCAGTCGCGGCTCCGGAAACGGCAGCCGCGCTCGCCGCCCAACTCTCCGCATGGCCGGTCACGACGCTGGCGCTCCACGCACTGACGGCCGCACTCGGAGACGAACAGTACATCCAGGCGACGCTCGAAAGCAATCGGCGCGCGCGCGGCCTTCTTGTGGCGGCACTCGAACAATTGGGCTGCCGGCCTCTACCGCCCGCCGCAAACTTCATCCTCTTCGAAGTGCCAAACGGCGTTGGCGCATCCGACATTCGCGAGCAACTGATTTCGCAACACGCCATCCTGGTTCGCGATTGCGATTCCTTTGCGGGACTGGAACCCGGACGGTATCTGCGCATTGCGGTCCGAACGGAAAGCGAAAACTCACGGCTGGTGGCGGCCTTGGCCAGCGTATTGGGAGACAAGATATGACTGCAGCACTCGTGAAAGAAACCATAGAACGGATTCAGCCGGTGGACCCGGGTTGGATCGAGCAGGCCCGTGCGCGGCAACTGCAATTGACCAAACCGGCGGGCAGCCTGGGGCGTCTCGAAGAGATCGCCAACCGCATGGCGGCCATTCAAGCCACACTCTCCCCCTCCGTGGCGCGACCGCGAATCGTGGTGTTTGCAGCCGATCACGGCGTTTGCGCCGAGGGGGTCAACCCATTTCCGCAGGAGGTAACGGCGCAGATGGTTGTGAATTATCTGCGTGGCGGAGCGGCCATCAACGCGCTGGCTCGCGCGGCCGGAGTGGAACTGGAAATCGTGGACGCCGGAGTGCTTCATGAAATCCCGGAGATCAGCGGCCTGATCCGAAGCCCCATCGCTCGGGGCACCCGCAACTTCTGTTGCGAGCCGGCGATGACATCCGACCAAGCGGAGGCCGCGCTCTCGCTCGGCTTCGAAGCTGCCGATCGCGCCTCGGCCGCAGGCTGCACCCTGCTGGGGATGGGCGAAATGGGGATCGGCAATACCACCACAGCCGCTGCCCTGGCGGCGGTTCTCACCGGCCTCAGTCCCTCCGCAGTGATCGGACGCGGCACAGGCGCGGATGACGAATGCATGTCGCGCAAACGCTCCGCCGTCGAACGGGCCGTGGAGCTGCATGCCCGCCACATCCAGGAGCCGCTCCACCTGCTCACGCGGTTGGGCGGATTCGAGATCGGCGCGATGTGCGGCCTCTGCCTGGGCGCGGCGGCCAACCGATGCGCGGTGCTGGTGGACGGCTTCATCGCCACCACCGCTGCCGCATTGGCAGTGCAATTCAGCAGCGCCGTTAGAGATTACCTGTTCGCCGCTCATCGCTCCACGGAGCCGGGCCATGGTCCGCTGCTCGAACTTCTCGGCCAAGCTCCTCTGCTCGATCTCGAAATGCGTCTCGGCGAAGGCACCGGCGCCGCTATGGCTGTGCCCGTGGTCCGTGCAGCCGTGGAAGCATTCACCACTATGGCTACCTTTGAATCCGCGGGCGTCTCGGAGTCGGAGTAGCGCTTTGATTCGAGACTTCCTCGCCGCTGTCGCCTTCCTCACTCGGCTGCCGGTTGCCCTCCACTTCGTGTTCGGACCAGAGGAAGTGGCACGATCGGCGCGCTGGTTTCCGCTGGTCGGCGCCCTGCTCGGCGCCGTCTCCGTGGGAGGCCTCTACCTGCTCTACCCGCTCTTCCCGTCGCTGATCGTCGCGATTCTTCTCTCCGGGATCGATGCCTTGCTGACCGGCGCCATGCACTTCGACGGTCTCGCCGACACGGCCGATGGATTCGGCGGCGGCGCCACCCGCGACGATGTGCTGCGCATCATGCGTGACCACGCCATTGGATCGTACGGCGGAGTCGCGCTGGTCCTTGTGGCGGCGCTAAAGATCGCTACCATCGCGGCGCTTCTCGACGGGAACCGCGCCATTGCGGCGTTGATGCTGGCCCCCGTGCTCGGACGCTGGTCGGCCGTGCTCTTGAGTGCGACGCAACCCTATGCGCGGCCAGTGGAGGATGGCCAGAAAGTCTCTGCCGGCGGACCCACTCGGTTCATCGCACGCACGGAACTGGTCGTCGCTACCGTCACAGCCCTCGCAATTGTGTTCGCAATGGATCCCCGGCGCGGTTCGGCGGCGTTCCTGCTGACGGCTCTCGCGAGCGCCGGCTGGGCATGGAAGTGCCGCCGCCGCATCGGAGGCATCACCGGAGATACGCTGGGAACTGGGATCGAGCTATCGGAATGCCTCGTGCTCCTCGTGTTCATAGCACATTTTTGATATGGCAGACTCCACAACTCCAGAGACCATCTTCTGGCTCTTGCGCCATCCCGAGCCCGAAGCCGAGGCGTCCGGCATCTGCTACGGATCGCTCGACGTGAAGCTGTCGGAGACCGGCGTTCGGCAGGCCCAAGCCGTCGCGAAAGCGCTGCAGGACGCGGCCTTCACCGCGATCTACACCAGCCCACGGCAGCGGTGCACGCAGGCTGCGCAGATCCTCGCCGCGGGCCGAAGTTGCGCGGCCCAGGAGATGGAGTCTCTCCGTGAACTGGACTTCGGAGATTTCGAAGGACGCCGCTATGACGAGATCGCGGCCCTCTACCCCGAGCGCTACCGCGAGTGGATGGAGCGGCCAACCGAGGTCCAGTTTCCCGGCGGAGAAAGTTTCTCGCAAATGCAGGCCAGGGTCCTCGCCGCCCTCACAGATCTGCGCCGCCGCCACGCGGGACAAACCGTGGCGATCGTCGCCCACGGGGGAGTCATACGCATCATTCTCGCTGACGCCTTGGGAATGGCCCCCGCCAGTATTTTCCGAATCGGCCAGCGCTACGCCGCCATCAACCGGGTCCGCTACTTCGGAGAAGTCCCACTGGTCGACTTGGTAAACGCCGGAACATCCGTCGATTGTCTATCCTTATAGATTCCATGCTCTTCGAGGTCAACGGGCTTTCCAAACGATTCGGCCACATCCCTGCGCTGTCGGACGTCAGCTTCCAGGTGCGCGCGGGCGAAGTGCTTGGTTTGCTCGGGCCCAACGGCGCCGGCAAGTCCACGCTCTTCGAATGCCTCGCCGGCGCGCTGCCCGCTGACAGCGGCACGGTGACTGCCGAGGGCCGCTCGCTGGGCGCGCAGGAACGCTCCTCGCTGCTGTTCTACATTCCCGATGGCATCGCTCCCTGGGAAGCGCAGTCGGTGAGTTGGGCGCTCGATTTCGCCATCGGCTTCTTCGGCGGCCGCGCCGATCTTCGCGGCGAGGTGATCGAGCAACTCGATCTGCGAGCGCTCCTCGGCCAGCCCATCGGAACGCTTTCCAAAGGACAGCGGAAGCGGGCGCTCCTGGGAATCGGGCTGCTCACGCCGCAGCCTGCCCTGCTCATCGACGAACCGTTCGACGGACTCGATCTTCGCCAGGCGCGGGACGTCGCGGCGGCATTGCGCGCGCACGCCGCCCGAGGCCGCGCTCTGTTCCTCTCGATTCATCAGATCAGCGATGCGGCGCGCTTCTGCGATCGCTTCGTGCTGCTCTCCAGCGGTCGCGTCTGTGGAGCTGGCACGCTGCCCGAACTCGCCGCCCTGGCATCGGCGCGCGATGTCTCTGGAACCTACGAGCTTCTGGAAGAGGTCTTCCTTGCCCTCACGTAGGCCCCCGTTCTACTGGCTGGTCAACAAAGAATGGCGCGAACTGGTGGTATCGCGGTCGTGGTGGGCGCTGCTCCTCGGCATGGGGCCACTGGTGGGAGTCTCGTTCATCAGCGCCGTCCATACCTATGCCGAAGTGAGCGGATTGAACGGCACCGCCGCGGGCGTGGGCGAAGCGCTCTCTCCGCTCATCGGAATCTGGGCGCCAACATTCAGCGCCTGCGAACTGGCCGCCGTCTTCCTCCTTCCCTTCGTTGCGATTCGACTGGTTGCCGGCGACCGGCAAAGCGGCGCGCTGAAACTCGAAATGCAGCGCGGCATGTCGCCCTTCGCGCGCATCGCGGCCAAGGCCCTGATGCTGCTGGCGGGTTGGCTGATTGCGATGTTGCCGCCGCTCAGCGCCATCGCTCTCTGGAAGAGCTACGGCGGCAGCATCTATCCGCCCGAATTGATCACACTCGCCTTCGGGCATGTGCTCAATGCCGGGCTCACCATCGGACTCGCGGCGGCAATGGCGTCGCTCGCCGAGCATCCTTCCACCGCGGCCATCCTCACACTCGGCGTCACGGTGGGCACCTGGATCGTGAATTTCTTCGGCGCGATTCAGGGCGGCTTTTGGGAACGCGCCGCCGGATACACGCCCGCTGCCATGGTCGCGGAATTCCAGCACGGGCTGGTGAAGTTGGACACGGTGCTGATCGCCGTGGTCCTGACGATGACGGGGCTCGCCTTCGCCGCCATTTGGATGCGCCTTGGAATCGCAGTCAGCCGGCGGGTTTGGGAATCGATCGCGGCGTGCCTGCTGGCGGTAGCCCTGATCTTCGGCTGCACCCTCGCGAAGGCCAGTTGGGACACCTCGGAGAGCCGCAGCAATTCTTTCCCGGAGAGCGATGAACAGGCGCTCCGGCGCATCCAAATACCGCTGACCATCGAAGCCCATCTGGCGCCCGAAGATCCGCGCCGCGCCGACCTGGAGCATCGCGCGCTCTCCAAACTGCGGCGGGTGATGCCGAAACTGCAGGTGCGATACGTGTCGGCGACCTCTATCGGTCTCTTCGAACAGACCAGCGCCGGCTACGGTGAGATTTGGTACGACTTGGGCGGTAAGAAAACCATGAGCCGCGTGACGACCGCCGAGGGCGTGTTGGAAGCCATCTACTCGTTGGCCGGAATCGCTCCGCCCGTCGAGAACGATGAGGAGATCTTTCGAGGCCATCCGCTTGCCGCGCCGCCCAAAGGAGCCGCCCTCATGTTTTACGGCCTCTGGCCGGGCCTGATCGTTGCCTCGGCCCTAATTGTAAGGAGACGTCTCCACATGCTCGTGTAGCGCCGTGTTACGAGCAGCCGCGCAGTTTCTCGTGGCGCTGGCACTGGGCAGAGCAGGAGTAATTCCGCGCGCGGGATCGTGCGATCCAAATAGCAGCCAGGACGAGCAACAGCAGGCCGACTAGCGATGCGTAGATGCTGTTCCAATAGAGGCGGTCCAGCAGCAGCAAACCAACTCCAACCAAGTACATGCCGAAGGCTGGCCAGACACGCAGGTGGAATGCCTGGAAGGCAAGAAACAGCCCCGGGAGAGAGGCCATAGCCAGAAAGATCGGCCCAATCAGACCGGCGGCGAAGGCGGAGTTGATGCCCAGTAACTGCAACAGGGCCAAGCTACAGAGGGGACACTTAGGCATCAAAACGGTAAGAACTCCGGACACAGGTGAAGCGACGCGAGAGGCTAAGTGCATCCGCGGCCGAAAGACCTGCGATCCCGAGGTGCCTGTCATGAATCTGTCCACTCAGACGCCGAACGGCGTAAGGGAATCAAACGTAAGCCACGACCGAAATACTGTCCAACTTAAGAACATCCGAGTAGTCAGCATTAGGCGACGGATCGTAGATGACCGGCACAATCGTGACTGTCAACTCGGGACCTTTTCCGCAGGCCTGTTTGATCTCATCGGTGGCAATCAAAATCTTGCGCGCCGGCGTGAGCTGGTGTCCCGGGCGCGGGTCGTATGGGCGGCGGGGGCCGCGAATCTGGCAATGGGTAATATCGTCTCCATAGCAGCCGCCGTGGCCGAAAATGTGGAACGATCCTGCGTAGCCGTGCTCGACGGTAGTGGGTGTGCCGGCGTTGGCCTTCTCGTTATTCAGAAAGACACGGCCTTCATAGGAAGGGCCGGAATGATCCACGCCCTCGAAAATAACGTCAGCTCTACCGGGGTTGGGGGCCAGAGATCCAACCGGGATCTTGGGCGAGACATATACTTTGGGGGATTTCCCGGCCGGGCCAGATCCGGCCTTCGATTTCGCGCGTTTCGTTGCCATGGATCACCTCCAACCGATCACTACGTTTTTGCCGCTGCTAGCGGCGTTGTTACTACTATCGACGAGCTCTGAGCGTAATCGTATCCCAGCGAATTGATATCGAGCACGTCCCGGACTCTCAGATCGAACGGCGCCAATGTTTTGTCTTTGTAGTCATCCGGTATGTTGTTAATGCCGTTCTTGAGCTGCCACAAATACCAGATACGGTCGATCATACAATGGTGCGACCAGAAGATCGGATCGAAAGCCGCACGAGCTACCTGGCCCATGTCGCCGCCGGTCCAACCGTGAACACTGTCGTGGATGTCTTCGATTTGTAGGTCGAGATCGACATAGTTTCCCAGATTCATCAAGGCACTTACTTGAGCCGCTGTGGGCAAAGCGCCCGGGCTGCCCGGAGCTCGTTTGGTAGGGCCGGCCGGCACACCGGGCATCTTCGGCCGGGTCCGCTGGCGAGAGAGTTCTTTTTCCCAGCGACGGTCGCGACGGAGAATGACTTCGGAATTCCGACGGCGTGCGAGTCCTGAGATGTCCAGTCCCACCAAGGCAAGACCATCTTGGAGTTCTGGTCGCGCGCGGTGTGTTCCCAATAAAGTAAGTACGCCCGATGCCAGGGGAGGAAGAGGTTATAGGGCAAGGTGCCTCCGCTTCCGATGCGCCCATGATGCCAGCAGAGAAACTGGGAAAAACCGTGAACTCCCGCCCAATGGGTCCAGCCCCGATTGTCGGTAAGAGCCTGCATCTTACCGTAGGCATCCCGCAACGCGTCTAGTCCGCCGGTTGTTTTCTCAAGAGCCTCGACACTTGGCCTTAACGTCACAGGGTTTGCCATGGTGGATTTGCCCTCCTTCGACTAATGCGGTCTTATTTTTACTATGAATACGCATTACTGTCAAAGGAAATCTGCAATCGGAAACCATTGAAGTGAAAGCTGCCGGTCCCAGTTACTAACTGTCAGGGATATACCTTGATACTGACGTCTTCGAGCTTCAACGCATGGCCCGCGTCCTCAGGTGGGTTCCGCGAAAACACCGGCACGATTGTTACGGTGATCTCCGGATTCCGCGTAGCGGCCGCGCGAATTGAATCGGTAGCAATCACGTCTTTGTCTATAGGAGCTCGAATCGTTTTGGCGTCCGCCGGAGACTTGTTGGGTTCTCCGGGCCAGAATCCGTACCCGTAGACGCTAAAGGAACCTGCATAACCATTCTTCGGATCGAGCGCAGTTTCAATGCCGGCCTTCGGGTTGTTCAGGAAAACCCGCCCCTCAAAGGAATCACCCGATTGATCGAGCCCGTGGATGATAATATCCGCGCGTTCGAAATTCAAACCGTTCGGGCCGAGTTCGAGCCGCATCGGCTTCGAGGTGAAACGTCCGGAGTGCATATCGAACCCCCACAACGGGAACGTGTCCCATTCCCATCTTACCGCCCGGTCGTCTACTACTTCTGGTAGTAGCAGCGCGCCTCCAGCGACCATTTAAAAATGAGCGCAGCTACCCGTATCGGATTCATAGTCCTTGCCGCCGTTGTGCTGGCGACCGCGGCAGACCACAAGGTGGACCTTTCCAAAGAACAGCCCGGCAAGCCGCCAGCCACGTTTGAACCCATGGTGGGCACCTGGGTAGTCGCGCAGGATGGCGCCGACAAGGTGATCATGGTGGACGGCCGCCCGTGGGTCGCGAGCAAGGACAATCCCACCAAGCTGCTGGTAGAGACGGCGCGCAAATTGTACGGCACGTCGAACGAAGAGCTGATGGACAACGCCAAGCAGTTCGCCTATTACCCCGTCGCCGTGCTAAGGGGCGTGGACAATTTTTCGAACGGCACCATCACCATGAAGTTCAAGACCATGGGCGGCGAAGCCGACCGCTGCTCCGGCATCCTCTTCAACGTGAAGCCGAACGGGGACTGGCTGGCCGTCCGTTACAACGACACCGAAAACAACGTGGCGCTGTGGGAGTTCCACAACGGCATCCGGCGCAACATCCGGTTCAGCGATCGCACCAAGCCCTTCATGCTGGATCGCAATGCCTGGCACGAATTGAAGCTGACTGTCGATGGCGCGAATGTTTCGGCTACACTCGATGGCGCTCCGGCCGTCGAGTACACGCTCGGCACCGAGCCGCCGGCCGGACGAAAAGGCCCGCCGAACGCGGACCTCTTCCCCGCGAACAATGCGCTGCTGCGCCCGCCGGTGGCCGGCAAGGTCGGCCTGTGGTCGAAGACCGACAGCACCAGCTACTTCAAGGATTACGTGGTGAGTCCGAAGTAGCCACGATTTCGAAAGGGATGGCCGGAAGCGTCCCCATGGGTTGCTTCCGTTTGGCGTTGGCGCCTTGATTGGGCGCGGGCCGTTCGACGAAGGCATCGAGAATCAAGTTGCCCTTCAGGCCCGGCTTGACCTTGCCGCCGGCCGCGCTGAGGACTACCGAGTTTCCGACGCACTTGAGCGTGACACCATCGGGCGGCTCGTTGAGGTCGAACTGCACGTCGCCGACGAGTCGCGGCGGCACGGTCAGCGGCACCGTCACACTTCCTCCCACCGGGAGCCTCACGATCTTCTCCGACGCCGCTCGGAGATTCGCCGGCTGGCCCTGTCCGATCACACGCACCATCCATTCCTTCTGCGGTACCAGGTGGTGGTAGGCGAAGGCCTGCATCATGTCCTCGGCGGGCACGGCGATGTGATGCAACTCGCCTGCCCGGCCTTCCAGTTCGATTTCAATCGGTTTGCCGGTGGAAGAGCGCGGCGCGGTCAGCGTGATGCGGACTTTGTCCTGGCCTGCCGGAATCGCGGCTCCGCTCATTACGAAGCCGGCCGGCGCGTCCTTCAACTTGAATGCGATCTCGCCGGTAAAGCCGTCGCGGCGCAGGGCGTACACCGTCACGGGCACGGTGGCGCCGACCGCGTAGATTGAGGCTGGCGGGCGCCACGCGCAGATCGAAATCCGGCTCGGGATGGCGATGCGCAGGCGGTAGGCGTATTCCGGGCCGCCCTTGCGCTGAGTGTCGCCCAGTTGCAGATAGTAGGTTCCCTTCGCGGGGAATTTGAAGCAGATCCGCGAATCGGCTTGATGCGTCAGCAGGCCCGCCCCTTGTCTTCGAAGTCATCATTGAAGGCGAGCTGCTTGCCGGCCGCGTCGGTGAGGCGGAGCACGGAATCGAGCGGCGAATCAAGGCGGCGGGCGAAGACTTCGGCGATGATCTCTTCCCCGGCGCGCGCGTCGATACGGAAGAAGTCCTGCTCGCCGGGCGTGGCAATGCGGCCGTTCACCACGACCGGCAGCTTCAGCTTCTGCGCCTTCTTGCGGCTGATTCGAGCCGTCCTTAGAAGCCTGTCTCCGGCAGAGTGTCCACGGCGAACGGCTGTCCGCTCACCGTGTATGACGCGCCCGCTGTTTCCCGCGCCCGTCTTCGGTCAGCGACGACTTGGGCAGATTCCAGCCCTGCAATTCCACCGTTTGTCTTGGCGCCCGACTTTCCGCCGAGGGGAAAGATGCCTGGTGACGTAGGGCAGTTCGCCGACGGTGATGCGGTAGACGAAGTCCTCGCGGCCGCGGTAGATGGAATCGTGAATCTCCAGCGTGTATTCGCCGTCGGCGGGGATCTCGTAATAGAGCACAGGGTCGGGATGGAATTGATAGTGGTCGGCGTATGCCACCTCTTTGACCGGCGCATCGCGCAGGGTGAGGGCGGCCTGGAACCAGCCGGGGACGGCGTCGGAGATGTACGGGATCAATTCGCGCGCGCTGGCGGCGACCACGATGCCTGGCCTTTCTTCGCCTGCGAATTGATAGCGGTCGACGGCGCCTGGCATCATCTGACCGTTGATCACGGCGGGCAGAGTTACGCAGTGGGCGGCTCGGACTTTTGGGCCGTGATCAGGCGTGGCGGCGGCGTGGCCCCGTTCACCACGTTGAAGGCCGGCGGCACTTTGGCGGTGGGACGGGTGAACTCGGGCAGCTGCCGATGCACAGCACCATCGGGTTGGTGAGTCCGGCGCCGGCGCCGATGCGCAGTTCGCGCACGCCGGGCGGCAGCGTCGCGCGCCACCATCACCTTCAGGATGACGGTCTCCGGATGGCCGGGCTGGAGGGGCGGCGGTGAAAGTCCATCAGCTTGGCGCGGATGTCTTCGATGGTTCTCAGTTCCGCTGCGGATGAGCTTCTCTCCTGCCGTCTGCCTCTGCACCAATTCCTGCATCTGTTCGCGCAGTGTGTTGGCCTGCCCGGGCGTGAGCGGGCGGATGTACTTCTCCACGGTGGCCTGCACGCCGCTGCCCGAGATGTAGGCTTCGCTGGCGCCAGTGAGGTACTGGCCTCCGACAGTCACTTCGAAGGTGGTGCCCTGGCGGCCTCCCGCGGGATAGACGTAGCCGATGTGCGGGATATTCTGCTGCTGGGCGAAGGCGAGACCGGCAAGGGGCAGGAGGAGGTACCAAGATCTCACAGGATCTCCTTGAGGCGGCCGGCAAGGGGCAGTCCTTCATTGGCCGCGGGAGTCACTCTCGCCGGGAGGCCGGCGGGATGGGGCAGCTTGCCTTCGGGGTCGATGCCCAGCGTCTGATAGATGCTTCCGATCAGGTCAGCTGGATATACCGGGCGATTCTTCACTTCTTCTCCGCGCGCGTCGGACTCACCGATCACTTGCCCGCCCTTGAAGCCGCCTCCGGCGAGCAGCGCCCAGAAGACGGCGCCCCAATGATTGCGGCCGCCGTTCCAAGGCGCTTCCCACTGCACTTTCGGCGTGCGGCCGAACTCACCGTTCCACCAGACGACCGTGCTGTCCAGCAGGCCGCGCTCGGAGAGGTCTTGCAAGCAGGGTGGCGAGGCCGCGATCCATTTGCGGCAGGCGCTGGCGCATCACCTGGAAGTTCTGCTTATGCGTGTCCCAGCCGCCTTGATAGTTGATGGTGATGTATGGGACGCCGCGCTCCACCAGGCGACGCGCCGCCAGGCACGACTGGCCGAACGTGTTGCGGCCGTAGCGCTCGCGCATCTCGTCCTTTTCCTGCGAGAGATCGAAGACTTTGCCGGCATCGCCAAGGATCAGCTCGTATGCCTGATCTTCGGCGTCTTTCGAGGCCTGGATCTGGGGGTCGCTCGCGCAGCGCGCTGCCGAGGGTGTCCAGCTGGTGGAGATATTCGCGGCGAGCGCGCTGGCGCTGATCGGTGATGCCTTGCGCGACCACGCCTTCCACGGCGAATCGGGTCTGCGCCGGATCGCCGCCGGTGGCGAACGGCTTGTATTTCGAACCCAGGAAGCCGGCCTCGGAGAAACGGCCCTGCGGCTGGGTGAGCACGATGTAGGGCGGGATGAGCCCTTTGTATCCGGCGTTGTAGCCCTTGAAGAGCGAAACCACCGCGCCCACGCTGGGATAGCACGTCGCGGCCGCCGGAAACGCGGCCCGTCTGCACGGTGTAGGACGCGGTTTCGTGCGCGTTCACGCCGTGCGTCATGCTGCGGATGAGTGGAGTACTTGTCGGCCTGCTTGGCCAGCAGCGGCAGAAGTTCGCGAGATGCGAATGCCTTTGACGTTGGTCTCGATGGGATTGTCGAGCGGCCCGCAATAGTCGTTGCCGGCCTCGGGCTTGGGGTCGAACGTGTCGAGGTGCGCCGGGCCTCCCCACATCCAAATCTGGATTACGGATTTGGCTTTGCCGGCGGAAGCGACAGGCTGGGAAGCCTGCCCCACGGCCTGTCCAACCAATAGTCCAGCGGCGCTGAAGAGCGCTTCCGCGTCTGGTGAATTTCCAGATCCATATTCGATCTCCTCAATGCCGATACAGAAATTCGGCGCTGTTGATCAGCGCCCATACCAGGTCCACTACGGCGGCCTGTCCGCGCACTCCGGTTTGCGCGTAGGCCTGCATGGCTTTTCGCTCGTTATCCGTGGGATAGCGGGAGAGAATGGTGAGGTAGAGCTGTCTTACGAGTTCCTGCGGATCCTTGATGTCGCGCATCATGGCGACGAGTTTGGGCCCCTGCTCGATCTTGCGCTGCACGTGGCTGGAGTTGAGCATGTGCAGAGCCTGCGCATCGCTGACGCGATTGTTGCGCTCCGCTTCAGTGCCGTGTCGCGCGACGGACGGCCGAACAGTTCCAGAAACGCGCTGGTGATGCTGCCATCGGGCAGGGCGATGGAGCGTTGGTCGTCGGGCATGAAGGTGTACGGCTCGGGGATGGAGCTGGTGTAGGTTTCGCTGGTGCCGGTGATCTGATTCAGGGCATCGATCAGCACCTCGGCATCCAGGCGGCGGAGCGGATAGGCGGCGAAATGCTGGGCCGCGCCGATCGGCCTGAGGGATCGGCGAAAGCTGATACGTGCTCGAATTCAGAATCAGGCGGAAGAGTGCTTGATGTCGTAATGCGAATCGCGCACTTCGCGCTCCAGGTAAGCCAGCAGTTCGGGATTCTCCGGCGGATTGTCGGGGCGGAGATCGTCGGGCTCCTGCACGATGCCGCGGCCCAGCAGCCAATACCAGACGCGATTGACGATAGCGCGCGCGAACCACGGATTGCGCGGGAGTGATGAGCCAATCGGCGAAGGCTTCGCGCGGATCCTGGCCGGGGGCGAGATGCGCGGGCGTGCCATCGGGGAATCTGGTGACGGCGGCGGCGCCCTTCTTAGCCGGATCGAAGTAGACGATCTCCTCTTTCCATTCGCCGGTCTCTTTGTAGCCGACGCGCGAGAAGAAGGCCGACATGTCCGCAGTTGAGCGGCGGGCCACTTTTCGGCGCGCGATCCCATGAAGGCGAGCGCCACGGATTGGGCGATGCCTTCGGGCCCGCGACTCTGCATGGCGCGGTAGAAGTTGGCGGGTGGATCGCGGAAATTGCTGCCGCCGGCGGTAAGGAGGTCGTGGGCGAAGCGGTCGTAGGGGCGATTTTCGAGAACCGCAGCGTGGATCCAATGGTAGTAGGCCTGGGCGGCGTTGGGCCAGAGGTTGATGGGGAACTCGGCTTTGACGCGCAGCAGGTCGCTCCACTTGGTTGCCCAATAGTCGGCGAATTCGTCGCGGGCGAGGAGGCGATCGATGAGGGCGGTTCGCTTGTGGGGATCGGCGCTCGCCAGGAAGTCGGCGGCCTCTTTGGCGGTGGGGAGGGCGCCGATGACGTCGAGGTAGGCGCGGCGGAGGAAGACGGCGTCGGAAGAGAGACGGGCGGGCTGGATGCCCAATTGCTTCCAGTGGGCGAAGACCAACTCGTCGATCTTGCCCTGGGGGACGAGCTCGTCGCGGCTCTCAAAAACGGGATGCAGAGCGGCGGCCATGGCGGACGCGGCGAAGAAGGCAGGCAGGATTCTTGAGAAATACACGATTACCAGACCTTTACATCCTATTTGAACACGGGGTGGCGCGGAGAGTTGTTGTCGGGGATTGCGGGTGACGCTGACACGCGGAAGTCGCGACGTTTTGTTGCGGCTCGCAAGGCACACGATCGGAAGAGGTTGCGGGCGGCCGGGCAAATCGGGTGACGCAGGAATTGGATTTGGAACGGCTTCCGCGATGAAAGGCGGGTGACGCCCTTGCCGGGAGAAGGGGGTGTAGCTTTTTCCCTTGCAGGCGACTGATTTAGGGGCAGTTACGAGCGAGATCGAAAATCGGGTGACGGACTTTTGCCGATTGGAAGCCGTTTTCTCGTGGGGTCATTCGGATGTCAAGGATCGAGTTCGGGCGCGGCGGGTATTTGGACGGGTAGCAGGGTTCGAGCGACCGGAGTGAAACCAACCTAAACTGCCCAATCGAATCGGCTCCCATCCCGAGCCTTGATCCGAGTAGAGAATTGTAGCATCATCACTTGGCTACTCAGCTTGCTCTTCGCATCGGGTATTGGAGATGTGTCCAACCCGAGATGGCGTTCGGCATTGGCCGAGATAAGGCGACTCAATCCTGCCGAAGCGCCGTCAGTGGATCTACACGAGTGGCCCGCCGCACCGGGAACCAGCACGCCACCATGCTTACCGCGAGCAGTGTCCCAGCCACTCCGAGAATAGTGATCGGGTCGGTGGGGCTCACTCCGGCCAGGAATGCGCGAAGCGGCAGCGTCACCAGCATCGCCAATCCGAGCCCGGCGACGATCCCTCCGGCCACAAGCTTTACGCCATCGCCCAGCACCATGCTTCGCACCGCTCCCCGGGTCGCTCCTAACGCCATACGGATTCCGATCTCACTGGTGCGTCGGCTCACTTCCCAACTCAGCACGCCATACAGTCCGATCATCGCCAGCAGCAGTCCAAGCCCACCCATCGATGCCAGCAGCGCGGTTCCCAGTCGCCGCAGCGCGAACTCCAACCCCGCCGCCTCCTTCAGCGTTTTCACATCCGCCAGGAAGGTCTTGTCCTGCTCGGCAATGACACCCGCCACCGTGCCGATCATAGTCGCCGGCGGACCCGCCGTGCGCACCATCAGGAACAGCCCGCCGCCCGTCTGCAGGAATGCAGAGAACATCTGCGGCAGGGGCGCTTCCGCATAGAATCCGTATTTGTTGTCCGACACTACGCCGACAATCTCGCGCCAAGGTTCGCGATCGGCAGGCCGCAGGCGGACCAGTTTGCCGAGCGCGTCTCCATTCGGGAACAACACACGCGCGCACGTCTCGTTCAATACCGCAACGGGCGGCGAACCCACGCGATCGGTCGACAGAAACTCGCGGCCGCGCAGCAGACGAATGTTCATGGTCTGGAAATATTGCGGCCCCACGTTGGCCAGTTGTATGAGCGGCGAGTGAAAGTCCGCCCGACCTTGCACGTCTGCATCGCTGGCCACGGAATCGCCCCCAAGGGGAACCAGGCTGGCATAACTCACCGACGCTACGCCAGGCAGCCCCGCGGCGCGCGCTCGCAGATCCTCCGCAAACCGGTGCAGCTTGTTCTGCTCGCCTCCAACACCGGCCGCTTCCGCCGGGGACAAGCGATTTGCCTCCGGTGTAACCCTGGCGACAATCCCGTGTTCGATGTCGAAGCCCGGGTCAATGGTTCCTACGTACAGCAAGCTCCGCAGAAAAAGCGCGCACACCATCAATAGCAGTACCGACCCTGCCACTTGCCCCGCAACCAGCAGTCGCCGGCTGCGACCGCGCGAGCCGCCGGATTGCGCCCCGCCCTGCTTCAAGCACGGCAGAATCTCCGTGCGCGTCGACTGGTATGCCGGAATCAACCCGCACATCAAACAACTCGACAGCGCGATCCCCAGCGTGTAGAGGATCAGATAGCCATCGATCTCCAGCGAATATGCCGGCAGCGCAGGCGTATTCGGCAGATTCAATCTGGCGATCAGCGGCGTCACCCAGGCGGTGATCAGCAGGCCGCCGCCGGCGCCCAGCAACGAGAGGATCAGGCTTTCCGCTAATAGTGTTTGCACCAGCCGGCCGCGGCTCGCTCCCAGCGACAGGCGAACTGCGATCTCTCTTTGCCTCACCGAGCCGCGCGCCAGCATCACGCCCGCCACATTGGCGCAGGCGATCAGCAGCAGCAGGCCCACTACGACGAAAGGCGCGGCCAGCCCCACGAAGACTGTCCCCGTCGAGTTGCGGTCCAGCATCGATTCCAATCCGTACACCGGAGTTACCCAGGCCGGCCTTCCGAAGCCGCGATTCTCCTTCGGCCAAGCCGCCTCCAATGCGCGGCACATCGAGGTAATCGCTGCCTGCGCCTGCATTCGATTCACGCCGCGCGCCAGCCGTCCCACCAGCGAGAACGCCGCATCCTGCCGATCGTTCAGGCTGCTCGTCACCGCCAGACCAAGCGGCACGAAGAGATCGGGCTCCGCCGCGCCCCGCATCACGGCACGATAATCGCGCGCCATTACACCGAGCACCGTAAATGGCTTGCCATTGAGATTGATGGATTGCCCGATCAGTCTGCGATCGCCCAGCAGCCGGCTGTGCCAGAATTCGTACCCCAGCACCACCACTTGCGGATCGCGCTCCGGGGCGTGCTCCTGTGTGGTGAAAGTCCGGCCCAGCCACGCCTGCACGCCGAGCATCTCGAAAAAGTTGGCCGATACGCCGAGCCCGTGCACCGGGCGAACCGAATCGCCAGTCCGCCAGTTCAGCGCCGCGCCGGTGGTGAGAAGCAGGCCATCGAACGCACGGCTTCGGCTCATGTCGCGGAAATTCAGATAGGAGACGGTGTTGCCGTTGCCGGGCTCGATCCGCACCAGGCTGCGCGGCCGAACGGCGGTCGGTTTGGCCAGCACAATCAGGTTAAAGAGGTTGAACAGCGTGGTGTTGACCCCGATGCCGAGGCCCAATGACAGTACAATCACAGCCACCAGGCCCGGCGATTTGCGCAGGCTGCGAACCGCGAAGACGAGATCGTGCCACAAATGCATGCGGAGCGATTCGCAGTTCAGGAGCCATACGGTAACCCCTGTAAATTCAGCGAAGGTCCAGCCCAATCTCCGCCAAAAGTGTTCGCTTGTGGGATTGCCGTTCGCGATTCGCGCGCATAGTTTCACACTCTTACCTGGGGTCACTGCGTCCTCACCTGCTAACATGGGACTTCGCCGCGTCCTGCACTGCTCAACGGTGAATCGATGCCTCCAGGCCGTCTGGCAACCTTCCTGGTTTTCTGTGCTTTGGGTGTGGCGCCCGCCCATGCACAGCGATACGCGGACCTCTACGGCCGTATTCTGGACACTTCCGACGGCGGCGTCGGCGACGCCTCAGTGACTGTGGTCAATCAGGAAACCGGCTTTCGCCGCTCCGCCATTTCCGAGCCCGGCGGCACTTACACCATCGGGTCCCTCGAACCCGGCTCGTACAAGATCACTGTTCGGCGCGATGGCTTTCGCCAAGCCGTGCGCTTCAACCTGGCTCTCGCAGCCGCCGTTGCCACACGCGCCGATTTCACCCTGCAGGTGGGCAGCATGAACGAGAGCATTATCGTCAACGGAACCGCGCCCATGCTGGAGCGCGAAGATGCTTCCACCGGCAGCGAGTTCGAGCGCGACCAGATGCAGCGTCTGCCCATCAACGGAGGCGGGGTGCTGGGCCTGCTGGAACTGGTCCCCGGCGCTAATGTTACGCCCGCTACGCGCGGCGAGGCCGGCCAGTTCGCCACCAACGGCCAGCGTCCCAATTCGAATTACTTCACGGTGGATGGTGTCAGCGCCAACACTGGCGTCACCGCCGGCGGACTACCCGCGCAATCCACCGGAGGCACGCTGCCTGCCGTCAGCGCCTTCGGTAGTCTCGATTCCATCATCTCCACCGAAGCCGTGCAGGACGTGCGCGTACAGACATCCAGCACCATCGCCGAATTCGGCCGCCTGCCCGGCGCCGGCATCGCCATCAGCAGCCAGTCGGGCTCCAACGAACTGCACGGCGCCACGTTCTTTCGCCTGCGCAACGAGCTCTTCAACGCCAACGACTGGTTTGCCAACCAGGCGGCTTTCCATCGCTCGCCCCTGCGGCTCTATGACATCACCCAGACTCTGGGCGGCGCCATCAAGCGCAACCGCACCTTCTTCTTTCTCTCCTATGAGCACATGACGCTGCAACAGCCGTTCGTCTGGCAGCAGCCCGTGCCCGCCTTGCCCGAGGGGGCCCGCCTTGCCGCCTGGGCCGTGCCCATTCTGCAGCTTTTCCCGCCCGCAAATGGCGCCACCTTCGCCAACGGCATCGGCGTTTGGACCGGCCGTACCAACGCTCCCGCGGAGCTGCACACCGGAGGCGCCAGGTTCGACCAGGCCATCACTTCCCGCGTCTCCTTCTTCGGCCGCTATAACGATTCGCCCTCCACCAATAACTACGGCAGCCTCGACGTGAACCGCCTCGACCTGCGAACGCAAAGTCTCACACTGGGAGTCAGCGCGCGCCCCACCGCCGGCTGGACGCTCGATTTCCGCATCAACGAATCGCAGTCCATGGCCCACTCTGTATGGCTGGAAAACGCCCAGGAGAGTTCCCCGGGATGTCCGCTGCAGCCGTTGATCCCCGTCTTCGCCGGGACCCTTGGCGATTGCAATTCCCTGATGCGCTTCACCATCGCCGGCGTGGGCACGCTCGAAAGCGGACGCGAGGGTGACCGCAAACAGCGGCAGTTTCAGGTGGTGCAGGCCGCCAATTGGCGCCATGGCAAGCACTCCATCGGCATTGGCGCCGACTACCGTGACATCACCGCCGTCCGCCGCGACGCCACCAGCAGCATCAGTGTCTTGGCCGACCAGATCTCCGATCTGGCGAACTCCAATCTGGTCTGGCAAACCGTCACTAGCCGGGTGAATCAGACCGCAAGCCTGCCTGAGCTTTCGCTGTGGGCGGAAGACACGTGGCAGGTTAATAAGCGGCTTACCGTTGCCCTCGGCCTTCGCTGGGAGTACAGCCCTTCGCCCTATACGCGCGATCCTGCTTACTTTTATGACCCCGGCTTTGGCGGCTTCGAGTACTATCTCACTCCGCGCGCGCTCTGGAAAACGTCGCTCGAAGACTTCGCCCCGCGCGTTGGAGTCGCCTACCGCGCCACCAAGGATGGCCGGACCGTGGTACGGGCCGGCGGCGGCATCTACTACGATTCCAGTATGAGCATCGCCGCCGACCTGCTCAACGGCGGCCCCTTGAGCATCACGTCCTACACCAGCGACCGCAACTTCATCGTCTCCACCATCTTGAGTTACGGCTTCGGGCCGAATCTCCGCCTGCCCGAAATCAATCAGGGCAACGTTTCCATCGAGCACGGATTCGGGCTGCACGATGTCCTCTCGGTGGGCTATGTCGGTTCGGTGGGCCACGGCCTGATTCGCCGCGAGATTGGCGGGCCGGGCAGTAGCCCTTCCACTCTCATTGCGCTCACTACCAACGACGGCTTTTCCAAATACCACTCGCTGCAGGTGCAGTATCGCCGCCGCTTCGTTCGCGGCCTGGAACTGCAGGCCGCCTACACCTGGGCGCACTCGCTCGACAACGTTTCGAGCGACGCCTTCCTCACCTGGGTGGGCTCCGGCAACGACAAAGGCAATTCCGATTTCGACCTGCGCCAATCGCTAAGCGTCTCAGGCTCCTACCAAGTGGCGCATCGCGATGTTGCGGGTTGGCTGAATCGCGCGCTCGGCGGATGGTCGCTGAGTGGTGTGATGCGCGCCCGCACCGGCTTTCCCATCACGGTGCAGCAGAGTGAAGAGTATGAGGGCATCACGCTGGCTAATGCCTTCCGGCCTGGCTACATGGGCGGACAGCCCATCTGGATCGCCGATCCCAACGCGCCCGGCGGACGCCGTCTCAATGCGTCGGCATTCCTGTCGGTCCCCAGCGGTGTGCAGGGCAACCTGGGCCGCAACGTCATCACGGGGTTCGGCATGTCGCAGGTGGATCTCGCGGTGAGCCGCGATTTTCGATTGAGCGACCGCGCTTCGGTGCAACTGCGCGGCTCGGCATTCAACGCGCTGAACCAGGCGAACCTCGGCGACCCGGTCAAGTTTCTGGATAGCCCGCTCTTTGGTCTTTCCACATCCATGCTCAACATGATGCTCAGCACTGGTAGTCCCGGCACCGGCCTCTCCCCCATCCTGCAAACCGGAGGTCCCCGCTCCCTTCAATTCTCCCTCCGCCTCCGCTTCTGACTTCTTCGGGGCGCTCTTTGCCTGCGATACCATAAAGCCGCATGAGGCTTCTGTCCTGGAATATCCAGGCCGGCGGAGGCGTTCGCATTCCGCGCATCGTCGAAGAGATCTCCGCCTACGACGCCGACATCATCGCCCTCACCGCCTTTCGCACCAAGACTGCTAAGGCCCTCTGCGACGGCCTGCGCGACCGTGGTTGGCCGCACGTCGAAACCTCAAATCCGGACGAGAATGAAAACGGAGTCGCCGTCTTCGCGCAAACCTCGATGCTCCGTGCGCGCGCCAATCCCGCGCCAGTGGGTGAACGCTTCCGCTGGCTGGATGTCGATTTCCCTGAGTACGGCTTCGGCATCGCGGTGCTGAACATCATGGCCGCCGTGCCCGGCAAGAAGGCCGCCAAGATCCGCATTTGGAACGCACTCGTCCAGGCCGCCGAAGAGCGTCTTCGGGAGCCGTTCCTGCTCGCGGGAAATTGGAACACCGGCGCTCACTATCTGGACGAACCCGGCAAGACATACGTCTGCGACCAGCAATTCGCCAGGCTCTCGGCTCTGGGCTGGGCCGATCTGTGGCGGCGCTTCCATTCCGGCGGCGCCGAAGGGACGTGGTATTCCCGGCGCAAAGGCGGCGTCCCGGGTAATCCATTCCGTGTAGATCACGCCTTCGCCACGCCGAGTCTTCTTCCCCGGATTACCTCATGCCGCTACTCGCATGCCGAGCGCGAAGCCGGAGTCTCCGATCACTCCATCATGCTGGTGGAATGGGAGTAGCGCGATGGCGGCGCGCACAACCCGCCCTGACTTGGTACAATTCCGCAAATGGCCGATTCTGTGTTGGGACCAGTTGCGGTCGCCGCCGTACCCGTTACCGCCGTTCCGGCCCGGCACTCAGCCCTGGTCCGGGTCACTCACTGGATCACTACCCTGGCGTTTCTGGCACTACTAGTCACCGGAGTGGAAATTCTCATCTCTCACCCGCGCTTCTATTGGGGAGAGACCGGCAACGTACTGACTCCTCCGTTGTTCAAGTTGCCCATTCCTGCCTCCCGGCATACCGTGCCTACCGGGTACGGCTACGTGCTTCCCGATCAGAACGGCTGGAGCCGTTATCTACATTTCCAATCGGCCTGGGTGGCGGTGCTGACCGGCTTCCTCTACGCGGTCTTCGGCTTCGTCAGTGGACATTTCCGCCGTAATTTGCTGCCCGCCGCCGCCGACCTTTCCCCGCGCGGAACCTGGAGCGTGATCGGTCAACATCTGCGCTTCCGGCAGGCGAGTCCGGAAGAAGGCTCGCGGTACAACGTGCTGCAGCGACTCACTTATCTCAGTGTGATTTTCGTGCTGTTTCCGTTGGTCATCTGGACGGGTTTGGCAATGTCTCCCGGCATCGTGTCCGCGGCGCCGGCCGTAGTCACTATTTTGGGTGGCCAGCAGTCCGCGCGCACCATTCACTTCTTCGTATCTGTGTTCCTGGTGGGGTTCTTATTGGTTCATGTACTGATGGTTTTTCTGGCTGGATTCCGAAACCGGGTGCGACTCATGATAACGGGACGCCCCGCCGCACACAGGGAGCGAGCATGAGCAGGATCTCAAGACGGAAACTCATCACTACCGGTTTGGCGGCAACCGCGGGAGCTTCCGGGCTCGGCGCGGCCGCCGCCATCGCGCGGCGTTATGGGCTCATCCCACCCGATGCCGGCGGCATCTACGGTCCCGGTGAAACGCTCACGTATGCCGCGCAACGCTTACTCACCCGCCACTCTTCGGCGCGCGAGTTCACGGCCAGCCAGATTTCCCGGCCACCCTTCGCCAACGAAGTCGCCCCCTTGGGCGAACCCTTCAAACGACTGCAGCAGGGAGGGTTCACGGATTGGCGTCTGGCAGTGGATGGCTTGGTCGCACGCCCCACTGCATTCTCGCTCGACGACCTCAAGAGCCTTCCTGCGCGCAGTCAAATCACCCATCTGGCCTGCGAAGAGGGATGGTCATATATTGCCGAATGGCGCGGCGTGCCGCTCTCCCAGATTCTGGACGCCGTTGAAACTCTACCCCAGGCGCGATATGTGGTCTACCGTTCGATTCAACCCGACTGGTGGGAGAGCATCGACATGGTCGACGCCTTGCATCCGCAAACGCTCGTGGCCCACAGCATGAATGGCGCCGACCTTCCCGTTCCCTTCGGCGGACCGCTGCGACTGCGCGTTCCCCGGCAGCTCGGCTACAAGAGCGTCAAGTATATCGCCAGCCTCACCGTTACCGATAGCCTGAAACAGTTCGGCAAAGGCTTGGGCTCTGCGTCTCCCGAAGGCGGCTACGCCTGGTATGCGGGTATTTGAGAAGGACTCAGACTTAGTTTCTACTCGCTTCGCAGGGATGTCTGTGGATCGATTCGCGTCGCGCGCCACGCCGGCACGCCGGCGGCGGCCACCGCGACCATTGCCACTAACCCAGCCACTGCGAGTAGTGTGACTCCATCCAGCGGCCGCACTCCGTAGAGCAGTCCCCGAATCGCGCTTGTCACTGCCGCAACTCCAGCCAACCCCAGCGCCGTGCCCGCCACCGCCAGCAAGACACCCTCCCGCATCACGATGGCGACGATTGCCCGCACACTCGACCCCAGCGCCAGGCGGATGCCGAATTCCCGCGTCCGTTGCGCCGTCAGATATGCCAGCGTTCCGTAGAGACCTACTGCTGCCAACAGCACCGACGCGCCTGCGAATGCCGCCAGCACGAACAATATGAACCGCGTATCGCCGATCGAATCCGTCACGTAGTCACTCATTGGCCGAATGTCGAACGCCGCCCTCCCACCATGCGCCGCATCTACCGCGAGCTTGATCCCTGGCGCTATCTGCGATGCCGCCAGTCGTGTTTTGATCACCAGCGACATCTCCACCGGATAATCGCCATACGGCATCATGAAGTGAGGAGCGTTGTCATCCCGCACCCGCGTGGCGCGCACCGCGGCCGCCACGCCAACCACCTCCAGGTCATTCCGCCAACCGGTCCGATAAACCGCCAGGCGCTTTCCGATCGCGCCTTCCGGCCATAGACGTTTTGCCAGGCCCTCATCGATAATCGTCACGCCGCGCCAGATATCGTCGTCTGTGAAGTCGCGGCCCTCCAGCAGCGGCGTGCCGATAGCGCCCAGATACCCGGGAAGAGCGATTTGCTGCGTCGCCTGGATCGGCGGAACGTCGGGCTGATCGGCGCGCCCCACGCGCCGCCGCTCTTGCTCCGCGAGGGGCAGAGGACTCACGGCGCTCACCGAAAGCACTCCCGGAAGCGCCCGCACCCGGTCGAGCACGTCGCGCAGCCACACCCATTTCTGCTCCGTCTTCGGAAATCTCTTGTGGTTGACATCCACCGAGGCGGTCACCACGTTGGCAGGATCGAACCCCAGAGGCGAGTGCAGCAGATTGAGGAATGAACGGAGCATCAGCCCCCCGCAAACCAGCGGCACTATCGACAGCGCGACTTCCGCCACTACCAACGCCCGCTGCAGCCTCCGCGCCCCGGAGCCAGCCGTTTCCGTACGACCGCCGCGTAGCGGATGCCCTGTCCTGCCCGATGCCAGTCGCCATGCCGGCAGCAACCCGAACGCAATGCTGGTGACTACCGCGAGCGCCAGGGCGAAAAGGGCAACGGGCGCGTCCATCTCGATCCTCGATCGCAGAGGAAGGTGCGAGTTGCTCAGGCGCCCGATCGCTTCCAGCCCGAAGCGCGCGCACAACAGTCCGATGGCGGCCGAGGCCACCGCAAGCACGAGGCTTTCCGTAAGCAACTGCCGGACGATTCGGATTCTTCCCGCGCCCAGCGCCCGCCGGATCTCCAACTCACGCTGCCGCGCCGAGCCTCGCGCCAGCATCAGGTTGGCGACGTTGACACAGGCAATCAGCAGCACAAACCCCACAGCGCCTGACAGCAGGAACAGCGCCGGGCGGGCTTCGCGCGTCATGTCATCATGCAGCAGTCGGGCTGTGAATGCGACTTTCGCGCCGGGTCCGCGATCGAAGGGCGATGCCTGCCATCCTTTATCGCCCGAATAGAAATCCGGGTACTGATGCTCGAATTGCGCCGCCAGCGTTTGCAGTTCGGCATTCGCCTGGTGGAGCGTGACTCCGCGCCTGAGCCGCGCCGTGATCGGGATGCCGCGGTATGAGCGCGTTGGGCTCAGCGCATAGGGGAACCACACGTCGATGCGGTCCCAATCCTCGACCCGAAACCCGGGAGCCAGTACACCGGCGATACGCACGTCGAGATCGTTGAGACGCAGCGTTCGCCCGACAATCGCCGGGTCGGCGGCAAACCGGCGGCGCCACAACTCGTCGCTGATCAGAACTGCGAAGGCTTGCTGCTTGCCGTCGTCGATGCGCGAATCGAGCGGGCGGCCCAGTTGAGGGCGCGCCCCCAGCAGCGGTAGGAAGTCATCGGTCACCTTCGCAGCCGTGACGCGCTCCGTTTCGCCGGGGAATTCCAGGTTCGCATCCGCGCTATGGATCGTCGAAACCTGCTCGAAGGAGCGGCTGAGATCTCTCAGATCGACCACCTCACCAAAGGTCGCGCCGGTGTCCTTAACGTTGCGGGCGTCCACCCGGATGGTGACAATCCGGTCCGGTTCCGGATAAGGCAGCGGACGCCACAGCACCGCGCGCATCAGGCTGAACATGGTGAGAGTGGCGCCAATCCCAAGCGCGAGCGTCGAGACTACGACCGCCGCGAAGCCCGGAG
The DNA here is from genome assembly GCA_963815475.1 of uncultured Solibacteraceae bacterium. Lineage (GTDB taxonomy): Bacteria > Acidobacteriota > Terriglobia > Bryobacterales > Bryobacteraceae > Sulfopaludibacter. The sequence continues at coordinate 557,188 of CAWFHD010000003.1, read as the reverse complement.
ACCGCCCGAGCGAGCGGAACGCATATCGAATGTCCTGAAAAGTGGCGTCGATGCCCCGTCCGAGCCATGTCTCCCGGACTTCCTCTTTGATCTGCTCGATGCCGTCCGCTTCCAGCAGCGCCTGCCGACGCGCCAGATCGCGAGGTATGCCCTTGGCGATGTTCCGATCGGTCAGCTCTTCTACATAGGCGCGCAATTCGGAGTCGAGTGTGTCTTCCACCCGATGCCGCCGGAACAGATTGTCGAAGAGTCGTTTGAGCTTGTAGGCGACGCGCATACTACGCGGACTCCAGCAGCGAGGTCATCGCCTCAACGATGCGCGTCCAGGTCTTCTTCTCCACCGCGAGTTGCCGTCTGCCGTCGCGCGTCAATGTGTACGAACGCACGCGGCGTCCCTCGGTCGATTCCTGCCATGCTCCCTCGATCCAGCCCTCCTGCTCCAGGCGGTGCAGTGCCGGAAAAAGTGAGCCGGCCTTTACCTGGAAAGCCCCGCGCGTGACCTGGGAGATGCGTTCCGCGATGGCCGAGCCGTGCATGGGGCGCAGATTCAGCGTGCGCAGGATGAGGAGGTCGAGGGTGCCTTTGAGAAGTTCCAGCGCGGGTTCCGGCATCTGTTATAGTGCTTCGATATAGATATTCTATATCGAGACGCCAGGACTGGCAAATCTACTCCGCCCGCAGCGCATCCATGGGGGCGAGCCGCGAAGCCCTTCGCGCGGGCAGGTAGGCAGCCAGCAGCGCAACTGCAATCAGCACTACGGGCACTGCGGCGAAAGTAGCCGCGTCGCGCGACTCTACACCGAATAGCAGGCTCTTCAGCAGGCCGGTGAGAGCCAATGCGCCGCCCATTCCCGCCACCGCGCCCAGCACCACAACCCGCATTCCGCCGGCGAGCACCAGCTTCAGAATTCGCCCGGGCTCCGCGCCCAGAGCCACGCGCAGGCCGATCTCACGCGTCCGCTCGTTCACCGAGTAAGCCATCACACCATAGATCCCAACAGCCGCCAGTAATAGCGACACTAGCGAGAACCCGCCCAACAGCAGCGCGCTGAACCTCTGCCGCGCGAACGTCTCGCCAACAATCGACTCCATGGTGCGAACTTGAGCCACGGGTTGCGCTGCATCCATCCCATGAATAATCCGCCGCGCCGCGTCCGCCAGGCTCAGAGGATCGCTCTTGGCACGCAATACGAACACCATGCCGGTGTAGCTCAGGTGCGAGTGGATGTAGTAAACCGTGGGAGTCGGCTCCTTATCCAGCGCGCCTTCCTTTACGTTGCCCACGACACCGATGATTTCGCCGAAGGGATTTTTGTCGCCCATGTCTGCACTGATCTGCTGTCCCAAAGGCTCCTCAGCAGTCATATACTTCTGCACAAAGGCCTCGTTCACCACAAATCGGTAGGGCGAGTCTTCCGTGTTATCGGCGGTCGTGAAGGCACGGCCTCTCTTCACCGGGATTCCGATGGCGCCGAAGTAGCCAGGCATCACGGTCCGTATGGTTGCGGTCAACTCCTCGCCGGGCTTCGCCGGCAGCGCCCCGCAATCGTCACACCCGTGCCCGCCGCCATACCGTTGAATGGCAGGTAACTCACGGCGCTGGCGGATTCCACGCCGGGCAGACCTTCCATCTGCTCCAGAGCCCGCGTGAAAAACCGCGTTCGATCGCTTCCCTGACGATACCGCGCGCCGGGAAGCTGCACGCGAAAAGTCAGCACGCGCGCAGCGCTCAACCCCGGGTCCACACCCTGCAATCCCATCAGCGTGCGGAAGAGCAGCCCCGCTCCAGCCAGCAGCATCACCGATAGCGCCACTTCCACCGCTACCAGCCCGGCCCGCATACGTCCAGCGCCGCCGACGCTCGCCCGGCTATCCTCGCGCAGTCCCTTCGTCACGTCGGGCCGCGAAGCCACCACGCTCGGAGCCAGACCAAAGATGATTCCCGTCAGGATCGAGACCGCTACGGCGAACACGACGATCCGGTAATCCACTTCCACCGAGATATTGCGCGACAATTCCAACGGCGCCAGCGCCAGCAGTCCCCGCACGGTCCAATGGGCCAACACCACGCCGAGGAATCCACCGGCTAATCCCAGCATCACGCTCTCAGTGATAAGCTGCCGGATAACACGCCAGCGGCCCGCGCCCATAGCGACCCGCACCGCCATCTCGCGCCGCCGTGTCATATAGCGGCCCAATTGCAGGTTCGCCACATTGACGCAGGCCACCGCCAGAAACAGTCCCGCCGCCCCCAGCAGCACCAGCATCGACGTCCTCACGTCGCTCACCAGCGATTCTCGCAGCGACTCCACATTCACGGTCCAGTTGGTGTCGAATCTTGGGTATTCGGCTTCCAGTCGCCGCGCGATTGCCGTCATCTGAGCCTGAGCCTGATCACGCGTGGCGCCGGGCTTGAGGCGCGCGACGCTCATGAGGTACCGGCCGGCAGTCTTACGGTAATCGCGCGCGGGGTCGAGTGCCAGAGGGTTCCACACATCCGTATTACGGTTGCGGAAGTAGAACCCCGGCGGCATCACTCCGATGATCGTGGCTGGCCGCGCGGCCAGTTGCACTTTGCGCCCAATCACATTTTCGTCGCCGCCAAACCAGCTCTGCCACAGGCGGTAACTAATCAACACCACCTCCGCACTGTTAGGCAGCGCTTCGGCCGGGGTAAACAGGCGTCCCCGCCATGGCTGCACTCCCAGCATGGGCAGCAGATCGGCGCCCACGTACTGCACCTCCAACTCTTCCACGCGAGTTCCGTCTGCCAATGGCGCCGGCCCGTCGGCAAACACCGCCATGTTCGCGAAGACCGTGTTGCGCGCCTTCCAGTCGAGAAAATTGCCGGGCGATATCACGTTCCGATTCGTCCCGTGGTGGTGCGGATTCACCTCCCAGACCATCATCAGCTTGTCGGGTTCCCGATAGGGCAGCGGGCGCAGCAGAAGATTGTCCGCCAGGGTGAAAATCGCCACGCTCGCTCCAATTCCGATCGCCAGCGAAGCCACCGCCGTTGCGGCAAAACCCGGAGTCCGGCGCAATCCTCGCATCGCGTAGCGCAGATCCTGCCATGTGGTTTCCAGTGTCATCACGGTCGACGCCTCCCGCATCGATTCCCGGGCGGGGTCGACGCCTCCCGCATCGATTCCCGGGCGGATTCGATGCCTCCAAACTTCAGTCTGGCTTCCCTCAACGCCTCTGACGGAGTCATGCCCCGGCGGAGATTGTCCTCCACATGCATCTCGAAGTGCGATTCGAACTCCTGCGCCAATTCCCGCTCCTGCCGTCCCTTGTGAAACAGGCCGGCGAGCCGAATCGCGAGTCCGCGCAGGCTTCGAATCTTGCCCATCACATCGACTCCTCGGGAATGAAGAAGCGGGCAATGATATCGCTGGTCTCGGCCCACTGCCGAGCCTCTCGCCTGAGTTGCGCCTGCCCCGCGCGAGTCAACTTGTAAAACTTGGCCTTACGGTTGTTCTCGGACACGCCCCACTCCGAGGCGATGTATCCCTCCTGCTCCAGTTTGAGCAGGGCAGGGTACAGCGTCCCGTAGTTCAGCATCAGGCGATCGCCGCTGACTTGCTCGATCCGCCGCGCGATTCCATACCCGTGCATGGCGCCCTTCGCTTCCAGCGTCCGAAGCACCATCAGTGCCAATGTCCCTTGCCAGACATCCTGCTTCTTGTCCATCTATTGGTTTCCCATACAAACATTACATCGTTTTCTATGGGTTTGCAATAGGAGAGAAAATCGGAGGAAACTCGGTCGGACGTGCTGAATCCACCATTCGTTGCCCGTCGAAGTGTCCTTTGCCGGATGAGAGTAGCCTCGAGTCAAAGGCGAATCGAGGAGCATGAGTTGGACTGTGCCGCGCGCTGTGCTGAGGGGCGCTATCTGGTGCGTGATATTCAGCCTGCAACTCGTTGTAGCCGTCGTGGTTGTCTTCTTTGTGCGCGCTTTCATCGCCGCTCACGTGGGCCAGGCGATTCCGCGCGAAATTCGAATCGACGGCAATGCGGTCGCGCCGCCGCGCCTGGAGTTCGCCTGCGACCAGGCTAGCGGGCCACTGCAATCCTTCTTCTCCAGCCAGAGCCTCATCGATGATTTGCGGCAACTCGGCGCGGGAATCACCCTCGCCCTGGTCGACCTGAGCGCCGGCCGGGCAAGCGTTGTGCGGCGCTTGAACGAAAACGGAATTCCCGTGACCGCATGGCTGGCGCTGCCTCAAGAGCAGGGCTACTACGTGAGTGCGGCCAACGCGCCGGAGACTGCCGCGCGCTTCGCAGCATTTGAAAAGTGGACCGGCGACTACGGCCTACGATGGGCTGGTGTTGGCCTCGACATCGAGCCGAGCCTGCAGGACTTCGGGGCCGTGAAACAAGGTCATCTATTAAAGCTGGTGGGTACGCTGGTTCGCCGGTGTCTTGACACCGGCAGCGTCGACCGTCCCAGAAATGCCTATGCCGTCTTGATCCAGCGGATTCAAGCCGACGGTTATCGGGTGGACACTTACCAGTTCCCCTTCATTGCCGACGAGCGCAAAGTCCACTCCCACTTGCTGGAACGGCTCTTCGGCATTGTGGACGTGCACGGCAATCGCGAAGTCTTCATGACTTACACCAACTTTAACCGGGCCATTGACTCGGCCCTGATCTCAGCATACGGGCCGGAAGCGCAGTTACTCGCCGTCGGCAGTACGGCCGGCGATTCTCAATTCGACGCCAGGTTCGGTCCGCTGAATTGGAACGAATTCTCCCGCGATGTGATCGCTGCCGGCCATTTCTCAGAGGTCGTTGGAGTGTACAACCTCGAAGGTTCGGTTCGCCAGGGTTTTCTGTCCCGGCTCAAGACCATGAACTGGGGCCAATCCGTCACCGTTCCAGCGGAGGCAAACAGGAAGGCCGCACAGCTTCGAGCGCGCATTCAGGCGGCCCTCTGGACTGGCTCGCGCCTGCCCTATCTCACCGCTGCGATCGCGATCCTCGACGGATGGCTCCTTTGGCGGAAGCGCAATCGCCATCGGGCGTCGCGAACGGATGCGTGAGTCTCCAGCAGAGGTATATTGAAAGAGAGCGACGATTAGGAGGCTATATGCAAAGGCCGGTGCAATCAGTCGATGTGCCGCATCCCGGCATCAATATCAGTAAAATTCCGGTCGGCGGTGGCGTGGCCGGTCTGCTGGTGGCGTTGAGCATCGTCGTCATCGGTCTCATTGGATTGCCTGTCACGCGCTGGTTCCTGGGTGCGAGTTTGGTCGCGGGCGGCGCCTTTGCGCTGTTTCGCCGGTGGACCGGGCGAAACTAAGTTTCCTCGCGCTACCGGTGTCTAGTCGAGATTGCTAAGTCCCGCCTGTTAGTCCCTCCTTTGGGATAACTTCCCACTAATCAGTATCTGACATTTTGTTACACCGGGAACCCATGCATCCACCCGGTTTCTTCCCCATGAAACGGAGTTTCCTTCGCGATCACTATATCTCGGACTCAGAAGATCGATATATACGGAGGAGACGACATGAGTAGTCCCGATTCGACTGACAATGCTGTCAGCCGGTTAGCCTCGCAGTCCGACGCGATCGGACGCCTTGCCCAAAACAGCGGCGGATTTGCCGCAGCGGTAGCTGCCTTCGAGTCAAAGGACGCCAGCGCCTTTCGATGGGTTCTGGAGCGCCTCGAAATGCTTCCCTATTGCGAACTGATCTGCGAGTGGGTACGGATCAAACTGTGTGTTCTGCGATGCGTGGAAATCTGCGGATCGTCCCGCGACAAGGCGGACGTCCCCAATCTGCGGGACTTCGCGCGCGCCGTCGCGAAACTCGCCTCGAACGAGCAACTCCTGCGCCGTGCGGTGGATGCCGCTGCCTGCGGTGATGGAACCGCCTACCGCGCCGTTCTTGACGAGTTGAAACTCGCTGACTTCTGCCAACTACTGTGCTACTGGATCTGCTCCATTGGGTATGAACGCGTCTGCGAGGTTGTCTGCCGGCCCGTAAGCGTCCTGCTTCCGGACCCCGCCACCGAGTTGCAGGCGGCCGGCAAGTTTATCGGTTCCGTAGTTGAAAACGAAAAGGTCTTCGCCGCTATTGAGAGATCCGCCATCGCTCTCGACTGTGAGACCTTGCGAGCTACCGTCAACGAAGCCGGTTTCACATCCCAGTGCGAAGTCATATGCAGTTTGATCTGCGTTTGGCGGCACGTTTGGGTGTGCCGCGAACTGTGCGAGTTCCCGGTCCCGATTCTAACTGGCGCGTATGCCATTGAGGAGGCGATGAACTTCGCGCTGGCAGCGAGGCAGTTGGCCGGCCAGGCTCGCGTGCTCGGCGACCTTGTAAGAGCCGTCCAAAACCGCGACGCGAAGGCCTATGGTGCGATCGTTTCGCGTTTCCGTCTGGAGCCTTACTGCTGGCAAGTGTGCGCGTGGGTAGGCACGGTCACCTGCTACGAATTCTGCAGATGCGTGTGCCTGCCGCCCTCGCAAATCATTCCCATGTTCACCAGGGTGGGTTGCTATCGCGTTGGACCGCCTACCAGCGACTTCAACGCTAACGGCACCACCGTCAGCGGCGCCCTCGCCTTTACGTCAACGATTCCCCTCATCGGTCTGATTCCCGACGGCACGGCGCCGGAGGCACTTGAGTACCGTTTCACTTACCAGAACTATAGTGGAGTTACTCCGAACCCGAATCCCGTTGTGCCGATTGCGGGCTCGATGATTCCACCTACCGTCATAGGGACGCTCCAATTCCAGTTTTGGAACGGCACAAGCTGGCAGACAGGGTCAGCCGAGTTCTTTGTGAATAATCCCGGTGCGCCGCCGCAAAGTATCCCACAAGAGTTTGGGCCCGACCTGTCTGTCTCGGTAAACACCGATGCGGATGCTAACGGTTGGATCCAGGTGCCGCGTCTCAATGACGACTCCATAGGCGCGACGGGCCTGTTTACGGGAGAAGGAGCCATCGGCCTGATTCAGCTCGACAGCACGAAGCTGACCAACGAGGTGTTTGACCTTACCGGTCTCACTCCACCGCCGCCACCTAAGCTGGTTGCCGGCGATAGCATGCCGGCGGTGGCCCTCTCGCAAAAGCCGGTGTTCCAGATCAATTTCGAGTGTCGAACCGTGGTCGGTTTCACACCGGTGAGTTCTAATTCCTTGAGGGCGATCGCGCTGAGCAACACGACATACAGCTACATACAGCATCCGGAATGGCCGGGACCGCTCCCTCCGCCTCCCTCTCCCATTACTACTTCGCCTCTGGTCCTTTCGGTGGACATACACGAATTGGACACTGAGGGTGGATGCGCTCGCCTGGATGACGTCATCCACATCCTGTATAGCGCCTATCACCCGTATCTTGGGTCATGCAGGGTGTTTCTCCAGGGTCCTGGGGTCTCAACCATGACGGTTCCTCCAGGCGGGTCCATCACTTTGCCGATTCAACCGAATCACGGACAGGTGATTGGCACAGGGAACGGTGCGACCACCGTTTTCACTGGGACGCTCGTGACGCCTGTGTTGCCCGGTTCCATCCGGATCAATACGGGCGCGGTGACCGGGAAAGATAATGCCATTGGCGCCATTACCGGTGTCGGAATCTCCGGGAGCATCAACTATGTTACCGGTGCTATCTCGATCACCTTCACCGCCGCGCCGGCCCCAGGCGTCCAGGTGTTGGTTGACTATGACACTAACATCGCTTCGGGCTCCGCGGGAACGCCCTTCGATATGACGAGTCTCCAGCCGTGCGCGTACCTTGTGTGGCTGCAGGCAACACTGAACCTCACGACTGGTTGCGGCCAAGTAGACGGCACGTTCTCCGACTACATCCCGTTCTGTACAACATCGGGGAACGAGTAGTGCCTGCGGTCTATGAATCGGGCACAAAACAGGTTCCACGATGAGTGATTGGATGAGATTTGCCGTGGCCGTTCTCGCAACCTGGCGGGTGACACACCTGCTGGCGAGCGAGGACGGCCCTGCCGATCTCATCTTCCGAATTCGTGCCCTGCTCGGCCAAGGCCTGGCAGGCAAACTGATGGACTGCTTCTATTGCCTGAGTCTCTGGATCGCCGCTCCCGCGGCGTTGTTTGTTTCGATCAGGCCGGCGGAGTGGCTAATGAGTTGGCTCGCGCTCTCGGGCGCCGCGTGCCTGCTGGAACGGATGGTAAAGGAGCCCGTACTCATTCACCCCATGCCGCAATCGGCAGAAGGAGACATCGATAATGTGTTGCGGAAAGAAACGATCACAGCTTCAGAACACTCAATCACAGGCGCCGGCGCGGAGCGCTCGCCCATACATTCCCTTTAATCAACGTCCACTGGTCCGACCCCAACCCTCGGCCGCGTCGGCAATGGGGACGCCTGCATCCCAAGTTGACGCCGACTTGCAGGCAGCCATCGAGATTCGCTATATGGAGAGCTCTCCGGTTCGAGTCCAAGGCCTCGCCACCGGCCAATCCTACGAGTTCTCCGGTTCGCAAGCTGTTCGACGCGTCGATGCCCGGGACGCTTCATCGCTATTGAACACAAGGTACTTCAGGCGCGCATAGCCCGTCGAGCGGGTTTCATTGCGAAGCTCTCTCGCGCCCGTCGCAGAACTGTCCGCGCCCCTGTAGGGGTCCGCCGCCACAATGGTTATGGAACTGCCCGCTTTACAGCATGGCCGATAAGAATACGATTAAGGATTTACTTGGGGACGAGATCAAAGACCTCTACTCCGCCGAGAAACAATTGACGAAAGCCATTCCGAAGATGGCCAAGGGATCGAATGACCCTGCGCTCAAGGCCGCGCTCACGGCTCACCTGAAAGAGACACAAGACCAGGTCTCTCGCCTTGAAAAAGTGGGCGAACTCCTTGATATCAAGGTCACGGGGAAGAAGTGCGTCGGAATGGAGGGCTGCATCAAGGAAGGCGCCGAAGCCCTGGAAGAGGAGGGTGAGGACGCCGTGCTTGATCTTGGAATTATCGGCGCCGGGAGCCGGGTGGAGCATTACGAGATGGCCGGTTATCTGACTGCCATCAGCCTCGCGAGGCGCATGGGAGAGTCGGAGGTGGCCGGCTTACTGCAGGAATCTCTAGTGGAGGAGGAAGCAGCAGAGAAAAAGCTGCGTCAAATTGCTTCCGGGTTGCTGAAATCAGCGCCGGTCGAACAGGCATTCACAGCCAGGTAGACCATTTGGCGGTAATGCTGGTTTCAGCACAGCGATTTGGAGCAGGCACACGGCAGGAGTGGAAGAGCGGTATGCGCGACTACTCCTGCCGCAGTACCGACATCGGATCTACGCGCGCCGCCCGCCAGGCGGGCACCAAACAAGCGGCCAGAGCGACCGCCAGCAGCAGCGCCGCCACCGCCAACAGATTCGTCACCTCCAGCGGATCCGTGGCGAATAGCATAGACCGGATGAAGCGTGCCAGACCGGCTGCCCCGCCCAGGCCAAGCACGATTCCAGCCAGGACTGGAATCGAACCCCCGCCGACCACCAACCCCACCAGGTCGCTGCGCGATGCCCCGAGCGCCGCCCGGATGCCCAGTTCCTGTTTGCGACCCGCGGTGACAAAGGAGAGCACTCCATAGATGCCGGTACAAGCCAGCAACAGCGCCAGTAACGCGAAACTGCCCAGAAGAACGGCTGGCAGCTTTCGGAACGTCACCGACTCCGCCATGATCTGCTCCATCGTCATGGGACTATCCAGAACTTGATTCTTGTTGACTCGCCAGATGGCTCGCTGTATGGATTTGATCAGCACCCCGGAATCTCCGGTTCCCTTGGCCACCAGTCCCAAGCCGACTACCGGATCCTGAGCGAAGCTGGCATAGGCGCCAATGTCCTCCGTCTGGTCGAGACCGTTCGCTTTCTCGTCGGCCACCACCCCCACGATCTCCCAGGCGGTCAGAGGGCCCAACCCATGCCGCGACGGCGCAATCTTTTCCACCAGGATTCGCTTGCCGAGGGCGCTCTCGCCGTTCAGGTAGGCCTTCACAAACGATTCGTTCACTACAACCACCGGAGGGGAACTGGCAGTATCGCGGTCGTCCAGCGTCCGGCCCGCCCGCAGTCGCAGCCGCAGCGCCGCAAAGTAGCCTGGCGTGACAATCTTGAATCCACTCCCCAACAACTTGTCTTTGTTGTCGGCCATGTGAAACGGCATCCCATCGCCCCAGCCCTCCAGCGGGAGGGCGCTGGCGATAGCAGCTTCTTTCACTCCTGGTGTGGCGCGCACTTCTTCCAACAATCGATCGACGTATAGTCTAAGCTTGGCGGCGTCTGGATTTCGGTCCATTTCCAGCGGCAACCAGGCCCCAACCACTCCCTCGGTCTGGAATCCTACACTTTCCGTCATCAAGCGTTGGAAGCTGCGAATCAACAGCCCGCCGCCTACCAACAAAATGAATGCAATCGCCACTTGCCCCGCGACGAAAAGCTGGCGCGCGCTAAATTGGCCGCGGCTCGCCGAGTTGGCACGCCCGCCTTCTTTGAGCGACCGTGCGGTATCCCGCCGCGCTGCGTGAATCGCTGGCGCCAGTCCAAAAGCGATGCTAACCAGCACCGTGACCGCTACCAGGAATAGTAGAACCCTCCCGTCCATGGCGATGTTGGCTTCTGGCGGAAAGTAGAACGGCGGAAGCAGACTCTGAATCCACTTTAGGATGCCGAAGCCCAATGCAATACCGGCTGCCGCTCCGCACGCCGAGAGCAGCAGGCTTTCGGTCATCAACATACGGATCACCCGTCCACGCCGGGCGTCCAGCGCCATACGCAAAGCGATCTCCCGCCCGCGGAGCGTGGCCCTCGCCATCAACAGATTCGCCAGATTTGCGCAACCGATCAGCAGGACCGCCACCACGGTCCACATGAGCACCACGAGCGACAATCGCGTCTCCGGCCCCACTATGCCGTCCACATAGCGATCCACCGTCGCTCCCCAATCTTTCTTGATGGCTGGATAGAGTTCCGCGATATGTCCCGCGATCGCGCTCATCTCTCCTCGCGCCTGTTGTAGCGAGACTCCGCGCTTCAATCGGGCAACCGCCGTTAGATAGTGGTAGTCCCTGGCCGGGTTCGCAGGGAACACCAGCGGAACCCAGATGTCGTTCCAGCGACGGTCAAAATCGCTGGCTCCGGGGAGCACGCCCACAATGGCATACGGTTCTCCGTTCAGCAGCATGGTTCGACCGATTGCTCCGGGGTCCCCTCCGAACAGGCTCATCCACACACGATAGGTGAGCACCACCACCTTCTGGCTGCCGGGTTGATCCTCCTTGTTCACGAAGGTACGGCCCAACGCCGCCTGCACACCGAAGACGTCGAAGCAGGGCGCCGAAACGAACCCCACATGAAGAGAGCGCGGCTCTCCGCCGCCCGTATAGCTCAACGATCCATTCGTCCTCGCCGCCATGGCTTCAAACGACTGACTCTGCCTGCTCCAGTCGATGTAATTCGCCGCCGAAATGCCGTTGCGCTCGTGGCCTGGCGGTTTCTCCCATAAATTGACAATGCGCTCGGGCTCCGGATAACCGGAGCTCTTAACCAGCACTCCGTCTACCAGGCTGAAGATCGCAGCGTTCGCTCCCAGCCCCAATGCAATGATTGTGACCGCGAAGAAGGTGAAGCCGGGACTCTTCTTGAGGGTCCTCCAGGCATAGCGAACGTCGTAAAGTGTCTTATCTAGTGGAGCTCCCACGCGTGCCTCCCGGACTCTTTGTTTGACTTGCTCCGCGCCCTCGAACTTCACCCGAGCCTCGCGCCGTGCCTGTTCCCGCGACATGCCGCGCGCCATTCCGCGTTCGATCAGAATCTCGAAGTAAGACTGTACTTCATCGTCCAGTTCCTGCTCTATCTTGCAGCGATGCAGAAAACGCCGGAACAGATGGATTGCACGATTGCCCCACGCCACGGGTTCAAGTCCCTTCCGCGAGCACCTGATTTACGGCCGTTTGCACCTTCTGCCAGTTCCGTTTCTCGCTGAGCAGTTGAGCGCGACCGGCCGCCGTCAACGCGTAAAACTTTGCCCGCCGCCCGCTCTCCAATTGCCCCCATTCCCCGGCGATCCAACCGTTCTCGGCCAACCGGTGCAACGCGGGAAAGAGAGAGCCAGGCCCCACCACGAACACGCCGCTGGTAACCTGCTCGATCCGGTCGGCAATGCCCACTCCGTGCAACGGTCGCAATTCGAGCGTGCGGAGAACGAGGAGGTCCAACGTGCCTGGGAGGAGATCGGCGGCTCTTGCCACGGCTGCGATCCTATCGTCTATCGATATCGATTGTCAATAGAACGTTGGCCGGTCACAGCCCACGTCGCCGCTAGCCGCCTGCCTTGGGACCATAGCTTGCGCCTCTCGCCGCCCCTCGCCTAGAATTGGTACGATTCGCGAGGAGGAATCGGTATGATCCGGTTGCGTTGTTTTCCTGTTGCCCTACTGTGTTATGCAGGCTATGCCCTTGCTCAGGGTGGTCCACCCGCCGCCCCGCAGGGCCCGGTAAGATCCGCTCTTCCACCTGTGGTGATTGGGCCGCCGGCCCCGGTTCCGCTTGAGGTGGCAATCCCGCGCCCCACGCCGTCAGAGTTGGCGGATGTGAATAACGCGTTGGTCCAGTGGATCGATGGCAATAAGTCGCCCGTCAAGCCGCTGCTGCAGAAGTTTGAATCGCTGATGATGCTGCAACCGCCGCGTCTGAATGTCGCGGCTACCTATACGCAAACCCAGTTACGCATGGGGCCTCGTCACTTAGGCTTCGTGGAGACTGCGGGCAAAGGCAACATCGATCTCCTGCTGGACGGAGACTCGATCACGGACTGGTGGGTGCAAGGCGACGCCAACAGGGCAATGTTCGACAAATATTTTGGCGACACCAAAACGGCCAACTTCGCGATTGCCGGCGACACCACCCAGGGAGTTCTCTGGGGTCTGAAGAATGGCGAAGGCCAGGGATTCCAGCCAAAGGCCATCATGCTGATGATCGGCACCAATAATGCCGGCACGTTCACGGCGCCCGAAATCGCCGAGGGCGTCGGCGCTGTGGTGCTGGAGATGCGGAAGGATTTTCCCGATGCCAAGATTCTCCTGCTTGCGATCTTCCCACGAAGCGTGCCCGGCGATCCCATACGCGACAAGCTTGCCGAGGTGAATAAGATCATCGCGAAGCTTGACGATCAGCGCCACGTTTTCTATATGGATATCGGAGCCCGGTTCCTGGACGACAGAGGATACTTCCTCCCCGATACGTTTCGGCGGACAACCTACACCCGGTGGCCAAAGGGTATGACATCTGGGGCGCGGCGGTGAAAGATAAACTCGCCGAGTTGATGAAGTAACTGGGATGGCAACGCTGCGGCAGGACCTGCTCTACACCGTCCGGACGCTTCGAAAATCGCCGACCTTTGCTGCCGTTGCGGTGCTCACTCTGGCGCTTGGCATCGGCGCTAACACCGTTCTCTTCTCGGTTGTCAACGGAGTGCTGCTCAATCCCCTGGCCTATCCGCATTCCGAACAACTGGTGACTGTCTATGCGAAAACGCCCGGCTTCGATCGCGGGCCGGTAGTCTACCTGAATTTTCTGGATTGGCAGCAGGGGGCGCGCACCTTCTCCTCGATGGCCCTCTATCGCAACCAGGACTACAACGTCTCCGGCGTCTCCAAGGCGCAGCGGCTGACCGGCTACATGATCTCCGCCGATTTCTTTTCCACGCTGTACGTGCAGCCTGTGCTCGGCCGGACCTTCCGGTCCGAGGACGATCAATTGGGCGCGGCCCCTGTGGTGGTTTTGGGCGGCGGGTTGTGGAGTCGCGAATTCGGCGCTTCGCCAGACGTCATCGGAAAAGCGCTGATCCTCAACGGCACGGCCTATACCGTGATCGGAGTGGTTCCCGCGAGTTTCACCTTCTATGGACAGAGCCGCGATGTTTACACTCCCATCGGCCAGTGGAACGATCCTTCTTTTCGCGACCGGCGCATCTCTGTGAGCGCGCACTCGTTCGGACGGCTGAAGCCGGGTGTCACCGTGGCCCAGGCGAAGGCCGATATGGATGTGGTGGCGCGTCGGTTGGCTGACGTCTTTCCAGTGGCCAATCAGAATGCCGGCGTCAGTGTAGTCTCTATGAAGGAGGACATCGTTGGCGACGTCCGGCCATTCCTGGTGCTGCTATTGGCTGCGGTCGGATTCCTCCTCTTGATCGCGTGCGCCAACGTCGCAAACTTGCTTCTGGCTAGGTCCACGGGGCGGTCGCGCGAGTTCGCCATCCGCGTGGCTCTGGGAGCCGGCCGTGGCCGCATTGTCCGCCAGCTTCTTACGGAAAGTCTGGTTCTGGGCGGATTGGGAGGGGCACTCGGGCTCCTGCTCGCGCTCAGCGCCACCGGGCCGGCGTTGCGCACTCTGCCCGGCACATTGCCGCGCGCCGAAGAGATCGCGCTCGATGGACGGGTCTTGCTGTTCACGCTGGCGATATCGCTGTTCGCTGCGATCGTCTTCGGCCTCTCTCCGGCTTTGCGCAGCGCGCGGGTTGATTTGCAGGAGGTGCTCAAGGCAAGCGGCCGGGGCGCGAGCGGCATGCGCCACCGCATGCAGCGAGTATTTGTGGCGGTGGAAGTGGGGATGGCAGTGGTTTTGCTGATCGGCGCGGGTCTGATGCTGCGCAGCCTGGCGGCCCTCTGGCGCGTGAATCCGGGCTACAAACCCAGCCACGCCATCACGTTCAGTTTGTCGATGCCGTCCTCGTCCCAAACCTCTTCGGCCGAAACGCGCGCGCGGCTGCGGCAGTTCGACGACCGGATGCGCGCCATCCCCGGTGTTGAGGCCGTCTCGGTCACGCTGGGCTCACGGCCGATGATTCACGATTCGTCATTGCCGTTCTGGATCGAGGGCCGGCCCAAACCCGCCAGCGACAATGACCTGCCGCAGGCGATGTTCTATCTGGTGGAGTCAGGCTTCGAGCCGGCCATGGGCATCACGCTACAGCGCGGCCGCTTCGTCACCGACGCCGATAATGAAACCGCGCCGATTGTCATCGATATCGACGACGCGTTTGCGCGCACGTACTTCGCGGGCGAAGATCCCATCGGGAAGCGCGTTCACCTGCTTCAGTTCAATGTGCAAGCCGAAATCGTGGGAGTAGTGGGCCACATCAAGCAGTGGGGCCCGGCGCCGATGCGAAGTCGGCGGTAGAGGCACAGTTCTTCTATCCATTTATGCAGATGCCCGAAAAGCTCATGTCGCTGGCGGCGGGCGGCGCGGCGGTGGTGCTGCGCATCGCCGGCGATCCGGGCCCGGTGATGCAGCGGGTTCGCAGTGCCGTGGAACAGATGGACTCGCGCCAGGTGATCTACCGTGTGCAGACCATGGAAGGCGTAATTGCCGAGTCGCTTTCGGCGCGCAGGCTCTCGATGGTTCTACTGGGTGTTTTCGCGGCGCTGGCGCTGCTTCTGTCGTGCATCGGAATCTACGGTGTGATCTCTTACGTGGTGGGTCAACGAACCCATGAGATCGGAGTGCGTATGGCGCTGGGCGCACAACGTGGCGACGTGATGCGTCTGGTGCTCGGCGAAGGCGCGAAAATGGCGCTGCTGGGTGTGGCGTCGGGGATTGCGGGAGCATTCGGATTGACGCGCCTCATGACCAACGAGCTCTTCGGTGTGGACGCCCACGATCCATTGACCTTCGCCGCGGTGGCCGTGCTGCTGGCGCTAGTGGCTATGTTGGCGTGTTACCTCGCGGCGCGCCGCGCGGTGCGGATCGATCCAGGGACGGCATTGCGGTGCGAATAGTCCGGGCGCATCTTCACTTACCCGCTCAATGCTGAACTGCAAGCGTCGCTGAGGTCGGCGTAAAAGCGCCATTATAGGATGCCGAGATGCCAAGGTCTCCGTCCGGAGCCGAAGCAGGAACCACCATGTTGAATTGAAACTCACCGGGCCCAACCAGGCCGGCAAACGGAACACTGGCCACGAAACCACCAATCCCCACTACCAGACTACCGGTCAATGTCCCCGACTGAGTCAGACCGCTGCTGACAATCGGCACGGTCGTGGGCCCGAATCCATTGGCGTAAACGATGATGGTTTCGCCCGGCTTGGCGGGCGTGCTCACGCCTGGGTAGAGCGTAGTCGGTCCAATCAGAGAGCCATCGGCATGGGTGGCGGTGACGTGGGTCGCATCGAAGGTGAAGAACGCCAGCGACAGCGGCAGGGCCGCACTGTTGATCACATTACTCTTCACCGCCCCGTTGGTGAGTTGCACGGCAACAGTGCCAGAGATGGCATCGGGAGGCGTCAGGATATTCACCTGTGTGGAGCTGATGTAGTAAATGAACGCTGCCTTGCCGTTGATCGTGACACTCACGCCGTCAAGCTGCGTCGGGAGTTGATTGTTCGCGAAGTCCGAGCTACCCCAGATGCGGGTGTGGCCGACAGGCGCGAGGTTCACTCCCTTCACTTGCACCCAGGTATTGGGCGCGATGGTCTGCGAGCCTCCAAAGGCGTTCGAAACCAGCGAAATCGTGGGAGCCGTGCTTGAGACCAGAGCATTCACTTTGCGGATCACGTTCGAACTGGAATCGGAAATGTAAAGGTTGCCGGAGCTGTCGAGCACTACGTCCTGAGGATCCTCAAACTGCGCCGATATCGCCGGACCGCCGTCTCCCGTATAGCCGCGAGTCCCGTTACCTGCCACGGTGGTGATGACTCCGGACGCATCGACTCTGCGCACCCGATAGGAGTTCTCGGTGATGTACAGGTTTCCGGCGTTATCGGCTGCGAGCCCCGCGACGCTCTTCACCTGCGCGCTGACACCGGGTCCATTGTCGCCGGTATCTCCCAGCACGCCCGTGCCGGCCACCGTTCGGATGATGCCGTTGGTATCCACTTTTTGCACGCGCGCGCCGTTGCTGAAATAGATGTTGCCCGCCAGATCGACTGTCACCGAGGTAGGCTGGCCGATGGCGACGCTCGTCGCCGTGCTTCCGTCTTTGGGATCGCCATTGTTAGAAAGCGCGTTTCCATTTCCAACCACGGTTTTAATGATACCGGTGGTATGGTCAACCTCGCGGATGCGATAGTTCGAGGTGTCCGCGATATAGAGGTTGCCCGCGGCGTCCACCGCGACGGCATTCGGAAGATTGACCATGGCAGAAGTGGCGGGGCCGCCGTCGCCGGAAAAACCGCCTTGTCCGATCGAATTGGCGGTTCCGGAGCCAGCCACTGTCGTTATGACGCTAGATGAATCCACCTTGCGGATGCGGTTGTTGTACAGATCCGCGATGTACAGATTGCCGCTGCCATCCACGGCGATGCCGTGCCCCGGGAACAACTGGGCGCTTGTCGCCGGCCCGCCATCCCCGCCGAAGCCACTGGTGCCGTTCCCGGCATAAGTCGTAATAGTCCCGGTTGGGGTCACTCTGCGCACGCGTCCGGTTCCCGCAATCATGATGAACAGATTTCCGGAGCTGTCCATCGCCAATCCGGTAGGCGATCCCAAGCCGGCTTTGAGAGCCTGTCCGCCGTCACCATTGTAGTTTCCGGAGCCGGTGCCCACCACGGTGGAAATCACGCCCGGCTGGGCGAGGCAGATTGCGGGCAGCGCTAACGCTGCCACGGCGCGGGGAAGCAGGGTTCGGAGGTCCAAGCGAATAACTCCTCTGAGTCGAATTAGTAAGTGAGAAGAGTATATTACAACCGGCGTGCCCCCGCAGTAAGTTACAACAGAGCAATCTCTAGCCGAGTAATGGGCGGTCCATTACTTATTGTTTGATGGCGATGAACCACGCGGCAACGATCGGACCTTGTGGCCCCCGTCCACGTCCGCCGGCTGCGGGTGGCGGTGCGCCTGCCGGGGGCTGCGGCGCTGGGCCGCGCTCGGGCTGAAAGAGGTATACATTGTGCGTCGATGGATCCACGCAAATCGTCTTCGCGCCGGCGAATGTATCCACCGTGGCCACCGTCGTATACTTGTCCGCCGAATCCTGGTGGACCACTGTGACGTTGCCCTGTCCGCCATTCGGAATGTAAATCAGCTTTTTCGACGGATCCCATCCTAGCGCATCCACGCGCGTACCGTTCTTGATGGTTGCCACGATCTTGCCATTGTCCGGATCCACCACGACGGAGGTATTGTTGCAACCCGAAAAAATGCGGTTCGAAGCTTTGTCGTACGCAATCCCCGTCGGCCCCTCGCATGGCGCCAGTGGCCACGAGGCGGTCGCCTTCCAAGTCTTCACATCGATCACCTGGATCGTGTTCTTGCTCTCGTTATTGACGAAAATGTGTCCCTTGCCGTCGGCCGCCGCGCCCTCGGGGGCGGTGTCTTCCAGTTCCACGGTGGCGACGATGTCCCCACTCTTAGGGTCGATGGCTGTGAGAGTGCCGATCGGGCGACTGTGATTCGTCAGAATGATCTTATCGTCGGGCTCGTCGTACATGATGCCGTCCAGACCGGGTCCCACCTTGATCTGTTTGATGACATCGAGGGTCTTGAGGTCGAACATGGTGACCGTCTGGTCGCCACCATTGGTTGTAAAGCCGTGACCCGCTTTGGTGGCGATACCCGCGCCATGCACGCCTGGCGTGTTCGCGATGTCGCCCACCACTTTGCCGCTGGCGCCTTCCACCACCATCATGTGGGTTCCGCGTGACACAAACACATGCCCCGTGGCGGCTTCGACGGCGACATAGTCCGTGCCTCCGTCACCCTTGATATCGAACTTTTCGACTTTGAAGGTCTGTGCGAGCACCACGCTGGGCGCGATGCTGGCGAAGAGAATCGCAGGTACCGTCAGAAAACGTCTGGTCATAGGTCGTGACACTCCGGCGTGAGTATACCGACCGATTCTGAAGAATAGCTGAAACTCCACCAGGAATTTCAGCAGCTCCACCGAACCGTAATCGGACCGTCAAGAGCGGGCAGAGGCAGCGACACCGCCTCGGCCTCCACCGCCTTCCGTTCCGAGGAAGACAGACGACGCCACGGTTCGATCGACACCTCGGCCCCCGACCGCCGCCACACGCCCGCGATCTCCCCACCCACCAGCAGTGCGCCGGGCCAGACACGAGTCGTCCACAGCGCGGTCCGCCGCTTCGCCTCCGGCGTCAGCAGTTCCCGATCGGCTCCCCAAAACAGGAAGTACGTATCGCCGCTTGGCAGCAGTCGCGCGGGCGCAGGAGGTCCCGGCTGCTGCCGAAACTCCGCCAAATCTTCAGCCAGGACCCACCCATCTCCCACCGGCGTGCGAACCGGCGTCAGCGTGCCGCCCAGTGACTCGAATGCAGCGCGCGCCTCCCCAGGCAGGATCCCCGCCCATTTCCCGAATGCCGCGGCTGTAGACGGACCGAGTATGTGGAGGTGCCTCCGCGCCAGTTCCATGCGCGCCTGCCGAGGGTCCATCTCAGGCGCCGGCATCGTCCAGATGACGGGCTGCCTCGCGCCATCCCAGCGCAGCACCACCGTGCCGGTCGCAGCAGCGTAGCGCAGGCTGTTTGGCTGCACACCCATCGCGTGCCCAGCTTCTCCGAACGGCATCCGCCGACCGTCGAGAAATGCGTGCAGTCGCGACGCCGTGTCGTGCGCTCGCCTGCGCCGCAGGGCGTTCTCCGGCAGCCGTCCCAGCGAGAATACCGCCAGGTCCTCCGCGGCAACCACATAGGCGCTGTACCGCGGACCCCAGATTTGCACCAGCGTCGGGTGCTCCCAACTGGCCGCCGTGGCGCCCTTGACGCGAGCATGGATCGAGAGAAGCGCGGCCCGCGGCATCGAGTCCTGCAACCCGGCACACGCCGCGCGGCGGAGCGACTCCGGCCCCGCCGGCAGCCGCTCATCCAGCGCACCGACTCGCCGCCGGTAAGAGAGAATCTGCGACCGCGAGAGCTCCAGATGAGAAGTCCGGCTGGCCATCGCCCCGTGCTTCTACTTCACTCAATGCGCCGCGGTCGCTTGGGGAGTCACATGGATCAGCGCGCCGGGATTGGCATCTTCCAGCATCCACAACGAACCATCGGGGCCCTCTTCTACATCGCGTATGCGCTTGCCTACATCCCAGCGCTCCGCGGTCTTGGCGCCGCCATGGCCATCGAAGATGATGCGGACCAGCGCCTTGGTCGCCAGCCCGCTGACGAAGCCGTTGCCGTTCCACTGCGGGAAGGTCTTTGTGCCGCTGTAGAACATCAGGTTGCCCGGCGCGATCACCGGCACCCAATACAGCACAGGCTTCGCCAGGTCGGGCCGCGTGTCGGGCTTGTCAATCGGAACGCCGTTGTAGTTCATGCCATAGGAAACCAGCGGCCAGCCATAATTCTTGCCCTTCTCGATCAGGTTCAACTCGTCGCCGCCGCGCGGGCCATGCTCCACCTCCCACAATTCGCCGCTGGGAGAGAACGCCATGCCGTAAGGTGTGCGCACGCCGCTCGCCCACGTTTCCGCCGGCGTCAGATTGGGGCTGGTGAAGGTGTAGTTGCTTACCACCTTCGCGGTCTTGGCCTTCTCGGTGTCGGTCGGCGGATCGATCAGCGGAATGGTAGCAGCGCCCGTCTTGCCGAAGTTGGGATTCCCGGGCGCCGGTTTGCCGTCCAGCGTCAGGTGCAGGATCTTGCCCACGGGCTCGTCCGGATCCTGCGCCGGGGTCATCCGCTGGCGATCGCCCACCGCGAGAAACAGAGAGTTGCCGTCGGGCGCGAACGCGATCTGAGCGCCCTCCTGCCCGCCCTTGCCCGTGGGCAACTGGCGCCACAGCACCTCGAAGTTCTCGAGCTTGGCGGAGGTGGCGGTAACGTTCAGCTTGGCCCGCGCCATCGCCAGGCCTCCGCCATATTCACCCGGCGCGGCATAAGTAAGGTAGATGCTGTGGTCGGTAGCGTAATGGGGCGAGAGGAAGACGCCGTGCATCCCGCTCTGTCCCGACCAATAGACGGCAGGCGTGCCCTCCACCTGAATCTTCTCTCCCTGCTGCGTTACCAGCCAAACGGGTCCCACCTTTTCCGTCACCAGCATCCGCCCGTCGGGCAGGAAGGCCAGCCGCCACGGCAGTTTAAACGTGGCCACCGTCGTCATGGTGAAGGGCAGGCTCGCTTCGGGCTTCTGTTCGCCCACATTGACCTGTGCCCAGGCCGCCGCCGTGACCAGGGTGAAAAGCAACGGCGTTTTCGCCAATTTCATCGTGATTTCTCTCCTTGCTTCTCAAGCGCCCGACCTTAAGCGATCCGAGGCGCCAACTTAGATCGTACACTACCCCTTGGTCGCGCCAGAGATTCCAGTCTGCACACTTATGAACCTCGATATCGTCTCTTCTTTCGAATGGGAATTGCCGCTCTGCCTGGGCTTGGCCGGTCGCCTCAGAAGTCCACGACTCCGATCCGAGGCGCGACCGTAAAGGAGTGGTTGCCTCGGAATATAGGGGCGTATTTTGGATATCTGGCCACACAAATGAGGGTGTAGCTGCCGACGTCACGCCCTGAGAAGCGTTGAGCCCGAATGAATCCCGACCGCAAACCAGTGCCGACTCAGCTTGACGCTTGGCGCTGCCATTCGGCACAGAGCGGGTCAATGATCATGACCTTGAGCGCTACTAAAACGTTTACTTGGCCGGAATGATCGCCGGGTTGTCGACGGGAGTCTGGTCGTCGATCACTCTCGTCGGCGGAGATCTTTTGGTTCTGCGGGTCCCAACCCTCTCTCTTCAGCGGGTGCTGTTCGGACTACGCCTTGCGCGCAACAAATGCAAAGAAGTGGGGCCGCTCGCATACTTTCTCGCTGCAGATTGTTCCGCACTCGTGAGACCTCCGTCGTATTCCATGAAATAAGCATGATTGAGAGCGAGAGGGAATCGCACCAATCCAGGAGAGGCCGTTTCATGGAGATTCAAACGAGCAAAGATTTCATACGGGGACAGGCATGGCAAAGAGGAGCGCTGCTCTTGACGCTCATGGCAGTCCCATTTATTTCCGGCGCGCAAACGCCGTCGATCATTGGCTATCCGGCGAACTTTGATGCGTACAATAACACGGGCGCACCGGTCTATGGCTTCGAGATCGAAGCGGACGGCATACAAAGCTCAGACGTGACGCGCGTTTTTCCGTCGAATATCGTGATGCCGCCGGGCTCACAGTGCGTGATCCGATACTGCTACGGCACAGTGACGCAATTTGCGGGCGGCGTGTTCATTCGATGGGAGAGTCCTTACGATCCAGTAGCCCAACAATTCACGATTTCGACTCCTATACCGAATGGCACGGTGGCTACGGGGGAGAGTTGCTGGACGGCGGGGCTGGGCACGCGCTATGCGGCGGCCGGATGCGAACACTTTGGAATCAGCACCACGCGAAATCCGACGAACATTGTGTACCACTGGTTGGTGCCCGATCCGATTAATGCCGGACACCTGACCTATTTCTCGGGTGCGAACCCGCTTCCCGGTGCTCCGTCGATTCCGGTGCCGATTCCGCAGCCGGTGATTAACGTGAATCCTCCCGTACAGCCGGGCGGCGCCCCGGTGGTGGACTTTGCGATTCCCGCCCCTCCGGCTCCGCCGGCGCAGTTTGGTCCGGCGCAATGGGTGAAGGTCTACAAGCTCGAACTCCCGAACGAGGTGGATTTGAACGACCTGATGGGCGGCAATGCCGCCGTGCCGGAAGCGCCGGTGCTCGCCGAGATGGAGTGGAAGCTGCTGCAATCCAACCCGCATAGCGCGAATAGCGGCGTGTTGCACAATCAGGCGGCATTGGGCAATGGCTCACACGCGGTGGTCAGGCGGTACGAGCACTATCAATACACCGGTACGTTCGACCCGGTGACGCATGAAGCCCTTTGCATCAATCCCGAATGCAGCGCTCCGGGAGTTGGCGAGCTAGGGGTGATTATCGGCGCGCAAAACGCGGCAGCCAACCTGGAGATTCCCACCATCACCGTGACGAAGGTCGGCAACGGTACGGTAAGCGGCGCCGGCGGGAAGATCAACTGCGGCGGTGCCTGTTCAGTCGCAGAAACGGCCGGCGCCAGCGTGACGTTGACCGCCAACGCCCCGTCGAACGGCATTTTCATCGGTTGGACCGGAGCTTGCAGCGGAACGCAGACCACTTGTACGGTGACTGTGAACGGCGTTACGAACGTGACTGCGAATTTCGCGACGGTCTACACGCTGTCGGTAGGCCGGGGTGGAAACGGATCTGTGGCAGGAAGTCCGCTTGGCGAGTTCGGAACTTCGATCAACTGCGGCAGCAGCTGCTCGGCTAAGTTCCAACAGGGCTCCACAGTAGTGCTGACTTCCACGCCAGCGGCGAATGCCAATTTCCTCGGTTGGAGCGGGGCGTGCAGCGGGACGGCGACGACTTGCACTGTCACGATTAGTCAGGACACCAAGGTCCAGGCTAACTTCAAGTAATAAGCAGTTGGAAGTGCGCGACTTTCAATTCCTAGCGCAAGGGAGACCGGGTGACGCGGCGACTGAGGGCCGCTTCACCCTTTTTCATCTATTGCCGTGGCCACAAGGAAGTGTCCCCTGCTCGAAGATCAGAAGGCTATGACCGCCGATCAGGAATAGCTACCGATAAGCGCGGTTATCGCCGCGTTCTCCTAGCGCGCGCTGGCAAGCGCCGGGGACTGGACGGCCGCAGGATGCACGATGGCACCTTCAAGATTGTTGGTGGGCCTGTGCTGTGGTCTGAGTCGACTGTTAGTTGTCCGATGGCCGCCCACCTGATCGATCACGAGCGCCCGACCACACAGCTTCATTTCCGGTCTCCCCAGGGACGCCAAAGTTGCATGACCCTCGCCAGTGGGCGGAGACGCGCCCCGCGCAGGCCCCCAAACTAACAGTCACAACCAATTCCCACCCGTCCGCGCCCTGTTTTCAATGCCCCCCGACCAACCCGCGCCGCCCCCATGCTAAACCGGCATTGGAGTTATGAATTTGCAATCGCCGAGCCATCCGCATTAGTTTGGGTGACGCATTTAATCCAATGATCCCCAAAATTGCGTCACCCTTTTTCACGGCATCTTTGCAATCCGCACAAACAAAAGCCGATACCGCGGGTAAAGCTACATACCCCCGAATCCCGAAAAGTCTGTCACCCGCTATGCGCTACACTGCCCCTGAAATGCTTCGCTCCGTCCTGACGCTTCTGCTCGTCGCCCAACCGCCCGTCATTCCCGTCGGCCTCGACGCTTACAAGCTCTGGGCGCGCTGGCCTTACCAGCGCATCGGCGCCCGCACCTACATGCGCAGCACCTACGACCGCCGCGGCGGCAACGAAAGCGCCGACGCCTCTCACTTCCTCTACCAGACCGCCAACGATTTCAACGTCACACTCGACCTCCAGGGCCCCGGCATCCTCTCCTTCGTCCGCTATAACCACTGGCACGGCAGCCCCTGGCACTACGAGGTCGATGGCGCCGACCACATCGTCCGCGAAACCACCACCGCCGACCCGCTCCATCCCGCGCCCCATTCCGTCTTCCTCCCCGAGCGCCTCTTCCCCAATCCGCTCGCCTTCACCTGGGCCGCCACCAAGGGCGCCGACCTCAGTTGGGTTCCCATCGGCTTCCGGAAATCCTTCCGCATGGCCTATTCGCGCACCTTCTACGGCACCGGTTATTACATCTATCAGCAGTACATCGCCGACGCGAGACTCTCACAGCCCATCCGCCCGTGGGATGAGAATACCGTGCCCGACCCGGCCGTTCTCCAACTGATCGCGCGTGCCGGCTCCGATATCGCGCCTGCCGCGGGCCAGCAGGGCGTGCGCGAGCAGTCGGGTCGCCTCGATATCGCGCCCGGCGCCGCAGTTCCCGTCTGGAACCTTCGCGGCCGCGGCATGGTGCGCGCCCTCGAATTCTCCGTGCCCCGCGATCGGGCGCAGGCCTTCTCCGCCGTGCGCCTCCGCGTCACCTGGGATGGCCGGCCCGCGCCCTCCATCGACGCCCCGGTCGCCCTTTTCTATGGCGCGGGAATTCTCTATAACCGCGACAATCGCGAGTACCTCGTCAAGAGCTTCCCCATGGTGGTCCGCTACGATAAGGACCGCGTCTATCTGAGCTGCTTTTTCCCGATGCCCTTCTTCCGCTCCGCTGCCATTCAACTGCAAGGCGCGGCCTCGGCCATCGCCGGCGTGCAATGGAAGATCCGCTACGCGCCGTTCCGGGACGCCGCCAACCAGGTCGGCTATTTCCACGCCACTTATCGTGACCACCCCGCGCCCACGCCCGGCAAGGATCTCGTCCTGCTCGACACCACGCAGGAGGAAGGCGGCGGCGAGTGGTCGGGCCACTTCGCCGGCACGTCGTTCATCTTTTCTCACGACGCCGTGCTCAATACACTCGAAGGCGATCCGCGCTTCTTCTTCGATGACAGCCGCACGCCGCAGGGTCAGGGAACCGGCACCGAAGAGTGGGGCGGCGGTGGCGACTATTGGGGCGGCGAGAATATGACGCTGCCGTTCGCCGGCCATCCCACCGGCGCCAAAAGCGCGAAAGACGCGGTGAGTGAAGAGGACAAGGTCGAATCGGCCTATCGCTTTCTGCTGGCCGACCTGATGCCGTTCGGCCGCAACGCCCGCATCCAGTTGGAACATGGCGGCGTCAACGAATCCACCCAGCATTACGAGACGGTTACCTACTGGTATGGCCTTCCGGCGGCATCGCTGCGTGCGCACCGACGAACTCGCGGTCGGCGACGAAGCCAGCGAGCGCGCACACCACTACATCTCGCCTGAAGCATCCGCGCCATACGAATTACAGTCGCGCTACGAGTTGGGCCCGGACACGCTCAAGGGAATCGAGATCTATTCCGAGGAGTCGGATCGCGGCCGCACCACGAAGGGCGCGTCGGAATTCGATCTCAAAATCGACCCGGCGAATCTGGGCGTGCTGCTGCGCCGCAAACTCGACTACCAATATCCCAACCAGCGCGCCGAGGTCTTCGTGCAGCAGGGCAAGGAATGGAAGGCCGCCGGGGTCTGGTATCTGGCCGGCTCCAACACTTGCGTCTTCTCCAATCCCGGAAACCGCGACGAACTGGGAGCCACCCAGCACGTGGTTCAAACCTCAAACCGCCGTTTTCGCGATGACGAATTCCTGCTCCCGCGTGCCCTCACCAAAGGAAAGTCTTCCATCCGCGTGCGTGTGAAGTTCACTTCTGTGGCCACGCCGCTATTCCCAGGCTATCCCCTTCCCGATCTGGCCTGGAGCGAAATGCGGTACACGGCTTATAGTTATGTCATGCCCGCTTTTCCGTCGCCATAGCATCGGTCTGTGACCGTTCTTACAGCCGCTCGTAAGGGAGCGGTGCTCACGAAAAACCAGGAGCCCCAAAGTGCAAATCAAGAAAGCAGTCATCACCGCTGCCGGACGCAATCAGCGAGCCCTGCCGCTGCAAACCATCATCGACCGCGATGGCAACGAGAAATCCATCCTGTGCATTCTCATCGAACAGGCGCTCGACGCCAACATCGAAGAGGTCTGTGTGGTGGTGTGGCCGGGAGATGAGACCGCCTACGCGCAGGCCGTGTGCAGCCATGCCGGCGCGGTGCGATTCGTGCCGCAGGCGCAGCCGCTGGGATATGCCAACGCCATCCACTCGGCGCGCGAGTTCACGGCCGGCGAGCCATTTCTGCACATGGTGGGCGACCACCTCTACATCGGCGGCGCAGCCTCGCCGGTGCAGGGCATCATCGATCTCGCGGCCGCTGAAGAGTGCTCGGTGTCGGGCGTGCAGCCCACACGCGAAAGTCTTCTCCACCGCTTTGGCGCGGTCGCGGGCCGCCGCATGGCGGGACGCACCGGCGTCTACCGCGTCGATACGGTAATCGAAAAACCCACGCCCACCGCCGCCGAGCAGCGCCTCATGGTGCCGGGAGTTCGCGCCGGTTACTACCTCTGCTTCTTCGGCATCCACGTGCTGATGCCGGCCGCGATGGATCTTCTGGGCAGCAACCCTGGCGGCACGCTCTCTGACACTCTGGCCGAACTGGCGCGCCACGAACAGTATCTGGCGCTCGAAGACGATGGACGCCGTTACGATCTGGGAGCGCGCTACGGCCTGCTGGTGGCGCAAATGGCGCTGGCGCTGAATGGCCGCGACCGCGCGCAGGTTTTGACGCAGCTTGTGGAACTGCTGGCCGATCGCGAAATGGCGGCCGGGGGCGGGAAGTGAATCTCGTCTCCGTCATCACGTCCGCCGATGCCGCCACGCGCGATCAGTCGCTCGACGCCCTGTGCCGCACTGCGTCACTCGCCGAGTTGCTGGAACAATGCGCGGCCCTCGATCATTTTCGCCGCCATAGCGACAACCTCTACGAGCGCGTGCGCGGGCTCTTCTTTCTCTACGCCATCCATCGCTTTCACATCGGCAGTGGCAGTGGTGCCGGTGGTCTTGCCACCGGCATTTTGCATTTTCCGACATCGCGAATTCCTCACGCCGGCTACGTCAATCTGCTGAAGCGTCGCTTCGAAGAAGCCATCGATCTGTTCCTCGCCGCGCAGTCGGCCAACGGCCCCGGCGCGGCCATCTCCAGCGCGCTGGCGCAGGGCTATCGCTCACTCGGCTTCCAGACCCTGGCCGACCAGGTGCGTCGCAGCGTCCGTTCCGTGCGCGGCAATCAATGGATGTTCCGCGCCGCCCATCCCGCCGATTACCCGCTGCGCCTGCGGCCCGAATTGATGTCGCCCGATCCGCTATTCCCGGTGCTCCACGAAGCCACGCCAGTCCGCATGGATCTGACCCACAGCGGTTGGAGCGACATCTTTTTCCTCGGAATGGATTTCCCGGAAGGCGCCAGGGTCATCAATACCTCCATAGATCTGGCGGTCCGTGGCGCTGGCCCGGCCCAGCCCAAGCCGCCCGTAGAAGCCTATCTCCGCGTAATCGATCAGCCGGTTCTGCGCCTGGTGAGCGTTGACCTCAAAGCCACCGTCGACGTTCAGAGTTTCGCCGAGCTCTTCGATTTCGCCCGCGACTATCTGGGCCTTCTCAAAGCCGCCGTGATCGCGTCGGGCCTGGTCCCGCCCGGCATGGAAGGCGCGGCCCAACCGCTCGCCGACCTGCTGCTGCGCCTCACCGGCAAGCCTGGGCACGGCATCGAACTGGTAAGCAAAGTAAACGACATTCCGAAGGGCTCGCGCCTCGCGGTCTCTACCAACCTGCTGGCCTGCCTGATCGCACTCTGCATGCGCGCCACCGGACAGGCCGCTCTCACCGGTGGTCTTGCCGAAGAGGATCGGCGCCTGGTGGCGGCGCGCGCCATTCTCGGCGAGTGGCTGGGAGGCTCCGGCGGAGGCTGGCAGGATTCGGGCGGCGTCTGGCCCGGCATCAAGCAGATCCATGGCGTGCGCGCACAGGAGGATGACCCCGAATTCGGAATCAGCCGCGGCCGCCTGCTCCCCAATCATCAGGTCTTCAGCCGTCAGGATGTCTCCGCCGAAACCCGCGACCTGTTGCAGCAAAGCCTCGTCCTGGTGCACGGAGGTATGGCCCAGGACGTCGGACCGATTCTGGAGATGGTCACGGAAAAGTATCTGCTGCGGTCTGAGACCGAATGGCGCGGCCGCGGCCAGGCGATCGCGATTCTCGACGAAGTGGTCGTCAACCTGAAAAGCGGCGACGTGCGCGCCATCGGCAATTGCACCCAGCGCAATTTCGATGGACCCATCCAGACCATCATCCCGTGGGCCGGCAACCTCTATACCGATTCCCTCATCGCGCAGGCGAAGAAGGAATTCGCCGACGATTTCTGGGGCTTCTGGATGCTCGGCGGAATGTCGGGCGGCGGTATGGGCTTCCTGTTTAGTCCGCATCGGCGGGTCGAAGCGCAGGAGCGCATGCAGGCCATCATGCGCCGGACCAAGCAGCAGATGGAGCAGGCCGTGCCATTCGCCATGGAACCGGTGGTCTATAACTTCGCCGTAAATGAGCGCGGCACGCAGGCCATCCTTCGGTCGGGCGATGAAGCTCTGATGCCCGCGGAGTATTACATCCTGATGGTGCCGCCGCTCGTTCGCATGGAATCGCGCCTGCTGCCGGCGTCGCGCCGCGCCGAGTTGGACCAGTTCACCGCAGCGTGTCGCGGCAATGCGGCCTTCGCGGGCATGGTGCAGAATGTCTTCGATCACCTGTTGCCGCGCACCCAGACGGTGGAAGCCGCCGCGGCCAAACTGGACGACTTACTGGACGCTCATGGCTTCGACCGTGTCCACCACGAACAGCTTCGCAGTGACCTGCACGCCGGGCGAATCGGGCTGGCGCAGAATCGGATTGCCGCCAGCGTCCGCATTGAGGATGTGCCGTCTGCCGATTTGCTCGATGCCACCGGCGCCCTGCCCTCGCACTACGCCGAGACCGGCCGCAAGGCGCTGGCCGCGGGGAGCGTGGCCGTGGTGTCGCTGGCGGGTGGAGTGGGCAGCCGCTGGACCAAAGGCGCCGGCGCGGTGAAGGCGCTCAATCCCTTCTGCCGTCTGGGTGGCAGGCATCGCAGCTTCATCGAGGTTCACCTCGCCAAAAGCCGCCGCGCGGGGCGAGCCGCCGGAGTAATGCCGCCGCATATTTTCACCACCAGCTATCTCACCCACGATGCCATCGCATCGCACCTTCGCGCCGCCGGTAACTACGAGTATCCGGGGCCGCTCGTGCTCTCGCAGGGCCGCACCATCGGGCTGCGCATGATTCCCATGGAACGCGACTTGCGATTTGCCTGGGAGGAGATGCCGCAGCAGTTGCTCGATGAGCAGGCGCAGAAAGTGCACGAAGGGCTGCACGCCACTCTCATCCAATGGGCCAAGCAGGCGGGTGAAGGAACCGACTACACGGACAATCTGCCGATGCAGTGTCTGCATCCGGTGGGTCACTGGTACGAGATTCCGAATCTGCTGCGCAACGGCGTGTTGCAATCGCTGCTCGTGGAGCGGCCGCAGTTGCGCCACTTGCTGGTCCACAATATCGATACCACGGGCGCCGATCTCGACCCGGCGCTGCTCGGGTACCACATTGAAGAGGAAGCGGCGCTCACAACGGAAGTAATCGCCCGTCACTTGGAGGATCGCGGCGGTGGACTGGCGCGGGTGGATGGTCGCCCGCGCCTGGTGGAGGGCTTGGCGCTGCCCGATGAATCCATCGAATCGCGGCTCTCCTTCTATAACAGTGCGACCTGCTGGATTGATATAGACCGTCTGCTCGAAGGCTTCGGCTTGGAGCGCGGCGATTTAGTCAACCAGGCGCAAGTGAGTGAAAGTGTGCGCAGCGTGGGCGCGCGCATGCCGTCATACATCACGCTGAAGGACGTGAAGAAGCGCTGGGGCAAGGGACAGGAAGACATCTTCCCGGTAGCCCAATTCGAGAAGCTATGGGGCGATATGACGGCGCTGCCCGGTTTGAAATGTCGCTACGCCATCGTGCCTCGCATGCGCGGACAGCAACTGAAAGAACCGGCGCAGCTCGACGGCTGGCTGCGCGACGGTTCTGCGGCCTACGTGGAAAGTCTCTGCGAGTGGTCCGGCTAGTTGCCTTAAGTGTTGCCTGAAGTGTTATGCCGCTTTACTGATTTTGCGCCGGAACGCGTCGCATTTGCAGAATTCGCGGTTTACTAAGTCGCCTTCCATGGCAAGGCAGGGGCGGAGTCCGGTAATGCCGTGCTCGGTTTCCAAATGGCCGCAAATGACACACTTTTCGCTCGGCTCCTGCTCGCGGCCATGCGCAGGGCGAATCGGTTTAGACACAGACTTTGCCTTTCTACTAAATGTGACGTATTTGCTAGACTGCTCGTTACGAGGCGGCCTTCGGGTGAATTGTGCGTTTAGAAACCGTTGCCGATTAACTCGAATGCTGCCCAGTAGAAAGGATGGTGGTAATCTCTGGTGCGCATTACCGAAAGCTCGGCGTTGCGCAGGGCTTCGGCCTTACCCGTTCCCGCGTGCATGCCGCGATGAAACCCCAGCATGAGGCCGGCGGTGCTGAGCGAATCCACCTGCCACTGACTGGCAACCGTGGCCTGGCTGCCCGCCACGAAAAGCGCCCAGCTCATGCCGAGCAACCCTTCGCCATTGACAGTTTCGCCGCGGCCGGTTTCGCAGGCCGAGAGCACAACCAGGTCGGCGTGGAGATTGAGATCCATCATCTCGCGGGCGTCGAGCGATCCTTTTGCCAAGGTCAGGTAAGAGAGCATAGGACTGCGATCCTGGAAAACCGCGTGCGAAGCCAGGTGCAGCACGCTGTAATGCGGCGCATCCTCCTTGATGCGCGCAGCTACGGCGTCGCTGCCGGCGTATACCTTGCTGCCCTCCGCGCCATAGATGGCGACCAAGCCCGCCGCTTCCGTGTCAGTGCCCGCGAGATCGAGCGGCGATACGATCAGCGCGCGGGCATTCGCCGCCTTTGCCGAATTCCGGCGCATACCGAGAATCTCATGCAGAACGGTCAGTGAAGGAGCGAACGAGAGCACCTGCTCTTCCACCAGAAACTTTCCGGCGGCGGTCTCGAGCGCCTGGAACGGCAATTTCCAGAGTGGCCCGTCGGGCACGATGATGAGCGCGTGCTTGCCGGCCAGTTGCGCGGCTGCCGGCGCCAGCAGCGACCGGTAGAGTGACTGCGCCAGCGCCGGATAGTGGATATCGCGCGAAGCCAACTGTTCGCGAAACGCCGCCACGTCGGCGCTCAGTTGCTTCAGGCCGGCGTTCAGATGGTAGACCCGCGTGGCTTCCGGTGTGACCACGAACAACAGGATTCCCTCGTCGTCCGCCATGTACTCCAAAAGCGCGGTGTCGCGGCGGGGGAAGCTCGCCATCAAATCCGCCGGCGCGACGGGTTCGATATCGAGACGATGCAGTTTCAGTTGCTCATGCTGTGCGTAGAGCGTGCTCTCAAAATCGCGAAACGAGAGCCGCGCTTTATCCGTAGAGGCGTTCAGGATTTTCAGCCGCTGGCCGTCGGGTTTGGCTTTGCGCGATTCGTCCATCACCTGCTGGTTCCAATCGGTTACCTGCTTCCAAAGCGCGCCCTCTTTGTTGCTCTCGTCGGCGGTCAGAGCCTTGCTCGCCTTCACCTGGCCGCCGGCCAATACTTCCAGCAGCACGCGCGCTTTGGCTTGCTCGGAAACGGCCAACGCTTCGGTCGTGCGGCCCTCCGCCAGCAGGGTTTCCACCAGGTGAAAATAAACCGAGATCTTGTCACGCATGAAGGCGGCCAGTGTTTCTGGCGCCGCCGGCACTTCCTCCCGCAGCCGCCGGATGCCTTCGATGGAGGCCTTCAGCGTCGCCTCGGCCTCGGCGTCGCGCCCCAGTCGATGAAGGGAGACGCCCAAGGCGTCGTAGGCGCGGATCACCAGAAAGGGCTCGGCAAAGCCTTGCGCGGCTTCAATCGCCGACCGGCTGAAGGCCTCGGCTTCCTGCCAGTGCCGCCCGCCGAGTGCGGTCTCCGCCAGGGTCACGCGGAAATGGGGAATCATTTCGCGCCGCTCGATCTTCTCGGCCAGAGCCAAGCCGGCGCGCAGTTTCTCGATGGACGCGTCGTCGCGGCCCCATTGCGACAAGTTGGAGCCGTAGTTGTAGAGCGCCATCATGCGCCCGTAAAGGTCCTGATCGGAAGTGGTCTCGATGGTCAGTTCGTGGTAGCGAATCGCCACGTCGATTTTGTGCAGAGCGGCATTC
This sequence comes from uncultured Solibacteraceae bacterium, assembly GCA_963815475.1. Taxonomy (GTDB): domain Bacteria; phylum Acidobacteriota; class Terriglobia; order Bryobacterales; family Bryobacteraceae; genus Sulfopaludibacter. The sequence goes on along the minus strand of CAWFHD010000003.1, from coordinate 524,587 downwards.
TCGATCGCCAGGTGCTGGTACACGGTATGCAAGTTGTCGGTGATGCCGGTCTTCTGCATCAAGGCCAGCGCCTCGTTTTCGTGTTGCAGCGCGACGCCATAGTCCTTCTCGTGATACCAGAGTCCGCCTAAAGCGATGAGGTCATTGATGGTGTCGCGATTCTGGCGCAGACTCCGCGCGATTTGTAATGACCGCTCCAGGTGGTTGGTGGAATCGCGATACTTGCCTAGAAAGGTATAGAGCAAGCCCAAATGCATTTCGATCTCTTCTTCCTGCTCGCGGTCGCCGGCCGCGATGGCTTCGTGGAGAGCCTGCTCGTAGCTGGCCTGCGCTTCGGCATGCTGCGAGCGGGAGCGGTGGACCATGCCGATGCCGTGCAGGGCGCGCGCCATATCGGCGTGATTTTGGACGGCAGTGGCTTCCGCCAGCAGATCGCGAAACGTGGCCATCGATTCGTCGTAGCGGGCGTCGGCGATGGAAGCGTTGGCCTGGTGGAAGCGGCATTCAAAGGCGGCTAGGGGGTCGGAAATGCGGCGGGCCACCTCGCAGGCAATGGCGTAGAGTTCGCGGGCGTGGGGAGCGTCGCGTTTCAACAGCGGGACGTCGCCGAGTTGGTTGAGCGCGATCACCAGTTCGCGAGAAAGTGCGGCAGGGTGAGCGGACAAAATGGCGTCTCGCGCGTCGGCGCCAGGAGCGGATACCAGTTCACGCGTCAGGGATGCTACGGGCTCACCAATGGTCAGTTGGGCGGGCACCTGGATCTGCGCCGAGGCCACGGCGGAGCAGCAAACCAGAATAATCGCCCAGGACGTACAACATCCGAAATACGGTAAGTCCCTCAACATCCCGGCCATATGCCATATCATAATAGGAACCCGTGGCCCAGCTTACGATCTCTGCATGCGAAGCACTTGCCCAATTTCTCGGGCCGGCATCGAATGACGATGCCGAAGCTTTGCTTGCCGGACTGCTGATCGACCATGCGCTGCCTGCGGTGAAGAACGTTGTGAGTCGCCGGCTCGGGTCGGCTTCGCTCGATGTGCGGGAAGATGTGACCAGCGACGCGTTGGCGGCCCTGGTGTCGCGCCTGCGACTGCTTCGCAAGGATCCGACATCGGGCGCTGCCATCGCCGATTTTTCCGCGTATGCTGCTGGGGTGGCGGGCAATGCCGTCCATCAGTATCTGGCCTCCCGACATCCGGAGCGCACGCGCTTGCGCCGCCGGATCCGCATGGTCTGCACCACCGACGCGCGCTTCCGGATCTGGGAAACGGGCCTGGGATTCTGGTTGTGCGGGCAGGCCGGCTGGGGCGGCGAGATGCGAGCGACAGCGGGCTCCATGGAAGAGTGCCGGACGGAACTGGCGACGCGCAGCCTGCCCAAGGAATTGCCGGATCTGTTGGCTGGCATCTTCACGCATGTCGCACATCCGGTCGAACTGAACGACTTGTTATTCCTGTGCGCCGGGTTGTTGGGCGTGGTGGATGAGATCCAGGACCTGGATCCCCTGGCCGACCGTCTGCCCGACCCCAACATGCGAATGGGGCCATCCACCGATACGCGGGCCTGGATGGCGCAGCTCTGGACCGAAATCAAGGATCTGCCCGACCGCCAGCGCATGGCTCTTCTGCTTAACCTTCGCACACCGGGAGGAGCCGCCATCGGACTATTCGAGGATCTTGGGGTTGCCAGTTTCGCGCAGCTCTCGACCGCCCTCCAGATGGCCCCTGGCGAACTCGCCAACATCTGGGACCAACTGCCGTTAAACGATCGGGAGATTTCGGAAAAGATAGGAGTGGAGAGACAGCAGGTGATCAATTTGCGCAGCGCTGCGAGGGAGCGCCTGTCGCGCCGGATGAGTGCGCTGCCAATATTATGGAAGACCGCTCCACAATAGAGTATAGGGCGCGATGATTCACCTCACCAATGAGGACTTGACCTGCTATCGGAAGCGAACACTTCCGCCAGAGCAATTGCTGCGCGTCCGCCAGCACTGCGATGTTTGTGAGACGTGCCGGAGCAAAATGGCTGCAGACGCCGAAGATTTGATGCTGGTGCGCGCACTCTTTTCGGTGGAGCCCGATGAGCAGGAACTGGTGCTGTTTGCAGCAGGTCGCTTGCCCGAAGATCGGGCCCGTGAGGTTGAGGAACATGCCGCCGGCTGCGAGGCGTGTACGGAGGCGATTGCCGATCTGCGCGAGTTTGCGGCGAATCAAGCGCAACAGGCTCCGGCGCAAAAATCTCCGGCGCCAAGAGTTCCGGAGCCACCGGCGCGCGTAGTGGAGATGCCGGTCCGCAAACGTCCCTTGCCGGTTTGGCTGGGCGTGGCGGCCGCTGCTCTTTTGGTGGCAGTGGTGGGGTTCGGGCTGTTGCGCCGCCGCGTGGACGCTCCGCAGTTGGTTGCTTCCCTGCACGATGGCGCGGGCCTTGCGACCTTGAGTGCGTCTGGCGAAGTCGGCGGCCTGGCGAATCTGGGTGTCGAGGAACGCGGCTGGATCGGCGATGCGCTGCGCACCGGACGTCTGCCGGCAGGGGCTCCGCTGCCCGCGGGCCGTGCCACCGTGCTGCGCGGCGCTCCGTCGAACGAGAGCTTTCAACTGGTCGGTCCGGTGAATCGGAAGGTGGTGGACGATCGGCCGGAGTTTCACTGGGAGCGGTTGGCACGCGCGTCGAGTTACGAAGTCACCATTTTCACGGAAGACGAGAAGATCGTAGCGCAGGATATGGCGGCTACCACTTCGTGGCGGCCATCGGCTGCGCTGCCGCGCGGTGTCCGTCTAGGCTGGCAAGTCACGGCGCGGCGCGGCAGTTCGCGGATTACGGCCCCAGCGCCGCCGGCGCCGCCCGCATTTATCGAACTGATACCGGCTGAAGCGGCCGCACGGATCGAGCGCGCACGGGGAGGCTCACACCTGGAACTGGCGGTGCTCTATGCGCACGAGGGAATGGTGGATGAGGCACAGGCGGAGTTGGCTCTGCTGGAATCGGCGAACCCCGGTTCGCCATTAGTGAGACAGTTGCGCGAGAGCCTGGCGGCGCGGTGAGGGTTCGCCTCTTTTCAACTTACCGAGTTCGCACTTCAGTAGAAGTTTGACAGGTCGGGGATGCACCGTTTGCGGTGTTCAATCGTCTGTGGGCGATTTGTCGCCAGCCACAAACGGGGTCGGAGCCGCAAATTTGGTTTAGGCTGCCAAGCATGCGTTCCGCAGCGCATAACGCAAGGACCTCCATAGTTCAAATCTGAAGCGAGACCTCAAATTGCTTGACAACGCAGGACCCTTTCTTATATATATGCTTATCGCAAGTAAGCTTTGGTGCGTTTCATCGGGGGGATGGGAATGCAGACGACCACGACGTCGGCAAAGTACGTGCCGTCCGGCGCTATGTTCCCTTGTTCCGCTTCGTCCGAGACACCTGCCCGAATACCAATAAATCCGACAATTCTGGAGGTTGGCCGTGAGTAGATTGAGTATCGTTGCGAGGACCGTTTTGGGGCTCTTGGCGCTGCTGCCGACTGCCCGTGCCCAGAGCGTTACGGGCCAGATCTCGGGAGTCGTGGTCGATCAGGTTGGCGCAGTTGTGCCCAACGCGTCAGTCCAGTTAACCCACGATCTCTCGCAAACCATGCATCGATTCCTCAGCGAGAACAACGGCTCTTTCATTTTTACTGGCCTCGTTCCCGGCACATATAGCCTGCGTGTCACACAGGCTGGATTCAAGGCATTCGACCAGAAAGGCATTACGGTTGCGGCGCAGGAACGCGTCGACATGCATGAAATCCACCTGCAAGTGGGCGATGTGACGAGCACGATCGAAGTTCAGGCCGACGCAGTGCACGTCGCCACCGACAGTTCCGACCGCTCCATGGACATGAACCTGAAGCAGATTCTCGACGACCCGACGCGCGGCCGGAATCCGGTGAGCCTCATCATGATGCTGCCCGGCGTACAGTCGTTGGCCCAGTCGTATGACTATCGCGGTTGGAACGGCGGGGGCATCCCCGGCGTCAATGGCGGGCAGCAGGGACAGATCATCCTCAACATGGACGGCGCCGCCAGCCAGGACTCCGGCAACCTCAACACCGGCTACATTAGCCCTTCGGTCGACTCCATCAGCGAAGTCAAACTATTGATTGAGAACTACACCGCGGAGTACGGTGGGCGGACCGCCGGGCAGTTGACCCTGACCACTAAGAACGGAACGACGCAGTTCCATGGCACGGCATACGATTACTACCGCGACGAAAGTTTGAACGCCAATGAGTATTTCAATAACCTGACCAACGTGACGAGGCCCCGGTATCGTTACCAGAATTTCGGCGGCACCATCGGCGGCCCGCTGATTGTCCCGGGCACGCGGTTCAACAAGGCAAGGCAGAAGCTCTTTTTCTTCTTCTCCTACGACAAGCTGTTCAACACTACCGTAACGAACAACACTTACACAATGCCAACCGCGCTGGAGCGCGCGGGGAATTTCTCCCAGACCGTAACCACCACCGGCGTTCTGGTTCCGATCTACGATCCCACGACGCAGACGCCTTTCCCTGGGAACATCATACCGGCCAACCGCATCAACCCGCAGGGGCAGGCCATGCTGAACCTCTTCCCGATGCCATCTCCCCAAGGCTTGGCGCTCGATCCGACGGGAAACCGTGGATATAATTTCCGCGCCGTCCTGCCGCAGTCGAGGCCCCTGGACGACAAGATCCTCCGGGTGGACTACAACTTCTCGCCAAAAGTGGTGACCTTCGTGCGCCTCCTGCAGGACTACCAGGCTCAGAACGGTTACAACACGACCGTGGGACCTCCCGGCGGCGCGTGGGGCCAGTTCCCGGACAGTTACCACGTGCAGTCGACGGGCGCTTTGGCCACCGTTGTCTACACGATCAGTCCCACGCTGATCAGCGAATTCAGTTGGGGCATCAACCGCGGAAAGCAGGGCGTCGAGCCCTTGAGCGACAGCAGCGCCAACACCGCAACTGGCGGCGCCCAAACCTACCAGCAGAGCCTGCTGCCGCTGAAAGACGCCAACGGCAATGCGCTGACGCTGCCGCGTATCAACCAGGGCAGCAACGTCCTGAACCTGCTGCCGCAGGTCAACTTCGGCCTGCCGACCGGTTACAGCGCGCAGTCTTCCGGCCAGGGCGTTACCGCCGCACCCAACTTCAGCCTTGACAGCCGGTGGCCTTTTACGGGCACCGACCAGTTGCAGACCATCCAGGACAAAGTCACCTGGGTCAAGGGCGCGCACACTTTTAAAGCCGGCATATATTACGAAAGAATGGCTCGCAACGTAAGTGTGTACTCGGTCTACAACGCCGCCGGGACGTACTACTTCGGTTCCGACCGCGCCAATCCCCTGGACGCCGGATATCCCTACGCCAATGCGATGGTGGGCAGCATATTCGCCTATGGGGACGATAACACCAAGCTGGTGAACCACGCGCACTACTCGCAGCTCGAGTGGTACGTGCAGGATACCTTTAAGGCCAGCCGCCGCCTGACCTTCGACTACGGCCTGCGTTTCTACCGAGTGGGCGACTTGAACTCGCAAGGCGCAACCTTGGGATTGTTCAATGCAGGCTCATACAATGCAAGCCAGGTCGGTCAACTTCTCTACCCGGCCTGCTCCATTCCTTCAACAACTGCCACTTGCCCCACAGCGGACAAGATCGCGGTCAACCCACAGACCGGCGCGACCTTCCCCTACGTTCGGCAAGGCACGTTCGACACCTCTTCCTATGCCGCCGGCAGTTTGCCGTATTCGGGCATCAAGTATTACCAGAGTCACTTCTTCAACGTCCCGCCCATCAAGGTAGGACCTCGCATCGGTTTCGCGTGGGATGTGTTCGGAGACGGCAAGACCGCCATGCGTGGCGGCTTCGGCATCACGGTGGGTCGCAACTGGACGGTAGACTATATCGGCGCCCAAAGCGCGGGGCAGGGCCCGATGATGGTGCCGCCCGTTTTCCTGGCGCCCACTGTCGTTTACACCAGCTTCCAGAACCTGACTGGCGCGCAGTCTGTATATACTCCACAGAACCTCATCGGCGGCACTCCGAACGAGATTCCGCAGTCCACTTACAACTGGAGCTATGGCATTCAGCGTGAACTTACTCGTGGTCTGATCGCTGACATCTCATACGTCGGTAACGCGCTCCGCCACGGTTACGGCCAGATGTATGACAGCAACGCCGTCCCGCTGCTGACTACCTGGAAGCCGTCGGGCTGCGCCAACCCCGTGCAGGGCGGCTGCCCGCAAGCTCAGTTCATTGACCCGACTACGAATCCCGCCAACCCGGGCTTCTATTCCACCAACCTGATCCGCGCCATGACCGGCTACGCCGGCATCGGCAATGTCATCGATTTCACCAACAGCTACACCAACAACTACAACTCTCTGCAGATGCAGTTGAACCGCCGCGTCGGGAGAATCCAGTGGAGCCTCAACTACACCTTCTCCCGAACCATCGTTTATAACAATGACAGCAACACCACACTGTGGCAGATGGTTAACGCGCAATTGACGAAGAACGTAGTCAACCGCCGCCACGCCATCAACTTCAATTTCGCTTACGAAGTCCCCGGCGGCAGCAGAGTGTGGAGCAACGGTTTCACCAAGGCAGTGCTGGACGGCTGGTACCTGAACGGCAACGGTTCGATTTTCGCCGGCACTCCTTACACTGTTAGTTGCAGCGCTACCGGCCAACCTTCACAGTACTGGACCGGCACTCCGACGGCCGACCTTCCATTCCGCTGCGCGATGGGGAACAACATCTTCCTGCCTGCCGGCCAACTGCCTTCAGCGACGACTAGCGCGAGCTTACAGGTTCCTTTGAATGCGGCCAACTTTACGCTGCCAGCGGCGAACTCCCTGGGAATCGGCAATACGCCGCCGACTCTCTTCTACGGTCCGTGGCTGTGGAATTTGGACCTGTCCCTGGCCAAGAACACCCGCATCAAGGAGAAGGTGACGATGGAGTTGCGCGTGGAGAGCTTTAACACGTTGAACCACTTTAACCCGAGCAATCCGAATACTTCGCTCACCTTGAATTTCGCGAGCGGCGCGAACACGAACGCCGCGTTCGGCACGATCCAAAGCGCACAGGTTCAGGCGCGGCACCTGGCCCTCTCGGCCAGAATCCGTTTCTAGCGATAACATCTTTCGTGAGCTCAGCCCGGCACTATGGAAGAATTGACTACAAGGTCAATTCTTCCGAAGGCCAGGGTCTGCCCAAGTGCGCAGCCTGCGAACGGGCTTCGCATCTTTCATCTCCCGGTACGCCCCGTCGTGGCCTGTAACAACAGAATCACCCCAACGAGAATGAGACCGCCATGGACATAGCGCACGAAGCGATTAGCGGCAAGTCGACGATTAATTGCCCGGCCCAAAAACGTCGCCACTATGACCAAGGGCAATGACAGCAGGTAGAATCGATTCACCGCCGGAGTCCAAAGGCCCGCAAGTTGGTAGCCCCAGAGGCCCGCGAGGCTCGCCGGGAGAAAGTATCCCTGCAAAGTTGCCCGAAAATGCTGCGGAGACCACCCCCGAAGCGAACCGTATATCACTAGCGGAGGACCGTTCATACCGTAGGCTCCTCCGAGCACTCCGGCGCTGAACCCAAAAAGCCAGGCAAACTTGTCGCTCTTCAGTTCACGATGGGCGCCGCCAAGAAACGATTGTGCCGAGAAGGCGATAATCACAAACGCCAAAATGCCTTTGACGACAGGTTCGGCCACGGCTCTAAGAACCATCAGGCCTAGGGGAATACCGAACATAGTCGAAAGCACCAATCCAACCGCACTGCGGACGTGAACTTTCCGCCAGTCCTGCACCACTACAATAAATGCAACCGTTATAGAGACGAGAACGGCAACCGGCGCCGCCACTTCAACAGGCATTAGAAGGGCGAGTAGTGGCACGGCCACCAAAGCCTCGCCAAACCCGAAAGCAGAGCGAATCACAGTTGCCAGAAATAAAATAGCTGGGGCGAGGATCGTTGCAGGTTCCGACATCACGCCTTTCCAGCTTATCTCGCCAGACCGGGAAGCGACTCGCCGGAATGAGCGCATCGGTTTTGGACGTTCGCGTGGCCAAGTTCGAACAGGCTTGGAAACAGTTGTTACCAAACCCGAAGGCATCGAGCGCTTCAGTTAACAGGTTGAGAACCAGTGGGTGCAATCTCATAGGCGCTCAAGTCCCATCGCAGATTCTAAAGCAGATAGAGGAAATCGCCCCGGCGGCAAATGGCCGGTCGATTTGTCGCAACTTGATTTCGCGCAAACCTCGATGGCGTGCATGATACCCTTGTCACTGAAGCATTCTGACGGTCCGGCCACTCGGTACGCACGTCCACGGGCGGGTTCCCCATGTTCGTGATCATACAGACAATGAAGGAACCCTTGGGGTATAACTGCGAAATTGAAACGTTCGGCTCCACGTCCTGTCACCTCTCGCCATTCCCCTTCGGTGATGGGTTTTCCATTGCGCGCGATTGCGATCATATGCCCCTTGGCGCTCTTATCGCTCCTCTGCCTCTATTGGCCTGCGTTGCATGGGGATTTCGTTTTTGACGATCTTTCGCTGCCGTTTGCGCAGGGCATGCGAGACCAACCTTTGACGGCTTGGTTGTCCGGATTGCGGCCGGTCCTGATGTTTACATATTGGTTGAACTATCGCATCTGGGGAATCGATCCTGGCAGCTATCACTTGCTGAACGTCGTCATCCATTTTGTAAACACTGGGCTGGTATTCCTGGTGCTGTTTCGCCTCTTGACCCTGGCCGGATGGATAAGGCAGCGGGCTGCCGCGGCATCTCTGGTGGGCGCTGCGGTCTTCTCCTTTCACCCCATCCAGACGGAGTCCGTCAGTTACATCGCCGGGCGCTCCGAAAGCCTTGCTTCGCTGTTCATGCTGCTCGCATACGTTGCCTTTCTGTACCGGCGCAACGTGTCAATTTCCTGGCGGGAATCGCTGCTGGTTCTTGCGCTCTTCGGCGTAGCGGTGATCACCAAGGAGAATGCCATCGCGCTCGCCGGAATTCTGGTGTTGACCGACCTCTTCTGGCCGGAGCCTTTCTCCGTGGCCGGCGTCAAACGGAACTGGCGCCTTTACGCCCTCATGGCGCCCGGGGCGATCGTGGCGATCTTTGGCGTAATTCGCATGCTGGCAACGGCGCAGACCGCCGGCTGGTCGTTGCAGTCATACAAGTGGTATCAGTATGCCTTCACCGAAGCACGCGCCCTGTTTTCATATTTCGCACTGGCCATCTTTCCCATCGGGCAGTCCATCGACCAGGACTATCCCCCTTCGCATACGCTAGTCGAGCACGGCGCGATTTTCTATATCCTGGTGCTGGCAGGCCTGATCGCACTCTGCATCGCATGGCGCCGACGATATCCACTCCTGTGCTTCGGCCTGTTGATGTTCCTGATCTTTCTTGCCCCAACGTCCTCCATCATCCCGCTTGACGACGCACTCGTCGAGCGGCGGATGTATCTGCCGCTCGTGGGGCTGATTCTGATCGGATGCGAGGTGTTCTCGCGGGCGAGGGTCTCTCGCACCAACTGGGCCTGCATCCTGACGGTTGTGCTCCTTATGTTATGCACACTGTGCTACCAGAGAAACCGGCTCTGGGGCGCGCCTACCAAACTACTGGAACTTGCCGCGGACGGCGCGGTTTACAACCCACGGCCACTGCTCAATTTCACCGAGATCCTGATCCGGCAGGGGCGCTGCGACCTCGCGCCTGCCTATCTCGAACGAGCGGAGCGGAAGCTCCCCAACAACTACATAGTAAACACCGCGTGGGGTCGGACGCTCGCGTGCCTCGGCCGCTTCGACGAGGCGATTCGGCGTCTGCAAACGGCAATTGCCCTTCACCCGTGTTCGCAGGTGTATGAGTGGACGGGGTTGGTATACGGCCAGATGGGGCTGATCGAGAAGGCCGGAGAGTTCCTCGAGAAAGCGGTCGAATCCGATCCGAACTCCGAAACAGCCCATGCCTCCCTCGCGCTGTGGTTTGAAAAAACTAATAACCTCAGTGCCGCCGAACAGGAGTACCGCACCGCTATCTCACTCGATCGCTATGACTCTTGGGCCAAGCTTGGATTCATACGCGTGCGGGCAACGGCTGAACGTCGGCAGTAATCCGCTAACCCGGTCTTCAGCGCCTGTCGATAACCTTCCCGACCATGGTCCCTGGATGAGACTCCCTTAACGGGGGTTATCCCGGCCGCCTTCACCCCCGGCTATTGCACGGCAGTGATCCTGGCATTCATCGAAACGGCGCCCAGCCCGCGCGCTTCCAGGGCCGCGCGCCGGGAAGTGACGCTGCTTTTTGATGAATCCGTCGAGTTTTGCCACACTCTCACCGTCAAACAGCTCGACGGCATGAGCGCCGCCACGTCCTCTCAAACGACCCTTGACAATGAAGTCGATTCAGGTTAATAAGATCAATAAGTCCTAAAAGTTTTAGGATCGAACAAAAAGGGGCCGGTCTCGCGCCAGTTTGGGGCAAACGGTCTAATGCTGGAGGCTTCCGCCTCCGTCGTAACGGGTCATTCGGTTCCAGGTGGGGTCCGAAGAGATTGTGGAAAGGAGTTTTGCAATGAGGCAAATAAGTATAGGTGTGGCCTTTCTGGCCTTTGCGGCGATTGGGTGCGCGCAGACTACCAGCGGTTCCATCGCCGGCAGCCTCGTCGACCCTTCGCGCGCGGCCATTCCGGGCGTGCAGGTGGTGGCGACTGAGCAGGAGCAAAAGTTTACGCTCCCAACGAAGACGGACGAAAGCGGTCGTTTCGTTTTTGCGCAGATCCCGCCGGGGCATTGGAGTATCACGGTAGAGGCTCCTGGGTTCAAAAAGTACGAACAAACAGGTATCCTGCTGAATGCCAACGAGAAACTGGCGTTGGGCGAGTTGGTGATGCAGGTCGGCGTGGTGACCGAGGCGGTCGAAGTCTCAGCCTCTGCCGTCATGCTGCAGACGGAGAGCGCCGAGCGAGGCACCACCTTGGCTGGCACTCAGATGCAGAATATCGCCGTAAACAGCCGGAGCTATCTCGATCTGGTCAAGTTGGTCCCCGGTGTGGTCAGCACGGTAGACTTGCGGACTGCCGGAACCGGTGGTCCCCAGAACATCGCCGCCAACGGCAACCGGTACAACTCCAACAATGTGACGCTCAACGGTCTCAGCAACATCGATTCCGGCAGCAATGGCAACGTCAACGCCTCCTTGAGTCTCGATTCGGTGCAGGAATACAAAATTCTCACCGGCGTGTACCAGGCGGAGTTCGGCCGTTCCATGGGCGCTCAAATCTCCGTGGTCACCAAGAGCGGAAGCTCTCAATTCCATGGCAGCGCCTACTGGTTCCATCGTCACGACGATCTGAACGCCAACACGTGGATGAACAACCGCCTGCCGATCGGCTCGGGAGGCAATCCTCGGGCCCTGTTCCGCTTCAACGATTTGGGCTACACCATCGGTGGTCCGATTGTGCTTCCCAAACTCCACACCAAAGACAAGCTGTTCTTCTTCTGGAGCGAGGAGTTCCAGCGCCAGTTACGGCCCAACACGGCAAAGAATGTGACGCTTCCCACCGCGCTCGAGAGGAAAGGCGATTTCTCACAGAGCGTCGACAACAACGGCAATCCGTTCACCATCAAGGATCCGTCCAACAGCGGCGCCCCGTTCGCAGGTAACGTGATTCCTGCTAGTCGGCTCTACGCTCCGGGCATCGCTCTCCTGAATTTCCTGCCCACGCCGAACGTTGCCAACTCGTGCGCCTTGACGCCAGGGGCGTCGGGTTGCATCAAAGGCTACGACTACACATCCCAGATCTCCGACAGTTACCCGCGCCGTGAAGATCTGGTGCGCGTCGATTACAACGTGACGTCAAAGATGCGCGTCTATGGTCATTACCTGGACAACAACAACACGTACAACTCGTTTTACGGCACATGGCTTGCCGGCAGCAACATACCGGTCACGCCCATCACGGTCACCAACCCCGGTTACGCCTGGGGAGTGGGTAGCACCTACATATTCGGCCCGACCATGACCAACGAATTCAACATGGGCGCCAGTCACAACAACTATCTGATCGACTCCACCACGGATGCCTATTCGCGAACCAAAAGCGGCGTGAACCTGCCGGTGCTCTATCCCAATGCCGTGCAGAACGACTGGCTGCCCTATTTGACGTTCGGCGGGTCCCGTCTTGCCAACTCGGTCGCGTTTAATACTGGCAATAACGGCGCGGCGCCATTCATCAACTCCAATACCATGATCGACATTGTAGACAGCATCAGCAAGGTGACGGGGCGCCACACCATTAAAGCTGGTGTATACATCCAGCGCAGCCGAAAGGACCAAACTTCCTTTGGGGCGTTCGACGGCACCTACAACTTCGGCGATACCTCGGCGAACCCTTACGACACCAACTTCGGTTTCGCGAATGCCGCACTTGGTGTCTACCAGACTTTCTCGCAGGCGGCCAACTTCATTAATGGGCAATATCGTTACACGAACCTGGAATTCTATGCGCAGGACACCTGGAAAGTCACCCACCACCTGACCCTAGACTACGGCATGCGAGTCGCCTGGTTCCAGCCGCAGTACGACGCATCTCTGCAAGCCTCGACTTTCCTGCCAACGGCCTGGACTGGTAGCCAGCAGCCGCGGCTCTATCAACCGCAAATGGTCAACGGAGTCCGGTCGGCGGTAGACCCGGTTACCGGGCAAGTTCTTCCGGCGGCCGAGATTGGCTACATCGTGCCCAACACCGGGAATGTCGCGAACGGCATCGTCCAGGGCGGGGTCAAGGGAGAATCCAAGTACTTACAGTCCACCGTTCCCCCACTGTGGGGTCCGCGCATTGGCATTGCCTGGGATGTGACAGGCCGCCAGAACATCGTGATCCGTACTGGAGCCGGCATGTACTATGACCGCTTCCAGGGTAATCGCGTCTTCGATCTGGTCCGTAATCCCCCGCTGGGCATCCAACCTCAGCTTTACTACGGTTATATGAAGGACATTAATCCCTCGTCGGCTCTGCTGTCTCCGCCCAATTTCTATGCCGCCGACCCGACCGGCAAAGTGCCCAATAATTTGACGTACAACTTCGCCGTGCAGACCAAACTGCCCTACAGCTTTATTCTGGACACGGCATACGTTGGCGGGCAATTCCGCCATCTTCAGGACAACCGCAACCTGAACTATGTTCCCTACGGCTCCATGTTCCAGGCGCAGAACCAGGATCCTACCTTGAGCTCGACTGCCATGCTGGGGTCGAGTGCGATGCCGGCTAATTTCGAGCGCGCCTACAAAGGCATCGGCGATATCGCCCTGTATGAATCTGCCGCTACCGGCAACTACAACTCTCTGCAGGTCACTGTAGATCGCCGGTTCGGCAACCTGTTTTTCGGCGCCGCCTACACCTGGGCCAAGAACCTGACTACAGCTACAGGCGACACAACCTACGTCCGTGCCGATCAGTATACGCACGACGCCTATTACGGTCCTTCGAGCAATGACCGGCGTCAGACGTTCGTCATCAACTACGTCTACAACCTGCCCAAACTCGCCACCGCCAATATGATGGAAAGGGCAATACTGGGTCGGTGGCAGATCTCCGGCGTCACCATGTTCCGGACCGGCACTCCATTTAATATCGGCTACAGCGTCACGGGAGTCTCCCAACAAAACATTACCGGCTCCAGCACCGAAGGCGCCCGCGTTTACTGGCTCGGCAATCCGGTCACCGACAACAGCAACCCCTACAATCGTCTGAACGGTAACATGATCGCCCCGCCGCAGGTGGGCAGCATCGGTCTGGAATCGGGTAATTACCGTTTCACCGGGCCGGGAACCAACAACTTTGACATGTCGCTCCAGAAGGAGTTCTCGATTCACGAGAAAGTCCACTTCCAATTTCGTATAGACGCATTCAACGTCTTCAATCACACGCAGTTCACCGGCTACAACTCCACTGTGAACTACGCTTCGCTCACCAATTGGACGCCCACCAACCTTTATTTAAAGGCTGATGGAACCGTCAACAACATCAACGGTTTTGGAACGGTAAACGGCGTGGCCTCCGCGCGCAATCTTCAGACCGTGATTCGTATTCAGTTCTAACGTCCATTGCATTACGGGGCGGGCCGGAAATTCGCGGCCCGCCCTTTTTTTGTCTATGCCCCGAGTAGGCGGGAGTGGTTGTGCTACGTTCATGATGGACTGCAATGCATGACGAGGGATGATCGACCAGCCTCGGCGGTTTCCGTAAACAACTTATGGAAGCGATATGACGATACCGAAGCGCTTCGCGGAGTCACCTTCGAAGTTGGTGTGGGCGAAATTTTTGGCCTGCTAGGGGCGAACGGCGCGGGTAAGACTACCTCTCTCGAATGTGTCCTCGGATTGCTGCGACCCGATGCCGGTTCCATCCACATCAACGGGCTGGACCTCAAGACGCACGCGATGCAAGCGAAGCTGGAGGTGGGCGCCCAGCTTCAGGCGGCGACACTGCAAGATAAGATCACCCCGCGACAGGCCTTAGACCTTTTCGGTTCGTTTTACCCGCGCTCATTTTCCAGCGAGGAACTCCTCGGTCGTTTTGAACTTCAGGCAAAGGCGGATGTGCCGTTCGCTACCCTTTCCGGAGGGCAGCGGCAGTGCTTGTTTCTTGCACTGGCGTTGGTCAACCGGCCCGCTCTGCTGGTGTTGGACGAGCCCACCGCCGGTCTCGATCCGCAAGCGCGCCGCCGCTTGCGGACACTCATTCAGGAGATCCACATGGAGGGCAGGACCGTCCTCCTCAGCACTCACGATCTGGAGGAGGCCAGCCAACTGTGCGATCGGGTCGCAATTCTGGATGGCGGCCGGATTCTCGCCGTCGCATCGCCGGCTGAATGGATCGCCCGCTCGCAAACGCCGGCCCGCGTGACGGTGCGAACCGCGCCGCCTCTGGCAAACGCCGTCGTCGAATCGTTAGCCGATGTCCTGGGAGCAGAATATAGCCCGAGCGGTTGGACCCTGGATACGCGGGCCCCCAATCGTCTGCTGGCGGATCTAGTCCGGCGAGCGGACGAGGCGGGGGCCGAATTGCTTGACGTCGCATTCCACCGGCCCTCGCTCGAAGATGTCTTTCTCGAGATTACGGGCCGCCCCTGGTCTGGGGTAAGCGGGCCTGAAAAAGGCTCATGAAGGCGCCTTCAAAGCTGGATGGCTGGATCCGCCATTTCCTGATCACCATCGAGTTAAACTTTCGCAATCCTCCGGGAATCGTGTATGGGTATCTGGTGCCCGTCATCTTTCTGCTCGCATTCGGTGGCGTATTCCGGGCCGATGATCCGCCGCTGCTGGCGCAGATGGGCCAGATCATATCCATCACGATTCTGGGAGGAGCCTGTTTTGGACTTCCCACGGCGCTCGTCGCCGAACGCGAACGTGGCGTCTGGCGACGCTACCGACTCCTGCCGATCGCCACTCCGTGGTTGGTCTTCAGTTCCATGCTGGCGCGAGTGCTGATTGTCGCCTCTTCCGTCCTCGTCCAGATTATCCTGGCACGTGCCATCTTTCAGACCCCGTTTCCCGACCATCCGGCCGCTGCCGCAGTGGCGTTTCTGATGGTCACTGTCGCTTTTCTGGGGATCGGTTTGTTAATCGCGGCGCTTGCGGACAACGTGCCGGCCGTGCAGGCGCTGGGCCAGTGTATTTTTCTTCCGATGATTATGATCGGCGGGGTGGGGGTGCCCTTGGCGGTCCTGCCGCTTTGGGCGCAACGGGTCGCCGGCTTCATGCCGGGCCGATATGCGGTGGAGGTCCTGCAACCCTGCTTCAATTCGCCGGCCGGATTGCACGACAGTGGATTTCGGTTCGGCGCGCTGGCGGTGATCGGCTTGGCGGCCGGGGTTGCGGGGGCAAAACTCTTTCGGTGGGAAGCCGGTGGCAGAATGGGTCATGCACGCTGGTGGGTGGCAGCCGCTTTGGCTTCATGGGCGGCGGTAGGCACGATAGCCTGGACAACCGGCCGACTGCAAGCCGTCCTGCCCGAAGAGGCAGCGTGGGCGAATATCACAGAGGCGCAAATCGCGGAGATCGGCTTTGACGGTTTGCCCGGCGACGATGACCTTGTCGCCCCCATGGCGCAGCCCAATTTGGACCTGTCACAGACGAGGGAACCCGCCGCCAAACTGGCTTCCTGGCATCCGGCAAAACTCGACGACTCGGGGCGGAGCATTCGCAACCTGGTTGCCGTCGCCGCGATCGCAGATCTTTGCGCCGACCCGAGAGAATCCATAATTGCCCGGCTGGTGTTTCTCCAGATTCACAGCGCATTCGATCCCGCGCCGGCGCGTCAGGCTCTTGCGTGGATTATTCTAAGCCCCGATGATGGTCAAGTCGTTACCAGGGTTCCCGAATTGGGTTTGTTCCGTCATCCGCCGGAACGGCTGGTTCGCAAGCGCAGCGTCATCTACGCGGAGAAGTATCTAGGCCGGCTGGTGGGAAAGATCCCGGATTGACCAACATACGGTAGCGCGCCCGGGTTCGTCCCGCCTGCGGGTATTGATGTGCGCGTTTCAATGCAGCTATAGTAAGCGTGAAGTTGATGCCTCGGACTCCATTCCGTAGCGCTCCCATGGTTTCTTGGGTTCCCGGTCAAAAGCCGCTTTCAGATGGTTGTTACCCCGTCTGGAAGGAAGGAACCCACAGCCGTGTCTGTTGAGAAACGGAATCTGCGGAGTGTGGCGGCACTGCTGATTCTGACTATCGGCGCGGTCGGTCCGGCATGCTTCGCCGCGTTGGAGGCGCCCAGTCCGCAGACGCGGAATATCCACATCGATGCTTACCGTTACGGCTTCAGCCCCTCGCGGATTCATGCCAATCGCGGGGATCGTCTGCGACTCAGTTTTTCGACGCGCGATACGGGCCAGAGTCTCTTTTTGCAGGATTACGATCTTCATGTCTCAATCACACCCGGAGACAAGCTGGTGGCGGTTCGGCGGCTTTCACGCCCAGACGATCCTCCGGCGATGATGGAGACCGTGGAGGTGGTCGCGGGCCTGCCTGGATGGCAGGGATGGTTGGTCTCCAAGTCCCAGTTTCGCAACCATACCTACAATGGCGTGCTGCACGGAACAGAGCGCGGCGATTTGATCGTCGCCCCCAATATCCTGCTTTACTCGGGGCTGGGATTGTTGCTCGCGTTTCCATTCGCCGCGTTTGCCGACGGCCGCCGAACTGCCCAGGGCTCCGTTCGCCGGTTCAATCTGTTCGAAATCTTTCCCTGGCTCAAGCGGGCCGCTAGAGCGCCGAACTTTCAATTCAACCTGGCGCTTCCGATGTTAGGAGTCTTCTGGTTGATCATACTGGCGGGACTGTTCGGCACCAAGGTCTCCGGACGCAACGCCGGGCCGATGATCGTCTGGGTACTGTGGCTCTCTGCGCTCATTATTGTGCTCGTGCCGGTCGGCGGAAGGATCTGGTGCACTGCCTGTCCTCTCCCCGTGCTGGGCGAGTGGTTGCAGCGCGTCCGCCTCTCCCGGCATCCCACCGAGTTGGAGGGCCAATCGCGCTCCATCTTCGGAGTCCCGTTGATTTGGCCTGCATGGCTCAGCAATGCCTGGCCGCGCGTAATCCTATTCCTGCTTCTCGGGACCTTCAGCACATCGATCATTGCAGTGCCTGCCGCCACAAGCTGGATGTTGATTGGTTTGATGCTGACGGCCGTTCTGGTTTCCGTATTCCCCGAACAGCGGATCTTCTGCCGTCACCTTTGTCCCATCAACTGCTACATCAGTCTCTACTCCAGCACTGGACGTCTAATTGTACGGAGCGTCTCGCGAGATACTTGCGGCGCATGCGAGGAGCGATTTTGCCTCACCGGCAGTGTGAAAGGGTGGGGCTGTCCATATGGCCTCTGCGTCGGCGAAATCAACCGTAACAATGACTGTGGTGCTTGCATGGAGTGCGTGAGGACGTGTGCCTACGATAATGTCGCGGTCTTCTGGCGCAGCACTGGGTCCGATAAACAGCTTGCTAGTTACGGCGAGGCCTGGCAGGCAATCGTGATGTTCGCACTCGCCTGCCTCTATTGCTATATCAATCTAGGCGCCTGGGACAGGGTTCGGAACTGGATCGACATCGTCGACAAGAAACACTGGGGGAGCTTTGCCGTTTACGCATTGGTAGTTTGGGTGGTATGCCTGGGGGTCCTGCCGCTAGTCTGGTATCTGCTGTCCAGAATGGGAATCGCCATCAGCAGATCGGCTGTGGCTGCAGGCGTCCAGTTTCGGACCACCGCCGCGGCATTCATTCCCATCGGGCTGGCATGCTGGATCGCTTTTGCGCTGGCCACCGTGCTTTCCATGATGACGTTTGTATTTCAGAGCCTCTCAGATCCCTTTAACTGGGGCTGGAATCTGCTTGGCATGGCGGGCAGTCGCTGGCACATTGTCTGGTCACCGGCCATCCCATGGCTTCAGGTAACTAGTGTGCTGGTGGGTGCTGGATTCGCGTTGAGTACCTTGCGCCATTGCTGGCTCGACGCAGCGGAAAAGCGAGGAGACACTCAGGGATCCCTTCCGATGGGGTCCTTCCTGTGGACTGCCGCCGCGGGGATGATCTACTTTTTCGCCGGGTGACCAAGGCATGAAACAAAAAAACGCCAGACCGAAATCCCCGGGACAGAGACGCTCCTCCGCGCTGCCAGGACTCAGGATCCTGGCCGTCATACTGGGAGTTCCGCTGCTGGTTCTGTTTTACCAGGCGCACAACTCGGGGCTTTCTGTGGCGCAACTGTTCGAACATCTCTTCAAAGACGCACGCAAAGCCGATACCCAAGAGATTCCAACGACCGCAAAACGCGGCAAGAAGATCGATTTTCTGACACAGATGCCGATTGGGCTTCTGCCAGCGAATCCACCTCGCGTCGGCAGCCTTCAGATTGTCGATCTCGATAAGGACGGCCTTCCGGACATCCTGTTAGCCGATATGCTGGCCAACCGCGTCGCCTGGATCCGGCAATTTCCAGCAGGAGTCTACACGGAACAGTGGATCAGCCCCGTGCTCCCTGCGCCAGCCCACGTGAGCGCGGTCGATATCGATAAGGATGGGGATCTGGACGTCCTTGTGGCATGCATGGGCCAGCTTTTCCCCAGTAACGACAAGATCGGTTCTGTGATCATCCTGGAGAATGACGGCAAGCAGAACTTCACGCCGCACACGATTGTCGATCACATCGCCAGGGTCACGGACGTTCGCGCCGCCGACTTCAATGGAGACGGGCGATTGGACCTGGTGGTTGGCGAATTCGGTTACGATGACGGCGAAACCCGATGGATGGAGAACCTCGGTAACTGGCAGTTCCGTTCGCACATCCTGCAGAGTCTCTCCGGGGTGATCCACACCATTCCTATCGATATCGACAACGATGGCGACATGGACATCGTCAGCCTAGTCAGTCAGGAATGGGAGGAAGTCTACGTCTTTGAAAACGACGGGCACGGAAACTTCAAGTCGCACCTGGTCTGGGGCAGCACCAACGAAGACTATGGCAGTAGCGGGATCCGGCTGGTCGATCTGAACAAAGACGGATTGGTCGACATCCTCTATACGAATGGAGATGCTTTTGACTACCTGCCTCCGCGCCCTCGACCGTGGCACAGCGTCCAGTGGCTCGAGAACAAGGGGAATTTCAAATTCGAGCATCACCCCATCGGCATTTTGCCGGGAGCCAGTGCCGCCGTCGCGGCAGACCTAGACGGCGATGGCGATCTGGATGTCGCCGCTGTCAGTTGCTACAACTTCTGGGAAAAGCCGGACTCGCAGAGCATCGTCTGGTTCGAAAACGACGGCAAAATGAATTTCACGGAGCATGACATCAGCCACACTCCCACTCATCTCATCAGCCTCGAAGCCGCGGACATGAATGGAGACGGGAAGCCCGACCTGGTTTCCGTGCGGATGGATGTCTACCAGCCATTCTCCAACGACGGGCGGGTGGTGCTCTGGCTCAATCACTGGGGCCAAGGGCCGGCCCAACTCGGCAGGGTGTTTTCGAGCACAGGATTGTTGAGCTATGAAACCCGAATCCGGCCATGATCGTCGTGCTTACGACAAAGCGTCGCTCCTGAAAACCGCGGGACTCGCCGCGGCCCTGGGGGTGGCAACCTGGCTGCTAGCGCCGTTACTGTTGCCACAGGCACTGCCCCCGGACTTCCCAAAGCAGCCGGACCTGCGCGCACTGAATCCAAGCCTTCGCGCGCTGCTACAGAGCGTGGATCGCGAGGCGCGGCGTAAGCCCGGGTCTGGCCGAAGCCATCGGCAAACTCGCGATGGCGTACCACGCGAACCTGTTTATGGAGCAGGCTGCAAGCGCCTATCGAATTGCTGGGCGGTTGGCCACCGATGACTATCGATGGACGTATTGTCAGGCTTACCTCGAGGAGGAGAACGGGAACGAAAAGGAGCAACTCCGGCTCTTGCAAGAGACGCTGCGTCTGAAGCCAGAACATCTGCCGGCTCGACTCAAACTGGCCGACGCATCTTTCAAGCTGGATCGTCTGGACGAAGCGGAACACGATTACGCGCTGGCCGCACAGGCGCCCGCGGGCAGCGCATCGCTACAAGCGAATTTCGGACTCGGCCGCGTCGCAGCCCGCCGCCGGGATTGGAAGAAGGTGATTGTCTACAGCGCTCCTCTGGCGCGCGCGTATCCAGCTTTGCAGCCCCCTCTGGAACTGTTACAGCAAGCCTATGAAGCGCTGGGCCTGTCGAATCAGGCCGCGGAGGCGCGACGGAGCATTCTGTCGGCCAGGTGGAAGGTAGTGCCGCCGCTGGATGACCCTCTCAACGAGCAATTGCTCGGTGTTTGCTACTCGTCCACACGCTTGCTCAAGCAAGCTGGCCTGTTGAGCCATATGGGGTATGCAGACCGGGCAATTCAGGTGGCTCGCCGGGCTGCCCAAGCTGAACCCGGCGACCCGGATGTCCGGCACTTTATCGCGCGCACGCTCCTGAACTCTTATCCAGGCAGACCGGAAGCCGTGGATGATGCACTGACACAGCTTGGTGAGTGCCTGCGGCTTCGGCCCAACGATGTGGTGCCCTTGTGGATGTTCGCGCAGGACTTCTTCGATACCCCCAAGTCGGCGGCAGCCGTAGAACGGCTGCGCGTCCTCGTGCGTCCGTATTCCGGACGCTCCGACGCTCATTTCTACCTGGGCCTGATTGCCGATGCGCGGGGAGAGAGCGGCGAAGCGATTTCGCAGTTCCGAATGGCCCTGGAGAATGATCCCAACAACTATGGGGTTTACGACAAGCTCGGTGTTGCGCTAGCCAAGGCTGGGAAATCGGAAGAGGCGATCGCGTGCCTTCGAAAATCGGTCGGCCTGAACGCCACAAATGTAACCGCCCGCTTCAATCTGGGTGCCACTTTGCTACAGCAGGGCAGCGACGCCCAGGGGCTAAAAGAACTTGGTGAAGTGATTCGCCTCAAGCCGGACCACGCAGGCGCCCACTTTTGCATGGGATTCGCGTACCTGTATTCGAAGCGAATCGACGAGGCAGCCGCCCAACTGCGCGAAGGGCTGCGTTACAAGCCGGATGACCCCGAGGCCCACTATGGTCTGGGGACGGCGTTGTCCCTGCAACGCAAACGCGAAGAAGCGGTAGTGGAACTGCGCGAGGCTATGCGGCTGCGCCCCGACTACTGGGAAGCGGAGGCCCTGCTTCTCCAATTGGCGCGCTGAGTCCGGTTTTTCAGAACTGTGGTCGATCGCGTTAGTGACCTACCCGGCCGCGCAGCGCTTCGTCGATGGTAATGCCGTTATCCTCCAGCGTGGTTCCGACCGCGCGCTGTAACTGCACCCGCGCTTTCGCGTAGACGTCACGCGCGGCCACTTCAGTGGATCGTGCTTGCGCAACAAAGCTTTGGTATTGCATCACCAGGAATGCCGTCGACAAGCCTACGCCGTATTTTTCCATTTCAATCTGCAACGACTCTTCCTGCAGTTTCCGGGTCTCCACGGCCGCGTCATATGCGGCGCGAGCCTGAGCCAAAGCGACCACTGACGCCTCCACCTCCAGCCGGATCTGATTCTCCAATTGCTGCCTGCGAACATCCCATTGCCGGATCTGCATCTCATCGCGCGCCACATCGGCCTGCGCTACGCGATTCCGCAGCGGCAAACTCAGCTCCACGCCAATCATATAGGTGGGATATCTCGCGTCCCCGATTTGCGAGAGGTTAGTTCCGAATCCGCCGATCGTGCCAGGCGATGGGGCTGCGCGCGCAACCGACGACGTGTTAGGTAATGAATTGGGCTGCCCGGCCAGGGCGGAATTGTAGCCTGTTGCCACCAGGTCGAGTTCGGGCAGAAGCTGGTTCTTCGATCCTTCGAGCGCAATGTGCGAATTGGAGATTTGCAATCGCGCCTCTTCCATTTCGGGCCGCCTTTTTAACGCCTGCGCCACAAGGTCGGTGGTTACCTGCGTGGGTTCCTGCTCGGGAATTTCGATGGGCGTGGTAGGCTGCAAGCGCGCATCGAGAATCAGGGGATCGGCCGTGCCTCGCTTCGTCAGCACGGTCTTCAGAATCAATTCCTGCTGCCGCAGAGTGCCTCGGGAGTTCGCCAGGTCTTGCCGCGTCGCCGCCACTTCGGCAAGCGCTCTGGTCACCTCTACGGGCGCGAGCGTGCCCTGATCCACCTGCACCTTGTTGTCCTCGTAGAGCCGCTGAGCGGTAGAGAGCGTTTCCTCTTTGACCTTCACGTCCTCGCCTAAACTTACCAGGTCGTTATACAAACGGGCCACGCCGGCAACGGTAACAATCATCTGCTGACGGAAGACCTGATCGGTGGTCTTCTGGTTGTTCTTTGCGATGCGAATGAAGCGGCGATTCACGGCGGGGCCGAAACCCCGCAGCAAGGGCTGTGTAAAGCTCGCATTCAGATTCGACATGGTGTAAGGATTGAGGCTGCCGAGCACAGCGTTGGTGCGCTGGCTGGAGCCGGAGAATCCCGCGGTCAGTTGCGCACCGGTCGCGAATCCTTTCGTCAAACCGGAGTTCCACGTAAGTAGACTCTGCGAAAGCAGATTGCTGCCCGTTGCCGTGCCGGTGACTTCGGGAATTTTCTCATGCCCCCATTGAAAGCCTCCATTGAGCACGGGGTCGAACTGCGGAACCGGAGGCCCCAGCGAGAGGGCCGCCGCGCCCGTGATATCGATGCCCGTCTGCGATGAAGTGATGGCGTTCAGCACCGTGAGATTCGACTGCACCGACGTTCCTGGCAGACTTCCGCTCGCCGCGACATTCAGCAGCGGGCTCGCAGGACCGCCCATGCCTGGCGCGACCTCCGTCACCGTCAAACCAATTCCACGCAGCGTGCCGCCGCCTTCCGCGCGCAGCACGTCCGTCTTACTGATGCCCGGCTCGAAGCGCTCGAATTCCACGTCGAGATTGTTTTCTATCGCCAGCGCAATGGCGTCGGATAGGGACAGATAAATAATGCCGGCGCGAATCAAGTTGTCAATCCTCGGCGAATTTTGAAAGCTCACCGAGGGAACCCTCGGCGCGGTATACGGGGTCGTCAGCCATGCGAAGCGATGACTGTCCTGCGCCAGCGCGCAGCAGCTAAGACAGACCAGCAAGGCCGTCCGCCTCACTTTTTAGCTCCTTTATTGTTGCCACCCTGCTTGGCCTTTCCGCTGTCGTTGCCACTGGCCTGTTGCTTCCCGAGCGTGGGAGCGGCCATGCTCGGCGATCCGATTCCGCCGGCCTGCCCTTGCATTTGCCCCTGGCTCTGTGGCGCGCCCCGGCCTGCTATTGGCGGGGCCTGTTTCGGCAGGATGAACTCTCCTGCTCGGGTGCCGTCGCCTGGATTGACTACCACCGTTTCTCCCGCCTGCAAACCCGCGGTGATCTCCGTTTCGGTGCCATAGTCGCGGCCCAACTGGACGGCACGAATCGCGATCTTCTTCGCCTGGCCGATCTCTTCCTGCGCTTTCCGCTCCTGCTGCTCGGCTGCTTTCCCCGATTCTTTTTTCTTCGGCTGCAACCGATCCCGCAGTTGATTACGCTCCTCGGGCGTCAGGTCCTGCAGTATCGCAACTTCCAGACCGTTCGATGTGGCCATCACGCTGTCGCCCGGAACCAGCAGGGGCGGACTGGGCCGGTTATCCGAGAACTGAACCTGTGCGTACATGCCCGGCAGCAGCGTATATTGCGGATTTCCTACCTGCACTTCGGTGAGCAGGGTGCGCGTGATCTGATCGAGCGATTGCGATGTGCGCGTCACCGTGCCGCCAAACTGCCGTCCGGCAAATTCGCGCACCATGATGGAGGCCTGCATTCCCACGCGCACGGTGGGCGCATATTCTTGTGGCACGTTCACCAGCACGCGCAGCCAATCGATCTGTGCCACACGAAAGAGCTCGCCGCTGGAGCCCGCCGGTGGCGTGCCGGTGGCCGTGGGACTGGAAGGAATATTGGACTGGGTTGGGGCCGATCCAGTAGCGCCCGCATTGCCCAACTGGCCCACGGTCTGCGTGCCGCCCCCTGGCGAGCTACTCGCGGTGGAGGCGGCGCCGTTACCGTTGATGAAGGCTCCCACGTCGAAATTGCGCGCCGTGACCACGCCGCTAAACGGCGCGCGCACCCGCTCGAATTCCTGCAGCGCGATCAAGCGATCGAGATTGGCCCGCGCCGCCCGCACGTTCTCCTCCGCGGTGCGCACGCCGGCATCCTGCAAGTGAACGTTCGCCGTCGTAGTCTTGTAGTTCGCTTCCTGCGTGTCCGCATCCTGCCGCGAGATGGCCCCATGCGTCACCAGCACCTTGTAGCGGTCCCACGTGACTTTGGCCAGGTCCCGCTGCGCGGCGGCATTCTCCAGTGCGGCTACTGCCTGTGCCCACTGCTGCTGCGCCTGGGCTAACGCAGCCCGTCCCTGGGCTACCTGTGCGTCGAGATCGGGCGCATCGATGTCGGCGAGCACTTGACCTTCCTTCACACGGTCGCCGATATCCACGTAGCGCTTGCGCACATATCCAGTAGCGCGAGCGTAGATGTACGCTTCCGTAAGCGGCGTCGTGTTACCCGGTAGCAGCAGGGTTGCAACCGGCGCGGAACGTTTCACCTGCGTAACATTCGCCGAAGGAAGCGCCGACGATTCGCTTTCCGTGCTTGCCTTCACCTCCTCGTCACGATTGTGGCGGGGAAGAAAGCCGACCAGGAAGATCACCAGCAATCCGACGAAGGCGATCAATCCGATTTTCCAGGGATGAATCCGGCTTCGCCGTTGCGCAGGCGGCAGCAGTTTGCGCTCCGGCGCGGGCGGCAGGAGCGGAGTCTCAGAGCTCATGCAGGCTGCTCTCCGGGGCCTCGCTGCTGTGCTTCTTCATCGATGATGCGGGCCTGGTCTACGGGCGCCTTCTTGCGCAGGAGGGTGTACATGATCGGCACGAAGAACAGTGTGGTGAAGGTAGCCACCAGCAGGCCACCGATTACGGCCCGCCCCAGCGGAGCATTCTGCTCCCCGCCTTCGCCCATCGCCAGCGCCATCGGCGTCATCCCGATGATCATGGCGAGCGCGGTCATAATCACCGGACGAATGCGTGTGAAACCTGCGGAGAGCGCCGCCTCCACCGCGTTCTTGCCTTCCGCGCGCTCGTCATTCGCGAACACTACCAGCAGGATCGAATTTGCCGTGGCCACGCCGATCGCCATGATCGAGCCCATGAGCGAAGGCACGTTCAACGTGGTCTGCGTCAGGAACAACATCCACAGAATGCCCGCCAGCGCGCCGGGAATAGCCATCAGAATGATGAACGGATCCAGCCACGATTGGAAGTTAACTACAATCAGCAGATAAACCAGCAGGACCGCGAACAACATTCCCAGACCGAGTCGGTCGAACGAAGTCCTCATGGTGGCCACCTGGCCCCGCATTACGATCTGCGATGCTTTCGGCAAATTGCGCCGGTATTCGTTTAGGATTTTGTCGATGTCGCCGGCCACTCCGCCCAGGTCGCGCCGGTCCACGTTGGCGAAGACGTCGTATACGGGCTGCACGTCGTAGTGGCTCACGATGGTTGGTGTCGTGGTCCGTACCAGGTTGGCGATGCCGCGAAGCAGTATGGTAGAACTGCTCGATGCAGGTGTTACCGGCGTTTTCTGCAGGGCGTCGAAGGAGTCGATGCGATATTGCGGCGTCTGCACGTTGACCCCGTAGCTCACGCCGTTCAGCGGATTTAGCCACTGGTTGGGCGCGATCTGCCCGCTGGCGCTAAGCGAAATCAACATACTATTGGCCACATCGCGCTCCACCATGCCGACTTCGCTGGCCATCTCGCGGTCCACATTCACCTGAATGGTGGGAGTGTGCACCTCCTGTTGAACGAAGACGTCGACGGCGCCGGGGATGGCGGCCACACGCTTGCGAATCTCTTCCGCCATGGCGTAATTGTGCGGAGCGTCCTGCCCGGTGATCTGCACATCGATCGGCATCGGCAGGCCGAAGTTCAAAATCTGGTTCGTGATGTTGGCGGGTTGAAAGAAAAATGTCTCATCCGGGAAACCGTTGTGCAACTGAGTGCGCAGAATCCGCTCATACTCCTGCGTGCCCTTGTGTTTGCCTGGAGCGAGCGAAATCAGAATGTCCCCATCGGACGATGCAATATTCGCGCTGGCGCCGAACGCCAGGTTGATACCGCTATTCGGTAGTCCAATATTGTCGAGGATAGTCTCCAGGTCCTGGGCAGGAATCATCTGCCGAACCTGCTTCTCGATGTCGGCGAATATTCGCTCCGTCTGTTCGATGCGGGTGCCCTCGGGCGTCCGCACGTGCATCTTGAGCTGACCGGCATCCACATACGGAAAGAAGTCGCGGCCCACCACCAACGCCAGCACCAGCGAGACTGCGACGAAAAGGCCGAACAGACCGGCCACCCACGCGGCATGGTGAATCGCCCACTCCAGCCAGCCGTGGTAGCGATGGCGCATTCGCTCGAATCTCTTTTCGAATGCGAAGTGTGTTTTCCAGATCAATCCGGTCTGGCGCGCCCGGCCCTCGCCCTGCTGGTAATATTCCGCCTCTTCTTTCAAGAGGTAGTGCACCATTGTGGGCACCAGTGTGCGCGTCAGCAGATACGAGGTGAGCATCGCGAACACCACCGCCATGGCTAGAGGTGTGAAGAGATATTTCGCCGTGCCCGTGAGTAGCAGCACCGGCACGAACACCATGCAGATGGAGAGCGTGGAAACGAATGCCGGCACCGCAATCTGCTGCGCTCCATCCAGAATGGCGTGAGTAATCGGCTTCTTCATGCCCATGTTGCGGTGGATGTTCTCGATTTCCACCGTCGCGTCGTCCACCAGAATTCCCACTGCCAGTGCGAGTCCTCCAAGCGTCATCACATTCACGGTTTGGCCCAGCAGCCCGAGCACAATGAGCGACGTCAGAATTGACAATGGAATCGAAATACAGACAATGAGCGTGCTGCGCCAGCTTCCCACGAAGAGCAGAATCATCAGACCGGTGAGCGCCGCGGCGATGGCGCCCTCCCGCAACACTCCTTGAATCGATGCGCGCACAAACACCGATTGGTCGAACAGTTGTTTCACTTCGAGCGACTGCGGCAATCCCGCCATAATGCGGGGCAGTGCGGATTTCACGTTCTTGATGATGTCAAGTGTAGATGCCCTGCCGTTCTTGAGCACCACGAGCAACGCCGCGCGCAAGCCGTTGGACCGCACTATATTGGTCTGCACCTGGTAGCCATCGCGAACTTGCGCGACGTCGCGAATGAAGACGGTCGCATTGTTCAAGGTGTGGATGGGCATGTTGTTCAGCCCTTCCACTGTCAGCGGACTGCTATTCGTCTGCACCACGTACTCGCGATCGCCCACCTTGACGGTTCCGGCGGGAATCACCGGCGCCTGCAGGTTCATGGCGTTGGAAATGTCGGTGGCCGAAAGGTGCTTCGCATAGAGCGCATTCGGGTCGATATCCACCATGATGGCGCGCACTTTGCCGCCATACGGCAGAGGGATGGCCGCGCCTTGCACGGTGGCCAGTTGGGTGCGAATGAAGTTTTGCCCGTAGTCGTAGAGCTGTGCTTCGCTGAGCGTGTTGCTCTGCAGGCCCAGTTGTAAAATTGGCACACTCGATGCATCGAACGACACAATCAGGGGAGCAAACGTGCCCGGCGGCAGCGGCCGAAGAATGGTTTGCGCGAGCGCGGTAATCTGCGCGATGGCCATTTCGATCTTGACGCTCGGTTGGAAATAGATCCGCGTCACTGACACACCGTTGTAGGTGGTAGACTCCATGTGCTCGATGTCGTTGACGGTGGTGGTGAGCGCTCGCTCGAAGATGGTGACGATTCGATCCGTCATTTCCCGAGGCGACATGCCGTTATACGACCAGATGACCGACGCAACAGGAATGTCGATATAGGGAAAAATATCCGTCGGCATGCTCAAGATCGCAGTGATACCCAGCACAAGCATGAGTATCGCCATGACGACGAAGGTATAAGGACGCCGCAGCGCGAGCCTAACGATCCACACAGGTTGTCCGGACTCGGCATTGCACTAAAAGGACCGATGTTTGGGTTTCAACATTCAGCGCTTCACAGGGGACGCCCCATCACCAACCAAAGCAATTGCGCCGGCGGTCGGCGGCGCCGGGACGGGTAGATCTTGTCGGCACAGGAACAAATTGGCCCCGACCTTGATCGATTTTTGCCATGTGGGTATGCAGATGCGCCGCCGGCGAAGCGTATATGAAGACACTTGCCCGGGCGCCACTCGTTTCATGACGTGACGCCTTCGATCATCGTCTATGGCATTACCGCGGCGCGAAGGGAAAGCAGGTACGCGGCGCGGCCTTGATCGGGCGCAGGTATCTTAGACAAAGGTGACCCGCTGTAGCTCTCGAACACAATTGTTTTCCCGTTACCCGGACCGGCAGTGACGGTAGCGTATTCAACCGATTTCGGTCGCGCGGGAATCTTTGCTCCAAACCAATGATCGTCATCCTGTGCTTCCCAAGTGACCAAACACACGATCGACCCAACGGGATAGTCAAGGTTCGAGTTGCTGCGCGCGTGTTGCACTGCGATATCGTTCCCATACAGGATGCCAATGGTGGAAGTTCGCTTGTCTATAACCGGCGTGATCACCCTCCAGTGCAGCGGATTCACCGGCAGGCCTCCGCTGAGCGCCGCGGGGCCGTTGATTGGCAGTGGGACCGTATAGACGTAGTCCGTAGCCCGTAACGGTAGGTGGCAGCCAATGCACTCGCTTGAGAACCCTTCGTTCTTTCCGTACGGAGTCAATTCTCGCCCACGCCATCGCGCCCATCCCCACCCCTTGGTCTGAGCGTACTTCTGGTTGTCCCGAATCATGAATTCCACCTGAAAGAACGCTCCTGGGAGCACGCTGCCATTTCCGTCGTCGCGGGCGAACCAGGCAACCTTGGCGAATGCAGCCCCATCAGGCCAGGGATTGGTGTGATTCCCGGCGACAGCCTGGATTGCCTCGGCGTTACCCAGGATGACGCGGACCGTTTGGTTGTCGAAGCGGTCGGTGGCGTTAATGGTTTTCCAGTCCTTGTAATCCGGCAGAAAGTGAATCCCGTTTGGCGCCGGCACAGGACCGTGTACGGGACCCTGGTCGTGAATCCAGGCGTCGAACTGCGCCCTGTCCGCCGCGACATCGCTTGCTGACGTTGGTTTTGGCGTATCGGAGGCATTCAGCCAGGTCATCAGAATCCGAATCTGCTCGGGTGCAAGAACAGCGTCGCGGTGAAGGGCCCGATAGCTTGCCGGCGGCATAGCGCCCAACCGAATCTGATTTACCGCTTCGTACAGGGCGCCTTTTTGCTGGGCAGCCGGTTGCCTTCCGATCTCCGAGAAATTCAGATGCGCGCGCCCTTGCTTCACGTCGTCGGCCACCAGCCAATAGGCCGGGACCACCTGGTCGAACCACGCGAGCCTGGTCTCATTGGAATGGCAGTCGTAACAAGCAGCACGCAGAATCTGTTTGACCTCGGGCGGCGCGGCAAGGTCTGCCGTTACGGGAGGATTCGGGATCGTGGGGCGGAAGAATTGTGCCGAGGCGAAACCGAGGGCTCCGACGCAGCACACTGCGACGACTAAACGGCCATGACGCTTCACAAAGGACATACTCCGTGCAATTCCTATTGCACTCCGTCTGCCGTGCAACTACGAGGGTGAGAGTTATCGACTCCGTGATCATCCAGGACTTAGCCGTGACCTTACGATTTGTGAACGCATTCACTGACGGGCCGCCGCCACCGGGTCGTCGATATTGGACAGGTATTTCCCGCTGCAACGAGTTTTTACGAAGGCGGCTAGCGACAGCTCAAGGTCTTCATTTCTGCGGCCCGGTGACCGATTCGAGGTGGTAGTGAATCGTGAGCCCAGGCAGACCGCCCGTCACGGCGGCCCCAGCGGCCTGGCCTTTCGTGGTGTCCCGATCCGTCACCAGGCTCCTGTTCGGCTCGGGCGCCGATGAGACGACTCGCGGCGCAGCCATGGATTGGGTAGCGGCGCCGGGCTTGAGGTCCGCCTCCCCGATGGTCCAGTCCGCCCGATATCCCGCAAACCGCGCGCCCACTCGCAATGGGCCAACCGGTGGAGCGTCGATGGGAACGCGCGCGTTGAGATCTGCCTGCATCACCTGTTGTCCGTTCTGCAACTTCACCGTGTGTGGGTTTGTCGCTTGCGCCTCCACCCGTGCGTCTCCGACTAGAAGCTCGAAGGGCTCGGCCGTGCCTGGCCAGGAGCCGGCAGTAGTAGTCGCGCTCTCGAAGACAACCACAAACGTTCTACTGCCCACGTCATAGAGTTTTTGCCACGAATCGCCGCCGAATCCGCCCGTCACAGCAGTGCGGGACAACCCTGTGGTGAGCGGCCCTGTGCCGGCGGCCAGGGTAAGTGTGCCGGCGTTGGAGGTCTGACCGAGCGGGATGTCGGCCCAGGCTCCGGACACCTGATTGTTCTGCAGTGTTCCATGAAAGACGTTAGCGAAGCTACGGCCTGCGTCCACACTGAGGCCCAACCACCAAACGGTGTTCCCGATCTGCCGCAGGTAGTAGGTTCCAGAGTCGTCGCTGCTCCACGCGCCGGTCAGCAGAGCCAGAGGCCGCGGCAGTTGAAAGTTCTGCACGAAATCGAGCGCGTAAACCGGATGGATTTCCTGGTTTTGCGTGCTCGCCACGTCCTCGTCGCAGTTGTGGAGCAGGCCGTGGCCGCAATCGAGCACCAGGTTTCCGGTCACGCGGACGCGGGCTCCAAACGGGATCGGTCTTCCCAGGATCGAGTTGATCCGGGCCGAACTCGCGTCGCGGTCGGTCAGATCCATCTGCCCGGCAATGGGTAGCCCATTCAGCAACACGCCGATGGAGCCGGCCTGCTCCCAGCCGGGAAGTAGAAACGAGGTTGTGCCGCCATCGCCGCACTCAGTAGTGCCGCCGAACATGATGGACTCGATGTGCAGTTGATTCTGGCGGTCCAGCTTGTTGCGGAAGTTGACCGGAGTAATCCCGTGGCTGGTCTCCCAGCCGTCGCTCCAAAAAAGGATCTGCTGGTCGAGGGACGGTCGATCCACTTGAATATTGAAGTCGATGTCGCCGTCCGGCGGGCTGTCGTTGCCGTCCAGGCAGATGAAATCGTGGTAGCTACGCCCATTCCGCGCGGAGTAGTTTACGTGCATGGGGTCGGCATCGTCGGGCGCCTTAACGATAGAGCCGAAAATAGCCACCGGCCTGTCTTTTGCCGGCTTCAGGTTGTCCAGCAGGGAGTGATCGCGCCATGCGTTCTGGTTCTTCTTCACCTGGTCGAAGATGGAAAAGATGTCAGCGGGCGGAGGCGCGGGGCTGGTCCGATTCCATTGACTCGCTCCGAATCCGCCGGTGACCGCCGCGCGTTGGATTTGGCCGTTGGAAACGTTTAGCGTGAGCGTCCCATTCTGGAGGGTGCGCCCGCGTGGGACGTCCGCCCGTCCCCGTTCGCCGTGTTTCCCGAGATCTGACCCTGAAACACGTTGGTGAACGCCAGGCCCTTGTTCAGGTCTCCAGCGCCTGCCGGGGTCTCCGTGCTGAAACCCGCCCACCACAGTTGATTTCCGATGTGTCGCAGATAATAGACAGCGCCATCATTCCCGGCCCACGTTCCCGTCAGGTTGAGCGCGGGCGCTCCAACACAGTTACATTCGCGTTCTCCCGGTGGCAGGCCGGCAGGAGTGACACAGTGGCCCGTCGGTCCTACACCGCTGCTCACCGGACTGCAAACGGCGCCTGCGTTTTGTGCATCCGATGTTGATGTTCCCGGTGCACCGCTGAGCGTTGAGCCCGGCGGGCACGAGAAGCGCTGCTACCAGGAGTTGAATCGCTGGCGTTTTAATAGTGGAGAATCTGGGGACTACGATTTCACCCTGCTTCATGCTTCTCCTCTCCAAACAAAAGGAGTCACCCTCGGCTGCACCCGCCGGACCCGTTACATGGTCTCTATTTTGGCACGCGATGGCTGCTGGCTGGCTTGGCCGACCACCATTTCTCCGGCAGCCTGGTGAAGGTAATGGTCTCGTAAGGCGTCTTCTCGCCAGCTTCATACAGAACGCCGATCGATCTATCGGGCAACTGCGCAAGGCTCGAATACGCCGCCGGACCGGCTTGGATCACATGGCTTGCCATCCAGGTTTTGCCGCCATCGCGGCTCAGGCGGATGGTGAGCGCCTCGCGCTTGGCCGAGGCCGCATTCGAGAAAACGATATCGGCTTTGCCGGCGCGCAGAATCGCGCCTTCACAAACGGGGTCAATCAATACCGGATCGACGACGCCTTCCGACCACGTGGCGCCCCGGTCCATGCTGTACGCCACCAGGCGATTCTTGAGCTTGGCCGAACTGCGCATGTTGAGGATCAGTCGGCCATCGGCCAACTCCACCACGGTCGATTCGTTCCCCTGTGGGCCTGCGCTACCGCCCAGCTTCCAGGTGGCGCCGGCATCGTCGCTGTAGATCACGTGCGAGAACCAGCCATCGGGCTGACCGGAATTGTGATCGCAGGCCACCATCAGGCGGCAGCTGCGCAGTTGAATGCCGGCGCCCGGGCCGGTAGCGTACCACGTCCATTCCGCCGGCTTCACGGAGTACGTAATCTCGACTGCATCGGACCATGTGCGGCCGTCGTCGTCGCTGTGCGTCACCCAGACGGTTCGGGTCCCCTTGGACGTATGGTTAAGGATCTGCGCCTCCGTATCGGCGCCCGGATTTCGCGTGGCCAGTAGCCAGATCTTGCCTGTCCGCCTGTCGAGCACCGGCGCCGGATTGCCCGCGGTGTCGTCACCGAACGAAAGCACGGTGGATGCCGCGCTCCAGGTAGCGCCCTGGTCCCAGCTGCGCTTGAGCAGGATGTGGATGGCGCCCGAATCGCCGCGGCCGTTGAGGCGGCCCTCGGCAAAGGCCAGGAGCGTGCCCTTGGCCGAAACCAGCAGTGCGGGGATCCGGTAGGCATTGTACCCTTCGGTCCCGGAAATCCACACGGGAATGCCGGCGGCTTGTCCGGCACAGTCGCAAGAAAGAGGGCGGTCGCGACGAGACGTTGCATATTTAAAACATATACTTCAGAGCGATTTGTACGCTATGTGCAAATCACAGAAGCATCAGGTCCCGGGCGCGAGCCACCGCCTGAGTGCGCGTCTTACCGTCGAGTTTTCGCATGATGCGCTGCACGTGGGTCTTCACCGTGGCTTCACTCACGAACAGACGCAGGGCGATGTCACGGTTGGCGAGACCCTCGGCCATGATGCGCAGCACTTCCAATTCGCGTTCCGACAGCGTTTCGCCACCCGCGGCCTGCGCGGGGTTCAGCGGCGCTCCAAGCAATTCCAGCACGTGCTCCACCCACGCGCGGTGCAAATTCTGTTTGTGCGCTTGCCGGAGCAGTGCAATGACATGGGGATTTTCGCGCATCAGATACCCTGGCACATTCGAAGTTTCTGTCTCTTCCAAAAATGGCTGGAAGGCTTCCATGGCGTCCGCGGGTTGTCCGCGCAGAAGCAAAGTGTAACCCAACATGACCCTGGCGCTGGAGGTCGCTCGGGAGACCTTGAAGCCTTCTTCCTCCCGCAGTGCCTCGCGGAAAGCCTGTTCGGCCTGGGCCAGTGAGCGCTCGGCGAGGCGCAGAATGCCGCGGGTCAGGTAGCGGTAGGGTAGAGCCGCCGGGGCTTCTACCGGGTTCGGCCGCATGGCTTCTTCATATGTGGCGCGAAGCCCTTCGAGGTTGCCTGAATGCCAGCGGGCGCGTGCTTGCTGGTAGAGCGGATGAAGCCGCCAGTTGCCGATGATCTGGCCATACTTGTTATATTCCAGGCTGTTATTGCTCCAAGCCTCCATATCCGCCCAGTCACCCCGTGCCGTTGCCGTCAACCAGAAATTGGTGCACAGAGCGATATCGAGGAGCAGCATCTGGCCGCAGTCGCGTGAGATGGCAAGAGCCCTCCTGGCATCCCGGTCAGCGCCGGCATAGTCGCCCCGAACGAACAGAACGGCGCTGTTCAGCATGTAGTAGCAGCCATGGGTCAGGTCGGGCGGTCCGGAGAGGCGAAGACGCATATTGGAGCAAATATTTTCCATCCGGTCTACATAACAGGGCAAGCACGCCGCAAACAGCACGGACATCAGCGCCAGGGGATTGGAAATCGCCGCGCCGCTTTTCACCATCTGAAATACCTGGTCGAGATGGTCTGTGGCGTCGGCCCAATCCTTGCGATATATGGCGTCCCACGCGCTGGCCGAGTGAAGTTGCACGCGGCCGGAGCTAGGGATGTCGAAGGTGAGAGCCTCGCGGATCATTGCGCGCGATTCATCCAGGCGATTGTTCATCACCGCGCTGTTGGCGAGCGCCACCAGCGTTTCCCCCTGTCCCACCATATCCTGGGTGCGGCGGAATCCTTCCAGCGCCTGTTCCAGATAGGGTTGAGCCTGCGAAAATTCGCTTTGCGTCCAGATCGCGTGGCCCAGCAGGTAGAGGACGCGGGGACGCCGCAGGCGCGCCTCTTCAGGAAGTTCGGAGATCCAGCGCTGGAGCGTGGTCACAAAGCCCCGGCGCGCATATTCGGGACCCACGGTCTCGATTTCCTCGGCCGCTGCATCCCAGTTGGAAGCGGCAAGCCAATGCCTCAGACGATTGGGCGCGGAGGTCTCCGCCCGAGCGGCCCGCTGGTGCAGTGCCGTCCAATCCTCCGGACGCTCGCGGCGCAGGCGTTCTCGCAAAAAATCGGCGAACAGGTCGTGGTAGCGGAACGTAGTTTCCCCTTCGTCCGCGGCTACCACGTACAAGCTCCGGCGATAAAGATCCTGCAGGACGCGGTTGGAATCCCGCCGACCGGTAAGCCCATCGCAAACTTCGGGCCGGAGCACAGTCAGAATGGACGTTTCCAGCAGAAAGCTGCGCAGGTCCGGCGCCTGGTGGTCGAGCACCTCTTCTGCTAGAAAATCGAAAATATGCTGACTGCCCTGAATTTCGCCTGGCAGCAGCGTGGTGCAGTTGGCTGAAAGTTGAGCCATCGATGTGGCCAGCAGGCGTAGCCCGGCGGCCCAGCCTTCGGTCCGTGAATGCAGCAGCTTCACTTCCTGGCTGTTCAAATTGAGGCCCAGGCACTGGTTCGCCAGCGCGGCGATTTCGTCTTCGCGGAAGCTCAAATCCTGCAGGCGAATCTCCGCTAAGTCGTGACGAGCCCGGCGGCGGGCCAGTTTGAGTTGCGGGTCCTGACGGCTGGCCACCACCACGCGTAAATTCGGCGGCTGGTTGTCGATCAGATACTCCAGCAATTCCAGCACCGACGGCTCGAAGATCCGGTGCAGATCGTCCAGCACGATCCCAAATCTTCTGCCCTCGTCCTGAGCAATGCCGTTGATAATCGCCGTAATCGTAAGGCGCGGTTCTCCCGGTCTTGCAGCGTTTTCCTCAATGGCAATGCCTGCCTTGGTGAGGGAGGCGATCAGGGCGGCGGCAAATCGCGAAGGATCGTTGTCCTCTGCGTCCAGCAACAGCCACGCCCAGATGGTCTTCGGAAACGCGATTGGAAGGTCGGCGAGCAGGGTGGTCTTGCCTGCGCCGGCGGGAGCGGAGATCAGAATGAGCGGTGTGTACTCTAATGCCCTCGTCAGGGTTTCGATGAGGCGCGGCCGCAGGAGGGCGTCCCGGCGCCTTGCGGGAGCGGCGAGTTTCGTCGCGGCCAGCCAGACCGCTGTAGCTGGGATCGCCATGTCCCGGCCATTTTCGCACAATGAACCCGCCGGTATTGTCTTAGGTAGGGAACGGTCAGGTTACGGCCGGGCTTCGTAGACAATGTTGAAAGGGGTTTCGGCGGCCCGGCGAAAGCACTTAAACCCGGCGGAAGTGGCAACCTCCCGAATGCGGCTCTGGCCGGCCTGGGCTCCCAGGCACAATCCGACTTCCTGCGATCGCGAACACGGCGTGCACAGCAGAGTGGAAAGGGAGTAGTAGACCCGGCCAACGGGATTCAGGTTGTCCTTCAAATGGTCATTCGCAAAGGGCTCCACAATCATCCAGGTCCCATCTTTGGCCAGGGATCGCCGGACGTGTTCAGCGGCCCCGATCGGGTCGCCCATGTCGTGCAGGCTGTCGAAGACGGCCACGAAATCGTAGTCTTTGCCGGGAAACTCTTTCGCCCGGGCCACGTTGAAGGTGACCCGATCGGCCACTCCGTTACGCCTGGCAGATTCGCGCGCCGCGTCGATCGATTTATCGTGATAGTCGAACCCGAAGAACTGAGATTTCGGGAACGCTTTCGCCATCAGGATGGTGGAAGCGCCTGTCCCGCACCCGATATCGGCCACTTGTGCGCCTGCCTCCAACTTCTCTTTGACATCGCTCAGAGCGGGGATCCAGGTGGCCACCAGATTCGCTGCGTAGCCTGGACGAAAGAACTTTTCACAGCCGTGAAAAACACCGTCCACATGTTCGTGCCATCCCATGCCGGCGCCCGAGCGGAAGGATTCTGCGATTCGCGGAACTGCCGCCAGTGAGCCCAAGGCCAGTTCAAACGCCCCAGGCAGATAGGCCGGACTGTCTTCCTTTGCCAAGGCGAAAGCCTGTTCGTCATTCAGGCCGAACGTGTCTGTCTGATCGTAGTAAGTGACGTAGCCGCCAGCGGCTTGGGATGCCAGCCATTCGCGCACGTACCGTTCATCGGTCTTAGTCTTGGCGGCGAGTTGCGCAGAGCTTAGGGATTCTCCGGCGAGGGCTTTATAAAGTCCGAGCTTCTCCCCGATCACGACCATGCCGGTGTGGACCGCCGCGCCCAGATCGGTCACAAATCGACCGATGAAGGCGTTCAGCTTGTCTATGTCGATGGCGGAAACCTGTGTTGTACTCATCGTTGTTTTCTCCTTTCGTAGCGGTTTCCTCAGATGAAGGATTCGCACGACACGTTGGGGCGCGAGTTCACGAACGCGCCGCTCGGATTCTCCTTCCACGCCCAGACATGCAGGGTGTAGAACGCCGGCAGCCCGAAACGATTCGGGCTATGGGACAAATGAAAAAGCTGTCCCATGAGTTCCGGCGGGGAAGAATGCGTCGCATTCCATGCATCGGCCAGAATCAAATAATCGGCGCCGATCAAGTGCTGAGTTCCGTCCGGCGCCGGTTCGTAAATTACGATTTGTGGACGCGTGGCGTCGATTTCGCCGGCCATCACCAAAGCGCCATTCACGTAGTGCAGGCCCATCGCGCCATAATCGGAACCGCTCACGCATCCGAACTGCAGGACATATCCTTCTGCCTTGGCTGCGGCCACGTCCTTGAAGCGTTCAGTCGATTCGCGGACGATCCGGATCAGCGCGCTAGCCTTCGTCCGTTGTTCTGGGGTAAGTTCCTGTTGCTGTGTTGTTGCCGTATGCGATTGGTCCACTTGCGCAAAGGCGCCCACGGGACAAACGCTGAGAAGCGCGAGGCCGATCAGGAAACGCCGGAATCGCGCCGCTAAGCGCCGGCATTCCACGCCTATGGGCAGAATTGGTGTTGTATTCACCGGTGTGTTGCTCCTGTGTGTTTAGGTTCTTTGACGGGACGGTCGGGTCCCGACTGGATGATTATCGGGATTGGAGGCAGGCGGTGGCGTCCATCAAAAGGATGATTCTGGGAGATTGCCAGGATGATTCAAGTGTTCCGATAAGCCGTTAACACTTGTGGCTGGGGAAGGGGTCAATCGGGCGGATCTACAAGCTGCGAATGGGTGATGTTGGGAGCGAGCTCAATCGTAATCCGCGCGTTTCTTCCGTCCCGATTGCGTCGAGCCGCTCTGACCG
Organism: uncultured Solibacteraceae bacterium; assembly: GCA_963815475.1. Taxonomy (GTDB): domain Bacteria; phylum Acidobacteriota; class Terriglobia; order Bryobacterales; family Bryobacteraceae; genus Sulfopaludibacter. The sequence continues at coordinate 486,225 of CAWFHD010000003.1, read as the reverse complement.
ACATGCGGTTCGGAGCTATATATCGTTTCCCAATGACAATTCCCCACGCAGCCTCTGAGACGGCACGTCAGGCAAGTGATCCTGGCGCTCTGGTTGTTCGGAGCCGTTTGCTGACCGGTCTTTCGAGTCTTCACTCCGTCACCCCACTCTGGTCCGGACGCGCCGTTCGCAATCCGCCCCTAAATATTCAGCCCCCGGAATCCCGGTATTGAACCCCAAGTGGATGGGAACCTCGCGAATGTCGCTTGGCACGGCGCCGCGGCCGGCGGGTTGGCGCCTCTCCCAACCATCCCGTTCCGCCGGAAACTTTACCCAACCCGTGCGCGAACCAAATGCGAACCAGTTTGTGGAGTTGCTTTGGCTGAGAAAGAGTTTCATCTCGTCCTCCTGGCGGCTGGGGTTCCATCTGCTAATGCTTCTCCTGCAAGTTCTATAGTCAAGACGCTCAGATTACCCATGAGGCCATCCGGTTATGTCTATGTGGCCTGGGTCACTTGCTTCCGCCGCCAGGCATTTTAGCGCCGCCTGGATCTGGTCGATTTCAAGGCCCTTGTCGTAGCAATAGCGGGCGCCCAGTCGGAGGCAGGCATTTCGTAGTTCTTTCGAGGGTGCGCCTGTCACTACGACTGCCCGCGTGTTGCATTGTCGAGACGAGAGTTCTCTTAGCAAGTCAATTCCGGTTCCCGCCGACAAGTACATATCGAGAATCATGATTGGAGGAAAAAGCTGAGACATAAGATCCAAAGCGGATGCCGGCGTGGCGGCAATCCCGGCTACCGAAAGGCCGGCAATGTTGGAAACCATTGCCGCCAGAAACCGCGCTGCTTCTGGCGAATCGTCGACACTACCGGGACTTTCGGCGCCATCCTCTCTCTTTCGTATGATTCTGCATCGGCGCGGTTCCGAATGCTGTCAGCATATTCTTAGCCACTGAGTCAATGACGAGGTGACTCTGTGTAAGACATTTCCTACCTGCTTAGATGCGGTAGTGGATCGGTTTTCACGTGGATGAACTAAGGATCTCGGTCCTTAGGGACAATCGGTATTTGAGAGCGCGCCCGGTTGATCGGCGCCAGCCTGTGGATCGATGAGCAGCTACTGCCGCAAGTGAGGAGACGCGCCGACCGGCGAACTTCAGTTCACTTTCAGCATCGCGATGTCTTTCAGCCAATCTCCGAGCCGCAATTGCCAGGTGGTGGCAACCGGGGATGGATTCCTGGTGTTCGGATTGATGCCGAAGCCGTGGCCGCCGGATGCATAGACGTGGACTTCCGTTTTGATGCCGGCGGCTTTCAGCATTGGATATAAACCGGCGAGCGCGGCGGAGGGCCCGCGATCGTTGTCTGCGCAAAGTAGAAAGGTCACCGGCATGTCGTGCGGGATCACGAGGCTCTCTGCTCGGATTCCGGGATAGATCAACGCATCGAAATCCGGCCGCGAACTGAAATGATCGATTGGGTCGGCGGCTTCGGGTTTGCCGGCGTCGAAGCCTGTCGATGCCAGCGCCGCTACCTCACCGCCAGCTGAAAATCCGATGATGCCCACTCGCGCCGGATTCACGTGCCACTCTTCCGCGCGGCTTCGGATTAGTCGGATGGCGCGTTGCGCGTCAGCCACGGCGTGCTCCTGCACCTTATATGTCGAGCCGGGTTCGCGCGCCAGGCGGTACTTGAGAACGAAGCCCGCCACTCCGATGCTGTTGAGATATTCAGCGATGTACGTTCCCTCCTGGTCGAAGTTCAGAAACTGGTGGCCGCCGCCTGGCGCTATTACCATCGCGGCGCCCGTCGCTGTTTCGCGGGACGGCAGCATGACCGTAATGGAAGGATTGTTCACGCTGGTCACCTTCAAGTAATCATGAGCCTGATTCGGTGGTTCGTCGACTTCCTTTGCGGTCTTGCCCTCCGAACCCGGCGCCCCCTTGCTCCAAAGCGGAATCTCCGGCCGGTCAGCAGCCATCGCTGCCGAGAAGAGAAAAAGGGAAAGGCATACCGCAGTCCGTTGCATGCAGGAATTCTACACCCTGGCGCCGAAAGTCTGCCAACGCCTCGCTTTGCCTGGCAATGCATAATTGGAGTGCCCCCCTGTCGCCTTCAGATCCGGGAGCGGATTGGTGATTCACATGCCCGCAGCAACGTGTCATGAGTGTCGACCTGCCTGTTTTCCAACGGCTTGGCGCCGTTCGCGCGATGCGAACTGGGGCGATTGCGCCACACTCTACGTGTCTTCCGGGCCGGCCGCTTGCGTTACGGCGGGCGGCAGTGACGTGAGCATGTCGATCTTTCAGCAACGGATTGGAGTAACGCTATGACGCGAATCAGCCCGACGAGATGTATCGCACTTGCCACCGTTATCCTCGGGCTAATACCCGATCTCCCGGCTCAGGGCTTCGGAAACATTGGGACCGGCGCGATCCCAACCAGCTTGCAGTTTAACTACCAGCAGGGCTTTCCACCATCGGGCTCAACTTCGTCGCTAGTGCCTCAAGTCATCAACAATCCCGTCGCCGGCCCCTATAGCACCGCGGTTACTGCCGGAAGCAGTTGGCTGACCGTGACGCCCACCGGAACCGGACCGGGCAACATCACGGTATCCGCCAACCCTGCCGGCCTGGCAACCAGTACTTATTCCGGCTCGTTCACGCTGAGCACACCCGCAGGAGCGCAGATGGTCAACGTTACCTTGCTGGTATCGAACGGCGTAGTGGTGTTCGCGAATCCCGGCGTGCTGAACATCGCGTACAACATTGGAGGGTCAAACCCGCGTTCGGAGTTTCAGGTTTATCCGAGCAATTGCCCACCGCCCATGTCTACTTGTTCCTCGAACATTCTGGTGTCAGCTTCCTCGTCGCAGAGTTGGCTCACAGTCGCACCGGAGGTTAATCTCGCTCCCCCCTTCATTCCTCTCAGCTTCGCGTTAGGCATTAACGCGGCCGGGCTTACCACCGGAGTGAATACCGCGATCATTACCGTGACTGCCGCTGGCACGAACACCCTAATCGTGCCTGTGATCGTAACCGCGAGCGGGACCACGACTACCAGCGGCACGCTGGTCCTGGGATCTTCGGGGCTTACCTTCAACGCGCAGGCCAATGGACCGGCTCCGAACTCGCAAGCTTTGAGCGTCACTGCCTCCACTCCCACGCCCTATGCGGCGAGCGTCACCACCCAGAGCGGCGGTACATGGTTGAGCATTTCGCCCACAGGCAATCTGAACACGAGCTCGGCATCGAGCCTCGCGGTTTCGGTGAACCCGGGGAGTCTCGCTGCGGCAACGTACCAGGGATCCATCAGTTTAGTCACCACGTCCGGAACCCAGACGGTGCCGGTCACCTTCGTGGTTGCGCCCGGCGCCCCCGGAAATATCGTCCCGAGCGCGACCTCCCTCTTGTTCAACTACCAGTCGGGCGGGACGGTTCCCGGTGCGCAGAATTTCACAGTCACGAGTTCTAACGGCTCGACGCTGAACTACACGGTCAGCGCCGTGACACAGAGCGGCGGAGGGTGGTTGGTAGCCAGTTCCACGTCCGGGGTGACGTCCGGGACAGCGGGGCAGCCTGTTAACGTGAGCCTGAATTCATCGGTTGTCGCGGGGCTGGCTGCCGGTACCTATAGTGGAACCGTGACCGTGACTCCCACCGCAGGCGCCGCGGCAAGCGTTGGAGTCACACTGGTGGTCTCTGGACTGCCGACGGTTTCGGCCGGCCCGGCTTCACTCCCTTTGACCTACCAGGCGGGCAGTTCCAATACTCCCACTGGGACCGTCCAGGTGAGCGGCAGCGCTCCGAACGTCAGCTTTGTTGCCAACGCGAGCAGTTCCGGCTGGCTGCATGTGTCGCCCACGTCGGGAACGGTCGGCGCCGGCGGTGCCACGTTGCAGGTGACGGTTAGCCCTGCCGGTCTCGCGGCCGGGAATTATAGCGGCACCATCGCTGTCGCCGGCGGAAGCGGCGCCGTGGGGAACAGCATCATCACCGTGACCCTGGCGGTGACCGCTCCGCTGCCCACCATCTCGGCGATCATCAACGCTGCCACCGGCGCCAGCGGACCGGTTGCGCCGGGCGAGATCATTTCCATTTTTGGGCCAAGCTCTAATCCGATCGGACCCTCCACGCCAGCGACGTTGACGCTCGATTCCAATGGCAACGTCGCAACCACGCTGGGTGGAGTGCAGGTGGTCTTCAACGGCATTCCGGCGCCGTTGACCTATGTGAGCAGCACGCAGATCAATGCGGTGGTGCCGTACGGCATCGTGGGGCAGTTTGCTCCATTCGTCCAGGTCAAGTATCTGAACCAGAGTTCCAACTCCTTCTCACTTGCCACCGCTGCCACGTCCCCCGGAATCTTTACCCAGACCGGGACGGGAACCGGGGCGGGAGCGATCCTGAATCAGGACAGCAGCACCAACGGTCCCAACAATCCCGCCGCTAAGGGAAGCGTGGTGGTGATCTACATGACCGGTGAAGGCTCCACTACTCCGGCTGGGATTACGGGCAAAGTAACGTGTTCGACGTGCGCCATCGCGCAGTTGCCAGTGCCTGCGCTCCCCGTCACAGTCACGTTGATCGATTCCAACAACACGCGCTATCCGGCCAACTTTATTTATGCCGGAGAGGCCCCGGGATTCGTCTCGGGCGTGCTGCAGGTAGACGCGATCATTCCCACTACGGTCCCGTCGGGAAATCTGCAAATTATCGTGGGAGTGGGTCCGAACACGAGCCGCACGGGCGTTACGGTCAGCGTCCAGTAGTAGCGCGATTCGGCCCCGAGCTGCCCCCGTCGGAATTCCCCGCGGCACTCGCTTACAATCGAGTGTACGGCTAAAACATTATGTGGATTGTCCGGCTAGCTCTTGGCCGCCCCTATACCTTCGTGGTCATGGCCATTCTCATCGCCATCCTGGGCGGGTCGGCCATCGTCACCATGCCGGTGGACATCTTCCCTTACATCGACATCCCCGTGGTCAGCGTCCTCTGGGTGTACTACGGGCCTTTCGCCCGAGGAGATGGAAAAGCGCGTCGTTACCGGTTTCGAGCGCAGCCTCACCTCGAACGTCAACGACATCGAGCACATCGAATCGCAGTCGTACACCGGCTACGCGGTGGTCAAGATCTACTTTCATCCCAACGTAAAGATCGATATGGCCGTCGCGCAGACTACGGCGACCATGCAAACCGCGCTACGCCAGATGCCGCCGGGCATGTTCCCTGCCAACATCCTGAAGTACGATGCCGCCAGCGTCCCATTCTGCAATTGGGCCTTTCCAGCAAGACTCTGCGCGAGCAGGAGATCTTCGATATCGGCAACAACTTCATCCGCACCCCGCTCGGCACGGTGCAAGGCGCATCCGTCTCCTATCCGTTCGGCGGTAAACAGCGGGCGGTGATGGTGGACCTCAACCTCGAGGAGCTCTACGCCAAGCAACTTTCCCCGATCGACGTCTCGAACGCGCTGAACCTGCAAAACCTGATCCTGCCGGCGGGCACCGCCAAACTCGCCCAGACCGAGTATCAGGTCAGGGTCAACAGCAGCCCGATTCTGCTGAATGATCTGAACGATCTGCCCATCAAAACCGTGAACGGCGCCACCGTCTACATCAAAGATGTGGCGCAGGTGCGCGACGGCTTCCAGGTGCAGAACAACATCGTCCGCACGAACGGATCGCGCGGCGTGCTGATCACGATCACCCGGAACGGAAAGGCCTCCACGCTTTCCATCGTGAACGCCGTCAAGGCCGCCCTTCCTCGGATCCTCGCCAACGTTCCGCCGGAGCTGAAGGTAGTCCCGCTGGCGGACCAATCGGTCTTCGTGCGCGCCTCCATTGAAGGCGTGCGTGCGCGAGGCGCTGATCGCCGCCGGCCTCACCGGCATGATGATCCTGCTGTTCCTGGGAAGCTGGCGCAGCACGCTCATCGTCTGCATCTCCATTCCGCTCTCCATCCTCACTTCGCTTGTGCCTCCTGAGCCTGCTGGGGCAGACCATCAACGTGATGACGCTTGGCGGTCTGGCTCTGGCGGTCGGCATCCTGGTGGACGACGCCACGGTGGAGATCGAGAATACCCACCGCAACCTCGCCATGCGGAAGCCGCTGATCACGCGCGGTGCTGGACGGCGCATCGCAGATCGCGGTCCCCACCTTTGTCGCCACCCTCGCGATTTGCATTGTGTTCGTCCCGGTGCTGCTGCTCACCGGCACGGCGCGGTATCTCTTCACGCCGCTGGCCATGGCGGTTGTCTTCGCCATGCTCGCGTCCTATCTGCTCTCGCGCACGCTGGTGCCCACGATGATGGCCTATCTGCTGGAGTCCGAAGCCGCTGCGCACGAGCCACGGCGAAGGAGTCTATTCCAGCGCGGACACCAACTGTTCAACGCGGCCTTCGAGGCTCTCCGCTTCCGCTATGTTGGCCTGCTGGATTGGTCTCTGCGCCACCGCGGCCGGCGTCCTGGCAGCGTTCGGGATTTTCTTCGCGGCCTCGCTCGGCCTGGTGCTGGCTGGTGGGCGAGGATTTCTTCCCGGCAGTGGATTCCGGCCAGATGCGGCTGCACGCCCGCGGTCCGGCGGGCACGCGCATCGAAGAGACCGAAATGCGGTTCGCGGCAGTTCGAACGCGAAATCCGCGCGGCCATTCCGCCGGACGAGATCGAGATGCTGATCGACAACATCGGCATTCCCAACAGTTGGCCGAGCATCGCCCAGGGCGACATCCCCACCATCTCCAGCGCCGATGGCGAGATCCTGATCTCGCTGAACAAGGAAAAGCACGCTCCCACCCGCGATTACGAAGTGCTGCTCCGCAAGCGGCTCCACGAACATTTCCCGGACATGACGTTCTTCTTCCAGCCGGCCAACATCACCAGCCAGATTCTGAACTTCGGCCTGCCCGCGCCCATCGATGTGCAGGTGGTGGGCCGGAACGCCGAAGCCAATTACGAAATCGCCCAGAAGCTGGCTCGCCGGATCGCCCACATTCCGGGTGCGGCCGACGTTCACGTTCACCAGGTGGCCGACCAGCCGGAGATCCGCCTGGATGTGGATCGCGCGAAGGCATCGCAGATGGGCCTGACGCAGCGCGACGTCACCAGCAGCATGCTGATCTCGCTGAGCGGCAGCGGCACGGTAGCGCCGAATTTCTGGATGAACTGGACCAACGGCATCAATTACAACATCGGCGTGCAAACGCCGCAGTACCGCATCGACTCGCTGGACGCTCTGCTGCGCACTCCCATCTCGGCATCCACCAATGCGCAAGTGGCCACCACAGCGGGCTCGCAATCCGGCGCATCCACCGCGGGAGTCGCTTCCGTCGGCGCCTCTCCCAATGGCGCCTCCCAGGCTTACGGCAATCCCGGGTCCGCCGCCGGCGGCACGCAGCTGCTTTCGAACCTGGTCTCGGTGCAAACGGTCGTACATGCCCGTCATCGTCAACCACTACAATGTCTGGCCCGTCTTCGATGTGTATGCCAATGTGGCCCGGCGCGATCTGGGCGGCGTGGGCGCGGAAGTCGAAAAGATCATGCGCGAGGAGGAGCCGCATCTGCCGCGCGGCACTTCGTTCGCGCTCCGCGGCCAGTTGGATACGATGCAGTCGTCCTTCTTCCGCCTGGGGCTGGGGCTGGTGTTTGCCGTAGTCCTGGTCTACCTGCTGATGACCGTCAACTTCCAATCCTGGGTGGACCCCTTCATCATCCTGATGGCCCTGCCGGGAGCGATCGCGGGTATATTATGGATGCTGTTCTCACCGGCACGACGCTTAGCGTGCCTTCCTTGATGGGCGCCATGATGTGCATCGGCGTGGCCACGGCCAACAGTATCCTGATCGTCACCTTCGCCAACGACGAGCGGGAAATGCTGCTCACCGCGCGTGAGGCCATGCTGTCGGCCGGCTACGCGCGAGTGCGTCCCGTGCTGATGACCGCCACCGCCATGATTCTCGGAATGGTCCCCATGGCGCTGGCCATGGGCGAGGGCGGGGAACAGAACGCGCCGCTGGGACGCGCAGTGATCGGCGGGCTGATGTTCGCCACCGTGACCACGCTGTTTGTGGTTCCCATCATTTATACCTACCTGCGCAAGAATCCCCCGGTGGATCATCAGCGCAGGCTGGAAGAGCTGAACACAAGCCAATGAGGCACATCGAACCCGATCAGGAGCAGGAGCGGCTGCTCCGAGAAAATGAGGATCTCAAACGCCAGATCCAGGAGCTGAAACAGCGCGGGTCTGCCGGCGAAGGTGTGGCATCCTTCCGCCATCACGATCTGGGCGATCTTTCTGACAGCGATCGTGCTGATCGTGGTGGCGTTCTTCTCCGGCTACCTGCCGCTGCAGAAGCGGCGAGATCTCATCGCCGGCGAGGCTCGTGAGCAGGAGCACGCCTTGCCGCGAGTAGAGGTGATCGAAGTGGGTCATTCGTCGGACAAGAGCGAACTCGAACTGCCGGGCAACATTCAGGCCATCACCGAAGCTCCCATCCTGGCTCGGGCCGATGGATATGTCGCGCGCCGTATGGTGGACATTGGCGATCGTGTGCAGGCGGGCCAGTCGCTGGCCGAAGTGGAAGCGCCCGAGATGGACGAGCAGATCCACCAGGCCAAGGCAGCACTCGAGCAGGCACAGGCCGCGGTGGACCAGGCAACGGCAAATTATCAGCGGGGCAACGCCGATGAGGACCTCGCCAAGGTGACGGCGGATCGGTGGTCCGCACTCGTGGCCAAGGGCGTTGTCTCGAAGCAGGAAAACGACCGGTATCAGGCGGAGTACCGTTCGCTCGCTGCCGCTACCAAGGCGCTGGAGAAAGCTGTCGGTATGCAGCGAAGCAACGTGGCGGCGGCCGAGGCAAACCTGGCGCGGCTCGACAAGATGCAGGGCTACCGGCTGGTGAAGGCGCCGTTCGATGGAGTGATTACGCTGCGCAATGTGGACGTGGGCGCCCTGGTGAATGCGGGCAACACGCTGCTCTTCCGCATTGCGCAGACCGCCACGCTGCGCACATATCTCAACGTTCCTCAAAGCAACGCCAGCGGAGTGCGCGTGGGGCAAGTGGCGCGGCTGAGCGTTTCCAACCTGCCGGGGCGCAAGTTCGCAGGGGCGGTGGCCCGCACCGCAAATTCACTCGACCCCGCCAGCCGCACGCTGCTGGTGGAGGTCCATGTGCCGAACCCCGATGGCGCGCTGCTTCCCGGGATGTACGCTCGCGTCGATCTGATCAGCGCCTCGATCAACGCTCCGCTGCGGATTCCGAGCGATGCGCTGATCGTTCGCGGCGGAGGGACTACAGTCGCCGTGGTCGGCGAGGATCACACCATTCACCTCCAAAAGATCGAGGTGGGCCGTGACTATGGCGACCGCCTGGAGGTCATGAACGGGTTGCGCGAAGGCCAAATGATCGTTCCCAACCCTGCCGATTTCCTGCGGGAAGGCTTGCAGGTTCGACCGGTCCCAGCCGCCAAGTGAGCCCGTTCTTGCGTCAGCCGCGCCAGTCGCGATCTCAATAACCGATTCCTTCGCGCGAAAACAGCGGACCCGGCGCCTTGTCTTCGACCGCTCCTTTCAGACGAAACATCAATTCGCCCCAGGTGGTATTGCACGAAACGAAGTAGTCGCTGGCCGCCTGCCAGTCGGCGTGCGTGAAGCGCAGCAGCGTGCCCGACTTGGCCGCTTCCAAGTGAAAAGCGATGCGCGTGCCGCTCCACTCCTGGCCCGATTCACACACCCATTCGGCGCGATCGGGCGGCTGTTGGACAACCGGGCGGAGCCGGTAAATAGTGGCCCGCTTAAAGAATCCCAATTCAACAACCCCTCCCGCTTCGGTGATGTCTGAAGCCCACCACTGGCCGAATCCTTGGGCGGTCGCGACCAGAGGGTAGATCTGTTCCGGAGTTGCGGAAATCTGGATGGAGTGCTTGATATCTGGCATAGCTTCACACCCACTCAGCCGAGCTGCGGGAGCACCCCTGTTTGTTGCAGCAACTCCATCATCGCGATTTCTGCCCAATGCTCCACGATCCTGCCGTTATTCAAGCGGTAAATGTGGATCTCCGTCCAGTGGATCCTCTTGTTGGTCGGCGGGGCGCCCATCAGTGCGCCTTTATGCGTGGCCGCTGCCGAGCTTCGCTCCACCACTTTGTCGCCGCATGCGATGAGATCTTCCTCAGTGACGACGACATCCGGGAATGCGCCGTTCATCATGATTCCGACTTGCCGCAACCCTTCAACGCCATTCGGCATGGGGGTGCGGAAGTGGTGCACGAAGTTTTCGTCGAATAGATGTCCGACTCCGTTCACATTGTGTTCATTCTTGAAAACTCGCGTGAATTCCCGGATCACCCGCTTGTTTTGATCTTCTTGTGACATGCTGTGTCTCCCAGGCGGCTACTCTTGATTTGTCGCGATGAGGTTGTAATCGGTAAATGAGACCTCGCCCACCAGTTCAGGCCGGTAAGCTGCTTCGAAACGTTTGACCTCTTCCGACCGGCTATGGGCCTCATGCGCCGCCTCGTTCTCGAAAATGAAAAAGTGAACGAAGCGAGTTGGGTCGTCCCGCTGCTGCCAAGCCCGGTACATCCGCGTGCCAGGCTCGTTGGCCTTAACATGTGGGACGAACTCCTGGATAGCCCGCTTGACCTTTTCGACTCCCTCTGGACGCACCTTATACTGAGCAATCGTGTAGATGGCCACGCAAGAGATTTCCTTTCTATGAGTGCGGTTTCGGTTGGTTTTGGAGAGTGAAGCCTTAATCTTCCTGGTCGATTGTGGCAGGGCCCGCCGCAGGAATCAATTGCTAAGATCAACATCGATTTGACGCTGCCATTGTGAAGGTTCACAATGGCGGTGATGCCTGTGGCCGATCCCCGGCTAGCCGATTGGAGGGAGCGCTTCGCGAAGTCTCCGCTCGCCAAGACCGTGGTGACCGGTCTCAAGACCCGCGCCCCGGATATCTGGCGTAGAACCTTCGATCTGCTGAGAAAGGAGAGCCCCGAGTATCGCAACGCGGTTGACGACGAGTTCACTGCGGAGTCCAAGAGCCACTGCGGGGCACTGCTCGAAACAATTGTGTCGATCGCCGCGGGTCGGCTGGACAGTTCCGATCCGTTTGCTTTCGTTCGCAAACACGCGGAATGGAGGGCGCGGCATCAGGTGCCCCTGGTCGCCTCGCTTCACGCCTATCGCCTCGCGCACAAAACCTACTGGGCCGTTACGCGCGAGCCGCTCGCGGAACATCGCAGGAAGAAGGAGGCACTGCAGGCCCTGGCGATGCTGTCGGGTTTCTGGATCGAATTCTTTGAAGCTGTAGGGGCCGTGTTGGAGGAGGCGCACTGCGCGGAAGAGGCGCGTATTGTGTCTCAACATTCGGACGCTCACGCCGGAGTGATCGACGACCTATTGAATGGAGTGGAACCCGCCGGGGCCGAGGCCCGCCAGCTTCTGACCCTCAGCGGCCTGCGTCAGGGGAAAAAGATGACAGTGGCGCTCATCCGTCCGTTTCGGGTAGACAATGGCCGGCAAGTCGACGTCGAGGTGACGTTGCGGTCGCTGGTTCGGCTTCTCCACCAGGTGCTTCCGTCGTCGGTATTCGGCAAGTTGGTAGGTATGCGGAACGGCGAAATCGTTATCATCGCGAACAGTGATGGGGATACGTCGGAGGGGTTGCTGAAGCATCTTGTCCGCAATGGTTTTGGGCGGAGGGGCGCGCACTCCAGTGGGCTCCGGCATCGGTATCGGACTTGAGAAGACCGATATCGCCCGTTTACCGGAGGCGCTTGTGGAAGCTGGTGTAGCCCTTGACCTGACCAATACCAGTCGCACGATACTGCGCTTTGCCGAGATCGATCTAGCCGAGTTCGTCATTCACCGCGCCGACCGAGTAGCGCTACGGCTCATTCCCGATTGGGTGCGCGAGGCGCACGCTGCCGGTCGTGAAGCTGACCTGATCCGCACGATTCGAGCTTTTGCGGAATGCAGCCTGAATGTGAAGGCGACGGCCCGCCTGCTCGGCGTCCATACCAACACGGTTTACTTTCGACTCAACCAAATCCAGAAACGCACTGGCGCAGACCCGCGAACATTCACCGGAACCTCGACGCTGTTAACGTCGCTCAGATTGTTGGACCGGCATTCTCAAGACGACAGCAAAACCCGGTGAACGACTACGGCTAAGAGGGCTCCACCGACTCGGAAACAGAGACCGACGCGTTGGCCAGCTTCGCGGCAGACAGCCGCTGCTTCTGCTCGATCCATTTCGGTGCGGCATCGCGTTCCTCGTCCGGGCGATTCATGGTAAATGCGGCCACCAGGCGCGTTTCTCGTAGCCACCACACACTGAAGCTGCTGCTCGAAAGATCTCCGCGGTGGACCGTTGCATCGGCGCCGGAGGGATCGCCCCAGAATTCATAGGAGAGATCGAAAACATCGGAAAAAAAGTAGGGGACGTGCCTGAATTCCGTGCGGTTGCCCATCAGCACGCGCGCGCAGTGCTGACCCTGCGAAACCGCGTTGTCCCAATGCTCTGCACGCCTGCGCTTTCCGAACAGCACATCCTGGTAGTTCGCGACATCCCCGGCGGCGGAGATGTCCGGCTGGCTTGACTCCAAATACTCATTCACCATAATGCCGTCGCCCACCTCGATGCCGCTGCCGGCGAGCAGTTCCGTTACCGGTGTGACTCCAATGCCGGCAACCACCATCTCGCACCCGATGGTCTGGCCATTCGTAAGCACTGCAGCGTTCACCGCTCCATCGCCGCGCAATTCCCTTACCCCGGTCCTCCGGATGAATTGCACTCCGCGCTTGCCATAGTAATCCTCGAAGAAGCGCGACATTTCGGGCGAGAAGAAACGCTGCCATATACGATCCTCCCGCATCACCATGGTGACCGCGATGTTCTTCTGCGTGAGCACGGCCACTACTTCCATGGCGATGAAGCCGCTTCCAATGACCACTGCCCGTTTCACCTGTTCCGCGTTTTCTCGAATCGCTTTGGAATCGTCCAGCGAGCGTAGGTAGTACACATTGCCCAGTTCGGCGCCAGGGATATCGAGCTTTCTTGGCCGCGCGCCGGTTGCAACGATCAACTGGTGGAACCCGAAGCGCGCTCCAGAGTCCAACTGAAGCTGCTTTTTCTGGGCGTCGACTGCGGCGATCCGGGTGTCCAGCCTGACCTCGATCCCATGCTCACGGTAGAAGTCCGCCGAATTGATTCGGATACTCTCCTCGCTATCGCGTCCGGCCAGAAAGCCCTTCGATAGCGGAGGCCGTTCGTATGGCAATGCGTTATCGGCGGAGAGAATCGTCAGGTCACCAGATTTCAAGCCCAGCTCGACGAATTGTTTCGCCGCGTAACCCGCAACCATTCCTCCGCCGAGGATTACGATTTTCGATTCGTCCATTTGCTCCTCTTCGGGGTGATCAACTTGAAGTGTACGCAGCCACACATCGAGCTGATTTACACCGGTCCCCTCTCACGAGGTTAACCGTTGCGGGTTTAAGTGCCAACACGAATTCGCGCCAGATCCAACGTCAGGACAGAGACAATGTCATCAAACGTGCAAGTGCGAGTGCAGGTGAGATAATCGGCAACATCATTCAAGAGGAGGGTGAAACAATGGCCACCAAAAAAAGAGATGCCAATAGCGAATCCGAAGCCGCCGGACAGTCCGGCGATCTGCAGGGGCTGCCAACCGCGGCCGAGGCCGATTCGGAAAGCGTGGAGGAACTGCTGGAAGAAGGGCAGACGTTCGAAGCTGAGGCCGTTGCCGGCGTGGAGGACGCTCCCGATGCGGACCAGGGAGAGGTTAAGACTAAGCAGGTTCCGGAGAACGATGTTCCTTTGGAATACCTGGACAACGATTAACTCCGACTCCGCGACGCCCTACTTGGGCTTGTTATTAGTCCCGCGGCTTTTCAGGGCCTGCCGCTCCAGTGACGTCGAGATCCAGCGCATTGCCTTTTCCAAATGAAAGGATGGGATCGCGTCCGCATCGCATAACTTCCGGAGTTGATCGATTACGTCCCGCACGTGAATCTCTTCGTCGGTTCCGATCAACTCCAATTGCAGTAATCGCTCTTTGAGACGACCGGCGTCGATCGGCTTTAGCAGGTAGCCATCGGCGCCCTTGGCCACCAGGGCGGATACGATAGTTGGATCGCCGTTTCCCGTGACTACAAGCACCTTGGCACGTTTGGCGGCATGTCGCTCCTCTTCCAGTTGCCGGATGACGGTGAGCAATTCGGCGCCTTCCAGAACCGGCATCTGGAGATCGAGACAGATGAGATCGTAAGGCCTGTCGTCGTCCAAACCACGAACGAAAGCATCGCGCCCCTCAGCGCCGTTGCGGGCCAGGTCGCAATCGCCGTACTGGCGAAGGTAAGCTCTCAGAACCTGCAGGATGACAGGGTTATCGTCGACCAATAGGTTTCTCATAGCTGCGTCGATGAGCCAGACTGCAGCGCACTTGCGCATGCAGAACCGCGTGATTAGGCCCTCCTGCCAAGATACTATGATCCGGAGGTTAAAAACACCAGATTGTGGGCGGAATTGCCGGAACGGATGGATGGTAACTGAGCCTGAAGGCATCGCCGGCTTCTAATTTGGAATAGCGCGCCAACATTCTGCAATATTCGCCTCCCACTGTGCCCAAGGCTGGTTTAACAGCTCGCGCTTGCCTGCCTTGTCCCCGCGCCGGTCAATGCAGCTTCCAAATTCGCCACGCCGCGCCGGATCTGGGAGTCGTCGAAAGCCGCAAAACCCAGCACCAGGCCGTGAATATCCGTTCGCTTCAAGGTGAAGCGGTCAGCCGCCATGGTCTCAAGGCCGTGACTGAGGGCAGCCGCTTCCGCCAATCGAGAGGAAATCCCATTCGGAAGGTAGGCGATTGTGGACAGACCCGCCTGAATGGATGGGATCTCAACTAAACCACGGAGCCTCCGCCGGCTCTCGTCTTGCAGCGTTGCCAATCTTCCGCCGTATAACTCTCGCATGCGGCGAATATGGCGGCCCATATGGCCTTCTGCAATGAATTCGCTCAGTATCCCCTGATCGAGTCCGACTGAATTCTGATCGAGTCCGAAGCGGAATGCGAGCACCGGTTCCAGCAAAGGCTCCGGTAGAATCATGTAACCCAGGCGCAAAGCAGAGAATAGGAGTTTGTTGAAGGTTCCTACGAAGATGACGCTGTTGTCGCTGTCTAAGCTCTGCAGAGACGGGACAGGCCGCCCCTCGAACCGGTATTCGCCATCGTAATCGTCTTCAATCAGGAAGGCGCCGGACTCACGAGCCCACGATAGAATTTCCAGGCGCCTCTCCAGCGACATCATGACGGCCAACGGAAATTGATGCGCCGGGGTGAGATATGCGACTTTGGCCTCGCGCCAGCGCTGTCGGCCAATGACGACGGACAGCCCCTGTGCGTCGACCGGAACCGGAACAATCGTCGCTCCCGCGTTGCGGAAAGCTGTCACTGCGCCGAAATAGCCGGGATCTTCCATCCACACCCGGTCGCCCGGCTTCAGGAGAACTCGCGCCAACAGGTCAAGAGCTTGCTGCACTCCTGAGACGATCACTATTTGCTCCGGGGAGCATTTTACGCCGCGGGATACCGCCAGGTAATCCGCCAGCGCGTCGCGCAACGGCTTGTGCCCGCGCGGATCGCGCTCAGAGAGCGAATTGGTGGAGGCCCGTCGCATGCGCCGGCTGGATAACCGGGCCCAAATTTCCATCGGGAATTCCGCGAGGGCCGGCTCATGACAGCGGAACGGCCGTGCGGGAAAAGTGAAAGTCAGGCCCGCTAACGGGGACGGCAGGATTCGAGGCGTTTCGAACGCCCTTGCTTTAGGTCGCGAACGCTCAGACAAGACGTTCACCCACGTGCCGGCCCCAACCCGGGTGTGCAAATATCCTTCCGCTTTCAGTTGGTCAAAAACGGTGACGACCGTTCCCCTGGAGAGATCGTAATGTTTGGCGAAGTCCCGGGTTGCCGGCAGCCGGATTCCCGATTTCAGCCGGCCATCCAGAATCGCCCGACGCAGTTCGTCGCAAAGCCAACGCGTCAACGTGGCGCTCTTCGGCCGCTCGCTTAAAGTGAGTTCAGGGGTGCTGACACGTTTCGGCATAGGCTTGGCACTTCGGAATTGGCCCAAGGGTCTGCGGTGATAATGGCTCTTTCCATTTTACCAGCGGTCTTTGACAATACCGTTAGGACAATCCAAATGACAACATTAGAAACGACTACCGCGACCGAAGGCCGCGACCTGGTACTCACGCGGATGATCGACGCACCTCCTGAGAAGGTGTACCGTGCCTGGACGGATCCCGAGTTGCTCAAGCAGTGGTTCGTTCCGTCACCGTGGACGATATCCAAAGTCGAGGCGGACGTGCGGCCAGGCGGCGCAAGCCTGGTGGTGATGCGCAGCCCGGAAGGGGTCGATGTTCCCAATCGCGGTGTTTACCTGGAGGTGATCCCGAACCAACGGCTGGTTTTCACTGACGCCTACGTTGCGGCTTGGGAGCCCTCGCAAAAGCCGTTCATGACGGTGATCATCACATTTGAGGAAGTCGGCGGTAAGACCAAATACACTGCTCGGGCCCGACATTGGTCAGAGGCAGACCGCGAGGCCCACGAAGAAATGGGGTTCCACGTTGGCTGGGCGATGGTCGCGGAACAGCTTGCCGCACTGGTCGCTCGCATCTAACGTTGGCGCGCAAGGACAACGGGGAGACCCAAACGTGACCGCCCAGCAACGTTCGGAAGCCTCGCGGCCGCGCCACAAAGGGCCGCCCCTCGGAATTGTAGCCACAAGCTTTGTGCTGCTTTTCCTGGCTGGCCTGTATCCGGTGACAGCATTCAACGGTCGACCGTTCTTCCCAGCTCCCTACGAACCGCTTCGAGTCATCGTGGCCTATTTCGAGGCCAGATCCTCCGCGGTGCTGTGGTGCGCCGCACTCCAGTTTGGCGCCGCCGTTCCGCTGGGAATCTTCACCGGCACTGCCGTCAGCCGCTTACGTTTCCTGGGCGTGCGCGCCGCGGGTGTGGATATCGCTCTGTTTGGCGGATTCCTGACGGCCTTCACGATGGTGGTTTCATCGTCAGTCCTGTGGGTGATGACGTATTCCGATGTTGTGCAGGATCCCGCAGTGATCCAGGCGCTTTACAGGCTGCAGTTAGCACTCGGTGGCCCGGGTTTCTCCGTTCCTCTGGGTCTGCTGCTGACAGGGATGGCGGTCACGGCTGGTTTCAACAAGCTTCTTCCAAAATGGCTCGCGGCGCTCGGCGTGCTGATTGCTGTGGTGGGCGAACTGAGCTGGCTTTACATTCTGTTCCCCAAAGCCCTCCCATTGATTCCCCTGACACGATTCCCCGGTTTCCTCTGGCTGATCGCGGCGGGCTTTTCGCTGCCGCACTCGACGCCCGACAAGACGGCGCGCTAACTCGCGACGAGTCGATGTTAGTCCGTGGCAGGGACGGAGTGATGCTCATGCATTACGCGCCAGCGTCCGTCCTTTTTGCGGAATCCCATGGTCAACCGAAATTCAAACTGTTCTCTCTTGCTGTTGCTCGTGTCGGCGCATCGCCCAGTAGCAGTCGCAAACGCAACGTCCTGGCCCGCTGTGATTTCGATGTCGTGAAAATCGAATTCGACCGGCTTTGGCTGGCCGGCAAAGAAGGTCTGCCACGTTGCCATATAGGCGTCGAGTCCGCGCGACAGGAAAGGCGGCGGCACATCGAACATCAAGATATCCGGATCGTGGTCAGCCCGAATTCCCGCGAGGTCCTCCTCGCGCACGGCCCTTGACCATCGAGCGATGAGGTCCCGGAGTTTCGCTTCGTCGCGGGCCGCTTGGGATGGTTGTGATGCGTTTGTCATTGTCCCCTCGCTCTCACCAGAGTTTTCGGACTCGCACAGCCCAGCCGACCAGCACTTCGACCTGATTCGGGTTCGTGCGCGGTTGGAAGGAAGAGATCGTGCTATCGGAAGCCCACCGCGTGTACCGCGCGCCGGCCGAGAAGCGGAGTTTCCGGAGGCTCTTCTCCAATCCTGTTCCGGCGGTGACGCCGTGGCTGGAGGGAAGTGTGTCGTTGAGGTTGCCCGATATCCTAAACGAAGGCCCCAATTCGAAGAATGGCTTCAACTGCCTCGTCTGAAGCTCATACTTTGCCAACACTGGGAATTCCCAGGTGAGGACGGTGTTATTGGGAGCGCTCCCGCCCGAAATAACGCTCGACGTGAAGGTTGTGAAATTCATGGCCCGATAGAGTCCGTCAATCTCCACCGAGAAGTGCGCCGGCAGGCCAACGGCCATCGTTGCTCCCACAATATAGTCTTTGGATCTGGAGTAGGTATGTGTGTATACAGTGGCGCTGCTTACACTGCCACCGGCGAGCACCGTTGCCGGGAAATCCTGAGATTGAAAATCGTCGCTGAGTCCGGCGCCGCCGATGATTCCAAGAGAGAGGCCCTGCGCCTGCACGAAAGTCGGAAACAAGAAGACGGCGACGAAGACTGAAATACGAATACTGTTGGTTTGCATGATAGTCCTCCGCCATTTTCAACTGCGCAGGTCGCAATCGCCAGGGCCATATTCCGCCAAACGGATTGGACCAATTCCCTCCAGCCGCTGCTCACGGGGCTACTTCGCTTTATTCAGTTCGGCGCGCAGCCTTTCGATTTCCTCTTCCAGAGGCTTTACGGCCTCCTGAATTTCCTCGGCAGTGTAGCGCGGCGTAATGTGCTGCGGGCAATTCCAGTCGAAGGCCTCGACGTGGATAACGAACACGCGCTCAATCGGCGTCTTCTCATTTGGGTCGCGAACAGGTTGGATCCAGTCGTGCGCAGGTTCTCCTTCCAGAATCTCGGCGTGTCCCAGAATCTTGAGTCGGCTCTGGGTCGGGTAATCCACCAGAATCAGGGCCACGCGGTCATTAGCGGTGAGGTTCCCGGTGCTGATGTATTGCCTGTTGCCGCGAAGGTCGGCGAAGGCAAGGGTGTGCGAATCGATCACCTTCAGAAAACCCTTCGCGCCACCGCGATGCTGCACATAAGGCCAGCCCGTTTCGCCCACGCTAGCCATATAAAAGTGGTCGATCGTGGAGAGAAACTCCTGCTCCTCAGGGCCCAAACTATCCTGTACCGGGTCCCACGGCTTACTGCCGCGGCGGCTCCCATGCTTCTCCTGCAGGGCTTGCACCACTGGCGTAAAGGTGAGTGCTCCGAAGTTTTTGGCCATAGCTGAAGGTCCGGCTAGTTCGATGCTTTCCGGTGAGATTTGATTCAGCATTGCCCGGCAGAACCCGCGCGAGCGCAAATGTGCGATTTGGTACCATTATGACGCGAATTCGGTCGATTCCATACCTTCGAACCAATATCCTGCCCTTCCGCCTCTCATTCAAGTAGTATCCGATTCTCGAAGGAGCACAAACTACAAATGCAGTTCGTTTCACGCCGATCGACGCCGTGGCCGGTTTTCGCCTTTGTCGCCCTCCTGTTTTGCATTGCCCCTACCGCCGGCGCTGCCGTCAACGTGGCGAGCGGAGACAGCTTCCAATCGACGGACGTCGACAGTCCCATCCTGCAAGGCAATGTGTCGGTGACTGCGGCGCCCCAGCCCACATCGCTGTTTTTGCTCAGCGAATTGACGATCCTCGGATTGGCGCTATGGCGTCGCCGCAAGACTCAGTAGGATTGGGTCCACTCGCGAGCAATCACGATAATTCCTCTCGCAGGACGCGCAGCGCCGTTCGCACCCAACTCTTCACTGTGCCCAGAGGCTGCTTGAGCCGGCATGCCATCTCGCTCTGTGACAGCCCCTCATAGTAAGCCAGGCGGATGACCTCCCGCTGGCTCGGCGTCAGTTTTTGAAAGGCTGTTTCCAGGCATCTTTTGCGATTGATTGCCAACGCCTCGTTCTCCGTTTCGAAGAGCGGCAGCAGGTCTTCGGTGCCCTCCAAATTCATGGCGCTTGCCGCCATGCGCCCGTCCGTCGATCGCAAATAGTCGATCGCCCGATTCCGCGCCACCGCCGTAATCCACGTTCCCAACGTCCCGCGGCGGCGATCGAACGACCCAGCGTGAGTCCACACGCGAAGGAAGATCTCCTGCAGCAAATCTTCCGTCACGGCCGCATCGTGGACGGCTCGGAATACTACCGCGTAGGCAACCCTGCCGTATCGATCGTAGATCTCGGCAAGAGCCTGCGGATCCCGCTCCTGCAAACGCCGGATGAGAATCGCGTCCGCGATGCCCCGATCTTTTGTCTGGATCTCCCCGCCGAATTCCCAGCCTGAAACCGGCCAACAGATTTCGCTCACCATAAAACGCCCTCACCTACACCCAGCGGGAAGCCGGGGAAAAACCCTCATGGGGAATGAGAAAATGACAAACGACCATGGACATGTCACCGGGCGAGATCACAGTGCTGCTGCAGCAGTGGGCGAGTGGCGATCGCGAAGCCCTGTCTTTGGTGGTGGAAAAGGCGTACGACGAATTCCGCGCGATAGCCCATGCCTATCTGCGGCGGGAGCGGGCAAACTCCGGCGTGAACACCACTGTCCTGGTCCACGAGTTTTATTTGAGGCTGTTCCGGCAGCGAGAGCCTTCGTGGGAGGATCGCAAACATTTCTATACCTTCGCCGCCCACATGATGCGCCTGATTCTGGTGGATCACGCGCGCAGCGCGCTGGCGGTCAAGAGAGGGCCGGAGCGCGAGATAGTCACGCTCGATCCGCAGATCGCCGGTCGCGATGAGTTTCGGCCCGAAGTGTTGGACCTGCACGCCGCGCTGACCGACCTGGAGAACCTGGACGCGCGCAAAGCGAGGCTGGTGGAGCTTCACTATTTTTCCGGCTGCAAGGTTGCCGAGGCGGCGGAGGTGATGGGCATCTCCCTGGCCACCGCTGAGCGCGACCTGCTCTTCAGCCGGAGTTGGCTGCACGCGCGCATTCGCGGCCAGGCTTAGAACCGCGCACGCGGGCTACTTCGACGCCAGTGCGATTGCCTGTTCCGGGCTCAACTTCAAGCCACGGGCGTCCAATACCTGCCGATACAAATCCAGCGCCCGCTTAGTGGATGGCGAGTCGGCGCCGAGCCGCTTGACGCGGATACGAAGGGCTTCGCGGAACATCGGTTCCGATTCGGCCGGCCGATTCAACGCCACCAGGCACCGTCCCAAGCTGAAGGTCATGGCGGAAATCTGCATATCGTCGGCCGGAAGATTGGGCCGGCGCTTTTGCAGGGCTTCGCCGAGTTTGAGGGCGCCCTCCTGATATTCGTGAAAACCGGGATCGCACTGCATCTTGCCGTACATGTACAAAATGTATTGCGGCCATTCCTGGTCGCGGGGATAATTCTTGAGGGCGACCGCAAGGGCTTCGTCCATCGCGGCTCTCGCCTCCGCGTTCCGATGCAGCACCCGGAGCAAATCGCCTTGTACGCTCAGCAGGCCCGCCAGTTCGATATAGTCACTCCCCACGCGGCTTCGTGTGAACGTCACAGCTTCTTTCGCCGCTGCCAGGGCCTCCTCCAGTCGTCCCGCATCCTGCAGGAAAAGCGCGCGGTTGTTGAGACATGTCCCCAGGTTGACAGGCGGGTCGGCCAGGCGGCGCAGGGTATCGATGGATTCCTTTCCGGCCTGGTCTTCGAGCTGCTCGGCGCCGCGCTGCCGGTAAACGGTCGCAAGATCGCACAAGGCCAGCCCCAGATCCGAGCCGTGTGCGGGCAGCGAACGAAATCCCGCCACGGCAGCCTGGATGTCGCGCAGGGCATCGTCGCGAAGCCCGAAGTTCAACTCGCTCGACGCAAGATCCTTCTGGATCGCGAAGCGAAGCGGATCCCGCGGCGCCAGCGCCTGGTAGATGTCCAGGGCGCGTCGATAGCTGGCGATCGCCGCCTGATGATTCTCTTGTTTGAAGAGGACCTCGCCTTCGGTGAGATACATCGTGGCAGTGGTCAGATTGCGTTCACCCAAATACCGTCGCGCTTGGGCTAACGCAAGATCGGCCTGTATTTTCGCCTTGTCCCACGCCCCCAACCCCAGATAGGAATGGGCCAGTGTGTGATGCATCTCTATCAGGGTGTCCGGCTGATTGGCAAAATCCAGATCTACCAACGTGGCCGAGTCGTCGAGGACATCCACCACGCGTAAGTCCAGTCCGCGAGCCCGGAATTTTGCGCGATCCGGTCCGCCGCTCTGGATGAGCTCCTGCATGAAGGCGCTCACCGCCTGCGCTTTGTCGCGCTCCTGATTGGCGACGTGCGATTGGCGCAGCGTCATCCCGACTCCGATCGCGATCGCGCAGGCGGCTACGCTGGCTGCGATCACACTGCCCCGGTGCCGGCGCACAAACTTCCGCGCCAGGTATTGCAGCGTAGGAGCGCGAGCCGTCACCGGCCGGCCATCGAGAACGTTCTGAATATCGCCCGCCAGGTCGGAGACCGAGCCGTATCGCTGCCCCGGCTCCTTGCGCAGGGCCTTCAGAACGATGAAGTCGAGATCGGCCGGCAACCCGCGGGCATGGCTGCTGGGACGGACGGGCTCTTCTTCCACAATGGCACGCAACAGGCGCGTGGAATCAAGGGCCTGGGCGTTGTAGGGAAGCACACCCGCGAGCAACTCGTAAAGCAGCACACCCAGCGAATAGACGTCGCTCAAAGTGGAGACTGGGTTTCCCAGGACTTGCTCCGGGCTGGCGTAGCGGGGTGTGAAAGCCTGCGCGATCGTCGCCGTCTGCGATTCCGACGGGTCCAGTATCTTGGCGATCCCGAAATCAAGCAACTTGGGCTCACCTTGATCGTTGAGCAGAATGTTGGCCGGTTTCAAATCCCGATGCACTACCAGGTTTTGGTGCGCGTATTGCACCGCGTCGCAGACTTTCATGAACAGGCGAAGCTTTTGTCCCAGAGGAGCTCCGGCCGCGGCTTCTATCAGCGGACGGCCTTCCACGTAATCCATCACCAGATACGCCTGGCCCGCCGGAGTGACTCCACCGTCAATAAGTTTGGCGATGTTGGGGTGATTCAGATTCGCCAGAATCTGCCGCTCCACGCGAAACCGGCGCTCCAGGCCGAACAACGCGAGTTCTCCGCGGATAAACTTGATCGCCACTCGCTGTTGGTATTGCTGGTCGGCGCGCTCCGCCAGGAACACCACGCCCATACCGCCCTCATGCAACGGCGCAATCAGGCGGTACGAGCCCACTACGTCGCCTGGCCGAAGCGAAGCTTGATCCTCGAACGGAATCTCAGGCGGTAAGCGGTCCAGCGGTCCCGTGCCGCTTTCCAGCAGGCTCAGGACTTCCTCTTCCAGAAGCGGTCCGAGCTTCTGCGAGCGGACATAAGCCAGTCTTTCAGCGGGCGCCAGTTTAATGGCTCCGTGGAAGACTTCCTGGATGGTGGTCCACTCCGCCCGATTCACAACTTCACGATTGTACATACGCGGCCGTTAATTGCAAGGATTTTTGCGTTTGCAGGACAAACCGCCAACCAAGGTACTGGTACCTTGACAATGAAGTGCAATTGAAAACCTTGGCGCGGCAATTGCCTAAGTACCTGTCGAAGGGAGCTGACAATGCCGTTAGTTTATGTGGTGGCTGCGCTGATCATTGTCCTTGCGGCGGCAAGGCTTTGCAATATGTACATACCGATGTCGGACAGCTTCAAGGCAATTCTTAATATCGTCCTGATGCTGATTATTGTCGGAATGCTGCTGTGGGTAATCAACACCTACATTCCGATGGCGGGAGGCATTAAGGCACTTCTGAATCTTGTCGTATTCGTCGCGGCCTGTGTGGGCGTGCTGCAGGCGATGGGTCTATGGGATTCGACGCTGCGACTGTGGGCGAACTTCAGAAGTCATCGGACCGAGCGGCCGCACGAGACGGTTACCGATGCGCAAACGCGCCACTACTAAATCTCTCGCTTATGGCATTTTCTGCACGGCCGCTTACCGAACCCCGACCCGGAGGGCACGGTAAGCGGACGCCGATTTGGCTTATTGCCGATAACCGCCCGCCACAAGCAGCGTTTGTCCGGTCACCCATCCCGCATCGTCGGAGGCGAAGTATACCGCCGCGCGCCCGATGTCGTCGGGTTGTCCGATACGGCCCAGCGGCGTGTGGGCCTCGATCCTGTCGCGGAACTCTCCTTCGGCGACGCCCGCCGCATGGAGACCCTCAGTTTCCACCATTCCGGGATTGAGCGAATTGACGCGGATCTTTCTCGGCCCCAGCTCTTTGGAGAGTGAGACGGTGACCGCATCCACCGCGGCCTTGGTCGCGCTGTACACCGAGCCGTTCTCTGAAGGCATCGGTCCTACCACCGAACTGATATTGATGATCGAACCGCCGCTGCCGTTCATTAGCTTCAGCGCCTCCTGCGTGGTCAGCAGCAGGCCGAGCACATTCAGGTCGAACAGTCTGTGGAAGTGTTCGGGCGTCACGGTGCCAAGCGGTGCGAACTCGTAGACCCCGGCATTATTGACCAAAACGTCGAGTTTGCCAAACTTGGCGTTTGTCTCCTGGAATAGCCGGGTGATGTCGGCCGGTTTGGAGACATCCGCCTGCACAGCAATCGCTTTACCGCCTTTTTTTTGAATCCGTTCCACCACTGCGTCCGCGCCTGATTTGCTGGTGGCATAGTTGACTACTACGGCAGCGCCTTCCGCGGCCAGGTGCTCCGCAATGGATGCCCCGATTCCCTTTGACGCCCCGGTGACCACCGCGACTTTGCCGGTTAACTTGCTCATCGTCTTCCCTCTCTTCCTCGTTGTCGATACTTTAACAACCATCTAATTGATGAGGTGGCCAAGAGAAGGATTCCAAAAATCGACGCGGCTTAGAATTTTTTCAATTCGTCGATGTAGGCTGTCCAGGCGGGCCGTTGGAAGGTGACATCCACGAACTTGCCGCGGCGCGCCATTTCAATCAGGCCGCAGGATTCCAACTCCCTCAAGTGATGCGACAGCGTGGCGGCGGTAATGGGAAAGGTCGATCGCAGATCGCTGCAGGCCGCGCAGGATTGCGAAGCGATGTGACGCAGGATCTGAAAGCGGCGCGGGTCGGCCAGCACACGGGAGATGGCGCGAAGGTCGCGAGGGGACAGGGTCACGGGCTTTTCGAGCGGCTTACGAATGGCCACGCCACTTCTACTATACAAGGAGCCGCTCATCGATAGATCATGCATCCACGCGCTTCCAGATCGGCAAACCAGAGTGGCTCGGCCGGCAGGTCGACCCACCGCAAGTCGAGCTTTTCCAGCTTCGGAAGCAGCGCGATGCTATCCGGCAACGTAGTCAGCGGATTTCCGCGCAAGTCGATCTGCCTCAATTCCCGCGCCTCTCCAATGGACCCCGGAAGCGAAGAGAGTTGATTATTCCGAAGGTGCAATTCGCGAAGTTGCGTCAGCGCGGCAATCGAATCGGGCAGTGACGTGAACTGATTGTCGGACGCCCGAAGCTCGATGAGGCCAGTCATCCGTGTCACTGCTCCCGGCAGGTGAGTGAACGCGTTCTGGCTGATGTTGAGATAGCGCAACCGCTGCAATCTGCCGAGAGCGGCCGGCAGTGTCGAGAGCCGGTTGTCGTGCAGGTAGAGAAAGTGAGTGAGTCCCTCCAGATCGCCCAACTCCTCCGGCACGCTCTGCAACTGGTTGTGGCCGAGATCTAGCATGCGCAACCTCTTCAGACGGCCGATCTGAGCGGGGATTTCGCCCAGCCCGTTGTCGGCCAACACCAGAGTTTCGAGCCCGACGTTTTTCCATACCGAATCCGGCACGTGGCCCAGTTGGCGCTTCCAAAGATTCAGGTGGTGGCCGATCGCAGGCTGCATCATGCAAAATCGTATAACAGATCGTATACCGAGATGACATCACTTTCTTTGATGGAGGCGCGGCGTATGGCGCTGGCGGCGCAGGGATTTGCCGAGACGCGGCCGCTACGCGTTACAGCACGTCATCTGCGCAACACAATTCGGCGTCTGGGATTACTGCAGATCGATTGCGTGAACGTGGTATGTGCCGCGCATTACATGGTGCCGTTCTCGCGCCTCGGCCCATACGACCGCGCCGCGTTCGACAAGTTGGTCTACAGCAGCGGCGAATTTGCGGAACATTGGGCCCATGAGATTTCGATTGTGCCGACGGAGACGTGGCCGCTGTTGCGCTATCGCAGGGAGACCGACCGAGTGCGTCCGTGGGGATTCTCGAAGGTGCTGGAACAGCATGCCGACTATGCCCGCTGGGTGCTCGACGAGGTGCGCCGGCGGGGGCCGATTGCGGCAGACGAGTTGCCGGTCCCCGAGGGCGCAATGGCGCGCATCCCCGGCTCATGGATCGGCACGCCACAGCGGGGCATCCTGGAAGCGCACTTCTTGCGGGGCGAATTGGCGGCGGCCGGAAGGCGCTCCGATTACTCACGGCTCTACGATCTGGCCGAGCGCCTGATCGCCGCCGAGCATCGTGAGCAGCGTGTAGAGTACGACGACGGCCGGCGTGCCCTACTGCTGCAAGCGGCGCGCGCGCACGCGGTGGGGACCGCAAAGGACCTGGCGGACTATTTTCGGATGCCGGTGACGGATGCTAAACCGCGCCTGCGGGAGTTGGTGGAGTCAGGGCAATTGCTGGAAGCGCGAGTGGAAGGCTGGCGCGAAGTGGCCTACCTTCATCCGGAGGCGCGTGCGCCGCGCACTATCGAGGCGGCGGCGCTGCTCTCGCCCTTCGATCCGCTCGTCTGGTGCAGGCCGCGTGTCGCGCGCCTATTCAACTTCGAATATCGAGTGGAGATCTTTGTGCCGCCGGAGAAACGACGGTACGGATTTTACGTCCTGCCGTTCCTGCTCGGAGAGAAGCTTGTGGCGCGCGTGGACCTGAAAGCGGATCGTGCCAATGGCCGCCTGCATGTGCTGGGCAAATGGTACGAAGGGCGAAAGACCGCGGCGGCGGCGGACGCACTGGCCGCTGAGTTGCGAACACTGGCGGAGTGGCAGGGACTGAAGCTCAAGGGTTGATGATGCGATGCAGGTCGAGCGACGGCGCCTTCACCGGCGTCTGCGCCAGCATGACGTGAATCTGGCCGCGATGGTGCGTTTGGTGATTAAACAAATGTAGGACCGCCACCGGCAGCGGGTCCACGTAATCTCTGCCCAAGCTGTTGGTGTAAGCCAGCGGCCGGCCGAGAATCGTGTCATCAGCGGCGGCGAAGAAGCGCTCAATACGGCCGTCTTCTTCCACGCGGGCGTTTCGCAGCGCGGCGAATTCATCATAGAGGATCGCGTTGAGCGGAGGAGTAGTGCGCCCGCCGCCTTCGAAACGTGACATCCAGATGCGATCTCCCAACAGGATATGGTTGAGCAGCGCGTGAATGCTGCCGAACGATCCGGCGCGGGTCTTGCGGTATTCGGCGTCGTCCAGTTGCGAGCAGGCTTCGAAGAGTCGTAGGTTCGCCACGGTGTTGTAGCGGGCGAGTGTTTGAAAGTGCGTGACGGCGTTCATTTTAGGCTCTTAACAAAACTTTACCTCTGAATTCGAAACAGACGGTCAGCCGGGTACGGTCCAATCAGTATGGAAGCTAAGGAACGCCAGCTTTTCACCGAGTTTTGGGACGCGCTGTTGTCGCTGGACGCCGACGGAATCGCCCAGCGTTTTGAGACTTCGGGTAGCGTTTGCTTCGGCAACGAGCATCGGGCCCAGGGCCGCCAGGCGGTGCGGCGCGAATTTGTGCGACTCTTCGCGCGCACGGCCGCCATCCACCATTGCCCCGTGAGCCTCTGGGCGCGCGACGGTGTAGTGGTGGCCGACGCCGACCTCGAATTCGAACTGGACGGCGAACGGCATGTGAAGATCCCGGTGACCACGGTCTGCTGGTTCCACGGCGAAGACATCGCGCGCTGCGAATTCTCCTATTACCCGGAGCCAGCGCTGACAAACTAGCCTGTTGGAATGGGTGCTCTCGGTAGGACAGGCGCTTCCGCCTGTCAATCCGAGCGAAGCTTGGACCAGCTTTTCGACCCTGTCCTGCAATATATGCTTTGTGATGAGATGAAGAGATGAAACGATGGTCATCGTGGGCGCTGGTGAGCCTGCTGGCGGTGCTTTGCGGCGTGGTGGCCATTCTGCAATATCGTTGGATCGGCGAAATCAGCGCCGCGGAGCGGTCCCGCCTGCAGGAGCAGCTTCGCTCCGAATTGAATGGCCTCCGCAGCGCCTTCAATGAAGAGATCCGCACGAATGCAGCATCGTTACAAGCCACCGCCGCCCAAGTGAACCAGGTGGGCCGCGAGGCCGCTTACTCCACGCAATACCTGCAGTGGAAACTCAACGGCAGGCCCCTGTTCCACCGCATCGCGCTGGCAGTTCCACAGGATGGCGCTCTCGAACTCGAGAATCTCGATCTGGGAAGCGGTCAGTTCACTAAGTCATCCTGGCCGCCTCAGTGGAACAATGTGCACGAACGCCTGATCGCCCACCTGGACGCCCGGTCCGTAGTGCCCTCCGAATCGCAGGACGGAGTCTTCGAATTGCCGCGTTTCGGGCAGGTTCGGGGCGAACACGAGCAGGAGTGGCTCATCGTCGAACTGAATACGGATTACATTCGGGCCAGTCTTTTGCCGGAACTCCTGGACCGCTTTCTCGGCGAGTCGGGCCGTCTGAACTTCGACGCAGCGGTGGCGGACAATTCCACCCCAATCTTCGAGACCACCCCCGGCACGCTAACTCGCATTGCCCAGAAAGCGGACGCTTCGGTGACGCTCGGTTTCAACGCGCCTTCTCCGGGTGGCCCGCGCGGATCTAGTGGAAGCGGCGGTCCCGGTGGGTCTCCCGAGGCTCCGCCCGAGCCCCCAGGCGGCAGTCGAAAGTCGCGTCCCGTTATGGGCGGTGGGCTCGCCTGGACGTTGATGGTGCGGCACCAGTCCGGGTCGCTGGAGACACTGGTGGAACAGACGCGCCGCCGCAACCTGGCACTGTCCGCGGGCTTGCTGCTATTGATTGTGGCAACGGTAGCGACGCTGGTCCGGTTCTCCCGGCAGGCACAGCGTCTGGCCGAGTTGCAGATCAATTTTGTGGCGGGCGTTTCTCACGAATTGCGCACGCCGCTTACGGTGATTCGCACCGCGGCCTACAATCTGCGGGGGCGTATGGCGGAGCGTCCCGAGCAGGTAGAGCGCTACGGCCATCTGATTCAGGAGGAGAGCAAGAAGCTGGACGGACTGATCGAGCAGGTGCTGCGGTTCGCCAGTTCGCGAGCGGGCCACGCCATCCGGCGGCGCGAGTGGGTTCAGGTGGATGAGTTGGTGGACAAGGTGCTGCAATCGTCTGACGCCGCGGTGCGGCGCGCCGGTGTGGTGGTGGAGAAGAGGATCGATCGCAATCTTCCGCCCGTTATGGCCGATGAAATGGCGCTGAGTCATGCGCTGCAGAACCTGGTGGACAACGCTTTGAAGTACGGCGCAGAAGCCGGGAAGTGGTTGGGAGTTTTTGCCGCGTCGGTGGAAGACGGCGTGGAGATTCGCGTGGCGGACCGCGGGCCGGGCGTTCCTGCCGATGAACTGGCGCACATCTTCGAACCGTTCTTTCGCGGCCGCCGCGCTGTGAACGACCAGATTCACGGCACCGGCCTGGGGCTCGACCTGGTGAAGAAGATCGTGGTGGCGCACGGCGGCACGGTGCAGGTGGAAAGCGCGGCCGGCAAACAAACGGAATTCGTGATGCGCATTCCCGCGGCCTGACGCGCCTGTGCCACTATCGAAGTATCGAACCCAATTGGAAAGACAATCTGCGCGTGGTGATGGTCTCCACCCGAAATCCGCTCAACATCGGTGCCGCGGCGCGCGCCATGGCGAACTTCGGAATTGCCAGGCTTCGTGTGGTCAACCCGTATGACGTGGCGTTTCGCGAGGCGCGTTCGGCAGTGGGCGCTGCGCCGCTCCTGCACAAGGCCGAAGAGTTCGCGTCGGTGGCAGACGCCGTGGCGGAGTGCCGCCTGGTGGTGGGAACCACGTCGGTAGGGCACCGCGAGTTGCAGCATCCCATCCGACGCCTGGAGTATGGCGCCAGGCTGATTCGCAGTGCGCTCCAGCAA
The DNA here is from genome assembly GCA_963815475.1 of uncultured Solibacteraceae bacterium. GTDB lineage: Bacteria > Acidobacteriota > Terriglobia > Bryobacterales > Bryobacteraceae > Sulfopaludibacter. The sequence goes on along the minus strand of CAWFHD010000003.1, from coordinate 456,168 downwards.
GCGCCCGTGGCCATCCTGTTCGGTTCGGAGAAGTTCGGTTTGTCGAACGAAGAGCTGAGTCACTGCCACTGGCTAATGCGCATTCCTACGGTGGGCGTCGATCTCTCGATGAACCTGGGCCAGGCCGTAGCGCTCTGTCTCTATGAACTGGTGCGAGATCCGAAAGCCATAGAGAAAACGCCCGGCAAGATCCGCTCGGCCACCGCTGCCGAAACCGAACAGATCACCACAATGCTCTGGGAAGCTCTGCAGACTAGCGGCTACGTCAATCCGCTGACTGCGGGAACCACGGAAGAAAAACTGAGACGCCTGGTAAGAAGACTGGACATCGCTGGCAAAGACGCGAAGGTGTTGATGGGGATGTTGCGGCAGATCCTCTGGAAAATCAAGAGTAGCTCTACGTAATGTGCGCTCCCCTGGTCCCCACAAATACTGCATACACCGATTGACTGGCTACCATGAACAGCCGATTCCTCTTCGTTCCTCCGAAACAGATGTTGGCGCAGATCTCCGGTAGTTGGATGATTCCGATTCTTTCTCCCTGCGGCGTGAAGATGTGGACTCCGTCGTAGCCTGGGCCTCCCCGGCCGGCGCCTGCCCAGATGTTGCCGTCCACGTCTGCCCGGATTCCATCGGCCAGGCCGGGCTTGCCGGGCAATGCCATGTTGACGAATTGGCGTTTGTTGCGCAGAGTCTTGGCCTCCGCCACGTCGAACACCTGTATGTCCTTGGGCGCCCCGTATCGCAGACATAGAGCTTCTTGTAGTCATGCGAAAAGCAGATGCCGTTCGGCTTGTCGAGTTCGTCAGTCACTTTATCGATGCGCGCGCTCTTGGGATCCACGCGGTAGACCGCTTCCTTGAGTTCAGGCTTGGCCTGGAAACCTTCGTAGTTGCCCTGTATCCCGTAGGGCGGGTCGGTGAACCAGACCGTGCCATCGGGATGCACCACGATGTCGTTGGGCGAGTTGAGCGGCTTCCCCTGAAACTTGTCGGCGATCACGGTGACCGTGCCATCGTACTCATAGCGCACCACGCGCCTCTGGCCGTGCTGGCACGCGAGTTGGCGGCCTTCGAAATCGAACGTGTTGCCGTTGCTGTAGTCGGAAGGCGCGCGGAAGACGCTGGTGTGTCCGTCCTCTTCCATCCACCGCATCTGGCGATTGTTGGGGATGTCGCTCCAGAGGAAATAACGGCCGACACCGTTCCACGCGGGACCTTCCGCCCACATGGCGCCCGTCCAGATCCGCTGCAGGGGCGTGTTCCCGATCACGTATTTTTCGAACCGCTTGTCGAGCACGATCAGGTCGGGGTCAGTGTATCGGAGCGGTTCGCGGCCGCTCCAGTCGCGGGTTTGGGTCTGTGCCATCGCCAACGGAGCGAGCGCGGCGGAGAAAAAAGATCGTCTGCGCATGTGGCGCTATTCTATATCACATGACGCCCGCAGTTCACTCCGCACCGCAGTTCACTTCGGAAGAAGCCGCCACGCTGGCGCGCGACTTCTACCAATTGGAAGCCGCGGCCGAGCCTCTGCCGGGCGAGCGCGATCAGAATTTCCTGCTGCGCGACGCGGCCGGCGCACGATACGTGCTCAAGATTGCGAACCCGAACGAAGACCGCCAGATTCTGGAGATGCAGAATCAAGCGCTCACGTTCCTCGCTGGGAGCGATACCGGGCTGGATTGGCCCAAGCTAGTGGCAAGCTGGTCGGGCGAGACCATTTCCGAGCATCGCGGCCACATGGTTCGCTTGCTGACGTGGGTGGATGGGACGTGCCTGGCGCTGGCCGAAAAGCATGGGAAGGAGCTGCTCGCGTCGCTCGGCCGTGCCTTGGCCAAGGTGGACAACGCGCTGGAGGGATTCACGCACGAGGCCGCGCGTCGCGATCTCTATTGGGACTTGCGCCGTGCGCCCCTGGCCCGTCGCTACCTCAAGCTGCTGGGCGGGCCGCAGCGCGCCATTGCTGAGCCCCTCCTGGACGCGTGCAGCAACGTGAAGTTCGACGAACTGCGGCAGGGAGTGATCTACAACGATGCCAACGACTACAACGTGCTGGTGTCGAACGACGGCGCGCGCGTGGTTGCACTGCTCGACCTGGGCGACATGGTGCACTCCGCGACCGTCTGCGATCTCGCCATCGCATTGGCGTACGTGATGCTGGATAAGTCCGACCCCATCGCGGCCGCCGCGCAAGTAGTGGCGGCATATCATGCGGTGCGTCCGTTGACGGAAGCCGAGATGGCGGCGTTGTATCCGCTCGCGGCCGGCCGCCTGGCGATGAGCGTGTGTCATGCGGAATGGCAGACCGGCCAGGCGCCGGAGAATCAGTACCTGAACATTTCCAATCGGCCCGCCTGGGCGCTGCTGGAGCGACTGACGCAATTTCCCGTCGGCTGGCCGGAGGAAGTATTCCGCCGTGCATGCCGGGCCGAGTCCCACGATCTGCTCGCCGACCGGCGCAAGCACCTGGGGCCCTCGCTCAGCATTTCGTACGACCAGCCGCTGCATATCGTCCGCGGCTGGCGGCAGCATCTCTTCGACTCCGGCGGGCGCGGCTACCTGGATTGCGTGAACAACGTGGCGCATGTGGGGCATTGTCATCCGCGTGTCACTGAAGCCATCGCGAAGCAGTCGGCGCTGCTCAATACCAACACACGCTATCTGTACGAATATCTGAACGAGTACCTGAAGAGGCTCACTGCCACTTTGCCAGAGCCTCTGCAAGTGGCCTATCTGGTGTGCAGCGGCAGCGAGGCTAACGAACTCGCGTTGCGGTTGGCGCGCGCACACACCGCGCGTCGCGGAGCAGTGGTGGTGGAAACCGCGTATCACGGTAATACCAACGCTCTGGTGGAGATGAGCCCCTACAAATTCAACGGCCCCGGCGGACTTGGCAAGCCGGACTATGTGCAGGTAGTGCCGATGCCCGATGTGTACCGCGGTCTGCATCGCGGCGCCGACGCGGGCTCGCAATACTCGCGCCACGTCGCGGACGCGATGCGCACGGGTAGCGTGGCGGCGTTCTTTTGCGAATCGGCGCTGGGGTGCGGCGGGCAGGTAGTGCCTGCGGCGGGATTCCTGCGCGAGTCATTCGATGCCGTGCGCGCAGGAGGCGGGGTGTGCGTCGCCGATGAGGTACAGACAGGCTTCGGCCGCGCGGGCTCGCACTTCTGGATGTTTGAGCAGCACGGCGTAGTCCCGGATATCGTCACCATGGGCAAGCCGATCGGCAACGGCCATCCGATGGGCGCGGTGGTAACCACGCTCGAAATTGCACGGTCGTTCGCCAACGGCATGGAGTACTTCAATACGTTCGGCGGCAACCCGGTGTCGTGCGCAGCGGGGCTGGCGGTGCTCGACGTAATCCGCGACGAAGGCTTGCAGCAGAATGCGCTCGAAGTCGGCGATTACCTGCTGCATCGCCTGCGCGAATTGCGCCATCCTCTGATCGGCGATGTGCGCGGCAGCGGTCTCTACCTGGGGATTGAATTGGTGCGCAACCCCGAGACTTTAGAGCCCGCCGACCGCGAGGCATCGGAGCTGGTGAATCGGATGAAGGACCACGGTATCCTGCTGAGCACCGACGGCCCTTTCCATAACGTCATCAAGATCAAACCGCCGATGGTGTTTAGTAGGGCGGACGCGGATCGCTTGGCGCGGACATTCTTGTCCGCCATGCAGTCTTAGCCGCGCGAGGCGGGCGGCACAATGCCGCTCAATCTGGCGTAGATCGCGAGCTGTCCGTAGTGCTCGCTATTGTGCCCTACGAAGGACATGATGGTCTCCGCCGCTTGAGGGTCGAGCCTGGCCTGGGAGTCGCGCAGTGCGCCGGCCACATCCTCCAGGCTCTGTTGCACGGCCTGCATGATCTTCGCCTTGCTCGAAAACTGCTCCTTCGGCAATTCGTTCGCCTGATCGTCCGCCGTTTTGCCTTGCACTACGGCAGCCACGTACTGATTCCAGAACGCCACATGCCGAAGCACGTCCGCGACGGTTCGAACACCGTCGGCGGGCTTCCAGTCATAACGATCTGCCGGAAAAGCTTCCGCCAGAGCCGTCAGTTTGCGGCCCCCCTGCTCCCACTGTTCCATCATCACCGTCGATAAAGTCTTGATTGGTGCGCTTTTTGCTGTCACTGAATTGAGCTCCTCATCATCTAATTTGGAAGGCCGGGTTCGCCGGCACTATCCTGGTTATAAGGCTTGGCAGGGAGGGAATTCTTGGCGAAAATTGCGGTAGATTCGGGACCACCGAAAGTGGCCGAGTTGGCTCGGGGCGAAGGTTGGAGAGTGTCCGACGTGGTGTGCACGTCCGGCCCCTCTACCCGTCCGTTCGAAGAGAAACACTCGCAGCCCGCCATCGCAATTGTGGTCTCGGGCGCCTTTCAGTACCGGTCGGCGAACGGCCTCGCGTTGATGACGCCTGGATCGGTGCTGCTGGGGAATACGGGCCAGTCATTCGAGTGCGGCCATGAACACGGGACCGGAGACAGATGTGTCTCGTTTGCGTTCGAGCCGGGCTTTTTCGACCGCCTGGTGGCCGATGCGGGCGGTGGACGCTCGGTCACAGGCTTTCAGGCGCTGCGACTGCCGCCCATTCGGGTGCTGTCACCGCTGATCGCGCGTGCGTCCACGGTTCTCGCCGGGCGGGAAGAGACCTCGTGGGAGGAATTCGCCATCCGCCTGGCAGCGCATGCCGTGCAATTGGATCGCGGCGTCGGCCCCAAACCCGTCTCGCAGCAGCCCGGGGATGTCGCGCGAGTCAGTCGGGTGGTGAGGATGCTGGAGGCGCATCCCGAAGAGCGTCACAATCTCGGTAGCCTGGCACGGGAGGTCCGGCTCAGCCCCTACCATTTCCTGCGGACCTTCGAGAGCGTCGCTGGCGCCACTCCCCATCAGTATCTGCTCCGCATGCGGTTGCGGCGGGCGGCCATCCGGATCCGCACCGAGTCGGCGAGCATCCTCGAGATCGCGCTCGATTGCGGATTTGGTGACGTCTCCAACTTCAACCGGGCATTCCGGGGCGAGTTTGGCATCAGCCCTCGCGCCTATCGCCAGACGGTCTTCGCCTGATCCTTCCACCCACTCGGATGCGTCCGCGCCGGCTGTGTGATAGTGTCTGAAACCGGGACGGCCGTGTGTTGTGCGCGCGGCGGCCCAAGGAGAATGGCAGCATGACTGTTACTCGAAGAGCACTCCTGGCAGGCGCCTCCGCCTTCACCATCCTCAAACCTCACTTGGTGCGCGGCGCAGGCAAGGAGAAGTTGCGCGCCGGCATAGTGGGCTGCGGCGGCCGCGGCACACAGGCGGTAGTCGATCTGCTCACCGGCGCCGAGAACGTGGAACTGACGGCCATGGCGGACGTCTTCGAGGATCACCTGGAAGGGGCTCTGTCCAACCTGCGCGATCCCAAATTCGTCAGCCGCCATGCCGGCATCGTGGTGGAGCGCGATGGCGCTCCAAAGCAGATGAACGCCCAGGAACTGGTGAGTTCCATCGTGCCGCGAATCCAGGTGAAGCCCGACGCCCATTTCGTCGGGTTCGATGCCTATCAGAAGCTGGTGAAGTCCGACGTCGATATTGTGATGCTCACCACGCCTCCCGGATATCGACCGATTCACTTCGAGGCAGCGGTGGAAGCGGGGAAGCACGTATTCACTGAGAAGCCGATCGGAACCGATCCCACCGGCGTTCGACGCTTTATGGCCGCCGGCCGCAAAGCCGCCGAGAAGAAACTGACCGTGATGTCCGGCGCCCAACGCCACGAAGACAAGCCCTATGCGGAGAGTGTGCAGCGGATCCACGAAGGCGCCATCGGCGATATCGTGGCGCTCTACGCGAATTATCTCAGCGGGCCCGTTTTCCATGCGCAGGCGCGCGATGCCAAGTGGGGCGACATGGAGTGGGAGCATCGAAACTGGTATTCGTTCCTGTGGCTGTGCGGCGATCAGATTGTGGAGCAACACTTCCACAACATCGATTTCATGAACTGGGTGATGGGCGGTCACCCGGAGCGAGTGGTGGCGTCGGGTGGAGCGGCGTGGCGGCCGCGCGCCGCGATCTACGGCAACATCTTCGACCACATGTCGTCCGACTTCACCTACCCCAACGGCGTCCATATGAGCAGCACCTGCCGCCAATATCCCAAGGGCGTGTATAACAGCGTCAATGACCTGATTGTGGGAACGAAAGGGCGCAGCACGGGAGTCGATCTCGGCGCCAAAGGCATCAGCGCCTACGTGCAGGAGCACATCGATATGGTCGACAGCATCCTGGGACGCCGCGCCTACATCAATCAGTCGATTCCCATCGCGGAGAGCACTCTCACCTGCATCATGGCGCGCGAATCGGCCTATTCGGGAATGGCGATCACGTGGGACCAAATCCTGAGCTCGAAGCAGGATCTGATGCCGGCGGCATTCGGCTACGACGTGAAGACCGATCCCACCCCGCTGCCTGTGCCGGGAGAATACAAGTTCGTGTAGCGCAGGGCTGGCGGCCTCGCGACATCAAATCATGCCCAACGGGACGTCGCGGGTGGGGGCGGGGAAGGCGTGGTCGATGGCTTCGAGATCGTCCGGCGACAGCGTCCAGCCGGCGCCGCCGGCGTTCTCGCGAGTATGTTCAACGCTCGACGATTTCGGAATGGTGAACGTGCCATCGAGGCGGGTGAGGAAATTCAGGATCACCTGGCGGACGGTGCGACTGTTGCGCTGGGCGACCGCTTCCAGCACCTTGCCTCCCGCCGAACCGGGCCGCGGGAGCGCCTCATGTCCGAACGGCGAGTAGGCGACGATCGCAATGTCGTTTCGCTGGCAGTGCGGAATCAGGTTGCGTTCGATGCCGCGCTCCTTTAGATGATAGAGCACCTGGTTGGCCGCCAGTTTATGGTGCCGCAGCGCGTCTTGGGCAGCCTCCGTGTGCGGCACGTCGAAATTGCTGACGCCGGCGAAACGAATTTGCTTCTCGTCGATGAGCCGCTCCATGGCGCGCATCGTGTCCGCGAGGGGATAGTGGCCCTCCCAGTGCAGCAGGTAAAGATCGAGATAGTTCGTGCCTAGCCGCGCAAGGGACTGCTCGCAAGCGCGTAGCGTGCCATCGTAGCTGGCGTTGGATGGCAGAACCTTGCTTGTCAGAAACACCTCGCCGCGCCGGCCGGCGATGGCTTGCCCCACCAGTTCTTCCGCCCGGCCGTCGCCATACATCTCGGCCGTATCGATGTGGGTGAGGCCCAGTTCCATGCTCGCGCGCAAGGCGTCCACGGCGCGCTGTTCCTTGTCTCGCTCGCCCTCAATCATCCACGTGCCCTGGCCTATGACCGGCACGTGCACGCCGGTCCAGCCGAATACGCGATTCGTCATGCGCGCTCCTTCTTTAGAGATAGCTGAGCCACCAGTCCTTGCGGCGTTTCTTCAGGCGTCCATACCAGAGGCACACCGGATACAGCACCGCTACCACGCCGATCCAGAACAGGTAAACCGCGCCCAGGCTGTAGCCGTGTCCACCCAGATGCTGAAGAGCCACCGCCACCACATGCGCCAAGAGAAAATGAGCCAGAAAATAGAAAAGCGGCACGCGTCCGAAGACCATGAGCGGGTTCGTTGGCGCGAATTGCAACCGCTCGAACCAGGCCAGCAGCAGCATCGCGGGCCCCAGGGTCATTAATAGGAAATCGAGCGATGGCGGATACTTGGTGCACTTCAGGAAGGAAAGCACTACCGTCCCGGGAATATCGGCCGACCAGGGCGCAGGGTCGCCATAAGCGTTGATGGCGCGGATGGCGATGAAGGCGAGGGTGAGGGTTGATCCCAGACATACCAGCCAGCGGCGTCGAACCGGCGGGTCAAGTTGCATGATCCGCCCGAAGCAGAAGCCGGCCGCCATCACCGCAATCCAGGGCACTAGCGGATATGCCACCCGGATCATTGGTGGACCTCTATAGATGACGCCTGGGCGGTGCAGGATCGTCCAGAGCCATCCGGTGGAGGGCACGGAGTCCAGTAGATTGTGCAGCGCGATCACGGCGATGCTGAATCCGGCCAGCATCCGAAACGGAAGATACGCCAAAATACCAAGGGCGACCATCGACCAGCCGAGCGCCCAGAGCACAGTCAGCAGAAAGGGGTCGAAGTGGAGGTACGTCACTTCCAGCAGGACCAGCCACAATCCGCGCTTCACCAGGAACTCCGTCAGTTCCGGTTTGCTGTGGCCGCGCTGCAGCCAATAAAACGCGCCGAGACCCGCCGTGAGCATGAAGACCGGGGCGCAAATATGGGTGATCCAGCGAGTCAGGAAAAGCGCCGTGGTGGTGCGGGTCAAATCCTCTGGCGAGAAAGATGTAGCGCCGGCGTGGAAGAAGTCGCGGACGTGGTCGAGCGCCATGATGATCATGACGAGACCGCGCACGGCGTCGACCGATTCCACGCGCGATTTGGCTTCCTTCCGCAACTTCTATGGTAGCGAGTACACCGGCAGCCAGACTCCGGTGATTCTACTTCGCCGCCGCGGCCCATTCCCGTTCCGCCAGGAATTGATTCTGGCCGATTCTTCCAGAGGGTACGACCCACGGCCTATGGACGGACTCCTGGAGAATATCGACTTCGTGCGCGTGACCACCGTTTTGGGCGCCCAATAGGAGGCAGGTGATCTACTTCTTCACCTGTGCCGGAGCACTCCATCCAGTCACACTGCAATTGATCGAGATTGTGGAACCAGAAATAACCGACACTTTCGCGGGATTCGCGCACTTCGGCATACTTGGGTTTCTCACCGACACGTAGTGGTCGCCTGGAGAGACGACGAAGGTGAAGTCTGTATCTTTACCCATGGGCTGCTTGTCGATCGTTATTTTCCCGCCAGGCGGTGTGGATGTGACGGATAACTTGCCCGGCGCCGCGGGCCTCTGGGACGACAGGGACCCCGGAAACAAGAGGAGGAGATACAAGAGAGTTTCGGGCGCCGGAAGCATTCGTCGAGCTTTCATGCTAGTCCACCTTGGTCCGGTCTCGCCTTACAAAGTCTGCGAAGAAGAAGACGCCTAACAAAAGCGCGTAGAATTGCAGTTCCCTCGGCCATTGGATCTTTGGCAGGTCGAGGGTGGGAATTGAATACTCGATAGCCCATCCGACGTTTTGCGAAGAAATATATCCAAAATATATGGAGAGGCACACGCACAGAGCGCTCAAAGCAGCCGGCCAAAGTTCTCCCGCCAGGTCGCGCTGCTTTTGCGCGCTTGTCAGGAACAGGCCCAAAGCTGCAAGCAGCCCAGTGGCCAGCGTAGTAAGCAGGTTACCTACGGCTGCGTATGCGTCCTCGGCTTTGCTTAATGCCGCCGCATCATCGGGCGGCGGCACAGAATAAGGCCTGTTGTCGATATACTCTGTGAGTTGCCAGACAACTAGCGCGAGCACGACCAGACCGGTGTAAAAGCCGATGCTAACAATTGTGGATCGCCCGGGCATTCGCTTGATTGAGTTCATTCAAACGGCAGACTTCCGACTCTGACATTCTACGCGGCTTCGAGGCCGAATTCCAGAGCGTCGAGAGTCTTCCTGGCGCAATGACAATCTCTATACCTGATGATCCGAAACAAAGACGAAGCCGCGTCGGTGGAGATAAGTGCGCGACCGCCATCATAATGTCCGTCCCATCGTCTCTCCCCCCATTCTTCCGCTAACGACCCGTGTACGTGAACGCCGCCCAAAAGAAAGGATGTTGGAACCGGCCCGTTCCAGAGTCCCGAACGGCTTGCTGAGCGCAGCACAACGCTTCGGCGGGCTCCAACTTCTGCTGGCGCCACAATGCATAGAACTTCGACATCAACTCCATCGTGCTTTCGTCCGCCACGGCCCATAAGGACGCGGCCACACCGCCCACCCCGGCTCGCAGAAATCCCGCCGGAAGGCCGACCACCTCATCTGGAAGTCTCGTCCCTGGAACGCCCGTCTCGCACGCTGACAGCACCGCCAGCCTTGTGGCCGGTAGCCTGATCTCCAACAGATTGCGCAAACTCACCGTCTGCCCGAAGGCCATCATCAGACCGCTATTCAAGGGCTCCAGCAGATCCGCCCGACCGTGACAACAGAAGTGGAGGACGTTGTATGCGGGCGCCTGTTGCAGCACCATCTTGCTGGATGCTTCGGCGCCTCGCAGACTTCGTTGGTTCTCGAAGCAGGCAGAGACCGCGGCAATCTCGTTGGGCGCATTCTCCAGCGGAGCCTCGGAGGGGGCTGCCGGCTCACTCACCAGCAGGATGGATTCGTTTGCCGCGTGCGCCTCCCGTCGTAGCATCCGCGCACTCGGAGCATAGCGGAATGTGACCAAATCCAGCGCGTACAACCGGTCGTTCCCGCCCGGCGCAGGATTGGCGGTCCAGGCCGCGTGCAGCGGAAACAGGCCCAGCAGTCCAGTAGGGATGAGGGTCGCGGACCTGGCGGCGCCCAGTTGAGCCACGGTGCCCGCCATTACTGCATCCCACAGCCATCTCAGCGTCCCATCGAGCGTCGTGACCCAGGTGCTGATGGCGACTTTCGACTGCGGCGACTCACGCCACTCCAGGTATGCGTCCAGATACTCCTGCGTTTTCGAAAACAGCTCAGCTTCCTTCAGGTCCGGCAGCCAGATCGCGGAGACGGTTCCGTCAGGCGACACCATCAAGCCCAATCCCCCGGCCGGTGTTGCCATGAGGTACACCAGCGGGGTCGCCATTGCCGCCGCCTTCACTTCTTGAATGCCTGCGGGAGCGAGAAACCCCGGAAGCCGCCGCTGTATCGCGGCCAGGGCTGCTCTCAATTCCGCATACGCGCCAGACAACTGCTCTGAGACACGAACGAATCGGCCAACATCCGGTTGCCCTTCCAGGTTCCTCGCCAACCCTTGCAGGGTGCGGATCTTCTCTCTTGCATCCTCGAATCCCTTACGTTCCGCCGGCAGCAGTTCCCGCACGGGCGCTTCATCGAGCGCCAGCGCTTCCGCCAGGATCCGAGTCCGGCCGCTCTCCGCTACAGTAAGCGCCTCCTCCAATTCGCCGCACTTGGCGAGCGCGAACGCCAGCCGCGCCGGCACTCTCCTGCTTTCCTGCAGGTGCGATTGTCGCGCTTCCGGTGTGGCTGCAGCCCGGAATAGGAACTCGATTGCCTTCAGGGCTCCACGATAGGCGGTCGCGGCTTCATCCCATGTCTCCCCGTCAAAACAGAGATCCCCCAGCAGGCTCTGCACCTGCAAGTATCGTTCGGGCATCGTTTCCAGCCGGGCTACATCCAATACCTGCCGGTAGAGGGTCTTGGCGCGCTGAACGTTATCGGCGTGGACTCCCCTCTCCCGCTCCGCCAGAGCCCTGGCGAAATTCATAGTGGCAGCGGACGCTGTAAGTTGATGGGCCTCGTCAGGCCGGGCATCGAGCGCTTGCTCGTAAGCGGCTATGGCCAGTTCCAGGTTCTCGGCACGGTTGCCGAACTCGGTCGCGGCGTACGCGTTTCCCAGATTCGTCTGCACGGTCGGCCAAAACTCAGGATCCTTCGCGGCATCCAGAACCTCCAGCAACTGTTTGTAAATGCCAATGGCTCTTTCGCTGTCGCTATGTGCCGTTGCCAGGTTGATCATAGCCGTGGCCCACTCGCGCCGATATTTGTCCGGAGTACGGTAGCTCAGCACCTCGCCATAAAGACGGATGGCCGTCGCCAGATTCTCGTTACGGTCGCCCCGCACTCGGTTCGTGTACGTGGTCGCTAGATTCATGGTCGCGGTGGCCCAGTCCTCCACGTTGGCCCCTCGCGTATTCACCTCAAGCGCATCCTGAAAGAGAGTAACGGCGCGCTCGATATTCTCCGTGCGATCCCCCACAATGCGTACACGATAAGCGCTCGCCAGATTGTCCGTGGCGCCGGCCCAGAGGATGGGGGCCTTATCGCGCGTCCTGACTTCGAGCGCACGGGAAAAGTGCTCTATCGCCGTCTCGACGTTCTGCGCCATGTCTCCCGATATGCGGTCCGCGTAAGCAACACCCAGATCGTCCATCAGGTCGCCCCAACTCTCAGGCTCATCCTGCCGGCTGATCAGCGCCTTCAAAGATTCCAGAAGACGAATCGCTTCCTCCTGGTTCGCAATGCGGTCGCCCGATGGAAGATCGCGGAGGGCTTTCGCCAGGTAGTGGGTCGCGTCTTTGAATTCCCGCGGAAACTGGTCTTGCGGAAATACCTCGCGTGCGCCGTTCGCCTGCCGAATCGCCTCTTGGAGGTTCTCCGTTCGGTTTCCCTGGCTACGCACCAGGTAAGCCCTCGCCAGATTGAGGGAAGTATCTCCCCAGGTTCGAGAGTCCCTTGCCCGTGGGAAAACCTGCTGTGCGGCGTTGCCCGCCTCAATCGCCGTCTCCAGGTTTTGCGCACGGTCGCCGGCGATCCGATCGCAATACATCGCGCAAAGAGAGCTCTGCATGCTGGCCCAGCGCCGCGCATCCCTTTCCTTAGTAATGACGCTAAGAGCAAAGTCATAAGCCTGAATCGCCTGCTCTATGTCGCGGGTCCGATCCGGCGTGTGCCGGCGATACAAAATGCCGCCAAGCGTGCTCATGCTTTCCGCCCACTTGTTCGGGGAGGCCTCAAATGTTCTTACTTCCAGCGCTTGCAAACAGTAAGTTCTGGCCAGTTCCAGATTGTCCTGCTCAATCCCTCCGGTTCGCTGTGCGTACGCCGCCGCCAGGCTGTTCATGACGTCCGCCCAATTCTCCTCGTCATCTTCCCTGGTAAATACCTGGAGGGCGCGTGTGCAGCTTGCGATAGCCAGTTCGGCGTTCTCTCCCCTCGCGCCTGTGGGCCGCTGTAGGTAGAACACCGCAAGCGTGTCCTGGTATTGTGCCCACTCATGCGCCGATGTCTTTGGGTCCACCTCGGCCGCCGCCTCCAGAAACATACTAATCGCCTGTTCAAAGCGCTCCTCTCTTCCTGGACCCTCGATCCGAATCAGCAGGGAACCACGCTTCGCTTTTAACTGGGCCCACAGGCTCGATTCGGACTCGCGATAAACTAACGCGAGAGCCTTGTCGCAAAGTTCCAAACCGCGCTGCAGGTCGGTTTGGGATTTCGAAAGATAGGCTGCATTCAACTGATCCCACAGAGCGCTCAGCCGCGTTATCCGATTGGCGGGTATCTTCATGGAGTAGCGGACCGCATCCTTCGCCCCGTGCCGCCTGCATACAAAGAGAAAGTCTTTAACCCAATTGGCCTTCCACCGTAAGTCCAGGTCCGGCTGTTCATACGCGGTTTCCACCAGAACGGAAGCAAACTGGTCTGCCTGTTCCGTAAGCAGCGCGGGGTTCTGGAGCACCACCTCCGCGGCGGCTTCCACGGATGTGGCCTGGATGAGTCTGGTGAGCGCCGGCCAGACGGTGGGATCGGGTGGTTGAGCGGATGCCATGGTTTTACTCCTGAATCATTATGTCTAAGAATGGCGGATCGGATGCCCCCTGGCGCGCGCCCGTCGTTTGCGCTACTTTTAACCCATGAACAGCCGGTCCTTACTCGTCACCGTCGTTTTGTCAGCCGGGGTGGCCTTGCTGTACGCTCAAACGCGCCCCGCCTTGTCCGACCAGGAAAAAGCCATCTCCGGCCAGATGGGTAAACTGCGCAGCCTGCCCGATGCCGAATGGACGAAGTCGGTAGCCCAGATCGCACGTCAGATCCAGGAATTGCCGGCAGGGTCCGGCAAATTCGCGCTGATCGGCGGACTGAGTAATCTTGTGACCGAGGGCGATGCCGGCCACGACACCCTCCAGATCGTGGCTACTACCATGGCCGCGTTGGTGCGAGACGCGCCCAATGCGCAGTTCGAGGAGACGTTGGCCCGGTTTTCCCGCTACGAACATGTCGAAGTTTCGCTCGACACTCCGGGGTATCGCAAAGCTGTGGCCAAACTCGAAGCGGAGGACCAGCAGCGCGAAAAGGCCGATTTCACGCTCAATGATCTGCAGGGCCACCCGTGGTGTTTGAAGGAGCTCCGCGGCAAAGTAGTGCTGGTCAACTTTTGGGCCACATGGTGCCCACCCTGCCGTAGAGAAATGCCGGACATGGAAGCCCTCTACCAACGCTTCAAGCCACAGGGGCTCATAGTCCTCGCCATTTCCGATGAGGAGATCGCGAAAGTGCAGCCCTTCATCGCCGAAAAGAAGTACACCTATCCGATCCTGCTCGATCCCGGCCGCCAGGTGAACAAGTTGTTCATCGTAGAGGGAATTCCAAAAAGCTTTCTCTACAACCGCGACGGGAAACTGGTGGCCGAAGCCATAGATCGCCGCACCGAGTCGCAGTTCCTCGCCATGCTCAAGCAGGCAGGCATCGAATAACGAGGTATACATCGTAGCGAAGCGGGATTTCGTGCAATGAACTCAACGGGGCGCCAGCACGCGGAGTGACGCGATCTTCCAATCGTTTCCCTCTTTCTTCATCACCAGCAACAACGGCGTCGTTCGGGTCGTCCCGTCTTCTTGATAGGTACAAGCAGCATCCGCCAACGCCACATCGGTGGTTATGAACCTTATGGTGCGGCTCTCAATTCTGGGGTTGACGATTTCGATTGGAAAGAAGTGCCGCCTGCCCGGGAAGTTGATCGTTGCTTCGCCCCACGGCTCATGCGAAATCGTCACTGTGGGGCGATCGGACGGGGATAAGGGTAGTGCATCGCGCATTTCCGACCTCGGGTTGTACGCCAGTCGTTTGCCTTTCCACAGTTGTTCCAGCGCGGCACGACTATCCGCGTCCGGAGTAAAGAGTTCGACGCTTTGTGGAATTTCATTCAGTCTGGCGATGGCATGCTGTATCGCTGTCCGGTCCGCGCCTTCATCCGCCCAAGCGCAAGTGCCGGACATGAGCAACAGCCACAAAAGTGCCCTCATACCCACCTAATGCCTCCAACGACGCAAACCTTTCAGGCTGCCGGGAGCCGTCATTCGGAACTTTGAATCCGGACCGGAGTCTAAAACGAAACAGACATGCGACTACGAACGGCGGTCCTCGCGGTCTCTATCATCGGAGCAGCCGTCTTCGGACTCGCCCTGGTGTCAGGTGTCGTCTATGAGCAGGTGCAGCGTACGCGCGATCGCGATCGTCTTCCGCAAGTCGGCCGCTCTGTCGATATTGGCGGCCGGACGCTCAATCTGTACTGCTCCGGTGTGGGGCAGCCCGCTGTAATCCTGGAAAGGGGCGCGCCATGGTTGCTCTACACCAACCCGAAGGCAATGTACCAAAACGGCTCCCCGCGGCCCGGTTATGGTTGGGTATCGATTGCGAGGGAGTTGGCAAAGACCAGCACGACCTGTTGGTATGATCGGGCCGGCTCCGGCTGGAGCGACGTCGGGCCCTACCCGCGCGACAGCGCATCTCAGGCTCGGGACCTGCACGCTCTCCTGAAAGCAGCCGGAGTGCCGCCGCCGTATGTGCTCGCGGCCGAATCGTCGGCTGCGCTGGACGCTCACGTATTCGCCGGCTACTATCCCGACGAGGTTGCCGGGTTCGTGTTTATCGACGGGGTTCATCCAGACCTTATGATCAAAACACGGCCTGGCAACGGAAACATGGGACGGCTGCCGGAGTTTTTTTTTTCATTCACAGGATGCCGTCGCCCAGATCATGAACGGAATTGGCGCCTATCGGCTAGGGTCGCCGAAGAAACCGCCGCCAGCCCCGCCCACCGGGATTTCATCCACAGAGTGGAATACCATCTGGAGCCTGAGCCAGTCCGCGAAGGCCCGCGCCGCACTCATGCAGGATATCGCCTCCTGGCAGCAGAGCGCCGCTGAGGCCAGGCGCGCGGGGAACCTGAGCGACCGTCCGTTGATCGCCTTAAGCGGGCGTCAGGCGCCCGTTGCGGCCGAATATCCAAGCGTGTGGAACGACCTGCAGATCGAGTTAGCCGGATTGTCAGCCCGAGGGACGCAGAGGGCCGTCAACCAGAGTGAAGGCGAACTGATCTACGAAGCTCCCGAGGCAGTCATCGAAGCGGCGCGTCAGGTGATCGATGATGTTCGCCGTGGCCCCGTAAAGCTCCGGTAATGGGACAGTCCAAGCCCGAATACCCGCATCTGTGTTCGTTTTTAGCCGTGAAGTTTTCTTAGCAACAGCCGATATGGCATTTGAGGTGTTTCGGACTTGAATATCGGTAAGCAGATAGGGCTATCAATCGCCGGGATGATTGCGGCTTGCTCTCTGGTTGGCGGAAGCGGCTGGTGGCACATAACGAACTTAGGTAACAGGATAGATCGAGCCTACAGCTTGTCTGTGCGTCAGGCGAACATGGTGGCGGATCTACGCGCGCAGATCTTTACCTTCCGTTTGCAGGAGCGGGGATTGCTGCTCTTCTCCACGATTAAAGACGATGGGCAGGTGACCAAGTGCCGCGATGCCTATGACAAGGCGATGACCGCGTCAACGGACCAGATCAATCTGCTCAGACCCCTTCTCCGTTCCGACCGCGGAAGAGAGCTGATGGACCGGATTCGAGGGGCTGTTGAGGAGTACCGGACATACCAACTGGAGGTGCGGAAGCTGTTGGCATCCCGTCAAGTGCCCCAAGCGACTGAATATGACCGAACGCATCTGGTAGCGGCAGGGGGGAAGATCATTGCGGCGCTCGACGAGTTGATCAAGGCTCAGGATGGCCTGGATTCGGAGCAGATTGCAGAAGCCACGGGAATGCGCCGCACCGCGACGGTCGTGCTGGTGGCAGGATTGCTCTGCTGCTTAGGCCTTGGGAGCGTCGTGAGTTACATCATGCGGCGAGCTACGCGGAAACTGCAGACGACGGCGTCGGAATTGGGTCGTGCCGCACGGCAGATCTCCAGCGCTGCGGGTCAAGTCTCTTCATCTAGCGAGCGGTTGGCGCAGGGAGCATCGGAGCAGGCAGCTTCACTTGAGGAGACGTCTGCGTCAAGCACTCAGGTGAACGCCATGGCCGGAAAGAGTTCCCAAATGAGTCGCGAGGCGGCCGTGTTGGTTCATCAGTCGCAGGCCCGGTTCGAAGATGCCGACCGTTCCTTGGATCAAACCGTAATAGCGATGGGGGAGATTCATGCGCAGAGCGGAAAAATCTCCAACATCATTAGAACCATTGACGAGATCGCGTTTCAAACGAACATCCTGGCTCTGAATGCCGCGGTGGAATCCGCGCGGGCCGGGGAAGCGGGAATGGGCTTCGCCGTAGTGGCGGATGAGGTTCGCAACCTCGCGCATCGTTCCGCGCAGGCAGCCAAAGATACTGCCGCACTCATCGAGGGATCCATCGCCAAATCCAGTGATGGCAAGTCCAAAGTCGACCAGGTGTCGGAAGTGATTCATGCGATCGTCGGTGAAGCGGCTAAGGTGAAGATTCTGGTGGACGAGATTAGCGCGGGCAGTGCGCAACAGGCGCAAGGCACCGAGCAGATCGCCAAGGCAATTGCCCAGATGGAGCAAGTCACCCAGCAGACGGCTGCGAGCGCCGAGGAAGGCGCCGCGGCAGCCGAGGAATTAGCCGCGCAGTCGAAAGCGCTCGACGATCTCATGATGCAGCTCACGGAATTGGTGGGCGCCGAATAGAATTCCACCCGCGCGGCCTCGATGACAGCGTCCGGAGCGCGTCACTTATTCCACGCGCTTGGCGCTATGGTCGCCATTCTGGTGCAGAATGATTTCCGTGGCTCGACCGCTGCTGTCGGTAACGAACGTGATCTGGGCGTCGAAGGCCTTCACGAAGAAGTCGCGGTCGCTCTCGGGAAATATCGGCGTCGTCCCCTGCCCGGTAGCCTGAGTATTCAGATGATCGCCTTCACGGGTAATCGTCAGAATGAAGCCGGGACTGAGTTCATATTTGCCGGTATAGCCATCCAGCAGCTTCGAGTTGATCGTAATCTCCTTATGCTCCCTAGGCGGCGCCGCTTTCAAACCCGGATTCACCAGCCCTGCCACGGTGTGCGCAATCACACCAGGCCGTGCGCCTGCAAGATTGGTTAGTACCACCACCGTTAAGCCGTCGTCCACAAACCGCGCGATGGCGCAGGTGAAGCCCTGCCAGGCGCCCCCGTGTTCGATCATCTTGTGCCCGTTAATCGCGTTCATCTCCCATCCAAAACCGTAGTGAGCGGGATTCGGCTTGCCGTCGCTGAGAGGGAACACCGTCCACAGGCGATCCAGACTGGATTGGCGGAGCAGGTTGGCGCCATACAACGCCTCATCCCACTTGGCCAGATCGAGCACGTTGAAATACAGCGTCCCATCGGCGGTGGAATTCAACGTCGGTGACACCCATTCCTGGTTATGCAGCTTACCGCGAGTCTGTGTGTAGCCCGACGCGCGGTTCGGAATGATGTCCGTCTCACTGATGAGGCGAGTGGCATTCATGTGCCAGGGCCGGAAGATCCGCTCCTGCAGGAAATCGGAGTAGTGCTTTCCCGTCACCTTGTGGATCATCACGCCCAGTAGCACGTAATTCGTGTTGCGGTAATTCCATTTCTCGCCGGGCTTGAACTCGATCGGCATTTCTTCGATCTTGCTCACCAGTTGGTCCTCGGTATAGTCCAGCCGCATATAGAACGGCCCCTTGGGGCCGGTCCTCTCGGGCGATTCATACTCGGCCAGGCCCGAGGTGTGCGATAGCAGGTTCTTGATCAGGATGGGCCTCCAGCTTTCCGGCGCATTGGGAAAGTACTTCACGATGCTGTCGTCCAGCCCGACCTTGCCCTCTTCCACCAGCATCATCACCGCGGCGGAAACGAACTGTTTGCCGACCGAGCCCGACTGGAAGATCGTCTCAGCCTTCACTGGCACATTCAGTTCGACATTGCTGAGTCCATAACCCTTCGCAAGCAGGATTTCGCCGCGGCTATAGATGCCCAAAGCGACGCCCGGAATGTGCTCCCGGCCCATCTCTTGCGTAACGTAATCATCCACGGCCGCCGTCTGCGCGGCGGTCAACGAGGCAGGCTTGGACGTCTGCTCCGCGCCTGTGAGACGCTCCGCTTTTTCCACGATGTAAGCGGTCTTCGAAAGCTCACCCTTGTCCAGCGACAGGCCAAGTTTGGCGACGGCATCGAAAATCGAAACCGCCATCGGGTCCTTGGGCGCGCCCGCGGCCTGTCTGGCGACGGCAGCATCGTACGGCCCCCTTCCCATCCAGTCCAGCGGAAAATCGAAGGCGCCTGAGAATCCCGTTCGGTCGAGCACATCGAACTGCAAGTATCCTCCAGCGACGCGCGGCAGCAGATCGGCCAGGTCCGCCATAGTGAAATCGCTGCAGGCAAGGTGGAGTTGTCCTGGGGCGCCGTCGGCCCTCGGACAGCCCTTGTCCGACCCCGTCGTAGGTTTGAGTTTCGGACCGTCCTTGGCTACGGTCAGTTGGTACACCGGCGAGGTTTGAAGCTGATGGCGCAGCGTGAGCTGGAAACGTGAACTCAGGAGACTCTGGACCAGTTTCAGAAGGTTGTCCCTGGATGCACCCGCGGTTTTTGCGCTCAAGTCGAAGCGTTCCGTGTCCAGCCACGCAGGGCCGCCAATAACCATTTCGACATCGACATCGTATGCCGCTGCTATCAGCTTCCGAAGCGTGGCGTTGCGGCACTCCACGCGCCCGTCTGGCAAAATGCCTGTGCTCGTCCACTGATCCGACGTTCGGGCCGGCCCGAGATCGATGCTATTGAAAGACTGGCAGAGTGCTGCTATCGGCAGCACAACGATCGCTATCAGCTTTAGCACGGCGCAATTCTCCTTTCACGGGTTCGTAATGTTAGGAGCTTTCCAAGTATCGCCAGAGCGAATTCCAGGACACATAAGCATGGTGCGCTACAGGGATTCTACACCAGCAGCGCTCCATTGATGGCGTCCATCACTCTTGATTTACAGCCCCTTCACCAAGGATAAGCTCCCTCACATATTTACCATGCGGGCGAATTACGGCGAGCCAAATTCTTAGGTCCGCAAGCTTGAATACATGTTAGGATGCAAAAGAAAATAAAACTCAGCGCCCGTTGTGGCGCAAGAAAAGGGCTCCAAAAAAAGATGGACAGATCGGCGAACGCGGTTGTCCTGGCGGTAACTCTCGTAGTCTGCGTATCTGCAAGTTGGGCCGGTACCATTTCCGGCCAAGTGGTCGATTACAACGCCGCAAAAGTGCGGCTTGCCAACGGCGTGCTGGTGGTCCCTGCCGGCAAAGCCATCTATGCAGCGACTTCGACTATTACCATCGGGTCCAGCTTCACCGTGACTTTGCCGTCCGGATTCCAGTTTGCGACGGCGCCTGCTCTGACTAGTTCCGCAGCGACCTTTACTCTCACCAGCGGCGGCATAGGCTCCCAGTCCGCTACCTTTGCGGTGGCGACCTCTAATGTATCCGCAACCCAAACAATCACGCTGGGGACCTATACCGTAGCCGGCGCCACTGCCCTACAGACCATCACTCCCATCGCCGCCGCATTGCCCCTGACCATGCAGGCAATCGGGGTCGACGCCTCGCCGGTGTCCTTCCCGGAGTTTGCCAGCGACTCCGGAGTCATGGCAGTTTTCGTCGGCGCGATCCAGTTCATCGATCTCGCTCCGCCTTCGAACGGCGCAAAATTCCTTGGAGGCTCGCTTACGGCAGTGCTGAGCGCCATCGCAATCTCGGCGGAAATAACCGATTTCGCCACCAACACTGTTCCCATTCTGGGCGCCAACGGGCTGGTCAACTCCCTGAGTCCAGGCGACACGGCGACCGTTGTATTTCCGGGGTCGTATGGGAACATATCTAGTTTCTTCATGTCTTCCAACTCGAATTGCACCGTTCCCAGCTCAATCGGCACCGTAAGCCCTGGGGCCCTGACTGTTCCCAATGTTCCGATCGGGGTTGAGGAGTTTTTTTGCATTACCGGTAGCGGCGCCCCCCTACAACTCCTCGGTCCGGGGCCCAGCACCTTCTTCGCGAACACCACTGGCTTCACCTCTCTCACGCTGAATCCTGGCGCCAGCACGGATTTTCAGGCGACTTCGACCAACGTGAATATCGAATTCCCGGGGTCACTTTGCTACACGAATAATAACGGTGGTTCTTGCCTTGCCGTCAGCTTCCCCACCGGTGCTGCCCCTGTGCCTGCTCTCTCTTACTGGGGGACTGCCACGCTGGCGGGCATGCTGCTCCTGTTTGGTATCTCGCTGCTCAAGACCAAACAAACGGGTGCGAATACGACCGACTAAATCGAGTGAGTCTGTGCCATCTCGTGCCTGAATCCGCCGCGCCTAAGCTCGGGCCGGCGCGACCAGGGTGGCCACGTCGACCCCTGTGTTGCCGGTGGATGACTGGTAGGCGTACACCATGATTTCGAAAATGCCACCTGCTGCGGGTGGTATCCAGGTACCCGTGAATTGGCCGGGCGCATTGGCGGGCGGGATTTTAGTGAAGGCCAAGGGAACCTCGATGGGGCAACCGCACATCATGGCCACATTAGCGTGGATGTGCAACTCTTGTAGGACCTGCGGGGCGAAGTGCGTGGGTGGGTCAACGATTTGGACGATCAGGCCGGGGAGTTCGAGCAGAAAGCCATCGCCGGCCGTGATGTTCTTGCCGGGATAGACCCACTGAGTGGCGGATACGGTGTTGGCGGACCCTCTTGCAGCGAGCGGCCCATAGGCAGTGACTTCGATCTGCCGGGGGCCGTCGAGATCGAGAGTCACATTCAAGACCGACGCGCCCGTCGTGGGGATCGGTTCGCCGCGCCGCAAGCGGACACACATCACGCCGTCGCATCCATTGGGGCCGGATCCTCCCGAGGTAATGCCTTGCGACAGGAGTTCCCGAGTGTGCGCGTCTCGCACCGTGATCTGGGCCCCGCCGATATCGTCGCCAAGGAACTTGCCGTCGCGCGCGATCACGCGAACGGCAATGGTGGTCGGGATACCTCTCATCGCATTTACGCCTCCGACGTGAGTATATCTTGGGGGACGGGTGGCGGCAGGCCGCCGACACGGCGACGGCTCGCCAAAAACTCAGCGGCTGATATTGCTAGACGATGCCGGTTGTGGAGGCGAAGCATGCCGTCAAAACCACAGCCGCTAAGACGATCTCATTCCAGAAAGTGCGGATCGGCCGCGAGTTCAGCGACGCTGGATGCTTCCGATTCCTTGTGCTGGCTCGTCGCCAGATCGTGCTCGATGCGGCCTATTAGCCCCCCGGACCGCTTCGTTCGGCGACCGCCCAAACCGTTGCCGCTGCCCGAGGCGGTTCGGATCAACAGACCGTCCCCAATGAAAAGACAAAGAAAGAAAGTTAGTAAATTCCCATGCCGGGTGTCTCAAAATGCTTGACGCGCGGCGCTGATCTCGGTCATCTCAAGACCATAGGCTGGAGCCACGGAAGCCGGCTGGTCGCCGCCAACCGCTGACTCAGCCACACGGACAAAGCGCTATCCGTATACGTGGCATGTGGCCCGTGGAGTAAGTCCACTTCGCCGGCGCTGTCATTTTCGCAACAGTCTCGACGTCACCGGAGCAGAGCAAAGCCGCATACCCGCTACCCCCGCTCCACTAGTAGTCGAAAGCCGCGATAGCGGACGTACACCGCAGCCTCTGCGATAGCAGGGTAGATCACCAGCAGCACAAGCGGGACTTCCGCCAGCAAGCCGAGCCGCACGCTCGGGAATTCGATCAGAGAATACAGCCCACCCAGCACCATCGAAACGATCATTGCCAGAAGCGATATTTGCACTGCATCGGTGTAGGTCAGGGTCTCGACGTGGCCGGCCTTGTCACCCGGAGACGGAAGTCGGGGAAGACTTTCGACACCGCGGCGCGAATGGACCAGGGTAAGATCACCAGCATCATCAAAAGCGCGAAGACGGAGTAGAACGCGATGCCGAACGCGAGGGATCGAAATTCGAAGACCAACCGGATGGCCATCGCCAGCGGAGTTCCCATCGCCGCACTCCACAGGAGCTGACGCCAGGCGATGGACCATCCGAACAGGCAAGCCTCCCGATAAGACACGCTTCTCCCACTTTATCCGACGATCCGGCGGAGTGAGAGCGTTACAATCCAGGTATGCGCCGCTGCTTCATCCTGGTTCTCGCCTTCGCCGCGATCGCTTTCGCGCAGAAGCGGCCTTTCACTGCCTCCGCGATGATGGAGTTGCAGCGCCTGAGCGACCCGCAGATTTCGCCCGATGGCAAGTGGGTCACGTTCGGCGTCCAGACCGTTGATGTGGACGCGAACCGCAAGCCGCAGCAGATCTGGATTGTGCCGCTTTCGGGCGGCTCGCCAAAACAGATCACGCAGGACGGGCGGGTCAATCAGCGCGCCCGCTGGTCGCCCGATTCCAAGCGCATCGCGTATATCTCCGATCGCGGAGGCTCCTCGCAGATCTGGCTGATGGACCCGGATGGCGGCAACGCCAAACAGGTGACGACGCTTTCCACCGAAGCCGACGGCGTGGTCTTTTCGCGCGATGGCAAGAACCTGCTGTTCACCAGTGCGGTCTATCCGGACTGCGGCGGCGACGATGCCTGCAATAAGAAGTTGCTGGACGCCGATGAGAGCAATAAATCGAAGGCTCGCATCTACACCGAACTGCTGTATCGTCACTGGACCGGCTGGCAGACCAAGCGGCGGAGCCATCTCTTCGTGACGCCACTGGGAGGCGGACCGGCAAAGGATCTGACTCCGGGCAATCGCGACGTCCCGCCGTTTTCCCTGGGCGGGCCCGACGATTACGACATCTCGCCCGACGGCAAGGAAGTCTGCTACTCGATGAACTCCGACCCTGTGCCGGCTACCAGCACCAATGCCGACCTCTACGTGGTCGCGATTGCCGGCGGGCAGCCAGTGAAGATCACGAGCACACCCGGCGCCGATTCCAGCCCGCTATATTCGCCCGACGGCAAGTACCTGGCGTGGCGCGCACAATCTCGCGCCGGCTATGAAAGCGATCGCTGGCGGCTAATGGTCCTGGAGCGGACCACGGGGCGGCTCATCAATCTCACGGAAAACCTGGACCGTTGGGTCAACAGCTTCACCTGGGCGCCCGATTCGCGGTCGCTGTTCTTCACCACGACGGACCGCGGGCGGCAGGCTATCCAGCTCATCTCGGTCAACGGCGGCGAGGTGCGTACGGCGGCGGGCGGCGATGGCGAACTCGACGACATGCAGTTGACGCATGACGGCAAGACGATGGTCTACACAATGCAGAGCGCGGTTTCGCCGGTGGAGATTTATCGCGCCGCATCCACGGGCGGCGCGCCGGCGGCTCTCACGCACCTGAACGACCTGGCGCTGAATAGCGTTCAGCTCACCGTGCCGGAGGAGATTCAGGTGCAGGCGCCGGACGGCGCGATGGTCCATACCTTCGTCGTCAAGCCTTATGGATTTCAGGAAGGCCGCAAATATCCGGTCGTGATGCTCATTCATGGCGGGCCGCAGGGCTTCTGGGGACATGCCTGGTCGTATCGCTGGAACCCGCAGGTGTTCGCAGCGGCGGGTTATGTTGTCGTGATGCCGAACCCGCGCGGGTCCACCGGCTATGGACAAAAGTTCATCGACGAGATTAACACCGATTGGGGCGGCAAGCCGTTCGACGACATCATGGCGGTGGCCGACTACGTGGTGGCGCGCATGCCCTATGCCGACGCGAGCCGCATGGCCGCGGCCGGCGCGTCGTACGGCGGCTACATGATCGATTGGATCTTGGGCCACACACAGCGCTTCAAGGCGCTGGTGACGCACGATGGCGTCTACGATATGACAAGCGAGTTCGGCGCGACCGAAGAGTTGTGGTTCCCGCTGTGGGAGAATGGCGGCACTCCTTGGGACAAGCCCGAGGAGTATCAGAAAATGTCGCCGAGCAGTTACGTGAAGGACTTCCACACGCCGACGCTGGTGGTGCATGGAGAGCTGGACTTTCGTGTGCCGTACGAGCAGGGTTTGGAGCTTTTCACGGCATTGCAGTTGCAGAAGGTGCCGTCAAAGCTATTGGTTTTTCCCGACGAGGGGCACTGGGTGTTGAAGCCGCAGAACAGCCTGCTGTGGTATCGCACCGTAATCGACTGGATCGATTCCTGGGTGAAAAAGTAAAGTGAAAGCAATCATTATTGTGGTTTGTCTGGTGGTCGTGGGAACGATCGCCCTGTTTCTACGGTCGGGCCATTCCACCGTGACGCTATCTCCCGTGAAATCGGTGGGGATCAGCACTCCTGTGAGCGTTCGCGTGGCGAATCCACACGGCGTGAGAAGCGTGGCCGCCTATCTGGAACAGAACGGCACGCGCTATCCGCTGATGGAGCAGACCGTGCCCTCGCGCCGCGTCTTCCTGAGTGGCAAATCGGACCAGACCTACGCGTTCGAAGCGGGCAAAAACAAGGCGCCGAACCTGAAGGAAGGGAAGGCGCGGCTTGTGGTGGAGGCGGTGTCGAACGACATGCGCGGCAGTACCGACACGGCCGCCGCGGATGTCGACGTGGTGCTGGCGCCGCCGCGCGTGGTGGCGGACGGCGATCAACATTACATCAATCAGGGCGGCATGGAACTGGTGACGATGACGCTCAGCGGCTCATGGAATGAGGCCGGGGTGAAAGTGGGCAACAACACTTTCCGAAGCTTCCCTCTGCCCGGCAAGGATCCCAACCAGCGTTTCGCGATGTTCGCCTACTCGTGGGATCTGCCGCCCGACGTGACTCCTCTGGTCTACGCGCGCAATCTGGCAGGCACGGAGGCGACCGCCCATTTCTGGTTCAAGCTATTCCCCAAGAAATTTCGCGTGCGCGATTTCGAAGTGAAGCAGGCGCTGATGGAAAAACTGGTGAACTCGGTGGACCCCACCGGGCAAATCGCGCCGGGGAAAGACCTGGTGACGCGCTTCCAATACATCAATGGCGAGCTCCGCAAGAAAAACAATCAGCAGCTTTCCGACCTGCGGTTGAAGACGGAAGAGAAGATCCTGTGGAATGGGCCATTCATTCACTGGGGCAAGGAAGAGGCGAATTTCGCCGACGTGCGCAATTGGATCTACAACGGGAAGAAGATCGACCAGCAGGCGCACCTTGGCTTCGATCTATCGGATGTGGCCAACGGTCCGGTGAGCGCGGCTAACGACGGGCGCGTGGTTTATGCTTCCGACCTGGGGATCTACGGCAACTGCGTGGTGCTGGACCACGGGTATGCGCTGCAATCGTTCTACGGCCACATGCGGCAGATAGACGTGAAGGTGGGCGATCTGGTAGAGAAGGGCCAGAAGATGGGGATCGCCGGGGAGACCGGGCTGGCGGGAGGCGTGCACGTCCATTTCGGGATGCAGATCGATGGCGTGCAGATCAATCCGCGCGAGTGGTGGGACGAGCACTGGATCCAGGATCGGATCCTCAGCAAGTTAGGCGGCGAGGCTCGCCCACAGGCGGCGCAGAGTCAGGCTGCGGTCGAGACACCCAGGCATCGGAAGTCCAAGAAAAAGCGGTAGGGTATCGGCAAGCTCAATCTGGCTTGCGGGCGAACAGCAGGTTGGAGGAGACTTTTCCGTAGCCGTAGCCGATTCGGAAATTAAGCGGCTTCGTGCCCGAGCCTAGATAGGCCTTCCGCAAATCGGACTGCGCGAGGTATCGGAAACTGCCGTAGGGCCGAATGTATGTGCCGTACAATTGGACCGTCCACGGCGGCGCGGCCAAAAAGCGGTAGGGCACACCGGAGTCGTCCTGCAATAGGGCAACGCTCTTGGAGAGCACCTGGCCGCGGATGATCGAGAACTCCGGTTTGTGCACCATGTAGGACGTCGCCTTGAGAAGTGTGGCAGTTCCTTTGAGATCGGCCAGGAACGTCTGGAATGGCTTGTTGTCCTTGAGACTTTTGTCGGATAGGTTCACCGAGAGGTATAGCAGCTTGTGAACGGACTGGTCGTCGTCGCGCAGGAAATCGATCTCGATGCCTTTGTTTCCGATTAAGCCCGGCGCATGGTAGTCTGTGCGGCGCTCGATGATCTGGCCGGTGTCGTCCAGCCGGACATAGCGATAGCCCAGGATGGTGTGGCGGGAGCGAACCAATAGCTCGATAATCGGCAGGAAAAGCCCGTCGGTTACCTGGCCGCGAAACTGGCGATCCATCTGCCGTGTGATGAAAAAACTGCGTCCCAGCTCCGATGCGACCGTCGTCCGAGTGCTGGCGAGGTAGTTCTCCAGGTTCTTGCGCCTGATCTGCCCCGGGGATGTGAGGGTCCCGGCCGGCTCCAGGCCTACCATCACATAAGAAGGATTGTCGGGGAAGAAGATCGTGACCATGAGGGCATCCGGTCCGCTAAATGGGTAGAAGACTGGCGCTTTGACAATCGACGGCGCCCGCAATTCCTGGCTTTGGAAGGCGCGCATGGAGGGAAGGGATGTCTCCTCGATGTGGTCCCAGGCACTGTCCAACTGTTTGCGGTGCTTGATCCAGGCGGGTTGCTGTTCCAATTCGGCGAACTGGCTGCCGGGGCGCGATGGCAACCCGGCCAAGAGCCGTGCCAAGTCATCGGCGTAGCGATCGCGAGGGGTCGGAACGGCGAGACGGTCGATCGGCGCGCTTACTTTTTGGGGATTCTGGGCATGGTTGCAAGAGACGAAAAACAGTCCCAAGGTTACGCAGAGCACTGCGGCGGGGCGGTAAATAAGGATAAAGCAACCTCTTTGCCTATTATAGAACATCCGCTCCGCTAGAGGCGGGGAAAACGCCGGCGGCAAGACCGCCGGCGTCACGGCTACCAGACGCGGCAGGCGTTGGCGCTGACCATCGGCTGAGGCGCTTTGCAGGAGAATGCCTTGGAGAATTCGGGCATATTTTGCAGGGTGCCATCCACCCGATAGCGGCCGGGCGAATGCGGATCGGTCATGGCCCGATTGCGCACTTCCTGCGGCGCCGTGTTTTCGCACCAGATCTGGGCGAAGCCCAGGAAGAAGCGCTGTTCGGGCGTGAACCCATCCTTCACTTCGCCCTTTCCTTTCAGGGCGTCTTCGAGTGCCATATATGCGACCCGCAGGCCGCCATTGTCGGCCGAATTTTCGCCCAGCGTCAGGCGCCCGTTCAACTTCACATCGTCCACCGCTGTGAAGCCGGAGTATTCGTTGGCGATGCACGCGGCGCGCTTTTCGAACTCGGCGCCGTCGGCCGGCGTCCACCAGTCGCGCAGATTACCATCGCCATCGAACTTGCGGCCCTGGTCGTCGAACCCATGAGTCATCTCGTGGCCGATCACCGCCCCCACGCCGCCATAGTTAATCGCCATGTCGCGCCGCGGATCGAAGAACGGCGCCTGCAGAATCCCCGCCGGGAAATTGATGCTGTTGTTCTGCGGGCTGTAGAACGCGTTCACGGTGGGCGTGCTCATACCCCACTCGGTCTTATCGGTGGGCTTGCCGATCTTGTCGATGCGCTGCTGGTACATCACCTCCGCCAGGCGCGTGGTGTTGCCGAAGAAGTCGTCGCGCGCAATGGTGACCTTGCTATAGTCCCGCCACGTCTTCGGATTGCCCACGTTGTTGGTGATGGCCTGCAGCTTCAGTAGGGCCGCCTTCTTGGTAGGGTCGGTCATCCAATCCAGTTGCTTGATGTCCTCGCCCAGCGCCTTCTCCAAGTGGTCTACCAATTGCGTAATCTGCGCCCGGGCGTCGGCGCCGAAAGCCAGTTCGATGTACTTTTGGCCTAGCAGATCGCCCAGTTGACGATCCACAACCTGTACACAACGGTACTGGTGCGGACGCTGGTCCTTCACGCCTGAGAGGGTACGCTGCCAGAAGTCGAACACTTCGTTTTGGAAGGCGTCGGTCAACTCATTGCCGCGCGCGCGCAGCAGGTGAAACTCGAAGTAGGCTTTCCAGGCGTCGATGCTCTGTTGGGGCAGCGCGGCGCCCAGTTGCTTCACATAATCCGGTCCGGTTACGTTCAACGTCTCGAATGCCGGCGCGTGGGTGAGCTTGAAGTAAGTCTCCCAATCGAACTCGGGAGCCATCGCCGCCAGGTCCTTGCGCGTCGTGATGTGGTAGCGCTTGTTGGGGTCGCGCATGGCAACGCGATCCGCCGACACCTTGGCGATCGTGGTTTCGAACTCGAGCACGGCCTTGGCCTTGGCGGCGGCCGTCTCAGCGGAATCCCCGGCAAGCTGGAACATCTTCGTCATGTGCTCCAGATAATGCTGGCGAATCTCCACGCTCTTCGGGTCGGTCTTCAGGTAATACTCGCGATCGGGCAGCGACAGGCCGCCCTGCCCCAGGCTGGCGATGGTTTTGTTGGAGTCCTTGGCGTCCGGCTGGGCGGCAAAACCGAACAGCACTCCGACGCCCTGGCGGTGCAGGCGCGCCACTTCCGCTACGATGTCCGGGGCGCCGGCCATGCCGTTGATGGCATCAAGCTCCGGTTTGATGGGCGCGATGCCACGTTTATTGATGGCGGCTGTGTCCATGCAACTCGCGAAGGCGTCGCCGATTTTCTGATCCAGGGAACTGCGTCCGGCGCGCGTCACCGCTGCGCCTTGAATGATGTCCAGAAGTACGTGCTCGTTGTGGTCGCTTAATTCGTTAAAGCGTCCCCAGCGCGAGCGGTCGGAGGGCAAAGGGTTGCTGGCGATCCAGTTCCCGCAGGCGTATTGATAAAAATCGACGCAAGGGTCGACGGATTTATTCATCGCGGCTGTATCGAGGCCGGACGATGATGCCGGCCCATCAGCCGCGAGGGCCAAAATGGGCAGAGTTATAGATGCAAGGATTAGTCGGAACTTCATGATTTGAGACCTGACTCTCAGATTATCGCACCACAGCGGTGTGGGGCGGCGGTTCAAAATCGGCGGACGCCCATGCTCTGCAGCATTGGCTCGATATCAGCGTACACACGCCATTCGGCGACCAGGCCGTCCTTCGCAGCAAGCCGGAAGGCGGCCGGAAACTTCCACGATTTTCCCGGTTCCCCTTTAAACGAGCCAGCGGCCCAGCCGAATGCCGCCGCCACATCGCCTTGCTCCACGGCGCTCTCGATCTCGATGCGGTAATCCGGGACCATGCCGAAGTATTGGATCCATCCGGCGGTCATCTGCTCGCGACCCGCGTGCACGGCGCCGGTGGCGTCGACGAAACGGTGGTCCTCCGTCATCAGCGCGGTGAGGCCCGGAACGTCGGCAGCATTGATGCAGGCGACGAAGCGGTGAACCAGGGTAGCCGGCGAGTCCATGCGGAGTTTATTGTACCGCCGGCTCTGCGGCATCATAGGGAGGTGCCATACGACGCCATCCTCATCGTCTCCTTCGGCGGGCCGGAACGCCGCGAAGACGTCATCCCATTTCTTGAGAACGTGCTGCGCGGACGAAACGTGCCGCGGGAGCGGCTGCTGGCTGTCGCCGAACACTACTACCACTTCGGTGGGCGTACTCCCATTAACGATTACTGCCGCGGCCTGATCGACGCCCTGCGCGCCGGGACCACGCTGCCGATTTATTGGGGCAATCGCAATTGGCACCCCATGCTGGCCGACACGATGAGTCAGATGAAGGCCGACGGCGTGAGGCGCGCGGTGGCCATCGCTACGTCGGCGTACTCTTCCTACTCGTCGTGCCGCCAGTACATTGAGGATATCGTCGCGGCGCGCGCGGCTGTGGGCGAAGGCGCTCCCGAAATCGTCAAGTTGCCGCCGTTCAGCGATCACCCGCTTTTTCTGGAGGCCAACGCAGACCGCGTCCGGGTCGCACTGGCACAGATTCCCGAGGATCGGCGCCGCCATGCCCGCCTGGTTTTCACCGCGCACAGCATACCGCGCGCGATGGCCGATTCCTGCCGCTATGAGGACCAATTGGTGAAAGCGTCGTGCGCAGTGGCGGCCCTGGCCGGGCACGAAGAATGGGACCTGGTGTGGCAGAGCCGCAGCGGACCACCCACGCAGCCGTGGCTCGAGCCCGACATTTTGGAGCATCTCCGCCGGCTGTCGGAAAACGGTGTGACGGATGTCGTGGTATCGCCCATAGGCTTCCTCTCCGACCACATGGAAGTGCTCTACGACCTGGATGTGGAAGCGAAGGCTCTGTGCGAAACGCTGGGCCTGAACTTCGTCCGCGCCGGGTCGGCCGGCTTGCATCCCGCGATGGTGCGGATGTTCCTGGAACTGATCGCAGGACCCGAGCCGGCGGCATGCGCTCCGGATTGCTGCCCACCCCCGCCGCCAGCGCGCCGCCCCGCCTAAATCGGCCGCCACACGAAATACCGCTTGACATCGCCGCCGTTTAGTACTAATAAATTAGTATGCGACGTCGAAGCACTACCCTAACCGGGCAGGAGCTGGAAATCATGAAGGTGGTCTGGGAGCGCGACAGCGTAACCGTCCGCGATGTCTACGAGGCATTGCTAGAGCACCGCAAGGTGGCCTACACCACGGTGATGACCATGATGAAGATCCTGGAACAGAAGAAGTATCTCAAGAAGAACCAGGCGGAGCGTGCTTATGTGTACCGCCCCGCACAGCCCAAGGGACAGGTGATCGGCGCGATGGTGAAGGAGTTCGTCAATCGCGTCTTCAACGGGTCGGCCGAGCCCCTACTGGTGCATTTGGTGGAGGAGCACAACCTCTCGCGTGAGGAGTTGGAGGAGATCGCGCGACTGCGGAGGAAGTCATGAGCACAGGACTGCTCTGGGACAACGTGGTGGCCTATAGCGTGCAGGTTGGTCTGCTGGTAGGGCTGGCGGCCTTTTTGCCCGCGGCTCTGCGCCTGCGGATGCCGCGCGCGCGGCTGTTCTTCTGGCACATGCTGCTGGTGGCGTGCGTCCTGCTGCCGCTGGTCCGGCCGCTGCAACGATCGGTAGTCACGGGCAGAGTGGATGCCACCACCACTATCCTGAGCGTAGCGCCGCAGGCAGCCTCGACCGCGAAACTCCATCTCACCCGCAGTGAGACCGCGCTGCTGCTGCTGGCGCTCGGAGTATTTGGGCGGCTGATCTGGCTGGGGATCGGGATGTGGCGGCTGAGCCGTTATCGCCGCCATTCATTGCCGCTCGAACCCGCGTCTCCGTGGGGCGCCGAGGCCGACCTGCGCATTTCGGACGAAATCGCGAGCCCAGTGACCTTCGGCTTTTTCGATCCGGTGGTCCTGCTGCCACCGCAGTTCCCGGATCTCGACGCCGCCAAGCGCGACGCTATTCTCTGCCACGAAGTGCTGCACATCCGGCGGCGCGACTGGCTGTTCACCCTCGCCGAAGAACTGGTCCGCGCGGTCCTCTGGTTCCATCCCGCCATCTGGTGGCTGCTGGGCGAGATCCAACTGACGCGGGAGCAGGCGGTGGACCGCGAGGTGATCGACATGACGAAAGCCAGCGACGAGTATGTGGACGCGCTGCTTGCCATGGCCGGCGCCCATCCGCAACTCGACCTGGCGCCCGCGCCGCTATTTCTGCGCAAACGCCATCTGAAGCAAAGAGTAGTTTCAATTTTGAAAGAGGTTCGCATGTCTAAAACGAAGTGGATTACCGCTCTCACAGCCTCGCTGGGAATGCTGGCCGCGGCCTGCTGGTTCGTCACAGGCGCTTTCCCACTCGCCGCCGAGCCGCAGTTGGTTGCCGACGCCCCCGGCGTTTCCGTAGAACTTAGCGGGGCTCAATTGATGCACCGCTCATCGGTGCCCTACCCCCGGGAAGCCCTGCAAAAGGGCGTCCAGGGCACCGTAGTTGTGCAGGTGAAGCTGGACGACAAAGGCGACGTGAGTGACGCCAGTGTGCTCAGCGGTCCCGATGAACTGCGCAAGGCTTCCATCCAGTCTGTGCTCAACTGGCACTTCACGAAGGATGCCGCGGGAGCATCGCGACAGGTCCGAATCGCTTTCGAATTGCCGAAGCAAAACGCGACGACTCTAGGCGTGGTCTATGGTGTGCCTGGCGGCATAACGGGTGGAGTGGTGGGAGGCGTTCCCGATGGTGTGCGGGGCAGCGTAATTGGTGGAATCGTGGGCGGCGTTCCTTCGCGTATGCCTGTGCCGAACGAGGGGACGTTACGCAACATCAACGTGATCGGTCTTTCCGACCAGGTCCGCGGCGAACTGCTCAGCCGTTTGCCGGTCCATGTCGGCGACGTGGTTTCAGGGGATCAGATTCAGAAGGTTCGCGAAGCCGTCAGCGAATATGACGAGCATCTTGCGGTGCACGTCATGTTCAATGCCAATAAGGAAGCGACCCTTACGATCCAGTCGCCGGGCGGTGCTGGCGTGGTAATGAACGGCGTCATCGGGTCTATGCCGTCGGCCACAGCTCCTCCGGGGGCCATCAAGGTCGGTGGCGATGTGCAGCAGACCATGCTAGTGCAGCAACCTCATCCTGTATATCCAGCGCTAGCCAAACAGGCGCGCATTTCGGGCACGGTCACGCTGAACGCGGTCATCGGCAAGGACGGCCACGTGGTGAACTTAGCGGTAATGAAGGGTCATCCGTTGCTGATTCAAGCGGCGCTCGATGCCGTGAAGGATTGGGTCTACAAGCCCACTCTGTTGAACGGAAGTCCGGTGGAAGTGTACACCGTGATCGACGTCAACTTCACGCTGAGCGAATAGCGCGGAGCCGCGTTACTCGTACCTCAGGACTTCGGCGGGGGCGATTTTGGTAGCATTTCTGGCAGGATAGATCGTTGCCAGGAAGCTCACCAGAATCGCCAGTCCCGCGATCCAGAATCCATCCTGCCAGTGCGCTTCGAAGGGCACGAAACTCATCGAGTAGACCGATTGCTCCAACTGAATCCAACGGTACTTGTCCGCGAAATAGCAGAGCGTGTAACCCGCCGTAAGCCCGATCGCGCTGCCTACGATTCCGATCAGTACACCCTGAATCATGAAGATGCGCCGCACCTGGGCGCGCCGCGCTCCCATCGACATCAGAATCGCGATGTCGCGGTACTTCTCCATCACCATCATCACCAGCACGATCAGGATATTCAGCGCGGCCACCAAAATAATCATGCTGATCACGATCACGGTGACGATCCGCTCTTCCTTTAACGCCGCCAGCAGTTGCCGGTTCTGCTCCTGCCAGGTGGTGGTGGTGTAGCCTTTCCCCACCACACGCTCGACCTCTTTCGCGATCGCCGCCGTGTTCTCCACGTTGTCCACGTTGATTTCGAGCGAGTTGATCACATCCTCCAGGGTGAACGCCCTCTGGACCGCCGACACCGCGGCGTAGGCCCAGGCGTCGTCGATCTCGAAGAATCCGGTCTCAAAGAATCCCACCACTTTAAATCGCCGCGTGACGGTGCGCGGACCCAGCGGCGTCAATTCTCCATCCGGGCAGACTACATTGATATTCGAGTTGAGCACGATGCCGGTGTCCTCGGCCAGCTTCGATCCCACGATGATGCCGGGAGGATTGGCATCGCGGTCGCGCAGGCGATCCACCGATCCCGCTTTCAAATGCCTCAACGCCTCCGTGATCTTCAACTCCGCGGCCACATCGACGCCTTTTAACTGTGTGGGCTTTGAATTGGTCGCTCCCGTCAGCAGGATCGGCTCATAAAGGGCGGGCGCCACCGCCACCACATGCGGCACCTTGCGGATGCGCCCCGCCATCTCTTCCCAATTCTCGATGCCGTTCAGATTGGCGCGATTCATCACGTTGATGTGCGCCATGGCTCCCAACAGATTGCGCTGCAGCGTGCCGCGAAAACCGTTAGTGACGGCCAGCGCCACCACCAGTGCCATCACACCCGCCGCCACACCCACTACCGAGATCACCGTGATGACGGAGATTACCGCCTCCTTGCGGCGGGCCCGCAGATAGCGACTGGCGATGAACAGTTCGAAGCTGGAAGTCACAGGATTACTGATCCAGTTCCCGCAATTTCTGGACCAATTCGATGGGACCTTCGGGCCGCAACAGCGGGAAGAGAATCACGTCGCGGATGGATTTGCAGCCGGTGAGGATCATAGCCAGCCGGTCGATCCCGATGCCCTCACCGCCAGTGGGCGGCATCCCGTAGGCCAGCGCACGCACGTAGTCCTCGTCCATCTGGTGGGCTTCTTCGTCACCGCGCTCGCGCATGCGGAGCTGCATTTCAAAGCGCCGCCGCTGCTCCTGCGGGTCGTTCAACTCGGTGTAGGCGTTGCCGATCTCCATGCCGGCGGCGTAGATTTCGAAGCGCTCCACAAAGGCCGGATCGTCGGGCTTGTTCTTGGAGAGCGGTGACGTTTCCACCGGATAGTCGTAAATCACGGTGGGCTGGATCAGCTTCTCCTCCACGTGGCGCTCGAAAATCTCGGTGAGCGCCTCGCCCGCGGTAGTCTTGTGCGAGTTGCGGAGCAGCCACTCGGGATTGGCGACATCCTCCATGGACGGTCGACCTTCGCCTTCCCAGAAATGAACAATGGCCTCGCGCATGGTGTAGCGCTCCAGCTTGCCGAAGTCGAGCGTGTGGCCGTCGTACTCCACTGTAGTGGTGCCGGTGGCATCGCGCGCGCACTGCGCCAACAGTTCCGCCGAGAATTCGATCAAGCCCCGATAGTCGGTGTAGGCCTGATAAAACTCCAGCATGGTGAATTCGGGGTTGTGGTGGCTGGAGAGGCCTTCATTGCGGAAGTTGCGATTGATTTCGAAGACGCGCTCGAGCCCGCCGACAACCAGGCGCTTCAGGTAGAGTTCGGGCGCGATGCGCAGGTACAGATCGATATCGAGAGCGTTGTGATGAGTGATGAAGGGGCGAGCCGTGGCGCCGCCATAAAGCGGCTGCATCATGGGCGTCTCCACTTCGATGAAGCCCTTGGCTTCGAGCTGGCGGCGCAGCGATGAGATCACACGCGCACGCGTCACGAAGACCTTGCGCACTTCGGGATTCGCAATCAGGTCCAGGTAGCGCTGGCGATAACGGGTCTCCACGTCTTCCAGGCCGTGCCACTTCTCAGGCAGCGAGAGCAGCGTCTTGGAGAGGAACTCCAGCTTCTCGGCGTGAATACTCAGCTCTCCCGTGCGTGTGCGGAACAGGTAGCCTTCCACGCCGATGATGTCGCCCATATCGACAAGTTTGAAGAGCTGGTAGTCGTGCTCGCCCACGGCGTCCTTCTTCACGTAGATCTGCAGGCGCTCGCCGCTCTGCTGCAGGTGGGCGAAACCGGCCTTGCCCATGTGGCGCAAGGTCATCAGGCGACCGGCCACGCGGACGCGCGACTCCGGCGAAAGCTCTTCGGCAGTCTTAGCGCCATTCTCCGCCAGGATCTCGGGAATGGTATGGCTGAACTCGAACCGCCGTCCATAGGCCCGGTGTCCTTCGGCGTTCAACTCGGCGACTCGCGCCAGGCGCTGCTTGAGTAACTCGTCTTCCAGCGACAAATAGTTCTCCTAGTGGGAAATCAGTTATTATAAGGCTTCGTTTGCGACGATCCATTTCCATTATCATCCCCGCCTACAACGAAGAGAAGCGCTTGCCCTCCACTTTGCAGCAAGTGCGCGACTATCTGGCCCACAGCCAGTGGGAATTCTCGGAGTTGGTGGTGGTCGACGACGGCTCACGCGACCGCACTGTCGACGTGGCCCGCAGCGCCGGCGCGCGCGTGCTGCAGAACCCCGGCAATCGCGGCAAGGGCTATTCCGTGCGCCACGGAATGCTGGAAGCGAAGGGAGAGTGGGCGCTCTTTAGCGACGCCGATCTTTCGGCGCCCATCGGCGAGCTCGACAAACTCTGGGCCAGCACGGAACGAGACCAGGCGCGGGTGGCCATCGGGTCGCGAGCGCTCGACCGGTCGATGGTGGGCGTACATCAGCCGCTGTTTCGTGAAGCCATGGGCCGGATCTTTAATCTCTCGATGCGCCTGATGACAGGTTTGCCGTTTCATGACACGCAATGCGGCTTCAAGCTATTCGAAGCCAATGCGGCGCGAGAGATCTTCGGGCGGCAGTTGCTGGACGGCTTCGGCTTCGATGTCGAGGTACTGTATATCGCGCGGCGCCTCGGGTATAAATCGATCGAGGTGCCGGTGAAGTGGAACGACGTGGCAGGCACCAAAGTGAGCATGTGGCGCGGGATGACGGCCTTCGCCGATCCACTGAAGGTCCGCTGGAACGGAATTTCGGGGAAGTACCGGTAGCGCTGCGGCGCAACACGAAATATGCGAAAGCTCGCAAGACCAAGCGCCCCGATGAGTCGGGGCGCGTCAGACTAAGAGTCTGCGCCACGTCCAATCGTGCCGGCCGTGCAGATGGATTCGAAAAGACCGCCAACGAATCCCGTCCGGCCAGCGTCTATACGTCATGCTGAAGGACATCGCGTACTCTTTCCGGACCTTGCGGCGCAGTCCTTTGTTCACCGCCGCGGCCGTGCTTTCGCTGGCTCTCGGCATTGGCGCGAACACCGCTATCTTCTCCCTGTTGAACCAGGTGGTGCTGCGCTCGCTGCCGGTGGCAGATCCCGAGCGTCTGGTGCTGTTGCACACCGACTACGCGCCCTCGGGAAGAAGTTCCAGCGATAACAGCGAATCGGTCTTCTCCTATCCGATGTACCGTGACCTGCGCGATCGCGATACAGCCTTCGCCGCGATTGTCGCCCGCATGAGCGCGCCGGCCAGCATTGCGTGGCGGGGCGATACACAATCGGCGCGCGCCGAGTTGGTGTCGGGGAATTTCTTCCAGGGCTTAGGCGTGCCGGCAGCGACGGGCCGCGTCCTCACACCGGATGACGATGGCGCTCCCGGAGCCCATCCGGTGGCCGTCCTGAGTCATGGTTACTGGTCCAGTCGCTTCGCGGGGGACCGCGCGATACTCAACCAAACGGTAGTGATCAACGGCCACCCCATGGTGGTGATCGGCGTGGCGGCCGCGGCTTTTAACGGCATGGTTCCTGGGGCTGCGCCTGATGTCTACGTGCCTCTCGCCATGCAGCGGGAGATGAACCCGACCATGGAGAACGCTCTCGAGGAACGCACCACGCGCTGGCTCAATCTCTTCGCCCGCCTCAAGCCCGGCATGGACATCCGGCGCGCGCAGGCCGCCAGCGACGTAGCCTATCGCGCCATTCTCGAAAACGATCAGGCCCAGCTCGGCAATCTGCGCACCGACCGCGACCGCAACGAGTTCCTCAATCATCGGGCCATGCTGCGGCCCGCGGCGCAGGGCATCAGCCAGATGCGAGAGCAGTTCGAAAAGCCTCTGGTGGCGCTGATGACGCTGGTGGGCCTGGTGCTGCTAATCGCCTGCGCCAACGTGGCCAGCCTGCTGCTGGCGCGCGCCACCGGACGCCAGCGCGAAATCGCCATCCGGCTCGCCATCGGAGCCAGCCGCCGGTCGCTGGTGCGACAACTCCTGTGCGATGGCTTGCTGCTGGCGCTCGCCGGCGGACTGCTCGGGCTGGCGGCGGCATGGTGGGGCACGTCGATTCTGGTCAACGTGCTGCCCAAGGATTCCAGCAAGTGGCTGACTGCCGCCATCGATCTGCGACTCCTGCTCTTCAACCTGGGAGCATCGGTTGCGTGCGGTTTGCTGTTCGGACTGATTCCCGCGCTGCAGGCCACGCGTCCTGCGCTCGCAGGCACGCTCAAGGACCAGGCGGGCGCCATCGCCTGGCCGGCGGTCCAGCGCGATTGCGCCAGGCGCTGGTGGTGGGACAACTCGCGCTTTCACTGCTGCTGGTGGCGGGCGCTGGATTGTTCACCAGCAGCCTAGTGAATCTGCTGAATCTGAATTTGGGGTTCCGCACGGAACGGCTGATGAACTTCAACCTCAATGCGGCGATCAGCCGCCCGAAACTCGCCGAATCCGTGGCCTTCTACCGCAGCGTGCAAGAGAGGCTTTCTTCGATTCCCGGAGTTGCGTCGGTGGCAATGAGCAGCTCGGGCGGGCCATTTTCCGGAAGCAATCGCGGCGGCAACATTACAGTGGAAGGTTATGCTGCCAAGCCCGACGAGTACACCGGATCGTCGCAGATCAATGCCAGCGTGGGATACTTTCACGCCCTGGGTATTCCTCTGCGCGCGGGCCGCGAGTTCACCATACGCGACGATGGAGCCGCTCCAAAGGTCGTGGTGGTCAACGAAGCTTTCGTGAAGCGCTACTTTGGCGGGCGCAACCCGTTGGGAGCGCGGATGCAATTCGGCGCCAGCAATCCCCCCAGATTCGACCGCGAAATCGTGGGCGTCGCGGCCGATAGCCGCGTGGATCTGCGGTCTAAGGTGAAGGAAACCGTGTACGTGCCCTACCCGCAAGTGGAGCGCTCGGAACGCGGCGTCTTCTATGTGCGCTACACGGGCGACGATAGCCAGATGGCCGCGGCAATCCGCCGGGTGCTGCGCGAGGCCGATCCCAACATACCCGTCGCCACCATCAAGACGGTGGACCTGCGCATTCGCGAAGCGCTGTATGTGGAGCGGCTGATCGCCGTGCTGTCGGACGCATTCGGCGTGCTGGCGACACTGCTGGCCGCGATCGGATTGTACGGAGTGATCGCTTATGCGGTGACGCGCCGGACTTCGGAGATCGGAATCCGCATGGCGCTGGGCGCGCTGCCGGGCGATGTGGTGCGTTTGATCCTGCGGGAAGCGGCATACATGGCGGCAGCAGGAATCGCCATCGGGTTGGTAGCGGCGATCGGACTGAGCCGGTTGGTGGAGTCGCAGCTCTTCGGGATTCAGGCTGCCGATCCGCGCATCCTCGGAGGAGCCGCGGGTACACTGGCGCTGGTCGCACTGTTAGCGGCGTTGATTCCCAGTTGGAAAGCCAGCCGAATCGATCCGGTGACTGCGTTGAAGTACGAGTAGGTGCAGGCCGCCAGGCTCGCACTACACCTTGACAATCACTTCTCTCAAACGCTCTTTGGTCAGGAAGAATTTCACTGAGTCGAACTTTCCGAAGAGTTTTTCCAGACTGCGATTGTTGAACAATTGCACCGGCCGGTGCATGCCTTGCTGGCTAACGTTCAACAAATTCACTTCCTGAATTCGAAATGTGTAGAATGGCACAGCTTGCAGCTTATCGTCGGAGTGAAAGAACGAAAGCATGTAGCTTTTCGGCCGGACGATCTTGTGCAGACGTTCCACCACGGCCGTCAACAGCGCAGGCGTCATGCACTCCAGCACATCCCAGATCAGGACGCCGTCGAAGTGGCCTTCCGGATAATCGAGGGTCTGCTTCAGAAAATACTCGATCCTGCCGGGATTCGATTGATCCACCGTATCGTCCACGCCGAATGTCTCGTTCAGGATCTGCAGAAAATCTTCCGAATAGAGCCGGTGACCCAGATTAGTGATGAACGTCACGTTCTGCTGCGTGGCGCCGCCCAAATCGAGGATAGTGAGCCCGGATTGATCGCGAATGTTGCGGAAAAACTCTTCCAGACCGCGACTCTGCCGCGTAGAGACGCTATCGGGGGTCGCAGAATTGCGCGGCGACATCGATTGGCGCGCGCCCTGAGGAATCGCAGGGCCGGTGGTTTTGTCCCGGCCTCCACGCATGATGTTTCGGAGCGGCCCTGGGAGCTGCATTTAGGACTTGCCGGACCTCGCTTCGGGGGCTGTGGCAGCCGGCTGAGCGGCCGCTGGAGCTGCCTGTTGCGGTTTGGCAGGGGCGCGTGCCGGTTCCGGCTTCACAATATCGATGCTGCCCTTGAAATAGGCGCCGTCTTCGATGATGATGCGCGCGGTCTTAATGTCGCCAATCAGCTTGGCTTCTTTGCGGATCTCGATCTTTTCCGTAGCCTCGACATTACCCTGAATGGTGCCCAGGGCAATCACTTCTCGAGCTCTGACGGTGGCGTGGACGGTGCCGTGTGGACCAATCGTCACCTTGTGCTCCATGGCTTCCACAGAGCCTTCGAGATCGCCATCCACAAACAGATCTTCTTTACTGAAGATCTGCCCCACTATCTTGACTGCCTTTCCGATGGTGGCCGCGTTTCCGCGGGCTTCCGGCTCGAATCTTCCAACGGGTGTGCTCGACACGGGTGCAACCTCCTTTTTCGTCTCCATGTGACTTGGCGCCACGGGGGTGGGGCTTGGCGGGTTAAAGGGCTTCGGCGATTCCTCGCGTTTATTCCACATCGGGACGCCCTCCTGAAATTAAAATATGTGCGTGCATAATTTCCGCTCCTCTAGTCTAAGGGGCTAAGCTCACAAAACGCAATGGTAAGAACCACTCCATTCCCCGACGCTACCACTTATACCAGGGACGCTGGCCTTGCATGCCATCCAGGACCCAAATCTCCGAACGGGGGCGCAGCACCGAATACACGATGCTCTTCTCGTCCGAAGTCAGTGCCGCGCTCAAGCCGGGATTGCCGTTGGAGTAAGGAGTCAGGTCGGGGAGATCGCGCAGCTTGCGTTCTTTCCCTGTTGCAATATCGACGGCAAACAGCGCCGGATTCTGCCACCGCACCTGGTACAGCGTCTTGCCATCGCGCGACCATGCCACCGGACCCCTGTCACCAGGCAACACTCGTTGCGTCTTCCCGTCGGGACTCACCAGCACGGGACGCTCCTCGATGTTGTGGTCGGCAATCCAGTCGCCGGTAGGCGACCACACCGGCACCGCCGCGCCGTATGTTTGCGCAATGGGCACGGCCTCGTCTCCGCTTCCGGGGCGGATCTTGAGCAACACTGGCTTGGCCCCGCGAAATGCCGAGTAAGCCAGCCAGTTGCCATCGGGGGACCACGTTGCCGAAAACTCCTGCTCTTTAGATGACGTGGCCCGCACCGGTGTTCCACCGGAGACGAAAACCGTGTAGAGGTGGACGCCCGCGCGGCCCTTGACCCCCACAGCCACGCGCCGGCCATCCGGCGAAAACACGGGATTCAGGAAGCCCAGCGCCGGCTGGCCGTCCGCCACAACGTCTGCGGGTGTGATCAGCGGCCGCTCCGAATTGTCCGCCAGATTCTTCAGCCAGATCTCTTCAACGCCGCGACGATTGGTGACGAAGGCCAATAACGGGGATGTGTGGGCCGCATCCACCCGCACCTCATCGCGTGAACTGCCCAGCAGCGTGCGCACGGGACCATCGCCCAAGGGGACCTCAATGAT
The DNA here is from genome assembly GCA_963815475.1 of uncultured Solibacteraceae bacterium. GTDB lineage: Bacteria > Acidobacteriota > Terriglobia > Bryobacterales > Bryobacteraceae > Sulfopaludibacter. Next base: position 414,238 of record CAWFHD010000003.1, on the reverse strand, counting down.
GTCGGATTGGGACAGCGGCGTGGTGTAGGCGACGCGCGCTCCATCCGGCGACAGCGTCGGCTGCGTGACCGCGTGATCCTCCGCCAGCACCGGCCAATACTTGCCAGCGTCGACATCCGCCATGTAGAGAGCGGTAGTGCGGCCCGGCAGGCTGTCGGCAAATATCACGTGCCGTCCATCGCGCATTCTGGCAAGCTGCGGAGTGAAGGTGAACGGAAAATCGGCCGCAAAAGCTCGGCGGCCCTTCGCCGCCGGCCACGGCAACCGCCATGCCGTTTCACCTCGCGTATCCAGCGCCACGAACAGCAGGATCTCTTTGCCATCGGGCGAAAACGCCAGCGACGCGTTGTTATACGATTGCACCGCTTGAAAAGGCATCGGCTCATACCGGCGGCGCGTGCCCTCCGGCGGCGTGGCGGTCCAGAGCGCGAGGTTTTGACCGTCCGGGTAGGCCGGCCACATGGCTAGAGTCCGGCCATCCGGCGAAATCGCGGCCGACTGCACATTCGGCTGCACCAACATCAGCGAGCCGCCGCCGACCGGCACACGGCAGATTCCGGAAGGCGCGCCCTCCGTGGAGCATCGGAAATATACCGAGCGCGAATCGGGACTCCAGAACGGCGCGGCCCCGGTATTCAGCTGCGCATCGGACGCCGTCACTTGCACGGCGGTGGGCGCATCCACGGCCTGCACGAAAAGCTGCGTGTGCCCGGCCTCGTCCCATCCCAGGAATGCGATGCTCTTGCCATCCGGCGACCACGACGGGTAATTCTGCACTGTCAGACTGGCGGCGAAGGGCGTGAACTTGTAACTGCCCAGGTCGGGCGGTCCCGGACCGCGCAGCATCGCCGCCGCGAAGCACGTGATTAGCGCGCCACCGATCAGACCCGCAGCCAGCAGCATCGGACCGTTGCCGCGCCGCTTGGGGGCAGCGATCACGGCGGGCTGCGTGCCGGTAGCGGCCGTGGTGAGTTCGGCGAAATGGTCGCGCAGGTTGGCCAGGTCGCGAGCCAGGTCGCGGGTGGATTCGTAACGGCCCTCGCGCTCCTTCGCCAGGCAGCGGTCCAGAATCCAGCGGAGTTGTGCCGGAATCGGCCGGTCGAGTGGAGCGGCCTCATCTTCCACGATGGCCGACATCGTCTGGACGGCGCTGGGGCGCGAGAAAGCCTGCTTGCCGCTCAGCATTTCGTACAACACCAGCCCCAGGCTGAACTGGTCGGAGCGATGGTCCACGTCGTCTTCGGCGCGCGCCTGCTCGGGGCTCATGTAGGCAGCGGTGCCCACCACCGAGCCCGTTGCGGTCTGCGCGATGGTGACGGTCTGATTGCCGACCGGAGCCTTGCGCTGCATACGCGCCACGCCAAAGTCGAGGACCTTCACGGCGCCTTCGGGAGTGACAATCGCGTTCTCCGGCTTGAGATCGCGGTGCACGATGCCGGCCGCATGCGCCGCAGCCAGGCCAGCTGCCATTTGCGCGGCGATGTCGATGGCTCTGCGGACGGCGACGGGCGCTTTGGAAATCAGGGCGCGCAGCGATTCCCCGGGAACCAGTTCGGCGACGATGTAGGGTGGATGCTGGTCGAGCCCCACGTCGTAAATTGCCATGACATTGGGATGGTTGAGAGCTGCCGCCAGCCGCGCTTCCTGCTCGAAGCGCCTCCGGCGTTCTTCGTCGCTGGCCAGCGATTCGGGAAGGATCTTGAGCGCTACCTGCCGGCCCATCCGTATATCGAGCGCACGGTAGACCTCGCCCATCCCGCCCGCGCCTAATTGGCCCTGGAGTTGATAAGGGCCGATGCTCCCACCCGAGTCCGGCATGAGGACGATTCTAACGTAGCAAGTGGCGCGGTGGTCGAAGCCACCGGCGGGTAGTTGGGAATTCTGTTGGCAAAACTCGCCGATGGCTTCGACCGCCGGCTCCACTCACTCAGTCCGCGATCGGCATAATTGCCGATACGGCGGGCCTGGGGGCCTGCGCTACGGCCGAGCCGATGCTGAACCATTCCGCCATGGTTTCATCCGACACGCGGCGGCGCGCCATGATCTGGCGGCGGCGTTGGAGGGTGCGGGGCAGACAGCGCGCGATGTGCCAGAAGGCTGCCATGGAGGTGGGCTCCCAGAACACCGCGCCTCCCAGCACTACCAGGTCGCGGGCGGTCATCGGCAGCCAGAAGCGGCGATAGAGGCCGGGTGTGGCGTTCTTGATGCGCATCAGGAAGCGGTTCTTCACCGAGTGCATATTGATCGCGGTGGACACGGACCGGCGGTTGTCAGGCGTGACGCTGCGCACGTGATACGCCGTGGCATCGGGTGTGTAGGCGCAGCGCCAGCCCATCAGCAGCGCGCGCCAAGCCACATCGGCATCTTCCCGATATACGAAAAAATCGGGGTCGAAGAAATCGCCATCCACCGCCACATCCTCGATCATGTCGCGCCGGTACAGCGCGGCGGCGGCACTGGCGCCGAAAACATACTCGTGGCGATCGAAGGAGTGATCGTCAATCTCGTGCCAACCCCGATCGAAGTGGCGCATGGAAGGCGTGAAGTACATGCCCGTGGAATCGAGGCGACGCTGGGGCAGGGGCTCGAAGCCGGGTCCGATGGAGAGCAGTTTGCCGCATACCGCGCCGGTGCGCGGGTCGGCTTGGCCTGCGTCCAGAAGTTTTCGGAGAAAGCCCGGCAGCATCAGCACATCCGGATTGAGCGTCAGCACCCACTCGCTGTCGCTGGACGCGATGGCGCGGTTCTGAGCCGCGGCGAATCCCAGGTTCTCCTCGCTGAGGATGATCCGGATCCGCCCCTCGAAATCCTCCAGGATTTCCCTAGTGTCGTCAGACGAGGCATTATCAACCACCGTAACTTCGAGTGGCACTCCCTTTTGCCGGAGCACCGCCTCCAGGCAACGCCTGATGTAACGTCCGCTGTTGTAGGTAACGATGGCAGCACAGATTTTTCCGTTTGGCATTAGTCCGTTCCTAAGACACGTCAACACCCCGGTTCCACTACACTGAGATACACGGACATCGCAAAAGGTGTTTTAAAAAAAACCTTTCTTCCCTGTAGTTGATTTCGGGGGCCTCCGGGTCTTTGGAGGTGGATTAGTGCGATGTCGGCGTATTCAATCGGTGAACAGCTCGTGGGGATTATCCGCCAAGATCGCGCTCGTTCCGCGCTGCAAACCCAAGTAACTCAACTGTTTGAGGAGTGCCGCGAGGATGTCTACCGGTACTTGTTGACACTTGGCCTGTACCCGGCCCGGGCCCAGGAAGCAACGCAGGAGGTTTTCCTCCGGCTGTACACCTCCCTAAAAAAGGGCGAAGACATTCAAAATCCGCGCGGGTGGATCTTTCGAGTAGCCCACAATCACGGATTGAGGGTGCGCGAACGACAGTCCAACGAAGAGACTTTCGATCCGAGTCTGGAAGCCCGCCTCACGTCTCCCGCACAGAGTCCCGAGCACGAACTGTTGGAGCGCGAGCGCATGCTGCGGTTCCACCACGCTGTGGAAGGGCTGAGCGAACAACAGCGCCGCTGCCTTTTCCTACGGATGGAAGGTATGCGCTACCCGGAAATCGGCACGGCATTGGGAATCAGCGCGTCGGCGGTAGGTGAGTTTCTGCGCCGCGCCGTAGTCCGTTTAAGGAAGGTGCGCGATGAGTAACCTCTCGATGCGCCATCCCGACGACGGCGTCCTGCTCCGTTATATCGACGGAGAACTGCCGGGCCGCAAATCCCGCCAGATTCAACATCACCTGGAAGGCTGCTGGAAGTGCCGCACCGAAATGGAAGCGCTCGAAGCCACCATCGCGGAATGCATGCAATACCGCGAGAACGTGCTCGAGAAGCATCTCCCCGTGGCGCCCACTCCGTGGACCGATCTTTCCCGCGAACTCGACCGCATTGACGAGTCAATGGCATCCGAGCCGTTCTGGAGTCGCCTCTTCCCGCGTACCCAGGCGCTCCGCTGGAGTTTGGCTGGGGTGGCTGCCGTCGCGCTCCTTTGCGGCATCTTTTATCAATTACGCGAAACCCCTTCCGTGCAGGCCGCGGCGCTCTTGAAACGCGCTGTTGCGGCCGCCGCACAACATCCCCAACCCGTCCACAGGTATCGCATCCATATGGGCGGTGTCCGAATTGTTCGTACGTCTGCGGAAGTCAATGCGCCACTGCCGATCGCGTTGTCGGCGCGATTTGCGGCGGCGCATTACGATGCAGTGAATCCCCTGAGCGCAGCCGCGTTCGAAGCGTGGCGCGATGCGCAGGCGGTCAAGACAGACGAAGTTTCCACTATTTCCGGCGCGGCCGGGGCTGAGAGCTATCGCATCCACACACTCACCCCATCGGGCGAAGTGGCATCGGCCACGCTGACGCTCCGTTCCACGGACATGCATCCGGTGGACGGAACGCTCGAATTCCGCGATAAGGAAACCCTTGAATTTACCGAGTTAACGGAACCGGCAGTGAGCGGCGGTGAAGCCGTCGCGAGAAACGTCGAAGTTCCGGTGCGGTCCTCCGTACCAAGCGGGACGGCCGCATTCGCGCCCAGGGGCACGGCCTCGATCTCTGACGAGTTGCAGGTTCTCTCTGCTCTACACCAGATCGGGGCCGACCTGGGTGATCCTATCGAAATCAAGCGCTCCGGCGGCCGCGTAGTGGTCAGCGGCGTCGGAGTGCCTGTGCAACATCAGAAACAAATCCACGACATGCTCGATGCTTTGCCAAATGTCTCCGTGGACTTTGCCAATCCCGCCGCGGTTTCGTCCGGGGAACCCGCAACTTCTGACGCGGCCGCGGCGGCTGATACTCCACGAGACACTCCCGCTCTTAAGAACCAGGCCCGACTGATTCAGCAACTGGGCGGACGGGCGGAATTCGAAAGGTTCAGTTCCCAGATTCTGGATGCCAGCGACGCGGCCATGTCGCGCGCGTATGCCTTGCGCCTGTTGGCGCAGCGTGTCCCGGCATCGAACGAAGCGGAACTGGATGCGGCAGGCCGCCGGGAACTGCACGCCATGGCGTCCGAGCACGCAGCCGCGCTGGCTACGCAAATCGCCAGCATTCAGCGCATTCTAAACCCCGTATTGACGTCGATGGGCGCTTTGGCCCGTGCCAATCCGCCGGTCACCACCGCCACCGCGTGGCAGCCGGCAGCGGAAGATCTGCTGCGTGCGTCACGGCGCGTGGAAGTGCTGATGTCGATCTTCCTGGGAGTGGCACCGTCCCAAGGCTCTACCAGCGAAGTACCCGCGCAACTGATGACCGCCGTCAGCGAACTCCGCGCCGATCTCGATCAGTGCCAGAAGCTGCTGGGGCAGTAGCTTTCCCAAACACTAAGCTTTGCGGCCTTTCATAGTCGTGATCACTACGACGCTCAGCAGAATGAACACCGTCCCGAGGATCGTCCGCAAACCAAGCGCCTCGCCGCCCAGGAAGTATCCCACCATGACCGCCACCACTGGATTCACATACGCATAAGTCCCCACCTTGGTGGGCGACTCATGATGAATCAACCAGACGTAGGCCGTGAACGCCACGATGGACCCTGCCACGATCAGGTAAAGCAGGGCGAGCCACGCTCCGCGTGAGACCGCTAGGGGATGGAAGTCGCGAAACTCGCCCAGCGACGCCGAGGTGATGGCGAGCAACACTCCGCCGGCAAGCATCTGCGTCCCCGAGCTCATCACTTTGGACGGCGGCAGGGGCAGCTTTCGAGTCAATGCCGACGACACCGACCATGCCATTGACGCCACTAGCAGCGCCGCCGCTCCTGCGCCTTCGAGCGGCGCCCCGCCCAGATTCAGTGACCGGCTGAGCAGCACCGCGACTCCACCAAGTCCGATTAGCAGCGCCAGCGACAGCCGCACCGTAAGCCGCTGGGTCCGCAGGAAGAGGATTTCCGACAGCGTCATGAATACCGGAATGGTGGCCATCATGACCGCGGCGATACCCGAAGGCACACGCTGCTCGGCCCAGAACAGCAGGCCGTAATCGAGCACGAAGATCAGCACGGCGAGCAGAAAGGCCGACAGCCACTGCCGCCGGTCCGGCGAGCGCTCGCCGCGGGCTAGCATCCAGCCGTAAAGCACCAGCCCCGCCGCCAGAAACCGGAGCGCGGCCAGAAGGAACGGCGGGACTTCGCGGACTCCCACGCGGATCGCCAGAAAGGTGGATCCCCAGACCAGGTAGATGATGGCGAAGGCCAGCGTGGTCTTCCAAACGGGAGGGCGGGTAGTCGCTTCCACAGGAGCTTCCTTACCCAAATATAGCGTGCGAAGGCCGCACCTCAGATGGTTAGAGGGTATCTGCTGGCAGCGGCTGTTCCGGCAAGACTCCCGCGCAACGGATCTTCCATGAACGGCATACAGGTGAGCCACTTCGAATGGCTTCACCAGCACGGCATCCATGCTGGCCTCCGCACATATGCCCGCGCTTCTTCCAAAGCGTGTGCCGTCAGGCTGAACGATTCTGCTGTGTGCGCCCGAACCTGCCTCGGTCAGGCGAATCCATGACCAGTCATCGTACGACGTTGTTCGGCTCGTCCGTCGGCCGGTGATTTCAGGCCACAAAGAGACTTGGATCGCTTCCTGTTGGGCGCGGCGTCCGTGTTGCGGCTCTCTATCTTTTGTCGTGGTCCTTCATAAAACAATACAGGATGCCGACGGCTTGCTCGAAATTACCGTGAGCTCGCTCGCGGTCCTGAGCGTTTTTGGCACTGCTAAACGCCATATGAGCGAATACCACCTGCAAAAGGAGCGACGTCTCCCGCCGCTCGCAGTGGCTAAGCGGTTTGCTTTTGTCCATTCGAGTTGTCTCCAGCGCCTGCGCCTAAAAGTTAAGACAAACCCGAAGTTCTTTACAATACCCGAAAACGCGTAGTCCAAAGGGGGTAGTGATAGTGCACTAATCAATTTTCATATTCGGCCGGGTTCTCCGTCAGGCTTGGCACTGGCTGGCCTGGCGGCCCAGGAAGTCTTTGGAGGACCCCCACGATGCACCTGCATTCGTTGGAAGCCGACTCTAGGCCGCCTTCCCAATTATAGCGTACGAAAAAATACAAGGACTTGCCTTAGGAGTACTAGCAGTTTAGCGACGCAGGCGTCGGTCCTCCTCAGCCAGTGAGTGGGCCGCGATCAGGTTCTCCGCCAGCCTCAGCCGCCCCCGCGATTCCCATGTGACTGTTAATTTTCTGCGTACCGATGCCTTCGCCGCGGCTGTTCTGGTCGACCAGTTTACCGACAATTCCCGCTCGTGTCGGCACCCCCATTTTGATCATCAGCAGTCGAAGGAAGGCTTTGACGGTGTTTGGGCTAATATTCATCCGCGTCGCAAGCTCTTTACTGGTAAGCCCCATGGTCACGCCGATCAAGGTTTCCTGCTCCCGATCCGTCAGGTGGTAGTTCGCGCCCGCCAGGTGGACCGCCTCTTGTAGTGACACTAGCCGTCTCAGATATAACGCCTGTATCGGCGCACCTCCTTTGGTCTTCGCTTCGAGCGTGAAAACGCAGCAACTGTATTCGTGCTTGCCTGTGGTCAGCCTGACCGACGTGCGCGCGGAGTTTCGCGTGTCCCCCGAATTCAGTAAAGCCCTGATTTCTTGCGGAAGATGATCGGGCGGTTCGTTCTCTCCATTGATATCGCGTAGGATCGCCACCGCGCCGGAATCGAGCGCGATGGGGTGAAGAGCTATATCTACGAGGAGCAAGCCCTCGCTGACCACGTCGGCTCGAGGTGTATTGCGTTCTCGACTCCCCCGTGGGCTGTTCTTGGCCTTCGTCATAACCGCCACTCCCGCGCCATATTTTGCCGTCATAACAGGAACTCGAAAACCGGGCCAGAATTATGGTTGTACTCGACTGATATACGTGTTCCAGTTCGCATTCGGGGTTCTGGGAAAGTTGCCGATGTACTGCGCCGCCATCCATATCGAGCCATCACTGGCGACTACCGCCGAATTGTAATCGCCCCATCGTGCGATTCCGGAGCCGCCGGCGCTGGGATAGCCGGTGAACCCATCTTCGGGAAAAAATCCCGGGGCCGCAACCTGAACACTGGTCGGCGTGGAGGAAGCCTGGAAAGGAATAAAAGCCGCGCTGGGGTAGTAGATGCCCGCCCTTCCAACCAAAGTCACTGCGATGGCGCCGTTCCCCCGCGCATTCACTGCTAGAGCCGGACGCAACAAGTGACTGCCGGTAACTACCAGGTAACCTTGGTTGAGAACCAGCGCATTCAACACGCCATTAATAAACGCCGGAGACAGCACAATGTACGCTCCGCCGACCACAAAAGTGCCGTTCTGATCGAAGATGCCGCACTGAAAGGTAAGGTAGAGCCGGCCGGAAGCATAGGAGAGAGATTGCACTCGGGAATCGCCTCCGTCCAGTTCCTCGATTGGAGCCGATTGGCTGGCTCCTAGTGGGGCGGGACCATTCGGCTGGTTGGCAAGGCCAGGCGGATTGTAATTCAGAACGGGCACGACAATTTCAGTCAACGTCAAATTGGGTACTGACGTCGCGAGTGAGCTGGTGTTGGACATGGCCCAGAGCGCAATCTGAGGGCCGCCTTGCGCCGAGGTGCTGACGAAGTATTCTACGCCCCCGTTTGCAACCAGGTTCGCGGCGCCCGGTGGCGTGCTGGCAGGCTGAATCGCGAATTCCATACCGGTTTGAAAGGGTAAGAGAAACTGGAAAGCCGCAGGCGCGCTGGAGCCCGCGGCGAGAGCGGACTTCGAAAGCGACAGGATGGAAGCATCCAAGAATTCCAGAAAATTCGCGTTGTACTCATCCCAAGCGATGTGGAATCCATACTGATCGGCCCCGATCTGGAGGTAGTCATCAACACACGGACAACCCAGGTGTGTGGAATTGGTCGTGTTCATGATGTAGATGTTATAAGTCGCCGTCGGGTCGGGAGTTTGGCTCACCGCCAGGTAAAGATGAGATGAAGGGAGCGGATTCCCGGCGACATCCTCATCCTGCGAGCGCTGTGCAATGAACCAACGTCCAATACTCTGGTCGAAAAACACACGCATGTCGGTCAAGTAAACGCCATTGACCCCTGTCGTCCTATTTATCGCCGGCGCCAAGCCGAAAACTTGATTCGATGCCAGGACGATTGGAAGGACGGGTGCGCCGGACGTGGTGTAGATTTGAATCGCGTCGTTTACGCCCTCTAGAACATATCCATTACCGGCAGCCACACTTTGGCTGGGCGGTTCGATGCTAAACTGATTGCCGCTATAGGCGTTGCGTTGGTCCAAATGAGACAGCGCGTTGAACCCGACGGTCCCCGGCGCCTGAACGACCGATAACGGCTGAGTGGTCGGAGTCGATGTTATTGCAAGGCTTGATAATTTACCAGCCGCAGCGTCATGGATAGTCGGGCATCCACCCGCTGACGATTGCGGTTCGATGCCAGACGGAGCCAGAAGATTCATCGAGCGAGTGTTGCCGCAAATACCGGCGCCGCTGCGTGCAGTGCCCAGGGCTGTCCGCCGAAATTCTGGAGCTTTTAAGCGTTCCGTACGCAGCGGCGAAAGCCTCTCCAGCAAAACGGTGTCGGTTTGCAGGATCTGTGCCGGCTGACTGAGATTAACGGTCCTGGCGAACGCGAGCTGTCCCGTGACATTCGTGCCGGTAAAGGAAGTCTGCTGGGCTCGAGCCGTCGCGGAAATACAGGCGCAGACCACAACACAGCTAATCACCCGGTGTGCCCGGCGGGTTCGCCGGGACCGCCACGTTAGTGCGGCCACCCCGATCAACAGAAGCGCCATGGTCCCCGGCTCAGGGGTTGTTGGCCCGCTGAAGTCTGTAATCGTGAGAGTGCCAGGTAATCCGTCCTGGCTGGTGACACTTCCAACACGAAAGCCGATAATCTCGCCTGACGTAACGGACGCCGCGACAAAGCCAGACTGGCCGTCGGAATCCGCAAGCGGAACGAATGTCCCAGCGAGGAGATAGCCGCCGTACTCAGCGTTAGGAATGAAGTCATTCGTGTTGAACACGTAATCGAACTGAAAGATTCCGGAAGTCGCGGCGGCGATTGTAAAATCAGTGAACCCCGGCACTCCGCTCCCGTCGTTGGTGCCAGTCAGGATCAACGTGCTCGTATCGGGCGATAATACGCAGCCGTTCGTAAAAGGGTAATCTCCGCCTTCGCTGAGCGTAAAGTTGCCATAGGCGCCATCACAGCTCCAGGAAAAACTACTATCGAGGGGAACGACATTGCCCACGGCGTAGTAGCCGACGAAGTTTCCTGCCATGGCGCTTGGCGCGACGGCAGCGGCGAGCAGCAGGATGCCACAGAATAACGGAAGCGAGAAGCTCTGGATCATCAAACGGAAAAAACTCTTGGTTCTCATCAGCTTCAACATGTGACCTTCCCAAAAACCCATTAGAATAGTTCCCCAAAAGCTCGCCGGACGGCCTATTTTTCGCTTCCGGAATCCTCGCTTGTAGCCACCTTCGAAGACCCGGCCCGGATACTCCTGACCACTTACGCATACCCGGCAAAATCAATTCCAGTTGCTGTCATTCTTGGCTCAGGTAGTCAGATTGCCACCAAGGGAGCCGTCCCGGATGTGCAATTTTTGAACCGTTTGCATAGCAGCGCTTCCGGAGAACTTTGCGACCCACCACGCCCGCATTCCAGGCGTGATTTCCCGAGATTGTTGCAGTTATCCGTCAAGACGCCAGCCCGATCTTCGTTCTGGTACTACCATATCTTTTGAATCTCCCGCTGAGGTTCTGGTGCAATGGCAGCCGCGAAAATGTAAGGGAATAACCGCGATCGCGTCCAAGAATCTGCGTTACGATCCCAGAACTATCAGTACTCATAAATCCAGGATGAAATCTATCAATAGCCCGATGACAGTAAATCTCCTGCGGTGAGGTGAGAATTCTTGCTGTCAAACTCGCTGTATGTTCTTTAAGTACATTACCATTAGCATTGCGGAAAAGTTGGAGATATTGCTAAAAGCTCGTGGCAAAGATCGAGACTCGTGTTCGGTCGGCGGTGCAAAACAGGTACGGATGTCATCACGACTAACTAGTCCTACTTTACCCTATGTGAAAATTGTTTATCTTTATGTATGTTGGGTGCCGGTCAGATCGCTAAGTGCCTGGTGCTAATTGTCTTATTTCCGATAAGCAAGGAAGTTCCTTTAAGCCTTCCAGTGGCGTTTCGAAAAAGCCGCTGTATGAGTCGCTGACCCCCAATTATTGGAAAACCGCCTGCACAAAGGGGGCAGACGCTTCGATTGGCCAACCTGGCGATTTCGTTTCATAATTGCTTGCCGAACCATCTAGTCGTCCTGGTAATTTCTCGTACCCAGCTGCTCGCGCCTTTGATTACACAGGGTTAAACCCGATCAGAGGCATTCATGATCGTTATTCACGCACGAGTGCTCTCCGACTCTCGAAAACTCTGGCCATAATCGTGCGGCACGGGGCAGTCTATGAAACGAGGCTTTTCGAAAAACCGCCCACTTAGCGGTGCCGATTGCTCGTGGCACCGGCACCGGGGCCGTGAGCTTTTCGACGGATCGAACTCGGGTTGCATTGACCGGGCAACCTTGGGAACACCCGCAAGCCTGTTCAGGCGAACCTGCTAACCAGCCACACCATCGCCATCCCCTGCTGTGGAGCGGCAAGCCAAGTTATGGAAGCTGGCTGGCCGTGTATGCCGTCAACACGTCCTTAAGTTCCGGCAACCCGAGCATCAGACTGAGGCGATTGGTGTAAACTCGGCGGCTCGAGGAAACCCGAAATGAAAATCCCGGAAGTAAGAAATATGGCCCATAACTCTAGAACTCCTTTAAACTTGTGTGTGCGGGTGTCGCCTGCCATCCTCAGAGTTGTCCCCTTCGTTCTGTTGCTGGTTTTCGGGGGCCTGCAAACGGTTGGGCATGCGCAAACGACATTTAGCGTTCCCTTCACGTATCAGATCGGTGGCGCCACCCCAGCCCCGGCAGTCTACAACTTATTTAGCAATACTCCCACCACCTTAACGCTCGTCCCAGATAATGCGACCTGGGTAACGTCCACTCTGAGCGGCACCACCACTCCCACGAACCTGACGATTACTATCCATCCTACCGGGCTTCCGGTCGGACAGTACACGAGCACTCTTCTGGTGCAGTCCGATCAAGGTACCCTCACTTACAACATCACCCTGAACGTCACTTCGGGCGGGGCTCTAACGCTGAGTTCGTCTTCGTTCACGTTCAGCGCTATCGCCAGTGGGACGGCCCCTAGTTCTCAGACCTTTACGGTTACGGCGCAGAGTTCGGTATCGGCAACCGTTCAGACATCAGAGCAGAGTTGTACGAGCCAAACATGGCTCAGCATTACGCCCACCGGAACATTCACCGCGAGCGCCACCGCGAGCACCTTCACCGTTTCGGTCAATCAGTCCGGTCTGGCCGCCGGGACGTCCTGCGCCGGGACGATTACTTTCACCACTCCTTCCGGGACGCAGACCGCTACAGTCACCCTGAATGTCACCACTACCGCTGGCAACGCACTTACCCTCAGCACGTCGACTTTGACCTTCAACGCCGCTGCAGGGGGCGCCGTTCCGGCATCTCAGACACTGAGCGTAACTGCGCAGAATTCCATTAACGCGACGGTCCAGGTGACGGAACAGAGTTGCACGACGGCCACGTGGCTGACCATTTCCCCTCAGGGCAGTTTTACTGCCGGAGCGACAGCTACGATTCTTACAGTTTCCGTGAATCAATCCGGAATAGCAGCCGGAACCACTTGCAATGGCACCATTTCATTCCAGACGTCCTCGGGCGCGCAGTCCGTGAACGTTACCCTGAATGTAAACGCCGCAGCGACATCCGCCCTGACTCTGAACATTTCCGCATTCAATTTTACGGCGACGGTCGGCGGTTTCGCTCCGCCTTCGCAATCCTTGACCGTAACGGCCCCAACTGCCACCGCCGTGACTGCCCAGTCAAGCGAACAGAGTTGCACGGGCAGTACGTGGTTGATCCTGTCGCCGGCAGGCGGCTTCACCGCCAGTTCGATTGGCACCGTTTTTACTATCGCGGTTAACCAGACGGGGATAGCAGCCGGAACGATCTGTACGGGAATTATTTCGTTCGTCACAGCTTCCGGAACGCAGACCGCGAGCGTGACCATGAATGTGCTGGGGTCGGCCACCCCAGTCCTGACACTGAGCACGTCGGCGCTTTTTTTCTCGGCCGTAGTCGGTGGAACGGCTCCGCCTTCGCAGACTTTCACTGTTTCCTCATCGAGCGCAATGAGCGCGACCGCTCAAGTTTCTCAACAGAGTTGCACGTCGGCCACGTGGCTCAGTTTGTTGCCCAGCGGAAATTTTACTGCTTCATCAACCGCCGTGACGTTTACTGTATCGGTAAATCAGGCCGGAATGCTGCCAGGGACGATCTGTAATGGTTTGGTAGTAGTGGTTGCGTCTTCGTACACTCAAACGGTGGCGGTTACGATGGTGGTAGCCACCCCGACGGCAGGAGGGAACGTCACGCTGAACCCCCCCGGACCGCTTTCGTTCTCTTTCAACCAGGGAGGCGTGCTCCCGAACGCCCGAACGGTGCTCGTATCGGCGGCGCAGGGATCGACCCAGGTTCCTTTTACGGTGTTGGCCTCGGCGGTTTGGATTGTGACCAATGCAGGTTCCGGCACGGTCACCACACCTTATCCCTTACAGATTGGTGTGGATCCTTCGACCCTGACCGCATCAGCCACCCCGTATCAGGGCACGGTCACCATAACCCCTGTCAATGGCACGCAGATTGTGATTCCCGTCAGTCTCAATATCGCTGGTTCGCCCGCGGTATCGGCGTCACCCACGTCATTAACGTTCAGCTATACAGCCGGAAGTTCCAACCCGCCGCAACAAATAGTCTCCGTTTCCGGGGGCGGGTCGGCAGCTCCGTTCTCCGTCGTTTCGTCAAATCCCTGGCTTCATGTTTCTCCCACATGCGCGCCGATTTCGTGCGTGACGCCCAACACGGGGACACTCGGCCTCATCGTGACGGTGGATCCGACGGGCCTGAATGCCGGAGCCCCGTATTCCGGAACCATCACAATTGCTGGCACGGGCAATGCCACCGGAACCACCAACGTAAGCGTCACCCTGAACATTGCGGCTCCAGCGCCTGCGATCAGCCTGGTGACCAATGGGGCCAGTTTCATTACCGGGCCGGTTTCACCCGGCGAGATCATATCGATTTTCGGCAACCCTTCTTTCCCTATCGGCCCGGCGACAGCCTTGTCATTGAGCAGCACGACATGCCCGGGGCACTGCACCAGCGTGCCGACGACCATGGGAGGCGTGCAAGTCATTTTTCAGCCCGGGGGGGTTGCGGCGCCACTCACATACGTCAGCAGCACCCAGGTCAACTGCGTGGTGCCGTATGAAATGCTCGGCGCGGCATCGGGCTCCGTAAAGGTCAACTATCTCGGCCAGGACTCGAATTCGCTCACGCTCCAATATGCTCAGACACAGCCCGGAATTTTTACTGCTTTGGGCACCGGGTCAGGATTGGCCTCAGTCCTGCAATACGACGCGGACGGAAACTATCGAGGTCAGAACTCCAGCAGCAACCCTGCCGCGCCTGGTTGGTACCTCGCCTTTTATGCGACCGGTGAAGGCATTATCCCCAACCCGGCCACCACGGGCCAAGTGGTTAATGGTACGGTTGTACCATTGCTGGGCCCGCCGAATGTCCTAATCGATAACTTGACGTCCACCCTGACTTACTTCGCCGAAGCCCAAGGCTTCGTCTCGGGATTGATGCAGGTGAATGCGATTATTCCGCTTGCCGTTCATACGGGTCAGGCCGTTCCGTTATTACTCTCAATGAATGGAATCAGTAGTCAACCCGGCGTCGTTATATACATCCGATAACCAGCACTCACCGCGATCCCGAGGCCGGTGTCCACGGGCATGATTGGGCGTCGCTGGCGTAGGGTGATTTCCCTAGGATATTTACCGAATTGTAGTCGGCGACTTGTCTGGGGCGAATTTTTATCGAAAGCCGTTAACCATAAACAGGTGGACAGCATTATGTGAATCCTTGTACACTGAATTGGCTAAATATCTGCGCTTGCGAGAGGCCACCCGTTTCCATTCTTGCCTTGGCGATGTCCGGAGAGGAGAATGAGACTGAAAGGACAGGATGATCTTCAAGTTCTGTAAGACTGTTGCGATCCTCAGTTTGTTGTTGCCGGTCTCGGCCCTCGCCGCTCCTTCTATTTCCATCAGTTACACGCTTGTGCCCGTTGGTGGAAATGTGTATCGGTATGTTTACTCGATCACGAACAACGCTACCCTCCCTGGCTTCGCTCCCGTGCAGTTTTTCGATATCCTTTTCGATACATCCCAGTACCAACAGAGCTCACTTCAGATTGTGACCCCACTGCCTCTTTCTGCTCAGTGGTCGCAAATAATTCTCAGCGGGATACCCCCAGCGATTCCGGCTCTTTACGATGTTCTGGAACTTCAGGGTGGAATTCCTGCAGGGGCTGTGGTAACGGGCTTCTCTGTGCAGTTCACATGGACCGGCCAAGGCACGCCCGGCGCACAGGCCTTTCAAATCTTCGATCCCACTACCTTCACCCTATTGCAGACAGGACAGACCTTTTCCGGAACTGCGATCGGGCCTGCGCCAGTGCCCGCTGCCCCGCCGTTGCTATTAATCCTTATTTTTGTAGGGATTACGCTGACTGCGGCATACCAGCTACGGCTTTCGGATTCGCGCCAGAGACGCGCTGCCCTCGAGCACGATCTGTTGAACGATCGCCGTTTCCGATAACTCAGGTAGCCCCAGTTTTCTAAGCGGGCATGTTCGAACTGGGCTCTCTTGGCGCAGCGTCACGTATCTTCCGGATAAGAATTCTGGTAGAAAAGAACCCATCGGAGTTGATGCCGCGGTCCGCCGCTTGATCTCTCTTCTGTGAAGCGCTTGGCTGAGGGGAAACCCGCCAAGGTGTGGTCAGCCTAAGCATCTCGACCACTACGTGCACGACTCTACCTTCCGACTCAACCGGTGGTGAACGCGGAGCCGCGGCAAAATTCTTTCTCTACCTTGCGCAACAAGCCGGCGCATCGAGCGTGTTCGCATGGACCGGAATTATCACATCGAGGCCAAGCTGAAAACCAAACTGCGGGCTGTAACGCCGCCTGAGTGAAGCAGATAGCCGGATGGCTTGGATTTGTTCCACATGTCAGGGGAGATCGCCAGAATCCGGGTCGGATAGCGGCTGGGGTGGCCTAGTAAGGCCTATGGTAGCCCGGTACTTTTCCCATTTCTTTCAAAGTCCACTTCCAGGCCGTCTTCCTCCCCCCAGAAACATCAGCAAGCACGCGACTTACGCCGACAGGCTATGCATATGGGTTATGTCGTTTAGAGAGTTGTCCGGCAAGTTATCTAATGATAACTTCTCGTACGGAGGATTAACCCACATGTACCTGCGAAACGTGATTTTGGTGTCTCTCGCTCTTGCGATGGTCACCTTTGCCCAAGGCCCGGCCACCACATTGGCCACAACAGACGCCCCCTTCCAGACGCGATATGCCTCGAACCTAAATATTGGGGACTCGGTTATTAACGTCCAGAACGATGGGGCCAATGGAGCCCCGCTCCAAGGACCCGGGATTGGAGGCGCAGTTGGCAATATTTGTGTCAACGTCTATGCTTTCGACCCGACCGAAGAGATGGTTTCCTGCTGTTCCTGCAACGTAACCCCAGACCAGACGAAGAGCCTCAGCGTGCAGAGAGACATCCTCTCGAACACCGCGACGGGTGTAACTCCGACTTCGCTGACCATTAAACTCGTCGCAACTCTGGCGGGCACCGGCGGCTCCAGCTCGAGCTGCACTAACGCTGCTGCCTCAGTGAACACGGCCACGATCGTAGCCGGACTGGCAGCTTGGGGCACCACCCTGCACGCAACCCCGACCGCGGGCGCCTTCGCAACGACCGAGACGGCGTTTACGCCGGCAACGTTGAGCGCGGGCGAACTCGCTCACTTAGCCAACACCTGCTCCAACATGATTGGCAACCTCAGCGGTTTCGGCATTTGCGGGTCCTGCCGTACTGGTTCTCTGGGAGCCAGCAGGAACTAACGTCGTCTATAACCTTTGGGTAACCGGCTGTATGCCGGTTACCCTAGTTTTTTCCTAGAGTAATCTTATCGGGGCCAAATGCTGAGAGGAGAACACTATGCGCAACACTGTTATTATTCTGATTGGAATTATAGGAGCGGCGGCCTGCTGTATGGCGGCCGCCGATAGTAGCGGAAAACCGTCAAATGACGTGATCTGGGTTGAGGTGAATGGCGCTAAGATCACCGCGGGAGAATTAGAAGCGAAACACGGGGCAGAGCTGTTTCAGGCTCGAACAAGCTATTACGAGGCCGAAAGAAGGGTGATTCAGGAGGCAGTCGATGAATCCATACTCCAGCAACAAGCACAAAAAGAAGGCGTAACCGTCGAAGCTTTGCTGGAGCGGCATGTTAATGCCGTTATTGCCAAAGACCCATCCGATGAGGCCCTGCGCGTATATTACGAAGGCGTCGATACTGCCGAGCCCTTCGAGGCGGTGCGCGGCAAGATCGTGGATGCCCTTCGGCAAAGGCGCTTGGCAAAAGCGAAAACGACATATCTTCAATCCCTGCGGAGCCAGGCGCAGATTGTGATGCGTCTGCCGCCACCGCGGGCTGAAGTGTCGATGAAAGATGTTCCGGTACGCGGACCGGCCAATGCCCGCGTGACCGTATTGGAATTCGCTGACTATCAATGCCCGGTCTGTCAGCAGGTCCAACCGACCTTCTCAAAACTAGAGGCGGAATTCGAAGGTAAGATCGATTTCGCGTACAAAGACTTCCCTCTCAATATCCATCCCGATGCGCAAAAAGCGGCGGAAGCGTCCCACTGTGCCGGAGCTCAGGGAAAATATTGGGAATATCACGACCTCATGCTGGCAACGAAACAGACCGACGTGAAGGCATTGAAAAACTACGCAGACGAATTGAAACTCGACAAGAGCGCATTTGGTTCATGTCTTGACAAAGGCCAGATGGCCGAAGTTGTGAAGCAACACAACGAAGAAGCCCAAAACCTCGGTTTACCGGGGACGCCGGCCGTTCTGATCAATGGCCGTTTCCTGAGCGGCAATGTCACTTATGAGAAGCTTCGCGGCATCATTCTCGAAGAACTAAGCGTCACGGAACAGGCCGCGGGACCCTCGAATTCGACCACCAACCAGAGCGCAGGGTCTTCCTCTCGAATCAATCACTGACCGGGAGTAGTTCGCCATGACATTCGGGTACACGTCGCGATAACTTCTCTGCCGCGGTCGGCGTGTATCCCGAACTGGCTCCTTTTGGCCGGGCATTCGGCAGAGTCTGAAGATTGGCTCGCATAGAAGGCTCGGCCGGGCTGATAAAAGAACGTCGTTCTGTACCCCAGGTGAGGTAATTATGCGATACGTGTCGTCTGCCGCGGCAATTGCCACGGCGTTACTGATCTCGATCTCTCAACCCGTATTTGGTCAGGGCAGCAATACTTTTTCCATTGTAAGTTTTATGGAAACGGGTGAAGTGCGCGTCGACCGGACACATTTTTACGTTACCTCAACTGCGGTCCTTCAGAACGTAGGGCCGGCGTTAAACGGTGTGACAGCTACCGCCACGAGCCTGGTCTCTACGATCCAGGTAGTCGCGGGCCAGGGGACTTTGCATTTTGCGCCTGTGCCTGCCGGAACCGGTTCGGCCCCGGGTCAGGTAACCAGTAGTAATACTTTTACTCTGCTGGTTGATCGCTCGGTGCCTTTCGACTGGAGCCAGGTTCAGTTTACCTTCAACGCTCCATTTGCCAATGCGGGTCCAAATCAGACTGTGAACACTGGTTCGACGGTGACGCTCAACGGCAGCGGTTCCACCGACAGCGGGGGCATTGCGCCTTTGACGTACAGCTGGGCATTTGTTTCCGTACCGCCAGGTTCCCACGCAGTAATATCCAGTCCGAATGCCTTGATCGCCACCTTCGTGGCGGACGTTTCGGGCACGTACAACGTGCAACTCACGGTCAGCAACGGCACGTCATCCGACAGCGCCGCCGCCGTCGTGAGCACAGGTCCCGCGCCCCCGGTGGCTAATGCCGGGCCTAACCAAACGGTCGGTGTGGGCGCAACGGTGAACCTGAATGGGGCGAATTCCACCGACAGCAACGGCGCGCAGTTGAGTTATTCATGGACTTTAATCAGCATGCCGACCAGGAGCGCTGCGCAACTGTTTGGGGGCCGATCGGCGACGCCCTTTTTTGTGGCGGATGTTTCCGGCACATATAAAGTCCAACTGGTGGTGAGCGATGGGTCTTTCAGTAGTCAGCCGTCCGTTGTGACTGTTACTACCCAGAACACCCCTCCGGTGGCCATAGCGACCTGTAGCATCTGTTCCGGTTCAAGTGGAACTGTTGTCGTGAACACGTTGATCCGCCTGGACGGGTCGAAATCCACCGACGCGGACGGCGATCCGCTCACGTACACATGGAGCCTCAATACGTCTCAAGCTCCCGGAAGCAACGCGGTGCTAAGCGCCACGAATATCGTCAACCCCACTTTCACCGTGGATGTTGCCGGCACGTATGTAGCTCAGTTGGACGTCTTCGATGGAACTTCCCACAACCAGGCAACTGTCACCATAACCACAAGTGCCATTCTGGCGCCGACCGCCTCCGCCGGGCCGAATCAGACGATCCAGGCGGGAAATGTCGTGCAACTCAGCGGCTCGGGAACGGACCCGCAAGGTCTGACGTTGACGTACAACTGGACGCTTACTACCCTCCCAAGCGGTAGCAACGCGAAACTATCGGCTACTAACATTGCCAACCCCACATTTACCGCCGATGTAGTCGGAACCTATATTGCCCAACTGGTAGTAAGCAATGGGCACCTCTCCAGCACCGGAAGCACCGTAACCATCACGTCGAACGACACGGCTCCTACCGCGGTCCCCACTGTGGCGAATTCGGGCAGCATTTTCATAGGTAACACGGTTTTTCTGGACGGCAGTACGTCTTTTGCCGCTAAAGGGTTAACGATTGCCAGCTATTCCTGGTCTCTTAGCGTGCCTTCAGGGAGTCATGCCACACTGACCGGAGCGACTACGGCGACTCCTACGTTTGTTGCGGACATAGGCGGCACCTATGTAGCCCAACTGATTGTCAAAGATCCATTCCTGAGCAGTTCTCCGGCGACCGTCAGCATTAACGTCCTTAGCATGGGCATCGGCCTGTCCCTATCTCCGCAATCTCCATTATTTGCCAATTCCCAGTCTGCAACGCTGACCGTTACTCTCAATCCTGCGCCCCCGGCTCCGGTCACCGTCGGTTTTACCGGCTACGATCAGACGGCAATTTCGATTTCCTCCCCAAGTGTCGTTGTGCAAGCGAATACCAGTCAGGCGACTGTGACCGTAACACCGGTTTCGGGCGGCCCCACCGGAAGCACCACTACCGCCATCTTTGCGACGGCTAGCGGCTACAACCAGGGCACGCTTAACGTAACGGTTAACACGCCCGGAATCACGATTGGCTTCATGAACAATGCCCCCGGAGTGGGAGTGCAAAACACCGTTAATGGTACGATCACATTGAGCGCCCCGGCACCAAGTCCCGGTGGGACGACCGTAAACATATCCGCCAATCCGGAGTCAGGTAACCCGGGAAGCGTGAGCTTCAATGGTGGGAGCGCGGGGCAGCCTGGCACTGTTAACGTCCCGGCCGGTAGTACTACCGGTAGCTTTACGCTTACCGGCCAGACGTTGGGAGCCGTCGATCTCACCGCGACCGCTTCTGGCTATACCCGCGGTACTTTTACGGATTTCCTTGTAGTTTCGCTCGGCGGTATTTTTCTTTCTAACCTCAAAGTAGGATCCGGGCAGTCAACTTCGCTGGATGTGCAGATCTCGTCGCCGGGGGGAGCTCCGGTCGGCGGCGCCACAGTAACACTCATCAGCAGTAACCCAAGCGTGCTGACGATATCCCCCACGGACTCGAGCTGCGGCTGCACGAAAGTCTTTATCCCCCAAGGCAAGAGGGTCCCAGATCCGGGCAATGTGCCGCAAATCACTGGCGTCTCTACCGGACAGGTAACTATTACTGCTAGCGCGGCTGGGTTTACCGGCGATACGGAAACTGCCCAGGTGGTCGCCTCGGTAAGTTTCTCGCCTCAGACTCTCACGGTGGGTGCGGGCGGAGTACAATCTTTTTCCATACTCCTCTCAGCACCCGCACCCACCGGAGGGCTGCAAGTAAACCTCACTTCCAATAATCCTGCAGCCGCCACCGTAACACCATCTGTGTTGATCAACAGCGGCCAAACCAGCGGCAGCGCACAGGTGACGGGGGTAGCTGCCGGCCCAGCGACTATTACCGGAAATACCTGTACAAGCTGTGCAGGCAATCAATTCTTCGATGCTTCAGGCACAAGCGTAAGCGTTACCGTCACAAAGGCGCCAGCGCCCAGCATCACCAACCTGTCGCCAACGTCCGGGCCAGTGGGCACGCCCGTGACCATTACGGGCGCCAACTTCGGCGCCACCCAGGGCACGAGCACCGTCACCTTCAATGGCGCCACCGGCGGCACGGCCACCAGTTGGAGCGCCACCAGCATCACGATCAACGTGCCAGCCGGCTCGACCACCGGTAATGTGGTGGTGACGGTGAGTGGGGTCGCCAGCAACGGCGTCACCTTCACGTTGCCGTCGACACCCAGCATCACCAACCTGTCGCCAACCTCTGGAGCGGTTGGCAACGCCGTCACCATCACCGGCACGAATTTCGGTGCGACCCAAGGCAGCAGCGCCGTCGCCTTCAACGGCACTAATGCCGGCACGGCGACGTCGTGGAGCGCTACCAGCATCACCATCAATGTGCCCGGCGGCGCAACAACCGGCAACGTGGTGGTGACGGTGGGTGGCGTGGCCAGTAACGGGGTCAGCTTCACTGTAGTTCCGGCACCCAGCATCACCAACCTGTCGCCTACTTCCGGCTCGGTTGGCACGGCCGTAACCATCACCGGCACGAATTTCGGGGCCACTCAGGGTGCCAGCACTGTGAAGTTCAACGGCACCAATGCCGGCACGGCCACCAGTTGGAGCGCCACCAGCATCACGATCAACGTGCCAGCCGGCTCGACCACCGGTAACGTGGTGGTGACGGTGAGCGGCGTGGCCAGCAACGGCGTTGCCTTCACGGTGAATCCCGCACCCAGCATCACGAACCTATCGCCGACCTCCGGCGCGGTCGGTACGCCCGTGACCGTCACCGGCACGAACTTCGGTGCCACCCAGGGCACCAGCACTGTGACGTTCAACGGCACCAATGCCGGCACGGCTAGCAGTTGGAGTGCCACCGGCATCACAATCAACGTACCCAGCGGCGCCACAACCGGCAACGTGGTGGTGACGGTGAGCGGTGTAGCCAGCAACGGATCGAGCTTTACCGTGCTGCTGACACCCAATATCACCAACCTCTCGCCGACCTCCGGCGCGGTCGGTGCGCCAGTGACCATCACGGGTGCGAACTTCGGGGCCACCCAGGGCACCAGCACCGTCACATTCAACGGCGCCAACGCCGGCACGGCCACCAGCTGGAGCGCCACCAGCATCACCATCAACGTGCCCAGCGGCGCCACAACCGGCAACGTTGTCGTGACGGTAAGCGGTGTGGCCAGCAACGGCTCGAGCTTTACGGTGCTGCCGACACCCAGCATCACCAATCTGTCGCCGACTTCGGGCGCGGTCGGCACACCCGTGACCGTCACCGGCACGAATTTCGGGGCCACCCAGGGCGCCAGCACGGTGACGTTCAACGGTATCAATGCTGGCACGGCGACCAGTTGGAGCGCCACCAGCATCACCATCAACGTCCCCAGCGGCGCCACCACGGGTAATGTAGTAGTGTCGGTGAGCGGGGTCGCCAGCAACGGTGTCGCCTTCACCGTAAGTCCTGCTCCCAGCATTACCAACCTGTCGCCGACCTCCGGCGCGGTCGGTACGCCCGTGACCATCACCGGTGCGAACTTCGGGGCCGCCCAGGGCACCAGCACCGTCACCTTCAACGGCGCCAACGCCGGCACGGCTACCAGTTGGAGCGCCACCAGCATCACCATCAACGTCCCCAGCGGCGCCACCACGGGCAACGTAGTAGTGACGGTGAGCGGTGTCGCCAGCAACGGATCGAGCTTTACCGTGCTGCCGACGCCCAGTATCACCAACCTGTCGCCCACCTCCGGCGCGATCGGTACGCCCGTGACCGTTACCGGCACGAATTTTGGAGCAACCCAAGGCGCCAGCACTGTGACATTTAACGGCGCCAATGCCGGCCCGGCCACCAGTTGGAGCGCCACCAGCATCACTATCAACGTCCCCAGCGGCGCGACCACCGGCAACGTGGTCGTCACTGTGAGCGGTGTAGCCAGCAACGGATCGAGCTTTACCGTGTTGCCGACACCCGCCATCACCAATCTGTCGCCCACCTCCGGCGCGGTCGGTACGGCCGTCACGATTACCGGCACGAATTTCGGAGCCACTCAAGGCGCCAGCACTGTGAAGTTCAACGGCACGAATGCCGGCACGGCGACCAGTTGGAGCGCCACCAGCATCACCATCAACGTGCCCGTCGGTGCCACAACCGGCAACGTGGTGGTGACGGTGAACGGTGTGGCCAGCAACGGCGTCAACTTCACGGTGGTTCCAGCGCCCAGCATCACCAACTTATCGCCGACCTCCGGGGCGGTTGGCGCGGCCGTGACCGTCACCGGCACGAATTTCGGCGCCACACAGGGCACCAGCACTGTGACGTTCAACGGCACGAACGCCGGCACGGCTACCAGTTGGAGCGCCACCAGCATCACAATCAACGTCCCCAGTGGCGCCACCACCGGCAACGTGGTCGTGACGGTGAGCGGGGTCGCCAGCAACGGCGTCAGCTTCACAGTGGTTCCAGCGCCCAGCATCACCAACTTGTCGCCGACCTCCGGGGCGGTTGGCACGCCCGTGACCATCACGGGCGCCAACTTCGGCGCGAGCCAGGGCAGCAGCACTGTGACATTCAACGGCATTAATGCCGGCACGGCGACCAGTTGGAGCGCCACCAGCATCGCAATTAATGTGCCCAGCGGCGCGACCACTGGCAACGTGGTGGTGACGGCGAGCGGGGTCGCCAGCAATGGCGTCGCCTTCACGGTGGCTCCAGCGGCTAGTATCACCAACTTGTCGCCGACGTCCGGCGCGATTGGCACGCCCGTGATCATTACCGGCGCGAATTTCGGCGCCAGCCAGGGCATCAGCACCGTCACCTTCAACGGCACTAACGCCGGCACGGCTACCAGTTGGAGTGCCATCAGCATCACGATCAACGTGCCCAGCGGCGCAACAACGGGCAACGTGGTAGTGACGGAAAACGGCGTGGCTAGCAACGGAGTTGGCTTCACGGTAGTTCCGATACCCAGCATCACCAACCTGTCGCTGACCTCCGGCGCGGTCGGTACGCCCGTGACGATCACCGGCACGAATTTCGGGGCCACCCAGGGCGCCAGCGCTGTGACGTTTAACGGAGCCAATGCCGGCGCGGCCACCAGTTGGAGCGCCACCAGCATCACAATCAACGTCCCCGGCGGCGCTACAACGGGCAACGTCGTGGTGACGGTGAGCGGGGTCGCCAGCAACGGCGTCGCCTTCACCGTACTGCCGACACCCAGCATCACTAACCTGTCGCCGACCTCCGGCGCGGTCGGTACGCCCGTGACGATCACCGGCACGAATTTCGGCGCCACCCAGGGCACCAGCACTGTGAAGTTCAACGGCACCAATGCCGGCACAGCGACCTCCTGGAGCGCCACCAGCATCACAATCAACGTGCCCAGCGGCGCAACAACGGGTAACGTGGTGGTGACGGTGAGCGGGGTCGCCAGCAATGGCTTTGGCTTTAGCGTGCTGTCGACACCCAGCATCACCAACCTGTCGCCGACCTCCGGCGCGGTCGGTACGCCCGTGACGATCACTGGCACGAATTTCGGCGCCACCCAGGGCACCAGCACGGTGACCTTCAACGGCACTAATGCCGGCATAGCTACCGCTTGGAGCGCCACCAGCATCACAATCAACGTGCCCAGCGGAGCCACCACGGGCAACGTGGTGGTGACGGTGAGCGGTGTTGCCAGCAACGGCTCGGGCTTTACCGTGGTGCCGGTGCCTGGTATCACCAACTTGTCGCCCACTTCCGGAGCGGTAGGCACGCCTGTGACCATTACCGGCACGAATTTCGGGGCCACCCAGGGCACCAGCACGGTGGCCTTCAACGGCGCCAATGCCGGCACGGCTACCAGTTGGAGCGCCACAAGCATCACAATCAACGTTCCCGCCGGCGCCGCCACTGGCAATGTGGTGGTAACAGTGAGCGGGGTAGCCAGCAACGGATCGAGCTTTACCGTGCTGCCGACACCAAGTATCACGAACCTATCGCCCACCTCCGGCGCGGTCGGCGCGCCGGTAACCATCACCGGCACGAATTTCGGGGCCACGCAGGGCACCAGCACAGTGAAGTTCAACGGCACCAATGCCGGCACAGCGACCTCCTGGAGCGCCACCAGCATCACAATCAACGTCCCCGGCGGCGCAACCACGGGTAACGTGGTGGTGACGGTGAGCGGGGTCGCCAGCAATGGCTCGACCTTTACCGTGCTGCCGACACCCAGTATCACCAACCTGTCGCCGACTTCGGGTGCGGTCGGTACGGCTGTGACCGTCACCGGCGCCAACTTCGGAGCTACCCAGGGCACGAGCACCGTGACGTTCAACGGCATCAATGCCGGCACGGCCACCGGTTGGAGCGCCACCAGCATCACGATCAACGTGCCTGCTGGCGCCACAACCGGCAACGTGGTGGTGACGGTGAGTGGGGTCGCCAGCAACGGTGTCGCCTTCACCGTGAATCCCGCTCCCAGTATCACCAACCTGTCGCCGACTTCGGGCGCGGTCGGTACGGCCGTGACCGTCACCGGCGCCAACTTCGGCGCTAGCCAGGGCACCAGCACTGTGGCGTTCAACGGCGTCAATGCCGGCACAGCCACCAGTTGGAGCGCCACAAGCATCACCATCAATGTGCCCGTCGGCGCAACGACGGGCAACGTGGTGGTGACGGTGAGCGGCGTCGCCAGCAATGGGGCACCCTTTACTGTAGTCGCGACGCCCAGCGTCACCAGCGTCACACCCAACGCGGGTCCAGTAGGGACTCAAGTAACCATCGCAGGGACGAACTTCGGCGCCAGCCAGGGCGCCAGCACCGTGACCTTCAATGGCGCCAGCGCCGGCACGGCCACCAGTTGGAGCATCAGCAGCATCACCATCAACGTTCCTGCGGGGGCAACCACCGGCGGAGTAGTGGTGACGGTAGGCGGAGTGGCCAGCAACAACAATATCGCGTTCACCGTGACCACCGCGCCCCATATCAGCAGCTTGTCTCCCACTTCGGGCCCGGTCGGAACGCAGGTGACCATCACGGGAGCGAACTTCGGATCGAGTCAGGGTACCAGCACAGTCAGCTTCAACGGCGCCACGCCGCGTTCCATTATCAATTGGAGCGCCACCAGCATCACAGCGGCCGTGCCCAGCGGGGCGACCTCCGGCAACGTGGTAGTGACGGTGAACGGCGTAGCCAGCAATGCCTCCCCTTTCACGGTGACCATCGCGCCCTTGGTCCTGAGCCCCTCCACGCTGCCGAATGGCGCCGTCAATCAACCCTACAACGTTCAGGTGTCCGCAAGCGGCGGCACGCCGAGCTACAACTGGTCCTCCACAAACCTGCCTTCCTGGCTGACCTTCGATACTACCCTTAACGGAAGCCAATGCGGCACGACGTTGACCCTTTGCGGGACCCCAACGGCATCCGGCCCCTATACTTTCACGATTACGGTAACTGACAGCGGGAGTCCGACTCAACAAACCGCGAGTCAGAACTACACGGTAACGGTTGCCGCGGCGCAAGGCGGCGTGATTACCGTCACCGAGGGCAGCGGTACCAGTTCCAACTTCTCGGTTGGATTTGGCCTCGAAGTGCCCATTACCATCACTTTCACGCCGGCTCCGCAGGTCAACATCAGCCTGACAATCGCGTCGAACAACCCAGCCGTGTTGTTCGGCAATATCGGGACCGCCGGGCACGTCTTCAATTACGACTCAGGTCGACGCCGGCACAACCAGTGTGACCACGTATGTCCAGGCGGTCGGAACGTCGGCGCAGCCGCTAACCATCACCGCCAGCTCTGTATCAGGGGGCTATGCGAGCGGCACGGCCACCGCCACCATCGGCCACTCCGGGTTCGTGCTTTCCGGGCCGAACGGGGGCATCGGTGGTTCGTTTAACGCGTTCGAATCTACCATCACGCCCATAACCGTGGAGCCTGCTCTGCTCGATGCAGCCGGGAATTTCGTAGAGAACGAAAGCGTCGCCGGCGGCTTAACTTTCACTCCGACCCTCGCCGTCGCACCGTCCACTCTCGGTACTCTGTCAGCCACCGCACCCACTTTCACCGGCGGCGTCAGCAGCGCCGCGCTGAATTTTACCGCAAGCAACTCCAATACGGGCGCCGCTTCGATCAGCATTACCCAGCAGCCAAGCGGCTTCACAATCCCCACGTCCGTTAGCACGACGCTCAACGTTTCCGTTCAACAGAGTGGTCTGGTCCCGCCGAGCGGCATAACCGTCGGTCAAAACCTGGAGATTAATACGAACATTGCACTGGCCGGGGGTGGGCACGCCACCAGCCCGATTACCGTGACGGTGACAAGCTTAGATGCAACCAAATTGCTGTTTGCGAACAATTCGACCGATCCCGGATCGGCTAGCATCACGCTCACGATCCCTACAGGGCAGACG
Source organism: uncultured Solibacteraceae bacterium (assembly GCA_963815475.1). GTDB lineage: Bacteria > Acidobacteriota > Terriglobia > Bryobacterales > Bryobacteraceae > Sulfopaludibacter. The sequence continues at coordinate 386,308 of CAWFHD010000003.1, read as the reverse complement.
CATACGCTCGATTTCTGGATATTCGGATATGCGAATACCGGCTCCGTGCAGTACACCATCGCCGGAACAGGTTTGGGAACCATCACCACTGCCATGCCTATGGGGCCATCAGGACTGCAAATCAACAACGGGCAGTCTATCGGCCTGACCTTGGGTAACGGCGATGCGACCCTGAACATAAGCACCGCGCTGCTGGACGGCTCGGGCAACATACTGGCGTTCCAGTCGCCTGCCGGTAACATGAACGTGAGCGCGACAGTGACCAGCAGCAATACCAATACAGGCACGATTACCACTTCGCCAGTTACGATCAGTGGCGGATCGTCTTCTGCGACGACCAGTTTCCATCCGGTGGGGTCCGGCACTTCGATAATTACCGCCAGCGCCACCTCGTTCAAATCAGCTTCGATCACGGCTAGCGTGAATACCCCCACTCTGTCCGTAAACAATCAACTGACCGTCGGACAGTTTCTGGAGCAACAAGGCTCGGTGATCTTGTCTGCCCACGCTCCGGGACTTCAAATTACGCTCACTAGTAACAACCCGTCCCTTCTGAAGCTGGCCGTCAACCCGACCGATCCAGGGTCCACATCGATCACACTTACGGTAGATTCGAACGGCGATAATCCGACGTTCTGGGTCTATGGCGAGGCGGGTTCCGGTTCGGCAACCTATACAGCTTCGGCAACCAATTGGAACTCGGGCACCGATACCGTGAACTTAGCTCCTTCCGGTGTTTTCATGGCCGGCGGGATATGGCCAAACGCTCTTTGTTTCGGTTCTTTAGCGTGCAACGTGTCACTGGCGAGCGGCTCCTACACGTTCTCCGTGGTGACGGGACAGCTCGCAACCGACGGCTCGAACACGTTTGTGGGTGCTCAGCCGATGGCCGGAGATGCCGCCCCCATCACTGTAGGGCTCCATTACGGAAATGGGCAAGTAGGAACCGTTCCGGGTTCGACCCAAATAACTCCAGGAACGCAACAGGCTCTGGCAACATTTACTCCAACCGGTGCGGGCACCGAGCTGATCTCGCTGACCGAGCCGAGTGGGTGGTTCGTGCCGACGTCATCGTTTGGGAACCTGAACGTGCTCAGCATGAAGGTCCAATGATCCGGACAGACGCAGTGGCCGTGCACGGCCGCGGTCACTGCGCCTCGCGGGACTGCCCTAACCCCATTGGCGGGATAACTGACAGAAGGAGATCTGAAAACACTATGCGCGCGGTCGTTGTAACTGTGCTTCTTTCCGTGGTTACTCCTTACTCGCTCACCGCTGCAGCCGGAATTAGCATTCCGTCGGTTACGGTGGGCCGCAATCTACAGAAGTGGACGGCCGTCAGTTTACCCCAGGCCGCTCCGGTGGATGGCGTGGAGCTTACATTAGCCAGTGACGATCCTGCTCGATTACTGTTGTCCAAAGCGCCCGATCAGCCCGGCTCTCCTTCGATTCATCTCACCGTTCGCTCCGGACGCGTTCGGAGCCAGGATTATTGTTTGTTTGCGCTCGCGGACCAGGGCACCGCCACGTATACCGTATCCGCTCCTGGAATGGATACTGCCAAGGGCACGGTGAACCTATCACCTTCCGCCATCGTCATTTTGGGACCCTCTCGAGCGCCCAAATTCCCGACTACGCCGCGGGGCCGCGCGTCGAGGATCATATTAACCTCTGTTGTACTCGATCCCTCTGGCAAGATTCTGGAGGAACAGCCGATAGGCAGCGGGTCGGGTGTGGTGGTGCGGATCTCGAATTCCAATACTGCTGCCGGCGGGTTGAGCGCCCCGATGCTCACACTGGCGGGAGGGTCCAGTTCGGCGGAAACCTATTTTCAGCCCACGGCTGAGGGCGAGACCACTCTCGCGCCAGTGCAGCCGCCCGGATTCGCAATGCCTGCGGAATATGGATCGGTGGTCGCGGCAATCGCAGCACCGGTATTGGCAGTGGCGGGGAATATGTTTTTAGGAAAGGATCTTCAGACCGCAGCGACGTTGGTGCTGGGTGAACCGGCCCCTCCGGGCGGCCTCAAAGTGACGCTCACCAGTCACGATAGCTCGAAGCTGCTGCTGTCACCCAAAGAAGATCAACCAGGCTCCGCTTCCGCTGTGCTTACCGTTCCGGCAGGTCAATCCAACGCGGTCTACTATCTCCAAAGCCTGGCTGATTCGGGTGATGTGTCCTATCAAGCTGAAGCCGCCGGATTCCGGAGCCGTCCGGGCACCGTGGGGCTCACTCAGTCCGGCGTCATCCTATGCTACGCCGACATTGGTCCACCGGAAGAGGGCAACGTGTTCCGGCCAACCGCGGTTCGGTACAGACACGAAATGTATCTCTCGCTCGCCGAGGCAAAAAAGCAACCGGTGCGTCTTGTAGCCTGGACAGCTTATATCGACAGGGAATCCGGTAAGTCAGCAGATTTCACCATTCAACCCCTTCGGCCCGGCGTGACTGCTACTGTTGTATTAACGAGCAGCAACCCGGCAGTGGGCACGCCCGAGTCACCTCTGACGATACAACCTGGCAGCAATCGCGCCGTTGCGCAGTTCACCCCATTGAGCCCGGGAACCGCTGTGATCTCGATAAATACGCCCAAGGGCTTTTCTACACCGAAGAACGCGACTTCGCTGCCCGCAACAATAGGCAAATGAGAGGGAGATACCCCGGCCAGCGGAACAGTAGTTGACCGAGGAACGCAACAGGCAGTTCTATTGCAAAGTTTAGCGGCGCCGCCGCCAATGCGTCGACCGCCTTCGGCCCCTCCATGACTGACTGCAGAACAGCCAGAAAGATTACTAGCAACTCCCCCTCCGAGTGATTCATCCGTCCGATCGTTCGTCTCCAAAATCAGACCTTACTTATCCGAATCGTAGCGCGTACCGGTGGAGTCGACAATCGGAGAAGTTCGACAGTGACCGGATGAACTCACACTCAAGCGGGGCGGCTCGTAAGTTGTGGAACGGAGGTTGATCGGCGGCCTCTTTCCTGCCGCAGCTTGATGCATCGAGGGAGGGTCGCGCACTCGAAACATCCTTGATCTATGCCGGTGACGGCGCACCACGTCTCTACCGTCCACGCCGTCGCAACGCCCGTGCATCGCTCAGTGGGCGAAGGAGCGGAAGTTCTCAATAATTTGTTTGCATCATTTGGATTTCTAAGAAGGCGACGCCGGCCGCTGCCCTGTAATCGTGTAAACCGCCAATAAAATCAATCCATTGCCGTGAGTCAGCCACTTATAGGGCACTAGCTAGTGTCAAAAGAATATTGTCATAAAAGGATAATTAAACTTGAATATCCTAAATCGGTAAGTTAATATTGTGTTGCGGTATACAACTCGCACACAGGGCTGTTCCAATGTAAATAACAACAGCCCAAAGTGTGCTGATTGGCTACACGTCATTATCAGGAGATTATTCCGATTGGGACATGTTGAGCGTGAGCTTTGCCCGGAAGGACCGTTTAACGTCGCCTTCCAGCCACTGCCGTGGTTTGCGCTGGCTGTGAAGTCGCTGCACGAACATGCGGTTGCGCAGTGTCTGGAGTTTAAAGCTTTCGACGTCTACCTGCCTGTAAAACGGGACATACGCCGTTGGTCGGACCGTCTGACCACCATCGAGCGCCCGCTATTTCCGGGTTATGTCTTTTGTCGGTTGGATTGCGCCAGGCGCGTTGAGGTGCTTAGAACCCCAGGTGTTCGCTCCATCGTCACCTTCGGTGGCAAAGTAACGCCTATTAGTGACGTCGAGATCGAGCGTGTCTGTATCATGCTCGCTTCGGGTCATGCCGTGGAGCCCTGGCCGTTTCTTAACGCCGGTCAGCGCGTTCGTGTCCACAGCGGCCCGTTCATTGGAATCGAAGGTATTCTAGTCGCTGTTCGCGATTCATGCCGCGTAGTTATCAGCCTCGAACTGCTACAGCGGTCGGTCGCGGTTCAGATTGACCCGTCCTGTCTCGCTCCCGTGCGCAACTGAAGTCTCTGTACTTGCAGTCTCCACTACCGCAATGAAAGTATATCCGCGGCGCCGCATTGTGACCTTTCGTGTAACTGAAGAGGAATACCAAACGATCAAATCCACATGCGATGGCAGCAGGAACTGCGTTTCCGAAGTTGCCCGGGAGGCTGTCCTCGGCTCTGCTGTCTTAGCTCCGCACGGACTTGAGGGTCGTCTCGCGGGCCTGGATGAAAAGCTGGATGAAGTGCTCGTGTTGCTGCAAAACGGACCAGGGTCTAAGCCCTAAAGTAGCGAACTTTCGGTGCCGGTGAATTTATTGTGCCGGAGCAGGATCCCTGCAAACGTTCGAACCCCAACTGGCTCATCATGAACCACACCATCTTCAAAAAAAGCGGCGTTAGGCTGAAGTTTCGTGACATCACGACATGCGCCGGATTCGTCGGTTTCTGTGTGGTCCTTAGTGCGCCGCTCGGAATCGCGCAGAGCGCGCCCGGAACAACCCCCTCCTCCGCCGCTAGTCCCCGGCGGCCAAACCTTGAGCGCCCCATTCTCGCCGATGAGAGCCGCCTCTTCACGTATCCAACTCGTGCCGGCGCTGGCGCACTTGCCGGTATCCCGCTTTACCTTTACGGGCGCGGTTGGCACGAAGGTGATGATTATGCCCGGGGAATGGGAATGCTCAGCGCCCGCGCCCCGGTCGACGGGCTGCTGGCTGCCGAGTTTCTTCGCGCGGTGACTCCGCGCCAGCGGCCCGATGAGGAGTCCGGCGCCGGATTGTTTCTTCACGGGCACGGCCTTTCTTCATCATTGCCGTTTATGCATGCGACCGGAGCCTGGGCGTTGGCCTCCGTTGTGACTGCCCGCTACCCCGAATGGTTTACCCAAGCCAGTGCGTACGGATTGGCAACCGCCCTCAGTCTCGGACGTCCCGCCAGCCGCGAGCAATTCCCCTCCGATATCCCGGTGGGCAGCGCGCTCGGCTGGCTGGTTGGCCGCTATGTTTCCCCCTCCGGGGCTCCCACTACCCCTGCATCCTATACGGCCCCCGCCCCCGATGCCATTCTGGAAAGCCGTCCGTCTTCGCGGGGCTCGTCGTACGTTCCCACGGACAGCTGGATTTATTCCGCCCTTGACCGGCTGGGCTCGCTCGGTCTCATAGCGTCGCAGACTTCCGGGCTCCGTCCTTGGACTCTCGTGGAATGTCTTCGCCAGGTCCGGGAGGCGGAAAGCCACATGGCGTCTGACGACAGTATCGCCGGGGAACTGGTTCGCGATGTGAAAAAGGAGTTGCTTGACGAATCCGGCCACCTCACGCTGAACTCGATCTACACCAGGAACGGCGCCATTGCCGGGTCCGTCCTTAACGACAGTTTCCACTTCGGGCAGACCTGGATCAACGACTCGGGCCGTCCTTTCGGCAGGGGTTGGAACTCCTACACCGGCTTCACCGCCAGCGGCCAATCGGGCCATTTCTTTGCTTATATCAATGGAGAGTACCAGCGCGCCCCGGCTATGGAGCCGTATGCTCTGCCGGTGCGCGAAGTCCTCGCCGGGTTGGACGGCGTGCCGCTGGAACCGGCCATAAGGGCAGCCGGCACGAACCGGTTCCGCCTGCTGGACACCTACGCCGGCGTACGGCTGGGGGACTTTGCTTTTTCCGCGGGCAAGCAGTCACTGTGGTGGGGCCCCACCGCCGATTCGCCCCTTTCGTTTGGCGACAATGCCGAGCCCACTAAGAACTTCCGCGTTTCCACAGTCCATCCCATCCGGCTGCCGGGTCCGCTCGGCATCCTGGGAGAGATCCGCGGCGAGGTGGTCCTCGGCAAACTGGGCGGTCAGAAGTATACATGGCGGCCTTGGTTTAACGCACAGAAGCTCACGTTCAAGCTGACCGGGAACCTGGAGATGGGATTTGCCCGCTGGTCCATTTTCTGGGGTCTGGGACATCCCATCACTGCCGCCAGCCTCATGCACAACTTCACCTCGACGTACAGCCCGCTCGGAACGTCGGGTGTCGGCGCGAATGATCCCGGCGACCGTAAGGCCGGCTTCGATTTCCGCTATCGCGTCCCCGGCTTGCGCAACTGGCTGACCCTCTACAGCGATTCCTATGCCGATGACGACCCGTCGCCGCTGGCCGCTCCTCGCCGCGCCGCGATTAATCCCGGAATCTACCTGACGCACTTCCCGGGGATTCCGCGACTCGATCTCCGTGTCGAGGCGCCCTCTACGATGCCCATGGAAGGCGACATGGGCGGCAGCTTCGTCTATGACAACAGCCAGTACCGCAGCGGCAACACCAATTATGGATACCTGCTCGGCAACGCCGTCGGTCGCGATGCTCGTGGCCTTCTGGGCCGGACTACTTACTGGTTCTCGCCGCGCAGCAAGGTCGAGGCAAGTTATCGGCATGTGAAGGGCGGCTCCCTGTTTTTGCCTGGCGGCAGCACGCAGACCGATGTTGCGATGAAGAGCTCGTTTGCCCTCGGAAATGACTTCCGCACCGACCTATCCCTGCAGTATGAACGTTTCCTGGTGCCGCTCCTGGGTGGCCGACAGCGCAACATTAGCGGATGGCTGCAAGTGACGTGGGAGCCGAATCTACAGATTATCGGAAAAGGAATTGAACAGAAGTGACGAAACGAACCCCCAGTTTAATAGGGCGCGAAGGTCTTAAACCATTCATCGTTGCCTTCGCATTAGTAGTCGTATCCAATCTCGGATTTGCCCAGGGCATCAGCACTGGTCCAATCCAGGTTCAGATACCAGGCATGACGCCGCCGCAGGCAAACGAATGCACCGGTCCCCTCGCATCCTTACTTCCCGAGTGCCAGTCCGAAAGAACTCCAGGCATCGACAGTCCGGCCCTGCCTCATCTCGCTCCAGGCGCTGCATCCAGCGCCAAAATCCGTTCCGGCTCCGCTGGCCCTTCCGAGGCTCCTTCCGCGCCTCCCGAGACCTTGGGGGCTGAGGCAGCCACTGAATTCCAGCGCTTCGTGGCCTCCTCCATCGGCGAGATACTGCCCATTTTCGGCTCGAGCCTCTTTGACCGTGTCCCAACCACCTTTGCTCCTCTCGATCGCGTCCCGGTCACGGCGGACTATGTCGTCGGCCCGGGCGACCAGTTACTGGTTCGCGTATGGGGGCAAGTGAACCTCGATCTCGATCTCACGGTCGATCGTTCCGGCGCAGTTTTCGTCCCACAAGCTGGCAACATCAACGTCGCGGGTCTCCACTTTCAACAGCTCTCGGGTTACCTGAAGTCACATTTGGGCCGTGTGTTCCGAAATTTCAATCTCAACGTCAACATGGGCCAGTTACGTTCCGTCCAGATCTTTGTAGTGGGGCAGGTTCGCCGCCCTGGAACGTATACGGTCAGCTCCTTCAGCACGCTCGTAAATGCGTTGTTCGTTTCCGGCGGCCCTTCCAGCCAAGGATCCATGCGTCATATTCAGCTGAAGCGCGGCGCCGATGTAGCGACAGAGTTCGATCTGTACGACTTGATTCTAAACGGCGATAAATCCAAGGACGTGCGCCTTCTTTCCGGTGATGTCGTCTACGTTCCTCCTTCTGGGCCGAGGGTGGCAGTGGTCGGCAGCATTCGAACCCCTGCGGTGTACGAGTTGAAGAGCGAAACCAAAGTCTCCGATCTGGTTCTCATGGCCGGTGGCCTCTCCGTTGTCGCCGACGTGCAGCGCGCCACCCTGGAGCGCATCCACCAAAACGCTTCGCGTGAGATGTTCGAGTTCAGACTGGACAAGGAAGGTTCATCCACTCCGATCGGCGATGGGGATATTCTCAACGTGGCGACCATTCAGCCACGCTTCTCGAACACCGTCACGTTGCGAGGCAATGTCGCAAACCCTGGTCGTTTCACCTGGCACGCCGGGATGCGATTGCGCGAAGTCCTTCCCAATAAGGAATCGGTAATCACGCGCGATTACTGGAAAAAACACAATGTGCTGGGCTTCACGACGCCTGGCGAAAGGGTGGCCGCGGAGCCTGCCATCGAAGCCCGCCGCACGACATCCACGACGGCCCTCTCGACTCTTGTCCCCGAAATCAACTGGACCTACGCTGTGGTCGAGCGTCAGAACGAGTCGGACCTGAAGGCTGTTCTGCTTCCCTTCAACCTCGGCAAGTTAGTCCTCGCCGGTGACGAAACCCAGAATCTCGAGTTGCACGCCGGGGACGTGGTGATCATTTTTTCACAAGCCGATATCCGTGGCGCCACATCCCAACAGAATCCCAAAGTGCGCCTGGAAGGCGAATTCCAGACCGCCGGAGTATACGATGTACGACCCGGTGAGACCCTGGGCGCCCTCATTCAGCGCACTGGCGGCCTGACTCCGCAGGCCTACCTCTACGGTGGGGAGTTCTCGCGCGAATCGACCCGTGTCGATCAGCAGCGCCGGCTGGATCAGTTCATTGATGAACTGGAGCGGGAACTGGAGCAATCCGCCTCCAAGGACATTGGGCGAGCCGCCACGCCGGAGGACGCCGCCGCTATCGGCCTCAGTGTTCAGAACACCCGCCAACTCGTTGCCAGAATGCGGAACCTGAAAGCAACTGGCCGGATTGTGCTGAATCTGCAGCCCGGTTCGAATGATCTGGGCAAGGTGATGAGTCTCCCGCTGGAAGATGGGGACCGGTTCATGGTGCCGGCCCGGCCTGCAACGGTCAACATATTTGGCGCTGTCTACAACCAGAATTCATTCATTTTCGAGCCTGCGACGCGAATCGAAGACTACCTTAGGAAGTCCGGTGGCCCATCGCGGACGGCCGACAAGAGTCACATCTTTGTCATTCGCGCCGACGGATCGGTAGTGCCGAAGGACGGTTCGAGTCCGTTTCGAAAGGCGTTTGAATCGGGACTCCTGAATCCCGGTGATTCCATAGTCGTGCCGGAACAGATCTTCAAGCCCGGCTTCATGCGCGGCCTTCGCGATTGGACGCAAGTGTTTTCGCAACTGGCGCTGGGCGCGGCTGCGGTCAACGTTCTGAAATAAACACGCTCCACCCCAGGGAAGGAAAGATTCAAGTGCCAACGGACACAAACGTGAAAGTGCCGCAGGAAAGCGTCATCGACTTACCCTGGGTGGATGAGTCGACGGGGCTCAGCCTCATGGGACTACTGCTCGCGCTCGCCGAGCGGAAGTGGTTCATCCTGCTCATGACTTTGGCAGGCGGGCTGATTATGGCAGGGATAGCCATTCTGCTTCCGCCCACGTTCAAATCCACGGCATCCATTCTGCCTCCGCAGCAGCAGCAATCCACCGCATCGGCCATTTTGGGCCAACTAGGGCCGCTTGCCGCCGCGGCGGGAAGTAACTTGGGGATCAAGACCCCGGCCGACCTCTATCTTGCCATCCTGGGCAGTCGTACCACTGCCGATGAGCTAATTCAGACCGCGAACCTGCGCCAAGTATATGATGTTCCCACGCTGTTCGAGGCCCGGAAGGAACTGTCCAAGCGGACCAGCTTTTCAAGCAGCCGCGATGCCTTGATTTCGGTGACGGTGGAAGACCGCGACCCCAAGCGCGCCGCAGCGCTGGCCAATGGATATATGGACGCGCTGTATCGGCAAAACAGCCGCCTGGCCCTCACCGAGGCATCCCAGCGCCGCCTGTTCTTTGAACGGCAATTGGAAGTGCAGAAGGCGCAGTTGGCCACTGCGGAAATGACGCTCAAGACCACCCAGGAGAAAACCGGCGTGCTACAGGTGAATTCGCAAGTGGAAGCGGTCATCAGGTCCATGGCTCAACTGCGCGCTGAGATCGCCAGTCGGGAAGTGGCGCTGGCATCGTTGAAAAACCGCGCGACCGGGAAGAACCCGGAGGTGATCCGGCAAGAAGAGGAACTAGCCGCGATGGGCGACCAATTGCACAAACTGGAATCCAGCACCGGATCGCGCCGCCCCGGCGACCCCATGATTCCTACCTCGCAGGTGCCCAACGCCGGCTTGGAGTATCTACGGTCTTTGCGTGACCTAAAGTACAACGAGGCGCTGTTCGAACTGATTTCCAAACAGTACGAGGCGGCGCGGTTGGACGAAGCCAAAGAGGCGCCCATCATGCAGGTGGTAGATACCGCCGTCCCGTCCGAACGGAAGAGTTGGCCGCCGCGGGCGGGATTCACGCTCGCCGGCGCCTTTGGTAGCGCGCTCGTGGCTTGCCTGATTGTGCTTCATCTCCGCGATCCGAAGGAAGCCGAGAAGTTCCATCGCCTGAAGAGTCGGATGCTGGATTAGCCTCCCACATGTCTCAAGCTCTCACGGAACCTGTGCTGGAAACGCCCCTTGCGCCGGTGAGACCGCTGCCCCAACGGGACACCAGCGTCTCGCGCAATGCCCTGCTGTCATTAGTGGGGCAGGTGGCGCCGCTGCTGGCAGCCATCGCGAGTACTCCGTGGCTTGCGCGGTCCCTGGGGCACGATCGGCTGGGCCTGTTGACGTTGCTCTGGGTAATTCTGGGCTACTCCTCTCTGTTGGACCTGGGCATGAGCATGGCCGTGACCCGTTCTGTCTCGCAGTTGGTTTCGCAAGGCAGAACCGATCGCGCTCCGGATGTTTTCTGGACGGCAGTGTTGGCGCAGGTGGCCGCCGGGGGCTTTGGCGCCGTACTTCTCTACCTGGCCACTCCGTTCGTCGTGGGATCGGTGCTAAATGTTCCCGCGCCGCTACAGGCCGAAGCACGGCTGGCGCTGCTGGCGTGCGCGATCGGTATCCCGCTGCTGCTCGCCTCATCCTCGGCGGTGGGACTGCTGCAGGCCTTGCAGCGCTTCGACCTGACCACCCGGGTGCAGATTCCGGTGGCCATCTCTCAGTACCTACTAGCCGCGCTGCTGGCCTCCTGGCGGCCTCACCTGGCTCTTTTGGTGGCCCTACTGCTGGCCATTCGGGGGCTCGGCTTGATAATCTTGTACAGATCAGCCGCTCGTCTGTTGCCGGAGCTTCCGCGGTTGCCGCGGTTTGACCGCGAGGAATTCCTTTCGTTGTTCCGCTTTGGCCGGTGGCTCACCGTCAGCAGCGTAATTACCCCGCTGCAGGTGTATGCCGACAGGTTCATCATCGGGCACGCGCTCACGCTGGCAGCGGTGGCCTATTACTCGGTGCCCCTCGACGCCTCGATGCGGCTGCTGCTCATCCCTGGCAGCCTGATGGCTGCGGTATTCCCAGCCCTCAGCGCGACGGCGAGCGATGATACCGCTCGAAGGACGGTCCTCGGGGCTCGTTCATTCCGCTGGATCTGCTTCCTTTTGAGTACGCCGGTGACGGTAGCCATTCTGTTCTCTTCCGACCTGATGCGCCTCTGGATGGGGCCAGCCTTCGCAATCGCCAGCGCGCCCATTCTCAGAATTCTGCTGGTGGGTATTGCAGCCAACGCCCTTGCACGGGTTCCGCTGAGTGTACTCAATGCGCGAGGCCGGTCTGACGTTACGGCTAAGGTGCAACTGGTGGAATTGCCGTTTCAAGTGGTCGCCACGGTTCTCTTCTTGCGGTTCTATGGCCTGCCAGGCGCCGCCTTCTGCTGGACGGGGCGCCTGGTAGTGGAAACCATCGTCTTGTTTCTATTTGCCTGCCGCTTGACCGGCCTTGACCTTGGCGCCCTTTTCGATTCCCGCTCCCGCTACTGTGCCGCCGCTCTGGTCCTGATGGCCTCGGCCGCCGCGGGCCTGCTATTCGTGAGCCATGCCCCCCTACTGGGGTTTGCCGTGGGATTCGGGCTGCTGGCGATGGGCCTGTCGGGCCAATGGCTTTGGTATCTGACTGCCGATGATCGCTGCAGAATTCTGCAGACATTGCAGCCCTGTTTGGTGATTCTGCGCAAGGTGATCCGACCTCTATGAGGTGGTTCAAGTCCATCTGTGATTCGGTGCTCGGCACGCTGTACCGCATCCTGGAGGGGGCGCGCGTCCGCAGCCGGTTTGCCGAACTGCAGCGCTCCGGAGCCGTCACCCGGGGGATCCATTCGTACGGAATGCCGTCGGTGCACGTGTTTCCGTCCAATCACAATCGGCTGACCATTGGGAAGTACACCTCGGTTGCCGATGACGTGAATGTGCTCTTAGGCGGCAACCATCCCACGGACTGGGTCTCCACTTTCCCATTCCGGATTCGCATGCATATGCCCGAGGCGCGGCAGGATGGAACGCCGTCATCCAAAGGCGACGTTACAATCGGGTCCGACGTCTGGATCGCCAGGGACGTGTTGATTCTGTCCGGGATCACAATCGGCGATGGGGCCGTGGTGGCGGCTGGTTCCGTGGTGGTGACGAACGTACCACCCTATGCCATTGCCGGCGGCGTGCCGGCGCGAGTGTTGCGCTATCGCTTCGACCCCTCCACCGTGGAAACCTTACTGAAGATCGCGTGGTGGAATTGGCCGGAAGCCAAAGTTCGCGAGGCGGTGCCGCTGCTTTCGAGCGGGCGAATTCATGAATTCATCGAACAGTACGGGACGGTCCCGGCGGAGACGGCTGCTCGCTGATGCAAGTGAACCCGCCCCACCCTCCCGATGCTGACGCACTGGAAACAGCGCGACAGCAAAAGCTCTCCCCGGTCGTCTGGCTCACTCTACTCATGGGCGCTATTCTGGCTGGTCCAAGCGGAGTCCTACAAATTGCCGGTCAATCCTTCACTCTGTACTGGTCCGACCTGGCCGTCCTTGCGATGGCCGGGTGGCTATTTCTCAGAAAGAAGGTACACGTTCCGAAACCGATGAAGTGGTACGCGCTCTACCTGATCGTGGCCGTGGTGAGCCTCAGGATGTGTCCGGATCCCCAACGCAACCTGGCCATTCTTCTGAAGCTGAGAGTTGCGCCGGCGTTGGTGTGCCTCTTCATCTACAACATAGTCATTCGGCAGTCGGCCGTGCGAACGGTTGTACTGAGTCTGGTGCTATGCGGAGCGGCGATGAGCATGATGACCCTGGTCAATTATAGCCGGGTATCCCAGGGTGGAGAGATGGCTTGGCGCCAGACAGCGGGGCACGAGATTCAGTTACAACTCAAGGACGCCGCCCAAACGTCCTTTGGGCGTAGTAACTATATCGCCAGCATGTTAATCATTCTGCTTCCCTTCGCGCTGTACTGGGCGACGAGTCAAGTCAAAACACGCTATATCGGATGGGCATCGTTGGCGTCGATTCTCTGTGCGCTGGTGGCCACACAATCTCGAGGAGCATACATCTGCCTAGTCGGCGGTTTTGTCGCGTGGCTCGCAGTCTCGTATTTCGCATTCAGGCGCGTGCGGGGATACCTCGCGCGAGTGACACTGCAGATTGTAATTGGAGTGATCGGCATCATGCTGCTCTGGCAATATGCGCCACAAGAGATACGGTCCGGAATTGAGGGACGCTTCCAGCAACTCGCCACCGCCTTCCTGTCCAGCGATTACGCACTCAACCGGCGCATGGCCTGGCTACCCGCAATTGACCGGATCCAACAAACACCGATACTCGGAATCGGCTTCGGCAACGAACCCACCACTCGGCCGGAAGGGGCAAACTCTCCGCACAATCTCTATCTGGAAACGGTGCTCGAAACGGGTGTCGTGGGATTGATCCTGTTGGTTATCTTTCTTTGGATGTGTGTGTCGGCATGGGTGAAGGTTCTCAGATCGACGCTGTTGATCGAAAACCGCCGGCTCGCGGCCTTCGCGCTGTTCGCCTTTGTCTCGGCAATCCTTAACTCTCTCGAAGAGCCCAGCTTCTGGGGCAACGAATATGCCCGCCTGTTTTGGGTGATTCTCAGCTTGGGGTTCGCCCTGACGCGGGCACCAACCCTTATGGTCAGCCATTCGGCTGACGGAGAGTGGACACTGAACCAGTCCAGTATGCGGCTGCATTTGATAGCCGCTCCGCCGATGTCGTCCAGGTAAACATGAATACTATCGATATTTCCATCATTATTGTCACCTACAACTCCGAAAACGACGTTGAGGGGTGCCTGAAATCGATTTCCGAAACGAAAGGCTCCCTGGCAGTCGAAGTGATCGTTGTCGACAATTGTTCTGTCGACCGGACGGCGGAACTAGTGCGATCGAGCTCCCCCGATGCCAAATTGATACTCAACGAGACTAACGCCGGATTCCCAGCAGCAAACAACCAAGTGTTCCCGCTGGCAACGGGAAGAAAGATCCTGCTACTCAACCCAGACACCATCCTGCAGCCCGGGGGCCTCCGCGCTCTGTCCTTATTCATGGATGCAAACCCAACCTGTGGGCTTTGCGGTCCTCGTCTTCTGGGGATCGAGGGACAGGAAGCCCCGGAGTTGCATCAGCCCACTGTGCTGCTAATGGTGGCTCGATTGTTGCGGTGGAAGTGGGCGCAACGGAGGATCTGGAAAGACTCAACGCTCATCATTTGTGGGGCGTGCCTGATGTTCCGCCGCGAACTGCTGGATCGCGTTGGAGTTCTGGATTCGTCTCTTTTTTGGACGGAAGACGTGGATTTCTCCATCCGGGTAAGAGCGGCCGGGTATGGGATTCGGCTGGTGAGAGAAGCCAGTGTTATCCATAAAGAGGGCCAAAGCATCAAGCGGAACATCGGACAGACTCTTTACGTTCAGAATGCCAGTGTCTTTCGGCTGGTCAATAAGCATTACCGTTGGCCGCATCGTCCTCTGATACTTTGCCTACGGCTGATCGAAATTGGGCTGAGAATCGTGAAGTCGGCATTTCTTGCTGCCTTCTGGCGCTTCGAGTACCGGAACCGGCGTGATGGCCTTCTTCGGGTGTGCCGCGATCTTCCCTCGCTCCTCCGCGCCGGGAAGCCTGACTCATCCCGCGGGACACCTTCTCCCGGCGGGGCATTATGAATCTTTTGTCGGCACCCGGGTCCCCCGTTGCGAGTGTGCCGCGTCCGCGTAACATTCTGTTCGTTCACTTTTCGGATCTCGATATGACTGGCGGTGAGAGGATGACCCTTCGCCTCATCGAGGGAATACGCGGGAGTAGTTACACCCCAGTGCTCCTCACTCAGAGGGTGGGCCCCCTGGCCGAGGCCGTCCGGAAGCAGGGAATCGAAACTATTATCCTGCCGCTGCCCCCACGCCTGGATAAGTACGACGGCGAGATTCTCCGCTATTCCCCGGCGCGCCTGATATTGAGCGGGTTCGACCTGCTGATCTATAACGTCCGCTTCGCCCGCATCCTGCTAGGCGGCGCCATTGCCGCCGTGTGGTGCTCCAACATTCGAGCCTTGCTGACATTGGGTATCACCGCGCGGCTGCTCACCGTGCCGGTAGTCTGGAACATCTGGCTGGCCCAGTTTGGAAAAGTCATGCAGCGCTTGCACCACCTAGCCTACTTCCTGCCTAACCTCATTGTGACGGAATACCACGGACAGGCAGCCGGCGTTTTCCCGTGGCTGAAATCGGCGAGCCGGAAAGTGTCTACCGTTTACACCGGACTGAAGCCATCGGCATTCCCGCCGACCACCCAGTCCACGCGGCCCGCGGGACTCCGCCATGTGGTGTCCTGCTGCCGAATCACTCCCCGCAAGAATCTGGAATGCCTGCTTGAGGCCGCCTCACTGCTCAGCCGGCGAGGACAGCCTGTTCGCGTGACCATCGTCGGCAACCCGTTTTCCCAAGCCGACCTCCAGTACTTTGACCGCCTCAAAGTGCAGGTGGATAGGGAAGGCCTCGCCTCTCTGGTGACGTTCGCCGGTTGGTGCGACGACGTACGACCATACCTGGAGAGCGCCGATTTATACGTGTCTTCGTCCCTGAGCGAGGGCCTGCCCGGAGCCGTCCGCGAAGCCCAGGCGGCCGGACTTCCCGTCGTGGCCACCGACGCGGGTGGAACCGCGGAGGCGGTGCAGGATGGAGTGTCGGGGTTATTGGTCCCCTGCGGCGACGCCCACGCTCTGGCGACAGCCATTGAGACCGTGGTCACGGACCCTGAACTGGCCGCCCGTTATGGAAATGCCGGCCGCCGCCGGGCCGCGGAAATGTTTTCGATGGAGGCCTTCATTCGAAACTATAGCTCCGTCTTTCAACGAGTCCTGAGCTAGCCCCGTGCCAGAAGACAACATGTCAACACAGCTCCCAAGGAACGCGGAGAAGTTCCAGAAACTCGACGCGCACGCGCGATCGCAGTATGTTCGGTATTTCGGGGAAGCGATTCCGGCCGCGCCCAGACGGGGGCCGGTGGAGGTGGACTACTGGTCAATCTCATATAAACTTGCGTTCCCGGAGCGCTCCATTTTTGTCAAGATCCCCAAGGTTGACCGATACGAGGCAGACGTGGCGGCGGTGGTCATGGACCAACTGGCGCGCGAAAGCGCACAGGTTGAATTCGACGGATTCCGGCAGATCCACAAGATCGGCGACTGGCCCACGGGATGCGCGGCCGTGCGTCCGTTGGAGTATGTTCCGTCATTCAATAGCATCCTCACGGAATACGTTCCGTCGGAAGATCTATTCCGGCAGTGCCGGCGCGCGGTGTTTAGAAGTATCCTGCCCCTGGCATCCAAGACTCCCAATGTCCACCTTTCCTTGAACCGATGCGGCGCCTGGTTGCGCCACTTCCAGCGGGTCCAGAAAAATACCGGGCCAATCCAGGCTGGCAGTGCCCAATTGCTGGCTGATATCAGGCTGTGGAGCGCGGAAATCAAAGAGATGTGCGTTTACCGCCCGCTGGTGGACTCAGTTCTGGGCCGGCTGGAAAAGAATCCGTGGTCGCAAGAGTTGCCGGCTGCCCGCGCTTGCGAGGGCTTCGAAGTACGCAACGTGATCGTGGACCGAACGGGCACGATACGGATCGTCGACCCGGGGCAAATCTCCCGGTCCTCTGGATTCGAGGATGTCGCACACTTCCTGGTTTCGCTAACCATGTTGTTTTGGGGGACGCCGGCATTGTGGCTGGGGATATTCAGCTCACGGCCTTACCGGCAGTCCTTTCTTGATGGCTGGGAGCCGGGCGATCGGAAAGTCGACCGCGTGCTAATTGCCTGGTTCGAAACCTGGGAATGGTTCCGGGAGTGGCGGGAAGCCTGCCGGGTCGTCGCCCAGAAACCATATTCCTTACCAGTCCGCCGCCTCCTTCGCGCTGCGTACGTCGACGGATTTTTTCTAAATCGCATCGATGAAGCAAGCACCAGGGCTGTCGGCAAGTCGAGGACAGATGAGACACGCTTCGGAATCGGCTGAGCCCTTGTCGGCCGAAGCAGAGCAGGTTATGAGGCGCTACCAGCGCCGCTCGTCGGCCAACGACATCCGCTCCTATTCATTACTGCGGCCGTCGGTCTGCCGGTCGAACCAGGAAAGAGAGCGGGCACTCATACGGTGGATTCGCACTTGTGGGATCGAGCCGGTAGGAGACCGCGCGGTTTTGGAAGTTGGATGTGGACGAGGGCGGACTCTCCTGGATTTTGTTCGCTTGGGTTTCTCGCCCGAAAACATGGTGGCGAATGAACTGATCGAAGAACGGATCATTCAGGCCCGGCGTGTGCTTCCCTCCGCCATTCGGGTCTTGTCCGGGGACGCTCTCGGCATGACACTCGATGAGCAGTTCGACATTGTCGTCCAGTTCACCGTCTTTTCGTCGATTTTGGACGACGCTTTCCAGGTTCAACTGGCGAGGAAACTGTGGAATTGGACGGCGCCGGGGGGCGGCATTCTGTCGTACGACTTTGTTTGGGACAATCCCCGGAACCCGGATGTGCGGGGGATGCCGATGAAGAGAATACGTCACCTTTTCCCGGCGGCGGAGATTACGGACTGGCGAATCACACTCGCACCGCCGCTCAGCCGTCTGGTTGTCGACCGGTTTCCGTTCCTATACAGTCCCCTGACAACCGCATTTCCATTTTTGAAAAGCCATCGTCTCTGCTGGCTCAGGAAGCCGGCAACAAAGTAAATTCCGAGACCTAAGGAGAAACCCGCGAATGAAACACGCCTTGCCCGAAGAGTATGATCTGCTGACTCGGCAGCACTATCAGGATGCGGCAGTGGCGCAAAAGTATCACGCCGAGTTCACCGGGCCCTGGAGCCTCCGCACTCTTCCGTCCCGCCTGATCGCCCGGCGGGAGCGCCGGTTGATTGACCGCGCGATCGAGTTCGCCCGCGCGCATGGAGCTGTTCGCGAGGTGCTGGACCTGCCATGCGGCAGCGGCAAACTGGCCACCATTTTTGCGCACCATCCGTTCCGCGTCACCGCTGCGGATATCTCGCGGGAAATGATGGAATTTGCCGAGACCGAATACCGGAACGTCGCGGGCTTCGCCGGTTTCGTTCAGGCCGATGCGACGGCCACCAACTTTCCGGATGCTGAGTTCGACGCTGTGGTATGCCTGCGGCTGCTGCACCGCGTGCCGGATTCCGTGCGCCAGACGATTTTCCAGGAACTGAGCCGGGTATCCGGCAAGTATGTGATTTTTTCCGTCGGAGTTACGGACGCCGTGCAGGACATTCGACGATCGTTGCGTCATCGCACCACCGGCGCCGCCTCGGTTCCCTACCCGGTGACGAAAGAGGCGCTGGCCGCTCAACTCTCACGGGCGGGACTGCGGCCCTTGCGCGCGATGCCCGTGCTCCCTCTCCTCTCGAGCGAGTGGATCGTGATTTGCGAGAAGCAGGGCCTCTGATTGGTATGAAACCAGTGCAGGCATCAGCGCCGCGGTTGGCATCCGGCGAGTCACTCCGGTTGCTGCATTTCATCTCAGAGCCGCGCTCCTGGCACTTCTTCGATGGGCAGCCAGCCTACTTCGCCGAACATGGCTTTGAATACCACGCCGCGTCGTCGCCGGGACCTCTCCTCGATGCCTACGGCACTGCCAATCAGATCGCAGTTCATCCAGTACCGGTGGACCGTCAGTTGGCGGTTCTCCACGATTTGGTATCGGTCTTTCGGCTGCTTAAGATACTACGGGAAGTCCGGCCGCAGATTCTGCACGCGCACTTCAGCAAACCGGGAATCATCGGGATGGTTGCCGGCTTCCTGGCGCGCACGCCGGTGCGGATTTACTCCAACCACGGAATGGCTCTTT
Source organism: uncultured Solibacteraceae bacterium (assembly GCA_963815475.1). GTDB lineage: Bacteria > Acidobacteriota > Terriglobia > Bryobacterales > Bryobacteraceae > Sulfopaludibacter. The sequence continues at coordinate 367,365 of CAWFHD010000003.1, read as the reverse complement.
CCTCCGCACGCGGCCTGAAACGGGCGCTACTCTGGTGCGTGGAAAAATTGGCCTGTCTGCTGGCGCACCAGGTGATTTATGTGGCTCCTTCGGTTTTGGCCGACGCCGCTGAATCCCGTGTGTGCAGCTCCCCCAAAGGCCGCGCCATTCTGAGCGCCAATGGTTTGGATTTTGACGGCCGATTCAACCCGCGGGTATACGGCGGCGAATGGCGGACGAGGAGTCGCCGCGCGCTGGGGATCCCCGATGATGCGTTTGTCGTGGGCTTCGTAGGCCGCATTTTCAAGATCAAAGGCATTGAGGATCTGGTGCGAGCCTGGCAATTGCTGGCCCCTTCGGAACCCGAATTGCACCTGGTGCTAGTGGGCAACATGGAGCCGAGGGAGCCGGTCTCCGCCTGGGCGCGGCAGGCTATTGATTCCGACAGGCGGATTCATCTCACCGGGTTTGTCGAAGAGCCCGCCACGCTGTACCCCATTATGGACGTCCTCACGCTTCCCTCTTACCACGAAGGACTTCCGTACAGTCTGCTGGAGGCTGCCGCGATGCAAGTGCCCGTCATTGGGACCCGCATACCTGGAATTGTGGACGCGCTCCAGGAGAACATCAACGGGCTTCTGGTGGCGCCGGGAAGTCCGGTGGAACTCGCGGGCGCTATTGAACGCTATGTTCGCGATCCGGCGCTCGCTCGCGCGCATGGCCAGGCCGGCCGGAACTTCGTCATCAACCGCTTTCGACGCGTGGATGTGTTGAACCACATTCGGGAGACCTACATCGAGTTACTCGGGCGGCGTGCTCCTCGCGGCACACCGGTTGGGGTGGAGACCATCAGTGGCTGCCGTCATCAATAGTTTGAGCGCGCTTCCTTTCGCACTCCCCGACGTGGGGGAAGAGGAAATCGCCGAGGTTGTGGATTCGTTGCGCTCCGGCTGGCTCACCACCGGACCCAAGGTCGCCCGTTTTGAGCGCGAGTTCGCCGACTACCTTAGCGGCGGAGTCGATTCGGGCCTGCAGGCGCTTGCCGTCAACTCGGCCACCGCGGGACTGCATCTTGCCCTGGAGGCCGTCGGTGTCACAGCCGGCGACGAGGTAATCACCACCACTTATACGTTCACCGCCACGGCCGAGGTGGTGCGGTACCTGGGCGCGCACCCGGTTTTTGTGGATGTGGACCCGGCCACGCTCAACCTGGACCCGGCGGCCGTGGAGCGGGCCATTACACCTCGCACGAAAGCCATTCTTCCGGTTCACTTCGCCGGCCTTGCGTGCGATATGGGCGCCATCTTCGCCTTGGCGCGGAAGCATGGCCTGAGAGTGATCGAAGATGCCGCGCACGCGCTGCCGTGCACGTCGGGAGGGCGGCTGGTTGGCGCCTTGGCGAGCGACGCCACGGTCTTTAGCTTCTATGCGACCAAGACGCTGGCCACCGGAGAAGGCGGCATGGTGGTGACGCGCGATCCCGATCTGGCCAGGCGCTGCCAAACTATGCGCCTGCATGGCATGGACCGTGACGCGTTTGACCGGTACATGTCGAAGGCGCCCGCGTGGTTCTACCGCATTGTGGCGCCGGGCTTCAAGTACAACATGACCGATCTCGCCGCAGCCATCGGCATTCAACAACTGCGAAAACTGAACCGTTTCCTGGAAAGACGGCAGGTCTTGTCCCAACGCTACCGGCAGGAACTAGCGGACCTGCCCCTGCGTCAGCCGGAAGGCGCTCTCCAGGGAGAGTTGCACGCATGGCACCTGTACGTCATCCGCCTCAACCCGGACGCGCCGCTCGAACGCGACGTTTTTATCCACCGGATGGCGGCCGATGGAATCGGCACCAGCGTTCACTTCATCCCGCTACACCTGCATCCGTATTGGCGCGACACCTATGGCCTGCGGCCCGAAGAGTTTCCGAATGCCACGCAGGCCTTCGAGCAGGTGGTCAGCCTGCCTCTGTACACGAGGATGACGGATGGCGACCAGGACCGCGTGATTGAGACCGCTCGCCGCCTGCTGCGGAAACCGTGATGAAACGCTGCCTCGATGTGTCGGTGGGGTTGCTGGTGCTGCTGGTTTTGAGCCCGCTGTTCCTGGCGCTGGCGGCGGCTGTCTGGCTGGAAGGCGGAAGCCCCATTTTCTTTACCCAAGAACGTGTGGGGCTGAACTTCCGCCGCTTTCGGATTTTGAAATTTCGCAGCATGCGCCAGGCGGCCGGCCCGTCTGTCACGGTTGCCGGCGACCGGCGGGTGACCCCCGTGGGCAAGTTTCTGCGCGCCACAAAACTCGATGAATTGCCGCAATTCTGGAACGTCCTGCGCGGCGATATGAGCCTGGTGGGTCCGCGGCCGGAGGTGCCGGAATTTGTCGGGGTCTTTAAGGACCGATATCGCCTCGTTTTGACGGTGCGGCCTGGAATCACGGATTTAGCCTCTATCCGCTTTCGCAACGAAGAAGACGTCCTATCGCGAAGTGCTGAACCCATGAAGGAATACGCCGAGAAAGTCCTACCGGAAAAACTGGATCTGGCCGATGAATATGTTAGCACCCGCACTATGGCCGGAGACATCGCTATCCTGCTGCGGACGGCCGCAGCCACTATGAGAGGCTACCGCCGATCGCCCGCGTTGCATTCGCCGTCACGTCCCCGTTAACGAAGTTCATCCGCTATGCCAAAATTGAACCGCCACCTCATAGCTCATTACATTGCGCTTCATCCCCGGTGGATGGTGCGGGCTGTTCAACTCGCCGATTTTGTGCTTGCCGGCGCGCTGGCCTTTTTCCTGCGGTTTGACCTGAATCTGCCCACCCCGTTCCGCCGCCACCTGTTGGTGGGGTTCGCGGTCTGGATTCCGGTCAAAATTCTGATCTTTCGAAGCTTTGGCCTGGACCGTGGATGGTGGCGTTATGCATCCGTTCGCGACATTGTCCGCCTGGCATTCGCCAACTTCGTGGGCTCCCTGCTTGCCTGCCTGGCTCTCTTCTGGGTGGCGCCCGCAGGCTTCCCGCGCTCCATTTACATACTGGATTTCCTGCTTTGTTTCGGCATGACCGCGGGAGCCCGGATGGCGGTGCGCCTGGTATTCGAATTCTCGCGATTGCCGACTCTGGCCACCAAAAAGCGCGCGCTCATCTGTGGCGCCGGGGATGCCGGCGTGAGCCTGCTCCGCGAGATTCATCAGAATTCGAGCTTGCCATACGATGTGGTGGGCTTCATCGATGACGACCCGGCCAAGATTGGCAACTTTATCCACCGGGTGAAGATCGTCGGCAACAGCACGGGCATACAGGCTGTGGTGGAAGCGCAAGCAATTGAAATTGTGCTGATCGCCATGCCCTCGGCAACCGGCACGGAAATGACGGCCATTTTGCGTCGTTGTCATGAGGCCGGCGTTGCCTACAAAACTGTGCCCGGCCTGGGAGAAGTCATCCAGGCTAATCGGCCCGTCAACCACGTCCGCGACGTCGCGGTGGAAGACCTTCTCGGCCGCAATCCGGTGCACTTGGACGAGGCCCGCATCGGTGAATCGCTGCAGGGTCGCGTAGTTTTGATTACCGGGGCCGCCGGATCCATCGGCTCCGAATTGTGCCGCCAGATTGCCCGCTTTCGGCCCGCCGCAATTGTCGCCTTCGAAATCGCTGAGTCGCCGCTTTTCGAGATTGACCGCGAGATCCGTCAATCCTTCCCCGACGTTCCCTTTCATCCCGAGATCGGCAGCATTCAGAATCGCGCGCGCCTGGACGAAGTGATGCGCCTCTACCGGCCTTCGGTGGTGTATCACGCCGCGGCGTACAAACACGTGCCCCTCATGGAGGCCCACGTTTTCGAGGCTGTCGAGAATAACGTCTTCGGAACGTTCAACGTAGCCATGTCGGCGGAGTCGCACGGCGTGGAGGACTTCGTGATGATCTCTTCCGACAAAGCGGTGCGGCCCACCAACATCATGGGCGCCACCAAGCGGGTGGCCGAATTGGTGTTGCTAGCCCTGCAAAATGGCCGCACCAAGTATGTAGCTGTCCGCTTCGGCAACGTGCTAGGGTCAAACGGCAGCGTCATCCCGATCTTCAAGAAACAGATTGCTTTCGGGGGGCCCGTGACGGTGACTCACCCGGATATGCGCCGCTTCTTTATGACCATTCCCGAGGCCTGCCAACTGGTACTGCAAGCCGCCACCATCGGCGAGGGCGGACAGATTTGCGTGCTGGACATGGGCGAGATGGTCAGGATTGTCGATCTTGCCCGCGATCTGATTCTGCTCTCGGGATTGCGGCCCGACAAAGACATCAAAATTGAGTTTACCGGCATGCGCCCCGGTGAAAAGCTCTACGAAGAGTTGAACACCATGTTTGAGGACACCGTCCCTACCATGCATCAAAAAATCCGCATTTTTTTGGGGAACGGGATCCCGGAGAGCGATCTCGACTCTTGGCTGGAATACCTGCGAGAGGTCTGCGAATCCCGCGATGTGGGCCGGCTGGTAGTGGCGCTCAAGGAAATTGTGCCGGACTACAATCCCGGTACTCATTTGTTGAAGCGCGTGATTGGACATTCGGACCACGAGGCCGTCTCCGCGGCGCACGGACGGACCGCGTGACTCTCACGAAACGGAAAGATTCAGCCGATCTGTCCATAGAAGATCGTCCCTTGAAGGCAAGCCCATGCTAGAAGTTGAGTCAGTCCATACCGATCCAATCCGGATCTTGTTCGTCGGCGGTTGCCATGCAACGGGGTGCTCCCTCGGAGAGGACCACGGCTTTCCAGTGCGAATTCAAGAGGAACTGGCAAAAGTTGGCACTCGCGTGGACATTCGAATTCTGTCGCACACCAAACTGTCGCACCGTCACCGGATCGTGGCAAGGTGTAAACGGGAGCGGCCGAATATCTTGGTCCTGCAACTGGGCCATCCCGAATTGACCTACGGCATTGAGGATTACCTTCGCAATCTTTGCGGCCTCTCCAAAACCAGCAAGGCCGACACGCCTGATTTCCCCGTCGCCCGTCCGCTTCTGTTTCATCTGAAATCCTGCGTTAAGGCGCTGCTGAATCACGGTCTGGGCCATCCGCTGACGGATTTTGCCCGTGTGGAACAGCTGTGGCGAGCGTTGTTGACCGATCTGGAACGCCTGCGCATTCCCGCGGTCCTGGTCCTGAGTCCCCTTCCCTGTGCAGACAGGGCAACCATGTACTATCGCCGACGCGGACTCCCGCTCTTTTTAGATCTCGCCACGGAGTACCGGTGCCGGTTTCTCGATGTGCTCACTGCCGCTCCGCAAGGCCGGGTCCGGCACTTTGGGCCTGACCAGTACCACTTCGATGGCATGCACCTCGCCGATGGCGGCCAGATTGCAATTGGGCGCGCGGTGACCGGCGAACTTAGCGTGGTCCTCACCTCTTTGGAAAGGTGTCTTTCATGAAGAGCCGGCCAGGAAGTGTTTTCCTGTGGGGGGCATTCTTTTTGGCAGGCACCGGGCTCACGCACGCCGCGCAAAACCCGACCACGATTCTCGTCCTGGGTTCCTCGACCGCCGCGGGAAGTGGTGCAAGCACCTATTCCAATTCATGGGTCGGTCTGCTCACCAACGTCCTAGCCCCCAAGGGTTTTGTCGTAAAAAACAATTCGATTGGCGGTACCGCAACCGGAGATAGCCTTGCCCGTTTCGACCGCGACGTTACCCCCTATGGACCTGCCTTCGTAATCCTGGCGACATCGTTCGCGAACGAGCCTGGAACGGACACGCCTCACGACTATCTGCAGAATACCCTCCTGTTAATCCGCAAAGTCGAGAGTATCGGAGCCATACCGATCGTGGTGGCGCCTTATCCTAACGACAGCTTTAATGCCTCGACCTATTCTTCCGTCAAGGATATCTATGCGAGCTTGAACGCCGAGGGAGTTCCCATCCTCGACTTTCTCGATGCCACCGATAACGGGCAGGGCCATTGGGTGGTCGGTATGAGCCTTGATGGCACCCATCCCACCGACGTGGGACACAGGCTGCTCTTTGACTGCATCCCTTTGACGATGTTCGACTCTCTGCAGCGTCCCCGGCCACCCATGGACCCGCACGGTTTTGGATCGTGGATCCAAACTACCAACACCTCAGCTCGAGGCGATCTCGAGATTCAACCGTACAGTGGAATGCAGTCATGGACGGTGTCGTACTGGACCAACCCGTCAGCGGCCGCCAATGAACGCACGTTGCTTAATCTCAACAACGGCGGGTTCCAATTGCGCCGCACTGGATCTGTTTGGAAACTCTGGAACGGCAGTGCCCAACTGGCCACGGTGGATATTCGCGAAGCTCCTGCGTTTCACCACGTCGCTCTTGCGTACCAGAGTCTTACAGGGACTCTCAGCTTGTATGTTGATGCGCAGTTACGGGCGCAGGCCGTAAGCCCCGCTGAAAAACCCCTGACAGTCCTGTCGATCGGAGGTGACCCGGCTAACGCGGGTTTAAGCGCCGAGGGCGATGCCTTCGCCGACGTTCTACTCTACCGCGCGCCACTTGCGCAAACCGACATACAGGCAATTCGGATCGGCCACACGCCCTGGAAATCGGTCGAAGCGTGGCTGCCCTTGACCTATTCTCCCAACCGTGGAGTCCAGAACCTGGCCGCGAGCGTCCCTACGGTAATCGTCTTCGGGACTTGGACTTGGTCCAGCCAGGGAATCTCCACTGGCACGCAACGACCCGCGATGGTTACGGCTACATCCAGTAGGTAGGTAAGAGCGAATGGTTGGCCTCTAGCCTAGCTAGCTAGGGAGATATAACATATCCACTATGTGATGTTTCGGCGTATACTGATCGCCATCGGCAACGAGATGCGCCGCACGCCGACGATGTTGTAGCGGCGCTCCATGGAATCAGTTCGGTGGCCCGTGATTCTCATGCGGACAACCTGCCGCATACCGCGCGGCGCATATTACGCACCGCCGTCCGCCGAAGATCGTGGAACTTCAGGTCTGGAACACCGGCTTCCTGTCAGGCGTTGATTCAAACGCGCCGAAAGATCTTGATTGGTTGGCCCTCGCGATCGCATACTCCCGCATAGCGCGACTCTGCATGGGCAGCGTCTGCTCATCGTTCGTCGAAAGACGGGCGTAAAGGCCAGCACGGAACATTTGCGATGGTTTCCGTGCCTGGCCACAAACGTCGTCGGATTTTGCCTTGGGAAAGGCCCGTTTGGCGGCCATTTGAGAGCGTCACCCTACCATGGCCGACGATCCTTTTCGGCCAGGAACGTTCATCATTTGCCAACCCGGAGTTGGGCTCTGTCTTCCGCTCCGCGAACTGGGCCTCCAGCCAGGCATGCAGGTTGTCCATCAGCGGCTGCTGTGCTCAACCAGCAGAGTAGATGTTTGCGGGCGTCGTCGAAAACGGGCAATCGGCTCGTACGTCCCGCTCGCTCAGATTCAAAGCCCCCGCCGCTTCCAAGACCGTGGCGGGGGTCAAAGATTCTTGTTCCGCAAGCGGCCGGCTAATCGCCTCTCGTCGCAGCGCGAGTTCCCATTCCGCTTTGGAGATAGTGTGCCAGGTCGCTGCCTTGCGAATGCTCAAGCCTGACGCGCGAATTTCCTATGGTAGTGGGTCAGTTTGAATCTTTCCCTCGCCTTCCCCTCGTGCTCCTCAACGTGTACGATATCGCTCCTCTGCGGGGCATGTTCCTGCTAGAATGCACCAAATAGAAGGACGGTGTGGAAAAGCTTGCGCACGTCAGGCTGACACTAGCTTCCCCCAAGCATCCACCCTTCAAAGGAGCTGCGACCATGGATCGTAAGAAGACGTCGAATCACCACGGGCTCAATCGGCGATCGTTCCTCGACGCCGCTGGTAAGCTCGCCGGCGGCGGGTTGGCCGTCGGCGCCATCTTCGAGACGATACGGCCCAGTTCCGCCTGGGGCCAGCAGCCGGCGAAGCAGACACACCCGAGTTCCGCCCGCGTTATCGATCGGCTCAAGACCCGCCTCTCGTTTCAGATTTCGGTCGATGTGGGGACCTTGGATCTGGGCCTGACGGTCGCCAGTGCGGCGCTGGCGGGCGGAGTCGACATCGTCGAAATGGGGACGCCGCTGCTCAAGACCCAGGGCGTTTCGAACGTCGTGGCCGCCTTCCGCAAGCGGTTTCCCGACGCTCTCCTGCTGGCAGACATGAAGACCATGGACGGCGGTGGCGGCGAGGCGCGCAGCGTCTACGCCGGCGGCGGCAACATCTTTGATTTCCTCGCTCTCGCCGGCGTGGATACGGCAAAGTCGATCTGCGCCGTGCGCGATGAGTTCAGGCGCGCGGGCTCCGAATTGCCGCGACTTGTCTTTTCCGACATCATGGTGCCGCACCAGGGCCCCGCCGCGCTGGCAGGCGAGGTCGCGCTTCGGATGGTCGAGGCCGGCGTCGACGCGGTCGGTATCCACCTGCAGTCCGACGCGCGGCACGCAAACCCGAAATTCATCGAGGACGACTATCTGGGTGATGTGGCTCGCGCCGTCTTCGAACGGATCGGCAAGGCCGCCCCGGTGCAGGTGGTCGGCGGGCTCAGCGTCGCACAGGCAAAGAGCCTCGCCAAGGCGGGCCTTCGCGCCTTCGTGATCAGCGGCAATATGGGCCTGCCGGACGGCAACGCCCGCTACAACCTGCCACCGGCCGAGATCCAGCGCTTGGTCGCCGGTTTCATCGCCGAGGTCTCGGGCGCCTAGCAACCGGGGATCACTTTCCTATTGCCGACGATTCGGGACAGAACATCCATGGCCTCCCGGAATGCGTTTATGGCCAACTCCCGTTTAACCGACTTTCCGAAGTCTCAAAGCGTCTATTTCGATTTTGGTTGAGCCGCTGGCAAACCCTCTTCCCACTGGTTGTCCGTCAATTGGCGTAGATCTGTCCCGTCGGGGCGCATGGCGAACAGATCCGCGTATGGCTGATCACCGTTAGAGAGCTCCCTTCGTCTTTCCAGCCCATCCGGCCGCTGGAAAAGATGTACCATTCTCCGTCAGCCGACCACGCTCCATGCGCATCGTTACCCCGGTCGGGAGTGAGACGCTTGATCTCCGTGCCGTCGGGCCGGATCGTGTAGATTTCGAAGTCGCCGTCACGAAAACTGGTAAACGCAATCAAGTCCCCTTTTGGCGACCACCCGGGAAAATCGTCATAACCTGTGGTGAGTTGCGTGATCTTTCCATCCTCGACATTCACAATCCGCAAGCCCTGTTCCGACCCCGCTACGCGGTAGACGAGGCGCTCTCCATCGGGAGACCAGCTCGGGAATGCGGCATTACCCTTGTCGCCGGTGATCGTGCGGAAGCCGCTCCCATCGGGTTTGATGATGGCGATTTGCGTCGGGGTGGCATGGTCGGCGAACGCGGCTCCGGCGCCAAATGCAATGGTCGAACCGTCGGGTGACCACGCAGAGATCCCCAATTGCAGGCCTTTGCTGTCATAGAGGCCTTTTGAAGGGTAAATGTCAGTGATACTTTCCCGGCTTACGTCTATGAGCAACAGCCCAGGGTTTTCGGCCAGAATCACGCGGTCGCCTCGCGGCACCCAAGCCGGGAAAAGGCCGGTGCGAAACAGACTGAAATCAGGATCAAGGCTAAAGGCAGGCAGCATGCGCGCCGGTCTCGACTCGATAGTCTTATGAAAACCCTCAATTTCATGGAAAGGCGCTACTCCATCGTAGACAGTGACGATATCGCGGCGGCTAAAGCCCTGATGGAATCCCGCCCTAAGACCGCGTGACTGTGCCCACGCTGTGCCCGTTCCCAACTCAAATTTTCAAGCCTCGAAATTTGCCATATTACACCACTTTTATGTGGTGCTATATAATGGGCACAATCACGGGCACAATGGGCAAAAAATAAAGGCCGAATCTGGAATGATCGGCCCGATGCTAACTTATTTGTTTTCTGTTTGGTGCGGATGAGAGGACTTGAACCTCCACTCCCTTGCGAGAACTAGAACCTGAATCTAGCGCGTCTGCCAATTCCGCCACATCCGCAAACTTAAGGCAGGAAATCTATTATATTACGTCGACGCCCATACTGCGCGCGGTTCCGCGCACGGATCTCATGGCAGCCTCGATATCGAAGCAATTCAGGTCGGGCATTTTGATCTTGGCGATCTCCTCCACCTGTTTGTTGGTGATCTTGCCGACCTTCGTCTTATGCGGTTCGGCCGAACCCTTGGCCAGATTCACCGCGCGCTTGATCAGCACGGGCACGGGCGGCGTCTTGGTGATGAAGGTGAACGAGCGGTCCGAGTAGATGGTGATCACCACCGGGATGATCAGACCTTCCTGGTCCTTGGCGGACGTCTTGGCGTTGAACGCCTTGCAGAAGTCCATAATGTTGACGCCCTGCGGACCTAGCGCGGTGCCGACCGGCGGCGCCGGGGTGGCCTTGCCGGCCGGGATTTGCAACTTCACCTGAGCAGTAACTTTTTTTGCCATACGTCTATTCCTTTTGCGCCGCCAGCCCTGTGGGCCGGCACGACGCTAAACTTTTTCCACCTGCAAGAATTCCAATTCCACCGGAGTGGCGCGGCCGAAAATCGTGACCATGACGCGGAGTGTGCCGCGCTCGGTGTTGACTTCGTCCACTTTGCCCGAGAAGTTTGCGAACGGTCCATCCACAATGCGGACGGAATCGTTCTTCTCAAACGTCATCTTGGGCCGCGGGCGCTCTGCCGCCGTCTGCTGGCGATAGAGAATGGAGTTCACCTCGTCCGCGCTCAGCGGCACCGGGGCATTGCCTCCGCCCACAAAACCGGTCACCCGCGGCGTATTTTTGACTTCGTGCCACAGGGCGTCGTTCATTTCCATTTCCACCAGCACGTAGCCTGGATAAACCAAGCGCTTGCTGGTAACCTTTTTCCCGTTGCGCAGCTCGACTACTTCTTCGGTAGGGATGAGCACCTGGCCGATCTTATCGGCGAACCCGAAGGCGTCAGCGCGCGTTTGCAGCGATTCCTTCACCTTATTCTCGAAGCCGGAATAGGTATGGATGATGTACCACTTCTTGGGCGACGACTCGTCGTAGCCCTCACCCGCGGCGGGCGCTTCCGCTGCCGCAGCAGGGGTCTCCTCTACGGCATCTTCCGCCGGCTCGGACTCGGAAGTCTCGTTGTGCTGGTCCGGCGTTTCGTCGAACTGATCTTGCTCGTCGGCTGCCATAGAATCCTATTTCATAAAGAACGAGAGAAGGGCTTTTTCTCCCGCTTCCAGCAGGCCATCCACCACGGCGAAGTATCCTGCAAAGAGAAACACCGCGACAATCACCACGGCAGTCGTGCTTTCCACCTGTTTGCGATTCGGCCAGGTGACACGACGCATCTCCAGCTTGAGATCGTTCACGTAATCTTTCGTCGCGTCGAGCCAGTTCTTCTTTTCATCAGCCATGAATCGTACTCCCAGTTGTTCAAGGGGGGTGGCAGGGGCGGAGGGATTCGAACCCCCACTCGCGGTTTTGGAGACCGCTGGTCTGCCGTTAAACCTACGCCCCTATCGCTCAGTTAACCCGAGTCGCAGATCCCGAAAACGGGACCATGTCCCTATTCTACTTGATTTCCTTATGGGCCTGGTGCTTGCGGCAATGACGGCAGAATTTCTTCAGCTCAATCCGCTCCGTTGTGGTTTTCTTGTTCTTGGTGCTCGAATAGTTCCGGTTCTTGCACTCCGTGCACTGGAACGTGATGATATCCCGAGGCATTCGCTTCTACTCCTACTTTGTGATCTCGGACACCGTGCCGGCGCCCACTGTGCGGCCGCCTTCGCGAATCGCGAAGCGCAACCCTTTGTCCATGGCGATGGGCGTAATCAGTTCCACCGTCAACTGTACGTTGTCGCCCGGCATCACCATCTCGGTGCCTTCCGGCAACTGCGCCACTCCCGTCACGTCTGTCGTGCGGAAATAGAACTGCGGCCGGTAGCCCTTGAAGAACGGCGTATGACGTCCGCCCTCTTCCTTGCTCAGTACGTAAACCTCACCCTTGAAATTGGTGTGCGGCGTGATCGAACCGGGCTTCGAGATGACCTGCCCGCGCTCCACTTCTTCCTTTTCCACACCGCGCAGCAGCAGTCCGACGTTGTCCCCAGCCTGCCCCTGATCGAGCAGCTTCTTGAACATTTCGACGCCGGTCACCACCGTCTTGCGGGTGGGCTTAAAACCGACGATCTCCATTTCCTCGCCGACCTTGCAGATGCCCCGCTCGATACGACCCGTCACCACTGTGCCGCGTCCCTGAATCGAGAAGATATCTTCGATCGGCATGATGAACGGCTTGTCCACCACGCGCTCCGGCATGGGGATGTAGCTGTCGACCGCTTCCATGAGTTCGTCGACCGTCTTTTCCCACTGCGCTTCACCATTCAGCGCGCCCAGTGCCGACACCCGCACCACCGGCAGATCGTCGCCCGGGAACTGGTAAGTCTTCAACAACTCGCGCACTTCCAGTTCCACCAGGTCGAGCAGTTCGGGATCGTCCACCATGTCGACCTTATTCATGGCCACCACGATGTACGGCACACCCACCTGACGGGCGAGCAGCACGTGCTCACGGGTCTGGGGCATGGGGCCGTCGGTCGCCGCCACCACCAGGATGGCGCCGTCCATCTGCGCCGCGCCGGTGATCATGTTCTTGATGTAATCGGCGTGACCGGGGCAATCGACGTGGGCATAGTGCCGCTTCGCCGTTTCGTACTCGATGTGGGCCACGGCGATCGTGATACCGCGGGCCTTTTCTTCCGGAGCGTTGTCGATGGAATCGAAGCTCCGGAACTTGTTTTTCGGATTGTGCTTGGCCAGCACCTTGGTGATCGCCGCCGTCAGGGTGGTCTTGCCGTGATCGATGTGCCCGATCGTCCCGATGTTTACGTGCGGCTTGCTGCGGTCAAATTTTTCTTTCGCCATACCGAACCTTTTCGCCTGTCAGGATTGTGAACAGGAAAAGCTGGAGGATCTTCCAAGAACCGTGGGGACCCAAACAAAACTGGAGCGATGACCGGGTCTTAAACCGGTGACCTTCCGTTACGGACGCTCTATCACTTCAAAAACTGGAGCCGTTGACCGGGCTTGAACCGGTGACCTCGTCCTTACCAAGGACGCGCTCTACCAACTGAGCTACAACGGCCCTACCTAAACAGTGTACGAAATTTTTGGTGGACGGGGGAGGATTCGAACCTCCGTAGCTCCAAGGAGCGACAGGTTTACAGCCTGTTGCCATTAACCGCTCGGCCACCCGTCCACGCACTGCACCCGCAATGCTCCCACCAAAAGCGAGATTCACATTACGGGGAAACTTCTAGCATACAAATATATGACGGTTTCGCGCAACTGCGATTAGATAAGACCCAAAACCAGGGCACCGTAACCTTTGGCGCCTGAGGCGCGAATACTATAGTAGAGACAACACGATGCTGATCCGAAAATCTGGGGACATCCGTTATTCGGAGATCACCCCGAAATCCGTTTATTTGAACCGCCGCGCTTTTTTGGCGGCGATTCCCGCGGCGCTGCTGGGCGGCAGGCGACTGCTGGCTGGCCCCAAACTGCCCAACATTGGCAAGAGTCCGCTGAGCACTACCGAGAAGCAGAATTCGTATCAAGACGTCAGCACGTACAACAATTTCTATGAATTCGGCACTTCCAAGGACGAGCCCGCGGTGTACGCCAGAAATTTCAAGACTTCGCCGTGGCAGGTGTCGGTGGAGGGGCAAGTGGGCAAGCCGCACAAGTTCACTATGGAGGAACTGCTGGCGCTGGCGCCGCTCGAGGAACGGGTGTACCGGCATCGCTGCGTGGAGGCATGGTCGATTGTGGTGCCCTGGGTCGGCTATTCGCTGAGCGAGTTGCTGAAAAAAGTAGAGCCCGGCCCGAAGGCCAGGTTCGTGGCTTTCGAGAGCTACTACAAGCCAAGCGAGATGCCGCGCGCGGCCGGATTGGGCTTCCCTTACGTGGAAGGCCTGCGGCTGGACGAAGCCATGCAGCCCCTCACCATGCTCACGGTGGGAATGTACGGCGAGTCGCTGCCGCCGCAGGACGGCGCGCCCATACGGCTGACGGTACCGTGGAAGTACGGTTTCAAGAGCGCGAAATCGCTGGTGAAGATCAAGCTGGTGGAGAAGCAGCCTCCCTGCAGTTGGAATGTCACCAATCCCAGCGAGTACGGATTTTATTCCAATGTGAATCCGCATGTGGACCATCCACGTTGGAGTCAGGCCAGCGAGCGCCGCCTGGGCGAATTCCGCAAGCGCCCCACGCTCATGTTCAACGGCTACGGCGAGCAGGTGGCGCATCTGTACGATGGCATGGACCTGAAGAAGAATTATTAGGCCATGCCGAAAATTCGATGGAGCAAGATCACGCTCTTTGTCGCGTGTCTCGTGCCTGCTTTCTGGTTGGGCTGGCGCGCCTGGCGCGGGGAACTCACCGCCAATCCGATTGAGTACATCACGCACTTCACGGGCGATTGGACGATCCGCTTCATCGTCTTCACGCTCGCGGTGACGCCCCTGCGCAAACTGCTGCACGCGCCTGGCCTGATCCGCTACCGGCGCATGATCGGACTGTTCGCCTTCTTCTACGCCAGCCTCCACTTCCTCACTTGGTTCGCGCTCGACAAATACTTCGACATGCATGAAATCCTGGACGATTTCACCAAGCGGCGTTTTATCATCGCGGGGCTGGTGGCGTTTGTGTGCCTGATCCCACTGGCTGTGACGTCGACAGCAGGTTGGATTCGAAGGATGGGTGGGAAGCGGTGGCAGCTATTGCACCGCCTGATCTACGTGACGGCTATCGCCGCCGTGATTCATTACTACTGGCTGGTGAAATCGGACATACGGCTCCCGCTGCTGTACGGTGTGCTGGTTGGATTAGAACTCTTGTACCGATTGGGTTCGTGGTCCATGGGGCGGCGCGAGCCCGTGAAGCGCGTGGCGCCGGCCGCGATTAACCGGTGACCATGAAGCCGAGCGTGCGTTTGGCGGCCGCGTCGGCTGCCGGAAAATAATTCGAAATCTGCGCGGGGGTGAGGCCGAACCAGGTTGCCACGGTTGCGAAGTATTGCTCCTTGGAACTGCTGGGGCGCCAGATGCCGCGTCCGGACGGATCGTCCGGTCCGCCGGAATTCAGGGACGGGAAGTCGCCGTAGACACTGCCGCCCAATACGCCGTCGCCCATGATCAGGTTGTGGCCGCCCCATGCCGGATCGCTACTGCCCAGTGCGTTGGGCTGAAGGGTTCGCGAGAATTCGGTGTCGGTGTAGGTGGTTACGTTGCGAGACGCTCCGATCTCGACGGTCGCGGCATAGAAGGCCGCCATGGCCTTGCTGAGTTCGGTAAACTGCGCTCCTTGAGTTCCGCTGGTAGAGAATGCCGGCTGCGTGCATAGGAAAACCTGATTCTGCATGCCAAACGATCCGCCTTCCTTGATCAGCGCGGCGGCCTGCTGCAGTTGCCTGCCGAGGTAAGTCTGCGGGAATTCGGTAGTGATGTGGTTGGCGGCATTCAGCGCCACGTTACGAACCGCCGCATGCATCGCCCTGGTGGCGGTAACCCCGGGGCTCACGAGCGACATCGAGGTTGTCTTCCCTGCGGCCGCCATCAGATTGGGGAAATCGACGAACAGGTTCTTTCGCTCGTAGAGAGTAATACCCGCCATGTGCGCCGCCCAGCCCGGAGCGGCATAGCCAGACGGGAAGTAGCGCAGGAAAGGGTCGGGAGAGACCGGGCCCGACAGGTTGCCGACGTTGGCGGCGACCGCGAGCGCTCCCCGCTGGAAAAGTCCGGCGACTTCATTGAGGGCGGGATGAAAGCCGTAGTCAGTTTGATCCAGACCGGAAGTTACTCGCACCAGCGATTCTCTATTAGTGGCTAGTGGACCGCGCGCGGCTGCATACGCCCGATACTGCCTAAGTGGAACGATAATGTTATTGCTATCGTTTCCCCCAGTCAGATAAATACATACCAGGGCCCGGTTAGGCGAGCCGCCGACTGCGGCGGGAAGCGCACGCAATCCAGCCAGTGCTACGGTGGTTTGCAAAACATGACGGCGGGAGAATTGTTTTTTCATATTTATGCTGGGGGCGGCTCAGCGGGCCACGTCTTTAGCAGTATAGACCGCACGAGCATGCCTTGAGCACTTTTTGAAAACCAGATTAGTTTCATCGGTACTGTATCTCGGCGCGCCTGGAATTAGAAAAAATCGTCTAAGTAACATCGAGAAAGAAATTGCAATTGATTTGCAATCGAAAGAGAACAGTGACATCCCGTAGAGGGGCTTACAATCGCTGTATGCGCTATTCAGTCGCTGTTCTGTTTCTGGCGAGTCTGCTTTCGGCCGCCGATTTCAAAATCGATCACGCCACGGTGGCCGGCGTTAGCATGCAGGAGATGCAGGCGAAATTGGCCGCCGTCGGAATTACGAGCGTGTACGGCGGGCCGCATCTGAACCACGCCAGCGAAATGGCGCTGGTGAGCTTCACGGATGGCTCGTATCTCGAATTGATGGCGCTGCAGCCGAAGGCCGATCCCAAGGCTGTGGAGGAGCATGTCTGGTCGAAATTCCTGCGCGGCAATGCGGGACCTGCCGCATGGGCGCTGCGCGAAAAAGATATCGCCGCGGAAGTGCAGCGGCTCAAAGCCGCCGGTATTCCCGTGTCAGAGCCCGAGAAGAGCGGGCGGCAGCGGCCCGACGGCGTCAAGTTGGAGTGGGAAACTTCGAACGTGGGCGGCGAAGCGCGCGGAACGTTTTTCCCATTTCTAATTCACGATTTCACACCGCGGGAGCAGCGCGCCTTCCCGCAGGGCAAGCCAGTCAATCGCGATTTTCGCGGGGTCATTCGGGTTGTGATCGCGGTGCGCAATCTGGACGAAGCGGTGAAACGATATCGCCAGGCTTACGCGCTGCCCGCTGCCATCAAGCAGGTAGATAAAAGCTTCGGCGCGCAGTTGGCGATTGTGGGAAGCGCTCCGGTGGTGCTGGCGCAACCGCTGAATGCCGACTCGTGGCTCACGAAGCGGCTGGAGGATTTCGGGGAAGCGCCGTGCGCTTTTATTCTGTTCGCCAGCAGGGCAGGCCGGTATAAGGCGGCGTCGAAGACGAATTGGTTCGGGGCTGAGGTCTCCTGGTTCGACGACCAGAAGTTGGGATGGCGGCTGGGATTTCAGAGCGTCCAGTAAGGCAGGCTCGGCACTCCGCTATGCGGCGTCGATTTCGCTTTCGGCCGCGAGCTGACTAGCGGTCAGTTGCTCGGCGATGCGGCGGTAGATGCTGACGGCGGCGCGCAACTGGCGCACCTCTTCCAGCAGTTCCGCTTTCTCGCGGTTGAGGCGATCGACAGCCGCCAAAACAAAATCGTAAGACTTATTGGGGGCATCGGCGGCCTTCTGATGGGGCTTTCTCATCATGGCAATAGACTCAAGATTTGTTCGAAACGGTGGTTAGGCGATGCGTCCGGCCGTGAACACTTTGAGATCCTCGACGGGCGCCAGATCTTCGGTAAGGTCCTCGGCACTATCGTTGAACAGCAGATGAATCAGATGGGCCGCCAGATCGGCGGGGCAAATGCAATCTTCCTCGCGGACTGCGCCGCTGTCGGCGCGATGAGACGGGTACTCAATGGAGACTGGCTCGCAATCGGAAGTTACCCAGACGCCGTTCAGTCGCCTGAGTTCCAACACGTCTTCAGTGCCAGGCATGGCCAGGCGCATTTCGTTCTCGCTGCGGGACAGCGTGATGGCTTTGGCGGCCTGTCCGTTCTGGTATCTGACTTTGATCATAGTATTCGCTCGCAGAGTCCATCGTGCTACAGATTCCGAAGCGTGAACAGGCCCGGCCGTACCACGAACGTACCAAGCCCTTTGGACTGGGACTACCGTGTCTCATACCCTTCGATAATCAGGTGATTCCGATTTCAGAAGCGACTGGGGATACGCCGTGGACTATCCTGGGGGAATGAGGCCCTGTTCGGCACTGCTCGCGATGGTGTGGTTGGCGGGCGCCCAGGGTGCGCCGAAGCCTGGCGTAGTACTGGCGGTGCACATTTTGGTGCCATGCGCCGCCGGCGCGGGCGCACGGGTCAAGATTCCGGACTCCCCGATGCCGCTGTGTTTAGACCGTGCGCCTTTCCTGACGCAGGACGACGTGCAATCGGCGGAGATTCAGATGAGTTCCAAGGGACATCCGCGAGTGTTTCTGACGTTTCGGCCTGAGGCGGCCAGGCGCGAATTGCAGGTGACGCAGAAGAATATCGGCAATCGCGTGGGCATCGTTTTGAATGGGCGGGTGGTCTCCACGGTGACGATCGCCGCGGCGTCGCGCCTCCTTTATATAGATGGCGACTTCACCAGGCCGGAGGCAGACGCCGTTGTGATGGCTTTCAACCGATACCTGGCGTCGCATCCGCAATAACTGGCCTGCTTGGTTTTGAAGATGGATTATAATTACTTAGGACGCCCCCTTAGCTCAGTTGGCAGAGCGCTAGATTTGTAATCTTGAGGTCTCCGGTTCGACCCCGGAAGGGGGCTCCATCCCTTCACCAAACACCCAATACCAGATAAAGCTGTTAACCAAACCGCGCAGGAGCGATAGCGTTCCCGCAACGGTATACTGATCGTTTGCGCAAAACCGAATCCTACGGATACATCAGCGACGAGGCTCTTCTTTCCCTCGATTCCATGGAGGGCATCCACCAACTGCCAAGAGCAGTGGCGAAGCCTGCTGCGCAGAAGTCGAGCGGCGCCGTGCAGGGCTATGCCCTCACGGCACTGGTGGCGGCGCTAGCCTACGGGGTCCACTATTTCCCGTTTCCGCCTTTCCGTGTAGGCAACCGCTATCCAGTGAGCGCCGCGATTATCGCGATTGTGGGCGGGGTTCTGGTGCGCAACGTTCTGCCGCTTCCGGGGTCGACGGTGGATGTCGCTAAGGGGTTGGCGCGGCGGTTGATCCCTCTGACCATTGTGCTCACCGGAGCGGGGCTCAACCTGGCGCAGGTGGCGACGGTGGGGTCCACTGCGCTAGCGATTACGGTGGTGTGCATCTGTGTTTCGATGGTGGCCACCATCTGGCTGGGCCGGTTGCTGGGCGTGTGGTTCCGGACCGCGCTGTTGATCGGGGCAGGCACGGCGATTTGCGGCACCAGTGCCATTGTGGCAGTGGCTCCGCTGATTGAAGCCGAGGACCAGGATTTGATGCTGTCGATCGGCACGGTAAACATACTGGGGCTGCTCCTGATGTTCGTGCTGCCGGCGGTCGGGGGCCTGCTGCACCTGCGCGATGACGCGTTCGGCGTGTGGGCCGGCACGTCAATCCATGCAGTTCCCCAAGTGGTAGCGGCGGCTTCGCTTATAGCGCCAAGGCAGGCGGGTTGGCCACGCTGGTGAAACTGGTGCGCGTCACGCTGCTGGCTCCGTTCCTGTTCATTTTGGGATTTGCGTATGCGCGGCGGCACGGGTCGGCGGTCTCCATACGATACGCGAAACTGGTGCCACCGTTCGTCTACGGTTTCCTGGCGCTCTCGCTGTTGAACACGCTGGGGCTGCTACCAGCGCTACAGTTCCGCTTCGGTTCATGGTCTCTGTCGGAATTGCTCACCAGCCTGGGCGAACTGTTTCTCACACTTTCCATGGCGGCGATGGGTCTGGAGGTGAACGTGCGGTTCTTAGCGCGCACGGGCGGGCGTGCCGTGATTACGGGGGCGTTGGCCAGCGTCGTGTTGTGCGTGGTAAGCCTGGTTTTGATTCGGATTCTACTTTAAGATCAGTTAATGTTAGCCGGCAGGCAGGATTGCTTCCGCTAGGGTAAGCTGAAAGCAAATGAGAATCCTGGTCGTCGAGGACGAAAAACGGATCGCCGACTTCCTGTGCCGCGGCCTGCAAGGAGCCGGGTATGCAGTGGACGCGGCTCCCAATGGCGCGACCGCGCTCGACCACATCCATTCCGCCGATTACGATCTGGTGGTCCTTGACCTGATGCTGCCCGATATGGACGGCTTGCAGGTGCTGGAGAAGGTCCGCAATCGCAAAGTCGGCCCGCCGGTGCTGATTTTGAGCGCACGCGGCGGGTTGGACGATCGCGTCAAGGGCCTGGAGCAAGGCGCCGACGACTATCTGGTGAAGCCGTTTGCTTTCGTGGAACTGCTGGCGCGTGTGCGCGCCTTGCTGCGCCGCGGACAGCCGGCGCCGGAGAAATTGCAGGTAGCCGATCTGACGCTCGATTGCATCCGCCGCAAGGTGCTGCGCGGCGCCGACACCATCGATCTGGCGCCGAAGGAGTTCGGCATCCTGGAATATATGATGCGTAATCGCGGCCTGCCGCTGAGCCGCACCATGATTGTGGAGCACGTCTGGGACATGGATTACGATGGCCTCACCAACATTGTGGACGTCTACATCCGGCATCTGCGCAGCAAGATCGACGACCGGTTTCCGCAGAAGCTGATTCAGACGGTGCGCGGCATCGGCTACATGATCGAAGTGCCCGAGCGGCCAGCGGGCGAGGCGGCGGAACGGCAGGTGTGATATGCGGCGGCTTCACCGGCGCGATCTGCGGCGCCTCTCCCGCAGCCTTCGTTTCCGACTTACCGCCAGCTATGTGCTGCTGTTTGCCGTGCTGCTCACGGGCATCGCGGGCGTGTTTCGCGCACAACTCGCGCGCGAACTAACCACGCAGGCGGAAGACTCGCTGAACGAGGAGTGGGCCGCCCTCAAAAGCTCGCTGCTGCGTATCGAGACCAATCCCGACCGCAACGGCCAGTATGAGGCCAACTGGTATTACGATCCCGAAGATCCCGACGAAAAGACGATCGTGTATGACATTCGCAAGGTCTACACCGTCGCCGACCAGAACGGCAACGTAATCACCGAGCACAGCACGCAGGAGCCGGCGATGTCCACGGCCTACCAGGACATTGGCCTCGAACCCAAGGCGGTGCAGGCGCGGGTGCGCGAACTGTTGCCGCTGAACAAACCGAAGCCCATCTTCGTGGACAAGCGCAATTCCACAGGCGAGCTGTTTAAAATCCGCGCCGGCATTCAATGGGACCAGCGGCACCAGGCGCCATTTTATGTGGCCATTGGAACTTCGCTGCTCAAGAACGAGAAGATCATGAGCGAGTACACCTGGATGATCTTCCTGGTGTGTCTGGGATCGCTGCTGTTCGGCTCGGTGGTGGGGTGGATTGTCTCTGGCCGAGTGCTGACCCCCGTGTTGGCAGTGGCGCAGGCGGCGCAGCGCATCTCCGGATCGAATCTGGGATTGCGGATTCCCACGCGCGAATCGGGCGACGAGCTGGATTACCTGATCCTCACTTTCAATCGGATGAGCGAGCGGTTGGGGGCGTCCTTCCTGCAGATGAAGCAGTTTTCGGCTGACGTTTCGCACGAGCTGCGGACGCCCATCACGGCCATCCGCGGGCAGTTGGAAGTGGCGTTGTTCACGGCCAAGACCACCGACCAGTATCGCGAAGCGATGTTCAACGCGCTGCAGGATATCGACCGGCTGTCGCAGATTGTTCGCGCGCTGCTGCTGCTGTCGCAGGCGGAATCGGGGCAACTGGTGCTGCAGCGGTCGCGGCTGGATTTGGGTGAAGTGGTCCGCGACCTGGTGGAGCAGTTCCAGATTCCCGCGGAGGCTGCCGGCGTTCATCTCACCGCCGATCTGGCGCCGAATTGCGTGGTGGAGGCCGACCGTGTGCAGGTCGAGCGCATGATCACCAACCTGCTGTCGAACGCCCTCAAGTTCACGCCGGAAGGCGGCACAGTGCATCTGGCGGTGACTCCTACGGCGGAGCATGGCGAACTGGTGGTGGAGGATACCGGCCGCGGCATTCCCAAGGAATACCTACCGCACATCTTCGACCGCTTCTACCGAGTCCCCGGTTCCGGCACCGCGCCCGGACCCGAGCAGGGACTGGGGCTTGGTTTGAGCTTTGTGGCGTGGATTGTGCAGGCGCATCGCGGCACAATTGACGTGGACAGCACTCCCGGCAAGGGCACGCGCTTCACCATCAAACTGCCCGCCGACGGACGGGAGCAGACGTTCTCCACGGAGACGTTTTCTGCTAACATGTCCACTCCATGCTAATCCTTGCCGCGATCCTCGGAATCCTCGTTTATGGCATTGTTGCCGCTACCTGGGGGACGCTGAACCCCACCCTGGGATTCACCGATATACAGACTGGAAACATCGCCCTGGCACAAGGTCTGGGGCTGGTGGTGGCATCGATTTCGGTGGGTCCGCTGATCGATCTCAAGGGCAAGAAAACGGCGATGGTCGGCGGCCTGGCGTTGATTTGCGGTTCGTTGTGGTACCTGCCGAGTGCGGGTCACGACTACATGAATACGCTGGTGGCGCTGGCCGTATTGGGTCTGGGCGGCGGGGTGCTGGTTACGGGTGCGAACGCCCTGGCCTCCGATGTAAACCCTGGGCGACGCGGCACCACGCTGAATCTGCTGAACCTCTTCTTCGGGCTGGGCGGGCTATTGACGCCGATCATCACGGCGAACATCCTGGGCGGCGATGCGGTGCGCATGTGCTACGTGGCAGCGGTTGCGGCCACCGTCACGCTGATCGTCAATGTGATGTCGCCCATGCCCAAGCCTACGGGCGAGCTGAACTTGAAAGGCTCGGAGATCGGCGCGGTGGTCAGCCGTCCGGCGTTGTACATGCTCGCGCTGTACCTGTTTCTCTATGTGGCGTGCGAAGTAGGTGTGTGGAACTGGCTGGCGCGTTATTTGAACGAAGTGCGCGCCATCGACAAGAGCGCGGCGCTGAACGTTCTGGGCTGGGGCTTTGCGCTGGGCTTGCTGGTGGGTCGAATCATCGCGTCGCGGATTCTGATCAAGGTTTCCTCCATCAATGTGACGCTGTTCGCATCGGTGGCCATGGCGGTTACCACGTTCATGATGCTGCAGAGCGCTACGACCACCATGGCGTGGATCGCGGTGTTCTGCGCCGGGTTGGCAATGGCTCCGATGTTTCCGACGACGCTGGCGATTGTGGGCGACACCTTTCCGCGCATGACGGCGACGGCGATGGGGATTGTGATCACATGCGGTTGGATCGGATTGGTGGTGAGTTCGCCGATCATCGGTAATGTGGCGGCATCTTCCGGATTGCAGACCGGATTGCTACTGCTACCGGCGTTCTCGGTCGCAATGATTGTCGTGAACCTGATCCTGCGGCCGATGCTGAAGAAGTAGCGCAGTAGTTCCTCTGCCTTTGCTCAAGATGGCCGGTGGCAAGACCACCGGCACCACTGCCACCAAAAAGAAATGCCGAGCTCAAGGAGTTACCTTGGCCCGGCATTAGTTTGTGCTACCGAGTTAGTTAGAACCGCAGTCTTAAGCCGAACTCCATGGAGCGCGGGTTGTTAGCCTGGCTGGTGATTTGGCCGAACGCAGCCGGACTCGTGAGGCTGTAGCCCGGAGTGCTCGGCTGGAAGTGATTCAGCACGTTGGTGAACGTGAAGAAGAACTGGGCGCCTACGCGTTCCCTGTAGAGCCCGATGTCCTTCACCACTTGAGCGTCCAGGTTCCAGGTCGGCAGACCTCGCAGTCCGCCCGCTCCGCCACCGCACCTGGTGTCGTAACCGAGCACGCAGGGCCGGAATTCGGCGTAGACCGCTTCCGGGTTGGTGAACTGATTGAGACCATACTGAATTCCGGAGTGAAGCGCGGTTCCAACCGAATTCGTCCCGAAAATCATGTTGGTTCCGGAGGCGCCCGTGACGCCGTAATGCGCCGATGTGCCGCCCGTGAACGGCGACAGAGTGACGGCGTTTTCCGCGTTCGAGTTGCTGTTCGCGCCGCTGGAAGCCGTGCCAGGGGTAGTCACTTCACCGAAGGCTTCGCAACCCGTGCAACTGCCTTCGCTGTAGCTTACCGCCGTGGGGCTGCCGCTTTGCGCCGTGAAGAGCGGCGCGATGGTCCAACCGCCAATGATGTGTCCAAGCACGCCGTGCTGTCCTTTGCCGAACGGGACCTCGTAGTACATGTTCAAGTTGTAGAGGAACTTGTAATCGTAGGGCTGAGCGCCGTAGTTGGCGCCCTGATCGAACGGATTCAGAGCCGTGTAACTGCTGCTTGCCTGCACCTGATTGCCGGTTCCCAACGCCCGTCCATAAGTAAAGTTAGACGTGGACGTCAGACCGTGCCAGCCGGTGGTTCGCAGAGTAACGAACACCGCGTTGTAGTTACCCCAACCGCGGCTGGTGATCAGGTTGATCGAGGTAGCTTGACCGGCGCCGCCGTTGAACGCCTGTCCGTAAGTGCTGCGGCCCAGGATCCAACTGCTTTGCGAGTCCATCTTGTTCCACAGATCGGATACCGCGGTTTCCTTGATCAAGGAACCATAGTTCGACGCTACAGCCGCGGAGCAACTGGCGAAGCCCTTGCAGAAAGCGGAATTCGGGCCGCCCAGCGCCGTTTCAAAGAACGGCTGCGCCGTTACGTTGAGCGGGTTCACGCCGTTGAAGAACATCTGTTGGTAGAGTTGCGCGTATGCGGCTGAGAACTGCTGGCCGCCCAGCGTCTCCATGGTGGGAACGGAATCGATATTCAGTTCCTGATACTCGTTCTTGATGATCTTCCCGATGTAGCCGATTTCCAGGTGCATGTGCGAGTTCAATTCGCGCTGGATGGTCAGGCTGAAGTTGTCGGTGCGGTCCGGCTTGAAGTTCGGGTCCAGCGACTCGGAGTCGACAGATTCCGGGTTGGCTCCGCCGGGATAGAAGGGCTGCGAAATCGTCGGGGCGCCTGCCGCCAACGGCGCCGTTAATCCATCGGTGCCGATGCGGAATGCCGAGGTAGGATCGGCCACGCCGCTGTTATTGCAAGTGCCGCTCTTGAGCGGGTTGACGCAGGTGACGCCTTGCAGCAGGCCAGGTCCGAGCAGCGGAACCAGCACGAGATCCACGCCGTTCAGGCGTCCGAAGATGCGGCTATATCCGCCGCGGAGTACGGTCTTGCCGTTACCCAGCACTTTGCCAAGAATGCCATCGGTGTAGTGCGGATTCCAGGCAAACGAAACGCGCGGGCTGAACTCGCCGTAGTAGGGATTGTAGGGATATTTCAATCCCGAACCGATTCCTCTAACAAGCTGGTAGCCGAGTTGTGGGGTGTAGACGGATCCCTGCAATGCGGCTTGTTGGCGCTGGGCGAGGAAATCGTTCGCGTTAATCGGCTGACCGTTGGAGTCAACCAAAGCTACCTGCTTTCCGCTGGTTTCGTAGGGCGGCATTTCCAGGTTCCATCCCAACCCATAAGTGAGAGTGAAGGTCGGCTTCAGGTGCCAGGTATCCTGGAAGTAGACGCTGTAATACGGAATGATCGACTTATCCGTGGCAGGGCTGCCTAATGGCCCGAGGGCCAGGTTGGGCAGCGTGCGCGTGTACATCACCTGGGTGGAGCTGAGCATGCCGAGGACTTCGGCGTATTCCGTCTCGTAGGTGGAGTATGACCCGGACGGAACGTTGGTGGGGATGTACTGGGCCGTAGGTGAGGTCCAGTTGAATCCGCTGCTGGTAGACAGGTAGCTGATTTGATTGTTCACTCCGGCTCCATTGTCGGTGCGGGAGTGATAGTCCATATTGCGCGCGTAGGCGCCGCCGAAGCTCAACAGGTGGTTTCCCTTCAGCTTGGTGATATCGTCACGCAACTGCTTGTCCTGTCCATCCCAGAAGCGCTGCCGAATGCTTTGAGTGTTTACGTTGTAGGGGATCAATGCGGCGGTGCTTTCACCGCCGATTTCGAGCGCGCCGCCCAAGCCGGGGAGCTGGGCCGGACCGCTGGCGTCAGACCACTGCCAGAACTGGCGGAGATACGCGAACACGAAGGTGTTGGTGGTGGTCGGGCTGAGCACGGTGGTTAATCCTGCGGTCCATACCGAGGGCTGCTGAGGCCGGGGAGCGGTGGCTACCGGGGTACCGAACGTATCGCCCGGGAGCACGCCGCCGACGTCGGTTTGATTGGTGGTCAGGTTGATCAGCTTGTAATCGCGATAGGAGACGAAGAAGTGCTGCTTGTCGCTGAAATCGTGATCGATGCGGCCGACGTAGTTGTTGGTAGTCAGTGGCGCGCGGATGCTTCCCAAAAACGCCTGGGTATTGTAGGTGTCGCCGCCCAACGGATTGTTGGCGAGCGGCATCTGTTTGCTCCAGATCTGATTTACGACGGGGTTGAGTCCGATGCCACGGGGATCGCACGGTCCGGCGGGGCAGACGGCCGGAGCGTACGTGACTCCGTTTACCGTGACTGGGTTGGGATTCAGGTTGATCGGAATTTCCGAGCCAGCCGCGGAGCCGGGCACCTGGATCACGCCCGCGCGCAGAAGCGCAGAGGGAACGGTCTTGCTGAAGATGACGGCATTGGGGAAGCGCAGTCCTTCGTAGTTGGCGAAGAAAAACCATTTGCCGCCCAGAAACGACTTAGGCAGGAGCGGGCCGCCAAGGGCGCCGCCGAACCGGCTGCGATGGTTCTTGGGGAAGTCCACCGGCGTGTTCGCGAACGATGTGGAACCGAAGGTATACGGCGTGTGGTTGTTTGTCCAGGAATTGGCTTGGCCGATGGCGTTGTCATAGTAGAACATGTACGCCGCGCCGTGGAACTGGTTGGTTCCGCGCTTGGTGGTCATCTGGACCTGGGACCCGGACGAGTTATTGAAGTCGGAGGTCTGGTTGCTCACCGAGACCTTGAATTCTTCAATGCTCTCGACGGGAGTCGGAATCACGCCGGAAGGGCTGCCGTTGGTCTGGCTGCCGCCGATACCATTCATGTTCGTCTGGTAGGTAGTAACGTTGCCGCCCATGTCGTCGGTGACGTTCGCGCCATCGAGCTGATAGGTATTCAAATCGCCGACGGCTCCGGCTGCCTGACCGCCGGGCGCGGTGCCCGGTTGCAGGATGGCCATGGAGGTGACGTCGCGGCCCAGGTTGGGCAGCACGAGCAACGATTGGCCGCTGAGTGTATTGCCGACCGTGGCATTCATGGTCTGCAATTCAGCGCCAGTGCTGGCGGTGACTTCCACCGTGGTGGCAGTGGAGCCGACTTTCAGCTTGCTGTTGAGTGTCAGCACCTGGCCGATCTGGACCGCTTGCGCGTTCACTTCATAGGTGGAAAATCCAGGCTTGCTGAACGAGACGTTATACGTGCCGGGCTGAACGCTGGGGAAAGCGAAGCGGCCGGCATCGTTGGTTACGGTCGTTTGCGACGTATTCGTGGACGTCTCTGTGAGTTTGATTTCGGCTCCCGGGACTGCCGAATTCTGTTCGTCAACGACCTGCCCGACTACGGTGCCGGCAGTGGATGTTTGTGACCAGGCTGGTGCAATGCCAAGTGAGAGAATCACGAGGCAAAGTGCCAACCCGAAGAAATAGCTAAAGGACCCGAGGCGAACGGGCCTTGCGGCGTGAAGCATGTACCCCCTCCAATACGCAGACAATGATGCCCCTTGCTAGAGAGACTGCAAGAAAATAATTGGATCAATTCTATGTGGGGGGAACGCACAAGTCAAGTTTCCGGCACTTGTCCAAAAGGGCTATTGCAAACGCATTGAATTTGCGCTTTTAGCGAATAAATGTTTTTTATTCAATGGTTTGGAGCGGTAAGGGGATTTCCGCGCCACGTTTTAGAAACCTCTATTTGGGAGCTTCGGGGGAAAGCAACGGCACGGGCAGTGGAGGTTGGCCTGCTCCCCCCCAAAAAAACCGGGCCAAGGAATTTCCTTGGCCCGGGTTGAGGAGTACCTGCTGAGTTTGCGTTAGAACCGGATGCGAACTCCGAACTCCATATTCCGCGGCGTATTGGCCTGGCTGGTAATTTGGCCGAACGTCGTCGGGCCGGTGAGGCTGAGGCTCGGACTGCCCGGTTGGAAGTGATTCAGGATATTGGTGAACTGGATAAACAGAGTTGCCCCCACGCGCTCCTTGTAGACGGCAATATCCTTGATAACTGACATGTCGAGGTTCCAGGTCGGAAGACCGCGGAGGGAGAAGTAGCCTCCGCAGCTTGTGTCGTATCCCAGGACGCAGGGACGGAATTCGCCGTACACCTGCGCAGGGTTGGTGAAGGCATTGAGGCCGTAGGTGCCGGCAGTCTTGGTGCCGACGCTCTGGGTGCCTTGCCAGATGTTGGTGCCGGTGCCGCCGTAAATATTGTAGTTGGCGTGCATCGTCCCGGTATATTGACCGAACCCGACGGCTGCTTCCGAAGTGGAGGTGGTGCCGCTGCCGGTGCTGACTTCGCCGAAGGCTTGAGTAGAACTACCGCTGCCTTGGCTGTAGCCAACTCCCGTACCGCCGCCGCTAATTGCCGTAAATAGCGGAGAGAAGGTCCATCCACCCAGAATGTGACCCAAGACGCCCTTTTGTCCGCGGAAGACCGGCGGCGCATAGTACATCGACAGGTTGTAGATGAACTTGTAGTCGAAGTTCTGCGGACCATAGCTGTCGTGCAGATTGAAAACGTCCAGCGGCGTGCTGGCGCTGTTATACTGCGCCAACTGCGATGTTCCCAGCGATCGCCCCCAGGTAAAATTGGAGACCGCTGTGAGCCCGTGATAATTGGTGGTGCGCAAAGACACAAACAGGGCGTTGTAGTTGCCGTAGCCCAGGCTGGTATTCATACCGACCGAAGTGGCTTGGCCGACTCCGCCCGGCAATGCCTGGCTAATCATGGTGCGGCCCAGTGTCCAGGACGGCGCCTTATTCATTGCGGTCCACAAATCGGAAACCGCGGTTTCCTTGATCAGAGCGGTATTCTTGGAAACCAAAGCTGCTGTGCAACTCGAGAAGCCGGTGCAATACGACGAGTTCGGACCGCCGAGGGCCGATTCGATGAAGGGTTGGCCGGTCACGTTGAGGGGATTCTGGCCGTTGAAAACTAACTGCTGGTAAATCTGACCGAACGCCTGTGCAAACGTTTGACCACCCAGGGTAGTCATGTATGGCACGGCGTCCAGATTGATCAGCATGTACTCATTGCGGAGAATCTTTCCGATGTAGCCGACTTCCAGATTCATGTGCTGGTTGATCTCGCGCTGAATCGTCAAAGTGAAGTTATCGGTTCTGTCTGGTTTGAAATGCGGGTCCAGGGCGTCGGGGTCGACGGTTTGCGGATTCGATCCCTGGCCGGGATAGAACGGCTGACTGAGCGTGGGAGTCGCCGCAGCCAACGGGGCCTTCAAACCATCGGTCCCAATGCGGAATGCCGAGGTGGGGTCCGCAACTCCGGAGCCAGCGCAGGTTCCGCTGGTGAGCGGGTTGGTGCAGCCGACGCCTTGCAAGAGGCCCGGTCCGAGGAGCGGCACCAAAACCAAATCGACACCGTTCAGGCGTCCGAAAATGCGCCCGTATCCGCCGCGGATGACGGTCTTGCCGTTGCCGAAGACTTTACCCAGAAGGCCGTCGCTGTAATGCGGGTTCCAGGCGAATGAGGCGCGCGGAGCGAATTCACCGTAATACGGGTTGTAGGGGTACTTCAAGCCCGATCCCACGTTGCGAACCAAGGTATAAGCGATGGTGGGGTTGTAGACTTGACCCTGCAATGCCGCAGCCTGGCGTTGCGCGATGAAGTCGGAGGAGACGATCGGAACGTTATTGGAATCCACGAGCGCCACCTGGTTGCCGTTCAGTTCGTACGGTGGCATTTCGAGGTTGTATCCCATGCCGTATGTGAAGGTGAACGACGGCTTCACGTGCCAGGTGTCATAGAAGTAAGTGGCGTAGCTGGGGATGATGGAGCGGTCCGAAGCATTGGTCCCGAGGGGCTGCAGGTTGAGCTGCGAGCCGGCGCGAGTGTACATCACCTGCGTAGAACTCAACATGCCGAGCGCCTCGGCATAGAGAGTCTCGTAGCTGGATTGCTGCGAAGTCGGGACGGCACTCGGGATGTACGGAGTGGTGCCATTGGCCGCCGACCAGACGAATCCCGAATTCGTGGACAGATAACTGACCTGATTGTTGACACCCGATCCGTTGTCCGAGCGCGAGTGGTAGTCGAAATTGCGCTGGTAGGAACCGCCGAAGCCGAAGAGGTGGTTGCCCTTGATCTTGGTCAGATCGTCCTGGATCCTCTTGTCCTGTCCATCCCAGAAGCGCTGCCGGACGCTCTGCGTGTTGACGTTGTAGGGAATCAGGGCGTTCGAGCTTTCGCCCCCGATTTCCAACGCGCCGCCCAAACCGGGAAGCTGCGGTGGCCCGCCCTGGTCGCTCCATTGCCAGAAGGTTCGCGTGTAACTCGCCACGAAGGTGTTGGTCAACGTGGGAGTAATGGAGTAAGTGAAGCCGCTGGCCCATAGGGATGGCTGCTGGGGCCGGGGAGCGGCGGCATACAGTTGTCCCAACTGACCGCCTAGCACACCGCCGATATCCAACTGGTTGCTGGTAAAATTGCGCAGCAGGAAGTCGCGGTATGTGACATACCAGTGAAACTTATCGCTGAAATCGTGATCGATGCGGCCCACGTAGTTGTTGGAGGTCTGAGGAGTACGAAGGGGGCCGATAAAGCCTTGCGTGTTGTATGTATCTCCGCCCACCGGATTGTTAGGCAGTGGCATCTGGGTGTTCCAGATCTTGGACACGATCGGGTTGATGCCGATGCCACGAGGGTCACACGAGCCCGCGGGGCAGACCGCAGGCGCATAGGTCACGCCATTGTAGGTGACCGGATTCGGATTCAGGTTGTAGGCCTGGTATTTGCCGTTGGCATCCTGCACCTGGATGACGCCCAGGCGGAACAGAGGCGTGGGAACCGTGCGCGAACTGTTCAGGTTTACATTGGGAAAGCGCATTCCTTCATAGTTAAAGAAGAAGTACCACTTCTTGCCCAGGAAATCCTTGGGCATTAGCGGCCCGCCGATAGCGGCGCCGAAGCGGTCGCGATGATTCGAAATGATGGGGGTATAGGGCAAGGACAGGCTGCCGAAGGTGAACGGCGTGTGGTTGTTCGACCAGGAATTCGCCGATCCCACCTTGGTGTCGAAATACCAGCCGTACACTGAACCGTGGAACTGGTTCGAGCCGCGCTTGGTCACCATCTGGATCTGGCCGCCGGAGGAACTGGTGAAGTCGGATGTCTGGTTGCTGACCGACACTTTGAGTTCCTCGATGCTCTCGATGGGGGTCGGGATCACACCGGAGGGAATGCCGCCGCCCTGGCTTCCGCCCAGACCGGAGTAGTTAGTCTGATAGCCAGTCGTATTGCCAGCCATGTCGTCGGTAATATTCGCGCCGTCCAGCGTGTAGGTATTGGCATCCATATAGGAGCCAGCCGTGTACCCGCCCGGCGTGGTGGCCGGCTGCAGAACAGCCATCGACGTGACGTCGCGGCCCAGGTTCGGCAGCAGCATCAAGGACTGCCCGCTGAGAGTGTTGCCGACCGTGGCATTCATGGTCTGCAATTCCGCGCCGGTGCTGGCCGTGACTTCCACGGTAGTGCTGGTGGAGCCGACTCTCAACTTAGCGTTGAGGGTCAACACCTGGCCGATTTCGACCTTCTGCCCATTCACTTCATACGACGAGAACCCCTGCTTCGTGAACGAAACGTTGTACGTTCCAGGCGGGACCGAACTGAAGACGTACCGGCCGGCGTCGTTGGTTATAGTCGTTAGCGCCGAATTCGTCGTGACGTCGGTGACTTTGACTTCCGTCCCCGGAATCGCGGCGTTCTGTTCGTCAACGACTTGGCCGGCAACCGTGCCGGCGTTAGATGATTGTGACCAGGCTGGCGTGAGGCCGAGGGTGAGGATCCCAAGGCCAATCGCCAACCCGAAGAATTTTCTATTGAACCCGTTACGAACGCATGTACCACCCAAATGCATAAACTCCCCCCTCCATTACGTGGAAAAACTGTGCCTATAGATACGAGGCCAACAAATGATATGCGTGTGATTCTAGTCCCGGCTCCCTGTAGAGTCAAGAAAATAGTTGCTATCGAACCGATAGAGGGGCTGTATTTACAAACCTTTTCGGTCGGCCAAATGGCGTCCGCGTCTGATGTAGTGGAGGTGGAAGATGTTCAAGAAATTAGCATTTCCCGCGATTGCGATGATGGCAATGCTGGCTCTGTTTGTCCCATCGCAAGCCAGCGCACGGGTTCGCTTGGGGATCGGAGTCGGGACGGCCCCGGTATATGCTGCTCCATATCCCGCGCCCGTTGCGCCCTACGCGTATCCATATTCATATCCTGCGTACCCTAACTACTATGCCGCACCGGCGCCGGTCTATCCGTATACAGCACCGTACTACGGTGGCATCGGAATCGGAATCGGCGGCGGGTATTGGGACCACGGCTATGGGCGTGGATTCGTAGAACACGGCCCGGTTGGCCGCGGATTCAGCGGCGGACACAGCTTCGGCGGACACGGCAGGCGGTAAGCCGTCCGCAAGTGAAGGCTTTCGACTGGCCAATCTCGCATGGTGCGCGGTTGGCCATTCCTGTTTGTGGCTTTACACCACCCCTTTGGTAGCGGTCCCCGCGCCGCGGAGATTGGCCATCTTCATCTCCGAGTACTTCCGGGAGAGCAGCACGCCGTCGGCGCCGGCTTTGAAGGCGGCGAGCACAGCGTCGTGCGAACTCTCGGGCGTGCTCTTGCTGTGGTTGGCGGCGGTGGGGATGTCGATATCGATTCCCGGCCAGAGTTGTGTTTTAGTTCCGTTCAGCGCTTCGCGCGCCCGTTTGGCTTCCTCGTAAACATAGTTGGAGGTGAAGCCTGTCTGCGGTAACTCCGCCAGTTTGTGCTCCTGCTTGTAGTCGAGGACGCGATAGTGGAAGTCGAGCAGTTCCTGCTGCGGCACGTCGCCATAGATTGTGTTGCCAACCGTGCGGATGTAATTCGTCATGCGTTCCCCGCCGCAGTTGTGATACATCACCATCTTGAGAAAGTCGGAGTAGGGAGAGATTTCGGCGAGATCCTGTTCGGCGCGGTAGATCGGGTTGAAGGAGTTGTTGTGCCAGATGTGCCAGCCCACTCCCACTGCAGGTTTGATCGATTTCACCTTCCCGTAAATGGCTGCGTAGGTTTCGCGCAGGCTGTCGGTCCACAGCATTTCCCACGCCAGCAGTTCGGGGTATCGCAGCATCAGCCGCCAGATTCCCACGTAGAAGCCATCGATGGGGCGCTTCTGCCGCGCGCCGGCCAGGAAGGCTCCCAACGCCTGGAATCCGGCACGGGCGCGGGCTGGGTCCACACCGCGTGCGCGCGCTTTGCGTTCGCAGTGCTCGCAGAAGCAGGTGGTGCGGGCCACGTTGCCGCCACCGCCGGCGCTGGCGCCTAATGCATTGGAGAAGGCACCCTGCCGTTCCGAACCCCACATGATGCCATCGATCTCGTGCGTGCGGGTGTAGTCCTCCACCGTGCCCAGCAGCCAGTTGCGGTAGTTTGGGTTGTTGAAGCAGAGCGTGCCTGCATTGCCGCCGGCAAAAGTCTTCTCCTGCGCCTGGCCCACGTTCGGAACCTTTTCGGGTCCAGCCCAGACATCTTCAAACCAGCAGATGGTCTTCATGCCGCGCTTGCGGGCCGATGGGATGACGGCTTCCAAAACGTCGAAGTCACCGAAATCGGGCGCGCGAAAATCCTGCAGCACGGTGTCCTTGTAATACTCGGGATGCGTCTTCGTGTAGCTGCCACCCTGAAATGTGCCCGGACCCGACCCGTTGTCGTACTCCTGCTTGCCATGGTCGGGCAGGGGATTGCCGGGCACCTGCCGGCCTGCGATGCCGCGGCCATAGGTGAAGGTGGCGATGAACAGCGTGTTGACGGAAGCTTCCTGTTGGAAGATGTCGAGCACCTGTTCGACGCCCTCATCCACGAAGGAGACAGCGCCAACCTGAATGCCGATCATCTTGGGGTTCGCGGCTGGCGCTGCGTTGGACAACAATGCGCCGGCGGCTGTGGTTTGGAGAAAGCTTCTTCGATCCATGAACCACATTTTAGGCCACGGATGGACACGGATTCACACGGATTACGATTCTTGCTCGTTATCTGTGTTCATCCGCGTGAATCCGTGGCTGGATTATTTTGGCGCGGGCGTTTCTGTCTTTGTCGGCGTCAGCTCCTGCAACTTGCGATCCGCCAATATTTTGTTGACTCCAGGAAGGTCGGACTTCAGCGTCTGGTCGAGCTTTGCCTGCTCTTCCTGCAGCCTCTTGGTCAGTAGATCGAAGACTTCGTACGATGCCGTAGTGGGCTTGCCGTCGCCGTGCGAGACGCTGGATCCGAGCGCGGCGATCTTGTTGTTCAGCTTGATGGGGAAGTTGAGCGGATCCTGGCCGCTGCGATTGCGCACTTGGTATACATCCTCTTCGATCGCGCTGAGCTTGTCGCGGAACTGGTCGAGCGACGCCTTGAGCGCCGGCGTCCTGGTTGCTCTTCAGGCGATCGTCCATCTGCTTCTTCAACTCGCGGATCAGGATCACGATCTCGTTGGACTGCGTCACCTCATCGCGGATCTTCATCGCCAGCGTGAACTGCTCGGTGAGATCGGCAATGGTGACGCTGTCGAGGCGCGGGTCCTTTTCGACTTCGAACTGCTGGGTCAGCGTCTTGCCGTTGGCGATGAGCCGCACCTGGTAACTGCCGGGCACCGCGAGGGGTCCCTGCGTGCTGCCGCTCCAGAAGATCAGTCCCTCGAAAGTCGTGGCGCCGGGATAGCGCATGTCCCAGGTGAAGCGATTGAGGCCGGCTTTATCGGGAGGTGCTGCGTTGCCGCCTCCACGACCGCCGCGTCCGCCGCCACCACCTCCGCCTGCGGCCGCCGCTTCATCGGGCGGACCGTCGGGTGGAAGCCGCCGCCCGAATCATCGCCGCCCGCGGTTGCCCCATCGGGCGCCGCGCCGCGACCTGCGCGACCACCACGTCCAGCCTGCGTCGGGCGTGCCGGTGAAGGTACCGCACCACCTGACCCTTGGCATCGAGAATATCGATCTGGATTTTGTCCGAGGGCTTCGCCAGGTAGTAATCGATGCGGGCCTGGTTCACGTTCCGCTCGACAGTCGGAGGATGGAAAAGGTGCGCATCTTCGGTGGAAAGCGTGGGCGTCAACTGGCGCAGCGGGGTGATGTCGTCGAGCACGTAGAAAGAGCGGCCATGGGTGGCGATCACCACGTCGTTGCCTTGGAACAACAGGTCGGAGACCTGTGTGTCGGGGAGATTGAGGCGGATCGATTGCCACTGCGCGCCATCGTCGAATGAAATAAAGATGCCGTGCTCGGTGCCGGCGAACAGCAGGCCCGGCTTCATGGGATCTTCGCGCACGGCGTGCACGAAATCGTTTTCGGAAATGCCGGTGACGATCTTGGTCCAGGTCTTGCCGTAGTCGGCTGGTCTTGAAGATGTAGGGCTTGCGATCGTCGTTCTGATAATTCTTAACCGCCACGTAAGCCGCCTCGGGATTGTTGCGGCGATGCGTCGATCAGGCTGACGCGGCCGAAATCGGGCATACCCGGTGGTGTGACGTTGATCCAGGTTTTGCCGCCGTCGCGGGTGATCTAGCACCAGACCGTCGTCCGACCCCGTCCAGATAGTGTTGACGTCTTTGTGCGACGGGGCAATGGCGAAAATAGTGCCGTAAATTTCGGGACCGTTCTGGTCATGTGTGATGGGACCGCCGGAATCGCCGAGAGTCTTGGGGTCGTTGCGGGTCAAGTCGGGGCTGATGCGCTTCCAGCTATGGCCTTCGTCGTTAGTCATCCAGAGATGCTGCGAAGAGGTGTAGATGATGTCGGGATTCACCGGCGAAAACACGATGGGGTAGGTCCACTGCCAACGCTCGGGGAGCGAGCCGGCATTCTCGCCCGAGAAGAACAACGGATAGACTTGCACGTCGCGGGAGTAATTGGTGCGGCGGTCGAAGCGTGTGAGCAGAGCGCCTTGACTGCCCGCGTAGAAAATGTTGGCGTTCTTAGGATCGGGCGCGATGTAGCCGCTCTCCCCGCCGCCCGCGCTGTAGGTGGGCGCACCACCGCGTCCTCCGCCACCGCCGCGACCGGCGCCGCCCGCGCTCGAAACGCAGATGGTGGAGCTATCCTGCTGGGCGCCGCAGACATGGTACGGAATATCCTTGGTCACGGCCACGTGGTAGAGCTGCGCGGTGGCGTACTCCTCATTCGTCCACGTCTGGCCGCCGTTGACTGAGACCGTGCCGCCGCCATCGTTGCTTTCGATCATGCGCAGCGGGTTGGCCGGGTCAATCCACAGGTCGTGATTGTCGCCGTGGGGCGGTCGAAGGGAGCGATACGTCTTACCGCCGTCGGTGGATTTGGCGAAGCCCACGTTGAGCACGTAGAGGGTGTCCTTGGCTTTGGGATCGGCATAGATGCGCGAATAGTAGAAGGCGCGCTGGCGCAGGTTGCGATCTTCGCTCACGCGCTTCCAGGTAGCGCCTGCATCGTCGGAGGAGTAAACGCCGCCGTTCTCGTTTTCCACGATGGCGTAGACGCGATTGCCGTCCGCGCCGGAGACCGAAACGCCGATCTTACCGTCGATGCCTGAAGGCAGGCCGGGATTGCGTGTGATCTCGGTCCAGTGGTCCCCGGCATCGGTGGACTTGTAGAGGCCGGTGCGCGAACCGCCGCTCGAAAGACTCCACGGCGTGCGATAGACGTCCCAAATAGCGGCGAAAAGCACGTTGGGATTGTGCGGGTCGAGGCAGAGGTCCACTGCGCCCGCATGATCGTCCTTATATAAGACCTTCTCCCACGTCTGCCCGCCGTCCTTGGAGCGGAAGACGCCACGTTCCGGATTGGAGCCATAGGGATGGCCCAGCGCCGAGACGTAGACAATGTCGGGATTGGTGGGGTGGATGCGGATGCGCGAGATCGCCTGCGTGTTTTCCAGGCCGATGTGTTTCCAGGTCTTGCCGGCGTCTGCGGATTTGTAGATGCCATCGCCCTGCATGATATTGCCGCGCAGTTCGGTTTCCCCCATTCCGATATAGACGATGTCTGGGTTGGATTGGGACACGGCCACGGCTCCAACGGAAGAGCTCTGGATCTGGCCATCGGTGACGGGACGCCAGGTCAGGCCACCGTCGGTAGTCTTCCACAGTCCGCCGCCGGTCGCGCCGAAATAGTATTCCAGGGGCCGCGCCGAACTTCCCGCGCTCGTGATGGAGCGGCCGCCACGCTGCGGGCCTAAGCTTCGCCACTGCATGGAACTGAAAAGGCTGGGGTCATATGTGGCGGCTGTGAGCAGAAAGGCCGCGCCCAAGGGAAGAAAAGGACGGAGGTGCTTCATCGCGAGCATTATATCGTGGGCTTGGCCGCAGCGTGTCGGACAGGCCTGTTCCACAGCGGCAAATGGCCGATATGTATATAGGACACTCGAAGAGGACGCTCGTGCGACTGCTTCTCTACATCCCGCTGACTCTGGCCGCGATGGCGCAACTCCGCGTCGTCGAGAGTGTGGTGGCTTCGCTCGATTATGGTCCGGCCTGCACCTCGACAGTCGAAGCCGTCAATTTGACTGACCATGAGGTGGCGGCGGAGATCCAGGCGCACAAGGGCAGCGGCGCTTTGGTGCTGCTTCCCGGACAGGCCGATACCAAGGTGCGCATTCCTCCACACGGCCGCGTTTCCTTGAAGCTGGCGGTGGAAGATGAGAGCGGCGCCGGCTGGGTACGGATTCGCGAGTTGGGCGCCGCGGCACTGGCGATCACTGGCGCTGTGGAGTGCGTCGACGGCAATCGCCTGGTGAGTGCGGCACGCGATGTCGTCTATCCGATGCGCAATCCGCGGTTCGCGGGCGAGATCGCCGATTTATCCGGCGGCGTGGTCACTGCTATTAACGTGTCGGACCGGCCGGCCCTGCTTTCGGCGTGCTACTCTGCCGGAAATCTGGTCTCAAACGGCAAGCCGGAACTGGTGCCCTTGTGCTCGTCTACGCTCGATTTGATGATTCCGCCTTTCGGCACGAGGCGGGTGCCGGTGGAGCATGGCGGCAATTCGTGGTTTTCGCTCAAGGCCACAGGGGAAGCCGTGGTTCTCGAAATGCTCCGGCCGCTCGAGCCGCGTGTGAAACTGTACCGTGTGGATTCCTCCATTCAGTTCGGCCAGGAAGTTCCCCCTAAGAAATAAGAATCGTCTGCCAGCGAATCATCATCACTCGTTTGAATGTTGAAATTCATTCTGGCAGGTGTCCTTATGTCCGCGCGGCTCTCCGGAGCATCCAACGTGCTCGAATTTACGCTGAATTCCATCGATGGCCAACCCGCGCCGCTTGCCCAGTACAAAGGCAAAGTGGTGATTATTGTGAACGTTGCCAGCCAGTGCGGCTACACCCCGCAATACACTGGCCTGGAAGCGTTGTACGAGAAGTATAAGGATAAGGGACTGGTGATTCTCGGCTTCCCAGCCAACAACTTTGGCCAGCAGGAACCAGGGACGAACGAAGAGATCAAGACCTTCTGCAGCCGCACTTACAACGTGACCTTCCCTATGTATGCCAAGATTTCGGTGGCAGGCGGCGACAAGCATCCTTTATATCAGTACCTCACCCAGACCGGCGGCGAGGTTAAGTGGAATTTCACGAAATTCCTGGTGGGCAAGGACGGCAAGGTGATCAATCGCTTCGAATCCGCGGTGGAGCCGGAATCGCCCGAAGTCACCGCCGCCATCGACAAGGCGCTTCGTTAGAACGATCCAATAGGCGTGCGCTTGTAAACACCGCAGCCTTCCCTTGACAATCTACAGAAGTGGCTTTACTCTTCTTGTAGATCGTCTAGAGGAGGGCTGTTTGACCCACTTTGCAATTGCCGTGTTGCTTTTGGCGGTTCCGTTTGCGTTCGCTGCGCAACCTTGCGGCGGCCACGGCGAGCCTCAAAACATGGTGGTCTCCACCGCCTGGCTGGCTTCGCATCTACACGACCCGAACCTGGTGATTCTCGCCATCGGCGACCGCGTCGATTACGACCGGGCCCACATTCCGGGCGCCGCCTTCCTGCGCTATGCCGATCTCAGCTCGCGCATCAGTCCGTTGACGCTCGAACTGCCTCCTATGGCCGACCTGGCCTCCACATTCAGCGAACTTGGAGCGGGTAACGACAAGCGCATCGTGATCTATGTGAACGGCGGGCGCGTAATTCAAGCTACGCGCGCCTTTCTGACTCTCGATGCGATGGGCCTGGGCGCGCAGGCGTCCATCCTGGATGGCGGCATCGCGGTGTGGGAGAGCGAAGGCCGCACGGTATCGAAGGAAGCGCCCGCCGTGAAGCGTGGCATCCTTACTCCTTGCCCGCAGAATGATGTGATCGTGGACGCGCGCTTCGTGGTAACCAATATGGGGCAGAAGGGAGCCGCGATCGTGGATGCGCGTGCGCCCGAGTACTATTCCGGGGACAGCACCGCGAATGGGAAGCGCGCCGGCCATATCCCAGGGGCGGTGAATCTTCCCTTCAGCTCGCTCACCAACGAGCAAGGCAAGTTGTATTCCCAGGCAGTGCTGCGAGAGATGTTCGCTCGAACCGGCATCAAGCCCGGCGACCGGGTAGTGAGTTACTGCCACATCGGCATGCAGGCCACCATGGTTTATTTCACGGCACGCTATTTGGGGTACGACGCGCGCCTCTACGACGGCTCGTGGGAGGACTGGAGCGCGCATCAGGAATTGCCCGCCGCAAAGGGAATTGCGGGTCACAACTAATATGCCGAAAGCCAAAAGCGATCTTCTTCAGGGCACGCTCGACCTGCTCATTTTGAAAACCCTCGAGCTGGAGCCGATGCACGGCTGGGGCATTACCCAGCGCATCCAGCAGGTGTCTGAAGACGTGCTGCAAGTGAATCAGGGCTCGCTCTATCCCGCGCTGCACCGCCTGGAAGAACAGGGCTGGGTCAGCGCCACCTGGAAGACTTCGGAGAACAATCGCCAGGCGAAGTATTACGAACTCACTCGCATGGGACAAAAGCAATTGAGGGAAGAAAAGGAAAACTGGCTGCGGCTCTCGGGCGCGGTAGCTCGTATTGTGGGCGCCTGAAAGCAGCCGATGGGGGACGACAATGGCAAGCAAGCTGAAATCCATATTCCGATTCCTGTTTCGCCGCCCGGAGGTGGAACGCGACCTCGACGCCGAACTTCGTTACCACGTCGACCGCCAGACCGAGCTGAACATCGGCCGCGGAATGATGCCAGCCGAAGCGCGCCGCCAAGCCGCCATTTTGGTGGGAGGCGTTGAGCCTCTGAAGGACGACTGCCGCGACGTGCGTCTTGGCCGCATCGTAGAGACGCTCTCGCAGGACGTCCGCTATGGGATTCGCGTGCTGGTAAAGAATCCCGGATTCGCGCTGACGGCGATCCTGACGCTGGCGCTGGGCATCGGGGCGAACACCGCGATCTTCAGCATCGTGTACGGAGTTCTGCTGCGCCCTCTGCCCTATATGCAGGGCAACCAACTGGTGGTGCTGCACCAGAACGCGCCTAAGGCACATGTGAGCGACTTCCCGTTTTCGGTGAAGGAGATTGCCGATTACCGGGAGGGCAACCACACGCTGCAGGGAGTGGTGGAGCATCACACCATGAACTTCCTGCTGATCGGGAAAGATACCGCGGAGCGCGTGGAGACGGCCGTGGTCTCGGCGAACTTCTTCGACGTGCTGGGAG
This sequence comes from uncultured Solibacteraceae bacterium, assembly GCA_963815475.1. GTDB lineage: Bacteria > Acidobacteriota > Terriglobia > Bryobacterales > Bryobacteraceae > Sulfopaludibacter. The sequence goes on along the minus strand of CAWFHD010000003.1, from coordinate 326,800 downwards.
TGAAGCCGCTTATGGGCCGCACGTTTGTAGCGGCGGATGACGTGTTGGGCGGTCCGGCGGTCCTGATCCTGACGCACAAATACTGGCAGAGCCATCAGAGCGGCGACCCGCACATTGTTGGCAAAGTATTTCAGATGAACAATCGCCCGCACACCGTGATCGGCGTTCTGCCGCCCATCCCGCAGTATCCCAGCGAAGCGGATGTCTACATGCCCACGTCGCAGTGCCCCACGCGTTCCAGCGCGCGCTTCATTTCCAATCGCAATTTCCGCATGATGACGGCTTTTGGCCGTCTCAAACAGGGAGTGACGGTGGCGCAGGCGCAGGCCGATCTATCGGTGGTGGCCAACAATATGGTGGCGGCCAATCCCGGAGTCTACCTCGCCGTGGACGGCTATAGCCTGGATGCCACACCGCTGCAGACCGATCTCACCAGTCGCGCCCGGACTACGTTCCTGGTGCTGCTGGGTGTGGCTGGGTTCGTGCTTCTGATCGCGTGCGCCAATGTGGCGAACCTGCTTCTGGCGCGCTTGCTGAAGTTGGAACGGGAACTGGCGGTCCGCGCCGCTTTGGGGGCCAGCAGGATGCGGTTGGTGCGCCAGTTACTCACCGAGAGTATTCTGGTTTCGCTGGGCGGCGGCGCGTTGGGCCTGCTGCTGGCGCCGGTTGCCCTGGCGCTGCTCGTGAAGTTTGCCGAGCAGTTCACCACGCGCGCGGCCGAGGTCCGGATGGATGCTCCGGTGCTGCTGTTCACGCTGCTGGTCTCAGTGGGGACGGGCATTCTCTTTGGGCTCGCGCCCGCGATTTCTTCGGGCAATTGGATCACGGAAGGCTTCAATCAGGGCGGCCGCAACACGTTCAGCCGCGGCCGTCAGCGCTTGCGAAGCGCGCTGGTGGTGGCCCAGGTGGCCGTATCGGTGATTCTACTAGCAGGGGCCGGGCTGATGATCCGGAGTTTCATCAAGCTGCAGGACGTGCGGCCGGGCTTCTCGCCCGACAGGCTACTGACCATGCGCATGAGCCCCGGTTTTCCACCCTACAACATTCTTACGATTCGGCGGCAACTCGCCGACAAACTGCTGGCTAAGATCGCGGCCATTCCCGGCGTGGAATCTTCCGCGATGGCAACCAGCTTTCCGTTCAATCCGGTCGGCATTGTGAATGGTCCGGCAGCCAATCAGTTCGAGATCCAGAGCCGTCCGCTGACTGCCGGGCAGGCGACGCGCACGGTGGACCAGCGTGTGGTGAGCGCCAATTATTTCGAAACCATCCGACAGCCGATCGTCAAGGGCCGCACTTTCACGGCACACGACGACGAAAAGGAAGCACCGCGGGTGGCAATCATCAATCAGACGATGGCCCGCCACTTCTGGCCAAATGAAGATCCCATTGGCCAGCACCTCAGCTTTGACAAAGGCAAGACGTGGACCGAAATCGTGGGCATCGCCGGAGATGTGAAAGAGTATGGGCTGGATCATCCGATAGGCGACGAAGTCTTCAATCCATACCAGGACTTTTGGGCGCAGCGGCTGGTGGTGCGGACGGCCATGGATCCGCAAGTGGTGGCGCCGATGTTGCGAAACGCGCTCCACGAATTAGATCCGCTATTAGCCGTGGATCAAGTGACTACAGTGGAGCGAGCAGAGTACGATTCCATGGCTTCGCCGCGCATCATGACGTTCCTGCTGGGGATTTTTGCCTGCCTGGCGCTGGTGATCAGCGGTAGTGGAATCGCAGCGGTAATGGCGCTCGCGGTGAGCCAGAGAACGCGTGAAATCGGAGTCCGCATGGCGCTGGGAGCGCAGCGCAGCTCCATCGTGAACATGGTGGTGCGGCAAGGGCTCGGGATGGCGCTAGTGGGGACCGCGGTGGGAATGGCCGGCGCGGCGCTGCTCACGAAACTGCTGGCCTCGTTCCTCTACGGCACCAGCCCCACTGACGTCCTGACTTTCGCGGGAGTCTCGCTGCTCTTCCTGCTAGTGGCCGCGGCGGCGTGCTTCATACCGGCCCGGCAGGTGACGTCGATCGATCCACTGATCGCGCTGCGGCAGGAGTAGTGCAGACCAGCGGCGCCGCTTCTGTCATCCCTCCGTTACATTTCCCGGTTTATCCTGGAGAGAATGTCTGAGAGCGCCAACACCCCACTGGGGATCTGCCCGCGGTGAAGATTCGCGTTGTTGTAATTGCCTTGGCTGCGGTTCTCCGCCTGGCTGCGCAGGATGTCCCCGAGAATGTCCCCGAGAACCACCCGGGAGCGTGGAACCTGCTTTTCCAGGCCACCTCCATCGGCCAGTATCATCCAGGGTTGCATTCGCCATACTCGGACGCCTTCAGCCTGCTGGCGCATCCGGAGGCCGAGGCTTCGCTGACCTCAACGCTCTTCTTCGCGCTGCAGCTGGCGCGCAACACACTCTTCGTATTCGATCCCGAGGTGGCGGGCGGCCGCGGTTTCAGCGCTACCAACGGGGTCGCGAATTTTCCGAATGGCGAAATGCCCCGCGTGGCCACGGCCACTCCCAAGCCTTACATCGCGAGGCTCTACGTCACGCAGGATTTCGGTTTCGGCAAGGCCCGGGAAAAGGTGGAAGGCGACGAGAACCAGGTGGCCGGCAGCCGTCCGTCTACGCGCTATTCCATCACGGTGGGCCGATTTACCGTCACCGATTTCTTCGACGATAACCCCTATAGCCACGATCCGCGGACGCAGTTCATGGGTTGGGGCATCATGTATAACGGCGCCTGGGATTACTCCGCCGATACGCGCGGCTACACCTGGGGCTGGGTGCACGAGTTTCACACGCCGAAGTGGTCGTTCCGCTACGGCAGCTCGGCGATGCCTCTTGTCGCTAACGGACTGCGGTTCGACCGGCGCCTCCTCCGCGATCGCGCCGACATGTTCGAGGTGGAGCGCGATGCCAAAATCGGCGGGCACGATGGCGCCGTGCGCGTACTCAGCTACCAGAATCACGCCGACATGGGAACCTACGCCGATTCGTTGAAGTTGGCGGCGGAGACTGGGACCAAGCCCGATATCACGGCCACTCGCCGTGTGGGCAATCTCAAGTACGGCTTCGGCCTCAGCGCGAATCAGGAAATTGCCAAAGGCATCGGCGTCTTCTGCCGGCTTGGCTGGAACGATGGCAAGACAGAAAGCTTCGCCTTCACGGCCATCGACCGTTTGGCGGAAGCGGGTATCTCGATCAGCGGTGAGCGCTGGGGCCGGCCCAAAGATACGGTGGCAACGGCTCTGACCACAGCTGGTCTTTCCGGCGTGCACGAGGAGTATCTGGCACAGGGAGGCCACGACTTCCTGATCGGCGATGGCGCGTTGCGCTACGGGCTGGAGACGGCCTCGGAAACCTACTACTCAGCGCGTGTGGTGGATTGGCTTTACGCCACTCTCGATCTGCAGCACATCAACAACCCGGCGTACAATCGCGATCGCGGTCCGGTGTGGGTCGGCACGCTCCGGCTGCACATGGAATTCGGGAAGAAATAATTGGCCACGGATTCACACGGATGAACACGGATAAGAAAAAACCGACTTAAGATTTTTTGGTGTTATCTGTGTGTATCCGTGTCCATTTGTGGCTCAATATGTTTTTTCTACTTCACTTTCGCGAAGAGCTTCCCTAAAATCTTCATCGCCTGATCCACTTCCTTTTCCGTCGCGATATAGGGAGGGAGGAAGCGCAGGACGGTGTCATGGGTGCAGTTGATCAGCAGTCCTGCCGCCATGGCGTCCAGCACCAGTTGCTTGCCGGGAATGGTGAGTTCCACTCCCAGCATCATGCCGAAGCCTCGCACTTCTTTTACGAAGCTGTGTTTGGCGGCGAGATCGGTGAGTTTCGACTGGAAGTACTCGCCTACGCGCCGGACGGCCGGCAGCAAGTCGTCAAGGATCTCCAAGAACTCCAGTGCCACTCGGCAGGCCAGCGGACCACCTCCAAAAGTGGTGCCGTGCATTCCGGGTTTGATGGCCGCAGCGGCTTTATCGTTGGCCAGAATGAAACCTAGCGGGACGCCACAGGCGAGAGGTTTGGCCGCCACCACCACATCCGGCAGAATCACCGGCTGAGAGCGCTGGTATGCAAAATAGGTTCCCGGACGTCCGACGCCGCATTGCGTCTCATCCGCTACCAGCAGCGCGTTATAGCGGTCGGCCAGTTCGCGCGCCTTCGCCACATACTCGGGAGTCAGCGGATTGATGCCGCCCTCGCCCTGGATCAGTTCCATCACCACACCCGCGGTCCGTTCGCTGAATGCGGCTTCGAGCGCGGCGATGTCGTTCAAGGGCACGAAGCGCGCGCCCGGCACTAGCGGCTCGAAATCGCGGCGATACTTCTCCTGGCCGGTGATGGAGAGCGCACCCATGGTGCGTCCGTGGAAGGAATTGTCGAGCGCGATCACTTCGTACTTGTCGGGATGAATCGTGCGCCCGTGGGAGTGCGCCATCTTGAGCGCGCCTTCAATCGCCTCGGTTCCGGTGTTGGCGAAGAATGCGCGCTCGAGACCGCTCATTTCCACCAGACGTTTGGCCAACGGCCCCTGATATTGGTTGTAGTAAAGGTTCGACGAGTGAATCAGCAGCGCCGCCTGGCTGCGGATTACCTTCACGATCCGCGGGTGCGCATGGCCCAGCGCATTCACGCCGATTCCGGTGATGAAATCTAGGTAGCGGCGGCCTTCCACGTCGTACACATGGCAACCCTTGCCGCGCGCTACCACCAGCGGATAGCGGGCATAATTCTGCAGGACGTAGTCACGCTCCAGGTCCATGATGGTTTGGGCGGAGTTGTCCACGGGAGGGGGAAGGACGGTTGTCATTCACTCATGATAGCGCGCCCACCCGCAGGTCTTGCTACAATCCGAAGATCGAGGAGCACCACCATGAAACGAAGCCTTATTTTGATCGGCCTGATCGCATTGATCGCGGCGCTGTTGAGCGCGGCCGATATCACCGGAAAATGGACCGGACAATTCGATTTCAACGGCAACGCTGTGCCGCTGACCTTCGACTTGAAGACTAGCGGCGCGACACTCACAGGCAAAGTAAGCGGACTTCCTTCCGACAATGCCGAGATCAAAGACGGCAAAATCGACGGCAACTCGGTGACGTTCTGGTTGATGACCGACTACCAGGGCACAGCCGTAAAACTGGTTTACACGGGTAAAATATCTGCCGACCAAATCGACTTCACCATGGGCACCGAAGACGGTGGATTCAGCGTGAGCTTCCCGGTCAAGAAGTCGGCATCCTAGAGATCGTGCCAAGTGTTGAAACGCTCGGCGCTGCCTGTTGGGCCGCGCCGGGGCCGCCCAAAATCCTTGTCCCCGCGCCCATCCGGTGCGGGCTTTTCCCGTAAACCGTTCCCTTTCATACGACTACACGGTCTCTCCGGCGGACGTGCCGATTCCCCATTCAACCCCACTTCATGCCGTACAACCAATAATTTCAACGTTTTAATGGCATTTGGTAGTGCCCCATCCCCTGACTTCCCTATACTTTCGGTAAGCGCACTTCTATGTCTGTAAGTTTCTATAGGGTTGTGCGCAGCACTTATTCTGACGGATCACGCCGCTGGGGACCGCTGCCACCAGGAGGAGTAAAAACGAAATGCACAAGCCGATCAAATATGCCGAGAAAGTTTTGACGACTGCCGCAGGTGCGGCCTGGGTGGTCTTCGACAAGCTCAACCAGATCAGCCAGAACCCCGGCTTTGTGCCGCGGTGGTCAGACAAGCCGCTTCTCAAGTCCTATGAAAAGATGAAGCCCACGCTGGGCTGGCCGCGGCAAACCGATTCGCTGTGCCCCAAGTGCATCCCCGAGGTGCGCCAGCAGATTCTGGACGGCAAGAAGCCGCTCGAAGTTCTGTACACCGACAAGCCGGGCGAGATCAAAGCGCAGATTATCGAGCGCGACGGCAAGATCCTGATGGTGAAGGATTGCCCTGTGCATGGCCACTTCGAAGACGTGATGGCCATTGACACCGCCTTCTTCAAGCATCTGGAAGACGTCTTTCCGGGCCGCGACATCCGCGCCCACAATGACGAAAAGCTACACAAGCACGGCTCCAGCACCATCACCCACGGCCGCGGTTCCGTGCTGACGGTGGATCTCACCAACCGCTGCAACATGATGTGCGATCCCTGCTTCATGGATGCCAACCAGGTTGGGTTCGTTCATGAATTGACGTGGGACGACATTAAGACCCTGCTCGACAACGCCATCACCATCAAGCCGAAGCGGCAGATGTCGGTGCAGTTCTCGGGCGGTGAGCCCACCATTTCGCCGTACTTCCTGGACGCGGTCTCTTATGCGCGCGAAGTTGGCTATACCTCCGTGCAGGCAGCCACCAACGGCATTGAGTTTGCTAAGAGCCCCGAGTTCTGCAAGGCCGCCGCTGACAAGGGTCTGCGCTACGCTTACCTGCAGTTCGATGGTATCGGCAACGCCGCCAACGAGCATCGCAAAGTGGGCAACCTGTTCGACGTGAAACTGCGGGCCATCGAAAACCTGTACACGAACGGCGTCGATATCATCCCGGTCATCACCATCATCAACGGCATCAACAACGAACAGGTGGGCCGCATCATTCAGTTCGCTCTGGATAACCCGAAGCGTATTCCGTTCCTTTCGTTCCAGCCCGTATCGTTCACCGGGCGCGATGAAGCCGTCACCCCCGAGCGCCGCGCCGCCCAGCGTTATACGCTCTCGCACCTGGCGCACGACGTCAAGAACCAGACTGGCTTGGGCGAACCTGCCCGCGACTGGTTCCCGATTTCGTTCATGTCCACCTTCTCCGACTGGAGCGACCTGGTTCACGGACCGCAGGCAAGCTGGGGCCAATTGAGCTGCGGCTGCCACCCCAACTGCGGAGTGGGCATGGCCGTGATGGTGGATAAGAAAACCAAGGAATCCGCTCCCGTCACTTCGTTCCTGAATGCCGACCGGTTAGCCAGGGACGTGGCCCGCATCAACGATGCGGCGCGCGGCAAGTGGCTGTCCATCGTCGGCATGGGGATGGCGGTAGCGCGTAACTACGATCCCTTTAAGTCGCCCACGCACTTCAAGCTGAGCGACATGATGAAGAAGTTCGATAAGACATTCGGCGCCACTGGCAAGAACTACGGCAAGGTTGGCAAAGACCGGACGATGGACGACATCGAGAAGCGCCGCCGCGATCGCTGGAACTTCCTGTTCGTGGCCGGGATGTGGTTCCAGGATCTGTTTAACTACGATTTCCGCCGCACGGAGCAGTGCATCATCCCCTACGCCACGCAGGAAGGCGAGATTTCCTTCTGCGCGTACAACACCGGCGTGGGCTGGCGCAACATTATCGAAAAGATGCACATGACGGCTACGCTCACCAAGTGGTATGACGAGCACGGCAAGCACGAAATCTTCGCGGGCGGCAAAGCTGTGCCGTTGACCAACAAGGACCACCAGTTGGTGCTGCGCGAAGATCTCATTACGAATGAAGTGCAGCACGATCTGGATAAGCTGGGAATCGCCAAGACGGCTCGCGAAGAGAAGATTCGCGCGCGCGACAGCAAGATCAAGGATCAGGCAGAGAATGCGCGTATGATGAAGCTCTACAAGGAGCACGTTCTGAAAGAGCAGCCCAAGCCCGACCTGGTTACGCTCGACAGTATTCTGCCCGCGCCCGCCCCTGCAGCGGCGCCGAAGAAAGTGGAAGAGCGCGAAGAAGTCGGAAGCTTCGGCGATTAATAGAGGAGTTTAGAAGTTGTAGCAAGCCGCCGGATCACCCCCGGCGGCTTTTTTCTTTTGGTGGGACCGACGGTTACCGGTGTTATCGTGATCCGAGATACACGTCGTGCAGACGGATCAGTCCAAGCGCGCGACCGTCGCTATCCACCACTGGAAGTACAGAGATCTGCGACTGCCGCCGCTCCATCCGTTCCAGCGCATCGCCCACCGTGGCATCGGGGCCGATGGTCACGGGAGTTCGGGTCATGGCGTCTTGTGCCTCTAGGCCGCGAATCTCTTCGTGACTGGTGAGGACGCGGCGTAGATCGCCATCGGTGATGAAGCCGGACAACGAACCATCCGCCGAGACCACGCACGCTCCACCTAGCGGACGGCGGGTCATGGCAATGATCACATCCTTGAGCGGTGTGTCGGGAGCCACGAACGCCACCTGGTCGCTCGAGTGCATTGCTTGGCGCACGAAGAGCTTTAGGTTGCGCCCCAGTTGGCCGCCGGGATGAAAGCGGCCGAACTCTTCGGGGGTGAAGTTGCGCGCGCACATCAACGCAATGGCCAGCGCGTGTCCCAAGGCGAGGGCGGTGACGGCGCTGGCGGTGGGCGCGAGATTGTTGGGGTCGGCCTCGCGCTCCACGGAGGCGTCGAGCAATACGTCCATGTGCTGCGCCAGCGGCGAGGCGGTGCTGCCCAGAATGCCGATGAGCGGCGAGTGGAACTGGCGCAGCAGCGGCACCAGCGCCAGTAATTCCGCGGAACTGCCGTTCTTCGAGATGAAGACCGTGGGATCGCCGGGCGTGTAAATGCCAAGATCGCCGTGGACCGCTTCGGCAGGGTGCAGGAATACCGACGCGGCCCCGGTGCTGCACAAGGTCGCCACTATCTTACGCGCGATGTGCCCCGACTTGCCGATGCCCGTGACCACCACTTTGCCGGGATGCGCGAGAATCAATTCCACCGCGCGTACCAGTTCGCCATCCAGGCGCTCGGCGGCGCGAGAGAGCGATGCCGCCTCGATGCGGATGGCATTGCGCGCAGCGGCGAGCCACTCGTGTTCCGGTTCCAAAGGCATGAGAGAAACTCCATGATCGCATGACTCATTCTTGCGGCTAGAATTGTCTAATGAAGCTTCTGCTCCCGCTCGCTCTGCTGCTGCTGCCGGCTCTCACCCTGGCCGACGTGGCTGATTCTTCGGCCGCCGGTTTTACGGTCAAGCATTCATTCACGATTCAGTCGCCGCCCGCCGATGTCTATCAGCGGCTGCTCAAAGTGGGCGAGTGGTGGAACTCCGCGCACACCTTCTCGGGCGACGCCCACAATCTCAGCATCGAACTGAAGGCGATGGGCTGCTTCTGCGAGAAACTTGCCAATGGCGGCGCCGTCCGTCATCTCGAAGTCGTAAACTTCGTGCCCGGCAAGACGCTGGTGATGACCGGAGGATTGGGTCCGCTGCAATCGGTTGCGTCAAGCGGCGTCATGACCATTCAGATTACGGCGGCTGAAGGCGGCTCGAAACTGGATGTCACCTATGCAGTGTCGGGCTACCTCGCGGCCGGCATGAATACCTGGGCCGCTCCCGTGGATGGCGTACTGAAGGAACAGTTCACGCGCCTGAAAAACTATGCCGAACACGGGAAGCCGTAGGAGACGACTCCTTGCGACAATAGAAGTAGAGACCCGCCATGAAGCGAATCTACATTGCAGCCTTTCACCAATCCCGTTTTGGCAAGCTTATGGGCATGTCCGTGCCCCAGATCATCGACAACGCGATCCAGGGCGCCTGCCGGATGATCGACGCGCCGGCATCGGCGTTGGATGTGGGCAGCATCGGCGCGGCTTGCAACTTCTCCCTCAATGAGCAGGGCCTTTTGGCCGGTCTCATGGCCATGACGCCGGGCCTTGAGGGCAAGCCCATCGAAGCGGTAGAGAATGCCTGCGCGTCGGGCGGTCAGGCTGTGCTTTCCGTCATTCAGAAATTGCAATTGGGCATGGGCGATACCGGCATCGCCGTCGGATACGAGAAGATGCGCGACGCCGAGGGCAAGATGGACGGCAAGCTAATCGGTAAGGTGCTCGGCTATTTCTCACATCCCGACGAGCGAGAAGGCAAGGTGTTTGTCTTCCCGCACATCTTCGCCGAAGTGATGCAGCAGTATATGAACGACTACGGCGTCACCGAAGCCGATCTGGCTGCCATTCCGGTGCAGGAGTATGCCAACGCGAAGTTCAACCCCTGTGCGCAGATGAGCAAAGTGCAGATCACGCTCGACCAGGCCGTGAAGATCGAGGGCCTCAATCGCTACGTGGTAGATGGGCTACCGCTCAAGACTTACGATTGCTCGCAGATTACCGACGGTTATGCCTCGCTGATCCTTGCCACCGAGGAAGGGCTGAGAAAACTCGGAGTGCCCAAGTCCGACACCGTCGAGATCGCCGGCTGGGGACAAGCCACCGATCCGCTGCGCAAGGAAGGCCGCGACGTTCTCCATCCCGCCGGCGCTTATCGCGCCATGCGGACCGCGTACAATATGGCGGGCGCCAACGCAGCCGATGTCAATGTCGCCGAAGTACACGACTGCTTCAGCGTGATGGGCGCGCTCGGAACCGAAATCGTCGGCAAGGCCGAACCCGGCAAGGGCGCGCAATACTGGGTGGACGGCAAGGCGGCTCCTTCGGGTGAATGTGGCATCAATACCTCGGGCGGCCTGATCGCTAAGGGGCACCCCGTCGGCGCTACCGGAATCGCGATGATCGGCTGGTCGTCGCTACAGTTGTCGGGCAAGGCGCCGGCTGAACTGCAAGTGAAGGATCCGAAGCTGGCCGCCACGTTCAACATCGGCGGCCCCATCTGCGCCAGCGTATGTACCGTGCTGCGCAAGGCGTAGCGCACTCGGTCTGCGTTACTTCTGCAAGAAGAAGTTGCCGACGAACATGGCATCGATTCCCGAGGAGTAGAAACTCCGGACCGCGTCGCGCGGCGTGCAGACCAAGGGCTCTCCGAACAAATTGAAGGAGGTGTTGTAGACCACTGGCAATCCCGTCGCTTTGCCGGCAGCTTGCAGCAGCTTCCAGTACAGCGGGCTCTCGGCGCGGTCTACCGTGTGGACGCGCACCAGATCTTCCGCCAGTATGGCCGCGGCAAATTTATCGCGATGCTCGGTCTTCACTTTGCCGACCGTGGAGAGGTGCCTGGCGTTCGAGCCGACTTCGAAGAACTCCGCTGCCCTCTCCGCCGGCACGGAAGCAGCAAACTTCCGGAACGGCTCGCGGTGCTTGATGAAGATGTTCAGATTCTCTGTCGAGTAGGGGTCGAGCGGCGATGCCAGAATGCTGCGGTTTCCCAGCGCGCGGGAACCAAACTCCATGCGCCCGTGCATCCAAGCCACAATCTTGTTCTCGCTGAGCTGCCCCACGGCGCGTTCGATGATCTCGTCCTCGGTGAGAAGGTAGCGGAAGCGCAGTTTGCAATTTTCCAGCGCCTCCTTGATTTCAGACGGAGTGAACGCCGGGCCCAGGCAGAGAGTCTCCAGCGCGACTCGCTGGTCCTGACGCAGCGCCCCATGCCACGCGTCGAGCACCGCGCCGATCGCCGTGCCGGCGTTTCCCGCCACTGGCTGCACAAAAACATTGCCCAGCCCGAAGTGCCGTTCCAGCGCCGAGACCAGCAGGGCGTTGAGCCCCAACCCGCCGGCCAGGCACAAATTGCGGCAGTTGCCCGCCATACGGATCACCGCCGTTTCCGTAGCGCGCTGCACTCCTGCCGCGATGTGCGCGCGCATCGCGTCCGGCACGGGTTGACCATCCTTGAGCCCGATGCGGTCGAAAAACCGTGGACCGAAGCCGCCTTGCGCGATGCGCTCCGTGCTGAAGAAGGAGCGATCCACACGCGGCCCGTCATCGGTGACGTGCAGGATTTCGAGGAAGAGATCACGATAACGATTGTCGCCCGCGGCCGAGAGCCACTGTACCTTGTGCTCATCGGCATCGCTTTCGAAGCCCAGCAGTTCGGTGGCTCGTCCGTAGACATCGCCCAGGGAGTCGGGAAAGTACTGCTCCTGGTCGAGAGTCATTTCCGCACAGGAAGCGCTCCAGCGAGAGCCGCAGCGAAAGTCGCCGCTGCGGTCGAGTGTCAACACCGTGGCATCCTGGAACGGGGAAGGGAAGTAAGCCGACGCGGCATGCGCCTGGTGATGCTCCACCACCAGGAGCCGGCTTTGCGGAAACTGGGCACGCAGCTTCAAATGAATATCCGAACCCGGAATCGGACGCACGATCGCGACTGCGTCCACGTCGGCAGCCTTGGCGCCGGCAAGGTCCAGGCAGGCCGCGATGGAACGCTCGGGCATTTCGCCGTGACCGCCCCAATGCAGCCGCCGTCGAACCAGTTTGGATTCCTCGACGGCGGCCACCAGCTTGCCGTCTTTCAAGATGGCGCTGGCAGTGTCGCCTAAGATTCCGCCGATACCGAGAATGATCATATCTTCCTGTAGCGCCACAGCAGGACGCCCGGGCTACTTCCCCTTCTTCTCAATCTTCGCCCAAGTGTCGCGTAGCGCCACCGTCCGGTTGAATACCGGCTTGTCCGGCGTGGTATCCGGATCGACAGCGAAGTAGCCGAGCCGTTCGAATTGATAGAGGCCGCCCGCCTTAACCTCGCGCAGCGCGGGCTCCAGTTTCGCATCCGAGATCACTTCCAGCGAATTCGGATTCAAATTGGCGGTGAAGTCCTGACCCGGCTCGGTCTCGTTGGGATTCTCCTTGGTGAAGAGGTTTTCGTAGATCCGGATCTCGCCTTCCACCGCGTGCTGCGCGGAGACCCAATGGATAGTGGACTTCACCTTTCGACCGTCGGGCGTGTTGCCGCCGCGCGTTGCCGGGTCGTAAGTGCAATGCACCTCCACCACCTCGCCCTTCTCGTTCTTCACCACGCTGGTGCAGGTGATCAGGTACGCATAGCGCAGCCGCACTTCGCGCCCCGGAGAGAGCCGGTAGTACTTCGGCGGCGGAACCTCGCGGAAGTCGTCCTGCTCGATGTAGACCACCTTCGAGAACGGCACCTGGCGCGTGCCCGCCGATTGGTCCTCGGGATTGTTGACGGCTTCCAACTCCTCCACCTGGCCGTCGGGGTAATTGTCGATCACCACTTTGAGCGGCTTGAGCACCGCCATCACGCGAAGCGCGCGCTTGTTCAAGTCCTCGCGAACATAGTGTTCCAGTAGCCCGAGCTCGATAATGCCGTTCGTCTTGGAGACCCCGATGGAGCCGCAGAAATTGCGCAGCGCTTCAGGCGTATAACCGCGGCGGCGAATACCGGAGAGAGTGGGCATGCGCGGATCGTCCCAACCGCGCACGTCGCCGTTTTGGACTAACTGCAGAAGCTTGCGTTTGCTCAGCAGCGTATAAGTAATGTTGAGCCGGTCGAATTCGATCTGCTGCGGATGGTAGATGCCCAGAGCGTCCACGTACCAGTCGTAGAGCGGCCGGTGGTCTTCGAATTCCAGCGTGCAGATGGAGTGCGTGATGCCTTCGATGGAGTCCGATTGCCCGTGCGCAAAGTCGTACATCGGATAGATGTTCCACTTGGCGCCGGTGCGATGATGCTCGGCGTGCAGGATTCGATACATCACCGGGTCGCGCAGGTTCAGGTTCTTCGACGCCATGTCGATCTTGGCGCGCAGGGTGCGCGAGCCATCGGGGAACTCGCCCGCGCGCATGTGCTCGAACAGTTCCAGATTCTCGCCGACGGAACGATCCCGATAAGGGCTGGGTGTGCCGGGCTCGGTCAGCGTGCCGCGATACTTTCGGATTTCCTCAGCGCTTAGATCGTCGACGTAGGCCTTGCCTTCGTTGATGAGCTGAATGGCCCACTCGTAAAGCTGGTCGAAGTAGTCCGAAGCGTAGAGTGGCTCGCCATTCCACTGGAACCCGAGCCACTTCACATCCTCCATGATGGAATCGACGTACTCCGTTTCCTCCTTTTCGGGATTGGTGTCGTCGAAGCGCAGGTTGGTCTTGCCCGCGAACTCCGCCGCCAGGCCGAAGTTGAGGCAGATCGATTTGGCGTGGCCGATGTGCAGGTAACCGTTCGGCTCGGGCGGAAAACGCGTGTGTACGCGGCCCTGGTACTTGTTCGTCTTCAGATCGTCCAGGACAATGTCGCGAACGAAATTCGACGGGCCGGCGGGCGTCTCCGACGGCGGATTTGGATTGGCAGGATTCATACGTTCAGCTCAGTTTCCCGATGGCCTGCGCGATGCGCTTCAGGCAGGTTTCGCGGCCCAATACCTCGACTGTCCCGAACAGCGGCGGCGCTGTCTTGCGGCCGCACACCGCGACGCGGATGGGTTCGAACATCTGACCGGCCTTGATGCCCAAGCCTTCCGGCCGCTCCGCGCAGAGCATGTTCCAAGCCATCGTGTGTGAACTCGGCGGTCGCCAGCACTTCGGCGGCGCGTTCGAGCACCTTCTTCGCCAGCGCGGCATCGCCCTTCTTGGGGATGAGCTCGGCGGAGTCGTAGGGCTTCAGTTCGTCTTCCAGGAAAAAGTCGGCGACGGTCTGCACGTCGCGAAGCAGGCGGATTCGCTCGCGGATGAGCGGCGTGATGCGGAGCATCTGCGCGGCGTCCGCGCCTGGAGCAAACGGCAGCAACAGCGCGGAAAGCTCTTCCACGGGCAAAGCCCGGATGTGCTCGGCATTGAGCCACACGGCCTTGGGATCGAACGGATCTTCCTCGGTGAAATTTACCACCGGATTGCTGCGGTTGACCCCTTCGAGCGAGAATGCGTCGATCAGTTCCTGCCGCGACAACTGCTCGCGATCGTCCTTGGGCGACCAGCCCAACAGGCAGATGAAGTTCAGGAACGCTTGCGGCAGAAAACCGGCGTCGCGGTACGTGGTCACGCTGACCACGGGGCCGTGGCGGCGTTTGGAAAGCTTGGTGCCATCGGGCGCCACCAGCAGCGGCATGTGTCCGAAAGTGGGAGGCGTCACGCCCGCGGCCTCAAAGATCAGGACGTGCTTGAAGGTATTGGTCAGGTGATCCTGGCCGCGTAGAATGTGGCTGATCCGCAGGTCGGCATCGTCGGCGCAGGAGGCCAGGTGATAGGTCGGCATACCGTCCGAGCGCAGCAGGGCGAAGTCCTCAATATCGGCGGTGGCCTTCGACTGTTCGCCATAGACCGCATCGGTGAAGCGGACCTGCTGCTCGCGGTCGCGGGGCACGCGGAAGCGCAGTGCGAACCGGTCACCGGCAGCGGCGCGGCGGTCGCTCTCCTCGCGCGACATTTCGCGCATGTCGGCGTTGAAGAGCCATGTGCCGTGCGCGCCCGATTTTTCCGCGTCGTCGGTGTGCGCCGGCGTGAAGTCGCGATAGGCCATGCCCTTAAGGAAGATGGATTCGGCGATCTGACGATGCAGCGCCAGCCGCTCCGACTGACGGTACTGTTCATCCCATCGGAGATCGAGCCATTTCAGGCCTTCAAAGATGGAGTTGAGCGAAGCTTCAGTATTCCGCTCGACGTCGGTATCGTCGATCCGCAGAATCATGGCGCCGTGATTTCGGCGCGCGTACAACCAGTTGAAAATGAAGGTACGCGCGCTCCCAATGTGCAGAAAGCCCGTGGGAGAGGGCGCGAAACGAACTCTGAGCATGGAAATGCCAGTATAACAAGCTGCACGAGTCCTTCCCGCTTCGCGTAAGAATGGGGCGAAGGAATTACATGGTACGGGTCTGGGGCAGGCGCCTCAGGTCGTTTTTATGAGTCAGAACAGGGGGAAGAATACACTGGCAGCGGGGTTGCACAACAAAAGGTTAGTTGAAGTGGCGCGAACCGGCGGGCCGACGTGATTCGTAAGAGTGGCGGCGGCGCCGCCGGTCCCTAACCACATCTGAAATCCTTGGCTTCAGCCTCCGAGCAAGACCATAGGAACCCCAGCGGGAGCCAGTGGCTCCCGCTTTATCAGTCCGAATGCTAAGGGCGGATGCCGCAACCAAGGTTCCGACTTCCTTGCGGTCGCGGCGCGGAATTACTGGACCAGCATTACCTGCGAGCGCGAGACGGCCCACTTCTGGCCACTCGGATCCAGCACGTTCACCTGGCAGGTGTAACGTCCCGGCGCTAACTTACTCAACGGCACATCGAATCGCAGCGGCAGTGCCTTCGACTTGGGATCCAGACCGTCGGTCACCTGCAGCGGAGCTGTTTCAAACGCCTTCACCTTGCCGCGAATGAAGCTGACGGTCGCCACCAGCGGCTGCGTGGTATCGGCCGTGGGTTCGTACGCCTGCAGATAGACGAACATGTCCTTGCTGCGGCTGAATACGTTGGTCACGCTGGGAATCAGCTTGGTGCCGTTCTCGATCAGCGGGTTCGCGTCCTGCAGCTTC
Source organism: uncultured Solibacteraceae bacterium (assembly GCA_963815475.1). Taxonomy (GTDB): domain Bacteria; phylum Acidobacteriota; class Terriglobia; order Bryobacterales; family Bryobacteraceae; genus Sulfopaludibacter. The sequence goes on along the minus strand of CAWFHD010000003.1, from coordinate 310,687 downwards.
TTGTCTTTTTGCGCGTTGTATACGGCCGCATTGACGTCGGTGCGCTGGCTGCTCAAGATCACTTTGCTGATGGGCAGGAACTTCGTCTCACTGGTCAGATCGGGAATCACGAACTTGCGGTCGTAGGTTCCCATCTTGCCGGTCTCGTTATCGCGCGCCAGAAACTTCAGTGAGTAAGTGCCGGGAGGCAGAATGAAGCCGGTATCGTATTCCACCGGGCTCTTCGACAGATTCGACGCATTCTCGCCCTTCAGCTTGATGTCGGCGGAATCGCGGACGTTCTGCACCACCTTGCCGGCGGCGTCCTTCACTTCGCCGATGAACTCGATGCGCGTGGTGGAAGCGCCTCCGCGCTGGGCCAGTTCCAGTTCGCTGCCTGGAATCTTGGCGACCACAGGAACGAAGTAGCGGTCCTTGGCGAGGCGGAAGTAGTAGTAGTCGAGCGCGATTTCGATATCGGTGACGGGGTCGCCCAGCATCAGTGCTTGCTGGAGTTGGCGCTCCTTATCGGTCGAGGTGAATTTTCCGAATTCCTTGCCGGCATAGTAACCCTGGCGGTAATCTTTCGGCTGGCCGTACTTGGCAGCGATCTCCGGCCGCAGCGTGATCTTCACGCGGCGGAACTGGCCGTCCAGCTTATCGTTCGTGGGCGTGTAGGTGATGATGTAGTAGCTCGAAATGTCTTTCTGCGCCTGCACGATCCCCATGCCCAGGTCGCTGTTATCCAGCAACGCCTTGCCGCCTGTGTCGGCGGCCAGGGTGTACATGGATTCCTGCTGCTTCTGGAAATTGTTGGTAGCGGAGCGGGCCGAACTGCCGGAGTACATCGCCGATCCACCGGGCGAACCCTTAGTCGCATCGCCGAGCGGCGCCGATGCAACCAGCCCGCGCGTGTCGATCGGGTAGAAGGAAACGTTGGCGCGAATGGCAGCGTTGATGGTGGCCTGCATCTGCGCCTGGTTGTCTGCGCCGTTGGCCTGAATGCCGCTGGCGAAGTAGACCAGCGCCTTCTTCTCGTTCAGTGCGCCGAGCATCTTGGCGGCCGTCTCCAGCGCGGAAAGCTGCCGGTCGGTGTTGAAGATGTTGAACTCGCTCTGATCGGCGCTGAACGCAGCGCCGTCGTCAGCCGAGCTATCGTCTGCATTAACTTCGCCGAAACCCTGGCCTTCGCCAATCGTCAAGCCCTTCACGTCCTTGGCCAGCACGTCGCGGTCGTCAGTGAAATCCTCCAGCACGTGAATGTCGTTGGAGAATGTCATGATCGCCACGAGGTCGGACGGCGTCATCTGGGTCTTGAGGAACTTCTGCGCTGCGCCCTGAGCGCGGATCTGGTCGTCGATCGCCATCGAGGTCATGTCGAAGAACAGAACCATCAAGCGGCGGTCCTTGTACTTGACGTCGCCCGGCTTTTCGGGCGCGATCTGGTTGGCCGTGATGGACTTTACCGGTGGCTTATCCTCTGTCTTGGGGGCTGCTGCCACGGGCTCCGGTTTTGGCGGTGTGGCCGCCGCAACCTCAGTCCGCTGCTGCAATGCCGGAGCGGGGGCCGCTTCGTTCTCCAGCTTCTGATACTGGCAATAGTTGACCGTTTGCGGTTTGCCGTCTTCGGTTACCAGAAAGTCGCTGGCCTTGAGGCCTTCGACGGGATTGCCGCTCTTATCCTTAATACTCACCGTCTCCACCACGAGGGTGACATCGGTGGAGAAGCTGAAGGTCTTCTTTTCAGCCGGTTGCGCAGCGGGCTTCGGAGCCTGTTGCGCCGAGACCACCAGAACCCAAACCAGGAGAGTCGCTGTGATGGATCGCATAGTTAGAACCTAAACCTCAGAGTGGCGCTGAAGGAGCGCATCGCATTGGGATTCTGCAGGATTCCGAACTGGGTGGAGCCTACCGTGGTGTTGTAGCTGCCGAAGTTCACGTGGTTGAGAATGTTGGTGCCGTCGAAGCGGAGGTCGATGTTCTTTCGCTCGCCTACCCGGAAGATTCGGCCGGCCGAACCGTTCAGTCCAAACGTGGTGGGTCCCACGATGGTGTCGCGCCCCACGTCGCCATAAGCGTTGGTCGGGGCGATGAAGGCCGCGGAGTTGAGCAGGCCACCCACATAGATAGGCGCTCCGGTGTAGTCAGGACGCAACGGGCCGGTGATGGCCGAGCCGCCCAATGTTCGCGAGAGGATCGTCGGCGTAAGGAACGCGCCGCTCGAAACGGTCATATTGGTGATGAGGGTCCAATCCTTGATGAGCTTGCCCTTCCAGCCTTTGAGCAGCGTGCCGCCGGCCGTGCCGACGCCCGTGCTGTATTGCATCTGCATGTTCAGCGAGTGCCGGCGAACCAGGTTGGAGTTGGCGCGCTCGGCGTCGAGATCGAGCCAGTTCTGAGCGAGCGATCCACCGCCGCCGCGTCCGCCCACCGAACCATCGTCGATAGAGTGCGCGAAGGTATAGATCAGGTTGCCCGAGAAGCCGCTGCGGAAGCGCCGCTGCAATTGTGCAGATGCCAGTTCCAGGTCGGAGTTGCCGCTGGAAGTGTAGTAGGTCAGGTTGCTCGGGCACGTCTGCGCGGTCACACAAGGATAAGCAGTGAGGCCGGGCGAAGAATTGGGAACGAAGCCCTGTGGCTGGTGCGTGCCTTTGCTGCCGTTGTAAGTCACCGTGGCAACCAACGCGGCGGGCAGGCTCTGTTGCACCGAAAGCTGCCAGTAATGCAGGTACCCCAGTTTGTAGTTGGGATCTACCGCGTAAGTGGCGATGCGGACCGGGTTCAACTGCGGGAATCCGTTGGCCAGCGTAAGTGGAGGAGCGCCCAGCGATGCCGCAAGCGCGCTGGAATTGGCCAGCGAATACGATAGCGGCGAGAGCTGCGACATGGATTGCGCCAGGCTCTGGTAAACCGATGTGTTGAAGTAAACGCCGTAACCACCGCGCACCACTGTCGAGCTCTTGGGGAACGGACGCCAGGCGATGCCGAGCCGCGGTTGCAATTCGTGCGGGTTGGTGCGAACCAGCGAGTTGGGCAATCCTGCCGCGCTGGCGGACGCGCATGTGCCGCCCGTGGTTGAGGTGGGCGGAGTAGCGCAGACGGTGCTGAAGCTCGAGAAATTCTGACCCATCTCCAGATTGACCAGACGGCCGTAGAGTTCGGTGACGGGAACTTGATACTCCCAGCGCAGTCCCAGGTTCAGGCTCAGTTTGGTGGTGATGCGCCAATCGTCGTTGACGTAGCCGTCGAACCAGGAATTGCGGAAATACTTGTCGGCGTTGCCGTAGGCGATGGCGCTAGTGTCTGGTAGGCCCAGCAGGAAATCGGCGAAGTCGAAGCCGACAACGCCATTACCGGGTCCGGTGCCTGCGCCGGTGAATCCGAAGTTGCCGCGCGGATTCGATTGAGAAATGGGATTGCTCTGCTGCCTCCGGAAGTCGCCGCCGAAGCGCACATTGTGCGTGCCGTGGATCCACAGCACCACATCGTTGAGCGCGCTGGTCTGGGAGCGATTGACCACCTTGTTGCCGTCGTTGAGGCCGGCAAAGCTGCTGTTGGAGAAGCCGAGGCTGGGCGGGCCGTAGTAGTTGGGATCCTGGTCGTTGCCCGTAATGCCGAGGTTGCCCGACACGTTCTGCCCGAGATTGAAGAAATAAGGATTGCTGTTTTGCGTGTTGCGGCTGAAGTTATAGCCCAGCGTGTTGATGGTGCGAGTGGTGAAGTGATAGATGTAGCTCAAGCTGGCGTTCACCGCGCTTTGGTTGCTGGTGTCGGTGAAGCCGAACAGGTTGGGGCTGACGCCGTTGGCCCGCTGATAACCCACGCTGCCATTCAATTGATTCCGCTGGTTGAAATTCTGCATGATGCGCAGATTCACATTGTCCTGGTTAGTGGTATTCACCAGCGGGACCTGGTAGTTATACCGGGAGTTCCCGACCAGATTCGGCTGGGGGTAGAATCCCAGCAGCCCAACGGCCTGAGAACTGATCCGGTTTTGCGGAATCACGTTGTTCGGAAATGGATTGCCTGTGGTTGGGTCGTAAATGGTCACCGGCAACCCCGTATTGGCGTTGATCAAGCCGGTGAAGATTCCGTTGCGCTCGTCCGTAGTTGGCAACAGGCTGGAGGATGTGGTGCTGTTGCGGCTGCGCGTCAACTGGTAGTTCAGGAAGAACGTTGTCTTTTCGCCGCTCAGAATATGCGGGATCTTGAGCGGGCCACCGGTGCTGGCAGTCATGCGCGCGTTGGCCGTCGCGGGTTTCGGAGTATCCAGGCCGGTCAGTGAGAAGGGCCGCGCATCCCACACGGAGTTGTTCAGAATGAAAGCCAGATTGGTGTTGTAGCGCGGGCGCGCGTTTCTACGCCCGTTACCGAACGATGCATTGTTGGTGCGACCGCCGGGGCCGCCGCGTCCACCGCCTGCACGTCCACCTCCGCCGCCGCGTCCACCGCCGCCGGGTCCGCCGAAGCCGCCGCCGCCAAAGCCGCCGCCTCCAGGTCCGCCAAAGCCGCCGCCGCCCCGTCCACCGGGACCGCCGCCAGGGCCGCCGCCGCCGCGTCCACCCGGTCCACCGGGTCCACCGGGTCCACCGATGGCGGGAGCGCCGCTATTGTCGCCGCCCGGACCTCCATTGATAATGTTCATTCCGCCCTGACCGCCGGGTCCGCCGAAGCCGCCGCCGAAATCGCCGCGGCCGCCACCGCCCCAGTCGGGGGGCCCTTGCTGCATACCGAGATCGCTATTCACACTGCCATTGACCACCAGGGCGTCGCCGGGTCCGGCGCCTTGAGACATATCCTGGGTTGTGCCGGCATCTGCTGCCGTTGCATCACCGGTCTGGTTCACGTCCATGCGGGTAAATCCGCCGGATCGCCCTTGCGCTGCTGCGCGGATGGAAGGACGTCCGTTGGCGCCGCCGCGGCCTGCGCCGGGAGCGGGATTAGTCGTTGCCGTGGTAGTGGCGGGCTTCGGAGCAGTTGTGTCCGCCGGGGCTGCAGTAGCCGGAGCGGGTGTTGCCGGATTTGTCGCCTGCGTGGTGGGCCCCACGGTTGCCGCCGGAGTGGGAGGCGGAGGAGGCGGCGCCAACGCAGTCTTCAGATCTGCCGCCGATAGCATCTTCAAATCCCACTCAGGGCTGGGAGCTTCCGCGGCGATCCCCACTTCGCGCGAAATCTTCGTGAAGCCCAGCATCTCGACCTGGATGGTCCAGACACCGTCAGCCAGATCGGGGAACGAGTACTCGCCCTGATCGTCCGTGGTGGTGGACAGCTTCTTGTCGCCCTGGGTCGCTGTGACAGTGGCGCCAGGGAGCGGTGTCCCGGCCACCTTCACGGTCCCGTGGTGTTCCGAGGCGAGAAGCCCGGTAACGGCAATCCAGGCCGCCAAGAAGCGCCTGAGGTGGGGGTAAATATGGTTGGAGGCCATTGCGTTGTTAAAGTTCTAGGCGACAACCCACCCTGTATGGTTACCCGCGCTCGTGGGAAAATGGGTGCCGCAGCGCGCCTAACAAAAAGTGGAACTCTTTGAAAAACAAGGGAAAGTGGGGATGGTATGGCAAGCAAGCGTGGCGAGAAGGCATCTGCCAAAGCGTTCCAAGCCGTATTGGAACGAATGCAATCGGAATTGCGTTGGGTGATCGCGCGCATTCCGTTCGACGCGGCGAAGCTATGGGGCAAACGCGGCCAGATTCGCGTAAAAGGCGAAATCAATGGCTTTACGTTCCGGACGTCGCTTTTTCCCACGCGCGAGGGTGGCCATTTCCTGCTGGTCAACAAGAAGATGCAGTCGGGCGCCAAGGCTGGTCCCGGAGTCGCGGCGAAGTTCAAGCTGGAGCCGGACACCGAGGAGCGTCCCGTGGAAATGCCGGTGGAGTTGGAGAAATCCCTGGGTGAGTTGAAGGCGCTCCGGAAATACTTCGATCAGTTGAAGCCCTCGCGACGGCGCGATCTCTGCCGCTGGGTGCTAGGGGTGAAAAGCGCCGAGGCCCGGCAGCGTCGAGCCGCCCAGGCTGCCGAGCAATTATTGGCTACCATGGATGCCGAACGGGAACTGCCGCCGATCCTGCGGCTGGCCTTCGCACGCGATCCGGGAGCGTATCGAGGCTGGCAGAAGATGCCCGCTTCGCACCGTCGGGCGCATCTTTTCGGGCTCTTCTACTACCGAACCCCGGAAGCCCAGCAGCGCCGCATCGGAAAGCTGATCGAAGCGGCCTATGCGTATGGAACCCGAACGGGCACTAAGGCCCGGGGGGCTGAGGCCGAGGATTAAACCTGGGGCCGCGTGACGGAACAAACCCAATTCGGTGTCCGTATCTAGGGGCATGTTCTGTGACCGTTGCGGTACCAGGCTGCGGGATCAGCAGCGTTTTTGCGACACATGCGGCAAGCCGGCGGGTGTGATTCCGCTGATGCCTCAACAGAACCGGATTGGCGGGCACATCCGCCTCCTGGCTATCTTCTGGATCGCCATCTCGGCGTTCCGGCTTCTCCCCGGGATGTTCCTCGGTGCGTTCTTCCGCCACGACATGCCCTGGTTCCGGTACAACGACGTGCCTCGCTTCATCTTCCCCATGATGCACATGCTGTCGTTCGTGCTGTTGGGAACGGCCGTGCTCGGGATTGTCACCGGGTGGGGATTGCTGGAGCGCCGCCCATGGGCCCGCATGCTGGCGATTGTGCTCGGCTGCATTTTCCTGGTGGATATGCCGTTCGGCACCGCCATAGGAATCTATACGTTATGGGTGCTGCTGCCGGCCGCCAGTGAGGAGGAATACCGCCAGATCTCGCGCGCGGCATAGAATTCGGGCGGGGCCACGGTATCCTAACCGTTATGGCCAATTCCCGCCTCCTTCTGTGTTCCACAGTTCTGTTTGCCGCAGTCCTTCACGCGCAGACGCCGGCTCCCCCTCCCGACACGCTGCTTCTCACCAATGGTGAGAAGCTGATCGGACATTTCCTGCGCGCCCACGGATCCACGGTCACGTTCAAGAGCGATTCGCTCGGCGAAGTCAATGTAGACTGGGGCAAAATCCAGGAACTGCACTCTTCGAAGAAGTTCGCGGTGATCGGCAAAGACGTCCAACTGGGCCGGCGCTCAGACCTGACGAAAATTCCGCAAGGCGCCGTCTCGGAGACGGCGCAAATGGTCACTCTGACTCCGGACACCGGCGCCGCCACAACCATTCCAGTGGCTAACGCCGCGCACGTGGTGGATGTCGATACATTCCGGCAGTCGGTTCTTCACAGCCCGGGATTCCAGGAAGACTGGAAGGGCGCGGTGACCGCAGGCGCCTCTATCATTCAAGCCACGCAACAGAGCCGCACCTTCACCGGCGCTATCAACCTCATCCGCGCCATTCCCACCGAGAATTGGCTGGACGCGCGCGACCGCACTATCTTCGATTTCAGCGCTGCCAGCGGCATTTTGATTCAGCCGGATACACCCACCGTGAAAACTCGAATCATCCACGCCGATGCCGAGCGCGACGAGTATTTCCGCGGCAAGGCCGTGTTCGCCTTCGTGCAGACCTCATTCGATCACAACTTCTCGCAGGGCCTCGACCTGCAGCAGAACTACGGCGGCGGTATCGGCTGGACGGCAATCAAGCATCCGAATACCACGCTCGACTTGCGTGGCAGCGTGAACTATGCACGCCAGTCGTTCCAGACCCCGGAGAATAACCACAACCTGATCGGCTCCATCTTCGCTGAAAATTTCGCGCACAAATTCCCGAAAGGAATTCAGTTTCTGCAAGGGGTTTCGGCGACTCCGTCGTGGAATGAGAGGGGCGCGTACGCCGCCAGCGCCAATGCGTCGCTCAACGTGCCGGTTTACAAGCGCCTGTCATTCACGGTGGGCGCGCTGGATACGTTCCTGAACGATCCGCCGCCGGGCTTCAAGAAGAATTCATTTCAATTGATCACGGGCTTGACGTACAGTTTCAAGTAACGTCACCATGCGCCTGCTGCCGCTCGCGATGCTAGTTTCGACCGCCGGGTGGCCGCAATCGATTGTGCAAGCGGACGTAGTGGCGCCCGTGTTGAATCGCCTGGAACCGAGTTGGGACGAAAGCGCGCTGGCGTGCTCGGTCACGCCATATGGGCCGGCGTTGAATTTCAGTTTTCGCATCCAGGCCGGTTACGTGCTGCGGCTTCCGATGGATCAGTTCGAAGGGCCGAACCACGCCTGGTTTACGCTGATGCGCATTACGCCCGAGGGCGGCGATCGCAAGCCGGTTTACCTGGCGACGCGCACCCGGTTGCCGGTGGTGCCGAAAACCAAGGCGGAAGTGGAGGTAGGCGGCGGCTACCTGCTGGGAGAAGGCAGTTATCAGGTTCGATGGATGATGCTCGATGAGCGGGGCAGGGTGTGCCGCAAAGATTGGCGGATCGAAGCCAAATTGACTCGCAGCGAGCGCCGCGCCAAGGTGGTGATGCGCCCCAACTCTGTGGCGGCGTTCTCTTTGCTGGGCTCAACCCAAGAGATTCGCAAGCACGACGACAGCGCGCCGTTCAGCGTCACTATCATGCTGCACGCCGCGCCAATGTTTCCGCGCCGCACGCATTTGCGCGTCTCCGACCGGATGTTGCTGGTGGGGTCGCTGGCAGCGCTGCTGGAGAGGCTTCCCGCGCGGTCGGTGCGGCTGGTGGTCTTCAATCTGGATCAACAGAAGGAGCTGTACCGCCAGGACGATTTCAGCGTGGCCGCGATCGACCAGGTGGCGCAGGCCATGAACGACCTGGAGCTGAGTTCGGTGGATTACAAAGTTCTGCAGAAGCCCAAAGGGCACATCGACCTGCTGGCGGACCTGGTGAATCGCGAACTGGTGGCCGACAAGCCGTCCGACGCGGTGGTGTTTCTCGGGCCGTCGACACGTTACGAAGACAAACTGCCGCGGAACGCTCTCGAAAAGCTCGCGTCGATTCCGAAGTTTTTCTACTTTCAGTACCGGCCGTTTCTGCGCCGCATGGCCCCTGGCACTATCGACACGATCAACTCGACGGTTTCCGGATTGAAGGGTAAGACGGTGGTCATCCACAATCCGGGTGAATTCGCCAGGGCCATCGATCAACTGGAGAAGCTGGCTGTCGTGCGGCCGTAGCGCTATGGTCGCTTTATTTCGAAGTTTCGGATTTCGATGTGGCTGTCGGTGGTGCGGAAGGCGAAGTGGCCTTTCGTATAGGGCTCGGGGTCGTTGAAATCGAAGAGCAGTTTTCCATTGATGTAATATTGGATCCGATTGCCTTTCGCCACCAGACGGATTTCCTGCCAGACATTCGGCTCCAGCAGGGGCGCTTTGAGATCGTGCTCGGGTAGGAGCGGGCGCAGGACGGGATCTCCTACGTAGCGGCGGAATCGCGTGGTGGTGTTGGAGTTTCCGCCCTGTCCGACATAGTAGGCGCGGAGCTGGTTGTAGTCCGAGAATTTGCCCGACCGCTTGGTGGCGAACAGGTCGCCCGGCGATCGCGCATCGGTGGCCATCCAGAAGACGTTCAGATCGGACACGCGATCGTTCGGTCCGCCCGCTCGGATCATGCGGGCTTCGTAGCGGATTTCAACCGCTCCCGATAGCTCCGGCTTGAACCAAACAGTGCAGCCGGCCGGCACATCGATGGACAGCACACCATTGCTTGCGGTCACCTGACCGCCTTTCTCCAACTCGATGGTCCACTGCCCCAGACCACCGCGGAAGGCATCGGTAAAAAGGGGCTGCGCGGTGGCGGAAGCCAGGGATACAGCAAGACACAAGGCGTTCAGTTTGCTTTTTTGTCTCAGAGGAGCACCTCAAAACAATTTAAGCCGGAACGCCCCGCTTCGTTTTCAGTTCTCGGTTGGCTTCTGTTCGATGTGGTCAATAACGAATACGCTCATGGGGCGCTTTTGCTTTTCCAGCTTCAAGCCCAGTTGCTTTTCGATGGCTTCGAAAATGGTGTAGCCGTCGTTGGAGTCGGAGGCCGATAACACATTGACCGGGGCCGGACCTCCTTCGCCGCCGCCTCCCCCACCTCCAGCAGCACTTGCTGGCACGCCTCCGCGCCCGCCCGCCATCACCATGCCCGCACGCATACTGAACGTCAGCGACAAATCCCAGCCTCCTTCCATACCGGTGGCGTCCGAGACGGGCCAGTTCAACTCCTGCGTGAGACCCTGCAGCCGCTCCACGAATAGCGCCATGGTGATGTTCTGACACTTCAATACGCGCGATCCCGGAGGCGCTCCGGGCGGGGCGTTGACGTTCCTGCAAAAAATACGGCTATCGGGATCGGCCTTCTTCAGCTTGGGCTTGGCGGCGACCAGCGAGTACGCAGTCACCGGCCGCTCTTCGGTGTGATACTTCATCTGGAAGCGATCCTTCAAGAGCGAGAGCATCATCGGCGCCACCGCATCCATATCCACTTGGACGCCGGGGCCGGTCAAGGGCGCTTTGGCGTTGATATCGTAACGATCCGTGTCGGCAAAGCCGGGCAATCCCACCACCTGCTCGTTGTTGAACGTATTGAACGCGCGATTGACCAGAAATCGGAGACCCATATTCTCAATCAGCATGCGTCCACCGGGCTGCGTCTGATATCTCCCGCCTCTCTTGGTGGGGTCGGCCGGTTTGACACTGGCCACCTCAAACTCAGTGGGGGCCGGAATCGCGGGCAGGGCTTCGGAAGTGCCCGGCGGATTTTCACTTGGCGTTCGATTCGCTTTATCGACCACGATCACGGGCGTAGGAACCTGGCGCTCTTCCAGCTTCAGCCCGAGCTGCTTCTCGATCGCGGCGCCGATGGGAATATGCTCGCCGGAATCGTTCATTCCCCCGAAGAATTGCAGCGAATACCTCAGGTCGAAGTTCCAGGCGCCCTTCAACCCTGTATCGTCGATGACGTCATTCGGTCCCAGGTTCGCCCCTATCATCCCGCGCAAGTTGGCTGCAAACTGCTCCATGGTGACGTTCCGGCAGTTGTATTCCACCGTCATCCCAGGACCCATGTTGATCGTGGTCATCACGCCATTTGGTCCGCTCATGGTGAGTCTGTTGACGCCCGGGCCCGGGGCTCCGGAAGCTTCCTGCGGGCGGCATCCGGTCTGCTCCGTGCCGGCGGCTTCTTTAAGGAGGGGCTTCTTGCCAGCGATGAGAGCATTGGTTGGCAGGGGTTTTGTGTCCTTGTGTGTCACTAGCTGGAAGCGATCCTGCAGCAGACTTTGCAACATTCGCTTCTGCGACTCCGCGGTGGCATCGGGCGGTAACTTTGCAATCACATCGAAGCGATCCAACTCCAGCCAGTTCGGGCCGCCGACAATCTTGTCGGGGTCGAAGTTGTAGGCGATCCGGATCAGATCCAGCATGGTGGCTGTCTTCACTTCGTAACGGCCATTCCGAGCCGGCGCGTTGCGGACGAACTGGTTCTGAGTCTTGGCGCTGACGTGGACGTCGGCAGCGTCAAACGTCAGCCGGGGCTCGGTAGACTGGCTAGACGCCAGGCAGCCGGCCCAGGTCACCAGGGTAATCCCCGCGGTCCATGGCTTCATCTCCTCACCTCCCGTGGTTTCAGAGTATATGACGAAGAGACTGGCGTCCAGGTTGATGTAATTCGTGAACTATGTCACTGACGACTATGTCAATAGTATTATTCGCATCGCAAGGCCGTCACTGGCTCAATTGCCGTGGCGCGGCGCGCGGGGCCGTAGCTTGCCCCCGCCGCCACTAGCAACAGCACTATCGCCGCCGCTGCGAAGGTGATGGTATCGTGCGGAGGCACACCAAATAACAGGCTCACCATTAAGTGACTGAGGGAAATTGCCGCCGCCAGCCCCGCCACCAGCCCGATCCCGACCAGTAGGAGGCCTTCGCGGAACACCATCTTGAGGATACTGACGCGTCCTGCGCCCAAGGCCATGCGAATTCCGAACTCGGAGGTGCGCCGCGCCACCGTGTAGGCCAGGATTCCGTAGAGTCCCACCGAGGTCAGAACCAGCGCTAGAATTCCAAAGCCCGCCGCCAGCCAACTCACCAACCGTTCCGGCGTTAGCGTTCGGCTCACAGCGTCCGCCAACGGCTCTACGGAAACCACGCGAATTCCCGAGTTCACCTCGCGGATGGCTGCCCGGCAATCTGCCTCAATGGCCGCCGCCGGCCGAGTCTGTTTCGGCGTTGCCCGGACCTCCAGGAAATTCGGCCCCTGTCCCGCCTGTGCCGCGGGCATGTAAACCAGTCGAGGTGTCTCCTGCCGAAGGCTCTCGTACTTGGCATCACGCACCACACCCACAATTTCGGTGTCCTTCCTGCCTTTTGACGACCAGGCAAATCGCTTGCCGACCGGACTGGTTTTGCCGAAATAGTACCTTGCCATGGTTTCGTTCACGACGGCCACTTCAGGACTGCTCTTGCGATCCGAGTCGGCGAAATCTCGACCTCCTAGTAGCGCAATCCCCAGGGTCTGGAAGTAGCCTGGGCTCACTACCTGTGTGCGTACGTTCTTGTCTTCGTTCGGCGCCGGGGTATAGCCTTCGGGCGCAATGCAGCAATTCCGGCTGCTTCCCCAGATGGGGCCGAACCGAGAGAAACTGACCGACTGCACACCAGGTATCTGGCTTATCCGCTGCCTGAGGCGATTTCCCAGATCCGTGCCGTTCTCCGCCGTCAGCGAATTGTCCAGATTGATTTGCGCCACCTGCTCGTCGAAGCCTGGATTCACGGCCTTCAAGTTGAGAAAGGTCCGTAGCAACAGGCCCGAGGCCACCAGCAGCGCCATCGATAATGTGGTTTGCGCCACCACTAGAAGGCTGGTGGGAGTGAGCAGGCCGGCGCGTCCACTGGCGATGCGGGTTTCCTTCAGGGCATTCCACGGATCGATGCGATTGCTCTGCAGCGCGGGCGCGAGTCCGAAGGCGATCGCGGCGGCACAGGAGATCGCCACTGCGAAACCAAGCACCGGCAGATTCATGTGAACGTCCAGATCCTTGAAATCGCTGGCGGCGACAAATGCTCGTACGATTCCTTGTCCGATGGCCAGGCCTGCCGCGCATGCCATGGCGGCGAGTAGCAGGGACTCCGTGAGCAGTTGGCGCAGCAGTCGCACACGGCCCGCGCCGAGCGCCAGCCGGACACCGAATTCCTTGCGGCGCGCGGTCGACCGCGCTAGCAGCAGATTGGCCACATTGGCGCACGCAATCAACAGCACCAGCGCAACCAGCGCCATCAGCAGGCGCAAGGCTTGGCCGTACTCCTCGCGCGCCCCGGATAAGCCGCCGCTACCCGGTTCGATCCCGATGCCGCCCAGGTAATCGTTCTGTCCATCCACGTGCAGGTCGGCGCGCAAGGCCGCCAGCAGGGGGCGGGCTCCCGCTTGCGCCCGCGAGAGGCTGATGCCGGGCCGCAATCGACCCACCACGCCAAGCCAACTGACGTTGCGCCTTTTGAGAAATGAACTGGCCGGCGTGGTGACATCTGGCTGTTGCGAAAGAGGAGTCCAGAACTCGGGATAGTTATCCGCGCCGTAGTCGTATTCGCCTCGAAATCCGCGCGCCGCCACGCCGACGATTTCCAGCGTGGTGTGCTCCAGGCGAAGTTTACTACCCAGCGCAGCGGGACGGCCGTTGTAAGCGCGCTGCCAGTAGCCATAGCTGATCACTGCGACTGGGCGCTTCTGAAAGTCGTCGTCGTTCGTAAGCAGGCGTCCGGCTACCGGCTGCACTCCCAGGGTGGCGAAGTAGTTGCCCGAGACCAGATAGAAATTGATCCGCTCCTTATGATCGCCGGCGTCCAGGTTTTGTCTCCAGGTCATGGACGCCGCCAGACTGGAAAACATCTGGTTGTGGTCGCGCAGCCATTCGTAATCGGTGTGCGAAAACCAGTCCGGTTTGGCGCTTCGCATCAGCGCGCGCACCAGCACCAGCGATTGCGGATCGCGCACCGGCAGCATGCGCAGCAGCACGGCATCCACCAGGCTGAAGATGGCGGTGTTGGCTCCAATGCCCAGGGCGAGGGTGAGCACTACGGTGGCGGTGAGGCCGGGATTGCGCTTCAGCAGGCGGATGCCGTAGCGCAGGTCGCGATAGAGGTCGTTCCAAAAATGCATGGGGCGCTCGCTGGCCAGGTTCTCGCGCACCGCGAGGGCATTGCCGAAGGTGCGCAGCGCCGCCTGCCGCGCCTGGTCGGGCGACATGCCGCGCTCCAGGTTCTCGCGCACTTCCATCTGAATGTGGGCTTCCAGTTCTTCGCGATAGTCGCGGTCGGGTCTGCCGAACCACCTCATGCGCCCTCCTCTTCGGGACGCGCCCGGAGCACGCCCTGCACCGCACGCACAATCTGCTCCCACTTGCCGGTCTCGTCGGCCAGTTTCTTGCGTCCGGCGCGCGTGAGCTTGTAATAGCGGGCGCGGCGATTGTTGTCGGACGTGCCCCATTCGGACGTGATCAGCCCGGCGCGTTCCAGGCGCTGCAGCGCGGGGTATAAGGAGCCGTGATCTACCAGCAGCAATTCCTCAGAAGTGCGTTGGATGGTGGTGGCGATTCCGTGGCCATGTCTGCTGCCGAACACGAGGCTTTGCAGCACCAGCATTTCGAGGGTGCCGGGAAGAAGTTGCAGACGATTGTCGCGAGGAGGCATTCTAGGAGATAGCCTACTAGTATTCAGGTAGACTGTCAACTAGTGGGAAGCTCGCCGCTGAAACCCGCCAGGTCGGTCCTGAACAATGCAAGTGAAGAATCTTACAGTTTCCGGAGCGCTCAACCCATTGAGCGGCAAGGACAATGTTAACTTTGTCCGTAAGGGGTCCGCTCATGTTCGCTTACTCCGCGCCACAGAACCTCGTTGAAGGAAATCCCGCATGAAGTCGGGCGAAAAGGTTACGCAGACCGATACAACACAATCTTCCATGCTGGGCCGCGGCGGCTCCGAAATGGACGGGCGCATCCGAGCATTCGACTGGTCCGGCACTCCGCTTGGACCGTTGAGCCGATGGCCGCAAAGCCTCCGGACTACGGTCAGCATTCTTCTCTCCTCGCGCTACTCGATGTGGATGGCATGGGGTCCAGAGCTCACCATGCTCTACAACGATGCCTACCAGCCGACGCTGGGGATCAAGCATCCGGAAGCGCTGGGGATGCGCGCCAACGATGTTTGGGCGGAGATCTGGCCCGAGATCGGACCGCGTCTCGATACGGTGCTATCGACCGGCGTAGCAACCTACGACGAGGGATTGCTGCTGTTTCTGGAGCGCAGCGGTTTTCCGGAAGAGACCTATCACACCTTTTCGTACAGCCCGCTGGCCGACGATGACGGCCGGATTAACGGGATGCTCTGCGTGGTGACCGAAGAGACCGACCGCCTGATTGGTGAGCGGCGGGTGGCCACCCTGCGCGAGTTGGCTTCGGCGCTGGCGAGCACGAATACCGAAGACGAGGTAATGCAGGCCGTGCGAAGCACGCTCAGCCTGAACCGGAAAGATTTGCCGTTTACGCTCACCTACGTTTTCGATAGCGACGGCACGGCTCGCCTCCGCTCCTCGAGCGGTATTGCGCTGGACCATCCCCTGGCGCCCGCGGAGATCGCGTCGGGCAGCGACTTTCCATGGCCGGCGCACCAGGCGCGAGTGAATCATACTGCCACGGTGGTTGGCCTGGACGCCCGGCACAAGATGGCGGAGTTGCCACACGGCGATTGGAACCGACCGGTGGAGGAGGCCGCGGTTGTGCCCATCCGCCAGCAGGGACAGGAGCAGCCGCCGGGCTCTTCGTGGTGGGCACGAATCCTTACCGCCGCTACGATGCAGCGTATAGCGGTTTTGTGGATTTGCTGGCGGGCCAGATTGCAGCGGGGCTTGGCAACGCCCGGGCCTACGAGCAGGAACACCGCCGCGCTGAAGCGCTGGCTGAAATCGACCGCGCCAAGACTACGTTCTTTTCCAATGTCAGCCACGAGCTGCGCACTCCTTTGACATTGATGCTCAGCCCGGTGGAGGAACTGTTCGGGGCCAGACAGGATCCGGAGCAGCGCGAACTGCTGGACTTGGTCCATCGCAATGGCCTGCGCCTGCAGAAGCTGGTGAACACGCTCCTCGACTTCTCCCGCATCGAGGCGGGGAGAATTGATGCAGCCTTCGAGCCCAGCGATATTTGCCGGCTGACCGACGACCTTGCATCCAACTTCCGTTCCGCCATGGAAAAGGCCGGCCTTCGCTTCACGGTAGTGTGCGAGCCGCTACCGGAGCCGGTCTACCTGGATTGCGAGATGTGGGAGAAGATTGTGCTCAATCTTCTTTCGAACGCCATGAAGTTCACCTTCGAAGGCGGTGTGACCGTCAGAATGGCGTCGCGCGGGAACCATGCGGAACTCACGGTGGCGGATACCGGGACCGGCATTCCGGAATCGGAGCTGCCGCACATCTTCGAACGTTTTCACCGAATCGCCGGGTCCAAAGGCCGCACGATTGAGGGGACGGGCATCGGGCTGGCGCTGGTTCAGGAGCTGGTCAAGCTGCATGGGGGATCGATCTCCGCTCGCAGCGAGGTGTCCAAGGGAACTACTTTCACAGTTTCGATTCCGCTTGGGACTGCCCATTTGCCCAAGGACAAAATCAAGGCCGCGGGCGGTTCGACCGGCGCCACCCGAAGGTCGGACGCTTTCGTTGCGGAAGCGGTGCGATGGCTGCCGGCCGAAAGCACAGCGAATGACGGGGCGTTGTCCAGCGATAGCGCCGGAGAGACGGGCGCAGGGCTTGAGAGAATTCTTCTAGCCGACGACAACGCCGACATGCGCGAGTACGTGACGCGTCTGTTGGCTGGACGCTATCGAATCGAGGCGGTTTCCGATGGCGAGAGCGCGCTGCGGCAAGCTCTGGCGAATCCCCCGGACCTGATTCTGAGCGACGTGATGATGCCGGGGCTGGACGGATTCGGGCTGCTGCAGGAGTTGCGTGCGCGGCCGGAAACTCGCACCATCCCGATCATCTTTCTTTCGGCGCGCGCGGGGGAAGAGAGCCGGGTGGAGGGGCTGCGCGCCGGGGCGGACGATTACCTGATCAAGCCATTCACTGCGCGGGAGCTGCTGGCGCGCGTGGGCGCTCACCTATCGATGCGCAAGCGAACGATCGATGCCGAGTCGGCGCTGAAGGAAAGCCAGGCGACGCTGCAGAGCTTCTACGACAATTCGCCCTTCCTGATGGGAGTGATTGAGCTAGAAGGCGAAGGCGTGACCCCGGTTTACTGCAATCGTGCGACTGCCAGTTTTTTTGGCCGCGACGGGGAAGGCCCGCCGAATGGAATTCCGAGTAAGATCGCCGATCTCTGGGTGGGCCATTACCGCCAAAGCCAGGCGGCGGGCCAGCCGGTTCAGTTCGAATACAGACACCCACGGCCTGGGGGAGACTGCTGGCTGCGCACGTGCGTCAATTTCCTGGGGTATGGTCCCAGCGGGCGGCCGCGTTTCAGTTACATCGCGGAAGATGTCACCGACCGAAAGAT
Source organism: uncultured Solibacteraceae bacterium (assembly GCA_963815475.1). GTDB lineage: Bacteria > Acidobacteriota > Terriglobia > Bryobacterales > Bryobacteraceae > Sulfopaludibacter. The sequence goes on along the minus strand of CAWFHD010000003.1, from coordinate 293,256 downwards.
CAGCAACGAACTGCTGCAGCGCTCCAACGAGGAACTGCGGCAGGCCAATGCCGATCTGGAACAGTTCGGCTACTTCGCCAGTCATGACTTGCAGGAGCCGTTGCGGCAGATTGCGATTTACAGCCAGATTCTGGAGAAGCGGTACGCCAGCAAGCTGGATGGCAAGGCGCTGGAGTACCTGGGGTATTGCGTGGAAGGCGCGCAGCGCATGGCGATGCTGATTAGCGGTTTGCTGGCCTATTCGCAGGTGGCGCGAAAGGCCGATTCGCCGCGGCAGCCGGTGAGCATTGCCGACGTGCTGGAGACAGTGCAGAAGAATCTACGTACGACAATTGACGAAACGCAAGCCGAAATCGTCATGTCACCCCTTCCAGTCGTATGCGGAGACCCCGTTCCGCTGGTCCATCTCTTCCAGAATCTGTTATCCAACGCGTTAAAATATCGAAGTGCAGAGCCGCCGCGAATTCGAATTGACGTAGCAGAAGACACACTTCACTGGCGCTTTTCCGTGGCCGACAACGGCATCGGAATTCCCAAGGAATTCCACACGCAGGTTTTTGGAATTTTCAAACGGCTGCACGACCGGACGCAATATCCCGGCACGGGGATCGGTCTCGCGATCTGTCAGAAGATAGTGGAGCGCTACGGGGGACGGATCTGGGTGGAATCCGGACCGGAACCTGGCTCAAAATTTATTTTCACTTTGCCGCGTGCGACATGAAAACGCAAAAGCCGCAAATACTTTTGGTTGAGGACAATCCCGCCGACGCGAATCTGGTGGAGGAGGCGATTGCCGAAGCTGCGCTCGAAGTCGGCTTTCAGGTGTTGCGCGACGGAGCCCAGGCAATCGACTTCATCAATCGCATTGACGCCAACCCCACGGAGCCAGGTCCTGACATCATCCTGCTGGACTTGAATCTGCCGAAGGTGAGTGGCGAAGAGGTGCTCAAGCACGTTCGACTGAGTCCGGCGTGCGGCACGGCGCTGGTGCTGATCGTCAGCTCTTCGGATGCGCGGGCCGATCGCGAGCGAGTAATGGCGCTGGGCGCGACCGACTATTTTCGAAAGCCATCCAACTTCGACCAATATATGCAGCTCGGTCCTAAGATCCGCTCCATGATCGAGGGCGGAAGGCGGCGATAGGCGCTGCGATTCCTCCGGTCGCCGCTTGTATGATGAGCAGATGGGTGCCCCCGTTTCATCCCACTCCCTTGGCAGCTTGTGCGTATTCTGTGGATCGAGCATGGGGGCTCGTCCGGAGTATCGCGAATCGGCCGAAGAGTTGGGGCGCGAACTGGCGGCGCGGGGAATTACGCTGGTGTACGGCGGAAGCGGCATCGGCCTGATGGGCGTGCTGGCGGATGCGGTGATGGCGGGCGGCGGGCAGGTGGTCGGCGTGATTCCGGAGTCGATGGTGCGGCGAGAGATCGCTCACCAGGGGCTCACGCGGCTACACGTAGTGGCATCGATGCATGAGCGGAAGGCGCTGATGGCCGATCTGGCGGATGCGTTCATGCTGCTGCCCGGCGGATTCGGAAGCTGGGACGAGTTTTGCGAAATCATCACCTGGGCGCAGTTGGGTATCCACTCCAAGCCGTGCGCCATCCTCAATGTGCTGGATTACTATGCTTCGCTCCTGTTGCTTGCGGGACACGCGGTAAGCGAAGGGTTCGTGCGCGCCAGCGGTTGGGGAGGAGTGCTGGTGGATGCCAGGCCTGTGGCACTGCTGGAACGGCTTCAGACCGTGTCGAAGGCAGAATCCCGTTAACTTTCGCAAGCATGAACTCAGGTTGTATTGCGCCCGGCGCCAGTCTAAAATGAGTCCCATCACTGTCCCCAGAAAAATCGCGAGGTCCTCATGAACGATCAGGAAATCTCACCCGTTGAGCAGTTGCGGCCGGGCCCGGCGGAGAATCCCGGCATCGCCGCGGAGGCCGGCGCGCCACGCCTGGAACTGGTGAGCCGCGGGCAGTCGCGTGATCCGCGTCCGGTGACCAGCCTCGCGAAAGTATTCTGGCAGTTTGCGGAAATGCAGGGCCAGATGACGGAACAGGTGCTGGCGCTGGAAGAGAGCGTCTCCCAGGAGCGGGAAGTGCTGGCGGCCACGGTGGCGGAGTTGCCCGACGTGAAGGAGCGGATCAACTGGCTGATCTCGAGTTATTACGAGCTGGGTCAGAAGGGCGCGGCCATCGAGCAACGGGTGATGCGGCAGGATGGCGAAATCGCCGCGGCAACGGATCGGGATGCTGCGATGCAGCGGCGGATGGACCGGCAGGATGCGATGCTGCAGACGCTGCTCGAAGGGCAGCGGCGATGGGAGAGCATGCTGGATCAGTTGATGGATGTGTTGGGGCGGGGTCGCTTGAGCGGTCAGGGAACTTAAGTTACGGTAGCCTTTGTGAACTGCGCTATGCTCTGGGCAGGGTTACGGTGAAAGTGCTTCCCTGGCCGGGGCGGCTGTCGAGATCGACCCCTCCTTTGTGCGATTCGGCGATCCACTTAACGATCGCGAGTCCTAACCCGAAACCGCCATTCTCCCGCGAGCGCGCCTGGTCGGCTCGATAGAAGCGCTCGAAGACGTGGGGCACGGCTTCGGGCGCGATGCCCGCTCCGGTATCCGACACCTGGATGCGCAATTCGCTTCCGCTGGCATTGAGCGATGCCTGCACATGGCCGCCAAGCGGCGTGTAACGGATGGCGTTGTCCAGGAGGTTTACCACCAGGCGGCGCAGCAGCTCTTCATCGCCGTGGAACGGCACGTCGTCGGGAGCCTGACATTCGAGCTTGATATTTCGCGCTGCGGCAAGTGCGTGCACAGAGCGGCAGCACTCCGCCAACAGATCGTTGAAGTAGAACTCGCCCACCTGCAGGGTCACGTTGCCGGCATCGGCGCGCGCCAGGTTCAACAGGTCGTCCACCAGCCGCGAGAGGCGGCGCGATTCGTCGAGAATGATGGCCAGCGATTCGCGATATTCGGCCGGACTGCGATCATGCGTGAGCGCCACGTCGGCTTCCCCGCGGATGACCGAGATGGGGGTGCGCAGTTCGTGCGAGGCGTCAGCCACAAAGCGGCGCATGCTGTCGAAGGTCATGTCGAGGCGGGAGAGCAGTTCGTTGAAGGACGATGCCAGTACCGTGAGCTCTTCGGCGGCGTTGCCGATCTCAAGCCGGGCGTCCAGATTCTGCCCGGTGATGCGGCGCGACTGCTCAGCCATCCAACCCAGCGGGGCCAGGCGGCGAGTGGCGAGGAGGTAACCGCCGATTCCGGCCAGCCCCACCAGAAACGGCATGGCGAAGAAGAGGACTTGGCGCAGCACCCGCAGGTCGGCCGTTACCACGTCGAGAGGCTGCGCGGTGACCATCAGGAAGTCGCGCCCGTTGATGGTGGATCGATGAGTGGCCGCGCGCGCCGGCTTGCCCTGTACGGTTGCCGGCCCCACGCTGCGCGCCTGCGCGGCGATGGCCGCCAACTCCCCCGGTCGAATGGGGGCGCTGGTGTCGAGCAGTTGATTGCCGGCGAGGATAGCCACCAGACTGCCGTGCAGTCGCATGTCGAGGGTGACGTCGCGGGCTGACGCGAGGGGGTCGCCTTTGAGCTCCACCATCTCGTCTTCGAATAACGCGGCGGCGGTATTGACCTCGGATGTGAGGGCTTCGTCCACGCGATTCTGCAGCGACTTCGAGAGCGCGCCGTAGAGAAAGAAGCTGAACAGCATGAATAGCAGCGAGAAGAAGGCGACGTACCAGACGGTGAGTTGCAGGCGGAAGCTCTTAATGCGCATCAGAGAGCCTCCGAGGTTGGGGTTCCAGTACAGTGACCGTGCGGAGAGGCCCATGTGGGGCAGACTTTAGTCTGCGGCGGACTTCAGTCCGCCACTGGACCTGCGGGACTAAAGTCCCACGCAGGCTGAAGCCCGCCCCACTGGGTTTCAAGCGGTTAGTCATCTCCCGCTCCTGGCTTCGCCGTCAGAATATAGCCTTCTCCGCGGCGCGTGTGGATCAGTTTGCGGGTTCCTGCGTCCAATTTCGCGCGCAGTCGCTTGATGTAGACGTCGATCACATTGGACAGTGGGTCGAAGCTTTCGTCCCAGACGTGCTGGGCGATCTGCTCGCGGCCCACCACCCGCCCCTCGTTCATCACCAGGAACTCCAGCAGCGCGTACTCCTTGGCGGTCAGGCTGACCGGGCGGCCGGCGCGCGTGGCTCCGTGATTGGCGGTGTTGAGCGCGAGATCGGCCACCCGCAGCACTTGCGGGAGCAAGCCATTCGGGCGGCGAGCCAGGGCGCGCAGGCGAGCCAACAGTTCCTTGAAATCGAAGGGCTTCGTGAGATAGTCGTCGGCCCCGGAATCAAGGCCGGCCACACGATCGTCCACCGCGTCGCGCGCCGTCAGCATCAGGATGGGCGCGCGGAATTTGGCGGCGCGCAATTCCCGGCATACTTGATGGCCGTTCTTGAGGGGCAGCATGACGTCGAGGATTACCAGATCGTACTCGTTCTCCGCGGCCAGGTAAACGGCCTGTTCGCCATCGCCCGCCACGTCCACAGCGTATGATTGTTCACGCAGGCCTTTGGCAATAAACCCGGCCACCCTGGCTTCGTCCTCCACCAGCAGAATTCGCACTATTTTCATTTTCCTTGACCGGACATGAACACACAATGAACCCTCGATTTCACAAATCCTTTACAACCCGCGTATGTTTATCCGGGGGTGCAGCCGCTAGCATTTGAGAGGAAGGGATTTTCTTGGCGTCGATACCTGTAATTCGTCAGGCACCACCCGACTTCGATCTTACCTGGCAGGCCGTGGGAATTTGCGAGCGGCTGGCTTCGGTCGGCCTGTTTGCGGTAGTGAGTCCGGTGCTCGCCGTGAGCGCGGTGGCCATCTCGCTGCTATCGCGACGAACGCCGCTGATTGCGCACCGGCGGGTGGGGTGGCGTGGAACCACCTTGTGGATGCTCAAGCTCCGCACCATGTGGGGGCCGGCGACCGGCGAGCCGCGTCGCGCTTCGCGGTGGGTGGAGTACATCGACGACCAGGCGGGCCCGAAACAAAAGCATCCCAGCGACCCGCGTGTGCCCAATGGGTTCGCGCGCTTCTGCCGGCGCCACTCCATTGACGAGTTGCCCCAACTCTGGCACGTGATCCGTGGCGAGATGGCTCTGGTGGGGCCGCGTCCCACTACGGCTTCGGAACTGCGCACGCACTACGGGTCGGACGCCGAGATCATGCTGGCCGTGAAACCGGGAATCGCCGGACTCTGGCAGATCTCCGGCCGCAATCGCCTGACCTATGAGCAGCGCCGCGAACTGGATGTCGAGTTCGTCCGCACGCGCTCGCTGACGATGTACGCCAAAATCCTGCTGCGCACTCTTCCGGAAGTCCTTCGCGGTTCGAATTCCTGGTAAAACACGACCTCCGCGGCGCGTGTCTTATACTGCAAGAATGCACTCGAACCGGAGGGAGATGTTCGCGGCCATGTTTGCCGCGGCGGCCGCCTCGCAGTTGAAAGCGGCCGATGACAGCGTGGCAATTCCCGGCAAACGGCCGATGATTTTGCACAACGACCGTCCAGAAGACCTGGAAACACCGCTGGCATATTTTGATTCGTGGGTAACACCGGTAGATTCGTTCTTCGTGCGGCAGCATATTCCGCGTCCCGGCCCGATCGATACCGCGGGATACCGTCTGGCGGTCAACGGAATGGTCTCCAAACCATCGCAATTGACGTTGGCCGATCTGCAAAAATTGCCTCAATACACTGTGCCCGCCACACTGGAATGCACGGGAAACGGGCGCGCGTTCTATAGTCCGAAAGTGCCCGGCATTCAGTGGCAGCGCGGCGCGGTGGGCAATGCGGAATGGCGCGGTCCCAGGCTGGGAGACGTGCTGAAGTTGGCCGGCATGGACACTGCGGCGGCTTGGGTGGAATTCGATGGCGCGGATACTGGCGTGATGTCGACCCCCGACTTCATCCGCTCCATGCCGATGAAGAAGGCCATGCATCCCTCCACGCTGCTGGCGCTCAGCATGAATGGCGCAACGCCGGCGATTCACGGCTTCCCCGTGCGGCTGATTGTTCCCGGCTGGGACGGCACCAGTTGGGTGAAGTGGGTGACGCGCATCACGCCCCAGGCACAGCCCGGCAACGGATTCTTCATGAACCCGGGCTACCGCTATCCGAAGTACGCGCTCCCGCCGGGGACGCCGGCGCGGCCCGCCGAACTGGAAGTGATCGAAGGCATGCCGGTGAAGTCCAGCCTTACCGCGCCTGAGGACCAGGCGAAGGTGCCGCTGGGCACGGTGGCAATTCGCGGATTCGCGTGGGCGGGAGAAGAGGCCATCGAGCGCGTCGAAGTCTCGACCGATGGCGGCAGCCGCTGGCACGATGCCGAGTTGTCCAGCCCGAAGCTTCACTTTGCGTGGCGCCTTTTTCATCTGGACTGGAAGCCGAGCGATCCGGGATACTACACCATCATGTCCCGCGCTACGGACTCGGCGGGGCGCGTCCAGCCGATTGTCGCGCCGTGGAATCCATCGGGATACTTGTGGAACGGAATCGATCGCGTGGGCGTGATCGTGGAGAAAGCAGCATGATGGGGAGATTGATTTTGGTGGCCGGCGTGGTGCTGGCCGCTGGAATGGCTGCCGACCAGGCGGTGCTCGAAAAGGGCCAGAAGGAAGAGGCTCGCACTTGTCTGCCGTGCCACAGTCTGCGCCTGATTCACTCGCAGCGGCTGGCGCGCGCCACTTGGAACAAAGAGCTGGATAAGATGGCGGGCTGGGGCGTTAAGTATACGGAGCGCGATGCGCTGCTGGAGTATTTGGTTGCCAATTACGGCGACGACAAGCCGATGGCCCCAGCGGCGAAATCGGCGGATGGCAGGTAGCGCCGGGGCTGTGGTGGTTACTGTCCCACTTCGGCGACGTCGATTGACGTGCCATTGGGCCGGAAAGCTTCGATACGGGCTTTGTTGCCGTTCACGTTGACCACGATGAAATTCTCCGTGGACTCTACTTTGACCGTGACGCCGGCGGGCGGCTTGTCCACGTCGTAAAGAGGAGCGCCGCCGCCTCCGCTGACATAGTAGTGTATGCCTCTCTGCAGGTAGTGCTGATAGTTGTGGTCGTGGCCGAACAGGCCGGCCGTGACTTTGTACTTCTCGAACATCGGCTCGAGCGCAGTCATGTGTGGGTTATCGCCTTGGCGATGGGCTACAGCGGTCATGGGCGGGTGGTGCGCGAAGACGAAGCGCAGGCCGGCGGTTTGCGCCTGCTTCAGGTCGTTCTCCAGCCACTCGGTCTGTTCCTTCCAGAAAGCGTCGCGCTCCGGTTGCGTGGCTGCGACATTGGCGACATCGCTATCGATGGAGGCAAAGTGGGCACTTCCCCAGTCGAACGAGTAGTGCGCCTTGGTATCCATGAAGTTGAAGTAGTTTGGCGAGTTGCGCTCGTGGTTGCCGGGCGAGGGGAAGATGGGGGTCTTGCGCAGAAGGTCCCGTTCGATGTCGAAGAAGATGGGCCAGAGCGAGGTGTCGTCGCCGTTCTCCACTAAGTCCCCCGTATGGATGATGAAGTCAGGAGTGGCGTGTTTGAGGATGCCTTGGATGACTGTGCGATGAACTTCATGGCGCGTGCGAACGTCGCCATAGACCACGAACTGGAACGGGGTCGGGCCGGCGGGAGCGGTCTTGAAGGAGCCTTTTCCAGCCTCGCCGCCGAATGACTCGTATTGATAGAGCGTGTTGGGCCGCAGGCCGTTCAGGACCGCCTTTTCGGAATGAAGCACCGGGATCGTCTTGGGCGGCTGGCCGGGAGCGGTCACGGTTAGCTGGCCGGACTGTACCACCCAGACCACAGTGGCGGAGCGTTGTCCGGCATGCACCACGTAAGGACCGCCGATCACTTTGGGCTCAGTCGCTGGCTGGGCGAGCAGCAGACAGGCGGAGAAACCCAGGAACAATACAAACGCGGTTCGCATCGTGTGAATCTTACCGCGTTTTTGTTTGAGAACTGTTAAATGACCTTACGTGATAGGATTCTTCGCATGAGACTTGGCTTGGCTGCTCTTCTCCTGGCCCTGGGCGCTTCCGCGCAGACGCTCTCCCTCCAGCAGCAGGTGGAAGCCAGTGAGCGCCGCGAACTCGACTGTTTGAAGAGCGGCGACTATGCAACGTTCGCCGATTTGTTGGCCGAGGATGCGGTCTTTCAGGATGCGCATGGATCGGCCGGTAAGGCCGAAGTAGTGAAGAATACTACTGAGGTACGGCTCACCGAATACACCATGGAAAACGTGAAGTTCGTGGCAGTGTCGCCCACCTCAGGACTCATCACTTATAAGATGACCGAGCGGGGCACGTCGCACGGCAAGAGCTTTGTCGCCACCGTGCATGTTTCCGCGCTATGGGCGGAGCGCGGCGGCCGTTGGGTCTGTTTGTTCAGCCAGGAGACGCCCGCGCGCTGAGCCTTACTGGAAATCCCGTTACAAATCTAAAATATAAATCGACAATTCACGCTGACTTGGTATACTGCCGCCATGCCTAAAATCGACCATCATGCACCCGGCAGTTTCAGCTGGGTCGAACTTGCCACCACAGATCAGGGAGCCGCCAAGAGTTTCTACAGCTCGTTGTTTGGTTGGCAGCCCGCCGACATGCCCATGGGGCCGGACGAGTACTACACGATGTTCAACCTCAATGGCGGCGTCCTCGGAGCTTGCTACAAGTTGAAGCCGGAGATGCAGGGTGTGCCGCCTCACTGGGGCCTGTACATCACGGTGGCGAACGTGGACGAATCGGCGCCCAAGGCTGTGGCGGCGGGCGGAAAGGTAGTGGCGGGCCCGTTCGACGTGATGACATTCGGGCGGATGGCGGTGGTGCAGGACCCCACCGGGGCCACCTTTATGATGTGGCAGGCCAAGGAACATATCGGCTTGACCATCGCCGGCGAACCCGGCACGCTGTGTTGGGCCGATTTGAACAGCAAGGATCCGGCGGCGGCCGCGAAATTCTACAGCACTGTCTTCGGATGGGAAGTGGCTGAGGGCAAGGACGGCTCCGGGTACCTCCACATCAAGAACGGCGAACACTTTATCGGCGGGATGCCGCCCGTGCACTTCCAGAACCCCAACGCTCCCCCGCACTGGCTGATTTATTTCCTGGTGACGGATTGCGACGCTTCCACGGCGAAGGCCAAAGGACTGGGCGCGACGGTTTACATGGGGCCGATGACGATGGAAGGTGTGGGCCGGTGGAGCGTGATGGCCGATCCGCAAGGCGCGGTATCGGCTTTGTTCCAGCCGCTGCCACATGAAAACAGGGGATAGACGGCAGCGTCTTGCCGAGCCGCGACCTTCAGGGAGTCGGCGCTTTTCTGTTCCAGCGTTTTGAGGAGTGTTTCTGAGAATCCTGTTTCCTTTTGTGTTGGCTCTGGTCGCCTGGGCGCAGGCTCCGTTGCGCGAGGGGACGCTCCCCGATAAGTGGATCACCGGTGGTCCTCGATGTATTGAAGTGCCTGACTGGCAGGTGCATCAATACAACGAGGACTTCTTCATTCTGCGCGAATCGGGATGCATCAACTATGAAAAGCCGTTCCTGTATCTGATCTTTGGCAAGGACAAAGTTTTGCTCGAAGACACCGGAGCAGGGAAGGTGGATACCGCCCGTGTGGTGGGCGACGTTGTGGCGAAGTGGTGCGCGCAGAATAAACGCGAGTCGATCCCTCTGATTGTGGCCCACTCGCATTCCCACGGCGATCATGTAGCGGGCGACCCGGGGTTTCGCGAACGTCCCAACACTACAATGGTGCCGCTCACCGTGGAAGGCACGCGCGCGTTTTACGCCATCGACAAATGGCCCGATGGGCAGGGGCAGATCGATCTCGGCGAGCGCGTGCTCGACGTGATTCCGATTCCCGGCCACGACTCGCTTTCGATTGCATTTTACGATCGGCAGACCGGCATTCTGCTCACGGGCGACAGCCTATATCCCGGACGGCTGTATGTGCGCGACTTCGCCGAGTTCGCTCGCAGCACGCAACGGCTGGTGGATTTTACGCGCGGCAAAGCGGTAGCGCACGTGCTTGGCACGCACGTAGAAGAGCAGTCGACGCCGTTCAAAGACTATAAGGTGGGAACAACCTACCAGCCCGAGGAGCACTCGCTGGCGCTTTCGCGTGGCACGCTGCTGGAACTGAATGAGGCATTGCAGGCGATGGCGGCAAAGCCGGTGCGGATGGCGCTACGTGACATCACGGTGTGGCCCAGATAATCATCGGCCCGCTCGCTTATGATCGGAGCTGAGGGTATTTGCCTTGGGCTCTGAATTTGCCGACAATGCGGCATTTCATAACGATTTGGCGGCGAACTACGACTCGCACCTGGCGATCAGCGAATACAACTCGTTGGCGCGCGAGGCCTTTGTGGAGTTGGTGACGCGCCATGTCGCTCCCGGCAGCACCTTGCTCGATTTCGGCTGCGGAACCGGCATTGATGCATGCCATTATGCGCGGAACGGCTACCGGGTTCAGGCATACGACACCTCTCCCGGGATGATCGGCCAGTTAGAAGAGCGCTGCAAGACTGAGATCGCATCCGGGGACATCATTGCCTGGTCGGAGGACTATCAATCCTTTCTCGCTCGCTTCCCGCAACTGCCAGCGCCGTCGGCGGCCGTCGCGAACTTCGCGGTCCTCAATTCCATTCCAAACCTGGAAGCGCTGTTCGATACCCTTCGAAAACAGCTATCGCCTCCGGGTTGGGTCGTCGTCAGTCTGCTGAATCCTCTTCACTGGCAAAAATTGAAGACACCGCGGTGGTGGCTCAAGGGCTTGTGGGAAGGCAATCCATCACCGGTTTTCACAACCCAACCTTATGTGACATCGCTGCATTTCGTGCCTGGCTTACTACGTGCGGCGCAGGGATTCCACTTGGTGGGGCGCGCGAATTCCGGCAGATTCGTCCGTTACGATGCTGTCATGCCAGGCAATGACTCTACCTTGTGGTGGGGCCAAACCGACTCCAGCAGGAAGCGCCTGGAACGCGCCCTATGGCAGACGCCGGCGCGTCTGTTTCTGGGCCATTTCGTGTTCCTGGTATTGCGGAGAGACCTTTGACCGTTCTCTCCAAGGGGATGAAGCAGCGGATCCGGGCAGCGGCCAATTTCCCACGCTATGGCGCGGTGGGACTGCATGACCCTCAGCAGGAAATCGATGTTTGGCTGCGAGGTCTGGCCGAACCGCTAGAGGTAACGGGGAACAACGTAATAGCCGCGCTCCGTCCGTTCACGCTCGGCATCATGTTGAAGCGCGAACATCCAACGATTCCGGAAGGCCAATCGGTGCAATTGTGTATGCATGAGGCGGGGGGAGCGAAGCGGCTGCTGGGCACAATCCATATGACGTTCGTGCGCACCATAGCGCTTCCCCAGCATCGCTTTTGCCTGTTCGAGACCAGCCGCTGTGAGAATTTCTGCGTGGCGGCGCTGAGTCAGCGGCTCTACGATTTGCGTGAGGCGTGGAAAGCCGAAATTCGGCAACGCCGGAACCGGTATAACTTTCTGATGACCCAGGAGGGTATCCGCTGCAGCCACGTTTTCTATATTTGCCCGCGTCCGGTAGTGCTGGTGACAGTGGAGCACGAAGGCGCCGGCAATATCTTTCCCATGGACTTGATCGGGCCCACCGATTCGCCCTGGTATTCCATGGCGCTGCGCAGCACTAGTCCGGCCGTGCGGCTCATGCAGCAGTCCGGGCGTATGGCTTTGGCAAGCGTTCCGCTTTCCCGCAAGGACGCTGCATACGAACTGGGGAAGCACCATAAGAAGACCAGCATCGATTGGAAAGAACTCCCCTTTCCGACCGTAGCGTCTCCATGCTTTGGTTTGCACGTGCCTGAGGCGGCATTGCGGGTCCGCGAAGTGCAAGTGCAGGAGTTTCACGAGGTGGGGTCGCACGTTTTGTTTATCACCTCGATTCAACGCGAGACCGTTCGCCGGCAGATTCCCGACGGCGAAGATGGCAGGCAGCTGTTTCACCAGTACAGTTCCTATCGGGAATACTTGCGCCAGCAGGGGATCGTTTAGGCCACCGGTATCACCTGACCGTCAGTTCGAAATCGATGACGAACACCAGGTCGTCATTGGCCACGCGGATTTCCGCAATCTGGAAATGACGAAGCTGCCTGGGGTAGGCGGGCTGGATGCCCGGGTCTTCCAGCGCTTTCTGAAATTCGGGGGCGATTGGGTAGCGGAAATCGTGAGCCAGGCTCGCGCTCATGGCCTGGCAGACGCGGCGGATGTAGTAACCGCTCTTGCCTTCGCTGGTCACTGTGATATCGGCCAGGACCAGATTGCCGTCGTGATACTGCGGCGTGGCGACGATGGCGAGATCGAAGGCGTCCCCCACACCGACGCATTGTCCTACGATGTTGAGTGCGGAGCGGCCCGTGAAATGGGCGCGAATGCGGAGTTTCCCGCCATCGCCGCGAACCTTGGGCTTGTCCAGGTAGGCGAAGTTGCACTTGTTGGATTTGTCGTTGTGAACGTAGCGGCGGCCGTCTTGCGTGAAGATGGTCTGCGACAGCATGCGCTCCAGCGCTCCATACTGAACATGAAGCTCCACTGCGCGGGCGGCCGGCAGGGCGAGCAGGAATAAGATGGCGAGCCGGATCAAGAGATTATTCTAGCCTCTGTAAACCCTCCCCCTTGAAAAATCGTCTACACAGACGAATGTTGATTTCGGCGGCGGAACGGCCGGTCGAACAGTTGGCGGATTTTGACGCAGTGGTGCGGGCGTGGTGGCCGCGGGTCTATCGCTTCGCTCTGGCGTCGCTGCGCGATCGGGATGCCGCCGGGAGTGTGGCGCAGGACTGCTTCCTGAAGGCCTACCAGGCGCGGGATCGGTTTCGTGGAGAATCCAGCTTGCAGACCTGGCTGATGCAGATCGCCGTCAACGTGCTGCGGGACCGCGCTCGCAATCGGCGTCTGCAGTTCTGGAAGCGGTTCGATTCGGACGTCGACATCCAACTGGCGGATGCGCATCGGTCGCCCGAAGCGCAGGCCGACGCGCGGCAGCAGGTGGAAGCGGTGTGGAACGTGGCGCGCAGTTTGCCAGAGAGGCAGCGCACGGTGTTTCTGCTGCGCTTCGTGGAAGAGATGGACCTGTTGGAAATCGCCGCCGCTACGGGAATGAAGGAAGGGACGGTCAAGACGCACCTGTCTCGTGCGTTGCAAACGGTTCGCGAGAGGCTTGTGAAATGAACGCGCATCTGTCACCGGAAGAGATCTCGAATTGGTTCCTGGGCAATCGCGATTCCGAACGCGCGCGCCACGTGCGCGAGTGCGCGGCGTGCGGTCGCGAAGTGGCGGCTCTCGAAGCCGCTTTGGGGGAGTTTCGCAGCGCAGTAGAAAATTGGGACGCTCCGCCCCCAGTGCTGAAAGTGGCAGACTGGCGGGTTCCCCGTGTGGCGCGATGGGCGTTGGCGGCGGCCGCAGCGGCTTTGCTGGCGGCAGCGCCACTATATTTGCATCACCGACAGGTCGCCGCCGACTCAGCTCGTGCGGATGCGCTCCTGCTGGAACAGGTGGATGCGGAGGTCTCGCGAGCGGTGCCTCGTCCCATGGCGCCGCTGGTGCAAATGGTGGCCTGGAGTTCTTCGACTGGAGAGACGCAATGAAACGATACATTCTGAGTTCAGGATTTGTGCTGATGTTGTCCAGTGCCCTGGCGTGGGCGCAGGGACAGCCTCCCGGGCCTGCGCAGCTCCCGGGACCGGTGCAGCCCGCGGGACCGCCGCAGGCCGGGGGGCCGCCTCCTGGCATACCTGCCCTTGCGCAGCCTCGACCGGCTCGTGCACCGTTCCGGACTGACGATCCGCCCCCGCCTGTGTCGAGCCGGCCTCCCATGGAGCGTGCGCTGCTGCGTGGTGGGCCTCATGGCCGATGGTGGAACAATCCGGATATGGCGCAGAAGTTGGGCCTGGCGGTCGATCAGGTGAAGCGCATGGACGATATCTTCCAGCAGAATCGGCTGAAGCTGATCGACCTCAATGCCAGTGTGCAGAAGGAAGAAGTAATCATGGAGCCGCTCATGGCGTCGGATCAGCCGGATGAGACGAAGATCCTGGCGCAGATCGACAAGGTGGCACAGGCCCGCGCCGAATTGGAGAAGGCCAACGCTCGCTTCCTTTTGGGAATCCGCCGCGTGTTGAATCCCGAGCAATGGAAGAAGTTACAGGCGGAAGAGCCGTGGCCGGCGCCTGGCGCTGGACCACAGCCTGCGCGTCTGAAACGGCAATAGAACGGGGGCCGGGGACACGCGCTAGCCTCTCCGGCCTCTGGTCCTCGGCACGGGTTTGGCGCTAGCCAGTTCCGTGTAGACCTGGATGATGCGGTCCACTTGCGACGTTTCCAGGGTAAGGCGTCCGTTGGCAACGCCGAAATAATTCTCCGCCGGTTTGGCGGCATGCAAGGCCGCAACCATCGCCCAGGTTGGGGCGTCGTACGGCATCGAGTGCCAGGCCCGATAGGCTTCCACCACGGGATGCGCGGGCGACCATGCGAAATCTTTTTCGATGCTGGTGGCGGGAAAGGGTAAGCGCACGCCCAGTTCGGGACCGGCGATTACGATCGGGCTGGGCCAGTCCGACGTGATGCGCGTGAACGCCGCGGGGTCACGATCCAGCCGGGGCTCGGCGATTGCCAGCACCTTCACCTTCTTCTTGATGAGTTCTTTGGCGCCCGGCAGGTCCAGCAGGCGCGCCAGGTTGGTAGCGGGTCCGGCCAGCACAACCGAAGCATTTCCATCGAACTGGGCGCTGAGCGCATTGCGGATCAACGCGACCGGGTCGGCTGTGTCGGTGAGGCGCTGCAGTTTGGCCGGGAATTTCGCCGATACCGCCGTCAGCAGTGGAGTGTCGGCGGGGGCGGGTCCGGTTTCGGCCATCCCAATCGATAGCGGCGGCGAGAATGGCCCGGGCTCGCCCAGATAGAAGCGCGCCAGCGTATCGCAGAATGCCGCGGCTTTCAGGTTCGGCTTGCTGGTGCTAATAGAGAGCACGCGGCCCTCGTTCTTTCCCTGAATGCCGTAGAGCATGGCGACGGCCAAGGCGGTGTCGACGCTCTCGCCCATGTCGCAATCGAATACCACGCCCAGTGGTGGTTTTCCTTGTCCCCGGAACTGCATATCGGCTACCAGGATATGCTAATCTTGCAAGCGAATACACTCGGGGGAGTGGAAAAATGTTTCTGCAGCGTAGGGCCCTTCCACGACGCGCCATTTTGCGCGGCATGGGCGCCACAGTCGCGCTTCCTTTTCTGGATGCCATGACGCCCGCCTTTGCCGGGCCAGCCGCCAAGGCTCCTGTCCGCATGGCGTTCGTTTATGTTCCGAACGGGATCGACATGCGCAACTGGACTCCCGATTATGAGGGAAAACTGGCAGCGCTGCCGCGCATCCTGAAGCCGCTGGAGCCGCACAAAGAAGACGTGATGCTCCTGAGCAACCTCACGCACAACACGGGCCGTGCGCTGCTGGATGGCGCGGGCGATCATGGCCGTTGTTGCGGCTCGTATCTCACCGGCGTTCAGGTCAAGAAGAGCCTAACGGACATCCACAGCAGCGTCTCGATGGATCAGTTGGTGGCGCGTCAGTTGGGCGGCGCGACCCGTTTCCCCTCGCTAGAGATCGGCTTGGAAGACGCGCGCCAATCGGGCGATTGCGATTCCGGGTATTCCTGCGCGTACACCAACAACCTGGCGTGGCGCAGTGAGACGCAGCCACTGCCTCCCATTCTCGATCCGCGGGCGTTATTTGAGCGACTGTTCGGCGATGGCGTGGCGTTGAGCCCGGAGGCTCGTGTGCGGCAGGCGAAGTATCGCCGCAGCATTTTGGATTTCGTAACCGAAGATACGCGCAAACTGCAGGGCGGCCTGGGACCCACGGACAAGCGGAAGTTGGACGAGTATCTCTCCTCCATCCGCGAAGTGGAGCGGCAGATCGAACGCGCCGAGAAAGATAACGCGCAGATCGATCCGCACATGGAGAAGCCCTACGGAGTGCCGGCCGACTTCGCCGAGCACTTCCAGTTGATGACCGACATGGTGACCATCGCGTTCCAGGCCGATTTGACCCGCGTGCTGACCTTCCTGGTGACGCACGAAGGGACGTCGAGGGCTTACCGCGAGATCGGGATCTCGGACGGTCATCATCCGCTGACTCACCATCGCAATCAGGAAGACCTGATGGAGAAGGTGGCGCAGATCAACTGCTACCACATGGAGCAGTTCGCGAAGTGGGTGACCAAGCTGAAGGCGGCGCGTGAGGGCGAACGCACGCTGCTGGACAACTCGATGATCGTGTACGGCGCCGGGCTGTCGGACGGAAATCGCCATCTGCACGAAGACCTGCCAACGCTGATCGCGGGACGTGCAGGCGGAGCCATCAAATCGGGCCGCCGAGTGGTGTACCGCCGCGAGACTCCGATGTGCAATCTATTCCTCACGATGATGGATACGATGGGGACGAAGATGGACCACTTCGGCGATGCGACGGGCAAGCTTGTCGGCTTGGATTTGGGATAGCGGTGGTAGAAGCGTGAGTAACTACCATCATTTTGCGCAATAGTCTGATCATCGCAATCGTCAGGATTCGCCTAACTCCCGAGCGGCTCGACAGCGCCACCCGTTCGTGTGATCCAATATAATTTCGCAGTGGATTCTCCGATATGACCAAACCCATCGTTTCCTTTGGCGAAATTATGCTCCGGCTTGCGCCTCCCGGATTTGAGCGATTCCTGCAGACGCCGCGGTTCGACGCGACGTTTGGCGGCGGCGAGGCCAATGTGGCCGTTGCGTTGGCATCATTCGGCTTGCCTGCCGTTTATGTCACCGCTTTACCCGAGAACCCCATTGGCGAGGCAGCCATCGCGGAGTTGCGCCGCTTTGGCGTGGACACTTCGAAGATTGTGCGGCGCAAAGGCCGTATCGGGATTTACTATCTGGAGGCTGGCGCCAACCAACGCGCCTCGAAAGTAGTCTACGACCGCGACAACAGCGCCATCGCGCTCGCCAAGCCTGGCGACTTCGATTGGGAGTCGATTTTCGACGGCGCGGGCTGGTTCCATGTCACCGGGATCACGCCGGCGATCAGCTCATCCGCCGCGGCTCTGGCGCTCGAATCGGCGCGCAAGGCTCGAGAGAAGGGCCTGACCGTTTCGTGCGATCTCAACTATCGCAAGAACCTCTGGAAGTGGGGACGCACCGCGAGCGACGTGATGCGTGAACTAATGCCGTTCGTCGATATCGCGATCGCCAATGAGGAAGACGTGCAGATGGCGCTGGGCATTCAGGCCGATGTGGACGTGCACTCCGGCGAACTGGACCGCGCGCAATATGAGAAGCTCACCGCGAAGGTGCTGGTGGCGTATCCCGAATTGAAGGCGATTGCGATCACGCTGCGCGAGTCGCGCAGCGCTTCGCACAACGGATGGTCGGCCTGCCTGAACAATCGGAAAGAATTCCTGGTGAGCCGGCATTATGAGATCACCCACATTGTGGATCGCGTGGGAGGCGGCGACAGTTTCGCGGGCGGCTTGATTTACGGGATGCTGCAACTGGGCGGGCATCAGGAAGCCCTGGAATTCGCCGTGGCCGCGAGCTGTTTGAAACATTCGATTTTGGGCGACTTCAACCGCTCCACGGTCGACGAAGTGAGGGCGTTACTGAAGGGCGATGGTTCGGGTCGGGTCCAGCGATAGTTCGCGTTCGTCCATTGGCGGCAGTGTTGCTACCTCCCAGGGCAGGAGGTACCGAAAATGAACTCGGACCAGATGGAAGGCCAGTGGAAACAACTGAAGGGCAAAGTGAAGGAGAAGTGGGGTAAGCTGACGGACAACGATTTCGACCAGATCGCGGGCAAGCGCGATCAGTTTTTAGGTAAGTTGCAGGAACGTTACGGCTATTCCAAGGAGCAGGCCCAGAAGGAACTGGACGCCTGGGAAGCAGCGCAGGAATTTCCGAAATCCTCCAGGATGGCGTAACCCCCTAATCCTACTTTCGGTGGCGGAGTGGCGGGCCTTGGCTCGATGCTCCGCCTTTTTTGTGGAACTTCGCACATCCCATCCTGAAATCGTGATTTAATCTAGTAAACCCAATTGAGGTCTTGAGGAGGTCACATGGTATTCAGGATATTCCTGGCCGCGGTGCTTGCTGCGAGTCTGGCATCGGCGCAAGGGAAAAAAGGTCCCGCGAACAATTCGATGGGCGACATGAGCATGCCCCGTCAGGCACGGGTCACGCGCTTCGACACTATCGCCGACAAGCTAAAACTCACCAAGGAACAGAAGGATCAGGCATCCACGATATTCGATGCGGCGCAGGAAGCCGCCGGACCGTTGAATGAGCAGATCGCCAACGGACGCAAACAGATCACAGGCGCGTTGATGCAGGGCCAGGCTAGCGGCGATGGCTATGACAAGCTGTTGGCGGCCTACACCAACGTGGAGGCGCAGATGGCCGACATCGAAGCCGTGGCATACGGAAAGCTGTACGCCATTCTGAAGCCGAACCAGCAGAGCAAAGCCGAACTGGTGTTTGCCGAGCAGATGTCCGGCCTGTTCGCCGGTCGTGATTGGAAGAGGGTAAGGTAACTACGATGCTGACGAAACTGGTATTGGCCGGAATTCTGGCGGTTGCTGTAGGCGCGGCGCAACGCGGCGGTGGTGGTGGTGGAATGGGCGGCGGCGGCGGGGAAGGCGGCATGGGCGGTGGAGGTGGAATGGATCGCGGCGGCGGTATGGGCGCCAGCCGTCCTACGAACCGCATGGATTACCTTTCCGATATGCTCAAGCTGGATAAGGAAGAAAAGAAGCAAATCAAGGCGATCATGGATGATGGTCAGAAGGAAGCTGCGCCGGTTAAGGACGAGATCGCGAAGACCCGCACCGCGATCGCGGAAGCCGTGGCAGCCGGCAAAGGCGCCGACGAGATCAAGAAGGCTGAGGCCGCCTATGCGGCAGCCGCGGTCCACATGCACCAGATCGAGTTGGGCGCTTTCGCCAAGATCTATCAGATTTTGGATAAGGATCAGCAAGCCAAGGCCGGACAAGTGTACGGCATGATGGCTGGCGTTTTTCACGGCAAAGCCTGGACCGACATGAATTAGGCTGTGCGCTTACGGCGGTTGGGTGGGGCAGAGCGATTGCCCCGCCTGACTGCTACACCCACAGGATCGGCTGGCGCACTGGCCAGTTGCGCAGGACTTCCTCCACCGTTGGGTCGGCTTCCAACTTCCTCCACAGTGCAATGTACTCAGGCTTCTCCAGCGCCAAGCCTCCGAACAGAAGGCACGGCTGCCGCACCGGCCACTCCTTGAAATACATTACGTCGGGCGGTTTGGGCCACTTGCCCTTGTCCAGGATGTAGGGATACATGTACTCCACCGCTTTCGCCATCCCGCGACCGTCAGGCATTTTCCAAGTCCACAGATTCTGCGAGGGCGTTGTGAGCGTTTGCGCCAGAATGGCCATCGCATCCAGATTGAACAGCGAATAACCGTAGGGCTTGGTACGCCGCAGTTCCTGCGGGAAGCTGCCATCCTCCGCTTCCTGATTGGGAATCAGCACGGTTTTGAAGCGGTTCACGCACCAGGCAGTCCGTTCCTGATCGCCGGTGAATTGCGCGAACGCCGCTACTTGGGCCACCCAGCAGGTGCCGTGGTTGTTCTTGGCGTCGCGCTCCTCAATGCCGTTTTTGCTGGTCGCCATCCAATCGGTATACGAGGTGAACCACTTCTTCACGCCTGCCAGATCCTTCGGCGACATATCGATCTGGCCGGCGGCGCGCGCCACTTCCACCAGGTGCAAAGTATCGATGATGCCCGTGCCGCGTCCCGTGAAGCGTCCCTTGATGGCCTGCGCGTACTGCAGGTTGGGGTTCATGCACGTCTCTTCGTCCACGAACCAGGCGCGCAGGTGACGGGCGGCGTGGTCGGCGTACTTGCGCTGCTTCGTAATCTTATAAGCCGCCGACAGCGCGGGCACAATCAGGCTGAGCCGGATCATGGCGCGGCGGTGCTCCACGAAATTGTCGGGATTGGTTTCGCCGTCGCGCTGGATGTACGGCCCCTCGGGATTTTTCGGGTCGGGCCACCAGTAGTCGCCTTCCGAGAAGAAGTCGTGCTTGCCTCCGGTGCTACGCGGTGAACCGGAGGCGGTGATGGTGATGGGCTGTTCGGTGAGATAACGGTCCGCGGCTTTCAGCACGCGGCCGCGCTCGATGGCGGCGAGATCGAGCTTAGGGGCGCCGAAGGCCGAACCGGCTGAGAGGATCAGCGCCCCTTGTAAGAATTCGCGGCGATGCATACATGCTTATGGTAATCCGTGGCGCCTACTGATACAGGCGCCGGTAGAGTCCGGCGTTGCGGATCACAGCCTGCACGTAGTCGCGCGTTTCGGTAAAGGGGATCGATTCCACAAACTCCGCAGGCTCGCGGTAATTGTTCCAGGCAAGCCATTGCGCCGCGCGGGCGGGTCCGGCGTTGTACGATGCCAGTGTTTCTTCGAGCCTGCCGCCATTGTGGTCGAGCATGGAGCGCAGGATGGACGTCCCGATCTTCAGGTTCACCGCCGGTTGGAAAAGTGACTGCTGAGTGAACCTGGACACGCCCGCTTTGGCGGCAAACTGACGTCCTGTTACCGCGCGGACCTGCGTCAGCCCGAGCGCATTGGCGGGCGAAACCGCATTCGGGTCGAACTCCGACTCCTGCCGGATCAAGCCCGCCACCAGGAATGGATCGAGCCCCACACGTTTCGCGTCGGCCATCAACTCTTCGCGATACGGCAGCGGATACAGCAGCTCCCAAAACTTGCGCGGCGCGGCATCGAGCGCCATGGTGAGGTAGTCGGGCGACATCGATTTCATGGTGTGCAGGGCAACGTGCGGACTGTCGGATGAGGTGGCTATCTCCATGCCGAGCAGCGCAGATTGCCCATCGGTGCGCGCGCCGAAGCGCAGCTCCGAATCGGCCAGGTCACTGAGCCCCGCGATGCGCAGCAGGCGGGACCGCGCGATGCGCAGCGTGGTGGCCGGTGTCGTCTGTTGCGGAAGCGGCGAGGCCACCGGGAGCTTGAGACCCAGCAGGAAGCCGGCGTCCCTGGCCGATGGCGTTACCGCCGAGAGTTCGGTTTGCCGGAGACGGTCACTGGCCAGCACGCCATAGTAGTAATTCTGGAACGCTTGCGCCAGCCGGAGATAGGTGGCGCGCGCCGCCGGGAAGTCCTTCTGTTGTTCCTGCAGGCGTCCCAGGAAATAGAGTGCGGCGCCGGCGGTGGCATGCGCCGGGTAGCTTCGGAGGTGATCGCGCAGCAGTGTGGCGGCATCGGAATCGCCGCGCACGTAGGCCGCGAACGTTACCTTCCAGTGGCTGGTGGGCGCCGCCGAGTCGTTGGGGAAATCTTCGTAGATTGCCTTGTAGAGCGGAATGAAGTGCTCGGGCTGGTTCACCACAAGATAGCGATTGGCGGCCGAAGTCAGAGCCTTCAGGCGCCATGGCGACAGACGGTATTTTTCGGCTAGGCGGTTGAGGTGCAGCGTCATCCCGTCGTCGTCTTTGCGCTGGCGTGCGGCCTCCTCAAGGTAGTACAGGCGCTCGGCGTCGGCCGCTGGTTCCGCGAGATCCAGGCTGGTAAGGTAGGTTTCCGCCAGCGTGCCCTTGCCTGCACGCAAATCGGCCGCGCCGATGCGAACGCGCGCCAACTCGCGTTCCAGGCCTGCAAAGCGGTCAAGGCCGGCCACATATTCAGAGCGGGCGTGGACATAATCGCGAAGTTCCAGAAGGCGGTCGGCGCGGCCCAGCAGTTGGCGAGCCAGGGGCTGCGGGTAGGCTGCGCCGAGCGAATCCTTGAGGGTGAGCAGGGCGGCGGCGGCGCGCGCTGAGGCATCTCCCGATGTGTACTGATAAAAGACGCGCTGGTAAAACTCGGCAGCGTTGGGCAGGTCGCCCGCCGCCTGGTAGCAGTCGCCGAGAGTTATATCGCCTTCGGGCTGGGGCAGGGCGGCATAATGATCGCGCAGCAGGCGTGCGGCGTCGGCGGGCTGCGATGTTTTCAGCGCCCGCGCCTCCAGTAGCCACGACCTTGCAGCCAGGGGCGAGATCACTTCGACCGTGCGAACCGCCGCGGCATCGCGCTGTACATTGGCGAAATCCTGCGCTTCCACCCGCGCGGCCGCCAAATAATAGCTCACATAATCCGCGATGGACGGAAGCTTTGCGGGAAGCTTCTGCAGGCGGGCAATGGCAGTGGCGAAGTCCTTCTGCTCATAAGCGCCGATGCCGAGCGCCAGTTGGGCCGAAGTCGCGTCCTTGGGATGGGAAATGGCCCAAGCTTCCACGGCCGAGCGCCGGGCGGGCGTCGGCGCGCTGCGCCAAGCGTGTACCAGGCTGATGAGATCGGACCCGGCCGGAGCCGCGGGCGTGGCGGGCGGGCGGATCTTGGACTTGCGCTGGGCGGAACTCGGGCCAGGCGCCGCTGCGGGCGCGACCACGCAGAACAGCAGAGCGAGGCTTGCCAGCGCGAACCGGTTAAACCATCGGGCCGGGATAATTCTTGCCAAGTAGTTCCGGGTCGTCATTAGCTAAGGTGCGGACGAATTCCAGATGGAGGTAATCCACCATGCTGGGACATGCCTCAAAAAACCGTGTGCGAAATGCATTGCGCGCATTTTCCATGCGCTCGCGCAGTGCTTCGTAAAGATCGCGCCGCTCGCGGCCGGAGTGCACCGCATCGGGGCAGAAGAGCCGCATTTCGGCAACCTGCACGCGAGCGAAACGCTGTGCCCGCAGATGGGTCTGTTGTTCGTCCGGAGCCAAACGGTCCCAGGCGGAAGCCGGTGAGGTCTCTGGAACTGGGGCCGGCGGGGGCTCGGGAGCGGGCGCGATCGTAACCAGATTTTCTACCGGAGGTGGCGGTGTAGGCGGCGCGGCCGCGCTCCACGATGCAGCGGCAACTTGTGTCAGCAGTTCGACCGATGAGCCCTGAACGTCGCTCCACGCGCACAGTAGGGCTGGCACGATGTCTCCCACCACTACGGGAAAAATGAAGATGCGGCCGTCGGCGGGCTGTCCCAGAATTTCCAGCAGCGCAGGAGAAACTTCGCCGGCAGTGGCGGCCGCGATCACCGGATCGCGAGTTTCTATAGCGCCGCGCAACGCCGCCGCGGCGGTGAGCGAAACGTCGAGTCTTTCGGAAGTGGCCGAGTCGCCATCCACGCGAAAGAGGATTACGCCGGCGGCGAGTGACCCCGCGGCATCCGCCAGAGTCGCGCAGAGGTCATCGACGTTATCGGCCTGGCGGATGCGGCGCACAGCCTGATTCAACTGGTCGGCCGTCTCGCGCCTCGCCCGCTCACGCGCATCCGCGAAGAGAGTCTCGGTCTCGGCGGTCAATTGCGACAGGCGGTTTTCAATGAGTTGCCGCAAAGGCGTCGGCGCGCTGGAAGTCATTCCTAACACTATTTTAACAGGTGCGGGCAAGGGGCCGTTTTAAAATGCAGTCATGGAATCTCTTACAGGCAAAGTTGCGATGGTCACCGGCGGAACTCGTGGGATTGGTCGCGCGATCGCGGAGCGGCTGCTGCGCGAAGGCTGTTCGGTGGCCATCTGCGGGCGCACCCGGGTTGCGGTCGACAAGGCCGTCGCCGCCATGAAGCCTCTCGGGAAGATTTTCGGGCACCCCGCCGATATTACCAAGCCGGCGCAGGTGAGCGAGTTTTTCCAGGTCGTGGAGCGCGAATTCGGCGGGCTCGACATTCTGGTGAATAATGCCGGCGAAGGCGTTTTCCGCAAAGTCGGCGAGATGACACCAGAGGAGTGGCACCGGAATATTGACCTCAACTTAAATGGCGCGTTTTACTGCTCGCGTGATGCGTTGGCTCGCTTCGCGCGGCGCGGCGGCGGCTTCATCGTCAACATCTCATCGTTGGCTGCGAAGAACCCATTCGGCGGAGGGGCGGCATACAATGCCTCGAAGTTCGGCCTGAACGGCTTCACCGAGGCCATGATGCTGGACCACCGTCACGACAACGTGCGATTCAGTTCCATCATGCCTGGCAGCGTCGACACCGAATTCGGAGGTGATCCCGGCAAGCGCAGCGGCGACACCAGTTGGATGATCGCCGCCGAGGATGTCGCCGAAGCGGTCGCGATGGTTCTACGGATGCCGGCGCGCACCATGATCAGCCGCGTGGAGATGCGGCCATCGCGGCCCAAGAAGTAAACTCACTCACTGAAGCGGACCGAGACTAGCACGACTACCACCTCCGCTGGTACAATTCCACTGCTAGTGAAACCTCCTGTTGAACGACAAAATTTGGGCCTGATGCGCGCCATGTTTTCCACCATCGCGCCCCGGTATGACTTCATCACGCGCACTTTTTCCTACGGTATGGACCGCCGCTGGAAGCGCATGGGCGTGGATCGCGCGCAGTTACCCGCCAAGCCCGTGGTCCTCGATCTCGCCGCGGGAACGGGCGATTTTTCCGTGCTGGTGCAGAAACGGTATCCCGGCGCCACCACCATCGCGGTAGACCTCACGGAGCGCATGATGCAGCTTGCCCACGCCCGCGGTTTGCGCGATACGGTGTGCGGCGATGCCTGTAGTCTTCCGTTTCCCGACCACAGTTTCGACTGTGTCTTTATCGGCTACGGGCTGCGAAATTTTCCCAATCTGGCGAAGGCCGTGAATGAGATCGAGCGCGTGACACGGCCAGGCGGACTGCTGGTGAGCCTGGATTTTTTCCTTCCCTCCAACGGCCTCTTCCGCCACAGCTATCTGGCATATCTGTACGCTCAGGGAACTTTCTGGGGGCTGGTGTTGCACGGCAGGGCGCGCGTCTACACCTACATTCCCGATTCGCTGCGCAGTTTCGTTTCGGTGGACGATTTCTCTTCCATGCTGCGCGGCGCGGGCTATTCTCGCGTGGATGCGCGCAAGTACATACTCGGCGGTATTGGAGTTCATTGGGCGGCCAAAGGTTGATCTGAGCGGCCCATGAAGGAAAAGCTGGCTGGCCGCGATTTCCGCTTCATCGCCATCTGTCTGGCTCTGTTCGCCGCTGCCACCTGGTTCTCCGCCGGGAATTTCTACCGCGCCTTTCCCGAAGCGTCAATCGATTTCCGCGTGAATCGCGACGAGGGCCGAACCGTGGCGGAGCGATTCCTGGCCGCCCGGCGTTACGCCATCGGCGGCTATCGTCAAGCAGGCAGTTTCACGTACGACGAAGACGCCAAGACCTTCCTGGAGCGCGAAATCGGCCTGGAGCAGGCCAATCGCCTGATGGGAACGCGGGTGCGGCTGTGGCGCTGGTCGTACCGCTGGTTCCGTCCGCAGCAGAAGGAGGAGTTTCGCGCCGAGATCACGCCCGCGGGCGATCTGGCCGGCTTTAGTCACGAGATTGCCGAAGACGCTACGCGCGGTGCGCTGAGCGCGGAGCAGGCACGTTCAGCGGCGGAGGAGTTTCTCCGCAGCCAACTCCATCGCGATCCCGCCTCGCTCGAATTTGTGGAGAGCGACGAAGTTGCCCGGCCGCATCGCATAGATCGCACCTTCACCTGGAAGGAGCGCGACTTCAACTTGCACGATTCCGAAAATCGGGTGGAAGTCACGCTGCTGGGCGATGAGCCCGGCGGATATCGCGAGTCTCTGAAGGTTCCCGAGCAATGGATGCGCGGCTATCAGCGCCTACGCTCCAAGAACGAACTGGCGCAGATGGTGGATACCGCCCTGATGGTGGTGCTGATTGTGGGTCTGGTTGTGGTGATCGTGATGCGTGTGCGGCGCGGCGATGTCCGATGGCGCGGCGCCGCGCTGATCGGGTGCATCGGGATGGTGCTTTCGCTATGCTCCCACGCCAACGAGTTTCCACTGCACGAATTCGGCTATCCCACCACCGATTCCTACGCCAGTTTCCTGTCGCGCGACGTGCTGAATGCGGTGCTGGGCGCCCTGGCGGCAGGAGGCCTGCTCTTCGTGCTGGCGGCTGGCGCGGAACCGTTGTACCGCGAGATGCTGCCCGGCCAAATCGCGGTGGGCAATCTGTTCCGGCTGCGCGGCCTGCGCACTAAGCGCTTTCTGCTGGGTGCGATTTTGGGCGTGACGCTGACCGCCATCTTCATCGCGTATCAAACGGGCTTCTACATTGTGGCTTACCGTTTCGGCGCCTGGTCCCCTGCCGACGTGCCTTATAGCGACCTGCTGAACACCCGCTTCCCTTGGGCGTTCGTTCTGTTCGGTGGCTTCTTGCCCGCTATCTCGGAGGAGTTCCTCTTCCGCATGTTCGCCATTGCCTTCCTGCGGAAGCTGCTGCGATGGCTTCCCGCGGCCGTGGTGCTCGCGGGCTTCATCTGGGGATTCGGCCACGCAGGTTATCCGCAGCAGCCCTTCTATATTCGCGGCGTGGAAGTGGGGATCGGCGGAGTGGCACTCGGCCTCATCATGCTGCGCTGGGGTATTCTGCCCACCCTGGTCTGGCATTATTCGGTAGACGCCATGTACAGCGCCATGCTGTTGCTGCGGTCGCACAGCTTGTACTTCCGATTGTCGGGCGCCGCGGCCGCAGGCATCATCGTGCTTCCGATTGTGGTGGCGCTGGTCGCGTACTGGCGCCGCGGCGGCTTCGCGCCAGTGGAAGGACTGCTAAATGGCCACTCCTTGGCCGCCACCGAAATGCCCACGGAAGAAATCGCCGAGAGTCTTGGCGAGAGACGGATCGACTATCGGCCGCTGTCCACGGGCGTCCGGATTGGGGCAGCGGCCCTGCTGGCAATCGGGCTCGCTTTTTGGCTGATTCCGGCGGACCGATTCGGCGCGCGCCCTGTCTATCAACTGAGCGAGAACGAAGCCCGGACTGCCGCCGACGCGTTTCTGCGCACGCAAGCCCTCGATCCGAATTCCTTCCGTCACGTCACCTATCCGGCCACCCGGTGGGAAGGCGGCGATGAACTGGCAGGCAAGTACTTTCTGGAGCGGAGACCGTTGGCGGACGCATCCCGAATGTTCGAGCGGAACCGCACGCTGCAGCGCTGGGTGACGCGGTATTTCCGACCGCTGGATAAAGAGGAAGTGATTGTTTCCATCCATCCGGAGACGGGCAAGGTGCAAGGCTTCGCACACACGCTGGCCGATGATGCGCCGGGCGCCGACCTGCCTGCCGCGCGTGCCATCGAAATCGCCACGACGTTTGCAGCAAGCCAGGGATGGGATGTGCGCGCCATGGATCTCAAAGAATCGAGCTCCGAGAAGAAGAAGGCGCGCCGCGACCACACGCTGGTTTGGGAAGCCCGGGCCGGCGACCCGCGCAATGTGGACGATGCGCATTTCCGCTTGCAGGCTACCGTGGCGGGCGATCGCCCGGCTTCGCTCGGAGCGTTCTGGAAACTGCCGGAGGCGTACGAACGCGACCGCTCGTCGCGCAATCTGCTGTCGATCGTGCTGCTCATGCTGCGGATTGCAGTGGTCGCACTGGGCATTGTGCGCGGTGTCTGGATGACGTTTCACAAGATTCGGGAAGGAGCCGTGCGCTGGGGGACGGTTATCCGGCTGGCCGTGCCGGTTACCCTGCTGATGGCCGTGAGCGCGCTGCTTTCTCTTCACCTGATGATGCAGAGCTACCGCACCGAAGTGCCGTATGAGACCTTCCTCACGGTCAGCTACATAACGCTGTTGATGGCTGCGATCTTCGGCTTCCTGATGATGGGTGGGGCGGCGGCGCTGCTCACGACGTTCTTCCCGGATTGCCTCGCCGCTCTCGAGCGAAGGAACCGCAGGGTTCTCGCCATCGATGCGGTGGTGGCGCTGTTGGCGGCCATCGGAATCGGCATCGGGCTCGGACATCTGCACGCTTTACTGGACGCTCGCTTCCACGCACAAGCCCTGATTGCCATTGCGAGCCCGAACCTGATCGGCAGCAGGGCTCCGGCGATTTCGGCGATTGCCGATGCCGCTCGATCGGTGCTCTTCAGCGGCGCGGTGCTGGGCGTGTTCGTGCTCATCGCACAGCGTTTGCCGCGGCGCTGGATGTGGATTCCGCTGGGCCTGCTGGCGGCCTGTGCGCTGCTGCCGGACGTGCATACGGTCGGCGAGTTCGCGCTCGGATATCCGCTCGCCTGCCTGACGCTGACGTGCGGCGCCGTCTTCTGCTTTTGGATCGGCCGTGACAACTATCTCGCCTATTTACTGGTTCTCCTCGTGATGGCATTGCGCAGTCCATTGGCAGAGTTATTCGGGAACGCCAACCCGGCGCTGCAGGTGCAGGGCTACCTGGTAGCCACGGTCCTGGCAGCAGTGGTGATCTGGGCGGTTGCGCCGGCATTTGGAAAGAGAGTCGAGGCGGCATAGTGGCGGCACTTCCTTCCGATCATCGCTCTGCTTTGGTAGCCGGCTATCTCGGCTGGACCTTGGATGCTTTCGATTTCTTCCTGGTGAGCTTCTGCCTCACGGCGATCGGGCACGAGTTCCACAAGTCCGACCGCGAGGTGGCGTTCTCCATCCTGCTTACACTGGCCTTCCGGCCCGTAGGCGCCTTCATCTTCGGACTCATGGCCGACCGTTACGGCCGGCGCCTGCCTCTGATGATCGACCTGGTTTTCTATTCGATCGTCGAAGTGCTCTCGGGCCTCGCTCCCAACTACACCACGTTTCTGGTGCTGCGCGCGCTGTTTGGAATCGGCATGGGCGGCGAGTGGGGCGTGGGCGCATCACTGGCCATGGAGAAAGTTCCGGTGCGTCTGCGCGGCGTGCTTTCGGGATTCATGCAGCAAGGGTACGCCACCGGCAACCTGCTGGCGGCAGTCTGCTACTTCTTTTTGTTCCCGCGCTTCGGTTGGCGGCCGCTCTTCTTTGTGGGCGGACTGCCGGCGCTGCTGGCTCTGTTCGTGCGCTTTCGCGTGCGGGAATCGGAGGTGTGGCAAAAGACGCGGCACGAAAGCTGGAGCCACCTGGGCCGCGCCCTGGTGTCGCACTGGAAGCTGTTCCTCTATCTGGCATTCTTCATGATGGCGATGAACCTGGTGGCGCATGGCAGCCAGGACATGTACCCGACTTTCCTGGAGCGGCAGTGGGGATTCGGAGTGAAGATGCGCTCCACCATCACGGCGATCTCGATGGTGGGGGCGATCATTGGGGGCACGCTCTGCGGTTTGATGTCCGACCGGATTGGACGGCGCCGCGCCATCATCATCGCGCTGGCGGGCGCGTTGGTGATGATACCCCTGTGGGCGTTCGCGCCCTCGGCGCCGCTGTTGATGGTGGGCGCGTTCCTGATGCAATTCATGGTGCAGGGCGCGTGGGGCGTGATTCCGGCGCACCTCGCGGAACTGTCGCCCGATTCGGTCCGGGGCTTCCTGCCGGGGTTCGGATATCAGATCGGCGTGCTGCTATCCAGTTCGGTGGGATATCTGGAAGCGGTCTTCGCGGGACACACCACTTACGGGTTCGCGATGGCCGCGACAGCGGCGACCGTGATCGTCATGGCGATTGCGGCGACGGCGATGGGAACGGAGCGGCGAGGCGTGACGTTCGGAGCCTGATGCTATTTTTTCTTGGCAGCGGCCAGTCCGTACACCCATTGATCGAACAATTCGGCCTGACTCTTGGGACTGCTCCTGGAAACTTTGCCGGCGCCTGAATCGACCGCCGACATGGCTCTTTGGAAATCCTCGCTGGTGACCGTGTGGCCCCACTGTTCCCCGGTAAATCGGCGTAGGCCGTTCCAAAACGGCGCATCCCCCATCGCGCCACGCAACAGATAGAGAAAGCCGACACCCTTGTGCGTGGGGATGGGGCCGTCCGCGTCCTGTGCGGTCTTCCAGTCGGGGTAGAAGAGCGACCGGTCTTTGCCTTCGCGCTTCAAACCTTGATAAGCCTCGCGTGATGCTTCGATTTCGCGCTCGTACCGCTCCTTGCCAAACTGCCGTTCTAAAAAGGTATCGGCAAGGAATGCGGACAGGCCGTCGCTGAGCCAAAGGTCGGACCAGTCCTTCGGCGCGACCGCGAATCCGTACCACTGGTGGGCCAATTCGTCGGCCAGAAGCCAGAGATTGTCAGGTTGCTGGCGCAATCCCCCCGCGTAGGATTCGGGCAGCAGTGTGAGTCCACCGGCCAGGCTCTGTGACGTGTCGCCCCGGACGAAGACCTGAGTGTATATCGGGCCCGGATAGGGCTTGCCTGTGCGTTCGGCAAAGTAGCGGAGCGCCGCGGCAGTTGGTGCTACGACTGGTGTGGGATTGCCGAG
Organism: uncultured Solibacteraceae bacterium; assembly: GCA_963815475.1. Taxonomy (GTDB): domain Bacteria; phylum Acidobacteriota; class Terriglobia; order Bryobacterales; family Bryobacteraceae; genus Sulfopaludibacter. Next base: position 262,974 of record CAWFHD010000003.1, on the reverse strand, counting down.
AACCCGAAGTTTGACGCCTGCCTGTTCCGACACGGTGTCCACGAATTTGCCCACTGCGAAACCGAAGAGGGAAGGCGGCGCCGGAGATTCCAAATCCCATCCGGACGCGCTCTCAAGACCGCTGGCGGCCGTTTTGGCCCCTTGGGGTACGGCGATTTCCAGGTGAAGGGTGGCCGGATTGTCCGGACGGTCGTTGCATGCCATCCAATTGCTGGTGTGCGCCGACGTATAGATCTGATCGGGGAAGAACTGCAGGCCTTTTGCGGGACCGGCTTGATACTGCACGGTGATGGTGCGGTGTTCCGTGGGATGCAGGGGCGCGGTGAGCACCACCACCAACAGTTCGCCGTGGCGTTCGAAATACTGCGAATCCTGTCCCTCGGAAACAGTCTTGATTTGCAGTGCGCCGGCGTCCAGTTCCAATGCGGCGAAGTCGGAGTCGATGGTGCTGTGGAAGTCGATCCGGACCTCGCCCGAAAGATGTTTGGCGGCCAGATCGGGCTGCAGTCTCACGCTGTAGTGATCGATTGCGTAGGGCCGCGGCAGCGGCGCTGCAGTCAGCCCAGCGAGGCCGAGACAAGCTGCGATCCAGTGCTTCATCCCTATGCCTCAAGTGTACGCCGGAAACTCCGCAGGTCCGGTTCCTTTCCGGTATCGTAGGAGCATGTCCGCCGATGTCCGAAGGATGAACTGGGTCACGGCTGGAGCCTTGGCACTGTTCCACGCCGGGGCTTTGGCGGCCTTCTTTCTGTTCACCTGGCAGGGGCTTTGGACTGCGCTGGCGCTGCTTTGGATTTCGGGTGGATGGGGCATCGGGATGGGCTACCACCGGCTGCTGACGCATCGCGGCTACGAGACTCCGCGGGTGGTGGAGTATTTCCTGACCGTATGTGGCTCGCTGGCCTTGCAGGGCGGGCCTCTCTTCTGGGTAGGCACGCATCGGTTGCACCATCAGAATGCCGATGAATCTGGCGATCCGCATTCGCCGCGCGGCGGCCTGTGGTGGGCGCATGCCGGATGGCTGGTGCGTGGCGATGCAATGGGCGATGCCACCCTGCAAAGCTATGTTCCGGATTTGCGCCGCGATGGTTTTCACCGCTTCATGGAGCAGTGGCATTTCGTTCCGATGCTTCTGCTGGCGGCGGCGCTGGCGCTGTGGGGCTGGATGCGCGGCGGCGCGTTTCTAGCAGCCAGCCTGGTGACGTGGGGCATCTTTCTGCGGACCACGGTGGAGTTGCACGGAACCTGGCTGGTGAATTCGGCGGCACATCGGTGGGGCAGCCGACGCTTTGCCACGCGCGACGATTCGACCAACAACTGGTGGGTGGCGCTGCTGACGTTCGGCGAGGGCTGGCACAACAATCACCACGCCGATCCACGGTCGGTGCGGCACGGGCTGGCATGGTATGAACTGGATGTGAACTGGCTCTGCATTCGAATGATGAGCCTGGTGGGATTGGCGACCAAGGTGCAAATGCCAAAGTCGAAGTAAGTCTCCGGCCACTTACCGAGCCACGACCGTAAGGGAGTCGGCGCCTTTCACTCAACAAAAAACAAAAGCCGCGGATACGGCGTGAAGCCGTTCCGCGGCTGGATTGAATTCGGCCTGGAACTACTGGATCTGGCCTCCTGCGGCGGGTGGCCGCGGCCCACGTCCGCCACCCTGTCTCACCGTGTAGCCCGTGGTGGGCGCCTGGAAGAGCGTGGCATCCGGCTCACCACGATTGACGTTCGTCAACTGGGTGATGCGGGTGCCGAAACGGGGATCAACGGTTTTGATCATCACGGGCACTTGCAAATCGGAGGAGACCCAAGTCTCGTGCACCGATTGAATCGGCTGCGCGTTGCCGATGGTTCCCGCCGGAATCGTTCGCGTCACGCGAGTGCCGGAAGCGAGCACGCCGTTGAGGCTCTGGGTTCCGAGGTCTTCGGTCTTCACGTTCGGGTCCGCCGTGCGGGTGGCGGAGTTCACAGCGCGGGGGCTGGCGCCGGCCGGTCGCTGACGGTTCGCCAACTGCCCATTCGGCGCCGCGTGGATCGCGCGCGACGTCACCACTTTATTCTGTGGATCCACTTCGTGAACGTAGCCTGCCACCGGGTCGGAGATAGTGATTCTTTTCACAGACGTTGTGGAGCCGGGTCGCGTGAAGTCGGATTCCGTGCGCACACGTCCCTGTCCGTCACGCGCGATCGTGGTGCTGTGCTGGCGCTGGATTACGTTGCCCCCCGCCAATGACTGCTGCTCCGTAGTCACCTCCACGGCCGAATAGGGAGCGCCGGTGACGGTGTGGTTCATCCTGGGGCCGCCGGGGCCTCCAGGACCGCCGGGTCCGGGTCCGAATCCAGGGCCGCCCCTGTGGCCGGCGGGTGGCTGGGCCAGCATGCAGCCTGATGCAAACAGCGCGGTGAAAAAGAGCTTCTTCATGTATACCTCTCACGTTGCATTCCGCCGGAGAGGGAAAGAGTTCCGGAAAAAGCTGCGGTGGAGCGCCGCCGGCCGATGGCTGCCCTCAGGCGCCGAATGATATCCTGGAAACCCCACGCGGTAGCCATGAATCGCACGCGCTCCTCCAGACAACGGTACCGATCGTTCGTCAAGAATTACCACGCGCGAAGCCTGGACGACGGAAGGCCGGAAGCCAAGCCGGAAGCCAAGAAGGACGCCCCACGCAAGCATCGTAAGTATCTGCGGGAGTATTTCCGCTGGCTTTGGCCGCATCGCTTCGCGGTAGGCGCATTGTTTGCCCTGGCGCTGATCGGCGCCGGCCTGCAGATGGTGGAACCGCTCTTCATGCGGTACATCGTGGATCGCGCGCTGCTGAACACCAAAGTAGACTGGAACGCCCGCCTCAATCTGGTGCATTCGGCGGGTGTGCTGTTTCTCTCACTCATCGTCGTTTCCAACCTGCTGAATGCGTTTAAAGAGTACCGTCAGCGTCTGGTTAACAACCGCATTACCCTGGCGCTGCGGCAGTCGGTTTTCGACCGGTTGCTGCACCTGCCTCTGCCGAAACTCTGGGACATGAAAACCGGGGGCATCCTCTCGCGACTTACCGGCGATGTGGATACCACCACTGGGCTGATGCAGTTGGCGTTTATTTCGCCCTCGGTCTCGGTGGTCCGGCTGATCATCGCCATAGCCATCCTGATGGCTCTGAACTGGCGCCTGGCGCTCACGGCCCTGGCCATCATTCCCGGCGTCATGGTGATCAGCTTCATCTTCGCGCGCCGCGTCCGGCCCATCTACCGGTCGCTGCGCAAGGACGCGGAGTTGATCGATGGCCGCGTGGGTGAAACGTTTTCGGGAATTCGCGTAGTGCGCGCATTCCGCCGCGAAGTGAACGAAGTGCTCGATTACACGCGCGGACGGCACACGGTGCTGCGCAAGGAGATGTTCGCACAGCGGCGCGAGACGGTGATCTGGACGTCGTGGAACCTGATCATGGGAGTAGTGAACGTCGCCATCGTCTGGTATGGCGGCTACCTAAATCTGCACGGCAGGGCGTCCATCGGCGACATCATGGCGTTCCAGTGGTACACCTTCCTGCTGCTCAACCCGGTGTGGAACATCGTGAATTCCTTCTCGGAGTTGCAGCGTTCTTTGGCGGCGATGGAGCGCGTCTTCGAAGTAATGGCCATGGAGTACGACAAGCCCGACCGACCGGGTGCTCTCGACGCGCCAGCGATAGCGCACGAGATCCGCTTCGAAAATGTGGAGTTCGAATATCGTGAAGGACGCCCGGTGGTGATCGATTTCAACGTGGTGGCGCCCGGCGGATCGGTCATCGCGCTGGTGGGGCGCAGCGGGGCGGGCAAGACGACGGTGACGGACCTGGTGGCGCGCTTCCACGATCCCACCAAGGGATCCATTCTCCTGAATGGCCGTGACATTCGAGATTTCCGGCTGCAGTCGTATCGCGGACTTTTGGCGCTGGTGCAGCAGGATGTCTTTCTGTTTGACGGATCGGTGAGCGACAACATCGCCTACGGCCGCCACGACGCAACACGGGCGGACGTGGAGGACGCAGCCCGGCGCGCCAACGCCCACGAGTTCATTGTGAAACTGCCCGAGCAGTACGACACGTTCGTGGGCGAGCGCGGCGTCAAGTTGTCAGGCGGGCAGCAGCAGCGCCTGGCAATCGCGCGGGCCATTCTGGCATCGCCGCAGATCCTGATTCTGGATGAGGCAACGAGCAATCTGGACACGGAGAGCGAGCAACTGATTCAGGAATCGATGGCCACGCTGCTGGCGGGCCGGACCACGTTTGTGATCGCGCATCGGCTATCCACGGTGCGGCGCGCCAATCTGATTTTGCTCATGGAAGAGGGCCGGATTGCGGAGCGCGGAACGCACGAAGAACTCATGCGGGCGCGGGGCGTCTATCACGACATGGTGGTGCGGCAAATGGAATCGCACGGACACGAAGGCGAAAGCCTGTTGCGCTGACGCGGTACGCTGGTCTTCATGCCTTCCTATTCCGAGATCGCCGATTCACTTACCGAGAGCCTTCACCTGTTCCAGCCGCCTGTGGCTGTTTGCCTGTTGAACACCTTGCCGGCCGGAGTTGCCATGTGGCTGGGGCAGAGTCCGGCGGGATGCCGTTTCTGGCAGGAGGCAGCCAGCCGCGTCTTTGCAACCACGGCGGCCGATCACAGTCTCTGCTCGATTGGCCAGTACACTCACAACCTGGAAATGAGCCCCGCATCGAGCACCGATTTGATGGACGCGCTCAAGGTTTTCGGCGAATTGAGCTACGTGCGCGAGCAGGATGTGGCGATGATTCCGGTGCTGGGGTCGAAGCCCAAGTACGTGGTCTACGGGCCGCTGGGGCAGATTCCTGTGGACCCGGATGTGGTGCTGCTCTTCGTGCGCGCCGACCAGACGCTGATTCTGTCGGAAGCGTCGCAGCAACTGGAGAACGGCATGCCGCCTGCGATGGGACGTCCCGCCTGCGCCGTCATTCCTCAGGCCAAGAACACCGGGCGATCGGCGTTGAGCCTGGGCTGCTGCGGAGCCCGCGCTTATCTCGATGTGCTGGCGAACGATGTGGCCCTGTATGCAATTCCGGGTGCGTCGATGGGCGCGTTTGCGGAGCGAATCGCATCGCTTTCGAAGGCCAACGAGATCTTGACGAAGTTCCACCAGATTCGGCGTAGAGACATCGAAGCCGGGGGCGCTCCCACGATTCAACAGTCGCTGGCGGCGCTGCAGGCGGCCGGCTAGCGGCCCGTCAGCCGCGTTCCTGGAAGATGCCGACCAGATTGCCGCCTGGGTCCAGGAAGCGGGCGGTGATCTCCGGTGCGTCCCCGCCGATGTGCTGCACGATGGCGCAGCCGTTGGCGACAATGGCGTCGAGGGTGGCGGCGGCGTCATCCACCATGATGTAGAAGAGCAGGCCAGCCTCCATGGTGGGCGGGCGCCCGATTCTCCACGTGCCGCTCACTTCGCCGACGCCGTCGTCAAAGGCGAGGCTCCCATCGCCGCGCCGCCGCGCGTTCCAACCGAAGACCTTTTGGTAGAAATCGGAGGAACGCGCGATGTCCGTGGCGGGAATTTCCAGGTAGCAGATCTTTCCGTTGCCCAATGTCGGTGGCATCCGCGAGCCATTCTATCGTAGTTGTCGCCCCGACTATAACCACCGGGCCCACCCGCCCCACGCTATAATCCGGTTTCCCATGCGTTCCGCCGTGCGGGGCTCCGGCCGCAGTGCCGAAGAGACTCGCGACGCTATAGAGGCTTTCCTCCGCAATTCGAAAGAGCCCGCGCTGCTGGAGCCGGGCGAAGAGATGCTGCCGCTGACTGCCGGCAATTTCGCCCTGGAGATTCGCGGTTCGCGACTCACTTTGCAAGCATGGGACCGTACCCGCAACCTCACCCGCCGCATCACCGCTATCAAGGATGATCAGAAGGCCCGCATGGAACTCCTGGTGGAACATTTCGCGCGCCGTGAAGGCCAGATGTTCCTGCTCGATCTGGCACGCCGGGCCGGCTCCGATATGGGACGGCGCAGCGGCCGGCTGGTGTTTCGGGAGCGCTTCCGGCTGTTCTTGCGGCGTCAGTTCCCGGAGTGGAAGGTGGCAGAGCTGAGTGCCGAGGCGAACCTGGAATACAGCCTCTCGCCTTCGTTTCCGCGAGCCTTTCTGCGAGGGGGGCAGCACGGCTGGGCTGCCATCGCGTGCCCTCCCGAGGGCGACGCCGCGGCGGTCCTGACGTTTGGATTGATCTGGCTGAGCTATCTGCGAAGCCGCGAGCGCAAGACGGTGCTCGAAGGTTTGGCGATATACATCCCCGCGGGTCAGGAACACACGGCGGCGCTACGCCTGCTTTGCCTCGACGCGGCCAAGGCGCGCTTCGAACTTTTCACCTACTCGCCGGAAGACTTCATCGCGCGCATCGATCCCCACGACCACGGCAATCTGGATACGCGGCTGGAGATTTGCCGCGGCCCCGCGCCCAATCGTCCGGAAGCCTGGCAGTTCCTTGAATCGCTGCCCGGTGTGGAGCGGGTGGCGAAACACGATGGGCGCGCCAGCCTGCGCGTCCGCGGCATCGAATTTGCCGAGTATCGCGAGGGAGAATTGCGCTTTGGGCTGGCTGAGAAGCGCCCTGCCAGCGAGCGGCATCGCGGCGAAATCGAGATGCTGGCCGCCGAACTCGACCGGGCACGTTCAGCCTCCAACCCGGATCGCGAACACCCCTTCTACCGGCAATATCCGGAAGCGTGGCTGGAGTCGCAAGCGCGCGCGCAAGTGGAGACGCTCGACGCTACACTGGTTCGCGAGCCGCTCTATGGACAGGTGCCCGCGTTCGCCGGTGGAGATCGCGGCATCCTGGATCTACTGGCCGTGGATTATACCGGCCGGCTGGTGGTGGTGGAACTGAAAGCGTCGGCCGACCTGCATCTGCCGCTGCAGGCACTCGACTATTGGATCAGGGTGAAGTGGCATCTCGACCGGGGCGAGTTCCGCGCTTACGGCTACTTCCCACGTATCGAACTCCGGCCGGATCCTCCGAGGTTGTTATTGGTCTCACCAGCGTTGGAGTTTCACCCTTCCAGCGAGACGGTCCTGGACTATTTCGCACCGGAAATCGAAGTGGAGCGGATCGGGCTGGGGGTAGAATGGCGGAAGGGGTTACAGGTCGTGTTCCGGCTCGCGGGCGCGCAATGTCCCTCTTGAAACCTATGTTCAACCTCGTGAAACAGGCCCGCACTGCCCTGACGCACCTGAGTCCCGAAAAGGTTCGTCACCATGCCAACCGGGCGGTTCATATCGGGATGGTGGCGCATTCCAGCGCGGCGTATGCGGACATGGAAGACTTCCTGATCCCCAGCAGCGTGGCGCATGAAAAACGCCTGGAGCGAATGGAGTACGTGCATCGGGCCGGCGATCCGGGAGCGCCGGAGGATGTCGACCTGGTGGTGTATTACGAGGGAATTCAGGGGCCGCACGGCACCTATGTGTTTCACCCTTCGGAACCGGATGCCACCGTGGCCGCGATCCTCAAGGGCAATGACGATATCGCGCTACCGCTGGCGCGCCAGTTCCCGGCGTTTCGCAAGCGCGTAGTGGATCACGTTATCCAGACCATCGCGCGGGAAAATGCGCTCTTTGCTGTGGCTACCGCCCTGCCGGACGTAGTGCCGAATCTGATGGAACTGCCTTGGGTCTTCGGTGAGTGGGCATCGGACACGGCATTTCTCACTGCCAACCAGGTCCGGATGGCATTCCTGATTGCGGGGGCGTGCGACCGCGAACTGGGGTTCGCCCAGCAGAAGCTGGAGATTCTGTCCATCGGCGGCAGCGCCTTCGGCTGGCGGGCCATCGCTCGTGAACTGGTGGGCAAGATTCCTCTGGGCGGCGGGCTCATTCCCAAGGGTGCCATTGCGTATGCCGGCACGTACGTAGTAGGGAAAGGCCTGGAACACCTGTACCATGCCAACGTGGCACTGCCCAGCGGCGAACGCAAGCAGGCCTATCGTGCGGCGCTGGAAAGCGGGCGGGCCGTGGTGCAAGGGCTGGTGCGGTAGGGCACATTCCCCCGCAACTCACGCGAGGTGTCTCGCGTCATACAATTGAACAAGGGGAGAGCTATGCACCTGCTTAGAATTGGACTGGTCTTGGCCCTCGCAACGGCGGGCTACGCAGACATCATCACTATGAAAAGCGGGCGTGTCATCAATGGCACGTACCTGGGCGGCTCGGCTCGCGATCTGAAGGTGCAGATCGGCGACCAGATCGAGACGCTCGATGTTTCCCAGGTTGTCAAAATTGAATTCGGCAATGGCGGCAGCGCTCCGGCGCCGGCCCCGGACCGGCCCACACTGCGCCACAATAACGGGAATTCGGGCGCCAGTTCGGATGACGGACGGCCCACACTGCGTCGCGATAGTTCGGCGTCGTCCAGCGACGATTCGCGGCCCACTTTGCGCCGGGACACCGCGCCCCCTGAGGAAGATCCAGCCCCCACCATACGGCGCGCCAGCAGCGGGGATGCGCCCACGATCCTGCGGCCCGATTCTTCCGAGCCATCCGCCAACAGTACCGCGGCATCTGTATCGAAGCGCGCTCCGCTCGAAATTCCGGCGGGAACCAACATGGTGGTGCGGATGATCGATGGAGTGGATTCCGATCGCGATAAGGTGGGGCAAACGTTCCAGGCAAGTATCGACCAGGAAATCACGGTGGGCGGCGAGGTGGTCATTCCGCGCGGCGCCGACGTGGTGGTGAAGCTGGTGGACAGCAAAGACGCGGGCAAATTGACTGGCCGCGCGGAACTGACACTGTCGCTGGTTTCGGTGAAGCTGGACGGCCGGATAGTGGACATCAACACCCAGTCCATCAGCAAGGAGAGCGATGCGCGCGGTAAGAGCACTGCCAAGAAAGCCGGCGTCGGCGCGGTAGCAGGCGCGGTGTTAGGCGGCGTGCTGGGCGGCGGCAAGGGAGCTGCTGTGGGCGCGGCGGCTGGCGGCGCGGCTGGCGCGGGCGTCGAAGCCATGAGCAGCGGACCCCACGTGAAGGTTCCGTCCGAAACGCGGCTCACTTTCATCCTGGACAATCCCATTACGATATGATGGCGGGTTGATCCGGCCAACTTGTATCGTAACGGGCGCGAGCCGTGGCATCGGGCGCGCCATCGCGAAGGAACTCGCTAAAACACATCATGTAATCGGCACGTATCGCAGCCGGCTCGACGAAGCCGAGCGGCTGCGCGAAGAGACGGGCTGCGACATTTTTCCCTGCGACGTGGCTCGCCGCGAAGATCGGGAAGCGCTGCTGGCGTTTGCGCGCACGCGATTCGAAGCACTCGACCTGCTGGTGAACAATGCCGGGATGGCCCCGCGCGAGCGGCGCGACATTCTGGATGCCACCGAGGAGAGCTTCGATGAGTTGATCTCCACCAACCTCAAGGGACCGCACTTCCTCACCCAACAGGCGGCTCGCTGGATGGAACCGCGCGGCGAGGGCCGGGTGGTTTTCGTGACCTCCATCTCCGCCTATACGGCATCGGTGAATCGTGCCGAGTACTGCATATCGAAGGCTGGGCTCAGCATGTCCGTGGCCCTATTTGCGCAGCGGCTGGCGGAACGCGGCGTGAAGGTCTTCGAGATCCGCCCCGGCATCATCCGCACCGACATGATCGCGAAGGTGGAGAAGGCGTACGACGAAAAGATCGCTTCCGGCTTGCTTCCGCAAAGGCGGATGGGTGAGGGCGAGGACGTCGCCAAGGCGGTTCGCGCGGTGGCGGACGGTCTCCTGGATTACAGCACCGGCCAGGTGATCAACGTGGATGGTGGATTCCATCTACGTTCCTTGTAAGCTTCGGCAACTTATTCGCCTTATCTTCGCTGTTAAATACCCGCCAAAGGCCTCCGGTAAAAGCCCAAGTACTCGCCAAACGATATTAGATAACTCCCCGAAGTTATGAGTCTTCTGGTAACCATCTCCAGGGTGTCTTTTCGCGCTGAGAGACCCTAGTCTAATAGGCAGTCAAGTGATATTTGCAGCCATGTAGATAACGTGGAAAAGGCTCTCTACACAATATGAAAAATCTGCGATGCAGAAGGCACAGGGGGCGCAAAGGTTCGGAACTGGTCGAGTTCACCTTCTGTTTTCTGCCCCTGCTCATGATGGTTTTCCTGCTGATGGATGTTTCGTGGGCCATTTTCGTGAAGAGTTCACTGCAGTATGCAGTACGCCAGGGCGTGCGCTATGGCGTCACAGTTACCGCGACCCAGGCGGGGGGCTCGGACCTCACTACGCTGGTGAAGACCATGGTCCAAAACAATTCTCTGGGCCTGTTGAACGGAGCCACCGGACTGGCAAAGATCAAGGTGAACTACCTGCAGCCTCCCGCTCCCGGTTCCACCGCGGCAGCCACGGATGTTTCCAACCAGAGTTATGGAAATACGCCGGGCAATATCATGCAGGTCTCCATCCAGGGATTTAGTTTGATTCCCCTGGCGCCACGCATTTTTAGTTGGAAACAGGCAGCGGACGGCTCTGCCACAGTGATCGGCGCCATTGCAGCGGACGTGATTGAACCGTCTAACGATGTGCCCACCATCGGAACGGCCCCATAGGAGTCAGGCATGAAGCGAAAGCAAGTTAAAGGCGTATCGATTGTCGAGTTCAGTTTCGCCACGCTCGTCCTGGTGCCCCTTCTGCTCGGCACCACCGCCGTCGGCATCAATATGGTGTTGGAACTCGAAACGGTTCAACTCGCGCGTGACGCCGGTCACCTCTTCGCCAACGGCGTCGACCTTTCCCAGATAGGCAATCAGACAATCCTGAGCACCATCGCGGCCAACCTCGGCCTGAGTACCACTGCCGGCCAAGGAAGCGCCGTCGTGGTGCTCTCCGCGGTCATGTATGTCGACAAGGGAGTCTGCCAAAAATTCAATCTGGTGGACGGCAGTGGAAATCCATCCGGTTGCACGAACTATCAGAAATGGGTATTCACGCAACGGCTCACAATCGGAAATAGCAGTATTCATACTAGTAATCTCGGCAGCCCCATACTCGGAACCGGAACCGGCCAGGTAACACTCGATTCAACTACGGGTATGGTGTCTCCTGAAAAACAGGAGGCGACCCAGACGGGGGATGTGGCTACCTTTACCGGTTTGAATCCATTTGTGGTGGCGGGCAATCTCGACCAGCTACCTTCGGGGCAGATGATCTTTGTAGGCGAGGCTGCGGCGCAAGGGTTTAGGATGCCGCCTTTTGCTCCGGGTGGGTTGATGTATTCCTACTCCATGTTTTGAACTTGAAAAGGAAAACGTAAGATGCCCGCTAAGCTTCGATCACGCCGCGGTTCTATTCTGATTTTCTTTCTGCTGGCGGTTCCCCTCTTCATGCTCCCGTTGGTGGCACTGGCGGTGGATGTAACCATGCTCCGCATTGTGCAGGCGCGCCTCTCGGCGGCCGTGGACGGCGCGGCATTGGGAGCCGGCCGGCTTCTGGGCACCACAGCCGACCCGCAAAGCATGGCGACGGAATTCGTCAAAGCCAACTTTCAAGCCACCGGGGCGATTGGCTTCTGGGGCTCCACTAACCTCCAGATCTCTACCACCTATACGCCCGGGATCACCAAGACTATTTCGGTCAGTGCCAGCACCGATGTGCCGCTGCTGTTCGCCCGAGTCTTCGGAAGGAACATTTCCACCGTGTCGGCCTCCGGCACTTCCACCCGCACCGATTCGCGAATTGTGCTGGTCATCGATCGTTCGGGCTCTATGAACAATCCGGGCGGGGATGGAAACCTGGCGATTACCGATGCTGTCAACCAGGCGGTGGCGTTCACCAAGTCGTTCACCGCGGGCTCCGATGAGGTCGGCCTGGTGGTGTTCGACGGCAGCGCGTACGTGGGTTACCCTGTTTACGCCCCGGGAACTTACACGATTACGCCGGGGAATTCAGGCGGACCCAATACCAGCTTCAGCACCACCATGGTAAATCTGCTCAACACGCCCGTCGGATCCAATAATGGCGCCACAAACACTTCAGAAGGGCTCTGGCTGGCATATGTGGAACTACAGAAAGCGCATCTTCGGGATACGGCAGGCGGCGGCACCGATACCCGCTTGAATTCCATTGTGATGCTAACTGACGGTATTCCTCAAGGCGTCACCATTTACCCGAATAACGTCTCGAATTACACTACCGCCGCCTGCACTCCTGCTTGGACTACAGCGTGCCTGTACGACTTGAAGACCACAGCGCTTACAAATGCGGGAGCCGCAGACAGCGGGTGCGTAAATAGACGCACCCCGACCAATCTAAATCCGACTCCCATGTATGGCTTCGTTCAGGTCAGCGCCAACTGGCCGGGGCCGGGATCCGCTGTGTTCAGCGGGTCGCCTGCCGACGGTTTGCGTCTGCTTGACAGTCTGGACTCGGTGTCGACGGACACCTCAAGTTGGTACATGAACTCGGGCGCGGGAAAAGTAAGTCCGATGCCCGCGACTGTATCGGGATGCGTCGGCCTGCAGACCACTCCGACGACGTCGACCATGGGTACCAGCGGCGACCTGGATCTTATTCAGATTCCCGGTGTAGATGCTTATGGAAACACCATGAGCGGCTTTGCCTACCGGAATACGTCCTTTCTCGACACCACTGGAAAAGTGGTGTCTGCGTCGAACAACCCGATTTACCAAGGCAACAATGAACTTGACATGACGGCCGTCAAGTTAGGGCCGAATTGGATCAAGGCTTCCTGGAACGCCGCGGATAGTGCGGGGGCAAGAATTCGCACCGATGTCAATCTTCCTAATCGGCATGGCGATGTGAAGATGCCGATCTACATCTACACCATCGGTTACTTGCACAAGGACGGCTTGGATCAGGGGCTGTTGGCCCGCATCGCCAACGACAAGAACGCCCTCGATGCGCTCAACCAGTCGAGCGCCTATGATCCCAATTCACCTCCCGGCCAGTTCATTTTAGCCAGCAATACCGATGAAATGAGCCAGGCATTCGAAACCATTCGCGCCACCATGTTACGCCTGGCCAGATAAGCCGGGTTACCTTCGTTTTTGAAGATCTAACACGAACAGCCAGAATTCCTTGTTAGCTTGATAGGGCAGGAACGACTCATCCTTGCTGGGATCGGGCATCGTTTCGCCTGGATTCAAATTGGCCTTGCGCTCAAAGGCCTGCTGCAGATGCCGGCGCGCGTCCGCCAGCTTCTTCTCCGCCGCATCGGCGCATGCCAGGTTGTAATAATACATCGGGTAGTCGGGATCCTCGGAGATACCCAGCGCGAGAATGGCCCGGGCCGAAGTGACGTCGCCCGAAAGACCATATGCCATGGCGGCTTGCTCGGTCACCACGCGCTTGGCGATCTTAGCCGAGGGAAAGGGCGCTCCGTTTTCCGGCAGCATCGTCAGGGCCTTTTGCAGCACCGCCGCCGCGGTCCGGTACGATTGCGCCTGGTACAAAAGCTGAGCATAGAGCACCACGTCGCGGAACTGCGGAGCATAGTCAGGGTCCAGCTTGTAGGTGGAGAAGATCCCCTTCAAATCCCCATCGTCGGCGCTAATGGGCCTGGCGCTGTCGAATTCCAGATCGCCGCAGAGGTCGCCGCTGCCCAGAAAGCCGCGGACCGTGTAGCCTGGCGCGCCATCCTTGCCCGTCCACGTGTAGGACGCTAAAGCCAGCGGCGATCCCTGCGGCCGTGTCAACTCGGATGTGCCGAGGATCTTCATGTCCGCGCGGCTCTTCTTCTCCTGCTCGAGCGCGCCGTCCCGGCACTTCGCGCCGGTCAACGGGGCATCGTCAGGGACCAGGAATAGAAAGCCAAGCAGGGTGAGTCGTCCCGAGGTGTCGCGGGCGCGGACACCGATCTCCTGTCCATTGGCCTTCGCGGAGCTTTGCAGAATTTTGAACCCCGGCGCCGTCCACTGGAGCTGCCCTTTGTGATCGGCGAGTGCGAGCGTGTAATTGGAATCCGGAGGGGTCTGCGCGAAGCCCAAGCCCGCGCAAAACGCCGCGACGGCAGTCAGGGCCGAGAATCTCATCCCAATTTCAGTGTAGCGCCCGATCGGGTGGTGCTTGACTAGTGTATTAGTTAAATAGTACATTATCAGCGGAGATCCGAGATGACTCGTCGCGAGTTCCTTTCCATCTGGCCCGCTGCATTAGCCGCCCGCGCTGGTCCGATTGCGCCCGTCATCGTCCCGGTTCGCGTGATCGTGGATGCCCGGGTGAACTGGCATCTGGAGTTGCTGCGACGCTTCTGGTGGCGAATCTGGCCCGACGCGGTCCGCAGTTTCGGCAGGTGCGGCATCCAATTGCAAGCCGCCGAGGGTCACGGCGATGTCGCGCGGCCGCCCGGGCGCAAGCCGATCGTGTCAGGCCTCGAACCGCATTCGCTCAACCTGGTCCTCACCAATCGCATCCCCATGCAATGGGACAGCGGACGGGATCTGAGCGGCGTGACCTTGCGATATCGCGGCTACCACGTGTGTATGCTCGCACTCAGCCGGGCGCACGGAAATCAGATTCCGTACCTGTCCGTCAACACGTGCGTCCACGAGATGCTCCACGCCCTGCTACTCGACATTTTCGAAAGCCGGCCCGCGACGCTTGCCGGTCAGTGGCGCGAGTTTCGAGTGGACGCCTGTGCCACGCGGCTCTGGTTATTGCATAGCGGGGGAGCCCTGCAAGAGTCTGCGCGGAGTTACGTGGAACGCTTGCGGTCGGAAACCATGCCTGCGGCTTGAGGCCGTTACGCAGTCTTCTGCAGTTCGGCTTTATCGGTGCGCGTGAGTTCGGCGGCGTGGCGCTTCAGGTCGGCAAGCGGTACGGTGACCAAGTCTTTCTCCATGTCCTCGCCGGTCTGTACCAGGTAGAGCAGATGCAGCGCTGCCAGGCGCGAGCACCAGGGATCATCCATCTTGCGGCCGATCTCGTGGCTGATCTGGATCAGATCGGCATGCTGCAGTGCGATGGTCTTTTCCGTTTTATGGCCGTCACTGTCCACCAGAATAAACTTCACATCCACCGTGTCGGCATGGCGAATGGAGATGGCCGTCTGCATCCACTTGAAGAGCACGTTGAACTTGCGACCAAAGGGATCGGGACCGGCTTCGAACTCGCGGAAATTGAGCATCTGCCCTATTTTACAATGAGCGTTGACAATGCTTGTAGCCGAACTCAGTGCCCGCCGGGAATTCCACCTCTGTGAACAGGAGATTGCGCCGCCCGCCGCCGGCGAAGTGCAAGTGCGCGTCGATGCCGTGGGTGTCTGCGGCAGCGACCTGCACTCCTATGCCGAAGGCGCCATCGGCGATACGCCATGCCAATATCCCATGGTGCTGGGACATGAACCGGCCGGCACGGTGGTGCGCGTCGGGGACGGGGTTACCGGTTGGGCGCCGGGCGACCGCGCCGCGCTCGAGCCTGCCCTCTACTGTTACCACTGCGAATTCTGCCGCAGCGGCCATCACAATGTCTGCGCCAACATCCGCTTTCTGAGCAATCCCGGATTACCCGGCTTCTTTCGCGAGTTTGTGAATCTGCCGGCGCACAATCTGCTCCGCATCCCCCCGGGCATTTCGCTCGAACTGGCCACGGTGGTGGAGCCGCTGGCGGTGGCCCTGCACTCCATGCGCTTCGCGGCCATACAACCCGGCGAGAGTGCGGCGGTGTTTGGCGCTGGTCCTATCGGACTGCTCACCATCGCATGCCTGAAGGTGGCCGGGGCGGGCCGCATCTATGCCGTGGAGCCGGTGGCGCACCGGCGGGAACTAGCCACGCACCTGGGCGCCGATGTGGCGCTGGATGCCGGGGCGGGCGATGCCTCCGTCCAAATTCAGACCGACACGCACGGCCGCGGCGTCGATTGCGCTCTGGATTGCGCGGCCACAGATGACACCATCAATCAGGCCATCCGTGCGGCGCGTAATGGCGGCCGCGTGGTTCTCACCGGAATTCACGCGGCGCCGATGGTGGCATTCGAGGTGTCGCCGATGCGGCGCAAAGAGCTGGCGATTTTCAACGTCCGCCGTTCCAATCACGAATCGGAAGAGGCGCTCGCACTGCTGGTGGAGAAGACGGCCTGGTTTGCTCCCATCATCACGCACACGCGTCCGCTCGACCGCATCGCCGAGGCTTTCGAACTGACCGAAAGGCGCGCGGACGGTGTGGGCAAGATGATCATCTCAGCCTCTAAGTAGCATTCGCCACCTCGGCAACGGAGAACGTCACGTAAGGGAAGACTTCCGGGATATGCGAATCGTAGTGGCCGTGTCGATTCCAGGTCCATCCCACGCAGGGGTCGAGCGTTTCCCGATTGCGGCCGATCTTTTCGAAGCGTGAGCAGTCGATGCGCCATACGTCCCCGTCGCGCGGAGGCAAGGCGCGGCCATCAGCAATATCGGCCAGGCCTTTCCACGGAAAGGCCAGTTCCACAGTCCAGCCGCGATCTGTGTTGGTGCGGCTGTTCACCGCGCCATTCACGTGCACCGCGGTCTTCAAACCGGGAAAATCCCAAGCGAGAAATCCCCAACGTTCGCCGCGTTCGTGAACGTGCCCTCCCACGCCATCGAGAACCATAGTGCGCTGCGCTGCCGGATCGAATTCCGGGCGTCCGTAATACGGCGAGCCGGGCTTCAGAATGTCTTTCCAGATCCAGAAGACTTCGTACACGGTGTTGAGCGCGTTGACTTCGAATTCGTAGTAGGCGTGTTTGCCTGCGATGAAGACCTCCACGTCGTTCTCTTCGTAGATCTTCGAATCGCGCTCCGTCAATGTGCCCCAGACGTCGGTCTCTTCCACCCAAAAGCCGAAGTACAGATAGTCGTCATCCCAGAGCAGCGCCACGCGAGTCTCGAACCATGCCGGCTCGCCTGTAACGATGTCGACGAATGGCGTCGATTTCGGCGCCAACTGCCACGATGGCTCGTCCAGCTTACCGTCGATGGTGATTGGCCCGGCCGCGCGGTAGCAGGTGTAGCGCGCCGGCGTCATACACTCTCTCCGCGAACCAGATCCTGCAGCGTTTCGCGCTGGCGAATCACGCGGTAGCTTGTGCCTTCCACCAACACCTCCGGCGCGCGCGGTCGTGAGTTGTAATTTGACGACTGCGCGAAGCCGTAGGCGCCGGCCGTCTTGATGGCCAGATAGTCGCCGGGCATCGCGTTGACCATGCGGCGGTCGCGGGCCAGAAAGTCGCCCGTCTCGCATACGGGGCCCACTACGTCGGCGGTGATGGGCGGGAGCGGGTTCTGTCGCACTGGAATAATCTCGTGGTGGGCGCGATAGAGCGAAGGGCGGATCAGGTCGTTCATGGCCGCATCCACGATCACGAATTCCTTGTCGCCATTTCGTTTGCGATAGAGCACGCGCGTCAACAATACGCCGGCCTGTCCGACGATGGATCGGCCGGGCTCCACCATGATATGCAGGCCGCTCTCCAGCAGGCGATCACGCAGGCTCGCGATGAAAGACCTTATGCCGGGGGCTTCTTCGCCCTCGTGGTAAGCCACACCCAGGCCGCCGCCCAGATCCAGATGGCGGATAGGATGGCCTTCGGCGCGCAAGCGGGCGGCCAGTGCCAGCGCCTTATCCACCGCTTCCAGAATGGGACTGGTGTCGAGAATCTGCGAGCCAATGTGGCAGCTTACGCCTTCGGCCGAAAGGTTGCGGAATTGGCGCGCGCGGTCATAGACAGCCGGAGCGTCGGAGATGGCGATGCCGAATTTGTGCAGGCTCAGCCCGGTGGAGATGTAAGGATGCGTGGCGGCATCCACGTCGGGATTCACGCGAATGGCGAAGCGCGCTTTCATGCCGCGCCGCGCCGCCAGCGAATCGATCAGCGCGAGTTCCGCTTCCGATTCGCAATTGAAGCCGTGAATGCCATTGGCGAGCGCATATTCCACTTCGGTGGCGGTCTTGCCCACCCCCGAGAATACGACCTTGGCGGGATCGCCCCCCGCCTGAATCACGCGATACAATTCGCCGCCCGACACGATGTCGAAGCCCGCGCCGGCTTTGGCCAACATCGCCAACACTCCCAGCGAGGAGTTGGCCTTCACGGCGTAACAGACCGAGTGCGGCAGATCCCCAAAAGCTTCATCGTAAGCGCGATAGCTGGCGAGAATGGCCGCGCTGGAATAGACATACGCAGGCGTGCCGATGTGGTGCGCGAGATCGGCCAGAGGGACCTGCTCGCAGTAAAGGTCGTTGCCGGAGTAGGAAAACATTCGGATTTGGTCTGAAAATCCAGTATGGCATGGGAGCCCCCGTCCTTCGCGCGCCGCAGCGCCGTCTATTGCCCGCCGCTCGCCACCGGCTCGCGCTTCAACTTGCCTACCGCTGCCACGGTCTTTACCCACAGTGAGGCATCCCGCTTGGTGGCATAAGGCGCGTCCAGACTACGGAAGAAAGCCACCACGTCCTTGCGCACCGCTGGATCGATGCTCGCCGGATCGCGCTCCGCGAGCTTCACTGCCAGATTGGCGTAAGTATCGTCGGCCAGTTTGTATTCCCCGGGGGCGGTCGGCCTGCCGGTATCGAAATCGCGGTTCTCTAGCGCGAGTGCCTTGCGCTCCTGATCGGTGAGCAGCGAGCGATAGAGGTCGAGAGTTTTGTCGACGCTGGCCTCGAAAAGTTTCTCGGTCTCCGCTGTAGGGATTTTGAACTGCAGCGCCTTGAGCGGCCCCACTTTGGGCAGGATGCGGAGCACGAACCCCAGAATACGCGCGCCTAGGCCGGGCTTTTCATAAGCCCCGTCCCACTCCTTGCGATACGCGGCCGTGGACATGCTATACACGAACCTTGTGCGATTCAAAGTTGGCTGCGCCTTCATCAAGTCCTTTTTCTTCATGCTCCACGCGATTTTGCTCATCGTGGGAAACAGGCCGCTGACCGTATGGCGGTAGGTGCCGATGGACAGATCGAGATCCGTGAACACGTCCTTCAGGTCGAGCGAATAAGTCTCGCGGAAAGCGCGCTCCAAAAGCTCCTTCGATACCTGGAAGCCGATGAAGTCGTGATATGACTTCGGAGCGTACATGCCGCGCGTCACCTGCAGCACGTCGAAGCCGAACTCCACTTTCATGTGGGCCGTGGGGCTGTCGGCAAAGGTGACGCTCTTCCCAAACCTTCTATGGAGCTTGGGGAACTGCATCGAAACCGACGGATTCACCGCGATGGAGTGGCCCTCATTATCCGAGGCGTAATGCGCCAGTGAGCCAAGAGCGAACGCATATTCGTTGAGATTCTGCGATTCGCGCAGCATGTTCACAACAAAATCGCCGGCTCGGACGTAGTGAACCAGGTGGCTGAAGAATTGGCTGCCGAACGGATAGTAGCCCATGTCCTGCAGAATGCAGCCCCCGTAGGCGTAGGCATGTGCCTGCTGCAATTCTTCCGAAGTCGCGTTGGGAAATCGAACCAGGAGCAGGGGCTTTAATTTCTGATCCCAAACCGTATCGATGATCGCCTCGTGCGTCAGCACGGAATACGAGGATAGGGCGGGGCACAGGCAGAACAGGGCGGCCGCGCACGCCAGCGGGCGAGTCACGGCAAATTGCTGGCAATCGCGAGGCCGTTTAATGGAAGTGTGCCCCGCACGACCGGCAAACCGTAATGCAGGGCACGTTTTGGTTGCTTCGCTAATTTGCAGCGATAGTGGAAAGTTGAGCGTCCAGATCCGCTAGCGCCTTTTGAAGCACTGTGATGTATCGCGGATTCTGCGCGTTCGCCAATTCCCGAACCACTCTGGTACGGGAGAGAAGGATGTTCTCCTTCTTGCGGATTAATTCAAGCGTTTCAGGAGCCGGTGCGGCTGCCTCTGCTAGAGCGACGCTGCGATGGTGCATCTCGGCCGCGTCGATCTGCGCCTCGACCGACTTGCTTTCCCAACCTCTGGCCATACCTTTATTCTACTCGTGTAAAACGCAAATGGGAAGCTTCGTACAATTTTTCCGCTCCCTTTTTCACTCCATCGACCGCCTGCGCAGTGGATTAAACTGCTCATGTGCACAGAAAACTTGCCCTGTTTACCTGCCTTTGCGCATCTGCGTTGGCACAATCCTCCGGCCCGTTCCGGCCTCCCGCGATTCCTTTGGTGGCGCACGATCCGTATTTCAGCATGTGGTCGACATCCGACCACCTCAATGGCGCCGGTGTTTCGCATTGGACCGGCAAGCCGAATTCACTGGTCGCGCTGGTCCGCATCGACGGCAAGACATTTCGCCTGATGGGTATGGATCCGCGGCGCACGCCTGCTCTCGAGCAGCGCCGTGTAGAAGTCCTGCCCACCCGCACCATCTACGAATTCGCCGGCGCCAATGTGAATGTCGGGCTCACCTTCCTCACGCCGGCGCTGCCCGACGATCTGGAAGTGCTCTCGCGTCCCCTCACCTATCTGGAATTTCGCGCGGCGGCAACCGACGGCGCCCCGCATCAGGTGGCCTTCTACCTGGAAGCCGGCGCCGACCTGGTGGTCAACACTCCGGACCAGCCGGTGACCGCTGCGCGCTTCCAAATGGGCGGTCTGCCCTCGCTGCGGATGGGCTCGCGGGAGCAATCGGTGCTGGCCAAACGCGGCGACGATCTGCGCATCGACTGGGGTTATCTCTACATGGCAGCGGACCGCGCCGCCGGTGTCACCGAACAGATCGCGGGCCGCGACGCTTCTCGTGGTGAATTCGATTCCACCGGTCATCTCTCCGATACCGACGATGCGTCCGACCGGCCCGGTAATCGCCTGGCACTGGCCTTCGCCATCAACCTGGAAAACCTTACCCAGCAGGCCCAGTCGCGTTACGTGATGCTCGCGTACGACGATTTATTTTCCATCGAATACTTTCAACGCCGCGAGCGGGCGTGGTGGCGTCGCAAAGGCGCGGAGGCGGCCGACCTGATTCGCGCGGCTCGCCGCGAGCATGACACCCTGGCCGCGCGCAGCGAAAAGTTCGACGAAGAGTTGATGGCGGACATGCGCAAAGTCGGTGGTGAGCGCTACGCCCGTTTGGCCGCGCTGGCCTATCGCGAGACACTTGCTGCGCACAAACTCTCGGCTGATGCGGATGGCACCGCCATGTACTTCCCCAAGGAGAATTTCAGCAACGGCTGTATCTCCACGGTCGATGTCATCTATCCCAGCGCGCCGTTTACGCTGTTCTTCAATCCTCAATTGCTGAAGGCCCAACTTCAGCCGGTGTTGGATTACGCTCGTATGGACCGCTGGCGCTGGCCCTTCGCGCCGCACGACCTGGGCACCTATCCACAGGCAAACGGCCAAGTCTACGGTGGCGGTGAGCGCACCGAACAGAACCAGATGCCGGTGGAAGAGAGCGGCAATATGCTCATCCTGATGGCCGCGCTGGCCCGCGTGGAAGGGAATGCCGCCTATTCCGAAAAATACTGGCCGCAGCTCACCAAGTGGGCGGAGTATCTGAAAGAGAAGGGACTCGATCCCGAAAATCAACTCTCCACCGACGATTTCGCCGGCCACCTGGCGCACAACGCCAATCTCTCCATCAAGGCCATCGTGGCGCTGGGCGCGTACGGCACGCTTTGCGAAATGACGGGGCGGAAGGCCGAGGCGGCGCAATATCGCAAAACCGCGCAGGAGTTCTCCAAGAAGTGGGTGGACTTGGCCAAGGAAGGCGACCACTATCGCCTGGCATTCGACAAGGCAGGCACGTGGAGTCAAAAGTACAACCTGGTATGGGACAAACTGCTCGGCCTGAACCTGTTTCCCCAGGAAGTGGCGCGACAGGAGATGGCATTTTATCTGACCAAGCAGAACCGTTTCGGCTTGCCGCTGGACAATCGCCGCGACTACACGAAGCTCGACTGGATTCTGTGGACCGCCACGCTGGCCGAATCGCAGGCCGATTTCGAAAAGCTCGTGGCTCCGGTGTACGACTTCGCGAACGAATCGCCCACTCGGGTGCCGCTGACCGATTGGTTTGACACCGTAACCGGTAAGCAGCAGGGCTTTCAGGCGCGGTCCGTAGTGGGCGGCGTTTTTATTAAAATGCTCGCCGATCCGGCCATTTGGAAGAAATACGCAGCACGTACGACCGCGGGAAATTCCCAGTTTTGTTTGATATGCTCAAACAACTAACCATTACACCTATGTCACGAACAACACGTTTCGCTTTAGCAGTGCTTTCGCTGCTCGTTCCCGCGTTGATTGTTGCCCAACAACAGACGGAGCGGGTGGACCTGAATGTAATCCACAAGATCAAGACGGCCGAATTGGCCGGAGGCGGCGGCTTCGGCGGAGGGGGCGGGGGCGGCCGCGGTGGCCGCGGCGCAGGCGGTTCGCAGGTGATGAACATTATGTACCACCTCACCGACCAGTACGGACCGCGCCTCACGAATTCCCCCCAATTCCGGGCTGCCGGAAACTGGGCTGTCGGCCAGCTCAAGGAATGGGGCCTGAGCAACGTTCATCTGGAACCATGGTCCACCAAGGATGTTCCCAGCGGCGCGATTCCCAGTTGGGAATTGACCAGCTACAGCGGAGCCATGGTGGAGCCCACCTATATGCCGATCATCGGCATGCCCAGCGCCTGGACAGCCGGCACCAACGGCCCCATCACCGCCGAAGCGGTGGAAGCCCAGGTACAGACTCCCGATGACCTGACCAAGTGGCACGGCAAACTCAAGGGCAAGTTTGTGCTGATTTCCGGACCGGCGATCGACCTGCCCTTCCCCACCACTGCCCTGGCGCATCGATACACGGAAGCCGAACTCCACGACATGGTCCCCGACATCATTCCGGGCGCGGCGGGCCGCGGCGGACGCGGTGGACGGGCCGGAGCTTTCGCAGCGCTGCTGAATATGACGCCGGAGCAGCGTCAGGAATTCCAGAACAAGATGCGCAGCTTCATGAAGGATGAAGGCGTGGTGGCCACGATTTCAGCGTCGGCGGTTGCCGATGGCAGTGGCACGCTGCGCGGCGGCGGCGCCAATCGCACGGGCGACCCCACGCAGAACATCCCCGCCATCAATGTGACGGCGGAGCACTACAATCGCATCGCGCGCCTGCTGGAGCACAACGTTCCGGTGAAGCTTTCATTCGACATCAAGACCAAGTTCGACATGTCGCAGACGGAATCGTTCAACGTCATCGCGGAGATTCCAGGCAGCACCAAGCCGAACGAGCTGGTGATGGTGGGCGGGCACTTCGATTCGTGGCACTACGGCACCGGCGCTACCGACAACGGAGTGGGCAGCGCGGTGGCCATGGAAGTAATGCGCATTCTGAAATCGCTCAACCTGAAGATGGATCGCACCGTTCGTTTGGGCATGTGGGGCGGCGAAGAAGAAGGACTGTTGGGCTCGCGCGCATACGTGAAGGCGCACTTCGCGGATACGGCCACCATGAAACCGACGCCTGAGCACGATGGTTTTGCCGGCTACTTCAACATCGACAATGGCACCGGTAAGATCCGCGGCATCTATCTGCAGGGCAATGAAATGGCACGCCCCATCTTCGAGCAGTGGTTCGCTTCCCTCAAGGATCTGACCGAGGGCACGATCACCATTCGCAACACGGGCGGCACCGATCATCAGTCGTACGATGGAGTCGGTCTGCCGGGCTTCCAGTTCATCCAGGATCCAATGGACTACGACACCCGTACACACCACACCAACATGGACACCTACGACCGCATTCAGGCCGGCGATCTGGAGCAGATGGCCGTAATCGAAGCGGCCTTCGTGTACAACGCTGCTACCAGGCCGGACAAACTGCCGCGTAAGGACCTGCCAGAAGCACAGCCGGCCGGTCGCGGCCGCGGCGGCAACTAAGAGAAATGCGTTGGTGGGGCAGCCCCTTTGGCCTGCCCAGGTTGTTTGATTTACACGGCAGGTGAAAGCGCCTGCCCCCCCAACGCGAGTAGTTTCCCGATCCCTTCCTCGAAGATTTCCCCGGGTGTCAACAGACTGACCACCAAGTACGCCTCATTCTCGAAATCGTAAAAGAATCCCGGCTGCACCAGCACATTTTCCTTTTCCAGCAATTCCAGCGTCCATTCCTCTTCGCTGCGAATTCGCGGCACCTGCACGGTGATATACCAACCTCCTTCCACCGCCAGGATGTTGGCCGCCGAGCCTTTCAGCCTTTCGCGCGCGAACTGCAGGTTGGCTGACGTGCGTTCGCGGATCTGCCGCTGCACCACTTCTCCCGCGGCCAGCAGGCGCGACGCGGCGCATTGAACCGGCGTGCTTACCGAAAGATATGTGTCGGCAATCCATTCCAGCTTGTCCATCGATTCTTCCGGCGCCACAATCCAGCCGAGCTTCATTTGCGGCAGGCCCGAGACCTTGGAAAGCCCGCTCATCGAATAGTCGCCGGCCAGGAGTGCCACCCGCCCGTCATCCGCCGTCAGGGCGTAGTCGGAGAAGACTTCGTCCGAGATCACGGCGATCCCGCGGTCGGCGCACAGCTTCCGCAACGCAACCAATTCCGCCTGCTTCACGTACGAACCAGTAGGGTTGTTGGGATTCACAAGAATCGCCGCGCGTGTCCGGGGAGACATTTCGCTCACCAGAGCGTCCAAGTCGATGGACCAGCCTGCGTGATACGCCAGCAGATATTGCCGGACTTTCAGCGATTCCATGTTCGCCAGGTATTCGAACAGAGGGTACGACGGGCGCGGCGCCAGCACTTCATCTCCGGGATCGGCCAACAATTTGAAAAGGTAAGAGTAAGCTTCGCTGGTGCTGGCTGTCAGCAGGATCCGGTCAGGGTTGACATTGTGGCCGCGCGTCTCGTAATAGGCGCTGACGGCCTGCCGCGCTTCGAGCGAACCGCGTGGCGAAGGCTCATAGGTGAGGATGCGCCGATCGTGAAACGCCGCCGCGATTTCGGCCGGATAATCCAGCGCTGCGCGAGTGGGGTTCGATTCGGTAAGGTCCAGGATGCGCGCTCCGGCACGCCGTTTTTCGGCAACCAGTTGGGTGAGACGGTTGGGCTGGGTATCCCAGTGAAAGCGGGAAGAGAACATGCCGTTTCGATTGTAGCGACTGGGCCGGTGATAACCTAAAAGTACAGCTACCGGGTGACGTTAAACCATATGAAAAAAGCATTCGTCTTTTGTCTGCTTGCTGGCGCCTTTTTGACGCGAGCCGCGGACGTCAGTGTTCCCATTGAATCGTATAAGCTCCAGAACGGGCTCCGTGTGGTCCTGTCCAAGGACAGCGCGGTTCCGGTCGTGACGGTCTACCTGATCTACGACGTGGGCTCCCGTTCGGAGGAGAAGGGCCGCACGGGCTTCGCGCACCTCTTCGAGCACATGATGTTCGAAGGTTCGGCGAACGCGCCCAAGGGCACCCATTTTTCTACCGTGGAATCGAACGGCGGAGTCATGAATGGCTCCACCCATCCCGATTTCACCGACTACTACGAGACGCTGCCTTCGAACAAGCTGGCCACCGCCCTTTGGCTGGAATCGGACCGCATGCGCAGCCTGCTGCTGACGGACGAGAACCTCAAGAACCAGAAAGAAGCCGTCAAGCAGGAGCGGCGCTTGAGTTTCGACAATCAGCCGTATAACACGGCCATCGTAGACGTGTGGCCCACACTGATGTTCGGCAACTGGCAAAGCTCGCATTCGCTGATCGGGTCGTTCGAAGACCTGGAAGCTTCCAGCCTGGCGGACGTACAGAAGTTCTTCAAGACCCATTACGCGCCCAATAACGCCGCCCTCATGATCGTCGGCGACATCCAGATTCCCGCTACCAAGAAACTGATCGAAACCTACTTTGGCGACATCCCGTCGCAGCCGGCGCCCAAACAGCCCGATCTCACTGAACCGACTTTTGCCGCGCAGAAGAAGGTGGTGAAGGACCCGCTGGCGCGTGTGCCGGGCGTGATCATTGGCTACCCGGGGCCGAAGCGCCGCACGCCCGAATTCTACGCCCTGTATATGCTCGATGCCATCCTGACTGGCGGCGACAGTTCGCGCTTCCGGCTCGACCTGATCAAAGGTAAGGAATCGGTGCTGCAGACGCAGTCGGATCTTGGCTGGCCCTTCGCCGGGGCTCAGGACTTCCGCGATCCCGAACCCTACGCCATGTTCCTGCTGCACAAGCCGAATTTCACCGGCGATCAGATTGTCGACCAGGTGCAGCAAGAGATCGCCAAACTGCAAGACAAGCTGGTGGACCCCAAGGAGTTCCAGCGCGTTAAAACGTTGATCCGCGCCGGCTACATCGGCAACCTGCAGGGTTCTCTGAGCCGCGCCAAGGCGCTGGCGCAGGCCACTATTGCCGATGGCAATCCGGAATTGATCAACACCGAACTGGATCGCTTGCTGGGGGTGACGCCGGAGCAGGTGCAGGCTGTAGCGAAAAAATATCTGACGCCGGACAAACGGTCGGTGCTCGAAATCGTGCCCGCCCCGGCGCCGAAGGAGACCAAGTAACATGTCCCGAAAACTGATTTTCGCAATCACGATGGCCGCGTTGACTCTGGGAGCGCAGACGGTGGATCGCACCAAGGCCCCGCCCTCGCCCGCCATCCCGGGCTTCAAACTGCCGCCCGTCTTCGAATCCAAACTGCCCAACGGCATGAACGTGGTGGTAGTGGAAGACGACCGCTTCCCCCTGGTCACCGCACGCCTCATCTTCCAGGCGGGTTCGAAGTACGATCCTAAAGACATGCCGGGTCTCGCCGAGGCGATGGCATCCCTGCTCAACGACGGCACCAAGACGCGCACGTCGCAGCAGATCTCCGAGGAGACCGACGATTTGGGCGGCGCCATCGGCGCGGGCGCGGGTCCGGACACCGTGACGGCATCCGGCAGCGCGCTGGCCGAGAATTTCCCGCGCATGATGGGCCTGCTGGCCGACATAACCATGAACGCCACCTTCCCGGCAAAGGAGGTAAAGCTGTACCAGCAAAACAAGCTGCAAGAACTGGAATCGCAGCACGCCGAACCGGGCTTCCTGGCCAATGAGAAGATCGCCGAGGTGGTGTACGGATCGTCGCCCTACGCGCATATCGGGCCGACGGCGGCGTCCATCGAGAAGCTGGATACTGCCACGCTTGCGAAGTTCCGCGACACGTACCTGGTTCCCAACAACGCCACCCTCGTCTTGTTGGGCAAGTTGCCGGCTCGCGAAGCGCTGCTGAAGAGCGTTACGCAACTGTTCGGTCAGTGGCAACAGAAACCGCTGCCCGCCGCGCCCAAAATGGAGTTGCCCGCGGCCAAACGCCATATCGTGCTGGTGGATCGCCCCGGCTCGGTGCAGGCCGACATTCACGTGGGCCGTCTGGCGCCCACACGCCTCGCTGCCGATTTCTTCCCGCTGATGGTGGGAAAGAACATCCTGGGCGGCGGCACGAATTCCCGCATGTTCAAAGATATTCGCGAGCGCGACGGTTTTGCCTACGACGCCCACGCGGAGTATTCCACGGCTCGCGACGGCGCCATGTTCTCCGCGGTCACCGAAGTGCGCAACGAAGTGATCGAGCCGGCCATGAAGGACGTGATCGACGAATTGAACCAATTGGCGACCAAGCCGGTGGCCACCGAGGAATTGACCAACACCAAGAACTACCTGGCTGGCCTTTACCTGCTCGGTCTGGAGACGCAGTCCGGTCTGGCGGGACAACTCAGCAATATGAAGGCGCTGGGCCTGCCCAACGATTATCTGGAAACCTACACCACGCGCGTGCGCTCGGTGGAACCGGACCAGATTCTGGCGGCGGCGAAGAAGTACATGTCGCCCGACCAGGCTGCCATCGTGGTGGTGGGAGATGCCTCGAAAATCGGTGAAGCCCTCAAGAAGTTCGGCGACGTGACCGTTACCAAAGCTAACTAACTGCCTGCACGCGGAGAAGAGCCCACCGGCTCTTCTTCGCGTCCCCCCCCACTTTCCCCTTCACACTGTATCTGACATTCACAATTGTCAGCGCCCGCAATTCGACTTAACATTGAGATCGCCCAAGCCCTGTCCAAGAAGGCTGGTGGCGCTTGAAGACGATATCGATCCTGTGTCTGGTGCTGGCGGCGGAGCTGCCGGCATTTCAGTTAACACCCAGGCAGCAAAAGAAGCGGGACATTCAGTTACAAAAGGAACTCCGCACTCCTTACGATAAGTGGCGCGACGTCGACGTGGCTTACATCATTACTGACGAGGAGCGCACTGCGTTCAATCGCCTCCGCACCGATGAGGAGCGCGAAAACTTCATCGAGGCGTTCTGGCAGCGTCGCGACCCTACGCCCGATACCGTGGAGAATGAGTTCAAGGAAGAGCACTACCGGCGGATCGCGTACGCCAATGAACACTACGCCTCGGGCATCCCCGGGTGGAAGACCGATCGTGGCCACATCTACATCGTCTTCGGGGCGCCCGACGAAAATGAGTCGCACTCGTCTGGCGGCTCCTACGACAGGCCTGCGAGTGAAGGCGGCGGGATCACCAGCACCTTTCCCTTCGAGATCTGGCGCTACCGCCACCTGGACAATATCGGCGACAACATCACCATGGAGTTCGTAGATCCCTCTATGTCGGGCGAATATCGCTATACGATCGATCCCTCCGAGAAGGATGCTCTCAAGTATGTGCCGAATGCCGGCCTTACGTGGGCCGAGCAGATGGGGCAATCGACCAAAGCGGACCGCATCAGCGGTGTCGCCACCAATTCCGCCTTCGGTGGAAGCGAGGCGACGAACCTCTTTACCCGGCTTGAGCAATGGGGCAAAATATTCGCTCCCCCAACTATCAAAATGCGCGATTTGGATGCGGTGATCTCCTCCAACGTACGCTACAATCTGCTGCCCATGAAAGTCCGCGTGGATTTCATCCCCGTCACCGAAGCTTCCACGCTGGCGTATGTCACGGTGCAGTTCGAGAATCGCGACCTGCAGTTTCGCGCCAAAGATGGCATGGAGCGAGCTGATGTGAACGTGCTCGGTATCATCCGCACCATGACGAAGCGCACGGTGACATCGTTTGAGGAAACCATCACCGCCTCCAACCCGGAAAGCATGCTGGAAGCCATGGCGCAGCGGAAATCGGTGTACAACAAGAGCATTCCGCTGCCGCCCGGCACGTACCGCCTCGACATCGCGGCGCGCGACCTGGTGGGCAACAACCTGGGGACCTACGAAGTCGCGCTCGACGTGCCGCGTCTCCAGGAGGGGCGCTTGCAAACCAGCAGCATCGTGCTTGCCGATCGAATCGCGCGCTCTGCCCGGAACACCATCGGAGCTGGGCAGTTCGCTTTGGGCGATTCCACCGTGCGGCCGCGCGTCGACGCCGTCTTTCATCGCGGCGATCAACTCGGCGTCTACCTCAACGTCTATCACTTCGCCGGTCAGGCGCCCGATGGTCAGGTGACCTGTGAGATCCTGCGCGCCGGCAGCAACGAAAAGATGTACGAATCCGCCGGCGAGATTGCGGCCATTCCGGGAGCGTCGGCCAGCCAGACGACCATCGAACAACGCATCGACCTCAAGGATCTGCCGCCCGGCAACTACACGCTCAGAATGGCGATCACCGATCGGGCCAGCGGCCAGAAGGTTAGCCCCACCAAGTTCTTCACAGTGCAGTAATGGCTTAGCCTCACTTGGGGGCCCAAGGGTCGTAAGTGCCGGCATTCCACGTATGTCCGCCCGGATCGAGGCACGAGAAGCCGCGTCCGCCGTAATTCTTGTCTTCGATATCGAGCACAATCTCCGCGCCGGCGGCCTTCGCGCGCGCGTAGACCGCGTCGGCGTCCTTCACGATCAGGCTCACGCTTTGGAGGACAGGCTCCCCATCCTTCAGGCTACCCAACATCATCATGCCGCCGCCCAGAGTCAGTTCGGCGTGCATAATGGTGTTGTTCTCCCCTGGATAGACGGCATGTTTTTCGAATCCGAAAGTGCCGCAAAGCCATTCGATGGCCGCCGGCGCGTTGCGATACATCATCCCCGGTATCACAGTGCTGCGAGTGTTTGTCGGTTCAGGCATGCACACAGGATCGCAGAGGCGGCACGGTGCCGTCTTGTAAGAATGGGAAATGCTCAGTCCAGGATGGCGTGATTCTGAAATGGCCGGTCGCTCGCCGCCCACGCGCCTGGCGACACTCCGGAGAACTCGCGGAATTCGTGCGCCATGTGTGCCTGGTCGTAGTAGCCGCCGGCGAGCGCCACTTCGGCCCAATCCACCGGAGCTCCCGACGCCACGTGCCGCACCACCTGTTGAAAGCGGCGCAATCGGCAATAGAGTTTTGGCGGCAAGCCCACCTGCTCGCGGAACAGTCCGGCGAATCGGCGGCGGCTGAGCCCCGCATCCCGTGCGATCTCAATCACGCCGCGCGTGTGCGTATCGTGGCTGAACACTCCCAGCGCATATTGCACGGCTGGATGCAGTTCGGCCCGCTCCAACCGCCGTTGCAATTCCGAATTCAGAATTCCGAGTCTTCCCGACGGGCTCGCCGATTCCAGCAAGCGATCGCGCAAACCAGCGCTGCCCGATCCCCAGATCGAATCGAGTGGCACTGCCTGGTTGTAGAGCGCGTCCGCTGGCGTGTCGAAGAACGGCCGCGCGCCTCCCGGACGAAAAACCACTCCCATCATAGATTGCAGCCAGGCGGTTTCGAGAATCTCGTATCCGGTGCGCATCCCGATCAGCAGGGCCGGCGTCGACTGTGACGCAAGGTCGATTATCAGTTGAAATCGTCCGCTGGGCAGCACTCGCTCCCGCCGGTGCGTGGCCTGATAGCCCTCGCAATACCACAGCGTTTCGATATACGGCGCGAGCGGAAGAGTCGGCCTGCACTGCAGGTACATGGGTCCATCAGACCACAAAAACGCGCGGCGATCTTGCCGCCGGCCCGCACTGAGTTACCCTTGGGAAGTGGTTCGACGGACCAATGCGGACATCATCGTTGCGGCGTTGCACGGGGCGGGCGTGCAGCGCCTCTTCGGCATGCCGGGAGGCGGCAGCAACGCCGATTTGATTGAGGCTGCCGGGAAGGCCGGCTTGCCGTTCACACTGACCCATACCGAGACGGCGTCGGCCTTCATGGCCGCGGCGCAGGCCGAGATCACCGGCAAGCCCGGAGCCTGCATTGCCACGCTCGGCCCGGGCGCCGCCTCTCTGATGAACGGAATCGCGCAAGCGTATCTCGATCGCGTTCCGTTGATCGCAATCACCGATTGCCATAGCGATCCGGCCGCCGCCGGCGCGGGACATCAGGCGCTGCCGCAGAGCGCAATGTTCGCGCCGATCGTGAAGTTCACCGCCCGCCTGGAGCGCGGTAGTGTCACCGCGACGTTGACCCGCGCGCTCGATGCTGCCACTGATGGCCCGGTCCACCTCGACGTGTCGACAGACGTGACATCGGCGGATGCTGAAGACGAGGTCGCTGGGCCGAGCCCCCGAGTGCCGGACGATGCCGCCGTAATAGTGGACGCGAAGCGCCCCCTGTTGCTGATCGGTCTGGGTGGCCGCGCCAGCGGCATCGCCGATCTCTGCGAACGGTTCCACATTCCCGCGCTCCTGACGTACAAAGCCAAGGGCGTGGTGCCCGACCGTCACCCCTGGTTCGGCGGCATCCTCACCAATGGATCGCTGGAACGCGAGATTCTGCGCCGCGCCGACGCGTTCGTGGCCGTGGGCTTGGATGACGTGGAACTCTTGCCGCGTCCGTGGACCTGGCCGCAGCAGATGATCCGGCTCGCTCCCGCGCAGTTGGAGAAAGCGCTGCAGCCGTCCGAATGGGACGCCGCCGAGGTGCGGGAACTGGCAGCAGAGCAGCGCGAGCGCATGCGCGTGTACTGCGATGGCGTGGGGATTCTGCCGCATCGTGTAGTCGAACTGGCGGCGGACACCTACACCGGCGCGCGCGCCACCGTGGATGCGGGTGCGCACATGTTCCCCGTGATGTCGTTCTGGCCTGCCGTGGAGCCGTCGGGCGTGCTGATCTCGAATGGACTTTCCACGATGGGATTCGCGTTGCCCGCTGCCATCGGCGCGGCACTCCTCGATCCATCGAGGCCAGTGGTCGCCTTCACCGGCGACGGCGGCATTCTGATGTGCCTCGGCGAATTACGCACTGCCGCGCGGGAAAAGCTGCCGCTGCGCATCCTGGTGTTCGATGACGGCGAATTGAGCCTGATCAAGGTCAAGCAGGTGCAGCGCGGATACCGCACCGATGGTGTGACCATCGGCGCCATCGACTGGCAATCTCTGGGAGCGGCGCTCGGCGTGACGGCGCGGCAGGCCTCCGCCGAAGCCGAACTGAGCGCCTGCCTTCGCGAAACTGCTGCAGCCCCCGGCCCTGTGTTGATTGCCGCGCGAGTGAACGCGCTAGCCTACGAAGGCGCCATTCGAGCGCTGCGAGGATAATGGAAGCAATGCCCGAACCGGTGACCGCGCTGCTGGCTGAAACCCTTGCTTCGCTGCGCCCCCACGATATGCCGGGCGCGGTGATCGAGGACACGCGGCGCACTGTGCTCGATTGGTTCGGTTCGGCGTTGGCGGGCTCGCTGGAAGGGCCGGCGCGCATCGCCCAACGCATCGCGGCCACGTTCGGCGCTTCCGAAGAGGCCTCGGTTTTCGGGTGGGGCCGAGGGTCGCCGTCGCGGCAGCATTCGCGAACGGAGTCGCATCCCACATCCTCGAATTGGACGACGTGCACAAGGGCTCCACACTGCACGGCGCGGCGCCCATCATCCCGGCGGCCCTGGCGGTGGCGGAGCGCGAACATGCTAATGGCCGCGCGTTTCTGCTGGCGGTTGCCGTCGGCTACGAAGCCGCGTTGCGCATCGGCGAGGCGGTCAATCCGAGTCATTATCGTTTCTGGCATCCAACTGGCACGGCGGGCACGTTCGGAGCGGCCGCCGCGGCCGGGTCGCTGATGAAACTCAGTGCCGCTCAGATGCGCGATGCGCTCGGAAGCGCCGGCACGCAGGCCGCGGGGCTCTGGGAGTTCAATGCCGATGGCTCCATGAGCAAGCATCTGCATCCTGGAAAGGCCGCCATGAACGGGGTGCTGGCGGCCGATCTTGCATGCGCCGGCTTCACGGGCGCGGCGCGAATTTTGGAAGGCGAACGCGGATTTTTTCGCGCCATGAGCGAGCAGCACGACGCCTCGCGCATTACCGATGGGCTCGGCTCTCACTGGAAGATCTCGGAAAACTGCTTCAAGCTGCATTCCTGCTGCGGCCACACTCACACGGCGATCGACACTGCCCTGCAGTTGCGGACGCCGGAGAAGATCCGGAGCATCCACATCGAAATGTACGGCCCGGGTTTCGAGATTGTGAGCGGCATGTCTCCTTGCACGCCTTACCAGGCGAAATTCAGCATCGCGTACTGCGTGGCGGCAGCGCTCTCCGAAGGTGAAGTGGGCCTGCAGCAGTTCGCGCCCGACCGTTTCGCGGCGGATGGCCCCATCGCCGAACTGCTGAAGCGCACCCATGTGACAGTTGCCTGCGACCTCACCGGAAAGTATCCTTCGGCGTGGCCTGCGCGCGTCACCATCACGCTGGACAGTGGTGAGGTGGTCCGCGGTGGCGCCGACTATCCCCGCGGCAATCCCGAAAATCCCGTCTCCACCGCCGAACTTCAGGCCAAATTCCACGCCTTGGTGGCGCCGCACTTCGGCCAGGAGACCGTGCGGCGCGCCGTCGAGGCCGTGGAGACTCTCGACGCATGTGACGATATGGCCCAAGCCTTTTCGCAGATTCTATGAAAGACATCAACCCGCGGTTTCATCTCTTTGAGGAGTATCGCCAGGCAGTGCGCGAACTGTGCAACCAGTTCACCCCACAATATTGGCAGAGCGTGGAAGAGAAGGCGGGCTACCCCGAGGAGTTTGTCAAAGCTCTCACCGAAGCCGGTTGGCTGGCGGCGCTGATCCCTGCCGACTACGGCGGCGGAGGGCTGGGTGTCACCGAAGCGTCCGTGATCCTCGAAGAGATTAACCGGTCCGGCGCGAACTCGGGCGCATGCCACGCGCAGATGTACATCATGGGCACGGTGCTGCGCCACGGATCGGAAGAGCAAAAGGCGCGCTATCTCCCCAAGATCGCGTCGGGCGAACTGCGTCTGCAATCCTTCGCGGTCACCGAACCCACCACCGGCACCGACACCACCAAAATCAAGACCGTCGCTGTGAAGCAGGGGGACCGCTACATTGTGAATGGGCAAAAGGTCTGGATCTCGCGTGTACAGCATTCCGACCTCATGCTGCTGCTGGCCCGCACCACACCGCTGCCTGAAGTGAAGCGCAAAACCGATGGCCTCTCGGTCTTCCTGGTGGACCTCCGAGGCGGCGCCAAACGCGGTCTCACTCTGGTTCCCATTCGTAATATGGTGAATCACGAAACCAATGAAGTCTTCTTCGACAATTTCGAAATCCCAGCCGAAAACCTGATTGGCGAAGAGGGCTCGGGCTTCCGCTACATCCTCGACGGCATGAATGCAGAGCGCATTCTGATTGCGGCGGAGTGCATCGGAGATGGCTTCTGGTTCACCGAAAAGGCGCGGGCGTACGCCTCGGGGCGAGTGGTCTTCGACCGGCCCATCGGGCAGAATCAGGGCGTGCAATTTCCCATCGCGCGCGCCTACGCCAACGTGCGAGCCGCCGACCTGATGCGCTACGAAGCCGCACAACTGTTCGACGCCGGCACGCCCTGCGGAGCAGAAGCGAACATCGCCAAGATGCTGGCGGCCGATGCCTCGTGGGAGGCGGCCAACGTCTGCCTGCAGACCCACGGCGGTTTCGGCTTCGCCGCCGAATACGACGTGGAACGTAAGTTCCGCGAGACGCGGCTCTACCAGGTAGCGCCGGTCTCCACCAACCTGATTCTGTCGTATATCGGCGAGCATGTGCTGGGCATGCCGCGGTCGTTCTGAGGCGTCATGGACCAACAGCTTCCGTTGAGCGGTATTCGCGTAGTGGCGCTGGAGCAGGCGGTCGCCGCGCCCTTCTGCTCGCGGCAGCTTGCCGATATGGGCGCCGACGTGGTGAAGGTGGAGCGGCCCGATGGCGGCGATTTCGCGCGCGCCTACGATGGCGCGCTGCACGGACTCTCGGCGTACTTCGCGTGGCTGAACCGTGGCAAGCGCAGCATCGCGCTAGATCTGAAGCA
This sequence comes from uncultured Solibacteraceae bacterium, assembly GCA_963815475.1. Taxonomy (GTDB): domain Bacteria; phylum Acidobacteriota; class Terriglobia; order Bryobacterales; family Bryobacteraceae; genus Sulfopaludibacter. The sequence goes on along the minus strand of CAWFHD010000003.1, from coordinate 227,902 downwards.
GGAAGGCGATGGCGCAGTGTTTGCCAAGCTCGTCGAGCGCGCCGATGTGCTGATTCACAATCTGGCGCCGGGCGCCGTGGAGCGTCTCGGGTTCGGTTATGACCAACTGGCGGAAAAGTATGCGCGCCTGATCTGGTGCGGCATTTCGGGCTACGGACCCGACGGTCCGTACCGCGACAAAAAAGCCTACGACCTGCTGGTGCAGGCGGAATCGGGCGTCGTCAGCCTCACCGGCTCGGCCGACGAGCCGGCGAAAGTGGGAATTTCGATCGCCGATATCGGCTCCGGTCTGTATGCCTACTCATCCATCCTGGCGGCGTTATTGCAGCGCGGCCAAACCGGGCGCGGCGGACGCATCGATATTTCCATGCTGGAGTGTCTCACCGAGTGGGTCATGCCGCCGCTCTACTCATGGCAAGGAACCGGCACGATTCCGGGGCGCGCTGGCCTCCGCCACAACATGGTAGCGCCGTACGGCGCCTATGGACCCGTGATCTTTGCCATTCAAAACGAACGCGAATGGCGGCGCTTCTGTGAGCAGGTGCTCGAAATGTCGGCGCTGGCGGAAGACGCGCGGTTCGCCGGAAATGCGCGGCGCCTGGAGAATCGAGTGGAGTTGGAAGCGCTGATCGAAAGCACCTTCGCGCAACATACGCAAAGCGAAATCCTGGAGCGCCTGGAAAAAGCCGGAATCGCCAACGGAGCGGTTAACGATGTCGCCGAGGTGGCAAGCCATCCGCAGTTGCAAGCGCGAGCCCGATGGGCGCAAGTGAATTCACCGGTAGGTCCGATCGCCGCGCTGCTGCCGCCGCACAATCTGCAAAATGCGCCGCCTCGCATGGGAGCCGTGCCTGCGCTGGGCGAACATACCGAAGAAATCTTGAGGGAACTCTCCGAGCCGCGACCGTAAGGGAGTCGGTCAAGTAATGCCAATGAAAATGGAACGCACCATGTTGTTCGTCCCGGCCGCTCGCTGGTCGATGATTGAGAAGGCTGTCGCCAGCGCCGCCGACGCGGTCTGTCTCGACCTGGAAGATTCCGTGCCCGACACCGAAAAGCCCGCCGGCCGCGCCAATGCCGCCCGCGCCTTCCGTGAGTTGGATTTCGGGCCGCGCCTGCGCATGCTCCGCATCAACGGCCTTGACACGCCATTCGCCTACCGCGACCTCATCGAAGTGGTGGAAGCCGCTGGCGATCGCATCGACCTTATCATGCTCCCCAAAGCCGGCGCCGCTAAGGACGTGGCTTTCGTAGACATCCTGCTCGGCCAGATCGAGGCGCACCGCGGCTTCCCCAATCGGATCGGTATCGAAGCACAGATCGAGACGGCGGCGGGGTTTGTCTCCATCCGCGAGATCGCCACAGCGTCCCCCCGGCTGGAAGCGCTCATCTTCGGGCCCGGCGATTACGCGGCTTCCATGCGCATGCCGCTCGCCAACATCGGAGAAGCGGACGAGCACGATGCGCTCTATCCCGGTCATCGCTGGCATGCCGTGATGCACGCCATCGTCGCGCACGCCCGCGCCAACGGGTTGCGCGCCATCGACGGCCCGTACGCGGGATATAAGGATACGGCAGGCTTTGAACGGAGTTGTCGCATCGCGCGGGCCATGGGGTTCGATGGCAAACAGTGCATTCATCCCGCTCAGTTGGAAACCGCCAATGCGATCTTTTCGCCCACCGCCGCGGAAGTGGCGCACGCGCGTGAAATCGTGGAGGCCTACGAGCGGGCCGTCGCCGAAGGACGTGGCTCGGCCAGTTGGAACGGCAAGATGATCGATGCGGCCAACATCCGCATGGCGCGAACCATTTTGGAGAAGCAGAAATGAGAAGCTACGAAGATTTTGAAGTGGGCGAGGTGATCCGCCACCCATTGGGCCGCACTGTCACTGCCACGGACAACACCTGGTTCACCCTGCTGACGGTGAACGCCAACCCGATTCATTTCGACCGCCATTATTCGGCGCAGACCGAGTTTGGACAGCCTCTGATGAATTCCACCTTCACACTCGCGCTGGTGACAGGCCTGTCGGTCGCTGACGTGTCGGCGAACGCCGTCAACCTCGGCTGGGACGAAGTGCGCATGCCCGCGCCGGTATTCGAAGGCGACACCATCTACGCGCAGACCGAAGTGCTGAGCAAACGCGAATCCAAATCGCGTCCGCACATGGGACTGGTGATGGTCAAGACCGTCGGCTTCAAGCAGGATGGCACTGTAGTGATGGAGTTCCGCCGCACTATCCTGGTGTACAAACGCGGCCACGCGCCGCAACTGCCGTCGCCGATCGTCAAGGAGGTGTGAAACAATAGCACTTTCATGTCCCAAAATCTTTCCTCGGGCCCCGCTGCGGATTCCGGCAAATATGTCTGGTATCGCGAACTGACGCGGTACCACTGGTTCGTGCTGAGTGTCGCCATCATGGGGTGGATGTTTGACACCATGGCGCAGCAGTTATTCAATCTGGCGCGCAAGCCGGCCATCCGCGAATTGCTGGGCGGCCATGCCACTCCAGGCGTGGTGGATCAACAGGCGGCCTGGGCCACTTCGGTATTCCTGGTGGGTTGGGCGCTGGGCGGAATCCTCTTCGGCGTGCTGGGTGACCGCATCGGCCGTGCCAAGACCATGATGCTCACCATCCTCACGTACACCCTCTTCACCGGCCTGAGCGTCTTCTCCACCAGCGTTTTCGATTTCAGCATGTACCGTTTTCTTTGCGGTTTCGGTGTGGGCGGACAGTTCGCCGTCGGCGTCGCATTGGTTGCCGAAGTGGTGCCGCAACGTGCGCGCCCTTATGCGCTCGGGATGGTGCAGGCGTTTTCGGCGGTCGGTAATATGATGGCGGCGGTGGTCGGAATTGTGCTCGGCCAGATGGTTCGCTATGGGACTATCCATTCTTCCTGGCGCTATATGTTCTTGGCCGGGGCGCTGCCCGCGCCGCTGGCTCTGGTGATCTTCAAGAAGCTGAAGGAGCCGGAGCAGTGGCTCAAGTCGCGCGCTGAGAAGAAGCGCATGGGTTCCTTCGCCGATCTCTTAGGCGACCCGCGTTGGCGCCGCAATTCCATCGTCGGCCTGCTGCTGGCCTTCTCCGGTGTCGTTGGGTTGTGGGGCATCGGCTTCTTCAGCTACGATCTGTTTCGCCCGGTGCTGGAAAAATCGTTCTCCGCGCAGGGCTTCGCCGGTTCGGAACTGGCTGGCAAGGTGGATATCTGGATTGGCGTGACATCGCTGCTGCAGAACCTGGGCGGCTTCTTCGGCGTCTACGGCTATACCTATCTGTCGCAGTGGCTCGATCGCAAGAAGGCGTTCGGCGTGAGCTTTGTCGCCGCCATGTTCATGACGGCGTATACATTCTGGAACCTCAAGAGCATCGGTGACATGCTGTGGATGATCCCCATGATGGGCTTCTGCCAACTCGCGCTGTTCGGCGGCTATGCCATCTATCTGCCGGAGTTATTCCCCACTCGCCTGCGCAGCACCGGCACCAGCTTCTGCTACAACGTGGGCCGTATGGTGGCGGCTGCCGGGCCCTTCACGTTAGGCCTGCTGACGCGCGATGTTTTCAAAGGCTATCCCGAACCCCTGCGCTACGCCGGAGTGACTATGTGCCTGGTCTTTCTGGTAGGCATGGCGGCTCTCCCATTCGCGCCCGAAACCAAGGGAAAGCCGCTGCCGGAGTAACGGGGCGAGTCTACTTCGGTTCTTTGATCTGCTGGCTGAGGTATCGCTCGTAGCCGATCTCGCCAATCTGGTAGACCTGGGCTTCCAGCCAATCCACGTGTTCCTCTTCATCCTTCAGCAGACGTTCGAAGAGTTCGCGAGAGGCGTTGTCGGCTTCGTCGCGCGCAATCTGAACGAAGCGGTTGTACATCGCCACAGCGCCGATCTCCAGTTTGAGATCGCTTTGCAGTTGCTCTTTGACGTTCGCTCCAATATTGAGCTGCATCGGCTCCGTCAGGTTGGGCGTCCCATCCAGGAACAGGATCCTCTCGATGATCGCCTCGGCGTGCTTCATTTCATCGATCGACTGTTTCTTGATGAAGGAGCCAAGCCGGTCGTAGTGCCAGTTCTCGCACATCTCGGCGTGCAGGAAGTATTGGTTGATCGCCGTCAACTCTTCCTTTAAGGCCTCATTCAGCGAGGCGATGACTTTCGGGTTGCCTTTCATATATATCGGGGATTCTAACAGGTAGCCGCATCCGCGTCCAGCGTTTAAGCAAACGGTTTGCCATTCTTGCATAGAAACCTACGCAAAATATTGCATTTTGGGACTTGCAGTTGCAACTGACTTGCAGTAAACTATTATTTCAGTTAAAAAGAGCTGAATATTCTTTACAGTGAGAAGGAATTGGAATGACTACCGTATGGCGTACGCCGCTTGCTTCTGGGATTGGCCCTCATTGGTCGTTCGATCGCCGCCGGCGCAGGCGGCGGCATTGCAGGCACGGTCACCGATCCCAGCGGCGCCATGATGCCACAGGTCGTTGTGGTAGTTCGCAATATCGAGACCAGCGCCATCCTAAAGGCCTTCACCGACGCCGACGGGATCTACACCTTTTCCGCGCTTGCGTCTGGCCGCTATGAGCTGCGGATCGAACAGCCACTGTTCAATCCTTATCGGCAGACAGGGCTGGAAGTAACGAGTGACCGGGAATTGCGCGTCAACGTCGAATTGACTCTCATGCAGCAGGCCACGGCGGTTACCGTGACCGAAGCGCCGCCCCTGATGGAGACCACCAACACCCAGCTGGGAGCGCACATCGGCAGTGCCAAAATGACCGACATCCCCGCGAACGGCCGCAGCTTCACTGATCTGCTGGCGCTGCAGCCAGGCGTCATACCCGCTAGTTCGCAACAGCCGAACGCGGTGGTCATGTCGGGCTGCACCAGCGCGCCCCCATCTGGCGATCTCAATCCGGGAAACCTGTCGGTGAGCGGCCAGAGGGAGACCGCGAACGGTTTCACCGTCAACGGCAGTGCCGCGGAGGAAGACTTCAACATGGGCGCGGCCATTGTGCCCAGCCTGGATTCCATCCGGGAGCTTCGCGTGCTCACCGGCAACTTCGATGCCGAGTATGGCAACTATAGCGGTGGGCAGATTCTGGTCACCACCAAATCCGGAACCAACCAGATGCACGGCAGTGCATTTGAATTCCTGCGCAATACGTCGCTGGACGCCCGCAATTACTTCGCGGCCGAGCGAGCCCTCTACGACCGGAACCAGTTCGGCGGCTCTGCAGGTGGTCCCATCCGCAAGAACAACACCTTCTGGTTCGCCGACTACCAGGGCACACGCATGACGCAAGGCGTTGAAACGGGACTTATCTCCGTTCCCTCCCTGCAGAACCGCGCTGGCGACTTCGGGGACGTCGCAAGCTCTTTAACCGGCACCGTCAACGGACAGTATTGGGCCGGTCTGCTTTCAAGCAAGCTTGGGTTTGCGGTTCGTGCCGGCGAGCCTTACTACTCGGCCGGATGCGTGACTACGGCGCAGTGCGTCTTTCCCAACGCGCAGATCCCGCGGCGGGTCTGGTCCGCCCCGGCCGTGGCGCTCCTGCCATCCATTCCCGTGCCCAACCAGGGCAGCACGACCTTCTCCACGTCGGCCTCCAATCAGAGCCTGCGCGACGATAAAGGAGCGATCCGGATCGACAGTAACACGCGATGGGGGAGCATTTCGGCATATTACTTCTCGGATGACTACTCGTTCGACGACCCGTATCCCACCGCACAGGGAGGCGCCAACGTACCCGGATTTAACGCCAGGACCCTGGGCCGCGGGCAGCTTGCCACGCTCGGCCTCACCAGCACCTTCGGAGCCACGGCAGTCAACGAATTGCGGCTTGGATATATGCGGACTGCGAACAATGTGGGACAGCCGGTCGGGGGCGTCGGCCCGTCGCTAGCTTCGCAGGGGTTCGTCGATCCTGCGGGCAAAGCCGGGATTGTGGCGCTGGCCCCCAAAATCGAAGGCATCGAAAATGTCGCCTTCAACGATTTCACTATCGGTGTCGATACCACCGGCGCGGCTCAGGCAAACAACACCTTTCAATGGTCTGACAACTTTTCCAAAGTAGCCGGGAAGCATACGCTCAAAGGCGGTGCGAGCCTTCATCTGGACCAGGTGAACATTCGTCCAGACGCGATTTACAACGGTTCGTTCATGTTTCAGGGAACCGAAACCGGTTCGGATTTTGCCGATTTCCTGCTGGGAATTGCCAGCAGCTACGCGCAAGGCGACTCCAAGGCATTCTACCTCCGCAACCGATACGCGGGGCTTTACGGCCAGGACAGTTGGCAAATCCGGCCCAACCTTACCTTCAACTTCGGACTGCGTTGGGATCTGCTGCCGCCCTGGCGCGAAAAGTACAACCAGCTCCAGACGCTGGTGCCCGGGCAACAATCGGTTGTCTATCCCGGCGCGCCGCAGGGCCTGGTCTTTCCCGGCGATCCAGGAGTTCCCGACACGCTGGCGCCGGCCAGCCAAACCAACTTCGCTCCTCGACTGGGCCTCGCCTTTTCACCCGACGCGAAGACCAGTGTCCGGGCGGGCTTCGGCCTCTTCTACACCGCCTTCGAAGGATTGTCGGCCGGCATCATGAGCGCCAATCCGCCCTACGGCTACGATTACGACAGCTTCGCGCCGCCTCTATTCGCCACTCCCTTCATTACAGCGGCAAGCGGCCTGGATATTGGACAACGTTTCCCGGAGCCGATTCCGGCGAGCGGCGCCTCCGTCAGAAATCCCAATACATCGGTGGACTGGTCCCAATACCTTCCGATTACGGGAGTGCCATCGTTCTATCACCGCAATGTGACGCCCTACAGCGAGAGCTACACGCTATCCGTGGAGCGCGAAGTCGGCGCGGAATACGGTGTTGACCGCGAGTTACGTGGGGAGCCAGGCGCATCGTTTACTGGTGTTGATTTCCGCGAACCCCGGCAATCCGGCCTTGTGTCTGAGCCTCAGCCAACCCGCGGATGTGATGCCGGGGACCGCCACTTGTGGCCCGTTCGGCGAGAGCGGCACGTTCGTGGCCGCCTCGGGCCAGACGTTTCAGGGGACGCGCAACGGACCCTTCGGCGCGCAGTTCGCTGCCGTTACCTATCAGAAGACGATTGGCAACTCCAACTACAATGCCTTCGAGGTGTCCCTGCACCACGCCAGCCGCGCGCTCGACCTGCTGGCCGGATACACCTACGGCAAGTCGATCGATCTGTCGTCCAGCCTGTCGGAAGCGGTCAATCCACTCGACCCGCGACTAAGCCGCGCTCCCTCCGCGTTCGACATGCGCCACAACTTTGTCGCTAGCTATAGCTGGAAGCTGCCGGTGCGCGGCTGGTCGCTCTCCGGAATCACGCGGTTCAGCACCGGTCTTCCCGTGACGCTGTACAACAACAACGACACTTCGCTGCTGGGAACCATCCCGAACGGCATCAACAACAACGGCGTGGATACTCCCGATTACACGCCCGGCAATCTGGCGGTCAATACCGATCCGCGCAACGGGAGGCCGGCGTTCAACACGGCACTCTTCAATCTTCCGGATCCAGGCAGCCTGGGAACGGCAGCGCGGCGATTCTTCTACGGTCCCGGCATGCTCAACTTCGATGTCGCACTGCGCAAGACCGTCCGCCTAAGCGAGTCCCGGTCCCTCGAATTGCGCTGGGAAGCGTTCAATGTCTTCAATCACGCCCAGTTCTATGGCGCGGCGGCAGTGAATGGAAACATTTCCAGCGCAGGCTTTGGACAAATAGTAAACGCGGCCGCGCCCAGACAGATTCAAATGGCCGCCAAATTCGTCTTCTGAGCGGAAGAGCTTTCTCTACAGCTTTCCCAGCATCCGACGGCGCAACACATCGAGCGCCATCTGGCAGGTGAACACGCGGATCCGCGTCCGGTCGCCAATGTATTGGCGGTGCGCCACGTGCGTTCCCGCGGCATCGGCGATGCCCACGTACATCGACCCCACCGGCGCCTTCTCGCCGCCCGAAGCGGGTCCGGCCACGCCCGTGATCGACAAAGCATAGGTGGAACCGGTGCGCCGGCGCGCGCCCACTGCCATCGCTTCCGCGGTCTCTTTGCTCACCGCCCCGAACTCCTTGAGTATCTCCGGCGGCACGCCCAACAGTTCCATCTTCATCTCGTTCGTGTAAGTGATGAAGCCGCCAACGAAGTAATCCGAACTGCCCGGCACGCTGGTGAATCGATCGCCAAGAAGTCCGCCGGTGGCGCTCTCCGCTACCGACACCGTCGCCCGGATTTTGCGCAGCAGGTCGCCCACCACCACCTCCAGCGGATCGCCGTTGCGGGAATAAATCTTGTCGGCCAGCAGCAGTTCGATGGGGCCGCCCACCTCCGCCAGTAGGGCATCGGCCTCGGCCACATTGGCGCAGCGCGCACGCAAGTGGATCTGCAGATCGCCATTAGCCGCCAGGATGGTGGTCACCGGGTTGGTGTATTTCGTGTAAACCGGCGCGATCGTCTGGTCCAGGTCCGACTCCGACATCCCCGTAACGCGCATGTGCAGCGTGCGGATCGCTTGCTTGGGCACAATCCGCGCCAGGCGTGGAAGGCATTGCTGCTCGAACATCGCCTTCAGTTCGTGCGGCGGACCCGGCAGCAGCATCACCACTCCGCCTGATTCCTCCACCCACTGGCCGGGCGCCGTGCCGCGGTCGTTGGGCAGAATCGCCGCGCCTTGAATGATGAACGCCTGGCGCTTGTTCACCTCCGCCATTTTGCGTTTCATGCGGAGGAATCGCTCTTCCAGTGCGTCCGCGATCTCGGCGTGAAATTCCAATTTGCGGTCCATCGCCTGCGCGACGGCTTCACGCGTGAGATCGTCTTCGGTTGGCCCCAGGCCGCCCGACAGAATCACGATTTCCGATCGCGAGATGGCACGGTGCACGGCTTCCGACAAGCGCTCGCGGTCGTCACCGATCACGCACTTTGTGACCACTTCCACGCCCAGGTTGTTGAGCTCGCCCGTGAGATAGAGCGAGTTCGTATCGACGCGCTGCGGCGTCAGCATTTCCGATCCTACTGCGATGATTTCAGCGTCCATGTCAACGCATCAGAGTTGCTGGAAGCCCTTGATGCCGGCGTCCACGCGATAGATGGCATTGGTGGTGGCGACCACGATCGACCGCGATGGCGTAAACGCCAGCCCCACAATGCCGGGCCCGGAAAGGTAGAGATCGGCCTTCCCATTGGGGTAAATGCGAACCACGCCCTTGCGGCCGGCGATCGACGCCGCTACATATAGGCGGCCTTCGTCGTCGAACGCCATCCCCTGCGGGCGGCCCAGGCCGCGATAGAACACTTCCACCTCGCCCTCGTGCGAAATCCGGTAGACCGAATCGAAACTCGAAGTGGTGGGGCCGGTGACGTATAGATAGTTGTCGGGGCCGAACGCCAGGTGGTAAGCCGCGATGGAGGGCTCCAGCGTGGCGAAAACGAAAATCTGGCGGTTGGGGCTGATCTTGAAAATCGTGCCGCTACGGTCGCCCACGTAGAGATTCTGCTCACGGTCGAACGCCAGGCCAGTGGCCACTCCCATGCCTTCCACGTAAGTCGTCATGTTGCCCGTGGGAGTCACCTGGTAAACCACGCCGTCGTAGCGGCTCGAGACATAAAGCACGCCCTGCGAATCGAAGAGCAGAGCGGTGGCGTTCATCATGTCGTTGATGAACGGCTTCATGTTGAAGTTCAGGTCGATCTTGTGGACCGCTACCGGAACCTTCTGGCCGCGCGATCCGCTAAAGGTGGTGTAGATATTGCCAAAAGAATCGACCGCCGGACTGGCCACGGGATGCAGCCCCTCGGCCACCAGAAGCCCAATGTCGCAGGCCCAGGAATCGCTGGACTGTTGGCCGTTTTCAATCACCAGTTCGCCGGCCGTGGCGCCCTCAGGCACGCGGGCGATCACAAAGGAATCCGAGCCGATAATCACCGGCGCCCCCACCTCACCAATGGTGACGCGGGGCCGGTCGGCTTTGACGAAACCCTTGCCTCGAATCTGCAGCTCACCGCCGGCAATGGCCGCCGTGGGCGTCACTTGGGAGATTTGGGGTCTCGGATCGGAGGACTTCCGGAGAGGCATAAACTATTATCGATTGAACCATCCAGCGGCGAATAACACAAGTGCCGCGTAAATCCCCGCCATCACGTCGTCAGCGTTGATGCCGAGCCCTTCGGGGAGCGCTTCCAGTTGCCGCACCGGCGGCGGTTTCCAGATGTCGAAGGTCCGGAACAGCGCGAATGCCGCCAGGTAGGTCGCCCAGTTGTAGTGGCGCGCTCCAGCCAGTGCGATCCACTGGCCAATCACCTCGTCGACCACCACGAAGCCCGGATCTTTGATGCCGGTATCGCGCGATGTGACGGTCGCAGCCACCACTGCGGGATAGAACAGGATCGCGGCCATCAGGAGGAAATGCCACCAGACAAAGCCGGCGTACTCGTGCAGCACGATCGCGATCGCGATCGCCGCCGCCGATCCGGCCGTCCCCGGCGCGAATGGAGACCAGCCGCAGCCAAACCAGGTGGAGATCAGCCGCGCCGCCCGCTTATTCATCTTCGCCGTCCGGAATTTCCGGCTCTTCCGGTCCGGGCACCACGTACTTCTCCGACGCCCAGTTGCCTAAATCGATAATGCGGCACCGCTCACTGCAAAAAGGGAACTCCGGGTTCTTGTCGTCCACTTCCTTCTTACAGATCGGACACGTCATAGTGCGAGTGCGGGTTCGATGTGGATGAGCGGCGCCGGCGTGAGTTGCGGAGCATCTTCGGTGGGCGGCAGCAGCGTCCCAATCACGTCGTAATCGTGCGCTTCCGTGATCAGCAGCCGGCGCATTTCGCCGGGACGCGGCTCGGCGCCTTCGAAATCGTTGATCAGAGTCACGCCGTCGATCTCGGGCGCCTGCGTGGACATGCGGGCTTCCCACAACAGGTCGGTTTCCTTGGAGAGGCCTTCCACCAGCACCGGCACTTCCTTGCCCACCAAGCCGCGATTCTGCTTGCGCGCGATCTTGCGCTGAATGGCCATCAAGCGCCGCTTGCGATTGTGGATGCTCCGGCCGTCCACCTTACCGTCCAGCTCGAAGCTGCGGCTGGTGTCCTCATCGGAATACGTGAACACGCCCAGATTGTCGAACTTCGCGGCTTCCACGAACTGGCAGAGTTCTTCGAAATCCGCCGTCGTCTCGCCGGGAAAGCCGACGATGAAGCTGGTCCGGATGGCCACGCCGGGAATTGTCCGGCGGATTCGCTCCAGCAGCTTCAGGAAAATGTCGCCCGAAGCGCCGCGCTTCATCCGCTTTAGCACGTTCGCGCTGGCGTGCTGCAGCGGCATATCGATATACTTCACCAGCGAAGCATGCTCGGCGATCGTGTCCAGCAGCTTCTGCGTCACCTTGTTGGGATAGGCGTACAGGAAGCGGATCCACTTTTCGTGCGCCGGCATCGATCTCCGCCAGCCGCGCCAGCAGCACGGCAAGACCGTCCTGAAGTCCGAAATCTTCGCCATAGCAGGTGGTGTCCTGCCCAATCAGGTTGATCTCGCGCACGCCCTGCCGGAACAGGCGCGTCGCTTCCGAGATCACCGATTCGAATCGCCGGCTGCGGAACGCGCCGCGATACTGCGGAATCACGCAGAACGTGCAGGGATGGTCGCATCCCTCCGCGATCTTGATGTACGCGAAATGGCGCGGCGTGGCCAGCACGCGCGGCGTCAGGTCGTGATAAAGGTATGGCGTCAGCGGGTTGGCCGGCGACTCCAAGCCCTCGCATGCCGCCACAATGCCTTCCAGTTCGTTGGTGCCGATCAGCGCATCCACCTCCGGCATATCCTTGCGGATATCGCCGCGGTAGCGCTCCACCAGGCACCCGGCCACGATCAGGCGCTGGGCACGGCCCACTTTCTTATACTCCGCCATCTCCAGGATGGTGTCGACCGATTCCTTCTTAGCCGGATCGATGAAACTACAGGTGTTGACCACCAACACGTCGGCCTGATCCGGATGCGTGGTCAACTCGTGGCCTTTGGCGACAAGCTGACCCATCATCACTTCACTATCGACGAGGTTTTTGGGGCAACCAAGACTGACAAAACCGATTTTCAAGCGTGTTTATCCAAACGGGGGTGCTCTCCCAGGATACCATTGACTGCAGTGAGACTTCTGGCTATCGCGGCCCTGCTGTGCTCCATGCTGCGGGCTGCCGAGGTGTGCCCGCCGGGCAAATCCTACGAATCGGGCGGCGAGCCGGGCACGGTCCTCTGGCGGTCCTATCAAGCCGAGCCGCGTCCCGGGAAATTCTGCGTCGCCACCCAGGTTCGCAACGAGTCGAAGGCCCCGCTCGAGATCGGCCTCCCGGAAGCTGGAATCGAACGCGCGTCGCTCCGCGGCGAACTCCAGATGGCGGAGTGCTGCTTCGACGGAGCCGCTGCAATCAAAGCCACTCTCCATTTCGATGGGCGCTCCCTCTCGCTCAACATGAGGCATTCGGCAGAGGAAGGTCTTGCCAACCATGAGGAAGGCTATCCCGACCTGATCGAAGAAGATGCACGTGTGCGTACCGCTTCCATTCGAGGGGTCCTGGCGGCGAATGGCAAGGACGTCCGTGTCGACATCACCCTGAAATGCACGGCATCCAAGTTCGCCAAGCAGTACGCCTACCAGTACAGCATTACCGATCATTCTCCTGACCGCGTGGACATTGTCTGGGACTTGGTCGACGTCATGCGAAAACACGTGGTGCCGTCCGTGCAGGACGTGCCGGGCGGGAAAACCTACTTGTTTCTGAGCGATGCCGCGCCTAAGGAAGCGGAGGGCCGCATCGAGCTGCGCGCCAGATCTGGCGGCGTCGCAGGTGTTTTCCGGCTCGATGGGTTCTTATTCTCGCCGAAAGCCCCTTGAGAGCGGGCAGATAGGCGCGCACTAGTCCGGGGCCTGCGCCTGCGTGCAGGCCCCGAATTGTCTCTATTGGATTCCGATAATCGGTGATACGGCCCCGAGTGGGGCGTTGGACCCTACAACTCGTCCAGGGTTGCCAGGCGGTTCATTGCCTGCTGAATCAACTCTTCGTCTGTGGGCTCGGAAGAAGCGTCGCTCGACTTTTCCACCTTGCGCTGATCCCGTTTGGCAGCCTTATCGCGCGCCTTTTCCATGCGCGCGGTCTCTTTTTGCCGTTTCTTGAAAGTGGTGCCAGACTTCATACCCATACGGATTCGCTCCTGACTGCGGCTGGATTAATGAAATGATAGAATCGCGGCCGCTTTGCGCGATGACAGAGGAACAAATTCTATTTTACACGGCGGCGCGCGAGTCCGCATCCCAAACGCTTCATTGTCCCCTCCAAAGCGCCGCGAAACTGCTACGCTAAGAGCTGTTTCTGATTGATAATAAACCAGTTATTGATGTGTTGCGGACAACCCATAATAGCAGGACCGTCCATGGTACCTTCAACCCGCCATTCCGCGATGCTAAACTGACCGCCGGAATGGATCTTAGCGATTACAGCTACACCCCCGATCTCGCCCGCGCCTCCACCATCCCCGCGCGCTGGTACACCGACCCGCAAATCCTGGACGCCGAAAGCCATTTGGTGTTCGGACGTACCTGGCAATGTGCAGGCCACGCCGATGCCGTTGCCGCCCCCGGCAGTTACTTGTCTTGCGACATCGTCGGTGAGCCCGTGCTGGTAACGCGCGACGCCGCGGGCTCGCTTCGAGCCTTCTCCAACGTCTGCCGCCATCGCGGCTCGGTGCTGGCTGAGGGGCAGGGAACCACGCCGGTGATTCGTTGTCCCTACCACGCCTGGACTTACGCTCTCGACGGCCGCCTGTTGGGACAGCCGGAATTCGATGGTGTCGAGAATTGGAACCGCTCGCAGGTCTGCCTGCCGCAATACCAAGTGGAGATCTGGGGGCCCTTCGTATTCGTCAATCTCGACACGGCAGCCCCCGCGCTTAAGGAAGTGCTCGGCGCCATTCCCGGGGAGATCGCCGAGATGGAATGCCCCATCGGGAGTCTGCGCTTTTCCTGCCGCCGCGACTACGTGATCGAGTGCAACTGGAAGGTCTACATCGACAATTACCTGGAGGGCTATCACCTGCCCGCCGCCCATCCCAGCCTCTTTCGCGAGCTCGATTACGCCCACTACCGCGTGGAGACGTTTCGTTATTACTCGTCGCAGATTGCGCCCATTCGAGCGCAAAGCGGCGAGCCGCGCCGCTACCAGTTCGAGGACGCCAAACGTAGCGCGCTATATTACTGGATCTTCCCCAACTTCATGCTGAACGTGTATCCGGACAACCTGAGCAGCAATATCATTCTCCCTCTGGGTCCCAACCGCACCCTGACGATCTTCGAATGGTTCTCCTACGGCGGAGAAGTAGCGCAAGCGACCATCGACTTCAGCGACGAAATTCAACAGGAAGACATCAAGATCTGCGAATCGGTGCAGAAAGGCCTGCATTCCCGAAGTTATTCGCAAGGACGCTTCTCAGTGAAAAGAGAAAACGGAGTCCACCACTTTCACGGATTGCTGGCAGAGTTCCTGAAGGGGTGATAGAGATGCGATCTCGCCTGAGTGCGTTCAGATTGGCAATCCTTGCCAACCCTGTTAGCATTGAATTGAAGGACGTATGCCTACCCGAAACATCAACCTGACGGACCATCTCGACAAATTCATCGAGGCAGAAGTGGGCTCCGGCCGCTATGGTAATGACAGTGAAGTTGTGCGCGAGGGGCTGCGGCTCATGGAACGATCCAAGCGAGAGGATCAGGCCAGGCTGAAATGGCTCCGTAGCGCCGTTAGGGAAGGCCTGGAAGAGATCGACCGGGGCGAAGGTATGGAGTTCAGCTCGATAGATGAACTCGAGCAGCACATCGATGAGCTAGGGAAGGAAGCCACATCGACCCCTGTCAGAAGAACTCGGCGTGCCTGAACCCCACAGCCTGAACCCCACAAGCGATATCGGATCGTCCTCGCGCCTTCCGCAACGACCGATATCCGCGAAGCGTTGGTCTGGATCCTGGAGCGGTTCGGCGAGCTCGCAGTCGCCCGCTACCGCGACCTTCTTAAGCAGGCGATTCGCGACATCGCTGCCGATCCGGGACGACCCGGATCGAAAGAGCGCTAGGATCTGGCACGGGGTATACGGACCTACCACCTCGCCTTCAGCCGCGATCGCGCGGCAAGCGATTTAGGCATTGTCAGAAAGCCCCGGCATTTTCTGGTGTACCGGCGCCGTGGAGACGACGTGATTGACGTAGTGCGGGTTCTGGACGACGCGCGCGATCTGCAACGGCATCTGCCAGAGGAATAGTGCTCTATAAAACTCCGGACTCCATTCAAGCTAGCGGTCCGTGGGGCGAAATGCTCGTCGTGTTCGGCCTTTCAGTTGCGGTCTCGCCAGAATCGTGGATGCCTCTTACCGTGCGCTACCGCGACAACGACGACGGTAGTGTCGTCCGCGAAAGACGAGGTGGAAGGGAAAACGTCGAAATATCGCCCTGCGCAGACCGGCATCGAAAACCTGAAAGCTATCGGGGGCAGCGGCTACGAGTTCAACCAGACGATCCAGGAAACGGATTGCCGCACGAACGCTTCGGTCGGCGTACCAGGCAGCCGCCTCGCGTGCATCCTCGATCGCCGCCGGATGGAAGCGAACATTTCTTGGCATCAGCCGTTAAATCGGCTTCGGAGTTGCCGTCTCACGTCGTCCCAGGCGATCGTGTGAACCGCGCCGGAGTCGAGATCTCGAACCCGAAGCGTGATTTCGTTTCTCCAGGCCTGTTCGGCGTTCTCATCTACCTCGGTGTCGAGGTTGTCGATGAGCGAGTCAGCGAGCGCTGCCCTTGCTTCCGGGGGCAGCTTCAACGCATGGTTCAGTAACTCCGCTGCATCTTCGACCATACGTCCAGTTTACGGTGTCCAGTTTACCGCGCCGATCGCTTGTTTTCGGTTTGGTCGGCGAATGCGCTGATCCCTGGAGCGAACATCTCACTCCCGTTACAGCCCAACTTCAGATTTTTCAGGAATTCCGGCAACTGCCGAGGAATGGATTGGCTGGGACGCAGGGATTCGAACCCCGATACGCAGCTCCAGAGGCTGCAGTCTTACCGTTAGACGACGTCCCAACGAATCTCCAGTTTAGCAGATACGCGGCTCGGTTATCCAGATCGGTGTGCGTAGTAGACTGAAGGTGAACGATGAGGAATGGCTTGCGGCTGGGCGTCGTTGCGGTGTTGGTCTGCTCCGCCGGATGGGCGGTGGACTGGAAAACGCTCCAATCGCAAGGCTATGTTAGCGACTTCGCCCACGTCGTCGACGCCAACAGCAAAGCCCGCATTGAGACTTACGCCGGCGAGGTGGAGCGTGCCACGGGCGCACAGATGGCCCTGGTCACCATTCCTTCTCTCGAAGGCGAGCCCATTGAGGACGTCGCCAACACCATTTTCCGCGCCTGGGGCGTGGGACAAAAAGGCAAGAACGAGGGCATTCTGCTGCTGCTGGCAGTCAACAATCGGCGCAACCGCCTGGAAGTGGGTTACGGCCTCGAGCCCATTTTGCCCGATGGCTTCGATGGCAGCATCCTGCGCGAAATGCGTCCCGCGCTGCGCAAAGGCGATTACGGCGACGCCATGATGGCCGCGGCCCAAACCATCGGCAGCACCATTGCCAACGCCAAGCATGTGGCGATTCAATCCCAGTTGCCGCGGCGGGCGCATCCTCAGTCTACCGATTCCATTCCCTGGCCCTTGATCGTCGGCGGAGTGTTTCTGATCATCCTGCTGATGCGCGCCGGCGGTCCACGCGGATATGGCGGCGGGGGCGGCGGTGGATTTCTTCCCGGCCTCCTGCTGGGCTCCATGATGAATCGCGATTCGTGGGGCGGCCGCGGCAGCGGAGGTTTCGGCGGCTCCGATTCGGGCGATGGCTTCGGGGGGTTCGGCGGCGGCGATTCGGGTGGCGGCGGCGCTTCCAGCGACTGGTAAGATGGCGGTGCTCATGGACAAGTTACTCAATCAACTCCTGGAGAAACTGCAAAAGGCGTACGGTGAACGCCTGGTGTCGGTGGTGCTCTACGGGTCTGCCGCTGCCGGCGATCACCAGCCCAAATTCTCAGACTACAACGTGCTGTGCGTCTTGAGCGAGATCTCCCCGCGCGAACTGGCTGACGGCACCGAGATTTTTCGCTGGTGGCGCGAGCAGGGAAGCCCCGCGCCTCTGCTGCTCAGCGAGCAGGAAATGGCGACCTCCAGCGACTGTTTCCCCATCGAGTTCACCGATATCCAGCAGAATCACAAGCTCCTCTTCGGCAAAGACGTGGTCACCAGCCTGGTGGTGGAGCGCTGTTTTTACCGTGCCCAGGTGGAGCACGATCTGCGCGCCAAACTGCTCCGCCTGCGCCAGAAAGCGTCCGGAATGCTCGGCGATCCCGACCTGGCGCGCCGCCTGCTTCTCGATTCCGTATCCACCTTTTGCGTTCTGTTCCGCCACGCCCTGGCGCTTGCCGGAGCCGCCGCCCCCGGCCGCAAACGGGACGTCATTCGGGAGGCCAGCCAACAGTTCGGCTTCGATCCGCTACCATTTGAGAAGCTACTCGATGTTCGCGAGGATCGGGCCAAACCAAGTGGACTCGATCCGGTTCCGCTATTGGGTGAGTACCTCGTAGGCATTTCGAAAGTCATCGATGCGGTAGACCGCTTGGAGAAATAGGAGACGACACGTGAAAGCTGCTCTGATCGCAATCGCCGCGATTGTGTTGATCGCCCTCATCGGCGTGAGCAAATATTACGGCGTGAAGAACGACCTGGTGACGGCCCGCGAAGCGGTGAATGCGCAATGGTCGAACGTGGATGTGACGTTGCAGCGCCGCGCCGACCTGATCCCTAACCTGGTGAATACCGTCAAGGGCTTCGCCACGCACGAGACCGAAGTTTACAAATCCATCGCCGACGCTCGAGCGGCGCTCGGCGGCGCCCGCACGCCGGAGGAAAAAATCGCCGCCAACGATCAGCTCTCGGGCGCCTTGTCGCGCCTGTTGGTCATCACCGAAAATTATCCGCAACTCAAGTCCAACGAGAATTTTCTGCGCTTGCAAGACGACCTCTCCGGCACCGAGAACCGTATAGCCGTCGAGAGGCGCAAATACAACGAAGCCCTGGAGCATTACAACGTGGAGATCCAAAAGTTCCCTGCCAATATCGTCGCCGGCATCGCCGGCTTTACGCGCAACGACGCCTATTTCAAAACCGAGCCCGGCGCGCGCGAAGTTCCCAAGGTGCAATTCTGATGCTATTAGGACAAGTGAAATACGAAGGCGCCACCGTTGCGTCCGTGATGGAAAATGGACTGGCGCCGCCGATTCCCGAGCACACCATGATCGACCTGATCAAACGGGCCGAGCTGCAGAATGTCCCTCTCTCGAAACTCGCCGACCAGTTGGCCATCCGCCATGCCGAAGACGTTGCACCAGGGCTCCCCATCCATCCCCCCGAGGTCTATGGCTGCGGCTGCACCTATGAGGCCAGTTCCTCTTTCCGCGACGCCGAGCACGGCACACGCGAAGGCATGTATGCCTACGTCTACCGCGAACTTCGCCCCGAGATCTTTTTCAAGGGAACCGCGCGCGTGTGCGTAGGACCCGGCCAGGCCATCGGCATCCGCTCCGATTCGCGGTTCACCGCCCCGGAACCGGAGCTCGCCGTGGTGCTGGGCAGCCGCGGCCGTATCGCCGGCTACACCCTTGCGAACGACGTTTCGGCCTGGGACATCGAGCGCGAAAATGCCCTCTACCTGCCGCAGTCCAAGATGTACGACGCCTGCTGCGCGCTGGGTCCGGGCATTGTCCCCGCCGACGAGCTGCCGGATCTCACCAAACTCGTGATGACCTGCACCATCGTTCGCGACGGCAAGGAATGTTTCGCAGGAAGCGTGGGCCTCGACAAGCTGCATCGTACGATCGAAACGCTCATCGAGTTCCTGCTGCGCTCCAACCACGTGCCGGTCGGGACGGTGGTAATGACCGGTACGGGCATCATCGTGCCGCAGGAAGGAGCCCTGGCGCCCGGCGATGTGGTCACCATTACCATTCCCGAAATCGGAGTGCTGTCTAATCACGCGGCGCTGATGGAATAATGGCCGATCTAACCCAAATTGCCGCGGGTTTGTATATACCGCAAATCGAGCGTCATATCTTTCTGTGTGCCGACCAGACCAAGCCTAAGTGCTGCGACAAAGAGACCGGCGTGGAGGCGTGGGACTATCTCAAACACCGCCTGAAGGAACTAGGTCTGCTGGACCGCGTCTATCGGACCAAAGCCAATTGCCTGCGCATCTGTGAGCAGGGCCCCATTGCGGTAGTCTATCCGGAAGGAACCTGGTACCACTCGGCAACTCCGCCGGTGCTGGAGCGAATCATTCAGGAGCATCTGATCGGAGGTCGCGTAGTGGAAGAATACGCCTTTGCCCGAAGTCCGGTGTGTAAGTGAAGTCTCTCAAAATCATTCCTCCGCTTCCTCCGGAGGCTCGAACCCGTCCAGCAAATCCGGGTTCTTAGCGAAGCGCTTCAAAGCTCGCACAATCTCGCCGGTTCGGAAACCCGCCCGAGACAGCCTGCGATAAGCCTTGCCCAGGTCTTTTTCATCGGCGAAGAGTCCCTCGCGCGGCGCGGTCCGGTATTTACGGCGGATCCATTCTTCAATCAGCGCCTGTTCGTCCACGTCCTGATAGACCTTCTGCACGGTCCGTTCGGCCAGCGCGGGCGCCACGCGCCGCTGTCGCAGGTCCTGGATCACACGCGTCTTACCGAACTTTTCACCCGCCAGTCGGGACGCCGCAAAGCCCTCGGCAAACCGTTGGTCGTTCAGATAGCCCAGCTCTTTCAAGCGGCTGATGGTGGTGTCTATGTCGGCGGCGTGCTCCGCGCGCCGGCTGAGTTTGTCGTGTAGTTCACCGGTCGAACAGGCACGGCCGCCCAAGACCTTTAGTGCGTATCCCCACAGGCCATCTGCGTCCAGGACACGGTTTTTGCGGTTCTGCATCATTGTGCGTTACTTATGCGGAGTATACTGGAAAATGGCGAAGGCCGACGGCTTTGCCGCTGATTTGAAAGCGAATGTACAGGAGATAAACATGGACAAGAACGGTCTTTCCGCCTTCTTACTCGGGTTAGGCGTTGGAGTGGGCATCGGCATGTTGTTCGCTCCCAAGTCTGGAGCCGAAACGCGCGAACTCATCAAAAACAAAGCAGGAGAAGGTACGGACTTCATTAAGCAGCGCGGCACCGATATGAAGCAGACCGCCTCGGAATGGGTGGACAAAGGCAAGGAAGCTCTGGGACGTCAAAAAGAAACCTTGTCGGATGCCATGGAAGCCGGTAAACGCGCCTATCAGGAAACGGTCGGCGAAAATTAGCGGCGGCTAATGAATCGACCCTTTCGCGAATGGTTGCTGCATGTCTGAAGAGCTTTTCCGAATCGTAATCTCGGTTGGCGTTGGGCTGGCCTGCATTGCGTTTCTGGTGCAGGCCGGCGTCGTCATCGCGCTGTATGGCGCGGTTCGCAAGATGCAAGCGAAAGTCTCTCCCCTCATCGACCGCGCCGGCCCCATGGTCGTGAAGATGGGGCCGTTGATGGATGAGGCCCACGTCGTGATGACGAAAATCGGTCCGGCAGTAGAACGGGCCGAGGCACTTACTGCTAGCGTCAACGTTACTGTGGAAGAGAGTCGGCCTAAGATAACCGCGCTTCTGGCCGGGTCCAATCGTTTTCTCGAAGAAAGCCGCCCCAAAGTAAATTCCATCCTCGACAACACTAACCGCATCATAGATGAGAGCCGTCCCAGCGTAACTGCCCTTTTCGATCGCGCCAAGGATATTTCCGAGCAGGTGAAGGGTCTTGCCGAGAATGCGAGCGGCATCCTGCAGGATACGCGTCCCAAGATATCCAATGTGGCCGATGAAGCGGTCTCCATTGCCCATACCGCCCGTGAGCAGGTGGAGCGCGTGGGCGACCTGGTCCACGATGCCGGCGATTTGGTTCGCCAGCGCCTCGAAAAGATCGATAATGCAGTGGGCAGCACCGTCCAGCAGGTGGAGCAAGTGGGTCAGTCAGTCAAGAAGGCTGCCATGAAACCGGTGCGCGAAGTGAACGGCCTGGCCGCCGGAATTTCCGCCGCAGTCTCCACGCTGATGCACCACCAGCGAAGATCGTCCGTGGATTCCGCCACGCAAGACGAAGAGATGTTCATTTAACCTCAACCGCGGCTAGCCATTCCTGCCAGAATCTTTCCCACACTCTCATCGATTGTTTCCAGATCCGTGCGACACTCCACTTCCGGCGCTTCGGGAGCTTCGTAGGGGTCGTCGACCCCTGTGAATCCAGGTAAGTCGCCCGCGCGTGCCCGCTTGTACAGACCCTTCACATCGCGCCCTTCGCAAATCGCCAATGGCGCATTCACATAGACCTCAATGAATCGCGGAATGCGTTCCCGAATCTCTTGCCGCACCGCCCGGTACGGCGAAATCGCCGAGACAATCGCGATCACATCGTGCCGGTCGAGCAACTCCGCCACGAAGCCGATCCGCCGGATATTTTCATCGCGATCCTCCCGGCTGAAACCGAGTCCGCGGCACAGTCTCTGCCGCATCACGTCCCCATCCAGCAGTTCCACGCGCTGCCCATGCGCGCGCAGGCGCTCTGCCAGCGCTTCACCCAAAGTGCTCTTGCCCGCCGAACTCAAACCTGTCAGCCAGACTACGATGGCGCACCTCCCGTGCCCGATCCGCTATGATAGCGCCTCGACGGAGCCGGCTCCCCTGCGCCCACGATTAGTGTCTTGGTACACTAAGCTCCGATTCCCTTTTTCCCAAGGAGCAACACATGAAGCGAAGCTTACCAGCCCTATTCCTGGGCCTCTGCGCCGCGGCCGTATTGGCTGGCCAGGATGAGCCCCCGGCCCAGACCCCGCAGCAAGGCGGATTTGGCGGAGGTGGCCGCGCAGGCGCCGCCGCGGTCATTCCCGACCCACAGCCCTATGACCGCGTGATCACCAAGGACGCCAAGACTGCCAGGGGCGCGTTTATCGTTCACCAGATTAAGGAGCGGTATTACTACGAGATTCCGAAATCGGAACTGGACCGCGACTATCTGTGGAACACCCAGATCGCCAAGACCACACTTGGCGCCGGCTATGGCGGAGGGCAACTGGCCGACCGCGTGGTGCGCTGGGAGCTGAAAGGGAATCGAGTCCTGCTGCTCGACGTGAACTACGGCATCAATGCCGATCCTACTAACCCGATTTCTATGGCCGTCAAGGCCGCCAATAACGACTCCATCATCCAGGCGTTTCCCGTGGCGGCGTTTGCCAAAGATGGCGCTCCCGTGATTGAGGTCGGCCGCTTCTTCACCAGCGACCTGCAGGAGTTCAGCGCGCGCCAGCGCCTCGGCGCTACCGGCGTCGACGCGAACCGCACCTTCGTGGAGCGCATCGCGCCCTATCCCGAGAATGTGGAAGCCGAAGTTACCGTCACCTACACGCGCACCCAGGGCGGCGCCGCGGCAGCCGGTGGCGGTCGCGGAGGCGGCGGATTGGGAGGAGGCCAGATGCGTCCCGGCAGCGCCTCGGTGGTGCTGCATCACAGCATGGTGCGCCTGCCCGAGCATCCCATGATGCCGCGCCTATTCGATGAGCGCGTCGGCTACTTCACCACCAGCCAGATGGATTACACCCACGACGAGTACAAAGCCGAGCGCGTCCGCTACATCGCTCGCTGGCGCCTGGAAAAGCGCGATCCCAGCGCCGCGCTTTCCGAGCCTGTCAAGCCCATCGTCTATTACATCGATGCCGCCACTCCGTCCAAGTGGGCGCCCTGGCTCAAGAAGGGTGTCGAAGATTGGCAGGAGGCATTCGAGGCCGCCGGCTTCAAGAACGCCATCATCGCCAAGTTCGCTCCCACCCCGAAGGAAGATCCCGACTGGAGTCCCGAAGACGTGCGCCACTCCGTGATTCGCTGGCTGCCCTCCACCACCGAAAACGCCAGCGGCCCGCACATTTCCGATCCGCGCACCGGCGAGATCCTCAACGCCGACATCCAGTTCTATCACAACGTCATGGTGCTGGCCCGCGACTGGTATTTCACCCAGGTGGGGCCGCTCGATCCGCGTGCGCAAAAGCTTCCGCTGCCGGACGACCTGATGGGCCGCCTGCTGGAGTACGTGGTGGCGCATGAAGTGGGCCACACCCTCGGCTTCCAGCACAACATGAAGGCCAGCGCCATGTACCCCGCCGACAAAATCCGCGACAAGGAGTGGGTCCACAAGATGGGCCACACACCGTCCATCATGGATTACTCGCGCTTCAACTATGTAGCGCAGCCTGAGGACGGTATCGCCGTGGAAGACCTGGTGCCGCGCATCGGCCCCTACGATATTTGGGCCACCAAGTGGGGCTACAGTCCCATTCCCAGTGCCAAGACTCCGGACGCCGAAAAGCCGACGCTCAACACCTGGTCGAAGGAGCAGGACAACACCCCGTGGCTTCGCTTCTCCACCGCCAACTCCGCCGGTTCCGACCCCGGTGAAGAGACCGAGGCCGTGGGTGACGCCGACGCTGTGAAGTCCACCGCGCTGGGCGTGAAGAACCTGCAGCGCGTTGCCAAGATGCTTATGTCCGCCACCGCGTACAAAGACGGCGAGACCTACGATCAGCTCAACGAGCTTTACGGCCGCATGCTGGGTCAGTGGCGCACCGAGATGAGCCACGTGGCGCAGATTGTCGGCGGCTTCAACAGTCAGGAAAAGGTGGTTGGACAGGAAGGCCGCGTGTTCACGCTGGTCCCCAAAATCCGCCAGCAGGAAGCCGTGAAGTACCTGGTGGACAACGCCTTCACCACGCCCGCTTGGGTGATCGATCCCGAGATTTTGCGGCGCATCGAGCCCGTCGGCGTGATCGACCGCATTCGCGACGCCCAGCAGGGCGTGCTCAACAACCTGCTCAACAGCGCGCGTTTCGCCCGCCTGGTGGAGCAGGAGACGCTTGATGGCTCGGCCGCCTATTCCCCGGTGGAGTTTGTGACCAGCGTTCGCAAAGGTCTCTGGAAAGAGTTGGACGCGCCCTCGGTGAAGATCGATGCCTACCGCCGCGCGCTGCAGCGCTCCTATCTCACCACCGTCAACAACAAACTGAATCCGCCGCCCGCGACCGCCACGCCCGTCTTCCCCACGCAGGATGGAGGCCCGCCGCCGCTGCGAGTGACCAATAGCGGAGACGAGAAGCCCATGTATCGAGCCGAGCTCCGCGCTCTCAGTGCACAGATCTCAGCCGCGTTGGCCAAGACCACTGACCACGAAACCAAAGCCCACCTGGAAGCCTCGAAAGACGAAATCGCGAGGATCCTGGATCCCAAATTCCTGCCGCCCGCGCCAACCACGCCCGCAGCAGGAGGAGGTCGAGGAGGAGAGTAGCCAGGTGGGGCAGGCGCTTTCGCCTGCCAAGTGAAATATGTTCTTCTCTGGGCAGGCCAAAGGGCCTGCCCCACCACGCACTTCAGACCTTGAAATTTCGCGGGCGGAACGCCCCATATGAAGAACCCGATGCTCTTGGTAGGGCAGGCGCTTCCGCCTGCCAATCCGAGCGAAGCTCGGACCCTTTTTCGACGCTGTCCCCCCTACCAAACCCGGCAAGCATTCGCCGGAGCCATCGGCTGACCCGCTTTACACGAGAACGCCTTTTGAAACTCCGGCATATTCTGCAGCACGCCGTTCACACGGAAACGCGCCGGGGAGTGCGGGTCGGTCTGCACTTGCAGCCGCGCCGCCTCCTCGCGCTCGTTCTCGCACCAGATCTGCCCGAATGACAAAAAGAAGCGCTGTTCCGGACTGAACCCGCCGATCTCCGGGCGCTTCTTCGTGGCCAGGATATTTTCCAGAGCCATCAGCGCAATGCGCGTGCCGCCATTGTCGGCCGTATTCTCTCCCAGCGTCAGGTCGCCGTTCACATTCGCGCCCGGCGCCACCTGGAATTTCGAGTACTGCTGCGCCACGCAAGCCGCGCGATCCTTGAATTCCTTGGAGTCTTCCGGTGTCCACCACTCGTGCAGATTCCCCTTGGCGTCGAATTGCCGGCCCTCATCGTCGAACCCATGCGTCAGTTCGTGCCCAATCACCATGCCGATGCCGCCGAAGTTCACCGCATCGTCCATGTCGTTGTCGAAGAAGGGCGGTTGCAGAATGCCGGCCGGGAAGTTGATGTTGTTCATGCTCGGATCGTAGTAAGCGTTCACAGTGGGCGGAGTCATGCTCCACTCGCT
Organism: uncultured Solibacteraceae bacterium; assembly: GCA_963815475.1. Classification (GTDB taxonomy): domain Bacteria; phylum Acidobacteriota; class Terriglobia; order Bryobacterales; family Bryobacteraceae; genus Sulfopaludibacter. The sequence goes on along the minus strand of CAWFHD010000003.1, from coordinate 202,582 downwards.
GCGATCCACCGGCTTGCCGATCCGGTTCATCTGCCTCTGGAATTCGAATTGATCGGCGCGGAAGCCGTTCCCCACCGGGTCGTCGCGCTTCACCGCCACGCTCGAATAGTCGCGGAATTTGTCGGGATAGCCGATCTTATTGGCGATCGCCTTCAGCTTCTCCTCGGCCTTCTGCTTGGTGGCCGCGCTCATCCAGGTGACGCCCTGCAGGTCCTGCCCCAGAGCCTTCTCCAGAGCGTCCACCATCTTCAGCGTGCGCTCCTTGCCCTCTTTGCCGAAAGTCTTCTCCACGAATTTCTGTCCCAGCGCTTCGCCCAGTTGCGCGTCGGTGAAATCCACGCAGCGTTTCCATCGCGGCCTCATCTCGTCCGACCCGGTCAGCGTCTTGCCGTAAAAATTGAAGTTCTCCTGCGCAAATGGAGTGGGCAGCAGGCGCGCCTCGCTATGCAGCAGGAACCAGGTGAGATACGTCTTCCAATCGTCCACGCTGGCGCCCTGGATCTCGGCGTTCATTGCCTTGAAGAAATCTGGCCACACCACGTTCAGGCTCTTGAACTCCGGCGTCGCGGCGTCTTTCAAATACTCGTTCCACTGGAACAGCGGACTGAGCGCCTGCAATTCCGCCACCGTCAGCTTGTGATACTGCTTTTCCGGATCGCGCCGCGACACCAGGTCCAGCGAACCCTTAGCCAGCGCCGTCTCCAGCTTGATCACCTTGTCCGCATCGGCCTTCGCCTGCTCGGGCTTTTCGCCCGCCAGTTCGAACATCTTCTGCACATGCGCCACGTACTTCTGGCGGATCTCCACGCTCTTGGCATCGTCCTTCAAATAGTAATCGCGATCCGGTAGTCCCAGCCCACCCTGATCGGCCTGCGCGATGTTGTGGTCGGCATCTTTGAAATCCGAGCCCGAGCCGAATTCGAACAGCGCATCCACGCCATTGCGGTGCAGGTGCGCGATCTCGGCCGCCAGCTGTGCCTTGTCCTTCAGATTGCGAATGCGCGCCAGTTCCGGTTCGAGCGGCGCCAGTCCCTTAGCGTCGATCGCCTTCTCGTCCATGCACGCCGCGTAGTAGTCGCCGATCTTGGCCGTCACCGCATCGCGATTGGGAACGGGCTTCGCCGCCTCTTCCAGAATCTCGTGTAGCACATCGCGATTGCGCTCTTCCAACTCCGAGAATCGCCCCCACCGCGACTGGTCCGGCGGTACGGGATTCTTCGTGAGCCAGGTGCCGCAGGCATATTGATAGAAATCTACGCACGGGTCGGCCTTGCGATCGATGTTGTCCGGATCGAACCGCAGCGGGCTCGGGCGCCGCGGTGTGGACGTCGTCTGCGCGCACAGGTAAGCGGCGCAGATCGTTGCGAGCATGGTCAATTTGAACACGTGGATCAGCTCCCTCTCTATCAATGTAACGCGGGAGGGGACGGCCGCGGCCAGATTGGCCCCTCCGCATGCTATACTTCAGCACTTAAGCTGAAGCGAAATCCACCTGGAGAGTAGACACAACCTTGGCTAGTTCATTGTTTCGAAGAATTTCCGTTGACGGTTTGGTGGCTGAGGCCGCCGAGACCGGCGACAAAGCCCTGAAGCGTACCCTTGGCCCTGTGCAACTGATCGCGCTGGGCATTGGGGCCATCATCGGCGCCGGAATCTTTGTGCGAACCGCGGCTGCTATTGCGGAACGCGCCGGCCCATCCGTCACCATCGCCTTCATCGTGGCCGGCATCGGATGCGCCTTCGCCGGACTGTGCTACGCCGAGTTCGCTTCCATGATCCCCGTGGCCGGAAGCGCCTTCATGTACTCCTACGCCACCATGGGTGAACTGGTCGCCTGGATCATCGGGTGGGATTTGGTGTTGGAATATGCCGTGGGCGCGGCTACCGTGGCCATCGCCTGGAGCGAGTACTTCAACAAAGTCCTGGAGTATGTAGGGTTGCAAGTCCCGTACGAATGGTGTCATTCGCCTTTTGAGACCGCCGTGGGCGGCGGCGCGCACGGCATCATGAACTTGCCCGCGCTGGGGATTTTGCTGCTGCATGTCGCTGCTGCTGATACGCGGCACGCAGGAATCGGCCATAGTGAACGCTGTCATCGTGGTGCTGAAGATGGCCATCGTGGTTACGGTGATCGTGGTCGGCTGGGGTTTCATCAATCCCGCTAACCACACGCCCTTCATTCCTGCGGTAACTACTTACACCACTCCCGAAGGCGTCACGCATCCGTATGGTGGCATCATGGGGATCCTGGGCGCGGCCGGCGTAGTCTTCTTCGCGTTCATCGGTTTCGACGCCGTTTCCACAGCCGCCCAGGAAGCCAAGAACCCCAGCCGCGATATGCCCATTGGCATTCTCGGTTCGCTGGTGGTTTGCACCATTCTGTATGTGCTGTTCTCGTACGTGCTCAGCGGCGTAGCCACTGTCAACGATTTCCGAACGCAAGGCAAGGAAGCTTCTGTCACCTTCGCTATCACCACCTACATGGCAGGTTATGGCTGGCTGGCGAAGTGTGTCACCGTGGCCATCCTCGCGGGCTTCTCCTCCGTGATTCTGGTGATGTTGCTGGGCCAATCGCGCGTCTTCTTTTCCATGAGCAAGGCGGGTCTGGTGCCAAAGATCTTCTCTGCCGTTCACCCCAAGTTCCGCACGCCGTGGAAGTCGAACCTGTTGTTCTTCGTCTTCACGGGCGTATTCGGCGCTTTCATTCCGGGCGACATCGTGGGTGAGATGACCAGCATCGGAACCCTGTTCGCCTTCATCCTGGTTTGCGCTGGATGCTGGATTCTCCGTGCACGCCAGCCCGAGTTGCACCGCGGCTTTGTTGTGCCTGCGCTGCCGGTTGTAGCCGTCCTTGGCATCGGCGTCTGCGGCGCCATGGTCTACGGTTTGGGCTGGACCAATTGGCTCCGCCTCGGCGTGTGGCTGATCATCGGCTTAGTCTTCTATTTCACCTATGGCATCCGGAACAGTATTTTGAACCAGGCGCCGGTCCTCAAAGGCAAGAGGTAAGTGGGGCCGGTGGTCTTGCCACTGGCCGCTCCGATTTCGGACAGCGCCGATCCTGCGGCCAATAGCGCTTTTGTCCGATAATAAAGAGCTTGGGGAAATACTTCGTTCAAAACTTCGGGTGCCGTGCTACGCAGGCCGATGGCGCGGCCCTCGAATCACTTCTCGCCGCCAAAGGTCTGGAACGTTCCGAGCAGAGACTCGACGCCGAACTGGTGGTGTTGAACACCTGCACCGTCACCTCTGAGGCCGATCACGACGTCCGCCAGACTATCCGCCGCGTGCATCGCGAAAATCCGGCGGCACGCATTCTGGTAACCGGCTGCTACGCCCAGCGCGCTCCGCAGGAACTCGCATCCATGCCCGGCGTGGAGTGGGTGGTCGGCAACTCCCATAAAACTCGCATTGCCGACCTCGTGACCATCGACGGCGCTTTGTGCGAACCGCCTCCCACCTATCACGCCAATATCCAGGTCGGCGACATTTTCGCCCAGCACGATTTTCTGTCGGCGCCGGTGGAAGATGCGGCCGGCGATCGCACGCGGCCCAACCTGAAAATCCAGGATGGCTGCAACAATCGATGCTCGTTCTGCATCATCCCGTTCGTGCGCGGCCGCAGTCGCAGCGCCCCCGTCGCGCAAGTGGTGGAACAGGTGCGCGGCCTGGCCGCGCGCTACCGCGAAATAGTCCTCAGTGGAATCAATCTCGGGCGCTGGGGCAGGGAGCCGGGCAGCCCCATGCGCCTGGCCGACCTCATTCGCGTTCTTCTGGCCGAGACCGATGTCGAACGCTTGCGGCTCAGCTCCGTGGAGCCAATGGATTTTTCCGACGATCTGCTGGGCCTGATGGCCGGCTCGCCGCGCATCGCCAGGCACGTGCACGCGCCACTGCAAAGTGGGTGCGATCGTACACTGCGCCGCATGCACCGCAAATACCGTCCGCGGCACTATGCCGATCGTGTGCTGAAGGCGCGCAAGCTGATGCCAGATGCTGCCATCGGCGCCGATGTGATGGTCGGCTTCCCCGGTGAAACCGACGCCGATTTCGAAGAGAGCCGCCGCTTCATCGAAGATCTTCCCTTCACTTATTTACACGTGTTCACCTACTCGGAGCGTCCCGGAACTCCCGCCGCCGAGGATCCTTCCAGCGTGCCCATGGCGGTGCGCAAAGACCGCAATCGCGTCTTGCGTGAACTCGCGGCCGTCAAAAACCGCACTTTCCGCGATCGAATGGTAGGTAGGACACTGTCCGCGGTCACACTCCACGAACCCAGTACTGCACTATCGCACAACTACCTAAAGATATTACTATCAGCGCCTCGCGATCCGAATATGATCTTAGACATTCGCATCGGCGGTTCTGCTGACACGGGGCTGACCGAGACCTTACAATAAACTGGGCACACCGAATGGTTCGACGTCGCTTCGAACATATCTCCGCCGGGATCGGCGGTCTTTCTCTCGCCGCCAAGGGTGTGCTGGTGGTCGCCATACCGGTGACTGCGCTGCTGGTAGCGATGGCGGTCTTCTACCTTTCGCAGCGGCAAACCACGGAAGCTCAGGCTTGGGTAGAACGTTCCTTCGAAGTGCGTAGCTCCGTTCGCGACGCCATGCTGCTGTTGGCGAATGCCGAGGGTGGACTGCGCAGCTATCTGCTCACCAAACGCCCGTCCGATCTCGATACGTACCGTTCCGCACGGCAGCAGTTGCCTGTGCCCATGAACGCTCTGCAGAAACTGGTGCTCGACAGCCCTGCACAATCCCAGCGCCTTGAAAAAGTCAGGACCCTGCTGCGGCAGGCCGAGCAATCGATGGATTCTCTGAATAGCGCGGCCGTGACTCAGACGGAAAGCCCGGAGCAGATCGAAACCGACCAGGACAATTTGCGAGCGTTGCGCGCCGAGTTGGCGGCGATGCAATCCTCGGAGGATCAGCTCTTGAGCCGGCGCACCGCCGCCAAGCGAAAAGCGGAGAACCGTCTGCAAGCCACCGTGGTGGCCGGTGGACTTCTCGGTTTGATCGGAGGGCTGATCGCGGCATTCCTTTTCACCACTAGCATCGCGCGCCGCGTGGGTCAGGTGGAAGAAGACGCGCACAAGGTGGCGGCGGGAGTTCCCGTCACTTCCCACGTGGAAGGCAGCGATGCCATTGCGCGCCTGGCCACCACTCTCAAAGAGACGGCCAACCTGGTGTCGCAGCAGAAAGAGGACTTGCAGGCGGCGCACGCCGAGTTGGAACAGCGCGTGATCGAGCGCACGGCACAGCTAACCGCGGCTAACGAGGAGTTGCGTAGCGCCAACGAAGTGCGCCAGGCAGTGCTGCTCTCTTCGCCGCTCGCCATCTTTGCCCTCGACCGGGAAGGGAAAATCACATTTTGGAATCCGGCTGCCGAGAGAATGTTCGGCTGGTCGGAAACGGATGTGATCAACCGCCCGCTGCCTGTCGTCCCCGAAGAACTGCAGGGCGAAGAGCGGCAGTGGCTCGAGCAGTTTCTCAAGGGCGAGTCGCTTTCCGGTGTGGAAAGAACCCGCGTGCGCCGCGATGGTTCGCGCATAGAAGTGAGCATCTGGACCGCGCCCCTCCGCGACGCCGAGGGAAAGATCAGCGGCACCCTCGCCATCAACGGCGACATAACGCAGCGCAAGGTGTTGGAAGAACAGTTCCGCCAGTCGCAGAAGCTGGAAGCCATCGGGCGCCTGGCGGGCGGCGTAGCCCACGACTTCAACAATCTGCTCACCGTGATCATGGGCTATGTGGAGATGCTGATCCTCGAAGCCTACGATCGGCCCGAACTGGTGGACTACGCCCAGGAAGTGCAATACGCCGCCGACCGTGCCAGCGCCCTCACCGCACAACTGTTGGCCTTCAGCCGCCGCCAACTCAGCCAACCCAAGGTGCTCGATTTGAATGAAGTAGTGACCCATTCCATGAAGCTGCTGCGCCGCGTGATCGGTGAAGACATCGAGATCGCGACGCACCTCGATCCCCAACTGGCGCAGGTGAAGGCAGACCCCATCAATATTGACCAGGTGATCATGAACCTGGTCGTGAACGCCCGCGATGCCATGGGGCACGGCGGCCGCCTCACCATCGACACTGCCAACCTGCTCTTGGATGAACATTACGTCGACCTGCATCTCGGTGTGAAGCCCGGTCCGTATGTCATGTTGGCCATCAGCGACACCGGCACGGGCATGAGCGACGAGACCAAGAGCCGCCTCTTCGAGCCCTTCTTTACCACCAAGGATGCGGGCAAGGGCACCGGGCTCGGACTGTCTATCGTGTACGGAATCGTCAAGCAAAACGGCGGCGCGATCATGGTGTACAGCGAATTGGGCCGAGGCACCACGTTCAAGATCTATTTCCCAGCAGCCAGCATGCCGGCCGACCTGGCAGCCGCCGAGCAGCGCGCCAGCGGAATGCACGGCAGTGAAACCGTGCTGGTTTGCGAAGACGAAGCCGGCATTCGCAAACTGGTGGTGGCCATGCTGACCAAGCAGGGATACAAAGTGCTGGAGGCCGAAAAGCCGCCCGACGCCATTGCCATTCTGCGTGATTATAAAGGTGTCATCGACCTGCTGCTGACAGACATCGTAATGCCGCAAATTAACGGCTTCGAACTGGCCAAGCGGGCGCGCGAACTGCGAGGCGAAATCCACGTGCTCTACATGTCGGGATATACCGACAATCACGTGGGCGCCAACTGGACGGTCGACCCAGATACCCCGTTCCTGCACAAGCCATTCAGCGCCACCACCCTGGCCCACAAGGTTCGCGACGCCCTCACCTCCCCAGCCGCGGCCACGTAGCATTACTGTGTGGAGTCAGGCTTTAGCCCGCGCGTAATCTGAAGTGCGACCTTTCTCACCGGACCGGCCAAAAGGGCTACTCCCCTTTTCCGCCCAATCTCCTACGAAAGCAGTAGAGTGGAAAGTAAGTGGACGCCATACGATTGACCTGGATGCGGATCACGATCGCTGGCTGGCTGACGGCGTTGTCGCTCTGCGCGCAGGACGCCGATCCCGTGACCGTGCTGATGCGCCTGCGCGACAAGATAGTAGAGCACTCCACCCGAGTTCCCAATCATACCTGCATCGAAACCATCGACCGGAATCGCTACGAACCGGTACGCGGGCGGATGCGCAAATCCTGCGACACCATTTTGGCCCGCCGGAGGCTGGAGAGCTTCCCGTCGACTCTGCTGCTCGATACCTCCGACCGTCTCCGACTGGACGTCGGCTTGGCAGGCGGTCGCGAGATCTACTCCTGGGCGGGAGCCGCTCGCTTTGAAGAGAGCGAAATCGACGAACTGATCCCGGAGGGCGCCACCGGCACAGGCCCCTTCGCCACCTTCCTGTTGAGTCTGTTCGAATCCGTGCATCCCCGGTTTTCGTTTGAGGGTGAGACCACCATTGATGGCAAGCCCATTCTGGAATACTCCTTTACGATGCCCAAGATGAGAGCCACTACAAAGTGAGGGCCCAGGGTCGGTTGGCGAAAGCGATTGTCGATACAAAGCAGACTCTTGTGCCCGCCAGCGCGCGGTTAGAAGGCCGCCTCATGCGTGTGGCCACCAGGCATTCCAAGCCAACAGCGGTTACCCTGGCCGTGCGATGGGAGACGCTGGAATTGGACGGAGTGAAAGCGCCGCTGTCTTTGCTTCCCAATCGCCGCCTGCCTTCGCAGGACAAGGCCGTGGACATTCCCCGGGGCAAGGGCATCGAGTTCGAACTGCCGCAGCCCGGCGACGAGCGATATGGGGTGTACCATTTTTCGGGTGAGTTCCTTGTCTTGCCAAGTGGGTACCGAACCGAATGGGTAACTGCCGACTAATTGCCGCGTGCTGCCTGCTGTCCCTCGTCACGGCCCCGCGTGTCGACGCGGCGGCCGACCGCGACCCCAGCGCCGTGCTCAATCGCGTGATCGCCAAGGTGCTGGAGTCCGGCCGGCGGATGCCCAACTATACCTGCGTGGAAACCGTCACGCGCGTTTTTTACCGCCCCAGAGCCGAATCCTTCGCGCGCGCCTGTTCCGTACTCTTGGAGCAACGCCAGCACCCTACGCTCGACATGGTGCTGCATCCGTACTCCATGGACCGCCTCCGCCTGGATGTCACCATGGCCGACCACGGCGAGATCTTCTCCTGGGCCGGCGCCAGCAAGTTCGACGACGCAGGCATTGAGCACCTGGTCGGCGAAGGCCCCATTGGCACCGGCGCATTTGGCGCGTTTCTGATGGTCGTCTTCCGCGAAGATCAAAACAGGTTTTCCTTCGTCCGGGACATCTCCTCCAACGGTCGAAAGCTGATGGAGTATTCCTATCGCGTGCCGTTAAGCGGCAGCCACTACAAGATCAAAGCTGGCGACCAGTGGGTCTTCTCGGCCTATCGTGGAACCTTCCAGGCGGACCCGGAGACCGATGACGTCGTCCAATTGGTGGTCCAAACCGAAGAACTGCCGCTCGCCACCGGATCCTGCATGTCGATATCCACCATGGACTATGCGCCGGTGCAAATTGGGTCATCGCAGTTCCTGCTGCCCACACAAATGAAGCAGCGATGGGTGGACCCTACAGGAAACGAAGTCGAAAACACCACCACGTTCCAAACCTGCCGCGAATACAAGGGAGAGTCGACGTTGACGTTTCTCCCGGAGGGCGATGCCGCGCCTGCCACCGACCGTGCATCGGTCGCCGCCGCCATTCCTCCCATACCCGCGGGACTGCGATTCTCCATGGTGCTCTCCCCGCCCATCGATACCAACACGGCGGCCACGGGCGATCTCTTCACCGGCACATTGGCGGAGCCGCTGAAAGGCGCGAAGTCGAAAGTGCTGGCGCCGAAAGGGTCGCTGGTGGAAGGCAGGATCGTCCGCCTGGAAACTCTCGAGCGGCCGCCGCAAGTCTTCCTGGTGCTGCGGCCGCGTAGCGTCGAGGTGAAAGGTGTGAAGACGCCGCTGGCAGCCGCGCTCGATTGGCCAAGCGTCGTCCTCGCCAATCGCGATGCGCTCAGGAAGCGCGTGGAGTTCTACCTGCCAAGGCAAGGCGAGGAACGCACCGGCCTGTTCCGGTTTCTCGGCGACCATGTGGTGACGCCCAAGGGATTCCGCACGGAGTGGCGCACTCTGGACGTGCCTCCTCCCGAGCCGCCGCGCGCGGCGTTCGATATTAAATAAATGGGTGCGGGGGAAAACATGAAGACAGGCATCGCGGCAATTCTACTGGCAATCGCAGCAGGGCACGGCGCACTCGCTCAGGCCACGCCCGAGAGCAATCCGCTCACACAACTCAGCGGTTCCATCCGCGAACTGACGGGTCACGTTTCTCCGGCGGTGGTGGAGATCCTGGTGGTCGGCTTCACCACCGTTGACGAAGAGAAAGGCAAGGCCGCCAGCCAGATTTCCGCGCAGAGTTCCAGCGGCTCGGGCGTGATTGTCGATCCCACCGGCTACATCATGACCAATGCGCACGTAGTGCAGGGCGCGGTAAAGATCCGGGTTCTGATTCCCGCGCGCAATCGGGCGCTCGATTCGCCGGACGCGCCGCCCAACCACGGCGTGGACGCGCGCGTCATCGGCATCGATACCGAGTCCGACCTGGCGCTCATCCGCGTGGAAGAGAAAAACCTCCCGTTCCTGCGCTTCGGCAATTCCGATAGCCTCCGACAGGGTGACCTGATCTTCGCGGTCGGCAGTCCCATGGGACTGCGCAATTCCGTTTCGATGGGCGTGGTCAGCGCCGCCGGCAGGGCCGTGAGTGACGACAATCCCATCCTCTACATCCAGACCGACGCGTCCATCAACCCGGGCAACAGCGGCGGCGCGCTGGTGGATACGCGCGGCGCGCTCATGGGTCTGAACAGTTTCATCCTCAGCCGCTCCGGAGGCAGTGAGGGCATCGGCTTCGCCATTCCCAGCAACGTAGTGCACAACGTGTATCAGCAACTCAAGCAGAAAGGCCGGGTGTCGCGCGGCTCACTCGGGGTCTTCGTGCAGGATATCAATACGGTGATGGCGAAGGGCCTCGGCCTTCCCATGGAACATGGTGTGGTGATCGCCGATGTCGACCCGGACGGCCCGGCCGACCATGCGGGCCTGAAGCGCCGCGACATCGTGCTAAGCCTCAACGCCCACGCCATCGAGACCTCCCGCCAGTTCCGCAACGATGTCTATCGCCGTCAGGGCGGCGAGAAGGTCACGCTCGTGATCCAGCGCGGCGCCGAGCGCATCACCCAAAGCGTGGAAGTAAAAGAGCAAGCCGCGGCCACCGATCCTCTCGCCGAGTTGATAGCTTCACCGGACAAGAATCTGGTGCCGCGCCTGGGCATTCTGTGTTTGGAGATCGACAAGGAAGTCGCGCGGTTGATGCCCGACCTGCGCCGCTCCTTCGGCATCATTGTCGCTGCCAAGGCGCCGCAGGGCCAAAGCCAGATCATCGATCTCCAGCCCGGCGACATCATCCACGCCGTCAACAATCTCCCCATCGCCGTGCTCTCCACCCTCCAGGACACCATCAACGCCTTCAAGCCCGGCGATGCCGTAGTGTTGCAGATCGAACGGGACGGACGGCTTCAGTACGTCGCTTTCGAGATCGAGTGAACCCGATCCTCCGCCGCCTGCCGCGCCGTGCGGATCATCTCGAACGCCCGCGTGAAATCGAACGGCCGCCACAGAATGCCGAGAGCCCCACGATCATAGGCATCGCGCAGAAACGAAGAATCCACCGGATCGGCCACAATCAGCGTAGTGGCCCGTGGATGGAACTCCGCGGCCATGCCCAGCGCGTCGCGCCAATTGCCGTCCAAAAACGTGACATCGGCGAGCAAGACTGTAGCGCCCGTCACAGTGAGCAGGAAATCGGCCTCCTCCAAAGAACCCGCCCGATGCAGCCGTACCCCGGAATACTGAAACACCGTCGCCACGGAGGATGATTCCGAGCGGAAGCTGGTGAGAAACACGCACTCGATCACTCCCCGCTCCTGAACGTGCTGCTCCCGATTCACCATATCTGCCATGAGCATACCGCCGCCCCCCAGCGCGGTCCATCCCGTCGATAGAGTAGGCGCCCTGCTCCTCATAACGCCAGCGGCGCTCGGACGACGTGGCGCAGACACCCTGCCTGCCGGCTCGACACTCATGTCGAGCCTTGTCGTTGAGTCTGAAGTGCAGGTACCGCAGTTTTCCCGCCGAAATACCCCAAACCGGGGATTGGTGCAACCGCCCTGTTCCCCAATCATGGACCTAGACGAAAGATCCCGGTATGATTCGCATCCTGTTGGCCGACGATCACACCGTCGTGCGTAAGGGCCTGCGGCTCCTCCTCGAAAGCCACCCCGGCTTTCAAGTGATTGCCGATGCCGCCGATGGCCGCGAAGCCGTGGCGCTGGCCGAGGCCAACAGGCCCGACGTAATGGTGATGGACGTCGCAATGCCGATCCTCAACGGCATCGAAGCGGCGCGCCAGATCTGCGCCCGCCAACCCTCCATCGCGGTAGTCTTTCTCAGTATGCATTCCGACGAAGGTTACGTCATGAAGGCCCTGAAAGTGGGCGCGCGCGCGTACCTGTTGAAGGATTCGGCCGAATACGATCTCATCAACGCAATCAAGGCGGTGAGCGAAGGCAAGGCCTTCTTCAGTCCCGCTATCAGCAAAATGCTGGCGGAAGATTATCTGCGCCAGATGCGGGAACACGCCGTCGAGGATAGTTACGACCTGCTCACCACACGCGAACGCGAAGTGTTGCAATTGTTAGGGGAGGGCAGAAGCAACAAAGAGGTGGCCGCCTTTTTGGACCTCAGTCTCCATACCGTGGAAACGCACCGGAGCAACATTCTGCAGAAACTCAATCTGCATACCGCCGCCGATCTGGTGCTGTATGCCATCCGCAAAGGTGTGGTGATCTAATGGCGCGACCGTTCGCGATTCCACGCTTGCTGTCGGCGCTCCTGCTCCTCACCCCTGCCGCTTTTGCGCAATCGCTTGTGGAGTCGGATGACGTGGACGCGATCCGCCAGGCCTTTGACACCGCGGCATCCGCCACGCAGTTGCGATGCAAAGTCCATCCCGTGCAACCGGAGCTCACGTACGCATTCCGCTTCCAGATCGGATACACGGTCGATGTTCCACTCAACCAATATCGCGGGTCCGGGCACGGCTTCACCACTTACCTCCGTGTGACGCCGGAAGGCAAGGATCCTACCTACCTCAATAAAATGGAAGCCTTGCCGGTAGTGCCGGAGACGCGGGCCGAAGCCGAACTCGCTGGAAACTTCGCCGCCGGCGAGGGAGCCTATCGCGTCGAATTGCTCCTGCAGGACGATCAACACCGCGTATGCCGCGGTGCATGGCCCATTCAGGCGAAGCTGTCGACTGCCGAACATCAATTGAACGTCCCCACTCCAACCGGCGCCGTGCAGGAACTATCCGCGGGAGCGTGGTCGCCTCCGACCAATCCAGCCGGTCCACGAATCGGCAGGCTCACGATCCTCTTGCACGCGGCCTCGCCAGTTTCGACCCGGGCGAAGCTGCTGCCAGAGGAAGTCGACCGCCTTGTGGATTCCCTCTCGTCCCTGATGCGGCAATTGCCCGCCAACTCGGTGCGCTTGATCGCCTTCAATCTCGATCAGCGAACCGTGCTCTTTCGCAAAGACGGATTTGCGGGGGACCACATGGGAGATCTGGTCTCGGCGATGAACCAGATGGACCTGGCGAAGGTGGACTACCGCATTCTGCAGCGCCCCGACCGTCCCATCGACCTGCTCCTTCAACTGCTGCTCGCCGATTTGCAGGACGCCGCGCCGCCGGACGCCGTCCTGGTGCTGGGGTCGCGAACCTCAGTGCCGCTTCGTGACGATCCCGAAGGCGACTCCGCGAAACGGTCGTCGGCCAAGCCTCCGATTTTCTACCTGCGTTTTGAGTCAGGCAAAGCTGTATCGATCGCGCAAGTGCGATCGTCGGGCAATCTCCCCTCCGCGCAAACCGGTCGTGGCGCCGATCCATCGATGGGCCTGCCGATTCCCCCGCCGATGGCGCCCGTTACCGTGGACCCCGTCGAGCGCCTGATGAAGGGCATGCGCGGAGACACCACCGCCCTGCGCACTCCGCACGATCTCGCGACCGCCATCCTCCGCTTGGACGCGAAGATTCCCAAAACCGCCGCGCCGCCTCCACCGCCTTCCGAAACCTCCGAAAGGACGGCTACGCCTGACACAGAACCGCAGGAAGGCGAAGACCCCATCGCGATTCTGGCGCGGGTGCGCGACCAGGTTCTGCAAACCGGTCAGCGAATTCCCAACTATGCCTGCGTCGAGACCGTGCGCCGCGATCGCTTCGAACCCGTGGACGGCCGCGCGCATCAGTCCTGTAGCGCCGTGTTCGCCAGGCGCAAACAGCCGAACTCGCAATCGCGTCTCACCCTCGACAGCACCGATTGGCTCCGCCTCGATGTCGCGCTGGCGAGCGACCGTGAGATGTTTTCCTGGGCCGGCGCCAGAAAATTCGAGGAGGGCGAAATCGACGACCTGGTTCCCGAAGGTGGCATCGGCACGGGCGCATTCGCCGCCCTGCTGCTCAACGCCTTCTCACCGGGAGGCCCGCCCTTCAGCTTCGAAGGCGCAACCGCTATCGACTTGCGGCGCGTCTTCGAGTACTCCTATGTCGTCCCCCAAGATCGGAGTACCTATCGCGTCAAGGCCGACAAGCAATGGGTGATTAGCGGTTACCAGGGCCGTGTCTTCATCGATCCGAAAACCGCGGACCTGGTTCGCCTGGAGATTCAGACCGATGAGCTGCCGCCCGAGACTCACAGTTGCGAGAACGACACGTCTTTGGACTTCGGAGTAGTGCAGTTGGGTCGGGCAGGCTACTTGCTGCCGAAGCTGGCCCGCCAGCGATTCATTGGTCGCCAAGGCGCCGAATCGGAAAATGCCATGACCTTTTCCGCCTGCCGCGAATACCAGGCGGAATCGAAGTTGTCCTTCGGCGCTGGCGCGTCCACCTCCCGATCGTCATCGGGCTCGCCCGCTTCCACGTTTCAATTGCCCGATGGCTTGCCGGTCACCATCGAACTGCTGACGCCCATCCATGCCAGCGGAGCGGCGGCCGGAGATCGCCTGGAAGGGAGGCTGGCCAAGCCGATTGTGGACCGGCATCAGAAGACGCTGGCGCCGGAAGGAACCCTCGTCGAAGGCCGCCTGATGCGCGTGGAAACACGCTACGATCTGCGCTCCGCACTCACCGTCGCGCTGCGTTGGGAGAGCCTTCGCCTCAACGGTGATGCCATCATCCCTCTTGCCCTCATTCCGGTGCGCCGAGTGTCGGCCCCCCAGCCCGCCGGAGCCTTGCGGCGCAGAGGCATACCAATCGACCTGCCCCTGCCCAGCGAATCGAAGTACGGAGTGTTCCGCTTCTCCGGAACCAATGCAGTCGTGGAAAGTGGATTTCAGTCGGACTGGCTGACCGGAAACAACTAGCGTAGTGGGGCAGGATTCATCCTGCGCGGCGGTTTTAACCGCCGCACGTTTGGATCCGAGCCGCGACCGTAAGGGAGTCGGTGCTTTACCGTCGATGGAACGTCAGCGTTTCCACTTCACGCGGACTCGGGAACGTGCGTGAAATATGATCCTGCCAAGCCAGGCTTTCCTCGTCCCAGAGGGACCAAAGCAGTCCCAGCACCGTGCACAGACTCAGGCACGACCCGGCGAATCGCAGCACCCTCTGCCGCGTATCCGGCTTAAAGCCATCGAAAGTCACCAGCTTCAAATGCGCGCAGCGCATGCCGAACGTCTCGCCGCCGGCGATCGTGTATGTCAGACCATACACCGCGCCGATCAGCAGCATTGCCGCGCCGAACACCATGAAGTTCAGTTTGTTGGCGGTAAACTCGCCGCCGCAGGCGAAGTACGCGCCCAGGAACAGACCGTACGCGATGCCGCACATCGCCCAGTCGATCCCGGCCGCAACCGCGCGATGCAGGGGCGTCGCAACCGGAGCTTCGCAAACGATGACCGCTTCCACGGTGGTGCCGAGTTGGCGCGGCGCCGGTGGCGCGGGCGGCAAAAAGTCCAGGCTGGTCTGATTTTCCGAAACGCGCGAACGCCGTGCGCCCGATTTCGTTCCCGTCCGCGTCGAGTGAGCTTTCGGCTTCGGCGGTGCTGCGGGCGCGTACGACTCGAACGGGATTACGTTGTCCTGGAACAGCGTGCGCTGTACCGGGCGAGACATATTCGCCGAGCGCACCACGGGCCGCACTGTCGGAGCCGCATCCTGATCGTACTCCGGAGTGTATTCCGGCTTGGTGGCCAACGCTCCTACGTTCAACACGTCGGTGGGCCGGCGGCCGCACCGGCGGCATCGGCTATCCTCTAATCCATTTCGCGAACCGCAATAGCTACAAGTCATTTCAACGGGTTTCCTATTCACGCGGACAGTATGCTAACGTCAGCGTTTGAGGCCCTTCCTAAAAACCTCTCTTCACTTAAGTATCACACCTGTGAATCATTGTCACGCAAAATCTTCGAGTGTTAGGTACACTTTCTTCCATAGCGCATTGCTGGGCATGATCTTATGCGTCGGAATGCATGCCCAGCAGCCGCCCGTCAGCAACCCAAATAAGGCAGTCGAAGCGGCCGCCGATGCAGCCCAAAAAGAAGCGCAAAAATCACCCGCCGAAAACCAGATAAAAGCCCCACCGCCGATGCCTTTGCCGTCCTCTCTTCCCCATGGCGAGTGGGAGTTCCGAGCCAACAATCAATCGAAGGATGGCCCCATTCATAAGCTCGAAGGCGACGCTCAGGTGGAGAGCAACGCGGTGCTTGTGAAGGCCGACTACATCGAGTACAACGAAGAGACCGGCGACGTCGTGGCGCGCGGCCACGTCTACTACCACAGTTTCGAAAAAAACGAGCAGTTGTGGTGCGACCACCTGGAGTACAACAACGACGACCAGCGCGGAAAATTTTGGGACGTGAAGGGCGAAACCGTGGCGCGCACCGTGGTCCGCAAAGGTATCCTGAGCGGCAGCAGCCCTTACCACTGGGAAGGCGAGTGGGCCGAGCGCATCGACGATAAGTATTACCTCTACAACGGTTGGGTGACCAACTGTAAAATGCCCAACCCGTGGTGGAAGATGAAAGGCCCCAAGTTCGTCATCGAGTATGAGAAGTCAGCCAAGGCCTACCATAGCTGGTTCATCCTGCGGAAGATGCCCATCTTTTATGCGCCGTACTTCTATCATTCGCTGCAGAAGGAGCCTCGCCACAGCGGGTTCCTGATTCCCAACTTCGTGCCGCATTCGCAGCGCGGCGTCATGGTGGGGCTGGGATATTTCTGGGCCATCAATCGCAGCTACGATCTCACCTACCGCCTGCAGGATTACAATACCAGCGCCTTCGCCAACCATTTCGATCTCCGCGGCAAGCCGCGCGCCGGTTCCGATTTCGATTTGATCGTGTACGACGTGAAGGATCGCGGCCCCTCCGACAGCAGCGGCCCACTGAGTCGGTATAGCGGCTTGAACATCGCCTTCCTGGGCAGGGCCGACCTGGGCAACGGCTGGAACGCGGTGGGGCAGGTAAACTACGTTTCCAGCTTCCGCTTCATTCAGGAGTGGGCGCAATCCGTCAACGAAGTGATCGGCTCGGAAATCCACGCCACGGGCTCGGCCACCAAGAATTGGAGCACCTACACGCTCGACGTGGTGATGTCGCGACTGGAAAATTTCCAGCAGGCGGAATTCGTCGAGGCGAGCGCTCCACCCGGCAGCACCAAGTTGACCAGCGATGCCGTGTTGATTCACAAACTGCCGGAGGTGGACTTCGCCAGTCGCGACCGCCAGGTCCTCAAAGACATCCCTCTGTGGTTTTCCTGGAACTCGTCGGCCGGCCTCTACTACCGCTCGGAGCCGGTCTTCGACTGCGTGACTTCTTCAGGCGCGCTGTCCACCGCTGCCTGTCCGGACAACGTTCCGGTGAACAATTTCGTGGCGAATTTCCAGACCAGCCAATTCATGCCGCGCGTCGATTTCTCGCCGCACGCCACCAGCGCATTCCATCTGGGAGACTTCAGCTTCATCCCCAGCGTGGGTCTCGACGAAACATTTTACGGGCAAAGCCAATCCTCCACGGGAACGGTGGTCAACGGCGACGAGTTGTACCGCGTGTTGGGGACAGACCTGGTGCGCAGCGCGCGCGATTTCTCGCTCGACGTGATTTTCCCCTCGTTCGGCCGCGTCTTCGACAAAAAGACGATTTTCGGCGACAAGCTCAAGCACGTGATCGAACCGCGCGCCACCTACAAGTACGTCACCGGCGTCGGCGACGATTTCAACCGCTTCATCCGCTTCGATCAGACCGATCTGCTGGCCAACACCAATGAGCTGACCCTGTCGCTCACCAATCGCATTTACGCCAAACGCGGCGACACCGTCACCGAGATCTTCACATGGGAAGTGGCGCAGAAGCGCTACTTCGATCCCACCTTCGGCGGAGCCCTCGTGGCCGGTCAGCCCAACCTCTTCATGGCCACGGCTGACCTTACGGCGTACTCGTTTCTGCTCGGGCCGCGCACCTATTCGCCGGTCTCCTCGCTGCTCCGCACCAGTCCCATCGCCGGTGTGAGCACCCTCAGCTTCAACTGGCAGGCCGATTACGATCCGAAATATCACCGCATGGTGAACAGCTACCTGTCGGTGGATTACCACTACAAGAAGTACGCCGTGTCAGTGGGGAACAACAGCGTTCACGCCGATCCTCTATTGACGGCGTCCGCCAACCAGTATCACGGTCACATCCAGTACGGAGACGCGCAGCATCGCGGCTGGAATGCCGGCGTGGATATCAATTACGACTACCGCTTGGGCCGTCTCGCCTACGCCACCGCCCAGGTGACCTACAACACCGACTGCTGCGGTTTCAGCGTCCAACTCCGCCGCATCAATTACGGAATCCGCGATGAGACCGTGCCCACCTTCTCCTTCGCCATCGCCAACCTCGGAACCTTCGGATCGTTAAAGAAGAACGACCGCATGTTCTAGCCTAACCGGAACTTTCCGGCAAGCGTCCAACCAGCCATCATGCAGGCAGCGAAATCCATCCGCCTCGCCTCGTTGGCCATCGTTCTGACGTCCTACGGCGCCGCCCAAGTGGCGACGCTCGAAGTCGCCTCCGTCAAGCCAAGCAGCAGCAAAAACACCGATTCCAATCTCGATAGCACCCCAGGCAGGCTGACTGCGACCAACATCACAGTGATGGAACTGATTCGCCTCGCGTACACTGTGAAGGACTACCAGGTTGGGCGGGCGCCCGGATGGCTGGACAGCAATCGCTACGACATCGCCGCGAGGGTCTCCGGCGGTAATTCCAAAAACCTGGAGGGAGAAAGAGCGGTGGTGCGGGAACTGCTGACTGGTCGGTTCCAATTGGCCACACACCGCGAGACCAAGGAAGTGGGAGTCTATTTTCTGGTGGTCGCGAAGAACGGGTCGAAGTTGACGCCGCACAACGATGGCTCCGGATCGGGCAGCCGGAAGTCGTGCGGACACCTGGCCGGAACCCGGCTTACCGCCGACGTCATCGCCACGGTCCTGTCCAGGCAACTGGAGCGCGAAGTCCTCAATCGCACTGGTCTGCCCGGCAAGTTCGATTTTAGACTCGATTGGATGCCCGATTCCGGACCCTGCCCATCCACCGCCGATGGCGATACCGGCGCGCGGCCTTCCTTCAACGCGGCAGTCCAGGAGCAACTCGGACTAAGGCTGGAATCAGGGAGAGGCCCTATGGAGGTTCTGATGATCGATCGTGTGGAGAGGCCGTCCGGGAATTAAGACCCCAAAAAAAGTTGTGGCCCCGAGCTGGGTATCTCGGGGCCTGCACTCAGAGAGTGGCGGTGGGAGGGGACTCACCGCCAGGGATGCTGTCTGTGTTGATCCGATATTAGCAATTTAAGACCTTTATGTCAATAATTATTTTTGCTGAATTTATTGTGCAATGTGGGAGGCCCCAAAAAAGTTGTGGCCCCGAGCTGGGTAACTCGGGGCCTGCACTCAGAGAATGGCGGTGGGAGGGGACTCACCGCCAGGGATGCTGTCTGTTGATCCAAGATTAGCAATTTAGGATCTTAATGTCAATTATTATTTTCGGAAAATTTTTGTCGGAATCAGATGACCGGAAAAAGATAAAGGCCCCGAGCTGGGTAACTCGGGGCCTGCACTCAGAGGGGCTGGCAGCGGGAGGGGACTCGCCGCCAGGGATGCTGTCTGTTGATCCAATACTACCAATTTAATACCTGTTTGTCTAGTATTATTTTGGCGCAGATCTGAAGCGGAGCCCGTGGTCCAGGTGGAGCCGGTGGTCGAAGCCACGGCTTTTACCCTTTACTGCTTCCGACCCGCGCCCGCCGCAGCCTCGTCCAGCTCTTTCTCGGTAGGGAAGCGGTCAAAAGCCCGATCCACCTTCTTCCCCAGCAGGTTCTTGTCGAAGAAATCCATCATCGCCTCCCAGTCATCCGCCGTAAACGCGTGGGCATGCTTGGCGTCGTTCACTCCCAGATGGTCCTTCGCGCCCAACAGAGTATAAGCCGGCTGCGACCCCAGGAACGATTGCCGCACCGCCTCCGGCAATGAAATCGTGTCGCTATTGCCTTCCAGCGCGATGAACGGACGAGGCGCCGCCAGCGCCAGAAACCAATGTTCGTCGAATGGCAGCTTCTCGCGCTGTCCCCAGAATTCGTGCAGGTTGGGTGAAAACCAGTTGGGGTACTTCTTCTGCATGATGTCCAGGGTTTCACTCCGCCGCGCACCCGCAAACCGATAAGCGCCGATGCCCCCGCCGCCCGTCACCACCGGAGCCCCCATCAGACGCTCATCGAACGCCGCGGCAATCATCGACGACTTCCCGTTCCTTGACGCCCCGGTGATGATCATCCTATTCTTATCGATCGCCGCATCCGTCTCAAGATAATCGGCCACCCGCGACGCGCCCCATGCCCACCCTGCCAAGATGCCCCAGTCGTAGCCCGGATAGGCGGGGAAAAAGCGCGTATTGCGGAAGGCCCAGCTTCCATCCGCGTTGCGCAGCGTCGTGTCCTCGGCGCAGTCGTTGGGATTGAAGATCACCTTGTCCAGTGTTTACCCATCCCGCGGCCTCCGCCGTGGTTCAATATGGCGCTCTCAGAACCCTCCGTTAAGATCCTTGACGATCTCCCCGAAGGGGCACAGCTTATCGAGGCGGAAACGCGAACGGGGCCTCGGAGCGGTTTATGGTAGAGCACGTCGCAGAAAGCCGTTTCACGCCCACTTCAGCGAAAGTCAGGTGGGCCGTGCGCCGCCAACACATCCAAGAACGCGTCAACGTATTTTGGACGATTCTTCGATGCAGTCACGACTCCAGACCAATCCCGATACCAACCTTCCTTCGTCAGACGCACAGCCTTCAGGAAAGGTGAGTCGAGATACGGCGCTACCGCCCAACGTGCGAGGGCTGAAATCCCGCGGTTGGCCTTGACCATCTCGACGATCGCTTCCGTCAGCTCCAACCGCGAGACTCGCGCCGGCCGGACGCCGGCTGGAGTCAACACATCGTTGAAGAGTGCGAGCTTACTCTCCTCCACGGAGTAAGTAAGCAGGTGCTGACCGGCGAAGTCGGCAGGCCGAATGTAGGGACGAGCAGCGAGCAAATTTCGCGAGCTCATCAGCACAATGATTTCATCCCGAAACAACGGCTGTACCTTGACGCGCGTCACTCGTTTCGCCGCCGTCACGATCGCGAGATCGATGCGGCCCTCGCGCAGCGCCTCTAGAGGCGCCCTCGTCGCTTCCACCACAACCTGAACCTCCACCTGCGGAAACCGTTGCTCGAACGTCGTCAAACTCGCCGGAAGCCAGTGGTAGCATGTGTAGCACTCTGTGCTGATGCGGATCACCCCTGAGCTCGCCGGGCCTCCCCTCAATACACGCTCCGCCTCTCGCAATTCATCCAGCACCACATTCGCCGCCGCTAGCAACCTCTCGCCTTGCGGTGTCAGCAACATCCCCTTGGCAGTGCGCCGAAACAGTGGCGATCCCGCTGCCCTCTCCAACTCCGCAAGTTGATGACTCAACGCCGACTGCGACACATTCAGGTCTGTCGCAGCCCGCGTCATGGTCCCCCTGCGGGAGATTGCTTCAACCAGCCGGAGATCGCGAACCTCGAACATCATTTATGAACAATCCTCATATCAGAAATGAGAAAAATGTATTGGATTCATATGAGCCCTGATGCCATGATAAGCCATGCCCCCGTCTCTCCGCCTGATCTTTCGGTCCCTTTGGAGAGATAAGCCGTTTACGCTGGGGGTCATCGCCACACTCGCTCTCGTGATTGGCGGAAACACTTCGGTGTTTACCGTCGTACGGTCCGTGCTCCTTCGACCCTTACCGATGACTCGCCCCGAGAGGTTGGTAGCCGTCGGGATCGTCCGCCGCGAGAACCCCGACTATCCGTTCAATCTCTGGGCGCTTGCGAATTTTCAGCAGCGCAATCAAACTCTGGCCGAAATGGCTGCGATCGCGTCCTTCAACGCCAACGTCAGCGACGAGTCAGAACCCGAGCGCATCCCGGGCGTTCGAGTGACTGCGAACTACTTCACCATGACGGGCGTTAAAGCCGTCGCCGGGCGTTTACTGCTTCCGGAGGATGATATCGCCGGGCGCAACAAAGTCGTGGTCCTCACGTTCGGACTTTGGCAGAGGCGATATGGCGCCGATCCCCAGATCATCGGCGCAACCATCCGCCTGAATAACGAGCCTTATTCGGTAGTCGGCGTCTTACCATCCGAATTCGCATTCAGCTACAACACCGCCGAGTTCGCGGCGCCTCTCTCGCCGGAGAGTGATCCTGTCCGCGATCGGCCCACGGCGATCGCCTCGCTCCGCGTCAACGCCCGCCTGAAGCCTGGAGTGAGTGTGAAGTCCGCGGAGGACGATCTCAACGCCGTCGTTGCCCGCGTGAAAGAGCAGTATCCCGAAGCCGCTGCATGGCTCAAGGCCAGCGTGCGCCCGCTTTCGGACCAAATCACCTCGAACGTCCGGCCCCTTCTCGTGCTTCTGATGTGCGCCGTGGCGGTAGTCCTGCTCATCGCGTGCGCCAACATCGCCGGACTTACCCTCGCACGAGCTTCGTCACGGAAGCATGAATTCTCGGTTCGAATAGCGCTTGGCGCCGGACAGGCACTCCTCCTTCGTCAATCCATCGCGGAAGGTGCGTTCCTGGCTGGCACTGGAGGGGCCCTGGGGATCGGACTCGCGAGAATCAGCCTTCCGGCGCTCCTGCGGCTGAGCCCTTCAAGCCTTCCGCGAGCCAACGAGATTAATGTCGATTTCCAGGTTCTCGCCGCGGTATCGGCAGTAGCGTGCGGAATTGCTGTTTTGCTCGGGACTCTCGCCGGCGTCTACGCGGCTCATACCAATGTCGGCGATGGCCTCCGCTCGCAAACCCGCTCCGGGACCGCGGAGAAGTCGCAAAACCGCGTGCGCAGTGTCTTCATCGTAGCCGAACTTGCGCTCGCGTTCGTTCTCCTCGTTGCGGCAGGCCTCGTCGTGCGCAGCTTCCTTCAACTCCGCAACATCTCCATTGGTTTCGAACCCGGTCATCTGCTCACCACACGTCTCGCGCTTCCCGCGAATCGCTACAAGACAGCCGCCGACGTTACCCGCTTTCAGCAGCAGCTTTCCCCCGCCATCGCATCGATTCCCGGAGTCATTGCCAACGGCGCGATCTCCATTCTGCCGCTGTCCGGTCCGCTGGCGACTGCCGACTACGACATCGAGGGCCGCCAGTTGCACAGCGATTTCGACCGTCCTACCGCGGATTACCGCATGATAGACGACGGTTATCTCCGTGCCCTCGGCCAGCGAGTGGTGGAGGGACGCAATTTCAACACCTCGGACTCCGAAAACTCGCGCGCGGTTGCACTCGTGAATCAGGCCCTCGCCCGCCAGGAATGGCCCCAAGGCGGAGCCGTCGCTAGCCGCCTGATCACGCGCGACGCCGGAGCGCCGCGCGTGATCGAGATTGTCGGCGTAGTGGCGGACGTCCGCGCGACCTCGATCGCTACAGGAGCGCGGCCGACCATCTTCGTTCACATACCGCAAGTGCCTGCCGCGCCGGTACGATTCCTGACCAACAGCATGTTCTGGGTTGTGCGCACCGCAACTCCGCCTGAAACGCTTGCCAAAGCGCTCGGCGATGCCATTCATCGAATTGATCCCTACGTGGCTGCCTCGAGCCGCTTCGCCATGGATTACTATCTCGACCGCGCCATCGCTGATCAGCGGTTCACGCTTCGCCTGCTGCTGGTCTTCTCGATCTCCGCTCTAGTGCTCGCCGCACAAGGAGTGTATGCGCTGGTCTCGCATGTCCTTGCGCGGCAGACCCGCGAAATCGGAATACGCCTTGCCCTTGGCGCTGCGCCCGCGGAGCTTGCGCGCATGATCGCCAACCGCGGTGTCTCCATGGTCCTTCCGGGCCTCTTATGCGGTTTCGCCGTCTGCGCTGTATTCTCTCAACTGGTCCAGTCGCTGCTCTACAACGTGACGCCCTGGGATCCATTGACAATCGGGGTCGTAGTCGCGTTGCTCGCACTTACCGTCCTGGCGGCCTGTCTTCGCCCAGCGCTGCGAGCCATGCGCATAGACCCTCTGATAGCTTTACGCGACTGACCGCGACGACTGCCTTGTCGATTGACTGGCTAGCTGTTTTTCCGCCATGCCGGGCAACACTCTTCGCTGTGCCCTGCTTGCCATTAGAGCGAGATCCCAAGCAACACCGCATCCTCTGATCTACAATGCTTCGGGCTGGACGTCGGTTTGGAGGAAGCGCTGGCCGGTTCTCGCGGCATAAGAACTTCGTGACCCTGGCGTCCGGCCAAGCAGCGGCAATCCGGGCCTCAAGCACCCAAGAGATTAGCGCTTCGCTTCCGCAATCTGGTCCAGCAGCGTCTGGAGTCGCTTCACGATATAGTCGCGAGCAGCTGGGAAATTCTCGCTCACGTCGGGCGTCGCGCTCCAGTCTTCGACACTCAGCTTCTGTCCTGTTACCGCGGATAAATCCGGCCCGAATGAGATCACTCTGGCAGCATCCCGCAGATCCTCGGGCTTCACCTGGACTGGCTTCATCGTCCCGATCTCGATCCCATCAGCCTTTAGTCCCGTGCGCACCAGGAGCGGGATGTCCGGGTCCGGTGTCTTGCCCCGGGAAACTGCCTGAATCGATATCCCGCGTTCACGCGCCAACTTCTCCAATTCCTTGGCCGCAATCACGCTTTTCGCTGCGCCGTGTTCGCAGACGAACACGATCTTCGGCGGCGCGGTCTTCGACTCTTGCTGGGCGGGGAGTATCGTCGCGCCGAGCAGCGGAACGAGCACAGAAAGGAGAGATCGTCGCAGCATGGGGGAATTGTATCAGTTGCGAAGGCTGTTCCGTCATCGCTGACATTCGCACCGTCCGAGTCGGACGAAATCCCGGGATTAGGAACGGTAAGTGTGCGTCCAGCGAAGGCTGGCATGAACAGTGGGTGAAAGTCCCACCGGGGTAAAAGTTCAAAGCCCCGTAGCTTGAATAGCAGGAAGGAAGGATGAGCAGCCGACAAGGCTGAGAATCTAGCAGGGTGAAAGTCCTTGTGCCGTCAATTACCTGTATTCGGACGGTTAGCATATCCGGTGCGTGCAGAGGTAACGAAGCGCGTTCTGCCCGGAAGTAAAAAGTCTCGGCTGCCCTGCGGCAGTACAGCAGCGGTGGGAACGATCTGGGAGACGAGCAAACTTGGAGGCCTGAACATAAAGAAATATCTGCAGCCTCGAAATCCTGCCTCGCGGAAAGTCGTGTTCGCGAGAAACTGCGGAAGCCGACCCGTTTCCTTCTTGGGGGAAGGCCGATGCCACAGAGGAAGAAACAGGTAAAGGCACTTTGTGGAACCGCCGGGGTATGGGATCAAGCATCCAAGGAAAGATTCACAGAGATAACGTCGGGAAGAACCCGTTGGCAGCAGGGGCTGGAAGCGACCTGCAAAGACTCCTCGAACGAGGCTAAAAACCGAAGGAGGGGAGAGCCAGGCGGGTTTGGCGCATGAGTCCGTAGGAGCGATGATGGAGGGGCAACGCCCTCCTAAGAGGTGGGACACGCCTCTCCAGTGGAGGTAACGCAAAGCTGGGCAAAGGGACTCAGGACACTTGGTGGTTTTCATCGCCAGTGAGGTGGCCGGCTTGATAAAACCGGCGCAACGCCGGTGCTGGTCTGGAAACGAGGTTGAGGGCAAACCACAGACGTAGGGGCGTACGCGAACCAGCGCTTAAACCTCGCGGAAGAGGGGAAGGCTCACAACGGACATGCCAAGGTTTCAAACCGGACCCGGGAAATCTGGCCGTCCGGGATTATAGGGGGGCTTCGGGAAACGCGGCCATGGTGGAACTGTGCACCCACCTCGCAATCGAAAGAGCGAGACTGGTAACCTCCCACCTAAAGTTGGCGCGCCTGATCTCTATCCCAACAACTGAAAATCCTGAAGCCTATTGACAAAGCCATCTAAAAAGGATGGTGAGCGAATCACCGGGCCGTAACGCAAGTGAACCCATATGGCCTCGAAAGTACTGCACCCCGAGGGCCGAGCCCTCACTTATCGGGCGAAGGCAGCATGGAGCGTCGCAAGGACTGACGCGGCGAAACACTTCGGCGGGGTTGGTAGGGACAGCACGGTGACAAGGTCATGCTGAGCAACTGGAGAAACCCTCCTCGTCCCGTCGAGAAATCGGCGGAGCAGGGAAACCGTATAACCGGCAGCACCGGGAAGTCGGTGGACGGCGAGAGGGATTCGGCTGGGTCTGTAGTAGCGAGGAAGCGGGGTAACGTCCGTGGAGCGAAGAGGCCCTGCTGTTTGTAATGGCTCTAACAAAACGGGAGGCAAGGGTGAAATGACAAAAGCGCCCATCAGTTTGCAGGACCTGAGAAGGAGTCTATATGTCAAGGCGAAGGCAGAACCGCCTTGGCGTTTCTGGGGACTATACGTCCACGTCTGCAAGATGGAGACTTTGCGGGAAGCCTACCGGATGGCGAGAAGTAATGGCGGGGCACCAGGTATTGATGGGGTCACGTTCGAAGCCATCGAGGAAAGCGGCGCGGAGAGTTTTCTCGGGCAGATTCGGGAGGAATTAGTTACCAACACGTATCGGCCCATGCGGGCACGGAAGAAGGAGATACCAAAGGATGGGGGCAAAAAGGTCCGCGTCCTGTCGATTCCTGCCATCCGTGATCGAGTGGTCCAGGGGGCGTTAAAGCTCATCCTGGAGCCGATCTTCGAAGCGGATTTCCAACCGGGGTCGTATGGATATCGACCGAAACGGACAGCACATGAAGCCGTAGCCCGGGTGGCCCAAGGGATTGTCGAGGAGAAGACGCGCATCATTGATTTGGATCTCACCGCCTATTTCGATAACGTGCAGCACTCTCTGCTGTTAGAGAAAGTGGCGCGACGGGTCCGAGATGATGCAGTCATGCATTTGCTCAAGATGATTCTGCAAGCGACCGGGAAGAAAGGCGTTCCCCAAGGCGGGGTGATTTCGCCGTTGCTCAGCAACCTCTATCTGAATGAGGTAGACCGGATGCTGGAGAAAGCGATAGACATCACGCGGAGAGGCAAATACACCAACATCCAATATGCACGTTTTGCGGATGACATGGTGATCTTGATCGACGCCGAACGGCGGAGTGACTGGCTGGTGAAGGCGGTAAACAGGCGACTGCGCGAGGAGTTCGTGAAGCTAGGCGTTGCGATCAACGAGGACAAGAGTCGGATGGTAGATCTGAAAAAGGGAGAGAGCTTTAGCTTCCTGGGTTTTGAGTACCGGCGCATACTGAGCCTTCGGCGGAAGTGGCGACCGTACTACGCGCCCAAGCTGAAGAAGCGGACAGCGCTGTTTGAAAAGCTCAGGGAGATCTTCCGACAACACGTCAGCTGGCCCGTCGAGATTGTGATTGCGAAAATCAATCCGATTCTGCGTGGTTGGGTGAACTACTTTCGGGTCGGACATTCGAGTTCCTGTTTTTACATGGTCAAACGCTGGGTAGAGAAGAAGGTCAGGCAGCATCTGATGCGTGCCCGGGGGCGCAAAGGCTGCGGCTGGAAGCGGTGGAGTAGCGAATGGCTGTACGAGCGGCTGGGTTTGTTTAACGAATACCAGTTGCGTCGATGGTCAGGTGCGAAAGTCGCCCCGGCACGATAGGCCCCATAACTCTTGGCACCAAGCAAACAGGTGCGCCCAGTGCGGGAAATCTGCACGCTGGGTGCGATGTGGCGGGGGCTGGAAACGGATTCACGGTTCGGCTATTGAGGCACTCCCAACGGAAACGGGGAGCAACAAGCTAGGCCAGATCTTCGGAACACCGCGCCAGTCCTCGACCCGACCGTTACCTTTCCAACTGTGATGCTTGGCCAGCCAGCCCACCCGGCCGTATTACGCCCGTTGCTTACATGTGGCGACCGTTATCGCAACCGACTCCATCCTTGAATTGCGCTCACGATCATTTCAAGTCACTGCAACGGCCGCGTGAGCCGCCTCTAAGCCATAAAATTCATGATGCTGCCCACCGCCTTCGCCTCATGATGGAATGACCGTTCCCCGCAGGTGCGAAACTCGTACCGCTTCATACTCACCACCGTGCCGCGGTCATCGTTCCGCAGCACACTGCCCCAGATTCGCAGCTCCAAAGGGCAGACATTATGCAGCAGGAACGGCCAGGCCACCTGCAACTCCACGCTCATCCCGACCGGCGGTGGAGTCTCGGTCTGGAACCGAATACCCCCGTGGCTTAGATCGACGGTGCAGCCGCTCCCCGTATGGTCCCCTTGGTGGTCGCGATAGGCGAACCGCATTTCCAAAGGGTAGACATAGCGCCGGTCGGTGCGCCGATCGCCGTGGATGATGTCAAGTTGAGGCATGTTCCCTCACAAGCAATGATCGGCTGTAAGGGTAACTTTCGATAGTCCCAGAGGTACTACGCGCTCGTCTGTTTCGTATTCGGTACTTTAGTTTACGGCCGGCATCCGGCTTCCGCCGGGCTAACGCCGGGAGGCGGATCGCAGTGGAAAGGGCTGGTGCCCGCCACCGTCGTATGCAAGGAAACGGTCCGCGAACCCGTGTACAAACTTGCCGATGCCAGGAACAAAAACGCCGCCAGCACCAGGAATTCCAGGGCTCTACTCTTCATCTGGTCTCCTTATCGGTCACTCCGGCCAGAATTCCGTAAAATAAGGAGTCCCAAAACAAGGCGGCCATGCCAGTTACTATCCGGATCTCCCTGGCGCAGCAACAGACGTTCGAACTCACCTGCGCCACTCAGTCGCGCCGGGTCGATTGGAAAGCGGTGGAGTCACTGGCCGCCGCCGCCGACCGCGACTACTTCGGCGACCAGCATGCCGGCGATATCCACTGGGCGCCCAAGCTCCCGCAATTAATCGCCTTGGGTCGAGGCCTTTACGAGTGGCTCGATGGTCCGCAGGGCTGGCTCTGCACGGGCCTCGTCAATGGGGAGACCGCCTTACTGCTCGATCTCGCCGAACCACTGCAGGCGCACGACCTGAATCCCGCCACCGAATTGCTGCTCCGCAAGCTGGCCCATCTCCCCTGGGAATTGCTCCACGATGGCAAGGCCTTCCTCGCCGAACACGGCGTCCAACCCATTCGCCTGATGCACTCGCGAATCACCACGGCGCAGCCCGCCAACCGCCCGCTGCGCCTGCTCTTCATGGCCACCTCTCCTGAAGACGTGGAACCCGTGCTCAATTACGAGCGCGAGGAGACCACCATCCTCGAAGCCACCGAAAAGCAGCCCATCGACCTGGTGGTGGAAGAGAGCGGCTCCGTCTCGCAGTTGAAGAATCTTGTGGCCTCCTTCGAGAATCATCACTTCGACGTCTTCCACGTCACCGGCCACGGCATGATCCAGAACGGCACGCCGCAGTTTCTTACGGAAAATGACCAGGGCGGCGTTCAGTACACCACATCCGAACAACTCGCCGAAGCTTTCGGCCGCCGTTGGCCCCGCCTCCTGTTTCTGTCCGGCTGCCACACGGCGCAGGCTCCGAACAGCGGCACCATTCCAGCCATGGCACACGCCCTGGTAAACGCAGGCGCCGACGCGGTTCTTGGCTGGGCTCGGCCGGTTTACGATGCGGCGGGCATCTTCGCTGCCACCAAACTCTATCGATTGTTGGCCACCGGCGAACCGGTGCTTGAAGCCGTGGCGTCCACGCGCCGCGAGATGCTCGCCAAATTTCTGCAGGACCCCAATCACGCATCCTGTTCCGACTGGCACCTCCTCCGCATCTATCAAGGGGTCCGTGAGATGCCGGCCCTGGTGACGCCCCTCAAGCATCCCAAGCGCGAAAAGATCAAACGTAAGCTGCCCGAGACCGAGTTTCTCGATGCCGAAGGCAATATCAAAGTTGCTTCCGACGTATTCGGGCGGAGGCGTGAGACGCAGCGCTGTCTCAAGGCGCTCGCCGACCCGGGCGATTACTACGGGGTCTTCCTTCACGGCATCGGAGGTTACGGCAAGAGCACCATTGCCGCGCGCCTCTGTCGCCGCCATGAAGCGCTGAACCCCGGCTTCGAGCGGGTAGTGTTGATCGGTCCCGTGGATGAGGACGAACTTCGCCGGCGTCTCAGCG
Source organism: uncultured Solibacteraceae bacterium (assembly GCA_963815475.1). Taxonomy (GTDB): domain Bacteria; phylum Acidobacteriota; class Terriglobia; order Bryobacterales; family Bryobacteraceae; genus Sulfopaludibacter. Next base: position 172,886 of record CAWFHD010000003.1, on the reverse strand, counting down.
ACAAGTTCGGCGGCATTCCGGAAGTGATCGAGACCCTGAACCAGCCGAAGATGGCGTTCAAACACCAACTGACCGGCTTCTTCAATATCATCGAAGGTCAGGACCGCCGGCTGCTGTTAGTTCTGGACGATTTCGAGCAGAACATCCCCCAGGCCCATCTGGACGATGGCTCCCTCAGGCTGGTAACGGGCGCGTGGAGTGCCTTCGATGCGCTCTGTTTTGGCCTCGAAGAATCGGGCGCTGCCAGCCGCTTGATCGTCACCTGCCGTTACTATTCGGAGAAGGAGCTGCCGCCCAACCGCCTCTTCGTGGAGGGTCTCTCCCGAATGGCCCCCACGGACATCGGCAAGAAGACGCAAGCCTTGGTGGCGGGCGTCCCCGAGGAGAAGCGAAATCGAAAGCGCGAGCAGAAGATTGTGGAGGTGTCCGACGGCAATCCACGTCTCCTCGAATGGCTGATGAAGGTCGCGCGAGGAACCGACGTCATCGAAGATGAATTCCTCGACGAATTGGGCCGCGTGATGACCCAGTTTCGCGAGAATATCCTTGCCGAAAAACTGCTGGCTGCGCTCAGCGAGCCGGAACGGAAGGCACTTGCCAGCATGACGCTTTTCCAATTGCCAGTGCCGATGGCGGTGGTCGAGGAAATGGCTCAGGGCGCAACCCTGAAGCGCGCGACCAGCCTGGGCCTATTGGAAAAACAGATCACTAAAGATGAGGACCTCTATCGCGCGACGACTTTATTGGAACCGTTGTTGCATGCCGCTCTTAGCGAAGAAGAGTGGATCGAAGCGAAGACGCGGGCAGCGCACATGCTGTATAAGGTGTGGTGGGACGATGTGGACAAGCGGAGCGAAGTCCGCGGGTTGGAAGTGGTGCGGGTCGCGGTTGCCGCACGCGAGCAGGATCTTGCCGCTGTCCCAGCCGATCACATCGCGACATTTTGGATCAACCGTAGTCGCTACCAGGAAGCGGTCGCATTATGCGGCTTGGTTATAGAAGCGCCTGACGACTATCGTCTTCACGGAACCATTGCGCGGGCCGAAACGATGCTGGGGATGATAGAGTCCGCCAGCAGTCACTATCAGATAGCCCTCTCTGGATGTCCACCATCCGACGAGTGGGAGAGATCTTCGATCTTTTCCAATCTAGCTGAACTTGAAGCACAGCAGGGCCACATCGGGCGCGCTCTGGAGCTGTGGCGGCAATCTCTGGAGATCCTGGATCGCCTAGGCAATGCGCGAGGAAAAGCCGCCACGCTTTCCAAGATGGCCGGTGTGATCGCAGATCAAGGGTACAAAAAGAAGGCACTGGAACTATGTCAGGAATCCTTGGACATCAGCGAGCAAATCGGCAATGCGCGAGGAAAAGCCGCGGCGCTATCCAGTATGGCCGGCGTGATTGCGGATCAAGGCGATAAAGAGAAGGCGCTGCAGCTTTGGCAGGAAGCCTTGGACATCAAGGAGCGCATCGACGATCCGGCTGGCAAAGCCGCCACGCTTTCCAGTATGGCCAGCGTGATCGCGGAGCAAGGGGATTTCGGGAAGGCAATGGAGCTATGGCAGCAGGCCTTGGAAATCGATGAACGCATCGGCCACAAGAAGGACGCAGCAATCGTTCTCGCGAGTCTGGCTTGGGCCGCAGGCGAGTCTGGCGACAACGTACGCCGCGATCAGCTGTACCAGCAGGCAGCTAGAGCCCTCGGTTCCGTGCGTGCTTACCCCGACCTGATCACAGTTCTTGCCAATCTCGGCGCTGGTCCCGAACAGGATCGGACGATCTTTGCGGCGCAGGCGGTATGGCTTGTGGTGACGGTGGAGGCGCCGGGAGACGAATCCATCGCTGTCCTCCGTTTACTTTTCGATCTCGTCGCTGAAGGCGATCGACTGCAACCTCTTCTGGCGGCCTCCGCTGCGATCATCATGTCCACACGCGGTAAGGACCATCCTCAACGAAAGAAACTGCGAGAACAAGCGGTCAAGTTGCTATTGATCGCGTCAGGCAACAGGGGTATTCCAAATGAAGACACTGCCCGGTGGTGGTTCGTCGACAATCAACTCAACGACCCCGCCCACGTCTTCCCGACCCTTCGCGCTCTCCTGGAAGAACTCGTCGGCGACCGTTGGCTCTTTGACCGCTCGCCTCTCCAAGACAGGCCACATTGAAATCCACCCGCAGACCGTGACACAATCCAACCGAGGGGACGCCATTCCGATGTTGAAATCGATTTCCCGCAGAACCCTTCTGCGCGGCGCCGGAGCCGCAATCGCCCTGCCCTGGCTCGAATCCATGTCCCACGCCGCGCCCGATGGCGAACGGCTTTCCGAACCGCCGCTCCGCATGATGTTCCTATTCATGCCCAACGGTGTACGGCCCGAGCACTGGACCCCCGCCGGCGACGGCGACGACTACGAGATCACGCCCCATCTCAAGCCGCTCGAATCGCTGAAGGGTGATTTCCTGCTGCTGGAGAATCTCTGGAATAAGAACACCATCGGCCGCAACGGGCATTGGCCCAAGGTGCCCGTGTGGCTGTCGGGCGGCTACGTGCAGCGCACCATGGGCGACGATCTCGACACCGGGGCCGTCTCCGTCGATCAGTTCGCCGGCCAGCGCATCGGCGATCTCACCGCGCTTCCCACCATCGAACTCGGCATCGACACGCCGCGCACCGGCATCGACACCGCCGGCGGCGGCTTCGCCCGCCTCTACGGCTCCTTCATTTCGTGGCGCGACCCGCACACTCCCGTTCCCAAAGAGATCATCCCGCAACTGGCCTTCGACCGTCTCTTCCGCGGCAATCGCGCGCCCGTGGTGTCCAGCCTCAACCCGAAAGATCCTTCGCTGTTCACTGCGCTGCAGCGCGACGACACCAGCGTGCTCGATCTGGTGATCGATAGCGCCAAGACCGTCAAGCGTCAGGGCAGCCTGTCCGATCGCGTCCGCTTGGACGAATATTTCGACTCGGTCCGTTCCGTGGAGCAGCGGCTCGAAGCCGCCATGCGCCCGCAAAAGCGTTGGATCAATCAGGGCAAATTTCCGCTCGAACGGCCCGCGCCCGGCGTCCCGCAAACGCACCAGGAGCATGTGCGGTTGATGCTCGACATTTTCATTCTGGCGTTCTGGACCGACAGCACGCGCATCGGTACCTTCATGTTCGGCGATGCGCAGAGCGGCCAGGACTATTCGTGGCTGCCGGGCGTCAAGGGCGGTTTTCACTCCATCTCGCACCACGGCGACGATGCGGATAAGAAGGAACAGTACGGCAGGATCATCAACTGGCACACCGAACAGGTGGCCTACTTCCTGCAAAAGCTGAAGAGCCTGGACGAGGGCGGCAAGTCGCTGCTCGATAATTCGATGGTCATGTTCGGCGGCTCGCTGAAGGACGGCAATCGACACCTGGTTTCCAATCTGCCGCTGCTGCTGGCCGGCAAGGGGAAGGGAACGCTGCGACCGGGCCGCCGCCTGCGCGCGCCCGAGCACACTCCGCTCTGCAATCTTTATGTGTCCATGCTGAACCGTATGGGCATCCCGGAGAAGTCTTTCGGCGACAGCACGGGGCCGCTCGAAGGCTTGTCGTAACTCATGCGGATCCTGACTGCGCTCGCCGTCTCCGCAGCCACACTCTGTGCCGCTGACACCGCGCAGGAGTTTGCCGCCTCCATTCGACCTATCCTGGTGCAGAACTGCTCGGGCTGCCACAATCCCGCGAATCCCAAAGGGCCCGCGAACTTCCTCAAGGCTGCCACCATCAAGGACATGCAGAACGATCGCGGCCTGTGGCGCAGCGTCGCCGTGCAATTGCGCAATCGCACCATGCCGCCCGTCGCATCGAAACTCACCGAGGACGATCGCCTGAAAGTCGCGCAGTGGGTGGACACGCAACTGCGGCAGACTGCTTGTACCGCGGGCGATTACGCGGGCGCGGGAACTCTGCGCCGCCTGAATCGCCGCGAGTACCGCAACACCATCCGCGATATGCTGGGCGTGGATTTCGACGTGACCGCGCTCTTCCCCGCCGATGGCACCGGCGGCGCCGGCTTCGACACCAACGGGGATACGCTCTACATCCAACCCATGATGATGGAGCGCTACCTGCAAGCCGCGCAGCAGATTCTCGATCGCGCCATCGTCACGCCTAAGCTCTCCAAAATCTGGACCGCCGCGGAGCTTGGACCGTCGCTTTCGCTCACCGTTCCGATTTATCAAGACGGCGATTACGATGTCCGCGCCGCGCTGGAAGGCTCGGCGCTCACAGGCAAAGTGGCATTGAAGGTGGATGGCGCCGACGCTGGTTCGCTAACGCCACTACGTCGCGGCAACGGCATCGGAGTTGTGGCGCGGCTCGATCGTGGAACCCACATTCTCACTCTGATTCCGGAAGCCGCGCCGCCGAAAATCGCGAGCGTGAGCGTGGAAGAACGTCGCGCGGATCCATCGGCCGAGCGGCGCGCCGTGCATTATCGCTTACTAGGCGCGGACCCCGGCGATCAGCCGTTGCAGCCGCGCAAAGCGGCACAATTATTTCTGACATCGTTCCTGCCGAAAGCCTTCCGGAGGCCCGTCACTGCGGCCGAAGTGGACCGCTACCTCGCCATGTACGATCGCGGCGCGCAGCGCGGCGACCCGTACGAAGAGCGCATCAAACTGGCGCTCAAAGCCGTGCTGGTCTCGCCCGATTTTCTCTTCCGCATGGAAGAGCGCAAGACGCAGCCGGGGATTTATCCGGTGGGCCAATACGAAATGGCGTCGCGCCTCTCGTACTTTTTGTGGTCCACCATGCCGGACGAGCAACTGTTTCATCTGGCCGAGCAGGGCCGTCTGCGCGATCCCGCCGTCCTCACCGCTCAAGTGGAGCGCATGCTCGACGATCCGCGAGCGCGCACATTTGTTTCGACATTCATCGGGCAGTGGCTGGGCACGCAGGAAATCGGCGGCCGCTTCATGCCGATTTTGACCGAGACGCTTTCGTTTTACGATGCGGGGATCGCTTCCGATCTCAAGATGCAGCCCGTTCTCCTCTTCGACCGGATTGTCGGGGAGAATCGAAGCCTGATCGAACTGCTGAATGCCGACTATACCTACCTCACTCCGCGGTTGGCCCGGTTTTACCAATTAGTTGACTCTGTCAACCAATTAGTTGACACTGTCAACTATCCTCGCGAAAACGAGTTCCATTTGGTCACTTTGCCCGACAACCGCCGCGCCGGACTTTTGGGCCTGGCGGGAGTTCTCGGGATGACTTCGCACTACCAACAGACGAGTCCGGTGCTGCGAGGAGCCTGGGTTTTGGACACGCTGCTGGGAACGCCGGTGCCTCCTCCCCCGCCGGATGTGCCGCCGCTCGATACCGACGACCGCTCGAAATCGAAACTGACCACGCGAGAAAAAGTGCTGCAGCATCGCGCCGATCCGATCTGCTCCGCGTGCCATCGGTTGATGGACCCGATCGGATTCGGCCTCGAGAATTTCGATTGGATGGGCCGCTGGCGCGATAAGGAAAAGGACGGCTCGCCTCTCGATACCACCGGTGAATTGCCTTCCGGCGCGAAGTTCAATGGCCCCGTGGAACTGCGTGAAACGTTGCTCCAGCAGAAGGACGAATTCGTGCGGCAGGTGACCGGCAAAGTGCTGGGCTATGCGCTGGGACGCAGTTTGCAGGATGGCGATAGCTGCACCGTGCAGCGCATCGTGGATGCGCTGGCGAAGGATCAGTATCGGGCGCGCACGCTGATTCGGGAAGTGGTGCTTAGTCTGCCGTTTCGAAATATGCAGGGCGGTGTAGTTCAGGCCGCTCCGTTCGAAGCGCCGAAATTGAACATCTCCTCGGTGATTTCGAAGACGCAGGACCCCGGCTCTCACAACGACGGCGAGAAGATCAAGAAGTAACCTACTTGACTGTCACCGTCAGTGTGGAATTCTGAAGTTGGAAAGTAGTTGGGTAGGTGGCGGCCCGAACTGTGGTTTGAAAGAGGCCGCAGACCGCTCCAGGCACTGATTCCAGGCCCGTCGATGGCAGTATGGGTGTGACGCTGCTCGCGGTGCCTCCTTCGGGACAGTTCGGATCGGTAACTCCGATGCCCGTGATTTCCACCGTCACCATCGAACCCACTGGCGCGGGGTTCTGCGGCGAATTCAACGTTCCATCCGGATTGATAGCGTACGCCTGACCGGTGCCCGACCCATCGAGACTGCGATAGGCGAAATCGGTGTGGACGTCCGCCAGAACTGGCGCTGAGGCCGTGCCTTGAAAGATCACCTGCACAGAGGTCTGAGCTTTGCCCGCAAGATCGTAGGGCGCGATCGCCACGATTTTGCCGGGTGTCACGGAGATCAGCGCCGCGGCTTCGCCATCGAAGAGCACCCGAGTGTCGGCGAGCGTGCGCGGCAATTGGGCGGTGGGGCTGAAGCCGAGGTCGACCGGCTGGGCCGGCACGATTCCCGCGGATGTGATCGCCGTGATCTGGCCGGGTGATACCGGGCCGCTGCGCAGACTGAAGGCATTGCCCACCGACTGAATGCTCACCGCGCCCACGGGCTGCGGTTGAACTTTTGCGATCCACGCATGCGCGGTGGCGCCCGCGAGATACGCGGCGCCATTCGCATCCAGCGCGATGGCACGGGCCGAATCGACATAAGAGGACAGCTTCAGCGATCCGCCGCCCGCATCGAGGTGCGTGACGAAGGGCTTGTACGCCGCGTACGCCGGGCCGGATTGAAAGGGCGTGGCTTGCGGAAAGGGATCGGAGTTGGTGTTTCCGAGAATCCAAATGCTGCCGGAGGCATCGACTGCAATGCCGTAAGGAACGTCGTAGCAGCCGCCACCCAGATATGTGGAGAAGATCAGGTTGCCCGAGGGATCGAGCTTGGTGACGAAGACGTCATCGGTGTTGAATTGCGTGATGGTGCCGATAAAGCCGGTGACCACGGATGACGATGGGTACGCGCAGTTGGAACTGAGGGCTGTCTGAAACGCGCCGGACGTGGTGGGAAAGTCCTTGGACGCGGTGTTGCCTGTCACGTAGATGTTGCCCGCGGCGTCCACGGCAACACCGGCTGCCGCATCGCTGTCCGATCCTCCCAGATAGCCGGACAGAATCAGGTTGCCCGCCGGATCGAATTTGGCGACGAATGCATCGGAGCTGCCTTTGCGCGACGTGCCAGTCGGGCTGCCCACAATCGGAAAATCGAACGACGATGTGGCGCCCGCTACGATGGTGTTGCCCAAGAGGTCGGTGGCAATGGAAAAGCACTGGTCCAGGATCGAACCGCCCAAGGTTTTGGAGAAAGTGAACTGGCTGCCATCGGGGCTCAGCTTGCTGACGAAGCACACGGGGTGGGGCGTGTTGTACGTCCAGCCTGCCACGGCCGCGCCGCCGTTGGCATCCACGGCGATCGCCGTTGCCGCCTGATTGCTCCCGAGCATCGAGGCATGGACCAGGTTCAGATTGGGATCGAACTTGGCAACGAACGAACTCGCGCCGGGCACGGGCGAGGCGGGGAAATCGGGGGACGTCGTGTAGCCGGTGACGTAAATGTTACCGGCCGAATCCACTGCTAGCGATGCGATACTGCTGGCGCCCTGTCCGCCGAAATAGGTCGACGCCAGTATGTTGCCTGCGCCGTCCAGCTTGGAGAGGAATGCGGTGGAAGCGCCGGCAGTGGCGGCGACGACGCGCCCGGGCGTTTGCGGGTCGAATACGATGGCGCCGGGCGCGCGGACCAAAGCAGAGTTGGTCCAGGTGGCGCCGCCATCGGTGCTGCGGGCTGTGTCGGTGATGAGGATGGATGGCTGCTGGGGATCGACCGCCACGATGTGAGGCGGATTCCCTTGCTGGTTTGAGAGAAGCAGAGTCCAGGTTTGGCCGCTGTCCGTGGTGACGTAGAGGCCATTGAACGTGGTGACGTAAATCACGCCGCCGACTGTGGGATGCGCCACCGGCGCGTAGGAGATTTGGAACGGCCCGGTCACGGGATCCCAATAGATGCCGCCATCGGTGCTGCGGAACAGATCGCAATGATCCACCATGTAGACCACGTTGGGTGTGACGGAATCGAAGGCCACTTGAGGCGTGCCGGAGCCGCAGAAGTTGCCCGGATCAAGCAGCGGCGGAGTGAACTGCGTCCATGTCTGGCCGCCATCGAACGAGCGATAGTCGGTCTGACCGATGTTGGTGAAGAGATGGCCGGGGTGAAAGGGATCGAGCACCAGATAGGCTGCCGGGTTTACATTCGCCGGCGCATTGGTGGGGTTCCAGGTGACGCCCCCGTCTGTGCTTTTCAGGATGCCGGCTGAGGCCGTGCGGGCGTAGAGGGTAGACGGTTGCGCGGGATCGATCGCCAGGCTCAGGACTCCGCAAAACGGCGGCACGGTATCGCATTTTGGCAGGCCCCGCGGTCCGATGCTTTGCCATGTAGCGCCACCATCGGCGCTCTTATACAGATCCTTGGCCCCGCTGGCATACCAGATGGGCGGGTTGCTGGTATCGACTACCAGCGAGGTCGGCGAGCCTGCGGGGAGATTGCTGAAGGGCTGCCATGCGGCGCCGGCAGTCGCGCTTACGGCAAATTGGGTGGCGGTGTTGGCGGTGCCGTTGGTGACGGGGAAATCGTAGGAGGAAGTGGCGCCGGCGACGACGATATTGCCGGACGGGTCGACGGCCGTGGTAGTGATGGATTCACTTCCGCTGCCTCCGAAGGTTTTGGTAAAGACGAGGGCTGAATCGGCTGCGCAGAGGCAGGACGCGGTGAGGAGCGCTATGAGGATGCCGATTCGACGAGTTTCCATGTACTGCCTCAATTCATGGTACTCGTGAAGGGTCGGCCGGTGGCTTCGACCACCGGCTCCACTTTAGAACCTTACTCGGAGCGACAGTTGAATATTGCGCGGGTCGTTGACTTGCGTCAGGGTTACCGTGCCGGCCGAGGTGGAAGTCAGGCTGGTGCTGGCGGGGCCGAATTGGGGCGAGTTGGTGGCGTTGAAGGCTTCGGCTCGGAACTGCACGTTGAACCTCTCGTGAATCCGCACCGCCTTGAATAACGAGATGTCCGCATTCGGCACCTTGGGCTGACGGATGGTGGCGAACTCGCCGCTCAGCGTGCGGGCGGTATTCGAATATTGCTGAATGAAGGCCACCGGCAGGGTCTGGCCGTTGAAGGTGCAGTTTTGAAGTGTGCCACTGGTCAACTGCGTACAGGTATTGAAGAACTTCGAGTCGTTGGCGTTGGGCAGCGCGGGATTGATCCCCGACGGCCAGAAGCCCCCCGGGGCGGCGATGGGAAAGCCGTTCTCGCGCATGAAAATGCCATTGGCCTGCCAGCCGTGAAGAAACACGCCGAGCACTCCCTTGGTGTTGGTGAAGATGGGTAACGCCCAGTTACCGCTGATCACGATCCGGTTGGGCGTGTCCTGCGCGTTCAGAGTCCGATCCGGCGTGGCCGTGATGCCCTCCTGCGCGTTCAGGTACGACGTGGCGCTCATCCACTTGGCGTGTGTGTAGCTCACCAGCAGGTTCAAGCCGTGCGACAGCCTCTTATCGAAGCGGACTTGCAGCGAGTTGTACCAGCTCTTTCCGACGGGAAGATTCGTTTCGGTGACGCCGGTGAATTGCGGATATGGCAGCAGCAACTGCTGCCGCGTAGTAGTAGTGCCGTTCAGGTTGGTAGCGGGCAGCAGACCGGCGAACGGGTTCAGCTGGCTGTCGGTAAGATTGGGCGAGGCGTTGGCGCCGTACTGCGAGAGCTGCGCCCAGTTGACGGCGTCGAGATTTTGCGAGACCGGCAGCTCCTGGCTGCGGCTGCCCACATAAGAAACTTCCAGCACCGAGCGCCAGCCCAACTCGCGCTGCACGCCGATGGAGAATTGGTGAACCCGGGGAATCACGCGGTTGGGATCGACGAACGTGACGGACTGTCCGAGGAACGTGGAGAGCCCGAGCCTGCTGCCGGTGGGCGTGAGGATTCCCTGGGGATACGGATTGGAGAGCGTGCTGCCGGAGAACGTGATGTTGCCATCGGGGCTGGCGACGTAGGGAGTGGAGATCTGGAAGCCCGAGCCGATGGGAGGGGTGAAGGTTGCCAGGTAGCTCAAGCCATAGCCGGCGCGGACCACGGTCTTGGCTGTGGGATGCCATGCCAGGCCGACGCGCGGCTGGAAATTGTTGGTGTCGCGGCCGTAGGGTCTGCGGTTGCCGGACCCGGTGAACGTGATCCCGCCCTTTTCGGTGAGGCCCGGCTGCAACGGATCCACCACTTGGATGGGGCTGGTGGCGGTGAGGTCGAAAGGTCCATCGGCCTGATTGTTGCGCTCCGTGATGGGCGATTCGTAGTCCCAGCGAAGGCCCACGCTGAGCGTCAGTTTGCCCGAGACGCGCCAATCGTCCTGCACGAAGGTTCCGAAATAATGATTGCCATAGGCGTATGCCGGATTGATGGGCACGCTGCCGCTGGATGGCATGCCGAGCAGCAGGGACGCGATGGAGTTGCCGGCGGCGGCGTTCGAAGTGAGCGCGTTTTGCTGCGTCCAGCCGGCGGTGAAAGCGTAGTTTCCGAAGTTGGTGGCGGGCGAATTGATGTTGTCGAGATTCACGCGGAATTCGCCGCCGAACTTCACCTGGTGGCGGCGGATGGTGCGATTCACAATCTCAGACCATGACCATGTGGCGCTCTCGGTGAACTGATTGCCGAAGCTGCGCGATGCGCCAAAAGTGGTGTAGCCGCTGGGCGCGATGTTCGGAAAGTAGGGCGGCAGCGTGTTCAGCAACGACGAGGGGAAGCCCAGGCTGGTGGGGTCGAAGCCGCTGGCGTAGAGCGTGATCCACAGGTCGTGCCGCAGATATCCGAGGCGCGAGGTGAGCACGGTGGAAGGCGAGAGGACCGAAGTCAGGTCGGCATTGCCGCCCTGGTTGAGACGCCCATCGGAGTAGGAGTTGCCCGGGGCGGCGGCTTTGGTAAAGCCGTAGTCGCCGTTGTTTTCGGTGCGGAAACCGCGCACGAAGCGCGAGAAGAAGCGCTGCTTGTCATTGATCACCTGGTCGATGCGGAGCACGTGCGAGTCGTAGGCATCGGTGCGCGAATTGGGCGCGATGACGAGGTTGCTGGTGGCTCCCGGGAGGTTCGGCGCGGGAATGAAACTGGCAATCTTGACGCCAACAGGATTCATGCGGTTCGCGGGAATGACATCGCCCGGGAACGGCTGGCGCGTGTAGGTGTTGGTTCCGGTTTGGGTGGTGGTGTTGGGGTCGTAGATGACGATGGGCTGGCCGTTGCTCTGCAGGGTGGTGTTGAAGTTGCCCTGGATGGCCGCGGGGTAGGGCACCGTCATGGTGGCGGGCGTGGGGATGGAGTCGCGCCAGATCTCGTACCCATACATGAAGAACGTCCTGTTGCGGCCGTTGTAGAGATGAGGGATCACAACCGGCCCATCGAACTCGAAGCCCGGATTGTTTTCGTGATAGGCCGCGCGGGGCGAGCCGATGCGGTTCTGGTCGAAGGTGTTGGCGGTGAGGATGGTGTTCTTGTCCAGCCAGTAGACGGCGCCATGAAGCTGATTGGTGCCGTTCTTGGTGCTCACGGTCATAGTGCCGCCCGAGGTGCGGCCATACTGCGAGTCGTAATTGCTGGTCTGGATTTTGAATTGCGACACCGTTTCGGGAGTGGGCACGAAGCCCATGTTGGCGGCGCTGCTGCCTTCGGTGCCGGTATTGGGCACGCCATCGAGGAGGAGATCACTCGAGCCGGTGCTGCCGCCGTTGATGGACATGGCCTCGGCCACATTGTTGCCGGCGTCGAAGGGGCGCGCCGAGCGGCTGATGGCGTTGCTGCCGATATCGAACTGGACGCCGGTGGCGACGATGCCGAGCAGGAAGGGATTGCGCGCCTGCGAAGGCAGATCGTGCGCGTTCTCTTCGCCCACTACCTGGCCTTTGTCGGACGCCACTTCCTGCAGCAGTTCGGCGCCGGCAGTGACGGTCACCGATTCGGAGACGGCGCCCAACTCCAATGTGAGATCCTGCTGGACCTGATCGCCGACGCGGATCTCCAACTGGTCGCGGACGGCCTGTTTGAAGCCGGAGAGCGAGGCGGTGACGCGGTAGACACCGATGGGCACCACGGGAAAGGCGTAGTAGCCCGTCTCATTGGTTTTGGTGCGGATGACGTCGTTGGTGGCGAGGTTGTGCGCCTCGATGGCGACGCCGGGCATGGCCGCCCCTTGCGGGTCGCGCACGATTCCGGAAATGCCGCCGCGAAACTCCTGGGCGAAGGCGGGCAGACAGGCAAGGATAGCCAACGCGGGCGCAAGGCGCCGAATGCAACTCGACATAGAGTGAACCTCCCGATGCTACAAGACCCTGAATCTGCGGTAGGTTAGCAGAATCGGCAGACAGGATCATGTGAATTTGTTTTCGGGGGCCGCGTTTTTCAATATGAAACCAAACTGCGGACGGGAGTGGTTTGTAAGTCTTTCGCGGAGAGGCTAGTGTTCTTCGAAAGTGGAATTTGTGTCCGGAGAGGGTGGTGGGCCAGTTTCTCACCGCGAAACACCTATGCGGCGAAAATTATTTAGCCACGGATTCACACGGATGAACACGGATAAGAACTGCAACGCGGGCGACTGTCCTGCGCGGGCCCTAAGGACGATTGACTGTGCGACGGGGCGCGGGGGCGATTCCCTGGATCACCAGGGCGGCTAGCGCTTCGGCATATTTCTGGGAGGGCGCTTCGTTTTTTAAGTGTTGCTGCAAGTTCACGACCCAGTGGAAGCGGCGATGGCCGCCGGCTTCACTCGTTTCCGCCCGGTGATTATGACCGCGCTGGCGATGATCATCGGAATGGTTCCGATGGCGCTGGGGATGGGCGAAGGCGGCGAACAGAATGCGCCGCTGGGGCGCGCGGTGATCGGCGGCCTGCTGTGCGCCACGGTGGCAACTCTGATTTTCGTGCCCGCGGTATTCGCGTTGCTGCATGGCCGCAGCCGGCCGGCGGAGGTTCCCGCACATGAGTAATCACGAAGCCGGCCAGGCGCCGCCGCGGCTCACCCTCACCTTGGGGATCGCGATTGGGTTGGTGATTTGTTATGTGGCGGGCGCCATTGCGTACAGCGTGGTCACCGGCCTGGCATCGCGCGCGCGGGCCGCCACCACACTGAAGCAGCACACCCTGGAGTTGGCAGTCCCCGCGGTGAGCGTGATCCATCCCAAGCGCGGCGCCATGACCGAAGAGGTGGTGCTTCCGGGTAATGCCCAAGCGTACGTGGCGACGCCGATTTTCGCGCGCACCAACGGTTATCTGAGCAAGTGGTATTTCGATATCGGGGCGAGGGTGAAATCGGGGCAACTGCTGGCGGAGATCGAGACTCCCGAAATCGATCGCCAGCTTGACCAGGCGCGCGCGGACCTTGCCACGACCCAGGCGAATCTCGATCTTTCGAAGACGACGGCCGACCGTTACCGAGCTTTGTTCAAGAGCGATTCGGTGGCGAAGCAGGATGTGGAAGACAAAGTGGGCGACTTGCAGGCCAAGAAGGCGATGGTGGATTCGGCCTCCTACAATGTGAAGCGACTGGAGGAGACGCAGCGGTTTCAGAAGGTCTACGCTCCATTCGACGGCGTGATTACGGCGCGCAACGTGGATTACGGCGCGCTGATCAATGCAGGCGGGAATGCGCCGGGCAAGGAACTGTTCGACATCGCGTCGACCAGCCAGTTGCGCGTTTACGTGAACGTGCCGCAGATGTACTCGCGGGATGTGAAGCCCGGAGGGCGCGCGGAGTTGACGCTGGCGGAGTTTCCCGGCAGGCGGTTCCCGGGGAAAATCGTCCGCAGCTCCGATTCGATCGACCCCACGTCGCGCACTCTGCTGACGGAAGTGGACGTGGACAATCCGAATGGCGAGCTGCTGCCCGGGGCGTTTTTGTCGGTGCACTTCAAGCTTGGCGCGAAGGTAGGAACGGTGGTGGTGCCTGTGAATACGATGATCTTCCGTTCCGAAGGAATGCGGGTGGCGGTGGTGCGGGGCAACAAGGCGGAGTTAGTGCCGATTACGATTGGCCGCGACTATGGCACGGAGGTGGAGGTGCTCTCCGGGGTCACGGAGCAGGATGAAGTGATTGAGAATCCATCGGACTCGCTGACGTCGGGGACAGAGGTGCGGGCGGCGAAGGCGGAGAAGTGATGAGACGGGGGCAAGACCTGGCAGGCCGAAGGGCCTGCCCTACCGAAGAATTGAGGCGGGATTGGCGGGGCGGTCCTTGCGGGGGTTCTGGCGGTAGCACTGGGGCTGAGCGGGTGTATGGTGGGGCCGAAGTACTCCAAGCCTCCTGTTCCCGTCGCTCCGGCGTTTAGCGAGGAGCCTCCCACTTCATTCACGGAGTCTGCAGGGTGGAAGCAGGCGCAGCCGGCCGATACCACTTTGCGGGCGGACTGGTGGCAGCTTTTCGGGAACGCGGAGTTGAACGGGTTGGAAGCGCAGATTGACCCTTCGAACCAGAATCTCAAAGCCGCGGAGGCGCGTTTTCGAGAGGCGCGATCGATGATTCAGTTGAACCGCGCAAACCTGTACCCCACCATTTCCACGGCGCCTTCCATCACGACGAATCGCCAGTCGAGTCACGCTCCCACTGGCGCGGTTACCGGGGAGTTCGGCGAGTACACGCTGCCTATCGACGTCAACTACGAACTGGATGCGTGGGGCCGTGTGCGACGCTCGATTGCGGCGGCCCGCGAGGAAACGCAGGCAAGCGCCGGCGACCTGGAGACGATCCGGTTGAGCCTGCATGCGGAACTGGCAATCGATTATTTTGAATTGCGAAGTCTGGACGCACAGAAGCAGCTTCTGGATGAAACGATGGTGGCATACCAGAAGGCGCTCGACCTGACGCAGAATCGCTTCGACGGCGGTTTGAGCTCGCGGGCCGAAGTGGCGCAGGCGCGGACGCAACTGGAGACTACGCGAGCGCAGGACATCGGGGTGGGCGTCTCGCGCGCTACTTTCGAACATGCCATCGCGACCTTGATGGGCCACACTCCGGAGAGCCTGAAACTAGTGGCGGTTCCTCTGAACAGCACACCGCCGGTGATTCCGACGGGCATTCCATCGCAACTGCTGGAGCGGCGCCCCGACATCGCAGCTGCCGAGCGGCGCGCGGCGGAGGCCAATGAACAGATCGGCATTGCGCGCGCGGCGTTCTTCCCGAGGCTGCTGCTCACGGCTGTGCGGGGCTTTGAAGGAAGCACGCCGGTGAACTGGTTGAGTTGGCCGAGCCGCATCTGGGCGGTTGGCCCTACGGTGGCGCAGACCATTTTCGATGCGGGCCGACGGCGCGCCGTTTCCGAAATCGCGGCGGCTGCGTATGACGAAGCGGTGGCCAACTATCGGCAGTCGGCGCTGACGGCTTTCCAGCAGGTGGAAGACAATCTCGCCACGCTGCGTGTTCTGGAGCAGCAGGCGCAGGCGCAGCGAGTGGCGGTGGAGGCGGCTCGGCAGTCGCTGGACCTGTCGCTGAATCGGTACAAGGGCGGACTGGTGACGTACCTGGAAGTGGTCACGGCGCAGACTACCGCGCTGCAGAATGAAGCCACCGAGGTGGATGTTCTACGGCGCCGCATGGAGGCGAGCGTGCTGCTGATTAAAGCTCTCGGTGGCGGCTGGGATGTTTTGAAACTGCCGGCGAGGTAGCTAAGGCGAGCCAGGCGGCGCGGTCTTGCGCCGCCTGGTCGAGGGTGCGTATGCGGTCGATGGCCTGCGTGAAATTGAATGGCTTCCAGAGCACGGCGCAGGCGCCGCGCGTGAACGCATCCGAGAGAAATGGCTTGTCGACGGGCTCGGCGACAATCAGCGAGGCCGTGTGGCGGTGCGTTTGGGCCGCCATGTATAAGGCGTCGCGCCAGGTGCCGTCAGCGAAGGTCACGTCGCAAAGGAACGTGCCGGCGCCAGTGACGGTCAACAGGAAGTCGGCCTCATCCAACGAATCCGCATGCAGCATGCGGATTCCGGAGTATTGCAGGACGGTGGCCAGGAAGGCGAATTCCGAGCAGAAGCAGGTGAGGTACACGCATTCGATTCGATCGCTGTCCCTCCATTGCTCGGTCATTTACCCCACCTTGGCCCCAAATGGAAAGTGGATGCGCAGCACTCGTTCGCGCCGCCGCTCCTCTTCCAGGTTTCGGGTGCGCGCCCGCAGCAGGTCCTGGAGCGACACCATCCCCATCAGGCTGCCATCGATTTCGTTCACCACCGGCATCCGCGTCACGCCTTTATCGGCCATGCGATAGACCACCAGGCGCAAGGGTTCGCCGGCATATGCCACTACGGGATCTTTCCTGGCAATAGCCGACACGCGCTCGGTGGAGTGCGGGTTGTCCTTCAGCTTCTGCTGCAAGCCATCGCGGGTGATGACGCCGACGAGCTTCTTTTCGGAGTCGACCACCGGGTAGAGGAGCTGCCCGCGATCGCGATGGTCGGAGTGGAGCGACGCTGCGGCCGATGCGACTGTGGCATTGGCCGGGAGAGCCGCGATATTGTCGCGCATCACTTCGCGCACGAAGAGGATCTCGAGCGGGTCGACGCTGTATTCGCGGCTCAGATGATATCCGCGGCGTGCCACTTTCTCGGTGAGGATGGAGCGCTTGAGCGTGAGCACGGTGAAGCCGTGCGCGATGGTGACGGCCAGCAGCAGCGGCGCCAACATGTTCACGTCGTGTGTTAACTCGAGCGCGAAGATGACACCAGTGAACGGCGATCGCATGGTGCCGCCGAGGATGGCGCCCATACTCACCAGGGGCCAGAAGCCTACGCCTTCGTGCGGCAGGAACATGGCCTCGATGCCACCGAGAGCGCCGCCCATCATCAGCAGCGGCGCCAGCACGCCGCCCGAAGTGCCCGAGCCGAGCGACACCGACCAAATCACCGATTTCACCAGCAGGATGCCGAGGATGACGTTACGGGGCACGTCGCCCTGCAACAGCGCGCCGATGGTGCCGTACCCTACGCCCAGCGCCTGCGGGAAAACCAGGCCGCCGAGGCCGATGGTGAGGCCGCCGAGCGCCGGCCACCACATCCAATGGATGGGCAACTTTTGAAAGAAGTCCTCGGAGGCGTAAACGGCTCCCGTGAGCAGCGCTGAGAGAAGGCCAGCGAGGAGTCCGGCGACGACGCATCCGGCCAACCCTTGCGGCCCAATGAAGATGGGGTGCGCGGGCACGGGAAAGAGGGGGCCGACTCCCAGAATGTAACGGCGCGCCGCGCCCGCCGTGACACTCGCCAGCGCGACGGGGATGAGGCTGCGCGGCTTCCATTCGAAGAGGAGCAATTCCACGGCCAGCAGGACTGCCGAGACCGGCGCGGCGAAGGTGGCGGACATGCCGGCCGCCGCGCCAGCCACCAGCAGCGTCTTACGTTCGGTGCTGGTGAGGTGGAAGAGTTGCGCGATCATGGAGCCGAACGCGCCGCCCGTCATAATGATAGGGCCTTCGGCGCCGAAGGGGCCGCCGGAGCCGATGGAGATGGCGCTCGAAAGCGGCTTGAGGAGCGCGACCTTCGGCTCCACTTTACTGCCGTTGATGAGGATGGCTTCTATCGCTTCGGGGATGCCGTGGCCGCGGATACGCTCCGAGCCGTAACGCGCCATCACACCGATGATGAGCGCGCCTATCACGGGAACTGCCACTTCCCACAAGCCGAGGTGATTGGTGGCGGGCGACACCATCGACGTGCCCCATCTCTGAAAGAAGAAGAGGTTCGTGAAGATGCCGATCAGTTTCAGGAGGGCCCAGGCGATATACGCGCTGACCAATCCGATACCGACGGCGAGGCCGGAGATGCGGATGGCCCGCGGCGTTGTAGTGAAGTCTCCCAGTTTTTCAGCTGTGTCCATTCTTCCTCTCTAATAGCGCCTGCAGCGATTTCACTAACCCTGGATCGGACGTCAGCAACTCCGCGCGGTGCATGCTGGAGAGCCGGCGCAGCTTGACTTCGCCGGCGCGGGTAAGCCGCACACATACCTGCCGGCGGTCGCCATCGCTGGCGCGTTCGCGCGCCACCAGGCGGCGTTCTTCCAGGCGGTCGATCAGGCCTACGGCGCTGTGATGGCGGATGAAAAGATGTTCGGCGAGGCGGCCAATGGTGGGCTCTCCCGCTTCGTCAAGCGCTTTGATGGCCAGCATCATTTGATGCTGCTGCGGTTCCAGTCCTTCGACGCGGGCGGCCTCTTCGCTGAAGTGCAGGAACTTTCGAATCTGATAGCGAAAGTCGGCCAGCTCCCGGTAATCGGCGGCCGATAAGTCGTCGCTCACATAAATATCGTAGCACGATATATCTGCCAGGGCCTAATGTTTGCCTACACTAGAAGTGTGCCGGTTTGTCGTGGCTCTTTTCGCGCGCAGTTGTTTTACGACATCGCCGAGGAGTTCGATCTCGACGAATTGCGCCGACTGTTGGGAGCGGAGACGCCGGCGCGTTCGCCGGGATTCCGATCGCCCGCGCCCGGCTATGTGCGCTTTGAGCGTCCGCCGGTGCAGACATCGTGCGAGCCCATCCAACTGGCCACCGGGGAATCGGCCAGCGCCACTCTGCGGTACTTCGACTATGGGGTGGTGAGCCTGGAGATGGAGCTTGGATTCGAGACCGACTGGCCGGGCCTGCTGGCGTTATCCAATCGCTGGATTGAAGCGGGGGAGGCCGAACAGCGCGGCCTCAGGACGGTGCGCGATCACGTGGCACGCCTGGGGTCCGCCCTGCGCAAGCCTTACGCGGAGTGGCTCGACGAGGCTTATTACGTGGTCCATCTGCGCGAGGTCTGCGAGGGAGCGGAAGCTTCGATGCCGACGTCGCAGCTCATCGCAAAATACGGCGCTGAGATCAGCCAGGCGATTCGCGGCGAGCTGCAGGCTCTTTCGGAGAGCGAGCAGAAGGAAGTGCTGGCGTCGAGCCTCTCTTACTATCCCAACGACCTGCTGGTGGTGGGCTGGCTGGCGGCGCTGGTTTACGACACGCCTGAAGGCGCGGCGCCGCTGGTGGAGTTGCTGGCGTACGCCAACACGCAATTGCTGGAGTACCGGCGCTACGACGAGATTCTCACGGCCTTGCTGAAGGGGACGTACGCGGTATTGGAGCGTCGCGGTGGAGTGTTCTCGCGATGGCGGCTGGCGCGAAAGGCGGAACATTTGAATCAACTGCGCCTGGACGTGATGGAGTTGACGGAGCGCACGGATAACGCCATCAAGTTTCTGAGTGACATGTTCTATGCGCGCGCGTATCGACTGGCCGCGGCGAAGGTGGGGGCGGAGGACTATCGCGGACTGGTGGATGAGAAGTTGAAGACGGCGGGCCAGCTTTACGAGTTCATGGTGAATGAGTTTCGGGAGGCGCGGGGATTTTTGCTGGAGGTGCTGGTGATTGTGATTTTGATCATCGAACTGATTCCGATTTTTCGGGGGCGATGAGGTCGCTGACTTCGGGCGTTCGGCGGGAGGGGCGCGGCTTCATGAATCTCGCCAAGTCGCAGAGACGCAAAGAAACAGAGAATACCAAACCAAAAGCGTTGATGGGACGGCGGGCTCGGCTCCTTCAGGTTCTGAGGGCGCGGAGAACAAAGCCCTCTGAAATCCGCCGCGAGACTAAAAGTCTGCGGGGGTAACGGCTCACCCCCGCAGCATCGCAAATTAGAGTCCACCGCCTCCGCGAAACGTTTTCTCTTCCCGGTAGTCCTCCCAATAGGGTTTGGCGCCGTAGTAGTTGGAGACCTCGGTTCCCCAAGTGGTATCGGCCATGTCCGGCCAATTCTCCTTGTCGAAGCCCGGGGCGTTCTCCAGCGTGCGTTTGTCAACATCGAGAATGAAGCACTTTTCGTCTTCATCCACTTTCAGCGCGCTCCACGGCACGGCGAACAGTTTGTTCCCCATTCCCAAAACTCCGCCGTAGGAGAGGACGGCGTACGCTACTTTGCCGGAGGGGATGTCGATCATCAATTCGTCGACTTTGCCCAGATTGTCACCAGCCAGGTTTTGGACGGAATCACTGGTTAATGTGCTGGCTGCCAGAACGCGCCGGAAACGCTTGTCGGGATCGGTCTTTATGATTTTGCTTTTTTCCATCGATACGCTCCTTGCCGAGGTAACTTGCAAACCTCGGGCCCTTCGCGGCCGGCGCTAGTTTCGATAGCCAACGAACGCGAGGCCGGTGCGATTGCGGTAGTTCTTGCCGGTGGGTTTTGCCTGCCGGTTCCGTGGAAGGTCCACGGGCCTGATTGGCCAGGATGGCGCCACAGCGTTTGTGTGAACTTTATAACCTCGGCCAGCAACGTGCATGAGTGCCGGAATGATGGCGCCGCTGTTGCTGGGGTTTTGCCTTCTCGCCGCCAGTACTCTCGCTGCGAACGCCGCAGTGTCAGCAGACGCCGTTGATCTAGCGTCGCCCAGCGCCTATGAGGGCAAGCGGATTGCACAGGTCAAATTCGATCCACCCGTGCAACCGCTGGCACAGGATGACTTGGCTCGCGTCGTCACATTTCAACCGGGGAGCACGCTGCATCTTGCGGAGGTGCGCTCCGCCATCAAGCGTCTGTTTGACACGGGGGAATACTCGACGATCGAAGCTCGCACGGAACCTGCGGGGGACGGGCTCACGCTGGTTTTCCACACTACGCCGCAATGGTTTGTGGGCCCCGTAGAAGTGCATGGCAAGATGAATTCGCCACCCAATTCGGGCCAGTTGGCGAACGCTTCACGGTTGGAACTGGGCGCTCCCTTCACGGACGATCAGGTGCAGACTGCCGTAAACGGCTTGCGCCGAATGCTGGAACGCAATGGACTTTACCACGCCACCGTGACTCCCGAAGTGAAGCGCGATGCCGAGCATCAGCAGGTGGCCATCACGTTTCAGGTGCATGCCGGAAAGCGCGCGCGCCTGATGCTGCCGATAATTACCGGCGACACCCGGATGGCCAACGACGAGGTTGCCAGGGCGGCCGGGTACAAGGGAATCCTGTTCTTCCCGTGGAAGCCGGCCACGCAGGAGAACATTCAGGATGGCCTGCAGAGTATTCGCAAAAGGTATGAAAAGCAGGACCGCCTTACGGCGTCGGTGTCGCTGGACCACGTGGATTACTTAGCCAACATCAATCGAGCGCGCCCCACCATCAAGGCGGACGGCGGCCCCAAGGTGAAGCTCGACGTGAAGGAAGCCAAGGTGTCGAAAAGCGACCTGCATAAGTATGTGCCGGTGTTCGACGAAGAGACGGTGAACCGCGATTTGCTAGTGACGGGCGCGCGCAATCTGCGGGACTACTTCGAAAACAAGGGCTACTTCGATGTCCAGGTGGATTTCGCGACCACCAATCCCGGGATAGACCAGCAGAACATTACGTATACGATCAGCCTGGGCGAGCGTCATCGGGTGGTCAGCGTGAAGGTGCAGGGGAACCATTACTTTCGCACATCGAACATCCGGGAACGAATGTTTGTGCAGCCGAAGGGGTTCATTACCCTGCGCCACGGGCGCTACAGCGAGAGCTTCGCGGATCGCGATGTGAAGGCCGTCCAGGCGCTCTACCGCGACAGCGGCTTTCGGGATACCAAGGTCACGATCAAAACGGTGGACGATGCCAAGGGGAAGCAAGGAGATGTGTCGATTACGGCGATCATCGAAGAGGGACCGCAGTACACCGTGTCGAACGTGGAACTGGAGGGAGTGCCCGACAAGGATCGCGATAGCATCGTGCCTCACCTCACGTCGATGCCCGGCCAACCCTTCAGCGAAACCAACGTTGCGCTGGATCGCGATTACATCCTGGGGCTTTATCAGTCGGAGGGCTATCCCAATGCCGCGTTCGATGCGCGCATGACGCCCGGCCCGGGTGAGCACCAGATCGGGGTGCGGTTCGTGGTGACGCTGGGACAGCCGCAGTGGGTGCGCGCGGTGGTGACCAGCGGACTTCATGTGACCCGGCCGGCGCCTGGTGAATCCCGCGATGACGCTGAAGGCGGGCGACCCGCTGTCCTGGACCGCGATGGGGAACATCCAGCGCAAACTTTACGACATGGGCGTGTTTGACAAAGTCGACATGGCGATTCAGAATCCGGACGGCAACGAGGAGGAGAAGTACGTGGACTACCACTTCGTGGAGGGCCACTTGTACACCATGGCGGTAGGCGTTGGGGCGGAGGTCGCGAACTTCGGCGGCAGCCAGCAGAGCCTGAATAATCCTGCAGGGGCTACGGGTTTCGCGCCGCGATTCTCCTTCAATTTGACGCGATTGAACCTTTGGGGACTGGGGCAGAGCCTCGAGTTCAAGAGCCGCTACTCCACGCTTGACCGGCGCGTCTCCATCGATTACCTGTTGCCCCGGTTTCGCAATGTGGACGGGCGGAACGTTACGGTGACCGCTCTTTACGACAACACGCGCGATGTGCTCACCTTCACCGCGGTGCGCCTGGAAGGCGCGCTGCAAGTGTCGCAGAGGGTTTCCAAAGCGACGAACCTCCTGTTTCGCTACTCCTGGTCGTCAGATACGGTTGACCAGAGCACGCTGAAGATTCAGCCCCTGCTGATCCCGCTCTATTCGCAGCCCGCGCACGTGGGGCGGTTGGGCGTGAACCTGATTCAGGATCGGCGGGACAATTCGGCCGACGCTCATCGCGGGATCTTCAACAGCCTGGACTTCGCGGTGGCCACGCGCGACTTCGGGGGCAACAAGAACTTTCTGCGATTTATGGGGCGGAATTCGTATTACAAAACGATTGTGCCAAACTGGATTCTGGCCAGCAACACGGAATTCGGAGTGATCATGCCGTTCCACACGGGCGGCATCTTTAATTCCAACTATGTGCCGCTACCGGAACGATTCTTCGGCGGCGGCGACGATTCGATGCGCGGATTCCCGTTGAATCAGGCGGGTCCTCGCGATCCCGAGACGGGCTTTCCGATCGGGGGAAACGCTTTGCTGTTCCACCAGACCGAGCTGCGATTCCCATTTATCAACGAAAACATGCAGGGCGTGCTCTTCCACGATTTCGGCAATATCTTTTCCGGTTTGAGCTCGCTCTCGTTTCGCGTGCATCAGCGGGATCTGGAGGATTTCAACTACATGGTGCATGCCGCCGGATTCGGTGTACGCTATCGGACGCCGGTGGGTCCGGTGCGCGTGGACTTCGCGTATAGCATCAATCCGCCGCGGTTCAACGGGCTGACGGGCACGTACCAGCAACTCTTGTTCGGGGGCGCTACGCCTACAGTCACGGGCGTGAGTCATTTCCAATTCTTCTTTTCCATTGGGCAGTCATTCTGATGAGACAGCGAATAAATATCGGCGGGCTTGCCGGCGTCGCGCTGCTGCTGGTTCCCTTGCTGGGAGCGGCCGATGTGGTGGATCGTGTGGCGGTGGTGATTGGGAAGGCCGTGATCACGGAATCGGAGGTGCTCGATAGTTTGCGGGTCACGGCGTATTTGAACGGCGAGGCGCTCGATTTCAGTCCGCAAGCGCGCCGCGCCGCCGCCGAACGCCTGGTAGACCAGCAACTGCTGCGAAATGAAATCGAGGCTAGTCGCTTTGGCTTGCCCACGACCGCCGAATCCGGCGCGGTATTCCAGCAGTTCTTTAAGGAACACTTTCACGACGCGAATTCCTATGCCGCATCGCTCGCGAAATATGGGATCACCGAGGAACAACTGAAAGAGGAACTGACGTGGCAACTGGCGCTGCTTCGATTCACCGATTTCCGGTTCCGTTCCGAAGCGGCCATCCCGGCGGACGGCGCCACTGAGTCCGGCGCAGACCGTCAGGTGGCGCCCGCCGCCAATTCCGTGGATCAGCAGATGGAAGCCTGGCTGAAGGATGCGCGCAGCAACACCCGCATCACTTTTAAGACGGAGGCATTCCAATGAGCCGCAGACGGAGGATCGTTGCCATCGTTGGCGGATCGCTGGCCGGCCTGATCGTCGTTTTGTTCGTCGCGGGGATCATCATCGTGCGAACGGACTGGTTCCGGAATATGGTGCGGACCAAGATCGTCGCCGCGGTGGAGGATGCTACCGGCGGCCGCGTGGAAATCGGGTCCTTCACGTTTGACTGGACGCATCTACGAGCGCAGGTCCGCAATTTTGTGGTCCACGGGCTGGAACCGCCGGGCGCCGCGCCTTTGCTGCGCGCCAACCTCTTGCAGGTGGATCTGAAGCTGCTCTCGCCGTTCCGCGGCTTCGTCGACATCGCGTACCTCCTGGTGGACACGCCGCAAGCCAACATCATTGTTTCGCCCGACGGACGCACGAATATTCCGGCGCCGAAGACGCCCTCCAAGAGCAACAAGACCGCCGCGGAAACGATCGTGGATCTCGCGATCGGACATTTCGATCTGCGCAACGGCAGCTTCACTTTCGCGGAACGGAAGTCGGAACTCAACGCCAGCGGCGGCAATCTGCGGGCGCAGTTTGGCTACAACGCCGTCACCACGACGTATACCGGCGAGATCGATATCAGCCCGCTGCACGTGCGTGAGGCGTTGAACGCGCCGGTGGATATCGACGTGAAGCTGCCCGTCACGATTGAAAAGGATAAGGTCACGCTGACCGCGGCCCAGATCGCCACGCCGCATTCGAAGATCGTACTGTCCGGCACGATGGATCATCTGGTGGCGCCGCATACGTCCGGTCATTTGCAGGCGCAGATCGCGCTCGACGAGGTGCGGCGCGTGGCTGGTCTGGAGATTCCGCTGGATACGGCCCACGGTCCGCGCGTGCTCACCGCCGATGTGACGGCTTCCACCGACGAGAGCCACATTCAGGTGCAGAGTGCGCGGGTCACGCTGGGGAAGAGCAACCTGGAGGCGCATGGCACGCTGCAGGACGCGAATCGTCCTGGCGCCGTGCAGTTCCAATCGACCCTGGCCGTCGGCGAGTTGGGCCGCTTGCTGCGGGTGGCGGCGCGTCCGGAGGGCACGGTGACGGTCGGTGGCAATGCCACGCTGGAGGCAAACCGTGCGTTCCACGCTACGGGGAACGTGGAGGGTCGCGGCTTAGCATTCCAGCAGGGCGCTACGCGGCTGGCGGGGATCAACCTTGCGACCGCAGTCACGGCCGACCAGCATCGGATCGAGCTCGACAATCTGCGGGTCGCCGGATTGGGCGGCAATTTCGCGGGCAAGGCCGCCATACAAAATCTGGCGGAGTTCCAACTTAGCGGCAACCTTCGCAACTTCGATCTGCAGGATCTTTCGCGAACCTTCATGGCCAAGCCGCTGGGGTACGATGGCGTGATTTCCGGGGCGGTGACTGCCAGCGGCAGCCTCAAGAATACGTCCACGATGATGGCGGGCGCGAAGCTGGCGATAGCGCCGGGCAATCGCGGAGTGCCGGTTTCGGGACGGCTCGCGGCAAATTACAACGGCCGCACCGGCAACGTGACCGTGGACCGCTCCGATATCGAGCTGCCGCATACTCGCATCGATCTTTCAGGCTCGCTGGGCCAGCAGATTCAGGTGCGGCTGGTGTCTCACGATCTCGCGGATTTTCGACCTTTGGCGGTCGTGCCTGTGACGTTCGCGGCGGCGGGCGGGCTCACTGTGGACGCTACGGTCAGCG
This sequence comes from uncultured Solibacteraceae bacterium, assembly GCA_963815475.1. Lineage (GTDB taxonomy): Bacteria > Acidobacteriota > Terriglobia > Bryobacterales > Bryobacteraceae > Sulfopaludibacter. The sequence continues at coordinate 147,314 of CAWFHD010000003.1, read as the reverse complement.
GCTCCATTTCCGCGCCCCGGGTGACCGGTCAACTGGCAGTCAACAACTTTGCGGTGGACGGACGGCCGTTCACCAGCCTGGCGGCAACGGTTGCGGCCTCGAAATCACAGGCATCGGTGACGGACGCGGTGCTCACCAAAGGCCCGCTACAGGCACACTTCAGCGGTTCGGTGGGCCTGCACGACTGGAGTCCAGAGCAGTCTGACTCTCTGACGCTGGACGCCCTGGTCCGCAATGCCGATCTGGGCGACGTGCTGGCGCTGGCCGGCCAAACGGGCGTCCATGCGACGGGGCAGTTCACGGCTGACGCCCATATCGATGGCACAGTCGGCAGCCCGCGCGGTAACGCCAATCTCACGGTTACGAGCGGCAGCATAGAGGGGCAGACGTTCGACAGCCTCGCGGCGAATGCTGTGATGTCGCAGAACGCCATCGATGTGCCGGCCCTGCATCTGATTGCGGGCCCGTCGCGAATTGACGCCACAGCGCATTACGACCATGCGGTGAACGATCTTACCAATGGCAGTCTGACGGCGCACGTTGCGAGCAACCAGGTGCAACTGGCGCAATTCCAGGAGCTGGTGAAAGACCGGCCGGGGCTGGCCGGCGTGCTGACGATGAATGGCGATGTCTCGGCAAATATCCGTCCCGGCCCCACGGGCGCGGAGGTTCAGATCCAGACGCTGTGGGCCAATGCCTCCGCGCGCGGCTTGCAGATGCAGGGGAAAGCGCTGGGCGATTTCACGGCGACGGCCGACACGGCGGGCCGGACCGTTCGCTACAACGTGAATTCCGACTTCGCCGGTTCGTCTATTAGAGTGACCGGCGATTCGGCGCTGGACGGCGATCACCGAACGGAGGCGACCGCGGCTATCGCGAACCTTCCGATGGACCGCGTGCTGGCGATGGCAGGCCGCACCGATCTGCCGGTGAAGGGAACGCTCAGCCTGAACGGCAAGCTTTCGGGAACGCTGCAGGATCCGCACGCCAACGTTACTTTCAACGTTGTCAACGGTGTGGTGAGCGAAGAGCCGTTCAACCGTCTGCAGGCCACGGTCAATTACGACAGCCAGACCATCGATGTGCCGCAATTTCGCGTGGAAGACGGCCCGGCGTATGTGGAGATGACGGCCAATTTCACTCACCCGGCGAACGATTTTCAGGAAGGACAGGTGCGCTTTCACGTGCGCAGCAACGAGATCCAGGCGTCGAGGCTGCACACGCTGCAGCAGCGCGAGCCTGGGATCGATGGCGTGCTGCAGCTTGCCGCCGATGGCGCTGCTACGCTCCGCCGCAATGGCGAGCCGCTGTTCTCGGCGCTCAATGCCAACGTGTCCGCCAAGGGACTTAGCGTGAACAAGCTGCCGCTGGGTGATCTCAGCGCAATCGCCACTACGCGCGGCGGCGCGATCGATTTCAATCTAACCTCCGATCTCGGCAAATCGAATATTCATGGCACGGGGCAGCTCTCGTTGACGGGGGACTATCCGCTTACCGCGCAATTGACCTTTACGAACGTAACTTACTCCGGGCTGGCGCCGCTCCTGCAAACCGGACCGGCTCCGCCGATCGACGCGTCGCTGGAAGGCCGGGTGGACGTCTCAGGGCCGCTGAGTAATACGGCGGCGCTTCGCGGCACGCTGCGGCTGACCAAACTGGAAGCGCACGCGGCGCCGCCGGCCAAGGGCCGACAGCCGCGGGTGAAGTTCGACCTCCACAACGAGGGCGACGTGGTGGTGGCGCTGGACCAGCACGTGGCTACCATTCAGAGTTTCCGGATCGTGGGTCCGTATACCAATCTCACGCTGACGGGAACCGCCCCGATGAACGGCGGGCCGATGAATGTTCGCGCCAACGGTAACATCAAGCTGGAGGTGCTGGAGGCGCTCGACAGCAACATCTATTCATCGGGCGCCGTGACCCTGAACGCCGCTGTAACGGGAACGCCCGCGCAGCCTTCGATTCGCGGCAGCTTGCAATTGCAGGGGGCTTCGTTCAATTTGCTGGACGTGCCGCAGGGGCTTTCCGAGGCCACGGGCACGGTGCAGTTCAACGGGAACGAGGCGGTCATCCAGAACATCACCGGCCAGAGCGGAGGCGGCAAAGTGACGCTGGCCGGTTCGGTAACTTATGGGGGCGGCGAGCCGCGGTTTCGGCTGCAGGTTACGGCTTCGCAGGTCCACGTGGAATATCCCGATAGCGTGACGACGCAGGTGGGCGCGCGGTTGACTTTGGCGGGGACGGTCAGCAGCAGCCTGTTGTCGGGCACGGTGATTGTCCAGAACGTAACGCTGCATTCGCAAGCCGACGCGGGCTCGATTCTGACGTCTGCGGCCACGCCGCCGAGTTCCTCCAGTCCCAGCGGCGGCGTGCTGGCCGGTATGCGCTTCGATGTGCGTATTCGCACATCTGCCGACGCGCAATTTCGCACCAGCCTGGCGCAAAATGTGCAAGCTGACGCGAATCTGAACTTGCGCGGAACGCCCGACCATCCGGGCATGATTGGGCGGGTTGTAGTGACGCAGGGGAATGTGGTTTTCTTTGGCGCCAAGTACACCATCGACCAGGGTACCGTCTCGTTCTATGACACGAACAAGATTGAGCCGATCCTGAATATCGATCTGGAGACCACCGTTCAAGGCGTGGATGTATCCCTGAGTATTTCGGGGCCCATCGAGAGGATGAAGCTTTCGTACCGCTCCGACCCACCGCTACAGTTCCAACAAATCGTTTCACTGCTGGCGGCCGGAAAGGTTCCGACCACCGATCCCGTACTGGCAGCCCATACTCCGCCCGCGCCGGAGCAGAGCATGGAGCAGGCGGGCGCGTCGTCGCTGTTGGGCCAGGCCGTCGCCAACCCTGTTTCGGGGCGATTGCAGCGTCTGTTCGGAGTGACCAAGGTATCCATCGACCCGCAGATTGTGAGCGGTTCCAGCACCCCGCAAGCCACCATGACGTTCCAGCAGCAAGTCACTCGGGATATTACCTTCACCTACATTCAGGATGTCACCCGGAGTAACTCACAGGCAGTCAAGGTGGAGTGGGCCATCAGTCCGGAATTCTCGGCGGTAGCGCAGCGCGATATCTACGGGCAGGTGGACCTGGATTTCTTTTATAAGAAGCGATTTCACTAGTGTAGTGCGCCAAACAGAACAACGATTATCCGAATCAACTCGAACTTCACTGTGGGGCATGCTTCAGCCTGCGGCGGACTTCAGTCCACCTGTCGCAGCGTTCACGTCTTTGGCCGGGGGGAGGGCTCAAGCCCTCCGCAGACTCAAGTCCGCCCCACTAATAATCATCGGAAAGAAGATAGCTGAGGTCGGGATTTGGCTGAAAGCTATCTAATCGCACATCGGATGGTGAGTCGACTCTTTAGGTGGCTACTGTTTTGCGATAGGGTGAATGAAAGAGAGGTGTAACGCATGGCAGGACGAGCCCCGGTAGTACCTAAGAAATCCAAAGCCTCACCGACATTGTCACCCGATTCGTTGGAAGACCAGATCCGGCAGAGGGCGCATGAGATTTACTTAGAGCGCGGCGCTGTGGATGGAATGGAAGTCGAGGACTGGCTTCAGGCAGAGAACGAGATCCGCCAGAAGCAGTCCTAAAATCCTACATACAGAACTCCCCTGACGGATGCCGCGGGATTTCTTAAGAGCACAACAATAAAATGCCTGTTCTGGCTATGGCCGGGGCGGGCATTTTTTCGTTTGCGATCGCGGAAAGACCGGTCCGAGCTTGGCTCGGACTGGCAGACGGCAGCGCTTACCCTACCCAAAACACGCGGGCGTTTATCCTACGCGATTGGTAAATAAGTTCACGGATGGGTCGGAACTGTGCGAGACTTAGTTGTCGCTCGAGATCCGTTACCCCCCTTTATGCAGCAGGCTGCCCGGGCAAAGCCAGCCGCGCAACGCTACTGAAAAGTCGAGACTAACGCTTTGAAAGGATGTGGCCCGTCCGCAAAGGTCTTGGTGTGCGGCGGACGCGCCCAAGGAGTGCGTATGAAGAAACGGGTGGAACCGGTAGGGCGTGTCCTCGACCCTAAAATGAACAAACTTCTGGCTGCGATGACGCCGGAAGACTGCGCTGCGTTGGTGGGCGAGTCGACCACCGTAACTTTCAAACTGGGCAAACAAATTCTTCAGCCCGATGACGCTGTGGCTGCTGTATATTTTCCGCTGAACTGTATGGTGTCGCTGCTGGCCGGTAGCGATCCCACCACTCCTCTGGAACTAGCGACCATTGGAAGGGAGGGCGTGGTGGGCATGGCGGAGGTGCTGCACAACCAGCGCTCGATGGGGTTGCAACTGATTCAGATACCTGGGATCGCGCTGCGAATTGAAGCCGAAGTGCTCCGACGATTGGTTGAGCGGATTCCTCAGATGGGAAAGTTGATGGAGCGCCACTTCTATGCGCTAACGCGGCAAATTCTTCAGGGAGCGGTGTGCAACCGCCGGCACAGCATGGAGGAGCGTTGCGCGCGTTGGTTGCTGATGACACAAGACCGCGCCGCCGAAGATGTTTTCCCGCTGACGCAGGAGTTTCTATCGCGCATGCTGGGCGTGCGGCGGGCCACCGTGAATGTGGCGACGGGAATGTTGAAAAAGGCTGGGTTCATCAAGTATGTTCGCGGAGTGGTCACGGTTATCGACCGCCCCGGTTTGGAATCCGCATCCTGCGAATGTTATATGGTGATCGTAAAACAATACGATTCAATTCTGTCCGAGCCATATCAAAACATTTAGAGGTGTTTGTGAAGCGGGGTACAACTAATTGTGGTCCCCCCCCTTGAGTACGCCAGCGTTCACATAAGTGGGTTTGTTTCATGACGTTAGGCTCTTGACGGAATTTTAAATACAGATGAAAATACACTTAGGCCCCGGGTTGTTAAGTTCGTTTCTTCGGAGGGTCGCGAACGTTGGAGCTGGGGGGCTTTAGCGTCGCGCGGACAAGCAGTGCTGACTTCCTGGGTTGACCATAAGAAGCGATGCGCCGACTATTGCCGGTCGGCAGCAAAGCCTTTTTGAGCATGAAACGACCGGTAATGGTTAGGCCGGGTCGCCATAGTTCGAATTCCAACTAATGAGAGGATGCGTTATGTTGCCAGCGGTGGAATTATCGTCGCGTCGTGAAGACCTGTTGATGCATTTGCCGCGCAAACCTGTCCAGAGCTTTAGCAAAGGCCAGTTGATCTACCATTCCCAGCAGCCTTCGGAGAGTTTGTATATCGTGGTGACCGGGCGCGTGAAGGTAGCTTACACGGCAGATCACGGCGATGAGGCGATCGCCCGTATGGTGCGGACGGAGGGCTTGTTCGGCGAGTCCTGCCTGATTGGCGGCCGTCCCGAGGGCGAAATTGCGGTAGCATTGGAGAGTACCACGCTGATGGCGTGGACCTGCGGAGAGGTGGAACAGCAGATCGAAAAAGACCCCCGCCTGGGTCTGTTACTGGCGCAGTACATGGTCCGCGAATGCATTGAGTTACAGGACCGGATCGAGAGCAGTGCCAGTTACAAGACGCCGGAACGGGTTATGTTGGCTATCGTGCAACTGGCCGCCGATCTTGGCGTGCCGATAGCTGACGGTTCGCTTCGCCTACCTTCACTTACTCATCATACGATTGCGGAGTATGTGGGGACGTCGCGCGAAATCGTCACTTTCCACATGAATCGGCTGCGACGGCTGGGAATGTTGAAGTACTCGCGTAAGTGCATCGACGTTAACTTAGAAGTACTGCAGGAAGAACTCCGGCAGCGGGGTGTCGCTTTGCCGCAATCAATGCGTAAGATGAATGAAGCTGTAGCAGTGTAGGTGTTAGATCGGGGCGCCGGTGTTTACCGACTCCCTTACGGTCGCGGCTCGGGAAGAGTCGCGAGTTGGAAGGCTAAGCGCCCCGATGAGTCACGCCCTTCACTAGCCTCCGGCTGTGAGTGTCCGCATTTGAGGCGAGGCGCTGCCGCGCTGATTCCATTGCCGCCAGGCGGAATGCACCACACGTGCCACTTCCTCCGCGTCGAACGGTTGTGCCAGGACGTCGTAGGCTCCCAGATTGAGCGCCTCCGCCCATAGAAAGTCGTCCGCCAGCCGCGACGTCACAATCAACAGCGGCGCCTGTCCCAACTCCCCGAATTTGCCCAGAAGGTCCTTCCAGGAGCCGGACTCCAGATCGCAATCGCAAACCAGGACTGGAACTGGCTGCTGCCTCAGAATGAAGAGCGCTCCGGCCGTGGTGGATGCGGTACACAGGTGATATCCCGGACCGAGCGCGCGCTCCAACTGGCGATGATTCCCTTCAAACGGGGTTACGGAAAGAACCGGAATGCATTCCACTCCCGACGCATCCAGTCGTGTCTGGCTGATTGTCCTTGTCACCGCCGCCTCCTATGTCCTTGTAGAGCATGATATAGGTGCAATTACGACGCCAGACGCGGCTCAAGCTGAAATGGCTTCGAACTCAAGCCGTTTGCCGCCACGAAGGCTGCATAATTTGACAAACGTGGCAAGTTTTGCCGCCGGCATGTCCGAATACGGGCACGAAATGTGAACAGTTGTGGAGCTATTGCTGCTTGAGATCGACGCGCATGCGCAGGGGCGTTCCCGGTCCTCCCGGAAAAACGAAAAACGCGGCCAGGATGAACACCAGAAGGATGATGATGCTGAAATCGGAATCAGACATGGCGGCCCCCGCGCGCGGCCACGAGCTTAAAGTGGACCGGATCGCGATGAATGTCGGGACGCCTGAGGCCGGCCAGCAGCGTCAGCCGATCCAGAGTGACGCGGCGCTTTTTGAGGCGGGCTGCTTTGGGGACAATCACGACCGCGTCAAAGGCCAGTCCGCGGGTGTGATCGGAATCGGTCACCGGTTTCTGCCTTTCCAATAAATGATGGCGGGTGAATTCGTCGGAGACGGAAGCGCGCAGCGTCTGGCAACCGGGATCGACGTTGCTCCGCAACTCCATCCACTTGAACCAAACCTGCTGCAAATGCTCCTGATAGGCCGCCGGACGGTATGCCGATTTCAGGTCGAAAGTGCCGCCGACGGACGTCACCATCAGGCGAAATCTCTCCAAGGCGCGAGCCATGGCAGGACGCAATCCGGCAATATCGATGGCCCCCAAAGGACCGTTGCCAGTCTCCAGCGCCAGTGCGTCGGGATCGTCGACCGCCGGCAGTGGCGCTACGCCGCAAACCAGGACGGACGTCGCGACGTGCCCGGAGGACGGAGTATCCCCACCGACCGGCGCAAACCAGTTGACGACCGGCAAATCGCGCAGGACGTCGAGCCAGGAAGAAGAGGCTGCCGGAGCGTCGCTCTCGGGTTTAGCACTGGGTTGAGAGAAGGCAAGAGTTGCAAGGAATGTAGTGCAGAGTATAGAACGCCCTAGGAATCTACCGGAATGCAAGAGAACTCCTGTGGATTTAATGCCAGCCGATGATTTATGAACGTACTGATTGTACCATCAGCTGGATGTGATTTTCCACAGTTTTCTTTGGTTAGCTCCGGGTTAGCCCTGAGATTTGCAGGGGGAGACCCTAAGCGGTTACGAACATGGCGACGGACGCGGCGGCCATGAGCGCGGCCGTGAGCCATCCCACCCATCGGAGCAGTGGTGAGGCGACGTGCTGGCCCATCACCTCGCGCTTCGAGGAGAGCAAGATGACCAGCACAATCAACGGCGGCGCCAGCACTCCATTGAGGACGGCGACCAGAAGAGCATCCCCACTACGCTGAAGCCGAAGAAATTGAGCGCCATGCCTAACAGGAGAGCCGTGGTGAGCACTGCATAAAGTCCGGGCGCCCGGGCCGGTTGGTTCTCGAGTGAACTGCGCCAGCGCGCGGCTTCGGCAATGGCGCACGCCGTGGAACCAGCCAGGACGGGAACGCTGAGCATGCCGGTGCCGATGATGCCGAGGGTGAATAAGAGATAAGTGGCGCGGCCGGCCAGCGGACGCAATGCCTCGGCAGCCTGCTGGGTAGTTTCGATGTGCGTCACTCCATGCGCATTCAGCGTGGCGGCCGTGGTGAGGATGATGAAAAACATGATCAGGTTGGAGAAAAGCATGCCGGTGGTTACGTCGATTCCTGCATTACGTTTTTCCTCCGAAGTGGCGCCTTGCCGCTCCGCTACGGTCTTTTTTCCTTTGTCGCGGTCCTCCTCCACTTCGAGCGTGGCTTGCCAGAAGAAGAGATACGGCGAGATGGTGGTGCCCAGGATCGCGACCAGGGTGGAGAAATAGGCGGTGGAAAGTTCGATGTGCGGAACCAGTGAAGCGTGCAGGACCTTGTGCCAGTCGGGACGCGCCAAAAATGCGGCGATCACGTAAGCGAACAGCACCAGCGCCATCCACTTGAATGTGTCCGCGATGCGCCGGTAGGACGACCACGCCATGAGCGAGGCCATGATGGCAACGTAAATGGGAGTGAAGTAGTAAGAAGGAAGGCCAGTCACCATTCCCGTGGCTGCGCCCATGGCGCCGAAATCGGCTCCGATATTCACCACGTTGGCGACCACCAGCACGAAGCAGGCGGGCCACAGAATCCAGCGTCCATAGTGAACGCGCAGTAAGCCGCCCAAGCCGCGTCCGCTAACCATGCCGAGGTGCGCGCACATCAACTGCACCACAGCCATCAGGGGAAAGGAGAACCAGGAGATCCAAAGGGGGGAGTAACCAAACTGCGCGCCGGCGATGGAGTAAGTGCCGATTCCCGACGGATCGTCGTCGGACGCGCCTGTTATCAGCCCCGGTCCGAGTTTCGAACAGAAACTCCGAATCGGACCGGGCGCCGACTTGACATCACATAATCTGTCCATCCCGGAGAGTGAGGCGTAGGCGGGGGGCAGCCCCCGCTACACACGTCTCCCGAGGTGCATGACAAGGCTGACCAGGAAAAGCACGATGAAGACGACGAACAACAATTTGGCGATTCCGGCGAATGCCACCGCGACACCGCCGAATCCCAGCAGCGCTGCTACCAGCGCGATTACGAAAAACACTAAAGCGTAGTAAAGCATTTCCGAACCCTCCGCAATGGAAGTAAGCGGATTAGAGGCCAGTGTGGGATTGAGCACCTGAATCGGCGAATTCGGTGCGGATGAAAACGTCGGCATTCAAACTGCATGCCCTATCTGCATGGAAGCAGTCGCTGGTGTATTTCGCTCTCGTGAAGATGCCCAAAAAGCCGCCACGGAATTGCATCGTGTGCGTTTCGACGGCAATCGGATCAGTCTACTTCTGCCGGAATCGTCTGAAGCGCAGATACACTCGGTGCGCGCTTCCGATACTGAGCAGCCCGGTATGGGCGGCACATTGGGAGGAGTTCTGGGCGGAGCTTTGGGGCTCGCGGGTGGTTTCGAATTGGGAATCGGCGCCACCGCACTGATTCCGGGTGTAGGACCGGTGCTTGCGATTGGCGCGGCAGCCGCGGCAATCCTGGGAATCGGCGGAGCAGTAGGTGGCGCCGCTATAGGGGCCGCGGTGGATACGCAGACAACCGAAGGCCTTCCTGCTGACGAGATGTTCTTTTACGAAGACGCGCTGCGCCAAGGCAAGTCCGTAGTGATTGCAATGGCGAAAGACCACGAGGACGCCGATTGGGCGCGGGACTTCTTCAGACGCTTCGGGGCTGAGACTGTGGATGCGGCTCGGGATGCATGGTGGATTGGCCTGCGGCCGGCCGAGGCGGAACATTATAGGGCACTCGGCGATAATTTCGATGAGATCGAGGATGAGTATCGCGCGGGATTCGAGTCGGCGCTGAGACGCGATCTGCGCGGCAAATCTTTCGTTGCCGGCATGGATTACCTGAAGGAATTCCACCCGGGCAGTTGGCAGACGCCTGCGTTCCGAAAGGGCTTCGAGCGGGGGCAGCGGTATATCCAGGTATCCGAAAACGGCCCCCGCCCGCACTAGGCAGATCTGAAAATGAGCGACTAAGCTATCCGCGGTCCCGGTGTAGCTCAAAAGCTCCGCCGGGGCTCAGACTGTCGAAGCGGTATGTCTTGCCTCCCAGTTCGACGAAGACGTCGTCATGGGCCCTGACCTTCTTTACGAGTTGCTCCGGCGCGACCTCCAGCAACGTTCCTTTCACGGAATCCGGCAGGCCACTCTCTTCGAACGCGCCGACATCGGTCTGGGCCATCAGATGGATCTGGTGGTCGAAAGGTTGATGATCGCGGCTGGCTCCATAGGTGATGCTGAGTTGATGTTGCATGGCACCTTCATTAACGCGGCGAGTTCATTCCCGATCCTCAAGGGAGCACCCGGGATGTCCGCAGTTGCAGGATAGTTCCATTGTCTTCCCCGCATCGGCGCAGTACTGGCTGCAGTATTTACTGCCATCGGTGGGAACGCATAGGCACGCAGGATGCGCGCATTTCTTCGGCTCTGGCATTTCGCCTCCTCCACACACACGTGTGTCGCGGAAATCAGTGCATGTGACGCTCCAGAGTTGCCGAGCTGTAGGCCGGGTTGAGTTGAATCGTACGGGTGGTGGCCGGGCAACAGTCGAAATTACTTGGCGCCGCTGTTCATCAAGGGCTCGATGATCGACTTGAGCTTGTCGAAGTTCTGCTCTACGAAAGCCGCGTTCTCGGGCGATATCGCAGCCGGATACTCTTTAATCTGCCCGGCTCGCTTCATACTCACCGCTATGAAATCGCCCATCACGTTCGCGGTGAGGAGCAGGAACTCGCGGGGTTTGAGACCCTGCGAAGCGATATCCGCCACCGCGGCGGGACAGCTATCCAACTGCTTTTGGCCAAGGTCCAAGGTAGTGGCGTCGCCTGCCTTATTCGCGGCCTCGCACTTCTTGACCGCTTCGTCCTTCGAGATGACTTTGAATGCCGCGACGAATTTCTGGATATTGTCCATAGTCAGGCGGTAGTCGCGGATCTCCTTCATATCCGGAGAGTCGGTGCGCTTCGCCGGCTGCGGCGATGCCCCGAGGAATGCCGCGGCCAGCAGCATGGCCATCGCGATCCGATAAATCATAGGCACCAAAAGTATCACAAAACCGCGCTGGATAGTTGGGAAAGGGGGTTAAAAGGAGGGGGAGGACTGAAGTCAAGAAAGTAAGTAGGGGCCGGACTGTTGCCCGACCCCTACTTCATCACATCAGAAGGACAAACGCAAGGAGAACTGAATGTGGCGTTCCGATCCAGCCACGCTGCTGGTGATTACGCCAAAATTCCCGTTGCCGCCGTAAAGCTTCGAATCGCCCAAGCTCGCATCCGGTGTATTGAGCACCGCGAAGTTGGTGAGATTGAGAGCCTCACCGCGGAACTGCACGTTGAACCGCTCGGTCAACCGGAAATTCTTGAAGATCGAGAAGTCCATGGTCTCCGTGGGCGGACCGGTCAACGACTCGAGTCCGACATTGCCGCCGGTCGCGAAACCCGTTGCAATGTTCGAGGCGGCCACTGTGTAGTTGGCGGTATTGAACCACTGGTTGGGAGTCCGACCGCCCTGAGGCGCCTGGTTGCCGTTGCCGCTGAAACCGTACACGTAATCGGGCATGCACTTACTCCATACTCCGTGGCAGCTTGTTCCCGACATCGTATACGGAATTCCCGTTCGCATGGTGAGGATGCCATTCATCTGCCAGCCGCCCACCACCGAATCGGCCAACCGATTCATGCTGCTGCCGAAATGCTTGCCGCGTCCGAATGGCAATTCGTAGTTAAAGCTGGTGGTGAAGCTATGCCGGATATCCCACGATGCCGTCGCATAAGACGAGCTGTAGTTGGTCTGATCCAGGATGGAGGTATTGCCGCTCAGCGGCGTATTGCCCACTGCCAAAGCGTGGCTCCAGACATACGATGCCAGGAACTGCAGGCCCTTGCTGAAGCGCTTCTCCGCCTTAACTGAGGCTGCGGCATAGTTGCCGAAACCAAATGTGGAAGCCATGGATAGGCCGTTGCCTACCGACTGGCAGGTGGAGCAAGCCGGTTGAATCTCCTGCAAGCTGCCCGAACTGATCGAGGTGTTGAATGTGCCCAGGTTCGGGTACGGATCGGAATTCCAGAGAATCAACTGGTGCGCCGAGTGGTTGCCTTCATAGCCGAGTTCCAGCGACATGTTGCCCGGCAATTCACGCTGCAACACGAAGTTCCATTTCTGGACCATGGGGCTGACGAAATTCGGCTCCACGCCGCGCATGGAAACTCCCGCGTTCAACGTGAACGGGCTGATGGGATACCCACCCGCGAAGCCGTTCGTGAAGAAGTAGCAATTGAAGCATTGCGGCTGGCTGACGCCCACATAGGTGCTGTTGCCTGTGTAGCGCGTCATGTTGACGGTTTCATTGAACGGCACGCCTTCTCCGCGGTTGGGGCTGCCACCCTGGTTCTCTTCACCGCCGTAGAAAATGCCGTAGCCCGCGCGCAGCACGGTCTTTTCGTTGAGCTTGTAGGCTATGCCCACGCGCGGTCCGAAATCTTTCTTGTCCCACGGCACCATGTAATTCGAAACGTGGCAGCGGTCTACCGTCACGGTTGGGAACAGGGTGGAGAAGTTGGGAGGCAGAGGGTCATTGCAATTGTTGCCTTGCGGAATGTAGAGCGTGTTCTTCTGCAGGTCGAAGTTCGCCTGCCTGCCCCATTGCTCGCCGATGGGAGACCACAGTTCGTAGCGAACTCCCAGGTTCAATGTGAGTCTTGAGCTCACCTTCCAGTCATCCTGCGCATAACCCGCGAAGGCGACCTTCTGCGATGAGACAAAGTTTGTGGTGGAAATGGCGCCGCTATCCACCATACCCAGGAGCGCCGACGCCATGGAATCGCCGGTCAGGCCGCTGATGCTCGAACCATTGGAAGCGGTATTGCCCGAGGGAAACGCCGTTTCATTCTGGCTGAAACCGATGTTGCCGTGAGGGTCGGGAACCTGGAAGAACGGGAATTTCACGGAGCGGAATTCGAAGCCGAACTTGTAGGAGTGCGCGCCCTTGCTGAGCGCCACGTTCTGCACCAAATCCCAAACGTTGTTGTATTCCTTGGTGGGCACCCAATCCGTAGCGCCGACCGTGGGATAGCCGTTGCCGAAACCGATTTGCGGCAGTCCGCCGTTGTTGGTGGTGGCGGTAGTGGGATTGTAGCCGCCGATGCCGAACTGCTGGAACATATCGGTACTCGGGTTGGCGCCGATGCGCGAAGTTACCAGCCGTGTGAAGCCCACGCGGCTTTCCGTTACCAGGCTTGGGCTGAAAACGTGCGTAAAGCTGATTTGCGCGTTGCGGGCGAGATCCACTTCACCGGCGCCGTTAAAGCCGGTATCGTCAAGAGCGCCAGGCAGGGGAGCCCCGTCCGATTTGGAAGTGTCCGACCAGCTCAAAGATCCGAACAGGGTGTTCTTTTCGCTAAGGCGATAGTCTACGCGCGCATCGCCCTGATCGGTGACCAGCTTTCCTGTTGTGTTGTAGTAGAAATCATTCGTCGGGGTGTTGCCGGTGAGCACGGCTTGGTTCGGATTCGGGTAAAGCTGCATGATCTTGGCCCATGCCGGATCCATGCGGGAGGTGGGAATAATGTTGCCCGCGAAGGGTGTGCGCGAAACCGGAATCTGGAAGCCAGCGGCATTCGTCTGGTAGGTGGTGGATAGCGGATCGTAGATGGCGCCCTTGGCGACCGAGATCGGATTGCCATTGACGTCCGTTCCGGTGTAAGTGGCGCCCAGCAGACTGGAGAAATTACCCGTCTTCATCGCCGCGGTAGGCACAGTGGTGTATCCGGAGTAACCCAAGTTAGGCACGGAACCGCCGGAATCGGCGATGCGCGTTCCCTGGTAGTCGCCAAAGATGAAGAGTTGGTTCTTGCGGATGGGGCCGCCGGCGGTAGCGCCGAACTGATTCTGCACGAAAGGTCCACGCCGCTGGCCGGCGCGATTGGCGGTCCACGTATTCGCGTCCAGGTCCTTGTTTTGCAGGTATTCGAAGAGGCTGCCATGGAGCGTGTTCGTGCCCGATTTGAGGGTCACGTTCATCACGCCGCCGGCGGCCCGGCCATACTCCGCGTTGTAGCCATTCGTCTGAATGCTAATCTCGCTGACCGCGTCGATCGAAGGTCCAATGGCATACGAAGTCTGGTTGAGGAAGTCGATGGTGTTGATGTTGTTGTCGACACCGTTCAGGAGAAAGTTATTCTGCCCGTTCGACCGCACGCCGTTGGCGGAGAAACCGCCATTGGCGGAATCGCGCGCGCCCGGTTCGGCGGGAACAACACCCGGCGTCAGGCGCGCCAGGTAAGTAAGATTGCGGGTTCCGCCCAATGGGACGTCCGTCACCGTCTTGCTGTCCAGCGCCGCGCCCACCTGCGTGGTCTCGGTCTGCAGCAGCGCCGCTGAAGCCGTTACTTCCACGGTCTGTCCTACGTCGCCCAGGGTCAGGCTGATGTTCACCACGGCTCGCTCGCCGGGATTCAGCAGGACGTCCTTCTGTTCGGCAGTCTTAAAACCAGGCGCCGCTACCGTTACGTTGTAAGTGGAAGCTTTCAGGGCGGGACGGACAAACTCGCCCAGATTGTTGGTTAGGATCGAGTAAACCAAACCGGTGGAACTTTCGGTGATGGTCACTTTCGCGTTGACCACAACGCCGCCGGAGGAATCCGTAATCGTACCGGCGAGAGTTGAGAGATCGCGCTGCGCAAACAATGCGCATGCAAACAGCGAGGCGAACAGGGCGATTCGGAGCCCTGTGAAATGGCGATACATTTACCCCTCCTCCTGCTACTGAGCAGGACACAGCAAGAACGTAGTTTGAGGGATGGTATCATCATCCCCATCGGGAATCAATGATTTTCTGGATGCAAAAAGTAAACGCTTTCGGGTCGGGGGGCGCTAAGTAGCTGCGAGCGGTTTGTCTCCACGCGTATCTGGGGGAATTTCCTGGTTTTGCCCGTGAACCGTAGAACCGCAGTAGAATCAAGATCTCATGGCGCGTGTTGCAGTCATTGCGCTAACCCTCTGCGCAGTTGTGTCGGCAGCGGCGGGGCAGTACGCCGATCCCAAGGCGTGCGCAGCCTGCCACGGGGAGATCGCTCGCAGTTATGCCCTCACCGGAATGGCTCGTTCCTTCTTCCGGCCCGCAACCGCTAACACTACAGAGGACTATACAAATCCGGAGTACTATCACGCGCTTTCCGACAGCCATTACACCATGAGCAATCGGAATGGCCATTATTTCCAACGCCGCTGGCAACTGGACGCTGCCGGTAAAGAGATCAATGCCGAAGAGGTGACACGATCGACTATGTGATGGGCTCGGGAAACCACGCCCGCTCCTATCTGCACCGTACCGAACGCGGCATGCTGATCGAGCTGCCGCTTGGCTGGTATCCGGACCATGGCGGAGAGTGGGGCATGGTTCCCGGCTCTGACACCCAACATCCGCAGACCCGCCGGTTCATCTCCTACAAGTGCATGTTTTGCCACAACGGCTATCCCGAGAATCCCGGCGGCCAATCAGGCTCCGGGCAGCGAGCCGGTCTTCGTCGGAGAGCTTCCGGAGGGCATCGATTGCCAGCGATGTCACGGTCCCGGCGGCGAGCATGTTCGCACCGCCGGCAAGGCGCAGCATCGTGAACCCGGCCAACTTACTCCGGAGCGGCGGATGGAAGTCTGCATGCAGTGCCACCTGGAAACCACCAGCGGCCGCATCCCAGCAGTGCTCCAGCGCTTCGAGCGCGGCGCCTTTTCGTACGTCCCCGGCCAGCCCTTAGTCGGATTTCGCCATCTCACTTCGACCACGCCCCCGGCACGGGCCACGACAGTAAGTTCGAAGCCGTAAGTTCGGTGTACCGCTCTGAGCAATCGCGCTGCTTCCTGGAAAGCGCCGGTAAGCTGGAGTGCGCCACTTGCCACGATCCGCATCGCATTCCGCGCGGCGAGGAGGCCCTCCGGCATTATTCCAGTGCCTGCCTACGGTGCCATCCGTCGCAGCATCCCGCTGGCGTCACGCGTCACGGCGTCCGACTGCATCACGTGCCACATGCCCAAGCGCCGCGACAGACGACGCGCCCGCACGTGATCATGACCGACCATCTGATTCAGCGCGCGTCCGGCCCCTGACGCGCTCACCGAATTCGCGGAGCGTCCCGCGGAAGAGTATCGCGGCGAAGTGGCGCCCTACTACCCATCCCCGCTGCCCGAGACGCCGCGCAATGCCCTGTACCGCGCGGTGGCGCAGGTGGGGCTGGGCAACAACGTGGCGGCCGGAATGCCTGACCTGGTGCGACTGATCGGCGAAGCTCAAGCCGCGTGAGGCCGGAGTTCTACATGGTGCTGGGCGATGGCTGGAAGAAGCCTGGGCAAGCTGACGGAGGCCGCCGCCGCCTACCGGCGGGCGCTACGGCTGCAGCCCGATTCCACCGCGCGCCATGCGCGCGCTGGCGGCGGTGAGCGAAGCGCCCCGCGCCGAACAGATTCTCGCGCGCGCCGTGGAAGTGGCGCCGAACGATCCGGAATCGTGGTTCCGCTACGGCGTGCTGACGTCTTCGGCGGCGCGAATTCAGAAGGCCATTGCGCTCGACCCGTGGCTTCCAGATCAGTCACGCCGGCTGGCGGAAATCACCCACTCGGAGCCGGCATTGCAGAGACGCGCTGCGAACCGATCCTTTCGACGATGCCGCCTGGGACCTGGGCGGCCAGCATTCTGGCGGAGCAGGGAGACTGTCGCGAGCGCTGTCTTCGACTTCGAACGCGCCATCAAACTCCGCCCCTCCGCGCCGCTACATGTACGACTATGCGCTCGCGCTGGTGCGCGCCGACCGTTTCGACGAGGCGCAAAGCCAAGCCGACCATGGCGGTGCGCGCGGATGCCAGCCTGGTGGAGGCGCACGAACTGCTCGGCGGCCTCTATGCCAGGAAGCAGAGTCGCCGACGCGGCCCGCGAGTATAGCGCCGGCGCTGGCGCTGAAGCCCGATCTGGCGCGCGTCGAATTGCGCCTGGGCACCGTGCTCGCGGCCCCGGGAGACAAGGAGGGCGCGGCGCTTCATCTGCGCGAGGCGGCGAACGGGCAACGATGCCGCCATCGCGCGCCAGGCCGCGCAGGCGTTGCGCGACTTGGGAATCCGCCAGTGACTGCATGGCATTCCGGTCCTTGCTGCTCACTGCGCTGCTCGCCGCCGCCGCGGAAGCCCCGACGGTCCACTTCATCGATATCGCCGCGCAGTCCGGCCTCACCGTTCCCAACACCTTCGGCGGCCACGACGAGAAAGACTCCATCCTCGAAAGCACGGGCACCGGCGTGGCCATCTTCGATTTCGATGGCGACGGCGCCAACGACATCTTCATTGCCAACGGGCCGCCCTCGCATTCGGAACTCTACCGCAACGATGGCACGGGCCACTTCACCGAGGTCGGCCGCGCAGGCGGGTCTGACGCGCAGCGGTTGGGCGCAGGCGGCATGCGCCGGCGACATCGACAACGATGGTCATCCCGATCTGTTCGTGACGTACTACGGGCACAACTCGCTCTACCGCAATCTCGGGGAACGGCAAATTCCAGGACATCACGGAGCGCGCCGGCCTGCCCGTCAGCGGCACGCGCTGGGGCTCCGGCTGCGCCCTCATCGACTACGATCGCGACGGGCTGCTCGATATCTTCGTCGCCAATTATGTGGATCTCGATCGCGGCGACGCTCGCCAAACCCGGCAGCAGCAAGACTTGCGATTGGAAGGGCATGGCGGTGTGGTGCGGTCCGCACGGCCTTCCGCCCGGCCACAACGCGCTCTATCGCAACAATGGCGACGGCACGTTCACTGACGTCTCGCAAAAGGCCGGCATCCTCACGCCGAGCGCATGCTTCGGGCTGGGCGCCGTCACCGCCGATTTCGACAACGACGGCTGGCCCGACATCTACGTTGCCTGCGACCAGACTCCCAGCCTGCTCTATCGCAACAAGCACGATGGAACTTTTGAGGAGCGCGGAGATGCGGCAGGCGTTGCCTACAATGCCGATGGCCAGTTGCAGGCCGGTATGGGAATCGCGCTTGCGGATTACGATGGCAACGGTTTCCTCGATATCGCCAAGACCAACTTCTCCGGGGACCGGCCCTCGCTGTACCGCAATGAGGACGGCAGTTTCTTCGAAGACGTTTCCGAGATGGCCGGGCTCGGACGCCACTTGCTGCTCGGTTGGGGGACGGCGTTTCTCGATGTCGACGAAGACGGCTGGCCCGACCTGATCATGGCGAATGGACACGTCTATCCGGAAATCGATCGCTCGCCGCTGGGGGAAACTTACCGCCAGAAAACGTTGCTGTATCGCAATCTGGGCAACGGCCGGTTCGCCGATATCACCGAATCGGCAGGCCCAGGCTTTACTCCTCGCCGTCCCTCGCGCGGTCTGGCCACTGGCGATCTGGATGGCGATGGCCGGCCCGAAATCGTCATCGTGAACATGAACGACAAGCCGACC
Organism: uncultured Solibacteraceae bacterium; assembly: GCA_963815475.1. Classification (GTDB taxonomy): domain Bacteria; phylum Acidobacteriota; class Terriglobia; order Bryobacterales; family Bryobacteraceae; genus Sulfopaludibacter. Next base: position 128,898 of record CAWFHD010000003.1, on the reverse strand, counting down.
TTGCTGAAGAATACTGGCCCGCGTCAGAACGCGATTGCGGTGGCACTTGCCGGCACGGGTTCCAATCGGAGTGCCATTGGAGCGCGCTGCACCATCGAGGCCGGCGGCCGCAAGCAGATGCAGGAAGTGGTAAGCGGAGGAAGCTACTTCTCGCAAAATTCGCTGACGCTGCACTTCGGGTTGGGGAAATCGGAGAAGGTAGACCGCGTTGAAGTGCGCTGGCCGAAAGGCGAGAAGCAGTCGTGGTCAAACGTGCCAGCCAATCAGACTATCCTGCTTACCGAAGGCAGCGACAAAGTTGTTACCCACGCATGGCGCGGACGCTGAGCTTCACCGCTCTCGTATCTTTTCCACCCGATCGGCAGCCAAGCCAGTCTCCACCTGCGTTGCACCGCCCGGCCAACGAATCTCGACCTTGTCCACCTTCGCCGCCGCGCCGAGCCCGAAGTGGAGCGTCAAATCGCTCTGCGAGAGATAGCTTCCACCGCTGCTAACCTCCGCCGTCTGCACCAACTCACCCGCCGTCACCCGCACCTTGGCGCCGATCGCGCTTCGGTTCGCCTTCACGCCTTCCAGCTTCAATTCGATCCAGTGATTCGCCGTCCTGACCGACAGGTGCAGCAGCGATGGCGCCTCGTTCTGATTGTTCACCACCGCTTCCACCAGACCGTCGTTATCGTAGTCGGCAAACGCCAATCCGCGCGATGAGTGCTTCTCCAAAATGGCCGGCCCCGCCGATTCCGAAACGTCCACGAACTTGCTGTGATCGTTGCGATAAAGAATCGGCGCGCTCCCGGTACTGTATGTCGATCTTCAGCCGATCGACTTCCGGAAAGGCATGCCCATTCACCTGCAGCAGGTCGGGCCAGCCATCGTTGTCGAAATCGAAGAAGCCGCAGCCCCAGCCGACGTAGCGCGTGTTCCGGCCCATCCCCGCATCTACGCTGACATCCTGAAACTCGCCCTTGCCCGCGATTGCGGTACAGCGTCGACAACTCATCGGAAAAATTGGTGCGGAAGATGGAGGGCGTTCCGTCGTGCAGATAATCCGCCGCGGCCACGCCCATTCCGGAGAGCGCCTTGCCATTGTCATCGAGCGCCGCGCCGCGCATCAAAGCCTCGTCCGTGAACTTGCCGTTTCCCTGATTGATGTAGAGAATCGAAGGAGTCTGATCGCCCGCCACGTAAATATCGGTGAGCCCGTCGCCGTTGAAATCGCCGGTGATCACGCCGAGTGAGTAAGTGCCATCGGGCTTGGAGATGCCGCTCGCGTCGGAGACGTCGCGAAATGTGGCGCCTTCGTTGCGATACAGAATATTGCGATCGAACGGCAGCCCGCGCGGTCCGCAATTCACTGCGATGCCGCGATAGAAGCAGTACGGATTGGCGCCCGGTTTCGGCGTGGTGTCGAAGTCGAACTTCAAGTAATTCGCCACGAAGAGATCGAGCTTGCCATCATTGTCGTAATCGATGAAGGCGCAGCCGGTGTTGTAGCGAACGCGATCCTGTGTGAGATGCATTTGCGCGGTGACATCTTCGAAACGCCGCCCGCTCACGTTGCGATAGAGCGCGTTCTGTCCCCAGTAGGTGACGAGCAGATCGATGTAGCCGTCGTTATCGTAATCGCCGGCGCAGACGCCCTGCGCCCAACCTTCGCGCGTGAAGCCGAGAGCTTCGGAGACGTCGCGAAACTTGCCGCCGCCCTCGTTGTGGTACATACGGCTGGGAGAGCCCGGGCCTGACGCGATGAAGATATCGGCGAGCCCGTCGTTATCGTAGTCGAGGAACGCCACGCCGCTCCCCGTGGTTTCGATGATGAACTGCTTTGAAGTGCTGCCGCCGTTAGGCACGGGCGCGGTCAACCCGGCTTGTTGCGCCACGTTGCGGAAGTCGGGATTTTGCGCGGCGACGATTCCCACCGACAACAGCGCGAGGGCGCGCTTCACTTCTTGTCGCCCAGGCGCTTCAGGAAGTCGGTGAACTCGCCTTCTGGAGGCTTCTGCAGTTTTTCGAGCTCGGCCTTTTCCCGTTCGGCGTCGGATGCGCGGCCGCCATTGCGGTATGCCATCATCAAGTTGTAATGCGCCGTCTCATTGCGCGGCTGCAGCTTTACGGCGCGCTCCAGCAGTGCGATGGCGTCGGTATAGCGTTTCGCGTCCAGCCGCAGTTTGGCCACCGCAATCAGCGCTTCGGCAAAGTCCGGACGCAATTCCGCAGCGCGCTCATAGTGCGGTGCGGCCTTCGACTTCTCCTGCTGGGCGACGTAAATCTGCGCCACCTGATACTCGGCCACCGCATCGGAAGCGTTCAGCGCGAGTTCGGCTTCGAATTCCTTGCGCGCTTCTTCGAGAACCGCGGGATCGTGCGACTGCTGCAGCAGTGCGCGCCCCAGGCGATAGTGCAGATTGATCGCCTTCGGATTCTTCTCGATGGCCTTGCGGTATTCTGCGATGGCCTCGGTGTACTTGCCCTGAGTTTCGAAGACCTCGGCCGAAAGCTGATCGACGCGATACGATGCGGGCGCCTTCTGGTACATGCGGTAGATGGCGTCGTTCCACGCCTTCATGTGGTAGTCGGCTGAGACATACAGGACGTCGGCATCGGCGGGAAACTGCTTTTCGAGTTGCGCGATTACGGCGCCCGCTTCGGCGAAGCGCTTGGCTGTAACGTGGCACTGCGCCAGCGCCAAACCCGCCAGACGCCGGTCCTCGCCTGCGGCAAATCCCTTCGCGAGTTCAGGTAGGGCTGCATCGCACTCGCCGGTGGCAGACTTGGTGAGCGCCAGAAAGACGCGCGCTCGCGGATCTTTCGGAGCGCGTTCCAAACTCGCCCGCGCCTTCGCGTAATCGCCGCGATGGAAAGCCGCAATCCCGTCCTCAGCTGGATTCGACTGGGCCGCCAGCAAAGCGGTGGCAAACGGAAAAACCAACGCCGCTTTCTTAATGCCCAGCATCGTCTGTCATCAGTCCCAGGTTGCCGAAGCGACCCCGGTCATTGGCATCGAAGTAGCGGAAGCTCAATACTGGCGGGCCTCCCGGAGCGATCAGCCTGGGAGGAGACAGCCGCGCGGATGGCGGCTCGCTGAGGTTGACCACGCGCCCCGATTGCCCAATGGCTTGTATCAGCGCCACGATGACTGGAATCATTTGGCCCCCAGTTCCGCGAGCGCCTTGGTGGCCGTTTCATTCCCCGGTTTTCGGTCCAATAATTCGCCCAGCACGGCGCGAGCCTTGTCTCGTTCGCCCATCATAACGTAAATCCGCGCCAGGTTCAGATACAACTCATCGTCATCCGGATTGAGCTTGATGCCGTACCGGAAAGCCGCGACACCGTCGTTGAACTGCCCCAACTTGGCATACAGCACACCGAGATTGTTGATGGCGCCCGGATGATCGCGCTGGACTTCGATCGCCTTCTGGAACCACTGCCGGGCGGTTGCCAGATTCTTCGGATTATTGGCCGCCAGCAACCCCAGATGATTCATGGCATCGGCGGACTTCGGGTCGAGATTGAGGGCACGCTCGAACATACGCCTCGCGTTCGTTGTATCGTTCAGCTTGGCGTACGCCTCGCCAGCGCCCACGACCGCCGGCGCATGTTCGCTCCGGACCGCGATCACTCGTTGGAACGAATCGAGCGCATCCTGATACCGGCCCAGTTCCAATTGCAGCCGGGCCATCGCCTGCATCGCTTTCCAGTTATCCGGGCGAGTGTGCAGCGTTTCGGCCAGGTAAGGCAGTGCGCGGTCCGGGTATCCGGCCCAATAGAAGGCCGCGCCCAACTTGAAGTAGTTGCGCTTCGGCTTCAGGTAATACTTTCCGGGGAAGGGCAGCGCGAGTTCGTGATTCTGCTCGATCTTTGCCGCGTCAGCCTTCATCTGCGCCATCGAAGGCACGTTCGAGTAAACCTTACGGCATCGGCTTTGGCCATCAACCAGCAGGACTAGCGGTAGCGAGAGGCCGGTGCGGTATTCAAAAAGGTAGCGCCAAAACAATGCGTACGACGCGGCCACATCGTCCGGCGCGGCCTTCAAATCGATGGAGTCGGCTTTCACATCCGGACGCTCGCCTGCATACAGGACCACGAAGCCGGCTCGTTTATCCGGCGTAGGCACGGGATCGAGCAGCCACGTGTCGCCAAACTCCGGCTCATTCCTGCCGCGCAGCACGGACGCGGGCAAGAGCTTTCGCGGGCGAAACTGCGCCCGCGTATGCTCCTGGGATTCCTCCACGAGGCTGTACACGTAGCCGGGTTCGAGGCCGCTCACTTCCTGGATTGCGCCCGATGGCCACGTGATCTTCACGTGTGCCGATGTCTTGCCGGCCAGCCCGAAATGCAGCTTCTTGGAATGCTGCGAAAGGAACCCGCTGCCCGCGCTGAGGTACTGCACCTGTCCGTTCACCTCGACGCGCGCGCCAATGGCATCGCGGTTCGACTTGGTTCCGCGCAGCGCAATCGCGATCGACGGTACGCCCGCTCGCGCAGTCGTTTTGCATGGCGCGAATCTGCGGACCCAGGCGGTTCTTCAGCACCAGATCGGGAATGCCGTCGCCATCGAAATCGGTTACCGCGAAGGTGCGGGTGTCATCTTCGAAATCGAGCCCGCTCACACCCGAAGCGTCACGGTAAGCGCCCTGCTGCTTCGTGTAAAAGACGTTCGGTTCGTGGCCGTTCCAGCTATAGTCCTCGCGGATGAGTTGATTGAGCGCGTTCCAGCCATTCTCGTAATCGGCCGCGGCGCGCTGCTGGTCGGGGGTCTTCGCCACCACCTGTCTCCAAAAGAAGCTGTTCAAATCCTTCTGCGAGGGATTGGTCACCATCCCCGTGGCGATCAGGATTTCGGGCACGCCATCCAGGTCCCAATCGAAACCGCCGGAACTCCACGCCCAGCGGCCCATCTCCACGCCTTCGCGCGCACTGGTTTCCTCGAACGTGCCATCGCCCTTGTTGCGATACAGGCAGTTGCCTTTGGTGTGGCGGCGGAGCGCTTCGGCATCGCGCCCGGCGGGTTGAAACGCCGGATCGTGGACGATGCGCTGCCCCGGCGCGGTCCACATATCGGAGACGTACAGGTCGGGCAAGCCGTCGCCGTTGTAGTCGAACCACGACGCGCTCATCCCTGGACCGGCGCCATCCAGCCCCGCCTTGGCCGCTTCGTCGCGAAACTTGCCGGCGCGATTGCGATACAGATTGCCGCGTCCGAAATCGTTTGCGACATACAGATCGGGCCAGCCGTCGCCATCGAAATCGCACCAGGCGGGCGCGAAGCTGAACCGGTCGTTATTCTCGTTGATCCCGGTCTCGGCGGTGACGTCTTCAAAGCGCACCGAGGGCACTCTGACGATCAAGCCATCCACCCTCTCCGCCGTCTCATGGAAAGATGAGCGATTGCGGAACAGAAAATTCGGCGGTCCGTTGCGCGCATCCTGATAGGGCGCCGGATATTGAAACTGGTCCTCGCTTTGGAAGTAGATGTAGCAGCAGAGATAGAGGTCGAGGCGGCCATCGCGGTCGAAATCGGCGGCAGCCATGCCGGTGAACGAGCCCTGGGGCGTGGTCTTGAAGTGGAACGCGTCGCGCTGCTCCTCGAAGGTTCCATTGCCGCGATTCACAAACAGCAGCGGTCCCGAGGAGCGTAGCACCACCGCGTCCTGCCGGCCTTCATTGCTGAAGTCGGCGAACAGCGCACAGGTGGTCTCATCCAGCACACCCAGGCCCGAGCGCTCGGTGATATCTTCGGCCGTGCCATCGGGGCGTATCTTATATAAGCGGTTCGGCAGGCCGCCCGGCTGGCAGACGTAGATCTCGTCCATGCCGTCGTTGTCGATGTCGGCCACCGCGATTCCCTGGTTGCCGTACACGTCGATGCCGCACGCCGAATCGAGCCGCGACCTCCAGTAGGGATTACCGGGAATGAGTTGTTCGCGGAACGAAGCCAAATCGCCGAAGAGATGCTCGGTCACATCGCGAAAGTAGGGCTTCGGTGAACTGACTACGTGCTCGACTACGGGCTTGAGATCGGGCAATTGCCAGATGCCGGTGCGATACTCGGCGGCGGACTTGATCTCGTAGCGCACCCGATTGCCGGGCAGTGCGTAGATGCGCGCGCCGGGATGAAGGCTCTGCAGGCGCGCTTCCAGTTGCACCGCTTCCTTCTCGCCTTGGAAGTCATCGTTACCCGGATCCACATAGCGCAACAGCGCGTCATACGGATTCGGCTTGGCGAAATGAACGGGAAACGGCGTGGCGGCCGGGCTCTTCGAAGGCAACAAGCCGGCGGCGCTAACGGCGGCAATGAATTCGCGCCGCGTCATCGAACGGCTTCCTGCGCCTTCACCAGTTGTGCGTGCTTGGCGCGCTCGGCCTGAGCGGCGTCGTGCTTGCCGATGCGATCATAGTCGCGCGCCAGCCGGTAGTGGGCGGCGGCATCCTGTGGCGCGAACTGCACCGCACGTTCGAACGCTGCGGCAGCCTCGGGAAAACGTTGCAAACGATCGAGCACCGTTCCCTTCTCGAAATGTGCCGAGGCGTCGCTGCCATTCATCGCGATGGATTTGTCCAGCAAACTCAGGGCCATCTCCGGCTCAATCGATTGCGCGTCCAGCGCCTTGGCGTGGAGCAGATACGCCGCGCTGGTGGGATGGCTCGATTCGTATTCCGCGAAGCGCGCCGTCACCTGCGGCAGCCGGCTCGGAATCTGATCCAGAATTTTGCCGAGGAATGCGTACGGCTGTTCGGTCGCGGGCGCGATTTCGATGGTCCGCAGAAACGCATCGGCCGCATCGTCGAAGCGGCGCAGTCCGTAGTGGGCCACGCCGAGCGCCAGTTCGAGCTGAGCGTTCTTCGGCACGCGAACGGTCGCCTCCTTGAGAACCGCCGCGGCCTCGGCGAACTTCTGCTCGTCGAGAAGCGGCTTGGCGGCTTCGAAATAAAGCTCCGCGGCGCGATCCCGCACATCGGCCTTCTCCGGGACTTTGGCGGCGTACTTCGCTTCGGCCTGTGCGGCCTTCAGCGTCTGATGCGTCTCCGAATAGTAGATCGCGAGGCTCTGCAGCACTGCGGGATCTTCCGGCGCGAACGATGCGGCTTTGCTCGCGGCATCTTCGGCGTCGGCGTTCCTGTGCTGCCGCCAGTAGGTTTGCGAGAGCGCCACCCACACACGGCCGTCGCGAGGCGTTTGTTTGCAGGCGGATTCCAAACTCGCCTGCGCCGCCGCGAGATCGCCGCGCTGCAAAGCCAGTAGACCAGTGCGCAGCAAGTCATCGGAAGCGGCGAAGAGGAGCAGGAGAGCTGGGAGTATCATGCGATCCGAGCGATCAGATCGCCCAGGTCGACCGGGCTGTCGGAGTGCTCGCCCTTACCCAGCGCCGGCGCGATCGCCACCGCCTCCCCGTGATCTTCGAACCACGCCAGGAATGCCGACTTCTCCTCTCCTGGCAAGCGTTGCTGATTGAGCCACGTGTAATAAGCGCCCATATCGGCGTCGATCAGCGAGCCGCGCGGGTCGAGCTCGGGCGGGCGTTGATGTTCGGCCAGCAGTTCGTTCATCTGCTTCTCGCGCTGCCGCGGGGCGAAACGCGCGACGATGGTCAGCGGCTGGGCGCGGCGGAGCACCTCGCGCGCGGCCCACTGCACGAACGTCGTAGAAAACACCTGCGTGCCCGAGCCTTCCGTTAGCAGACTGAGTTGGAAGCGATTGAGCACTTCGTCTCCGCCTGCTTTGAGCCCAGCCTCTTCGGGCTTCATCTGTGCCAGCATTGTGCGGAATGCCTCGGGGTCGAAGACCGCCGCTTCGTAGGTCTTCTGCATGCGGTTCTGGATGGCGGCGCGCGGCGCGGCCAGCGCGCTATACGAGACTCGAGTCAGGCCCGCGGGTTCGCCGAACGATGCGCCACCATCGATGTACCAATGGCCGTACGCCACGGGATGCGCCTTGGCGCGCGCCGCGGCGGATTCCAGCAGCACCCGCACACCGCCTTCGTGTTTGATCTGCGAATAGTAAACGCCCTGTGGCCGTAGCTTGCGAAACAGGCGATACCCGTCGTTCTGTGTAACGCCCTGCCCGATGATCGCGATGCCGAGCCGGTGCGTGGGCAGCGCCGGATCAGGCGCAGAGGTCGACGCCTTCCGCACATATTCGACGGCCGCGGCACGGAATGTGTCGATCTGGTGCGTGGCCCAGAGATGCGCCGAGAGCTGCTCGGAGAAGATGGCGGGGTTGTTCACCCAATCGGTCTGCTCCAGTTCGCGCGCCAGTTTGAGCTGCGCGAAGGCGGCCATTGCGCTCTGGAATGGACCGCTCGCCAACCCCTCCAGGTACGTGAGTTGACGGTCGAGCTCGGCGCGTTCCGAAGGAAATTTCCAGTCGTAGACGATCAGTTCGCGCAAAAGCAGCGGCAGAAACGCCAGAGGCAGGCGGCGCAGGAGGGCAAGGTGTCGAGTGGCCAATTGCCGACTTTCGGGCGGATACGCGAGGAAAGTTGACAAAGTCAACTGATTTGGCAGCATGACTCAGCCCACCTCCGCGATGGGCTTTCCGGTGGAAAAACGCGGATCGAAGCCAAAATAGGCGCCGAGAGTTGGGATGAGGTCGGTGGATTCCACGCGGCGATCCACCACCACGTTCTGCTTCATGTCCGGCCCTAACACCATCATCCACGTGGTGCGCGATACGGCGTCGCCGGTGCGATGGTGCTGGAAACCGTTGCCGCCGGAATCGATATCGGAGTCGCGGCCGAAATCGGGCAGGATGAACATCGTGGTCTTGTTGGCGTACTCTGGATCCTTTTGGATGGCCTGCCACAGTTCGGCGCACAAGCGGTCGGAACGCTGTATGCCGTCCAGGTAGAGCGAGAAGGTGCCGGAGTGGGCGATGTCGATATCGTGCAGCGTCACCCACAGCAGGCTGGGCGCGAGTTGACGCATGAGCTGCTTTGCGATGTAGACCGAGAGTTCGTCCGGACTCACCAGATTGCCGGCGTGCGCCACGAAATCATCGACCGAGAGTTTGAGCACCGCGGCCATCTGGTCGAGCTCAATCTGATGGCCGGCCAGCGTGGGCGCGTAGAGCGGGGTTTCGTAATTGTCACGAAGCAGATGCTGGTAGCGCGCGCCATCGCTGGCCGATGAGAGCGCGGCCGAAAGCAGGCGCTTGGGCAGGATGACGCCCGCGCCGGTTCCGGGGCCGAACAGCTTGTGGCCGCTTTCGCCGATGCGCGCGAAGCCATTGCTCGGCGCCACCACCCAGGCATCGGTCGCGGGGCGCTTCAGATCCTTGCGGAAGTATTCGAACACCGTGGGGTTGTTGGGCGACACGGCGGCGAAGTTATTGAATGTTTCGTAGACGCCGGTGACGATGCTCGCGGTAGCGACGTAATGGCCCAGGATGCCCTGGTTGACCACGTTGGTGAGGAACGTGGCTTGTGGGATGAGCTCCTTGAGGAGATGCGGAATGTTCTCCTGACCATCGGGCGCAAAGGTTTCGTCGTCGCGCGCACCGCCTCCGAAGGTGACCACCACGGCTTTTCGATTCTTGGGCACGGCCATGCCGCGCAGCGCCGCCGGACCGAAAAAAGTGGCGGCCGACGCGGCGCCGGTCACGGTGCTAAGGAAGTTGCGGCGGCTGAGAGAAATCGCCCGTGAGACTTCGCGGGGATTCCGGCCATTGCGATCGACGAGGCGCATACACACTACCGGACGTTCAGAGCTTTATCATACTGCGCATTTTGGCAGAATGGATTCCTATGGGTGAAACAAGCATCAGACCCGCCCGGCCAGAAGACGCCGAGGAGTTGGCGCGCATGTTCCACTCGCTATGGCCGGACAGCTCTATGGAAGATCACGGTCGCGAACTGAGTCTGATTCTTGCGGGAAATCCACCGGTAACGCTGCCGCTGGCGGTTCTGGTTGCAGAGCGCGAGGATCGGAGCCTGGCAGGCTTCGTAGAAGTAGATCTGCGCTCCCATGCCGATGGCTGCGACCCATCGATTCCGGTTGGATATGTGGAAGGCTGGTACGTCTCCGAACAGGATCGCCGGCACCGCATCGGCGCACAATTGATCGCGGCGGCGGAAGACTGGGCGCGCGCGCAGGGATGCGTGGAGATGGCCTCCGATACGTGGATTGACAGAGAGATTTCGCAGCGCGCGCACGAGGCACTCGGGTTCGAGGTGGTCGACCGCTGCGTGCATTACCGCAAGCGGCTTTGATCTATTTCGCTCCGCCCATGAGCTTTTCGAGCTGACCGATCTGATCCTTCACTTGCGCCAGGTCGGGCGCGTTGGGAGCGAGCTTCAGGTAGGTGGTCAACTCTTCTACGGCGGCGGAATAATTCTGTTTCTCGGCGAGGACTAAGCCCAGCAGATAGTCGGATCGCGGGTTGGCGTGCCGCGGGTCGAGTTTCACGGCTGCGCGCGCGCTTTTCTCGGCGGCATCGTACTTCTTGAGGTTGTAATTGGCCACCGCATCGGCGTACCAGGCTTGGGGATAATCCACCGGGTCGAGCTCGACGGCGCGGTCGAGATACTTCCCGGAGTCCTGCCAATTCGTGCTCTTGGCGGCGAGCAGGCCGAGTTCCACGTAGGGGGTGACGAGTTTCGGATCGGCGTCGATGGCTTTCAGCAGGGCGGTGCGCGCCGGTTCAATCTGCTGCTGTTCGATGCGCAACTTACCCAGGTTCACCCAGGCGTCGGCATACTTCGGGTAAAGCGCCACAGCCTTTTCGAAATCCTTGGAGGCATCGCCCGACTTGTTCTTCAGCAGCGACTGCAAGCCGTGCTCGTAGGCCTTCTTCGCCTCTTTGGGCGCCATCATTGAGGTGAAACTTACGGACGACCCTTCCACGCCCGCGACTCGGCGGAGCATCAACGTACCCACATCCGGACTATCGCCACTGCGGCGATTGAACAAGTTAATGGTGTCGGAAGTGTAGCCTGCCACGGACGCTCGCAGCTCGCAATTCATCATGCGGCTGCCGAACGGATCGACCGCCAGCGCACTGGCGCCGCCCGCCGACTGAGCGCCGCCGTAGCCGCTGGTGCTGGAACTTCGAGCAGGGCCGGGGCCTGAGCCGGCATCGGCGGCATCGGTGACAATCGCATTGCGGTCGCCCCACTGAAAGCTGAAGTGCCCTTTGGAATCGGTGTAGGCGACGGTCTTCGCCATGCCGCTGCACACGCGTTGAATGGAAATATCCTGCAGGATGGGGGAGCCATCCTCCATCACCACTCTGCCGGAAATGTTGAGTGGGCGAGAAATGTCAACGCCCCGAGCCCCGCCTCCCGAACCGAGATTGGGATTTGCCTGGACGCTGGTTTGTCCGCCGTTGCCGGTGGTGGGCGTGCCCATTCCCTGAGCGGCCAAGTGAGCCGCGGCGATCGCTCCGAGTAGAAGAAACAGCACAGGGTTCTTCATTTTCATACCCTCCGGGTAACTGAGCTTGGCCCAATTATGTCATACATAGCAGATGGCACTTTTCCGGATTCTACCGTTTGCCACGCTCTCGGCGGCGCTCTGCGCCCAGCCGGTATACTTCCCCGCCGCTCAATGGCGAACCGCCACTCCGGAATCGCAAGGCATCGATTCCACGGCTCTGGCAGCGGTGATTAGCCAGGTCCCGGAAAAACATTTAGGCGTCCACAGCCTGCTGGTGATTCGCCACGGCTTCGTGGTGGCCGACGCCTACTTCTTCCCCTATGCGGCGGGCACGCTGCACGATCTGGCTTCGGTGACTAAGACCGTCACGTCGACGCTGACCGGTGTGGCTGTGGGCCGCGGGCTGATCAAATTGGATGACAAGTTGACCGCCTACTTTCCCGGGCAGGCGGCGGGTAAAGAGAAGATCACGATCGGCGACCTGGCACGGATGGAGTCGGGGCTCGGTTGCGGCTATGCTCCCGGCGAGCAGGAACTGGAACAGATGAAGCGCTCGCCCGATTGGGTTCGTTTCGCGCTGGGGCTGCCCGTGAAGTACGATCCTGGCACGCACTCGGCGTATTGCAGCCCGGGGTATCATTTGCTCGGCTCGGCGATTGCGGCCGCGGCGAAGCAGACCGAGCGCGATTTCGGCATGCAGTATCTCTTCGAACCCATCGGCATTCGCAACGTGGTGTGGGCGGTGGACCCGCAGGGCCGCAGTCACGGCTGGGGCGACAGTCATTTGCTGCCGGCCGACGTGGCGCGGATTGGCTATCTCTACCTGCACGGTGGCGAATGGAACGGGCGACGGATTGTGCCGCGCGAGTGGGTCGCGATGTCCACCACGGTTCCCACTACGCAGCGCGGCGAGGCCGGCGGGATGGGCTACGAGTGGAACGCTTCCAATGGCCCCAATGGCCGGCAGTATGGCGGGACGGGACGCGGAGGACAGAGCCTGATCGTCTGGCCCGATCTTGACATGATCGTGGTCAGCATGGGCGGCGGCAATACCGGCCAGGTGGCGCAAGCGGTTCGGCAGGCCGTGAAATCGGATGCGGCGCTGCCGGCCGATGCCGAGGCGGTGCGGCGCCTGCAGGAGAAGATTGCGGCTGTGGCACGGCCGCCCGCGCCCGAATCGACGGCCGCGCTGCCGGCACTGGCGAAAGCGATCTCCGGCGCGACATACGAATTTCCAGTCAACCCATCGCGGCTGGATAGTCTCTCGCTGCGCTTTGAAAATCAGAACGAGGCTCGCGTTACCGTGAAGTATTACGGCGAGCCGTTTAGTTTTCCCGTGGGCCTGGACGGCGTGTATCGGATCAGCCCAACCGGTCCGATGGGGCTGCCTGGCGGTGCTTGGGGCAAGTGGACGTCCGACCGCGAGTTTCTTCTCGATCTGAATTTCGTGACGAACATCAATCACTACACGCTGGCGATTCGGTTTCTGGATGACCGGATCGAAGTGACGGCGAACGAGGCTTCAGGGTTGATCCGGAATGGGCATCTGATCGGGATGCGGAAGTGAGTCCTAGAGCCGGGCGCACAGGCGAAAGCGCCTGCGCCACCTGGCTGCATCAGGAGTTTACGGAGCTGGTGGGGTTTAGCCTGGCTAGTGCAAGTGCACGGGCTGCGTGAATGCTCCGTTGCCCGCGGAATCCCAGGCCGCGAAGCGCACCCATTTCTTTCCCGTGGGGTCGAACGGAATGCGATAGCGATGCGTGCTGAAGGGCGCCAGCGCGGTAGCCGAGATAATTTCGCGTCCGGTGTGCGTGCCATCGCCCCAGACCAGTTCGACAAACTCGCCGGGCCACGTCCAGTCAACGTCCACCGCAAACGTGCGGCTGGTCCCGGTCCCTTCAATCGAATAGTCGTGCAACAACACTTCGCCTGAGGTCACGAAGAAGTTGCCGGCGCGCAGCGCCTCGAGTACAGGCGTCCAACCATCGGAGAACTTGGGCAGATGGTCCAACTTGATGTAGTTCACGTCGAGTTGAGGGTAGGTCTCGTCGTCGGGATACTTCGTGTAGGTGTCGCCTTCGGCGATCAGGTACTTCGCGCCGGCCCAGTTGTTCATGTCGTCGAGCAGGTCGAGGCATCGAGCTTCGCACAGGCGCTTCTGCGATTGGTCCACGGGCAGCGATTGGAAAGACGCACCCGCGAAACGGTCGCTGAGGAAGTGCGCCTTGTCCTTGACGGCGTCCGGGTAGCCGTCGGAACTCTTGGTGCGCGGATGGGTCTGCCACATGAGGGCGCGCTCATCCTGCAAGAGGCGCATCTCGGTTTCGGGCGACGACGTGTGATAGACCTTGCCGTACGGCGCGATGTTCTCCACATAAGGTTGCTCGGGCGCGGCGGCCGTAGAGCCTGCGCGTCGCAGTGGCGCGTGCGTGTAGTAGACGGGCTTGGGGAACAGGAACATGTAGTGGCCGCCGAAAGTGGCGTCGGGTTCCTCGCCGGGAATGATCAGGAAGTCGCGATCGGAGAACCGTTCGGCGCCTTCGAAGTATACCTTCTGCTCATCGAGACGAATCTTGCCTGTGTCGGTAGGATGCGAGTCGGCGTGGAAGTCGCATAACGCGGCGATGTTGATGCCCAGCGCCTTGAACGTGGGGATCCACTGCGGCTGATGATCGATGGTGCCGGCGTCGGTGAGTTCCTCATTCAGATGGAAATGGAAATGGCTGACCATCACCTGATAGCCGGGCATGGGCTTGTAGACGTCGTCGTGAGTGAAGGCCATGACGGCCTGCTGGGTGGCCTGGGCGTTGAGGGAATCGAGATAGAAGTAGACCGCCATGCGCTGCATGGTTCCAGGCGGGGCGTTGTAGAGCGCGAAATTCTCCTGAAACTCGCGCGATTGCGACACGCGGTGCTGCCACACGGCATCGGTGACGCCGTAGGGTTTGAACGGCTCTTCGCGATCGGCTTGGCGGACGCCCGCGGCGAAGGTGGTTTCGCTGTCCTTGCGGTAGTAGTCGTAACCGAGGTTGACCTCCACTTCGCGCGAGAAGAAGAATTTGTGCGAGGCAGGGAAGACGGCGATGGAGCCCGCGTTGCTTTCGATAATCTCCAGCCGGTTGCGCGCCTTCAAGGCGACGGGGTCCTGGTTCACCGCGCCGCCGAACAGGTAGTGCTGCCAGCCGCGAGCAGTGTCGCGCCACACCAGGCGCGTGTCGTTCGAGATGGCGAAGCCTTTCAGGCCCGCGGCGAATTTGTAGGCCACCGACGGCGCGTCGGTCTTTGCCACCACTTCCTGACGCAAAAGGTTGGTGCCGCGATAGACCGTGTAGCGCAAGTCGCCGGCAAATAATCCGAGGGTGACTCCGGGGAAGGTGGCCTCCAGGCGCGCGCCATCGGTCTCCACCTGGCAGCCGGTGATTTGAAACTTCGCCCAGGCGCGCTGGATCTCCTCCGGCTTGCGCGGCAGATCGATGGCGGCGTTCGTGCCCGGCCGGCCCGGAACGTTGAGCGGCGCATCCCAGAAGGCGAACCATTTTTGACGTTCGATGACGTCAGGCGTGAAGATGCCGAGTTGCCGTAAAGGAACTTCCTGCTGGGCGGAGATACGGCGGCGGCCAGTGGTGACCTGATATTCGGGGGAGAGGTCGTGGCCCAGGACGGACCACTTGCTGTTCTTATCCACGGCAAGTTCGCGCACCACAGGTTGTCCGTCTTTGGTTGCGAGGATGGCGCGGAAGGACTGACCGCGCTCGCCACGCCAGTTCAGTTCCAAAGCGCCGGCGCGCATCTGGGCGGTGAGGCCGTCCTGTGCTTTATAAGCTTGAAAGTCGCAATTGGTTGTCTGTGAGCTGGCCGCGGCTGCTGACAGGAGAATTAGAGATACTAACTTGCTCATGGGGAACACCGTCCAAACGCGAGTCTATCAAGAAAAGCACCGACTCCCTGACGGTCGCGGCTCGGTAAGACGTGCCGATCAGAAGCCGGCGGCTCTTGCTATGGAGATGGGGGCCGGCGGTTGTGCTCGGCCATCTCGCGAGATTTGCAGCTTCTGCATTCTTGCGATCAGCGTGGTTCGGGGCACCCCCAGCCTG
This sequence comes from uncultured Solibacteraceae bacterium, assembly GCA_963815475.1. Taxonomy (GTDB): domain Bacteria; phylum Acidobacteriota; class Terriglobia; order Bryobacterales; family Bryobacteraceae; genus Sulfopaludibacter. Next base: position 113,431 of record CAWFHD010000003.1, on the reverse strand, counting down.
GCGGCGGCGCCGGACTGTCCTCCCACCACCCAGTTGGTTTCCCGCAAGGTGGCCATGATGTGAGCCCGCTCTGCGTCAGCCAGTGTCCGGATGGGCGCCGAGATTTGATCCTGCATCAGGAGTTCCGCCATTTGCGGCCGCAACACCGGTCCAGTCGCCATGATGACGGCGCGCTCGATGAAGTTCTGCAGTTCGCGGATGTTGCCCGGCCACGAATACTCCGTGAGCGCTTGCATGACGCTGTCGGCAACAAAATCGATCGACTTGTTCTGCCGTTTGGCGAACTTACGCAGGAAGTGATCCACCAGCAGTGGGATGTCCTCGGTGCGCTCCCGCAGGGGCGGCAGGGTCATGGGAAACACATTCAGGCGATAGTAGAGGTCGGCGCGGAACCTATTCTCCTGTACCATGCGCCAGAGATTCTGATTGGTGGCTGCAACCACGCGCACATCCACCTGGAAAGTGCGTGCGCCGCCTAGCCGTTCGAATTGCTGTTCCTGCAGAACGCGCAGCAGTTTGGGCTGTAACTCCAGCGGGAGGTCGCCCACCTCGTCGAGAAATAACGTGCCTCCATCGGCAGCCTGAAAACGTCCCATGGTCTGTGAGACAGCGCCCGTAAATGCGCCGCGTTCGTGTCCGAACAGCTCGCTTTCGAGCAGTGCCGCAGGGACCGCGGCGCAATTAAGCGCCACAAAGCGGTTCTGCCTGCGCCGGCTGGCTTCGTGAATCGCCTGCGCGATGACTTCCTTGCCGGTTCCGGTCTCACCTTGCACTAAGACGGCGCAGTCCGCTGGACCCACCATGTTTATCTGGTCGAGCACTGCGCGGAACTTCGGGCTTGATCCAATCAAGTGTGGAATTGGCATGGTTCTTCTCCTGACCTTACCGCTCCAGGGCCATCTGGATTACTACTAACAAATCTGCTGCATCGAATGGTTTATACAGAAAGTCAACAGCTCCGCCATCCAGGGCCTTCTGCCGGATTTCGTCGTCATTGTGGCCAGAGATGAAAATCACCGGCAAGTTTGGACGGTTCAGCCTGACCCGGCGCTGTAACTCGATGCCGTCCATTCCCGGCATGCGAACATCCGTGATCAAACAAGTAGCGCCACTCAGCATCCCTGACTGCAGGAACTCCTCTGCCGAGGAGAACAGCATGGGCGCATACCCGGCCGATTCCATCAGGCTTTCGATAGACTCTCGAACGCGGAAGTCATCGTCCACTCCGATTACGATGGGGGCATCTCCAGGCACATTCCCATCTTACGGCGAAGGCGCTCGGCTGCCTATTATAGAAACATTTAGGCGGACTGAGCGGCAGGCTTAACGCCCAGTTTGTCGGCCATTCTGACTAACTCCGCCAGTGACTGAGCGCCCATCTTACGCATGATCTGACCGCGATGCACTCCGATGGTGATCTCACTTACACCGAGATCGGCGGCGGTCTGCTTATTCGCGAAGCCCGCAACGACGAAGGCCAGAATTTCCCGTTCGCGAGGCGTAAGAAGGTTGTAATGCGCCTGTAGTTCGGCGAGTTCCATCCTTTTCTGCCGCGCAGTTGTGTCGAGAGCGATGGCCGCATGTATGGCTTGCAGCAACTCCGCTTCGCCAAATGGTTTAGACAGAAACTCCACCGCGCCCGCCTTCATGGCGCTTACGGAAGAGGGAACATCGCCGTGGCCGGTAACGAACACGATGGGCGGAGCATCGCCGCTCGCCAACTCCTTCTGGAGTTCGAGGCCGCTGATGCCGGGAAGTTCCAAGTCGAGGACCAGGCACGCGGGCGCTTCCGGTCTCTCGCAGGCGAGAAACTCGCGGGCGGAGCCGAAGGCGGCGACGCGCAGGCCCACCGACTCGATCAGGTCGGATAATGCCTCGCGCACACGGCGGTCGTCATCCACAACGAAGACTATGGGTTCGGCGGGACTCACTGCGCGCCATCCTGCTGCACGGGAAGAGTGAAGCAGAAAGCCGTGCCTGCGCCATCGCCGGGTTGAGCCCACAGGCGCCCGTGATGCTCTTCGACAATGGAGCGGCAGATCGCGAGACCCATTCCCATGCCGTTCTCTTTGGTGGTAAAGAAAGCCTCAAAGATGCGATCTGGGTCTTTCAACCCAACGCCGTAATCCCGCACTTCCACCAGAACTTTTTCACGGCACTGCCGCGAGCGAACGATCAGCTTCCGCGGACGCTCCGCCACCTCTTCCATGGCTTCGATTCCGTTGGTGATCAGGTTGAAGAGCAGTTGCTGGAGCTGGACTCGGTCGCCCAACACCGCGGTCAATTCCGCCTGAATCTCCGTCTCAATGGCGATTCGCTTTCTGGACGCTTCGCCCGACACCAGACTCACCACTTCTTCGATCACCTCATTCAAGTCGAGCACTACCTTTTCGAGTGTGGCTCGCTTGAAGAGCGCGCGGATGCGCCGCACCACTTCGCCCGCGTCCTTGCCGTCGCGGACGATTCTCTCGGCGGCGTCGCGGGCCTTGGCGAGGTTCGGCGGGTCAGTGGAAAGCCAGCGCAGACAGGCGTGCCCGTTGGCGACCACTGCCGCCAGTGGCTGATTGATTTCGTGCGCGATGGACGCCGATAATTCGCCGACGGTGGCGATCTGGGTGGCTCGCGACAATCGCGTCCGCGCGTGGCGGAGCGCTTCTTCGATGTTCTTGCGATCGTCGATGTCGATCAGCAAACCGTACCACCGGGCCATGCGGCCCTGGTTGTCGCACACCGGCTGTCCGAGAACGTGAAACCAGCGATAGGCGCCATCGGCGCGGCGCAGACGGTATTGGATATCGTGCTGTCGGCCCGTCGTCACGGCCACGTTCCAGGCCTGCGCGGTAGATTCCACATCATCCGGATGTAGGAAGTCGAGCCAGCCGGACTGCGCCAACTCGTCGGGCGCTGCCCCCGTGTAGTTCAGCACGCGCTGATTGACGTAAGTGAGATCTCCCTGCGGACCGGCGCACCAGACCAGTGCGGGTATGGTTTCGATAATCAAGCTGAGATCCCGCTCGCTGGCGCGGAGCGCGTCCGCCGCCTGTTTCCGGTCCTCGATATCGGAAAGGGTTCCGAACCATTTGACGACGCTCCCGGCCTCGTCGCAAAGAGGATTGGCTCGGAACAGAAACCAACGGTATCCGCCATCGCGGCGGCGCAGGCGCGCCTCCACTTCACCGCACTCGCCCGAAGCCAACATGGATCTCCAGTAGTCGGTAAGCATGTCGCGGTCGTCCGAGTGAATCACCGACGTCCAGCCCCAGCCCAGCGCCTCTTCGGGAAGCAGGCCGGTATAGCGCAGCCACCGTTCGTTGAAGAAGTTGGCCGAGCCATCGGGGTTGGCCGACCATACCAGGGCGGGAATGGTGTTGGTGATTCGCCGGAGCTGATCTTCCGAGCTACGGACTTCCGCCAGCGCCTTCTGGAGCGCGGCGTTGGCCTCGTACTGCTCGGTGATGTCCATCGAGGTGCCTATGATCTCGGTAACTTCACCGGCTGAGTTCATGACGGGGTGGCCAACCAGGCGGAGATGCTTCACCGCGCCATCGGGAAAGGTCAACGCGTACTCGATGTCCATTGGGCTCTTGTCACGAGCGGCCTGCTGCATCGCGCCCAACATGCGCGCCCAGTCTTCCGGCGACTGAACTGCGGTTCGCTCCTCATTAGAAACGGGGCCGAGCGCCGGATCGCGACGGTAGATGCGGTAGAGTTCGGCAGACCAGTATAGCGGCTGCGGCGGGTCAACGTTCCAAACCCAGCTTGCCGTGTGGCTCAGCTTTTGCGCCTCGGCAAGATACGCCTCGCTGCGGCGCAGTTCCTCGCCGGCCTTCACGCGGTCGGAGATATCCATCACGGCACCGACGTACTGCATAGTGCAGGAGTTGTCGGTTGCCGCGTGCGCGAGCACGTGCACATGCTTCACGGCGCCGTCCGGCATGAGCAGGCGATGTTCGAAGTCGAGGTGAGAGCCCGATTGGGGTCCGCCCAGCATGAGGCGCGTCACGCGTTCGCGGTCTTCGGGATGAAGTCTTTGCGACAGCAAGTCAAACGACGGCTTCACCTCGGGGTCGCAGCCGAGAATGCGAAACGCTTCTTCCGACCAGAATAGATCGCCGGTTTTGGCGCTCCAACCAAAACTGCCGGTGTGACTCAGCCGCTGCGCTTCCGCAAGGTACGACTCGCTCTTGCGCACCTGCCACGCGATTTCCCGGCGAGCCTCCTCGACGATCCGCTTGGAGTCGATCAGCATCGCGATCAATATGGTGGAGCCCAGGAAAACCGCGAACCGCAGGTAGGCGGCGGGCGCTATATAAATATGGTGCTCAGGGGGCAGAAAGAAGTAGTCAAATTCCAGAGCCGTGAGAGCCACGGACAGGAAGCCCGGTCCGCGCCCTCCGTAGACGCAGGTCACGGCGACGGCGAGAAAGAAACAGGAGACTGGAGCCTCGAGCGGGAGTGCCAGGGCCAACGCAATGCCACATGCGAGCACCGCTAGCCCGTACCGTCGAAATGTGGACATGACCTTCAATCGCGACCCGTCCCTCACGGTCCGATGACGGTCATCGGAATGCATATGGATTTACGTCCGGCACCGCGTGTATTTTGGATGGCGGCGGATGCGGGTTTGATTCGTGACTAAAGGAATATTCAGACTAGTAAAGAGTGAGGCCGACGGGCTGAAACCCTACCTAAGCGATTGATCGACGCGGACTTGTCGGACTGTGCGTCAGCATACGCCGGTGGTCATAGCCCTTTCGGATCATGTGGCCTGCGGCGGCCGTTTTCTTCGCTTTTGGCAGGGGCGATCCGCAGTCGCCCTGACGTCTTTTGCTGACTGCTAGCTGACACCGCTTCGCGGGCGGAAGCCCGACTTGCGCCTACTGGCATTGCTTTTCGCATTTGGCCAGCAGCATGCATTTTACGCAGCGAACGCTGTTCAGAATATATGTGGATTGTCAGAGTAGCTCTTAGATCGACCATACACCTTCGTCGTAGTTGCGCTGCTGATTCTGATTCTGGCTCCGGTGGTGATCATGCGGACGCCCACGGACATCTTCCCGAACATCGATATCCCGGTGATCGCGGTGGCGTGGCAATTCACCGGACTCAACCCGGAAGAGATGGAAGGCCGCATCACCACCGTGTATGAGCGGGTGCTCACCACGCTGGTAGACAACATCGAGCACATCGAATCCGTAACTATTAACGGCCAGGCGTTCGTGAAGATCTATCTGCAGCCGGCGCCAGCCTGGATACCGCCAATGCCGAAGTGACCGCCGTCTCGCAGTCGATTCTGCGGCAGTTGCCGCCAGGCACGCAGCCGCCCCTGGTCTTCAATTTCAGCGCTTCCTCGCGTGCCCATCTTGCAACTGGCGCTTTCCGGACTCGCCGAGCAGCAACTCAACGATGTCGGCCTCAACTTTCTGCGAACGCAGCTAGTCACGGTTCCGGGCGCATCGATTCCCTATCCGTATGGCGGGAAGCAGCGGCAGGTGATGGTGGATCTGAACCCGGCGCTACTGCAGTCGAAGGGGCTCTCGGCCACGGACGTGGTGAACACGCTGGCCGTGCAAAACCTGGTGCTGCCGTCGGGCACGGTGAAGATCGACCAGTTCGAATACGACGTGGATCTCAACGCCAGCTCCGCGCAAAGTGCAGGAGCTGAACGACCTGCCGGTCAAAGTAGTGGGCAACTCCACGCTCTACCTCCGCGATGTGGCCCACGTGCGCGACGGCTTCTCGCCGCAGACCAATGTCGTGCGCCAGGACGGACAGCGCGCAGTGCTGGTCACGGTGCTCAAGGGCGGCAATGCCTCCACTCTGAAGCGTGGTGCAGGGGATCAAGAATTTGCTGCCGCGCGTGGCGGCGACCCTGCCGCAGCAGTTGAAGATTCAGCCGCTGGCCGATCAATCGATCTTCGTCGCGCGGCGCCATTAGCGGCGTGGTCCGCGAAGCGGTGATCGCGGCGTGCCTCACAGGCGCGATGATCCTGCTCTTTCTGGGAAGCTGGCGCAGCACCGTCATCATCGCCATTTCCATTCCGCTTTCGATTCTGACGTCCGTCATCGTGCTGAGCGCGCTGGGGCAAACCATCAACATCATGACCCTGGGAGGCCTGGCGCTGGCCGTGGGCATTCTGGTGGACGATGCCACGGTCGAGATCGAAAACACCAATCGAATTCTCGAAGAGGGCAAGGAAATCAGGCATGCGATTCTGGAGGGCGCGTCTCAGATCGCCGTTCCCGCGCTGGTGTCCACGCTGAGCATCTGCATCGTGTTCCTGCCGATGTTCTTCCTGAGCGGCGTGCCGCGGTACCTGTTTGTGCCCCTTGCCGAAGCCGTGGTGTTCGCCATGCTCGCGTCATACCTGCTCTCGCGAACGCTGGTCCCCACGCTGGCCCTATACCTGTTGAAACCGCCGCAGCACCGGGAAGGCCGGTCGTGGAATCCGTTCGTGCTGTTTCAGCGCGCCTTTGAGCGCGGCTTCGAGCATCTTCGCGAGGGTTATCGCGGCCTGCTCACCACACTGGTTCACAGCCGCTACCTCTTCATCCCGGTCTTCCTGGTGGCTGTGTCTCTCTGCCGCGGCGCTGCTCCCCTGGCTGGGCCAGGACTTCTTTCCTTCCACCGATAACGGCCAGTTCCTGCTGCACGTTCGAGCCAAGACCGGCACGCGCATCGAAGAGACGGCGCGCCTCTGCGACCTGGTGGAGAACGCCATCCGCCGCGAAGTGCCTGCGAGCGAGGTGGACAACATCCTGGACAACATCGGGCTGCCGTACAGCAGCATCAACTATCTGCACGGCTCCTCCGGCGTTCTGGGAGCCGGTGAGGGCGACATCCTGGTGTCACTCAAGGAGAAGCACCACGCCACCGCCGGCTACCTTGCGGCCCTGCGCAAGCAGTTGCCCGCGCAGTTCCCAGGCGTGACCTTCTACTTCCTGCCGGCCGATATGGTGACGCAGATTTTGAACTTCGGGCTCCCGGCCCCCATCGACATTCAGGTGGAAGGCGCCGATGTGGTCACCAATCACAACGTGGCGGACCAGGTTCTGGCGCAGCTTCGGCACGTGCCGGGCCTCACTGACCTGCGCATTCAGCAAGCTTTCGACTATCCGAAATTTCACATTGACGTGGATCGCACCAAGGCAGCGCAGGGCGGCTTTTCCCAGCGCGATGTCGCCAGCGGCCTGCTGGTATCGCTGAGCGGCAGCTTCCAAACCACGCCCACCTTCTTTCTGAATTGGGATAACGGCGTGAATTACAACCTGGTGACGCAGACGCCGCAGTACGCCGTCCAGTCGATTAGCGACCTGCAGGGCATTCCGGTCAGCGGTCCAGGCATGATTCGCCCCGAGATTCTGGCCGACGTGGCCAGCATCAGCCGCACCTCAGAAATGCTGGCGCTCTCGCACTACAACATTCGCCGCGTGATCGATATTTACGGCTCGGTGCAGGGCCGCGACCTGGGAAGCGTGGGGCGCGATGTGACGCGCATTGTCAACGCCAACCAGCACCTGTTGCCGCGCGGCAGCTTCTTCCGCATTCGCGGGCAGCTTGACACCATGCGCACTTCCTACACCGGGCTGCTGGCCGGTCTGGTGTTTTCCATCCTGCTGGTATACATGCTGATCGTGGTGAATTTCCAATCCTGGCTGGATCCGTTCATCATCATCACTGCGCTCCCGGCCGCGCTTGCCGGCATCATCCTCTTCCTATTTATCACCGGCACTACGCTGAGCGTTCCCGCGCTTACGGGCTCCATCATGTGCATGGGTGTGGCCACGGCGAACAGCATCCTGGTGGTTTCCTTCGCCAAGGAACGCCTCACTCATCATGGCGACCCGGTGCTGGCGGCCATCGAAAGCGGCTTCACGCGTTTCCGGCCGGTGCTGATGACGGCTCTCGCCATGATCATCGGCATGGTGCCGATGGCGCTTGGGGTGGGCGATGGCGGAGAAGAGAATGCGCCGCTCGGCCGCGCCGTCATCGGCGGGCTGCTCTTCGCGACAGTGGCGACGCTGCTTTTTGTTCCCTCGGTCTTCAGCCTGGTGCATCGAAAGCGCCACACGGTGGAAGCGGAGGGTGGAGAAATATCATGATCGTCGATACTCAAGTCGTCTCTGATCCGTCCGGTAAAAGGCAAAGTCCGATCAGCGGCCGGACCGCTCTGCTACTGTGCGCCGCGGCGCTCGGGCTGGGATCTCAGATCTATTCCGGCATCCACAATCGTGTGGAAGCCGAAACCGTTTTGCAGGTGGCCACCAATCAGGCGGCAGTCGCGGTAGTGGATGTCGCCAATCCGCAAGTGGCGGCGGCCACGCAGGAAGTGGTGCTGCCGGGGAGCACGCAGGCATTTACAGACACTCCCATCTACGCTCGGACCAGCGGGTATCTCAAGCGCTGGTACGTGGACATAGGCGCGCGCGTCAAGCAGCACGACCTGCTGGCGGAGATCGATACTCCCGAAATCGACCAGCAACTGCGGCAGGCGAGCGCGGATCTGGAGACGGCGCAAGCGAACCTCAGCCTGGCCCAGACCACCGCGGACCGCTGGCAATTCCTGCTCAAGAGCGGCTCGGTTTCCAAACAGGAAACCGACCAGGCGGTGAGCGATCTGCATGCCAAGAAGGCCGTGGTGGATTCCACCGGCGCCAACGTGCACCGCCTGGAAGATCTGCAATCGTTCGAGAAAATCTACGCGCCCTTCGATGGTGTCATCACCGCTCGCAGCACCGATATCGGCGCTCTCATCGATGCCGGCGCGCCACCCCAGAGTCGCGAACTGTTTCACCTGGCGGCCATCGCACACGCTGCGCGTTTTTGTCGCCGTGCCGGAAGTGTATTCGCGCGCCGCGGAACCCGGAGCTACCGCAACGTTGACGCTGGATGAATTCGCCGGTCAACTATTCAGCGGGAAGCTGGTGCGCAATGCCAACTCCATCGATCCTGCATCGCGAACGCTGCTGGTGGAGGTGGACGTTGACAACCCTGCCGGTCGTCTGCTGCCCGGAGCTTACGTTATGGTGCACCTCAAATTACCGCGCGTGATCCACTCGGTGACAGTGCCGTCGAACGCTTTGCTGTTCCGTGCGGAAGGCTTGCGCGTCGCCGTGGTCCGGAATGGCGTGGCGGAACTGACGCCTATTGTGATAGGCCGCGATTTCGGCAGCACCGTGGAAGTTGTGTCAGGCCTGAAGCAATCGGAGAGCGTGATTTTGAATCCCTCCGATTCACTACTCAGCGGCACACCGGTGCGGGTGAACGCACCGAAGAAGGCGTCATGAAAACCCGGCTCACTCTCGCTCTAATTTTAGCCTTCATGCTCAGCGGCTGCATGGTGGGCCCCAAATACACCAGGCCCGCCGCGCCCGTTCCGTCGGCCTACAAGGAAGCGCCGCCCAATTCATTTAAGGAAGGCGATGGCTGGAAGACCGCGCAGCCGGGCGACGAGACTCTTCGCGGCAACTGGTGGGAGATGTTTGGCGACCCGGTGTTGAACGGCCTGGAAGAACAGCTCACCACCGCCAACCAGACCTTGAAGATTGCCGAGGCTCGATTCCGCCAAGCGCGCGCCACGATCAAGTTCAACCGGGCCGCACAGTTTCCCACCATTTCCACCGGGCCTGGCATCAGCTCCGTGCGCGAATCGAGCAATCGACCGTTTCTGTTGGGCGCGCCCGGTTCTTCCGGCGATTTCATTCTGCCGTTCGACCTGAATTACGAAGTGGATCTGTGGGGCCGGGTCCGCCGCACCGTGAATGCCGCGCGCGAAGAGGCGCAAGCCACCGCGGCCGATCTGGAAACGGCCCGCCTCAGCCTTCACGCCGAACTGGCGTTCGACTACTTCGAACTGCGCGCCTCAGATGCGCAGAAGCAACTGCTTGACGATACGGTCAAAGCCTACGCGGACGCGCTGCGGCTCACTACCAACCGGTTCGAAGGCGGCGCCGCACCCAAGTCGGATGTTGCGCAGGCGCAAACACAGCTCGATACCACGCAGGTAGCCGATACCGACATCGGCGTGCAACGCGCGCAGTTTGAACACGCCATCGCGATCCTGGTGGGCAAGCCGCCGGCCGAGTTCAGTCTGGCCCCAGGTCCGCTGCATCTACAGGCGCAGCCGATTCCGGTGGGACTTCCCTCGCAGTTGCTGGAGCGGCGTCCCGATATCGCGGCGGCGGAGCGGCGCATGGCCGAATCCAACGAACAGATCGGCATTGCACGCGCAGCTTTCTACCCTACCGTCTCCCTGGGCGCGATAGCGGGTCTCGAAGGCTCATCTATTACGAACTGGTTCAACTGGCCGAGCCGCCTCTGGGCCGTGGGACCTTCCATGGTGCAGACGCTATTCGATGCGGGGCGGCGGCGCGCCACATCCGATCTCGCCATCGCGGGCTACGACGCGTCGGTTGCCACGTACCGCGAAACGGTTCTCGGGGCGTTCCAGCAGGTGGAGGACAATCTCGCCGCGCTGCGGATCCTGGAACAGGAGAGTCGCCAGCAGAAGGAGGCTGTCGCATCGGCTCAGCAATCGCTGGAGATCTCGACGAACCGGTACACCGGTGGTGTCGATACTTATCTGCAAGTGATTACGGCCCAGACAATCGCGCTCAGCAATGAAAGAAACGACGTGGATATTCTGCGGCGGCAGATGGATTCCAGTGTGCTGCTGATTAAGGCGCTCGGCGGCGGTTGGAGTGTGAGTAGTCTGCCGAAGTTGTGAGGAAGGCCGCACGGTGGCTTCGACCACCGGCCCCACTACTGCAACTTGAGGGCGGCATAGTAGCCAGCCTGGTGCGTCACTTTGAGTGGCGGCAGCCCCCTGGGCGGCACAACTTCTACTTGCAACTTTCGGTAGCGTCCGTCCAGCACCGCGTTCGTGGAGTGATATTCAATCAGGTATGAATTCCTTAGCGCGATTCCGGCCGCTGGCCCCGGCAGAGAACTTCCGCTGTCTACCACAAACTGTTGCCCGCCAGTCAACGCCGTGAGCTCATTGAGGTACTTCATGCCACGAGAGCTGGCGCGATCGTCGGGTGATTTGGAAAAGCTGATGGCATAGATCTGAATGTTGGCCGCTGTCAGGGCGCGCTCCACGTCGTTCGTGGTGACGCCGCTGGTATTGTCGTCGCTTCCGTCGGAAAAGATTACCAGCGCCTTGGTGGGATTAGGCGCTTGTTGCATTTGCTGCAAGCCCAGCAGGATGGCATCGCGAAGCGATGTTCCCCCTCGCGCCTGAACCTGGTCGATGCTTTTCTCAATGCGGGCGGCGTCGGAAGTAAAGCCCTCCACAAGCGTGGCGGTGTCATTGTAGGTAATCAGGAAGCTCTCGCTCGCCGGCCTGGATGCAGCCAGAAAGTCCGCGATCGCTCTGCGTGCGTCCGCCAATCTGCCTTGCATGCTGCCGCTGGTATCCAACAGGATCCCGATAGACATGGGAACATCCTGGTTCGAGACTGACGCGATCTTCTGCGGCACGCCGTCCTCCGTCACGCGGAAGGTCGACGGGTCCAAGCCAGTCACGTAGCGGTTGAGCGGATCTTGAACGGTGACCGCGATGCGAACTGGCGGTCCTTCGGGCTGGGCTGGTGGAGGCTGGGGCGCGGAAATGGTTTGAGTTACGGGGGGCTGCGGCACGACTGGCGCGGACTGCTCCGCCCTCGGGGGCTGTGCAAGGTTGCGAGGCGGCTGCGTCGCCGCTGCGGGTTGTGAAAAGGCCAGTAGCCCTGGGGCTTCCACCGCGACACTGGCCAGCACAGCGATCACTGCAATCGCCGCCGCCAGCCGACCTTTTAATAGCCGTGTGCCGTTATGGCGTGCGCCATCCAGGAGCATGTCGATTCTGCGGCTCAGGTGCGAGCGGCCTTCGGCCACCGCGGCCGCGGTCAATGAGCCTCGAACACCGCCAGTCAGTTCCACTACTCTCGCCAGGCACGCGGCGTAAGCGCGCGCTTCGCCAGTCGCACGGAGCACGAAATCGTCGCAGGCAATCTCACGCTCCAGGTGGAGCGCTCGGCCAATCCAATGCACAACAGGATTCAGCACGAAAAGCGATTCCAGGATGCGCTGCGCGATCAGCGCATAGTCGTCGCCGCGTGCCAGGTGGGCCACTTCATGCAGGCCGATCTGCTCGATCTCGTCGTCATCCAGCTCTTCCAGCAATTGTGCCGGAAGCAGAATGGAGGGGCGGCCGAGACCGGCAAGCATGGGAGTGGCAATCTCGCTGGACACTGCCAGGCGGACCGAGCGCTGCGAGCATCCGACACTCGCCTGCCAGGTTTCGACCCGAGCGGCTAAACGCGGCGGCGCGGCCGCTGCACGGCGTTTGCGGCCCTGCAGCAATATGTAACTGGTCAACAGTCGCAGCAGCATGAGCGAGGCGAGGACCATCCAGGTTCGCAAAATCCAGCGCGGCAGGGAATCGGACGCGATGGCCACGGGGAACCACGGCAGCGATCGGGAGACGGTCGGGCGATTGGTGGAATCGGCGGCTGGTGCGGTGGGGCGCGGTGCGATCTCGGCGTAGGCGGGCACGACAAGTGGCGATGCTACGGAAGTGGCTCGCTGGATCGGCGGGGCGGGATGCCCAAGCGTGGGAGGCAGATACAAGAGCGGCAGAATCGCGGCGGCGGCGAGCGCTGTCCACCAGATGCCGTAGCGTGTGGCCGCATTCAAGGCGCGGCGCGGTGTGAGCCGCAGTCCTGTCCAGACTGTGAGTGCGATCAGGCTACTGAGAATCGCGCCGTTGACCAGCGCGGCGAAAATGGAAGTCATGTCCGCCTCCTGCTATTAATTAATTAATAGCATCGTACTTCGGTCTGCGGCTGGTGTCAATTAAAAAATTAATAGTTGAAGCGTCGGACCGGACACACTAACGAAATGGCCGACCTCGGCCGATAGAGATCAGTGATGGCGCTTCCGCGCGATGACAACGAGTCCCGGCTGCGTGACGGCAAACATTCGGAGATATGAGGAAATCACGATCATGAAGCTTTCGAATATCAAAATCGGAAAGAGACTTGCGATTGCATTTGGGATTGGTGTTGTCCAACTCGCGTTCGTGGCAGCTTTGTCCCTGTACGCGATCAGCAGCGCGAATTCCGCGGCGGAAAAAGTGCAATTGTACGCACATAAGGCTGGCTTGGCGCTGAAGATCAGAGGCAATATTGCTGAGATCGCCATGCATGTGAACAGCCTTGTCGCGGATCCGCAAACTGTCGGTCGTGAACACGATGCTGTCCTGGCGCTTCGCAAGGAGTATCGGGAGTACATGGACACTCTGAAATCCAAAGCGACCAGTGATGAGGACCGGCAGGGCCTGAATAGGTTAGAGCAGGTCGTTGCCCCCTGGCGTGAGGGCAACGATCGAATCTTTGAGGCTGCTCAGGCTGGCAAGCATCTGGACCCAGTCAAGGTATCGCAGGTGTTGATGTCCCGCTTTAAAGCGCTAAAACCGGCGTTGGAAGACTACCTACAGTATCGCCTAAAGCGCACAGATTTCTTCGACGCGGAGCGTCAAGCTCAGGGTGAACAGCTGAGGACGCTGATCGTTGGATTCGGCATCTTCTCCGTAATCACGGCACTGATCCTCGGTAGAGTGCTCACGCACAGCATTGTCAAGCCCCTGGCATCTGCCGTAAGTCATCTGGACCATATCGCTCGAGGAGACCTCTCGCAGGATGTGCCGGCCGAGGACATAGAACGTGGTGACGAGATCGGTCTTCAGTCAAAGGCCATGCAGGCGATGTCCGTGGCCCTGCGGGACCTGGTTAAGGACGTTGGCAACGGGATCTATGTGCTGTCTTCTTCGTCGGCGGAACTCTCGAAGAATTCGGGCCAGATGTTCGACGGCGGGCAAAAAGCATCGAGTCAGGCACACTCAGTGGCCGCGGCCGCCGAGGAAATGACCACCAACGTCGCATCGGTTGCGGCCGGGATGGAGCAGACTACCACCAACCTTGCCAGCGTGGCTGCCGCTACCGAGCAGATGACTGCCACGATCGGCGAAATCGCCAGCAATTCGGAAAAGGCCCGCCAGATTACGGAGCAGGCCACACGGCAGGCAGCCACCATTAGCGAACAGATGAACCATTTGGGTTCGGCGGCACAGGCGATCGGCAAAGTCACTGAGACCATCACGGAGATTTCATCTCAGACCAACCTGTTGGCGCTGAACGCCACCATTGAAGCTGCCCGGGCGGGCTCGGCCGGCAAAGGGTTCGCCGTGGTGGCCAACGAGATCAAGGAACTGGCGCAACAGACGGCTGCCGCGACCGAAGACATCAAGGCTCGGATAGCGGGTGTGCAATCCTCCACCACCGGCGGCATCGCCGAAATCGACAAGGTTTCACGCATCATTCACGACGTAAGCGATATCGTGGCGTCGATCGCCGCGGCCATCGAGGAACAAGCTACGGTGACTAAGGACATAGCGCGGAATATTGGTGAAGCCACGACGGGAGTAAAGGACGCGAACATCCGCGTGGCCGAAAGTTCTCAAGCCACTCAAGCCATCGCCGTGGAGATCGCCGGTGTAGACCAGGCGAACCGCGATATGGCCCAGGGCAGTGAACAGGTGAGAGCTAGCGCTGACAATCTTTCTAAATTGGCCGAACAACTGCAGACGACGGTGTCGCGATTTCATGTCAAAGGCGGCGCTCACCTGACGATCCGGAAAGGGATCGCCGCGCATTCGGCTTGGACGGCCCGTCTGAAGGCTGCCATACACTCGCGTAAGCTTGACGTCCCGGTCGAGACGGTCAGGGCGGATAACCAGTGTCCATTCGGCAAGTGGCTCTACGGCACCGAGATTTCCGCCGCGGAAATGCAGAGCGAACACTACCAGACCAGTAAGAGGCTTCACACTCAGTTCCACGTAGAGGCTGCCAAGGTCGCGCAGATGGCGCTATCGGGCCAGAAAGATGCGGCCGACAAGGCGATGGGACCGTCCAGCGAGTATGTCAGGATATCGTCGGCATTGACGGATGTTCTCACCAGATGGGCGCCTCGGCTTAATCCACGTCGGGCGGAGTTATGTCCAGTGCGGCCCGCTCCGCCCGACGTTGCAGGTAACGTGAAGCTTATGCGCCCACTGCCGCCCGGTCCGCCAGCACCAGAGAGTGTTCGCGATTGACGCGACCGGCGGGAATCGATTGATCGCCGTTGAGCAGGCGCTGAAGCATCAGTTTCTTATCGCCGCCCGTAACGACAAAGAGCACCCTTCGGGCCCGATTGAGCATTGGATACGTCAACGTCATGCGTCGGCGACCTTGGTAGACTCCAGTTGCTGTCACATCCGCGTCCGCAATGTCGAGCGCAGGATCTCCGGGAACCAGCGAGGCGGTATGACCGTCCGGACCGAGGCCGAGGTGGGCCAGATCCAGCACCGCCGGCGATCCAGCGATCTGCTGGATAGTCAGAGAATACAGACCGGCGGCGGCTTGCAGATCGGGAAATTCCACCGGCATGGCGTGGACGTGTTCCGGGCGGATCGGGACGTGTTGCAGCAAACTCTCACGCAAGTGAGTCAGGTTGCGATCCGGATCTCCGTCTGGCGCAACCCGCTCGTCGACCTGGAAAACATGTAGAGCCGCCCAATCAACGTCTTCGCCGGCCAACGCGCGCAGCATGATCCATGGAGTGTGCCCACCGCTCACTGCCAGGGTGAACAGACCACGAGCGGCAACCGCGGAACGGGCATCGCTGGCAATAGTCGCGGCGCCGGCTCGCGCGACGGCATCGGCATCGGCAAAGACATCAAGGCTCATAGGCAAGAAGAATTCTCCCATCCCTCAGGATATCCTTCGATTTGTAGAAAAACATTGCAATCGAGACACCAGTTTTCGAATCAGGGACATTTTGTAGAGCGTGCCCGATGGCAATGCGGGTGCTAGGGCAAATCCGGAAAGGTGCGAGAACCAGATGAAGGCCGTACAAATACTGAAATTCGGATCGCTGGACGTGATGAATAACGTCGACATACCTCGGCCCGAGCCGGGAGCTGGAGAGGTGCTGATTAGCGTTAGGGCCGCTGGTGTGGGGCCATGGGACGCGCTGATTCGCGAGGGCAACAGTGAAATTCCGCAATCGTTGCCACTGATTCCAGGATCTGACATTGCCGGCACAGTGGAGGCTCTGGGCTCTGATGTTTCGGGTTTCCAAATCGGCGACGAGGTCTATGGCGTGACGAACGAGCACTTCACGGGCGCTTATGCCGAGTATGCAATCGCCTCGGCCCGCATGATCGCCCGCAAACCAAAGGTCTTGAGCTTCATCGAGGCCGCTTCCGTTCCCGTAGTGGCAGTGACGGCCTGGCAGATGCTCTTTGAATATGCGCACGCATCGGCGGGGCAGACAGTGTTGATCCACGGCGGGGCGGGGAACGTGGGTGGCTATGCTGTTCAACTCGCTCGAGATGTCGGACTCAACGTGATCGCGACTGCAGGCTCCAGCGATGTCGATTACGTGCGCAGCCTGGGCGCCCAGCTCGTCATCGACTATCGCGCGGAGCGATTCGATGAAGTCGTCACCGGAGTCGACGTGGTGCTCGATACAGTTGGCGGAGAAACTCGTGAGCGTTCCTTCCGTGTGCTCAAGCCGGGTGGAATGCTGGTCTCTGTCGTGACCCCGCCTTTTCCTAAGGAGATGGCCCCTAAAAACGACGTCAAGGCTGTCTTCTTCTATGTGGAAGTCACTACGAATCGCTTGGACACGGTCTCTGAATTATTTGACCGCGGAAAGCTGGTCGCGGACGTAGGCACGGTCCTGCCGCTCGAACGAGCCCGCACCGCTCATCAAATGCTGGCCGGCGATCCTCACGCCCGCGGCAAGATCGTGTTGAGCGTCGGGGTTGGCGATCTCTGAAGCAATTGATCAGGCGGCGCCATGCGATGCGGGCCGCAAGCGGAACGCCACAGCTCCGGCCTCCGTTGCCCGGCCGACAACTACCTCGCTGGTCATGCCGAGAAAGAGGCCGTGCTCCACAACTCCGACTATGGCGTCCAACTGCTCTTGTAAATGGGCGGCGGAATCGAATGTGGGAAACACGCAGTCCAGGATGAAATGGCCGCCGTCCGTCACAAACGGCTGCCGCGCCGACGTCAATCGTAGCGTATAGTTCGCTCCCAGTACTGAAAGACGCTTTGCCGTTCCATGCCAACCGAATGGCACCACTTCGACCGGAATGGGCTGCCCGTCGGGACAGAGCCGATCCACCAGCTTGTTTTCGTCCACGATGATGATCAGCCGTTCGCTGGCAGTTGCCACGATCTTCTCCCGCAGCAGCGCGCCTCCGCGACCTTTGATCACATCGAGCGTGCCGCGCTCCACCTCATCGGCGCCGTCGATCGTCAGATCGATCCGGTCGTGTTCGTCCAGGGTCGAGAGAGGAATGCCCAGGTTGCATGCCAGGTCGGCCGAATTTTGCGAGGTGGCGATGCCCGTTATCGAGAGCCCCTGTGCCACGCGCCTGCCGATCGCCCCTATGGCTAACGCGGCGGTGGATCCACTGCCCAGACCCACCACCATCCCGTCCACGATCAGGGCCGCCGCCGATTCCGCGGCCACGCGTTTCATCTCCTCTACCGTTGCCATAAGACTTGAGATGCTTCCAGGGGCAGACTCGTTCCGGCCTTGTTCGGAATCACGCGGGCGGTGTAATCGGACGATGGGCGGTCCGCCGGGACGTCGCGCGTGTAAAGAAACAAGGATTCGCCGAGCTGCTTCCCGCGCGCCATGGGGGCGCGGAATGAGGGATTGGCATACAACTCAACGCCGACTGAGTCCCCCGAGACCTGCCCAAGGTAGACCTCAACCTCGAATCGGTGGCCGTGCTCGTGGGTTTCAATGGTTACTTTACCGAATCGCAGATCGGCCCAATGCTCGGCGATCTCGCGCTGCCACTTGTAGACATCGGCGCCGCCGCGGCCGCCGTCCGCGGCACGAGCTGCATAAGCAGCCGCAGCCGGAAGGTAGTGCATTTCCGTGTACTCGCGGACGCTTCGGTTCGCGGAGAATTGCGGCGTCAGGCGCGCCAGGCTCTCGCGCATTTTGGCAATCCAGGCGCGCGGAATGCCTTGTGCATCGCGGTTGTAGAAGGCCGGGATGACATCGCGCTCGAGGATCCCGTACAGTTCCTCTGCTTCCGCGGCGTCGTGCTCGGGGCCATGTTCGAGCCCGTCGCCGATCACCCAGCCGACTTCCGGAGTGTAAGCTTCCGGCCACCATCCGTCTGCCTCCGACAGGTTCAATCCGCCGTTCACCAGCACCTTCATTCCACTGGTGCCGCTGGCCTCCCAGGGACGCCGGGGCGTATTGATCCAAAGATCGACGCCGTGCACCAGTTTTTGAGTGAGCGCCATATCATAGTCGCTCAAGAACACCACGCGAGCACGCGCCTCGGGGCGTCGCACAAAATCATTCCATCGACGGACGATCTCCTGTCCCGCTCCGTCCTGAGGGTGCGCTTTCCCGGCGAGAATCAATTGTACGGGCCGTTCGCTGTTGTTCAGAATGCGCAGCAACCTCTCCGGATCGTGCAAGAGCAGATCCGGCCGCTTGTATGTCGCAAAGCGGCGCGCAAATCCCAGAGTGAGAATATCCGGATCGAAAATGTTTTTCGCGCTCGCAATCTCCTCGGCGGAGGCTCCCTGTTCGGCGCGCTGCCGGGCTAGCCGTTTTCTGGTCAATTCAATGAGACACCGAGTCGTACAACTTCGAAGTTGCCACAGTTGCTCATCGCTCACTTTGCGAAAGTCGGCTTCGACGGCCTCCAGGCCATGCAGCCAGCGATCCTTTCCGCATAGGCTGGTCCAAAGACGGTCGGCCGCCGAGGACTCCCATGTGGGCACATGAACTCCGTTGGTTACGTGTCCAACGGGAACTTGATTTTCCGGCCACCGTTCAAACAATACCTGAAAGAGTCTTCGGCTGACCTCTCCGTGCAGCTTGCTGACGCCATTCACGGAGCCGCAGGTTCGCACGGCGAGGTACGCCATATTGAATGGCTCCGAATTGTTGCCCGCATGAGCCCGGCCCATGTCCAGGAGTTGGGCGAGCGGGATGCCCAGATCGCTCTCGGCATATCGCTTGAGGTATTGCTCCACCAGACCTGTATCGAAGCGGTCGAAGCCCGCGTCCACTGCGGTGTGAGTAGTGAACACGTTTCCCGCGCGCGTCACCGCCGTCGCAATGTCGAATGGCTGCCGCTGATCCTCCATGTAGCCGCGCGCCCGTTCCAGTGCGGCGAAGGCGGCGTGACCCTCGTTCAGGTGCAGGACTTCAGGCCGAAGGCCGAGTGCGCGCAAGAGCCGCCATCCGCCAACGCCGAGTATGAACTCCTGCCGGATGCGCATTTCCGGTCCACCGCCATATAGCTCGCTGGTGATTCCGCGGTACGTAGCGGGATTCGCAGGATCGTTCGAATCCAGCAGGTACAGCATTGCGTGCCCCATTTTCACCTGCCACGCCCGGATCCACAACTCCAACCCCGGCATGGCTATAGGGAAACGGACCCATTCTCCATTCGCCTGACGCAACGGCTGGACCGGAAGCTGGCCGGGGTCGTTGTACGGGAATACTGCCTGCTGGTTGCCACTGCAATCGAATTCCTGTCGAAAGTAGCCTTGTTGATACAACAGCCCGACCGCGACTACGGGCACGCCCAGATCGTTGGCGGCTTTGAGTTGGTCACCGGCCACATTGCCTAACCCGCCCGAATAAATCGGCAGCGCCTCGCTCAACATGTACTCCATGCTGAAGTAAGCTACCTGCTTGAGTGGCGAATCGGGATGAGCCGTATGGAACCACCTGGTCTGATGCCCTGCATCGCGAACCTCCTGTAGCAGCTCTTCGATCTGGGTGCGATAGGTGGAGTCATTTAGCGCGGCCTCCAGTTTCTCGCTGGACACCGTCTGCAGAACCACCCACGGATTCTCGGTCAGTTCCCAGAGTTCGGGCTCAAGCCGTTCCCACAGCCGGTCGGTGGAGTGGTTCCACGACCAGCGAAGATTGAGCGCCAACTCATTGAGCGCGTCCATTGAACTGGTGCTTTTCATTGCATCGCTCCAGAGCGGTGGGCCAAGCTTCCCGGAACGGTTGCCTGTCCGGCGAGGGAATTCATCGTTCTTTTCACTGCAAGTTAGTATGCACGGCCACTGCCACTCGCGCATTGAGGCCAAGCGCACTCTCTTTCTCTCGGTTTCGGTTTGAAGGCCAGCGGCTCTGTCGGTTCATGCGAAAAGAAGACGGTGTCGAAGACCGGACACCGTGCCCGAAATCTGACAGCGATCCTGGCGCGTTTTATGTGCTTGAATCCAGTCTGAATTCGCAAGAGGACAGCGGACCACGGGCCGAGATCCGCTCCGGGATGGGACGCCTTCATCCTTGCGGCTGTGCCGCCGGCGCGGTCTTACGGGCTTCAAACGTCAAACGAAGATAGGATTTCGGCTGATATTCGATCCTGAGGGGTAGTGGGTGCGACGCGCCCTCTTCCATCCACAGGCGGAACTCGACCGGCTTGCCGCCATCCAGCCGGCGGAGATTCCCGTTCACCCTGACGACGCCCTTCGCATTCGGGTCGCGCGATCTCTCGACCTTCAGACTATACAAGCCGCCATTGTACGCGTATTGTGTTGCGCTTCTTCGGGAATCGTTGAGAAGACTAGCCAGCGCGTGGAGAAACGGAAGTGGTGAGCCGTGTGCTGCGGTCGTGGATCTCGGGGCGGTCGACAGCGCCTGGCGCGCCTGTCCAATCAACTGCTGCCGGTCCTCGATTGACGTCCGCGCCGGCCCCTGGAATCGAGCGTTGGCGGTTTCGGTGCCGCCCGCGTAGGTGCGGCCATCGATTGCGGAGTACCATGCATCCGTGCTTTTCGAATGCAGCGACGCTTTTGCCTCAGCCGCGCTCTCCTCAGGCGACGAGCTCATTAATCCGAAATAGATTGCCTCCCCGCTCCGGGAAAGTTCCTGGATGAAGCCGAACCGGTTCAAGCCGGCGGCTCGGTCGGGGGCGGAACGTCCCGTAAACTCCAAAAGGCGCATCACGCTCCCATCTTCCTGCCTGGATTCTCGCCAGCACGCGGAACCGTCGCCAACGTCGAGATGGCGAAACACGGTGATCCCAAGCACAATGACGTGCGCGTCGGCCCGGTACGATCTCTCTCTGCCTACGCCGGGTTCGGGCCGTGCTGCCCACGTGAGCGGCGTCTGTGCGGCTCGAAGAAAGCGGCGGCCGGACAACAGCGCTACCACGCCAAGCCAGCCGAAATAGCGTCTGTCAATCATCGCGGCCTCAACCGTGAAGGCGTGAACCCGTTGGCCATGTAGAGGGGGCTTTGCGGGAATGGATGGCTTCCGGTTTCACTACGACTGCCGCGAGGCGGCGCTCCACATCAGCCGGCACTGGGGACCGGATGCATCGGCAATCGCTTATCGCACAATAGTTCTACGAAAACCCGCTAAGTCCGGTTACATTTTACGGGCTGTTCCCCTCAGGGGGATCGACCCAGTTGACGCGCTGTACTCGATTGAAGTACAAATACGTACCAATTATGCGACTCAAAGCCTTTTGCATTACCCTGGCTCCAATTGCTCTTGCGGTCTGCCTTCTTTGCGTGTCAGCTCAATCGACTCCGCAAAGCGAACATGCCGCTTCCAAGAAGCGTGAACAGCACGGGAACGCCGCGGAGTTTCTACCCATGGGGAAAACGAAGGACTCCGGCTGTGTGAACGATGGGAAATTACCCGATCGGGAATGCACACCGGGCGCGGTGATGGGTTTGACCGTGGAAGAGATTTGCAGCACGACAACTGGTCCGCGAAGGGACGTAACGGAGAAAACCAAGAAGCAGGTGTTCGATGAATATGGTCTCTCAACCCCGCAGGCAAGAGGGGCGTTTGAGGTGGACCACTTCATCCCGCTCGAGTTGGGCGGATCGAACGATATCTCGAATTTGTGGCCGGAGCCGGCGAACCCGGCCCCAGGATTTCACCAGAAGGACTTGGTAGAGAATTTCCTACACAAGCAAGTCTGTACAGCAAAAACCATGACACTGGCCGACGCGCAGCGCGTCGTCGCCACCGATTGGCTTAAGTTTTTCAACGAGAAGATGCCGCACTGAGGCTTCCGCCTAGTTACTCTCTTTCAGCATTTCCTGCGTGCAGTTAGCGGGTTTCAAAACCGGATTGCAGCGGGCGTTGGGACGAGTTTGCCCGGCAGGTCGGACCGTGACGAAGAAGCCGGATTCCGCGGGTTCTCCAGCGGGATAATCCGTGCTCAGGAGTTGGGCCCCGCTGCCGATGGAGGCGTCTCTCCTGGCCGTTTCGTTCGCCTGAACGCCGGCGACTCCAGGGTCAGTCATGGTGCGGACCAGGTAACCCTTGCGAATGAGGCCCGGCACCAGACCGGGATCGCTGGCCGAGTTATTGCATTCCGTGAAGGCAGCATCGGGCGTGCCGGGGGCGGCGTTGGTGAAGAAGACGCGGCCTTCCAGAGACGGGTGGCCCTTGGTGTAGAGTGGGCCGACGCGCCGCTGGTCAAGGAGGAAGATGACTTTACCACGCGCTTTGTCTAGAGTGGGCCACCCACCCATGAGCACAGCTTCATTCAGAGTCTTGTGTTTGCCGCGCACGTCGTCGGGGACGATCATTTCGCCAGGTTTGAAGACGGAGCGTACTTCAGCGTCGAGGGCGTCGAACGTTGCTGGCGTGAGAGGTTCCGGTATGGTGTCCACATCATTCTTAGGGCGGCCATCCTTGTTTTCCACCAGGACGAAGATAGGCAGGTGGTCGGGGTGCGCCGTGGACCAGCCGCGAAGGATCGCGAGGCAATCGGTGAAAGGCTGACAATTGCTACGGTAGTCGTAATCCTGGACGTGCAGCACTTTGAAGCCGGGCTTCATCATGATGCCGTTCGGGTCAAAGGGAGGGTCGGCTGGAAGGCCTGCCTGCGAGGCGAGGACAGGCCCCCGCGGGTGGGCGAATAATCCGCCCTTGATGTCGCCGTAGACGTCGAGTTCGAACTGGCGGACGCCATCGTTGAGCTGCGTTTCGAGCGACGGATGGCGGTACTCCAGGGCAGCGGCTGCGCGCGGGTTGATTTTCTGGAGGTTCGCCATTTCATTCGGGCTAATGCCGGAATGGTAGCTGTTATGCGTGCCAACGAGTTGAATCTCGTTAATCTTGAGCGGCTGAGCCAACACGTCCAGAGCCGCCAGTAGCAGCAGGGTGGTGAGTTTCATCAAAACACCAACTTGAGTGCCAACTGGATTTGGCGGGCAGGGAAAGTTGCATTGAAGACGCCGAAGCCGCTGCTGTTGGAATTGGTGCCGCTCACAGTTGCGAAGTTCGTCTTGTTGAGAAGATTGAAGGCTTCCGCGCGGAATTGGAGATAACGGCCTTCGGTGACCGGGAAGTTCTTGTGCAAGCCAAAATCCACCTCGTACACGGCGGGAGTTTTCACATTGTTTCGGGGAGTGGTGCCGAAAGGCTGCGTGAAAGCCGGCACGCTGTATGCGGCAGGATTCAGGTAGTTGACGGGATTACCCGTGCTCAGATACAGCGGCTGGCCAGGCACAAGATTTGGCCGCTCCGAGACCAGGTCGCTGACTTGCTGCTGGGAACTGGCCGAGTAGCCCACATCGATCGGAAGGCCGGAGGTCATGGTGTTGATCAGATTCGCCGACCAACCGCCAACGACATAGTTCAAGGCCTTGCTGTCGACGCCAAACCGGCGGCCTTTGCCCACAGGCAGATCATACAGCACGGACAACGTGTCGTTGAGCGGCTGGTTGTAACCTGAGAGGCCGCGCTCAATCCGGGTGTTGTAGTAGTTGATGCGCGAGTTATCGCCGTCGTAGTTCTCCAGGTGGCCCGGAGCATTGTCGATGGCCTTGGACCAGGTGAAGGAGTTCAGGAAGTAGAGGCCGTTCGCGCTTCTCTTCTCCAGTTTGACTTGGAGTCCGTCATAGCTGCCGAAGCCGCCGTTGTAGGCGATTTCAATATCGGTGAAGCCCTGAATGGGGCGACGCGAAATCAGGCTGAGATTCTGACCGGCCGGATTGGGCAGGGCCTGGTTCGCATCGGAGAGGACGTTGATGCCGACACTGTGATTGCCTACATAGGCGACATCGAGCAAGAGATCTTTCATAAGCTCCTGTTGGACCGTGAAGTGCCAACTCTGCACGTAGCCGGTGCGAAGGCTACCTGGGATGTAGCGCACTTCAGAAATCGCGGTGCTGAAGTTCGAAGGGTCAATCAAACCGTCGGGGAACCCTTGGGCAACAGAGCGGAAGCACGTTCCGGCGGCCGCCGCGGCGCTCGCACAGTTGCCCAGGCTCGGAAGTTGGTTGATGGAAGAGTTGATGATGAAGGGACCATTGTACGCCAGCAGGTTTTCACCACCCGCGCGATTGAATTGCACGTAACTGATGCCATAGGCGGAACGGATGACGGTTTTGGGAAGGACCTGATAAGCGAGCCCGACGCGGGGCGCCCAGTTGTTGTGATCGGGGTGCACCAGCGCGCGATTGTAAAGGCTGCCGGGCGAGGCGAAGATCAAGCTGTTGTTCAATGGATCGAAGTTGGCGAGATGATTATCGCTGACGTATTGCGGCGTAGCGAACTCATAACGTATCCCGAGATTTAGGGTCAGCTTACTGTTGACCTTAAAATCATCCTGAAGATAACCGAAGTACATGCGCTGGCGGTAGTGTGCCACGGGATTGTTATTGAGCGTGTAGTTGCTGGACGCTCCGTAGAAGTAATCGGCCAGAGCGTAAACCTGTTTCTGGGCTGTGGTGAGGCTGTTCACCGAGGAGGGGTTTGAAAAATAGGACGGATCGCTGAAGAAGCCGCTGAAAGAGAGCTGTCCATACTTCGGGTTGAAGTCGCTGACGTCGGTGTTGATGAGCTGGAACTCGAAGCCCATTTTCAGACTGTGCCGTCCCCTGATCCTGGTGTAGTTGACCTTGGGATTGTAGACAAGCGGGTACTGGTATTGGGGATTGCTACCCTGGCGGCCGAATTGAGAAAAGCCGCTGACCGAAGAACTAATGAGACCTCCCGCGAAGGAAGGATCGAGAGGCTCGTTGGGGATGGTGAAGCCGGCAGTAGGCTGGCCAACCGTGGAGGGGAGCTTGCCATTGTGGCTATAGTCGCCGCCGAACCGAAATTCGAGGACGGATGTCGGGCTGACCGTCCAGGTGAATCCGGCGACACCCTGATAGGTCTGAACGTAGACGTTGCCGTTGGCATTGCCACCAGCGGGGCCGGGGATATTCGGCGGGCTGAAGATGCGCGTATCGAACTGGCTGTAGCGCGCGAACGCAGTGAGCTTCGAATTGATGTAGTAGTCGCCGCGGATGTCGCCCTTGTCGTTGTAAATGGTGTCGGAAGGCGCCGATTCATAGTTGTTCGAAAGGCCGGGGAGATTGGGCGCAGGAAGAGAGGTAAGCGCGCCGCCAATCGGGCTGAACTGAGAGGTTGGGATCACGCCGCCGGGCGCGACCGCGCCGGTGAAGGGATTCGCAATCGGCAGGCCGAAGGCACTGAAGTCGCCGTGATCCATCGCCAGAGTCGGAACGGTGGCAAACTGCAGAGGATGATAGACGCGGCGGAAGCCTTCATAGTCGCCAAAGACAAAGAGTTTGTTGCGGCGGATCGGACCGCTGGCCGCAGCGCCGAACTGGTTTTGATTAAAAGGAAGAGTGCCGTTGAGGGGTTTGAAGAAACCTACGGCGTTCAAGACCGTATTGCGGTTGTACTCCCAGAGTGAGCCGTGCAACTGGTTGCTGCCGCTCTTGATGGTCGCGTTGATCACGGCGCCGGCTGCGTGGTCGAACTCAGCGCTGTAGTTGTTGGTTTCGACTTTGAATTGTTGAATGGCATCGGGGCTAGGCTGTATCACCTGGTTGGAGAAGCCTTGGTTGCTGGTCCCGTAAGCGTTGTTGTCGATCCCGTCGAGCATGAAGTTGTTGAGTTCGCTGCGCTGCCCGTTGACATTGTAGGAAGCATCCCGGCTGGAGTCGGTGGAATTTTCCAGTAGCGATTTGGCGACGCCGGGGACCAGAAGAGCAAGGTCGGCATAGGAGCGACCGTTCAGGGGCAGCTCCGCAATCTGGCTGGAGTTGATCACTTCTCCCCGGGAGCTGGTGTCCGCTTCAAGGATGTCGGCCGCATCGCTCACCGTTACCGACTCGGAAACCGAACCGAGTTCGAGCTTGAGGTCTACGCGCTGACGGGCATCGACTGTGAGGTCGAATGGGCTGGTTTCGGCCACTTTGAAACCTGCCATTTCGGCGCGCACACGGTATGAGCCGAGGCGCTGGTTCACGAAGAGAAAATTGCCGCCGCTGTCCGTCACGGCTTTGAGCGACGTGCCGGTGCGTACGTTGGTCAGCGTAATAGAGGCGCCTGAAATGGCCTTGGCGGAAGGGTCGAGGACAGTTCCGAGAACGGACCCCGATTCGAATTGGCCAAAGCTGGCTGCCGCGGATAAGAGGAGAAGCGTGGAGACACCTAGAAATGTGCGCATTTTTGCCATGTTTTGTTGTTCACCGCCCGAATGGAATATCGCTATGTTCCCAAGTGTTGTTTACTGCTTGATGACAACGTGAAAACAGAACTGTGAAGCGAGCTTGGAAAGCGCCAGTTTACAAGCGCTAAACCGCGCGTTCGCTTCTATGCCAAAACAGGGGTGTCGAGAGCTATTGAATGCTGGAGAGCGCGGCTAGTTCCTTCGACGCCATCCCCGCAGGCAGGCGAGCATATACAAGCTGGGGCGCAAGGTTTTGACCATCGGTGAAGGCCCAGGTTAGAAAATCGACGATCGCCTTCCGCTTCGTCGAGTCCTGAATCTTGGAGGGTACCAGCAACCATGAATAGCTGGAAATGGGGAACGCACCTTTTCCGGAAGCGTTCGTAATCGAAACGCGAAAGTCTCCCGATGGGATGGGCG
Source organism: uncultured Solibacteraceae bacterium (assembly GCA_963815475.1). Taxonomy (GTDB): domain Bacteria; phylum Acidobacteriota; class Terriglobia; order Bryobacterales; family Bryobacteraceae; genus Sulfopaludibacter. The sequence goes on along the minus strand of CAWFHD010000003.1, from coordinate 86,474 downwards.
CCGCTTCAGCAGCGGACGCGACGCTGGCAAGATCGGCCTTGATAAAATTGCCGGACGAGTTGCGCACCCGTCCGAAGGTAAGACCCTTTTGTGCCGCGTAGCTGAGTTCCAGATAGCCCATCGAATTCGGAGTCCTTGCGATCAGATCGGCAACTCCGTCGTTTCCGCGGGCGGGCAGACCTACTGGCCAGTTCACGGAGAATCCGGTGCCCACTTTACTCTTCCACGCCGGACTGATTTTGGAGAGGTAGTCGGACCACACGTATGTCGTCCCACTGCCTTCGGACCGATGCACAGCGACAATTGCGCTGGCCGGGAGACTTGCCTTTGGATTGGCTTCGCGGATCAGGGGATCATCCCATTTCGTGATGGCGCCGAGATAAATCCCCGCGAGAATCTCGGGCGTGAAGTTGAGTTCCCCAACACCGGAGACGTTGTAGGCCGGGACGGCCGCGCCGAGCACGGTGGGAAAGTGGAGAAGTCCAAATCCATGCGCGTCCTTGTAGGCCTGCAGTTGCCTGTCGTTCATGGGACCATCGGTGGCCCCGAAGTCGACTGCCCCTTGCAGAATCTGTCGAATTCCGCCGCCGGATCCGATGGCCTGATAGCCGATCTGAACATCGGGGCGCACCTTTTGGTAAGCCTTCAGCCACATCGAATAAATGGGCACGGGAAAACTGGCGCCGGCGCCGGTAATGATCGTGGAAGCAAACGACCATGCCGGGACTGCTAGGCCGACCGCAAGAAGAACTGCACCGGCCATGCGCGCGTTGTTTCGTGATATAGATCTCAGTCTCGACATAATTGTTCTCCTGACTTGTGGCGATCGGTATTTCAACCGATGCTCTTGAAAGCCCAGTACAGTGTTCCCGCAATCAGGATCGATGCCGGCACGGTCAGCACCCATGCCATTGCCAGACTACGCACCGTACTCCACTGAAGGCCGGAGCGATTCGCTGCCATGGTTCCAGCCACACCCGAGGAGAGAACATGCGTGGTGCTGACGGGAAGCCCGAAATTATCGGCGGCGGCAATCGTCACCATGGCCGTAATCTCGGCCGCCGCGCCTTGGGCATAGGTCAGGTGATCCTTTCCGATCTTCTCGCCGACTGTAACCACGATTCGTTTCCAGCCGATCATGGTTCCGAGTCCCAGCGCCAGGGCAACGGCGACCTTGACCCAGAGCGGAATGAATTTCGTGGCTGTGTCGATCTGTTTTTTGTAGTTCGCCAGTCCTTCCCAGTCCGTAATCGACAGGTGTCCCGCGTTCGACTTCTGCATCAACCGCAGCGCTTCGCTGATCACGTACATGTCGTTGCGGAGATTTGGCAGGCGCTCCGGCGGCACCTTGGAAACCGATTTCCAATAGCTCAGTTCGTTGCTGACGCTGTCCACCATCTCACGAAGCGCAAGCGTGGTGCCTTCCGTAAATTGACGGGTGCGAATATACGTTGTGACTTCCTCCGCCGGGTCGCCGATCAAAGCATCCGGAGACACGTACTTGCTGAGCGTTGCATTCGCGCGATCGGAAACAGCAATGAAGGTTTGAACCTGGCTGGCCGGTATGGCGTGATTCAGAGCGTATGCCGTGGGAACGGTTCCGATGAGAATCAACATAATGAGCCCCATCCCCTTCTGGCCATCGTTGGAGCCGTGGGAGTAGCTGACGCCGGTGCACGTGAGAATCAGAAGGCAGCGAATCCAGAAGGGCGGCGGCTCGGTTCCCTGCGGAGCCATATACAGACGCTGATCGGGAATTACCTTCTTCGCCAACAGAAGCAGGAGGGCCGCACAGACAAAGCCCACGATCGGGGAGATCAGCAGGGTCCGGCCAACGTTCAAGGCTTGCGCCCAGTCCACTCCGCTGGTTCCGGATTTTACGGACAGGATCTGGTTCGCCAGGCCAACGCCAATGATGGAACCGACCATTGTGTGCGTGCTGGATGAGGGCAGACCGAAATACCAGGTCCCGAGATTCCAAAGTATTGCCGACGCCAGCAAAGCAAACACCATCGCAAATCCCGAACCGCGTCCCACCTGCAGGATCAACTCGACGGGCAGCAGAGTAATGATGCTGAAGGCGACGGCCCCCGTGGACACGAGCACGCCGATGAAGTTCCACATTCCGGACCAGACCACCGCGACATGGGGCTCGAGAGAGTGCGTATAAATTACGGTCGCGACGGCGTTGGCGGTGTCGTGAAACCCGTTGACGAACTCGAAGCCCAGGGCGACCAGGAGCGCTATGCCAAGAAGCACAAAAGGATAGATGCTCGTCGCCTTGACGATCGAGAGGTCCCCACCCAACTGCACTCCAATGAATGTCAACCCGAGAACCAGAACCAGAACGAAAATCGCGACGCCGATCTTCCCAGGGCTCTTGGACAACTTTTCCTGTACGGAAGATGGCGCCACCTGTGGTGATGGGGCCAATTTAGATGAAGCCATTTGTTCCTCTCCGGTAACGCCGAATGCGGTGTGGGTGATCTTATCAACCGAAAGTTAACGTACGATGACGCAGGAAATGTTTGTAAAGCGAATGGTCAGCTAGGGCTGACTCCATGAATTAACGCGACTGTCACAATGCTTTGGTAGCATCCGCCTTATGCGATTCGCGATCCTGCTGCTCATCGGCGGCAGCGCTTTCGGCCAACAGGCAGCCTCACCTTGCTCGCGTTTCGTGCCCGGAGCAGCCGTCAAACCGCCGGCGGAATTGCACAGCTCGAACGGAACTCTGCGTGCAGACCTGTCGCTTCGCAGCGGCGTCAACATCTATGGACTGACCGACTACTGTTACGTTTACGGCGACAGTTTGGAGAGTCCGACATTGCGAGTGCATCCTGGCGATGAGGTCATTTTGAATCTGAAGAATGAAACTGCGCCAGACAAGGGTTTAGGCGCGCCGCCTCATTCACACCAGGCGGGCGCTTCTGCCTCTTGCGGCAGCAGCGGCACTGTGACCCCTTCATCCACCAATTTGCATTTTCACGGTCTGAATATTCCGCCCGTTTGTCATCAGGATGAGGTGATTCACACGCTGGTCCAGCCCGGCGATGCGGCTTTCGAATATCGGTTCAAGATCCCACCGGATGAGACGCCGGGACTGTACTGGTATCATCCGCACCCGCACGGTTTCAGTGAACGGCAAGTGTTAGGAGGCGCGTCCGGCGCGCTGATTGTGGAGGGAATGGAGCGAGCGGCGCCCGCGGTGGCAGGGCTTCCCGAGCGTGTATTGGTGCTGCGCGACCAAAGAATTGGAGGGGTGGCTGAAGATTCATCGAGCGGGCTGGAAACCCGACCATACACACCTTCTCTCGATGTTTCGCTCAACTACGTGCCCATCCTTTATCCCTTGTATAAGCCGGCCATCCTGATTGTGCGACCCCGGGAGCGGGAATTCTGGCGAGTTCTCAATGCGTCGGCGGATACCTTTTTTGACTTGCAACTCTTGTACTGGCCGAATCCGGACACGCAGGTGGCACAGCCGATGCAGGTCATCGCCCTAGATGGCGTTCCGGTGGGAAACGATTTCGCTTCGGCACAGCGCACCAGCATTCTGCTTCCGCCTGGATCTCGGGCGGAGTTCATCATTACCACTCCCCCGGCCGGCATGTACGCGCAATTCCTGACGCAACGGTACGATAACGGCGCCCTCGGCAATACCGATACCTATCGGGTGTTGGCGAACATCCGAAGCTTCACAGACGCGCCTGCTGCTCCGGCGACTTTGCCTGGAGCTTCGCATTCCAAAGCGGCGCCGCGCTTCCTGGGGCTTACTTCTCTACGGCCGGCCCGACAGCGAACGCTGTACTTTTCCGAAAAGATCGAGGATCCGGCACATCCAAAGCAAAGGGCTTCCTACTTCCTTACGGTCGGCGATGCAGCGCCGAAGGTCTTCGATATGAACTCCACACACCCGGACCTGACCGTCACGCAAGGGACTGTGGAGGACTGGACCATCGAAAATCGCGCGCAGGAGTCGCACGTATTTCACATACATCAACTGCATTTTCAAATGCTCGAACGGGATGGAAAGCCGGTGCAGGAGTCGGCGTTAAGAGACACCATCGAGCTGCCGTTTTGGGACGGAAAGTCGACTCAGTACCCGAGAGTGAAGCTACGCATGGATTTTCGCGATCCGGCAATCGTTGGGACGTTCCTCTATCACTGCCACATCCTGGAACACGAGGACGGCGGAATGATGGGGTCGATTGAAGTTGTGCCGCCACCCGCTGATTTGAGTGCGAAATAGCACGCCGGCCGCGGCTCTTGGGCAATGGTTGTAGTCTGTTTTTCACCATACCGTCAACACAGTCTAACTATCGAATGGGACCCTGAGGGCTGCGTGCGCAAGACCGCCCCACGGTATTTGCGCAAGCGCTCATTCCACCGAGAAAAGGGAGCTTGTCCGATGATCTTTCGTTCGCGATCTATGGCTGTGTCGCTGGCAGCCTGGCTTTCCGCGGTTTCGATAGTGCCTGCCGACTTACGGGCGCAGAGTCAAACCCCGCCCGCTACCACCACGCCCATCCAGCATGTAGTCGTGATCTTCCAGGAGAACGTTTCCTTCGATCACTATTTCGCCACTTATCCGGTGGCGGCCAACAACAACCCCAGTGAGCCCACATTCGTGACAGCGCCCAATACTCCCGGGGTCAACGGCCTCAATGGACCGCTTTTGTCCGCAAATCCGAATTCCACTCAGCCCTTCCGCCTGACACGCGCCCAAGCAGTGACGTGCGACCAGGACCACAATTACCCCGACGAACAGAAGGCGTACAACGGCGGGCTCATGAATAAGTTTGTGGAATCGGTGGGGAGTTCCAGCGCAAGCTGCGACATTATGGGTTACGGCAAGACCGTAGTGATGGGATACTACGACGGCAACACCGTGACGGCGCTCTGGAACTACGCGCAGAATTTTGCCATAAACGATAATTCGTTCAGCACCACCTTCGGCCCCTCGGCTCCCGGAGCGATCAACCTGATCTCCGGACAGACTCACGGCGCGACGGTGACAGCCGGCAGCGCCGCGGGAAGCGTTGGCTCGGGTGGTTCGCTGATCGGCGATGCGCGCCCCGATCCCTCGCTGGACGATTGCACACTGGCCCCGCCCAGAACCTATGTTTCGATGACCGGCAAGAATGTGGGCGATCTGCTCAACGCGAAAAATCTAACTTGGGGATGGTTCCAGGGTGGCTTTAAGCCCACGTCGATGTCCACCAGCGGGACTGCGGTGTGTGGCGCGCACCACGTGGGTCTGGCAGGCGACGACGCCGTCACGACATCCGGCGACTACATTCCTCACCACGAGCCGTTCCAATATTACAAGCAGACATCCAATCCGCACCACTTGCCTCCCACGTCAACGGCGAATATCGGGAAGACCGACCAGGCCAATCACCAATACGATATCGCCGACTTTTCCGCCGCGCTTGCGGCAGGCAATCTTCCGGCGGTGAGCTACTTGAAAGCGGCCGCATATCAGGATGGACACGCCGCCTACTCAACTCCGTTGGACGAGCAGACCTTCCTGGTAAACACCATCAATTCAATCATGCAGTCGCCTTTCTGGAATAGCACTGCGATCGTCATCGCATACGACGATTCGGACGGATGGTACGACCACGTGATGGGGCCGATTGTGAATCAGTCCGCCACCACCGATGACAATCTGAATGGACCGGGCCTGTGCGGATCCGGCACGGCGTCCACCTATCAGAGCCGTTGCGGCTATGGTCCCCGGCAGCCGCTGCTGGTCATCTCGCCGTTCGCGAAGGTGAATTACGTGGACCATGCGGTCACCGACCAGGCGTCGATTCTGCGCTTCATCGAAGACAACTGGAGCCTGGGGAGGATCGGCGACAATTCCGCCGATGCCTACGCGGGCACGCTGATGAACATGTTCTCGTTCCAGAACCCTTCGGCCAGAGCCGTGACGCTCGATCCGAGTACGGGGCTGGTTGCCGCGGGCACAAGCGCGACCAAAGCAGTGGCCAATCCAAAGAACGGAATAACCACGTGGATCGAGGCGGAACTCGATGGCACACTATCGGTAGCCGCCAACGGCGGGCCTTTGACCTATTCATGGACCCAGATGCCGTTCGGCAAGCAGGCGACGATAACGGGAACAAATACGGCCACGCCATTTGTCGTGTTGGGTAGCGGACCGGGAACGTATACGTTCGTCTTGACAGTCACTGACCAGAACGGCACCCAGGCAATCGATACGGCGTCGCTGATCCTTCAGTAAGAGGGATAAACCGGGCGGTTTGCGCACGGATTGCAAACCGCCCAGCCAACTGAAATGCACGTCGGAGCCACGAAGCTCACGCTCAAAAATCCGATGCATTGTCTCTGGCCCAGTCGAGTAATGTCCGCGCTGGAGTTCCAGTGATCTCCCCGACCGTGGATGTGACGTATGCAGGCAGCCCGCTCGCGGCAGCCCAGGCATCGAGCAGCATATTCACGGCCGCAGGAGGCATTCCGAGTCCCGACTGGCGCGCTTCTTCCGGCGAGATCTCCTCGATGTTCAGCGTCCGTCCGATCGCAGCACCAATCGTCGATATCTGTTCACGTTGGCTTAGAGATTGAGGCCCGGTTATGACGTACTCCATTCCCGCGTGTCCATCTTCGGTTAGCGCGCGTACCGCGACGGCAGCGATATCTCGTTCATCGATTGGGGCAGTACAACAACTCAGATGAGGCCAGCGGACGGTATCACTACTACGAATCTGGGGCCCCCAGAAGTGCCGGGAATTGGCGGCGAACATCCCAGGCCGCAAGAATGTCCATTCGAGCCCTGAGCTCTCTATGTATTGCTCGATTTGTATCGCTAGATCTCGTGCCGGGTTTGGCTGCTGAAAGAATGGATGCGGCGTTTTAAGCGGAGCCGAAAGAAAGACGATGCAACGTGCGCGTTTCGCGATCCGCTCCAAGGCAGCTTCGGTCGCAGGCCGTGGCGCAGTCCATACGAGAAATACTGCGTCGACACCATCGAGGCATCGATCCAGCGTGTCCGGAATGGTGAGATTTCCACGCATTACCTCGACCTGCGGCGGCAGATCAGCCGTATCCGGATTACGCGCAAGAGCGCGGACCGGCGCGCCGTTTGCTGCCAGTTGAGAGACAACCTGGCGTCCTACAGTGCCCGTGGCGCCGATGACCAGTGTTCGTTTCATAGAATTAGTACCTCCGTTGAGTGCCGACTCGGCGAGTGTACGACGAATCATCGCGCGGAGTCTTTAAGGAGTTCTTAAGCCGCCGCCGGGCGGTCACGTTGAAGTGCGGGGTTGCACGATGAGGCGGAGAACGACGAGAATACAGAAGTCTGGGGGAACCCGTGCCAGTTCAGCCAATCCTGCAGTTCGGCGATTTCCGGTTCGATCTGGAAGCCCGTCTGCTCACGCAAGGGTCCCGCTGCCTGGAACTTTCACCGAAGGCGTTGGAAGTTCTCACCGTTCTAGTGAAGAGGGCCGGGCGAGTGGTTTCAAAGAATGAACTGCTAGACGTCGTGTGGCCCGATAGCGCGGTGGAAGAAGGAAATCTCCCGGTTCACATTTTCGCCCTCAGGCGGGCCCTGGGCGAAGGTGCTTCCCGGTCTAAGTACATAGAGACGATTCCGAAACGGGGTTATCGTTTCGCGGCGCGAATCTCTCGTTTACCCGAATACACAGGGTCCACACTCGCCGATCAGCCTGGTGATCTGTGCAGTATCGCCGCCCATTACCTTGAGCAACAGACGTCAGAGGCTTGCCGCATCGCCGCTGCCGCGTATTCGGAATGTATTGCAAACGAGCCCGTGAATCCGAGACCAAGAGCCGGGCTGGCAAATACACTCATTTTCCGCGCTGTGCTTGGCGACCTGAGTAGGGATGAAGCCGAACCACGCGCCCGGGATCTATTACGACAAGCAAATGACATCGATCCCCGATCGGTCGACGTGCACTTGAGCCAATCGCGACTCCTACGTATATTTGAATGGCAGTGGGAGAGGTCGGACGAGGAGTTGCAACGGGCGTCTGAGGCCGCGAAGAGCGACGATATCCGATCCATCGTCAGGGCGTGGAATGGACTCGATCTGGTGGAGAAGGGAGAGTTGCAGAGAGGTCTGGCGGAATTGCGACACGCCAGCGAGACCTGTCCGTTATCCAGCTTTGTTTGGAGAATGCTGGCTGACGCCCATTTTCTGGCGCGCGACTTCGAGGGATGTGCGGCGGTCAGCCGGAAGGCCTTGCAACTGCACCCGAGTTGCGGCTTACTATATCGAGCGTTGGGCAGAGCCCTGACCGCGCTGGGTGAATATCGCCAGGCCCGACGATATCTCCGCCGTGCAGCGCTACTCACAAACGGGCCGGAACTGGGTCTGCTCGCCGAAGTTGCATATGTGGATGCCAGCGCCGGTTATCGGGAGAGCGCTGCCGGCTTCCTGTCGCGGCTGCAACAGCAGCCCCGTGGGCAGCACGTTTCACCTGTTCTCATCGCCGAGATTCATGCTGCCTTGGGAAACGACGAGGAAGCCCTGTGCCATATCGAGGAAGCGTGCCGGACGCGCGATTGGGCTATTGGAAGTTTGAAACAAAACAGTAGACTTGACCCCGTTCGAAATACCTCAAGGTATTGCCGGATGATTGCTCAGCTTGGGTTGTAACTGAGGCAGGCGTATTTCCATGCCTGGCCGGCGCATAGGAAAGCCCGGAAACGCGAGTTACAAGGGTTACCTCGTGTGTCGTGCCGGCTGTGCGCGCCGTGCGCATCGACCCGCTGCTGGCAATGCGCTGCAACTGATTGAATGGGGCGGTCAACTGTAAGATCAATTTATGCCAAGAGTCAACCATTTTGCGATTCCTGCTGACGTTCCCGACAGGGCGATCAACTTCTACCAGGAAGTGTTTGGATGGAAGTTCGAATTGGGCTGGGAATATGACACGCCGCAAGGCCGGGAAAAATATTGGCGTGTGAACACGGGTGACGGCGCCTCTCAGGGTATCGACGGCGGCCTCACTCGACGTGAATACCCCGGCCAGCCCATTGGTGTCGGAATTGAAGTTCCGGCAGTGGATGCCTGTATCGATCTCGTCGAGAAATGCGGCGGAAAAACAATAGTCGGCAAAATTGCACTGCCTGGCAAGGCGTGGTTTGCCTTGTGTCAGGATTCGGAGGGTAATACCTTCTCGATCTTCCAACTCGATCCGACTGCCCGGTAACGTTCCCGACAGATCCTGCGTACACGCGAGGAGCAGTGATGCCGCTGCTCCTTCGCGTGCACAGCCTGACTGGAGGAAGGAAGCTGCTTATTTGACCTCGTGGAAGAAGTAATAATCGGCAGTATAAGGCACGAGCGCCTGCTTTCCTATATCGGTCTCCACCTTGCAGCCGTCCGCGGGTGCTGAACCCCCGTTCGTGTTGAGACGCTGGACGAATGTCGTTTTGCTCATGACTCTACCACCGGCGGCGCCGTGTTCTGAGCCGATTGCCTGCAGCAAGAGGCAAGCGATTGCGCCGCTATTGGGGCAACTCGGATCGGAACCGGCAGGGATCGATTGTGCTGTCTGTGCCCACACTCTGCTGTTATCGATGGAACTCTGCCAGGTCGCGTTGCCGAACGCTAGCGGGTTGGGGGCGAACTGGTTCGGCTTCGTATTGGGGCTGAGGAAATGTGTAATGATCTCGATGTTTCGCCCGTAGACCTGCTCAAAAAGCGTGGCTTCTGGGCGAGCGGCGTTGACAGTCCACGATGCGCCTCCTGCAGTGGGAAGGCAAACGTAGCCCTGAGTGCCCACTGCGTGCCCCAGCAGGAAGGGCGCATTTCCGGCCGGTGGTGTAATGCTCGCCGGAGTGGTTGGGGACGCGATGTGCTGTGCCGACGCGTGATTGAGTGTGCCGAAGGTAAGTCCAAGTAAGACAGTCGTCGCGACCATCCTTCGAATTGGTGCGCTCTTTTTGGATTGCCGGGCAGGGTTAGGTTTCATATCTTCTCCATTTCTCTGTGTGATTCCGAGTTACCGCGATTGAGCCCGGTAGACATGCGGCTACAACCGCCTCTGATCCAACATGCGCGGCGCTTGAGCGAAAGTGATCCCAGCAATGTAGCTGCGCAGTAAAAGAGTTGTAAAACCCCCGCATCACGTCGACCGCCATCACCCGGGAAGGGAAAACCGTAAGGTAGACTTGGCTAGTATGCGCATGAACGGAACGCGAGTACTCGTCACGGGAGCGGCATCTGGCATCGGCAAGGCAGTGGTTTCGAAGCTGTGTGACGAAGGAGCGAAAGTGGTTGCGGCCGACATCTCCTACCCGGACTTGATGTCGGACCGAGATAGGTTTTCTGAGAGCCACTTGGATGTCACCGACCCCGCTGACTGGGAGCGTCTGATTGATCGCGCGGGTAGGCTCGACGCCCTCGTCGCGTCCGCCGGTCTTTCCGATGCGCGTCCGATCGCCGACACCGGCCTCGACGATTGGCGCAAGGTGATGGCCGTCAACCTGGATGGCGCGTTCTTAAGTGTTAAGTACGGCGCCCGCGCGATGCGCGATTGCCAGTCTGGAAGCATCGTTCTGATCGGTTCGGCGTCGGGGGTGAAGGCGGTTCCCCAGGCCGCCGCGTACTGCGCCAGCAAGGCTGGAATGCGCATGCTCGCAAAGGCGGCCGCACTCGAATTGAAACCGCAAGGTGTCCGCGTCAACTGTGTGTCGCCCGCTGGTGTCGTAACTCCCATGTGGCAGAAAATGCCATTTCTGGAAGGGCCTGGTGGAGCAGCATGGCGGCGAAGACGCGGCCTGGGAAGCGCTGGGGGGCGCCGACCCGAATCGGCCTTCCATACAGCGGATGGCATTTCCTGAGGAAATTGCGGAAGCCGTGGTCTTTCTCTGCTGCAGTCAGTCGGCCCATATCACAGGCGCCGACCTGGCTATCGACGGTGGCTACACCGCATCGTAGGCGATGCTACCCCGGCTTGGCGCAGACCGCCAGGTGATTACCGGTGGGCTCGTCGCATAATGGCCGCCTTTCGACGCAGTCTCCACATTAACTCAACGGAATCTCCACGGCGGGCAAGTCTGAAAGCTCTATCCTTAAATTCGTCATGCGAGGAGCATTTGTAGTCCGGCTTCGAGAGTCCGCACACGCCGATCGGTTCGAAGGTTCGGTTGAGGAAGTGGACAGTGGGAAGCAGGCCAGATTTGTCTCCGCGAACGAACTGATTGAGTTCCTACGGGAACGCATCGCCCAAATTGCGGTGGGACCGCCGACAGAAGGAAGGAACGGATAAAAATGAGGACGACCGCCAATGCACAAAGGGGTTCGATTCCGGAAATCATGTCCATTGTCCATGACCTGCGCAACCCGCTTTCCACGATCCACGGCAGTGCGGAATTGCTCATTGGCTGCAGCCTTTCCGAGATGCAAATCCGCCGGATTGCACAGAATCTCTACGACGCTTCAATCCGAATCAATGAATTGCTGGAAGAGTGCCTGATTCGCTACAGGGACGCGGAGCAACCGGCCGGCACCTGCGATCTTGGGGAGTTGGTCCGGAGCGCTGTGGACAAGATCGCAGTTCGTGCCCAGTCTCAATCGGTTCGGATTTTTGCGAACGTGCCCGAGAAACTGGCGATGGCTCTGGACCGTCAGCGCATCGAGCGCGTCTTCGTGAACCTGTTTGTGAATGCGCTCGATGTCATGCCTGAAGGAGGCGAAATCCAAATCTCAGCGATTCCCCAACGCCACTCCATCCTGATCAAAGTGCGCGACACTGGCCCCGGGGTCGCTGCCGAGATTCGCGACCGGCTTTTCGAACCCTTCGCGACGGCGGGCAAGGTTAACGGCCTCGGTTTGGGCCTGGCCTTTTCGCGGCGGGCCATTAGCGATGCCGGCGGACAGATATGGGCGGAAGCGTCTTGCGAGGGCGCCTGCTTCGCATTCTCGTTGCCGGCCATGAGTGCCGCACCGGTCCAAAGTCTCGACAGCGAGTCCGGATCCAGTCTGCAAGTAGCGGCATTGTCACCGGCTTAAGCGCCGGCCGAACCGGCTGCATACTCAACGATTCGGCGAATGGGCGGAGCCGTTAGCAAGGTTTCCCTTAGGGGCTCGTCGGGTTCGAAGGAATCGGCGAGCCGCATGATCACTTGCCGGGCACTGGCGCGGTGCTCTTCGGCCGTTCGATTCTGTCCCATGTACCGATACGAATCCCAAGCGGTGGCGTGAACGCGCCAAGCCGCTACGGGGATGTCAAACTGCTTCAGAATCGGCATTGCACTCTCGATGCAGCGGAGGGCGGCGGCGCCATCTTTCCCTGTAAGGGCGACTCGCGCCTTGGCTTCCCAGGCGTAGGCATGCAGGTTGGGCTCTCCGGTCAGGAATGCCGCATCCAGAAAGTGGTCAGCTTCACGGCGAGCGTTCTCAAGGTCTCCGGCCTGCAAGTGGGCGTCGATCGATCCGACCTGGGCGCGCAAGCGCCACCGCCAGTGCACAAGGAAATTGGGCGTGATCCTGGGATCGCGGACCTGCTCGAATAGATGCAATGCTTCGTCGCACTGGCCTTGATAGAGATGGAGATACCCACGCGCAACCATCGCCATGGCCCTGGGTTCCGCGGCGTGCTGTTCGGCATCGCTCCGCATGATGATCTCGCTTAACCGCTGCACCCCCTCGTAGTCGCAGCAGAGCGCGCGCAACCAGGCTTCGCGAAAAACGAAGACCCACGGATCTTCGCCGTTCTTCCGGGCTAGTTCCTGTCCCGTCCTGACAATTCGAAGTAACTCGCCAAACCGGCCCAGGCCTATGAGGGTCAGGGTCTTTGCGCCGAGGGCAAGGAGATAGGCTGCGGGACTGGAGTTAGCGATCATTGCGGCCTCCGCCTGCTCGAGCGCTTCCTCGTAATCGCCCTGAATCAACTGCACGTACGCGTAGTGCACGTCTTCCGGGATACTGGCCGCATGCAGACGGCGGATTGTCTCACGCGCGGAAATACAGGCTTCCGCGTCCTCCTTTCGCCAGGCATCGTAAGTAAGACGAAAACAGGCGGCGGCTAATTGCGTTCGAGCCACCAGCAGCGGGTCGCCATGCGTCTTACTCACCTGGATAGCCCGCTCGCAAATTTCGTTGCCGCTCACCTGGTCGAGATACCAGGCTGGAACGGCAAGACGCGCCAAGGCGTGTATTTGCGCCTCTCTGAGACCAATTTCTGCCGCGCGCTCCACCGCCTTCTCATAGGCTGCGATCGAATCGGACATGGCGCCGAGGGCGTAATGAGCATCGCCCATGCGCAAAAGAATCGGAATTTCAAGATCAACCCGCGCCCCGTCAGAAACCAGCGGCGCCAAGTCGAGCGCGTTTTGAAGCAGTTCGATGGAATCGCGGTGCGCAAACCGCGCTGACGCATACCCGGCAGTAGTCATCAGACAATGTATGGCTCGCTCGTAGTCCCGTCCCTCCGCAAAGTGCGAGGCAAGTTCCGCGGCCAGATGGTTTCCGGCGGTGTTGAATGGCAGGAGAAGCTGGCCCAGGCTTAGGTGGAGGCTGGAGCGATTCAAACTGGAGAGGCGGCGATACAGGGCTTGCCGGTAGAGCGCATGCCTGAACTCGTAGTGCGCGGAGAGGGCTCCATTCGGGGCTCGCTGAATCCCGATATTGCGAATGAACTGACGCCGGTTCGCCAGCCGATCGCACGCATCTTCTACGGCAACAGGAGTGTTTCCCAGCATCGCGGCCGTCGTCCAGACTGAAAAACGCTCTCCAGCGACAGCGCCGCTTTCAAGGATGCGCTGCTCTTCCGGACTGAGCTGCTCCATTTGAATTTCCAGCATCTGCTGCAGGCTTTCCGGAATGCCCGGGTAGACTTCATGCAGCGGGGCCGTCACAATCACCTTCCCCCTGTCCGCCACAATCAAACCCCGGCTTGCCATATCTTGCACGATAGCCGCGATGAAAAGCGGATTTCCCCCAGAGTTGTGGTGAATGATCGTCGAGAGCCCAGGGGGCAGGCTGCGCGCCGCAAAATGCTTCGCCAGATATTCTTCGACGTCGGACTCTGTCAACGATTCGATGGCGACGTCATAACACAGCTTGCGGACGAGTAAGTCCTGCTTTAGCGCTCGTAGCGGGCTTTGGGAGAGAATCACCTCCACGGGCCGGTATGTGGCGATCAAGAGCAATCGCGCACGGTCCCTGCGGCGCGCAACCGCGGAAATCAAATCCAAAGTGGAATGATCGGCCCAGTGAAGGTCCTCCAAAACGATCACCAGAGGCATCTGGGCGCTGATCGCTTCGAGAGCCTCGCAAATCTCCCGCACCATCCGCTCTCGTGTGCTTCCCAGAATCTCTCGCTGGAGCGACTCTCGTTGCTCCGGCTTTAGCAGCGCCGGGAACTGGATTAGCCAGGTGGGCGCACGTTGGGCGAGCGTCTGGACCAAAGAGGAAGAGCCTTCGCCCTGAAGCAGCGAGCCTAGCGCTTCCAGCATTGGATAGTAGGCTTCTTTGCCGCCGAAACCCTCGATACATTGTCCGCGCGCAATCCGAAGATCCGCATGACGAGCCGCTTGTTCCTGGAAGACATCTACGAGCGTGGTCTTGCCGATGCCCGCTTCGCCGGTTACAAAGACAACTTGCCGCTCTCCGGCCAATGCTTTTTGGAAACAACTGTCCAGAAGGGTAAGTCCCGCCTGGCGTCCCACCATATTCCTCGAGGGCTGTGCCGCCGAATCCGGGCGAACGGCCCTGTCGGTATCCGTCACCTCAGCCACAAACTGATAGCCGCGCTTGGGCAACGTTTCAATGAAGGCCGGTTGCTGGGGCTTGTCGCCCAAAACCTTGCGGATTTCCAGAATATACTTTCGAATGCCTTCCGGATTTACATAAGTTTCCGGCCACAACGCCTCGAGAAGTTCGTCTTGAGTGACCAGGCGGTCCGCGTGCTCCACCAAATGGCGCAGCACGTCGAATGCTTTCGGAGTAAGGGGCGTGCGCTCATCCGCACACCATAAACAGTGGTTCAGCGTGTCAAGCCGGAAAGACCCAAATACTTTCATCTCCGGATAGGCTCCCGCATGCGGACATCATGTCGCGCTTGAATGCGAACCGTATTATAGCAGCGGCAATCAGCACACTCGCATTGGGTGTTTCCCACGGTAAAGAATTCGTTGATGACGTCCACGGAAATTCGACGAAAACCACCCTGAAACGTCACGTATCGGCATTTAGACTCTCTTATTCTGATGCTTGTAGACAGTCCGGACAAACTAACTGAACCGGACTGCAGAAATGAAAGGACTAAGACCTAAATGAAAACGCTTTGTTTATCACTGCCGCTAATCCTGTGCGCCGGGCTATCTGCCCAGAGCGCCACTACGCTGCGCTGGCACGGCATGGCCGGAGTAATTACTACACCTGGAATCGACAATCCGGTCGGTCAGATCCACAGCGGCACGCAGCCTTGGACTACACGCGGCGGGAGTGCCAGGCTCAATCTGACAACCGGCGACGGCTCCTTCGATGTGGAAGGCCTGGCATTGAACGGTGGGAGCGCCAGCGGCACCGCCGGTTCGGTCACCTCTGTGGTTGGCACGCTGGTCTGCAACGTTGGCGGCGCCGGCGGAGGGCTTGAAACAGCCGTTGATACGCCGGCCGCTGCGCTGAGTCCAGCGGGCAACGCAGAACTGTCGTTCAAGATCAACGTTCCTTCCACTTGTAACAATCCGTTGTTTTTGATTCGCGTCGCCGGCGCGCTACGGTGGATCGCCACTGGCACCGGGCCAGCCAGCGCTCCGGGTTCCGGTTATTAAAACTACCGGCGGCTCAACGAGCGGACACGAGGGAATCGCGAATCGGTGAGATTGTAAACAAATCCGGTGAGCGGTTCCTTTTGGAGCCCCAAATCCGCAGGTATCAGTGAAGGCGGCAGTCTGGACTGCCGCCGATTTCCGAATAACTAAAGCTCACACAGGTAGTGAAATGAAAGAAACCACCGCCAGAAATGCCTTCAAGTTCGGTCCATGGTTGATCGCCGTATTGCTTTGTGGCTCCAGCCTTACCGCCCTTCACGCCGACACCATGACATTCTCGGGCACGATCAATCAAGCCGTTCAAGACGGGACCGGACCCGCGGTAAATAATCCCACTCTCAACAACATTCTGGACGATGCGCCCTACACGGTCTCCTTGACCTTCAACGGGTCCATTAATTCGCCCGGCGTTTATAATTTGCTCGATTTGAATGCAGCCCTCAACTCCGGCGGGGCAGTAGAGAACAACTTCAACTCGGCCAGCGTGATTGTCACGCAATTCGGCAATTTCGATCAGATCAATGCGCTGCTTTGCCTGGCATCGGGATCGGGCTGTAACCAAGGCAATGAACTCGACCTGAGCTTCATGATTCCGGTGACGCAGCTAAACGGCGACAATGTTGCCGCACAGCAAATCCCTGGTCTGCTCCCGCTGGATCTGCTCGAGGACGATGGAGTTACCGATATTCAAGGGTCGCTCACGAACTATTCTTACTCGCCTCCGGGTACTGTGTCCGCCGTTCCCGAGCCGTCCTCCCTTCTGTTGTTGGCGTCTCTCGTAGCGATAGCGATCGCGCAGGCCAGACGGCGCGCCAGGAAACTGCTGGTCTAACAACGTCGACGGCAATCGCATCGTCACCATAATCCAACCACTCAAGAACAGGAGAGAACACTATGTCGAAACTTGTGTCAAATCTGCTTGTCTTAGCTGCTCTAGCCGGATCCGTCCCAGCCTTCGCCGTGGATGGCGTAGTGCTCATCAACCAAGCTACTGTTACAGCCGCTGGCGGCTTCCCGTTTAAAATTACCGAGAGCGGCAGCTATAAACTCTCAGGCAGCCTGGTGGCGCCTGCTGCAACCGACGGGATCGATATTCAGGCGAACGATGTTACTCTCGATCTCAATGGCTTCAGTATCAGTGGCGCAATTGTCTGTGCGGGCATAAACTGCGGAACGCAGCCCAGAACGGCAGTCAGCGGCGTTAGCGCCCTTGCCATTGTGGCGGCGAGTTTTCGGCTAATACGATGAAGTCGTCCCTCGGGCAGAGCCTTGAGATAACTCAATTAGTGGTGTCCCCGCACAATAATTCATGTGACGGCTTCCCCTGCATGTGACGGCAACTAAGACGGGCGATCTGAGAGAATCGCCCGGTGCTCCATGTGGCCCGATCCCAGTTACCTCCCAGAGCTTCATTTCACTTCAAGTACTTAAACCTTCTGCCTAATCTCTTCACTCCCTGACGAACACATCCCACGGCAGCCGCCATCGTAATGCCGAGAACCGCGGCAATCTCGCGATAGCGTAGCCCGTGTGCCTTCAAGCGCATGCATTCGCGCTGCAATTCCGGCAGCCGGCTGAACTCCTCCGCGACCTGTCGGGTCCTCTCGCGGTATAGAATCCGTTGCTCGGGATTAAGGCTCGGATCGGCGTCCGTCTGATCGTTTCGATTCCAATCGTCCGGACTCCATGTCCAAAAGCGCCGATCCTCTCGCCGGCTGTCGAAATGGAGATTCCGCGCTACATGAAACACCCAGGCACGCACATCGTTTATCAGCAGTCCATCGCACAAAGCACGATGGAGGCGAAAAAAGGCTTCCTGCGTGATCTCCTCGGCGAGCGTGTGCCGGCATCCCAGCGTGAGCAGATATCTCAGCACCGGGTCGCGCAATTCGAGGAACCATCGCTCGACTTCTTTTCGGAAATGAATCGATCTGGGATCTGGCGGCGCGATATCGACTGTCTCCTCCCTGGCGGATCGGCGTTGCGCGATTCCGTCCAGCAGGGGACATACCTGTTTTCCTAAGGGTCGCGTCCGAGAAAATCCACGCGCCAAAGTAATATGCGAAATCCCGAGGAGCGAATTCTTGCGGGAGCGAGGCCCAGGGACGGTGTTTACATCTGGCGATCAGGGAATCTACCCGACTGGGCACTCGCTTCGGTGGGCAGTCATCACCTGATAACCAAAGAGTTGTGCCGATTTTTTCAAAAAAGGCAGATTCTACCGTCTTTCCAAAGACAGTGCAGATGTTACAAACGGAGAATTCATAGATGAAGCCTCGAATGTTACGGAGTTTGGCGGTCAACATCGCTGGAATTGCGGTGACGCTACTTGCTGTTTCAACTCTGCGTGCCGACACTGCGTTCACCTTTCAAAATGGCGTGAACGGATATTCAGGCGCCCAGGACGTATCCATTAACACGCAATATTCTCAATACAACGGCGGCAACGGAGTTCTGTGGACTGGAGACTCGGAACTGGGCTGCTATACGACAACCGGGACCGGCGCGTACTCGGTGCGATATCTTCTGAAGTTTGGCGGTCTCTCGGTTCCTGCCGGGTCCAGGGTGGTCTCGGCGTCACTCACGTTGGCGTTCGATTACTGGGATAACGGCAGCGGGAACATTACAGGGTCTTACCTGAAGAACGCCTGGAACGCCAGCTCAAACAGGGTCGGCTGGCTGCATCGCGACGACTCCAACGATTGGGCGGCCGGCGGAGCATCCTCGTCCGGAGCTGACACGGTCGCCGGCAAAGGCTTTCAAGTTCCACCGCTCCACGCCGTCGGACTGCAGAACCTGACGATGTCTCTGGACTCAAGTGTTGTCCAATCCTGGGTCGACACCCCCGCTGCGAACCAGGGCATCATGCTGGTCAACAATATTCCCGGCAACATCGTTCGGCCCGTAAGCACCGTTGGCACGCAGAGCATGCGGCCGCGGCTGAGTATTGTCATCGCGACTGCAACCGGCGTTCAGGTCACCGTCGCTCCCACGAACGTAACACTGAACTCAGGAGCGCAGCAGGCGTTTACGGCGACCGTGACGGGCTCGGCGAATTCGACCGTAACCTGGACCGCCAGCGGTGGCGCTGTCTCCGCGGCTGGTGTCTACACTGCGGGGAGCACTCCCGGCACGTTCAGCGTTGTCGCCGCTTCGGTGGCGGATCCCACCAAGACCGCGACAGCAACGGTCGTGATACAGCAAACCGTGCAGGTTTCGCTCTCGCCAACCAGCGCCACGTTACAGCCGGGACAAACCCAGCAGTTCACCGCCACGGTGACGGGCAGTTCCAATACAGCCGTCGCATGGACGGCCACCGGTGGAACCATCTCGACTAGTGGCTTGTTCACTGCGGGGAATACAGCAGGCTCCAGTTTCACAGTCACCGCGACTTCGAATGCCGATTCCACCAAGTCGGCCTCGGCGCGGGTGACGGTGCAACCGGCGTCGGTAGGCGTCACCATCTCGCCAACCAGCGCCAGCCTGCAGCCGGGACAAACCCAGCAGTTCAGCGCTACGGTGACGGGTAGTTCCAATACCGCCGTCGCATGGACCGCGACCGGTGGAACCATCTCGACATCGGGGCTGTTTACGGCTGGCCAGACCACCGGAAACTTCACAGTCACAGCGACGTCGTCGGCGGATAATAGCAAGAGTGCGACCGCCTCGGTTAGCATCAATACTGTCCAGAGTCTTCCGCCCGTGCCCCGCCAATTCGACGGCGCCTACGTGGTTGTGCAGAGTCCGGCATCGGGCATGCACTTCACCGCTCCGGGGACGATTCGCATCTATGCCGATCCCTTCGATGGCGACGCAGCCGATCCGGACGCACTAACCGTAACCTTTCTGCTCAACGGACA
The DNA here is from genome assembly GCA_963815475.1 of uncultured Solibacteraceae bacterium. Classification (GTDB taxonomy): domain Bacteria; phylum Acidobacteriota; class Terriglobia; order Bryobacterales; family Bryobacteraceae; genus Sulfopaludibacter. The sequence continues at coordinate 66,834 of CAWFHD010000003.1, read as the reverse complement.
ATCCGCAGGCACATTTACCGGGAGCGGCGCGCAGAACGGATACTTCGCGTTGACCGTCAACAATCTCACTGCCGGCGCCTACGCAATCACGGCTCAAATCCACAGCGTGAACCAGGGCACGGTTACCAGCGCGCCGGTAACGGTCTTCGTCGACAATCCACCGGCGTGGTCCGGCCCTGTCTTCAACCTGACGGCGGACGTGGTCCTTTCTGGATCGCAGAGCACAACCTATGCGGGAACGGCCAGCAATCACTGCCTCATCAATGGAAATGGGTTCCAGATTCGGGCGGCGGCGGGCTTCACTGGCTCTCTGAATATCACTAACTGCGATATTCGCGGATTGGGCACGGCGACGAAGCCTGCCATCGACGTGACGGCCAATGGCACGGGCTCGGTGCAGTTGACCGGCAACGTCTTCGAAATGTTCGGAACCGTCTCCATCGGGGCGAACGACCAGGCGCAGGCCGCGGTCCGCAACAACGAATTCCGCGAGAATACTCTGGTGCCGGCGGCTCTCAACCGGAGGACGTCTCTACTATGACTCTGCCGGTCTTTTTGGCGACTGGCAATTCGTCCGCACAGCAGTTCTTCCAGGGAAACAACGTCGGGTTATCGACGGTCGTATTCCAAAACACCCGGAACTGGCTGATTGGCGGAAGCACCGATGCCGAGAGCAATGTCCTAATGGGCGTGAGATGCGGCTTCAGGATCTCCGGATCTTCCAATATGGTGCTGCGCGGCAACTACAGTCAGCACAACTACCCGCACCGCTTCTCTGAGGGAGAGAATTTCCAACTCGATGGCGATGGGTTCCTGGCGGAGCATAACGTCATCCGAAGTTCGTCCTGGCCGGTACGCGGCATGGGCGGTGAGCTCCGTTACAACCTGATCGATGCGAGCGGCAACTCGGACCAGGTTCTGCAGGGTCCGCTGAGCAATGCGAACATCCACCACAACATCTTTTCCTTCACGGTAAGCCAGACGTTGTACAGCCCGGGCGCTGGTCTGAAGCTGCTCTACAACGTCGATAACGTTCAGTTCCATAACAACGTCATGGATGGCGGAGGCGCCTTCATGGGCTTCTACGGCAATCCGATCGAGGTCACCAGCGGTTCGTTCCTGGGAAGCGTGCGAAACAATGTGTTCTACAACTTCGCGGGTCTTTCCGGTGGACCGATTCTGGCAGGGGACTTCGACGAATCGACGAATCCGTCGCTGCCGCGGCTTCGTTATGCCGATTACAACGATTTCTACAATCCTGCCGCTCCCAGCCAGACGAACTATGGATTGGGAGTAGTTGGAGTAACACCCAGTGCTGCCGGATATGGCTTACACGACCTCGGCGGGCTGAATGGCCACATCAATCCGAAGTTCACCCAGCCTACCGCGATTCCATTCCCATTCCGGGCGGAGGATATCTGGAGCCGCGCCAAGAAGGTCTCCGATGTTCTGGGAACATACCGTTCCATGTATTCGCCGGCATCGGGTAGCCCGCTACTTGGCGCCGGAGATCCGCAGGATGGTCAAGGCGGCAATATCGGTGCCATCGGTAACGGCGAGCCCGCGGACCAGTTCGGTCTCTTCGGCGTCGGAATGGGAACGCCGTCCGCGCCCGTGATTGGGAACTTCAAAGCATCGCCATCCACGACGCAGTCAGGACAGCCAGTCACGTTGATCTGGTCGGTTTCCGGCGCCACTGCGCTCAACATCAGTCCCGCGCCCGGATCGGTCAGCGGCGGGTCGGTCACGGTCAATCCTACGGCGACCACTACGTACACCTTGACTGCGACTAACTCCATCGGCTCCATGTCGGCGACAACCACCGTGACGGTCACGGCGCCAGTCGTGTCCGTCACCGTCGCACCTTCCACCGCATCGTTGGCTCCCGGGGGCACGAAGCAATTCACCGCCACCGTCACCGGCGCGAGCAACACCGCTGTGACTTGGACAGCGACAGGAGGCACGATCAACTCCAGCGGCGTCTTCACGGCGGGACAGACCGTGGGGCCGTTCCAAGTGACCGCTACCAGCGTCCAGGACACGACCAAGTCCGCGACGGCCGGCGTCACAATTAGCGTGCCGGCGGTCACCGTGACAATCACACCGCTCAACGTCACGCTGCTTGCCGGCGGCACGCAGCAGTTCACCGCGACCGTCGCCAACGCTGCCAACACTCTCGTAACGTGGACCGCTACTGGCGGGACCGTCTCGTCGACGGGTCTCTACACTGCGGGCACGACGGCCGGGAACTTCACCGTTACCGCCACGAGCGTGCAGGACACCACCAAGAATGCCTCAACCGGCGTGGCCATCGTGATTCAAAGTAACAGCGATCGTCCACGCATCATTCTTGACTCGGCCACGCTGGGAACGCTGCGAAGCCGGGCCATCGCGAAAAACCCGCAATGGGTCGCTCTCAAGCAGCGATGCGATTCCATGGTGGGAGGCACTGTCAACTTCCCCGGCGGTGACGGTTACCCGGATCTCCCCAATATTGGAGAAGGCTACCAGGGCAGCAGCTATTTTGACGCCTTGATGCCTCTCGGTATCTGCTACCAGACCGCGAAGACATTCGACCCGACCAACGCTGCTAAGTATGGCGCTGCGGGTGTAGCCATTCTATCGGCAATGTCCGATCCCAACCATCAGATGATCGATTCCACACCAGTGGTGGATCGCGATGACGGCTACGGCATCCGCTTCTACGGTGTCACAATGGGCATCGGCTATGACTGGTTCCACGACTTACTCACTCCCGCGCTTCAGACCCAGCTTCAGAACGTGCTCAACTCGTGGATCCACGCCTTCGAAAACGATAGCCAGATTGCCTTCGAATTCGAACAGCCGCTGGGCAACTACTATGCGGGCTACTACGCGGCCAAGTGCATGTCCGCTCTTGCGGTGCAGGGCGACAACCCGATTGGCGATACCTGGTGGAACGACTGGTACAACGTGCAGCACAACCAGCGAGTAGCGCCCTTTTACGCGCTCAACATGGCTGGAGGCGGATGGCCCGAGGGCTTCGCAGCCTATGGCCCACTCGCCACGCGCAATCAACTGCTCCCCGCGCTCGCTGTTCGTTCGGCCAAGGGCATCGACCTGATCCACGCACCCCAGCCCTACACCTTCCCGCTGGACCAGGCGCGTTGGATCATGCACTTCACGTGGCCCAGTCGCGATTTCATCGATGACCGCGACAGCCCCCACAGTTCGGGCGACGACATTTGGCCCGGCACCGCCGAAGCCAATACCTATTCGTTCCTCGCCGGATACCTCGCTATGTGGAACGATCCTCTGGCTCCGGCAATGCACAAGTACGCACGCGACGCCAAGACCGCTCTCACTAAGTTAGGCGTCGGGTCCGTCGACGAATGGATCGAGTTCCTCTTCTGGGACGAAAATGCCGCAGAAGCGGACTACACTACTCTCGCCACGTCCTACGCCACGTCCGGAATCGGTGAAGTCTCCGCGCGCTCCGATTGGTCCAACAGCGCGACCTGGATGTCCTTCCGTTCCGGCCCTTACGTCAACAATCCGGGCGCTGGCCATCAAGGCTTCGACGCCGGTTCTCTGGCACTTGTCCGGGCCAAGAGCCCATTGTTGGTGAATGTCGAAGGCTGGTTGATGCACCAGCCCAACGGCGACCCTGGCGAAAACGCCGTATATGACGATAGCTTTGGCAACTCGGATATCGATCCGACGCTCGGCAATCGACGCTTCTATAACACCTTCCAGGTCCGCCACGTCGATGCGTCAGGCAACATCCTGGATACGTTTGGACAGTGGGCACTGCAGCGGACGGATGGGGTGCGCACGAAGATCTCCCGCTATGAAGACGGCGGATCGTATGTGATGGCGCTCGGCCAGAACATCGAGGACATGTACCGTCCTTTCCAGAAGATCTGCGGCGTCGATCCTGTTACGTCGTGGTCGCGGCAGATCATCTATCTGCGTCCTTCGCAGTTTGTGGTTTACGACCGAACCGGTATCTGCAATGCCTCGCTCGACCAGTACATGGCCTTCCACTTTCCCGCCGTCCCGGTGGAAGTGGCCGCGCCCGCGCCCGGCCTGCACCGCCTAGATATCGTCAACGGGGCCTTCGCAGGTTCGATGACCACCGTCCTGCCTGCCAACGCCGCGCTCGCAATCACCGACCATCTGGCGCCCGATCCTGATACATGGAGCAAGGTGTGGCGCAGCGAAATCCGGCCCACTGGTACCACGGCGGCCAGCCATCTTTGGCTCAACGTGTTCGACTTGGCCGCATCGCCCGCACAGGTGGCGGCTGCAACTCCGCTCAGTGTGCTTAACGGCGCGGTGACCGGCGCTCTTCTGCAATCGGCGGTCGGGAACAGTGCAGTCGTCGTCGGCACTGCTCCGGTGGGCACGCCCATCGCTGGGACGATTTCCTACGCCGTGCCCGCGGCCCAAACTCGTCACGTGATCACCGATCTGACGCCGCAGGCGGGTTACACCGTCTCGGTGAGTTTGGTGGGCGGAAATCACGTGGTGACCGTTACTCCGAGCGGCAATAAGCAGTCGAGTGTAAACGGAGTCCTCTCGTTCGCAGTCAGCGCGGCTGGGGCGATTCAGCCATAACCCACACGCGAGGCCGTGATTTCGCCGGAAGCGGTCGCGGCCTCGCCCACACTCTCCGCAGCAATTGGAGTCAGAGATCCGCGCCGGAAAGTAATTTACCACCCTCCTCAGCATCCCCACGCCACAAACTTTGCCGGATCCCCGCGCGCTCGATTTTCACAAACCTTTGACAAATCGCGACGACCGAAACAGAAATCGCTGCGCATGTTGGGTTGAGGGCAACTCCCTCCAATAACCTAAATAGGAGAATCAATTTGACTAAGCAATTGCAGCGGCTGGCGGCGGTTGGCGCCTTCAGTCTATTGGTGTCGGTCGCGCCTCTCGCGGCCGCGCCTGACGATTATTCGGCGAAGACATTCAGCATGGTCGTATCAGCCGGAGCCAAAACTTGCCTGCCGAACGCAACCGCTACGGTGAGTATCCGCCCGGCTGGCAATGTCGAGATCATGGACGTGTCGGTGCAGGGCCTTCCGGCCAATACCGATTTTGACTTCTTCGTTATCCAGGTTCCGAAGACGCCTTTCGGTATCGCCTGGTATCAGGGTGACATCTCTACCGACAGAAACGGCCGAGGCCATCAGGAGTTTGTGGGCCGCTTCAGCATCGAGACCTTTGCATTCGCCCAGAGTAGCGCACCGGCCCCAGTGGTTTTCAATGGCGGAGCGTTTCCGGATGCCAGCCTCAATCCGGCATTTAATCCCATCCAGATGTATCATCTCGGTCTCTGGTTCAACTCCCCTCAAGCCGCTAGTGCGGCGGGTTGCCCGGCAACCGTTACAGCTTTCAACGGTGAGCACAACGCCGGACTTCAGGTTTTGAACACCAGCAACTTCACCGACGACCACGGGCCGTTGCGGAACTTCACGAGCGGCAAAAACTAAAATTCGCAACTGAGAAAAACCACTGCCGTTGGCCTGATCCTTCGCAGCCGCTTTCAAGTTGAATATCGCGACGGACAGGCGCAGTTGGAAAATGCTCATTGGTTCCGGCCGGGGTCTTCCCGGCCGGTCTTTTTTTGCAGTAACCTCGGGGGATCTCCCTATCATTTCTTAGGCGAAGGTGCACTGAGTGCGCTCGCTGATCGAACATACTGTAAAAATTCAGATAATCCGAAGCGAGACAGGCTCCTGGACCGTCACACTGACAACATGAACTCATATGAAGGAACGAGCAGCACTGGGCTGCTTGACGAGTCCAGCGCGGTGGTTGCCGGCGAAGCCCCGAATCCGGAATCGATCACCGTACTTCTTTCTCGTGTCAACAGTGGCGACCGGAGCGCGTTCGATCGCCTGATTCCGCTTGTCTACCATGAGCTGCACCGCATCGCGGAAGGGTACATTCGGCGCGAATCGCAGAATCGAACCTTGCAGGCCACGGCCCTGATCCATGAGGCCTACATGCGACTGGTGGAATCGGGTGGAGCGGGCTACCAGAATCGAGCCCACTTTTACGGCATTGCGGCACGCGTGATGCGACAGATACTGGTGGATCATGCCCGGGCGCGCCAGGCAGTCAAGCGGGGTGCGGAAGTCAAGGTTTCTTACGAGCCTCGTTTTGATATTGCGCCGGAACGCGATCGGATCGTGCTGGCTCTGGACGACGCGTTGAACACCCTGGCGCGCGACGACGGCCGAAAGGCCCGCTTGGTAGAGATGCGATTCTTCGGTGGCATGAGCGCCGAAGAAATTGCCGAATGTGGCGGGAGTTCCGTCAGCGTGGTGCGGCGGGAATTGCGCGCTGCTCAAGCCTGGCTCCGGCGGGAAATCGAAGCGTGAATCCGGAAGTCGAAAGATTGCTGGAACTCGTCACTGAGCTTCCAAGAGAACGGCGAGCTGAGTTCCTGGCCCAGAAATGTCCGGACACCCTGATCCGAGCTGAAGTAGAGTCTCTGCTCCCATACGCAGCGGGCGCCGAAACCTATTTCGACGACGCCATCCAGGGTGTGGCACGGTCGCTGCGGACCTATCACGAAGCTTCGCCTGGCGATGTCATAGGAAGCTACAGGATCGTGTCCGTGATTGGGCGCGGGGGTATGGGAACCGTCTATCTGGCGGAACGCGCCGATGGAGAGATTCAACAACGGGTAGCCGTGAAATTGCTCCGCGCCGAGGAACACCAATCGGTTTGGCTCGATCGTTTCCGGAAGGAACGGCAACTCCTGGCTTCGCTTCAGCATCCTTCTATCGTTCACGTAATCGATGCGGGCCATACCGCCGATGGCCGCCCCTTTCTGGTAATGGAGCATGTGGACGGTGTTGCGATCGACGCATATGCTGCCGAGATCGAGGTGAGAGACCGGCTGAATTTGTTCCTGCGGGTTTGCCAGGGCGTTTCTCACGCCCATCGACGCCTGATCATTCATTGCGATCTGAAGCCTTCGAACATTCTGGTGGACCAATCAGGCCAGCCAAAGCTGCTGGATTTCGGAATCGCCAGGCTGTTGGACGAGGCAGGAGTCGCAACTCAGACCGGGGAAGCCCTGCTCACGCCGGACTATGCCAGTCCGGAACAGAGGGCCGGGCAAGCACAGACCACCGCCACCGATGTGTATTCGCTGGGCGCCGTGCTGTATAACTTGCTCGCAGGCGTCGCGCCGCCCCGAAACGCTGCCGGCGCTGCGAAAAAGGAAACCGTAGCGCCGAGTCGCCTCAACCCGAAGGTCCCCGTAGACGTGGATTTCATCGTCGCGAAAGCGCTCCGGATCGAGCCCGAGGAGCGCTACGCTTCGGTCGACGAGTTCGCCGCCGATGTTCGTGCCGCCCTCGAGTGGCGGCCGGTGGAAGCGCGCGGCGGCGATGTCAGGTACCGGACGGGACGATTCCTGCGTCGCCATTGGGTGCCTGCGATCGCAGCGGCGCTCGTGATCGTCAGTCTTTCCACTGGTCTGGTGATTGCGAATCGACAGCGTATCATCGCCGAACGCCGCTTCGGGCAGCTTCGACATTTAGCCAATAACGTAATCGATCTCGACCGCGTAATCCGCAATCTGCCGGGTTCGGTGGACGCGCGGCAGCGCCTTGTGTCGGTCTCCCTGGACTATCTGGAGGGCCTTGCGCCAGACGCCAAAGGCAATCTGGACCTGGCGCAGGAGATCGCGAAAGGATATTGGCGGCTTGGGCGAATCCAAGGCGTCAACAACGAGATCAACCTTGGGGACCTGGTGAAGGCAGAGGACAGCCTGACGAAGGCGGAAGCGTCGATTGAAAACGTGTTGGCATCGAGACCCCGCGACCGTAATGCGCTATTCCTTTCCGCAGTGATCTCTCATGACCGCATGCTCCTGGCCCGCACCGCGGAACGGCTGACGGATACGCTGGTCCACGCGCACAAGGGCGTCGAGCGGCTGGAAGCGTTCCTGCGCCTTGGGGACACCGGAACTCCGGTACATCTGGAAGGGTTCCTGCGCGCTGGCGATGCCCGGCAATCGGAACGTAGCGGCGCCGCGCTCCTGTTTGTGAATATCGGCCTGACATGCGTAAACATGCATTTGTACAAGGAGGGCGCGCGCTACGCCAGTCAGGGAGCGGAACTGGCGAAGCCCATTCCTTCCGCTCAGGATTTGTACGCTGGCGGGCTCAGCGTATTGGCCAATGCGCTCCGCTACCAGGGCGACCTGGAGACCGCCCTCAAAACGATCCAAAACGCGCGCAAGATCGCAGAAATGGCCAGCTATCCAACCCAGACCACGCGGCTCTTCAATCAGTTTGGATACCTCCTGCAGGAAGGCCTCATCCTGGGGGAAAGCGACTCTTTGAATCTAGACCGGCCGGCTGAAGCCATCGACGCTCTCCAGAAGGCAATGGATCTTACCGAAGAAGCGTCGAGTAGAGACGCGAGTGACTCGGCTAGCCGCTCGCGTCTCGGGACAGCGGTGTTGGAACTCGGGGGCGTGTTGCGGGATCGCGATCCTCGCCGCGCGCTTGCAGTCTACGATGCGGGCATTCACAGGCTGGAGGAAGTGGGCGGCCGCCGGGAAGCGCGTCGCGATCGGGCGGTGCTGTTGGCAAAGTCGTCCTATCCCTTGCGCCGGCTGCATCGGTCTTCCGAATCGCTAGCACGCATCAATTCCGCCGTCGCGATCCTCAAAGACATGAAAGAGTATCCGGCGGAACAGATTCGGTTGGGTAGTCACGTCTATGAGGTCTCTTGCGCGCTTGCTGACCACAATGCCGATGCAGGAGATCCGAGCGTCGCGTTGCAGATGTATCAACAGTTGCTTGACCGGGTATTGCCAACTAAGCCAGACCCTCTCAACGACCTCAAAGACGCCCCGCGAATCTCCCTGATCTACTCAAACCTCGCTGCTCTGTATCGACGCAGCGGTGACCTGGCCTCGGCAAAGGCAATGAATACGCGGCGCGCCGACCTTTGGCATCATTGGCAAATTGCGCTTCCCCAAAACGCGTTTGTGCGCCGCCAGCTAGATGCCGCTGAGGAAGCCATCAAAGGCGATAGCTCCGCCCGGTATACGGTGGAGGCGGTAAGGGCTGCCTCCCCATTCCCTGACTAAGTCGGTCGTTTCAGAAGTTCGCCAGCGTATCAGGAAACCGCTTGCTGACGCGCGCGGCTCCGAACCGAGCCGCGACCGTAAGGGAGTCGGTTGCCTCGGAATAAGAGCGTATTTCGGAAACGGTGTACTAAGCGGTGCTTGCGACCCGTTCGAGGTCCTTCTTGTTGGGGAAATCGCCGATCGGAGGATAGAATCCGCCGCTTCGCAGCCCTGCAAGAATCTTCGAGTAGTTCCGGGGCGGGGCCGCCGTCCGGCCGCCCGCCACCCATTCGTCCAGCAATGGCTTGCCCGATTTTCCGGAAAGGTCGGCATACCCCGCCTGTTCGGCGAAGGCCATCAGCATCGGCAAGTCCAGCGCATTATCGGCCTTGGCCAGGAACGCGAGCTTGGAGACAGTTGAATTCGGAAAGATGATGAACGAGGTCGGAAAGTTGTTGTTCGCATATACCTGGCGCGACGTTTTGGGCGAACCGCCAATATTCAGGAATACGCGGTAGGAACACTCGCCCACGGCGCCGACGTCCTTGCCCGATGTATGTCCGCCGTCCATCATTACGAATCCGGATTGCCTGCCCATGTCATGCCGGATCGCGATGCCGTAATTTCCAAAACCCACGCCCTTGTTCTGGAGGCGTCCCGAGAGAGCCCCAAATGTCACTTCCGCCGAGTTAATGTAGCTCGATTGTAGAAACTTGTTCCCGCCTGCTAGAGACCGCGTCGCGCGAGAGGTAATCGAGATGAAGTAACCGTCGTAGGTTCCGCCTTGCTGCACCACTGGCAGTTTACCTTTAGGGTCGGCATAGACATCGTCCGCCAACTTCAGGTTGTAGCGGTCCTTCACCAAGACCTTCTCTCTGGCCTTCTTGGCGGGCACCCACACGTCCTCTGTTTCGTCGGGATCGATCGCGACCACTCCGTAGTAGCCCGTCTTCCAGCCCGCATGCTCCAGTTTATCGAGCGGCTCCTTTTCGGCCGGGCCGTAGGCATTCGGCGCCCCATCGTAATCGATGCTCATTTTGGTCATGAAAACGAAGGCCTGCAGCACCTCGCGAAAAGTGACGCTCACTACCGAAACGCTCTTGAAATCGTTTCCCTGCCATGGTCCGTCGACTTCGTTAAATACTAAATCGCCATTGAATCCCATATTCGTTTCCTATTCGCCTTTCAAATGAAGCCGTGTTTTATGAATTCTCAAGGACTACCAGAACCTCTACTTCCGGAGTGGGAATGTCGGCTGGGATGTACACGCCGACACTCCTTGTCTGAACTATGTGCTCCCATGAAGGGCCCGTGCGGCTGATCGAGAAATACTGTTTCTCCACGCCTGGAGAGACTGCGGCCGGCGGTACCGCCAGGTGCATCAGGCCCAGTCCCGGCAATGAACGTTTCACCAACTCCCTGACGAACCGGCTGGAACAGACTTTAACCAACCGCGGCGCCCGCATCATCAACTCTGCTTCGGCAACGGGCGACCGTACGGCCAGCAGCCATTGCGAACGGCCAAGGCAGCGCTGGTCGGCAATTTGCCCATCGTAAAAACAGCCGTCTGTGGACTTCAGCGGAATCGTCAGGCAGTTGGTGGGAACCGTGACTTCGAGATGTTCCCGAATGTGACGGTCGAGAGCCTCGAAGCAGGCGCTCGGACTGCGGTGGTTATATGACGGCAGTTGCCGGGGGTGCGAACCGAGTTTGAACGTGCAAAGTGCTCCGGCCAGGCGCGAGAGTTCAACGAAGAGATCTTCCGGGTGTCCTCGCTTGACGGTTAATAGGTGGCGCAGAGAGGCGCCAGCCGAATTCACGGCATGTAAGAGCCAGAACTTGGCAATCTCGCCGGCGGAGAGTTCCGAACCGATGGAACGGCGGAACCCGATGGCGGCGCTCTTTTCATCCAGGATCTCGACCAGGCGACGCACCAGCAGCATAAGCCGCCGGCTAGCCTGGATCTGCAGCGTGGGGGGAACGAAGTCCTGGTCGTACGCGAACCGGCCCGCGCCGTCGCGCACGATACGCGCCAGCGGAAGGGTCGCCAGTCCGCTAGTCGGCTCGGTTTCGAGCAGCAGGCACAGGCTCTTTCGTGCGATCTGGACCGGGCGTTCGTCGCCGCCGGTATTCTCGTCGGGTATGACTCGCGTCTCGGCCACATAGCGCGTGTCCGCATGCTCGCCGATCGAAGCGTCTCCGAACGCGCAGTTAAGCCCCCTGCCTTTGCGAAGCGGGACGCCGAGCAGTAACGTCGCGGCATTGAGAGTGGGAGGGAACAAGTCCGTGATCGGGCGCGGCGCGGGAAGCGAATCCGTTTCTGGAATGTAGAACGGCAAGCCATCGGGAAAAAGTCCTTGAGCATGCACCAGTACCACGGCGCCGTTTCGCAACGCTTCCGGATCGAGCTCCAATCCGGTGAAGCCGTATGGCTCGAACCAATGGCAAGAGGCGGCGAACCGGATGGCGTCCTCGAAATATCTGCTCTGCATTTGGAAATGGTGCGGTCCGATATACATCCCTTCCGACCACACCACTTTCGGAGCCAGTCTTTGGAAGCTTTCCGCATGCTCTACCATGTGTGTCAACCTTGCACCTGGCTTTCAGCAGGCGGCTGCGGCAGCAGAATGAGGAGTTCCATGCGGGCACCCGGCAGGTCGGCCGGAACGTACGCTGCCAGATTGCGCGCACGCACAATCGAATCCCACGGCGGCGCCCCCCTGGCCGATGCTGAAATACTGATAGTTCAGCTTCACCGGGATTGCGCTCGGCGGCGACGCTACATAAGTCAGCGGCGCTCCGGGTAGGGCTTGCCGGACAAGATGCTCGATATGGTTCGCCGAGCAGACCTTCACTAGTTGCGGCGTGCGCGCAATCACCGCTGCCGCTGGTGCTTCGGCGCTAACCGCCAGGTACATTCTGGTATTGAGCAGATACTTTTCATCGTCGAGGGATGTGGCATAGATAGCCGTCTGTACCGGCTTGAGGGGGAGCGCGACGAAGTTTGCCGGCACCACGGTATTCAGGAGCGTGCGAAGTTTGTCATCCAGCATGGTGAAACTGCCGCCCAGGTCCTCGTGGTCGTATGTGGGCAGGTCCCGGGGGTGGATGTCGTGCGAAAAGGTAGTCAGCGCGCCCGCGAGTTGAACCATGGCCGCAAATAGGTTTTCCGGGTGGCCGCGGCGTGTTTCAAACAGGTGGCGCACCAGCGGCAGGGCCGTGTTGATCGTATAGAGCAGCCAGAAATTCGCAATATCGGCCGAAGTGAAATCCGCCAGACTCTGATTCTTTTGCCTTCGCATCGCGGAAATCTCGGTCGAACGGGCCGCCAGGATCTCCAGCAGGCTGCGCGCCATCGACTTCAGATAGTCGCTCGCAAAAAAGTTGAGCAAAGGCGGCACGAAGAGGGGATCGCTCTCAAACATCCCGGCCTCCGTGCGGCGCACGCGGCCAACCAACAGCGTCACGTAGCCATCGCGCGAATCGTCTCCGGCTAGCAGCCGTAAGTTTCTGCGGGCTACCTGCACGGGCCGCTCGGAGAGGCCTGTATTCTCGTCGTGGAGCAGTTCAATTTCCCCCCGGTACCGCGCGTTTCGGTCGTGTGAAGCCAGGTTGAGCCCGAGTTCATGAAAGCGCGGCACCGCCAGGTAGACCTCGGCCGTGTCCCTGTCGGGCGCGAAGCACTCGGCCAGTGGCTTCGGCGCGGGCGAAGTGTCGGTGCCTGGAAAGTCGAATGGCAGGCCGTCGGAAAAAATTCCTGACGCGGCGGAAATGCTGAAAGCGCCGGTTGCCATGGCGGCATGACTCACCTCCAACATGCGAAACCCCCATGGACGAAAGGTCAGGCTCTGGACCTGGAAATGTAGTAGGTCTTCGAGAAAGCGGTCCTGACATTGCAAGTGCTGCGGTGTCAGAAACGTTCCTTTGCTCCAGACCACTGGTTCCAATTTGTTCATGCAACTCACTTAGTGAACGAATCTTCGAGCAGTTTGTGCTGCCCCTCATATAGAACTGCGGAATGCGGCGGCGATATTGAATCACTGCCGTTCAAATTCTCCGGCTAATTCCGCAATTCCAGGTGAGGGGTTACGCAGTCATTCATATCGCTCCCGCGGGTTGCCGATTTCGTTCCGGCCCCTCGCTGCGGCCAAGGAACCCGATATTGCACGAGAGCCGACAATGACCAGGGTGGTGCTCGGCGCAGTAAGAAACATGCTGCGAATACTGCGCCGTGGCGATCCAGACGCAACCAGACCGCAACTGTGGAGACCGGCGTTCGAGGAATCAACCTCCCGAAAACTGTCCGCTCCCGCACACTGGCTCTGCGCCGTTACCGATATCGGCAAGACCCGGATAGCCAACGAAGATGGGTATTTCCTGTCAACGGATTGCAAATTCTGGATTGTTGCGGATGGAATGGGAGGCCACGCTGCCGGCAAACTGGCTAGCACCTTGACCATCCAGGCGATTGCCCAGTCCATGAGTGTCGCCGGGACCAGGGCGCCCGCGCCGGCAGTGTTGTACCCGGATGACTGGCTGATCAAGGCGTTCGACAACGCACAGGAGCAGGTAGCCGGTCGCGGACTGAGCGACGCCGAGTGTCGCGGTATGGGCAGCACGGCGATTGCCGGAGTGGTGCACGGCGAGGCTCTTCACGTGTGCCATGTTGGCGACGCGCGAGCTTACCACTTTTCGCAGGGCCAACTCCGGCGGCTTACGAACGATCACTCACTGGTTTGGCGTCTTGTGACGGACGGGCTGATCACGCCCGATCAAGCCAGGCTGCATCCGCAAAGAGGAAAAATCACACAAGCCATCGGCATGCATGCAGGCGTAAAGCCCGACGTCACGCGAGTGCCGCTAACGCCCGGTGATCGAGTCTTGCTTTGCTCCGATGGCCTCTGGGAAGCGCTCACGGAAGAGGAAATGTGCGCGATTGTAGGTTCCAATGGCTCGATGTTGGAGTTGGCATCTATGCTGGTGGATCGAGCGAACGCGGCTGGTGGGCACGATAACATTACGGCTGTGCTGTACGAACACAAGACGCGTACGACATAGCTTAGGAACTCCCGGCTTGGCCTCCAGGACGAGCAACTTATACGGCACATACACCGGACATGTTTTTACATTCCATCCCGTAGAAGTTACCACGTTACCCGCAATTACAAATAGAATGACACTATTCACATCACCCAAATTGCCAACCTTTACATTCCCTCGAATCGGGAGTGCGTTCCTATTGCTGGCGGCAGCTGCCACTTCCAGCTTCGGCCAGGGACCTCAACCTCTCGTGCCTGGGACCGTCGTCACGGGCCAATGCCAGGGGCACGCCGGTGCGCCAGGGTGCGTTCTGCCCAACCTCTTCGGTCCCACCGGTCTGACCGTATTTCCGAGCGCAGCATTCCCTCACTATGCCCACTTCATCGGGGCGGCCCAGACCACTCTGAACCAGACGCTGAGCAGCGCAATCGCCACCCAGTTAGCGATCCTGCCGATCATTTCGCCGTCCTCAGGCTTTACTTACAGGTACGACAGTGAGTCCGGCGCCTTTGTCCGCAGCACCACCAGCCTGGGACCGATCTACGCGGAACGCGCCGAGACGATTGGTCGGGGAAAGCTGTCTTTCGGTATGAGTTACCAGCGATTCCGCTTCAGCAATATCGATGGGATCAATCTTCACAAGGTTCCGACCGTCTTTTCGCACATCGAAAACACCGGCCCGGGCAACACCCCGGTTTCCTATGAAGCCGATGTCATCCAGACTTCCAATAACATCAATCTGAATATGGATAGCACGATGCTCTACGGGACGGTGGGAGTCACAGACCGCATTGACGTATCGGTCTCGATACCCATCGTCTCGGTACGGATGGGGGTAACTTCGGACGCAGCGATCATCCGGGTGTCGGGTCCTACATTCACGCTGCCTGGCGGCCCCACTTTTGCGAACCCTCACCAATTCACCGCAGATCCGAACAGCCTGACGAATTCGTACGCGAGTAACGGCAGCGCTTCGGGCATCGGAGATGTCAGCTTCCGGACCAAGATCGCCATCTGGCGTGGGGTCAAGGAGAGTGTCTCGGTTGGCCTGGACGTCCGGACGCCCACCGGAAACGCGCGCGAATTGCTTGGCTCCGGCGCCGTCGGCATTAAGCCGTTCGTCGTGGTTTCCGCTGTCGGCAAACACTTCTCCCCTCACGTTAACCTCGGCTATCAATGGAACGGCAGCTCCATCCTGGCGGGTGACGTGACTGGCTCCATCGCATCGGAGAACTCCGCGGGAATCGAGGTGATTCAGAAGGGTCCGGCGATTAAGGCGAGCCTCCCTTCTCAGATCTTCTACACCCTGGGTGCTGATTTCGGCGTGACCCGGAAACTCAGTTTTGCATGCGACTATCTCGGCCAGACCCTGATCAATGCTCCGCGCGTGTTTCGCGACACCTACCCGACGCAGAACATTCCCGGCGGCACAGGTACGTTGATGCTGCCCACAATCAGTGGCGGCAAGGACGTGGCGGTGCTAAGCAGCGGCGCAGTGGGACTCAAGTACAACCTCTTCGGAAACCTGCTGCTCACCGGCAACGTTTTGTTCCGGCTCGATAATAAAGGCCTGCGCCAGGACGTTACACCGCTGGTGGCTCTCTCCTATGCGTTTGGAGGAAAGTAGTCGTCTCCGCTTGAAGGATCCCCGCGACGGTGCGCAGCTTGCCTGTGCACCGCCGCTTGAACCGCTCTCAATAAGTCCTCAGTTCGATTGGATCGAACGAATCAGCCACCCGGAGCCATCCTTGCTCAAATGCAGTGTGACCCGATCGGTGCTAACCTGCGTGGCTCCAGTCTGTGGACGGAAGTTCAAGGTTCGTCTGCATCTTGCCGTGGCGGAGTTGCCGTTCACCTCGGGTTGCCCCATCAGTTGTAACTCGAACTTAAGATCCTTCGCATCCTTGAACAGCTTGCGGTAGGTGTCTGCCTGAATGCCCGTCCAGAGTCGCTGCATCGTCGCAAGGTCCTTGCGATTGTACGCAGCTTCGAAATCCGCCAGGAGTTTGCCGATCGCCTGTAGGTCGGCGTTGCGCCAGGCCTGCTCCTGGTCTTTCTGTTCCTTGAGTCGCTGAGCGGCGAGCGCGTCCGCCGCCTGCCGGTCGAGTTCCGCGATTCGCGCGCGACCCTGCAGCGTATGAGCCCCGGATGAAAATCGAGACAGATAGTCCTGCAATTGGTCGCGGCTGTTCTGGTCTAACTTGTCCCACGCCGTCTGCTCCGCCTGCTGTGCCTGCTGCGCGGTCCTGTTCCGCATTTGTTGGCGCAAATCCGCGGCCCGTGAGCGCGCCTGCTCGAGGTGGGCGCTGGACGGATGAGCTCGGATAAAAGCGTCAAAGTCGTCCGGATTGGCATTGCCGGCAATCTGCGCCCACTCTTGCGAATCGATCTGTTTGGGATCGGGCGGCGGTGGCGCGGGCGTCGCCACCTTTGCCATCGTGACGCGCTCGCGCCCCAGCCTGACAGTCTTACCTACGCGGAACTGCTGCTTGATCGTTACCGGCGCGTAATCATCCTTACTAAGTTCGACGGTGTGAGTCCCAGGCGGAACGTCACATTGGAGTTCACCGCTGCCGTCTGTGTCACCCACCAGCCTGCCGTCCACTTTCACGTGCGCTCCGGAAATAGCGCCCGCGATTTCGAGGCGCGCCATCCGCGCCGGTACTGCGGGTGTAGTCTTCTTTTCGTTGTCAGCGAGTGGCGCGTCTACCGTCGGTGTAATGGCATGCGCCGGCGGGGTCGCCGGTGCAGCGTCGTTCGGAACTACCTGCCGCGGCGCCTTCGCAGTGATGCTGGAAGGGTCCTCCGCTGTGTGCCGACTGCGCAGGGCGACCACGCCGCCGGCCAGGATCACGGCCGCAACGCCGGCCGCGACCAACTGCGTCGGGCGACTTATGCTCTTATTCTGCGGCTGTTCCAGCGGCTGCGCCACGGGCTCGGCCACCGCCTTTCGATGAGCGGCTAGGGCTTGCAGAAGCGCTGTGGGAACGGCATAGTTGGGGTCCAGCAAAAGAGCTTCGGCCACAAGCGCATCCGCCTGGCGCCAATCCGTTCGGATCGCCGCTTGAGCTCGCACTAGCAGTTCCTGCACTGCCCTTCGTGTTTCCTGGCCTTCCTCTTTTCGTGAATTCGCCTTCTGCGGTCGAGCCGGGCCAGGTAGGTCGTTCTTGTGAGGCTCGCGCCTGGGCGCCGCGGCCTGGTCGCGCGCGCGACGCACACGCTCGATCTCAGCGTCCAGGCCCGGATCTTTGTCACAGACGGCGAGCAGGGTGCTCCATTTTTCCAGCGCCAGATCCCATTCCCCGGATCGTTCGTGGGCCCGGGCTTGCTCCACAATGTTATCGATCAGCGCGAGTTTACTGCGCGTGAACTGCAGCTGGTCGGCGAGTCCGGTTTCATCCGGGTACCGCGCCAATCCTGCCTCAAAGAGTTTGGCGCGCTCCCGCAGGTCAGTCGTTGCGGTCGCCCGGCGGTGTAATTCCATCAAGTGGGCGCGTCTTTGGCCGCGCTCCGCCTCTCTCTGAAAGTCGCGAAAAGCCGGATGGCCGGGGTAGCGCTCCAGAGACAAACGGCACACATCCAGCGCCGCCGCGAAATCGCCGTTCAGCAGACGCTGGCGAGCCAGTCCGATCGCCGTGAGCAGCTTGACCGGTTCGGCGGCGGCGGACTGAATTTCCTGATCGCGAGGATGGTCGGCCGCGATCGCGGTGGCGACTGTCAACAAATCCGCAATGGCTGGAGAGCCGGACTCCTGCAGCGCCGATCGCCGGATCTCTTCGAGTTCCTGCAGCGCGCGGCGGCGGTTCTCGTGCCGCTCCCGAGCCTGAAGAGTCGATTTCCGGAGTTCCTGCAACTGCGCCCCGCCGGGCCACTTCCGCAGGCCATCCTCCAACAGCGCCACTGCGCCATCGAAGTCCCCGGCCGCGACACGCGCCGTGACTTCCTGGACGCGCTTTTCGATAGCCGCCGCGCGTTCGGCGGCCGCCTTCTCCTCCCGGGCGCGAATCTCGAGTTGGGCCCGCTTCAGAAGTTCGTTGAGGACGGATTCTCCCGGAAGGCGCTTCAGGTTCTGCTGGAGTACGTCTACCGCCTTTTCGGGCTGCATCTGCGCAAGGAACTGCTCCGCCTGAGTGGCGGCCGATCGCACTGCTTCTTTATGGCGGTGCTCCGCCAGTTCGCCTTCCAGCTTCTTCAGAAGCTCCAGCAGGGCGGCCTCCGAGCTGTAATCTTTCAGCGCGCGCTCCACCACCTGCACGGCTTCCGCGAATCGCTGCCCGGCGCGGAGCGACTCGCACTTTGCCACCGTCGATTCGATCGCACGCCGCCGCTCCCACTCGGACTTCGCCGTCATCGTGCTTTCCAGAAGGCGGACCAGCGTGCTCTCGCCCGGGTAAAGCGTCAACGCCTCGTCCAGTGCCTTGAGGGCTGCTTCGAACTCGTTGGACCCGGTACGGGAGCGGGCTTCGGCGGCCGCGCCCTCAATCACCTTCGTCCTGGCGAGTGCCACCTGCTCCTTCTGGGCATAGGCGAGTAACTGAGCGACCTCCTGGTTTTCCGGGAACTCCGCGCGGAGTCCCTGCAGGCATTTCGCAGCCTCCTCCAGACGGTGCTTGCGTAGAAGGTCCGTGGCTGCGGCCATCTCCTTGTGCAGTTTCTGTTGGCGTTTGTAGGCAACGCTCTGGTTGCGCACCCGTTCCAGACACTCGCGGACCTTGGATGATTCCTGATCCGCCGCCTCCAGCACGGCGATAGCTTCTTCGTAAGCGGGGATCAGCATGAGCCCCTCCGCTTTACGGACGGCCTCATCGATCCGTTGCTCCGCGTGGCGTTGCTCGATGTAGCCACGTATGGTTTTCAGAAACTCGGCAGCATCGGGGTTCTTCGGATCGTGACTGAGCGCTTCGGAGACGGTCCGATAGGCTGCGGTAAGGTTCTGCTGCTCGAAGTGGCGGCGCGCTTCGGCCAGCAAGTCAAATGTTCGTTTGGCGTGGTCCCCCAGTGCGCGGGCCTGGTCCAGCCGTCCCTGAATGTAAACATTCTCCCGATCGAGTTGGAGCGCCGATTCGAACGCCTTCACGGCATCCGCAAAGCGGCGATTGCCCAAATGCTCCTCGCCTGCGTTCAGCGCGGCTTCGATGCGCGGCTGCAGCGTCCGCTGCTGGATCTGCTGTTGGAGCGCCTCCCAAAGCGTCCGGGCCGCACTGTTCGAAGGTTCCAGCGCGAGCGCCTCCTGCAGCACTGTCCTGCGCAGGTTCGAGTTGCTTCTGCTCGAACAGCGACTGCGCCTGCTGCAACAACTCGGACGCCCGCCCCTTCTGCAATTCGAAGCGGACCGGCTCGATATCGAACTGCAGGTCCTTCACGGTGCGATATCGCCGGTCCCGGTCTTTCTGAATCATGCGCGAGATGGCGTGCCCGAGACCCGGCGGAAGTGCTGGAACGAGATCGTGGATGGGACGGGGATCCTCGAAGCTCAACTTGTACATGAGGCGCTGCGCGTCCGGCGCGTCGAACGGATGGCTGCCGGACAGCAGTTCGTAGAAGATCACGCCGTAAGCGAAGATGTCGCACCGGGGATCGAAATCGGCGCCGGCGAGTTGCTCCGGCGCCATGTACCGCAGTGTGCCGATCAGGTATCCCTGCTGGGTCAGGCGAGTCGCGTCGGGCGTGCTGGTAAGGCGCGCGATGCCGAAGTCCATGATCTTCACGGTGCCATCGCGGAGCACCATGATGTTGGCGGGCTTCATGTCGCGGTGCACCACTCCGTTGGCGTGCGCATAGCACAGCCCGTCCGCCACCTGCGACATGATGGCGCACTTTTCCAGCAGGGTCAGGGGCTTGCGCGAAGCGAGGATGTGGTGCAGGTCCTCGCCCTCCAGGTACTCCATCGCCAGGAACGGAAGGCCCTCGTAGGAGCCGTACTCGTAGACCGTGACAATGTTCTTGTGGCGCAGGTTACCGGCAACCATGGCCTCGTTGCGGAAACGTGTTTGCGTATCCGCGCTGACGTCCGTGAGGATCTTGATCGCGACCGGCCGGCCGACAGTGGGATCGTAAGCGCGATACACGCGCCCGAATCCGCCGCGCCCTAGTTCTTCCTGTACCTTGTATCTTCCGATTTCTTTAGGCTGGGACTCAGTCATGACTAAGCCGCTGGGCAAATGTCCTTACTCATATATGCGTATGCGAGATAGGGGAGTAAAAATTAGTCCTCACAATCTACATTTGTTTCGTGGTTAGGCGCCGCTGGGCCCGATGTCTGGAATCGTACAGTCGCCTCTTGCAATGAGTTCAACTCTGGCTTTCTGTTGCGCACTCCTAAGTGAGAAGCAGCTGGCGCGGCCGCGACGGCTGAAGGCTTCCAATCGTCGATCAAAAATAAGGAGAATTAACTTGGCTGTAAATGCATATTTGTACATAGACGGAGTGGAAGGGCCCAGCACCAGTAAGCCCAACCACATCGATGTCTTGTCTTTTAGCTGGGGCGTGCGCCAGACCTCGACCTACGGG
This sequence comes from uncultured Solibacteraceae bacterium, assembly GCA_963815475.1. Lineage (GTDB taxonomy): Bacteria > Acidobacteriota > Terriglobia > Bryobacterales > Bryobacteraceae > Sulfopaludibacter. Next base: position 46,196 of record CAWFHD010000003.1, on the reverse strand, counting down.
CCGGGTGCATCCGGGAAGGAAGCGAAGGCCGGGCGCGCTGATTTCCAGGAGCTCACGATCACCAAGGTGTTGGACAAAACCACTCCCTTCCTGTGCGATCACTGCGCCTCGGGAGACATTCTCGACGAAGTTTACGTTCTGTACGATAAGCCGGTTGGCGACAAACAGGACGACTACTTCCGCGTTTACCTGAAAGACGCCATGATCACCAACGTTCAACTGTCCGCCGCGCATGAAAACCCGACGGAGTCCGTCAGCTTCGCTTTCCAGGCCGTCGAAATTGCATACCGGCCGGAGAAGGATGACGGCTCGCTCGATGGCGCCATTCCCAAGGGTTACGATCTCGAGTCGTTGACGCCTGGCTATGCGGCTCCCACTGCTCTCGGTGCGTAGCTTCGATAGAGGCGGAGAGCACCGGTAATCTGGCCTCTCCGCCTCAACCAACTGGATTGTTTTTTTATGCCAAAGAAAAGTAGCACCCAACATAAACTGGATCGGGTTCGGCCGCCGAGAGTTCAGATCACGTACGACGTGGAAGTCGGCGGGGCGATTGAACTGAAGGAGCTCCCTTTTATTGTCGGTGTGATGGGCGATTTCACAGGGCAACCCGAGAAGGCGCTGCCCAAGCTCAAGGAGCGGAAGTTCGTCGAGATCAATCCCGACAACTTCGACACGGTCCTCGAAGGCATGAAGCCGCACCTCGCCTTCCAGGTGGAAAACAAACTCAGCGAAGAGTCCGACGCGCCCAATCTCAAAGTTGACCTTCACTTCAAGGCGATGGAGGATTTCGAGCCGCAGAAGATCGCCCGCCAGGTCAAGCCTTTGAAAGAGCTGCTGGACTTGCGAGAGCGGCTCAGCGATTTGCGGGGCAGCCTGCAAGGCAATGAGAAGCTTGAGGAACTCTTGCTCGAGTCGCTTTCGAACACCGAAAACCGCGACAAGCTGAAAGAAGAGTTGGCTAACGAGAAGGGAGGAAGTTCGAATGGCTAGTCCCACCAGCATGCAGCCTGACGCCGGCGGCGCCGAACAGGTCGCGGCAGATCAGCCTGCTGGATCAAATCGTCGAGCAGGTCCATGCCGGACCCGAGCCAGCTCCCAACTTGACCCCGGCCGAGTTGGAGGAGGCCAAAGCAGCGGGCGAACGTTCGCGCCGGCGTGGCAGGGACCTCATCAAGGAATTCATCGCCCAGGTTCTCGACGGCACAATCACCGTCGCCAGAGACGCGGAGATGATGATCAATGCGCGTATCGCGCAGATCGATCACCTGGTTTCACTCCAGTTGAACGAAATCATGCACCACCCCAGCCTGCAGAAGCTGGAGGGCAGTTGGCGCGGGCTTGCGCTACCTCATGGACCAGAGCGAAACCGGCACTATGCTGAAGATCAAGGTGCTGAACTGCAGTAAGAAGGAACTGCTCAAAGACCTGCAGCGCGCGCCGGAATTCGACCAGAGCGCTCTCTTTAAGAAGGTCTACGAGGAAGAGTACGGCGTCTTCGGCGGCTCGCCTTTCGGCGCCCTGATGGGTGACTATGAAATCGGCAAGCACCCGGAAGATATCGAGTTCCTGGAGCAGGTTTCCCACGTGGCCGCGGCGGCGCACGCACCGTTCATCGCGGGCACTGCGCCCGATATGCTCAACCTTCCCGATTGGCGCACGCTCGATGCGCCGCGCGATCTGGCCAAGGTCTTCGATACCACCGAATACGCCAAGTGGAAGAGCTTCCGGCAATCGGAGGATTCGCGGTATGTGGCTCTCTGCCTGCCTCGCGTGCTCGGCCGGCTGCCTTATGGCAAAGACACCAAGCCGATCGAGGACTTCAATTACGAAGAGCATGTGGATGGCAGCGATCACAGCAAGTATCTGTGGATGAATGCCGCGTATGCGCTGGCAACACGAATGACGAAGTCTTTCGCTTCGTTCGGTATGTGCGTAGCCATGCGGGGCGTAGAAGGCGGAGGCCTGGTACAGGGCTTGCCGGTTCACAATTATTACACCGACGCGGGCGATGTCACCATGAAATGCCCCACCGAGGTTCCCATCACCGACCGTCGCGAAAAGGAACTGGCCGACCTGGGGTTCGCTCCACTGGTGCACTGCAAAGACACGGATTACGCGGCCTTCTTCAGCGTGCAGTCTGCGCAGAAGCCCAGCATCTACGACACTGACTCGGCGAATGCGAACGCGCGCTTGTCCACCCAGATTCCGTACCTGATGGCGTGCTCCCGTTTTGCTCACTACCTGAAGGCCATGATGCGCGACAAGATCGGCAGCTTCATGTCCCGCACTGAAGCCGAGCAGTTCCTGAACCGCTGGATCACACGCTACGTCGTGCCCGACGACACGGCTTCCATGGAGGCCAAAGCCAGGGCTCCGTTGCGTGAGGCCCGCATCGATGTTTCCGAAATTCCTGGCAAACCCGGCGCCTACCGGGCAGTGGCTTTTCTGCGGCCGCACTTCCAATTGGAAGAGCTGACCGTTTCCTTGAGGCTTGTAGCGGATCTGCCGGCTCCGGCGAAGTAACCGGAGTATGACGTTGCGTGACGACATCCTGAACCCGATACCGGGTGACAACCCGAGCGGTCGAAGCCTGCGCCTGGATCCGCTGTACGACAAGATCCGCGAGGCGCGGCGTGAAGACGATTCTCTAGCTCAGGGAGCCTGGCAGCGCGAGCGCAAGGTCGCCGACCACGGCTTAGCCATTCGACTCATCGAGCAGGCCCTTGCCTCGGAGAGCAAGGACCTGCAACTGGCGGCGTGGCTTTGCGACTCGCTGCTCAAGCGGGAGGGAATTGCCGGACTGCGCAACGGCATTGCCCTCTGTCAGGCGCTGGTGGAGCGCTTTTGGGAGACGTTGTATCCCGAGATAGAAAATGGAGAACTAGAAGACCGGTCGGCCCCGCTCGAGTGGGTCGCGTCGAAGCTGCTCATTCCCATCAAGAGTGTGCCGCTGTGCAGCGCGGGATACAATTTCCTCGACTACAACGAGTCGCGCTCCGTAGAGTACGAAGAACTGGCCAAATCCAAGGACCAGAAGACGGCCCGAGAAAAAGCCCTCAAGGACGGCAAACTCGCGCCCGAGCTCTTCGACAAGTCGTTCAGCGAAACTCCCAAGGCGTTGTACGCGGAGTTGGAGGGTCAATTGGACCGCGCTCTGGAAGCCCTCTGCCTTTTGAATGAAACCTGCGTGGAAAAGTTCGGTCCACAAGCCGCCCCGTCATTTACCAAGTTGCAGGACAGTCTGCGTGAGGTCTGCCGCATCGTCCACCAGTTCTTGCAGAAGAAGCGCGAGACCGAGCCGGACCCTGTGGAACTTCCCCCGCCGCCGACGGTGGTGCCGGCCGCCATGGCAGACGCAGAACCACTATCGCGGACCGTCAGTGTGGCGGCCTCGGCAAGTCCGGCGCCCGCTCTTCCCGAAACCGCGGATCACGACGAGGTGACCAGGGCCATCGCAGCAGCGGCGGCTCTGCTTCGACGTCGCGATCCTCTCAGCCCTGCTCCTTATCTCATGCTGCGCGGATTGCGATGGGGAGAACTCCGCCAGGCGCGCGACCCCGGCGTGCTGGAGGCGCCTCCCGCGGAGATTCGCCGCCAGGTGAAGCGTCTGGCAATCGACAATCGCTGGCGCGAACTGCTGGAACTGGCCGAGAACGTAATGGCCCTTCCCTGTAGCCGCGCCTGGCTCGACCTGCAGCGTTCTGTCATCGAAGCCTGTGCCGCCCTTGGCGAAGACTATGACTCCATCGCCCTTGCCGTCCGCTCTGGAATTCGAGCCCTGCTGCACGATATGCCGCATCTCATGGACGCCACGCTCAACGACGACACACCGGCGGCCAACGGGGAAACGCGCGCCTGGCTGAGTGAACTGCTCAACGAGCCGGCCGGCTCGCCGCCGGTACGCCACCTGGTCGCTCGCGGCGGAGAACACGCAACCCCCAGGCTGGCGCAAGAAGTATATCGATTCGCACACGCTCGCGTTAGAAGCTATGAAGGCCGGCCAGACGATGCAGGCCATCCAGATCCTTCAGCGCGAAATCGAGCGTCAGGCCACAGGACGCGGCCGATTCCAGCGCAAGCTGCAACTCGCTCAACTCTGCCTCTCGGCCGGAAAGGACGCGATGGCGCAGCCGCTGCTCGACGATATCGCCGCCGAAATCGAAACTCACAAGCTGGAGGATTGGGAAGACCACGAACTAATCGCCGGCGCCCTCGCATTTCTGATGCAAAGCAGCAAGAAAATCCAGGCAGATGCGAAGGGGAAACAGACTATCTTCGAGCGCATCTGCCGCCTGGATGCGGCGCAGGCATTCTCGGTCTAAGCATAATGTCCCGATCTGTTTTCAATTCCGCAGTCACGCTTTCCGTGTTCGACCGGCTGATTGACCATGAGCCCCGCAACTCGAAAGAAGCGGCGTTGACTCGCGGCCAGTCGGTGCATCAACTCAAGGAGGCCGTGCGCCGCGACCTGGAGTGGCTGCTGAACACGCGCATCGTCGCCGTTCCGCCGGACAGCCGGTTGCGCGAAGTCAATCGCTCGGTCTACGTGTACGGCCTGCCGGACTTCACGGCGTATAGCATGTCCAGCCCCGAGGACCAGAGCCGGCTGATTCGTCATCTGCAGACTGCGATCAAAAGATTCGATCCGCGCCTCGATAAAGTGCGGGTTGTGCCCCTGGACGTAGAGGGCGCCAACACGCGGATTTTGCGCTTCCGCATTGAGGCGCTCCTGCTGATGGACCCGGCTCCCGAGCACATATCCTTTGACACCACGCTCCAGTTGACCAGCGGCGAATACGAGGTGGCCAATGCGGGATGAGCTGTTGCAGAATTTTGAAAATGAGCTCTCCTATCTGCGTCAGAAGGGCGCCCAGTTCGCAGAGAAGTATCCCAAAATTGCTTCCCGCCTGCGATTGGAGGCTTCGAAGGAAACGGAAGATCCGCACGTGGAACGCCTCATTGAGGCGGTCGCATTTTTGGCAGCGCGCATTCACCTGAGGCTCGACGACGATTTCCCGGAGATTACGGAAGCCCTGCTGAACATCGTCTACCCGCATTTCGTGCGGCCCGTCCCTTCGATGGCCATCGCCGATTTCCAGGTAGATGTGGAGCACGGCAAGCTCACCACCGGCCTCAAAATCGACCGCAACACCACGCTCTACTCGCGCCCGGTAGGTGGGGCGCCGTGCAAGTTTCGCACATGTTACGAGACCACCCTCTGGCCCGTCTCCATCACCGCGGCGGAATGGAAGACGCCCGACCTGTTGAAGCCGCCGCTGAAGACTCCCGAGTCAACCCACTCACTCCGGCTGGAGATGCGGTCCGCGCCGGGCGCTCCCCTGCCGGGCTTGGGGCTGGACCGTCTAAGGTTTCACCTGGCGGGCGATGGCAACGTCGTCCACACTCTCTACGAATTCCTTTGCTCCAGGCTCTCGCGCATTGTAGTGCGCGACCCTGCCAATCCCGGGCTCGCGCCGGTGACGCTGCCCGCCTCAGCTTTGCGGCCGGTGGGATTTGCCGAGGACGAGGGGATGCTGCCGTACCATCGGCGTTCGTTTCTGGGCTATCGTCTGCTCCAGGAATTCTTCGCCTTGCCCGCCAAGTTCCTGTTCGTCGAACTGAACGGACTGGAAACGGTTTGGAACCGAGGCTTTCAAAACTCGGCGGAACTGGTGTTTCTGTTTTCCGGCGCGGTGGAAGAAGAACAGAGACACTGGCTGGAAATCGGCACGTCGCCCAGCACGTTCCGTCTCGGCGCCGTCCCCGTGATCAACCTGTTTTCACAGACGGCAGAACCGATTCTGATCGATCAATACAAACACGAGTATCAGGTGATTCCGGACATCCGCCGAGCCGGCGCGACAGAGGTCTTCTCAGTGGACGAAGTCTCCACCATCGATTCCGGCACGCGCCAGATCGTCACCTACCAGCCGTTCCACTCTTATCGGCACGACTCTCGCAGTGCCGCTCATCAATGCTTCTGGATTGCCAGCCGCCGCGATTCCAATCGCTTCGACGGGGAAGCGTCAGACGTCTACCTTTCGCTGCTGGATCGCGCCATGCGTCCTTTGGCGCCAGGCAAGGACACCCTCACTGTGCGCACCACCTGCACCAACCGCGACCTGCCGGCGCAATTGCCCTTCGGCAACAAGGATGGGGACTTCGAAATAGAAGGCAACGCGCCGGTAAAACGCATTGTCTCCCTCACCGAACCCACCAGGCCGGTTCGCCCGCCCATGGCCCGGATGGCGCTGTGGAACCTGGTGTCGCATCTCTCACTCAACTACCTGTCGCTGGTGGAGGGCGGGCGGGGTGCGCTACAGCAGATCTTGCGCCTTTACGACTTCAACGGGACGCCCTCCACTGAGCGGATGATTCAGGGAATCGCGAACGTGAGCAGCAGTCCGCATTTCGCGCGAGTGGTGTCGGAAAACGGCGTCTCCTTCGCGCGCGGCACGCGCGTGGAATTGGAACTGGACGAAGACCAATTCGTGGGAGGCGGCATGTATCTCTTCGCGAGCGTGATCGAGCAGTTCCTGGCGCTCTACGTTTCACTCAACAGTTTCACTCAACTGGTCGCGAAGACCAAACACAGGAAAGGACAGGTATTGCGCGCATGGCCGCCGCGAGCGGGACGGAAAATCTTAGTCTAGTCCCGGCTCCCCTCGAATTCGGCGCTGTGAAGCAGTTGCTTGAGGAGCATCCGGGACGGTTCGACTTCTTCCACGCGGTGCGCCTGCTGATGCGGTTTTCGAGCGGCGGCCTGCCTGTGGGCGGCTTTGTCAATCCGGATGACGAGGCGATCCATTTTGCCACAGAGCCGTCCCTGGCGTTCCCGCCCGGGAACATCGGGGAGATTCGATGGGAGGGAGAAGTGGCCCACATGATCGTCACATTCATGGGACTAACCGGGCCAGCCGGCGTGCTCCCGCGCTGCTATTCGGCATTTCTTCTTTCCCGTCTACGCGAGCGGGACCGCACCCTGGCCGATTTTCTCGACCTGTTCAATCACCGCTTCATTTCTCTGTTCTATCGGGCTTGGGAGAAATACCGCTTCGGAGTGGTGTATGAACGCGATGGCGCGGACAGGGTCTCGAGATACCTGACCTGTCTGATAGGACTTGGTACCCCGGGACTTCAGGACCTTCTGCCAATCCCTCATGAGCCGCTCCTGTTTTATACAGGGCTCCTCTCGATGCAGGCGCGTTCCGCCACTGCCCTGGAGAACCTATTGGAGGATTATTTCGGGGTGCCGGTGGAAGTCGAGCAGTTCGTCGGCATCTGGCGAACGCTCGATGTGGACGACCAGTGCTGCTTCAACGATGGCGACTCCTATTCCGAACAACTCGGCGTCGCCGTAGTGGCAGGAGATGGCGTGTGGGACCAGCAATCCAGGATTCGTCTGAAATTCGGGCCGCTCACGGAGGAGCAATACCTCAGCTTTCTGCCGTCGGGATCGGTGTGGGAACCGCTTCGCCAACTGACGCGATTCTTCTGCGGACCGAGCCTCGAAATCGAAATGCAGCTCATTCTGGAGCGCAAGGAAGTGCCGTGCTGCAACCTCGGCCGGGATGACCAGGCGGGTCCACGCCTGGGCTGGTTCACCTGGATTCGCTCCGGTATGAACTTCGACCGCTCACCCGGAGATACAGTGCTGCTGCTCGCATAAAAATGGAGAATTCATGGGTCTGAACCTTCGAGCCTTAATTGCAAAGCTGAACGATTCCACGCGGTTGGCAATGGAAGCCGCGGCGGCTTTTGCCTGGCGCGCACGCATTACGACGTGGAGATCGAGCACTACCTTCTGAAGCTGCTCGATCGCAACGATGCCGATTTTGTGTTTATCGCGAAACATTTCGGCGTCGATTCCTCGCGGTTAACAGCAGAACTCACGCGGGTTCTCGATGAGCTGAAGTCAGGTAACGGGCGGACTCCGATGCTGAGTCCCTCGCTGCTCAAAATGATGACTGAAGCATGGACCATCGCCTCCATCGATTTCGGGGCGGCCAGTATCCGGTCCGGCATCACCATTCTGGCTCTTCTCGGCAACAAAGACATGGAGGCTATGGTTGGGGAGACCAGTCAGGAGATGCGAAAGATCCACGCGGACGTCCTGCGGCGGGATTTCCTCGCGATCGTCGCTCCGTCGAAGGAAAACATCGTCGTCAACGGGGAAGCCTCGGCGGCTCGGAACGGAAAGCGCGCGGTGAGTAAGACTCCCAACCTGGATCAGTACACAGTAGACCTGACAAGGAACGCGAGGAAGGGCAAGATCGATGCGGTGCTGGCCCGCGACCCGGAGATTCGTCAGGTGGTCGACATCCTTACGCGGCGGCGGCAGAATAATCCCATCCTGGTGGGCGAGGCCGGAGTCGGAAAAACAGCGGTGGTCGAAGGATTCGCTCTTCGCATCGTTGCAGGCGAAGTGCCGTCTGCGCTCAAGAAGGTCAGCGTGCGCATGCTCGATCTTGCCCTGCTGCAGGCCGGAGCCGGTGTGAAGGGCGAGTTCGAAAACCGCTTGAAGACGTTGATTCACGAAGTGACCAGTTCGCCCACGCCCATCATCCTGTTCATTGACGAGGCCCACACTATGATCGGCGCCGGCGGTCAGGCTGGTCAGAACGACGCCGCTAATATCTTGAAACCCGCGCTGGCCCGCGGCGAATTGCGGACCATCGCCGCCACCACGTGGTCGGAGTATAAGAAGTACTTCGAAAAAGATCCGGCACTTGCCCGCCGTTTTCAGGTGGTGAAGGTAGCTGAGCCCTCCGAGGCGCAATGCGCCCTCATGCTCCGCGGAGTGCTGCCCGCTTTGGAGAAGCATCACGGTGTGCGAATCCTTGATGAAGGTCTGCTCGCGGCCGTGCGGCTCTCGCATCGTTACTTGCCGGAGCGACAGTTGCCCGACAAAGCCGTCAGCGTCCTCGATACCGCGTGCGCCCGTCTGGCTCTCAGTCAGAATTCCATGCCACCTGCCATCGAGGATGCTTTTCGCACCTTGGAAGACCTGGTGGTCCAGACTCGAATTCTGGAGCGGGAGAGTGCCACGGGCGGAGACCACGCGGAACGCCTGGCGGGCATCGCGGCGAATACCACCCTCGCCAAAACGGAATTGGAAGCGCTCAATGAGCGCTGGGCCCGGGAGCAGCAACTCGTGAGCCGGATCCGTAAGATCCGGACGGAACTCGAAGCGGCCGCGGACGGCTCCCGCGATCCGGAATTCGCAGCCGGGCAGTTACGCGGTCAGTTGGCGCGGTTGAATGTGGAGTTGGAAGCCCTTCAGGGAGAGGCGCCGCTCACACGCGTATGCGTGGATGCGCAACTGGTCGGCGAAGTGGTTTCCGCGTGGACCGGTATTCCCATTGGCAAGATGCTCAAGGACGAGATTGCCGCCGTTCTATCGCTGGAGCATCAACTGGCCGCGCGAATCATCGGTCAGGAACACGCTCTCCAAAGCATCAGCCAGCGGATCCGCACGGCCCGCACAGGCTTGGACGATCCCGGCAAGCCGGTCGGTGTCTTCCTGTTAGTCGGTCCCAGCGGGGTAGGAAAGACCGAAACCGCACTCGCGCTCTCCGACCTGCTGTTCGGCGGCGAACGCAACCTGATCACCATCAACATGTCGGAATTCCAGGAGGCGCATACGGTTTCGACTTTGAAAGGCTCGCCTCCGGGATATGTCGGCTACGGCGAAGGCGGCGTGCTCACGGAAGCGGTGCGCCGAAGGCCTTACTCGGTGGTGCTGCTGGACGAGGTGGAGAAGGCCAATCCCGACGTGCTGGAGCTGTTCTTCCAGGTCTTCGACAAAGGACGCATGGAGGATGGAGAGGGGCGAGAGATCGATTTCCGGAACACAATCATCATCCTGACTTCGAACGCCGGAACCGAGACCATCATGAAATTGACCGCCGATGCGGAGACCGCTCCCACACCGGATGGTCTCGCGAAGTGTCTCAAACCCGAGTTGGACAAGATCTTCAAACCCGCATTCCTGGGCCGCTTGATCGTCATTCCTTATCTGCCGGTTCGCGATGCAGCCATGAAGCAGATCATTCGCCTGAAAATCGCCAGGATCCAAAACCGAATCCTGGAGAATCACCGCATCACGCTGACCTGCGACGACGCGGTGATCGAGGAGATATCCCGTCGTTGTACGGAAGTGGAGAGCGGCGCACGGAACATCGATAACATCCTCACCAACACCATGCTGCCCGAGATCTCCCGCCGCATTCTGGCGGAAATGGCCGAGGGTCGCCGGCCAGAGTCCATCCGCGTTGGGATGATTGCGAACGGCTTCTCCTACATGTTTGACAGCCATGAAGCTGGGAGGGAACTGCTTGCCTGCCACGCAAATTGAACGCCCGTTCCGGATCAAGTCGCCGCTGGGCGACGACGCCTTGCTGCTCGACAGTTTCACCGGTGTCGAGCGTGTGTCGCAGCCCTTCCGCTTCGTTCTGAGGCTGCTCTCGCCGGACCCCAATATCGACATGCAGGCTCTGCTCACCAAGCCAGCGGTCATTTCCTTCAATATGACCGAGGAAATCGAGCGGCACGTGCACGGTCACATCGTCCGCATCAGCCTGCTGGAGTATGGCGAGGACGGCATGGCGGCCTACGAAGCGGAAATGGCGCCGTGGCTGTGGTTTCTCAACCGTTTTTCGGATTGCCGCATTTTTCAGAACAAAACGGTTCCCGACGATTGTGGAGCAGGTCTTCCGCGACCGCGGGTTTCTCGGACTACCAGCTAAAACTGCAGGGCTCGTTTCCGCAGAGGGAATACGTAGTGCAATACCGCGAGACCGACTTCAACTTCGTCTCGCGCCTGCTCGAAGACGAAGGCATCTTCTACTATTTCGAGCAGAGCCAGGATAAACACACGCTGGTTCTGGCCAACGACAACTCCGTCCTCGCGCCCTGTCCTAACAAGCCGCAGGCGCGCTACCTGGCTACCACCGGATCGAGCCAGCCCGAAGATACCGTGGTTAGTCTTGAGACCGAATTCAAGACGCACACGGGGACAGCCTCCCTCACTGACTATGATTTCGAAAAGCCCGGCACCAGTCTCTACGCCACGCTGGCCGGCAAGCTTCCGGGCGAGGACTATGACTACCCCGGCAAATACAAAACCAAGGACGATGGCGCCCGGTATCGCGAATCCGGCTCGAAGAACGGGAAGTGGCCCTCACCACAGTCCACGGCGCAAGCAATTGCATGGGCTTCGAGTGCGGGTACAAGTTCACGCTGACCGACCATTTCCGCGACAGCGCCAACACAACTTACATGATCACCGCGCTGGAACATCAGGCGCGCAATGCGAGTTATCGGGGCGGTCACCAGGACCCGTTCGAGTACTCCAATCGCTTCGAGGCCATTCCTGTTTCGACGCCATACCGGCCGCCCCGCAGCGCCCGCAAGCCCGCGATTCACGGCTCGCAAACCGCCGTGGTTGTCGGGAAAGCCGGGCGAGGAAATTTGGACAGACAAGTACGGGCGAGTGAAAGTGCAGTTCTTCTGGGATCGGCAGGGCAAGTCCGACGAGAACAGCTCGTGTTGGATCCGCGTGGCGCAGGGCTGGGCAGGCAAGGGCTGGGGCATGATGTACATCCCGCGCATCGGCCAGGAAGTGGTCGTCACGTTTCTGGAAGGCGATCCGGACCGCCCTATCATTGCGGGCTCGGTATATAACGCCGACCTGATCACGCCTTACCCGCTTCCGGATGAGCAGACCAAGAGCGGCGTCAAATCCATGAGCTCCAAAGGTGGCGGCGGATTCAACGAGATCCGCTTCGAGGACAAAAAAGGCGGTGAGCAGGTCTTCGTCCACGGCGAAAAAGATATCGATGTTCGCGTCAAGAACGATAGTCGGGAATGGGTCGGTCGCGACCGCCACCTCGTCGTAACCAGAGACCGGCTGGACCATGTTGGGCGCGACAGTCACAGCGAGGTTGCCCGCGACCAGATCCAAAAGATCGGCCGCGATCTGCATGTGGAAATCGACGGGAAGGCTGCCGTAAAGATCACGGGTTCTAACTCGGTGAGTGTGACCGGGAACGTGATCGAAGAGTTCCAGGGAAATCACAGCAGCCAGGTATCTCAGAACCTGTACCTCAAGGCGATGCAGATCGTGTTGGAAGCAACCACGGGGATCACGCTGAAAGTCGGCGGGAATTTCATCACCATCGATATGTCGGGCGTCGCGATCAGCGGGATGCCTGCGATTCTGCTGAATAGCGGCGGCGCCGCGCTTACAGGAACTGCGGGCGCGCTAGTGTCGCCGCTTTCCCCGAGCGACCCTGCCCTCGCCGATGATGCGAACCCCGGAGCGGCGCAGGCTAGATCGCGGATCCCAGACCACCGCGGGGGTAATGGCCGCTGGCAGCACCGTCGACCCGGACACCCCCACGCACGACCCGAATTCCGCCTCCAACAAAGACAAGAAACACTGGATCGAGATCGAATTGCTCGACGAAGATGGCAACCCCGTTCCCGGCGAACCTTATCGCATCACGCTGCCGGACGGCACAACGGTGGCATCCGGAACTCTCGACGACAAGGGCTGGGCGCGAGTGGACCACATCGACCCCGGCACTTGCCAGGTCACCTTCCCCAACCTGGACAAGGACGTGTGGAGGCCGAAGTGATGGCGCATTGGCATACCGTCCGGCAAGGCGAGTGCTTGGCGAGTCTGGCCGCGCAGTACGGACTGCCGGATTGGCGCGCCATCTACAATCACCCGGAAAACGCGTCGTTCCAGCAGAAGCGGCCTAATCCGAATGTGATCGCTCCGGGCGACCGTGTCTACATTCCAGATAAGGACGCCCTCTTCAAGAATGGGACCACGGACAGCAAAAACCCCTTCGTGCTGGCGCGCGACAAGACATCGCTGCTCATCGTGGCCGCCGACCAGGATGGCAACCCTTACCAACAGTACGACTACAAGCTCACGGTCGGCGAGAATGTTTACGAGGGTAAAACCGATTCCGAAGGCATGCTGCGGCACGTCATCGATGCGCGGGCCGCAGAAGGTGAGCTGACTGTTTGGTGGCCGGGCACGCCGCGGCACTGCACGTGGCAGTTGAAACTCGGGCATCTCGACCCGGTCAACCAGATTAGTGGCATTCAGGCACGGCTGAACAATCTCGGCTACAACGCTGGTCCAGTAGATGGAATCCTGGGACCGCTCACCAAAGCCGCCGTCACCAGGTTTCAGCAGAAATATCAACTCACGGCCGATGGCGATCCCGGTCCAATTACGCAATCTAAGTTAGAGGAGATTTACGGATGCTAGACGGTAAAGACGACGATCAGGGAAATGCCGGCAACGAACAAACCCACGATGGCGCGACGGCACGCCAGGACGATCAGGGGAACCCCGGCATGGAACAGACCAGTCAGGCCGCGATTGCGCGCACCAGTTCCGGGCGCGTCCATCGCAACAAACTGACGCCGCGTTGGGACTTCAAATTTTCCGTCTAAGACACGGATCATGAGCGATACCGTAAAAAGGACCGAGCCCATCTGGCTCTTCGGTTCGAAACGGGATTTTCGAATTTACGATTGCGGTCTGGCGCTGAATGCAGCCCAATACATGCAGGATGGCCACGGGGCCGCGCGCCACCAGAAGAACCAGATCGTTCTCCACTTCACCGCCGGCAACAACCCTGGCAGGGGAACCGTGGAATGGTGGAACACCTGTGCCACGAATTATTTCTGCCCTAAGTGGCCCACCCACGATTTCCAGTCGCCGCATCCTGGCGACTGCCCTGAAGGCCACGGGACGTTGAAAACGCTCTATGCGAGTTCCAACTATGTGGTGGAGCGCGCCACGCACCGCGAGGATACTGGCCAGGAGTATGTGGACGTCATCGAAGTGGTGGACTCCGACTATGTGACGTGGCATGGCGAATCCGTGAACATGAATTCGATCGGGATCGAGAACGCCAACGTCGGTCCCGACTTTCACCTGACGAACGACGATACATTCACCGGCAACGGAGCGAACAAGCGGCCCACCGACCGGAATCATTGGATTCACATGGCGCGCTATTCCTATCCCGGCAGCAATCTGTCCAGCCACGATTTCCAGGCATACCAGGAAGAGCAATACCTGGCGATGATCCTGCTGCTCCGTTCTCTCTGCATTAAACATCGCATCGCGCGGCGTTTTCTTGGCGATTCCACGGCCGAAAAGTTTGCGCGCTGGCATAATCGCGGGGCGGCAATCCGCAGCCGCCTGATGCGCTTCCGCGGCATCCTCTCTCACATGAATTGCCACGATACGAAAGAGTGCGGCAGCCCGGCAATGCATCGCAACCGCCTCTTCCGTGGAATCATCGATGAGTGGTGGATGCCGATTCAGCTCGATGGCGCCGAGCGTCCATATTATATGGGCCCGTTCGATCTCCAGCCCGATACGCCGAGTTTCTTCCGCTGGTCACGCGGAGCGCTGCAGGCGGAACTGTTCCACGACTGCGACATGGATGCGTTGCAGGAGACGAAAAGCTACTTCGACCTCAACCAGACGCAGTGGTATTTCACCCAGACCGAAAACCCGCAGCTCGGTGGGCTGTTTCCCATCGGCACGAACCGGGTCTGGCATGCCGGGGTCCACTTCAAGCCGCCCGATTCGAACCCGAAGGTGTACGCGGCGGCGTCCGGCACAATCGTCGCCGCCCGGTTGGGCTCCGAAGCCTCCATCGAAAACGATCCCGAGTACGGCAGCCAACGCTTCCTGCTGATTCGCCATTGCGTCTACTGGCAGCAGGAAGCCGCTCCCTCAGGAGAGCAGCAGATCAATTACAGCGTGGACCCCAGTTACTTCTTCACTCTATACATGCACCTCTCCGCGCCCGCCAAAATCGATGCTGTCGATAACGGCAACCCGCCCTGGTTCAACTATTGGCGGCGGCGCAATGCGGACGCCGATGCATCCGCGGTCTTTTGTCCCAATGTTCCCGTGTATGTCGGCGATTGGATTGGCGGTTGCGGCAGCTACCGCGGCAATCGCATGTTGCATTTCGAAGTGATGAGCAAGGACGAGATCACCGTGGATCCCTGGGCCATCCCCGCCCGCCGCGTTCAGGATTTGAGCTCCAACGTGATCTGCGACGTGGGCGCGGTGGACAAGTTCGTCAAGGCCGCCCTAGGACACGATCTCAACACGCTCGATGTTGCTCGAGCCGCGCGCGATCTGCACAACGTAAAGAGCTATCACAAAAGCGAGTGGGCCCTGGAAGGTCCGGCGGCTCTCCAGCCGGTTCTGCCGGACGACGCCGCGCGGCGCGCAAAATGGGCCAGGATCAAGTGCTTCATGTGGGTGGCGGAGGCAGTGGCGGCCTGCCCGGATTTGTCCCAGCAATTGTGCACGGCAACCGGCATGATGTGGCATTACCACCCCATAACCTTCATGGAGTTCGTCAACCGGCTCATCCTGCGCGAAAACGGGCAGGTGGACGAGCCCGATTTCAAAGACACGAACGTGGAGATGGAGAGCGGTTTCCTCACTCACTTCGTCAACTACAGTTCGGGGCCGCGCGCGCCGGCGGCCGCGGACGGGAATGCCGTCAAACCATTTCTGGTCTCCGACACCACGTTCCAATACCACTTCACTCGCAGCGAGCTGGCCTGCACGGTTCCTGTCACTGTGGCCAGCCCCCACGTCCCGGCCGCCAATCCTCCCACTGAGACGCGGTTCCACGTCTCGCTCCTCGACGCGCTCGAAGATCTCCGCCAGTCGCATGGCGGATCTCTTACCGTCAAGTTGTCCCAAGTCTGCTCTGGCCACAACGTTCCGGCCAATGTCGCGCTCTGTGCCACGGGAGCTCAAAGCGGGCTGGACGCTCACGCCGCCGGACTTGCCATCGACATCCGGCCCGCGCCGAATTCCCTGGATTCCATACGGAAACTCTGGAGCGAAGCGCATGCCGCCGCGCTGCGCTTTCAGGCCACCTGCAGCGATTACAGCGGCGCGCCTTCCCGGGGGGATTTGCAGGGCAACGTCCAGAGCATCGAGGTCCTGACCGATCCCGCGGTGGCGCAACTCCTGAATGCCGGCCGGCCGCTGACATCGTCACAGATTCAAAACTTCGTGCTGCACCTGGAGTTGCGGGAGAGAGCGCGAAAGGTCCAGTGGCTCTCCGTCATCACTCCAGGCACCGCGGCCACGTCGGCTGAGGTTTCATCTGGAAACATCATCGGCAGCTTCATCAGTAAGGAGGCAGCGGATAAGGAGCGAGTCGCCGGCACCCCCGAACCATGGTTCTCCGGATTCGTGTGGCAGTGCGTAGTGAAGAAAGGTTCTCAAGCCACAAGCGCGGCCGTCGCAGGTTCCAACCTGGTTGGCTCTTACCCGAATGTGGAGGCGGCAGATGCCGAAACCATGGCGGGAACTTCGTGGCCGGTGGAGGACTAAGCCGCCAGTACACTGCGACCGTGTGGAGAAGCCCCTGTGGGGCAGACTTTAGTCTGCGGCGGACTTCAGTCCGCCATTGGACCTGCGGGACTAAATCCCACGCAGTCTGAAGCCAGCCCCACTGGGTTTCACGTCGATTCTAGCGGTCGGAGAACGAGTCTAGAAGCTATGGCACGTTGACAGTGACTTCGCCCGGAGCGGCGATCTGAATCAGCCCGCCCCAAACGCACATCAGTTGCGAGAGATTATCTAAAGCGGGGGCGTTGCCCAGCACCACGGTGGGCGCGCCGACCACCCAAGGCGCGGGTGTATTCGGGATGCACGGCATCGGCGTCAGTGCGCCCATCGCCGCCGCGGTGGCCGCTGCTACCGTGGGATTGGCGAGCGAAGTACACATGCCGAATGGCAGTATGTTGACCATGGGGACGTGGTCCATGATATTCGCATCGGGTACCTGGTCGGTGTATGTGCGATTCAACGGCAGCACCACCAGGGAACTCGGAGCTAACCCGAAAGCGCATTGCATAACGGCTCTCATACAGACTTGCATCGGCATGTTAGATTGCCTCTACTGATTCATTGCGAAAAGCGGGTCACAAATTGAACGGTCACCGTCCTGCCGCCTGCGCTGACTCCGGCGCTCCGTAGCCGACAGATGCCCACGGCGAGTAATCGCCGTATCGCTCCTTGATCGCGATGATGCGGCCGTCCTTCTCAAGCTGAACTTCGGAGTATCCCGGAGGCACCTGGATTTCTTTTCCCCCAGCGAATGGAACGTCGTGGCCGATCGGACCAGCGCTCGTCGTGTTCACGAAGAGCGGCGGCCCGTGATCGTACCAGAAACTGTTCACCTCATTCTCCAGGAGGCAGAGTGCCATGCCGTCGCGCAGGTCCTGCTGCGGCTGCGCGTTCTGCGGATTCGCGATCATGAACAGCGCCCGCCGGTGCAGGTGGCCGGAAAGGACCAGTGACACCTGGTTGTCTCGCAGTTGCTTTAATATCCAATACCGCCACAGTTTGATGGAACCGTACACAGGCAATTCGCCCGCTGGAAACTGCGTCGAGTACTCGGCGGGGTTGCCCATGGCGATCACCGGGAATCGTTTCCCGTTTCTCTTCACCCAGCCTTCCCGTAGCTGATCGGTGGGCCAATATGCATATGGACCGATGAGCGGCGCATGAATTCCTAGAATCTTCGCCTTGACATCCTGGCCGATGAAATGGCGCACCAGCCCAACCTGCACGGCATTCAGCGCCTTTCCCGCCACCGGATCGCCGCCGCCCGACACGCTGATTACCTGTTCGTCGCGCGCCCAGTCAAGCATGAGCAGGGCATAAGCGTCCGGCATCCGCACCGAATAGTCGAGAAAAGGATTGATCAGCAGGAGATACCAAATGACTGAGTGGATCGTGGTCACCAGAGGCATGCTGCTATCTGGCATCGACTCGGGCGAGTCCTCGGAAATCGCCCAGTCCACTACCGCCTTCAGATAATCCTCCGCCGCCGGCTTGTTATAAATCCATTGCGAGGCGCCCTCCCCGTGGATGCGCGCCATCTCCTCTTCCGTCAGGTTATAGTTCTGAGACGTCTTGAAATATCCCAGCGGCGGGTAGGGATTCACACGCCAGTCGTGATTGCCTAAATTCGTATATACCGGCTTCGAGTAGAGGTCGTCCTGCGCCAGCAGCCTGTAGAATAGGAACCAGTTCCGGTCCAGCCAGTAATTGCCAATCTCGCCCAGGGGCACGCTGCTATCGCCGGCGTGGCCGCGGCCGAAGTCCACCAGGTCTCCCGTTAGCAGCAGCACATCGCAATTCGACTTGGCCTTTTGGTAGATCTCTTTGAAACGCTGGTTCGGATTGTTGATTGCCTTCCAGCGCTTTTGGGGAACACGAGTGTCACCGCAGTTCGGGTTCTCCTCCAGGTGGCGCAGCAGGCGATCTTCATTGTCGGGCGTATTGGCGATGCCATCGAGGTCCGGCTCTTCCTGCGCGCATGGCATGGGCTGATGCGCCAGTTGCTCGAAAACATCCTCGCGTGTGCCTACGTGCAAGTCTGTGACGTGTCCAACAAACAGGCGGCCCTCTGCGGCCGACGTTGGCCCGATGAACAATGGATGCAGGACTTCCACGCGCCTGGAGGGAACCTGACAGGGCAGAGGTGGTCCATTCCATTCGAACTCGTACTCAACAGTCATATCCGCCGAGTCCTTAAATGGAAACGAGGCGGGAAGATTTACCCATCGGTCGAGCGGAAATTCCCGGGCGAGACGCGGCTTGACGAATTTTTCCAGCAGCACGCTCATCTCCTGCGATGGGTTCTGCTCCGTATCCGCCGGGTCCCGATTGATCCACAGTAAGTGATACAGCCCGCGTCCCAGCGCAGCGCTCGCGGCTTGCGAGATCGTTACCTCGTATATCGCCGCCGATCCTTTCCAGATCTCCTTGTAGATGCTCCAGACTTTTTTCGCCAGTGCGACCTGCATCGCGCCGTTGGCAATCGAGAGGGAATAGGTCAGATCGCTATCCGTTGGGGAAAACGAGATTGGCGATACCGTGATCTCGTCCGGTGGGAAAGCCTGGGCGCCGCGCGGAAGGAAGCGAGTGCGTCGCTGCTGCCATGTGACCCAGCGAAGGTGTCGTGCTACCTGGAATCGCGAGAGGTCCTGCGCGGCGGCGATCAGCACGATGCGGATGCATGCAGTGTGGTCTCCCGTCGCGGGCGAAACAGTTGGGTCGACAATCTCGGGAAAACCCAGGGCCGGCCACAAAATTCTAGCGGGAATATACGGCGGCTGCAGCGTATTCACCTGCGTGCGCGCCGTCGGAGTATTCACTCCGGGGACTTCGTCAACAGCCATGGCCGCCCGGTTTTAACATCCGTACTCTCCCTGCAAGCGCGCGAGTGTCGTCTCATCCGGCTCGCCGGTAGCTTCGAGATGCTGTTTCTTTTGGAACTCCTCGATCGATTCGAACCCGAGGTTTCCCAACCGCCCTTTGACTCCGCTTTTCTCCTCGATCGGATCGATGTGACCAAGCTCGAGAAAATATTCTTCCTGAACCTCCGGCTTCCCCACCAGTAGCCGCGCCCGCCGAGCCTGTGGCGTAATCCGTGCCTCCAATCTCCCGCTGGAATCGGTCGCGCCGCTGACGATCTTTCCATCCACGGTGAGCGTGTAGGGTTCGTTCGCTCGCGGCAGGTCGAACTCTTTGAGCACGAGTGCCAGTTTGGAAACGCTTGTGTCGCGCTCGAAACGGTGGAGCTGATCGGTTGCGCTGGGCACTATTAGCAACTCCCGCTGGGGCACAAAGACGATATCGCCGGGCAATAGAACGTTGGGATCCTGGCGTTGCTCGCGGAGTTCGGAGTTCTGTGGATGGCCCCAGGCCTTCTCCCAATCCAAGCCGAACTCCGCGGCAATGCTTTCCATACAGTCGCCGGCTCGTACAACGTAATCCGGCATTATGTGGTCCACAGGTCCTTTATGCTCTTGGCCGTGCTGCCCCCCAGAAAGAGAGGTGGCATTGCCTTGGGCCCATTGCCGATCAGGACCTTGTCATCTCGCGCCGTGTCCCCCACATCCACCCTTGGCATGCCTTGAAACAAATCGTCGCTCGAATGGTTCGAGTTCTCCAGGCCACAGGCGTGAAGCAGTTCGTGCGCCGCGATCACCTTCATCACTCCCGGGCCCGCGGGACGCAGGCCCTTCGGCGTATTGATTCTGGGCTCTCGGGGCAGGTAAATAAACGCTTTCTCCAGAACATTCTCAGGCTGTCGCGAAAAGAGCAATGTCAGACCGTGCAGACGCTTGCCGTCGAAGTCACCCGATCTGGTCGCATCGCCGTAAGATGCCGAGATCGCTCCGTCGGCCGTTTGTGCCGAAATGTTACAACCGTTGTCACCTTCTGGAGGCTGTTTCGAAGTGACCAGTCTGATGCCGAGCTTGTTCGCGCTCGAAAGCAGGTTGAAGTCGTGCAGCGCCTCCCTGAAAACATGCGCCCAAGTCCCGGCTAGAGCCTCCATGTAAATGCTAAGGACTCCGGATTGCCGGATGCTTTCTGGCCACGGAATCATGTGTTCCCCCTATGACAGCGAGCGGCGCGAACTGACGCCGTTTAGAATCTCTCTCACTTGACTATGCGTGAACCGATGGAGGATTTGAAGGCTGCCACGCGGGCAAAATGAATTTACGAATTATTGTATACATACTAACGAAAACGCTGCCTGCGATCCGGTACTATATGACTCCAGGAGCGTCTGCGAGCTAAGTACACACGGACGCGATTTTCCAAACATGCCGAATTGCCAGGTAAACCAAGGCCACACGTATGGCCAGACTGCCCCCTCGTATGGTGCGATCACAAGTCTTCTCTCCCGTTTGAAGGTAGGTGACCGGGATGCTTTCGATGACTTGGTCCCGCTTGTTTATCACGAATTGCGCCGCATTGCTCAGGCCTACTTGAGGCGCGAGTCCAAGAACCACACACTGCAGCCTACGGCGCTCATCCACGAAGCCTACATGCGCCTGGCTCAAAGCAAAACCGATTACGAAAACCGCCGGCACTTTTTCGCCATCGCATCCAGGGTGATGCGCCAGATTCTGGTGGATCATGCTCGCGCCCGTGCCGCCACCAAGCGCGGCGCCGGCATCACCATTGCCCTGGAACAAAACTGCGACTTCGCGCTGGAGCGGGACCGGATTCTGATGTCTCTTGACGACGCCCTGAATACCCTCGCCGGCGAAGACGAGTGGAAAGCGCGACTGGTGGAAATGCGTTTCTTCGGCGGCATGACGGCGGAGGAGATCGCCGATTGCGTCGGCGCTCCGGTCCACATCGTGCGGCGCGACCTGCGCAGCGCGCAGATTCGCCTAAGGCAGGAAATCGAGCAGTGAACCCTGAGGTCGAAAGGCTCCTGGACCTCGCCGGACCGGCGCCCGCGGGGGTCCGTGAGCAGTTATTGTCCCGAGAGTGCCAGGACCCCACGATGCGGGCCGAAGCATCCGCCGTCCTCAAGTACGCGGACGAGGCGGAGTCATACTTCGACGATATCGTGCAGGGCGTCGCCTCCTCGTTGATCAATCGGCACGAACCCAGCACGGGCGATTTCATCGGTAGTTACCGCATCAAGTCCCTGATCGGGCAAGGCGGCATGGGCACGGTCTACCTTGCCGAGCGCGCCGATGGCGAAATCGAGCAGAAGGTTGCAATCAAATTGCTCCGTGCCGACATTCACCGGCCGGGATGGCGTGAGCGCTTTCTGAAAGAGCGTCAACTGCTCGCTTCCCTGCAACACCCTTCCATCGTCCATGTCATCGACGCCGGCCACACCACGGATGGGCGGCCATTTCTTGTCATGGAACATGTGGATGGCCTGCCGATCGACCGTTATGCATCGCGCATTGGCATCAAGCAGCGCCTGGAACTGTTTCTGCGCGTCTGCGAAGGCGTTTCGCAGGCGCACCGTCAATTGATCATCCATCGCGATCTCAAGCCTTGCAACATCCTGGTGGATGCCGCGGGACAGCCGAAGCTTCTGGATTTCGGCATCGCCAAGCTCCTGAATGAAACGGGCGATGCCACCCAACTCGCCGAACAGTTGCTGACGCCGAACTACGCCAGTCCCGAGCAGTTGAAAGGTGAAGCGCAAAGCACGGCCACCGATGTCTACTCGCTGGCGGCCGTCCTCTACAAGCTGCTCACCGGGGCCACTCCGCGCGAGAACGTCCGGGATGTGGCCACGGGGGAAGTGGCGCCACCCAGCCGGTCGGACCGAAACATTCCCGAGGACCTGGACTTTGTGGTCTCGAAGGCGCTCCGTCCCGAGCCTCATCATCGCTACCGGTCGGTAGACGAGTTTGCCGCCGACGTGCGAGCTGTTCTGGAAATGCGTCCTGTGCAGGCGCGCGGCGATGATGAGTGGTACCGCACGCGCCGGTATCTGAGGCGCTATTGGCTGCCCGTGGTGGCGGCGCTGTTAATCGCCGTGAGCCTGTCGGCAGGCCTGTGGATCGTGAATCGCGAACGCCGGATCGCCGAACGAAGGTTCAACGACGTCCGCCAGCTTGCCAACAAGCTGTTTGAGATCGATGTGCAAGTGGCGCAGTTGCCGGGCAGTTCCAAAACCCGGCAATTGATCGTGGATACAGCCTTGGAATATCTCCGGCGCGTTACGGCGGATGTTCGCATGGAACCCGACCTGGCATTGGAACTCGGCGCTGCCTATATGCGCGTGGCGCGTGTGCAGGGCGTCAATATCTCGGCGAACCTGGGGCAGACGAAACAGGCGGACCAGACTGCCAAAGCTGCGGAAGCGCTCATCGATACCGTTTTGAAGTCGCAGCCCGGAAACCGCACGGCCTTGCTTCGGGCCGGCCAAATCGCGCACGACCGCATGATCCTCGCCGACGACAACGGTAGCGCCGAAGACATGCTGCGATTTGCCGGTAGATCCGAGGAGCGCCTCAGCCAATACCTCAGCACTGGACCGTTGAACGCAGCCTCTGATCGGATGGAAGCGCAACAGGTGATTATCGCCCTGATGAACGTCGCCGGCCACTATATGAAGGTCAACCGGCCCGACGACGCGATACGGATCGCCGGGCGCGCCATCGAGATCGCGCATGCTACCGATTGGCCGACGCAGGCCGGGGCCGCTTTAATGGTGGTCGCTTTGGCGCATCGGAGAAAGGGCGAACTGGACGAAGCACTCGCGGCTGTTCGCGAATCCGTGCGAATGCTGGAGCCCGCGCCGGGCGAGTCGCGGACCGGAAGGCTGCAGCCGTATGCCCTCGCCCTGATCCGCGAAGGCCAGATTCTGGGTGAAGACGACTCCATTAATCTGGGCCGGCCGCAGGATGCCGCGGAATGCATTGAAAGGGCGCTCAAAATCTCCGAGGATCTGGCACGTCGTGACGCCAATGATTTTCTCAGCCAGAACCGGGTCTTCTTCGCGGAAGCCAAACTGGCGGGCATTTTGGGGCGCACCCAGCCGGCCCGCGCCGCGGACCTTTATGACGATGCGCTGCGCCGCCTGGCGCAGATAACGGCCAACGGTTCCACAATGCGCAATGAAGCCGAAACGCTCGCGGCTTCCGTTTATCCCTTGTTGCGGCTTGGCCGGCGGGTCGAGGCGCGCAACCGCCTGGACCGTGCCTTCGGTCGGCTCAGCACCCTCAAGCAGTATCCCGCCCCGAAGATCGAGCTCGGTTCAGCCGCCGAAGAAACCATGCGAGCGCTGGTAGAATACGAGGCCGCCGAGGGCCGCGTGAAGCACGGCGCCGCGCTGTATGAAGAACTGCTTCGTCAGGTTCTTGCTTCCCATCCCCAACCGGAAACGAATCTCGAAGACGCCGCCGAACTATCCAACCTCTATGGCGGAGCAGCTCACCTTGAGCGTCTCGCCGGTCAGGATGATCTTGCGTCGGACCTCGAAACACGCCGCTTGGCGCTCTGGCAGCATTGGAAGGTCATTCTTCCCAACAACACCTTCATACAGCGCCAGATTGAAAACGCGAGTGATCCAGTCAACTAGCCGGCATGCTCCTCTGCCGGATTAGTAGCGTATCATTTATTACATTTTCTGGGCATAACGGTGAATTTGAGTACGTTGCCGAGCGAAATATTGTCACCTTACTTACCATTAGTCCTGTACCTCGGTAAGCGCCGGATAGGCGGCGCAACCAGTTTCGGGCCATCATTGGTAGGTAGGTTGTAGCCGGTCCCATTCCACCCAACGGAAGCAGACAATTCGAAACGATTGTCGGCCTCTCATCACTAGTGTTGTTGCGGGCATATCGAGCTGACGCGCATTCGGAGAAAACTATGTTAAGCGTATATGCCAAGTTGGATTTTTGTCCACATTGTGGATCGATGGATCTGCACCACTCACACTGGCGCAACATCTTCGAGATCATTCTCGGTGTCGGGCTTTTTCCGATTCGCTGCTTTCACTGTCGCGCAAGGTTCTGGTGTTGGCGCTGGCCATGGCCTGTCTAGCTTAGCTATTTCCCGCCCGCCATCGCCTTTTCGACCTCTTCGATCGTCTCGGGAACGAAAGCGGACAGGTTCTCATATCCGTTCTCGGTGATCACGATAACGTCCTCCAGCCGAATGTAAATTCGATCCTCGGGCACTGTCAGCGCCGGCTCGATCGTGAAGACGTATCCCGGCTTGAGAATCTCCATCGGCGATTGCACGTCGTGCACCTCCATTCCCACAGGATGTCCAAGGCTGCGCCCCACGCTGTTCCGGTACGTATCCACGAAGCGCTGTGCGGCTTGCCGGTATTTCTCCTTGGTAAAGTGCCAGTTTGAAAGAATCGCGTCCATTTTCTTCACGGCATCTTGGATGACTGCCCGCGCGGTCACGTTCGGTCGAATCGACGTCATCAGCGCCTGGTACAGCTTTACGTACACGCCGTACAACTCGCGCTGATCCGGGCTAAACTTCCCGCTCGCCGGGAATTCGCGAGTCACATCGGATGCGTAGTATTTAAAGTCCGGCGCGTAGTCGAAGAGCACCAGGTCGCCCTCTTGCAGCCGGCTTTGCGCCGCGTGATAGTGCGGCCAGAACGAGTTCGTGCCCGTTGCCACAAGCCCGAAGTACGCCGGCCCTTGCGCATTGTTCTTCTTGAATTCGTAGTCGCCGATGGCTTCGATCTCGTACTCGTGCATTCCTGGTTTCGCAGCCTTCATAGCTTCGATCATCGTCACTCCCGCGATCCGGGTCGCTTCGCGTATCAGCGCCAGTTCGCGCGCGCTCTTGATGCTGCGCATCGCATCCAAGATCGGATCAAGGTCCTTGATCTCCAGCCTCGGGTCCTGGTCATGCAGCTTCTGCCGGAACACCGCCTCGCGCGATGGCCTCCCATCCCACGGGTCCGCCGCCGTCGCGGCTTCATGGACTGCAACCCGATCCGGAGTAACCGCCGCCTGCGACGCGGGCCGGAACGGCGTGTAAACCACGCGCGCTTCGTGACCCAGCTTCTTCAAATCCGACGCGAACTCAACACGGTCCATCACGCGCGAAATCCCCGTCAGCTTGATCGCTTCGTCGCCGGGCGCCAGCAGCGGACCTTCGCCCCGTTCGGCCCGCTCGTTCCTCGGCATCAAATAGAGCGTCGTCATCTTGGTGCGGCCATCGATCATGACGATCCCCCGTGGGGACTCTACGCCGGTCAAATAGAAGAACTGATTGTTCTGCCGGAACTTTACATACGCTGCGTCTTCAGTTGCCCCCTGGACAACAGCGATTCCGTCCCCGATGCGCTCCATCAATCTGGCGCGCCGCTCCGCGAATTCTTCCTTTGGAAGGGAATCTGTGAACATCGGCGGCTGCGCGATTGCCGGCGCGAGCACAACCAGGCCCAATATCATCGCTCTCATGGACGAAGATTCTATCAATTCCGACTCCCACCCATGTGATCAATGCCGCGACCAGCGCCGCAACCACTGGTTTCTTTTACGTATATTTGTCTGTATGCGAGACCATCGAAGCGGCTTGGCCGCATGAGCATCCGCCCCACCGGACGACGGCGAAATCTCCGACGGCAATTGCCCATCGCAACGTCTGCTTCGTGTCCCAATCAGTGGCTGAAGGTTGCCACACTGTTCCTGACCGCAATCTGCCTGCTCGGCCTCTTTTCCACACAAATCGCCGACACTGACTTTTGGTGGCACCTGAAAACCGGACAATACATCGTGGAACGCCACTCCCTGCCAGTCCCCGACCCATTTGCTTACACCGCCGCATTCAGCGGAGAGGAGCAAATGCGGCATTTCAACTTGACCCACGAGTGGTTGAGCCAGGTTCTCATGTACGCGGTTTACAGCGCCGCAGGTTTCCCCGGCATTATCCTGGGCAGGGCGGTGCTGCTCGCTGCCGTGTGCAGTCTGGCGGGCTTCCTCGCCGCGCGGATGTCTTCCAGTCTCTATGCGGGTATTGCGGCGGCATGCGCCACGGCCTCAGTGCTAGTGGCCTTCACGGCCGATCGTCCCGGAGTGGTCACCTTCCTGGGCGTATCTGTGTTCCTGCTCCTGCTGGAATTACGACGCGGTTGGTGGGCCCTGCCTCCATTGGCGATGCTGTGGGCGAACTGTCACGGAGGCTTCCTGCTGGGCTGGGTTGTCCTGTTTGCCTATGCTGTCGAAATCGTGATCTTGCGGCGTCGGCTGGCGTTCGCGCCAGAGAACCGACGCTTTTGGCTGGTGACGATTTGCGCAGTTGCTGCGTCCGGGCTCAACCCCAATGGGTTTGGAGCGGTCTCCACGGTTTTCGCGTACCGGCAGAGTCCGATGATGGCGAACCTGGTCGAGTGGCAACCACCCAGGTTGTGGGGCGCGCCTTACGGTTTCGACATTCTGCTGTATGCCGCGACATTGGTGCTGGTTGTTTCGTGGAGAAGAGTGAGGCTCGCACACTGGATCCTGTTCGCGGCTTTTGCAGCGGTATCCCTGACGGCGTTCCGCAACACTCCCTTGATCGGATTTCTGGCGCCGGTGCTCATTGCCGCATATTTTCCGATCTCCTTGGCAGTTCCCAAAGGGTTCGCTTGGGCGCCCGCCATTCTGGCGGCAGCCGGAGCCGCGACAGTCTTCGCGCACGACAACTTCTCGCAACTCCGCGTGGCGGCGTGGACCGTTCCGGAAGGAGCAGCAGACTTCCTGCTCGAACACCATATCACCGGCCCCATGTTCAATACCTACGAACAGGGTGGGTATCTGATCTGGAGAATGTGGCCGCAAGAGCGCGTGTTCATCGATGGGCGCGCTCTCAGCGAGACCGTTTACCGGCAGTACAATCAGATCCTGTTCAATGCCGGCTCACCCGCCGACCAGGTAACCGGGCCGCGTGAGGAACTGCTCAACCGCAACGGCATCCAGGTGGTGGTGATGAACACCATGGACTTCGTTTCGGGCGCCATGTATCCGTTGGTGCTCGCGCTGGCTAACCCGATCACCGCCGAATGGGGATTGGTTTACGACGATTCGCAATCGGTCATCTTTCTACGCCGCCCTCCGCCGGAAATCCCCGCGCTCTCGAACAAGCTCGGCCGGGTGCTCCGCCACCTGGATAGGGAGTGCGTGACCTATGTCGAGAATTCTCCCGACACGCCTCTATGCGCAGGGACACTCGCCGCTTACTGGCTGCAGAATCAGTCCTGGGATGCCGCGCGCCGCATGCTGGTGTTGTACCTCTCGCACGCGCAGCGGCGCGACCAGCGGGCGGAACGAGCGCTTCAGGATCTGGATGCCGCCCACCCGCCCGCCGGGAGATAGATTACACCGCGGCTTTGCGACGCTCCCTTTATCTCATTCTCACAGGAGACTGGAGTTGGAAAGAGAGCACACTCTCGGGTGGGATCGTCAGGTGATGCCCGCCGGTCGCTGCCGCTACCGCTGTGCCGGCGCCGCCACCAGCCAGCATGCCAACAGCCAGGCCCGTGCCTCCACCGGCGATACCGCCGATTAAAGCGCCGGCCCCAGCGCCGATGCCCGTTCTCGTGAGCGTTCTGGCGCCCTTACCGCCACCTTTGGATTCCGCCACGGTCGTAACCACCGAATAGTTCCTGCCCCTGAAGGTGATCGAATCCACCTTCAGATCGATCCTGTCGCGTCCACTGATTCGGTTCGCCTTCTTTACCCTGACTGCGGTTAGTTGGACGGAGGCGCCGCGGGGAATCAAGACGGCGCCCCCACTATTCTTGAGTGGATCGGCTAAGCTGCCACTGAATCTCTCACCTGTCTGGGCTGAATCGGCTGCAATCGGAGCCATAGTCCTGACCCGAATGACAGTGCCGGCCGGAATGGTTGCCGATTGGTGTGGCTGCGCAACGCCGAGATTGGAGATTGTGCCCACCGATAAGACTGCCAGGCTGAGCAAGACGTTTTTCATATTCGTGCCTGTTAACTTCGATCCGGCACAGAAAGAAACGTCGTACTTTATCGGGCTCGCCGCCATAAGACCGAAAGATTCTGAGGCAACGACGGTGTTAGGTCATCGAACTATAAGAGTACCCAAGAGCCCCGCACTCTCACAAGTCTATTGTGTTGCAAGTGTTGCAAGTTGCTTTCTTATCCGTGTTCATCCGTGTGAATCCGTGGCTAATAAATATGTCGCACCCTCGACTAGTGAACCTGGAATCCGCGCACGGGCTCTCTGTCGATCGATCGGCCAAGCCGTCGGTCGCCGCCTCCAGGCGCGACACCGGAAGTGACCGTGTTCTTCGCGATCCCAGCCTTCACTTTTTGCGATAGTTGCGAGGGCGTATACGGTTTGTGAACAAATCCAAACAGGTGACCGTTGTCAACCATGCGAAGAACATTGTCCTCATCGTAACCGCTGGACAGGAGAATCGGGATGTCCGGTTGGAAAAAGCGGAGCTGCTCAATGGTTTGTTGCGCGCTCATTCCTGGCATCGAAAGATCCAGCAGCACCAGCCCCGGGGGCGTAGGGCAGCGCCGCAGCAGTTCGACTGCCGCGTATCCATCTTCGGCCATCAGCACAGAGTACCCAAAAGTCTCGAGAATATTGCCAGCCAACTGCCGAACCGAGCGCTCGTCATCCACCACCAGAACGGTTCCCTCGCCGCGAACATCCGACGTGGCGCCTGCTTCGTCCTCGGTGCGTTGATCCCCGTTAAATGCGGCCGCCAGAAGTATTTGGAAGCGAGTGCCGCTCCCGGGTTTGCTGTCTACACGCAATGTGCCTTTGTGGGCATGGATGATTCCACGCACGGCTGCCAACCCTAGACCGCGGCCGAGGAACTTCGTCGTGAAGAATGGCTCGAAGATTCTTGCGCGGGTTATTTCGCTCATCCCGATACCGTCGTCTTCTACTTCGATAGTGATGTAGTTGCCCGGCGGCAGTTGTCCCTCTCCGGCTCCGCTGTCGATCGTTTTCTCGGTAAGGCATTGAGGATATGCGCGCACCCAAACCGTTCCTTGCCGGTCCTTGGGAATGGCTTCCGCGGCGTTGATCACCAGATTCATGATCACCTGTTGCATTTGGCCCGAATCCGCTTCGATGAACGGCAGTTCCGCCCTGAGATCGATTTTAAGACCGACATGTTTCGGTATCACCGAACGGACCAGTCGCTCAATATCCCGAATGACAGTCGACATCTGAAGTCTCTGGGTCTCCACGTGGCCCTTGCCGGAATATGCCAACATCTGCCGGGTGAGATTAGCCGCCTTGTTGCTTGCGAGCTCCACCTCTTCCAGGGGCGCAATTGCCGGATGATGAGGCGCGAGCATGCGCGTGGCCAGATTGGCGTTGCCCATAATCACTTGCAGCAGGTTATTGAAGTCGTGCGCAATCCCGCCTGCGAGCACGCCGAGGCTCTCAAGCCTCTGAGTGTGCCGTAGCTTCTCTTCATTCTGTTTTTGAACCGTGATATCGATCCCGATTCCGACCAATCGCGATGGCCGTCCGGCTTCGTCCGCATATCCTCGGCCTCGAATCAGAATCCAGCGGGTCTCCTCAGCCGAACGGAAGAAGCGAACTTCCGTCTCAAAAGGCATCTGATCCCGCTTGCAACGCGCAAACACGTCCCTCACTGTGTTCCGGTCGTCGCGGTAAATCAGATCGAGGAATTCCTCTTCGGTCCCGGAGCAGGATTGCGGAGAAAGCCCAAAGATGTTTCTCAGTTCCAGCGACCAGAGTAGCTGATGGTTTTGAACATCCTCGGTCCAGGTGCCTACCATGGCAGCTTCCGGCGCCAGCCGAAGCCGTTCCTCGCTCTCTCGAAGCGCACGTTCAGCATCTAAACGCGCAGTGATATCCCGGCTATAGAAGGAGAGGCCTGACTCAAGTGGGTATGCCGTGGTCTCATACCAGCGGTTCACCTGCTGTACGAACACTTCGAAAGTAGCCGATGTGCGTGTCTCCATCGCCTTCTGAAGCGCCTGCTTTGGGGCTTCCGCGCCAAAGGCGGGGATCACCGCCCAAACCTCTTCACCAACTAATGTCTTCGATTCATTTCCGGCGAGCGAAGCCAGATTCTTGTTTGCATAAATGAAGCGCCAGTGACCATCGAGCGCGCCAAATGCGTCCGATATAGAGCTGAGAATTCTCTGCTGGCGCTCGTGTGCCTCTTGGACTTCTTTTTGAGCTCGCTGAGAGATTCCGATGGCGGCCCGCATCTGTTCTCCCAGCCAACTGATACACAGACCGTCCAGCAGGAAAAGAACCAGCAGCAACTCCGAACTCGAGTTCAAGAAGCCATGAGGCAGAAAGACAAAAACAATCGCGAGCGTGCTAGCGATCGCCGCGGTGAACCCCGGCAGCAGCCCACCGTACGTCGCCGCCGCCATAACCGGGAGAATATAAATGACGTAAGGCTGGACTTCTCCAAAGACCGGCTTCGCCATCAATGCCATCATGGTAGCCGCGATAACTGCCGTCAAACCAAACAGGTAAGGCAGAAGCGATTTCGTCGGCACGATCTGCGAGCGTGAATCCAGCTCAATCAGCATAATTGACCAAGATATTACGCCACCTTGGCCAAAGAATCGTCATCGTCAATGGTTAGTAAACGAATAGTACCAATGATTATGTATCCAGGGGACTACCGACACCGCGGGCCGGCGGCTCAGCCTTGGACGTTTGCCCTGCCCATCGTCGATGCCACGATTCCTCGGCCTTTTGTGTCATGCTTTGAAGGATAGTATCCTGCTAAATTGATTCGACGAGTGCCGCCCCTTCACAAGCGCCGCTTTGCGGCTTCCTTTACGCTAATCACCCTCGCGATGGTCATGGTCATCGCTTACGGGAGCCTCTACCCGTTTGCTTTCGAATCCAGGACCGGTTCGCCATTCCGGGCCCTGGCGGATACCTATAAGTTGCAGGATAGCCGCGGAGACTTCGTCGCCAATATTCTGTTGTATCTGCCGTTCGGCTTTTTTGCCATCCAGGCGTTGCGCCGCCGCGTCGCCGTGTGGCAGGTCGCCGCTGTGACTCTCGCCGGCATGCTTCTTTCCACCACTATGGAGCTCTTGCAATTTTATGTTCCCGGACGTGAGACATCGCTGGCAGATATATGTTCCAACAGCATAGGAAGCTTCGTGGGCGCGGGGGCCGGAGTGTTGCTTCACCAGAGATTCGGCGCCGACCTTCTCCAGCCCATCCGAAGACATCCATCGAGTAGTCTGATCTTGGTCTGCTGGCTCGGCTACCGGCTGTTCCCGTACGCCCCCGTCATAGACCTGCACAAGTATTGGCACGCGGTCAGGCCGTTGCTGGTGTCGCCCGAATTGCCGCCGCTGAATCTGTTCCGGCACACCGTCATCTGGCTGGTCCTGGCACTGGCCTTGGACGAACTCTTCGACAGCGCATGGAGGCAAATAGTATTCCCGCTTTCGGTCGCGCTCCTGCTGAGTTCTCGGATCGTGATCCTCGATGCGATCCTGTCGCCGGCGGAGGTGCTGGGCGCGGCGATCGCGGTGATCTGTTGGTTCGGCTTCCTTTCGCGTCTCCCCATTCGGATGGCCGTGGTATTCGTCCTGTTTGTCATTCTCGTGATCGTTCAGGCGCTGGAGCCATTTCACTTTTCCTCCAGCGCCCGGCCGTTTACGTGGGTGCCGTTCCAAGGTTTTCTCCATGGCTCGATTGCCCTCAACGTCCAGTCGTTCCTGGAGAAGACTTTCCTCTATGGGAGTTTGGTCTGGCTTGCGGTGCGCGCCGGATGTTCGTGGAAAATCGCTGTGCCTGTGTGCGGAGCCCTGGTATTTGCGCTCCGCCTGGCGCAGGTTTATCTTCCCGGCCGCTCGGCTGAGATTACCGATGTCATCATTCTGTTGATAATCAGCGGTGTGATCGGACTGCTGGATCAGTCCTCAACAGTGTCCGCCTAGCGGCCAGCTTTCTCCTCCGGCGACCTTTGTCTGCGGCTCCCCTACAACCTTCAACTCGCTGTTAACCGTCTCGCCGGAGTTAGGCCTCATCAACCTGCGGTCGACCTGTCCTTCACCGCAGACTGGGCGGTGCGGATATTGAAGGGCAGCTTTATCGTGCCGGCTCGCCTGGCCCCTTCACAGTTACATTCCAGTGATGCGGCTGTCAGTGCTTCACTCGCAGCATGACCGTCTGAACTTGCTCGTGACCGGCAGCATCGCGGGCGGTCAATTTGTATTCGGTATCTTGAGCTGGCATCGCTTCGATGCAGCGGCTGGTGGAGGGCCATGTCTCTCCCAACGAGGGTTCAATGGTCACGCTGGCCGCATTCGAGACGCCATAGCACACTAGTGCGGGCGTGCCGCGCTTGGCGCCTTCGCTTGGATTGGCGTAAAACTGAAGGACCTTGAGGCGGCCGTCCCCGTAGTACGCTAATGTTTGAGCGTTCCTTTGGACCGCGATCGAATGTGCCTGGTCCGGTAAAGGTTGAGCGTGGGTATTATGTGTAAACAGAACCCACCCTAGAAACAAGAGAGAGAAAGCGATCGCGACGACGATATGGGGCACGTAGGCGCGCATTCCGTCGTGGTTTTCGCAAGAGTCAAGATGGGATTGCATAGTGGAGCAATTCTACGGACACGCGGTACTGATGCCATATTCACTTAAGTTAGGTTCCACCGAACGCGTACTAGATAGTAATCGTTAACAGTTAGTAAGTGGGCCGTAAACAGGGCATTAGGCAGGCTGGAAATGCCAAGGAGCTCGTGGATAAGCCTGAGATAACGTTTACTTTGGGGTGCGGTCGTTCTTGAGCGCCAGTTCGCGGACGGCGCGGCCTACCGCTTTCAGATTCGGCACGCGCATCTCTTCATATTCCCGGGAGACCACGATGCCGGCGCCTCCCCCTTCGAATGCCTTCAGCACACACTGGTAGACCTCCTCCGGGTCGGCGTCCAAGTGAGTGTTCCCCCAGGGTACGTCGAAGCCGATGCCCGGATAGATCTTAGTCTTGCCCTCCGCGGAAGCCACACTGCGCTTGGTTTCGCGATACACATAGGCCGGCGAAAAGCCTTTCTTAGCGAGTTCGTCCACTTTGGGCTCCGTCTTCTTGTCGTATCCGAACAAATCGTAGTAGAGATCCAACGATTCATCCAACGTAAGTTCGCCGAGGATGGTCTTCTGGAACCGCTCCAGATACCAATAGCGAATCCGCGGCCCCAGCACGTCGTGATAGGCGATGAACTTAATGAAGTCCGAGTACGGCGCCATCTCCGCATAACTCATTTCGGCGCGGTAGACCAGGTCCCAACTCGAAGGCTGATGATCCACATGCCAGCCCACGTCGGCTCCCGGTTTGATCGCCTTGATCGTGCGGTACATGCCCGCCTGAACCTCCTCCCGGCCCAGGCGATATTGGTATTCCCACGATAGGATTTCCGGGTACCGAATGAGCACCCCCAGGAAACCGGCGAACACACCGCTGGCCGGCTTCGACCCACCGGCCATCAACCCGCGGACATACTTGTAGAGTTCCTCGAACCCCTTACGGGCGCGCTCGGGATCGATTCCGTTCGCTTTGCCGCGCGCCACGCAATACTCGCAAAAGCAGGTGGGCGCCGCATCGTTCCATGGCAGAATCACATTCATCAGGGGACCCATGCGCTCGGCGCCCCACTGGAAGCCATCCAGGTCGTAGGTCCGAAACAGGTCTTCCACGGTGGCGTTCCACCACGCGCGATATTCCGGATGATTCCAGCAGGCAACGTTGGTAGCCTTCCCGTACACGTCGCGGGTCACCACTTTCGAGCGGTTCTGAATCGTGGATGACGGCCCCTCTAAAATGCGCGCGTACACCTTGATGCCGCGCTTGCGGGCCGGCGCCTGCACTTCCGTAAAGAGATCGCGGTTCGCGTATTCGTAGCTGCTGTCCGGGATTTGATGGCGCAGCGTGGTGTCTTTGAAGTATTGCTCGTGGTGCTTCACCCAGACTGCCGGCAGCCTGCGATTGCGCATCTCGCGCGGCGGTTTGCCGTGGTCCGGCGCCAGCATCTGCGCGGGCTTCCGTATGTCGCCGTGATAGGTGTGGCTGTAAATCATCAGGGCGTTGATCCCAGCCGTTTCCTGAATCAGGTCCAGACAGGGCTCGATGCCTTCATCCAAAATCGTATGCGGCCCCATCTGGATGGCGTTAAACAGCTCGGATTTTCGCGTCGGCTGTTGCGGCTCGGCCGCGGTGGCGGCGGCAACCACGGGCAGACCCGCAAGTCCCTTCAGCAGGCCGCGCCGCCCCTCGTCCACAGGTTCCATGTGCTCTACTGTACTCCGGTCCCAGACTGCGGGTCTCTCGCGCTAACCCGAACTGCGCCGGCCGAACAGTTGGTTGTGAGTGCCGATTCCGGTCCCGAAGGTTCCCCAGCAGATGTTTCCTCAAGCCGTAGTTGGAAACTGCTCCTTCATCCACGCCTGCCACCACTCCTCGCCGCGCGCCGCCGCGGCCGCGCCCTGCTCCCCATACAAATAGAAGGTGATCGCCGCCATCACCTGCGATCCCATGCCGCAAGTGTTCAGCAGCGCGAATCCCGGCGCGGGCGCCTCCAGCCGAACCAGCTTGAATGCGTGATCTGAGTCTTTCATCATCTCCACTGTGCCCTTCAGCGGCGCGCTGCTGAGAGACTTCCAAACCGGCTCTTCTGTGCCCGGTACAATGCTCATCACATTGAAGTACGAGCACCGTTGTCCGCGGAATCGCGAAAGGTACAGTCCCAGAATTCGGAAAAATGCCGGCCACCCCGATTCGATGCTCTCGAGCTGGTCATCCCAGTCATCCGTGCTGGCAAAGAGACTGTGGAC
Source organism: uncultured Solibacteraceae bacterium (assembly GCA_963815475.1). Lineage (GTDB taxonomy): Bacteria > Acidobacteriota > Terriglobia > Bryobacterales > Bryobacteraceae > Sulfopaludibacter. The sequence continues at coordinate 11,041 of CAWFHD010000003.1, read as the reverse complement.
TACCCGGACCGCGCACTTTCCACCCGCGCGCGCCTCCACAGTCCATTCCGTCGCCATAGGCGGAGCATCCGGCCCCAAGCCCGAACTCTCTGCCGCGACCCTCCGTGGCGGATCCCACGCCGTGATTTTAGCCACGGAGTCCATCCCCGGCCCGAAGTGCGAGGTCCACGTTCCCGCGGCCGCATCCACCTCGGTCGGCACGAACCACGACGACACCCCTGGTCCCGTAGCGATCGCCTCCCAGACCTCTTCCGGCGTGCCCGCTACTTCGACCTCAACCGCAATCGACCTACGTCCCGATTCTTCCTTCTTCACGCTCATAATCGCTCCTTCGTCTTCCTAATGTGTTGTCTATGGAGCACGCACTCATGCGTGCATCGCCGATCCCTTCCCCGGCAACGGATACGCCACCACAACCAGTCGATGCGCCCGTCCCCCCGGCGCCGATTCATCGTGATACCGTGCCGCCAACCCAGCCACGGCGCCCGCCAAATCTCTGCTAAACGCAGCCCGATCCGCAGCCGACCGAAACCGGATCACGGTATCCACCGACAGTGTCGGCAACCGCTTGTCGAGTTCCCCAGACCTCCCCAGCAACGCCTTCACCTCGCGCACAATTCTTGCCGCCAGCGCAATCAGATAGCTGGCCGACAGCCTGTCCGTGCTACGACCCGGGTCCGCCGCCGCAGCCCCCATCGCCATCGGCGACACGATGTACGACGACGCCGTCGCCACCATCAGTCTCTCTGTCAGGCCGCCCCACGGCCGCTCTTCTGCCACCCGTACCAACTGGTGTTCCTCGAGCGTCCGCAAATGGTAGTTAATCTTCTGACGTGCGACCCCCATCCGCCCCGCCAGCGTCGCGGCCGAAGCCGGTTCCGCCAGCTCCGAGAGGAGACGGGACCTCACGGGATCGAGCGCCACCACCGCGGCCGCCGGATCGTCGATCACCTCAACAGCCAGCATTCTGGCCTATTAGAGCATTGACAAATTTATTTGTCAATACGTTTGTGGTGCAGATACTTTGTCTGCCGCGCCCCGACTCATCGGGGCGCTTGGCCTGCCACTTCTGCCGCGCGGGTCTAGGTCAGCCCCTGCGCCTTCCAGAGATCCATGGCGAGTCCCAGGCCGCGCTTGTCATCGCGGGTCTGGAGCATTTTGTTCATCGCGTACGCAATGGAGGTGTGAGCATCCATGTCGATGACCGCAAGCGATCCTCCATACCCTCCCCAATAAATCGTGCCCGGGTTGGGAAAACTGAACACGCCGCCGGAGACCGCGAACCCCAGCCCGTTGCGGATCGGGAATCCGAGAATGCGATCGCGCCCCGACACCTGAACCTCCAGCGCCCTGCGACATCCCGCTTCGGAGAGAAAACGTTTGCCCCTGGCGACACCGCCGTTCGCCAGGATGGCGTGGATCTCGGCAATGGCTCGAGCGTTGCCTGTGCCACCGATCGCGGGTATTTCGGCGCCACGCCATTCTCTGGTTCGCGTAGCCATCACGTCCACGGAGATGTGCCGTTCGGGTGGGCCGGGCGGCGGGATGAGATCGGCCACCCGCGCATCCTCCGAAGGGGGAAGGCCGATGTAGAAGTCAGCGCCCATCGGCTCCGCGATTTCCTGGCGGAAGACCGTCCCCAAGGAGCGCCCCGTTACGCGACGCACCACCTCGCCCACCAGGTAGCCGAACGTGACCGAATGGTAGCCCGGCTCCGTTCCCGGCGCCCAGTCGGGCGCCTGGTCCGCGAGTAAACCGGTGGCCTTCTCCCAGTCGTAGAGGTCGCCATTTGTAATCGGCTCGTGCCAGTCCGGCAGGCCCGCCGAGTGGCTCATCAGGTGGCTGACCTTGACCTCCGCCTTTCCGTTGGCAGCGAACTCCGGCCAGTAGCGAGGCACCCGCGCCTCGAAATCCAACTCGCCGCGGTCGGCCAGCAGAAGGGCTACCAGGGCCGTCATGGTTTTCGTGGTGGAGTAGACATTGACGATCGTATCGGACTGCCAGGCGCGCGTCCGCGCTTCGTCGGCCCAACCGCCCCACAGGTCCACCACCGTCTCACCGTTTACCGTCGCGCAGAAACTTGCGCCCACTTCATTCCCGGAGGCAAAGTTCGCGGAGAAAGCCTCGCGCAAGGGTGCGAAGCGGCCAAGTGCAATTCCATTTAGCGAACCATCTGCCGCGTGTCCTGCGCTCTTTGGTGTATTCATTTTCAACAAATCACCCTTCTCTTCGTCCAAAATATATGGTAATTATAAAATAACTTAATTATAAAATATGTAAACTATAAAGGATGGTAGCCGAACCCGATTCTTCCCGCCGCCAGCCCAAAGGCGATAAGCGCGACCGCACCCGCGCCAAGCTGCTGGAAGCGGCCCGTTCACTGATCCGCGAAAAAGGTCACGAGCACGCAACTCTGGAAGCCATTGCGGAGCGGGCTGGCATGACTACCGGAGCGATCTACGGCAACTTCAAGAACCGCGATGAACTGTTTCTTGCTCTGGGCCAGACCTACTGGGCTCCGATCAAACCGAACGTGCGACCTCGGGCGACCTTCCCCGAAATCATGCGTGCCCTGGCCGACGCCACACTCGCCGCGATTCCGGACCGAAGAGCGGCTGCGGTCGGTCGTCTCACGGGTCTGGCCTACGCCCTCACGCATGAGGAGTTGCGCGTCAAGGTTGCGGAGTTCACGGCTCAAAGTTATGCGTTCGGAGAACAATGGCTTCGTTCTGTCACGAAAGAAGAGGATCTCCCCATGCCCGCCGGCCAGTTTGTGCGCGTCATGCACGCTTTAACCGAAGGCCTCGTTTTCCAAAGACTGCTCACGCCCGAACTGATACCCGACGAAATCTTCCGTGCCGCCTTCGCCGCGCTGGGGAAGAAGGCCAAAAGGCTACCGCATTGATTTCTGGATCGGTGGCTCTTGGAACCAGCGAGCCTTGAGATTGGAGTAGAATTCAAGCTATGAATTTCGATGCCGCTTTCGCGCGTGACGTTCTATTGCCCATCACGAATACTGCATACCAACTTTCCTGGGCCGAGCAACCGACACTGCCGGACGGCTGGGAGCAGACTGGCATCGTCACTGTCGACCAATCCATCGTCGATCGGCAAACCGCTTCCGGGCTGGCGAAATGGGTCGTTACCGAGAACTCCGATTGGGGCGTAGTAGTGAGAAAGGGCGACATTTCCGTGATCGCAATTCGCGGCACCGAAACGCAGCACCAGTGGCTGGAAGACTTCACCGCGATTGCTCAGCCGGTCGCGCAGCAGTCCTGGTGGATACACCATGGCTTCAGCGACGTTTGGAACTCCATCGCAGTGAGTTTGCAGAACGCGTGGAACACGGCCTCCTCGGCAAACGCCAAAGTCTACATCACGGGCCACAGTCTGGGCGCGGCAGTCGCCCTGATCATGGGCGTGCACCATCCCGAGGCGTTCACCTGGACCTTCGCTGGCCCTGCGGTTTTCTCGCCCATTCATGGGCTGCCTCCCGCTGCAAATGTGGTGCGCGTCGTGAATCCTAAGGACCTGGTGCCGAAAGTCCCGATTCCGCCACTGTATGCGCACATCGGAACGCAAGTCACGGTTCCGGGCGCTGCCGATGATTTCAATTTCGCTCTACAACACGGCCTGAATACCTACTCCGCTGGGTTGACGCAGCTCATTGGGCAGTCAAGTAGCGGCGGAATGCAATCGGCTCAGGCCGGCTAGTGGAACTCGCGACTGATCGGCGCATGGACGCCCTCATTCCGCGAAGAAACCATCTTTGGCGATGGCGTCGACCAGGATCTTTTGCCAGGGCATTGCGCCATCGGCGGGCGGCTTTTCAAGACCAGCGGCATTCAGCACAAGCTTTCGGTCTTCCATCGACATCGAAGCCGTGCCGATGTGAAAGAGTCTGTTAACAGCGATCTCAAGTGCTCTTTTCTGTGCGGAGTTCATGGTAATTCTCTCATTACTGCCTTCAAAGTTTTGTGTGCGATTTGGCGATGGCATCACAACCTGACAAGGCAGCCCTCCCGCCCGCTTAACGCCGTCGCGCTCACAATCGCGCGGACAAACTGGTCCGCTTGCCTACACTCATCGGTCAAATGCGCGTCAATTTTACCCGAATCGATTTCCCGTGGGGCAGGCTTTAGTCTGCTGCGGACTTCAGTCCGCAGTGAGGTTTCGGCAATTAACCGGCTAATCGTGGCAGAAGAGGGTGTGCCAGTCGAAAGGCGTTATTCTTTTCCAGTCGGGATTTTTACTCGGGAGGTGAAGGCCCCGCGCTCGAGTTCGGATCTTGGGAAAGGCCAACGTCGGGAGCGGGACCCCCACGGTCACGATACTGGTTATCTCACTTTCCCCCGCCCAGGGCAACCTCGAAGCCGATTGGGCCGAGGCGGGCGCGGATATCATTCTGCGCCGGTGCCCGATTTGTGAGCAGGATTCGATCGTGGGTCACGGTCGTCGGCGCAAACAGGCTCACGATGCACACCATGATTGGATTGGGATTCGCCGCGGTCTCTGCAACCAATGTGGAAAGACGTTCACTTTCCTGCCGCCATTCTCGCCGCCCTACGGCCATTACAGCCTGATTGCACGCAGCCAGGCGCTGCGGCGCTACTTCGTAGAAGGCTGCTGCTGGGAAGCCGCGGCGCCGGCGGTCAAAGACCCCGATCGCATAGCCGATCCCTCCACGTTGCGCCGATGGTTCCAGAGACTGGACTCTTCTAAACCGCCGTTTTCTTACTTGCGCCGCACGATGTTAGCCATAAGCGCATGGTTCGACAGAACCGAGACCCTCGTTCACGATTCGCTGCCATTGCGCTGGCACACCATATTTCCATTTCTCGCACGGGTCTGGCCCTTGCGCCTTTAAAAATAGCGGGCCGCCCACCATCCTTGCCTGGGAATACCGCTGCTTTTCTCCTACGCTCATCCCTGAAGGGAAAACAGCGCGATGACCAACGATCTGGAGCGGCTCAAACACCGCATTTCACTGCTGGAGTATTTGCAGCGTCACAACTGGAAGCCTTGTCGTGCCGGCACGCGGCAGGAACTTGTCGGGTTGTGCCCTTTACACCAGGACACGCGCCCGTCCTTCTACGTGAATGCCCATAAGAACCTGTTCTACTGCCACGGGTGTGGCCGGGGCGGCGACCTGATCCGCTTTGTCCAACTCTTCCTCAACCTACCGTTTCGACAAAGTGTGGCACATCTCGAACAGGAACTAATGCCGGCTCCCGCTTCGCAGTTGATGGAACAGACGCTCGCCTTCTATCAGCTTCAACTCCATCGTCATTCGGAAGCGGCCCGATATCTCGAATACCGTGGATTGCACGATCCCACACTCATCGAAGACCTTGGTATCGGGTATGCGCCCGGCGGAAACTTGCGGCACCACCTCGCCGGCTGGGGATATCCATTCGATCTGCTGTTCGACACCGGCCTGATCAACAGGCAAGGACGCGACGCTTTCTGCCGGCGCATCATCTTCCCCTGCAGTTACGCTGGCCGGATTGTCAACCTGTACGGCCGCAGTATTGGTGCCGCCTTCCCGCACCGCTTGTTGCCGCGCTCCAAGGGTAGCTTGGTTGCCTGGGAGTCAGTCGGCGATTTTCCAACGGCCATCTTGGTCGAAGGCCTGTTCGACCTCGCCGTACTGTGGCAGGCGGGCTTTCGCAACACCACCTGCGCGCTTGGCACCCACCTGACCCCGTCTCAATTCCATCAGCTTTCCGATCGAGCGGGCCGCCTGGTCTATCTTGTCTTCGACCACGATGAAAACCAAGCTGGCCAGCACGCCTCTCACGGGTTTGCACAACGCCTCGCCAATGTCGGCGTAACCGCCCGCATCGTCCAGTTGCCGGCGGGGCACGACCCCAACAGCTACTTCGTGGCCGGCGCCACAGCCTCCGATTTCACCTGCTGTCTCCAACAGGCACGCCCACTATGAAACTTTTCTTGGTCTATCGCCCCTCCGTTTTGGCCAGTGTTTCTCCCTATCGCTTGCTCGATGAGCAGGGCCAGGAGATCGGTTGGGCTAATGCCTTCCTCGATGGTCAGCACATTCGCCAACTGTCCCCGCGTTCCCTACGTGCTTACGCTTATGACCTGCTACACTTCGCCCGCTGGTGGAGCGAACCGGCGCTGCCACTGCCTCTGTCGGAGGTCACCGAGTCCACCCTACTCGACTACGTCCGTCACCAACTCGATCAGGAGCCGAAGCCCACACCGCCAACCGTAAATCATCGTTTGACCGTCATTCGTTGCTTGTATCGGTTCCATTACGGACAGGAGATTTCCGCTGGCCATTCCCATTTCCAGCGTCCCTATACGACGCGCTGCCCGGTCGGCTACGGCCGTCCCCATCGCACCGTTGCGTTTGGTCTCCGTCTCAAGCAACCTCGACGCGTTATCCTGCCCCTGTCTGCAGAGCAAGTCGCGAAGTTTTGGGCCAGCTTTCGTACCTTCCGCGATCTGGCCGTAGTGGGCTTGATGTTACTCGATGGCCTACGTTCCTGTGAGATCCTGTCCCTCCAACTCGAAGATCTGAAACTCGCCGACGCCCTCTTGCACGTTCTGGGTAAGGGCAAGAAGCAGCGCACCTTGCCACTGCCCGGGGAGATCTTGGATGTACTGCAAAGCTATCTCCGCCTGGAACGGCCGCTGGCCAACTCTCCTTGTCTGTTCGTTTCCCTCAAAGGCCGTCGACGCGGTCAACCTATGACGACTGCCGGGCTCCGCTCATTGTTTCGCCATCATCGACGAAGCAGTCAAGTCGCGCCGGCCAACCCCCATCGTTTTAGACATACCTTCGGAGCAGACATGGTGCGGGCGGGCATCTCCCTACCCGCGCTCCAGCATCTCATGGGACATTCGCAGATTCACACCACCATGCTCTATGTCCAACTTGCTCCCCAGGACGTCTGGCGCGAATATACCCGCGCCGTCGCCAATCGTGCGCGTTTGACTCCGAGGATGCCATGAGTCAGCCCAGACAGAGCCTCGAACAGATTTTCGAAACACACGTCCAGACCCTTTCGCTGACTTTGCAGCCCTTCACCGTGGTCAAGTACCAATACGTTGCCCGCCGCTTCGTTGGTTATCTTCGCGCCACCTTCCCGGAGGTCCGTCGACTCTCCCAACTCCGCCGCGATCCCCACATGCTGGGCTGGTTCCGCTGGCTTTGCGAGTTACGTCCGCCGGTGGGCAACCATACCCGCGAGCAGCGCTTGCTCTGTCTTCGCCGTCTGCTCGACGACTTGACTGCCCAGGGGCATCGCCTCCAGCCTGGTCTTATCATCCGCGAAGACTTTCCGGTTCGCCCCGAGTATCTCCCCAGGCCGCTGTCTCCGGAAGATGATCGACTACTGCAAGAGGAATTGCGCCGCACCGACAGCCTATATTCCAATGCGCTCCTGTTGGCTCGCCTCACGGGGATCCGGATCGGAGAATGCATCCACTTACCAATCGATTGTCAACGTCATCTCGGGCCCGAACAATGGGCACTGCACGTTCCCCTCGGCAAGCTTCACACTGAGCGCCTGGTGCCTCTCGATTCGGAAGGACTGCGCCTGCTATCGCGCATTCTGGAGCTGCGTGCGCAAGCTTCTCCGGCGCGTCTCAGGAAATCTGAAGGATTCCTGTTGCCTCGCGTGGGCCGCCGGTTTGCACTGTTTCAAACGTTGCGCGTCGCACTGGCCGATTTTGCCAAGCGAGCAGGCTGTGCCGACACGAGCCCGATCTCGCCTCACCGCTTGCGCCACACCTGGGCCTCGGACATGCTCCGCTGCGGGGTTAGCCTGCCTGCTCTGAAAGAACTGATGGGGCACAAAGACATCCGCATGACCCTTCGCTATCTGAAGGTCACCCAACCTGATTTGCAGCGCGAGTTCTACCGGGCCCGCCACAATACACCTCAGCCTTACTGCATCCCCGCTCTCTCCGTTTCTACCGCCACGACCGACCTCCCCGGAATCCGCCAGTCACTCGCGGCTACGCGGCACCTTCTGGAGATGTACCGGCGCCAGTTCTCCGACGGCAAGAGCGGTCGCCGCCTCCAGCGCCTTGACAGACGCCTGCTGGACGTCGATCAACAACTCCAGCAAATCGCTGCGGACAAAAACTGAGGAAAGATTGGCCGGTCAATCGGCAAGGCTGCGCAGGAGCCTCTGGGAAACCACTTCTCCAGGGAATCGACGTCGGAATGCGGCGTACCGAACTGACCCCGCTTGTCCAATCACCGGGCAGTCTCTTGCTTGGAGACAGCCCAACGAAGCAGTTTCCCGAACCTCGGCGGCGTGGAGTCCCGCGGTCTCCGGCCGCCCCAACGGTTTGCCTGTGTCAGACGTGCACCAGTCCACGCGGACTCGCTCATGCAGAATGTCCCGGTAGAGCTTTGCGAAATAGGGTAGCATTCCAGCCATTGCAGGCGGCCGGTAATCGTCAGGCCAGGGCTTCCGGGCTCAGGACGCGCGGCCCCCGACTTCTTACCGCAATCTTTCACGCACTAAAGCGAAAGTCGGATACTAAGGCTATGAGCACCAAATTCACAATCACCCTCGCCTTGGCCGCTGGTTTCATTGGTGGCTTCGCGAGTCGCTACTCCACACCTGCCCCGGTTCTTGCGCAGACACTGGTAATTCCAGAAGAAAGTCGGGCTCACAAATTCGTTTTGGTGGATGAGAACGGCACATCTCGCGGAGTATTCGGCATCGAGTCAAATGGGGCACCCGAGATCGAGATCACCGATCCCAAAGGTCATCAAATCGGTGTCGTGGAGTTTAAAGGCTGGTCGGCTGTGCACGGGCTCTTTGCGGGGAGCGTCAGCACCGGCCCGAAGAAACCGACTCTGCTACCGCTCAAACCGTGATCCCGCCGGTTCTTAAGTTTAAAGAAGGGACGCCAATCGCCCCGTCACGCCGCATCGCCGCGGGCGTGAACCCGCAATAGGTCATCCGTGGAAACGCAGCTGTAGCGTCCAGCGCGAGACCATTTCACCCGGTTCCATGGGTGGCCCAAAACCCCTATTCGATTTTGCTACGTTAAGAGCCCGCCCTTCGGCCATTTTCGCGAGGCGCTCCCGCCGGGCCGCAGACGATCCTTTTTGGCCATGCAGCACTCATCATATTACGCGGCAACGGAGGTCACCAACCGAGCCAGTGTATCGCGATAGTTCCACGGCATCCATTCCGATGGGTTCTGCTTCAATGCCTCAACGTGCCGCAGCAGTTCCGTGAGGTAATCGAATGCATTGACCTCGTTGAGCTCGCAGGTGTGGATCAGGCTCATGAACAGGTCCCCCATCTGCGCGCCCTTCCGGGTTTTGTAAACCAGCGAGTTCTTGCGATGCAAAATGGCCTTCTTCAGGGCCCTTTCCACGATGTTGTTGTCCAGGGGTACGCCCGGCTTTTCGAGAAAGAGCGTCAGTTTCTGCCAGTGGTTGAGTAAGTACGAGATCGCCTTCCCCAATCCAGAGTTCGGTTCGACCAGCCTTTCGTCGAACTGGGTCCCGAGCCAGGCGTGCAGTTTGTCCATGACAGGCGTACTGTGCTCCTGGTGGAAGGCGAGGCGTCGCTCCGCTGACATGCCCTGTTTCCGCGCCCCCGCATCATGGCGGTAAATCTCGCGGAAACTCTCCAGCACAAATCGGCACGGCTCAGGAAAGTTCGCTGTCGACCTTTACAAAATTCCGTCCGCCGTGCGCATTACAGTTGGCTACTACCGTCTCGACGATTTTCGGCACGTTGCGCGAGAGGGCATCGCACATTTGAAGGATGGGTGGCAAGTCGGGGAGATCGCAGTTTTAATACTTCCGCGAGATTTTCGCCGTGTGTTTGCACCCGGTGAAATACAGCGCAATTGGCGTTTTTGGGCCATCCACACCAGCCCGCTGGTGAACACGCCGGTCCGCTCCGGCGAGATATCCGCATCCCGGTCCAGCGACAGCACGCGCATGGAAGTGTCATCATTGTGCACTACTTCAGCTTGCGCGGCCTGGCGGTTGAGTTCCTCCAGGGCTGGTTGGAGCGGGCGCGCGGTCCGCGCCATGCCTTGCATTGTGTTGCCGCGGGAGCGGGATTCCGAGGTTCGCTTCCAGACCTTCCGTCCGATCCCATGGGACCCCGCTGCCATAGCGCAGCAGGGCGATCATGGCGGCAGCCGATTCGTCGTACTTCTTCTCACCGGCCTCGGACGGAGCTTCGGCCGTTACACGTTCCCGCACAGGTTACATTCAGCTTTTCCAACTCAGAGACGGTCGCGGCCAGTGGTGCCTGCCCCCTCAGACCAGCATCACCCCGGGACAGCGCTGAGCAGAAACTTTGTCACTGGATGCGCGTCCGGACAGGGATCTCCGCCTTTTAGAGACGCGTGCGGCACTGGCATCTTGGTTGCCCCGCGATACGCAACCGCGCCATTGCGCCCGTGCCCAGCCGTCTCGCCCTTCGGCTTCTTCGTGGCGCTTTCTGCACTCGGTTTCTTCTCGCCCGTTTCGATACCTGCCTGCTTCAGCACCTTGTCGGTTTTCTCGGTGCTGGCTGGGCACAACAACTCGCGCAGTGCCGCCAGGGTCGTTTCCTTCTTCTCCAACAGTTCGGTAACATAGCCCAGCGTGCGGATCGCGGCTTTCAGTTTGTGATAGCCTTCCTCCGGCAACGGTTGCTGCTTGGCCTGTTCCAGCAGCTACTTCAACTCCTCCGTGGAAACGTCGATTCGTGGAAGGCCCTCTGGGTCGGGCGGTTTCATGCCCCAGCCTCCTGCAGTAGCTCGCGAAACCGCCGGTTCACGGGAAGCCCCAACACTTCTTTGATCGAGCGGTTCTGCCCGATTCGTATGATCGTCTTTGCCACGCCCCGTCGTTCTTCCCAGCATCACCCAGTTCGCCGCCCGGTAGCAGGTTCCGCGAAACCGTTCCGGGTCCACGAAGGTTTCCAGAAAATAGATGGGGTGCCCGTAAAGGCGCTCCCAATCGGCACAGCAGGCGCGCCATGCGGCCGAGCAGGTGCGAGGCCAAGTGAGGCACCGTCACCCAGGGCAGAATCAGAAAACG